>CAVWOS010000024.1:0-142264 GCA_963756705.1 uncultured Actinomycetota bacterium | reverse complement strand
GGAACTCCACCACGTCGCCGTCCTGCATGACGTAGTCCTTGCCCTCCATGCGGGCCTTGCCCTTGGCGCGGGCCTCGGGGACGGAGCCGGTGGCGACGAGGTCGTCGAAGGAGATGACCTCGGCCTTGATGAAGCCCTTCTGGAAGTCCGTGTGGATGACGCCCGCGGCCTCGGGGGCGGTGGCGCCGCGCTTGATGGTCCAGGCGCGGGATTCCTTGGGGCCGGCGGTGAGGTAGGTCTGGAGGCCGAGGGTCTCGAAGCCGACGCGGGCGAGGGTGGCCAGGCCGGGTTCCTGCTGGCCGACGGACTGGAGGAGTTCGAGGGCCTCGTCGTCGTCGAGTTCGGCGAGGTCCGACTCGAGCTTGGCGTTGAGGAAGATCGCCTCGGCGGGGGCGACCAGGGCGCGCTGCTCGTCCTTGAAGGCCTCGTCGGTCAGCTCGTCCTCGTCGACGTTGAAGACGTAGAGGAAGGGCTTGGTGGTGAGCAGGTGGAGCTCGTGGAGGAGGGTGCCCTGCTCGGTGCCCTTGGCGATGCCGTGCGCGAAGAGGGTGTCGCCGGCGGCGAGGATGGCCTGCGCGGCCTCGGCGGCGGCGAGCACCGCGGCCTTCTCCTTCTGGAGGCGGGCCTCCTTCGTCAGGCGCGGGATCGCCTTCTCGACGGACTGGAGGTCGGCCAGGATCAGCTCGGTGTTGATGGTCTCGATGTCGTCCTTGGGCGAGACCTTGCCGTCGACGTGGACGACGTTCTCGTCCTTGAAGGCGCGGATGACCTGGCAGATCGCGTCGGACTCGCGGATGTTCGCCAGGAACTTGTTGCCCAGGCCCTCGCCCTCGGAGGCGCCGCGCACGATGCCGGCGATGTCCACGAAGTCCACGGTCGCGGGCAGCACCCGGGCGGAGTCGAAGAGCCCCGCGAGGGTCTGCAGCCGGGGGTCGGGGACGCCCACCACGCCGACGTTCGGCTCGATCGTGGCGAACGGGTAGTTGGCCGCCAGCACGTCGTTCTTGGTCAGGGCGTTGAAGAGGGTCGACTTGCCGACGTTCGGCAGGCCGACGATTCCGATGGTGAGCGACACGTGGCGACTTCCCGTAACGAAGGGGCTGGGGCCCGGCCGGGGGCCTGGCGCGGCCCAGTCTACGGGCCTCGCGCCGACCGCCCGCCGCTGCCGCCCGCGCCCGTACGGCCGCCCCGGCGGGACGGTCCCGCGCGGGGTGCGCGCGACCCCCTCGAAGGGGTGCCGCCGGGTCCGCGACGACCCCGCGTCACCCGATCGGCTCAGGTCGAACATGGGCCCCAGGCGAGCTAATCCGCGTGTCCCGGACCTGCGGAAAGGCCCCCATCCGCCTACTTTGGGTAGGTGGAGCAACACACAGCGCGATCAGGGACCGGCGAGGCGGGACCCGCCATGCGGTCCACCCGCCAGGCCCCGCAGCCCGGCCATGCCGCCGCCCAGGCGCAGGCCCAGCCCCAGACACAGCCACAAGCGCAGCCGCCCACCTCCCAACCCCAGGCGCCCCAGGCCTCCACCCCGCAGGCCGACCCGCCCGCCCGGCCGGAGCCCGCCGCCCCGGGCACCCGCGGCCCGGGGCAGACCCGTACCGCGAGGACCGAACCCCGCACGGAACCCCGTACCGGCACCCGCCCCGCGGGGAACCGCCCCACTGGCAGCCGCCCCGCAGGGCCCCGCCGCCCCCGCCCCCGCCTGACCGGCCTCGGCGCCGGCATCCTGATCATGGTCGTGACCGTCCTGGCCGCCGCGCTCGACGCGTGGGCCTTCGACGGCCCCGGCGTCCCCTTCGGCGTGGTCTTCGTCGCCGTCAGCGTCGTGGGCGCGGTGTACGTGCGCCCGTACGACCTGGTGGCCGCCCCGGTCGCCGCGCCCATCGCCTTCGCGGTCGGCGATCGCCCTGACCGCCGACAGCGGGGCCGGCGGCCTGGTCGGGCACGTGCTCGGCGTGTTCACCGCGCTCGCGCTGATGACCGGCTGGCTCTACACCGGCACGGTGGCGGCCGCGCTGATCGTGGCGATCAGAGCTGTGCGGCTGCCATGGCGGCGCCGACGATCCCCGCGTTGTTCTGAAGCACGGCGGGAACGATCTCCGCGCTGATCCCGTCTGATGTGCGGCAGGAACTTCTCCGCCTTGCGGCTCACCCCGCCGCCCAGCACGAACAGGTCGGGCGAGAAGAGCATCTCCACGTGGGCGAGGTACTTCTTCAGCCGGTGCGCCCAGTGCTCCCAGCTCAGGTCCTCGTCCTCGCGCGCCTTGACCGAGGCGCGCGTCTCCGCGTCGTGCCCGTGCAGTTCCAGGTGGCCCAGCTCGGTGTTGGGCACGAGCCGGCCGTCCACGAACAGGGCGCTGCCGATGCCGGTGCCGAGGGTGAGCACCATGACGGTGCCGCCCCGGCCGCGGGCGGCCCCGAAGGTGATCTCGGCGACCCCGGCGGCGTCCGCGTCGTTCATGATCATGACCGGCAGCCCGAGCCGCTCGCTGAGCGCCTTGCGGGCGTCCACGCCGATCCATGCCTTGTCCACGTTGGCCGCGGTGCGCGTCACCCCGTCCACCACCACGCCGGGGAAGGTCACACCGAGCGGCCCCGACCAGCCGAAGTGCGTGACGACCTCGTGCACGCCCTCGATCACCGCCTCCGGCGTGGCGGGGTGCGGGGTCAGGACCTTGAAGCGTTCGTCGGACAGGTCGCCGCGGTCGAGATCGACCGGAGCGCCCTTGATTCCCGTACCGCCGATGTCCACACCGAACACGTTCATGGCCTCCAGGCTAGGGCGCGGGTCGTGAGCTCACCCCTCACTCATTCCCCAGGTGCCCGCGCGGCGACCTCTCCACGCAGATCACGGCGCAATTCCTTCGGCAGCGAGAACTGGATCGACTCCTGCGCGGAGGTGACGACCGAGACGTCCGCGAAGCCGCGCGCGGCCAGCCACTCCAGCACGCCCTCGACGAGGATCTCCGGCACGGAGGCACCGGAGGTGACGCCGACCGTGCGGACCCCCTCCAGCCAGGCGTCCTCGCACTCCTCGGCGAAGTCCACCAGGTACGAGGCGCCGGCCCCGGCCTGGAGCGCGACCTCGACCAGGCGGATGGAGTTGGAGGAGTTGCGGGAGCCGACGACGATCACCAGGTCGGCCTCGGCGGCGATCTGCTTGACCGCGACCTGGCGGTTCTGCGTCGCGTAGCAGATGTCGTCGCTGGGCGGGGAGACCAGCCGCGGGAAGCGCTCCTTGAGGGCGTCCACCGTCTCCATCGTCTCGTCCACCGACAGCGTGGTCTGGGAGAGCCAGACGACCTTGGACTCGTCGCGGACCTCAAGGCCCTCCACGTCGCCGGGGCCGTCCACCAGGTGCATCCGCTCGGGCGCCTCGCCCATGGTGCCGACGACCTCTTCGTGGCCCTCGTGGCCGATCAGGAGGATGTCGTAGTCGTCGTTGGCGAAGCGGACGGCCTCGCGGTGCACCTTGGTGACCAGCGGGCAGGTGGCGTCGATGGAGGCGAGGGAGCGGGCGGCGGCCTCCTCGTGGACGACGGGGGCCACCCCGTGCGCGGAGAAGATGACGATCGCGTTCTCCGGCACCTCCTCCGTCTCGTCGACGAAGACGGCGCCCTTCTGTCTCCAGGGTCCGCACGACGTACTTGTTGTGCACGATCTGCTTGCGCACGTAGATCGGAGCGCCGTACTGCTCCAGCGCCTTCTCGACGGTGATCACGGCGCGGTCCACACCCGCGCAGTACCCGCGGGGGGCGGCGAGGAGGACGCGCCGGGCGAAGTCAGAGCTCATGGGCCCATCGTACGGGGCGACGGAAAGACACAGTGCTGTCGGCGGGGCGCACTAGGGTGCGGGTATGGCTCTCAACACCTCGGCGGACGCGCCGATTCCGGTCGGCCAGGTGTCACGCCTGATCGGGGGGTGGATCGACAAGCTGGGCGCGGTCTGGGTGGAGGGCCAGATCACGCAGATCTCGCGGCGGCCGGGCGCGGGGGTGGTGTTCCTGACGCTGCGCGACCCCTCGCACGACATCTCGCTGTCGGTCACGTGCTTCCGCGCGGTGTGGGAGCAGGTCGCGGACGTGGTGGGCGAGGGCGCGCGGGTGGTGGCGCACGCCAAACCGGAGTGGTACGCGCCGCGTGGCACGCTGTCGCTGCGCGCGGTGGAGATCCGGCCGGTGGGGATGGGCGAACTGCTGGCCCGGCTGGAGCAGTTGAAGCGGACGCTGGCCGCCGAGGGGCTGTTCGCGCTGGACCGCAAGCGCCCGCTGCCCTTCCTGCCGCAGCTGATCGGGCTGGTCACCGGCCGCGCGTCGGCCGCCGAGCGGGACGTGCGGGAGAACGCGATACTGCGCTGGCCGGCGGTCCGCTTCGAGGTGCGCAACGTGCCGGTGCAGGGCGCCTCGGCGGTGCCGCGGGTGATCGAGGCGGTCCGGGAGCTGGACGAGCACCCGGAGGTCGACGTCATCGTGGTGGCCCGCGGCGGCGGCAGCGTGGAGGACCTGCTGCCCTTCTCCGACGAGCGGCTGGTCCGCACGGTCGCCGAGTGCCGCACCCCGGTGGTCTCCGCGATCGGCCACGAGCCGGACGTGCCTCTGCTCGACCTGGTCGCCGACCTGCGGGCGTCCACGCCCACGGACGCGGCCAAGCGGATCGTGCCGGACGTCCGCGAGGAGATGGCCCGCGTCGAGCTGGTGCGGGAGCGGGCGCTGCGGTCCGTGCGGGCCCTGCTCGAACGCGAGGAGCGGGGGCTGGCCGCGGCCCTCAGCCGTCCGGTGCTGGCCGCCCCCTACCGGATGGTCGACGAGCGTGAGACCGAGGTGGCCGACCGGGTGGGCCGCGCCCGCCGCACCCTGGCCCATCACCTCGACCGCGCCGACGCGGACCTCTCCCACACCCTGGCCCGCGTCGTCGCCCTCTCCCCCGCCGCCACGCTGCGCCGCGGCTACGCCGTCCTCCAGCGCGCGGACGGCACGGCGGTCCGCGACCCGGCGGACGTCACCGCGGACGAGCCGCTGCGGGCGCGGGTGGCGGAGGGCGAGTTCACCGTGCGGGTGACCGAGCGGGGCGACGAGGCGTAGGCCCCGCCGCCCGCCGGGCCGTCAGCCGAGCACGCCCGCGGGAGTCTTGGCGTGCACGGAGGGGCCGAAGGCGGTGAAGCGGATGGTGGTCGGCCCGTCGTCGGTGCGGGTGCTCTTCAGGACGGTGGCCGGGCCGGTGGCCGAGACGTAGAGGGTGACGGTGCCGTTGTCGGAGGTCTGCTCGACCGGGATCACCCGGTGGCCGTCGAGGGTCAGCGGCACACCCTTGGACTTGCTCCCGCCGAAGTCGGAGGAGGCGTCCTCGACGGTGAGGCCGAGGTCGCACATGGTGCCCGCGCCGAAGGTGCCGAGCTGGGCCATGGATCCGGTGATCCAGTGCCCGGCGGCCATGGGGGCGAGCTCGGCCAGCGAGCCGCCCGCGCCGTTCTCCCACAGGGCGCGGTCGCCCTTGAGGTAGGAGCTCGGGCCGACGTGGATCACCTGGGCGTGGCCGCCGCTCTCGGTGAACGCCCCGACGCAGTCGCCGTCGCCGCTCACCACCGAGGTCGCGTGCACGTGGGCGCTGTCGCCGTCGTCGGTGACCGTGTCGATCGTCACGGCGACGGACTTCTGGGCCTTCATGACGGCCGCGGCCCGGTCCCAGATCTGCTGGGCCGTCAGGTCCGCGGTGGGGCCCTTGGGCGCGGGCGCGGTGGACGCCGGGCCGGACGGGGCGGCGGCGCTGGGCACGGTGATCGACTTCGGGTCGGGCGCGGCGGCCAGCGGCTGGGCGGGGGTGGCGGTAGCCCGGTGCGCGGCGTGCGCGCCGCCCTTGCCGGAGCAGCCGGCGAGGCCGGCGGAGGCGGCCAGGGCCACGAGGGCGAGGACGGCCGTACGGGATCTGCGGCGGCTCGCGGCGACGGGTCTCACGGGTGACAACTCTCCAAGGGACGGGGCGGACGTGTGGCGGGCCGGGGCGTCAGAGGGACGGCCTAGGCTGGCCGCATGGGATCGGATCAGGACCTTCGGGCGAACCTCGGGTACGAGCAGGCGCGGGACGAGCTCATCGAGGTGGTGCGCCGGCTGGAGGCCGGGGGCGCCACGCTGGAGGAGTCGCTGGCGCTGTGGGAGCGGGGCGAGGAGCTGGCCAGGGTCTGCCGCAGGTGGCTGGAGGGCGCCCGGGCGCGGCTGGACGCGGCGCTCGCGGCCGAGCGCGCGGCGGACTCGGAAGAGGGGGCGGAGAACGCCGGGTCCGCCGAGGACGGCGCCGGCGAGGAGTGAGCTACGAGGCGGACGCCCGGCGGTAGGTGAGCGCCTGGGCGAGCTGCCGCAGCTGCGCGTCGGGGCCGGTGCCGAGGACGACGGTGGTCACGCCCGCCTCCTCGCGCACGAGCGCGGTGTAACGGCCGCCGGTGTAGCGCTGCCAGGTCCGGCCGCCGGCCACGACCGTACGGTGCCCGTCGCGGTGCGAGTCGAGGGTGACCTGGCCGATGAACTCGGCCGGGTCTCCGTTGGACTGCTCGACGGCGACGTACTGCTGCTCGGGGTCGACGAATCCCAGGTGCCAGGTGACGTTCTTGCGGTCGGTCCCCTGGTAGTCGACGGAGGTCGCGCGCCAGTCCTTGCCCAGCCCCTGGGGGCCGGCCACCGGGTAGGGCGCGTCGCGCCGGGCCTGCTGGAGTTCCACGGAATAGCCGACCGTCCGGCCGGCCACCGGGTCCGCGCCGGCGTCGTGCGGGATGAAGAGGTAGATCGCAAACACGACGATCCCGAGCACCAGGAGGGAGAGCCCCAGGTCCCGGACCGTCTTGTTGCCACGCTTGTCCGCTGCCACGCCCCTATCGTCCCCCACCCCGGTCAGCGCTCCCTCCTCCGGGTACCGGATAGGGTCACAGCACCCTCATATCCGGCCGTCCTCGTACAGAAAGGTGCGCTGTGATGACCGAACAGCAGAACATGCCCCCGCAACTCGAAGTGAGCCCGGAGGCCCCGGACCGCAACCTCGCCCTCGAACTGGTCCGGGTCACGGAGGCCGCCGCGATGGCCTCGGCCCGCTGGGTCGGCCGCGGTGACAAGAACGGTGCGGACGGCGCGGCCGTCAAGGCGATGCGGACCCTCGTGCACACCGTGTCCATGAACGGGATCGTGGTCATCGGCGAGGGCGAGAAGGACGAGGCGCCGATGCTCTACAACGGGGAGCGGATCGGCGACGGGACCGGCGCGGAGTGCGACGTCGCCGTGGACCCCGTCGACGGCACCACGCTCACCGCCAAGGGCATGCCCAACGCCGTGTCGGTGCTGGCCGTCGCCGACCGGGGCACGATGTACGACCCGTCGGCGGTCTTCTACATGGACAAGCTGGTGGCGGGCCCGGAGGCGGCCGAGTTCGTGGACATCATGGCCCCGCCGGCGGTGAACATCCGCCGGGTGGCCAAGGCCAAGGGCAGCGCGCCCGAGGACGTCACGGTCGTGGTGCTGGACCGGCCGCGCCACGACAACCTGGTCCGGGACATCCGCGAGGCCGGCGCCCGGATCAAGTTCATCTCCGACGGCGACGTGGCCGGCGCGATCATGGCGGTACGCGAGGGTACCGGCGTGGACCTGCTGCTGGGCATCGGCGGCACGCCGGAGGGCATCATCGCGGCCTGCGCGATCACCTGCCTCGGCGGCACCATCCAGGGCCGGCTGTGGCCCAAGGACGAGGAGGAGCGGCGGCGGGCGCTGGACGCCGGGCACGACCTGGACCGGGTGCTGCACACCAGGGACCTGGTCAGCGGCGACAACGTGTTCTTCGTCGCCACGGGCATCACGGACGGCGAACTCCTGCGCGGGGTGCGCTACCGCGCCGAGACGGCCACCACGTCCTCCCTGGTGATGCGGTCGAAGTCCGGCACGATCCGGCAGATCGACTCCGTGCACCGGCTGTCGAAGCTGCGGGCGTACAGCGCGGTCAACTTCGACCGGGCACGCTGAGACAAAGCGGGTGAGGGCCCGCCCGACCGACCGGTGCTCCCCGGGCCCCGAAACCTGGAGGGCGGTGGTCGGCGCGTGCGGGCCCACCCGTCAAGGGACGCCGCTCGGTCAGCCGGCGGCGGCGATCGGCCCGGCGGGCCGCTGGAGTTCGACCTCGCGCCGCCGCCTGCGGGCGAGCACCACGCGCCGCTCGGCCGCCGTCATCCCGCCCCACACCCCGTAGGGCTCGGGCTGGAGCAGGGCGTGCTCACGGCATTCGAGCATCACCGGGCAGCGGGCGCAGACCCGCTTGGCGGCTTCCTCGCGCGACAGCCGAGCCGCGGTCGGCTCCTTGGACGGCGCGAAGAACAGGCCCGCCTCGTCACTGCGGCAGGCCGCCTCCGAGTGCCAGGGGCCGCCCAGATCCCGCGGATGTCCTGGCGGGAGATCCGGGTCCGTGACGGGCTCGATCGGTTGAAGCACGGGAAACTCCTGACGACGGCTCGGCGATGGCCACGCTTGCCCGTCGCCGCCCGGTCACCGGTCCGTGGGATCGCCGGATCGGCCGTGCGGCGGCGTGCCGTTCCCCTACCCGCTGTACGCGACTTCATGCGCACCGTGTTCGTTCCCCCGTGCGAACTCCGGTTCCGCGTACGGAGGATCGCCCGAGGGATTCTCGGTGCGCCGGGTGGAGCCGGGGGCCTCGGGTGGACTCGGGAGGCCCCGGGAGGAGCGCGCCGTCAGCCGAGTTGCTTCTTCAGCCAGTCCCGGACCTTCTTGCCGCGCTTGCGCTTGGCCTCCACGCCGCCCCAGAAGGCGATGCCGTCGACGCGCACGGTGGGCGCGCCCGGGTCGGGGGACTCGAAGGCGTGGACGTCGGAGCCCCCCATGATCCCGACCACACCGCCGCCGCGCAGCGTCACGTTCTCCGGCAGCTTGATGCTGATGCCGCCCATGATCGCGGTGCAGTGGATCACCAACTCCGGTGCGGTGAAGGTCGCCTCGGTGAGGTCGATCTCCACACCGCCCATGATCGCGACCGCGTTGATCTTGTGGCCGACCCGCCAGTGGCCCTTGCGCTCGGCGCCGCCGAGGATCCCCACGAGGTTGGGGTTCTCCCCGGTGCCGTCGGAGATGCGGGCCCGGGGGGCGGGCCCGGGGGCGCCACCCGGCCGCCCGGCCGGCAGATCCCTTACCAGCGGCTCCAGTTGGCCGAGCGTCTTGGCGGCGTAGAGCCGGTCGAGCCGCTCGGAGTGCTCGGCGGAGTCGAGCCGGCCCTCGGCGAGCGCCTCCCGCAGGATGTCGGCGACGCGGTCGCGGTCGGCGTCGGAAGCGCGCAGGTCGCCTTCGACGGCCGGCGATTGGGGGGAGCGCTTCTGGAGCTGCGATTCGTCCACCCGACCACCGTACACAGACGCGATAGATCGCAACTACCCTCCGGCACCCTGAGCCTGCCCCTAAGGGACGCCCTCGCCCCCGGGCGGGATCGGGGGCCCTCGGTGAGGCCCACCTCATACGGGGCGGGCGGGTGGAGGTCCTACGCTGGACGGTGCTTCAGCGTCGACGCAGCCGAGTGAGGAATGCCCCCTATGCCTGAGTTCGCCTATACGGATCTGCTCCCCCTCGGCGCGGACGCCACCCCGTACCGCCTGATCACGTCCGAGGGCGTGTGCACCTTCGAGGCCGACGGCCGCACCTTCCTCAACGTGGAGCCCGAGGCGCTGCGCCGGCTCGCCGCCGAGGCGATGCACGACATCTCGCACTACCTGCGCCCGGCCCACCTCGCCCAGCTGCGCCGCATCCTCGACGACCCGCAGGCCAGCCCGAACGACCGCTTCGTGGCGCTGGACCTGCTGAAGAACGCCAACATCGCGGCCGCCGGGGTGCTGCCGATGTGCCAGGACACCGGCACCGCGATCGTGATGGGCAAGCGCGGCCAGCACGTGCTCACCCGCGGCGGCGACGAGGAGGCGCTCTCGCGCGGCATCTACGACGCCTACACGAAGCTCAACCTGCGCTACTCGCAGATGGCGCCGCTGACCATGTGGGACGAGAAGAACACCGGCTCCAACCTGCCCGCCCAGATCGAGCTCTACGCGACCGACGGGGGCGCGTACAAGTTCCTGTTCATGGCCAAGGGCGGCGGCAGCGCCAACAAGTCGTTCCTGTACCAGGAGACCAAGGCCGTCCTGAACGAGGCGTCCATGATGCGGTTCCTGGAGGAGAAGATCCGCTCGCTGGGCACCGCGGCCTGCCCGCCGTACCACCTGGCGATCGTGGTCGGCGGCACCAGCGCCGAGTTCGCCCTGAAGACCGCCAAGTACGCCTCCGCGCACTACCTGGACGAGCTGCCGGCGCAGGGCTCGCCGACCGGGCACGGCTTCCGGGACAAGGAGCTGGAGGAGCAGGTCTTCGCGCTCACCCAGCGGATCGGGATCGGGGCGCAGTTCGGCGGCAAGTACTTCTGCCACGACGTGCGGGTGATCCGGCTGCCGCGGCACGGCGCGTCCTGCCCGGTGGCGATCGCCGTCTCCTGCTCCGCCGACCGGCAGGCGCTGGCGAAGATCACCGCCGAGGGCGTCTTCCTGGAGCAGCTGGAGACCGACCCGGCGCGGTTCCTGCCCGAGACCACCGACGAGCACCTCGACGACGACGTGGTCCGCATCGACCTCAACCGGCCGATGGAGGAGATCCGCGCCGAGCTGACCAAGTACCCGGTCAAGACCCGGCTGTCGCTGTCCGGGCCGCTCGTCGTGGCCCGCGACATCGCGCACGCGAAGATCAAGGAGCGGCTGGACGCGGGCGAGGCGATGCCGCAGTACCTGCGCGACCACGCCGTCTACTACGCCGGCCCCGCGAAGACCCCCGAGGGCTACGCCTCCGGCTCCTTCGGGCCCACCACGGCCGGGCGCATGGACGCGTACGTCGAGCAGTTCCAGGCGGCCGGCGGCTCCCACGTCATGCTGGCCAAGGGCAACCGCTCCCAGCAGGTCACCGACGCGTGCGCCTCCCACGGCGGCTTCTACCTCGGCTCCATCGGCGGCCCGGCCGCCCGGCTGGCCCAGGACTGCATCAAGAAGGTCGAGGTGCTGGAGTACGCCGAGCTCGGCATGGAGGCCGTCTGGAAGATCGAGGTCGAGGACTTCCCGGCCTTCATCGTCGTCGACGACAAGGGCAACGACTTCTTCCAGGACCCGGCCCCCTCCCCCACCTTCACCTCCATCCCGGTCCGCCCGGGCGCCTGAAAGCGGCCGACGGCGCCACCCCGGCGGACGGAGTCCGACGCGGCCGCCCCGGGCCGGGCGCCTGACGGCGAGAACCCGGCTCAGGCGGTGCGGAGGCGGAGGGCGTCGCGGCCCGGGGGGACGCCGAAGTGGCGGCGGTACTCCCGGCTGAACTGGGAGGCGCTGTCGTAGCCGACGGCGAAGCCGATGTCGGCGACGTCGTCGGCCCTGCTCATGAGCATGAGCCGGGCCTCCTGGAGCCGGATGTGCTTCTGGTACTGGATCGGGGTCATCGCGGTCACCGCGCGGAAGTGGCGGTGGAAGGGCGAGACGCTCATCCCGGACAGCCGGGCCAGGTCCTCGACGCGCAGCCGGTCGCTGTGGTGGTCGCGGATCCAGCGGATGGCCCGGCCGATCTGGGTGATCCGGCTGTCGGCGAGCCCGATCTGCCGGACGAGCGCGCCCTGCTCACCGGTGACCAGCCGCCACAGGATCTCCTTCTCGATCATCGGGCCGAGGATCGGCACGTCGGCCGGGTGGTCCAGCAGCCGGACCATCCGCACGGCCGCGTCCACCAGTTCCGCGGGCGCCCGGCTGACCGCGAGGCCGGACGCGGCCGCCCGGGCGGCCCGCCGGTCCCCGGGTCCGGCGGCGCCCGCCTCCAGCAGGAGCGAGGCGATCCGGGCCGGCTTGAGGCTGAGCCCGAAGCCGAGGCAGGGCTCGCCGGTGCTCGCCCGGGTGAAGTGGCCGGTGACGGGCAGGTCGACGGAGACCACCAGGTACTCGCCGGCGCCGTACTCGTAGACGCGGTCTCCGAGGGTCAGCCGCTTCGCGCCCTGGGCGACGATGGCCAGCACGGGGTCGGCGATGCTCGCCGCGGGCGGGCCGGTCCGCTCGACGGCGGACAGCATCAGGCCGTCGACGGGGTACTCGGACCGCCCGGCGTGGCGGGCGATCGCGCTGCGCAGCTCATCGAGGGCATCGAGGGCATCGAGGGACACGTTTCGATTGAAGTACGGCGACCGCCCGGACGCAAGCGGCTCCGCCGGTCGAATCGAGCAGGATCGTGCAAGGGACCGATCGGATCGCACTAACGATTCCCCTGCTCAGGCTGGTTTCCTCGAAGTGTCAGCACTCCACCGAGTCTTCGATCGGAGCATTTCCATGACACTCGACTCGTACGTCACCCTCGGTCGGTCCGGCCTGAAGGTCAGCCCCTTCTGCCTCGGCGCGATGAACTTCGGCGAGGACGGCGGGATGGGCGCCGACGTGGCCGAGTCCGAGAAGATCCTCCAGACCTACCTCGACCGCGGCGGCAACTTCGTCGACACCGCGAACCTGTACACCAACGGCCACTCGGAGGCGATCCTCGGCGACTTCCTCGCCGCCCGCCCCGGGCTGCGCGACCGGCTCGTGCTCGCCACGAAGTTCTTCTGCAACCTGCACGTCGGCGACCCCAACGGCGGCGGCGCGGGCCGCAAGGCGATCATCGGCCAGCTGGAGGACTCGCTGCGCCGGCTGCGCACCGACTACGTCGACCTGTACTGGCTGCACAACTACGACCGGTCCACGCCGGTCGAGGAGACCCTGCGGACGCTGGACGACCTGGTGACCGCGGGCAAGATCCGCTACGTCGGCTTCTCCGACACCCCGGCCTGGTTCACCGCCCAGGCGCACACGACGGCGCTGCTGCGCGGCTGGACCCCGGTCACCGCGCTCCAGATGGAGTACTCGCTGCTGGAGCGCACCATCGAGGGCGAGCTGATCCCGCTGGCGGAGGACGCCGGCATGGGCGTGCTGCCGTGGAGCCCGCTGAAGAGCGGCTACCTGGCCGGCACCTACTCCCGGGACGGGGGCGTGCCGTCCGGGACCCGGCGCGGCTCGGTGCTGGGCGCGCCCAGCGAGGAGCAGTTCCGGGTGATCGACGCGCTCGCCGCCGTGGCCGAGGAGGCGGGGGCGAGCCCGGCGGCCGTGGCGCTGTCCTGGGTGCAGAACCGGCCCGGCGTCACCTCCACGCTGATCGGCCCGCGCCGGTTGGCACACCTGGAGGCCAATCTGGCCGGGCTGGAGGTGCGGCTCACCCCGGAGCAGACCGCCGTGCTGGACGAGGTGTCGGCGCCGCGGCTGAACTTCCCGTACGACCTCAACCGGCAGGTGGGCGCGATGCTGAAGTACGCCGGCGCGACCGTGGACGGCGAGCCCAGCGCGGTGTACCCGCCGCTGCTGGAGAGCGCCGCGCGCTACTGAGCCGGCCGGGCGGGGGCTTTGTTCCCCGGCCCCACCGGGGGACGCCGGGGAACAAAGCCCCCGCCGCGGGCACTGTACTGAGCATGGAGGACGCACAGAACGCAGCGCACGCGGTGGGTACGACCGGCACGGCGGGTACGGCGGGGACGGCGGCCACGGCCGGTCCGGAGGAGGCTTCCGACTACCGCACGGAGCACGACTCGATGGGCGAGGTGCGGGTGCCCGCCTGGGCGAAGTGGCGGGCGCAGACCCAGCGGGCGGTGGAGAACTTCCCGATCTCCGGCCGTCCCATCGGCCGGGCCCACATCGAGGCGCTGGCCCGGATCAAGGCGGCCGCGGCGACGGCGAACGAGAGCCTCGGCGTCCTCGCCCCCGACATGGCCGACGCGATCCGGTCCGCGGCGCTGGAGGTGGCGGAGGGCCGCTGGGACGACCACTTCCCGATCGACGTCTTCCAGACCGGCTCGGGCACGTCGTCCAACATGAACGCCAACGAGGTGATCGCCACCCTCGCGGCCGAGCGCCTGGGCCGCGCGGTGCATCCGAACGACCACGTGAACGCCTCCCAGTCGTCCAACGACGTCTTCCCCTCCTCCATCCACATCGCGGCGACCGCGGCGGTGACCGGGGACCTCGTACCGGCCCTCACCCGGCTGGCGGAGGCGCTGGAGGCGAAGTCCGAGGAGTTCGCCACCGTCGTCAAGGCCGGCCGCACGCACCTGATGGACGCCACGCCGGTGACGCTGGGCCAGGAGTTCGGCGGGTACGCGGCGCAGGTGCGGTACGGGATCGAGCGGCTGGCGGCGGCGCTGCCCCGGCTGGCGGAACTGCCGCTGGGCGGCACCGCGGTCGGCACGGGCATCAACACCCCGCCGGGCTTCCCGGCCGCGGTGATCGCCGAGTTGGTGCGGACCACCGGGCTGCCGCTGACCGAGGCCCGCGACCACTTCGAGGCGCAGGGCGCCCGGGACGGCATCGTGGAGACCTCCGGGCAGCTGCGCACGATCGCGGTCGGCCTGACGAAGATCGCCAACGACCTGCGCTGGATGGCCTCGGGCCCGCGCACCGGGCTCGCCGAGATCAGCCTGCCCGACCTCCAGCCGGGCTCGTCGATCATGCCGGGCAAGGTCAACCCGGTGCTGCCCGAGGCGGTGCTGATGGTCGCCGCCCAGGTGACCGGCAACGACACGGCGATCGCGGTGGCGGGGGCGGCGGGCAACTTCGAGCTGAACGTGATGCTGCCGGTGATCGCCCGCAACATCCTGGAGTCGATCGGCCTGCTGGCCAACGTCACGCGGCTGCTCGCCGACCGGACGGTGGACGGGATCACCGCGCACCCCGAGCGCGCCCGGGAGTACGCCGAGTCCTCCCCCTCCGTGGTCACCCCGCTCAACCGCTACATCGGCTACGAGGAGGCCGCCAAGGTGGCCAAGAAGGCGCTGGCCGAGCGCAAGACGATCCGCCAGGTGGTGATCGAGGGCGGGTACGTGGAGCGCGGGGATCTGTCGGAGCGTCAGCTCGACGAGGCGTTGGACGTGCTGGGGATGACCCATCCGTGACCTCCGTCCGTAAACTCTGTCCATGACAGCCGACGTCGACACCTCGCCCGCGGACGGACAGCCTGGCCGGGAAAGCGCGGAGCCCGGCCGGTGGAGACCCGGTGACCAGGTGCTCTGGCGCTACCGGGGGAACGGCACGGACGAGGTGCACCTGTGCCGCCCGGTGACGGTGGTGCGGGACGACGCCGAACTGCTGGCGGTGTGGCTGGCCCCGGGCACGGTCTGCGTCAAGCCGGTGATGGCGGACGGCACGCCGGTGCACCGCGAGCCGCTGGCCACCCGGTACGTCAAGCCGCGGCGGCTGACCGAGGAGGAGTGGTTCGGCGCGGGGGTGCTCAAGCTGGCCCGGCCGGGCGAGCCCTGGTCGGTGTGGCTCTTCTGGGACCCGGACTGGACCTTCCGCAGCTGGTACGTGAACCTGGAGGAGCCGCTGCGCCGCTGGTCGGGCGGGGTGGACTCCGAGGACCACTTCCTGGACATCTCGGTGCGGCCGGACCGCGACTGGCACTGGCGCGACGAGGACGAGTTCGCGCAGGCGCAGGCCGACGGGCTGATGCCGGCCGATCTGGCGGCCTCGGTCCTGGTGGCCGGGCAGCGGGCGGTGCGGCTGATCGAGGACTGGGGGCCGCCCTTCCGCGACCGCTGGCAGGACTGGCGGCCGGACCCGGCGTGGCCGGTTCCGCGCCTCCCGCGCGACTGGGACCGCCCGGCCACGTGATGCCCCTGGTTCAACCGGTCCCGGCCGGTCCCGACCGGTACGGGCTGGTCCCGACGGGTTTCGCGGCCGGCGGCGTCGGCCGCTGGTTGCGTCCCGGCCGCCCAACCGTAGGATCTTGCACCGGAAGACTGCACAATCGCCGAGCGCGGCCTAGAGTTTGACGCCATGTCATGCTCGGGGCCCGGGCTCCAACGGTCCCGGCGTCACGAACGCGAGCAGCAGTCAGGGAGGCCCTGAGCAGTGGATGACCGGCGTAGTGGGGCAACCCCCCGGCACGCGGGCCCTCGTGCCGGATTACCGCGCCCCGCGCGGCGGGGCGGGTCGCCGCACGCCCTGAGCGGGCGTACCGCCCCGACGGTGCCCCGGCGGACGGGACGGACGGCGTGAGCACCGACCCGCCCGTACCCCAGCCGGCCGCGACCGCGCCGGACCCGCGCGAGGCCTTCGTGCTGCCGGAGGACACCCACGACCGCGGGCCCTGCCCGGGGGCGACGGCCAGCGCGCTGAGGGCGCACGAGGAGCCGTGGCACGCCCCGTCCGAGGCGGAGGCCCGGGACACTTCCGGGCGGCCTGCCGCCCGCACCGGGACGGCCGTGGCGTACGGGCCGTATGGTGAACCGGTGGCCGGACATGGGGCGGCAGAACCGCAGGGCGTGACGAGCCCGTACCGAGAGCCCGCGGCGGGCGCGGACGGCGCGGCCGAGGACGGCCACGGCCCGGGCGACAGGGAAGCGCGGCGCGGGCCGCGGACGGACGAGCCGCCGCTGCCGCCGATCCCGGCGCACGGAAGTGGATGGGTGCCAGGCGTGACGGACGGGAGCGAGTCGTTGGGCGCGTTCGTGAGCACGCCGCCGCGGGGCACGCCCGTGGACCTGGTCGGGCACCCGGAGGAGGACTCGGTCGGCATGCGCATCCCCGTGCCCGTGCAGACCGGCCCCGAGGCGGACCGGCTGCGGTACGTCGGCGCGGCCACCCGCCGGATCGCCCGCGGCCTGGATCTGGACGAGATCCTGCTGGGGCTGTGCCGCTCGGCGGTGCCCGCGTTCGCCGACGCGATCCTGGTGTACCTGCGCGACCCGCTGCCGGTGGGCGACGAGCGCCCCTCGGGCCCGCTGCGGCTGCGGCTGCGCCGGGCCGACGGCGGGCTGGACGGCCCGGACGACACGATGGACGTACCGGTGGGCAGCCTGCCGGCGCTGGAGACGCCCTACCCGGGCGCCCCGGAGACGGTCGGGGTGCTGCTGGACGGGCCGCTGGCGGAAGTGCTGCGCGGGGTACGGCCGGTGTTCGCCGACTCGCCGCGGGCCGCGGACGCGCTCGCCGAACTGCTCGGCAACCCCGAGGGCCCGCTGCCCGCCGGACGCCGGGCGCTGCTGGCGCCGCTGCGCGGGCGGCGCCGGGTGATCGGCGCCGCGGTGCTGCTGCGCCGCGCCGACCGGTCGGCCTTCGAGGCCGACGACCTGCTGGTGGCGGCCCAGCTCGCCACCCACACCGCGCTCGGCGTGGACAAGGCCGTGCTCTACGGCCGCGAGGCGTACATCGCCGACGCGCTCCAGCGCGAGATGCTGCCGGACTCGCTGCCGCAGCCCACCGGGGTCCAGCTGGCCAGCAGATACCTTCCGGCGGCCGAGTCGGCCCGGGTCGGCGGCGACTGGTACGACGCGATCCCGCTGCCCGGCAGCCGGGTGGCCCTCGTGGTCGGCGACGTGATGGGCCACTCGATGACGTCGGCGGCGATCATGGGCCAGCTGCGCACCACCGTGCAGACCCTGGCCGGACTGGACCTGGCGCCGCAGGAGGTGCTCTACCACCTGGACGAGCAGGCCCAGCGGCTCGGCCAGGACCGCATGGCCACCTGCGTCTACGCCGTCTACGACCCGATCGCGCACCGGCTGGTGGTGGCCAACGCCGGCCACCCGCCGCCGGTGCTGCTGCACGCCGACGGGCTCGCCGAGGTGCTCCGGGTGCCGCCGGGCGCGCCGATCGGCGTGGGCGGGGTGCCCTTCGAGGCGGTCGAGCTGCCCGCGCCCGAGGGCGCGACGCTGCTGCTGTACACCGACGGCCTGGTGGAGTCCCGCAGCCGGGACGTCTGGGGCGGCATCGAACTGCTGCGCGAGCGACTGCACGACGCCGCGACCGTGGTGTCCCCGCCGCCGCTGGAGCCGCTGTGCGACGAGGTGCTGGAGATCCTCGGGCCCGGCGACCGCGACGACGACATCGCGCTGCTGGCCGCCCGGTTCGCCGGGATCGCGCCCAGCGACGTGGCGTACTGGTTCCTGGAGCCGCAGGCGCAGACCGCCGGCCGGGCCCGCCGCCTGGTGCGGCAGGCGCTGCGCCGGTGGGACCTGGAGGAGCAGGTCGACGCGGCCGAGCTGCTGGTGAGCGAGATCGTCACCAACGCCGTGCGGTACGCCGAGCGGCCGGTCACGCTGCGGCTGCTGCGGACCGACGTGCTGCGCTGCGAGGTGGGCGACGACGCCCCGCTGCTGCCGCGGATGCGGCACGCGGCGCCCGAGGAGGAGGGCGGGCGCGGCCTGTACCTCGTCAACCGCATGGCCCAGCGCTGGGGTGCGACCCGGCTCGGCGCCGGCAAGGTCGTCTGGTTCGAACTCCCCATCGGCTGAGGTCCGGTCCACCGGGCCCCGCGCGCGTGGCGGGCGGGGCCCGGGGTGCCGGGGCCGCGGTTCGGTGCGACCGTGGTCCCAGCGGGCGCGACGGGTCCCGCCCGGGGGGTCGGACGCAGCCCCGGGGCCGGTGCCCATCCCCCCAGCCCCGGGCCTGCATCCCGGTCCGGCCCCGGTCCGGCCCCGGTCCGGAGTTCCCCCCGGGGGCCGCTCGTGCCTGTTCCCGCCCGCTCCCGCCCGCGCAACATGGTGGACCTTCCGTGTATACATAGCGTGTATACGCGTGGTGTACAGTGCCGCACATGTCAATCGGCCACACCCTGCTGGGACTGCTGGAGTCCGGCCCCCGCCACGGATACGACCTCAAGCGGACCTTCGACGAACGCTTCGGCCAGGACCGCCCCCTGGCGTACGGCCAGGTCTACTCGACGATGGCCCGCCTGCTGAAGAACGGCCTGGTCGAGGTGGACGGCATCGAGCCCGGCGACGGCCCCGAGCGCAAGCGCTACGCCATCACCTCCGCCGGGGTCACCGACGTCGGGGCGTGGCTGGCCCAGCCGGAGAAGCCCGAGCCGTACCTCCAGACCACGCTGTACACGAAAGTGGTGCTCGCCCTGCTGACCGGCCGCCCGGCGGCCGGCCTGCTGGATGCGCAGCGCGCCGAACACCTGCGGCTGATGCGGGACCTGACCCGGCGCAAGTCCGTCGGCGACCTCACCGACCAACTGATCTGCGACCACGCCCTGTTCCACCTGGAAGCCGACCTGCGCTGGCTCGAACTCACCGCCGCCCGGCTCGACGAGCTCGCCGCCGTGGTGGCCCGGTGACCGCGGCCGCCGAACCCCTGCTGGTGGCCACCGGGGTGCGCAAGGCGTACGGCCGCACGCGCGCGCTCGACGGCGCGGACCTGACCGTCCGGGCCGGTGAAGTGCTCGCCGTGATGGGCCCGTCCGGCTCCGGCAAGTCCACGCTGCTGCACTGCCTGGCCGGGATCGTGCCGCCCGACGCGGGCGAGATCCGCTACCGGGGACGGGAGTTGTCGGCCATGTCCGACGCCCGGCGCAGCGCCCTGCGCCGCACCGACTTCGGCTTCGTGTTCCAGTTCGGCCAGCTGGTACCGGAGTTGACCTGCCTGGAGAACGTGGCCCTCCCGCTGCGGCTGGCCGGCGTCAGGCGCCGCGCGGCCGAGGCGCGGGCGGCGCAGTGGCTGGAGCGCCTGGAGGTCGCGGACGCCGCCCGGCAGCGGCCCGGCGAGATATCGGGCGGCCAGGGCCAGCGGGTGGCGGTGGCCCGCGCGCTCGTCGGCGGCCCCCGGGTGGTCTTCGCCGACGAGCCGACCGGCGCGCTGGACTCCCTCAACGGCGAGCGGGTGATGCGGCTGCTGACCGAGGCCGCCCACGACACCCGCGCCGCCGTCCTCCTGGTCACCCACGAGCCGCGGGTGGCCGCGTACTCCGACCGGGAGATCGTCGTGCGGGACGGGAAGTCGCACGACACGGAACGCGTCTCATGAGCCCGGCCGACGATCCGCCGGGCACCCCCAGTGACCCCCGCGAGCCGCTGGCCGGCTTCGACGCGGCACGGCGGGGCGGCACGGGCGACCCGCTGCCGCCCGAAGGCCCCGCGGGCCGTCGCACGCGCACGGGCCACGGCCTTCGCGGCGGGGCCGCGGCCGCTGCCGGTCAGGACCGGCGCCCCGCCGACGGCGGCCCTGCGTCCGACGACCTCGCCACCGGGCACGAGCGCCACGGTGCCGCCGGAGAGGCGGCCGGCCTCCCCGGGGGGCCGGGTCCGCGGTGGTTCCGGGATCTCGGGCTCGGCGTGCGCTTCGCCGTGGGCGGGCGGGAGGGCTGGATCCGTACGGGGATGACCGCGCTCGGGGTCGGGCTCGGCGTCGCGCTGCTGCTGCTCGCCGCCGCCGTGCCCGCGATGATGGACGCCCGCGACCAGAAGCGGGTCGCCCGGGACCTGGCCACCAGCGGCTACCTGGCCCGGCCGACCGCGAGCACGCTCCTGGTCACCGACGCCGACACCACGTTCCGCGGCAAGGACATCACCGGCGTGCTGGTCCACCCGGAGGGCCCGGACACCGAACGGCCGCCGGGCGTCGACCGGTTGCCGGGAACCGGCGAGATGGTGGTCTCCCCGGCGCTGCGGAAGCTGCTGGCGTCCTCGCCGCTGCTGCGTCAGCGCCTGCCGTACACCGTCACGGGGACCATCGGGCAGGCCGGCCTCATGGGCCCGACCGAGCTCTACTACTACGCCGGGAGCGACCGGCTCGTCGCCCGGGACGCCACCTTCGAGCACGGCAACGCCGAGCGCGCCGCCGAGTTCGGCCACCGCAGCAACTCCCAGGTGATGGGCCCGACCTTCGACCTGCTGCTGGTGATGGTCCTGGTCGCGCTGCTGCTGCCGATCACCGTCTTCATCGGCACTGCCGTGCGGCTCGGCGGCGAGCGCCGGGACCGGCGGCTGGCGGCGCTGCGACTGGTGGGCGCCGACCTCCGCACCACCCGCCGGATCGCGGCCGGGGAGGCGCTGCTGGGCGCGGTGTTCGGGCTCGCGCTGGGCGGCGGGTTCTTCCTGCTGGGCCGGCGGCTGGCCGCGCACCTGACCGTCCGCGGCATCTCCGCCTTCCCCTCGGACCTGCGCCCGGACACCGGCCTGACCGCGCTGGTGGCGCTGGCGGTGCCCGTCGCCTCGGTGGCGGTGACCCTGGCCGGCCTGCGCGGCACCGCGATCGAACCACTGGGCGTCGTACGGCGGGCGGTCGGCCGCCCGCGCCGGCTGTGGTGGCGGCTGCTGCTCCCGGCACTCGGACTGGCCCTGCTGGCACCGCTGTTCGGCCAGGTGCGCGGCAACCGGCCGCTCAACGAGTACCAAGTGGCCGCGGGCGCCGTCCTGGTGCTGCTCGGGGTGACGACGGTGCTGCCGTGGTGCGTGGAGGCGATCGTCGGACGGCTGCGGGGCGGCCCGCTGCCCTGGCAACTGGCGGTGCGCAGGCTTCAGTTGGACAGCAGCGCGGCCGCCCGCACGGTCAGCGGGGTGACCGTCGCGGTGGCCGGGGCGATCGCCCTCCAGATGCTGTTCGGCAGCGTGGACGGCCTGTTCGTGGCCCGCACCGGCGCCGACCCGACCCGCGCCCAGGCGGTGGTCTCCACCCCGGCCGGGCACAGCGCCCAAGTGGCCGCCGACATCGCCCGGTTGCGCGCCACCCGCGGCGTCAAGGCCGTCTACGGCCACGTCGAGTCCCGGGCCACCCAGGGCGACGCGAGCGCCAAGGGGGGCACCGACCCCGCCTACCTGCCGTTCGAGGTCGGCGACTGCCCGACGCTGCGCCAGATGGCCCGGATCGCCTCCTGCGCCCCCGGCGACGTCTTCCTGGTGCCGCCGACCACCGGGGAGGTCGACGCGACCGCCTTCCGGCGCTATCTGGCCCCCGGGCGGCCGGTCGAGCTCGACGTGGCACCGGGCGGTGCGCCCCGCGACGGCCGTCCCGACCTGTGGACGATCCCGGCCGGCGCCCGTACCGTGCCCGGTCGCACCGACCCCGAGGGCGACCACCTGTGGGGCGTGTTCGCCACCCAGGGGGCGATCGACACCTCCCGGCTGGCCGATCCCGCCTCCCGGCTCATGGTCGTCCTGGACCCGAAGCGGCCCGACGCCATGGAGTACGTGCGCAACGCCGCGGCCCGGATGGACATCGGCACGTACGTCTACACCGTCCGCTCCACCACGCGGCAGAGCCAGTACGCGCAGCTGCGGCGCGGCCTGTTCGCCGGCGCCACGCTCACCATGGCGCTGATCGGCGCGAGCCTGCTGGTGTCGATGCTGGAGCAACTGCGCGAGCGCAGACGGCTGCTGGCGGTGCTGGTGGCCTTCGGCACCCGGCGCGGGGCGCTGGCCTGGTCGGTGCTGTGGCAGACCGCCGTGCCGGTCGTGCTGGGCCTGCTGCTGGCCTGCGCGGGCGGCATCGGGCTCGGCGCGGCGCTGCTGGCGATGGTGGGCGACCCGTTCCGGGTGGGCTGGGACGGCATGCTCACCCTGGCCGCGGTCGGCGCGGCCGTCGTCCTCGCGGTGACGCTGCTGAGCCTGCCGCCGCTGTGGCGCCTCATGCGGGCGGACGGCCTGCGCACCGAGTGACCGCTGCGCGGCCCGGGAGGCCGTCCCCCGCCCGCGGGCGCCGGGGACGGCCTCCCGCCGTCGGGAGTGCCCGCACGGGTCGCACAGGGGCGGCCAGGCCCCGGCAGGGGCCCGCGCGGGGTCAGCGCGCGGCCATCTCCTCGCCCGACCCGGTCGGGCCGTCCGGCGGCTCGTCCGCGGCGGGGCCCGATGCCGGGGCGGGGGCCGGATCCGGGGCGGGGGCGGACGCGGGCGTCGGCGCGACCTCGTACGCGGGCGCCCCCGGCCCGGAAAGCGCGGCGGCCCGCGACTCCTTGGCGTGCGCGCGCAGGTAGCCGACCACCGTGTTGCCGACCGCGACCAGCGGCACCGCGCTGATGGCCCCGCCGATCCCGGCGATCAGCGACCCGGCCGCGACCGAGAGCACCACCGCCAGCGGGTGCACCCGCACCGCCCGGCCGAGGATGAACGGCTGGAGCACGTGCCCCTCGATCTGCTGCACCACGAGGACGACCACGAGCACCATCAGCGCGGTGAACGGCCCCTGGGTGACGAGCGCAACGACCACCGCGATGGCCCCCGAGGCCACCGCGCCGACCAGCGGCACGAACGAAGACAGGAAGATCACGACGGCCAGCGGCACCGCCATCGGCACGCCGAGGAAGAAGATGCCGGTGCCGATGAAGATCGCGTCGATCAGCGCGACGATCACGGTCCCGCGCACGTAGAGGGTGAGGGTCCGCCAGGCCCGCGGCCCGGCCCCGCCCAGCGCCTCGCGGGCCGCCTCGGGGAAGAGCTTGAGCACCCAGTTCCAGATGTTCTCCCCGTCGTAGAGCAGGAAGAGGGTGCTGAACATCGCCAGCAGCACGCTGGTGAGGAACTCGACGATCACGGTGACGCCCTGCAGCCCGGCGTCCGTCAGCTGCTTGGTGTTGTGGCTGAGGGCGTCGCTGAGGTTGTTGGCGACCTGGTTGATCTGGTCGTCGGTGACGTGGAACGGGCTGTGCAGCAGCCACTTCTTGGCCTGCTCGATACCGTCCTGGAGGCTGGAGGACAGGTTGTCGATGTTGGCCATCACCTGCCACACGACGAACCAGCCGACCAGGCCCATGACCACGAAGCCGCCGACGAAGACGGCCGCGGTGGCCAGTCCGCGCGGCACGCCCTTCCGCTTGAGGCGGGCCACGAACGGCTGGAGCAGCGCGGTGATCAGGAGGGCGGCCACGAAGGCCAGCACGACCAGCCGGACCGCGCCGATCACCCGCATCATCACCCAGACGGTGCCGGCCAGGATCAGCAGCCGCCAGCCGATCTCGGCGGCGACCCGCATGCTCCACGGCACCACGGCGACCGGGTCCGCGGGCGCCCCGCGCTGCGCGGGCACCGACACGGCGGCGCGCGGGGCCGCCTGCTCACGGCCCGCCGGCCCGGCCCCGGGCACGCCGGAGGGGGCCGCCGGCGGGGCGGCCCCCTCGTGGCCCGCGTCGCGCGCGGTCAGGGCTGCGTGTCGTTCGTCGAGCCGCCCGGCGAGTTCGGCCAGCCCGGAGGCGAGCGCGGAACTCCAATGGCGCTTGTCCGGCATGGCTCTCCCCTGCCCCGTCCGCCGTCTGTGATACCGCTGTGCAGGACGACGTTACCGGGGCCGGGGGTTGATCCGCCCGCCCGGGGGCGGCCGATCACTCGCGCGGAGAACGGCGGAGCGGCCTAGTAGTAGTGGTTGACCTGCCAGAACTGCCAGGCGCCACAGGGGCTGTGGTACCGGCTGTTCATGTAGTTCAGGCCCCACTTTATCTGGGTGGCCGGATTCGTCCGCCAGTCGGCGCCGGCCGAGGACATCTTGGAGCCGGGCAGCGCCTGCACCAGCCCGTAGGCGCCGGAGGAGGCGTTGGTGGCGGTGTAGTTCCACCCGCTCTCGCGCGAGACGATGTTGGAGAAGCACGCGTACTGGCCGCTGCCGACGATCTGCTTCGCCATCGCCTGGACCTGCGCGATGGTGTACTGCGCCTGGACGGGGAAGGACGCGTCCGGATTCCCCTGGTTGGCCTTTTCCCGGGCCTGTTCCGCGGCCTTCTCCGCAGCCTTCTTCTTCGAGGCTGCGTCCTTGGCCGCCTGGACGCGGGCTGCCTGCTCGGCGGACTGCCGCGCGGAGGCGTCAGCGGCGTCGGACTGAGCCTGGATCTGCTCGGTCAACGAAGCCTGCTGCACCTGCTGTCCCGCGGGGATGTCCGCGAGGAGCGTCGTCGTACCGGCTGCCTCCACGGGCTGGTTCTGCGTGCCCTGGTCGGCGCCCGACGCGACGCCGACGACGGCGCCCACTGTGGTGACCGCGGTGGCGGATGCCACTGCTAGCCCCCGGACCGAGATCCGGCTCACACGACTTCCTTCCGGAATCGCCCGCTTGGTGACCGCACGGACGCAATCGTGCCCCTGGCGCTGATCCCCTTGGCCGGTCCGCCGTACGGGCCGGTTCGGTCACGGGATACTGGCCCGGCGCGAGGTCCCCTGCGGGGTCCGCGTACTGACTCGGGCGGCTCATGGCGGTCGTTGTGGATTTGTCTGGTGGTGCCGTTCCGTCACCCCGAGGGGTGCAGGAGTGCCATGAGCGGGGCCTGACAGCCTCACACCCTGCCGTACGCGGACGCCGCGCGGCAATTTCCGGTTGAGTGGCAAAGTTCACATGCTGCGGACGGCGGTAAATTCCTGCGCTTTCCGACCCCGAACGCTAGGCTGCTGCGCCCGATTTCCGGACGCAGCAGCCTCAATTCATGTGATTGTCGGCCACATCGGACACCTCCGGCACGGAGGGTCCGACGGCCTCAGGTTCAGGTGCCGGTCTCCTCCAGCATCTCGGTGACGAGCGCGGCGATCGGCGAGCGCTCGGAGCGGCTGAGGGTCACGTGGGCGAAGAGCGGATGGCCCTTCAACTTCTCCACCACCGCGACCACTCCGTCGTATCGCCCCACCCGGAGGTTGTCGCGCTGCGCCACGTCGTGGGTGAGCACCACCCGCGAGCCGGCGCCGATCCGCGACAGCACCGTCAGCAGCACGTTGCGCTCCAGCGACTGCGCCTCGTCGACGATGACGAAGGCGTCGTGCAGCGAACGGCCCCTGATGTGGGTGAGCGGCAGCACCTCCAGCATTCCGCGGGCCACGACCTCCTCGATGACCTCCTTGGACGAGACCGCCGACAACGTGTCGAAGACGGCCTGCGCCCAGGGGCTCATCTTCTCGGCCTCGGTGCCGGGGAGGTAGCCCAACTCCTGGCCGCCGACCGCGTACAGCGGCCGGAAGACCATCACCTTGCGGTGCTGCCTGCGCTCCAGCACCGCCTCCAGCCCGGCGCACAGCGCGAGCGCGGACTTGCCGGTACCGGCCCTGCCGCCCATCGACACGATGCCGACCTCGGGGTCGAGCAGCAGGTCGAGGGCGATGCGCTGCTCCGCGCTGCGCCCGTGTATGCCGAACGCCTCGCGGTCGCCGCGCACCAGCTTCACACGGCCGTCCGCGGTCACCCGGCCGAGCGCCTTGCCGCGCTCGGACTGGAGCACCAGACCGGTGTGCACGGGCAGGCCCACGGCCTCGGGCAGTTCCACGCAGTCCTGCGCGAAGAGGGCGTCCACGTCCTCGGCGCCGACGTGCAACTCCTCCATCCCGGTCCAGCCGGAGGTGATGGCCAGTTCCGCCCGGTACTCCTCGGCCAGCAGGCCGACCGAGGACGCCTTCACCCGCATCGGCAGGTCCTTGGAGACGACCGTGACGTCGTACCCCTCGGCCTGGAGGTTGCGGGCGACCGCGAGGATGCGCGAGTCGTTGTCACCGAGCCGGAAGCCGGCGGGGAGCACACCCGGATCGGAGTGGTTGAGCTCCACCCGCAGGGTGCCGCCGAAGTCCCCGATCGGGATCGGTGCGTCGAGCCTGCCGTACCGGATCCGGAACTCGTCGAGCGTGCGCAACGCCTGACGGGCGAAGTAGCCGAGCTCCGGGTGATGGCGCTTGGCCTCCAACTCCGTCACCACCACGACCGGCAGCACGACCTCGTGCTCGTCGAATCGGGTGAAGGCGTTGGGGTCGGCCAACAGCACGCTGGTGTCGAGTACGTACGTGCGCCGGTCGTGATCACGGCGATTCTTGCTGGTCACCACGTGTGGACGAACCCCCTCGGGAGAGGTGAGTCTGCGGTCCGGCAGCCTTGGTCCGGATGCCGGTCTGCCTGTGATATGCCCTGGAATACCGGTGCGCATGCGAGTGCATATGACAGTCATCCGACGGTCATGCAACCGTCACGGAACGCTCACCGCGGCTTTCGGCGCGGTCCGCGGCCGACAAAGGCCGCAGGCTGTGATGGTACGCCCGGAGCGCGCCGGTCACACGCCGTAGCGGCGGTGCCGGGCGGCGTAGTCACGCAGGGCCCGCAGGAAGTCCACCTTGCGGAACGCGGGCCAGAAGACCTCGCAGAAGTAGTACTCCGAATGGGCACTCTGCCAGAGCATGAAGCCCGACAGCCGCTGCTCGCCCGAGGTGCGGATCACCAGGTCGGGGTCGGGCTGGCCGCGCGTGTAGAGGTGCTCGGCGATGTGCTCGACGTCCAGGATCTCGGCCAGGTCCTCGATGGAGGTGCCGCGCCCGGCGTGCTCGTACAGCAGCGACCGGACCGCGTCGGCGATCTCCTGGCGGCCGCCGTAGCCGACCGCCACGTTCACCAGGATGCCGGTGGCGTCGTCGGTGGCCTGCTGGGCCTCCTTGAGCACCGACTGGGTCCGGGCGGGCAGCAGGTCCATGGTGCCCACGTGGTGCACCCGCCAGCGGCCGTCGGCGGCCAGGTCACGGACGGCGTCCTCGATGATGCCCAGCAGCGGGATGAGCTCCTCACCCGGACGGTCGAGGTTGTCGGTCGACAGCAGCCACAGGGTGACCACCTCGACGCCGGTCTCCTCGCACCAGCCGAGCATCTCGGCGATCTTGTCCGCGCCGGCCCGGTGGCCCTCCTCGGTGGTGCCCCCGGCCGCCTTCGCCCAGCGCCGGTTGCCGTCCAGGATCACGCCGATGTGCTTGGGCGTCTGGGACACGTCGATGCGGCGTTCCACCCGGCGGGAGTACAGCCCGTACACCAGGTCGCGCAGATTCATCGCGTACCAGCCCCTCCTGCGCTCGACGCCCGCGGCCACACTACTGCGCGAACGGCCGTACGGACGAACCGGGTCGGCAGGTGCGGGTGGGGCTGGAGGGGTGCCGGACGGGTCGCGTTGGTAGTAAGCGCTTCAACCTCTCGTGATAAGCAAGGTGTGTGAACATCCGAAACCTCTACCGCGCCGCCGACGAGCGCTACGACTCCATGGAGTACCGCCGCACCGGCCGCAGCGGCCTGAAGCTGCCGGCGATCTCGCTCGGGCTGTGGCACAACTTCGGCGACGACCGCACCCTCGACTCCCAGCGGGCCATCCTGCGCCGCGCCTTCGACCTGGGCGTCACCCACTTCGACCTGGCCAACAACTACGGCCCCCCGTACGGCGCCGCCGAGGCGAACTTCGGCACGCTGTTCGCGCAGGACTTCCGCCCCTACCGCGACGAGCTGGTGATCTCCAGCAAGGCCGGCTACGACATGTGGCCCGGGCCGTACGGCGAATGGGGCTCGCGCAAGTACCTGCTGGCCTCGCTCGACCAGTCGCTCGCCCGGATGGGCCTGGACTACGTCGACATCTTCTACTCGCACCGCTTCGACCCGGAGACCCCGCTGGAGGAGACCATGGGGGCGCTCGCCTCCGCGGTCCAGCAGGGCAAGGCGCTCTACGTCGGCATCTCCTCCTACGGGCCCGAGCGGACCCGGGAGGCCGCCCGCATCCTGCGCGGGATGGGGGTGCGGCCGCTCATCCACCAGCCCTCGTACTCCATGATCAACCGCTGGATCGAGGACGAGGGGCTGCTCGACGTCCTGGAGGAGGAGGGCATGGGCTGCATCGGCTTCGTGCCGCTCGCCCAGGGCCTGCTGACCGACCGCTACCTCGGCGGCATCCCGGCCGACTCCCGGGCGGCGCAGGGCAAGTCGCTCGACCCGTCCCTGGTCAACGAGGAGACGGTCAGCCGGCTGCGCGCGCTCAACGACGTGGCCGCCGGCCGCGGCCAGTCGCTGGCCCAGCTCGCGCTGTCGTGGGTCCTGCGGGACCCGCGGGTCACCTCCGCGCTCATCGGGGCGTCCTCCGTCGCCCAGCTGGAGGCCAACGTCGCCGCGCTCTCCGCGGCGCCGCTCACCTCCGCCGAACTCGCCGAGATCGACCGCCACGCGATCGAGCCGGAGGGCGTCAACCTCTGGTCGGTCTCCAGCGACGCGTAGCCCTCGCCGGGGGCTCGTCCGGTACCGGGGTGCCCCCGGCGGTCCCACCTCGCGCCGCGGGGTGGCACCGCCCGCGGGGGCGGTCGCCCGGCGGATTTGCGGTTCCGTCGGCGCGGCCGTCTTCGGCACGCTGTTCGCCCACCGCCCCGGCGACGGCTCGCCGCCGATCCGCCGGGCGACCGCCGCAAGGCGGTCGGCCGCCCGCGCGGTCGCCGGCCCAGGGCTTCACCCGGGAAGTGCCCCGGCCCCGTTGGGGCCCGTCAGTGGAGCAGCAGGGCCGTGAGGGTGCCCAGGAGCATGAACGGGCCGAAGGGGAAGGCCGTCTTGCGGGTGCCGCGGCGGGTGGCGATCAGCAGGACGCCGTAGAGGGCGCCGAAGAGGAAGCCGGCGAACGTGCCGGTGACGACCGTGCCCCAGCCGTACCAGCCGAGGACGAGGCCGAGCGTGGGCGCGAGCTTGACGTCGCCGAAGCCGAGCCCGGCGGGGTTGACGAAGAACAGCACCCCGTAGAGCAGGCCGAGCGCCGCCGCCGCGATCAGCGCCCGCGCCCAGGAGCCCTGGTGCCCGGGCAGCAGCGCGGCGCCGCCGAGCAGCAGCAGCGCGCCGGCGAGGGCCGGGAGCGTGAGGACGTCCGGCAGCCGGAAGACGGCGAGGTCGACCCGGGCGAGCAGCACACCCGTCGGCACCAGCAGCAGCCAGACCGCCAGTTCAGGCCGCGCCCCCACGGTGGCGGCCAGCGCCGCGCAGCCGGCCGCGCACAGCAGGACGGCGCCCCACGCGGGCAGGTACGCCTCCCCCTCCGCGCACGAGCGGCACCGGGCCGGGCCGAACCATCCGCGTATCGGGTGGCCCGCGGGGCAGGACGCCGCCCAGGGCTCGGACGCCGGGACCGCGAGCCGGAAGGCGGCCCGCGGCAGCAGCAGCAGCCCGCTCGCCATTCCCCAGACGGCGGCGCCCACGATCAGATAGACATGCACCGGGCCGACCTTACGCGGGCGGCCGAACCGCCCGGGAGGGGGCCGGAGCATGCCGCACCGACGCTGGCGGGACGGCGACGCCGTGCTGCGGACGCCCGCGGCCGAGGTGCCGCTGCGGATCGCCGCCTCCTACCGGGCCCGCTCCCGCGGGCTGCTCGGCACCCGCGCGGCCGAGGGCGCCCTCCTGCTGACCCCGGCGAGCGGCGTGCACACCCTCGGCATGCGGTACGCGATCGACGTGGCCTACCTCGACCGGCGGCTGCGCGTGCTCGCCGTGCGGACGATGCCGCCCGGCCGGATCGGCCGGCCCCGGCCGCGGTCCCGGCTCGTCCTGGAGGCGGCGGCGGGCGCGTTCGCGGAGTGGGGCGTGGCACGGGGGGCGGTACTGGAGGTCGTGACCCCGGAGGCGTGAGTGCCGGTCGCCGCGCTTCCGGGGCTTCCCGGCCTTCCGTGGTTTCCGGGACTTCCGGGTTCCGGGTTCCGGGTTCCGGTTCCGGGAAAGAGAACGGGCCGGTTCGCAGGGGGGGAGAGCGAACCGGCCCGAGGGGGGGAGTTACACCGTACCGCGTCCGAGGGGGTCCTCGTCACGTTATGACGCAGGCGGAGTGAAAGTGATCTCCACGCGTCGATTCTCCCGGCGGCTTGTTTCGGATGAATTGTCCGCTATGGGATAGTCCTCGCCGTAGCCGCGGACCTGGAACGTATGGCCGGGGTCACCGAGCGTGGTCAATTCCCTTGCCAGGACTTTGTAAACCGCATTGGCCCGCGCCTTGGACAGCGCGTCGCCGTGCGCACTGCTGCCCAGATTGTCGGTGAACCCGAAGACACGGATGGGTGACGTGACGTGCCGCGTGTTGATGTCGCGCGCGATCGCCTCGATCCGGGCGCTCGACGACGGCGAGAGCTTGCTGCTGTCCTTCCCGAACAGCACCTCCGCCTGGAGGGCGTAGGTCACCGTCGAGTTCGAGGTCTCGTCGCGCTGTTCCGGCTGGCTCGCCGAGACCGAGCCCTGGTCGGTGACCGAGACGATGTCCAGCACCTTCGCCGGGGCCAGGGTCGCGCCGTTGGCCAGCTTCAGGCCCGGCGAGGCCGTGTTGAGCGGCACCGGGGCGCTCGGGGCGGGGTCGCCGGCCGTCGGCGGCGGGTTGGTGTCCGCGGCGGCGGGGGCGGCGAGGGCGGTGCCCGCGGCCAGGACGAGGGCGAGGGTCGCCGCGGCGGCGGCCGGGGCGCGGGTCGCCGCGCGGGCGCGGCGGAATGGGGGGTCGGCGGGGGTCACGAGTGCGGTCACCCCTCCGAGATCGGGATCTTGGCCGGGGGCATGGTGGGCAGTTCGAACTCCACGGAGGTCGTGGTCTCCGGGGGGGAGGGGAACTGGGCGAAGAAGGTGCGGCTCTCCTTCGGCTCGATGTCGATCAGCCCCATCGTGCACAGGCACCGCCCGTCCGTGTCCCGCAGCACGTAATACCGCTTCTTCCCCCCCTCATCCACCAACACGGCCCCGGCCACGGAGGGCCCGGACCTGACCAGGGCGGTCTCCTGCCCGCGCCAGGCGATGGCGTCGAACGAGGAGGTGCCGTCGTTGGTGACCGAGCCCTGCACGGTGACGAAGCCGTCCTTGTCGCGCACCGCGGACGAGATGCTCACCACCATGTTCTGCTCACCCTTGATCTGGGCGAGCACCTGGGTGGGCGTGGCCGAGGCGGACGGGCTGCTGGAGGCGCCCCCCGACGATCCCGCCGCCGAGGCCTTCCCGCCGGCGGACGGCTTGTCGTCACCCTTGCCGCCACCGCCTCCCCCGCAGCCGGCCGCCAGCATGACCACAGCCGTGGTGAGCACCACGGCAGCCGTCATCTTCCTGGTGTGTCCCATCAACTCCCCGATCCTCGCCACTCGTTCAGGTCTCACTTGGTCAGATGCACGGAGTAGAAGTCCGACAGGTGCAGTTCGAAGCCCGAAGCGGTGGGATCCACCGAGACAGGGCCCCCGTTGCAGGAGAAGTCCAGCAAGTGCCCGTGCTTGCCGTCGACATGGCACCGCGGTTCGACCACGGCCGTCGCCGATGCCTTGGCATGCAGATTCTCCGAACCCTTGACCACGCTCTTGCCCACAGTCTTCTTGCTCACGATGTCGACGGTGTACCCGGGTGGGTCGTCCACAGGCCGGCAATTCCCCACCACGTCCGCGGAGTTCTGCTGTGCGTACGAGCGCGCGGCCTGGCAGGGGTCACCGGGCCCGGTCACATGCGACAGCAGATCACCCAACGCGTCGTCGTCCCCGGCCAGCAGCGCGGCCAGGAACGCGTCGTAGGCGTCGTCCCGCTGCTGGCGCGCTGCGGCGAGCGCCGAGGCGTCGGCCGCCGTCTGCGCGTCGTTGCGGGCCACCGAGGCCTGGCCGACGGCGAAATAGGCGAACGCCAGGAACAGCAGCGCCGCCATGGCGACGACGTACACCCCGATCGTCTGGCCGGAGTCGTCGAGCGAGGCACGGATCAGTTGTTGGTGATCGCCCTGATCTTCTTCAGGATCGCGCTGAGAATGGTGTCGCCAATACTCGTCGTGCCCGCGAGGACGCCGATGATCACGACGATCACCACGACGATCCCGAGGTATTCGACGGAGGTCTGGCCCGCGTCGGCGCGGGCGGTCAGGCGCCCGGTCAGCCGCTGCGTCCGGTCGCGGAGCCAGATCTCGGCCACCGTGTACCGCTGTACCGCCCACCTGTTCATGCTGGTTCGCCCCATCCTTTGTCACCTGGCTCGTGCGTACGGTCGCCGTGTGCGGCCGGTCGGGCGTGGCGTCCACGGCGCACCGCCTCTCGCTGGTCGTGTCGGGTCCGCAGCGGATCGGATCGTGCTGGTCGTACGGAGCGCGGACCGTTCGGAACGCGGCGTGCACGGGCGCACATTGCAGGTGCAAATATGGTTGCTAATGCAAAGGTACACCCGGTCCCCCGGCATCGGCAGCCCTGTCGCACCTCGCCCGCGGCCCGGAACCCCCCGTCCGGCGCCGGACCCCCGTGAAGGTCCGGTTCCGGCCGAATCCGTGCCGTACGCACCAGCATGACGCGAACTCACGCTCGGTCGTACCCCGTTCACGCAAAACAACGGTCTCACCCGCCCCCGAAGATGTCGCCGAAGCTGATCTGCGAGCCCATGATCGTGCCGGTGATCAGCAGGATCATGGTGGCCGGCACCAGCAGGATGGTGATCACCGCGGTGGCCCGCGGCACCATCCGGGCCGCCCGCCGGCGGGCGTTCTGCGCCTCGGTGCGGCGCATGTCCGTGGCGATCTGGAGCAGTGTGCGGGCGATGGGCGCGCCGAGCTCCTCACCCTGCTGGAGGGCGGTGACGAACTGCCCCACCTGGTCGCTGCGGTTGCGCTTGCGCAGCTGGTCGAAGGCGTCCCGGCGGCTGACCCCCACGTCCATCTGGCGCAGCGCGATCCGGACCTCGTCCGACCAGGGGCCCTGGTAGACGGAGTTGACGCGCTCCAGGGCCTGCCGGAAGCCCAGGCCCGCGCTGACCACCACGGCCAGCACGTCGAGGAAGTCCGGCAGGGTGCGCTCGATGTCGTCGCGCCGCCGCCGCACCGCCAGCCAGAGGCCGAAGTCCGCCCACCACCAGCCGTAGGCGAGCAGCAGCAGCGCCCCCAGCCAGCTGCCGCGGGTGAACAGCACCAGGCCGCCGAAGCCGCCGAGGGCGCCGTAGACCGCGCGGCGGGCGGCGTAGCGCTCCACAGTGAGGCCGTAGGGGTGGCCGGCGTGGTCGATGCGGGCGCGCATCTTCGCGATCCGGGCCGGGCCCATCATCCGCAGCACCATGGGCGCCCAGCGGATGCCCAGCCGGTCGATGGCGTTGCCGGTGCGGGTGGTGCGGGTGCGGCCGACCTCCAGGGCCAGCGCGAGGTCGTCGGGGAGCTTGACCTCCGAGCGCAGCAGCCCGACGCCGTGCACGAGGCCGACGGCCGCCACGGCCAGCAGGAGGCCCAGTCCGAGGCCGAGTTCGAGCGTGGTCATCGTGGGCGCCTCACACGTCGATCCGGGACATCCGGCGGATCAGCGCGAAGCCGACCACGTACAGCCCGAGGGAGATCAGCACGCAGATCCGGCCGACCGTGGACCCCGTCATCGCGGCCAGCGAGCCGGGCATGATCCGGTCGAGCAGCAGCAGGGAGCCGACGCCGATCACGGGCACCGCGTAGGCGGTGACGGTCACCTGGGCCATCTGCGTGCGGATCTCGCGCCGGGTCTCCTTGCGCTCCTCCAGGGTGACGGTGAGGTTGCGCAGGGACTCCACGACCGAGCCGCCGGCCCGGCTGGACAGCACCAGCGTGGACACCAGCACGATCAACTCCCGGCTGGGCAGCCGCTGCTGGAGCTCGCCGAGGGCGTCCTCCACCGAATGCCCGAGCGCCATGGCGTCGGAGACCTGCTTCAACTCCTCGCCCGCGGGCGCCTCCAGCTCCTCCGCGGCCATGGACACCGCGGTGCGCAGGGCCAGCCCTGCCTGCGTGGCGTTGGCCAGCACCCGGGCGAGTTCGGGGAGTTGGGCGATGAAGCGCTCGGTGCGGACCCGGCGCCGCCACTCCAGGAAGGAGAAGCCCGCCCAACCGGCAACCAGCGCGGCGATCGGCCCGAAGAAGGGCGCGAACACCGTCGCGGCCACGATCCAGGCGCCGACCACCACCGCGGCGACCGCGGCGGTGAACTGACCGGGCGTCAGGTTCGTGCCGGTGGCCGCGAGCCGCCCTTCGAGCCGCCGGCCCCAGGCGTACCCGCGCACCCGCCGGTCCAGTCCGGAGAAGGAGGCCCGCCGCGCGCCGTCGCCGGTCGCGCCCGCCAGCCGCTCGACCAGCGCGGCCCGGTCGGCCCGTCCGCCGGACCAGGCGTGCAGGCCCCACACGCCGAGCGCGAGGGCGACCAGGGTGAGGCCGACCACGAGCAGCGGGTAGGGCCCGGAGGCGAACCGGGGGCCGGCCAGGAGGTCCGCCGGCCCGAGGGCGAGGTGCCCCGCCCCGGACGGGCCGACCCCGTGGGGCCGCGTCATTTCGCCTCCCGGCTGTCGAGTTCGAGTTCGCCGGCGCCGATGCCGAAGGCGGCCGGCACGTGTTCGCCGGCCAGGTAGAGCCGGTCGCCGATCTCCCGCGGCACCGGCCGGTGCTCGTACCAGCCGCGCACGATCCGGTCGACGCCGAGCGGTTCGGCGCGGAAGCGGGTGGCGGAGGTGAGCCGGAAGACGTCCCGGCCGCGGGAGGTGAGCACGGCGATCTCGGAGATCCGCCGGGTGCCGTCGATGTGGCGGTGCAGCTGGACGATCACGTCCAGCGCGGAGTTGATCTGGTCGCGCAGCGCCTCGAAGGGGATCTGCACCTCGCTCATCGAGGCGAGGGTCTGCAGTCGCAGCACCGCGTCCTCGGCGGAGTTGGCGTGCACGGTGGCCAGCGAGCCGTCGTGACCGGTGGACATCGCCTGGAGCATGTCGAGGGTCTCGCCGCCGCGCACCTCGCCGACGATGATCCGGTCGGGCCGCATCCGCAGCGAGTTGCGGACCAGGTCGCGGATGGTGATCCGGCCCTCGCCCTCCACGTTGGGCGGCCGGGACTCCAGCCGGATCACGTGCTCCTGCTGGAGCTGGAGTTCGGCGGCGTCCTCGACGGTGATGATCCGCTCGCCGTCGGGGATCAGCCCGGACAGCGCGTTGAGCAGCGTGGTCTTCCCCGAGCCGGTGCCGCCGCTGACGATGATGTTGCACTTGGCGCGGACGAACGCCGACAGCAGGAGCAGCATGTGCTCGTCGAGGGTGCCGAGCCCGATCAGCTCCTTGAGGGTGTAGGCGCGCGGGAAGCGCCGGATGGTGAGCGTCGGCCCGGTCAGCGACAGCGGCGGGATGATCACGTTGACCCGCTCGCCCGACGGCAGCCGGGCGTCGACCATCGGGTTGGACTCGTCCACCCGGCGGTTGACGGTGGACACGATCCGCTCGATGGTCTGGAGCAGCTGCTCGGCCGAGGAGAAGCGGGCCGGCACCTGCTCGACCCGGCCGCCGCGCTCGACGTAGATCCGGTCGGGGCCGTTGACCATGATCTCGGTGACCGTCGGGTCCTCCAGCAGCGGCTCCAGGATGCCCAGGCCGAGTGCCTCGTCCACGACCCGGCGGATCAGGGCGGCCCGCTCGCCGGTGGACAGCACCGGGCCCTCGCGGCTGATGATGTGCCCGAGGACCCGTTCCAGCCGGGTCCGGCGCTCGGCGGCGGCCAGCGCGGACATCTCGGCGAGGTCGATCTCCTGGAGCAGCTTGGCCCGGTAGACCGCGACGAGGTGGCCCTCCTGGGTCTGCGGGGTGGCCTCCTCGACGGCGAGGCGGGCGCGCAGGCTCATGGCGTCTCGTCCTCCTTCGGCATGGTCGCGGAGCGCGTGACCGGCCCGAGGATGTGCAGGCCGGGCAGGACGGAGGGGATGCTCACCCTGGCCCGCGCGGTGACGGACCGCGGTCCGGTCTGCGGGAAGTTGATCCGGGGGTGCACCCAGCCGCTGACCGCGTTCCGGCCGGCCCGGGCGCCCGCGTCGGTTCCCCCGTCGGGCTCGGGCTCGGCCGCGGTGCGGGCGGCGGTCCGAGCCGCGGTGCCGGCCTGCGAGCCGCAGTAGGCGGCGATCCCGAGCTGGATCCCGGCCAGCGCGACCAGCAGGAGGAAGGGCAGCATGCCCAGGAACTCCAGCGACGCCTGCCCGCGGTCGCCACCCGCCGGGGAAGTCGCGGCCCGCACCCGCACCCGTGCGGCCCGGCTCACCGGGTGTCCTCCTCGTCGACGGCGGCGGCGTGGCCGTGCACCGTGACGGGGAAGTCGACCGCGCCCGGGAACAGCACGGGGACCTTCAGGCCGAGGGTGACGGTGACCTGGCCGTCGGAGCGGCTGACGTCCGGGCCCCGCATCGCGGAGGCCCACGCGCCGGGCAGGTCGCTGCGGGCCGCGGCGGCCGCGTCGTCGCCGACGGCGGCGGCGCGGGCCGCCTGGTCGGCGGCGTTGCCGGCGAGGGTGAAGGTGTAGCCGGCCAGCACCGCCTGCCAGACCAGCACCAGCGTGGCGAGGATCAGCGGGGTCATGCCGAGGGTCTCGACGGTGACCTGGCCGCGGTCGCCGCGCCGCCCGCGCTTGCGGCCGGCCGGGACGGCGGCGGCCCCGGTGACCAGGCCCAACTCGCCCGCCAGCGACCAGATTCCGGCCCGCACGGTGGAGCGCGCGTCGAGGTCCTGGATCCGGCCGGCGTCGATCACGGGCTGGAGTTCGCGGAAGGCGGCCGGGACGACGGACTGGGCCATCCTGGTGCCGGTGATCCGGCCGATCAGGGAGGGCTGGATCTCGCTGCCGCGGCTGTGCCGGTTGACCACGACGGTGGCGTCCTGCGGCTTGCGGATCTGCAGCCGGTCCCACATGCGGACCATGCGCTTGGCCGCGCGCACGGCCACCACGTCGGGCGTGGTGACCAGCACGGCGGTGTCGGCGGTCTCCACGGCCACCGCGTTGGCGCCGGTCACCTGGGTGCCGCAGTCCACGACCACCACGTCGTAGCGCTGCCGCAGGGCGGTCAGCACCAGTCGCGCCGCGCGGTCGGTGACCTCCTCGCCGCGCTCGCCCTCGGCGGGCGCGAGCAGCAGCGCGGGCCCGGACTCGTGGACGTACATCGCGTCGTGCAGCACCCGGGAGGAGACGTCCGCGATGTCGGCGAGGTCGGCGATGGAGCGGCGGAACTGCACGTCGAGGTAGGAGGCGATGTCGCCGCCCTGGAGGTCGAGGTCGACCAGCGCGGTGGAGCGGCCCGAGGCGTGGGCGGCCAGGGCGAGGTGGACGGCGGTGACGGTGGTGCCGACGCCGCCCTTGGCGCCCGCGACGGCCACCAGGCTGCCGCCGGCGACGGCGGGCAGCGCGGCCCGGCCCGGGGCGAGGTGCCGGCGCACGCCGGCCGCCCAGGACGCGGCGGCCTCCACCCGGGCGCCCAACTCGTCGTAGGACAGCGGGAGTCCGACCACCCCGCGGGCACCGGAGTTCATGGCCGAGGAGAGCGTGGCGGGGCTCGGGTCGGCGGTGAGCAGGACCACCCCGACCGCGGGGAAGCGCAGCGCCACGTCGCGGACCAGGTCGAGCGCGGGCATCGGGCCGATGACGTCGTGCACGACGACGACCTCGGGCAGTTCGTCCACACCGGTCTCGGCGGCGCGCGCGAGGGTGTCCAGCAAGGTGGCGGAGTCCCCCACCGCGGGGGCGGGTTCGGCGGCCGGCAGCTGGCCGAGCAGGCCGAGCAGGGCGCGCGCGGCGTCCGCGTCACCGGTGGCGGACAGGATGCGAACGGTCATCTCGGGCCTCCCGTGGCCGCGGTGTCCCCGCCGAGCGTGTACGTGCGGGATGTGGCCGGCGGTGGCGCGGTGTCCCCGGGGGCGACCAGCGCGAGCCGCACGTGCTCCGCGAACGACTCGGCGTAGGCGACGCGTTGGGCGTCCTCGGCGTCGAGCGCGAAGGTGATCGGCACGCCCTCCTCGGACACCCGCTGGGCGTCCTCGTTCTTGTCGAACGCCTTGATCTCACCGACGTCGAGGACCTGGGCGCCCGCCACGATGATCTTCGAGACGTCGGGGTCGGAGTCCTGGCGGCCGGCGAAGGTGGCGAAGATGTCGACCTTGGAGCCGGCGGTGATCTTGCCGGCCACGCCCGTCTCGGCGTCGATCATGATGGCGATCTCCATCTGCCCCGGCCGCAGTTCGGGCCGTTCGGCCACCATGTCGGACTGGAGCAGCGAGCCCTTCTTCAGCGGGACGGTGGCGATCTTCCCCTGGAACTGGGCGAGATCGCGCACGGCGGTGTCGGGCAGCCACCGCTTCGGCACGGATATGCGGTGCACCTTGGAGGAGTCCAGGGCGGTGTACGCCGGTACGTCGGTGGACAGTTCGTACGCCGTCACCTTCGAACCGACCTGCGAGCGCGCGTTGCCGACGACGGCGACCACGCCGGCGAGGGCGGCCACCGCGCAGATCACGGAGAACACCAGGAGAACGGCACCACGGCGCTGACGTGAGTTCATGTGCGGGGAGCACCTATCGCTTGTGGGGTTCGAGTTGAGGGCGGCGCGGGGTTTCCACCGGGCGGGCGGCGGGTGGCGCGGCGTGTTTGGCCGGGGCCGTGCGCTCGCCGATCCGGGCGGCGCAGAACAGGCACTGGTCGCCGATGACTTCGAGCCCGCACCAGGTGCAGGTGTCCCGCCGGACCGAGGTCACCAACTGGTAGAGCATGCCGACGTCCGCGATGTAGGCGGTGAACTCGACCAGCCGGGACGTGCCCCACCAGCGGGCCGAGTCCGGCGGCAGCGGCAGTTCGCGGACGTGCTGGGTGCGCCATCCGGAGGCGAGCGGGCCGGTGACCCAGCCGGGGTCGACGCCCTTGCCGGCCACGGCGAGCTGGGTCTGGTAGCCCGGGCCGGGCGGCACCCGGTCCGGATCGGCCTCGCCGAGGTACGGCTCGGGGTGCGCGAGCACCGCGAAGTGCCGCCCGGGCACGAGGGACTTGACGTGGCTGCCGACGCCGACCGGCACCCGGTCGAGCTTGCTCACCGACGCCAGCAGCGCGCCGGAGTGCAGGTAGTAGGGCAACAGCCGGGCGGCGCCGGCCAGTACGCCCGGGCCGAGGTCGGTGCCGGAGATCTGGCGCAGCTGCTCGCCGAGCAACGTCCGTGCCAGCGGCGGCAGGTTGAGCGGCACGATCGCGATCCGCTCGCCCTCCAGGGCGGAGCGCACGGTGTGCATCCGGCGCCGGGCGGGGTCGGTGGGCTCGGCCGGGGCCAGCGCCACCACGTGGCCGTACGCGTCCAGGGCGGCGGAGACGAGCATCACGTGCTCCTCCAGCGGGAGCGCGAGGTCGTCCGATGTGACCGTGATGACGCTCGGCATACGGAACCTCCCCATCTCCGCGCGGCGGACTCGGTCGGCACCGGTCCACCTGGCCATACGCGGTCGTCAGCTTATCGATGTGTAGCGGTTCGGGCGCGGATTGTTGCGTATCGGGACACTCGGCCCCCACCGGGAGCACCGGTGTCCGCCAGAGGTCTTGACAACCCCATTGGTCTGGACCAACTTTCTCGGTGGTACCCCGGTTCCCTCGGTTTCCCCAGCAATTCCCCCGCACTCGCGGTCCGCACACCCACCACCCCCCAACTCCTTGCCCCCAGGAGGCAGTCGTGGAACGTGCATCGCACGCGAACACAGCGCGCCATGCAGACGGCAGGTCGAAGACGGTCACTCACCTGTCCCCCCTCAAGCGCCGGATCATCGCCGGACTGAGCGCCGCCGCCGTGATCGGCTCCGGCGTCGCGCTCGTCACGGAAGGCGACGCCAGCGCCGCGACCACCAACCTGGTGGCCAACTCCGGCTTCGAGAGCGGACTTTCCGGCTGGACCTGCTCGGCGGGCTCCGGCACCACCGTCTCCGGCCCGGTGCACTCCGGCGCCTCGGCGCTGAAGGCCACGCCGAGCAGCTCCGACACCGGCCAGTGCCAGCAGACCATCAGCGTGCAGCCCGGCTCGCAGTACACGCTGAGCGCGTGGGTGCAGGGCAGTTACGTCTACCTGGGCGCCACCGGCACCGGCGGCACCGACCCGTCCACCTGGACGCCGAGCGCCACGTCGTACACCCAGCTCAGCGTCAGCTTCACCACCGGCGCGAGCACCCACTCGGTGACCGTCTACACCCACGGCTGGTACGCGCAGCCCGCCTACTTCGCGGACGACGTCTCGCTGTCCGGCCCGAGCGGCGGCGGGACGACCCCGCCCACCACGCCCCCCACCACGCCGCCGACCACCCCGCCCACGACGCCGCCGACCACGCCGGTCACGCCGCCGACCGGGAACCTGCCCAAGCACGTGGTCACCGGCTACTGGCAGAACTTCAACAACGGGGCGACGGTGCAGACCATCGCCCAGGTGCAGAGCCAGTACGACATCATCGCGGTCGCCTTCGCCGACGCCACCGGCACGCCGGGCGCGGTGTCCTTCACCCTCGACCCGTCGCTGGGCTACAGCGTGTCCCAGTTCAAGGCGGACATCGCGGCCAAGCAGGCGGCCGGCAAGAAGGTGATCATCTCCGTCGGCGGCCAGAACGGCACGATCTCCGTCAACGACTCGACGTCGGCGACCAACTTCGCCAACAGCGTCTACTCGCTGATGCAGACGTACGGCTTCAACGGCGTCGACATCGACCTGGAGAACGGCCTCAACTCCACCTACATGGCTCAGGCGTTGCGCAACCTCAGCACCAAGGCGGGCTCGGGCCTGATCATCACGATGGCGCCGCAGACCATCGACATGCTCTCGGCGTCCAGCGACTACCTGGCCACCGCGCTGAAGATCAAGGACATCCTGACCGTCGTCAACACCCAGTACTACAACAGCGGTTCGATGAACGGCTGCGACGGCGGCGTCTACAGCCAGGGCTCGGTGGACTTCATCACCACGCTGGCGTGCACCGCGATCCAGGCCGGCCTGTCGCCGGCCCAGGTCGGCATCGGCACCCCGGCGTCCACCAGCGCGGCCGGCTCCGGGTACGTCTCGCCGACCGTCGTCAACAACGCGCTGGACTGCCTCGCCAAGGGCACCGGCTGCGGCAGCTGGCACCCCAGCACCCTGTGGCCGTCCATCCGCGGCGCGATGACCTGGTCCACGAACTGGGACGCCTCGGCCGGCAACACCTGGTCCAACGGCGTCGGCGCGCACGTCCACGCCATGTCGTGACCTGAACCCGCAGTGAGCGAAGGGTGCCTCCCGCGTGCGGGGGGCACCCTTCGTGCGGTTCGGGCCCGCTCAGCCCAGGACGGCCAAGGCGTCGATCTCGATCAGCAGCCCGGCCGGCAGGCCGACGTACACCGTGGTCCGGGCGGCGGGCACCTCGCGCAGGTCGGCGAAGTACGCGTTGTAGATCTCGTTCAGCTCGGCGAAGTGCGCGGTGTCGGTGAGGTACACCCGCACCATCACCACGTCCTCCCAACTGCCGCCGCCGGCCTCCAGCACCGATCGCACGTTGGCGAGCGTCTGGAGGGTCTGCTCGCGCAGGCCGGGGCCGGCCACCGTCGGCGCCTGTCCCTCGACGGCCGGCAGGAAGCCGACCTGGCCGGCCACCTGGAGGATGTCGCCCTTGCGCACCCCGTGCGAGAACTTCGCGGGCGGCGCGGTGTGGGTCGGCGGGGTCACCGCGACCTTGGCGAGGTGCTGCTGCGGGGTGGTGCCGGTCGGGTCGCTCATGCGTCGTTGTCCTTGTTCGTGACGTGCGGGTGATTCTCGAAAGAGGGTGCGGAGGGTGCGCTCACGGGGTGCGCCGGGGCGGTCTCGCCGGACAGCTCCCGGCCGATCGCCTCCGCCGTGCGCATGACCTGCGGGCGCAGCCGCAGCAGTTCCTCGGCGCTGACCACGACGTTGGGCGCGGAGACCGACATGGCCGCGCACACCCGGCCGCCGGGGCCGCGCACCGGCGCGCCGACGCAGTTGATGGACTCCTCGTGCCCGCCGAGGTCCTCCGCCCAGCCCTGCTCGCGCACCCGGGCCAGTTCGGCGAGGAAGGCGGCCGGGTCGGGCGTCGAGCGGGCGGTGTAGCGCGGGTACTCCAGCCGCTCGGCCAGCGCCCGCCGCTCCGGCTCCGGAAGGTCGGCCAGCAGCAGCTTGGCCACCGCCGCCACCGTGATGGCCACCGGGCGGCCGACGCGGGAGTACATCCGCACCGGGTAGCGGCTGTCGACCTTGTCGATGTAGACGACCTCGCCCTGCTCGTACACCGCCAGGTGGACGGTGTGCCCGGTGCGTTCGTTGAGAACGGTCAGGTGGGGGTGGGCGACCTCCCGGACGTCCAGCGTCTCCATGGCCTGCTGACCCAGGGCGAACAGGCGGCTGCCCAGCCGGTAGCGCTGGTCGCGCTGGCGGTAGACCAGGCCGTGCTCACGCAGCGTGCGCAGCAGCCGCAGCGCCGTCGACTTGTGGACGCCGAGGCTCCGGGCGACGTCGTCCAGCCCCGCGGGGCCCTCGGCGAGCAGCGGCAGGATGCTCAGCGCGCGGTCGACGGACTGGCTCATACCGGCTCCCTCCCGGCGGCGTGACCAGCGGACCCGGCCGGCATGGCGGCCGCCGCGGCGCCCGGAGCCCCTGCGGCCCCTGCGGCCCCTCCCCGGAACGCCTCCCGCACCCATCCCGGGCCCAGCCGCAGCGCCGCCCACGCGGCGTCGTCGAGCGCGGCGAGCGCGTCGGCGCGGTCCCGGTCCGGCGGCTCGGCGAGGTCGCCCGGCACGGTGAGCGCCGCCGCGGCCAGCAGGTGTCCGTGGCGCAGCCGGTCGCGCGGCGGCAGCCCGCGCAGGGTCGCGGACAGGAACCCGGCGGCGAAGGCGTCCCCGGCGCCCACGTGCGCGACCACGTCCACGCCCGGCGCGGGCACGTGCAGGCCGGGCGCGTCGCCGTGGAAGAGGACCGCTTCCCCGGCACCCTGCTTGACCACCAGCACCTCGGGTTCGGGCAGTTCGGCGCGGACCGCGTCGGCGTCCGGCAGCCCCCACGCGGCCTGCGCCTCGTCCTCGCCGACGAGGACGACGTCGCAGCCGCGGGCCAGCTCCACCAGCAGCCGCGGGTCGGAGCCGTGCCACAGCGCGGGGCGGTGGTTGACGTCGAAGGAGACCAGCGGGCGGCCCGGTTCGCGGTGGGTCAGCCGCCGCATCAGCGCCAGGCAGGTCGGTGAGAGCGCGGGCGTGATGCCGGTCAGGTGCAGGACGCGGCCGGACCAGACCTCGCGCCGCCGGACCAGCGCCGGCGACAGGGCCGAGGCCGCGGAGCCCTTGCGGTAGTAGACGACCTCGGCCCGGCCGGGGGCGGCGGTCAGCGTGGTGGCGCGCTCGCCCGCGGTGCGGAAGTAGACGCCGGTCGGCCGGTGCGGGTCGCGCCGCACGGCGGAGACGTCCACGCCCGCCGCGGCGATCGCGGCCAGCAGGTGGTCGCCGAAGCCGTCCGCGCCGACCCGGCTGATCCAGCGCGTGGAGTGGCCGATCCGGGCCAGGGCGCAGGCGACGTTGGACTCCGCACCGCCGATGGCGCGGTGGAAGGCGGGGACGTCGGCGAGCGGGCCGGGCCGGTCGGGGACGAAGGTCACCATGGACTCGCCCAGGCAGACGACGTCCACGGGGGCTTCCGGGGTGTCGTGACGCTCGGCGCTCACACGGGCTCCTGCTGCTCCTGCCGCCGTTGACCCGGCGTCGTCGTGGATGTTAGACAGCGTGAAACACCATACGCAACAACCGTTGCACATCGTGCAACAAGCTCGGCGCACAGAAACTCAGGAGGGCCGATGGAGATCGACGAGCGGGTGGCCGCGCTGGACGGCGAGCGGGTCGACCACCGCTTCAAGGGCAGCCCGCCGGACGCCGACGGCCTCACCGTCGGCGAGTTGGCGGCCCAGAAGCGCGACCTGTTCGACGGCGGCTTCACCACCCCGGTGCTCACCCTCTCCGCCGAGGCGCTGGAGCACAACCTCTCCCAACTCGCCGACTACACCGCCGCGCACGGCCTGGCCTTCGCCCCGCACGGCAAGACCTCCATGGCGCCGCGGCTCTTCGCCCGCCAACTCGCCGCCGGCGCCTGGGGGATCACCCTCGCCGTCCCCCACCAGGTGCGGGTGGCACGGGCCTTCGGGGTGCCGCGGATCTTCCTGGCCAACGAGGTCGTCGACCCGGCGGCGCTGCGCTGGCTGGCCGCCGAGCTGGACGGCGACCCCTCCTTCGAGCTGGTCTGCTACGTCGACTCCCCGCGCGGGGTCGAGCTGATGGACACCGCGCTGAAGGCGGCCGGCGCGCGGCGGCGGATCGACGTCGTGGTCGAACTCGGCGGCGGGCCGGGCGCGCGGACCGGGGTGCGCACCGACGCGGAGGCGGTCGAGGCCGCCGAGGCGGTCGCCGCCTCGGCGTCCCTGCGGCTCGTGGGCGTCGCCGGGTACGAGGGCGAGGTCCCCTCGGCCTCCCTGGACCGGGTGCGGGACTACCTGCGCCGGCTGGTGGGACTCGCCGCCTCGCTCGACGCGCGCGGCCTGTTCGGCGCGGCCGACTCGATCGTCGTGAGCGCGGGCGGCTCCGCCTGGTTCGACGCGGTGGCGGACGTCTTCGCCGAGATCCCCGCGCTGAGCCGCCCGGTGCTCAAGCTGCTGCGCTCGGGCGCGTACGTCACCCACGACGACGACCACTACCGGCGGATCACCCCCTTCAACCGGGTACCGCGCGAAGGGGGCCTGGAGCCGGCGTTCCGGCTGTGGACGCAGGTCGTCTCGCGCCCCGAGCCCGGCCAGGCGTTCGTCAACGCCGGCAAGCGCGACGCCGCCTACGACCTCGGGCTGCCGGAGGTCGTCGCCGTGCGCTCGGCGCTGGACGGCTCGGTGCGCCGCCCCGCGCCCGGCACCCGCGTCGTCAAGCTGTCCGACCAGCACGGCTGGCTGGAGCTGCCGCCGGAGGAGGAACTGGCCGTCGGCGACTGGGTGGCCCTGGGCCTGTCCCACCCGTGCACCTCGTTCGACAAGTGGACCTTCATCCCCGAGGTGCGGGCGGACGGCACGGTCATCTCCTTCGTCCGCACCTTCTTCTAGGGCGCGCGGGTCCTCCGTCCAGGACGCGCCCGCCCGTCCGGCGCGCCTCCGCCGCGAACGCGGCGGGCCACCACGCGTCGGCCGACCCGTGGCCCCCCTCCCCCTCCCCGGGGTCGGTTCGAGGGGTGGACAGCTCTTCGGGGCGGCGGGGGCATCGGCGAGGATGAGGCCGTGGAACTGGTCATACGCGGTGTGCGCGTGGTGGACGGCGGCGGCGGCGAGCCGTACACCGCGGACGTCGCCGTGGACGGCGGGCGGATCGCGCGGATCCACCCCGAGGGGAGCGGGCCGGGCCGGCTCACCGGGCGGCGCGTGCTCGACGGCGACGGCCTGGCGCTCGCGCCCGGCTTCATCGACATGCACGCGCACAGCGACCTCGCCGTGCTGGAGGACCCCGCGCACGAGGCGAAGGCAGCCCAGGGCGTGACCCTGGAGGTGCTCGGGCAGGACGGGCTGTCGTACGCGCCCGTGGACGACGCGGTCCTCCGGGACGTGCGCACCCAGATCGCCGGGTGGAACGGCGAGGGCCGCGACGCCGACTTCACCTGGCGCGGGGTGGGCGAGTACCTCGACCGGCTGGACCGGGGCATCGCCGTCAACGCCGCCTACCTCGTCCCGCAGGGCACCGTGCGGGCGGTCGCGATGGGCTGGGACGACCGGCCGCCCACGCCGGCCGAACTGGCCCGGATGAAGGAACTGGTCGCCGAGGGGCTGGCGGAGGGCGCCGTCGGGATGTCCTCGGGGCTGACCTACACCCCGGGGATGTACGCCTCGGACGGCGAACTCACCGAACTGTGCCGGGTGGTGGCCGCGTACGACGGCTACTACTGCCCGCACCACCGGTCCTACGGCGCCGGCGCGCTGGAGGCGTACCGCGAGATGATCGCGCTGACCCGGGAGGCGGGCTGCGCCCTGCACCTGGCCCACGCGACCATGAACTTCGAGGTCAACCGGGGCCGCGCCGCGGACCTGCTGGCGGTGCTCGACCAGGCGCTGGACGAGGGCGCCGACATCACGCTGGACACCTATCCCTACACCCCCGGCTGCACCACGCTGGTCGCGCTGCTGCCGAGCTGGGCGGCCGAGGGCGGGCCGGAGGCGACCCTGGCGCGGCTGCGCGACGCCACCACGGCCGAGGCGGTCCGGCACACGCTGGAGGTCGAGGGCTCCGACGGCTGCCACGGCGTGCCCGTCGACTGGTCCACCATCGAGATCTCCGGCGTGGGCGACCCGGCGCTGGCCGACCGCGTCGGCACCCGGGTGGACGGCTGGCCCACCGCCCGCGCCCTCCTGCTCGCCGACCGCCTGGGCACCACGATCCTCCAGCACGTGGGCGACGAGGCCAACGTCCGGGCGATCATGCGCCACCGCGGCCACACCGGCGGCTCCGACGGCATCCTGCGCGGCGACAAGCCGCACCCGCGGGCGTACGGCACCTTCCCCCGCTACCTCGGCACCTACGTCCGCGAGCTCGGGGTGCTCAGCCTCCAGGAGTGCGTCGCTCACCTCAGCGGACGGCCCGCCGCGCGGCTGCGGCTGCCCGACCGCGGCCTGGTCCGCGAGGGCTACCGGGCCGACCTCGTGCTCTTCGACCCCGCGACGGTCGCCGCCGGCTCCACCTACGACCGGCCGCGTGCCCTGCCGACCGGCATCCCGTACGTCCTGGTGGACGGGCGGTGCGTCATCGACGACGGGCGCCGCACCGGCGCCCTGCCCGGCCGCTCGGTCCGCCGCTCCCCGGCCCGTCCGGCCGCCGACCGCCGGCCCGCCGCGACGCCGCGCTGAGGCCCGGCGCGAGGACTCACTCGGCCGGGTTCACGGGGAGGCGAGGGCCGCGCGGACGGCGTCGACCGCGGACGAGGGGTCGTCGGTGACGGCCGCGCCCAGCTCTTGGGCGGTCCGCTCGTCGTTGGGCGTCAGCCGCGGCGTGTAGAGGACGACGGGCGCGTCCAGTCCCTCCTGCCGGGCGGCCCGGACCAGCTCGAAGCCCCGGCCCTCCTCGCCGAAGGCGTGGACGTGGCAGAGCACCGCGACGGGGCCGGCCTCGACCGCCTGCCTCCAGGCCAGGGCGGTGTACACGTACGCGGTGGGGAGGCCGTACCGCCTCAGGTCCGGCATGAGCCGTGACGCGGGCAGCGGCTCGAAACCCACGATGAGGACCGGGGGCCCGGACTCCGCCGCCTCCCTGCGCGGCTGCCCGTACCAGGCGGGGGGCGTGTAGTCGATGGAGAACTCCCCGGTGTCCCCGGCGCTCCCCTGGGCGGGCTGGGGGTACTCGTACGCCGGACGGGGCTCGCCGGCCGGTCCCGGAACCGTGGGCCGGCCGTCGCCGGCCGGCTGCTGCACCGGCGGGTCGGGGCGGTACTCCGGCGGGACCGGCCACCCCTCCTGCGGCGGATCCGTCAGCCGGCCCAGGGACGGCCGCAGCGGGTCGAACGGCGGCAGCCCCGCGCTCCCCTCGGTGCCGTCCGGGCCCATCCGCAGCCGCCGCAGCACCACCTCCGCCTCCGGCAGCGCCACGAACTCGTCGGTGAGCGACACGAACGCCGGGTCGTCCGCCAGGGCCGGGAAGCCCGACGGCAGCTGCCGCTCCAGGGCGGCCAGCGCCTGGCCGCGGGCGGTGGGCTCGGTCGGCACCGGCACCCCGTAGGTACGCAGGAACGCCCCGACCTCCGCGGCGGCCGGCGGCGCCCAGGGATCGGAGGACCACAGCCGCCCGCGGGCCCGCCGGTAGCCGCGGAACTCGGTCACCACGTCGGTCCGCGCCTCCGGGCCGCCCGGCACGGTCAGCATGCGGTGGAAGTCCGGGTACAGGTACTGGAGCAGCAGCGTGCGGATGACCGCCTCCGCGGGGAGGTCGGCCCAGATCGGGTTGAGGTGCGCCTCCAGCAGCAGTCCGTTGACCAGGCGCTTGACCCGGCGGGGATTGCGGTCGGCCCGGTAGGCGAGGAGTTCGACGAGCCGGTCGTCGAGCAGGTCCTCCAGACCCGCCTGCCGGGCGCAGGAGCGGACGTAGCCGTGGATGTCGGCGGCGCCGGCGGCGGGGATGCGGTAGCTGGTCTGGAAGATCTTCTCCATGAACGCGGTGCCCGCCGGGGACAGGTCGCGCAGCATCCCGCCCGGGCCGAGGGCGGCCCGGTCGCAGCCGACGACGAAGGCGAGCCCGGGGACGTCGAGGTAGACCTTGACCGCCTCGCAGACGGCGAGCAGGGACTGCTCCGAGCAGCGGTCGAGGTCGTCGATGAAGACGACCAGGAGCCGGCCGGGGGCGCCGCCGGGCGGGCCCGCGGTCCACTCGCCGATCAGCTCGCGCAGGGTGTCGCGCATGGTGTTGCGGGCGGTGGCGTCGACCGACAGGCCGCGCCACAGCTCGTCGACCATGCCGGAGACGCCCAGCGGGCCGGCGACCAGCAGCGACAGCAGCCGGGCGGCCTTCGCCAGGGCGCCGCCCTCGCGCACCCGGCGCAGGGCGCGGCGCAGCACGTTGGGGTCGACCTGGACCAGGACGGACTTGATCAGCCCTTCGAGGGCGTCGGCGCCGGTCGAGGTCCAGGCGTTGTACCAGACCGTCCGCACGTCGTCGTACTGCCGTAACCGCGCGTCGACCAGCCGCATCAGGCTGCTCTTGCCCATCCCCCATCCGGCGTCCACCGCGAGGGTGAAAGGCGTCGCGTGCCGGGAGCCGACGATCAGGCCGGTCAGCGCGTTCGCCGCCTGGCCGGAGCCGAGCAGGTCGTGCTCGGTGCGGGCGACCGGCTCGTCGTTGAGGAGGGCCAGCAGCCGGGGGACGGCGGAGCGGCGGGGCGGGGACGACGCGGAGAACGTCATCCCCGGATTGTGCCAGCCGGGGCGGGCCCGGGTCTGCGGGGCGTCCCGGGTGGCCCGAGGGGTGGCTCGGTTGTCCACGTGGTGAAAAACACCGCGCGGGCGGTGGAGGGTGGCCTTAGGGTGACCGGCATGCAGGTGATCCAGTCCACGAAGCTCGCCAACGTCTGCTATGACATCCGGGGCCCGGTCCTGGAAGAGGCCATGCGGCTGCAGGCGGCGGGTCACCGCATCCTGGAGCTGAACACGGGGAACCCGGCGCCCTTCGGCTTCGAGTGTCCGCCGGAGATCCTGGAGGACATGCTCCGGTCGCTGGGCACGGCCCACGGCTACGTGAACTCCAAGGGCATCCTGCCGGCCCGCCGCGCGGTGATGCAGCACTACCAGACGCAGGGCGTCGAGCTGGACGTCGAGGACGTCTACCTCGGCAACGGGGTGTCCGAGCTGATCCAGATGTCCATGCAGGCGCTGCTGGACGACGGCGACGAGGTGCTGGTGCCCGCGCCGGACTACCCGCTGTGGACGGCCGCGGTCTCGCTGTCCGGCGGCACCGCCGTGCACTACCGCTGCGACGAGCAGGCCGACTGGCAGCCCGACCTCGCCGACATCGAGCGCAAGATCACCGACCGCACCAAGGCGATCGTGATCATCAACCCGAACAACCCGACCGGCGCGGTGTACGAGGACGCCCTCCTCCAGGGCTTCGCGGAGATCGCCCGCCGGCACCGGCTGATCGTCTGCGCCGACGAGATCTACGACAAGATCCTCTACGACGACGCGACGCACACCCCGTTCGCCGCGATCGCCCCGGACCTGCTCACCCTGACCTTCAACGGCCTGTCCAAGGCGTACCGGGTGGCCGGTTTCCGCAGCGGCTGGCTCGCGGTGTGCGGGCCCAAGGAGCACGCGGCCAGCTACATCGAGGGGCTGACCATCCTCGCCAACATGCGGCTGTGCGCCAACGTGCCCGCGCAGCACGCGATCGCCACGGCGCTCGGCGGGCGGCAGTCGATCAAGGACCTGGTGCTGCCCGGCGGGCGGCTGTCGGAGCAGCGCGACGCGGCGTACGAGGCGCTGACCGCGATCCCCGGCGTGACGTGCGTCAAGCCGCGCGGCGCGCTGTACGCGTTCCCGCGGCTCGACCCGAAGGTCTACAAGATCAAGGACGACGAGCAGATGGTGCTCGACCTGCTCCGGGCCGAGCGGATCCTGGTGGTGCAGGGCACGGGCTTCAACTGGCCCGAGCCGGACCACTTCCGGCTGGTCACCCTGCCCGCCAAGGAGGACCTCACCGACGCGGTGAACCGCATCGGCGGGTTCCTCAGCGGCTACTCCCAGCCCTGACCCCGGGGGCGGGCGCCGGAACGGACGGCCCGCGGCCCGGCCCGCACCCCCGAGTACGGGCCGAGCGCGCCGGGCGGGCTCACACCGGGTTCCGGCGGCTCACTCCGCTTCCTCGATCTGCCGGATCTCCGCGGACAGGTCCCACTCGTCGCCGTGGATCGCCAGGAAGCGCGAGGACCACTCGACCGCCTCGGCCTGCGACTTCGCCTGCACGATGCAGTAGCCGCCGACGATCTCCTTGGCCTCCGTGAAGGGCCCGTCCAGCACGGTCTGCTTCCCCTGCGCCAGGTGCAGCACCGTGCCCTCCTCGGTCGGCCGCAGCCCACCGGTGTCCAGCAGCACGCCGGCCTTGGTCATCTCCTCGATGAGCTTCCCCATCTCGGTCATGAGCTCCTCGCTCGGCCCGCTCGCGGGCACCTTCGCGGGGTCCATCTTCACCAGCATCATGAATCGCATCGCGCCGCTCCTCTTCTCGTCCGACGGCAGGGCACCTCCCCGCCTTCACCTACCCGTCGAACGGCCGAACCGGAATTCGACACGGCGGCACGAGGGATTTCCCCCGCCGGGAGGGGGACACGCAAGGGGTCTACGGGCGGTAACCCGGGGTGGGGTGGGCGTGAGAGGGTGGGTGGGTGAACCGACTCGGTGACGCGACCTCGCCCTACCTGCTGCAGCACGCGGACAACCCCGTGGACTGGTGGCCGTGGGGGGACGAGGCATTCGGCGAGGCGCGCAAGCGCGGCGTGCCGGTGCTGCTGAGCGTGGGCTACAGCAGCTGTCACTGGTGCCACGTGATGGCCCACGAGTCCTTCGAGGACGAGGCGACCGCGGAGTACCTGAACGCCCACTTCGTGGCGGTGAAGGTGGACCGCGAGGAGCGTCCGGACGTGGACGCGGTGTACATGGAGGCGGTGCAGGCGGCCACCGGCCAGGGCGGCTGGCCGATGACGGTCTTCCTGACCCCCGAGGGCGAGCCGTTCTACTTCGGCACCTACTTCCCGCCCGCCGCGCGGCACGGCATGCCGGGGTTCACGGACGTGCTCAAGGGCGTGGTCGCCGCCTGGCGGGACCGGCGCGAGGAGGTCGCCGAGGTCGCCGCGCGGATCGTGCGGGAGCTGTCGGAGCGGGCCGGGGCGTACGCGGGCGCCGCCGACCGTACCGTCGGGGAGCGCGAACTCGACGCCGCCCTGCGTGAGTTGACCCGCTCGTACGACGGAGAGCACTCCGGCTTCGGGAGCGCGCCGAAGTTCCCGCCGTCGATGGCGCTGGAGTTCCTGCTGCGCCACCACGCCCGCACCGGCTCCGGCGCGGCGCTGCGAATGGTCCGCGACACCTGCGAGGCGATGGCCCGCGGCGGCATCTACGACCAACTCGCGGGCGGTTTCGCCCGCTACAGCGTCGACCGCACGTGGACGGTGCCGCACTTCGAGAAGATGCTGTACGACAACGCGCTGCTGATCCGGATCTACGCCCACCTGTGGAGGGCCACGGGCTCCGACCTCGCCCGCCGGGTCGCGCTGGAGACCGCCGACTTCCTGGTCAACGAACTGGCCACGCACGAGGGCGGGTTCGCCTCCGCGCTGGACGCCGACAGCGACGACGGCACCGGCCGCAGCGTCGAAGGCGCCCACTACGTCTGGACTCCCGCCCAACTCCTCGCCGAACTCGGCGCCGCCGACGGCGAGTTCGCGGCCGGCTACTTCGGGGTGACGGCGGAGGGCACGTTCGAGGAGGGCGCCTCCGTCCTCCAACTCCCGCAGGGCAACGGCATGGTGGATGCCGACCGGGTCGCCTCCGTACGGGAGCGGCTGCTGGCCGCGCGGGCCGGCCGGCCGCGGCCGGGGCGCGACGACAAGGTGGTGGCCGCCTGGAACGGCCTGGCCATCGCCGCGCTCGCCGAGACCGGCGCCTACTTCGACCGGCCCGACCTGGTGCAGGCAGCGGTGGACGCCGCCGACCTGCTGGTGCGGGTGCACCTCGACCCGCGCGGGCGGCTGCTGCGCACCTCGCGCGACGGCGTGGCGGGCGCCCACGACGGGGTGCTTGAGGACTACGGCGACGTCGCCGAGGGCTTCCTCGCGCTCGCCTCCGTCACGGGCGAGGGCGTCTGGCTGGACTTCGCCGGGCTGCTGCTCGACACGGTGCTGACCCGTTTCAGCGCCCCCGACGGCTCGCTCTACGACACCGCGGACGACGCCGAGCGGCTGATCCGCCGCCCGCAGGACCCCACCGACAACGCCGCGCCCTCCGGCTGGACCGCCGCGGCCGGCGCCCTGCTGTCGTACGCCGCCCACACCGGCTCCGACCGGCACCGGGCGGCGGCCGAGAGCGCCCTCGGGGTGGTCGGCGCGCTGGCCGCCCGGGCGCCGCGCTTCATCGGCTGGGGGCTGGCCGTGGCCGAGGCGGCGCAGGACGGGCCGCGCGAGGTGGCCGTGGTGGGCCCGATCGGCGACACGCTCACCGAGGAACTGCACCGCACCGCGCTGCTGGGGGCCGCGCCCGGCGCGGTGGTGGCCGTGGGCGAGGAGGGCTCGGACGAGTTCCCGCTGCTGGTGAACCGGCCCACCCGGGCCGGCCGCGCGGCCGCGTACGTCTGCCGCCACTTCGTCTGCGACGCCCCGACGTCCGACCCGCGCACCCTGCGCTCCCAGCTGCGCGCGGAGCCGTAGCCCGCCCGCGCACCCGTGCGCCCGCCTCCGCCCGTCAGGGTGACGGCGGCGCGCCCGCCGTCACGTCCGCCGGGCGCGCCGCGCCCGCTCAGCGGTGCTGGTAGGCCACCAGCGAGATGCCGACGTAGTGGACGATGAACGCGGCCAGCGTGAAGGAGTGGAAGACCTCGTGGAAGCCGAACCACCGCGGTGACGGGTTCGGCCGCTTGAAGCCGTAGACGGCCGCCCCCGTGCTGTACAGGACGCCGCCGACGATCACGCAGACCATGACGGCCACCCCGCCGGTGCGCAGGAAGTCGGGCAGGAAGAAGATCGCCACCCAGCCCAGCGCGATGTAACAGGGCGTGTACAGCCAGCGCGGGGCGCCGACCCAGAAGACCCGGAAGGCGATCCCGGCCAGCGCGCCGGCCCACACCAGCCACAGCAGCAGCTCGGACGTGGCGCCGGGCAGCAGCAGGATCGTGAGCGGCGTGTAGGTGCCCGCGATGATCAAGAAGATGTTCGCATGGTCAAGTCGGCGCAAAATTCCTAGGCTGCGCGGACTCCAGTTGCCCCGGTGGTAGAGGGCGCTGACTCCGAAGAGTGCGCACGCGGTCACGGTGAAGACAGCGCATGCCAGCCGCCCGCGGGGACTCTGGGCGAAGGCCGTGAGCGCGACCCCTGCGACCAGCACCGCAGGGAACATGCCCGCATGCAACCAGCCCCTGAGCTTGGGCTTTACGAGGGTCGGCAGGGAGACAGGATCGGCGGCGGACGACGCGTCGCCCGCCTGGTCCACGGCGGTCATGGCGTAGATCTTACCTACGCCATCGTAACTTACCTTTAAGTAATACGCGGCTCTCCGAGTGTTCATGCTCACTCACGGTCCTCTGGACAGATTCATTTGAGGAGGGCCACACTCATATGAGTGCGGTCGGCACCGGATGAGCACCCCACGACGCGTCCGGGCCGCAGCCCCCACGGGGCCGAACGGAAGAAAAACCCTCGAACAGTACGCCGGTCTGTGCGGACCCGGCGGGACGGAGCGATCGTGGCGCGAGTGACCAATGCGGCTCCCACCAACCACCAGGAACTGATCGACTGGGTCGGCGGGATCGCCGAGCTCACCCAGCCCGACGAGATCGTGTGGTGCGACGGCTCCGAGGAGGAGTACCACCGCCTCGCCGAGGAACTGGTCGCCAAGGGCACCTTCACGAAACTCGACCCCACGCTGCGCCCGAACTCGTACTACGCCGCCTCCGACCCCACCGACGTGGCGCGGGTCGAGGACCGGACCTTCATCTGCGCCGAGCGCGAGGCCGACGCAGGCCCGACCAACCACTGGATGGCGCCCGCCGAGATGCGCCGGATCTTCACCGGCGAGAACGGCGCCGACGGAGAGGCGGGCCTGTTCCACGGCGCGATGCGCGGCCGGACCATGTACGTGGTGCCCTTCTGCATGGGCCCGATCGGCTCGCCGCTGTCCGCGATGGGCGTGGAGATCACCGACTCCGCGTACGTGGCCGTGTCCATGCGCACCATGACCCGGATGGGACAGGCCGTCCTGGACGAACTCGGCACCGACGGCAGCTTCGTGAAGGCCGTGCACTCCGTGGGCGCCCCGCTCGCCGACGGGCAGGCCGACGTCCCGTGGCCGTGCAACTCCACCAAGTACATCTCGCACTTCCCCGAGGACCGGGAGATCTGGTCCTACGGCTCCGGCTACGGCGGCAACGCCCTGCTCGGCAAGAAGTGCTACGCGCTGCGGATCGCCTCGGTGATGGCCCGCGACGAGGGCTGGCTGGCCGAGCACATGCTCATCCTCAAGCTGACCCCGCCCACCGGCGGCCCCGAGGCGGTCAAGTACATCGCCGCCGCCTTCCCGTCCGCCTGCGGCAAGACCAACCTCGCCATGCTGGAGCCCACCATCTCCGGCTGGAGCGTGGAGACCATCGGCGACGACATCGCGTGGATGCGGTTCGGCGAGGACGGCCGGCTGTACGCGATCAACCCCGAGGCCGGCTTCTTCGGCGTCGCGCCCGGCACCGGTGAGCACACCAACGCCAACGCGATGAAGACCATGTACGGCAACTCCGTCTTCACCAACGTCGCCCTCACCGACGACGGCGACGTGTGGTGGGAGGGCATGACCGAGGAGCCGCCCGCCCACCTGACCGACTGGAAGGGCAACGCCTGGACGCCGGAGTCCGGCACCCCCGCCGCGCACCCCAACGCCCGGTTCACCGTGCCCGCCGCCCAGTGCCCGATCATCGCGCCCGAGTGGGAGGACCCCAAGGGCGTGCCGATCTCCGCGATCCTCTTCGGCGGGCGCCGAGGCTCGGCGGTCCCGCTGGTCACCGAGTCCTTCGACTGGCAGCACGGCGTCTTCCTCGGCGCCAACATCGCCAGCGAGAAGACCGCCGCCGCCGAGGGCAAGGTCGGCGAACTGCGCCGCGACCCGTTCGCCATGCTGCCGTTCTGCGGCTACAACATGGGCGACTACTTCGGCCACTGGATCGGGCTGGGCAAGGAGCACGACCCGGCGAAGCTGCCGCGGATCTACTACGTGAACTGGTTCCGCAAGGACACCGACGGCCGCTTCGTGTGGCCCGGGTTCGGCGAGAACAGCCGCGTGCTGAAGTGGATCGTGGAGCGGCTGAACGGCGTCGCCGAGGGCGTCAGCACCCCGATCGGCATCCTGCCGTCCGCGGACGACCTCGACACCGACGGACTCGACCTGTCCGAGCGGGACCTGGAGCTGCTGCTCTCCGTCGACCGCGAGGTCTGGCGCGACGAGGCGTCCCTCATCCCGGCCCACCTGGAGACCTTCGGCGAGCACACGCCGGCCGAGCTCTGGGCGGAGTACGAGGCCCTGGTCGCCCGCCTCGGATAGCCGCCGGCCGCGCGGGGGCGCCGGGCATCCGGCGCCCCCGCGGCGGGCGCCCCCCGGGGGGGCCGGTTTTGCGCCGGTCGGCCGGGGCTGCTGTCATGGGTTGGCGTGAGGGCACATGACGAGGCGGCGGCGCCCGGCGGGCAGGACGGCGGGCGGGCCGACGCGCATCGGACCGTGGACACGGTGTGGCGGATCGAGTCGCCGCGGCTGGTCGCCGGGCTGACCCGGATCGTGCACGACCTCGACCTCGCCGAGGAGCTCGCGCAGGACGCGCTGGTCGCCGCGCTGGAGCAGTGGCCGCGGGACGGCGTGCCGCGCAATCCCGGCGCGTGGCTGATGACCACGGCCAAGCGGCGCGCGATCGACCAGTTCCGGCGGGACGAGACCTTCGCCCGCAAGCTGCGGCTGCTCGAACCGGAACTGTCCTACGGCGCGGACGCGGGGGCGGCGACCGCCGCGGCCTTCGCACGGGCCGAGGACCCGGAGGCGATCGAGGACGACCTGCTGCGGCTGGTGTTCACCGCCTGCCACCCCGTGCTGCCCCGCGAGGCCCGGGTCGCGCTCACCCTGCGCCTGCTCGGCGGCCTGACCACGGACGAGATCGCCCGCGCCTTCCTCGTCGGCGAGGCCACGGTGGCGCAGCGGATCGTCCGGGCCAAGCGGACGCTGACGAAGGAGCGGGTGCCCTTCGAGGTGCCGTACGGGCCCGAGCGGGCCGAGCGGCTCGGCTCGGTCCTGGAGGTCGTCTACCTGGTCTTCAACGAGGGGTACGCCGCGACCGCCGGCGACGACTGGATGCGGCCGGGGCTGTGCGAGGACGCGCTGCGGCTGGCCCGCGTGCTGGCCGGGCTGATGCCGGACGAGCCGGAGGTGCACGGCCTGGCGGCGCTGCTGGAGATCCAGGCGTCGCGGTCGGCGGCCCGGGGCGGGGCGGAGCCGGTGCTGCTGCTCGACCAGGACCGGGGGCGGTGGGACCAGCTGCTGATCCGGCGCGGGTTCGCCGCGCTGGCCCGGGCGGACGCGGCGGCGCGGGCGCGGGGCGAGGCGCCGGGGCCGTACGCGCTCCAGGCGGCGATCGCGGCCTGCCACGCGCGGGCCGGCAGCGGGGCCGAGACGGACTGGGCGCAAATCGCCGTGCTGTACCGGGCGCTGGCCGTCCGTACCGGGTCGCCGGTGGTCGAGCTCAACCGGGCGGTGGCCGTCGGCATGGCGGAGGGCGCCGCGGCCGGGCTGGCGATCGTGGACGCCCTGCGGGACGCGGGGGCCCTGGCCGGATACCACCTCCTCCCCGCCGTGCGCGGCGACCTCCTCCAGCGCCTCGGCCGCACCGCCGAGGCCCGTGCCGAGTTCGAGCGGGCCGCCGCCCTCACCCGCAACAACGCCGAACGCGCCCTCCTCCTCGCGAAAGCCCGCCCCTGAGGGACGCGGGGGCCGCACGAGCGGCGGTTGTGCCGCGACGAGCGGCGACCGCGGTCAGGCCGGCCCGTTCGCGGCCGCTCCGCGTGGGCCCATGCCCGGAGGTCCCCCCGCGTCTCGGGAAGGACCCGCTCCCGCCCCGCGGCTTACCCGCCCGGAGGAGTCCTCCCGCCGGCATGCCGAGACAGGTCCGCGGCGGCCGGACGGCGCCGTCCTCCGGTCGAAGGCCCGCCCCCGAGGGACGGGGGGACCGCGCGGTCCTCCCCGGGGCCCGCCCGAAAGCCCCGGCGTTCCCCGGAGGGACCCGCCCCGCCCCCGCGGGCCCGAAGCGGCCCCGTCGCCAGCTCATCCGAGCCGGCCCGCAGCAACCGGACGGCGACCGCGGCACGGCTGCGAAACCACTGCCGGCCGACCGGCGCCGCCCACGCGGGCCCCGCACACGACGCCCCGCCCCCGCGGCCACCCCGTTGCCGATGTGCCGGTCGGCCGCCCGCGCCGGTCCCCCCACACCCCCGGCGGGTCCAACTCCCCTGATTCGTCAAGGTCTTTCGACAGGCCGGCCACAGCGTGGTCCGTGGGGGTTGGGAGGTGGTTGGGGCGGGAACCCCATAGAACCCGGCGGTTTCGGCTGGGTGATGCGGGGATGGGCCGTAGGTGGGGAGGGCATGTGCCGGATTCACGGATCGCGTGGAGCGCGGCGGACCGTACCGAGGTGGAGCGGCTGGTCCGCCGGGTGGCGGCGGAGCACGGCCCCGCGGTGGACGCGGACGCCGTGGTGGGGAGGGCCCGGGACCGGAGCGAGGAGCTGGCGGGGAGCGCGGCGGCGGAGTACGGGGCCTACCGGACGGCGCTGGAGGCGGCCGCGGGACGGACCTCCGGAGGCGCAGGGGCCGGCGTGGCCGCGGTGGTCGCCGCGGCGGTGTCGCTCGGCGTGGACCTCGGGCACGGCCTGTCCGCGGGCGCCGCGGTGGTGACGGGCGCGGCCACGGGCGCGGCGACGTTCGGCGCGGCGGCGCTGCGGGGCCGCGCGGGCGGCCGCGACCGCGCGGGCCGGGCGGAGCGCGCGGAAGAGGTGCAGCGCGCCCGCCGCGCGTGGCTGGAGGCGCTGGAGCGGCGCGGGATCAGGCCGTTCGTGGCGGAGCAGCGCGCCCCGCTCCCCGTACCGCCGCGCGCCGAGGAGCGGCCGCCGGCCCCCGTGCCCGCCGCACCGCCCCAGGTGCCCGTCCGTCCGCTGCCGGCCGGGCAGGTGCCGCAGCCGCGCCGCCTGTCGGGCGGGGACCGCAGCGCGGCGGCCCGGACCCGGGCGGTGCTGGAGCAGTCCTTCGGGCAGCTCCCGGAGCCGGAGGGCCCGTTCGCCGGCCGCCGCGGCCACCTCGCGCAGATCGCCCAGTGGGTGCACCAGGCCCGCGTCTCGACGGCGGTCCGCCCCACCGTGGTGACGCTGCACGGTCCGGCCGGCAGCGGCCGCACCACGCTGGCGGTGCGCGCCGCCCGGCAGTTGAAGGACCAGTTCCGGGGCGCGTGCGTGGTGGACCTGCGCGGCGCCGACGCGCCCCTGCCGGTCCGCGACGCGCTGCTGCACCTGCTCAACCGCCTCGGCGCGCCCCGCGACCAACTGCTCTTCCGCGAGCGGCAGAACCAGGACCAGCACCTGCGCCGGCTCGCCGACCAATACCAGAAGCACCTGACCGAGGTCCCCGTGGTGATCGTGCTGGACGACGCCACCGACGCCGAGCAGATCGGCGCGCTGGTGCCGGAGCGCTCGGAGAGCCTGGTGCTGGTCACCGCGACCGAGCCGCTCGACCTGGACCTGCCCTTCGCCGTCACGCACAGCCTGGAGGTCGGGCCGCTGGACCTGGACGACACCTACGAACTGCTCGGCGAGATCGCGGACGCGGCCGGCACCGCCACTCCGCGCCCGGAGGAGGCCGAGCGGCTGCGCGCGCTGTGCGCGGGCCTGCCGATCGCGCTGCGGATCGCCGGCGCCGCGCTGCCCGACCACGGCAGCGCGGGGGGACTCGCCGCGGACATCGAGGTGTTCGGCCCGCGGGATCCGGTCGACCGGGTGCTGGCGCTGCGCTACCACGACCAGCCCGAGCCGAGCCGCCGGCTGCTGCGCCGCCTCGCGCTGGCCGGGCGGGCCAGCTTCGGCGCCGCGGCGGGGGCCGCGCTCATGGCCACCGACGAGCAGGAGGCGGGCCGCCGGCTGGCGGAGCTGGCCGGGGCGGGGCTGCTGCAGAACGTCCGCGGCAGCCGCTTCCGCCCGCACGACCTGGTGCGCCGGTTCGCCGCCGACCGGCTCCAGGACGAGGAGGACCCGGTGGAGCGGGCCGCGGCGCAGGAGCGGCTGATCCGCTCCTACGCGGACCTCGCCAACACCGTGATCCGGCTCGTGGAGGGCAAGACCTCGACCCGGGCCGGCCGGTTCGGGCAGCACGGCTTCCCCTCGCTGGACCTGGCGCTGCGCTGGCTGGACGAGGAGTCGAGCTTCATCACGGCCGCGCTGCGCGACTCCGCGGGCGTGGACCCGGCCGCCGTGCAGGCGCTGCTGGGCGCGCTGTGCGACTACTGCCTGCTGCGCGGCGACCTCTACCGGCTCGGCGAGATCAGCGAGATGGCGCACGCGCAGCAGGACGGTCGGCCCCGGACCGGCTCCGACGAGGACCACTCGGTGCTGGTGCGCTCGGTGCAGTGGCGCACCGGCATCGCCGCCCGCCAGCTGGGCGAGCTGGACCGGTCCCGGTCCACGCTGAGCGCGGTGGTGAACCTGTACTTCGAGGCGCAGCACCCGGCCGGCGCCGCCCGCGCGCTGGACAGCCTCGGCATCACCTTGCACCAGCAGGGCAACCTGCGGGAGGCCGAGGCGAAGCTGCGCGAGGCGATGGACATCCAGGCCGCACCGGGCCTGGAGGAGGACCGGGCCTGGACGATGCACGCGCTGGCCGCGGTGCTGCGCGACATGGGCCAGGTCCCGGAGGCGCTCGAGCTGCTGCACGAGTCGGTGGCGCAGCACCGGCACAACGAGAGCGTCCAGGGCGAGGCATGGGCGCGGCTCCAGCTCGGCCAGGTCTACCTCCAGCTGGGGCGCCCGGACCTCGGCGAGGAGGAGCTGCGGGCGGCCGGGAAGGCGTACGCGCTGGCCCGCGACCGGCGCGGCACGGCCTGGACCCTGACCCAGCAGGCCCGGGCCCGGCTGCAGCGCGGCGAGGCCCGCGAGGCGGCGCACGACCTGGACGAGGCGGTGCAGCGGCACCGGTCGACCGAGGACGCGCGCGGCGAGGCGTGGACGCTGTACTACCTGGGCCACGCGCTGGAGGAGAGCGGCGAGACCGACGCCAGCCTGCGCGCCCTGGAGCGTGCGCGCAGCATGTTCTCCCGGATGCGGGACGTGTACGGGCTGGCGTGCGCCCGGCACCACTCGGCGCGGGTGACCCGCGACCAGCGGGCCGCGCGCACCGGGAACCTGCGCAACAGCGGTTTCGCCCGGCAGCTGCTCCAGGACGCCCGGCAGGACTTCCGGCGGATCGGGGTGGACCACGGCGAGGCGTGGTCGTGCGTGGAGCTGGCGGTCATCGACGCGGGCAACGGCCGGCTGCTGGAGGCCATGACGCTGCTGGACGAGGCGGCGGAGCTGTTCACCGCCCTCGCCGACCGGCGCGGTCTGGACTGGGCGGTCTTCCTGCGGGCGACGGTGCTGCCGCTGCTGGCCCCGGACCCGATGACGCCGGACGGGCAGGGCCGCGCCCGCGAGGAGCTGGCCGCGCTGCTGGCCGTCCCCTACCCGGCCCGCGACCCGGACCTGACCGAGTACGCGGAGGCGTACGCGCTGCTGCTGGAGCGCGGCACGATCGTGCCCGGTTCGCCGTGGGAGGCGTGGCGGCTGGGCATGACGCCGAAGCGGGCGGCCCGCATGGTGATGGCCGTCCCCGCGCTGGAGGACGGTATGTGACGGCGGGCGGCCGGAGCGGCCCCGGGGAGCGTCAGGCCCGGGGGATCAGACCCCGCGGGGTCAGGCCCGCGGGGTCTGCTGCGGGACCTTCTCCCCGGGCTCCGCCCCGGCGGGCGGCTGCTCCTCGAAGTCGATCTTCTTCATCTGCTTGCCCATGTTCTTCATCAGCGCCCACAGCGCGAGGGCGATGACCGCGAAGATCACGAATCCGAGGAGCCCGGGCGTCACCTTGTTCTCGTCCAGCTCCTGGGCGAGCGGGACGAGGTGGTGGAGGGCGTGGGTGTCAGTCACGCCCCCCATTGTCGCGCAGCCCCCGGCGGCACCCTCCGGCAGGCCCTCACACCCCGTGCGAGCCGGTCCAGGTGCCGCGGATGCCGGCGAAGAGGTCGTTCTCGGGCAGGGAGACGTCCACCCGGGAGCGGACCAGTTCGTAGTCCTCGGTGGGCCAGATCTCACGCTGGACGTCCATCGGCACCTTGAACCAGCCGCCGTCCGGGTCGATCTGGGTGCGGTGGGCGAGCAGCGCTTTGTCCCGGATCTCGAAGAACTCGGCACACGGCACGTGGCTGGTGATGTTCCGCTCGGTGCGGGCGAACTCGTCCCACCGCTTGAGCCACTCCCCGTACGGCGACTCCAGGCCGCGCGCCAGCAGCCCCTCGTGCAGCGCGACGGTGCGGGCCTTGTTGAAGCCCTGGTTGTAGTAGAGCTTCAGCGGCGTCCACGGCTCGCCGGCGCCGGGGTAGCGCTGCGGGTCGCCGGCGGCGTCGAAGGCCACCATCGAGATCTTGTGGGTCATGATGTGGTCGGGGTGCGGGTAGCCGCCGTTCTCGTCGTACGTGGTGATCACGTGCGGACGGAAGGCGCGGATCAGCGCCACCAGGGCGCCGGCGGCGGTGTCCACGTCCTGGAGGCCGAAGCAGCCCTCGGGCAGCGGCGGCAGCGGGTCGCCCTCGGGCAGGCCGGAGTCGACGAAGCCGAGCCACGCCTGCCGCACGCCCAGGATCTCCCGGGCCTCGTCCATCTCCCGGGCGCGCACCTCGTGGATGTGCTCCTCGATGTAGGGGTCGCCCTGGAGCTTGGGGTTGAGCACCGAGCCGCGCTCACCGCCGGTGCAGGTGGCCACCAGGACGTCCACCCCCTCCGACACGTACTTGGCCATGGTGGCCGCGCCCTTGCTCGACTCGTCGTCGGGGTGGGCGTGGACGGCCATCATTCGTAGCTGTTCAGTCAAGGCTGGATTCCCTCAAGTCTCCGGTGTGACGCCCGCTCGGTGCGACGGGCCCGAACCCCCTCCATCGGCCGAGGGGAGGCCTCCTATAGTGACGGGGGACGGGGGCGATAAATTCCGCGGTCCCCGAACGGGAGGAACGATCATGACGGCCCTGCGACCGGGCCCGGCGCCTTCCCTGCCCGAGGGGCGGTACGGCGGCGGTGCCGACGCCGACGCGCGCGCCGACCGGCGGCTTCGGACCGTCGCGATCGTACTCGGTGCGCTGGCCCTGGCGGCGATCGGCTGGTTCGGCTGGCGCTCGCTGGCCGGCGGGAAGATCAGCGCGCAGGTGGTCGCCTTCCAGGCCGTCTCCGACACCTCGCTGCAGATCCACCTGGAGGTCCACAAGGGCGCCGGGCAGGTCGCGGTGTGCACGGTGCGGTCGGAGGACGCCGACCACAACGAGGTCGGGCGCAAGGCGGTGCGGCTCGCCCGGCACGCGAAGGACATCGACACGGTGGTCACCCTCCGTACCACCGCGCGGGGCACCACCGGCGAGCTGGTCGGCTGCTCCCCGGCCCCGCGCTGACGCCAGTCCCAGGTCGGCCGGGTGGAGCAGGCCCCACCCGGGTGGGGACCCCCATGCGGAGCACAACCCGCTCCCGTCCACGACCAGTAATTGTTAGGCTCGTGGTTTCGTCCCTGCGGCCGGTGGCAATGCACTTGTTCACCGGACCCACGGCTGTACCGGATGCGACCGGTCCGTACCGCGGGGGCGATCCCGCCGCCCGCGACCAGGGGACGCGGCGGCACACCGTCCGCGGACCGTCCGCAGGACCGGCACACGGCACGACAGTACCGACGAGGAGCACCTGTGACCCAGACCAGCGACAACGTCACCTGGCTCACCCAGGCGGCGTACGACCAGCTCAAGGCCGAGCTGGAGCACCTGTCTGGTCCGGCGCGCGCCGAGATCGTCGCCAAGATCGAGGAAGCGCGTCAGGAAGGCGATCTCAAGGAGAACGCCGGCTACCACGCGGCGCGCGAGGACCAGGGCAAGCTGGAGCTGCGCATCAGGCAGCTCAACCAGATCCTGGAGACCGCCAAGGTGGGCGAGGCCCCGGCGGACGACGGCGTGGTGGCGCCGGGCATGGTGGTCACGATCGCCTTCGACGGGGACCCCGACGACACCATGACCTTCCTGCTGGGCTCGCGCGAGGGCGTCGCCGGTGACCTGGACACGTACTCGCCCCAGTCGCCGCTCGGCAGCGGCGTCGCGGGCCACCGGGCCGGCGACGAGGCGACCTACGAACTGCCCAACGGCAAGACCGCGTCGGTGAAGATCCTCGAAGTCAAGCCGTACCAGGGCTGAGCCGCGCCGCCAGGCGGCGGCGAGCACGCGAAGGAGCCCCGGCCGTCCGACGACGGCCGGGGCTCCACGCGTGTGCGCGTATTCGGTACGAACCCGGTCCGGCGCGCTACGCCGTCGCCGACCGGTACTTGCGCACCGCCAGCGTGCGGAAGACCGCGATGATCAGCACGGACCAGATCAGCGACGCCCACACGGGATGCTGCATCGGCCACGCGCTGGAGTGCACCGCGCCCGGGTTGCCGAAGAGCACCCGCGCGGCCTGCACGGTGGCGCTGAACGGGTTCCACTCGGCCACGTGCCGCAGCCACGCCGTCATCAGGATCGGGTTGACGAACGCGTTGGACACGAAGGTGACCGGGAAGAGCCAGATCAGGCCGCCCGAGGTGGCCGCCTCCGGGGTGCGGACCGACAGGCCGATCAGCGCGCCGATCCAGGAGAAGGCGTACCCCAGCAGGAGCAGCAGCGCGAAGGCGCCGAACATCCGCGGGATGCCGTTGTGCACGCGCCAGCCGACCAGCAGGCCCACGCAGGCCAGGATGGCCATGGTGAAGCTGGTCTGCACGAGGTCGGCGAACGTGCGTCCGGTGAGCACCGCGCCCCGGGACATCGGCAGCGAACGGAACCGGTCGACCAGGCCCTTCTGCATGTCGTCGGCGATGCCCGCGCCCGCGCCCGCGGTGGCGAAGGTCACGGTCTGCGCGAAGATGCCCGCCATCAGGAACTCGCGGTAGGCGCTGGCGCTGACGGTGCCGCCGATGTTCACCGACCCGCCGAACACGTAGCTGAACAGCACCACGAACATGATCGGCTGGATCATCCCGAAGACCACCACTTCGGGGATGCGGCTCATCCGGCGCAGGTTGCGCTTGGCGACCACCAGCGAGTCGCGGGTGGACTGCACCAGCGCGCTGCCCGCGCCGGAGGGCGCGGGCGGAGGGGACAGCTCGGTCACGGCGCTCACTTGGCGACCTCCTTCACCTGCGGGCCGTCGGCCTTCGCGCCGTCGCCGCCGTCTTCGTCGTCGGTGCTCCCGTCCGCCTCGGCGGCGTGCCCGGTGAGCGAGATGAACACGTCGTCCAGGGTGGGACGGCGCAGCCCGATGTCGTCGATCTCGATGCCGTCCGCGTCCAGGTCGCGGATGACCTCGGCGAGCAGGCGGGCGCCGCCGACGGCCGGGACGGTGATCTGCCGGGTGTGCTGCTCGACGGTGGGCTCGCCCCTGCCGTGCCGGAGCAGCACGCGCTCGGCGTCCTCGATCCGGCCCTGGTCGTGCACCACGACCTCGATCCGCTCGCCGCCGGTGCGGGCCTTGAGCTCGTCGGAGGTGCCGCGGGCGATCACCTTGCCGTGGTCGATGACGCAGATGTCGTGGGCGAGGTGGTCGGCCTCCTCCAGGTACTGGGTGGTGAGGAGCAAGGTGGTGCCGCCCGCGACCAGTTCCTGGATGACCTCCCACAGCTGCTGGCGGTTGCGCGGGTCGAGCCCGGTGGTGGGCTCGTCCATGAACATCACCGGCGGGCTGACGACGAGGGCCGCCGCCAGGTCGAGCCGGCGGCGCATGCCGCCGGAGTAGGTCTTGGCGATACGGCCCGCGGCGTCGGTGAGGTTGAACCGCTCCAGGAGCTCGTCCGCCCGGGCCCGGGCCTGCTTGGCGCTCAGCTGGTAGAGCTGGGCGACCATCTGGAGGTTCTCGCGGCCGGTCAGGTATTCGTCCACGGCCGCGAACTGCCCGGACAGCCCGATCCTGCGGCGGACCTCGTTGGGGTGCTTGAGTACGTCGACGCCCGCGACGACGGCGGTGCCGCTGTCGGGGCGGAGCAGGGTGGTCAGGACGCGGACGGCGGTGGTCTTGCCCGCCCCGTTGGGGCCCAGCAGGCCCAGTACGGTGCCCTCCGGTACGTCGAGATCCACTCCCCCCAGTGCCTTGACATCGCCGAAGGTCTTCACCAGGCCTTCTGCGTAAATGGCGCCCGGCATGTGTTTCGCTCCCGTCCCGTATTTCTACGTGCGTGTTTCTCCGTGCGTGGTGCTCGCCAGTCGGTGCTGCTTCGACCGGTGCCGCGGCCGAAACTCATCGGCAGGCGGGCACCGTACTCGGGCGGGGCGGTCGCATGTCAGTCAATTACCGTGTAGCCGGCCTCGCGCAAGGCCGCGCCGACGGCGGCGCAGTGCTCGTGCCCCTTGGTCTCCAGGTGCAGTTCGACCTCGGCCTCGGCCAGGCCCAGCCTCGGGTCGGTCCGCACATGGCTCACGTCCAGGACGTTAGCGTCCAGGGCCGACAACACCGACAGCAGCGTGGCCAGCGCCCCCGGGCGGTCGGTCAGCCGCAGCTTCAGGGACAGGTAGCGGCCGGCCGCCGACATGCCGTGCTGGAGGCTGCGCTGCATCAGCAGCGGGTCGACGTTGCCGCCGGACAGCACCGCCACCACCGGTCCGCGGAAGGAGTCCGGGGCGGCCAGCAGCGCCGCCACCGGGCTGGCCCCGGCCGGCTCGACCACGAGCTTGGCCCGCTCCAGGCACAGCAGCAGCGCCGAGGACAGCTGGTCCTCGGTGACGGTGACGACCTCGTCGACCAGGTCGCGGACGACGGCGAAGGGCACGTCGCCGGGCCGGCCGACCATGATGCCGTCGGCCATGGTGGCCACCGCGTCCAGCGTCACCGGCCGCCCGGCACCCAGCGAGGGCGGGTAGGCGGCCGCGCCCGCCGCCTGCACGCCGACCACCCGCACGTCGGGGCGCAGCGCCTTCACGGCGACCGCCACGCCCGCGATCAGCCCGCCGCCGCCGACGCCCACCACGACCGTGGCCGCCTCGGGGCACTGCTCCAGGATCTCCAGGCCGACCGTGCCCTGCCCGGCGATGATGTCCGGGTGGTCGAAGGGGTGGATGAAGACCGCGCCGGTCTCCTCGGCGTACTCCCGGGCCGCGCGCAGCGTCTCGTCCACCACCGCGCCGTGCAGCCGGACCTCCGCGCCGTACTGCCGGGTGGCGGCGACCTTCGGCAGCGGCGCGCCCACCGGCATGAAGACGGTCGAGCGCACGCCGAGCAGCGAGGCGGCCAGGGCCACGCCCTGCGCGTGGTTGCCGGCGCTGGCGGCGACCACGCCGGCCGCGCGCTCCTCCGGCCGCAGCCCGGCGATCCGGACGTAGGCGCCGCGGATCTTGAACGAGCCGGTGCGCTGGAGGTTCTCGCACTTGAGGTGCACGGGCACCCCGACCAGGGACGACAGGTGCCGGGAGCCTTCGAGGGGGGTGACCCGGGCCACGCCGGAAAGCATCTTGTGCGCCCCGCGCACGTCGTCGAGGGTGATCGACGCGGACGTCTTGCTGTTCATGGGGCCAGTGTCGCAGCCTCCCCGGTTTTCCCCCGTGGGCGGTTCTGCGCAAGAACGGGGCTAACGGTTTGTGCGGGAAGGACACCGGGACCACCGCCGCCGCGTACTCTTCTCCCTACTTTCCGCCGTCCATCCGCCTCCGCAGGACCGGCGCTGGACCGACAGAACGCGAGCTCGAAGGTCATGTCCAACCCTCAGGAGACCTCGCCCGAACTCCTCGAGCGTCTCCAGCACCAAGTCGCCCTCTTCGCCCGCCGAGCCGAGCAGACCCGGTTGGGAGGAGTCGGCAAAGCGCGCAACTCCATGGACCGCGCCGCCTATCTGCTCCTCAACCGGCTCGATCGCGAGGGCCCCATGGGCGTCAAGGCGCTCGCCGAGGCGATGGGCATCGACTCCTCCACCGTGACCCGCCAGGTGGCGCCGCTGGTCGACACCGGCCTGGTCAAGCGCACCTCGCACCCCGAGGACGGCCGGGCGGTGGTCCTCGCCCTGTCGCCGCGCGGCCGGGGCCGGCTCGACGAGGTGCGCGACTCCCGGCGGCGGCTGATGGCCGAGGTGACCACCGGCTGGTCGGGTGAGGAGCGGCAAACGTTCACCGACCTGCTGGTCCGTTTCAACGCGGCCCTGTCCGAGTGGCACGCGGGCCTGGGGCAGCGCGAGGATCCCGCCGACGCCGCTCCGGAGGGGCCGGACGGGTCCGGGCCCGCCGCACCGCACGACCCGGACGGCGCGGCCGACGGCGAGCGGGACGCGGTCGGGGCCAGACCCGGGCGGGGGGTCTGACCTGGTCACCGCAGGGGGCTTGACCGGGGGCGGCCGCGTGCCGTCCCCTGGTCGCGTGGGCAAGCGCCGGGAGGTCGCCGAGGCCCGCCGGGACTCCGAATTCGCGGCCTTCGCCGCGGGCGCGGGCGGGCGGCTGCTGCATGCCGCCCTGCTGCTCACCGGGAGCCCCGAGGCGGCCGAGGAACTGCTGACCGTCGTGCTGGCCCGGGTCTACGCCGACTGGTTCCGGATGCGGGCGGAGGATCCGTACGAGGCCGCGCGCTGCGAGCTGTTCCGCCGCTTCTTCTACCGGCCCTGGTGGCGCCGCCCGCGCGGCGGCGTCCTCCACCGGCTCTCGGCGCAGGAGCGGCTCGTGGTCACCATGCGCTACTTCGAGGGGGTCGCGGAGGAGCAGACGGCGGCGCAGCTCGGCCTGCCCGCCGAGCGGATACGGACGATCTCGGCCCGCGCGACCGCCACCCTGCGCAGCGCGGACGCCCCGGCCCCGGCGGCGACCCCGGCGCCCGGCGCCGCCCGCGGCGGGGCGGTGGCGCGGTGAGCCTGCCCAACCGGCGCGACGCCGAGGTGCGGCGGCTGCTGGACACCCGGCACCCGATGGTGCCGCTCGACCTCACGGCCCGCGCGATGGCCCGCGGCCGGCGGATCGTACGCCGCCGGCGGGCCGTGCACGCCGTGCTGTGGACACTCCTGTTCGCCGCCGCCGTCACCGGAATCGTCCTCGCCGTCCTCGCCTGGCCCGACCGCCCGGCCCCCGCCCCGCACGACGGCCCCTGGTGGACGGGCTGAGGCAGCCCGGAATCAGGTCGGGGTCGGCTCGGAGTCAGCCGGGGGTCGGCTCTGAGCACGCCCCGGCCCTCGGCGCCCTCGGCAGAAGGACGGGCGAGCCGGGGAGGCGTGCGGGAGGCGTCAGCCCAGGGCCTGCTGGAGGTCGGCGAGCAGGTCGTCGACGGCCTCGATGCCGACGGAGAGGCGGACCAGGTCGGCCGGGACCTCCAGGGCCGAGCCGGCGACGGAGGCGTGGGTCATCCGCCCCGGGTGCTCGATCAGCGACTCGACGCCGCCGAGGGACTCGCCGAGGGTGAACAGCTCCGCCCGGTCGCACACCGCGACCGCCGCTTCCTCGCCGCCCGTCACGCGGAAGGACACCATGCCGCCGAACGCGCGCATCTGCTTGGCGGCGACCTCGTGCCCGGGGTGCTCGGGCAGGCCCGGATAGTAGACCTGGGTGACCTTCGGGTGCGCGGCCAGCATCTCGGCGATCCGCCCGGCGTTGGCGCAGTGCCGGTCCATGCGCACCGCGAGCGTCTTCAGGCCGCGCATGACCAGCCACGCGTCGAACGGTCCGGCGATCGCGCCCATCGCGTTCTGGTGGTAGGCCAGCTCGTCGCCCAGCGCCGCGTCGGAGGTGATCAGGGCGCCGCCGACCACGTCGGAGTGGCCGCCCATGTACTTCGTCATCGAGTGCACGACCACGTCGGCGCCCAGGGCCAGCGGCTGCTGGAGGTAGGGGCTGGCGAAGGTGTTGTCCACCACCAGCCGCACCCCGGCCTGCCGGGCCACACCGGCCAGCGCGGCGATGTCGGTGATGCCGAGCAGCGGGTTGGACGGGGTCTCCACCCAGATCAGCTTGGTCTCGGGCCGCAGCGCGTCCCGGACCGCCTGCACGTCGGAGGTGTCGGCGACCGACCACCGCACGCCCCAGCGCTCCACGACCTTCGCGAACAGTCGGAAGGTGCCGCCGTAGGCGTCGTTGGGGATCACCACGTGGTCGCCGGGCACCAGCAGCGTACGCAGCAGGCAGTCCTCGGCGGCCAGGCCCGAGGCGAAGGCAAGGCCACGGCGGCCGCCCTCCAGCGCGGCGAGGTTCTCCTCCAGCGCGGAGCGGGTGGGGTTGGCGGAGCGGCTGTACTCGTAGCCGCCGCGCAGCCCGCCGACTCCGTCCTGCTTGTAGGTCGACACCTGGTAGATGGGCGTGACCACCGCGCCCGTCTGCGCGTCGGCCGGCTGCCCCGCGTGGATGGCCAGGGTCTCGAAGTGCTGATGGGGGCTGTGGTGCCCCGTGCGCTCGTCACTCATGCGCCCGAGGGTAGCTCCCGCGGGGGTGCGGCAGCTTCCTCCAGGTGGCCCGGGGCTCCTCCGGGCGCCCGGGGCTCCTTCCGGGCCGCCGGGGCCCGCGGGCCTCACGCACGCGGGGCGACGTTGGGGTTGAGCCGGAAGAGGTTGCCGGGGTCGTAGCGGGCCTTGATCGCGGCGAGCCGGTCGAAGTTGTCGCCGTACCCCTCGCGCATCAACTGCTCGCCCTCCTCCAGGAAGCCGGGGAAGTTGAGGTAGGTGCCGCCGGCCGACAGGGTGCGCAGGTCGGCGCAGGTCTGGCGGACCCAGGCCACGTTGCGCGGCGAGTCGGCGGGGTCGGCCCAGTTGCCCTCGATGGCGATGAGGTAGGGCGCGTCGCGGTTGGCGAACGCGGTGTCCTGCTCGCCGACGCGGCCCATCGCGCCGCCCTGGAACCAGATGTCGACGGTCGACTCCGGGGAGGGCGCGGCGGCTGCGTGCTCGGCGATCCGCTTGACCGTGTCGTCGTCGAGTTCGGGCACGTTGACCGACTTCCAGTAGTAGCGGTGGCCGTCGGGGTAGTCGTCGTCCAGCAGGGACTGGGCCTGCGGCCAGGGCATCACGCCGCTCAGGTCCACGATCGGCGCGGCCACCCCGCGCAGCGGGGCCAGCGCCCGCTCGCCGTCGGCCGGCGGGCCCGGATAAACGGCCAGCAGCCCCACGAAGCGCTCCCCGTACGCGGCGGCCGGGAAGGGATCCATCGCCGGGACGTGACCGAACACGGCCAGCGGGGCAGCCTGTTCGGGCTCCTCGGCCAGGTAGCGGGTGCAGGCCCGCAGCACCTGCGCGGCCCGGTCGGCGGGGTACAGCACCATGCACGTGAAGACGTCGGGGCCCACCGGGTGCAGCCGGAAGGTGAAGGACGTGACGGCGCCGAAGTTGCCGCCCCCGCCGCGGATCGCCCAGAACAGGTCCGGGTGCCGGTCCGCGTCGGCCTCCAGCCGGCGGCCGTCGGCGGTCACCACGGTCGCCGCGAGGAGGTTGTCGCAGCTGAGCCCGTACCGGCGGCGGAGCCAGCCCATGCCGCCGGACAGGGTCAGCCCGGCGATCCCGGTGGCCGACACGACACCCAGCGGGGCGGCCAGGCCGTAGGGGTACGTGGCCCGGTCGAGGTCGCCGAGCTCGCAGCCGCCCTCGGCGCGGAGCGTACGGGCCTCCGGGTCCACGTCGACCTCGCGCATCTCCGAGAGGTCGACGACGATGCCGTCGTCGCACACCGCCTGGCCGGCCACGCCGTGCCCGCCGCCGCGCACGGCGAGTGGCAGGCCGCCGTCCCGCGCGAAGCCGATCGCCGCGGTCACGTCCCGGTCGTCGGCGCAGCGCACCACGGCGGCGGGGTGCCGGTCGATCAGGCCGTTCCAGATCCGGCGGGCCGTGTCGTAGCCGAGGGCGCCGGGGCGCAGGACCGTGCCGCGCAGCCGCTCCGCGAGGGCGGCCGCGGTGTCGGTCGTGGCCGCGCCGGGTGCGTGGGGCCCGTTCCGCCCGGGTACCGGTGCGCCCGTCCCCCGGGCCCGGCCCGGGCCGCGCGGCGGCCCCGTCCCCTTCGGCGGGCCGGTGCCGCCGCCCGACGCGCCCCCTTGTCCGTCGTTCCGCCCGGTCACCACGGTGACCACCTCCCACCCCTCCAGCATTGCGCCGGCGGCGCCCCACCGCGATTCGGCCCCCGGAGGCGTACCGCCGCGCCGGGTGGGGAGCATGCCGTACGGGGCTCCGCGCGGGCGGGCCGAGGGAGGGGGTGGGGCGGTGCGGTACGGGGCGGTGCTCTGCGACATCGACGGGGTGCTGCGGCACTGGCCCGCCCCCGATGAGCTGGAACGGGCCCACGGGCTCGCCCCCGGCGCCTTCGCGGCGGCCGCCTTCGCGCCGGCGCGGCTGCTGCCCGCGATCACGGGCGGGGTCAGCGACGAGGAGTGGCGGGCCGGAGTGGCCGAGGACCTGGCGCGGGCCTGCGGGTCCGAGCGGCGGGCGCGGGCGGCGGTGGCCGCGTGGTCCGCGATGCTGCCGGAGGTCGACCGGGAGGTCGTGGCCCTGCTCACCCGGGTGCGCGAGGTCGTGCCGCTGGCCCTCGTCTCCAACGCGACCAGCCGGCTGGAGTCGGACCTCGCCCGCCAGGGGCTGGCCGACCTCCCCCACTGCGTGGTGAACACCTCCCGGATCGGCGTGGCCAAGCCCGATCCCCGCGTCTACCGCATCGCGGCCGAGCGCGTCGGCGTCCCCATGGAACGCTGCCTCTTCGTCGACGACACCGCCGCCAACGTCGAAGCCGCCCGCGCCGCCGGCATGCCCGCCCTCCACTTCCGCCACCCCACCGACCTCCACACCCCCCTCACCCCTCTCCTCTCCCCCTGAGGTCAGCCGTGCGTACCTCCTTCACCTCGATCGCGGACGCGCCCGCGGCCCCCGCGGTGGCCGTCGTCGTCGACGTGATGCGCGCCTTCACCGTGGCGGCCCACGCCTTCGCCGGAGGAGCCGAGAAGATCGTCTTCGCCGCCACCCACGCGGAGGCGCTCGCCTTCAAGGCCCGCAACCCCGGCTGGCTCGCCTTCCAGGACGGCGCCCCCGTCCCTGGCTTCGACCTCGCCAACTCGCCCGCCCAGGCCGACGCGCTCGATCTGCGCGGGCGCACGATCGTCCAGAGAACCACCGCGGGCACGGCCGGTGCCCTCGCCGTCGCGGGTGCGGGCACCCTCCTGTGCGCGAGCTTCACCGTCGCGGCCGCCACGGCGGCCTTCCTGCGGCGCCTTCGGCCCGAGGCCGTCACCTTCGTCGTCACCGGCGACGACGGCCGCGCCGAGGAGGACCTCGCCTGCGCGCAGTACATCGCCGCCCTCGTGGACTCCCCCGCCACCGACCCCGCGCCCTACCTCGACCGTGCCCGCCACTCCGCCGCGGCCGCCGACCTCACCGCCGGGCTCCGCCGCGGCTACACCGGCATCCATCCGGCCGACATCCCCCTGTGCCTCACCCCCGACCGTTTCCCCTTCACCCTCGCCGCCGCCTCCCGCGCGCCCCTCACCCTCCACCCGATCCCTGATCCCTCAGCCCCGTGAGCCGGGAGCGGGACCGATAGCCTCGGCCGTGGGCGGCTCGGTGGCGTCGGACGAAGGAGATCGCGATGGCACGGTTCATCCGGCGGAGCGACAGCGGGCACCGGGAGCGGGCCGAGGAACTGGCCGGCGGGGCCGATGTGTTCGCGGAGGGCGCGCGTACTCCGGCGGAGGGGCGGCCGGCCGCGGAGGCAGACGTACGGACCCGGCCGGTGCCCCCGGATCACGCCTGACAGGCGGCCGGCGTCCGGGGACAATGGCCGGCATGGGGAACCAGGACACCGAATGGGTCGGCATCACGTCCTACGAGAACCTGCGGGGTCGCAACGTGCCCATGGGCGCGTTGCGCGGTTGACTGCGGGAGCGCGGCATCGACTGGATGCCGTTCGAGCCGCGGGAGATCCGCTGGAGCCTGGCCTGCGGCATCGGGCCCGACGGCCACTGGCACGGATGGTTCACCGTCCACGTCGACGCCTCCGCCCTCCGCCGCCTCGGCCTCCATCCCTCGCAACCCACCTCGGCCCCCGCCGCCCCGTCCCCGCCCGGGTGGTGGCACGCGGCGGCCGAACGCCGCGCCCGCTGAGATCGGCGCACCGGGGTCAGCCGCGGGATCTGGAGTTGCCGAAGAGGAGGCGGTAGACGATGAGGAGGACGAGGGAGCCGGCTATCGCGGCGAGCCAGGTGTGGCCGTCGAAGAAGTGGTGGGGGACGGGCTTGTCGAGGAGTTTGGCCGACAGCCAGCCGCCGAGGAAGGCACCGACGATGCCGGTGATGGTGGTGCCGACGAGGCCGCCCGGGTCCTTCCCGGGGAGGATGACCTTGGCGATGGCGCCGGCGAGCAGTCCGAGGATGATCCAACCGATGATTCCCATGTCGGCCGTATGCCCGTGCGTACCGTCTTCACTCCGCGATTTCGCCTGGCCGCACGGCTGTTGCCGGATTGCGACGGCCGCGGGACGCAATGGCCACATTGCGCCGGGTCCGGGGCGCGGTCACGTGCGGATCCACAGGCAGAAGGGATGGCCCGCGGGGTCGAGGAGGACCCGGACGTCGGGCTGGGGCTGGTGGGCCGCCTGGGTGGCGCCGAGTTCGACGGCGTAGGTGACGGCCGCGTCGAGGTCGTCGACCTCGATGTCGAGGTGGAGCATCATCTGCTGGGATCCGGGTGCCGCGGGCCACACGGGCGGGGTGTACGTGGGTTCGGCCTGGAAGGCGAGCGCGGCCCCGCCCTCGGGGGAGGCGAGCTTGACCCAGCCGGGCTCGTCGGCGACGACGATGAAGCCGAGGAGCTGCCGGTAGAAGTCGGCGAGGGCGCGGGGGTCGGGCGCGTCCAGCACGGTGCCGGTAAACGTTGTCCGGGGTGTAAGGGGTGGCCGGGGTGGCCGGGGTGCCCGGGGCGGAGTGGTCATGGGCTGATTCCTACCCGGTGGGGCCGGACCCTTGCCCGGCGGAGCCCGACCCACGTCCGGTGGCGGGCCCCTGCCCGGTGGAGCCGAATCCCTCGTCCGGTCGCGGACCCTTCCCCGGGCGGAGCCGAGCCGCGCGCCCGGAAGCCGGCGGCCGCCCCCACCCGGGAGGGCCGCCCGCCCCGCGAAACCCTCAGCTCACCGCCGCCCCCGGCCTCTCCCGCAAGGTGAGCTCCCCCTTGCGGATCGTCGCCACCCGCGGCGCCCGCCGCGCGATCGCCGAGTCGTGCGTGACGAGGACGAACGTGAGCCCGCGGTCGCGCCACAGCCCTTCGAGCAGGCCCATGATCTCGTCCCTCGTGGTCTCGTCGAGGTTCCCCGTGGGCTCGTCCGCGAGCAGCACGCCCGGCTCCTTGACCAGGGCGCGGGCGATGGCCACCCGCTGCTGCTGGCCGCCGGACAGCTCCGAGGGCAGGTGGTGCAGGCGCTCGCCGAGCCCGACGGACCCCAGTGCGGCGGCGGCGCGGGTCCGCCGCGCGGCGGGGCGGACGCCCAGCGGCACGAGGGCGGTCTCCACGTTCTCCTGGGCGGTGAGCGTGGGAATGAGGTTGAAGCTCTGGAAGACGAACCCGATGTTCGCCGAGCGCACCTTGGTCAGCCGCGCCTCGCCGAGCCGGGCCAGGTCCGTGCCGTCGAGCAGGACGGCGCCGGAGGTGGGCCGGTCCAGGGCGCCGAGCATCTGCAGCAGCGTGGACTTGCCGCCGCCGGTGGGGCCCTGGATGACGAGCTGGTCGCCGTCCTCGATGGTGAGGTCGATGCCGCGCAGGGCCTCGACGGTGTCCTTGCCGCGCCGGTAGCGCTTGGTCACGCCGGTGAGCTGGTACATGAAGGTCTCCTGGGACTGCTGGTGGGATGGCTACTCGACGCGGCGCAGGGCGTCCGCCGGCCGCAGCCGGGACGCGCGCCACCCGCCGAAGGTGCCGGCGACGAGCCCGCCGGCCAGGGCCAGCGCGACCGCCAGCACGATGGTGGCGACGCTGACGGGCGCGGTCAGGGCGACGTCGAGGGTGCGGGCCGCGGCCTGCCGGGGCCCGCCGCCGAAGCCCCCGCCGCCCCCGCCACCGGGCCCGGACGGGGCGCCGGACGAGCCCAGCCGGGCGCTGAGGGTGGGGCTGATCGCGGTGACGGCGTAGGCGCCGGCCAGACCCAGCGCGATGCCGAGGGCGCCGCCGATCAGGCCGTTGACGATCGCCTCGCCCATCACCTGGCGGGTGACCCGGCCGCTCTTCCAGCCGAGCGCCTTGAGCGTGCCGAACTCCCGCACCCGGCGGCTGACCGCGGAGGAGGTGAGCAGCCCGGCCACCAGGAAGGCCGCCACGAGCACCGCGATCGACAGCCACTTCCCGACGTTGGCGGCGAGCGAGGACGCGGTGGACAGGGAGCCGGAGACGGTGGAGGCGAGGTCCGCGGAGGTGGTCACCGTGGTGCCGGAGATGTTCTTCTGGATGGCCGACTTCACCGCGCCGATCCGCTGGGAGTCGGTCGCCTTGACGTACACGGTGGTGATCTTGTTCGCCGCGCCGGCCAGCGATTGGGCCTGCTTGAGCGGCAGGTAGACGTTGGCGGCCGCCTCCCCGCTGTCGGCGGTGGCCACGCCGACGACCTTGTACTTCACGCCTTTGACGGTGAGGGTGGAGCCGGTCTTGAGCTTGTTCTCCTTGGCGTAGGAGGCGTCGACCACGGCGACCTTGGCGTCGGCCTGCGCGGAGGTGAAGGTCGTGCCCGAGGTGATCCGGGACGAGCTCAGCGGGCCGAGGGCGAGGTCGGAGACGTCCACCCCGTAGACGCTGTAGCTGTCGGCGTCGAACTGCGCGCCGCCGCCCCGCACTTCGCCCTGGGGCGCGCCGCCCCCGGGCCCGTTGCCGCCCGCGTTCCCGCCCCCGCCGCTCTGGCGCTGCTGGAAGGTGCCCCGGGTGAAGGTCCCGTTGATCTTGAGCACTTGGAGGTTCAGCCCGCCGACCGCCGCGGACACGTGCTGCTGCGCGGAGACCTCGGCCACGACCGAGGAGGCGAGGGTCTGGAAGCCCTGGACCATGACCCGGTCGCTGCTCTGGCTGGTCCCGCCGTCGTTGGCGTCGAAGTCGAACTTCGGCCGCCCGGTGGCGGCGGTGGCGGGCGCGGCCTTGGTGACGGTCATGTCGGTGCCGAGGCCGTAGAGCGACTGAAGCACCTTGCCCTGGGCCTGGTTCATGCCGGTGGAGACCGAGTCGACGGTGATGACGAGGCCGATGCCGAGGGCGAGGCCGAGCGCGACCACCAGCGCGGCCTTGCGTCGGCGGCGCAGTTCGCGCCGGAGGTAGGTGAAGAACATCTGATCCCTCGTGAGTGGCAGTGGGTGGTGCGGGGGGCGGAGGGGGACGCGCGGAGGGCGCGCGTCCGCCCCCGCCTCCTCCCGCTGCCGCAAAGCTAGGAATCGGCGGTGAGCGTGCGGTGAGGCGGATGTGAGCGGGCACTGAGAATGCCGGGGCCTGGATGAGGCCCGGCTGAGCTGCGGTTTATTCCTTTCTTGGACAGCTCCTTGACGGCCGGTTCACAGGCCGGTGCCAGGGACGGCGCCAAGGATGGGTCGGTTGGGGCGGGCGCCGGAGCCCGTTCAGCGGGCGCCCAGCAGGTGGTCCATGGCCAGCTGGTCGAGCGCCTCGAACGCCATCCCGCGGGCGCCGGCCGCGTCCGGGTCGAAGTCCTCGTACGCGCTCCGGTCGGCGAGGAGGTCGGCGACCGTCTCACCCTCGGCGAGGGTGGGCCGGGCCAGCTCGTCCAGCCGGGAGGCGCGCAGGGCCTCCTGGACGGCCGGGTCGGCGCGGAAGGCGGCGGCCCGCTCCTTGAGGATCAGGTACGTGCGCATGCAGCCGGCCGCCGAGGCCCACACCCCGGCCGTGTCCTCCGTCCGCGGCGGCTTGAAGTCGAAGTGCCGCGGGCCCTCGTACCCGGCCCGCTCCAGCAGTTCGACCAGCCAGAAGGCCGCGCGCAGGTCGCCGGCGCCGAAGCGCAGGTCCTGGTCGTACTTGATGCCGGTCTGGCCGTTGAGGTCGATGTGGAAGAGCTTGCCGTGCCACAGCGCCTGGGCGATGCCGTGCGGGAAGTTCAGCCCGGCCATCTGCTCGTGGCCGACCTCGGGGTTGACGCCGACCAGCTCGGGCCGGGCCAGGGAGTTGATGAAGGCCAGCGCGTGGCCGACGGTCGGCAGGAGGATGTCGCCGCGCGGCTCGTTGGGCTTGGGCTCCACCGCGAAGCGCAGGTCGTAGCCCTGCTCGGTGACGTACTCGCCGAGCAGGTCGAAGGCCTCCTTCATCCGGTCCAGGGCGGTCCGGACGTCCTTGGCCGCCCCGGACTCCGCGCCTTCCCGGCCGCCCCAGGCGACGTAGATCCTCGCGCCCAGCTCAACGGCGAGGTCGATGTTGCGCAGGGTCTTGCGCAGCGCGAAGCGGCGGACGTCCCGGTCGTTGGCGGTGAACGCGCCGTCCTTGAACACCGGGTGGGTGAAGAGGTTGGTGGTCGCCATCGGAACGGTCAGGCCGGTGGCCTCCAGCGCCTGCCGGAAACGCTTGACGTTCCCCTCGCGCTCGGCGTCGGGCGCGCCGAACGGGATCAGGTCGTCGTCGTGGAACGTGACGCCGTACGCGCCCAGTTCGGCGAGCCGGTGCACGGTCTCGACGGGGTCCAGCGGGGCCCGGGTGGCCTCGCCGAAGGGGTCGCGGCCCTGCCAGCCGACCGTCCACAGGCCGAAGGTGAACTTGTGCTCGGGGCGCGGAGTGAGGCTCGTCTCGGAAGTCATCGAGGTCGGCTCCTATTCGTCAGACTGTTGAACAAATTAGTGGCCGTGCCCGATGATGGGAAGTGGGCGCGGCAAACAACCCGTACAGCCCGGACAGCCCGGACAGGTCGGAAGGGATCGGTCGATGGCGGCACACGAGCACGAGGGGCGGCGGGCGCACGGCCCGGTCGTCCTCGGCGTGGACAGCTCCACGCAGTCCACGAAGGTGCTGGCGGTCGACGCCGACAGCGGCCGGGTGCTGGCCCGCGCGCAGGCGCCGCACACCGTCAGCGGCGGCGCCGGGCGGGAGACCGACCCCGAGGTGTGGTGGTCCGCGCTCCAGGACGCGCTCGGCCGGATCGGCCCGTACGCCGGGCAGGCCGCGGCCGTGTCCGTCGGCGGGCAGCAGCACGGGCTCGTCGTCCTCGACGGGCGGGGCCGACCGCTGCGTCCGGCGCTGCTCTGGAACGACGTGCGGTCCGCCCCGCAGGCGCAGGCGCTGGTGGAACGGCACGGCGCGCGGTGGTGGGCAGAGCGGTTCGGTTCGGTGCCCGGGGCGAGCTTCACCGTGGCGAAGTGGGAGTGGCTGCGCGCCCACGAGCCCGAGGTCGCGGCCGCCGCGCGGGCGGTGCGGCTGCCGCACGACTTCCTCACCGAGCGGCTGAGCGGCGCGGCCGTCACCGACCGCGGCGACGTGTCCGGCACCGGCTGGTGGGAGTCGGCGGGCGGGACGTACGACGAGACGCTGCTGGGCGAGGTCGGGCTCGACCCGAAGCTGCTGCCCGCGGTGCTCGGGCCGGGCGAGGCGGCCGGCACGGTACGGGAGGGGGACGGCGTCCGGCCCGGCGCGCTGGTCGGCGCGGGCACCGGGGACAACGCTGCCGCCGCGCTCGGGCTCGGGCTCGCCCCCGGGCAGGCCGTGCTGAGCCTCGGCACCTCCGGCACCGTCTACACGGTCGCGCGCCGGCGGCCCACCGACGTGTCCGGCACCGTGGCGGGGTTCGCCGCGGCCGACGGCGGCTGGCTGCCGCTGGCCTGCACCCTCAACTGCACGCTCGCCGTCGACAAGGTCGCCGCCCTCCTCGGCCGGGACCGCGAGCAGGTCGAGCCCGGCGGCTCGGTGGCCTTCCTGCCCTTCCTCGACGGCGAGCGCACCCCCAACCTGCCGTACGCCACCGGCCTGCTGACCGGGCTGCGGCACGACACCTCCGCCGGACAGGTCCTCCAAGGCGCCTACGACGGCGCGGTGTACGCGCTGCTCGCCGCGCTCGACCTGGTCCTCGCGGTGGACGGGTCCCCCGGGGAGGACGAGCCCCTGCTGCTCATCGGCGGGGGCGCGCGCGGCGCCGCGTGGCTGCACACCGTGCGGCGGCTGTCCGGCCGCCCCGTCCGGGTCCCGGCCGCGGGCGAACTGGTCGCCCTCGGCGCGGCGGTCCAGGCCGCCTCCCTGCTCACCGGCGAGGCGCCGACGGCCATCGCCCGCCGCTGGGGCACCGCCGAGGGCGAGCTGCACCCCGCCCTCCCCCGCGACGACGCCGCCCTGTCCCGCCTCGCCGCGGCCCTCCCCCTGGCGGGGGCATAGCCGCCGAGCGCGCGGCCGCGCAGCGTACGGCTGCGTCCGGGGCGGCGGCCCTACCCCGCGCGGCTCACGGGCGAGACCCCGACGGCCCTCGCCCTCCACCGCCGGGAGGCGAGGAACCGCGCCACACCCGAGCCGCCGAGCCGAACCGCCGCGCGGCTCACGGGCGAGACCCCGACGGCCCTCGCCCTCCACCGCCGGGGGCGCGGGACCGTGCCGCACCCGAGCCGCCTCCCCCACCGGCAGGACTGGCCGGCCGGCATCCGCCCGCTGCCGTACGCGCGGGGGCGGGGGCGTAGAACCTTGGGGACAGCGACGACGAGCGAGGAGAAGGTCCTTCGTGACGAACCGCCCGGGCGCCCAGGCGCAACTGCGGCACCGCAACCTGGCCCTGGTCACCCGCGCCCTCGCCGACGGCGGCGGACCGGCGGACCGGCCGCTCACGCGGGCGGGGATCGCGACCGCGGTCGGCCTGACCAGGGCGACCGTCTCCACGCTGGTGGACGAACTGCTGGCCGCGGGGCTGGTCGAGGAGGCGGGCGCGCGGCGCGGCGGGACGGTGGGCCGGCCGGGCACCGCGCTGGCCCTCGCGCCGACCGGCCCGGCCGGGCTCGGCGCGGAGGTGGGGGTGGACCACCTGGCGGCGTGCGTGGTGGACCTGCGGGGCGAGGTCCGCTGCCGGGCGCAGGTCGCGGCGGCCAACCGCGGGCGCCCGGCCGCCGAGGTGCTGGCCGAGCTGGCGGAGCTGGTCGCTCGGGTCGTCGCGGAGGCGGCCGAGCTGGGCCTGGAGCCGGTGGGGACGACCGTCGCCGTGCCCGGCCTGGTCGGCCATGACCGCGGCACGGTGCTGCGGGCGCCGAACCTCGGCTGGGAGGAGGTCGACGTCGCGCGGGCGATGGCCGGTCCCGGCAGCGGTGACGGCGCCGACCGCCGCCCCCTCGTGGTCGAGAACGAGGCCAACCTCGGCGCCCTCGCCGAGCTCTGGCTGGGCGGGCACACCGGCCTCGCCGACTTCGTCCACGTCTCCGCCGAGATCGGCATCGGCGCCGCGCTGATCGTGGAGGGCCGGCTCTTCCGGGGCGCCCGCGGCTTCGCGGGCGAGCTGGGCCACGTGCCGATCCGCCCGGACGGCCCGCCGTGCTCGTGCGGCGCCCACGGCTGCCTGGAGACGTTCGCGGGCGAGACGGCGCTGCTCGCCGCGGCCGGGCAGGGCTCCGCCCGCGCCCTCCGGTCGGCCGCGGCGCGGGGCGAGGCACCTGCCGTGCGGGCGCTGGAGGAGGCCGGCGAGGCCCTGGGCATCGCGCTGAGCGGCGCGGTGAACCTGCTCGACCCGCAGGCGGTGGTGGTGGGCGGCCCGCTGGCCGAGCTGGCGCCGTGGCTGCTGCCGGGCGTGCGGCGGGAGCTAGCCGCCCGGGTCACCGACCGCCGGTGGCGGCCCGAGGACGTGGTGACCGCCCGCCTGGGCCGCGACGGCGTGCTGCGCGGCGCGGCCTACAGCGCGGCGCGGGCCGTCCTGGACGACCCCGGAGCGTGGATCCGCACGACGGCGTCCGGCTGACCCGCGCCCGCCGGGCAGCGCCCGCGCGCGTCGGGCCCGGGAGCACGGGCGCGGACGCATGGGCGCGGCGCCCCGCCGGTCCGTTCACCGGTGGGGCGCCGCGCCGGGAGCCGGGGCCCGGGTCAGCTCACCTTGATCGCCGAGCCGGCCAGCCACTGCGCCCAGGAAAGGTTCCAGCCGTTGAGCCCGTTGGAGGGCTGGATCGTCCGGTCCGGCGAGTTCTTGACCACGACCACGTCACCGACCAGCGAGTGGTCGTAGAACCAGGCCGCGGGGGTGCCGGGGTCCTTGCCGCCCTTGGTGTCGGCGAGCCCGATGCACCCGTGGCTGGTGTTGACGCTGCCGAACACGGACGGGTCGGCCCAGTAGTTGCCGTGGATGAAGGTGCCGGAGTTGCTCAGCCGCATGGCGTGCGGCACGTCGGGGATGTCGTACTCGCCCTTGCCGTCGTCGTCGGTGAAGCCGACCGTCGCCCCGTTCATCCGGGTGGTCTTGTCCTTCTCCTCGATGACCATCTGCCCGTTGTACGTGGTGTGGCCGGTGCCGCCCGCGGAGATCGGGATGGTGCGGACCACCTGGCCGTCGCGCACGACGGTCATCATGTGCGTGGCCGCGTCGACGGTGGAGACCTGGGAGCGGCCGACGTCGAAGGAGACGGACTTGTGCTGCACTCCGTGCACGCCCGGCGCGCCCTCGACGCCGTTCAGCCGCAGGGTCAGCGTGACGTGCGAGCCGGCCTGCCAGTAGGTCTGCGGGCGCAGGTCGAGCCGGGTGGAGCTGAACCAGTGGCCGACGACCTGCTGCCCGCTGCCGGCCTGGACCAGGACCCCGTGCTGCACGGCGGCCCGGTCGGCGGAGGCGATCGGCTGGTTGAAGTTGATCGATATCGGCATGCCCACGCCGACGGTGGAGCCGTCCTCGGGGGTGAAGTAGCCGATGAAGGTCTTGGGGGCCGAGGCGGTGGCGAAAGTGGCGTTCGTGGCGGCCGGTCGGCCGTGGGAGTCGACGGCGGCGGCCGATATCCGGTAGCGGACGCCGTGGCTCAGGGACCCGTTCGGCTGCCAGCCGGTGTGGTCGGCGGACATCGTGCCGGCCACGGTGTGGCCGGTGGCGGTCGCCTTCATCACCACGGAGGTGAGCTTGCCGCCGGACACGGTGACCTTCGCGCCGTGCGAGACGGCCGCGTTCGTGGTGCCCGCCTTCGGCAGGATGGTGATCCTCGCGTCGGAGACGTGCTTGGCGGCGGCCGCGTCCTCGCGGGACTGGGCCTTCGCCGAGTCGTCGGGAGAGGGCGCGGGCCGCGTCGCCTTCGTGGTGCCCGGGGCGGTCGCGGACGGGGCGGTGGTCGTGGCCGCCGGGTGGCCCGCCCGGGAGCCGCCGTCGTGGCCGGCGCAGGCGGTGAGGGCCACACCGCCTCCGGCCAGCACGGCGAGGGCCGCGAGGGTGCGGCGGCGGGTGAACACCTTGCGGCGCGCGGGGGCGCCGGTGTCTGCGGGCGTGGGGGTTCCGTTCTCGGGCGGCGTCACGCATCTCTCCAATGGGACGTGCCATGGCTTCCTGGCCGGGCCGCTCATGGCGCAGTCGCTCGCGGGGTCGGTACGAGCCTCGACCGCATCCATGGAAACAGGCTTCACCGGGCAATGTGGCCGCGATGTCGGAATTGTGGGATTTGCCACGCGACCCTCACCTGCCGTCCCGTGACGGTCACCCCACGCAGCGTGCGTGCTTCCGCAAGCGCTTCCCATGCCGCCCGCGAAGTCACTACCATCGGCGGCTACGCCAAGTCGTCACAACCGCTGGGGGATTGCGATGCTCTCGCCGCGCCCTTACGTCGCCGCAGCCGCCGCCTCCGTGCTGGTCGCGCTGTATTTCGTGCCCTCCGCCAGCGCCAGCCCCAGCGACGACACGGCCCCGACCGCGACCGCGCGGTCCACGAGCGGCCCGGCGACCACGACGGACACGGCGGGCACGGCGAGCGCGCTCACGACGGACACCGGCTCCGGCGGCCTCGCGGACACCGGAGCCATGAACACCAAGCCCTACCTGCTGGGCGGATCCGTGTTCCTGCTGGCGGGCGCCGGGCTCGTGGTCAACGCGGGGCGCCGCTCCAAGCGGGAGCTCGCCGAGGAGGAGTCCGAGGACGCCTGACCGGTCCGGGGACCTCCCCGGCCGCCCGCCGGCCGGTGCTCGCGGTGTCCGGCCGCCGGTACGGGCTCAGGCCAGCGGTCCGGTGACCGTCTCGGCGGCGCGGGCCGCCGCGCCCGAGCGGACGAAGGCGAAGGCCGCCTCCAGGTCGGGCGACAGGAAGCGGTCGCGCCCGGGACCGGGGACGCCGGCCTCCCGGGCCGCCGCCACGACGGCCGCGGACGCCGGCGCGAGCCGCAGCTCGCTGCCGAAGGTGCGGATCTCCAGCGCGCGGGTGGCCGCGAACAGCTCGACCGCGATCACCCGGGTCAGCGCGTCGACCGCGGTGCGCAGCTTGCGGGCGGCCGACCAGCCCATGGACACGTGGTCCTCCTGCATCGCGGAGGACGGGATCGAGTCCACCGACGCCGGGACGGCCAGCCGCTTCATCTCGCTGACCAGGGCGGCCTGGGTGTACTGCGCGATCATCAGGCCGGAGTCCACGCCGGGGTCGTCGGCGAGGAAGGGCGGCAGGCCGTGCGAGCGGTTCTTGTCCAGCAGCCGGTCCGTGCGGCGCTCGGAGATCGAGGCGAGGTCGGCGGCGGCGATGGCCAGGAAGTCCAGGACGTAGCCGACGGGAGCGCCGTGGAAGTTCCCGTTGGACTCCACGCGCCCGCCCTCGTCACCGTCGCCGGAGCCCCCGACCAGCACGACCGGGTTGTCGACGGCGGCGGCGAGTTCGCGGTCGGCCACGAGGGTGGCGTGCGCGAGGGTGTCCCGTCCGGCGCCCGCGACCTGCGGGGCGCAGCGCACCGAGTACGCGTCCTGGACCCGGGGGGCGTCGTCCTGGTGGTGGCCGGTCAGGCCCGAACCCGCCAGGATCCGGCGCATGTTGTCGGCGCTGGCCGCCTGGCCGGGGTGCGGGCGGATCGCGTGCAGCTCGGGGGCGAGCACCTTGTCCGTGCCCAGCAGCGCCTCCAGGGTGAGGGCGGCGCTGACGTCGGCGGCGGTGAACAGGGTGGCGAGGTCCGCGCAGGCCATGACCAGCATGCCGAGCATGCCGTCGGTGCCGTTGATGAGGGCCAGGCCCTCCTTCTCGCGCAGTTCGACCGGCTCGATGCCGTGCGCGGCGAGCAGGTCGGCGGCCGGGCGGACCGTGCCGTCCGGACCTTCCGCCTCACCCTCGCCCATCAGCACCTGGGCGCAGTGGGCGAGCGGCGCGAGGTCGCCGGAGCAGCCGAGGGAGCCGTACTCGTGCACGACGGGGGTGATGCCCGCGTTCAGCAGCGCGGCCATGGTCTCGACGACCACCGGGCGCACCCCCGTATGGCCCGAGGCGAGCGTCTTCAGGCGCAGGAACATCAGCGCGCGCACGACCTCCCGCTCGACCCGCGGGCCCATGCCCGCGGCGTGCGAGCGCACCAGGCTGCGCTGGAGCTGCGCCCGCAGCTCCGGGCTGATGTGGCGCACGGCCAGCGCGCCGAACCCGGTCGACACCCCGTACACCGGCTCCGGGCGGGCGGCCAGCGCGTCGATCACGTCCCGCGCCCCGGCCACGCCCTCCATCGCCTCGCCCGCGACCTCGACCCGCGCGCCCTCCCGCGCGACCGCGAGCACGTCCTCGGCGCTGACCCCCTGGGCACCCACCACCACGTTCTGCATATTCATATTCACGCACCCTAAGCACTGAATCCATCCCTGTCACTCCCCGCCCCGGAGCGACGCCCCCACCCCGCCCGGAGCCACCGCACGCGTGGGACGCGAGGGAGCCGAGGGGTCAGTCGGGCTTGTTGCGGAAGTGGCGGCGGTCGTGGTCGGGGCGGGGCGGGGGTGTTCGGCGAGCTGGACGACCGGGTCCTCGGGGCCCTCGCGGCCGGCGACGACGGGGTGCGGGGAGCGCAGGGCCTTGGCGCGGTACTGGGCGGCGTCCGCGACGCGGAAGAGGCGGCGGGCCGAGCGGACCTGGCCGATCGGGTCGCCGGTGGAGGCGATGCCGCAGGCGACCCCCTCGCCCACGTCGAGCTCGGCGGCGTGGCGGCACAGCTCGTCGGCCGCCGCCGCCACCTCGTCCGCGCCCTGCCCCACGGCCACCAGGCAGAACTCGTCGCCGCCCAGCCGCGCCGCGAGGCTGCCCGGCAGCGCCGCGCCGAACAGCGACATCAGCGAGCCGAACCGTTCCAGCAGCCGGTCGCCCACCGCGTGCCCGTACTGGTCGTTGACCGTCTTCAGGCCGTTCAGGTCGCAGACGACGAGGCTGACCACCGTGCCGTCGGCCCGGTGCCGTTCCAGCGCCTCGTCCAGCCGCATGTCGACGGCCCGGCGGTTGCCGAGGCCGGTCAGCGGGTCGGTGAACGCCAGCCGCTGGACCTCGGCCAGCCGCTCGGTCTGCGCGATGCCCGAGGCGATCAGCGCGGCCAGCACCGTGGCGAAGCCGGCGTCCTCCCGGCCGAAGGCGGGTTCACCGAGGCGGCGGGCGACGTACAGCTCGCCCCAGGCGCGGCCGTGCAGCACGATCGGCGCGACCACGCAGCTGCCGCGGCCCCTGCGCCGCAGCGCCGCCGCCCGGCCCCAGCTGGTGCCGCCCGGCGAGGACCCGGTGGTCCGCGCGTTCTCCACCCACGCGTGGGGTTCGCCGCCGGCGGCCCACGTGCCGTGCAGGAACTCCGCGATCTCGGGGAAGTCGCGCACCGAGTACGACTCGTCGGCGGGTTCGGGCTCCTCGCCCGGGGCGAGCTCGCCGTCGTTGACCAGCACGCGCAGGCGGCCGGTGTCCCGCTCCCAGGAGGAGATCGCGGCGAAGGTCGCGCCCATGGCCGCGCGGGCCTTCCGCGCGGCCAGCCGGACCGCTGCGCGGGGGGACTGCGCGGTCGCCAGCGCCTGGGTCAGGTCGACGACGGAGCGCAGCCGGGCGTCGGCTGTCCCTTCCACCATTCCCCCAGGCTAGGTACCTTTCGCCCACCGCGGCGCCTGGGCCGCCCCCCAATGCGCCAAACGGCTCGTGACGTCCGCGCCCGGGCGCCTTACGTACGGAGGGCCCGCGTTTCCCGCCGGGGACGCCACGCTGGTCTACGTGGGAGCCGACCCACGTATCGGTACCCGCTCAGCCCCTTTCAGCGCCGGCTCGCCTCCGGCCGCTTGGGACCCGGTGTGGGGGTCCCCCCGCCGAGGGTAGGGGGAGGTCGATCATGCTCGGTCGCTCGTTCCTCGCGACCTGCGCGTTCCCCCAGAGCTTCGCCCGGGAGGTACCCCCACCTTTCGACACCGGCGCGGCCTTCGGCTCCCCGGCGGAAGACGAGAGCCGTACTCCGTGTGCGTGCCCAGTCCGGTGGCAGCTCCCGCCGGTCCTGGAACTCACGCCCAGTTGGGGCGGCGCTTCTCGTTGAAAGCGGCGACGCCCTCCGCGCGGTCGGCGGAGAAGGCGGTGGCGCGCCAGGCCGCGTCCTCAACCTCGAGCCCGGCGCGCAGGTCGAGCCCCTGGCCCAGGCGCAGGGCCCGCTTGGCCGAGCGGAGGCCGACCGGCGAGTGGGAGGCGATGCGCGCGGCCAGTTCGAGGGCGGCGGCGCGGGCCTCGCCGGCCGGGGTGAGCTGGTCGATGAGCCCGAGGGCGAGCGCCTCGACCGCGGGCACCCGCCGCGCGGTGAAGACGAGTTCGGCCGCCCTCGCCGCCCCGACCCGCCGGGGCAGCAGCTGCGTCCCCCCGCCGCCGGGGATGACGCCGACCGACACCTCGGGCAGCCCGACCACCGCGGTCTCGTCCCCGACGATCAGGTCGCAGGCGAGCGCGAGCTCGAACCCGCCGCCCAGCGCGAACCCGCCGACCGCGGCGACCACGGGCATCGGCAGGTCGAGCACACCGGTGTACGCGGCCCGGGCCAGCGGCCGCTGGGCCACCAGTTCGGCGTCGGACAAGGAGTTGCGCTCCTTCAGGTCCGCGCCCGCGCAGAAGGCCCGCTCGCTGGACGAGGACAGCACGGTCGCGCTGACCCCGGTGTCCGCGGCGAGGGCGGAACACGCGGCCTGGAGGGACGCGGCCATCGCCGTGGACACCGCGTTCATCGCCTTGGGACGGTCCAGCACCAGCTCGGCCACCCGCTCGCCGTGCCGGCGTACGACCACGTACTCCCCGTACCGCTGCTCGCCCATCCGCCTGGCCCTCCCGGTGTTAACGGCCGTAAACCCGCTCATCCTCCCACGTCACCGCCGCGCGGGACAGCGGGCGAAAAGGGGACGGACACCCCCGGGAGCGGCCGCCGGGGCCCGTCTTGTGGATCAGCCCTAGGTGTTCTGTCCGGGGAGGTTGTGGACGGTGACGGGGTTCACGGCTGTCTGATCTTGAACGGGTGAGGGCCCTTCGGGTTCGGTGTGGATTGCGACGTCTACACCGACCGAAAGGCCCTCATGCCCCACCGTAATGCACCCTTGACCGAGACCGGACGCCTGCGCCTGGCCCGCTGCGTCGTGGACGACGGCTGGCCGCTGCGGCGGGCCGCCGAACGGTTCCAGGTCTCGCCGACCACGGCCCAGCGCTGGGCGAGCCGCTACCGGACCATGGGCGAGGCCGGGATGACCGACCGCTCCTCCCGCCCCCACGCCAGCCCCCGGCGGACACCGACGCGCACCGAACGCCGGATCATCAAAGTCCGGCTGCTGCGCCGCTGGGGCCCGGCCCGCATCGCGCACCTGCTACGGCTGGTGCCCTCCACCGTCCACCGCGTCCTGACCCGCTACGGCCTGGCCCGCCTCACCCACCTGGACCGGGCCACCGGCCGGGTGATCCGCCGCTACGAACGCGACAGGCCCGGCGAACTGGTCCACGTCGACATCAAGAAACTCGGCAACATCCCCGACGGCGGCGGACACAAAGTCCTCGGCCGCCAAGCCGGCCGCAGGACCCGCTCGAACGCTGGCTACTCCTACCTGCACACCGCCGTCGACGATCACTCCCGCCTCGCCTACAGCGAGATCCACACCGACGAGAAGAAGGAAACCGCCACCGGCTTCTGGCAGCGAGCCCACACCTTCTTCACCCAGGCCGGGATCACCGTCGAACGCGTCCTGACCGACAACGGCTCCTGCTACCGCTCACACGACTGGCGAGACCTGCTGACAGCGGCCGGGATCACCCACAAACGCACCCGGCCCTACCGGCCGCAAACGAACGGCAAGGTCGAACGCTTCAACCGCACCCTGCTCGAAGAGTGGGCCTACGCCCGCCCCTACCGCTCCGAACAGGAACGGCGCGACGCCTTCCCCGACTGGCTGCACACCTACAACCACCACCGCGGCCACACCGCACTCGCAGGCAAACCACCCGCCAGCCGCGTCCCCAACCTCACAGGGCAATACACCTAGTAGATTGTCGCAGCTAATGTTTGGGATATAGGTGGCGCAGTTTGATGCGTGCGTCGTGGGTGGTGAACTGCCAGTTCACCTGACGTTGGTCGGTCGTTGGTGGCGTTCTGCCAGGCTGAGAGTTCGGTGTTGAGGATGTCGAGGTCGGCGATCCGGCGGTCGAGGCATTGCCGGGTCAGTGCGGAGAGTTCGATCTCGGCGATGTTGAGCCATGACCCGTGTCTGGGGGTGTGGTGGATCTCAAGGCGTTGGGCCAGGGCGAAGGCTTCGTCTGGTTCGAATGCTTCGTACAGTGAGGCGATGTCGTGGGTGTTGAGGTTGTCCATCACCAGCACCATGGTCTCGGCGTCGGGGTAGTCCTCGGTCAGTAACCGCCGGACCTGGCTGGCCCAGTCGATCCGGGTGCGGCGGGGCTGGGCGTCTACTCGGCGCCACCCGCGCAGGGGTTCGACCCACACGAAGATCGAGCAGGTGCCGCAGCGGATGTACTCGCTGTCCTCGCGGGCGTCGCGGCCGGGGCGGGCCGGGAGCGGGTCGCGGGCATGGGCGAGGAGCTGATAAGGCTTCTCGTCCATGCACACCACCGGACGCGCCGGGTCATAGGGCCGGGCATAGACGGCCAGCACGTCTTCCATCCGGGCCGCGAACTGCGCGTTCGCTCCTGGTGGGATGGTCCAGCACTTCCTCAGATGAGGACGCAGCCTCGTTTTTTTAAGACCCTCCCGATGGTGGAGTGGTCCAGATCGGGGATGTCCTCAACCAGCGCGACATGCTTCTCCAGCAGCCGCAATGACCACCGGGCACGGCCTGCCGGGGGCTGGGAGCACGCCATCGCGATCAGCCGGGCCTCGACCTCACCGGTCACTGGTGAGGGCACCGGCGGGAGGTCCCGCTGTTTCCGTTGGATCGTCGCGTCGACATCGCCACCGGTCTCGGCAAAACGCTTGGCCACCAGCCGGATCGTCTCCCCCGAGACCTCAAGCCGAGCCGCGATCACCTCTTTCGGATCGACCGCACCCACTGAGGTATCGAGCGCCAGCAGCACCCGAGCCCGCCGGATCATCGAGGCCGGATGCACCCCTGTCGTGGTCACCCGAACCAACTCATCACGATCTGCCGCGGTCAACGTGACCGGACGCTTCTTCTGCGAAGGCATGAGCGCCGTCATATCAGGCAGAAGGAACGGAAATCTGCCAGACAGCCACCACCGACACACCCGAACTAAGCAGCGACACGCTACTAGGGCTCGCGCCGCGTCAGCAGCCAGGGCTCGACGACGCCGAGCCCGCGCACCGGCCGCCGCCACATCGGCTGGAGCGCGAACCGGTACTTCTCGGTGCTCGACTCGTCGATGTCCGCCTCCGACAGCGGCGCCTCCCCCGCCTCGCCGAGCGCCTCCGCGAAGTCGCCGTCGACCAGGACCGAGTCCCGGGGCGCTATGGAGGTGAGCCGGGAGGCGAGGTTCACCGTCGTCCCGAACACGTCGCCCATCCGCGTGGTGACCGTGCCGAAGGCCATGCCGACCCGCAGCGCGGGCATCGTCTCGTCCCCGGTCATGGTCTCGATGAGCCGTATGCCGATCTCGGCCGCGGTGCCGGGGTCGTCGGCCACGAAGAGCACCTCGTCGCCGAGGGTCTTGATCAGCCGGCCCCCGTAGGCGGCCACCTGGTCGGCCGCGGTGGTCTCGAACGCCTCCACCAGCTCGCCGAGTTCCTCCTCCTCCAGCCGCCGGGTCAGCCGGGTGAAGCCCACCAGGTCGGCGAAGCCGATCGCGAGGCGCCGGTCGATGGCCTCCTCGTCGTCGGACTGGACCACCCGGCTGGTGGCGGCGGCCACCTGGCGCCGCCACACGTAGATCAGGAACTCCTCCAGCTCGGGCAGCAGCAGCTCGACCAGCGGGTAGGCGACCTCGGCGCGGGTCATGCCCGGCTCGGGCGGCTCGGTGAGGCCCTCCAGGAAGGAGTCGGTCTGCCAGTCGGCCAGCCGGGCGGTGGTCTGCCCGGTGGACCGCGCCACCTGAATGGCCATGGACTCGCTGAGCAGCCCCGCCTCGACCAGACCCGCCAGCCGCCGCAGCGCCAGCACGTCCGCCTCGGTGAGCGCCTTGGCCTGGCCGATGTCGGCGAAGCCCATCGCCCGCCAGAAGCGGGAGGCGAGGTCCATGGACACGCCCGCTGTCCGGGCCGCCTGGAAGGGCGTGTAGCGGCGGGGCGCGCCGAGGATCAGCTGCTCCAGGCGAAGGGCGAGCGGGTGCTCCGCGCCCTCGCCGGTGCCCTCGGGGGCCGCCTCGCCGTCTGCCTCCGCGGCCTCGGCCACGGCCTCGGCGGGCGGGTCGGCGGGGTCGGCCGACGGGTCCGCGGACGAGTCGGCGGCCGGGTCCGCGGGCCCGGAAGGGCCGCCCGCGTCCGGCGCCTGCGCGGGGCCGCCCGAGTCGCCGGAGGAAACCCCGCCGGGGCCCGGGGCGCTGCCCGGACCTGGGGGGAAAGGCTCGTTCGGCGGGGGGCTGTCGTTGTCCACGCTTACCGCCCGGCCCCTGAGAAGTCCCTGCGCACAGCCCTTCCGATCATCGAGACGACGCAGCCCCTCAACGATACGGCAGGTGTGCCCTGGCTCACTCTCCCGCGTTCGGGCGCAGGTGGACGATGTCGCCCGCGCCGACCGGCCGCTCCCCCTCCGGCCCGGCGATCACCAGCCGGCCGTCCCCGTCGACACCCACCGCCGCGCCGGTCAGCTCCGCCCCGCCGGGCAGTTCGGCGCGCACCTGGCGGCCGAGGGTGGCGCACCCGGCGGCGTAGGTCTGCTGGAGCCGGCAGGCGGCCGGGTCGCCGTCCTCCGCGCGCCAGGCCCGGTACCACTGGTCCAGCGAGCGCAGCACGGCCCGCAGCAGCGGGTCACGGTCGGTGCCGGGCGCGTCGGCCAGGGCCAGCGAGGAGGCGGTGGGCACGGGCAGTTCGTCGGCCCGCAGCGACACGTTGAGCCCCACCCCGACGACGACGGCGGTGTCGCCGGCCCGCTCGGCGAGGATGCCGCCCATCTTGCGCTCCTCGCCCGCCACGGAAACCAGCAGGTCGTTGGGCCACTTGAGGGCCGTGTCCACGCCGGCGGCCCGGGACAGCGCGGTGGCCGTCGCCACGCCGACGAGCAGCGGCAGCCACCCCCAGCGGTGCACCGGCACCGGCCGGTGCCCGCCCGCGGCGGAGCCGTCCTCGCCCGGACGGAGCAGCACGGAGAAGAAAAGGCCGGAGCGGGGCGGCGCGGTCCACCGCCGGTCCAGCCGGCCGCGCCCGGCGGTCTGCTCCTCGGCCACGAGCACCGCACCCTCGGGGGCGCCCCGCCCCGCGCGCGCGGCCAGGTCGCTGTTGGTGGAGCCGGTCGCCTCCACCACGTCGAGCGAGGTCCACACCGCTTCCGGGGTGACCACCGCCCTGCGCAGCGCGGCCGCGTTGAGCGGCGGCCGTTCGAGGTCGGACCAACGGCTGGTGCTGGGGGGCGTCATGGCGGCCAGCCTAGGACGTGTCCGCGACGTCACGCCCGGACGACCGCGCCTGACACGCCCCGGGCCGACGCGGCACAAGTGTGGTCAACGCCGCAGTGACCGTGGGCGAGCCGCGCGACTACGCTACGGAGCAGCGTTACCCGCCAGTCACGTACGCGCACCACCGTACGGTCCGCCCAGAGCAGGAGAGCCGCCTCCATGGCCGAGCCGGAGTACGACATCCACACGACCGCGGGCAAGCTCGCCGACCTGCGCCGGCGCATCGAGCAGGCGAACCACGCCGGGTCCGGCAGCGCCGTGGACAAGCAGCACGCCAAGGGCAAGCTCACCGCCCGGGAGCGGATCGAGCTGCTGCTGGACGAGGACTCGTTCACCGAACTGGACGAGCTGGCCCGGCACCGCTCCACCAACTTCGGCCTGGAGGCCAACCGCCCCTACGGCGACGGCGTCATCACCGGCTACGGCACGGTGGAGGGCCGCCCGGTCGCGGTGTTCTCCCAGGACTTCACGGTCTTCGGCGGCGCGCTCGGCGAGGTCTACGGCGAGAAGATCGTCAAGGTGATGGACTTCGCCCTGAAGACCGGCTGCCCGGTGATCGGCATCAACGACTCCGGCGGCGCCCGCATCCAGGAGGGCGTCACGAGCCTCGGGATGTACGGCGAGATCTTCCGCCGCAACACCCACGCCTCGGGCGTCATCCCGCAGATCAGCCTGATCATGGGCCCGTGCGCGGGCGGCGCGGTCTACTCCCCCGCCATCACCGACTTCGTGGTCATGGTCGACCAGACCTCGCACATGTTCATCACCGGCCCGGACGTCATCAAGACCGTCACCGGCGAGGACGTGGGCATGGAGGAGCTGGGCGGCGCCCGCACCCACAACACCACCTCGGGCAACGCCCACCACCTCTCCGGGGACGAGAAGGACGCCTTCGAGTACGTCAAGGCGCTGCTGTCCTACCTGCCGAGCAACAACCTGGAGGAGCCGCCGGCCTTCGCCGTGCAGGCCGACCTCGCCGTCACCGACCAGGACCTCGAACTCGACACGATCGTCCCGGACTCGGCGAACCAGCCCTACGACATGCACAAGGTCGTCGAACACGTGCTGGACGACGGGGAGTTCCTGGAGACCCAGTCCCTCTTCGCGCCGAACATCCTCACCGGCTTCGGCCGGATCGAGGGCCGCCCGGTGGGCGTGGTCGCCAACCAGCCGCTCCAGTTCGCCGGCACGCTGGACATCAACGCCTCCGAGAAGGCGGCCCGCTTCGTGCGGACCTGCGACAGCTTCAACGTGCCCGTGATCACCTTCGTGGACGTGCCCGGCTTCCTGCCCGGCACCAGCCAGGAGTGGGACGGCATCATCCGTCGTGGCGCCAAACTGATCTACGCGTACGCCGAGGCCACGGTTCCCCTGATCACGATCATCACCCGGAAGGCGTACGGCGGCGCGTACGACGTGATGGGCTCCAAGCACCTGGGCGCGGACCTCAACCTCGCCTGGCCCACCGCGCAGATCGCCGTCATGGGCGCACAGGGCGCGGTCAACATCCTGCACCGCCGCAAGCTCGCCGAGGCGGCCACGCCCGAGGAGGCCGACGAGCTGCGCCAGCAGCTCATCACGGACTACGAGGACACGCTCCTCAACCCGTACATCGCGGCCGAGCGCGGCTACGTGGACGCGGTGATCGCCCCGTCCAAGACCCGCGCGCAGCTGGTCAAGGCGTTGCGGTCGCTGCGCAACAAGCGCGAGAGCCTGCCGCCGAAGAAGCACGGGAACATGCCGCTTTAGGCACGTCGGGCGGGGAACATGGAAGACGGAACCGGGAGCGGCAGCGGCCGTCGGGACGGGCGAAGGAGCGGCAACGACATGGTGATCAAGGTGGAGCGGGGCCGGCCGACGCCCGAGGAGCTCGCGGCCGTGGTGGCCCTGGTGCAGGCGCGGGCCGCGGCCGCGGGGTCCGAGGACGACGATCCGGCGGAGCCCACCGCCTGGTCGGACCCGGCGGCCCACGTCCATCCCCCGATGCCCCGCCCCGGCCCCACCGCCTGGCGCACGTCCGTCTGGCCCCGCTGACCCCGCAGGCGGGTCCCGCCCCCCTGTCACCGGCCGGCCGCCGCGCGACGGCCGTGCGACCGCCACCGGGCGACCGGTGTGACGGATGGTGCAGCCGATACGCGGGGATACGCCGGTTGTGCGATCTGCCTCTGAGTACCCGTACTCAGGCGCGGCGGGTGCCCGGGGCGCGACCCTGGGGACCATGCTCTGGTCGGACGATCAACCCGACAGGCGCGACGAGGAGTTGCGCCGCACCCTGGCGATGGTCCGCCGGGCCATGACGTTCGTCGCGCTCGCCGCGGCCCTGGTCATGGCGCTCGCCGCCTGGCGGTGAGCCGCCGGCCGCCGGCCGCCCCCGCGGCCCGGCTCCTGGAGCCGCGGGCGGGTCCCTACGATGGCGGGGTGACCACCACCGCGCGCCGCACCCTCGTCCTCGCCTCCGCCTCACCTGCCCGCCTCGGGCTGCTGAAACAGGCCGGGCTCGACCCGCGGGTCGTGGTCTCCGGCGTCGACGAGCGAGCGATCACCTCGCCCTCGCCCGCCGAACTGGCCCGCGTGCTGGCCGAGGCGAAGGCCGAGGCCGTGGCGGCCGGCGGGCTGCTGGAGGGCGGCGAGCTCGTCCTCGGCTGCGACTCCGTGCTCGAACTCGACGGCTTCGAGGGCACCGCGCTGGGCAAGCCCGCCGACGCCGCCGAGGCCACCGCCCGCTGGCAGGCGATGCGCGGCCGCAACGGCGCCCTGCGCACCGGCCACTGCGTGATCGACACCGCCACCGGCCGCCGGGTCTCGCGGACCGCGTCCACCACCGTGCGCTTCGGCACGCCGGACGACGAGGAGATCGCCGCGTACGTGGCCAGCGGCGAGCCAATGCACGTGGCGGGCGCGTTCACCCTCGACGGCCGCTCGGCGCCCTTCGTGACGGGCGTGGACGGCGACCCGGGCAACGTCATCGGGCTGTCGCTGCCGCTGCTGCGCGACCTGCTGGCCGAACTGGGCGTGCGCATCACGGACTTGTGGGTGTGAACCCGGCCGGCCTCCCGAAACGGGGGCCTCGGGGGACCTCCCGAGGGCGGAGCCGCGGGGCCTTCCGACGCCGGGGCCCGGCCGCGGCGCCGGGCCGCGTCCTCAGGCCGTGGCCGGCGGGGCCTGCCGGGGCGGCTCGGCCTGGTCGCCGGGGGCGGCGGGCGCCGTGGCGCTCGGCCGCCGGACCTCGTCCTCCGGCGCGTACAGCAGCAGCGTGCCGACGAGCAGGCCGAGGATCACCATCATCACGGCGAAGGCGAGCCAGCCGACCAGGCCCACCACGAGGGCCCCGAGCACGCCGTGCACCACGGCGCACACGATGAGCACGATCCGCCCGAACGTGCCGACCATCTCGTCGCGCAGCGCGATCCGGGCCACCAGCACCGCGCAGGCGATCAGGAAGAGCCCGAAGACGGCGCCGCCCGCCCACGATCCGACGGCCATGGCATCCGGGTGAAGTCCGGCCACCGACATGTTCTGGTGGCGGGCGGTCAGACCGAGTATCCAGTTCACCGCGGCGATCGCCACGGCCTCCAGCACGAGCACCACGGCCGTGCCCGCGGCTATTCCTCTGCGCACGATGTCCCCCTTGGGCCGACACGCCGGGCTCCTCGGGACGTTACCGCCCGTACCGTCGCGCTGGCAGGCTACTCACGGGTACCGCCCGCGGCAAGGGCCCGGGCCGCGGCCACTCTTCCGGGGACCCCGGCCGCAAACTTTCCGTCCGCTGTTCGTAGGTTTCCCACAAAAGAAGGCCGCTCCAACTACCCGTGTTCAACCGAGACCCGCTGCACTCCGGGGAGTGCGGGACATTGGGGCGACCCGCGCCGTACCTTGGACTGAGCAGGCGTTCACGGGTTCTCCAGGCCCCTGGATCACCCTCCGTGTGGGCAACCTCACGTGCAGGGGTGCCTCGGCATCAAGTGTGGCCAGTACCTAAACTCGGCTTGTTCCAAGGAGGGAGCCATCGTGCGCAAGGTGCTCATCGCCAACCGCGGTGAAATCGCAGTTCGCGTCGCCCGTGCCTGCCGGGATGCCGGGATCGCCAGCGTGGCCGTCTACGCCGATCCCGATCGTGACGCGCTGCATGTCCGCGCGGCCGACGAGGCGTACGCACTGGGCGGCGACACCCCCGCCACCAGTTATCTGGACTTCAAGAAGGTCCTGTCCGCCGCCGCCGAGTCCGGCGCGGACGCCGTCCACCCCGGGTACGGCTTCCTGTCCGAGAACGCCGAGTTCGCGCAGGCGGTGCTCGACGCCGGGCTGGTCTGGATCGGCCCGCCCCCGCAGGCGATCCGCGACCTGGGCGACAAGGTGGCGGCCCGTCACATCGCCCAGCGCGCCGGCGCCCCCCTCGTGGCGGGCACCGCGGACCCGGTCTCCGGCGCCGAGGAGGTCGTGGCCTTCGCCAAGGAGCACGGCCTGCCCGTCGCCATCAAGGCGGCGTTCGGCGGCGGCGGCCGCGGCCTGAAGGTCGCCCGCACCATCGAGGAGATCCCGGAGCTGTTCGACTCCGCGGTGCGCGAGGCGGTCGCCGCCTTCGGCCGCGGCGAGTGCTTCGTCGAGCGCTACCTCGACCGGCCCCGGCACGTCGAGACCCAGTGCCTGGCCGACCAGCACGGCAACGTCGTGGTCGTCTCCACCCGTGACTGCTCGCTCCAGCGCCGGCACCAGAAGCTCGTCGAGGAGGCGCCCGCCCCCTGGCTGAGCGAGGAGCAGAACAAGCAGCTGTACTCCGCGTCCAAGGCGATCCTGCGCGAGGCGGGCTACGTCGGCGCCGGCACCTGCGAGTTCCTCGTCGGCCAGGACGGCACCATCTCCTTCCTCGAGGTCAACACCCGCCTCCAGGTCGAGCACCCGGTCACCGAAGAGGTCTCCGGCATCGACCTCGTGCGCGAGATGTTCCGGATCGCCGACGGCGAGGAACTCGGCTACGACGACCCGGTGCTGCGCGGCCACTCCATCGAGTTCCGGATCAACGGCGAGGACCCGGGCCGGGGCTTCCTGCCCGCGCCCGGCACCGTCACCACCTTCAGCCCGCCGACCGGACCGGGCGTGCGCCTGGACGCGGGCGTCGAGTCCGGCAGCGTCATCGGCCCGGCCTGGGACTCCCTGCTCGCCAAGCTCATCGTCACCGGCGCCACCCGCGAGCAGGCCCTCCAGCGGGCCGCCCGCGCGCTGGCGGAGTTCGAGGTGGAGGGCATGGCCACGGCCATCCCCTTCCACCGCGCGGTGGTCACCGACCCGGCCTTCGCGCCGGCCGCGGACGCCGGCCCGTTCACCGTGCACACCCGGTGGATCGAGACCGAGTTCGACAACACCATCCCGCCGTTCGCGGGCACCGCACCCGACGAGGACGAGGCGCCCGGCCGCGAGACGGTCGTCGTCGAGGTCGGCGGCAAGCGGCTGGAGGTGTCGCTGCCCGCGTCGCTCGGCATGACCCTGGCGCGCACCGGCCTGGCCGCCGGCGCCAAGCCCAAGCGGCGGGTCGCCTCGAAGGCGGCGACCACCGTGTCCGGCGACGCGCTCGCCTCGCCGATGCAGGGCACCATCGTCAAGATCGCCGTCGAGGAGAACCAGAAGGTCGCCGCGGGCGACCTGATCGTGGTCCTCGAGGCGATGAAGATGGAGCAGCCGATCAACGCCCACCGCGCCGGCACCGTCATCGGCCTGAAGGCCGAGGTCGGCTCGTCGGTCTCCTCCGGCGCCGTCATCTGCGAGATCAAGGACTGACCCGCGCGCAGAGCGGAGAAGGGCGCCCCTCCCCGGATCCCGGGGTGGGGCGCCCTTCGCGTGCCGGGCGTCCTACGACGCGGCGCGCGGCGTCGCGAGGGTCGGCCGCGACGGGGCCCTGAGGCACAGCGCCAGGACGAGGGCGAGGCCCACGAAGACCGCCGCCATCGTGTAGGCGGCGGTGGCGCCGTCGATGAACGGGTGGCCGCCGTGGGAGTGCCGGGAGACCGTGCCGAAGACGGTGACCAGGACGGACAGGCCGAGGCTGCCGCCGACCTGCTGCATGGTCTGGAGCAGCCCGGACGCGGAGCCGGCGTCCTTGGGCCCGACCCCGGACAGGATGAAGGTGTTGAGCGGCATGAACGTCCAGCCCGCGCCGAACCCGATGAGCATCAGCGGCCCGAGGATGCCCGCCGCGTAGCCGTCGGAGGCGTGGAGCTGCGTCATCCACACCGCGCCCGCCAGGTTGACCGGCACGCCGACGCAGACGGTCGCCTTGGCGCCGAACCGTCCGATCATGCGCGGCGCGAGCCGGGCGGCCACGAAGAGCAGGCCGGCCAGCGGCAGGAACGCGAAGCCGGTGCGCAGCGGGCTGAAGTGCAGGTACGTCTGCAGGTACTGGGTGGAGAAGTAGAAGACGCCGAACATGCCGGCCGGGATGAGCAGCATGATCCCGTAGGCCAGGGCCCGGTTGCGGTCGGTGAACAGCCGCAGCACGACCAGCGGCCGCTCCACCCGCAGTTCGTTGACGAGGAAGGCGGCCAGCAGCAGGGCGGCCGCAACGAAGGTGGTCAGCGCCCGGGGGTCACCCCAGCGGCTCTCCCCCACCCGGATGAAGGCGTAGACGAGGGCCGCCATGCCGAGCGTGCCGGTGAGGGCGCCGGCCACGTCGAAGCGGCCGCCGCGGTGGCGCTGGGTCTCCTTGATCAGGCGCGGGGCGAGCAGCACGACCGCCAGGCCGACCGGCACGTTGACGAAGAACACCCAGCGCCAGGAGCCCCAGTCGGTGAGCATGCCGCCGACGGTGAGGCCGATCGCCGAGCCGGCGCCGGAGACCGCGGAGAAGACGCTGAGCGCGCGGTTGCGCTCGCTCCCCTCGGCGAAGGAGGTGGCGATCAGCGCCAGGGTGCTGGGCGCGGCCAGCGCGGCGGCGGCGCCCTGGACGCCGCGGGCGACCAGCAAGGTGGCGGCGTCGTTGGCCAGCCCGCCGGCTATGGAGGCGACGGTGAACGCGGCCACGCCCCACACCAGGGCGGCACGGCGGCCGATCAGGTCGCCTATGCGGCTGCCGAGCAGCAGCAGGCCGCCGAAGGCCAGCGTGTACACGTTGAGCACCCAGGACATGCCGGTCGGGGAGAACCCGAGGTGGGTGCCGATGCCGGGCAGGGCCACGTTCACCACGGTGGCGTCGAGCAGGATCATCAGCTGGGTGCCGACGATGGCACCGAGCACCAGGTAGGGGTGCCCGTGGCCCGCCGGCGACGGTGGGCCCGCGGTGCCGGCCGGGCCGGCCTTGTCCCGGACGGGCTCGGCCGGGCGCGCGGACGGCGATGAGTGTGTGGACATGCGGAGTAGCCCCCGTGGGAGAGAGGAAGCGGAGCCCTCGAACCGGAGGGTTCCTCCGATAACTATACGGAGGAGTCCTCCGGATTTACCATCGGATTCGGGCGCTACATCTCCGGGAGGCACGACGGGCATGCGGGCAGACGCGCAGCGCAACTACGACCGGCTGCTGCACGAGGCACGTCAGGCTTTCCTCGTGCACGGCACCGACGTCCCGCTGGAGGACATCGCGCGGCACGCGGGCGTGGGCATCGGCACCCTCTACCGGCACTTCCCCGACCGGTACGCACTGGTGAACGCCGTCTTCGAGCACGAACTGGACGCGCTCGCGGCCCGCTCCGACGAGCTGATGTCGTGGCAGGACCCCGCCGAGGCCCTCACCAAGTGGCTCTACGCGGCCGCCGTGCACTCCGTGCCCTACCGCGGCCTGGCCTCCTGCATCATGGAGGCCGACCCGACCCGGATGTCCGCCTGCAAGGCGGTGTTGCGCACGGCGGGCGGGCAACTGCTGGAGCGCGCCCAGCGGCAGGGCGCGGTCCGCCCCGACGCGCGGATCGGCGACCTGCTCAAGCTGACCTACGCCGTGGTGCTGGCCGCCGAGAAGAACCCGCAGGAGCGCGGCCTGTTCGACCGCCTGATGTCCCTGACGGTCGACGGGATCAGGGCGCGGGAGGACGGGAAGGCGGCGGCCCCAGCCGCCGCAGGGTGATGCCGCACGGGCGCGGCCCCGAACTCCCGTGACGGGTGTGACGTTTCAGCGGCGGCGGACGTCCGCCAGCCGCGGGGTGGGCGGATCGGCCGCCAACCCCTGGGCGCCGCGCAGCGGTTGGTGACGGCGGGGACCGGGCAGGTCACGGCGGACCCGGCTCGGCGCGCGCCCCTCGCCGCCCCCGGCTCCCGGCGCCGGACCGGGACCGCCGCCGGCCGGAGGCGCCACCGCGACCTGCACCCCTCGGTCGGCCAGGGCCTGCATTTCGGTACGGGCCCGCTCGTCGTCGACGGGCGGTTCGTCGGTGACCAGATGGGTGATCAGTTCGGTCGGCACCGTCTGGAACATCGTGTCGGCGCCGAGCTTGCCGTGGTCGGCGAGCACCACGACCTCGGCCGCGGCCTGCACCAGCGCCCGGTCGACGCTGGCCGCGAGCATGTTGGAGGTGGACAGGCCGCGTTCGGCGGTCAGTCCCGCGCCGGACAGGAACGCCCGCGAGACCCGCAGCCCTTGCAGCGACTGCTCGGCCCCGCTGCCGACCAGGCCGTAGTTCGACCCGCGCAGCGTGCCGCCGGTCATCACCACCTCGACCCGGTTGGCGTGCGCCAACGCCTGTGCCACCAGGAGGGAGTTGGTGACCACGGTCAGCCCCGGCACCCGGGCCAGCCGACGGGCCAGCTCCTGGGTCGTGGTCCCGGCGCCGACCACGATGGCCTCGCCCTCCTCGACGAGGCCCGCGGCGAGATCGGCGATCGCCGTCTTCTCCGCGGTCGCTAGATGGGATTTCTGCGGGAAGCCGGACTCTCTGGTGAACCCGCCCGGCAGCACCGCACCGCCGTGTCTGCGGTCCAGCAGCCCTTCGGCCTCCAGCGCCCGCACGTCCCTGCGCACGGTCACTTCGGAGGTCTGGACGACCCGGGCGAGCTCCCGGAGCGACACCGCTCCGTTGGCCCGCACCATTTCCAGGATCAATTGACGACGTTCTGCAGCGAACACGGAACCGACAGTAACGCCAACGACCGGACACTTTCAGCGTTTTGCACCACTTGACGGAAGTCATGCGCAAAACAGACCGGGACGTGCTATACCCCGACAGTGCGTTCGGCTCCCCGCCCGGCCGCACCCGTCAGGCGTCGCCGAGTTCCTGGAGTTGGACCTTCCCGGGGGCGAAGTCCTTCGACGCCTCGGACACGTTCATGGTGCCGGCGCCGATCGTTTTGACCTTCCACAGCCGGCCGGCGAACTCGATCTCGTCGCCCTGCCGCAGGTTCTTGTACCAGCCGGAGAACTTGCCGTCGGTCGTCGTGGAGATGGTGCACGTCCGCGGGTCGTCCTGGATGTCGGTCACCACGATGGACGCGCCGGGGCCGTTGACCGGAACGTGCCAGCGCAGCGGCAGCACACCGTCGTAGGTGGTCGGCCACTTGGCCATGGTCTCTCCGTTCTCGCCCGTTCCCCAGGGCACCGGGGCGCTCAGCCCCGGTCCGGTGAGGACCACGCGGTAGGTGCAGATCTGCGCGACGGTGTACGGGTGCCCGGCGAGGGTGACCTTCTGGCCGGCCCGCGCGGTCTGCCGGGCCGCCCCGACGGTCAGGTCGGCGGTACGCCGGCTGCCGTCGCCGTGCCCGCCCTCGTACGTCACCGAGGCGCCTCCGGGCAGGGGCACGGGGTCGTGCGGCAGCACATGCGGCCCCTTGGCGTGCTGGTCGCCGTCGCAGCGCGGACCCGGGTCGGGCGGCGCCACCGTGGCACCGGTCGTGGCCGGGGGCGTCGTTGGCGTGGCGGGTGCGGCGTGCGAGCCGCCGTCCGCACCGCACGCCGCGGTCAGCAGCAGCCCCGCGAACAGGGTCGCCGCTCCCGCGGCTCGCGTCGTGCCTGTGTTCATGAACCCACCTCGAGTTGCTGCGGGCTGTTGAAGTAGTCCTGGTACTGCCGCGGGGTGACGTGGATGTCGTTTCCCGGCCCCCAGGGGTTGCCCAGGATCATCTTGCCGTCCGCGTCGAAGCCCTTCACGTAGAACACGTGCCGGGTCACGTACTGCGGGCTCCACTGCGGGTCCAGCCCTCGGGACTTGAGGTCGTCGTCGGAGGGCGTGGCCACGATCACGGGGTGGTGGTCCTGGAACGACTTCTTGACGCTGTCGAAGTTGTTGTCGATCGATGTCGACTGGTGACCGGTCACGTACGGCGGGGCCTTGTCGGTGAAGTCCCACTCGATCGCGCCGTAGTCGCCCTGTTCCTTGCGGTCGTAGCGCGGGTCGTTCTCGTGGCCGTCGGGCGCCCCGCCGTCGTCGTTCCCGTACATGAGCGCGAACGCCTTCTCGTAATAGGCGGGCCAGCACTCGCCGTTGCCGTTGGCGCTGAGCAGGCCGCCGTCCTTGTCCATCGGCAGGTCGGGGGTGACGGTCACCCAGTGGACGTTGCCGTCCTTGTCCCAGATCCGCACGTCGACCGTGCCGTTGGGGTTCTGCTTGATGCCGTCCTGGATGAACTTCGGGTTGGCGTGCGCGGTGGCCTCGAGCGAGGCCATGTACCAGCAGTCGCCGATCTGGCCCTGCGCGACGCCGTCGATGTCGATCTGCCCCGGCGTCTTGAACAGCGGCTCGCCCGGCATCCCGTAGTGCATGCCGGGCGCGGTCTTGCCCTGCTGGGAGTTGCCGCCCTCAATCCACGCGTCCGTCGTGTCGAAGCCCGGCTGGACGGAGGGGAAGGCGGCCTCCAGGGTCGGCCAGTGCGACGGCCCGGCCTTCTTCACCAGCGAGCTGACGAAGTCCCGGAACTCGCCGTCGGGCAGGCCGTTGTGGTCCCACCACTTCCATCCGCTGCCGTCGTTGTCGTCCGCGCACAGGTCGTTGAGCCGCTTGAGGTCCTCGGCCGGGACCTTCGACAGCAGCGCGTCGAGTTCGGCGGGGGTCAGCTTGCCGAACTCGTCGCGGATCCGGCCCAGGTCGTCCCGGTTGCCGTTGGACCCGAAGTCCTTGCTCCCGAGTCCGGCCAGTTCCTTGAGCAGGTCGTCGATCTTCTTCTGGTCCGGCGCGGACTCGTCGTCGAAGCAGAGCGAGGGGTCGATGTCGTAGCCCGCCTCCACCAGCTTCTGCACGCCGTCGAGTTGGGCGCAGCGGCGGACCATCGAGGACTGGGTGTCGTGCAGTTCGTGGACGAGCGTGCCCGGCAGGCCGCGGTAGCCGATCAAGGGGAGGCCGGCGACGATGTCGCCGACCAGCGGCTTCAGGGCCGGGCTGGTGGTGGTCGGGATGGCCCCCTTGAGGAGCCCGTCGGCGTCGGTCAGCACGGCGGCGACCTGCCGGTGCAGGGTTCCGGCGCCCTGGCTCGCCTTCTCCATGTCGCCGGCCAGCGTGCGGATCCTGGCGGTGTCGAAACCGTCGAACCCCATCAGTGGCCCCCGGGCTTCTTCTGCTTGTCCGCGGCCTGGTCGTCCAGCGAACGCGCGTGGGCCTCCCAGCGCGCGGCGTCCGCGGTGAGGTCGGAGGCCATGGTGTGCAGCGAGGTCTTGCGGGCGCCGAGCATCGCGGTGGTGGCCTCGGCGTACGGCCCGGTCCAGATGTCCGGGGTCGCCTCGCCCGCCGCCTTGTCCAGGTAGGGCCCGAGCCCGCCGGCGATCCTGCGCGCGTTGCGCGCGCAGGTGCGCAGGTCCTCGGCCCGCTGCTTCAACTGCGCGGGCGTCTCGCCCGTGTCGTCCTTCGGAAGGGACATCAGCAACTCCCCCGTCGCCTGTTCACCACCACGCTAGGGCGGTCGCGCGGCCGGGCAGGTGCGGGCGGGGCGCACTGTTACGGAACAGGTACGACGCCGCCGCCGCGGGGCGCGGCGGCGGTCCGGACGCGGCGGACGGCGGCTCAGCTGCCGTCGGCGGTCTTGCGGGCGTGGAGTTGGCGGGCCACCTCGGCGACCGAACCGGACAGCGACGGGTAGACCGTGAACGCGTTGGCGATCTGCTCGACCGTCAGGTTGTTGTCCACCGCGATGGAGATCGGGTGGATCAGCTCGCTCGCCCGCGGGGCGACCACCACGCCGCCGACCACGATGCCCGTGCCGGGGCGGCAGAACAGCTTGACGAAGCCGTCCCGGATGCCCTGCATCTTCGCCCGCGGGTTGCGCAGCAGCGGGAGCTTGACGACGTTGGCGACCATCCGCTTGTCGTCCACATCGGCCTGGGTGTAGCCGACGGTGGCGATCTCGGGGTCGGTGAAGACGTTCGAGGAGACGGTCTTGAGGTTGAGCGGGCCGACCGCGTCGCCCAGGAAGTGGTACATCGCGATCCGGCCCTGCATGGCCGCGACCGAGGCGAGCGCGAAGACGCCGGTGACGTCGCCGGCCGCGTAGACGCCCGGGGCGCTGGTGCGCGAGACCCGGTCGGTCTTGATGTGGCCGGACTCGGTGAGCCGCACGCCCGCGTCCTCCAGGCCCATGCCCGAGGTGTTGGGGATCGCGCCGACCGCCACCAGGCAGTGCGTGCCGCTGATCACCCGGCCGTCGGCGAGCGTCACCTCCACCCGGTCCGCGAGCCGCTTGACCGCGTGGGCCCGGGAGCGGGCCATCACGTTCATCCCGCGGCGGCGGAAGACGTCCTCCAGGACCGCGGCGGCGTCCGGGTCCTCGCCGGGCAGCACCCGGTCGCGGGAGGAGACGAGCGTCACGTGCGAGCCGAGCGCCTGGTAGGCGCCCGCGAACTCGGCCCCGGTCACGCCGGAGCCGACCACGATCAGCTCGCGGGGCAGCTCGTCGAGGTCGTAGACCTGCTTCCAGTTCAGGATGCGCTCGCCGTCGGCCGGCGCGTCCGCCAGCTCGCGCGGCCGGGCGCCGGTCGCCACCAGGACGGCGTCGGCGGTCAGCCGCTGCGAGGTGCCGTCGACCGCCTCGACGACCACGGTGCGGGTGCCCTCCGCGGTCTGCGGGCCCTCCAGCCGCCCCCGGCCGCGCATCACCCGGGCGCCGGCCCGGGTCACCGCGGCGGCGATGTCGTGCGACTGGGCCAGCGCGAGCCGCTTGACCCGGCGGTTGACCTTGCCCAGGTCCACACCGACCACCCGGGCCGCCTTCTCCAGCGGCGGGGTGTCGTCGGCGACCACGATGCCGAGCTCCTCGTAGGAGGAGTCGAACGTCGTCATGACCTCGGCGGTGGCGATGAGCGTCTTGGACGGCACGCAGTCGGTGAGCACCGACGCGCCGCCCAGTCCGTCGCAGTCGACGACCGTCACTTCCGCGCCGAGCTGCGCTGCTACGAGAGCGGCTTCGTAGCCGCCGGGTCCGCCGCCGATGATCACGATCCTGGTCACGTGTTCCATTGTCCCGCACGCGCCAAGGTGGGTGCGCGCGGGGGTTTTGTACCCCGCGGCGGCCCGGCCCCGGGCCCGCGCGACCGGTCACCGGCGGCTGAGAGAGGGCCGGGGAGAGGGCCGCGCGGGCCGGTTTCCTCGCCCGGGTAGGGCGCTTGGCGCTGTCGTACGCTCATGCCATGTCGCTCTACGCCGCCTACGGAACGAACCTCGACTCGCGGCTGATGACTCGCCGCGCCCCGCACTCGCCGCTGCGCGGCACGGGGTGGCTCAACGGGTGGCGGCTGACGTTCGGCGGCGAGCAGATGGGCTGGGAGGGCGCGCTGGCCACGGTGGTGGAGGCGCCGGGCAACCAGGTGTTCGTCGGGTTGTACGACGTGGCGCCGGTCGACGAGGGCTCGCTGGACCGCTGGGAGGGCGTCCCGCTGGCGATGTACCGGCGCACCACCGTCCGCGTCCACACCCTGGAGGGCGACGCGGCCGCGTGGCTGTACGTGCTCAACGACTACGAGGGCGGGCTGCCCTCCGCCCGCTACCTCGGCGAGGTGGCGGACGCGGCGGAGTCCGCGGGGGCGCCGCACGACTACGTGATGGAGCTGCGCAAGCGGCCCTGCTGAGGCGCCGGGTCCCCCGGGTGGCGCAGTCCGCCCGGGTGAAAATCGGACGGTGGTACCCACCGATTTCCCGAGCATGACCGGAAAGTTTCCCACAGCCCGTGCGGACGGGCTTCTACGCGCGTAGGCCAAGACACGTTACGCTCGTCCGGTGAACGCTTCCGTGGATCCCGATCCCTACGCCGCCGCCGAGCACGCCGCCGCCCGCCTGCGCGCGTTGACCGGCACCGTCACCCACGACGTTGCCCTGGTCATGGGCTCGGGCTGGGTGCCCGCCGCCGATGTGCTGGGCACCGCCGACCATGAACTGCCGATCACCGATCTGCCCGGCTTCCCGGCTCCCGCCGTGGCCGGGCACGCGGGCCGGCTGCGGTCGGTGCGGATAGGCGGCGTCCGCGCCCTGGTCTACCTCGGCCGCACCCACCTGTACGAGGGCCGGGGCGTCGCCACCGTCGTGCACGGCGTGCGCACCGCGGTCGCGGCGGGCTGCAAGACGGTCGTGCTCACCAACGGCTGCGGCGGGCTGCGCCCCGGCTTCCGGCCCGGGCAGCCCGTGCTGATCAGCGACCACATCAACATGACCGCCACCTCGCCGCTGGCCGGCGCGCGGTTCGTCGACCTCACCGACCTGTACTCCCCGCGGCTGCGCACCCTGTGCAAGGAGGTGGACCCCAGCCTGGAGGAGGGGGTCTACGTGCAGCTGCCCGGGCCGCACTACGAGACGCCCGCGGAGATCGGCATGGTGCGGGCGATCGGCGGCGACCTGGTGGGCATGTCCACCGCCCTGGAGGCGATCGCCGCGCGCGAGGCGGGCGCCGAGGTGCTGGGCCTCTCGCTGGTCACCAATCTCGCCGCCGGCATGACCGGCGCGCCCCTCAACCACGAGGAGGTCCTGGAGGCGGGCCGCGAGTCCGCCACCCGTATGGGCACCCTCCTGTCCGAGGTCCTCGGCCGGCTGTGAGCCCGGCCCCCCGCGGGCGGGTCGCACACGTGGGCGGGGCGCAGGGGTGGTCAGCGGCTCGTCCTCCGTGTCGTACCGCGGGTCCGACCCCGCGAGCGGGTCGCAGGCGGGAGGACCGCGCACGCGGGGCGGGCGCGCCGGGACCGGCGGGCACCCGACCCGCTCCCCCGGGCCGCGCGGCGCCGGGAGGGGCTTCCCGGTGGGACGGGCGGGGAAGCCGGGATAGGACGGATGGGCCCGGGGCCGGCTGACGCGGCCGCGGTGAGGACGACGTGTGGAGGACGGACCGTGGACGCAGAACTCGCCCGGCGCGTGGAGGCGTGGATCGCGGAGGACCCCGACCCGGTGACCCGGGCGGAGTTGGAGCGGCTGCTGCGCGGGGGCGCGGAGGCGGAACTCGCGGAGCGGTTCGCCGGCACGCTGGAGTTCGGCACCGCCGGGCTGCGCGGCGCCATGGGCGGCGGGCCGATGCGGATGAACCGGGCCGTGGTGATCCGGGCGGCCGCGGGCCTGGCCGCGTACGTCAAGGAGCACGGCGGCGGCCGGGTGGTGATCGGGTACGACGCCCGGCACCAGTCGGACGTGTTCGCCCGCGACACCGCCGCGGTGATGACGGGCGCCGGGCTGGAGGCACTGCTGCTGCCGCGGCCGCTGCCGACCCCGGTCCTCGCCCACTCCATCCGCCCGCTCGGGGCCGCGGCCGGCGTGATGGTCACCGCCAGCCACAACCCGCCCCAGGACAACGGCTACAAGGTCTACCTCGGTGACGGCTCGCAGATCGTGCCGCCCGCCGACGCGGAGATCGCCGGGCACATCGCGGCGGTCGGCCCGCTCGACGGCGTGCCGCGGCCGGACAGCGGCTGGGACGTGCTCGGCGAGGACGTCGTGACCGCCTACCTGGACCGCGCGGCCACGGTGGTCGCCGAGGGCGGCCCGCGCGAGGTGTCCGCGGTCTACACGCCGATGCACGGCGTGGGGCTGGAGACGCTGCTGGCCGCGTTCGCCCGGGCCGGTTTCCCCGCGCCCGCACAGGTGGCCGAACAGGCCGCGCCGGACCCGGACTTCCCCACGGTCGCGTTCCCGAACCCGGAGGAGCCGGGCGCGATGGACCTGGCGTTCAAGGCCGCGCGCGAGTGCGGGCCCGACCTCGTCGTCGCCAACGACCCCGACGCCGACCGCTGTGCCGTCGCCGTGCCCGACCCGGCGGCCGCGGCGGGCTGGCGGATGCTGCGCGGCGACGAACTGGGCGCGCTGCTCGCCGTCCACCTGGTGCGCTCCGGGGCCGCCGAGGCGGGCCGCGACACCTTCGCGGCGAGCATCGTCTCCTCCTCCCTGCTGGCGCGGGTCGCCGAGCGCGCCGGCCTCGGCTACGAGGACACCCTCACCGGCTTCAAGTGGATCTCCCGGGTGCCCGGCATGCGCTACGGGTACGAGGAGGCGCTCGGCTACTGCGTCGACCCGGAGGGCGTCCGCGACAAGGACGGCATCACCGCCGCGCTGGTCGTGGCCGAACTGGCCGCCTCCCTCAAGCGGGAGGGGCGCTCCCTCGCCGACCTCCTCGACGAGGTCGCCCTCACCTACGGGCTGCACGCCACCGACCAGCTCTCCGTCCGCGTCGCGGACCTCTCCCTCATCGGCGCGGCCACGGCCCGCCTGCGCGACCGGCCGCCGACCGAACTCGCCGGCCTCGCCGTGACGGCGGCGGAGGACCTCGGCGCCGGCGCCGGGGGGCTGCCGCCCACGGACGGGCTGCGCTACCGCCTCACCGGCGCGGGCGTGGAATCGGCCCGCGTGATCGTCCGCCCCAGCGGCACGGAGCCCAAGCTCAAGTGCTACCTGGAGGTCGTCCTGCCGGTCGCGTCCACCGACGACATCGGCGCCGCCCGTGCCACCGCGGAGAAGCTCCTGGCCGCCCTGAAACGCGACCTCGCCGCCGCCGCGGGCATCTGACCGCCGCCACCTCCGGTGCGGGCCGAGGCCGCCGACCCGGTCCTTGCCGTGCTCGGCAGGGAGGGGACGCGTCCGCGCGGCCCCGACCCGCCGACGCCGGCCGGTGGCGGAAGATGGCCCGGCGGGCACAGGGCAAGCGTTGCCGGTCCCGGCCCGGACGGGCGGGGTTCAGGCGACCCCACCAGCCGACGGCGGCCTGCGCAGGCTGGTGGCGCGGCGCGCCAAGCGGCGGGCGCAGCGCGGGCGTTGCCGGTCCCGGCCCGGAGGGGCGGGGTTCGTGCGGGCCGGGCCGCCGAAGGGCCCGCCGGCGGGCGGGTCGGCGCGTCGCGCGCCGCGATTGAGGTGGTTTGTCACACTTGGCGGACATCCCGCGCCCGCCCCCGGAGGACCGCCGTGCCGAACGTCACCGCGCCGTACGCGCCCGGAACGCCCTGCTGGACCGACCTGATGGTGCCCGACCAGCAGGCCGCGCTCGACTTCTACCGCGACCTGTTCGGGTGGCAGGGCGAGGTGGGGCCGCCCGAGACCGGCGGGTACTCCGTGTGCACGCTGCACGGCAGGCCGGTGGCCGGGATCATGAAGGCGATGAACCCGGACGGCAGCGAGCCCGACCCGAAGGCGCAGGTCGCCTGGACGACGTACCTCGCCACCGGGGACGTGGACGCGGCGCTGCGCACGGTCGACGGCGGCAGCGGCGAGGTCGCGATGCCGGCCACGGACGTGATGACGCTCGGCCGGATGGCGGTCGTCACCGACCCCGCCGGCGCGTCGTTCGGCCTGTGGCAGGCCCGCGACTTCCCCGGCGCCGGGATCGTCAACGAGCCGGGCGCGATCATCTGGAACGAGCTCAACACCGCCGACCGGCCCGCCGCCTCGGACTTCTACTCCCGCGTGCTCGGCATCACCGTCGCCCCGATGGACGGCGCCGAGGACTACTTCTCGCTCGCCGTGAACGACCGGGTGGTGGGCGGCCTCCAGGATCTGGACACCGTGCGCGATCTGGTGCCGAACTCCTCCTCGCACTGGCTGCCGTACTTCGCGGTCGACGACACCGACAGCACGGTCGACGCGCTGGTGCGGGCCGGCGGCACCGTCCTCAAGCCGCCCTACGACATGGTGGCCGGCCGGATGTCGATCGTGCAGGACCCGCAGGGCGCGCTGTTCGCCGTCATCACCATGACGGCGCCCGCGGCGGCCTGAGCGGCGGAAGCGGTACGGCAGCCCGGCGGCACGGCAGCGGGGCGACGCGGCGGCACGACGGCGCGGCGGCCGGGTGCCGCCGCGCCGCTTCCGGAGCGGTCCGGGTCGTGACGTGCGCCGGGGCCTCAGCCCGCGCTGCAGGAGACCGACGGCCACGTCCACGTGCCGTTGGTCTGGATCGTCACCCCCCAGTTGTTGCCGCTGCCGTTGGGCGTGGCCTTGAGCACCTGGCTGCTCGGGTAGCTCGCGCTGATGTTCCAACTGGCGATGATCTTCTCGGGGGACGGGACGTTCATGGTCACCGTCCAGTTGCTGGAGCCGGTCACCGACACGTTGAGGTTGTAGCGGTCGCTCCACTGCTCGCCCGCGGACAGCGTCGCGGTGCAACTGGAGCCGCCGCCCCCGCCGGTGGTCGATCCGGTGGTGCCCCCGTTGGTGCTCCCGCCGGTGGTACCGCCGCCGGAGCCGCCCAGCGTGATGTTCGAGTTGCCGCTGCTCTGGTAGCCCTCGGTGGCCAGGATCTGGTAGTTGAAGCTGCCCAGGTTCATGCCGTGGCTCGCCCACGCGTCGAAGTGGTTGCCGGTGGTGATGCTGCCGCCGGTCCGCTTCGACTGCCGCACGCTCCAGTACTGGTTGAAGGTCGCGGTGCCGATGATCGAGGGCGCGTTGGTCCGGGTCGTCTCGTAGATGTCGTACGTGCCGCCGTCGGTGTTGACCGTGCCCTTGTACGTCCCGGTGGGCTTGTACGTGCCGTAGTTGTCGACGATGTAGTACTCGACCAGCGGGTTGGTCGTCCATCCGTACAGCGACAGGTAGGCGTTGCCGGACGGGTTGAAGCTGCCGGAGTAGTTCACCGTCTGGCGCGAGCCGGTGCTCCAGCCCTTGCCGGCGACGAAGTTGCCGACGTTGCTCCACTGGGTGCTGTAGTTGCCGCCGGCACCCAGCGTCATCGACACCGAGCCGCCGCCGTCGGTCCAGAACGAGTAGAAGTAGCCGTTGTTCGTGCCGGTCTGGCTCGAGGTGATGACGGTGTCCGCGTTGGCGGTGCCCGGCAGGATCATCGCGGCCACGGCGACCAGCACGAGGGCGCAGGCGCTGCTGAGGATCAGCCGTAGGCCGCGGGGGCGGCGGGCCGTCGGGTGGGCGAGGGCGTGATTCATGAACGCACTTCCTCCTCGTGAGGTGGGGGAGCAGGAGGACCGGGCCGGTGGGGCAGCCCGGATGGCGAACAGGGTGAACCTGTGCGGATGCGGCGTCAAGGGTTTCGGCATGAACTCCGAAAGGGTCGAAAGGTCGAGGGAAGCTCGCCTCTGGCATTCGCACTGGCCAGTGTGCCCGTTCTCCCGACAGCGGGATCCTCAGCCCGAGTGGACCAAAAGCTGGAGATCATCCCTGAGGGCCAGATTCTGCGAAACTTTCGTCACTATTACCGATCAGAAAGCCGGAAAGGCCCGCCCCCGACCGCACAGCGGAAGAGGACGGGCCCTGAGGGAAGAAGGCGGGTGGATCAGCCGCCGAGGGAGAGCAGGACGGAGAGGACCACCGCGCCCGCGAGGGAGGGGGCCAGCACCTCGTAGGCCCATCGGACCACCGGCGTCGGGCGCTCCTCCGCGCCCTCCTTCCAGACGTGCGTGTCCGCGAGCTCGCGCAGGTCGGCGACCGCCTGATCGTTCCACGAGCGGATCGTGCCGTCCTCCGAGACGTTCAGCGGCCGGCGGCGCGGCCTCGGGGTGAACGGGTCGCGGTTCTTGCCCGACGCGCGGTCGCCCTGCTCCCGTGCCGTCTGCCGCAGCGCCCGCTTCCGGGCCCGGATCGACACCGGCAGCGCCCACAGCTGGAACTTGCGCTCCCCCGCGAACAGCTCCGTCGAGTACGTGGCCTTCAGCGTGTCCACCGCCGCCCACGGCAGCGTGATGGTCCGGAACGGGTTGCGGATCCTGATCTCGTCGCCGTTCGCGAACACGGCCGGACGCACGGTGAACGCCACGATCAACGGCACCCCCAGCAGCAGCGCGGCCAGCGCCAGCCACGGCGTGCGCCCGTCGCCCCTGATCACCGCGTCGCCGCCCATCCACGCGGCCAGCACGAGGAGCACCACGCCCGTGGCGATGCCCCCGCCCGACCGGTACGCCCGGTCGTACTCCGGCTGCGCGCCGGAAGCGGGAGCCTTCGTCGTCCGGGCGTCTTGCTGGGAACTCGTCATAATCCCCGATTGTCCCCCGACCCCCTCCCGTTTCCGGCCACCCCCGCATTGCGTTCCGGCCTCAATCCGCCGCTTCCGGCCACCCCCGCCGGGCGGAGGGCCGGCGACGGCGGTCAGAGCAGACCGGGCTTGCCGGAACGGAATTCCGCGAGTGCGGCGACCGGGAGAACCGCCACGCCCGTGCCCGCCGGACCGAGGGCATCACGGTAGGCACACAGGTCGTCCGGGTCGGAGGTGAGGATCACCGCCTGTTCGTGCCGGGCCGCGACCACGGCCACCAGGGCACCGACCGCGTCCGGGCGCTTCTTGGCGGGCAGTGCCGCCAGGGACGCGCACACTCCTGCGCGCTTGGCGTCATCGGTGGTGTGCCCCGACTGGCACACTCCGCAGGCGTGCACCCCGGTATCGGTGGCGAACACCGTGCAGGTCGGCAGCACCCTCGACAGCGCGGTCCAGTGGCCCGGCTGGGGCCGCCACGCCTGTGCCAGGACCGGAACGAGCACCACGGGCGGGTGAACACCGGCCCGGGCGACCAGCCGCTCGTGAAATCGGTGCGCCTCCGGATCCTTCCGCTCGAGCGCGATCAGCGCGCCGGTGTCGTACACGAAGACCGTCACGCGGGGGCACCGCCGCCCCGCCTGACGAAGGCGGTGTCGATCGCGTCGAGGTAGGAGTCCATCGCCGAGTCGTCCGCCGGAGATGTTTCGGACAAGTCCTCGGCCGGCGCCCTCTCGGCCGACTCGCTCCGCCGGTCGATCTCGGCGAACCCGGCCCTCGTCCGGTTGATCCGGGCCACCTCCGCGAGGGCCGCCACCCTGAGAAAGGCCGACAGGTCGAGCCCCTCGGACTCCGCCGCGGCACGGACTGCGGCTTCCTCCTCCGGTTCGAGGGTCAAGGTCATCCTGGACTTCGCCATGGATCGAACGTATGACGGCGTAGGACGCCCGGGCAAACGTGCGCTCCTCGCCCGACGGCGGGCCGGCGCCGGAAACAGCGGTGCCCGGGCCCTCGCGTCACCTCCGCCAGAAAAGGTGGTGCGTCACGCCGCTCGGGCTGGGCACGACCTCCAGGTGGAACCGGTCGAGCAGTTCGTCGGGGGACTCCCACAGCCGCAGTCCGGACCCGAGCTTCACCGGCGAGACCGCCACGTGCAGGGTGTCGACGAGATCGGCGTCAAGGAACTCCCGGATCGTGGTGACCCCGCCGCCCAGCCGCACGTCCTTGCCCCGCCCCGCCTCCCGCGCGGCCTTCCGCGCCTGTTCGAGGACCGTCGCCGGGTCGCCGTCGACGAAGTGGAACGTAGTGTCGGAGAGCGTGAACGACGGACGCGGGTGGTGGGTCATCACGAACACCGGGGTGCGGAACGGCGGCTCCTCCCCCCACCACCCGGTCCACTCGTGGTCCTGCCAGGGCCCGCGCTGAGGCCCGAACTTGTTGCGCCCCATGATCTCGGCGCCGATGTCGCGCGCGAAGTCCCGCGTGAAGTAGTCGTCCAAGCCCCGGCTTCCCCCGCCATCCGTGCGCATGGGCCAACTCGCCGTCGCCCCGGCCCAGGAGAACAGCCTCTCCGGCCGGTCCAGCCCGAACGGCCGCTCCAGACTCTGGTCCTCGCCGGCGGCGATCCCGTCACTCGAGACGTTGAAGTTCATGACTCTCACCAGCTGGTCCACGGGTTCTCCTCCTCAGTCCCCCACACCATCGCGCGGCGCATCGCCGCACACCCTCACGTCGAACGGGACTCGCCGGAATCGACAGCGGAACGGGTTTCCGCCCACGCTTTTTTCGATGGGGGTGCCTCACCATCCACGTGGCCCCGCCGACCGCGCCCGTTCAGCGCACGGCTGCACGGTTGGCCGGGGTGTCCAGCCAAGGTTCTTCCCCCTTGGCCGTCACCGTGAGACCGAACCGACGGAAGCCGGGACGCCCCTGGCTCTCCCACCACCGGTATGCGGCTTCCACCTCGTCCCACAGACGGCGGGGACCCGCCTGGTGGACGGTGGACGTCTCGCGGTCGTCACGGAAGACGACGACGGCCCATGACCTGTCCGTCAGGCCGTAGAACCAGACGGGGCGCTTGCCGTCCCGCTTGCGGTCGGCGACGTATGTGCAGTCCTGGACGCGCAGGCCGAGAGCGAATTCCACCACAGCGGTGCCGTCGGGGAGGAGTTCCGCCTCCGTGATCCGCGTGGCCGACCTGTCCGCGCCGCCGGTCGCCCCTGCCGCAGGTACGTACGCGCTGTGCTGGGGGTACCGGAAGCGCTGCGATCGCATCCGCATGAAGTTGACCGGCTGGGTGAAGGGGCCCGACGCCGATTTTCCGTCCGCCGCGACCACGAGGCGCGCGGTGGCCTCGCTGAAGCCGAAGTACGTCCCCCAGGGCACCAGGATCACTCCACCCGGCCTGGTCTGCGATACCCATGAAGAGAGGCCGGTGCGCAGCCCGCAGGTGGCGATGACGCGGTCGTACGGGGCCCGCTGCGGGTGGCCCAGCAGCCCGTCCCCCGTGACGACTTCCACCGCCCCGCACCCGGCACCACGCAGCGCCTCCCGCGCGGAACGCGCAACGTCCGGGTCCACTTCGACGGAGACGACGTTCTCCGCTCCGACCCGGTGGGCCAGGAGCGCGGCATTCCATCCGGTGCCCGCGCCGATCTCCAGGACCCGCTGCCCGGGGCGGACGTCGAGGTCGGCCAGCATGGAGAAGACCAGGCTCGGCATGGACGAGGAGGACGTGAACGCCGTGCCCGGTTCGGGCCCCTCGTGCTGGCCGTCATCCCACTGAGTGACGATCGGAACATCGGAGTCGGCGTACGCGTACCAGGTGTCGGGGTCGTCGGCCCTGGAGACGGAGGTGGCCTTGCCGGTGTCCCTGTCGTGGGGCCACATCACCTCCGGCAGGAAGCCGGTTCTCGGAACAGCCGCGAAAGCGGGTGCCCAGTCCGGAGTGAGCGAGCCGGTCTCCGCCAAGGAGCGGCCCAACTCCGCAAGGCCGGGCCGCCCTGAGCTCTTCCTCGTCATGTGTCGGCGAGCGCCTTTTCGATGAAGGCCGCCGACTCCCGGGGGCTGAGGGCCTGGGCGCGGAGCATGCCGTAGCGCAGCTCCAGGACGTGGACGTCCCGGGGGTCGGTGATCACGCGGCGGGTGAGCTGGGTCTCGGAGTGGGCCACGGCCGTGCCGTCGCTCAGCTTCAGCACGTGGAGTTCGCCGTCCAGGCCGGCGTGGTCCTCGCGTGCGGTCGGCATCACCTGGATCGCGAGTTGGCGCAACCGGCCGAGTTCCAGCAGGTGTTCGAGTTGGCCCCGCAGCACCGCCCGCCCGCCGACCGGCCGCCGCAGCGTGACCTCCTCCAGGACGAAGGTGAGCGTGGTCAGCGGGGTACGGGTCACGATCCCCGTGCGGGCCTGTTGCGCGGCCATGAGCCGGTCGAAGGCGTCCGGCGGCAGCGTGGGGCGGCTCATCGCCAGCAGCGCGCGGGCGTACTCCTCCGTCCGCAACAAGCCGTGCAGGGTGTGGTTGCTGTAGGCGCCCGACTCGCTCGCGTCCGCCTCCAGCCCGGCCAGGTCCCGCGGCTTCTTCGGGTAGCGGACCCGGGACACTTCGGCGTCGAGGTCGGAAAGCATGCCGCCCGCCCCGCACACGCGATCGGCGTTGTCCAAGAATTCCGCCTTGGGGATGCGGATTCCCCGTTCGACCTTGGAGACCATCTCCTCCCCGTACCCGATACCCGCACCCAACTCCGCCTGCGTCAACCCCGCCCGTTCCCGCCACCACTTCACCAACCGACCCGCCAACCGCAGGACGCTCGCGAACTCGTCCTGCGCGTCCGTGCCCGGGTCCCGCTCCATGTCCATACGTGCACGCACTTCCTTGCTCGGCTTTGGTGGGTGGTCTCGTCCCCGTCCCGGCGGCGTCAGGTCTGACGCGGGACACCGCCGGGACGGGAGTGGTGCGCTGCCCTCCCCCGGATACGGCAGCCCTCGGGGGTGGGTCAGACCTGCGCCTGCGGCTCTCTCGCGGTCAGGTGTTCCGCCCACTCGGCCCGGGCTCGGGTGAGGGCCGGGGCCACCTCGGTGACGAGCAGCTCCGCGAAGGCGCGGAACCGCCCGGCGACCTCGACCACCCCCGACGGGTCCAAGTCCTCGATCCAGAAGTCGTCAACGATCTGGATGCCGACCAGCGGTGTTCGCGCTGCGGCGTCGGAACCGCCGGCGAACGGGCGGCACCGCAGGACCGCGCCGAGCACCGCCGAGTCCTCCCCGGGGTCCTGCCCACCCGGGCATACCCGCATCAACCGACCACCGAACCAGGCTTCATGGGTCACGTCGGACAGTTCGACGCTCAGCCGACCGGGTTCCACACCCGCCCTGCTCGGATCCTCCTCAGCCCAAGCGGGCAGGAACCCTGTCATGGCCTCCCCGGTGGTCGTGACGATGGACCACGTCCGACCCGCCGGAAGGGCCAAGCCGTTCGCATAGGTCACTTGGTCGCCTCCGCGCCATCCTCGGCACAGACCGCCCAGACCAGCTTTCCGGGCCCTTCCCGGTCGCTGACTCCCCAGCACCCACCCGTGAGCACGTCCACCAGGGCCAGACCCCGCCCGGACTCCGCGTACGTGGGCGCGTCCCGCGGCTCGGGCTTGCTCTCACAGGGGTCGTGCACCTCGATCCGCACACCCCCGGACTCCAGCCGCTCGAACCGCGTGGCGACCAAGCGCCCGTACGGCGGGAACGCGTGGTTCACCGCGTTGGTGACCAACTCGGAGAGCACCAGTTCGGCGGTGTCCGCGAGCTGCGGCAGCCCCCAGGCATCAAGGTGCCGGGCGAGCAACTGACGTGCCCGGCCCACCGATTGGGGCGCGGGCGGCCACGTTTTCAGGACATTGAACGGCTGTGCGGCCGGGGCTGTCGGCGGGGGCAGGGGCGGGGTCATCGTTCGCCCCCCGTGCATACGGACGGACGCCGATTAAGCTCGTGCATGTCTGCGCTCCCAAGAAGCGTGGGCCATGCCCCCGGGCCGGTCGCACGGTCGCGGGGGTCGTGTGTCTGGCCCCCATGCTGAGAGGACATCAGCGACGTTTGCGCGCAAGGATGCCGACAGTTCGGATGTGTGGGCGGTACGGTAGAAACGCCCAAACGTCCCTTGGAGGGGTCTTGAACAGTGCCCTACGGACTGCTATGCAGACCGCGAACCTGTCACCACGACAACTCGCCTCGCGGGTTGGGGTTTCTGGCAAGACCGTTGAGCGGTGGATGGCCGATGCGGAACTGATTCCGCATGCCAGAAACCGGGAAGACGTATCCTCCGCCTTGGGAGTTGACCAAGAGATGCTGTGGCCGAAATCAGTGAGGAACCGCCTGAAGACCGGCGACGACATAGGGATCGTCCGCTCATATCCTTACCGGTCGGCGTGTCCGTCCACGGTGTGGGGAGAGCTGATCGACAAGGCAAGGACCGAGCTCTATTTCGCGGGGTACACAAACTATTTCCTGTGGCTGGAGCAGCCCAATTTTGTGGCGACCCTGCGGCAGAAAATTGAAGCCGGGTGTCGGGTGCGCTTCCTGCTGGGGGACCCGAACGGCGAAGCTACCCTCGTTCGAGAGAGGGTCGAAGACGTGGCGCTCAGCGTGTCCACGCGCATCAGAATTTCCCTTGAGCATTTGGCGAAGCTTGGAACAGAGAATGGGGTCGAGGCGCGGTTCTCAGCTCCCGACGATGCCGCGAATCATGTGTCGCTTTCCGTGTTTCGGTTCGACAATGATGCTCTTGTGACCCCCCACCTTGCTCGCCTCGTAGGACACGACTCGCCACTTCTCCATGTACGCAAGTACGGTGACGCAGGAATCTTCGACCGATTTGCGGAGCACGCCGAAGAGTTGTGGTCACGAGGCAGTCAAGTCAGCTGACGGGAGCAGGGCCCAGTCGTGCGGCTCGGGTCCAGCACGGCCAGGACGACCCACGTTCGCACAGTTGTGCGATTGGCGCGCGCGGTGGTTGACTCGTGCCCCGTGCCTTCGCCGGGGCGGGTGGCCCCGGGGGTTCGACGGGCGCGGGGCCGATCACGAAGAAGGACACCATGAAGCTTCTCCTCACCTCGGCCGGCATCAAGAACGCGCGCATCCGGGACGCCCTGGAGGACATGCTGGGCAAGCCGATCGCCGAGGCCAGTGCCCTCGTCGTGCCGACCGCGGCGTACGCCATGCCCGGCGGCCCCGCCATGGCGGGGCGGGTGATCACCGGCCGGGCCGGCACCCCCCTGTGCGAGCTGGGATGGAAATCGCTGGGCGTGCTGGAGCTGACCGCGCTGCCCAGCATCGACGAGCAGCGCTGGGTTCCGCTGGTCGAGGAGACTGACGCCCTGCTGGTCGCGGGCGGCGACCCCCTGTACCTGAGCCACTGGATGGAGCGGTCCGGGCTGGCCGGCCTCCTCCCGTCACTGCGCGAGACCGTCTACGTCGGGGTCAGCGCCGGGAGCATGGTGATGGCCCCCCGCATCGGCGAGGAGTTCGTCGGGTGGAAGCCGCCCACCGGCGGCGACCGCACCCTCGGGGTGGTCGACTTCGCGATCTTCCCGCACCTCGACCACCCGGCCCTGCCGGAGAACCGCCTCGCCGACGCGGTCGCCTGGGCCGCGGCCATGCCGGTCCCGGCCTACGCGATCGACGACGACACCGCCGTCAAAGTGACCGACGGCACGATCGACGTCGTCTCCGAGGGCCACTGGCAGCTCCTGACCCCCTGAGCCGCGCCTCCTGACCCGCCTGAACTGCGGTTTTCCGGCCCGCGCCGAGGCGGCCGCCCCGGACGAGCGAACACCCCCGGGCCCGGGCCCTTCGTCCACCTACCGGGAAGAGGGGGGACTGGCGGGGTGACTACGCGCGTAGATATGGTGGGCTGGTGACCATGGCCTCGTTGTCCTCCTTTGCTTCCGCCGGACCCGAAACGGCCCGGCCCGCCGCCGACCCCGTCCCCGCCTACGCCCCGGCCGCCGCCGACCGCCTGGCGACCCTCTCGGACGTCACCGCCAGCGCCAGCGCCCTGCGCCGCTTCCTGCACGGCCTGCCCGGCGTCGACGCCGTCGGGCTGGAGGCGCGGGCGGCCACGCTCGGCACGCGGTCGATCAAGACGACCGCGAAGGCGTACGCCATCGACCTCGCGATCTCGATGATCGACCTGACGACGCTGGAGGGCGCGGACACGCCCGGCAAGGTCAGGTCGCTGTGCGCGAAGGGCGTGCGGCCGGACCCGACCGACCGGACCACCCCGCAGGTCGCGGCGATCTGCGTGTACGCGGACATGGTGGCCGTGGCGAAGGAGGCCCTGGCCGAGGGGGGCGGCAGCGCGGTCAATGTAGCGTCGGCTGGTGTTTCGAGGTAGCGAACAACGCCTCGCTGTGAAAAACCTGGAACGGGGCGGCTACGTTGCTGTGAATAGGTGGCTGCGAAACTCGACGTCGCGGCGAACCGCCGAAAAGCCGATAAGCGTTACGGTGGCGGCGTCATCTCCTACATTGGCCGCATGCGGCGGAAGGTCGGCGAATGACGGGTTTCCTGCTCCGCCGGCTGGTCAAGTACATCGTGCTGCTGCTGTTCGCGTCGTTTCTGACGTTCAGCCTCGCGTCGGTCTTCTTCCATCCACTCGACAGCCTTCTGCAGCGCAACCCGCGGCCGCCGCAGGCGGTGATCGATGCGAAAGCAGCCGAACTCGACCTCGACCAGCCCATCCCCGTTCGGTACGCCAACTGGGTGTCGGGTGCCGTCCGCGGTGATTTCGGCACGACTGTCGGCGGCCAGCCGGTGTCCGACGAACTGTGGCGGCGCATCGGCGTCAGCCTGCGCTTGGTGGTGCTCGGCTCGGTGATCGGAACCGTCGCCGGGGTGGTGCTGGGGGCATGGGGCGCGATTCGCCAGTATCGATTGAGCGATCGCGTGATCACCGTGCTGTCACTGCTCGTGCTCAGCATTCCGACGTTCGTGATGGCGAACCTGCTGATTCTGGCGGCGCTGCGGGTGAACTCCATCGTCGGCGTGCAAGTGTTCGAGTACACCGGGGAGACGTCGGCGTGCAGCGAGCGGCAGCTGGTTCGACCAGTTCGTCGACCGCGTGCAGCATCTGGTGCTGCCGACTTTGACTTTGGCATTCTTCGCGATGGCCGGCTACAGCCGGTACCAGCGCAACGCCATGCTGGACGTGCTGGGCCAGGATTTCATCCGCACCGCACGCTCCAAAGGCCTGACCCGGCGACGAGCGTTGTTCAAGCATGGGCTGCGCACCGCGCTGATACCGATGGCGACGCTGTTCGCGTACAGCATCAGCGGCCTTGTCACCGGCGCAGTGTTCACCGAGAAGATCTTCGGCTGGCACGGCATCGGCGAGTGGTACATCCAGAGCATCGCAACGGAGGACACCAACATCGTCGTGGCCGTCACGCCTGCTCGGCGCGGTCATGATCCTCGTGGGTGGCCTGCTGTCCGATGTCATTCTCGCGATGCTCGACCCGAGGGTGCGGGTCGCATGACACAAGCAGATGGTCGTCCAACAGGGCGTCAACACAACGCAATTCGCTTCTCGTCGCACCCTGGTACTGCGTCGGTTGCTTCGCAACGAGCCCGCGGTGGTGGCGCTGATCCTGCTGGTGGTGCTGTTCGTCGGCTGCTATGCGCTGCCACCGTTCCTGCCTTACAGCTACACCGATTTGGACTACTCGGCCCTGCAGGAGCCGCCGTCAGCCGACCACCTGTTCGGCACCAACTCGCTCGGCCAGGACCTGCTGGCCCAGACGCTGCGCGGCATGCAGAAGTCCATGTTGATCGGTATCTGCGTGGCGTTCATCTCGGCGACCATCGCGGCCACGGTGGGAACGATCGCCGGATACTTCGGCGGCTGGCGCGACACCGTGCTGATGTTCGTCGTCGACTTGTTGCTCGTGGTGCCGTCGCTGCTGCTGATCGGGATCATCACGCCGCAGCACCAAGCAGTCGGGCACGATCTTCTGGCTGATTCTGCTGCTGGCCTTATTCGGCTGGATGATCAGCTCGCGGATGGTGCGCGGTCTGACGATGAGCCTGCGTGACCGCGAATTCATCCAGGCCGCAAGGTATATGGGTGTGCCGAACCGGCAGATCATCGTCCGTCATGTTCTTCCGAACGTCGCGTCGATCGTGATCATCGACACCGCCCTCACCGTCGGTGCGGCGATTCTGGGCGAAACCGGGTTGAGCTACCTGGGATTCGGCGTCCGGCCGCCGGATGTGTCGCTGGGGACGCTGATCGCCGACGGCACCAGTTCCATGACGACGTTCCCGTGGGTGTTCCTCTTTCCCGCGGGCGTCCTGGTGGTGATTCTGTTCTGCGCCATCCTCGTCGGCGACGCGTTGCGCGACGCGCTCGATCCCGACCAGCCGCAGACTCCGTCGGAGGCGGAAGCCGATGAGTCCACTGCTCGAGGTCACCGACCTCACGGTCACGTTTCCCACCGACGCCGAAAGCGTCGCGGCCGTGCGCGGTCTGAGCTACCAGGTCGCAGCCGGGCGAGGTGGTGGCGATCGTCGGCGAATCCGGGCTCGGGTAAGTCCGCGGCGGCGATGGCGGTGATCGGCTTACTACCCGAGTACGCCGAAGTGTCGGGATCGGTGCGCCTGCGCGGCGACGAGCTTTTGCGCCTTTCCGACAAGCAGATGTCGCGCATCCGCGGCAACACGATCGGCACCGTCTTCCAGGATCCGATGTCGGCGCTGACCCCGGTGTACCGGGTCGGCGACCAGATCGCCGAGGCCATCCAGATTCACCAGCCCGACATCACCAGGCGCGCGGCGCGCGCCCGCGCAGTCGAACTGCTCGACCTCGTCGGCATCGCCCAGCCCGAACGGCGGGCCAGCGCGTTTCCGCATGAGCTCTCCGGCGGCGAGCGCCAGCGCGTCGTCATCGCGATCGCGATCGCCAACAATCCCGACCTGCTGATCTGTGACGAGCCGACCACCGCGCTCGACGTGACCGTCCAGGCGCAGATTCTCGAGGTGCTCAAGACAGCACGCGACGTCACCGGTGCGGGCGTCGTGATCATCACCCACGACCTCGGCGTCGTCGCCGAATTCGCCGACCGGGCACTGGTCATGTACGCCGGACGGGCCGTCGAAGTGGCCGCCGTCGATGCGCTCTACGGCGACCGGCAGATGCCGTACACGGCCGGACTGCTCGGCTCGGTGCCGCGGCTCGACGCACCGCAGGGCGCGCGGCTCGTCCCGATTCCCGGTGCGCAGCCGTCGTTTTCGACGATGGACGCCGGCGCTTGCCCGTTCGCCCCGCGGTGCCCGCTGGCGATCGACGAATGCCGCGCCGCCGAACCGGAACTCGTCACCGTCGGTCCGGCGCACCAGGCCGCGTGCATCCGCACGGAGCTGGTGGCCGGGCGCAGCGCATCGCAGATCTACGGCGTGCCCACCGAACCGCCCGAACGCGACGAGTCGGCGGACCACTCCCGCGTGGTGGTACAGGTCAGCGACCTGGTGAAGACCTACCCGCTCACCAAAGGGGTGGTGTTCCGGCGCCGCGTCGGCGAGGTGCGCGCGGTCGACGGCGTCAGTTTCGAACTGCGCGAGGGCCGCACGCTCGGGATCGTCGGCGAGTCCGGTTCGGGCAAGTCGACCACGCTGCACGAGATCCTGGAACTCGCACCGCCGCAGTCCGGATCCATCGAGGTGCTCGGCACCGATGTCGCCAGCCTCGACCGGGACACGCGTCGTGCGCTGCGCGGGGACCTGCAGGTGGTGTTCCAAGATCCCGGTCGCCTCGCTGGACCCGCGGCTTCCGGTGTACGACGTGATCGCCGAACCGTTGCTGGCCAACGGTTTCGACAAGCCGCAGGCCGACGAACGGGTGGCCGAGCTGCTGGACATCGTCGGGCTGCGGCGCGCCGATGCCAGCCGCTACCCGGCCGAGTTCTCCGGCGGGCAGAAGCAACGCATCGGCATCGCGCGAGCGCTGGCGCTGCAGCCCAAGATCCTCGCGCTCGACGAACCGGTGTCGGCACTGGACGTGTCGATCCAGGCGGGGATCATCAACCTGCTGCTGGACCTGCAAGAGCGGTTCGGGCTGTCCTATCTGTTTGTGTCGCACGACTTGTCGGTGGTCAAGCACCTCGCCCACGACGTGGCCGTGATGTACAAGGGCGCGATCGTCGAGCAGGGCGACGCGGATCGGGTGTTCTCCGATCCGCAGCACGACTACACGAAACGACTCCTGAAGTCGGTGCCGCAGCCGCCGCCGGACGTCGCCGGCTCGGGCGAAGCAGCCGCCGACCCAGAGCGGCGCCGAGCCGCCGCCGGAGCCACCTCCCCCGTCGGCGCCGAAGGAGCCGCCTCCGCCCCCACCGTCGGGCCCGGACAGGAGCGGTCGCGGTTCTGCACTGCGGATCGCCGCGGCTTTGGCGGTGATCTTCGCGCTCGTCGCGATCGGGGTGCTCGCGACGCGGCTGGGCGGGGACCGCCGCGGGGCGACCGCCACCGGAGCCGCCGAGGTCGGCACGACGCAGGACATCAACCCGCAGAACCCGGCCACCCTGCTCGACGGCGGCAACCTCCGGCTTGCGCTGAGCGAGTTCCCGGTCAACTGGAACACGTTGCACATCGACGGCAACTGGCGGAAACGGCGGCGATGCTGAAGCCCACGCTGCCGCGGGCGTTCATCGATCAAGCCGCCGACGGCTCCACGACGCTCAACACCGACTACTTCACGAGTGTCGAACTGACCAGCACCAGATCCGCAGGTCGTCACCTACACCATCAACCCGAAAGCGGTCTGGAGCGACGGCACGCCGATCACGTGGGAGGACATCGCAGTCCCAGATCCACGCGACTCAGCGGCAAGGACAAGGCGTTCGCGATCGCCAGCCCCAACGGCGCCGACCGCGTCGCGTCGGTCACCCGCGGCGTCGACGACCGCCAGGCCGTCATGACCTTCGCCAAGCCGTACGCGGAATGGAGGGGCATGTTCGCGGGCAACGGGATGCTGCTGCCGAAGAGCATGACGTCGACGCCCGAGGCGTTCAACAAGGGCCAGCTGAGCGGCCCCGGCCCGTCCGCGGGACCGTTCATCGTCTCCACCGCTGGACCGACGGCGCAGCGAATCGTGTTGACCCGCAACCCGAAATGGTGGGGCAGCGCCCGCCGCTGCTGGACTCGATCACCTACCTGGTGCTCGACGACGCCGCGCCGACATCCCGGCGTTGCAGAACAACGCGCTCGACGCCACCGGGCTGGGCTCGCTGGACGACTGCTGACGTCGCGCAGCGCACCGCCGGCGTCTCGATCCGCCGCGCGCCGGGCGCCAGTTGGTACTCACTTCACGTTCAACGGCGCGCCCGGTTCGATCCTCGCCGACAAGGCAGCTGCGGCTGGCGGTCGCCAAGGCCATCGACCGGCAGGCGATCGCCAACGTCACCCAGCGCGGGCTGGTCGACAACCCGCGCCGCTGAACAACCACGTCTACGTCGCCGGCCAGGAGGGCTACCAGGACAACAGCGACGTGGTCGCCTTCGACCCCGACCAGGCCACGCAGGGAGCTCGACGCGCTGGGCTGGAAACTCAACGGCCAGTTCCGCGAGAAGGACGGCCGCCAGCTCGTCGATCCGCGACGTGCTGTTCGACTCGCTTACCACCCGCCAGTTCGGGCAAGTCGCGCAGAACAGCCTCGCCCAGGTCGGGCGTGAAGCTCGACATCGACGCGAAAGGCGGCGGCGGCTTCTTCACGAACTACATCAACGTCGGGGACTTCGACATCGCGCAGTTCTCCTGGGTCGGTGACGCTTTCCCGCTGTCGGGTCTGACCCAGATCTATGCCTCCGACGGCGAGAGCAACTTCGGCAAGATCGGCAGCCCGGAGATCGACGCGAAGATCGAGCAGACGCTTGACGAACTCGACCCGGCAAGGCGCGCCGGCTCGCCAACGAGGTCGACAAGATGATCTGGGCAGGAGGGCTTCAGCCTGCCGCTGATGCAGTCGCCCGGAAACATCGCCGTGCGAAGCACTCTGGCGAACTTCGGCGCCGCCGGCCTCGGCGACCTGGACTACACCACGATCGGCTTCATGAAGTAGCCGCGACGCGCTGCACGATCCGCGGCACCACGCGCGGCAACACGCTCTCGATCGCCGCCGCGGCCGCGATCGCCCACACCAGCATCCGGACCGCCGGACCGCCCGGCAGCGCGTCCAGCGTCGCAGCCCGAGCCGGCAGCGTGCCAATCCGCCTGGCCGTAGACGGCTTTCGCGATGTCCAGCGCGGCCCGCTCCCGGATGTCCAGCAGGCTGTGGCCCGGCCGTCGGCAGTCGCACCAGCACCGCGCCGGGAATCAACGACGCGATCCGGTCGGCCACCGCAGGCGGGGTGATCAGATCGCGGCCGCCGGAAGATCACCACCGTCGGCCAGCTGAACTTCGGGCATCTCGGCGACGAGATCGTATGGTTCGGCCTCGAAATGCACTGCGTCGGAGGCGATTTCGCGGAACGCGGCCGCCGGGTCCAGCGGCTTGCCGTCGGGCACGGCGCCATAGTTCAGTTCGCGGAAGCCGATCCGGCCGACCAGGTCGGGCTCGTGGCGGTACGGCGCCTTGCGTGCGATCAGCAGCCGGGCGAGGCCGTCCATCAGCGTCCACAGCCCGTCGCCTGCCCTGTCAGCAGCAGGTCGAGTTGACGGTTCAGCAGCGCCGGGCCGCCGAAGCCGTACATGGCGGCCGCGAGTTGCGCGGCGGCCGGGGTCAGCACGCCGTCCTCGACCAGTCGGCGGACCTTGGGCGCCAACTCGGCTGTCTCCGCGTCGATTCCGTCCCACAGCACCCGCCGGATCGCATCGCGCACGGCGTCGATGTCGCCGGCAGACAGCACCGGCGAGTCGAGGATCATCGCGTGCACCCGCTGCGGGTGCCGCACGCCGACGCCGGCGGCGATGTAGGTGCCGTACGACGTGCCGTACATGATCGCCTTCTCCACGTGCGCGTCGTCGAGCACGGCGACGACGTCGTCGACGACCTGTTCGATGGTCAGCGCTTCCGGCGGCAGGTCGGCACCGGCGTCGTCGTGGCGGGACATGCCGACGCCGCGGTGCTCCACCATGATCACGTCGAGGCCCGCGGCGGCCGCGCGGCGACGCAACCCCCGGTACAGCGCGACCGACGCCGCGCCCGGTCCGCCGGGGATGACGACCAGCGGATGGGCCGACTTGCGCCCGGTGCGCACGTAGTACAGGTCGAACTGTTCGCTCACCGCGCCGAGACCGGACGGCGCACCGACCGCACGCCGGGCAGCGCGGCCAGCTTCTCGTGCGCCCGCCGACGCTTGGCGTTCATCGTCATCACCCGTCATTGTGCAGCCCGACGGGACGGCGGGGCTATGGGTCATTGGGTAACGCTGGTCGCCCCCAGGGCGGGCGCGATGACCGTGATCCACGACTCCTGCATTGACCGCCGATCGGGGAGACGATGTTCACGTTCTGATTGGCGAAAAAGCCCTGGACGTTGGTGAGCCCGAACCATCCTTTGTTGTCCAGGCCACCGTCAATTCCGTTCAGCAGATCGAAGACCGGAGCCGACGCGTTGCCCGGAGCCTTGATTACGTCGTTGACGATGACCTTGTCCATAGACGGCGAATAAACGGAGATCTTCACCCAGCGGTCCGTCACCGGCTCCACACCGGTTATTCGCGCACCCGAAGCTGGATCCACGCCGAAGCGACCGGCATTGGCAGGAGCGATAACACTGCAATCAACAAGTACAGCGAGGCCGCAAAGGCGATTCTTCAGTTGGGTGGGCAATTACTGGCGGATCAGGTCGGCGGCCTTCTCGCCGATCAGCACCGACGGCGCGTGGGTGTGGCCGCGGATGATCGTCGGCATCACCGACGCGTCGGCCACGCGCAGCCCGTCGACGCCGCGCACCCGCAGCTGCGGATCCACCACGCTGGCGTCGTCGCTACCCATCCGGCACGTGCCCACCGGGTGATAGAGCGTGTGCGACAACGTGTTCAGCGCCTTCTCGCAGCGTCTCCTCGTCAGCTCGTCGGCACCGAGCGGCCTGGCGATCTCGCCGAGCACGTCCGTTGATCGCGGGCGACTCGGCGATCCTCGCGGTGATCCGCAGACCCTCCATCATCGCGGCGCGGTCCTCGCCCGCGTCGTCGGACAGATACCGCGGGTCGATGAGCGGCTTGGCCTTCGGATCCGGCCGACGCCAGCGAGATCGTGCCGCGGCTGTTCGGCTTCAGCAGGATCGGGCCCATCACGACGCGCGTGGCCGCGTACGGCTCGCCGATGCCCTCGTCGAAGAACGGCGCGGGCGCGAAGATCAGCTCGAGATCGGGCAACTCCAGATCGGCCGGCTGCGGACGAACCCGTACGCCTCGCCGACATTCGACGTCAGCATGCCGCGGCGCCGCAGCAGATAGTTGACCAGTTCCCACGGCTTCTCCGCGGCGAACAGCGTGTCGTCGGCGCAGTCGAAGCCCAGCGGGACGACCAGGTGGTCGAGCAGATTCTCGCCCACCTCCGGCGCGTGGTGCACCAGTCGATGCCATGCTCGGCGAGCTGGTCACGGTCACCGATACCCGACAGCATCAGCAGCTGCGGCGTGTTGATCGCACCGGCGCACAGCACCACCTCGCGGCGGGCCTTGACGACCTACGCCGGCCGTCCGTGTCGAATTCGACGCCGACCGCGCGGTTGCCGTCGAACAGGACCCGCGTCACGGTGCGCCCCGGTGAGCAACGTCAGGTTCTGCCGGCGCAGTGCGGGTTTCAGATAAGCGTCGGCGTGCTCCACCGCGCGCCCCTGCGTTGCGTGACCACGTTTGGCAAAAGCCCTCCGGCGATCGATGTTCGGTTTTCGACCCGGTAACCGTACTCCTGTACCGCGGCAAGCCAGGCGGCAGTCGACGCACGTGGGCTGCGTTGCGGCGAGATGACCAGCGGACCGGCCTCGATGCGGTCGAAGTACGGGCCGAGCGCTGCAAACGACCATTGCTCGCCCGGCGAGCTCGCCCCACTCGTCGTAGTCGGCGGCGAATCCGCGCACCCACATCATCGCGTTCATCGACGACGAGCCACCGAGCATCTTGCCGCGCGGCCAGTAGATCTGCGCGACCGTCGAGTTCCTGCTGCGGCTCGGTGAGGTAGTCCCAATCCACGTTCTGTGCGGAACAGCTTCGAGAAGGCGGCCGGGATGTGGACGAACTTGTCGTCGTCCTTCGGTCCGGCCTCCAGAACCGTCACCCGGGTCTTCGGATCCGCGCTGAGGCGGTTGGCCAGCACGGCCCCGGCTGACCCGGTCCCGACGACTACGCAGTCGGCGTCGATGTCCACCGCGCGAAGTGTAGGCGTTTACAGGCCGGCGACGTAGGTTAGTTCCAAATGACTGAGTTCATGCGCAACACCGACGCGTTCACTGGGCCATGGAAAGCGATCCGCGGCTGCGTTCCACGGTCGTCACGGTCATCATGCTGGACCGGTCGCCGGACTGGGATGAGGTGCGCGACCGGTTCGAACTGGTCTGCCGGAAAATGCCGATGTTCCGGCAGCGCGTGGTGCAGTCGACGCCGCCGGCACCGCCCCGCTGGGAGTACGCCCCGGACTTCGACCTCGACTTCCACCTGCGCCGGATGGTGGCGCCCCCACCCGGCACGTTCGACACGGTGCTGGAGATGGCCCGCGTCGCGGCGATGGAGGACTTCGACCGCGCCCGCCCGTTGTGGACGGCGACGCTGATCGAGGGCCTCGAGGACGGCGGCGCGGCGGTGGTGCTGAAGTTCCACCACTCGCTCACCGACGGCGTCGGCGGCATCCAGATCGGCATGATCCTCTTCGACCTCTCCGAAGCGCCCGAGAAGCACGGGCCGGTGGCGGACTGCCCGAGGTGCCGCCGCCGCCGTGGCTGAGCGGCTACCGCGACACTGCGCGGTACGACGCCGGCTGGTCGGCAACGCGCTGGCCGGCGCACTGAAGAGCGCCCCGAAGCTGATCTTCGACGGCATCCGCCGACCGGTGCCCGCGGTCTCGTCGGCCGCCGAGATGGCCGCGTCGGTCTACCGCACCGTGCGACCGGTGAACCGGACCGGGTTCGCCGCTGATGAAGAACCGGACCCTGATCCGGCGCCTCGGCGTGCACGAGGTGCCGATGCCGCAGCTTCGGGAGGCCGCACACCGGCGCGGCGGGGCGTTGAACGACGCATTCGTCGCGGGTTTGACCGGCGGGCTGCGCCGGTACCACGAGAAGCACGGCGCCCAGTCGGCGACCTGCACCTGACCATGCCGATCAGCCTGCGGGAAGAGGGCGACGAGATGGGCGGCAACCGGATCACGTTGATGCGGTTCGACGTGCCGGTCGGCCTCGCCGACCCGGCGAGCGGATCCGCGCAGATCCACGAGCGGACCGGCAAGGTGCGGCATGAGAGGTCGCTGCCATACACCCAGTGGATCGCCGGTGCGCTGAACCTGATGCCGCGCTGGTACATCGGCTCGATCCTGCGCCATGTCGACTTCCTGTGCAGCGACGTCCCGGGCATCCCGGTCCCGGTGTTCCTCGGCGGCGCCCGGGTCCGGTGCAGTACGCGTTCGGCCCGACGATCGGCGCGGCGGTCAACGTCACGCTGCTCACCTACGTGGACACCTGCGCGCTGGGGATCGACGTCGACACCGGCGCGATCCCCGACTACGACGTGTTCCACGAATGCCTGTCGCGGGCTTCGACGAGGTGCTGGCGCTCGCGTCGGCTTCCGCTTCTGGTTGACGAGCTACGCGGTCAACTCGATGTGGTGCGCGCCGTCGACGCCGTCATAGCGGCGTGGACTACAGGTCAGCACCAGCACCTGAGCCTCGGTGGCCACAGCGTCGAACACCGCGCCCATCTTGGCCAGCCGGTCGGAGTCGGTGAAACCGAGCGCGTCATCGATGATCACCGGCACGCTGTCCTCCTTCGCGACCAGCGCCGCTCCGGCGAGCCGGGCCACGATGCCCAACTGCTCCTTCGCGCCGCCGGACAGCGACTCGTAGGGCACGGTGCGCCCGGCGAGGGTCCGGCTGCAGATTCGCAGGGAGCTGTCGATCTCGACCTCGAAGCTGTCACCGAACACGATCCGGCCCAGTCGCTCGACTTCGGCCCGGAACGGCTCGACGTAGCGCAACCGGGTGTCGTCGCGGTGCCGCAGGATCACCGAGCGCAGCAGCCGGGCAGCGCGTGCTCGACGACCGACCCGGACCCACTCGCTGTGCGCGTGCGCGCGTTCGGCCTCGGCCTCGTCTAGCCTGCCTTGGCGGCCCTCGGTGCCGTAGATCCGCAACTGCGTTGCCAGATCGCGCATTCGGCGGCGACAGCGTCGTGATCACGGTTCACTTCGTCGGCGTGATCCTCGGCGGCACCGAGTTCCGCGGCGACTTCGTCAGCCGCTTTCTCGGCCAGTCGTGCCCGCACGTCGGCCACGCGCGCCGCTGCCTGTTCGGCCGCGTGCGAATCGGTCTGCGCGCAGGCCTGCAGGCGCTCGTCGTCGACCGTGGCGCGCTGCTGGCTGAGCCGCTGCCGGGCGGCGTCGAGCTCGGCGCGGGCGGTCCAGCTTTTCCCGCAGAACCGCTGCGGCGGTGCGCTTCTCAGCGAGGGCGGCGGCAGCAGCTGTGGCGAGTTCCCGATCGCGCTGACATTGGGCGCTGGCCTCACGGTGTGCCGCCGTCGCAACGTCGAGCGCGGCCCGGGCCGACGCCGCGTCCGTGTCCGCGTCGCCGCTGTCGCCCGCGCGAGCGTGCAGAGTGGCCAGCCTGCAACGCAATTCGTCGGCCGGTTCGTCACCGCACAGGCCCAACAGCGTCGCGGTCAGCCGGTCCCGCTCGGAGATCAATTCGCGGCGCTGCTCGGCTTGGGCGCGCGCACCGGCCAGGTCCGCGACGCCTGCTGCGGCGAGCACATCGTCGAGATGGCGTCGCGCCGCGTCGAGCGTGGCCTGGGTATCGCATGCGGGCGCGCCTGGGACGACGCGTGCGTGCAGTACGCCCGGCACCTCGACGTCGGTGGCCGCTGCCGCACCCAGAGTCAAGGTCTGCTGCGCCGACAGCCGGACCGCGCTGCCCCCAACCAGCACCTCCAGGTCGGCGGGCGAGGTGAGTTCGATTCGCGCGCAGGCGAGTTCGGCGAGCCCCGATGCCTTTTCCACCGCGGTGGCCGCCACCTCGACATCTGCAACACGGCGTCGGTGATCGTGTTCGCCGTGATCTCGTTCTCGGCACGCTGAAGCTCCGCGCGGGCGGAATCAATCTTGGCCAGCCTGGCCGTCAACCGGGTTGCCTCCTCACGATCGGACAACCGGTCGACCGTCGCACGCGCCGCGTCGGCGCAAGCCTGCGCGTCCTCGACCATGGCGCTGGACTGTTCGGCGGCCGCGGCCGCGACGTCGCAGACTTCGGCGGCGACCGACTCGTGTTCGGCGGCTTCTACTGCCGCCGCCTCCAGGCCGGCGACCGCACCGACGCGCTCATCGACGTCGCCGATCTGCCGCCGGCGTTCGGTGAGCGCCGCCGCGGAGGCGTCAGCCGTCGCTTGCGCGGCAGCGGACATGACTTCAGCCTCCCGCAGCTCCGCGGTGAGTTCCGCAACCGCAGCGGCCGCCGCGCGGGCAGCGGTCAGCCGTTCATGTGCTGACTTGCGTTGTGTGCCAAGCTCCCCCAGCCACCCCGACAACTCGGCATGCCGGCTCACCCCTTCGTCGACCTCGTCGACGGCCTCAGCGCAGCGCGCCACCTCCTCGTCAGCTGCGGCAAGGCGAGCGACCGCGGCCGCCCACTCCCCCGTCGGGCGGCCGTCGCGGTGAAGTAGCGGCGGTACTCGGCGTCGATCCGCTCGATCAGCAGCGGCTCGTCCCCGACAGCGCAGCCGGCTGGCCCGCCGGCGCACGTCGAGCGCGCGCGACAGCGCATCGCATCCCGACAGGTCGACCGCCGCCGTCGACGTCGGCCTGCAGCACCCGCTGGGCCTGCCACAGCCCGGTGTCGACCGTCTCGGCCAGCATCGCGCGCACCCGGTCGTGGGCTTCGTCACCGGTGATGCTGCTCACGCTGCGGCGCGAGGATGGTCAGCTCGGTTTCGCATCTCTTGTGAAACCGCTTGCGGTACACGAATCGGTACGGGCCCGTGCTGATCTCGGCGGTGACCTCCGGACCGACATCGGCGTGGGTGGGCTTGACCTGCTTGACGTCCTTCTTGGACGAGCGGTCCTTGGACTCCAGCAGCAGGTCGAGCGCCTCGATCATCGACGACTTGCCGATCTCGTTGGCCCCGCTGACGACGATCACGCCGCGTGTCGGGGAACTCGATCTCGCGGTGGGTGATTCCGCGATAGTTGGTCAGGACCAGTCGATGCAGTTTCACGCCGCCCGACCTCGTCGCGGCCAGCCGCAGCAACAGCGCCAGCGCGCCCTGGGCGTCGGCGGCGTCATCGTCGCCGGACCGGGCGGTGTCGACCAGTTCATCGACGGCCGCGGCGGCGAACCCGCCGATGCCGAGATCGGCGAACTCACCGTCGGCCGGCACGACGGCGATATCGCTGTGCCTGTCCCACGACCCGATCCAGGCGAACAACCGGGAGTACTTGTCCAGGCAGGCGTCCAGCGCCGCCCGGTCCGTCACGGTCAGCGTGCCGGTCAGCGCCAACCGCACGACCGTGCGGTCCTTGTCCGCCATCAGGTCCAGGTTCATGTCGAGATCGGCGATGTCGCGGCTGTTGTCCACCGGCGCGGCGCAGCGTGATGAACCGCCACCGGCCGACCCGGCGCGCGTCGACCGTGCACCGGCCGCGCGGGTCGTCCTCGTCGATGTCGACGACCAGCACGTGCCCGGGTCGGACTCGATGTGGTCGTAGTTGGTGACCTCCGGCGAACCGGAGTACCAGACCCGGCCGCTGTCGCCGACCTGGGTGCGAGAGTGCTTGTCCCCCAACGCCACGTAATGCACCGCGCCGCGGCGCAGCGCCTCCTGAAGCGCGGCCAGCCGGATCAGCGACGGCTTGTCGGGTCGGGGTCGAGGATGTCGACGCCGCCGTGGGCGACGAGGATCCGGGTGGTGCCGTCGGCGGGCAGACCGTCCAGCACGTCGGCGACCAGATCGGTGGTCGGGCGCTTCGACCGCCACGGGCGCGGCGACGATCTGCAGACCGGGCCGCACCTCGTGCACGCCCGCCCGATCGAGCACGGTGCACGTTGGCCGGGCATTCGGCGATGAACAGCGCGCTGGTGTACACCGACGACGCATCCAGCGGATCGTGGTTGCCGGGCAGCAGATACACCGGAATGCCGATGGCGCGCATGGCCTCCAGCGACTGGCTGACCACGCGCGGGTCGAGCTGGTTGTGCTCGAACACGTCGCCGGCGACCACGACGAACTCGGCACCCGCCTCGGCGGCCAGCGCACCGAGCGCGGCGACCGCTCGCGCCGGGCGGCCGAATAGCGCGGCTGCGCCTCGCCGTTGAGGAAGTGCCGGGTCATGCCGAGCTGCCAGTCGGCGGTGTGCATGAAGCGCATCTCGGCCCTCCTTCCGTTCGTCCGGCGTCGTTGCGGGCAAGGCGAGTGTAGGACCGGGCGCCGACAAGTCCGGGGACCTCGATCGGCATGTGCCGATACCGTGTAGCAGCGGTGTGACCGAGCGCGACATGCGCGACCTGCTGTCTGCTGCGGCACGCCAAGTCGGATTACCCGGCCGGGGTGGCCGACCACGACCGGCCGCTGGCGCCGCGCGGCATCCGGGAGGCCGGCCTGGCCGGCGACTGGCTGCGGGCCAACGTGCCGCCCGTCGACGCGGTGCTGTGCTCGACGGCCACCCGCACCCGCCAGACGCTGGCGCGCACCGGGATCGACGCGCCGGTCGACGTTCGCCGACCGGCTCTACGACGCCGTCCCGGGCACGGTCATCGACGAGATCAACGCGCGTCGACGACGACGTCGAGACGCTGCTGGTGGTCGGCCACGAGCCGACCATGTCGCAGCTGGCGCTCGGCCTGGCAGCGCGACGGACAGCAATCCAGGCCGCGGCCGAACGCATCTCGACGAAGTTCCCGACGTCGGCGATCGCGGTGCTGCGGCATCAGCGGACCGTGGCGCGCGCTCAGCCGGGGCAGCGCGGCGCCTCGTCGACGTTCCACGTGCCGCCGGTCGATCACGAGTTGGTGGCGAGCGTCAGCTCCATCAGCTTGATCGCCATGCCGCACGCGTCGATGCCGGGGGTCTGCGGGTTCACCCACCAGCCGACCACTCCGCCGGCGTCGCTGGCCACGCCGCACGCGCCGTTGGGGTCGTTGGGCTTCATCACGATCGACGGCGACGCCCGCGATCGCTGCGGTTCTCGACCTGGTACTTCAGGTTCTCGGCGACCTTCTGCTCGTTGTCGAGGCTGCCCTGCTCGAACCAGAACCGGGTGATGTCGATCAGGCCGGCCGGGTTGGCGGCCTGCCAGCGGCAGACCGCGCCGACGAACGTGCTCTGGATGTCGAGCGGGTCGGCACCGACGGTCTTGGCGAGGATGTCGGTCGGTCAGGACGTCGCACTCCTTGAGCAGGTTCGGGTACTGCTGCTCGGAGTTGTCGTTGCGCGGGTACGCCGCCCGAACCCGCCTTCGACCGCGGTGCCCCCGGTGGTGCGGGTGCAGCCGCCCAGCATCGCGACGACCGCGAGCGCGGCGACCAGCCGCCTAGCGCGCGACCGTGCGCCGGCTCATTTCGCGTTCACGATCGACTGGCGGGTCAGTTCCTTGGCCACGTCGCACGGGTCGCGGGAACGGCTTCTCGGCGAAGCTGACCGACCACTCGATGAAGTCGTCGTCGAACTGGATGCCGACCTCGCACAGGTTGTCGCCCAGCGTCGGATCGTTCCCGACCGCGATGAATCCGCTGTGGCCCTCGATGTTGATGTCCTCGACGCTGGTCGCGCGACAGTTCCTCGGTCTTGCGTTCCCGGCCGATCGGGCTGCCGCGGTACCAGGTGAACGAGAAGTGCGGGCCCGATGATGCCGCCGTTCTGCAGCCACTGGCAGCCGACGGAGTTCTTGCCGTGTTGACCAGTCCGGTGACCCGGGTCTGCTGGGCGATCGTCTGGTCGCTGACGCCGCCGCACTCGGGGAAGATCGGGCCGTGCTTGGCGTTCGCTGCGGTCGGGGGCGCCGACGGCTGCTGGGTTTTCGGGGCCGGACGAGTTGGTGGAGCATGCGGCGACCAGCGCGAGGTCGCTGCACCGATGGCCACGGCAGGGCAGTCTGCGTCTCACTGAACCCGCTTCCTAGTCGCTGCACTTTCGCCGACGGTCACGGCATCCTGCCGCTCGTCACAGCAAGCAGGATAGCTTCAACCGCCGACATGCCGATTGACCTGCCGGCTTTGACCAGCGTTTTGCACCCGCGACGCGGTGCGTCTGAGTGCCGAACCAGCGCGCGCGGTGTGCGACAGTAACGGAGATGCTCCTGGCGCTGCTGCGACAGGTATGTGCGGCCGTACCGCTGGCTGCGTCGCGATCGTCGCGGTGCTGCAGGTGATCAGCACGCTGGCGTCGCTGTACCTGCCGACGGTCAACGCCGCGATCATCGACGACGGCGTCGCCAAGGGCGACACGCAGACGATCATGCGGCTGGGCGGCGTCATGCTCGCGGTGACGCGCGCTTCAGGTGCTGTGCGCGGTCGGCGCGGTGTACTTCGGCTCGCGCACCGGCATGGGGTTCGGCCGCGACCTGCGCTCGGCGATCTTCCACCACGTCACCGGGTTCTCGGCGCAGGAGACCGCCCGGTTCGGCGCCCCGTCGCTGCTGACCCGCACCACCAACGACGTCCAGCAGATCCAGCTGCTGGTGCAGATGACGTGCACGATGCTGATCACCGCGCCGATCATGTGCGTCGGCGGCATCGTCATGGCGATGCACCAGGATGCCGGGCTGTCGTGGCTGCTGCTGGTCAGCGTGCCGGTGCTCGCGATCGCCAACTACTGGATCGTCTCGCGGCATGCTGCCGATCTTCCGCAGCATGCAACGGCTCATCGACGACATCAACCGGGTCCTGCGCGAACAGTTGTCGGGCATCCGGGTGATCCGCGCGTTCGCCCGCGAACCCGTCGAACGCCGGCCGCTTCGGCGAGGCCAACCAGGCGTTGTCGGACACCGCGCTGGCCGCCGGCCGCTGGCAGGCGCTGATGCTGCCGGTCACCACGCTGGTGATCAACCTGTCCAGCGTCGCGCTGATCTGGTTCGGCGGCTGGCGTATCGACGCGGGCCAGATGCAGGTCGGCTCGCTGATCGCCTTCCTCTCCTACTTCATGCAGATCCTGATGGCCGTGATGATGGCCACCTTCCTGCTGGTCATGCTGCCGCGGGCGTCGGTGTGCGCCGAACGGATCACCGAGGTGCTGGCCACCCGCCCAGCGATCCCAGCCCGCGAGCATCCGGTGACGGCCGCTCCGTCGGCGGGGCTCGTCGCACTGGAGTCCGCGACGTTCTGCTACCCGGGCGCCGACCGGCCTGTGCTGGAGGATATTTCGCTGACCGCGCGGCCCGGACAGCACGACCGCGATCGTCGGCAGCACCGGCTCGGGCAAGTCGACGCTGGTGTCGCTGATCTGCCGGCTCTACGACGTGACCGGCGGGCGCGGTGCACGATCGACGGCGTCGACGTCCGCGACTACGACACCGAGAGGTTGTGGTCGGCGATCGGACTGGTGCCGCAGCGCGGCTACCTGTTCTCCGGCACGGTCGCCGACAACCTGCGCTACGGCAAGGCCGACGCCACCGACGACGAGATGTGGGAGGCGCTGCGGGTGGCGTCCGCCGAGGACTTCGTCCGCGCCCACGCCGACGGCCTGGAGATGCGGGTCGCGCAAGGCGGCATCAACTTCTCCGGCGGCCAGCGGCAGCGGCTGGCGATCGCGCGCGCGGTGATCCGGCGTCCGGCGATCTATCTGTTCGACGACGCGTTCTCGGCGCTCGACGTGCACACCGACGCCCGGGTCCGCGCCGCGCTGCGGGAGGTGTCGGCGGAATCGCACCGTCATCATTGTGTCGCAACGCATTTCGACGGTCGCCGAAGCCGACCACATCGTCGTCGTCGACGACGGCCGAGTCGTCGGCTCCGGCACCCACGAATCGCTGCTCGCCGAATGCCCGAGTACGCGGAGTTCGCCGATTCGCAGCGCCGTGGGGGGGGCACCGATGAGCGCGCCGATGCGGACGGCGATGCGCGACGTGTACAGGCGCCGCCGCCGGAGCGGTCGCGCGACTTCCGGCGCACCGCGATCCGGCTGTTGAAGCGGCTGACTCCGCAGCGCGGGTTGACCTCGGCGGTGATCGCGCTGGGCGTCGGCGGGATCGCGATCGGCGTGATCGGCCCGCGGATCCTCGGCCACGCCACTGACCTGTTGTTCAACGGGGTGATCGGCCGGCAGCTGCCGGCGGGCATGACGAAGGAACAGGCCGTCGCGGCCGCGCGGGCACGCGGCGACAGCATGTTCGCCGACCTGTTGTCGCGGATGAACGTGACACCCGGCGTCGGCGTGGATTTCGACGCGGTCGGCCGCACACTGCTGCTGGCGCTGGTGCTGTATCTGCTTGCCGCGCTGATGGTTTGGGCCCAGTTCCGGTTGCTCAACGTCACCGTGCAGCGCACGATGGTGGCGCTGCGAGCCGATGTCGAGGACAAGGTGCACCGGCTGCCGCTGTCGTACTTCGATTCTCGGCAACGTGGCGAGGTGCTGAGCCGGGTCACCAACGACATCGACAACGTCCAGACGTCGCTGTCGATGACGATCAGCCAGCTGCTCACCTCGGTGTTGACGGTGGTCGCCGTGCTGGTGATGATGCTGACGATCTCGCTGCTGCTGGCGGTGATCACCGTTGCTGACGGTCCCGTTGTCGCTGTGGGTGACCCGGGCGATCGCGCGGAGGTCGCAGCGGCTGTTCGTCGCGCAGTGGGCCAACACCGGCCGGCTGAACGCGCACATCGAGGAGACCTACAGCGGCTTCACGCTGGTCAAGACATTCGGTCACCGGGCGCATGCGCAGCAGAAGTTCCGCGAGCTCAACGCCGATGTCTACCACGCAAGCTTTGGCGCGCAGTTCTTTTCCGGACTGGTGTCACCGTTCACGATGTTCATCGGCAACCTCAGCTACGTCGCAGTGGCGGTGGTCGGCGGCCTGCAGGTGGCGACCGGGCAGATCACGCTGGGCAGCATCCAGGCGTTCACCCAGTACGTGCGCCAGTTCAACCAGCCGCTGACCCAGGTCGCGGCGATGTACAACACCCTGCAGTCCGGAATGGCCAGCGCGGAACGGGTTTTCGACCTCCTCGACGCCGACGAGGAGCAGCCGGACAGCGGACTGGCGCTGCCGTCGGTGAACGGCCGCACGGGCCGCGTCGAGTTCGAGCACGTGAACTTCAGTTACCGGCCCGGCACTCCGGTCATCGAGGACCTGTCGTTCGTGGCGGAACCGGGCAGCACTGTGGCGATCGTCGGCCCGACCGGTGCCGGCAAGACCACCCTGGTGAACCTGCTGATGCGCTTCTACGAGGTCGACTCCGGCCGGATCCTGGTCGACGGCGTGGACATCACGACGGTGAGCCGCGAGTCGCTGCGGTCGCGCATCGGGATGGTCTTGCAGGACACATGGCTGTTCGGTGGATCCATCGCCGACAACATCCGTTACGGCGCGTCCGCAGCCAGCGACGACGAGGTGCTCGACGGCCGCCAAGGCGGCATACGTCGACCGGTTCGTGCACACGCTGCCGGACGGCTACGACACCTGGGTCAGCGACGACGGCGGCAACATCAGCGCCGGCGAGAAGCAGTTGATCACGATCGCGCGGGCGTTCCTGGCCCAGCCGCAGCTGCTGGTCCTCGACGAGGCCACCAGTTCGGTGGACACCCGCACCGAAGTGCTGATTCAGCACGCGATGGGCGAACTGCGTCGGGATCGGACGAGTTTCATTATCGCTCACCGGCTTTCGACGATCCGCGACGCCGACGTGATCCTGGTGATGGAGGACGGCCGGATCGTCGAGCGCGGCAGCTCACGCCGAACTGATGGCCAAGCACGGCGCTTACTGGGCGATGACGCAGGCCTAGCGACGTAGGCTCGTCGTGATGACATCGGCTGAGCCCAAAACCGTCTACACGTTCTGCCGATACTGCCTGGCGGCGTGCGGCATCGCGGTGACGGTCGAGGGCAACCGGGTGACCAAGATCTCCGCCGACAAGCAGAACCCGCACAGTTGGCAGGACTTCTGCGCCAAGGGCCGCACGGCGAACCAGGTGGTCGAACATCCACGCCGAATCCCCAACCCGATGCGCCGCGTCGGCGACTCGTATGTCGAGGCGACCTGGGACGAGGCGATCGCCGATATCGCGGCGCGGATGACCGCGCTGATCGACGCTGACGGTCCCGACGCGGTCGGCCTCTACTACGGGAACCCGGCCGGCTTCTCGTCGTCGAACGTGGTGTTCATGAATGCCTGGCTGGACGCCGTCGGCACCCACAACCGATACGCCGTCGGCTCGGTCGACCAGAACGCGATGCACGTCGTGGCCGGCGCAATGTACGGATCGGAGTTGATGGCGCCGGTGTCGGACATCGACAACTGCGACTACTTCCTCTTGGTCGGCACCAACCCGGCAGTCAGCGCCTGGAACTGGCTGGAAACCGTGCCGGGCGGTTGGAAACGCGCGCTTGTGCGTCAACGGCTCGGGCGCCAAGATCGTCGTCGTCGACCCGCTGCGTACGGAAACCGCCGACCACGCCGACGTGCACGTGGCGGTCCGGCCGGGACAGGACTGGGCGCTCCTGCTGGCGTTGGTGAAAGTGATCCTCGAGGAGGGCCTCGAACACGCTGAAGACTGCCGCGACCTCGCCACCGGGGTCCGGAGCTGCGCGCGGCTTGTCGCCGACGCGGACCTCGACGACCTCGCCGCGCGCTGTGATGTCCCCCGCGCGGCTGATCGAGCAGATCGCGAGGGATTTCGCCACCGCGCCCGGCGCGATGGCGATCACCCGCACCGGGGTGTCGATGCATTTGGCGGGCACGATCGGCGAATGGCTTGGTCACGTCCTCAACGTGATCACCGGCCGGATGGACCGCCCCGGCGGCCGCAGGTTCGAGCCGGGCTACGTCGACGCGCTGCGGCTGGCGGGACTCGCGAAGCCGTCGGCCCACACAGAGCCGTCTGCGGGACGCGCATGGTGGCCGGGGCCCATCGCTCGCCGAGTTGCCGGACGAGATCACGACGCCGGGCCCGCGGCAGATCCGGGCGATGGTGATCAACTGCGGGAACCCGGTGGTGTCGGGTCCCGACGGCGGCAAGCTCGACGCGGCGCTGGCGCAACTGGATTTGTTGGTGGCCATCGACTTCGTCCAGCGCGAAAGCCACCGCCACGCGCACTGGCTGCTGCCCGCGGTGCACTGGCTGGAGCGCGACGACCTGATGGCCTTCACGAGCAACTTCCACGACGAGCCGTACGTGCAGTACGGGCGCAGGCTGTCGAGCCGCCGGCGGGCGCGCGCGAGGAGTGGCGGATCTTCGTCGATCTGGCGCTTGCGATGCGCAAGCCGCTGTTCGGTGTCAAGGGCGTCAACGGATTCGTCAAGGCCACCCGCAGCTGGCGCGGCTCACCGCGCAGACCCGGTCTGGAGTTCAGCCCGCAGTGGATCAACCGGCTGCTGGTTGCCACCGGGCGAAAAGTCAACGGCCGCAAGGTCAGATGGCGCGACATCATGGCGCATCCGCACGGGCTGGTGCTGGGGCCGCGGGAGTTCGGGCATCTCGGAGTGCGCTGCAGGACGGACGACAAGAAGGTGCACGGGGCGCCCCCGGAGTTCGTCGCGCGGGCACGGGAGTTGCTCGCCGCGCCGCAGCCCGCGGCGCCGGAGGGCTACCCGTTTCAGCTGGCGAACCGTCGGCAACCGGCATTCGATGAACTCGTGGCTCAACGAACTACCGGATCTGCACCGGTCGGGAAAACGCAATGAGGTGGTGATCCACCCGAAAGATGCTGCGGCGCTTGGCATCAGCGAGGGTGACCGGGTGCGGGTGTTCTCCATGGCTGGCGCGATAGAGCTCGCGGCGGCGATCAGCGACAGGCCACGGCAGGGAGTGGTGATCGTCGACCATGGCTGGGGATCACGGGTTTTCGACCCGCGCCGTGGCGGCGAAGCCGAGTCCTACGGCGCCAACCGCAACCTGCTGATCGATGGTGCAGCGGTGGACCCGCTGTCCCAGACCTCGCCGCTGAGTTCGTCCTACGTCGGGGTCGAA
>CAVWOS010000023.1:0-149310 GCA_963756705.1 uncultured Actinomycetota bacterium | reverse complement strand
TCACTGCGCTGTCCCTCAAGCTCGACGGCACGGCCGCCGCGGACAACACCTTCCGGCGGAAGCGGACCACCTTCAACAACGCCCTCCGTTACGCCGTCGAGCGCGATCTCCTCACCAGCAATCCCCTCTCCCGCATCGACAGGAACCCGCCGGACACGGACGACGAGGTCGACTTCCGCTATGTGCCCGGCCCGGCCCTCGCCCGCTCCCTCATCAGGGCAGTCGGTGAACAGGGACCACGCGGCGAGCATTTGGCGGCCTTCTTCGGCTGTCTGTACTACGCCGCCATGAGGCCCTCGGAAGTCGCGGCCCTGAGCGGCAGGGCATGCACGCTCCCGGACGAAGCAGAGGAAGACGCCTGGGGCGAGCTCGTCCTCTCCGAAAGCCGCCCCGAGGTCGGCGCCGGATGGACCGACGACGGGCAGTCGTACGAGAGGCGCGGCCTGAAGCGGCGAGCCCGCAAGGCCACGCGCTCCGTACCGATCCCGCCCGTGCTCGTCCGCATGCTGCGCGAGCACCGGAAAAGGTTCGGCCTCGCCACCGACGGCCGCCTCTTCCGGGCCGCCGGGGGCGGGCGGGTCCGGTCGACCGAGTACACCGACCTCTGGCAGCTCGCCCGCGAGAAGGCCCTCACTCCGGAGGAACGGGAAACGCCACTCGCCGCTGTGCCGTACGCCCTCCGGCACGCGGGCGTCTCCATGTGGATCAAGGCGGGCGTCGACCCCGTGGAGGTCGCCCGACGAGCCGGCCACAGCCCGGCGGTCCTGTGGCGCTTCTACGCGAAGATCCTCCGCGGCGTCCAGCACCACGCCAACGAACTGATCAACCGCGCCCTCGCCGACCAGGACGGATGACGGAACGTATCCGCCGGTACGGCCTCAAGAACCTGGCCACAGGTTGGCCACATGCACTGGTCGACAGCGGGACGCAGGGGCACACACACGGGACGTACAACAGGTGAGGCCCGGTCTCGAAGTTGCGAGACCGGGCCTCACCTGCGCGTTCAGCACCTCTGCGGAGGCTGTGGGATTTGAACCCACGGTGACATCGCTGCCACGACGGTTTTCAAGACCGTTCCCTTCGGCCGCTCGGGCAAGCCTCCCCTGCGGGGCCGGGCCGAGGGGCCGGGCCCGCAGGGGACAAGGGTAGCGGGTCAGTTGTCGGAGTCGCCGATGCGGCTGCCGAGGGTGACGGTCGCCGTGTGGGTGGAGCCGTCGCGGGTGTAGGTGATGGTGACCTTGTCGCCGGGCTGGTGCTGCCAGATCTCGCCGATGAGGGTCTCGCCGCTGTCGATGAGGGTGCCGTCGAAGCGGGTGATGACGTCGCCCGGCTTGAGGCCGGCCTTGGCGCCGGGGCCGCCCGCGGTGATGGCGGTCGAGGAGTCGGTGGAGATCTTCGCGCCGTCGCCGTCGTACTGGGTGTCGAGGCTGACGCCGATGACGGGGTAGACGGGCTGGCCGGTCTTGATCAGCTGCTCGGCGACGCGCTTGGCCTGGTTGATCGGGATGGCGAAGCCGAGGCCGACGCTGCCGCCCTGCTGGCCGGGCTGGGCGTCGCCGGAGGGCTGGATGGCGGAGTTGATGCCGATGACCGCGCCGTTGGCGTTGAGCAGGGGGCCGCCGGAGTTGCCGGGGTTGATCGAGGCGTCGGTCTGGATGGCGCTCATGTAGGAAGCCGCGCTGCCCTGGCCGTCGCTGGAGGCGACCGGGCGGTGGACGGCGGAGACGATGCCGGTGGTGACGGTGCCGGACAGGCCGTAGGGGGCGCCGATGGCGATGGTGGCGTCGCCGACCAGGGCGTCGTCGGAGTTGCCGAGCGGCAGCGGGCTGAGCTTCAGGCCCGTGGGGTTTTGGAGCTTGATGACGGCCACGTCGTAGCCCTGGGCGCGGCCGACGACCGAGGCGTTGTAGGTGTTGCCGTTGGAGAAGGTCACGGTGAGCTTGCCGCCGGAGGCCCCGGGGGCGACCACGTGGTTGTTGGTGAGGATGTGGCCTTCCTTGTCGAAGACGAATCCGGTGCCGGTGTCGCTCTCCTGGTTGTTCTGCGCCTTGATGGTGACGACGCTGGGCAGCACCCGGTTGGCGATGCCGGCCACCGAGGTGGGGGCGCGGTTGAGGGCCTTGGAGCTGCTCGGGGCGGCGACGGTGGTGGACGACGAGGCGCCGTCGTTGTGCTTGGCGGCGTAGTAGCCGACGCCGCCGCCGACACCGCCCGCGACCAGTGCGGCCACCAGGACCGCGGCGACCATGCCGCTCACGCCGCGCCGCTTGCGGGGGCCGTCGCCGGAGGGGTCGCCGGCCGGCATGGGGGTGCCCCAGCCGGGGCCGCCGGGCGCGCCGGAGCCGGGGGCGCCGGGCTGCGGGGTGGCGTAGGAGGGGGTCGCCGGGACGGCGAAGGGGTCGACCGGCGGCTGCTGCCCCCCGGGCTGGCCCTGCGGGGGCTGGCCCTGCGGCGGCTGCTCCGCGCCGAACGCGGCGGTGTGCGCCTCGTACGCCGGCGGGGCCTGCGGCGGCACGGCCTGCGGGGGCGCTGCCTGCGGCGGCACGGGCGCGGGGGCCGGCGGAGCCGAGGGGTACGCGGCGACGGGCGCCGGGGGCGCGGCGGCGGGTGCGGCCGGAGCGGCCGCGGGCAGCGGCTTCGCCAGCTCGTACGCCGCCGGCGCCTGCTCGCTCAGCTCGCTCGGCGGCCGGCCGTACGGCGACGGCTGCCCGACCGGCGGCGGTGCCTGGCTGGGAAGGACCTCGGTCCGCGGCCCGTCGGAGGCGGCGGGCGGCGCGGGGGGTGCGGCGGGCGCGGGCGGGGCGTCCACCGGTGCGGGGGCGGACGCGGGGGAAGCCGGGGTGGCCGCCGGGGCACCGTCGGGCGCGGCACCCTCGTGCGCGGCCGCCGACTCCGCAGCCGGAGGTGTGGACCCGGCTTCGTTCTCGGTGCTCACAGCGTTTCTCCTCAGGGTCATGACGAACGACAGAAATCAGGGGACCGAATCACGTCGTGGACACAGCATTTCCCACGGTGTGTCGGACCGCCGTAAGCGGTTCCTGTGGACCGCCGTATGCAGCAACTGTGCACTCCCGAAGGGGTACGCGCGCGCCCATATCGCGTCCGGCGGAGTCCCCCGCCCGCACGCCGCGCAACGGGGCACGGCCCCGCGGACCCCGCGGGTGGCACCATGGCCCGGTGACGTTTGCGCGCGTGACCCCGGATCCGCACCGGGAGGGACGGCCGATCCAGGTCGTCGCCCACCGGGGCGCTTCCGAGGACGTTCCAGAACATACGCTCGCCGCCTACCGGAAAGCCATCGAGGACGGTGCGGACGCGCTGGAGTGCGACGTGCGCCTCACCGCCGACGGCGAGCTGGTGTGCGTGCACGACTGGCGGGTGAATCGTACGTCCAACGGCCGCGGCGCCGTCTCCTCGCTCGAACTGGCCGACCTGGCCGCGCTCGACTTCGGTTCCTGGAAGGGGCAGCACGCCGACCCCGAGGCGCCCGAGCGCTACGACCCGGGGGAGCGCAGCCGCGTGCTCACCCTCCAGCGGCTGCTGGAGCTGGTCGCCGACACCGAGCGGCGGGTGGAGCTGGCGATCGAGACCAAGCACCCCACGCGCTGGGCGGGCCAGGTGGAGGAGCGGCTGCTGGAGCTGCTCGGGCGCTTCGGGCTGGACCGGGTGCCGCCCGGAGAGCCCTCCCGGGTGCGGGTGATGAGCTTCTCCTCGCGCTCGCTGCGCCGGGTCCGCACGGCGGTTCCCGTGCTGCCCACGGTCTACCTCATGCAGTACGTCTCGCCGCGGCACCGGGACGGGCGGCTGCCGGCCGGGGTGCGGATCGCCGGGCCGAGCATGCGGATACTGCGGGCCAACCCGGGGTACGTGGGCCGGCTGCACCGCGCCGGGCACCAGGTGCACGTGTGGACGGTGGACCGGGCCGAGGACGTGGAGCTGTGCGTACGGCTCGGGGTCGACGCGATCATCACCAACCGCCCGCGCCAGGTGCTGGCGCAAATCGGTCGCTAGCCGTTCGACGGAAACGCGCGGGGCGGCCGGACGGGGCCGGTCCGGCCGTAGGGGGCCGTGCCCCGGCCGACCGGGCGGGCGTGCTCCGGCGCGCGGGCGACGTGCGGCGGAGCACGGGGCGGCCGGGGGCGCGGCGGATCGTGTCACCGGCATAGGCGCGTCCCCCTCGGCCGTCTGCGTGGCGTAAAAGATCGAGGTTGGCCTGTTTCCGGTCGAGTGCGAAGGGGCATTTCCTCTGTGGCGTGGGGTGAAGGAGGTCACGGGGGTGTCGTTGATGGTGGCGCAGGAGGTGCCGACGTCCACGACCATGGCCCTGCCCCATGGTCCCGCAGGCGTCGCGGACGCGCGAAGAAGGCTGCGCTCCGATCTGGACGTGCGCGGGGTCCCGGGCACGGTGGTCGATGACGCGGTCTTGATCCTGTCCGAACTGGTCAGCAATTCGTGCCGGCACGCTCGGCCGTTGGGCGAGGGCGAGGACGGCGGCGGTGCGGTACGGGCGGGCGCGCAGGCGCCCGTCGGCCGTTTCGGAGGCGGCTCGCCCGGCTCGGGCCTGCGGTCGGCCGCCGTGCCCCTCCCCGTGCAGCCCTCGGCGCCGGAATCGGTTCCGGGCGCCCGGGACGCGGGCATACGGGCCGCGTGGTCCGTCGGCGGCGACGGGCTGCTCGTCGTGGAGGTCACGGACGGGGGCGGGCCGACCCGGCCGCGGCCGTCCAGTCCCTCGCTGACCGCCCACGGAGGGCGCGGCCTCGGCATCGTCGAGAGCCTCGCGCTGCGCTGGGGGGTGCGGGACGCCCCGGGCGAGGTCACGGTGTGGGCCGCGCTCGCCGTCCGCGGGCGGCACGCCCGCCGGGGCGGCGGTCTCGGCACGGGCATCGGGCTCCCGCTCGGACTCCCGCTCAACCTCCCCCTCGACCTGGCCGAGTCCCTGGACGACCTCGGCTGAGGGCCGGGCCCGTCGTCACGGATCGGGCCCCGGACCGGCATGAGGCACGGCACCCTCTGAGGTGAGGGTGCCGTGGTGGGTGGGGCCGCGCCCCGAGCGATGCCGCTAGGCTCACCGCGGACGGACGATGTACGTGGGAGAGATCTGGCGATGGCGAAGAAGCGCGCGAGTGCCGTGAAGTCCAGGAACCCGAAGGCCGGGGCGGGGGACGCCGTTCCCGTGGTCGGGGCGCGCGAGCCGTGCCCGTGCGGCTCGGGCCGCCGGTACAAGGCGTGCCACGGCCGGGAGGCGGCCCACGCGGTGACGGAGCTGGTGCGCCGCCCGTTCGAGGGGCTGCCCGGCGAGTGCGACTGGGTGGCGCTGCGGGAGCTGGTCCCGGCGGCGACGGTCGCGCTGACGCTGAAGGACGGCCTGCCCGAGGGCGTGCCGTCGGTGACGCTCGGCACGGTGCTGCCGATGGCCTGGCCGGGCCTGCGCCGGGACACCGGCGCGGTGCTGCTCGGCCTGCAGAACGAGACGGCCGGCGGTGACATCAGCCGCGACCTGGCCGACACCCTCGGCCGCGCGCTGACCGCGGAGCCCGGCAGCCCGGTGGAGGGCCGCCGCCCGGCGCCGGACTCCCCGCGCCTGCAGGACCTGCTGGACGCGTCGGCGCCGTTCGTCCCCGAGGTGCACAGCGGGTTCGAGTTCTGGCTGGAGGACGCCGACGCGGCGACCGGCGAGGTGGCCGCGTCCCTCGAACGAGCGAATCAGGCGGCCATTCCGACCGCGCGGCTGACCGGCGTGGAGGCCGCGTACTGGTGCGAGACGCCGGAGAAGAACCACCTGCGGTGGGTCATGCCGCACCCCGAGGACAAGCTGCTCGACGCGCTCGCCCGGCTGCACGCGGCCGGCGCTTCCTCGCTCGGTGAGGGCACCCGGCTGGTCGGCTCCTTCCGGGCGCACGGCCTGATGGTCCCGGTGTGGGACCTGCCGATGGGGATGTCGGCCGAGGACGTGGAGAAGCCCGCGGCCGCCTTCGGCGAGCGGCTGTCCGAGACCCTGGCCCGCACCGAGCCGTTGACGGCCGACGAGCGCCGCGCCCGCAGCGGCTTCACCAACCGTCAGATCACCCTGAGCTGACCCGCGGCGCCCGGAAGCCCGGCCCCCGCCCGCCCGACCGGTGCGGGCCGGATCCGGGCCGGATCCGCGACGCGACGCCGAGGCCCCCGTCCGATGTGACGGGGGCCTCGGCGCGTCCGGGGACCGTTCCGATGACGGCGGGGCCCTCGCGGGTGCATCGTGGGGGCATCGGCTGTTCCGGGGGCGGGGGTGCGCTGTGCGGTGGACGCGGTTGGCCGCGTGGCAGGTGGGGCTGTACGGGTTCGCGGTGCTGTGCGTGCGGTGGCCGCACAGGGGTGGGACGGAGCCGTGGCCCGAGGCTCTCCTGTGGGCCCTGCCGGCGATCCTCCTGGGCCTGCTCGCCTGGTCGAGGCACGAGAGACGTTTCCACTGACCGCGTCCCGGCCCGCGGCCGTCCGCCCACAGACCCGTCGCCGCGCCGGAACAAAGCGGTCGCCGTCCTCGCGGACCCTCCCGTACAGTGCGCGGGTTGTCGGGGCGGAGGACGGTACGAGGTGGCATCCGTGGGGCGGGAGCGGTGGGCGGGCGCGGCGCGGGCTGCGCTGGGCGGCGGGCGGCGGCTGGCGGGCGTGGAACGGCTCGCGGGCGGCTCGAAGAAGGGTGTCTACCGCCTGGTGATGGACGACGGGACGACCGCGATCGGCTACCTGTGGACGCGGGAGGAGAACTACTGGCCGGCCGCCGAGGGCGACGACGACCTCACCGACCCCTTCTCGCCGGGCCTCGGCCTCGACCTGTTCGCGGCGGCGCACGCGCGGCTGGACGGGCTCGGCGTGCGGGTCCCGGCGATCCGCCTGGTGGACCGCGACGGCACCTACGGCGCGGGGGACCTCGCGATCGTGGAGGACGTCCCCGGCGAGGACCTGCTCCGGTTGCTGGACCGGGACCCGCGGGCCGCGGCGCCGGTGATGGCCCGGCTCGGGGAGGTGCTCGCGGCGATGGGGCGGCACCGGGCGCCGGCGTACGGCAAGGTCGCCGTGGTCGACGGGGGAGGCGTGTCGCGCGGGACCTCGTGCGAGGGCGTCGTCCTGGACCGGGCGATGGTGGACCTCGCCGAGGCGGCGCGGCGCGACCCGCGGATCGCCGGGGCCCGGGACCGACTGAAGGACCGGCTGCTGGGGATGGCTGCGGCGGTGCGGCCGCGCGCGGAGTACGTGGTGGTGCACGGGGAGTTGGGGCCCGACCACGTGCTGGTGGACGCGGCCGGGAATCCCGTGGTGATCGACATCGAGGGCTTGATGTACTTCGACGTCGAGTGGGAGCACGTCTTCCTGCGGATCCGCCTGCACGAGCGCTACGGGCCGCTGGAGCGGCAAGACTTGGACGAGGACCGGCTCGCGCTCTACATGCTGGCGCAGCGCCTCTCGCTGACGGCCGGTCCGCTGCGGCTGCTGGACGGGGACTTCCCCGACCGCGCGTTCATGGCGGGGATCGCCGAGCACAACCTCGGGAAGGCGCTGGAGTTCGTCCGCAGCTGATCCCGTCGCGGCGGATCCCCTCCATCGCGGCGCGGACGCGAGCCTGCGGGCTCGTACCCCCGAGCGGGGGTAACGCCGGTGGCGGGGCGGTGATTCGGATCACAAGCGGGCAGGGAAAAGCCTGCGTATGCACGCCATCGGCGGCTCGCGGCATATGCGCCCGGATGAAGTCTGTTAGCGTTTGAGCAGCCCGGTCGCTGGTGCATCCCCCGTCGCCAGCGCCCGGGCGTTTCCACGTCCGAACCCGGTGCGGGCGACGCCATCCGTCGCGAAGAGCCCCCGGGGACACCGATTCCGCAGTTCCCGAGCGCTTGTCAGGCACGTGCACCGATCTCGTCCGGGATGCTCGCCCACCGTGCGCGGAAGGCTCAGTCCTGGGTGTCCCGGGCCACCGGACGGGCCGCCCCGGCACTGTGGGCGGTGTCCTTGTGCGGCCGGTCACCGTGTCCGGGCCCCGCCGTCGCCACGGCCAGCGGGAGCACCACGGCGAGCGCGGCGACGCTCGCGAGAGCGACCCTGCGCAGCCCGGCGGCCGCCTGGGCCGACTCGGCGGACCGGGAACCAGAACGAGACCCGGCCCCATCGATGAACTGATGGTTCGACAACTGCTGCGACGTCACCACGCCCCACTCGCACTCGACATGCTCGATGAGGCGAACATAACCCGCGGAACCGACGGTTCCGGTGACACCCCTCCGTTGCCACCGGTAATCCCCCCGCACGCCTCACATCCAGCGCGCCGGACCCGCACGGAACCCACACACACGGAGCGACCCCCGCCGCCCCGGCACCACGACCGTCAATAGGTCAGCCGGTCCCCGTCCGGCGACGTCCGTCCCGCCCGCACCAACGCGTCCACCAACAGATCGATCCGCGGCAGCCAGGGCGCACACGTGCCCTCCATGACCAGCGGCTGCCGTACCCAGCGCGGGGTGCCCTGTCCCTCGACGGCCGCCGGCAGCGCCACGTAGCCGCCGTCGCCGTGGTAGCGCAGGGAGGTGGGCACCCAGTCCTGCGCGTCGAGGAGTTCGCCCAGTTCGGCCAGCGAGTAGGGCGCCACCAGGAAGACGTACCGGGTGGGGGTGGCGATCACCGGGCCGAGCCGGAAGCCGATCGCCTCGATCGCCTCGATCGCCCGCGCGCCCGCGACGGCCGGCAGGCTCGCCGCCGAGACGCGATCGCCGGTGGCGAGCACCACCGGCGCGTCGGGCGAACGCTGCCACCACCAGCGCACCATGCGCGGGTCCCGGGTGGCCGCGAGCAGCCCCGGGTCTAGCGGATGGGCACCGGGAACGGGGCAGTTGGGGCGCCCGCAGGCGCAACCCGGGGCACCCGCACCGGAGCTGGAGCCGGGCGGGTCGAAACCCGCACCGGGCACCACGCGCCATTGCCATTGTTCGGCGTACTGGACGGCCGCGTCGCGCAGTGCGGCCCGCTCCTTCCGCCGTGAGATCTTGCGTCGCCTTCCGAGGATCTCGCGCATCAGCGCTCGTTCCTTTCCGTTAACGCTCAGGGATCTGCCCATTGCACAACGTAACTGTCGAGCACACCGCATACGAGGCGAGCGCGGGGATCGCGCCGCCGGCCGAGCGTGGAACGTGACGGAGGGTGGCGCGCAGATGGCGCTCTTGCTCACGGTGTCCTGATCACAAGCCACCGCCGTCTGGTCCGCGGAGAACGCGGTACCCCTCGCCACTCGGGGTTGGGTCGGCCGTCAACTTCTTACGTACTACGACGCTTGAGCCGGACTTCGGGTTCCTACCCATCACCCGCGATATGACGCGCTGTTGGCCGGGATCAGTCGACCTCGCGCATGCACCGGGGGTGGCTGATTTCGGCCAACCTATCCGGAGTCCCCCACCTGCGGCAAGGCTCCGACACCATTCTTGTACCGGGACAATCCTGGACATGCCCACGATCGTGCGTGTAGAAGTGGGGTCCTTGATAGCGGCGCAGCACGACTTGGGGGTTTGCGATGCTATTCATGCAGATGGGCCGCGCCTCACGGACGAAAAGCACCGATTGCCCCGCCCGCTGGCCGCTGGCCGGAAGTTCCCGGCCATGAGTCCCTCCCACGTCAGAAAAGTGGCCGGAAGCCAACTGCCTCCTTCCGCCCCGAGAGACACTGACGCCGCCGAGACCCCCACTGCGTCGTCCGCGACCCCCTGCGCCCCAGCCATCACCCCTGTTCCGGTGCCCTCCGCCCCTGCCGACGGGCCCTGCGTACTACCTGCCCGCGGCACCCCCGCTCACACCCTGGCCGTCCAGGACCGGCTGGCCGGATGGGTCTGCGACCTGTCGCTGCTGCACGAGTTGACGGAGCGGCTGGCGCGTACGAGCGGGCTCGACGACGCCCTGCACGAGGTGCTGCGGGCCGGCGCCACCCTGATCGGCGCCCGCCGCGGCCTGATCACCCTCGAACCCGAGGACGGCCTCGGCCCCGACACCACCGTGGGCTTCGGCCTGGGCCGCAGCGACCTGGGCACCCTGGAGACCGTCCCGCGCGAGATCCCGCGCCGCGCCCCGCACCCGGCCGCCCCCGCCGGGCCGCGGCACGCCGCGCCGCCCCGGCAGCCTCCGGACAGTGGGGCCGCCGACGCCGCCACCACCGCCCCCGTCGATGCCGCGGCCGTCCCGTCATCGTCCGCGGAACCCCCCGACCCGGTGGAGACCGTCCACCGCGACCTGCTGCACGACCCCGCGCTCACCCCCCGCCACCGCGAGGTCGCCGCGCACCTCGGACTCGCCGCCAGTTACTCCCTGCCGCTGGCGGCCGAGAGCGGCGGCCGGCTCGGCACCGCCGTCTGGTTCTACGACGAGCCCGCCGAGCCGGCCGACCGTCAGCGCCGGCTGACCGGCCTCTACCTCCGCTTCGCCGCCGAACACCTCGCCCGCTGCCTCGACCTGAGCCGGGCCCGCCGCACCGTCGAGGCGCTGGCCGGCGAACTGCTGCCGGCCCGGCTGCCGCGGGTGCCGGGTGTGCGGATGGCGGTGCGCCACACCACCGGGCCGCGCGGCGGCGGCGACTGGTACGACGCCCTGCCGCTACCGGAGGGCGCGCTGGGCCTGGCCGTCGGCGGGGTCACCGGGGCCGGGCCGGGCGCGGTCGCGGCCATGGGACGGCTGCGGGCGTCGCTGCGCGCGTACGCGGTGATGGAGGGCGAGGACCCGGTCGCGGTGCTCTCCGACCTCGAACTGCTGCTGCGGCTGACCGAGCCCGCCCGCTCGGCCACCGCCCTGTTCGCGTACGCCACGGGGCGGCCGGGCGGCACGCGCAAACTGACCATGGCCGGGGCCGGGCACTGCCCGCCGCTGATCGTCGGCGACCGCCGCTGCGAGTACGTGGAGACCTCGCTGTCCGCGCCGCTGAACATGCTCAGCTGCTGGGAGGCGCCCGGCGTGGAGCTGCGGGCCGCCCCCGGCGAGACCCTGCTCCTCTACACCGACGGGCTGCTGCACCGCACCGGCGAGTCCGCCGACCGGGCCTTCGCCCGGCTGCTGACCGCCGCCCAGAGCGCGCCGCGCGCGGTGCGGGAGGACCCCGAGCAGCTCGCCGACCACGTGCTGCGCCTCGTACTGCCGGACGGGCTCGACCGCGCCGACGGCGTGGAGGACCTCGTGCTGCTGGTCGTCCGCTTCGACTGAGCCGCCCGGCCGCCCGCCCGGGCGCGGGTGACGCCCGGCCCGCCGCAAGGGACGCCCGCCGCGGGTAACACCCCGCCCGCCGCCCGCCGGCTTACGCCCAGGGCGAGCGGCCGTATCCGAACCGGCCCTGGCCTCCTACGATGAGCGAAAGGCCAGTGCGAGGAGGCAGGACGTGGCGGAGTCCGAGAACAGGCAGGACGCGGCGGGGGAAGCTTCGCCGGACACGCGGGAAGTACCCGGGCAGGAGGACGGCGCCGCGCCCGAGGAGACGATCAAGAAGCGCAAGAACGGTCTGGCCAGGACGGTCTCCGACGAGCTGGCCGCGTCCATGAAGAGCGGCTGGGCCGACACCGAGCGGCACGACCTGGCGCCGATCCCGCAGGCGTCCCACGTCGCGGCCCGGCGCGCGGCGCTGTCCGCGCGCTTCCCCGGCGAGCGGATCGTGGTGCCCGCGGGCAACCTGCGCACCCGCGCCAACGACACCGAGTACCCCTTCCGGGCCGCCACCGAGTACGTGCACCTCACCGGCGACCAGACGCAGGACGCGGTGCTGGTGCTCGAACCGCTGGCCGACGGCGGCCACGAGGCGACGGCCTACCTGCTGCCGCGCTCGGACCGGGACAGCGGGGAGTTCTGGCTGGACGGCCAGGGCGAGCTGTGGGTCGGGCGCCGCAACAGCCTGGCCGAGGGCGAGCAGCTGCTCGGGCTGCGCTGCAAGGACGTCCGCAAGGTCGCCGACGAGCTGCGCGAGGCCACCGGCCCGGTCCGGGTCGTGCGCGGCTACGACGCGGGCGTCGAGGCCGCCCTCACCGACAAGGTGACCGCGGAGCGCGACGAGGAGCTGAAGGTCTTCCTGTCCGAACTGCGGGTGATCAAGGACGACTTCGAGATCGCCGAGCTGCGGAAGGCGTGCGAGTCCACCGCCCGCGGCTTCGAGGACGTGGTGAAGGTCCTGGACCGGGCGCAGGCCACCTCCGAGCGCTACATCGAGGGCACCTTCTTCCTGCGCGCCCGGGTCGAGGGCAACGACGTGGGCTACGGCTCGATCTGCGCCGCCGGCCCGCACGCCACCACCTTGCACTGGACCCGCAACGACGGCCCGGTCCGCGACGGCGAACTGCTCCTGCTCGACGCGGGCGTGGAGACCACCCACCTCTACACCGCCGACGTCACGCGCACCCTCCCCATCGGCGGCCGCTTCTCGCCGCTCCAGAAGAAGATCTACGACGCGGTCTACGACGCGCAGCAGGCGGGCATCGAGGCGGTCAAGCCCGGCGCCGGCTACCGCGACTTCCACGAGGCGGCGCAGCGCGTGCTGGCCGAACGGCTGGTGGAGTGGGGGCTGCTGGAGGGCACGGTGGAGCAGGTGCTCGAACTCGGCCTCCAGCGCCGCTGGACGCTGCACGGCACCGGCCACATGCTCGGCCTGGACGTGCACGACTGCGCGCACGCCCGCACCGAGGCGTACGTGGACTGCACGCTGGAACCGGGCATGGTGCTCACGGTGGAGCCGGGCCTGTACTTCCAGGCCGACGACCTGACGGTGCCCGAGGAGTACCGCGGGATCGGCGTGCGGATCGAGGACGACATCCTCGTCACCGCCGAGGGCCGGACCAACCTCTCCGACGGCCTGCCGCGCCGCTCGGAGGACGTCGAGGCGTGGATGGCCGCGCTGCGGGACTGACCGTCCCGGGACGCCCCGGTTCGGACGTCACGGGTTCGGACGTCACGTTCGCCGGAGTGGCGCTACGACGCCTTCAGCAGGGTGTCGTCGCGCCACTTCAGCACCTTGTCGAACGCCACCACGGTGCCGTGGCCGGGGCGGTCGTGGAACTGCACGTGGTCGACGAGGGCCTCGATGAGGAAGAGCCCCCGGCCGTGCTCGGCGTTCCGGCCCGGCAGGACCGGCGTGCGGACGGGGTGAAGGGAGCGGTCGCGAAGGATTCCGGGCCCGGAGTCGGCCACCTCGATGCGGCAGCGGTCGCCCTCGATACGGGCGGTGACGCTGTAGCCGGTGGCCGTACCGGCGTGCTCGACGGCGTTGGCGCAGGCCTCCGACAGGGCCACCGACAGGTCGAAGGAGATGTCGGGGTCGACCCCGGCGCTCTCCATCGTGCCGATCAGGAGCCGTCGGGCCAGCGGGACGCTCGCAGCCTCGCGCCGCAAATGGAGGGACCACCAGATGCTCATGCTCCAGCCTCCTGGCTGCGGCTCGACATACGGTTACGTATTGCCGCGAACGGGAGCGCGTAAGCGTGGCGTTGACGTGATAACCCTCATTCGGCGGATGTGTGCGCGCGGCGGCCCGGTGTAAAGGGACCACCCGCCCACATCCGGGTGCACCGGGGCACCCTGTCGGCGGCCGAAGGCGCGGTGAGAGGATGGCGCCCGTCATGACTGCCCCAGGTGGCCCCGTCTCCGTGCGGGCGGGCGCCGGTATGCGACTGCTGCGGGCCGCGGTGTTCACCGCGGTCTGCGTGCTGCTGGCCGCCGCCGGGCACACCCTGGCCGCCGGCCGGCCGGTGCCCGTGCGGTCCCTGGCCCTGGGCTGGCTCGCGGTGTTCGCCTTCGTCCTGCCGCTGGCGGGGCGTGAGCGGCGGCTGCCGGGCATCGCCGCGCTGCTGGCGCTCGGACAGCTCACCCTGCACGTGGTGTTCAGCACCGGACAGGTGTGCGCCTCGGTGACCGCCGCCCGCGCGACCGGCCCGGCGACCGGCTCCGACGTGCTGGCCGTGGCCGCGCGGCTGGTGTGCGGCCCGGGCGGGCACGCGCGGCTCACCCCGCAGCAGGCCCAGCACGTGCTGGCGCAGGCCGGGCTCTCCGGGCTCGCCGGCGGCGGGCACACCCGGATGCCGGGCATCGTGATGCCCGGTGACCCGGGGTTCGGCGCGGCCACCGCGCACGGCCCCCATGTGCCGGGTGTGTCGGGCGTGTCGATGATGCTGTCGATGTGCTCGCTGCCGATGCTGCTCGGCCACCTGGGGGCCGCGCTGGTCGCGGGCCTGCTGCTGCGCCGCGGCGAGGCCGCGCTGTGGCGGCTGGTCCGGCTGTCGTTGCGCGGCGCCGCGCACCTGGCCACGCCGGCGCCCTCCGCGCTGCGCCGGGCGTACGCCCTGCTCGCCGCACTCGCGGCCGGCGCGCCCTACGCCGCAGGACGCCGGGTGCGGCGGGCCGCGCGGGAGGCGGCCGCCCGGCACCGTACGGTCTGGCTGCGGCACTGCCTGGCCCGGCGCGGTCCCCCGTTGGTGGTGGCGGCGGCCTGACGCCGCGTCGGCTCCCCGGGACGGGAGGGCCGGCCGGCTGACGGGTGCCGCCCGGCCGCCCGGCCGTGGCGTTTCGCCGGCCGTGCCGGCGGGCCCGCGCCGTACCCCTGTGCCCGACCCGCGCACTTGTGCGCCTTTACATCCGGTGTGTTCCGGACGAGTCGGCCCGGCGGTACGCCCCGCGCCCGCGCACGCCGCTCGCGCCCCCACGGAGGCGGCCCGCACCCCGCGCACCGGCCGAGCGTGCGCGGGTCCACCGTCAGCGCACCACCTCACCGTGGGAGAACCCCTGCCATGAGCAGCTCTCGTACCCGTGGCCGTGCCGCGGCCGTCGCCGTCCTCACCGGCTCCGTCGTCCTGCTGGCCGCCGTGCCCGCGTTCGCGCACGTCACCGTGCAGCCGGGCGCGGCCCCCAAGGGCAGCTACAGCACCGTGAACTTCAAGGTGCCCAACGAGGAGGACCACGCGTCCACCACCAAGGTGCAGGTCTTCCTGCCGACCGACCACCCGATCGCGTCGGTGTCGATCCAGCCCGTGCCCGGGTGGACCGCGAAGGTCACCACCAGCAAGCTGGCCACGCCGCTGAAGACGGACGACGGCACGGTCGACACGGCCGTCAGCCAGATCACCTGGAGCGGCGGGAAGCTCGCACCGGGGCAGTTCCAGCAGTTCCCGGTCTCCTTCGGCCCGCTGCCCGACGACGCCGACGCGCTGACCTTCAAGGCGCTGCAGACCTACAGCAACGGCGACATCGTGCGGTGGATCGACGTCCCGCAGGCCGGGCAGCCCGAACCGGAGCACCCGGCGCCGACGCTGAAGCTCACCGCGGCAGCCTCCGACGGCTCGGCGCCGACGGCCACCGGCAGCCCCGCCGCCGCCCCGGCCGCCTCCGCCACCCGCACCGACACCGCGGCCACCACCTCGGCCGGCGGCAGCGACGACACCGCCCGCGCGCTCGGCATCGCCGGGATCGTCGTCGGCGTCCTCGGCGTCGGATTCGGCGTGTTCGCCGGACGGCGGCGCGGCACCGGCCGGCCGGAGCAGCCGTCCGCCTGATCCGGCACCCGCCGGGCGGCCGCGCCCCCGCAGGACGGGACGCGGCCGCCCGGCCCCGACCACCGGCCACACCGGCCGGCGAACCCCCGCAGCAGAACCACGACAAGAGGTCCACCACCCCATGCGCACCACCCTCAAGACCGGCGCCGCCGCGCTGACCGCGGCCGCCGCCCTGCTGCTGACCGCGTGCGGCTCCTCCAACACGGGCTCGGCCGACGCCGCCGCCTCCGTGTCGGCCGCCCCGCAGTCGGCCGGGACCGTGCTGGACACGCCGTTCGCCAAGCCCCGGCTCGTGCTCACCGACAACCACGGCAAGCGGTTCGACCTGGTCCGGCAGACCGCGGGCCACCCGATGCTGCTCTACTTCGGCTACACCCACTGCCCCGACGTGTGCCCGACGACCATGAGCGACATCGCGCTGGCCGCGTCCGAGTTGCCCAAGGCGGAGCAGGCGGACCTGAAGGTCGTCTTCGTCAGCTCCGACCCCGCCCGCGACACCCCCGCCCGGCTCGACGCCTGGCTCGGCGCCATCGACAAGAGCTTCATCGGGCTCACCGGGAACTTCGCCACCATCCAGGCCGCCGCCCGCTCGGTCGGCGTCGGCATCGACGCGCCGGTCAAGGAGAAGGACGGCAGCGTCACCGTCACCCACGGCGCCGAGGTACTCGCCTTCTGGCCCAAGGACGACAAGGCGCACGTGCTCTACATGTCGGGCACCACCAGCAAGCAGTACGCGCACGACCTGCCGAGGATCATCCGGAGTGAGGCCCCGTGACCGGGCGGGCCCGGGCCCGGGCGCTGGCCGCCCGCCGCACCCGGCTCGGCGCGGCCGGGCTCGTGGTCCTCGCCGCCGCGGCCACCGGCGGCACCATGGCGCTGACCGGCTGCTCCTCGGCCACCGCCCGCACCGACGCCAGGTCCGCGGGCCCGGCCCGGCTCTCCGTCACCGGCGCCTACATCCCGCGGCCGCTGCTCACCGACATGGCCGCCGCCTACTTCACCGTCACCAACTCCGGCGGCACCGCGGCCCGCCTCACCTCGGTCACCAGCACGCTGGCCGCGCACGCCACCCTGCACACCACCACCTCCGACACCATGCGCCAGGTCACCTCGCTGCCGGTGCCCGCCCACGGCACCCTCGCCCTCAGGAACGGCGGCGACCACGTGATGCTGGAGGACCTCACCCGCAGGCCCGCCGTCGGCGACACGGTGACCCTCACCCTGCACTTCGCCCACGCCTCGCCCGCCACGGTGACGGTCACCGTCCCGGTGCGCCCGACCACGTACACCCCGGGAGGCTGACGCCCGTGACACCCGTGACGCGCACACGCTCATCCGCCCGGCCGCCGCGCGCACTGCGCCGGGCCGCCGCGCTGCTGGCCGGGCTCGGCGTCCTGCTGGGGCTGCTGCTGGCCACGGCCGCGCCCGCCTCCGCGCACGCCGCCCTGATCCGCACCGACCCCGCCGACGGATCGGTGGTGAGGACCGCGCCGCAGCGGGTGGTGCTCACCTTCTCCGAGGGCGTGCTGCTGTCCGCGGACTCGCTGCGGGTGCTCGACCCGCGGGGCACCGACGTGGCCGCCGGCGCCCCCGGCCACGCCAACGGCCCGGACTCCGGCGCGACCGCCACCGTGGCCCTGCGGCCCGGGCTCGGGAACGGCACCTACACCGTGGCCTGGCGGGCCATCTCGCAGGACAGCCACCCCGTCGGCGGCGCCTTCACCTTCTCCATCGGCTCGCCGTCCCGGACCACCGTCGACCTGTCGGGCGTCGCCTCGGCCGGCGACCCCGTGGCCGGCACGCTCTACGGCGTCGGCCGCTACTTCGCCTACGGCGGGTTCGCGCTGCTGGTGGGCGCCGCCGTCTTCCTGTCGGTGTGCTGGCCGCGCGGGGCGCTGCTGCGGCCCATGCAGCTGATGGCAGCGACCGGCTGGGTGACGCTGCTGGCCTCCACCATCGCGCTGCTCCTGCTGCGCGGGCCCTACGTCAACGGCAAGGGCCCCGGGCAGATCGTCGACCTCGGGGTGATCCGCGACCAACTGGAGACCCGGCCCGGCGCGGCCCTGCTGTCCCGGCTGCTGCTGCTCGCCGCCGCGGCCGTCTTCCTCGCCGTCCTCTTCGGCCCCTACGCGAAGCGGGAGGACCCCGAGGAACGTGCCGACCTGGCGTGGGGACTCGGCATCGGCGGCACGGTCGTCGCCGTCGGCATCGCGGCGACCTGGGCGATGGCCGAGCACGCCTCGGTCGGCCTCCAGCACCAGGTGGCCATGCCGGTCGACGTGATCCACCTGCTGTCCATGGCGGTCTGGCTCGGCGGCCTGCTGACCCTCCTCGTCGCCCTGTGGGCCCCCGCCATGGCCGGCACCCCCGTGCCGCCCTTCGCCGTCCGGCGCTTCTCCCTGCTCGCGCTCACCGCGATCACCCTCCTGATCGGCACCGGCATCTACCAGGCGTGGCGCCAGATGGGCAGCTGGCGCGCCTTCCCCGACACCTCCTACGGCCGGCTGCTGCTGATCAAGATCGGGCTGGTCTGCGCGTTGGTGGCCGTGGCGTGGTTCTCCCGCCGCTGGACGGCCCGGCTGGGCCGGCCCGGGGCGACGGCCGCGGGCGTTGCTGCGGCGAAGGCCGGGGGTGCCGGGGCGGCCGCCGACGGGCGCAAATCCGTGGTGAAGGCCCGGACCGCCGGGCGCGCGGCCGGGGTGAAGGCCCGGACCGCCGGGCGCGCGGCCGGGGTGAAGGCCCGGACCGCCGGGCGCGCGGCCGGGGTGAAGGCCGGGACCGGCGCGGCTTCGGGCAAGGGCGCCGGGGCCGACGCGGTCGGCGCGGCCACGGACGACCGCAAGGTGCTCGCCGCCGGAGCGGGCGGGAACGACGGCGCGCCGGTCGCCGCGGGCACGGGCGGCGGCCGGTCCGCGGACGGCAAGGGCGGCACGAGCACCGGAGCAGCGGGCAGCGGCCCGTCCGCGGACGGCAAGGGCAGCCGGAACGGCGGAACGCCCGAGGCAGGAGCGGGCGGCGACGCGCAGGTCGGCGCGGGCACAGGTGCCAACGGCACAGGCGCGGGCGCCGACTCCTCCGGGGCGGGCAAGAACCGGGCGGGCGGACCGACCGCCGCCACAGCAGCCGACGGCACCGGGGCGGGCGGTGGCGCGTCCTCGGGCGGCAAGGGCGGCAAGACCGGCGGGGCTGACGATCCCGTGCGGGCCGCTCAGTTGCGCCGGCAGCGGGCCGCCCGCAGTGCCGCGCAGGTCAAGAAGGCGCGGGAGGCGGATCCGGCGCGCGGCGGGCTGCGGCGGACGGTGCTGGCGGAGGCCGTGGTGGCGGTGGTGCTGCTGGCGGTCACCACGATGCTGTCGGGCTCCCAGCCGGGGCGCGCCGCGGAGGAGCAGAAGGGCCTCGCGGCTGCGCCCGCCCCCTCCTCGTCCACGGCCGGCCCGGAACAGATCGCGGTCACCCTGCCGTACGACACCGGTGGCGCGAACGGCAAGGGCGTCGCCGGGGTGACCGTGGCGCCCGGCCGCGCGGGCACGCCGAACGAGGTGCACCTGCTGCTCACCAGCGGCAAGGGCGTCCCCGTCGACGTGCCCGAGGTGCGGTTGGCGTTCACGCTGCCGGCCCGGCACCTCGGCCCGATCCCGGTCACCCTCAAGCGCATCGACACCGGCCACTGGACCGCGACCGGCGTCCAGTTGCCGCTGCCGGGCACCTGGCAGATGACCGTCACCGTACGCACCTCGGACATCGACGAGACCACGGTGGCGAAGAACGTGGAGGTCGGCTCGTGAGCACGGCGAAGACGCGGGCGGCGGAGCCGCTGACCGAGGAGGGCGGCCCCACCGCCGACGGCCCCACCGCCGACAGCCCCGCCGTCAGCAGGCGGCGGCTCCTCGGCACCGCGGGGGCGGCCGGCGCGGCCGGGCTGATCGCCGGCGGCGGCGCGGGCGCCGGGGCCGCGGTCGCGGCGCGACCCGAGCGGACGCCGCTCACGGCGGTCGGCTCGGCGCACGTCCCCTTCGAGGGCCTCCGGCAGGCGGGCATCGTGCAGTCCGCGCAGGCCTGCGGCCACCTGGCCGCCTTCGACCTGGCGGCGGGCGCCGACCGCAAGGCCGCGGCCGCGCTGCTGCGCCGCTGGTCGGACGCGGTCCGCGGGATGACCCGGGCCGGGCACCCGGCCACCCCGGCGGGGTACGACGACCAGGTCGCGGACGACGCCGGGCCGTCCTCGCTCACGGTCACCTTCGGCTTCGGCCGCAGCTTCTTCGCCCGTACGGGCCTGACCACCCGGCTGCCGAAGGCCCTCGCCCCGCTGCCGGACTTCCCCGCCGACGCCCTCGACCCCCGGCGCAGCGACGGCGACCTGTGGGTGCAGATCGGCGCGGACGACGCGCTGGTCGCCTTCCACGCGCTGCGCGTGATCCAGAAGGCGGCCCGCGGCACGGCCGCCGTGCGCTGGCAGATGAACGGCTTCAACCGCACCCCGGGCGCCACCGACCGGCCGCGGACCGGGCGCAACCTGATGGGCCAGATCGACGGCACCAACAACCCCAAGCCGGCCGACGCCGACTTCGACCGGCGGATCTTCGTCCCGGCGTCCGGCACCCCGGAGTGGATGGCGAACGGCTCCTACGCGGTCGTCCGCCGCATCCGGATGCTGCTGGACTCCTGGGACCACCTGTCGGTGGGCGCGCAGGAGCGGGTGATCGGGCGCCGCAAGTCGGACGGGGCGCCGCTGTCCGGCGGCACCGAGACCACGCCGGTGGCCCTGGACAAGATCCACCCGGACGGCTCGCTCGCCATCGCCGGCGACGCGCACATCCGGGTGGCGGCCCCGGCCTCCAACAGCGGCGCGGCCATGCTGCGGCGCGCCTTCTCGTACCACGACGGCTTCCGCTCCGACGGCACCCCGGACGCCGGCCTGCTCTTCGTCGCCTGGCAGGCCGACCCCATGACCGGCTTCGTCCCCGTCCAGCGCAAGCTCGACGGCGCCGACGGCCTCTCCCGATTCATCCGGCACGAGGCGAGCGGCCTGTTCGCGGTGCCCGGCGGGCCGGGGAAGGGGGAGTACGTGGGCCAGCGGCTGCTGGAGGGCTGACGAGCGAGTTCCCGTAGTGGGGGGCCGTGGGCCCCTCCTGCCCGATGGCGGGCAAGGAGAGCGAGGCACCCCGCGCAGGGAACGAGGAGGAAGACCGACCGACCAGGCTGCGGGCTGACGAGCGAGTTCCCGTAGTGGGGGGCCGTGGGCCCCTCCTGCCCGATGGCGGGCAAGGAGAGCGAGGCACCCCGCGCAGGGAACGAGGAGAAAGACCGACCGACCAGGCTGCGGGCTGAGAGGGAGGGGGCCTCGCGCCGGGACCGTTAGGCTGAACGCATGTCGCCGGCGAGCCGTTACACGTACCTGGGGCCTGAGGGCACCTTCACCGAGGCCGCGCTGCGCACGCTGCCGGAGGCGGCCACCCGCGAGCTGGTCCCCATGGTGTCGGTGCCGGCCGCCCTGGACGCCGTGCGGGCCGGAGACGCGGCGGCCGCGCTCGTGCCGATCGAGAACTCGGTGGAGGGCGGCATCACCACCACCCTCGACGAGCTGGCCACCGGCGAGCCGCTGATGATCTACCGCGAGGTGCTGCTGCCGATCGCCTTCGCGCTGCTGGTGCGGCCCGGCACCCCGCTGGCCGGGGTGAAGACGGTGACCGGCCACCCGGCCGCCCAGGCCCAGGTCCGGCAGTGGCTGTCGCAGCAGCTGCCGGAGGCGGTGTGGGAGTCGTCGGCGTCCAACGCGGACGGCGCGCGGCTGGTGCAGGAGGGCCGGTACGACGGCGCCTTCGCGGGCGAGTTCGCGGCGCCGACGTACGGCCTGGAGCCGCTGGCCACCGGGATCCACGACGCGAAGAACGCCACCACCCGCTTCGTGCTGGTCGGCCGGCCGGCCCGGCTGGCCGCCCCGACCGGCGCGGACAAGACGTCGGCGGTGTTCTGGCTGCGCGACGACCACCCCGGCGCGCTGCTCGACCTGCTCCAGGAGTTCGCCATCCGCGGGGTGAACCTGATGCGGATCGAGTCCCGGCCGACCGGCGAGGGCCTGGGCAGCTACTGCTTCTCGGTGGACGCCGAGGGCCACCTCACCGACCGCCGGGTCGGCGAGACCCTGATGGGCCTCAACCGCCGCTGCCTGAAGGTGCGCTTCCTCGGCTCCTACCCGCGGGCGGACGAGGTGGCGCCGAAGGTTGCCCCCGGGACGAGCGACGTGGAGTTCGTCCGGGCCTCGGACTGGCTGAACCGGGCGCTCGACGGCCGCGGCTGAGCCGTCCGCCGCCCTTGTGTGCCCGCTGTGCGCTGCCTGTGTCCGGCGGTCCACCGCCCGCCCCCGCTCATCCCAGCCCGCCCAGTCCACAGTTGTCCACCGGGTTATCCACAGGCCGGTCGGCCGGCCTGTGGGTAACTGGGGACAAGTCGACAGAGGAGCCCGGTCTTATCGCCCGAAGTCGACATATTGGTACACAGACACCAGCTCCACCCGGAGTGGCGCACCTCACCCCTCGTCAGCCCAATTCTCCCCCGCCATCCTCCCGAGGGAACACTTCTCACCCGAAAGGGAGTGTGGAACGGGTTTAGTTGGGGAATCCATAGCCGATCATCGACCCGTGGAAATGATCTTCGCGCTTCTCCACAGATCTTCCCCACACCCTGTGGACAACCCGCCGGAATTTCCCGACCGCCTGTGGATAACTCGGCCCGGAAGGATCTCCCGGACGCCGCCCGGACCGCGTTCAACTGCGGTTCTCCACAGGCAGGATGGGATGAACGGAAGCGCGGGACGAGTGGCATCAATGATCCCAACGAGCCATTCTTTCTCCCTTTTCTCGCATTCCACATTTCACCGACTTTCCACGCGAACCGGACAAAGCCGGAACGCGCGGGGTACGCGGCCAGCGGCGGACAACCTCTCCCCGGTAGCCTGTGACCGTGATTGACCTTCGCCTGCTCCGTGAGGACCCCGACCGAGTGCGCGCGTCCCAGCGCGCCCGTGGAGAGGACGTCGCGCTCGTCGACTCCCTCCTGTCCGCCGACGCGCGCCGCCGGTCCTCCAGTACGCGGTACGACGAGCTGCGCTCCGAGCAGAAGCAGCTCGGCAAGCAGGTCGCCAAGGCCCAGGGCGACGAGAAGGCCGCGCTGCTCGCGCGCACGAAGGAGCTGGCCGAGGCGGTCAAGGCGGCCGACGCCGAGCAGCAGGCCGCGGCCGACGAGGCCCAGCAGCTCCTGCTGCGGCTCGGCAACGTCGTGCACCCCGACGTCCCGGTGGGCGGCGAGGAGGACTTCGTCGTCCTCGAACGGGTCGGCGCCCCGCGGGACTTCGCCGCCGAGGGTTTCACGCCCCGCGACCACCTGGAACTGGGCGAGCTGCTCGGCGCCATGGACACCGAGCGCGGCGCGAAGGTCTCCGGCGCCCGCTTCTACTACCTGACGGGCGTCGGCGCGCTGCTGGAGCTCGCCCTGGTCAACGCGGCCATCGCGCAGGCCGCCGCGGCCGGCTTCACGCCGATGCTCACCCCCAACCTGGTCCGTCCCGCCGCCATGGCCGGCACCGGCTACCTCGGCCAGGTCGAGGACGACGTGTACTACCTCGGCAAGGACGACCTGTACCTGGTCGGCACCTCCGAGGTCCCGCTCGCCGCCTACCACATGGACGAGATCATCGAGGCCCCCCGGCTGCCGCTGCGGTACGCGGGCTTCTCCTCGTGCTACCGGCGCGAGGCGGGCTCGTACGGCAAGGACACCCGCGGCATCTTCCGGGTGCACCAGTTCGACAAGGTCGAGATGTTCGTCTTCACCACGCCGGAGGAGGCCGAGGCCGAGCACCAGCGGCTGCTGGCGTGGGAGAAGCAGTGGCTGACCTCCCTGGAGCTGCCCTTCCAGGTGATCGACGTGGCCTCGGGCGACCTCGGGTCCTCGGCGTCGCGGAAGTTCGACTGCGAGGCGTGGATCCCGACGCAGGGCAAGTACCGCGAGCTGACCTCCACCTCCAACACCACGCAGTTCCAGGCCCGCCGGCTCAACATCCGGATGCGTGAGGAGGGCGCCACCCAGCCGCTGGCCACGCTCAACGGCACGCTGTGCGCGGTCCCCCGGACCATCGTGGCGATTCTGGAGAACCACCAGCAGGCCGACGGCTCCGTCAGGGTCCCGGAGGTCCTGCGGCCCTTCCTGGGCGGGCGGGACGTGCTGGAACCCGTGGCCGCGGCGAAGTGAGCGCTCCCGAGGGGTTCGCGGACACCGGGCCGGCCGCCGAGCAGGCGCCCGGCCCCGCGGGGTCCGCGGCCCCGGCGCGGCCGCTGCCGTACCGGCTCGTCGCCACCGACCTCGACGGCACGCTGCTGCGCGGCGACGCCACCGTCTCGCGGCGAACGCGGGACGTGCTCGCCGCGGTGGCCGCCGCGGGGGCGGCGCACATCGTCGTCACCGGTCGGTCGGTGCCCTGGACGCTGCGCGTCCTGGAGGCCCTGGACTACCGGGGCCTCGCCGTCTGCGGGCAGGGCGCGCAGCTCTACGACGCCGGGGCGGGCCGGCTGCTGACGTCCGTCACCCTGGACCGCCGGACCGCCGCGCTGGCACTGGCCAAGATCGAGGCCGAGGTCGGCCCGCTCGCGGTGGCCGCCAGCCAGGACGGCCTGGCAGGGCAGGTGCTGGTCGGTGAGGGGTACGTCTACAACCCCGAACTGCCGGTCCTGCACGTGCGCGAGCGCGAGGGGCTGTTCGCCGAGCCGATCAACAAGCTCTACATCCAGCACCTCGAACTCGGCGACGACGCGCTCGCCGAGGTGGCCCAGCGGGTGGTCGGCCACCTCGTCGGGGTCATGCTGGCCGGCCACCAGATCCTGGAGCTGCTGCCCCTGGGCCTGACCAAGGCGACCGGCCTGTCGCTGGCCGCCCGCCGGCTCGGCGTCACTCCCGCCGAGACCATCGCCTTCGGCGACATGCCCAACGACATCCCCATGTTCGGCTGGGCGGGCCACGGCGTCGCCATGGCCAACGCCCACCCCGAACTGCGGGCCGTGGCCGACGAGATCACCGCCTCCAACGAGGAGGACGGCGTCGCCCTCACCCTCACCCGCCTCTTCGGCCCGTTCTGACGGCCTTCCCCCGCGCCTGGACAGGCGCGGGGGTCGTCCTTCGTCCGCCGGCGGGAGCGGTCACTCCTCGCCGACGGGCTTGAGCGAGCGGAGCCGCTGCGCGGCGAACCAGGTGGTGGCGACGGTGACGACGACGAGGAGGGTGACCCCGGTGGTCAGGGACACCGCCGAGTCGACCAGGCCGCCGTGCGCGAGCTTGCCGGCGACCGCCAGCGCCCACTGCTGCACGCTGAGGGTCTGCGCGCCCGGCACGATGTTGCCGATCACCGTCTCCCACACCAGCGCGTAGACCAGCCCGACCACGACCGCGTGCCGGGTGATCACCCCCAGCAGCAGGAAGATCGCGGCATAGGCGACGGACGCGACGGCGGTCGCGACGGCGTAGGAGACCGCCAGGTTCTGGCTGTCGCCGTCGAGCACGAAGCCGGCCAGCAGCGTGGGCACGGCCGAGAACGCCATGGTGACGCCGATGGCCACCAGCAGCTTGGTGACGATGATCGTGGAGCGCCTGATGGGCTTGGCCAGCAGGTAGACGATCGCCCCCTCGTCGATCTCCGGCCCGATCGCCCCGGTGCCGGCGATGACGCCGATGAGCGGCACCATGGCGCTGAGCGCGAAGCCCTGGAGGATGTCGTTGGCCGTGGTGTCGTCCGGCCCGCTGAGGCTGCGCACCGCCACGGTGATGATCAGCAGCAGCATCGGCAGCGCGAGCAGCAGCAGCGCGCGGCGGCGCCCGAGCAGGCCGCGGGCGGTGAGCCGGGCGACGGTGGGGTGGTAGATCCGGGGTCCGGCGGTGGCCGGCGGCGCTTTGGGCAGCGCGGTGGTGGTGGACATCTCGTGCGCTCCTTACGCCGTGACCAGGTAGGAGAAGACGCTCTCCAGGGACTCGTCCGACGGCGAGACCGTGAAGAGCCGGATGCCGTGGTCGCGGGCGATCCGGGGCAGGAACTCGGTGAACCCGGTGAAGTCCACCGCCTGGACGCGCAGCGCCCGTTCGGCGCCGTCGAGCTCGATCGCCGCGGTGGACTCGTGCCCGATGAGCGCGGAGGCGAGCGCGCGGTCGTCGCTGGACCGGACGAGGTACTGGTGCGGGCGGTCCGTCATCAGGCGGCGGATCTTGCGGAAGTCGCCCGAGGCGGCGTGCCGGCCGGCCACCACCACCTCGATGTGGTGGGCCAGTTGCTCGACCTCCTCCAGGATGTGCGAGGAGAAGAGGACCGTACGGCCCTGGGCGCCCATCTTGCGCAGCAGCGCCATCAGGTGCAGCCGCTGGCGCGGGTCCATGCCGTTGAACGGCTCGTCGAGCAGCAGCACCGAGGGCTCGTGGACCAGCGCGGAGGCCATCTTGGCCCGCTGCCGCATGCCCTTGCTGTAGGTCTCGATCCGCCGGTCCTGCGCGTACTCCATCTCCACGGTGGCCAGCGCCCGCTGGGCGGCGGCGCCGGGGTCGGGCAGCCCGTGCAGTTCGGCGTTGGCGACGACGAACTCGCGCGCGGTGAGGAAGTCGTACATCGCCTCGCGCTCGGGCACGATGCCGATCTCGCGGTACGCCTGCTCGTTGCGCCAGATGGCGGTCCCGTCGAGGGTGACCGAGCCGTTGGAGGGGGCGAGGAAGCCGGCCATCATGTTGATGAGCGTGGACTTCCCCGCGCCGTTGGGCCCGAGCAGGCCGGTGACGCCGGGGCCGATGGTCATGGTGACGTCATTGACCGCCACCACGTTGCCGAACCAGCGGGAGACGCCGTTGATGCCGATGGTCGTCACGCCATGCCCACCTTCTGGTAGCGGCGCATCAGCAGGCCGAAGCAGCCCGCGACGACCGCGGCGATCACGAGCAGGTACGCGATCCCGGCGAGCGCGTTCGGCGGGCCGGCCGCGTGCGGGAAGTTGGAGGAGGAGCCGAGGAACCAGGTCTGGAAGCCGTCGACCAGGGTGATCGGCGAGAACAGGCCGAGCCAGCCGACCACGTGGTACTTCTCCTGGTGGGTGGCCACGCCCTGGACCGCCGACACCGCCCCGTAGCTGATCACGAAGAGGCTGATGATGGCGGCGACGCCGAAGCCGCGGCGCGGGGTCGCTGCGGCCAGCACCAGGCTGATGCCCCCGAAGAGCAGGGACAGCACCGCCACGGACACCAGCGCCTTGAGGAAGCCCTCGGTCTGCGTGCCGAAGCTGAGCTTCGCCAGCAGCGCGCCCACGTAGAGGATGACCAGCGGGAGCGCGGTCAGCAGGAAGAGCGCCGAGCTGATGGCCGCGTACTTCGCCGCCACGTAGTCGACCCGCTCGATCGGACGGGAGAAGTACAGCGGCGTGGTCTTGAAGCGCAGGTCCCTCGAGACCGCCTGCGGCGCCTGGGAGGCGATGAACAAGGTGATGACCGCCTGGAGCACCACCGCGTAGCGGGTGTACGGGATCGGCAGCTTGTTCATGTCGGTGAAGACGGTGACGGCCACCATGATCAGGGCCGGCGCGCACATGGCGCCCACCAGGATCATCGGGAGCACCTTCGACTTGGCGCTGCGGCCGAGGCCGTACGCGCCGCGCAGGGTCTGGCTGAACAGGGCCTTGCGGGCGTAGGCGCGGCCCAGCCGGGGACCGTCGTAGGAGCGGTAGCCGATGTTGTGGATGACGTCGGGGGGCGAGCCGGCGGGGGCGGGCCGCCCCGGCGTGCCGGCGGTGTGCGCGAAGTCAGGCTGCGTCACGGCCGTCTCCTTCCTGGTCCGGGTGCCGGTGTCCGGCCGGGTCGGTGGGATCGGTCGGGTCGGTGCCGCCGGGGCCGTCGGCGCCCTCGCCGTCGCCGTCGTCCTCGCCGTAATCCTCGTCGTCGGAGTTGACGGCGAAGAGCTCGGCGATGCGGTGCCGGCGCTGTTCCATGCGGACCAGGCCGACGCCGAGGCCGGCCACCGCGTCGCGGACGGCGTCGTACGTCCCGTCGCCCTCAATGTCGACCACCAGCAGGTGGCCGGTGGTCTGCGCGGTGAGGCCCTCGGCGAGCAGGGCGGCCAGCAGTTCCTGCTCGCGGTCGGTGACCTCGACCGCGAGGGAGGCGGTGGCCTGGGTGAAGTCGCTGGTGGAGGAGGCGCGCAGCAGCTGGCCGCCGTCGATGACGACGATCTGGTCGCTGGTGCGCTCCAGCTCACCGAGCAGGTGGGAGGTGACCAGCACCGAGATGCCGAAGTCGGTGTACACCCGGCGGATCAGGCCGAGCATCTCGTCGCGCCCGGTGGGGTCCAGCCCGTTGGTCGGCTCGTCCAGCAGGACCAGCTCGGGGTCGTGGACCAGCGCCTGGGCGAGCTTGACGCGCTGCTTCATGCCCGTGGAGTAGCCGCCCATCGGGCGGTACCGCTCCTCGTACAGGCCGACGTGGCGCAGCGTGTCGGCGGTGCGCTCGCGGGCGGCGCTCGGCGGCAGCCCCGACATGCGGGCCATGTGCACGACGAACTCGGTCGCGGACACGTCGGGCGGCAGGCAGTCGTGCTCCGGCATGTAGCCGACGAGACCGCGGATCTCGGCACCGTCCGTGGCGACGTCGCGGCCGAGCACGGTGGCGCGGCCCTCCGTCGCCGGGGACAGCCCGAGCAGGATCTTGATCAGGGTCGATTTGCCGGCCCCGTTGGCACCCACCAGCCCGGTCACGCCGGGTGTGATGTCCACGGTCAGCCGGTCGAGCGCGGTCACCCTCGGATACCGCTTGCTCAGGCTCTCGGTTGCGATCACAGTCACGTGTTCGACCGTAGTGGCAGGCGCCACACCCGCGAATCCGCCGTGGGTCGACTGTTCGTCTCCGCCTCACGGCTGACCTCCCGTAGGGGTAGGCACTCGTACGGGTGATTTGGTCCCCTGGTCGCCGATGCGCCCTTGTATCTCCCATTCGACGATGTCACATTGATCAATGTCACTGTTGGGAGGGCGGCGGCTCGCCTTTCAGCAGTCCAGCGGTTCGGCAGATCAGCGGTCCAGCGGTTCGGCCGGCGCGGTGCACAGGGGACGGGACGGGGTGGGTGGAATGAACGAGGAGCAGGCGCGGCCGCGCGAGCGGTTCGTCTTCGGCGGCGACGGGGTGCGGTTGAGCGTCGTCGAGTACGGGCCCGCGGGCGACCCCGGCCGCCCCACCGTCGTGCTCCTGCACGGCTACCCGGACAGCAAGGAGGTCTGGACGGGCGTCGCCGAGCGGCTCGCGGACCGCCACGGCCTGCACGTGGTGCTCTACGACGTGCGCGGGCACGGCCGGTCGAGCGCGCCCGCGGGCCTGCGGGGCGGCTTCACCCTGGAGAAGCTCACCGAGGACTTCCTCGCGGTGGCCGACGCGGTCAGCCCGGACCGCCCGGTGCACCTGGTGGGGCACGACTGGGGGTCCGTGCAGGGCTGGGAGTTCGCCACCGTGCCCGCGACCGAGGGCCGGCTCTCCTCCTTCACCTCGATCTCCGGGCCGAGCCTGGACCACTTCGGCCACTGGATCCGCCGCCGCACCCGCCACCCCACCCCGCGGCTGACCGCCCAGTTGCTCGGCCAGGGCCTCAAGTCCTGGTACGTGTACGCGCTGCACACCCCCGTGCTGCCCGAACTGGCCTGGCGCGGGCCGCTCGGCCGGCAGTGGCCGAAGCTCCTGGAGCGGGCCGAGAAGGTCCCCTCCCAGGGCTACCCGACCGCCTCCCTGCCCCGGGACGCGGCCCACGGCGCCTGGCTGTACCGGGACAACGTGCGGCGCCGGCTGGGCAGTCCGCGGCCCGACGCGTACGCGCACGTGCCCGTGCAGCTCATCACCCCGACCCGGGACGCCTTCTTGTCGGAGTCGCTCTACGACCAGGTGGACCGGTGGGCGCCGCGGCTGACCCGGCGCCGGCTGCCGGCCAAGCACTGGGTGCCGCGCTCCGAGCCGGACCGGCTGGCCGGCTGGGTCGCGGAGTTCACGGCCTCGGTGGACCGCGGTGACGCGGCCGCCGGCGAGGGGCCGGTCGTGCCCGCCCAGCGGCGGGAGCCGGCCGGGGCGCCGGGGCGGTTCGCCGGGCAGCTGGTGGTGGTGACCGGCGCCGCCAGCGGCATCGGGCGGGCGACCGCGCTGGCCTTCGCGCGCGAGGGCGCGCGGGTCCTCGCGGTGGACCGGAACGCCGAGGGCGCGGCCCGCGCCGCCGACGCCGCCCTCCGGGCCGGTGCCCGCGAGGCGTGGCCCGCCACCGTCGACGTCGCGGACGCGGAGGCTATGGAGAAGTTCGCCGCCCGCACCGCCGACATCCACGGGGTGCCGGACGTGGTGGTGAACAACGCGGGGATCGGCCTGGCGGGCCCCTTCCTCGACACCACCCCCGAGGACTGGCGGGAGGTGCTGGACGTCAACCTGTGGGGCGTCATCCACGGCTGCCGGCTCTTCGGCCGCCAGATGGTCGAGCGCGGCCAGGGCGGCCACATCGTCAACACCGCCTCGGCCGCCGCCTTCCAGCCCTCCCGCGCGCTGCCCGCCTACAGCACCTCCAAGGCCGCCGTGCTGATGCTCACCGAGTGCCTGCGGGCCGAACTGGCCCCGCACGGCATCGGGGTGACCGCGATCTGCCCCGGCCTGGTCAACACCCCGATCACCTCCACCGCCCGGCACGCCGGGGTCGACGGGGAGGAGCAGGAGCGCCGCCGGGCCCGCAGCGCCCGGCTCTACGCGCTGCGCAACTACCCGCCGGAGAAGGTGGCGAGGGCGATCGTGCGGGCGGTGCGCAGGGACCGCGCAGTGGTGCCCGTCACCCCGGAGGCGCGCGGCGCCCGGCTGCTGCAACGGCTCTCGCCCGGCGTGCTGCGGGCGCTGGCCCGGGTCGATCCCCCGCTGTAGGACGGGCCTCTCGGAAGGAGGAGCACCGTGAACCATCCGACCACCCCGCACCCGGCCGCCCCGCACCCGATCACCCCGCGCCGGGTCGCCTTCGACTGGCACGGCACCCCGCTGCACTGGATTCCGGCCGAGCCGACCGCCACGCATGTGATCAACGTGCTGCACCTGCTGCTGCCCGCCGGCGAGCGGTGGTTCGTGAAGGTCTTCAAGGAAGCGCTGCCCCTGATCACCGACGAGCAGCTGCGCAAGGACGTCAAGGGGTTCATGGGCCAGGAGGCCACCCACAGCGTGCAGCACGCGTACGTGCTGGAGCACCTGGCCGAGCAGGGTCTCGGCACCGAGGACTACACCCGGCGCGTGGAGTGGGCGTTCGAGGTGCTGTTGGGTGAACGGCCCCCGTTCCGGCTGCCGTTCACCCGCCGGTCCTGGCTGCGGCTGCGGCTGTCGCTGATCGCGGGGATCGAGCACTTCACGGCGGTGCTGGGCGACTGGATCCTCGACGCCGAGGCCCTGGACCGGGTCGGGGCCGACCCGGTGATGGTCGACCTGCTGCGCTGGCACGGCGCGGAGGAGGTCGAGCACCGGGCCGTCGCCTTCGACCTCTACCAGCACGCCGGGGGCCGGGGCGCCGCCCGCTACCTGCGCCGGGCCGGGGGCATGCTGCTGGCCTGGCCCGCGCTGTTCTCCCTGATGGTGCTCGGCACCGGCTACCTGCTGCGGCACGACCCCGGGCTCACCGGGGGCCGCTACCGCTTCAAGGACCACCGGGCCGCCGCCCGCCGCGGCCTCGTCCCTTCGTGGGCGTCCCTCCATGCCGCGATGCCCCGCTACCTTCGCCGGTCGTACCATCCGTCACAGGAGGGATCGATCCGCAAGGCCGTCGACTACCTGGCGATATCCCCGGCCGCGCGGGCGGCTGCCCGGGCCGGGGGCGCCGTGGAGACGGGAACCGCCGCGGCTTCGTGACCTCCGCTGAGGGCGGCGAGCGGGCAAGGAGCAAGGAGCAAGGGTGAGCAGCGCAGGAGGGCAGCGCGCGTACCGGATCGAGGACCTGTCCCACCTCAGCGGGACGACGGTCCGCACCATCCGGGCGTACACCGATCGCGGCCTGCTCCCGAAGCCGGGGCGCCACGGCCGCGCCAACGTGTACGACGACACGCACCTGGCCCGGCTGCGGCAGATCGCCGACCTGCTGGAGCGCGGCTACACCCTGGCCAGCATCAAGGAGCTGCTGGAGGCGTGGGACGCGGGGACGGGGCTGGGCGACGTGCTCGGCCTGGTCGGCGAGGTGGACAAGCCGTGGTCGAACGAGAAGCCGGCCCGGATCCACCGGACCGACCTGCGGGAGGCGTTCGGCGGCCTGATCGACCCCGTCTCCGTCCAGCAGGCGCTCGACCTCGGCGTCCTGGAGGCGGTGCAGGGCGACCCCGACACCTTCCTCGTGCCCAGCCCGCGGGAGCTGGCCGTAGCCGCCGAGCTGCACCGGGCCGGGGTGCCGATGCCCGCGATCACCGGGCACCTGCGCGAGGTCCGCGGCCAGGTCGAGCACATCTCGGAGCGGTTCCTGGAGTTCACCACGGAGTACGTCTTCCAGCGCTTCCTGACCCGCACGCCGAGCCAGGAGGAGGCCGCCGAGGCGATCGACCTGATCCGGCGGCTGCGTCCGCTGGCCCAGCAGACGGTCGACGCCGAACTGGCGCGGGCGATGCGGATCCGGGCGACCGAGCTGATGCGGCGGCACCTGGGCGAGGGGGCGCTGCTTCCGCCGGCGCGGACGGCCCCGAATCCTCAGGAGGGCGCGCCGTCCGGTGCCGGGGACGGCTCCGGCGGACTCCCGTCCCACGGCGGACCGGACGCGTCCCCCCGGCCGGCGGGCTCGAACCGGCCCGCCCCGGAACCGCTGCCGGTGCCGCTGCCCGCGCCCACCGTGGCCGCGGTCCGCGCGCTGGTGGGGCCCGAACACGTCCCGGCGTTCATCGCGGCGGCCGCCGAGCGGGAGGTGGCCGCGCGGCGGATGGACGCGATGGCGGAAGGCGCGCCGGAGGGGTCCCGCCCCGCGGAGGGCGGGCCAGCCGGAGCCCGCTGACGGGCTGGCCCCCGGAGGATCAGGCCAGCTGGGCCGGCGCTTCGAGGGCGATCCGTTCGAAGACGGCCGGGTCGTAGCCGAAGTCGGAGTCCGCGATCGGCCAGTGGACCACGATCTCGTCGATGCCCGCCTCGGCGTGCCGCCCGGCGAAGTCCACGAAGGCGTCGACCGAGGTGAAGGGCGCCGCCCGGTCCGGGGTGAAGCCGGTCAGCAGGATCCGCGGCAGCTCGGCGGGATCGCGTCCGGCCTCGCCCGCCACCGCGTCGAGCCGTTCGTTCTGCCCGCGCACCGCGGCGAGCGACTGCTCCGGGGTGCCCTCCTCGTACAGCTTCGGGTCCCCCGTGGTCACCCACGCCTGCCCGTACCGCGCCGCCAGCCGCATCCCGCGCGGCCCCGTCCCGGCCACCGCGAAGGGCAGCCGCGGGCTCTGCGCGCAGCCCGGCAGCGTCCGCGCCTCGAACGCCGAGTAGAAGGTCCCCTCGAAGCTCACATCGCCTTGGGTCAGCAGCCGGTCCAGCAGCGCCACGAACTCCGCGAACCGGTCCGCCCGCTCCCGCGCCGACCACGACTCCTGCCCCAGCACCACCGCGTCGAACCCGGTGCCCCCGGACCCGATCCCCAGCGTCACCCGCCCCCCGCTGACGTCGTCCAGGCTGATCAACTCCTTGGCCAGCGTCACCGGATGCCGGAAGTTCGGCGAGGTCACCATGGTCCCCAGCCGTATCCGCTCCGTCACCCCGGCCGCCGCCGTCAACGTCGGCACCGCCCCGAACCACGGCCCGTCCCGGAACGTCCGCCACGACAGATGGTCATACGTGTACGCGGCGTGAAACCCCAACCCCTCGGCCCGCCGCCACACCTCCCGCCCCTGCTCGTGCCAGCGGTAGATCGGCAGAATCACAGTGCTCAGACGCATGGACACGACGATACGGGCCCAGTGCGGCCGCTCGAATCCGACCGTGGCACAGTCCCTGCGGGCGCGACGCGGGGTAGGTTCGGTGCGCGGCTATGTTTAAGCCGTGAGTACCTTGAGCCGGGCCGCGCTGGATGCGCTGGTCGAAGAGGCCACCGTGGACACGTACGACGAGGTCGAGGCTCTCAACGGTCTGTTCGCGATGATCGAGGAGCATCTCGCCGTACCGTTCACCACGACCGTTCTCGGGGTCACGGTGAATGTCGTGGGTGTCGACCAGACGCGGGACGGCCGGGTGGTCGCCCGCTGCGCCCGCGGAACGCTCCGGCAGAGCATCGGAATCCTGGACCTGCCACTACCGGATCCCGTGCCCGAGGGTTCGCAGTGGATCGAGGCGTACCGCCACTGGGCCGGCTGAACGCCACGCGACTCCTCGCGGACGCATACTGCGGTATGCTCGGAGCATGGCTGACACGACTCGCATCACGGTCACCCTGCCCACCGAGCAGGTGGCGGAGCTGAAGAAGCTCACGGACAACGTCTCCGGTTATGTGGCCGAGGCAGTGGCTCGACAGATCCGGCACCAGCTGCTGGGAGCCGACCTGCGCAGCCACACCGACGAGCACGGAGCCTTCAGCGACGAGGAACTGGCGGAAGCCCGAGCCCGGATCTTCGGAGCGGCGGACGCCGCAGGGGACGCGAGCGCAGCGTGAGCAGTCACTTCGAGACCGTCGTCCTGGACAGCGAGGGGCTCTCCGCCTGGATCGCCCAGGACCGGAAGACCCTCGCCCTGTTCCATGTGTTCCACGAAATGGGTGCGGATCTCCACATCAGCGCGAACACCATCGTCGAGGTCAGCCACTCCCGGGTGAACATGCCCCGTCTCCAGTGGGCGTTGTCCCGGGTCAAGGTGGAACCAGTCACCGAGCGGACGGCGAAGGAAGCCGCGAAGCTGCTCAAGTCGGCCGGCCTGCACGGTCACAAATACGCGATCGACGCGACGGTGGCAGAGGCCGCCCTTCGCCAGCCCGGCCCGGTCGCCCTGCTGACGTCCGACCTCGACGACATGGCCAAGCTGTGCGGAAACCGGATCAAGCTCATCGGCCCGTGAGGGCATCGCCGCTGGTCAGCCCGTAAGGCATGAACAGGGCCTGACCGAGGTCATCATCGTCCCCCGCCGTATCCCCTCGGTCATCCCAGCCGCCGTCAGCGTCGGCACCGCTCCGAACCACGATCCGTCCCGCAACGGCCGCCACAGTGCTCAGACGCATGCCTCGACGATAAGCGACACGGTCGCAGTCCCCCGGCGGATGCTGAGCCCGGCGGGCCAGGGGCACCCGCCGGGGAAACCGTCAGGGGGTGCGGAGGGTGAGGCGGCGGCGGATGAAGACCGCGGTGGTGAGGGCGAGGAAGAGGATGCCGCCGGTGAGGGAGAGGATCATGGCGGGGGTCCAGCCCGGGCGATGGGTGACCTGGGAGGCGAGCATGACGCGGGTGGGGCGGCGGGCGTCGTAGACGACGGGCACGGCGGCGCCCTTGGTCAGGCCCTTGGGGAGGGAGCCGCCGGTGGGGACGCAGAGGCGGCCGCGGTGGGAGCCGTTGGCGTCGTCGAAGGTGACGTCGACGGTGGTGCGTTCGCCGTAGCGGTTGGTGCCGGTCTTCGCGACGAAGGCGACCTTCCGGGTGCCGTGGGCGCGCAGGGCGTCGGCGGTGGAGCCGCAGTCGTCGCGGAAGGCGAAGAACATCCCGAAGCAGAGGGCGCTGAAGACGAGAAGGACGGCGATCAGCGAGCGCTTGGGCACGAGCCCGCGGGCGGGCGGGCGGCGGCCCGGAAACGGGTCGGCCGCCGAATCCTGAGCACCGGGCGGGGCGGTCCATGCCTGCCGTTTGACTTTGCGCGCCATCACAGCCCCAAAAAGTGTCCGACGCTCTTGGCGGCGCTGCCGAGATCCTTGGCGGCGCCCTCGACGGCGTGCTCCGTACCCTTGATCATTTTCTTCCCGGTGTCGCTCTCCAGGAACCGGTAGGACGCGTAGCCGACACCGGCGGCGACCAAGATACCGGCCCCGGCGGCCCACCCGACCGGACCTCCGGCGATGGCGACGGTCGCCGCCTCGGCCGCCCAGCCCGCGCCGGCCCCGAGTGCGAAGGACCCGACGTTGGCGGTCACGGCGACATCCGGGTCGGTGCCGTTCTCGATGTCCCACCAGGTGCCTCCGAGCGTGAGCACGGCGCCGACCACGGGCACCTTCTCGCCGGCCCGCAGGAAACTGCCCAGTACCTTGCTGTCGGCGCCCGCGCCCCGCAGCAGCGGGTTGACGGCGTCGGTCACGGAGGTGTTCATCAGCTGGGACAGCCCGCCGAGGTGGAACTTCGCCAGCGTCCCCTCGGCCTGCCGCAGGTCGGACTCGGAGGCCCGCGCCATCTGACCGGTGAGCTTCTTGATCACCCGGCGTTGCGCCGAGGTCAGGCTCGGGCTGTTGACCCGGTAGTCGTGCAGCGCCTGCGCGAACTTGGCGAACCGGTCGGCCCGGTCGCGTATCAGCGAGGCGTACTGGGCCTGCCCGGCGAGGACGCCTTGGAGGACGCCTCCCTCGGAGGACCAGTTGTCCTTGGGGACGAACAGGTCCTTCAGATCGGCCCAGGCGACGTCCCACAGGTCCTGGTCGTCGCCCTGCATCAGCGCCCGGTTCCAGACCGCGGACGGGTCGTCCTTGGGGACGGGGCCCTGGAAGAGCGCCAGCGTCTTGTCGAACCCGGGCGCGGGCGTCGCGGCGTGCATCGCGGTGCGGAAGGCGTCGGCGAAGGTCGCCATGTCCTGCTTGCCGGTGCTGCTGTGGGTCGCCGCGATCACCGACGGCAGCTGCGCGGCGAGTTCGGGGTCGAGCCCGGCGTAGAAGGCGGAGGTCCAGTCGGGGTCGTCCTTGTGCGCCGCCAGTTCCTGGGCGACGGTGTGAAAGGCGTCGCCCGCCTGGTCGGCCGGCAGCTTCTCGGCCGCGTCGGCGTCCTTGGCGGCCTTGCCGCCCTCGCTCTGCGCCTGCTTCGCGGTCATCACCGGTTCGGGGATCCGCACCATCGGTGAGTGCGACCCGCCCGGCTTGCTCATCGCGGCGGCCAGGACCTGCCGACGACGCAGCATGGGCGCTTCGTCGTCGGCCCACCGGCTGATCCCGATCAGCTCGTCCAGCGGCCCGGTCTCCAGCCCCAGTCCGGCGAACGACGTCTTGTACGAGGCCGCCCGGGTGCCGAGGTTCGACCCGTCCTTGGTGAAGGACGTGATCATGCCGTTCAGCGCCTGGGGGTCGATTCCGGAGAAGTCACCCATGGCCCGCCCCATCGGCCGCGGGAACCTCGTCCGTGGGCGTCCGAGCCGCGGTCGCCCGATCCGTCAGCACCGGATCCACCAGCACCGCCTCCGCGCCCGACCCCTCCAGCGCACCTGCCAACGCCCCGGCCGGGATCGCCGCCCACGGCTGCTCCTCGCCCATCGCGTCCACCAGCCCCGCCACTTCGCTGAAGGCGACGGCGACCAGGTGCTGCTCGCCGTCGCCGTCCAGGACGTTCCGCAGCATCAGCTGCACGTCGCCCTCCGCGACCGGCGACCCGTCCACCGTGGGCAGCGTTCCCAACAGCGGCACGATGAGCACCCGTTCTCCGGACGGCCGGTCCTCCGTCGTCCTCTTCACACCGGCACTCTAGGAGGAACGCACCCGCCGCGGGGTCAAGAAGAGCCCAATCCCTGAGGTGCCCATGGCGAACCGTCCGGTTCGTCCGCGGGTTCCGTTCCGATGTTCCGCGTGAGGCGGTCGAGGAGGGCGGCGAGGGTGTCGCGGTCGGCGTCCGTCACGCCGTGGTTCAGGCGCCGGTCGAAGGCGACGGCGGCGTCGCGCAGGCGCAGGAAGGCGGCCTCGCCGGCCTCGGTGAGCGCCACGATGTGGACACGGCGGTTGCCCGGGTCGCGGGTGCGGGTGACGAGGCCGCGGGCGTCCATCGCGTTGAGGTGGTGGGTGAGGGTCGCCTCGCGGATGCCGACGGCCTCGGCGAGGGCCCGCTGGTTGTCGGGGCGGCGGACCTTGAGGTTGAGCAGGATCAGCCAGACGGGCAGCGATCCGCCGGCCTCGTCCAGGGCCTCGTCGAACGCGCGGCTGACGAGGCGGGCGGTCTGGCTGAGCTGGAGCCCGGTGGGAAGGCGGTCCGGTCGCATGCGTGCACTATAGCTCCATTCATAGATGTCGAAGGGTTTGCCATCGCATCATTAGACATCTAACGTTGATGCCAGGGGACGGACACCGGCGGACGACGTACGGCCGCGGGGGCCGGCGCCCCGGCACGAGGACGAGGAGGAGCCCGATGACCGGCAGGAACTACGTGCGGCCGCCCTGGGCGGCGCGGAAGATCGGCGGGCGGATGGCCCGGCTGTTCAAGCCCCAGGTGGTGAGCGTGCTGTCCGTGCCCGGCCGCACCACCGGCACCTGGCGCTCCACCCCGGTGGCCGTCCTCACCCACGACGGCCGCGAGTACCTGCTGGCCGCGTACGGCGACACCGAGTGGTCCCGCAACCTGCGCGCGTCCGGCACCGGAAAGCTCACCCGGCACGGCAGGGTCGAGACGTTCACGGCCGAGGAGGTCCCCGCCGAGCAGCTGCCGGCGCTCGTCGAGGACTACCTGCGCCAGTACGGGAAGCTGCCCACCGTGGGCCGCACCTTCCAGGCGCTGCCCGACCCCGCCGACCACCCGGCCTTCCGCATCACCGTGCGGCCCGGGGCGTAAGGCGGCACCGGCCGCTCCCGGGCGCTGGCGGATCCCCGGCAGTCGGCGGACGGCCGCTTCGGCTCGTACTGTGGAAGTTGTCCATGGTGACGGTGATGGGCAGGCGAGCGAGGTGCGCGATACGGAGATCGACTACTCGGCGGTCTTCCAGAGCTTTCCGGGAATGGTGGCGCTGCTGACCCCCGACCTGGTGTACGCGGACGCCAACGAGGAGTTCCTGCGCTCGGCCGGCCGCACCCGCGAGCAGGTGATCGGCCGCTACCTCTTCGACGTCTTCCCGGACAACCCGAACGACTCCGGCGCCACCGGCATGCGCAACCTCTTCGCCTCCCTGCGCCGGGTGATCGCCACCGGCGAGCGCGACACCATGGCCGTCCAGCGCTACGACGTGGAGTGCCCGGACCGGCCCGGCGAGTGGGAGGAGCGCTTCTGGAGCCCGGTGAACGAGCCGGTGCTCGGGCCGGACGGCAAGGTCGCGCTGCTGCTGCACCGGGTCGAGGAGGTCACCGAGTTCATCCACGCCCGCGACGGGAGCGGGCAGAGCGGCGACGAGGACCACGCCCAAGTGCTCGAGGCCGAGCTGTACACGCGGGCCCGCGAGCTGCAGGAGAGCAACGAGCGGCTGCGCCTCGCCCACGCCCGCGAGCAGGAGGTCGCGCTGAGCCTCCAGGCGGCGATGCTGTCCTCCCCCGGGCCGGTCGGCGACCGCGAGGTGGCGGTCCGCTACCGGCCCGCCACCAGCAGTCTCAACGTGTGCGGCGACTGGTACGACCTGGTGGCCCTGGCCGACGACCTGATCGCGGTGGCCGTCGGCGATGTGGTCGGCCACGGCCTCGCGGCGGCCGGCGTCATGGGCCAGTTGCGCAGCGCGCTGAGCGCGGCGACCCGCGTCGCCGTCGGCCCCGCCGCCGCCCTCGAGGCGCTCGGCCTGTACGCGCGCTCGGTGCGCGGCGCGGAGTCGACGACGGTGGTCGACTCGTACATCGACTGGGCCTCCCACCGCATCACCTACAGCAGCGCCGGCCATCCGCCGCCCGCGCTGCTGCGTCCCGACGGCTCCGTCGAGTTCCTGGACCGGGCGACCGATCCGCCGCTGGGCGCCCGCCCGGAGCACGTCCGGCGGCCCGAGGCGAGCACCGCCTTCGAGGAGGACGCCGTGCTCGTCCTCTACACCGACGGCCTGATCGAGCGCCGCGGGGAGGACATCGACGCCGGCCTGGCCCGGCTGGCCCGTTCCCTCGCCCGCCACCGCCGCGCCGCCCCGAACACGCTCGCCGACGCGCTGCTGACCGACCTCCTCCCGCCGGGCGGCGCCACCGACGACACCGCCCTGGTCATCGTCCGGCTCTGAGCGCCCGGGTGCCCCGGGTCCCCGGCCCCACGTTTGCGGGCGGACGGCGGTCGGCGGGATGGTGGAAGGGAGCGCGCCCGGTCAGCCGTGGCGCGCAGGACGCAGGGCATCGGTCGCGCTCGCCGAGAAGGTGAGTGAGATGAGGATGCTGCTGACCGCGCACATGGACATGCAGGCCGCGAACCAGGCGGTGAACGACGGGACCCTGCGGAAGATGGTCGACGGGATGGTCGAGGACCTGAAGCCCGAGGCGGCGTACTTCCTGCCCTCCGAAGGCACCCGCTGCTGCATGTTCGTCTTCGATCTGGAGGACACCGCGCGCATTCCGGTCGCCCTCGAACCGTTCTTCCTCGGCGGCGCCGAGGTGGAGCTGACGCCCGTGATGAACCTCGACGACCTGCGGGCCGGACTCGCGGACGTCCGGCGGTGACACACCTCCGGAACCCCTCTGGACCGTGGCCGTCCTGCCGTGCCCGGCGCGGGAGTACGGCCACGCGCGGCGGCCCCGGTGTACCGAATTGCACCATCCGGGTTGCGTTGATCTGAATATCACCGATTTCGGGGTGCGGCTCCTCGGAATCTGTGCTCGTTTCCCCATGATCGGACTAGTCAGTTCACCGCACATCACTACATGAGGAAGCGAGAGGTCCATGGCCGCCGACTTCAGGACGTTCTGGGGCACGCTGCTCAGCGTGCTCCTCAAGTGCATCGCCGCGCTCGGCTTCACCACCCCGGCCCGCGCCGCCGCCCGTACCGCCCCGCAGACCACCACCCCGGTGGCCGGCCGCACGGAGGTCCGCGCGGGTGCCGCCGTGACCGCCGTGACCGCCGTACCGCCGGCGGGCACGGCGATCCCCGGACCGGCGATCCGCGGACGGGGGACACGACACCCGTGTCACCGGCCGCCCGACGCGCCGACGTGCGCATTCCCGCGCCCCGCACCCACGAGGCACTGCCGCTGCCGGTGCCCCGCCGCCGGATCCGCCCGCTGACCCTGCCGCCCACCATGAAGCAGCGGATCAGCGCCGAGGCGCACGGCTCCTCGCCCAGTGCCCGCAACCTGCGCGACGACACCGGCCAGCCCGAGGACGAGAACGCCCCGTGCGTCTGACCGCGTCGCGCCGTACCCGTTTCTGCGATTCCCCCCGCACGGCCCGCATGACCCGCACGGCCCGCGTGACGAGCGGCACCCGCAACACCCCGCCGCAGCACGGCGGTTGATCCACCGGGCAGACAGGCAGCACAGACAGCACAGGCACCACGTACGCACGACGCGGTACGACCCACGCACGACGCACGGACGACGGACCGACGACGAGGTACCCGACGACGGACCGACGCCGTACCCCAGCACCACCGGCTCCGCCGAGCAGGACGTCCGCACCCCGGTGCGGGACAAGGTTGCTGTGCGGAAAGATGGGGCAAGTGACCCCATCCACGCAGCCAGCCGAGTCCTCCGACGCCCGCCCCGACGAGCCCGCCGACGCGCACCGGCGCCACGAGCCCGCGAGCGCGGACCGGCACGAGGCCGACCACGACAGCAGAGTGGGGAGCGGTACCGAGGACGGCACAGGGAACCACGCCGGCAGCACCGAGCACGCCGGCGCCACAGCGAGCGCCCGGAGCACGGGCGCGCACGAGGACCAGTACCAGCACGGGCACACCGGACGAGCGGACACCAGGACGTCGACGACGTCCCAGACCTTCGCCGACCCCGCGCCGTGGCTGATAGCCACCGACCTGGACGGCACGCTGCTGCGCGGTGACAAGACGCTGTCCCCGCGGACGATCGCCGCTCTGGCCGCCGCGGAGGAGGCAGGCGTCGAGGTCTTCTTCGTCACGGGCCGGCCCGCCCGCTGGATGGACGTGGTCGCCGACCACCTCGCCGGACACGGCATGGCCGTCCTGTCCAACGGCGCCGTGGTGTACGACCTGCGCGCCGGCACGCTCATCGAGGTCTTCCCCCTGCCCGAGGACGACGCACTGGCGGTCGCCCGCGCCCTGAGCAAGGCCGTTCCCGGGACGACGTACGCGGTCGAGCGCACCTCCCGCTTCCGTCGCGAGCCCGAATACCCCGCCTTCGAGCCCGACCACGCCGAGCCCCGCGCCGGCATCGAGGCCCTGCTCGCCGAGGACCGCGACCAGCCGCTGCTCAAGCTCCTCGCCGGCCACCCCACCGCCGACCCGGACGACTTCCTGGCCACCGCCCTCGCCGTGGCCGGCACCCACGGCGAGATCACCCGCTCCAGCGAGTCCGCGCTGCTGGAGGTCAGCGGGCCAGGGGTGAGCAAGGCCACCACGCTGGCGAAATGCTGCGCCGGGCGCGGGGTCACCGCCGCCGAGGTGGTCGCCTTCGGGGACATGCCGAACGACCTGGCGATGCTGGAGTGGGCGGGGACGTCCTACGCCGTCGCCAACGCCCACCCCCACGTGCTGGCCGCCACCACCTACCGCACGGAGTCCAACGACGAGGACGGCGTGGCCCGCGTCATCGAGCGCCTGCTGGCCGCCCGCCGCGCCGGCGGAAGGCCCTAGGCACGGACGACGGCCTCGGCGAGCCGTTCCCGCTCCAGGGTGCGGCGGAAGGGGCCGTCCGCGGCGGCCAGTTCGTCGTAGCCGCCGCGCTGGACGACCCGGCCGGCCGCCAGCACCACGATCTCGTCGACGGCGCCGTCCGCGAGCCCGGCCAGCCGGTGGGTGATCAGCACCGTCGTCCGGCCCCGGGTCGCCGCCAGCAGGTCGGCGGTCAGGGCGTCGGCCGTGGGCAGGTCCAGGTGCTCCGCGGGCTCGTCCAGCACCAGGACGGGGAAGTCCGCGAGCAGCGCCCGGGCCAGTGCCAGCCGCTGCCGCATCCCGCCGGACAGCCGGGCGCCGTGCTCGCCGACCTCCGTGTCCAGGTCGAGGTCGAGCCGGGCGGCGGCCAGCGCCTCCCGCAGGGCGTCGTCCCCCGCGCCGGGCCGGGCCAGGCGCAGGTTCTCCCGGACTGTGCTGTCGAAGACGTGCGCGTCCTGGGCGCACAGCCCGACCAGGCGGCGTACCGCGTCGCCGTCCAGCGCCGCGGCCTCCCGCCCGGCCAGGGTGTACGCCCCCGCCTCCACGTCCAGGAACCGCAGCAGCACGTGCGCCAGCGTGGTCTTGCCCGCGCCCGACGGGCCGACGACCGCGATCCGGCGGCCGGGCGTCAGCGTCAGGTCCACCCCGTTCAGCGCGGGCAGGGCCTGCCCCGGGTGCCGGGCCGTCACCGCGCGCAGCACCAGCGGGTACGGCGCGGCGGGCGGCGCGGCCGGTGCCACGGGCTCCCGTACGGGCACGGGCGCGTCGAGCACGTCCCGCACCCGCTCCGCCGCCCGGCGGCTGCGGCGGCGCTGCTGGGCGGCCAGGGGCAGGCCGGCGACGGCCTCGAAGGCCGCCAGCGGCAGCAGGACGAGGACCGCCAGCCGCACGCCGGGCACCTCGTGCGCGGCCACGGCCCGCACGCCCGCCCAGGCGCACACGGTCACCGTGAGGCCGCTGACCAGCGCGGTGAGCCCGGCGCCCAGTGCGGTGGCGGCGGCCGAGCGGGCGGCGGCCGCCCGCAGCGCCCGGTCGGCGCGCGCCGCCTCCGCCCGGCGGCGGGGCAGGGCGCCCGCGACGGTCAGCTCCGCGGTGCCGGTGAACAGCCCCAGCACGCGGGCGGACAGCGCGCCCCGGGCCGGGGCGATCCGCCGGTCGGTGCGGCGTGCGACCGCCACGGACAGCGCGGGCACGGCCACCCCGGCGACCAGCAGCCCGGCGCCGAGCGCCCCACCGGCGGCGGGCAGCAACCACCCGGTGAACACGGCCGCGCCCACCGCCGTGGCGGCCGCCGTGACCGCGGGCAGCAGCCAGCGCAGGTAGTGGTCCTGCACGCCGTCCACGTCGGCGACCAGCCGGGACAGCAGGTCACCGCGGTCGGTGCGGCCCAGACCCGCGGGCGCCAGCCGCTCCAGCCGCCGGAAGACGGCCGCCCGGATGCCGCCCAGCGCCCGGAACACCGCGTCGTGGCCCACCAGCCGCTCGCCGTACCGGAAGACCGCCCGCCCGATCCCGAACGTACGGGTCGCCGTCACGGCCACCATCAGGTAGAGCACGGGCGGCTGCTGCGCCGCCCGGCTGATCAGCCACCCGGAGGTCCCCATGAGCCCGACCGCGCTCCCGAGCGCCAGCACCCCCAGTCCGCAGGCCCCGGCGAACCGCCGCCGGAACTCTCGCGAGCCGACCGTGCCCCCGGTGAAAGGCGTTCCCGCACGCGCGAAGGCGAAGGGGCCGGTGGGGCCGCCGTACGAGGCTCCGGGCGCGGCGGCCCGGCCCCGTGAGCCGAGGGTCCGGGCGAGACGGGCGGCGGCGGCCCGGAGCACGAGCCCGGGAACGGACCGCTCCGACCCGCGCATCCGCTTCCGAGCCGCCCCGGATGTCCCGTGACCGTCGGAGGCACCCGAGTCCGCGGGGGTCCCGGCCTCCTCCGTACGCGGCTCAGGCAGGTCCGCGTGAGCCTCTGCGCGCCGCACCCGGGAGGCGGCCGGGAGCGGCACCGTACGCCCGCCCAAGGCGTCCGGTGACGGGAAGGACAGGGCCTCGACCCGGTCCGCCAAGGGGAGCAGTGCGGGGCGGTGGGCGATCAGCAGGACCGTGCGGTGAGCGGCGAGGGCGCGCAGCGCGGTGACGACGTCGGCCTCGGTGTCGCCGTCGAGGTTCGCCGTGGGCTCGTCCAGGAGCAGGAGCGGGCGGTCGGCGAGGAAGGCGCGGGCGAGGGCGAGCCGTTGGCGCTGGCCGGCCGAGAGTCCCGTGCCGCCCTCGCCGATCTCGTCCCCGGGAGCGGCGAAGCCGGCCGCTCCGGCGGCGGCGAGCGCGGACCGTACCTCCGCGTCGCTCGCGTCGGGCCGGGCCAGCCGGACGTTGTCCGCCACGGTGCCGGCGAAGAGGTGCGGACGCTGCGGCACCCAGGCGATCTGGCGGTGCCAGGAGGAGGGGTCGAGGTCGGCGAGGTCGGTCCCGTCGACGAGGATCCGTCCGGCGCTGGGGGCGGTGAAGCCCAGCAGCGCCCGCAGGAGTGTGGACTTGCCGACTCCGCTGGGCCCGGTCACGGCCACCGTCTCGCCGGGGGCCAGCCGCAGCGTGGCCGGGCCGAGCAGGCCGTCCCGCCGGACCTCCAGCCCCTCGACCCGGATGACCGCGGTGCGCAGGTCCGGCGCGGGCAGCAGGTCCGGCGCGGGCCGTGGGCCCGGCCCGCCCACGCCCGCGCCCGCGGAGGAGCCGGGCGAAGGCTCCGTCTCCAGCACGTCGAAGACCTCGGCCGCGGCCGTGAGCCCCTCGGCGGCCGCGTGGTACTGCGCCCCGACCTGCCGCAGCGGCAGATACGCCTCCGGTGCCAGCACGAGCACCATCAGCCCGGTCCGCAGGTCCAGTTCGCCGCGCACGAGCCGCATGCCGATACCGACCGCGACCAGGGCGACCGAGATCGTCGCGAGCAGTTCCAGCACGAAGGAGGACAGGAAGGCGATCCGCAGGGTCCGCAGCGTGGCCCGCCGGTAGTCGTCGGTGATCCGGCGGATGTTCTCGGCCTGGACCTTCGCCCGGCCGAACACCTTCAGCGTGGGCAGCCCGGCCACCACGTCCAGGAAGTGCCCGGACAGCCGGGCCAGCAGCCGCCACTGGCGGTCCATCCGCTCCCGGGTCGCCCACCCCACCAGCACCATGAACAGCGGAACGAGCGGCAGGGTCACCGCGATGGTCAGCGCCGAGATCCAGTCCGCGGTGGCGATCCGGGCCAGCACCACCGCGGGCACGACCACCGCGAGGCCCAACTGCGGCAGGTAGCGCGCGAAGTAGTCGTCGAGCGCGTCGACACCCCGGGTGGCCAGGGTGGTCAGCTCACCGCTGCGGCGGCCGGACAGCCACCCCGGGCCCAGCGCCGTCGCGTGCTCCAGCAGCCGCTGCCGCAGCTGCGACTTCGCCGCCGCCCCGGCCCGGTGCGCGCACAGCTCGGTCAGCCAGGCCACCAGCGCCCGGCCGGCCGCCACCGCGCCGAGCGCGAGCAGGTCGCCCCGCAGCGCCCCCGGCCCCTGCCCATCCTGGAAGCCGCCGACCACCACATCGGCGATCAACACCGCCTGCGCCACGACCAGTCCCGCGCCGGCCAGGCCCAGCAGCACCACCCCGGCGAGGAAGACCCGGGTCGTGCGCGCGTACCGCAGCAGCCGTGGATCGACCGGTTTCACGTGGAACATCCCCTTCCGTGTTCCACGTGGAACATCACCCGTGACCCGGTCCCGCCCGCTCCACCGCACCCGCCCGGGCCCATGTCAGTGCGCCCCTTCCGCGATGTGCTGCGTGCCGATCCGCTTGCGGAACACCCAGTACGTCCAGCCCTGGTAGACCAGCACGACCGGGGTGGCGATCCCCGCGCACCAGGTCATGATCCGCAGCGTGTACGGGGTCGCGGACGCGTTGGAGACGGTCAGGCTCCACGCGGCGTTGAGCGACGAGGGCATGACGTCCGGGAAGAGCGCCAGGAAGAACATCGCCACCGTGGCCGCGATCGTCACGCCCGAGCAGGCGAAGGCCCAGCCCTCCCGGCCGGCCCGGTTCGCGCCGAGCGCGGCCACCAGCCCGGCCACCGCCACGACCAGCGCGGGCAGGCTGCGGGCGTTGCCGGTGCGGACCTGCGTCCAGACCAGGAAGACCGTCACCACCACGACCGCCACCAGCCCCAGCCGGCCGGCGAGCGTACGGGCCCGCTCCCGGATCGGGCCGACCGTCTTCAGCGCGGCGAACACCGCGCCGTGGAAGGTGAACAGCGCCAGGGTGACGAGCCCGCCGAGCAGGGCGTAGCCGCCCAGCAGGTCCCAGAAGCCGCCGACGTAGTCCTTGTCCGCGCCGATCCTCACCCCGCCGACGATGTTGGCGAAGGCCACGCCCCACAGCACGGCGGGCAGCAGCGAGGTCCAGAACAGCGCGTTCTCCCAGTTGCGCTGCCAGCGCCCGTCCGACCGCTTCGCCCGGTACTCGAAGGCGACCCCGCGCACGATCAGGCAGACCAGGATCAGCAGCAGGGGAAGGTAGAACCCGGAGAAAAGGGTGGCGTACCAGTCCGGGAAGGCCGCGAAGGTGGCGCCGCCCGCGGTGAGCAGCCACACCTCGTTGCCGTCCCAGACCGGGCCGACGGTGTTGATGAGCACGCGCCGCTCGGTGCGGTCGCGGGCCAGCAGTTTGGTGAGCACGCCGATCCCGAAGTCGAAGCCCTCCAGGAAGAAGTAGCCGGTCCACAGGACGGCGATGATGACGAACCAGACGTCGTGCAGGTGCATGGTCCTCGGCCCCTTTCCGGTCAGCCGGTCGAGCGGTCAGTACGAGAAGGCCATCGGGCGGTCGGCGTCCGTGCCGTCGTCGCCGCCGCCGATCCGGGTGGGGGAGCGCCGGTCGTCGTCGGTGAGGTCGGGCGGGCCGGCCTTGGCGTACGTCACCAGCAGCCGCACCTCGACGACGGCCAGCAGCCCGTAGAGCAGCGTGAACACCACGAGCGAGGTGATCACGTCGCCGGCGGAGACGGTGGGGGAAACCGCGTCGCGGGTGCGCAGCACGCCGTAGACCACCCAGGGCTGGCGGCCGGTCTCGGTGAAGATCCAGCCCCAGGAGTTGGCCAGCAGCGGGAAGGCCATCGTGAGCAGGGCGATCCGCCAGTACCAGCGGGACAGGCCCGCGCCCAGCCGCAGATCACGGGTGAGCATGAGGTGCGGCACCTCGTCCTCGCCGGTGCGCCGCTCGGGGGCGAGCCAGAAGCGGCGGCGGGTCAGCCACAGCCCGGCCGCGCCGACCCCGATGGAGACCACACCGAAGCCGATCATCCAGCGGAAGCCCCAGTAGGCCACGGGGATGTTGGGCCGGTAGTCGCCGGGGCCGTACTTCTGCTGCTCGGCCCGGTTGACGTCGTTGATGCCGCCGACGTAGGCGCCGAAGTCATCGGTGGCCAGGAAGGACAGCAGGTCGGGGACCTCGATGGCGACCTCGTTGTGGCCCTTGTCGACGTCGCCGACCGCGAAGATCGAGAAGGGCGCGCCGCGTTGGCCGTCCCACAGCGCCTCGGCCGCGGCCATCTTCATCGGCTGCTGCTTGAACATGACCTTGCCCAGGGTGTCGCCGCTGATCGCGGTGAACGCCCCGGCCACCACCGCCACGACCAGCGCCATCCGCAGCGAGGAGCGCATCACCGCGATGTGCTGCTTGCGGGCCAGGTGGTAGGCGGCGATGCCGATCACGAAGGCGGCGCCGGTGAGGAAGGAGGCCGACAGGGTGTGGAAGAACTGCGCCAGTGCGGTGTTCTGGGTCAGCACCTTCCAGAAGTCGGTGAGTTCGGCCCGCCCGGCGGCGCGGTCGTAGTGGTAGCCCACCGGGTGCTGCATCCAGGAGTTGGCGGCCAGGATGAAGTACGCGGACAGGATCGTGCCGATCGACACCATCCAGATGCAGGCCAGGTGGATGCGCCGGGGGAGCTTGTCCCAGCCGAAGATCCACAGCCCGATGAAGGTGGACTCGAAGAAGAATGCGATCAGTGCCTCGAAGGCGAGCGGCGCGCCGAAGACGTCGCCGACGAAGCGCGAGTAGTCCGACCAGTTCATGCCGAACTGGAACTCCTGGACGATGCCGGTGACCACGCCCATCGCGATGTTGATCAGGAAGAGCCGGCCCCAGAACTTGGTGGCTCGGAGGTACTTCTCCTTGCCCGTGCGCACCCAGGCGGTCTGGAGTCCGGCGGTGAGCGCGGACAGCGAGATCGTCAGGGGAACGAAGAGGAAGTGGTAGACGGTGGTGACGCCGAACTGCCATCGGGCGATGTCGAGCGAGCCCAGGGCGAGCTGCACGATACGTCTCCTTTCCTGCGCTTACGACCCCCGCTTGTGAACGTGAACTCATTCACAAGCAGTATCGCGCACACACGTTCGCCCCTTGCCACCGGGGTGGGACAAGGGGCGAAATGGTGGGTTATGCGAGGATCCGAGGCAGGTCAGATCTCCTTGCGGAAGTCCTCCGCGGCCCGCAGCATCAGGTCGTTCGCCCGGATCTCGCCCACGGTGATCCGCGCGCCCTCGCCCGCGAAGGGCCGCACCGTCACACCGGCCCGCTCGCAGGCCGCCGCGAACTCCAGGGTGCGCTCCCCCAGCCGCAGCCAGACGAAGTTCGCCTGGGTGTCCGGCACCGCCCAGCCCTGGCCGGTCAGCGCGTCCACCACCCGGGTCCGCTCGGCGACCAGGCCCGCCACCCGCTCCAGCAGGGCCGGCTCGGCCCGCAGGCTGGCCACCGCCGCGTCCTGCGCGAGCTGGCTCACCCCGAAGGGCACCGCGGTCTTGCGCAGCGCGGCCGCCACCGGCTCGTGAGCGACGGCGAAGCCGACCCGCAGCCCCGCCAGGCCGTACGCCTTGGAGAAGGTGCGCAGCACCGCCACGTTCGGGCGGTCCCGGTAGAGGTCGACGCCGTCGGGCACCTCGGGGTCGGTGATGAACTCCCGGTACGCCTCGTCCAGCACCACCAGGACGTCGGCGGGCACCCGGTCGAGGAACCGTTCCAGCTCCGCGCGGCGCACCGCCGTGCCGGTCGGGTTGTTGGGATTGCAGACGAACACCAGCCGGGTCCGGTCGGTGATCGCCGCGGCCATGGCGTCCAGGTCGTGCCGCTCGTCGGCGTCGAGCGGGACCTGGACCGGGCGGGCGCCGCTGATCCGCGTGATGATCGGGTACGCCTCGAAGGACCGCCAGGCGTAGACCACCTCGTCGCCGGGACCGGAGGTGATCTGGAGCAGTTGCTGGGCGACCCCCACCGACCCGGTGCCGGTGGCCACGTGCCCGACGGGCACGCCGAAGCGCTCCGCCAGCCGCGCGGTCAGCTCCGAGCAGGCCATGTCGGGGTAGCGGTTGAAGGTGCCGGCAGCGGCGGTGGCCGCCTCCAGCACGCCGGGCAGCGGAGGATACGGGTTCTCGTTGGAGGACAGCTTGAAGGCGGGAGCGCCTTCCGTCGCGGCCGGGGGTCGCCCGGGCTTGTACGTGGGGATGCCGTCCAGTTCCGCGCGCAGCTTGGGGGTGGTCATGGCCACACCCTACGAGCCCCCGGTCCGACGGGGGAGGTGCGGTGCGTCACCAGCGCTCCGGTGGCGCGCGCCCTGGCGCGCATCCCCCGTAGGAGTGAGTTGGTCGAAGTCGCCCGGCCCGGCCGATGGCCGAAGGATCGCCGCTGCCGGGCCGCCATCGCCCGTGAGCACGGGCCTGCCGCCTGCATATTCCACCTTGCATACCGGATTCGATCTTGCAGAAACCGTTCTTCATGGGTGTTCCACCGGCGGAAGCCGGACGGACCAGCGCCGCCCTACTATCAGGCACGCCATGACACCAGCAGGGAAACACCAGGCGAGCCGCGCCGTCGGACGCCGACTCGAACGCGCGGGGATCCGCGACGTCGCCGCGGCCGCGGGCGTCTCGATCACGACCGTCTCCGACGCGCTCAACGGCAAGGGACGGCTGCCCGACGCCACCCGCCGCCATGTCCGCGAGGTCGCCGACCGGCTCGGGTACCGGCCGTCGGCCGCCGCCCGCACCCTGCGCACCGGGAGATCGGGGCTGATCGGGCTCACGGTCACCACCTACGGCGAAGAACCGTTCACCTTCACGGAGTTCGCCTACTTCGCCGAGATGGCCCGGGCCGCCACCTCGGCCGCCCTCGCCCGCGGCTACGCCCTGGTGATCCTGCCCGCGTCCTCCCGCCACGACGTGTGGGGCAACGTGGCGCTCGACGGCACGGTGGTCGTCGACCCCTCCGACCACGACCCGGTGGTCACCGAACTCGTCCGGCAGGGCGTGCCGGTGGTCAGCGACGGCCGCCCGGCCGGCAGCCTGCCGGTGCACGCGTGGGTGGACAACGACCACGAGGAGGCCGTGCTCGGCATCCTCGACCACCTCGCCGCCGCCGGCGCCCGCCGGATCGGCCTGCTCACCGGCACCAGCACCGACACGTACACCCGGCTGTCCACCACCGCCTACCTGGAGTGGTGCGAACGCGTCGGCCAGGAACCGGTGTACGAGGCGTACCCGGCGCACGACCCCTGTGCCGGGGCCGTGGCCGCCGACCGGTTACTCGCCCGCCCGGACCGCCCCGACGCGGTCTACGGGCTCTTCGACCCCAACGGCACGGATCTGCTCGCCGCCGCCCGCCGCTACGGCCTGCGGGTGCCCGACGACCTGCTGCTGGTGTGCTGCAGCGAGAGCGAGGGCTACGCCGGCACCGACCCGCCCATCACCACCCTTTCCCTCCAGCCCCGCCGGATCGGCACCGCGGTGGTGCAGTTGCTCATCGACGCCATCGAGGGGATCGGCCCGGCCCACCCCGTGCAGCAGGTGATGCCCACCGAGCTGATCATCCGGGCCTCCTCGCAGCGGCGCCCGTACCGCACCACCGTCAGCCCGCCGCGCGGCCCTTCACACGGAGAGGAGTGACCGGAGAACGGGAACTGCCCCGCGCGCGGGGACTAAGGTGGGGTTTGTCTGGACCTTGCGAAAACCTGGTGCCTGGGTATGTCACAACGCGCCAGTCGCATTCCTATGATGGGCGGATGGCGGCGCGATCGTGGAGGGGTCGATGACTCAGGGGGCAGGTCAGGCATACGAACCCGGTTCCGGGTACGAGTCCGCGCCCGGCTACGGGACGGCCTCCTCCGTCGAGCCGGCGCAGGGGTACGAGGCGCGGCCGGGCTTCGAGCCGGGCTATCAGCCTCCCCCGCCGGCCTACGACGGCGCTCCTCCGCCGCCGCCCCCGGCGGCGCCGCCCGCCCCGGCCCCGCCCGGGTACGAACCCACCCGGCCCGACACCCCGTTGGTCCCGGCGGACTACACGCCGACCGCCCGCGACCTGCCGGTGATCACCGACGCGAGCCTGCCCGGTGAACGCCCCGGCCCGCTCTTCGTGGTCGGCGACGTGCACGGCTACCTCGACGAACTGCTCGCCGCCCTGCGGCAGAACGGCCTGGTCGACGAGGAGGGGCACTGGTCGGCCGGCAACACCCGGCTGTGGTTCCTCGGCGACTTCACCGACCGCGGCCCGGACGGCATCGGCGTCATCGAACTGGTCATGCAGCTGTCCGCGGAAGCGGCCGCCGCCGGCGGCTACTGCCGCGCCCTGATGGGCAATCACGAACTGCTGCTGCTGGGCGCGCACCGCTTCGGCGACACCCCGGTCAACTCCACCGGCGGCACCGCCTCCTTCCTGGCCGCCTGGCGGCTCAACGGCGGCCAGCCCTCCGACATGGAGCGGCTGGAGGACCGGCACCTGACCTGGATGTCCCGGCTGGACGCCGCCCACCTCACCGACGGCCACCTGCTGGTGCACTCCGACACCACCGCCTACCTCGACTACGGCCGCAGCATCGAGGAGATGAACGACGCGGTCACCGGCGTGCTCCAGCGCGGCGACGCCGACGAATGCTGGGACCTGTTCCGCAAGTTCACCAAGCGGTTCGCCTTCCGCGGGGACGGCGGGCCCGAGGCGGCCCGTGAGCTGCTCGGCTCGTACGGCGGCAAGCGGGTCGTGCACGGCCACAGCCCGATTCCGTATCTGCTCGGCGAGGCCGGCGGGGACGCGCCGGTGGACGGGGAGACGGCCGCGCAGGCGGTGCAGGGGCCGATGGTCTACGCGGAGAGCCTGGCGGTGGCGATGGACGGCGGGGTCACCATGGACGGGCGGCTGCTCGTTGCCCAACTCCCGCTGGTTGGCTGACCGCTACATTTCCTGGTTGCACCCTGTCACGGCCTGCCGTACCGCCCTACCATCGGCTGTATCCGTAGGCACACCGCCCTCCGGACATCCGGGACGAGCCGGTTCCACGTGGAACAAAGGCCGCGCCCGGAGAGTCGGAGCTTCGGGGGATGCACATGACCAGCGTTCCACTTCTGCTCAACGAGGACCGTCCCGACTTCGAGCACGTCCTCGACGAGGCACTTCGACTGGTCCTCGACGGGCCCGGCGGCTCGTCCGCGCCGCCCGGTGAGCCCCGCGCCTCCCGTTCCCCGCTCAACGCCGAGCAGTTGCGCACCATGGCGCTCGCCGCGGCGGAGACGATCGGCGCCCAGGCCGCCGAGGAGTACGAGGCGTACCGGCTGGCCCGGGCGCGGTCCCGTGACGACGTACGTACGGCGGCCCGCGACCGCGACGGGCGCGCGCACGGCTACGCGGCGCTCGGCGTGGCCGACGGGGCCGGGTCCGGGGCGGGGCTGCTCGCGATGCTGGCCGTCATGACGCCGATCCTGGCCGGCGCGGCCGCGGTGATCTTCCTGCTCCTCGGGTACGCGCTGGGTGCGGTGTCACCGGCCCCGGCCATCGCCTCGTCACTGCGGACCGCGGGCTGGTTCTTCGCCGCGGTGGCCGCCGCGGCGATCGTGCTCGGCGGCGTGGCACTGGTCGTCACCGCGCTGCGGGACGGCTCCGGCGCGATCCACGACACGCCCGAGGCGCTGCCGCCGGAGGTCGCGCGGGCCCGCGAGCTGTGGCACCAGGCGCTGCTCGACCGCGGCCTGCTGCCCTTCCTCGACGACGCGCTGGCCGCCGAGCCCGCGACCGCGCCGGAGCCGGCCCCGGCCCCCTCCTCGCGCATGCCGCGGCTCGGCTACTCCCGCCCGAACTTCTCCTCCCCGCAGGACCCGCACGCGTCCGCGCCGCGGTTCAGCTCCCCCGACTACTCCAGCCCCGACTTCGGCGGGCCCGAGCACCGGCCGGAGTAGGGGCGGCGGACGGCCCGCGCCCACGGATGGCCCGCGCCGGGTCGCGCAGGGCACCCCCCGTTGCTTGACTGCTGCCACAGCAGGCCAGACGGGAGAGGTCCATGCGCGTCCGACGTACGCCCGCCGCCGTGTGCGCGGTCCTTCCGCTGCTGCTCGCCGCGACGGCCTGCTCGGACTCCTCCGGCGGCCTGGTGACGGGCAATCGCGGCCTCTCCTTCGAGCAGAGCATCGCCAACCCCGTGCAGGGCAAGGGCGAGTGCCACGAGTTCGCGAGCGGCGTCAGCCACGTCGTGAACAACACCGACGTCGACATCTGGCTGCACAAGGGCCCGAACTGCACCGATCCCCAGGGCGCCCCCAGCCTCTACCTGCCCGAGGGCCTGTCCGCGAAGACCGACGGCACCCCGGGCCTGTGGCAGGGCTTCACCACCGTCGGCTGGCCCCCGCCGGTCCCGGTCAACTCCCCGAGTCCCTCCGCCGGGGACCAGCCGCGCTCCTACTGAGCCCGCGGCGCCGCCGCGGCGGGGGCTACTCGACCACCGGCAGGTACACCTGGTTGCCCGCCGCGGCGAACTCCTCGGACTTCCGCAGCATCCCGGCCGCCACCTCGTCGTCCGTGGCCGTCCCGCCGGGGTCGCCGCCGAAGCGCTCCGTGATGGACCGGCTGATCCGCATCGAGCAGAACTTCGGCCCGCACATGGAGCAGAAGTGCGCGGTCTTGGCCGGCTCGGCCGGGAGGGTCGCATCGTGGAAGGCGCGGGCGGTGTCGGGGTCGAGGGCCAGGTTGAACTGGTCCTCCCAGCGGAACTCGAAGCGGGCGTCGGAGAGGGCGTCGTCCCAGTCCTGGGCGCCGGGGTGGCCCTTGGCGAGGTCGGCGGCGTGGGCGGCGATCTTGTAGGTGATCACGCCGGTCTTGACGTCGTCGCGGTCGGGCAGGCCGAGGTGCTCCTTGGGGGTGACGTAGCAGAGCATCGCGGTGCCCCACCAGGCGATCATGGCGGCGCCGATGCCCGAGGTGATGTGGTCGTAGCCGGGTGCGACGTCCGTGGTCAGCGGCCCGAGGGTGTAGAAGGGCGCCTCCTCGCAGAGCTCCTGCTGGCGGTCGATGTTCTCCTTGATCCGGTGCATGGGCACGTGGCCCGGACCCTCGATCATCGTCTGCACCTGGTGCCGCTTGGCGACGGTGTTGAGCTCGCCCAGCGTGTCCAGCTCGGCGAACTGCGCCGCGTCGTTGGCGTCGGCGACGGAGCCGGGCCGCAGGCCGTCGCCGAGGGAGTAGGTGACGTCGTAGGCGGCGAGGATCTCGCAGAGCTCCTCGAAGTGCGTGTAGAGGAAGTTCTCCCGGTGGTGGGCCAGGCACCAGGCGGCCATGATCGACCCGCCGCGGGAGACGATGCCGGTCTTGCGGCGGGCGGTCAGCGGCACGTACCGCAGCAGCACCCCGGCGTGCACGGTCATGTAGTCGACGCCCTGCTCGGCCTGCTCGACGACCGTGTCCTTGTAGATCTCCCAGGTCAGCTCCTCGGCGCGGCCGCCGACCTTCTCCAGCGCCTGGTACAGCGGCACGGTGCCGATGGGGACCGGGGAGTTGCGCAGCACCCACTCGCGGGTGGTGTGGATGTTGCGCCCGGTGGACAGGTCCATCACCGTGTCGGCGCCCCAGCGGGTGGCCCAGGTCATCTTCTCGACCTCCTCCTCGATGGAGGAGGTGACCGCGGAGTTGCCGATGTTGGCGTTGACCTTCACCAGGAAGCGCTTGCCGATGATCATCGGTTCGCTCTCCGGGTGGTTGACGTTCGCCGGCAGCACGGCCCGCCCGGCGGCGATCTCGGCCCGGACGGTCTCGGCGGGGAGGTTCTCGCGCAGCGCGACGAACTCCATCTCCGGGGTGATCTCCCCGCGCCGGGCGTACACGAGCTGGGTGACCGGCTGCCCGGGGCGGCCGCGGCGCGGCTGCCGGGGCCGGCCGGGGAAGACCGCGTCGAGGTTGCGCAGCCCGCCGTCCCCGCGGCCGTCGTCCTCGGGGCGGACCGGACGCCCCGGGTACTCCTCGGTGTCGCCGCGGGCGGTGATCCAGTGCTCCCGGACGGGGTCCAGGCCCCGCCGGACGTCGGTGTCCACCGACGGGTCGGTGTACGGCCCGGACGTGTCGTACAGCGTCACGTCCTTGCCGTCGGTGAGGTGGACCCGGCGGACGGGCACCCGGAGGTCCGGCCGTGATCCGACAAGGTAGGACTTGTGCCAGCCGATCTCGCGCGTGGGCGCGGCTTCCTGCGTGGTCATGTGCGACCTATCTCCCTACGCCGGCATTACCCGGTAACAGGTTCGGCGGTCGGCGCAGCTGTCGCTCTCGGCGAGTCAGCGCCCTCTCAGCCCGGTGCTCCGAGCTCCCGCGTGTGCAAAATCCCTGCATACGCTACTGGCCGGGGGCGGACAACCGCCAGGGACCCTTGCGATGATCTGGCCGTGGACACCTTCCCGCCCCCGGAGCATCCGCCCGCGGCGGTGACCGGGCACGCGCACGGTCACTCCCACGGCCACGCGCACGGCCCCGTGCCGCCGGTCTCGAAGCACCTGCGCAAGGTGATCGCCGCGATCCTGGTGCCGTTCGCGGCCGCCGTGGTCGCCGGCATGGTCATCCTGTGGCCTGGCGGCGCGCCCGGCCACGACCGGACGGGCGTCGGCTTCGACCAGCAGACCCGGCAGGGCCGGGTGGTGAAGCTGGTGGACGTGTCCTGCAAGAAGGTCGGCGCGCTGCCGTCCTCGGACGGTACGGGCACCGGGGCGTCCGGCGGCACGGCCGGTTCGGGCCCGGCGTCCGCGGCCCGCAGCGACGCCTGCCAGAAGGCGACGATCGAGGTGACCGACGGCCCGGACCAGGGCACCACGTACACCGAGATCGTCCAGCCGGACCAGACCCGCCGCTACACCAAGGGAGAGGGCGTGGTGCTGGCCTACGCCCCCAACGCGCCCAAGGAGCTTCGGTATTCGGTCACCGACGTGGACCGGGGCATCCCGCTGGCGGTCCTGGCCGGCGCGTTCGCGCTGGCGGTGGTGCTGGTCGGGCGGATGCGCGGTGTCATGGCGCTGGTCGCGCTGGTGATCTCGTTCGGGGTGCTGACCCTGTTCATCCTCCCCGCGGTGCTGCGTGGGCACGATCCGCTGCTGGTCGCGGTGGTGGGCGGCAGCGCGATCATGCTGCTGGCGCTGTACCTGTGCCACGGGCTGAACGCCCGCACCTCGGTGGCCGTGCTGGGCACGCTGTGCTCGCTCGGCCTGATCGGCGCGCTGGGCTCGGTGTTCATCGACTGGGGGCGGCTGACCGGCAACACCTCGGACGAGACGGGCCTGATCCACACCCTCTACCCGGGCATCGAGATCAAGGGCCTGCTGCTGGCCGGGGTGATCATCGGCTCGCTGGGGGTGCTCGACGACGTGACGGTGACGCAGGTCGCCGCCGTGTGGGAGCTGAAGGACGCCGATCCGACGGCGGGCTGGCGCAAGCTCTACGGGGCCGGGATGCGGATCGGCCGCGACCACATCGCGTCGGTGGTGAACACGCTGGTGATGGCGTACGCGGGCGCGGCGCTGCCGCTGCTGCTGCTCTTCTCGATCGCGCGCAGCGGGGTGCTGCGGGTCGCCGACAGCGAGCTGGTGGCCGAGGAGATCGTGCGGACGCTGGTCGGGAGCATCGGGCTGGTGGCGTCGGTGCCGGTGACGACGGCGCTCGCGGCGCTGGTCGTCAGCGCCGACCGGCACCCGGCACGGGAGAGGGCGGCGGCCGGTGGCCGGCCCGCGCCCGCGGGCGGTGGCAGCCACCGCCGGGCGAGGTGACCGCCGGCCGTCGGCGGACGGCCGGCCGGGCGGAAGGGGTGAGCGGGGTCACCAGTCGCGGCGCGACCCCGAACCGCCGGACGTGACGCGCTTCACCACGAAGACCAGCGCGCCGACGAGGATGACGAAGACGACGAGTTTGAACAGCAGGCCCACCACGAAGCTGACGAGGCTCGCGATCAGTCCGCCGAAGACGACCAGCGCGATGACCGGGATGCCGATCCACTTCACCCACCAGGGCAGGTTCTTCAGCAGCTTGTCCATGTCGCTCTTTCGCTCCTTGGTCGCTACGCGGTCGCGTACTTTCGACGGTCTGTTCTTCGAGAGTAGAGCCACCCGAGGGCTCCGCGGAGATACCGGACACCGGATCCAACCCTGATCCGGCCCCTAGGGTTCCGGTGGGGAGAAGACCACGAGGACCCTCAGGTCCTCGGTGATGTGGTGGAAGCGGTGCGCGACGCCGGCCGGGACGTGGACGACGGTGCCTCGGGCGACCGTGGTGGTCTCCTCACCCACGGTGAGCGAGGCCCGGCCGCTGACCACGACGTAGATCTCGTCCTGGCCGTGCGGCTTCTGCGGGTCGCCCTCCCCGGCCGCCAGCGCGTACAGGCCCGCGGACATGTGGCGTTCCCGCAGGAAGCGCAGGTAGGCGCCGTCGTTGGCGGCCCGCTCCGCGTCCAGGTCGTCCAGCCGGAAAACCTTCATGCCACGCTCCCTCGCTGCGGTACGGCTACGGTTCTGTTCACTCTCTTGCCTTGGTGATCAGACCTGCGACGATCACACCATGAAACATTTCGTCGTCAAGACCCTGGCCAACGCCGCGGCCCTCGGCGTGGCCGTGTGGCTGATAAAGAACATCACCCTGAGCGGTGGCTCCACCTCGCACAAGGCCCTCACCCTGGTCCTGGTGGCGCTCGTCTTCGGCGTGGTGAACTGGCTGGTCAAGCCGGTCGTGAAGGTGCTCTCCTTCCCGCTGTTCATCCTGACCCTGGGCCTGATCACGCTGGTGGTCAACGCCCTGATGCTCATGCTCACCTCCTTCCTGTCGGGCAAACTCGACCTCGACTTCCACGTGCACGGCTTCTGGGCGGCGCTGGTCGGCGGCCTGATCGTGGCCGTCGTCTCCTGGGCGCTGCACGTCGTGCTGCCGGACGACGAGTGACGGGCGGTCCCGGGGGAGCCGACGGCCCGGCCGGCGAGAGCACCCGCAGCGTGCACGCGGGGCGGCCGCCGGCCACCGCGTACGAACCCTCGCTGCCCGGCCCGGTCTTCGTCTCCCACTACCACCTGCCCGGCGAGCCGACCGGTCCGTACACCTACGGCCGGGACGAGAACCCGACCTGGGACCACCTGGAACGGGCGATCGCCGAGCTGGAGGCGCCCGGCGATCCGGCGGCCGGCACGGTCGCCTTCGGGTCCGGGATGGGCGCGGTCGCCGCGGTTCTGCTGTCGCAGGTGCGGTCCGGGCAGACGGTCCTGCTGCCGTCGGACTGCTACCAGACCACCCGTGCGCTGCGGGACCGGCTGGAGTCCTACGGGGTCGAGGTGCGGCTCGCGCCGACCGCGGGGGACGGGCAGCTCGCGGCCCTCGACGGCGTCCGGCTGGTGTGGGTGGAGACGCCGTCCAACCCGGGGCTGGACGTGTGCGACATCCGGCGGCTGGCCGACGCCGCCCACGCGGCGGGTGCGCTGGTCGCCGTGGACAACACCCTGGCCACCCCGCTCGGCCAGCGCCCCCTGGAACTGGGCGCGGACTTCTCGGTGTCCAGCGGGACCAAGGCGCTCAGCGGCCACGGCGACCTGCTCATCGGGTACGTGACCACGCGCGATGCCGAACTGGCCGCGAGTGTCCGCCGCTGGCGCAAGACGGTCGGGGCGATCCCCGGGCCGATGGAGGCCTGGCTGGCGCACCGTTCGCTGGCCACGCTCGCGCTGCGGGTGGAGCGCCAGGCGGCGAACGCGCTGGCGCTGGCCGAGGCGCTGCTGGCCCGGCCCGAGGTGACGGACCTGCGGCACCCGGGGCTGGCGACGGACCCCTCGCACGCGGTGGCGTCCGCGCAGATGCGGCGGTTCGGCAGCGTGGTGTCCTTCACGCTGCCCGGGCGGGAGTACGCCGAGCGCTTCCTGGCCGCGCTGCGGATGACGTCGGAGGCGACGAGCTTCGGCAGCGTGCAGAGCACCGCCGAGCGGCGCGGGCGCTGGGGCGGGGACGCGGTGCCGCCGGACTTCATCCGTTTCTCGGTGGGCGTGGAGGACGCGGCGGACATCGTCGCGGACGTGCTGCGGGCTCTGGACGCGGCGCACTCATCGAACACAGCGGATCAGGCGGCGAGCGGCGCGGGCAACGGGCCCGGGAGCGGGGCGGCCGGGGCCCACTGACGTGCCCCGCGGCCCCGGGCGCCGGCCGCCACCGGCCCTCCGCCCGCCGCCGAACACGCTGCTGACGTGCCGTTACCCGGTTCTCCGCCGCAGGTCCGCCGCGTAGGATCCAGGCATGTCACCGGACCCGCATTTCGCCCACTCCGCCCGCCCGGTCGTCAAGCGCACCGCCCGCGCCATCGTCCTCGACGGCGACCGCATCATCCTGATCAAGCGCACCAAGCCCGGCATCGCGCCCTACTGGGTCACCCCCGGCGGCGGTGTGGAGCCGGAGGACGCGAACCTGCTGGCCGCGCTGAACCGGGAGATCGACGAGGAACTCGGCGGCACGGTCGTCGACGCCGTACCGGTCTTCGTCGACACCACCGAGCACCTCGCCGACGACGGGTCGCACGGCGTGAAGGTGGTCTACTTCTTCGTCTGCCGGCTGGAGTCGATGGACCTCGACCGGCGGCACGGCCCCGAGATCACCGACCCCGTCGGGGAGTACGAACTCGTGCGGGTGCCCTTCACCAGGATGGGGCTGGCCTCCGTGGACATCCGGCCGCTGACCCTGCGGCACTACCTGGACGCCAACATCGAGGCGGTGCTGGGGCTGCTCGAGTCGCACGCGAGCGGCACCGCGGCCTTGAGCTGAGCCCGGTGCGGCGGGGAGGCGGTGCCCCCGCACCCCCCGCGGCCCGGCCCTCCGGCACCAGGCGTTCCGGCGCGTGCGCGTCAGGCGTCCGCGACCAGCGCGTACGCCTCCCGCAGATCGCCGCCCGCGTAGACGTGGGTGGCGGTGCCGTTGACGTGGTCGTCGCCGTTGACGGCGACCGAGACCGGGACCGCCCCGAAAAGGACGGTGTCCGACAACGAGTCGCCGTACGCCACGCAGTCCTGCCGCCCGAGGCCGTAGCGCGCGCACAGCTCGTCGGTGATGAGCACCTTGGACTCCGGGGCCAGCACCCCGACTCCGTCGAAGGCGGTGCCGGGCGCGAAGGGGAGGGCCGGGAAGGCCGAGGCACGCGCGGTGTGCACGCCCCACGCCCGCAGCCGGGTGACGAAGAAGTCGGGGGAGAGGGAGATCACCGCGCAGTGTTCGCCGCGCGCGGTGATCTCCGCCCACACCTCCCGGATCCCCGCCAGCCACGGCGAGCCGTCGAAGGCCGCCGTCACCTGCGCTTCGGTGAGCTCGGCCCACATCGCGTACGCGCGCAGCGCGTAGCCCCGCGAGTCGATCCCGCCGCGCGAGAGTTCCGCCTCCAGCTCCCGGAACTGCGCGACCAGCCCGATCTGGCGGGCGATCTCCACACACGCGGACGAGCCGCGCAGCAAGGTGCCGTCCATGTCGAAGACGTGCAGACGCGTCATGCCTCCCCCTCCTGGTCAGTCAGTGCCAGCCCGGGAACCCGCCCGGCACCGGGGCCTGTTGGTCGTAGGGCTCACGGGTGAAGACGAAGGAGCCCAGGTCCAGGTGGCTCACCGTGTCGTCCGCCCGCCGGACCGCCCGCAGGGTCTCCCCCGCGTAGTAGCCCTCTCGGCCGGTCCAGGTGCCGTCGTGTTCCACGTGGAACCTCGTCCCGCGGCCGGTTCCGGCCATCGGCGCCAGGCTCAGCTCGCCCGAGGCCCGTACCCGCAGCGCGAAGGCGTAGGTGCCCCAGTACCAGGGCCCGGCCAGTTCCAGCAGGGCCGGGTCGAGGGACTCCGCCGGCCGCCACGGCGAGGGGAAGGCCGGCTCGGCCGAGGCGGTGATCTCCAGCAGGTCGGCGGCGATCGCGCTCACCGACGGCCCCGAGGTGGCATTGGCCAGCGCGATCGCGCCGAGCCCGTCCTCGACGCTGGTCCACACCGTGGCCACGAAGCCCGGCATGGAACCGGTGTGGCCGACCAGGGTGCGCCCGTCCCGCCGCATGATCTGGAGGCCGAGGCCGTAGCCGCCGTTCGGATCGGTGACCTCGGTGGGGGCGGCGGGCTCCCGCATGTGCTCCACGGTCTCCGCCGACAGCACCCGCTTGTGGCCCTCCGACAGGAAGACCGCCCACCGGGACAGGTCGGCCGCCGTGGACCACAGCTCCCCGGCCGGCGCCATCCGCCCGGTCCTCTGCACCGCCTCGGGCACCATCACGTCCGCCCACGGGTGCACGGCGAACCCGCCGGCCGCCGGTTCCCGCGGCAGCAGGCTGGTGCGGGTCATGTGCAGCGGGTCCAGCACCTCGTCCTGGAGCACCTCGCCCCACGGCCGGCCCCGTACCGCCTCCACCAGGGCGCCGAGCAGCGCGAACCCGGGGTTGGAGTAGTGGTAGCGCCGCCCGGCCGGGTGCTTGACCGGGGCCGGCCCGAGCACGTCGGCGATCTCCGGCCGCAGCTCGCCCGGCGTCCGCTCCCACCAGGGCGACGGCGTCTCGGAGGCCAGCCCCGAGGTGTGCGCGAGCAGTTGGCCCACCGTCACCGCGCCGGCCTTCGTGCCCGGCAGGTGCGCCTCCAGCGGGTCGCCGAGCTCCAGCCGTCCCTCGTCCCGCAACCGCATCACCAGGACCGCCACGAAGGTCTTGGTGATCGAGCCGATCCGGTACTGCGTGTCCGCGTCGGGGGCGTGGCCCTCGATCATGCTGCGCGAGCCGGACCACACCATCCGCCCGTCCCGCACCACCGCGCCCACCAGCGAGGGGGTCCGGCCCTCCGCCTGCCCGACCGCGACACGGTGCATCAGCGCCCGCTTGGTGGCGGGCAGCAGCCCGCCCGCGTACGCCTGCGGGGAATCGGTCCCGGTGCCCAATCGCTCCTGCCCTCCTGCCGTACGCGGTACGGCGTTTCGGCGCCGCGCGGTCATCCGCCGGCGCCCTCGTCCTGGTTCCCGGCCGCGCCGAAGCGCACCGAGATGATCGACATCCTCATGGAGCGTACTAGCGGCAGCCGGTGGGAGAACGGGGCGATCGCGAACAGTCCGCGGCCGCGCGCGAAGGGCAGGCTGCGCACCCCCGTGATCCGCGGCGAGAGCGCGGCCACCCCGCGGTACTCCGAGACGTTCATGCCCCACTCCCAGCGCGGTGCCCGGTAGCCCGGGGTGTCCATCCCGCCGGCCTGGTTGCGGGCGACCATCGCCCGCGGCAGCGCGTCGAAGAGGAACCAGCCGCCGGGGAAGCGCTCGGCGCACGCGGCGATCAGGCCCTTGGCCTCCTCCTCGGGCAGGTACATCAGCAGGCCCTGCGCGGTGACGAGCACGCCCCGGGCCACGTCCTCGGGCCCGACCTCGTCCATCCAGCGCCGGTCGAGCGCGGAGCGGGCCAGGGTGCGGCGGCGCGGCGGGTCGGAGGGCAGCAGGCGCTCGCGCAGGGCCACGGTCTCGGGCAGGTCCACCGTCAGCCAGCGCAGCCGGCCGTCGTCCACCCGCCAGAACTGCGTCTCCAGGCCCTCGCCGAGCGCGACCACCAGCCCGCCGGGGTGCTCGGCGGCGAACCGCCGCACCTCGTCGTCGAAGGCCCTGACCCGCAGGGCGTGCCACTGCGCCATGGGCGCGCGGCCGAACCGCTCGAAGGGGTAGTCCATCCGGTCGACGAGTTCGACCGCCCGCGGGTCCTCGATCAGCCGCCGGCCGGGGCGGCGGGCCTCGGCGGCCCGGTTGTGGAGGTTCCACAGCAGGGTCTCGGGCACGCCCTCCAGGTTCACCGGAACCTTGCCGTCCGCGCGTTCGCCCCGCTCGTCCGGGTGCTCCCTGCCGTCCCTGCCGTCGCTGCCGTCCCGGTCCATGGGCCCCAGCCTCTCATCCGGCGGGCGGGCCCGCCCAACGCTTTGCGGCGGCGGGCGAGTTGCCGGGGCCGGGCCGTGCCGGAAGGGTTGACATCGGCTGCGGCGGGGTCAACCATCACGTCGGCCGAGAGCGCTCTCACCCGCTCCCCGCGCACCCTCGGCCCCGCACCACTTGTCGGTACTCCCACGCATCGCCCCCCACCGCGCGTCCGCCGCGTTCCGACACCGAGGAGCACCCCCCATGACCATCCCCCCACCAGGCGTCGCCAGGCTCCGTAAACGTTTCCGTAGCCCTCAGGGCGCCGTCCTGCTCACCCTCGTCCTCATCGCCGCGTTCTACCTCTCCCTCGTCCCGACCTCATCGCGCGCGGCCTCGCCGGTCCTGCTCTCCCAGGGCAAGCCGGCCACCGCCTCCTCGGTGCAGGACGCCTTCACCGCCAACGCGGCGGTGGACGGCGACGCCGGCACCCGCTGGTCCAGCTCGGCCGCCGACCCGCAGTGGCTCCAGGTGGACCTCGGCAGCAGCCAGCCGATCACCCAGGTCGTGCTCACCTGGGAGACCGCGTACGGCAAGGCGTTCAAGATCCAGACCTCGGACAACGCCTCCACCTGGACCGACGTCTACTCGACCACCACCGGGACCGGCGGCACCCAGACGCTCGCCGTCAGCGGCACCGGCCGCTACGTGCGGATGTACGGCACCCAACGCGGCACCCAATGGGGCTACTCGCTCTGGGAGTTCCAGGTCTACGGCGGCTCCGGCACCACCCCGCCCCCCACGTGCGGCACCAGCACGGCGGCGCTCGGCCAGCCGGCCACCGCCTCCTCCACCGAGAACGCGGGAACGCCCGCCTCCGCCGCCTTCGACGGCAACGCCGGCACCCGCTGGTCCAGCGCGGCCTCCGACCCGCAGTGGCTCCAGGTCGATCTCGGCAGCTCGCAGACCCTCTGCGGCGCCCAACTGGTGTGGGAGACCGCGTACGCGAAGGCGTACCAGATCCAGATCTCCACCGACGGTTCCACGTGGAACACCGCATACTCCACCACAACGGGCGCCGGCGGCACGGAGAACCTGTCCTTCACCGGCACCGGGCGCTACGTGCGGATGTACGGCACGGTGCGGGCGACGCAGTACGGCTACTCGCTGTGGGAGTTCACCCTGCTCACCCCGGGCGGCACCGGCACCCCGCCGACCGGCGGCAACGGGAACTGCCCGTGGGTCGGCTCCACCGCGCCCGTCGCGGACCGGGTGTCGCAGGTGATGGCCCAGATGACCAACGCCCAGAAGGTCTCGATCCTGCACGGCAACAACAACGCCACGCCGTACATCGGCAACATCACCGGCATCGCGTCGCTCTGCATCCCCGGCATCGGCCTCCAGGACGGCCCGGCCGGTGTCGGCGACGGGCTCGGCGGGGTGACGCAGATGCCCGGCGCCAACACCTCCGCGGCCACCTGGGACACCGCGCTGGAGCAGAACTACGGCTCCGCGATCGGCGCGGAGTTCGCCGGGAAGGGCGTGCAGGTGGCGCTCGGCCCGACCGAGAACATCGTGCGCGACCCGCGCTGGGGCCGGGCCTTCGAGACGTTCGGCGAGGACCCGTACCTCAACGGGCAGATGGCCGCCGCCGACATCCGCGGCATCCAGAGCCAGGGCGTGATGGCCGAGGCCAAGCACGTGGCCGTCTACAACATCGAGAACCCGGCCGGCACGGTGATCGTGGACAACCGCACGATGCAGGAGCTGTACCTGCCCGCCTTCCAGACCGCGGTCCAGCAGGGCGCGGCGGCGGCCTTCATGTGCGCCTACAGCGTGGTCAACTCGGTGCCCGCCTGCCAGAACCCGGCCCTGATGAACACCGCGCTCTACCAGCAGGCGAACTTCGGCGGCTTCATCACCAGCGACTGGGGCGGCACCCACTCCACCGCGGACTCCGCCAACGCCGGGCTCACCGTGGAGATGCCCAACGGCTACTTCTACGCCGACTTCCTCGCCCAGGCCGTCGCCAACGGCACCGTCAGCCAGGCCACCCTCGACACGATGGTGCGCCGACTGCTCACCCAGTTCTTCGCGTTCGGCCTGTTCGACAAGGCGCCCAGCGGCTCCCGGGACGCCACCGTCACCACGCCCGCCCACCAGCAGGTCGCCCTCCAGGGCGCCGAGGAGGGCACGGTGCTGCTGAAGAACAACGGCATCCTGCCGCTGTCCACCTCCACCACGCACTCCGTCGCCGTGATCGGCTGGGACGGCGGCGCGGGCGTCCAGACCATCGGCGGCGGCAGCGCCACCGTCACCAGCTCCGGCACGGTCTGGCCGCTCACCGGCATCCAGAACCGGGTCGCGGGCACCGGCACCACCGTGCAGTACGACGACGCGACCGACCTCGCCTCGGCGGTGACGCTCGCCCGCGGCTCCGACGTCGCGATCGTCTTCGCCTCCGACAACTACGGCAACGAGGAACACGACACCACCACCCTCGACCTGCCCGACAACGGCGGCGGTTCGGTCGCCCAGAACGACATGATCAGCCAGGTGGCGGCGGCGAACCCGCACACCATCGTGGTCCTGGACGACAACTCGGCGATCAACATGCCGTGGCTGAACCAGGTCGCGGGCGTCTTCGAGGCGTTCTACCCGGGGCAGCAGATCGGCACGGCCGTCGCGGCGCTGCTCTTCGGCGACGTGAACCCGTCCGGCAAGCTGCCGGTCACCTTCCCCAAGTCGCTGGCCGACGTGCCGGCCTCGACCACGGCGCAGTGGCCGGGCACCAACGGGCAGGTGCAGTACAGCGAGGGCCTCGACGTCGGGTACCGGTGGTACGACGCGAAGAACATCACGCCGCTCTTCCCGTTCGGCTTCGGCCTGTCGTACACCACGTTCGGCTTCGGCGGCCTCCAGGTCGGGGCGCTGTCCGGGGGCACCGCGACCGTGCACGTCACGGTCACCAACACCGGGTCGCGGGCCGGCACCGACGTGGCGCAGCTGTACGTCGGCGACCCGGCGTCCACCGGGGAGCCGGTGCACCAGCTGCGCGGGTTCCAGCGGGTGACGCTCAGCCCGGGCCAGTCGCAGACGCTGACCTTCACCGTCAGCACCCACGACCTGGCCTACTGGAACACCTCGGGCAGCACCTGGACCACCGCGGCGGGCAGCTACCAGATCCTGGTCGGCGACTCCTCGCGCAACCTCCCGGTCAGCGGCGCGCTCACCGTGCCGACCACGGTCAACGGCAACCTGGCCGCGGCCACCGGCCCGAAGGCCGCCGCCACCGGCTCCGCCGCCACCGCCGCTCCGCTCACCCTGCCCAACCCGTACGGCATGAGCGGCCCGGCCCACCGCGCGGTCGACTGGACCTTCGACCCGCGCGCCAAGGGGGTGTCCTACACCGCGACCGGTCTGCCGCCCGGCATCTCGCTCGCGTCCTCCGGCCGGTTCACCGGCACGGCCACCCGCACCGGCACCTGGACGGTGACGGTCACCGGCCGCGACACCGCGGGCGCCCAGGGATCGGCCACCTTCGTGTGGACGGTCACCTGACCGCGGCCCGACCGCTCCAAGCCGGCCGGCGCACGGGTCCCCCCGGGCGCCGGCCGGCATCGGCCCACCGCGCACCCGGCGGGTCTCCGGAAGCTCCGGTCCGGGGGACCCTCCGGTGCCATAGTGGGGCCATGCGTGAAGAGGCCGCACCTTTGCTGGACCGCTTCCTGGCCGGCCTGCGCGAGACGCTGCCGCCGGTCGCCGTCTGGGCCCACGGCTCCCTGGCCATGGGCGACTTCCAGCCCGGCCGCAGCGACCTGGACCTGATCGCCGTGGTCGAGGCGGCTCCGGACGCCGGGCAACTTCAACGGCTGGAACGCCTGCACCGGGACCTGGCCGCGCGGTTCCCGCAGGCGCGCACGCTGCACTGCTCGTACATGGTGCGGGACCAGCTCGCCGATCCCGCGGTGCGCCACCTCACCTGGGCGCACGAGGAGATCACGGCGCGGCCGGTGACCGAGGTCAGCCGCCGCGAGCTGCACGCCGGCAACCTCGCGCTCTTCGGTCCGCCGCCCACGGAACTGCTGCCCGCGGTGAGCGACGAGGAGCTGGCCGCCTTCATCCGCGCGGACCTGCGGGACTTCTGGCTGCCCGCCACCGCCAAGCGCACGCGCTGGCTCCAGGACGTCTGGATCGACCTCGGCCTGCTCGTCTACGCCCGCGCCACCGTGACCCTCCGCGAGGGCCGCCTGATCACCAAGGGCCAGGCCCTGGACACGCTGCCCGGACTCGGCGCCCCGGCCCTGGTGCTGACCGACATCCGCGCCCGCCGCTACGGCACACCGCCGGAGCTGTCGGCCGTGTGCCGGGTGCGGCGCGCGCACGTGGCCCGGGTCTTCCTGCGCAAGGGCATCCGGCGCACACTCGCCGACGGGTGAGGGACGCCGGGTTCGCCGCGGCTCGGCGCGGGCCGCGCGCCGCCGGCCGGCAGCCCGAGGCGTGGCCCGTCGGCGGACAGCCCGGCGGCCGAGTGTCGCCTCGACGGACAGCCCGCGCCGGCCGTCGGCACCACCCGCTCACACCCGGCCTCCACCGCGCCCGGTCCCTCCGCTGTGACACGCCGCCCGGCGGCATGTCACAGCCCGCGCCGCCCGGTTGTCGTACACCTGGCAGGACCCACGGCACGAGCGACGGAGGACGAGGATGGACAACGAGGCCCCGGCAGTGGCCAGGTGGCACGTCGTCGGGCGGGTGCGGGCGGCGACCCGCCCCGAACTGGCGCCCTTCGTCCGGCAGAAGACGGTGCTGCTCACCACCTACCGCAAGGACGGCCGGCCCGGCGCCTCGCCGGTGAGCATCGCGGTGGAGGGCGACCACGCCTACGTGCGCAGCTTCGAGAAGGCGTTCAAGACCCGCCGCCTGCGCGCCAACCCCGCGGCCCTGGTGGCCCCCAGCACCCTGCGCGGCCGGCCGACGGGCCCGGCGATCGGCGCCACCCTGCGCCGCCTGGAGGGGGACGAGGCCGCGCACGCGGCCCACGTGCTCGCCGCGAAGTACCGCTTCCTGCACGGCGTCCTCGTGCCGCTGGCCCACCGGCTCGGCCGCCGCAAAACCGGCCGCACCGTCCACTTCCTGCTGCTCCCCTCGGCCACCGAGCCCTCGCCGTAAGGCGTGTCCGGCCGTTCACCGCCAAGTGTCCGCCTCCGGCACGGCCAGGTCCAGCGCCGCCAGCCGCGCCGGGTCCGCGACGACCTCGTAGCCGGCGATCCGCCCGCCCACGACCTCGACGGTCAGGACGAGACGGAGCCGGCCGTGCGGGGCCACCACGAGGCCGGGCAGGCCGTCCACCAGGGCGAGCGCGGCGAAGCGGGAGATCCGGCCGAAGACGGCGACCTCCTGGGACACCGCGCGGGCGCCGCGCACCTCGGCCGGCCGTCCGTCGGGGATCGCGGCCGGGTCGGCCCGCCGCACGACGTCCGGGGCGAGCAGCGCGAGGACCGCGGCGATGTCGCCGGCCCGCGCGGCGGCCAGGAAGTCCTCGACGATCCGGCGCCTACGGGCGAGTTCGGCCGCGGGCACCGCCGGGGTGCCGCGCACCTTGCGGCGGGCCCGGTGGGCGAGCTGTTTCGCGGCGGCGGGGGAGCGGTCCAGGACGACCGCGATCTCCTCGAACGGCACGGCGAAGACGTCGTGCAGCACGAAGACGGCGCGCTCGGCCGGGGCGAGCCGGTCCAGCACGACCAGCAGCGCGCGCCCGGCGGAGTCGGCCAGCACCGCCTCCTGCTCCGGGTCGGCCTCCTCGCCCGGCCCGGCGAGGTCGCCGGCCGACGCGTCGCCCACGAGTTCCTCGCGCCGGGCCGCGCGCGACCGCAGCAGGTCGAGGCAGATCCGTGACACCACCGTGGTCAGCCAGGCGGACGGGTGGGCGACGCCGTCGATCCCCGTGCGGGCCAGCCGCAGCCAGGTCTCCTGGACCGCGTCCTCCGCCTCGGCCACCGAACCGAGCATCCGCACGGCCACCGCCCGCAGCCGACCGCGGTGCGCCTCGAACAGCTCGGCCAGGGCGTCCTGCTGATCCACGTGTTACCTCTCTCGGCCGCCGTCCGTCCCCACGGTAGTCACGCCCGACCGCGGGCGGCCCCGGAGCCCCCGGGGCACGAAGAAGCGAGGAGATCCCCAGGTGAACGTCTACCAGGCGGTGACGACGCGGCGCGCGGTGCGCGCCTTCACGGACCGGCCGGTGCCGCGCGAGGCCCTCGACCGGGTCCTGGCCGCCGCCGCCCGCACGCCCTCCGGCGGCAACCTCCAGCCGTGGCGGGTGCACGTGCTCACGGGGGCGCCGCTGGCCGAGCTGAAGAAGCGGGCCGGCGAGCGCGCCGCCGACGACGACCCCGGTGACGAGCCGGACTACGCGATGTACCCGGCGGACCTCGTCTCCCCCTACGCCGAGCGCGTCGCCGAGGCCGTGGCGCAGCGCTTCGAGGCGGTCGGCGTCCACCGCGACGACGCCGAGGGGCGCCGCCGGGCCGTCGCCGCCAACTGGCAGTGCTTCGGCGCCCCCGCCCTCCTGCTGGTGTCCGTCGACCGCCGTCTCGGCGCCGCGCAGTGGGCCGACCTGGGCATGTACGTGCAGACCGTCATGCTGCTGCTGCGGGCCGAAGGGCTCCACAGCTGCACGCAGATGGCCTGGTCCGTCTACCACCGCACCGTCGCCGAGGTCGTCTCCCCCGAGCCCGGCCTGATCCTCTACTGCGGCATGTCCATCGGCTACGAGGACCCCGACGCCCCCTTCGCCCTGGCCCCTCGCGCCCCGCTGGCGGAAACCGTCTCCCGGCTGGGCGAACCGGCCGCCTGCCCCCCTCCCGGGCCCGGCGGGGAGCCGTCCCCGCCGGGCCCGGCCGTCGGCTTCAGCGGCCCTACGCTGAGCGGCATGGATCCTGAGCCGACCGGCCCCGAGAGCGCCGCGCCCCCGCTGCTGCGGATGTCCGCCATCACCCTCGACTGCGCCGACCCGCTCGCCCTCATGGCGTTCTACCGGCAGGCCACCGGCTGGCTCCCGCACCCGAAGTCCGACGCCGACTTCGCCGCGCTCACCCGCGAGGACGGCCTCGTCCTCGGGTTCCAGCGGGCCGACGGCTACCAGGCGCCGCGCTGGCCCGGGCAGACCGTACCCCAGCAGATCCACCTCGACTTCGACGTCGCCGACCTCGCCGCCGCCGAGGCCCGCCTCCTCGCCCTCGGCGCCGCCAAACCCGACACCCAGCCCTTCGCTCCGCGCATCAGCATCCTCACCGACCCGGCCGGCCACCCCTTCTGCCTGATCCCCCGCCCCTGATCGCGGGGGCGGGTCAGCGGGTGGCCGCGTGGTGCCGCCCGGCGGACGCGAGTTGGTGGAGGGTCCAGCCGCGGGGGGCCAGGGGGCGGGTGGCAGTGCGGAAGAGTTCGGCGGCGCGGCGGTAGGAGAGCCGGCCGCGCGAGGTGGTGAAGAGGGGGCCGTCGACGCGGCCGAGGGTCAGCAGGGGGAGGAGCCGGGCCGTGCCGTCGCCCCAGTGGAGGAGCGGGTGGGCGCGCGGGCGGGCGAGGCGGGAGGCGAGGTGGAGGTCGGGGAGGTCGACGGCGAGGACGCGTTCGATGGGTGCCCCGGACTCGTACAGCAGGTGCCAGAAGGTCTGTTCGCGCAGCGGGGCGGGCAGCGTGAGGACGTCGCGGACCTGACGGCCGGTGAGCCGGGCGGCCTCGGGCGGTGACGCGGGGGCGGCGAGGGGGCGCAGGCCCTCGGTGGGGTCCTCGCCGGTGAGCCAGCCCCGCGCCCGCCACCAGGCGACCGCGCCGACGAGGACGGACAGTTCGCGGTTGGCGGTGCGCGCGCCGACGGCCGCGCACCGGTCGTCGAACGCGCGCCGCAGGCGGGTCGCGGTGGGCGGCGCGTCCAGCAGCGCCAGCGGGAGGACCGGCGGCGGGGCGTTGCGGCGGTCGGCGCCCAGGGGCGGGGTGCGGTCGGCGAGGGCCCAGGCCCAGGTGGTGAGGGCGATCCGGTAGATCCGGCGGGAGCCGGTGCTCAGCGGGGCGGCGTCGAGGTAGCGGTCCACGGCGACGGCGTACTCCACCGGCCGGCTGGGCGCGGGCCGGTCGCCCCTGCCCCCGCCCCGGTCCCGGCCGTCGTCCCGCGCGGGGCTCTCCCCGCTCCCGGCTGTTCCCCGATCCATGTGACCGCGCCTCCCTCACGACATCCGCCCCGACCCGTCGCCGCCGGACCGGGCCCGGCCCACTGGTCGCCGCCCAACCGGACCCTGCCCGACCGGCCCCGACCGAATCAGGTCGATCCCTCACCGCTCGGCTCGACCGCAGTAAATCGCGCCGATCCCGACGACTCTACCATCATAAGTTGCGCATGGTCGACTCAAGTACATTCGGACCGGGTCCTGGCGTGTCCGCTCCGCCCTCCCCCACCCTGCCGTCATGACCCGTGATCGACGCCTGGCGGTCCTGCGCGACCGCCCCTTCCGCCTGTTCTTCCTCGGCTACACCACCTCGCTGCTCGGGTCCGCGATGGCCTCGGTCGCCCTGGTCTTCGCGATCCTGCGCGGCGGGGGGAACGGCACCGAACTCGGCTGGGTGATGACGGCCCGGATCCTGCCGCTGGTCCTGGTGCTGCTGGCCGGCGGCGTCCTCGGCGACCGCCTGGGCAGCCGCCGCACGATGCTGATTGCCGACGCCACCCGCTGCCTCACCCAACTCGGCCTCGTCGCGGCCCTGGCGGGCGGGCGGCCGCGCCTGGGGACGCTGGTCGCCCTGGTGGCCGTCTGGGGTGTCGCCGAGGCGCTGTTCACGCCCGCCCTGCCCGCCCTCGTCCCGCGCCTCGTCCGGCCCGACGCGCTCGGCGACGCCAACACCCTGCTGGGCATGGCGCGTTCGGCCACCACCGTGGCCGGCCCTGCGCTTTCCGGGCTGCTCACCGCCGCGGTGAACCCGTCCTGCGTCCTCGCCCTGGACGCCGCGAGCTACGCGGTGAGCACGGTCGTCCTGCTGTTCCTGCCCGTCGCCGCGGCGGCCCCTGCGGTGCCCCCGGCCGCCGGGGCTGCGGCGCCCTCCTCCGAGTCCTCTCCCGCGTCCTCCTTCGTGTCCGAACTCCGCGCGGGCTGGACGGAGTTCAGGTCCCGCACCTGGCTGTGGGTGACCACCGCGCAGTTCTGCCTGTTCAACCTGCTGGTCCGGGCGCCGTACCTGGTCCTCGGCCCCGTCATCGCCGAGCAGCGGCTCGGCGGCTCCACCGGGTGGGGCCTGGCCCTGGCCCTGGACGGGGGCGGCGCCGTGGCCGCGGGCCTGGCCATGCTCGGCCGCCGCCCGCGCCGGCCGCTCCTGCTGGCCACCGTGGCCACCTGCGGCTGGGCCCTGCCGTCCGCGGCCCTCGCCACCGGGCGCCCGCTGTCCTGGCTGTGCGCCGCCGAACTCCTCGCGGGCGCGGGCTCGGCGGTCTCCGGCACGCTCTACGCCACCACCACGCAGCAGCGCGTACCGACCGGCATGCTCGCGCGGGTCAACGCGTACACGGTCTTCGGTGCCTTCGTGCTCGGCCCGATCGGCCTGGCGGCGGCCGGTCCCGCCGCCGCGGTCCTCGGCACCTCCCGCCTCCTGGCCTTCGGCGCCGCCTGGCAACTCGCGGCCGCCGCGGTCGTCCTGACCCTCCCCTCGATCCGCCGGGCCCTTCCCGCGGGTCCCGCGCCGGACCCGTCCCCGGCGCGGGACGCGCGCACCTCACCGCCCCCGGGCCTGCCCGACGACGCCCCCGCCGCCCCGTCCACCCCGTCCACCCCGTCCACCCCGTCCGCGCCCCAGCCGTGATCCGGGTCGGGGCCGAACCCCGCCCACCCTGGCCGGGTCCGGGGCCGGTTCAGTCCCACCACAGCACGACGGACAATCCCCGACCGGCCGCCTCCGCGTAGAACCGGCACAGATCCGCGAAGTGCCCCCGCAGGTAAGCCCGCAGGTCGCCCAGGATCCCCGCGGCACCGAGACCGATCAGCGCCCCCGCCTCCTCGCGGTCGACCGGCAGCCCGTCCACCAGCCGTCCGGGGTCGATCCGCGCGAGCAGCCCCGCCACGCGGGCCACCTCCGCGGCCGGCAGTGCGGCGGCGGGAGGGCCGAACGGGCTGATGTCGTGCGGGAAGGTGTTCAGGAACCACAGGTCCACGGACTCGTCCCCCTCGGTGGCGCGGGCGAGCGCGTCCAGCAGGGGACGGTCGAGCCCGGCCAGGGCGGCCGCGCGCTCCAGCATGGCCGGGGCCCAGTCCAGGTCCAGGCAGTCCGACGACGGCGGGTCCCAGCGGGCATCGCCGTCGGGCGACTCGCGGGCCGACCGCTCGCACCCGGCGAGGTACTCCGCGCTCACGCGGGCGAGTTGCTGCGTCACGGCCATGCCCGCAGTATCCCCGAGCGGCCGCCCGCCGCGGCCGGACCTCACGCGCGGGTCGGGGCGGGGGCCTCTCGGTCCGGGCCCGGCGTCGTCAGTCCGTGCCCCACGCGCGGTCCTCGCAGGCCTCGCGGGCGGCGAGGAGCGCGGGCAGGTGGGCCTCCGCCCAGCGGCGCCCGGTCGCGATGACGTCGAGCAGGGTACGGCCCAGCGCGGTCAGCTCGTACTCCACCCGCGGCGGGACCTCGGCGTGCACCGTACGGGTGAGCATGCCGTCGCGCTCCAGGGCCCGCAGGGTCTGGGTGAGCACCTTCGGGGTGGCGGCGCGCAGCGGGACACGGAGTTCGGAGAACCGCCGGGGCCCCTGCTCCAGGCACAGCACGACCATCGCGGACCACTTGTCGCCGACCCGGATCGGCATCACGCCGCTCGGGCAGGCCGGATGGAACATGTCGGGGTCGAGCGGCTCCACGCGTACCCCCGGGGTAACCGGATTCCCTTGAAGTAACCAGTATCCCCTGCCCTACCGTCGCGTCGGCGGCGCGGCCGGTCGCCCGTCCCACCCCACCACCGATGCGAGGGACCCATGCGTGCCGTCCGTTTCCACGCCTACGGACCACCCGACGTGCTGCGCGTCGACGACGTGCCGGACCCCCGGCCCGGACCCGGCCAGATCCTGGTCCGCGTCAGCGCCGCGGGCATCGGCTTCGCCGACGTCCGGATCCGGGCGGGCCAGATGCGAACCGTGCTCACCGACCTGCCGCTGCCGTACACGCCGGGCTTCGAGGTAGCGGGCACCGTGGCGGCGGTCGGGCCCGGCGTCGACCCCACGACGGTCGGCAGCCGGGTGGTCGCCACCACCGCCGGCGGCGGCTACGCCGAACTGGCCCTCGCCTCCGCCGAAGCGGCCCTGCCCCGTCCCGGCTCCCTCGACGACCCCACGGCCCTGGCCCTGCTCGGCCAGGGGGCGACGGCGGTCGCAGTGGCCCGCGCCGCCGCGCTCCGGGCGGGCGACACCGTCCTGGTCGAGGCCGCCGCGGGCGGCGTCGGCAGCCTCCTCGTCCAACTGGCTCTGCGCGCCGGAGCCACCGTCATCGCCGCCGCCCGGGGCGCACGCAAACTCGCCGTGGCGCGGCGGCTCGGCGCCCATCGGGCGGCTTGCCCGTGCCGGCCGGGCACACCACGCTGAGTCCCGGGCACGAGGACCGTCGGCGGGCCCGGATCGCGCACCGATGAGTTTCCCGCGCCGCGCCGGTCTGTATGCCGGACACCCACGGACGACGGAAGGCCGACCCATGCGGAAACTGATCTACGGCATGAACCTGACCCTGGACGGCTACGTCACCGCGGTCGGCGACGACATCGGCTGGAGCGGGCCGCCGAGCCCCGAGCTGTTCCAGTGGTGGCTCGAGCAGGAGCAGGCGAGCGGCCTGACGCTGTACGGGCGCAAGCTGTGGGAGGCGATGAGCTCCCACTGGCCGACCGGCGACCAGCAACCGGGTGCCACCCCGGCGGAGATCGAGTTCGCGCGGAACTGGCGGGACACGCCGAAGGTGGTGTTCTCCTCGACGCTCGACAAGGTCGACTGGAACGCCCGCCTGGTCACCGGCGACGCGATCGCCGAGATCACCCGGCTCAAGGCCGAGGACGGCGCCCCCATGACCATCGGCGGCGCGACGCTCGCATGGGCGGCCATGCGCGCCGGGCTGATCGACGAGTACGTGATCGCCACCCATCCGGTCCTGGTGGGCGGCGGCACCCCGTTCTTCACCGCCCTGGACAGCTGGGTGAACCTGAACCTGGTGGAGACGCGGACGTTCCCCGGCGGCGTGGTCATGACCAGGTACGAGACGAGGCGCTGAACAGCCGCGGGACCCCCGCAAGTCCCGCCCTACGTGTGCGCCATGTCCACGAAGCGGGAGTAGTGGCCCTGGAAGGCCACGGTGATCGTGGCCGTGGGGCCGTTGCGGTGCTTGGCGACGATGAGGTCGGCCTCGCCGGCGCGGGGGGACTCCTTCTCGTAGGCGTCCTCCCGGTGGAGCAGGATGACCATGTCGGCGTCCTGCTCGATGGAGTTGTGGATGTTGATGCCGTTCGCGACGAAGTTGTGCGTGCCGAGCACGGTGGCGTCGTAGACCTCCTGCTCGCCCAGGCTCTCGATCGACACGACCTCGTCCCAGAACACGTCACTGGTGGCGAGCATGTCCAGTTCGGAGCTGCGCAGCACCTCGGCGACCATCGCGAGGCGGCCTCGCGCCGGGGACGCCTTGTACAGCGCGGTCCCGCAGTACTTCGTCCCGAGCGCGGCCTGGAACGCGCGGGTGGTCACCGCCTGACCGCGCATCAACTCGCGGACCGTGTCCCAGACTTCGTGGGGCACGGTGTCCAGGTTCGTGTTGGCCTTGACGTCGCGCAGCCGCTCCGAAGCCGCGACGACGTGCCGGGCCCGGTCGCCGTGGACTCCGGCGTGCTCCAGGAAGCGGCGCTGGTCGTCCACTCCTGAGACGTCCACCGTCCAGCCGGGCCGGCCCTTCTTGTTGCCCACCCGGCGCAGGCGGGCCCGGATGTCCAGCCGGAGGAGCAGCAACTGGACGTCCCGGGCGAGACGTTCGCTCGTCGTCGCGTAATACACCCGCACGGCCCCGGACTTGGCGACCGTCACCGAGCCGTCCGTCGACCAGAGGTGGCGCAGGAAGAGGCGCAGCTGCGCGTCGGGAAGCCCGAACACCTCCGGGGGGAGGAACTTCTCGTGGGCCCGCTTGCCGTACAGCCCGAAGCGGTCGAGCCAGGTGGCGATCGGGTTCCGGCGGCCGTGGGTCAGCTTGAAGGGCGCGGGCAGGTACACATGGCTCCACGCGCCCTGCGGCACCCTCCTCGGGGTGATCCCGAAGTGCGCGGCGGCTTCCTCCACCACCCGCAGGTTCGCCTCGTCCTTGCTCGTGCAGTGGATCGGCTGGCACGGGGCCACACAGCCGTCGCCGAGCAGGTGGGCCAGCATGACGACTTCGGCCTCGGGCCATTCCGCCGTGGCCGTCGGCGCGTCCAGCCGACGCGGCACGGCCAGGCGCGTGCCCTCGCCGAGTTCGCCGAGCGGCTTCCAGCCGTCGTAGGTGAGGAACGGGTGGTTGGCGGTCGCCTCGATCTCCCGGCCGGAGGCCAGCCTCAGCCGGAAGACCTCCTTGACCCCGCTCGGGAAGACGTGGGTCATCGTGCGGGGCACCAGCCGCAGGTGCTCGTCCAGCGACCACACCGGAACGTCCCGCGCGCCGCTCTCCAGCAACTCGCCCATGGTGACCTCCGCCCCGGTGTCGGCGCGCAGCACCCGCGTACCGGCGGTGACGCAGCCGGACTCACGCAGGTCGGAGACCATCGGCTTCTTGTCGGTGCGCTGTTCGGGGCCGCGGTTGAGCTGGGAGAGGGCGATGACCGGGACTTCGAGTTCCTTGGCGAGGAGCTTGAGGTTACGGGACATGTCCGAGACCTCCTGCTGGCGGCTCTCGGGACGCCGGGACCCGCCGGACTGCATCAGCTGGAGGTAGTCGATGACGACCAGCCGCAGGTCGTTGCGCTGCTTGAGCCGGCGGCACTTGGCGCGGATCTCCATCATCGACAGGTTCGGCGAGTCGTCGATGTAGAGCGGCGCGTCGGTGACGTCCGACATCCGCCGGGCGACCTTCGTCCAGTCGTCGTCCGTCATCGTCCCCGACCGCATGTGGTGCAGCGCCACCCGCGCCTCGGCGGACAGCAGTCGCATCGCGATCTCGTTGCGCCCCATCTCCAGGGAGAAGATGACGCTGGGCATCTTGTTGGCGATGGAACAGGCCCGCGCGAAGTCGAGCGCGAGCGTGCTGTTGTGGGTGGGGACGAGGGAACGGGTCGCCAGGTAGAGGTGCTGCGCGTTGTCCACCTCGACGCAGCGGACCGGGACGCTCGCGATCTCCCGCACGTCGGTGATGAAGCGCCGCGTCCGTCGCGGCGTGGCGGGACGGCGCCGCTCCGCGTGCAGCCGACGCTTGCGGTCGAGGCCGAAGACGTCGTCGGACGTGGTGAAGTTGACGAGGTACGCGGTGGACGACTCCTCGGAGCGCCCCTTGACCCGCTTGGTCGCCACGCCGCACCGGTACCCCAGGCCGACCAGCAGTTCCCGGAAGCCGTCGGCCAGTGCGCGGTTGGTGACCGTGAACTGGACGGAGCCGGTGTTGACGACCGTCCCGTCGGTGTCGAGCAGCCCCGCCAGCAGCGCCCGGCGCTGTTCGACGGAGGCGCGCAGATAGCTCTGCGGAATGTGCTTGTCCCCCAGCACACCCATGTCCCGCAGCACCGTCAGAAGACTCCCGTGCCGTTCCGCGCGCTCCGCGGTGAACGCGAGGCCGTAGGAGTGCGCCTCGTCGTGGGGGCGGAGTTCGAAACCGTCGGCCTCGATGCGGCGCAGGATGCCCGGGTCCACGGAGGTGATGCGGGCGGCGGCGCTGTGGCCTTCGCCGAGCCAGGCGCCGAGAGTGTACGGGGGGACGGGCAGGTCCTCGGCGGGGAGGTCGAGTGGCGCGGTGTTGTGCACGGAGTGGTTGAGCCGCTGGTCGGAGACGCAGCGCAGGGTGGCGGCGATCTCCTTGGTGGTCCGGACGGACGCGCCCGACCGCTGGGCGGCCGGCCCGCTGCCGCGGGTGGAGCGGCGGGAGGCCCTGGTCTCGCTGAGCCACTGGTGGTCGGCGTCGGCGACGACGGTCGTGCCGTCGTCGAAGGTGACCTCGTAGCAGGGGCGTCCCACCATGACGTCGGTGGCGTCGACCACGCGGGTGGGCCGGCCGTCGGCCGAGAGCAGGTGGTCGCCGACGCGCACCTCGCCCATGGTCGTCCACCCGGTGGGGGTGGGCAGGGGGGTGTCGAGGGCCAGCGCCTTGCCCATCGCCGGGCGGGCGGCGATGACGATCATCTGGCCGGGGTGGAGGCCGTTGGTGAGGGAGTCGAGGTCGGCGAAGCCCGTGGGGACGCCGGACATCTGGCCACTGCGGGAGCCGATCGCCTCGATCTCGTCGAGGGCGCCCTCCATGATGTCGCCGAGGGGGAGGTAGTCCTCGGAGGTGCGCTGTTCGGTGACGGCGTAGATCTCGGCCTGGGCGGAGTTGACGATGTCGTCGACGTCGCCGTCGGCGGCGTAGCCCATCTGCGTGATGCGGGTGCCGGCCTCGACCAGGCGGCGCAGGACGGCCCGTTCGTGGACGATCTCGGCGTAGTACTCGGCGTTGGCGGCGGTGGGGACCGCGTTGACGAGGGTGTGGAGGTAGGGGGCGCCGCCGACGCGGGCGAGTTCGCCGCGCTTGGTGAGTTCGGCGGAGGTGGTGATGGGGTCGGCGGGCTCGCCGCGGGCGTACAGGTCGAGGATGGCGTGGTAGATCGTCTCGTGGGCGGGACGGTAGAAGTCCCCGCCCTTGAGCACCTCGACGACGTCGGCGATGGCGTCCTTGGACAGCAGCATGCCGCCGAGGACGGACTGTTCGGCGTCCAGGTCCTGCGGGGGGACGCGCTCGAAGCCCCCGCCGCCTTCCTGGTAGCGGCCCTCGCGCCCCTCGTCGGAGCCGGAGTTGCGCTTGCGGAAGGGGCTGACGGCGGTGTTCGGGCCGTCCGACGGGCCGTCGGACCAGCGTTCGTCGGCATGGTCGGGTTGGCTCATTCCCGCCACCTCCTCCCGTCCGGCCGGTCGGCCCGGATCCCCGCGTGCGTGCCACTCTTTCACGGCGACGGTTCCGTCGTCCGAGCCGCCCGGCGGTCGCGTGCGGCGCGTCGGGAGACGTCAACGGTAGGGCCAGTGACGGCCTGGACCAAGGCGGTTATCCACAGGGGGTGTGGACGGCGGCGGCATACCTGTGGAGAACTGCCCCCAACCTGTGTACGGAGCTTGGGACAGCGCTGTGGACAAGCGGACAGCCGACCAGAAGAACCCATCCTGACCTGGGAGTTCTTCGTCCATAGCCTGTGCAGGAGAAAAACTTTCCCACCCGGAGCATGATCGAGACAAACGACGCGGAGGAGATCACTCTACGCAGTCGTCCGTAATGATCAGGCCCGGCCTTCACCTCTTACTTGTGGACGGATAGGCTGTGCGCCGTGCCTCCGCTCGCCCCACCGTCCACACCGCGGAAAGCCGCCCGCCTGACGGTCACCGTACGCCGCCGCCACGACCGGGAGATCCTCGCGCTGGCGCTGCCCGCGTTCGGCGCGCTGGTGGCCGAACCCCTCTTCGTCATGGTGGACAGCGCGGTTGTCGGCCACCTCGGCACCGCGCAGTTGGCGGGCCTCGGCGTGGCGGCCGCCCTCCTCACCACCGCCGTGAGCGTCTTCGTCTTCCTCGCCTACGCCACCACCGCCGCGGTGGCCCGCCGGGTCGGCGCCGGCGACCCGCTCGCCGCCCTGCGCCAGGGCATGGACGGGATCTGGCTGGCCCTGCTGCTCGGCGTCCTCGTGGTGGCCGCGGTGCTGCCGACCGCCTCCGAACTGGTGGGCCTGTTCGGCGCCTCCCGCACCGCCGCCCCGTACGCGGCCACGTACCTGCGGATCAGCGCGCTGGGCATCCCGGCGATGCTCGTCGTGCTGGCGGCCACCGGCGTGCTGCGCGGCCTGCAGGACACCCGCACGCCGCTGTACGTCGCCGTGGTGGGCTTCGCCGGCAACGCCGGGCTCAACGCCGCCCTGGTCTACGGCGCCGGGCTGGGCATCGCGGGCTCCGCCTGGGGCACGGTCGTCGCCCAGAACGGCATGGCCGCGGCCTACCTGGGCGTGGTGGTCCGCGGTGCCCGGCGCCGGGCCGGTTCCGGCTGGCCGGCGGTGCTGCGGCCGGACGCCGCGGGCATCCGCGCCTGCGCCCACGCCGGGCTGCCGCTGCTGGTCCGCACGATCAGCCTGCGGGCGGTGCTGATGATCGCGACCGCCGTGGCCGCGGGGCTCGGCGACACGGAGATCGCCGCCCACCAGATCACCCTCACCGTCTGGTCGCTGCTGGCCTTCGCGTTGGACGCCATCGCGATCGCCGGGCAGGCGATCATCGGCCGCTACCTGGGCGCCGACGACCCGGCGGGCGCGCGGGCCGCCTGCGTGCGGATGATCCAGTGGGGCGCGGCCTGCGGCGTGCTGCTGGGGCTGCTGGTGGTGCTCGCCAGGCCGCTGATCGGGCCGGTGTTCAGCTCCGACCCGGCCGTCCGCCACGTGCTCGCCCCGGCGCTGCTGGTGGTGGCGCTCTCGCAGCCGGTCTGCGGGGTGGTGTTCGTGCTCGACGGGGTGCTGATGGGTGCCGGGGACGGGCCGTACCTGGCCTGGTCGATGCTGGTGACGCTGGCCGTCTTCGCGCCGGCGGCATGCACGGTCCCGGCGGTGGGCGCGGGTCTGACCGCGCTGTGGTGGGCGATGGGCCTGATGATGCTCACCCGGCTGGCCGCCCTGTGGCTGCGGGCCCGCTCCGGCCGCTGGGTGGTCACGGGCGCGAGCCGCTGAACGTACGGCCCGAGCGGAGCCGTACGCCGGTGCCGGGCCGTACGACGGCGCGAGCCCGTCCCCGTACCCGGGCCGTACGGCGACGGCCCCCGCCGGGCCGCGCCCCCCGCCCCGGACGTGCCGGAGGGCCGACCCCCCGCATCAGGGGCCGGCCCTCCACCGTTGTGCCGGGACGCGCCCGAGAGCGCGCCCCCCGTTCCACGTGTTTCACGTGGAACAAATGCCGCGTTACGCAGCCACGACCTCGACGTCGAGGACAGCCTCGACCTCGGCGTGCAGCCGCACGGACACCTTGTGCGCGCCCAGCGTCTTGATGGGCGCGGCCACCTCGACCCGGCGCTTGTCGACCGCCGGGCCGCCCGCGTCCTTGATCGCCGCGGCGATGTCGGCGGGGGTGATGGACCCGAAGAGGCGACCGGTGTCGCCCGCGCGGGTGCTCAGCTTGACCTTGACGGACTGGAGCTGCGCCTTGACGGCGTTGGCGTCCTCAAGGGAGTGGATCTCACGGATCCGGCGGGCCCGGCGGATCTGCTCGACGTCCTTCTCGCCGCCCTTGGTCCACGCGATGGCGAAGCCCCGCGGGATCAGGTAGTTACGGGCGTAACCCGGCTTGACGTCGACGATGTCGCCCGCGGCACCGAGGCCGCTGACCTCGTTGGTGAGGATGATCTTGGACATAGTTGGTCACCCTCTCCTTAGCGCGCCGTCGAGGTGTACGGCAGCAGCGCCATCTCACGGCTGTTCTTCACGGCCGTGGCGACGTCACGCTGGTGCTGCGTGCAGTTGCCGGTGACCCGGCGGGCACGGATCTTGCCGCGGTCGGAAATGAACTTCCGCAGCATGTTCGTGTCCTTGTAGTCCACGTACACGGTCTTGTCCTTGCAGAACGCGCAAACCTTCTTCTTCGGCTTGCGCGGCGGCGGCTTCGCCATGATGTGCCTCTCCTAATGCGATCAAGAAGTGTGAGGTGTCCGCCCTTAGAAGGGCGGCTCGTCCGAGTAGCCGCCGGAGCCGGAGCCGGAGCCTCCGCCCCAGCCTCCTCCGCCACCGTTGCCCTGGCCGCCGCCGGCCGGAGCGCTGGTCGCCCAGGGGTCGTCGGCGGGAGCACCGCCGCCGCCCTGCTGGCCGCCCCAGCTGCCTCCGCCCTGGCCGCCACCCTGGCCGCCGCCGAAGCCGCCGCCTTGCTGGCCGCCGCGTCCACCGCCGCTGGTCTTGGTGACCTTGGCCGTGGCGCTGCGCAGGCTGGCGCCGACCTCGTCGACGTCCAGCTCGTAGACCGTCCGCTTGACGCCTTCACGGTCCTCGTACGACCGCTGCTTCAGCCGGCCCTGCACGATGACGCGCATGCCGCGCTGGAGCGACTCGGCGACGTTCTCCGCCGCCTGCCGCCAGACCGAGCAGGTCAGGAACAGGCTCTCGCCGTCCTTCCACTCATTGGTCTGCCGGTCGAAGGTGCGGGGAGTGGACGCGACGCGGAACTTCGCGACCGCCGCACCGGAGGGGGTGAAGCGCAGCTCGGGGTCGTCGACGAGATTGCCGACGACCGTGATGACGGTCTCGCCTGCCATGGGATGACCTCTCGACTGGCTATGGGCAGTGCTGGTGGCCGCTACTCGGAGTCCGGACTCCGCGCAGCAGGCGCGGACTGCCGAGCAGTTGCCGGCTAGTGCAGTTCCGGACGCAGGACCTTGGTCCGCAGCACCGACTCGTTCAGGTTGAGCTGGCGGTCCAGCTCCTTGACGACCTCGGGCGTGGCCTTCAGGTCGACGACCGAGTAGATGCCCTCGGGCTTCTTGTTGATCTCGTAGGAGAGACGACGACGGCCCCAGGTGTCGACCTTCTCCACGCTGCCGCCGCCGTTGCGGACGACGGACAGGAAGGACTCGATCAGCGGAGAGACAGCGCGCTCCTCGAGATCGGGGTCGAGAATGAGCATGAGCTCGTAGTGACGCATAGGGGAACCCACCTCCTTTGGACTCAGCGGCCACGGCGTTTCCGTGGCAGGAGGGTTTGACTTGCGTCGCAACGGTAACGCGGGCCACTGACAGTGCCCCTCGGAGCGACCGCCGGCCGGCAGGAGACCGGTGCAGACCGTGCAGTCTACCCGGGTACGCCCTCCGGGTTGAAATCCGGCCCCTTATGGCCCCAATCTGTACACATCGGGTGTGACGGCGCTACCGAGCGCCACTTCTCCGTCACGGAGGTGCCTCATGGCACAGCAGCACGCGGAACGGACCCGGCACTACACCTTCAACACCGACGGCCGCCCCCATCCCCTGGTGAACGCGCTGCTCGCGGCCACCCTCGTGCTCGGCGTGATCGCCGTGGTCACCGCGGGCTTCCACCACCTGCACGCGCTCACCGCCGCGACCGGACTGGCCGGCACCCTCACCGGCGGCTGGGGCCAGTACATCTCCGCCACCACCGCCGAGCGGTTCGCGCTCGTCATCGGACTGGGCATGGCGGCCCTCGGTTTCTACCTGGGAATGGCGCACGGCGGATTCGGGTGACAGGCCCTGGCCGAGAGCGTCGGGCAGTAGCGGCGGCGCGGCCCCTGCGCAGTAGGCTTCGGGCCAGATAAAGCCCGCAGTCGTGAGCATGGGAAGTGCCCCGCATGAGCCTGACCCTCAGGACCATCAGCCGCGAGCAGCATCTGGCCTACATCCAGAGCCTGCCCATGGCGAGCCATTGCCAGGTTCCGGCATGGGCGGACGTGAAGAACGAGTGGCGTGCGGAGAACCTCGGCTGGTTCGACGACTCCGACGGCCGGCTGGTGGGCGTCGGCCTGGTGCTCTACCGGCAGATCCCCAAGGTGAAGCGGTACTTGGCGTACCTGCCGGAGGGGCCGGTCATCAACTGGTTCGCGCCGAACCTCGACGAGTGGCTCCAGCCCATGCTCAAGCACCTCAAGCAGCAGGGCGCGTTCACCGTCAAGATGGGTCCGCCGGTGATCATCCGCCGGTGGGACGCGGGCGCGGTCAAGGCGGGCATCGCCAACCCGGACGTCAAGCGGCTGCGGGACGTGGAGGCCACCTTCATCGAGCCGCGCGCCTTCGAGGTCGCCGACCGGCTGCGCCGGATGGGCTGGCAGCAGGGCGAGGACGGCGGGGCCGGCTTCGGCGACGTCCAGCCGCGGTACGTCTACCAGGTGCCGCTGGAGAACCGCTCGCTCGACGACATCCTCAAGAACTTCAACCAGCTGTGGCGCCGCAACATCAAGAAGGCCGAGAAGGCCGGCGTCGAGGTGATCCAGGGCGGCTACGACGACCTGCCGATGTGGCAGCAGCTGTACGAGGTCACCGCCCAGCGCGACCACTTCCGGCCCCGTCCGCTGTCGTACTTCCAGCGGATGTGGACCACGCTCAACGGCGAGGACCCGCAGCGCATGCGGCTGTACCTGGCCATGCACGAGGGCGAGCTCGTGGCGGCGGCGACCACGCTGACCGTCGGCGGGCACGTCTGGTACTCCTACGGCGCCTCGGCCAACCACAAGCGCGAGGTGCGCCCGTCCAACGCGATGCAGTGGCGGATGCTCCAGGACGCCTACGCGATGGGCGCCAGCATTTACGACCTGCGCGGCATCAGCGACTCGCTGGACGACAAGGACCATTTGTTCGGCCTGATCCAGTTCAAGGTGGGCACAGGGGGCCAGGCCGCCGAATACTTGGGTGAGTGGGACTTCCCGCTCAACAAGCTCCTTCACAAGGCACTCGACCTCTACATGTCCCGCCGCTGAGCGGCCGGCGGTCCCCCGGGACCGACGTCAGGGGGTCATCACACAGGAAGGGTCCGGATCCCGGCCATGGCGCTCACCTTGTATGTCGACACCGCACGCTGGCGTGCGCACCACCAGAAAGTGGTGGACCAGTTCCCCGGCATCGTGCCCGTCTGCAAGGGGAACGGCTACGGCTTCGGCCATGAGCGGCTCGCCGACGAGGCGACCCGGCTGCGCTGCGACATGCTCGCCGTCGGGACGACCTACGAGGCCGCCCGGATCAAGGACTTCTTCAGCGGGGACATGCTGGTGCTCACCCCGTACCGGCTCGGCGAGGAGCCGGTGCCGCTGCCGGACCGGGCGATCCGCTCGGTGTCCTCGGTGGAGGGCGTGCGCGGCCTGGTCGGCGCGCGGGTGGTCATCGAGGTGATGAGCACCATGCGCCGGCACGGCGTGGCCGAGGACGACCTGGGCAAGCTGCACACGGCGATCGACGACGTGCGCCTGGAGGGCTTCGCCATCCACCTGCCGCTGGACCGCGCGGACGGCAGCGACGCGGTGGAGGAGGTCTTCGCCTGGATGGAGCGGCTGCGGGGCGCCCGGCTGCCGCTGCACACGATGTTCGTCAGCCATCTGAAGGCCACCGAACTCGCCGCGCTCCAGCAGCAGTTCCCGCAGACCCGGTTCCGGGCCCGGATCGGCACCCTGCTGTGGCTCGGCGACCACGACGCGACGGAGTACCGCGGGGCGGTGCTGGACGTCACCCGGATCGCCAAGGGCGAGCGGTACGGCTACCGGCAGGAGAAGGCGGCCGCCGACGGGCACCTGGTGGTCGTGGCGGGCGGCACCTCGCACGGGGTGGGCCTGGAGGCGCCGAAGGCGCTGCACGGCCTGATGCCGCGGGCCAAGGGCGTGGCGCGGGCCGGGCTGGCCACGGTGAACCGCAACCTGTCGCCGTTCCTGTGGGCGGGCAAGCAGCGCTGGTTCGCCGAGCCGCCGCACATGCAGGTGTCGATCCTCTTCCTGCCGGGCGACGTGGCGCCGCCCGCGGTGGGCGACGAGCTGGTGGCGCAGCTGCGGCACACCACCACGCAGTTCGACCGCGTGGTGGACCGCCCGTCCTGAGCCGGACGTGACGGAAGCCCGGCCCGGGGTCACGCCCCGGGGCCGGGCTTCGTCGTGTCGGGGGCCGGTCAGCCGGCCGCGGCGGCCCGGTGCTTGGGCTCGTGCGGGGGCGGGCCGAGCACGAAGACGTCCGGGGCCCCGTCCAGCACGCCGCCGGCCGGGTCGTCCTCGCCCTCCTGCCGGACCACGTCGTACTCGGGCAGCAGGACGTCCCGCACCACCAGCGCGCAGAGGTAGAGCACGCCGAGCAGGTGGACGCCGATGGCCAGGTGGTAGGCGTCGGGGGTCAGGCCGTGGTGCTTGGTGCCGGTGACGTAGGCCAGCCGGTACCAGATGCCGAGGAAGTACAGCACTTCCGCGCCCTGCCAGATCAGCAGGTCCCGCCAGCGCGGCCGGGCCATCACGGCAAGCGGCAGCAGCCACAGCACGTACTGCGGCGAGTAGACCTTGTTGCTGATCAGCATGGCGGCCACCACCAGGAAGGCCAGCTGGCCGACCCGGGGCCGGTGCGGGGCGTAGAGCGCGAGGGCGGCGATGGCGGCGCACAGCAGCAGCATCAGGGCGGTGGCGTAGGCGTTGACGCCGTGCAGCGGGTTGCCGGTGCGCTGCATGATGACCAGCCACAGCGAGCCGTAGTCGGTCGGCCGGGAGTGGCTGAAGGTGTAGAACTGCGCCCAGCCGTGCGGGGCGAGGAGCATCACCGGCAGGTTCACCACGAGCCAGGCGCCGACGGCCGCGCCGAAGGTGGCGCCGAAGTCCCGCATCCGCCCGGCCCGCAGGCACAGGAGGAACAGCGCGCCCAGCAGCAGCAATGGGTAGAGCTTGGCGGCGGTGGCCAGCCCGATCAGCACACCGGCCCATCCGGTCTTCCCGCGGGACCAGAACATCAGCCCGGCAGAGGCGAGCGCCACGGCGAACAGGTCCCAGTTGATGGTCGCGGTGAGCGCGAGCGCGGGGGACAGGGCGACCAGCAGGCCGTCCCAGGGCCGCCGCCGGCTGGTGCGGGCAACGCACACGACGAGCACGACCGCGCAGATCATCAGCATGGCCGAGTTGGCGATCCAGTAGCTCTGCGCGCTGTCCTGGGCCGAGCCGTGCGGGGTGACCCAGGAGGCCACCTCCATGAACAGCCCGGTGAGCACGGGGTACTCGAGGTAGTGCAGGTTCGGGGTGCCGCTGAGGGCGTCCGGGATCCGGTCGAAGTACGGCACCAGGTCGGTGGCGAAGCCGCGCTGGGCGTACAGGTGGGGGATGTCGGAGTAGCAGGCGTGGATGTACTGCGGGTCGCCGTTCTGGAACCAGCCGCCGGAGTAGCAGGACGCCTTCTGCACCATGCCGAGCGCGAACATCCCGATGACCGCCAGGACCATGATCCGCAGCGGGTTCCACCAGGGGTGGCCCGCTCCCGCCCGCCGCCCGGCCGGCCCGCCGACGAGCTCGCTGCCCGCGGCGGCCAGCGGGTCCTCGTCGGTCGGGCGCACGGGAAGCTCTCGCCGGTCGTCCTCTTCGCGGTCGCGCACGCTCGTCATGGCGACATCCTGCCGTACGGGGCTGTGGGGGCAAGAGCCCCGGGCGGTCTGTCGGCCGGCGGCCGGTTCCGGGCCCGAACGCGCGGCGACCCCTCCGCGGGGGATCCGCGGAGGGGTCGCGTGGTGCTCGAGCCTGGCGCCGGAGCCGGGGCGGGGGCGTCCTAAGCCTCGATCCGCCGGGCAATAGCCGGTCCAGGGCTTGGACATGAAGGCGCGGATGCCCTCTGAGCTGGGACGATGGGACTTCCTAGGGTTCCATGTCCACAGAATTGGAGTGCATCCGCGAGATGCAATCTTCCCATGCCGCTTCGGCGGTGTCCGCCGCGTTCGATGACACGAATCTGGTCGCGTATGCCGGGCTGGTCCCGGTGATGCGGCTGGCCGAGCGGTGCGGGCTGCCGCGGCTGGTGACCGAGAAGGTGAAGCTGACCGGAGCGAAGAACGGCGCGGGTGCGGCGGCGGACGCGAAGGTCACCAGCATCGTGGGCGGCATGGTCGCGGGCGCGGACAGCATCGACGACCTGGACGTCCTGCGGCACGGCGCGATGCCCCTGCTGTTCGGAGGTCTGCGTGCCCCGTCCACGCTGGGGACGTTCCTGCGCGCGTTCACCCACGGTCACGCCCTCCAACTCCAAGCCGTGCACCGCCGGTTCCTGGCCCAACTGGCAGCCCACACCCCGCTGCTGCCCGGCGCGGGTGAGAAGGCATTCATCGATGTCGACTCCACCCACAAACGGGTCTACGGCCGTACCAAGCAGGGCGCCGAGTACGGCCGGTTCAAGGGCATCCGCACCCTGCACCCCCTGCTCGCCACGATCTGCACCCCCACCTCCCGGCCGGTGATCGCCACCGTGCGGCTGCGACGCGGCAAGGCAGCAGACTCCCGCGGCGCCCCGAAACTTGTCAGCCAGGCGCTGGCCACCGCCGTCGAGGCCGGCTGCACCGGCCTGCGCATCCTGCGCGCGGACTCGCAGTTCTACAACGCCGGCGTCATCGCCGCGTGCCGCCGGGCCGGGGCTCACTTCTCCGTCACCTGCGGCATGAACCCTTCCGTCAAACGGGCCGTCCTGGCCATCGACGAAGCCGCATGGCAGCAGATCACCTACCCCACCGCCGTGCCCGACCCCGACACCGGCGAGCTCATCTTCGATGCCCAGGTCGCCGAGATACCCGCCTACACCGCGTTCGCGAGCCGGAAGAAGAGCGAGCAGGCCACCGCCCGCCTCATCGTGCGCCGGGTCCGTGACCTGGCCAAACCCGCCGTCGTCGGTGAGCAGGGCGAGTTGTTCCCCGTCTGGCGTTACCACCCGTTCTTCACCGACAACCCCGCGCCGACGCTCGTGGCCGAGCGGGAACACCGCCACCACGCCGTCGTCGAGCAGGTCATCGCCGACAGCAAAGCCGGAGCCCTCGCCCACCTGCCCTCGGGCCACTTCCATGCCAACGCAGCCTGGCTGATCCAGTGGGCGATGGCCTACAACCTGCTCCGCGCCGCCGGTGCCCTGACCTCGGCCTTCCACACCAAGGCCACCACCGCCACCTTGCGCACCCACCTCGTCCGTGTCCCGGCCAGGATCGCCCGCTCCGCCCGGCGCCTCACCCTGCACCTACCGGACAACTGGCCCTGGCAACACGCCTGGACGCACCTGTTCGACACTGTCCACCGCCCACCCGAAGCAGCCCGACGTTCCTGACCACCTCGCCCGCCAGGGCCCGACCGGAGCCGCATTCGTGGAAGAGCTGGGCAGACCAGCGGATACCCCCTGCCCACCCACGGCCACCGCCCCACACCCAGCTCACAAGCCCCGCAGAAGATCATTCTCGAGCCACGTCGGTGGATCGAGGCTAAGGGGTGGGGGCACCCCTGCCGCCTCCGGGTCCTCCGGTCCCGCCCCCGTTCCCACCGGTGGGCGGCGTGGTGGTCGCCGGCGGTGTCGTCTGGCAGCCCCAGATCGAGCAGGACGGGGTGTCGGTCGCCGTCGGGGTCGGCCATCCCGGCCCCCCGGGCGGCTTGGTCGACGGGGTGGTGGGCGGCGTCGTGGTGGGCGGCGGCGTGGTCGGCGTCGGCGTCGTCATGGTCGGCGTCGGCGTCGGGGCGCCGGGCTCGTTCTGCGGCGGGCCGATCTTGATCGGGGTGGGGAAGGTCTGCTCGGGAGAGCCGCCGAGCGCGACCTTCATGTAGTCGGTCCAGATGGTCGCCGGGATGTCACCACCGTGCACGGACGCGAAGCCGCCGGTGCCGGACATCGGCATCAGGATCTTCTTCTTGGAGTCCTGCCGGAACATCACCACGGTCGTCGACAACTGGGGGGTGTAGCCGTCGAACCAGGCGGACCGGGTGCCGCCGGGGCTGTCGGTGGTACCGGTCTTGCCGGCGGCCGGGCGGCCGAGGGCGAGCGCCTTGGTACCGGTGCCGTGCTGGACCACGTTCTGCAGCACGCCGGTGACGGTGTTGGCGATGTTGGACGGGAAGGCCTGCGTGGGCGTGGGCTTCGTGAACCCGGAGACCTCGCTCCCGTCGTGCTCGACCTTGGTCACCGAGTAGGGGTCCACCTGCACCCCGGACTTGGCGAACGTGGCGTAGGCGTCGGCCATCCGGATCGCGCTCGGTGTCGAGGTGCCGATGGAGAACGAGGCGACGAGCGATTCCATGCTGCCGGGCAGCAGACCTGCCTTCTCCGCGGTGGCCCTCACCTTGGGGAGGCCGACGTCCTCGCCGAGCTGCACGAAGGGGCTGTTGATCGAGTACTGCATCGCCTCCTTCAAGGTGACGTAGCCGTACTTGGTGCCGTCCTCGTTCTTCTGCCGGAACGGCGTGTTGTCCTTGTTGAGGACCGGGTTTCCGTCGTGGTCCTTGATCTCGATCAGGTCGTCGGCGTTGTACTTGCTGTCCGGCGTGAGGGGTTTGCCGTCGCTGTGGTTGGTGCCGTACTGCATGGCGGCGGTGAGGACGAAGGGCTTGAAGGTGGAGCCGACCGGCACACCCGCGGTGTCGGCGTTGTTGTTGAACTCGCCGTGCTCGTAGCCGGCACCACCGTAGATGGCCACGATCGCGCCGTCACCGGGCACCACCGAGGCGGCGCCGAACTGGACGTTGGTGTCGGCGTCGCCCTTGAACTCGGGGTCACTGCCCATGTACTTGTCGCCGTGGCCCGGCTTGATGTACTGCTTGCGGACCTTGCTGACGGCCGCGCTGAGCGCGTTCACGTTCTTCTTCTTGAAGGTCGTGTAGATCTGGTAGCCGCCGAGCGCGAGGTCCTGCTCGGTGATCTTGGGGCTGGAGTGCTGCTCGACGTACTGGTTGGCCGTCGACACCAGGTAGCTGATCTGGCCGACCATGCCGGCCTGGGCCTTCCGCCCCTGCGGCATCGGGTACTTGGTGTACTTGGCCCGGTCGGCGGCCGTCATGTGGCCGAACTTGACCTCCTGGTCCAGGATCCAGGACCAGCGCCCCTGCGAGCGGGTGGTGTTGGCCTGCTCAGTGGCGGCCGGGTCGAGTTCGGGGTGGCCGATGGGGTCGTAGTACGTGGGGCCCTTGAGCAGCGAGGCCAGGAAGGCGCACTGGCTGGGGTTGAGCTTCTCCGCGTCGACGCCGTAGTACGTCTGCGCCGCCGCCTGGAGGCCGTAGGCGCCGCGGCCGAAGTACGACGTGTTCAGGTAGCCGGCCATGATCTGCTGCTTGCTGACCTTCGCGCCGACCTTGATGGAGATGAAGATCTCCTTGAACTTGCGGCTGATCGTCTGCGACTGGTCGAGCATCGAGTTCTTCACGTACTGCTGGGTGATGGTCGAGCCGCCCTGCGTCTCGCCGCCCTTGGCCATGTTGTAGAAGGCCCGGGCGATGCCCATCGGGTCGACGCCGCTGTCGGTCTCGAACGTCTTGTTCTCCGCCGAGATCACCGCGTAGCGCATGGCGCTGGGGATCTCGTCGTACGTGATGTTCTGCCGGTTGACGTTGCCGCCGCCGGTGGCGATCATCCGGGAGCCGTCGGACCAGTAGTAGACGTTGTTCTGGGCGGTGGCGATCTTGTTCTCGTCCGGGATGCCCACCATCGCGTACGCGACGCCGGCGATGCCGACGAGGGTGCCGGCGAAGCCGATGAGGACGGCGGTCATCTGGCGCCACGAGGGCATCCAGCGCCGCCAGCCGTCCTTGCCGTACCGCGGGTAGTCGATGAAGCGTTTCTTGGCCGGTCCGCGACCGCCGCGCCCGCCGGGGCCGGTGTTCTCCCCGCCCGCACGGCGCCGGGAGGCGCGGCCCTGGGCGGCGCGGCGCGCGGCCGCGCGGCCCTCGTAGGGGCGCTCCCGGCCGCCGCCGGAGCGGTGGCCGGCGGATCCGCCGGGGGCTCCGCCGGCGCCGGCTCCCGTGGGGGCGCCGGGGCGGTAGCCGCCCGGGTCGGACGGCGAGGAAGGGGAGCGGTAGCCGCCGGACGCGGCATCGCCTCCTGACGGGGCTCCTCCCGCGGCTCGCCGACCACCGGAGGGAGGCGGTGTCGGCTGTCCCCCGCGCCGGGCGGCAGCACGGCCGCCGGACGGCGGCTGCGGCGGCTTGCGACGGTGCTCGCTCATTGAACAGCTACTCCTCGACAGGCGGGATCGCCTGAGGGCGTCGATGACATTCCGGTCGGTTGTCCCCCTCGGTGCGACCGGTCACAGGTCGCACCGCACCAAGGATCATGACGCCCACCAACGCCACAGGGTTCCCGGTGCTTCGCATGGCGAACAGAGTACGCACGGTCAAAAGGAACACCTGGGGGATCTTCGGCCCATTCCGGTCAGTTGACCTTCCACAGGTTCGCGGATGTGACACCGGTCACCATGGCGTGCCTTGCCACGACCTCTCGGCCCGTTCTATCGTCGCGATGTATCGGCTCGATACATCAGGTCGAGACACACCTGGAACGAGGGGACGAGGGATGGTGAGCAAGCGCTCCGGAATCCTTGAGTTCGCGGTTCTCGGCCTGCTGCGCGAGTCACCGATGCACGGGTACGAGCTGCGCAAGCGGCTCAACACCTCGCTCGGGGTGTTCCGCGCCTTCAGTTACGGGAGTCTGTATCCCTGTCTGAAGACGCTGGTCATCCAGGGGTGGCTGGTCGAGGAGACGGCGCGGGACACCGACCCGCTCACCGCCCCCCTGTCCGGCCGCCGGGCGAAGATCGTCTACCGGCTCACGGCCGCGGGCAAGGAGCACTTCGAGGAACTGCTCGCGAACTCCGGCCCCGACGCCTGGGACGACGAGCACTTCGCCGCCAGGTTCGCCTTCTTCGGCCAGACCTCCAAGGACGTGCGGATGCGCGTTCTGGAAGGGCGGCGCAGCCGCCTGGAGGAGCGCCTGGAGAAGATGCGCGCTTCCCTTTCCCGCACCCGCGAGCGGCTCGACGACTACACGCTCGAACTGCAGCGGCACGGCATGGAGTCGGTGGAGCGCGAGGTCCGCTGGCTCAACGAGCTGATCGAGACCGAGCGGGCCGGGCGCAGGGAGCCGGCCGCGGCCCGGGACGACGACCACATCAACCAGGAGAACGGCGGAGGACCCGGGGATCGGGGATCCGCGTGACTATCTCACAAGGAGCAACCGAAATGGGTTCGGTCCGCGTAGCCATCGTGGGTGTGGGCAACTGCGCCACATCGTTGGTCCAGGGTGTCGAGTACTACAAGGACGCAGACCCGGACACCAAGGTGCCCGGTCTGATGCACGTGCAGTTCGGCGAGTACCACGTGCGTGACGTCGAGTTCGTCGCCGCCTTCGACGTGGACGCGAAGAAGGTCGGTCTCGACCTCGCCGACGCCATCGGGGCCAGCGAGAACAACACCATCAAGATCACCGACGTGCCGCAGACCGGCGTGACCGTGCAGCGCGGCCACACGCTCGACGGCCTCGGCAAGTACTACCGCGAGACGATCGAGGAGTCCGCCGAGGAGCCGGTCGACGTCGTCGAGATCCTCAAGGACCGCAAGATCGACGTGCTGGTCTGCTACCTGCCGGTCGGTTCCGAGGCTGCGGCGAAGTTCTACGCCCAGTGCGCCATCGACGCCAAGGTCGCCTTCGTCAACGCCCTCCCGGTCTTCATCGCCGGCACCAAAGAGTGGGCGGACAAGTTCACCGAGGCGGGCGTGCCGATCGTCGGCGACGACATCAAGTCCCAGGTGGGCGCCACCATCACGCACCGCGTGCTGGCCAAGCTCTTCGAGGACCGCGGTGTCGTCCTGGAGCGCACCATGCAGCTGAACGTCGGCGGCAACATGGACTTCAAGAACATGCTCGAGCGCGAGCGCCTGGAGTCCAAGAAGATCTCCAAGACGCAGGCCGTCACCTCGCAGATCCCCGACCGCGAACTCGGCGCCAAGAACGTGCACATCGGCCCGTCGGACTACGTGCAGTGGCTCGACGACCGCAAGTGGGCGTACGTCCGCCTGGAGGGCCGCGCGTTCGGCGACGTCCCGCTGAACCTGGAGTACAAGCTCGAGGTCTGGGACTCCCCGAACTCCGCCGGTGTCATCATCGACGCCGTGCGCGCGGCGAAGATCGCCAAGGACCGGGGGATCGGCGGCCCGATCCTGTCGGCGTCCTCGTACTTCATGAAGTCCCCGCCGGTGCAGTACTTCGACGACCAGGCGCGGGAGAACGTCGAGCTGTTCATCCGCGGCGAGGTCGAGCGCTGAGCCGAGCGCTGCTGGAACGCCGGGCGACCCGCCCGGCGGATGTCCGAGTGAACCGCTGAGCCGACAGCGGACGCGGGGCCCCGGGTCGTGCACCCGGGGCCCCGCGTGTCGTGTGAGGGTGGGCCCATGGGTGTAGTGCGTGACCTCCGGGTGCTGCTGCGGCGGCCGGACTTCCGGCGCCTGCTCGTGGTGCGCCTGCTGTCCCAGCTGTCCGACGGGGTCTTCCAGGTCGCGCTCGCCGCCTACGTCGTGTTCTCCCCGGAGAAGCAGACCTCGGCCGGCGCCATCGCGTCCGCCATGGCCGTCCTGCTGCTGCCCTACTCGCTGCTCGGCCCCTTCACCGGCGTGCTGCTGGACCGCTGGCGGCGCCGTCAGGTGCTGCTGTACTGCAACCTGCTGCGGGCCGTGCTCTCCTGCGGCACCGCCGCGCTCATCCTGCTGCACGTGCCGACCTGGCTCTTCTACCTCTCCGCGCTGTCGGTGACCGCGGTCAACCGGTTCGTGCTGGCCGGCCTGTCGGCCGCGCTGCCCCGGGTGGTGGACAAGGAGCGGCTGGTGGTCGCCAACTCGCTCTCCCCGACGGCCGGCACGCTGGCCGCCACGCTGGGCGGCGGCGTCGCCTTCGTCGTGCACCTCTTCCTCGCCTCGGGCCCGTCCGCGGACGCCGCCACGGTGCTGCTGGGCGCGGTGTTCTACCTGTGCGCGGGCCTGTCCGCGCTCGCCCTGGGCCGCGACCGGCTCGGCCCGGACGCGGCCCAGGAACGGACCCGGCTGGGCACCGAACTGGTGGCCACCGTGCGCGGCCTCGCCGCCGGGCTGCGGCACCTGCGCGAGCGGGCGCCGGCCGGGCAGGCGATGGCCGCGATGTCGGCGATGCGGTTCTGCTACGGGGCGCTCACCGTCATGGTGCTGATGCTCTCCCGCTACGCCTGGTCCGACCCGTCCGACACCGACGAGGGGCTGGCGCTGCTGGGGTTGGCGGTGGGGCTGTCCGCCGGGGGCTTCTTCGCGGCCGCCGTCCTCACCCCGTGGGCGACCTCCCGGTTCGGCGTGCTCGGCTGGATCATCGCCTGCTCGGCCGCCTCCGCGGTGGTGCTGCCGCCGCTGGCCCTGCCCTTCGCCGTCACGCCGATGATGGCGGCGGCCTTCGCGCTCGGGCTCACCACCCAGGGCGCCAAGATCGCCACCGACACGGTCGTGCAGACCCACGTCGACGACGGTTACCGGGGCCGGGTGTTCTCCCTCTACGATGTCGCATTCAACGTCGCATTCGTGGGCGCCGCCGCGGTCTCCGCGCTGATCCTGCCGTCGGACGGCCGTTCGTCCGCGCTGGTCATCGCCTTGTCGCTGATCTACGCCGCTGTCGCCGCGGCCATGATGCGCGTCATACGTTCGACAGCTGAGACCGGCCCGCGCACCTAGGGCCGGTCGCTACGAGGGGGAAATCGTGGCAACTCCGCCACCACCGGGTCCGATGCAGTACGGCCAGAATCCCTACGCGCCGCCGCAGCCGCACGGGCAGAACCCGTTCGCGCCGGGCAACGGGAACCCGTACGGGCCGGGCCCGCAGGATCAGGCGCCGTTCAACTCCGCTCCGCACGGCCAGAACCCGTTCGCCCCGCAGTACGGGCAGCAGCCCGCTGCCGGCCACATGCCCGGGGCCGGGGGCAGTTGCTCGTACTGCGGGGGCTTCCCGGCGGTCAAGGCGACCGTCCGGGGCCACCAGGGCTTTCTCATCGTCATGCGCTTCCTGAGGCGCAGTGGGAACTTCTGCCGTTCCTGCGGCATAGCCACCCACCGCGAGATGACCACCAAGACGCTGTGGCAGGGGTGGTGGGGCTTCCTGTCGTTCGTCATCACGCCGATCACCCTGCTGATCAACCTCGTCGCCCGGGGCAAGTTCAACAAGCTGCCCCACCCCTCCGGCGGGGTGCGGCCGCCGCTCGACCCGGGCAAGCCGATCTTCGGCCGGGTCGGGGCCTACGGCATCCTCGTGCCCGTCATTCTCGTCGCCGTGCTCGTGGCGGCGGCCGCCGTCCCGGACCACGCCGCCCACACCGCGCAGGCGGGCGACTGCGTCAGCAAGAGCGGCACCGACGACGACCCGATCGTCAGCGTCGTGGACTGCACGTCCACCTCCGCGCAGTTCAAGGTCGACAAGCGGGTCGACGGCATCCACAGCGGCGACGCGTGCAGCCGTGAGTACGCCGAGTACGACGAGAGCGGCACCGGGGACGACTTCTCCCTCTGCCTCACCCCGTTGCACTGAGCCGTCCGTCGATCCCTCGATGTTCCACGTGGAACATCGAGGGTCGGCGTGAAACGAAAGGGGCGATGTTCCACGTGGAACATCGCCCCTCCGGCGTTGACCGGGCCGCCCGATCCGTGTTCGGCGCCGCTCGGCGGCCGGGCTCACGGCTGCGCGGCCCACCACTCCTTGAGCGCGCCGACCGCCGCGTCCTTCCCCAGCGGCCCGTGCTCCAGCCTCAGCTCCAGCAGGTGCTGGTAGGCGCGGCCCACCGCCGGGCCCGGCGGGAGGCCCAGGATCTCCATGATCTGGTTGCCGTCCAGGTCCGGCCGGATCGCGTCCAGTTCCTCCTGGTCCTTGAGCTCGGCGATCCGCGTCTCCAGGCCGTCGTAGGTACGGCTGAGCGCGGCCGCCTTGCGCTTGTTGCGGGTCGTGCAGTCCGAGCGGGTCAGCTTGTGCAGCCGCTCCAGCAGCGGGCCTGCGTCCCGGACGTAGCGCCGTACGGCCGAGTCGGTCCAGGCGCCCTCGCCGTAGCCGTGGAAGCGCAGGTGCAGCTCGACCAGCTTGGAGACGTCCCGCACCTGCTCGTTGGGGTACTTCAGCCGCGTCATCCGGGTGCGGGTGAGCTTGGCGCCCACCATCTCGTGGTGGTGGAAGGAGACCCGGCCGTCCGGCTCGATCCGCCGCGTCTTCGGCTTGCCGATGTCGTGCAGCAGCGCGGACAGCCGCAGGACCAGGTCTGGCCCGTCGGTCTCCAGGTCGATCGCCTGCTCCAGCACGGTCAGCGTGTGCTCGTACACGTCCTTGTGCCGGAAGTGCTCGTCCCGCTCCAGGCGCAGCGCGGACAGCTCGGGCAGCACCCGGTCGGCCAGGCCGGTGTCGACCAGCAACCGCAGGCCCTTGCGCGGGTGGTCGGACAGGATCAGCTTGTTCAGCTCGTCCCTGATCCGCTCGGCGGAGACGATCTCGATCCGGTCGGCCATCTCCGTCATGGAGGTCACCACCTCGGGCGCCACCTCGAAGTCCAGCTGCGCGGCGAAGCGGGCGGCCCGCAGCATCCGCAGCGGGTCGTCGGAGAAGGACGCCTCGGGGGTGCCCGGCGTGCGCAGCACGCGCGCGGCCAGGTCGTCCAGGCCGTGGTGCGGGTCGACGAACTCGGAGCCGGGCAGCGCGACCGCCATCGCGTTCACCGTGAAGTCCCGGCGGACCAGGTCCTCCTCGATGCTGTCGCCGTAGGAGACCTCGGGCTTGCGGGAGGTGCGGTCGTACGCCTCCGAGCGGTACGTCGTCACCTCGATCTGGAAGCTCTTGGCCGCCTCGCCGTCGCGGACGTCCTTGCGGGCGCCGACCGTGCCGAAGGCGATCCCGACCTCCCAGATCGCGTCCGCCCAGGGCCGCAGGATCTTCAGCACCTGCTCGGGCCGGGCGTCGGTGGTGAAGTCCAGGTCGTTGCCGAGCCGGCCGAGCAGGGTGTCCCGGACCGATCCGCCCACGAGGGCGAGCTGGAATCCGGCGGCCCGGAACAGCCGGCCCAGATCCTCGGCGACGGGCTCGATCCGGTGGCGGGCCTGCGGGGTCCGCACTGGATTGTTGGCGTTGTTGGCATTCGGCACAACGTCAAAGGGTACGGGTCGCGGGTCGGCGGGCGCGCCCCGGTTTGCCGAGCGGCCGCTGATCCGGCTCCGTAGCACGTGGGCACTGCGCGGATCGTTACGATGCCAGCACGCACAACCGAGCAACGACCGATGGCCGATGACGACAAGGGACGGGCGAACGCGTGGGCGAGGCGGCACAGGCACCCGGAACACCCCCGCCGGCACCACGCCGGCGGCTGCTGAGGGCCACGGCGCTCCTCACCGGAGCCGCGGTCCTCACGGGCCTCCTCCAGACCGCGCAGGCCTCCGGGTCGACAGCCGCCCCGGCGTTGTCCGCCAAGGCCGCCACCGGCTCGCGCACGGCCTCGCTGAGCCTGACCGAGCTGTCCCCGCGCATCCCGGCCAAGGGCGACACCGTCACCGTGTCCGGCACCGTGCGGAACAACGGCAGGACGAAGATCACCGACGCCCGGATCGCGGTCCACATGGGCACCGGCGGCCCGCTGGCCGGCCTCAGCGCGATGCGCGCCGCCGCCGACCAGGCCGGCTACGTGGCCCAGGACGGCTTCGAGCTCAACGGCCACACCGCGGACGTCCCCGACCTCGCCCCCGGCGGGAGCGCCCCCTTCACCCTCAAGATCCCGGTCAGCGCGCTGGGGCTGGGCGCCAGCGGTGTCTACGAGCTCGGCGTCAGCCTCGACGGCCAGGACGCCGCCGAAGCGTACAACCACGTGCTCGGCATCAAGCGGACCTTCCTGCCCTGGTACGCCGACGGCGACAGCGCCAGGACGACCCACGTCGGCTACCTGTGGCCGCTGACCGACCGGCCGCACATCGACTCCCGCGGCGACACCGACTCCCAGCAGAGCCCGATCTTCCTCGACGACGACCTGGCCAAGGAACTGGCGCTCGGCGGCGACGGGAAGCCCGCCGGGCGGCTCGGGGAGATGGTGGAGCTCGCCAAGTCCCTCCCGGTCACCTGGGTCGTGGACCCGGACCTGCTGGCCACGGTCGAGGCGATGACGAAGCCCTACCGGGTCGCCGGGCCCGGCGGGGACGTCAGCCGGGCCGAGCCGGGCACCGGGACGGCCGTCGCCAACCAGTGGCTCAACGAGCTCAAGACGGCGGCCGCCGGGGAGGAGGTCGTCGCCCTGCCCTTCGGCGACCCCGACCTCGCCTCGCTGGCCCACGCCGGCCGCAGCACCGCGGGCAACCTCCACCTGCTCAAGACCGGCACCGCGCTCGGCCGGACCACCGTGGACAACATCCTCGGCGTCCGGTCCGTCTCCGGCGTCGCCTGGCCGGTGAACGGCGCGGTCGACTCCTCGATCGTCTCCGCGGCCCGCGCCGGCGGCGCGAGCCGGATCATCGCCCGCAGCGACTCCCTGCGCGAGAGCGACTCCCTGGACTACACCCCGTCCGCGGCCCGCCCGATCGGCGGCGGCACCACCGCGGTGGTCGCCGACGCCGGTCTGTCCACCGCCTTCGACGGCGACATGGCCGACCCGCAGAACGCCACCCTGGCCGTCCAGAGCTTCGTCGCGCAGACCCTGCTGATCACCCTCCAGCGGCCCGACAAGCAGCGCACGATCCTCGTGGCGCCGCCACGGCAGCCCAGCATCGCCCAGGCGACCGTGATGGCCCGGGCCATCGACGCCACCGACAACAGCCACTGGGCCGACACCCTCGACTTCACCAGCGTCGCCAACGCCAAGCCGGACACCCGGGCCTCGCACAAGGTGCCCGGGCGCGGCAGCTACCCGAAGTCGCTGCGCAAGCAGGAGTTCGGCGCCCAGACCTTCGCCCAGATCCACCAGGACCAGACCGGCCTCAACGGCTTCGTGAAGATCCTCACCATCAAGGACCGGGTCACCGTGCCCTTCCGCAACGCGATGCTGCGGGCGATCTCCACCGGCTGGCGCGGCGACAGGAACGGCGAGACCACCTACAGCAACGCGGTCGGCGACTACCTCCAGGACCTGATGGGCGCGGTGCGGATCCTGGACAAGAACCAGCTCACCCTCTCCGGCCGCAGCGGCACCGTGCCGATCACCGTCAAGAACGACCTCAACCAGCCGATCACCGGCCTGGTGCTGCGGGTCAGCTCGGACAGCAACATCCGGCTGAAGATCCACGATCCCGAACAGCCCATCTCGATCGGAGCCGGTCACACCCGTACCCTTAAGTTCCAGACCACGGCGAGCGCCAACGGTCCGGCCCAGATCAGCGCGGGGCTGTACACCCTGAACGGCCTTCCCTACAACAGCGGCAGCGCGATCACCTTCGGTGTGAGCATCAACAAGGTCACCGACCTGGTCATGCTGATCATCGCGGCGGGTCTGCTCCTCCTGGTGCTCGCCGGGGTACGGATCTACCGTCAGCGCAAGCGCCAGGCGGCCGCCGAGGGCGGTCCCGGTGACAGCGGGGACGGCGACAGCGCGGAGAGCGACGGCACCGACCCCGGGCAGCCGGGTGACCCCGCCGCTGACACCGGTCAGGAAAGCCCTGAGCCGTCCCCGGCAGGTGAGAAGGTGGACGGATAGCCGGCGGACAATAAGGTGGGGCACTGATGAACGCGCCGTATGACGGTGACCGCGACTCTGCGGGCCAGATGCCCCCTTCGCCCGAGCAGCGTCCCTCGTCGCCACCCGACCCGTATCTCCAGAACACCTACGCCTACGATCCCCACCAGCAACAGGATCCGACGGCGCAGGACCCGGTGGGCGACGCGCTCTACGACCGTGCCGCGCACCCGCAGCCCCCGCCGTCCCCGTACGGCGGGCAGCACTGGCAGCAGGCGACCTACCCGCAGATGCCCTACGGGGACAACCCGGCGAGCCTGTACGTGGGCATGGACGACATCGGCCAGACCGGCTCCCTCCCGCTGTTCGACGCCTATGAGGACCTCTTCCGCGACCAGGGGCCCGCCGGGAACCAGCCGCAGTACGGGCAGGAGCCGCCGCGGCAGCCGTACCCGCCGGCGGCGAACGACCCGCGCCAGGGGTACTTCCAGCAGCCCGCGGAGCCGCAGCGCCACCCGCAGGCCCCCCAGCAGCCGCAGGGCTACGGCCGCCCGCCCTACGAACGGCCCCAGGCGCCGCAGGACTACGCCGACGGCTACCCTGCGCCGCCCGGCTACGGGCAGCAGGCGTACGGGCAGGGCGCGGCCTACCAGGGCGACCCGCGCGCCGGGCAGGGGTACGCCGACCCCCGGCAGCAGGCCGGGCCGGTCCCGGGCTACCCCGACCCCCGCTACGCCCAGCACCAGCCCTACCCGCAGCCCGGGGGCGGGCCGATGGCGCCCGCCCCCGCCGGCGGGCCGGGCCTGCCGGTCGACGACGCCACCGGGCAGCTGCCCTTGCCCGTCACGGCGCCGGCCCCGGCGGCCGGCGGCAAATCCGGCAGCATCCTCAAGTCCAGCGCGCTGATGGCGGCCGGCACCCTGGTGTCGCGCGTCACCGGCTTCGTGCGCACCCTGGTGATCGCCGCGGCGATCGGCATGGCCACCCTCAACGACTCGTACTCCGTGGCCAACACGCTGCCGACGATGATCTACATCCTCACCATCGGCGGCGGCCTCAACTCGGTCTTCGTTCCTCAGTTGGTGCGCGCCATGAAGGACGACGACGACGGCGGCGCCGCGTACGCCAACCGGCTGCTCACGGTCGTCATGGTGGTGCTCGGCGGCATCGTCGCGGTCACCGTGATCGGGGCCCCGCTGCTGATCCGGCTGATGTCCGCGAAGATCGCCGACAACCCGGACAGCTTCGACGTGGCGATCACCTTCTCCCGCTACTGCCTGCCGACGATCTTCTTCATGGGCGTGCATGTGGTGATGGGCCAGGTGCTCAACGCCCGCGGCCGGTTCGGCGCCATGATGTGGACCCCGGTGCTCAACAACATCGTGGTGATCTTCACCTTCCTGATGTTCATCTACGTCTACGGCTCCTTCAGCACCACGCGGATGGACGCCACGACGATCACCCCGGAAGGCGCCCGGCTGCTCGGCATCGGCACCCTGCTGGGCCTGGTCGTCCAGTCGCTGGCGATGCTGCCCTACCTGCGGGACGCGGGCTTCAGGTTCCGGCCGCGCTTCGACTGGCGCGGCCACGGCCTGGGCAAGGCCGCCCGGCTGGCGAAGTGGACCTTCTTCTTCGTCCTGGCCAACCAGGCCGGCCTGATCGTCGTCACCCAGCTCGCCACGTGGGCGGGCGCCGACGCCGTCAAGAACGGGTACCCGGGCACCGGTATCTCCGCCTACAACAACGCGCTGCTGATCTGGCAGATGCCGCAGGCCATCATCACCGTCTCGGTCATGGCCGCCGTGCTGCCGCGGATCTCCCGGGCCGCCGCCGACGGCGACCTCACCGCGGTCCGAGACGACATCTCCTACGGCCTGCGGACCTCCGCGGTGGCGATCGTGCCGGTGTCCTTCGCCTTCCTCGCCCTCGGCGTGCCCATGTGCGGCCTGCTCTACGCGAGCACCGGCACGGAGTCCGCCCGCAACATCGGCTTCATCGTGATGGCCTTCGGGATCGGCCTCATCCCCTTCTCCGCGCAGTACGTGATCCTGCGGGGCTTCTACGCCTTCGAGGACACCCGCACGCCTTTCTACAACACGGTCGTGGTGGCAGCGGTCAACGCCGCCGCGTCCGGTCTGAGCTTCGTCCTCCTGCCCTCGCGCTGGGCCGTGACGGGCATGGCCCTCTCCTACGGTCTGGCGTACGCGGTGGGCGTCGGGGTAGCCGCCAAACGTCTGCGGGCACGGCTCCAGGGGGACCTGGACGGCAAGCGGGTCATCCGCACCTACGCGCGGCTGACCGGCGCCTGCGTCCCGGCGGCGGGCATCGCCGGAGTGGCCGTCTACGCCATCTCCCGGCAGCTGGGCAGCGGCGCGACGAGTGCTATGGCCTCGCTCGTGGTCGGCGGCGCGCTGATGATCGTGCTGTTCGTGCTGGCCGCCAAGCGGATGAGGATCGAGGAGATGACCGCGATGATCGGCATGGTCAGAGGACGTCTCGGCCGCTGATCCACCGGCGGCTCCGCAGGGGGCGCCGCACAACCTTCTCGGCCGGACGCGTGTCGTGCGGAGAGGTGGAGTGCGGGCACAATTGTCTTCGGCTCGACGTGGGATCGCGCAATGGATGGGGAGGCAGGAACGACGGTGGCGGATCGCAGCACGGCCGCCGTCGGAGTGGCCAACGAGGGTGGCGCCACATCCGACGGGACGACGGACGACCAGACCATCGGCAGCGCCGACGACACCGACGGACCGGCGTCGCCGCGGCCGCGGGACGCAGCGACGCCACCGGCAGGGGCAGCCGGGACACCGGGGGAGGCCGGCGGGGCCGACCCGACCGGGGACGCCGCGGAACCGGCTGACGCCTCGGCCGACGACGCCGAGCCGAAGACCGCCCGGGCCGCCGGGAAGGGGGCGGGCAAGGCCGCCGCGAAGCCCGCAGGGAAAGCGGCCCGGAAGGCCGCCGGGAAGGCGGCCGGAAAGCCTGCCGCCGCCGCGGCCGACGAGAAGGCCGGCGACGAGGCTTCCGGGGACGCAGCCGAGGAGCCGAGCACCGCCGAGGACGGCCCCGCGCCGGACAGCGCCGAGGAGAGCGGCACCGACTCCTCCCGGCAGGAGGACGACGACACCCCCGCGGCCGCCCCGAAGAACGCGGGCAAGGGCACGAGCCCGACCACGGGCGGGGCCGGGAACACCGCCCCGCCGAACAGCTCCACCGCGACCATGCGGCTCCCCGCCAAGGCCAAGGCCACGCCGCCGGAGCTGCACAGCGGCCACAAGCTCGCCCACCGCTACCAGCTCGCGGAGTGCGTCACCCGCGTCGACGGCTTCAGCAGCTGGCGCGCGGTCGACGAGAAGCTGCGCCGGGCGGTCGGCATCCACGTACTGCCCGCCACCCACCCCAGGGCCCGCCAGGTGCTCGCCGCGGCCCGCTCGGCCGCGCTGCTGGGCGACCCCCGCTTCGTCCAGGTCCTCGACGCCGTCGAGGAGAACGACGTCGTCTACGTGATCCACGAGTGGCTGCCCGACGCCACCGCGCTCTCCGAGCTGATCGCCGCCGGGCCCCTGGAGCCGCACGAGGCCTACCAGATGGTCAGCCAGGTCTCCCAGGCCATGGCCGCGGCCCACCGGGAGGGTTTGGCGCACCTGCGGCTCGAACCGGGCACCGTGCTGCGCACCGCCTCGGGCCAGTACCGGATCCGCGGGCTGGCGGTCGACGCGGCGCTGCGCGGCCTGTCCTCGGACAAGCCGCAGCGGCAGGACACCGAGGCGATCGGCGCCCTGCTGTACGCGTCCCTCACCCAGCGCTGGCCGCACGAGGAGGACGCCCACGGCCTGACCGGCCTGCCCAAGGGCGTCGGGCTGATCGCCCCGGACCAGGTACGGGCCGGCGTCCACCGCGGCCTCTCCGAGATCGCCATGCGCGCACTCGCCAACGACGGTGCCACCGCCTCCCGCGAGGAGCCGCCCTGCACCACGCCGGAGGAACTGGCGAAGGTCGTCGCCGGTGTCCCGCGGATCCGGCCGCCCGAGAACCCGCAGCCGGTCTACCAGCCGCCGCGCTTCCAGCAGCCGCCCAAGCAGCCGGGTCCGGGCCCCGCACGGCGGCCCGTCGCTCCGCCGCCGCCCCCTCCGCCCACCCTCCCGGGCCGCACCGGGCAGGCACTGAAGCTGGCGGTGGCCTCCCTGCTGATCGTCGCGATCGGTCTGGGCAGCTGGCAGCTCGCCGACACCCTCAAGTCCCGCGAGAACCACTCCCCGAACCCGACCCCCACGGGTCGGCAGGCGGGCGGGGGCACCACGACCCCCGCGCCGACCAAGCCGGTGCCGATCGTCGGCGACAAGGACTTCGACCCCTTCGGCGAGGACGGGGGCGAGAACCCGGCGGACCGGAAGAAGGCGTACGACAACAACCCCGCGACGTACTGGCAGACCAGCTGGTACACCCAGGCCGACCTCGGCGGCCTCAAGCCGGGTGTCGGCCTGATCCTGGACCTCGGCACCGCGCAGCGGGTCAGCAGCGTCACCGTGGACTTCATCGGGCAGACGTCCGCGGACCTGCTCACCGCACCGGCGGGGACCGTCTCGATGCCGACCGAGTTCGGCGCCTTCTCCAAGGCGGCCACCGGCTCCGGGACGACGGTGAAGTTCACCCTCACCGGCAAGCCCACCACCCGCTACCTCCTGGTGTGGCTGACCCACCTCCCGCCGACGCCCGACGGCTTCCGTGGCAAGATCTCCGAAGTCCACGTCGCGGGTTGATCAGGACGGCGGACTGGGGGTGCCTGACATGGAGGGAAGCCCGCTCGGTGACGCCGAGCTGCTGGCGCGCCACGTCGCGGGCGATCCGGACGCCTTCGGGGAGATAGTGCGGCGCCACCGCGACCGGCTCTGGGCGGTGGCGCTGCGCACCCTGGGGGACCGCGAGGAGGCCGCCGACGCCGTCCAGGACGCCCTGGTGTCCGCCTTCCGGTCCGCCCACACCTTCCGCGGCCAGTCGGCCGTCACGACCTGGCTGCACCGCATCACCGTGAACGCCTGCCTGGACCGGGTGCGCAGAAGCGCCTCCCGCCGCACCTCCTCGGTCGCCGACGAGCAGGGCTTCGACGCCCTCCTCGAGCCGCACGAGTCCGCCGAGGCACCCGCCGAGCGCGACGAACTGCACCGCGAGCTGCTGGCCGCTCTCGCCACGCTCCCCATGGAGCAGCGGGCGGCGCTGGTCCTGGTCGACATGCAGGGCTACCCCGTCGCGGAGGCCGCGGCCGTGCTCGACGTGCCGACCGGGACGGTGAAGAGCAGGTGCGCCCGCGGGCGGGCCCGGCTGCTGCCGCTCCTCACCCATCTGCACCCGGGAGACGGGGGTAGCGCCGATCGGGGCGGGGGAAGGAACCGGGCGGAGGGCTCGCCCGTCCCACAGACACGATCGGAAACGGATGGAGGTGGACACCGGTGACAACGACGACGGGACGGGACTCTCACCCCGAGGTACCCGAGATCTCCGACCTCTCCGAGGGTCTGCTTCCTCCCGACCGCAGCGCCGAGGTGCGGCTGCACATCGCGGGCTGCGCGCTGTGCGCCGACGTCCTGTCCTCCCTGGAGGAGATCCGCGGACTGCTGGGCACCCTGCCCGGCCCGCAGCGGATGCCCGCGGACGTCGCCGGGCGGATCGACGCGGCGCTGGCCGCCGAGGCCCTGCTGGACTCGACCCGGCCCGATGTTCCACGTGAAACATCGCCTTCTGCGCCGCGTCGTGTTCCACGTGAAACATCGCCGGCGCCCGCCGGGCACCCGGACCGGGCCACCGGCCCCGGCCGCTCGGGCGGACCCGGTGGAGCGGGGGCCCGTCCGGCCGGCCGCGCCCGGCGCCGCGGGCTGCTCGTGGCCGCCGGGATCGCCTCGGTACTGGTCGTGGGCGGCATGGTCTACGAGGTCGGCCCGGGGTCGTCCCCGACCACCGGCGACTCCAGCGCGATGAAATCCAGGGCCGGGACGGCGGCCGACGGCAGCGACGCCGTCGGCACGGAGGTACAGCGGCTGCTCGCGGGCGCTCCCGGGGCCGGCACCGGGCCGGACGCCGGCCCGTCCACGATGGGGCCCAACGTCGGATCCTCGTCGGTCCCGCACCACGCGGACACCCCCATGCTCGACCACGGCGGCACCACGGGAGCCGACCCGGCCGACATCCCCTCCTGCGCGCTCCAGGCCACCCACCGCTCCCAGACCCCGCTGGCCGCCGAGCGGAAGGTCTACCGAAGCCGTGAGGCGTACCTCCTCGTGCTGCCGAACCCCGGGGACCCGGCCACCGTGGACGCCTTCGTCGTCACCGCCTCCTGCACCACGGCGAGCCCCGCGGAGATCCTGTTCCAGGGCACGTACCCCCGCTGAACCCGCTCATCCCGGCTCGCGACGCCCGGACACGAGCGGCGCACTGCCGTGGGAATGCGGGACCCGTAGGATCCGTTAGGCAGGACGAGAGTCCAGCCAGGGCCCCAGCAGTACGCAGAGACGAGGAAAACACCCGTGACCGACGTCCGTAACGTGATCATCATCGGCTCCGGACCCGCTGGGTACACCGCGGCGCTCTACACGGCACGCGCCTCGCTCAACCCGCTGGTCTTCGAGGGGTCGGTGACCGCCGGTGGTGCGCTGATGAACACCACCGAGGTGGAGAACTTCCCGGGCTTCCGGGACGGCATCATGGGCCCGGACCTGATGGACAACATGCGGGCCCAGGCCGAGCGCTTCGGCGCGGAGCTGGTGCCGGACGACGTGACCGCCGTCGACTTCAGCGGCGACATCAAGACCGTCACCGATTCGGCGGGTACCGTCCACCGGGCGCGCGCCGTGATCGTGACCACCGGGTCGCAGCACCGCAAGCTCAACCTGCCCAACGAGGACCAGCTCTCCGGCCGTGGCGTCTCCTGGTGTGCCACCTGTGACGGCTTCTTCTTCCGCGAGCAGGAGATCGCCGTGATCGGCGGCGGTGACACCGCGATGGAGGAGGCGACCTTCCTCTCCCGGTTCGCCACCTCGGTCAAGATCATCCACCGCCGGGACAGCCTCCGGGCGTCCAAGGCGATGCAGGAGCGCGCCTTCGCCGACCCGAAGATCTCCTTCGTGTGGGACAGCGAGGTCGCCGCGATCCAGGGCGACGGCAAGCTCTCCGGTCTGACCCTGCGCAACACCAAGACCGGCGAGACCTCTGAGCTTCCGGTCACCGGCCTGTTCATCGCGATCGGCCACGACCCGCGGACCGAGTTGTTCAAGGGCGTGCTCGACCTGGACGCCGAGGGTTACCTCACCGTGCAGTCGCCGAGCACCCGCACCAACGTCCCCGGGGTGTTCGCCGCCGGTGACGTCGTCGACCACACCTACCGTCAGGCGATCACCGCGGCCGGCACCGGCTGTTCCGCCGCGCTGGACGCCGAGCGGTACCTCGCGGCTCTCGCCGACGGCGAGAAGACCGCCTGACCCCCAGACCTTCACCAGCACCGCCATCCACACCCCTGAGGAGACCGCCGTGGCCGAGTACACCAAGGACGGCACCAAGCCCCAGCCCGTGACCGACGAGACGTTCGCCGCCGAGGTCCTCGGCAGCGACAAGCCCGTGCTGGTCGACTTCTGGGCGGAGTGGTGCGGTCCGTGCCGGCAGATCGCCCCGTCCCTGGAGGCCATCGCCGCCGAGCACGCGGAAGCGATCAAGATCGTCAAGCTCAACATCGACGAGAACCCCGTGACCGCCGCCAAGTACGGCGTGATGTCCATCCCGACGCTCAACGTCTACCAGGGCGGCGAGGTCGTGAAGACCATCGTGGGCGCCAAGCCGAAGGCGGCTCTCGTCCGCGACCTGTCGGAGTTCATCGGCTGACACCCGGCCGCGGCACCCGCAGCAAAGCGGCGGCCGTCGTGTTCCACGTGGAACACGACGGCCGCCGTCCTTTCGTCCGGGCCCGCCCGCGACGTCAGAAGGGCCGCAGCGCGGGCTCCTTCTGCACCGCGCCCAGCAGCCGGTCGATCGCCATCTCGACGTCCTCCTTCCAGGAGAGCGTCGAGCGCAGCTCCAGTCGCAGCCGGGGATGGCGCGGGTGCTGCCGAACCGTCTTGAAGCCCACCGCCGTGAGGTGGTCGGCGGGCAGCACGCACGAGGGGGAGGTCCACTTGGCGTCCCCGAACGCCTCGATCGCCTTGAAGCCCCGCCGCACCAGATCCTTGGCGACGGTCTGCACCAGCACCCGGCCGAGCCCCTGCCCCTGGTAGCCGGGCAGGATCCGGGAGGTCATCAGCTGGACGGCGTCCGAGGACACCGGGCTGGTGGGGAAGGCGGTGGAGCGGGGGACGTACGCGGCCGGCGCGTAGAGGACGAAGCCCACCGGCACCTCGTCCACGTAGACGATCCGGCCGCAGGATCCCCACTCCAGCAGGACCGAGGAGATCCAGGACTCCTTCTCCAGCTCCGGCTTGCCGCCCTTGACCGCCGCCTCACCGCTGACGGGGTCCAGCTCCCAGAAAACGCAGTGCCGGCACGGCCGGGGCAGGTCGGGGAGATTGTCGAGGGTGAGCGGTACGAGCCGACGTCCCATCTGACCAAGACCCCGTTTCTGTCACGAACCCTTGCTGCCCCCGGGCATCCCGGCACACGTGCACCGGGATGCCGACACCTCACTCCTCGCCGTCTTCGGAGTCCTCCGCGTCCTCATCGAGACGGTTCTCCAGGACCTTGCCCTCGCCGGGAGCCATCGCTCCCAGGATGCGTTCCAGATCCTCTATCGAGGCGAACTCCACGACGATCTTTCCCCGCTTCTGGCCGAGGTCGACCTTCACCCGGGTGTCGAATCGATCGGACAGCCGGGTGGCGAGGTGGGTCAGCGCCGGGGACACCCGGCGGCCGGCCCGCGGCGCCGCCACCTTCCGGGGCGTCTTGGGGTCGCTGTTCTGCAGCGTCACGATCTCCTCGATCGCGCGGACCGACAGCCCCTCGGCCACGATCCGGTGCGCCAGCCGGTCCTGCTCCTCGGGGTCCTCCAGGGCGAGCAGCGCCCGGGCGTGCCCGAAGGAGAGCACCCCGGCGGCCACCCGGCGCTGGACGGGAGCGGACAGCTTCAGCAGCCGCAGGGTGTTGGAGACCTGCGAGCGGGACCGGCCGATGCGGTCGGCCAGCTGCTCGTGGGTGCAGGCGAAGTCCCGCAGCAGCTGGTCGTAGGCGGCGGCCTCCTCCAACGGGTTCAGCTGGGCCCGGTGCAGGTTCTCCAGGAGCGCGTCCAGCAGGAGCTTCTCGTCGTCGGTGGCCCGGACGATCGCCGGGATCCGATCCAGGCCGGCCTCCCGGCAGGCCCGCCACCGGCGCTCGCCCATGATCAGCTCGAAGCGGTCGGTGCTGATCTGCCGGACCACCACCGGCTGAAGCAGGCCCACCTCCTTGATGGAGGTGATGAGTTCGTTGAGGGCGTCCTCGTCGAACACCTCACGGGGCTGCCGGGGGTTGGGAGTGATGGCATCCAGCTCCAGCTCCGCGAAGTACGCCCCGTCGACCGGGACGCTCGCGGAGGAGGCGGCGGGCTCTGTTTCACGTGAAACAGGGATGTCCACCGCCGACGGCGCCTCGGGCGTGCGGCGGTCCACCAGCCCGGCCACCTTCGCCGCGGCGACCCCCCGGTCCGGCACCAGGGCGGGTGCGGCTCCCGGCGCCGTCGCCGGCTGCGGCGCGGCCGGGATCAGCGCGCCGAGACCGCGGCCGAGCCCTCTGCGTCGATCACTCACTGGATCCCCTCCGACATGCTGTGCGGGTTGTGCTCATGGTGCTGTTCACCGAGCTGTGGGTCGTATTCGACGGCGACGCGGTCCGGCAGACCGCGCAGCGCCATCTCCCGGGCAGCCTCCAGATAGGAGAGGGCGCCACTGGATCCCGGGTCGTAGGTCAGGACGGTCTGGCCGTAGCTCGGGGCTTCGGAGATGCGCACCGACCGCGGAATGCTGGTCCGCAGCACCTCCTTGCCGAAGTGCGTGCGCACCTCCTCGGCGACCTGGGCGGCCAGCCGGGTCCGGCCGTCGTACATCGTCAGCAGGATCGTGGAGACGTGCAGCCGCGGGTTGAGGTGCGCCCGGACCAGGTCCACGTTCTTCAGCAACTGGCCCAGCCCCTCCAGCGCGTAGTACTCGCACTGGATCGGGATGACCACCTCGGCGCCCGCCACGAGGGCGTTCACGGTGAGGAGGCCGAGGGAGGGAGGACAGTCGATCAGGATGTAGTCCAGCGGCTGTTCGTAGTTCTCGATGGCCCGCTGCAGCCGGCTCTCCCGGGCGACCAGGGAGACGAGCTCGATCTCGGCGCCCGCCAGGTCGATGGTGGCAGGCGCGCAGAAGAGCCCCTCCACGTCGGCGACCGGCTGGACGACGTCGGACAGCGGCCTGCTCTCCACCAGGACGTCGTAGACGGACGGCACTTCGGCGTGGTGGTCGATCCCCAGCGCGGTCGAGGCGTTCCCCTGCGGGTCGAGGTCGATCACCAGCACCCGGCCGCCGTGCAGCGCCAGGGACGCGGCCAGGTTGACGGTGGTGGTGGTCTTGCCCACCCCGCCCTTCTGGTTGGCCACGACCATCACCCGGGTCTGGGCCGGCCGCGGCAGGCCCTCACCGGTGCGGTTCATCGCCTCGACGGCCAACTGGGCGGCGCGACCGATCGGGGTGTCATCCATAGGAGGCAATGTTTCACGTGAAACATCGCCTCCGAACCCCGGGGGCCCGGACAGGGGTCCCCCGGCACTTTCGGCAGAGCGGGGACCGGGGACCGGATCGGCCATCGGTCCCGCGATGTTGGCGTCGGACCGCAAGGACTCACTCTCCTCGACTTCAGGCACGCTATGAGTAGAGCCTGCCATGCCCGAGGGGTGCTGAACCAGCGACGCCCGATCGCCTGTGGATAAATCGCGAGAACTGTCCACAGGCTCGGTCGTCTTGGCAGGTTTGTTGGCACGTGCTTCAGCCGCAGCGCGCCCACGGCTGAGGACTCCGGGAAGAAGTGAGCGACGTTTCACGTGGAACACGATGCACAGCGGCGCGTCGCAATTTTCGCAGACACTCCGAATTACCCGGTTTGGGCCGGTGGTTTGGCGTAGAAGCCGAACGTGCGGCGCCTCCGGAGACGACGGCGGCCGCCGGGGTCAGCGGCGCCGGCGTCCCCCGCCGCCGGAGGCCCGGGAGTTGCGGCTGGCCCGGGCCGCCTTCGCCCGGCGGGTCGCCGCCCGCACACCGCCGGGGCTCTCCCCGACCTGGACCCGCACCACCGTGGAGGGCGGGTCGACGACTCCCTCCCCGACCTGGACCACCGTGGCGCCCACCGCGCCGAGCCTGCTCAGCGCCGCCCGGGCCGCCTTCAGCTCCTCCTGCGCGGTGTCGCCCTTGAGCACGGCCATCTCGCCGTGCGGGCGCAGCAGCGGCAGGCCCCAGCCGGCCAGCCGATCCAGCGGCGCCACCGCCCGGGCGGTCACCACGTCCACCGGCGGCAGCTTGCCCACCATCTCCTCGGCGCGGCCGCGGACGACCGTGACGTTGTCCAGCCCCAGCAGCCGTACCACTTCCTCCAGGAAGGTGGTCCTGCGCAGCAGCGGCTCCAGGAGCATGATCTCCAGGTCGGGCCGGGTCAGCGCGAGCGGGATGCCGGGCAGGCCGGCCCCGGAGCCGACATCGCACACCGACACGGCGCCGTCGATCACCTCGGACAGCACCGCGCAGTTCAGCAGATGCCGCTCCCACAGGCGGGGCACCTCGCGCGGACCGATCAGCCCACGCCGTACCCCCGCGTCCGCGAGCAGCTCGGCATACCGCAGAGCGTCGGCGTATCGGTCGCCGAACACCGCCCTGGCCTGCTCGGGCGGCGCGGGAAGCTCCGCTGCTGCCTCAGTCACGGGGGCTGTCCTTTCCTCGGTACTCCTCGGGCCGACCGTCTGAAGCCGGCGGCCCCAGGCGTACACCATCAGGCTTACAAGCCTCGGCCCCGTCTGCGAACAGACGGGGCCGACAAGACGAAGGGTGGCCGGTTCAGGCCGGCAGCACGACCACGCAGCGCTGGGGTTCTTCGCCCTCGGACTCGCTGCGCAGCCCCGCCGCGGCCACCGCGTCGTGCACGACCTTGCGCTCGAACGGGGTCATCGGGTCGAGCTTGACCGGCTGACCGGACTGCTTGACCTCCTCCGCCGCGCTCGCGCCCAGCTTCGCCAGCTCGGCCCGCTTGCGGGCCCGGAACCCGGCGATGTCCAGCATCAGCCGGCTGCGCTCACCGGTCTCCCGGTGCACCGCGAGGCGGGTGAGCTCCTGGAGCGCCTCCAGCACCTCGCCCTCCCGCCCGACCAGCTTGTTCAGGTCCCGGCTGCCGCCGTCCCCGATGATCGACACCGCCGCGCGCTCACCCTCGACGTCCATGTCGATGTCGCCGTCGAGGTCGGCGATGTCGAGCAGGCCCTCCAGGTAGTCCGCGGCGATCTCACCCTCCTGCTCCAGCCGGGTCAGGCCGTCGGAGCTCTCGGGTGCCGTGGTGGTGTTGACGTCGCTCACGCGCGGAATCTCCCCTTGCTCTTCTTACTTCTTCTTCGACAGGTTGGACGGCTTGGACTTCGACCCGCCGGACTGCTTGCCCGAGCCGCCCTGCTTCGAAGCGCCCGCCCGCGGCGAGCCCGCCTTCGAGGCGCCCGCGCGGGGAGCACCGGCCTTGGGCGCGCCGCCCCCGGACCCCTTGCCCGAGGAACCGCTCGACGGCTTCTCGTCTCCGGGCCGGTCGTCCTGATTCGCGGTCTCGCCGCCGGTCTTCTGCTGGGCGCCGGAGCCCGTGGCGCCGCCGGAGGTCCGCTGCGACTTGGACTGCCGCTTCGGCTGCGTACGGTTCGCCCGCGCGGCCTCGACGGCCTCCTTGACCTTGACCTCCTCGGCCGGCTCCACCAGCTTGCCCTTGGCCCGCAGCCGCTCCTGGCGCTGCTTGAAGGCCAGGCTGCCCGGGGTGGGGTTGCGCCGGATGACGACGAGCTGCTGGCCCATCGTCCACACGTTGGTGGTCAGCCAGTACAGCAGCACACCGACCGGGGCGACGACACCGAAGCCCGCGAAGATCACCGGGAACACGTACATCAGCATCTTCTGCTGCTGCATGAACGGCGTGTTCACCGACATGTCCACGTTCTTCGTCATCAGCTGGCGCTGCGTGTAGAACTGCGACGCCGACATCAGCACGATCATGATGATCGTGGCCGTGCGGACCTCACCGAGGGAGGCGCCCAGCTTCGCGACGGTGTCCGCGCTGTCCATGAACTTCGCCGACAGCGGGGCGCCGAAGATGTGCGCGTCCCGCGCGCTGTCCACCAGGTTCTCGTGGATGACGCCGACCGTGTGGCCCTTCGCGACGTTGCTGAGCACGTGGTACAGCGCGAAGAAGAAGGGCGACTGCACGAGGATCGGCAGGCACGAGGAGAGCGGGTTGGTGCCCGTCTCCTTGTACAGCTTCATCATCTCTTCGGACTGCCGCTGGCGGTCGTTCTTGTAGCGCTCCTGGATCGCCTTCATCTTCGGCTGGAGCACCTGCATGTTCCGGGTCGACTTGATCTGCTTCACGAAGAGCGGGATCAGGCAGATCCGGATCAGGATCACCAGCGAGACGATGGACAGCCCCCACGCCCAACCGCTGTCCTTGTCGAAAACCAGGCTGTAAAGCGAGTGGAACTGGACGATGATCCACGAGACGGCGTCATACAGGGGGTTCAGGATCCCCACGGTCAGGCTCCTTGGGCGTGAGAGGGTCCGGTGGGCTCGGGCGTGACGGGCCCGTCGGAGCCGCCCCGCAGGTAGCGGCGCAGCAGTTCGTGCCAGGGCGGCCGCTTACGCGGCGGGACGTGGTCCACACCGCCCGGCGACCAGGGGTTGCACCGCAGGATGCGCCACGCGGTCAGGACGGTGCCCTTGATCGCGCCGTGCCGGTCGATGGCCGTGTACCCGTAGTGCGAACACGAGGGGTAGTACCGGCAGACCGGACCGAGCAGCGGACTGATCGTCCACTGGTACAACTTGATCAGTGCCAGCAGCGGGTATTTCATCGCTCTACCCTCCCCTCGGCTTCGCCACGGGTGTCGCGACCCAGCAGCCGCGCCAGTGCGGCATCCAGGTCGAGGGCCAGCTGTGCGTGGTCCGCGCCGCCCGCCCCGGGCAGCGCGCGCACTACCACCAGGCTACCGGGGGGCAGAAGTGACAGTCGCTCCCGCACAAGATGACGCAGTCGGCGCTTGACCAGGTTGCGCTGGACCGCGCCGCCGACGGCCTTGCTGACGACGAAACCCGCACGCGCCGGGGGAGTGCTCCCCCCTGGCACATGCGGGTCCGTGGCATCCGTGGCGGCCCGACGCATGTGGACGACCAGCAGCGGGCGACCCGCCCGGCGTCCACGGCGAACTGCTTCCCCGAAGTCCTGGCGCCGCCTCAGCCGGTTCTCGGTCGGCAGCACGTCATGATCCGTTACAGGGCCGTAAGGAATCAGGCGGAGAGACGGGCCCGGCCCTTGCTGCGCCGGGTCGCGAGGATCGCGCGGCCGGCACGGGTGCGCATACGCAGGCGGAAGCCGTGGGTCTTCGCGCGACGGCGGTTGTTCGGCTGGAAGGTGCGCTTGCTCACTCGGGGGCTCCAGGAAGAATCGTGTCCGGCGGTGTGTCGCCTTGGCTGTCACCGTGCGCCCACGAGAGAGCTCGCGGACCAGTCAGGTGTACCGCTGTGACGATCGCCCGGAGGCCCGAGGCACCCGGATGATCTTCGCCCATCGGTAGGCAGGCGGCAGCAGCCATCGACAACTCGACCTCGATACGGTACGTGCGGCTAGGCCATCCGGTCAAACCAGCGCCCCGACGGCCGACATTTGTACACACCCTGTGGACAACGACTTGAACCGCGCAGGCCGCCGTGACTACCGTGACGGGACTCCGGACCCATCGATGGAGACCGGGCGCCGAACCCCGTTGCCTTCCCAGCCTTCCCGAGAATCACACTTTCGCGGGAGTTCTCAGCACCACCCAGCGACCGAGAGAGCGTGCACTGTGGCCGACGTGACTGCCGATCTTGCCGCAGTGTGGCCCCGGGTGCTCCAGAAACTCCTGGTGGACAGCGAGCTCAAGCCCAAGGACGCGGAGTGGCTCCAGCGCACGCAGCCGCTGGCCCTGGTGGCCGGCACGGCGGTGCTCTCGGCGCCGAACGAGTTCGCGAAGAGCGTGCTGGAGGGGCGGCTGCTGCCGCTGATCACGGAAGTGCTCAGCCGTGAGTTCGGTCACTCCGTGGGAATCGCGATCGCCGTCGCCTCCGGGGGCGGCGACCAGGAGCAGCCTCCCCCGCCGCCGGCCCCCGAGCCGTACGACCGGGGCACCCGGGACAACCGCGGCGACAGGGGTCCGGAGGCCCGTGATCTCGACCTGGACCGGGGCGAGCGCGGCGCCGATGCCGAGCGAGCCGAGCGCGACCCGGACCGCGGCCCCCTCGGCGACGACCTGCGGATGCGGCCCGCCTACGTGGACCACCAGGACTGGCAGCAGCCCAAGCTCGGCAGCTGGGGCGTGCCCACCTCCGACTTCCCGGACCGGGAGTACCAGGACCGCGAGCCGTACGAGGTCCGCCGCGACGCCTACGACGACCGGCGCGACCCTCGCGACCCTCGCGACCCCCGTGATCACCGTGATCACCGGGACCGCCGCGACTCCTATGACGCCAGGCCCGAGCCGTACGACGACCGCCGCTACCGTCCGGAGCCGCGCGACGCCTATCCGTCCGTGCCGCACCAGGGCCACCAGGGCGGGCTGCCGTCCTACGGGCCCCCACCGGCCGTCTACCAGCAGCAGGGCGCCGTGCCCCCGCCCGCCCGGGGCGACCAGTCCGGGCACCCGGGCGGCGGCGCCGGCCCGGTCGGCTCCGGGGTGCCGGGCGGCCCCGGGGTGCCCGGCGGCGGCAGCGGCTCCGGCCGCGGTGCCGTGGAGCCCACCGCGCGCCTGAACCCGAAGTACCTCTTCGACACCTTCGTCATCGGCGCGTCCAACCGCTTCGCGCACGCGGCCGCGGTCGCCGTCGCCGAGGCGCCCGCGAAGGCGTACAACCCGTTGTTCATCTACGGCGAGTCCGGCCTCGGCAAGACGCACCTGCTGCACGCCATCGGCCACTACGCCCGCAGCCTCTACCCGGGCACCCGGGTGCGCTACGTGAGCTCGGAGGAGTTCACCAACGAGTTCATCAACTCCATCCGGGACGGCAAGGCGGACGCGTTCCGCAAGCGGTACCGGGACATGGACATCCTGCTCGTCGACGACATCCAGTTCCTGGCGCAGAAGGAGTCGACGCAGGAGGAGTTCTTCCACACCTTCAACACCCTCCACAACGCCAACAAGCAGATCGTGCTCTCCTCCGACCGGCCGCCCAAGCAGCTGGTGACCCTGGAGGACCGGCTCCGCAACCGCTTCGAGTGGGGCCTGATCACCGACGTCCAGCCGCCCGAGCTGGAGACCCGGATCGCGATCCTGCGCAAGAAGGCCGTCCAGGAGCAGCTCAACGCCCCGCCCGAGGTGCTGGAGTTCATCGCCTCGCGGATCTCGCGGAACATCCGCGAGCTGGAGGGCGCGCTGATCCGGGTGACCGCCTTCGCCAGCCTCAACCGGCAGCCGGTGGACCTCCAGTTGACCGAGATCGTGCTGAAGGACCTCATCCCCGGCGGCGACGACTCCGTGCCGGAGATCAGCGGGACGGCGATCATGGCGGAGACGGCCGCCTACTTCGGCCTGGCCGTCGACGACCTGTCCGGCTCCTCCCGCAGCCGGGTGCTGGTCACCGCGCGGCAGATCGCGATGTACCTGTGCCGCGAACTGACCGACCTGTCGCTGCCGAAGATCGGCGCGCTCTTCGGCGGCCGCGACCACACCACGGTGATGCACGCCGACCGCAAGATCCGCTCGCTGATGGCCGAGCGCCGGTCCATCTACAACCAGGTCACCGAGCTCACCAACCGCATCAAGAGCTAGCCGGGCCGGCCCCGCCGCGGCCGCGCCCCGAGCACCTCTCCACGCCCCCAGGAACCTCGTCCCGGGGGCGTTCTCGTTGTCCCCGGCGGGCTCTCACCGCGGCCCGCGGACCGCCGAGCCGGCGTCCGCACAGCCCTCTGCCGGCGTCCGAACCGCTCCTCCGCCGTCCGCACCGCTCCCGCCGCTGTTCGAATCGCCTCCGCGGGGCCCGGCTGCTGATCCGTTTCTCCACAGAATCGTGGCGTTGGGGCCGTCCACACCCTGGGGACACCGGAGTTGTCCCGATTCTCTCCACAGGGCAGGCGCACGTTCAACGATCGGCGCAGCTCAAGTGGTTGGGGATATGTGGGCAACCCGAATCCACAGACTGTGGACGGAACGGACACCTCGACCTGTCCCTTTCGCGGTTGTCCACCGCTCGCCCACAGGCTGACCGGGGTTGTGCACAGCGAAGGCCCAGTTCTCCACACCTGTGTCCACTGTTCGGCAACCAAACCTCGTCCTTCGCCCGGAAGAGTGAAAGGCGTCACACCAAGGTGGTGGGTTGGCCTGGGGAGAACCTGGGTAAACCTGGGGACGCAGCTGGGGAGAACCCCGGGGTGCCTGTGCATCGGGTGTGTACAACTTTCCGCCGTCCACAGATGACCCCGGTTGTCCACGGCCCCCGTCCACAGGACCGGTGGACAAAAAACGGGCCCTGACCAGCGAAAAGGGCGTTATCCACGGTTTCCACAGCCCCTACTACTACGACTACACGTAGAGAAGGGGGAATTCGCTTCGAAGTGGGTGCTGTGCACAACTCGGCCCGACCCCGCTCCTCAGCGCGTGTCACGGCTTGACGCCAAGCCGTGCCGAGTGTCAGCGCTGTGCGTCAGACTGGTCCCCGACACCAGCAACACAGCAGGAGGCGGTTCCGGTGAAGATCCGGGTGGAGCGCGACGTACTCGCCGAGGCAGTGGCTTGGGCAGCCCGCAGCCTCCCGGCCCGTCCTCCGGTGCCGGTGCTCGCCGGGCTGCTGCTGAAGGCCGAGGAGGGCAGGCTCAGCCTCTCCGGCTTCGACTACGAGGTCTCCGCGCGGGTCGCGGTGGACGCCGAGGTCGACGAGGAGGGCACCGTCCTCGTCTCCGGCCGCCTGCTCGCCGACATCTCCCGGGCGCTGCCCAACCGCCCGGTGGAGATCTCCACCGACGGCGTGCGCGTCACCGTCGTCTGCGGCAGCTCCCGCTTCACCCTCCACACGCTCCCCGTCGAGGAGTACCCGGCGCTGCCCGCCATGCCCACCGCGTCCGGCACCGTCCCCGGTGAGGTGTTCGCCGCCGCCGCCTCCCAGGTGGCCATCGCCGCCGGCCGTGACGACACGCTGCCGGTGCTCACGGGTGTCCGGATCGAGATCGAGGGCGACACCGTCACGCTCGCCGCCACCGACCGCTACCGCTTCGCCGTCCGCGAGTTCCTGTGGAAGCCGGAGCAGGCCGACATCTCCGCGGTCGCCCTGGTGCCCGCCAAGACCCTCCTCGACACCGCCAAGTCGCTCACCAGTGGGGACACCGTGTCGATCGCGCTGGCCGGATCGGGCGCGGGCGAGGGCCTGATCGGCTTCGAGGGCGCCGGCCGCCGCACCACCACCCGGCTGCTCGAGGGCGACCTGCCCAAGTACCGCACCCTGTTCCCCACCGAGTTCGCCTCGGTCGCGGTGATCGAGACGGCGCCCTTCGTCGAGGCCGTCAAGCGCGTCTCCCTGGTCGCCGAGCGCAACACCCCGGTGCGCCTGAGCTTCGAGCAGGGCGTGCTGACCCTGGAGGCCGGTTCCAGCGACGACGCACAGGCTGTGGAAAGGGTCGACGCGAAGCTCGACGGCGACGACATCTCGATCGCCTTCAACCCGACCTTCCTGCTGGACGGCCTGAGCGCGATCGACGCCCCGGTGGCCCAGCTGTCGTTCACGACCTCCACCAAGCCCGCGCTGCTGAGCGGCCGTCCGGCGCTCGACGCCGAGGCCGACGACTCGTACAAGTACCTGATCATGCCGGTGCGGCTGTCCGGCTGAAGGCCCCCGCGAGGTCCGACGTAGGCTCTTGGTCGGGTCAGGCAGGTGCGCCAGAGCGCGGCTGTCCGGCCTTCCCGGCGAACGCTTTGAAACGAAGGGTCTGTGATGGAGCTCGGTCTCATCGGTCTCGGCAAGATGGGCGGCAACATGCGCGAGCGCATCCGCCGCGCCGGCCACACCGTCGTCGGGTACGACCGGAACCCGGATCTCGCCGACGTCCACAGCCTGAAGGAGCTGGTGGACAGCCTCAAGGGCCCGCGCGTGGTGTGGGTGATGGTCCCGGCGGGGCAGGCCACCCAGGCGACCGTCGACGAGCTGGGCGAGCTGCTCTCCCCCGGCGACCTGGTGGTCGACGGCGGCAACTCGCGCTGGACGGACGACGAGAAGCACGCCGAGCAGCTGGCCGCCAAGGGCATCGGCTTCGTCGACTGCGGCGTCTCCGGCGGCGTGTGGGGCCTGGCCAACGGCTACGCGCTGATGTACGGCGGCAAGGCGGAGGACATCGCCAAGGCCCAGCCGATCTTCGACGCGCTCAAGCCCGAGGGCGACTCCGGCGCGGTGCACGCCGGCCGGGTCGGCGCCGGCCACTTCGCCAAGATGGTCCACAACGGCATCGAGTACGCGATGATGCAGGCCTACGCCGAGGGCTGGGAGCTGCTGGAGTCGGTCGACTCCGTCACCGACGTCCGCGAGGTCTTCCGCTCCTGGAAGTCCGGTACGGTCATCCGCTCCTGGCTGCTGGACCTGGCGGTGGACGCCCTCGACAAGAGCGAGCACCTGGAGAACCTGCGCGGCTACGCGGACGACTCCGGCGAGGGCCGCTGGACGGTGGAGGCCGCGATCGACAACGCGGTGCCGCTGCCGGCCATCACCGCCTCGCTCTTCGCCCGCTTCTCGTCCCGCCAGGCGGACTCTCCGCAGATGAAGATGATCGCCGCGCTGCGCAACGAGTTCGGCGGACACGCGGTCACCGCGGCTGAGTAGTTCTGGTAGTTCTGCGTAGTTTTTCGCAGCAGCCACAGCGTCACAGCAGGGAGGTCGGCGCCCAGCGCCACAGCACGCGATGCACGTAGCGCACCTTTCGCTCGCCGACTTCCGCTCCTACGCCCGGGCCGAGGTCCCCCTCGACCCGGGCGTCACGGCTTTCGTGGGCCCGAACGGACAGGGCAAGACCAACCTCGTGGAGGCCGTCGGCTACCTGGCCGCCCTCGGCAGCCACCGGGTCGCGTCCGACGCTCCGCTGGTCCGGCTCGGCGCCGAGCGCGCGGTGATCCGCGCCCAGGTGGTGCAGGACGACCGGCAGCAGCTGGTCGAGCTGGAGATCAACCCGGGCCGGGCCAACCGGGCCCGGATCAACCGCTCCTCGCAGGTCCGCCCGCGCGACGTGCTCGGCATCGTGCGCAGCGTGCTCTTCGCCCCGGAGGACCTGGCCCTGGTCAAGGGCGACCCCGGCGAGCGGCGCCGCTTCCTCGACGAACTGATCACCGCCCGCGCCCCTCGGCTGGCGGGCGTGCGCGGCGACTACGAGCGGGTGCTCAAGCAGCGCAACACCCTGCTGAAGTCGGCCGCCCTGGCCCGCCGGCACGGCAGCCGCGCGGCCGCGGGCCCCGGCGGCCGGTCGGGCGGCGCCGACCTGTCCACCCTCGACGTGTGGGACCAGCACCTGGCCCGGGCGGGCGCCGAACTCCTCGCCCACCGCCTGGACCTGGTGGCGGCGCTGCGGCCGCTGACGGACAAGGCGTACGAGCAGCTGGCGCCGGGCGGCGGCCCGATCGGCCTGGAGTACCGCAGCTCGATGGGCGACGAGCGGCTCGACGGGGCGGCCGGCCGCCAGGAGCTGTACGACCGGCTGGTGGAGGCGCTGGGCGAGGCCCGGCGGCAGGAGATCGAGCGCGGGGTCACACTGGTCGGCCCGCACCGGGACGACCTGCTGCTCAAGCTCGGTCCGTCCCCCGCCAAGGGCTACGCCAGCCACGGCGAGTCCTGGTCGTACGCCTTGGCGCTGCGGCTGGCCTCGTACGAACTGCTGTGCGCGGACGGCCGGGAGCCGGTGCTCGTGCTGGACGACGTGTTCGCGGAGCTGGACGCGCGGCGCCGGGAGCGGCTGGCGGAGCTGGTGGCCCCGGGCGAGCAGGTGCTCGTGACGGCCGCGGTGGACGACGACGTGCCCGGCGTGCTCACCGGCACCCGGTACGCGGTGGAGGGCGGGGCGGTGACGCGGCTGTGAGCGAGCGGGACGCGGCGGCGCGGGAGCCCGGCCCGGGGGCGGTGCCCGCCCAGGAGGGTGCGGCGGCCCCCGCGGGGGTGGATCTGGCGCGGGTGGCGCTGCGGGCGGCCAAGGAGCAGGCGAAGGCCCGCGGCGCGGCGGTCGCGCAGAAGAAGCAGGCCCGCAGGGGCGGTCTGCGCAGCGGCGCCCGGGCCGACGGCCGCGACCCGCTGCCGCTGGGCGCCGCGATCAGCCGGCTGATCACCGAGCGCGGCTGGGAGGCGCCGGCGGCGGTCGGCGGGGTGATGGGCCGCTGGCCGCAGCTGGTGGGGCCGGAGGTGGCGCTGCACTGCTCGCCGGACCGCTACGACGAGGACGAGCGCGTGCTCACCGTGCAGTGCGACTCCACGGCGTGGGCGACGCAGCTGCGGCTGCTGGCCCCGACGCTGGTGGCCCGGCTCAACACCGACCTGGGCCACGGCACGGTGAAGCTGATCAAGGTGCTGGGTCCGGCGGGCCCGCCGAGGGCGTACGGGAGGCTGCGGGCGCCCGGCAGCCGGGGCCCGGGGGACACGTACGGTTGAGTCGCTGTTTCCACCCTTACGGGTGGGACAGGTGTGCCCCTGCTCAGCGTAGCCGGAGGTTGACAGCCGGAAGCCCTGAAAGCCCGCGTGAGCGGTTTGGGCCCCTGGTCCGCGTGGAGGGAGTCGGGCGAGCGGGGTTTTGGGCGGCACATGGGAACTCAGGTACCGGCAAAGCCCCATTCATGTCAGAGCTACCGGTAGACTGGTAGTACACCGCCCTCCCCTGGCAGTCCGGCAGGGGTAACCCAGCGGACCAGTCGAACGACAGTTAGACGACACAGCCGATCCCGCACGCCGGGAGGCGGCCTGTGCTGTGCCAGAAAGGGCGCTTCGTGGCCGATTCCGGCAACCCCAACGAGAACTCCAAGAAGTCCTACGACGCCAGCGCGATCACCGTGCTGGAAGGGCTCGACGCGGTGCGCAAGCGCCCCGGCATGTACATCGGCTCGACCGGTGAGCGGGGCCTGCACCACTTGGTGCAAGAGGTCGTCGACAACTCGGTCGACGAGGCGATGGCCGGCCACGCGGACACCATCGACGTCACGATCCTCGCCGACGGCGGGGTCCGCGTGGTGGACAACGGCCGCGGCATCCCGGTCGGGATCATCCCCTCCGAGGGCAAGCCGGCCGTCGAGGTCGTGCTCACGGTGCTGCACGCGGGCGGCAAGTTCGGCGGCGGCGGGTACGCGGTCTCCGGCGGTCTGCACGGCGTCGGCGTCTCCGTGGTCAACGCGCTGTCCACGCGCGTCGCGGTCGAGGTCCGCACCGACGGCCACCGCTGGACGCAGGACTACAAGCTGGGCGTCCCCACCGCGCCGCTGGCCAGGCACGAGGCGACCGAGGAGACCGGCACCACCGTCACCTTCTGGGCCGACCCGGACATCTTCGAGACCACGGAGTACTCCTTCGAGACGCTCTCCCGGCGCTTCCAGGAGATGGCGTTCCTCAACAAGGGCCTGAAGATCTCGCTGACCGACGAGCGCGCCGACCACGTGGACGAGGAGGGCAAGCCGCTCGTCGCCTCGTACCACTACGAGGGCGGCATCGTCGACTACGTGAAGTACCTCAACTCGCGCAAGGGCGAGATGATCCACCCGACCGTCATCGACATCGAGTCGGAGGACAAGGAGCGGCTGCTCGCGGTCGAGGTCGCCATGCAGTGGAACACCCAGTACAGCGAGGGTGTCTACAGCTTCGCGAACACGATCCACACGCACGAGGGCGGCACCCACGAAGAGGGCTTCCGGGCCGCGCTGACCAGCCTGGTCAACCGCTACGCGCGAGACAAGAAGCTGCTGCGCGAGAAGGACGACAACCTCACCGGCGAGGACATCCGCGAGGGTCTGACCGCGATCATCTCCCTCAAGCTCGGCGAGCCGCAGTTCGAGGGCCAGACGAAGACGAAGCTGGGCAACACCGAGGCGAAGACCTTCGTGCAGAAGGTCGTGCACGAGCACCTCACCGACTGGCTGGACCGCAACCCGAACGAGGCCGCGGACATCATCCGCAAGTCGATCCAGGCGGCCACCGCCCGGGTCGCGGCCCGCAAGGCGCGGGACCTGACCCGGCGCAAGGGCCTGCTGGAGTCGGCCTCGCTGCCGGGCAAGCTGAGCGACTGCCAGTCCAACGACCCGACCAAGTGCGAGATCTTCATCGTCGAGGGCGACTCGGCCGGCGGCTCGGCGAAGTCCGGCCGCAACCCGCAGTACCAGGCGATCCTCCCGATCCGCGGCAAGATCCTCAACGTGGAGAAGGCCCGGATCGACAAGATCCTGCAGAACCAGGAGATCCAGGCGCTGATCTCCGCCTTCGGCACGGGCGTGCACGAGGACTTCGACATCAGCAAGCTCCGCTATCACAAGATCATCCTGATGGCGGACGCCGACGTCGACGGCCAGCACATCAACACCCTGCTGCTGACGTTCCTGTTCCGCTTCATGCGGCCGCTGGTGGAGGCCGGGCACGTCTACCTCTCCCGCCCTCCGCTGTACAAGATCAAGTGGGGCCGGGACGACTTCGAGTACGCCTACTCCGACCGCGAGCGGGACGCCCTGATCGAACTGGGCAAGCAGTCCGGCAAGCGGATCCGCGAGGACTCCATCCAGCGCTTCAAGGGCCTCGGCGAGATGAACGCCGAGGAGCTGCGGGTCACCACGATGGACATCGACCACCGTGTGCTCGGCAAGGTCACCCTGGACGACGCGGCGCAGGCCGACGACCTGTTCTCGGTCCTGATGGGCGAGGACGTCGAGGCCCGGCGGACCTTCATCCAGCGCAACGCCAAGGACGTTCGGTTCCTCGACATCTGAGCCGGCCGAGCCCTGTGAGCCCGACCCCAGCGGCGGCCGTGACCTCGGCCGATGACGTCCGGCCGGCGGCAGTACGCCGCCGGCCGTGTGAAAGGACATTCTGACAGCGATGGCGGACGAGAACCCCAACATCCCTCCGGTGCCGGACATCCCCGAGTCGGAGCAGGACCAGCGCAACGCGTCGGGCGCACTGCGGATCGAGCCGGTCGGGCTCGAGACCGAGATGCAGCGCAGCTACCTCGACTACGCGATGTCCGTCATCGTCTCGCGCGCGCTGCCCGATGTGCGGGACGGCCTCAAGCCGGTGCACCGCCGCGTGCTCTACGCGATGTACGACGGCGGCTACCGGCCGGAGAAGGGCTACTACAAGTGCGCCCGCGTCGTCGGCGACGTCATGGGCACCTACCACCCGCACGGTGACTCCTCGATCTACGACGCGCTGGTCCGGCTGGCCCAGCCGTGGTCGATGCGGATGCCGCTGGTGGACTCCAACGGCAACTTCGGCTCGCCGGGCAACGACCCGGCCGCGGCCATGCGGTACACCGAGTGCCGGATGGCGCAGCTGGCCATGGAGATGGTCCGGGACATCGACGAGGAGACCGTCGACTTCACGGACAACTACGACGGCCGCAACCAGGAGCCGACGGTCCTGCCGGCCCGCTTCCCGAACCTGCTGATCAACGGCTCGGCCGGCATCGCGGTCGGCATGGCCACCAACATCCCGCCGCACAACCTGCGCGAGGTCGCCGACGGCGCCCAGTGGTTCCTGGCCAACCCCGAGGCCACCCCGGAGGAGCTGCTCGACGCCCTGATCGAGCGGATCAAGGGCCCGGACTTCCCGACCGGCGCCCTGGTGGTGGGCCGGCGCGGCATCGAGGAGGCCTACCGCACCGGCCGCGGCTCGATCACCATGCGCGCGGTCGTCGAGGTCGAGGAGATCCAGAACCGGCAGTGCCTGGTCGTCACCGAACTGCCGTACCAGGTCAACCCGGACAACCTCGCGCAGAAGATCGCCGACCTGGTGAAGGACGGCCGCGTCGGCGGCATCGCGGACGTCCGGGACGAGACGTCCTCGCGCACCGGCCAGCGCCTGGTCATCGTGCTCAAGCGGGACGCCGTCGCCAAGGTCGTGCTGAACAACCTCTACAAGCACACCGACCTCCAGACGAACTTCGGCGCGAACATGCTGGCCCTGGTCGACGGGGTGCCGCGCACCCTGTCGCTGGACGCCTTCATCCGGAACTGGGTCAACCACCAGGTCGAGGTCATCGTCCGGCGCACCCGCTTCCGGCTGCGCAAGGCCGAGGAGCGCGCCCACATCCTGCGCGGCCTGCTCAAGGCGCTCGACGCGATCGACGAGGTCATCGCGCTGATCCGGCGCAGTGACACCGTCGAGATCGCGCGGGGCGGCCTGATCGACCTGCTGACGATCGACGAGATCCAGGCCAACGCGATCCTGGAGATGCAGCTTCGCCGGCTGGCCGCCCTGGAGCGGCAGAAGATCATCGCCGAGCACGACGAGATCCAGGCGAAGATCAACGAGTACAACGCGATCCTGGCCTCCCCGGAGCGCCAGCGGCAGATCATCAGCGAGGAACTGCAGGCCATCGTCGACAAGTTCGGCGACGACCGGCGCAGCCAGCTGGTGCCCTTCGACGGCGACATGTCCATCGAGGACCTGATCGCCGAGGAGGACATCGTCGTCACGATCACCCGTGGCGGCTACGTCAAGCGCACCAAGACCGAGGACTACCGGTCGCAGAAGCGCGGCGGCAAGGGCGTGCGCGGCACGAAGCTGAAGCAGGACGACATCGTCGACCACTTCTTCGTGACCACCACCCACCAGTGGCTGCTGTTCTTCACCAACAAGGGCCGCGTCTACCGCGCCAAGGCGTACGAGCTGCCGGACGCCGGGCGGGACGCGCGCGGCCAGCACGTCGCCAACCTGCTGGCCTTCCAGCCCGACGAGCGGATCGCCCAGATCCTGGCCATCCGGGACTACCAGGCGGCGCCGTACCTGGTGCTGGCCACCAAGTCCGGCCTGGTGAAGAAGACCGCGCTGAAGGACTACGACTCCCCGCGCTCGGGCGGCGTCATCGCGATCAACCTGCGCGAGGCCGAGGGCACGGACGGCTCGGCCGGCGAGTCCGACGAGCTGATCGGCGCCGAGCTGGTCTCGGCCGACGACGACCTGCTGCTGGTCAGCCGCAAGGCGCAGTGCATCCGCTTCACGGCGACCGACGAGGCGCTGCGGCCGATGGGCCGGGCCACTTCGGGCGTCAAGGGGATGAGTTTCCGCGAGGGTGACGAACTGCTCTCCATGAACGTGATCCGGCCCGATACGTTCGTCTTCACCGCCACCGACGGCGGGTACGCCAAGCGGACCCGCGTGGAGGAATACCGCGTTCAGGGCCGCGGCGGCCTCGGCATCAAGGCCGCGAAGATCGTGGAGGACCGCGGTTCCCTGGTCGGCGCGCTGGTCGTCGAGGAGACCGATGAGATCCTGGCCATCACCCTCAGCGGTGGCGTGATCCGAACGCGGGTCAACGAGGTGAGGGAGACCGGTCGTGACACCATGGGCGTTCAGCTGATCAACCTCGCGAAGCGGGACGCGGTCGTCGGTATCGCGCGCAACGCCGAAGCAGAGGATGATCCGATGACGGGGGTCGCGCTCGACGGGGTGGAGCCGGACGGCGCGGTACTGGAGCACGTAGAGGGTGCGGACGCCGCGGACATCGCGGATGATGCGGACGCCGCAGAACAGCAGCAGACTGTGGCCGAGGGCGCGGGGCCCGAGGTCGGCGAGGAACCGGAGGAGTAAGCCGTGAGTGGAGCCATGGGCGCCGCGGGTGGGACCGGGAGAACCGGAGGCCACCATGGCTCGGCAGGTCCTGCCGACCGCAACGGTCCGCAAGAGGGGGGCTACACCGTGACGGACAACCGTCAGCCGCACCAGCCGCCGTCGGCCTACGCGCCGCCCCCGCCGTCCGGCCTGCCCCTGGGCGGCCCCGCGGCGGCCGGCGTGCGCAAGCCGCGGCCGGCCGCCCGGACCGTGCCGCGCACCCGCAAGGCGCGGCTGCGGGTGGCCAAGGCGGACCCGTGGTCGGTGATGAAGGTCAGCTTCCTGCTGTCCATCGCGCTGGGCGTCTGCACGATCGTGGCGGTCGCGGTGCTGTGGATGGTGCTCGACACCATCGGCGTCTTCAGCAGCGTGGGCTCCACGATCAGCGACGCCACCTCGTCCGAGGGCGGCAAGGGCGGGTTCGACCTGGTGTCCTTCCTGTCGCTGTCCCGGGTCATGATGTTCACCTGCGTGATCGCGGTCATCGACGTGGTCCTGGCGACCGCGCTGGCCACGCTCGGTGCCTTCATCTACAACCTCTCCTCGGGCTTCGTCGGCGGTATCGAGCTGACCCTGGCCGAGGACGAGTAACCGATTTTGGGCAACGAGCCCAGGTGCGCTAATCTTTCGGTGCAGCGCGGGGCTATAGCTCAGACGGTTAGAGCGCTTCCCTGATAAGGAAGAGGCCCCAGGTTCAAGTCCTGGTAGCCCCACTCGCGAGCAACGGCCCCTCACACTCCGTGTGAGGGGCCGTTCGCGTCGGTGCCCACTTGTGCGGTTTGTGCGGCAGGTCACCGTTCGGTATCGGTCACTGTGTATAGTCGGGGCCGTCAGAAGGTTGATCCACGTAGAAGGAGGAGGTCGCGCGATGAAGAAGATTCTCCTGATCGCCCTGGCCGCCGTCGCCGGGCTGTTCGTCTACCGACAGATCCAGGCGGACCGGGCCGAGCAGGACCTGTGGACGGAAGCCACTGACACGGTTCCGGCGGGGTCCGGCTCGAACGTGTGAGACGCCGGTGCATCGCCATATGGCGTGCGGGCGCTCTCCTGGCCCTGGTCGCGTAACGCGGCCGGGGCCTTCGTCATTGCCGGGCCGGGGCGGACGGCTCCGGGCAGCTCCGACCGGCTCCTGCGACGGGCTCGGGCCGACCGGCACCGCCGGTCTTGCGTTTGCACAAGTGAATCCCCTAGCGTGCGTGACCCGATGAGGGGTGGGGCCAGTGCGAGGGGGCGTGAACGGCATGGACGGCGTGGATCTCCGGGGGATCGCCGGTCCGGCGTCCGGCCTGATACGCGGCGCCCGGCGAACCGACGGGAGCGGGGCATGAAGCGCACGACGACCACCGCGGTCACCGCCCTGCTGGCGCTGGCCGCGCTCCAGGGCCGGGCGGCCGCCGGCACCACCGCGCCCACCGCCCCGGCCACCTGGCCGCCGAGCGGCACGGTGCTCACTGGGGCGGCCATCACCGGGGACGCGCCCGCGATGAAGCCCGGCGTCACGTACCGGGACACCATCAAGCCGGGCCAGACGAAGATCTACGGCATCGCGCTGACGGACGCGACCTCCTCCGCCTACGCCTCCGCGTTCGCGCTGCCCCCGCCAGGCGCCGCCGAGTCCTACAGCGACGGCCTCGAACTGAGGCTCCAGGGCCCCGGCGGCTCGGACTGCGACATCAAGGACGCGCACTTCGGCGACGACGGCGACCCGCGCCCGATCGGCACCGCGGTGGCCCGGACGATCGGCGACCCCGACGACCCGTGCCAGACCGCCGACCAGTACACCCTCCAGGTCAAGCGCACGAGCTCCGCCGGCTCCGACCCCGGCGCCTGGCCGCTGGAGCTGCGCTACGTCGAGGAACCGGGGCTGACCGCCGGCAGTCCGGTGCCCCCGCCCGCCGTGACCGCGAGCGCCTCCCCCACGCCGCTGCTCACCGGCGCCACCAAGCCGGCGACGGGCGGGCCGAGCTTCGAGCGGGCGGCCGCGCTGCGGACCGGCATCTGGAAGGACCGGCTGCTGCCCGGTGAGACGCACTTCTACAAGGTTCCCGTGGACTGGGGCGAGCAGGCCACCGTGTTCGCCGACTTCTCCAGCGCCGACGGCACCGGCGGCACCCGCTTCGTCACCGCCGGGGTGCGGCTGACCGCCTACAGCCCCGTCCGCCAGCTGGTGGACGGCGACGACGGCAGCTACGACGGCACGCCCACCTCGCTCGTGGAGCAGCTGCCCCCCGTGTCGTACGGGAACCGGACGGCCGACGACGACGCGGTGCGGGCGGTGCGGTTCGCCGGCTGGTACTACTTCGCGGTGAGCGTGCACCCGCGCGTGGCCGAGGCTGTCCGGGGGCCGGTGCCGGTGGTCCTGCGGGTGCGGGTGACGGGCACCGCGCGGCCCGCGCCGGCGTACGCCGCCGACCCGGGGCCGGCGGGCATCGGCGTCGACGCCCACGACGTGGCGTCCGCCGACGGCAGGGCGACGGGCGGGAGTTCGTCCTCGGCGCCGCTGAAGGTCGTGGCGTTCGTCGCCTTCGGGGCCGGCACGGTGCTGCTGCTGACCCCGGGGGTGTGGTTCCTGGCCGCGCGGCGGCGCCAGGGCCTCCAGCCGCGCTGAGGGGCGCTCAGGAGGACTCAGGACGAGTCACGAGGACTCACGAGGACTCACGAGGACGCGGCCAGCGCCGCGAAGCCCACCGCGAAGCACACCAGGGCCATGACGAGCATCGTGACCACCACGCGCGTGGACGGCCCCGGGCGCGGCCTGTGGGCCGGCAGCTGGGCCGAGGCGGTGTCGGCGGACGAGGCCGTCCCCGTCGACGCCGTGACGGGCGGCATGGGGCCGGGCCCGGGCCCGGGCTGCGGAAGCGGCTGGGCCGGCGGATCCACCCGGGTGCGGGTGTGGGTGAGCGGCTCCTCCGGGGCGGGCAGCGGTGCGGCGGCCGGAGGCTGGGCAGCCTCGTACGGCGCCGCCGGGCCGGCCCCTCCGGTGCGGTCCTCAGGCTGCGGGGGCGACCCCTCGGCGGGCTCGGCGGGCGGCGCGGGGTCGTACGGCGGAGCGGCCGGCTGCGGGGTGAACATCGGCGCGGGCTGCGGCTCCGGCAGCAGCAGGTGCGGGGAGACGGTCATCGGGCCGTCGGCGTCGAACCCCTCCGGGAGCGGGCCGATCTGGTCGAAGATCTCGACGGGCTCCTCGCCGGGCCCGGGCTCCGGCATCAGCTCGATCGCGGCGACCAGCGCCTTGCGCGCGCCGGTCGCCGTACGGAAGCGGGCGTACGGGTCCGGCTGGAGCAGGGTGCCGACCACCTGCCACAGCGGGTCCGGCACGCCCACCGGGGCCGGCGGCATGCCCATCGCGAGGAAGCGGTCCTGGACCGCCTGCGCGTCCGGCTTCTGGCCGCTGAGCAGGTAGAGGGCGACCAGCCCGACGGCGTACAGGTCGGCGGGGAAGTCCGGCTCGGTGCCGAGGAGTTGCTCGGGCGCGAAGTAGCCGGGCGTGCCGACCACGTAGTCCGGCTCGGTCAGCCGCGGGTCGCCCTTGCGCATCGCGATGCCGAAGTCGGACAGGCGCACCCGCGGGGTGCCGAGGCCCGTCGCGTCCAGCAGCACGTTGGCGGGCTTGATGTCCCGGTGCACGATGTCCTCGGCGTGCACCGCCGCCAGCCCGGACAGCAGCTGGTCGAGCAGCACGCACACCAGGCGCGGCGGCAGCGGCCCGTAGTCGCCGACGAGGTGGGAGAGCGAGCCGCCGCGCACCAGGTCCATGGTGAACAGCACCTTGTCGTCGTCGGCCGCCCAGCTGGCCGGCGCCAGCACGTTCGGGTGGTCGATGCGCATCGCCTGCTCGCGGACGAAGCGCAGCAGCGCGTGCGCGTCGCTCTGCTGGAGGAGTTTGGCGGCCACGTAGCGGCGCCTGCGGTGGTCGAAAGCCCGCCAGACCGCGCCGACCCCGCCGCGGCCGATGGGATCCACCAGCTCGTACCGGCCCGCGAAGACCTCACCCATGGTGCGCCGTCCGCCCCTCTCGCCCCGCCCGTCCGGTGCCGCGCTCAGTCCTGGTGCGCCTCGAAGTGGGCGACCGCCTCGCCCGTCCGCCCGGCGCCGTACACCCGGAGGAACTCTGCCAGTTGGGGGTGGGCCGGCGCGAGGGTGTCGGCGGCCCGCTCGATCTCGCCCGCCGAGGCCACCGAGCGCAGCAGCGCCTGGATCCCGTGCACGACCTCGCGCGCCGAGGCCCGGCCGGTCCGGGTGTGCGTGGTGGTGCCCAGCAGCGAGGAGCCCTCGGAGTCGCGGATCTCGTCCAGCCGGGCGGCGGCCTCGATCGACCCGGTCCGCCCCTCGGCGACCTCGGCGGCCAGCTCCTGCACCGACTGGAGCCGCTGCACCACCGCCGGGTTGCCGATCTTCGCCCGCTGCCCGCTCATCAGCTGCGACAGCATCGGCGCGGACAGCCCGAGCACGCCGGCCAGCCGCACCTGGTTGAGCCCGAGGTCCCCGATCAGCCGCCGGAACAGGTCCCCCAGCGGCTCCCCGTACCACCCGCGCTGCAGCTCACGCGCCTCCTGCGCCCGCGTCCCCCCGTCCTGCCCCGGCGTCGCCATACCCGCTCCCCGTTTGCGTCCGCGAATTCCCGCGCCATCCTACGGACCCCCGCGATACCGGCTCGGCTCCCCTGGCCGGACCGGGTACGCTGTCTGCCACACGGGGCCTTAGCTCAGTTGGTAGAGCGCTGCCTTTGCAAGGCAGATGTCAGGAGTTCGAATCTCCTAGGCTCCACCCGTTGTTCAGGCGCCTCCACGGCCCTTCCGCCACCTGGTCGGAAGGGCCGTTTCGTGTTGTCCGGGTCCGCCGCCGGACCCGCGCGCCGGGGGCCGGCCCCTCCGATGGGGGCGGCCGGGGTGGGAGAAGGGAGAATCGGGGGGTGAGGTTCGGCATCTTGGGGGAGACGCGGGCGCTGGGAGCCGGCGGGGTCGAGGTGGCCCTGGGCGGGCCCAAGCGGCGGGCCGTGCTGGCGCTGCTCGTGCTGGACGCGGGGCGGATCGTCGGGGCCGAGCGGCTGGTCGACGGGTTGTACGGGGAAGACGTGCCCGCGGGGGCCGCCAACGCCGTCCAGGCGCAGATCTCACGGCTGCGGCAGGTGCTGCCCGTGCCGATCGAGGGGCACCCGGCGGGCTACCGGCTGGCCGTGGACCCGGACGAGGTCGACGCCCACCGGTTCGCGCGGCTGGCCGAGGAGGGCCGGCGGGCGCTGGGCGCGGGGGATCCGGAGCGGGCGGCCGGACTGCTGCGGGAGGCGCTGGGGCTGTGGCGGGGCCCGGCGCTCGCGGACGTCGGCGACGCGCCCTTCGCCGCCGCCCGGGCCGTACGGCTGGAGGAGCTGCGGCTGGCGGCCGTCGAGGACCGGATCGAGGCCGACCTGCGCGGCGGGCGCCCCCGCGATGTCGTCGCGGAACTGGGCGAGTTGGTGGCCGCGCACCCGCTCCGGGAGCGGGTGCGCGGGCAGTTGATGCGGGCGCTGGCCGGCAGCGGGCGGCAGGCCGAGGCGCTGGAGGCGTACGAGAGCGCCCGCCGGGAGCTGGCCGACACGCTGGGGGCGGACCCCGGGCCGGAACTGGCGGCCGTGCACCTGGCGGTGCTGCGCGGAGAACTCGGCCGCGGGCCGGAGCCGTCCGCGGATGTTCCACGTGAAACAGGCCCGAGCGGACATGTTCCACGTGGAACATTGAGCCCCCTGGCCCCGTCCGCCCCGCAGGCAGCCCCGTCCCGTCCCGCACTCCGCGCCGCGTCATGAACTGCCCGCCCAGTGGACCAGCTTCGTCGGCCGGGACGAGGAACTCGAACGGATCGGCGAGCAATTGGCGCGGCAGCGGCTGGTCACGCTGACCGGCCCGGGCGGCGCGGGCAAGACCAGGCTCGCGGTGGAGGCCGCCGCGCGCCACCCGCACGACGCCACCTTCGTTGAGCTCGCCGGGCTGACCGGCGGCGCCGACCTGCCGCGGGCCGTGCTGGGCGCGCTCGGGCTGCGCGAGGGCGGGCTGCTGCCCGGCGGCGGCCCGGGCGGTGCCACCGGTCCGGGCGGCGGCGCGGTGTCCCAGGGCTCCGCGTGGGAGGCTCCCCCGGACCCCGTGGCTCGGATCACCGCCGCGCTGGACGGGCGGCCGGTGCTGCTCGTGCTGGACAACTGCGAGCACGTCGTCGCCGAGGCCGCGGTGCTCACCGAACGCCTGCTGGCCGGCTCGCCCAGGTTGCGCGTCCTCGCGACCAGCCGCGAGGCCCTCGGCATCACCGGCGAGGTGCTGCGGCCGGTGCCCACCCTCGCCCTGCCCGGGCCCGAGGCCGACCGTGCGGCCGCGCTCGCCTCCCCCGCCGTCCGGCTGTTCGCCGAGCGGGCCGCCGCCGTCCGCCCGGACTTCGACCCGGCCGCCGACCCCGCCACCCTGGACGCCGTGCTGCGGCTGTGCACCGCGCTGGACGGCCTGCCGCTGGCCATCGAACTGGCCGCCGCCCGGCTGCGCTCGCTGTCGGTCACCGAGATCGCCGCGCGGCTCGGAGCGCTGCCGGACGACGCCGCCCCGTACAGCCTCGGGGTGCGGCCCGACGCGCTCTTCCGGCTGCTGTCCCGCGGCAGCCGCACCGCCCAGCCGCGTCAGCGCACCCTGCGCGGCGTCGTCGACTGGAGCTGGGACCTGCTGCCGGACGACGAGCGGGCGGTGCTCCGCCGTGCCTCGGTGTTCGCCGGCGGCTGGACGCTGGCCGCGGCCGAGGCCGTCTGCGCCGACGGGCGGGACATCCTGCCCGAGGACGTGGTCGACCTGGTGGCCGCGCTCGTCGAGAAGTCCCTGGTGGTCGCCCAGCAGGACGGCGCCGGGCGCGACCGGTACCGGATGCTGGAGTCGATCCGTGCCTACGGCGCCGAGCGGCTGGCCGAGGCGGGCGAGACCGACCGCCTCCAGCGCGCCCACGGCGCGTACTTCCTCCGGTACGCGCTGGCCGCCGACCCTCACCTGCGCACCACCGGCCAGCTGAAGTGGCTGCGACGGCTCTCCGACGACCGCGATAACTTCCAGGCCGCCCTGCACCGGGGCCTCGCGGCCGGCGACATCCCCACCGTGATGCGGCTGATCGCGGCGCTCTCCTCGTACTGGCTGCTGCGCGGGGTGCGGTACGAGAGCGGGGCGCCGGCCCGCCGGGTGCTGGCGGTCCTCGGGCCGAACCCGCCCGAGGAGATGGAGGAGGAGTACGTGCTGTGCGTGATGGCCGCCGTCGGCACGCTCTCCGACCCGGAGGACCTGTCCGACCACGTGGCCGCCGCGACCCAGGTGATGGAGGCGATGAACCGGCTGGCCAAGCGCTTCCCCGCGCTCATCCTGCTGTGGGCGCCCTTCGCGGGGGTGCCCGACGGGGACGTCGACACCCTGGCCGCGATGGAGGAGTTCCTGGCGGAGAACGACGACCCCTGGTACCGGGCGCTGGGACACCTCGGCTCCGGCTTCCAGTCGTGGATGGTCGACGCCGACGTGGAGCGGGCCCGCACCCAGTGCGGCATCGCGCTCGACGGCTTCCTGCGCACCGGCGACCGCTGGGGGATGATCACCACCCTCAACGTGCTCGCCGACCTCGCCGACCACCGCGGCGAGATCCAGGAGGCCGTCGCCCTGCTCGGCCGGGCGCTGGTGCTGGCCGAGGAGCTGGACTCCGCGCTCGACATGGCCGAACTGCTCTGCAACCGCGCCGCCTACAGCCTGCGGGCCGGCGACCACGAGGACGCGGCCGCGCACTGCGCCCGCGCCGTGGAGCTCTCCCGCCGGGCCGGCGCCCCCGAGACGCTGGCGATGGCCCACCAGGGGCTCGCCGAGGCGGCCCGGCTGCGCGGCGACCTGGGCACCGCCCGCGCGCTGTGCGAGCAGGCCCTCGCCGAGTGCCCGTCGGGGTGGTTCTCCAGCAACTCCATCCGCGCCTCCGTGCTGGTCGCCCTCGCGCGGATCGCCGTCGCCGGCGGCGACGCCGAGGCGGCCCGCGCCCACTTCCGGCAGGCGGCCACCCACGACGGGGTCTCGCTGCTCTTCCCGCTGGCCGGCGCGCTGGCCGCCGAGGCCGCCGCCGGGCTGGCCCTCCTGGAGGGCGACCCGCGCCGGGCCGGCCGCCTGCTCGGGGTCGCGGAGGCGCTGCGCGGCACCCCGCCCGGCGGCCCGGACGCGGCCGCCACGACCGCCGCCGCCCGGGCCGCCCTCGGCGCGGACGGGTTCGAGGCGGTCCGCGCCCCCGCCGCCGCCCTGCCGCGCGACCGGGCGATCGCCGAGGCGACGGCCTACCTGACCCGCTGACAAGGCTCCCCCGCCGCCGACCGCCGTCTGTCAGTGGCCGGTCCGCCGGCTGTCAGCCGGCGGTCAGCGCCCCCGCCCACCCTCGGCGCATGACGATGAATCCGCCCGCCCCGACGGTGCCGCAGGCGCCGAGCACCGCGAACCCGGGGCACCCGCGCCGCTGGGCCGTCCTGGCCGTCTGCTGCGTGGCCGCCGCCCTCCTCGGCATCGACAACAGCGTGCTCAACTACGCGGTGCCCTCCCTCGCCGCCCAGCTCCACCCGTCCTCCACCCAGCTGCTGTGGATCGTGGACGTCTACGGCTTCGCGCTCGGCGGCCTGCTGATCGTGGCGGGCAACCTCGGCGACCGGATCGGCCGCAAGAGGCTGCTGCTGATGGGCGTGGCCGGCTTCGGCGCCGCCTCCGCGCTCACCGCCTACGCCGGCAGCCCCGCCCTGCTCATCGCCGCCCGCGCGCTCCAGGGAGTGGCCGGCGCGACGATCATGCCGTCCACCCTCTCGCTGGTCCGCAGCAGCTTCACCGACCCCAAGGAGCGCACCACGGCGGTCGGGATCAGCGGCGGCGTGGCGGCGGCCAGCTTCGCGCTCGGCCCGGTCGTCGGCGGCCTGCTGCTCGACCACTTCTGGTGGGGCTCGGTCTTCCTCATCAACGTGCCGCTGATGGCCCTGGTCCTGGTGGCCGGCGCGTTCGTCCTGCCCGAGTCCCGCAACCCGAGGCCGGGTCGGCTGGACTGGGTGAGCGTCCCGCTGTCGATCGCCGGGATGCTCGGCGTCATCTACGCCGTCAAGACCGCCGCCCGGCACGGCGCCGACGACCCGGCGGTGTGGATCAGCGCGGGCATCGGGATCGCCGCCCTGATCACCTTCCTGCGCCGCCAGGCCCGGATCGCCGAGCCGCTGCTGGAGCTGTCGCTCTTCCGCAACCCCGCCTTCTCCGGCGCGCTGGCCTCCAACGTGGTGTCGATGTTCACCGCGTCCACGCTCTCGCTCGGCTGCTCGCTGTACTTCCAGCTGGTCCGGGGCTGGTCGCCGCTGACCGCGGGGCTCGCGCTGCTGCCCGGGCCGCTGTCGGCCGCCTTCGCCGCGCCCGCCTCGGCGGTCCTCATCACCCGCATCGGCCGGGCCCGCACGGTGTCGCTGGGGCTGCTGCTGATGGCGGTCAGCACCGCAGGACTCGGCCTGGTCTCCCTGCACACCAGTTACTGGCGGCTGCTGCCGATCCTGGTGGTCAACGGCGTCGGCATCATCTTCACCTTCTCCGTCACCTCCGACACCATCCTCGCCAGCGCGCCCCGGACCAGGACCGGCTCGGCCGCGGCGATCTCGGAGACCGGGATGGAACTCGGCGGCTCCCTCGGCATCGCCGTGCTCGGGTCGGTGCTCGGCGCGGTGTACCGGAGCAACCTCGCACTGCCCCAGGGGCTCACCGGGGGTCAGCGCGCGTCGGCCCGCGAGTCGGTGGCCGGCGGGGTGGAGACGGGCGGCCGGCTCGCGGGGGCGGCCGGCCGGCAGGTGGTCCTCGCCGCGCGCCACGCGTACACCGACAGCCTGCACGCCACGACGCTCATCGCCGCGTCGATCATGGCGGTGGGGGCGGTCGCCGCGCTGTACACCCTGCGCGGCGTGCCCGCCGTGCTCGATCCGGCCGACGAGTAGCGGCGGGCGGGCCGGGCCCGGCGAGCGGCCCGCTGCCGCCGCCGGAGACGGCACGCGAAGGGCGCCGGGGTCGAACCCTCGGCGCCCTTCGCGCATCGGCGTCTGAGGAGCCCCAGGGACTCCTCAGCGGCTCTTCAGGGGCCGCCGGGTCCAGCGGGTCGACAGCGGCCCGCGACGGGCCTCAGCGGTCCTTGTCGCGGCGGCCCGTGTTCCCCCGCTTCGACGAGGAGTCCTGGTACGAGGCGCCCGCGGAGCCGTCGACCTGGTCCACCCGGCCGCCCGAACGCGTGGTGCCCTTGCGCGCCGATGAGCCGTTCGTCCCGCTGTCCATGGGCTCGACCACCGAGAGCGTGCCGCTGCCGTTCATGGCGGCGCGGTCGCCGACCTCCGTGGCCTCGGGCGGCTCGACCAGCCACTCCGGGTTGTTCTGCTTGTTCCACCACTTCCAGGCCGCCATGAGGGCCCCGCAGGCCGCGCTGACGACCACCGCGTCCCGCAGCGCCCGCCCGGCCCTCTCCCGGCGGATCCGGCGCCGTACCAGCCGGTCGATCTCGGCGGCCGACACCTGGCCGCGCAGGGCGTGCAGGGCGGCGTTGCCGCGCAGCACCACGCCGTCCACCGCCGGGACGGCCACGGAACGGGTCACGGCCACGGCGTTGCCGACCCGCGGCGCGGTGTACTCGGTGGCCGCCCGCGCGCTCTCCACGGTGCGCCGGGCGGCGTTCTCCACGGCCGTCGCGGCCTTCGGCGGCATGGCCGCCCATGCCTGCTCGCGGGCCTGGTGGACGCGCTCGGCGAGCTTGGCGTCGTACTGCTGCCTGGCCATCATTCCGGCCTGGCGGCCGAGTTCTCCGGCCTGCCGGCCGTAGAGCACGGCGTTGCACTTCATCGTCGTCGCATACGGCGCCGCCACCTCCGCGGCGTGCCGCACGCTGTCCTTCGTCACGTCGGCCGCGTGGCGCACGCTGTCGATGCGGGTCACAGGAACCTCCTCCTCGGTGGCTCGGTGGCGTACGGTTTTCGCCTTACGGCCCGTTTTACCGCCCGCCTCGAAATCATGCCCCGCCGCTTCGGGTCCGGCATGCGCGGGAGGGCATCCGGGTCATCAGGACACAATCCGGGCGCATCCGCACGCACGACGCGCACGGAACTCCCCGGGACGTCCCGGCTTCTCCGGATCCGGGACCGACGGGTTGCCCACAGGGGCCTTTCGCACGCCCGGAGCGTGCGAGGATTTGTGGCCTGTCAGCGGACGACTATGGAAGGTAGACCGTGGCCGAGCAGCTCTACGCCACCCTGAGGACCAACCATGGCGACATCGCCATCCGGCTCCTCCCGAACCACGCGCCGAAGACCGTGCAGAACTTCGTCGGCCTCGCCGAGGGCACCAAGGAGTGGACGGACCCGCGCACCGGGGACCCCTCCAAGGGCAAGCTCTACGACGGCACGGTGTTCCACCGGGTGATCTCGGGCTTCATGATCCAGGGCGGCGACCCGCTCGGCAACGGCACCGGCGGCCCCGGCTACGAGTTCGCCGACGAGTTCCACCCCGACCTGGCCTTCGACCGCCCCTACCTGCTGGCGATGGCCAACGCGGGCCCGAACACCAACGGGTCCCAGTTCTTCATCACGGTCGCCCCCACCGTCTGGCTGACCCGCAAGCACACCATCTTCGGCGAGGTCGCCGACGACGCCGGCAAGAAGGTCGTGGACTCGATAATCGGCACCCCGACCAACCCCCGCACCGACCGTCCGCTGGAGGACGTGGTGATCACCACGGTGACGGTGGAGAAGCGTCTGGGCTGATCGCGCCCATCGCGTACTCTTCGTCCGTCGCGTCGCCTCCCGTACCCTTCGGGTCCGTCCCGGTGGCCCGAAGAATACGGGGCTCGGGAACCATCGCGCCCCGCCCGGCGTACACCAGGTACAGGCGGCGGGGCGCGGCAGTGCACTGCGTCGCGTCGTCAGGGGAGAGGTTGTCGATGGAGGACCAGCGGGTGGAGGACCAGCGCGTCTGCTGCTACCGGCACCCGGACCGGGAGACGGGCATACGCTGCACCCGCTGCGAGCGTCCGATCTGCCCCGACTGCATGATCAGCGCGTCGGTGGGGTTCCAGTGCCCGGAGTGCGTGGGCCGGGCGAACCGGGGGACGCCGTCCGCGCGCACGGTCGCCGGCGGCCGGGTCGCCCAGGGCGACCCGTTCCTGGTCACCAAGGTCCTCATCGGGCTGAACGTGCTGATGTACGTCCTGGAGCTGACGGTCGGCGACCGGCTCGTCGACCACCTGGGGCTGTACGCGCAGTGCACCAACATGCTGACCCGGCAGCACGTGGCCTGTGGGGTCGCCGACGGCGAGTGGTACCGCGTCCTGACCTCGGCCTTCCTGCACGACAACTCCAACCCGATCCCGATGCACATCGGCTTCAACATGCTGTCGCTGTGGTGGATCGGGGCGCCGCTGGAGCAGCGGCTGGGCCGGGCCCGCTACCTCGCGCTGTACTTCGTCTCCGCCCTCGGGGCGAGCGCCGCGGTGCTGCTCATCGCGCCGGGCTCGCTCACGCTGGGCGCCTCGGGCGCGATCTTCGGGCTCTTCGGCGCCACCGCCGTCTACATGCGCCGGCTGCGCTACGACATGCGACCCATCCTGATCCTGCTGGGGCTGAACATCCTCTTCAGCTTCACGTGGGCCAACGTGAGCTGGCAGGCGCACCTGGGCGGCCTGATCACCGGCACGCTGATGGCGATAGGGATGCTGTACGCGCCGCGGCGCCACCGCGACCTCGTGCAGTGGGGCACGGCGGCGGGGCTGCTGGTGCTGTCCCTCGTGCTCACCGCGGTGGCTGTGGCGCAGGTCACGTCCTGAGGTTCCCGGTCGCCCGTGACCCTGGCGTTGATCGGACGTTATCCACAGCGAGACGGGCTGCCGACCCAGGGTGTGCACAACTGGTGGGAACGGCTGTGCGGAGGGTCACCTGGCGGAGTTTCCGCTGGTTCTCCCGGCAAGATCAACGAAAGACCGGTGGCCGGCGCTCCGGCCACCGGTCGTACCGGCGTCAACCTCGTAGAGGTTATCCACAGATCTTCTGACCTTTTCCCCACTGTGGATAACTGTGTGGACAAGCGCGCGACCAGCTACTTCCACTGCGTGGAGACGACGAATCCGCCCGCGATGAAGCCGAAGCCCACCACGATGTTCCAGTTGCCGAGCGCGTCCACCGGAAGGCTGCCCTGCGTCACATAGAACAGGACGATCCAGGCGAGCCCGACGACGAAGAACGCGAGCATGAGCGGAGCGACCCAGCCGCGGTTGCCAAGCTTGATCGCGGTGGTCTGCTTCACCGGGGGCGGGGTGAAGTCCGCCTTCTTGCGGATCCGTGACTTCGGCACGAGGAACTCTCCTGTCGATGCGCTGCGTGACCGCGCGGATGTGTGAGGTAGCCGGCGGACGGGGGGCCTGTGGAGGAGGAAGCCGCTCCCGGGGCGTCCGTTAGCGTAGTGCTTCCTCGTGTTGTAAGGAGCAGGGTATTTGGTGACCGGATCCGGTGGCACCACCCCCACCCCTCACTCCCGTTCTGTCCACCGCACGGTAGCGCTGCGCGTGCTCAGCGCGGGAGTCTTCGCGCTGGCCGGACTCATCTTCTACACGAGCTTCGACACCGCCAAGGGCGTGGACATCCGCAGCGACGACCCGCTGCCGAAGCTCTCGGACAACGTGCGCGCGAAGAGCGCCGCCAACGAGAAGCTGGAGCGGCAGCTGGCCGGCGACCGCTCCGACGTCGACCGGCTCACCCGGCAGGGCGGCGGCATCAGCGCCGCCGAGCGCGCGCGGATCGACGCCCTCGGCAAGGCGGCCGGCACCGCGCCGCTGACCGGCCCGGCGCTGCAGGTCACCCTCGACGACGCCCCGCCGAACGCCACCGCGCTCGTCCCCGGCGTGCCCGACCCGCAGCCGAACGACCTGGTCATCCACCAGCAGGACCTCCAGGCGGTGGTCAACGCGCTGTGGCAGGGCGGCGCCCGCGGCATCCAGGTCATGGACCAGCGGCTGATCTCCACCAGCGCGGTGCGCTGCGTGGGCAACACCCTCATCCTCCAGGGCCGCGTCTACTCCCCGCCGTACCGCATCACCGCGGTCGGCGACCAGGGCGAACTGCGCAAGGCGCTCGACGCCGGCCCGGCGATCCGCAACTACCTCCAGTACGTCCAGGCGTACGGGCTCGGGTGGGGCGTGCGGGGCCGCGCGACGGCGACGCTGCCGGCGTACACCGGGTCGGTGGACCTGCGCTACGCGAAGCCTGTGGACCGGCCGTGAGCGGGCGGCGGCCGGGCACCGACCCATGCCCAAGCTTTGTCGGGGCGGCCCCCCTTCGCCGCCGAACTCCCCTTACCCTGGTGCGGGGACCGAAGACGAAAGGCAGCGCATGTACGGCTGGATCTGGCGGCATCTGCCGGGGAACGTGTGGGTGAGGTCCGTCATCTCGCTCCTGCTGGCCCTCGCCGTCGTCTACGCCCTCTTCCAGTACGTGTTCCCGTGGGCCGAGCCGCTGCTCCCCTTCAACGATGTGACCGTCGACAGCAACAACGGGCTGGGTGTGCTGAACGGGGTGGCCGCGGTCCGATGAGCACACGCATCCTCGTGGTCGACAACTACGACTCCTTCGTCTTCAACCTGGTCCAGTACCTCTACCAGCTCGGCGCCGAGTGCGAGGTGCTGCGCAACGACGAGGTGGAGCTCGCCCACGCCCGCGACGGCTTCGACGGGGTGCTGCTCTCCCCCGGCCCCGGCACCCCCGAGGAGGCCGGGGTGTGCGTCGACATGGTGCGGCACTGCGCGGAAACCGGGGTCCCGGTGTTCGGCGTCTGTCTGGGCGTGCAGTCGATGGCGGTCGCGTACGGCGGTGTCGTGAGCCGCGCGCCCGAACTGCTGCACGGGAAGACGTCGCTGGTGACGCACGAGAGCGGCGGGGTGTTCGCGGGGCTGCCGACGCCCTTCACGGCCACCCGGTACCACTCGCTCGCGGTCGAGCGGGAGACGCTTCCGGACGAGCTGCGGGTCACCGCCTGGACGGAGAACGGGATCATCATGGGGCTTCGGCACCGGGACGCCGCCGTCGAGGGCGTGCAGTTCCACCCCGAGTCGGTCCTCACCGAGTGGGGGCACCGGATGCTCGCGAACTGGCTCGCCGAGTGCGGGGACACCGGGGCGGTCTCCCGGTCCCACGGTCTGGCCCCGGTGGTCGGGGTCGGCGGTCCCAGCGGGCGGGCCGGGGCGTGACCACGCTCCGACCGGAGCGTCCCGCGGACGGCCCGATGTCCTACGAGACCACCGGGCAGTTCCGTGCTGTCGTCGGACAGCTGAACGACCCCCTGAACGACCCGCTGCCCAGCCGCGCGCCGCACGAGGAGCAGGCCGCGCCGCAGGAGGGGTACCCGCCGGAGTACCCCGCGTACCCGGACCCCGCCGCGGGACGGTCCGCCGACCCGTCCGCGGGCACACCCGCGCCGCCCGGCCCGAGCAGCCGGTCCGGCCGGTCCGGCCGGTCCGGCCCGACGGATCCCTCCGCGTACTCCGGCTACCCCGGTTACGGCGGCTACCGGGAGGCCCCGGAGCGGCAGCCGGGCTATCCCGTCGATGACGCCGCCGCCGGGTACGGCGGCTACCCGGCGGCCGAGCCGCCGGCGCCGGCCCCCGCGCCCGCGCCCGGCTCGTGGTTCCAGCCTCCACAGCCCGCGCAGCCCTCGCCGGCCGGCCGGCCCCAGTCGCAGGAGCAGGCCCAGCCACTCCAGCAACCGCAGCCCCCGGCGCACGCCCAGCCGTCACAGCAGCGGCCGCACCGGCGGCCCGCACCCGATCCCGACGCCGACCAGACCACGCGGATGCCGGTGGTCGTACCCGAGGACGAACCCCGGCCCGCGGCCGTACCCGACCCCCTAATCGACGTACCCGGCCTCGGGCCGGAGGCCGGCGCCGCGGACGGGTCCGAGGCGGAGCCGTCGCTCGCGCAGCTCCCGGTGGACGGCGGCCGGGCGGCCCGGCGCAAGGCGGCCAAGGGCGGCCACCGAGCGCGCGTCCGCGCCGTCGAGGAGGCGCCCGCCGGGCAGGAGGCGTCGGCCCCGCTCAGCCGGGTCGAGGCGCGGCGCGCGGCGAAGGCGGCCAAGGAGAGCCCCGCGGTCGTGGCCAGCCGGGTGGTCGGCGAGCTGTTCATCACCGTCGGCGTGCTGATGCTGCTGTTCGTCACCTACCAGCTGTGGTGGACCAACGTCCGGGCGCACGCCCAGGCCGACAGCGCGTCCAACAAGCTGGAACAGGAGTGGAAGACCGACCAGTCCGAGCCGGACCGGGCGCCCGGCACCTTCTCGCCCGGCCAGGGCTTCGCGATCATGTACATCCCGAAGCTGGACGTCAAGGCGCCCATCGCCCAGGGCGTCAGCAAGACCAAGGTGCTCGACCACGGCATGATCGGCCACTACGACGGCGCCCTCAACACCGCGATGCCGTGGGACAAGACCGGCAACTTCGCGGTCGCCGCCCACCGCAACACGCACGGCGAGCCGTTCCGCTTCATCAACCACCTCGCGCCGGGCGACAAGGTCGTGGTGGAGACGTCCACCACGTACTACACGTACGACGTCACCAGCTCGCTCCAGTCCACGCCGCCGAGCAACGTCAGCGTGCTCCAGCCCGTCCCGGTCGGCTCCGGATTCACCAAGCCGGGCCGCTACCTCACCCTCACGACATGCACGCCGGAGTTCACCAGCACGAATCGGCTGATCGTCTGGGGCAAACTCGTGGAGGAACGGCCGCGCAGCAAGGGCAAGCCCGACGCGCTGGTCAACGGCTGACCTGATCACGGCTCGGCGGGAGCCGCGGCGACGCACAGAACGGAACAGCGTGACGACGACCGACGTGACGAACGAAAGGCGCGGCGGCGGGCGCGGGCGCATCGCCGCCACCGTCAGTGTCATCGGCGAGATCCTCATCACCATCGGGCTGGTCCTCGCCCTGTTCGTCGTCTACTCCCTGTGGTGGACGAACGTCGTCGCCGACCGGCACGAGCGCAGAGCGGGCGAGAAGGTCCGCCAGGACTGGGCGCAGAGCCCCACCGGCTCGGGCAAGCAGAGCGTCCCGCGCGGCCTGGACATAAAGGACGGCATCGGCTTCCTGCACGTGCCGGCGATGGGCAAGCACTTCGAGGTGCTGGTCAAGAAGGGCACCTCCACCGAGGTGCTCAACGAGGGCGTGGCCGGCTACTACACCACCCCCACCCCCGCCGCGATGCCCTGGGACTCCACCGGCAACTTCACCCTCGCCGCCCACCGCGACGGCCACGGCGCGAAGTTCCACGACATCGACAAGATCCGCACCGGCGACCCGGTCGTCTTCGAGTCCAAGAACACCTGGTACGTCTACAAGGTCTACAAGATCCTCGACCAGACCTCGAAGTACAACGTCGCCGTCACCGACCAGGTCCCCAAGGAGTCCGGCAAGTCCCGGCCCGGCCGCTACATCACCCTCACGACCTGCACCCCCGTCTACACCTCGCTCTACCGCTACATCGTCTGGGGCGAACTCGTCCGCACCGTGCCCGTCGACGACGCGCGCACCCCGCCGAAGGAACTCGGCTAGCCGCGGAGGGTACGGACGGAAAGGGCGCGGACGGAAACGCGCACGGAAAAGGGGGCGGCCCGCAGCTTTCACGCTGCGGGCCGCCCCCTTGTCGCGGTGCCTGCCCCGCTAATTCTTCGGGAAGGCCGTGAACTGGATCGGCTGCCCCTCGTTCAGCTGGGTGCCGGCCGGGGGATTGCTGCTGATGATCACGGCGTTGTCACCCACCGGGTTGCCGCCGGGACCCACCGCGGTGATCTGGAGGTTCAGGTTCATCGCGTTGAGCTGCTGCTTGGCCTGGCCCACCGTCTGCCCCTGGAAGTCGGGCAGCGTCTGCGGGGCCTGACTCTGCGGCCCCGAGGACACCGTGAGGACGATCTGGGTGTCCAGCGACTGCGCACCCTGGCTCGGGTCCGGCGTCTGGCTGACGACGCTGCCCGCCGGGGTCTCGGTGGACGGCACGTCGGCCGGTGCCTTGACGACGTTGGTGAAGCCCTGCTTCTTGAGGGCCGCCACCGCGTCGTCGAAGGTGTAGCGGACCACGTTGGTCGGCACGACCTGCTTCGGCGCCCGGGCCACCGTCAGGGTGATCACCGTGCCCTTGGGCTTCTTGCTCCCGCCGGCCGGGTTCTGGTCGATGACCGTGCCGTCGTCGACCGTGGTGGAGACCTTGTCCTTCTCCTTGACCTGGAAGCCCTTGCTCACCAGCTGGCTGTTGGCCGAGTCGTAGGGGTCGTTGCGCACGTCCGGCACCAGGATCGGGGCCGAGCCCTTGGACAGCTGGACGGTGATCGTCTTGTTCGACGGCACCGGAGCGTCCGGAGCCGGGTCCTGCTTGCAGACGAAGTCCTTCTGGACGTTGTCGCAGTAGACCGCGGGGCCCTTGACCAGCTTCAGTTCGACGTTCGTCGCCTTGGTCTGGGCGTCGCTGAACGAGGAGTTCAGGAAGGTCGGCACGGTCGCCCCGCTGTCGGGCGAGCCCTTGCCGAAGAGCGCCTTGCCGAGGAAGATCGCGCCGATCAGCACCAGCACGCCGGCGATGACCAGCAGCACCGTGGAGGTGTTGTTGTTCTTCTTCTGCCGGCGCCGGTCCGGGCGCTCGTCGGGGCCGTAGCCGTAGCCGCCGTCGTCGTCCCGCATCGGCGGGAGCATCGTGGTGTGCGGGGACTCCTGCTGCTGCGGGAGCGCGGTGGTGGCCCCGCCGTCGGAGTACTGGTGCGGGTAGCCGTAGCCGGCCGCGCCCATCGCGGCGGTCGCGCCGACCGGCTGGCCGTCCAGCGCCGCCTCGATGTCGGCCCGCATCTCGTCGGCCGACTGGTATCGGTAGTTCGGGTCCTTCGTCAGCGCCTTGAGCACGATCGCGTCCATCGCCGGCGTGACCTCGGGGTCGTACACCGACGGCGGCTGCGGGTCCTCCCGCACGTGCTGGTAGGCCACCGCGACCGGCGAGTCGCCGACGAAGGGCGGCCGGACGGTCAGCAGCTCGTACAGCAGGCAGCCCGTCGAGTACAGGTCGGAGCGGGCGTCGACCTGCTCGCCCTTGGCCTGCTCGGGCGAGAGGTACTGCGCCGTGCCGATCACGGCGGCGGTCTGCGTCATGGTCATCCCGGCGTCGCCCATGGCGCGGGCGATGCCGAAGTCCATGACCTTGACCTGGCCGGTCCGGGTCAGCATGACGTTCGCGGGCTTGATGTCGCGGTGGACGATGCCCGCGCGGTGGCTGTACTCCAGCGCCTGGAGGATGCCGATGGTCATTTCCAGCGAGCGCTCGGGCAGCAGCTTGCGCCCGGAGTGCAGCAGCTCGCGCAGCGTGGAGCCGTCCACGTACTCCATGACGATGTACGGGATCGAGACCCCGTCGACGTAGTCCTCGCCGGTGTCGTAGACGGCGACGATCGACGGGTGGTTGAGCGAGGCGGCCGACTGGGCCTCCCGGCGGAACCGGGCCTGGAAGGACGGATCGCGGGCGAGGTCCGCCCGCAGCGTCTTCACGGCGACGGTACGGCCGAGCCGGGTGTCATGTGCGAGGTACACCTCGGCCATGCCACCGCGGCCGAGCACCGAGCCCAGCTCGTACCGGCCGCCGAGGCGACGCGGCTCTTCCATAGCTCTGCCCTCTCCTCAACCCGTTCGCATTCGAAACTCATCCGCAGGACGTGATCGCGTGAAGCCATGCCCTGCGCCTGCTCGGGAATACGCTACCGGGCGTATCCCGCGCAACCCCGGCCCGGCTGCCTGCCGATACCTGACCGGTACCTGGCGCGGGGTGTGACGCATGTCTCATCTGCCGGTCACTTGTTGAGGACCGCTTCCATCACCTTCTTGGCGATCGGAGCGGCGAAGCCGCCACCGGTGACCTCGGCCCGGTCGGCGGAGGCGTCCTCCACGACGACGGCCACCGCGACCGGCGAGCCCTGGTCGGTCATGGCGTAGGAGACGAACCAGGCGTACGGCGTGCCCTCGTTGTTCACACCGTTCTGCGCGGTACCGGTCTTGCCGCCGACCCGGACGCCCGGGATCTGCGCCATGGTGCCGGTGCCCTTGGTGACCACGTTCTCCATCATCTGCTGGAGCTTCACGGCGTTGTCCGAGGACAGCGGCTGGCTCATCTGCTTGGGGGTGGTCTGCGCGATGGTGCTCAGGTTCGGCGCGACCAGCTTGTCCACCTCGTACGGCTGCATCAGCTTGCCGTTGTTGGCGATCGCGGCGGCGACCATGGCCATCTGGAGCGGCGTGGCCGCGGTGTCGTACTGGCCGATCGAGGAGAGGGCGACCTGGTCCGGGGTCATCTTCGTGTCGAAGTTGCTGGCGTCCGTGCGGACCGGAATGTACTGCTCCTTGTTGAAGCCGAACTGCTCGGCCTCGTCCGCCATGTCCTTCAGCCCCACGGTGGCGCCGAGCTTGCCGAAGACGGTGTTGCAGGAGTACTGGAGGGCGACCATCAGCGTCGCCTTCGCGCAGGGGATGTTCCCCTCGTTCTTCAGCTCGGTCCGCGTCCCCGGCAGGATGTAGTGCTGGGGCGTGTCCGTGTGCGCGTTGATGTCCGTGGCCGTGCCGTCCTGGAGCGCCGCGGACGCGGTGACCAGCTTGAACGTCGAGCCGGGCGGGTAGGTCTGGCGCAGTGCCCGGTTCAGCATCGGGTTGTCGGCGTCGTTGCTCTTCTGGAGCGCGTTCCAGTTCTTCGCGTCGGTGTTGGAGTTGCCCGCGAAGGACGAGGGGTCGTACGACGGGGTGCTCGCCAGGGCCAGGATCGCCCCGGTGCGCGGGTCTATCGCCGCGACCGCGCCCTTCTTCTTGCCGAGCCCCTCGAAGGCGGCCTTCTGCGCCTTGGGGTTGAACGTCGTCACCACGTTGCCGCCCTGCTTCTCCTTGCCGGTGAGCAGGTCGATGGTGCGGTTGAAGAACAGCCGGTCGTCGTCGCCGGTGAGGATCTTGTCGTCGACGCCCTCCAGCAGCGAGGTGCCGAACGCCTGCGAGGCGTACCCGGTCACCGGGGCCCACATCGCGCCGTCGGTGTAGGTGCGCTTGTACTTGAAGTCGCTGCCGGTCGTCGTGGTGTGCCCGGTGATGGCCTTGCCGTCCACGATGATGTCGCCGCGCGGCTGGGCGTACTGGTTGATCGCCATCCGCCGGTTGTGCGGGTCGTTGGAGAGCTGGTCGGCCTGCACGAACTGCACGTAGTTCACACGGACCAGCAGGGCGAGGATGAGCAGACCGCAGAAGACCGCGACCCGTCGAAGGGGCTTGTTCACTGGGTGCGCACCACCTGGGTCGCTTCGGCGTCGGGGGAGGGCGCGGGGCTCGGAGCCGGCCGCCGCGCGGTGTCGCTGATCCTGAGCAGGAGCGCGACCAGGGCCCAGTTGGCGATCACCGACGAGCCGCCCTGGGCCAGGAACGGCATGGTCATGCCGGTCAGCGGGATGAGGCCGGTGACACCGCCGGCCACCACGAAGACCTGGAGGGCGAAACCGCCGGACAGGCCGATCGCGAGCAGCTTGCCGAACGGGTCGCGGGCGGCCAGCGCGGTCCGTATGCCGCGCTCCACCAGCAGCCCGTAGAGCAGCAGGATGGCCATCAGGCCGGCCAGGCCGAGCTCCTCGCCGACGGTGGCGAGGATGTAGTCGCTCTTCGGGGCGATGCCGCCGATCAGCCGGCTGTAGCCCTG
>CAVWOS010000022.1:0-45388 GCA_963756705.1 uncultured Actinomycetota bacterium | reverse complement strand
AACGGCGGAAAGTTCGCGGGCGGTTACCGTGCGTTCCACCGCGAGATCCTCAAGCAGATGCCGCCCAACCAGAGCCCGCACTTCTTCGTGACCGGCCGGCCGAACAGCCGCTTCGTCCGGCAGCGCCCTTTCACCGTCTGAGGCGGCAGGCGGCCGGTCGTCGATCCCTCATTTCGAATTCAATGAGGGAGCCGAATGAAAATTCAACGGTGAACCCGAATGCCCGACGGGCGCATTGCGGCATTCGGGCCTACCGTGGAGGCATGACCACACACGCGACGAACATCACACGCTACACGGTCCAGACAGGTGACAATCTCACCGTCATAGCCGCCATGTACGGCACCTCGGTCGACAAGATCGTCAAATGGAACAACATCAAGAATCCCGATCTCATCCATCCCGGCGACGTGCTCATTGTCGGCGAGAACGACACGCCGCACGACACGTACTACACGGTCCGGAGCGGTGACACGCTGACCGCGATCGCCAAGAGGTTCGAGACCTCGATCGACCAGCTGGTCAAGTGGAACAAGATCAAGGATCCCAACGTGATCCGCGCGGGTCAGCGGCTCATCGTGGACAAGTCGGAGCCGGCCGCGGCGGCCTGAGCCCCGCGTCCGTCCTGGCCCGCGAACCCTCGTCGTCACGATCACCGGAACCCCGGCACCCGCCCCGCAGGGCGTGCGCCGGGGTCCCGCCGTGTGCCGTCGCCGTGCGCGTGCGCGGCCCGCGGCACTGCGCGGTCCTCGTCAGCAGACGAAATTCGACGAGTTGGCCCAGTAGGTGAGAAAGGACCACGTCTGCGCGCCGACGACACCGTCCACGGTGATGTCCGCGCATTCCTGGAACTTCCGGGTGGCGGCATCGGTGAGCGACCCGAAGTCGCCGTCCTCGGCGAGTTTCTTGTCGGTGTCCACCGAAAGGTTGAGATAACACTGCGCCTGTTTCACCGCGTCCCCGTTCGACCCCTTTTTGAGGGCCGGCCGGGTACGGGTGTACGAGCAGGGCTGATCGTCCGGGCGGCCGGGCATCATCGTCTCCTTCATTCGCGAGTCGGGCGAATTCAGCGAAGCACGGGGCAGCGATTTCCGCAGCCCGAATTACCCGCCGTCAAGCCTCATTCCCCCGTCACGTCGGCTGCGGTTCGCGGACGGTTTTCGCCGGGGGTTTGCTGGGGCCGCCGACGGAGTTGAGCACCGACTGGGCCTGGCTGTCGACGAACCGGGTGAAAAGCTGCTGGGCGTACCCGAAGATGACCGCCCAGGCGATGATCTGCGCCGAGGAGTCCAGCGCCCGCAGGCCGGGGACGAACTCTCCGCGCATCAGCAACAGCCCGAGCACGGCGGTCAGCGCGCCGGTCGGCAGTTTCAGCAGCGCCAGCGCGACCGGGACGTTGTACGGCGTCGACGTCCCCCTGATCCGGCGCAGCGAGGCGGCCGCGGCCACGGCGGCGGCCACGATCCCCACGAACTCGACCTTCGCCGGTGCTCCCGTCGCCGCCCGCGGCCATGGTGCTGGCGGTGGGACAGACCGCCTCCCGGCGGTCGGGGTTGAAGCACAGCGGCACGGTGTCCGGCGACAGGGCTCCGAACAGGCTCACCAGCACCGCGATGACGGCCAGCGCCGCGGCCATCCCGAAGACGATGTACGCGAAGTTGCGGACCCGCCGGTTCTCCTTCAGGTGCGCCTGCCGGGCCACCGTCATCGCGTCGACGATCACCTCGCGCTGGAGCGCATCGAGGTCCCCGCCCGCGCGGATCGACAGCGCGATCTCCTCGGCCTGCCCCCGCCGCTCGTCGGTGACCGGCAGATGCTCCCTGATGAAGGCGACCAGCCCCGGCAGCATCCCCTTGACGTCGTCCAGCGGCGACAGCCGCAGCACCAGGCTGTGCGCGGCGTCGTAGTGCGCCTGCGCCACCGCCAGGTGCGCCTCGGGCTGCTGCCGCGGATGCCCGTGGTGCAGCGCCTCCCGCGCCTCGCCCAGCTCCGCGGACGCCTGCGCGGCCAGCGCCCGCACCTCGGGGGAGTCCGGCTCCCGCGCCGTGCGGGTCTCCAGGAGAGCCTCGAGCTCCCCCACCCGCGAGCTGAGGCTCTCGCGCAGCTCCCACAGCCCCTTCTCGTAGGAGGTCGACCGCCGGCGGTCCCACAGCCTCTGCGCACCCGTCATGTGCCGACTATCACGGCTTCGCCCCGGCCTATCCACGACCCCCGGTGCCCGCTGGTGCGGACGGGTGACGCCCGGTCAGCCCGAGCGGTGGCCCCGGCGGACCGGGCGCCCGGTCAGCGCAGGGCGATCGCGCATGTCCTCGACCAGCTTGGGGGCCAGCCCCACGGACGGCCCGTCCAGCAGCAGCACCGGCGAGCCGCTGACCGGCGCGCGGGCGATGGAGACCATCTGGCGCCGGCCGCCGGACAGGTCGCCGGCCCGGGACCGCCAGCGGGGTACGAGGGCCGGCAGGTGCCGCTGGGCCGCGGCGATCCGCTCGGCCGCCCCGCGCCGGGCGGCGGCACCGCCCGCCACCAGGCCGAGCCGGACGTTCTCCTCCACCGTCAGCCGGGGGAAGACCCCCGTGCCCTGCGGCACCATGGCGAACCGCTCGGCCGCGCGTCCAGGGCGGCCGGCACGGACGCCGCCGAGGCGGAGCGGCTGCTGACCGCCGCCGGCCACCGCGCGGTCCGGGAGGCCTGGCCCGCCGATCCGGCCGTCCGTGCCTGGCTGTTCGCCTCCGGCCGGCTCACCCGCTGGACCCATCCCGTGCTCGGCCCGCTGGAACGGGCCACCCCGCACCCGGTGGGCGGCGACCTCTTCCGTACGGCCGGCCGGCCCGCGCCCCAACCGGGCGCCGACACCGCGGAGATCCTGGCCGGGCTCGGCCTCGACGCCGACCGTGTCGCCGTCCTCCACGCCTGCGGCGCGGTCGCTCCCGAGCGGTCCTTCCTCGACCAATCCCGCCCCCGTCTCCGGCGCTGACGGCTCCCGAACCCCCGTGCCGCACCGCGCTTCCGGCCACCGCCGACGACCCCGCGCGCGAGACCTGCGCCGATCGGCGTATGGCCACACCGCTCCACGGCGTGCATATTTGCATTCCCCCAAGGGGCGCCCCGCCGGCCCGACCCCTCCCCGGTCGGCGGGGCTCTGCCCCTGCCCGCGTGCGGCGCCGCGGCGCGCCACCGGGCTCGCCCCGTCCGGGCCGTCCGTTCTTCCGAATTCCCCGTGTGCGCACGGCGGTTCGGCGCGCGAATCACGCCGGCGGGCAGCCGGAATTCGCCGCCGCGAGAGCCGGATCACCGTTCCCGCGGCGCCAGGGATATGTGTAGGGACTCTCTATCACGAAAATGTGCGGGCGCATTTCCGTGTCGGGCCCGAACGCGGCGCCCAATGCCCGGGAGGGCGCGACGGGGCGCGTATTTCCGGCCGCGGGAATATGTTTTCGGCCAGGAAGGGGCGGGACTCGCCGTCCCTTGGTCCGCGCACCGCGAGGACCGCGCCTCCTTGGGCCGATGCGCGTGGGAGGGCAGTGTTGCACGGTGCGGGGTGCGGACGCAACGCGGTCATGTCCTCGGCATATGGGGGCTGTTGTCATGATTTTTGATGAGAGATCATGCCCTGCACCGTAAATTCGGACTCTCCCATGGTGTTGTGCCATTCCCTGTGTCATGTGGCTGGGAAATCCCCTTATTCGGCCTGATTCCGCGGCGGCCGTTTGCGAGAACGGTGTGCCTCACCGGGGGAAACGGGGATCGACGTCGAGGGGGTGCAAAATTGGTGCCGATGCGGCGGTTGACGGGTGAAGGTTCTGTATTAGGGTGAGCGAGTTCCTGCGGCTCGAACGCGTGTGGCAGGAAGTCAGGGAGCTCCGCCCTCCGTGCCGAATACAGCTGCGCGCGTGAATCCGTATGCCGACTCGAATCCCGAACCGCTCCACAACAGCCCACCGCTGCCCGGGGGTCGCGGCGATGGGTCCCGTGTGCGGCGACGCCGGCAGGGATGACGACGGACACTTCCCGCCCGCGGCAGTCACCGGACCCTGCTGCTCGGACATTGGCATTTCTTCATGGCGACGACGAAGACGAATGAACCGGGGTGCGCCCCGTGAGATTCTCCCCACGCTCACCACGAGGAGGTAGCGGACGCCGCGGCGACGACCTGGACCCGGCGGCCACCGGCCCCGGCGCCGCGACGGCCGCCCCCGTACTGCCGCCCGTACCCCCGCCGGCTCCCGCCCCCGACCCCGGGCCACCGCCCGGCCTCGTCCCGATGACGCCCGAGGAGATCGAGCTGATGCGGGCGAGCGTGGGCGTGGTGGGCCCGCTCGCCGACGAGATGACGGTCTACTTCTACGCCATCCTGTTCACCCGCTACCCGCAGGTGCGCGGGCTGTTCCCGCAGAACATGGACACCCAGCGCGACCGTCTGCTGCGCGGCCTGCTGAGGATCGTCGACCTGGTGGACGACCCGGGCAACCTGGTGCGGTTCTGCAGCCGGCTGGGCCGCGACCACCGCAAGTTCGGCGCCCTCAACGGCCACTACCCGGCGGTGGGCGAGTGCCTGCTCGCGGCGCTGTCCCGCTACGCCGGGCCCGCCTGGAGCGTGGAACTGGAGAACGCGTGGCGGCACGGCTACGGCGTGGTCGCCCAGATCATGCAGTTCGCCGCCGAGCAGGACGCCCTCAGCGCGCCGGCGGTGTGGCACGCGGAGGTCATCAACCACGTGTACCGCGGCCACGGCATCGCCGAGATCACCTTGCGGCCGGACGCCCCCTACCCGTTCACGGCCGGGCAGTACGCGAGCCTGGAGACGCCCTGGCAGCCGAAGGCGTGGCGCTACTACTCGCCCGCGCACGCCCCGCGGGCCGACAACACCCTGACCTTCCACGTGCGGGCGGTCGACCAGGGCGCGGTCAGCCGGCCGCTGGTCTACAGCGCCAAACCCGGCGACGTGGTCCGGCTGGGGCCCACGCAGGGGGACATGACGCTGGATCCGCGCAGCGACCGCGACCTGGTGTGCGTGGCCGGCGGCACCGGCATGGCCCCGATCCAGGCGCTGGTCGAGCAGGCCGCCCGCAACGGCACCCGGCGCTACGTCGACGTGTTCGTCGGCGCCCGCACCGCCGAGGAGCTCTACGGCCTCGACGACATGCTGCGCATGTCACAGCGCCACCACTGGCTGTCGGTACGGGCCGCCGTCTCGCACGAGCGGATCGCCGGGCTGGAGGGCACGCTGCCGCGCGTGCTGGGCGAGTTCGGGCCGTGGTACCAGCACGAGGCGTTCCTGTCCGGACCGGTCGACATGGTCACCCAGGCCACGTACACCCTCGCCCGCCAGGGCATCCCGCCCAGCCGCATCCACTACGACCCCTTCGACGTCCCCGCCCTGGACGCGGCCCTGATGCCCCGGCGGTTGCGGGACGAGGACGCCTGGGAGTGAACGCGCGCACCGCCGCCACCGGGCGCGCCACCCGCACCACCGCCGGGGCCCACAGCGACGTGCGCCCCACGTCCAGAGCAGGAGAACCGCCCGTGCACCCCGCCTCTTCGCCCGCGCCCCCGCGGCCCGGGCCGACCGAGCCCGACGCCGTCCTGGCGCAGGCGGTGGACTTCCTGCGCGCCTTCGCCGCCGAGACCCGGGACCGCGGCGACCTGGAGCTCCGGATCGACCAGGTCAGGGCCGAGGTGGGGCGCTACGGTACGTACGAGCACACCCCGGCGGAGCTCACGTGGGGCGCGCGGGTGGCCTGGCGCAACTCCGCGCGCTGCATCGGCCGCCTGTACTGGAACAACCTGACGGTGCGCGACCTGCGCCACCTCAGCCACCCCGACGACATCGCGGGGGAGTGCTTCGAGCACCTGCGGCTGGCCACCAACGGTGGCCGCGTCCGCCCGGTCATCAGCGTGTTCGCGCCCGACCGGCCGGGCCGGCCGGCGGCCCGGCTGCTCAACGAGCAGCTGGTCCGCTACGCCGACGACCCGCGCAGCGTGCCGCGGGTGGCCCTGGCCCAGGAGCTGGGCTGGAAGGGCGGCGAGACCTCCTTCGAGGTGATGCCGCTGCTGGTGGAGCCCGGGGGAGGCACCGCCTCGGACCGGACGGAGTTCTACGAACTGCCCGAGGACGCGGTGCTGGAGGTGCCGCTCAGCCACCCGGTGCACCGCGGCTTCGCCAAACTGGGCCTGCGCTGGTACGCGGTGCCGGCGGTCAGCGACATGTCCCTGGAGATCGGCGGGATCACCTACCCCGCGGCCCCGTTCAACGGCTGGTACATGGGCACCGAGATCGGCTCGCGCAACTTCGCCGACACCGACCGCTACGACATGCTGCCCGCCGTCGCCGACCTGTTCGGCCTCGACACCCGCGACGAGCGGACCCTGTGGAAGGACCGCGCCCTGGTCGAGCTCAACCTCGCCGTCCTGCACTCCTTCGAGGAGGCCGGGGTGACGATGGCCGACCACCACACCGAGTCCCGGCGGTTCCTGTCCCACGTCGAGCGCGAGGAGCGGCATGGCCGGCCGGTCCCCACCGACTGGAGCTGGATCGTGCCGCCGCTGTCGGGCGGCTCCACCGCGGTCTTCCACCGCTACTACGACCCGGAGGACCCGGACCTGCGGCCCGCTTTCGTCCACCGCAAGCCGGCCGGGCCGCCGCCCGGATGCCCGTACCACCAGGGCTGAGCGGCGGCCGGCCGGTCGCCGTCAGCGCACGACGGTGGCCAGCACCTCGTTGAACGCCTCCGTGGAGCTGGGGTGGGTCCAGATCGCGTCGCGCAGCGCACCGGCCGTCATTCCCGCGCGCATGGCCAGCGCCACGGTGTTCACCAGCTCCTGCGCGTCCACGCTGAGCAGCGCGGCCCCGAGGATCAGGTCGGTCTCGGCGTCCACCACGAACTTCATCAGCCCGCGCACGTCGCCCACGATGCCGGCCCGCGGCATCGCCATGATGTCCGCGATCGCCTTCGCGGCCACCCGCACCCGCCGCCCCGCCGCCCGCGCCTCGGACTCGGTCATGCCCACCCGGGCCAGCGGGGGCGTGGTGAAGAGGGTGTACGGGACGGCCACCCGGTCGGCGGTGGACCGCCGGCCCTCGCCGAGCAGCTGGTCGGCGACGATCCGGTAGTCGTCGAGCGAGATGTAGGTGAACTGCGGGCCGCCGTTGACGTCGCCCAGCGCGAAGATGTGCGGGCGGCTGGTGCGCAGGTGCTCGTCCACCTCGATGGCGCCGCGCGCGGTGGTGCGCACGCCTGCCGCCTCCAGCCCCAGCCCCGCCGTGCGCGGCGCGCGGCCGGTCGCGGCGAGGACCGCGTCCGCGGTCACCGTGCCCGAGCCGCCGCCCGCCTCGTAGTGGACGGTCGCCGAGCCGTCCCCGTCGTCGACGCGCGTGACGCGGGCCGCGGTGAGGAAGGTGACGCCGTCCTTCTGGAGGATGTCCCGCAGGGCTTCGGCCACGTCCTCGTCCTCACGCGGCAGCAGGCGCCCGGCGTTCTCCAGCACGCACACCTCGGCCCCGTACCCGCGCATCATCGCCGCGAACTCCAGGCCCTGGTAGCCGGCGCCGATGACGGCCAGCCGGCCCGGCAGGTCGGGCGAGGCGATCAGGTCGGTGCCCGTCACCAGGTGCGCGCTGTCGCGCAGGCCCGGGATGTCCGGCACGACCGTCTCGGCGCCGGTGTTGACGGCGATGGTGTCCGCGCTGATCACCAGGCGGTCGGTGCCGGCGGTGACCTCCACGCGGTGCTCGTCCAGGAAGGCCGCGGTGCCGGTCACCACGGTCACGGAGTCGAGGGTGTCCAGCATGCGGAAGTTCTTGTCCCGCATGAGGGAGGTCAGGGTCGCCGTGGACGAGACGGCCTCGGCGTACCAGGAGTCCCGGTCCACGTCGCGGGGCCGGGCGCCGGCCCGGTGGATGAGGGCCTTGGTCGGGACGCAGCCGATGTTGATGCAGGTGCCGCCGTACATCGCGGCGGACTGCTCCACCATCACCACGCGATGGCCCGCGCGGCCCATGGCCGCCGCCAGCGTCTTGCCGCCCTTGCCGAAGCCGATCACCAGCAGATCCACGTGCGGTGTTCCCATGGGGCTAGACTCCGATCTTCCCCGCCGATCCGGCAAGGTGGGAAAGGATCAATTGTCGTCGAGACAGGCTCATGGACGCGATCAGCACCCTCATCCGCCTGGCCCGCCTGGAGGCAGCCGTCGACGTACGGTGCCTGCTGGCGGGCAGCCACGTGCTGGACAACCCGCCCGCCCCCGTCGGTGAGGTGCCCTTCCACGTGCTGCTGGCGGGCCGGTGCGCGGTCGAGGCCGACGGGCGCACCCTCGACCTGCGCGCGGGTGACGTCCTCGTGCTGCCCCGGGCCGGCCGGCACCAGGTGCGGGTGCGCTCCGAGGAGCCGCCGGCGCCGGCCGAGCGGCACGAGGGGGCGTCGGTGCCCGTCCTGATCGGCGCGGACCCGCCCGACGTGGACCTCTTCTGCGGCCACTACACCTACCGGCCCGGCGCCGGGGACCTGTTGTTCGCCGGGCTGCCCGACCTCGTGCACGTCTCCTTCGGGACGGCCGCCGACTCGCCGCTGCGGCTGCTCGGGGAGCTCATGCGCAAGGAGGCGGCGTTCGACGGACCCGGCTCCGGCGCGCTGCTCGCCTCCCTGTGCGAGGCGCTCCTGGCGCTGGTGCTGCGCGGCAACGGCGAGGCCGCCCCGGCCGACGCGACGCCGCCGTGGACCGCGGTCATGGACCCCGGGCTGCGGGCCGTCGTCGACGCCGTGGTCGGCGCGCCGCAGGAACCCTGGACGATCGCCGGACTCGCCCGGGTCGCCGGCGTCTCCCGCGCCACCTTGGTGCGGCACTTCGCCGCGGCGACCGGCATGGGCGTCGCCGACTTCCTCACCCGCACCCGGATGACGGTCGCGGCCGATCTGCTGACCAGCACCGACCGCAGCATCGAGGACATCGCCGCCGGCGTCGGCTACCGTTCCCCCTCCGCCTTCGGCCGCGCCTTCCGCGCCGCCACGGGCACCACCCCGGCCCGCTGGCGCCGCTCAGCGGGCCACCCGCGCCGCTGACGCCTGTCCGGGGCCCGGCTCGGGTGGAAGCCCTCCTGCCCCTGTGATCCGGAGGAAGCGGGCCCCCGCCACTGACGCGTGCCGGCCGATCGGTGATCGCGGGGTCGCCGGCCGTGTCCGCAGGGGAGTGGGCGGGCCGCCGCCGAAGAGGTGCCGCGGGGCGGGCCGCCCACTCGGGGGCTACCAGCTGCCGCTGGCGCCCCCGCCGCCCGAGCTGCCGCCGCCGAAGCCGCCGAAGCCGTCGTCGGCGGCCGCGGGGCCCGCGAGCAGGGCGAGGCCGGCGACGGCCGCGGTGAGGGTGAGCGCGGCGGTCGCCGCCACGCGGCGCAGCCGGCGGAGCAGGGTCTTCTTGCGCATGGTCCGACTCCCTTGACCTGGACGAGGCGGGACGCGGGGGCGCCCCGCTGCCGGAAGTCTGTCAGCGCGGGTCGCCGCGCGGGACCCGGTGAACCCCGCGACCCTCTCCTCGCGGGGGTTCCCGCACGTCGTCCTTCCCCGCCCACCCCCGTCAGAGGGTATTGCGCCGACGGCCAACGACCGTGCGCCCACGGTCAGTGAGCTTTCCGCCGGCCGAGCCCGGACTCGTCTCGTCAGTCCTCCCCACCGGCCGATCCGAAGGAGAGACATGCGCATCCGATCACGCGCCGCGGGGTTCACCGCGGCCGCCGCCGTCGCCGCCGCGGCGCTGACCGCCTCGACCGTCACCCCCGCCTCCGCGGCGCCCTCCATCAGCACCAGCCAGTGTCCCAGCGAGTACTTCTGCGCCTGGCACATCAACGGCGACATGTGCAAGTGGAAGGACAACGCCCCCACCTGGAGCGACTGTTCGTGGGTCGCGGACGGCAAGTTCACCTACGCCGTCTACAACAACGGCGTCTCCGGCGCCGGCGTCACGCTGTACCGCTACGCCAACTACCAGAGCGCATCGGCGGTTGCGTCAGCCGGCACGAGTTCGTCCACCTCGCCGACACCTACAGTCCCGGTTCCTCGAAGTGGAACTGCTGACCGGCCCCGCCCGGTTGCTTCCCCGCACGCGCCCCCGGCCGGCCCGAGCCGTGCCGGGGGCGCACCCGTGCCTCAGCGGAGGCTCGGAACGGCGCCGGACTCCGCCCAGGTGACGTCGACGCCGGGGACGCGGCGGGACCAGGGGCGGGCGAGGCGGTCCAGGAGGGACGCGTCGGGCGGGGTGCGGCCGAGGCCGATCGCGTACCGGACGGCCTGTGGGGCCGTGGAGGGGGGAGCGAAGGGGCGGGGCCAGGCGTGGGCGTCGGGCGTCCCGTCGTCCTCCAGGGCGGTGATCAGGGAGCGGACCCGTCCGCGGAAACGGCCGAGGGTCGCCTCGAAGTCCTCGCCCGGGACCGGGCGCACGGTCAGGACGGCCCACGCGGCGTGCCGGCGGTGCAGCGGCGCGGGGGACAGGAGCGCGGGCCAGGGATCGGCACCGGTCGCGGCGGCCGCCTCCACGGTCTCCCACGCCTGGTAGAGCTCCTGCGTCAGCAGGTCGCGGATGCCCTCGGTGACCTGCTCGGTGCACGAGCGGACCGGGGCGCTCGGGGTCAGGAGCGTGACCGCGGAGCGCGGCGTGGGGCCGGCGTTTCCGTCCACGAGGGCGATCTGCTCGCGCCAGTCCCAGGCCGCCCAGGCGCCGAAGAAGCGGGCGGCCAGGTCGGTGCCGGGTCCGGCCGACGGGCCGGCCTCGCGGGCGGTCCGCGCCGCGAGCACCGCCCAGGCCAGGCCCGGGAGCCCGCCGAAGGGCGCCGCGTCCAGGCCCCGGGCCCTCGCCCACGCCTTCACCTGGCGGGCCAGCCGCGGGAACGCGGGCAGCCCGTCGGTCGCCGCCCGGACGGCCCCCGCGTCGCTCACCGCGCTCAGCGCGACCGCGGCGGCCTCGCCTTCTTCCGCACGCCGCTCCACCGCCTCGCCGACGGGCACGCCGCGCATCGGCACCACCACCACGTCGACGGCCAGGCCCTCCACGGTGAACCGCAGCCCCGGCACCCGCGCCTCGCGCACCTGGCGCACCCGGCCGGCCCCGGGCAGCGCCGCCACCCGCGCCGCGGCCTCCTCGGCACCGAGCCCTCCCGGGACGGCCGCCACCAGATCCAGGTCGGCCCCCGCCCCATGGCACCCCATGGCCCGGGACCCGACGACGTGCACGGCCGCCTCGCCCAACGCCTCGCCGATCCGGGCGGCGATCCGACGGGCCCGGGCGTCGGAAGCGGTATCCGGCGCCAACGGTCCCTGCTCGGCGCGTGGGTGCGGCTCCCGGGGGTGCGCGCCGCCAGCTCCCGTGTCCGGTGCGGCGGTGCGCGAGCCCTCGGCCGGCCGGGGGTGCGCGCCGCCGGTGTGCGGCTCGTTGTGACCCGCGATCCGCCGGGCCGTGCCGTCCTCCACGAACAGCCCCTGCCCGGCCGGCGCTTGCGGCGCCCGGTGGGGCGCGGCCTCGTCCCCCGCGCCCGACTCGGGCCACCAGCGCAGCTCGCCCGTGCCGAGTTCGACCGTGGCCCGGACCCGCATGGGCTCGTCCGCGCGGCGCGAGAGGAGGACCAGTTCACCGACCCGCGCGGTCGTGGCCGTGAGCTTCGCGGCGCACTCGGTGGCCGTGCGCCGGGGGTCGCGGCTGCGGCCGAGGGTCAGGTGCGGGATGTAACCCTCGTCGCGGCCACGGCAGTTGGGGAAGCGCCGCTGGAAGGCACTGCGGAGCGCGGCCCAGGCGGCGTCGCCGTCCGCCGCCGGGTCCAGCCAGATCGTGGCGTCCTCGCGGTGCCCGAAGGTGTCCACCCCGGCCAACCGCGCGGTGAAGGCGGGGACTTCGGCCGCGGCGGCGGCCAGCAGCGGAGCGGCCCGCTCGAAGTGGGACTCCGGGACAAAGCCGAAGAGCACGTTGACGTGGGGCGGCCACCGGTCGAACCGCGGGTCGTGGGCGCGCCGCAACTCCTGGAGCGGCGGCCACAGCTCGTCCGGCGGGATCCAGGCCAGCGCGGTGCGGGCGGTGGGCGGGACGTCGAGGACCTCGACGGCGTCCCCGCCCGGGAGGCCGGCGGGTGCCGCGCCGAGGCGCAGGTCGGCCCGGACACCGAAGTGGTCCGAGGGGTGGAGGCCGTCCGCCGAGGGTGCGTCGCCCACGAGCCGTGCCGCCGTGACGGAGGCGCCCGGCGCGCGCAGCAGCACCCGGTCCAGGCGGGAGGCGCGGCCGGTCAGCGAGGAGACCGCGGCCAGCGGGTTGACGGTCGGGTCGAACGTGGGGGTGCGGTCCGCGGCCCCGTGCGCCTCCGTCCAGGCGTCGCGCATGGCGAGGACCGCCGCCGGGCCGCTCGGGCCGTCCCGTCCGTCGTTGAAGTCGCCGAGCAGGACCACGTCGGCGTCGAGCTCGCGCAACCCCTCGGTGAGCCGCGCCAGTTGGTCCTTCCGGCGAGCGGGACCGCCGGAGGAGTGGTCGCTGCTGAGGTGGGTGGCGGCGACCACCAGCGGCCCGGCCGCGGTGTCGACGGTGAGCGCGGCGACCGCCTTGTGCGGCCCGAGCGAGTGCCGCGCCGCCTCCCGCACGGGCAGCCGGCTGAGCAGGAGCAGCCCGCAGTCGTCGGAGTCCCTGCCGGCCGGGCCGGTGTCCAGGGTGTACCGGGCGCGCACCCACGGCGCGTCCAGCAGCATCCGCAGCAGCCCGGACTCGACCTCCTGGAGCGCGACGACATCGGCGTCCGCCTCCTGGAGGGCGGCCAGCAGCAGGGGCCGCCGCCGGGCGGTGGCGATCAGCCCGGGGTCGTACCGGTCCCACAGGGTGTTCCAGGTGAGGACGCGCACGGTCGCGGCCGCCGGGATCGCGCCCGCCGCGGTTTCCAGCTCCACGTCCGTCACGGCCCCCGCCTCCGCCGTGCGGGCCACGCGCCACTGCGCCGCCACCGGGTCCCAGGCGAACGGCGTGCGCGCGGTGAAGAACGGCGCCCGCAGCAGCAGGGGCAGCCGGGCCCGTCCAGCCGCGCAGGAGTCGAGGCGGTCCGTACCCGTCGCCCGGTCCCAGACCAGTTCGCCGTCCGCCTCGATGAACAGCACGCGGTGCCAGGGCACTTCGCCGCCCGGGGCGAACTCCGGCAGCGGCACGCGCTTGGCCGCCGCCCCGCGCTGGTGGACGCCCAGCACGAACCGCGCCGGGTCGAACCGAGCGTCCCAGCGCACCCGGTGGTAGATCTCCTCGCTGGTGCGCATCAGAAGTCCTCTCCGGCCGCGTCGTCCGCCAGGCCCCCCGCGGCGTCCTCCACCGTCCCGCCCGCGCCGACGTACCACGTGCGGTGCGCCTGGCCCGGATACGGCGGATCGAACCGGCGCAGCTGCCCGGCGAGCACCTCCGGCGGGACCGGGTGCGGCCGGACGGCGTTGCGCCGGGCCAGCTCCTCCTCGTCGGCGAGCACCACCGCGTGCGTGACGAGCGCGTTCCTGCGCGCGGCCACCGCCCGTACCAGCGAGCGCTGTTGACGGCTGAGGGAGGTCGCGTCCCACACGACGGTGCCGCCCGCGGCCAGCGCCGCGTCCAGCCGGTCCAGTCCCTCGCGCAGGACCGCCGCGTTGGCGCTCTGGTCGGCCCGGCCCCCGCGCGCCTGACGCAGGTCGTCCAGGCCGATCCGCGCGTCGGCGTCCGGCAGCCCCGCAGCGAACGTGCTCTTGCCGCTGCCGGACGGCCCGACCAGGTGGATCAGCCGGGGGAACGCCCCCGGGCGCCACCGCCAGGTCGCCGCCAGCGCCTCCTCGACCGTGACGATCCGCCCCTTCGCGCCCAGCTCGCGGGCCTCCGCCCAGCACCGGTCGGCGGCCTCGGCCGGCACGGCGCCGGCCAACTCCGCGGCCAGCCCCCGGCGCAGCGGCTCCCAGGGCGCCTCGCCCAGCAGCCCGGCGTCCTCCGCGTGCAGCGCCGACCACTCGACCTGCTCGCGCGCCGCGGCGGCCTCCTCGTCGGTGCGCCCGGCCAGGACCGCGCCCGCGACGGAGTGCAGGACCCCGAGGTCCGCGGCCTCCGCCATCCGCACCAGCCCGCCGCCGCGCTCCTCGTCCGGGAACGGCCGGTGCAGCACGGTGTGCAGGCCGACGAGGTCGCCGACCCGGCGGGCCAGCGGCATCCCGAGCGGCGCCGCCAGCCGCGGTGCCAGCCGGGCCCTGCCGCGGTCGTGCAGCAGCGCGGCCAGCACCCCGGCCAGGCGCGCGTCACCGGTGCGCCCCAGCACGTCGAGCCGCGCGGCGGTCTCGGCGCAGGCGGCCGTCAACTGCCCGGTGCCCCCGTTGAGTTCGGGACCGTCGGGGTCGGCCGTGCGGTCGGTCGCCGCACCGAGGGCGGTGAACAGCCCCCGCAGGTCCGGCTCGGCGCCCGACCGCACCGCCCACAGCGCCGCCGCCGGGCCGAGGCCGTTCGCCACCACGGGCGCGTACATCCAGTGCGTGCCGGTCACCACGTGGGCCGGCCGCACCCACTTGGCCACCCGCTGTCCGAACTCGCCCGCGTCGAAGCCCTCGACGGTCCGCACGACGTAGCCCTCCTGCCGCGCGGTGTCCAACCGCAGGGCGCGCAGGGCCCGTTCGTCGAACTCCCCGCGCCACAGCACCGGTGGCACCGGCACACCGAGCCGCCGCAGGAAGCGCACCGTGCGGTCCCAGTCCAGGCAGCGCCCGTCGCCGTCCCAGACCGAGAAGCCGTAGAACCAGCTCTCAAGATCCTCGTAGGCCAGCGAATGGCGGGCGTGGACGTTTTCCCCGCACACCCGCCAGCCGACCGGGATGCGCGAACCGATCCTCCCCTGGAGGGACTTGAGCCAGGTGCGGGACGGATGATGCCCCGAGTCCACCGACCGCGCGTGCGAACCGTCCGTGTAGAGCGTGGAGTTCTCGCCGTCGAGCTTCTCCGTGACGACGACCTCGCGCCCGCGCAGCCCCGCCAGCCCCCGCGCCCGTACGTCGTCCGCCGTGGCCCCCGGTGACCAGGGCACATGGGGCGTGCGTGGATAGGGCGTGCGCATGGCCGGAAACTCCCCCGTGACGAGCGTGCGTCCGGTCAATGTACGGATCCGGGCGGTGGAACGACCACTGATTTCGCCGCTGTTCCGGCCCCGCCGCCGGGTGCGGGGGAGTACTTCCGGCCGCCGGCGCGGAGATGGCCGGAACATGTCGGGAACCGGACATGCCGGTTTCCGACAGGCGACGGCCCCCTACGGGAGCCGCGGGTCTGCCGATACTGAACCCGCCCGTCAGCACGGGCACTTCCGCCCCGCCCGCCCCTTCCCGCCCCTTCCCGCCCCCGAGGAGCAGCCGTGAAGAACTCCCGCGCGCTTCCCGCCCTGATGGTCACCGCCGCCGCGGCCGGCGCCATGTTCCTGACCCCCGTGACCGCCACCGCCGCGTCCCGCGCCGCCGACACCGCACCGTCCGGCACCGCCGCGGCGGCGGAATCCGGACAGGACGCGCTGACCCAGAAGCTGCTGGCCCTGCTGCCGGCCGATTACCGGAGCCGGGTGGCCGGACTCGACGCCGGCCTCGGCATATCCGAGTCGCCCGCGCAGGGCATGATCGAGAACGCCCTGGCCGCGGACGACCCGCAGTGCTCGTCCACGCCCGTCGCCGACTGGCTCACGGACTCGCTCACGGGCTGGACCCAGAGCGAGTTGATCGACGCCCTCGTCGCGCTGCCGCTGCCCGAGTACGACGCCCTGATCTTCGCCGACGGCACGCAGCCCCAGACGTTCGGCACGCACGGCCAGTTCACCACGACGCTGGAGCACACCTTCCGCGACCTCAAGCGGTTCTGGGACATCCCCGCCGCCGGCATCCAACTGGTGCCCATGCACGGCTCGATGCTCGCCGACCCGACCGCGGTCGAGCGCACGGCGAAGATCGTCTACAACCTGACCGACGACCAGGCCGCGCAGTTCGCCGGCATCATGGCGCAGGTCATGCAGGACCCGGTCTACAAGGGCGGTGACGCGCCCGTCTTCACCTTCAACTCGGTCTCCACGGACTCCTTCGGCCAGGAGGACTTCCCCGGCCACGGCGTCCTGCCGAACAAGATCATCATGGGTGACGGCGTGATGCAGGGCTTCGAGGTCCTCGGCACCGGGGACGTCTCGGCGGAGGCGATCCTGGCCCACGAGTTCGGCCACCAGAACCAGTACGCCGACAACCAGATGACCAGCGGCCTGCCCGCGCCCGAGGCCAGCCGCCGGGTGGAGCTGATGGCGGACTCCTACTCCTCCTACTTCCTCGCGCACCCCAGGGGCGAGGCGTTCAACGCGAAGAAGCAGACGCAGGTGCGGTCGACCTTCTTCAACGTCGGCGACTGCCTGTTCACCGCCGATGCCCACCACGGCACCCCCGGGGAGCGGTCCGCCGCCTCGCAGTGGGGCGAGCGACTCGCGGATGACGCGCACCCCAAGGGGCACGTCATGCCGTCCGTCGCCGTGGGCCTCCTCTTCGACGCCGCGCTGCCGGCGATCGTGGAGTCCGACGCCAACTGACGCCAGGGGGGCCGCGTTCGCGCGGCCACCGCGGTGGGCCGGGTCAGGGGATCTCCCGGCCCACCGCGGTTCACAGCCAGCCGCGCCGTGACGCCTGCACCCCCAGCTGGAAGCGCGTCTGGGCCCCCAGCACTTCCTGCAACTGGCTGATCCGGCGGGCCACCGTGCGCTCGCTCACGTTGAACTCCCGGGCGATGGACTCGTCGGTCAGCCCGGCGCTGAGATAACTGAGCAACTGCCGCGTCTGCCGGCTCGGATGGTCGTTCGCGTCGATCGCCTCGGTCGCGCCGCCGATCGGCACGGCCGAGCGCCACAGCACCGAGAACACGCCGGTCAGCGCGGTCAGCAGCGGCGAGGCGTGCACCACGACCGCGTCGATCCGGTCCCGCCCGCCGACGTTCCCGCGCGCCGCGACCAGCGCCCAGCGGTCGTCCACGATGGTGAGGTTCATCGGCACCACCGGGGTCACCCGCGCCTCCTCGCCCGCGGCCACGCACTGCTGCACCAGGCGCAGCGCCACCGGTTCCTGGAGGATCTGCGTGCTGTAGATGACCTCGTACGCGACGCCGCGGCCGAGCGCGTCGAACAGGCCGTCCACGATCCGCTGCCCGCTGGAGGACAAGTTGCCCTGGGTGATGGCCCGCACCCGGTGCGCCGCGTCGGTCTGCACCCGGCTCAGCACCGTCCACGCCGCGTCGTACGAGGGCAGCGGCTCCAGGTACGGCCGCCGCACGCCCCGGCTGTCCCACAACTGCGACAGCGACTCCGCGTCCGCGCGGGCCCTCTCCGCCCGGCGGACCAGGTCCCGGGCCATCGACTCCAGCGCCAGTTGCGGCGGGCAGACGACCAGCCGCCCGTCGTCGCCGCGCCGCGCCAGCCCGGCCGCCACCAACTCCGCGGCGGCGGCCTCCTCTTCGTCGGGCCCGGCCGCTGTTCCGGCCCCGGCCCCGGCCCTGTCCGCCGGGCCCTCACCGCCGGCCGGCTCCGGCCCGCGCGACACCCCGTCGTCGAGAAGCCGCAGGTACAGGCGCTCCGCGGCCGCGCCGATGCCGAGATCCCGGAGCTGCTCCATGCCGCCTGTCTACCACCGTTCCCCGCCGCCGAGGACCCGCGAACGATCGTGATCTTCGCCTCCCACGCCAGCCGCGCTCCGACCCCGGTCCCGGCGGCGCGCCGCGCGGATGGTCGCCTTCGCGGCCGACCCGACGAGGTATGACGACGCGCACGACAGTCCGGGGAGCGCGGACGCTCTCCCCGAAGGGTGCGGGCAGTGATGACGCGGCTCGGCCGGCCAGGCCGGGGTGTCAGTCGGACGTGACCGGGATGCCGCCCCACTCCTCGGGGGCGACGTCCGCCAGCGTTTCGGAAAAGGTCCAGTGGTGACCCGCCGGGTCCTCCGCGGTGTACTGCCGCTCGCCGTACGGGAGGTCGGCGGGTTCCCCGACGATGCGGGCGCCGTGCCGCCGGGCCCGCTCGCAGTGCGAGCGGGCGTCGTCGACGCGGACCATGACCGAGTGGGTGGCCCCGCCGGAGCCCTCGGCGACCGGACCGCCCCGCGCCACGACCACATCACCGTCCCCGACGCGCAGCTGCGCCCGGTGCCCCTCCCCGATCCGCACCCGCTCCACGAACCCGAAGGCCGCGCCCAGCCAGGCCACGGCGCCGCGGACGTCGGGGTACACCAGGACGGGGACGACGGTCGCCGCCGGCATGGAACGGTTCGGCTTCATGTCTGACTCCAGACGTACGGGTCGGTCCGCGAACTACCCGACCGACCCTACGACCTGCCTCTGACACCGGCCGCGAGGGATCGCGTCCTTCCGGGAGTTCGGTGAGCCCGATCGCGGTGGCCCGCCGCCGGCCGTCGTCATGCGGTGTTGATGGCTGAACAACCCGCTGTCGTCCTCGGGTCGGCCCGCTCCGGTGCCAGCATGCACGTATGCGGCGCTGGTTGGTGCGAGCTGGGACCGGGGCGAGCCTCTTGGCGTGCGGTGCCCTGGCGTGGTGGTCCGTGCGCTACGTGCTCGTCGCCCGGGATCAGAGTGCGGCGGGCACGGTGGTGGCGGGGATCGCGGCCGTCCTGGTGCCGCTCGCGGGGGCGGTGGGATGGCAGGTGCGGCACGCGTGGCGGGGCGGCCCCGAACCGGATCCGGAGCGATCCGCCGATGAGCTGGCCCGACGTGTGGAGGCGCAATGGCGAGCGGCGGCTCAGGAGCGGGGGCTGGTGTACCGGCCGTTGAAGGTGTACTGGCGCTGGTCCCGCTGGGGATCAGCGGGCCGTGGAGGACGCGGTCGGTGAGGTCGGCAGGGTCCGATTCGCCCCGCTGCCGGGGTTGGCCCGGGTCGGCGCCCCACAGGTGCGCAGGGGAGAGGTGGGCGACCTGTCCGGCGTGTACGGAGGTCTGGAGTCGGGCGCCGCGTTGGGTGACGCACCGGCTGGAGCCGAGCACGGGTTCCTGAGGGCGCCGTCCGGCCAGGTGTCCGCGGCCCGGGCCCTGGTGGAGAGCGGGCGGGTGAGCGTGCTGCTCGACGGGATCGAACGGCCTCCTCTCGCAGTTCGTCCACACGACGGCGGGCGGCGCACTCACGCTGTTCCAGCAATCCCACGACCGACGGCATCCCTGAACTCCACCGGAGCGACAACACGACAGGTCACCAATGCCACAGAACCACCGCTCCTATGCCTGGCCAGCGGAAACGCAGTCCTCAAGCACGGAAAGACAACAACTTCTAACGACTCGCCCACACCACAGCCCGGACCGGCAGGTCGTTCGGCAAGCTCCACCGATGCACCGAGCGACGAAAAGCTCCGGTCGACTTCTTCATCGCCCTGGCTACTGAACTTGAACTCGTGATGTCGGTTGGCTCGTGGTGGCGGCGTCAGGGGCCGAGACCGCGGGAGGCTGCCGGCTCGGGTTCAGGATGGTGGCTGCAGCCAGCGCCGCGCCGCGGCGAGATCCACCTGGACGTCATCGCTCCGCGAGCAGACCTCCAGCCATGAGAGGTAGGCGCCTTGCGCGAAGACCAGGACCTCGCCAGGGCACCCGCCGGTTTCGGTGAACAGCTGTACGTCGGCAGCCACGACGGTGCTGGGGCCCGTGGCGCCGGCTCCACCGCGTCGGTGTCGAGTTCGAAGTAGGCCGTACCGCGCCCGCTCTCGCGCCATGCCCGGCGCCACCGCTCGACCGACCGCACGCTGATCCGCAGCGCAGCGGAGACCTCCGCGTTCTTCCGCCCGGCCTCGACACGCTCCACGGCCTGGAGTCGTGACAGCTCCCGCGTGGTTCTCTCGGCGTCGGTCAACCCGCCGCCCTGCGCGTACCTCACGCCCCAGGGTTGCTGGTGCCGACACCCAACTGTCAGGCGAACGGCTCCGACAGCACCCAATCAAGTTCAGTAGTGCGGCGATGCCCCGCCAGCAGCCCGAACGGCATGATCATGTGGCGACTCACAGCGATTCCACCCACTCCCCAGGCTCCTCCGGCATCCACACGCTCCCCGGCAGCTGTGCGCCAGGCCGGACGGCACTGGGGGCCGGGGGCTCACGGACGGCCGCGGCCTGCGGGATGGCAGTGGCGCAGGCCGCGCCCGTGTCGGCCAGGTGCCGGCCCTGATCTGCTCGAATCAGAACCAACCGCAGCACGCCGGCGCACGGGGCCTGCCTCCGGTGCCAGGCGCGGGACCGCTCGCGGCACTGACACGTACGCACGTGGGGCGGCAGACGGGAGAGCAATGCTCAGAACCTGTGGATCGGCCTGACGGAGGAAGGCGTACCTTCCCGATGGATCGATCGATAGGTCATCGAGCAAGGCCGACGTCCGCAGCGTCGGTCGGGGAGGCACGCCGGTGCTTACCGTACGTAGTCAACGAGGACGGCACAACGCCAAGTGGCAGCTCGCTGCTGGATGAGATCGTCCGTGAGGGTGCCCGGCGGATGCTGGCCGCCGCACTTGAAGCCGAAGCCAACGCCTATATAGCCGAGTTGGAGCAGTTCCTCAGCTCGGCGGCCGGCCTGTCGCCTGCGACGGTGACGCGGCTGACCGCGCAGTGGCAGGCGGACCACAGCGCGTTCCAGGACCGTGACCTGTCCGCGACGGACTACGTCTACGTCTGGGCGGACGGCGTCCACCTGCGCATCCGCCTGGGGGAGGCGAAAGCCGCGGTCCTGGTGCTGATGGGCGTTCGCGCGGACGGCACGAAGGAACTGACCGCGATGACGGACGCTACCGCGAATCCTCCGAGGCGTGGGCCGGGCTGCTGCGGGACCGCGCCCGCCGGGGCATGCGCGCCCCGGTCCTGGCCGTCGGCGACGGCGCTCTCGGCTTCTGGAACGCGCTGAGCGAGGCGTTCCCCGACACCCGCCACCAGCGGTGCTGGGTGCACAAAACCGCCAACGTGCTCGACGCGCTCCCGAAATCCGCCCAGCCCGCAGCCAAGCGCGCCATCCGGGAGATCGACAACGCCGAGGACAAGGACCACGGGGCGAGGGCCGTCCGCGACTTCGAGGGGGCCTACCGAGCGAAGTACCCCAAGGTCGCCAAAAGGATCACGGACGACGAGGAGGAGTTCCTCGCGTTCTTCGACTTCCCCGCCGAGCACTGGATCCACCTGCGGACCACCAACCCGATCGAGTCGACCTTCGCCACCGTGCGACTGCGGACCAAGGTCACCCAGGGCGCCGGCAGCCGGGCCGCCGGACTCGCCATGGTCTTCAAGCTGATCGAGTCCGCCCACGCCCGCTGGCGTGCGGTGAACGCACCCCATCTCGTGGCGCTCGTCCGCGCTGGCGCCCGCTTCGAGCGCGGCCACCTGGTCGAACGGGAGGAGACTCTGGTGGCATGACTTCCGTCCGGACAGACTCGCTGTGGTGTTCGCCCAGCGGCCGGGGCCTATTCAGCGCGCGGAAGCGGTGGCAGCGGCAGCGGCGACCCCGGCAGGCCGTCGATGCTGGTCGCGATGTACTCCTTCTTCTGGAAGTACACGTCGAGGGACTCATCGGACTCGCGCGCGAAGCGCGACGCGTGCAGCGGCCGTTCTCGCGCAGATGGGCGATCGTCTCAGCGTTGCTACCAGCAAAATCGAGGTAGGCCACGGTGAGTTCGACGAGCACGGCGAACGAGCCGTTCAAGCCCTTGGGCGAAAGGTTGACGGTACCGCCGCCGTCCAGCGGCGCCGTCCCGGTAAAGCAGGGATCACACGCCAAGGGGCCGACCAGCGCCAGCTCAGAACACGATCAACCAGACCGCGCGAGCGGCGCCTCGTACTCGATCCACAGGTCTTGACAATTGCTCCAGACGGGACTCCAGCACGTGGCGCGCCAGGTGCTGGAGGACCTCCGTCGCCCGCGGCACACCCGTCATCGGGTTCGGCCGGGAGCATTCGCTGCACGTCAGCAGAGGCCGTCCAGTCGGACTGCCGATGGTGATGGTCCAGGCGCGCGAAGGCACAGGCAGGCTGTTCGGCGGCAGGGGCGCCTCCTGGCGCGGCGCCTTCGTCGGCGGCGAACTCCTGGTCCACGCTGTCACCCAGGGCCCGCCGGGCGAGTACCTGCACGGCAACTTCCCCCCCTGCCAAAGCCACCCCCAGACGTGAACAGCCCACAGCGCAACCAGAGCGCTGGCGCCGACGCACCCCTGCCTTCCAGGTGCGACGCCTTGCTCTGCGGCGAGCTCGACACCGCACCGACAGGAGATGGGCCGGCTTGGCCGATCGCGGCCAGGTCCCGACTACCTGGCCGAGCTCCCCCCCGCCCGGAGGCCGTCGACGATCAGGGTGAGGATGCGGTCGGCGCGGGCCGGGCCGTCCTTGCTCGGGGCGATCCGCCACAGAACGCTCAGCTGCAGGAGGACGTCCTCGGGGTCGAGATCCGCCTTGAGGGAACCGTCCGCCCCGCCCGCGCGGAGCAGTGTGGCGATGGCCGCGATGAACGGTTCGTAGTTCGGGTCGTCGAGCCCGCCATTGGTGGCGGCGTGGACGACTTCGGCGACCCCGTACTTGAGCTGCCCGTAGCGGGACACCTCCGCAAACCAGCAGCGCAGCGCATCGAGGGGGGCGTGCTCCTCGAGCAGGGTCGGGGCGAGGTCGATGAGCTCTCGGATGTGGTGATGGTAGAGCTCCATGACGAGTGCCTCGCGGGTGGGGAAATGCCGGTACAGCGTCCCGATGCCCACACCGGCCGCCTTCGCGATGGCGGTGAGGGACGCGCCGGAGGATTCGGCCAGCGCCGTGCGGGCCGCGGTCAGGATCCGGTCTCGGTTGCCGATCGCGTCCTTGCGGGACGGCTTGCGGGGGGTGGGGTTCACGGCGTCACTCATCGATTCGGTTGCGACTGGCAAAACGGAGGGCCCTCCGGTATGTTTGGAGAGCGAACGGAGACCCCTCCGCTTTCATTCTGGCACACCATCCTGATCACCTACGAAGGATTCCCATGAGCGAGACGGTCCTGGTCACCGGAGGAACCGGCTACGTCGCCGGCTGGTGCATCACCGAACTCCTGCAGCGCGGCTACGACGTACGCACCACCGTGCGCAGCCCCCAGCGCGAGCAGGCCGTCACCGAGGCCGTCTCCAGCGAGATCGAACCAGCCGGGAGGCTGACCTTCGCCACCGCCGACCTCACCGCCGACGCGGGCTGGGACGAGGCCATGCGCGGCGTCACCTACGTCCTGCACGTCGCCTCCCCGCTCGGCGCCCACGCGGACAGCGCTGCCGACCTGATCACCCCGGCCCGCGACGGTACGCTGCGCGTCCTGCGGGCCGCGGCGAAGGCGGGCGTCAAGCGGGTCGTGATGACCTCGGCCGCCAACGCCGCCAGCCCCTCCTCCTACGCGGCCGAGGGGGTGACCGACGAGACGCTGTGGACCGACCCCGAGGACCCCACTCTCATCCCCTACCGACGCTCCAAAACCCTGGCCGAGCGCGCCGCCTGGGACTTCATGGAGAACAACGACGGGGGCATGGAGCTGACCACCGTTCTGCCGGGAGCGGTGTTCGGGCCGATCCTGACCACCACCATCGGCTCCGTCGGCATCATCGCGCGCATGCTCAAGGGAGAAATGAAGGGAGTACCGCGGATCGGGCTGGAGATCGTCGATGTCCGCGACCTCGTCGACGTGCACCTGCGCGCCATGACCTCGCCGGCCGCCGCGGGCCAACGCTTCCTGGCCACCGGAGAGTTCATGTGGATGGCCGACATGGCCAAGACGCTCCGCGACGGCCTCGGCGCCCGCGGCAACAGCGTCTCCGCCCGCCAGATCCCCGATTTCGCCGTCCGTCTCGTCGCCCGCTTCCGCGACCCGTCCCTGCGCGAGATCACCCCGGCGCTCGGCCGGCGCAACCGGCACACCACGCTCAAGGCGCGCACCCTGCTCGGCTGGCAGTCGCGCCCCGCCCGTCAGAGCGTTCTCGACTGCGCCAACAGCCTGATCGCCCACAACGCCATCTGACAGAGCCACGCAACGTCACCCCCGCCTGCCGTACAGGCGCCGGCCCGCACGCCTCGGCACCCACCGTCTCCCTGAGGAGGCGTCAGCCATGACCACAACGCGGTGAGCCCGTGGTGGTGGAGCTGGGGGCCGGCACCGGGCCGTTCACTGCCGAGATCCAGCACAGGCTCGGCGGCCGTGGCCGCCATCTGGCCGTCGAGATCAATCCGCTCCTGGCTGCGCGCCCGCGCCACCATCACCCACCTTCGTGCCTGGTGGCGCAGCACCCTGGGGGAGCCTCAGGGTGCAGGCAGCCGCGGCGCCGTACATCTGGCGCATGACCTGGAAGCCGACGACGGTCGAGAGTACGAGCGCGGTGCGCTCTGCCGTGTGGGGGCCCGTGAGCAGCGCGGTCAGGTCGCGGTGGCGGTGGTTCTCGATTTGCTCGCGCGCCGGCCCATCGCTTCTCGGCCGCGCTGTGCGAACCGCGCTGCCTGCGGGCCCACTGCGGTGGAGGGTCGTAGGCCGAGGCGCCTTCCAGGTCCCTCCCGGCGTCGTCGGCGCGGTCGCAGAACGCCGGGGGCCTGCTCGGCGCGGGCGCCAGGCCATGCGGTGGTGACCTCCCGCCGGCGGGCGTCAGCCGGCGAACTCTCCGCAAAGGCCACCACCGGGTGCGCGCTCTGCCCGAGAACGATTGAGCACGTCGGCTGCCTCAGGGATGCGGGCGTGGACGACGTGACCGCGGAGTCCTCCGGCCTGGCCGGACGCCGCGCGAACCTGCTCGGCGCGTCGGCGGGCGCGGATCCGGACCAGCCGGTCCTGCTCGTCGCCCACCAGCCCAAGGACGTCGCACAGGCCGCGGCCGCCGGCATCGACGTGCAGATCTCCGGGCACACCCACGGCGGCCAGATCCGGCCGTTCAACTTCCTCGTCCGGATCGACCAGCCCGTGGTCCACGGCCTGAGCCGCCACGGCGAGCGCACCCAGCTCTGACCCAGCGCGGCACCGGCTTCTGGGGCCCGCCCTTCCGCGTCTCCGCCCCGAGCGAGATCACACTCCTCACCCTGCGCCCGGCCCGGATTCCCGACCGGTCAGGAGAGGGCGACCTGACGGAGCCGTGGCCGTGCCGCGGCCGGGAGCCGGTCGGCGCCGGACCGGGTCAGGCGCCGGGGCCCTGGGGCCGGGGGGCCAGCGGTCTGACGGACTGCCGCACGATGACGTGGGTGCCCAGCACCATGTGGTCGCCGTGCCCGCGCTTGCGCCGGAGGACACCGCCCTCGCGCTGGTCGGCGACCGCGCGCACCGCCGCACGCCCCATCTCCTCGTACGGCACGTGCACGGTGGTGAGTTGGGGGAACAGCTGCGAGGCGAGCGGGATGTCGTCGTAGCCGACGATCGAGAGGTCGTCGGGCACGGCGAGTCCCGCGTCGCGTGCGGCGGCCATGGCTCCCGCGGCGACCACGTCGGTGCCCGCGAACACCGCGGTGAAGTCCAGCTTGCGCCGCAGCCCGTCGTGGACCGCGTCGTAGCCGTAGTCGTCCTCGTACGGTCCGTGGACCACCATGCCGGGGTCGAAGGGCACGCCGTGCGCCTCAAAGGCGCGGCGGGCGCCCTCCAGACGGCCCCGGGCCGTGGTGAAGTCCGCGGGTCCGGGCAGCAGCAGGATGCGGCGGTGCCCGGCCGACAGCAGGTGGCTGGCCATGGCGTAGGCGCCGCCCTCGTTGTCGTAGTCGACGGCGGTGGCGGGCACGTCCTCGGCGAGGGGCGGCCTGCCGACCAGCACCAGACGCGATCCAACGGCGTCCAGGGCGCGGGCGAACCGGGCCATCCGTACGTGGTAGTCCTCGAAGTCGTACGCGCCGCCCAACAGGGCCACCGCGGCCACACCCTGCTGGCGCATGAGATCCACCAGGGCGAGTTCCTGCTCGGGGTCGTCCCCGGTGGTGCAGACCAGGGAGAGCCATCCGCGGACCGACGCGGCGTTCTCCACCCCCTTGGCGACATGCGCGAAGGCGGCCCCGGTGATGTTGTTGATCAGGATCGCCACCGTCGGTGTCCCGCCCCGGGCGAGCGAGCGGGCGTGAACGTTGGTCACGTAGTCCAGTTCCCGCACCACGTTCATCACGCGGGTGCGCAGCTCGTCCGACACCGGATAGCCGCCGGACAGGACCCGCGAAACGCTGGCGACCGACACACCCGCCCGCTGTGCCACGTCCCTGAGGGTGGCGCGACCGGCATCCCCCGAGGCTTTCTGCCGACTCACGTAGCGCTTCTCCCACTCCGGACGGACGGGCAGCGGACCGCCCGCAAGCGTTGCGGAAACCGTATCCCATCAACTCTCCGCGCAGGCGGTGACCGCGGCAGGAAGATCGCCGGGGCGATGACAGCGTGCGGACCCTTGTCCGAGCGGCACGATGAGCCTAGGTTGCTGGAAAGCGCTTACTACATGTTTGCAGACCGGCGTCCCCGCCCCGACCCGCGCCCTGGAGCACTCACGTGACCGTGCTGCACAACCCCGTCGTCCGTGGCTTCGCCCCCGACCCGTCCCTGGTCCGGGTCGGAGACTGGTACTACGTCGCCACCAGTTCGTTCGAGTGGTTCCCCACGCTCCCCGTCCACCGGTCGCGCGACCTGGCGCACTGGTCCTACGCGGGCCATGTGCGGGGAGCCGTTCCCGGGGACTCGCTGTCGGGGGTGCCGGACTCGGGAGGCATCTGGGCGCCCTCGCTGAGCTGGGACGGTGAGCGGTTCTGGGTCGTTTACTCCATCGTGCGCTCGGTCGGTACGAGCTACTTCGACCTGGAGACGTGGGTCACCACGGCCGGCGACGTGGCGGGGGAGTGGACGGCGCCGCGCCGGGTCCCCGGCCACGGCTTCGACCCCGCGCTCTTCCACCACCGCGGACGGCTGTGGCTGCTCAACATGCAGAGCGATCACCGCCCCGGCGGGAACCGGTTCGCCGGCATCGTGCTGACCGAACTGGACCGCGACACGCTGCGCCCGGTGGGCGGGACGCACCTGCTGCTCCAGCACGAGCGGTTGATCGAGGGCCCCAAGCTCCTGGAGCGCGACGGCTGGTACTACCTCGTCCTCGCCGAGGGCGGGACCGGATTCGAGCACGGCGTGCTGGTCGCGCGCAGCCGCGAGATCACCGGGCCGTACGTCCTGGACACCCGGCCGCTGCTGACGACCCGGGACGATCCGTCGGTGCCCCTGCAGAAGGCCGGGCACGGCGAACTGGTCGAGACCCCGGAGGGGGAGTGGGTCCTCAGCCATCTCGCCGCCCGCCCGGTACGGACCGCCGACGGGCCGCGGTGCCCGCTGGGCCGCGAGACGGCGCTGCAGTCCGTGGTCTGGGACGCCGAGGGGTGGCCCCGGCTGCGGCACGGCGGCTGGCACCCGGCCGTCGAGGTGGAGGTGCCCACGGTCCCGGCGCCTCCGCCCGCCGCGGCAGACACGGCGGAGGCGGCCCCGGCATCGCCGTCGGCCACGCAAGACGCGGCGGAGGACGCCACCGCGGAAAGGGGCGCGGACGGCGTCGCGGCCGAGGACGGGGCCACCGGTGGCGAACTGTCCTGGCCGTGGAGCACCCTGCGGGGATACCAGGACCGCTCCTGGGTCGACACCGGCAGCCGGCCGGGCTGGATCCGGCTGCGCGGCCGCCAGGGCCCGGAATCCCTGTGGGACCAGAGCCTGCTCGCCCAGCGCGTCACCGAGCACCGCGCGGAGGTCGAGGTCGCGGTGGAGGCGCGGCCGCGCACCTTCACCCAGGCCGCCGGCCTGGTGCTCTGGTACAACACCTCGGCCTATCTCACCCTCGACCTGACCTGGGCCGAACCCGACGGCGAGGCCCAGCGCGGCCAGCAGTGGCGAGGCGGCGGGCGGACCGTGCTCAGCCTGGTGGAACGCGACCACGACGGCACCCGGACGGTCGCCGTCCGCGACGTCACGACCGCAGGACCCCTGACCCTGGGCGCCACGGTCGACGGCGCCGACGCGCGGTTCTGGGCCGCCCAGGGGGGCGAACGCCAACCTATCGGACCGGCCCTGGACTTCAGCCGCCTCTCCGACGACTACGGCCCGAGCCTGCGCTTCACCGGCGCCTTCGCCGGCATCCACGCCCGTGACCTCGTCGACGCCGCCTTCACTGCCGACTTCAGCGGCTTCCGGCTGCGATGCCTCCCGGACCAACCCTGATCCACCCGCTCGGCCCGTGATCCACCGCCCCTGATCCACCCGCTCGCACCGCCCCGCGAGCGAACCCTGACCCACCTGTGGACCCCCAGCGTCCAGGCCGTCTGCCACGCCGTCGACTGAAACTTTCGCGTAACCCTTTTCTCAGCGATTTCTCCCCACCGGCTCCAGTACAGGAAGGTTCGCCATGACGACATCACCCGGCCGCCGGGACGTGCTCAGATACGCCGGGGTCACCGGCGCAGCGGGCGGCGTCAGCCGGCTCTTCGGCCAGCCGTCCGCCGACGCGGCAACCGCGGGAGACGGCTCCCGTCCCGACGCCTCGACGAAGAAGTCCGCCTCCGCCCCTCTCGACGTCCTCGTTCTCGGCGACTCCTCCTCGGAGGCGGCCCACTCCCTCGCCGCCACGCTCTCCGACGTCGTCACCGACGGCGGCATGGGCCAGCCCGCGCGGGTCCTCAACCCGACCAGCCCGGCGGGCTACTACGGCGGCACGCTCGCCTTCACCCTGGCGTGTAGTCCCACCGGCACCACCTACGTCACGGTCAAGCTGTGGGGGGACGAGTACGACCCCACCTCCAAGGAGGACGCGAGCGGCACCCGCATGTGGCGGCTCCAACTGTTCTGCGAGGGTCTCCAGGTCGGCTACCAGGACCAGGGCGAGGTCGACAACCTCGACATCCTCGACACCGGCCCGCGCACCCCCGGCCGCTTCTTCTTCCACACACTGCCGCTGCCGGAGAAGCTGACCGCGGGCAAGACCTCCGTCGCCCTGGAGATCCGCTCGCTCGGCCGGATCTGGTCGTACGGCCAGAACGAGGCGCAGCTCTACTACAACATGACGACGCCCTCACGGGGCGTCTACCGCCTCTACTCCCACACCGCCCCGTACTTCACCCCGCCCGCCGGCGACGTGCAGGGCCCGGCCCGGCAGCCCACCGTACGCACCGCCGAGGGGCCCGAGGTGCTGACCGCCGTCCGCGCCCGGGTGCGGGAGGACACCACGAAGCTGCTGACCACCGCCGATCCGGCGGCCCTGGACGGCTGGGGCATGCAGCAGTTGGCGGAGTCCTACCTGTGGTCGGCAGGCCCCGGCTACCAGCAGGACGCCGCACTGGACCGGACGCTGCAGGCGATCGACGGACGCTACTTCGCGTGGAAGCGGGACAGCACCGTCCTGACCGGATCCGACCAGCAGTGGCAGGGGTTCGGGCGGGTCGGCCTGGTGCTGGCGCTGCTGTGGGAGCACCTCGGCGACCGGCTGGACCAGCAGGTCAGCGGCTCGCCGTACACTGTCGCCAACCCCGGCTTCGAGAACGGCAGCGGCGCTGCCGCGACCGGCTGGTCGGTGGCCGGCTGGACGGCCAACGGCACGGCCGCCCGGGACACGACCCACGCGCACTCCGGCACGTACGCGATGAAGCTGGTCCACACGGCGCCCGGGACGGGCAGCGGCGGGGGCTCGTCCATCGCCGTCAACAACAACACGAAGATCAGCCTGGACCAGGGCACCTACGAGTACGGCGTCTGGGTCAGGACCGAGGACGTGACCGGCCAGGGCGTCTACCTGGACGTGCTCTTCTACGACGCGGCCGGCGCCATCGTGGGCACGGACAACAAGGCGTTCTCCGCCACCGGGACCACCGACTGGGCCTACCTGTCCCTGACCCTGACGACCCCGCCCAGCGCCGTCTCGGCCTGGCTGTTCATCGGCGTCCAGGACGGCGGCACCGCCTGGATCGACCACGTCACCGTGATCGCCCCGTCGGCCGGCGTCCACAACCCGCCGGTCCGGCGCGCCGCCTACACCGAGATGCTGCGGGCCAGCCTGGAGTACTGGCGCACCCACTTCCCGCACTACTCCAACCAGACGCAGATCTGCGCCATGGGCCTCTACCAGGTCAACCGCGCGCTGCGGCTGCTGGATCCGACGCTCGCCTGGCCGGAGGACAGGGCCCGCGGCTTCATGTACCAGTCCGTGGGGCTCACCCCCTACCTCGGTCCCGAGAACGCCGACGGCACTCCCACGAGGCCGCTCGGCGCGTCCTACCGCCAGGTCACCCGCAAGGGCCTGACCCGCGAACTGGGCTACGTCGGCAACTACGGCGAGGTCACCGACTGGCTGATCATGATGTACGAGTCCGTCACCCGCGGCTACCAGGGCCAGGACGATCCCGAACTCCTCGCGCAGATCGTGGCCATGGTCAAGGCGCGCAGCAAGTTCCGGATCGTGGACGTGGACGAGGCGGGCGCCCGCGTCGCGCGCCTGGAGACCGTGGTCGGCTGGCGCAACGAGGTCTACCCCGGCGAGGTCGGCTACGCGCAGCGCACCGCCTGGGACTCCCACCCGATCCAGGCCGCCGTGGTGCTGAAGGACCCGGAGATCATCGGCTGGACCCAGGAGATGTTCCAGGACGGCCAGTTCTACCGGCAGTTGGATCTCATGCAGGCCAACTCCTCGGCCCGCGTGGGCCTGAACGCCTTCCGGCTGGTCGCGCGGGACTGGGACGCCTACCAGTCGCTGCCCGCCCGCCCGTACCGGCTGCCGACCGACTGGGACGCGGACGACTTCGTCTTCACCGACGAGGAGAACGGCGTCATCGCGGTCAAGCACGGCCGGGAGCTGCTGTTCGCCTCCCTGTACTGGCGGGCCCGCCAGGGCGTCAACAACCACGCCCGGGTGCACCATGTGACCCCCACCGACCAGCGGTCCGCCACCATCCGGCAGACCTCCACCGGGGCCACCGACGCGACCTTCACCGTGCGGGACTGGGTGCTGTGGAACTACGCCATCAACGACCCGGGGGCCGCGGGCATCCCGCCCGGGGGCTTCCCCCCGCCCGGCGACACCCTCCACCAGTCGCTGGCCGGCGACGTCGTGCACCTCGCGCCCGTTCCCGACGACGTGCCGGACCCCACCCTCGGAGTGCACTTCACCGGGGTGGAGACGATGCTGGTGGGCCGCGCCCCGCTCTACGTGTGCGAGTACGGCGATTACCACATCGTCATGAACACCACCGCCGACCGCACCTACACCGTGCGGCAGCGCCGGGCCTTCGGTCCCGCCCGGAACCTGGCCACCGGCCGGCCCGTGGGCGCGGACGAGCCGCTCACCCTGCGCCCGCTGACCACGGTGGTGCTGCGCCGCTGAACCCACTCGCCGACCGGCCCGTGTCGCCGTCCGGCCGCCGCCCCCTCCCGGGTGGGTCCGGCGGCCGGATCCGGGGACGGCCCCGCCCGGGAAGGGCCGCCCCGCCGCCGTCCCGTCCACCGTTCCACGACCGGAGGAACCGCACCGTGACCACCGTCCACCACCTGCGCTGGGGCGCGCCGCAGCTGTCCGTACTGCTGGCATACGCACCGGACCGGCCGGTGAGCCTGCTCGCCGTCGGCGAGGCTGCCGACCTGCCCGCCGAGGGCGACGAGGAGTGCGCCCGGCTGCTGCGCTCCGCGCTGCCGCTGGCCGAGATCCAGACCACGGGCACGGGCCGGTCGGGGACGGCGGGGAAGCGCCACGTCGACGGCGCGGCGGGCCTCACGCAGCGCTATACCGGGCACGAGGAGGAGCAGGCCGGCTCGACCCGGCGGCTTCGGGTGCACACCGCGGACCCGGCGAGCGGCATCCGGGTCACCGTCACCCTCACCCTCCACGCCGGGCTGCGGACCCTGGAGTTCGCGACCGACGTGACCAACACCGGGACCCGCGGCGTCACCCTCGAATACGTGTCCTCCCTTGCCCTGTCGGGCCTCGCCGGGCAGGCGGGCGGCAGGTGGGAGGCGGAACTCGCGCTCTGGTACGCCGCCAATCCGTGGAGCGGCGAATTCCGCTGGACCCGCGCCTGTCTCGGTGAACGCGGGCTGTACGACGTCGGCATGGCGGACTTCGGGCAGACCGGCACCAAGAACCGGATCGCCCTGACCTCCACCGGCGCCTGGTCCAGCTCGGAACACCTGCCGATGGGCGCGGTCGAACACCTCCCCACCGGCAGGACCCTGCTGTGGGAGATCGCGCACAACGGTTCCTGGCACGCCGAACTCGGCGACCGGTTCGGCGACGTGTACCTGCTGGCCGGCGGGCCCACCGACCGGGAGAGCCAGTGGCGGCACACCCTGCCGCCCGGCGGCGCCTTCCGGACCGTCCCCGTCTCGCTCACCGCCGTGCCCCGCGGCGGGATCACCGAAGCCGTCGCCGAACTGACCGGGCACCGCCGCGCGATCCGCCGCCGGCACCCCGACCACGCGGGGCTGCCAGTGGTCTTCAACGACTTCATGAACTGCCTCATGGGCGAGCCCACCACGAAGGACCTGCTCCCGCTGGTGACGGCCGCCGCGGACCTGGGCGCCGAGTACTTCTGCGTCGACGCCGGCTGGTTCGACTCCGAGCCGTCCGGCCGCGTGGGACCCGGCGGGGTGCCCGGCTGGTGGGACGCGGTGGGCGACTGGCGGGAGTCCGCCTGGCGCTTTCCCCGCGGGCTGCGCGAGGTCACCGACCGCGTCCGGGCCGCCGGAATGGTGCCCGGTCTGTGGCTGGAGCCCGAGGTGGTCGGGATACGCAGCCGGGCCGCAGCGCGCCTGCCCGAGGAGGCGTTCTTCCGGCGGGGCGGGCAGCGGATCACCGAATGGGGGCGCCACCACCTCGACCTGCGGCATCCAGCCGCCCGCGACCACCTCGACACGACCGTCGACCGGCTGGTGGCCGACTACGGCCTCGGATACCTGAAGCTCGACCACAACATCGACATCGGCCCGGGAACCGCCGCCGAGGGCGAGTCCGCGGGGGAGGGGCTGCTGGGCCACAACCGCGCGTTGCTGGGCTGGCTCGACGGTGTCCTCGACCGCCATCCCGGACTGGTCCTGGAAAGCTGCGCGGCCGGCGGCAGCCGCACCGACCAGGCGATGCTGTCCCGGCTGCCGATCCACTCCGTCACCGACCAGCAGGACTTCCGCCTGCTGCCCGCGATCGCCGCGGCGGCGCCGACCGCCGTCCCACCCGAGCAGGCGGCGATCTGGGCCTACCCGCAGCCCGAACACACCCCCGACGACCTGTCCACGGTCCTGGTCACCGCGCTCCTCGGCCGTATCCACCTCAGCGGGCGGATCGACCGGCTCGACCCTGCGCAGACCGCACTCGTCCGGCGGGCGATCGACACCTACACCTCCTACCGTGAGCACCTGCCCACGGCTGTTCCCGGCTGGCCGCTGGGCCTGCCCGGATGGCGCGACGAGCGACTGGCCCTGGCCCTCACCGTCCCGGCGACCGGTCGGACCCTGCTCGCCGTCTGGCGACGGGGGGACTCCGCGGATCCGGTCGAGGTCCCGCTGGCCGCGGCGCCGGCCGCCGTCCGCGTGCTGTTCGCCGCCGCACCGGACCTCGGGGCGCGATGGGACCCCGCCCGCGGAGTGCTGCGCGTCGACCTGCCGCCCCGGCACTCCGCCGCCCTGATCGAGATCCTCCCGCGCGACGCCTAGCTGGGCCTGTCTCGGGATCAGGCCCCAGCGGTGAGCCGTACGGCGCCGGTCGGGGCCGGCGCCGTGAGCCGGTCACTTCTGCTTCCGGTCCTTGAGGTACTGGTCGGCCTGCCGGGTGAACTCGGCCTGGAGTTTTGCCAGACCGGCCTTCTCCGCCGCCGACTTGAGCTTGCTCAGCTGCTTGTCGACGTCCACCACCCCGTAGTAGAGCGGGTTCGCGTACTGCGTCAGGACGTTGGCCATCTGGGCCACCTCCTGCTTGACCGGGGTGGTGTCCGGAATGAACGAGGCGAACGTGTCGAGCGTGAAGTTGCCGTAGTCCTGCGCCCAGTCGAAGACCTTCTCCTCCGAGGGCGTCAGGAAGGAGGAGCGCCGTTCCAGCTTCGAGCGCCACAGGAGCGCGAAGCCGGGGAAGGTGTACTCGCTCAGCTGCTTGTACTTGTTGCCCGGCAGCGCCTGCCAGTCCGTGCCCTCGATGCCGTAGGCGAGCAGGTCGTGGTTGTCACGGATGGAAAGCCAGTCCTGAAGGCGCAACGCCCGGTCCGTGTCGCCACCGTTGGAGTTGAGCACCACGACGTTGTCCGCCTGGAAGGTCTGCAGCGGCTTGCTGCCGGTCAGACCGCCCTGGAGCGGCACGACGTTGGCCATCCGCGCGGCGGGGACGGACTTGCGCATCACCGGCAGGGCGTTGCTGGCCGTGCCGTCGGTCATCGCCCAGATCGAGGCGTAGCCGCCGGACTCCCACCGGCTGGTCACGGTGGCCGAGTCGGTGTTGATGCCGTCGGCGTTGATGATGCCGTCCTGGTAGTACTTACGGACCCGGCGCAGGGCCTCGACGGTGCCCGCGTCGTCCCACCACGGCTTGGGGTCGGACGAGCCGGTCCGCGCCGCGTTCCGGTCCATGAGGAAGCTCAGGCTGGAGCCGGTGAAGGAGTGCGCCGAGTACGTCGGATCCGACCACGACTGGGCGTGGAACATGCCGACCGGCTGGGGGACGACCAGCAGGAAGGTCGAGTTGGACGCGGCCCCGTAAGGGGTGATCCTCTCCTTCTGCTTGACGGTGTAGAAGAAGCGCTCCAGCGTCTCGTAGTCCTCGATCTCGTCGAATCCGTGCTTCTCGGCGAGGTCCTGGCGGATGGCGAAGTGCTGGACCCGGCCCGCGCTGTTGACCTGCGGAATGCCCCACAGATGGCCGTTCCACGAGTTCGAGGCCAGCAGCGGCGCCGCCAGCTGCTTGCTGAGATCGGGGTACTTGGCGAGCTCGTGGGTCACGTCGACCAGCGAACCGGCCTGCTGCAACTGGCCCATGTTCAGCCACAGCGCTTCGAGGGCGGAGTCGAAGGACGCCCCGGCGGTGAACTTCAGCAGCGCCTGCTGCCCGTAGTTGGACCACGCCGTGAACTGCGCGTTGAGGGTGAAGCCGAGGTCCTTCTTCAGCCTGGCGTTCACCTGCTGGATCACCTGGGCCCAGCCGGGCGGGGTCGTGCCCGGGAGCAGCGCGGTGGAGGCGCCGCCACCGGACGAGCCGCCCGGGTTCGAGCAGCCGGCGAGGGCCATGGTCAGGCCCATGCCGCCGGCGGCCGCGAGGAAGCCTCTGCGGGAAAGCGAAGGGTGGGACATAGTGGTGCTCCTTGGAGGAAACGTGGCGCGTGCGATGCCGCGGGGAGTTCACCCCTTGGATGCGCCGAGGGTGAGGCCCTTGACGAAGTAGCGCTGAGCGAAGGGGTAGGCGAGCAGGATCGGTGCGACGGTCAGGACCGTCATCGCCAGCCGCAGCTGATAGACCGGCGCCGCGGCCTGCGAGGCGCTGGCGCCGGGCAGACTGGCGGCGTTGGTGACGTTCGAGATGAGGTTCTGCAGGATCAGCTGCAACGGGAACTTGTCCTGGTCGGAGAGGAACAGCAGCGCCGTGAACCACTCGTTCCAGTACGTCACCGCGTAGAACAGCCCCACCACGGCCAGGATCGGCTTCGACAGCGGCAGCACGATCCGGAAGAAGATGCGCAGTTCGCCCGCCCCGTCGACCCGGGCGGAGTCGATGATCTCCTCGGGGATCTGCCGGAAGAAGCTGACCGCCACGAAGATCAGGAACGGGGCCATCATGCCGGGCAGGATCACCGAGAACCAGCTGTTCTGCAGTCGCAGCACCTGGGTCACCAGCAGGTACATCGGCACCAGTCCGCCGGAGAACAGCATCGGCAGGTAGGCGAAGATCGTCAGCGGGCGGCTGATCATCGGCAGTCGGCGGGCGATCGCCCACGCCAGGGACGCCGTGCACGAGAGCGACAGCAGCGTGCCCACGCCGGTGATGAACAGCGAGGCGAGGTACCCGTCGAGCAGCGCCGTGCCGGCGAACAGCATTCGGTACGCGTCGAGGGAGAAGGGGGTCGGCCACAGCGAGTAGCCGGAGCGGGACAGCTTCGACTCGGCGGTGAACGAGCCCGCGACGATCATCCACAGCGGCAGCAGGCAGAAGAGCCCGAAGAGGCTGACCACCGCGTAGCTGACGACCGTGAACGGTTCGGTACGACGGCCGGGGCCCGGCCGGCGGGCGGCGGCGCGGTCCGCGGTCGGTGCGGCGGACCGGTGCGGGCTGTCGAGGTCGTGCTCCGGGCCGGGGAGCCCGGCCAGTGCGGCGCTCACAGGATGCTGCTTTCCTTGTTGACCTTGCGCTGCACGAGCACGGCAGCGGTGACGAAGACGAATCCGACGACCGACTGGAAGAGCCCGATGGCGGCCGTGGTGCCGAAGTCCCCGATGGTGCGCAGCGACCGGAAGACGTAGGTGTCGATGACGTCGGTGCTCGGGAAGAGGGTGCCGTTGTCGCCCACGATCGCGTAGATGGTCGCGAAGTCGCCGTAGAAGATCCGGCCGACGCCGAGGACGACGAGGACGCCCGCGGTCGGGGCGAGCAGCGGGGTGGTGATGGAGCGGGCCATCCGGGCCCGGCTGGCGCCGTCGAGCATGCCCGCCTCGTAGACCTCCTCGGGGATCGAGGTGATCGCGGCCAGGAAGATCACCGACATGTAGCCGCCGAGCTGCCACACCTTGACGACGGTGAGGATCCACGGCCACGGTCCGGGGGTCGTGTACCAGCTGACCTGGGGCAGGTGGAAGACCCCTAGCGTGTCGTTGAGGGCGCCGCTGCGCCCGCCGACGCCGGCCAGCACGACCTGGAGGATGATGCTGATGACGATCGGCGAGACGAAGTAGGGGACGAAGATCGCCGACTGCATGAACCGCTTGTAGAACCGGGACCTGATCTCGTTGAGCATGAGAGCCAGGACCAGGCCGGTGGCCAGTGAGGCGGCGAGGAAGAGCACGTTGAGGAAGAGCGTGTTGACCACGATGGTCGAGGCGTCGCCGCTCTTCAGGAAGTACTTGAAGTTCTCGACGCCGTTCCACGGGCTGCCGAAGATGCCGTCGCGGATGTTGAAGTTCTTGAAAGCGACCACCAGGCCGGCCATCGGCGCGTAGGCGAAGACCGCGAACCAGACGAGTCCGGGTGCGGCGAGCAGGAGCAGCGTCCAGCCGGCGCGGCCACCGCCCCGGCGCCGGCTGCCCACCGGCCGGGTCCGCACCCTGCGGGCGGGCGAGCGGGGGCGCACGTCGTCACCCTGCGGGGGCTTGACGCTCGGGCGTCCGCGTGATGCCCTGCTGAAGGCCCTGCCCGATGTCCGCATGTGCACCGCCACCCTGAGAGACCCTGATGGAACTAGTTTCATTGCCGGGAGGTTAAACGCGGCGAACCCGGACGTCAAGGGTCGCGGAGCAGTCGCCGGAGCAGCCCCCGGCCCGCATCAGGCGGCCTTCCGGAGGACGCGGGCGGGGGCCGGGCGGTGCCACGGGACTTGTAGCATCGGTGCCGTGAGTGACGCAGAGGGCACCTCGAACCCGGCCCCGAAGGGGAACCACGGCCGCCGCGGCTCACGCGGACCGACGAAGGTCGGCGCCGTCAACCTGCGGGACGTCGCCGCGCGGGCCGGAGTCGCGCCGGCCACCGCGTCCCGGGTCTTCGGCGGCAAGCACAACGTCAACGCCCAGACCAGGGCCCGTGTTCTGGCCGCGGCGGACGAACTCGGCTACGTGGTCAACGGCTTGGCCCGTTCGATGATGGGCCGCGGGCCGCGCACCGTCGCCTTCCTCACCCACGAGATGATCGGTCCGACCTTCGCCGCGACCGCCGCCGGGGTGGAGAGCGTCGCCACCGAGAACGGCTACCTGCTGCTCATCTGCACCACCCACGGCACTCCGGCGCGCGAGCGGGAGATCATCGCGACGCTGCGCGAACAGCGCGCCGCCGCCGTGCTGCTCATCGGCGCCACCGACACCGACGAGGCATTCGCCGAACGCGCCGCCGGCTACGCCCGCGACCTGGCGACGATCGGCTCCCGGCTGCTTTTCTGCGGCCGTCCCCCGCTGGCCGGCCACCCCGAGATCCGCAGCGTCGACTACGACCACGGCGCCGGCCTGCGGGCGGCCGTCGCGCACCTGGCCTCCCTCGGTCACCGCTCCATCGCCTACGCCGGTGAGGGCCGCGGGCGCACCACCGCCGAACTGCGGCTCGACGGCTACCGGTCCGGGCTGCGCGAGAACGGGCTGACCGCCGACCCCGCGCTCTTCGTGCCGTCGGAGAACACCGAGGCGGACGGCGAGCGCGCTGTGCGCGGGTTCCTCGCCACCGGCACACCGGCCACGGCGATCGTCTGCATGACCGACAACATCGCGGTCGGCGCCTACCGGGCCGCGCGGGCCGCCGGACTGCGCATCCCCGAGGACTTGTCGATCGTCGGCTTCGACGACGTCCCGATCGTCGGCGACCTCACCCCCGGCCTGACCACGGTGCGACCGCCCTTCCACCAGATCGGGGTGGACGCGGCCCGGATCGCCCTCGGCCTGCGCGACGGCGACACGGACGTGGTGCTGGGAACGTCGCTGGTCGTGCGCGGCTCCACCGGCCGGGCCGGGGGCTGACCCGGATCTCGTCCTCCGTTGCGCAGGACACCTTCCGATCGCAGGGTCGCTGCCCCGCGTCTGTCTCCGCGCACGCCGGCGACGGTCCTCTCCGGGGCCGCCCGGCCGCCACGTGACGGTCGCGAGAGCTTGCTTTTCGTGCCGTGTGGAACTAGTTTCACTCCCGTTCGCCCATGCCCGGGTGCCCGGCGGGCGCAGACGTGCGAAGAGGAGCGATGACGAGCATTCCCAGTCCCGAACGGCCGATGGAGGCGAGGCGGGCGCGCACCGGCCCGGTGACGTTCGCCGTCTCGATGAGCCCGCCCTCCCTCGCCCGACGGCTCTTCGGCCGCACGAACCGGGAGCTGACCCGCTGCCGTGCGGAACAAGTAGGCGACGTGCTCACCGAGTTCACCTCACCCGCCGCCCGCAGGGCCCTCGCGCGGGCCGAGGTCCTCATCACCGGATGGGGCGCGCCCGCCCTGACCGACGCCGACCTGGACGCCGCGCCGCACCTGCGCTTCGTGCTGCACGCCGGCGGCCAGGCGGCGCCCCTGCTGCCGCCGAGCACACGGCTGCGCGGCATTCAGGTCGCCAACGCGGGCCGGGCGAACGCGGTTCCCGTCGCCGAGTACACGATCGCCATGATCGTGCTCGCCAACAAATCAGCGTTCCGCGCCCGCGATCTCTACCGCCTGCGGAGGGCGCGCATCGACCGGGAGGAGGAGTTCCCGGCCACCGGCAACCTGGGGCGGACGGTCGGGATCGTCGGCGCGTCACGCATCGGCCGGATGGTGCTCGAACGTCTCGCACCCTTCGATCTGGACATCGTGCTGCACGACCCGTACCTCAGCCCGGAGCAGGCGAGCGGCCTCGGGGCGCGGTCCCTGCCGCTGGACGAGCTGATGGGCGTCAGCGATGTCGTCTCGCTCCACCCGCCGCTCAATCGTGAGACCACGGGCATGATCGGCCGGTCCCAGCTCGCCCGGATGAAGGACGGCGCGGTGCTCATCAACACCTCACGCGGTCCGATCGTCGACCAGACGGCACTTGTCGAGGAACTGCGCACCGGGCGCATCGACGCCGTCATCGACGTCACCCACCCGGATGTGCTCGATCCCGCGCACGCGCTCTACGACCTGCCGAACGTGTTCCTCACCCCGCACATCGCCGGGTCCATGGGCTTCGAACTGCGGCGCATGGGCCGCCAGATCGGCGAGGAGCTCGAACGCGTCACGCGCGGCCGGCCACTGGCCTTCCCCGAGACGCTCTGACCGGGAACGGCCTGTGCCTCAAGGCGGAGGCAGCCGCTGCGGGACGTCCCGGCGGCGGCTGACCGGCCGGCGGCCGCGCTTACCGGTCGCCGGTCGCCGCGCTCCACTCCCTGAGCAGGCCGACGACCCGGTCCGGCTGCTCCTCGTGCACGTAGTGGCCGCCCTCCACGAGTTCGACGCGGGACAGGGGGTGGTTGAGGTGGCGGCGTGCCCAGGCCGCTCGGGGCGCCGTGGTCATCACGGTGAGCAGCGGGAGGGTGAGCGAGGCCAGCCGTGCCTCGGTGGCGCGCCGCGGCCCGATCGCGCCGGCGTCCAGGTACATGGCGTCACGGGCGGCGAGCAGCACCCGCGGACTCATCGCGGCCATCAGCCGCTCGTGCCGGGCCCGCGCCCGCGGGGCGGCGCCGGCGGCGAACGCCCCGGTGACGAAGCGGACCGCCCAGGGCGCGCCCTCCGCGCGCAGCCGTGCCTGCTCGCCGGGAGTGCGTGTGAGTTCGTCGTCGTCGGCGCCGTAGGCGGGGTCGAGCGCCACCAGCGACGCCACGGCCCACGGGTGAGCGGCGGCGAGCGCCAGGACGATCTGGCCGCCCATGGAATGGCCCACGGCCATCACCGGGGCGCAGTCCACATGCCGCAGCAGGCCGGCGAGATCGGCCGCGAAGTCGGCGGGAGCGTAACCGGCCGCGGGGGCCGAGGAACGGCCGTGGCCGCGCAGGTCGGCGGTGATCACCCGCCGGTCCTTGGTGAGGGCCGCGGCCAGCGGGTCCCACTCGGCGCCGTCGCCGCCCCACCCGTGCACGAGCAGCAACGGGGTGGCCGCGGTACGCGCTCCGCGGTCGCGGTAGTGCAGCCGCACGCCGCCACGCTCCATGTAGGGCATGCCTGCGCCGCTCCTTTCGGGATCCGGGTCGCCGCCCGCCGCCACGTGGCGCGGGCCAACGGGCGGACGGCTGCCTACACGCCCCCATGCTGCCACCGCGCCGGGTGCGTTCGTCAATGAGCCGAGAATTATCGTAGCAACCGTTTACTACAAGGTTTCCGGTGTGCGAGGATCCGCGCCGAGGCCGCCTGTGGCCTGCAGATCCAAGGAGGGTCGCATGTGGCAGCACCCGACGATGAGGTTCCGGCACGCGCGACGGTGGGTGGTCGCAGCCGTGCTGCTGGCGGTCGTCCTCGCCGTACTCCCGGCGCGGCGGGCGACCGCCGACCCGGTCGACGACGCCTTCCCCGCCGTCACGCTGAACCAGGTCACCAGCGGCGCGGGGTTCGTCCACCCGGGCATCGCGGTGAGCGCGTCGAGCCTGCTGCTGGCCCGCCGGGAGGTGCTCGGCGGTGTGGAGCCGTGGGCCTCCTACTACACGGCGATGCTCGACACGAAGTACGCGTCGAGGACGCTCGCCGTGGTCAACCACGGCACCGGGACCGACCTGCCGGGGACGGACGCGTTCAACTCGCAGGGGGTGGAGGCGAAGTTCATCGAGGACGCCTTCGGCGCCTACACCCAGGCGATCCAGTACTACGTCACGGGTGACCCCGCCTACCGGGAGAACGGTATGCACATCATCCGCACCTGGTCCCACATGGATCCCGCCCAGTACGCGCCCTACCCGGACGACCACATCCACGCCGGAATCCCGCTGATGCGCATGCTCGCCGCGGCCGAGATCTTCCGCTACTCCAGCGTGAACCCCGGTACCGACGGCTACGACACGAGTTGGACCGGCGCGGACACCACGAACCTGACGGACAACCTCATCACGCCCGTCATCCGGACCCTGCTCTACGGCAACACCTTCTTCATGAGCCAGCAGTCCTACCCGCTGGTCGGCGAGCTGGCCGGCGACATCTTCAGCGACGACCGGGCCGGATACGACCAGGACGTCGAGTGGTTCTCGGTCAACTCGACCAACCCGGACCCCGACACCAACGGATCGCTGATCTCCCTCATCCGCGAGATCGGCGCGAACGACCCGCTCAACCCGTACGGCCACGCGTTCGTCCAGGAGCAGGAGATGGGCCGCGACCAGGCGCACGCCTGGGACGGCATCAACGCCCTGACCGAGATCGCCCGCCTGCTCACGGTGCAGGGCACCCGGCTGGACCCGGTCACCGGCACCGTGTCCGCCAGGAAGAACGCCGTCTCCCCGTACGTGTTCGGCAACGACCGGCTGCTCGCCGGGACCGACACGTTCTACGCGTACATGATGGGCAAGACCATCCCGTGGATCGACACCACCGGTGGTCCCGGCAAACCGTCCGAGGCATACCGGGGGCGGCAGTTCGAGCCCACCGACGAGCTCTACGACATCTACCGGTACGACCTCGGGGTCGACGTCGAGAAGAAAGCGCCCAACGTCGCGAAGATGCATGAGCAGGCCGACGGCCCGGAGTTCTTCTGGGGCACGGGCGCGTACGACTTCTGGAACAGCAACCCCGACTACAACCCGGACTACTGGCTCTCGCTGCCCGCCCAGGTGGCCGGGCAGACCCGCCCCGTCCAGGCCGACCCGCTGGTGCGGTTGGCCCACCGCAGCATCCCCCTCGACAACCGCTCACGGGTGCGCACGGACAACGGGCACGACATCGTCAGGACGCAGGCGTCGAAGAAGGGCACCAGCATCGCGGTCCGGACGCTGATGTACGACAACCGCAACGGGTACAGCCCCGTCGGGGTGCTGATCCGCACGAACGGCCCGGCGACCCTGGAGATCCGCAAGGACATGGCGCTCGCGCCCTACCACCGCGTGAGCCTGCCCGACACCCACGGCCAGTGGCGCTACGTCACCTACGACATGGACTACGCCGTGCTGCCCGGGAGCAGCGGGGGCGAGAACCTGGCGTACTACACGATCGTCGGCTCGTCGAAGGTGAAGGTCGACCTCGACAGCGTCAACCTCCAGGCCAAGGCCCAGCTCACCCCGCCCGCCTTCCCGCAGGGGCAGCAGACCACGCTGGTCGGCGTGGCCGGCGAGACCCTCGACCGGTCGCTCGCCGCCACCGACTCCGGGGGAGGGGCCCTCACCTACGAGGCTCCCGGACTTCCCCAGGGGGCCACCGTCGACGGCGGCACCGGAGCCTTCGGCTGGACGCCGAAGCGCTCCCGGACGGGCACCTTCCAGCAGACCGTGGTCGCCTCCGACGGCACGGCCGACACCGTCCTGAACGTCACCCTGGTGATCGCTCCCGACCGGCAGAGCGCACTCACGGCGGCGCAGGCCGGGTTCGACGCCAAGGCGACCTACGTCCGCGCGACCGTCGACGCGTACGACGCCGCCGTGGACTCCGTCCGGGCGACGATCGGCACCGCCGACGACAGCACCTTCCTGGCCGGTCTGGTCACCGTGCAGAAGGCGGTGCGGGGGCTGCGACCGCTCAACCCCACCCTCGCCGACGACGGCTCGCTCGACTACCCGGCGCTGGTGACCTCGTCGCTGTCCCCGACGTCCGTCGGGAACCTGGTCGACGGCGACATCAACACCTACTCCGGCGACCTGACCGCTCCCTTCACGCTGGACTTCGGGGCCGGTTTCCAGGTGCGGGCCAGTGCCTTCGGGCTCCAGGCCCGGTACAACTTCGCCAACCGCTCCCAGGGCGCGAACGTCTACGGCTCGAACGACGGACAGACCTGGACCCTGCTGACGTCGAGGGAGACGACGGACACCACCCCGGGCTTCGCCATGGAGACGATCCCGGTGCGCCCGCAGGTCCAGAACCGGTCCTTCCGGTTCTTCAAGGTCCAGGTCGACGACCCGGGAGTGCCCACCGACCCGAACTACCCGGGGCTGTCGTCCTTCGGCGAGCTCCGCATCCACGGTGTCCGGGTCGAGACGGCGCAGGCGATCTCGTCGGCGACGATCTCGTCCGACGACCCCACCGCGGGCCAGGCGGTCAACGGTGACACGGTCGCGCTCGACCTGGTGGCCACGCAGCCGCTGGCCGCGGTCGACGTCCGGATCGAAGGTGCCACGGCGACCGTCACCAGCACCGACGCCGAGCACTGGCACGCGACGGCGGTGCTGCCGGAGAACGTGGACTTCGGCCGCGCACTGCGGTTCTCGGCCGACTACACGACGGCCGACGGCCAGGCCGGCTCGACGGTCTACCAGACCACCGACGGGTCCGCGCTGCAGCTGTGGAACACCCATGTGCTGACCGCCGCAGTCCCGTCGGCCTGGGTGAACGCCTCCACCCCGCAGTGGCCGGGCACGGGCACCACGGCCGCCAACGGCCGGCGGATGTTCGACGGCGACCTCACCACGGCCACCGACACCACCACGGCGAACGGCTGGGTGACGGTCACACCGACGGACGGGTCCTCGCTGGCCTTCGACGCGGTGCGCCTCCACGCCCGCGCGACCTACGCGAGCCGGGCCAACGGCACGGTCCTGCAGGGCTCGACCGACGGCGGCGCCACCTGGCAGACCTTCCTGACCGTCTCGGGCGTGACGAGCGATCAGCAGTGGTACCTCTTCACGCTGCCGCAGCACACGGTGATCCCGATGCTGCGGGTCCTCGACGAGCACGGTGGCAACACCAACATCGCCGAGGTCCAGTTGCTGCGGTACGACGCACTGCCGGAGTAGCACCGAGCCAGGAGCGGGCGGCGACGAGGCACGACGTGCCTCGTCGCCGCCCGCTGCCGAGGACCTCCCCCGGCGAACTCCCTGTCGATCGCCGACCACGGCGCGGTCCCGGACGGCGACCAGACCGACGGCGCCAGCGGGGAGATCCCCCAACTCGCGGGCGGGTGCGCGAAGAAGCCGGCGAGCAGCCCGTTGGGCATCATCACGGTGATCCGCGCCCTGGCCCACCCGATCCGGCTCGACCTGCTGGAGACCCTCGGCAAGATCGGCCCGGCGACGGCTGCGAACTGCGGGCGGGTGCTGGGCGTGTCCCAGGCCGGCTGCTCCTTCCACCTGCGCCAGCTGGCCAAGTACGGCTTCGTCGAGGACGCCGGGCTGGGCGGCGACCGGCGCGAGCGGCGCTGGCGGGTCACCGACCGGCAGATACTGCCGGCCGACAGCGCGCAGGTCGATCCGCTGGTGACGCAGCAGCTCAGCCGGGTCGTGGTCGAGCGCGAGGCCGCCCGTGCGCTCGACTGGGTGGGCCGCTCACCCGGCGAGAGTGCCCAGTGGCGGGACGCGGCCCGGGGCATGGCCGCCACCGTACGAGTGACGGCCGGCGAGGCCGCCGAGATCAAGGCACAGTGGCGGGCGGTCCTGGTCCCATACCCGGCTAGGGACGCCGCCGAGTCGCTCATCCAGGTGCACGCCTACGACGAGCACAGCTTCGTCCCGCGCCAGAGCAAGACCGTCAGCTACGAGGCGCCCTTCATCTACCTGCTTTTCGGCAACGAGCGGGCCTGCTGCGGGCCACCGTCGACGAGTTGGTGGACGCCTGGCTGCGCGAGCACCCACGCCCGGGTTACGAGCTGGTCGTGGCCCACACCCACGGGCACGGCGATCACGTCGCCGCCGACGCCCACTTCGCCGACCGGCCGGCGACCACGGTGGTGGCCCGGGAGCTGGA
>CAVWOS010000021.1:0-112373 GCA_963756705.1 uncultured Actinomycetota bacterium | reverse complement strand
GAGGTGAGCCGTCGCAGCTCACAGTGCCCGGCTCCGCGTTCGAGTCCTCTCCGCGCGAGCGGAGGTGAGCCGACCCGGATCTGACGGCGCCGTCCATCCGGTCGGTCCTCTCCGCGCGAGCGGAGGTGAGCCGGTCGAGTTTGACCCTGCGGACATGGTTGACAAGTCCTCTCCGCGCGAGCGGAGGTGAGCCGGAGTGTGGGGGCCTTCGTTCCTTCTGGGGTCAGTCCTCTCCGCGCGAGCGGAGGTGAGCCGGGGCAACATGTCGTCTCTCCGTTCGGGGGTGAGTCCTCTCCGCGCGAGCGGAGGTGAGCCGTGCACGGGCTCCATGGCCCTCCAGCAGTAGCGGTCCTCTCCGCGCGAGCGGAGGTGAGCCGCAGCTCGGGGGGACGCCGGTCGCTGGTCCGCCGTCCTCTCCGCGCGAGCGGAGGTGAGCCGGAGTACGGGGCGACCCAGGCCGCCACCACTTAGTCCTCTCCGCGCGAGCGGAGGTGAGCCGTGGCCCACGCTGACGTTCGCGGTGCCCCGTCGTCCTCTCCGCGCGAGCGGAGGTGAGCCGTGGTCCAGGCCGTCCTTCGACCCGTTGAGCTTGTCCTCTCCGCGCGAGCGGAGGTGAACCGCGCGTCCGCGCCACCATCGACGCCGTTGCCCTGTCCTCTCCGCGCGAGCGGAGGTGAGCCGTAGTCAGTGGGTTGCGGACGCCGGTCTCGGCGTCCTCTCCGCGCGAGCGGAGGTGAGCCCTCGCCTCTTGGGGCTCGTCCGCCCGCTGCCATGAACACCCCGAGGGCACTTATCGCTTGTTATGCCCGGGCTGCCAACCGCTTCGCATGGTCAGCGGGCAGGATGCAGGCGGGTGGCCGTGACGAGTTCGCGGACGCCGCCCCGTGGGGGTGGCGCTGGGCGAGGTCGGTGACGATGGCGCGGATACTGGGGCGGTCGCGGAGTTCGGCGGGGGCGACGCGGTAGGCGGCGAGGAGTGCGTGGGCGGTCTGTTCGGGTTTTCCCCATCGCCACCAGGCGCGGGCCATGTCGGTGTGGAGGCGGCCGCGGCGTTCGGCGGTGGGGAACTGCCTGGGGTGCAGGGCCTGTCCGGCGTGGACGGCCGCCCCGGCGTCGCCGAGGGACCACAGGACGCCGACCTTGTAGAGGGTGACGGAAGCCGGGGTCACGGAGAAGGTCTGGCCGCCGGGCTGCTCGGGCAGGAGGGCGGCAGCGCGTCCTGCGTCGCGGATCATCTCCAGTGCGCGGTCGCGATCGCCGGCTTCGGCTGCGGTGTAGGCGCCGGTGCAGAGCATCTGGGCGTAGGTCGCAGCTGCGGCGGGGGTGGTGAGGCCGGTGGCCTCGACCTGCGCGGCGGCGTGGAGGGTGACGCGCTGGGCGGTGGCGGCGCGGTTGTCGTGGCGCAGGACGATGCTGAAAGCGCGGGCGGACGCGGCTGCGGCCAGGGGGTCGCCCGGAGAGGCGGGAGTAGGTGTTGGAGCGGTCGGCGGTGATGCGGCTCGCACCGTAGCGGCCGAGCTTGGACAGCGTCTCGGTGGCCAGGTCGTAGCAGGCGGCGAGGCGCCCGTAGTCCCCGGAGTCGCCGTCAGCGGCGCAGGCGTCGGCGGTGGCCAAGAGGTCGGGCAGGGTCTGCACGAGGTCCGAGTGGGCGCCACAGTTGAACAGGGCGCGCGCCGCACGGTACCGGGTCGCCAGTCCCTTGCGGGTCGGTGCGGCGGTGGGCGCGGGAAGCAGGGCGAGGGCCTCGTCGAGATGGTCCATGGGGGTGAGTGGCGCCAGACCGGCGGCGAGGAAGGACCGGCGTTTCATCGGGTCCTCCTCGGACGTGGCCGGGCGCGGGGCGCTGGCCACTGTAGTGCTCGGAGGCTGGGATACGCCGAGAAGCGCGGCGAGAACCCTCGGAGGGATGACGAGGGCGTGGGCGAACCGCTTGAGCATGTCCAGGTCGGTGGCGGGCCGGTCGGCTGTTTCGAGGCGGCTGACGGCTGAGGCGGAGTAGCCGGTTGCCCTGCCGAGGTCGATCTGTCGCCAACCGCGTTGCTGGCGGGCCCAGCGAAGCATGCCCCCGACGTCGCCCTCCTCGATGAGCTGCCTGGCGCGCGGGGAATTCCAGTCCGGCAACCGTTCGCGCATGGCCGCCCCCTTTTGGAACTCACCGGACATCCGCCTGCTCAAGGTAGCCGGGCGATCACGTTCGGTCGAGACCGTTTGCGTGATGCGCAAACGACGTGCGTACGACGGGAGTTGCCTGGCCCGTCGGTCGGGGCCGGCGGTGTGCTGGTGAGGCAGTGCCCGCCGCACACCGTGCGGCGAGGGAGCATCCGGATTCATTCGAGGAGGAAGTCGTCATGAACGACCAGACCGAACGCACCACCACCTACGAACACCGGGAGCCCGAGCCGGTGATCGTCGAGCTCGGCGAGCTCGTGGCCCTCACCCAGGGCCAGGGCAAGGGCAGTAGCGAGGACAAGCGCCGCGCCTACAACTGCGCCTGACCAACGATCGCCGTGTGGTCGGGCGTCGCGGTCCGGAACGCCCGACCACACGGCCTGTCAGCAGAGTCGGAGAGGAACAGGAGCAGGGTGTGATCCTCGGAGGATTCACCGGCGGGTGTGTTGACGGTCGGCGCCCGGAGGGTGCCGCGTTCCTCGTTCGGGGTGGGCGCGTGTGGCAGAAGGGAACGCCCGCGGGCCGCGCGTTCGAGCAACCCGGCGGCGGCCGCACCATGGTGCTGGGGTGGTGCGGGGCGTCCGATGCCGACGTGCGGGCCCTGGCCGGACGGATGCCGGACGACGCTGCCTGGCGATGGCCCGGCGTCTACGCGGTGGTGGAGCAGCACGGTGACCGTACGGTGGTCCACACCGATCCGGTCGGCGCGCTGCCCCTGTACGCAGCACCGTTCGGGGGCGGGTGGGCCTGGTCGAACTCGGCGCGCGTGCTCGCTTCTCTCACCGGCGCCTCGGTGGACACCACCCGTCTGGCGGTCGCGGTGTTCCTGCCGCATGTGCCGGCGGCGGTCGCGGGCCGGTCGTTCTTCACAGGGATTCGTCAGCTTCCGCCGGGTGCGAAGATCACGCTCAAGCAGGGCACGGATCCGCGGTGCACCACCGTGTGGCGGCCTGACCCCGTCCTCGGCCCGGCCGATCGGCGGCTGCGCCTCGCCCTGGAGGAGGCGGTCCGGGTGCGCGTGGCAGCGGATCCGCACCTGACGTGCGACCTGTCGGGCGGCCTGGACTCCTCCACTCTCGCCCTTCTCGCCGCGAGCGCGCTCCCCTCCAAGGGTGTGCTGAATGTCGTGACCGTCCACCCAGAGGGTCAGGTCGAGGGAGCCGATCTGACCTATGCGTCTCTCGTCGCAGCCCACCACCCGCGCCTGGCCCACCATCTGCTGCCCCTGCGCGCCGAACACCTGCCCTACACCGACGTCACCGCGGTGCCGGTCACGGACGAACCCGCCCCGTCCACGCTCACCCGGGCCCGACTGGAAGGGCAACTAGGTTGGATGCGCGACCGGTTCGGCAGCCGCACCCACCTGACCGGTGACGGCGGTGACAGCGTCTTCTTCCTTCCGCCCGCCCATCTCGCCGACCTCCTGCGACACCGGCACTACCTTCGTGCGGCCGCAGAAGCCACAGGCTGGGCCCGCCTGCGCCACTCCCCTGTGCTGCCGCTGCTGCGCGACGCCCGCGCCCTTTCCCGCACAAGCCGCGCCCACGCACTGACCGCCTGGGCAGGCGCGCTCCACCGCCCGAGAGCCTTCGCCGGCGGACAGGACATCGGCTGGTTCCGGAGCTCTCCTTGCCGGACTGGGCCACCGATGGGGTCACCGATCTGCTCACAGACGCGCTCCACCACACAGCCGCGGACGATCGGCTGCCCGGGCTCGACATCGCGATCCGGATCCTTGTGGACGACATCCGCGAGGTCGCCCGCAGCGCCGCGGCCGACGCCCAACTCGCCGCCGCATCCGGCATCGACCTGCACAATCCCTTCCTCGACCCGCGCGTCGTCGACGTGGTGCTCCGTACCGAGCTTCGGGCCCGGCCGCCTGTTCACGCCTACAAGCCGCTCCTGGTCCGCGCCATGACCGGCGTGCTGCCGGACCGCCTTGCGGCGCGGACCACCAAGGGCAGCTTCAACGCCGACCACTACACCGGGATGCGTGCCAACCTGCCGGCCCTACTGGACCTCGCCGACGGCCGTCTCGCCGCTCTCGGGTTTGTCGACCCTCGACTCCTGCGCGCCCACCTGCTCCGAGCCGCTGCCGGTATCCCCATGTCGCTGGCCACCCTGGAACAGGCCCTGGCCGCCGAGGCGTGGCTGCGTGCCCTCGACGGCGCCCCGATCACCTGGACCCGCCACCCGAAAGGAGCCTCAGATGGGTGAACGGCCCGCATACGCGTCCTGCCCTCAGAACGTCCGAGCCGTCGACTTCGGCCACGTCCTGGTCCTCATCGACTACCGCACCGGGCGCGCCCTGTCCCTCCTCCCTCCGGCCGGCCAGCAGTGGGATGAGGCATCCCGCACCGGGGCACTCGACGCGATGGACCGCCCGCTGGCTCACCAACTCCTCGCCCTGGACCTCCTGACCGCCACCCGCTCGCCGATGCCGTGGCCACCCGCTGCCGTGGGCACCTCGGCGCAAGCCAGCTGGGGCGGTTCCGAACACCAGGCGGGCACGAGCCGCCCGTCTCGCGCCCCCATCACGACAACCCTCGCAGCGACCGCCGCACTCACCGCCGCTTTCGCCGCAACCCGTCACCGCAGCAACGGCATGCAGCAGGCCCTCGCCCTGCTGACCGCCGCGTCAACGCGAACCACGCGCGCCGCCTCACCCGCCCAGGCGACCGCAGCCGTGCACGCCGTCCGCCGCGCCGGCTGGTACTGCCCCGGCCGCACGGCCTGCCTGGAGGAGTCCATCGCCACCGTCCTCCTCCTGGCCACCCGCCGCCTGGGCGTGACCTGGTGCCACGGCATCGCGTCCGACCCCATCCGGCTCCACGCCTGGGTACAGACTATGGACGGTGCCGACGTCGCCGAACCGGCTTCGACCCGCGCCCACACCCCTGTGCTCACCATCGGAGGCCACCATCTCCAGCCCCGCTGACCCCACTCTGTGGTTGCGTGACGACACCTGCGGGCTCGGCCCCTACCGCGCCGACCTCGTCGAGACGTACTGGCGCTGGGAACAGGACCCTGCACTCATGGTCGGCTACGGCCGCCAGGCCCCCGAATCGCTCGAAGCGCGCACCGAGGGCATGACCCACCAACTGCGCGGCGAGAACATCCGCTTCACCATCTACGACCTCACCGGCGACCAACCCGTTCCGACGGGGGTCTCGACCCTGCTGCCCGACCACAGCGTCCGCACCGCGGAGTTCGTCATCATGCTCGGCGCCCACGCCCGGCACCGCGGCCTTGGCACCGCAGCAACCCGGCTCACCCTCGACTACGCCTTCCACGTCACCAACCTGCGGATGGTCTGGCTCAAGGTCCTCGCCCCGAACACCGCGGCGATCCGCGCCTACGAGAAGGCCGGCTTCCAACACGTCGGGGCGGTCCGCCAAGCCGGATACTGGCTCGGCACCGTGTGCGACGAGATCCTCATGGACGCCCTCGCCACGGACTTCTCCGGCCCCTCGGCCATCACGGCGTCCCTCGAACGCCGCGTTCCTTAGCCCGCTGCCCAGCATGAGGCTCTCGCGCCAGCGAAGGTCGTCCGCCGAGTGCAGGCACCAGCAGCGCGCTGTCGACGCAGCCGCAGAAGTCCGGCCAGAGGCCGTCGAGTTCGAGGTGGAGGTGCCCAGTCTCTCCGAAGATGCAGCTCTCAGGCGGTGCACAGGCGAGCACCTTCGATGACCTTGCCGATGCTCTCGAACGGGCTCGGGTCCGGAGGTAGAGGTGTCACTCCGGTCGACGACGGTCTCGGCGGCCGAGGTGTGCGCCTGGGGGCATGTGAAGCCGCGGACCGCGCGGGCACGGCCAGCGAGGCCCTGAACCCCCAGGCCAGGTTCACCTACGAGGCTGCTCGCCACACCCGTCACCCCGTACCTGCGGCAGCGCCACCTCCCTGGCCAACCGGAGGTCGCACCGCCCTATGCCCAGGCGAACAACCAGGCCAATACCTGGGACGGGTCATAGACTTCCGAGATGCAGAACCGTCGGCGTGTGCACAACGACGAGCAGCCGTTGAGGGGCAGCACCCACAGCAAAGAAACAGCAAAGCCCCTCTGAAGCTGCGGCTCAGGAAGTGTCCTCTCCGCGCGAGCGGAGGTGAGCCGACCGAGGCTCCCGCGCCGGCGGTTCGGAGTTCGTCCTCTCCGCGCGAGCGGAGGTGAGCCGACGATCTGGTGCGAGCAGGCCCTGCCCTCGCTGTCCTCTCCGCGCGAGCGGAGGTGAGCCGGCGGCCGAGCAGCGGGCGGCAGACCGGCGGTTGTCCTCTCCGCGCGAGCGGAGGTGAGCCGGGGATGTACGTGGTGTACCAGAAGGGCTACCCGTCCTCTCCGCGCGAGCGGAGGTGAGCCGTAGTCCCGCTCCGTGACCACGCCGACTGCATTGTCCTCTCCGCGCGAGCGGAGGTGAGCCGCAACATCAGAGCGTCGTGAACCCGGTCCGCCAGTCCTCTCCGCGCGAGCGGAGGTGAGCCGTTGGAAGGGGTGGCGCGGACGAGGCGGTCCATGTCCTCTCCGCGCGAGCGGAGGTGAGCCGTTCACCGGGTCGGGGACGGGCTGCATGCGGTCGTCCTCTCCGCGCGAGCGGAGGTGAGCCGGTGCTGGTGGCGGTCGTCGGCTGCTGCCGGCGGTCCTCGCCGCGCGAGCGGAGGTGAGCCGCCCTCGCCGCAGCGAAAGCCGAGTAGGGCACGGTCCTCTCCGCGCGAGCGGAGGTGAGCCGTGGGAGTACACCCTCACCTGGCATTCCCGCGGGTCCTCTCCGCGCGAGCGGAGGTGAGCCGAGCAGCACGCGCCCGCCCCCGTCGCGGACGATGTCCTCTCCGCACGAGCGGAGGTGAGTCGCTGCCGAGGACGGTGACCCCCGGCTCCCAGTGGTCCTCTCCGCGCGAGTGGAGGTGAGCCGTCGACGCGCCACAGCCGGAAGAACCGGGCGAGGTCCTCTCCGCGCGAGCGGAGGTGGACCGTAGTGCGAGCAGATGGCCCACCTCCAGTCGGTCTCAAGCAAGGAGCTTCAGGGGATCGGTCCTACCTCCAGGGCATGGACGTGGCCTGGCGTCGGTCGTGCGTTCGGGGGCGCGAGGGCTGAGTCGATCGGCTGTGGAGGGGCACGGATGCGCAATCTGCGCGTCCGTGTCCCTTTTCGCGTCCCGGGCTCAGTGCCGCGGTCCGTGCGTAGGGCTTGGAGCAGTGGTGGTCTGACGCGCATGGCGATGGCCCCGTGGATCGCCACATCGGCAGACATCTGCGGAGGAGCGACGGCTATGCGCACTCGGAAGCCAAACTCGGCTGGGTTGGTCACTGATTCCAGTGGCCAGAATATTCATGCCGCCGGCGAACGTGCCAGGTTTTCCTCCGACTTCGAGGATCGCTATATTGTTCCTCGCGACGTGGAGATCCGCCTGGGTATATCGGCGTCCACTCGCCGACGCTGGACTCAGCGAGGGCTTCTGCGCGCCTATCCGCTTGGGCCTTTCTATCGGCCGGGCCGGTCGTTCTCCCCCGAAGGGCGACGTAATGGCAGCCGGGTGCGGTACAGCTACCTGGAAGTTGAAGCCCTTGCCCAGCGCATCAGAGAAGGCGAACTGGGTCGCCCCCGATGAACCTGACGCCCGATCTCCGGCCGCATCCACCTCACACACGATCAGGAAGAGAACATGGCCGAGTCAGACGAACCATTCGACCGATGGCACAAGCGGTATCCGAAGCCCGGGGAAACCCCGTGCAGGTGCGGGACGAAGAGGAGCCTCCTCTATCCGTCAGCGGATCACGAGCGCGGGATGCGCTGGCAGGCGCGCTACACCGATCCGAACGGGACCCCGAGGCGGTCGACCTTCGACAGTTGGGAGGAGGCGCGCAACCACTTGGAGGAGGTGCGCCTGGCCATACGTACCCACACATGGGTGGATCCGGAGGCCGGAAAGAAGAAGGTATGGCTCTACGCCAAGGAGTTCATCGAGGAGCGGCAGGTGAACAAGAAGAACGAGAACACCACGGACACGTACGACAGTCACCTGCGCACGCACATCGTCCCCTTTCTGGGGCATAGGGAGGCGCGCACGTTGGTGCGGGCCGACAGCAAGGCGCTGGTCTCCTTTCTCAGGAAGCAGCCCAGCATAAACTCCGCGTACTACGTGGGGCAGATCTTCGCGACGTGGCGGATCCTCGTGCACTACATGATCGACGAGGACGTTCCTCTTCCCGCCAACATCTGCAAAAGGGTGGACCTGCCCGAGGTGGAGAAGCGGCAGGACAATTACACGCCGCCAGAAGTCGTCACTCTGGCGGAGGCGATGCGGCAGATCGAGCCGAGGTACGAGATCATCGTGTGGCTTGCGGCGTGCGCGGGACTGCGCTCGGGGGAGATACTCGGTCTGACGGAATCCGCGGTGCTGTGGGAGCGGTCGAAACTCAAGATCGCGGTACAGCGGCAGCGCACCAGAGCGGTGAGGCTCAAGACCAGGACGAGCTACGCCACGCTGCCGGTCGACCGGTTCCTGCTGGACCGCCTGGCAGAGCACCTGGAGCGGTTCCGTGGTCCTGCGCCGGTGTCGAGGAGGGCGCAGGAGAAGCGGCGGCAGCGCGGGTACGTTCCGCCGCCGGACGAGGGCCTGATCGTGACGACCCGGCAGGGCGGGCCGTTGACGCGCTCCAGCTTCAACGACAAGTGGCAGGAGGCTGTCGCCCTGGCCGGGCTGCCGAAGGGGTCGAGGCTGCACGGTCTCAAGAGGTTCTACACGACCCGTCTGATGGCGAAGGGCGAGTTCGCCCCCAAGACCGTCCAGGCACTGAGCCGGCACGGCGCCTTCGAGGAGACGGTGGACACCTATGCGGAGCCGCCCGAGGTCGTGTCGGGCGTCACGGTGCGCACCTTCAGCCGGCTCTTCCTGCCGCTGCCCGACGCTGAGCCAAGTGATGGCGCCTGACGGGCCGGGCTTGGCCCTACGCGTCCACGATGTGCCAGACTCACTCGCGTAGTTGAGGCAATCCCCTCGGGGGCAGCAGGGCAGTTCGACCCGTGGAACGGCCGGACCGCTCGATTCGACCCCGATTCGACCCCGCGGGTGCGGGTCACCAGGGACACCCCCGCCGACCTGGGTCGGAAGGGGGGCGGCAGACGAGTCGGGCTGTAGGCCGGGTTCTGTGCGCCCGGGACCTCGCGGTCGTCGGGGCGACGGCCATCCATCTAGGGCTGCCGTTGCCGACAGCCTCGTGCGGTCTACCCGCGGACTCGGGCGGGCAGCCCTCGAACGTCCGCGCGGGGTCGTATCGCTACGGCCCCTCTTGACCTTGCTCCAGGTGGGGTTTACCTAGCTGCCCAGGTCACCCTGGGCACTGGTGGTCTCTTACACCACCGTTTCACCCTTACCGGGGACCGAAATCCCCGGCGGTCTGTTTTCTGTGGCACTGTCCCGCGGGTCACCCCGGGTGGCCGTTGGCCACCACCCTGCCCTGTGGAGCCCGGACCTTCCTCGGCGGATCACGGATGATCCGACGCGGCCGTCCGCCCGGCTCGTCTGCCGTGGTCCCCATCGTAGTGGTTGGCGGGTGGCCGCTGTGCACGGGACCGGCGGGGCGAGGTCGTAGGCTGCTGCGGATGGGGGCGGCCGCCGGCGGGGTGGCGCGCCGTGGGTCTGGAGGAGATGCCGTGCTCGTGCTGCTGCCGCCGTCCGAGGGGAAGGCCGGGGCCGGGCGGGGCCGCCCGCTCGTGCTGGACGGGCTGTCGCTGCCGGGGCTGAACGGGCCGCGGGCCGTCCTCGTCGACGAGGTGGCGCAGTTGTGCGAGGGCGACGCGGACAAGGCCGCGGAAGTGCTCGGCCTGACGCCGGGGCTGCGCGGGGAGCTGGCCAGGAACGCGGCGCTGCGGACGGCGCCCGCGCTGCCGGCGGGCGAGCTGTACACGGGCGTGCTGTACGACGCGCTGGGCCTGGCGACGCTCGAGACGGCGGCGCTGCGCCGGGCGCGGAAGTCGGTGCTGGTCTTCTCGGGACTGTGGGGAGCGCTGCGGCTGACCGACCGGGTGCCGCCGTACCGCTGCTCGATGGGCGTACGGCTGCCGGGGGCCGGCGGGCTCGCCGCGTACTGGCGGCCGCACCTCGACGCGGTGCTGCCCGAGGCGGCCGGGAACGGAATGGTGCTCGACCTGCGGTCGACGGCGTACGCGGCGGCGTGGAAGCCGGGACGGGACCTCGGCCGGCGGACGGCCACCGTGCGGGTGCTCCAGGTCACCGTGGTGGACGGGGTCGAGAAGCGCGGCGTGGTCAGCCACTTCAACAAGGCGACGAAGGGGCGGCTGCTGCGGGCGCTGCTGACCGCCGGGGCGAACCCGCGGACCCCAGCCGCCCTCGCCGAGGCGCTGCGCGACCTGGGCTTCACCGTGGAGTCGGGCCCGTCCGGCCCCTCCGGCACGCGCCTCGACGTCCTGATCAGCGAATAAGAGGGAACGGGGTCGTTGCGAGGGGTGCAACGCTCGTTGCGCCCGTAGCCGCGGACCGGCGAGGATGCCCGCATGGAATCCGTGCTGGACCTCGCGACCGTGCTGCCCGTCGTCGTCGTGGAGGACGTCGACGACGCCGTGCCGCTCGCGCGGGCGCTGGTGGCGGGGGGCCTTCGGGCGATCGAGGTGACGCTGCGGACGCCGGCCGCCGCCGACGCGATCCGGGCGATCGCCGACGCCGTGCCCGAGGCCGTGGTCGGCGCGGGCACCGTGCTCACGGCGAAGCAGGCGAGGGCCGCGCGCAAGGCGGGGGCCCGCTTCCTGGTCAGCCCGGGGTGGACCGATCGGCTGCTGGGCGCGGTGCGGACGGAGCGGCTGCCCTTCCTGCTGGGCGTCCAGACGGTCTCGGACGTGCTGGAACTGCTCGAACACGGCGTGACCGACATGAAGTTCTTCCCCGCCGAGGCGGCCGGCGGCGCCTCGTTCCTGAAGTCGCTGCACTCGCCCCTGCCGCGGGCCCGCTTCTGCCCGACGGGCGGGATCGACGCCGAACGCGCCCGCGCCTACCTCGCGTTGCCCAACGTCGCTTGCGTCGGCGGCAGTTGGATGGTGCCGTCGGACGCGCTGCGGGCCCGCGACTGGGACCTCGTCACCCGACTCGCCCGCGAGGCCGCCGCGTTGGGCGGCTGACGACGGGGCCGGCCGCCAACGGACGCCCGGCATGCTCGGCTCCGCCGGTCCCACCGTCCGTGGAGCCCCGTCGGCGCCGCGCCTCAACTCCCCAGATGCTCCGTCACGTTGACGTACCGCACCGACGTGTTCCCGTCCCCGTAGTACGCGATGGCGCACAGCGCCGCCGGGGCGAGGTACAGCCGGAAGAGCGCCTCGGGCGGCGCGCCGAGCGCCAGCCGGACCAGCGTCTTGATCGGCGTGACGTGGCTGACGAGCAGGACCGTACGGCCCCGGTAAGCCTCCAGCAGCCGGTCCCGGGCCTCGGCGACCCGCACCGCGACCCGCTCGAAGCTCTCCCCGCCGGGCGGCGCGACCGACGGCGAGCCCAGCCACTCGGCCAGTTCGTCGGGGTACCGCTCCCCCACCTCGGCGAAGGTCAGCCCGTCCCAGACCCCGAAGTCCGTCTCCCGCAGGCCCTCGTCGACCGCGACCGGCAGCCCGAGCCGCGTCGCCGCCGCCTCGGCGGTCTCCCGGCAGCGGGCCAGCGGCGAACTCACCACCGCCCGCACCTCGCCCCGCGCGGCCAGCGCCGCCGCGGCCCGCCCGGCCTGCGCGCGACCCTCCTCCGACAGCGCGGGGTCGCTCCCGCCGCTGCCGGAGAACCGCTTCTGCCCGGTGAGCGCGGTCTCCCCGTGCCGGAGCAGCACGAACGTGGTCGGCGGACCGAGGTCGGCCCCGGCAGCCGCACCGGAGGCTCCGCCGGAGGCCGAAGCCCCGCCGGGAGCCGACCCACCGGACGGAGCCCCGCCGGGAGCCGCGGTACCGAAGGCCGCACCGGAAGCCGAAGCACCGCCGGAGGCCACCGCGCCCCCTACAGCCCGGAGTCGGCGGTCCGCACCAGGATCCGCCGGCAGTTCTCGCACCGCACCACCGAGTTCGCGGGCGCGGCCCGCACCTCGTTGAGCTCGGTGATGTTCAGCTCCAGCCGGCAGCCCTCGCACCGCTTCTGGTACAGCCGAGCGGCACCGACGCCGCCCTGCTGGCCGCGCAGCTTGTCGTACAGCTTGAGCAGGTCGTCCGGCACCGTGCCGGCCAGTGTCTCGCGCTGCTTGCCGACGGTGAAGCCCTCCGCGTCGATGGCCTCCAGAGCGGCGGACCTGCGCTCCTCGGCCTCGCCGGCCTTGGCCTCCAGCGCCGCGACGCGCTCGGCGAGTTCGGCGGACCGCTCCTGGGCGGCCTCGCGCCGCTCCATGACCTCCAGGACGATGTCCTCCAGGTCGGACTGGCGGCGGGCGAGCGAGGCGATCTCGCGCTGGAGGTTCTCCAGGTCCTTCGGGGAGGTGACCGCGCCGGAGTCGAGCCGCTGCTGGTCGCGGGCGGCGCGCTGGCGCACCTGGTCGACGTCCTGCTCCGCCTTGGTCTGCTCGCGGGCGGTGTCGCTCTCCTCCGTGCGGGCGGCCACCAGCAGGTCGCGCAGCTGGGTCAGGTCGGCGTTGGCGCGCTCCAGCTCGGCGTGCTCGGGCAGGGTCTTGCGCTTGTGGTCCAGCTGCGCGATGCGCGAGTCGAGGGCCTGGACTTCGAGGAGTCGGATCTGGTCGGCGGGCGCGGCGTTCAGCGGGGGGCTCCTGAGCTGCTGGAAGGGAGGTGCGGGGACGTCGAGGGCGCGTGCAGGGTCCACGGGTCGGTGACGGCGTGCGAGACATGGGTGCGCAGGGCCCACCCGTGCCGGTCGGAGATCTCGTCGAGCTGCCCGGCGGCCTGCGCGCACCACGGCCACTCGGTGGCCCAGTGCGCGGCGTCGACCAGCGCGGGCGAGCCGGCCTGCTGCGCCTCGGAGGCGGGGTGGTGCCGCAGGTCGGCGGTGAGGTAGGCGTCGGCGCCGGCCGCCCGGACCCGGTCGAAGAGGCTGTCGCCGGAGCCGCCGCAGACCGCGACGGTACGGATCGGGGTGTCCGGGTCCCCGGCGATCCGCAGCCCGGTCGCGGTGCGCGGCAGCCCGTGCGCGGCCCGGGCGGCGAACTCCGCGAGGGTCAGCGGGGTGTCCAGCTCGCACAGCCGCCCCAGGCCCCGGCGGCCGGCGGGGTCGGCCGGGTCGGGCACGAGGGGGCCGGTGACCCGCAGGTCCACGGCGGCGGCGAGCGCGTCGGAGACGCCGGGGTCGGCGCGGTCGGCGTTGGTGTGGGCGACCAGCAGGGCGACCCCGTGCCGGATCAGGTCGTGCACGACCCGGCCCTTGAAGCCGGCCGGGCCGACCGGGGCGACCGTGGTGGTGCCGCGCAGGTAGAGCGGGTGGTGGGTGACCAGCAGGTCCGCTCCGAGCCGCACCGCCTCGTCGACGACCTCCCGCACCGGGTCCACGGCGAACAGCACGGTGGACACCTCGGCGTCCGGCTCGCCGCAGACCAGGCCGACCGCGTCCCAGGACTCGGCCAGCTCCGGCGGCCAGAGGGCGGCGAGGGCGGTGGTCACATCGGACACGGTGGGCGTGATGGGCACAGCAGCAAAGGTTACTAGGCCCCAAGAGGGGGTGGGATGTCCTAGGGGAGCGGAGCACAGCCGCTGGGGCGGCGGTGGCGATTCGCGGTGACGGGCACCCTTACGGGTGAACCGCCCGAACTCGTGCTGATCGTCCGGAAGTATGAAAACTACGGTCCTGTGCCGGAGGTGGACGACTCTCATGACCGTCGACAACGCCGACAGGCCCGATCCGACCGATCCGGCCGACCACGGCGACCATTCCGGGCCCGCCGGCCCGTCCGGCACCGCGCACCCCGCCGCCGGGGACCCCCGCCGGATCCCGGCGATCCGCGCGATCCCCCCGCTCCCCGCGATCCGCGCGCTACCTGCGGCCCCCGCCCCGGTCGCGCGCGTGCTGCGCAGGACCTGCTTCACCCTCGCCACGGACGGCTCGTACGCGGCCTGCCTCGCCGAGGCGGCGGTGGGCGTCCCCCAGGACCCCGACCCCGACCGCCCCGGCGGCCCGGGCAACCCCTACGGCCCGGCCGCCCCGGCCATCGCCGGCACACCCGGCACACCCGGCCTCGCCGACCCCCCGGAGCACCCCGCCGGCACCGCCTGGTTCGCCGAGCGCTGGACCCTGGACGGCCCCGAGCCGTACGCCGTGCCGCTGCCGGGCACGCAGCCGGAGGAGCCCGGCACGCAGGTGCTGCCGCTGCCCGACGGCCGGGTGCTCATCCGCCGCCGGGTCGCCGAGCGCCACGACCTCGCCCTGCTCTACCCCTCGGGTTCCGGCACGGGCGAGCTGCCGCTGGGCTCGCTCACCGGCACCGACGTACGGCTGCTGCCGCCGGTGCCCGCGGGCGCGTTCGCCCTCACCTACGACGGCGCGGCCAGCGACGTGTGGCAGGTGCAGGGCACGGGCCGGGCGGCGCCGCTGCACGTGATGCGGGTGGCCGGGCGGTGCACGGGCGGGGTGTGGCTGGACCGCGCGGGCACCCTGCTGGCGCTGGACCGCGCGTGGCAGGGGCGGACGAAGGCGGTCGCCGTCGACCTGCGGGTCGGCGCGGTCACCCCGCTGCTCCAGCTCACCGAGGACAGCGACGACCGGCTGGTGCTGGCCGAGCCGGACAGCGGGCTGCTGGTGCTGCGCAGCGACGCGGCCGGGGAGACCCGGCTGGGGTGGGGCGTGATGGGCAGCCGGCTGCCGGTGCGCTTCCCCGACGTGCTGCGCGAGCGCGGGGTGCTGTTCACCCCGGTCGCCGCGCAGCCCGGGCAGGTCCTCACGCCGGAGGCGTCGGTGGTCGCCTTCCGCTGCGCGGCGCCCGGCGGCGGCGAGTCGCTGGCCCTGTGGCGGCCCGGCGAGCGCCGCCTGCACTGGCGGGTCTCGCCGCCCAACTGGCTGGGTTCGGCGGCCCTCTGGCTGCCGGCCGAGCCGCTGCGGCTGCCGTACGCGCCCACCGGCCTGGCCTGTTACGACCCCCCGCCGCCGCGCGACCTCCCCGCGCCCCGCCGACCCGAGCCTCGCCGACCCGCGCCCCGGGCGATCGGGCGCCCCGCGCGCCGCGCGCCCTCCGTCCTGCCGCTCCAGCAGGCCCCGCTCACACCGGTCGCCTGACGCCCGCACGGGCCGCACGGCCGCACCGGCGGGCCCGTCGCCGCGGACCCCGCTACCCGCCCGAGGCCCGCGTACGGCCGATGATCGTCGCGCGGGTAAGATCCCGCGGGCACCCGGAGTGACCGCACACGGTCACGCCATCGCACGTTTCCGAACGGGGAGAGCACACCCATGTCCGACGCAGCCACGGCCGACCACACGGCGGAAGACACCGTGGGCCGCCACCGCGGCTCGGCCTCGGGGGACGAGGCCGAACGGTCCGATCCGCACGGCAAGCACCGCCGCCCGGAAGACATCTGACGGGCTTCCGGGCCCGCCCGGTGACATTTGTCCCGGGCAGGCCCGGACATTCGCTTCTGCCCCCGCGGACCGCCTGCTTCTAGCGTCGGAAGCATGGCGAACATCCCTCCCGCCGTGCGGTTCACGGCGGTTCACAAGCGGTTCGGCCCGGTGCACGCGGTCGCCGGCCTCGACCTGGAGATACCCCGGGGCGAGACCCTGGCGCTGCTCGGCCGCAACGGCGCCGGCAAGTCGACGACGATCTCCCTGCTGCTCGGCCTGGACCGGCCGGACGCCGGCGAGGTGCGGCTGTTCGGCGGCGCGCCGCAGGACGCGGTGCGGGGCGGGCTGGTCGGGGCGATGCTCCAGGACGGCCTCCCGATCCCCCGGGTGACCGTGCGCGAGTGGGTGGGCTTCGTCGCCTCCACCTACCCCCGGCCGCTGACCGTCGAGGTGGCCCTCGCCCTGGCCGGCATCGGGGAACTCGCCGACCGCCGGGTGGACAAGCTCTCCGGCGGGCAGGCACAGCGGCTGCGCTTCGCGCTGGCGGTGGCCGGCGACCCCGCGCTGATCGTGCTCGACGAGCCGACCGCCGCGCTGGACGTGGAGGCCCGCCGGGCGTTCTGGCGCTCGATGCGCGGCTACGCCTCGCGCGGCAACACCGTGCTGTTCTCCACGCACTACCTGGAGGAGGCGGACGAGAACGCCGACCGGATCCTCGTCGTCGACCAGGGCCGTACCGTCGCCGACGGCACCGGCGAGGAGATCAAGCGGGCGGTCGGGGCCACGCTGGTCTCCTTCGACCTGGCCGGCGCCGGCAGCGCGGGGCTGCGAGGGCTGCCCGGGGTGACCGCCGTGGAGATCCGCGGCGACCGGGCGGTGCTGCGGTCGGCCGACTCCGACGCCACCGTGCTCGCGCTGGCCGCCGCCGGCCGCGTGAACGCCCTGCGGGTGACGCCCGCCAGCCTGGAGGAGGCGTTCCTCACCCTCACCGCCCACACGCCCGCCGCCTCAGAGGAGCCCGTGCGATGACCGTCCCCGTCGTTTCCGCCGGCGTCACCGAACCGGTGCCGGTCGTCCCGCCGTTCGCGCGGCCCGAGTCCTACCTCGCGCCGCTGCTGTCGTACGTGCGCCTGGAGGTGCGCCGGACCCTGCGGGACGGCGGCTTCGTGATCATGGGCGTGATCATGCCCGTGGCGATGTACCTGCTCTTCACCAACCTCGGGGTGGGCGACGGGCAGTTCAAGGACGACTACCAGCAGTACGACATGATCGGCATGGCCGCCTACGGCGCGCTCGGCGCCGCGCTGGCAGTCGGCTCGGGCGTCGCCGAGGACCGGGGGCGCGGCTGGCTGCGGCAGTTGCGGGTCACCCCGCTCAGCCCGCTGCAGGCGGTGATCGGCCGGGCGATGACGGCGAGCGTGACGGTGCTGCCGGCGATCGTCGCCGTGCTGACCGCGGGGTGCGTGATCAACGGGGTGCGGCTGGACGCCTGGCAGTGGGCGGCGTCGGCGGCGCTGCTGTGGGTCGGCACGATCCCGTTCACGATGCTCGGCCTCGGCAACGGGTACGGGCTGACCGCGCAGACCACCGGCGTCGTGAGCATGGCCTGCATGATGGGCCTGTCCGTGATCGGCGGGCTGTGGATCCCGGCGGCCGCCTTCCCGCACTGGCTCCAGCAGATCTCCCGCTGGACGCCCACCGCGCGCTTCGGCGACCTGGGGTGGAGTGTGCTGGCGCACCACGCGCCGGGGGCCGGTACGGTGGCCGTCCTCGCCGGCTGGCTGGTGGTCTTCGCCGGTTACGCTGTGTTCTCGTACCGGCGGGGAGCACGCACCGCATGACCGCCGGACCGGACGGGACCGCGCCGCGTGACCGGCACGACGGCGGCGCGGCGGACGGGGACGGAACGGGTGTGGTGGACGTGAGGGACACCGGCGGGCGGGTCGGAGCGAGGTGGCGGGCGCGGCGTCCGGCGGACGCCGGGCCGGCCCCGGTCGCCGTGCGGCCCGTACGGTCCCCCGCCGGCGCCGAGGACCCGCGGGACGAGCGCGAGGAGTGCACGCGCCGGTCGTGGTGGCGGCGGGGCGGCCCGGAGGACTTCGAGGAGGAGATCGAGAAGCTCAGGGGCCCCGACGGCAACGCGCTCATCCCGTGGCTGCTGATGGCGCTCGGCCCGGCCGCGGACATCGCCAAGGGCGGGATACCGCTGCCCTGGCTGGCCTGGATCGCGCTGGGAACCTTCTGCGTGCTCTACGTCGCCACCATCAGGGCGGCCTTCCGCGAGCCGTGGCGGTCGGGGCCGGTGCCGCTGCGGCTGCTGGGCGCGCTGGCGGCGGTGACGACCGCGCAGGCGATCGCCTACGGCCACAACTTCATGATGCTGTTCGTCCTGGTCTCGCTGGTCGTCGGCAGCGTGTCGCGCGGCCGCCGGCACCTGGGGCTGATGCTGACGCCGCTGAGCGCGACGGCCGGCACCGTCTCCGGACTGCACGGGAACGACTTCTGGTCCACGGTGAGCCTGGCCTACGGCACCTTCCTGTCCGGGCTGGTGGTCGCGGTGATCATCAGCCTCTTCCACGCGGTCGACCAGCTCAAGGCCACCCGGCAGGAGCTGGCCCGGTCGGCGGTGGCGCAGGAGCGGCTGCGGTTCTCCCGCGACCTGCACGACCTGCTGGGGCACACGCTGTCGGTGGTCGTGGTGAAGTCCGAGGCGGCCCGCCGGCTGGCCCACCGGGACCTGGACGCGGCGCTCGGGCAGATCGCCGACATCGAGGCGGTCGGCCGGCAGGCGCTGACGGAGGTGCGCGAGGCGGTCACCGGCTACCGCGAGGGCAGCCTGTCCACGGAGCTGGACCGGGCCCGTTCGGCGCTGACCGCCTCCGACATCGAGGTGGTCGTGCAGGAGTCCGGCCCGCCGCTGTCCCCGCAGACCGAGGCGCTGCTGGGCTGGGTGGTCCGGGAGGGCGTCACCAACGTCGTGCGGCACAGCGGCGCGTCGCAGACCGCCATCGAGCTGCACACCGGCGGCGGGCACGCCCGTCTGAGCATCACCGACAACGGCACGGGCCCGGCCGCCCGGCCCTCCAACGCCGGTACGGGCACCGGGCTGCGCGGGCTGACCGAGCGGCTGGCGGCGGCGGGCGGCTCGCTCTCCTCCGGCCCCGCGCCGGGCGGCGGCTTCCGGGTGTCGGCCGTGCTGCCCACCGAGGAGGACCCGGCGCGTCCCGGCCTGAACCGCCCGTGTGCCGCCGGGCCGTGGGCCCTTCCGTAGGGTGGCGGGATGAGCACGGACGTGGTGGCGGCCTTCGAGGCCGCGAAGGGGTTCATGCCCCGCGACGAGGGACTGGCGCTGTACGCGGCGGCGAAGGAGGCCGCGGCCGGGCTGGGCCTGCCGCTGCTGGAGGTGGGCACCTACTGCGGGCGCTCCACGATCCTGCTGGCGGACGCGGCGGCCGCGGCCGGCACGGTCGCGGTGACCGTCGACCACCACCGCGGCAGCGAGGAGCAGCAGCCGGGCTGGGAGTACCACGACACCTCGCTGGTGGACCCGGCCACCGGCCGGATGGACACCCTCCCGGAGTTCCGCCGGACCCTGTACACGGCCGGTCTGGAGGAGCACGTGATCGCCGTGGTGGGCCGCTCGCCGCAGGTGGCGCGGCTGTGGCGGCAGCAGCTCGGCCTGGTCTTCGTGGACGGCGGCCACACCGACGAGCACGCGGGCGCCGACTACGAGGGCTGGGCGCCGCTGGTCGCCGAGGGCGGGCTGCTGGTCGTCCACGACGTCTTCCCCGACCCGGCCGACGGCGGCCAGGCGCCGTACCGGATCTTCCGACGGGCCCTGGAGTCGGGGGCGTTCACGCAGGTGTCGGTGACGGGTTCGCTGCGGGTGCTGCGGCGCGGGCCGGGCGCGTGGAGCGGCCCCCTCCGGTAACGCAGGGTGCGCGGCGGCGTTTTCTGCCTATAGAGTCGCGGGCGTGTTCAGCAACCAGTCACACGGGGGCGGTCGGCACGGCCTCTTGGTCGTGGCGGCCGTGGTGACGGCGGTGATCTGCCTGGGGGGCTGCGGGGCCAAGGGCCCGGCCTCCTCGGCGGATTCCGGCAAGGGCGGCGCGGCCACGGCCTCCGGTGCCTCACCGAGCGCCACCGCGTCCGAGTCCCCTTCTTCAGGTGCCTCCACCACCCCTTCCGCTTCCCGCACCGGGGCCTCGCCCTCGGCGCACCGCACCGCTGAAACGCTTCCGCTGGCGGGGAGGGTCGTGGTGCTCGACCCCGGGCACAACCCGACCAACTACCAGCACACCAAGGAGATCAACCGCCTCGTCGACATCGGGACGAACCGCAAGGAGTGCGACACCACGGGCACGGAGACCAACTCCGGCTACCCAGAGGCGTCGTACACCCTGGACGTCTCGCGCCGGGTGCGCGCGATCCTCGAAGCACGCGGCGCCAAGGTCGTGCTGACCCAGAACGGCGACCGCCCGTACGGACCCTGCGTCGACGAGCGGGCCCGCATCGGCAACGCGGCACACGCCGACGCGGCGCTGTCCATCCACGCCGACGGCGCCCCCACCGCGGACCGCGGCTTCCACGTGATCGCGCCGAAGTCGCTGCACGCGGGCGCGGCCGACACCCGGAAGATCGCCGCCCCTTCGCTGCGGCTGGCCACCACGCTGCGGTCGCACTTCAAGTCCGCCACCGGCGAGCCGTTCGCCGACTACCTCGGCGGCGGTACGGGGTTGATGGTCCGCGACGACCTCGGCGGGCTCAACCTCTCGACCGTGCCGAAGGTGTTCATCGAGTGCGGCAACATGCGCAACGCCCTCGACGCCAAGTCGTTGACGAGCGCCGGTTGGCGGCAGCGCGCCGCGCAGGGGATCGCGGACGGAATCACCGCCTTCCTCCAGGCCACACGGCCGGGCGCCGGCGGGAAGAGGTGACAGGGCTGTAGCAGTCCGGTATGGATCGTGCACCAATGCGCATACCTGAACCCGGGCCGAAGATCACACCCGTACGATGGGGCACCGCCTCACGCCCCGGAATGCGTGGAAACCCGGACCAACCGAAAGAACCGGCTCGCACCGAGTCGTAACACAGAGACGTACATCGAGTTGAAGGACAGGACCTGACGTGAACATCCGCTCCCTGACCCGAGGAGACGGCGCGGTGATCGGAGCAGCGGTGCTGCTCCTGATCTCCTCGTTCCTGCCGTACTTCTCCCTCGACACCCAGGTCACGGGGACCTCCGACGACTCGGTGAGCTCGTGGAGCCCGGCCCTGTTCCCGCTGCTGCCCACCGTCACGCTCGGCGCGCTGGCCGCCGCGGCGCTCATCGTCTTCGGCCGCCAGCAGCCGGCCGGCAAGCAGCTGGCCGGGCTCGGCCTGGTGCAGTGGGGCACGGCGCTGGCGGTGTTCGTCGGGTGGTCCGCGCTGTGGTCGACGTTCTCCTCGCTCATCCCGGACCTGGGCGGCGGCAGCGTGCACGGTGTCAGCAAGGGCGCGGGGGCCTGGCTGACGCTGATCTTCGGGGTGGGCATCGCGGTCGTCGCGGTCCTGTCCGACCGGATCCCGGCGCTGAAGGCCCCGCTGATGGGCGCCCCGCGGCCGGCCCAGCCGTACGGCATGGGTGCCCCGCAGCCGTACGGCGCCGCGCCGCAGCAGGCCGGGTACGGCTACCCGGGCGGCCCGCAGTCGGTCGACCCGGCGTACGGCGGCGCCCCGCAGGGCCAGCCGTACGGCGCGCCCGCCCCGCAGCCGGCGGCCGCCGCGGCTCCGGCCCCGGCCCCGTCGGCGGACTTCACCGCCTTCTGGTTCGCGGTGCCGGTGCCACGCCCGCTGTTCTCCGAGGACGGCGGCGGCCAGCAGATCGCCGAGCTCACCCCGGGCACCTGGTACCTGGCGGTCGATCAGCGCGGCTCCGCGCTGATCGCCCAGACCCAGGACGGGCGGCGGGGCGTGCTGCAGGACAGCAACGGCATCCAGCGCGGCTGAACCGCCGGTTCTCCTCACGAGTCACGACCGAGGCCGGCCGCTCCCTCCACGGGGAGCGGCCGGCCTCGGCGTTTTCCGGGTCGCGTGGCGGACGGCGGCGGGTCCGGTCAGCCGAAGGAGGTGCGGGCCAGCCAGTGGTCGAGCAGGGGGCGCTCGCCGAGGACCTCCAGGCGGTCGCTGTCGAGCGGGAGGCGGCGCATCAGGGCGAGCACCACGTCGGTGAGGGTGCCGCGCAGGGCGACGTCGCACTTCTCGTGGGCGCGGCGCACCTCCAGGCGCTCCGGGCCGCGCACGATCACCCATTCCGCGTCGGCGTCGGTGGCGTGCAGGTGGAGGGTCTGGCCGGTGCCGAGGAGCTCGGTCAACTCCTTGTCCCCGGCGATCTGTTCGGGGTCGGTGATCAGCTCCAGCCACTCGTCGACGGTGTCGGCGGCCAGCTCGGGGTCGGTGGTGAACGGGCGGGCGGCGGCGAGCGCGGCGTCGGCGCGGTGGACGAGGGTCTCGTGGGTCATCCGGCGGGCCCAGAAGCCGGCCCGCTGCGGGCGCGCCCACGTCCACACCGGCAGGTCGGGGCCGGCCGCGCGCAGGGTGTCCGCGAGCCGCGTGGCGCCGGCCTCCAGCCAGGCGTCCAGCGCCCCGGGCCCGGGCGCGGGGTCGTGGTCGGGCACGTGCGCGGCGTCGTCGGGCACTTCCGCGGTCGCCCGCTCACGCACCATCAACTCCGCCCAGCGGTGGGCCCGTCCGACGTGCAGCAGCAGGTCCCGCAGCGTCCAGTCCGGGCAGCTGGGCACGGTGCGGCCCTCGTCGGCGCCGCAGGCCGTCTCGCGCATCAGCGCGGTCTCGCTCACGATCGCCGCACAGTACCGATCGTGCTCCAGCCAACTCACGTAGAAGTCCTCCTCGTCGGGGTGATCGAGCCCACACGCTCTCACGATTCGCGCTTTGCCGCCTTCACGTTTCCTCCACCCCATCGGGGCAACACGCCTCGTATGGCCAGACGGTACGGCGGAAACCCCGCCGCGGTGATCATCCTCATCGCCGCAGACATCGCTGCATTGATCCTCGTCCTGTGGATCCTGTTCTTCCTGCTCGACGCGAACCGAGCCAACGATCTCGTCGACTGGGTCCACCACGCCGCGAACTGGCTCTCGGGCTGGTCGCGGAACCTGTTCACCCCCGACAACGACAAGCTGCGCACCATCCTCAACTACGGCCTTCCCGCGGTGGCGTACTCGCTGCTCGCGCACGCCGTAGCCGGCCGCTTCAACCGTGCCTGACGAGACGGCGCGCGGCCCGCGTCCACCGGACCGGGATCCGGGGACACGGGCCGCGCGCCGTCGCGACCTTCGGGCCGCAAGGCCGCAAGGCCGGAAGGCCGGACGTGAACGCCCCGGCGCCGGAGCCCGCGCCGTGAATTCCCCCATTTCTCCCACTTTCGCCGCCCCGCCCCGGGGTGGACCAGGGACCTAGGTCCCGGCTCCGTCGCAATCCCGATGGTCCGGCGGGCGGCGCCGGGGGAGGATGGCGGTCATGAGTCATCCCGTGGACATAGAGAAGCGCTCGGCCGGGACCGGGCGAAGGCCCGCCCCGGCGGCGTGGGCGGTGCTGGCGGCGGTGTGCGCGGGGCAGTTCCTCGTGGTGCTGGACGTCTCCGTGGTGAACGTGGCGCTGCCCTCGATGCGCACCTCCCTCGGCCTCGGGGAGAACGGGCAGCAGTGGGTGGTCAACGCCTACGCGCTCACCTTCGCCGGGTTCCTGCTGCTGGGCGGGCGGGCCGCCGACCTGTTCGGCCGCAAGCGCACCTTCATGGTCGGGCTCGGCCTCTTCACGGTGGCGAGCCTGGCGGGCGGCCTGGCCCAGGACCCGTGGATGATCGTCGTCGCCCGAGCCGTGCAGGGCCTCGGCTCCGCGGTGCTCGCGCCGACCACGCTGTCGATCCTCACCACGTCCTTCCCGGAGGGGCCCGAGCGCACCCGGGCGATCGGCACGTGGACGGCGGTCGGCGCGGGCGGCGGCGCGGCGGGCGGCCTGATCGGCGGACTGCTGACGGACTACCTGTCCTGGCGCTGGGTACTGCTGGTGAACGTGCCGATCGGCGCGCTGGTGCTGCTGGGGGCCGCGCGCTATCTCGCCGAGGGCCGCGGCGGCGTCCGCCGGCGCCTGGACGTGCCGGGCGCGGTGCTGGTCACCGCTGGCGTCGCCACCCTTGCCTACGGCATCACCTCGACCGAGTCGCACGGCTGGACGTCCGCCCACGCGCTGGTGCCGCTGCTGGTGGGCGTGGCCCTGCTCGGGTGCTTCGTGGTGGTGGAGACCCGCACGGCGGAACCGCTCGTCCCGCTGGGGCTGTTCCGGGTGCGCTCGGTGTCCGCGTCGAACGCGGTGCTGCTGGGGGCGGGCGGCGCGCTCTTCGCGACCTGGTACTTCCTGTCCCTGTACATGCAGAACGTGCTGCACTGGAGCCCGGTGCGGGCCGGCGTCTCGTTCCTCCCGCACACCATGGCCGTGATCGTCGGCTCCAAACTCGCGCCGCGCCTGATGGCCCGCTTCGACCCGCGGCTGGTGGGCGCGTCCGGCGGCACCCTGGCGGTGTGCGGGCTGGCCTGGCAGAGCACCCTGACCGAGCACGGCACCTTCCTCGTCACGATCCTCGGCCCCGGCGTGCTGACGATGCTGGGCACGGGGCTGCTGATGACGCCGATCGCGGCGGCGGCCACCTCCGGGGTGGCGATGGGCGAGCAGGGCGTGGTGTCCGGACTGCTCAACACCTCACGGCAGTTGGGCGGCGCGCTGGGCCTGACGATCCTGGCCACCACGGCGGCCGACCGCATCTCGTCGCGGACGGCGGCGGGCGACGGCGCGGGCCGGGCGCTGTCCTCGGGCTACTCCCTGGCCTTCATGGTGGCCGCGGGCTTCCTCGCGGCCGGTACGGCGCTGATCGCGCTGCTGCCGAGGCCCCGGCAGCCGGAGTAGCCCCCGTCGGACGGGCATCGCACCCGGGCGGGGCCGCCGCCGCCCCGCCCGGGGCCCGCTGCTACAGCCAGCCGTTCTGCCGGGCGGTGCGGACCGCCTCCATGCGGTTGCGCGTGCCGGTCTTGCCGATGGCCGCCGACAGGTAGTTGCGGACCGTCGACTCCGACAGGAACACCCGCCGGGCGATGTCCGCGACCGTCGCGCCGTCCGCCGCCGCGTTGAGCACGTCCTGCTCGCGCGGCGTCAGGGGGCTCGGGCCGGCGCTCAGCGCCGCCGCGGCCAGCGCGGGGTCGATCACCCGCTCCCCGCGCAGCACCCGCCGGATCGCGTGGGCGAGCTCCTCCACCGGACCGTCCTTCACCAGGAACCCGGCGGCGCCTGCCTCCATCGCCCGCCGCAGGTAGCCCGGCCGCCCGAACGTGGTCAGGATCAGCACCTGACAGGACGGCAGCTTCTCGCGCAGCTCGGCGGCGGCGTCCAGCCCGCTCAGGCCCGGCAGTTCGATGTCCAGCAGGGCGACGTCCGGCCGCGCGGAAAGGGCCTCGGGGACGATCCGGTCTCCGGTGGCGACCCGCGCGACGACCTCCAGGTCGTCCTCCAGGTCCAGCAGCAGGGCGAGCGCGCCGCGCATCATCCCCTGGTCCTCGGCGAGCAGCACCCGTACGGGCTTGCCGCCCTCCTCCACCTCACCCATTCCCCCACCCTACCGGTGGGGCGGACGGCACCGCCGGACAGGGGCCGCCCGCTGTCGCGGGTGAACGCGCAGGTGGGCTCGCGGATGAAGGCCCCCGGACGGCCCCGGCGGGATCAGCAGCAGGACGGCGGCAGGCCCTCGGGGAGACCGGCGGCGGAGAACACCGCCACGGTGGCCGGGTCGCCGCCGAGCGCCGCCACCGCCAGGAGCAGCGCCGCCGCGGTCCAACTGGTGCGCTCGGCGGGCCAGACGGCGTCGTCGGCGAAGACGTAGCCGGTCCAGTAGAGCCCGCCGTCCGCGCGCAGGTGCTGGATGTCGGCGAGCACGCGGACGGCCCGCTCGGTCTGCCCCACCGCCCAGAGGGCGAGGGCGAGTTCGGCCGACTCCCCGCCGGTCACCCAGGGGTTGGGCACCACGCAGCGGACGCCGAGCCCGGGCACCACGAAGTCGGACCAGCCGCGCTCGATCCGGGCGAGCGCGCGCGGCCCGCGCAGGCTGCCGGACAGCACCGGGTAGTACCAGTCCATGGAGTAGCGGGACTTGTCCAGGAAGCGCTCCGGGTGCCGCCGGACGGCGTGCCCGAGCGCGCCCGTGGCCAACTCCCAGTCCGGCTGCGGCTCCTCGCGCCGCTCGGCGATCGCCAGCGCGCAGCGCAACGCCTGGTGCATCGACGAACTCCCGGTCAGCAGCGCGTCGTTCACGGGCGTGCCGTCGGCCTCCCGCTTCCACCCGATCTGGCCACCGGGCTGCTGGAGGGCGAGGACGTACTCCACGGCGGCGAGGACGACCGGCCACATGCGGTCCAGGAAGCCCTCGTCGCCGGTGGCGAGGTAGTGGTGCCAGGAGCCGACGGCCACGTAGGCGCAGAAGTTGGACTCGCGGCCGCGGTCGGTGGGGTGCTCGGCGTCCCCGTCCTGGTAGGCGGAGTACCAGGAGCCGTCCGGGAGTTGGTGGCGGGCCAGCCACGCGTACGCGGCCGCGGCCCGTTCGTGCTCGCCGGCCGCGTCCAGGGCCATGGCCGCCTCGACGTGGTCCCAGGGGTCGAGGTGGTGGCCGCGGAACCACGGTATGGCGCCGTCCCCGCGCTGGAGCGCGGCGAGCGCCGCGACCGTCTCGGCGGCCTGTCCGGCGGTCAGCACCCCCGGCAGCGTGAGCCGTTCGGTACGGCCCTGCCCGCGGCTGGGGGAGGTCACCGGCCCGGTTCCAGGATCGGTTCGGTCAGCCGCGGCTTGGTCGCGTACGCCACGAAGCTCTTGCCGACCACGGGGTTGAGCGCCTGGTCGGCGAGCCGGGTGAGCAGCGGCTTCTTCATGATGTCCCACACCAGCAGCTGGTGGTACAGCCGCACCGGCAGCGACCGGTCGTTGTCCACGCCGACCGCGCACTTGATCCACCAGTACGGCGCGTGCAGGCCGTGCGCGTGGTGCGTGCCGTACGGCTTCAGGCCCGCCTCCCGCATCCGGCCGAGGAGTTCGTCGGCCTTGTAGATGCGGATGTGGCCGCCCTCCACCTCGTGGTAGGCGTCCGACAGCGCCCAGCAGACCCGCTCCGGGCCGTAGCGCGGCACCGTGACGGCGATCCGCCCGCCGGGGCGCAGCACGCGGACCATCTCGGCGAGCACGCCCTTGTCGTCGGGGATGTGCTCCATCACCTCGGAGATGATGACCACGTCGAACGTCTCGTCGGCGAACGGCAGTCGGAGCGCGTCGCCCTCCATCGCCAGCGCCGAGGAGCCCTCCGGCGCCTCGCCGGCCTCCTTCATCGCCGCGAACCACTTGGCGACTTCGCGGATCTCCTCGCCGTTGCGGTCCAGCGCGACGACGTGTGCGCCGCGCCGGTAGCACTCGAAGGCGTGCCGTCCGGCCCCGCAGCCGAGGTCCAGCACGCGGTCGCCCGCGGCGAGCGGGAAACGGGTGAAGTCGACGGTCAGCATCAGCGATCGCTCCCCACGGGGGTGGCCTTTCCGGCGTTCTCGGGTCGCGGGGTCTGCTCGACACCCTTGATGGCAGGCGTTGGTGAAGGCGAGGGGGCCGGCGCCGGGGCGGTCCGGGCAGCCGGGCGCGCGGTGGCGCCGCGCGCCACGCTGCCCTGCGCGACGATCGCGGCGCGGTACAACTCGGCGGTGGACTCGGCCGCGCGGCCCCAGGTGAAGCGGGCCAGGACCCGGGCGCGCCCGGCGGCGCCGAGCCGGCGGCGCAGCCGCGGGTCCTCCAGCAGCCGGACGAGCGCGGCGGCGAGGGCGTCCGCGTCGCCCGGGGGCACGGCCAGGCAGGTCTCGCCGTCGGGCCCGGCCACCTCCGGGATCGCGCCGCCGGTGGTGGCGACCAGCGGCGTGCCGGTGGCCATGGCCTCGACGGCCGGCAGCGAGAAGCCCTCGTACAGTGAGGGCACGCAGGCGACTTCGGCGCCGCGGATCAGGTCGACCAGTTCCCCGTCGCTGATGCCCTTGACGAACTCGACGGCCCCGGTGAGACCGCAGTCCTCGATCAGCCGGGCCACCGGGCCCCGTTCGGGCCGCGCGCCGACGACGACCAGGTGCGCGTCCGGCCGCCGGGCCCTGACCCGCGCCAGTGCCTCGACGAGGTGGACCAGGCCCTTGAGCGGCACGTCCGCGCTGGAGGTGGTGACGATCCGGCCGGGCACCTCGGGAACGGCGGGGTCGGGCGAGAACAGCCGGACGTCGGCGCCGATCGGCACGGTGTGGATCCGCTCCGGACGCACCCCGAGGTCGGCCGCGATCTCCTCGCGCGAGGAGTCCGAGACGGTCAGCACGGACGGCAGCCGCCGGGCCACCCGCCCCTGCATGCGCGTGAAGCCGTACCAGCGCCGGATCGACCAGCGCCGTCCCCGCGTCGCCGCCTCGGCGAGTTCGAGCCGGCGGTCCACGGTGATGGGGTGGTGGATGGTGGTGACCAGCGGCATGCGCAGGCCCAACAGGCCGTAGCCGAGCGTCTGGTTGTCGTGCACGACGTCGAAGTCGGCGCGGCGGGCGGCCAGATGGCGGCGGGCCCGCAGGCTGAAGGTGAGCGGCTCGGGGAAGCCGCCGGTCCACATGGTCGCGACCTCGAGGGCGTCGATCCAGTCCCGGAACTCCTCGCGCCCGGGAGTGCGGAAGGGGTCGGGCTGGCGGTAGAGGTCAAGGCTGGGCAGCCGGGTGAGGGTGACGCCGCCGTCGAGGGAGTCCAGTTCGGGGTACGGCTGGGCGCCGATGACCTCGACGCGGTGGCCGAGCGCGGCCAGTTCGCGGGAGAGGTGGCGCACGTAGACGCCCTGGCCGCCGCAGAAGGGGTTGCCCTTGTAGCTGAGCAGGGCGATCCGCAACCGCTCGGCCTGTGAGCTCACTCCGGCCCCCTCTCGCCCGCGACCGAGCCGGAGCGTAGCTTGCGCCTCATCTAGAACAAGTTTCAGACTTGATGGTACAGAACACCGACCGGGCCGGGTCAGGCCGCCGTGAAGGGCCTCCGGCCGACCCGGCGGGGGTCCGCGCGCGGGACGGACCGGGACGTACAACAGGAGCGGCGCCACCGCGGGACGCACAGGGAACGGACAGATGAGCGCACATGCCAGGCCGTCGGAGGACCCGGCGCGGCAGCCCGGGCCGGGGTCGGGCGCCGGGGCCGCGCCCGCGAGCGCCCAGGAGCCGGACCCGGCGGCGCCGCCCGCACAAGGAGCCGGACGGAGGTGCGGAGCGGGTCCCGGAGGAGCACCCGGACAGGGCCCCCGCCGGTCCGGACAGCCGCCCGCACAGGAGCCCGCGCGGGAACGCGTACCGGAGCCCGTACAAGGACCCGGACAGCCGCCCGCGCAGGAGCCCGGCCCCGCGCCGAAGTACTCCGCGGCGCCGCTGACCGTACGTCAGGAGGCCCGGCGCGGCCGGATCCTGGCGGCGAGCACCCGGCTGGCCTGCGGCGGCGGCTTCGACGCGGTCCAGATGCGGGCGGTCGCCGAGCACTCGGGCGTCGCGCTGGGCACGCTCTACCGCTACTTCCCCTCGAAGGTCCACCTGCTGGTCGCGGTGATGGAGGACCAGCTGCGGCAGCTGCACGAGGCGCTGCTGACGCGGCCGCCGGCCGCCGAGGAGCCCGGCGAGCGGGTGGCGGAGGTCCTGCTGCGCGCCTTCCGCAGCCTCCAGCGCGAGCCGCAGCTGGCCGACGCGATGGTCCGGGCGCTGATCTTCGCCGACCGCTCGGTGCGGGTGGAGGTCGACACGGTGTCGCGGCTGACCACCCGGATCATCGTGGACGCGATGGGCGCGCCGGACGGGTCCGCGGATCCGGGCGCGGACCTGCCCCGCATCCGGGTCATCGAGCACACCTGGCACGCCTCGCTGGTCTCCTGGCTGTCCGGACGGGAGTCCGTCGCGCAGGTCACCACCGACATCCGCACGGCCTGCGCGCTGCTCAACCGTCCGGCCGGCTGACGCCCCTGCGGGCACCCGGGGCGGGCGCGTCACCGGAACGGAGCTTCCGGCCGGCGGCCGTACATTCACTCCGCCGGGCGGAAGAAGGACGTAACTTCAGGCTCCCGGGGCGCATTAGCACGGGTGCGTAACACCTTCACCATCGCCCCCGTTCTTGGGGTGCACCCGATCAACACGCCAGCGGTGCAAGGGAGTTGACTATCCCTTGGCAAAACCGCCACGGCATTATGGGGCAATAATGCACCTCTGCAACATTGTCGCCGAATTTTCCAGAAACGATCTGGACCCCGCGAGAGCGGAACGGCAGACTCGGAACCAGCATCAAGAAGGGACACCATGCCGCTCAGAAGCACCGCAACCGCCCGCCAGGAGCGCCTCGGTGCGGAGCTACGGAAAATGCGCGAGTCCGCGGGCATCACCGCCCGCGACACCGCGCGCCTGCTCGGCACCGACCCGGCGAAGGTGAGCCACATCGAAGCCGGCCGGCTCGGCGTCAGCGAGGAGCGGTTACGGCGTCTCGCCTCGTTCTACGAGTGCGGGGACACCGCGCTCATCGACTCGCTCGTGGCGATGGCCAACGGCCAGGGCCGCAAGGGCTGGTGGGAGGCGTACCGGGGCGTCCTGCCCGCGGGCCTGCTGGACATCTCCGAACTGGAGCACCACGCGACGCACCTGCGCACGATCCAGGTCACCCACGTGCCCGGCGTCTTCCAGACCGAGGAGTACACCCGCACCGTCTTCGGGAGCGTCATCCCGGCGCTGCCGCGCAACGAGTTGGAGGCCCGGGTCGCGCACCGGCTGGAGCGCGCCTGCGTGCTGCACCGTGACAGCCCCGTGCCGTACGAGGCGCTCATCCACGAGGCCGCGCTGCGGATGCGGTTCGGCGGGTCGAAGGTCGCCAAGGCGCAGCTCGAACACGTCCAGGAGCTCAGCCACCTGCCGCACATAAGCGTCCGGGTCATCCCGTTCACGTCGGACTGCCACATCGGCTCCGGCCACGCGATGTTGTACGTGGGCGGGCCGGTGCGGCAACTGGACACCATCCAGATCGAGTCGGCGCACGGCATCAACCTGCTGCACGCCGCGCCGCAGCTCGCCAACTACCGCGCCTTGTACGACGTCCTCGCGAAGGCGGCCCTGGACCGGTCCCGGTCACGGGACTTCATCCACGCGATCGCCCGAGACCTCTGAAAGGCCATGCATTCCATGACCGCGCCCCTGACATGGCAGAAGTCGACCTACTCCCAGGACCAGGGGGAGTGCGTCGAACTCACCGCACACGGGGGCGCGGTCCTCCTCCGGGAGAGCGACGATCCGGCGGTGGTGCTCACCACCACCCGCTCGAACCTCGCCCGGTTCCTCCGACTGCTCAAACTCCCCCACAGCCACCACCGCCAGGCCGACGGCCAGGACAGCTGATCCCGCCCGCGGGCCGGTCGGCCCCCGCGCGACTTCACGGCAGGACCTGCTCGGTCCAGATGCACTTGCCCGTGCGCGTGTACCGCGTGCCCCAGCGATCGCTGAGCGCCGCGACCAACTGCAGACCGCGCCCGCTCTCGTCGTTCCACGACGCGCGCTGGATCCGGGGAGTGGTGATACTGCCGTCCGACACCTCGCAGACCAGGCTCCGGCTGCGGAGCAGGCGCAGCCGGACAGGGCCCGTGGCATGGCGTACGACGTTCCCGACAAGTTCGCTGGCCAGCAGTTCGGTGGTGGCGGCGAGGTCCCCCAGGTGCCATTCCTCCAGCTGCTCTCGCACGTGCCTGCGGGCGGTGCCCGCGGCCCGGGGATCCTCGGGCAGCGGCCACGTGACGACGTTCTCCGGAGCGGTGGCGTGCACGCGGACGGTGAGGAGGACGGCGTCGTCCGTGTTCTGCTGGTCGGGGAGCGTGAGGGCGGCGGTGACGGTGTCGCTGAGGCGGTCCACGTCCTGGTCGTGATGGGCTTCCAGTTGCCGCACCAGTTTCCGCATTCCGCTGTCCACGTCGCGGAGCGGTGTCTTCACCAGGCCGTCCGTGTACAGCGCCAGGACGCCGCCGTCCGGTACGGACAGCTCCACCGTCTCGAAGGGCGGCTGGGCGATGCCCAGCGGCGGGTCCGGAGCGGACCGCGCGAAGTACGCCGCTCCGTCCGTGTCCACGACGGCCGGCGGCGGGTGCCCGGCGCGTGAGAACGCGCACGTCCCGCCGTCGGGATCGTAGATCGCGTAGAGGCACGTGGCGAAGAACTCCCCGTCGTCCCCGCCCAGTCCGACGACCAGGTCGTTGAGGTGGCTCAGGACCTCGTCCGGGGGGAGTTCGAGGTTGGAGAGGGTGCGGACGGCGGTTCTCAGCCGCGCCATGCTGACGGCCTCCGGCACGCCGTGTCCCATCACGTCGCCGATGACGAGTGCGACCCGGTCGGCGGACAGCGGAATGACGTCGTACCAGTCCCCGCCGACATCGGTGCGCCAGCCGGCCGGGAGGTAGCGCGCGGCCGCGCTCACGGCGGGCAGCGACGGCAGCGCCTGGGGGAGCAGCCCGCGTTGGAGTTCCTGGGCCCGGGCGTGCTCGGCGTCGTACAGCCGGGCCCGCTCCAGGGCCTGGGCGACCAGCCCGCTGAGCGCGATGAGCAGGGCACGCTCCTCCGCGCTCAGACGGCGTGGCTGGTCGAAGGCGACCACGCACAGACCGGCCAGCCGCCCGGAGACGACCAGCGGCAGGAACGCCCAGGACTCCGCGATGCTCCGCACCGGCGCGGCCGCCATCAGGGGGTACCGGCGCTCGTACTCCTCACGTGAGGAGATGAACCACGGCTGGTGCCGGTCGAGGTCCGCGGAGACCGCGGGGTTCCGCAGCAGCGGAATGCCGTCGAGCATGTCGAGGAAGTCCTGGGGGTAGCCGACGGCGCCCATGACCCGGAGGCGGCCGGAGTCCTTGGTCGACACGACCAGGCCGCTCGCGCCGAAGGGCGGCAGCACCCGCCGGGCGACCGCGTGCACCACGTCCGCGGTCAGCTCCTGCATCCGGGCCGAGCGCTGCGTCGCGGCCGTCCGGGCCGCCGCTCGTTCGTCCTTGTGCCGGTGCTGCTCGGTGACGTCGGCGAGATACCAGGTCATGCCGTCGGGCACGGGCACCAGCCGGATGCGGTACCAGCGCCCGGTTCCGGGCCACCGCGCGTCGATCCCGTACGATCGCGAGCCCTCGGCGGTCGCTCGGCACCGGGCCTCCAGATCGGGGATCGCGCGGACGACGGGGAGATCCCACACGACTCGCCCGGTCAGCGGGCCGGGCACGGCCAGCAGGCGCTCCGCCTCGACGTTGGCGAAGACGATCCGCCACTGCGCGTCCAGCGACAGGAAGCCGTCGGCCATGTCGCGCAGGGCCCGCCTGATGGCGTCCTGTGCGGCGCGTGCTTCCGTTGTCTCCCGCATCGTCCCGACGATCCGCTGCGGCGAGCCGTCCGCTCCGGGCAGCACCCGGCCGCGGCTCTGCAGCCACCTCACCGATCCGCCGGCCCCCCGCGTGCGGTGCTCCACCTCGTACGACCCACAGGTCGCCACCGCCTCGTCCATCCGGGCCCGCACCCAGGCCAGGTCGTGAGGATGCACGAACCGCAGCAGGCCGCCGAACCGGCCGTCGTCGCCGCCCGGGTCCACGCCGACCAGCGCCGTCGCGGTGTCGTCCAGGTCCAGGGTCGCCCGGGTGAGATCCAGCGAGAAGGCCCCGACGCCGGTCGCCGCGAAGGCTCGCGCAAGGGCATCGTGGTCTCGCACGTCACCGTCCCCGGCGCTCGCCGGAGCGCCGTCGATCCAGGCGACGAGCCGGCGCGCGGTGGCGTGAAGGCCCCGCGTCTGGCGTTCGGTCGGCTCGCCGGGCCGCCCGCCCGTCACGACGGTGAGCACGCCCCACGCATCGCCGCGTCGCATCAGGGGGACGGACCACACGGCACTGCCCGCGCCCCGCGGATCCGGGGCCCAGGCGAAGCGGTGCTGCCGCGCGGCGACCGCCGGGGCGGCCGCGGAGCTCGCGGGGATCCTGTGCCACAACCGCTTGAGCTCGTCGGCGCCGACCCCGCTCCCCGGCAGCAGGCGCAGCCCGGAGGAGTCCTCCCGGATGTGCACCATCGCACCCGTACTGCCCGTTTCCTCCATGCAGCGCTGAAGAGCGAGCCGCAGCGCGTCGCCTCGCGGAAAAGGTCCCTCCGTTCCGCTGGATGAAGTCATTCCGTGCCCCATGCGTCAAAGGTACCAAAGACAATAAACAGCCCAAATTGCCTATTTTAGACGCGTGCGGCTTGGGCGGCGACCTCGCCCGGTCGAGGAGTCCGGCGGGGTTGACCCGCCGTCGCCTCCAGGCCCGCCCTTCCGGCCGACCGGCGCCCCTACGGGCGGAGTTCGCGCACCGCGGTGGCCACGACCGTGGTGTAGCGCATCGTGAAGCCGCCCCCGGCCGCGTCGACGGCGGCCCCGATGCCGGCCAGCACCTCCGCCAGGACGGGCGGCGGGAGCCGGGTGAACAGGCCGTGCGTCGGCACCTGGTCCAGCCAGGCGTCCCGGTCGTACCTCCACTCCCAGGCGAACTCCCAGCGCTCCGGCGCGCCGAACCCGTCCGCCCGCCGGATCCCGTCCACGGCCTGCGCGAGCATCACGCCGTACGGGTCGCGGGAGGGCGCGGTCATGGCGCGGAAGTCGACGGGGGCGTCGGGGATCGCGCGCGTGCAGACCTCGGCGGTGGCCTCGGCGAGGTCGGGCGGGAGCTCGAAGGCGTTCCAGAAGGCCGCCAGCCGGCCGCCCGGCCGCAGCAAGCGCGCCGCCTTGGCCGCGCCGGCGACCGGGTCCACCCAGTGCCAAGCCTGGCCGGCGACGACGGCGGCGAAGTCCCGGCCGGCCGGGTCCCACTCCTCGAAGGTCCCCGTCTCGGTGGCGATCCCGAACCGCCGGGCGACCGCGGCCATCCGCGCGTCGGGGTCGATGCCGAGCACCCGGCGGCCTGCCGCCTGGAACTGCCGGGCGGCGATTCCGGTGCCGACCCCGACGTCGAGGACGTCCGGGGCACTGCCGGAGACGCCCGCGTCCTCGGGCAGCCCGGCCACGATCCGCTCGACGAGGGCGTGCGGGTAGCGGGGGCGGGCCCGGTCGTAGCGCTCGGCGTCCGCGCCGAAGGACTCGGCGATCTCCCGGTGCAGGTGGGACCGGTTCTCGGGGCCGGCGGGCGGCCCGGACGGTAGAGTGGGCATGCGCCCACCTTAGTGGGCGAGCGCCCACTCATCAACGGGGACAACCGGAAGGAAGACCGCCGCATGCCCACCGGGGTAGCCCTCCGCGACCCGCGCGAGCAGCTCTTCGGCGCCGCCGAGCGCATCCTGCTCAGGTCCGGGCCGCACGCGCTGACCAGCCGCGCGGTCACCGAGGAGGCCGGCTGCGCCAAGGGGGTGCTGCACCGGCACTTCGCCGACTTCGACGCCTTCCTCACCGCACTCGTGCTGGACCGGGCCGACCGGGTCACCGGCCGGTCCGCGGCGCTGGTCGCCTCCGCCGGCACCGGGGACGTCGTGGAGCGCCTGACCGAGGCGCTGACCGACGTCTTCGGGTCGGTGGCCCTCGCCGCTCGTCAGCCTCATCACCTTCCGCGACGACCTGCGCGCGCGGCTGCGCGCGACCCGGCCCACCGGCGTCCCGGTCCTGACCGAGGCGACCGCGATGATCATCGAATACCTCGCCGCGGAGCGGGAGTCGGGCCGGGTCGCGGCGGACGCGGACGTGGACACGCTCGCGCTGACCCTCATCGGGAGCGGGCACCTGCTGTTCGCCGGACGCGAGGGCGCGCCGCCGCGGGAGGACGAGGTGCGCAAGGTGGTCGGCTCGGTCCTCGCGGGCGCGCTGCGCGAGGGGTGACGGCCCCGGTCGGCGCACGGCCCCTCGTCCACCCGCCGCGGCCGTCACCACCCGGCCGAAAACCGGGTGCGGTGCGGCGCGGGGCGCCAGTACGGTCACGGGCGTGACGGATGTGACGGGTGCGCACGGCGGAGACGGGTACTTCGGCGAGGAGGTGGCGGCGCGCTACGACGCGTCGTCGGCCTCGATGTTCGCGCCGGAGGTGGTGAACCCGACGGTCGACCTGCTGGCGGAACTCGCCGGTGACGGACGGGCGTTGGAGCTGGCTGTCGGCACGGGGCGGATCGCCCTGCCGCTGGCCGCGCGCGGGGTCCCGGTCGCGGGCATCGACATGTCCCGGGCGATGGTGGCCCGGCTGCGCGCGAAGCCCGGCGCCGAAGCGGTCGAGGCGACCGTCGGCGACATGACGACGACCAGGGTGGAGGGCACCTTCTCGGTCGTCTACCTGCTGTTCAACACCATCATGAACCTCACCACGCAGGACGCCCAGGTGGACTGCTTCCGCAACGCGGCGGCCCACCTCGCGCCCGGCGGCCACTTCGTGATCGACGTGATGGTCCCCGAACTGCGCAAGCTGCCGGCCGGGCAGAACCTCGTGCCCTTCCACGTCGGCGACACCCGCTGGGCGTTCGACCTCTACCACGACCTCACCACGCAGACGATGAGCTCGAACTACATCGAGGTCGTCGAGGGCCGCGGCTCGTACACCTCGGTCCCGTTCCGCTACGTGTGGCCGTCCGAACTCGACCTGATGGCCCGGCTCGCCGGCCTGCGGCTGCGCGACCGGTGGGACGGATGGAGCCGCGCGCCCTTCACCGGCGAGAGCCGGCAGCACGTGTCGGTCTGGCGGAAGGCGGGCTGAGCCGCGCGGCCCAGCCCGGCGGTGATCAACCCCGCTCGAACTCCCCGCGCGCGACCGCCCGTACGAACGCGGCGAACGCGCCCGGGGTGACCCGCAGGACGGGACCGGTGGGGTCCTTGCTGTCCCGCACGCCCACCAAGCCCTCCAGCGCGGCCACTTCGACGCACTCGCCGTTGCCGCCGCTGTAACTGCTCGTGCGCCACCCTGCGTTGACGAGTTCCATCCTGACCATCCAGCACCCTCCTTCAGTCGATCTGTCGGACCAGGTCGGCGATCAGGCTTCCCCGAGGCGTCGGGACGCGGGGCCGTGCGCGAGGGTGGTCGGAGCGCCGCCCGGGTCACCGCACGCGCGACGCGACGACGAGCAGGCGTCTCCGCCCGGCAGGCAGAACGGGCACGGGGGTCCAGGGGACCGCGGACTCCCGTGCGGACGGCACCGCCGGGCAGACGCGGGGACGCGCCGGCCGTGCACGGTGCCGCCCCGGTCGAGGACCCTGTGCGCTCGTCCGCGCCCGGACCCGCTGGTCAACCTCCCTGGTGGCCGCCGTGGGGAACACGTCCCTGATCACCGCCCGGGCATGACTCTGCGTCTGGAACGGACCGGGAACGACCGGCGACCGGTCGTCTCCGAAACGCTCCTGGCCTCGGACTCGAAGCTGATGCTGGCAGTGTATGCGGCGGGCAGATGCGCGGGGTACGGCCACGACCGGCCCCGTGCCCCGGCCGTACGCATTAGCGCCAAGATCTCCGGGTGCCGCGGGTCCGCCACGCCGTGGAGATCGAACTCCCCCCTCACTGTGCGGCGTTGGGGGCGCGGCGCCGAGAAGGCGGCGAAAGGAGGGAGAACGGGACCGGACGAAACGTCATATGCCTGCGGCGAACCGGGTTTTCGGCGTCCCTGCCTGGTCAACGGGCCGGAGCCGTACGGCCAGGCGGAGTCTGTCATTCCGCTGGGGACCGCGGGCGGGCGGCGGGCGGCGAGAGGGCGGCCCCGCTCCCCGGGCCTGCGTTCTCACGGACGGTTGCCGCGAGTTTTGACCGACAGTCGCCCATGAACATGACAATCTTGCGGCCACAACGGCCTTTCGCCGGAAGGCTGTTGCGGCGCGGGGCGGGCGGCGCGCATCCGGCCGACCTGGGGCAGGCCCGGCGCGAGGAGGTTGGCGGCCGGCTCGGGCAGGCCGTACATCGCGTACAGCCGGGACTCGGCGGCGGCGAACAGCGGGTGCGTGGTTCTCACCCGTTGTGCGGGCGGTCCTGGTCGGTGGCGCAGAGGTCCGGGGAGAGCCGGCGCAGCAGCGCCGAGAGGTCGGGGTGCTCCCGGGGGTCCCAGTCGCCGAGGAGGTCGGCGAGCACCTGGTAGCGGACGTCGGCGAGGTGCGTGGCGAGGGTGCGGCCGTCGGCGGTGAGGAGAAGGGTGCCGTCGCGGCGGTCGGCGAGACCGCGGGAGGCGGCTTCGTCGGCGGCGGTGTCCAGCGTCGGCGGCGGAATCCGGGTGCAGCGCACCAGTTCGTCCGGATCGGTCGGGCCGTCGCGGTGGATGCGCAGCAGCAGCCAGGTGGTGGCCGGGTGGAGGTCGGCCTCGGCCCGGGAGTTGATGCGCAGGTAGAGGTCGCGCTTGGCCTCGCGCCCGCCGAGCAGGGACAGGCCGCGGGCGATCTCGTCGAGGGAGGACCGTTCGACGGGGTTGGCGACGTACGTCTCGTTGGCGTCGGGCACGGTGACGGTGCCGCGCAGGGGCTGCTCCTTGAGGAACCAGGCCAGCACGAAGCCGACGAGGGCGACCGGCACCGCCCACAGGAAGACGTTGGTGATGGACACCGAATAGGCGTGCAGCACCGGGTCCTTGACGGCCGCGGGGAGTCCGCCCAGCGCCGTGGGGTTGCCCTGGAGCTGCGCGGGGTCGAAGCCGGGTGGCAGGGGCACCCCGCGCAGGGCCGAATCGAGGCGGCCCGAGAGCTGGTTGGTGAAGATCGTGCCGAACACGGCGACGCCGAAGGACGCCCCGATGGAGCGGAAGAAGGTGGCGCCGGAGGTCGCCGAGCCGAGGTCCTCGTACCCGACGGAGTTCTGCACCGCGAGCACGAGCACCTGCATCACCAGGCCGAGCCCGAGGCCGAAGACGAAGAAGAACGCGCTCATCAGCCAGGTCGAGGTGAACTCGTCGAGCTGGTGCAGCAGGAGGAGCCCGACGGAGGTGACGGCCGTGCCCGCGATCGGGAACACCTTGTAGCGGCCGGTGCGGGTGACGATCTGCCCCGACGCCGTGGACGACAGCAGCAGCCCGGCCACCAGGGGGATCATGTGCACGCCGGAGAGCGTCGGTGAGTAGCCGTGCACCACCTGGAGGAAGGTGGGGAGGTAGGTCAGCGCGCCGAACATGGCGAAGCCGATGATGAACGAGATCGCCGAGCAGATCACGAAGGTGCGGACGCGGAACAGCCGCTGCGGCAGCACCGGTTCCTCCGCCCGGCGCTCGACGAGTGCGAACGCGCCGAGCAGGACGGCCCCGGCGGCGGCCAGCGCGATGATCCCCGGAGAGCCCCACGCCAGCGTGGTGCCGCCCAGCGAGGCGACCAGCACCAGGCAGGTGGCGGCCGCGGCCACCAACGCCATGCCGGTGTAGTCGATGCGGTGCTCGGTGCGTCGGGCGGGGATGTGCAGCACCGCGGCGATCACGGCGAGCGCCACCGCGCCGATGGGCAGGTTGACGTAGAAGACCCAGCGCCAGGAGAGCTGCTCGGTGAACACCCCGCCCAGCAGCGGCCCGAGCACGCTGCTGGCGCCGAACACCGCGCCGAACACGCCCTGGTACCGTCCGCGTTCGCGGGGCGGCACGATGTCGCCGACGATCGCCATGGACAGCGCGATCAACCCGCCGCCGCCCAGGCCCTGGAGGGCCCGGAAGGAGATCAACTGACCCATGCTCTGGGCGAGTCCGCACAGCGCCGAGCCGACCAGGAAGATCACGATCACCGCCTGGAACAGCCGTTTGCGGCCGTACATGTCACCGAGCTTGCCCCACAGCGGAGTCGCGGCCGTGGACGCCAGCAGGTAGGCCGTCACCACCCACGACAGGTGGTTGATGCCCCCGAGTTCGCCGACGATGGTGGGCAGGGCCGTGGAGACGATGGTCTGGTCGAGCGCGGCCAGCAGCAGGCCGAGGGCGAGGGCCCCGATCGCGATCCTGACCGACCGCCGGTCCCGGGGCCCACCCGGCACCGCCACCGCGGGTTCAGCGGCCGCGCGGGTGCCCCCCTCCTCCTGCTCCCCCTTCTCCTTCTTCTCGGCCATCGCACCTCCTCGCCTCCTCCCCGAGGCCAGAGCTTCATGATTTCACCCTTTGCCCCGGTATGGCCTGCGGAGCGACCGCCCGGGACGGCGGCGAAACCGCCCCGGCGCCGCAAAGGTGAGAAGGAACATGTGCGCAAAGTGGGGGGACGGTGTGCCGAAAGGCCGGAGGGTCGGCATAATCACCCGTGGCTTTGGCCAGAACCGCACGCGGGTTCGGCCGGGCGACACCAAGACGCACACGTGAGAGTGACGGCGGGAGGGGACCCAGTGGAGCCGAAACGGCCGGACGAGCCGCACGAGCTCGCGCACGGTGCCACGGAGGGTGCTCCCCCGGCGGGCGACGAGGACGCCGGACGGGAGATCCGCGCGGCCGAGCGCTGCGCCGAGCGCGCGGCGGCCGTGGCCGCGGTGGAGGGCTTCCACCCGCTGCGGGTCCGCCCCTACGTCATCGAGCCGGACGGACGGGCCGCGGACACCACGGAGACCTCGGTCCTCCCGGTGCTCGCGGCGGTCTCAGAGGCGTCCGCTGCCCCAGCGGCCGCCGCGGCGGGGGCCTCGGCCACCGATCTCGGGCTCTTCCCCACGACGTGCCTGGAGTACGCGGGGGACCGCGCGGACGCCCACCGCCCCGATCCGGGCGCCGAGGCCGCCGCGATCGCCCTGCGAGGCCGGCACCGGCGCAGGAAGCGCGGCATCGTCATCGCCGCGGCGGCCGTGGCGGCCTCCGCGCTGGCCGCCGGGGCGGTCGCCGTCACCGGGCAGGTCATGGGCGACGAGCAGAGCGGCGGCATGGACCGGGCGCTGCCCGACCTGGCGACCGCCGTGCCGGACGTGACCCTCCCGGCCGACGCCGGGCCCGGACTGGCGACCACCGCCGACCCCGTGGTCCGCACCGCGCCGCCGTCCGTCGCCGCGCCCTCGACGAGCCCGTCGCCCGTCACCTCGCGGGGCCCGGTCACCGCGGCGCACCGGACCCGGGCCACGCCTCCCGCGGCCCCGACCGCGCCCGCCACCGCGGCGCCCACCACGCCCCCGCAGGAGGCCCCGGTCTCCCCCGTCCCGACGACCGGGCAGACCCTCGCCCCCGCGAACTCCGCGCTGGTCCTGGAGCGCGGCGACACCGGTCCCGCCGTGGCCGACCTCCAGCGGCGGCTGTCCGAGATGTCGCTCTACCACGGCCCGATCGACGGCACCTTCGACCGCCACCTCCAGGTGTCCCTGGAGGTCTTCCAGGTCTGGTACTGGGTCAGCGACGCCACCGACGGCAGCTACAACGGGGTGTACGGACCGAACACCCGGGCCGCCCTGGAACGTCGCACGTCGTAGCCGGCCGGGTACGCCCCGGGGTCACGCCCCTGGGTCAGGCCCGGGGTCGGCGTACTGCAGCAGGCCCCAGGTGAAGTGCGCGACCACGCGGCCGCCCGTGGCCGGGTCGGTCAGCGCCAGCCGGGCCCTCGTCGGGGCGTCCGGCGGCAGCGGGGCCGCCGGCGGGAAGGCGCGGGCCGCGTCGTCGACGGTGCAGGACCACGGCGTGAGGTCGGCGACGCCCTTCAGCGGCGGGGGCGGCGCGCCCGGGGCGCGGACCAGCCACTCGTTCCACACCGAGGCCCTGCCGCCGGGACCTACGGCCGTCAGCACCTCGAACCCCAGCGCAGGCCACAGCGGCACCGGCCACAGGGCCGCGCGGAAGCTCAGGTCGCCGACGGTACGGGGCTCGACCGCGTGCGGCGGGCCGAGGACCGCCCGATAGCGGGCCTCGCCCTTCGGGAACGTCCGCGAGCGGAGCCGCGCCTGCCATCCGGCGTGCGCCTCGCGCGCCTCGGTACGCGTCGCCCCCAACTCCTGGAGCGCCTGCGCGACGAGATCCGGATTGTGGTCGGCCATGCGGCGCAGCAGCATCAACTGGAACTGCCGTGCCCCGAACGCGTTTCCCTGCACCCCTCAACCATAGGCGCCCCCACTGACACGGCCCCGCCGCGCCCGCCGGCCGCGCCCGGTCACGACCTCGATCGCGGCCCAGGTCACCGCCTCCGCCACGGCCCGGTCCCGGCCCCCGATCGTGATCTCCGCCGGAAAGGGGTGGTGCGGGGCGGGGAAGTTTTGTATCGTGGAGGAACAAAGTGGTTCCGCCCGCTTACCCTGACCGGCGGGCGGAGCCACTGCGTGCGCAGAGGTGAAGGCGCCGACGGAAGTCCGGCGCGCACGACGCAAGGAGCCCCCGTGGAACCCCGGAAGCTGCGCGCCCGCGCCCTCCTGCTGGACATGGACGGCACCCTCGTCAACTCCGACCCCGTCGTCGAGCGGTGCTGGCGGCGCTGGGCGGCACGGCACGGACTGGACGGGGACCACGTGCTGTCGGTGGTGCACGGCCGTCAGGGCCACGCCACGATGGCCGCGTTGCTCCCCCACCGCACCATGGCGGAGAACTACGCCGAGAACGCGGAACTGCTCGCGGAGGAGACCGCGGACACCGAGGGCGTGACGGCGATCCCGGGCGCCCCGGCGCTGCTGGCCGCCCTGCGGGGGCACCCGCACGCGCTGGTGACCTCGGCGAGCGAGGGGCTGGCGCTGACCCGGCTGGCCGCCGCCGGCCTGCCGGTGCCGCCCGTGCGGGTCACGGCGGAGCGGGTGAGCGCGAGCAAGCCGGACCCGGAGGGCTTCCTCAAGGGCGCCGCGGAGCTGGGGTTCGACCCGGCGGACTGCCTGGTCTTCGAGGACGCGGAGGTCGGCATCGCGGCGGCGAAGGCCGCGGGGATGCGGGTGGTGGGCGTCGGCCCGCGCGCCAGGGACCACGCGCCGACCGTGCTCGTGCGGTCGCTCGAACAGGTACGGCTCTCCCCGCACCCCGACGGCGGCCTCCTGGTGACCGTCACCGCGTAACGGCCGGGCGGCGACGCCCCGTTCGGGCCCCGCCGCCCGTAGGCCCCTCGGCGGGAGCCCTCAGCCCGTCGCCGCCTCGTACAGGCTGAAGCCCGCCAGCACCACCATCACCGCGGCCGCCGCCCTCGTGATCAGCCGCAGCGGCACCCGCTTCATCAGCAGCCGCCCGCCGAAGATGCCCAGCGCGGCCACCGCCCACAGCCCGAGCACCGCGCCGATCGCCACGGACAGCGGATCGTCGTAGCGGGCGGCGAGGTTGGCGGTCATGATCTGCGTGAGGTCGCCGAACTCGGCGACCAGGATGAGCGTGAAGCCCGCCCCGGCGACCTTCCAGAAGCTCTGGTCGGCGGGGGCGCGGACCTCCTCCTCGTCATCGCCCTTGGACAGCAGCAGCATCGCCGCGCCCGCCAGGAAGAGCACCCCGACCACGCCCTGCACCCAGCGGTGCGGCAGCAGGGTGAGCAGGCTGCCCGCGGCGATGGCGAGGGCGACGTGGACGACGAAGGCCGCGGCGACGCCCGCGAAGACGTACGACGGGCGGTAGCGGGTGCCGAGCATGAGGCCGGCCAGGGCGGTCTTGTCCGGGAGTTCGGCAAGGAAGATGACGCCGAAGACGACGGCGACGACGGTGAGGCTGAGCACGGAAGTCGGTTCCTCGATCGTTGCGGGTCGAGAAGTGGGTCGACGGTCCGGCGGCGAGCTACTCCCCAGGCTGCGGTCTGTGGGTCACCAGCCTAGTCAGGCCCGGTCCGGCCCGGTCCGCGGGTGTGGCCCATCCCACAGCCGCGTCCCGGCCCCCGGCGCCTGCGCCCGGCCGCCGCGCGGTGGACACCGTGTAAGGAATGGATCACGACTTCACATCGGGTGCGATCACGCAAGAGGCGTACCGCAACCTGGGCAAATCTGCGCCGAACCTTTTCCCGCGCGGTATTCCCGCCGTGATAACGCCGTGATTGTCTCCTTCGTCACGGCACCGAACAGGAACCCCCGACACGCCACTGGCGTACGCTGTACGGCTGACGGTGGTTGAAGATCCGCCGCCTTCCAACGCGGCACGGCAGCAAGGCTTCGGGGCACTTCGCAACGGGCTCGCAGGACCTAGATCACGACTCGGGCAGGACTGGCGAAGGGCAGGAGGCGACGTGCTGCAAGGGCTCGGTTCGCTCTTCGACTGGCCGTGGATCTACCTGCTGGTCGTGGTGTCCGTGCTGCTGGACGTCTTCCTCCCTGTGCTCCCCAGCGGTGTGCTGGTGATCAGCGCGGCCACGGCCGGTTCCAGCGGCGCCCGCGACGACGTCCTCGACGTCGTGGTGCTCCTGCTGTGCGCGGCGGCCGCCTCCTGCCTGGGCGACCTGCTCGCCTACCGGCTGGCCTGGCGCGGCGGCGAGTGGTTCGAGCGCCGGGTGGCCGGCTCGCGGAAGCTCTCCCAGGCCCAGGAGCGGCTGGGACAGGTGCTCAGCCGCGGTGGCGGCGCCCTGGTGGTGCTGGCCCGCTTCGCGCCCGCCGGGCGCAGCGTGGTGAGCCTGGGCGCGGGCGCGGCCCGTCGGCGGCCCCGGGAGTTCCTGCCGTGGTCGGCGCTGGCCGGGGTGTGCTGGGCGACCTACAGCGTCGGCCTGGGCTGGATAGGCGGCCGGTTGCTCGGCGCGAGCTGGTTCGGCACGCTGATGTCCTTCGTGGCCCTGATCGGCGCCGGGGCCTTCGCCGGCTTCGTCTTCCGGCGCGAGCGCCGGACCGTGCGGGCGACCACCCTGGCCACCATGCCGCTGCCGATCCCGCCGCAGGGGCCGCAGCCGGAGCGCGGCTCGGTCGTCGAGGCGCTCTGACCGCCCGCCGCGTCGGCGGTGGCCCTTTTCCCGGTCCTCCCGTTCTCCTGATTCTCGCTGCTCCTGACGCCTTCTCCCGTCGCCGGTGTCCCTTTCGCCGGTTCGCCGGTTCGCCGGCTTTCGGTTCTCGGATGCACCGGCTCCTCGGTTCCTCGGTTCTCCCGTCTTCCGGTCGGCTCCCGGCTCCGCGGACCCCTGGACACCCCCGTCCCGCACGCCTCCGGCGCCCCTCTGATTTCAGCCCAACTCCCTTGTCCCACAAGCCAGTTGGACGTGACGGCGGCCGGCTGCCGCACCCCTCGGACCCGGCTCGCGGACCGCGCACGGCGCTTCGGACACCCGTGCGGGCGAGCGCCCGAAACACCCCGTTTCCAGACGCCACTATCCCGTATTTCGGAAAGTAGTCTCACTCGTTCCGGCAATAGGCAGCGCGGCACCAGCCGGAAAGACTTGGGCTGTACCACCTCCATACGGGAAGGACAGCCCATGTCGGTTGATGCGGGCCAGGACACCGCACAAGGCAACCCCCAGGACGAGCGGGCGGCCCGGACGAGCCTGGACACGGCGGCCGCACGCAATCTGGCGACGACCACCAAGTCCGCCCCGCAGATGCAGGGCATCTCGTCCCGCTGGCTGCTGCGCGTGCTGCCCTGGGTCCAGGTCAACGCCGGCACCTACCGGGTCAACCGCCGGCTGACCTACGCGGTCGGCGACGGACGGGTGACCTTCGTCAAGACCGGCTCCGAGGTCCGGGTCATCCCGCAGGAACTCGGCGAGATCGCCGCCCTGCGCTCGTTCGACGACGTGGCCACCCTCACGGCGCTCGCCGACCGGTTCGTCCAGCGGGAGTTCGAGCCCGGGGACGTGCTGGCGGAGGCCGGGAGCCCCGCGGACACGGTCTACCTGGTGGCGCACGGCAAGATCGAGAAGCTCGGCGAGGGGTCGTACGGCGAGCAGACCCGGCTGGGCAGCCTCGCCGACGGCGACCACTTCGGCGAGCAGGCGCTGCTCGACGAGGGCACGTGGGACTTCACCGCGCGGGCCGCCACCGCGACGACGGTCCTCGCGCTGCCCCGCTCCGCCTTCCTCGCGCTGCTGGACATCGCGGAGCCGCTGCGCCGGCACCTGGAGGCGTACCGCTCGATCCCCCAGCAGCGGGTCAACAAGCGCGGTGAGGCGAACATCGAGTTCGCCTCGGGCCACCGCGGCGAGCCCGCCCTGCCGGCCACCTTCGTGGACTACGAGGTCAAGCCCCGCGAGTACGAGTTGAGCGTGGCTCAGACGGTGCTGCGGGTGCACAGCCGGGTGGCCGACCTCTACAACGAGCCGATGAACCAGACGGAGGAGCAGCTCAAGCTCACCATCCAGGCGTTGCGCGAGCGCCAGGAGCACGAGCTCATCAACAACCCGGAGTTCGGGCTGCTGCACAACGCGGACTACGACCAGCGGATCCAGCCGCACGCCGGCCCGCCGCTGCCCGACGACCTGGACGAGCTGATCAGCCGCCGCCGCGGCACCCGCTACCTGCTGGCCAACCCGAAGACGATCGCCGCGATCGGCCGCGAGTGGACCCGGGCGGGCATCTACCCGGACTCCGTCGAGGTCATGGGCTCCATGGTGCCGGCCTGGCGCGGCGTGCCGATCCTCAGCTGCGGCAAGATCCCGGTCAGCGAGGCCCGCACCAGCTCGATCATCGCCATCCGTACCGGCGAGGACAACCAGGGCGTCATCGGCCTCAACCAGACCGGGCTGCCCGACGAGTACGAGCCGGGGCTCAACGTCCGGTTCATGGGCATCGACGAGAAGGCGGTCATCAGCTACCTGGTGAGCACCTACTTCTCGGCCGCGGTGCTCGTCCCGGACGCCCTGGGCATCCTGGAGAACGTGAACGTGTCCAACTGGCGCTGAGCCGCCGGGTGCCGGGCGGCTGAGCCCGCCCGGCACCACCGCCCGCGAACGAGCGGCTCCCCCCACCTGCCGGGGTGGGGGGAGCCGCTCTCGTGTGTGTGCCGGTCCGGTCACCTCACTGCTGGAGCACCACCGTCCGGAAGACGTCCGCGCCGACTTCCAGTCCGCGGCCGAACGGCGCGTCCAGGTCCCAGATCAGGAACAGCAGGAAGGCGATGAGCGCGCTGAACAGCCCGGCCAGCAGCAACTCCCGGGCCGAGCGCCTGATCTGGAGCGTGAAGATCAGTCCGACGGTCACCAGCGCGCCGGTGATCAGGCCGAACCACACCACCGCCGGCATGGTGGCCCCGGCGTTCTGGCCGCGGACCTCCCGCGCCTGGTCGGCCGCGGTGACCTGGTCGAGCAGGGGCTGGTACGCCTGCTGCCCGAGGTCGGACTTCGGGTCGTAGTTGGTCACGTCGGCCCGTACCCGGGCCAGCAACCGGTCGCCCTGCGGCGTGAGATCGCCGTGGTCGCGCATGTGCGGCCACTCCTTGTCGACCACGTAGGTGGCGTACGCGTCCACGTCGGCGCGCACCTTGTCGCGCACGGGAGCCGGGTAGACCTGGACCCGGGCCTTGACCTCGTGCAGGGCCTGCGCCTCGGCCAGGGTGTTCGCCTGGGCGCCGCCCCGGCCCTCCCAGACGCCGGCGATGGCCAGGCCCAGCACGATGGCGTAGACCACGCCGATCATCATGACCATGTACTCGATGACGTCCGGTGTCTCCGACGGGTCGTCGTCATCGGTGATCCTGCGCTGCCGGAGCACGACGACGCTGATCACCACCGCGCACACCGCGATCATCGCGATGCCCAGCACCAACCATTGGGACATGGGTGAACTCCCCCTTCTCTGCCTTCTTTGCCGGCGACCGCCGGCGCGCGTCAGTGCCTGCGGTACGTGCGCGAGCCCGGCCGCAGCACGGCCACGGCGAGCAGGGCCGGCACGGTGGTGAGCAGCATCGTTTCCATGACCGTGTGCTCATGCGCCTCCGGCGCCTTGGCCGCCGTGGGTGCCTGCGTCGGCCACTTCTTGGGCTTCGGCGCCGGCGCGGGCGGTGGGGTCGGCTTCGGTTTCGGCGAGGGCTTCGCCGGAGGGCTGGGCGGCGGAGTCGTCGGCGCGGGCACGACTACGGCCCGCGGCGCGGGCCGGGTGGGGGTGGGGCGGTGCGTCGGCGTCGGGCGCCGGGTGGGGGTCGGTGTGGGCATGGGGGTCGGGGTCGGGGTGGGCGTCGGGGTGGGCGTCGGGCACGGCCGGCAGTGCCGGTCCTGCCAGATCTTCAGCCAGGCGGGCTCCGGCCAGGGCCAGGGCCAGCCGCACTTCAGCGGCCACGGCGGCCTGTGGCGCGTGGGCCGGTGGTGCGTCGGCCAGGGCCACGGCGGCTTCCCGTGAGCGGGCCTCGCCTGCCCCGCGGAGGTGGTCGGCCCCGGGTCCGGCCGCGGTGAGAGGCCCGGGAGCGGGAGCGCCGAGTGCTGACGAGGGGTCGGGGACGGGAACGGTCCCGTGGGGCTCGGGTCGGCATGGTGTCGGGAGTCGGCGCAGCTGTGCGGCGCGCGTATGCCGTCGGGGCACGGGTGCCCTGGGGACGCGGCGGCGACCACACCGCTCAACCCCCAGGTACCCGCGGCCGTCAGCACCACGAGCGCCGCCCACAGCCGGGCGAGTCTCCCCCTGGAATTGCTCACCTATCTATGCTTCGCAGGCCCGCCGTGCCCACCCGGCGAACCCCTACGGTTCACTCGAAGGAGTCAAAGACCGCATATAAACCTGAACAGGTCCCCGAATCATCCGTCCCGGGCCACCCGCCTTCCACAAGCTGTCGGCGATCCGCCCGATCCGGTCGTCCTGTGACGGGTAATCAGCCATGCACGCCGTACGCACCGGCGCATCGCGTGGGAGGCGCGAGAGTGGATCACTCGAAGGAACCACACGAGAGGTGCTCCGGCAGGATGAGCGAAAGCAAGCGCGTCAGCTTCGGCCTCAAGACCACCCCGATGCACGTCGAGTACGACGACATCGTGCGGGTGTGGAAGGAGGCCGACCACATACCGGAGATCCAGGACGCCTGGCTCTGGGACCACTTCACGCCGATCGCCGGCTCCCGGCACGGCAACGTCTTCGAGGCGTGGACGCTGCTGTCCGCGCTGGCGGCGCAGACCGAGCGAGTGCGGCTGGGCATCCTGGTCACCAGCAACCGCGTGCGCGAGCCCGCGGTCCTGGGCAAGATGGCCACCACCGTCGACGTGGTCTCCCACGGCCGGCTGGTCATGGGCATCGGGGTCGGCGGAACCCACCAGCCGCCGGGCGCGGGCGGCATCCTCGGCGACAACCCCGCGGTCCCGGAGTACGCGGCCTACGGCATCGGGCTGGTCCCGCCGGCCGAGGGCATCGGGCGGCTCGACGAGACGGTCCGCATCCTCAAGAAGATGTGGACGGAGCCGGAGTTCGACTTCGCGGGGCGGTTCTACACCCTCACGGGCAACGTCAACCAGCCCAAGCCCGTGCAGAAGGACGGCCCGCCGCTGCTGATCGGCGGCTGGGGGACGCGCACGCTGCGGCTGGTCGCCGAACACGCCGACATCTGGAACGTCCCCGGCCCGCCGCACAACGACGTGGAGTTCGTGGCCGCGCGCATGGCCGTCCTGGACGCGCACTGCGCCGACCTGGGCCGGGACCCGGCGGAGATCACCCGCTCGGTGCAGATCATCGTCTCCTACGACAACCCCGCCGCCACCCGCGCCCAGATCCGCGACCTGATCCGGGCCGGGGTGAACCACGTCGTGCTGAGCCTGCCGCGCGGCTACCCGCGCGGCGTCGTGGCGTGGCTGGTCGACGAGATCATCGCGCCGCTGCGGGCCGAGCTGCACACGCGCTGACCCGGCCCGGGGACGCCCCCGGAGAACGACGCGCTCACGCTGCCCGGAAACGCGCGGCGGCCCGGCGCCGGAGGGGCGACGGGCCGCGGGAAACGGTGGGCGTGGACGGTTTCGAACCGCCGACATCCGCCTTGTAAGGGCGGCGCTCTACCACTGAGCTACACGCCCGGGATGGTTGCGACGTCACAGGTTACCGTGCCCCGGTGGCGGGTGGGCAAGCACGGGCTCGGTCGGGAGGGGGCGGTGTGTTCGGCCCTGGTGGGTGGGAGGATGGAGCGGACATGGAGCGGACGAGGTGAACGGCGAACGCGGGGAGAGAGTGTCACTGTGACGACGGCACGATCGTGGTGGCGGCGCGGCGACAACCTGCGTGCGGAGGCCCAGGCGGCGAAGGACGCGGCGGCGGAGGCGTTCTACGAACTCGACACCGCCCAGCGGGACCTGGAGATCTCCGTCGAGACGATCTCGGCGGTGGACGACACGCCGGAGGCGCGCCGCGCGCTCGCCGGGTTCCGGGCCCTGGGCGAGAAGATCGACCGGACCAGCCAGGCGTACATCACCACCGTCGACGCGCACGACCTGGACCGCGAGGACCTGGACCACGGGGCGGCCGGCCGGGCCGTCAGCGAGCTCACCCGGGCCAAGGACGACCTGGTGGACGTCCGCGGCGAGCTGGAGCGGTACCGGACGAGCCTGGCCCCGCTGCTGGGCAAGGCCGAGACCCAGCTCGCCCAGCTGGCCCCGGCCCGCGAGCGGGCCAAGCAGTCGCTGCTGGCGGCCAGCCAGGCGCTGGACGCGGTGCGGGCCGGCGGCCTGAAGGCCGACGACCTGGCGGCCCGGCTGGCCAAGCTGGGCCCGGAGCTGACGAAGCTCAACGAGGGCGCGCACCAGCACGGCGTGAAGGAGACGGTGCAGCGCGCCGACCGGATGCGGCGCGAGGCCGAGGCGATCCGGGCGGAGGCCGACCGGCTGCCGGAGCAGGCCCGGGAGATAGACCAGCGGCTGGTGTCGCTGCGCACCCGGGTGCAGGCGCTGGGCAACCGTGCCGAGGGCGTGGCGCCGGTGCTCAGCGAGCTGCGCCGCGGCTTCTCGCTGGCCTGCTGGCAGGACCTGCAGACCGTGCCCGACCAGGCCGCGCGGGCGGTCCAGCAGGCCGAGGCGGCGCTCGCCGAGGCGCGGCGGGCGCGGGCCGAGCAGCGCTGGGCGGACGCGACCTCGCGGCTGGCCACGGTCCGGACGCTCATGGACGACGTGGACGGGGCGGTGCGGGCCGCCGGTGATCGGCTGCGCAAGCTCAAGGAAGTCCGGCAGGACCCGAAGGGCGAGGCGGAGAAGACCCGGTTCGCGATCCGGGACGCGCAGCGGCTGGCGATGCAGGGGCGGTCCACCCCGGAGCCGAAGCACGCCCGGCCGCTCGACGAGGCGGTGGCCCGCCTCGACCGCGCTCTGGCCGCCCTCGAGGGCCGCCACCCCGACTACTGGGCGTTCCTCACCGAAACCGCGGCGGTCCGCGAGATCGCCAACCGCGTCGTCGCCAACATCCGCGAAGACCGCGCCACCGGCCACTGACCCCGCCCCCAGGGTGCCCACTCCCCGTGAGCAGGGTGCCCTCGCGCGGGCGGGCAGGTTGACCACTCAGCGGCGCTGGGGTGCCCTCGCGGACAGACATGCACCCCCCAGGGGCGCTGGGGGGTACCCCCCAGGCGAAGCTCTGGGGGCGGAACGGCACGAGCAACCCACCACCGGCCGGCAGCCGGGATTCTGCCCTCGCGGGGCAGACGCGGCCCCGCCAGGGGCGCGGGGAACTGCGCGCTCGGCCATCCTGCGGGCCGCAGGTCGTCCCGCCCCCAAAGGGGCTGTTCCTGTCGCATGGCGACCACCGGCCGGTGGTGGGTTGCTCGCGCAGTTCCCCGCGCCCCTTGGGGTTACCGTTCGCCCGCGAGGGGACACCGCGCCCGTTGGGGGCTCAGCCGCAGCAGCCGCCGCCGCAGCACCCGCCGCCACCTCCGCCGGCAGGCGCGGCCGCGGGTCCGGCCGAGGCGGACGCGGAACCCCCCACGGACACGGTGGAGAGCAACTTCACCGTGTCGTCGTGGCCGTGCGGACAGGGCGCGGGCGCTCCGGACTGAGCCATCGGGCGGCGCAGCTCGAAGGTGAAGCCGCACTCCTTGCAGCGGTACTCGTAACGAGGCATGGCCTCAGGGTAGCCGGTGCCGGCCGGCGGGAAAGCGGGTGCGGCCGAGGACGCGCTCGGCGGCGAACGGGGAGCCCAGCCGTACCCGCCCTAACCCGCGGAGCGCCGCGCCAGCGTCGTGCCGTCGGCGACGGTCAGCAGGACGTCGTCCACCCGCTCGTCGGCCCGCACGTGGTCGTTGAAGGCGCGGATGGCCGCCGCGGCCCCGCTCGCCGCCGGGTCGACCACCTTGCCGTGGTAGAGCGTGTTGTCGACCACGAGCAGGCCCCCGGGCCGCATCCGCGGCACCAGTTCCTCCCAGTAGGCGACGTACGACTCCTTGTCCGCGTCGAGGAAGACGAGATCGATCCACGGCTCCTCGGGCAGCGCGCGCAGCGTCTCGATGGCGGGCGCGATCCGCAGGTCCACCCGGTCCGCGACGCCGGCCCGCTGCCACGCCTCGCGCCCGACGGCGGTCCACTCCTCGGAGATGTCGCAGGCGACGACCCGGCCGCCCTCGGGCAGCGCCTGGGCCATGGACAGCGTGGACAGGCCGGTGAAGGTGCCGACCTCCACGACCTGGCGGGCCCCGGTCAGCCGGACCAGGAAGGCCAGCAGCGGGCCCTGCTCGCGGGCGACCTGAAGGCCCGCGTCGTCGGGGAACATCCGCTGCGTGGCGTCGACCAGGTCGCGCCGTACGGCGTCGAGCGGCGGATTGTGCTCCAGGACGTATCCGTACAGCTCGGACGTGAGCTGGGGATTCTTGGTTTCGTACAAGGGTGATCTCCCATTGCGAGGTTCTGGCCTGACCTAGGCTGTCGGGATGCTTGTCGATGACGCGGTCGCCCTGGTGCCCAGCATTCCAGGCCGCCGGGCTCTCCTGGGGCTGGCGGGCGCGCCGGCCGCCGGCAAGTCCACGCTCGCCCGGCGGCTGGTCGCCGCGGTGGAGGAGCGCCTGGGCGCCGGCACTGCGGCGTACGTGCCGATGGACGGATTCCACCTCGCCAACGCCCAGCTGGACCGGCTGGGCATACGCGAGCGCAAGGGCGCGCCGGAGACCTTCGACGTGGACGGCTACGTGCACCTGCTGCGGCGGCTGCGGGCCGAGCGCGCCCGCCCGGTCTACGCGCCGGACTTCGACCGCGCGCTGGACGAGGCGGTGGCCGCCGGGATCGTGGTGGCCCCCTCGGTCCGGCTGGTGGTGACCGAGGGGAACTACCTCGCCGACGACGGCGACGGCTGGGCCGAGGTCCGCGACCTCCTCGACGAGCTCTGGTACGTCGACGCGCCCGCCGATCTGCGGGAGCGGCGGCTGCACCAGCGGCACCTGCGCGGCGGGCGCACGCCCGAGGAGGTGCGGGAGTTCATCGCGTCCAGCGAGACGCCCAACGCCACCCGGGCCGAGCGCGGGCGCCGGCACTGCACCCGCACGGTGAGCACCGGCCAGTAGCCCGGCCGCCGCTTCGACCCGCGTCGAAAAGCGGCCGGGCCCGCCGGTCAGTACGGGCCGGGCTCGGTGCACTCCCGCAGCAGCCGCCGGAGGATCTCCTCGCCGGCCAGCACGCCCGGGGTGGCCAGCGCGGTGACGTGCGGCGCGCTCCACCCGGTGTCGGCCAGCTCGCCGTGCCCGGGCGTGAGGCCGCCGTCCGCGGCCAGCAGCAGGTCGGTGTCGAGCAGGGAGTCGCCGGCGGCCAGCACCCTGCGCACGCCGGTGCGCCGGACCACCTCCGCCAGCGCGGCGCTCTTGGTCAGCGGCCCGGGCACGGCGTAGATCTTCCGGCCCTGGAGGGAGACCCGCCAGCCGCGCTCGTCGGCCCATCCGGCCAGGTCCTTGACCCAGCCGGCCGGCAGCCGCTCGCGGTCCACCACGAGGTAGGCGAACAGGTCCTCGGCGATGCGCTCCTTGCGCAGCCACGCCGGGTCCGCGGTGGCCGCGAGGTGGGCGCGGATCTCCTCCAGCGGCGCGCACCCTTCGGCCAGCCGACGCCGCATCTCGTCGTTCCAGTCGTGGTCGGTGCGGCCGTCGACGAGCAGGTGCCCGCCGTTGGCGCAGATCGCGTACCGCGGGACCCGGCCGGGCAGGCTGATCCGCCGGTACTGCTTGCGGGTGCGGGTGGTGGTGGGCACGAACCGCACGGTGTCGGAGAGCCGGGTCAGCAGGTCGGCCGCGGTCTCGGTCATGAACGACAGCGGCCTGGCCTCGTGCACCTCGACGCACAGCAGCCGGGGCGCCACCTCGTCGGGCATGGCCAGGGCCAGCGCGGCGCTGGAGTAGATCAGCGTGCGGTCCAGGTCGCTGGCCACCAGCACCCGCTCGTCGAGCGGTCGGGAGGTCCTCACGCCGCGGTCACCGCCGTCCCGTCCACGCCGGTCGCGCCGCGGGTGAAGCGCGGGTGGATCAGCCCGACGCAGGAGTACGGCAGGTCGTCGGCCTCCTCCACGGGCACCCCGCGCTGCTCGGCCAGCAGGCGCACGTGGTCGAGGTCGGCGCCGGCGCCGCGCCGGGTGAGCACCCGCCACGGGACGCGGCGCAGCAGCACCCGGGTGGTCTCGCCGACGCCGGGCTTGACGAGGTTGACGTCCCCGATGCCGTACTCCTGGCTGATCCGCTCGACGGCGGCCCAGCCCTCCCAGGTGGGCGAGCGGTCCTGGGCGCGCAGCAGGGCGACGTCCGCGGCCACCTCGCCGGCCACGGCGTCGAAGGCCGCGGAGACGGTGTCGAGGAACTGCCCGGAGACGTCGGCGCCGCGCAGCTCGCGGTAGAACTTCGCGCCGTGGAAGTCGTCCGGGCCGATCAGCCCCTCGCGCAGCACCGTGCGCGAGATCAGGCCGGAGACGGTGGAGTTGAGGCACGCGGACGGGATCAGGAAGTCGTCGCGGGTGCCGTAGGTGGACACGCAGCCACCGGGGTCGGCGAGCACCGCGACGTCCGGGTTGAAGCCCTCGAACTCGCCGATGGCGGCGGCCAGTTCGCGGGTGATGGCGCCCTTGCCGGTCCAGCCGTCGACGAACACCGCGTCGGCGGCCGGGTGGTGGGCGGCCAGCCAGCGCAGCGCGTTGGCGTCGATGCCGCGGCCGCGCACGATGGAGACGGCGTAGTGCGGCAGTTCCAGGCCGTGCGCGTGCCGGGCCCAGCGGCGCATCAGCACCCCGACGGGCGTGCCGGCCCGGGCGAGGGAGACCAGCACCGCGCCGGGGCCGCGCTCGGCCAGCACCAGTTCGGTGACCGCCCCGACCGCGCGGGCCACCCGCCCGGCGGAGGCGGCCAGCGCGGCGCGGAAGAGCTCCTGGTACTCGGCGGTGGGCTGGTACTCCACCGGCAGCGACTCGGCGTAGTGGGCGCCGCCGCTCTGGATGGCCTCCTCGCGCTCCTCGGTGGGGGCCTCCAGCTCCACGTCGGAGATGTCCTTGAGCAGCCAGCCCACCTCCTCGGGCGCGTAGGAGGAGAAGTGCGGTCCGCGCAGCGGCTCGATCCGGGTCACCGGATCGGTCGACCGGCCTGCCTGGTACGGCTGTTCACTCACGGTGGGGCGGTTCCCCTCGGGTCGGTGGGACGGCACCACGGCGAGCACCACCGCCGGCGTGTGCGCGGCCAGGTGGGCGAGCAGCCCGTCGTCGGCGTGCAGGGCGGGGGTGTCCCCTTCGGAGTCCACGACGCACACGATGGCGTCGAACCCGGCGCCGGCCACGTTGTACGCGTACCGGTCCCGGGGGCCGTCGTCGGTGGGCTCGTCGTGCGCGGGGAACACGATCCGGCTGCGGATGGCGTACCCCGGGTCGTCGACGGCCAGCACCGGCGAGCGGGTGGTGGTGGAGAAGCGGGCGTCCAGGCCGCGCCGCTCCAGCTCGCCGGCCAGCCGCAGCGGCGTGTACATCAGTTCCTCGGTGCCGAGGACGAGCACCCGCCGGGCGCCGGGCGGCAGCGCGGCCGCCAGTTCCCCGCCCAGCGCGGGCAGAGCGGCCTCCAGGGCCGCGCGGTGGGCGGGCAGGAAGCCGTGCCGTCCGCCGTCGGGCAGGCCCACCGGCCAGCCGAGGGCGACGCGGGCGGCCCGCGGGCGGCCGGGGGCGGCGGGCGCGGGCGGCGCGGTGTCGTGGGCGTCCAGCAGGGCCGCGGCCCGGGCCAGGACGTCCGGCGGGAGGGTCACCGTGCCGGAGGCGAGGGCGACGAGGTCGACCCGCGTGCCGAGGTCGGCGGCGAAGGCCGAAAGCCGGTCCTGGTCGGCGGCCGAGCGCATGTCGGTGAGCGCCACGACGACGTACCGCTCGCGCGGGCTGCGGCCGTGCAGGGCGCGGATGGTGTTGAGCACGGTCTGGCCGGTGGAGAACTCGTCGTCCACCAGCACCAGCGGCCCGGTGCCCGCCAGCAGGCCCGGGTCGGCCGGCAGCAGCAGGTGGCCGGTGGCGTGGCTGTGCTCCTCCTCGAAGCCGCCGCCCGGGGTCAGGCCGGGCACCTCGCGGCGGGTGGAGTGCAGGTAGGGGCAGCCGCCGACGCCGTCGGCCACGGCGTGGCCCAGGCCGGTCGCGGTCTCGGCGTAGCCGAGCACGACCACGCCATCGGCACGATCGGGGTCGGGCCCCAGCAGCGCCCGCACCCGCTCGCCCAGGCCGTGGCCGGCCGCGTAGACGGCCGAGGGGCGCTGCGGCACGTGCTTGCCGAGCACCTGGGAGACCAGCAGGTGGGCGCGCTTGGGGTTGCGCCGCAGCGCGAGGCCGAGCAGCTCGTGCAGGCCGTCGCCGGCCACGGAGATGCCGAGGCGGTCGGCGACCCACTGGCCGGACCAGGGCGCGTTCATAGCCATACGGTGGGGGGCTTCCGTTTCGTCGCGTCGTCGGATGGTCGGAGGGCGTCCGGCCGGGCGGGAGGCGGCCGGGCGGACCCGGGCCGGGCCGCGGCCGGCCCGGACCCGCTCAGTTCTGCGGGAGCCCGGCCGCGAGGAGTTCCACGAAGCCGACGTCCTCGCGGGCGACCCCGAAGACCTCGGCCCGGCGCATGGTGCGCTCGGCCCAGGCGCGGTGCGGCTTCACCTCGTTCATCTTGTTGGTGTACGCCGAGCGCAGCACCCCGCCGCCGCTGCGGTCCTCGTGCAGGATGTCCTCCGCGTCGCAGTATTCCTCATGGGTGACGACGCTGAGGGCGTTGACGACCGGCACGTGGCTGGGGTGGATGCAGGTCTTGCCCTGCAGTCCGTTGGCCCGGTCGAGCTCGATCTCGCGCAACAGGCCGTCCATGTCGTGCCGGATGAGGTTCTCGCGCAGGTCCTCGGCCTCGGGGCTGAAGGGGCTGAGCCGCAGCTGCGGCTTGAACATCCGCTCCTTGTGGTGGAAGTACTCCCAGACCGGCCCGCTGACGGTGAAGCCGCTGCCGTCGGCGCGGCCGAAGACGTTGACCACGTCGGCGATCACCGAGGCGACGATCCGCACGTCGTAGGCGGTCATGGCCGGGCCCCGGCGCAGGCCGTAGGAGGAGCAGAAGTCGGTGACGCCCAGGCGCAGGGCGAGCACGCGGTCCCGGTACTTCTCCACGGTGCGGGAGATGCCCTGCAGCGTCTCGACCCGGCGCTCCAGGTGCATCAGCTCGGGCGACTCCAGGACGGGCATGGCGAACAGCCGGTGGCCGCAGGCGCTCTCGGCGTGGGCGAGGGCCTCCATGAAGGGGACGCCGCTCTCCTCGGTGAACTTCGGCAGTACGAATCCGGACAGCAGGCGCACGCTCGCGCCCATCCGGTGCACGAGGTCGGTGATCTGGCCCGGGGTGCGGACGCGTATGAAGAGCAGCGGCAGCGCGGTCCGCGCGTCCGGGCGCTCGGCGAACTCCGCGAACTGCCGGACGAGATTGGCCTCACCTGCGGCGACGTCGCGGTCGTCGATGGAGTCCTCCAGGCACAGCACCATGGAGACCACGCCGTTGCCGGCCTGCTTGAGCACGTCCTGGGCGAGCTGCGGCCGGGTGGCGGGGCTGTAGAGCGTGGCGCCGAGGGCGACGGCGAGCGTGTGGGCGGGTGCGTCGGCGGTGAACTCCTGGGGTTCCCGATGGAAGAGTTCTCCCCTGAGGTCCGACGCAAAATGTCCGAAGTGTCGCATGTGCCCCCTTTCAACCGAGTGGAGCCTGGGCGATATCTGGCCGATTATCGTACGAGCTGATGTGGCGTAAAGGTTCCCCCAACACGTGACAAACAGGTAACCGACGCCGGTCCCCCGCGTGACCATCAATCCCTTTCCGCCAACGGGTGTTGCCGGTCGTGCCCCGACGTTGTGGGCGGCCCGCACGGACGGGCAGGATGGCGTCATGACGCACGTGATGGTGAAGGGCTCGAACATCCCGCTGGACGCCCCGGGCATCCGGGCGGTGCTGCGCTGGAGTCCCGGCCCCGCCATCCCGGACGTGGACGTCTCCGTCCTCCTGCTGGGCCCGGACGGCCGGGTCCGCTCGGACGCCGATTTCGTGTTCTACAACGCTCCCCGGCACCCGTCAGGGCTGGCCCGTCACCTGCCGAAGAAGCGCGTCAATGAGGGGTTGACGGACACCGTCGAGGTCGACCTGGCCGCCCTCGACCCCGGTGTGGACCGGGTGGTGATCGCCGCCTCCTGCGACGGCGGGCCGTTCCGGCAGGTCCAGGACCTGCTGCTGGCGCTCTACGACACCAACGGGCCGCAGCACGCGGGCCCGGCCGTCACCTTCGACGTGGTGCCGGACACCGGCCACGAAACCGCCCTGATCTGCGGAGAGCTCTACCGCAAGGGCACCGGCTGGAAATTCCGGGCCCTGGGGCAAGGGTACGCGACCGGGCTGGTGGGCCTCGCGACGGAATTCGGCATCGCGGTCGACGACGGCGAGCCCGGCCCGTCCGGCCAGGCCCCCCAGACCGGTGCGGCCCCCGCCGCCGACTCCCTGGCCACGGCTCCCTACCCGGCGCCCTCCCCCGCCGAGCCCGAGCCCACCAGCGCCTACGGCTACCCCCTCCAGGCCCCCTCGCCCGCCCACGTGCCCGCACAGCCCGCGTACGGCTACCCGCAGCCCGTGGCGGCCTCGATACCGCCCCCGCCCACCGCCGCGCCCTCGGTGCACCAGCAGCCCCGCCAGGGATACCCCGCCTACGGGTACCCCCAGCCGGTCGCCCCCTCCGCCGCCGGCGCCCCCCACAATGGCGACGGCGCCTTCGCCCTCCCCCCGCAGGGCCCCCAGTTCCAGACCCGGTCCTGACCTGGCGCGGCCGTCCGCGGCCCGCCCGGGCAACCGGATCGCCGGACGGAGTCCGGCGCAGCCGTCCGAAGCCCGCGGAGCGGCGCGAGGGCGGCGGAAAGAATCTAGACCTTCGTTTTGTAGCCGCGGCCCCACTGCAGGCCCCAGCCGTAGAGGCGGTCGATCTCGGCCTGGAAGCCGTAGACGTACCGCACCTCGCGGCGCACGAACAGCTCGCCCTTGCGGTTCTCGATGAGCACCACCGCGCACGAGCGGGCCTGCGGCTCGCGCTCGGTCAGCGGGATCTCGATGCGGGGGCCGGAGCCGGGGAATATCTCCACCTTGGCGTGGGCGCGGTCGAAGGCGGGCGTGCCGTCGTAGATGTAGACGAAGACCAGTAAGCGCTTGAACTCGTCGCGCTTGTCGAAGTTGATGTAGAGCGTCTCGCCGGAGGTGCCGCCGAACCGGTCGTCGCCGCTCATCTGGATGTACGGCGGCGCGTCCAGGTCGCCCAGGAAGTTGCCCAGCGGCTGCACGACGCCCTTGGAGCCGTCGTTGAGCTCGTACATGCAGGCCAGGTCGAGGTCCACGTTGACCATGGCCGGCCCCGCCGCCTGCACCACACGTGGCCGGAACACGTCGAACTGGCGGCGCAGGAAGCCGACATGTTCCGCCCCGAAGCCGCTCGTGTCCGAACTGCGCATCTGCCACGAGAGGTTGATCCGCATGTTGCCCACCGCGGCGCCCTGCTTGGTCAGGCTCACCTCGGGATGCCGCTTGGTGAGCTCGACCGTGTGCACGTTGGCGACGTCGAACTGGTCCGGGCCGTTCGGCCGCAGGAACCCCCACCAGGCCATCGCTGTCCATCCTCCCCGGCGCGCGTGCGCGACGCCGTCCCTGTAAAAGGCGCTGCCCCCGCCGGACGGGCGGGGGCAGCGCCAGGTGAACCGGCCGGGGTCACACCCCGGACCGGACCTCCGCGTGTTCGTCGTCCGACTGCTCGGATTCTTCCCCGAGCCGGCGGTTGCGTACCACCGAGGACCAGTACGACGCAGCGATCAGGACAACCCCGACGAGGCCGGTGACCACCTCGCTGACCTCGTACTTGATGGTGACCAGGAGGATGACCGCCAGGGCGCCGATCGCGTAGTGCGCGCCGTGCTCCAGGTAGACGTAGTCGTCCAGGGTGCCCTTGCGGACCAGGTAGACCGTCAGCGACCGGATGTACATCGCGCCGATGCCGAGACCCAGGGCGATCTCGAAGATGTCGTTGCTGATCGCGAAGGCGCCGATGACGCCGTCGAAGGAGAACGACGCGTCGATCACTTCCAGGTAGAGGAACATGAAGAACGCGGCCTTGCCGGCCAGGCCGGCCACCTGTCCGACCCCGACCTGGGCGGGCACCGCGGACCTGCCGCCGTTCCCGCCCTCCTCGGCGCCCTCTTCGCCGTCCCCCTCTTCGTCTTCCTCCTCGGACTCCAGACGGTCCTCGAAGAAGCCGGAGATGCCGCCGACCACCAGGTAGGTGATCAGGCCCAGCGCGCCGGACAGCAGCACCGTCTCGCCCTTGTCGACGGTGCCGTGGCCGCCGTGCAGCGGCACGCCGGTCGCCACGGTGGTGCCGGCCACGACCAGGGCGCCCAGCGCGATCACCACGGAGAGCATGTCCAGCTTGCCCAGCCGGGCGAGCGGCTTCTCCAGCCACGACAGCCAGGTGATGTCCCGCTCCTCGAAGATGAAGTCGAGGAAGATCATCAGCAGGAACATGCCGCCGAAGGCCGCGATCGCCGGGTGCGCGTTGGTGACCAGGGTCTCGTAGCGGTCGTGGTCGTCGATCGCGATGTGGACCGCTTGCCACGGGCTGATCTTCGCCGTGACCGCCACGATGATGATCGGGAAGACCAGCCGCATGCCGAAGACGGCGATCAGCACGCCGATGGTCAGGAAGATCTTCTGCCAGAACGCGTTCAGCTTGCGCAGGATGCCCGCGTTGATGACCGCGTTGTCGAAGGAGAGCGAGATCTCGAGGACGGACAGGATCGCCACGATGGCGAGTCCCTTGCCTCCCCAGAGGATGCCGGCCAGGGCCAGGCCGGCGGCGGTGACGCCGAACGACCAGCCGAATGTTCTGAGGAGCACGTGCTTCCCACCCAATCCCTTGTGTTCCCTTGCCCCCGGGCTCCGTACCCCAGGGGCAAGGGTTCCCCCGCGCGCTACGCGGCTTTACGAAACATTGACCCCGAAGTCTAGGGCGATGCCGCGCAGACCGGAGGCGTACCCCTGACCAACCGCACGGAACTTCCACTCGCCCCCGTAGCGGTACAACTCGCCGAAGATCATCGCGGTTTCCGTGGAGGCGTCCTCGGTGAGGTCGTAGCGAGCCAGTTCACTCTCGTCGGCCTGGTTGAGCACGCGGATGTACGCGTCACTGACCTGCCCGAAGGTCTGGGAGCGGGCGTCGGCGTCGTAGATCGACACCGGGAAGACGATCTTGTCGACGGCGACCGGGACGAGGGACAGGTCCACCAGGATCGTCTCGTCGTCACCGCCGCTGCCGCCGGTGAGGTCGTCACCGGTGTGCTCGACGGAGCCCTCCGGGCTCTTGAGGTTGTTGTAGAAGACGAAGTACTCGTCCCCCAGCACCCGGCCGTTGGCGCACAGCAGCGCGCTGGCGTCCAGGTCGAAGTCGGCACCGGTGGTCGAGCGGGCCCTCCAGCCGAGACCGATCTGCACCCGGGTGAGATTCGGCGCGGCCTTGGAGAGGGAGACATTGCCTCCCTTGGCGAGCGTGACGCCCATCGTGGTTCTTCCCCCTACCTCTGCTCTTGGCTTCCTGCTGCGGCGCTCAGACGTTGACGCCGAAGTCCTGGGCGATGCCGCGCAGGCCCGAGGCGTAGCCCTGGCCTATGGCGCGGAACTTCCACTCGCCGCCGTGCCGGTACAGCTCGCCGAAGACCATCGCCGTCTCCGTGGAGGCGTCCTCGGTCAGGTCGTAGCGGGCCAGTTCGCGGTCGTCGGAGGCGTTGACCACCCGGATGTAGGCGTTGCGCACCTGGCCGAAGCTCTGCTGGCGCGGCTCGGCGTCGTAGATCGACACCGGGAAGACGATCTTGGCGACGTCGGCCGGCACGGTGGCCAGGTTGACGTTGATCACCTCGTCGTCGCCCTCGCCCTCACCGGTGAGGTTGTCGCCCGTGTGCTCGACCGAGCCGTCCGGGCTGCGGAGGTTGTTGAAGAACACGAAGTGCTGGTCGGACAGGACCTTGCCCTGTTCGTTGGTCAGCAGCGCGCTCGCGTCGAGGTCGAAGTCGCTGCCGGTGGTGGTGCGGGCGTCCCAGCCCAGACCGACGACGACCGCCGTGAGGTTCGGCGCCTCCTTGGTCAGCGAGACGTTGCCACCCTTGCTGAGGCTGACTCCCACGAGTCCTCCGTCCGTTTCCGCTCGCCGGCGCCGTGCCTGCCCAAGCGGGCCGATGTGTCGTGTTACCGCGTGTTGCGTGAACGTCCCGAGCTTAGTGACCGGTTCCCCCGTACGGCCCCCTGGCATGCCCCCCGCGCTCACCGGACGAGGTCACCCGACGAGGGGGGCACGCCGGCGGCCCTACAGCGTCTCCAGGGCCTTCGCGTACGCGTGGAGGTCCCGGGCGTCGGGCAGGCCGTTGACCACGGTCCAGCGGATGACGCCTTCCTTGTCGATCACGAACGTGCCGCGCAGCGCGCAGCCCTTGTCCTCGGCGAAGACTCCGTAGGCACGGGCGGTGGTTCCGTGCGGCCAGAAGTCCGACAGCAGCGGGAAGTCGAACTTCTCCTGCTCGGAGAAGACCCGCAGGGTCGGCGCGGAGTCGCAGGAGACGGCGAGCAGCTGCACGTCGTCGTTCTGGAAGGACGGCAGCTCGGTCTGGAGGGCGCAGAGCTCGCTGGTGCACACGCCGGTGAAGGCGAAGGGGTAGAAGAGCAGCACGACGTTCTTCTCGCCGCGGTAGTCCGACAGCCGCACGGGCCGGCCGTGCTGGCTGGGCAGGGTGAAGTCCGGGGCGGTGGCGCCGGTGGAGAGCGGCAAGGCGGGTCCTTCGTCCGGTGTGGGTGGCGCCGCGGGGCCGGTGGATCGGCGTGCCGCGGCGCGCGGGCCGGCCGCGCCGACCCCGTACCCCTGACGGACGGCCCTCGCTCGGGGCGGCCGTCAGGAGCGCCGGGTGATGCGCGGCCTCGCCACAGACAACCGCCATCCGGGCGGGCACCGCAACCCCGCGGGGCGCAGTCCCGTCACCGGGAACCCCCGGGGTTACCGCTTGCCGGCCTTGGCGGCCTTCGGGGTGACCAGCCGGCTGCCCGTCCAGTCCTTGGCGGCGTTGACGCTGCTGGTCTGGGCCAGGCCGGCGGTCTGGGCCGCCTCGCCGATCTCGCTGGGCTCGACGTGGCCGTCCCGCCCGGTCTTGGGGGTCATGAGCCAGATCGGGGCACCGGGGTCGACCGTCGACGTGGCGTCGACGAGGGCGTCGGTCAGATCACCGTCGTCCTCGCGGAACCACAGCAGGACGGCGTCGGGCACGTCGTCGTAGTCCTCGTCGGCGAGCTCCTCACCCGTGAGCTCCTCGATCCCCTCGCGGAGCTCGAGATCGCAGTCCTCGTCGTACCCGAGCTCCTGGACCACCTGTCCGGGCTCGAAACCAAGCCGGCTCGCCGGGTTGGTCCGCTCCTCCGCGTGGTCCGCGGTCGCGCTCACGCTTTGCCTCCTGTCATGGGGACTGTTTTCAGCAGTCTTCCTGAGTCCTGGTGTGCCCGCGATGGGGCGGGCTTATTGGCGGTAGTCCACACGGGCGCGGCGGATCGCGCAAGTACCCGACGTACGAGCCCGCCGAAACGGTGACTATTCGACCGTCTTCGTGGCAAGTCCACCGCTCCGTCCCACCGCCCGCACCCTGTCGCATCCCTTCCATGGTGACGCAGATCATGACCGTTTGCCGCCTCTTGCCGGACCTGACGGGGTTTGCGGGCGGGTGTCGGACTGCCGCCCCGCCGCGGGCATCGGTCGCACGCGGACGTGGGCGTAGAGTGCAGGTTTGGCCGCCTACCAGGGGTTACCGTTCAGTAGAGGTGACGGATCCGACCCGGCGGTGGACCATGGATGCGACGTGTGCCCGCACGCGCGCGCCGGGCCGCGGCGTCACTTCGGTCCCGCGGCCTCAAACGACAGTCCTATGAGCGAAGGAACAGCGTGGCTTCCGGATCCGATCGCAACCCGATCATCATTGGCGGCCTTCCCAGCCAGGTCCCGGATTTCGATCCCGAGGAGACGGCGGAATGGCTCGACTCGCTCGACGCGGCCATCGACCAGCGCGGCCGCGAGCGGGCCCGCTACCTGATGCTCCGCCTCATCGAGCGGGCGCGCGAGAAGCGCGTCGCGGTTCCCGAGATGCGCAGCACCGACTACGTCAACACCATCGCCACCAAGGACGAACCGTTCTTCCCGGGCAACGAGGAGATCGAGCGCAAGATCCTCAACGCCACCCGGTGGAACGCGGCCGTGATGGTCTCCCGGGCGCAGCGCCCGGGCATCGGCGTCGGCGGGCACATCGCGACCTTCGCCTCCTCGGCGTCGCTGTACGACGTGGGCTTCAACCACTTCTTCCGCGGCAAGGACGACGGCCTCGGCGGTGACCAGGTCTTCTTCCAGGGCCACGCGTCGCCGGGCATCTACGCCCGCGCCTTCCTGCTCGACCGGCTCTCCGAACCGCAGCTGGACGCCTTCCGGCAGGAGAAGTCCAAGGCCCCGCACGGCCTGTCCAGCTACCCGCACCCGCGGCTGATGCCGGACTTCTGGGAGTTCCCGACCGTCTCCATGGGCCTCGGCCCCCTGGCGGCGATCTACCAGGCGCGGATGAACCGCTACATGCAGGCGCGCGGCATCGCCGACACCTCGCAGTCGCACGTGTGGGCCTTCCTCGGCGACGGCGAGATGGACGAGCCGGAGTCGCTCGGCCAGCTGTCCATCGCCGCCCGCGAGAACCTGGACAACCTGACCTTCGTGGTCAACTGCAACCTGCAGCGCCTCGACGGCCCCGTGCGCGGCAACGGCAAGATCATCCAGGAGCTGGAGTCGCAGTTCCGCGGCGCCGGCTGGAACGTGATCAAGCTGGTCTGGGACCGCTCCTGGGACCCGCTGCTGGCCCAGGACCGGGACGGCCTGCTGGTGAACAAGATGAACATCACCCCGGACGGCCAGTTCCAGACGTACGCCACCGAGACCGGCGCGTACATCCGCCAGCACTTCTTCGGCGAGGACCAGCGGCTGCGCACGATGGTCGAGGACCTCACCGACGAGCAGATCCTGCACCTGGGCCGCGGCGGCCACGACCACCGCAAGATCTTCGCCGCGTACACGGCGGCCAAGGAGCACAAGGGCCAGCCGACGGTCATCCTGGCCCAGACGATCAAGGGCTGGACGCTCGGGCCGAACTTCGAGGGCCGCAACGCGACCCACCAGATGAAGAAGCTGACCGTCGACGACCTCAAGCGGTTCCGGGACCGGCTGCACCTGCCGATCACCGACCAGCGGCTGGAGGAGGGCTACCCGCCCTACTACCACCCGGGCCGGGACTCCGAGGAGATCCAGTACATGCACGACCACCGCAAGGCCTGCGGCGGTTACGTGCCCACCCGGGTGGTCCGCGCCAAGCCCCTCCCGCTGCCCGACGACAAGGTGTACGCGGCCGCGAAGAAGGGCTCCGGGCAGCAGTCGATCGCCACCACCATGGCGTTCGTCCGCGTCCTGAAGGACCTGATGCGGGACAAGGAGATCGGCAAGCGCTTCGTGCTGATCGCCCCCGACGAGTACCGCACCTTCGGCATGGACGCCTTCTTCCCGAGCGCGAAGATCTACAACCCGCTCGGCCAGCAGTACGAGTCGGTGGACCGCGAGCTGCTGCTCGCCTACAAGGAGTCGCCGACCGGGCAGATGCTGCACGACGGCATCTCCGAGGCGGGCTGCACCGCCTCGCTGATCGCGGCCGGGTCGGCCTACGCCACCCACGGCGAGCCGATGATCCCGGTGTACGTCTTCTACTCGATGTTCGGCTTCCAGCGCACCGGCGACCAGTTCTGGCAGATGGCCGACCAGCTGGCCCGCGGCTTCGTGCTCGGCGCCACCGCCGGCCGCACCACGCTCACCGGTGAGGGCCTCCAGCACGCCGACGGACACTCGCACCTGCTGGCGTCCACCAACCCGGCGTGCGTGGCCTACGACCCGGCCTACGCCTTCGAGATCGCCCACATCGTCAAGGACGGTCTGCGGCGGATGTACGGCGAGACGGCCGACGGCCGGCCGGGCGAGGACGTCTTCTACTACCTGACGGTCTACAACGAGCCGATCCCGCACCCGGCGGAGCCGGCCGACGTGGACGTGGAGGGCATCCTCAAGGGCGTCCACCGCTTCCGGCCGGGCAGCGCCGGCGAGATCCCGGCGCAGATCCTCGCGTCGGGCGTCGCGGTGCCGTGGGCGGTGGAGGCGCAGCGCATCCTCGCCGAGGAGTGGAACGTCCGGGCCGACGTGTGGTCCGCGACCTCCTGGAACGAGCTGCGCCGCGACGCGGTGGAGGCCGAGCAGCACAACCTGCTGCACCCGGAGGAGGAGCAGCGGGTGCCGTACGTGACGTCCAAGCTGGGGGCCGCCGAGGGGCCGTTCGTGGCCGTCTCGGACTGGATGCGCGCGGTGCCGGACCAGATCGCGCGGTGGGTGCCGGGCCGGTACTCCTCGCTGGGCGCGGACGGCTTCGGGTTCGCCGACACGCGCGGGGCTGCCCGCCGCTTCTTCCACATCGACGCGCAGTCGATCGTGCTCGCGGTGCTCACCGAGCTGGCCCGCGACGGGCGGATCGACCGCTCCTCGCTGAAGCAGGCCGTCGACCGCTACCGGCTGCTGGACGTGGCGGCGGCGGACCCGGGCGCGGCGGGCGGAGACGCGTAGGGTCCGTGCCGATGTGGTGACGGCGAGCGCGTCGAGTTGACGCACCATGGCCCCGGCCGGGAGTTTTCTCCGGTCGGGGCCGTGTCTTTCGGTCCGGCATTCCCGTTTCAAACGTGAGGTCGATCACGCATCCGCCGAGTCGGCCGACACGTCTCCTACCCTAAGAGGGTTCCGTCAGGGAAACGCCTTTCACCTCGGTCGAGGGCGACCCCCGTCCGCCCTCCCCCGCCATCCGCCCTGCACCTGGGACGAACCCGCGAGGCATTTGAAGAGTGACCCTCCTTTACGCGCGACTGAGCCCTACGTCCGTCCGCACCCTGCTGGCCCTCGCGGTCGCGTTCGTCATGCTGGCGACGACCGGCTGGACGGCGCTGCGCCCGCACGAGACCGAGGACGCCCGGGCCGCGGCCGTCGCCGCCTGGATGAGCGGCACCGTCGGGGCCCGCCGACTGCCCGACCCCAAGGCCGCGCCCGCCGCCATCGCGAGCTTCTTCGCCTCCCTCACCGGCGCCCAGCGCGACCGGCTCGCCCGCCACTACCCGCTGGTGGTCGGCAACCTCAACGGGGCGCCGACCGCGCTGCGCTACCGTGCCAACCGGCTGGCCGTCGCCCGGCAGCGGGCCACCGCCGTCGCCCGCTCGCACAGCGCCCAGCTCTCCGCCGAGGGGCGGCACGACGCGCTGGAGCTGACCCGGCGCTACGACTCGCTGCTGGCCGGGCACCGCCAGATCCTCGCCTTCGACCCGACCGGCAGCGGGCGGATCGCCGAGGTCTTCGGCGACCTGCGCACCGCCCGCCGGATCTCGCTGATCGTGCCGGGCGTGGACACCGACGTGCTCACCTTCGAGCGCGACACCAGGACGTACGCCGCCCCCGTCGGCATGGCCCGCGCGCTGTTCGGCGCCGAGCGGCAGGACGCGCCCGGCGCGCGCACCGCGGTCATCGCCTGGGCCGACTACACCACGCCCGTCGGGGTCGGGCTGGACGCCTCCACCGGGGCGCTGGCCGAGCGCGGGGCCACCCGGCTGGAGTCGCTGCTGTCGGCGCTGCCCCGGCACGCGGAGGTGTCGCTGTTCTGCCACTCCTACGGCTCGGTGCTGTGCGGGGTGGCCGCGCCGGACCTGCCGGCCGGGCGGGTCCGCGACATCACCGTGTTCGGCAGTCCGGGCATGCGCGCGGACAACGTGGACGACCTGCACACCACCGCGCACGTGTGGGCCGCCCGGGACAGCAACGACTGGATCAGCGACGTGCCGCACCTGGAGTTCGCCGGGCTCGGGCACGGCGCCGACCCGGTCTCGACCGCCTTCGGCGCCCGAGTGATCAGTGCGGCCGGCGCCAGCGGGCACCCGGGCTACTTCGCCCCGGGCACCACCAGCCTGGCCAACTTCGCCCGGATCGCGCTGGGCGACTACGGGGCGGTGGCCTGCCGCGGCGCCGACCCCTGCACGTCCGGTCTGGCCTGAGCTCCGGTCCGGCCTGAGCGGGGGCTTCCCAGCGGCGTCCACGCCGGTGCTCGCGGCTGCCTTTGCGCTGGTCAGGCCGATTGTCGGCGGCCCGGCCTAGACTTTTTCCCATGGTGACCTTCGAGGAGTTCGCGCGGATCGCGCTCGCCCTGCCGCAGGCGCACGAGCGCATCACGTGGGGCAGCGAGCACACCTTCCGGGTGGGCGAGAAGATCTTCGCCATGGGCGCTCCCGAGTCCGAGCACGTGTCACTGAAGGCGTCGATGGAGGACCAGAGCGAGCTGACGGCCGCCGACCCGGACACCTTCTCGGCGGCCCCCTACGTCGGCCGGTTCGGCTGGGTGCGGGTGGCGCTGGCGAAGGTCGATCCGGAGGAGTTGGCGGAGTTGGTCGCCGAGGGGTGGCGGCGCACCGCCCCGAAGCGGGTCGTGAAGGCTTTTGATGACGCGCGTAGCGCGTAGGGGGTGCACTCGGCGAAAGCGGCCATAAGCTGAGCCCATGGGTGAGGTGCTGGCCGGCAGCAACGCCGTGTGGGAACTCGCAGCCGACGCCGTGGTCATCCGTTACAGCAGGGGCGTGCGGGGTTCGCGCCTCCTCCAGGCACTCGGTGGGAAAGCAGTGCCCTATGAGGCGTTGGAGGACGTCGAACTGGCCGTGGGGCGGCGCGGCACCGTCGTCCTGAGGGCGGTGCCCCGGCCCGGGGCCGACCCGCTGGTCGAGGTCGCCGAGGGGCAGCTGCGGCCGAGCGCCGACCCGTACCGGCTGGTGCTGCCCGAGCAGAGCCGGGGGCCGGCCGAGGGGTTCCGGGAGGCGCTGCTCGCCGCGCTCGGCGAGGCGGCCGATCCGTCGGAGGAGCCGCCCGCGCGCTTCCTGGTCGCCGCCCCCGCGGTGCCGCGCTCGTTCAAGGCGTACGACGCCAAGGCCGTCTTCGACGGGCGCACGGTGGGCTTCCGCTGGTTCCGTACGGGCGCGTCCACCGCCAAGTGGCGGGCGGGCGACCAGAACGTCGCGGTGGAGGAGCTCAGCGGCGTGGAGTGGCACTCCCCCGAGCGCGACCGCGGCCACCTGCGGCTGCTGCGCCGCGACCTGGTCGGCCCGCCCGCCCCGCCCGACCAGGACCCGTCCTCGGTCGTCCTCGGCCTCGGCTACGGCCCGGTCCACGAGTCGCTCCCCTTCGCCGCGGCCGTCCTGGCCGCGATCCGCGCGGCGCGGGTCAGACCGTAGGCGCAGGGGGCAGACGCCGCCGGCCCAGGTCCGGCCGACATGACCTCCCCGCAGGGACGTGCGGGGCAGCGGGGCAGGGCGCAGGGGGGCAGGGGGCCAAGAATCAGCGGCCCCGCGGAACAGGGGCAGGGGCCCGCCGGGTCAGGGGGTCGCTTCGGCGAGGGACTTGATGCCTTGCAGAGTGGCCTCGATGTTGGTGCGGAGCTCGGCGAGGCGCCAGGCCACGATCTCCTCCTCGCGCTCCGGCGTGCGGTCGATCGCGACGCTGACGCCGGAGCGCGCGGGCCCGATCCGGGCGGTCTGCCGCAGCCGGGTGCCGGTTCCCTCCGGCTCGGTCTCGAAGCGCCACGTGGCCAGGGGGTGCACGATGTCCGGAGCGGTGTCCCCGGCCCGGCTGTCCGGGTCCACGACGGCCCAGCCGAACACCCGCGGCTCGTCGAGTTCGACGACGTGGGAGACGGTCCGCCACTCACCGATCATCCGGTGGCGGTTGTACCCCGCGAAGCACGCGCCCAGCGCGGGCTCCCGCGCGCCGTCGAGCCACTCCGTGCGCTGGAGTTCGGGGCTGAGGCGGGCGGGCAGGCCGATGTCGGTCACCAGGTCCCACACCCGCGACGGATCCGCCTCGACGTAGACGTCACAGCACACACTCGGCCCGTCGGCGTACCGCACGGTCTCCCCTTTCACGGCCCGAACCGGTCGGGCCCTCGACAACCGCTCGCGATCTTAACGAACGCCCCGCCGCGGCCGGACGCACTTGATCACCGTCGTCACCCGTAGGAGGCATCGAACCGGCGGCGGTCGTCACGAGGACGACGACACCCGGGGCGGTCAGGTGAGCCGCGGGCCGATCGCCGGAGCCGCGCCGAGGGCGGCGGACAGGAACCCCTCGATCCGGCGCCAGGCGTCCTCGGCCGGCCCGGCCCGGTAGGTGTCCCGCTCGTCCGCGAGGAAGCCGTGCGGGGTGTCCGGGTACACCACGATCTCGTGCGGGACGGCGTTGGCCGTCAGCGCCTCGCCGACCGCCCGCGTCTGCTCCGGCGTCGCCACGTGGTCGTCGGCGCCCACCAGGTACAGCAGCCGCCCGCCCTGCCGGGCGATGCCCTCGGTGAGCGCCAGCAGCGGCTCGGCGGCGCTCAGCCCCATTCCCGCGGCGGCGAGCCAGCCCGGGTAGGCCAGGACTGCCGCGGCCAGCGGGACCTCGGCCGCCGCGAACCAGGCCAGATGCGCGCCCAGGCTGAGCCCGACCATGCCGACCGGGCCGGCGGTGTCGGGCCGCCGCCGCAGGTACTCCAGGACCGCCCGCAGGTCCTCGCGGACGCCGTCGCGCTCCAGCAGGCCCAGCAGCGACAGGCCCTCCGCGCGTCCCTGGGCGTCGGCCGCGGCCGACCAGCCGGGCGCCGCGCGGTGGTGGAAGTCCGGCACGATCGCGACGCGGCCGGCTGCGGCCAGCCGCTCCGCGGTGCGCCGGACGTACGCGGTCGTCCCGAACAGCTCGAAGCCGACGACCACCGCCGGCAGGCGGCCCGGCGCGGCGGCGGGCACGGCCACGAGGGCGGTCATCTCCCCGCCGCCGACCGGGATCGTGACGGTCTCGACGGTGACGGGGCGGGGCGGGGTGGTGCGCATCGTGCTCCCTCGTGGTGGTGGGACGCGGCCGCGGCCGGTGCCCGCGGGTGGTGGAGTGGCTCGGGCGGGGGGCCTGCGCCGGGCGCCGCGGATTCGGTGCGCGCGCCCGGCCCGGGGCTCAGGAACTTCCGCCCCCCGCGGGCGCCGGCCGGGCGGCCGGTGCCCGCGGCCTCGCGCCACCGAGTCTGGGTGCCGGGCGCCTCGCGGGTCCAAGACCGCTTCCGTCGGCGGCGATACCCTCGACGCATGGCCGCAGGTCGGCCCGGCGCGACCGGCGGCGGATCGGCGAAGCGCGGCGGGGCGGGACGGGGCAGGACGGGACGGGGAGAGCGCATGGGCACGGACCTGGACCTGCGCAGGCTGCGCTACTTCGTCGCGGTCGCCGAGCGGCTGCACTTCAGCCGCGCCGCCGAGGAACTCCTCATCGCCCAGCCCGCGTTGAGCCGGCAGATCCGGGCGCTGGAGAAGGAGCTGGGCGCGGAGCTGTTCGTGCGCGACGGCCACGGGGTCGAGTTGACCGCCGCCGGGCATCAACTCCTGGACGACGCACGGCCGTTGCTCGCCGCCGCGGCGGCGGCCCGGCGCCGGGTGGACCGGGCGGCGCGCGGCCCCCGCAGGCTGGTGGTCGGCTTCCGCGCGGGCATCAGGGTCACCGAAGCGGTGCGTGCGTTCACCGCCGCCCACCCGGACGTCGTGGTCGACGTGCGGCGGCTGGAGTGGGACGACCAGGCGGAGGCGGTGCTCGACGGCCGGGTGGACCTCGGATACGTCCGCCTCCCGGTGACCGAGGGCGGCCTCACCCTCCACCCGCTGGGCACCGAGCCGCGGATGGCCGCGCTCCCCGCCGGGCACCCGCTGGCCGCGCGCCCCGGGCTCACCACGGCCGACCTCGCCGGCCGGACCGAGATCCTGTCCCTGTGCGGCGCACCGGTGCCCGGCCCGGACGGGCGGCTGCCGGTCTCGGCGGTGCGCACGGTCGAGGAGAAGCTGGAGTACGTCGCCGCCGGACGCGGGGTGGCCTACCTCCCGCTGTCCGCGGCCCGGCTCTACCGGCGCCCGGACGTCGTCTACCGCCCGGTCGCCGACCTCCCGCCCGACGAGACCGCCCTCGCCCGCCCGGCCGGCCCGTGCCCCGCGCTGCTCGCCGCCTTCATCGAGGGGGCGACGGCGGCACACGCGCAGGCGGCCACGGCCGGACCCCCGCCCGCCGACGGCGCGGACACCGTCGGCGGCGGGTGAGCGGCCCCGCGCTCCCGGTTACTCGCGGGCGGCGGAGGTGGAGCTCATGTCCGGGTAGCGGTCGCCGGCCACCTGCGCGGCGATCGGCTCCAGGGAGTCGAGTTCGGCCGGGGTGAGGGTGATCGACGCGGCCGCGGTGTTCTCCCGCACCCGCTCGGGCCGGCGGGTGCCCGGGATCGGGACGACGGCCACCTTGTGCGCCTCGGCCCGCTGGTGCACCCAGGCCAGTGCGATCTGGCCGAGGGTCGCGCCGTGCGCCTCGGCGACCGCGCGGATCGGGGTGAGCAGGTCGGCGTTGTGCCGGGCGTTGTCCCCGGTGAAGCGCGGCTGGGCGGCGCGGAAGTCGCCCGCGGCCAGATCGGCCGTCGCGTCCTGGAAGGCGCCGGTCAGGAAGCCCCGGCCGAGCGGGGAGTAGGGCACCACGGCCACGCCCAGGTCCGCGGCGGCGCCGACCAGCGACCGCTCCACGTCCCGGCTGAACAGCGACCACTCCGACTGGACCGCGGCGATCGGGTGCACGGCGTGCGCCTCGCGCAGTTCGGGCCCGGTCACCTCCGACAGCCCGAGGTGGCGGACCTTGCCCGCGGCGACCAGTTCGGCCATCGCGCCGACGGACTCGGCGAACGGCACGGCGGGGTCGCGCCGGTGCATGTAGTACAGGTCGATGACGTCGATGCCCAGCCGCGCCAGGCTCGCGTCGACGGCCTGCCGGATGTAGGCGGGGTCGTTGCCGATGCCGCGGAAGGTGGGGTCGTCGGCCTTGCGCAGGATGCCGAACTTCGTGGCGAGGGTGAGCTCGTCGCGGTGCGCGCGCAGGAAGGGGGCGAGGAACTCCTCGTTCCTGCCGATGCCGTAGATGTCCGCGGTGTCGAAGAGGGTCACCCCCAGCTCCAGCGCGGTCTCCAGCGTCGCGCGGGCCGCGGTCTCGTCCGTGGTCCCGTAGAACTCGCTGATGCCCATGCAGCCCAGACCCTGGACTCCGACCACCGGCCCGTCCGTGCCGAGGCGCTCCGTCCCGAGGGTGCCGCTCATCACGCTGTCCTCTCCGGCGCCTGACAGGCGCCCGCATACGTACTGATCTTGGAGTTGAGCACGCTCAGGGTGTCCCGGAGCTCGGCGATCCGGCGCAGGACGTCCACCCGGGTGGACTCCAGCATCGCCTGGCGCTCGTGCGAGGTGTGGTCGCCGGCCCGGACCAGTTCGGCGTACCGCACCATGTCCGCGACCGGCATGCCGGTCAGCCGCAACTTCCCCACGAACGCGAGCCAGTCCAGGTCGCGGTTGCTGAACCGGCGCTGGCCGGTGTGCGAGCGGTCCACGTGGGGCATCAGCCCGATCCGCTCGTACCAGCGCAGGGTGTGCGCGCTCAGCCCGGTGAAGGCGGCGACCTCGCTGATCGTGTACTGGTCCCGGCCGTCGGGCCGCGGGTGCGGCTCGCCCTCCGCGCAGTTCGCCGCGTCCCCCGCCACCCTCTTGTGCACCTGCGCCACCGTCATGCCCACCACGCTAAGACCTTGGAGCGCACTCCAGGCAACCCGCGTCCCATTCGGTGGAAGGACCGGGCAGGCGTGCGAACTCCCCGATCGGCCGGGTGCCGTAGGGTCGGGGGAATGGAGAGCGTGGAGTGGGCGGGGCGGTGGCCGGTGGAGCACGCCGCCGTCGGGGTCGTGCGGGCGGACGGCGCGACGACCGGCACGTTCGGGCCGGTGGAGCGCCGGTTCCGGCTGGCCTCGGTGACGAAGCCGCTGACCGCGTACGCCGCCCTGGTCGCGTACGAGGAGGGCGTGTTCGAGCTCGACGACCCGGCGGGGCCGGAGGGCTCCACCGTCCGGCACCTGCTCGCGCACACCTCCGGCCTGGCCTTCGACGAGCACCGGGCGATGGCCGCCCCCGGCACCCGGCGGCTGTACTCCAACGCCGGGTTCGAGGTGCTCGCCGACACCCTGGCGAAGGCGGCCGGCATCCCGTTCGCGGAGTACCTGCGGCAGGCGGTGCTCGACCCGCTGGGCATGGCCGGCACCTCGCTGGACGGCTCCCCCGCCTCGGGCGGCACCTCCACCGTGGCGGACCTGCTGCGCTTCGCCGCCGAGGTCCAGGCGCCGCGCCTGCTGCACCCCTCCACCGTGGCCACCGCGACCTCCGTGGCCTTCCCGGGCCTGGCGGGCGTGCTGCCCGGCTACGGCCGGCAGAACCCCAACGACTGGGGCCTCGGCTTCGAGATCCGCGCCGCCAAGTCCCCGCACTGGACCGGCGCGCTCTCCTCCCCCGCGACCTTCGGGCACTTCGGGCAGTCCGGGACCTTCTTGTGGGTGGACCCGGCCGCGGGCGCGGCCTGCGTGGCCCTGACCGACCGGGACTTCGGCGAGTGGGCGCTGCCGCTGTGGCCCGCGCTGACGGACGCGGTGCTCACCGAACTGCGCGGCTGAGCGGGGACATCGAAGAGAGCGGCGGAAGCAGCGGCGGGAAGCCTGCGACTAGGGCGTGTTGTGAAAGTCCCGTCTGCCTCGCGGCGCCTGGCACGCACGCTCGCTGCGTTGTCGGGCTCGTCCGAATAGGCCCACTATGAGGACGACCCTCCGCCTTGCGATCGCACGCACCAGACACCGCGAGCCCCGCCCTCCGGGCGGACGACGCTACTTTCACAACACGCCCTAGCCGCCGTACGACGGCTCGGTGTGCATCTCCCACACCAGGTACTCCGCCGGGCCGTCGGTCTCGGCGGCCAGCCCGCGCGCCTCGCTGATCCGCGCCGCGTCCCCCGCGTCCAGCGCCTCCCCGCCGATCCGCACCCGCCCGCGCACCACGTGCACGTAGAGGAAGGGCGCTTCCGGCAGCGCCACCCGGTCCGCGGCCGCCGGCCGGCCCGCGTACAGCGCCGCGCCCCGCTGGCGCAGCCGCAAGGGCGCCTCGCCCCGGCCGGAGGCGAGCGGGCTCAGCCCGGGCCCCTCGGGCACCGGCGCGGTCGCGGAGGCGTACTCCGGCTCGCCCCCGTAGGTGTCCGGGTGCAGCCACATCTGCAGGAAGCGCAGCGGCCCGGCGCCCGCGTTGCGCTCCACGTGCCGGGTCCCGCCGGCCGCGCTCAGCCGCTGCGCGTCCCCGGCCCGCAGCCGTACCGGGCCGGAGCCGGAACCGCCGGCCGCGCCCCCTGCGCTGTCTGCGGGGCGGTGCTCCAACTCGCCCTCGACGACCCACGTGACGATCTCGGTGTCGCGGTGCGCGTGCTCGGCGAACCCGGCGCCCGCCGCCAGCCGTTCCTCGTTGCAGGCCATCAGCACGCCGAAGCGGACGTTCTCCGGTTCGTAGAAGCCGGAGAACGAGAACGCGTGCAGCGTCTCGACCCCGCTCCCGGGATCCCCGCCCACGTACCGGTCCGTTCCGCGCCGCACCTCGATCACCCCTTTACGGTAAGCCGCCCGGCCGCCGGCGCCCTCAACCGCGGCCCCCGAGCACGGCCCCGCGCGGGGGCGGCGCGGCCGGAAAAGGCCCGGAGTGTGCCCCCGTGCCCCGCGACGGGCATCCGATGAGGCAGGCTTGTCCTGTGCCAGAACCCTCGCAACGTCCGCACGCCCCCGCCAGGCCCGTCCGCGGCGGCAGCGCCGACCACGCGGAGTCCGCCGACCACTCCGCGACCCTGCGCCGGCTGGAGAAGGCCGCCGGGCGACTGGCCGCCAACGCCATCGCGCGGATGGACCAGAACCTGCCGTGGTACCGCGCGATGCCGCCGGAGAACCGTAGCTGGATCGGACTGGTCGCGCAGGCGGGCATCGCGGCCTTCACCGAGTGGTTCCGGCATCCCGGCGCGCCGCAGGCGATCAGCACCGACGTGTTCGGCACCGCGCCGCGCGAGCTGACCCGGGCGATCTCGCTGCGCCAGACCGTCGAGATGGTGCGGACCACGATCGAGGTGATGGAGGCGGCCATCGACGAGGTGGCCGCGCCCGGCGACGAGAGGGTCCTGCGCGAGGCGCTGCTCGTCTACGCGCGGGAGATCGCCTTCGCCACCGCACAGGTGTACGCACAGGCCGCCGAGGCCCGCGGCGCGTGGGACGCCCGCCTGGAGTCACTCGTGGTCAACGCGGTGCTCTCCGGCGAGGCCGACGAGGGCGTGCTGTCGCGGGCGGCTGCCCTGGGCTGGAAGAACCCGGACAAGATCGTGGTGGTGCTCGGCACCGCGCCCAACGGGGACAGCGAGCTGACCGTGGAGGCGATCCGGCGGGCCGGGCGGCACGCCAAGCTCCAGGTGCTCACCGGTGTGCTCGGCGAGCGCCTGGTGGTGATCGCGGGCGGTGACGACGACCCGATCCGCGCCGCCAAGGCGCTGATCGGCCCGTTCGCGCCCGGTCCGGTGGTGGCCGGGCCCGTGGTGGGCGACCTGCTGTCGGCCACCCGATCCGCGCAGGCGGCGGCCGCCGGACTCCGGGCGTGCCGGGCCTGGCCGGACGCCCCGCGGCCGGTACTCTCGGACGATCTGCTGCCGGAGCGCGCGATGGCGGGCGACCGCTATGCCCGCGCGCAACTGGTGGAGGAGATCTACAGGCCGCTTGATGAGGCGGGCTCCGCGCTACTGGAGACGCTGAGTGTTTACCTGGAACAGGCTTCGTCCCTCGAAGGGGCGGCGCGGATGCTGTTCGTACACCCCAATACCGTTCGCTACCGGCTGCGACGTGTGACCGACGTCACCGGTTGGTCACCCTCTGACGTGCGGTCGGCGTTCACCCTGCGCATCGCGCTCATCCTGGGCCGTCTGTCCGCTACCGAACGGCCGCGCTGACGTCTTTGTTGGACACCAACAAATCACCTGCCAGTTCTTGGTCCCTGTCCCCACGGGCGGTCCCGCCCGTGCGCGAGAGAGAGTGTGAAGGTGCTCGTACTCGTCGCTCCCGGTCAAGGCGCACAGACGCCCGGATTCCTGACTCCCTGGCTCGAACTCCCCGGCGTGGCCGACCGTGTCGCCGGGTGGTCCGAGGCGGCCGGACTCGACCTGGTCCACTACGGCACGCAGGCGGACGCGGACGAGATCCTCGACACCAAGGTCGCCCAGCCACTGCTGGTGGCCGCCGGCCTGCTGGCCGCCCGTGAGCTCGGCCTGTCGGACATCGGCGTCACCCCGGACGCGATCGCCGGCCACAGCGTCGGCGAGATCACCTCGGCCGTGCTGGCCGGCGTGCTCGACGAGCGGGACGCGCTGTCCTTCGTGGCCGCGCGCGGCCGGGCGATGGCCGACGCCGCCGCGACCACGCGGACCGGCATGTCGGCCTGCCTGGGCGGCGACCCGGAGACGGTGCTGGCCCACCTGGCCGAGCTCGGGCTGACCCCGGCGAACATCAACGGCGCCGGCCAGATCGTGGCCGCCGGCACCGTCGAGCAGCTGGCGGCGCTGAGCGAGAACCCGCCGGAGAAGTCGCGGGTGCGGACGCTGAAGGTGGCCGGCGCGTTCCACACCGCGCACATGGCCCCCGCGGTCGCCGCGCTGGACGCGCTGGCGCCGTCCCTGAAGGTTTCCGACCCGACCATGCCGTATGTCTCGAACGCGGACGGGCAGACGGTGGACAGGGGTGCGGAGATCGTACGCAGGCTGGTCGCGCAGGTGTCGAACCCGGTCCGCTGGGACCTGTGCATGGAGACGTTCACGGCGTGCGGGGTCACCGCGATCATCGAGGTGGCGCCGGGTGGCACCCTGGTCGGCCTGGCCAAGCGGGCCCTGCCCGGCGTGCGCACCCTCGCGCTGAAGACACCCGACGACCTTGAGCCGGCTCGTGAGCTGGCCCGGGAGGCCGCCGGAACGGCAGCCCGACCCGAAGAGGAGCCCCCGCAGCGATGACAGGGAAGATCAGCCCGAGCAAGGGCGCGCCGTACGCGCGGATCCTCGGTGTGGGCGGTTACCGCCCGGTCCGAGTGGTGCCCAACGAGGTCATCCTGGAGACCATCGACTCCAGCGACGAGTGGATCCGGTCCCGCTCCGGGATCGCCACCCGGCACTGGGCCGGCCCGGACGAGACCGTCGCCGAGATGTCGCTGGCCGCCGCCGGGAAGGCCGTGGCGAGCGCCGGGATCAGCGTCTCCGACATCGACGCGGTCGTCGTGGCGACCGTCTCGCACTTCAAGCAGACCCCGGCCGTCGCGACCGAGATCGCGCACCGGCTCGGCGCCGGCAAGCCGTCGGCCTTCGACATCTCCGCGGGCTGCGCGGGCTTCACCTACGGCGTGACCCTCGCCAAGAGCATGGTCACCGACGGATCGGCCGAGCACGTGCTGGTCATCGGGGTGGAGCGGCTGAGCGACCTGACCGACAAGGAGGACCGGGCGACCGCCTTCCTCTTCGGCGACGGCGCCGGCGCGGTCATCGTCGGCCCCTCGCAGGTGCCCGCGATAGGCCCCACGGTGTGGGGTTCGGAGGGCGACAAGGCCGGGACCATCACCCAGACCGTGGCGTGGGACCGGTTCCGGTCCGGGGACGTCTCCGAGCTGCCGCTCGACTCCCGGGGCGAGGTCAAGTTCCCCGCGATCACGCAGGAGGGCCAGGCGGTCTTCCGGTGGGCGGTGTTCGAGATGGCGAAGGTCGCGCAGGAGGCGCTGGACGCCGCCGGGATCACCGCCGACCAGCTCGACGCCTTCATCCCGCACCAGGCCAACATGCGGATCATCGACTCGATGATCAAGGCACTGAAACTTCCCGACCACGTCGCGGTGGCCCGGGACATCGAGACCACCGGCAACACTTCGGCGGCCTCCATTCCGCTCGCGATGGAGCGGCTCCTGGCCACGGGGGAGGCCAAGAGCGGGGACACCGCGCTGATCATCGGCTTCGGGGCGGGTCTGGTGTACGCGGCCACGGTCGTTACCCTCCCCTAGTCAACTCACCGCGCGGCGCCGCAGCCCGCACGCCGCGACCGACAGCGACACATCAAGGAGCGCCGTACAACATGGCCACCAAGGAAGAGATCGTCGCCGGTCTCGCCGACATCGTGAACGAGATCGCCGGTATCCCCACCGAGGACGTCCAGCTGGACAAGTCCTTCACCGACGACCTGGACGTCGACTCGCTGTCCATGGTCGAGGTCGTGGTGGCGGCCGAGGAGCAGTTCAGCGTGAAGATCCCGGACGACGACGTCAAGAACCTGAAGACGGTCGGCGACGCGGTCGACTACATCCTCAAGGCCCAGGGCTGATCCGGACCCCTGGGGACCGTGTTCCCGGCTCCCAGGGGCCTGAATTCTCGGGACGACGCGCCTGTCGCCCGCCCTTCTAGACGTGGAGAGACATTCCTGTGAGTCCGACCAATCACACCGTGGTCGTCACCGGTATCGGAGCAACCACACCGCTGGGTGGCGACAGCGCGTCGACCTGGGAGGCGTTGCTCGCCGGTCGATCCGGCGTACGGATGCTTCCACAGGACTGGGCGGCCGAGCTGCCCGTGCGGATCGGCGCGACCATCGCCGTCGAGCCGGGCGAGGTGCTGCCCCGCCCGCTCGCCCGCAAGCTGGACCGCAGCGCGCAGTTCGCGCTGATCGCCGCGCGCGAGGCGTGGTCGGACGCCGGGTTCACCGCCCGGGCCGGCGACGACCCGGCGGTCGACCCCGACCGGCTGGGCGCGGTGATCGCCTCCGGCATCGGCGGCGTCACCACCCTGCTCGACCAGTACGACGTCCTGAAGAACCAGGGCGTGCGCAAGGTCTCCCCGCACACCGTGCCGATGCTGATGCCCAACAGCCCGGCGGCGAACGTCGGCATCGACGTCAACGCGCGGGCGGGCGTGCACACGCCGGTCAGCGCGTGCGCGTCCGGCGCCGAGGCGATCGGCTACGCGGTCGAGATGATCCGCACCGGCCGCGCCGACGTGGTGGTGGCCGGCGGCACCGAGGCGGCGATCCACCCGCTGCCCATCGTCGCCTTCGGCAACATGATGGCGATGTCCAAGAACAACGACGACCCGCAGGGCGCCTCGCGGCCGTACGACACGGCGCGGAACGGTTTCGTCCTGGGCGAGGGCGCCGGCGTGGTCGTCCTGGAGTCCGCCGAGCACGCCGCCGCGCGCGGTGCGCGGATGTACTGCGAGGTGGTCGGCCAGGGCATCTCGGCGGACGCGCACCACATCACGCAGCCGGAGCCGAGCGGACGGGGCATCGCCGCGGCGCTCCAGCACCTGCTGGACAACACCGACCTCAAGCCGGCCGAGATCGTGCACGTCAACGCGCACGCGACGTCCACCCCGCAGGGTGACGTGGCGGAGATCAAGGCGCTGCGCGCGGTGTTCGGCGACGACGTGGACCACATGGCGATCTCCGCCACCAAGTCGATGACCGGGCACCTGCTCGGCGGCGCGGGCGGCATCGAGACGGTGACGACGGTGCTCGCGCTGCACCATCGGCTGGCCCCGCCGACGATCAACCTGGCCGACCCGGACCCGGAGGTCGACGCGGACATCGTGCGCGGCGCCCCGCGACCGCTGCCCGCGGGCACGATCGCGGCGCTCAACGACTCGTTCGGCTTCGGCGGCCACAACGTCGTCCTGGCCCTGCGCACCATGCCGCACTGATCCCGCGCGCTGCCCGTCCGGGCCCGCGTCCCCGCTCCGGGGGCGCGGGCCCGTCCCGTTGGGGCCTCAGGGCTGGTGCGGATGCCTCAGGGCTGTTTCGGGTGGGGGAAGCTGGCGAAGTAGGCGGCGGCCATGTCCTCGGCGCCGTGCCCCTGGTCCGAGGCTCGGTGGAAGCGCTCGGCGCCGGCGGCGGCCAGGTCGAGGCGGACGCCGGCCCGTTCGGCCTCGGCCGTGATGAGGCGGAGGTCCTTCAGGGCGCCGTCGACGCTGAAGTTGGGGGCGAAGTCGCCGGAGCGGATGGCCGCGGACTTCATGCGGAGGTAGGGCAGGTCCATGGGGCCGCCGTCGATGGCGGTGAAGAAGTCGTCGGGGTCGACGCCGAGGCCCTCGGCCAGGGCCATCACCTCGCCGGTGGCGCTGGTGACGGCCAGCACCCAGCTGTTGGCGACGAGTTTGAGGGCGCTGGCGGCCCCGTCGGTGCCGTCGCCGTCGACCCACACGGTGGTGCGGCCGATCGCGTCCAGCACGGGGGCGGCGGCGGTCCGGGCGGCCGCGGAGCCGGCGGCCAGCACCGTCAACTGCCCGTTCTCCGCGGGCTGCCGGGTGCCCAGGACTGGCGCGTCGAGGAAGAGCAGGCCGTGTTCGGCGGCGAGCGCGGCCAGCTCGCGCTGGGCGCCGGGCCCGACGGTGCTGGTCTGCATCCAGGTGGCGCCGCGCTTGAGGGCGGGCCCGGCGGCGTCGATCACGTCGCGGACGGAGGGGCCGTCGAGCAGCATCGTGAGCACCACGTCGGCGTCGCGCACCGCGTCGGCCGGGTCCTCGGTGACGCGGACGCCCGCGTCGGCGAGTGGCCGGGCGCGGGCGGTCGTACGGTTCCAGGCGCGGACGTCGTGGCCGGCGGCGGCGATGTTGCGGGCCATGCCCGAGCCCATGATGCCGGTGCCGAGGACGGCGACGGACAGGGCGGGCGCGGCGGAAGAGGTGCCGGAGGGCGTGTCGGTGGCCATACGGGCAGGCTACGCCCCGCGGCTCAGACCACCTGGTGGAGCCAGCGCACCGGCGCGCCCTCGCCCGCGTAGCGGAACGGCTCCAACTCGTCGTCCCACGGCTTGCCCAGCAGCCGGGACAGCTCGCCCTCCAGGTCCGCCTCGCCCAGCCGGGCCCGCTGCATCGCGGCGCGCAGCCGGTCCTCGGGGATCAGGATGTCGCCGTGCATGCCGATGACGGCGTGGAAGATGCCCAGCTCCGGCGTGGCGCTGTAGCGCTCGCCCTCGGCGGTGGCGCACGGCTCGGCGGTGACCTCGAACCGCAGCATCTGCCACCCGCGCAGGGCGGAGGCGAGCTTCGAGGCGGTGCCGGGCTGGCCCTGCCAGGAGAATTCGGCACGCCAGGTGCCGGGGGCGGCCGGCTGGCGGATCCAGTCCAGGTTCACACGCACGCCGAGGACGCCCGCGACGGCCCACTCGACGTGCGGGCACAGCGCGCGCGGCGCGGCGTGGACATACAGAACTCCACGTGTCGTCACCGGTACCTCCAGTGTGGGACGAGGTTCGCCTTCCCCAGCGGCCTCACCCTCGAACCGGCTGCTCCCGGGGCAACATGAGACATTCTGCACTACGGACAACAAACAGGACAACTCCGCCCGCGACACCGGTTCGCTCTCGACCTCCCGTCAGTTCGCGCGGGGTGTCAGGGAAAAGCTACCGTGCGGCGTCTTCATGGGAGAGTCCTACGGTCGTGCTCGTAGCAGATGTCACCCACTCGTCGGAGGGATTCACCGGATGCGACGACTCCCGCGACGCGCCCTCGCGCTCGCCGGAACCGCCCTCCTGCTGGGCGGATGCGGTTTCGGCGGAGGTCACCCGGACGGCGGACGGGTGACACCGTCCGCACAGATCTCGCATTCCGGGAAGCCGGCCGCGAAGGGGAAGCCGGGGGGTGCCGGCCCGCGCGGAACCAAGCGGGCGGCACCCCCCAGAGTCCCCGCCCGCCCGTGGAACGTGCGGCCGGCGACCGTGGTGGCCCTCGGCGACTCGATCACCCGCGGCTTCGACGCGTGCCACCCCCTGTCGGACTGCCCGCAGGTGTCCTGGGCCACCGGGTCGCGCGCGTCCGTGGACAGCGTGAGCGCCCGGCTCGGCGTGTCGGGCCGGTGGAACCTCGCGCGGTCCGGCGCGCACGTCGCCGACCTCCCGCGCCAGGCACAGGCCGCCGCGGCGCACCGCCCGGCCATGGTGACCGTGCTCATCGGGGCCAACGACGCGTGCGCGGTGGACGTGGGCTCCATGACGCCGGTCGCCGACTTCCGCGCCTCCTTCGCCGACGCGCTCGCCTCCCTGCACCGCACACTGCCCACCACGCAGGTACTGGTGGCGAGCATCCCCGACCTCCAGCACCTGTGGTCGGTGGGCCGGTCCAACGTGATCGGCCGCGAGGTGTGGAAGCTCGGGCTGTGCCCGGTGATGCTGGACGACCCGACCTCGGACAGCGCGGCCGCCCGGTCCCGGCGCACGGCCGTGCGGGACCGGGTGATCGCGTACAACTCCGCGCTCGGGCAGGTCTGTGCGCGGTACGCGCGGTGCCGCTACGACGGCGGGGCGGTCTTCCGCTACCCCTTCACCACGGGGGACCTGAGCACGTGGGACTGGTTCCACCCGAACGAGCGAGGCGAGGGCCAACTGGCCCGGCTGCTGGGCGCGATCGCCCGCTCCCCGGCCTGACCCGCCCCGGCCCGACGCGCTCCCCGGCAGCCGTCACGCGCCCTCGCCGCGCCACACGAGGCGGACGTCGGCGACCGAGTGCGCGGCCTCCAGCGTCAACGGGCCCTCGTACGGGCGCCATCCCTGCCCCGGCTCCCAGAACCGCGCCGCCCGCCGGGGCACTTCGAGGACCGCCTCCACGGTGGCGCCGGCCTCCGCGTGCACCGGGGCGAACGCCGCCAGTCGCCGGCTCCCGTCGCGCGGGGTGAGGTAGAGCTGGACGACCTCGCGCCCGGCCCGGTCGCCGCTGTTGCGCAGCCGGACCCGGACGACCGCCAGCCGGTCCTCCTCCGCCGCGTCGTCGTCGCCGTGGGCGGGCTCGACGGACATCGACGCGTACTCCCAGTCGGTGTAGCCGAGTCCGTGCCCGAACGGGTAGGCGGGGGCGGCGCCCGAGCGCTCCCAGCCGCGGTAGCCGACGAACAGCCCCTCCTCGTACGGGAGTCGGCCGTCGGCCGGGGTCACCCGGGTGACGGGGGCGTCGGAGAGGCGGGCGGGCCACGTGGTGGGCAGGCGGCCCCCGGGCTCCGCGTCGCCGAGCAGGACGTCGGCCAGCGCGGCGCCGCCCTCCTGCCCGGGGAACCAGACGAGCAGGATCGCGGCCACCTCCTCGCGCCACGGCATCTCCACCGGCGAACCGGCGTTGACCACCACGACGGTACGGGGGTTGGCGGCGGCCACCCGCGCGACCAGTTCGTCCTGCCGGCCCGGCAGCCGCAGGTCGGCCCGGTCGAAGCCCTCGGACTCCACCCGCTCGGTGGTCGCCACGACGACGACCGCGGTGTGCGCCTTCCGGGCGGCCTCGACCGCCTCCTCCATCAGCTCCTCGGCGTCCCGCTCGGGTTCGCCGTGCAGCAGGCTGACCCCGAGGGCCTGGATGGGCAGTTCGGCGGCCCACTCCGGCGGGGTGTACGCCAGGACCACGTCGACCGGCTCGCCCGCGGCGAGTTCGACGGTGCCGTGCTCCGCGGGCCGGCCGAAGAACGCCTCGAAGGGGTCGTCGTGCGGTTCGGCCCGCACGCCGTCGAAGAGCACGCGGCCGGCGACGGCGAGCCGCACGGCGCCGGTGCCGCGGGTGCCGAAGCGGTGCGCGCCGCCGACCCGGGGCACGAACCGGCCGCGGATCTCCACGGAGTGGATGTCGCCGTACACGACGCCCTCGGGAAGGTCGCCGAGCCACTGGAGCTGGCCGCCGGGCAGCGGCTCGCCGCCCAACTCCCGGCCCTGGGCGTCCAGGGCGACCGCGCGCAGGGTGAACCCGGTTCCGGCCGGGGCCAGTTCCTCGCTGGGGTCGGCGCCGGCCGCGTAGGACACGGGCACTTTGAAGGGGAGCGCGGAGCGCAGTCCGTCCAGCGGGGACACCACGTGGTCGGGGAAGACCAGCGCGGAGCCGCCGCCGAGGATGCGGGCGTCGCGGGCTGCGGTCCCGATCAGCGCGACGCCGCCGTCGGCGAGGTCCCGGACGTCCAGCGGCAGTGTCGGCGCCGCGCCCCGCACCTCGTTGCGCAGCAGCACGCAGGACCGGGCGGCGAGCTGCCGGGCCAGCACGTAGCCGTCGATGCCGGCCGGTCGCTCGGCGACCGCCACGGCCGCCGGGGTGCCCGACAGCAGCCCGGCCCGGGCGGCGAGCCGCAGCACCCGCCGGGCCGCGTCGTCCACCAGCCGCTCCTCCACCTCGCCGGCCCGCACCGCCGCCGCGAGCGCCTCGCCGTAGACCGTCACCGGGCCGGGCATGGCGATGTCCAGGCCGCCGCGGATCGCGCCCGCCGTGGAGCGCGCGGCCAGCCAGTCGGAGACCACCACCCCGTCGAAGCCCCACTCGCCCCGCAGGACGCCGTTCACCAGCGCGTCGGGCTCGGTCATCGGCACGCCGTTGACCGCGTTGTAGGCGGCCATCACGCCCCACGGCCGGGCCCCGCGCACGATGGCCTCGAACGGCGCCAGGTAGAGCTCGCGCAGGGGGCGTTCGTCGATGGCGTTGTCCACGGTGAAGCGCTCGGTCTCCGCGTCGTTGCCGACGAAGTGCTTCACGGTGACGCCGACCCCGCCGTCCTGCACGCCCAGCACGTAGGCGGTGCCGATCGCGCCGGTGAGGTACGGGTCCTCGCTGTACGCCTCGAAGTGCCGTCCGCCCAGCGGGCTGCGGTGCAGGTTGACGGTGGGCGCGAGCAGCACGTGGACGCCCTTGCGGTGGGCCTCCTGCGCGAGCAACCGCCCGGTGCGGCGGGCCAGTTCCACGTCCCAGGTGGCCGCGAGCGCGGTGGGGCTCGGCAGTGCGATCGAGGGGTCGACGGAGGTCCAGCGGCGGCCGCGCACACCGATCGGCCCGTCGGACATCACCAGCGAGGCCAGGCCGATCGCGCCGATGGCCGGCAGCGTCCACATGTCCTGCCCGGCCAACAGGCGTGTTTTCGCGTCGAGATCGAGCGTGCCGAGTGCTGCCTCGACGGCGCGCTCCCGCTCGGTGTCCGCGCCCTGTGCGTACGGCATCATGACCCGCCCCTCCACCCGTCCCTGCCCCTCCGGTCGCCACCGCGCGTGCGCGCCCGTGGCGCCGACCGCCCCAACGGTAGGCAAAGTTACCACCCCGTTATCTTGTAGGCTCGGCCCAGGACCGAGGGAGAGGTCGGGGCACGATGGCGGGGAGCAGGGCCGACCGGGGCCGGCGGCGGGCGGAGATCATCCAGGCCGCCACCGAGGTGATCGCCGAACGCGGCTACCGCGGGGCGACGTTGGCGGCGGTGGCCGAGCGGGTGGGGCTCACCCAGCAGGGGCTGATGCACCACTTCCCCACCAAGGAGGCGTTGTTGGTCGCCGTCCTGGAGGCGCGCGACCAGTGGGACATGGCGTCGGCCGCGCTGCACGGGCGGGCCTGGCCGCTCGAAGTCGTCGCGAACCTCGTCGAGTACAACGCGACGCGGCCGGGGATCGTGCAGGCGTTCACGGTGCTGGTCGGCGACAGCGTCACCGAGGGACACCCCGCGCAGGCGTACTTCCGCGAGCGCTACGCCCGGGTGCGGGACGGCGGGGCGGCGGCGCTGCGGGCGGAGTACGGCGAGCGGCTGCCGGGCGGGCTCACGCCGGAGCGGGCCGCGACGCTTCTCGCCGCCGTGGTCGACGGGCTCCAGGTGCAGTGGCTCCTCGACCCGGAGAACGTCGACATGCCCGGCGCCTTCCGCGACTTCCTCGCCCTCCTCGCACCCCCGCCCGCCACCGCGGCGGAGCTCTCCGCGACCGCGCCGGAGCCGAGCGACACGTAAGCCTTTTCGGCGCTCACGCGGGGCCCTCCTCCGCGAGTGCGGGCCGTCACGCGCCGTCCTGGCCCGGGCGACGGCGGGTCAGCCGCTGCTGCACCACCACAGGACCGGCTTGCAGGTGGTGTGGGTCGGGGCCGGGCGGGTGGGGGGTGGGGGCGCGGCCGTGGTGGGGGTGTGCGTGGTGGTGGGGGGCGGGGCCTGGGTGGTGGAGGCCGCGGCGGAGTGGGAGGCCGTGGGCTTGGTGGTGGTCGGCTTGGCCGAGGGCGAGCCCGGGCTGGAGCTGGAGGCGACGGGCGAGACGGAGGCGGGCGCGTCCACCGCGGCGCTGGGGTCGTCGGGGGTCGCGTCGCCGGAGGAGGAGATCTTGTCGTGGCCGACCGGCGTCGTCGGGTCGGAGCCGCCGTCCGACCCGCCGGACAGCGCGGCCACGGAGAACATCGCGAGCGCGCCGGCGACGGCGACCGTCCCGATCCCGTAGACCGCCGCGCGGTGCCGGCCGCGCCGGGCCCGCCGGGAGGCCCTGCGCCGGTCCTCCGCGCGCCGCTCGGCCCGCCCGCCGCCGGGGGGCGCGGGGTCGTACGGCTCCTCGGGGGCGACCGGCGGCAGTTGTGCGGTCTCGGTCACGGAGGGCAGCGCGAGCCGGTCGGCCGGGGTCCCGCATCCCGGGCACGAGTAGGCGCCGTTGAGATGGCGGCGGCACGCGTAGCAGTAGTCCATGGCGAAAGGGACCTTAGGGGACGCTGTGGCGCGGCGAAACCCTCGGCCTTCCGCTTGTCACGGCTTTGCCCGGAAACTCCGGGCGGCCTTCACCACTTGCCCCCATCCGGCCGCGTGATGCTGCCCACAACCGGGCCCGTTCGGAGCGAATCCGGCCGCCGGGCGCTTGACGGGGGACCGCGGGGTTACGTAAAAATTAGGCTGACCTAACCTAGGGAAGCCTTCCCTTATATACAGCCCTCCGGGGCGACGACATCTGCTCCCCACCGAAGGACCCCCATGCTCCCCACGTTCGTCATCGGACTCCGTGAAGGGCTGGAGGCGGCGCTCATCGTGGGCATCATCGCCTCCTTCCTGGCCCAGCAGGGCCGCCGCGACGCGCTGCGGAAGGTGTGGCTGGGGGTCGGCGTCGCGGTGGCGATCTGCGTCGCCGTGGCGATCGCCCTCCAGACGCTGTCCAGCGAACTGCCCACCCGCCAGCAGGAGCAGTTGGAGACGGTGGTCGGCGCCATCGCCGTGGTGATGGTCAGCTACATGGTGCTGTGGATGCGCCGCCACTCGCGGGACCTGAAGAAGGACCTCGAGGGCGCCGCGAGCCGCGCGCTGTCCGAGGGCTCGACCCGCGCCCTGGTGGTGATGGCCTTCCTGGCGGTGCTGCGCGAGGGCTTCGAGACCTCGGTCTTCCTGCTGGCCACCTTCAACGAGAGCAGCAACCCGGCGTACGGCGGCACCGGCGCCACGCTGGGCATCCTGGTCGCCGCCGCCGTCGGCTACGGCATCTACCGCGGCGGCGTCCGCATCAACCTCTCCCGCTTTTTCCGGGCCACCGGCGTCGTGCTGGTCCTGGTCGCCGCCGGGCTGGTGTCCACCGCGTACATGACCGCCTTCGAGGGCGGCTGGATCGCCACCAACCCCGAGGCGTTCGACCTGTCCTGGCTGGTCCGCCCGGGCACCCCGACCTCGTCCGTGGTCACCGGCGTCCTCGGCATCCAGGCCCAGACCAGCTGGGGCATGGCGACCGGCTGGCTGCTCTACACGATCCCGATGCTGGCGGTCGTGCTGTGGCCGGCCCGCCGCAAGGCGCCCGCCCGGCCCGCGGCCGACGCCACCCCGGCGCAGGCCGGCTGACCCCGGATCCCGCGCATCCCGCCCCGGCTCGTCCCGTCCCGGCGCATCCCGCCCCCGACCCGCCCGTTCCGGCCCGTTCCCGCCCCGGAACGTCCCAGCCGCCGTCCCGACCATGACGGCGCATGCCCGAAGGAGACCCCGTGATCCCCCCTGCCACCCACCGCCGCGTCCTGGCCTGTGCCGCGACCGTGATGTCCGCGGGCCTGCTGCTCACCGCCTGCGGCAGCCACAAGGGGGGCGACAAGGGTTCCTCCGCGGCGAAGGGCTCCGACGCCGAGAAGTCGAGCGTCGCGATCACCATCACCGACGACGGCTGCGCACCCAGCCCGGCCGAGGTGCCCGCGGGCACGGTGAAGTTCACCGTCACCAACAAGAACTCGGCCAAGGTCACCGAGGCGGAACTGGAGGACGGCGGCAAGATGCTGGGGGAGAAGGAGAACCTCACCCCGGGCCTGTCCGGCGACTTCACCCTCAACCTGGACCGCGGCACGTACTCCGTGTACTGCCCGGGCGCCGGCACCGAACACACCGGCTTCACCGTCACCGGTGCCGTGAAGAAGTCGTGGAAGGACGACCCGCGGCTGGTCACCGCCACCAAGGACTACGCGACCTGGATCGACGGCGAGGTCAAGCAACTGGTGACCAGCACCGACGCGTTCACCGCCGCGGTGAAGGCCGGCAAGCTCGACCAGGCGGCCACCCTCTACGGCCGGGCGCGCGTGCACTACGAGCGCGTCGAGCCCACCGCGGAGATCTGGGGCGACCTCGACGGCCGGATCGACGGGCGGATCGACGACGCCGCCACCCCGGCCGACTTCACCGGCTTCCACCGCATCGAGCAGGCCATCTGGGAGAAGAAGTCGCTGGCCGGCATGGACAAGCTCGCCGACCGGCTCGACAGCGACGTCAAGAGCCTCTACGCCCAGGTGCAGACGGTCGAGTACCAGCCCGCGGAGATCGCCAACGGCGCCACCGACCTGGTCAACGAGATCCAGTCCTCGAAGATCACCGGCGAGGAGGAGCGGTACTCGCACATCGACCTGCTCGACTTCGACGGCAACCTCGCGGGCGCCAACGAGGCCGTCCAGGTGCTGATGCCGGTGCTCAAGGAGAAGGACGCCGCGCTCGCCGCGACCATCGAGCAGCGCTACAACGACACCGCCGCCGCCCTCAAGAAGTACGCGGCCGCGCCGGGTTACGAGGACTCCGGCTACGTGGACTACCGCAAGGTCAGCGCGGCCGACCGACGTACGCTGTCGCAGACCGTCGATGCCTACGCCGAGGCCGTCTCCAAGATCGCCGGAAAGATTGCCTGAGAGCCGTGAGCGGCACCGACACCCCGGACATCACCCCCGCTCCCGAGGAGCGGAACCCCGAGCGGAGCGCCGCCGTCAGCCGGCGGCGGCTGCTGGGCGCGGTCGGCGCCGGAGCGGCCGTGGCCGGCGCCGCGATCGGCGCGGGCGGCGCCGTCCTGGCCGGTCGTGACCACTCCTCGGGCTCCGACGCCGGCGGCGGCGGGCCGAAGGACCAGATCGTCGACTTCCGCGGCGCCCGGCAGGCGGGCATCGCCACGCCGTCGCAGGACCGGCTGTGCTTCGCCACCTTCGACGTCGTGCCCACCGCGACGAAGGCGGACCTGGCGCAGGTGCTCCGGACGTGGACGGCGGCGGCCGAGGCGATGACCCTCGGCCGCCAGGTCCCCGGCGACAAGGGCGACCTCAACACGCCGCCGGACGACACCGGTGAGGCGGTCGGCCTGGAGCCGGGCAACCTCACCATCACCATCGGCTACGGCCCCTCGCTGTTCGACGACCGCTTCGGGCTGGCCGCGCGCCGCCCGTCGGGGCTCAAGCCGCTGCCGCACCTGCCCAAGGACAACCTGGACCCGGAGAACTCCGACGGCGACCTGTGCGTGCAGGCGTGCGCGGACGACCCGCAGGTGGCCTTCCACGCGGTGCGCAACCTGCGCCGGCTGGCCTTCGGCACGCTGGTGCCGCGCTGGATGGAGCTCGGGTTCGGCCGCACCGCGTCGACCACCCCGGCGCAGGCCGCCCCGCGCAACCTGATGGGCTTCAAGGACGGCACGCGCAACATCGACGCCACCGACGAGGCCCTGATGGGCGCGCACGTGTGGATCGGCGAGGAGGAGCCGCAGCGCTGGGCGCGCGGCGGCTCGTACCTGGTCAGCCGGAAGATCCAGATGCGGCTGGAGCAGTGGGACCGGGACCGGCTGGGCGACCAGCAGGACGTCTTCGGGCGCTTCAAGTCCACCGGGGCGCCGCTGACCGGCCGGACGGAGTTCGACGCCCCCGACTTCCACGCCCGCAGCGGCTCGGACTACGTCATCCCGGCCGACGCGCACATCCGGCTGGCCGCCCACGAGAACAACAAGGGCCTGCGCATCCTGCGTCGCGGCTACTCGTACACCGACGGGATCGACCCGGTCACGGGCGACCTGCTCGGCGGGCTGTTCTTCATCGCCTACATGAAGAGCCCGCAGCAGTTCGTCACGCTCCAGACGATCCTCGGGCAGCACGACGCCCTCAACGAGTACATCCAGCACATCGGCAGCGCCGTCTTCGTCACCCCGCCCGGCCTCCCCGCGGGCGCCGACTGGTCCACCCAACTCCTCACCTGACCCCGCCCCCTCCCGACACCCGTCCCGCCCCTCCCAGGCGGCGGGGCGTCGAGGTCTGGGACCACACATATGTGATCAGGTGCTACCAGGTGCTACCACGTAGCACCTGGTGCCACAAGCGGGTATCGTGAAGGCATGAACGCGCAGCCCGAGATCACCCAGCGCGACCTGCGCACCAGATCCAAAGAGATCATGGACGCGGTCCAGAGCGGCCAGTCCTTCACCGTCACGCGGGACGGGCACCGCATCGGCGAACTGGTCCCTCTGCGGCGACGCCGGCGATTCGTCCCCCGCGGCGAGTTCGCCGCCATGTCCCGCAGCGCCCCGGACATCTCCCTGGACGCCTTCCGCGACGACCAGGACACCCTTGCCGAGCAGGAGCAGGACGACCCGTATGCCCGATGAACACCGGCAAGGGCTTCTCGACACCAACATCATGATCCTGCGCAAGTGGATCGACCCTGACGAGTTGCCCGCCGAAATGGCCATCACGGCCGTCACTCTGGCCGAACTCTCCGCCGGACCCCACCAGGTGCGGGGCAACACGGAGCAGGACGACTACGACGAGCACGCGGAACGCGCCCGTCGTATGGACATCCTCCAGCGCGCGGAAAACGAGTTCGATCCCATCCCCTTCGACGTCGAGGCCGCCCGCACCTACGGGCGGGTGTGCGCGGCCGTCGTCGGGGCCGGCCGCCGACCTCGTCGACGCGTCGCCGACCTGATGATCGCGTCGATCGCCATCGCCGAGGGCCTTCCCCTCTTCACCACCAATCCGGACGATTTCAAGGGCCTGGACGACCTGCTCACCGTCGTTCCGGTCACTCGTCCCCGGGTGCTCCACGACCGACAGGCCCTCATGGCCCCTGCCCGCCGCAGGGGCACGGGGATCGGCCACCCGAACGGCGGCGACCGATCGGGGGCGGGAGCGGCAATGGGGTGAGTTCGTTAGGCCCGGCGGATGAGGGCGGGCGGCATGGGCGCCGCCACCGGGCAACCCGATCAGGAAGGGCCGCACCCGGTGGCCCGTTCCACGTTCAGGAGCTATCGTGCGCATCCGCACCACCCTCGCCGCCGTCACCCTCGCCGCCGCCGCCCTCGTCTCGGCCGCCGGCACGGCCGTCGCCTACGACGGGCCCATCAACGTCAACGTCAACAACGGCAAGATCGCCAATGTGAACAAGGGCGAGATCACCAACATCCTGTGCAACGCGGAGAACAGCGCGTTCCTCAACCTGGCCTCTGCCCAGACGGCTCTGGCCTGCAACTTCATCGCCGACTGACCGGATCCCCGGCACGTCCCCGTGGGCCCGCGCGGCACTCCGCCCGGGCCCACCGGCATGCCCGGAGCCGCCGAACCGCCCGCCACTTCAGCGACGACACCGTCATCCTCGACCCGACCGGCCGGCTGCGCGCCCTGTCCAAGGAAGTGGCGCCGCACTTCGCCGAGGAACGGTGGCTGGTGTCTCAGCCGCGGCCCCGGCCGAGCCGTCCTTCCCGGCCGGGCCCGGCACGGCCGAATCGGCTCCTGGCGCCTCTGGCGGTGCACTCGGGGTGGGGCGGGTGGGACTCGAACCCACGACCGACGGATTATGAGTCTCCGGTTTCCACTCCGGGACACTCTGGCGACTCTGGCCCGCTCCGGGAGCCCCAGGTCACAGCGTTACGGACTCCGGTTCACTCCGGCGATTCTGGGGGTCTACGGGACGTCCGCTCACGCAATGCTGCTTCTCGCATAGGGGCCTGACCTGCGCTGATCCATCGTCCCTCACCCGCGACGGCCGCGCCAGAGGCATCAGGTTCGGGGACCCCATGGTCGATTTGAAACACACCTAGGTTGCCATCACGTTCCGTAATGGGTCTCGCGTGTTAGAGATCGAACCCCATGTACGCCAGGCAACCATTCGCCAGGAAGGTCGCAGCCATACCCAGAGCAGTAGGCCACCAGCCCGCGGCCGCGGAGACTACAAACGCCATGCCGTAGATGGCTCACTGGGTCTGGGGCGTGATGTCCCCGTCCGGTAGGGCACCTTCACGCACCTGTCGCAACTTGCGGCGAAGATCGGCAATGTCGCTCTCTACGTTCTCCATGAAGAGTTGGGTCGAGGCCGCAGCCAGCCGGGCAAACGTGCCGCTCCTGAACAACCCGTCGAGCTGGGCGCGAGGTTCAGGGACGAAGATCGATCCGAGCTCCTGCTCGGTCCAGGCGGAGGATACATCTGGGTCGTTGCCGAGCCTCAGGACGAGATCCGTGTGTGCGGGGCTGCGTAGCTGGATGAGCTTATCGATGATTTGTTCGCCAACGCCGATGAGCGGCTTTCTTTCATGTGGCCTGATGCGATCGGACCTTTCGAGCCTGCGCGTCCAGATGCTGTCCAGCAGGATCGTCTCGTTGGCAAGGCCAAGGAAGCGAACGGCCTGGGTTTCTTCGCGAAGATCCCTGGTCACGGCGGCCACCTTCCGTCACGGCAGCTGTAGTTCCGGATTCTGTGCTGGTGGGCGGCTTGCGGGGTCGGGTGTAGGTACAGGTACGGCCACCGTGATCATGAACGTTTGTGACGACGTTTCAGGATCAGGTGGCCGTGGAGGCCACGATAGCCCGGGCTGCGTGGGGCAGGCTGTTCGGGGCAGCGATGGATGCGATCGCGGGCTGCTTGGCCCGGCGGGAGACCCGTGCCACGGCGGCGGAGATGGTCACCGGGCTGCTGGCGGAGGTGGACACGCGCAACTGCTGGACGCTGGCTGAGGCCCTCGGGCATCCAGGCCCGCACCGGCTGCAGCACCTGCTGTCACGGGCGAGGTTCGACCACGACCGGGCCCGGGAGGAGATCGCCCGCCTGGTCGTCCGTGAACTGGCAGGTCAGGAGGTGGTGCTGGTCGCGGACGAGACCGGGGACGCGAAGTCCTCGACCGACTGCGTCGGCGCCGGACGCCAGTACTCCGGCGCGATCAAAGGCGTCGGACTGTGCCAGGTCGCCGTTCACCTGGCCGCGGTCACCGAGTCGGTGCGCGTGGTCATCGACCGGGCCCTGTATCTCCCCGCAGACTGGGCCGCGGACGAGGAACGCCGTCAAGCGGCCGGCGTCCCGGAAGAGATCATGTTCGCCACGAAGCTGCAGCAGACCGCCGCCATGGTCAAGAACGCGCTCAAGCTGGGCATCCGGGCCCGCTGGTTCGCCGGCGACGAGGTGTATTCGGGTCGTGGACTCCGACAGAGTCTGCGGAAGCTCGGCCTCGGCTACGCGGTCGGCGTCTCCCACACCTACCCCGTCACGGACGGAGCCGGCCGCCGGTGGATGGCCCGTCAGATGATCAACAAGGTGCTGCCGCACCAGTGGATGCGCATGCGGACCGGACACGGAACGAAGGGCACCCGCGAGTACGACTGGGCCTGGCTCGGTGTCCGCGCGGACGACACCCCCGACGGACACCCAGACGACGGCACCAGCGTCCTGGTCGCCCGCCGGCACCGGTACACCGGCGAGATCTCCTTCTTCCGCTGCTGGTCGCCCGCGCCTGTCACCCTCGCCCAGCTGGTCGAAGTGATCTGCCGACGGTGGCGGATCGAGGAGACCTTCCAACTCGGCAAGAGCTTCACCGGCCTGGACGAAGGGCAGGTGACCTGCTGGAACTCCTGGATGCGCTGGTCGCTGTTCTGCCTTGTCGCATCCGCCGTCCTCGCCCTGACCACCACCGCCACGACCACCACAGGCCCTTCCGGACCGGTCTGTCTCGTCCCGTTGACCTGCCCCGAACTCGTCCGGCTCCTGCGGGCGTTCGTCCTCACACCACCAGCCCGAGGCGCGGAACACCTCCTGCACTGGATGGCCTGGCGCCGCCATCATCAAGCCATCGCACGAGCCTGCCACCAGCACCGACACGCTCTCCAGGACCAACCCTGACCAGAACTACAGCTGCCGTGTCCGTCCGGCACTGTAAATCGATGATTCATGCGTGCCCTCCTGCACGCTCGACAGCGAGTCTGTTCGAGTGATCTTGGCCAGGGACGCAGCGAGGCCCCGGCGCCTTCTCGGCCGGGGCCTCGGTCCGCCGTGCCGCCCGCGGGGGTGCTACGGCGCGGCGGGGTCTACGCGGCGACCGCCACCTTCGGGTCGGTGATGCCGCACGACGGGGCGTGCCCGCACTTCGCGGCCACCGGGATCAGGCCCTCGGCCGGCAGCGCCCACAGCTCCGGGTCCGGGCGGTAGCCGGCGGCCCGCATCAGGTTCACGGTGTGCGCGAGGACGCCGGGCTTCTGCCGGGTCTCGTCCGGGCGCTCCGGGTAGTGGTGGACGAACAGGCCCAGGCGCTCGCACAGGGCCGCGTACACCGCGGTGTGGAGGACCAGGGCGTGCCAGCCCTCATCGACGATCCGCGAGGGCGCCATGGGCTCGCCCGGCACCTGGGCGGCGGTGGCGACGAACGCCAGGGCGTCGACCACGATGCGCTCGGCGGTCGCCTGGTCCATGCCGTCGTTGTTGTCGAGGACGGTGGCCACGACGCCGGCGAACTCGTCGTGCGGCAGCAGGGTGCGGGCGTCGAGGGCGGCCACGGTGGTGGTCATGAGGTCAGCGCCGGCCGGACGGTGCCGCGGCGGGCCTCCCACTCCAGGCCGCCGCCCAGCGGCCGGAGGTACACGAGATCATCGGTCCACACCTCGGCGACGGTGCCGAACTTCTGGGCCGTCTCGTCGTACACCCGGAGGCCCTGAACCAGAGATGGAGGGGAAAGGCGCCCGGCACCCGCCGGGCCGTCGGTAGGATCCGTCACGTCGACCTGCCTCAGTTCGGGTTGACCGAACCCCGGGCCGTGCCATCGGCCGCGGGGCTTCTCCATGCCCGCACCGCATCGGCGACGGAACGGGCCCCACCCGACGCTAGGGCGAGACGAATTGCACCCGCTACAAACTTGCAGCAACTTGCACCTACATCCTCTGGCATGGTCAGTGCACCCGGTGCGCCCTTGACGCGCTACTCCACCAGCCCGACTGCGGTGCAAGTCTGTGTTAGCGACCGAGCGATGGAGGACGTCGTGGCACTACGGTTCATCGGTATCGACCCGAACACCGACGAGAAGAATTGCCCGCGGGTCTGGTTCGACGGCGAAAAGCAGGAGTTCGTCATCCAGGGCTGGAAGGCCGACGAGGCGCTGAACGAGCAGGTACGGGCGACCGGCCCCCTGCCCGACTACGAAGCCGTCGTCCGCATTCCCGCCCGGATGGCCCAGATCATGAGGGAGGCGTGCGATGCCGCGGAGCATTCCGGCGTCGTTCGATGACCTACTCGCCGGCGCCAAGCGCTCGGCAGTCCACCTGGAGATGCGGGACACCTACTACAGCAACCCGCGGTTCGAGGAGTGGCAGCAGGGCGCCCTCGTGGACTGGTCCGACCGGTCTTCCTGGTGGCGGCCGTTCCACCAGCAGATCGCCGAGGCTGTCGAGCGCGGAGTGTCCGTCCGCCGCGCCCGGGTGGTGTCCGAGCCGGTCACCGACTACATCCGTTGGGAGCACTACCTCACCCAGGCCAACGTCGCTGCGGGTGAACAGGTGCGGTGGCTGTCCCGACAGCGCACCGCCGATCTGCTGATGCCGGGCTGCGACTTCTGGATCTTCGATGACGCCGTGATCCGCGTGCACGACTTCGCAGGGAACGGCGACTTCCTGGGCGAGGAGTTCTTCGACGACCGCGCCCTCGTCGGCCTGAACGCCGCGGCGTTCGAGCGCGTCTGGGAACGTGCGACCCCGCACGACCAGTACGTCATCCGCTGAGATCGGACAGACAGCACGACATGCCCCCGACCTCGCCCTCCTCCAGCGTTCAAGCCGCCCGCGAGCAGCTCGCCGCGCGCCTGCGGGAAGTCCGGCTCGACGCCGGCCTGACAAAGCGGGAGATCGCCGCCCGCTGTGGGTGGAGCGAGGCGAAGTCGGGGCGCATCGAGAACGCGCGCACAGCACCATCCGACGGCGACGTCCTGGCGTGGTGCCGCGCGTGCGGCGCCGAGACCCTCGCGCCCGACCTGGTCGCCGCCAACCGGCAGGCCGACTCGATGTATGTCCAGTGGCGCCGCCTTCAACGCACCGGTCTGCGACAGCTCCAGCGGGCCGCGGTCCCGCTGTACGAGCGCACCACGCACTTCCGGGTGTACTGCTCCAACGTCGTCCCCGGGTTCCTCCAGACCCCGGGCTACGCGACGGCACTTCTCCGCTCGATCGCCACCTTCCGCGGCTTGCCGGACGACGTCGACCAAGCGGTGACCGCGCGGGTCGAGCGGTCCCGAATCATCCGCGAGGGCGGCCGGCGCTTCGCGATAGTCATCGAGGAGAGCGTGCTGCGCTACCAACTCGGCGACGCCGGGGTCATGGCCGGCCAGCTCGGATTCCTGCTGTCTACCATGGACCTCCCGGCCGTCTCGCTCGGCATCATCCCCTTCGCCATCCAGCGCGAGACGTGGCCGGTCGAGTCCTTCACGGTGTTCGACGATGCACGCGTGGACCACGAGCCTCTGTCCGCCTCGGTGAAGGTCATCGCACCCGACGAGGTCGGACAGTACGTCCAGGCGTTCGCGGCCTTCCACCGGCAGGCCGTGTACGGCGCGGAGGCGCGGGCCCTGATCGTGAAGGCGATCGACGCCCTGCGGTGAGCCCGGCCGCGCAACCGGCCGGACTGTCCACTGCACTGCCCAAGTGGGTACCCCGGTCGGACGGGCCGGGTCCCCGGTGGTGCGGCATTGCCGTGGGTCGGTACCGGGTCACGGCGAGGTGATCGTGACCGGGCTGGTGGTTACGTAGTCGGCGGTGTAGGTGGCCTGATCCCCGGAGTTGAACAGGCCCAGGCAACTGCCCGACACGTTGTAGTAGTGCAGGTTGTCCGTGCCCGGGAAGCTCACAGTGCGCGCTGAGTTGGTGGACCTGAAGTCCAGAGTGGCCGGGGTTGTTGAGCTCGACCCACGCAGGTCGGCGGTGCAGCCCACACCGCCGATGCTGATGTGGGCCTCGACGTTGGTCACGGTGCCAGTTGTGACGCCAGTGGCGGAGTCGTAGCTGACTGCGTTGAGGTTCCATGGGAGGTTCTGCGCGGTAAGGGAGACTGTCAAGCCCAGCGGGCCGGAGCAGCCCGACCAAGCGGCGGTGGTGACGTGCGCGAGGCCCGTGCCGCTCAGGCCGGTGCCGTTCGTTCCGGTGACGGTGGCGGTGGCCAACGTGCATGTGACGCCGTCGAGCTTCGCGTCGGTGGAGGTGTAGGTGACCCCCGCCGGGGGCGTGGGAAACCCAGACACGGTCCACGTGGTGGCTGCGGAGGCCGAGCTGACGAGGCCGAGGGCGGACGCGAGCGCCGCGGTGGTGATGAGGGACGACTTGAGGGCAGTGGTCTTGCGCACGGGCGGATCCTTCCGCGGGAATCGACGATCCTGATGAACCGCGGTCCTCGCCATCCGGGCAGGGGCCTCCTGCGGAACCTCAGGAGGCTCCCATCCTGAAGGGACACGGACAGTGCGCAGGAGAAGGAATCGGGCCATTAACTCGACTCCCGGATAGACGAAAACCCCCGCCCGGTCCCGGAGGACCTTAGGTTCTAGTGGTCGTCGCAACACTCCAGTTCAGGGGGTGCGATGGACTTCGAGATCCGCAAGCAGAAGATCCAGGGGCGAAAGAAGCTGCGTCGAGAGCGGGAGGAATACTTCCGGCTCATGCGACTGGGCTTCAGCAACGCGGATGCGTGTGAACGTGTAGGCGTCAACCCTCGGACCGGCCGTGAGTGGCGTAACGGCCGGCCCGAGGGCCGCAAGAAGCGATGCAGGACCGCCGCGCGGCCGGTGCGGGCTCTGCCCGGCCGCTCCCGGTACCTGAACGAGGACGAGCGTGTCCACATCGCCGACCGGCTGCGCGAGAAGGTGTCCATACGGACTATCGCCGCCGAACTCGGCCGCAGTCCTTCCACGGTCAGCCGGGAGATCCGCCGCAACGGCATGCCTGTGCGCGTTGGCTCTGCCCAATGGGTCTACCGGCCCTACGCCGCCCAGTCCCGCGCCGACGCCCGGCGGCCGCGCCCGAAACCAGGCAAGATCAGCCAGGACACTGAGCTGAGGGACTTCATCCAGGACCGCCTGGACCTGCGGTGGAGCCCAGAGCAGATCTGCCAGGCTCTGCGAGCACAGTTTCCCGGCCGGCCGGAGATGCACGTGGTCCACGAGACGATCTATCAGTCCCTCTACGTCCAGGGCCGCGGTGAACTTCGCCGCGAACTTGCCAAGGCCCTGCGGACCGGCCGGGTCCGGCGCAAGCCCCGCCGCCAGGCCCAGCAGCGGCAGTCCCGTTTCCGCGACCCCATGGTGATGATCAGCGAACGACCCGCCGAAGCGGAAGACCGGGCGATGCCCGGCCACTGGGAGGGCGACCTGATCATCGGCAAGGACGGCGCCTCCGCCATCGGCACCCCCGTTGAACGCTCCACCCGCTACGTGATGCTCCTGCACCTGCCCCACGGCCGTGGCACCGAACGAGTCCGCGATGCCCTGGTCGAGACCGTCCAGACCCTGCCCGGCCACCTGAAGCGATCCCTGACCTGGGACCAGGGCAGCGAGATGGGCGGGCCGCCACCACGAGTTCAGCGTCGCGACCGACGTCCCCGTCTACTTCTGCGACCCGGCCAGCCCCTGGCAGCGCGGTTCGAACGAGAACACGAACGGTCTGCTGCGGCAGTACTTCCCCAAGGGCACCGACCTGTCCGTCCACAGCCGCGAACACCTCCAGGCCGTCGCCACCGAGCTGAACGGCCGCCCACGCACAACGCTCGGCTGGGAAACCCCAGCCGAGCGCCTGCATAAACTGCTCGCGGCCTGATCAACACGACCACGTGTTGCAACAACTCCCAGAAACCGCCGCCTGCTGTGCTTGCGGCTGTTGCACCCACGGCACAACACCGCGATGTTGTCCGCGTCGTCGCTGCCGCCGTTGGCCTTGGCCACGACGTGGTCGGCAGTGAGTCGGTGGCGTGGTGGGGCAGGACGCCCCAGCCGGGGCACCAGTCGCCGTACTGGGCGCGGTGCTCGTCGACGGCGGCCGCCGCGGTGCGCCGCCAGGCGGAGCCGTAGCCGCGCTGGGTGCTGCTGCCGCGGGCCTGGTCGTGTCGGCGCTGCCACGCTGCTTGGTGCTCGTCGCACCGGGAGGCGTTGCGGGTCAGGGTCCCGCAATCGAGGCAGGGGCGGGGCCGGCGGGCGGGCACGGGCTCACCATCCAGGCGGTAGTTCCGGAGCGGGCGGTGGTGCCAGCGGCTCCGGGTGCGGCTCGGGCGTGCAGTCGCACGGCGGCGCGGCGCAGTCGTGGGCGTGGATGAGCGCGGCCTGGTCGAGGGCGAGGGCGTGCTTCGCGCAGGCGTAGACGGGGGTGGTGGCGTCGAGGTAGTCGGGCAGCGGGCCGAAGTCCGGGGCGGGCTGCTGCGGGTCGGCGAGCAGCAGCGCCTGGTCCCGGCGGGCCTGCTCGATGGCCTGCTCGGCGGCGACCTCGTCGGTGGTGAGTCGGCGCAGCCAGTGGACGACCGGGGCCTCACCGCAGGTGCGGCAGGCCGGTCCGGCAGGGGTCGTCATCCGGTTCGCCTCCTGTCGGGGCTCGGTCTGAGGGTGACGGCGATGCCGACCAGATGCGGGGCGCAGACTCGGCGTCCGGCCACGGTGATCACGCCTTTCGCCGTACCGTGTTGTGCGGGGAGGGGGTGCAGCATGCGGAAGGTTGCTGCTTTCGGAGTTCTGGTGGTGGCGCTGGCGCTGTCACTGGTCGGATCGCTGGAGCACCGAGAGGAACTGAGGTTCTGGGGGCTGCTGGTTGCAAGCGGCGGTTCGGCGGCGACCCTGGTGTTGCATCAGACGGCTCGACAGCGGGGCAAGGAGCCCATTCCAAAGGCGACGATACGGCGGGGCAGTGAACGGCCGTGGCGCCGGAGGGACAGCGTGTAGGTCAGACGCGGGGCGGCCATGTCCAGCGGTTCAGGCGGGTCGGGTCGTCGGCCGGGATGGCGTCGAGGTCGTCGGCGTAGGTGGACGAAGTACGCCACAGCAGGTTCTCACTGTCGGCGAGCACGCGCAGGTTGACGGTCGTGTCGCTCCACACGCGGGTGATGATCGCGGGCGCCATGTCGGCGCCGTTGTTCATCGTGGGGTCCATGGAGACGTGGACGATGCGGCCCACGCCGGGCTGCTGCTCGGGCATGAGCGGGCCTTCCGGGTTGGTGGCGGCCGGTGCCCGTCCCGGACGCCCGGCCGCTGGTTTGTGCCCCTGCCGTTGCGCCTCGTGGGCTGGGACGGGTCCGGGGCGTGCCGAAGGCCCCGGACCGGTGTGATCGCGGGGCCCTCGGTCGGCTTTCTCTGTGCGGGCTGGCATGCGACAGCGCTCAGTCACGGCAGCTGTAGTTCCGGATTCTGTGCTGGTGGGCGGCTTGCGGGGTCGGGTGTAGGTACAGGTACGGCCACCGTGATCATGAACGTTTGTGACGACGTTTCAGGATCAGGTGGCCGTGGAGGCCACGATAGCCCGGGCTGCGTGGGGCAGGCTGTTCGGGGCAGCGATGGATGCGATCGCGGGCTGCTTGGCCCGGCGGGAGACCCGTGCCACGGCGGCGGAGATGGTCACCGGGCTGCTGGCGGAGGTGGACACGCGCAACTGCTGGACGCTGGCTGAGGCCCTCGGGCATCCAGGCCCGCACCGGCTGCAGCACCTGCTGTCACGGGCGAGGTTCGACCACGACCGGGCCCGGGAGGAGATCGCCCGCCTGGTCGTCCGTGAACTGGCAGGTCAGGAGGTGGTGCTGGTCGCGGACGAGACCGGGGACGCGAAGTCCTCGACCGACTGCGTCGGCGCCGGACGCCAGTACTCCGGCGCGATCAAAGGCGTCGGACTGTGCCAGGTCGCCGTTCACCTGGCCGCGGTCACCGAGTCGGTGCGCGTGGTCATCGACCGGGCCCTGTATCTCCCCGCAGACTGGGCCGCGGACGAGGAACGCCGTCAAGCGGCCGGCGTCCCGGAAGAGATCATGTTCGCCACGAAGCTGCAGCAGACCGCCGCCATGGTCAAGAACGCGCTCAAGCTGGGCATCCGGGCCCGCTGGTTCGCCGGCGACGAGGTGTATTCGGGTCGTGGACTCCGACAGAGTCTGCGGAAGCTCGGCCTCGGCTACGCGGTCGGCGTCTCCCACACCTACCCCGTCACGGACGGAGCCGGCCGCCGGTGGATGGCCCGTCAGATGATCAACAAGGTGCTGCCGCACCAGTGGATGCGCATGCGGACCGGACACGGAACGAAGGGCACCCGCGAGTACGACTGGGCCTGGCTCGGTGTCCGCGCGGACGACACCCCCGACGGACACCCAGACGACGGCACCAGCGTCCTGGTCGCCCGCCGGCACCGGTACACCGGCGAGATCTCCTTCTTCCGCTGCTGGTCGCCCGCGCCTGTCACCCTCGCCCAGCTGGTCGAAGTGATCTGCCGACGGTGGCGGATCGAGGAGACCTTCCAACTCGGCAAGAGCTTCACCGGCCTGGACGAAGGGCAGGTGACCTGCTGGAACTCCTGGATGCGCTGGTCGCTGTTCTGCCTTGTCGCATCCGCCGTCCTCGCCCTGACCACCACCGCCACGACCACCACAGGCCCTTCCGGACCGGTCTGTCTCGTCCCGTTGACCTGCCCCGAACTCGTCCGGCTCCTGCGGGCGTTCGTCCTCACACCACCAGCCCGAGGCGCGGAACACCTCCTGCACTGGATGGCCTGGCGCCGCCATCATCAAGCCATCGCACGAGCCTGCCACCAGCACCGACACGCTCTCCAGGACCAACCCTGACCAGAACTACAGCTGCCGTGTCAGTGGTCGCCCCCCAGGAGGCATATCCTCTCGTGCGTCAGCACAAGGAGATAAGCAAGGGAGAGATCAGGAAGCCAGCACTCCGCTATTCGGGCAGCACCCCTACCAAAATCGGGACGGACTCCTCTGCGCAGCGTCAACAGTCCCAGTAATTGTAGCCAGCGAGGTAGTGCGTGGTAGCGCTGACGTTATAGAAGCCGTAGTCGCCGTTTGTGTTTCGTGTGAAGTCGACATCTCTAACTCCCCCCCGATAGTAGACGTAGAGATACTGACCATCGGCGGAGCTGCCACCTTCTTGATACAGGTGAGCGTCAGCCGCACCGAAGGTACCTTTACCGACCACTCCATCGGACGACACACCATGCTGTGACTGCCAGAGTTCGGTTGCGGCCTTGGTCGTCGATCCGAAGTAGCCGTCCACGTCTCCTGACGAGAGGTCGCCGTCCGCCCACAGGATCTCCTGCCAGAAGCAGACAGCGTTGGAAGGGGTGTTCGTGTCCGTCGACAGACTCCCCTCATCGCCAAAGTCGTCGGAGAAGCTCCCGGCGCCATGGATGTACGGAAGCCCGCTGTACGTTCCGTCCGCAGAGGCCGGCGATGTACCGAGCACGATCGTGGCGGCGGTCAGTGCCCCGACCGCGACTGCCGCCAGCCTGGTTCGCTTTGAGCGCATACGCATGAGGTGCTCCTTTGTCCGTGTGGATGACCCGGCACTCCTCTTGCGGGTGGAAACGGCAGCGGACCGAAGCGTGCAGGAAATGCGCATCCCTTCCAACTGCCGTGCTCGGCCCTCGTGCCGGCGGCCGACGTCCCCCCTGGTGCTCGCGCGTACCGGTCCGATGCCCTGAGCTTCGGCAAAGGCACGCAAGTACTAGCGTCTGAGTTCTCGCGGAGCGTCAGAAGCCTCCACGACCATACGCCGAGGTACAGCGCTCTCGCAGGGCCGTTTCAAGCCGCGCACATTGCTCTTCGTCGCACCGGTCTATTCGGTAATGTCCGACGCGCACGGACGGTCGGGAGCACTCGGCTCGCTGGAGATGCCGAAGGCCCCGGACCGTTGCGGTCTCCGGGGCCTTCGGGCATACGTCTGCGGAAAGATGGTGACACCCTCTGTGACCAGGAGTCAAGCGACTCCGCGGGCTCGGGCGAGTTGCCGCACCTGCGTGCCGTCGTAGTACGGCTGCCGGGGGCTGCCGCCGGCGCGGGTGAGGTGTCCGCGCTCGACAAGCTTGCGCACGGCGGGGAGTTTGATACCGAGGGCCTCTGCCGCCTGCCGGGCGGACATGTGGCCGGCGGGCACGTACAGCGGTTCCATGCTCTCCATGATGAGACCGCCCGCCGGATACTGGGGGGAGCCCGCGGACGGTCCCTGGGCGCGATGCCCTTAGTGGTGGGCGAACCCCTGCTCGATCAGAGTCCACAGCGCGCGTGCTGCCACTGCGATTCCTAACCGCTCAAGGAGTCCACGCCGCCAACCCTTTCGGGATGGCGTACCTGTCGGTTCCACCATTGCCCACCTCACCTCATCATTTGTTGGGCCGGAGCCAACCGCTACCGGATGGCCCCAGTTGCCACCCCGTTGCGAGACCGTCAACCCCGGCCCAGGCCACTGACAGGGCTGATTCGAAGTCCTGGTGATCACGTGTCGGTGCAGGTCAAGCGAGTCCGATCAGGTCGAGTGGGTGCGTGAAGGGCGCGTAGGAGACCTGTCGCAGCCCGGCGGCGATGCTGCGGTGGCCGGCGTCGCGGAGTGTGTTGACTGCGGGGTTTCGCAGTGTGGCCATGTTCGCCGGACCGTGCCCGGTGCGGACCTTGGAGGCGTCCTCGGCAAAGGTCGTGTCCCTGATGTGGTGCACGGACTCGATGCCCCAGTGTCCGCGGGCGAGTTGCCCGAGACGCTGCGGAGATGCCTGATGGGTTGTCATGTCGGTGATCGCGTGGACGGTCTGCCGGGTGGTCTTCCCGCTCTTGGCGTCGGTGCGGTAGCGGTGGATCTTCACGGCCTGCGCGATATGCGGGAAGTCCAGGCCGAGGCCGGTGACGGTCAGCACACGCACCGAGCGGGTCTCGTGCCGGCCGTGCCCCTGCCCGCGGTCGTAACGCACCGCGGTGCATTCCTTCCATGGCAGGGCGCGCAGCACCGTGTGCAGGCGCGGCTGGTTGCGCTTGACCACGAGCACGAAATGGGCGTTCTTCTCCTCGACCAGGTATCGGGCCTGCTCGCGGGTGGTGTGCAACGCGTCGGCGGTGACCGTCACGCCGGTGAGGTCGAAGGGCGCCAGCAGCGCAGGCGGGGCGGTGACCTCGGTGGTCCTGCCCGGCACCGGGAGCTGGGAGATGACGCGTCCGGAGCCGGTGACGGCCGACGGCAGGTGAACAGCGTCGCCGTTGTCGGTACGCGAGCCGCGGGCACTCTTGCCGTCCACGGCCACCTGCCCGGCGCCGGCCGGGGCGGAGCCGAGCAGGTCGGCCAGCCCACCGGGGCACACCACAGTGAGCACACGGCGGATCGTGGAGGTAGCAGGAGCGCGCCGGATACCGTCCGGGCCGCGGGGGCGGATGCCCAGGCGGGCGAGGGCATCCTGCGGAGCGTTGCGGGCCCACTGGCCGATGGCCAGGTAGGGGCGGGCCCCGGACAGCACCGCGCAGGCCGCGGTCAGCAGCACCGACACCAGCGAGTGCCGACGCCCGCGGCGGTCACGCGGGTCCAACAATGTCGCCAACCGCTCGTCGACACCGGGCAGTTCACGCTGGCGCGGCGAGGGCGCCCTGGTCAGGCAGACGGTGGCAGACCGGCGGCACATCGAGGCTCCGGCGGTGCAGGGCGACTTGGCAGGTCACCCCGTCAACCGGGGCCTCGTTGTTTTCGTGACGGCCCGCCGCCGCCTCTTCACACCCCCGTGACCAGCGACGCCTCAAGATCACCAGCACTTTGAATCACCCCTGGCTGGGCAAGGCGTGTCCACAGTTGACCAGCCGAAGGCACGGCGTCTACGCCGTCCGGCAGGAGCTGCCGCCACGCGAGGACGGCGGCCGGCGCTCCTTCTCCCGCTCCGGCTACGACTCGGCGAAGAAGGCCCAGGAGGTGCTCGACGCCGTGCGAGCCCCGCTCGCCATCCCGGACGGCGACGATATCGACGGGCAGGTCAAGGTCGGCGACCTCCTGGAGGACGTCTCCAAGGACGCCAAGGCGCCCCTGCCGGACCTTGAGCAGACCCGGAAGCGGTTCAAACCGCGGGCAGTCCCTCGTCGTCCACGTGACGGTCGGGGACTGGCTGGACGAGTGGGCCGACTCGAAGAAGACGCGCACCACCACCACGAAGGGCTACAAGTCCCACATCCGCGTGCACCTCAAGCCGGGCCTCGGCCACCACCGCATGGACCGGCTGAGCGTGAGGGCCTGCCAGGAGTTCTTCGACGCGATCGACGGGCAGAACGAGGTGATCCTCGCCGAGAACGCTGCCCGTCACGCGCAGCAGGAGAAGGCGACGTGGGGGAAGCGTTCCCGGCCGCCGGCGGCCGAGCGGGAGCGCCTGGCCGCCGAACGGGTGAAGCTCGACGCCATGCCGCCGTACCGGCGCGTCACCGGGCCGGCGACCCAGCAGCGGATCCGGGCCACGCTGCGCACCGCGATCCAGGCCGCGATCCGGCAGCAGCTCATCGACGACTTCAACCCGGCCAAGCACGTGGAGCTCGCCGGCGGGAAGCGGCCGAGGGCGAAGGTGTGGACCGATCAGTTCGTGGAGCTGTGGCGGGAGACCGGGCAGAAGCCGTCGCCCGTCATGGTGTGGACCCCGGACCAGATCGGCCAGTTCCTCGACGTGGCCGTCGACTCGCGGCTGTACGCCTCCTACCACCTGCTGCTGTTCCGGGGGCTCCGCCGCGGTGAGGGTGTGGGCCTGGACTGGGTCAACGTGGACCTGGAGGCCGGTGAGTTGACGGTGCACCGCGAGATCATCGTGGACGGCTGGACGCCGATCGAGGAGGACCCGAAGACGGAGGAGTCCGCGGCGACGATCGCCCTGGACTCGGTGACCGTGCTGGCCCTGTGCGAGCACAGGGACCGCCAGTTGGCCGAGCGGAAGAACGCGGGCGACGCCTGGACCGATACGGGGAAGGTCTTCACCGACGAGCTGGGCGCATGGCTGCACCCGGACAAGGTCTCCGAGGAGTTCCGGCGGCTGTACGTCGCGGCCGGCGTGCCGCCGATCAACCTGCGGGACGCCCGGCACTGCGCGGCCCTGCTGATCCACGCCTCGGGCGGCGACATCCACTCGGTGAAGGAAGTCCTCCGGCACGCCACGATCCAGCTGACCTCGGACACGTACACGTCGCTCTTCAAGGACGTGGACCGGGCGTTGGCGGAGAAGGCGGCTCTTCTGGTGCCCAGGGCCCGCCAGGAGCGCCCGGGGGGCGTTGTCGGGACCGGCGCTCACGCATCGCTCACGCAGGGGCGGGAAACCGGGTGACGTCTTCCCCGTGTCGTGAGGCGGGGAAGTGCTAGCTCCGCACGTCATTCGCGCTAGCACTGGGGGTGTCCGGGGTGGGGCGGGTGGGACTCGAACCCACGACCGACGGATTATGAGTCGCCCGGATTCGCTGCCTGAGGATGACGCGTAGTCCGCCCTGGTCCTGTCCGTGCAGGTCAGGACGGCGACGAATCCGCCTCGCGGTAAGCCATGCCACCGGTTCCACAGGCGTCCGGGCTCACACCGGGCTCACCGGGACGCACAGCAATCGACTGGATAGGGGTCAGCACATTGCGGGGGGGTGACAGGTTCGTCCGGGCTGTGCTCCTCGGGAGGGCGGCAAGCATGCTTCCGCTTTCCCGAGGAACCACCAACTGCCTGACGTGATCCAGGGCAACAGGCGACCCACGCATTACGAGTACGCGGACGATCATGCCGGCACGTTCCGTCTCGTGCTGCCGAGTGCCGTTCCGCCTGGTCAGAACCTCTGTCGCGAGGTGAGTTGTAGTGCCTCATGCTGCCCTGTCCAAAGGCGTCCGCGCCCCCCTTGCGCTCCCGCACCCACATGGGGGGGGTTCGCAGCTCAGTCAATCCATCGTCGCCGCTGCTCGGCGGGGAGGCCTGAGTTTCCCCCGACTGGCTCGTCACCGTCGCACTCTGCTCACAATTCCACCCATTACAGTTACTCTTCGTGACAGCCCTAGCCAGCGGACCAGTCGAGCATCGACGACCCACACCACGGGAGCGGAACCATGGTGAACCGCCCGCTCGCCGCCTTCTCACCCGGGGATTGCATTAAATCGACCCCCTCTCGCGCACATAGGGGTATCATTTGATACATGAAAGCTGCGGAAAACCACCGCCGGGAGCAGCGGCTGGCAGGCCTCTCCCCCACGTTCACGACAGCCCAGGCACGTCACGCTCTGCTGTCGCCCCGCGACCTGGCATCTCTGGTCGCTGAAGGGGCCGCAGACGAACTCTCCCGTGGCGTCTACCGGCGTACGGACGCGCCGGAAACCGCGCACGTGGACCTGCTGGCCGTGTGCGCACGGGCTCCTCGCGCCGTCGTGTGCGGTGAGTCCGCGCTGGCCTTGCACGAGCTGATCGACGACATCCCTGCAGCGGTGCACATCGCCGTACCTCGCGGCTCCCGGCGTCCCACGATCTCCTACCCGCCGACCGTGGTAGCTCAGTACGCCGCCCAGACCTTCGACCTCGGTGTCGAACGAATCGAGGCAGCCCCAGGAGAGACCATCCCTGTGTACAGCGCCGCCCGCAGCGTCGTCGACGCGATGCGCCACCGCAGCCGAATCGGCGAGACCCTGGCCCTGTCCGCACTCGGCCGCTACCTGCGCCGCAACGGACACCGCGGGGCCGGCGACCTCCAGCACATCGCCCGCGAACTAGGTGCGCTCTCCGTCATCCGCCCCGCCGTCGAGGCGGTGCTCGCCTGATGGTCAACCCGACCCGTGACACCACCGCCGGCCGTGTCTACAACGACCTGCGCAACCTGGCCCGCCGCAACAACCGGTCCACCGACGAGATCATGGTCGAGTACGTACTCGAACGGTTCCTCTACCGCCTGGCGACATCACCCCTCGGCCGGGACCACTTCGTCCTCAAAGGCGGCCTGCTGCTCGCCCAGTTCGGCGCCAGGCGCATGACCCGCGACATCGACATCCTCGGCCGCGCGTTCCCCGGCAACGAAACCGAGGTCATCCGCAGGATCGCCGCGATCGCTGCCACCGAAATCGACGACGGAGTGGTTTTCGACCCCACAACGCTCAAGACCGCTCCCATCCGAGAAGAGGACGAATACCACGGCATGCGTCTGACCATGGCCGCATCCATCGCCCGCGCGCGGCTCAAGCTCCAACTGGACGTCAGCTTCGGCGACCCTGTCACCCCCGAACCCCAAACCATCGACTACCCACAGCAGCTCACCCCGGAAAGCTTTCAGATCCTCGGCTATCCACTCGCCACCGTCATCGCCGAAAAACTCACCACCGCAATCTCCCTCGGAGACCTCAACACCCGCGACCGCGACTACGCAGACCTCTACCGCCTCCTCACCCTCAACAACCTCGACGGCGATGAACTCACCATGGCCCTGGCCGCCACCGCCGAACACCGAGGCATCACCTTGAAACCGCTCAGCACCTCCATCACCGACCTCGCCGAGCGGCGCCAGACCTCGTACTCAGCCTGGCGCCGCCGACAAGGCCCAGCAGCAACCGGCTACCCCGAACGCTTCGCAGACGTCATTCAGCAGGTCACCGCCTTCGCGGAACCCCTCCTCGCCGGCGCTACCACCACCCGCACATGGAATCCGGCCACCGGCATGTGGTCGTGAACCTGTGCCATCCAGCGAACACAGAGTGGCTGGTCCACCTCGGGTTCGGTACCGCCGCGACCTGAGCCGTAAAGCAATCGCCCATTCGCTGCGGCTCCGGCAGCGGAGTTGCATTCCGCGTTCAATACCGGGTTGGGCGCTCCCGTGGTCGGCGCATGGCCAACCGGCCGCACATCCAGAGCGTGCCCACCCGAAGAAACCCCAGGTCGAAGCCTCGACCTGGGGCCTTGGGGAAGGCCCGGTAGGTTCCGCCTGGAGCGGCCACACTCTCGTCGGCGTGCCCGGGTGCTGTGTCGCTTCTCGTGAACGTCGGACACGCCGCGGCCCGGGTCAGCTCACTCGACCGGCTTCATGCGAAATGCGGGGCCGGGAAGGCTCTCGATGTCCTCGGCCTGCACGTGGTGACCATGGTCGCAGCGGATCTCGACGTCGATGCGCGCACCGCACTCGCGGTGTCGGGTCAGTACGGCTGGGCCTTCCAGGTCTGCGCGGTAACGGTCACCCCACTGCAAGAGCCCCATCACGGCAGGCACCAGATCCATGCCTTTACGGGTGATCACGTACTTCGGCCGGCTTCGCGCGCCCGGCTCCTTGTACGTCTCGGTGGCCAGGATCCCCTCCTCCACGAGCATGCGCAGCCGCGTCGCGAGGAGGTTGCGCGGGCAGCCGAGGACGCGCTCGAAGTCACTGAAACGTGACGAGCCGTACCAGACCTCGCGCAGGATCAGGATCGTCCACTTCTCCCCCACGATCTCGAGAGTCCGAGCTATCGAGCAGTTCGACGTGTCCCGGTCGAGGCGGGGGTCCATGCCGGTGTCCTGGAGAGCTTCCGTCCACGCATCCATGGGGGCGAGTCTAAACGAGTCTGAGTTTACTTTTCAATACTCAGCTAGTAGCGTCTTGGTAAGGACGTGGATGGGGCTGCGTGCGGGCTTGCGGGCGCGGCACAGACCCGAAACACCGCGAAGATCACACAGAGGGCTGACTGACATGAAGGCATTCGTCGTCGAGAAATACGGCAAGGACGGCCTGCGCGCCGCAGAGGTACCCGAGCCCACCGTCGGGGACCGCGACGTCCTGGTCAGAGTGGGCGCCGCCAGCATCAATCCACTGGACAAGATGGTCCGCAACGGGGATTTCAAGCAGGTCCTGAAGTACAAGGCTCCGTTCGTGCTCGGCCACGACGTGGCCGGTGTCGTGACGCAGGTCGGCTCCGCCGTACACGGCTTCCAGGTCGGTGACGAGGTCTACGCCCGTCCGCGCGATCTGCGGATCGAGAAGCTTCGCCGGTCGGCGATCGACCAGGCGATGTCGCGCGCAAGAAGCCAGCCTCGCTCACCCTGCAGGAGGCGGCCGCCGTACCGCTGGTGTCCCTGGCCGCCTGGCAGATTAACGTGGATGATGCCCCGGGTCAAGCCGGGCCAGAAGGTGCTCATTCACGCGGGTGCCGGTGGCCTCGGCTCGACGGTCATCCAGCTCGCCAAGCACCTCGGCGCCACCATCGCGACGACCGCGAACACTGGCAATGAAGAACTGGTCCGGAGCTGGGTGCTGACATTGTCGTCGACTACACCGAGAAAGGGTTCTCGAAGGTGCTGTCCGGCTACGACTTCGTGCTGGACGCTCTGGGCGGGGCGAACCTCGAGAAGTCGCTGACGGTGCTGAAGGCCGGAGGTCTGGCCATCGGTGTCGCCGGCCCGCCGGACGCCGGGTTCGCCAAGCAGGCCGGCGCCCCCTCGTTCATGGGCGTGGTCATGAACGCGCTCAGCCGTAAGGTGCGCAAGCAGGCGAAGGCGCTGGGTGCTGCGTTACGAGTTCTTCTTCATGGAGGCCAGCGGCAACCAACTGCGCGGCTGGCCGAGCACCCGACAGCGGACAGCTACCACCCGGTGATCGATCGTATCTTCCCGTTCGACCAGACGCTCGAGGCGATGGCCCACGTCGAGCAGGGCCGGACCAAGGCCGGCAAGGTCGTGGTCTCCATGGCGCCCGAGGACGAGTGAGATCAAAGGCGACCGGAACCGCGACACGCTGTCCTGCTCGAACGACGGCTCGGCACCACGTTCACGCGGGACGCGCTTGCCAGCCATCCAGACGCGAGAGCTATGGTATTACGAACGTAAGATAAACGACCGTACGACAATGCCGAGGAGTTCGTGATGACGACAGCAAGGCCAGTGGCGCTCGTGACGGGCGCGACAGCGGGCATCGGAAGGGCAGCGGCAACCGCCCTCGCCACGGCTACGCTCGAGGTGATCGGAGCCGGCCGCAAGACCGCCGGGCTCGCCCCGCCCTCCGGGGCAAGGTTCCTCGACCTCGACGTGGCCAGCGACGCATCGGCCGAGGCCGCAGTCAGGCAGGTGATCGAGCGGTTCGGGCGGATCGACGTGCTGGTCAACAACGCCGGCGTCGGCGCCTCCGGCGCCGTCGAGGAGAACTCCCTCGCCCAGGCTACGAGAACATCTTCAACATCAACGTCTTCGGCGTCATGCGGATGACCAAGGCCGTGCTGCCGCACATGCGCGCCCA
>CAVWOS010000020.1:197500-370813 GCA_963756705.1 uncultured Actinomycetota bacterium | reverse complement strand
GAGCTTTCATCCCGGCCCCAGCGCTGACGCTCACCGAATACCGGGCCATGTCGCCCCGTCGGCGAGCCCTGCACGACCTGCACCGCACCGCCACCCATGTCAACCTGTGCATGCAGGAGACGCCGATGAGCGCGAACGTCACTGCACTGATGCGCTCGCGGATCCACAACAACGCGCTGAACTTCACCCCCGGCACCCGCGACGGGCTGATGATCAGCGGAGGCGGCTACCAGGGAAAAACCGAGACCGCCTGCGAAACCGCAGCAGCGTTCGAGGACTTCTGGAGAGACCTGCACCACCAACTCAACCCCCAGGCGATCGACGGCACCCGTGACCTGTTCGTCCCCGTTGCCTACTGCCAGACCCCGGTGAAAGCCACTCCCAAGGGCCTCTGCGAGGCCATCCTGGACTTCTACGGTGCCCCCTACGCAAAGAACCTCCGGGGCCTGATCCGCAGCGTCCGCTCCTCGATGCTCGACCACAACACGACCGTGCTTATGCTGGATGACATCACCCGGTTGAAGATGCACCGGGAAGACGACCAGGACACCCTCGACCTGATCCGTGACCTGATGTCGTTCAACGCCACCGTCGTACTCATCGGAGTGGACATCCCCGGCTCCGGACTGCTTCGGGAAGGCCGTCCAGACCCCCGCACCCGACAATGGGTCGTTCCCACCCGCCGCCGCGGTCGCAGTGACGAGGCCGCCACCCAGACCGAGCGCCGCTTCGACCTGATCGACCTCAACCCTTTTGACTACGACACTCCCGGTGGCATCGGCGCCTGGGTCGAGCATCTGGCCGGCACCGAAGCCCAACTCAGGCTGTTCAACTCCCGTAACGGCATGCTCACCAGCAACGTGATGCCCGAGTACCTCTTCCGGCGCACAGGTGGCATCGTCGGCCTACTGCGACGCCTGATCCAGGACGGCTGCACCCGGGCGATGGAAACCGGACGCGAGGAACTGACCACAGCACTCCTGGACGAGATCACCATCAACCTCGGCAACGTGCCCGACCGAGACCCCGACGCTGGAGAGATCCCAGACGTCCCCCAGGCGGCCGGGCCGCGACCACGAGGAAGGAAACCGCGCAACACGGTCTTCGACGACAAGCCTGCCGTACGACAGTAGGCCCTGGACCGACCCGAACAGGAGACCCGCTTGCCACGACGGCGCGAGCTGCCCCGGAGCCTGGCCCCACTGGAGGATGAAAGCCTCCCAGGGTTCGTGCTCCGCCTGGCACACCACAACACCACCAGCCCAGGAGAAATCGCCATCCGTACAGGGCTGAGCGCACACCGCAGAGCGGCACGGGAGTTCATCACGGTCGCTCACCAATACCACATGGACGACGAACGCATCGCGGAGTTGGCCCGCACAACCCGGCTGACCTTCGCCGAGGCCGCCGATCTCTTCCTCTTCCCATTTGCCGACCGTTACGGCCCCATCAGCCCGAAGCTGGTCAACCGACAACTGGACCGGATGCTCTACAGCAACCGAAGCGTATTCAGCCACTGGTCCCGCTACTGCCCGCAATGCCTCGCCGGAGACTCGGAGATCGAACGAGCCCACGGAGGGAGCTGGAAACGCCGCTGGCGACTCCCACCGGTCTTCGCCTGCCCCACCCACCACTGTCTTCTGCGGCACGACTGCCCCGAATGCCACCAGCCCGGATTGGTCGTCCAATTCGTGGCTCTGGTACCGCAGCCCTACGACGACGAACTCCACCCCAGCCAGTGCCGCGCCGTCCGCTCCGGGTCTCCCGGCGGCCGCCACTCACTCCCCTGCGGAGCCCGCCACGGCCAAGCAGAACCTCCAACCTGCAGCACCGCCATGCTCCAGCACTTCATGCACCTGCAGCACAAACTGCTCAAGCTGCTGTCTCCCGACGGACCCACCACCACCAGCGTCGGTTGGCCAACCGGAGCAGACAGGTACTTCTTCGACCTGAGAACGATCAGCGGACTCATCGCGCTGACATGGCCGGCCGGCCGGCACCTCACCCACAGCACCGAACACGCCGACATCCTCGACGCGGACGCCGAACGCCGCCACCAAGCAACGATCGAGCTTCGAAAACGGCCAGGCAAACGGCATCACACGCGCCCCTTGACGGACCCCGCACCAGACGCCCTCTCCTGCGCGGCCATCACCGCAATCGCCGACACGATCCTCAGCGCGAAGACCGACACAGACGCCCTCGCCCTCATCGCCCCGCTCCAGTACCAACTCCGGGACTTGGACGGGCCAGCCCGAGCAGTAGGCAGCACTCTGCGCAGCTACCCCCACAGCTCTCTGCCACTACGGATCCTCCTGGCCCGCCGCACCCAAGTAACCCCTGACCTGCTGCGCAGCTACGGGTCTGTCAAATGAACGGCTCTGTCTCACATTGAACCGTTCCGGGTTCAGTGGAGAGTCGATTCCTTGAGAGGATCGAGTCATGGCACGTCCCTCTCCTATCCCGCTGAGCTGCGGCGTCGCGCGGTGCGTATGGTCGCCGAGGTGCGCCCCGGCTATGAGACCGAGCGGGCTGCGATGAAGGCCGTCGCGAGCAAGCTCGGAATTGGAACGGCCGAGACGGTCCGCCGGTGGGTCCGTCGGGACCAGATCGATTCCGGGACCCGGCCCGGAACGAAGACGGAGGAATCCGCCCAGGTCAAAGCACTGAAGAAGGAGATCATCGAGCTCAGGTCGGCGAACGAGATCCTCAAGGCGGCCTCGGCTTTCTTCGCGGCCGAGTTCGACCGGCCACATCCTCGCCCGTGACGTTCATAGATGAGCACCGGGACCGCTTCGGCGGGGTCGAGCCGATCTGCGCCTGCTGACCGGGTACGGCGTCAGCATCGCCCCCTCCACCTACTACGCGGCCAAGACCTGCCTGCCCCGAACCGGACCTGGGTCGCGGACTTCACCTACGTCGCGGCCTGGGCCGGCACCGTCTACGTCGCCTTCGTCGTCGACACCTTCTCCCGTCGCATCGTCGGCTGGTCCGCGGCCACCAACAAACACACCGAACTCGTGCTGGCCGCAGTGCAGACGGGCCTGAGCACCTTGGTGATCTTGTCCCAGCCCGGGCGGGCCGCGTGCCGGAAGCCGTTCCTCAGTAAGCGGACGACACAAGGATGGATAGTCGTTCGAGGCCAGACGGTCTCCGTCACCTCGGGAACCCCTTCAACCCGTGACAGACCAGCATCAGGACTTCATCGACGCCCCGGTTCTTCAGATCCGTGTGCACGCCCCAGCCGGTACTTCGCATCCTCGCCGGCGTCGCAGGCCCAGATCTCCAGGATGTTGCGGTGATCCCCGCCGGGCACCGCTGAAGATTCGATGTCGTGAAGCCTTGAGGGGACGTTGGGCGGCCTGGACGTTAGCTTCAGGAAGGTGTGCTGAAGGCCGCCGACGGGTTCAAGCGGTGCGCTTGGCGGATGGGCTGATCGCGCGTCGTACCTCGCGTTCGGTTGGCGGGGTGGTGATTTTTAGCCCTTGCTGGCTCAAGGTCCGCTATGTAAGTGATTGCGACAGTTTGGCCGCTAGTCTCGTGCGGTGAGGAGTCGACATGAAGCATGGCTGCGGCCTCCTGGGGTGAATCCGGAGGAGGCCGCGGAGCTGTTGCTGCGTGATCTGCGCAGTTCGCGGCGGGGGCTGTCGAGCGCGGAGGCGCGGCGGCATCTGGTGCAGTACGGGCGCAATGAGTTGGGGCGCAGGCATGGGCGGCGCTGGCCGCGGGAGCTGGCTCGGCAGCTCACCCATCCGCTGGCGTTGCTGCTGTGGTTGGCGGCCGCACTCCTGTTCGCTGTCGGCTCGCATGTCGTCGCCGCTGCGGTGGTGCTGATCATCCTGTTGAACGCGGGGTTCGCGCTTCGCCCAGGAGGTGCAGGCCGAGCGGGCGGTGGAGGCTCTGGCGCGAGTACCTCCCCCAGCAGGCCAAGGCGGTGCGCGACGGTGTCCGGGTGGAGATCGATGCGGCCGAACTCGTACCGGGCGACATTGTCGTCATCGAGGAGGGCGACCGGATCGCCGCCGATGTGCGCCTGCTGGCCGGGGCGATCGAGGTGGACATGTCGGCGCTGACCGGGGAGTCGGTGCCCACGTTGCGGTCGGCGGCCATCCTGGATGTGGATGTGCCGGTGCTACGGGCCCACGATCTGGTCTTCAGCGGCACGAACTGCACGGGCGGCGAGGCGCGCGGCGTGGTGTTCGCCACCGGGATGGCGACCGAACTCGGCCGCATCGCGGCTCTGTCGCGAGCGGGTCAAGCAGGAGCCCAGCCCGTTGGAGCTGCAAGTGCGGCGGGTGGCGTGGCTGATCGCCGCGGTCTCGGTGGCGCTGGCACTGGCCTTCATTCCGCTGGCCGTCTTCGGCGCCAGCCTGTCCCTGGTCGATCGGTGGTCTTCGCCGCCGGGCTGCTGGCCGGCATGGTCCCCGAGGGCCTGCTGCCGGTCATCACCCTGGCACTGGCCGTGGCCGTCCGGGCGCTCGCCGCGCGTGGGGCGCTCGTCAAACGGCTCAGCGCAGTGGAGACCCTCGGCTCGACGGACGTCATCTGCACCGACAAGACCGGCACCCTCACCGAGAACCGCATGCGCCCCGACGGCCGCGTGGACCGCCGCCGGCGCCCTCGACCTGGACGACCCGGGAACACGTAGGGTCCCTGCCGCATCCCGGACCGGCGCTGCAGGCGGCCGCCCGTATCGCAGCGGCCTGCAACAACGCCCGCCTCCAGCCGGACACCGAGCCGACCGGTGATCCCGACCGAAGTGGCCGTCCTGCTGGCCGCCCAAGCCCTGGGCGCCGACCCCGACGCCGACCGCCGGGAAGCCGGACGGCGCTGGCAGTTCCACTTCGACCCCGAACTCAAGATGATGTCGACCATCGACCAGCACGGCGACGAGCTCGTCGTCCACACCAAGGGAGCCCCGGAGGCGGTCCTGCCACGCTGCACGACCCTGCTGGACGTGAACGGCCAGCCGGCTCCGCTCGACGATGCTGGCCCGTGAGCGCATCACGGCGCAGGTCGACGCCTTTGCCTCCGACGGACTGCGGGTGCTCGCCTTGGCCGAGCGCGTTTTGCCGACGGAACGCCGGCCGCCGCACCGGCGGGCCGACGCCGAGCACGACCTGTGCTTCGTCGCCCTGGTCTCCATGCTCGACCCTCCACGCCCCGAGGTGGCCGAGGCCGTCGCCCACTGCCGCACTGCCGGTATCCGCATCATCGTGATCACAGGCGATCACCCGCTCACCGCGGCCGCCATCGCCCGCCGCGTCGGCATCACCGGACCACGCCCACGCGTCGCCACCGGCGACGACCTCGACCGCATGCACGAACACGAAGTCGCCGAACTGGTCCGCGACCGAAGTGCGACATCATCTTCGCCCGCGCCTCCCCGGAGGCCAAGCTCCACATCGCCGAGGCCCTGCGCGAGCAGGGGCACGTGGTGGCGATGACCGGCGACGGCGTCAACGACGCCCCCGCACTGCACCGCGCCGACATCGGCGTGGCCATGGGCCGCTCCGGCACCGACGTCGCCCGGGAAGCCGCGACGATGATCCTCACCGACGACAACTTCGCCTCGATCGTCGACAGCCGTCCGCGACGGACGCCGCATCTACGACAACGTCCGCAAATTCATCATCTACATCTTCGCCCACGCCACCCCCGAGGTGACACCGTTCCTCGTCTTCGCCCTCACCGGCGGCGCCGTCCCCCTCCCCCTGACCATCCTCCAGCTCCTCGCCTTCGACGTCGGCAGCGAAACCCTGCCCGCCCTCGCCCTCAGCCGTGAGAATGCCGAACCCGGCCTCATGCAACGCCCCCCGCGCCCCCGCACCGAAGGCGTCATCCGCACTCCCATGCTGATCCGCGCCTGGCTGTTCCTCGGCCTGCTGGTCGCCGCCCTGCAGATGAGCGGCTTCTTCTACGTCCTCACCCGCTCCGGCTGGCACCCCGGCGACCCCACCGGTCCCGGCACACCCCTGCACCACGCCTACCAGCAGGCCACCACCATGACCTTCCTCGGCATGATCGCCGGCCAGATCGGTACCGCCTTCGCCGTCCGCACCCAGCGCGCCTCCCTGCGCTCCATCGGCGTCACCTCCAACCGCCACCTCCTCGCCGCCATCGCCGGCGAGATCGCCCTTGTCGCCGTCTTCGTCTACACCCCGCCCTTCCAGACCCTCCTCGGCACCGCCCCACTCCCCGTCGGCACCATGCTCTTGCTGCTGCCTTACCCATTCATCGTCTGGGGCGCCGACGAACTGCGCCGCTACCTCATCCGACGACACACCCCCTGACCCCGGCACCAAACGGCGCCGCCGGCCAGGTGTGACACCACACCCTGTCGAGCAGGCCCGCGCCCGGCAACGCCTGGCAGCCGGTCCCCGGAAAAAGTCGTACGCAATCGATTCAAACGCCTCCAGTGTCGGCCCGATACTCTCAGCGGCTTTGTAGCAGGTACACGCTTGACCTTCGACGAGCATCACTTTGACGAGCCGAAGTCGGTAACGCGGCCGGGCCCTGGGGGTCCAGCGGTTCGATGGCCGCATGACCGATCCGATCTGCGGCGCATGGTGACATAGAGAAACATATGCCTTAATTTGGCATTTCACCCGATGTATTGTTGATGTCCTCTCTCGATCAACCGCTTCGCCGTGGTCCTGGAGCGGGCCGCCGCGGGCCGGGCGATCAGACCGTGGAGGCCCGAATCGCCGGAGTGGACGACGATGGAAACGGAGGGTTCCCGGCCCTTCGGCCGCATCGAGCTGGCCCCGCCGGAAGGGAGCCGGAGCGGCAGGGAAGGAGCTACCGTGGCGCACGGCAGGCTGCGGGTCTACCTCGGGGCGGCTCCCGGGGTCGGCAAGACGTACGACATGCTCGGCGAGGGGCACCGCCGCGCCGGGCGGGGCACCGACGTGGTCATCGCCTACGTCGAGGACTACGGCCGGCCCCTGACCCGGCAGATGGCCGAGGGCCTGGAGAGCGTGCCGCGCCGGACCCTCACGTACCGCGACTGCAACTTCACCGAGATGGACCTCGACGCCGTCCTCGCCCGACGCCCGCAGGTCGCCCTCGTCGACGAGCTCGCCCATACCAACATCCCCGGCTCGCGTCACGAGAAGCGCTGGCAGGACATTCATGAGCTGCTGGCGGCGGGAATCGACGTGATCTCCACCGTCAACATCCAGCACCTGGAGTCCCTCAACGACGTGGTCGAGCACATCACAGGCGTCAAACAGCGCGAGACCGTTCCCGACGACGTGGTCCGCGCCGCCGACCAGATCGAACTGGTGGACATGTCCGCCGAGGCACTGCGCCGCCGGATGGCACACGGCAACATCTACCCGGCCCAAAAAGTCGACCTGGCCCTGGCCAACTACTTCCGCGCCGGGAACCTCACAGCCCTGCGGGAACTCGCACTGCTGTGGGCGGCCGACCGCGTCGAGGAGGCACTGCTGCGCTACCGCCACGACCACGGCATCCAGCAGCCGTGGTCCACCCGGGAGCGGGTGCTCGTTGCCCTGTCGGGCGGCCCCGAAGGGGACACCCTCATTAGGCGGGCCAAGCGCACGGCATCCCGGGGCGCGGGCGGGGAATTCCTTGCCGTCCACATCGAACCCGACGACGCCCTCGCCTCACGCTCCCCGCGCCTGCCGGACCACCAGCGGGAGCTGGTGGAGGAGCTCGGCGGCACCTGCCACACCATCACCGGTACCGACACGGCCCGGGCCATCCTGGATTTCGCCCGGGAGGTCAACGCCAGCCAGATCCTGATCGGTGCCACACGCCGCAGCCGCCTGCACCGACTGTTCAGCCGCGGCATCGGCGAGAGCATCATCGAAGGTTCCGGCGACGACATCGACGTGCACGTCGTCACCCACGTCGAGGCCGCCCACGGCCGGCTGTTGCACCGCCCCGGAAGGGCCCACGGCCAGGCGGACCAGCGGTGATTCACCCCAACGGCGGTCGTGTGCGTGTCCTCGATCGGATCGATTTCCGTTAGCGTCGTGATTCGCACACGTACGGCCTCCGGAGAGCACAAGATGGCGGATCTCGTCTTCATCGGCCTCACCCTCGTGGTCTTCGCCGTCCTAGGGCTGATTTCCGGCGGGGTCCGACGGCTGTGAGCGCGGACAACATCCTCGGGCTGGTGGTCGCCGCAGTCCTGGCGGTCTATCTCGTGGTGTGCCTGCTCTTTCCCGAGAGGTTCTGACGTGACCGACACTCTCGGCGGCTGGCTGGAGATCCTGGTGCTGGCGGCGGCCATCGCCCTGTCCTTCCGTCCGCTGGGCGACTGGATCGCCCACATCCTGACCTCGGGGCGCCACTGGCGGGTGGAGTGGCTGATCTACCGGGCAGGCGGCATCGATGCCGATGCCGATCAGGCCTGGACCACCTATCTGCGCGGCGTGCTCGCCTTCTCACTGATCTCGGTCCTGTTCCTCTACGGATTCCTGCGCCTGCAGAACCATCTGCTGCTCGCCCTGGGAACGCCCCAGATGTCGGCCGCCCAGGCGTTCGACACAGCGGCGTCGTTCGTCACCAACACGAACTGGCAGTCGTATGCGGGCGAGTCCGCCCTCGGGTACCTGGTGCAGATGACGGGCCTGGCGGTGCAGAACTTCGGCTCGGCGGCCGTCGGCATCGCGGTGCTCGCCGCTCTGATTCGCGGCTTCACCCGGACGAGGACGGACCGGGTGGGTAATTTCTGGGTGGACCTGACCCGGGTCGTGCTGCGCGTCCTGCTGCCGATCTCGTTCGTCTTCGCCATCGTGCTCGTGGCCGCCGGCGCGATCCAGAACCTCCACGGCGTCCAGGACGTCACCACCATCGTGGGCGGCCGTCAGAGCATCACCGGCGGTCCGGTGGCGTCGCAGGAGGCCATCAAGGAGCTGGGCACCAACGGCGGCGGTTTCTACAACGCCAACTCCGCCCACCCCTTCGAGAACCCCACCGCTTTCACCAACCTGATCGAGATCTATCTGCTGCTGGTGATCTCCTTCTCGCTGCCGCGCACCTTCGGGGTGATGGTCGGGGACCGGCGCCAGAGCTACGCGATCGTCGCGGTGATGGTGGTGATCTGGGCTGCCTCGGTGGCGCTGATCACGGTCAACGAACTGCACAGCGTCAGCAGCACGGCAGGTCACGCGGCTGGCGGGATGCTGGAGGGCAAGGAGCAGAGGTTCGGCGTGTGGGCCTCGGCGCTGTTCGCCGCCTCCACCACCCTGACCTCTACCGGCGCTGTCAACTCCTCCCACGACTCGTACTCGCCCGGCGGTGGCGGGATGACGATCTTCAACATGATGCTGGGGGAGATCGCGCCCGGCGGCACGGGTTCCGGGCTCTACGGAATCCTGATCCTCGCCGTCGTCGCGGTGTTCGTGGCGGGCCTGATGGTCGGCCGCACCCCGGAGTACCTGGGCAAAAAGCTGCGCAGCCGGGAGATGAAGTTCGCCTCCCTGTACATCCTGACCACGCCGGCCCTCGTCCTGGCCGGGGCGGGGATCGCCATGGCCCTGCCAGGAGAGCGGGCAGCGATGCTCAACCCCGGGCCGCACGGCTTCTCCGAGGTGCTGTACGCCTTCACCTCCGCAGCGAACAACAACGGCTCGGCCTTCGCGGGCTTGTCCGTCAACACCACCTGGTACAACACCGCGCTGGGCCTGGTGATGCTCTTCGGCCGCTTCCTGCCCATGGTCTTCGTCCTCGCCCTGGCAGGGTCGCTCGCAAGGCAGCAGCCCGTGCCGGTGACCGCCGGCACCCTGCCCACCCACCGGCCGCAGTTCGTCGGCCTGCTCACCGCCGTCGTCCTCGTCGTCGTCGGGCTCACGTACTTCCCCGCGCTCGCGCTCGGACCGCTCGCGGAAGGTACCCACTGATGGCGGCATCCGTCGGGACGCCCGGCCGGGGCACCGGCGGCCTGCTCGACCCCCGGCTGGTGCTGCGCGCGGTCCCGGACGCGGTGCGCAAGCTCGACCCGCGGGTGATGTACCGCAATCCCGTCATGCTGGTGGTGGAAGTCTGCGCCGTGCTCACCACCGAATCGGCCATCCGGCACACCAGCGTGTTCTCGTGGGTGATCACCGCATGGCTGTGGCTGACCGTGGTGTTCGCCAACCTGGCCGAGGCCATGGCAGAGGGCCGCGGCAAAGCGCAGGCCGAGACCCTACGCCGCACCCGTACCGAGACGGTGGCGCGGCAGCTTGTCGACTGGCGGCCGGGCGATCCGGCACCGCGCGAGGAGCCGGTGCCGGCCGCGGAGCTGAGGCTGGGCAACCACGTGGTGGTCGAGGCCGGGCAGATCATCCCCGGGGACGGCGACGTCGTCGAGGGGGTCGCCTCGGTCGACGAGTCTGCCATCACCGGCGAGTCCGCGCCGGTCATCCGCGAGTCCGGCGGCGACCGCAGCGCAGTCACCGGAGGCACCAAGGTGCTCTCCGACCGGATCGTCGTGCGTATCACCTCCAAGCCGGGTGAGACGTTCATCGACCGGATGATCGCCCTGGTCGAGGGCGCCGCCCGGCAGAAGACGCCGAACGAGATCGCGCTGAACATCCTGCTCGCTTCGCTGACCATCGTCTTCCTGATCGCAGTGGTCACCCTCCAGCCCTTCGCGGCCTTCGCCGGCGCCGAGCAGACCATCGTCGTCCTCGTCGCCCTCGTGGTCGCCCTCATCCCCACCACCATCGGGGCGCTGCTGTCCGCCATCGGCATCGCGGGCATGGACCGCCTGGTGCAGCGCAACGTCCTGGCCATGTCCGGCCGCGCGGTCGAGGCCGCCGGCGACGTCAACACCCTGCTGCTGGACAAGACCGGCACCATCACCCTCGGCAACCGCCAGGCCGCCGAATTCCTGCCCGTGCAGGGCGTACCCCTGGCAGACCTCGCGGACGCCGCCCAGCTCTCCTCGATCGCCGACGAGACCCCCGAGGGCCGCTCCATCGTGGTGCTGGCCAAGGAACGGCACGCGCTGCGCGCCCGAACCGAAGGCGAACTCGCACACGCGACCTTTGTCCCGTTCACCGCGCAGAGCCGGATGAGCGGGGTGGACCTCGACGACGCGACCGAGAACCGAGCGCTGCGCAAGGGCGCCGCGACCTCCATGATGAAGTGGATCCGCGACAACGGCGGCCACCCCACCGACGACGTCGGCCCCATGGTCGACGGCATCTCCGCCAGCGGCGGCACCCCGCTGGTCGTCGGCGAAGTGCTCCGCCACCAGGGTGAGCAGACAGCGCGGGTGCTGGGCGTGATCAACCTCAAGGACGTCGTCAAGGCCGGCATGCGCGAGCGGTTCGACGAGCTGCGCCGGATGGGCATCCGCACCGTCATGATCACCGGCGACAACCCGCTCACCGCACGAGCTATCGCAGACGAGGCCGGCGTGGACGACTTCCTCGCCGAGGCCACGCCCGAGGACAAGATGGCCCTCATCCGCCGAGAACAGGAGGGCGGCAAGCTGGTCGCGATGACCGGCGACGGCACCAACGACGCGCCCGCCCTCGCCCAGGCCGACGTCGGCGTGGCCATGAACACCGGCACCTCGGCCGCCAAGGAGGCCGGCAACATGGTCGACCTGGACTCCAACCCCACCAAGCTGATCGAGATCGTGGAGATCGGCAAGCAACTCCTCATCACCCGCGGCGCGCTGACCACCTTCTCCATCGCCAACGACGTCGCCAAGTACTTCGCGATCATCCCCGCGATGTTCGCCAGCGCCTACCCAGGCCTGGACAACCTCAACATCATGAAGCTCCACAGCCCCACCTCGGCGATCACCTCCGCGATCATCTTCAACGCCCTGATCATCGTCGCGCTGATCCCACTGGCCCTGCGCGGCGTGCGCTACCGGCCCTCCTCGGCCGCGTCGCTGCTCAGCCGCAACATCTGGATCTACGGCCTCGGCGGCCTGGCACTGCCCTTCGCCGGCATCAAACTCATCGACCTGATCATCCAGTTCATCCCCGGACTGCGCTGACCCGCTGGCCGGCTGACCGAGAAAGGCGACCCATGGCCCGCACGCTCGGCCCCCTGGTCCGGCAGCACGTGGCCGCCCTGCGGATCCTGCTGGTACTCACCGCGATCACCGGCCTCGCCTATCCACTGGCCGTCACCGGCATCGCCCAAGCAGCTTTCCCGTACCGGGCCAACGGCTCCCTGGTGACCACCGGCAGCCGGACGGTCGCCTCCAGCCTGCTCGGCCAGACCTTCGACCTGCCGCAGAAGGAGGGACAGACCACCGCGTCGCCCGATCCGCGGTGGTTCCAGCCGCGGCCGTCCACCGGATCCTACGACCCCCTGACCTCGGGCGCCTCCAACCTCGGCCCCAACAACCCGGTCCTGGTCAACGACGCCAAGCAAAGGCGTGCCGCAGCGGCCGCACTCGACGGCGTGCCACCCGGGAGCGTGCCGGTCGACGCACTGACGGCGAGCGGATCCGGGCTCGACCCCGACATCTCCCCAGACTACGCATACGAGCAGGCCGACCGGGTCGCCAAAGCCCGCGGCGTGGACCCGGCCGCGGTACGCGCCCTCGTCGCCGCCCACGTCCAGGGCCGAGCCCTGGGCTTCCTCGGCCTGAAGCACGTCAACGTCGTGGAACTCAACCGCGAACTCCTGGGAATCCGTTGACCGCACAGAACGCGTCAAGATGTCCGGACAGCCCGACCGCCAGTAGCCAGCCGCGAATACACCGGCATGAAGTGTCTAATAAACGGCGGATCTGTTGATCATGGAGACGCCAAGTGAGTGAGATGACGATCGAGCACGAGCCCGCGGCTGAGCCGGCCGGTGTGGCCGCCTCGGACGAGCAGCTGATCGCGATGCTGGTCGAGCGGGCCCGGAGCGAGGGCATGCAGCTCACCGGTGCGGGCGGGCTGCTGCAGCAGCAGACCAAGCGGGTGCTGGAGTCCGCCCTGGAAGGCGAGATCACCGATCACCTCGGCTATGACAAGCACGATCCGGCGGGAAGGAACAGCGGCAACAGTCGCAACGGCACCCGGGCCAAGACCGTGCTGACCGACATCGATCCGGTCGAGGTCAACGTGCCCCGCGACGTGGAGGGCAGCTTCGAGCCGCAGATCGTGCGCAAGCGGCAGCGTCGGCTGACGGGCGTGGACGAGATGGTGCTGTCGCTGTCCGCGAAGGGCCTCACCCACGGGGAGATCTCCGCGCACCTGGCCGAGATCTACGGCGCCGAGGTCTCGAAGCAGACCATCTCCTCCATCACCGACCAGGCGATGGAGGGCATGGCCGAATGACAGAACCGGCCACTCGACCGCGTCTACCCCGTCTTGTTCGTCGACGTGATCAACGTGAAAATCAGGGACGGTAAGGTCGCGAACCGGCCCGTCTACGTCGTCATGGCCGAGCACCTGGAGCAGTTCCACTTGTGCCATTGCGGCAGCGGTTCCCACGGGTACTCGGTGCGGATGGAGGTACACAGCGCGCATCGGCGCCTTGTCACGGTGTCGGTGAGGAGCCGGGCGTCAGGGCTGTCGCTCCGTTAGGGCCGGAGAGGCCGGAGCCGATACGTCTCCGGGATCACCTAAAGTCACCATCGGGCTGGTCGCTACGGAGAACCGGCGACAACTGAATACGAGGGCTCACCAGTATCAACCCCCAGGTCCCGGTGGCTGACGTCGGTGGTGATCGGGCGGGCCAGCTCATCGGCCTGGAAACCCTCTTTCAAGATCTTCATGATCGGAACTGGAGGCCCTCGCCATAGTGGCCGAGGGAGGAGAACCGGGCACTCCGCCGAGACGCCTCCTGGCCAACCCGAACATTCCACGGCTAGTGACAGATACCGCTGCGAAGTGACACTTATTGTCCTGTCTCAGGTGAGGCCGGGTAGCGCGAGGCGTTGATCTGCGATGCCCTGAGATCGATGAGACGATCCGGCTGCATCTTTCTCACTGGAAGCCGGGCACCTTGGGCTCTGGCATATGCCGCCAGGCGTCGACTTCAGGCTTCTCATCGTCGCCATGGTTCATGGTCAGCCTCTGCTGCGCGTGAATGAGCAGTCGCTCGCTGTCATTGAAGCCGTCTGAGCAGCCGGGCTTTCTGACCAGGGTGAGCCGGTAATAACCGTGTCGCCAGCGGCAAACGGCGCCTTGCCCACTCAGACTACGGTGTGTGGGTGGGGAGTTCGGCTGCTACCGCCGCCTCGGCGAGCGCGACCGACTGACTTTGGCTCGGGTGCGTACGTGTAGATCAACGTGCGATTCATGAAGCGGCCCTGTTCCAGTCGGGGAGCGTGCCGCAATAGTGTGGAGGCCACTTGCGTGACGCAAGGGTCTGATGGGGGGAGAGACAGTGTCGGAGAACGCCTTATCGGTCCGGATCGCCGGCGGTGACAGCGATGAGGATGCGTTGCGGTCGTTCGCGCGGTGGCTCGGGGAGGAGCCGGAGGTCCGCCATCACGCGGTGATCACCTGGTCGGCCGCTGTACCCGGTGCGGGCGATATGGGCGGCGCACTTGAGGTGGTGCAGCTGGTGCTCGACTCCGGCTTTCAGCTGGCGAACCTCGCCCTGGCCTACGCCGCTTGGCGTTCCACCCGGTCGGATGCGCCAGCGGTAACAGTGTCCCGGGGCGGGGTGAGCATCACTCTGGGCAGCGGCGACGCCGAGGTTGTCGCCCGCTTGGTGCGGGAGCTGGAGGAAGCCCGCCCAGAACAATGAGCGTGCTTCCCGACCCGGACACCTCTCGCGCCGTGCTGATCGGCACCTCGCGATACACCGATCCCGGCCTGACGAACCTGCCGGCCGTCGCGGAGAACCTCACGGATCTGGCCCGGCTACTGCGCGACCCCGGAATCTGGGGTCTGCCGAAGACGAACTGCACCGTGATATCCAACCCTGCCACTGCTGCAGAAGTCATGGACCCGATCATCCAAGCCGCCGCACAGGCCAGCGACACCCTGCTCGTCTACTACGCCGGACACGGACTCGTCGCCCGTCGCGACGCCGAACTGCACCTCGCCCTCACCAGCTCCCGGCCTAACGCCGCCCACACCGCCCTCCCTTACACGACAATCCGCGATGAACTCCTCGACACCCGCGCACGGCGCCAGGTCGTCATCCTTGACTGCTGCTACAGCGGTCGCGCCTTGGGCCGCATGGCCCCGGACGACGCGGCCACCCTCCTGGCCGACGAAGCCGCCATCGAAGGCACGTACCTGATCGCAGCCGCCGCCGAGACCAGGACCGCCCTGTCCGTCCCCGGTGAAACCCACACCGCCTTCACTGCCGAACTCCTCACCACCCTCCGCGGAGGAATCCCCGGCCAAGGCCCTCACCTCGACCTCGACACCCTCTACCGCCACATCGAAACCACCCTCCGTGCCAAACAGCGGCCCCTCCCCCAGCGCCGCATCCGCAACACCGCCGACCGACTCGCTTTCCACAACCGTGCCCACGCCCCGACACGACCAGCCCCCACGCCCACTGCTTCGGAACCAGCCCCATCAGCCGGCCCACCCCGTCCTCACCCAGCAACCAGCGCTGGCGACACCCCCCGCAGGATCCGGCGGCGCGCATTGATCGCGGGCGCAGTCCTGTTCGCTGGCGCTGGTGCGGCTACTGGGGCTGCGCTGTGGCCCCACGGAGAGAGCGAAGATTCGATCCACACCCGAAGACTCACCGACACCGACACCGAGGACGTGGCATTCAGCCCAACCGGCCGGACTCTCGTCACCATCGGATCATACGAATTGCAGGTTTGGGATGCGGTCACCGGCAAGATAGTCGCCGAGTCCTCCGACGAGCAGAACGGACTGAACCTCTTGACTTTCAGTCCCGACGGCAAGACCTTCGCAACCAGCGGCATGGACATCCGGGTGCGAGACGCGGCCACCGCGGTCCCCCTCGCCACCTTCCCCCCCTCCGTCGTGAACAACAACGACATAGTGCCGTTGGTGTTCAGCCCTGACGGCAAGACGCTGGCATGCGGCGGCGCAGATGGGGGTTTTGGGGCCGCTGACGACACTGGTGATGCCCAGGAGATGAAAAACAGCTTCCGCCTGCTGGATACATCCACCGGCCGCGCACTCGCCGCCTCGTCGCAACACAACTTGCGCGCCGTGGCCTTCAGCCCGGACGGCAAGACGGTCGCATGCGCTAACGACGACGGGTGCTGGCTGTGGGACGTTGCCGGTCGTCGCTTCGGTCCCGACATCGGCCTGCGCGAGCCTACGCACGCGGTGCTGTTCACCCCGAACGGACGCCTCGTCACCGCAGGCGAGGGCGGCGTGCGGCTGTGGGACGCTGCCTCCCGGCGTATCAAGGCGACACTCCCCACGGGAACCGCATACGCAGTGGCGCTCAATAGGGACGGCAGGACGATCGCCACGGCCGGACCAGACGGCGTACGACTATGGGACATGACCACTCGCCGCTCCACCGCCAGGCTGACCGACAACTTGACGCAGTCCCTGGCATGGAGCCCCGACGGCAGAACCCTTGCCGGCGCCACCGCCCAGAGCAACTTCAAGATCACGCACTATGGCAGGCCGTACGACAGCGGATGCCTGTTGTGGAAGATCCCCGCACAGCTTCTGCCCACTTCCTCCGGCAAAGCCCCGACCCGCCCCAAGGCGTGACGCCGACGCCCGCCGTTTGCGGCTGATGACAAGGTTCTAACCGGTACTCCGACCAACTGGGCGCGGGTAAAGCTCAGATGCCAGGAGGATCCTGAGTCACCCGGTCCCGGGATCGTCTTAAGCCGCTCCGGGCAGCTTCTCGTTCGGCATATGCGGAGACGGATCTCTCGATCCTGGCAGCGGTCTCTCTCAGCATGGTGTCGAACCACATGGTTCCGTCGAACCTGGGCACCAGCTCCACCCGGAGTCGGTTGTTGAATTCCTGAATGAACTGCTGGAATCCGTGCCCCTCCGTGAGGGCGAGTGATCGCCAGTGGGGTGAGGCGTAGAGAGCGGCGGTCGTGACGGTTTCCGGGTAGTGCGCGATGAGGCGGCGATGATCACGGTTGCTGCCGTACTGGAGCGGGGGGAAGCGCCCGGACGCGTCGTGCTGTGTCCTCCTGCCGGAAGCTCCGGCCGGTGAGTTCGTTCCAGAGGGTGGCTCCATGTTCGTAGCACGTGCTGAGGACGGTGGGACCGTGCTCGTGGAGAAGGCGCTGGTGACGTCGTTGGGCTTGGAGCACGTCAGGGAGGTCGGTGAGGTCGGCTTGGATCTGGTAGTTCCCCGGAGGCTGCCCGATCCAGAGCCGGTGGCGGAGGCAGATCTGGTCGTGGAATCGGGAGCGCCAGGCGGTGATCTGGTGGATGCGGTTGTAGCTTCCGGTGCGCTGGGCGACGCAGCGGCGGCAGGGAACGCCCGGGAAGAAGTCCGGGCGGTAGGGGTGGTGCATCTTCGGCTGCTGGCCGAGATAGGGAATTGCCCGCAGGAGGCTCTCCCGGGATTGCCCGCTGGCCATGCTGAGCCGGTCGATGTAGTCCTGCCGGGAGTCCAGCCAGTGGCTCTGCGTGAGGGTTCTTTGCGGGAGGATCCTGTTCGCCTCACCCAGGCGGCGGAGGTAGGACTTCTCGCTCTCCTGCGGGAACGGCGTGACGGGTCGGGGGAGTGGACGGACCAGCCAGTAGTCGATCGGTTCGTTCATCCGGCTCTCTGCTGGGAGGAGTTCTCGCTGTTGTGGTCGATCCGGGTCTTTTTAAGCTGTGCCAGGGTGATGCGTTCACTCTGGTCGAGGATCGCGGAGATGGCCGCGACACGGATCAGGTGGGAGAGGCTTCCGATCACGCCGCCGGTGCGTTGGTGCAGGTAGTCGGAGAGATTCACCAGGGTATTCGGCTGATGACGGTGGAGACGCAGAATGTTCTCCAGGGTGGCGATCAGTGATCGCCATTCCTCGTTGCGAGGAAAGGGGCCAGTGCGGACCAGGACGCAGCGTCCGCCCATCTGCCGGCCGCGGATTCCGGTGAACACGCCGGACTGCTCGACGTCGATGCCGGCATAGACGAAGGTCGCGGGTAGGTGCTCTGTGAAGTACTTCAGGTGGTCGGACAGGTCCTCACCCGCGGTGGTGCCGTGGTTCAGCAGGTGGATCTCGTCCACGAGCACGAGGTCCGTGCGGGCCTCGATCATTACCTGGCAGACGACGTTGGTGATGTCGATCGTGTTGTGCCGGGCTGAGACGGAGGGCAGGCCGAGGAAGCGGGCGAATTCGATGGCGAGCTTGCGGGGTGACCCTTTGGGCGGGGCGGTCAGATAGACGACGGGGATCCGGTCGCTGTCCGGGTAGCGCTGCCGGACCCGCAGTTCGTGGAGGCGACCGAGCTGCTTGAGCGCGGTGGTCTTGCCCGTTGTCTGCTGGCCGGAGACGATCAGTCCGCGCCGGGCGCCGGATTCGCGCTGGTTGAGCAGGGTCAGCAGGCGCCCTTGGTGGGCGATCTCCCGGACGGCCGCTGTGCGTACGACTTGAAGTTCGGCGTGGTAGAGGACGCGGGCATCGTCGTAGAGCTCCTGATCGGCAGGGCTCAGCGAACGCCACTGGCTTTCGGGCAGCAGCTCGAAGGCCGCCTGGTCGGCTTCGACGAACTGGCGCCAGCCGGTGAGCTGCGTGGTGGGATCACGCCGTGTCTCCAGCGGGCCCATAGCGGCGTCTGTGTCTGGCTCCGGCGGGTTCACCACCACTTCTCGGCCTCCTTGCGGGCATCGAAGATTCCGAGGGGGACGACGTCCGCCAGCGCGTCCTCGCTTTCCTCCGCGTCGGGAGGAGACGTCTCGACGGGCTCGACAGGTGTGGGCCGGGGCCAAGAGGATGTACTGGTCGACCGGGTGCGGGCGGCGACCTTGCGGTCCTTGCGGCTGCGGCGGGTGGGTTTGTCCGGCGCAGCCTGAGGGCCGTCGGCTGCCCGGTCCAGGAGGTCGACCGCGGCCTGGGCGATCTCTTCCTCGGTGGCTGGATCCGTGCCGCGTTCGGCAAGGACACGGCGGGCGTGGTCCCAGGCCAGTTCGCCCATCGGAGTCGGTGCGGTGCGAAGGTGTCGCCAGATCGCCGTGATCCAGGTGCCTTCGCGGTGGTTGCGTACCCAGACGCGGGAGATGTCGTAGGGATCGTAGCGAACTTCCCACCGCTTGCCGTCCCGTCCTGTCCCGGACGGTTGCCGACGCCACGGCGTCAGTTCTGGGCTGTCGTAGGTGCGGTGACGGATGCGGATGCCGTAGGAGTTGATGGTCCGCAGCTCCCTCGGCAGCAGGCCGATGTATTCCTCCGGGCTCAGCGGGACCGGGACGTAGCCGGCCGTGGCGACCAGGGCGGCGTACTTCTCGTTCGGGCTCATCGCCCGTTCGGGCATGAACGGGTCGCGCAAGCCGTCGTGCGGGCGGTTCTGCCAGATGACGATCCATTCCTGGAGAAGTTCCTGGAGTTGGTGGATCGACCAGAGCGGCCCGGAGCCCGGATCGCTGCCGCGGTGTTCGGTGCTGCGTCCCTTGTAGCCGGGGAGGTGCTGAACGAACATCGTGGCCACCGAGCCTAGTGTCGACTCGATGTGCGGTTTGTCGGTAGGGGTGTCCGGGTGGCAGGGCTGGAAGTTAGTCCCAGGGACCGGCAGGCAGTCCGGAAGGTGTCGGAGAGGTAGGCCTTGCCGCGGTCGCAGACGATCGTCTCGGGCGTGATCACCGGGACGGCCGCAGCCTTGGCCAGCCGCTCGTCCAGCGCCATGAGCGAGGCGTGCGGCAGTACCGACCGCGACATACGAAGCGCATCGGCCCAGCCCGGCCGCATCGGTTCCGGGGTCATCGCCCTCGCCAGCAGCAGAGCGGCGTCCACCGCCTTCGTCGAAGGCCGCAGCACCGCCGCCGCCAGCGTCCGGGTCGCGATGTCCACGATGCCCGTCAGCTCCACCGTGTCCACCGTGCCGTCGTCATGGACGACCAGGACATCGAGAGGAGTCGAATCGATCTCCATCACCTCACCGGGCCGGGCTGCCGTGAGCTGGCCGAACATGCCGTCCGGCTGCTTGGCCAGCGAGCGCCGGGTGCGGGCCGAGCCTAGCGTGTGCCGGCCGGAGCTGACCGCCTACAGGAGCCGGTAGAACGTTGCCCGCGACGGCAACGGCACGACTCCTGGGCCGTGTTCGGCCTCCACCAGCCGTTCCATCCGGCGCCGCAGCACCTGCGCGGAGACCGTCGACCGGCCGGTCTGCTCGTCCACCACCCGCCGCAGGGCCTCGATGACCCGCCTGTCAGCCCGGCCGGTTCCGTCCGGAGCCAACCGTAGCCGCGGGTCGACCAGCCCCAGAATCCCCTCCCGCTCGAAGCGGGCCCGCATGTCCTGCAACACCGTCAGCGACACCGCCGTCCCCGCCTCCGCCAGTTCGGCGGTCTTGGCAAGTTCCCGCTGCCGCAGCGACTTCACCGCCGGGTCGTACTCGGGCCTCACCGGCCCGTCCGGAGCGTGGGCCGGGCGGCCGGTGAGCAACTCCACCAGATGCCGCTGCCACCATTCCGCCCGCTCCACCGCCTTGTCCGGCAGTCCCTCCAGCACCCCGGCGGCGGGAATCGTCATGCGCGGCGAGGCCGCCGTGACCACCATGAACCCGTCGGATCCCAGCAGATGCGGCAACAGCACGACGCTCGCCGACCGGGCCTCGTCGACAAGCCGGACTGTGGTCCCCTCCAGGGCCACCACCGTGTGCAGGCGTTGATCGAACCGGACCACGTCACCCACTCGCAGCAACCGCGGACGCGCCGGCATAGCCACCTCCAGCCCCAGCGTCGGACAGCCGGACCGTCGTCCCCGCGGACAGCAGAGCCGTCTCGACGTCGGCGGCGAGCACTCGGCGCCAGAGAAGGTGGTAGAGCACCGGAAACACCGCGATCGGGTCGCCGACCTTGCGAGCCCCTTCCAGCAGCGGGGCGTTCTCGGCGAACGCCGCCATCAACCGGGCGGCGACGTCCGGGCGGTGTACTCGCGGATGCCGGTAGCCGGCCAGCCACCGCGCGTTCGCCATCAGCACCGCATCCGGGGCCCCGACCCGCATGAAATCCCAGCCCACCAGCGAACAGGCCGCAGCCGTCGCGGCGAACTTCACCGCATCACGCGGCTCGATCCGATCATCGGGGCGGACATCAACCACCAGCCCCGTCCCGTCCGAGCGGCGCACGAAGAAATCCGGTGTGTGCCGGATCCGCTTGCCGTCCGGGCCCGTCCACGACAGCCGGAACGGCTGCGAGGCCATGCCCGTCACCAGCGGATCGAAGTCGATCAGCACCAGCCGGTCCCGCTCCAGCCACGACTCGAACCCCACGTGATCACCGCAGGTCGCCGACCAATACCAGCCGCACCAGTTGTCCTGACCTCGGAATGCCGGGAAACGTCGCTCAGGCGGCACGCTCTCGAAGCGGACCGGCCACAGCTCGCCAAGCGTCCCCCGCCGCCGAACACCCGCCGCGGTGACGTACTCGACCTCGAAGCCCTCCGCGGACTCCGGCACCTCTCCGTGCTTCGCCACCTTGGCCTCCGGTACAGCGCTGACCAGACGCCACGACCGTAGAAGCGCCGGACCTGCCGTACCCGGAGAAGACTGAGACACCCCACAACTTGCCCGGACGTGACCGAGACGCTCGCCCACATGCCCGGAGATCTCCGAGACTGCCCGGACATCACAGAGACAGGACACTTATTGTCCGTTCCCGTTGGAAGTGATCTGCTGTTGTGGCTCTAATCAGGGGCTTTTCACTTCAGTTGGGATTATCTGAGCTGTTGATGTCCCGTTGTATGTGCGCCGTGTTGTTGTGCCTGGGTGGCGTTGAGGCGGTGATCCCGTTGGATCCGATCGGGTGCTGGTGTGCTCAGTTGGGGTCGTTCAGACCCGGCGGGACAATCGGTGGGCTGCCTACTTGCTTGTGAACGTTTGCTCCCGGATGGGCGGTTGGGGCGACCTTCGGTTGTCGTTTCCTGGAGATCGATCAGCGAGGGTGAGGCTGGCGCGGCGTCGAAGGTGTGCATGCGGCGGTGCGGGGGCAGAGGTCCCCCACACCCGGAACTGGCAGGCGTACGTGCGGGGTGACGGCTGCAGGTCTCCGGGCCAGCCGAGCGAGGTTGCGGATGGTTGTCAAGGGCGTTGCCCGGCGGGCGCTCTTCCGAGCAGGGACAACCGTTCGATATTGGCATGCGCTTGCTTGTGCCTGATTGAGCAGCGCGGGGCCCGATTTACAACACGATCGCGAAGAAGCCCAGAAGGTAGGCGATGGCGAAGATGAGAGGCACCCACTGCTCGACGTGAGTCAATGGAAGGTAGAGGCGCCAGTCGCGGCCTTCGCCAAGCGCCTTCCACTCCGCGCGGGAGTAGGCGTAGGCAGGAAGCCGTTCCTCAAGTGCGCCGATGACGGCGAACTTGGCCCCGTTGAGCTGACGGTAGGAGCGGACGAGTACGTACCAGGCGGCGCACATGGAGACGATGATCACGAGCCCGGGAAGCAGCAGCCAGACGGACACTCGGCCGCGCACGTCATGCAAGGTGGTCGTCAGGGCGGTGACGATGGCGCCGTTGAGAGTGAGGAAGAATGTGTTCGAAAGGTTCCGCCGGGCGCTCACCCGGTCAGCCATCTCGACGCAGAGCTTGTACTGCTCGAACACCGCGCTTTGGTAGCCTGCAGCGTCCCCGTAGTCGGACTGGTTAACGGTGGCGTTCCACAGCGAATCCTGGATGTCGTCCATGCGGGCATCATGCCGGGGCAGTACTCACGACGTCACCCCCGGGGTCGCATCGCGTCCCAAGGTCAGCAGGCGTGGCCGATCTCGACTGCTCTGTGTTCCCGTTGACAAGCGGACAAGTCACCGCTCACCCCGGTACTCCTACCTTGCCCCTGGCATATGGGCCATGGGCGACAGACTCCAAGACTCCCTTGGCTGGAAAGAACCCTCCTGGAGCCTCGCTTCGCGCCGTGTCCTGGAACTGCAGGGCAGTGAGGTGGCATCGTCATGGATGTCCGTCAAGCGCCAGCCATCGCAAGGTGAGTGGGGGTAAGGCGCACGTCGACAGCGGGCGAGATGTGCACGAGCGAACTCCTGCCGCAGCAGCAGATCCGCCAGGGGGGAACATTGGACGTCAGTTGTTGCCGTGCTCTCGCCGAGGCGGGGGGCTTCAGGCTCACCGAGGTGATCCCTGCACCCGGCTACGTCCTCGGTATCTTGACGGCATGGGTTATACAGATCCCTGCACCGCGCAGGACCCTCTCCTACTGGCCGCCCAAGACTCCCTTCCGACCGAGCCGTAGCCTGCGGTTTCTCGCAATTTTCCTATTGTTCGCCGCCCTGGGAGTTGCCCGCAGTTATTTCTATGGTCTTTTCATAGGGAACACGCTGCTGGCGTTCCTGGCGCTTTACAAGACCCGCCTCCAGTTGGCCGGCGTGCTGCTGCGGGCGGTCATGCCCGTTCTGATTGCTGGTCTGGTCATCCGCATCCTTCAGTCCCTTCCGGGGAAAAGAGGCGATGCCCAGGGGACATGGTTGGTCGGCCTAGTGCTCTCGCTTGCGATGGCAGGCATCCTGTGGGCCCTTCCGTACGGTAAAAAGCTGTACTGGGGTGGATCTTGGGATTTCTTCTACCCGCGCGCCATGCCTCCGACGTTAGTGCAGTCGCAGGGTGACACACAGCAGAGCCCTCGTTACGCTCTCCTTCCTGGTCAATCTCTGCTCATTGGGATCGGGATGTGGCTGGCTGCTTGGCCATGCTGCCTGGGAGCCCTCGGGCTGACATTCTGGGGACTCCGTTACCTTTTTCCTGCATCGTTGATGAGCGGCTTCTCTGGCATAGCGGGGGTTGTTGGATTGTCGGCCTTCAGTCAGAGTCGGAAGCTATTTCTTAAAGGCCGCAGGCATCTCAACCTGGCTATTGCATCACCGGATGTTCTCCATCCCGGATCCTATGTGCTGTACCTGAGATCATTCGAGGACGACAAAGCGCGCACCGCGTTAAAGCATTACGGACCGTCCGATACTGTGCCCATTTGGGGCCCTCTTATCGGTCTGACCATATCCAGTCGCGATGAGGAAGAACATATCGCGGACGCGTTGCGCCCCGTCGGACCGCTGGTCGCCGTTGGTGCACCCGGTGAAGTTCTTCCCTTTGCGGGGGCGGCGCGCATGTATCTGCCGAAAACATCCTGGCAACAGCCTGTACGGGAACTCATGATGCGAGCCCGCCTGGTCACCCTCACACTAGGATCAAGTGGAGGAACGATGTGGGAGATATCCGAAGCCATGCGTATTCTTCCACCTCAGCGCCTGCTCTTGTTTGTGCCCGGAATGATGAGTGAGGGAGAGTACGAGGCGATCCGCAAAAAGAATGAAATCGCTCTGCGGGCTATTCCGGAATCCGAAAGGAACCACACGTGGAAGAGCGGCATCCCACCCGCCCTTCCTGACTGCGCGTCCATCAGACGGTTCACCGATCCGGTGATCGGTGTCGTCCACTTCTCGGCGGACTGGGAACCCACCTTCACCCGTACGTGCGGAACCAGTAACCCCTGGGAGAATCTGTGCACCAGTCTCATCGGCGGGCTGCGTCCGGCCTTCGAACAGCTGGTCACATATGAGGAAGGCACCGGCTGGCACTGCGGATGACGCCGTCTTGGATCGCGCGGTCGTTCCCGGATTCGGTGCATGCGAGATGCCCGTAAGAGGATCCCCCAAGGATCAGGGTTCGGGCCAGGCACGTCCCCTGGGGTCTGCCCAGCGGAAGAGAGGGTCGTGGTGGATCTTCTTGTTGTAGGGCATCTTCCGGAGGGTGGAGAGGGCAAGCTGGCGCTCGGCTTCGGTGAAGAGTTCGGCCATGGCGTTCCGGTGTTCTTCGGGTGAGACGAGTGTGCTGTCGGGCATGCGGAGCTGACGCCATCGCGGGTCGGCAAGTATGCCGAGGAGGGGCACGAACTCGGGGTAAGTAACGATGAGTCCGCGGGTGTCGCGCCTGTGGCGAATGAGGTTGGGGTAACGAGGCTGCTGTTGGGGAAGCATCTGGATCCGTCCGTGCCACCGCAACTGCAACTGACGCTGGCTGTCGACCATGAGCCAGGTATGGACGATTTTCCGTGCTTCGACAGTGGCCGCCCCGATGGTGCGAGGGAAACGTTTGACGATCCGGAAGTGCTGGTGTTGAGCTCTGATCACGTCCGGTAGGTGATCGAGGCGGTAGTGGGTATTGCCGTCGAGCCAGATACCGTGCTTTGTGCAGAGCTGACGTCCGGCAGGGAGATGGGCCAGGATCGGCCTGGTGATGCCCTTGCGGCGCATGCAGCGCGAACAGGCGACGTGGAGATCACGCCGAAGGCGGATGGTCTCGCCTTCATCCCTTGCGGCGAGCCGGGCGAGGCCCGGCAGTGACCGTTTTAGTGTCTCGACCGAGGTGCCCGTCATGACAGCGAGTCTCGGCAGCACGGAGGGCGCCCAGTTGCTAAGGGTATCTGTGCGGGTGCTGACCATCAGGTGCCCGCTGGTGGGGGCCAGGGACTGCGCGATCCGGCCCGCTGTTGTGCAGTTCGCCTTGGCCAGACGGTTGAGATACCAGCCGAGGACTTCCCCGTGGACTGGCGGCAGCGGGACGGGAAGGAGTCGAGCCGGGGCTTCGCAGGGGTCCACCGTTCAGGCAGCCTTCGGCTTGCGGCCGTGTCTGCTGCGGGCAGGCTGGGGCTGGGACTGCTGCGCGTTGTGGTCCAGTTCCACCGAGTCGAGCGTGCTTTTCGTGATCTTCTCCGTGCCGTTGTCGATGGCGTCGACCGCAGCCTCACGGATCAGCTGGGACAGACTGCCGATCAGACCGCTGGTGCGTTCGTGCAGGTAACCCTCAAGGGCGAGCAGGGCTCCGGGCTGGTGCCGGTCGAGTCGCAGAGAAGCTTCCATGGTCGCGATCAGGGCATGCCACTGTTCGCGGTCTGTGCGGCTGCGGCGGCTGAAGGGTTTCGAGGGGATGACGCTGTATCGGCCAGCGATCTGCTGGCCCCGAATGCCTTGGAACAAGGTGCTGGTCTCGACACCGAGCCCTGCCAGGACAAAGGTCGCGGCGATCCTCTCGGAGAGGTATTTGAGCTGGTCGGAGGCTTCCGCGCCGCTGCGGGTGGTGAGGTCGAGATTGTGGATCTCATCGACCAGCACCAGACTGGTCCCCAGTCTGCCTAGCAGGTCGCAGACGGCGTTGGTGATCTGGACCTGGCTCATGCGGTGGTGCAGGGGGATGCCGAGGAACCGGGCGAACTCACCCGCAAGCATCTTCGGGGTGGCTCCCGGCGGGACCGTCACAAAGACCACCGGCAGTGAAGGGCCGGCGCCGGGGTTGCGGCGGCGGGAGAGCTGTTCCACGTTCTTGCCCAGCTGGATGATCGCGGTGGTCTTTCCGGTGCCGGAGGAACCCGACACGATCAGCCCGCGGCGGGCGGAGACCTGGTGACGGTTGAGCAGGATGCGTTTGCGTCCCGTGGTGACGACCTTGCGGATCGTCGGTGTCGCGACCACGGCGGACCGGGTGTGATAGTCGATCCGTGACTCCTTGTAGATCTCAAGCGCGTCCGTGTCCGCCACCGTTCCGGGAGGCAGCGGAGGGGGCGGCTCGGGGTGCTCGTCCACGAAGGCCCGCCATCCCTCCTTGGTCGTGAGCGTCGCGTACGAGCTCTCGGCCTCGGCGGGCGATTGATCAGTCACAGACGGCTCCCGTCGGTGAAGGCGTCGAAGATTCCGAAAGGGATGACGTTCGACGGCGTATCCGAGCCGGTCTCCTCGCCAGTGCCGTCGTCCGGCTCATCGGGAGACATGGCAGGAAGGGCCAGAGCAGGCCGGGCAGGCCCCAGGGCAGCCCGGGTGCGGGCCGCGATCCGGCGGTCCGGACCGGACTCCGCCCGGTCCAGCAGTTGCTCGATGACGGACGCCACCGCTGCCTGATCGGTGTCGTCCATACCGCGCAGGGCCAGCAGTTCACGCGCCCTGCGCCATGTGAAGTCCGCGAACGGTGCCGAGACCAGGTGCCGGTGCGTCCACGGAGCCGTGATCCACTGCCTGGAGCGGGCATCACGGACCCAGACCTGGGACAGGTCGTAGGGGTCGTAGTGGACCTCCCAGAGACCGCCTTTGGCGTCGACGCCGGAAGGACGGCGCCGCAGCGGGCCCAGTTCCACGCAGTTGTAGGTGCGGTGGTCGATGCGGATGCCGTAGTCGTTGACCGATCGCCAGACCGCCGGCAGCAGTTCCAGATAGTCCTCCCCGTCCAGCGGCAGCGGCAGGTAGCCGGTCCGGGAGACCAGCAGGGCATACACGTCGTTGGGTGACATCGCCCGGCCCGGTAGGAAAGGACTCCGCAGCCCCTCGTGCGGCCGCTGCTGCCAGCAGGCCACGATCCACTCCTGGAACAAATCGTCCAACTCCGCGAGCGTCCAGACCGCCTCGACCCGGGACCCGCGACGCGTGACGTTCGAGCCCGTGTAACCGGCGACATGCTGGCAGAACAGGGTGTTGATGGACGAGAACGTGCGCTCCACCACCCCCTTATCAGTCGGTGTCGCGGGCCGCGAAGGCTGGACGGAGATGCCCAGCGACCGGCAGGCCGACACGAAGGTCTCGGAGACGAACACCTTGCCGTGGTCGATGCCGATGGTCTCCGGAACGATCACGGGCTTCGCTGCCGCATGCTCCAGCCGGGCATCGATGTCCATCAGCCGGGCATGCGGGATGAGGGTCGCAGACAGTGCCAGGGCACTCGCCCAGCCAGGCCGCATCGGCTCCGGAACCAGCATCTTCGCCAACAACAGGGCGGCGTCCACGGCCTTCGTGCCCGCCGGCCGCAGCACGGCTGCGCAGATCGTTCTCGTCGCCACGTCGACGCCGATCGTCAGCTCGACCCGGCCTGTCACCCCGTGGTCCAGGACGACCATCACGTCTAGTGGCGTCGTGTCGATCTGCACCATCTCGCCCGGCCGGCAGGCTGAGGACGGGGTGAACGCACCCCGGGGTCGACGGGCCTGCGAACGGCGGGAAGTCGCCTCGCCGAAGGCATGCGTGCCTGTGCTCACCGCCTCAACCAGCCGGTAGAAGGCCGACTTCGAAGGCATCGGCACCACCCCGGGCCCGTGCTGTTCGGCCAGCACAGCCTCCACCCGGCGCCGCAGCCGTCCCCGTGTGCCCGTGGACTCGTCCACCTGTGCGGCCAGCACCTCCGCCACCGCCGCGACTACTCGTTCATCCGACCGCCCGGTCGGAGACGACAGCCGCGTCTTGCGGTGATCCACCAGTCCCCAGAGCCCTTGCTCGCGATAACGCTTGCGCATTCGGCGGACCGTGACCGCACTCACCTTCCAGCCCAGCGCGCTCAGCTCAGCCGCCTTCGCCGCCTCACGCTCCTGAAGCGTCCGCGCGGCCGGGTCATACTCAGGACGGGGGGCGGTATCCGCGCCGGCATCCACCGGCCTGCCGAACTCCACCTCCGTCACATGCCGTTCCCAGGCGGCGGCTCTCTCCGCCTCCTGCTTGGGAACCACGTCCAACAGCGCAAACGGGGGCATCCTCGGTGGTCCCTCGCCCTGGCCGACGAACTCGAATCCGTCGGCCACCAGCAGATACGACAGCAGGACCAGGCTCGTAGTGCCCGCCTCATCGATCAACCGCACCGTCGTCCCCGACAGGCCCACCACCGTGTGCAGCCGATCATCCAACCGAAGCCGGTCCCCCACCCGCAGGGCAGCCCCCAGCCCCGGACGCCCCCTCACCGCCGCTCCGCCCGCGACACGAGCGTCGTATCAGCCAGCGGACGCGACAGATCCGCCCCCAACTGTCCCTGCCAAAGCAGATGGAAGACCACGGGCAGCACCGCGATCGGATCACCCGCCAGCGCGGCCTGCTCCACCAACGGCGAGGGCATCGAGAACAGCGTCAGCAGCCGTTCCACTACGCCTTCCGCAGCACCGTGCCGGGGGTGCCTGTAGCCCGCCAGCCAGCGGACGTTCCCCATGCGGACCGCATCCACTTCTCCGACCACTCGGTAGCCCCAACCGGCGCTCACGCAGGCCGTCCGCGTGGCCTCGAACTTCGCCGCCGACCGCGCGTCGATCCGATCCAGCGGTCGGCAGTCCACCACCAGCCCCCGCCCGTCCTCGAACCGCGCGAAGTAGTCCGGAGCATGCGAGACCCGCTTGCCCCGCTCGTCCTCCCAGAACAGCCAAAACGGCTGCGACAGCAACCCGGTGACCTCCGGCGCGAAGTCCAGCAGCATCACATGATCCCGCTCCAGCCACGACTCGAACCCCACATGCCCGCCAGTAGTCGCCGACCAGTACAGCCCCGGGAAATGCCGCTGCCCCCGATACGACGGGAACGCCCGCACCGGCCGCCCTTCCTCGAACGCCACCCAGACAGCTTCAGCCAGTGGTTGCCGATACTCACCCCCGGCATTTCGCCAACCGACCTCGAAACCATCCGCCCGCGGCAGCGCCGACCCCTCCAATTCACACAGCCCCATGTGGGTCACTGTGCAGATCCACAGGGACTGAGCAGGCCGAACAGGATCAAATCACTCGTTCGAGTGATCGCCGGACACGGAGGCCCCGCCCAGGGCTGTCACAGACGAAACCCTCGTGCTCCCTGTCAACGGACCTTGAGCTTTCTCACCGAACCCTGGGCGGCGGGCCCCTTTCGCATCGAACGTTGAGCCAGTTGGCTCAGAGCACGCCGGCCGTCCAGGATCTGACCAACTTCAGGGTATGGGGTGGACCGACCTGGCTTCATGGGTAGGGGCCCGCGTCGTGTGCTGCCGAGATGAGCAGGCTCGCAACTACAGCCATTTACCGGAGGGGGACTCATGGCGCTGCTGGATCAACTGCCCGCACTCATAGGGGTCGTAGTCGGCTCAGCGGGGTCGTACGTGGCGCAGAGCCTGACCGAGCGCCGCAAGTGGACGAGGGACCGCGAGGAGCGCTGGGACGACAAGCGCTTTGAGACGTACGGCCACTACGCCAACGTCCTCAAGGCCCAACTCCGCGTTGCCCAACGTATCGGCGCAGGCCTCGGGTTCGCGGACGTGGCCGACCCTCTCGAACCCGCTGAGGGGTTGCCGCTGTTGGCCGAGGCGGAATCGCAGCGCGCGACCCAGTGGGAATCGGTACTACTGGTCGGGGATGCCGAGACCATCGCGGCGGCACGCCGCTGGCACGAGACGATCTGGAACATCGAACTGCTGGTGCGGGAAGGCACAATCGACCCGACGAAGTGGACCAATGCCCATCATCTAGCAAGCGCAGCACGCGATGACTTCTACACAAGCGCGCGCCGAGACCTCGGTATCGCTGGCCCTCCGCCGCCGTCCGGGCAGTGGCCACGCACGTGGCGGGCCGAACTCTCAGGGTGAGGCCACCGGCCTGCACCTCGCACTGTCCAGCCTTGGTGTGCATCCTGACCCGTTATGGCTCGTACTCGTACAAGGGGGAGATGACATGGCCGATACCTTCCAGCCGGATCCAGAGATGCTGGGCGCGGCCTTGATTGGCTACTACCAAGCCGCTGAGCGGTTCCGGCAGGACGCGACACGGGTTACCGAGCACGACGACGGCTTCGCCGCCCTCGCCTCCGCGACGGAGTGCCTCTTCTGGGCATGCTCGCTCGAAGAGCAGTTGCGCAAGAACGATCCGACGTACGAGGGCAACGCCGACAACTACGGCAGGAAACTCGTTCAGGGAGCCCGCTGGGCGCGCAACCAGGCCACCCATCAGCTTGCGTTTGTCGTTGCTCACTCCGACGGCCCACAGTACCCACAGTCCATTCCCGCAACGCAGACCGAAGTTATATGGCGGCTGGCCGATGAGATGCCAGCGCCGAACCAGGAGCGCCGGAACCAGCGCGAGGCGTACGACCTGCACCTGGCAGGTCGTCCCGTACGCATCACCTTCGACTACATCAAGGGCTTCTTCGCATCCGAGCAGAACCGCCCAGGCTCACTGCTCAACCGCACTACTCAAGCGTGAGTGAGGGAGCTGATCAGTTTCCCCGGCAACCGATCACTTCGCCGATCACATAGGGCGGGAACCGCTCACCTTCACTGGGAACGGACACAGAGACAGGACAGCGTCACACCCGCGGTGGAGTGGGGAGGGACACAGTTGCAAGCAGGGTGCTTGCAAAAGTTAGCATCGTGCGGCACGGTGGAGGGCATGGGTGCGCTGAAGGTCGGGGAGTTGGGGGAGTTCCTTCGGGAGCAGCGGCGCAGCGCGCGGTTGAGCCTGCGGCAGCTCGCCGAGGCCGCGGGCGTGTCGAACCCGTACCTGAGCCAGATCGAGCGCGGGCTGCGCAAGCCCTCCGCGGACATCCTCCAGCAGCTCGCCAAGGCGCTGCGGATATCCGCGGAGACGCTCTACGTGCAGGCGGGCATGCTCGACGCACGGGAGCGGGACGAGCTGGAGGTCCCCGCGGCGATCCTCGCGGACCCGTCGATCAACGAGCGCCAGAAGCAGGTGCTCATCCAGATCTACGAGTCCTTCCGCAAGGAGAACGCCGCGGCGGCAACGCCGGGAGCAGACGAGACGACCGAGACGACCGGGACGACGGCGGGCAGCCGGACGGCGCCCGTCCCCGTACAGGAGGAAGACCAGCCATGACCATCGCCGAATTCACCGATGACCTCGTGAAGGGCCTGCGCAACCCGACCCCGCTGTACGCGGTCGCGGGTACGGCGGACCTCGCCGCGGAGAAGCTGCGGGAGATGCCCGCGCTGATCGAGCGGCTGCGCGAGGAGGCGCCGGAGCGGTTCGAGAAGCTCCGGGCCACCGATCCGGACGTGGTGCGCCGCCGCGTCACCGACGGCGCGAAGGACGCGCAGGTCCGGGTCAACGAGACCCTGGACGGGCTGAACCTGAAGGAGCTGCGGGACTTCCGCAAGCTCGGCGAGTCCGTGCAGGGCATCGCGCTCCAGGGCGTCGGCCGCGCGGCGGAGTACGCGGTCCGCACCCGGGAGACCTACGACGAGCTCGCCGAGCGCGGCAAGGACGCCGTGGCGAAGTGGCGCGGCGAGGCGGCCGACGAGGTCGTGGAGATCGCCGCGGTCGTGGAGCCGGGCGGCAAGCCGTCCCAGAACGGCAAGGCTGGATCTTCGGGGGCCTCGGGGGCCTCGGGGTCTTCGGGTTCCGCCGGCGCGAAGAAGCCCGCCGCCCGCAAGCCCGGCGGCACCCGCAAGCCGGGCGACAAGCCGGCTGGCTGAGCACCGCGGCCCGCCCTTCCGGTGGCCCCCGCCACCCCCGATCGAACGGCCCCGGGCACCCCGGGAGGGTCCGGGCCGTTCGGGGGTAGGAAGGGTACGGTGAGGTGACGGTCGGGCCGCTCGGGGCCGCGGCGGTGCCACGACAGTGATGGAGGCGGTGGGCGGCGTGCTGATCACAGGATTCTTCTCGATTATCGGCGTGATCTCCTTGGTGCTCTTCCTCTTCGCGCTCTTCGCGTTCATCGACGCGGCGATCCACCGCGAGGACGCGTACCGGGCGGCCGAGAAGAACACGAAGGCGTTCTGGCTGATCATCCTCGGCATCGCGGCCGCGGTGATGAAGTTCTTCTCGATCCTGTCGTTCCTGCCGATCATCGGCCTGATCGCCGTGATCGTGTACATGGTCGACGTCCGGCCCGCGCTGAAGGCCGCCCGCGGCAACGGCGGCGGCGGTGGCTGGTTCGGCCGCGGCGGCCCGGGCCGCAGGAGCGGCGGAAGCAGCAGCGACGGCCCGTACGGCCCGTACAACGGCCGCCGCTGACCCGCGCGCGACCCCGAGATCCCGAGGATCCCCAGGTCGACGGAGACCGGCCTGCAACCGGCCCTACCCGCAGCACTCCAGCAGGACGACGGCCACGTCGTCCGTCAGCTCGCCCCCGTTGAGATCCCGGACCTCCGCCATCGCCGCGTCCAGCAGTTCCTCGCCGCCCAGGCCCGCCGCGAGCAGGCGCGCGGCGATGTCGACCAGACCCTCCTGGCCGAGTCGGCGGGTGCCCCGGCCGATGGCGCCCTCGACGCGCCCCTCGATGAGCCCGTCGGTGTAGAGCATCAGGCCCCACTCGCGGTCGAGCCGGACCGGGATGCGCTCCCAGGAGGCGTCCGGGAGCAGGCCGAGCGCCGGGCCGCCGGCCTCGTAGGGCAGCAGATCGGCGGTCCGGGCGGGGGCGGTGAGCAGGGGCGCGGGGTGGCCGGCCAGGTAGAGGTCGGCGGAGCGGGCGCCGGGCGCGATGTCCACCACGCACAAGGTGGCGAAGATCTCCTCGTCGGCCCGCTCGTGCACGAGGACGTCCTGGAGGGTGCGCAGCAGCGCCTCGCCGCCGAGCCCGGCGAAGGTCAGCGCGCGCCAGGCGATGCGCAGCTCGACGCCGAGCGCCGCCGCGTCGGGGCCGTGCCCGCACACGTCGCCGATCATGGCGTGCACGGTGCCGTCCGGGGTGCGCACGGTGTCGTAGAAGTCGCCGCCGAGCAGGGCGCGGCTGCGCCCGGGGCGGTAGCGCGCGGCGAACCGCAGCCCGGTGGCCCCCTCCAGCAGCGGGGTGGGCAGCAGCCCGCGCTCCAGCCGCCGGTTCTCCTGGGCGAGCAGCTTGGTCTCGGTGAGCTGGAGCTGCGCGAGGTCGGCCCGTTTGCGCTCCACCGCGTACCGCACGGCCCGCGTCACCGTGGTGCCGTCGACCGTGCCGCGCACGAGGTGGTCCTGGGCGCCGACCCGCACCGCCTCGGCGGCCTCCGCGTCGTCGGCGTCGTCGGTGAGCACGAGCACCGCGGTGCCGGGCGCGAGCCGCATGACCTGGCGCACCCCGTCCAGCAGGTCCGGCAGGTCGAGCAGGATGCAGTGGACGTCGTCGGTGAGCAGCCGGCCGGCGGCGGTGAGGTTGCGGGCGCGCAGCACGCGGATGCGCGGGGCGCCGGCGTCGTGGAAGTGCGGCGCGGTGAACGCGCCGTCCGCGTCGTCGCCGACGACGAGCAGCGTGAAGACGACGGGGGAGCCGGGCGCGGTGTCCTGGCGCTGGCGCGGGAACGCCAACGCGACGTGCCCGGCCGGGTCCTGGAGGTTGTCGTGGTCGGCGGCGCGGGTGGACGCCCGGACCTCGGCGGCCAGCTCCTCGGCCTCCTCGGCGGGCGGCGCGCTCGGTGCGGGCGGCCCGAGCGGTGCGACGGGCGCGGGCACGGCGGAGCGCCCCTCGGCGCCGTGGTCGGCGGCTGAGGGCCGTTCAGTGCCGCGCCGGGCAGCGCACATCCGGACTCCTTCCCGTGCCCTCGCGGGGGCTGCCCCGAGGGGCTCGGTCAGGCGACCCTAGTGGGTCCGGTGGGCGTGACGGGAGGGCCGAAAGTGAACGCGTCTTGTCATATGCCATGGCCGGCGGGTGATTTCGCCCCCGTTGTGCCGATCCGCACATGACCAACGTCACGCGAAAGAGGTGCAACCTTGTGGCGTACACAACCCTCCGGGGGGTACGGCCGCGCCCATGCCCCGCCCGGCATCAGGGGAGTTGGCCCCGTTTGCCCGGCCTGTACGCGTCCGGGCCGGCTCGTGCCCGCCGCCCCGCCGCCGTCAACCCCGCGCCCGCCCGCGGGGGACGCCCCCGCGTACGACCCGCGCCCGCTCCCGCGTACGACCCGCACCCGCCCCGGTGTCCGCCCCTCCTTCAGGGGCCCGGCCTGACCGCCTCCCACGCCACCGTGACCTCCCCCTGCCGCCACCGCGCCGGCCCGTCCTGTATCGGCCAGCCGCCCTCCCGCAGGTCGCGGACCGCCCGGATCCAGCGCTGCCGGGCGCCGAGCGCGGACAGCGGCGCCGCGCCGGCCCACGCGCGGTCGAACGCGGTCAGGAAGGCGTGCACGGGCTCGCCCGGCACATTGCGGTGGATCAGCGCCTTCGGCAGCCGCTCGGCCAGGTCCGAGGGGCGCTCCAGTGAGCCGAGCCGGGTGGCGAACGTCACCGTGCGCGGCCCCTCGGGCCCGAGCGCCACCCACACGTGGCGGCGGCCGATCTCGTCGCACGTGCCCTCGACCAGCAGCCCGCCCGGGGCCAGCCGCGCCCGCAGCCGGTCCCACACGGCCGCGACCTCGGCCTCTTCGTACTGGCGCAGCACGTTCGCCGCCCGGATCAGCAGCGGGCGGCGGGCGGAGTGGGGGGCCGGCAGCGGGACCTCGAAGCCGCCGTGGACGAAGGCGAGGCCGTCGCGGGCGTAGGGGAGCGCGGCGGCGACGCGTGCCGGGTCGATCTCCACGCCCACGACCTCGGCGCCGGGCCGCACCCGGCGCAGGCGGGCCAGCAGTTCGACGGCCGTCCACGGCGCGGCCCCGTAGCCCAGGTCGACGGCCACCGGGTGGGTGTCGCGGCGCAGTTCGGGGGCGAGCGCGGCGGCGATCCAGCGGTCCATCCGGCGCAGCCGGTTGGGGTTCGTGGTGCCCCGCGTCACCACGCCGATCCGCCGCCCTCCGCTCACCCGCCCGACCCTACCCGCCGCCCGCGCGCGGGCCGCCCGGGGCCGCCGCGAAAGCCCGCGCGAAGGCTCGCGCGGAGGCCCCGTACCCCGGGGCCGGCCCGGTCCGTCCCGGCGTGACCTCGCCCACATTCGCGGGTCCGGGGGAAATGGGTGCGGCTGGGGGGAAATGGAATCGGGGGCGCCGGCGTTGTGGTGCGTTGACGACACGGGTACGGCTGCCCGAAAGGACCCCATGGTGACCTCGCACACGTCCCGGCTCGCCGCGCTGCGCACCGGCCCGCGCTCGGCGCGCGCCGCCGCTGCCGCGCGCAGAGCGGCCGGCCGCCGGGTCCGCCGCGTGGCGATGCTGAGCGTCCACACCTCGCCGCTCCACCAGCCGGGTACGGGGGACGCCGGCGGCATGAACGTGTACATCGTCGAGCTGGCCAAGCGGCTGGCCGCGCGGGACGTCGAGGTGGAGATCTTCACCCGCTCCACCGCGGGCGGCAGCCCCTGCTCGGTGGAGCTGGCCCCCGGCGTGCTCGTCCGCCACGTGGACGCGGGCCCGTACGAGGGGTTGGCCAAGGAGGACCTGCCCGCGCAGCTGTGCGCCTTCACGCACGGCGTCATGCAGGCGTGGGCCGGCCACCGGCCCGACCACTACGACCTGGTGCACTCGCACTACTGGCTGTCCGGCCACGTGGGCTGGCTGGCCGCCCAGCGCTGGGGCGTCCCGCTGGTGCACGCCATGCACACCATGGCGAAGGTGAAGAACGCCGCCCTGGCCGCGGACGACCGGCCCGAGCCCGCGGCCCGGGTGATCGGCGAGACACAGGTCGTGGCCGCCGCCGACCGGCTGATCGCCAACACCGACGAGGAGGCCGGCGAGCTGGTGCGGCACTACGAGGCCGCGCCCGGCAAGGTCGCCGTGGTCCACCCCGGCGTCAACCTCGACGTCTTCCGGCCCGAGCCCGGCCGGGCGGCGGCCCGGGCCCGCCTGGGCCTGCCGCAGGACGCGCTGGTGCCGCTGTTCGTGGGCCGAATACAGCCGCTGAAGGCCCCCGACGTGCTGATCCGCGCGGTGGCGGTGCTGCTGGAGGAGGACCCGTCGCTGCGCGAGCGGCTGGTCGTGCCGGTGGTGGGAGGCCCCAGCGGCAGCGGCCTGACCCGCCCGGAGGCGCTGCACAAGCTGGCCGCGCAGCTCGGCGTGTGCGACGTCGTACGGTTCCAGCCGCCGCTGGACCAGGAGCGGCTGGCCGACTGGTACCGGGCGGCCTCGGTGCTGGTCATGCCGTCCTTCAGCGAGTCCTTCGGGCTGGTGGCGATCGAGGCGCAGGCGTGCGGCACGCCGGTGCTGGCCGCCGCGGTCGGCGGGCTGCCGGTCGCGGTCCGGCACGAGCGCACCGGCTTCCTGGTGCACGGCCACGACCCGCGGCAGTACGCCGAGGTGCTGCGGCGCTTCGCCGACCACCCGGAGCTGGCCGACACCCTCGGCCGGGCCGCGGCCGCCCACGCGCGGGACTTCGGCTGGGACACGGCGGCCGCGGACACGGCCGAGGTGTACGCGGCAGCGCAGCACGAGCGCCGCCGTCACCTACGATCGGCCCATGGCTGACGTTCCCCCCGACTCCCCCGCCGAGGTGCCGGACCGGGCCCCGGGCGACGCGCCCGCGCGGGCCCGCTCGTCCGTCGAGCAGGCGCTGCGGGAGGCCGAACTGCCGTGTGAGTCGCCGCGCCCGGGCACGTACGTCACGCAGCTGCCCGGCACGCGCAAGCTCTCCACCACCTGCCAGCTGATCGTCGGCGCGCACACCCTCTCGCTCAACGCCTTCGTCGTCCGCCGCCCCGACGAGAACCACGAGGCGTTCTACCGCTGGCTGCTGGAGCGCAACGTCCGCCTGTACGGGGTGAGTTACGCCATCGACCGGCTCGGGGACGTCTACCTCACCGGCCGGCTGCCGCTGGCCGCGGTCACCCCGGCCGAGGTGGACCGGCTGCTCGGCGCGGTGGTGGAGAACGCCGACGGCTCCTTCAACCAGCTGCTCGAACTCGGCTTCGCCTCGGCGATCCGCAAGGAGTACGCCTGGCGGGTCTCGCGGGGGGAGTCCACCCGCAACCTGGACGCCTTCAGCCACCTGACCGGTGGGGAGCAGCCGGGCCTGGCGTAGGGCCCCGGGGCGGACGGGCGTGAGGCCCGGGGCGGACGGCCGGGGGCCGGGCCGTTCTCCCTCCCCGTGCGCGGGAGAACGGCCCGGCGACCCTCTCAACCCGCCGCGGGCGCCGCGGGCTTGTGGGCCACCAGGTAGCCCTGGGGGTGCCGCTCGTCGCCCTCGGCCTCGCGGACGGTGCGGACGCGGACCCGCCAGCCGACCGCGCGCAGCAGCTCGGCCATCCGCTCGGGCGTGCGGCGGTGGAAGTCCACGCAGACCTCGTACCCCCACGCCTCGGTGCGGCGGTTGACCTCGTCGCCGATCTGGAACGCCAGCAGGGCCACCCCGCCCGGCGCCAGTACGCGGTCGAACTCGGCGATGACACCGGGGAGTTCGGGCTCGGGGATGTGGATCACCGAGTACCAGGCGAGGAGTCCGGCCAGTGAGGCGTCGGCCTGCTCCAGCCTCGTCATCGACCCGACCTCGAACCGCACGTCCGGGTGGGTCGCCCGGGCGAGGGCCACGAACCGCGGCGACAGGTCCACCCCGGAGACGTCCAGGCCGAGCGAGGTGAGGTGGCCGGTGAGGCGGCCCGGCCCGCAGCCGATGTCCAGTACCGGCCCGCCACCGCCCGCCGCCACCAGCTCCGCGAAGACACCCAGCACCGCCCGGTCCACCGGGTTCCCGGCCAACTGGTCGCGGAACGTCTCGGTGTACGTCGTGGCCACGGTGTCGTAGAACGCCCGGGTGTTCACCTGGAAGGCGGGCTCGGCGGCGGGCGGGTTCGAAAAGGAGGCGGAGAAGGCGGCGGAGGTGGTCATGCCGGCGAGGCTAGCGCCGGGGTCCGACAGCGGGCCCCCGACAGCGGGCCCGGGAGCGGGGGCCGCGCGCGGCCGTGCCGCGGACCGTCCACCCGGCGGGCGGACGGGATCCGGCGGCCACGGCCCGGCCCCGCCGTCAGGCGCGCGGAGTGAACTCCAGGTAGGACACCCCCGGCATCGGCAGGTCGAACTCGACCGTGGCCGCGCTGTTCGAGGGCTCCACCGGCCGCTCCTCCTCCAGCGCGTCCAGCGTGTTGGCGGCGCGCAGGGCCTCCCACTGCCCGGCGTCGGGCCAGTCGGCGCCGCCGGCACCCTGGACACGTCGCCACACCGCGCGGATGTCGGAGTGCCCGGCGTCCACCCGCAGGTGGGCGAGGGTGTAGGCGGAGGCGTCGAGGCCGTCCACCCGCAGCCGGACCCGGCGGTCCAGCAGCGGGTCGCCGCCGACCCGGGACTGGTCGAGGGTGCCGTTCCACACCAGGACGCCGACCCGGCCGTCCTCGTGCCGCGCGGCGATCGACTGGACCATGCCGTCCGCCCCGTCACCGGTCACCTCGACCGCGAGCTCGGCGTCGCCCAGCCGCTCGGCCAGGGCCAGCGCCCAGAACCGAGGCTTGCGCAGGTTGCCGACCGACAGCAGGCCGAAGCCGCCGTGGAACAGCCGCTCGGGGCGGCCGAGTTCCTCGAAGTGGTCGGAGGCCACCCAGTGCGAGAGGGCGTCCACCCGGCCGGACGCTGACTTCATGCCGCGCAGCAGGAAGCACGCGGCGAACACGCTGTCGCCGACCTCGTTGAAGTGCGTGGGCGTCGGGCCCCACTCGGTCCACCAGATCTTCGCGTCCGAGCGGCCGTGCCGGGCCAGGATCGGGCGCAGGTCCAGCGGCGCGTTGCCGTAGACGTGGGTGGAGACGAAGTCGACCGGGGAGCCCGAGGTGTCGAGGTGGGTGAGCAGCTCGTCCACCCAGCCGGCGGCGGCCGAGGAGGGCCCGCCGACCACGAGGCCGGGGTCGACCGAGCGCACCGCCCGCACCGACACGTCGTACAGCCGGAAGTACTCCTGCGGGGTGCCGGACCAGAAGACCTCCAGGTTGGCCTCGTTCCAGACCTCGAAGCTCCAGCGGTCGCGGACCTCTTCCAGCCCGTACCGCTCCACCAGGTGCGCGGTCAGGTCGCGGACCAGGGCCTCCCAGCGGTCCCAGTCCTTCGGCGGGGAGATGATCGCCTGGTAACCGAAGACCGTCTTGTCCGGGTCGCTCGCCAGGTCGCGGGGCATGAACGACAGCTCCACCACCGGGCGCAGGCCCAGTTCCATCAGCTCGTCGTAGACCCGGTCGACGCCGGTGAAGTCGTGCACCGGCTCGCCGTCCACCTCGCGGTAGACGCCGAGGTCGTCGCAGAGGATGGCGTGCGCCCGCACGGCCTCGACGCCGAAGGTGTCCCGGCTCAGCCGCAGCGCCTCGCGCAGTTCGGCGCCGATCACCCGGCCGCCGGTCTCGTCCCGCGACAGCAGGTGGCTCAGGTGCTCCGAGCCGATCATCGGCCGCCAGGGGCGCGGCAGTTCGCGCCGCACCTCCGTCCCCACGGCCACCGTCACCGAGGCGTGGCCGTCGGGCAGCGCGGCGGCCGACACCGCGGCGGACAGCGGGCCGACCACCACCGCGTCGGCGACCGCGGCGACCGCGTACCAGTACAGGGTGCCCGCCTCCAGCGTGGTGTCGGCGTAGCAGGTGTCGGGCACCGACAGCAGGTCGCCGCCCTGGTGGTCGACGGGCTCGAACGGGCCGGACCGCCGGGTGGCCCGGTGGACGAGGTACCCGGCGGCGCCGGGCACCTCGTCCCAGGTCAGGGTCACCTGCGCGCGGCCCGCGGTGGCCTGCACCCCGGTGGGCGCGGCGAGTTCGACCGCCGTGCCCCCGATCCGTCCGCTGCGCACTCCGATCCGGTCCTCCCAGTCCGCGCGAGCGGCGGTGAAACTCTCGGAGGACTCGGGGGACATGGCCATGGGGTGGGTCCTTTCGGGGTGCTGATCGGTACGGGGCCGCGGGCCGCGCGCCTCGTGGAGGTGAGGGGCGCCTTCGGCGCTCAGCGCTCTTCGGGCGCGACCGACATCTGCTCGGCGCGCAGGTAGAGGCTGTCGACCCGGCCGACCGGGTCGGCGGCGAAGCGGTGCTGCATCGGACCGCCCTCCAGCGCGTTGTCCAGGGCGGTGAGGACCATCGCCTGGTCCAGCACCAGGTAGCGGTGGCCGACCGCGCCGGTGGTCGGGTCGAGGGCGTCGTAGAAGCCGTACGGCCCGTACACCTGGGGGTAGTCGGCCAGCAGCGTCTGGATGTTGCTGTAGGCGGCCTGCGGCAGCACGTCGAGGCCGAGGAAGGACGCGTGCGGGGTGACCGCGCCCTGCTGGTAGTCGGTCGTCGAGGCGTCGGTGCCCAGCTCCTGGGAGCCGTAGGCGGAGTAGCCGCCGGTGTCGTCCGGGGTGCTGGACGGCGACAGGCCCCACACCTTGTAGCCGAGGTCCTTGGTGTCGTAGGCGATGGTCGCCTTCAGGTAGTCCTGGTCGTTCGCGCCGAACGCCCGCGGGGCCTGGGCGACTTCGGGCACCACCAGGTCGGGCATCAGGCCCTCGAAGACGCTGCCGCCCCAACTGGGCACGTAGTCGATGCCGTTGGAGGAGTAGTGGCCCTCGACCACCGGGAACACCTTGCCGGTGAGCGGGTCGGTGATGTTCACCGTGTCGCCCTGCGGCGCCTGCTTCTGCCCGTACTGCGCGGGCATGGTCCGCCAGGTGCGCCACCACACGTCGCTGGGCAGCGTCTTGGTGCCGATGCCGATGTACGCGGTGATCCGGGTCTCGGTGTTGAGCATGCCGTACTCGAAGCCGGCCGGGCCCTGGTTGATCAGGTAACCGCCGTACATCTGGCCCGCGTTGGGGTTGGTGGCCTCGTCGCCCTCGTCGTAGAAGACGCCGAAGTCCATGGCCTTCAGCAGCTTCGAGGCACGCGCGGCGAACTGGGGTGCCGCCTGCCGGAGTTCGATCAGCCCGGAGGCGTACCAGCCGTTGTCCACGGTGGAGATGAGCTGGCCGGTGAGGTCCTGGCCGACCAGGCTGGTGCCGCCGGGGCCGGTGATCGGGTCGCCGGTCTTCGTGTCGTACCAGCTGAGCAGGAAGCCGTTCCACTTCTGGAGCTTCTCGATCGCGCCGAGGGCGTCGCCGAGCCGGCGGTCCCGCTCGGCGGAGGAGATCAGGCCGAGGTCACCGGCGTCGATGATGCTCCACAGGTTCACACCGATGTTGGTGGGCGAGGTGTACGTGCCCTGCGCCGGCGCGCTGCCCAGCGTGATGTTGTCCATCGGCAGGTGCGTGGCCGGGTCGACGTCGGCCTTGCTGAACTTCCAGGTGTCGGCGGCGATGTGGCGCAGGTGCGCGCGCTGCGCGGCGGTCAGCGGCGCGCTGTCCTTCGGGGCGGAGGCGTCCGCGCGGGCGGTCGTGGTGAGGCCCGCGGTCACCGCGAGGGCGACGCCGGCGGCGAGCACGGCGGCTCTGACCGGGCGGCTGAACAGGGAGGTCCGCATGCTGGGTCCTTCCGGAAAGGGGGAGTTGGCGTTACGCGTCCGCCGGGCCCTGCGCCGCGCGGGCGAAGGGGTTGGGCAGCGCGGCCAGCAGTTGGCGGGTGTAGGGGTCCCGCGGGTCGCGCAGGACGTCGCGGGTGGGGCCGTGCTCGGCGATCCGGCCCTGGTTCAGGACGATCAACTCGTCGGTGACCACACGGGCGCTGAGCAGGTCGTGCGTGATGTACAGCAGGCTCATGCCGTGGTCGCGGCGCAGTTGCTCCAGCAGCCGCAGCACCCCGGCGCGCAGTGACACGTCGAGCATCGAGATCGGCTCGTCGGCCACGATGAGTTCCGGCTCGCAGGCCAGCGCGCGGGCGATCACCACGCGCTGCCGCTGCCCGCCGGAGAGCTGGTGCGGGAGCTTGTCCACGAACTGCGCGGCCGGGGTGAGCCCGACGGTCTCCAGCAGTTCGCGCACCCGCTCCTCGGCGCGGTCGGCGCCGAAGCCGAGGTAGTTCACCACCGGGCGGGCGAGCACGTAGCCGACGGTGTGCACCGGGTTCAGCGCCGCGTACGGGTCCTGGAAGACCATCTGCACGCGCTTGCGGTACGGCCGCAGCGCGCGCTGGCCGCGCAGCCGGTCCACCCGCAGGTCGCCGAAGGACACCGTGCCGGAGGTCGGCCGCTCCAGGCCGGTGACCAGCCGGGCCAGCGTGCTCTTCCCGCTGCCGCTGGCCCCGACCAGGCCGACCGAGGCGCCCGGCGCGATCGTGAACGACACCCCGTCGACCGCGGTGACCTCGGGCTCGCCGCGGCGCCGGGAGCGGTACGTGCGCACCGCGTCCGTCACCACCAGCGGCGGTACGCCGGGACGGGCCTGGTCGGCCGCGCCCGCGGGCGGACCGCTCGTCGCTTCAGCGGACATGGCCGGCCTCCTCGGCGGATCGGGCGGCGACGACGCAGGCGGCCAGCCCGCCGTCCACCGCGGTCAGCGGCGGCACGCCGTGCTCGCAGGCGTCCTCCCGCAGCGCGCACCGCGGCGCGAACGGGCAACCACCCTCTGTCCTGTCGCTTCTCCGCCCGCTTGGCGCAGAGGTGTCGCTTTCGTCCGCGCCCGCGGCCCGGCGGCCGCGCGTGCGTCGCTCCGCCTGATCGAGCGACAGGTCCGGCGGCGAGCCGGGGACGCCCTCCAGCCGCACCTCGTCCGCCCGCGGGTCGGCGTAGCAGCGCAGCAGCGCCTGGGTGTAGGGGTGGGCGGCCTGCCGCAGCACGGTCGCCGACGGGCGGTCCTCCACGATCCGTCCTGCGTACATCACCATCAGCCGGTCGGTGGCGTCGACGACGGTGCCCAGGTCGTGGCTGATGAGCAGCGCGGTGAACCCGGCCTCGCGCTGGAGTTCCTTGATCGTGCCCATCACCGCGTCCTGCACGATGACGTCCAGCGCGGTCGTCGGCTCGTCGAAGACGACCAGCCGCGGGTCCAGGGCCAGCGCCACCGCGATCGACACGCGCTGCCGCATGCCGCCGGACAGCTCGTGCGGGTAGCGCGCGAGGGTGGCCGCGGGCAGGTGCACCTTGTCCAGCAGTTCGGCCGCCCGGCGGCGGACCTCGGCGCCGGTCACCTTCCGGTGCGCCCGCAGCACGTCGCCGAAGTGGTCCTCGACGCTGCGCACCGGGTTGAGCGCGTTCATCCCGCTCTGCAGAACAAGGGAGAAGCCGCGGTGCCGCAGCCGGCGCAGCGCCTCCCCGCGCAGGTCGGTCACGTCCTGCCCGTCGAAGAGCACCTGCCCGCCGGACAGCCGGGCCGGCGGCCGCAGCATCCGGGTGAGCGCGTAGCCGAGGGTGGACTTGCCGCAGCCGGACTCGCCGACCAGGCCGACGAACTCGCCCTGCTCCAGCGTGATGTCGACGTCCCGCACCGACCACACCCGGGTGCCGCGGCGGGGTTCGTACACGACGTTGAGCCCGTGGGCTTCGAGCAGCGGCATCATTTCTCCCGCAACCGAGGGTTGGACAGCGCGTCGACGCCGAAGTTGATCAGTGACAGGGCGGTGGCGAGCACGGCGATGCACAGGCCCGGGGCGAAGATGAGGCTCCAGTCGCCGGTGAGCAGGGCGTTGTTGTTCTGCGCCCAGAAGAGCATCGTTCCCCAGCTGACCGTGGAGGGGCTGCCGAGCCCGAGGAACTCCAGGCTCGCCTCGCCCAGCACCGCGGCCGTCGCGGCGGCGAAGAAGTTCGCCGCGACCAGCGAGGTCATGTTCGGCAGGATCTCCCGGAAGACGATCCGCGACAGCCGCTCGCCGGAGAACTGCGCCATGGCCACGAAGTCCCGGCCGCGCAGGCTCTGGGTCTGGCTGCGCAGCACCCGGGCGCCGGTGGCCCAGCCGGTCATCACCACCACGAAGACGATGACGCTCACCCCGCCGCCCGACAGGTACGTGGCCAGCACGATCATCAGCGGCAGCGAGGGGATGACCAGCGCCAGGTTGGTGACGAAGCTCAGCACCTCGTCGGCGAACCCCTGGAGGTAGCCGCCGACCAGCCCGACGACCATGGCCACCAGCGTCGCCAGCGCGCCGGCCGCCAGCGCGACCACCAGCGACACCCGCCCGCCGTACAGCAGTTGGGACAGCACGTCCTGCCCGGCGCCGGTGGTGCCGAGCCAGTGGCTGCCGCCCGGCGGCAGCGAGCGGTCGAAGTCGGCGCGGTCCGGCGCGTAGGGGGCGACCAGCGGCGCGAGCAGCGCCATCACCACGAGCGCGGCCAGCATCAGCAGCCCGATCCGCGCCTTGAGGTCGGACCACAGCACGGCCGCCGCGCGGCCGGCGAACAGGACGGAACGCTTGCCGGTCATCGGCGCACCCTGGGGTCGAGCGTGGTGTAGAGCAGGTCCACGAGGAAGTTGGCCAGCAGCACGCACACGGTGATGATCAGGAACAGCGCCTGCATCAGCGGGTAGTCGTGGTTGGAGACCGCGGTGCCGAGCAGGTAGCCGACGCCCGGGTAGCCGTAGACCACCTCGACCAGGATCGAGCCGCCGACCATCGTGCCCAGTGCCAGCCCGAAGAGCGTCATGTTGGGCAGCAGGGCGTTGCGGGCCGCGTACCGCAGGGCGACCGTGCGGCCGCGCAGCCCGTTGGCCTCGGCGAAGGTCACGTAGTCCTCGCCCAGCGTGTTGATCATGTTGTTCCGCATCGACAGCACCCAGCCGCCCAGCCCGGTGATGAACACCGTCACCGCCGGCAGCACGCTGTGGTAGATCGCGTCGGAGACGAAGCCGAAGCTGAGGTTCGGCGTCTCGTCCCCGCCGTAGCCGCCCTTGATCGGGAACCAGCCGAGCTCGAACCCGGCCACGTAGAGCAGCAGCAGCGCGGTCCAGAAGTAGGGGAAGGCCGAGGTGAACGACGACCCCACGGTGGCGATCGCGTCCAGGGTCCGGCCGCGCCGCCATGCCGCCAGCACGCCCAGCAGCGTGCCGACGGCGAAGGCGATCACGGTGACGAGTCCGACCAGCAGCAGGGTCCACGGCAGGGCGTCCCCGATGACCTGCCCGACCGACTCCGGGAAGTAGGTGTACGAGATCCCGAAGCGGGCGTGCGCGATGTCGCCGAGGTAGGAGACGTACTGGCTCCACAGGCTGCCGTGCGGCAGCCCGAGGGTCTCCTGGATCGCCTTGCGCTGGTCCGGGCTGATGGGGCCCTGCCCGGCGAACTTGGCCATCGCGGCGTCCGCCGGGGACCCGGGCACCAGCCGGGGCAGCACGAAGTTGAGCGTGATCGCCGCCCACAGCGTGACGATCAGCCCCACCGTGCGGCGCAGCAGGTAGTTCACCGGCCGTCTCCTTGCCCTGCCGTGGTCATCGTCACTTCTTCTTGAGGTGGGTGATGATCATCAACGGGGTGGACTTGTCCGGCGCGGGCGAGCCGTAGGGGGCGGGCGGCGCGTACGGGTGCGACGCGTCCGGCCAGCCGGTGAACTTCTTGGTGCTGTACTCGCCCCAGGTGGCGCCGTAGAACAGCGAGACCACCGGCACCTTGTCGAGCATCACGTGGTTCAGGCCGTGCACCGCGGTCTGCTGCTGGCTCTGGTCGGTGCTGGTCTCCAGCGTGTGCAGCAGCGCGTCGGTGGCGGGGTCCTGCCACCGCTCGAAGTTGCTGGCCGCGGCCTTGCCGACCGGCGCGGTCAGCTTGCTGTCCAGCAGCGAGTCGAGGTCGGTGTACGGGTTGCCGGTGCCGCCGAAGCCGCCGAGCGCGGTGTCGTACTGCCCGGACTGCAGGCTGCTGAAGTAGGCCGCGTACTGCGGGGTCTGGATGCTCAGCGTGATGCCGAGCTTGGCGAGCTGCTGCTGGAGCACCTGGGCGCCCTGGAGCCAGTCGCTGAACCCGTTCGGCACGATGATCGAGAAGCTGACCTTCTTGCCGTTCGGGCCCACCAGCTTGCCGCCGCGGGTGTGGTAGCCGGCCTGCGCGAAGGAGTTCGCCGCCTTGGTCGCGTCGTACGCCACCTGGCCCTGGCCCGGCAGCGACGGGTCGCGCCACTACGCCAGCGCGGGCAGCAGCCCGTCCTGGGTGGCGGGCTTCACGTAGCCGTTCTCGGCCTTGTCGGCTATCTGCGCCCGGTCCAGGCCGTAGGACAGGCCCTGCCGGAAGGCGGCCGAGTTGAACGGCGCCTTGCTCAGGTTCATGTACAGCGAGATGACGCCGCCGGCCGGGAACCAGTACTTGTTGTTCGCCGGGTCCTTGCTCACCCACGTCTTCTGCACGTCCGGGATGAACAGGGTGGCCCAGTCGTAGCCGTTCTTCGACAGCTCCAGCTGCGAGGTGGCGTTGCCGGTCAGCGCCGGGAAGACCAGCTTGTCGACCTGGACCTGGTCCGCCTGCCAGCACTTGTCGTTCTTGGTGAGCGTGTACTGGTTCGGCGTGAAGGTGGCCACCGTGTACGGCCCGGAGGTCACCGGCTTGGTGTTGGTGAAGGTCACCGGGTCGGCGACCTTGGACCACACGTGCTGCGGCACGATCAGCGTCTGCGCGATGCTGCCGGCGAACGGCACGTCCGGCGAGACGAAGGAGAAGGTCACCTTGTCGCCGGACGCGGTCACCGACTTCAGGTGCTTCCACACGCCCGCGCTGTCCAGCGCCGCGTGCGACTTCATCAGGTCGAAGGTGTAGACGACGTCCTGCGCCGTGATCGGCGTCCCGTCGCTCCACTTCGCGCCCGAGCGCATGGTGAACACCAGCGTGGTGTTGTCCGTGAAGGTGTGGCCGGTGGCCAGGAACGGCGTGTACGTGCCGTCGAGCTGGTTGACGTACTCCAGCGGCTCGTACATGTACGGGGTGCCGCTGCGCTGGTTGGCCGAGAACGGGTTGAAGTTGTTCTGCAGCGTGGGCGAGCCGTTGTCCACGCCGATGGTGAGGGAGTCGCCCCCACCCGCCGCCGAGGCGGAGGCACCGCCACCGTGACATCCCGACAGGGCCAGCAGCGCGGCGCTCGCCGTCGCCAGGGCCGCCACCGCGCGCGGGCGCAGTCTCGGACTCCTCATGAGTTAGCCTTTCGATGCGTGAAGTAGTGACGTTGTACGGAGTTGCGTACTTCTGTCCCGGCACAGCCGCGGTCTGACCACCGCGGCTGCGCCTTTTCGGCCCGTGGGCCGTGCGCGGTCACTCCCGCTCGGGGCATCCGCAACTGGCGCGTGGTTCGAGCCGGACCGCGAGTTCGATGTCGCGGCCCGGCAGCGAGTTGTCGGCGATCCGGTCGCGCAGCAGTCGCACGGCCTCCGCGCCGAACGCCTGCATGGGCTGGACCACGGTGGTCAGGCTCGGCCGTACGTGCTGGCCGAGCTGGATGCCGTCGAACCCGGCCACCGCCACCTCGTCCGGCACGCTCACCCCGGCCTGCCGCAGCGCCGCCATCGCGCCCACCGCGGTCTGGTCGTTGACGCACACCAGCGCGCGCGGCACGCTGCCGCCGGCCAGCAGCGCCGACACCACCCGCTTGCCGCCGGCCGTGGTGAAGTCGCCCACCAGGTCGGGCTGTTCGGGCGCCGGCAGGCCGCGCTCGGCCATCGCGGCGCGGAAGCCGGTGAAGCGGCTCACCGAGTCGGCGGAGTCGGGGCCGGCCACGAAGCGCACGTCGCGGTGGCCGTGGACGTCCACCAGGTGCGCGGTCAGCGCGTAGGCGCCGTCGCGGTTGGCCACCGACAGGTGGTCGAGCCGGCTGCCGGTGCCGTTGGCGCTCCCCGCGCCGCCGGAGCCCGGTCCCTGCTCGCGCGGCGCGGCCAGCATGATCACCGGCATGCGCTGCGCCAGCCGCTCCAGTGTCGCCGACGGCACCGTGTGCGCGAGCACCGCCAGGCCGTCGCACCGGCTGGCCACCATCGTGACCATGTTCTCGTCGTCGCTCTCGTGGCTCGCGGCGATGAGCACCGCGAAACCCGCGCGGCGGGCGGCGCGTTCCATGCCGCGGATGACCTCGTCGTACCAGTACACCGTGTCGCTCTCCACGATGTCCTGGTCGCCGACGGGGTCGGGGAAGCACAGTCCGAGCACGCCGGTGCGGCGGTTGGCGAGGTTCTGCGCGGCGCCGCTGGGCACGTAGCCGAGTTCGGCGACCGCGGCCATCACCTTCGCCCGGGTCTCCGGGCGCACCCGGTCGTTGCCGGCCAGCACCCGGGACACGGACGCCGTGGACACGCCCGCCAGTTCGGCGACCTCGTAGACCGTCGGCATCTCCCGCACGCTCTGACCTGCCCTTCCGTGTGTATGCGCTTACGTATGCGCTTACGTAAGCGCGTACACGAATGCTGAGGCCAACGGTTCCGCTTGTAAAGACCCGAGGTTCGAAAAGTTTCCGGCTCGTTATCGGGGTCGCGGGGGACTCACGAGGGCTGTGACGTGGGAGGAGTGGGCGCGGCTTCCGTGACGGCTTCCGCGACGGGGACGGGGACGGGAACGGGTTCGGTCACGGGGCCGGTGACCGGGGCGGCCGCGGCCGGTGCGGGGGCCGGGGCCGGGATCTGAACCGTCGTGCGGGCCTTGGCCGTACCGGGGCGCAGCAGCAGCCAGTAGCCGACGCCCGCGGCCGTACCCGCCACCGCGCACAGCCCCCACGTCGTGCCGCGGCCGAGGTGGTCGAGGGTCAGGCCGCCCGCGAGCGGGCCCACGAACGCCGCCGCCGACCAGGAGAGGGTGTACATGCCCTGGTAGCGGCCGCGCGCGGTGGCCGGCGCGAGTTCGGCGACCACCGACATCGAGGCCGGGGCGTGCACGATCTCGCCGAGCGTCCACACCACGACCGTCAGCGCGTAGAAGCCGACCGAGCCGGCGAACGCGGTCAAGCCGAAGCCCCACGCCAGCAGGAACGAGCCGGCCAGGAGCAGCAGCCCGGCCGGGCGCTTGCGCAGCAGGTGCGTGACGGGGATCTGGAGCAGCACGATCACCAGGCCGTTGATCGCGATGACCAGGCCGAACTCGCGCGGGGACAGGCCGTGGGCGCCCATGTCCACGGCGAGGGTGGAGTTGCCCTGCTGGGTGACGCTGCCGAGGAGGAGGGTGAGGAGGACCAGGGACATGAAGCGGCGGTCGCGCAGGACGTGGAGGAGGGTGGCGGCTTCTCCGGTGGTGCCGGTGGGGGCAGGCCGGCCCGGGCTGGGTGAACCCGGCGGGGTCTTGGCGGAGCGGGCTGGCGTACCCGGGAGCGTTCTGCCGGAGGGACCGGGCGAACCCGGGAGCGTCTCGCCGACCTTGGCGAACACCACGCACGCGCACACCAGGGTGGCGAACGCGTCGCCGAGGAAGAGCCACAGGTAGCCCTGGGCCGCGATGAAGCCGGCCGCCGCCGCCGAGACGCCGAAGCCGATGTTGATCGCCCAGTAGGTGAGGGCGAAGGCGCGCACCCGGTCCGCCGGCCCCACGATGTCGGCGATCATCGCCTGCACGGCCGGGCGGGAGGTGCTGTTGGCCAGGCCCGCCACGGCGGCGCACGCGGCGATGGTCACCGGGCCGGTGGCCAGGCCCAGCGCGACGGTCGCCGCGGCCGTCGCGAGCTGCGCGGCCAGCATCGTCGGGCGCCGTCCGACCCGGTCGGCCAGCACCCCGCCGAGCACAGCGCCCACCGCGCCCCCGAGCCCGAACAGCGCGGCGACCAGGCCCGCGTACGAGGCCGAGTAGCCGCGGTGCGCGGTCAGGTACAATGCGAGGAACGTCACCACGAAGCCGCCGAGGCTGTTGATCAGGGTGGAGGTCCACATCCACCAGAACTGGCGGGGCAGCCCGGAGGCCGTCTCCCGTACCGCCCCCGTGACGGCGCCCGCCGCCGACCCCGCCCATCCCGCCATCGACCCTGCTCGTAGCGCCATGCCGCCCCTCCCCGGACCCGTCGGCCGTAATGGCCGAACCAGCGCTGCGGAGATTACCGAGGCCGCCCGAGGGGCGCCATGGGATTTCGATTAGGCTCAGCCGCATGGCTGCTGCGTACAAGTTGATCCTGCTCCGCCACGGCGAGAGCGAGTGGAATGCGAAGAACCTGTTCACCGGCTGGGTGGACGTCAACCTCAACGACAAGGGCGAGAAGGAGGCGGTCCGCGGCGGAGAGCTGCTCAAGGACGCTGGCCTGCTCCCCGATGTGGTGCACACCTCACTGCTGAAGCGCGCGATCCGCACGTCGCAGCTCGCCCTGGAGGCGGCCGACCGGCTCTGGATCCCGGTCCGGCGCTCCTGGCGGCTCAACGAGCGGCACTACGGCGCGCTCCAGGGCAAGGACAAGGCGCAGACCCTCGCCGAGTTCGGCGAGGAGCAGTTCATGCTGTGGCGCCGCTCCTACGACACCCCGCCGCCCCCGCTCGCCGACGGCGCCGACTTCTCCCAGTCCGACGACGCGCGCTACGCCGACATCCCCCCGGAGGCGCGGCCCCGCACGGAGTGCCTCAAGGACGTCGTCGAGCGCATGCTCCCCTACTGGTACGACGCCGTCGTCCCCGACCTCCGCTCCGGCCGCACGGTCCTCCTCGCCGCCCACGGCAACTCCCTGCGCGCCCTCGTCAAGCACCTCGACGGCATCTCCGACACGGACATCGCCGCCCTCAACATCCCCACGGGCATCCCCCTCGCCTACGACCTCGACCCCTCCTTCCGCCCCCTCACCCCCGGCGGCCGCTACCTCGACCCCGACGCTGCCGCTGCGGCGATCGAAGCGGTCAAAAACCAGGGCAAGAAGTAGTTCGCCTGTGCTGACGTGCCCCCGACCTGCGGCGAAGCCGCGTGGGCGGGGGCATTGTCGTGGGCGGGGCCATCTGTGGGCCGTGGGCCATCGTTCAGTGCCGCTTGGACCGTGGCGAGGATGCGACGCGGGCTTGGGCACCAGATCTAATGGCTGGATACGCGCGAGCCCAAAAGTGGGCTGGATCTGACGGTATGCTTTCCAGTGCTTCACCTTCTCTTCCCTTGAACGGCGTTTGGAGAGACGCGAGTTCGCAGCCCTTCGGCTCGATTGGCGGGCCGATCGGAAGAGATAAGGGGAGGTGGTGGGATGGGTGAGAAGCCCAAGCCCCTACGGCCATGGACCGGGCCTGAACGTTGGCAGGTCTGGCTCGCGGGGGCTGGTCTGATTGTGACCATCGTCACCAGCGTGGCGCAGTTCGCTCGATGAGCGAGTCACGTGCGAGGTCGGTCGGAACCGGGAGCTGGACATGCAGCGAGCCCGGTCTACAGCAGCGCGACCGGGCTCGTTGACTGCAGCGATGGCTTGGCTTCGGGTGCGACCGGGGCCAAGCCTTCGTATCTCATCAACACGGGATACCGCGCTGATCTGGTCCTGTACTAGCGACACAGGTAATAGTACGCGGATGTTGGCACCTACGGTGCCAACTATGTTGCGTTTCATGTTGCGTTTCATGTTGCGTTCTAAGTTCACATCGATGTAGTCACCGGTACGTATACCAGCGAGTACACCGACGTCACGGCTTTCCGTGTGCGCTCCTGGCTGCTCGGCATCAGATGCGCGTACACCCGCAGGGTCAGGCCCGGATCGGAGTGGCCCAGGTACTCGGCCAGGGCCTTGACGTTCTCGCCAGCATCCAGCAGGACCGACGCGTAGAAGTGCCGCAGCGCGTGCATGCCGTGCTCCCGCGCGGAGGCATACTCCTCCCCCTTCTCCCGCATGGGGATCACGCCCGCGGCGGCGAGCGCCGGCTTCCACGCGTCCGGGTTGAACGAGCTGCGCCATACGTGCCCACCCATCGGCCCGGTGAAGATGAGCCGTCGGGTCACCAGAGGCCCGTTCAGGGTCTTCCACGGCAAGGTGATGTCCACGGGCGGGAACCGCTTCATGTGCGCCCGCAGCGCATCGGCCACGGGCCCCGGCATCGGCACGTCCCGCAGCTTCCCGCCCTTCGGCGGAGCGAACACCGCCTTGCTACGGCTGAGCTTGAGTTGCTGGACGACGTGCACGGTGTCCGCCTCGAAGTCCAGCCCTTCCACGTCGATGCCCAGGATCTCGCCCTGCCGCATCCCGCATCCGGCCCCAAGGTCAACCGTCGCCTGGTAGCGCTCGGGCAGCGCCGCCCGCACCGCGAACACCCGCTCAGCTGTCCACGGGACGACCCGCCTCATCTCCACGACAGGCGCCTTGACCGACCGCGCCGCGCACGGGTTCTTGGGGAGGTGGCCGCCGTCCACCGCCGCACTGAGCACGCTGCGGACGTTGGAGTAGATCACCCTCGCGTACGAGCCGGTGACGCCGGCCGCCGCCAGCTCGCCCACCCAGTCCCGGATGTGCGCCGGCTGGAACGAGCCGAGCGGCCGTGACCCGATGTACGGGAAGGCGTGCAGGCGGAGCTGACTCGTCATGGAGAAGCTGGTGTTCGGATCGGCCCCGTGGTTCGTGAGCCAGCGTTCCGCGTACTGCCGGAAGGTGATCCGGCTGGCCTTGGGATCGACGTACAGCCCACGTTCCATGTCGGCCTTGGTCTGTGCGAGCCATGTCTCGGCGAGGCGCCGTTGCCGATCGGGGAAGCTCCTGCTCTTCTCGGTCCCGTCCGGCCCGATGTACCGGGCCCGGTAGCGCATCCCCGATCCGTAGCGCTCGGTCTTCACCCTGCGGGTCTTGCCGTCCGGCCCGACCTCGGCCTTGTACCAGCGATCCTGGATGTGCCCGGCCATCAGGCAGCCGCCCCTTCCCGCTGGTAGTCCACCCAGGCCCGCACGTCGGCCGGGTCGAAGCGCAGGTGCCGGCCGACGCGGAAGCCCCGAGGTCCGGTCCGCTTGCGGCGCCACTGGTACACCGTCTCGACGCTGGGCAGTTCGAACATCTCCACCAGGTCCTCGGGCGTCAGGTACCGCACGGGAAGGATGCGTGCTTCGGCGACCAATGCGGCCGGAGCACGGCGCCGACTAGCCATGGGTGGGTTCTCCTTCCGTTCCCGGGGCGGGTTCGAGGGATGCGGTGAGCCAGGCTTCGGCGGGAGTGAGGCCGATGCCGGCGAAGGCCCAGTGGGCGAGGACGTAGGTCGTGTCCACGGGGCGTTCCGGGCCCCCGGCTTGGGCTCGGCGGTAGTCGGCTCGGGCGGTGCGGAGGGCCCCGAGCGTGGTGGAGTAGCGCCGGGTCTTGGTGGAGAAGCGGCCGCGGAAGCCGAGCATGTGGGCCCAGGCGCGGAGCCTCAGCTCCTCCAGGTCCTTGCGGGCGCCGAGAGCCCATGCGGTACGGATCATGCGGCGGGCGTGGTCGGTGACGTCGAGGTGGGCGAGTTCGGCGGCGAACCTCAGGGGGCGGTCGAGGGTGCCGGTGGCGGTCTCGGCTCCCTTGGTGGCGTACTTGGCGATGTAGGCGGCGACCGCGCGGTCGGTGAGTTCGGACGTGCCGGTGAAGTCGGCGCCGCGGATGGTGCGGACGTCGAGTTGGCGACCGAAGGCGAAGGCGTGGGCGCGGCCGTCGACCACGGGGCCGGTGACGTGCGCTCGGGATGCGGCGGCGCGGATGGCGTCGGTGAGCAGTTCGGCAGTGGCCCAAATGGGCGGCGGGGTGGTGCCACCGTCGGGGCCGTCGAGGCGGATGACGGCATGGAAGTGGACGGCGCCGCGCTTCTGGTACTCGGCGACCTTGGCGAAGGAGACGCGGGCGTGGCGGCGGAAGGCCCGTTGGGTGAGGCCGGCGCGCTTGGCGACCTCGCGGCGCAGGTAGATGGAGAACCGTCTCCACAAGGCCCCGGCGTGAGCGTTCCAGAGAACGGCGGCTTCGTAGTCGTACTTCTCGGGGTCGAGCGGGGTGCCGAGTTCGGGGGCGTCCGCCGGGTGAGCGGTGCCGCAGCGGCAGCGGCCGGAGTCGGGGCGGTTGTGGACGGGGCCGAAGCCGGGGGCGGTGAAGGTGGCGAAGACGCGCGGGTGGTGGGCGACGTCCTCCGGGGTGCCTTTGCCTCCGCGCAGTCCGGCGGTGACCAGGTGGAAGGTGTCGCGCCGGTAGGTTTCGGCGCAGGCCGGGCAACGGGTGGTGCGGCGGTTGTTGCAGCGGACGAGCAGATGACCGGCGGGAAGACGCTCGGAGGTGACGTGGTGCAGGGCGGCGCCGATCTCGCCGGTGGTCGGGTTGAGGTCGTACTCGGTCCGGTGACCGTCGAGGCGGATCGGGTGGGTGCAGCCGCCGAGGCCGGCCAGCTGGCGGAGCAGGTCCGGCAGGGTGCCCGATGAGGCGAACTTGGCCAGTTCGAGCAGCGGAGGCGGGGTCGTGCGGGTGATGATGGCTACTCCTTCGTGGACGCTGGTTCGTGGAGGCTGGAGCTGCCGGGGCGGCGGATGCTTGGCGGTATCGGTGCCGCCCCGGCAGTTCGTTGTCGTTGATCAGTTCTGGCGCGAAGGCACGTTCAGCGGCGGGAGCCGTTGACGACTCCGACTCCCGTGCGCGTTCCGGAGTCGATGGCCGGGGCGACAACGGTGTGGGCGAGGTAGAAGCCGAACAGGGCGATGACGACGGCGACCCAGGGGCGGATGCCGAGGAACTTGATCGCGGCCAGGGCGACGATGCCGAGGACCACGACCAGGGGCAGGCTGACGTTCACGGGTGGACGGGTTCCTTTCAGCGGACGGGACAGCGGTGGGTGCGGGCGGCCAGTTCGGCGGCGGCCCGGGAGTCGTATTCGGCGGAGAAGCCGCACCGCGGGGCGGTACAGGCGGCGGTGTGCTTCTCACGACCGCGGTGATCACGGGCGGTGCCGACCTGAACGGGACCGATGCGGATCACGTCGCGGAAGCGGCGATTGGCGGACACAGAGAGCCCTCCTTTCCTGGGGCTTGGTTGTCGGACTCTGGACGCGAGCGGTACACAGATCTCGTGCCTGGCAGCGTTCGGGGCGGCCCAGAGTGAGTGCGGCGGGGGGAGTTCATGAGCGGGCGCTTGCGTCTGTCGCTGTTGATCGTTTTCGAGATCCTGTTGCAGGGGCTCAACGTGCTGGTCGGTCGGCGATGGATCGACGAATCGTGGCGAGCAGTCGCTGGGATGGGAGTCTTCTTCCTGGCGACGCTCATCGCTGGTGAGGCGGCACGCCGACGACGCGAGCGCAAGTTTTCCGCTGCTCTTCGCTGAGTTCGTCTTTCAGATCTGGGCGGCGATGGCCTCAGCCAGGGGCACAGGGACGCCGAGCCGGGCGCGCAGGGTCGGGGTGTCGATGGCCTGACCGGTACGGGTGCGGTGGTCGTCGGCAACCTTGCGGGCGTGCTCGACCAGGGCGGCCGGGAGCGGAGGTTGCGAAGCTAGGGCAGGCGCTAGGGCCGGCGCTGGGTCGGGTTCGGTAGTGGTCGGTTCAGATGAAGTCGTCGGAGTCGGGGCTTCGCCGCCGTGGGCGAGCAGGGTGCCGCCGAGGAAGGCCACGGCCGGCCATCCGGCGACCAGGACGCGCAGCCAGGCCGGAACGGGATGCACGGGCAGCAGCCCGGCGGTGGCGATGTTCGCTCCGAGTGAGGCGGCCAGGGAGATGACGAACCAGCACCAGGCCGCCGCCTTTCCGGTGCCGGAGCGCAGCCGTCGCCAGGCCGCGACCAGCAGCAGGTCAACGGAGATCGGGTAGGCCCATGCCTTCCAGCCGTGCTGTCCGGCGGTGTTGGCGATGTCGTGCAGGTGGGCGAAGGACAGCGCGGCGGCGATGACGGCCTGGACGAGCACCGCGTCTATACGGGCCACAAGGGCGCGCACGCGAAAGACCTCCTTTCGGGTTCGGGGCATGCCGGGGTAGGGACGTGGCGCTGTGCGGGAGGAAGGAAGGTCAGCCCGTTACGGGCTTGGGCTTGGCCAGGGAAGTGGAGGGCTCCGCGCGGCGAACCGGGACCGCGGGACGGAACCGGTCCAGCTCGGGCAGGTGCGGGACGCGGTCGGCATGCGCATCGCAGATGGATGCCGCGTTGGCGAGCGACAGATACGGGGTGCGGATGCGGGACCAGCCGCCGGAGGTGTCACCAGCGACGGCCAGGCCCGGCAGCTCCGGCGCGATGGCGCATGCCGCGTAGACGGCTTCGGGGGCGATGTCGCCGAGCGCCATCTTGGCGGAGGCTTCGTCGTTGACCCGATGGCAGACGCGGCCGGTCAGCTGGGCTCGGAGCATGGTCGCTCCCTTGCCCAGTTCGGCGCCGAACCGCTGGCCGCACACCTCCAGGTAGATGCCGGCGGCGCGGCCGAGTTGGGCGAGGCGGATGAGCTGGGTGACCATCTCGTCCCGCCGCTCCTCGTCCTTCCTGCTGGCGACGAGGAAGAGTTCGGCGACCTCGTCCACGAACAGCACGATGGGCACGGGTCGTTCGGACTCCGACAAGCCCCAGAGGTCGGAGGTGATCTCCTCGTCCGGGGTCGACGGGGCGATGCCCTGCCGGGCCCTGATCAGGTCGTAGCGGTCGTCCATCTCCCGTACGAGGACAGGCAGCAGGTCAGCGGCCTGGTCCGGGTCGGTGGCCAGGGCGGACAACCGGGCGGCGAACAGCACCAGTTCGACACCCCGCTTGCAGTCGATGCCGACCAGGGCGACCGGTTGGGGTGCGAGCCCGGCGACCAGGTGCCGCAGGTACATGGACTTGCCCGACAGGGTTGCGCCGAGGGTGAGCTGGTGAGGTATCGCGCGGTAGTCCCGCACGAACGCCGTCGCGTCCTCCCGCAGCGCCACCGGCACCCGAAGCAGGCCACCAGGTGTACGGCGGGGCATGCGGACCTTCCGCAGCACATCGAAGCCGACGAGCCGCAGTTCGACCACACCCGGCTTGACGTCCGTCACGTAGACGGCGTGAACACCCCAGGCATGTCGCAGCCGTTCGGCCGAAGCGGCGACATCGGCAGGTTCCTGCCCGGGGGCCAGCCGAAGCCGAACCCGCATTCCGGTCGAGGTCGGACGGATGAGACCCCGCCGAGGCGGAACCGGCCGCACTTCACGCCGAGTCATCGCCCGTATGGCCAGTGCCCGCAGCCTGGACGGCGCCACGGTCAGCCCGCACGCGTCCATCACGGACGTGTACGAACCGAGCAGACGGGCCGTCGAGACAGGGAGGCCGATCAACGACCAGTACACGGCCGGTTGTTGCGCCCGGAGATATGCGGCGCCGCCACCGAACGCAGCAGCGGTGCCGCCCACTTCCAGCACGGTTCCGAGATCCGGCACCGGCATCAAGCCCCCACCGCGGCCGGGAATGCGGCCGCCGTCACAGCGGCGGCGCGGAAGGCGATCCCGTGCCGCTGCTGCCCGTTGAAGACGCTCTCCCACGGCCGCGCCACCAGCCCCGGCAACGCGACGGGTGCACCAAGTGCCAGCCCCTCGCCGACCCCGCTCCGCGGAACGGTGACTTTGATGAGCGAGGACTCCCAGTCCTCGATGTAGACCACGCCCAGCGTCATCAACGCCTCGCCGGTGGTGGCGTCGGTGGCGACCTCTCCGGTCTGCCGGTCCTTGACCTTCGTCTCCGGGACCTCGGTCAACAGAATCGTTGCTGCCGAGGTCTCCACACGAATGGAACGCAAAGAACTACTCCCTTGTGCTGCGCTCCCGCTTCAGGAGCGCGATTGCTGACAAATGAGCACACAACGGGAGGTTGACCGCGTACGGGCTGGGTGCGATACGCTCGAAAAGCGCTGATGCCAATCACGCACCCGGCCTGAGTGGGTTGCCTCCCGCTCAGGCCACATCCATGTCTGTGGCCTTGATCGCTCGCACGCCGGCGCAGGTTTGCCTACCTGTTCCGGCGCGTTCGCATGTCGGCACCGCCGCTCCGCGACAGGCAGGACGAGCGGGCCGACACCACCACAGTAACTCGCATTCCAAGTACTGTCTAGTACTTCAGTACCAGTCCGTACTTCTGGTACTCCCAACTCCGCCGCCAGCGACCGGAGCTGGTCGGATGGAGGCTGGGCCATGGTCAGCAGGTCGCCGACCATCTGCTTGACCAGCGGCAGCGCCCGCGTCATCTCCGGCGAGAGCTGAAGAGCCTTCAGCAGCGCGGAGACCGCTTCTTCGACCTGTCGGCGCTGGGCGTGTGCTCGGGCCACATCGATCTGGAACCGGGTCTGCCGTTCCGAGGACAGGCCGGAGGGGTCGATCGCTTCGGCTGCGCGCAGGGCGACCCCGGCGTCACCGAGCTCGACGGCGACGGCGACCTCGTGGAGGCTGACGTTCGCCGGCCCGAACTCGGTGTTGTAGTCGTTGCGGCCTTCCCCGATCTGCTCGGCCATCGTGGCGGCGTCGCGCAGGTAGCCATACGCCTCTTCTGCCTTGTTCGCGCGGGCCGCGGCCACCGCGCGCTGGAGGGTCAAGGCCCCGCGGAGCGCGACCGCTTCCGGTTGGCCGGACTCCGCCAGGGGGCGCAGCGCGTCGGCCGCGCTTCCCGATGCCTGTGCCGCCTGGTCGTAGTGGCGTGCGCCGAGGAAGACGATCGAGAGCCGGAACTCTCCGGCGGCCATCAGCAGGGATCGTTGGCCCGTTCGGCCGCGACGACGGCGCGGTCGACGGCGATCCAGGCGGCCTCGGGTTCGCCCATGTTCGCCAGCGCCGCGCTGCACGTCTGGTACATGGCCGCCAGCAGCCGGAACAGTTCCGGGCGCTGTTCCTCGGGCGCCGAGCGGGCGGCTCCCTCCAGCTGGGGCACGAGGTCTTCGAGCAATTCGGCCAGGTCGGCGTACCTGCCCTCATGCGTCAGCGACCAGGCGCGGTCGACCCCCGCGCGCGCACCCGGAATGGCGGACGGTCCGTGAGGACCGAGGATCGCCTTCAATGAGTGGGCGGCGCTCAGCACGAGTCGCAGCCGGCTCGCCCCGGGGGTTCACCTTCGGCCACGGACGCAACGATCGGGGCCTCGGCCGCCAACTCGGCGACCGGAAGCTCAAGGACGTCGGCGACCTTCTCCAGCACGGTCATCCGGTCGATGCGACGTACGCCCCGCTCCACCTGGGACACCCATGCTTCGGAGCGGCCCAGCAGACCTGCGAACTCCTTCTGCGACAGCCCGCGCCGCTTGCGATTGAAGGCGATCTTGCGGCCGAGCGCCTTCTCATACTCAGTGCTCAACGTCCACACCCTTGCCGGATGAAGTCCAGCCGATCAACCTCCGTGGGGACAGGTATTGGTCGCGCTCGGTCAGGAACGCCTGCACGTAGTCCTGCGACTCGTGCTCTTGGAAAGCGTCCTTGTCCCGGTAGAGCTCGTAGAAGATACGCTCCAGCGGACGGCCGTCAACCGGTGCACCGTGTAGATCACCGTGCCGGGCTCGTTCGCACGGATCTGTTCACCGGTCCGCGCCACCAGGTCGTCGAACCCAGCCGCCGCCGCCTCGTCCTTGCACGTGAAGCGCACCATCAGTCCGAACATGCGGTCCCCTCTCGTCGGTCGTCTCTTCGATGATCCAGGTCAGCACCAGACCGCACGGCGCACGCTATGCGGCCGATGACCGCACGAAAAGTGCGATCCCGCACTCTAAGTACGCGCACACGGTACGGTGCTAGTACTAATTGTACGGCGTCCATGGTCCGTGTCAGCCAGACGGCCAGTGACACACCCGAAAAGCCGCAGGTCACCGCCATGGAGGACGCCATGCCCACCTACCAACGCACCTTCCCCGGGGATCCCCAAGAACTCCGCGCCGCCCGCAACTGGACCCGCGCCACGCTCGACGGCCACCCCCACTCCGAAGACGCCGCGCTGATCGTGACCGAACTCGGCACCAACGCCGTTCTCCACACCGCCAGCGGCGACACCGCCGGCACCTTCCACGTCACGCTCACCATCTCGCGAGTTGACCATCACGATCGCGGTGACCGACTCCGGCGCGCCAAGACCACTCCCGCAGGTCCAGCATCCGCCCCTCAACGTCAACCTCATGGCCGCGGACTCGGCATGGTCACCGCCCTCGCCGACCACGTGGTGGTCCAAGGCGACGACTCCGGCCGCACGATCGCCGCCCACCTCACCGCCAACGAGGAAGCGTCATGACCCACGCCCGCCAGACGAGCCCCGGGTCCACCCGTACTACGTGGACGATCGCCCGCATCCAGAACGCCTTGGCCGGCGAAACCCTGATCCGCCGCTTCCTCCTGGACCTCGCCCACGCCCCCGAACACCGGGTCATGGAGGTCTTCACCGCCTGGCGGACGGTGGCCGCCTCGGTCGAGGCCCGAACCCCTCACCAGCACAGCGCCCAGCAGACCGAAGGAACAGAGAAGTGAACGCCCAGGTCAACGCGTCCGCACACCGCACAGGGCAAACGAAGGGGCGAACCTCGGCGGACGGACAAAGGAGTGCACGGCCCGATGCGGTGCCGTTCATCACCAGGTGGAGCGGCGAGCCTCTGGGAACGTCCCCCATCGTGGCGCGGCGTGACGGTCGGGGTATCCGGTACGCCGAACGAACGGTCCTTCGACCAGGTCGACGGAGTCCTGTGGGCCCGCACTCCTTCCCAGCCGGGTCGGGGCAGGCCGCAGTTCGGAGCCGTGCACAGCCTGCGTCAGCGCCTCACCATGACGAACCTGCTGTGCCACATCTGCGGGCGGCCGGCCGACCGCACCTCCGACGGCCTGCTCTGGCTCATCGACGCCCGCCCCGACGAGCTGCGCCCCGGCAGCGAACGCACCACCCACCCGCCGATCTGCCGGCCGTGTGCTCAACTCTCCGTCCGCCTCTGCCCCCACCTCCGCCACGCCTGGACCCTCCTTCACGTCCAGTCCTTCCGCATGTGCGGCGTCCAAGGCGCCCTCTACGCCGCCGCGCGACCCGCCCCGATCGCTGTCGACGTCGGCTCCTTCGACTTCACCAACGCGGCCCTGCCCTGGGTCCGCGCCAGCCAACTGATTGCCGAACTGCAGGACTTCACCGTCACCGACCTCTGACCCCGACCGGGAGCCATCATGCGCAGCCCATTTGCACGCAGACGAAGCGTCGGTGCCGGTCCCGCCCGCTGGATTCGGACTCTCACCGCCGCCAACGACCGCCCCCAGACACGGCCGACCGAAACCCACAACGGGACCGACGAGGACGCCGACCGCACGTGGTTCGACGACGGCCTCTCCGTGCCCGTCACCTTAGCCTCGATCCACCGACGTGGCTCGAGAATGATCTTCTGCGGGGCTTGTGAGCTGGGTGTGGGGCGGTGGCCGTGGGTGGGCAGGGGGTATCCGCTGGTCTGCCCAGCTCTTCCACGAATGCGGCTCCGGTCGGGCCCTGGCGGGCGAGGTGGTCAGGAACGTCGGGCTGCTTCGGGTGGGCGGTGGACAGTGTCGAACAGGTGCGTCCAGGCGTGTTGCCAGGGCCAGTTGTCCGGTAGGTGCAGGGTGAGGCGCCGGGCGGAGCGGGCGATCCTGGCCGGGACACGGACGAGGTGGGTGCGCAAGGTGGCGGTGGTGGCCTTGGTGTGGAAGGCCGAGGTCAGGGCACCGGCGGCGCGGAGCAGGTTGTAGGCCATCGCCCACTGGATCAGCCAGGCTGCGTTGGCATGGAAGTGGCCCGAGGGCAGGTGGGCGAGGGCTCCGGCTTTGCTGTCGGCGATGACCTGCTCGACGACGGCGTGGTGGCGGTGTTCCCGCTCGGCCACGAGCGTCGGCGCGGGGTTGTCGGTGAAGAACGGGTGGTAACGCCAGACGGGGAACAACTCGCCCTGCTCACCGACGACGGCGGGTTTGGCCAGGTCACGGACCCGGCGCACGATGAGGCGGGCGGTGGCCTGCTCGCTCTTCTTCCGGCTCGCGAACGCGGTGTAGGCGGGTATCTCGGCGACCTGGGCATCGAAGATGAGCTCGCCGGTGTCGGGGTCGGGCACGGCGGTGGGGTAGGTGATCTGCTGCCATGCGGCTTCGTCGATGGCCAGGACGGCCCGTTTGACGGAAGGGTTCATGCCGCAGGTGACGGAGAAGTGAGCCCCGGCCCGGCGGCACGCGGCGATGACGCCGGCGTTGTAGAACTGCGAGTCCGCGCGCAGGATGCGCAGGCCGGTGCAGCCGGCCTCGACGGCGGTGGCCAGCGCCTGGCTGACAAGTTTCGGGGCGCCGCGGGAGTCTGCTGCCTTGCCGCGTCGCAGCCGCACGGTGGCGATCACCGGCCGGGAGGTGGGGGTGCAGATCGTGGCGAGCAGGGGGTGCAGGGTGCGGATGCCCTTGAACCGGCCGTACTCGGCGCCCTGCTTGGTACGGCCGTAGACCCGTTTGTGGGTGGAGTCGACATCGATGAATGCCTTCTCACCCGCGCCGGGCAGCAGCGGGGTGTGGGCTGCCAGTTGGGCCAGGAACCGGCGGTGCACGGCTTGGAGTTGGAGGGCGTGACCGTGGGTGAACGCGCGCAGGAACGTCCCCAGCGTGGACGGGGCACGCAGACCTCCGAACAGCAGGGGCATCGCGCCGTGCCGCAGGACGTCCAGGTCGTCGATGCTGTCCGCGCCCGCGACCATGCCGCCCACGATGCTGGTGACCTTCGCGTCCGCCGCCGCACCCGCGCCGTTCTTCGCTCCGGTCAGCTTCACCTTCTCGGTCACCAGCCGCGGCAGCCCGCACCGCTCGGCCAGCCGCATCACCGGGACCAGCCCGGCATACGCGACCAGATTCGTGTCATCGAACGCGGCGGACACCGCCGAAGCGGCATGGGAAGATTGCATCTCGCGGATGCACTCCAATTCTGTGGACATGGAACCCTAGGAAGTCCCATCGTCCCAGCTCAGAGGGCATCCGCGCCTTCATGTCCAAGCCCTGGACCGGCTATTGCCCGGCGGATCGAGGCTTAGGCACCGCCCCAGCCCTTCCGTGGGACATCCTCGCCGTGAGTATCAACCACGACCGCAGCGGAGCCACCCTAAGCACGGCCAGCATCCAGCTCATCAACGACTACTGGATCAGGAACCTGAGTCCCGCCGATCTCACCGAACTCGCCACCCAGGGCCACGCCCTCCTGGACGCCCTCACCCACGCAGCCCGCTCCACAGCGCACACCAGCAAGCTGGAACTCGCCGGCATACGCTTCCCGATCACCTCCGACCATGAGCCGACGCGCGAGCGGGAAATCCTGGCCAGCACCATCCACTACATCCCGGCCACCAACAACGAACCGCCCACGGCCTTCACCAGCATCCACATCATCGAAGACGCCTGGATCCCCAACCTCACCCCGACCACCCTCACCGACTTCACCACCCAGGCCCGCGCCTACTTCGACATGCTCACCCACGCCTTACGACCCGCCCTCACCTCGACAGACAAGCCCACAACCCCCAACCCCTGACCCGTACACCCACAGGCCCCGACCGCCCGCAGCCTCCACCGCGGCAGCCGGGGCCTTGGTATGTCTGCCGACCACCGGCCACGGGCGCGACACCAAGAAGCCGCAACATCTCCGACAACACTCGGGCCTGGACACACCAGCCACTCGGGACTGAGTAACAACCTTCTCTACGAGTTCAAGGCACCCGGCCTCGCTACCGCTCCGCCGGGCGCGCGTCCGGCGCCTGGCCGCGCCGTCGCTCCTGTCTCCGCCCCGCTCAGCACGGCCCGCGCCGCGCGCGCCCACAAGAGGGGAGGCCGGCGGCATGAGGCGAGACTGCACAGACCGGGGGCCACGACGATGCCTCCGGCGGGGGCGCTCCGGCTCCGAGATGGACCATGCCCCGCCGGCGACTGCGCGTTTGTGTGGTGGGCGCGGGATTCTCCCATCCGGTCTGCCATCGACCCGGGACAAGCCGAGCAGACGTGGTTCCTGGCGTCCAGGTCGTTCGTACAGTGGCGCGCTCCACCTGGACGCCAGGAACCCCGCCCGCTCCACACGCGTGCGGGCCGACGGCAGACGGGATGGGCGAGACGTTATCTGGCTGGGGTGGACACGGCTTGCTCGGGCGCGGTTCTTCAGCCTGATGAAGTAGCGTCGATTCCACCTTCGTAGATCAAAGCCCACTTACTGTTCCTGTCGCCTTGTCCGCCCTGGAGAACAACGCGGCCTTCGTCTTTCAGCAGATGCAAGGCATATGAAGCTTGCCTTTCGGAAAGGCTCGTTGCCTGTTGAATATCGCTCATTGGCGCGGGCCCGTTTATCAAGTAGCGGGCAATTGTCTCTGCGTTGATGCGTCGAGCACCTCTCGCCCTGCCGGAACCTGGTGCCTCGACGCGAGAGAGCGAAGGCAACCCCACTGTATCGGAATCCGGTCTATCTTCATCAATGGGCAACCGCGGCTGCTCATGTGGCTTCGCTGATTGCAGATTGCCGGAGAGCTGGTAAACACGTCCTCCGCGTTCTCCGATGGCTTCGGCCACCCCGGCGTCAACCAATCCTGCTAGTACGTTCCTGGCTTCCAAAGAATCCATGGGGAACGCATCGCGGAGTGATTTGTTCGTCCATTGGATGCCATGTCTCATAGCAACAGCTGCATGGCGTTGAATATCGTTTAAGGGGGCAGATGGGCGGAGTTCTGCTAGCCACCTCAGGTCGGCTGCGGCAAGTAGTGTGTGATTCGGAACTCGGACAGTGAAGCGCACCCCTTGATCATGAAAACGCGGAGGCACCATGCCAGCCTCTCTTAGACGATGTCTCACGTGGTGAGTTTGGCGAGTTTCTTGTAGCAGGTCAGCGTGGCGGCGAGGCCAAGGAAGGCGAGGAAGTGGCTGCCGTTTCTCTCGTACCGGACGGTGAGGCGGCGGTAGCCGAAGAGCCACGAGATGGATCTTTCGATCTTCCAGCGGTACCGTCCGAGTCGTTCGGAGGACTCGATGCCCGGTCGGGCTATGCGGGCGGTGATGCCGCGTTCACGCAGCCAGGACAGGGTGTCGGCAGAGTGGTACGCCTTGTCGGCGCGGAGCTTGCCCGGCCGCCGGCGGCGGGGGCCGCGCCGGGACCGCACGGCCGGTATCCCCTTCACCAGGGGCTTGAGGGCCAGGCTGTCGTGGGTGTTCGCGCCGGAAATTCCGACTACCAGCGGGATGCCCTGGGCTTCGGATAACACGTGCAGCTTACTGCCGGATTTGCCACGGTCGACCGGATTCGGACCGGTCAGCGAACCCCCCTTTTCGCCCGCACCGACGCGGCATCGACGATCACCGACGTCCAGTCCAGCTCACCGCGCACACCCAGTTCGTCCAGCACCGCCCGGTGCAGCCGCCGCCACACTCCCGCCCTCGTCCAGGCGGAGAACCGGCGGTGCGCCGTGGCCGGCGAGACCCCGAACGTCGGCGGCAGATACCGCCACGCACAACCACTGGTCAGCACGTACACCACAGCGGTGAACACCGCCCGCTCATCCAGCGGCGCAGTACCACCACCCTGCGGTCGCGAGGCGAACGACGGCAGCAACGGCGCGACCAGATCCCACAACCCGTCCGGAACCAGCCGCTGCGACAGATCAACACCCACGAAAAGCAATCATGCCGCAGCTCACCCCAGCGCCACGTGAGACATCGTCTTAGGCTGCGCAGAACGGTCGGAATTCCCGAAGCAAGTGCTTCAACAACTCGCTGATCCCGAGAATATCTCACGTCCTGACAAATACGCGTGAGATACCCATTCCTGGCTTATGTGACGCCTGTCTTGCCGAGTCGATCGACCGTGAGGCCCCATAGCCCACCAGGATTGCTCAGGACCAGTTGACCGCTCTCCAACTTCAGGGTAATCGCTTCGCCGAGGGCGTGAGGTCCCAAGTCTCTATGAATTAGAGCATTCGATAGGAGTTCGCGGACAGCTTCGATCGGGTACTCGGACTCATCCCGGCCATGTCCATCGGTGCCAAATCGGACCCGGCTTCGCGTATTGCGCTGGACCCATCGTAGCGCCTGATCGAGCATCAATGGAATCGGGCCGTCAAAGCGCTTAGCATCGACAGCCCTTGTTCCAGCTGGATCGCCGGGTCCAGGCGCGACACTGGCCTGAATCACTAGGTTAGGAAAGTACTGTTGTGGATAGACACCGAGTGCGAGCAAGCCCGCTACAGTCGGAATTTTATCAGGGCCGGTGACTACGCCAGTGCGGAAGAGCACTTCTAGCTCGTCGAACCGATCCAATGCAGCAGAGCTAGATTTGCAATTATCGACGTAGGATGCGACTAGTGCACTATCGAGATCGTCACGCGTTGCCTCTGGAACCAAAGCCTGATCAAATCTTGGCGTATCCCTGTTTGCGAGAAATGCTTGTTCTTCCAGCAGGGAGAGTTCGTAGTCGCCATCGTAAGAACGAAGGTATGATTTTCCCGTCCTTTTGACTTTGCATGGCTTGAAGGACGGCGACAGCTCTTCGATGTGGGCAACCACCAGTTGCTGTCCCTCGAATGCAACGCTCCAGATTTGAGGTGAGAGCGGTGGTTCTATACCCAAGCGAGCGGTGCTCGCAAGCGCAGCTTTACATGCAGGCACGTCGTACACGCCGACCGGGGCAAAGCCGTCTGATTCATCCAGGCCAAAAATAAGCGTGCCGCCCCCTGGAGTATTGGCGAAGGCTGAGAGGGTAGGTGGGATTGTCTGGGGGAAGCCTCCGGATGCTAGCTTCACCTCGACCTCTGGGGTGTCGCTGCCCTCGCTGCGGAGGTCAGCAATGATCGTTGCTAGCTCAGCTGTATCCACGAGCCAAATCTACAAGGCTTCGTTGTAGGTTTGCAGACCTACAAGAGCGTCTCAGGGCGCCAAAACAGCACCATCATCATAACGATTTGATCACAGATTGGGAAAATTTACATAACCCTCCGCGTTCGATGGGTCCCCGCTGATACGCTCCGTCACCGAAGGTGTAGCGTAGCGACGGAGCGTATCAGCGGGGAGCCATCGAACGCCCCCAATGCGTTACTCTGTGTAAAGATGGCTGGTCCGCTGGTGCCTGCTCTGCGGCCGAGCATCGGCTCATCTACAAGCTCATCTACAAGATTGCGACGCAATGTAGATGATGGACGTCACAGCGAACTCCATGACAGATGACACCAACTGTAGCTGACGTAGTGGTCAGCGGGCGGTAGCGGATCAGTTCTACCGGCTAGGCCGTGTCTCTTTGGTCGGTTGATCGGATGTGTCTGTCCGGTTAGTGATCGCTGACGCGATGTGGGCCGGACCAGGTCAAGCGCACCAGCGCCCTGGGGCATGCCCTCCTCGACCCCCAGCGCGCGGCCTTCCCCCGCAGCGGCGCCAACGGCCGGTTCACGCGAACATCGCCACCAACCAGAGCGGGGCCGACCTGACAGGCGTGCTGGTGGCGACGATCCAGCGCACGGGCCGGCTCCGTCGCGTGCGTCCCCGTCCCCGCATCGATCACCTCACCTGTGTGTCTGTGCTTGGTGGGCATCGGCGCCGCCACCGACCGCCATCACGTGAGGAGCCGCTCAGGGTGTTCACCCCACCGGCATAGGTGACCGAGATTGAGCAGGAGCAAGACCGCTTCACGCTGACGGGCAGCCTCCGGGAATCCTTGGAGAGCGGTCGCACCTGAAGTACGGGTGGCGCTAGCGTCCATCTATGGACGAATCGCTCTCGTTCGAGAGCTTCCTTGACGGCGCGCAGCAGGCCGCCAGCCGAGCCATGGGCGACCACGGGCGCGGTGAGTACGACGAATTCGCACTTCACGGCGGTATCGCTGTCGAACGGCTGGCCAAGGCGACCCTGGTCCAGAAGAACCCCGTGTACCTGTTTGAGGCGCGCAACAACAGCAGTGTGGACATGCTCCTGTACTTCGGCGGCCACCTGGAGATGGAGACGAAGAAGGTCCGCACCGTCGGCGCTATGGATGCCCTCGCCCGGCTCCGGCGTCTGAAGGTGCTGCCCGCAGATCCTCAACTGGATCTATTGATCGCCCTCCGTAATGGCACCGCTCACACCAACGGCGGTGACGAGGCCAAGACCTTGCTGCCGACGCTCGCAGAGACCATTTCACTCCTCCTGACGGAGATCGACGTTCCTGTGGCCCGGTTCTGGGGTCGTTGGAGCAGCGCCATCTTGGCGGCCATCGACATACACACCGACGAAGTACAGCGGGACGTCGCGCTTCGGATCAGGCAGGCTCGGCACCGCCTTGATGATCGCCTCGCGGGGTTGCCCTTGCCCGAGGAGGTGCGCTGGCCCAAGCGGCCCGGCTTCAGCTTCGCTTTCGTGACGGCAGATCCCGACGCAGACGGAGAGGTCGTATCTGTGGACGGCGATCCGGGCTGCCCAGCCTGCGGCAGACAAGCGCTGGTAACAGTCACGGCAGCTGTAGTTCTGGTCAGGGTTGGTCCTGGAGAGCGTGTCGGTGCTGGTGGCAGGCTCGTGCGATGGCTTGATGATGGCGGCGCCAGGCCATCCAGTGCAGGAGGTGTTCCGCGCCTCGGGCTGGTGGTGTGAGGACGAACGCCCGCAGGAGCCGGACGAGTTCGGGGCAGGTCAACGGGACGAGACAGACCGGTCCGGAAGGGCCTGTGGTGGTCGTGGCGGTGGTGGTCAGGGCGAGGACGGCGGATGCGACAAGGCAGAACAGCGACCAGCGCATCCAGGAGTTCCAGCAGGTCACCTGCCCTTCGTCCAGGCCGGTGAAGCTCTTGCCGAGTTGGAAGGTCTCCTCGATCCGCCACCGTCGGCAGATCACTTCGACCAGCTGGGCGAGGGTGACAGGCGCGGGCGACCAGCAGCGGAAGAAGGAGATCTCGCCGGTGTACCGGTGCCGGCGGGCGACCAGGACGCTGGTGCCGTCGTCTGGGTGTCCGTCGGGGGTGTCGTCCGCGCGGACACCGAGCCAGGCCCAGTCGTACTCGCGGGTGCCCTTCGTTCCGTGTCCGGTCCGCATGCGCATCCACTGGTGCGGCAGCACCTTGTTGATCATCTGACGGGCCATCCACCGGCGGCCGGCTCCGTCCGTGACGGGGTAGGTGTGGGAGACGCCGACCGCGTAGCCGAGGCCGAGCTTCCGCAGACTCTGTCGGAGTCCACGACCCGAATACACCTCGTCGCCGGCGAACCAGCGGGCCCGGATGCCCAGCTTGAGCGCGTTCTTGACCATGGCGGCGGTCTGCTGCAGCTTCGTGGCGAACATGATCTCTTCCGGGACGCCGGCCGCTTGACGGCGTTCCTCGTCCGCGGCCCAGTCTGCGGGGAGATACAGGGCCCGGTCGATGACCACGCGCACCGACTCGGTGACCGCGGCCAGGTGAACGGCGACCTGGCACAGTCCGACGCCTTTGATCGCGCCGGAGTACTGGCGTCCGGCGCCGACGCAGTCGGTCGAGGACTTCGCGTCCCCGGTCTCGTCCGCGACCAGCACCACCTCCTGACCTGCCAGTTCACGGACGACCAGGCGGGCGATCTCCTCCCGGGCCCGGTCGTGGTCGAACCTCGCCCGTGACAGCAGGTGCTGCAGCCGGTGCGGGCCTGGATGCCCGAGGGCCTCAGCCAGCGTCCAGCAGTTGCGCGTGTCCACCTCCGCCAGCAGCCCGGTGACCATCTCCGCCGCCGTGGCACGGGTCTCCCGCCGGGCCAAGCAGCCCGCGATCGCATCCATCGCTGCCCCGAACAGCCTGCCCCACGCAGCCCGGGCTATCGTGGCCTCCACGGCCACCTGATCCTGAAACGTCGTCACAAACGTTCATGATCACGGTGGCCGTACCTGTACCTACACCCGACCCCGCAAGCCGCCCACCAGCACAGAATCCGGAACTACAGCTGCCGTGACAGTGGAGCGTTCCTCAACCGTGGGTGGTCCTGTCGCTGTGGCTCTGACTTGCCCTTGGTGCGAACTCCACCTGAACAGCCCAGAGGAGATACGCGCCTCGGGTGCCGACATGGGCATATCACTGGAAGTTGCAGACGACGTCCTCCACGGCGACTACGACTAGGTTCTGTCACTTTGGTCAGCGTCGGGTGCAGATGTCGGTGGGGTGCGGCGAGGCATACGCGCGCCCGGGCGGTTGGATGATCCGCCGTTGTGGTTGACTGTCGTCGGCTGGGGCGCAGACGTACTGCGTCGAAGGTGTCTGCCAGCGGTTGGTTGACGTGCGCGCGTTGATCCACTCCGGGCCGTCGCTGGGCCGCCCGAGGGTGCTCGGCAGTACCCAACGACGACCGATGACGACGTTGCCGGCCTTCGCAACAGCCCCGTTGGCCAGCGAAAACGCAGCTCCCCGCGCTCCCCGGCGAGAACCAGGGCAAGAAGTAGTTCCTCTCCACGGGAACGCCCCCTACCTGCGGGCTTCCGCCCTCGGGGGAGGGGGCGTTGTGCTTTTCCGTGGGTCATGGGCTCGGCGGGGCGGTCGGCAGTAGCGTCGGCGGTATGCAGCGGAAGCGGGCGGTCGGCGTCGCCATTTTGTGCTGGTGGGGGTCGCGGGGGCGTACGGGCTCTACCAAGAGTCGCCGGACAAGCGGCAGGACGGGCAGGCGGCGGCGTACGAGCGAACCGTGTGGGCCGATGTCGCGGCGGTCGGCGATGTCCGGGTCGTCTCGGGCGGTCACCGGGTGACGGCCGCTGGGGGCAACGGCGATTTCTGCATGCTGCGGGTCGGGCTGAAGGTGAGCACGTCGATGCCGGTGACGGCGTTCGAAGGGCGGCTACCTATGGCACTCGGCGTCGACACCACCAGCCGGGTCACCGAGCTCGGGGATGCGAACGGCCGCAACCTCCTCCGGATCGACGCACAAACCCCGGGCTGCGGATGAGGGCACCCATCGACTCGCCATAGGGTTCGCCGACCCCACACCCACGCAGGCGCCGGCACTTCGCGAGGGATCCGGATCGACCATGGCGCGTGCCGGCTGCTTTCCGTCCCGTCCAACCGAGAGCAGATTTCCAGCCGTTCAGGTTCCGCCGCTGCAATCGCGGTAGCGCTCCGCGTGATGGTGCGGTTGCTTAGTGCTTACGATGCCCGGGTGTTGGCCGGTCGGGTTTCGTTGAGCACACTCAGCAACGAGTGGAGGAGAGCCGGCGTGAAGCGCAAAGTGTGGATCTTGGCCGCAGATGGCGGTGAGGAGGGCGACGACGGGCTGCCCGGTACGCCCTGGACCCCGCCGGAGGATCCGCCCAACCCGGACGGGACGACGCCGCCCGATGACGGGACACATCGCGAGTGACGAGTGACGAGCGCACAGGGGACCGGCCTGCTGCGGGCCGGTTCTTTTTCGACGCGGGGGTCGTGCCGGAGGAGTGGGCGCCGGCCTTCCGGGGGGTTCCCCGTTCGGCTTTCCTGCCCGAGTTGATCTGGCCGTTCGACGTCGACCGGCAGGTGAGCGAAGCGGTCTCCCGTGCCGATGACGCAGCGACGTGGCAGCGTTTCGCGGAGGCTGACGTGCCGATCGTGACGCAGTGGGACGACGGAGTACACGCGGGCACCGCGCCGGGCAGGGTCTCGACGTCGTCCGCGTCGATGCCGTCGGTCGTCGCGGCCATGCTGGCGGACCTGGACGTGAAGCCCGGGAACAGGGTGCTGGAGGTCGGCACGGGGACGGGCTGGAACGCCGGGTTGCTGGCGCACCGGCTCGGGGACGCCAACGTCACGACGATCGAGGTGGACGCGGCCGTCGCGTCCAACGCACGTACCGCGCTGCAGAGTTCGGGGCTGCACCCCGAGGTGGTCGTGGGGGACGGTTTCGCCGGGCATCCGGCCGAGGCACCGTACGACCGGATCATCGCCACCTGCGGACTGCGCCGCATCCCGTACGCCTGGATCGAGCAGACCTCGCCCGGTGGTCTGATCGTTGCTCCCTGGGGTACGCATTTCAGTCACGGTGACGCCGTGGCCCGCATGACGGTCATGGACGGAGCCGCATCCGGTCGCTTCACCCGGCTCGTGGAGTTCATGAAGCTCCGCGCTCAACGGCTGACCGTACGGCACAGCGACTACCTTCCCGACGGGGACTTGAGCATGGCGGACACGTCCTCGACCACCGTCCCCGGCGAGGAGTTCTTCACCGGCCGGTACACAACAGCGCCCTTTGTCATGGGACTTCGGGTGCCCGGTTGCGTCCAAGTCCCCGCCGAAAAGCGCGGCGACACCCGGCCGATCTGGTTCTACAGCCTCACCGACACGTCATGGGCCGTCGTCACCTTTCGGGACGGCAGGACGAACTCTGCGGTCTACCAGGCCGGTTCGCGTCGCCTATGGGACGAGGTGGAGACCGCGTTCCGCTGGTGGTCCGAACAGGGCAAGCCCGAACTCCAGCGGTTCGGCCTCACCGTTGACTCCGATGGGCACCACGCCTGGCTCGACAAACCATCCCAATCGTGGGCCGTTTAGCGTACGTTCGGCTGCGATGACGGGCTGAACGCCCGCCGGCCGGAGAGGGGCACGGAGATGTCGCGACGAGGGAAGATCGCGCTCATCGTTGTGACGGCGGGGGTCGCTGCCGTGGTCATGGTCGTGGTCTACGGCCCCGGTTGGTTTCTGGCCTGGGCGGACGACCCGGGCAAGTAGGGCCGCGTCAACGTCGGTGTACGGCAGCGCGGTGCGGAAACCGGGCGGTCAGGGGAGGGACTCGTCTTCGATCCAGCGGAATGAGGCGTGGTCGCCCTCGACGTGCAGCAGAAAGAATTCGGCGACCGCTCCCGTCGGGGCGACGAGTTGGAGGAGGTCGTTGATCTCGCTGATGACGGAGTCGAACTCCTCCCAGTCCTCCTCTTCCGTGAGCGCCAACTCGCGCTCGAACAGCGGCTGGACCTCGGCGAAGCCTGCGGCCGGCACGAAGCGACCGCGCAGCCAGGGGAAGTCCCCGTCCTCGATGACGACTTCGCCGATGACCTCCTCGTCCCGGAGCAGTTGCCAGACGTCTCCCGCGTTCCACACTTTTGGACCACCCTCCCCGACGACCTGCTCGTCGTCCTCCCCGGCGCCAACGGGATGACGCTACCGGTGGCCGACTCGGGGACTCGGTGGCCTCTGGGGCTAGCTCCTGCCGGCCGGGGGGTCGGCGTAGACGCCTTGGAGCATGCCGGTGGCCTGGCCGACTTCGATGAGGTAGCCGTCCGGGTCGCGCAGGTAGCAGCGGAGTTCGGCCTTGCGGTCGAGGGGCGGGGTGAGGAATTCCGCGCCCTTCGCGCTCCACTCCCGGTGGCAGGCCTCGATGTCGGCGACGCGGAGGTTGAGGAAGGCGCTGACCGTGTGCCGGTCGGTGGGCGGGCGCAGGGTGACGTCCGGCTTGTCGGGGGTCGGGCCGCCGCCCGGGTTCATGATGATCCACCCGTTGGCGAGCTTGACGATGCAGGGGTTCTCCTCAAGGACGACCTCGCCCCCGAGAACGTCGGTGTAGAAGGCGCGGGCCCGGGCCACGTCGGACACCGTCAGGAAGTGGGTGAGGAGGAGCCCGGAATCCGGGGCGGGAAGAGCGTCACGGCGCATGCGGTGGCCTCCAGGCATATCGTCTGTTTCCGCCCATAGTGGTGTATGGATCCCCCTGGACCGCGCTGAACACGGCCGGGGGGCCGAGTCCGACGGCAGAGGCACCGCGGGACCGGAAAGCGCGGCGGGCTTCGCAGAGGTATGCAGGCAGCTCGCGCGGGACCCTGCTCCCGCTGTCCGTAGGGGCTTCACCGGGTTCGGGACCTCCACCGCGAGGCCGAGGTTGAGGGCATGGTCCACCAGCACCCCGAAGTCCGGGTGCAGAGTCGGCTCGCCGCCGATGAACTGGACGTTGGGCACGCTGCGAGCGGCGGCCTGACCCAGGACTCCGAGCCAGTCCCGCCGGCCCATCGAGCCGTGGCCGCCTTCCGGCCCCGAAGCGTTGTAGCAGTGCGAACATCGCAGCTGACAGTTGCGGGTCAGGTCCAGCCACAGCAGTCGTACGGTCGGCAGTAATGCCGTTGCCGTCATGATCCAGGCCACCATCCGTTCCTCGTCAACGAGAGGGGGTCGCGGAGCCGCGCCCTCCTCGTCCTCCCCAAGCACCGACGGCCGTAGTGGGCGAGCGAGCGGACGGGGCCCGTGTGTACGGCGGTCCGAGGCGGTTCGCCTGGTCTTGCTCGGGGGCGGCCGGGGACGGGGTGGGGGTGAAAGCCTGTGCGGCGCGGGCGGTTTCGGGGCGGCGCGGGGTGGCGAAAGGGGAGGTTGGGGGGAGGGGGCGGTATGCGAGGGCGGGTGGATGGGGAGTTCAGAGGCCCCGCCAAGTATCCGGGTCTGATGGTGGCGTTCGGCATGATCTTTCTGGTGGCCGGCGCCGCGGTGCTGGTGGCGACGGTCCGGCACACCGAGGCGTTGCGGCACGGGACGCGCGCGGCGGGCGTGATCCAGGCGAAGGATGCGCCGGACGGACGGCTCCGGGTGCGCTTCGAGGTCGGCGGCGACCCTGTGGTCGCGGCGCTGCCGGGGAACACGGATATACGGATGCTCGACGCGGGCGACCACCTCCGGATCAGGTACGACCCGGGGGACCCGCAGCACGTGGCGGCCGAGCGGGACCTCGGCGTGAAGCCGATCGTGGTCTCGGCGGGATTCACCGCGTGGGGTCTGCTGTGCGCGGGGCTGGGCACCAGGGGCCTGGTGCTTGGGCGGCGGTGGCGGAGGGAAATGGACGCTCGATGGGCGGCGGCGCAAGCGGCGGGCGGGCCCGAGTGACGGCCCGCTTTCGCAGGGGAAGTGGGTGTCGCACGAGGTGATGACGGTCTGCCTGCCCGCGCCGCGCGCATGGCCGGGAACCTCGACCCCGGTTCCGCGAGCACGGACGCGCACGCGCGGAGGCAGCCGGTGTGGGCACTGCCTACACATCACCTGTTGTGCCTGGTGGGGGAGAAGGGTGTCTCGATGACGGGTTCGGCGTGTTCGGGGAGGCAGCTTCAGGTGCCGGTGGGCTCGCCGTTGCGCGCGCGATGGGGCGGATATGGTCCGGCGGTTGCGGGAAGTGCCCGAGTCCGTAACGGAGTTCTCGTGGGCATGGGCTCGCCGGGCCGGGCGGTTGTAGCGTCGGCGGCATGCAGCGGAAGCGGGGGATCGTCGTCACCATCGCGCTCTTGGGTGCCGCCGGGGCGTGCTGGCTCTATTACGTGGTGCCGTACCGGCATCACGAGAAGGAGGCAGCGGCGTACGAGCAGACCGTGCGGGCCGATGTCGCGTCGGTCGGCGATGTCCGGATCGTTTCCGGAGGTCACCAAATGACGGAGGGCGAGGGCAACGACGACATCCTCACGTTCCGGGTAAGGCTCAAGGTGAGCACGTCGGTGCCGGTGGACGCGTTCGAAGAACGTCTGCGGTCGGCTCTCGGCGTCGACGCCGTGAGCAGGGTCACCGCGCTCGGCGACCGCGGCGGCCGTCACCTGCTGGAGGTCGAGGCACAGTTGCCGGAGTCGATCGCGGTGTAGACCCCTTCCGGGCGGAGGCGAAGCGTGCGCGACGGTTGGTGACGCCCCGTCGCTGCCTCGCCTCGGCGGAGCTAGGTTCACGGTGTGGACGACGAGACGATCGGCATCAGACTCACCCGCGATCAGGCGTTCGTGCTGTCGGACTGGCTTTACCGGGTGATGTTCAGGTCCGACGACCTTGCGGGGATCGTGCGGGACCGGGCCGTCTGGTCCCCGATCCACGCGATCTCGGGGACCTTGGACAAGGAATACTCTTCCTGCCCGACTACGGCCCGCGGCTCGAAGCGGCCAAGGAGCGTCTCCGTGCTGAGCTGTACGGCAGGGACGATGACCCGGCCACGCCCCCGGGCGACAGCGAGTGAGCCCGACCGCCGTGAGGTCGCAGTTCGGTGGCGTGACCCCGACTCCCGGCATCTGCGTGGTGTTCGGCCTGCTGTTCGTCGCAATGGGCACCTGGATGCTGGTTCCGACGATCCGTCACACGGAGGGCCTCCGCGGCGGCGTACGCACGGTCGGTACCCTCCAGTCCAGTCCAGTCCAGCCCCGGCCCGGACGACAGGTTCCGGGTTCGGTTCGACGCCGCGGGCCGCACGGTGATCGCCACGCTTCCGGCCAACACGCAGGCGCGAGGGCTGGGCGCGGGCGATCGCCCGTCGATCCGGTACGACCCGCGGAATCCGCGGCACGTCGCGGCCGAGCACGACCTCGGTGCCGAGCCGATCTTTCTCTTGTCGAGCATCACCGCAGCGGGCCTGGCCTCCCTGACCGTGGGATGCGTTTGGGGCCCGCGGGAGCAGGCCAAACGGCGCGCTGTCGACGCGAGGCGGGGGTTCGCGGAAGCCGGGCGCGGTTCGGCAGGGTGAGGCGACCACGATCCGCGCCGAATCGCTCGCGCGGGGGCAAGGGCCCACCGCCGGTTCGAGGAGCCGGCCGTCCGTGGAGAGGGGCGGGTGCGGCAGCGCCGGGAGGTAGTGGCGCAGGAAGAGCGTGCCGGGTCAGCTCCCGCCGGCTGCGCACGCCGATCTTGTCGAACAGTCCTGGCCGGCCTGGAACGGCTAGGCCCGGCCCGGGGCGGGGGCGTCACAGGCCGATGGCGCCGTCGAGACGTTCGCGCAGGAGGTCGGCGTGGCCGTTGTGGCGGGCGTACTCCTCGATCATGTGGACGAGGACCCAGCGCAGGGAGACGGTGCCGCGCCAGGCGTCGTGGCCCTCGACGTCGAGGTGCGCGGCCCGGGCGGTGAAGTGGTCGGCGAAGGCGGTCTCGGCGTGCCAGGCGGACCAGGCGGCGGCGAGGGCGTCGGGGTCGGCGGTCGCGCCCTCGAAAGCGCCGTCCGGGTCGTCCGGGGAGGAGAAGAGGGGGTCGGCGGCCTCGCCGGCCAGCACGCGGCGGAACCAGCGGCGTTCGACGTCGGCGAGGTGGCGGACCAGGCCGAGCAGGGAGAGCGTGGAGGGCTCCACGGTCCGGCGGGAGAGCTCGGTGCCGAGGCCGGCGCACTTCAGTTCCAGGGTGGCCCGCTGGTCGGCGAGGAATCCCGCCAGCAGGGGCCGCTCGTCACCGGTCGCCGGCCCGGTGAAGCGGCGGTCGGGGGCGGGGGCGGTGAAGAGCTCCGCGCGCGGGGTCGTCGTCATGCCGGAAGTATCGCGGCGGGGGCGGAAGGCGGCGGACCGCTCTTTCCGGTGTGGGCGTGTACGCGTCACGCGGCCGGGCAGACGGACGTCAGGGCACCCAGTGGGGAGGGCCCCGTCCGATCGGGAGAACGGACGGGGCCCCGGGGGTGGAGAGTCAGTGGGAGCAGCCGCTGCACTGGCAGGGGCCGCCGGACTGGCAGCCGCACCCGCAGCCCGAGCCGCAGCCACAGGCGGCCACCAGCGGGAGCGGCATCCTCAGCAGCGCGGCGTCAGGAGTGGACGGGTCGCTCACGGGCGGCTGTGGGGTCGCGGATTCCGGCATCAGAACACCCTCCTCAGGCTGGCCTGGCCACCGGTGGCCGGCCTCCCCCCAGTGAACCCGAGCCGTCGGCGGGGCATCAAGGGCGCACGAGGGCGTCCCGGGCACTCCGGTTCACCCCGCGCGCCGGGTGCCGCGCCCGCGAGCCGTGGGCGGGCAGTCCGCGAGGGCCGCACGACCCGGGGCGGCCCGGGCCGTGCGACGGCGCCCTCAGGCCTCCTGCTGTCCCCCCTGCGGCCCCAGCTCGTCCGCGTGCTCACCCGTCACCAGGTAGACGACCCGCTTGGCGACCGACACCGCGTGGTCCGCGAACCGCTCGTAGTAGCGGCCGACCAGGGTGACGTCGACGGCCGTCTCTATGCCGTGCTTCCACCGGTCGTCGAGCAGGTGCTGGAAGAGCGTGCGGTGCAGCTCGTCCATGCGGTCGTCGTCGGCCTCCAGCTGGAGCGCGTCGTCGACGTCCTTGGTGATGATGACCTCGGCGGCCTTCGCCATCAGCCGCTGGGCGAGCTGGCCCATCTCCAGGATCGTGCTGTGCAGGTCGTGCGGCACGGCGGTCTCCGGGAAGCGCAGCCGGGCCAGCTTGGCCACGTGCCGGGCGAGGTCGCCGGAACGCTCCAGGTCCGCGCTCATCCGCAGGCTGGTCACGACGATCCGCAGGTCGGTGGCGACCGGCTGCTGCCGGGCCAGCAGGGCGATCGCGCGGTTCTCCAGTTCCCGCTGGAGGTCGTCGACCTTCTCGTCGGCCGCGATCACGCCCTCCGCCACGTTCAGATCGGCGTCGAGCAGCGCGGTGGTCGCCCGCCCGATGGCGGACCCGACCTGCCTGGCCATCTCGACCAGCCCTTCACCGATGGAGTCGAGCTCCTCGTGGTATGCGTCCCGCATCGCTTTCCTTCCGTACCCGCCGCGTGGGCACCCGCCCGGGCGGAGCGCGTGCTTACAGAGGCCTGTCCTCCACGCTGACACGCTGACGGTGCCACGCGTACCGGCCGCGCCGCACAGATGAATCGGTGCCCACCTCAAGGTGAACTCTTGGCAACGTGCATCCAAGAGGTATTTCGCCGGTCTTGTAAAGCTTGTGAGCATGCCACCTAACCTGGAGCTGTGGACGTGAACGCGGCCGTCGCCGCCGCCAGCGCGATAGCCGGTCTGCTGACCGGCGTCGTCGCCGTGCTCGCGTTCCGGTGGAGCGAGCGGGAACAGGCCCGCCCCACGCGGAGAACCCCCCGGACCGATCACATGAACGCAACACTGCCCCCCGGCGTGGACACCGTGCTGTCGGTGCTCCGCTCCTCCGCCGTCGTCCTGGACGAGGGCGACATCGTGGTGAAGGCCAGCTCGGCGGCGTACGCCCTCGGCCTGGTCCGCGGTGGCCGGCTGGCCGTCGACCAGATGCTCCAGATGGCCCGCGAGACCCGCCGGGACGGCGAGATACGCCAGGTCGAGCTCGACCTGCCGCGTCGCGGGCCCTCCCGGGGCGAGGGCCTGGCGGTCTCCGCCCGGGTCGCGCCGCTGGGCTCGCGCCTGGTGCTGCTGCTCGTGGAGGACCTCACCGAGGCCCGCCGCATCGAGGCGGTGCGCCGCGACTTCGTCGCCAACGTCAGCCACGAGCTGAAGACGCCCGTCGGCGCGCTGTCCCTGCTGTCGGAGGCCGTGATGGACGCGGCCGACGACCCGGAGGCGGTGAACCGGTTCGCCGGGCGGATGCAGATCGAGGCCACCCGGCTGACCAGCCTGGTGCAGGAGATCATCGACCTGTCCCGGGTCCAGGACGACGACGCCCTGGTGGACGCCGAGCCGGTCGCCGTGGACGACCTCGTCGCCGAGGCGGTCGACCGCTGCCGCCAGCGGGCGAACTCCAAGCAGATCACGATGGCCACCAGCACCACCCCGGACCTGCTCATCTGGGGCAACCGCGGCCAGCTCGCCGCCGCCCTGGGCAACCTGGTGGAGAACGCCGTCAACTACAGTCCGGCCCGCACCCGGGTCGGCATCAGCGGCCGCCGGATCGCCGCGCCCGGCGGCGCCCTCATCGAGATCTCCGTCACGGACCAGGGCCTCGGCATCTCCGAGAAGGACCGCGAGCGGATCTTCGAGCGCTTCTACCGGGTCGACCCGGCCCGCTCCCGGGCCACCGGCGGCACCGGGCTCGGCCTGTCCATCGTCAAGCACGTGGCCGCCTCGCACGGCGGGGAGGTCACCGTGTGGAGCGCCGAGGGCCAGGGCTCCACCTTCACCCTGCGGCTGCCCGAAGTCGGGCGCGACCGCCAGCCCGAACCGGACGACCGGGGAATCGACGAGGACGTCGACGAGCCCACGGACGACCAGCTCTTCCCGACCCTCCCCGAACACATCCCCGCCCCGGAGGTCCTCCCGTGACCCGCGTACTCGTCGTAGAGGACGAAGAGTCCTTCAGCGACGCGCTGTCGTACATGCTCCGCAAGGAGGGCTTCGAGGTCGCGATCTCCGCGACCGGGCCCGACGCGCTGGACGAGTTCGAGCGCAATGGCGCCGACCTGGTGCTGCTCGACCTGATGCTGCCGGGGCTGCCCGGCACCGAGGTCTGCCGCCAGCTGCGGCTGAAGTCCAACGTCCCGGTGATCATGGTCACCGCCAAGGACAGCGAGATCGACAAGGTCGTCGGCCTGGAGATAGGCGCGGACGACTACGTCACCAAGCCGTTCTCCTCGCGCGAGCTGGTGGCCCGCATCCGCGCGGTGCTGCGCCGCCGCGGCGAGCCGGAGGAGGTCACCCCGGCCGCCCTGGAGGCCGGCCCGGTGCGGATGGACGTGGACCGGCACGTGGTCACGGTCGGCGGCGGCAAGGTGGACCTCCCGCTGAAGGAGTTCGACCTGCTGGAGATGCTGCTGCGCAACGCCGGCCGCGTGCTGACCCGCATGCAGCTCATCGACCGGGTCTGGGGCGCGGACTACGTCGGCGACACCAAGACCCTCGACGTCCACGTCAAGCGCCTCCGCGCCAAAATCGAGCCCGACCCCGGTGCCCCGCGCTACCTGGTGACGGTCCGCGGCCTGGGCTACAAGTTCGAGCCGTAAAGACGGCAGGAGCCGCGGGACCGCCGTGGAAACGGCAGGAGCCGCGGGGCCGTAGAAAGCTGTAAGGGGCTCGGCACATGAGTGCGAGCCCCTTACAGGTGGTGCCGCGGGCCCGGGTGGGCCCGGGCGCCTCTCAGGAGGTCGGCGTGGCCGTGGAGGACGGCGTCACGGTCGAGGTCGCGTCGCTCGGGGCGGGCGCCGGGGTGGTGGGCGCCGAGCCCGGGCCGTACGGCTCGAAGTAGCCCGCGGCCGGCGTCACGCTGATCGGCGTCTTCACCGCGCCCGCGCCGCTGAACGTGAAGACCGCGTCCTGCACGTCACCGTCGCGCAGTCCCTCGCCGGCACCGCTCAGGACGGCCGCCGGGTTGCCCTGGCCGCCGAGCAGCACGCTGCCGTGCGCGGGGATCGTGATGGTGGAGCCGCCGTTCGCGCCGAGCAGCTGCGCGCCGCCGGCCCCGTCGATCTGCACCGAGGTCAGGGTCTGCTCGGTGGAGCCGTTGTTGAACAGGCGGGCCGAGACGGTGGCCGGCCCGCTCGGGTCGGTGAGCACGAACGCGCTCTGCACCTTGGCGTTGCCGGCGGAACCCGAGAACGAGTTCGGGTGGATCTCGTTGGTCTGCGCGTCGTTGCCCGCCGAGCAGGCGGCGGCCAGCGGTGCGAGCGAGAGCACGAGTACGGCGGCGACAGCGCCGCGACGGAAGCTGCTGACCACGGCGGCGGCATCTCCTCGTTGGGGTATCGGAAGATCTTCTAGCGGCCATAGATTACCGACGGCCCGCGGACGCCCTCGCACCGCCCCTGCCTTTAGGGTCCGTTGATTAGCCGCGGCCTCATGATCGGCACGGAAGCGGGTTTCCAATGATCGGGCAAAATTCGATCGCTGATGGCCGGTAACGGGCAGCGGACCCGAACGGAGTAGCGACGAACCACTCCTACGGTGCCGACAAATGTGGACGTATCGCCCCGTGTTCGGGGGCTCGCGGGCCTGTGACGGGCATGTTTCACCCTCGCCGTATACCCGCTCCGACCTGCGAATTCCCCGCCACCGCGGCACCCTCCAGCACGTTCCAGGGGCGCTTGTCAAGCCCCGAGATATGCCCTGACCTGCGGAAACGCCATTCAGATGAGGCCGTTCACGTGTTACCCTGGATAGCCACGGAAGGGGTACCTGTCACATGACGTTCAAGGTTGGCGACACCGTGGTCTATCCCCATCACGGGGCCGCGCTGATCGAGGCCATCGAAATTCGCCAGATCAAAGGCGTGGACAAGACCTACTTGGTGCTCAAGGTCGCCCAGGGCGACTTGACGGTACGCGTGCCCGCGGACAATGCGGAGTTCGTCGGCGTACGCGACGTGGTCGGTCAGGAGGGCTTGGACCGGGTCTTCGAGGTGCTGCGCGCCCCGTACACGGAGGAGCCCACCAACTGGTCCCGCCGATACAAGGCAAATCTGGAGAAACTCGCCTCCGGTGACGTCATCAAGGTCGCGGAAGTCGTGCGTGACCTGTGGCGTCGTGAGCGCGAGCGCGGCCTGTCGGCCGGCGAGAAGCGCATGCTCGCCAAGGCGCGGCAGATCCTGGTCAGCGAACTCGCACTGGCCGAGAACACCAACGAGGACAAGGCCGAGAGCCTGCTCGACGAGGTCCTCGCGTCGTAAGACCGTCCCCTCCGGACGCTCTCGTGTCGCGTGCCCGATCCGACGTGCCCGTACGCCGGTGATGAGGCTCACACCGACTCACGAAGACGCACCACCCCCGGCGCACCACCCGAGGGACTCTGCCGCGGCACCCGGTACACGACGACCGGGTGCTGCGGCATGCTGATGCACGGCATGCCCTGACGTGTGTGCGGGCTCGGCGCTCCCCGGGAGGGTCACGGAAGGGTTCCGGAGAAACTCGGGCCCCGCACGCCCCAGCGCGGCTGGGGTTACTTCCAGGCGATACCCATCTCATACAAGGACACAAACCTGCGTACCGCTGCTGTCATTCCCGCCGCCGGACGAGGCGTCCGGCTCGGCCCCGGCGCACCCAAGGCGATGCGCCTGCTGGGCGGCGTCCCGATCCTCGTGCACGCCGTGCGGGCGATGGCCGCCGCCCGGGCGGTCCAGGTGATCGTCGTGGTGGCGCCGCCCGAGGAATCCGCCGAGGTCAGAGCGCTGCTCGACGTCCACGGGCTGCCCGAGTCCACCGACATAAGGGTCGTCCCCGGGGGCGCCGAGCGGCAGGATTCCGTGCGGCTGGGGCTGGCCGCGCTGCCCGACGACGTCGACGTGGTGCTCGTCCACGACGCGGCCCGCCCGCTCGTGCCGGTCGAGACCGTCGAGGGCGTCGTGGAGGCCGTCCGGGCCGGCGCGCCCGCCGTGGTGCCGGGGATGCCGCTCGCCGACACCGTCAAGAGCGTCGATCCGGGCACCGCCACGGTCACCGGCACCCCGCAGCGGTCGCTGCTGCGGGCCGTGCAGACCCCGCAGGGCTTCGACCGGGCCACCCTCGCCAAGGCGCACGCCGCCGTCACCGGGGAGGTCACCGACGACGCCGGGATGGTCGAGCAGATCGGCGTGCCGGTGCTGGTCGTGCCCGGGCACGAGGAAGCCTTCAAGGTGACCCGCCCGCTCGACCTCGTGCTCGCCGAGGCCGTACTCGCCCGCAGGAGGGCCCGTGGCCACTGAGCCGCCCACCGCTGAGCCCGCGTCGACCGCCGTGCCGCCGTCCGTCCCCGCCGCCGGGTTCCCGCTGCCGCGGGTGGGCATCGGCACGGACATCCACGCCTTCGAGGAGGGCCGCGAGCTGTGGTGCGCGGGCCTGCGCTGGGACGGGGAGGGGCCCGGCCTGGCCGGGCACTCCGACGCGGACGTGGTGGCGCACGCCGCCTGCAACGCGTTGTTCTCCGCGGCCGGGCTCGGGGACCTCGGGGCGCACTTCGGGACGGGGCGGCCCGAGTGGTCCGGGGCGTCGGGTGTGACGCTGCTCACCGAGGCGGCGCGGATCGTTCGGGCGGCCGGTTTCGTCATCGGCAACGTCGCCGTTCAGGTCGTGGGCGTCCGGCCCAAGATCGGGAAACGTCGCGACGAGGCGCAGTCGGTTCTCTCCGCCGCCGTCGGCGCCCCCGTCTCCGTCAGTGCGGCCACCACCGACGGGCTCGGCTTCCCCGGCCGCTCCGAGGGCCTCGCAGCCATCGCCACAGCCCTGGTAGCCCCTCACCCCTCCGCGAACTGAGCCCGCCCCCGGTGCTGGGGAGGGGCGAACCGTCTTCCGCGAGGGGGGAAGGGTCCTCCGTGGGGGAGCCGCACGGACGGGTTCGGGACCTTGCCAAGCGGCACAACGCATGGGCCGACGCCCACTACCCTTGAGGCGTGACTATTCGCCTGTACGACACCGCCGCGCGCCAGGTCCGTGACTTCACCCCGCTCACGCCGGGCTGCGTCTCGATCTACCTGTGCGGCCCGACCGTACAGGCGCCCGCGCACATCGGCCACGTCAGGTCCGGCCTGAACTTCGACATCCTCCAGCGGTGGTTCCGCTACCGAGGCTACCGCGTCACGTTCGTCCGCAACGTCACGGACATCGACGACAAGATCCTCGCGAAGTCGGCGGAGCAGGGCCGCCCCTGGTGGTCCATCGGCTACGAGAACGAGCGCGCCTTCACCGCCGCGTACGACGCGCTCGGCTGCATGCCGCCGACGTACGAGCCCCGCGCCACCGGCCACGTGCCGGAGATGGTCGAGATGATGCGCGGCCTGATCGAGCGCGGCCACGCGTACGTCTCCGACGGCAACGTCTACTTCGACGTGCGCTCGTTCCCCGGCTACCTGGGCCTGTCCAACCAGGAGTTGGACAACCTGCGGCAGCCCGGGAGCGACGGCGAGACCGGCAAGCGCGACGCGCGCGACTTCGCGATGTGGAAGGCCGCCAAGCCCGGCGAGCCCTCGTGGGAGACCCCGTGGGGCCGCGGCCGGCCCGGCTGGCACCTGGAGTGCTCGGCGATGGTCCACAAGTACCTGGGCCGCGCCTTCGACATCCACGGCGGCGGCCTCGACCTGATCTTCCCGCACCACGAGAACGAGATCGCCCAGGCCCAGGCGTTCGGCGACGAGTTCGCCCGCTACTGGGTGCACAACGCGTGGGTCACCATGAGCGGCGAGAAGATGAGCAAGTCGCTCGGCAACTCCGTGCTCGTCTCCGAGATGGTGAAGCGCTGGCGCCCGGTGGTGCTGCGCTACTACCTGGGCACCCCGCACTACCGCTCCATGATCGAGTACAGCGAGGAGGCGCTGCGCGAGGCCGAGGCCGCCTACGGGCGGATCGAGGGCTTCCTGCAGCGGGCGGTGGAGATGGCCGGCGAGGTCGAGCCGGCCGGCGAGGTGCCGCCGGCCTTCGCCGAGGCGATGGACGACGACCTGGGCGTCCCGCAGGCGCTCGCGGTCGTGCACACCACCGTCCGCCAGGGCAACAGCGCCCTCACCGCGGACGACAAGGAGACGGCGGTGGCACGGGCGGCCGAGGTCCGTGCGATGCTCGGAGTGCTGGGCCTCGACCCGCTGGACCCGCAGTGGGCCGGCGCGGACCGCGGCGACGACCTGCACGGCGTGGTGGACTCCCTCGTCCACCTGTTGCTGGAGCAGCGGCAGTCCGCCCGCGACCGCAAGGACTACGGCACCGCCGACGCGATCCGCGACCGGCTCGGACAGGCGGGTCTGGAGATCGAGGACACGCCCAACGGCCCCCGCTGGACGCTCGACCGAGGGTGACCCGGCAGGTGCCGCCCCACCGGGCGGCACCCCATCACGCACGCGTGCAGAGCTCGACCGATGAAGTGAGAGTTGACCCATGGCCGGCAACAGCCAGCGCAGGAACCGCCGTACCACCAGCAAGAAGGGCCCCACGGTCGGCAGCGGCGGGCAGCGGCGCAGGGGCCTGGAGGGCAAGGGCCCCACGCCGCCCGCGGAGGCGCGCAAGGGCCACAAGAAGAACCGCATCGCCAACGCCCAGGCCAAGCGGACCGTGTCCGCGCAGTCCCGCCGCCCCTCGGGCCGCGGCGCGAAGTCCACGTCCGAGCTGGTCGTGGGCCGCAACCCCGTGGTCGAGGCGCTGCGCGCGGACATCCCGGCCACGGCCGTCTACGTCCAGCAGTACATCGAGAACGACGACCGGGTGCGCGAGGCGCTGAAGATCGCCACCGAGCGCGGGGTGCCGCTGCTGGAGGCGACCAAGCCCGAGCTGGACCGGATCACGGCCGGGCTCAACCACCAGGGCCTGGCGCTGCAGATCCCGCCGTACGAGTACGCGCACCCCGACGACCTCGCCGCCGCGGCCGCCGACCGGGGCGAGGACCCGCTGATCCTGGCGCTCGACGGGGTGACCGACCCCCGCAACCTCGGCGCCGTGGTCCGCTCGGTGGCCGCGTTCGGCGGGCACGGCGTGGTGGTGCCCGAGCGGCGCGCGGTCGGCATGACGGCCGGCGCGTGGAAGACGTCCGCGGGCACCGCGGCCCGGGTGCCGGTGGCCCGCGCCACGAACCTCACCCGCGCCCTGGAGTCGTACCAGAAGGCGGGGCTGACCGTCGTCGGGCTGGCCGCCGACGGCGGCGTCGAGCTGCAGGACGCGGAGCTGCTGTCCGGGCCGGTGGTGATCGTGGCCGGCAGCGAGGGCAAGGGCCTGTCCCGCCTGGTCAGCGAGACGTGCGACCTGCTGGTGCGCATCCCGATGCCGGGCGGCGCGGCCGAGTCCCTCAACGCGGGCGTGGCCGCCGGCGTGGTGCTCTACGAGGCGATGCGCCGCCGCGCCAGGTGATCCTCCGGGCCGGTCCCGTCGGCGCAGGGTGGCGGGCCGGACACACTCGGTGGCTGTCAGAGGACGGTCAGGCAGTGTCCTAACGACCGGTCACTCGGTTAGTTGAGTGTGGACACCAGAACACCCCGCACTCCGACCGGGGGAGGGGCGCCCGGGTTCGACGAGAACGTCATGACCATGGCCAGGGTGCCGAGCGACCCCGCCCAGGTCATCGTCACCCACGCGAGCTTCCGCGTGCAGCTCGGCCCTGCCTCCGCCCGCGGCCTCGGCGCGGAGGACACGGTGCGGATGCCCGCGGTCCGGCGGAAGGCGCCGGTCGTGTGGGCCGGCGCCGCGCCCGAGCTGTCGCAGGCGGTGCGGCAGGCGCGCGGGGCGGGCGGGGGCGTCGGTTCCGGCGCGGCCACCCAGGTCCTGCCGCGGGTGGACGAGACGGCCGTACTGCCGACCGTCGTGGGCCAGCGCATGCCGTTCGACGAGCCGATGGTCGGCTACGGCGGCCCGGGCCGGGCGGACCGCGGCGCGGACACCCCCGACGGCTCCGGCCCGTACGGCGACCCGTACGAGGACGGGCACGGCGGCCGCGAAGGCGGCGGGCGGCGCGAGCGCCGGGGCGAGTCGGTCAAGCACGCCTACTACCCGCACCGCCGGATGAACCTCGGCATCGTGCTGCTGCCGCTGCGCGTCTTCCTCGGCTTCGTCTCGATCTACGCGGGCATGGGCAAGCTCTGCGACCGGGTGTACTTCGACGGCGGCGAGCGCGGCTCGATGGTCACGTGGCTGGCGTCCCTGCACCCGTGGGCCGCCGCCGAGCCGCTGCGCGACGCGGCGCTGAACCACCCGGTGGGCGCGGGCCTTAGCATCGCCTTCCTCCAGGTCGTGGTCGGCGTGCTCACCGTGTGCGGCCTGTGGCAGCGGCTGGCGGCCGGCTTCGGCGCGGCCCTGTCGATCGCCCTGCTGGTCACCGTGAGCTGGCGGACGGTCCCGGTGTACGACGCCCCGGACTTCATCTACCTGGCCGCCTGGAGCCCGCTGGTCATCGCGGGCGCGCCCGTCTACTCGATCGACGGCCACCTGTCCGGTGACGCGTGGCGGCGGCTCGGCCCCCGGGTCACGCTGTGGGACCTGCGCCGCCGGGTGCTGCGCCGCGGCACGGTGCTGGCCACGCTGATCATCGGTGCGACGCTGCTGACCGGTTCGGTGCTCGGCGCGGCCGTCCGGGCCAGCAGCAGCCACCTCCCCGGCCCCTCCGTGGCGCCGACCAACAACCTGCCGGGCGCGCCGCTGCCGGAGGTCTCCGGCGGCGACGCCTCGGTCAGCGGCTCCCCGGAGCCCTCGCCGTCCGCGACCCGGACGCCCAAGGACTCCGGCGGCCCGTCGGCCACTGCGAAGCCGAGCACCACCGCGCCCGGCGCCCCCGGCCGTACGACCGGCGGCTCGTCCACCGCCATCGGCGGCATCGGCGGCACGGGCGGCGTGCCGGGCGGGTCCGGGTCCGGCACGGGCTCCGGCGGCACCGGCGGCGCCACCCGGCCGACCCAGGCCGCGCCGCCCCCGCCGACCGCGGAGAACCCGCCGCCGTCCCAGCCGAGCAGCAAGCCCACCCAGGGCGGCGCGATCGGCGGCCTGCTGGGCAGCGGCCCGCTGCTCGGCCTGCCGGTCCCGGGCGCGGCCCACTCCGCGACCGAAACGGCCTGACCGCCCCCGCCCCCGACACCCCCCGCAGACCGCGGCGGCCCGTGCCGACCCCTCCCCGGCACGGGCCGCCGCCCCTTTGTGCCCGGCCGCGTGGCTCAGGCGCCCTCGGGCCGGAGCAGGCCGGCCAGGACGCGGGCGAGGATGGGGTGGTGGCGGCCGCTGCTGTGAACCGCGGCGCGTACCGACCGCGTACCGAGCTGGAGGGGCACCATGGCGATCCTGGGAACGCTGCTGAGGAACCGGCGGGCCGGGGAGGCGGGGCTGGCCTGGAACATGGCCGCGCCGGCCGGGCCGGAGACGGTCGGGCTGCGCAGCGCGGACTTCGCGGCCGGCGGGGGGATGGCCCGGGAGCAGGCCGGCAAGCGGGCCGGCGGGCGGAACGTCTCCCCGGAGCTGTCGTGGAGCGGTGTGCCCGAGGCGGTGGCGCGGCTGCTGCTCGTCGTCGAAGACTCCGAGCAGCAGCCGCGCCGACCCGTACCCCGTTCGTGCACTGCGTCGCCCTGATCGCGCCGTCGGTGGGGTCACCGGCCGCCGGGGAGCTGGCGCCCGGCGGCACTCCGGCGGTGGTGCGGGTGCTGCGCTCCGGGTTCGGGCGGGGCTGGCTGGGACCCGAGCCGATCAAGGGGCACGGCCCGCACCGGTGCGTCTTCCAGCACTTCGCCCTGGCGGCGCCCGTCGCGGCGGACGACGGCGGGGCCGGGCTGGAACGGGCCCGGCCGCGGGCCGTCCTCGCCGGGGTCGCGGGCCCCGTGCTCGGGCGGGGGCGGCTGGAGGGGCTGTACGAGCGCTGAGGGGGCCGCCGGCGGGCCCGTGCGGCCCCGAGAGGCCGTCCCGGCCCCGCGTCACTCCTTGCGGGCGCCCAGCTCCTTCGCGGCCTCGGTGAGGTCCTTCGCGGTGTCGATCGCCCGCCAGTACGCGCCCTGGGGGATGGGGAAGCCGGCCAGCCGGCGCTCCCGGGCGAGTCGGGGGAAGGTCGTGCGCTCGTGGTCGCCGAGGTCCGGCAGCAGCGCGGTGAACTCCGGCGAGAAGACGTAGACGCCCGCGTTGATCAGGTACGGCGAGGGCGGCGCCTCGATGAAGTCCAGCACCTGGCCGAACTCGTTGGTCTCCACCGCGCCCCATGGGATGCGCGGCCGGGCCAGCGCGAGCGTGGCGACCGCGTCCCGCTCGTCGTGGAACGCCGCCATCTCGCGCAGCGAGAAACGGGTCCAGACGTCGGCGTTGGTGGCGTACCAGGGCTCGTCCGCGCGGGCGAGCGAGGCGGCGGCGTACTTCAACCCGCCGCCGCGGCCCAGGGGTTCGCGTTCCACCACCGTCGTCACGTTCAACGGCAGCGGGGTGGCGTCCAGCCACTCCTGGAGCACCTCGGCGAGGTGCCCGCACGAGACCACCGCGTCCGTCACGCCCTCCGCGGCCAGCCACGCCAGTTGGTGGCCGATGATCGGGGTCCCCGTGCCGGGGATCTCCACCATCGGCTTGGGCCGGTCGTCGGTGTACGGCCGCAGCCGCGAGCCCTGCCCGCCCGCCAGCAGCACCGCCTGGGTGACCGGCGCCGCCGCCTCCTGCGGGGCGGCGGGATGCGTGGTGGTGCGGGGCGCTTCGTCGTCGCGGGTCATGCCGGGCACCCTACGGCGTCGGGCCGTGGGGCGCCCGGCCCCGGCGTGCGGGTGTCCGGCCCCGGCGTGCGGGCACTCAGCCGACCGAGGCGACGCCGGTCGCGAACGCGGTGTCGCACACCGGCCGGGACCACGCCGCCGCCCGCTGGGCCGCGCCGTCGTACTTGGCGACGGCCGCCCGCCCGAGCGACCGGGCGATGGACGTGCAGTACCGGGTGAGGGACGGCTGCTTGGCCATCGCCTGCTGGAGGCCCGTGAGGGCGGCGCCCGGGTCCTTCTCCTGGAGTTCCGCGAGCAGTCGCCGGCGCAGCGCCTCCTGTGGTGCGAGGGCGGCGGTCTTCTTGGACGCGGCGGTGACCACCTGGGCGTCCTGCGTGGGCGAGGCCCACGGGACGCGGGTGACGGCGAGCGTTCCCGACAGCACGAGAACGACAGGAAGGACAAGCGCGAATGTCTTGCCGAGACGGCGAGCTACCTGGTTCACGCATCGGATGGTAGCGACTGGTGATGATTTGGCGACATTTAGTCACCCTCACGAGGGAGTGAAATCCGCTCGCACGGCGTTCGGCCGGGGGCGTCCGGGGGTCGCACGCACTCGAAAGGACGGATTTGCGTATCTACAGCGGTGTGCGGGGATTTGAGGTGATTTGCGGGAGGTGCGGCGGTCGGCGGTGACGGGTCGCGAGTCGAGGGCCCGGCCCCAGGTCGCGGGCCCCGGGGGCCCGTTGGGCGCGCTTCCGCACAGGCCGCAGGCGCACGGGCCGGCAGGCGCACCCGCCCGCGTCCGCACACGCCGCACACGCCCGCGGGCCGGCACGTCCGAGGACGTACCGGCCCGCGAGGTGGTTGTCGCGCGGCTGCGTCGAAACGTCAGTCGCTCAGGCGCTCGCCGGAGGACGTGGCGAACACGTGCGTCTCGCCCGAACGCGGGATCACGTGCAGCACGGAGCCCTTCTCCGGGATGGCCCGGCCGCCGACCCGGATGACCAGGTCGGTGTGGTTGCCGTCGACCTCGGCGGAGCCGTACACGTAACCGTCGGCGCCGAGTTCCTCGACCACGTTGACGGTGACCGCGAGACCCGCCGGGCCCTCCTTGGACAGGCCCTCGCTCTCGCCGCTGGAGATGTCGAAGTGCTCGGGGCGCACACCGACGGTGACCGTGCGGTCACCCTTGTCGGCCGCCGCCTGCACCGCGTCGCGCGCGATGTTCACCACGGAGTTGCCGAACTTCACGCCGCCGTCGGTGATCGGCACCTCGACCAGGTTCATCGCCGGCGAGCCGATGAAGCCCGCGACGAAGAGGTTCGCCGGCTTGTCGTACATGTTGCGCGGGCTGTCGACCTGCTGGAGCAGACCGTCCTTGAGCACCGCGACGCGGTCGCCCATGGTCATGGCCTCGACCTGGTCGTGGGTGACGTACACCGTGGTGACGCCCAGCCGGCGCTGCAGGCTGGCGATCTGCGTACGGGTCTGCACACGGAGCTTGGCGTCCAGGTTGGACAGCGGCTCGTCCATGAGGAAGACCTGCGGCTCGCGGACGATCGCCCGGCCCATCGCGACGCGCTGGCGCTGACCACCGGAGAGCGCCTTCGGCTTGCGGCCCAGGTACTCGGTGAGGTCCAGGATCTTGGCGGCTTCCTCGACCCGCTTGCGGATCTCGGCCTTGTTGATGCCGGCGATCTTCAGGGCGAAGCCCATGTTGTCGGCGACGGTCATGTGCGGGTAGAGCGCGTAGTTCTGGAACACCATCGCGATGTCCCGGTCCTTCGGCGGCAGGTGCGTGACGTCGCGGTCACCGATGCGGATGGCGCCGCCGTTGACGTCCTCCAGACCCGCGAGCATGCGCAGGGAGGTCGACTTGCCGCAGCCCGAGGGGCCGACCAGAACCAGGAACTCGCCGTCCCCGACCTCGATGTCGAGCGAGTCGACGGCAGGCTTGTCGCCGCCCGGGTAGATCCGGGTGGCCTTGTCGAACGTGACAGTTGCCATGTGCGTGCTGTCCCTTCACCGGCAGGAACGTGCCGGACGATCCGAGTAAAGGAATTCCCGGACCTCGCGGCCCGGAGTCGTTCCACTGCTGTTCTTCCGCCGCTCCCGCGGCGTCCTCGGCCCGGCCCACTGCCCGCGGACCATGGCCTGCCGTGACGCTACCTGCCGGATCCGCCCTTGTCACCAGCCCCAGGCCCAGGATTTTCACCACATCCCCACGGCCTCTGCCCGCTACAATGCCAACTGCGCCTCCTTAGCTCAGTTGGCCAGAGCGACGCTCTTGTAAAGCGTAGGTCGTCGGTTCGAACCCGACAGGGGGCTCTTCGCCTGCCCTCCCCCGGGCTCCGGGCCGGCATCGGCCCGGGGGCGGCCGTTATGTGCTCGTGCGGCCGCTCAGAGCTCCTCGTCCAGGGCCAGCCTGCGTGCCCCGGGAAGGTAGTGGTCCAATTCGCCCGGGGCGAACCTCGCCATTCCGACCACGTGCCAGAACTCGCCCTCCACGTCGCCCTCGGACTTGTAGCCGCCGGCCGGTGTGAGGGCCGCCCAGCCGTCGGACCCGCCGATGAGGGTGGCCGTCAGGGCCGGCGAGGGTGTTCGGGAGGCGGCGGGCTCCGCGCCGTCGAGCCGCCACAGCCGGGCGGTGCCGTCGTCCCCGCCGCTCGCCAGAAGGGAGCCGTCCGGGCTGAAGGCGAGGGAGTAGACACGGCCGCGGTGACCGGTGAGGACGGGGCCCGGCTGCCCGGTTTCCACGTCCCACAGGCGGATGCAACGGTCGTCGCCCGCGGTGGCCAGCACCGGCAGTGACGGATGGGCGGCGGCCGTCCAGAGCCTGCCGGTGTGGCCGCGCAGGACGTGTCGGGGCTGCCCGTCACGCCACACCACGGCGGTGCCGTCCCAGGACGCGCTGCCGATCCACGACCGGCCCGCGCCGAAGGCGACTGCGTAGACCCGGTCGGTGTGGCTCGACAGCGTGGCGGTCAGGCTGCCGTCCTCGACGCTCCACAGCCGGACGCGACCGTCGTCGCATCCCGTGGCCACGGCGCTGCCGTCCGTGGCGAACGAGATGGAACGCACCCGCCCCTGATGCCCCGTCAATGCGGAGACGTGCGCACCGGTGGGACGCCACCACAGGCGGACGGAGTCGTCGTCGTTCGCCGTGGCGATCATGTCGCCGTCCGCGCTGAACGCCTCCGCCCAGGTGTGGTCGGTCTCCACGTCCAGTTCGCGCAGGAAGGCCCCGCTCTCGGCGTTCCAGAGGTAGACGTGGCCCGTGCTGCCCGCAGTGGCGAGGACCGGTCCCGTCGGGCTGAAGACGGCCGACACCAGGCGGTCCCCCCGGCCCGTCAGCTCGGTGAGGCACCGGCCCGTGCCGACGTCCCACAGCCGTACGACGCCGTCGCTGCCCCCGCTGGCCAGCCGGGAACCGTCGGAGCCGAACGCGACCGCGTTGACCCGCCGTCCGTGACCGCGCAGGATCGGCTTGCCCTGCCCCGTCGCGGTGTCCCAGATCTGTACCACCCCGTCGCCGCCGGCGCTGACGAGCTGGCTGTCGTGGGGGCGGAACATGCAGGCCCACGCCGACCCCTGGTGGGCCGTCGGCTGGAGGCGGGCGAGGGCCGCCTCGTACCCGCCCCGGCCCGCGGCCGCGTTCCACAGACGTACCGCGCCGTCACCGTCGCAGGCGGCGATCTGCCGCCCGTCGGACCGGAAGACCACCTGGTACACGGGGCCGGCGCCCTGCTCCAGCAGCTGCCCGGGCACTCCGGTGAGCGGGTTCCACAGGCGCACCTGGCCGGAGGTGTCGCCACTGACCAGGAGGTCGCCGTCGGGGTGGAAGTCGAGCGTGTAGACGCGGCCGGTGTGGCCGGACAACTCGTGCAGCATCCGTGGGGCGGAGACCCGCCAGATCCTGACCGCCCCGTGGTTGTCGGCCCCCTGGTCGGCGGTGGCCAGCAGCGTGCCGTCCGGGCTGAACCGGACCCGGAACACGGCCCCTTGGTGGTCGCTCGTCTCGAACACGAGTCCTCCGGTGGCGGTGTTCCACAGCCGGACCGTGCCGCCCGCGTCGCCGGTGGCCAGCGTCCGTCCGTCCGGGCTGAAGACCGCCGTGTAGACGGGCGCGCTGTGGCCCGGGAGGGCGTGCAGCAGCGTGCCCGTGGCGGTGTCCCACAGCTTGACCACGCCGTCGCCGTCGCCCGTGGCCAGCAGGCCTCCGGTCTCGTCGAGGGAGACCGGCCACACCCCTTGGCCGTGCACCCGCAGCACGGACCGGCAGCGGCCCGAGACCGGGTCCCACAGCCGTACCGTCCCGTCGGCGCTGCCGGTCGCCAGCACCGAGGAGCGGAACTTGATGGCGTACACCCGGTCCTGGTGGCCGTGGAGGGTGCGCAGCGCCTCGCCGTTCTCGGGCGCGCAGACCAGCACGCTGCCGTCCTCGCTGCCGGCGGCCAGCAGTTCGCCGTCCGGGCTGTAGGCGATCGGTTCGGGAAGGCGGCCCCTGCGTCCGTCGAAGCCGTACGGGACGCCGACGGCAGCCGGCCGGAACGCCGTCTCCAGAGGCATGCCCGGCGCGATCGTGGCCGCGGCCAGTTCCGCCGAGGAGCGGGCGGGCTCGTCGAGGCGGGCGTCGATGAGCACCGCGCGGCGCCAGCGGCTGCCCTCGATCCGTGCTCCTCGAAGGTCCGTCGAGAGGAGCCGCGCCCGGCGCAGGTCGGCGCCCCTCAGGTCGCAGTCGCGCAGGTCGGCACCGTCGAGCCGGGCACCGACCAGTCGGGTGTCGCGGAGCACCGCGCGGGAGAGGTTCGCACCGACCAGTTGGGCGTCGGTCAGGTTGGCACCGGTGAGGTCGAGGCCGGACAGGTCGCGTCCCGACAGGTCCTCGCCGGAGAAGTGGACTCCGCGAAGATCGGCCTCCGCGCGCACACGCAGCCGTTGGTTGACCCGGTAGGCGTTGGTGCGTGCGGCCTCCGCCACTCCCGGCCCGGGATTCTCCAGCATCCGCCGCGCCCAGGCGGCACACAGCTCCCGGTCGGCCAGATCGCAGAAGAACTCCACGGCGAGCGTGGGCAGCGCCCGCAGGCTCAGGAGGGCGTCGTCCTGCCTGTTCAGCCGCTGGGCGGCCTCCCGCGCCACGAGCCACTCGATCACCGACTCGTGGATGAAGTGGAAGATGCCGTCCTCGACCCGGACCAGCAAGGTGCCCGCCCCCACCGCCTGCGTCTCCTGGGAGAACAGCCCGCTCTCACTCAGGGATCCGAAGGTGTCGGTGACGATCTCCTGCAACTCGTCCACGCGCAGGCTGCTGCGGCCGCTCTCCCACAGCCGCAGTGCTATCGCCGTCACGACGGTCCACAGCTGCGTCAGGTCCAGGCCGGGCGCGGCACCCGGTCCACCCTGGCCGCGCCGCTCCTCGTTGCGCAGCCAGCTGTTGAGGATGTCCTCGTACAGCCGGGCCGCGCTCAGGGTCCGGCCCGATTCGGCCACCGCGCGCAGGTCCTCCTCCTTGAGCGCGGCCACGAAGCTCAGCAGCCGGGGGTTGGCGCACAGCGCGAGGAGCTGGGGGATCGCCTGCAGCAGGCCGAAGCGGCGGTCGGCGGTCTCCTCCTCCGGATAGCTGTTGACGAGGAAGCGCCGGATCTGGTCGGGGACGAAGCCCTCCACCGACAGCAGCCGTCGTTGCGGCAGCAGTCCCACCCGTTCCCCGAGCGGGGTGAGAACCTGCTCCCGCGAGCGGAAGTGCTGGGTACGGCTGCTCACCACGATCTTGGCCCGGTCGACGGCCGCGTTCAGCAGCGTGTGCAGGTGGTCCGCCGCGCGCTCGTAACTGACCCGGTTCACCAACTCGTCGAAGCCGTCGAAGAGCAGCACCACCCGTCCTTGGCGCAGCATGTACCGCAGCGCGCGCAGGTCGATCACGTCGACACCGTTGTTGGCCAGATGCGCGGCCACCAGCCCGTCGACGCTGTGCGAGCGGTCCAGGGTGCGCAGCGGGATGAGGATCGGGACCAGGTGCGGCAGCCGCTCCGGGATGAGGCGGGCCAGTTCGCGCAGCGCGAAGGTCTTGCCGTGGCCGAAGTTGCCGAGCAGCAGCACGACGCGGCCCTGGTCGGTCTCCAGCAGGCGGAGCATCTCCCCCACCAGGTCGTCCTGTTCCTCGCTCCCCGGCCGCAGTTCGTCGCGGAAGCGCTGCGGCAGGTAGAGGTCCGGGTCGTAGGCGGGCTCGCTCGTCAACTTGGCGGTCTGCGCCGCGACGTACTCGCGCAGGTCGAGCAGCCCCTGGAGTTCCAGGAAGCTGCGTAACCTCACCCCGCCGCGCGCGGCCCGCTCCCGCAGCCCGGGGCCGGGCCGGCTGCCGCTGTGGACGAGCTCCGCCTCGGCGCCGGGGTCGTCGGCGTGCGCCTGGACCAGGAAGCGGTCGATCTCCGTTTCGTCGGGGGTGCCGGGGTGGACGGCGATGCGCTGCAAGCGCACCACTCCCTCCTCGTCCCACGAGGCGAAGACCTGGACCAGGTCCTCCGGCTCGGTTCGCTGGACGTCCCGCAGCCGTACGCCCGGCCGGCGGGCGCGCAGCACGTCCTTGACGCGCTCGGCCAGCCGTTCGCCGGGGTCGGTGACCGCTCGGTTGCCGACGGGCTCGTCCGGCGCGGCGGGGGACGTGGTGCCGTCGGGCTCGCCGGGGAACCGGGGTGCGGAGCGCCACCGGATCGAGAACGCCTCCGGCTGACCGTCGCCCTTCGGCTCCCAGCGCTCGACGCCTTGGGCGCTGACCCGCAGCAGGGTGAACCGGGCCGGGCCGGCCGCGCCGAACAGCGGCAGCTCGCCGGAGGTCCAGGGCAGCAGGGCATGGCCGGGCTTCGCGTCGGTGGCGCGCGGATCACCGCTCGGGCCGTGCAGCAGGAGGTGCAGCCGTGGCGCGAGCAGCCGCTTGAACGTGTCGGCGTCGCGCAGCGCGCCGGGCCCGCCGGCGTCCGCCCGTCCCCGGTCGAGCAGGGGATGGCGGATGAGGCCGATCCGCAGCCATCCCTCGTTCTCGTATTCGCGCAACGCCTCCGCGAAGAACATGGCCTGGGACTTTCCCAGCTGCCCGTACTGGTCCTCGAGGCGGTGGCTGCAGGCGATGGACGAGTTGAATCCGGCGACCACGGTATGCAGTTCGGGCATCGGGAAGAGCGTCCAGGGCCGGTCGCTGTCGAAGACGGCGTCCAGCCCCTGGTAGAGCTCGCGGAACAGACTGGTGAAATGGCGCCACTTGTGCCAGTACGGCGGCTGTGGCGTCTCGTCGTCGGCCTCGCACGAATGGAAATAGGATTGGCAGGCGGCGCTGTTGACGTCCTGGTTGCCGGGGACGACGAGGAGGCGTCCGGGCGGCAGGTTCAGCTGGGTCCGCAGACCGGTGAGGAAGGCCAGGGCCTGTTCGCAGCTGCGCCGTGCGCCGGCGGCCGTCAGGTCCCCGCTGACCACCACGAAGTCCGGCGACGGTGCGCCGGCGTCCCGCAGTTCGATCAGGTCGCCCTGGATGTCGCGGCGCAGTTCCTCCGGATCGTGTCCGCGGCCGAACTCGGGTCCGGCCAGGTGGAGGACGGTCACGCCGCCCGGCCGTCCTCCGGCGGGGACGTCCGGGGGAAAGGACGGGGCCACGTTCGGGCGGAGGCGCCAGCCCCGTTTGGTCCGGTCCGGCATCAGCTCCCGTGGCGGGAGCGCCCTGGGGCTGGCCGGGGGAACCGCTCCGCCGCCCGGGAAGGCGGGGCCGCTGGTGGGACGGGCATGGCCGTCGATCGCCTGCCCGATCCGCGTCAGAAGCCGGCTGCGGGCCTCGTCCTCGTCGATGACGCCGACGAGGTCGACGTAGGTGATGTTGGCGAGAAGCCCCCCCAGGGGGGTCTCGTCCACCCGCACCGTCAGCAGCCGGAGGTCGGGCTCGACCGGTTCGGAGCGTATCGCGGCCTGCCATTCCAGGCGGCCGTACACCGAGTCCACGTAGTGGCCGGACAGCACCGCGATGACCGCGGCGGACTCGGTGACACCGCGGTCCATGAAGTCGATGAAATTGGTGCCCGCCACGAAGTCCCAGGCCTGGATCATCGTGCGATACCCGGCCTCTTCCAGCGTCCACGCGATCCACGCGGCCCACGGCTCGTCGGCCGGGGAGTAGCTGATGAAGAAGCGGATCTCACGGTCCGTCAGTTCCTCGCTGCCGGTCTGCATCCTGTCATGGTAGGAGTCCGACAGATCCCGGAGCGGCGCACAATCGGCCAAGTCGTGGGGGACCACGAGGGTTTGTCAATATGCTGGCCTCTTTCCCAGCCGTTTCATGATCTCTGCCGGGCTCCGGGTGGAGTCTGGGCACCTTATTTCGCGGGGCACTGATGTGCGAACCTGTCGCCGTGCTTTCACCCAAACGAGTGCATCCCCTGGACTGGTTCGCCCTCGGACTGCTCTTGTGCGGGCTGCTCTCCGTGGCCACCGGCCTGCTCCCGGCGCACTCGGCGGGGGAGGTGGCGCGGCGCACGGCACCCCTTCTGGCGTTTCTGGCCACCGTCATCGTGATGGCCGAACTCACCGGTCAGGCCGAGGTGTTCGACGTCCTGGCCGGAGGGATCTCGCGGGCGGGAAAGGGGAGCTACGCGCGTCTGTTCGGCCTCTGCGTCCTCTTCGCCGCCGCCACCTCCGCCATCTTGAACCTCGACACCACGGCCGTGCTGCTCACCCCGGTGATGCTGGCCATGGCCGGCCGGGTGGGGATCGCTCCGGTGCCGCTGGCGATGACCACGGTCTGGCTCGCCAACACCGCCAGCCTGTTGCTGCCGGTCTCCAACCTCACCAATCTCCTGGCCGCGGACCGCGTCGGGCTGTCGGCCGGCGGTCTGGCGGCCAGGATGTGGGCCCCGCAGTCGGCGGCCATCGCGGCGACGACCGCGTGCCTGTGGATCTTCTACTGGCGCAGGGGCCGCCGCGGCGTGGACGCCTACCGGCCTCCCGCGGCGTTCCGCCCGGCCGACCGGGTGCTCTTCCGGGTCTGCGCGCTGGCCTGCGCCGGATTCCTGCTGGCCATTCTGGTCGCACCGTTACCCCTGTGGGCGGATTCGCTGGCCATGACGCTCGTCGTGGTCACGGCGTTCGCGGTCAGGCGGCCTGCGGCGCTCACGCCGTCGCTGGTGCCGTGGCGGCTGCTGGTCATGGTCCCGGGCATGTTCCTGGTGGTGGAGACCGTCAACGCCCACGGCCTGCACCACCTGCTGACCCGGGCGATGGGTACGGGCGGGGGAGCGGTCGGCATGTTCCGCTCCGCCGCGGTCGGCGCCGGACTGTCGAACGTGCTCAACAACCTTCCGGTGTACCTCGCCGGGGAGGCGGCCGTCCCCACGGGGCACCGGGACCAGCTCCTGGCCCTGCTCGTCGGGACCAACGTCGGGCCTCTGGTGACCCCGTGGGCGTCCCTCGCCACGCTGCTGTGGTTCGAGCGCTGCCGTGGCTACGGGGTGCGCGTTCCCCTCGCGCGTTTCACCGCCACCAGTCTGGTGCTGGCCGTGACGGGGACGGCCGCGGCAACGGGTGCCCTGATCCTCACCCGTTGACCTCGCCCCACCCGTGGCCGGTCTTCGTCACCCTGTCGGCAGAGCCGTGCGGCCCGCCGCGATACCGGAGGTGAGATCCACCAGGCGTTCCAGGGCCGCGGGACGGCCGGCCACGAAGCAGCGTGTGGAGTCCGGTCCGGTGAAGCCCACGCGGAACGGGCCGCCCCGCAGTGTGCGGAACTCCACTCCCGCCTCGAGGGCCAGCAGAGCGCCGGGCGGGAAGTCCACCGCTTCCGCGCAGTACCCGACGAAGCCGTCGATGCTGCCCCGGGCCAGCATGGTCCAGCCGAGCAGGGGGGCCCACAGCGGCAGCACGCGCCGGGTGCGGCGTTCCAGCACGGCCCGTAGCTCCGAGGCCGTCACGTCGTCCTTGGCCACCGCGTGCCCCTGCGTCCAGGCCACGACCAGTCCCGACGACGAGGACGACAGCGAGGGCGGCGACGGCGAGGGCGAGGTCGGGGGCGGCACGGCACCGATCGGCTTCCTCCCGTGGAAGACGCCTCCGCCCGCGGTCGCGTGCCAGGTGGCGCCGGTGTGCGGTTCGTGGACGACGCCGACGGTCGGCACGCCGTCGACGCACAGCCCGACACCCACCGCGTACACCGGCAGGCCGATGGCGACGTTGTTGCTCCCGTCCAGCGGATCCACCAGCCAGGTCCGGCTGGCGGCGCCCTCCAGCACCCCTGCCTCCTCCGACCAGATCCGGTCGCCGGGGAACGCCTCGCGCAGCCTGCGCAGGACGATCCGCTCGGACGCCAGGTCCAGATCCGTCACCACGTCCCCGTCGTCCCCCTTGCCGCGCACCTCCCACACACCGTTGAAGCGGCTGCGCAGCATCTCCCCGGCCTCCTCGGCCGCGGCCAGCGCGACCCGCAGTTCACGGCCGTACCATCCAGCGTCAGGATCAGTCGTCGCGGGCATCGATCCTCCTGAGAGCGGTCCGTACCGCACACTCGGTCTGCCGCCGGTCGCAGACTTCCCGCACCGAGTGGTGCCCACCGCCGTGCAGTGGCCCGAGGGAGAGGTCCGTACGGCCCGGCAGCGTCCTGCCGAGCACAAGTGTGGCCGCAGATCGGCTTTCCGCCACCACGGTTGCGTGGAACTCACCGGGTTGGACGGTGTAGACCTCTCCGCGACCGCTCTCCCGAGCGCCCCGCAGCTCGCTGCGCACCAACCGGGACGTGGGGCGTACTTCGTCGGCTCCGCCCGGGTCGCTGTGCACCTCGAAGACACGGTGGGTCGGATCCGCGGGGCGGTCCAGGACTCCCATCGAAAGGTTCGTCACACAGCCCTGGAGGACGAGGCTGGTGAGTGTCCAACTGTGTGCGTGGACCAGGGGTTCGGGCCTGTCGCCCGACCCGCCGTCGAAGAGGTGCACGCACACGCCCTTCGCGCCGTCACGGACCAGCGGCAGACACAGGAAGCCGAGCGGATGCCGGATCGCCGGCAGTTCCCAGCGGCCGTCGGCGATGTCGCGGAGCGCTTCGGAGGCCAGGGCGCCCGCCGTCACACGGGCAGGGTCGGACCGGAGCATGCCGTCCAGCGTGTCGAAGTCCATCGAGGCTGTGGAGTCCATGGCGCCACGAAGCCTGGCCTCTCAACTCGGGTAGGGGTTCTCTGCGTGCAGGGCCTTCTCCTTGATCTGCAGCACATCGCCGTCGGAGAAGGTGGTGGGAAGGGGCAGGCCGAGTTCGGAGAAGAAAGCCCGCGTCTGGTCGATCGTCGGGTCCTCGTCCAGCGACCGGGCGGAACTGAGCTCGACCTTCGTCGCCTGGTCCCGGCTCTGCTGCAACTCCACGACGTAGTAGCCGTGCAGAGGGTGGTTCCTGGTGACCAGGAGCCCCGGACGCGACGGGTCGTCCTGGGTGATGATCAGACAGGACTGGGATCTGTCGAATCGCAGCGTCGGGGCCGTCGACGAGAGGTAGAGGTGGACGGCCATCCCGGGCAGCCGCTGGAGGTGCCATCGGGCGGCGAGGATGGTGGCGTACGACTCCTTGCTCGTCCGCTCCGGTGTCCACGTCTGCGAGTCCGACGACCGGCCCTCCGTCGCGTAGGACCGGCGGAACCGTGCGTAGGCCGCACAGGCGCGTTCGTCGCTCGGATTGACGATGTCGATGTCGAAGATCAGGTTCGATCGGTTGGCTCGGGCGTGTTCGACGCACCTCGGCAGGGTCACGGCGCGCAGATAGGTGCCGGTGCCGCCCTTGAAGGCCCAGAAGTCGGTCTGTTCGCGGGCCTTCCGCAGTTCCCTGCCGACCTCGCCGCCGGTGAGGGACTTGACCATCTCCATTCCCTCGAAGGTTCGTTGGATGCCCAGCACCGCCTCCGCGAGATCTGATTCGCGGTGACGCTCCCGCAGGGAACCGGCCGCGAGGGCGCCCAGCACCAGCACCGTCGCTCCTGAGGTGGCGCGGAAGCCGATGGCGTCGCCGAAGAGGTCCATGAACCCGACGGTCGCCGAGCCGACCACCGCGAGGAGGAGTTCGACGTTCTCGGCGACCCAGTTGAGCGCCCTCCCCAATCGTCCTGGTGCGGAAGCCATCCGACCCCCCGTCCTTCCGATCCAACCGATCGTACGGTCGGTCGAACCGGTTCACCAGGACACCTTCGGCCAACCCTGGGCTCGCCCCCGAGGGCCTCGTGCGGTGTGGCGTGTTGCGGGTGTGTGCGCTTTGTGGGTGGAGTGTCACGGTGGCGTCGCCGAACGGACACTTTCGCTGTGAACCGTGTTTTCAAGGGAGTTGGGACCCCAGAATGAGGACGTCGCAACCGAGACGTTCCTAGGGGGGAACAATGCGCCGAATCGGCGTCGCAGTAGCCGTCGCACTCCTTGCCACCGCCGGCCTGACGGCATGCAAGGACACGAGCAGCAGCGTCAACAGCAGCCCGGACAAGTCGAGTTCCACCGCCGCGGGAGCGGCCGAGAAGCCGGGTGCCGCGCCCGGGAAGGCCGGCTCCGGCAAGGACAAGGCCGGGAAGGCCAAGCCCGCGGCGGCGAGGATCGGTGACACGATCACCGTGCACGGGATGAAGGACGGCTCCCAGTTGGCCGTCACCCTCGTCAAGTGGGTGGACCCGGCGAAGGGTTCGGACGAGTTCACCAGCCCCGACGCCGGAAAGCGGTTCGTGGCCGTCCAGTTGAGGATCACGAACACCGGCAAGGGCGTGTACGACGACAGCCCGTCCAACGGGGTCACGCTCGCCGACACCCAAGGGCAGCAGTTCGACGCGGACTTCAACGAGGTCTCCGCCGGCCCGTCCATGGCGGCGGAGGTCAAGCTGCAGCCCGGCGCGAAGACGCTCGCCTACGTCGTCTTCCAGGTGCCCAAGGCATCGAAGGCCGCGAGCCTGCAGTTCGCCATGGACTCCGGGTTCGCCGACGAGGCCGGGGAGTGGAAGATCCAGTAGCGCCCGGAGCGGGGTGCCGGGGCCCGGTCCGGAAGGGGTCGGACCCGGGCCCCGGTGGGGAAAGGGTCAGCCGGGGGTGGCGGCCGGAAAAGGGTCAGCCCGTCAGCCCAGGGTGGCCGCGTAACCGTCGGAGAGGATGGCCTTGGTCGCCATCTCGTAGTACTCGGGGGACTCCGGGTCCACGGTGCCGAGGCAGGTGACGTAGCGGTTGATCATGCAGAAGGAAGCCGCGACGAGCACGGTGTCGTGGATCTGCGCGTCGTCCGCGCCGGCCTCGCGCGCGGCCGCGACGGTCTCGTCGGAGAGGACCTTCACCGGGCCCTGGACCTCGGAGGCGATGCGGATGAGGGCCTTCAGACGGGGGCTGAGGGGCGCGGTCTCGAAGTCGAGCAGGACCGCCTGGACGAGTTCCGCGCCCCCTTCGAGCTGGGCGGCGGCGAACGAGCTGTGGGAGTCGGAGCAGTACGAGGTCCCGTTGCGCTCCGAGGTGTAGGCGGCGATCAGTTCGCGCTCGCCCGGAGTGAGGGACAGGGGGCCGCGGAGAAGGGCGTCGGCCATCTGGTTGATGAGGACACCGGTGTCGGGGCGCTGGGTGACCAGTCCGGCGATGCCCGGGAGGTCGTTGTCGATCTGGATGTGAGGCACGGGCGGGTCCTTCCCGAGGTGGAGCGGGCGAGGGTGCGCGGTGGACTCAGGGTTTCCCATCGACTACGGGGTGGCTTTCTCCGACGTTGCTGAGTCGGCCTCCCAATCGCGTCGAGGCCGCTCAGCCCCGGCCCACTCCCGAGCCCCCGCCGCCGTCACCCGCCCGCCGCCCCCGGGCCCGCCCCCGTCCAGCCCGCGGCCCCGACGCACGCCTCATTCCCCTCCGGGTCGGACAGAACCCAGTGGTCCGGGGCGTGCTCGGCCGTGAGGAGCCGCCCACCGGCGGCGAGGGCCGCGGCGATGCGCGCCTCGGCCTGGTCGTAGGGGACCCAGAGGTCGACGTGAACCCGGTTGCGCTGCGGGCGCGGCTCGTCCATCCGCTGGAAGTAGAACGGCGCCCCGCGTCGGCGCGGGTCGAGCAGGTCCTCGGGGCTGCCCGCGCGGTCGTCGTAGCCGAGCAGCGCCCGCCAGAAGGCCACGACCGCCGGGATCTCCAGCGCGTCCACCGTCACCTGCACCGTCTGCACGGCGGACGGGTCCGCCGCCAGCCCGAGCGTCCGGGCCGCCTCGGAGATCCGGCCGGCCAGCGCGACGTCGTCCTCGGTGAGCCCGTAGTACGACGCGGTGGCGTTGATCAGCCGCACGGTCACCCCGTCGTGCCGCACGTCGAGGTCGGGCCGCCCGGCGCCGACGCCCTCCAGCCGCGCGATCGCCTCCACGAAGCGCGCGCCCTCGCCCAGCGACCCGGTCCGGAAGTACGCGCACGCGCCCTCCCCCAGGACCCGCCAGTCCTCCGTGCCCGCGGCCTCGTGGAACCCCCGGGGCCTGATCCGCGTGAGGCCGCCCGCTCCATCGCTCATGCGGCCCACCCTAGACGCCCAGGTCGCGGCGGGTTCCGGCTCGGCGTTCGCGCGCTCGGTGCCGATTGTCCCGAGGTATCCGGTGTTGGGCCACAGGGCTGTAACACGGGCCTGCGCGGCCGATCGGGCCTGTCACAGTCGTGATCGCCAGCGGGAGTCGCCGCGCCCGACCGGGGGCGGACCGCGAACGAAAGAGGACAGCATGCCTGCCAGAACCGTCCGTTGGAGCGTGTCGGCCGTCGTACTCGTGGCCGCGGGCATGACGTTGACCGCGTGCGGTCCGGACGACACGACGGCCGATCCGTCGCCCTCCGCCTCCACCGGCCGGTCCGTGCCCGCTCCGGCGCCCTCGACGAGCGCGACCTCGGGAACCGGCGGCGCCACGTCCTCGCCCACCACCTCCGCGCAGGGACAGGGCGGCGGCGGTTCCGGCTCGTCCGCCTGCCAGACCGCGAACCTCTCCTTCAGCACCTCCCACGGCATGGGCGAGGGGGAGTTGCTGATCAACCTGAAGAACTCCGGCTCGTCGTCCTGCTCGATGCACGGCTTCCCCGGCGTGGACCTCAAGGGCCAGTACGGCACCGTCTCCGCCACCCGCAGCGCGAAGTCCGGCGCCACCGTCACGCTCGCGCCCGGGCAGACGGCCTACGTCACCCTCCACTACCCGCCGAACACCTCCGGCGGCAGCGGCGTGACGTTCACCAGCCTCGTGGTCACCCCTCCGAACACGTTCTCGTCGCACACGATGCCCGTCGGCATCAACGTCCCGGCCGGCGACAGCTCCGCCCCGACCATGACCGTCGACCCGGTGGGCACCGGCAAGTAACCGACCGGCCGAGGAAGGCACCCCGGGCCGGGCGCACCCCGCCCGTCCGGGCCCGCACCCGCCCAGGGCCCCTCAGCCCTCCACCGCGGCCCGCCGCCCGCGGACGAACGCGCGCGCCGCCGGCGAGACCTCGATGCCCGGGCGGAGGGCCGGATCGGGGACCGGCTCCCCGTAGTGCGCGGTGACCGGGATGTGCCCGGCCCACACGTCGAGCAGGCCGTCCTCGCCGTCGGCGTCGTCGGGGCCGCCGCCGCGGACCTTGGCCGACGCCTCGTCGATCGGCAGCCGCAGCACCTGCGTGGCCTTGAGCTCCTGCGGGCTGGGCGGGCGCGCCTCGGCCCAGCGCCCGGGCACGAGCCGTTCGGTGAACGCCTCCAGCGCCGCGCGCTTCTCCCGCTCGCCGCCCACCGCGGTCAGCGTGCCGAGCAGCACCGCGCTGCGGTAGTTGACGTCGTGCTCGAAGACCGACCGGGACAGCACGATGCCGTCGAAGAGGGTGACGGTGAGGCAGGCCGGGACCCCGGCGTCCAGGGTGCGCAGCATGCGGCTCGCGGCCGAGCCGTGCACGTAGACGTCGTCGCCGACGCGGGCGTGGAGGGTGGGGACGACGAAGGGCTGCCCGTCGTGGACGAACCCGAGGTGGGCGACGAGCCCTTCATCGAGGATCGCGTCGATCGTCGCGCGCCCGTACTCGGCGCGTTCGTGCTGCCGGACGAGCCGGACGCGTGCGCTGGGGGGTTCCGCTGCCATGGACGCGACGATACAAGTGGAATCCTTTCCGGTCGGCGGCCGGAACGATCCGGTCGCGCGGCGGAACGTCCTGGGCGGGAAACCCGTCCAAGCGGCCGGCGCATGTCCATATTGGGACGTGTCCCTTTTTGGACAGGATTCCCAAGGCTTGGAAAAACCCGCAGTTCACAGGCACTTTCGGCGCGTCATCGACGCGCGTTGACCGCAGAAGCCGGTGGTCGTCGCCCACCGCGATCGGATATCAATCAACTACGGCCTTTCGCGGACACCCGCCGACGAAAGACCGACTGGGGGGAAACTCGGTCACGGCCACTCCGTGTGGCTGTGACCGAAAGTCGCCGAGGACGTGACCGGACTGCTCGCCCGGTCGCCCGGGGGGGAGTCCTCGGCGAATGCGGGGGCCTACCGGCCCATTGGCCCCCGCCCCGCCCGTTCCCGCGCATCCCCTGCGCGGGAACGGGCGGCAAACTCCAACCCGGCGCGTCAGAGGTCGAACTCCGCGGGGTTGAGGCCCACGGCGAAGCACGCCTCGCGCACGATGGCCTGCTCGGTCTTGTCGAAGACGCCGTCCGCACCGCCGATGACGATGCCGATCTGGATGACGGCCCGCGCCTCGACGGGCTTCTTCTGGACCTTGCCGATCTCCTGGAGGATCGAGACCTTGCCCAGGTCGAAGTCGGCCGTGAGCTTGGTGAGGTAGGTCTCGAACCGGCGCTGGAGGTCGGCGGCCGGGAAGTTCTGGAGCACGTCGTTGGTGGCGATCAGGGCGGCGACCCGCTGGCGTTCGGCGGGGTCCACGGAACCGTCGGCGGCGGACACCAGCGCGCACATGGCCATCGAGGCGTCGCGGAAGGCCCCGCTCTTGAGGTCGTTCTTCTTGGCGGTGAGCTGGGTCTGCATGGTCTGGGCGGATTCTTTGAAGCGGTCCCACAGGGCCATGGCGGTCTCCTCGGCGGGTGTCGAACGGGGCGGGAACAGGGGCGGGAACAGGGGAAGTTCGCTCTGAGCGAACGCGGCCGGCCGTCCCTGTCCGGACGGCCGGCCGCGTGCGCGCAAACCTGAGGAGCGGGGGTCAGAGGCTGACCCCGAAGTCGGAGGCGATGCCGACCAGGCCGGAGGCGTAACCCTGGCCGACCGCGCGGAACTTCCACTCCGCCCCGTTGCGGTAGATCTCGCCGAAGACCATCGCGGTCTCGGTGGCGGCGTCCTCGCTGAGGTCGTAGCGGGCGATCTCGGCGCCGCCGGCCTGGTTGAGGATGCGGATGTAGGCGTTGCGCACCTGACCGAAGTTCTGGCTGCGGGACTCGGCGTCGTAGATGGACACCGGGAAGACGACCTTGTCCACGTCCGCGGGCAGGGCGGCCAGGTTGACGTTGATCTGCTCGTCGTCGCCCTCGCCCTCACCGGTGCGGTTGTCGCCGGTGTGCACGATGGTCTGGTCGGGGCTCTGCTTGTTGTTGAAGAAGACGAAGTGACCGTCCGAGTACACCCGGCCGCCCGTGTTGACCGCGATGGCGCTCGCGTCGAGGTCGAAGTCCGTGCCGGTGGTGGTCCGGACGTCCCAGCCGAGGCCGACGGTCACGGCCGTCAGGCCGGGCGCCTCCTTGCTCAGCGAGACGTTGCCGCCCTTGGTCAGGCTTACCGCCATGGGAAGTCCCCTTTTGTGGTCGTAGGTCTTGCGGACGAAACTACCGTCACCCCTCAGAACGCCGAGAGGGGTTCGTACGGTTCCGTCCCCTGCGGAAATCCCCGTGGCGGGACCGGCCCGGGCGCGGGATCATGGGGGCATGTCCGGGCCACTGCTCATCCGCGGTTCGGTCTCCGTGCCGGAGGCCGAGCTCCTGTGGCGTTTCTCCAGGTCCTCCGGCCCCGGCGGCCAGCACGTGAACACCACGGACAGCCAGGTGGAGCTGCGTTTCGACCTCGCGAACACCGAGGCGCTGCCGCCGGTGTGGAAGCAGCGCGCGCTGGAGCGGCTGGCCGGGCGGCTCACCGACGGCGTCGTGAGCGTGCGGGCCTCCGAGCACCGTTCGCAGTGGCGCAACCGGGAGGCCGCGGCGCTGCGCCTCGCCACCCTGCTGGCCCAGGCCACCGCGCCCCCGCCCAAGGCGCGCCGCCCCACCCGCATCCCCCGCTCCATCAACGAGCGGCGCCTCCGCGAGAAAAAGGCCCGCGCCCAAACCAAACGCGCCCGCGGCGGCAACTGGGACTAAAGCCCCACCCGGAGCCGGGGTACGACCCTCGTCGGGCGGACGGGCCCCGCCAGGGGGCGCTGGGGGTACCTCCCAGGCGGAGCTCTGGGGGCGGAACTGCGTGCTCAGCCATGCTGCGGCCCGCAGGTCGTCACGCCCCCGAAGGGGCTGTTCCTGTCGCCTTGCGACCACCGGCCGGTGATGGGTTGCCCGCGCAGTTCCCCGCGCCCCTGGGCGGGCCGGCGCCCTCCGCCGCACTCCCCGGCCGGGGCTGCGCGGGGCGCGAACCCCGCGGGGCGGACGGGACCCGCCCGGCGGTTACTCCCTGGTGTTCATGTGCTCCCCTCTGTACCGTGACAGGGTGAACGGGGGAGCGCCCACCGAGAGGGACGCGGCATACGCACGAGCCGGCGGGCTGCTACCCGCCGAGGCGGGAGTCGTCCTGCGCGGCACCCCGCAATCCGCCCACGTCCTCGCCACGTTCGTCGACCTGGCCCACCGCGGCTGGGTGCGGATCGAGACCGTCACCGACGGCGACCCCCCGGACCTGGAGCTGATCCAGGCCCGCCCGCCCTCCCGGTGGCGCTTCAAGGGCCGCGAACCGGTCTCCTACGAACGGCGCCTGCTGAAAGCCGCGTTCGCCGACGCCCCCCGCACCCGGATCAGCACGCTGCACCAGGGCCGCCTCGCGTGGGCCGTCCGCGCCCTGGTCCGCCGCTGCTTCGCCAACGGCTGGCTGAGCCCGGGCGCCGGCCCCTGCGAGGGCAACGCCGAACTCCTCGCCGAGCTGCGCGACTTGAGCAGCGACGTGGAAGCCCTTCGGCCCCCCTCCGGCACGGATCCGGCCGACTTCTACAACGCCTGGCTGCCGTACGCCATCTCCTTCGGCCTCAACCCGGCGTGGACGGACCTGACGACGGTCCTGCGCGTGCCCGAGCAGCGCGCCGCCGCTTTCCCCGGCCCCTCCTACGACGAACTGCTCCGCCGGTTCGCGTCGAGCGTGCGCCTCCCCGAGTGCGGGGCGGCCCGCGCCCGCGGCACCGGTCACGGCGACCACGACGGCCCCTGACCCGCGTCCCGAGGTGCGGGCAATTCGGTTGAGAGGCGGGCGGGTTGGGGGAACGCTGGGGCCGTGACGTACGAGCCCGCGCTGTATCCCTACACGCTGACCTGGGCGGAGGCCGACCCGGCCCGCCATCCGTTCGACCCGGACACCGCGCTCGCGGAGATCCGCGGGCTGGAGCCGGCCGGAAGGACGCCGACCCGGCTGGAGGGCTCGGCGGCCGACCCGGACGTCATCAGGTGGTCCTACGAGGTCGGTTCGGCCTGGACGACGGACATGACCCGCGCGTTGAGCGGGCGGTTCGGGCGCTGGTCCACCGGGTGGCGCTGGGCGCGCGACGAGGGGGAGATCGGGGGCGGCCCGGTCGGTTCGTGGTGCTGCCCGCGGGACTCGATCACCCCTTCGCCGGACGAGACGCTGGCGCGCGCGGCGGCCTCGCTGAGCGAGTGGCGGGAGGTCCTGGAGGACCTGGCCGAGCGCTTCGAGCGGTTCCCGCTGGACGGGGTGCCCCCGGAGGACCGCCCGCAGGTCTGGGAGCGCGCCACGGCGCACCTCATCACGCAGAGCCTGGACCGCACGGGCGCCGGGGACGCCTGGTACGCCTTCGCCCGGCTGGTCCTCGTCTGGTACTTCTCCCGCTGGGGCATGGCCGACGAGGCCGTCGAGGACCTGGTCACGCGGACGCTCAACGGCCGGTTCGACAGCTGGATCACTCCGGCGGACCAGGTGATCCGGGAGACCGCCGAGGAGATCGCCGCCAACCTCCGGGCCGGCGGCCACTGATGCCGCCGACCGGGCCCGGGACCGCGCCTCCCGACCACCTGCGGGTGTGGCTCGGTGTGCGCGCGACCGTGCCGTGGCACGAGAGCCGGACGCTCGAACTGCCCGACGGACAGGGGCTGGTGCCCGTACGGGACGGGGCCGCCGAGGACATCGACGGCTGGGACCGGGAACGCTCGGCGGAGCGGGCCGCGGCGATGACGGCGGCGCTCGCCCGGGCACGGGCGGACGCGGCGGGGGAAACACCACTGGGCTTCGCCCTGTTGAGCGGATGGCAGCGGCACGTCCTGGGCGTGCCGGACGCGCCGTTCCGGAGCGGGCCGGCGTACGCGAAGGGCGGCCGGGAGCGGTACGGGACCGGGCCGGACCTGCCCGCGCGGCTCGACGCGTGCCTCGGGCAGAGCGCGGACCCCGGGGTGCCGCTGCCCGCGCGGGCGGCCCGCGCGTACCTGGACGTGTGCTTCTTCCACCCGTTCGAGGACGGCAACGCCCGGTCCGCGTTCCTGACCTCGACGTTCGTGCTGTCCCGCGCCGGAGTCGCCCTGGACCGGCTCGGCCCGCTGCGACGGCTGCCGCGCGGTGCCGGTGATCCCGAAAGCGCCCTGGAACTGGCCGACCTGATCGCCGTGCTGATCAACCACTCGTACCGTCGGGCGCTGCGGGCGGCGGCGGAAGCGGGATCTCGGCCCACACCGTCTTGCAGGGGAACGGCCCGGGCGTGACGCCCCACCGCTCGGCCAGCGCGGCCACGAGCAGCAGGCCGCGCCCCGACTCGGCGGAGAAGTCGTCCGCCTCGGCCGGGGCGACGGGCAGGCGCTCGCCGCGCGCGTCCGTCACCTCGACGCGCAGAAGCGTCTCCGAGGCGAGGAGCGTCAGCCGGAAGTCCCGGCCGGGGACCCACCCGTGCACCACCGCGTTGGCGGCCAATTCGGCCACGATGTGCGCGGCCTCCTCGAAGGGCAGACCCCAAGTGCGTAGTTGCTCGACGGCTGCGGTCCGTGCGCGGTGCGCGCTCTTGCGGGTGGCGGGCAGTTGGAGGGCGAAACGGCGAGGCGCCGCGGGCGGGGGAAGGTCCGGGGCGGCGCCCAACGTCCGCCCGGACGGCGCGGATTGAGGAGTGCGAAGGGTTTCCGTGGAGTGCGTCACCTCACCGAGAGTCGCCCTGTCAATACCCTCTGACCAGGCCCGACGACCGTACGGTGCGGCCCTGTCCGGTTGACAACACGCCAACGTCCCCTGCTGTCCGGCCCGTTGGCCGCGCCCTCGGTGGGCCCGCCCGCGCGCTCGGCCCGAGTGCGCCGTTGTGCGCGCCCGGAGCCGACCGCTGGAACGAGTGACTTTGCGCAACTTTCCGCAACATCCGCTAAGTTTTGGTCCTACTCTGAACGCCCAAGCCTGCACAGAGCGTGTCTGTGCGGCGACACAGCGAACCCGAAGGGCGGGGGAGACGGCATGGACGGTGGCACGAACCCCAGGGAACACACGACAGATGGCGCGGACCTTCCTCAGTGGGAGACCGGTATGGAGGACGAGTCCAGTGGCGTCATGAAGTTGGTCGGGCGCCAGATCAAGGTGTGGCGAGAGGCAGCGGGCCTGACGCAAGCGGAGTTCGGTTCGGCGATCGGCTACGGCGAGGAGATGGTCTCCAAGGTGGAGCGCGGAATCCGCATCCCCAAGGCGGAGTTCCTCGACAACGCCGATCGCGTCCTCAAGGCCGGCGGCAAGCTCGCAAGCCTCAAACCGGAGGCGGCCGAGGCCCGCTATCCGAAAAAGGTGCGGGATCTGGCCAAGTTGGAGGCGGATGCGATTGAGATGGGTGCTCCTACAGCAACCACAACCTGCCTGGCCTCCTTCAGACGGAGCAGTATGCGCGGGGCCTCTTCGAGATGCGGCAAGCCCGGTGTATGGTCGAGGAGAAGATCGACCGCCTGGTCGAGGCGCGGTTGAACCGGCAGCTGTCCATCTTCGAACGGCAGCCCTTTCCGTCGCTGACCTTCGTCCTGGAGGAGGTGACCGTTGCAGCGCCCCCTCGGGGGAAGGGCCGTACTACGCCGACAGCTCGAACGCCTGCTGGAGGTTGGCCGATTGAGGCACGTGGAAATCCAGGTGATGCCGACAGACCGCGAAGACCATGCTGGTATGGCAGGGCGTTGAGTTGCTGAAGCTCAGCGACGGCACATCGGTGGGCATTGGGAGGCGCCGCTTTATCAGCCGCATCCCGATCTCGGACCCCGGGAGGTGCAGATCCTGGACATGCGCTATGGGATCATCCGCTCGCAAGCCCTGACGCCGCGTGAGTCGCTGGCATTCATCGAGAAAATGCGGGGAGAGACATGAGCCTCCAGCCCATCGTCGGAAACGGATCCGCCTTGAGGTGGACCAAGAGCAGCTACAGCGCAACGGACAGCACGACTGCGTTGAGGTCGCCTGGACCAAGAGCAGCTACAGCAGCAACGACGGCCCCGCGTGCGTCGAGGTCGCGAGCTGCACCTGCCACGAAGAGGGCGTCCTCGTCCGGGACTCCAAGGACCCGGACGGCCCGCACCTCACGTTCGCCCCGGACTCCTGGAACGCGTTCGTGGAGTTCGCCGCGGCCGCCACGGTCTGAGCACCGCATCCCTTCTGCGCCCCGCGTCCTCCGTGGGGCGCGGAGGGGGCGGGCCCGCCGGCGTACCGCCTTACTCGTCGGGGAGCCAGACGGGAGCGCCCTCGTCGAAGAAGAGCTCGCGGAGGAAGGGGTCCGTCCCCGCGACCGTGAGCAGCAACAGCCCGACCGCACCGAGGTCGTACCGGCGCCACTCCTCCTTGTCCCACACGACGGTGGGCCACCCGTCGGGGTCGGTGTGCTCCGTGAGCCAGAAGCAGAGTTCGCCGCCGATGCCGGTGCCCCACGGGAGCAGGCCGCCCGGCTCGGGATGGAAGGCGAAGGGGAACGCGTCGGGGTAGTCGTTGCGGAGGCCGCGCAGGAGGCCGGCCGTTTCCGCGGCGTCGTCGAGGAAGGCCCGGAGCGCGTGGGCGCCGCCCGACGGGTTGCGCAGGGGGAAGGGCGTGTTGACGCCCAGCCGTTCGTACAGCTCGCCGCGGCCGAAGGCGTCGACGAACGCCCGGTAATCGGCGGGCAGAGGGAAACCGGTCTCGCGGCTCGCCGCATCCCAGGGCAGGGCCTCCCCTTCCCGGGGCGCGACGAGGGCGAGCCGCGCGAACTCCTCGACGTCGGCTCGCATGCCCGGCGCCACCTCCTAGTCGTCCGAGGGCTCGTCCGCCAGGTTCTTGCCGTTCTTCACGTTGGCGACGCTCCGGGAACACGTGGCAGGGAGCGCATCGCCCTGCGGGGTCCACGCTCTCACGATGAAGTCGAACCCTTCGGGGGTCCGGTCCGTGTCCTGCCGGTACTCGGCGATCACCGTCATCTCGACCACGGACGCCTGCATCAGGCTCTTCACGCAGGTCTGCACGGCGGTCATCTCCCCCACGTTGACCGGAGTCGTCCAGCAAGGCGAGAGGTTGCGGAACACGCCGCGCCCGCCCAGCTTGTCCGGAATGAGGTGGCAGCTGTTCACCAGGTACTTCTGCGGCAGGTCCGGGAACAGCTCCCGCGCACGCACCTTCGCCTCGGCCATGCCCGGGCTGTTGGGATCCGCCTTCGTACCCTTGCGGACTGTCCGGTACAGGCAGGCGGTGGCCGCGGTGGCGCGGTTGCGGAAGCCGGCGGGGGAGTAGAAGCTCCAGCCGGGGCCGTTCTTCTCGGCGCCTCCGGGGCGCTGGTCACGACAGGTGGGCTTCTTCTTTTTCTTCCGGTCGTCCTTGCCGCCGGGCGGGGACGACGTGGGGTTCGGGCTCGGTGCGCCGCTCGGCGTGGCCGTCGCAGACGGTTGCTGGCTCGGCCGGCCGCTCGCGGTCGGCGAGGGCTCATCCTGCCGGATCTCGTCCAGGATCTGCTGCTCCAACTGCTCCAGCATCAGCATCGCGTTGACGTCGACCTGGGCGAGCGCCTCCACCTGGGCCTCACCGGTGGAGCTGACGGTGTAGGGGACTTCGGCGCCGTCCTCGGCCTCCGACTCCGCCTCGGCCTCTTCCCGTTTGAGGGTGTCCTGTTCGGTGAAGACCGGGCCGGCGCCCGCGTCCTCGCACGCGATGTCGCTCGTGCCCTTCAGCGGCAGCACGCGCGTCGCCGTACAGCCGCCGGCGGCCTCGCCCTCGATCTCCACGGTGGCGGAGAGGGTCGCGTTCACCTTGCCGCCGGTGATCTCGGCCTTGGGGTCGCTGCTTTCCACCTCGCTGGTGACGTGGGCGGTCACCCGGCAGCCGCCCGACGAGCACTTCAGGTCGGCGCTGCCCTTGAGGGAGAAGTGGATGTCGGCGTCGACCGTGTTCTTGAGCTGCTTGGTCTCCGTTTCGAGCTGCTGGAAGAACCGGTCGACGTCCTGCGGGGAGAGTTCGGTGAGGTCGAGCGTGCCGGTGGGGGCGGTGGCGAGGATCCTCTGGGCCGGGAGCAGGCCCGAGGGGAGGTTCGACGGCAGGCTCGGGATCGAGGGGAGGCCCGAGGGCAGGTCCGTCGGGAAGCCGCTCGGGAGGTCGCTGGGGAAATCCGTCGGCAGGTTCGGCGGCAGGTCCGGGAGCGAGGGCAGCGACGGGAGCGAGGGCAGGCCCGAGGGACCCGAACCTGCGGTGTGCGGCACGTACCGCAGCAGGCGGTAGGGCTGGGCGCGGGTGATGAAGAGGTCGCCCTCGGGGGTGGCCGCCTTCATCGTGGGCGTGCCGTCCACCGCGTCGTCCGGGTCGTCCTTCGTCGTCAGCACGGTGGCCCGGTCGTCGAGCGCGGAGTAGAGGCGGTTCGCGAGCGCGGCCGGGGTCCGGGCGTCCTTGGGCTCCGCGCCGGCGCCCGCCGTCGCCGGCGCCGTTCTCCCGGTGACCCACTTACCCGAAAGCCCGGTCGGGTCCGGGGACTTGCTCCCCAGCAGGTTCGGCATCCGCACGTACGAGGTGCCGTTGATCGTCAGCGTGCTGATCTTCTCGCCGAGGACCGAGACCGTGCCCATCGTGTCCCCGGCGGACGTCACTTGGAGGTCCACGGAGCCGGCCGCGCTGCCGAGGCTCGTGCGGTAGCGGATCGCGGGCTGCGCGGCCAGGTCCGCCAGCGCCGTCACGAACGGGCCCCGGTCGGGGGCGGATTCACGCGAGCCGCGCCACACCGGCAGGCCCGCCACCAGTCCCACGACGAGGACCCCGATCCCCAGGCCCAGCCATCCCTTGTGCCGTCGCCACCACGGCCTGCCCGCCGTCGGCGGCTTCGTCGGCATCGGCGGCCACATCGGCGCCGCCCCGTACGCCCCACTCATCGGCCCGCACCCCCGAGATGCTCCCGCGTCACCTCGTGCGTGCGTGCGAGGCGACGCTCGTCATGGTTGCACCGCCGGAGGAAACCTGACAGCCTCTCAGCTCGATCCGCACCCAACTCTTACGTTGACGTGGGGGAGTTGTGGGGGACCGGTAGCCGTCGTGCGCGGGGTCGCGCAGGGAGCTGTGAGCCGTCCCAGGAGGCCCTATTGCCCCGCCTTCACCAATTTTGAGTAAAACTTGACTCGTGCACGTCAGGGGCCTAATGTCTGCCGCCCCGGCCGGTGTTCGGCCAGGTCACACACGTGTTCAGATCCGGTCCTTGGGGGGCGGCACCATGCAGTGGTACCTCGACGTGCTCAAGAAGTACGCGGTCTTTGAAGGGCGGGCGCGGCGCCAGGAGTACTGGATGTACGTCCTGTTCAACGTGATCGCCATGGTGGTATTGCTCATCATCAGCGCGATCATCGGCTCGCAGATCCTGTACTACCTGTACATCCTCGGCGTTCTCGTGCCGAGCATCGCCGTCCTCGTGCGACGCCTCCACGACACCGGCAAGTCCGGCTGGATGGTCCTGCTCGGCCTGATCCCGATCATCGGCGGCATCATCCTGCTCGTCTTCGCGTGCATCGAGGGCGACCGCGCGCCCAACGCGTACGGTCCCGACCCGAAGGCGCCGATGGGCGGCGGCCCGTACGACCAGCAGTACCCGCCGCAGTACCCGCAGCAGTACCCGCCGGCCTACTAGGCCCGTCGGCACCCCAAGGGCCTCCGGCCCCGCCCCGCAGCCCCGAGCGACCCGTCCGTCGCCGGGGCTGCACCCTTTTGCCGCGAACCGGGTGGGGGCTCGGGAGCGTCTCCCCGGATGTACGGATGTGTGCGTACGGCCGGTGACGAGGAGGCATGCATGGACGCGGGTGGTCACGGCGGCGGCGGGGACTTCGGGCACGGCGGGCACGGCGGTCATGGGGGTCACGGGGGGTCCGGGCACCACCATCACCACGGCGGGACCTGGTGGAACCGGTCCGGGGTGGACCCCGCCGACCTCGACATGACCAGCGGGGACGCCGAGCGGGAACGCACCTCCGTGCTCAAGGTGCTGGCCATCGCGGTGGCGGTCTTCGCGCTGCTGCTGATCGCGGTGGCGCACTGAGCGGAGCCGGGGGCGGCGTCGGGGGCGGGGTCGGGCTGGGCGTCGGGGCCGGGGCCGGGCTCGCGGCGGCCGGCTCCGTCGTCGAGCTGGCGCGCGAGCTGATCCGGCGGCCGAGCCGGGGCGGGATCGACGACTACGGGCCCGTGCTCGGTGTGCTGGAGGACTGGCTGCGCGGGCGGGGGCTCCCGCACCGGCTCCTGCGGGACGACTCCGGCTCGGCGGTGGGCCTCCTGGTGGAGATCGCCGGCGGCCGGCCCGGTCCGTGGTGGGCGCTCGACGCGTGCGTGGACACCGCGGGGTTCGGCGACGAGGCCGCCTGGACCTTCCCGCCCACCTGCGGCGACGTGGTGGACGGCTGGCTGCGCGGGCGCGGGGCGGCCGACTCCAAGCTGGCCGCGGCGATGTTCTGCCACCTCGCCGCGGACTTCGCCGCACGGGCGGAGGACCTGCGCGGCGGGCTCGCCCTCCTGCTCGACGTCGACGAGCACACCGGAGCCTTCGGCGGCGCCCGCGCCTACCTCGCCGACCCCGCGGCCGTCCGCCCCGCCGGCATGATGATCGGCTACCCGGGGCTCGACGCCGTCGTCGTCGGCGGCCGCGGCCTCCACCGCGCCACCCTCACCGTCCACGGCTTCCCCGGCCACTCCGGCGCCCGCACCCCGTCCCTGAGCGCGATCACCCGCGCGGCCCGCCTCGTCCGCCTCCTGGACGAGGCGGAGTTGACCCCGGACACCGGGTCGGTCGTGCCCGTCGGGCCGGTTGTTGCTGGGGACCTGGCGGACGCGGCGGACCCGTCCTTCCCGCTGCCGCCGAAGCTGACCGTCACCTCGATCCACGGCGGCGAAGGCTTCTCCGCCAACCCCGACCGCTGCGACCTCAACGTGGACATCCGCACCACCCCGGCCTTCGACGCCCACGCCGCGGAACACCTCCTGCGCCGCACCGCCGCAGCCCTCGACACCGCCCTCCCCGGCCCCCGGCCCACCGCCCTCACCCCGGTCGCCACCTGGCCCCCCTTCCGGCTCGGCCCCGACCAGCAACCCGCAGCCGCCCTCCTCGCCGCCGCCACCGCCGCCGGCCTCCCCGTCCGCCCCAAGACCGCCGGCCCCTCCAACATCGGCAACCTCCTCGCCGCCCACGGCATCCCCGCCACCGCCGGCTTCGGCGTCCCCCACCACGGCCTCCACGCCCCCGACGAACGCGCCCACCTCCCCTCCCTCCCCACCGTCCACACCACCTACCACCAAGCCCTCACCACCCTCCTCGACCTCAGGTGACCCCCATGCCCGCCGAACTCCCACCCGCCGAGGCCGCGTTCGGCCGCGCCTGCCTCGCCCTCACCTCGGACCTGCCGGACCAGTGGGAGCACGCCCGCGGCCTGTTCGAGGAGGCGGTCCGCGCCTCGGGCCGGGAGATGCTCTGGCGCGCGGCCGACGCCTGCGCGGCCGACGACGCCGACCTCGTCCAGGCGTCCTTCTGGATGCGGCGGGCCGTCGCCGCGGAGAGCGACCCGGACGGCATCACCGTCGACCCCGGCACGCTGTGCGTCGTGGTGGACGGCGACCATGCGGACCATCAGCGCTGGGAGATCGCCGTCGCCTCGGACGACCCGGCGCGTGCGGTCGCGGCCCTCACCGCCGCGGAGGACCGGCTGATGCTGGTGCTGGAGGACGGCCGCGAGCTGTCGGAGGAGGAAGCCGACGACGTTCTGGGGGAGACCGACCTCTACAGCCCCAACTACGCGGCCGTCGACGACACCGTCCCCAGGGTGTGGATGGACTGCAAGGGCGCGATCATGCCCCTCCTCGCCCGCACCGCCCTGCGCATCGTCGCGGAGGAACTGCGCACGGCCGGCCTGCCCCGGGCCCACCTCTTCACCCCGCCCGCCTCACCCCCGACGGTCGGCGAGGGGATTTCCGCCGGCTCGGTGGGTGGGGATCTGGTGGGGTTGTTCGATCACGTGTGGGGGCGGTTCCGGGGGCGGATGGAGGGGCTGGGGGACGAGGAGTGGGGGTGGCGGCCCGTCGGGGACGGGCGGGTCACGTTGCGGTGGCGGCTGGAGCACCTCGCGGAGCTGCTGCGGGAGGAGCGGAACGCGGTGTGGCTGGGGGTGGAGCCCGCGCCGGGCCGGGCGGGGGCGGTCGTGGACGCGGCCGGCGCGCTGGCGGAGGTGGAGGCGGCGTACGGGGTGTGGCGGGGGTGGCTCGCCGCGGTGGGGGACGAGGAGTTGGCGGAGCCGGTGGGGGCGGCGGCCGGGGTGTACGGCGCGGCGACGCGGAGGTCGTTCGTGCTGCACATCGCGGACGAGTTCGTGCACCACACGGCGGAGGCGGCGCTGCTGCGGGACCTGTACGCGGGGCGGTGAGGCGCGGGGCCGGGGCTCAGTGGGGAGCGGTGGAGTGGCGGACCCAGACGTTGGGTTCGACGTAGACCGCGTGGTCGTGGCGGGTGTCGCAGTGGACCGGGACGAGGGCGCCGGGGACGTCGACGGGGCCGTCGGCGTCGAAGGGGAGGCCGGTCCAGGCGCGCCACTGGGCGAGGGAGCCGCTGACGGTCATCGAGGCCGGCGCGACCCGCTCGACCGTGCCGCCCGCGCGGACGTGCACCCGCAGCCACGGGTCGGCCGGCAGGCCGTCCTCGCGCAGGCGGTCGGCGTACTCGGCCATCGGGACCCGCGGTTCGAGGTGCTTGGCGGTGGGGCGGACGGGCGCGAGCAGGGTGCGGTGGCCGTTGCGGGCGGCCGTCTCGCGCAGGGCGGCGAGCAGGCGGGAGGAGAGCCCACGCCCGAGGTGGCCGCTGCCGACCGTGATCTCCAGCGCGCTGACGGCCGTCGCCGGATTGCCCTTGCGCCGGTCGTGGAAGGCCCACACCAGCACCTGGTCCCACCCCCGGTCGGGCAGTTCGGTGCGGCCGTCGAGCACCGCGTTGAACGGGACGCTCAACCCCCGGGCCACCACGCGGTCCTGGTCGGTCGCCACCACGCAGTAGTGCGGGAAGACCTCGGCCACCCGGCCCAACAGGGCGGCCGCCACGGGGTCGTTCGGGACGAAGACCGGCCAGCCGTCCTCGAACTCGTACATCCGGGGGGTCAGTTCGGGCCGCTCGGCGAGCGGGGTGAGGAGGATGCCGTCCGTGCCTGTCACGGCCAGGACGCTAGCCCCACCCGAGTCGCCCCGCGCGCCGTTTTGCCCGCTCTTTCCCCCGGGCGGGCGCGGCGCCGAACGCGAGGCTCAGATGAGGAACAGCCGGGGCAGGTCCAGGTCACGGGTGTTGTCGCTGGGGTGCAGCCCGGGCTTGTCCGCGTTGGTCCACGTCAGGGAGACCCACGGGGTGCTCCCCTTGTGGACGGTGAGTTTCGCGTCCGCGTACGGCATGCCCGGCTTCATCCGCTTGTCCCGCAGGGTGTCCGCCGCCGCCTGGGCCGAGGCGTCGGACTTGGTCACCAGGCACATGGTCTCCTTCGAGACGCCGCCCGTCAGCCGCGCGCCCATGCCCATCAGCACGGTGTCGGGGTGCTTGGTGTCGCCGTGGTCCTCCGGGTAGAAGTCCGCCTCGTACACGTCGCCCAGGCAGCCGGCGACGGCGGAGTACTCACGTACGCCACGCAGGCTCTTGCCGGGGCGGCCGAAGCCGGTGAACGGCGAACCGGCGTTGTGCACCACCCGGGTGGAGGTGTCGGCCAGCATGGTGCCGCTGCCGGCCTTCGCCATGGTGAGCACGCCGTGACTGGTCGCCCCGCTGTAACCGGCCTTCTTCATGGCCGCGTTGATCTTGCCGAGGTCGAACGTTCCCGTCATGCGCGAGGAGTTGATCGCGCTGCCGACGGTCGTCACGGTCTTCACGTCCGCGGAGTCGAAGCCCCACATCTGCTCCATCGGCCCGGTGTACATCCCGGACAGGCTCTCCGCCATGCCGTAGGTGTCGAGGTTGGCGTACAGCTTCCTGTCCTTGGCCACCAGCTTGCGCTCGGTGGGCACGTCGCTGAACTCGACGTCCTGGCCGGCCGCGGACGCCGGCACGTAGGACAGGGCGCGCTCCAGCCCGGTGCCGCCTCCGCCGGAGCCGGAGCAGGCGGTGGTGGCCGCGGCCAGGGCGCCGGTGGCGAGCAGGACAACGGGGATGCGGGAGCGTATGCGCATGGCGGGCAGTCTGGCACAGGCCCTGCGCGGGTCCTGGGGCCGACGCACCGTCACGCAGACCCCAACGCCTGTGCGGGAGCGCTCGGTTGGCGGTGGCCGGTTGACGGGGGCCGGTCGGCAGGGGTCGGCCGGTGGGAGCCGGTCGGCGGTGGCCGATTGGCGGGGGATCAGCCCAAGTAGCGGTAGCGCCCGCGGAAGTACGCGAGCGGCCCGCCCTCCGCGCTGGGCACGCGGGCCGTCAGCACGCGGGCGACGACGAGCGTGTGGTCGCCGGCGGCCACCCGCTGCTCGGTCTCGCACTCCAGCACGGCCAGCGCGCCCCCGAGCAGGGGAGCCCCCGACGCCTCGCCGCGGTAGTAGGAGATGTCCTCGAACAGCAGCCGGTCGCTGATCCGGCCGCGCATCGCGAACCGCCCGGCGATGTGCCGCTGGCTCTCGCTGAGCACGGACGCCGCCCACCGCGGCTGCCGCTCCAGCAGCTCGTCCATCCGCGACCCGACGCGCACGCTCGCCAGCACCAGCGGCGGATCGAGGGAGACGGACATGAAGGCGGTCGCGGTCATGCCGACGTCCTCGCCGCGCGGCGCGTCCTCGTCGTCGTGCGCGGCGACGAGCACCACGCCCGCGGCGAGGCGGGTCATGGCGGCGCGGAAGTCGTCGGGGTGGACGCTCTGACCCATGGTGGTCCCAGGATGCCGTTCCGGCGGTGTGTGAAGCACGTTCCTCACCGTACGTGGGGGTGGGCGCCCGCCGGATCGGGCCGAGGACCCATCCGTACGGGGGCCGCCCGGCCTACGACCACGGCCCTACGTTGCGTGTTCAATTGCTTACCGGATGATGTGACTTGAGTCACAAGAGCCAGTTATTGTTGACCCTGTGTACCGATAGCACAGCTCGCTGTGATTCAGTGGCGTGCAATTGGAAGAGTGTGAATTACGGGGCGGCTGCAACGGTCGCCCGGGGGACCCGGAAACCCACCTCAGGAGTGCTCTCGAGGGCGTGGAGACAGGCATGGACACCGAGTCGGAGCCGTATGTCCGCCTCGCGACCTTGCGTCAGCTGCACCAGGTCGTGGCGGACCTCAACACCGCGCGAAGCCTTGCCGACACCCTTCAGGCCGTGGCCGACGGGGTGGTCCGGGGGCTCGGATACGACCTCGCGGCCGTCAACCTGGTGCGGCCGGACGGCGACCTCGTCGTCGCCGCGTTCGCCGGGAGCGCGGCCGGGGAGGCGCTGCTGGCCGGCCGGGTCGGCTCGCGCGCGTCCTGGGAGCGGCGGCTGACCATGGGCGAGCAGTGGGGGTCGCTGCGGTTCATCCCGCACACCGAGGGCTGGGTGCTCATCGACGATGATGTGCCGCAGTGGCACGCCGAGGGGCCGCTGCCCCGGTTCGCCGACGAGTGGCACCCAGGCGACCGCCTCTACGCGCCGATGCACACCTCCCAGACGGTCGGCGGCGAGCTGATCGGCATCATCTCCGTCGACCAGCCCACCAGCGGGCGGCGGCCGGGGCCGTGGGGGCGCGAGGCGCTCCAGATGTACGCGTTCCAGTCCGGCATCGCGATCAGCAACGCGCGGCTGCGGGCCAACATGCAGCGCGCCCTCGTCCGGCTGGAACGCGACCAGCAGGCGCTGCGGGCCAGCGAGGAGAGCTTCCGGCAGGCCTTCGAGTACGCGCCCAGCGGCATGGCCATCGCCGAGATGGGCGGGGACCAGCACGGGCGGCTGCTGCGGGCCAACGACGCGCTGTGCCGGCTGCTCGGGCGGACCGCCTCCACGATGCGGCGGTTCTCCTTCTCCGACCTGGTGCACCCCGAGGACATCGGGCTCCTGCTGCGGACCTCCGCGGAGGGCGGGCGGGCCGAACTGCGGCTGGCCCGCCGCGACGGGTCCTACGTGTGGGTGTCGCTGCGCAACTCCGTCGTCGCCGACACCGCGGACGGGCCGCGCTTCCTGCTCACCCACGTCGAGGACATCGAGGAGCGCAAGAGCCGTGAGCTCCAGCTCGCGCACCGGGCCAGCCACGACTCGCTGACCGGGCTGCCCAACAGCGCGGAGCTGCGGGCGCGGCTGTCGGCCCGGCTGTGCTCCCGGCCGCAGGACAAGAGCCCGGCGACGCTGGCGATGGAGCTCGAAGGGCCCGACGAGTACAGCTTCAGCTACGGGTACGGGCCCGAGGAGATGCCCCGGCCGCTCGCGGGGCTCGACTCCCACGCGCACGCGATGGCGCCCGAGGAGGGGGAGGAGGAGAGCGCGAGCAAGGGGCTCGCCGTCCTCTTCTGCGACCTCGACGGCTTCAAGTCGATCAACGACCGGTTCGGGCACCACACGGGGGACGCGGTCCTCATCGAGGTGGCGCGGCGGCTCACCGGAGCCGTCCGGGACGGGGACACGGTCGCGCGGCTCGGCGGTGACGAGTTCGTGGTCCTCGCGGACGGGCTGGCTTCCGCCGACGCGGACGATCTCGCGGTGCGGCTGCGCAACGCGATCATCCCGCCGATCCGGGTGGACGGGCGCGCCGTGCGCGTCGGGGCGTCGTTCGGCATCGGCTGGGCCGCGTGCGGGATGACCACGGAGGAGGTCCTCCACTCCGCGGACCAGCGGATGTACGTCGAGAAGCGCTCCCGCTCCACCCCGCGCTCCACCCCCCGCCCCAGCCACCGCCGCGCCGGCTAGCCCCCGCCACGGCGTCCGGGCCCGCCCTCCCCGACCCGGCCTTCCGCACCCGGAGTGCCTTCCACCGCCCCCTGGCCGGGGGCGCCCTCGCGGGCGGCGGTCAGCCGTTAGGGGCGCGGGGAACTGCGCGCTCGGCCACGGCGCGGCCGCGGGTCGTCTCGCTCCCGAGGGGGCTGTCTCTGTCGCTTCGCGACCACCGGCCGCTGGTGGGCTGGGCGCGCAGTTCCGCCCCCAGAGCTTCGCCTGGGAGGTACCCCCAGCGCCCCTGAAGGGGTGCCCACCCACGGGAAGTGGGCACCCTCACCCGGCGCGGGGTGCGGGCCTTCCCGGGGTGGGGTCCACCTTGGGGAGTAGCGGGGGATCGCTCTGGCGGGGGACCCCCGGAGGGACCCGCGTGCTTACGCTGAGATCTGTGCAGCGCGTCTACGAGCTCCTCCGCCGCCACCCGACGTGGGTCGACAGCTTCTGGGCTGTCGTCCTGCTGACGCCGTGCGGCCTGTGGATCGCCGCGGACCCGACGCTCACGATGCGCGAACGGACCCTGGCGATCCCGGTCTCGCTCGCCCTGGCCGCGGTCGTGGCCCTGCGCCGCCGCTCCCCGGAGACGATGCTGTTCGTCGCGATCGTCGCCGGCCTCGTCCAGCTGGCGGCGAACGTCAAACCCAACCCGGGCGACGCCGCCTTCCTGGTGATCGTCTACACGTGCGCGGCGAGCGGCCGCCGCTGGTCGTCCCGGTTCGCCCTGGCCGGCGGCCTGGCCGCAGGTCCGCTGGCGGAGCTGAGGTGGCCGCCGGACACCACGCACCTGACGATCTGGGCCCGGCTGGTCCAGACGTTCTTCCTGATGGTGATCTACGCCCTCGCGTGGGTGGTCGGCGACCGCCTGCGCACCCGCCGCGCGTACTACGCGGAGCTGGAGGAGCGGGCGGCCCGCCTGCACCGGGAGCGGGAGAACCAGTCGCGGGCCGCCGTCGCCGCCGAGCGGGCCCGTATCGCCCGGGAGCTGCACGACGTCGTGGCGCACAACGTCTCGGTGATGGTCGTCCAGGCCGACGGCGCCGCGTACGTCCTGGACAGCGCGCCGGAGCAGGCCAAGGAGGCCCTCGCCACGATCTCGGGCACCGGCCGGCAGGCCCTCGCCGAGATGCGCCGCCTGCTGGGCCTGCTGCGCTCGGGGGACGACGCGGGCGGCGAGTACGTGCCGCAGCCCGGCGTCGACCAGCTCGCCGACCTCATCGAACAGGTGCGCGGCGCCGGCCTGCCGGTGCGGTTCGAGGTCGCCGGCCAGGCCCGCCCGCTGTCCAGCGGCGTGGAGCTCACGGCGTACCGCATCGTCCAGGAGGCGCTGACCAACGTCCGCAAGCACGGCGGCGACGGGGCGAGCGCCAGCGTGCAGCTCGGCTTCGGCGACCTCGCCCTCGACCTGCTGATCGAGGACGACGGGCGCGGCGCCCGGCTCGAACTGCTCACGCAGGGCGGCCAGGACGGCCTGGGCCAGGGCCTGATCGGCATGCGGGAGCGCATCGGCATGGTCGGCGGCACCCTGGACGCGGGGCCGCGCCCGGGCGGCGGCTTCCGGGTCAGCGCCGTGCTCCCCCTGAAAACGCCGAGCTGACGCCCCTGGGCGGGAAGAGCGCCCCGTGAACGGGCTCCCCCCGACCCACGCCAGAACACCCGATCCCTTCCGACCCCCTACCTCTGTGAGGAACCCCGATGGCGATCCGCGTCATGCTCGTCGACGACCAGGTGCTGCTGCGCACCGGCTTCCGCATGGTGCTCGCCGCCCAACCGGACATGGAGGTCGTCGCCGAGGCGGGCGACGGCGCCGAGGCGCTGGAGGTGCTGCGGCACACCCGGGTGGACGTCGTCCTCATGGACGTGCGCATGCCGCGGATGGACGGCGTGGAGGCCACCCGGCGGATCTGCGGCGGCGACCGCGGCGAGGCCGGCACGCGCCGCGAGGACGCCGAGGGGCCGCGGGTGCTGATCCTGACCACCTTCGACCTCGACGAGTACGCCTTCGCCGCCCTCAAGGCCGGTGCCGGCGGCTTCATGCTCAAGGACGTGCCGCCGGACGAACTGCTCACCGCGATCCGCGCGGTGCACAGCGGCGACGCGGTGGTCGCCCCCAGCACCACCCGCCGGCTGCTGGACCGCTTCACCCCGATGCTGCCCAGCGGCGGCGGATCCGGCGAGCACCCGGGGCTGGCCAAGCTCACCGAGCGCGAGCGCGAAGTGCTGCTGGTGGTCGCCCAGGGCCTGTCCAACGGCGAGATCGCCCAGAAGCTCGTGCTGTCCGAGGCGACCGTGAAGACCCACGTGGGCCGGATCCTCACCAAGCTCGGCCTGCGCGACCGGGTCCAGGCGGTGGTGCTCGCCTACGAATCGGGCCTGGTCCGGGCCGGGGGCACCGGACACTGACAGGAATTCGCCACAACTCCGGCCTCGCGCAGGGGAATTCGATGGAGAATGCTGGCCATCGACCGCACCGCCGCGGGCGGGAAGAGCGACCGAGGGAAGCCCGCGGCGGCAAACAGACCACAAAAAGTGTCCAAAGCACCAACAACGCGACGCATCGCCGCGCTGGTTCAGTCAGGGGGAAGTACGACAATGCGCGCCATCGTCTTCGAGGAGTTCGGCGGACCCGAGGTCCTGCGGTCCGTCGAACGGCCGGAACCCGAGCCGGGGCCAGGCGAGGTCACCATCGACGTGTCCTACGCCGGGGTGAACTTCGCGGACACCAGGGCCCGGGCGGTCGGCTTCCGGGTAGCGGACCTGCCGTACCACCCCGGACTCGAAGTCTCCGGCCTGATCCGCGAAGTCGGCCCCGATGTCGAGGAGTTCGCGCCCGGCCAGGAGGTCGCCGCGTTCCTCGACAGCGGCGGTTACGCCGAGGTCGTGCTCGCCCCCGCCGCGACCGTCTTCGCGCTTCCGTACGGCGTGGACCTGCGCACCGCCGCCACACTGCCCACCGTGCTGCTCACCGCCCACGGCCTGTTGCACGAGGCCGCCCGGCTGCGCGAGGGCGACACGGTGCTCATCCAGGGCGCGGCCGGCGGGGTCGGCACGGTCGCGGGCCAACTCGCCCGCGCCGGCGGGGCGTCGGCGGTGTACGGGGTCGTCTCCAGCCTGGACAAGGCCCAGCACGCCCTCAAGTCCGGCTACGACCAGGTGTTCTGCACGGGGAGCTTCGACCGGGACGTCCTCGCGGCGACCGGCGGGCGCGGGGTGGACATCGCGCTCGAACCGGTCGGCGGCGAGACCTTCCACCGCACGCTGGCGGTGGTCGGACGGTTCGGGCGGATGGTGTCGTTCGGCAGCGCGGCCGGGGCCGAACCGTGGCGGATCGGCCCCGGCGACCTCTATCCGCTCTGCCGGTCCGTGTCCGGCTTCTCCATCCTGGCGATGGCCGCGGACGAGCCCGAGTTGGTGCGGGAGATCGCCGGCCGGGCGTTCCACGCCGTCACCGAGGGCGTCGTGGAACTGCCGGTCAGCGCGGAGTTCGCGCTGGAGGACGCGGCGGAGGCGCACCGGCTGATCGAGTCGCGCACGAGCACGGGGAAGCTGCTGCTGCGCGTCGGCCCGTAGCCCGGCCCGACTCCGGTGCGGCGTCGGCCCGTTGCCCGACTCCGGTCCCGGTCCGGCCCGTTGCCCGACTCCGGACCCGGCCAGGCCCGTTCCCCCGGCTCAGGCCAGGTCCGCCGCGAACTCCGCGGCCGCCGCGCGGATTTCCTCCTCGGTCCACTCCAGGGCGGACTCCGCGACGGTCATCTCGTGCATCGACAGTCCGGGCAGGCCGGGTTCGGCGAAGGGCTGGGAGCCGAAGAGGCTGCGCCCGGTCCGCTCGGCCTGCCGCAGCGCGGCCGCGTCGAGTGCCTGCGCCGGGTAGGGGAGCCAGAGCTGGAACTGGTGCGTGTGCGGCTCGGCCGGGTGGACCCGGGGCCAGGTCAGGCCCGCGTCCGCCAGGCCCTCGCGCAGCGCCCGGGCCACCGTCTTGGCGTGCGCCACGTACGCCGGCAGGCGCGGCAGCACCCGGTCCAGGCCGGTCAGCGCGGACAGGGCGGCGGGGAACTGCCGGTAGATCATGCCGCCGTAGCGGTGCCGCCACGCCTTCGCCTCCGCGACCAGGTCCGCGGAGGAGGCGAGCGCGGCGCCCGACAGCCCGCCGAGCGACTTGTAGAAGCTCACGTAGACGCTGTCGGCGAGGCCGGCTATCTCCGGCAGCGCGTGGCCGAAGTGCGGGGTGCACTCCCACAGGCGGGCGCCGTCGAAGTGGACGACGGCGTCCCGTTCGCGGGCCGCCTCGACCACGGCGGTCAGCTCCTCCCACGTCGGCAGCACGTATCCGGCGTCGCGCAGCGGGAGTTCGAGCATCAGCGTGCCGAACGGCTCCTCGAAGGAGCGCACCTCGTCCGCGGTGGGCAGCCGCGGGGACGTGGTGGGGTGCACCGTCCGCAGGCCCGACACCGTCTGGAACGCGCGGCGTTCGTACCTCTCCGGGTGCGCCAGCGGGTGGATCGCCACCACGGGATTGCCGGTGCGGCCCGCCCACGCGCGCAGGGCCGCCTGCTGGGCCATCGTCCCCGTCGGGAAGAACGCGGCGGCCTCCGCCCCGAGCAGTTCCGCGACGCGGTGCTCCACTTCCTCCACGACGCCGCTGCCGTAGTGGTCCGGCGGCTGCTCCAGGTCGTACCCGGAACCCTCCGCGTCCCGCGCCGCCTTGCGTATCCAGTCGCCCAACGTCTCCGTCGACTCCTGCGTCAGCACTTTCCGGCACGCCTTGACCGCGGCCCTCCGCCGCGCCCTCTCCTCATCGCTCATCCGCCCATCCTCTGCCGCTGGCTCCGCCGGTCCAAGGGGTTCCGCCCCCGCAGTGGCAATTGCCGTCGCCCCGCGCCCCCCGGCCGGTGGTGGGTCGCCCGCGCCCCTTGGTGGTTGGCGTCCACCGTCGCACGGCCCTGAACCGGGGCCTCGCGGAGTGCGTTCACCACCCAGGGGCGCGGGGAACTGCGCGCCCAGCCATCCTGCGGCCCGCAGGTCGTCACGCCCCCGAAGGGGCTGTTGCTGTCGCATCGCGACCACCGGGCGGGTGGTGGGTTGCTCGCGCAGTTCCCCGCGCCCCTTGAGGGTGACCGTCTCCCGCATCGGGATCCCGGACCGCCCGTGTCGGGGCGAGGCGGCGGAAGGCCCCAGCCCTCAGGGGCGCGGGGAACTGCGCGACCAGCCATCCTGCGGCCCGCGGGTCGTCTCGCGCCCGAGGGGGCTGTTGCTGTCGCATCGCGACCACCCGGGCGGGTGGTGGGTTGCTCGCGCAGTTCCCCGCGCCCCTAGGGGGTGGCCGCCGGGGCGTCTCGCGTCCACAGGGGGAGTTGCTGTCGCCCCGCGACGAACCGCGCTGGAGGCGTTCGCGTAGGATTGACGAGAAGGCTGAGGTGGGAGGTAGGGCGTGGAGGAGAAGCCGGCACGACTCGCCGTGGGCGTGGTGGGGGCCGGCCGCGTCGGGCCCGCCCTCGCGGCCGCGCTGCAGCTCGCGGGGCACCACCCGGTGGCGGTCTCGGGGGTGTCCGAGGCATCCCGCAGGAGAGCGGACGCACTGCTGCCGGGCGTCCCGGTGGTGGAGCCAGCCGCCGTGCTGGCCGCGGCTGACCTCGTACTGCTGACCGTCCCCGACGACGCCCTGCCGAACCTGGTGAAGGGCCTCGCGGAGACCGGCGCCGTACGCCCGGGGCAACTCGTGGTGCACACGTCGGGCCGCTACGGGACGGACGTCCTGGAGCCGGCCCTGCGCGCGGGGGCGCTGCCGCTCGCGCTGCACCCGGCGATGACGTTCACCGGCACGCCCGTGGACGTGCAGCGCCTGGCCGGCTGCTGCTTCGGCGTCACGGCGCCGGACGAGCTGCGGACGGCCGCCGAGGTGCTGGTGATCGAGATGGGCGGCGAGCCGGAGTGGGTGGAGGAATCGGCCCGCCCGCTCTACCACGCGGCGCTCGCGATCGGCGCCAACCACCTCGTCACGCTGGTCGCCCAGTCGATCGACCTGCTGCGGAAGGCCGGCGTCCACGAGCCCGGCCGCATGCTCGGCCCGCTGCTGGGCGCCGCGCTCGACAACGCGCTGCGCTCGGGGGACGCGGCCCTGACCGGCCCGGTGGCGCGGGGCGACGCCGGCACCGTCGCCGCGCACCTGGCGGAGCTGCGCGCCCACGCGCCCGAGACGGTCGGCTCCTACGTGGCGATGGCCCGCGCCACCGCCGACCTGGCCCTGGCCAACGGAATGCTCAAAGCCGAATACGCCGAGGCGCTGCTGGGCGCTCTCGCCGACGGGGGGAATCGATGACCCGACTCGTCCACCACGCCCGTGATCTGACACCCTCCGCGGCCGTGGTCATGACCATGGGCGCGCTGCACGACGGCCACGCCGCCCTGATCCGCGCCGCCCGCGCGCACGCGGGACCCTCCGGCCAGGTCACCGTGACCGTGTTCGTCAACCCCCTCCAGTTCGGCCCGGGCGAGGACCTCGACCGCTACCCGCGCACCCTGGAGGCGGACCTGAAGATCGCCGAGCAGGAGGGCGCCGACGTCGTGTTCGCCCCGGGGGCCAAGGAGGTCTACCCGGGCGGCGAGCCGACCGTCCGGATCTCGGCCGGCCCCATGGGGGAGCGGTACGAGGGCGCGGTCCGGCCCGGCCACTTCGACGGCATGCTCACGGTCGTCGCCAAGCTGCTCCACCTCACCGGCCCGGCGGCCGCCTTCTTCGGCCAGAAGGACGCCCAGCAGCTCGCCCTGATCCGCCGGATGGCCACCGACCTGAACTTCCCGGTCGAGATCGTGGCCGTCCCCACCGTCCGCGAACCGGACGGCCTCGCACGTTCCAGCCGCAACCGCTACCTTTCGGACGACGACCGGGCAACGGCGCTCGGCCTGTCCCGCGCGCTGTTCGCCGGCCGGGACGCGGTGCCCGACGGCCTCGACGCCGTGCGCAAAGCGGCCCGCCGCTCCCTGGAGGCCGACGGCCTGGCCGCCGACTACCTGGCCCTGGTCGACCCGGCCACCTTCACCGAGGCCCTCCCCGGCCACACCGGAGCCGCGGTGCTCGCCGTGGCCGCGAAGGTGGGCGGCACCCGCCTCATCGACAACCTTCCCCTGGTCTTCGGCCCGGGGAGCCCCCTGGAGTCCGGAGACGTCTCATGACCGTCACCTCCGCCGAGCCCGGCAGCACCGGCATACGCCTGTGGGCACCCGCCCCGGGCTGGTCCATCACCTCGGACGTCGTCGTGGTCGGCTCCGGCGTGGCCGGCCTGACCGTGGCGCTGCGCTGCGCCGCCTCCGGCGCGAAGGTCACCGTCGTGACCAAGGCCCACCTCGACGACGGCTCGACCCGCTGGGCCCAGGGCGGGATCGCCGCCGCGCTCGGCGAGGGCGACACCCCCGAGCAGCACCTGGCGGACACGCTCGTGGCCGGCGCCGGCCTGTGCGACGAGAACGCCGTCCGCACCCTGGTCACCGAGGGCCCCGACGCGGTGCACCGGCTGATCGCCACCGGCGCCCGCTTCGACACCGACCCCGGCAGCGGCACCATCCTGCTCACCCGCGAGGGCGGCCACCACCGCCGCCGCATCGCGCACGCCGGCGGCGACGCCACCGGCGCCGAGATCTCCCGCGCCCTGATCGAGGCCGTCCGCGCCGCCGAGGCCGACGGCCGGATCGACCTGATCGAGCACGCCCTCGTGCTGGACCTGCTCACCGACGCCGAGGGCCGCACCGCGGGCGTCAGCCTGCACGTGATGGGCGAGGGCGCCCGGGACGGGGTGGGCGCGGTCACCGCGCGGGCCGTGGTGCTCGCCACCGGCGGCATGGGCCAGGTCTTCTCGGCCACCACCAACCCGGCGGTGTCCACCGGCGACGGGGTGGCGCTCGCGCTGCGGGCCGGCGCCGAGATCAGCGACCTGGAGTTCGTCCAGTTCCACCCCACCGTGCTGTGGCTGGGCCCGGACGCGGAGGGCCAGCAGCCGCTGGTGTCCGAGGCGGTCCGCGGCGAGGGCGCCCACCTGGTGGACGCCGACGGCACCCGCTTCATGCTCGGGCAGCACGAGCTGGCCGAGCTGGCGCCGCGCGACATCGTGGCCAAGGCGATCACGCGCCGCATGCAGGAGACCGGTACGCAGCACATGTACCTGGACGCCCGGCACTTCGGCGAGCGGATGTGGCAGGAACGATTCCCCACCATCCTGGCCGCCTGCCGCTCCCACGGCATCGACCCGGTCACCGCGCCCGTTCCCGTCGCCCCCGCCGCGCACTACGCCTCCGGCGGCATCCGCACCGACCTGCACGGGCGGACCACCGTCCCCGGCCTCTACGCCTGCGGCGAGGTCGCCTGCACCGGCGTGCACGGCGCGAACCGGCTCGCCTCGAACTCCCTGCTGGAGGGCTTGGTCTTCGCCGAGCGGATCGCCGCCGACGTGCTGGCCGCGCCCGCCCCCGCCGAGCGGCCCGAGCCGGTCGTCCCCGGCCCCGCCGGCAGCCCGCTGCTGGCCTCCGAGGCCCGCTACGAGGTGCAGCGCATCATGACCGCGGGCGCGGGGGTGCTGCGCAGCGCCGAGAGCCTGGCGGTGGCCGCCGGCGCCCTGGAGCGGCTGCACACCGGGGCCGTCGAGGCGTACGACCGGGACGGCAAGGCCGCCGAGCCGTGCGTGGAGACGTGGGAGGCGACCAATCTGGCACTGGTCGCCCGGGTGCTGGTGGCCGCCGCCCGGCGCCGCGAGGAGACCCGCGGCTGCCACTGGCGCGAGGACCGGCCCGAGCGCGACGACCAGGTCTGGCGCCGGCACCTGGTGGTCCGGCTCACCCCCTACGGCACGCTCGACATCGGCACCACCGGCAGCCAGGACTTCCCCGCCACCGGCCCGGCGGCCCGGGCCGCCGGGAACGGCGGGGAGGCGGTCACCGGTCCCGCCGGGATCGGGGATGATGAAGCGGCGGTACCGCGGGAGTCGCCCGCGGCCCACCCCGTACCGCAGCACCGGCCCGTACCGCCGCACCAGCCTGCCGCGCCGCACCGACCCGCCGCGCGGACGAACAAGGAGCTTCCGTGACCTCGCCCGCTGGCCCCGACCGGCCCCTGCCCGTCAGCCTGTCCATGCCGACCTTCGGCCCGCCCGCCGAGTCGGGCGGCGGGTGCGGCGACGGCTGCGGCTGCGGTGACGATCACGACTACGAGCTCGACCCGCTGGAGTGCGGCCTCGACCCCGACCTGGCGGCCCTGATCGCGGCCGACGGGCTGGACCCGGTCGAGGTCGAGGACATCGCGCACATGGCGATCGAGGAGGACCTCGACCAGGGCGTGGACGTCACCACCGTGGCCACCGTGTCCGAGGACGCCGTCTCCGTCGGCGACTTCACCGCCCGCGAGGCCGGCACCGTCGCCGGGCTGCGGATCGCCGAGGCCGTGCTGTCGGTGGTGTGCACCGACGAGTTCGAGGTCGAGCGGCACGTGGCCGACGGCGACCGGGTGGCCGCCGGGCAGAAGCTGCTGACCGTCCGCACCCGCACCCGCGACCTGCTCACCGCCGAGCGCAGCGCGCTGAACCTGCTGTGCCGGCTGTCCGGCATCGCCACCGCCACCCGCGCCTGGGCGGACGTCCTGGAGGGCACCCGCGCCCAGGTCCGCGACACCCGCAAGACCACGCCGGGGCTGCGCGCGCTGGAGAAGTACGCGGTCCGCTGCGGCGGCGGCGTCAACCACCGCATGTCGCTGTCGGACGCGGCGCTGGTCAAGGACAACCACGTGATCGCCGCGGGCGGCGTCGCCGAGGCGTTCAAGCTGGTCCGGCAGGAGTTCCCGGACGTGCCCATCGAGGTCGAGGTGGACACCCTGCACCAGGTGCGCGAGGTGCTGGAGGCCGGCGCCGACCTGATCCTGCTGGACAACTTCACCCCGGACGAGACCAGCGAGGCGGTGGCGATCGTCGGCGGCATGGCGCTGCTGGAGTCCTCCGGCCGGCTCCGGCTGGACAACGCCCGCGCGTACGCCGAGACCGGGGTGAACTTCCTCGCCGTGGGCGCCCTCACCCACTCCTCCCCGATCCTGGACATCGGCCTCGACCTGCGAGCGGAAGCGTAGGCGGATGCTGCTCACCATCGACGTCGGCAACACCCACACGGTCCTCGGGCTCTTCGACGGCGAGGAGATCGTCGAGCACTGGCGGATCTCCACCGACGCGCGGCGCACCGCGGACGAGCTGGCGGTGCTGCTCCAGGGGCTGATGGGCATGCACCCGCTGCTCGGCGACCTCGGGGACGGCATCGACGGCATCGCCATCTGCTCCACGGTGCCCTCGGTGCTGCACGAGCTGCGCGAGGTGACCCGGCGGTACTACGGCGACGTGCCGTCGGTGCTGGTCGAGCCCGGGGTGAAGACCGGCGTGCCGATCCTCGTCGACCACCCCAAGGAGGTCGGCTCCGACCGCATCATCAACTCGCTGGCCGCGGTCCACCTCTACGGGGGGCCGTGCATCGTGGTCGACTTCGGTACGGCGACGACCTTCGATGCGGTGTCCGCGCGCGGGGAGTACGTGGGCGGAGCCATCGCGCCCGGCATCGAGATCTCCGTGGACGCGCTCGGGATGCGCGGGGCGCAGCTGCGGAAGATCGAGCTGGCCCGGCCGCGCAGCGTGATCGGCAAGAACACCATCGAGGCGATGCAGTCCGGGATCCTCTTCGGGTTCGCCGGGCAGGCCGACGGCATCGCCGAGCGGATGGCCCGCGAGCTCGCGGACGACCCGGACGACGTCACCGTCATCGCCACCGGCGGGCTGGCGCCCCTCGTCCTCGGCGAGGCGTCCCTCATCGACGCCCACGAGCCGTGGCTCACCCTGATCGGCCTGCGCCTGGTCTACGAGCGCAACGTCTCCACCACCTGAGTCCACCATCTGACTCCATCACCTGTTCGGGGCCGCGCGGTCGCACGCGGCCCGACCGGACCCGATCCCGACGGGATCCGCTCGGTCCACCCCACTCCGCCGGAGTGGGGTGGAACACACCGGCGCGGAGTGGGTGCGACCGATTTGTGGGCTTAGCGCTTAATGTCCCTTCATGCCCACACCACACGGAACCCGAGGGGGAATCGCCTTCAGCGCGGACGAGGTCCGTGTCCTGCGCCGTGCCCTCACGGAGGTGCTGAGCCCCGTCCGCGGCGCGCCCGTCGCGGAACTCCCCACCCCGGCCGCGCGGCGACGGGCGAAGGTCGTCGCCCCGCGCCCCGCGGACCACCTGCGGGACTGCCGGCGGCTGGCCGCCGCCCTGGACGCCGCCGTGCAGGAGGCCGGCCGGCTGCGCGTCTTCCTGCTGGCGGAACCGGGCCGCACGGCCCCGCCGCGCCACCGCGACACCCTCGTGGACAACGACGTACGACAGCGTCTGGAGGCCCACATGCCCGCGCCGCGCCGTCTGCCGACCCTGCCCGGGCGCCCGCAGTGCCCCGTGTGCCCCGACGCCCCGGCCCTCGCCGACGAGCCGGAGCACAAGCCCAAGCCGGGTCCGAAGCCCACGCCCGGGCCGGTCGCCCCCAAGCCGCAGCAGAAGCCCGCGCCGCGGGCCCCCCAGCAGGAGCCCGAACCCGCGCCGAAGGCCCCGGAGCCCGGCAAGGAGCCCGAGAAGGAGCCGGAGCAGCCGCCGCGCCGCCGCACCCCCACCCCGGCCGAGATCTGGCCCCCGCGCCGGCGCGAGCGCAAGCCGGACCAGGGCCGCTCGGCCGCGCTCGCGCAGGGGTGGCTACTCTGACGGCATGGACTATGTCTCCGCGATCGTTCCGCCCCTGGTCATGGCGATCTTCTTCGTCGGCCTCGTCGTGACGATCATCAAGCACCAGGGCGGCGCCAACAAGGCCAAGGAGGACGCGGCCGTGGACGCCGCGTTCGCCGCGGCCGAGGCCGCCCGCCCCCGCCAGGCCGACGAGCACTGAGCGGGCCGGCACGTGCCGAGCGGGCCGACGCGCACCGGGCCGGCCGGCGCGCGCCGAGCAGGGCGGGCGGGCCGCCCGAACCGGGCGAACCCGGCGAACGGCGTGATTCGCCCGTAGTATCTCCGGTGTGCCGCGACCGCTGGGAGAGCTCGAAGACGCCGTGATGACCCGGGTGTGGGAGTGGAACCGCCCGGTCACGGTTCGTGAGGTACTCGAAGACCTCTCGCAGGATCGTTCGATCGCCTACACCACGGTGATGACCGTAATGGACAACCTCCGCCAGAAGGGCTGGCTGCGCCGCTCGGCGGAAGGCCGCGCTTATCGCTATGAGGCGGTATCGACGAGAGCCGCATACTCGGCCGCACTGATGAACGAAGCCTGGGCCGCGAGCGACAACCCCGCCGAGGCCCTCGTCCACTTCTTCGCCATGATGTCGCCGGAACAGCGGGAAGCCGTGCGGGACGCAATGCGCATCATCCAGTCCGTGGACCCCTCCGGTCCGCCGGAACCCGAAGGACGATAGCGTCCTGGGCATGCCCCTGAAGTCGAATGACGTCACCATCCGGCGGGCCCGCACCGCCGATGTCCGCGAGCTGCGGCGGCTGCTGGACTCGTATGTCCGCGACCGCATCCTGCTCGACAAGGCGACGGTGACCCTTTATGAGGACATCCAGGAGTTCTGGGTCGCCGAGCGCGACGAGGACGCGGCCGTCGTCGCCTGCGGCGCCCTCCACGTGATGTGGGAGGACCTGGCCGAGGTCAGAACCCTGGCCGTCGCCCCCGAGCTGCGCGGGCTGGGGGTGGGGCACCAGTTGTTGGCCAAGCTGCTGCAGACCGCGCGCTGGCTGGGAGTCAGGCGTATTTTCTGCCTCACCTTCGAAGTGGACTTCTTCGCCAAGCACGGCTTCGTCGAGATCGGGGAGACCCCGGTGGACGGCGATGTCTTCGGCGAGCTGCTGCGTTCCAAAGACGAGGGCGTCGCTGAGTTCCTCGACCTGGAGCGAGTGAAACCGAACACCTTGGGTAACAGTCGGATGCTGCTGCAACTCTGAGTGATCCGGTTTGTCCGGATCGCGCTACCTCGTGCGAAGCTCTTCGCGCAAGGGGTTTGTGTTTTTCGGTGAAAGGCGCTTTGCTTTTACCGTTAATCCGTTTTCGATGAAAGGGAAGCCGGTGGCACAGAAGGTTCAGGTTCTTCTTGTAGACGACCTCGACGGCGGCGAGGCCGACGAGACCGTGACGTTCGCACTCGACGGTGTGACGTACGAGATCGACCTCACCACGGAAAATGCCGACAAGCTGCGCGGGCTGCTCAACCCGTACACGGACAGTGGCCGCCGTACCGGTGGTCGCGCCGGGCGCGGGCGCACGAAGGCCGCCCGCGGCGGTGGTTCGGGTCCGGACACCGCGAAGATCCGCGCATGGGCCAAGGAGCAGGGTTACGAGGTCAACGACCGGGGTCGGGTTCCCGCGACCATCCGTGAGGCGTACGAGAAGGCCCACGGCTGATCCGGACTCGGACGGCCCGCCCGTAGCGTGATGCGGTGGCAGGCGGTCGCGAGAGCGGCCACCAGCGCCGCGAGTCCGACGGGGACCTCCCGTCCGTCGGCCTCGTCCGCCACGCACAGGGCGGGCACCGCGGTTTCCACCTCGCACCCCGGCCGAGGAGGCCGCAGCCAGACCGGCGCCGACCGGTCGTAGGCGGCCTCCCTGCGACCCCACTCGGGGTGCGCGGGCGCCCGCAGGCTCTGCCCCGCGCCCAGCCCGACCAGATCCAGCGGGATGCCGCCCCATTCCAGCCACTCCAGCAGGCCGGGCAGCTCCTCCGCGGACCCCGCGGCGACCAGCAGCCGGATCCGGTGGCCGTCCAGCGCCACGGGTCCCAGCTGTCCGGGCCGCGAGAAGCGGCTCAGCATCGCGAAGCCCGCCCGCGCCGGCACGTCGAGCGCGTCGAACCGCACCCCCGTGGCCAGCGCCGGGGGCACCGCCCCGGTCAGCGGCCAGCCCAGCTCGTGCTCATACCACCCCATGCCTTGTGCAACTGCGACATCCGTCGCGGGTTACGCCCGGCGGCCGGCCGAGTACGCCAGGCGGTGTCGGGGCGCCACCGGAGCGTTACCAGGAGGGGGTGCCGGGCGGGAAATCTGTTCGCCCTCAGCGCACAGGTACGCCTCGCGCGGTGTGGAATATCGGCGACCGAGGGTAAGAAGAAGCTAGTGGGAAGGGCTGGTGTTCGAGCAGGTGGGGCGGGCGTTCGCCACGGGCGTACTTGATAAAGGGGCATTCGCCTGGCCTGCGGGAACATCGTCTCGCACCATCGAGGTTGTGGGAGTGACGTCAGCTGGTAGCGCGGCTTTCCTTCGCGTGAGCGGGGGTGATACGTGAGCGGCGCCGCTGTGCGGGACTAGCATGCGGAAGGACAGGGAGGGGACCGACCCCTCACTGCCCGACCGCTCTGAGGAGCGATTAACGATGTTCGAGAGGTTCACCGACCGCGCGCGGCGGGTTGTCGTCCTGGCTCAGGAAGAAGCCCGGATGCTCAACCACAACTACATCGGCACCGAGCACATCCTCCTGGGCCTGATCCACGAGGGTGAGGGTGTCGCCGCTAAGGCCCTGGAGAGCCTCGGGATTTCTCTTGAGGCGGTCCGCCAGCAGGTGGAGGAGATCATCGGCCAGGGGCAGCAGGCCCCGTCCGGCCACATCCCCTTCACCCCCCGTGCCAAGAAGGTGCTGGAGCTGTCGCTCCGCGAGGCCCTTCAGCTCGGCCACAACTACATCGGCACCGAGCACATCCTGCTCGGCCTGATCCGCGAGGGCGAGGGCGTCGCCGCCCAGGTCCTGGTGAAGCTGGGCGCCGATCTCAACCGGGTCCGGCAGCAGGTCATCCAGCTGCTGTCCGGTTACTCCACCGGGAAGGAGTCGGCCACCGCCGGCGGGCCGGCCGAGGGCACCCCCTCGACCTCGCTCGTGCTGGACCAGTTCGGCCGCAACCTCACCCAGGCCGCCCGAGAGACCAAGCTCGACCCGGTGATCGGGCGCGAGAAGGAGATCGAGCGGGTCATGCAGGTGCTGTCCCGCCGCACCAAGAACAACCCGGTGCTGATCGGCGAGCCCGGCGTCGGCAAGACCGCCGTCGTCGAGGGGCTGGCCCAGGCGATCGTCAAGGGCGAGGTGCCCGAGACGCTGAAGGACAAGCAGCTCTACACGCTGGACCTCGGCGCCCTGGTCGCCGGCTCCCGCTACCGCGGTGACTTCGAGGAGCGCCTGAAGAAGGTGCTCAAGGAGATCCGCACCCGCGGGGACATCATCCTGTTCATCGACGAGCTGCACACCCTGGTCGGCGCGGGCGCCGCCGAGGGCGCGATCGACGCGGCCTCGATCCTCAAGCCCATGCTGGCCCGGGGCGAGCTGCAGACCATCGGTGCCACCACGCTCGACGAGTACCGCAAGTACCTGGAGAAGGACGCGGCCCTCGAGCGCCGCTTCCAGCCCATCCAGGTCGCGGAGCCGTCGCTGCCGCACACCATCGAGATCCTCAAGGGCCTGCGGGACCGCTACGAGGCGCACCACCGGGTCTCCATCACCGACGAGGCGCTGGTGCAGGCGGCCACCCTGGCCGACCGCTACATCTCGGACCGCTTCCTGCCGGACAAGGCGATCGACCTGATCGACGAGGCCGGCTCCCGGATGCGCATCCGCCGGATGACCGCGCCGCCGGACCTGCGCGAGTTCGACGAGAAGATCGCCGACGTGCGCCGCGAGAAGGAGTCCGCGATCGACTCGCAGGACTTCGAGAAGGCCGCCTCCCTGCGGGACAACGAGAAGCAGCTCCTCGCGGCGAAGGCCAAGCGGGAGAAGGAGTGGAAGGCCGGCGACATGGACGTCGTGGCCGAGGTCGACGGCGAGCTGATCGCCGAGGTCCTCGCCACCGCCACCGGCATCCCGGTCTTCAAGCTGACCGAGGAGGAGTCCACCCGGCTGCTGCACATGGAGGACGAACTCCACAAGCGCATCATCGGCCAGGTCGACGCGGTCAAGGCGCTGTCCAAGGCGATCCGCCGCACCCGCGCGGGTCTGAAGGACCCCAAGCGCCCCGGTGGCTCGTTCATCTTCGCCGGCCCGTCCGGCGTGGGTAAGACCGAGCTGTCCAAGGCGCTCGCCGAGTTCCTCTTCGGCGACGAGGACGCGCTGATCTCCCTCGACATGTCGGAGTTCAGCGAGAAGCACACCGTCTCGCGGCTGTTCGGCTCCCCGCCCGGCTACGTCGGGTACGAGGAGGGCGGCCAGCTCACCGAGAAGGTGCGCCGCAAGCCGTTCTCGGTCGTGCTCTTCGACGAGGTCGAGAAGGCCCACCCCGACATCTTCAACAGCCTGCTGCAGATCCTGGAGGACGGTCGGCTGACCGACTCCCAGGGCCGGGTCGTGGACTTCAAGAACACGGTGATCATCATGACCACCAACCTCGGCACCCGCGACATCTCCAAGGGCTTCAACCTGGGCTTCGCCGCCCAGGGCGACACGAAGTCCGGCTACGAGCGGATGAAGAACAAGGTCAGCGACGAGCTCAAGCAGCACTTCCGCCCCGAGTTCCTCAACCGTGTGGACGACGTGATCGTCTTCCCGCAGCTGAGCCAGGAGGACATCCTCAAGATCGTCGACCTGATGATCGGAGCGGTGGACGAGCGGCTCAGGGACCGCGACATGGGCATCGAGCTCAGCCTGGAGGCCAAGGAGCTGCTCTCCAAGCGCGGGTACGACCCGGTGCTCGGCGCGCGGCCGCTGCGGCGCACGATCCAGCGGGAGATCGAGGACGCGCTGTCGGAGAAGATCCTCTTCGGCGAGCTGCGGCCCGGTCACATCATCGTCGTCGATGTCGAGGGCGAGGGTGAGACCGCGAAGTTCACGTTCCGTGGCGAGGAGAAGGTGACCGTGGCCGACGCGCCGCCGGTCGAGGCGGCCAGCGGCCCGCCGAACCTCTCCAAGGAGGCGTGAGCCTCCGGCGGTTGGCCCGCACCACTCCCAGGGCCCGGCCCCCCACCGATTCGGACGGTGGGGGCCGGGCCCGTTTGCTAGCGCCGGGTGATGCGGACTCCGGATGGAAGGGCGTCCGCATGGACGAGGGACACGTTCTCGTAGACGCGGATCTCCTCCAGATCGCCCAGAGCGACGAGGGGTGCGACGTCGAGTGATCCCCCAGCACTGAGGATGAGCTCGCGCAGGCAGGGAAAGAGGCTCACGAAGTCCGGACGGTCGGCGAGCTCGGCCGTGTACAACTGGAGCACACGGAGTCCGCTCAGACGAGACAGGGCCGTCAGCTCGTCCGGGTCCTGCGCGAAGAACTGCATCTCCTCCCGGGGAAGCTGCGCAAGAACATCCGTCACGTAGGTCTCGGGGTCCGCGCTGACCGGGAAGACCGCCATCTGCAGCGCGATGTCCAGTGTTCGGTCCGTGAACCGGCTGAAGTAGGCGACCCCCGCGTCACCGCCGATCGACCGGGCGACATCGAACACTCCCTCGATGTCGCGGTCGGCGAGCTGCTCCGGCCCGGGAAGGAGCTCCAGCACGATCGGGCCCGCATCGATCAGCTTCTCTATCTCCTCGCTGCCGCGGGGCGGGATCAGCTTCGCCACCCGCTGCTCGATCTCCGCCCGAACGCTCGCGTCCAGCTCGGTGGCGTGTTCCAGACAGGCCATCGCCAGCAAGTGCAGACGGGTGCGCAGCTTCTTGCGGCGGTCACCGCGAGCGATGATCTTCCTCAGCAGTTGCGCCCGCTCGTCGGGTCGGCCGTGGGCGACGGCCATCCTGATCACGTCGGCCCATTGGTCATGGTGGGCGTTGTTCACCATGAGCGGGAAGTCCCGGTCCTCCACCGCCGCGCGGGCGGCCAGGTAGTCCTGGAAGGTGCGGTGGATGAAGTCGACCGTGCCGACTGTCGGTGAGCGCAGCAAGCCGCTGCGCTCCAGCAGGTAGCGAAAGACGCTGTGGGCGTCACCCAGCCCCCCGGCAACGGCTGGCATCGAGGGCAGCGCGGCTCCGATCAGGGCGACCGCGTCGGAGACGTCCATCTCCGCTTGGCCGTTCTTGACCAGCCAGTACGCCAGCTTCTGGAGGAGCTGGATCTGCGGCGCCTCGCTGAGCCGTGTCTCCAGATCCCGCTCCCGGTCGCGGCGAATCAGCAGCATCGACAGCGCCGCGTCGTACAGCTCCTTGCGCCCGCTGGGCAGGTAGCCGTTGCGGTCGCGCTGGAGCGCGCAGATCAGGCCGCACATGAGGGGGTTGGTGGCCAGCCGGGCCAGATCCTGTTTGGTGGTGAGGGCGTTGAGCAACTGGCGCTCGTAGCGGTCGAGGCAAGCTATCTCCTCGGGGTCGTCCTCGACCGTCGCACGGGCGGCCTCGTGCCAGCGGCCGACGAACGCCCGCACGTCACGGCGGCTCATGGGCGTGAGGGTCAGCTCGGTGAAGCCGTCCTCGGAGAGCCACGCGTCTTCCACCGCCGTGGGGCGGGAAGTGACGAGCCATCGGTTGCCGGGATAGGCCGCCAGCAGTTCGCGCAGCCAGTCCCGTACCCGGTCTCGGGCCCGCTCGTCGATCTCGTCGAGTCCGTCCACCAGGACCAGCCCCCGCCTGTCCCGCAGCACCCGCTCGGCCCATCCCGGCGACGGGACGACCATCGCGTTCACCGCGCTGAGGAAATCGGCGGGCGCGGGCAGCCGGTCGCGGCGGGCGATCGTGCGCAGCGGCAGGACGAACGGCACCAGGCCGTGCAGCTCCCGCAGTTCCTCGCCCAGGTCCTGACGGGCCGTCGTGACGGCGAGCCACTGCACCAGCGTGGTCTTGCCCGAGCCGGCGACGCCGCGCAGCAGGATGCGCTCGTGCCCGGCGAGCGCCTGCTCGGTGGGGACCGGGATGACGGGAAGGCGGTCCGGACCGCCCTCGCCGGGCCGCTCGCGCAACGCGTCGGTCGTCATTTCCAGGCTGTAGTACGCCGTGTCCAGTGCCCAGGTGGCCCGCCGCTTGTCGGAGAGGTCGATGCCGAAGATCCTCAGCCTGCCGTGGCGCGTGCCCACATGGTCCCGATAGCGGTCCTCGAACTCCGCGTCCGCGTCGGCGAGCCGGTCCGGCGCGCTGACGGGGGTGGCCAGGCGGTGGCCGTACTGCTTGACGGTGTCGAGGAAGTCCGGATCCGTCATCAGCCTGTGCACGGGAACCACTGTCACCCGGCCGTGCTGCCAGCCCAGCGGATCGCCGGTGACCACGCCCAGCAGCGCCTCACCGGCGAAGACCGCAGCCCCGGACAGGCCCGCCCACGGGGAGGTGCCGTCCGTACGGGCGGCCGGCGGGGTGCCGTCGATCACGAGCACACCTCGCCCGCTGACCATCCCGGATGCCGGTTTGTACGTGCCGATCAACTGCTCCGTGTCGAGCCGGTCGGCCGGTGCCCGCTGGACCAGCGGGAAGCCGACGGCCACGCAGCGCCGGATCGGGTCGTGCGAGGTGACTTGGGCCCACCGGTCCCGGCCGAACATCGAGCGGGCCGTGAGCGCCGGCTCCGATGCCACCAGGGCCACGTCGATGCCGCGCTCGGGCTCGTACCAGGTACCTACCGGCGTGCACTCCTCACCGAACGCCCCGTCCGGCACCGTGACCCGGACCACGTCCTGGTCCCGCACCACGTGCGCGCTCGTCAGCACCAGCCACGGCGTCAACAAGTACCCGCTGCCCTGCCGCCCGCCGCACTGGACGACTGCCAGCCGCTCTCGTAAGGGCCCGGTCACGGCGGGTCAGCCCTCGTACGCCAGGCCCGACGCGTCGCCCTCGCCCGCGCCGATCTCCAGCACGCCCCCCGACGCGTTCTTCGGCTTGAGCGTGAAGGAGACGGTGTGGGTGCGGCCCGCGGTGCGGCTGGACTCGCCGCCGGCCTCGACGACCCACGCCTTGACGCCGGCCTTGGCGCCGCGGACCCGCTGAAGCTCCACCGTGAACTCCATGTGGATCTCGCCGACCTCGAACCGTATCGAGGAGCCCATGCCGCGGACCGAGCCCTCCATCAGCCCGGCCCGTACGGCCTCGACGGCGTCGGCGAGCTCCATGCCGTCGACGGCGGGCAGCGGTTCGTTCGCGTCGTCCGGCACCGTGCGTTCCCCCCTCGGATGTGCGGGCATCCACGGTATCCCCGTGATGTCGCTCATGTGACCTGTCCCACGTACTAGCCCTGGTAGTGGGCCGCGTGCGGGCCGGGAGGGGCTATCGCGGGGCGAGGGGAAATTTAAGTGAAATGTCCCTTTTGGTATACGACGACGCTTCGTAGGAGCGCTTCTTGTCGTGGTCCGAAATGCCGGTTACGAAGGGATGCGCGACGGGCCGCTGCCGGATCCGCCGCTCTCCCATCCAGTGAGGTTGTTTCTCCATGCGCAAGAACTCCACGATGAAGAACCGCACCAACAAGCTCGTCACCCGCGGCCGTGCGGCCGTGGTCGGCGGGGGTATGGTGGCGGCGATCGCGATGGGCTCGACGGCCGCGTTCGCGTCCGCGTCGCACGAGAACTCCCTGGCCGGCGGCTCCGCGAGCCACGTGACCGCCGCCGTGCACCAGCAGGCGTCCGGGCAGAAGGCGGCCGCCGCGAAGGCAGCCGAGGCGAAGAAGAAGCACGCCCCGGCCCACCACAAGGCGCGCTCGGCGGCCTGGGTCACCCCGACCACCGGCTACGTGCTCGGCGCGGGCTTCGCGCAGGCCGGCCCGCACTGGATCCACAAGCACTCCGGCCAGGACTTCGTCGTCAAGAGCGGTACCACCGTGCGCGCCGCGCACGCCGGCACCGTGGTGACGGCCGGCTGGGGCGGCGCCTACGGCAACAACATCGTGATCAAGCACGGGCCGCACCTGTACACGCAGTACGGTCACCTGTCGCACATAGGCGTGTACGTCGGCCAGCACGTGAAGGTCGGGCAGCAGATCGGCAAGTCCGGCTCCACCGGCAACTCCACCGGGCCGCACCTGCACTTCGAGGTCCGCAAGACCGCGGTGTACGGCTCCGCGATCGAGCCGCTGCACTTCCTGCGGGCGCACGGCGTCCACGTGTGACGCGGACGGTTCGCTCCTAGGAGTGAGACGCCCCGGCCGCCCGCTCCGCGGGCTGGGCCTGGGCGATGAGATCGAGGGCGACCTCGAGGATGGCGTCACGCTTCTCCTCGGGGTCGCCCTCGATGTTCTGCATCGCGAACATCCCGGCGTGCATCGCGAACAGCGCGGTCAGTGACCGCACCTGCGCCGTGAGTGGGGCGTCCGGCTCGCGCAGCAGCGCGTTCACCGCCGCCATCCGGCTCTTGAAGGACTCGCCGATGGCCAGGTCGCGGATGCTGGCCTGGTTCTCCTGCACGAAGCGGAAGAGGTCGGTGGCGCCCCACAGCGCGGTGCTGTAGCGGCGCAGCACCTCCTGCTTGGTGGCCAGGGTGCGCGGCTGCTCCTGCGCCCAGGCGATCAGCTCGTCGACCGGCGCCGTCAGGTCGTCGGTGATGCTGATCAGGATGTCTTCCTTGGTCTTGAAGTGGTAGTAGAGCGCGGCCTTGGTGACGTCCAGCCGTTCGGCGATCTCCCGCAGCGAGGTCTTCTCGTACCCCTGCTCGGCGAAGAGCTCCAGGGCCACGTCCTGGATCCGGCGCCGCGTGTCGGTGCGACGTGAGTGGTGCGGTGTGTCCATGGCGGTCGCTCTCCTGCTGCACTCCGTGTCACGGCGCGCTTCCATGCCGTGACGGGCCCGTTCGGGGCCCCAAGCTACGTCCTCACCCCGACTGTACGCACTTACTTGACGCCCGGCTAGTAAGCACCGTAGCTTACGTTCATACGCAAACTAGCCGGGCGGCAAGTAAGTGGAACGGTCCGTACCAGGGGCCTCCCCGCTCCGCCCCAGGGCCCGCCCGCCCGGCTCGGACGGGGGAAGGAACCCGGTCATGTCACAGACCGACGTGCCACTGGCCGCCCATGAACCGAAACAGCGCAGTGTGCGCGTGGTCATGGTCGGCCTGCTGATCGCGATGCTCCTCGCGATGCTCGACAACATGATCATCGGCACCGCGATGCCGACCATCGTCGGCGAACTCGGCGGCCTCGACCACCTGTCGTGGGTCGTCACCGCCTACACCCTGGCCACCGCCGCCTCCACCCCGATCTGGGGCAAGCTCGGCGACATGTACGGCCGCAAGGGCATCTTCCTGACCTCGATCGTGGTCTTCCTGGTCGGCTCCGCGCTGTCCGGGATGTCGCAGTCGATGGACCAGCTGATCGCCTTCCGTGCGCTCCAGGGCCTCGGCGCCGGCGGCCTCATGGTCGGCGTGATGGCGATCATCGGCGAGCTCATACCGCCCCGCGAGCGCGGCAAGTACCAGGGCCTGATCGCCGGCGTGATGGCCGTGGCCATGATCGGCGGACCGCTGGTCGGCGGCTCCATCACCGACAACTGGGGCTGGCGCTGGAGCTTCTACATCAACCTGCCGATCGGCGTGGTCGCGCTGACCATGGTCACGATGGTGCTGCACCTGCCGAAGAAGCGCGCCCAGAGCCGGATCGACTACCTCGGCGCCGCGCTGCTGACCGTCGCCATCACCTCGCTGGTGCTGCTCACCACCTGGGGCGGCACGCAGTACGCCTGGGGCTCCGCGCAGATCATCGGCCTGCTGGTGGTCGGCCTGGCCGCGCTGGCCGCGTTCCTGTACGCCGAGACGAGGGCCGTCGAGCCGGTGCTGCCGCTGCGGATCTTCCGCAACGCCAACTTCTCGCTGATCTCCGCGATCGGCTTCCTCGTCGGCTTCACCATGTTCGGCGCGATGACCTTCCTGCCGCTCTACCAGCAGACGGTCCAGGGCGCGTCCGCGACCAACTCCGGGCTGCTCCTGCTGCCGATGCTGCTGTCGATGATGGCCGTCTCCATGGTGGCCGGCCGGGTCACGACCACCACCGGCCGCTACAAGATCTTCCCCATCGTCGGCGGCGGGCTGATCACCGTCGGCCTGTTCCTGCTCTCCCTGCTCGACGTGCACACCACCCGCACCACCTCCGGCCTCTACATGGCCGTGCTCGGCTGCGGCATGGGCTTCATCATGCAGATCACCATGCTGATCGCGCAGAACAGCGTGGACCTGCGCGACATCGGCGTCGGCTCCTCCTCCGCCACCCTCTTCCGCACGATCGGCGGTTCCTTCGGCGTCTCCCTGTTCGGCGCCCTCTTCTCGCACAAGATCCAGGACTCGATGTCGGCCGGCGGCCACGGCGGCTCCCTCACCAAGAGCGGCGCCCAGCTCGACCCGGCCACCATCGCCAAGTTCCCGCCCGCGGTGAAGGACGCCTACTTCCACGCGGTCTCCTCGGGCACGCACACCGTGTTCCTGTGGGGCGCGGCCATCAGCGTGATCGGCTTCATCGCCGCGTGGTTCGTCACCGAGACGCCCCTGCGCGGCTCCGCCCCCGCCGCCAAGCCCACCGAGGATGTGGCGCAGGAGCAGCCCCGCCTCATGGCGGACGCCCACTGACCCACCCGTCCGCACCGGGCCGGGGCCTCGCGCCCCGGCCCTTTCGCGTGCCGGGGCGGCGCCTCAGGGGGAGGCCGGGGACCCGGACCCCGGCGCCTCGCCGGGATCGGGGTCGTAGGGCAGGAGGAGCTGGGCTATGGCGCCGGGGGCGGCGGCGGGCGCGTTGCGGAAGGTGAGGCGGGCGCCGAGGACGCGGGCCTGGCCGGTGGCGATGGTCAGGCCGAGGCCGTGGCCGCTGCCGGAGCGGTCGGTGCTGCCGGTGCGGAAGCGGCTGGGGCCTTCCAGCAGGAGGTGGCGGGGGAAGCCGGGGCCGTGGTCGCGGACCCGGAGGAAGGGCCCGTCCACGACGACCTCGATCGGCGGCTCGCCGTGGCGCGCGGCGTTGGCGAGCAGGTTGCCCAGGATGCGCTCCAGGCGGCGCGGGTCGGTCTGGATGAGCGCGTCCTCGTCCACGACCACCTTCGCGCCGGGCGCGAGCACGGGCACCCGGCGGCGGACGAACTCGGCCAGGGCCACCGACTGGAGTTCGGGGTGCTCGGCGGCGCCGTCGAGCCGGGCGACTTCGAGGACGTCCTCGACGAGGGTGCGCAGGGCGTGCACCCGGTCGCGGACCAGCTCGGCGGGGCGGCTGGGCGGCAGCAGTTCGGCGGCGGTGACCAGGCCGGTCAGCGGGGTGCGCAGTTCGTGCGCGATGTCGGCGGTGACCCGGCGCTCGGCCTCCAGCCGGTGCTGGAGGGCGTCGGCCATGGCGTCGACGGCACGGGCGAGTTCGTCGGTCTCGTCGCGGACCCGGCGCCCGCCGATCGCCTCGCGCACCCGCAGCTGATTGTCGCCGTCGGCGACCTTGCGGGCGGCGGTGGCGGCCAGCCGCACCCGCCGGGACATCCGCCCGCCGATGAGCACGCCGATCGCGGTGCCGCCGCCCACCACGGCCAGCGAGCCCGCGATCAGGGCCCGGTCGAGGTCGCGCAGCACGGAGTAGCGGTCGCCGAACTCGCTCTTGAGGGACAGCACCCGGCCGTCGGCGGCCGGCGACTCCGCCCACACGGTGGGCGCGTCGTGATAGGTGCTCTCCACGTAGGTGGCCCGCTGGCCCTTGGCCGCGTATCCCTTGAGGGCATCGGGCAGGGCGGGGTCGTCCAGCCGGGCGTAGAACACCAGCCGGCCGGTGGCCTCGTAGATCCGCAGCGCGGACTGGACCCGCTCGTCCTGCACGTCCCGGGTGGAGTTGATCATGCTGACCCGGGCCGCGTTGTGCACGACCAGGCTGAGCGCGAGGGCGACCAGCGCGGAGACGGCGGCGATGGCCGCGCTGATCTTCCAGCGCAGTCCGCCGCGGAACAGGGCGCGCGGGGAGGGCACGTCAGGCCCGCAGCTTGTAGCCGAAGCCGCGCACGGTCTCCAGCCGGTCCGGGCCGATCTTCGCCCGCAGCCGCTGGACGTGCACGTCGACCACGCGGGTGTCGCCGCCCCACTCGTAGTCCCAGACCCGCTCCAGCAGGCGGTCGCGGGAGAGCACCGTGCCGGGCGCGGCGGCGAACTCCAGCAGCAGGCGCATCTCGGTGGGGGTCAGCGCGAGACGGTGGCCGTCGCGGGTGACCTCCAGGCCCTCGGGGTCGATCTCCAGGTCGCCGAAGGACAGCAGGGCGGCGCCCTCCGCCGGCCCGTCGGACCCGACCGCCGCGGCGCGGAAGCGGCGCAGCACCGCGCGGATGCGGGCGACCAGCACCGCCCCGTCGAAGGGCTTGGTCACGTAGTCGTCGGCGCCGGCCTCGAGGCCGAGCACCACGTCGATGGCGTCGGCCCGCGCGGACACCATGATCACCGGCACCGTGGACTCGTCGCGGATGCGCCGGCACAGGCTCACCCCGTCCAGGCCCGGCACCATGACGTCGAGCAGCGCCAGGTCGGGGCGGTGGGCACGGAAGGCGTCGAGGCCGGTGAGGCCGTCGGGCGCGGCCGTGACGAGGAAGCCGTCGCGTTCGAGCGCGAGGGTGGTCGTCTCGCGGATGACGTCGTCGTCCTCGACGAACAGCACGTGGATGGCGGCCATGCGGCTATCGTCCCCCACCGGTCGGGGGCGTGGCCGGGGCGGTGGCCTGGCCGGAGACGGGCGGCGAGGTGGATGGGGAGGCCGACGGCGTCGAGGGGGTCGCGGACGAGGGCGCGGCGGTGGGCAGCTCCGGGTCGACCGGCGTGGAGTTCGGCATCGGCGCCGGGTCGGTGGAGGTGGGCTCCGGGGAGGAGGTGGGGTCCTTCGCGGTGAAGTCGGAGTAGCTGCGCGCCGCCTCGAGGAAACGGTTGCCCCGCCACACGTAGGTGACCGCCTCCTCGCCGGTGGGGTACGCCACCTGGTCGTCGGTGCGGTACACCTCGTGGACGATCTCCAGCCGCCCGTCCGCGACGCTGCCGTACACCGGGGGCCGCTCGTCGGCGAAGACGTCCAGGTACTTCCCGTCGACCATCCGGTACACGTACGCGGCGATGCCCAGGCCGTCGCCGCAGGTGGTGATGTTGACCACGAGGTCGGGACCGTCGCCGGAGGTGAGGTCGCCCGAGTCGGTGTCCAGCGGGTAGTCGTCGCCCGCGCACGGGGTGAGGTCCTCGCGGACGGTCGCGCTCACGCTGGAGTCCCGGCGGACCATGCTCGCCAGCGCGGCCGGGTTCGAGGCGATGGCCGGCGCCTCGGAGGAGGGCGTCCGCACCGTGGCGGCCGGCGCCGGGCCCTCCCGGCGGGCCCCGGTGATCGTGCTGCCGCAGCCGGCGACCGCGAGGCAGGCCATGGCGGCCGACGTCGCGGCGATCGGCGCTACGCGGCGCACGGGACCTCCTTTTCCGAGGGCCGGGGGTACCCCGGGCGCTCCTGGTGACCCGGGGTGCCCGGACCGGCCGGGGCAGCCGGCCCCTCGGCTCCGACGCACGACTCGCGCGGCTCCGTCGCCCAGGGACAGGTGTAGCCGTAGCGGCCGTGCTCCAGTTCGTACCGCATCCGGGCCAGCGCCCGGTGCAGGGTGCTCTTCACGGTACCCGCCGACATCCCGAGGGCGCGGGCGGTCTCCTCGGTGCTGAGCTGGCGGTAGTGCCGCATCAGGACCACCTGCCGCTGCTTGGGCGCCAGCACGCGCATCACGTCGCGCAGCATCTCGCGCAGGGCGCGCTGCTCGGCGCCGTCGTCCACGGTGGCGTCGGGCACCTCGCCGGTCGGCACCTCCTCCAGGCGGCGGCTTCGCCACCACTCGGTGCGGGTGTTGATCATCACCCGGCGCATGTACGCGTCGGCGAGCGTCTTGTCCGCGATGCCAGACCAGCGCGGGTAGGTGCGCACCAGCGCGGTCTGGACGAGGTCCTGGGCGTCGACCGGGTCGGGCACCAGGCGCCGGGCACTGCGCAGCAGCGCGTCCTGCCGCGCGCGGACGTAATCCTCGAACTCCAGCACCGCGCCGCTCGCCGACATCTGCTGCCTCCACCCCGTTTGCCGCTGCCCGCGGCGGGAAGGTCTCCCGCCGACCGGAAACGACGCTACGAAGCGGATGTTGGGCTTTGGCCACCGCGGACGCACGGTGGGCGCACGGGAACCCATCGGTTGTGTAACAGCGCGGGCCGGGGGTCCGGAGCGGGCTGTTGTATCACCGATGGGACGTTCGCGCCTTGTAGGCCGGTGATAAGGGCGGTTCGCCCCGGGCGGCGGGTCGTGCGGGCGCGGGAGCGTTCGGGTGGCGGGGCGTGCGCGGGGTCCGGGGCCGGGTGGTCAGACGGGGAGGCGGTAGAAGCCGTCGGCCAGCGGCTCCACCAGGCCGTCCTCGACCAGGCCGTCCAGGGCGCGGGCGCGCTGGATCGGGTCGTGCCACACCAGGTCGAGGGAAGCCTGCGGGACGGGCTTGTGGGTCGCCCGCAGCACCGCCAGCAGGCGACCGCGGACCTGGCGGTCGGTGCCGGCGTACGACTGGCCGCGCCGCGGCGGGCCCTCGTGCGCGGGCGAACCGGCCAGCCGCCAGGCACAGCGCGCCTTGACCGGGCACGAGCCGCACTCCGGGGAGCGGGCCACGCACACCAGCGCGCCCAGCTCCATCGTGGCGGCGGCCCAGCGGGCGGCGGTCTCCTCGTCCGCCGGCAGCAGCGCGGCGGCGACCCGGCGCTCGGCGGCCGTGGTGGCGTTCGGCGGGTACTCCGTGCCCGTCACGAGCCGGGCGAACACGCGGCGCACGTTGGTGTCGAGCACCACGTGCCGGCGCCCGTACGCGAAGGACGCCACCGCCGCCGCGGTGTACTCGCCGATGCCGGGCAGCGCCAGCAACTCGGCGTGCTCGTGCGGGACCTCGCCGCCGTGGCGGTGCGCTATGGCGGTGGCCGCGGCGTGCAGCCGCAGGGCGCGGCGGGGGTAGCCGAGTCGGCCCCAGGCGCGTACCGCCTCGCCCGGGGACTCCTTGGCCAGGTCGGCCGGGCGCGGCCAGCGGGCCAGCCACTGCTCGTGCACCGGCAGCACCCGGTTCACCGGGGTCTGCTGGAGCATGAACTCGCTGACCATCACCGACCAGGCGCCCGCGTCGGGGTGCCGCCACGGCAGGTCCCGGGCGTGCTCGTCGAACCAGTCGATGACCAGGTCGTGCAGTTCGCCGGCGGCGCGCACCGCGGGGTCGGCCGCGGGGGCCGGGGAGGACGGCGACGCGGGGGCCGCCGCGGACACCGGTGCGGGGGCCGGTGCGGGGGCGTCGGACGAAGGCGTGGGGGGCGGGGGCGTGGGGGTCATGGGGAGGTCTGTGCTCATCGCCGTCCGATCCTCGCACATGCCGGCGGCAGCGACGGCGGACGACGGGCAGCCGTCCACGGACGCGTGAGCGCGCGTCGTCGCACGTGCGCCGCGCACCCGGCCGGGAGTGCGCCCGCGCGCCGCGCGGCAGCGCACTCCTTCGGCCGATTAAACGTGATCATCGGCAAAGACCGGACGGCGAGCGGCGGGTGGTGCGGCGCCATCAGGGTGATCTCCCATAGAGTGCGTCCGTGGGCTCTGTACGCAATCCCGTCGGTCCTCTGCCGTCCTCTATCTACTGGCGGCGGCGGGTGGTTGCGGGCTGCCTGCTCGCGGCACTGGCCGCGGTCGCCGTCTGGGGGTTCACCTCCTTCGGCGGTGGCGGCGGGGGTGACGACGACAAGGGGGCGAGCGCGCCCACGAGTTCGCACACGCCGATCGCCACGATCACCGCGGGCCCCACGCCGACCGGCACGCACATCAGCGGCGAGCCCGGCGGCCGCGACACCGCGCCCCCCGACTCCTCGGCCGGCGGCGCCGCCAACGGCGGTACGGGGGACGGCACTTCGAGCGGCAGCAGCGCGGGCTCCGGCTCCTCCGCAGGTGACACCTCGGGTGCGTCCGGCTCCACCTCCGGCTCCACGGGCGCGAACTCCGGTGGGAGCGCCGGGAGTTCGGGATCCACGACCGGCGGACAGGTGCCCGCCGGCTCCACCCTGCCGGACTGCTCACCCGGAGCGGTGACGCTCACGCTCAGCAGCGTGCAGAACTCCTACGACCCCGGCCAGGACCCGGAGTTCGTGCTCCGCGCGACCAACTCCGGCGGCGTCTCCTGCAAGGTGGACTTCGGCCCGAAGAGCGCGGTGTTCACCGTGACCCGGGCCTCGGACAACAGCCACGTCTGGGCGTCCGACGACTGCCCCGCCACCGGGGCCCGCCTCTACCAGGTGCCCGCGCACTCCTTCTCGTCGTTCACCCTCCGGTGGAACGCGAAGACCAGCTCCCCGCAGTGCGCCAAGCCCAAGGGCCAGCAGGCCGCCCCCGGCACGTACCTCGTCCAGGCCCGGATGTCCGGCTACGGGACGAAGCAGGTGTCGTTCGTCCTCAGCGAGGACTGAGCGGGGGAGCGGGCGCGGCCGGGCGAGGGACCGGCCGGGCCCGGTGGGGCCCGGCGGGCGGCGGTGCGTACGCCTAGACGTACCGCTCCAGGATGGACGACTCGGCGAGCCGGGACAGCCCCTCGCGCACGGACCGGGCGCGGGCCTCGCCGACGCCCTCGACCGTCTGCAGGTCGTCCACGCTGGCGGCGAGCAGCTTCTGCAGGCCGCCGAAGTGCTCGACCAGGCGCTCCATGACGGTGTTCGGCAGCCTCGGCACCTTGGCCAGCAGCCGGTAACCGCGCGGCGATACCGCGGAGTCCAGCGACTCCGGCGACCCGGTGTAGCCCAACGACCGTGCCACCGTGGTGAGTTCGATCAGCTCGTTCTGCGGCAGCGCGTCCAGCTCGGCGAGCGCCTCCGCCACCGTGCGGCTGCGCTTGGCGGTGGGTTCGGGCACGTAGTCGCGGGCGACCAGGTCGCGCTCAGGCTCCACCCCGGCGATCAACTCGTCGAGCTGGAGGGCCAGCAGACGCCCGTCCGTGCCCAACTCGACCACGTACTCGGCGATCTCGTTGGCGATCCGGCGCACCATCTCCAACCGCTGGGCGACCGCGGTGACATCGCGGACCGTCACCAGGTCCTCGATCTCCAGCGCGGACAGCGTGCCCGCCACCTCGTCGAGCCGCAGCTTGTAGCGCTCCAGGGTGGCCAGCGCCTGGTTGGCCCGGGACAGGATCGCCGCCGAGTCCTCCAGCACCCGCCGCTGCCCGTCCACGTACAGGGCGATCAGCCGCATCGACTGGCTCACCGAGACCACCGGGTACGGCACCTGCTTGCTGACCCGGTCCGCCGTACGGTGCCGGGTGCCGGTCTCCTCGGTCGGGATCGTCGGGTCCGGCACCAGCTGCACGCCGGCCCGCAGGATCTTGGTGATGTCCTTGTCGAGGATCAGGGCGCCGTCCAGCTTGCACAGCTCGCGCAGCCGGGTGGCGGTGAACTCCACGTCCAGCACGAAACCGCCGGTGCACAGCGACTCGACCGTCTTGTCCATGCCCAGCACGATCAGACCGCCGGTGTTGCCGCGCACGATGCGCTCCAGGCCGTCGCGGAGGGCGGTGCCCGGCGCGACCGCGCTCAGCGAGGCGTGCATCAGCCCGCCGTCGCCGCCGAATCCTCCACCGGATCGCCCGGCAGAGTCCGGCGCTGCCCTACGGGCCGGGGCACCGCCCCCTGCCCGGTCGTTGGCTGCCACTCTGCTCCTCACGGTCGCTCCGTTTGGGGCAAAGTTTACGACGCTCGCCGGGTGCCCACGGGGGGAGCGCGGCCGGTGGGGCACCGGCGGGGCCGCTCAGGGGCGGCGCCGGGGGAGCGCGCGCAGCGCGTCGCTTATGTCGGCGACCTCGATGACGCGCATGCCCGGCGGCACCTTGCCCGGGTCCGCGGGCACCAGGGCGTGGGTGAAACCGAGCCGGTGCGCCTCCGACAGCCGGCGCTGAACACCGGTCACCCGGCGCACCTCACCGGCCAGCCCCACCTCGCCGACGGCCACCAGGTTCTTCGGCAGCGGGGTGTCGATCGCGGCGCTGGCCAGCGCCAGCGCCACCGCGAGGTCGGCGGCGGGCTCGGTCAGCCGCACCCCGCCCACGGTGGCGGTGTAGATGTCCTGCTTGCCGATGGACTTGATCCGGCCGCGCTGCTCCAGCACCGCCAGCATCATCGACACCCGAGGCGTCTCCAGGCCCGAGGTGGTGCGCCGCGGCGAGGGGATCTGGGTGTCCACGGTGAGCGCCTGCACCTCCGCGACCAGCGGCCGCCGCCCCTCCAGCGTGACCGTCAGGCAGGTGCCGGGCACCGGCTCGTCGCGGCGGGTGAGGAAGAGGCCCGACGGGTCGGCGAGGCCGGTGATGCCCTCGTCGTGCAGCTCGAAGCAGCCGACCTCGTCGGTGGCGCCGAAGCGGTTCTTCACCCCGCGGATCAGCCGCAGCCGGGCGTGCCGGTCGCCCTCGAAGCTCAGCACCACGTCGACCAGGTGCTCCAGCAGGCGCGGGCCGGCGATGGCGCCGTCCTTCGTGACGTGGCCCACCAGCAAGGTGGCCATGCCGCGCTCCTTGGAGGCGCGGATCAGGGCGCCCGCGACCTCGCGGACCTGGGCCATGCCGCCGGGGGCGCCCTCGATCTCCGCCGAGGCCACGGTCTGCACCGAGTCCAGGACCAGCAGGCCCGGCTTCACGTCGTCGAGGTGGGCCAGGACGGCGGCCAGGTCCGTCTCGGCCGCCAGGTAGAGGTGGTCGGCGAGGGCGCCGATCCGGTCGGCGCGCAGCCGCACCTGGGAGGCGGACTCCTCCCCGGTCACGTACAGCGTCGGACTGCCCGGGCCGGACGCCTTGGCCGCCACGTCCAGCAGCAGCGTGGACTTGCCGACGCCCGGCTCGCCCGCGAGCAGCACCACCGCGCCGGGGACCAGGCCGCCGCCCAGCACCCGGTCCAGCTCGGCGACGCCGGTCGAGCGGGCCGTCGCCTGCGTGCCGTCGACCTGCGCGATCGGACGGGCGGCGGTCGTCACCCGGCCGGGGATCGTGGTCCGCACCGCGGGCGGGCTGCCGAACTCCTCGACGGTGCCCCACGCCTGGCACTCGCCGCACCGGCCGAGCCACTTGACCGTGGTCCAGCCGCACTCGGTGCAGCGGTAGGAGGGACGGTCCTTCGGGGCGGTCTTGCGGGTGGCCATGCGCATCACCGTAGCGGGCGGCACCGACACCGCGGTTCAGTACGGCGAGCAGGGGCGTACGGACGCGGCCGGATGCCGACGGGGGCGTACGGGGACGACCGCGCGCCCGTACGTTCCCGTTCACTCGTCCGTGTGGCCGTCTGTCCTCTTTTGTGTGCGGATCGGTACCCGTAAGGATTAAAGGGGGCCGGGTGAGCTGAAGTCGGGCGGGCAAGGGGCCTACCGTCGCCCGGTGATGAGCAGGCAGCAGACCCCGACCCAGAGCACCGGCGCGCACCGCAGGCAGCGGGCGGCGCCGGCCGGCCGCGCCCGCGCGGACCGGGAGCCGGAGCGGGTGTCCGGCGGGCGCCGCGAGGACCGCGGCCAGGGCGACGCGCAGCGGCCGCAGGGCACCCTGCCCATGCAGCCGCCCGCGCACTACGAGCCGTACCTCGACGGCCTGTTCACGTACTGCCTGTCCATCCTGTGCGAGCACGACGCGGCGGCCGGGGCGATCGGCGAGGTGCTCGCGGTCGCCGAGCGGCAGCGGGTGCGGCTGCGCGACCCCGGCACGCGGCGGGCCTGGCTGTACGCGCTCGCCCGCTGGGTGTGCCTGCGCCGGCTGGCCCGCGGCGCGCCCGTCGTGCCGCACACCTCCGAGGCCGTCGGCGAGCAGCGCCGGGCCCAACTCGCCACGCTGGCCTGGCCCGAGGCGGCCGGCACCACGCCCGAGCAGCGCGAGGCCCTCGAACTCGCCGTCCGGCACCAGCTGTCGGCCCGCGAGGTCGGGCTCGTGATCGGGCTCGACCAGGACGCCGCGCGGGGGCGGCTGGCCCGGGCCGCCTGCGAGGTGGAGCGGACGCGGACCGCGCTCGCCGTCGTGCACACCGGGCGCTGCCCGGAGGTCGGCCAGCTCGCCGGGGCGGACGGGGTGCTGCTCGGCACCACCCTGCGCGCCGAGATCGTCCGGCACGTGGACGACTGCGCGGCGTGCCGGCGCACGGCCGAGCGGGTGGTCGCCGACGGGCCCTGGCCCGGGGCGGGCGACGCGGCGGCCGTGCTCGCCCTCGTCGAGGCACCGCGCTCGGCGGCGTACGCGGCGCTGCTGCACGCCATGGACACCGGGTTCGGGCGGGCGCGGGAGGCCACGCCGCGCTTCGACCGGCGCGGGTTCCCCGTCGAGGGCGGGGACCGGGCCGCGCGGCGCGCCCTGCTGCGGCACCGGGCCGTGACCACCACGGTGGTCGCCGCGGTCGTGGCCGCGCCCGCGCTCGCCGTGTGGGCGGCCTACCGGGCCGCGCCGCTCGGCGAGGGCCACGACGGAGGGGCCCGGTCCGCGAGTGCCGCGCCCGACGGGATCGACGGCCTGCCCTACGAGAAGGCCGGCAGCGCCGGGCCGTCCACCGCGTCCTCCGGCCGGGGGCCCGACGCGAAGGGGGCCGCCCCGGTCACGTCCGTGGCCGTCTCCGGCGGGACACCGCCGGCCGGTTCCGCGCGGCGGGGGCGGGCGGGGTGGCTGCTCGTCGCCGCGCGGCCCGGGCCGGGGCGGTCGACCTATGTCACGCTCACCGCGCGTGGCGGGCGGGACGTCCGGTGGGAGGCGTCCACCGGCGCGTACTGGCTCTCGCTCTCCGCGCGGGGCGGCACGTTGCGGGCCGGAGAATCGGTCACTCTCGTCGTGCGGGTCGACCGGGCGCTCGAGCCTTCCGGCTCCTGGGCGGCCGTCATCCGCCTCTCGCCCGGCGACGCGCGGGTCACCCTCCGCGGCACTTCCGCCCGCGTGGGGCCTCCGGCCGTCTCCCCGCCGCCGGTGAGCCCTTCTCCCACGGATTCGGCGTCACCTCCACCGACGGAGAGCCCCACGTCGTCGCCGACCGACCCTCCGCCGTCCTCGACGCCTCCCCCGTCCACGTCCCCTCCCCCCACCTCCACGTCCCCCACTCCCTGACTCCACGCCCTCCGGGGCTTTTCTCCCACCCGCCCGAAGCCCGCACTCCGCGGGCGGGCGGGCGGGTGGGAGGAAAACCCTAGGAAGAGGCCGGATCCGCGGGGTGCGGGGCCAGCAGGGGGAGCCCCGAGGAAAGCCGCCGCTCGCACAGCGCGGCCAGCTCCGCATACCCGGAAGCCCCCATCATCTCGGTGAGCTCGGCCCGGTAGGAGACGTACACCGGCTCGCCCCCACCGTGCGCGGACACCGCGGAGGTGCAGTACCAGTGCAGGTCGTGCCCGCCGGGCCCCCACCCGCGCCGGTCGTACTCCCCGATGGAGACCACCAGCACCCGGGAGTCGTCCGGCCGGTCCACCCACTCGAAGGTGCGCCGGATGGGCAGCTGCCAGCAGACGTCCGGCTTGGTCTCCAGCGGCTCGCGCCCCTCCCGCAGGGCGAGCGCGTGCAGGGCGCACCCCTGCCCGCCACTGAACCCGCGCCGGTTGGAGAAGACGCACGCCCCGTCCACGACCCGCGTCTGCCGCTCCCCGTCCTCGTTCTCCTCCGCCCAGAACCCGTCCGCGCCGGTGCCGAGCGCGTGGTACTGCCAGTCCTGCGGCGTGAGCCGCGCCACGTGCTCGCCGACCCGCTTCTCGTCGTCGTCGTCCGAGAAGTGCGCGCCCAGCGAGCAGCAGCCGTCGTCGGCCCGGCCGGCCACGATGCCCTGGCAGCCGCTGCCGAACACGCACGTCCACCGCGAGGTGAGCCAGGTCAGGTCGCACCGGAAGACCTGCTCGTCATCCGCGGGGTCCGCGAACTCCACCCACGCACGGGTGAAATCGAGCCCGACCTCGTCCGGCTCGGTCCGGGGCCGTCCGACCCGCTCGGAACCCTGCGTCACGTCGCTTTTCTTGCCCTTTCGGGCGGTCGCCTTCGCCACACGCCCCAGACTAAGACCGTAATGCGCGAAATGCCGCTCCTCGCGCGCCCCGGGAGGCGTTAGCGTCGTGCCCATGCGACTCGGAGTGCTCGATGTGGGTTCCAACACCGTCCACCTGCTGGTGGTTGACGCGCATCCGGGCGCGCGCCCGCTGCCCGCGTACTCCCACAAGGCGGAGCTGCGGCTGGCCGAACTGCTCGACGAGGACGGAGCCATCGGCCGGTCCGGCGTGGAGCGGCTGGAGCGGACCATCGCCGAGGCGCTGCGGGTCGCCGAGGACAAGGGCGTGGAGGACGTACTGCCCTTCGCCACCTCCGCCGTGCGGGAGGCCGCCAACGGCGAGGAGGTGCTGGCCCGGATCGAGCGCGAGACCGGCGTGCGGCTGACCGTGCTGTCCGGCGAGGACGAGGCCCGGCTGACGTTCTTGGCCGTGCGCCGCTGGCACGGCTGGTCGGCCGGCCGGCTGCTGGTGCTGGACATCGGCGGCGGCTCGCTGGAGATCGGCCTCGGCATGGACGAGTACCCGGCCACGGCCGTCTCGCTGCCGCTGGGCGCGGGCCGGCTGACCGGCGGGTGGCTGCCCGGCGACCCGCCGTCCCAGGAGGACGTCCGGGCGCTGCGCAAGCACGTCCGCGCCGAAATAGCGCGTACGGTCGCCGATTTCGCCCGGCTGGGCCGCCCCGACCACGCGGTCGGCACGTCCAAGACCTTCCGCCAGCTGGCCCGGATCTGCGGCGCCGCCCGCAGCGCCGACGGCCTGTACGTGCGGCGGACCCTGCGCCGCGAGGTGCTGGAGGAGTGGGTGCCGAAGCTCGCCGGGATGACCGCCGAGCAGCGCTCCCGGCTGCCCGGGGTGTCCGAGGGCCGGGCCCGGCAGCTGCTGGCGGGCGCGCTGGTCGCCGAGGGCGCGATGGACCTCTTCGAGATCGACGAGTTGGAGATCGGGCCCTGGGCGCTGCGGGAGGGCGTGATCCTGCGCAAGCTCGACGTGATGGTCAGCGACACGGCCGCGGCGGGCAGCCCCGACGACCGTCCGCCGGCCCCGGGCGCAGCCCGCACCACCGACCCCGCCTCCACGGTGGCCCGCCGCCCGTCGTGAACCGGCTCACCCCTGACCCCACGGGCCCCAGGGGAATCACCGGCGGAATCACCGCAAAGCGGTACGTGATCCGCGCCGTAGCCGCGCCGCCGCGCCGCCCGGTGGACCCGGGCGGGCGACCGGCGGCCGTACGCTAGCTCCCGTGGCAGATCCCGCGGACCCCCACCAGGCGCCGTTCGCCCGCTCCGGGCGCGGCGCCGTGGCGCGCGAGCCCGGGGTGCCCGCGGTGAAGGTCGCGCTGTCGACGGCGTCGGTGTACCCGGAGTCGACGGCCACCGCCTTCGAGATCGCCGCGCGGCTCGGCTACGACGGCGTCGAGGTCATGGTGTGGACCGACCCCGTCAGCCAGGACGTGGAGGCGCTGCGCCGGCTGTCGGACTACCACGGCGTGCCGATCCTGGCCGTGCACGCGCCCTGCCTGCTGATCACCCAGCGGGTGTGGTCCACCGACCCGTGGGTGAAGCTCCAGCGGGCCCGGCGCGCCGCCGAGCGGCTGGGCGCGTCCACGGTGGTCGTCCACCCGCCCTTCCGGTGGCAGCGCGGCTACGCCCGGGACTTCGTGCGCGGCATCTGGCGGATGGCCGACGAGACCGACGTGCGGTTCGCCGTGGAGAACATGTTCCCCTGGCGCTACCGGGACCGGGAGATGCTCGCCTACGCCCCGGACTGGGACGTCACCAAGGAGGACTACCGCCACTTCACGGTGGACCTCTCGCACGCGGCGACCTCCCGCACCGAGGCGCTGGACATGGTCGGGCGGATGGGCGACCGGCTGGCCCACGTCCACATGGCCGACGGCAACGGCTCGGCGAAGGACGAGCACCTCGTGCCCGGGCGCGGCGGGCAGCCCTGCGCGGCGCTGCTGGCCTCGCTGACCGAGCGCGGCTTCGCCGGTCACGTCGTGATCGAGGTGAACACCCGGCGGGCGATGTCCTCCGCGGAGCGCGAGGAGGACCTGGCCGAGGCCCTGGCCTTCACCCGCCTCCACCTGGCTGCCCCCACCCCGGCGGGGCGCCGGTGAGCCGCTCCGGGACGCCCGGGCGGCGCCCGCCCGGCGAGCCGGACGGCCCGTCGCAGGCACCCGGGGCCGGGCCCCGCGAGCCCAGGAGCCCGTCCGGGGCGGCCCGCCGGCGGGGACGGCCGGCCGGGCAGGCCGCGGGGGAGACCCGGGACCGGATCCTGGCCGCCGCCCGCGAGGAGTTCTCCGCCCGCGGCTACGACCGAACGTCGGTGCGTTCCATCGCCAAGGCGGCCGAGGTGGACGCGGCCCTGGTGCACCACTACTTCGGCACCAAGGAGCAGGTGTTCGCCGCCGCGATCGAGGTGTCCTTCGCCCCTGCCCGGGAGATGCCGGACGCGCTGGCCGACGGGGGCCCCGAGGGCATGGGCGAGCGGGCGGCCCGCTTCATGCTGCGGATCTGGGAGGACCCGGCCACCCGCGAGCCGCTGCTGGCGATCGTGCGGTCGGCGGTGACCAACGAGACGGCCGCGGCGGTCTTCCGCGGCATGGTGAGCCGCATGGTGCTGGTCCGCGCCGCGGGCGAGCTGTCCGGCCCCGACCCGGAGTACCGCCTCCAGCTCGCCGCCGCCCAGCTGATCGGCATGGTCATGCTGCGCTACGTGATCAAGGTCGAGCCGCTGGCGTCCACCGACCCGGAGGACATCGTCCGGTCGCTGGCCCCCGCGCTCCAGCGCTATCTCGCGCCCCCCGCGTAACACAGGGTGGCCGCCGGGGCCCGTCCCGCCCGCCGGAGCGGCCCGGTACGTGGAGCGCCGGGTCCGGGATGCGGGACGGATGTCCGGATCCTGGTCGGTGGGGCGTAGGCTCGTGTCCTGAGCCGTCTCGCCCGGCGGCGCCGCCGGGCGAGCAGAGTGCACAAGGAGTGGACAGCCGTGCCCGAGCTGAGGTCACGTACGGTCACCCACGGCCGCAACATGGCGGGTGCCCGCGCGCTGATGCGCGCATCCGGTGTGGCCGACGGCGACATCGGCAAGCCGATCGTCGCGGTCGCCAACAGCTTCACCGAGTTCGTACCCGGCCACACCCACCTCCAGCCGGTCGGCCGGATCGTGTCCGAGGCGATCAAGGCGGCGGGCGCGGTGCCCCGCGAGTTCAACACCATCGCCGTGGACGACGGCATCGCCATGGGCCACGGCGGGATGCTCTACTCCCTGCCCTCCCGCGACCTCATCGCCGACTCGGTCGAGTACATGGTCGAGGCGCACTGCGCGGACGCGCTGATCTGCATCTCCAACTGCGACAAGATCACCCCGGGCATGCTGATGGCCGCGCTGCGCCTCAACATCCCGACCGTGTTCGTCTCCGGCGGCCCCATGGAGGCCGGCCGCGCCACCCTGGTGGACGGCACCGTCCGCAAGCTGGACCTGATCAACGCGATCTCCGACGCCGTCGACGAGAACATCTCGGACGAGGACATCCTGCGGATCGAGGAGAACGCCTGCCCGACCTGCGGGTCCTGCTCGGGCATGTTCACCGCGAACTCCATGAACTGCCTCACCGAGGCGATCGGCCTCTCCCTGCCCGGCAACGGCTCGGTGCTCGCCACGCACACCGCCCGCCGGGCCCTGTACGAGCGGGCCGGCCGCACCGTCGTGGAGCTGGCCACGCGCTACTACGAGCAGGACGACGCGTCCGTGCTGCCGCGGGCGATCGCCACCACCGCCGCGTTCGAGAACGCGATGGCGCTGGACATCGCGATGGGCGGCTCCACCAACACGATCCTGCACCTGCTGGCCGCCGCGCAGGAGGCCGAGCTGGACTACGGCCTGACCGACATCGACGCCGTCTCGCGCCGCGTGCCCTGTCTGGCCAAGGTCGCGCCGAACGTGGCGCCCGGCGGCACGTACTACATGGAGGACGTGCACCGGGCCGGCGGCATCCCCGCGATCCTCGGCGAGCTCTACCGCGGCGGCCTGCTCAACGAGGACGTGCACACCGTGCACTCCCCCTCCATCAAGCAGTGGCTGGACACCTGGGACGTGCGCGGCGGCTCGCCGTCCGCCGAGGCCGTCGAGCTGTGGCACGCGGCGCCCGGCTGCAAGCGCTCCGCCGAGGCGTTCTCGCAGTCCGAGCGGTGGGACTCGCTGGACACCGACGCGGCCGGCGGCTGCATCCGCGACGTGGAGCACGCCTACTCCGCCGACGGCGGCCTGGCCGTGCTGCGCGGCAACCTCGCCGAGGACGGCGCGGTGGTGAAGACCGCGGGCGTGGACGAGTCGATCTGGACCTTCGAGGGTCCGGCGGTGGTCTGCGAGTCGCAGGAGGAAGCGGTCGAGAAGATCCTCGCCAAGAAGGTCGTGGCCGGCGACGTGGTGGTCATCCGCTACGAGGGTCCGCGCGGCGGGCCCGGCATGCAGGAGATGCTCTACCCGACCTCGTTCCTCAAGGGCCGCGGCCTGGGCAAGGTCTGCGCCCTGGTCACCGACGGGCGCTTCTCCGGCGGCACCTCCGGCCTGTCCATCGGCCACGCCTCCCCCGAGGCGGCCTCCGGCGGCGTCATCGCCCTGGTCCGGGACGGCGACCGCATCCGCATCGACATCCCCGGCCGCAACCTGGACCTCCTCGTCCCCGACGAGGAACTGGCCGCCCGCCGCGAGGAACTCGGCGGCGTCTACGCCCCCAAGTCCCGCGAGCGCAAGGTCTCCACGGCCCTGCGCGCCTACGCGGCCATGGCCACCAGCGCCGACCGCGGCGCCGTCCGCGACATCACCAAACTCCACGGCTGACCCCCGCACCGCACCCGGTACCCCCGACACACCCGACGCCCCCGCGCCACCTTGCGCGGGGGCGTCGGTGTGCTCCGATCGGGGGTGGGCGGGGATAGGGTGAGGTGGTTTCCGCGATCGCAACCGGAGGTGCCTGCCCGGTGTCCGACAGCTTCGTCCACCTGCACAATCACACGCAGTTCAGCCTGCTCGACGGCGCGCAGAAGCTCCCGATCCTGTTCAAGAAGATCGAGGAGGAGGGCATGCCCGCGGTCGCGATGAGCGACCACGGCAACATGTTCGGCGCGTACGAGTTCTACCAGGTGGCGAAGAAGGGCCCGGTCAAGCCGATCATCGGGATCGAGGCGTACCTGGCGCCGGAGTCGCGGTTCCACAAGAAGCAGGTCTTCTGGGGGCCGGGCGGCCAGCGGGCGGTCTCCGACGACGGCGAGGGCAAGGACGTCAGCGGCGGCGGGCGCTTCACCCACATGACGATGTGGGCGGAGAACGCCGAGGGCCTGCGCAGCCTCTTCCGGCTGTCGACGCTCGCCTCCTACGAGGGCTACTACAGCAAGCCCCGCATGGACAAGGAACTGATCGCCGAGCACGCCAAGGGCATCATCGCCACCACCGGCTGCCCGTCGGGCGAGGTGCAGACGCGGCTGCGGCTCAACCAGTTCGACGAGGCGATCAAGGCCGCCTCGGATTACCAGGACATCTTCGGCAAGGAGAACTACTTCCTGGAGCTGATGGACCACGGGCTGAGCATCGAGAGCGATGTCCGCGAGGGCCTGATGCGCATCGCCAAGGAACTCGGCATCCCCCCGCTGGTCACCAACGACTCGCACTACGTCCACGAGAGCGAGTCCGACGCCCACGACACCCTGCTGTGCGTCGGCGTGGGCAAGAACAAGGACGACCCGAACCGCTTCCGGTTCAACGGCAGCGGCTACTACATCAAGTCCGCCGCCGAAATGCGCTCCCTGTTCTCGGAGCTGCCCGAGGGCTGCGACAACACCCTGCTGGTGGCCGAGCGCATCCAGCCGTACGACGAGGTGTTCGCGTACGTCGACCAGATGCCGCAGTTCGACGTGCCCGAGGGCGAGACCCAGGAGTCGTGGCTGCGCAAGGAGGTCATGATCGGCCTGGAGCGGCGGTACGGCTCCCCGATCCCGCAGGAGGTGCTGGACCGGTTCGAGATCGAGATGAAGGTCATCGGACCGATGGGCTTCTCCTCGTACTTCCTCGTCGTCGCCGACATCTGCAAGTACGCCCGGGACAACGGCGTACCGGTCGGCCCCGGCCGCGGCTCGGCCACCGGCTCGCTGGTCGCCTACGCCGTCCGCATCACCGAACTCGACCCGCTGGAGCACGGGTTGCTGTTCGAGCGGTTCCTCAACCCCGAGCGCATCAGCCCGCCCGACGTCGACCTCGACTTCGACGACCGCCAGCGTGACCGGATGGTCCGCTACGTCACCGAGAAGTACGGCGAGGCGTACACCGCGCAGGTCAACACCTTCGGCACCATCAAGGCGAAGGCCGCCATCAAGGACTCCTCCCGGGTCCTGGGCTACCCCTTCGCCATGGGCGACCGCATCACCAAGGCGCTGCCGCCGGACGTGATGGGCAAGGGCATCCCGCTCGAGGGCATCTTCGACAGCAACCACCCGCGCTACGGCGAGGCGGGTGAGGTCCGGCAGATGTACGAGAACGAGCCGGACGTGAAGAAGGTGATCGACACCGCGCGCGGCATCGAGGGCCTGGTCCGCACCACCGGCGTGCACGCCTGCGCCGTCATCCTGTCCAAGACGCCGCTGATGGACCTGATCCCGCTGCACAGGCGGGACAAGGACGGCGTGATCATCACCGGATTCGACTACCCCAGTTGCGAATCCATGGGCATGATCAAGATGGACTTCCTGGGCCTGCGCAACCTGGGCATCATCGACCACGCCATCCAGGTCATCAAGGACAACCGCGGGATCCAGCTGTCCACCGAGAGCATCCCGCTGGACGACACGAAGACCTACGAACTCCTCGCCCGCGGCGACACGCTGGGCGTCTTCCAGCTCGACGGCGGGCCCATGCGGCAGCTGCTGAAGCTCATGGAGCCCACCCGATTCGAGGACATCGCGGCCGTCCTCGCGCTCTACCGCCCGGGGCCCATGGCGGCCAACGCGCACACCAACTACGCCCACCGCAAGAACGGCCGCCAGACCATCGACCCGATCCACCCGGAACTGGCCGAGCCGCTGGAGCCGATCCTCGGTACGACCTACCACCTGCTGGTCTACCAAGAGCAGATCATGGCCATCGCCCGGCAGCTGGCCGGCTACACGCTCGGCGGCGCCGACGTGCTGCGCCGCGCGATGGGCAAGAAGAAGCCGGCCGAACTGGCCGCGCAGTACGAGAAGTTCCACTCGGGCATGCTCGACAACGGCTACTCCGAGGCGTCCATCAAGGCGCTGTGGGACGTCATGCTGCCGTTTTCCGGCTACGCGTTCAACAAGTCCCACACCGCCGGCTACGGACTGGTCTCGTACTGGACCGCGTACCTCAAGGCCAACTACCCCGCCGAGTACATGGCGGCGCTGCTGACCTCCGTCGACGACGACAAGGACAAGGCCGCCATCTACCTCGCCGACGCCCGCAAGCTGGGCATCAAGGTGCTGCCGCCGGACGTCAACGAGTCCGTCGCCGACTTCACCGCCGTCGGCGAGGACGTCCGGTTCGGCCTGAAGTCCGTGCGCAACGTGGGCACCGGCGTCATCGATTCGATGGTCACCACCCGCAAGAGCAAGGGCAAGTACGCCTCGTTCACCGACTTCCTGCAGAAGTCGGAGATCAACGCGCTCAACAAGCGGGCGGTCGAATCCCTCATCAAGGCGGGCGCGTTCGACAGCCTGGAGCACACCCGGATGGGCCTGTCGGCCGCGCACGACACGGCGATCGACGCGATCATCCCGGTGAAGAAGGCCGAGGCGTACGGCCAGGACGACCTGTTCGGCTCGCTCGACGGCGGCGACGGCGAGACCGGCGGCGGCTTCGGGCTCGACATCTCCATCGGCGAGACCGAGTGGCCACGCAAGCAACTCCTCGCCATCGAGCGGGAGATGCTCGGCCTGTACGTGTCCGCGCACCCGCTGGACGGCGCCGAGCACATCCTGGCCCGCAACCGCGACACCTCCATCGCCGACCTCCTCAACTCCGGCCAGACCCAGGGCACGGTCAAGCTCTCCGGCCTGATCACCGGGGTCGAGCGGCGGATGACCAAGCAGGGCAACGCCTGGGCGATCGTCCACCTCTCCGACCGTGACGCGTCGATCGAGGTGTGCTTCTTCCCCGCCTCCTACCAGCTCGTCGCGCACGCGCTCATCGAGGACAGCGTGGTCGCCGTCACCGGCCGGATCAACGACCGCGACGGCTCCATCAACATCGCCGGCCAGGAGCTGCTGGAGCTCGACATCTCCTCCGCCGAGCACGGCGGCCGGCCCCCGGTCCAGCTGCTCATGCGCTCGCACAAGGTCAACCGGCCCAGCGTGGTGGAGCTCAAGCGGATCCTGGCCGCGCACCCGGGCGAGAGCCCGGTCCGGGTGCGGGTGCAGAGCCCGCAGAAGACGACCGTCTACGAGCTCGGCTTCCTCGTCAACCACGAGACGATCGCCTCGGAGATCAAGGGCAGCTTCGGCGCGGAGGCCTGGCTCGGCGTGCTGTGACCGCCGTCGTGTCGGCCGGGGCACGTGCCCCGGCCGACACGGTCGGATGCGGTCAGGCGCGCCCGGATGCGCCCGGGTGTGCTCGCTGGTCCCGCCGCCTTCGGAGGGGTCGGAGGGGGGTGACGGGCAGGTCCCGGGCGCGGCGGAGCGGGGAGCACAGCAGCACCAGCCCGGACAGCGGCACCCCCGCCGTGGTCACCCACATGGCCGTGCGCAGGCCGAACGCGCTGCCCAGCGCCCCGCCGAGCAGCGCGCCCAGCGGGATCGTGCCGTAGTTGAGGAACGCGGTGCTCGTCGTCAGGCGGCCGAGCAGCTCCGGCGGGCAGTAGCGCTGCTGGAAGCCCGCCTTGAGGACGTTCCCGGCCACCACGCCCGCCGACACGCAGAACCCGCCGGCGACGTAGCAGAAAACGCCGGGCCCGTGCCCGGCCAGCGGGATGAGCAGGGCGCACACGGCCAGGCCCGCCTCGAACAGGAGCGTCGCGCGGGCGGTGCCGGTACGGGCGGCGACCCGGCGGGCGAGGAGCGCCCCGGCCACGCCCCCGGTGCCCGTCGCCGCGACCAGCCCGCCGACCGTGCCCGGGGCGAGCCCGGCGGTCCGGACGAGGAACACCACTTGGAGGGACTGGTAGCCCATCAGTGCCAGGTTGGAGGCCGCCGCGAACAGCGTGAGCGTGCGCAGCCAGGGGTCGCCGAACACCAGCCGCAGCCCCTCGGCGACCTCCGCGGCCAGCCGTCCCCGCGCAGGGGTGGGCCCGGCGGGGCGGCGTTCCTCGCGGTGCCGGATGCCGGCCAGGCAGGCCAGTGACACCGCGAACGTCGCCGCGTTGGCCAGCAATCCGTCGACCGCGCCCACCAGTTGGGCGATCAGGCCGCCGGAACCGGTGCCGGCGATCTGCGCGGCGGACGCGCTCCCGTGCAGGGCGGCGTTGCCCTCCGCCCGGTCATCCGGGCGGAGCAGGCCGGGCAGGTAGGCGCTGTACGCGGTCTGGAAGAACACCGCGGCCGTCCCTGCCACCAGGGCGGCCGCCAGCAGCAGCCCGTAGCTCAGCCCGCCCGCCCGCGCGGCCAACGGCACGGCGGCGAAGACCGCCAGCGACACCGAGGCCGCCGCGACCATCACCGGCCGCCGCGGCAGCCGGTCCACCCACGCCCCCGCCGGCAGCCCGACCGCCAGCCACGGGAACCACGCGGCCGCGCTCAGCAGCCCCACCCGGAACGTCCCGGCCCGCAGCACGGACACCGCGATCAACGGCATCGCGATCGACGTGACCGACCCCCCGAACCTCCCCGCGGTCTCCCCGCACCACAACAGCCGAAAGTCCCGGTGCCGCCGCAACAACCCACCCCGCCGCCCGGACGAACCCCCGCCCGCCGGAAAACGGTCGGCGTGGCCAGGCATGTGGGGAGTGTGGGGTGTGTGGGCCACCGTGGCCGGGTCGGCGGCGCCGGCCGCCTCGGCCGTGCGGGCCCCGGTGGAATCGGGTTGCCGTCCGATGCCCCCTGCCCGCCGGACGCCGAAGGCCGCGTCGTCCGCGTCGTCCGTGTCGTCCGCGTCGGCCCCCGCGGGATCGCCGGGAACCCGCCGGGGGCGGCTCACTCCCGCTCCCGCCCGCCTCGCGGGAAGGACTGGATCTGGACCACCACCGGCAGCGCGGCCGCGTCCGGCTCGGCGTGCGGGGGAGGGGTGTGGCGGGCGACCACCTCGGCCAGTTCCGCGTTGAGCGCGGCGAGTTGGGGCGCGGTCAGGCGCAGGTCGCGGAAGTCGGCGACGGTGCCGGCCCGCCGCCACTCGTCGTCCCACTCCTCGTCGACGTAGGCCGCGACCCGGCCGAACATCAGCCGCAGCAGCTCGTGCACGTAGACCGAGAGCGGACCCTTGGCCTCGGGGTCGTCGCGGAAGTCGGCGGTGCGGAGCTCGTTGACCGCGGGGGAGGCCCGCCACCAGCGCTCGCGCTTCGTGCCGCGGCCGGTCTCCTCCGCGATGAAGCCGTGCTCGGCGAGGTGGCGCAGGTGCCAGCTGACGGTGCCGGTGTTCTCGCCGAGCCGCTCGGCGAGCAGGGTGGCGGTGGCCGGTCCGTCGAGGCTGAGCAGCTCGAACAGGCTCATCCGCAACGGGTGCGCCAGGCCGCGCAGGCTGCGCGCGTCGAGCCGCCGGGCGGGCGCGGCGGCGCGCGGGCGCAGCCGGGGCGGCGGGAGCGGCGGGGCCAGCGGGTCGTTCGGTCATGAACGCAGCATAGGATGCAGAGACTTCTCTGCACACAGTCCTCTGCAAAGAAGCCCCCGCACCCTGCGGCCGAACGCCGGCCCGGAGCCCGGCCGGCCCTGAACCCGGCGGCCCGGAAGGCCGAAAGGCCCCCGCTCAGGCGACCGTGAAGCCGCCGTCCACCGGAAGCACCGCGCCGGTGACGTACCCCGCCCCGATCACGTAGCGGATCGCCCCGGCGACGTCCTCGGGCCGCCCCACCCGCTGGACCGGCAACGCCGCCGCGATCGCCTCGAACTGCGCGGCCCGCGCCTCCTCGGGCAGGAAGCCCCACCAGGGGGTGTCCACCGCGCCGGGCGAGACCGCGTTGACCCGCACCGGCGCCAACTCGGCGGCCAGCGGCGGCACGATCCGCTCGAGCGCGCCGTTGACGCCGGCCAGCGCCGTCGACCCCGGCAGGTTGCTGCGCGCGGAGGACGCCGTCACGAACGTGATGGTCCCGGTCACCCGCGCGTGCTGGACGGCCAGCAGGTACGGGAAGAGCTTCCCGTCGAACGCCGCCCGGATGTCGGCGAGCGCGGTGTCCTTCACCGGCCCGAGGCCCACCGCGCCGGGGCTGAACGCGAGCACCAGGTGGTCGAACGAGCCGGTGCGCGCGAAGAAGTCGGCCACCTCGTCCTGCGCGGTGCCGTCCACCCGCTCGGCGGTCAGCCCGTGGTCCGCGGCGGCGGCCAGTCTGTGCGGATCCCGCCCGGTGACGACGACCTCGGCGCCGTCGGCCAGCAGCAGCCGGCCGGTGGCCAGCCCGATCCCGGACGTCCCACCCATGATCACCACACGCATGTCGTGCCTCCCCAATTTAAAGACGCATCGTCTCGTAATAATAACGAGACGATGCGTCTTGTAAAGTAAAGTAGGCCCATGACGGGAGAGCGGAAGCCGGGGCGCCCGCGCAGCGAGGCCGCGCGGCAGGCGATTCTGGCCGCGGCGCTGGGGGAGTTGTCCGAGCGCGGGTACGCGGCCCTGACCGTCGAGGGCATCGCCGCCCGGGCCGGCGTCGGCAAGCAGACGATCTACCGCTGGTGGCAGTCGAAGGCGGACGTCGTGCTCGACGCCCTGCTGGACGCGGTCGAGACGAAGATCAGCGTGCCCGACGAGGGATCGCTGCCCGACGACCTGGTGGGCTTCCTCACCGAGACCTTCCGGCAGCGAGGCCAGCGGCCGGTGCTCGTCGGCCTCATGGCCCAGGCGCTGCTCGACCCGGTCTTCGCCACGGCCTTCCGCGACCGCTTCCTGTTCTCCCGGCGCGCGGCCCTGCGGCAGATTCTCCAGCGGGCGGCGGAGCGCGGGGAGATCGCCCCGGGCCTCGACCCGGAGCTCCTCATCGACATGGTCTACGGGGTCCTGTGGTACCGCCTGCTGCTGGACCACGCGCCCCTGGACGTCGAGGCGGGCCGCCAGTTGGCGGACCTGGTGGTGCGGGCGGTCCGCTGAGACGCGGACCGCCGGCGAACCGTACGGGCTACTTCCGGGACGCCCCCACCGCTCCCACCACGCCGACGACGGCCGCGACCACGGCGCCGTGCCACAGCCCGGTCCAGATCGAGCCGAAGAAGCCCTGGCTGGTCAGGATCTGCCGCACCACCAGGTCGGTGAGGAACATCGCGGTGGCCGGCACCGCGGCCACCCGCCAGGGGTGCGTGCGGGCCCAGCGGCGGATGCGCTGGTCGCGGCCGGCGGCGCCGCGGGAGTAGCCGAGCACCGCCCCCGCGCCCCCGACGACGAAGAAGAGCAGCGCGCCGACCGACAGCGCGCCGGCCAGCACGCCGAGCCCGAAGTGCCCGCCGACGAGGTGCATGGCCAGCGAGACGCCGCCGCCGATCGCGCCGACGGCGGCGGCCGGCCGCCAAGGTCCGAGGGTCGCCGAGGCCACGGCCAACTGCCGCTTCTCCGCGCCCGACACAGAAGTTTCGCGGGATGAACGACTCATACGGCCACGGTCCTCCCGCCGCCGCGCGGCCGCCATAAGGGATGACCCTGAGCCGCCCCCCAGAACCGACTCCCGCCCCCGCAGGGGCACCTCGCCCCCCGCGGCCCTTGACCCGCCGCCTCCCGAGGCGCATTATTCATCGCATGATGAATAATGCGGGCGGGACGCATCCCGCACCCGCCGTCGAGGCCGCCGACCTGCGCGTCGTCCGCGGCGGCCGCACCGTCCTGGACGATCTCTCGTTCACCGTGCAGCGCGGCCGCATCACCGGCCTGCTCGGCCCGAGCGGCTGCGGGAAGTCCACCCTGATGCGGGCCGTCATCGGATCGCAGGCCCGCGTCACCGGCACCCTCACCGTCCTCGGCCACCCGGCCGGCCACCGCGCCCTGCGCCCCAAGGTCGGCTACGTCACCCAGGCGCCGTCGGTCTACGCCGACCTCACCGCCCGGCAGAACCTCGCCTACTACGCCGCCGTCCTCGGCCTCCCCCGCGCCGACCGCGCTTCCCACGTCGAGCGCACCCTGCACGACGTCGACCTCACCTCGCACGCCGACGTCCTCGCCGGCAGCCTCTCCGGCGGCCAGCGCGGCCGGGTCTCGCTCGCCGTCGCCCTCCTCGGCACCCCCGAACTCCTCGTCCTCGACGAGCCGACGGTCGGCCTGGACCCCGTGCTGCGCCGCGACCTGTGGCAGCTCTTCCACCGCCTGGTCGAGGAGCGCGGCACCACCGTGCTGGTCTCCTCCCACGTCATGGACGAGGCCGAGCGCTGCCACCGCCTGCTCCTGCTCCGCGACGGACGGCTGCTGGCCGACGACACCCCCGAGGCCCTGCGCGACCGCACCGGCACCGCGACCGTGGAGGACGCCTTCCTCCGCCTCGTCGACGAGGCCGCCGGCCGCACCCCGCCCGGCGGCGAACCCGTCGCCGCCCCCCGCCCGTCCACCGGATCCAGCCGATCCGCCGAGCCGACCGGGAAGTCCGCGCCATGAGCCCCGACCGCACCCTGGCCACCGCCCGCCGCGTCCTGCGCCAGCTCAGCCACGATCCGCGCACGATCGCCCTCATGCTCGTGGTGCCCTGCGTCCTGCTGACCCTGCTCAAGTACGTCTTCGACGGCAGCCCCCGCACCTTCGACTCCGCCGGCGCCTCCCTGCTCGGCATCTTCCCGCTGATCACGATGTTCCTGGTCACGTCCATCGCCACACTGCGCGAACGCACCTCCGGCACGCTGGAACGGCTGCTGTCGATGCCCCTGGCCAAAGGTGACCTGCTCGCCGGCTACGCCCTGGCCTTCGGCGCCGTCGCCGTCGTCCAGGCCGCCGTCGCCACCGGCCTCACCGTCCTCGTCCTCGGCCTCGACGTGTCCGGCTCCGCCTGGCTGCTGCTCCTGATCGCCCTCGCCGACGCCTTCCTCGGCACCGCGCTCGGCCTGTTCGTCAGCGCCTTCGCCGCCAGCGAGTTCCAGGCCGTCCAGTTCATGCCGGCCGTCCTGCTGCCGCAGATCCTGCTGTGCGGCCTGATCGTCCCGCGCGGCTCCATGCAGCCCGTGCTCAGCGGGGTCTCGAACGTCCTGCCGATGTCCTACGGCGTCGACGGCATGGTCCAGGTCGTCCACCACACCGGCGTCACCGGCGACTTCGTCCGCGACGTCGCGGTCGTGGCGGGCAGCGCCCTGCTCGCCCTGGCCCTCGGCGCCGCCACCCTCCGCCGCCGCACGGCCTGACGGGTCCCCGCCGCCGGCACGGGTGTACGGGCGTTCGGGGAGGAGGCGGCCCGCGACCCGCCGGGCGTATCGCCAGGCGGACATGACCGCCGGACGCCCCCCGGTCCTGCGAGGATGGCCGGGAAGGGACGACCCGCAGCGCAGAGGTGAAGCCGCCATGACCGACACCCAGAAAGTCGCCGTCCTCGGTGCCGGAAAGATCGGCGAGGCACTCCTGTCCGGGATGATCCGGGCCGGCTGGGCGCCCGCGGACCTGATGGTCACCGCCCGCCGCCAGGACCGCGCCGAGGAACTGCGCGACCGCTACGGCGTCGAGGCCGTCGGCAACGCCGAGGCCGCCAAGGCCGCCGACACCCTCATCCTCGCCGTCAAGCCGCAGGACATGGGCGTCCTCCTCGACGAGCTCGCCCCGCACCTGTCCGCCGACCGGCTCGTGATCAGCGCCGCCGCGGGCATGCCCACCTCCTATTTCGAGGAGCGCCTCGCCCACGGCACCGCGGTGGTCCGGGTCATGCCCAACACGCCCGTCCTCGTGGACGAGGGCATGTCCGTCATCTCCGCCGGACGGCACGCCGAGGAGACCCACCTCGTCCGCACCGAGGCCATCTTCCAGCCGGTCGGCAAGACCCTCCGCGTCCCGGAGAAGCAGCAGGACGCCGCCACCGCGCTGTCCGGCTCCGGACCCGCGTACTTCTACTACCTCGTCGAGGCCATGACCGACGCCGGCATCCTGCTCGGCCTGCCCCGCGCCCAGGCCCACGACCTCATCGTCCAGTCCGCGATCGGCGCCGCCGTCATGCTCCGCGACAGCGGCGAGCACCCCGTCCGGCTGCGCGAGGCCGTCACC
>CAVWOS010000020.1:0-192500 GCA_963756705.1 uncultured Actinomycetota bacterium | reverse complement strand
GAAGTCGTGTCATTGCAGTACATACCCCCAACGGGGACTGTGATGGGTAGGGGAGCGTCGTGTGCCGGGTGAAGCCGCGCCGGAAGGCAGTGGTGGACGGTTCACGAGTGAGAATGCAGGCATGAGTAGCGATACAAGAGTGGGAAACTCTTGCGCCGATTGACTAAGGGTTCCTGGGTCAAGCTGATCTGCCCAGGGTAAGTCGGGACCTAAGGCGAGGCCGACAGGCGTAGTCGATGGACAACCGGTTGATATTCCGGTACCCGCTTTGAAGCGCCCAGTACTGAATCTTCTGATGCTAAGGCCGTGAAGCCGCCTTTGATCTCTTCGGAGTGATGGGGAGTGGTGGAGCCGCTGACCCGAGGGGGTAGTAGGTAAGTGATGGGGTGACGCAGGAAGGTAGTCCAGCCCGGGCGGTGGTTGTCCCGGGGTAAGGGTGTAGGGCGTGCGGTAGGCAAATCCGCCGTACATGTGCCTGAGACCTGATGCCGAGCCGATTGTGGTGAAGTGGATGATCCTATGCTGTCGAGAAAAGCCTCTAGCGAGTTTCAAGGCGGCCCGTACCCTAAACCGACTCAGGTGGTCTGGTAGAGAATACCGAGGCGTTCGGGTGAACTATGGTTAAGGAACTCGGCAAAATGCCCCCGTAACTTCGGGAGAAGGGGGGCCACGCCTGGTGATGGAATTTACTTCCTGAGCTGGGGGTGGCCGCAGAGACCAGCGAGAAGCGACTGTTTACTAAAAACACAGGTCCGTGCGAAGCCGTAAGGCGATGTATACGGACTGACGCCTGCCCGGTGCTGGAACGTTAAGGGGACCGGTTAGTGGGGTTTCGATTCCGCGAAGCTGAGAACTTAAGCGCCAGTAAACGGCGGTGGTAACTATAACCATCCTAAGGTAGCGAAATTCCTTGTCGGGTAAGTTCCGACCTGCACGAATGGCGTAACGACTTCTCGACTGTCTCAACCATAGGCCCGGTGAAATTGCACTACGAGTAAAGATGCTCGTTTCGCGCAGCAGGACGGAAAGACCCCGGGACCTTTACTATAGCTTGATATTGGTGTTCGGTTCGGCTTGTGTAGGATAGGTGGGAGACTTTGATATCACGGCGCCAGCCGTGGTGGAGTCATCGTTGAAATACCACTCTGGTCGTGCTGGATGTCTAACCTCGGTCCGTGATCCGGATCAGGGACAGTGTCTGGTGGGTAGTTTAACTGGGGCGGTTGCCTCCTAAAGGGTAACGGAGGCGCCCAAAGGTTCCCTCAGCCTGGTTGGCAATCAGGTGTTGAGTGTAAGTGCACAAGGGAGCTTGACTGTGAGACTGACGGGTCGAGCAGGTACGAAAGTAGGGACTAGTGATCCGGCGGTGGCTTGTGGAAGCGCCGTCGCTCAACGGATAAAAGGTACCCCGGGGATAACAGGCTGATCTTCCCCAAGAGTCCATATCGACGGGATGGTTTGGCACCTCGATGTCGGCTCGTCGCATCCTGGGGCTGGAGTCGGTCCCAAGGGTTGGGCTGTTCGCCCATTAAAGCGGTACGCGAGCTGGGTTTAGAACGTCGTGAGACAGTTCGGTCCCTATCCGCTGCGCGCGCAGGAGTCTTGAGAAGGGCTGTCCCTAGTACGAGAGGACCGGGACGGACGAACCTCTGGTGTGCCAGTTGTTCTGCCAAGAGCATGGCTGGTTGGCTACGTTCGGGAGGGATAACCGCTGAAAGCATCTAAGCGGGAAGCCTGCTTCGAGATGAGGACTCCCACCCACTTGATGGGGTAAGGCTCCCAGTAGACGACTGGGTTGATAGGCCGGATGTGGAAGCCAGGTGACTGGTGGAGCTGACCGGTACTAATAGGCCGAGGGCTTGTCCATAGTTGTACGCGTCCACTGTGTAGTTCTGAGGCAACCAGGACACTGTGTTGTTTCATGGTGTTTCGGTGGTCATAGCGTTAGGGAAACGCCCGGTTACATTCCGAACCCGGAAGCTAAGCCTTTCAGCGCCGATGGTACTGCAGGGGGGACCCTGTGGGAGAGTAGGACACCGCCGAACAATTTTTCAGCTCGGGTCCTCCGAATTTTATTCGGAGGACCCGAGCTTTTTCGCGTTCCGGGCACCCCTGTACCGTTGTGCCGTGCACCCTTCTCTGGTCATCTTCGACAACGACGGCGTCCTGGTGGACAGCGAGCCGATCTCCAACCGCCTCCTCGCGGAGTACCTGACGGAGATCGGCCACCCGACCACGTACGAGGACTCGATCCGGGACTACATGGGCTCGGCGATGCACCGGGTGCACGACCTCGTGCGCGAGCGGTCGGGCCGGGAGCTGCCGGCGGGGTTCGACGACACGTTCCACGCGCGCGTGTTCGCCGCGTTCGAGCGGGAGTTGCGGCCCGTGGCCGGCGCGGAGGCCGTCCTGGAGAAGCTGGCGGCCGACGGGGTGCCGTACTGCCTGGCCTCCTCGGGGAGCCACGAGCGGATCCGGGTGGCGCTGCGGAAGACCGGTCTGTACGGGAAGTTCACCGAGGAGCGGATCTTCTCCGCGCAGGACGTCGGGCGGGGCAAGCCGGCGCCGGACCTCTTCCTGCACGCCGCGCGGACCCTGGGCGTGCCCCCGGAGCGCTGCGCGGTCGTCGAGGACAGCCTGCTGGGCGTTCAGGCGGCGCGGGCCGCGGGGATGGCCGTCTACGGCTTCACCGCGATGACCCCGGCCGAGAAGCTCCAGGACGCCACCGCGCTGTTCGCGAGCATGGCGGATTTGCCGCCCCTGCTGCTGTCCTGAGGCCCGCCGCCGGTGCCCGCGCGGGCCGGCGACGGTCCCCGTACTCCTTTCCGCCCGCACCTACTCATCCGTAGCCTTCGCGCCTACTCTGCTCGCTTATGAATGCCGCTCGCCCGCAGTCGCTGCGGCACGGACGCGCCGCCCTCGCCGTGAGCTTCTTCGCGCAGGGCGCCCTCTTCGCTCTCCTGGTGACCCGGATCCCCGCGATCCAGGACCGGTACGGGATCGGGGACGGGCTGCTGCCGGTGTTCCTCGCGGCGGTGCCGATCCTGGCGGGCGCGGGCAGCGTGGTCACCGAGCACCTGGTGCGCCGGGTGCGGCCGAGCGCGGTGCTGCGCTGGGTGCAGCCGGTGGTGGCCGTGGTGCTGGTCGTCCTGGGCGCCGGGCACGCGCTGTGGGTGGCCGCGGTGACGCTGGCGCTGTTCGGGGTCTGCGTGGGCGGCCTGGACGCGTCGATGAACATGCTGGGGGTGAGCCTCCAGCGGGCGTACGGGCAGAGCATCATGCTGGGCTTCCACGCCGCCTACAGCCTCGGCGGGATCCTCGGGGCGTCGCTGGCGTGGTCGGGGGCGCACTGGCACGTGGCGCTGGTCGCGCTGTACGGGCCGGCGGCGCTGGCGCTCGTCCCGCTGACGCTCACGGCGAGCCGCTGGTACCGGGACCAGGAGGCGGACCCGTCGCCGGCGGCGGACCCGGCGGACGCCGGGCCGGACGCCGCCGCGGGGCAGCCGGGCGCCGGCCGGGCGGTCGTCATGCGGATGCTGCTGCCGCTGTGCCTGGTGATGGCGTTCGCGTACATCGGCGACTCGACGGTCTCCAACTGGAGCGCCAAGTACCTCCAGGACACCCTGCGCAGCTCGGACCAGCTCTCCACGGTGCCGTACGCCGTCTACATGGTGACCACGCTGATCGGGCGCTCGGTGGGCGACTCCGGGGTGCGGCGGTTCGGCGCGGTCGCGGTCGTGCGGTTGGGCACGGTGGTGGCGATGGCCGGGTTCGCGGTGGTCGCGACGGCCCCCGGGCCGTGGGTGGGGATGCTCGGGTTCACCCTCCTGGGCCTCGGGCTGTGCGTGATCGTGCCGCAGACCTTCGCGGCGGCCGGGCGGATGTTCCCCGCGGCGTCCGACGCGGCGATCGCGCGGCTGAACATCTTCAACTACGTGGGCTTCCTGGTCGGGTCGCCGCTGGTGGGGGCGCTGGGCGACGCGTGGAGCTACCGCGGAGCGATGATCGTCCCGATGGTCCTGGTCGGCGCCACCCTGCTCTACGCCGGGTCCTTCGAGCCGGGGTCCGCCGGGTACGGTGTCGGCCATGAGCGGCCACGCACAGTTGATGTGGGATGAGCAGGTCACGAGGTACGACTTCGGGCCCGGACATCCGATGGACCCGGTGCGGCTGACCCTGACCCGCGGCCTGGTGCGGGCCTTCGGCCTGGACGGCGCGCTGCGGGTGGTGGCCGCGCCGCCGGCCGGGGACTCCACGCTGGCGCTGGTGCACCGGCCGGAGTACGTGGCGGCGGTCCGGCGGGCCTCGGACGATCCGTCGGCGGCCACGGGGGAGTACGGGATCGGCACCGTGGACACCCCGGCGTTCGCGGGCATGCACGAGACCTCGGCGCTGATCGCGGGCCAGTCGGTGGCGGCCGCGGAGGCGGTGTGGCGCGGCGAGGTCGCGCACGCGGTGAACTTCGCGGGCGGGCTGCACCACGCGATGCCGGCCGCGGCGGCGGGCTTCTGCGTCTACAACGACGCGGCGCTGGCGATCGCCCGGCTGCTGGAGCTCGGCGCGGAGCGGGTGGCCTACGTGGACGTCGACGTGCACCACGGGGACGGCGTGCAGACGGCGTTCTGGGACGACCCGCGGGTGCTGACCGTCTCCGTCCACGAGAGCCCCCGCACGCTCTTCCCGCAGACCGGGTGGCCCGAGGAGACCGGCGGGGCGTCCGCGGAGGGCAGCGCGGCCAATGTGGCCCTTCCGCCGGGCACGGCGGACGCGGGCTGGCTGCGCGCCTTCCACGCGGTCGTGCCGGAGCTGGTGGCGGCGTTCCGCCCGCAGGTGCTGGTGTCGCAGCACGGCGCCGACACGCATGTCGAGGACCCGCTGGCGCACTTGGCGGTGTCGCTGGACGCGCAGCGGATGGTCGCCGAGGCGTGCCACGAGCTCGCGCACGCGCACGCGGACGGCAAGTGGCTGGCGCTGGGCGGCGGCGGGTACGCGGTCGCCGACGTCGTGCCGCGGTCGTGGACGCACCTGGTGGGGATCGCGGCGGGCGTCCCGGTGGCGCCGGAGGCGCGGGTGCCCGAGGAGTGGCGCGGACAGGTGTACGCGCTGACCCGGCAGGAGGCGCCGCTGCGGATGCGGGACGTCGCGGGGGTGGAGTGGACGCCCTTCGACGAGGGCGGGTACGACCCCGCGTCCCGGCTGGACCAGGCGATCCTGGCGACCCGCCGGGCGGTCTTCCCGCTGCGCGGGCTGTTGCCGTAACGCGGGCCGTTTCCGCCTCCAGGGGGTGAACTTGGCCGGAAGCGGGAGCCCCGGCCGCGCGGGGTCGGCAGGATGCGGGGCGTGGTGAGTGTCGGCGCGCTGCGCGCGCATCTGGTGGCGTCGGGGCTCGCGGGCCGGGTGCGGACACCGCGGGAGAAGAGCCTGGTGAGCTACCGCCTGTTCGCGGCGCGGGACCCGCGCCACACCTGCGGGCTGGACCCGGAGGGCGAGTGGGGCGCGCCGCAGTTGCTGCGGCTGATGTCCGAACGGTGCGGCGTCTCGTCCGACCCGGGGGAGACGTCGGGGCGGGACGTGATCGACCCCGACTGCACGCTGGCCGCCCTGGACGCGTTCGCCGAGCGCCTGGCGCGCGCGGCGCACGACCGCGTCCCCGTCCTGTTGGGCACAGGACATCCACACCGTCTTCTTGGGTTCTACGCATCTTTGGCCGCCGCTCTGTCGTCGGCCGGCTGCCCCGTTCTCACCCCGCACTACGGTCAGTGCATGCCGATGTCCACACACTTCGGCGTACGCGAACACCGGCTCGCCTACGTCGGAGGGGTCGCCGTGGTGCGCTCCGAGGGGGCCGAGCGGGGGGCGCACACCCACTCCCCGCTGCCCGTCCGGGCGGCCCTGGCGGGGGTCGTGGAGGGCGGCGGAACCCTGCCGGGACTGGTGGTCGGGGACCACGGATTCGTCTGCGGCGCAGGCCAGTTGGGTATCGAGTCGATCGGGCTGGCGGACTCCGACGACCCGGCGGTTTTCGTCGCCGAGGCCGAGGGAAGAGTGTCGGTCGCCGTACCCCTCGCCGACACCGCCCCGGCAGGGCACTACCACCTGGTGAGTCGCTACGTACTCACCCGTGCGTGGCTCGCACACTAGTTACCGGTGGCAACTCCTCTTCCCCACTTGCATCATCCGCCCCTAATCTGTGGGGGAGCGCACATGCCCGTTTGGAGTCGCCGGAGGGGAAGCCGGTGGCCGCCATGTGCGGAAAGTTCAGGTGTGTCATGACTATTACCGAAACCCGTCCTCTCAACGAGGTCGTGTTCCTCACCGTCGCCGAAGTCGCGGCGGTGATGCGGGTGTCCAAGATGACCGTGTACCGGCTGGTGCACAGCGGTCACCTGCCGGCCATCCGCGTGGGGCGGTCCTTCCGCGTTCCGGAGCAGGCCGTGCACGAGTACCTCCGCGAGTCCTACGTGGGGGTGGAATCTGCCTGAGCCGCGATCGGCCCGGTGACGGGCCGACGACCGGCCGCCGGGGCCTCGGTTACGTTCGCCCTTCCGGGGCGGGTAGGCTTGGCCGACGTAGGTCGTGTGGGCTCGGACGCCCCGCACCGAGTGAAAACGAAGCGAGGGTTGTCGTGGGCTCTGTCATCAAGAAGCGGCGCAAGCGTATGGCCAAGAAGAAGCACCGCAAGCTTCTGAAGCGCACGCGGGTTCAGCGTCGCAACAAGAAGTAAGCGGGCCGGTCGCCGCTTCGCCCCTGCCCCCTCCTCCGCCAGCACGGCGGAGTGAGGGGGCAGCGGCGTTTCCCGGGCCCGTGAGGGGTGTTTCGCCGTTCCGGGGGCAAGGTGGTGGCGGTACGGTGACAGCAACCCCTCAGGAAGGCGCTGAACGTGGGCAAGGTGCTCCTCGTGACCGGAGTCGCGCGGCAGCTCGGCGGCCGCTTCGTCCGGCGCGTGCAGCGGGAGCCGGAGGTCGGCCGGGTGATCGCGGTCGACGCGGTGCCGCCCGGGCACGACCTCGGGGACGCGGAGTTCGTCCGGGCCGACATCCGCCAGCCGGTCATCGGCAAGATCCTGGCGCGGCACTCCGTGGACACGGTGGTGCACCTGGACGTCAGCGGCACCCCGCTGGGCTCCGGCGGCCGCACCCAGGCCAAGGAGACCAACGTCATCGGCACGATGCAGCTGTTGGGCGCGTGCCAGAAGGCCCCGACGGTGAGCCGCCTGGTGGTGAAGTCGACCACCAGTGTCTACGGCTCCGCGCCGCGCGACCCCGCGGTGTTCACCGAGACGACCCCGGTCAAGTCGATGCCCAGCGGCGGCTTCGCCAAGGACGCGGTGGAGGTCGAGGGCTACGTGCGCGGCTTCGCCCGGCGGCGTCCGGATGTGGCGGTGGCGGTGCTGCGCTTCGCCAACATCCTCGGGCCGCGCGCCGACACCCCGCTCGCAGAGTACTTCGACCTGCCGGTGCTGCCCACGGTGTTCGGCTACGACCCCCGGCTGCAGTTCGTGCACGAGGACGACGTCAACGAGGTGCTGGTGGCCGCCACCCTTGAGGCCCGGCGCGGCACCCTCAACAGCGGCACGTTCAACGTGGCCGGCGACGGGGTGCTGCTGCTGTCGCAGACCGCGCGGCGGCTGGGCAAGCCGATGGTGCCGGTGCCGCTGCCCGCGGTCACCTGGGTCGGGCAGCTGCTGCGCACGGCAGGCGTCACCGACTTCTCCCGGGAGCAGATCCGGCTGCTCACCCACGGGCGGGTGGTGGACACCCGGCAGTTGCGCGAGACGTTCGGCTTCACCCCGTCCTTCACCACGGCGGAGACCTTCCACGACTTCGCCCGCACCCGCGGGCCCGGGCTGCTGCCCCCGGCCCGGGTGGCCGCGGCGGTCGACCGGGCGGCGGCCGGGCTCGGGCTCGGGAAGCCGGGGGCATGACGGATGCGGGGCACGTACCGGCGGAAGGAGCGGCGGCCATGACGGACGCGAAGGTGATCCCGTTCGAGGACGACGCGCGGCGCCGCGGTGGCGGGGCCGGCGGGAGCGGGCGGTCGCGCTCGCGCGCCCGCAAGCAGGCCGCGGCGGCGGCCGGCACGGCCGAGACGGGCCCCCAGCCGCCGCTGGCGGCCGTTCCGGAGGGCGGGCCGGACGAGAGCGTGCCGAGCATCCCCGCGCAGGCCGACGGGGCCGGGAACGGCGCCGAGGACGGCAACGGCGCGGCGGCCGCCGGGGGTTCCGCGGGCGCGGCCGGATCGGGCGGCGCGGCGGGGCAGGGCGGCCCGGCCGGGCGCGGCTCCGGCGGGCCGGAGGAGCCGGAGGGCGCGGGGCCGGCGCAGTCGCTCACGGCGGCGCTCAGCGGCGTCGCCGACCGGGTGCTGGGCGGGCCCTGGGAGCAGCGGGTCGCCGCCGGGCTGGCCTTCCTGCGCCGGCGCGTCACGGGCGAGTACGAGGTCGACGAGTTCGGTTACGACGCCGAGCTGACCGACCAGGTGCTGATGTCCCTGGTGCGGCCGCTGTACGAGGGCTACTTCCGGGTCGAGGTCAAGGGCGTCGAGAACATCCCGGCCGAGGGCGGCGCGCTGGTGGTCGCCAACCACTCCGGGACGCTGCCGATCGACGCGCTGATGACGCAGGTGGCCGTGCACGACCACCACCCGGCCGGGCGGCACCTGCGGCTGCTCGCCGCGGACCTGGTCTTCGTGCTGCCGGTGATCAACGAGCTGGCCCGGAAGGCCGGCCACACCCTGGCGTGCGCGGAGGACGCGCAACTCCTGCTGGAGCGGGGCGAGGTGGTCGGCGTCATGCCCGAGGGCTTCAAGGGCCTGGGCAAGCCGTTCTCCGAGCGGTACAAGCTCCAGCGCTTCGGCCGCGGCGGTTTCGTGGCGACCGCGCTGAAGACGAAGGTGCCGATCGTGCCGTGCTCGGTGGTGGGCGCGGAGGAGATCTACCCGATGATCGGCAACTCGCGGACGCTGGCGCGGCTGCTCGGGTTCCCGTACTTCCCGCTGACGCCGACGTTCCCGTGGCTGGGGCCGCTGGGGATGGTCCCGCTGCCGACGAAGTGGACGATCCAGTTCGGCGAGCCGATCCCCACGGACGGCTACCCGCCGGAGGCGGCGGAGGACCCCATGCTGGTCTTCAACCTCACCGACCAGGTGCGCGAGACCATCCAGCACACGCTCTACGAGCTGCTCGTCGAGCGCCGCAGCGTCTTCTTCTGAGCGCGCCCCGCACGGTGGGGCCCGCACGGGGCGGGTCCCGTATGGGGTCGGCCCGCACGAGGCGGGTCGTGCCTGGGACGGGAGCCCCGCCGCACGCGGCTGCACCCGCGTCAGGAGGGCCGGCCCGGTGCGGGTCGGCCCTCCTGACGCGGATCGCGCTACTCGTCGTCGGAGTTGCCGCTGAGGCCGAGGCCCGGGAGCAGGCCGGGGAGCAGCGGCGGCAGCACGACCGAGTGGTCCGGCGTGGTGGGCGTCGCCGTGGGCGTGCCCGCGCCGCTCGGGTCGGTCGGCGCCGGGCCGAGCAGACCGCCGCTGGTGAGCAGGCTGCCCGCCGTGCTGCCGGACGGCGAGGGGCTGGCGCTCCGGCCGGCCGCCGGACCGTCCTGCTGTCCGGCGGTGGCCGTGGCGGACGGGCTGCCCGTCGGGGCGCCGCCTGATGCGCCGGAGCTGCCCGAGCCGTCGCCCTCGCGTGCGGGCGCGTGCGTGCCGGAGGCGTGCGGCAGCGCGAGCGGCGCGACCTCCGCGTCTATGGCGTCGAAGATCGAGCTGACCTGGTCCGAGACGTCGGTGAGCTGGCTGGGCAGCTTGCCGCGCAGATCCGCCCAGCTCTGCCGGTGCGAGTCGGCGAAGGTGTTGAGCAGCTCCATCGGCTCCAGCGAGCCGTCCTTCTCGTACGCCTCGGTGAGCAGCCGGTGCCCCTCGGACGCCTCCTGGTGCATCCCGGACAGTGCCCGGCGCACCTCGGCGACCGACTCGGTGTCGAGCTGCCCGCCGCGGCCGCGGTCCATCAGCCGGCGGGCCTCCTGCATGCGGGTGGAGGCGAGGTCGAGGTAGACCTTGCCGCGCGAGGCGTCGTTGCCGGCCATGTCCAGCTTCAGATCCTCCATGCCGCGCTTGAGGCCGTAGAGGGTGTCGCCGGGCAGCGCGTTGGTGCTCGCCGCGGCCACGCCGCCGAGGGCGCCGGCCGCGACCCCCATCGTCAGGCCGCCGACCGCGAGCCGCCGGGAGAGCCGGGAGCGCGGCGAGAGCTTGCGCAGCCCCGACGCCGGGGCCTCGGAGCGCTGCTCGGGCACGCGGGGGGCCGCGCCGCGGAAGCTGCCGTCGGCGATGGCCTGCTCCATGGCGGCGATCAGCTGGGCCCGCTGGACCGTCTTGCGCTCGGGGTCCATGGTCGGACGCGGGCGTTTGGAGAGGGCGGCGGCCACCGCGACCATCGAGACCTGCTCGGGGGCGGCGCGTCGGTCGGCGGCGTGTGCGCCGTGCCCGCCGGATCCGCCCGTGGCGCCCGGGTCGCGTTCGCCGGATGCCCCGGGGCCGCCCGGCGGGCCGCCGGCCGGGCCGCCGGGCGACCCGTCGGCACTCTCGCCGTGCGCGCCCTCCAGATCGGCGTCCTCGATCGCCTGGGCGAAGGCGTTCGCCCGCCGGTGTGCCGTTGCCTGTCCGATCACGGGCGGCACCTCCTCTCGTCTCCACACTCGACTCCCCGTACCGCCCGGAGGGTTGCGCTCCCGATGGCCCTACACCCGATCGGGTGAAAAGCGGTGAGCGGTGCGCGGTGCGGAAGTGTCTGCATGTGATGCAACGAGTGCCGGTCCAGTTGGGTTACGCGGGTCTGATGATCGGGCCGGGTCTGATGATCGTCCAAGAGGGCCGCACGGGGAAGGGCCGACCCGGCGCCGCGTCGTCTGCCGTCCACCGTCGGCTCACCTGGCGTCTTCCGGCAGCAGCCGGGCCAGGGTGCGGACCGCGCGGTACTGGAGGGTCTTGATGGCCCCCTCGTTCTTGCCCATGACCCGGGCCGTCTCCGCCACCGACAGGCCCTGCAGGAAGCGCAGCGTCACGCACTCCTGCTGCTGCGGATTGAGCTTGCGGACGGCGGTCAGCAGCGCCTCGTTGGACAGCTGTTCCAGCACCGAGTCCTCGGGGCTGCGCTCCACCTCGTTGGCGTCGAGCATCTCCCCGGTGGTCACTTCCAGTCGGAAACGGCTCGACTTGAAGTGGTCGGCGACCAGATTGCGGGCGATCGTGACCAGCCAGGCGCCGAAGTCGCGGCCCTGCCAGGTGAACGTGCCGATCCGGCGCAGGGCCCGGAGGAACGTCTCGCTGGTGAGGTCCTCGGCGGTCGCCTTGGAGCCCACCCGGTAGTAGATGTACCGGTAGACGGTGTCGTTGTAGTGGTCGTAGAGCCGCCCGAACGCCTCGGTCTCGCCGCGCTGGGCGGCCTCGACCAGGTCCATCATCCGGCCGCTGTCCGTGTCGGACGCCGGTCTGCGGGCGTGCGCGCCCTGGGCGGTGTGGTTGGCGCCCCGCTCCGCCGCGGTGCTGCCCCGGTGGGCGCCGCCGTTGCGGGTGCGTCTGCCTGCGGCGGCGGTGCCGATCTCGGCCAGGGCGTGGGCCGGGCCGGGGACGGCGGGACCGGGCGTGGCGAGGGCGGGCACGGCGTACGCGGGGACGGTGCGCATCAGGCGGTCGAGGACCAGTGCGCGCAGCGCAGCCAGGCCGGAGGTGTCAACCCCGTCGTGTGGGTACACGGGACTCCCAGAGGCAGAACTTCCATCACGTGCAGTACGGGACCGTTCACCCGTCGTGGCGACGTGTGGGTACCGGAATGCGTCTGAGGAGAATAACGCTTCGTACAGGCGACGCTACACCGAGTTGTTCAATTCGCCGTTTACGGCACTTCGTGTGCGGAATGGCGATCGACCAATTATCGAACACACGGCCTGAGTTGACCACTTCTGCACGTGAAGTGGTCGTGGGAAGGGCGTGTTGTGCGTGTGCGCCTCGCGCGCGGCGGATCCGGGGCAACCTCGCCCCGTTCTCCCCTCCCCCACCCGAAAATCGGGCCCCACACCCCCCTCCGCCCCCTATCCGGAATCCCCCCGCGAAGCGCGCCCGCCCCTCGGCGGCAGCCCCGGGGGTGCCCTCGCGGGCGGCGTCCACCCTCCAGGAGGCGCTGGGGGTACCTCCCAGGCGAAGCTCTGGGGGCGGAACGGCGCGCCCCTGGGGGTCGGCGTTCGACCGCGAGGGCGGACCGCTGTCCGCGAGGGCACCCCGGGGAGGGCGGGCCCTCTTCCTGGGGGTGCCCGGGGGTGCTCAGCCCCGGAGGGCTACGCGGCGGCGGGCGGCGAGGGCGGCCAGGACGCCGCCGGTGAGGGCGCCCATGCCCGCGGCGGCGGGGATGCCGATCTTCGCGGCCTTCCGCCCGGTGCGGTAGTCCCGCACTCGCCACCCCTGCGCCCGGGCGTGCCGGCGGAGCCCGCCGTCGGGGTTGATGGCGTAGGGGTGCCCGACGAGGGACAGCATCGGGATGTCGTTCACGGAGTCGCTGTACGCCGCGCACGCGGACAGGTCCAGGTCCTCCGCGGTGGCCAGCGCCCTTACCGCCCCGGCCTTGGCCGGCCCGTGCAGCGGCTCGCCGACGAGCCGCCCGGTGTAGACGCCGCCGACGGACTCGGCGACCGTGCCGAGCGCCCCGGTGAGCCCGAGCCGCCGCGCGATGATGGTCGCGGTCTCGACCGGCGCGGCGGTCACCAGCCAGACCCGCTGTCCGGCGTCGAGGTGCGCCTGGGCCAGCGCGCGGGTGCCGGGCCAGATCTTGCCGGCCATGTACTCGTCGTAGATGTCCTCGCCCATGGCCATCACTTCCTCGACGCGGAGCCCACGGACGATGGAGAGCGCGCTGTCGCGGACGTCCCGCATGTGCGCGGGGTCCTCGTTGCCGGCCATCCGGAAGTACGCCTGCTGCCAGGCGAACCGCAGCAGGTCGCGCTTGTCGAAGAACTTCCGCTTGTACAGGCCCCGTCCGAAGTGGAAGAGCGCGGCGCCCTGCATCACGGTGTTGTCGAGGTCGAAGAAGGCGGCGGCGCGCGGGTCGCCCGGAACGGGGAACCGCCGCTCGCCCGTGCGTCCGGGCGTGTCGGTGCCGCCGGACGGGATGTCGGGGCGGGCGGCGAGGGCGGGTTCGTCCTCCGGCGCGGCCTCGGCCAGGCGGCGCGGGCCGCGCGCGCGGCGGCCTCGCCCGCCTGCGCACCGCGCTCGGGGGCGTACTGCTTCAGGGTGGTGAGCCATCGTGGAGCGGCCATGCCGCGAGCATAACCACGTTGCGGGGCAAGCCTGCTGCGCCGGGAATGCGGCCAGGTGAACGTGGGGGGTCACAATGGCGGCCATGACGACCTCGAAAACGGTGACGTTGATCGGCAAGCCCGGCTGCCATCTGTGCGACGACGCCCGGGACGTGATCACCAAGGTGGCCGCGGAGACCGGCGCGGCCGTGTCCGAGCGGGACATCACCCAGGACGCCGAGTTGTACGACCGGTACTGGGAGCAGATCCCGGTCGTGCTGGTCAACGGCGAGCAGCACACCTTCTGGCGGGTGGACGAGCAGCGCCTGCGCGACGCCCTGACCGCCTGACGGGTCCCGCCGCGCTCCGCCCGCCGCTCCCCGGGGAGGGCCGGGCGCACCGGCTTACGGACGGCGGGCCCGGCCCGCGCGCGGCCGGGGGCGGACGGCGTACGGCCGCGGAGGTTCCACTCCTCGCGTGTGAGTAAAGCCACGCGAAGTCCCCCGCTCCGGGCTCGTGAAATCTCGCACGAACACCCGGGATTTTCGGGGGGATTGCCGGATCCAGGCGGTGTTCGTCCGCCTCGGTCTCACCGGCTGGAGCCCCCGCATCGCACTGGGTGACGCCCGGGACACCGGTGGGGGCGGCCCGAGGGCGGCCCGACCGCCGTCACCGGTTCCGGTGACGTACGCGGAAGGGCGGGCAGTAACGATTCACCGCGCCGATCCGCACCGAATGTCCGGGATGGGAACGCGTGATGCCCATCACTTCTCCGGGGCAAATCGGACACCATCTTTGTGCACGCGTTCACAAAGACATAGCCTGGCACGCAAGGGGCGGCCCGACCGATCGCGGTCGTCCTCGCCCAGCTCTACCCGCAGGAGCATCGTGGCAACTGGCCGAACACACCGACCGGCGACCCGTAGCCGAGGGATTCCCGAAGCCACCGTCGCCCGGCTCCCGCTGTACCTGCGGGCACTGACGGCGCTCTCCGAGCGCTCGGTGCCCACGGTGTCGTCCGAGGAGCTCGCCGCGGCCGCCGGGGTCAACTCGGCGAAGCTGCGTAAAGACTTCTCCTACCTTGGCTCGTACGGAACACGGGGCGTCGGTTATGACGTCGAATACCTCGTGTACCAGATCAGCCGAGAACTCGGACTCACCCAGGACTGGCCCGTCGTCATCGTCGGTATCGGCAACCTGGGCGCGGCGCTCGCCAACTACGGGGGCTTCGCCTCCCGCGGCTTCCGCGTCGCCGCCCTCCTCGACGCCGACACGGCGCTGGCCGGCCGCCTGGTGGCGGGTCTGCCGGTGCGGCACATCGACGAACTGGAGACGATCGTCGCCGACAGCCAGGTGTCGATCGGGGTGATCGCCACCCCCGCGGGCGCCGCCCAGGAGGTCACCGACCGGCTGGTCGCCGCCGGGGTCACCTCCATCCTCAACTTCGCCCCCACCGTGCTGTCGGTCCCCGACGGCGTGGACGTGCGCAAGGTCGACCTCTCCATCGAGCTGCAGATCCTCGCCTTCCACGAGCAGCGCAAGGCCGGCGAGGACCGCCCGGACCCGGACGGGGACGTACCCGCCGTGATGCCGGCGTGACCGGCACGAGCAGCCACGGCACCGAGGGGCCGGCATGAGTCTTCTGGTCGTCGGACTGAGCCACCGCACCGCACCCGTCAGCGTCCTGGAACGGGTCGCGCTGACCGAGGAGGCGCGCGGCAAGCTGCTCCAGGACGCGGTCGCCGCCGAACCCGCCACCGAGGCGGTGGTGCTGGCCACCTGCAACCGCACCGAGCTGTACGCGGACGTCGACAAGTTCCACGCCGGAGTGGCCGAGCTGTCCACGCTGCTGTCCCAGCACAGCGGCGCGGGCCTGGAGGAACTGACCCCGCACCTGTACGTGCACTACGAGGACCGGGCCGTCCACCACCTGCTGTCGGTCGCCTGCGGCCTGGACTCCATGGTGGTCGGCGAGGGCCAGATCCTCGGCCAGATCAAGGACGCGCTCGCCCTCGGCCAGGAACTGCACACCGCCGGCCGCCTCCTCAACGACCTGTTCCAGCAGGCCCTGCGGGTCGGCAAGCGGGCGCACTCCGAGACCGGCATCGACCGGGCCGGCCAGTCGCTGGTCACCTTCGGTCTGGGTCAGCTCAACCCCGCCACCGGCCCGCTGGCCGGCCGCCGCGCGCTGGTCGTCGGCGCCGGCTCGATGTCCTCGCTGGCCGCCACCACCCTCGCCCGGGCCGGCGTCAGCACCCTGGTGATCGCCAACCGCACGGTCGAGCGGGCCGAGCGGCTCGCCCGGCAGCTGTCGGAGCAGGGCACGGACACCCGCGCGGTCGGCATGGCCGAGGTATCCGCGCTGCTGCCCGAGGTGGACCTCGTGGTCTCCTGCACCGGCGCCACCGGCCTGGTGCTGACCGCCGACGACGTGCGCGAGGCCGCCGCCCGGCGCGGCGGGAAGGCCCCGCTGGCGGTGCTGGACCTGGCCATGCCGCGCGACGTCGACCAGGCCGCGCACGGGCTGGACGGCGTCGCCTTCGTGGACATCGAGTCGCTGGCCGCCGCCTCCGCGGACGCGCCCATGGCCGCCGACGTCGACCAGGTGCGGGGCATCGTCTCCCAGGAGGTGGCCGCCTTCGGCGCGGCCCAGCGGGCGGCCCGCATCACCCCCACCGTGGTCGCGTTGCGCGCGATGGCGGCCGACGTCGTGGCGGGTGAACTCGCCCGCCTCGACGGTAGGCTGCCCGGTCTGGACGACAAGCAACGCGCGGAGATCGGCCAGACCGTGCGGCGGGTCGTCGACAAGCTCCTGCACGCACCGACCGTGCGGGTCAAGCAGCTCGCGGGGGAGCCCGGCGGCGCCGGGTACGCCGACGCGCTGCGCGAGCTCTTCGACCTCGACCCGCAGGCCGTCGCCGCGGTCAGTCACCCGGCCGGGGTCACGCACAACGGAATCGAGGGTGCCCGATGAACCCGATCACGACCGGGCCCGCGCACGGGAGTTCCGCCGCGCCGCTGCGGCTGGGGACCCGGCGCAGCGCGCTGGCCATGGCGCAGTCGGGCATGGTCGCCGACCAGGTACGCGCGGTCACCGGCCGCGAGGTGGAGCTCGTCGAGATCACCACCTACGGGGACGTGTCCAAGGAGGCGCTGGCCCGGATCGGCGGCACCGGTGTGTTCGTCTCCGCCCTGCGCGACGCGCTGCTGGCCGGCGAGATCGACTTCGCCGTGCACAGTCTCAAGGACCTGCCGACCGCCGCGCCCGAGGGCCTCGTGCTCGCCGCGATCCCGGTCCGCGAGGACCCGCGGGACGCGCTGGTCGCCCGCGACGGCCTCATTTTCGCCGCCCTTCCGCCCGGCGCCAAGGTCGGCACCGGCTCGCCGCGCCGCATGGCGCAGCTCAACGCGTGGGCACGGTCACACCGTCTGAACATCGAGACGGTCCCGATCCGTGGCAACGTTGACACCCGAATCGGGTACGTTACTTCCGGCAAGCTCGACGCGGTTGTGCTGGCCGCCGCCGGGCTGAACCGAATCGGAAGGCTCGCGGAGGCGAGCGAGCTCATCGACGTCGACATCGTGCTGCCGGCCCCCGGACAGGGAGCACTTGCCGTGGAATGCGCCGCCTCCGAACCGGAGCTGGCCGCACAGCTCGCCGAGCTGGACGACCCCGACACCAGGGTCGCCGTGACCGCCGAGCGATCCCTGCTCGCCGCCCTTGAGGCCGGCTGCTCCGCCCCCGTGGGGGCGCTCGCCGACCTCGTGGCCGACGGGCAGGCTACCGAGCTGCGCCTGCGCGGCGTCGTCGGCACGACCGACGGCACCTCGCTGGTGCAGATGTCCACCACCGGTCCCGTACCGGCATCGGACGACGAAGCGCGAGCCCTGGGCCGCGAACTCGCCGTCGAGATGCTCGCCAAGGGTGCGGCCGGTCTTATGGGGGAGCGCACACCTTGAACCCCGCCGCCGTCGCTACTACGAACTCCGCCGGCACCGCGGCCGGTCCGGCCGGTCCGAACCCCGGCCATGTCACCTTCCTCGGTGCCGGGCCGGGCGACCCCGGCCTGCTGACCCTGCGTGCCGTGGAGGCGCTCGCGCGCGCCGACGTGCTGGTCGGCGACGGCCACGTGCTCGACGTGGTCCGCGGCCACGCCCGGGCGGACGTGGGCACGGCCGAGCCCGCAGCATGCGGCGACGCGGTGGACGGCTCCCCGGATCCGTCCGCTGCTGCCGCACAGCTTGTCATGTCGTCAGCGCGCACCGGTAAGCGGGTGGTGCGTGCCGTGGCCGGCGACCCCGGACTGGACCCGTCGGCCGCCGCGGAGATGCTCGCCTGCGCGCAGGCCGGCATCCCCTTCGAGGTCGTCCCCGGCGTGGCCGCCGCCCTCGGCGTGCCCGCGTACGCCGGGGTGCCGCTCAGCGGCGACGTACGGTTCGTGGACGCCGCGACCGCCCCCGAGCGCTGCTGGAACGAGATGGGGGCCAGCGACGCCACGCTCGTGGTCTCCACCACCCTCCAGACCGTGGCCGCGGCCGCGGCCGAGCTCGTCTCCTGCGGCCGCAAGCCCGACACCGCGCTGACCGTCACCGTCGCCGGCACCACCACCCGGCAGCGCACCTGGACCGCGACCCTGGCCACGATCGCCGCCGAGCTGAAGGCGACCAAGGCGCTGCCGACCCCCGAGGGCCCCATCGCCGCGATAGCCGTGGTGGGCGAGCGGACCGCGCAGCGGCGGCACCTGTCGTGGTTCGAGACGAAGCAGCTGTTCGGCTGGCGGGTGCTGGTGCCGCGCACCAAGGAGCAGGCCGCCTCGCTGTCGGACCAGCTGCGCTCCTACGGCGCGGTGCCGCACGAGGTGCCGACCATCGCCGTCGAACCCCCGCGCACCCCGCAGCAGATGGAGCGCGCGGTCAAGGGCCTGGTCACCGGCCGCTACGAGTGGATCGCCTTCACCTCGGTGAACGCGGTCAAGGCGGTCCGGGAGAAGTTCGAGGAGTACGGCCTGGACGCCCGCGCGTTCGCCGGGATCAAGGTCGCCGCCGTCGGCGAGCAGACCGCGCAGGCGCTGGTCGAGTTCGGCGTCAAGCCCGACCTGGTGCCCAGCGGCGAGCAGTCCGCGGCCGGGCTGCTGGAGGACTGGCCGCCCTACGACCCGGTGTTCGACCCGATCGACCGGGTCTTCCTGCCGCGCGCCGACATCGCCACCGAGACGCTGGTTGCCGGGCTCGTGGAGCTCGGCTGGGAGGTCGACGACGTCACGGCCTACCGCACCGTGCGCGCCTCGCCGCCGCCGGCCGAGACCCGCGAGGCGATCAAGGGCGGCGGGTTCGACGCGGTGCTCTTCACGTCCTCCTCGACGGTGCGCAACCTCGTCGGCATCGCCGGCAAGCCGCACAACGTCACGGTGATCGCCTGTATCGGGCCGGCCACCGCGAAGACCGCCGAGGAGCACGGGCTGCGGGTGGACGTCATGGCCCCCGAGCCGTCCGTCCACGCCCTGGCGCAGGCACTGGCCGACTTCGGGCTGGCCCGGCGGGTCGCCGCCGAGACCGCGGGCGACCCCGTCACCCGTCCCAGCGAGCGGCGCCCGGGCGCGCGGCGCCGCCGCGTCTAGGCGCCCGGGGAGGGGCCCCTGAGTCGCCCGGGGAGGGAACCGGGAGTCGCCCGGGGAGGCGGCCGACTGGGCGTCGGGAAGAGCACGGGTCCGGCGGGCGTACCGTGGAAACGCCCCCTGTGGACCCCGGAAGGAAGGCGCCACCCCATGAGCAGCCAGTACGGCGAATTCCCCGGGTCGCGCCCCAGGCGCCTGCGCACCACTCCCGCGATGCGCCGCCTGGTGGCGGAGACCCGCCTGAACCCGGCCGAGCTGATCCTGCCGCTCTTCGTGCGCGAGGGCATCACCGAGCCGATCCCGGTCTCCTCGATGCCGGGCGTCGTGCAGCACACCCGCGAGACCCTGCGCAAGGCGGCCGTGGAGGCCGCCGAGGCCGGCGTCGGCGGCCTGATGCTCTTCGGCGTCCCCGAGGTGAAGGACGCGGTGGGCAGCGGCGGCACCGACCCCGACGGCATCCTCCAGCTGGCCATCCGCGACGTGGTCGACGAGGTCGGCGACGCCGTGGTGATCATGTCCGACCTGTGCCTGGACGAGTACACCGACCACGGCCACTGCGGGGTGCTGGACGAGCAGGGCCGCGTCGACAACGACGCGACGCTGGAGCGGTACGCCGAGATGGCCCGCGTCCAGGCCGACGCCGGCGTCCACGTGGTGGGGCCGTCGGGGATGATGGACGGCCAGGTCGGCGTGATCCGCGACGCGCTGGACGAGATAGGCCGCCAGGACGTGGCGATCCTCGCCTACACCGCCAAGTACGCCTCGGCCTTCTACGGTCCCTTCCGCGAGGCGGTCAACTCCTCGCTCACCGGCGACCGCAAGACCTACCAGCAGGACCCGGCCAACCTCCGCGAGGCGATGCGCGAGCTGGCGCTCGACCTCGCCGAGGGCGCGGACATCGTGATGGTCAAGCCCGCGCTGCCCTACCTCGACGTGCTGGCGAAGGTCGCCGACAGCGTCGACGTGCCGGTGGCCGCCTACCAGATCTCCGGTGAGTACGCGATGGTGGAGGCGGCCGCCGCGAACGGCTGGATCGACCGGGACCGTACGATTCTGGAGACGCTCACGTCCATCCGCCGGGCGGGGGCGAACATGATCCTGACGTACTGGGCCACCGAAGTCGCCCAGCGGCTCTGACCGTTCGTCGGTCGGCCGTACGCGCGGGACCGGGACAAGGAAAGCGAGGAGGGGGAGCGCGGTGAGCATACCCTCGTGGGCCGTCGTGAGCGGGCTGACCGCGGGTGCGATGGCGGTGGTGACGGCACTGGCGGTCCAGGCCGGCGGCGCCCCGGCGAAGGCCCACGCCGCCTCCCCGGCGTCCTCGCCCAAGCCGGCGCACAGCCGCCCGCACACGCCGCCGCCCCCGCCGCCGGTCCCGGCGAACTCCGGTACGGGCAAGCGGATCGTCTACTCGCTCTCCCAGCAGCGGGTGTGGGTCGTGCCGCCGAACAACGGCCCGGTCGCCACGTTCACGGTCCAGCCCGGCACCGTGCCGGCCAAGCCCGGCAACCACTACGTCACCGGGCACTATGCCGCGAAGACCGGCGGTGACGGCGTCGCCATCGAGCACGTCGTGTACTTCGAGTACACCGCGGAGACCTGGATCGCCTTCTCCGCCCCGGTCGACGACAAGGTCGTCAAGCCCGACCCGTCCCTCCACACCGGCGGCATCCGCGCCCACCGCGCCGACGAGACGAAGATCTGGAACAACACGGTCAGCGGTTCCACGGTGGTCGTCCTGCGCTGAGCCGCTGAGCCGCTGAGCCGCTGGGCGCCCGGAAGCGGGCGCCGTCGGCAGGGCCTCACGCCCGCCCGGTCGGCTCCGTCAGCGCCGACGCGTACTCCGCCACCGAGCGCTGGTAGAAGGGCAGATGGGGCGCGAGGGCGCCCAGGGCCACCGACAGCGCCTCGCGTTCACGGCCCGCGTCGGCCAGGGCGAGGGCGAGGAAGGCACGCACCGCGTCGTCCAACTGGTCCGATTCCGCGGCCAGTTCGGCGGTCAGCAGGTCGACGCCGAGCTCGGGGCGGCCCAGGTCCCGCAGAGATCCGGCCATCTGGATCACCGCCTGCCGGCGCCGGACGCCGTCCAGGCCGAGGTCGAGTGCCTTCGCGTAGAAGGCGACCGCCTCCTCGGCGTGGCCGGTCGCGTCGCACGCGGTGCCCAGTTCGAACGGCCCGTCCGGGTCGTCCGGGGGCAGCTCGGCCGCCAGCTCCCGCATCGACGCGAGGAACTCCGCCGCGGGCACCTCGCCGAACCGCGCCCACGCCCGCGCACTGCGCGCCTGCCAGGTCTCCCGATCCCCGCCGCCGCTCCCCGCGGCCACCTCAGCGCTCATCCCCGCAGCCTCTCACGCCGCTTCCGCCCCCTCCACCGGCGGGGCGCGGCGATCGGGGACGCCCCGGCGGCGGCGGGACGTCCCCGACGGGTCAGAGCCGCTCGGGGGAGCGGATGCCCAGCAGGCTCAGGCCCTGCCGCAGGGTGCGGCCGGTCAGCTCGCACAGGAACAGCCGGTTCTCCACCTGGGCCGGGCCGCCGCCCGCGGTGAGCACCGGGCACTGCTCGTAGAAGGTGGTGAACAGCGAGGCCAGCTGGAAGAGGTAGGAGGCCAGCCGGTGCGGCTCGTAGGTCTCGGCGACCTCCGCCAGCGCGTCCCCGAACGCGTCCAGGTGCAGCCCGAGCGCCCGCTCGGCCGACTCCAGGGCCAGCTCCGGGTGCGCGGCCGGCTTCTGGTCGGCGCCCGCCTTGCGGAAGATCGAGCGGATCCGGGCGTAGGCGTACTGGAGGTAGACGCTCGTGTCGCCGTTGAGCGAGACCATCCGGTCCAGGTCGAAGACGTAGTCGCGCCCCAGGGACGTGGACAGGTCGGCGTACTTCACCGCGCCGACGCCCACCTGCCGCCCGTTGGCGACGATCTCCTCCTCGGACAGGCCGATCTTCTCGCCCTTCTCACGCACGACGACCGTGGCCCGCTCCACCGCCTCGTCGAGCAGCGCCTCCAGCTTGACGCTCACCCCGGCCCGGGTCTTCAGCGGCTTGCCGTCCGTGCCCAGCACGGTGCCGAACGGCAGGTGCCGGGCGGTCACCTCGTCGGTCAGCCAGCCGGCCCGCCGGGCGGTCTCGAAGACCATCCGGAAGTGCAGCGACTGCCGGACGTCCACCACGTAGAGCAGGGTGTCGGCGTGCAGGTCGCCGGTGCGGTTGCGGATCGCGGACAGGTCGGTGGCCGCGTAGCCGAAGCCGCCGTCGGACTTGCGCACGATCAGCGGGACGAGCTCGCCGTCCTTGCCCTTGATGTCGTCGAAGAAGACGCACAGCGCGCCGTTGGACCGCACGGCCACGCCGGCCTTCTCCAGCAGCTCGCAGGTCTCCACCAGCATGTCGTTGTAGCCGGACTCGCCGACGATGTCCTCGTCGCGGATCTCGATGTCCAGCTTGTCGTAGACGGAGTAGAAGTAGATCTTCGACTCGTCCACGAACTCCTGCCACAGCGCCAGCGTCTCCGGGTCGCCCGCCTGGAGCGCCGCCACCCGGGTGCGCGACCGGGTCTTGAACTCCTCGTCGGAGTCGAACAGCACCCGGGCCGCCTTGTAGAGCCGGTCGAGCCGGGACATCGACGCCTCACCCGCGTCCGCCTCGGCGGCCTCGGTGTGGTCCAGCTCGTGCGGATGCTCCATGAGGTACTGCACGAGCATGCCGAACTGGGTGCCCCAGTCGCCGATGTGGTGCCGCCGGACCACCTGCTCGCCGCCGAACTCCAGGATCCGCACGATCGCGTCACCGATCACGGAGGAGCGCAGGTGGCCGACGTGCATCTCCTTCGCGACGTTCGGCTGCGCGTAGTCGACCACCGTGGTGCCCGGGACGGGCTTGAGCGGCACGCCCAGCTTCTCGTCCTCGCCGCGGGCGGCGAGCCGGGAGGTGATCGCCGCGTCCGCCACCGTGATGTTGAGGAAGCCGGGGCCGGAGACCTCGACCGCTCCGATCACGTCGTCGGCCGGCAGCGCGGCCACCACGGAGTCGGCCAGCTCCCGCGGGTTGGCCTTGGCCCGCTTGGCCAGGCCCAGCACCCCGTTGGCCTGGAAGTCCGCCCGGTCGCTGCGTCGCAGCAGCGGGTCGGCGCCGACGGCCGACGGCACCGCGGCGGACAGGGCCGCGGAGACACGCTGCTGGAGCGAAGCGGAGAGGGACGGAACGGAGGCCATGGAAGTGCCGTTTCGTGTGTCGGGATCTCGGGATCCCAGTCTCCCACGCGGCCCGCTCGGGCCGAACCGGGTTATCCACAGGCCGCAGGTCGTCCGGCGGGTCGTCCGGCCGGTCGTCCGGCCGGTCGTCCACAGGCCCGGACGGGTGGGACCGCCCGGTCTGAAAGAATGCGAATGCCGGGGGCGTCCCGGTCGAGGCAGGATTTCCGTCCCGGGAAATGCCGGGGGAAACACGGGAAGAAGAGGAAGAAGAGGACCGTGGCTCAGAGCACCGAGGCCGACTGGGTCTCCCGTTTCGCGGACGACGTGATCGCCGAGTCGGAGCGCCGCGTACCCGGGAAACCCGTCGTCGTCGCGTCCGGGCTCAGCCCCTCCGGGCCGATTCACCTCGGCAACCTCCGCGAGGTCATGACCCCGCACCTGGTGGCCGACGAGATCCGCCGCCGTGGCCACGAGGTGCGCCACCTCATCTCCTGGGACGACTACGACCGGTACCGCAAGGTGCCCGCCGGCGTCCCCGGGGTCGACGCGTCCTGGGCCGAGCACATCGGCAAGCCGCTGACCTCCGTGCCGGCCCCGGCCGGCTCCCCGCACCCGAACTGGGCCGAGCACTTCAAGGCCGGCATGATCGAGGCGCTCGCCGCGCTCGGCGTGGAGTACGAGGGGATCAGCCAGACCGCGCAGTACACCTCGGGCGTCTACCGCGAGCAGGTGCTGCGGGCGGTCGGCGCCCGCGCCGAGATCGACGCGATCCTGGCCCAGTACCGCACGAAGAAGGCCGCTCCCGGCGCGGGCGCCAAGCCCGCCCAGGGCAAGGCGCCGCAGAAGCCGGTGGACGACGCGGAGCTGGCCGCGGAGGAGGGCTCCGGCGCCGCGGAGGAGGACGACGGAAGCGGCGGCGCCCTCGGCTACTTCCCCTACAAGCCCTACTGCGGCTCGTGCGGCAAGGACCTCACCACGGTCACGGCGTACGACGACGAGACCACCGAGCTGACGTACGTCTGCGCCTGCGGCCACACCGAGACGGTGCGGCTGAGCGAGTTCGACCGCGGCAAGCTGGTCTGGAAGGTCGACTGGCCGATGCGGTGGGCGTACGAAGGGGTCGTCTTCGAGCCCTCGGGCGTGGACCACTCCTCGCCCGGCTCGTCCTTCCAGGTCGGCGGGCAGATCGTCGGGCCGATCTTCGGCGGCGCGCAGCCGATCGGGCCGATGTACGCGTTCGTCGGCATCTCCGGGATGGCCAAGATGTCCTCCTCCCGCGGCGGCGTGCCCACCCCGGGCGACGCGCTGAAGATCATGGAACCGCAGCTCATCCGCTGGCTCTACGCCCGCCGCCGGCCCAACCAGTCCTTCAAGATCGCCTTCGACCAGGAGATCCAGCGGCTCTACGACGAGTGGGACGCACTGTCCCGCAAGGTCGAGGAGGGCTCAGCCCTGCCCGGCGACCTCGCCGCCCACTCCCGGGCGGTGGGCACCGCGGCCGGGCCGCTGCCGCGCACCGCGCGACCGCTGCCGTACCGCACCCTCGCCTCGGTCGCCGACATCACCGCCGGGGCGGAGGCGCAGACCCTGCGCATCCTGTCCGAGCTCGACCCGTCCCACCCGCTCACCTCGCTGGAGGAGGTGCGGCCCCGGCTGGACCGGGCGGTGGACTGGATCGCCTCCTACGTACCCGCCGAGCAGCGCACGGTGGTGCGCTCCGAGCCGGACCTCGACCGGCTGGCCGGGCTCGACGACGCCGACAGCGGCGCGCTCAAGCTGATGCTCGACGGGCTGGAGTCGCACTGGTCCCTGGAGGGCCTGACGACACTGGTGTACGCGGTGCCGAAGGTGCGCGCCGGGCTCGGTCCCGACGCCAAGCCGACGCCCGAACTGAAGGCGGCCCAGCGGTCGTTCTTCGTCCTGCTCTACGAGCTGCTGGTGGGCCGGGACACCGGCCCCCGGCTGCCGACCCTGCTGCTCGCGGTCGGCCAGGACCGGGTGCGCGTCCTGCTCGGGGCGGGTGCCTGATCCTGACGAGCCTGGTCAGGCCGGTCGGGCCGGTCCCGCGCCCCCTCCGCAGAGGGAGGGGGCGCGGGACCGGCCCGACCCGGCACCGGGGCCTCGCGGCCCCGGGTCAGAGCTCCAGGTCGTTCTCGATGGACCTGAGCTGGTGGCGGGCCATCGCCAGGTTCGCCCGCTTCTTGTCCAGGGCGAGGTAGAGGAACAGGCCCGCCTTGCCGCGTCCGCGCAGCAGCCGGATCAGGTGGTACTGCGAGCCGAGGGTGATGAGGATGTCCTCGATCTCGTCCTTGATCCCCAGCATCTCCATCGTGCGGGCCTTGGCCCGGACGACGTCGGTGTTGCCGGCCGCGGCCACGGTGAGGTCGAGCTCCTTGCCGCCGCCGAGCGTGCCGAGGGCCATGCCGCTGGTGTAGTCGACGAGGGCGACGCCGATGACCCCCTCGATGGAGGTCATCGCGTCCTTGAGCGCGGCTTCGGTACTGGCCATGATCGTGGTTCCTTTCGAGCGTTCCTGAGCGGGTTCTGCTGATTCGGTGGGTCCAGCGGGTTCGCTGGTTCGGGCCGGGCCGCCGGATCGGGCCGGACCGGGTGTCTTCGCGGCCCGGACGCCGCGCGTCCTGGGCGTACGGGTGGTCATGACGGTTCGCCGTCCTCCCCGGGCCGAGGAGCCTCGTCGAGCAGGTCCGCCAGGCGGGCGCCACTGCGGCGCGCCTCCATGTGCAGCCGCCCCACGTTGACCCGGGGACCGGCCAGCACGGCGAGCACGCCCGTGTCGCCGGCCGCGTACAGCGCGACGCAGCCGAGTTCGCTGCGGACCAGCAGTTCGCGGAAGGCCCGCTGCCCGGCGGCGTCGGTCAGCCGCAGCCCCACGCCCAGGGCGGCCGCGGTCAGCGCCGCGAAGCCCTCCGGCTGCACGCCGGGCGCGTCCTCGGCGAGCACCAGGCCGTCCACGCTCGCCGCCAGCACCCCGGTGACCTCGGGCATCCGGGAGCGCAACAGCCCCAACTCCTCGCGGATGTCGGCTTCGCGCACCGGTGACCTCCTCCTCTCCGCCCGGTCTCCGCCGGACGTACGGGCGGCGCGCGGCTCGCGCTGCGCCAGCCCCTTCAAGACGCGCCTCACAGCCGCTCCAAGGCGTCGCGCAGCCGGCGCAGCAGCTGCGTGTCGGGGTGCGCGGCGGCCCAGAACGGGCCCGCGCCGGCCCCCGGGTCCGCGTCGCCGCCCGGGTCCTGCGGACCGGCTTGGCCGGTGGACGGATCGGCCGGGGCGGCGGTCAGTCCCGGGTGCCGGCCCGGGCGGGGGGAGAGACCTGCCGCGCCCGCCGCCGGTCCGGAGCCGTCCTCCTCACGACCGGCCTCACCGTCCGCCTGCCGCAGGAACGCCGCCGCGGAGCCGGCCGCGAACCCCGCCACGGCGGCCTCCCACGGCCCCGGCGGCATCTCCAGGTGCCCGCTCGCCGCCAGCCGCCGCACGTCCAGCAGCACGTGGAAGGCCGGCCGGCCCAGCATCGCGGCCATCGCCACCGGCGTGCGGACGCCGTCCGCCAGGTCCAGCAGCGCCCGCTGGCGCCGCGGCACCGCCGACAGCCGGGCCGTGCCGCCGCCGGCCCGGCGGCGGACGACCGGCGCCGTGTCCAGCCGGGCGCAGGAGCAGGCCGCCTCCAGCAGCCGCCGCCGGCGCCGCGCCTCCCGTTCCACCTCCGGCACCGGCACCCCGCGCAACTGCCCGAACCAGTGCCGGGCGCCGTGCCGGAACCGGCTCGGCCCGCCTGCCGGGGACAGCACGAAGAACGCGGCGTCGTGCAGCGCCCCCAGTTGGCTGACCTCCAGCTCGCCCGCGGCGAGGCGGTGACGGTCGATCAGCCAGCGCCCGATCCGGCACTCGGCGCCCGCGGCGTCCACCGCCTCGTTCCAGGTCTCCGGGCTCAGCCGGCCGCCGGCGGTGAGCAGTACGTCGATCCCGGGTGAGGCCGGGCTCTCGGCGTGCACCACCGCGCCGTCGTCGAGGTAGAGCGTGCCGGTGTCGCGCAGCAGCGCCCCGGTGGCCCGCTCCTCGGCCAGCCGGACCAGCATCGGGGACCGGGCGGGTAACGGTGCGCTCACGCCAGCACCAGCCGCTGGGCCAGGTCGCGCAGCCGGAGGAGCGCCAGCGCGAGGTTGGCCTGGGCCCGGTCGAGCCACAGGTAGAGGAAGATCCCGCCCTCGTACGGCTGCTCCACGAAGCGCAGCAGGTGGTAGTCGGTGCCGGTGACCACGACCACGTCCTCCACCGGGCTGTCGCCGCCGGCCAGCACCGGGTGCTCGGCCGTGGCCCGGGCGTACTCCGCGGCCTGGGCGGCCGCGCTCTCGTGATCCCCGCCGGGCGCCTCGCCGATCACGCCCAGCGCGAGTCCGCTGATCCACTCCACGAGGGCGGCACCGCGCGCCCCGGGCAGCGCCATGGCCTCCAGCAGGCATTCGTCGATCCCGGACACACCTCTCCCCTCGGCCCTCTGGGCGCGGGTCCTCGCGTGCTCCGCCGCCTAGGGGGTGACGAGCAAACTACGCTCGGTGCCGCTCGTCCGGGGGAGTTCTGGCAAATTCACGCGGAACATGCCGGGGATATGGCTAAGATGCGCCGCTGTCGAGCGCAACCCGGTGCGAAAGGGGCGGATGGCGCAAGAAGCCGGCCGCAAGGGAGCCGTAAGTCGCCGCTGGCCGGGCCGGAAGCCGGCCGCACCGCCGGCACCCGTGGCAACGGCAACACCTTTGATCACGCTGACGGGATCCTGCGGAGAGCCCGGTGACAACGGCGCCGTCGTCCGCTCCCGCCGGTGCGGTCGAAGCCGACGCGGGCCTCGCAGCGACGCGCTGTCCGTCCGGACTCGGCGTCGTGGCGGGAATGCCTCGCGGGCTGGGCCGCGGCGGGCTCGCCCGGCGGGGTCCAGCGGTGGGACCGGATTGCGCAGAGCGCGGTGCCCGTGGCCACCGCGGTGACGGCGTGGCCGCGAGCTGCGAGCCGCCCGCCGCCCCGCCGTCGGTCCGCTTCCGGCCGGGCCCCGGCCGCGGATGCCGGCTGCCCGCCCCGGCCCGCGCGGCCGAAGCGGGCAGCCTGGCGGAATCGTCTCCGTGCGCCGGGCCCGTCCGCCTTACGGAATCGTCTCCGTGCTCGCCTCGGAGGTGTAGCGGTACCGCAGCTCCCGTATGGCCGGCACGAGCTCCCGCTCCTCCGGCGGGGTGCCCGGGAAGAGCCCGGACAGCGCGCGGGAGAGGTGACGGGCGGTCGGCCAGCCGCCCGCCTGCTCGATCGCGCTGCGGTACGCGTAGAAGTACGCGTCCTCCACCGACATGTCCTCGGGCAGCTCCAGGCCCCCGACCGGGTACGTCTCCAGCTCGGCCGCGATGTTCTGCGCCGGTTCGGGCGCCGGCTCGGCCTCGGGCTGCTGGGCTGCGGCGGCCGTCCCGTTGAGCTGGGCGCCGCTGAGCGGCCGCTGGCGGTTCGGGCCCGCGGGCACCATCACCTGCGGCGCGGCTTCCGCCTCGGCCACGGGTCCGGGTTGCTGCGCCGGCTGCCCCTGCTGCTGCGCGGGCACCTGCGGTACGCCGCCGGCCTGCTGCTCCGGCCCGAACTCGCCCTCCCCCTGCGGGTACTGGGGCGGCGCGAACCACGGGCTGTCGTGCGGCTGCCCGGCCCACTGGGCGTTCTGCACGGCCGCCTCGTACGCCTGCTGGTCGTACTGCGCGTACTGGGGGTCGAACCTGGGGTCGTAGTACCTCGGGTCCAAGCGCGGGTCGAACCTGGGGTCGAAGCGCGGGTCGAACCGCGGATCGAAAGCGGCGTCGTACCGCGGATCGTACGGCTGCGGTCCGAACGGCTGCGGTCCGAACGGCTGCTGCCCCGGCGCCTGCTGGCCCTGTGGCCCCTGGGCGTACTGCCCCGCCTGCTCGGGCCCCTGCTCTCCACCGGGCGCGGGCTGCTCCGCCGCGGTCGGCGGCTGCCGGGACTGCGACGGCTGCTGCTGGGTCGCCGGCTCGGCCGGAGCCGCCGCCGGCAGTTCCTTCGCGGCGGACTGCACCTCGATCCCCGCCGCCTCCAGCCCGGCGTCGGCGGTGTCGGACAGCGGCACGCCGTACCGCGCCAGCCGCAGCGGCATGATCGCCTCGATGGGCGCCCGGCGCCGCCACGCGATGCCGTACCGCGCCCGCAGCCGGGCCCGGTAGACCAGCCGGTCCTGCTCGCGCCGGATGACCTCCTCGTACGACCGCAGCTCCCACAGCTTCATCCGGCGCCACAGCCGGAAGGTGGGGAGCGGGGCGAGGATCCAGCGGGTGATGCGGACCGACTCCATGTGCTTGTCGGCCGTGATGTCGGCGATCCGCCCGATGGCGTGCCGGGCGGCCTCGACCGACACCACGAACAGCACCGGGATGATCGCGTGCATGCCCACGCCCAGCGGGTCCGGCCAGGCCGCCGCGCCGTTGAAGGCGATCGTCGCGGCGGTCAGCAGCCACGCGGTCTGCCGCAGCAGCGGGAAGGGGATGCGCAGCCACGTCAGCAGCAGGTCCAGCGCCAGCAGGACGACGATGCCCGCGTCCACACCGATCGGGAAGACGTTGGCGAACCAGCCGAAGCCCTTGTGCAGGGCGAGCGTGCGGACCGCTGCGTACGAACCGGCGAAGCCGATCCCGGCGATCACCACTGCTCCGGCGACGACGACGCCGATCAGAATGTGGTGCGTGCGGGTCAAACGTATCGCGGCCACCCGCGACCCCTCCTGCCCCTGGTTCCGGTCCCCCGTGAACTGGACGCCCCAGACTGCCACATGACGATGGCGGCGGGGTGCCCGGTTCTTCGGACAAACGTACGGATACGGGGGCGGGTGGACCCCAACTCGTTACGTGATTCTTGTCAGCCGCCGAGCGAGGCGTTCGCGGCGGTGACCGACGCCACCACGTCCTTCGCGGCGCGCTGGACGTCGCTCTGCACGGTGCTCGCGCTCGGGTTCTTCTTCCCCTCCAGGCCGGCGCCCTGGTAGTCGACGATCACCACGATGTTGCCCGCGCGCGCCACCACCGTGCCGTTCTGCGAGGTGACCTTCTCGTCGGTCCACTTGCCGGTGAGCAGCGTCGCCTGGTCGCCCAGCCCCGACACCGGCTTGCTGCCGAAGTGCCGGCCCGTGCCCAGCGTGCCGACCTCGTCGGTGTACTGCTTCTTCGCCTGGTCCTGCCCGGAGCCGAACTGCGCGGAGGACTCGTAGCGCTGGAGCGTGACGGCCAGCCAGCGGTACTGGTAGCCGTCCTTGCCGTTGCCCGTCCACGAGCAGCCGCCGCGGGTGGCGACGTCGGTCGACTTCGACGGCGTGCCGCCCGCCTCCTTCGCCTTGGGCACGATCGCGCCCACCGTCGCCTTGCTCACCGTGCCGCAGGCGGTCGGCAGCTTCTTGTACTGCGCGGGCGCCACCGCGGGCCCGGAGCTGGTGGCGGCCGGGGCCGAGCCGCTCGTGTCCGCGGAGTCCTTGGAGCCGCCGCCCGAGCCGGAACCGCACGCCGTGGCCAGCAGCGCGGGTACGGCGGCGCAGACGATCAGGCCGGCCAGGCGGCGGCGCTGGCGGGTGCGGCGGCTGCGGTCGGGGCGGTCCTGTCGTTCCATGAGCTCTCGGTCCTCGCGTGGGTCGGGTGGTCCGGCCCACCACCCTACGGGGTCCCGCCGGATGCCCGGCCGGCCGCCGGAAGCGGCCCGGGGCGCCGGGAGGGGCCCACAACCGCCCACTGCGGGACCTCGCTCGTCAGCCCGCTCGTCAGCCCTCGACGTGGTGCTCCAGCTCTCCCGCCACCTTCTCCACCGACTTCTGCAGGTCCTCGCTGCTCGGCGCGGGGGTTCCGGTGGGCGCGGACTGCGCGTACGTGATCGTCGCGAGGACGTTCGCGGTGCGGAAGACCAGCGTCACCGTGCGGCTCGGGCCGGTCGCGGGCGTCCGCAGCACGTCGTTGATGAACGCCGCGTTCCCCATGTTCGCCAGCAGGCGCGGGGCCAGGTCCGGCTGGGCGGCGTCGTCCGTGTCGCCGGAACCGTCCGAGGTGCCGTCCGCCTTGTGCGTGTCCCCGGGGTCGGCCGCACCGGAGGGATCGGCCGTGGCCGCCGGGCCCGCGGCGTCGGACGGGCTCGCCGAGCCCGACGCGCCGTCCGAGCCGTCGGGCGAGCCGGCCACCGTTCCGCTCGCCAGTGCCGGGTCGGACGGACTCGTCGGCGGCGTGCTCGCCCGGTCCGTCGTGCCACCGCTCGGCGGCGTCGACGGGATCGAGGCCGCGGCGGCCTTCTGCTCGAAGTCCTCCTCCGCCTCCGCCTCGGCGCTCACCTGGGGGTCGTACGAGACCACCCGCACCACACTCAGACTCAGCGTGCGGGTCGAGCCGTCGACCGTGCCCTTCCACGAGCACCCCACGAGCCGGTCGGTGTCGTACGTCAGCGACTCCCGGCCCTCGTAGTCCGGGGCGCCCGGCACCAGCTTCTTCAACGAGTCCAGGCCGATGGCGGTGCACGGCTGCGGGAGCGTGCGGTACTTGCCGGGCGGCGCGGGGGAGACGACGGCCCCGTCGGGCGGGGACGACTTCCCGTCGGCGTCGGCGCCGCCGGACGAGCCCGTCCCCGTGCACCCGCCCAGCGCGGTGACCGCCAGCGTGACCAGCGACGCGGCCGTGGCGACCGGCAGCAGCCGCGAGGCCCGCGCAGATGCCGGCGTCGACCCCAGCGTGGACCGCAGCGTGGACCGCACGGGGCGGGCCCCCTTTCCGATGTGACCGTCTTACCTGTGGCGCGGGGGAAACCCTTGGCGCAAATGAGCGAGCTCTGGACACAATGTGTACCGCACGCCGCGCGGAAAGCGCCCGCCGGGGCAGTTGTCCGGGTGAGGCTTTCGCCGTATTCACGCGACTCGCTCCGCCGCGTCCGCCATCAGTTCGCAACCTATCGGGGGATTGTCATGCCGTACACCGAGGTGCCCGGGGTCCGGGTGCCGATTCGGATGTGGACCGACCCGACCGCGGTCGAGGGCGCCGCCATGCAGCAGCTGCGGAACGTCTCCTCGCTGCCGTGGATCAAGGGCCTGGCCGTCATGCCGGACGTCCACTACGGCAAGGGCGCCACCGTCGGCTCCGTCATCGCCCTGCACGGCGCGGTCTGCCCGGCCGCGGTCGGGGTGGACATCGGCTGCGGGATGAGCGCGGTGAAGACCTCGCTGCGCGCCGCCGACCTGCCCAGCGACCTGTCCCGGCTGCGCACCGAGATCGAGGAGGCCATCCCGGTCGGCCGCGGCATGCACGGCGAGCCGGTCGACCCGGCGGACCTGCACGGCCTGCCCACGTCCGGCTGGTCCGATTTCTGGTCCCGTTTCGACGGTCTCGCCGAGCCGGTACGGTTCCGCGCCGAGCGCGCGGCCAAGCAGATGGGAACGCTCGGTTCCGGAAACCACTTCGTGGAGGTCTGCCTCGACGAAGCCGATTCCGTCTGGCTCATGCTGCACTCCGGTTCGCGCAACATCGGCAAGGAACTCGCCGAATACCACATCGGCGAGGCGCAGAAGCTCCCGCACAACCAGGGACTCGTCGACCGCGACCTCGCCGTGTTCATCGCCGACACCCCCCAGATGGCTGCTTACCGCAACGACCTCTTCTGGGCCCAGGAATACGCGAAGAACAACCGCGCGCTCATGATGGCCCTCCTCCAGTCCGTCATCCGCAAGGAGTTCAAGAAGGCCAAGCCCGCCTTCGACCCCGTCATCTCCTGCCAGCAGGAAGACGCCGAAGGTCAGATGAGGACCGTCGAGTACCGCCCCGGTGTCATCAGCTGTCACCACAACTATGTCAGCGAGGAGCGCTACGACGGCATGGACCTGCTGGTCACCCGCAAGGGCGCGATCAGCGCGGGCTCGGGGGAGTGGGGGATCATCCCGGGCTCCATGGGCACGGAGTCCTACATCGTCCGCGGCCTCGGCAACGCGGCGTCCTTCAACTCCGCGTCGCACGGCGCGGGCCGACGGATGAGCCGGAACGCGGCGAAGCGGCACTACACGACGCGGGACCTGGAGGAGCAGACGCGTGGCGTCGAGTGCCGCAAGGACTCGGGCGTCGTGGACGAGATCCCGGGCGCGTACAAGCCGATCAAGCAGGTGATCCAGCAGCAGAAGGACCTGGTGCAGGTGGTGGCGAAGCTCAAGCAGGTCGTCTGCGTCAAGGGCTGACGGGCCTGGGCGATGCGCCCGCCACGGCACGGGCGGTACGAGCGCTACCGGCGCCCGTACCGCCCGTCCTTGCTTTGCTGCTATACGGGCGGCGCTTCCTGCCGGGCCACGCGCTCTTCTTCGAGCAGCAGTTTCCTGATGAAGCGCAGTGATTCCCGTGGCGGCATGGCCTGTGCGCGGATGCGGCTGTAGGTGGCGTCGAGGTGGGGTACGCGGTCGCGTTCGGTGTGGATGCGCATGCCCTGGGCTTCGACGTAGGCGTTGCGGGTGTGCTTGCGGGTGTCCATCAGGGTGAAGGGTCCGGCGATTCCGGCGTGGTGCTCCTGGTCGAGCGGCATCACCTGGATGTCCACGTGGGGCAGGTGGCCGATGGCTGCCAGGTGGTGGAGCTGATCGCGCAGGATGTGCCTTCCGCCGTAGGGCCTGCGCAGGAGTGATTCCTCCATGACGAAGCTCATGACCGGTGGGCGGTCGCGGTGGATGACCTGCTGCCGTTCCAGACGTGCGGTGATGCGCCGGTCGATCTCCCTTGCCGCCAGGGGCGGGGTCCGCATGCCGAGGACGGCGCGCATGTAGTCCTCGGTCTGGAGCAGCGCGTTGACCACGTGGGTGTCGTAGGCGTGGATGGCCGTGGCGGTCGCCTCCTCCTGGTGCACCTTGCGGAGGACACCGGAGTACGAGGCACGGCTCAGTTCGTCCTTCAGGGCTGCCAGGACGCCGTGGGCGTCGAGGACGCGCTCGGCGTTGTCGATGAACTCCGGCCTCGGGATGCGGATTCCCCGCTCTACCTTCGAGACCATCTCCTCGCCGTACCCGATTCGCTCCCCCAACTCCGCCTGCGTCAGACCCGCTTGCCTGCGCAACGCCTGGATGATCTGCCCGACGCTGCGTACCCGAGCGGCACTGCTCCCGCTGTCGAAGTCCACGTCGTCGGCGTCGTCGTCCTGCGGGGTGTTCGGTTTCTCTGACGTGGGTGAGAGGCTCATGTCGAGGAGGCTTTCGTCGTCGTGCTCGTGGGTTGGCTGTTCTGCGGACGCTTGCGTTCCACGCTCACCAGCGGGCAGTTGAGGGCGCCGGCGATCTTGCGGAGGTTGGCCGGAGTGGCGCTGCGCCAGCCGGACTCGATCTCCCCCATGAGCTGCTCCGAGATCCCGACCAGGTCAGCCAGCGCCCGCTTGGTCAGCCCAGCTTTCTCCCGGGCCCACGTCACCGACTCCGGCTCCTGACGAAGCCGCCGCGGCCTCACCCGCACCCGGGACTTGCCCTTCTCGGCTCGCTGCACCTTGGGCGGGTCCTCCGGTCGATCCCGGAGCTCCCAACTGTGCGCCCCCGGGTGCGCCGCGAACTCACCGCAGGGCTCGGCGTCCCCGCTCACGGCCGCACAGTCTGGGAGCACCACCACCGCATCCGGCCCCCGGCCAGCGGTCCACGGCGTCCACACCGAGCCGGTGTTCGGCCCGTCGAGGTCCCTCACGAAACCCCAGTGAGCACCGACGACGTGCTCCTCCAGCGTGCACACCGGCTCGGCCTGAATCTCGTAGGGCTGGACGGTGCTGGGCACGGCGAGAACACGAGCCGCCTCGACGAGTCGAGCGGGAAGGACGGCTCGCTCGCCGCAGATGAAGTGAGTTCGTGTGCTCTCGGTAGTGGCGGGTTCGTTCATGTGGGACGTGTGCTTTCCGTTGTGCGATAAGGGTGACGGGCCGCTTGACCTGGTCTCGAATCTCATCGGCCTCCCCCACCCGGGCGGGGGAGAGCGAGGGCGCACCAGGTGCGCGTCCCGTCAGGGCTGACCCCCCAGTCAGTGGCAAGGGCCGAAACCAGCAGCATTCCGCGCCCGCTCTCCTCTTCCGGCCCGGCCTCGCGGACGTACGGCTGGCCGGGCGAGCCGTCGTCGACCTTGATGAGCACGGTGCCCGAAGTGCGTTCGAATCGAAATTCGATAATCTCGCCCTCTCCGTATCTCAGAGCGTTTGTCACGAGTTCGCTGATGAGGAGCCCGGCGTCTTCGGCGAGATCATCCAGATACCAGCGGTGGAGAATCGCGAGAGAAGTGCGCCGAACGCTGCCGACCCACATTCGCTCGCGGTCGGTCATGGGTCGGCCCGTGATTCTGCTGTCTCGCCGAAGGCTGAGAAATAGGTCGTCAGGACCGTGCTCTTTGAAGCCAGGCGAGTCCAGGGCGGCCACGCTGGCGAGCGAGTTGGTTGCGCGTCGGTTCATGACGCAAAGCTCCCTGGTAGACCGGGGTTTGGCTCGTGCACCGATGATGGGTCCTGCACAGCGTGCCCCTGCTCTCGTGTCAGCGCTTGACGCGCTGGGGGGAGAACTACCTTCCATCTCAAGGCACGTGATTGGTAAGGACACTTCAGCCCAGGATATTTCTCGCCAGGAGGACACTTCCCCTTCCTGGCAGGCTGTTAATTCCGGCGTGGTGACGGGAAGTCTGAATACGGCTACGGTGGAGCCTCACGACTTCTTGGGGGCAGCATGCCCAGCGGAAATCCGAACGTGGTGCTGCGGAACCTCATGGCCGCGCGGAGACTGACCCGGGAGGGGCTCGCCGAAGAGATCTGCACGATGGCCATCAAGGTCACCGGTCAGCCGGTGCCCTGCACAGCCCGGCACGTCGGGCGGTGGCTGGCCGGTGAGGTCGTATGGCCATGGGGTCGGTACCGTGCCCTGCTGGAAGCGGTGTTCGGCATCCCCGCAGAGCAGCTTGGATTCCACCCTCCCGCCGGGTACGTGCCCGCTGTGGTGTCGCCTGCCCAACCGTCGCCGTCTCAGGGATCGCCCGTGCTCCGCCGCCACTTCATCATCGGCTTGGGCGCTGTGCTCGCCCTGCCATCCCTGCCTACCGGAGGCAGTCTCGGACTCGGCGATGTCGCCGCCGTCCAGGCCGCCAACGCCCAACTCCACGCCCTGGACGACCAGCACGGCGGCGCCGAACTGGCCGCTGTCGCCGCCGGATATGTGGCGCACGTCGAGCAGTCGGCGCGCGCCTGCACCTACGGCGGGACCGTTCAAAGGCGATTGCACACCGCTGTCGGTGAACTGGCCGCAAGCGCTGGCTGGTTCGCGTACGACGGCGGACAGCAGGACGACGCCCGCCGGTGGTGGGACATGGGCATCCGGTACGCCGTCCTGGCCGGCGACGCCACCCTTCAGGCACGCATCTGGAGCTACATGGCGCGACAGGCGTGCGACCTGGGCCACGGCAGCGAAGCCGTGGCCTTGGCACGCGTAGCTCTGGACAGCACACGCAACCGCCGAGACCTTCGCTTGTCCGCGCTGCTCCACGCCCGCGTTGCCCTCGGCCACTCCCTCACAGGAGAAGGGGCACGTGCCGGACAGTCCCTCCATCGCGCTGACCAGATGCTCGACCGCGCACCCAGCGAGACCCTGCCCTGGCTGTCCTTCTGCGGACCCGCCGAACTCACCGGGCAGGCGGCGCTCTGCGACTACAACCTCGGCCGGTTCCGGGACGCCGCGGACCGGGACATCGACGCCCTTGACCTCCTCCCCGAGGGCTTCGGCCGCAACAGCTTCGCCACTCAGGTCTCGCTCGCGCGCAATCAACTCGCCGCCGGCAACGCGGAAGAGGCCCTCGCCACGGGAGACCGTGCCCTGGATCTTCTGCCCTCGGTGAAGAGCCCGCGGTGGTCCCGCCATCTGGCCACGTTCGCCCAAGACGTGAAGGAACTCGCGCCCGCCGGAGGAGCGGACTTCATAGAGCGATACGAGATGGTCTCCCCATGACATTCGCGCACGTGCTGGCGGTGGCCCACCACGGCCCCGCCGACTTCCCCGCCGTCCGGCAGCGGCTCATCGACGTGTACGCCGAGGTGTACGAGGAGGAGGCCGCCGTCGATCCGTTCTTCTCCGTCCCCCGGTTCACCGACCGGCTGGACCGGCACGCCGCGCACCCGAAGTGGTCGTGCGCGATCGGCGAGATCGCGGGCCAGACGGTCGGCTACGCCTACGGGCGGCCGGACTCCGAGTCGGAGTGGCGGGAGATGACCACCGTTGAGGCGCCCGAAGTGTACGAGTACGGCGTCCGCGGACGGATGTTCGGCCTGTGCGAGATCATGGTCCGCGTACCCTGGCGCGGCGCCGGCGTGGCCCGGACCATCCACGACGAGCTGATGCGCGAACGCCCGGAGCCCAGGGCCTCACTCCTGGTGGAACGCGAACACCCCAAGGTCCGGGCCACGTACGAGCGGTGGGGCTACCGGGCGGTCGCGACGTCGCAGCCGTTCGCGGACTCGCCGCTGTACGACGCCATGGTGCTCACGCTGCATTGAGCCGAGGTACGCGGGACCGACCGCCCTCAACCCCCGTCCCCGGGGTTCAGCAGCAGCCGGACGTGCTTGCGCTCGCCGTCTCCGACGCTGTGTCCGTGGCCGAAGTGGTGGTGCAGCACGTGCTGCCCGACTGCTTGGCCAGGGAGTCGGCGTCGGCCTTGACGACGTAGAACTCCCAGGGTTCGCTGGCCGGGGCCGTGGACCCAGACCTTGTCCTGGAGGGCGTAGCAGCAGGTGGTGTCGTCCTCGGTGTCGGTGGGGAGGCCGGCTTCGGCGAGGCGGGTGGTGGCGGCGTGGACGGCCTCGGTGGTGTCGACCTCGACGCCGAGGTGGTCCATGCGGGTGTCCTCGCCGTCCTCGCCCTCGATCAGGACGAGCTTGAGCGGGGGCTCGGCGATGGCGAAGTTGGCGTAGCCGTCGCGGAGTTTGGCCGGCCCGGTGCCGAAGAGCTTGGTGTAGAAGGCGACGGACGCCTCCAGGTCGGGGACACGGAGTGCGAGTTGGACACGGGACATGGTGTGCCTCCAGTCGGTGCGCGGTTTCCGCCGCTGTTTTGATGTCTGTCTATGTCTTCGACGGTTGCACATCGCATAGACGAGTGTCAACATAGACATATGTCGAATTCTGGGAGGTCGAGCTGCCGGTCCTCCAGGACGCCCCGGCCGCGCCGTGCTGCCCGCCGATCACCGCCGGGGAGCTGTCGGTGGCGGACTGCGGAGAAGATGGCCGCGATGTTCAAGGCCCTGTCCGACCCGGTACGGCTGCGCCTGTTCTCGAAGATCGCCTCCCACCCGGGCGGCGAGGCGTGCGTGTGCGACATCCAGGACGTGGGCGTCTCCCAGCCGACCGTCTCCCACCACCTGAAGAAGCTCCGCGAGGCCGGGCTGCTGACCTCCGCAGCGGCGCGGGACGTGGGTGTACTACCAGGTCGCCCCGGCGGTGGTGGCGGGCATGGCGGCGATGCTCGACCTCCGGCGCTGAGCCGGCCGCGGCGGCCGGCGGGGACGCCCGGCAGGAACGCGTGACCGGGACGCCCGGCAGAGCAATCTCCGAGAAGTGCTCGCCGAAGCCTCCTCCTCCACAATGTGCACGCCTCATCGGGGGTGGCACGTAACCGGCGGAAGAGGGGAACGTTCCATGGCAGTGGCGGGAGATGACGTCGCCCGGCGCAAGGGCGGCTGGGCAGGTGATTTCGAGCACCCCGTCGCGTTCTGGCTGGGGTCGCTCGCGTGCACCGCGGGAGTGCTGCTCCATCTGCCGATGTACATCGGCGCCCGCGACATGCACTACCAGCTCAAGGGCATGGCCCCGGACGCTCCGATGCTCACCGGCATGGCGCTGATCGGGGTCGGCCTGGTGGCGGTGCTCTACGGGCTGTTGCCGCCCTGGGGCAGCGGCCGCCGGCAGGGCGGCGAACTTGTGAGCGTGCGCGCCCTGGACGACGCGCCGATCACCCGCAGGCACGTCACGCTCCTGATCGCGATGGCGATCGCGGTGACCATCGACGTCATGAAGCCCACGTCGCTGGCGTTCGTCGCGCCGGGCGTCGCGAAGGAGTACGGGCTCAAGTCTCCCGTCAATCCGGCCGGACACATCCCGGTCTCCTGGCTGCCGTTGTCCGGGATCGTCGGTACGGTGATCGGCTCGCTGATGTGGGGCTGGCTCGGCGACCGGATCGGCCGCCGCGCCTCGATCATCCTGGCCGGCATCCTCTTCGTGACGACCTCGATCTGCGGGGCGATGCCCGGCTTCAGCTGGAACCTGCTGATGTGCCTGCTGATGGGGATCGGCGCGGGCGGCATGCTGCCCATCACGTTCACGCTGATCGCCGAGACGGTGCCGGCGAAGCACCGCGGCTGGCTGATGGTCCTCATCGGCGGCGACATCGCCGGCGCGTACGTGATCACCAGTCAGCTCGCCGGCTGGCTCACGCCCACCTACAGCTGGCGGATCCTGTGGCTGATCAGCATGCCGACCGGGCTGCTGCTGATCGCCATGAACCGCTGGATCCCGGAGTCGCCGCGCTATCTGCTGGCCCGCGGCCGCCGCGCCGAGGCGGAGGTGATCATGGCGCGCTACGGGGCGGCGGTCCACGAGGAGGGCGGGCGGGCCGAGACCTCCGGAACGCCGGAGCGTTCCAGCACCCTGACGCTCTTCCGCGGGCCCCTGCTCGGTCCCACGGCGGCGATCACCGTACTGGCCATCGGGCTCGGCCTGATGACGTACGGGTTCCAGCAGTGGGTGCCGACCAACCTCCAGGCCCTGGGCTACACCACGGTGAAGTCCGACTACGTCATCCGCAACGCCGCCATCCTGGGGCTGCCCCTGACCGTGGTGTGCGCGTGGATGTACGGCGTGTGGGGCAGCCGCAAGACCCTCATCACCACCACCGCGGTCACCGGCGTCACCCTCGTGGGCTTCGCGATCTTCGGCGACTCCCTCGCCCACCACCACTTCGTCCTGTCCCTGATGCTGGTGGTGCCGCTGTCCGGGGTCAGCTCGGTCGCCGCGGTGGTCTCCGGCTACGCCGCCGAGGTCTACCCCACCCTCGTCCGCTCCCGCGGATCGGGCCTGGCCGCCGGTATGACCAAGGCCGGCGGCGTTCTGATCCTGGCCCTCACGGTCGCCGCCGCGTCCATCCCCTCCATCGGCACCACCGCGCTCATCGGCGCCGTCCCCCTTCTGCTCGCCGCGAACGCCTTCTTCTGGATCGGCCCCGAGACCAAGGCCCGCAGCCTTGAGGACATCACCGCGGAACTCGCCGCACCCGAAGAGCCCGCTCCCGCGGCCTGACGAGGGAGGACGTCAGCGCCCCGCCTCCGTCGCCCGCGCCGCTTCTCGGCACGGCGAAGACGAGGGCGACGAGCGCCAGGCCGATGACGGCGCCCACGAGTTGGGCGGCGATGAAGCCGGGCAGCGAGCCCGGGGCGATGCCGGCGAAGGTGTCGGTGAAGGCGCGGCCGATGGTCACCGCGGGGTTGGCGAAGGACGTGGAGCGAGGTGAACCAGTAGGCGGCGCCGATGTAGGAGGCGACGGCGACGGGGGCGAAGCGGAGGCGTTCGGTGCGGGCGAGGCCGAAGATCAGCAGGACGAGGCCGGCGGTGGCGACGACCTCGCCGAGCAGCAGGTGGCCGGCCGAGCGGTCGTGGGTGGAGAACTTCACCAGGGCCTTGCCGAACATCGCGTCCGCCAGGATCGCTCCGCAGGATCGCGCCGACGATCTGGGCGGGGAGGTAGACGGCGGCTTCGCGCAGGGTGACGCCGGGGCCGCCGCGGCGGGCGGTCCACCACTCGGCGAGCGTGACGACGGGGTTGAAGTGCGCGCCGGAGACCGGGCCGAACAGCGCGATCAGCACGCCGAGGCCGAAGACGGTCGCGGTGGAGTTCGCCAGCAGTTGCAGGGCCACGTCCTGGGTGAGTTCGGTGGCCTGGATGCCGGAGCCGACGACGACGGCCACGAGGGCGGCGGTGCCGACGAGTTCGGCTGCCGCCCGAGCGACGAGCGGGGCCGGGGGCGGGGTGCGCGCCGGGAGCCGGAGCGGGCTGCCTTGCGGCGGGCACGGCGGCGTCGGCGTCGGTGGCGCTCAACGGTGTCTCCAGGGCATGCGGAGCCGTCGGCTCGGCTCAGTGACTGGGGTCGTGCGCGGGGCTCGTGGGGAGGGGGTTCAGCGGTTCACGGGCAGGAGCGCTTGACGTTGTTGTCCGCGGTCTGCCGCGCGGTGGCGGCCAGTTCGGCGAAGGACCCGGCGAGGGTCTCCAGGACCTCGCGGGCGCAGCTTGTAGTAGGTGAAGCGTCCGCACGGCTCGGTGTCGACGACGCCTGCCTCGCGCAGCACCTTCAGGTGGTTGGAGAGGTTGGTCTGTCGGGCGCCGGTCTCCTCGACCAGGTGCGTGGTGCACAGGGTCTCGCGGGCGAGCAGGGTGACGATCTTCAGGCGCAGCGGGTCGGCCAGCACCCGGATCAGATCAGTGTCGACTGACGTCAGCATGGGGTGATACTTTCACATCAGCGGGGGCTGATGCCAGCCCCGCCCGAGCAGAGAGAACCGAGAACCCGTGTCCGACAAGCCGTCCGTGCTGTTCGTCTGTGTCCACAACGCCGGCCGCTCCCAGATGGCCGCCGCCTGGCTCACCCACCTGGCCGGTGACCGCGTCGAGGTCCGCTCGGCCGGCTCCCAGCCCGGCGCCGCCGTCAACCCCGCGGCCGTGGCGGCCATGGCCGAGGTCGGCATCGACATCTCCGCCGAGGTGCCCAAGGTCCTCACCCTCGACGCCGTCCGCGAGTCGGACGTGTGCGTCACCATGGGCTGCGGCGACACCTGCCCCGTCTTCCCCGGCAAGCGCTACCTCGACTGGACCCTCGACGGACCGAGGTCAACCCCGCCGCCGTCCAGGCCATGGCCGAGGTCGGCATCGACATCTCCGCCGAAGTGCCCAAGGTCCTCACCATCGACGCCGTCCGCGAGTCGGACGTCTGCATCACCATGGGCTGCGGCGACACCTGCCCCGTCTTCCCCGGCAAGCGCTACCTCGACTGGCCCCTCGACGACCCCGCCGGCCAGGGCGTCGAAGCCGTACGCCCCATCCGCGACGAGATCCGGCTGCTCGTCGAGCACCTGATCGCCGAGATCGCCCCGCCCCCGTCCACCTGATCCCGACGAACGGCCCGGCGACGACCCCTCTTCTCGCACGCATACACGGCGCGAACCAGGGCACACGAACGAACAGCCCCGTCCGCAACGGACAAGGGCACTGGCGGCGACTGCCGCTCGGCTGCGCCCGGCCATCCTCCCCCCTGGATGGCCGGGCGCCCTTGCGTCCGGCCACCTCCCGCTCCCTCTACAGAGCCCTCGCTGCCGCTGCTCGGCTCAGCAGCGGCCGGAGCGGTGTCCCGATCGGAGCCGCGCGCTCGGCGGCTTGGTGGGGCGGCCCGGTCCGGGGGTGGGGAGGGCGGGGGCTACTTCGGGCCCTTGTAGCGGGCCAGGCTGACGTGGATGTCGGCCTGGTTGGAGTCGTTCTCCGGGCTGCGGTAGTTGCGCTCCAACTGGCCCGTGGCGTGGGCGTAGAAGCCCTCGAAGATCAGGTCGCACGCGGCGCCCGCGATCGTCACGGCCTGCTCCATCCGCCACGGGTCGGTCTGGGCTGAGCGGGCCCAGCGTCACCTGGTCGGCCCAGTTCGCCACCGGGCCGGTGTTGGGCGACTCGTAGTGGTTGAAGGTGACGGTGATCTCCCGGCTGGGGCCGTTGGAGACGGTCGCGGTGATGACGAGGTCCACCGAGAACCGCTCGAACGGCGCGATGATCGGGTAGTTGTGGTGGGTGAACGAGCCGAGCACGAACGCGTCGCCATCGATCGTGACCTTGTTGCTGCCGCCCGAGAACTCGTAGGAGCTCGTCAGGGACTCCGCGGGCGCCCCCCAGGAGATCCTGCTGCTCCCCAGTCCGACGAAGGACGACTGGTCCGAAGGCCCCTGGACGTTCTTCCAGACGCCGCTGATGTGGATGTCGGGCATGACAGGAGTGTTCCTTCCTCGGGCCCCCGCCGGGCGGGCCGCGCATGGGTGTGCGGAAAGCCGTGGGAGCCGTGCGGGCACCCCCCCTGAATCCGCCGGTCCGCCCACCCTCTCCGCCCCCGGCCGCGCCGTGCAAGACCGCTTGCTCCCCATCCGACCGTTTTCGGCCAGCGGGCCGCCGCGGCCCGCTCAGGCGGCTTCCGTACCCGAACGTCCCTCCGCGGCAGGCAGGTTGACGGACGACGGGACGGACCTGAGGCCGGGGACGGGGGAGGGGAGCAGAAGCAGCGAGCCGAGGGCGCCGAGGAGGGCTCGTACGGGCCCGGGCCCTGGCAGGATCGCCTCCCATGACGTCCCACCCGCGGAGCACGTGGAACACCTCGAACACCTCGAACACGTGGAGCACCCACACCCTTGAGCCGCACGCGTCCGCCGTGACGAAGCGGTTCCGGCCGGAGAAGCGGGAGGGGTGCGCACGGGAGTGGCGTGCGCTGACGTTGCTCGCCGCGTACGCCCCCGGGCTGGCGCCCGCCCCGCGCGCCGCGGACCTGACGCTGGACGAGCCGTTCGTGGTGATGTCCCGCGTCCCGGGGGAGCCGATGCGGGGGCGGCCGCTGGACGGGAAGCGGATCGAGGCCCTGGCCGCGGCGGTGAACGCGCTGTACCGGGCGGTGCCGCCGCAGGCACTGGCGGAGGTCCCCGTGCGCCCGGCCCACCAGCACGGCCTCATCCGGCAGATCGCCGCGTGGACCCCGCTGGTGCGGCCGCGCGTCGGCGGCGAGGTGCGGGAGGTGCTGGACCGGGGTCTGGACTGGCTCGCCCGCTCCGGTCTCGCCGAATCCGGCCTCGAACGGGCCGACGGGGAGCGGGCCGACGGGGAACGGGACGGCCGGCCCGACGGCGTCCCCGCGGTTTTCGGCCCCGGCGACGGCAACCTCGCCAACTACCTGTGGGACGGCACCCGCGTGCGCGTCGTCGACTTCGAGGACTCCGGGCGGAGCGACCGCCCCTTCGAGCTGGCGGAGATCACCGAACACGTGGGGTCCTGGGTCGAGCACCCCCTCGACACCGAGACCTTCCTCGCCCACATCGACCTGACCCCCGCGGAACGCGCCCGCCTCCCCGACTGCCGCCGCCTGCTCGCCCTCACCTGGCTGTTCCTGCTGTCCTTCGAGGACCCCGAGCACCCCCGCAACCCGCCGGGCACCCTCGTACGCCAGGCCGCACGGCTGTCCGCGCTGCTCGACCAGCCGTAGGGGACGGCCGGAGCCGCGCCCGCCGCCCGGGCCTCACCCGAATGGAGCAACAGAACGGAGGACGGCCGGCCGTCCGCGGTCAGGATGGGAATCCCGTGGGAGCCGGACCGGCCCGGGGGAGCCCCGAACCGAAACCGAACCGGAGCGGAAGGCGGGCGGCACCATGAGGACACCCCCGATCGTCACCCCGCAGGAGTGGGAAGCCGCCCGCGAGAGGCTGCTGGTCAAGGAGAAGGAGCTGACCCGCGAGCGCGACGCGCTGGCCGCCCAGCGGCGCCGGATGCCCTGGACGGAAGTCGACCAAGGAGTACCGCTTCGAGGGCCCGGACGGCGAGGTGAGCCTGCGCGACCTGTTCGCCGGCCGCCGCCAGCTGATCGTCTACCGCGCCTTCTTCGAGCCCGGCGTCCACGGCTGGCCCGAGCACGCCTGCGTCGGCTGCTCGATGGTGGCCGACCACGTCGGCAACCTCGCCCACCTCAACGCCCGCGACACCACCCTCGTCTTCGCCTCCCGCGCCCCCCGGCCCGACATCGCCCGCGTCCAGCGGCGCATGGGCTGGGAGGAGATCCCCTGGTACACGATGAAGGACGACTTCGACGCCGACTTCGGCGTCGACCAGTGGCACGGCACCAACGCCTTCATCCGCGACAACGGCTCCGTCTTCCGCACCTACTTCATCAACAACCGCGGCGACGAGGCCCTCGGCTCCACCTGGTCCTACCTCGACATGACCGCCCTCGGCCGCCAGGAGCCCTGGGAGGACTCCCCCGAGGGCTACCCCCAGTCCCCGCCCTACACCTGGTGGCACTGGCACGACGCCTACACCGACGACGGCAACGGCAACGGCAACGGCAACGGCAACGGCAACGGCAACGGTGGGACGGCCCGCAGCTAGGCCCGGCGGCCCGCTATGGAGGCGTCGGAGTGCTCTCCTCACCCTGCACGGAGGTGTCCTGCGGTGGGGCGGAGGCGGAGGCCGCCGCCAGGGTGTCGGCGAGTTCGCCGAGCGCGGCGGCCTGTTCGGGACGGTGACGGGCCAGCGCCCGCAGCCGGCTCGCGCCCGCGCCGCACTGGACGGCGGAGCCGTTCTCGACGGCCATGGCGATCAGTTCGGCCGGCGTGGGGCTCGCGGCAGCCCTTTCTCCGTCCTGAGCCGCGGCGAACAGTAGGTGGACAGCGAACACGAAGGGCGCGACGAAGGGGACGCTGCCCAGAGCGGGCGCGGCCAGCATGAGGGGGTGCAGGCCCTCCGGGCGGCCTCCCTGGACGAAGTCCATCGCCGTGTCGACCGCCGTGGCGAGGTCGGTGACGATGTCGTAGACGTCCGGCAGGTCCATGAGTGCGGCAAGGCCGAGGATCCCCAGGTGCTGCCGGGCGGCCCGGTCGTCGAACGCCTCCCTCTCCACCAGCGCCCGCACGAGCGGGTCTTCGGCGAGACGGGGGTGCGCGCGCAGGAAGTCCAGGTCCTCGGGCCAGGTGGGCGTCGCCAGCCAGCGGTCCAGCAGGTCGACGGCGGTGTGGAAGGCACGCCGCTCGTCCAGGACTTGGTCCAGCCCGCGGTCGGCCGCTTCCCGGACGATCTCCGCCAGGCTGCCGAGGGCATCGGTCGCGGGATACAGAGCGCGGGCGACGGCGAGCGCGGTCTGTTCCTCCTGGCCGATGAGGAGGTGGTGCGTCTGCCGCAGGAAGTCCTCCTGCTCCTGCCACGACTGTGCGGCCAGCCATCGGTTGAGGCGTGCCACTGACTCCTCCGGAAAGGCGTCCACAGCCCAGAAGGGCAGCGTGTCGCGTACGGCGTCCAGATGCGTTCGCGGGTCAGGTCCTTCTGACATCGCTTCGATCAGCCCTCGTACCGCCCGACGGGAACGGCCCGTCCAGGTGGGGTCTGTGGTTTCGTCCGCGTCTTGAGCAGCGGATTGCAGGTCGGTGATCGCCCCGCTGCGGTCGTCGCGGTCGAGGCGCCAGCGGCAACGGGAGGCGAGGAGTTCGGCCCGCGGGCCGAGGGCGAAACCGGAGATGACGTCGTCCGGAGTGAGGAGATCGGCGCCCGAGTCTTCAGTGTCGGCTTGCAGGTCGGCGAGGTTGTTGAGGGATGCGGCGAGGTCGGGGAGGTAGGCGACGGCGTTGGGACCTGAGCGAGGGTGCGTCGGATGGTGACGGCTTCGGTGATGGTTTCGAGCGCGGCCTGCGGTCTCCAGTGTCGGCCTGCCGGTTGGAGAGGTTGTTGAGGGATACGGCGAGGTCGGGGAGGTAGGCGGCGGGGTTGGCCTTGGCTGAGGGTGCGTCGGATGGTGACGGCTTCGGTGATGGCTTCAGCGCGCCGATCCGGTCTCCGGTGTCGGCTCTGCTGGTTGGAGAGGTTGTTGAGGGACATGGCGAGGTCGGGGAGGTGGGCGGGGCGGTTGGCCTTGGCTGAGGGTGCGGTGGATGGCTGACGGCTTCGGTGATGGTTTCAGCGCGGCGGCGGTCTCCGGTGTCGGCCTGCTGGTTGGAGAGGTTGTTGAGGGACTGGCGAGGTCGGGGAGGTAGGCGGCGGGGTTGGCCCTGGTGAGGGCGCGTCGGATGGTGACGGCTTCGGTGATGGTTTCGAGCGCGGCCTGCCGGTCTCCGGTGTCGGCCTGCTGGTTGGAGAGGTTGTTGAGGGACCTGGCGAGGTCGGGGAGGTAGGCGGGTCCGTTGGGCCATGGGTGAGGGTGCGTCGGATGGTGACGGCTTCGGTGATGGTTTCGAGCGCGCCGATCCGGTCTCCGGTGTCGGCCTGCTGGTTGGAGAGGTTGTTGAGGGAGCCTGCGAGGTGGGGGAGGTAGGCGGGGGCGTTGGGTCCTTGGGTGAGGGTGCGGTAGTGGTGACGGCTTCGGTGATGGTGTGCAGCGCACCGGGTTGGTCGCCGGTCTCCGCCTGCCTGTTGGCGAGGTTGTTGAGTGAATGGCGAGGTAGGGGAGGTGAGCGGCGGCGTTGGGTCCTTGGGTGAGGGTGCGGTAGTGGGTGACGGCTTCGGTGACGGTTTTGAGTGCGCCGATCCGGTCTCCTGTCTCGCCCTGCCGGATGGAGAGGTTGTTGAGGGAACCTGCGAGGTGGGGCAGGTGAGCGGCGGCGTTGGGTCCTTGGGTGAGGGTGCGGTAGTGGGTGACGGCTTCGGTGATGGTTTCGAGTGCGCCCTGCCGGTCTCCGGTCTCTGCTTGATGGATAGCGAGGTTGTTGAGGGAGCCTGCGAAGTGGGGGAGGTAGGCGGCTCCGTTGGGTCCTTGGGCGAGGGTGCGGTAGTGGCTGACGGCTTCGGTGATGGTGTGCAGCGCACCTCGTTGGTCGCCTGTCTCGGCCTGCTGGACCGCGAGGTTGTTGAGGGAAGCGGCGAGGTCGGGGAGAAAAGCGGTCGCGTTGGGGCCTTGGGCGAGGTTGCGTCGGATGGCTACGGCTTGGGTGACAGTGCGTAGCGCACCCCGTTGGTCTCCGATATCGGCCTGCTGGTTGGCGAGGTTGTTGAGGGAGCTGGCGAGGTGGGGGAGGTAGGTGGGTCCGTTCGGTCCTTGGGTGAGGGTGCGGTAGTGGGCGACGGCTTCGGTGATGGTGTGCAGTGCGCCCTGTCGGTCTCCGGTGTCGGCCTGCCGGTTGGCGAGGGTGTTGAGGGACATGGCGAGGTCGGGTAGGAAGCGCGGCGGCGTCGGAGCCTTCGGAAAGGGTGCGTCGGATGGTGACGGCTTCGGTGATGGTGTGCAGTGCACCCTGTCGGTCGCCGGTCTCGGCCTGCTGGATGGAGAAGTTGTTGAGGGACATGGCGAGGTCGGGGAGGTGGGCGGGTCCGTTGGGTCCTTGGGTGAGGGTGCGGCGGATGGCGACGGCCTGGGTGATGGTTTCCAGTGCGCCGATCCGGTCTCCGGTCTCGCCCTGCCGGATGGAGAGGTTGTTCATCCAAGTCCCCAATGCCGACAAGTTCTCCTCCGTCGGTGCCTCCGCCACGACGGCAGGCCGACTCCCCAGGGTTGCGACGAGCGCCAATCCCCGCAGCGTGCTGTGCCTCATGGGCAGCGTGACCGACAGCTCCGCCAGCGGCATCGGCGTGTCCTCCTCCGCCGCGAGCCGTTCCAAAGCCCCGACGAACGGCCCCCCTTGGGCCGCGGCCACCGTCAGCGCCTGCGGCCACAACTCCGGTACGGCCGCGAGCGCCTGATGGGCGAGGCCGCCCGTACCCCCGTCCCCGTCGCCGCCCCCCGCCGAGAGCCGTGAGACCCCCACGCACACGTTGAGCCGTTCGTCCGGATCGGCGGCCTCCAGGCACCGCTGGAACAACGTCTGGTCCGCCCGGAAGACGGAGGACGCCAGGTGGCTGCCCACCGGGTCCGGCCGGACGGCGATCGTGCCGTCCTCCGGGGCCGTCGGCAGCAACTCCTCCACCAGCGCGGTGATTTCGGACCGCCAGCGGCCGTCGTGGGTGAGTTCCGGGACGGAGGAAAGGACCGCGTCGAGGCGGTCCCCCCGCGGCGCGAGCAGGCTGACGGCGGCGCCCGCCTCCCGCAGCATCTCCCGGGTGCGCCGGGAGGGCCTCCCGATGCGGGCTGTGTACGACCGGACCCAGTAGTCGAGTTCGTGGGTGAGGATCTTCTCGTACAGCGCCGACTCGGAGGTCGGCCGGTCGCCGCCCGCGGTCTGGGCGTCGAGCCAGGCGTGCATGACGAGGTCCAGCGTCGTCCAGCGGCCGGAGCGGGGGTCGGGCGGCGGGTTGCTGCCCATCGCCCGCTCCTCCCTGGCCCCGAAGGACCGCAGCGCGAACCGGTAGACGCCGGTCTCCCGCGGGTGCCGGGGAGCCAGCGGCACCGGCTGCACGGCGAAGCGGTGCCCTTCCCTCGCCAGCGCGTCGGCGATCTCGTCCTCCCACCACCCGCCGACGGAGCGGGCGGTCAGCACCAGGCAGGTCGGGTCGGTTCTGTCCCGCAGCGTGCGCAGCACGTTGGTGATGTCGGCCGACTTGTGGTCCTCGGCGTAGTCGACGACCACCAGCAGGGGCGAGGCGATGCGGGCCAGCCAGGCGCAGTCCCGCAGGTCGGGGTCGCGGACGAGGAAGCCGGTGTACCAGCCCCGGCCGGCCAGGCGGGCGGCGAGTTCGGCGGCCAGCCGGGTCTTCCCGGCGCCCCCGACGCCGTGCACGAGGGCGATCCGGGTGCGGGGCCCCTGGGGGTCGGGGGCCAGGCACCAGTCCTGGAGGAAGTCGAGTTCGTCGCGCGGGTGGAAGCGGACGATGTCGTGGCGGGCCCACAAGGGCCTCAAGGGACCGGCGTCACCGTCGTCGGAGGGCAGGTACGGCGGGGCCAGCACCCTGGTGGTGGGCTGGTCGGGCAGCGGGAGCGGTTCGCACTCCGGGTGGCCCAGCCCGACGTCGAGGCAGACGCGGAGCCGGCCCTCCGCCGCGGCGCGCCGCGTCAACTCCGCGCCGTGGGCGACGGACGCGGCGAAGGTCTGCCGCTCGCGCCGCCGCGGGTCGGCGGCGTCGGACCGGGACGAGACACCCGTGACGTCGAGGACCAGGAAGCGTCCGGGGGCGTCGGCGTCCTCGGCCACGTCGTCGAGGAAGTCCTCGGGCAGGGCACGCCAGTCGGCGTCGTCCTCGTCGGCGCGGTAGTCGCGGTCGGCCCGGTTGGACCAGGTGCCGTCCAGCCACACGGCGACCAGCGCGTGCGCGGGGCCGCCGCCCGTCCCCGCCGTGACGAGGATCAGCGGGTGCAGCCCGGCGTCGAGGCAGGCCCCGGCGAAGGTGACGGCGAGGTCCAGGCACGTGCCGTGCCGGGGGGAGGCGAGCACTTCGTAGGGCGGCCTGACGGTCTGCCGCCCCGGATCGCTCGTCGGCGGCTCGTCGGCGTAGACGATGTCCCGCGCGGCGAACGCCTCGTAGAGGGCCCGGACGCGGTCGGCCGGGGGCGGGTCGCCGGGAGCGGGCAGGTCGGGGCCGAGGAGGTCCGCGGGGGTGCCCGGCGTGCTCTCCCCCTGCCGCTTGCGCTGGACGTACTCGATCAGGGCGGCCGCGTCTCCGGTCGGCCACCGGCGCCAGGCGGGACTCACGGGAGCATCCCTTCGCCGGTGTCCTCACCGGTGTACCCGTCGGTGTACCCGTCGGTGTCCTCGGCGCGGACGACCCCGAGGACGTCCGCGCCGGTCACGCGGCCGGCGCGCGGCACCCCCGCCGCGGCCGCCTCGACGGTGTACGTGCCCGCAGGCAGCGGTGGCAGCACGGTTCGCCACCGGTCCTGCGCCGTCCTGGCGCACGCCTGCCACGGCGCCGGCCCGCCGGAGGGGCCTCCGCGCGTGCGGACCCGGACGCTCACCCGCGTGCGCTCGTCGGCCTCCGTCCCGCACAGCCGCACGTCGACCGGCACCGGCTCCCCGGCCGGCACGGCGTCGTCCAGGTCGAGCCCGAGCCAGGGGTGTTCGGGCAGGTCGCCGCGGACGGAGGCGAGGGACGCGCCGCAGTGCTCGAACAGGACGTCCAGGGCCGCCGACGAGGACGCCAGCGGCATGTGGGCGTCGGAGACGGCCCGCCGGGCGCGCGTGTCCGTCTGCTCGATCGGGATCGCGGAGATCGCCGGGACCGTACCGTCGCCGTGCCAGTCCTCGTTCGGCAGCCAGGTCGCGGTGTGCTTCGAGACGGCGAGCCCGTCGGCGGAGAGCACCGCCTGCTGGAACGTCCCGTGGCCGCGGCCGAACACCGCCGTCACCTCCGGGCAGTCCGGGCCGCCGTAGAGCGCGTTCCACGCCGACTCGATGTCCTCGTGGACGCTCCGCGCCTGCTTCGCCCGCTCCGAGAAGTCGGCGGTGACCCCCGCCGGGGCGGCGCCCACGGGCAGTTCGTGCGGGGCCAGCGTCGTCACACCCCCGGAGCGCCGCACCGCGGGGTACCGGGGCATCAGCTCGTACACCGACGGCCACTGCCGCAGCACGTCGGTGAACCCCCGCAGCCGCTTCGGGCCGACCGCCAGCCCGTTGACGAGGATGTCGAGCGCTTTCGGCGCTCCGCGGTGCGGGGTGCCGAGGGTGATCAGGGCCGCGCAGTCGGCCGCGCCGCCGAGGGGGCCGAGCCAGTAGCGGGCGACCAGGCCGCCCATCGAGTGGGCCACCACGATCACGCGCCGGCGCCGGGCCCCGGCGTGCTCGCCGCCCAGCCGGGCCGTGATCGCGTCGTGGAGCCGCTCGGCGGCGTGCCGGACGCTGTACCGGAAGTCGTACGGGAAGAGCAGCACGTCCGCGCGGGTGTCCGGCCGGGCACCGGGACGCGCCACGTCGACCCGCACGTCGTCGAACCGGTTGCCGAGCTTGCGCACCAGGCGGTCGTAGCCCGGGACGACGACCGGGCCGACCAGGGTGATGTCCGGCATCAGCCCGACCGGGACCAGGTCTGGAGAGGTGTCCAGGCCGAGCCGCCGGGGCCGGGTCGCCGCGCCGGCCAGCCGCCGTCGGTGCTCGTCCCAGCGCGCGGCTCCCGCCGCCGTCCGCAGGACGCTCCCGCCGATCCCCGGCACCACCACGACGAGATGTGCGAGTCGAGTCAACCGAGTCAACTGATTCAAGGCGGCCCCCCTGCCCACGCCCGCCGTTCCCCCGGCCGAGGTTCAACTGGCGTTGATGGTCTGTCAGTTGAATGACGATAGCTGCCCGATCGGGATAGCGTCCGCCGGAATGACCGGATCTGCGCCGACCGGTCCGGGGCGGTTCGGCGCCGCGCTCCCGGGTGCTCCTCGGGGGAGCCGGAGCGCCTTTCCGCTCACCCCGCCGTGTCGGGCTCCGGGGGCAGGACCTCCTCGCAGGCGGACCAGGCCGCGGGGGTCAGGAGGGGGCGGAGGCGGGTGAAGAGGGTGAGGAGGGACGGGCCCCAGGTGGCGCGGAAGGAGGGGTCGACGCGGGCGAGGTCGAGTTCGTTGGCGGCCGTGAGTTCGGCGAGGTCGCGGCGTAGCCGGTGGGTGGGGAGGGAGGCGCCGCCGGTGAAGCGGTCGTGGAGTGCGCCGTCGGGCTCGGCGAGGCGGGGGTACGTGGGTTTGCGGGCGCACGCGGCGTACGCGTAGACGATCGCCTCCGCCTCGGGCCCGATCGCGGCGGCCGGCTCGGAGCGGCGGTCGAGGGGCAGCAGCGCGGTGGGGAATCCGTCGGTGCCGTAGAAGGCGTGGCACAGCCCCGCGAGCCGCAGCGCGGGCCGCGCCTCCCACGCCGCCAACTGCCGTTCGACCCTGCGCAGATGGACGAGGAGCGTGCCGCCGGGGTGGGACATCCGCGCGGCACCCAGCCGCCGGAGCAGGGCGACGGCCCGCTCGTCGGGGGTGGGCGCCGGCTCGGGGTCGGTGATCACGTGCGGTCCCCCTCGGTCGTGGCTACAGGTCGCGGTGGACCTTGTAGTTGCTGGCCTGGGCCCGGGGGCGCAGGACGAGGAGGTCGACGTTGACGTGGGACGGGCGGGTGACGGCCCAGGAGACCGTGTCGGCCACGTCGTCGGCGGTGAGCGGCTCGGCGACGCCCGCGTAGACGGCGGCGGCGCGGTCGGCGTCGCCGCGGAAGCGGGCGAGCGAGAACTCGTCGGTCTTCACCATGCCCGGGGCGATCTCGATGATCCGGACCGGCGTGCCGCTCAGTTCGAGGCGGAGGGTCTCGGCGATGGCGTGGGCGCCGTGCTTGGCGGCGACGTAGCCCCCGCCGCCCTCGTAGGTGCCCAGGCCCGCGGTGGAGGAGAGGATCACGATCGTGCCGTCGCCGGAGGCGGTGAGGGCCGGCAGCAGGGCTTGGGTGACGTGCAGCACGCCGAGGACGTTGACGTCGTACATCGCCTGCCAGTCGGCGGGGTCGGCGGTGGCGACCGGGTCCGTCCCGAGGGCTCCGCCGGCGTTGTTGACGAGGACGTGCAGCGGCGGGAGCCCGTCCAGGCTCCGGGCGAAGGCGTCCACGGCCGCGCGGTCGGTCACGTCCAGGGCGTGGACGGAGGCGCTGCGGCCGTCGGCGGCCAACTCCGCGGCCAGCGCGTCGAGCCGGTCGGTGCGGCGGGCGGCGAGGGCGACGTGGAAGCCGGCCTCGGCGAGCCGGCGGGCGGTCGCCGCTCCGATCCCGCTGCTCGCTCCGGTGACCACTGCGGTACGGCTCATGTCACTGCCCTTCGGGTTCCGGGCCCCCGCCCCAGGGTTCCCATCCGTTCATCCACCCACCACCTCACCCTATCCAGGGGCCGGAGGCCAGTGAGATTCCGATCACTTCCCGGTCAGGGCGGCGCACTACTCGCAGGTGGCGGGCGGCTGTTGGGCGTCGAGCGGCCGCTGGGCGCCCAGTGCGCGGAGCGTCACCCGCTGGCCGAAGCTCAGGACGGTGACCGTGGTGGCGCACATCAGCACGGCGAAGGCGAGGTGGGCGGCCTCGGTGGTCGCCCGGACGCCGATCAGGCCCAGCAGGAAGTGGACGCCGACGCGGAGGGCGATCAGGCCGATCGCGAGGCGGCGGGTGCGCCGGCCCTTCAGCAGGGCCTTGGCCATTTTCAGCCGCCCGCGCAGCACGGTGCGGGCGCACACGAGGTTCGCGGCCATCGCGACCACCAGCACCACCCACCCGTACGACGTGGACTTCATCACGTCGTACGAGGCGCCGATGACCCCCTCGAACGCGAAGAACCACACCGGGATCGGCCGGTAGGGCTGCTTCCCGTCCGGGTGGCAGGCGGGAGGAGCGGCGGCGGTGTCGGGGGACGTCGACGGGAAGGCGGGTGCGACGGTGACGACGGGGGTCTGGTGCTCGCGGACTGCCTCGGTGAGTGCCATGGCATCAGCGTGCCGCCCGGGCCGGTCCGCGCGGCAGTGCCCTATGTCCGAGGTCGGCGGTGACATCTGTCATGGCCACCCCGGGACACCCGGCCCACCGGTCCGCCCGGCGGAGCGAAGTGCCCTGCTCGACGCCCTGGTCAGCGGCTCGCGCGCGCCGCCGCCTCCACGGTGTGCCGCAGCAGCAGCGCGGTGGTGATCGGGCCGACGCCCCCGGGCACGGGCGACAGCGCCGCCGCCTTCGCCCCGACCGACGCCGCGTCCACGTCCCCGACGAGGCCGCCCTCGGGGGTCGGGTTGGTGCCGACGTCCACCACGACCGCGCCCTCCCGGACGTGCGCGCCCGTGATCAGGCCGGGCCGTCCCGCCGCGGCGACCACGACGTCCGCGCGCCGGGTCGCCGCGGCGAGGTCGGCGGTACGGGAATGGCAGACGGTCACCGTGGCGTCCCGGTCGAGCAGCAGGTGGGCCAGCGGCTTGCCGACGACCGTGGAGCGGCCCACGACCGCGACCGTACGGCCCGCGAGCGCGATGCCGTGCGCGTCCAGGAGTTCGACCACGGCCTCGGCGGTCGCGGGCGCGAAGGCCGGCTGTCCTGCGGCGAGCCGGCCGAGACTCAGGGGGTTCGCGCCGTCCACGTCCTGCTCCGGCGCGAGCGAGGCGGCCAGTTCCGCGGCGACCGCGCCCGGCGGCAGCGGCGTCTGGAGGATCACCCCGTGCACGGCCCGCTCGGCGGCCAACTCCTCCAGCGCGCCCCGGATCCGCTCGGGCGCGGCCTCGGCGCCGAGCTCCACCAGGTCGCAGTCCAGTCCGCACTTCGCGGCGGCGCGGGCGATGGAGCGCACGTACCAGGCCGTGGACTCGTCCGCCGTCGCGATCACCACGGCGAGCCGCGCCCGCGTGCCCTTCTCCGCCAACTCGCCCGCCAGCGCGGTGACATCGGCACGGATCCGCTCCGCGCGCGGCTTCCCACTGAGCGCCGGCACCGAGCCGCTCGGGGTGGACAAGGGTGAGTTCATCGGGCCGACTCCGGTCGTGCGGTGGGGATGCGGTGGGTGCGGGCGTGCGTGCGGCCCGGCTGTCGCGGCGCCGGGCTGCCCGGGGCCGTCGTGGTGCCTGGCGGCGGTGTGGACGGGGCCATTGGCTCAGCTCCGGCGTGCGGGAGGGGCGCCGGGCCGTTCGGGCGCGGTGTGGTCGAGGGCATCGGTTCGGCTCCGGCCAGCGGTACGTGTGCGGGTGCCGGTGCGACCGGGCCGTTGCGGCGTCTGGCCGCTCGGGGCCGTTGTGGCCGGCGGCGCCGTGGTCGGGGCCATGGGCTCAGCTCCGGCCAGCGGTGCGGCTGTGCGTGCGGCCCGGCAGCCGTGGGGCCGCGGTCACCTGTCCGGCTCCGGGTACACCGTGCAGCCGCGGGGCGGCCGCCACGGGCCCGCTTCCGGGCAGACCGTGCAGCCGTGGGGCCGCCGTCACCGGCCCGGCTCCGGGCGCACCGTACGGGCGGCCGGTCCGGCGCGGCGCCGTCGTCATCGGGTCAGCTCCGCCCGGACCGCCTCGGTGAGGGAGGACGCGCGTGCGGACAGGGCGTCCACGGAGGCGACGGCGGTGGTGAGTTCGGCGCGCAGGGCCTCGTCCTTGATGCCGCCGAGGTTGATCTCGACGTTGACCCGGGCCGTGGTGGCGGCCGCGCGGGCCGCTTCCGCGGCGGCGGCGACGTCGGTCACCACGTTGGGGTTGCCGATCGGGAGCAGCGCCTCGGCGAGGGCGACCACCGAGGCCGCGACGGCGACGACCTCGGCGGGCGGCCGGGCGGCACCCGCGAGGGCGGCGGCGATGGCCGCTGAGCGCGCGGCCTTCTGCGCGTCGTCGGCCCGCGGCAGGCGGTACGCGTCGGTCACGGCGGTGAACGCCTCGGCGTCCTCGCCCGCCAACTCCAGGGCGCGCTCGCGCAGTCGGTCCGCCTCGGCGGTGACGTGCCCGACCCGCTCGGCGTGGGCCGCGTACTTCTCGCCCGTCGTGTACCGGGCGACCATCGCCACCAGCGCGGCGGCCTGGGCCGCGTGGAGGGCCGCCGCCGCGCCGCCGCCGGGGGCCGGCTCACGGGCGGCGAGGCGCTCCAGGTACTCGCCGATCGTCTCTTCCCGCACCACGCCACCTCGCGTACTCGTCCGGCTCCGTCGCCCCCGACCCTATCCGGGCGCGACGGGTGCTCCCCGACCGGCGGGGAGGGCGCGGTCAGGCCGCGCGGCGCCGCTGCCGGGGACGGCCGGACCGGGCCTGGACGGCACCCGACGAGGTGCCCCCGGAACTGCCCGACGACTTGCCCGAGGACGTGCCCGACGACGTGCCCGAGGCGGCGGTCGCCACCCGCGGCGCGGCCGTGCGGCGGCGCCGGGAGCGGGAGCGCCCGCCCGTGGACGATCCGCCGGGGGCCGCCGCGGGCTCCGCCGGAGCGAGGACGACCGGCACCCCGGAGGGCTCGCGCGCCCCGGTGATCCGGGCGAGCTCGGTCCCGTCGGAGTGCACGGTGGCCCGGTGCGGGGTGATCCCCGCCTCCCTCATCAGCCGGTCCGCGTCGCGGCGCTGCTCGTCCGTCACGAGGGTGACCACGCTGCCCGAGCCGCCGGCCCGGGCGGTGCGCCCGCCGCGGTGGAGGTAGTCCTTGTGGTCGGCGGGCGGATCGATGTTGACGACGAGGTCGAGGTCCTCGATGTGGATGCCGCGGGCTGCGACGTTGGTGGCCACCAGCGCCGTGACCTCGCCGCTCTTGAACTGCGCCAGCACCCGGTTGCGCTGCGGCTGCGACTTGCCGCCGTGCAGCGCGGCCGCCCGTACGCCCTGGGCCAGCAGGGTGCGGGCCAGCCGGTCCGCGGCGCGCTTGCTGTCCAGGAAGAGCAGCACCCGGCCCTCGCGGGCGGCGATCCGCACGGTGGCCGCGCGCTTGTCCTCGGCGGTGACGTGCAGGAGGTGGTGCTCCATCGTGACGACCGCGCCGGCGGCGGGGTCCACGGAGTGCACCACGGGGTCGTCGAGGTAGTCGCGCACGAGGGAGTCGACGTTGCGGTCGAGCGTCGCGGAGAACAGCATCCGCTGCCCGTCCGCGGGGACCTCCCGCAGCACGGCGGTGACCTGCGGCAGGAAGCCCATGTCCGTCATCTGGTCGGCCTCGTCCAGCACCGTGACCGCGACCCGGTCCAGCCGGCAGTCCTGGCTTCCCATCAGGTCGCGCAGGCGCCCCGGGGTCGCGACGACCACCTCGGCGCCCGACCGCAGGGCCGCGGCCTGCCGGCCGATGGACAGCCCGCCGACCACCGTGGCCATCCGCAGGCGCAGCGCGCGGGCGTACGGCTGGAGGGCGTCGGTGACCTGCTGGGCCAACTCCCGGGTGGGGACGAGGACGAGGGCGAGCGGCCGGGTGGGTTCGGCGCGCTGCCCCGCGAGGCGGGTCAGCGTGGCGAGCCCGAAGGCCAGGGTCTTGCCCGATCCGGTCCGCCCGCGGCCGAGGACGTCACGGCCCGCGAGGGAGTTGGGCAGCGTCGCGGCCTGGATCGGGAAGGGCACGCTGATGCCCTGCTGCTTGAGTTCGGCCAGCACCGCCGCGGGCAGGTCGAGTTCGGTGAACGCGGTCACCGCCGGCAGCGCGGGGGTGGTGCTCACCGGCATGGTGAACTCCCCCTGCGGGGTGCCGGACCGGCGACCGGGCGCGGAGTCACGCGCGGGGGACGCGGCGGGCGTGCCGGAGGGGCGGCGCGGGCGGCGGCCCGAGGAGCGCCGATTGCCGCGGCCGGCACCGTCTTTACCGGTGGGCTTCTTGTCGGTGCCGTCCATGCGTGAGGGTCCTCCTTGAAAACGGCGTGTGCCGGGACGAGTGCCACGGGGCCAGGTGCCGCGCGGAGTTCCGCGGACGCGCCGGACGAGTGAGCGGAGCACGCAAAACCGGGCCCCGCGCCGATGGCGCGGGACCCAGCGGTGGGGCTGCCCGCCCCGAGGATCAGGCGGGGACGATGTTCTCCGCCTGCGGGCCCTTCTGGCCCTGCGTGACGTCGAAGGTCACCTTCTGGCCCTCGAAGAGCTCGCGGAAGCCCTGGGCGGCGATGTTCGAGTAGTGGGCGAAGACGTCGGCGCCGCCGCCGTCCTGCTCGATGAAGCCGAAGCCCTTTTCCGCGTTGAACCACTTCACGGTGCCGGTTGCCATGTCGATCTCCTCTGCTAGGGGGCGGAATCCGCCGTGTGCGGACCCGCGTCGCCGCGTCGACCCAACCGGAGACCGGACAAGAAAAATGCGCCCAAGGGTCACATCCCGTCAGGCGCACACAGAAATCATGGGTACCACAACTGCAACGTGGCGAGGCTAGCACACCTTTCGCCGTGGGTCGCACCCGCTGTCGGACGGCGCCCCCGGACCGCGCCCCCTGGGATCGGACCAATGGGTCACTCCCGAATGACACAGGGTGAACGGTGGTCCACCGGAAACGGCCTGCGGGAGGCCAGTGGTGCGTGTTGCGGCCGTGGCGGCGATCCGCCAGAGACAAAAGCGGACGAACCGCCGAAACGTTACGGCCAGACCAGGCAGTACAACTGGTGCCCGGACTCCTGGCACCGCTTCGCGAAGTCCTGCCACTCGTGCAGCATCTGGTAGATCACGAACGCGTCCCGCGGCCCGCGCCGGTCCGGAACCGTCGACCAGATGAAGGCCGCCGCCCCGAGCGACTCCTCGTTCGCCGTGCGCAGCGGGTCGACGACGGACGCGGGCAACCGCACCACCGCGTAGTCCGGGTGCAGCACGACCAGTTCCAGCGGCGGCACCTTGGACGGGGGTATGCCCTCGATCCCGGTCAGCACCATCGCCGCCATCGTCTCCGGCTTGACCTTGGTGTACATGCCCTGGCCGAGTTCGTCGCCGCCGAGTTCCTCGGGGCGCATGGAGATCGGGACACGTGCCGCGGTGGCCCCGTCGGGCGCACCGAAGTACTTGTAGGTCACCCCCACTCGGCCACCCCTGCTCCTGCCCTCTGCGGTCGGTCGATGTTCCGGATCATGCTGTGCGGCTTCTGCGGCTTCACGGTGTTCACGCCGCGGCTCGTGACGGTCGGTTCGGCGCCGACGGCCGGTAGGACGGGGGTCTTCGGGCTCACGCTCGCCCGGTGCCTCGCCCGGCCCGCCACCGCGCTGCTGCATTCCACTACCCGACCATCCGCCGTGCCAACCATGCAACCCGATCATCGTGTCAGATGCAGCTTCGATACGTTGCGGCGCAACGCCCGGCGTTTGAGAGCATGTGCGTGTGAGCTATCCGTACGAAGCACCATTGTCCCAGGAACTCTTCGACCGCGCCGCCGCCGTGACGCCGGGAGGCGTGAACTCTCCCGTGCGGGCGTTCCGCGCCGTGGGCGGCACGCCCCGGTTCATGGTGTCCGGTGCGGGTCCCTACCTCACCGACGCCGACGGGCGCGAATACGTGGACCTGGTCTGCTCCTGGGGGCCGATGATCCTCGGGCACGCGCACCCGGAGGTGGTCGCCGCCGTGCGCGAGGCGGTGACCCGCGGCACGTCCTTCGGCACGCCCACCGAGGGCGAGGTGGCCCTCGCCGAGGCGATGGTCGAGCGGGTCGCACCGCTGGACCAGGTCCGGCTGGTGTCCTCCGGCACCGAGGCGACGATGTCGGCGATCCGGCTGGCCCGCGGGTTCACCGGGCGCGCCAAGGTCGTGAAGTTCGCGGGCTGCTACCACGGTCATGTCGACGCCCTGCTGGCGGCCGCGGGTTCCGGGGTTGCCACCTTCGGGCTACCCGACACCCCTGGGGTGACGGGCGCGCAGGCCGGCGAGACGATCGTCCTGCCCTACAACGACATCGAGGCCGTACGGGCCGCGTTCGCCGCGAACGAGGGCCGGATCGCCTGCGTGATCACCGAGGCGTCGCCCGGCAACATGGGCGTGGTCCCGCCCCGCGACGACTTCAACGCACGCCTGAAGGAGCTGTGTTCGCAAGCCGGCGCGCTGTACGTCTCCGACGAGGTGATGACCGGCTTCCGGGTCGGCCCGGCCGGCTGGTACGGCCTCGACGGCGTCACGCCCGACCTGATGACCTTCGGCAAGGTGATGGGCGGCGGCTTCCCGACCGCGGCCTTCGGCGGCCGGGCCGACGTGATGGCCCGCCTCGCCCCGGCCGGCCCCGTCTACCAGGCCGGCACGCTCTCCGGGAACCCGGTCGCCACCGCCGCGGGCCTGGCCCAGCTGCGGCTGCTGGACGCGGCCGCGTACGAGCGGCTCGACGCGGTGTCCGCGCAGATCCGCGGCCTGGTGAGCGAGGCGCTGGACAAGGAGGGCGTCGCCCACCGGGTGCAGACGGCCGGCAACATGTTCTCCGTCTTCTTCACCGACCGCGAGGTGCGGGACTTCGCGGACGCGAAGGAGCAGGAGGCGTACCGGTTCACCGCCTTCTTCCACGCGATGCTGGCGCAGGGCGTCTACCTGCCGCCGTCCGCGTTCGAGTCCTGGTTCGTGTCGACCGCACACGACGAGCGGGCGGTGCAGCGGATCGCCGCGGCCCTGCCCGCCGCCGCACGTGCCGCAGCGGAGGCCCGCGCATGAGCGCGCAAGAGGAACTGACCGTCGTCCACGTCATGCGCCACGGCGAGGTGCACAACCCGGCCGGCGTGCTGTACGGACGGGCACCCGGCTACCACCTGTCCGAGCTCGGGCGGCAGATGGCCGACCGGGTCGCCGAGCACCTGGCCGGACGCGACATCGCGCACGTCGTCGCCTCCCCGCTGGAGCGGGCGCAGGAGACGGCCACGCCGATCGCCAAGGTGCACGGGCTCAGCCTCGCCACGGACGAGCGGCTGATCGAGGCGGCGAACATCTTCGAGGGCAAGACCTTCGGGATCGGGGACGGCGCGCTGCGCAGGCCCGCCAACTGGAAGTACCTGCGCAACCCCTTCCGGCCCAGCTGGGGTGAGCCGTACGTCGACCAGGTGGTGCGGATGATGGCCGCCATCGGCGCGGCCCGGGACGCCGCGCGCGGGCGCGAGGCGGTGTGCGTCAGCCACCAGCTGCCGATCTGGACGGTCCGCTCCTTCGCCGAGCGGCGCCGCCTGTGGCACGACCCGCGGCGGCGGCAGTGCACCCTCGCCAGCCTCACCAGCTTCACCTTCTCCGGCGAGGAGATCGTCTCCGTCGGCTACAGCGAGCCCGCGCTCGACCTCGTGCCGCTCAAGCTACGGGCGGGCGCGAAGCCGCCGAAGGGGTCCATCGGGGCGTGAGGCTCCGCGGGATGTGACGGGGAGCGCAGGTGCGCGGGGTGCGCGCCGGCGCTCCCCGCGCGTCCGGGCCCGGTACCTGCCGCCCGGAGGCGGTAATTCGGTTGTCCGACGAGCCCCGCGGCCCCTACCGTGCGGGCTCCGCGGGTGCCCGTGGGCGCGTCCGGCGTGTCCCGCCCGCGGCCTTCACGGGATCGGAGGTGCGGAGCGCGATGACGTGCCGCCTCGACGCACTCTGCTTCGACGCGAACGACCCGCTGCGGCTCGCCCGCTTCTGGGCCGGCGTCCTGGACCGGGAACTGGTCGACGACCCCCGCGGCGGCTTCGCCCTCCTTCCGGCCGACGCCACCGGGTTCCGGCTGCGGTTCGTCCCGTCGCCCGAGCCCAAGACCGTCCCGAACCAGATGCACTTCGACCTCACCAGCGCCTCCCTGGAGGAGCAGCGGGCGACGGTGGAGCGGGCCCTGTCGCTCGGCGGCCGGCACATCGACATCGGGCAGCTCCCCGAGGAGGAGCACGTGGTGCTCGCCGACCCCGAGGGCAACGAGTTCTGCGTCATCGAGCCCGGCAACAACTTCCTCGCCGGCTGCGGCTTCCTCGGCGCCGTCTCCTCCGACGGCTCCGAGCGGGTCGGCCGCTTCTGGAGCCGGGCGCTCGGCTGGCCGCTGGTCTGGGACCAGGACGAGGAGACCGCCGTCCAGTCCCCGCGCGGCGGCTCCAAGATCACCTGGGGCGGCCCGCCCCTGGCCCCGAAGACCGCGAAGTACCGCCTCCACTTCGACCTCGTCCCGGACGGCCCCCAGGCGGACGAGGCGGCCCGCCTCCTCTCCCTCGGCGCGACCCGCTCCCCCCTCAGCCCGCCGGACGCCCCCTGGCTCGTCCTCGAGGACCCCGACGGCCACGAGTTCTGCCTCCTCCCGACCCCGTAGCCGCCCCGCGCGCCGGCCGGCTCCGTCCGGGGGCTGTGTTGGCCTGGTGCCGGCCGCTCAGGTGCCCGCCGCGTGGGGTGGTGGGCCGGGTGGGTGGCGAGGGGATGGGCCGGGTGGGTGAAATAAGTAGATTGTCCTGTAATCGGCGTATTAGTGAGGAAGGGGTGAACAGGAGACGCCGAGAGACGGGGATCGCAGATGACTGCACTGAGTCGAAGGGCCCTGTTGACCACGACCGCGGGAGCCGCCGCGGGTCTCGCGCTCGGTGGGTGCGCCGAACGCGGGGGTCGGACGGGCTCGGGGCCGGACGCCCGCCAGACAGGTGAACACTCGGGGGCCAGCGGCCGTGAGGCTCCTGCGAAGACGATTCGCCTGATCGGAGACGGCTCCACCGCGGACACCGGGCCGCAGCCGGGGCAGCCGGTGGTGGACCGGCTGGAGCCGGGGCAGACGCCCCCGCAGTTCGTGATCTTCTCCTGGGACGGCGCCGGGGAGATCGGCAACGGCCTCTTCTCCCGCTTCCGCAAGCTCGCCGACGACCACGGCGCGAAGATGAGCTTCTTCCTGTCCGGGCTGTACCTGCTGCCCGAGGACAAGAAGCTCCAGTACGCCCCTCCCAACAGCCCGCTCGGTGCCTCCGACATCGGCTACCTGGAGGACGAGCACATCCGGATGACGCTGGACAACCTCCGGCAGGCGTGGAACTCCGGCCACGAGATCGGCACCCACTTCAACGGCCACTTCTGCGCCGGCCCGGGCAGCGTCGCCCGGTGGACGCCGGAGGACTGGCAGAGCGAGATCGACCAGGCCGTGGCGTTCGTCACGCAGTGGAAGACCAACACCGGCTGGCAGGACGAGGCCCCGCTGCCGTTCGACTACCAGAAGACGCTGATCGGCGGCCGCACCCCGTGCCTGCTGGGTCAGGAGAACCTGCTGCCCACCGCCTCCGCGCTCGGCTGGCGCTACGACTGCTCCAACCCCGGCGGCGACCAGATCTGGCCCAGCAAGCGCATGGGCGTGTGGGACTTCCCGCTCCAGCTCATCCCGTTCCCCGGCCACACCTTCGAGGTGCTGTCGATGGACTACAACATGCTGGCCAACCAGTCCCACGCGGCCACCTCGTCGGACCCGCGCAACTACCCGGGCTGGCGCAGCCAGGCCACCGCCTCCTACATCGCCGGCTTCCAGCGGGCCTACGAGACCAACCGCGCGCCCTTCTACATCGGCAACCACTTCGAGCAGTGGAACGGCGGCATCTACATGGACGCCGTGGAGGAGACGCTCAGGCACATCGCCGCGCAGGGCGGCAAGGACGTCCGGATGGTCTCCTTCCGCCAGTTCGCAGACTGGCTGGACGCGCAGGACCCGGCGCTGCTGGACCGGCTGCGCTCGCTGGAGGTCGGCGAGATGCCCCCCGGCGGGTGGAACACCTTCCTCGGCCAGGTGCCCGCCTCCGAGGCGACGGCGGCCACGACGGCCGCCACCTGAGGCCGGGGCGGTCCCGTCGAGGACGCGGGGCCGGTCCAGCGGCTGGCGGCTGCGTCCTTACTTGGGGCGATTGCCGCTTTTGGGGGCGGTGTCGGGGGGCGCGAAAGATCGCCCGAAGGCCCATGCGAAACTTTTCACATGAGTTCTCCGCGCGCCCGCCGTTCCGCCGGCCGCCGGGCCTTCCGCCGCGTCACCACGCTGGCGGGAGCCGCGGCGATGGCGCTCACGGTCGCAGCCTGCTCGTCCTCCTCGTCCACGGCCCAGCCGGACGGGGCCAACTTCGTCGGCGGCGACGGCGGCATCACCGTGCTCAAGACCGCCCAGCGCAAGCCCGCCCCCGACCTGTCCGGCAAGACGGTCGACGGCGGCCACGCCACCCTGTCCTCGTACAAGGGCAAGGTCGTGGTGATCAACATCTGGGGGTCGTGGTGCGCCCCCTGCCGCCTGGAGGCCCCCAACCTGGCCAAGGTCGCCGCCGCCGACACGGCCAAGGGCGTGCAGTTCCTCGGCATCAACACCCGGGACCTGGACGTCTCCAACGCCCAGCGGTTCGACAAGCGCTTCGGCATGCCGTACCCGAGCCTGTACGACCCCTACGGGAAGCTGATCCTGGAGTTCCCCAAGGGCAGCCTCAACCCGCAGAGCCTGCCGGCCACCCTCGTCATCGACCGCCAGGGCCGGGTGGCCGCCCGCGCGCTGAAGGCGCTGAGCGAGGACGACCTCAACGAGCTGATCGACCCGATCGCCGCGGAGAAGTGACGTGGCGGGCGGCGCGCTGACCGTACTGGCGGCGGACCCGGCGGGGACGGTGGCGACCGGAGCCCTGCTGGTCGCGATACCGGTGGCGATGTTCGCCGGGCTGATCTCGTTCTTCTCCCCGTGCGTCCTGCCCCTCGTGCCCGGCTACCTCTCCTACGTGACCGGGGTCACCGGCACCGACCTCGGCGAGGCCCGGCGCGGCCGGATGGTGGTCGGCGCCTCCTTGTTCGTGCTCGGCTTCAGCGCGGTCTTCGTCTCCGGCGGCGCCCTGTTCGGCAACTTCGGGTCGGTCCTCCAGGAGCACCGGCTGGTGCTGACGAAGATCTTCGGCGCGCTGACGATCGTGCTCGGGCTGGCCTTCATGGGGCTGGTCGGCGGGATCACCCAGCGCGAGTTCCGCTTCCACACCAGGCCGGCGATGGGCCTGGCCGGGGCCCCGCTGCTCGGGGTGCTCTTCGGCCTCGGCTGGACGCCCTGCGTCGGCCCGACCCTGGGCGCGGTCCAGACCCTGGCCTTCACGGACGCCAGCGCGCTGCGCGGCGCGCTGCTCATGGTCTTCTACTGCCTCGGCCTCGGGGTGCCCTTCATCGTGGCGGCCATAGCTTTCCGCCGTACGCTGGGCGCCTTCGGGTGGGTCAAACGCCACTACGCATGGGTCATGCGGGTCGGCGGCGGCATGCTCGTGGCCGTCGGTGTGCTGCTCGTCACCGGCGTGTGGGACCACATCACGTACCAGATGCAGATCTGGTCAACCGGCTTCACCCCAGGGATCTGAACCCATGAGCGACACGCAGCAGCCCGGCCCCGACCAGGGGCGGGAGCCCGCACCGGGCGCGGGGTCCGTGCCCGCCCAGGGCGGCGCCGCACCGGCCGAGGACGGCCTCGGCGCGGCCGGCGCCCAGCTGTCCACCGCTCCCACGGAGTCGCTGGAGGTCCAGCCCGGGCTCGGCGTGCTCGGCTGGACGCGCTGGATGTGGCGGCAGCTCACCTCGATGCGCATCGCGCTGGTGCTGCTGTTCATGCTGTCGCTCGCGGCGATCCCCGGCTCGCTGATCCCGCAGCACAGCGACGCGCTGAAGGTCGCCGCGTTCAAGAAGTCCCACCCCGACATCAGCCCGCTCTACGAGCGGCTCGGGCTCTTCCATGTGTACAGCTCGCCGTGGTTCTCGGCGATCTACATCCTGCTGTTCGTCTCGCTGGCGGGCTGCATCGTTCCGCGCAGCTGGCAGTTCGTCGGCCAGCTGCGGGCCACGCCGCCGGCCGCGCCGCGCCACCTGACCCGGCTGCCCGCGTACAGCACCTGGCGCACGCAGGCGAGCCCGGAGCAGGTCACCGAGGCGGCCCGGCGGGTGCTGCGCGGACGCCGCTTCCGCACCGCCGTCTCCGAGGGCCCGGCCGGGACGGACGGCTCGGTGGCGGGTGAGAAGGGCTTCCTGCGCGAGGCCGGCAACCTGCTCTTCCACGTGGCCCTGTTCGGCCTGCTCATCTCTTTCGCGCTGACCTCGCTCAACCAGGCGCAGGGCGGCAAGCTTGTGGTGGCCGGCGACGGGTTCGTCAACAACCTCACCCAGTACGACGACTTCAGCGGCGGCACGCTCTACGGCGCCGACGACCTCCAGCCGTTCGGCTTCCACCTGGACAGCTTCGACTCCTCGTACGCCACCTCGGGCCCCGCCCGCGGCACCGCGCTGATGTTCCGGGCCAACATCCACTACTGGGACGGCCCCGAGGGCAAGCAGAAGAAGGGCGAGATCTCCGTCAACCACCCGCTGGGCATCGGCGGGGAGAAGGTCTACCTGATCTCGCACGGCTACGCGCCCGTGGTGACCGTGCGCGACGCGCAGGGCAACATCGCCTTCCAGGGCCCGGTGCCCTTCCTGCCGCAGGACACCAACGGCACGGCGACCGGCGTCATCAAGGCGCCGGACGCCATGGGGAAGAACGGCAAGCCCGACGAGCTGGCGTTCTCCGGCTTCTTCACCCCGACCGGCAGCGCGTCGATGGGCCCGATCTCGCAGTTCCCCGACCTGGCCGCGCCGCTGCTGTGGCTCACCGCCTTCCACGGCGACCTCGGCCTGGACGCGGGCATCGCCCAGAACGTCTACCAGCTCGACACCACCCACCTGAAGCAGTTCAAGCTCCAGACGACGACCGGCGTCAACGGCGTGGTGCTCAAGCAGGGCGAGGCCCTCACCCTCCCCGACGGCGCCGGCAGCCTCACCTTCGACGGGGTGCGCACCTGGGCCAGCTTCACCGTCTCCCACCAGGTGGGCAACGAGGCCGCGCTGGTCAGCGGGGCGGCCGCCATCCTGGGGCTGATCGGGTCGCTGTTCATCCAGCGCCGCCGGATCTGGGTGCGGGCGCTGCCCGGACCGGACGGCGTCACCGTGGTGGAGATGGGCGGCCTCGGCCGCAGCGAGTCGGCCCGGATCGCCGACGAACTCGGGGACGTGGCCGCGCAGCTCGTGGCGGACGCACCACTTGAAGCGGCACCCGACCCCGATCCCGACCCCGACCCCGACGCCGGCCCGGACCCGGACAGCGCGTCAGAACCTCCGGCGGACCACACCAGCCTGCCCCACGACGAAGGAGCCCGCGCGTGAACATCGCTGCCGCGGTCAACGAGAACTTCGCGAACTACAGCAATTACCTGATCCGGTCGGCGATGTTCGTGTACACGCTCGCCTTCCTCGCCCACCTCGCGGAATGGGTCTTCGGCGGCCGCAGCCGGATCGCCGTCCAGTCCGCGGCCCTGACCACCGGGGCGGCCGGATCCGCGCCGCAGGAGGCGGGGGCCGCGGCGCCCGCCGTCACCGTGCGGTCGGCGCAGGGCGGCACCTCCACACTGGTGCGGCCCAAGGTCGTCACCCGCGCCTCGGCCAGCGACCGCGGCATCGCGGACGGGCCGGGCGCGGCCGGCGGCAGCGAGAAGGGCGACCTGTACGGGCGGATCGCGATCTCCTTCACGGTGCTGGCCTGGGTGCTGCACGCGGCCGGCGTGGTGTTCCGCGCCGCCTCCGTGCAGCGCGCGCCCTGGGGCAACATGTACGAGTTCTCCACCACGTTCGGCGCGGTGGCGGTCGGCGCGTACCTGGTGCTGCTCGCGCTGGGCAAGAACGTCCGCTGGATCGGGCTGTTCCTGACCACGTCGGTGCTGCTGGACCTGGGCCTGGCGCTGTCGGTGCTCTACACCTCCAGCGAGCAACTGGTGCCGGCCCTGCACTCGTACTGGCTGTGGGTCCACGTCAGTTGCGCGATCATCTCGGGCGCGGTGTTCTACCTGGCGGCCGTCGGCACGGTGCTGTACCTCTTCCGCGACCACTACGAGGAGAGGCTCACCGAAGGTGGCGCGGCGGAGGGGACCTGGGAGGGCATCATGCGCCGGCTGCCGGCCGCGGCCAGCCTGGACAAGTTCGCGTACCGGATGAACGCGCTGGTCTTCCCGCTGTGGACCTTCACCATCATCGCGGGCGCGATCTGGGCGCAGGCGGCCTGGGGCCACTACTGGGAGTGGGACCCGAAGGAGACCTGGTCGTTCATCACCTGGGTCGCCTACGCCGGCTACCTGCACGCCCGGGCCACCGCCGGGTGGAAGGGCCGCAAGGCCGCTTACCTGGCGCTGATCGCCTTCGCGTGCTTCCTGTTCAACTACTACGGCGTGAACATCTTCGTGACCGGGAAGCACTCGTACGCCGGGGTCTGAGAGGGCTGACGAGCGAACTCACGCAGTGGCCGGCCGATGGGCCCCTCCTGCCCGAGGGCGGGCAAGGAGGGAGAGGCAGTCCGCGGAGCGACTGAGGAGGAAGACCGACCAAAAGTCAGCGGGTGATGAGCGGGCCCGGCCACAAGCCGGGCCCCGCTCACTCGCCCTCGGGCGGCATGCCGTCCTTGCGGCGGTTGCGGTTCAACTCGTCCAGCGAGCGCAGGAACTCCGGGTTGTCGTCCGGCGGCACCCAGCCCGGGGGCGGCTCCTCCATCGTCAGCGCGACCGGGCCCCGCGGGCGGTCGTCCCGGTGGGCGGCGTGCCACTGCGAGGGCGTGCCGCCACGGGCCGCCGGACCGCGCCGCCGGCCGAGCGCCAGCCAGGCCAGCGGGCCGAGCAGCACCGGCCCGAACATCAGGATGACCACCACCCACAGCAGCTTCGGCAGCCCGCGCACCAGCAGCTCCGGGGTGCCCAGACAGTCCACGAAGGCGTATATCCACAGCGCGATCACCAGCGCGTACGGCAGGTAGTGCAGCATCAGAAACCCCCGGCCCCCCACAGCGAGCAATGCCTTGACCCCTACCAGGTTAACCACGGCCGCTCCGCTCCCGGCGGCCCGGACACCGGAGCGGGGGACGGGATGGGAGACTGGGTCGCATGGCTTACGACGATCTCCGCTCGTTCCTGAGGGCGCTGGAGAAGGACGGCGACCTCAAGCGGATCACCGCGGAGGTGGACCCGTACCTGGAGGTCGGGGAGATCACCGACCGGGTGAACAAGGCCGGCGGGCCGGCGCTGCTGTTCGAGAACGTCCGGGGCTCGTCCGCCCCGCTGGCGATGAACGTCTACGGCACCGACCGCCGTCTGCTGAAAGCCCTCGGCCTGGCGGCGTACTCCGACATCAGCGACAAGATCGCCGGGCTGCTCAAGCCGGAGCTGCCGCACGGCTTCGTGGGCGTGCGCGAGGCGTTCGGCAAGCTCGCCGGGATGATGCACGTGCCGCCGAAGAAGGTGAAGGACGCGCCCGTCCAGGAGGTCGTGCACACCGGTGACGACGTGGACCTGGACCGGCTGCCCGCGCTGTTCACCTGGCCGCAGGACGGCGGCTCCTTCTTCAACCTGGGCCTGACCCACACCAAGGACCCCGAGACCGGGGTGCGCAACCTCGGCCTGTACCGGCTCCAGCGGCACGACCGGCGCACCATCGGCATGCACTGGCAGATCCACAAGGACAGCCGCAACCACTACCAGGTGGCCGCGCGGCGCGGCGAACGGCTGCCGGTCGCGGTCGCCTTCGGCTGCCCCCCGGCGGTGACGTACGCCGCCACCGCGCCGCTGCCCGGCGACATCGACGAGTACCTGTTCGCCGGGTTCGTGCAGGGCAAGCGGGTGGAGATGGTGGACTGCCGCACCGTGCCGCTCCAGGTGCCGGCGAACGCCGAGGTGGTGATCGAGGGCTGGCTCACGCCGGGGGAGACCCTGCCGGAGGGGCCGTTCGGCGACCACACCGGCTTCTACACCCCGCAGGAGCCCTTCCCGGCACTGACGATCGACTGCGTGACGACCCGCAAGCGGCCGGTGTTCCAGTCGATCGTGGTCGGCCGACCGCCGACCGAGGACGGGCCGCTGGGCCGGGCCACCGAGCGGTTCTTCCTGCCGCTGCTGAAGATCATCGTGCCGGACATCGTGGACTACCACCTGCCGGAGGCGGGCGGCTTCCACAACTGCGCCATCGTGTCGATCGACAAGAAGTACCCCAAGCACGCGCAGAAGACGATGCACGCGATCTGGGGCGCCCACATGATGTCGCTCACCAAGCTGATCGTGGTGGTCGACGCGGACTGCGACGTGCACGACCTGCACGAGGTCGCCTGGCGGGCGTTCGGCAACACCGACTACGGCCGGGACCTGACGATCGTCGAGGGCCCGGTCGACCACCTGGACCACGCCTCCTACCAGCAGTTCTGGGGCGGCAAGGCGGGCATCGACGCGACGCGGAAGCTCCCCGAGGAGGGCTACACCCGTGACGGCGGATGGCCGGAGATGGTGCTGTCCGACCCCGAGACGGCGGCCCTGGTGACCAAGCGCTGGACCGAATACGGATTGTGAGCGTGGCACTGTGAGCGAGGCGGTTCTCGAAGGCGGGCGGCGGCCCGGGCCGCGGACGGCGGGCGGCGGGGTCCAGGCGTTCCTGCGGCTGGTGATGATCGAGCACTCGGTGTTCGCGCTCCCGTTCGCGTACATCGCCTCGCTCACCGCGATGTTCCGGGACGACGAGCGGGTGCACTGGGGCGAACTGCTGCTGGTGACCGTGGCGATGGTGGGTCTGCGGACCTTCGCGATGGCCTGCAACCGGATCATCGACCGGGAGATCGACGCCCGCAACCCGCGGACGGCGGGCCGCGAACTGGTCACCGGCGCGGTCTCGGTGCGCTCGGCGTGGACCGGCGCGCTGGTCGCGGTGGTGGTCTTCCTGGGAGCGGCGGCGCTGCTCAACCCGCTGTGCCTGGCGCTGGCGCCGGTGGCCGTGGTGCCGATGGTGGTCTACCCGTACGGCAAGCGGTTCACGAACTTCCCGCACGCGATCCTCGGGCTGGCGCAGGCGATGGGGCCGATCGGCGCGTGGCTGGCGGTGACCGGGTCCTGGTCGTGGGACGCGGTGATCCTCGGGCTCGCGGTGGGCGTGTGGATCGGCGGGTTCGACCTGATCTTCGGCAGCCAGGACGTGGCCGCGGACCGGGCTCAGGGCGTGAAGTCGGTGCCCGCCCGGTTCGGGGTGCCGGCCGCGCTGTACGGCGCCCGGGCCTGCCACGTCGTGACCACCGGGCTGCTGGTCTGGTACGGGGTGGCCGTGCACGCCGGGGCCTTCTGGTGGACCGGCATGGCGATCGTGGCCGGCGCGTTCCTCTACGAGCACGCGATCGTGAAGCCGCACGACCTCAGCCGGCTCAACCGGGCGTTCTTCACGGTGAACGGCGTCATCGGCATCACGCTCTTCGTCTTCGCGCTCCTGGACCTGGTGGCCCGCGGGCTGCGCTGGTAGGCGCGAGCACCCGCGGGCCGGGCCGGATCCGGGTCCGACCTGGATCGGACCCGGATCAGACTCGGATCAGACTTCTGATCAGACGGAGCCGTCGAAGGAGGAGTCCGAGTCGTCGAAGCCCTTGGGCATCTGGGACATGAACACGCCCATGATGTCCTGCGGGTTGAGCTGGACGGCGCCGGCGGGCACGCTGATCGCCTTGGCGCTGCCGTCGAGGGTGAGGGTCAGCGGCACGGCGCCGGTGGCCTGGTCGTCGATCTGGGCGATGTCGAAGGTGACGGCGCTGATGTCGCCGTTCTTGACCGCCAGGTCGACGGAGATGTTCTTGTTCGGCACGTCCTTGGCCTGCTTCATGTCGTCCAGGTCGGACGCCTTGAAGCCCGGGAGCTGCTTGAGCACCGGCTCCAGGTCGGTGGCCACGTCCTTGACGAACTGCTTTGCCGGCACGGTGGCCTTGATGTGGTCCGCGCCGTTCTTGCTGCCGAGGTCCTTGTAGGTGACGTCCTTGGTGAACGCCTCCCGCAGGCCGGCCACGAGCTGCTTCTGCTGCTCGGTGGTCAGCTTCGGGGCGGTGCCCATCGCGAACGGCGAGGAGCCGCCGCCGAGGCTGTCGTCCCCGGAGTCGCTGCCGCCGCCCATGCTCTTGGCGAACTCCTCGAACGCCTTCGGGTCGATGGACACCCACTTGCCCTTGAGCGCGGCCTTGACCGACGCCAGGGAGGACGGCAGTTGGTCGGCACCGTCCACGAACTGGTTGAACTCGTCGAGGCCGGAGGAGTCCGAGCCGCTGGTGTCCAGCTTCTCCAGGCCCTTGATGTCGAAGCGCAGGTACGCCTTCTTGCCCACGTAGCGGACCTCGGCCAGGTTCGCGCCGGGCGTCTGCTCGCTGGACAGCGCGAGGGCGAACTCGCCGCTCTGGTCGGCCTTGGTGTTGGTCAGCAGGTTGAAGGACTTCTGCGAGCTGACCGCGAGCGACAGGTGCAGCGAGGAGAGCATCTTGGCGTCGGCGCGGGTGAAGTCGTCCTCGTTCTTCATGGCCGCGTAGATCTGGTCGGCCGACCCGTCGATGCTCAGGCCGAGCGTGACGGTCTTCTGGTTCCCGAGCTTGTTGAAGGCGTTCTCGACCTTGCCCTGGGGCGTGGTCTTGTCCGCACCGCAAGCGGCGGACCCGGCGGTTATCAGGGCCACCACACCGGCGGCAGCGAGGCCCTTGCGGATGCTGATGATGACGAACTCCTAGGAAGCGTCGGGAATCTTCGGTATATGTGAAGGTTTGATGGTGCGCGGGGTAGAGCGTATCGGTAGGGATGCTTCGCCTTCACCCGGGTTATCCGGGCGAGTTGGGCGGCACTTGACTGCCGGGATCCGGCAGCGTTCCAGGACGAGGGGGCGTGGGGAGCCCGTGGGTCGTGACGCCGGGAGGGCGCCGGTCAGCGGTCCGCGGAGACCGAGACGGTCCGCTCCCGGAAGAGGTACGCGGCGGCTACCCCGCCGATCAGCCCGAACAGGTGGCCCTGCCAGGACACTTCGGTGTGGGTGGGCAGCAGGCCCCACAGGATGGACGTGCCGTAGTACGCGCCGATGGCGACGCCCACCACGACGTCCAGCGCCCGGCGGTCCACGAAGCCGCGGACCAGCAGGTAGCCGAAGAGCCCGAAGATCAGCCCGGAGGCACCCGCGGTGTTGGTGTGCGCGGGCGAGAACAGCCAGACGCCGAGCCCGCCGATGACGATGATGACGAAGGCGACCGCGAGGTAGCGGCCTATGCCGCGCAGGGCGGCGATGAAACCGAGCACCAGCAGGGGGATGCTGTTGGCCGCGAGGTGGGCGAAGCCGAAGTGCAGGAAGGCGGACGGCACCACGTCCAGCAGCTCGCCGGATTTGCGCGGCTGGATGCCGAACGTGTCGAGCCGGTGGCCGGAGATCACGTCGATGCTCTCCAGCACCCACAGCAGCCCGAGCCAGCCGATCATCAGCACCGCGGCGGCCGTGGCCCGGGAACCCGTGCGCAGGGGAGCGAGCAGGGTGTCCGCGATCCCCGCTCGGCGGGCTCCCTGCCCGGTGCTCTGTCCGTACGCCACCGCGACCCCCCTCGGTCCCGTGCTCTCAGTGTCTAGAACGTCACGGACACCGGTTCCGGTTCCCGTCCGCCCGCCCCACATCGGAGCCGCCTGTGGGGCGCGGATAGGCTCGACGCCGTGGAGCAGACCAAACGCACCCCGTGGGTCGTGGGCGTCACCGGGGCCTCGGGGACGCCGTACGCGGCCGCGGTGCTGCGCGGGCTGCTCGCGGCGGGGGAGAGCGTGGACCTGGTGGTGAGCCGGGCGGCCCGGCTCACGCTGCTCGACGAGACCGGCGTGTCCTTCCGCGACGCGCACTGGCGGGAGGACCTGGCGGCGTGGCTGGCCCGCGGCGCCGACGGCACGCCCGACGCCTTCCCCGAGGTCGCCGACCTCCTCGGCGCCACTGACCTCCCCGAGGCCCACGAATCCGCCGGGGCCTCCGCGGCCGCGGCCGACGTCCGCTACTGGCCGGCCGGGGACATGGCGGCCGGACCGTCCTCCGGCTCGTACCCCACGCGGGGGATGCTGATCGTGCCGGCCAGCACCGCCTCGGTCGCCGGGGTGGCGCTCGGGCTGTCCAAGGACCTGGTCCAGCGCGTGGCGAGCGTGACGCTCAAGGAGCGCCGCCGGCTGGTCGTCGTGGTGCGCGAGACCCCGCTGAACGGCCAGACGCTGCGGCACCTGGTCGCGCTGGACGAGGCCGGCGCGGTGGTGCTGCCCGCCTCGCCCGCCTTCTACGCCGGCGGCGCCACCGCCCAGGAACTGGTCGACTTCGTGGCCGGCCGCACCCTGGACGCGGCCGGGGTGCCGCACGGCCTGTACCGGCGGTGGGCCGGAGAACTCGGCGGCGCGCGATCCCACGGGAGCCCCGCCCGCGAAAAGTAGATGCGCAAGGCATGAGGCGGCTCATGCCTTAGATTCATATCCTGGCAGGGCACGCATGGGACCGAACGGGAGGCGCCAACCGATGGACGCGGTGGACAGGCAGCTCATCCAGGCGTTGCGTGAGAACGGCCGCGCGTCCTACGCGGAGCTCGGCCGGCTCGTGGGCCTGTCGGGCCCCAGCGTCACCGACCGGATCAACCGCCTCGAACAGGCGGGCGTGATCACCGGCTACCGCGCCACCGTCGCCCCCGCGGCCATGGGTCTGGGCGTGACCGCGCTGGTGGGCCTCCAGTTGTCGGACGCGGCCGACCACGAGGAGGTGGCGCGCCGGCTCCGGGACCTGGACGAGATCGAGGACTGCTGGTTCATCGCCGGCGACGACTCCTACATGCTCAAGGTCCGGGTGGGCGACGTGGACGGGCTGGAGCACACCATCCGCCGGCTGTCGGGGACGAAGGGCGTGGCGCGGACCCGTACCACGATCGTGCTGTCGACCAAGTGGGAGAACCGGGTCGGGCAGATCCCGGGGGAGTGACGCACCGCCGGGGGTGGTCTCCGGGGAAAACGCGGTGGCGTACTGTCGGTTGTCGTTCGACGGTCCCGGTTCGGGGCCGGCCGGTCGGAGGAGGCGCGGGAATGGACGCTGGGCTCAAGCGCGAGCTGGAGGAGAAGGTCTACGCCGGGGAGCGGCTGACCCGGGAGGACGGGATCGCGCTCTACGCGTCCGACGACCTCGCCTGGCTGGGCGGCCTGGCCCACCACGTGCGCACGCGGATGAACGGCGACGTGGTGCACTTCAACGTCAACCGCCACCTCAACATGACCAACGTGTGCACCGCGTCCTGCGCGTACTGCTCCTTCCAGCGCAAGCCGGGGGAGAAGGACGCGTACACGATGCGGATCGAGGAGGCCGTCCGGCTGGCCAAGGCCATGGAGGGCGACAACCTCACCGAGCTGCACATCGTCAACGGTCTGCACCCCACCCTGCCGTGGCGGTACTACCCGCGGTCGCTCAAGGCGCTCAAGGAGGCGCTGCCGCAGGTGTCGCTGAAGGCGTTCACCGCCACCGAGATCCACCACTTCGAGACCATCTCGGGGCTGACCGCCTCGGAGATCCTGGACGAGCTGATCGACGCCGGGCTGGAGTCGCTGACCGGCGGCGGCGCCGAGATCTTCGACTGGGAGGTCCGGCAGCACATCGTGGACCACCGCACCCACTGGGAGGACTGGTCCCGGATCCACCGGCTGGCGCACTCCAAGGGCCTCAAGACGCCCTGCACGATGCTCTACGGCCACGTCGAGGAGCCCCGGCACCGCGTCGACCACGTGCTGCGGCTGCGGGAGCTCCAGGACGAGACCGGCGGTTTCCAGGTCTTCATCCCGCTGCGCTACCAGCACGACTTCGTGGACATGAAGGACGGCAAGGTCCGCAACATCCTCCAGGCCCGCACCACGATGGCCTCCGGGGCGGAGGCGCTGAAGACCTTCGCCGTCTCGCGGCTGCTGTTCGACAACGTGCCGCACGTGAAGGTGTTCTGGGTGATGCACGGCCTGTCCACCGCCCAGCTCGCCCTCAACCACGGCGCGGACGACATGGACGGCTCGGTGGTCGAGTACAAGATCACCCACGACGCCGACGACTACGGCACGCCCAACAAGCTGACCAGGGACGACATCCTCGACCTGATCCGCGACGCGGGCTTCCGTCCGGTGGAGCGCAACACCCGCTACGAGATCATCCGCGAGTACCCGGGCCCCGACGGCGAGCGCCGCGAGTCGCCGCAGCCGATGCGGGTGTGACCCGGGGGTCCGGGCGCGGGGGAGCCGCGGCCGGGTGTGACCGAGCCGACAGCCCCCCGTAGCTGTAATGGCTACTCTGGCCGTATGACGCTTACGTGCACGCTCGACCCGCCGCTCGACGACGACCTGCGGGCGGGCGTGCTCGCGCTGTGGACGGACGTGTCCAACGCGGGCGGGGCGGTCGGCTTCGTGCCGCCCGTCACGCCGGACGACGTCCGTCCCGACCTGGACAGCTCGCTCGCCGAGGTCGCGTCGGGGCGGCGCCGGCTGGTGGTGGGCCGCGACGCGGACGGGCGGATCGCCGCCACCGCCTTCCTCGCCCACAACGCGCACCGGCTGATGGGCCACTGGATATGGCTCTACACGGTGATGGTCCACCCCGGCCACCAGGGCAAGGGGTACGGGCGCGACCTCATGGCCGCGGTCGAGCGGGCCGCCCGCGCGCTCCCGGGCATCGAGGCGGTCCGGCTGACCTGCCGCGGCGGCACGGGAGTCGAGCGGTTCTACGCGGCGTGCGGGTACAAGGAGGTCGGGCGGGTGCCCGGCGCGATCCGGGTCGGGCCCGGCGACGACCGCGACGACATCGTCATGCTGCTCACCCTCGACTGACCCCGGGGCGAGCCCCGGGGGCGGCCCCCCGACCGCCGATCCGGCGTGATTCACTGGACGCATGCTCCGATACACCGCACTGCGCTTCGGCCTCATCGTCGCCAGCTTCGGGGTCATCTGGGGCCTGGTCCGGCTGGGCCTCCTGCCGGCGGGGCTCGGTGACTCCAACTACCTGTGGGTCGCGTTCCTCTCGTTGGTCGTCTCCGCGCCCCTGAGCTGGGTGCTGCTGCGGGGCGTGCGCGAGCGGGCCGCCCTCCAGGTCTCCCAGCGGGTCGAGCGCACCCGGCTGAACCTCGCGGCCGCCGCCGGCCAGGAGGACGAGGCCGACGACGCGGCGCGCGAGGCCGCCCGCGACGGCGAACCGCACACCGCCTGACCTGACCGCGCACCACGCAGGGCCCGGGGCACGGGCGGGAGAAGGGGGACCGTTCGATGCCGGTGGGTGCGCGGGGGAAGCGGGTGCCCAGGGCGGTGCGCGAGCAGCAGATGCTCGACGCCGCCGTCACCGTGTTCGCCCGCCGCGGCTACCGGGCCGCGTCCATGGACGAGATCGCCGTCGCGGCCGGCGTCAGCAAGCCGCTGGTCTACCTCTACCTCAACTCCAAGGACCAGCTGTTCGCCGCGTGCGTGCGGCGTGAGGCCCGGGCGCTGACCGCGGCGATCCGGGCCGCCGTGGAACCCGGCTCCCCGCCCGACCGGCAGCTGTGGAGCGGTTTGCTCGGCTTCTTCGAGCACACCGCCGCCCATCCCGACGGCTGGACGCTCCTGTACGGGCAGGCCCGCAGCAGCGGCGCGCCCTTCGCGGACGAGGTCGCCGCGATGCGGGCCGAGATCGTCGACTTCGTCACCGCGATGATCGGCGCGGCCGCACGCGAGGCGATCCCCTCGGCCGCCCAGGCCCCGGCCCCGACCGAACGGGAAGTGGGCGCGCTCGCCCACGCCCTGGTCGGTGCGGCCGAGTCGCTCGCCGGCTGGCGCCCGCCCGGCGAAGGACGCCAGGACGGCCGCGAAGGCGCCGCCACCTTGATGAACTTCGCCTGGATCGGCCTCGGCGCCCTCCTCGGCGGCACCCGCTGGCAGGTGCCCTAACGCATCCGCGCGGGGGCTCTGCCGGAAGGTGATCTCGCGGACTCGCGTCCGGCCTGCGGCACTCGCGGGCAGGTGTCGTAACGCATCCGTGCGGGCACGCGCCCGGGGCTCCGCCGGGAGGTTTCCCCGCGGCATCGCGTCCGGTCGACGGTGCCCACCGGCAGGTGCCGTGCGGCATCCGCGCCCTCGCGCCCGCTGGCGGCGTCCGGCACGCATGCGCCCAGGGCTCCGGCGCTTGGCCCCTCTCGCCTGGCGCCCGGCGCGTACGTGCCCAGGCTTCGTCCGGAAGGTGCCCCCGCGACCTCGCGCCCAGGGCCTACGGGGACACCGTTCCCGTGAGGTGCAGGCCGGTGGGGGAGTGGACTTGGAAGTGGTCGGCGTCGCGGGCGAAGGCGACGGTGGTCGGGAGGAGGACGGGGGTGCGGAACTCCGCGCGTACTCGGTGGGTCGGCGGGAGTGAGGCCACGCAGCGGGCGATCGTCCACATGCCGTGCGCGATCGGCCGGCGGTAGCCGAACGGCCGGGCCGTCAGCGGGTGCAGGTGGATGGGGTTGTAGTCGCCGGAGACCCGGGCGTGGCGCCACCCGAGATCCGCGCCGAGCGGCCACTCCTCCTCCGGCGGCAGCTGGGCCTCGCGGGCGCGCTCCCCGCCGCCGTCCGCGGTTTCGGGGGCGGCGTCGGGCGCGACGCGGTGCCGGGCCAGGTAGGTGCTGCGCTCCTCCCACACCGTCTCGCCGTCCAGCCGGGCCTCGGTGGCCATGACGACCTCCGTGCCGCGCCGGTGCGGGCGCAGGCCCACCGCGTACACGACGAGTTCGGGCCGGTCGCGGGCGGTCAGCCCGCCGTGCGCGGTGATGTCGAGGGAGGTGTGCACCAGGCCGGCCATCGGCAGCGGGAAGTCCCGCCGGGCCATGATCCGCGCGGCCAGCGGGAATCCGAGGATGTGCGGGTAGGTGAGCGGCAGGTGCGGGCCCGCCGCGGAGAAGCCGCACACCTCCGCGTACGCGGCCGCCCTGCCGGCGTCGATCCGCACGTCCTTCGCGGACAGCCGCACCTGCGGGAGGCGGGCCCGCGCCGAGGGTTTCTTGCCGATGCCGGCCAGCGCCCCCCGGCCCAGGGTGAGCAGCAGCGGGGCCATCTCAGGCGCCCAGCAGCGACTGGCCGCAGACCCGGACCACCTGGCCGCTCACCCCGCCCGAGCCGGGCGCGGCGAACCAGGCGACCGTCTCGGCCACGTCGACCGGCAGGCCGCCCTGGCCGAGGGAGTTCATCCGGCGCCCGGCCTCGCGGATGAGCAGCGGCACGGCGGCGGTCATCTTCGTCTCGATGAAGCCGGGGGCGACCGCGTTGACGGTGACGCCGCGCTCGCGCAGGTCGGGCCGGGCCGCCAGCGCGCGGACGAAGCCGATGATCCCGGCCTTGGAGGCGGCGTAGTTGGTCTGCCCGACGTTGCCGGCGATGCCCGCGATGGACGCGGTGGCCACGATCCGCCCGTGCTCGCGCACCGCGCCCGCGGCCAGCAGCCGGTCGGTGACCCGCAGCACGCTGCCGAGGTTGACCTCCAGCACCGCGTCCCACCGGTCGGCGTCCATGTTGGCCAGCTTGCGGTCGCGGGTGATGCCCGCGTTGTGCACGAGGACGTCGAGCCCGCCGGGGAGGGCCGCGGCGATCCGCTCGCCCGCGTCGGGCGCGGTGACGTCCAGCGGCAGCGCGGTGCCGCCGAGCCGCTCCGCGACCCGGGCCAGCGGTTCGGCCGCCTGCGGCACGTCGAGGCACACCACGTGCGCCCCGTCCCGGGCCAGGGTCGCGGCGACCGCCTCGCCGATGCCCCGCGCGGAACCGGTGACCAGCGCGGTGCGCGGCCCGTCCGCGGGCGGGCCGGCCGCCGGGCAGACCTCGATGACCTGCCCGCTGACGTAGGCGGACCGGGGCGAGAGCAGGAAGTCCAGCGTGGAGTCTGCCGCGGCGCCGGGGGCCAGCCGGACGAGCTGCACGGTCCGGCCCCGGCCGGCCTCCTTGCCGAGCGAGCGGACGAAGCCCTCCAACGCCTGCTGGGTGGCGGCCTGGTGGACGTCCTGGGGATCCGGTCGCGCGCCGAGCACGATCACCCGCCCGCAGGGGGCGAGCCGCCGCATCAGCGGGTGCAGGCTCTCCCGCAGCCCGCGCAGCTCGGCCGGTTCGGTGAGCCCGGTGGCGTCCACGACCACCCCGCCGGCCCGGCCGCCGCCTTCGCCCCCGGGGGAGGACGCGCCGGCCGGGATCTCCGCCGTCTCCCCGGCCACCATCCGCAGCACCGGCCCGTCGGGCCCCTGCTCCCGCGGCGACCAGCGGCGCAGCGGGGCGGGCTGGGGGAGCCCGAGCCGGCGGGTGACGAAGCGGCCCGGCGCCGTGCCGGTGAGGCGGAGATAGCGGTCGGCCATTGGCCTTCTCCTTACTCTGGAGTAAGTTTACCGGCGGTAAGGCTACTGGTGCGCCACCGCTCCGGCCAAGAGCAGTCCTCGGGAGTCCCACTGTGCAGACCGTCCGCCGCGTCGCCGTCCTCGCGGGCAACCGCATCCCCTTCGCCCGCTCCGACGGCCCGTACGCCACCGCGTCCAACCAGGACATGCTCACCGCCGCGCTGGACGGCCTGGCCGAGCGCACCGGACTCGCCGGGACCCGACCGGGCGAGTTCGTCGCCGGGGCGGTGCTGAAGCACGCCCGCGACTTCAACCTCGCCCGGGAGACCGTCCTCGGCTCCGTCCTCGCCCCCGACACCCCCGCCTACGACCTCCAGCAGGCGTGCGGCACCGGCCTCCAGGCCGTCTTCGCCGTGGCGAGCAAGATCGCGCTCGGCGTCATCGACTGCGGCATCGCCGGCGGCGCGGACACCACCAGCGACGCGCCTCTGGGCGTCAACGACGAACTGCGGCGCACCCTGCTGGCCGCCCGCCGGGCCCGCTCGCTCGGCGGCCGGGTCCGCGCGCTGGCCGGCGTCCGCCCCCGCCACCTCGCCCCCGACATCCCGCGCAACGCCGAGCCGCGCACCGGCCTGTCGATGGGCGAGCACGCGGCGCTGACCGCCGCCCGCTGGGGCATCGGCCGCCGGGCCCAGGACGAACTGGCCGCCGCCAGCCACCAGAAGCTCGCCGCCGCCTACGAACGGGGCTTCTTCGCCGACCTCGTGACCCCCTACCGCGGCCTGGAGCGCGACCAGAACCTCCGCCCCGACTCCACCGTCACCGCCCTCGCCCGCCTGAAGCCCGTGTACGGCGGCCCCGAGGGCACCATGACCGCCGGCAACTCCACCCCGCTCACCGACGGCGCCGCGGTCGTCCTGCTCGGCAGCGAGGAGTGGGCGCGCGCGCACGGCCTTGAACCGCTGGCGTACCTCACCGCCTACGAGACGGCCGCGGTCGACTTCGTCTCCGGCGACGAGGGCCTGCTGATGGCGCCCGCGTACGCCGTCCCGCGCATGCTGGCCCGGGCCGGGCTGGCCCTGGGGGACTTCGACCACTACGAGATCCACGAGGCGTTCGCCTCCCAGGTGCTGGCCACGCTGGCCGCCTGGGAGGACCCGGAGTACTGCGCCGAACGCCTCGGCCTGGACGCCCCGCTGGGCACGATCGACCGGGACCGGCTCAACACCGCCGGCTCCTCGCTGGCCACCGGGCACCCGTTCGCCGCCACGGGCGCGCGGATCGTGGCCACCCTGGCCCGCCTGCTCGCCGAGCGCGACGCGCCCGGCCGCGGCCTGATCTCCATCTGCGCGGCCGGCGGCCAGGGCGTCACCGCCGTCCTGGAACGGCCCTGACCCGACCCGGGCGGCGCCCCGGCGCCCCCGGACCCTCCGGCTCGAGCCCGCTCGTCCCCCTGCCGCCGGCCGGGGCACCCCCCACCGTCCACCGGGAGCCGAAGCCATGTCCCTCCGCCAGGCACCACCTCCGCCCCCCGCGCAGGGCGCGCCGCCGCAGACCGTCGTCGAGGGCGGGCGGGTCGTGCAGGCCGCCGTCCCGCCGCTCGTGCCGCCGCCCACGCGGGGCAGCCTCGCCGACATCCCGTTCACCAACGCCGAGCAGGCCCCGCGCGAGGTCGTGCTCAGCCGCAAGGACGAGGGCTCCGGCGGCTGGCGCGACGTGACCGCGGACGCCTTCCGGGCCGAGGTCGCCGCCCTGGCCAAGGGCCTGGTGCGGGCCGGACTGCGGCCCGGCGACCGGCTGGCGATCATGGCCAGGACGAGCTACGCCTGGACCCTGCTGGACTTCGCCGGCTGGGCCGCCGGCCTGGTCACCGTGCCCATCTACCCGACCTCCTCCGCCTCCCAGGCCGAGTGGATCCTGGCCGACTCCGGCGCCGCCGCCTGCGCGGTGGAGAACGTCGAGCAGACCCGGCTCGTGTCCGGCCGGCGCTCCGCCCTGCCCGGCCTGGCGCACCTGTGGCAGATCGACACCGGCGCGCTCGACCGGCTCGCCGCCGAGGGCGCCGGCGTGCCCGACGCGGAACTCGCCGAGCGCCGCCGCGGCCTCGGCCCGGACAGCGTGGCCACCCTCATCTACACCTCGGGCACCACCGGCCGCCCCAAGGGCTGCGTCCTCACCCACGGCAACTTCTTCGCCGAGGTGGACAACGCCACCGAACTGCTCCACCCGGTGTTCAAGTCGGTGAGCACCGAGCCCGCCTCCACCCTGCTCTTCCTGCCGCTGTCGCACGTCTTCGGCCGGATGGTCGCCGTCGGCTGCCTGCGCGCCCGGGTGCGGCTCGGGCACGCGCCGAGCATCGCCACCGACGACCTGCTGGCCGACCTCGCGGGCTTCCGCCCCACCTTCCTGCTGGCGATCCCGTACGTGCTGGAGAAGGTCTACAACACCGGCCGGGCCACCGCCGAGAAGATCGGCCGGGCCGCCTCCTTCGACCGGGCCGCCAAGATCGCCCAGGCGTACGGCGAGGCCGTGGTCGCCCGGCAGTTCGGCACCGGCCAGGGGCCCGGCCTGGGACTGCGGCTGGCCCACGCCCTCTACGACCCGCTGGTCTACCGCCGGATCCGGGCCGCCCTGGGCGGCAAGGTGCGCTACGCCATCTGCGGCGGCTCCCCGCTCGGCAAGCGGCTGGCCGCCTTCTACGCCGGCGCGGGCGTGATGGTCTTCGAGGGCTACGGCCTCACCGAGACCACCGCGGCGGCCACCGTGACCCCGCCGCTGAGGCCGCGGCTCGGCACGGTCGGCTGGCCGCTGCCCGGCACGGCGGTGCGCATCGCGCCCGACGGCGAGGTGCTGCTGCGCGGCGGCCAGGTCTTCGCCGGCTACTGGAACGACGACCGGGGCGTGCCCGAGATCGGCGGCTGGTTCCCCACCGGGGACATCGGCGAGCTCGACGGCGACGGCTACCTGACGATCACCGGCCGCAAGAAGGAGATCATCGTGACCGCGGGCGGCAAGAACGTCGCCCCCGCGCCCCTGGAGGACCGGCTGCGGGCCCACCCGCTGGTCGGCCAGTGCATGGTCGTCGGCGACAACCGCCCGTTCGTCACCGCGCTGCTCACCCTGGAGCCGGACGGCCTGGAGCACTGGCGGCGGATGCGGCACAAGGAGGGCGTGCCCGTCACCGAGCTGGTCCGGGACCCCGAGCTGACCGCCGAGCTGCAGAAGGCGGTGGACGACGCGAATTCGACGGTGTCGCGGGCCGAGTCGATCCGGGCCTTCACCGTGCTGGCGGTGGACTTCACCGAGGACGGCGGCCACCTCACGCCGTCGATGAAGCTGAAGCGGGCCGCCATCGCCCGGGACCACGCCGAGGAGATCGAGGCGCTCTACCGGCGCCGCAAGGAGAAGTGAGCCCGGAGGCCCTGGGCTGTGTGGGCTGTGGGTGGCTGCCTGCGGGCAAAAGGCAGGGGCCCCGCGAGTGCGGGGCCCCTTGGTACTACAGGTTCTGGGCGCGATCGCGCCGAGCCGGCCGGTCCAAGCGGCTGCTTAGGCGGCGGAAACGTTCTCCGCCTGCGGGCCCTTCGGGCCCTGGGTGACGTCGAAGGTCACCGCCTGGTTCTCCTCGAGGGAGCGGAAGCCGTTGGCGTTGATCGCGGAGTAGTGAACGAAGACATCCGGGCCGCCGCCGTCCTGGGCGATGAAGCCGAAGCCCTTTTCAGCGTTGAACCACTTGACGGTTCCGGTAGCCATAAAGCCCTCCTTGGGCCCAAAGGGTTGCCCTGCTCCAGAACCTGCATACTGCGAAGTCTGAAAACTACAAAAGCCCGCGGGTTACAAATCTCCGCAGGCTTTGTACTGCAAGGAAACCAAACTGCAACTTGCGAACGAGCCTAGCATGGGGCCCTGTCCCGGGGAAGGGTCACAAGATCCCCGCGTGGCAGGTCGCGGTCTTTTTACCTCGCGTTCCCCCTCGGCACGCCGGGACACCCCCACGCGGGACCCGTGGGGCGCAGGAGTAGCGTCCGCCATATGGACACATCTGCGCATGAGGACCAGAGCGATCTTCGTACCGTCCGCCCCCGGGTCGGTCACATCCAGTTCCTGAACTGTGTCCCGCTGTACTGGGGGCTGGCCAGAACGGGCGCGCTGCTCGACCTGGAGCTGACCAAGGACACCCCCGAGAAGCTCAGCGCCCAGCTCGTCGACGGCGACCTCGACATCGCCCCCGTCACCCTCATGGAGTACCTGAAGCACGCCGACCAGCTCATCGCCCTGCCGGACATCGCGGTCGGCAGCGACGGCCCGGTGATGTCGTGCGTGATCGTCAGCCAGGTGCCGCTCGACCGGCTCGACGGCCAGCGGGTCGCCCTCGGGTCCACCAGCCGCACCTCCGTCCGGCTGGCCGAGCTGCTGCTCACGGAGCGTTACGGCGTGGCGCCGGACTACTACCGCTGCCCGCCCGACCTGTCCCTGATGATGCAGGAGGCACAGGCCGCCGTGCTGATCGGCGACGCCGCCCTGCGCGCCTCGCTGCACGACGCCCCGCGGCTCGGACTGGCCGTCCACGACCTGGGCCTGATGTGGAAGGAGTGGACCGGACTGCCTTTCGTGTTCGCCGTCTGGGCCGCCCGCCGCGACTACCTCGCCGCACAACCCGACGCCGTCCGGGACGTGCACCGCGCGTTTCTCGCGTCTCGTGATCTGTCCCTCGAAGAGGTGACGAAGGTGGCCGAACAGGCGGCCCGCTGGGAGTCGTTCGACGCGGATCTGCTGCGCCGTTACTTCACCACTCTCGATTTCTCCCTGGGCGCCGAGCAATTGACCGGCATCGCCGAGTTCGCCCGCCGTGTCGGCTTTCCCGACTCCGCCCGGGTCGAACTCCTTCCGGCCGGCTAGCGGCCGGTTCTCCGCCCGTTCTCGGGCCTCCGCGGGGGTGCGGCTAGGCTGGAACCGCACCCCAGCCATCCCAGCCCCCCTGTACCTGCGAAGGGACCGCCACGGTGACTTCCCCGGCGACCGACATCGAAGCCGTCCTCGAACGCGCGGCCGGCGGCGGCCGGATCACCCCGCAGGAGGCGCTGGACCTGTACCGGTCGGCGCCCCTGCACGCGCTGGGCGCCGCCGCCGACGCGGTGCGGCGCCGGCGCTACGCGGGCACCGAGCACATCGCCACGTACATCATCGAGCGCAACATCAACTACACGAACGTCTGCGTGACGGCGTGCAAGTTCTGCGCGTTCTACGCCGCGCCCAAGGACACCGCCAAGGGCTGGTCGCGCGGGCTGGACGACATCCTGCGGCGCTGCGCCGAGACCGTCGAACTCGGCGGCACCCAGATCATGTTCCAGGGCGGCCACCACCCCGACTACGGCGTGGAGTACTACGAGGAGCACTTCGCCGCGATCAAGCGGGAGTTCCCGCAGCTGGTGATCCACTCGCTCGGCGCCTCCGAGGTCGAGCACATGGCCCGCATCTCCGGTGTGAGCGCGGAGGAGGCGATCCGCCGCATCCACGCCGCCGGGCTCGACTCGTTCGCCGGCGCGGGCGCCGAACTCCTGCCCGAGCGGCCGCGCAAGGCCATCGCGCCGCTGAAGGAGTCCGGCGAGCGCTGGCTGGAGATCATGGAGACCGCCCACGGCCTGGGCGTCGAGTCCACCTCCACCATGCTGATGGGCACCGGCGAGACCAACGCCGAGCGGATCGAGCACCTGCGGATGATCCGGGACGTGCAGGACCGCACCGGCGGCTTCCGGGCCTTCATCCCGTACACCTACCAGCCGGAGAACAACCACCTGAAGGGCCAGACGCAGGCCACCCTCTTCGAGTACCTGCGGATGATCGCCATCGCCCGGCTGTTCCTGGACAACGTGGCCCACATCCAGGGCTCCTGGCTCACCACCGGCAAGGAGGTCGGCCAGCTGTCGCTGCACTACGGGGCGGACGACCTCGGCTCGGTGATGCTGGAGGAGAACGTGGTGTCCTCCGCCGGCGCCAAGCACCGCTCCAACCGGATGGAGCTGATCCACCTCATCCGCACCGCCGGCCGGGTGCCCGCGCAGCGCGCGACCACCTACGAGCACCTGGTCGTGCACGACGACCCGGCCGACGACCCGGTGGACGACCACGTGGTGTCGCACCTGTCGTCGACCGCCATCGAGGGCGGCACCGCCCACCCAGACCTCCGAATCCTCGATATTCTCGAGACGCGCTGAATTCCCCGGCGCTGAAGGTGAACACGTGACCAGGGCATCTCTGGAGAAGCAGCCGCACGAAGTCGCCGCGATGTTCGACGGCGTGGCGGCGAAGTACGACCTGACCAACGACGTGCTCTCGCTCGGCCAGGACCGCCTGTGGCGCCGGGCCGTGGCCCAGGCGCTGGACATCCGGCCGGGGGAGCGGGTGCTGGACCTCGGCGCCGGCACCGGCACCTCCTCGCTGCCGTTCGCGGCGGCCGGCGGCCGGGTCGTGCCGTGCGACTTCTCGCTGGGCATGCTCCGCGAGGGCAAGCGCAAGCACCCCCAACTCCCGCTCACCGCGGGCGACGCGACGAGGCTGCCGTTCGCCGACGACAGTTTCGACGCGGTCACCATCTCCTTCGCGCTGCGCAACGTGCACGACTCCGACGCCGGCCTGCGCGAGATGCTGCGGGTGGCCAAGCCGGGCGGGCGGCTGGTGATCTGCGAGTTCAGCCACCCCACCTACCGGCCCTTCCGCACGGTCTACACCGAGTACCTGATGCGGGCGCTGCCGTCGGTGGCCACCAAGGTGAGCAGCAACCCGGACGCGTACGTCTACCTCGCCGAGTCCATCCGCGCGTGGCCGGACCAGCCGGCGCTGGCCGGACGCCTCCAGGACGCGGGCTGGTCGCGCGTGGCCTGGCGGAACCTGTCCGGCGGGATCGTGGCGCTGCACCGGGGTGTGAAGACTCGATAACGCGGGGCGGAGCCGGGAACTCCGGTCCTGGGGTGCGAGGTCTGTAGGGAGTCGGCATCCCCCGGACCCCGGAGCGGCTCATGGCGTTCTGCCCCGCGTGCGGCACCCCGGTGCCCGAGTCCGAGGACACCCCCTTCTGCCCGCGCGCGGCGGCCCCGGTGGTGGCCCTGCTCGGCGTCGTGCAGCCCGATCGCCTCACCGAGCGGCAGCCGCCGCGGGATTGGGCCGTCCGCGCGGTGCCCGGGTCGCGCGGAGCCGCCGCCGCCCCCCGCGCGGCGGCCTCATAGACTGCGGCCCAGGGTCCCGTACCCGCACCATCCCCTCGCCGACCCGGGAGAGCCCACCGTGACCGACTCCGCCCTGTCCGAGCGCAGCGCCGATGTGATCGTCGTCGGGGCCGGGCCCGCCGGATCGACGACCGCGTACTACCTGGCCAAGGCCGGTCTGGACGTGCTGCTGCTGGAGAAGACGGCCTTCCCCCGGGAGAAGGTGTGCGGCGACGGGCTGACCCCGCGCGCCACCAAGCAGCTGGTGTCGATGGGCATCGACATCTCCGAGGAGGCCGGCTGGCTGCGCAACAAGGGCCTGCGGATCATCAGCGGCGGCATGCGCCTCCAGCTGGACTGGCCGGAGTTGGCGGCGTACCCGAACTACGGGCTGGTCCGCAAGCGCGAGGACTTCGACGACCTCCTCGCCCAGCAGGCCGTGAAGGCCGGCGCCCGGCTGTACGAGCGGTGCAACGTGGGGGCGCCGATCACCGACGAGCGCACCGGGCGGATCACCGGCGTCACCGCCAAGCTCGGCGAGGACAAGGCGCCGGCCGCCTTCCACGCGCCCCTGGTGGTCGCCGCCGACGGCAACTCCACCCGGCTGTCGCTGGCGATGGGCCTGCACCGGCGCGAGGACCGGCCGATGGGCGTGGCGGTCCGCACGTACTTCACCTCGCCCCGGCACGAGGACGACTACCTGGAGTCCTGGCTGGAGCTGTGGGACCGGCGCGGCCCGGAGGCCCGCCAACTGCCCGGCTACGGCTGGATCTTCGGCCTCGGCGACGGCACGTCCAACGTGGGCCTGGGCATCCTCAACTCCTCGGCGGCCTTCCGCGAGCTGGACTGGCGCGACGTGCTCAAGCGGTGGGTCGCCTCCATGCCCGAGGACTGGGGCTACACCCCGGAGAACATGACCCAGCCGATCCGGGGCGCGGCGCTGCCGATGGCCTTCAACCGCCAGCCGCACTACACCCGCGGCCTGCTGCTGGTCGGCGACGCGGGCGGGCTGGTCAACCCGTTCAACGGCGAGGGGATCGCGTACGCGATGGAGTCCGGGCACCTGGCCGCGGACGTCATCACCCAGGCGCACGCCCGGTCCACCGCCCGGCAGCGCGAACTCGCGCTCGTCGCCTACCCGCGGATCCTCAAGGAGACCTACGGCGGCTACTACACGCTGGGCCGCGCCTTCGTGAAGCTCATCGGCAACCCCAAGGTGCTCCAGATGTGCACGCAGCGGGGGCTGACCCACCCGATGCTCATGAAGTTCTGCCTGAAGCTGCTGGCGAACCTCACCGACCCCACCGGCGGCGACGCGATGGACCGCGTCATCAACGGGCTCACGAAGATCACCCCGCGCGCCTGACCGCGCGCGAGGCCGTTGCCCCCTTTTCCCGTGCCCCCGTGCCCCCGTGCCCCCGTGTCCCCCTTCTCCACTCCCCGGCCAGGGCGGTCTACCCCGCGCGGTGGTAGGTCCGCCCGTCGGCGGTCCGGGTGAGCAGGCCCGCCTCGACCAGGTACCGGCGCAGCGCGACGCAGTCGTCGTGCACCGACCGGAGGGCGTTGTTGACCTCGAACTCGGAGTAGGCGCGCCCGGTGACGAAGAGGGTCTCGGCGAGGTGGGCGAGCAACTGCCCGCGGCGCGCCGGCCGCCGGGGGATCGCGGTCAGCCGTCCGTCGGTGAAGAGCGCCTGGACGGACCGCGCGTGGTCGGCGGGGTTCTCGGAGTCGGCCATGGCGTCGAGCGTCCCGCGCCGACGGGGCCCGGGCAACGGGATTTCCGGGGCGCCGCGGGGTGCGGCCGCCGGTTCGTGCGGGCCGGTGCGTCGTGACTGACGCCTCGCGCCGCGGAGTACGGGGTCCAGAGCGGCTGCCGTACTTCGTGGCGCGAGGCGGTGGGGTCACAGGACGCGGACGGCCCAGTCGGGCATGGAGAAGTCCATCGGTTCGACGACGACTCCCATGGACGGATTCTGCGCGGCCAGGAACTGGTTGTCCCCGATGTAGACGGCCACGTGGTAAGCGCTGCCTTCACCTCCCCAGAACACCAGGTCGCCGACCTGGAGGTCGGACAGCGATACGGGGGTGCCGACCGTGGACTGCTCCTGCGAGGTGCGCGGCAGATCGATGCCGATGGACGCGAAGGCGGCCTGGGTGAGGCCGGAGCAGTCGAAGGAGTCCGGGCCACTGGCGCCGTAGACGTAGGGCTTGCCGAGTTGGGCCTTCAGGAAGGCGATCAGCTGGTCGGCCTTGCTGGTGGCCGCGGGCGCCGGCGTGCTCACGGCGGTGGCCGTGGCGGTCGGGCCGGGAGCGGGGGTGACCGCGGCCGCGGGTGTCGCCCGCGCTGCCGCCGTCTTCGCGGCCGCCTTCGCCGCGGCGGCCTTGGCCGCGCGCGCTTTCGCCGCTTTCGCCGCCTTCGCGGCGGCAACCGCCTTGTGGTGTGCGGCCGCCTGGGCCGCGGCCGCGGCCTTGGCCGCCTCGGCCTGGGCCAGTTCGCGGTCGGCGGCGAAAGCGGCCGCCCTGGCCTCCCACTGCACCGCTATGGCGGCGCTCCGCGCGACGACGGAGGTGGCCGCCCGGGCCTGGGGTGTCCGGAGGGCCGATGTCCGGGGGGACTTGGTGGTACCTGTGGTACTAAGGATGCGTATGTGATGGGTGTTGTCGGCTACCGCCGGTGCGGCCGCGCCGCTGAGCGCCATTGCGCTGACGACCCCGCCGACGAGGCCCGCCCTGCGGACCCATTTGGGGCCCTTGGGCGCTGCGTGCCGTCGGCGGCGGGTATGGGTACGCGAATCGGACTTCGGCGTCCGAGACCTATTCGGGGACATGCGTCCCTGGCTATCAGGAACGATTGGTTCCGTTCAACAAAGGTGGTATGCGTCACAGTTGGCGCACTCACGACTCAATTGCCCGTTTTCCGATCTTGCTTGACGGGTGCTTTGCTTCGTTTTCTCCCCGGAAAACACCTATGTGCTCGTGCACGGTTTCACGCGCGTCACCGCCTGGTTCCACGGCTCGCCCGACGGGGGCCGCGTCCGCTATCACGCGATTTCGTCCAGCGGAAATTTGCCTGTGTCCTCTTCCGGCTGATAATGGACTCAAGGCTCTGACCAGCGAGAATTCCCTCGAAGGTGACAGGAAGTGATCGATCGGGGCGCATCGCCCCCAAGATCACCGGTCATCCGACTTCATGATCGTTGGCCAGGTGGTGGAGATCACAAAGCTTGCCCCCACCCCCGTGTCGCAGATCACAGACCGGGAGGCATAGGATGCAGGCGACTTGGGCTTGTGAACTGCCTCACATGGACACGATCTTCGTGGATCCGGTGACGCGGGACACGCCCCAGGTCACGGTCCGTACATCAGTCACAGTCGACTGGAAGGAGCGGATGGTGAACGCCTACGCGCCCATCCTCGTGCTGGGCGGCCTCGCGGCCGGCTTCGCGATCTTCTCCGTTTTCATGGCCTCGATCATCGGGCCGAAGCGGTACAACCGGGCCAAATTGGAAGCGTACGAGTGCGGTATCGAGCCCACACCGCAGCCGGCCGGTGGCGGACGCTTCCCGATCAAGTACTACCTGACGGCGATGCTCTTCATCGTCTTCGACATCGAGATCGTCTTCCTCTACCCCTGGGCGGTCAGCTTCGACCGGCTGGGGATGTTCGGGCTCGTCGAGATGCTCCTCTTCGTGCTCACCGTCTTCGTCGCCTACGCCTACGTGTGGCGGCGTGGCGGCCTGGAGTGGGATTAGCGGACCAGCGAACCAGCGGACCGGACCAGGAGAACCGAGGAGACCAGGAGCCAACCCATGGGTATCGAAGAGAAACTGCCGAGCGGATTCCTCCTCACAACGGTGGAGACCGCGGCGGGCTGGGTGCGTAAGGCGTCGGTCTTCCCGGCCACCTTCGGCCTCGCCTGCTGTGCCATCGAGATGATGACCACAGGCGCCGGGCGCTACGACATGGCCCGGTTCGGCATGGAGGTCTTCCGCGGCTCGCCGCGGCAGGCCGACCTGATGATCGTCGCGGGCCGGGTGAGTCAGAAGATGGCCCCGGTGCTGCGCCAGGTCTACGACCAGATGCCGAACCCGAAGTGGGTCATCTCGATGGGGGTCTGCGCCTCCAGCGGCGGCATGTTCAACAACTACGCCATCGTGCAGGGCGTCGACCACGTCGTGCCGGTCGACATCTACCTGCCCGGCTGCCCGCCGCGCCCGGAGATGCTGCTCGACGCGATCCTCAAGCTGCACGAGCAGATCCAGCACGGAAAGCTCGGCGTGAACCGCGAGAAGGCCGCACGCGAGGCGGAGGAAGCGGCGCGCAAGGCGCTCCCGACGATCGAGATGAAGGGGCTCCTGCGATGACCCCCCAGCCTTCCGACACCTCCGACGGCCCCGGCGAGAACGGGCTGCCGGCCCAGCGCGAGGACACCGGTGAGGTGATCGGTGTCCGCCGCGGCATGTTCGGCGCCGACAACGGCGGTGACACCTCCGGCTACGGCGGTCTGATCCGTACCGTCCGGCTCCCCGGCGCCACCTCCCGGCCCTACGGCGGGTACTTCGACGAGATCGCCGACGAGCTGGAGGGCGCCCTGGAGGAGCAGGGCCTGCCGCCGGGCGACGCGATCGACAAGACCGTGGTCGACCGCGGCGAGCTCACTTTCCACGTCGCCCGCGAGCACCTGGTCCGGGTCGCCCGCACGCTGCGCGACGACCCCGCGCTCCGCTTCGAGCTGTGCACGGGCGTGAGCGGAGTGCACTACCCCGGCGACAAGGGCCGCGAGCTGCACGCCGTCTACCACCTGCGCTCGATCACCCACGGCCGGATGATCCGGGTGGAGACCAGCGCCCCGGACGCCGATCCGCACATCCCCTCGCTCGTCGCGGTCTACCCGACGAACGACTGGCACGAGCGCGAGACGTACGACTTCTTCGGCATCGTCTTCGACGGCCACCCCGCGCTGACCCGGATCATGATGCCGGACGACTGGCCGGGCCACCCGCAGCGCAAGGACTACCCGCTCGGCGGCATTCCCGTCGAGTACAAGGGCGCCCAGATCCCGGCTCCCGACCAGCGGAGGTCGTACTCATGAGTTACGCGTCCCCTCAGCAAGCCGAAGAGCGCGAGACCACCGAGGGCCGCGTCTTCACCGTCACCGGCGGCGACTGGGACGAGCTCGCGGACTCGGTGCGGCAGGCCGACGACGAGCGGATCATCGTCAACATGGGCCCGCAGCACCCGTCCACCCACGGCGTGCTCCGGCTGATCCTGGAGATCGACGGCGAGACGGTCACCGAGGCCCGCTCCGGCATCGGCTACCTGCACACCGGCATCGAGAAGAACATGGAGTACCGGACGTGGACCCAGGGGTCCACGTTCGTGACGCGCATGGACTACCTCACGCCGCTGTTCAACGAGACCGCCTACTGCCTGGCCGTCGAGAAGCTCCTCGGCATCACCGACCAGATCCCGGACCGGGCCTCCGTGATCCGGGTGCTGATGATGGAGCTCAACCGGATCTCCTCCCACCTGGTGTGCATCGCCACCGGCGGCATGGAGCTCGGCGCCACCACGATCATGATCTACGGCTTCCGCGACCGCGAGATGATCCTCGACATCTTCGAGCTCGTCACCGGCCTGCGGATGAACCACGCCTACGTCCGGCCCGGCGGCCTCGCCCAGGACCTGCCGCCCGGCGCCGTCGACCAGATCCGCGAGTTCGTCAAGACGTTCCGGAAGAACCTGCCGGAGTACGACAAGCTCGCCACCGGCAACCCGATCTTCAAGGGCCGGATGCAGGACGTCGGCTACCTCGACCTGACCGGCTGCATGGCGCTCGGCGCCACCGGCCCGATCCTGCGCTCCACCGGCCTCCCGCACGACCTGCGCAAGTCCGACCCGTACTGCGGGTACGAGAACTACGACTTCGACGTGCCGACCACCGACACCTGCGACTCCTACGGCCGCTTCGTCGTCCGGCTGGAGGAGATGAAGCAGAGCCTGCGGATCGTCGAGCAGTGCCTGGACCGGCTCGCCCCCGGCCCGGTGATGGTCGAGGACAAGAAGATCGCCTGGCCGGCCCAGCTGGCCCTCGGCCCGGACGGCATGGGCAACTCGCTCGACCACATCAAGAAGATCATGGGCACCTCCATGGAGGCCCTGATCCACCACTTCAAGCTCGTCACCGAGGGCTTCCGGGTCCCGGCCGGACAGGCGTACGCGGCCGTGGAGTCGGCCAAGGGCGAACTGGGCGTCCACGTCGTCAGCGACGGCGGCACCCGGCCCTACCGGGTGCACTTCCGCGACCCGTCCTTCACCAACCTGCAGACCATGGCCGCCATGTGCGAAGGCGGCCAGCTCGCCGACGTCATCGTCGCCGTGGCGTCCATCGACCCCGTGATGGGAGGTGTCGACCGATGAGCGGAGAGGTTTCGCTCGGCATTCCGGAGCTGCCCGCACCGGACTTCCCGGCCGACGTCCGGGCCCGGCTGGAGACCGACGCCCAAGAGGTGATCGGCCGCTACCCCAACTCGCGCAGCGCGCTGCTGCCGCTGCTGCACCTGGTGCAGTCCGAGCAGGGGTACGTCAGCCGGACCGGCATCAAGTTCTGCGCCGAGACGCTGGACCTGACCACCGCCGAGGTCACCGCGGTCGCCACCTTCTACTCGATGTACCGGCGCAAGCCGTCCGGCGACTACCACGTGGGCGTGTGCACCAACACGCTGTGCGCGGTCATGGGCGGCGACGCGATCTTCGAGGACCTCCAGGAGCACCTCGGGGTCGGCAACGACGAGACCACGCCGGACGGCAAGGTCACCCTCGAGCACATCGAGTGCAACGCGGCCTGCGACTTCGCCCCCGTGGTGATGGTGAACTGGGAGTTCTTCGACAACCAGACGCCCGAGTCGGCCCGCGCGATGGTGGACGACCTGATCGCCGGCCGCGAGGTCCGCCCGACCCGCGGCGCCCCGCTGTGCAGCTTCCAGCAGACCGCCCGCATCCTGGCCGGCTTCCCCGACGAGCGCGAGGGCGCCGTGGAGGCGACCGGCGGCGCCGGCCCCGCCTCGCTGGCGGGCCTGCGCCTGCACCGCGGCGAGGCCCCGGCCCGCGTGGTCACCCCGCGGACCGAACCGGACGCCGGCACCGAGCGCACCACCGAGGAGGAGGGCGAGTGATGACCGTCGAACCGGCCGAGAAGCTCCTCGCGCCCGTGCTGTCGGCCTTCTGGGACGACCCGCGGTCATGGACGCTCGACACCTACCGCCGGCACGAGGGCTACGAGGCGCTCTCCAAGGCGCTGGCGATGGCTCCCGACGACCTGATCGCGTACGTGAAGGACTCCGGTCTGCGCGGCCGCGGCGGCGCCGGCTTCCCCACCGGGATGAAGTGGCAGTTCATTCCGCAGGGGGACGGCAAGCCGCACTACCTGGTGGTCAACGCGGACGAGTCGGAGCCGGGCACCTGCAAGGACATCCCGCTGCTCTTCGCCAACCCGCACTCCCTCATCGAGGGCATGATCATCGCCTGCTACGCGATCCGGTCCCAGCACGCCTTCATCTACCTCCGCGGTGAGGTCGTCCCGGTGCTGCGCCGCCTGCACGAGGCGGTGCGCGAGGCGTACGAGGCCGGGTACCTCGGCAAGAACATCAAGGGCTCCGGCTTCGACCTCGACATCACCGTGCACGCCGGCGCGGGCGCCTACATCTGCGGCGAGGAGACCGCGCTGCTGGACTCCCTGGAGGGCCGCCGCGGCCAGCCCAGGCTCCGGCCGCCCTTCCCCGCCGTCGAAGGCCTCTACGCCTGCCCCACCGTGGTGAACAACGTCGAGTCCATCGCCTCGGTTCCCGCGATCATCCAGCGCGGCAAGGAGTGGTTCCGCTCCATGGGCAGCGAGAAGTCCGCGGGCTTCACGCTCTACTCGCTGTCCGGCCACGTCGCCCGCCCCGGCCAGTACGAGGGCCCGCTCGGCATCACGCTGCGGCAGCTGCTGGACATGGGCGGCGGCATGCGGCCCGGCCACCGGCTGAAGTTCTGGACGCCGGGCGGCTCGTCCACCCCGATGTTCACCGACGAGCACCTCGACGTGCCGCTGGACTACGAGGGCGTGGGCGCCGCCGGCTCGATGCTCGGCACCAAGGCCCTCCAGTGCTTCGACGAGACCACCTGCGTGGTGCGCGCGGTCACCCGCTGGACGGAGTTCTACGCCCACGAGTCCTGCGGCAAGTGCACCCCCTGCCGTGAGGGCACCTACTGGCTCGTCCAGCTGCTCCGCGACATCGAGGCCGGCAAGGGCCGGATGGAAGACCTCGACAAGCTGAACGACATCGCCGACAACATCAACGGCAAGTCCTTCTGCGCGCTCGGCGACGGCGCCGCCGCCCCGATCTTCTCCTCGTTGCAGTACTTCCGCGGGGAGTACGAGGAGCACATCGAGCGCAGGGGCTGCCCCTTCGACCCGGCCCGTTCCACCGCCTGGGCGGACAAGTCCCGTACGGAGGCCCACGCGTGACCACGCTCCCATCACACAGTGGCCCCGCCACCGGGCAACGCGCCCCTCACAATGGAGGGAGCGCCGCCGTGCCCCCGGAGGACCTGATCTCCGTCACCATCGACGGGATCGCGCTCTCCGTCCCCAAGGGCACCCTCGTGATCCGGGCCGCGGAACTTCTCGGCATCGAGATCCCGCGGTTCTGCGACCACCCGCTGCTCGACCCGGCCGGCGCCTGCCGCCAGTGCATCGTGGAGATCGAGGGCCAGCGCAAGCCGGTCGCCTCCTGCACCATCACCTGCACCGACGGCATGGTGATCAGCACCCAGCTCACCTCGCCGGTCGCCGAGAAGGCGCAGCGCGGGGTGATGGAGCTGCTGCTCATCAACCACCCGCTGGACTGCCCGGTCTGCGACAAGGGCGGCGAGTGCCCGCTGCAGAACCAGGCGATGTCCGTCGGCGAGCCCGACACCCGCTTCGAGGGCCGCAAGCGGACCTTCGAGAAGCCGGTGCCGATCTCCGCGCAGGTGCTGCTGGACCGCGAGCGGTGCGTGCTGTGCGCGCGCTGCACCCGGTTCAGCAACCAGATCGCCGGCGACCCGATGATCGAGCTGCTCGAACGCGGCGCGCTCCAGCAGGTCGGCATCGGCCAGGGCGACCCCTTCGAGTCGTACTTCTCCGGCAACACCATCCAGATCTGCCCGGTCGGCGCCCTCACCTCGGCCGCCTACCGGTTCCGCTCCCGCCCCTTCGACCTGGTCTCGTCGCCGTCGGTGTGCGAGCACTGCGCGGGCGGCTGCGCCTCGCGCACCGACCACCGCCGCGGCAAGGTCATGCGGCGGATGGCCGCCAACGACCCCGAGGTCAACGAGGAGTGGCTGTGCGACAAGGGCCGCTTCGGCTTCCGCTACGCGCAGCGGCCCGAGCGGCTCACCCACCCGCTGGTGCGCGGCGCCGACGGTGAACTCGCCCCGGCCTCCTGGCCCGAGGCGCTCGCCGCCGCCGCGGCCGGACTGACCGCGGCGCACGGCCGGGTGGCCGTGCTCTCCGGCGGCCGGCTCACCGTCGAGGACTCCTACGCCTACGCCAAGTTCGCCCGGGTCGTGCTCGGCACGAACGACGTGGACTTCCGGGCCCGCCCGCACTCCGCCGAGGAGGCCGACTTCCTGGCCGCCGCGGTCGCCGGCAAGGGCGTGGACCTCGGTGGGGGTACCTCCGAAGGCCATGGGGGAGCGGGACTGACCAACGCCGCGCTGGAGAAGGCCCCGACCGTCCTGCTGGCCGGGCTGGAGGCCGAGGAGGAGGCCCCCGGGGTCTTCCTGCGGCTGCGCAAGGCCCACCGCAAGCACAAGCAGCAGACCTACGCGCTGGCCACCCACGCCTCCCGCGGCCTGGCCAAGGCGGGCGGCACCCTGCTGCCGGCCGCGCCCGGCACCGAGCCGGAGTGGCTGGACGCGCTGGCCGGCGGGGTCGGCCTGGACGAGGCCGGCCGGCAGGCCGCCGAGGCGCTGCGCGCCGAGGGCTCGGTCATCCTGGTCGGCGAGCGGCTGGCGGCCGTGCCCGGCGGGCTGACCGCCGCGCTCCGGCTGGCCACCGCCACCGGGGCGACGCTGGCGTGGATCCCGCGCCGGGCCGGCGAGCGCGGCGCGGTCGAGGCCGGCGCGCTGCCCGGGCTGCTGCCCGGCGGCCGTCCGCTCACCGACGCGCGGGCCCGCGACGAGGTCGCCCGGGTGTGGGGGCTGCCCGCCCTGCCGACCCGGGCCGGCCGCGACACCGGCGGGATCGTCGAGGCCGCGGCCGCCGGCGAGCTCAAGGCCCTGGTGGTCGGCGGTGTCGAGGTCGCGGACCTGCCGGACCCGGCCCGGGCCCGGGTGGCGCTGGGCAACGTCGGCTTCCTGGTCAGCCTGGAGCAGCGGCCCAGCGAGGTCACCGAGCGCGCCGACGTGGTGCTGCCGGTGGCCGCGGTCGCCGAGAAGGCCGGCACCTTCCTCAACTGGGAGGGCCGGATCCGGATGTTCGAGGCCGCGATCAAGCCCGACCAGGCCACCACCCGGCACCAGCTGACGGACGCCCGGGTGCTGACCATGCTCGCCGACGCGCTCGACGTGGCGCTGGGCCTGCCGCGACGCCCGGTCCGCCCGCGCGGAGCTCGACCTGCTGTCCGGCTGGTCCGGCGGCCGCGGCCCGGCGCCGCTGGCCTCCTCCGTACCGCTGCCGCGGCCCGACTCCGGGCAGGCGGTGCTCGCCGGGCACCGGCTGCTGCTCGACCAGGGCCGGCTCCAGGACGGCGACGACGCGCTCGCCGCCACCCGGCACGCCGCCGTCGCCCGGCTGTCGGCGACCACGGCCGCCGAGGCCGGCGTCGCGGACGGCGAGCCGCTGACCGTGACCGGCCCGGCCGGCGCCGTGACGCTGCCGCTGGCGGTCACCCCGATGCCCGACCGCGTGGTCTGGCTGCCCGCTCAACTCTGTCGGGAGCGGCGTCGCTTCGGACATCGGTGCCCAGTCCGGGCAGGTCGTCTCCATCGGGTCGGAGGACGCGTCGTGACCGCTCAGTTCGCCGCGGCCAACCAGCTCGCCGTGACGGAGAACCTCTCGTTCTTCGGCCACGACGTGTGGTGGCTCATCGTCATCAAGGCCGTGTTCTGCTTCGCCTTCGCGATGCTCACCGTGCTGATCTCCATCGTGTGGGAGCGCAAGGTCGTCGCGTGGATGCAGCTGCGCATCGGCCCCAACCGGCACGGGCCCTGGGGCATGCTCCAGTCGCTCGCCGACGGTGTGAAGCTGATGCTCAAGGAGGACGTCACCGTCAAGCGCGCGGACAAGGTGGTGTTCATCCTCGCGCCGATCGTGGCCGCGATCCCCGCCTTCATGTCCTTCGCGGTGATCCCCTTCGGCCCGGCCGACGACGAGGTCTCGATCCTCGGGCACCGCACCGCGCTCCAGCTCACCGACCTGCCGATCGGCATCATCTACATCCTGGCCACGGCCTCGGTCGGCATCTACGGCATCGTGCTGGCCGGCTGGTCCTCGGGCTCGACCTACCCGCTGCTCGGCGGCCTGCGCGCGTCCGCCCAGATGATCTCCTACGAGATCGCGATGGGCGTGTCCTTCGCGGCCGTCTTCCTCTACTCCGGCTCGATGTCGACCTCGACCATCGTGGCCGCCCAGCACGACCGCTGGTACGCGGTCCTGCTGCCGGTGTCCTTCCTGGTCTACATCGCCACGATGATCGGTGAGACCAACCGGGCGCCGTTCGACATGCCCGAGTCCGAGGGCGACCTGGTCGGCGGCTTCAACACCGAGTACAGCTCGATCAAGTTCGCGCTGTTCATGCTCGCCGAGTACGTCAACATGGTGACCGTCTCCGCGGTGGCCACCACCCTCTTCCTGGGCGGCTGGCGCGCCCCGTGGCCGATCAGCACCTTCTGGGAGGGCGCGAACCACGGCTGGTGGCCGATGCTCTGGTTCGTGATCAAGGTCCAGCTGCTGCTGTTCTTCTTCATCTGGCTGCGCGGCACCCTGCCCCGGGTCCGCTACGACCAGCTGATGAAGCTCGGCTGGAAGGTCCTCATCCCCGTCTCCATGGTGTGGCTGATGCTGGTCGCCGTGGTCCGCGCGATGCGCAACGAGGACTACGACTTCCAGAAGATCGTCCTCTACGTCGGCGGCGCGGTGCTGGGCCTGCTGCTCATCTCGCTCGTCGTGGACGTGCTGCGGGACCGCGAGCAGAAGGCCGCGGCGGAGGGTTCCGGTGGTCCGCTGGCGCCCCCGGACCGCTTCGACCCGATGGCCGGCGGCTATCCCGTGCCGCCGCTGCCGGGCCAGCAGGCCGAGCGGGTGCCGCGGCGGCCCAGCCGGGCGCAGGGCCAACTCGTAGGCGTCTCCGGGCAGGACGCCGGGGAGACGGAGAACACGGAGGACGGCGATGCCTGAGTTCCTGGATCCGGTCGCGGGCTTCGGCGTGACCTTCAAGGCCATGTTCAAGAAGCGCCTGACCGAGCAGTACCCCGAGTACAAGAAACCGACCGCCCCGCGCTTCCACGGCCGCCACCAGCTCAACCGGCACCCGGACGGCCTGGAGAAGTGCGTCGGCTGCGAGCTGTGCGCCTGGGCCTGCCCGGCGGACGCGATCTACGTCGAGGGCGCGGACAACACCGAGGAGGAGCGCTACTCCCCCGGGGAGCGCTACGGCCGCGTCTACCAGATCAACTACGCCCGCTGCATCCTGTGCGGCCTGTGCATCGAGGCATGCCCCACCCGGGCGCTGACGATGACCAACGAGTACGAGCTGGCCGACGCCACCCGCGAGTCGCTGATCTTCACCAAGGAGCAGCTGCTGTCCGGGCTGGAGGAGGGCATGGTCGACTCGCCGCACGCGATCTTCCCCGGCATGGACGAGGGCGACTACTACCGCGGCGCGGTCACCGAGGCCGCGCCCGGCACCGTCCAGCAGGTGGCCGTCTCCAAGGGCGAGAAGCCCGACGAGACGGCGGACGCCGAAGCCGAGGTGACGGCCCCGGGCGGCTCGACTCCGGCGGGGACGGGGGACGAGGCATGATGACCTCGCTCGCGACGCTGTCGTCGCTGCCGAGCGTCTCGCTCGCCGCCTCGCAGACCTCCACGGGCGAGGCCGTCCAGTTCTGGGTGCTGGGCACGATCGCCGTGCTCGGCGCCCTGGGCACGGTGCTGATGAAGAAGCCCGTGCACAGCGCGCTGTCGCTGGCCGGGACGATGATCGTGCTCGCGGTCTTCTACCTCGCCGAGGGCGCCTACTTCCTGGGCGTCGTCCAGATCGTCGTCTACACCGGCGCGATCATGATGCTCTTCCTCTTCGTCGTCATGCTGGTCGGCATCACCGCCGCCGACTCGCTGAAGGAGACGCTGAAGGGGCAGCGCTGGCTGGCCGCCCTGTGCGGGCTCGGCTTCGGCATCCTGCTCATCGCCGGGATCGCCAACGCCTCGCTCGACACCTTCGTCGGCACCGGCCAGGCCAACACCGCCAACGGCGGCAACGTCCAGGGCCTGGCCCGGCTGCTGTTCAGCAACTACGTGTGGGCCTTCGAGCTCACCGGCGCCCTGCTGATCACCGCCGCGGTCGGCGCCATGGTGCTCACCCACCGGGAGCGCACCGAGGAGCGCCGCACCCAGCGCGAGCTGTCCGAGGCCCGGGTCAAGGAAGGCAAGTACGTCTCGCCGCTGCCCGCGCCCGGCACCTACGCCCGGCACAACGCGGTGGACATCCCGGCGCTGCTGCCGGACGGCACCATCTCGGAGCTGTCGGTCAGCTCGACGCTGCGCGAGCGCGGCCAGATCCGGGACGTCTCCCGGGACGCCATGCGGCGGCTGGCCGAACTCGACCAGAAGTCCGGCGAGTGGCTGGGCCGCGCCCGGCCGGCGCTGACCCGCGACAGCGACGCCGGCGACGGCGCCGACGGCGGCCGCGACCATGACGGGGCCTCCGCCTCCGCCGAGGAGGGTGCCAAGTGAATCCGGCCAACTACCTGTACCTGGCTGCGTTGTTGTTCACGATCGGCGCGGCCGGTGTGCTGATCCGGCGCAACGCCATCATCGTCTTCATGTGCGTCGAGCTGATGCTGAACGCCTGCAACCTGGCGTTCGTCACCTTCTCCCGGCAGCACGGCAACCTCGACGGCCAGGTGATCGCGTTCTTCGTGATGGTCGTGGCCGCGGCCGAAGTCGTGGTGGGGCTGGCGATCATCGTGTCGATCTTCCGTTCCCGCCACTCGGCCTCGGTCGACGACGCGAATCTGATGAAGCTGTAAGGGGCTGCGAGACGTGGAAACCCTGATCGGACTGCTCATCGCGTCCCCATTGCTCGGAGCGGGCATCCTGCTCACCGGAGGCCGGCGCCTCGACCGCGTCGGCCATCTGCTGGGCACCGTGTTCGCGCTCCTGTCCTTCGCGTTCGGCCTCGTGCTCTTCGCCAACATGCTCGGCAAGAACGCCGACCAGCGCACCCTGGACTCCCACCTGTTCACCTGGGTGCCGGTCGGCGGGTTCCACGCCGAGGTCGGCTTCCAGCTCGACCAGCTGTCGATGACGTTCGTGCTGCTGATCTCCGGTGTGGGCTCGCTGATCCACATCTACTCGATCGGCTACATGGCGCACGACGAGCGGCGCCGCTGGTTCTTCGGCTACCTCAACCTCTTCCTGGCGGCCATGCTCCTGCTGGTGCTGGCCGACAACTACTTCCTGCTCTACGCGGGCTGGGAGGGCGTCGGCCTGGCGTCCTACCTGCTGATCGGGTTCTGGCAGCACAAGCCGAGCGCGGCGACCGCGGCCAAGAAGGCGTTCCTGGTCAACCGGGTCGGCGACATCGGCCTGTCGATCGGCATCATGCTGATGTTCACCACCTTCGGCTCGTTCGCCTTCGCGAACGTCCTGCCGCGGGTGGCGGGCGCGTCCTCGACCGAGCACGCCACGCTCACCGGCATCGGCTTCATGCTGCTGCTGGCCGCGTGCGGCAAGTCGGCCCAGGTGCCGCTGCAGTCCTGGCTCGGTGACGCGATGGAGGGCCCGACCCCGGTCTCGGCCCTCATCCACGCCGCCACCATGGTGACCGCGGGCGTGTACCTCATCACCCGCTCCGGCCCGATCTTCAACGCGGCGCCGGACGCGCAGACCGCGGTGGTGGTCGTCGGCACGGTCACGCTGCTGTTCGGTGCGATCGTCGGTTGCGCGAAGGACGACATCAAGAAGGCGCTGGCCGGCTCCACGATGTCGCAGATCGGCTACATGATCATGGCCGCCGGGCTCGGCCCGATCGGCTACGTCTTCGCGATCATGCACCTGGTCACGCACGGCTTCTTCAAGGCCGGGCTCTTCCTCGGCGCCGGCTCGGTCATGCACGGCATGGACGACGAGGTGGACATGCGCCGCTACGGCGGCCTGCGCAAGTACATGCCCGTCACGTTCGTCACGTTCGGCCTGGGCTACCTCGCGATCATCGGCTTCCCCGGCCTGTCCGGCTTCTTCTCCAAGGACAAGATCATCGAGGCCGCCTTCGCCAAGGGCGGCACCGAGGGCTGGATCATCGGCTCCGCGGCCCTGGTGGGCGCGGCCATCACCGCGTTCTACATGACCCGCGTGATGCTGATGACGTTCTTCGGCGAGAAGCGCTGGCAGCCGAACGCCGAAGGCCAGGAGCCGCACCCGCACGAGTCCCCGAAGTCGATGACCATCCCGATGATCATCCTCGCCTTCGGCTCGGTCTTCGCCGGCGGCCTGTTCAGCATCAACTCGTCCTTCGTGCACTGGCTGGAGCCCGTCACCGGGCACAGCGAGGGCGACTCCCCGGTCAGCGCCGGCACCGTCACCGCCGCCACCATGGTCTGCCTGGTGATCGGCGTCGGCATCGCCTGGCTGATGTACGGCCGCCGCCCGGTGCCCGCGGTCGCCCCGCGCGGCAGCGTGCTCACCCGGGCCGCCCGCCGGGACCTGCTCCAGGACGACTTCAACCACGTGGTCCTGGTCCGTGGCGGCGAGCACCTCACCCGCTCGCTGGTCTACCTCGACCACACCCTCGTCGACGGGGTCGTGAACGGCACCGCCGCCTCGGTCGGCGGTCTGTCCGGACGGCTCCGCCGGCTGCAGAACGGCTACGTCAGGTCGTACGCCGTCTCCATGCTCGGCGGTACCGCGGTGGTCGTCGCCGCGACCCTTCTCATGAGGGCGGTCTGAAGGTCATGACGGATTCTTCGTTCCCCATTCTGACGGTGACCGCCGTCGCCCCGGCGGTGGGCGCCATCGCCACCGCCGCGGTACCGGCGGCGCGCAAGACCGCCGCCAAGTACTCGGCCCTGGGCTTCTCGCTCGCCACGCTGGTCCTGGCCATCGTGACGCTGGTGCGGTTCGAGCCGCACGGCGACCGCTACCAGTTCACCGAGTCGCACGCCTGGGTGAAGAGCTTCGGCCTGCGCTACGAACTGGGGGTCGACGGCATCGCCGTCACCTTGGTGGCGCTCACCGCGCTGCTCATCCCGTTCGTGATCCTCGCCGGGTGGCACGACGCCGACCCGCTCGAGGACGCCGCGCCCAACCGGCGCTGGCGCCCCACCCAGGGCTTCTTCGCGCTGATCCTGCTCGTCGAGGCGATGGTGGTGCTCTCCTTCGAGTCCACCGACGTCTTCCTCTTCTACATCTTCTTCGAAGCCATGCTCATCCCGATGTACTTCCTCATCGGCGGCTTCGGTGACCGGGCGCACGCGGCCGGTGAGGAAGAGGCGTCCCGGCAGCGGTCGTACGCCGCGGTGAAGTTCCTGCTCTACAACCTGGCCGGCGGCCTGATCATGCTGGCCGCGGTCATCGGGCTGTACGTGGCGACCGCGAAGCAGCTCGGCACGGGCACCTTCTCGCTCCAGCAGATCCTCCAGGCGCGCGCCGACGGCAAGCTCGAACTGGCCACCTCCACCGAGCGGTGGATCTTCCTCGGCTTCTTCTTCGCCTTCGCGATCAAGGCGCCGCTGTGGCCGCTGCACACCTGGCTGCCCAACGCGATGGGCGAGTCCACCGCGCCGGTGGCGGTGCTCATCACCGCGGTCGTCGACAAGGTCGGCACCTTCGCGATGCTGCGCTACTGCCTCCAGCTGTTCCCCGAGGCGTCGAAGTGGGCCACGCCGGTCATCCTGGTGCTGTCGGTGATCGGCATCATCTACGGCGCCCTGCTGGCGGTCGGCCAGCGGGACATCAAGCGGCTGATCGCGTACGCGTCCCTCTCGCACTTCGGCTTCATCATCCTGGGCATCTTCGCGATGACCAGCCAGGGCCAGTCGGGCGCCACGCTGTACATGGTCAACCACGGCATCTCGACGGCGGCGCTGATGCTGGTCGCCGGGTTCCTGATCAGCAGGCGCGGTTCGCGGCTCATCGCGGACTTCGGCGGGGTGCAGAAGGTGGCCCCGGTGCTGGCCGGCACCTTCATGATCGGCGGTCTGGCCACGCTGTCGCTGCCGGGACTCGCGCCCTTCGTGAGCGAGTTCCTGGTGCTGGTCGGCACGTTCAGCCGCTACCCGGTGCTCGGCATCGTGGCGACGCTGGGCATCGTGCTGGCCGCCCTGTACGTGCTGGTGCTCTACCAGCGGACGATGACCGGCCCGGTCAAGGCGGGCATCGAGGGGATGTCCGACCTCAAGGCGCGTGAGCTGCTGGTCGTGGCCCCGCTGATCGCGCTGCTGCTCTTCCTCGGCGTCTACCCCAAGCCGATCGCGGACATCGTCAACCCGTCGGTCCAGCACACGCTCTCCGACGTGCACAAGACCGACCCCAAGCCCGCGCTGGAGGCGAAGAAGTGAGCGCACCCCACTCGGGCCCCGCCGTCCACAGCCTGTGGACAACGGCGGCGCCCGCCGTCGACCGGTTCCCCACCCCGCACATCGAGTACGCCCAGCTGTCGCCGGTGCTGATCGTCATCGGCGTGGCCGTGCTCGGCGTCCTCGTCGAGGCGTTCGTGCCCCGCCGGTCCCGGTACACCGCCCAGGTGACCCTCTCCGTGGTCGGCCTGGCCGCGGCGTTCGCCGCCGTGGTCGCCCTGGCCGAGAAGGGCTACGGCACCACGAAGGCGCACATCGCGGCCATGGGGGCGGTGGCCGTCGACGGCCCCGCGCTGTTCCTCCAGGGCACGATCCTGCTGGTGTCGGTGGTCGCGCTGTTCACCTTCGCCGAGCGCAGGCTCGACCCGAAGGCGCACGGGCAGCACGTGGACTCCTTCGCCGCCCAGGGCTCCGCGGTGCCCGGCGGAGACCAGGAGAAGGCCGCGGTACGGGCCGGGTTCACCACCACCGAGGTCTTCCCGCTGCTGCTCTTCGCGGTCGGCGGCATGATGATCTTCCCGGCGGCGAACGACCTGCTGACGCTCTTCGTCGCGCTGGAGGTCTTCTCGCTGCCGCTGTACATCCTGTGCGCGCTGGCCCGCCGCAACCGGCTGATGTCCCAGGAAGCCGCCGTCAAGTACTTCCTGCTCGGCGCGTTCTCCTCGGCCTTCCTGCTGTTCGGCATCGCCCTGCTGTACGGCTACGCGGGCAGCGTCTCGTACGCCGGCATCGCCGCCGTCGTCGACGGCAGCGCACCGGTCTCGCCGGCCCTCGCCGACACCACCGGAAACGACGCGCTGCTGCTCATCGGGCTCGCGATGGTCGCGGTCGGGCTGCTGTTCAAGGTCGGCGCCGTGCCGTTCCACATGTGGACGCCGGACGTCTACCAGGGCGCGCCGACCCCGGTCACCGGCTTCATGGCCGCCGCCACCAAGGTCGCCGCGTTCGGCGCGCTGCTGCGGCTGCTGTACGTGGTGCTGCCCGGCATGAGCTGGGACTGGCGGCCGGTCATGTGGGGTGTGGCCATCGCGACGATGCTCATCGGCGCGGTGATCGCGGTCACCCAGACCGACGTCAAGCGGCTGCTGGCCTACTCGTCGGTGGCCCACGCCGGGTTCATCCTCGCCGGTGTGATCGCCACCAACCGCGACGGCGTCTCGTCCGTCCTGTTCTACCTGGCCGCCTACTCCTTCGTGACGCTCGGCGCCTTCGCCGTCGTCACCCTGGTCCGGGACGCGGGCGGCGAGGCCACCCACCTGTCCCGGTGGGCCGGGCTCGGGCGGCGCTCGCCGCTGGTCGCCGCGGTGTTCGCGGTCTTCCTGCTGGCCTTCGCCGGCATCCCGCTGACCTCCGGCTTCGCCGGGAAGTTCGCCGTGTTCAAGGCGGCGGCGCAGGGCGGGGCGATGCCGCTGGTCGTCATCGGCGTGATCTCGTCGGCGGTCGCGGCGTTCTTCTACGTCCGGGTCATCGTGCTCATGTTCTTCAGTGAGCCGAAGGCGGACGGTCCTTCCGTGGCCGTGCCGTCCCCGCTGACCTCGGCGGCCATCGCCGTCGGCGTCGCGGTCACCCTCGTGCTGGGCCTCGCGCCCCAGTACTTCCTGGACCTGGCGAACAAGGCGAGCATCTTCGTCCGCTGACGCCGGCTCCGAAAAAAGGGGCGCGGGACCTCCGGTCCCCGCGCCCCTTTTCCGTGCCCGGGCCCCGTGCGGGCCGGCGGGTCAGGGGGCGGTGGCGTGGGCGAGGAGGGCGGTGTGGGGGAGGGAGAGGCCGCCGTCGGGGGTGCGGAAATCGGCGGAGAGGCGGTCGTAGTGGCGGCGGACGGCCGCGACCGTGGACGGGGGCCGGCTGGTGAGGATCTGGCCGATGGCGGCGATGCCGGCGGCGGGGCCGGACCACCAGAGGTCGGGGGTGGTGAGGTGGTGCCAGCTCACGGCGCGGCAGGCGGGGGAGCCGAGGCCGGCGGCGGCCAGGAGGGCGGTCAGGCCGGCCTCGGAGCGGGGGAAGTCGTCCTCGGGGGCGAGCGTGGGTATGTGGGGCGGGCGGGCCACGCCGGCGGCCTCCAGGGCGCGTCCCAGGAGGGCCTGGCCGGGGGAGGGCGGGCTCGGCCAGACGGTCACCGCGAGGCGGGCGCCGGGGCGGGCCACCCGGCGCAGTTCGGCCAGGGCGGCCAGCGGGCGGCCCACGTGGTTGAGCACGAAGTTGCCCACGACGGCGTCGAACGCGTCGTCGGGGAAGGGAAGTTCGGGCAGCAGGGCGTGGCGGACCGCGGCCTCGGGCACGGCCGCGGCGGCCCGCCGGACCATCGAGGGCTCGGCGTCCACCGCCGTGACCCGCGCGCCCCGCCGGACGGCCTCGGCGGCGACGGAGCCGGTCCCCGTGCCCACGTCCAGCACCCGGGTGCCGTCCCCCACACGGGCCGCGTCCAGCACCTCCGGGACCGTGCGGGCGCACAGCAGCCCGAAGCTCTCCGCGTAGGCTTCCGCGCGCCCCGCCCACGCCCGCCGCTCGAAGCCGTCGAAATCACCAGGACCGCTCATGATCCCTCAACTTCCGATGCCCGCCCGGGGGTTCCCAGGGCGGGCGTCGGACCTGGCACGAGTCGGGCGGGGATCCGGCGGGGGCCGGGCGGGATCAGGCGGGGACGGCGAGGAGGAGGGCGAAGCGGACGGCGGGGTCGGTCCACCAGTCGCGGACCACGAAGCCGCCCTCCCGCAGCTCCTCGGTGAGCGAGGCGCGGCGGAACTTGCAGGAGAGCTCGGTCCGCACGTCCTCGCCGGGCGCCAGATCGAGGGTGAGGTCGAGGTCCGGGATCTTGACGGTCTGGGACGCGGTGGAGCGCAGGTGCATCTCGATCCGCTCCTCGGCGGTGTTCCACAGCGCGACGTGGAGGAAGGCGCCGGGGTCGAAGTCGGCGCCGAGCTCCCGGTTGAGCACGTGCAGCACGTTCTTGTTGAAGTCGGCCGTGATGCCCGAGGAGTCGTCGTACGCGCGCACCAGGACCTCGGGGTCCTTGACCAGGTCCGCGCCCAGCAGGAGGACGTCGTCGCTGGTGAGGGAGCGGGCGAGCATGCGGTAGAAGGCGATGCGCTGCGGCCGGTCGAAGTTGCCGATCGTGCTGCCGAGGAAGGCCAGCAGGCGCGGGCCCGGCTCGTCGCCCTCCGGCAGTCCGGACTCGAAGTCGGCCACGGTCGCCCGCACGGTCAGGTCCGGGTAGTCCCGGCAGACGGCCAGGCCCGCCTCCTCCAGGGCGGCGGAGCTCACGTCGAGCGGGGCGTAGCGGCGCAGGGTGCCGCCCGCGGTGAGCGCGTCGAGCAGCAGCCGGGTCTTGCGGGAGGAGCCGGAGCCCAGCTCCACGAGGGTGGCCGCCCGGGTCCGCCGGGCGATCTCCGGGGCGCGCCGGACCAGGATCTCCTGCTCGGCCCGGGTCGGGTAGTACTCGGGCAGCCGGGTGATCTGCTCGAAGAGGTCGCTGCCGCGCTTGTCGTAGAACCACTTCGGCGCGAGGGTGCGCGGCGCCGCAGTCAGGCCCCGGCGCACGTCGGCGTGCAGGGTGTCGGTGAAGTAGCCGGCGGGCAGCCGGTCGTCGAGGGTGAAGCGGCTGAGCGGTTCGGGGGTCATGAGGGTGGTGTCCTTGCGTTCGGGGCGCAGCGCCAGGACGCGTACGCCGGCCGGGGTGGCGAGGAGCAGCGAGCGGTCCGGGACCTCCCGCCATGCGCCGAGCGCGCCCCCGAGCGCGTCGTCGGGTTCGGACGCGACCACCACCGCGCCGGGCGCGGCCCGGTACCAGAGCGTGTCGCCCCAGGCGGTGGCGGCGATGGTGCGGCCGTCGGTGAGCAGGAAGTTGAGCCGCGCCGAGGGCCGCGCCTCGGCGACCTCGCGGGCCACCGCGGCCAGCGCGCCGCCGGGCACCTCGCCCTGGCGCAGCCGGCGGGTGACCATCGCCCACAGCAGGGCGGAGTCCGAGTGCGTCTCCAGGGCGAGGAGTTCGGCCGTGCTCAGCCCGGTCGGCAGCCGGGTCCAGTCGGCGACGGCGCCGTTGTGGCTGAACAGCCAGCGCCCGTCGCGGAAGGGGGCCGCGGCCGACTCGTCCTGCGTGGTGCCCTCGGTGGCCGAGCGGACCGCCGCGAGCACGGCGCCGCTGCGCACGACCCTGGCCAGCTCCTTGAAGTTCGCGTCCGCCCACACCGGCACGGCCCGGCGGTAGCGGGCGGGCAGCGGCAGGCCCTCGTCGCCGGGCCGCTCCTCGGCATCGGAGCAGCCGAGGCAGTCGAGGGAGTCGGGGGCGGGCGATGCGTCGGCGGGCCCGGAGGCGAGCGGGGCCACCTCTTCCGAGCCCTCGTCCGAGCTGGAGGACGAGCCTCCGGACGAGCTGTCCGCCGCGGCCCCGTCCGGCTCCGGCGGGTACCACCCCACCCCGAAGCCGTCCGCGTTCACCGTGCCGAACCGCTGCCGGCGCGGGCGCCAGGACTGCTCGTACAGCCCGTACGGCGGCTCGGTGAGCAGCCGGGCCAGCGGCACCGGCGGTCCGAGGTAGGCGAGGTGGCGGCACATCAGGCCCTCCCACCGCCCCGCGGGCCCGCGGACCCGCCAGGGCCGTCGCCCGCCGCGGCGTCCCGCGCCGTGCGGAACCCGGCGAAGATCTGCCGGCGGACCGGGTAGTCCCAGTTGCGGAAGGTGGCCCGGCAGGCGACCGGGTCCACGCCGAAGGCGCCGCCGCGCAGCACCTTGTAGTCCGGCCCGAAGAAGACGTCGGAGTACTCCTTGTACGGGAAGGCGGCGAAGCCCGGGTACGGCGAGAAGTCCGAGGACGTCCACTCCCAGACGTCGCCGACGAGCTGCCGCGCCCCGCAGGGCGCCGCCCCGGCCGGGTAGCTGCCCGCGGGCGCGGGCGACAGGTGCCGCTGGCCGACGTTGGCGTGCTCCGGCCCCGGGTCGGCGTCCCCCCACGGGAAGCGGCGCGAGCGGCCGGTCGCCGGGTCGAACCGGGCGGCCTTCTCCCACTCCGCCTCCGCCGGCAGCCGCCGCCCGGCCCAGCGGGCGTACGCGTCGGCCTCGTACCAGCACACGTGCGCCACCGGCTCGTCGAGCGGCACGGGCTCCTCGTGGCCGAAGCGGCGCCGGAACCAGTCCCGGCCGTCCTGCCACCAGAACAGCGGCGCGCGCAGCCCGGCCTCCTGGACGTGCCGCCATCCCTCGGGCGCCCACCAGCGCGGCTCGCGGTAGCCCCCGGCCGCGATGAACTCCTGGTAGGCCCCGTTGGTGACCGGCACCGTGTCCAGCCAGAAGGGCGCCACCTCCACCTCGTGCGCGGGCCGTTCGTTGTCCAGCGCCCACGGCTCGGTGCTGGTGCCCATGGTGAACGGGCCGCCGGGCACGAACACCTCGCGGGGCAGCGCGGCCGCGTCGGCGGGCGCGGGCGGCGGCTGCGGGGCGTCGAGCACCGGCGGGCCCTTGCGCAGCTGGTGGGTCGCCAGCATCGTCTCGTCGTGCTGCGCCTCGTGCTGGGCGATCATCCCGAAGACGAACGCCCCGGCGAGCAGGCGCTCGGGCCGGTCGGGCGAGGTGTCCACGGTCGCGGTCACGTCGCGCGTCTCCTCGCGGACCGCGGCCACGTACGCGCGCGCCTCGGCCGGGCCGAGCAGCGGCAGCGCGGGCCGGTCGGCGCGCGGGTGCTCGAAGGCGTCGTAGAGCCGGTCCAGGTCGGGGCGCAGGCCCGGGCGCCCGCCGGCCTCGCGGACCAGCCACAGCTCCTCCTGGTTGCCGATGTGCGCCAGGTCCCACACCAGGGGCGACATCAGGCGGGAGTGCTGCGCCACCAGTTCCTCGTCGCCGACCGCGTCGGTGAGCAGGGTCGTACGGCGCCGGGCCGTTTCCAGCGCGGCGAGCGCGCGGGCGGTGAGGTCGGCGGCCGGGGGAGCGGGGTCGGCGGCGCGGCCGGGCGCGCTGGGCGCGGACGGCGAGCCGGCCGTCTCCGCGGCCCGGAAAGCATGGGAGGGCGGGGAAGGAGGGGAGGTGGGGGAGGCGGAGGACGAGGCGGACGCCACCCGGCGGCCGGAAGCGCCGGAGCGCGCGGAGTCGGAGTTGTTCACGGCATTCCTTCCGGAGGTTCAGGCGCGGCTGAGCGCGTCCAACTGGTCGTGGGCCGGGCAGCGGCCCCGGTCGGTGTAGCGGTCGGCGAACCCGGACAGCGCGTTGCGCAGGTCCGCCGGCGCGCCGGCCCGGGCCAGGGCGCCGTCGGCGGCGGCGAAGCAGGAGCGCGCGGCCTTGGCCAGCTCCGGGTCGGCCAGCCCGATCCGGGCGGCGCGCCGCCACAGGGACTCGGCGGGGACCGGCTCGCCCGCGCACAGCGGCTCGGTGGCCGCGCGGGCGGTCTCGGCGGCGGCCGGGTCGTCCAGCAGCGTGGCCGTCAGGACGGTCGGCACCACCCAGTCGTCGCCGCGCTGGGCGTCGATCATGCGCAGTTCGAGCCAGCCGCGCGGGCGGACCGGCGGGAAGAGCGTGCTCAGGTGGTAGTCGAGGTCGGCCACGGTGGGCCGCCGCAGGCCGGGGGCGCCGCGCAGCCAGCCGCGGAAGGTGAGCCCGGCGGGGGCCGACCAGTCCGGCGGGCCCTGCGCGGTCCGGACGCACAGCACCCGCGCGTCCAGCGCGTAGCGCGCCCAGGCGGTACGGGGTTCCCCGCCGTGGCCCGGCGCCCTCGTCCGGCCGGGGTCCATCCGGCCCCAGACGGCCTGCCGGGTGGACACCCAGCCGGTGGGACGGCCGTCCTGGAGCGGCGAGTTGGCGAACACCGCCACCAGCACCGGGCCGAGCCGGTGCGCGAGCGCCCAGCGGAAGCGGTAGCCGGCCGGGCCGGCAGACTCCTCCCCGCTGTCGAGATTGACCTGGAGGGAGGCGGTGCGGCGCATCATCAGGCGGCCTGCGGGTCCGTCGCCGTCGAAGAAGCGCTCCATCGCCCGGTAGCGGGGCTCCTCCAGGACGCGCGGCGGGTCGCGGAAGGGGTCGAGGCCGCTGCCGACCAGCCGGAGCCCGGCCCGGCCGACGGCCTCCCGCAGGACGGCGAGGTCCTCGGCGGCGGCCGCCACGCACCCGGCGGCGGTGTCCGCGGGCGGCGAGCTGAGCTCCACCTGGCCGCCGGGCTCGCGGGTGAGCCTGCTGCCCCGGGGCAGCGCCCCGGATGCCTCGACCGGCGCCAGGGCGGCGTCGAGCCGGCCGGCGGGGACCAGCGCGCGGGGGTCGGAGCGGTCCTGGACGAGCCACTCCAGCTCCACGCCGGTGCGGGCGGGCGGGCCGGTCTTGAAGCACACACCGCGCGCGCGGTCCTCCGCCGCGTCTTCCGTGAGCTCCTCACGGGGGTCGGCGCGATCGGCCGGCATGGCAGCCACCTCCAAGGTGGGGTCGGGCGGGCAACGGGAGGCTCAACCGTGTTCGGTCGGAGTTGTTCAGAGCTGCTCGAATTTCGGTCACACATTCGATTACGGCGGAGTTTTCCCGTGCCACGCGCCTTCACGCGTCCTTTCACCCCAACGAGTGGGGCATTTCCGTACACAGCACGTAAATGGGATTATACGGGCGGTGATCGGGGCCCGCCCCGCGTCCGCCCGGACCGCCCGCCGGGCGGGCCCCGGAACGGCCCGGTCACCTCCCGGCTGCTGCCCCGCCCCCGGCGGAGCACGCCCCGACGCGGCAAGAACCTCACCCCGGGGCGCACGAGGCCCAGGCCAGGGACCTGCCGGGTTGTCCGGGGCCGGCCCGGAAGACCGGCCCGCCCCCGCTCCGGACCCCCTCGGACCCACCTCCAAGGCGATGCCCCGGCGTTGATCCACAGCCGACCGGCTACCCTGCCGGTAGAGGCAGTCGCAGGTCGGTCCCGGGACGGACCCCAGGACCCGCCTCCGTACCGCCCGGTCTCAGACCCGCAGAGCCAGATCAGCGACAGGAGTGCTTCTCGTGACCGTCGTCGGGCCCTTCGGGCTGAGCGTGTGGGACGAAGCCCTTGATGCCGACGTCCAGGCAGGTCTCGCCGCCGTCGAGGAGGGCCTGCTGGAGGCCACCAAGAGCGACGTGCCGTTCATCACGGACACCGCCCGGCATCTCATCCAGGCCGGTGGCAAGCGCTTCCGGCCACTGCTGGTGATGCTCGGGGCCCAGTTCGGCGACCCGCACGCGCCCCGGGTGGTGCCCGCGGCCGTGGTGGTGGAACTGACCCACCTGGCCACGCTCTACCACGACGACGTCATGGACGAGGCCGACGTCCGGCGCGGGGTGCCCAGCGCCAACAGCCGCTGGGGCAACGCCGTGGCCGTCCTCACCGGCGACTTCCTCTTCTCCCGCGCCTCGCACATCCTGGCCGACCTCGGGCCCGAGGCGGTCCGGGTGCAGGCCGAGTCGTTCGAGCGCCTGGTCGCCGGGCAGATCATGGAGACCGTCGGCCCGCGCGGCCGCGACCCGCTCGACCACTACCTCGAGGTCATCGCGGGCAAGACCAGCTCGCTGATGGCCGTCTCCGGCCGGTTCGGCGCGATGATGTCCGGCGCCGAGGACTCCGCAGTGCACATCCTCACCCAGTACGGGGAGCGGATCGGCGCCGCCTTCCAACTCGCCGACGACGTCCTGGACATCGCCAGCGACAGCCGCGAGTCCGGCAAGACCCCGGGCACGGACCTGCGCGAGGGCATCCCCACCCTGCCGGTGCTGCACGTGCGCCGCTGGTACCAGCAGGCCGGCGGCAGCGTCTCAGCCGCCGACCGCAGGCTGAACCAGCTGCTCGACGGCGACCTCACCGACGACGCCCTGCACGCCGAGGCGCTGGAACTGCTGCGCGCCCACCCGGCCCTGGAGCAGGCCCGCCGCGACACCGTCCAGTACGCCGACGAGGCCAGGAACGCGCTCGCCCCGCTGCCCGACATCGCCGCCAAGCACGCCCTCGCCGCCCTGTGCGACGTGGTCGTCCACCGCGCGGGCTAGCCGGGATCCGCCGCCGAACTCCGGGCCCCGTCCGGTGTTTCGCCACCCGAGCGGGCCAACCCCTAGGGTGCGGCGGCGCCGAAGTGCTCCTTCCCGAGTACGGCGTGGCGCCGCGTCATACCGGGGGCGTACGAAAGGGCGCGACCGTCGGCTGATGTGCCGCCGTGGCCGGTTTGATGGGATGGGGAGCACCACTTCACGGCGGACCGGGCGACAATGGCTTGGGATAGTGGGACGAGTGCGAGGCAGCGACCGCCGCTGACGACGGAGGTAGAACGCGATGGCACTGATCCAACCGGCACAGCTCCCGGAGCCGGACGAGCAGGAGGGCCCGGACGGCCGGCGCCGCAAACTCGCGCGCTACGGCGTGCCGGTCGCGGTGGCCGGGATCGCGGCGGCGACCATCTGCCTGGTCCCCGCGCTCGCCGACGCCGGCGACCCCTCGCTGCCCTCGGTCACCGCCGAGCAGCTCCTGGCGAAGATCGCCGCCTCCGACGTGCAGACCGTCGACGGCAGCGTGCGGGTCAGCACCGATCTCGGCCTGCCCGCGGCCGTGTCCGGCGGCGGCCTGTTCCAGGGCGTCGGCCCGGTCGGCGGCAAGGACGGCGGCTCCGGCTCGCCCGCCTCCCCGCAGGCGCGGCTGCCCGAACTCCTCGTGGGCACCCACCAGTTGCACGTGTCGGCGGACGGCCCGGACCGGCAGAAGATCTCCGTGATCGAGCGCGCCGCCGAGTACAGCGTCATCCACGACGGCACCCAGCTGTGGGCGTACGACAGCGCGTCCGACCAGGCGTACCACGCCACGCTCCCCGCGCACCCGGCGGACCCCTCGGGCGGGGAGCGGGCGAAGCCGCAGCTGCCCGAGGACTTCCCGGCCACCCCGCAGGCCGCCGCGCAGCAGGTCATCAAGGCGACCCGGGGCACGGCCTCCTTCACCGTGGACGGCACCGCGCGGGTGGCCGGGCACAGCGCGTACGAGCTGGTGATCACCCCGCGGCACGCCGACCGCACCACGGTCGGCTCGGTCCGGATCGCGGTGGACGCCAAGACCGGCGTGCCGCTGGAGTTCCGGCTGACGCCCAGGAGCGGCGGCAAGGCGATCGTCGACATCGGCTTCACCAAGGTCAGCTTCGACAAGCCCGCCGCGAGCACCTTCACCTTCACCCCGCCCAAGGGTGTGAAGGTCACCGAGGGCGGCAAGGCCGCGCCGTCCGGGCACGAGGACGCCACCGGGCGCCCTGGCGCCCGGCCCGGTGAGCAGCCGACCGTGCTCGGCCAGGGATGGGACGCCATCGCCGTGATCACCCTGCCCCGCGCCGGCGGCCCCGGCGACACGGCCGGCACCGGCGGTTTCGGCGCGGGCGGCAAGGGCGACAAGCCCGGCGGCGACCGGAACGGCGGCGCCGCGGCCGAGTCGCTGATGAACAGCTTCGGCACCCGCGTCTCCGGTTCGTTCGGCTCCGGTACGGTCTTCCACACCCGGCTGGTCAACGCCCTCCTCACCGACCAGGGCAAGCTCTACGTCGGGGCGGTCACCCAGGCCGCGCTCACCGAGGCGGCGAGCGCCGGGAAGTAGCGGACGAGGGCCGGTCGGGGTCGTACCCCGACCGGCACAGACCGGCCGCGCCGGCCCGGTCGGAAGCGCGTCGAGGGAGTGCGATGGAACAGCCGCAGCGGGCGGCACCGCGGGCCGGGACCGAGGCCGAGACCGTGATCGAGACCCGCGGGCTGGCCAAGCGGTACCGCGGCACCCTCGCCGTGGACGGGCTCGACCTGCGGGTGCCGCGCGGCAGCGTGTTCGGCTTCCTCGGCCCCAACGGGTCCGGCAAGACCACCACCATCCGCATGCTGATGGGCCTGATCGAGCCGACCGCGGGCACCGCCCGGGTGCTGGGCCGGCCGATGCCGCGCGCGGCCCGCACGGTGCTGCCCAGGGTCGGCGCCCTCATCGAGGGTCCGGCCCTGTACGGCTTCCTGTCCGGCCGCGACAACCTCCTGCGGTACGACGCCGCCGACCCCACCGCCGACCCGCGCACCCGCCGGGAGAGGGTCGGGACGGCCCTGGACCGGGTGGGGCTGGCCGCCGCGGCCGGCAAGCGGGCGAAGGCGTACTCGCTGGGCATGAAGCAGCGGCTCGGCCTGGCCGGCGCGCTGCTCCAGCCGCGCGACCTGCTCGTGCTGGACGAGCCGACCAACGGCCTCGACCCGCAGGGCATGCGCGAGATCCGGGCGCTGGTACGGGAGTTGGCGGCCGACGGCACCACTGTCTTCCTCTCCTCGCACCTGCTGGACGAGATCGAGCAGGTCTGCACGCACGCCGCCGTGATGGCCCGCGGCCGGCTGCTCGTCCAGGGACCGGTCGCGGAGCTGTCCGCGGGCGCCCGGGGGCGGCTGGCGGTCGGCACGCCCGACCCGCGGGACGCCGAGCGGGTGCTCGCCGCCCACGGGGTGACGGGGCTGGTCAGCGCCGAGCGGCCGGCCGAGGGCGGGTACCGGGTCACCGGCGAGCTGCCGGCGGACCCGCCGGACCTGGCCGAGCTGAACGCCGCGCTGGTCGCCGCCGGAGTGCGGGTGCGCGCCTTCGGCCTCGAACGGGCCTCCCTGGAGGACGCGTTCGTGGCGCTGACGGGGGAGGGGTTCGATGTCGCGGGCTGAGGCGGAGGCGGGCACCGGGACCGAGGGCGGGACCGCGCGCGGCGCCGAACCGGCCCCGCAGGGTGCCGAACCGGGCCCCGGCCGGGGCGTGCGCGCGCTGTGGTCGCTCGGGCTGTTCCGCTCCGAACTGGTCACCGTCTTCCGCCGCCGGCGCACCCTGGCGCTGTTCGGCGTGCTGGCCGGGGTGCCGCTGCTGGTCGGGATCGCGGTGCGGATCCAGACCGGCGACACCGGCGCGACCCGCGGCGGCGGTGACGACGGCGGGCCCGCCTTCCTCGCCCAGGTGAGCAACAACGGCCTGTTCCTGACCTTCGTCGCGCTCGCGGCCACCCTGCCGTTCTTCCTGCCGATGTCCGTCGGCGTGGTCAGCGGCGACGCGATCGCGGGCGAGGCGAGCGGCGGCACCCTGCGCTACCTGCTGGTCGCCCCGGCCGGCCGCACCCGCCTGCTGCTGGTCAAGTACGCCTCCGTGCTGACCTTCTGCGTGGCCGCGACCCTCGTGGTGGCGCTGTCCGGCCTGGTCATGGGCTTCGCGCTCTTCCCGGTCGGTGACGTGACCACGCTGTCGGGCACCTCGATCCCGCTGTCCGAGGGGATGCTGCGGGCGCTGCTGATCGCGGTGCTGGTGGCCGGGTCGCTGGTGGGGATCGCCGCGCTGGGCCTGTTCGTCTCGACGCTCACCGACAGCGGGATCGGCGCCATGGCGTCGACCGTCGGCCTGCTGATCACCGTGCAGATCGTGGACCAGATCCCGCAGTTGCACGCGGTCCAGCCCTACCTCTTCCCGCACTACTGGCTGAGCTTCGCCGACGTGCTGCGCGACCCCGTGCCGTGGGGCGGCATCGCCCGCAACCTCGGCCTCCAGGCGCTGTACGCGGCGGTCTTCGGCTCGGCCGCGTGGGCCCGCTTCACCACCCGGGACGTCACCTCCTGACGCCCGCCCCGTCGCCCCGGTCCGTTCGCCGGCGGGGAGAGCGATGATGGAGATGTGACGCGGGTCACCGCGGGGCGAAGGAGGAGAGAGCCATGGCACGGACCGGGCTGACGGCGGGCGCGGGCTGGGAGATCGGGGTGTCGCGGACCCTCCCGGTGCCGCCGGACCAGGTGTGGGACTTCGTCGCCGGTGACGACGGGGTCGCGCTCTGGCTGGGGCACGTCTCGCTGCCCACGGCGAAGGGGGCGTCCTACGAGACGCGGGAGGGCACTCGCGGGGAGATCCGCGGGTACCGGCCGCACGACCGGATCCGGCTGACCTGCCGGCCGCGCGGCTGGGACCACGAGACGACGCTCCAGGTCGCGGTGACCCCCGCCCGCACCGGCTCCGGCGCGGTGCTCCGCTTCCACCAGGAGCACTTGGCCGACGCCGCCGAGCGCGTCCACCAGCGCGACCACTGGCGCCACATCCTCGACGCCCTCACCCCCCACCTGATGCCCCAGCCCTAGCACCGGGCCCCGGCCGGCGCCCGCGGGTCGTCACCGGCCCAAGGGGGCCGTTTCTGCCGTCTCCGGGCCACCTGCCGGGGGCAGGTCCGTGCCCCCGGGCTGAACGTCCCCCGTGAGAAGCGGGCCCACCGGGAGCGGGGTGGACCTCGAACGCCGCGCGAGGCGCACCGCGTCGGTGGTGAGCAGCACGAGCGCGGCCCAGACCAGGAAGAAGCCGGCCCACCGCTCGGGCGGCATCGCCTCGTGGAAGTGCACCACCCCGATGACGAACTGGAACACCGGCGCGAGGTACTGCATGAGCCCGATCGTCGAGAGCGGCAGCCGCGTCGCCGCCATGCCGAAGAAGATCAGCGGCACCGCGGTGACCAGTCCGCACGCGGCGAGCAGCGCGGAGTGCCCGGTGCCGTGCCCGGTGAAGGTCCCCCGGCCCCGCGCCGAGAGGACGGCCAGGAAGACCAGCGCGGGCAGGAACTGCACCGAGGTCTCCGCGGCCAGCGACTCCAGCCCGCCCATCGCGATCTTCTTCTTCACCAGGCCGTAGCAGCCGAAGGAGAAGGCGAGCGTGAGGGCGATCCACGGCAGCCGCCCGTACCCGATGGCGAGCACGACCACCGCGAGGCAGCCGATGCCCACCGCCGCCCACTGCGCGGGCCGCAGCCGCTCGTGCAGCACCACCACACCCAGCCCTATGGTCACCAGCGGGTTGATGAAGTAGCCGAGCGAGGTCTCCACCACGTGGCCGGAGTTGACGCCCCAGATGTACATCCCCCAGTTCACGGAGATGACCGCCGCAGCGACCGCCACGAGCGCCAGACGCCGCGGCTGCCGGACCAGTTCGGCGATCCACGCCCACCGCTTCAGCGCCAGCAGGAGGAGTGCGACCACCACCAGCGACCACACCATCCGGTGGGCCAGGATCTCCATCGCGCCGGCCGGCTCCAGCAGCGGCCAGTACAGGGGGAACAGCCCCCACAGCCCGTAGGCCGCGAAGCCGTACAGCAGTCCCGCGCGCTGCTCGCCCATCCCAACGCCCTCCCTGTCGCCCTGCGGCACCCGGCGAACGGCGACTGGGACGCGGTTCCGGCGTGCGGCACTCCGACGGTAGCGGGAGCCGCCGCGGTCTGTCAGGTCCGTATCACAGGACGGTCATGACAGCGCGCACGGAGGCGGCGTCAGCCCGTGAGCGCGGCCGCGACGGTCTGCGGCATCGGCGTCGTGGGGCGCCCGATCAGCCGCCCCAGGTCCCCGTTCCTGCGGGCGAGCACGCCCCGCCCGATCGCCGCGTCGACGTCGACCAGGATGTCGGCGAAGCCCTCCGGCAGCCCCGCGGCGATCAGGATCTCCCGGTGCTCCGCGGGTGTGACGTTCCGGTAGGCGATCTCCCGGCCGCTGGCCGCGGAGACCACGGCCGCGTACTCGGCGAAGCTCCACGCGGTGTCGCCGCTGAGCTCGTACGCCTTGTTCTCGTGGCCCTCGCCGGTGAGCACCGCGGCCGCCGCCGCCGCGTAGTCCGCGCGGGCGGCCGAGGCGACCCGCCCCTCGCCGGCGCTGGCGACGACCGCGCCCCGCTCCAGCACGTGGTCCAGGTCGGCGGCGTAGTTCTCGGTGTACCAGCCGTTGCGCAGGAAGACGTACGGCAGTCCGGAGGCGAGGATCATCTCCTCGGTCGCCTTGTGCTCGTCGGCCAGCAGCAGGTCGGCGGCCGGGCCGTTCAGCACCCCGGTGTACGCGAGCAGCGCCACGCCCGCCTCCCGGGCGGCGTCGACCAGCGCGCGGTGCTGCGCCACCCGCTTGCCCACCTCGCTGCCGGAGACGAGCAGCACGCGGTCGCCCGCGCCGAAGGCGGTCCGCAGCGACTCGGGGTGGTCGTAGTCCGCGATGTGCAGCCGGATTCCCCGGTCGGCGAGGTCGCGGGCCTTGTCCGCGTCCCGCGCCACCGCGACGATCCCGCCTGCCTCGACCCCGCGGTCGAGCAGGTCCGCGATGACCAGCCGGCCGAGCTGCCCGGTCGCTCCGGTGACGACGATACTCATGGCGAATACTCACATTCCTGGGCGAATGGATTCCTTGCGATCCGGAAATCACCGTAACCCGAGCACTAACTAAGGGAAAGTACCCACCTTGAAGTAGGGTACGTACATGAAGGTAAGTAATGCCGGCTGTCCGCAGCGGGCCGTCCTGGAGCACCTGACCAGCACCTGGGGCGTCCTGGTGCTCATCGACCTGCTCGACGGCTCCCGGCGGTACGGGGAGCTGCGCCGCCGGATCGACGGGGTGAGCGAGAAGATGCTCACCCAGACCCTGCGCACCCTCGAACGCGACGGCTTCGTGCGGCGCCGTGCCCGCCCCGTCATCCCGCCGCACGTGGACTACGACCTCACCCCGCTCGGCACCGAGGCCGCCGCGCACGTCCGGGCGCTCGCCGACTGGACCGACCGGCGCACGGCGGACGTGGCGGCGGCCCAGCGGGCGTACGACGACGGTTTGGTGGAGGAACGCGAACGGGGCGCCGGGGGTGTCCCCAGCGCCCCGTGAGGCGTCCCGTCGGCGGGACGTCAGCAGGTCGGACCGTCAGACCGTCATGAAGGCACCGACGGCGCCGACGGCACAGTCCAGGTGTCGTTGCCCGCGAGCAGCTTGGCCAGGTCGCCCTGCCCCTTCTGCACCTCGGCCTGGTGCAGCTGCTCGGCCATCTCCGTGTCGTACACGGGCCGGTCCACGTCCCGCAGGACGCCGATCGGCGTGTGGTGCAGGGTGTCGGCGTCCGCGAGCCGGGTCAGAGCGAAGGCGTGGGTGGGCGAGGGGGAGTGGGCGTCGTGCACCAGCACGCCGTCCGTGCCCTCCACCGTGACGTCCACGACCCGCAGGTCCCCGGTGCGGGGGTCGCGGACCACGCCCTTGCTGCCCAGCCCGTCCTCGGCCGGCGCCCCGAACCGGATCGGCCGGCCGTGCTCCAGCCGGATCAGCGCGTCGGTGGCGGTGGCGTTGTCCTTCAGGACGTCGAAGGCGCCGTCGTTGAAGATGTTGCAGTTCTGGTAGATCTCCACCAGCGCCGTGCCGGAGTGCGCGGCCGCCGCCCGCAGCACGCTCTGCAGGTGCTTGCGGTCGGAGTCGATGGTGCGCGCCACGAAGCTCGCCTCGGCGCCCAGCGCCAGCGACAGCGGGTTGAACGGCGCGTCCAGCGAGCCCATCGGCGTCGACTTGGTGATCTTTCCGGTCTCCGAGGTCGGGCTGTACTGCCCCTTGGTCAGCCCGTAGATCCGGTTGTTGAACAGCAGGATCTTGAGGTTGACGTTGCGCCGCAGCGCGTGGACCAGGTGGTTGCCGCCGATCGACAGCGCGTCCCCGTCACCGGTGACGACCCACACGCTCAGGTCCCGGCGCGAGGTCGCCAGCCCGGTGGCGATGGCCGGGGCGCGGCCGTGGATGGAGTGCATCCCGTAGGTGTTCATGTAGTACGGGAACCGGGAGGAGCAGCCGATCCCGGAGATGAACACGACGTTCTCGCGGGCCAGCCCCAGCTCGGGCATGAACGACTGGACCGCGGCCAGGATCGCGTAGTCCCCGCAGCCGGGGCACCAGCGCACCTCCTGGTCGGTCTTGAAGTCCTTCATGGTCTGCGGGACCGCGGACTTCGGGATCAGGTCGAGCGCCGTCACGGTCTCAGACATCCTCGTTCTCCTTGACGATGGCCTGCGCGAGCTGTTCGGCCTTGAACGGCAGTCCGGTGACCTGGGTGCACGAGCGCGCGTCGACGAGGTACTTGGCGCGCAGCAGGTGGGCGAGCTGGCCGAGGTTCATCTCCGGGACCAGCACCCGCTCGTAGGAGGCCAGCACCCGGCCGAGGTTGGCCGGGAAGGGGTTGAGGTGCCGCAGGTGCGCCTGGGCGACGCGCCCGCCCTCCCGCCGCACCCGCCGCACCGCGGCGGTGATCGGCCCGAAGGTCGACCCCCAGCCCAGCACCAGCAGCCGCGCCTCGCCCGAGGGGTCGTCCACCTCCAGGTCCGGCACCGTGATGCCGTCGATCTTGGCCTGCCGGGTGCGGACCATGAAGTCGTGGTTGGCCGGGTCGTAGGAGATGCTGCCCGTGCCGTCCTGCTTCTCGATGCCGCCGATCCGGTGCTCCAGGCCCGGCGTGCCCGGCACCGCCCACGGCCGGGCCAGCGTCTCCGGGTCGCGCTGGTAGGGCCGGAAGCTCTGTGTGCCGTCGGCCGCGGTGTGGTTCGGGCCGGTGGCGAACTCCACCCGCAGGTCCGGCAGCTCGGCCGGCACCGGCACCCGCCACGGCTCCGAGCCGTTGGCCAGGTAGCCGTCGGAGAGCAGGAACACCGGCGTGCGGTAGGTCAGCGCGATCCGCGCCGCCTCCAGGGCGGCGGTGAAGCAGTCGGCGGGCGTGGCCGGGGCCACCACCGGCACCGGCGCCTCGCCGTTGCGCCCGTACATCGCCTGGAGCAGGTCGGCCTGCTCGGTCTTGGTCGGCAGGCCCGTGGACGGGCCGCCGCGCTGGATGTCGACCACCAGCAGCGGCAGCTCCAGGCTCACCGCCAGCCCGATCGCCTCGGACTTCAGCGCCACCCCGGGGCCGGAGGTGGTGGTCACCGCGAGCGACCCGCCGAACGCCGCGCCCAGCGCCGCGCCCACGGCCGCGATCTCGTCCTCGGCCTGGAAGGTGCGCACGCCGAAGTTCTTGTGCCTCGACAGCTCGTGCAGCATGTCGGAGGCCGGGGTGATCGGGTAGGAGCCGAGGAACAGCGGCAGCTCGCTGCGCACCGAGGCGGACACCAGGCCGTAGGCCAGGGCCAGGTTCCCCGAGATGTTCCGGTAGGTGCCGGCCGGGAACGCGCTCGCCGCCGGCGCCACCTCGTAGGAGACCGCGAAGTCCTCGGTGGTCTCGCCGAAGTTCCAGCCCGCCTGGAAGGCCAGCACGTTCGCCTCGGCGATCTGCGGCTTCGTGGCGAACTTGCGTCGGAGGAAGGCCACCGTGCCCTCGGTGGGCCGGTGGTACATCCACGACAGCAGGCCGAGCGCGAACATGTTCTTCGCCCGCTCGGCGTCCTTGCGGGCCAGTCCGGAGTCCTTCAGCGCCTCCACGGTCAGCGTGGTCAGCGGCACCGGGTGCACCGCGTACGCCTCCAGCGAGCCGTCCTCCAGCGGGCTGGCGGTGTACCCGACCTTCTGCATCGCCCGCCGGGTGAACTCGTCGGTGTTGACGATGATCTCCGCGCCCCGCGGCAGGTCCGCCACGTTGGCCTTCAGTGCCGCCGGGTTCATGGCCACCAGCACGTCCGGGGCGTCGCCCGGGGTGAGGATGTCGTGGTCGGCGAAGTGCAGCTGGAAGGAGGAGACGCCCGGCAGCGTGCCTGCCGGCGCCCGGATCTCCGCGGGGAAGTTGGGCAGGGTGGACAGGTCGTTGCCGAAAGACGCGGTCTCCGACGTGAAACGGTCGCCCGTGAGCTGCATCCCGTCCCCGGAGTCGCCCGCGAACCGGATGATCACCCGGTCCAGGCGGCGGGTCTCCTTGGTGGTGCTGGCGGTGGTGCGCTGCTCGTCCAGCACGTCGGCGACTGCTGGATCCGAGCCTTCGGCGATGGGGCTGACCTGGCTGGTCACGGAATCGGACCTCCTTCGAGGCGGCGGCTCACCGGCCATCGTACGTCGGTAAGGGTCGCCTTCCTGGGAGTGTGACCGGATGCGGCAACGTGGGAGATGTGACGCGTGCCACACCAAGAGAACGTCTGCCCCGGGTCAGCGGAGTCTCAGGAGTTCAGGTACGTCAGGACCGCCAGAACCCGGCGGTGGTCCCCCTCGCTGGGGGTCAACCCGAGCTTCAGGAAGATGTTGCTGACGTGCTTCTCCACGGCCCCGTCGCTGACCACCAGCTGCTTGGCCACCGCCGAATTCGTCCGCCCCTCGGCCATCAGCCCGAGCACCTCGCGCTCGCGCGGGGTCAGCCCGGCCAGCACGTCCTGCTTGCGGCTGCGGCCGAGCAACTGCGCGACCACCTCGGGGTCCAGTGCCGTGCCGCCCTGCGCCACCCGGACCACCGCGTCCACGAACTCCCGGACCTCGGCCACCCGGTCCTTGAGCAGATAGCCCACGCCCCGGCTGCTCCCGGCCAGCAGCTCCGTGGCGTACTGCTCCTCCACGTACTGCGACAGCACCAGAACGCCTACGCCGGGGTGATCACGGCGCAACTGGACGGCTGCCCGAACGCCCTCGTCCGTATGCGTGGGCGGCATCCGGACATCGGCGACCACCACATCGGGCGGGTTCCCCTCGGCGGCGAGCTCGCGCACCGCCTTGATCAGGCCCCCCGCGTCGCCCACCCCGGCCACCACCTCGTGGCCCCGGTCCGTCAGCAGGCGGGTCAGGCCCTCCCTGAGCAGTACCGAATCCTCGGCGATGACCACCCGCACCCTGTCCTCCACAGCTCCCAGCTTCCCCCGTCCGAACCGACTCCCCCAGCATCCCAGCATCACCGGCCTCATGGGGAATACGGTTCCGCTGGGCAAGGTTGCGCCCGGCGATATCGGGGACCGTCGTACAGACGGGCCCCGGCGAGAGGAGAACGTGTGCGTGCGGTCGGATTCGACGTCATCGGCGGTCCAGAGGTGCTGCGGCCGGTGGAGCTGCCCGTACCCGAGCCCGGCGCGGGCCAGGTCCTGATCCGCGTCGCGTACGCGGGCGTCAACTACGGGGAGGTCCAGCACCGCCTCGGCGACTTCGGCGAGCCGCGCGGCACCGCCGTGCCCGGCCTGGAGGTCTCCGGCGAGGTCGCCGCGCTCGGGGACGACGTCACCGGCCTCGCGGTGGGCGACCCGGTCGCCGCCTACCTGCCCGACGGCGGCGGCTACGCCGAGTACGCGCTCGCGCCCGCCGAGTTCGCCTTCCCGCTCGACGGGATCTCGCTGCGCGACGGCGGCGGGGCCGCGCTCGTCCTCACCACCGCCTACGGGGTGCTCGCCGGGGCGGCCCGGCTGGCCGCCGGGGACTCCGTGCTCATCCACGCGGCGGCCGGCGGGGTCGGCTCGGCGGCCGTGCAGATCGCCCGGGCGCTCGGGGCGGCCGCCGTCTACGGCACGGTGGGATCGCCGGTGAAGGCGGAGTACGCGAAACGGTTCGGGTACGACGCGATCCACCCCCGGGAGGGCTTCGCCGAGCGGCTGCCCGAGGTCGACGTGATCCTCGACCCGGTGGGCGGGCCCACCCGGCTGGCCAGCCTCCCGCTGCTGGCGCCCTTCGGACGCCTCGCCGTCTACGGGGAGGCCGGGCGCCACCCCGACCTGAGCCTGCCCGTCCTCCCGCTGTGGAGGAACAACCGGACCGTGGCCGGCTACAACATCGGCGACCTCGCCCGGCGCGCCCCCTCCACGGTCCGCGCGCACGCCCTGGCCGCCCTGTCCCTGCTCTCCTCCGGGGCGATCCGGCTCGACGTCACCGCGGAGCTCCCCCTCCACGAGGCCCGTACCGCCCACGAGGCCCTCTCCGCCGGCCGCAACACCGGCAAGACGCTGCTGCGCGTCGGCTGAGCCCCCTGGGACGGCGCCCAGCCGACGCGCAGCCCCGCGGCGGCACCCCGCCCGGCCGGGGAAGGGGTGCCCTCCAGCGCCGCGCGAGGCGTCAGGCCCGCCAGGGGAGTTCGGCGGTGACGCGGGTGGGGCCGCCGCGCGGGGAGTCGACGGCCAGGACGCCGTCGACCGCGTCGAGCCGCTCGGCGAGCCCGGCCAGACCGGAGCCGGCGGCCATCGACGCCCCGCCGGTGCCGTTGTCGCAGACGAGCAGCATCAGCCGGTCCTCGACCTGCCACACGTCGACGGTCGCCCTGGACGCCCCGCTGTGCTTGCTGACGTTCTGGAGCAGCTCGGAGACCGTGAAGTAGGCGATGCCCTCGATCGCGGGCACCGGCCGGGCCGGCAGGTCCACGCGGACCTCGACGGGCACGGTGCAGCGCGTGGCGACCGAGGACAGGGCGGCGTCGAGGCCGCGGTCGGTGAGGATCGCCGGGTGGATGCCGCGGGCGAGGTCGCGCAGTTCCTGGAGCGCGATCTTGACCTCCCCGTGCGCCTCCTCCACCATCGCCGCCCCGACCTGCGGGTCCTCCAGCAGCTTCTCCTTGGCCAGGCCCAGGTCCATCGCGAGGGCCACCAGCCGGGCCTGGGCCCCGTCGTGCAGGTCCCGCTCGATCCGGCGCAGGTCCGCCGCCACGGTGTCGACCACCACCCCGCGGTCCGACTCCAGCTCCGTCACCCTGCTGGCCAGCTTGGACGGCCCGAGCAGCCCGAGCACCAGCATCCGGTCCACGTGCGCCATCCCGCGCACCAGCCACGGCGTCGCCACCGTCAGCAGCCCGCCGACGACCACGCACAGCAGCATGTCCGCCGGGGTGTGCAGCCGCCAGCCGTGCCCGCCGCCGTCGCCGAGGACCTGGATGCCGTCCTCCCCGAAGTACACCGGGACAACCCAGCGCCACAGCGGGTAGGTCAGCAGCCCCCAGCCGTAGCTGATCAGCGACACCGTGACGGAGAAGGTGAACACCCCCCACGGGAAGTGCGCCAGCCCGTAGATGGCGTGCCGCCAGTTGACGCCGCTGCCGAGCTGGCCGCCCAGCCAGGAGAAGAAGCCGCGTCCTTTGGTGCGGACCGGCCCCGGCTCCTCGACGTCCAGCCACAGCAGACCGCGGGCCCGGGCCCGCTCCGCGTAGCCGATCGCCCGGCTGCCGGCGAGCGCCAGCACCAGCACCGGCAGCCCGATGAAGGTGATCAGCAGCCCCGCGCCCAGCGAGAGCATCGTCACGGCCCACACGAAGCCGATGAGGCACATCGGCAGGTTCAGCAGGAGGTAGGCGGTCTCCCGCCAGGTGCGCGCTTCGAAGGGGCCCCGCAGGGCCGCGGGCATCCGGTGCGCCCGCTCTTCCGACCCGATGCCGTACGCCATCGCCGGGACCGTCCTTTCCGTTCCGCCGGTCATGCCTCCAGCCTGGTCGAACGGCGGGGCCGAACCCATGGTGCGGATCGGTCTCTTCGGGGTGGGGATACCCCTACCCCGGAGGGGCCGGTCAGCGCGCGAAGGCACCGGTCAGCGCGCGGAGGCCGAACCGCGGCCCGCCCCGCCCCGGCGCAGGAAATCCCGGTCCCGCCACGGCAGTTCGGCCGTCACCACGGTCGGCCCGCCCTCCGGCGAGGAGACCACGAACAGCCCGTCCACGGAGTCCAGCCGCTCCGCGAGCCCGGCCAGCCCCGAGCCGGCCGACACGTCGGCGCCGCCCCGCCCGTCGTCGCGCACCTGGATCATCAGCCGGTCGTCGGCCCGCCACACGTCCACCGCGGCCCGCTTGGCGGCGCTGTGCTTGCTGATGTTCTGGAGCAGCTCGGAGACCGTGAAGTAGGCGATGCCCTCGATCGCCTCCGCGGGCCGAGCCCGCAGGTCCACGGTGACCGCCACCGGCACGGTGCAGCGCGTGGCGACCGAGGACAGGGCGGCGTCGAGGCCGCGGTCGGTGAGGATCGCCGGGTGGATGCCGCGGGCGAGGTCGCGCAGTTCCTGGAGCGCGATCTTGACCTCTCCGTGCGCCTCGCCGACCATCTTCGCCGCGGCCTCGGGGTCCTCCAGCAGCTTCTCCTTGGCCAGGCCCAGGTCCATCGCGAGGGCCACCAGCCGGGCCTGGGCCCCGTCGTGCAGGTCCCGCTCGATCCGGCGCAGGTCGGCGGCCGCGGTGTCGACCACCACCCCGCGGTCCGACTCCAGCTCGGCGATCCGCCGCTCCAGCTCGTCCGAGGGCTGGAGCAGCCCGCGGGCCATCGCCCGGTCGACGGACGTCATGCCGCGGGCCAGGAACGGCAGCACCGGCCACAGCACGAACAGCGAGACCAGCGTGACCGTGAACGTCACGATTCCCCACGGCAGCCGGATCGCCAGGTACAGCGCGTGCCGCCAGGCCACCGGGTCCTTCAGCGTGGCCCACAGCCAGGGCAGGAAGCCCAGGGTGTCGCGCCGCAGCGGCCGCGGTTCGTCCACGTGCACGCCCAGCAGGTTCCGGGCCCGGTTGCGCTCCACCTTGCCGAGCGCCCGGCAGCCCTGGAGCCCCAGCGCCAGCACCGGCAGGCCCACCACCGTGGCCGACAGCCCGACGCCCAGCGTCAGCGTCGTCACCACGTAGACGAACCCGAGGATCGACAGCGGCAGGTTCAGCAGCAGGTGCCCGATCTCCTTCCACGTCGCGGTCTCGAACGCGAAGCGCGGCGGCGGAAGCGGCTCCTGCCCCGGCGTCGAGGGCGAGGACGGGTCGGCGGAGCGTGCGGGGCCGGAGGTGTTCATGGCTCCCAGCCTGCCGGTCCGACCGCGCCCGGCGCCATGGGGAGCGCGGTCCCGCGCGGGGTGGGGTTATCCCCCCTGCCCCCCGACCGCCGGCGGCCGTACGCGGTGCCCACGGCCGTTCCTGTTCTTCTTCTGTGGACAGCTGTGAGCCGATTTCAAGCCAGGGCCTAGACTCCCTCCGTATCGATCGTCTAAAGATCCTTCCGGATCGTGGACACCTCAAGGGAACGAGCGAAGCGAGGGGCGGACGGACGTGGACTACATCCACGGCTACTCGGTCGTCGGGTTGGTAGCGGTCGTCGGTGTGCTCTTCGTCGCGATCGCGTTCGCGGCGGGCCGACTGCTGCGGCCCGTGGTGCCGACGCGCGAGAAGATGCTCACCTACGAGTGCGGCGTCGACCCGGTCGGCGAGGGCTGGGCGCACACCCAGATCCGCTACTACGTCTACACGTACCTGTACGTGATCTTCGCGGTGGACGCGATCTTCCTCTTCCCCTGGGCCACGGTCTTCGCCGCCCCGGGCTTCGGCGGCACCACGCTCGTCGAGATGTTCGTCTTCCTCGGCTTCCTCGCGGTCGGGCTGCTCTACGCGTGGAAGAAGGGTGTGCTGGCATGGACGTGACCCCCGGCGCCCAGGTCGCCCCGGCCGGCGGCGAGCTGCTGCCCGAGCCGCGCCGCCTCGGCCCGCTGGCCCGGCTGGCCCCCGAGCCGATGAAGGTGGTCCTCAACTGGGGCCGCCGCTACAGCCTGTGGGTCTTCAACTTCGGGCTCGCCTGCTGCGCGATCGAGTTCATCGCCGCGTCCATGGCCCGGCACGACTTCATCCGGCTCGGCGTCATCCCGTTCGCGCCCGGCCCCCGGCAGGCCGACCTGATGATCGTCTCCGGCACCGTCACCGACAAGATGGCGCCGGCGGTCAAGCGGCTGTACGAGCAGATGCCCGAACCGAAGTACGTCATCTCCTTCGGCGCCTGCTCCAACTGCGGCGGGCCCTACTGGGACTCCTACTCCGTCACCAAGGGCGTCGACCAGGTCATCCCGGTCGACGTCTACGTGCCCGGCTGCCCGCCCCGGCCCGAGGCGCTGCTCCAGGGCATCCTCAAGCTCCAGGAGAAGATCGCCCGCGAATCGCTGGGGGAGCGGTACGCGAACGGCGGGGACGGCGGGTCGCGCCCCTCGGCCGCCGCCCTCACCAGCGGCCTGGTCGCTCCGCCGGAAGCGGGTGAGCGGTGAGCGCGTTCGACCGGCTGCCCGAGGGCGCCGCGGAGATCTTCGGCGAGGGCGCCACGGCCGAGCAGGCGTACGGCCTGCTCACCGTGGACGTGCCCGCCGCGTCCTGGGCCGAGGCGCTGACCACCGCCCGGGACACCCTGGGCTGCACCTACTTCGACTGGCTGAGCGCCGTGGACGAACCCGGCACCGGCTTCCGCGTCTGCGCCCACCTCGCCCGGCTCGCCGGCGGGGGCGAGGGGCTGCGCGCCCTGCTGCTGCGCACGACCGTGCCGTACGAGGACGCGCGGGTGGCCACCGCGACCGGCGTGTTCGCGGGCGCGGCCTGGCACGAGCGGGAGACGCACGAGATGTTCGGCGTCGGCTTCACCGGACACCCGGGGCTGACCCCGCTGCTGCTGCCCGACGAGTTCGAAGGGCACCCGCTGCGCAAGGACTTCGTGCTGGCCGCCCGGGTGGCCAAGGCGTGGCCGGGCGCCAAGGAACCCGGCGAGTCCCACGACGGCGGGCCCAAGCGGCGGCAGATGATGCCGCCGGGCGTGCCCGACCCCAACGAATGGGGGCCGCTCAAGGGCCAGTTGCCGCCCGCGCCCGCCCGGCCGGCCCGCACCCGCGCGGTCGGCGCGACCGGCGAGCGGCCGGCCCGCCGCACCCGCAGCGCGTCCGAGGGCTCGGCGAGCCAGACCCCGGACGCGCCCTGGGAGCAGCCGCGGCGGCCCGCGGAGGGCGGCGGCCGGGACGGCGGCACGCAAGGTGACGGCGCTCAAGGCGACGGCGGCGCCCATGGCGAGGACGGCAAGGGCCAGGGCGGCGAAGGAGGCGGCACCCCGTGAACGACACGCTCGACGTGATCCTGCGGCTGGTCGGCGTCCTCGTCGTCTTCCTGGTCTTCCCGCTGCTGGTCGGCCAGACCGAGCACAAGGTGATGGCGCACATGCAGGGCCGGCTCGGCCCGATGTACGCCGGCGGCTTCCACGGCTGGGCCCAACTCGTCGCCGACGGCGTGAAGTTCGCGCAGAAGGAGGACGTGGTCCCGGCCGACGCCGACCGCCGCATCTTCCAACTCGCGCCCGCTGTCGCCCTGTTGCCCTACCTCGTGGTGTTGATCGCCATCCCGGTCGGCCCGCACGGCTTCGTCGGCCAGACCCTCGACGCCGGGCTGTTCTTCGTGCTGGCCGTGATGGGCGTCGGCGTCCTCGGCTCGCTGATGGCCGGCTGGGCCTCGGCCAACAAGTTCTCCCTGCTCGGCGCGCTGCGCTCGGCCGCCCAACTCCTCGCGTACGAACTGCCGATGCTGCTGGCGGCCGCGTCCGTCGCGATGGCCGCCGGCACCCTGTCGCTGCCGGGCATCCTCGCCCAGTACCACTGGTGGTGGACGCTGTGGCAGCTCATGGGCGGCCTGGTCTTCTTCACCGCCGGGCTGGCCGAGCTCCAACGGCCGCCGTTCGACATGCCGGTGGCCGACTCCGAGATCATCTTCGGCGCGTACACCGAGTACACCGGCCTGCGCTTCGCGCTGTTCCTGCTCGCCGAGTACGCCGGGATCGTGGTGCTGTGCGGGCTGACCACCGTGCTCTTCCTCGGCGGCTGGCACGGGCCGTGGGCCGGCAGCGTCGGCTGGCTGTGGACGCTGCTGAAGGCCGCCGCGCTCGCCTTCGTCGTCATCTGGCTGCGGGTGAGCTACCCGCGGCTGCGCGAGGACCAGTTGATGAAGTTCTCCTGGACCGTGCTGATCCCGCTCTCCCTCGCCCAGATCGCCCTGACCGGCGTCGTGAAGGTGGTGAACGCGTAATGGGCATCCCCGGCAGCGGCCTCGCCAAGGGCCTGGCCATCACGCTGAAGACGATGACCCGGCGGACCGTCACCGCCCAGTACCCCGACGCGCAGCCGGAGTTGCCGCCGCGCAGCCGCGGCGTGATCGCGCTGTTCGAGGAGAACTGCACGGTGTGCATGCTGTGCGCCCGCGAGTGCCCCGACTGGTGCATCTACATCGACTCGCACAAGGAGACGGTGCCGGCCGCCGCCCCCGGCGGGCGCGAGCGCAGCCGCAACGTGCTGGACCGGTTCGCCATCGACTTCGCGCTGTGCATGTACTGCGGCATCTGCATCGAGGTCTGCCCCTTCGACGCGCTGTTCTGGTCCCCGGAGTTCGAGTACGCCGAGACCGACATCCTCGACCTCACCCACGAACGCGACCGGCTGCGCGAGTGGATGTGGACCGTGCCCGAGCCCCCCGCGCTCGACCCGGCCGCCGAGGAGCCCAAGGAGATCTCCGCGGCCCGCAAGGCGGCCGAGAAGGCGTCCCGGCACGAGGAGGGCGAGGCATGATCCTTGCGGCCTCCCACCCCGGACACCCCGGCTTCCTGTCCCCGACCGGCGTCGAGATCACCTTCGTCCTGGTGGGCCTCGCCACCCTGGGCGCGGCCCTCGTCACCGTCACCACCCGCCAACTCGTGCACGCCGCCTTGTGGCTGGTTGTCGCGCTCGGCGGGGTCGCGGTCGAATACCTGCTGCTCACCGCCGAGTTCATCGCCTGGGTGCAGGTGCTGATCTACGTCGGCGCGGTCGTGGTGCTGCTGCTGTTCGGGCTGATGCTCACCAAGGCGCCCATCGGCCACTCCCCGGACGCCGACTCCGAGAACCGCTGGGTCGCCCTCGGCGTCGCGGTGGTCGCCGCCTGCACCCTGGTGTGGGTCGTCGCCGACGCCTTCCGCAGCACCTGGATCGACGTGCACGCGCACGGCGGCGGCAACACCAAAGGCATCGGCTCCGGCCTCTTCCGCTTCTGGGTGCTGCCCTTCGAGGCGCTGTCGGTGCTGCTGCTCGCCGCGCTGATCGGCGCCATCGTGCTCTCCCGGCGCGGCAGCGGCTACGACGGCTCCGGCGACCCGGGCGGTCCCGGCGATCCCGGCCGGCTGCGGCCCGGTGCTCCCGCGCGCGGCGGCGCGCCCGTTCCCGCCCCCGACGGCAAGGACGACTGATGCACCTCATCTACCCCGCCGTCCTGGCCGCCCTCCTCTTCTGCGTCGGGCTGTACGGGGTGCTCGCCCGCCGCAACGCGATCCTCGTCCTGATGTCCGTCGAGCTGATGCTCAACGCCGTCAACATCAACCTCGTCGCCTTCGACACCTGGCTCGGCGACACCCTGCACTCCGGACAGGCCCTCACCCTGTTCACCATCACCATCGCCGCCGCCGAGATCGGCCTCGGCCTGGCGATCGTCCTGCTCGTCCACCGCAACCGCGGCAGCTCCGACATCGACCGCCTCACCGCCCTCAGGGACTCCGGGCCCTACCCGCCCCCGGAGCCCGGACCGGCCGCCGACGGAGAGAAGGCAGAGGCCACCGCGTGACCCTGACCGCCCTTGCCGCGCTCGTACCCGCCCTGCCCTTCCTGGGCGCCGCCGCCGGGCTCCTGCTCGGCCGGCGCGCGCCCGGGTTCGTACGACCGCTGGCCGTCCTGCCCACCGCCACCGCCTTCGTGCTGGCCGCGGTCGTGGCCGCCCGGCAGGGCACGGGCCCCGCCACCGACGCCGCGCACCGGCTGACCGCCACCGGCTCGGTGCCCGTCGACCTCGCGCTGCACCTGGACGGGTTCTCCGTCCTGGCCGCGGTGCTGGTAGGCCTCGTGGCCACCTGCGTGCAGCTGTACTCGCTGTCCTACCTTCGCGACGACCCGCGCTATCCCTCCTACGCCGCCCTGGTCTCGCTGTTCACCGCCGCCATGCTGCTGGTCGTCTACTCCGGCGACCTGGTGGTGCTGCTGGTCGGCTGGGAGGTCATGGGCATCTGCTCGTACTTCCTGGTCGGGCACTACTGGGAGACCGAGACCGCCCGCTCGGCCTCGATCAAGGCGTTCCTGGTCACCAAGCTCGGCGACGTGCCGTTCCTGATCGGCGTGTTCGCCCTCGGCACCGACGCCGGCACCTTCCGGATCAACGGCATCCTCACCGCCGCCGCCCACGGCGAGCTCCACCACCCCACGGTGATCGCGCTCCTGCTGCTGGCCGGCGTCGCGGGCAAGTCCGCGCAGTTCCCGCTGCACACCTGGCTGCCCGACGCCATGGCCGGCCCCACCCCGGTGTCCGCGCTGATCCACGCCGCGACCATGGTCGCCGCCGGCATCTACCTGGTGGCCCGCCTGCTGCCGGTGTTCACCGCCTCGGCCGCCGCCCTCGCCGTGCTGGCCGCCATGGCCGCCGTGACCATGATCGGCTCCGGCCTGGCCGCGCTCGCCCAGGACGACATCAAGCGGGTGCTCGCCTACTCCACCATCGGCCAACTCGGTTACATGGCCGGCGCCCTGGCCTGCGGCGACCGCGACGCCGCCGTCTTCCACCTCCTGTCGCACGGCGCCTTCAAGGCCCTGCTCTTCCTCGCCGCCGGCGTCGTCATCCACGCCGCCGGCACCAACTCGCTCACCGCCATGTCCCGCATGGGGTCGCTCGCCAAGCGCGTCCCCGACGCCATGTGGACCATGGGCATCGGCCTGGCCGCCCTGGCCGCCCTCCCCCCGCTGTCCGGCTTCTTCTCCAAGGAGTCGGTGCTGCGCGCCGCCGAGCGCGCCTCCTCGGGCGACACCGCGCACGTGCCCTCCGCGGTCGGCTGGACGGTCCTGGTCGCCACCCTGGCCGCCGCAGTCCTCACCGGCGCCTACGCCACCCGCCTGTTCCTGCTCGCCTTCCGCGGCAGCGGCCCCGAGGTCGCCGACCACGGCCGGCAGCCGCTGCTGATGACCACCGTGCTGTGGGTGCTCGCCGTCCCCACCATCGCCTTCGGCGGCCTGGCCTACCGCCGGCTGCCCGACTGGTTCGGCGGCCCCTCGCCCAACCGGCTCGGCCCGGTCCTGACCACCTCCGTGCTCGGCACGGGCCTCGCCCTGGTGGGCGTGCTCGTCGCCTACGGCGCCTGGAAGGCGGGCACCGCCACCCGGCGGGCCGTGCCGATGGGAGCGGTGGTCGCCGAGAGCCCCGACGACACCGAACCCGCCCTCATCGAGGCCGAGGCCATCGCCACCCACGAGGAGATCTACGGCGACGTCGGCGCCGCGGACGACCCGGGCGACCCCGGCCGGCTGCTGCTCGGCCCGCTGCACGGGCCCGCCGCCCACGGCTTCCACCTCGACGCCGCCTACCGCCTGCTCTTCGTACGCCCGGTGCTGGCCGCCTCCTCCCTGGTCCGCTTCCTCGACCAGGAGGTCGTGGAGACCTGGGTCAAGGGCGCGGCGGGCACCCCGAAGCTGCTCGGCTCGGCCGTCCGCAGGGCCCAGACCGGAAACGTGCAGACCTACCTCAGCGCGCTGCTGGCCGGTGCGATCGTGCTCGCCGTCCTCGTCGCCGTCGGAGGCTGAGACCCCGTGAACCACACCGCTCTCCAGTACCTCCTCGCGGCGGTCCTCGTGCTGCCGCTGCTCGGCGCCGTGGGCGCCCTGCTGCCGGCCCCGCCCGGCCTGCGCGGCCGCGGGCCCGACCAGGCGGTGCTGCGACACGGGGTCACCGTCACCGGCGCCGTGCTCGTCCTCGCGATCGTGCTCGCGGCCGGCTTCGACCACGACCACCCGGCCCGGATGCAGGCCACCACCGACCTCGACTGGATCCCCGCGCTGCGGATCCACCTCCACCTCGGCGTCGACGGCATCTCGCTCCCCCTCCTCGTGCTGACCGCGCTGCTGACCTTCCTGTGCGCGCTCTACTCCTATTTCCACATGCCGAAGGGCCCCAGCCCCAAGGCGTACGTGGCGCTGATGCTGCTCCTGGAGGGCGGCACCCTCGCCACCTTCGCGGTGCTCGACCTCATGCTCTTCTTCCTCGCCTTCGAGACCGTGCTCATCCCGATGTACTTCCTGATCGCGCGCTGGGGCGGGGCGGACCGCGGGCGCGCGGCGCTGCGCTTCATCGTGTACACCCTCCTCGGCTCCGTGATCATGCTGCTCGGCCTGCTCCTCATCGGCGTGAAGGCGGGCACGTTCGACATGGTCGCACTCGCCACTGACAACGGGTCACGGCTCAGTCACACCACGCAACTGGTGGCCGTCCTCGCCGTCGGCCTCGGCCTCGCCGTGAAGACCCCGATGTGGCCGCTGCACAGCTGGCTCCCCGACGCCCACACCGCCGCCCCCACCGCCGGGTCGGTCCTGCTCGCGGGCGTCCTGCTGAAGATGGGCACGTACGGCTTCGTCCGCATCCTGCTGCCGGAGACCCCCGGCGGCATGCACACCTTCGCGCCCTACCTGGCCGCCTTCGCCGTCGTCGGCATCGTCTACGGGTCGCTGGCCTGCCTGGCCCTGGCCCGGCACGGCAACCGCGGCGACCTCAAGCGGCTCATCGCCTACTCCTCGGTCGGCCACATGGGCTTCGTGCTGCTCGGCATCGCCGCCCTCAACCCCACCGGTGTCAACGGCGCCCTGTTCGCCAACATCGCCCACGGCCTGATCACCGGCCTGCTCTTCTTCCTCGTCGGCGCCCTGAAGGACCGCTACGGCACCAGCGACCTCGACGAGCTGGCCGGCCGCACCGGAGCCGCGCTCTACGGCCGCGCGCCCCGGCTCGGCGGGCTGCTCGCCTTCGCCGCCGTCGCCTCCCTCGGCCTGCCCGGCCTGGCCGGCTTCTGGGGCGAGATGATGGCGATGTTCGGCGCCTTCGACCCCGGCGAGCACCTCAGCCGGCCCGCGTACCTGACCTTCACCGCCGTCGCCGCCTTCGGCACCCTGCTGACGGCCGCCTACCTGCTCACCGTGGTCCGCCGGGTCTGCATGGGCGACCGCGACACGGCCGCGGCCGAGCCCGTCCTGGCCGACGTGCGCGGCTACGAGTTCGCCGCCTGGACCCCGCTGGCCGCCCTCACCGTCGTGGCCGGCCTGTGGCCCGCGGTCCTGACCGGCCTGTCCGACCCGGCCGTCCGCACTCTGTTCGGAGGCAGAGGATGACCTCCCCGCTCACCCAGTCCGTCGACTGGGCCGCGCTCGCACCCGCCGCGATCCCGGCCGGGCTCGCCGTGGCCGTACTCGTCGCCGACCTCTTCCTGCCGCCGCGCCGCAAGCAGGCGCTGGCCTGGGTGACGGTGGCCGGCCTGGCCGTCGCGCTGGCCTCGCTCGTGCCGCTGCGCGCGGGCCGGCACGCCACCTTCTGCCTCGCGTCCGCCGCAGGCGCCCACGGCGGCGGCTGCTCGTACACCGCCGACCGCTTCGCGCTCCTCATCCAGGTGCTCGTCCTCGGCGGTGCGCTGCTGACCGCCCTGCTGTCCGCGCAGGAGCCCGGGCCCCGCGTGGAGGGAATCCCCGGCGGGGAGGCCGAGGGCACGCCGCCCGGCGAGTTCTGGTTCCTGCTGCTGTCGTCCGCCTCCGGCGCCGCCCTGCTGCCCGCAGCCCGCGACCTGGCCACGCTGGTGATCGCCCTGGAGGTCACCACGCTGCCCGCCTTCGCCCTGGTCGCCATGCGCCGCGGCGACCGGCTGGCGAGCGAGGCCGCGCTGAAGTTCTTCCTCACCTCCGTGGCCGCGACCGCCGTCACCCTGCTCGGCGTCAGCTTCGTCTACGCGGCCACCGGCTCGCTGCACCTGGACACCGTCGCCCACGCCATCCCCGGCGCGCCCGAGCAGCTGCACACCCTGGCCAAGGCCGGCGCCGCCCTCACCGTGGTCGGCTTCGCCTTCAAACTGGCCGTCGCCCCCTTCCACTTCTGGGTGCCCGACACCTACGCGGGCGCCCCGGTGCCCGTCGCCGCCTACTTGTCGGTCGTCGGCAAGGCCGCCGGGTTCGCCGGGCTGATCCTCGTCACCGAGATCGCCTTCCGGCCGTACGCCGACACCTGGGGCCCGGCCCTGGGCATCCTGGCCGCGCTCACCATGACCGTCGGCAACGTCGGCGCCCTCAGGCAGCGCCCCGAGGCCGAGCGCGGCGCCGTCCGGCTGCTGGCCTGGTCCTCGATCGGGCAGGCGGGCTACCTGCTCGTCCCGCTCGCCGCCCAGTCCGCCGACCGCGCCCCCGGCTACCAGGTCGGCACGACCGTCGCCTACGCCCTGATGTACGGCGTGGTGAACCTCGGCGCCTTCGCCGTCGCCGTGCTCGTCACCCGCGGCGCCCCGCGCGGGCGGCTGACCGACTTCCGCGGGCTGTACGCCTCCCGCCCGCTGGCCGCCCTCGCGCTCGCCTTCTTCCTGCTGTGCCTGGCCGGGCTGCCCCCCGGCGTCATCGGGCTGTTCGCGAAGGTGGCCGTCTTCTCCTCCGCCGTCGACGCCTCGCACGGCTGGCTCGCGGTGATCATGGCCGTCAACGTGGTGATCGCCCTCGTCTACTACCTGCGCTGGACGGCCCTGCTCTTCGTCCGGCCGCAGGCGGCGTCCGGTGACACCCCCGCGATCACGGAGGGTGACGGTTCCGCCACGGCGCTCGCGGTGCCCGCCCGTACGCCCCTCGCGCTCGCCGCGGCCGTCGCGATGACCGCCGCGGCGGCCCTGGTCCTGTCCGGGGCGCCCCAGATCGTGCTGCGGTACGCCCAGGGGGCCCTGCTGTGACCGTTCGGCTCTGACGGGCCCGCCCCGCGCCGCCAGGTGAGGACGGCGCGCGCCGGGGTAGGGGTGCGGTACGGGAGCCGAGGGTGCGGGCGACGGGGCCGCGGGTGCGGTCGCGCTGTGTGCGCACAAGGGAACTAACGGCGCCCGATTGGCGTTGACCAGGGCAGGAGGTTCTCCTGAAGGGGGAGGTCCCTCGCCGCGTACACCCATGGAGGGCACACCGTGCACCGCCGGCACAACGGTTTGAAGACCGCCGTTCTCCTCGGCGTCCTGTCCGCCATCATCCTGGGAATCGGCAGCATCTTCGGCCGGACCGGGCTCATCGTGGCGCTCGTCATCGCCGTGGGTACCAACGCCTACGCGTACTGGAACAGCGACAAGCTCGCGCTGCGCGCGATGCGGGCCCGCCCGGTCAGCGAGTTCGAGGCGCCGGCGCTCTACCGGATCGTCCGCGAGCTGTCCACGGACGCCCGCCAGCCCATGCCGCGGCTGTACATATCGCCCACGGAGGCGCCGAACGCGTTCGCGACCGGCCGCAACCCGCGCAACGCGGCGGTCTGCTGCACCGAGGGGATCCTGCGCATCCTCGACGAGCGCGAGCTGCGCGGCGTGCTCGGCCACGAGCTGAGCCACGTCTACAACCGGGACATCCTCATCTCCTCCGTCGCGGGCGCGCTCGCCTCGGTGATCGTCTTCCTGGCCAACTTCGCCTGGCTGATCCCGATCGGCCGCTCCGACGACGACGAGGGCCCCGGCATCCTCGGCTTCCTCATGCTGATGATCCTCGGCCCGATCGCCGCCGCCACGATCCAGCTCGCCGTCTCCCGCTCGCGGGAGTACGAGGCGGACGCCTCCGGAGCCCGGCTCACCGGCGACCCCCTCGCCCTGGCCTCCGCCCTGCGCAAGCTCGACATCGGGACGCAGCAGCGCCCGCTGGCTCCCGAGCCGCGCCTGGAGACCACCAGCCACCTCATGATCGCGAACCCCTTCCGACCCGGAGGAGCGTCGAAGCTGTTCTCGACGCACCCGCCGATGGGCGAGCGGATCGCCCGACTCGAAGAGATGGCAGGAGGAACCCGACGATGAGAACGATCCTCAACATCATCTGGCTGGTGCTCTGCGGTCTGTGGATGTGCCTCGGCTACTTCCTGGCCGGGCTCCTCCTCTGCATCACCATCATCGGAATCCCGTTCGGCATCGCCGCCTTCCGGATCGGCGTCTACGCGCTCTGGCCGTTCGGCTACACCGCCGTCGACCGCTACGACGCGGGCGCCGGCTCCATGGTCGGCAACGTCCTGTGGCTGATCCTGGCCGGCTGGTGGCTGGCCCTCGGCCACATCGTCACCGGCATCGCGTTGTTCGTCACGATCATCGGGATCCCGTTCGCCATCGCGAACTTCAAGCTGATTCCGCTGTCGCTGATGCCGCTGGGGAAGCAGATCGTGCCGACGGAGGAGCCGTTCGCGACGCGGTGAGCGGGTCGCGCCGCTGAGCGGGTCGCGCTGAGCGGGGTGCCCGCCGGGCGGTACGAGGAAGGGCCGGTGCGGCAGTTGACGCTGCCGACCGGCCCTTCTCCCGTGTTCGCGCCGTGTGCTCGCCCTCAACTCGCCCGCGGGGACACTCGGGTGGCCCGCAGTGGCCCTCAGGAGCCCGTTGAGCGCCCGCCTCAGCGGTAGTTGACGAACTGGACGGCGAAGTCCAGGTCCTGGCCCTTCAGAAGCGCCTGGACGGCCTGGAGGTCGTCGCGGCTCTTGGAGCTGACCCGGAGCTCGTCGCCCTGGACCTGGGCCTTGACGCCCTTGGGACCCTCGTCCCGGATGATCTTGGCGACCTTCTTGGCGTTCTCCTGCGAGATGCCTTCCTCGATCGAGGCGAAGATCTTGTACTCCTTGCCGGAGAGCTGCGGCTCACCCGCGTCGAGCGCCTTCAGCGAGATACCCCGCTTGACCAGCTTGGTCTCGAAGACGTCCAGGATCGCCTTCACGCGCTCCTCGGAGTTCGCCTCCATCAGGATCTTCTCGCCCGACCACGAGATCGACGCCCCGACGTTCTTGAAGTCGTACCGCTGCGAGATCTCCTTCGCGGCCTGGTTGAGGGCGTTGTCGACCTCCTGCCGCTCGACCTTCGAGACGATGTCGAAACTGGAGTCGGCCATCTTCAGTGGGCTCCTTGGCTGTGTGCGATCGGTGTTCCAACGGTTCCATACGTCCACGGCCCACCCGGGACCGCCACCGGCCCAGCCTAGTCAACCCACCCCGCCGAAGCCCTGATCAATCCGGTGGCGAACCACCCCTCCGGATCAGGTATCGTTTACCCCGTCGCCGCAGCCCGGCCCCTCACCCGAGGAACCAGCTGGGGCGTCATCCCATGGCGGTATGCCCGAGTGGCCAATGGGAGCGGACTGTAAATCCGTCGGCTTAGCCTACCGTGGTTCGAATCCACGTGCCGCCACGCGTCTTGAGGGGCCTCCGATCTGCGGAAACGCGGGTCGGAGGCCCCTCAGTCGTTCCCGGGCCAGCGGTGATCGAAAAGTGGCCTATGTGCCACTCTGTCTCACCCTGGATCGGGTGCTGACCAGCGCGCGTGGGGCATGCGTGGGGCGGACGACGGGGGGCAACCGCGTGAGCAAGAGACGCTACGTCGCACGGGGAGTACCCGGTGGATACCGCATCTGGGACAACAAGGTCCGCCGCTGGTGGGGCGACCTCTATGAGCTGTGCCCGGACGACCTCCTCACCGAACTCAACGGCGGCGCAGACCCCGCCCGGATCACCGCGCTGATGAAGCGCTACCGGGCCTCGAAGCGCTAGCAGTGCACCTGCCCGTGCTACCTCCAGCGGTCCAGCGCCGGAGACGCCACCGTGACGGAGGTCGTACGGTTGGGCTCCCAGGAGAGCGGCGAGCTGCTCCTGGGTGAACGCCTGGCGGCGGCAGCGGGCCAAGGGTTCGCCGTAGCCGCTCCCTTGGATTCCGCCGCGGGCTGTGCAGAGGAGCCGGCTGTCCGGCGTGGTGCCGCTGTCCGTCCAGGAGCTGCTGACGCGCGCGGAAGCCGTCCAAGTGCAGCATGCTCCAGCCGTCCAACGATCGGCCGTATCACGCCGGATGGGAACGTCGACGAATTCGCCCTGCCCGACCGTGCGTCACGCCCGTACGCCCGTACGCCCGCACGCCATCGCCCACGGGCCGGACGGTGCGATGTGGGGCGCTCTGGAGATCGGAACGATCGCACGTCTCACCTCACCCTGAGACGGGATCCGTGCGGGGACGGCACCACCGTCGACGGGGATCGGCCCTGCGGGTTCTTGGCGAGGTGCGCGATCGGAGCACGCCACGACTCCCAGCCGACCGGGTGTGGTTTGCTGCTGGGGTGACCCGGGACCTGGAGACCGTCGCCTTCGAATCCGCCGAGGCATTCGAGGCATGGCTCGGCGCGAACCACGCCGTTTCATCCGGTATCTGGCTCAAGCTTCGCAAGAAGGGCCCCGGAATCGTCGCGCTCGACTACGCCCAGGCGCTCGACGCAGCACTCTGCTACGGCTGGATCGACGGTCAGAAGGCCACGTTCGACGACCAGTGGTGGCTCCAGCGGTTCACCCCGCGCAAGCCGAGCAGCAAGTGGTCCAAGGTCAACCGGGACAAGGTGGCCGCCCTGATCGAGCAGGGCCGGATGCGTCCCCCGGGGCAGGCCGAGGTCGACCGTGCCAGGGCGGACGGCCGCTGGGAGGCGGCCTACGACGGCTCGAAGACCGCCACGGTGCCGGACGACCTCGCGGCGGCCATGGCCGGCGACCCGGCGGCGGCGAAGTTCTTCGAGACACTGGACCGGCGGAACCGCTACGCGATCCTGTACAGGGTCCAGGACGCCAAGAAGCCCGAGACCCGGGCGCGCCGGATCGAGAAGTTCGTAGCGATGCTGGCGAAGGGCGAGAAGCTGCACCCGTAACCACGGAGCAGGACGGCCGTGCCGCCCTTCGTGCGCCGACGGATGTCCATGGCGGTCACGGGCCCGCGCGTGGTGAAGTGAGCAGGTCGGAGCACGTGGGCGTGGTGGGGAGGACATGGGCGGATCGCGACGCGAGAGACTGCTCCGGGGACTGCTGGTCGCGGTGGCGAGCGGCGGCGTCAACATGGGGGAGAACGGCGTCGACCGGGGCAACGCCATTGCGGCCGTCTGCGTGTTCTGCGCGTGGTTCGTCATTGCCACACTCCGGAACAGGTTGTCTCGCCGTCGCATACGGAACCTGCTTGCGGGCGCGGATGAACTCGACGGTCTCGACGTGGTGTCGGGCACCGCGGCCGGGTGGCCGGTCCGGCGGGGTTCGTCGACCGGGCTCCCCGTCCCACCCCCTACGGCGACCTCGGGGTATGGGGGTCCTGATCTGCGAAAACGCGAAGCGGGGCCCTTTTGTGCGGGCGGCTCGGCTCGCGGGGGTCGTGGGTCGGACGCACGCTTGAGCCATGAGCGAGCCGACGCCGGGCCCGGAGCCCGGGCCAGAGTGGAACAGGCCGCAGTGGGGGCAAGGGGCCGGGGGCGCGGCGGCCCCATACGGGGACGGGCGGCCGCCGAGGAAGCGGCGCAAGTGGCCCTGGGTCGCCTTGGCCGTGGTGGTGGTCCTGGTGGCCGGCATCGTGGCCGCGGTCGTCGCCGGCACCCGTGAGTCCACGAAATCGGTCACCGTCGACTACCGCGTCACCGGATCGGCTCGTGGTGTCTCCATCGCCTACTCGACCTGGCACGACGGCAGACTCTCCGTGAGCCAGGAAACCGTCCAAACGTTGCCCTGGCGGAAGACGCTGAGCACCGATGGCTTCGTCCGAGGCGGCTCTCTCAGCATCACCTTGGGCGCGGAAGGGGGCACCGCGAAATGCTCGGTGGTCGTCGACGGCGGCAAGGCCTACACCGCCACCGCGAGCGGGCCCTTCGCGACGGCGGACTGCACGGGCTTCTGAGGTCCGAAGCCTTCGGGTTGGCCGGGTAGTTGGCGGGGCATGCGGGGAGCGGAAGTTGGCCGAACAGGCCGACGGTTTCGGCTCCCTGGAGAGCACCCGCGCGCGGCTAGGAGGGGAGGCGGACCTTGCGGGTGAAGTGGGGCAGGAGCCAGGGGTGGGGGCCGCCGACGCGGAGGCGGCCGGTCGCGACGGCGCGGGCCTTGCTGACGCGGCCGAAGAGCATGAGATTGAGGGTCGTCGGGTCGAAGGTGAGGCGGACGTCGTCGTCGGGGCGGGACTTCTCGAGGGTGACCAGGCCGCGGTGGAGGACCATGGTGACCGGCGTGGTGTGAGCGGACCGGAAGCGGACGGCGATGCGCCGCTCGCGCGGTGCGGGACCGCCGTCGAGCACGCGCCCGTACCCGTTCTCGGTCATGGCGAAGAGGAACGCGTCGACGAAGTGGCCGGCGTCGGCGGGGTGGATCGTCCAGGGCCTGCGGGTCGCGCGGGCGATGTCACGGCCGTGGATGAGCAGTTCGTTGGACAGGTGGGCGACCAGACCCGCGAGGGTGACCTGGGACCCGCCGAGCCACTCGACCGTGTCGTCGGGGTTCGCGTCGGCCGTCGCGCGGAGCAGGCCGTCGATCTCGGCGGTGAGCCGCTCGTTGACCTCGGGGACCCGGCGCTCGCGGAAGACGCCCAGCGTCTCCTCGTTGAAGTCGCGGACCGTGTCCACGGTGGTGACGCGCACGGAGTCGCCCAGCTCGGGGAAGGCCGGCTCCGCGTCGCCCCGGGCCAGGCCCGCGGCGAGCGCGGCGGTGGCGGCGACGTGCGCCGTGGTCACGGCCACGGTCCAGTCGCGGGTCGCCATCGCACCGGGAGGAACGGATCCGGTCAGGCCGGTGAAGTCCGCGCCCACCCGCGCGAGGCACTCCCGGATCGCCGGCCACCGGCCCTGCGCGGTGATCCCCACCTGAGGCGTCATGCGGACCCGTCCTTCCCCCGTCGTCCACGTCGATGACGTGGCTACCCTGACGGGCCCGGGAGGTCCGGGGCTTCTTCGACGTTGTGGGCTTGTCCGCGACCGCCACCCGCACCGGAAGGGCCCGCCCGCCCGCGCGTACGACCCGAGGCGCGCCATTACCGTTCTCCCGTGGACGGGACGGGTGTGCGGGCGCTGCTGTTCCTCGACGTCGACGGGACGGTGCTGCCGTTCGGAGGAGGGGCCGACGCCGGTATCGGGCGTCGGTTGACGGACCTGGGCAGCGAGATGGTTCGGGCCACGACCTGGGACCGCGCCGAGGCCAATGACGTGGTCGCACCGCGGGTCGGCCTGCCGGAGCTGGCGGCCGTGGAGTGGGAGGAGGCGGAGGAAGGGGACTCCGCCGAGGACGCCTGGTTCGGCCTCCACTGGAAGACACGGACGCTGGTGCGACGGGCGGCGGGTCGGACCTTCGTGTGGATCGACGACGAGATCACCGAGGCCGACCGGGAATGGGTGGCCGCGCGCCACCTCGGGCGGGCGCTGCTGTGCCGGGTGGACGGGGCACGGGGGGTGCGGGAGGCGGACCTCGTCGCGGTCGAGGAGTGGCTGCGGGAGGGAGAGGGGACCGGTCGCCGTAACCCCGTCAACCGCAGGTCAGGGCCGCGGAAGGCCCTCGGGGCGAGCCGGTGCCGCGGGGCGGGGGAAAAAGTTCGGGTGGGGATGTCGAGAAGGGGCGGGCCGCTCCGTCTCCTGGGTGGAGCGCGGCCAGAATGGGTCGCACCGGCACCGAGGAGAGACATCATGGCCAAGTACCTGCTGCTGAAGCACTACCGAGGCGCCCCGGACGCGGTGAACAACGTGCCGATGGACCAGTGGACGCCGGAGGAGATCTCGGCGCACGTGCAGTACATGCGGGACTTCGCGGACCGGCTGGAGGAGACCGGCGAGTTCGTGGACGCGCAGGCGCTGGCGCCGGAGGGGACGTTCGTGCGGTACGACGGCGAGGGCCGGCCGCCGGTGACGGACGGGCCGTTCGCCGAGACGAAGGACCTGATCGCCGGGTGGATGGTGATCGACGTCGACACCTACGAGCGGGCCGTCGACCTGGCCGGGGAGCTGTCGGCGGCGCCGGGCAAGAACGGCGAGCCGATCCACGAGTGGCTGGAGCTGCGCCCGTTCCTGACCGAGCCGCCCACCATCACGGAGTGACCCGGCCGATGGACGAGGCCCTGCTCCGGAGCCTGACGCCGGGCGTCCTCGGCATCCTCGTCCGCCGCGGAGCCGACTTCGCGGCGGCCGAGGACGCCGTCCAGGACGCGCTGGTCGAGGCGGTCCGGGTCTGGCCGGCGGAGCCGCCGCGGGACCCGAAGGGGTGGCTGGTCACGGTGGCCTGGCGCCGGTTCCTCGACGCGACCCGGTCCGAGACCGCGCGCCGCCGGCGGGAGGACCTCGTCGACCAGGAGCCGGCGCCCGGGCCGGCGTACGGCGCGGACGACACGCTCCGGCTGTACTTCCTGTGCGCCCACCCGTCGCTGACCCCCTCGTCGGCGGTCGCGCTCACCCTGCGCGCGGTCGGCGGGCTGACCACCCGCCAGATCGCGGCGGCCTACCTGGTGCCCGAGGCGACCATGGCGCAGCGCATCAGCCGCGCCAAGCGTACGGTCTCCGGGGCGCGGTTCGACCGGCCCGGTGACGTGGCCACCGTGCTGCGCGTGCTCTACCTGGTCTTCAACGAGGGCTACTCCGGTGACGTCGACCTCGCCGCCGAGGCCATCCGGCTCACCCGGCAGCTCGCGGCGGCGATCGACCACCCCGAGGTGGCGGGCCTGCTCGCCCTCATGCTGCTGCACCACGCCCGCCGCGCCACCCGCATCGCCCCCGACGGCGCCCTCGTCCCGCTGGCCGAGCAGGACCGCGGCCGGTGGGACACGGCGGCGATCGCCGAGGGCGTGGCGATCCTCCAGGCGGCCCTCGCCCGCGACCGGCTGGGCGAGTTCCAGGCCCAGGCCGCCATCGCCGCGCTGCACGCGGACGCCCCCGCCGCCGAGGAGACCGACTGGGTGCAGATCGTCGAGTGGTATGACGAACTCGCCCGCCTGACCGACAGCCCGGTCGTCCGGCTGAACCGGGCGGTCGCGGTCGGCGAGGCGGACGGGCCGCGGGCGGGTCTGGCGGCCCTCGCGGCGCTGGACGACTCCCTGCCCCGGTACGCCGCGGTGGCCGCGCACCTCCACGAGCGCGACGGCGACCGCGCGACGGCGGCCCGCCTCTACGCGGAGGCCGCCCACAAGGCACCCAACCTCGCCGAACGCGACTACCTCACCCGCCAGGCCGCCCGCCTCAACGCCCGCCCGCGCTGAGCTGAAGGGATGTCGTCTGCTCAGCAGAGCTGCTCACCAGAAGAGCTGTTCACCACATGAGCCGCTCACAAGAAAGGCGGCGCGAACCACCCGCGCGGCCCCCTGGGATACGCGCCGGAGTCGACGAAGTACGCGCGGAGGTCGGAGGATCCGCCGTCCATGAAGACGAGGAACCGGTCGAGGGCGTGCCACGCCTCGCCGAAGCCGGGCGCCTCGCACGCCTCCGAGGCGAGGAACCGAGCGCCGTGACAGGTGCCCAGGAGCCCGTCGAGGTGGAGCAGCGCGGCGAGAGCGTCGGCGCGCGGGTCGTCCTCCCGCTCGGGCGGGGGCGGTTTCGCGAGGTGGGCGGCGAGCAGCCGGGCGTCCTCCTCGGTGCCGAGCCGGGCCAGGGTGAACAGGCAGTCCGTCGTCCCGGGGCCGGGATCCTCGTCGAGGAGCGCGGCCAGCCGGGGGCGGAGGTCCGTGCGGCGGCCGGCGGCGATCAGCCAGAAGGCGCTCTCCCGCTCGCGCCAGCCCATCCCGAGCAGCGCTTCCAGCTCTTCCGTCGTGAGGCGCCGGGCGTCCCGTCGCAGCCGCCACTGGAAGACGCGCTGACGCGAGCGGGGCAGTGCCATGGCGATGCCCGTGTGGACGTACATGGAACGGCCGCCGGCGGCCGCGAACCTCCGCACCAACCGGTGCTCGCCGCGGGTCGCCCGGGTCCCGAGCGGGCGGAGGACGACGTCGAGCCAGGTGCCCAGGCGCCTGAGCGCGAGGGACCACACGTGTGCCGGCGTCACCCCGCACCCCCTGCCCGGCCTTGAGGACGTACGCGCCGGCCCACCGTACAACCGGGCCCGCGGGTCCGGGCAGGGGTCAGGGGCGGGGGAGGCGGGAGACGGCTTCGGTGGTCGAGTCCGGGCCGGAGACCAGGTGCAGGGTGCGGCCGGCCGTGGCCGGGGCGTCGAGGAGGGCGGCGAGCACGGCGGCCACGTCGTCCCGCGGCACCGAGCCGCGGCCCGTGGAGGGGGCGAGGCGGACCAGGCCGGTGCCGGGCTCGTTCGTCAGGGCACCCGGGCGCAGGATCGTCCAGGCCAGGTCGTCGCGGGCCCGGATCGCGTCGTCGGCCGCGCCCTTGGCCCGCAGGTAGGCCTCGAAGACGGGGTCGGAGGAGACCGCGTCCGCGTCGGCGCCCATCGAGGAGACGACGAGGAAGCGGCGGACGCCGGCCGCCGCGGCCGCGTCCGCGAGGAGCACCGCCGCGTCCCGGTCGACGCTCTGCTTCCGCTCGATCGACGAGCCCGGACCCGCGCCCGCGGCGAAGACCGCGGCATCGGCGCCCCGCAGCACCTCGGCCACCTGCTCCACCGCGGCCGTCTCCAGGTCCACGACGGCAGGTTCTGCTCCCACCGCCCGCAGTTCCGCGGCCTGCCCCGGATCGCGGATCAGCCCGACGACCTCGTCGCCGCTCTCCGCCAGCAGCCGCTCAAGCCGCAGCGCGATCTGTCCGTGCCCTCCTGCGATCACCGTACGCATACCGCGACGGTACGCCGCCGAGCCGCCGCCGGACGGCAGGCCACGCCCGCCGTCCGCTGCCCATCCCGGCCCGTCAGGACTCGCGGGGGGACTGGCGGGGCAGGTCGAGGGCGGACTCGGTCGCGGAGTCGCAGTACTCGCGGACGGCGCTGGTGCGGGAGACGACGCGGCCGCGGTGGATGACGATGCGGCTGTAGGCGAGGGACAGGACGGAGGGGAGGGTGTCGCCGCGCAGGGCGAGGAGTTCGGCGGGGAAGCCGGCCTCGACCCGCACCTCGGGGAGGGCGAGGACGGCGCGGGACTCGGCGCTGACCAGGCCGTACGCGACGGTGGGCGGGCACTGCCCGTGGGAGGCCAGGAGGAAGGCCGCCTCGAGGGGGTCGCCGCGGCCGACGGGGTTGGCCGGGTCGGCGAGGGCGCCGCTGCCCGCGGCGACGCGGACGCCGGCCGCGCGCAGCAGGCGGACGGGTGCGACCCCGCCGCGGTCGAGGGCGCCGCAGCCGCCCTGGGGAAGGGCGACGACGGAGATCCCGGCGGCGGCGAGCCGGTCGGCGGTGCGGGCGGCGGCGTCCGGGCCGAGCGCGGACAGGCCGTGGCAGGGGCCGAGCGTGACGCCGGGCCGCAGCCCGCCGGCCATCGCGGCGAGCCGGGCCAGCCGGGCCGGGTCCGAGGCCGCCGAGTGGAGGTCGACCGGCACCCCGAACTCCGCCGCCAGGCCCAGCACGGCCTCGGCGTACCCGCTCGGATCCGGGTCGAGGTCCGGGCAGCCGCCGACCGCGGACGCGCCCATCTTCAGCGCGTCACGCAGCATCGCCAGGCCGTCCGCGCCCGCCGCGCCGGTCAACACCCGGGGGACGGCCACGGTCTGGACGTCGAGCAGGCCGCGCAGGGAGTGCCGGGCCTGGAGCACCGCCTCCAGGGAGCGCAGCCCGCGCACGTCGCCGATGCCGACGTGGCTGCGGACCGCGGTGGCGCCGTGGCCGAGTTGGAGCAGGGCCGCCTCGGTGGCCCGGCGCTGCACGTCCTCGGTGTCCCCGGCGGGCGGGCCGCCGCCGGCCAGCGCGAGGTCGAGGTGGGCGTGCGGTTCGGCGGGCGCGGGCAGCAGCAGGTAGCCGCGCAGGTCGATGCGGGCGCCGTGCTCGGCCCGCCCGGCCGGGACGGCGAGGCTGCCCGCCGTGCCGACGGCCTCGATCCGGGTGCCGCTCAGCCGGACGTCGACGGTCCGGCCGTCGGTGAGCCGGGCGCCGCACAGCAGCAAGGTGGTGGCGGTCTCCGCGGCGGTGCCGCGGGAGCTGTCGGTCATCGCGCTCCTCCGGTGCGGGCCTCGCGGGCGAGGGGAGGCAGATCACGGCAAGGTCACGCGATGTCGAGCCTAGGGGGCGAGGCGGCGCCGTCCCGGCAGGAGCCAATTAGTCGTATCGGTAAGGGTCGCGGGTCGTCGACGCGCGCGGCCGTCCGGCGGGTGAGGAGCCGGGTCCGCGACCGGTCGCCGACAGGGCCGCGACCGGCCCGCCCACGGTCCCGCGAGCAGCGCGGAAGGGGTCCCGGAAAAGACCGCGGAAGAGGCCGCGGGAGAGCCGGGCGAGGCGGCCGGCCACGGTGTCCGCCGCGCCCGATGTGCCCTGCGGGATACGGATTTCACGTATCGCTGCGGACCGTGTAATGTCTTCCTCGCTCGCCCCAATAGCTCAGTCGGTAGAGCGTCTCCATGGTAAGGAGAAGGTCTACGGTTCGATTCCGTATTGGGGCTCTGATGGATCGGGTCCCCGCCGCTTCCGGCGGGGGTCGGTTCGTCTCAGCGGCGTAGCTCAGTCGGTAGAGCAAGCGGCTCATAATCGCTGTGTCACCGGTTCAAGTCCGGTCGCCGCTACTCTCCGTAGCCGATTGCGGGATCGGTCCCTCAATCGGCTACTATTCCTGTGTTCATACACTCGTTCGTCAAGGAGCACTCACGTGGCCGCCACCGACGTCCGCCCGAAGATCACGCTGGCCTGCGTGGAGTGCAAGGAGCGGAACTACATCACCAAGAAGAACCGGCGCAACGACCCGGACCGCTTGGAGATGAAGAAGCACTGCCCGCGCTGCAACTCGCACACGGCGCACCGCGAGACCCGCTGACCTTTCCCTCCCCGTGAGGCATCGCGAGGTCGTTCCCGTGTCATCACCGGGGGCGGCCTCGCTGGCATGTCGTCCCCATTGAATGCGCGGTCAGCGCGGTCAGCGTTCCGGAGGTAGCCGATGGCCCTTGACGAGTCCCTGGTGGGGCGGAGTTACCCGCCCACGCCGCCGTACGAGGTGGCGCGGGAGAAGATCCGCGAGTTCGCCGAGGCGATCGGCGACCCCAACCCTGCCTACACCGACCCGGACGCGGCGAAGGAACTCGGGCACCCCGACGTGATCGCGCCGCCGACCTTCGCCTTCGCGATCACCTTCAAGGCGGCCGGCCTGGTCATCCGCGACCCCGAACTCGGTCTGGACTACAGCCGGGTGGTGCACGGCGACCAGAAGTTCGCGTACACCCGCCCGGTGCGGGCCGGCGACCGGCTGTCGGTGACCTCCACCATCGAGGCCGTGAAGTACATGGCGGGCAACGGCGTCGTGGACATCCGCGGCGAGGTGCACGACGCCTCGGGCGAGCACGTGGTGACGGCGTGGACGAAGTTGGTGGCCCGCGCGGCCACCGAGGGCGGGGAGGCGTGATGGCGGCCGCGGTCAGCTACGACGAGGTCGAGCCCGGCACGGAACTGCCCGCGCGGAGCTTCCCGGTGCGGCGCACCACGCTGGTGCAGTACGCGGGCGCGTCCGGCGACTTCAACCCGATCCACTGGAACGAGAAGTTCGCCCGCGAGGTCGGCCTGCCCGACGTCATCGCGCACGGCATGTTCACCATGGCCTCGGCCGGCCGCGTGCTCACCGACTGGGCCGGCGACCCGGCCGCCGTCGAGGAGTACGGCGTGCGCTTCACCAAGCCGGTCGTGGTGCCCAACGACGACGAGGGCGCGGTCATCGAGGTGACGGCCAAGGTCACCGCCAAGCTGCCCGACAACCGGGTGCAGGTGGACCTCGTGGCGACCTCCGCCGGTCTGAAGGTGCTGGGCCGGGCCCGCGCGGTCGTCCGCCTCGCCTGACCCCTTCGGCGAGGCGGCTCCCCCGGTGTCCCCGGTGCCCCTGGCTCCCTCGGCTCCCTGATCCGCCTCGCCCCCGTCCCTCCCCTGCCCCCTCGGCGCGGACGCGACGCGCCCGCGCCCCCACGCGGCGGGCGTCCGGTTGACAAAGAAAGTGATTGGTCACTAACTTAGAAGCATGGCAAGGATGAGCGCGGAGGAGCGGCGCGAGAGCGTCATCCGTGCGGCGGTCACCGAATTCGCCCACGGCGGCTACCAGGGCACGTCCACCGAGGCGATCGCCCGGCGGGTCGGCGTCTCGCAGCCGTACCTCTTCCGGCTCTTCCCGAACAAGCAGGCCATCTTCGTCGCCGCGTCCGAGCGGTGCCTGGCCTCGACGCGTGAGGTCTTCGCGGCGGCGGCCAAGGACGTGGCGCCGGAGGACCGGCTCGAAGCGATGGCCACGGCGTACCAGAAGCTGATCCACGACGACCCCGAGCGGCTGCTGATGCAGATGCAGATGTACGCCGCCGTGGCGGCCGCGGAGGCCGCCGGGGACCACGCGTTCGGCGAGACGCTGCGGGCCGGCTGGCAGGAGATGTGGGACGCGGTCCACCTGGACCTGAGCGCGGACGTCGAGGAGACCACGAACTTCTTCGCGTACGGGATGCTCATCAACACCCTGGTGTCCCTGGGCTTCCCGCCCGACCACCGCACATGGTCGGGATTCTCCGTCGGCGCACCGGGCGACTGATCCGGCCGGGCCGTGCCCGGCTGCGCGGTTCTCCGGGGCTGATCCATGGCCTTCTTCTGTCCGCAGAACTTAGTTATCAATAACTAACTTAGAGAACCATCGCTCCGAACGAGGAGAACGACCATGAGCGAGAACCAGCGCACAGGACCCGGCAGCGCCGTATGGGCCCTGATCATCACCAGCGTCGCCGGATTCATGGCGGCACTCGACAACCTGGTCGTCACCACCGCCCTGCCGTCGATCCGCAGGAGCCTCGGCGGGCAGCTGGCGGACCTGGAGTGGACGGTCAACGCCTACACGCTGACCTTCGCCGTGCTGCTGATGTTCGGCGCGGCGCTCGGCGACCGCTTCGGGCGGCGCCGGCTCTTCCTGATCGGACTCGGCATCTTCACCGTCGCGTCTGCCGCCGCCGCCATGGCGCCCGGCATCCAGGAGCTGATCGCCGCGCGGGCGGTGCAGGGCGTGGGCGCGGCCGTGATGATGCCGCTCACCTTGACCCTGCTGACGGCCGCGGTGCCCGCCGACAAGCGCGGGACGGCCTACGGGATCTGGGGCGCGGTCAACGGGCTGGCCGTCGCCGGCGGGCCGCTGATCGGCGGCAGCCTCACCCAGCACGTCTCCTGGCACTGGATCTTCTGGCTGAACGTGCCGATCGGCCTGGCCCTGCTCCCGCTGGCCCGGCTGCGGCTGCGCGAGTCGCACGCGCCCGGCGCCCGGCTGGACGCCCGCGGTACCTCGCTGATCAGCCTCGGCCTGTTCGGCATCGTGTACGCGCTGGTCAGCGCGACCGACCACGGCTGGACCAGCGCCCGGGTGCTGGCCGGACTCCTCGGCGGCGCGGCGCTGGTGGCCGCGTTCGTGCGGCACGGCTTCGCCGCCCGGCGCCCGATGGTGCCCATGCGGATCTTCGCCAACCGCGGCTTCTCCGCGATCAACGCGGCGACCCTGCTGATGTTCGCCGGGATGTTCGGCTCGATCTTCCTGCTCAGCCAGTTCCTGCAGAACGTGATCGGTTACGGGCCCACCGAGGCGGGGCTGCGGATGCTGCCCTGGACCGGCATGCCGATGGTGGTCTCCCCGATCGCCGGCTACCTCTCCGACCGGATCGGCGGGCGGCCCGTCGTGGCCGCCGGGCTCGCGCTCCAGGCCATCGGGCTGGGCTGGTTCGCCGCGGTCGTGTCCGCCGACGTCTCCTACGCGGCGCAGCTGCCCGCGCTGATGATCAGCGGCACCGGCATGGCGCTGTTCATCGCGCCGGCCACCAACCTCTTCATGCACACCGTCAAGCCCGCCGAGCAGGGCATCGCGTCCGGCACGAACAACGCGCTGCGCGAGATCGGCGGATCGCTCGGCATCGCCGTCCTCGGCTCGATCTTCGCCGCGCACGGCGGGTACGGGTCGCCGGCCGCCTTCGTCGACGGCCTGATCCCGGCGCTGTGGGTGGGCGCGGCGGTCCTCGCGGCGGCCACCCTGGCGGCCCTCGCCTTCCCGCGGCGCCGTCCGGCCGTCCCGGCGGACCCGGCGGGCCCGGTCATCGAGGGCGCCGAGGCCGCCGCCTCCCCGCGGGGCGCCACCCGCGCCCCCGACCTCCAGCCCACCCATTGACCGCGGCCCCCCGCCGTCCCGCCGCCACCCGCCCGCTCCCCGGGCCGGGTGGCGGCGCGGGCATACAGTGAGGGCGTGCACGCAACGGAGAACACGGCTCTCGCGCCCCTGACCACGTTCCGCCTCGGCGGCCCGGCCGCGCGCCTGGTCACCGCCCGCACGGACGAGGAGCTCGTCGACGCGGTCCGCACCGGCGACGACCGCGGCGAGGACGTCCTCCTCATCGGCGGCGGCAGCAACCTGCTGATCTCCGACGACGGCTTCCCCGGCACCGCCGTCCGCGTCGCCACCAGCGGCGTCCACCTCTCCGGCGGCGCCCTCGAACTGGCCGCCGGCGAGAACTGGTCCGACGCCGTGGCCGCCACCGTGCGCGCGGGCCTGGCGGGCATCGAGTGCCTGGCCGGCATCCCGGGCTCGGCCGGCGCCACCCCGATCCAGAACGTGGGCGCGTACGGCCAGGAGGTGTCCACCACCATCACGGAGGTGGTCGCCTACGACCGCCGGGCCCGCGAGACCGTCACCCTCCCCAGCGCCGACTGCGCCTTCGCCTACCGCTCCAGCCGCTTCAAGCAGGACCCGTCCCGGTTCGTGGTGCTGCGGGTGCGGTTCGCCCTGGAGGACGCGGAGGGCATGTCCGCGCCCGTCAAGTACGCGGAGACCGCCCGCGCGCTCGGCGTCGAGCCCGGCGACCGGGTGCCGCTCACCAAGGCCCGCGAGACGGTGCTGGCGCTGCGCCGGGGCAAGGGGATGGTGCTGGACGAGGCCGACCACGACACGTGGTCGGCGGGCTCGTTCTTCACCAACCCGATCCTGACCGCCGAGCAGTACCCGCGGTTCCTGGCCCGGGTGCGGGAGCGGCTCGGCGCCGAGGTGCTCCCGCCGTCCTTCCCGGCCGACGGGGACGCGGTGAAGATCCCCGCCGCCTGGCTCATCGACCGGGCCGGCTTCACCAAGGGGTACGGCACCGGCCGGGCCCGGATCTCCACCAAGCACACCCTGGCGCTCACCAACCGCGGCGGGGCCACCACCGGGGAACTGCTGGCCCTCGCCCGCGAGGTGCGGGACGGGGTGCGCGCGGCCTTCGGCGTCACCCTCGTCAACGAGCCGGTCACCGTGGGCACGGCGCTCTGACCCTCCCCGCGAGGACGCCCGCCGAGGCCCCCCGCGGGGCCCCTGGGGCCGCTCAGGCCGCCCAGGCGTCGATGTCCGCCAGCAGGGTGTCCCGGACGTCCTGGGGCGCCCTGGAGGCGCGGACGGACTGGCGGGCCAGCTCCGCGAGCTCGGCGTCGGTGAAACCGTGCGCCTCGCGGGCGATCTCGTACTGCGCGGCCAGCCGGGAGCCGAACAGCAGCGGGTCGTCGGCGCCGAGCGCCATCGGCACCCCGGCCTCCCACAGCGGCCGCAGCGGCACGTCCTCCGGCTTGTCGTAGACGCCCAGCGCCACGTTGGAGGCGGGGCAGACCTCGCAGGTGACCCCGGAGTCGGCGAGCCGCCGCAGCAGCGCGGGGTCCTCGGCCGCGCGCACGCCGTGCCCGATCCGCTGGGCGTGCAGGTCGTCCAGGCAGTCGCGGACGCTGGCCGGGCCGGACAGCTCCCCGCCGTGCGGGGCGGCGAGCAGCCCGCCGTCCCGGGCGATGGCGAAGGCGCGGTCGAAGTCCCGTGCCAGGCCCCGCCGTTCGTCGTTGGAGAGCCCGAAGCCGACCACCCCGCTGTCGGCGTACCGGACCGCGAGCCGGGCCAGCGTGCGGGCGTCCAGCGGGTGCCGCATCCGGTTCGCGGCGATCACCACGGCCATGCCGAGCCCGGTGTCCCGCGACGCGGTCCGCACCGCGTCCAGGATGATCTCCATGGTCGGGATCAGCCCGCCCAGCCGGGGCGCGTACGAGGTCGGGTCGACCTGGATCTCCAGCCAGCCCGAGCCGTCCGCGGTGTCCTCCTCGGCGGCCTCGCGGACCAGCCGCTGGAGGTCCTCCGCGGTGCGCAGGCACGAGCGGGCGATGTCGTACAGCCGCTGGAAGCGGAACCAGCCGCGCTCGTCGGTGGCCCGCAGACTGGGGGGTTCGCCCGAGGTCAGCGCCTCGGGCAGGTGCACCCCGTGCCGGTCGGCGAGTTCGAGCAGGGTGCTGGGCCGCATCGACCCGGTGAAGTGCAGATGCAGATGTGCTTTGGGCAGCAGGCGAATGTCGCGTGCCGTACGTACCTCACGTGCCATCCCAAGATCCTGCTACACCCCGGCCCCCGCCCGGAACCGTTTTCTCCGAACGGGGGCTTGCCCGAATGCGGGAGCGAGGCCGGAGCGGGTCAGTCCCGCGCCTCGCCGAGCAGCTTCTGCATCCGCGAGACGCCCTCGACCAGGTCCTCGTCGCCCAGCGCGTAGCTCAGCCGGAGGTAGCCGGGGGTGCCGAAGGCCTCGCCCGGGACCACCGCGACCTCGGCCTCGTCCAGGATGAGGGCGGCCAGCTCCACCGAGTTCTGCGGCCGCTTGCCGCGGATCTCCTTGCCCAGCAGCCCCTTCACCGACGGGTAGACGTAGAACGCGCCCTCGGGGACCGGGCAGACCACGCCGTCGATCTCGCTCAGCATCCGCACGACGGTCCGGCGCCGGCGGTCGAAGGCCCCGCGCATCTCGGCCACGGCGGTCAGGTCGCCGCTCACCGCGGCCAGCGCGGCGGCCTGCGCCACGTTGTTGACGTTGGAGGTCGCGTGCGACTGGAGGTTGGCCGCGGCCTTGACCACGTCCTTCGGGCCGACGACCCACCCGACCCGCCAGCCGGTCATGGCGTACGTCTTGGCCACGCCGTTGACGACGATGCACTTGTCGCGCAGCTCGGGCACGATCGCCGGCAGCGAGGTGAACACGGCGTCGCCGTACACCAGGTGCTCGTAGATCTCGTCGGTGAGCACCCACAGGCCGTGCTCGACCGCCCAGCGGCCGATCGCCTCGGACTCGGCCTCGCTGTAGACCGCGCCGGTCGGGTTGGACGGCGAGACGAAGAGCAGCACCTTCGTCCGCTCGGTGCGGGCCGCCTCCAGCTGCTCCACCGACACCCGGTACCCGGTGCTCTCGTCGGCGACCACCTCGACCGGGACGCCGCCGGCCAGCCGGATCGACTCGGGGTAGGTGGTCCAGTACGGGGCCGGCACGATGACCTCGTCGCCCGGGTCGAGGATCGCGGCGAACGCCTCGTAGATCGCCTGCTTCCCGCCGTTGGTCACCAGCACCTGGGAGGCGTCCACCTCGTAGCCGGAGTCCCGCAGCGTCTTGGCCGCGATGGCCGCCTTCAGCTCCGGCAGGCCGCCGGCCGGCGTGTACCGGTGGTACTTCGGCGTGCGGCAGGCCTCCACGGCGGCCTCGACGATGTAGTCCGGCGTCGGGAAGTCCGGCTCGCCGGCGCCGAAGCCGATCACCGGGCGCCCGGCGGCCTTGAGGGCCTTCGCCTTGGCGTCCACGGCCAGCGTGGCGGACTCGGAGATCGACCCGACGCGGGCCGACACGCGCCGGTCGGTGGCAGACGGTGATGCGGGCGGCTCGATGGGGTTAGCTGCGCTCATGACTGAATGGTCCCAGAACCGGGACCGGCCGGGCACCCCGGTTCCGCCGCCCCGCGGGCCTTTCGGGTGCAAGGCGTTCGACGGACCGGCTCTGAACACGTACACTCATCCGTCGGTGGCCTTCCTGACGTACCGCTGCGGTACGTTGGGGGAGTCAGCGTAGGGTCGTAGCTCAATTGGTAGAGCACTGGTCTCCAAAACCAGCGGTTGGGGGTTCAAGTCCCTCCGGCCCTGCTCCACATGTCCGATGGTGGATGTGGGCAGGTTAAGCACTCGCCGTACCGCGCGACGGGCGCGGCATGGCCACGACCCGGAGTCAGGTGAGGACGAGTGACTGAGATCACGGACTCCAATGAGGTCCTTGAGCCTGACGCCGCTCAGGACGCCGAGGAGACCGACAAGAAGCCCCGCCGCGGTGGTAAGCGCGGTAAGAAGGGCCCGTTCGGTCGTCTTGCCCTGTTCTACCGCCAGGTCGTCGCGGAACTGCGCAAGGTCGTCTGGCCGAGTCGCAACGATCTGTCGACGTACACCACAGTGGTGATTGTGTTCGTGGTCGCCGTCATCGCGTTCGTGAGCGTGGTTGACTGGGGTTTCTCGAAGCTCATCGCGTACGTTTTCGGATGAGTCTCGGCTGAATCCCGCGGGGCGCCCGTTCACGGGCGCCGTCCGCAGATCCACCCCTTGAAGTCAGGAAGAAGCAGTCACCGTGTCTGACCCGAACGTGCACGACGTCGACGATTCCGTGGAGGCCGAGGACCGCGCACTCGACGCCGCCGAGGCCGCCGACGGCGACCTGGAGCAGGCCGCCGACCCGACCGCGGACGCGTCGGACGAGTCGGCTGAAGCCGACGCGGACGACGAGGTCGACGAGGACGGGTCCGACAGCGAGGACACCGGGACCGACGCCGAGGCCGAGGACGGCGAAGACGGCGAGGAGGAGGCCGGCGAGGCCCCCGAGCCGGTCGACCCGGTCGCCGCGTTCCGCGAGGAACTGCGCACGCTGCCCGGCGAGTGGTACGTGATCCACACCTACGCGGGCTACGAGAACCGCGTGAAGTCCAACCTGGAGCAGCGCGCCGTCTCGCTCAACGTCGAGGACTACATCTACCAGGCCGAGGTGCCCCAGGAAGAGGTCGTCCAGATCAAGAACGGCGACCGCAAGACCATCCGCCAGAACAAGCTCCCGGGCTACGTCCTGGTGCGGATGGACCTCACCAACGAGTCGTGGGGCGTCGTCCGCAACACCCCCGGCGTCACCGGCTTCGTCGGCAACGCGTACGACCCGTACCCGCTGACCCTCGACGAGATCGTCAAGATGCTCGCCCCCGAGGTGGAGGCCGCGGCCGAGGCCGCCGCGATCGCCGACGGCACGGCCCAGCCGCGCCGGGTCGAGGTCCAGGTGCTCGACTTCGAGGTCGGCGACTCGGTCACCGTCACCGACGGCCCCTTCGCCACCCTCCAGGCCACGATCAACGAGATCAACGCCGACTCCAAGAAGGTCAAGGGCCTCGTCGAGATCTTCGGCCGCGAAACCCCGGTCGAGCTCAGCTTCGACCAGATCCAGAAGAACTAGCCGCCGCTCGTACGGCACCGGGAAGCCCCCACCTGCGCGGAAGTCGCAGGCGGGGGCTTTTTCGTGCGGGCCCGGGTGGGGTGGGGGTTACTTGGCGGTCAGGAAGTCGGAGGACGGGAGGGGGCGGCCGACGACGCGGATCTCGCCGATGGTGCCGTGGAAGACGATGTCGATCGCGCCGGCGTTCTCGTGGCCGCCGACCAGCCAGGGGAGGCCGAGCGAGGTGAGGCCGACGGAGAGGCGGTCGGGGTTGTCGGCGACGGGGGCGCCCTCGACGTAGAGGCGGGTGCGGCGGCCGTCGTTGACGACCGCGAGGTGCCACCACTTGAGCTCGACCAGGCCGTGGCCCCAGTTGGTGGTCGGGTAGGTGTCGTTGAGCGGGTAGTGGTTGAACTGCGGCTCGCGGCCGTTGTTGGAGATGGAGAGCTGGACCAGGGGCTCGTTCGGGTCGGTGTTCTTGCCCTGCTTGCCCGCGGCGTCGGCCGAGCCGCGGCGGCTGAGTATGGCCGCCCAGCCGTTGTTCCCGGCGTCCCAGTCAAGCGGCATGTACACGAACGTCTCGATCGTGTAGCCGCTCTCGAACGTCTGGGCGTTCAGCGGAGCCCCGTCCCCGGTGGTCAGGTACGAGCCGTGCAGCGGGTTGCGGCCGCCGGTGAACTTCAGGCTCGCGTGCCCGGGCTGGTCGGGGTGGTGGTCGTCGGACCAGGTCAGCGCGTCGGCGGCGGTGCCCGGCAGGGTCACCACGGTCAGGTCGTTGCCCTTGCCGGACAGGTCGCGGATCCGCCGGCCCGCGGTCAGCGCCGTGCCGGGCGCGCCCTGGCCGTCGAAGCGCCAGTACGCCAGCGTGTCCTTGACCAGTTCCTTGCTCGCCGGGCGGGCGGGCCGGACCGGAACCGGGGCGAAGCCGGAGAAGCGCTCCTCGAAGTCGATCGGGATCGAGAAGTTGTCGACCGGGCCGGTGATGTGGGCGAGTTCGGCCGCCAGCACGTTGCGGGACTCCGGCTCCTGGGCCAGGACCCACGGGTTGATCGTCTCGACGTCGATCGTGTTGCGGATCAGGTCGAAGTGGTACAGCCGGATCATGCCGCCACCGCCGAAGTAGCGGTTCTGGTAGTTGGTGATGTGCAGGTGCACGTCGTTGCCGGCGGCGTTCTTCATGGTGGTGCGCCCGGGCGGCCAGTAGTGGCCGTTGAGGGTCAGGAAGACCTGGTCGTTGTCCTTGACCAGCTTGTCCCACACGGTCTGGCCGTACCCGGAGAGCACGGCGTTGTTCTCGGGGTCGCCGGACTCGTACGGGAAAACGTTGTCGTCGTACGGCGAGGCGACGATGTCGTGCGAGGTGATGATCACCGGCATCTTCGGGTGCGCCTTGATCACGCCGTCGGCCCACGCGAAGCCCTGGTCGGTGGTGCGCCAGTCCAGGGCCAGCAGCAGCCACGAGCGGCCCGCCGCCTGGAAGACGTGCGCGGTGTTGTAGCCGGTCGGGTCCGCCCCGACGAACGTCTTCGAGCGCCGGAACCGCTGCGGGCCCATGGTCCGCAGGTACGGGGTGTCACCGCGGCTGTCGTCGCCGCTCACGTCGTGGTTGCCGGCCAGCACGCTGTACGCGGCGCCGTGCGAGTCCAGCAGCGAGAACGCCCGGTCGACCTGGGCGAACGACGACGGGTCGGCGTCCTCCGTCAGGTCACCGAGGTGCGCCATGAACACGATGTTGTTGTCGGGGTTCCCGCTGTTGTCGATGATGTAGCGGAACGACTCCTCCTGCGGCGTCCGGTTGACGCTGTCCTGGCTGCCCCAGTACAGGAACTGGGTGTCCGGCATGACCGCGAGGGTGAAGCGGAGGGCCGTCGGATCCGGTTTCCACGGGCCGACCGGGCGGCCGTCGCTCTTGGCGGTGCCGCTCTCCGCGGCGAAGGCGGGTCCCGCGAGCCCGGCGACACCGGTTCCCGCGGCCGCCGCTCCCGCACCGGCCAGCGCGGCGTTGCGCAGGAAGCCGCGACGGTTCTGCCCGCCCGAATTCTGTGACGCAGGGTCACCGTGTGTGCACATAGGGGTCCTTCCCGGGTTGGTTGGTCCGAACGCAGACAAAGCTAGGCAGAGGCGGTCGAGCCCGGGCGGACGGGAGATGACGAACGGCGATCGAGTGGCTGTCCGGCCGTCGGCGGAGAGGGGGCGGGACCCCGGGATTTCAGCGCGCGGGGGGATACCCGTTATCGTGGTGCGGTATGCCTGCACGCAGGCATGAAAACTCTCAACAGGACCCGGAGAGAGAGCTATGCCTCCCAAGAAGAAGAAGGTCACGGGGCTTATCAAGCTCCAGATCAACGCCGGTGCGGCGAACCCCGCCCCGCCGGTGGGCCCCGCGCTGGGCCAGCACGGCGTGAACATCATGGAGTTCTGCAAGGCCTACAACGCGGCGACCGAGTCGCAGCGCGGCATGGTGATCCCGGTGGAGATCACGGTCTACGAGGACCGCAGCTTCACCTTCGTCACCAAGACCCCGCCGGCCGCGAAGCTCATCCTCAAGGCCGCTGGTGTGGACAAGGGATCCGGCACCCCGCACACGACCAAGGTCGCCAAGCTCACCCGCGACCAGGTCCGCGAGATCGCCACCACGAAGCTCCCCGACCTCAACGCGAACGACCTCGACGCCGCGGAGAAGATCATCGCGGGTACGGCGCGTTCGATGGGCATTACGGTCGAGGGCTGACGCCCGAACTCGCGCAGTGGCCGGCTGAGGAACGAGGCCGTCCGCGGAGCGAGTGAGCAGGAAACCCGAGCAAAAAGGCAGTGGGCTGACGCCCGAACTCGCGCAGTGGCCGGCTGAGGAACGAGGCCGTCCGCGGAGCGAGTGAGCAGGAAGCCCGAGCAAAAGGGCAGTGGGCTGACGCCCGAGAAACAGTGCAGTGGGCTGACGCCCGAGCACAAAGGCGGCGGGTTGCCCCGCGGCCAGCAGAAATCCGTGGGAGGGCCGGCTCGGCCCCGACCACGACTCCATCCATGCAACAGGAGCAGAACGTGAGCAAGCGCAGCAAAGCTCTCCGCGCTGCGGACGCCAAGATCGACCGGGAGCGCCTGTACGCGCCCCTGGAGGCCGTCCGTCTCGCCAAGGAGACCGCCAGCATCAAGTTCGACTCGACCGTCGAGGTCGCCTTCCGCCTGGGTGTCGACCCGCGCAAGGCCGACCAGATGGTCCGTGGCACCGTGAACCTCCCGCACGGCACCGGCAAGACCGCCCGGGTCCTGGTCTTCGCGACCGGTGACCGTGCCGCGGCCGCGGAAGCCGCGGGAGCCGACATCGTCGGCTCCGACGAACTGATCGACGAGGTGGCGAAGGGGCGGCTCGACTTCGACGCCGTCGTCGCCACCCCGGACCTGATGGGCAAGGTCGGCCGGCTCGGCCGCGTGCTCGGTCCCCGCGGCCTCATGCCGAACCCGAAGACCGGCACCGTGACGCCCGACGTGGCGAAGGCGGTCACCGAGATCAAGGGCGGCAAGATCGAGTTCCGCGTCGACAAGCACTCGAACCTGCACTTCATCATCGGCAAGGTGTCCTTCGACGACGCCCAGCTGGTGGAGAACTACGCGGCGGCGCTGGACGAGATCCTGCGTCTCAAGCCGTCCGCGGCGAAGGGCCGTTACCTGAAGAAGGCCTCGGTCTCCACCACGATGGGCCCGGGCATCCAGGTCGACCCGAACCGCACGCGCAACCTGATGGTCGAGGAAGACCCGGCGGCGGTCTGATCCGTACTGCGGTCTGATCCGCACGACGGTCGGACGACCGGGCACGACAGGGGCCGGGCCCGCTCCCTCCACGGGGCGGGCCCGGCCTTTTCCTGTCGGCGCGCTGCGCTATCGTGCTGCGCCGCGAGGCAGGGAGCCCCGCGGTGCGGGGGGTGGCTCGGATGAAGAGCTGGCGGAACGCGGCCAGAGGCGCCGCGGCGGTCGCGGTGCTGGTGGGGGCGGCGGCGTGCGGGCCGGCCGGCGGTGCGGCCTCGCACGGGGCCACGGCTCCCGTGGTGTCCGGCGGGTCCCCGAGGACGGACGCCCTCCAGGTGCTGGACGCGGTCGAGAAGCGCACGAGCGCCACGCACTCGGCGAAGGTCGAGCTGACGATGTCGGTGGGCGGTGCCCAGTCGATCAGGTCGACGGGTGAGATGGACTGGTCGCACGGCCTGCGGTCGGCCATGACGACCACGCAGACCGGCGGCACGGCCGCCCGGACCCTGGCGAACGCCGGTGTCGAAGGCCCGATCCAGGTCCGCTACCTGCCGGACGGCTTCTACCTCGACATGGGGCCGGCCCTGGCGGCCGACCTCGGCGGCAAGCACTGGGTCCGTTACCCGCTCGCCGAACTGGCCGAGCTCGGAAACGGGCAGACCTCCCTCGGGGGCCAGACGCAGGACGACGACCCCGCGCGGGTGGTCCGGTCCGTCCTGGCCTCGAAGGACGTCCGGAAGGTCGGTACGGAGTCCGTGCGGGGCGTACGGGCCGTGCACTACGCGGGCACCGTCCACGCCGCCGAGCTCACCGGGAGCGCCTCCCGGTACCTGACCGCGGCCCAAGCGGCGGAGATGCGGCGCACCCTGAAGAACGCCGGCATCACCACGGAGAAGGTCGACCTGTGGATCGACGCGGACCACCACGTGGTGAAGGCGGTCTCCAGCGCCGAGACGAAGCGCGGCGAGACGCACTCGACCGTCTACTACTCGGACTTCGGCGTGCCGGTGCACGTCACCGCCCCGCCCGCGTCGGACTCCATCGACTTCACGGACATGCTGAAGACCCTCATGAAGAACCACTAGCCGGGGCCTGTGCCGTCCCGATTTGGTTCCGTCCGGGCCCGTCCCGTAGGCTGTGCGGGAAGCCAAAGACCGCTGGTTGTCGTCATACCCCGCAAGGGGTGGGGCGGCCGAAGGATCCGTTTGATCGCGGACGGCCCGCGCAGGTGACCGTGGAAGAGCTCCGGGAGCGGGTGACCGCTGCCCGTCGAGTCACGCCCCGTGCGCCTGCGCCGGGGCGTTCGTCATTCCAAGGAGTCCTCCTTCGTCCACCGGGCGGTCCGCAATCACCCGGAAGGAGGCCGAGACTCAATGGCGAGGCCTGACAAGGCTGCCGCGGTTGCCGAGTTGACGGACCAGTTCCGCGCCTCGAACGCCGCCGTGCTGACCGAGTACCGCGGTCTCACCGTGGCGCAGCTCAAGACGCTGCGCCGTTCCCTCGGTGAGAACGCCACGTACGCCGTGGTGAAGAACACGCTGACCAAGATCGCGGCCAACGAGGCCGGGATCAACACGCTCGACGACCTGTTCGCGGGTCCGTCGGCCGTCGCCTTCGTGACCGGTGACCCGGTCGAGGCGGCGAAGGGTCTGCGCGACTTCGCCAAGGACAACCCCGCTCTCGTCATCAAGGGCGGTGTCCTTGACGGCAAGGCGCTGTCCGCCGACGAGATCAAGAAGCTTGCGGACCTCGAGTCCCGCGAGGTTCTGCTCAGCAAGCTGGCGGGTGCCATGAAGGCGAAGCAGTCCCAGACTGCCGCGCTCTTCCAGGCGCTCCCGTCGAAGTTCGTCCGCACCGCGGAGGCTCTTCGCGCCAAGCAGGCCGAGCAGGGCGGTGCCGAGTAATTCGGCTCGCACTCCGACCGCCGTCCGCTCCCGGAGCTGATCCCGGGTCCCGGCATCCCGCCGGGCTCCTGGCAGCCCTCGGACGGCAGCGGTCACCGCGGGCCTGACGTACGCCCGCCGACATGTACATCCGGCACCAGCCGCATTGGAATGGAAGGACCGCCATCATGGCGAAGCTCAGCCAGGACGACCTGCTCGCGCAGTTCGAAGAGATGACCCTCATCGAGCTCTCCGCGTTCGTGAAGGCCTTCGAGGAGAAGTTCGACGTCACCGCCGCCGCCCCGGTCGCCATGGCCGGCCCCGCGGGCCCGGGCGCCGTCGCCGAGGTCGTCGAGGAGCAGGACGAGTTCGACGTCATCCTCACCGGCGCGGGCGAGAAGAAGATCCAGGTCATCAAGGTCGTGCGCGAGCTGACCTCCCTGGGTCTGAAGGAGGCCAAGGACCTCGTGGACGGCGCCCCGAAGGCCGTCCTGGAGAAGGTCAACAAGGAGGCCGCGGAGAAGGCCAAGGAGTCCCTCGCGGCTGCCGGCGCCTCGGTCGAGGTCAAGTAACACCTCAGGTAGCACCGCCCTCCGGGGCATGCTCCACACGCCGCAGGGCGGTCACCCATCCGGGTGGCCGCCCTCGGCCGTTTTCGATCCCCGCGAGGCTGGGGCCTTGACGTATGGCACGCGGCACGCAATTCTCAGGACGCGCCGGAACGCGGTTCGGGCGGCCGCCCGGGCTCTCCGGGGGGCGCCCGCAGGTTCGTGCGAGATGTTGCGGCATCGTGTGCATGGATCGGGCGCGATGCGGGAATGCATGGCTTTGCAGGATGACGGGTGCGGATCCAGGCTCCGAGGGCTGGGTCCCGCAGAAGAGGCGAGGGGGCGACGATTCGGTACTCCGAATCTCAGCTCTGGACATCAGTGGGCCATGTGGCTACACTGACCCTTTGCGCTGCCTGTTAGCTGCCACCTGGCCCGTCACCAGGGGTACGCCCGTCTCCGAGTATGCACGAGAAGCCTGTGACCAGGGGTTTTGTCAGAGGTTTTGTCGTGGACTCGGGTTCGGTCCGGCACGCGCGTAGTGAGTCCGAGCCCTCGGAAGGACCCCCTCTTGGCCGCCTCGCGCAACGCCTCGACCACCAATTCGAACAACGGCGCCAGCACCGCACCGCTGCGCATCTCATTCGCGAAGATCCGTGAACCGCTCGAAGTTCCGAACCTCCTCGCGCTCCAGACCGAGAGCTTTGACTGGCTGCTCGGCAACGCCGCGTGGAAGGCCCGGGTCGAGGCGGCCCTGGACAGTGGGCAGGACGTCCCCACGAAGTCAGGTCTGGAGGAGATCTTCGAGGAGATCTCCCCGATCGAGGACTTCTCCGGGTCGATGTCGCTCACCTTCCGTGACCACCGCTTCGAGCCGCCGAAGAACTCGCTCGACGAGTGCAAGGAGCGTGACTTCACCTACGGCGCCCCGCTCTTCGTCACCGCCGAGTTCACCAACAACGAGACCGGCGAGATCAAGTCCCAGACCGTCTTCATGGGCGACTTCCCCCTGATGACGAGCCGGGGCACCTTCTGCATCAACGGCACCGAGCGTGTCGTCGTCTCGCAGCTGGTCCGCTCGCCGGGCGTCTACTTCGACAGCCAGATCGACAAGACGTCCGACAAGGACATCTTCTCCGCCAAGATCATCCCGTCCCGGGGTGCCTGGCTGGAGATGGAGATCGACAAGCGCGACATGGTCGGTGTGCGCATCGACCGCAAGCGCAAGCAGTCGGTCACCGTGCTGCTGAAGGCGCTGGGCTGGACCACCGAGCAGATCCTGGACGAGTTCGGCGAGTACGAGTCCATGCGCGCCACCCTGGAGAAGGACCACACCCAGGGCCAGGACGACGCGCTGCTGGACATCTACCGCAAGCTGCGCCCGGGCGAGCCGCCGACCAAGGAGGCCGCTCAGACGCTGCTGGAGAACCTGTACTTCAACCCGAAGCGCTACGACCTGGCCAAGGTCGGCCGCTACAAGGTCAACAAGAAGCTCGGCGCGGACGAGCCGCTGGACGCCGGCGTGCTCACCACGAACGACGTCATCGCCACCATCAAGTACCTGGTGAAGCTGCACGCCGGCGAGACCGAGACGGTCGGCGAGTCGGGCCGCTCGATCATGGTCGAGACGGACGACATCGACCACTTCGGCAACCGCCGTATCCGCAACGTGGGCGAGCTGATCCAGAACCAGGTGCGGACCGGTCTGGCCCGTATGGAGCGGGTCGTGCGCGAGCGCATGACCACCCAGGACGTCGAGGCGATCACGCCGCAGACCCTGATCAACATCCGGCCGGTCGTCGCCTCCATCAAGGAGTTCTTCGGCACCAGCCAGCTGTCGCAGTTCATGGACCAGACGAACCCGCTGTCGGGTCTGACCCACAAGCGCCGGCTCAACGCGCTCGGCCCCGGTGGTCTGTCCCGTGAGCGGGCCGGCTTCGAGGTCCGTGACGTGCACCCGTCGCACTACGGCCGCATGTGCCCGATCGAGACGCCGGAAGGCCCGAACATCGGTCTGATCGGCTCGCTGGCCTCCTACGGCCGGGTCAACGCGTTCGGCTTCATCGAGACGCCGTACCGCAAGGTCGTCGACGGCCAGGTCACGGACGACGTGGACTACCTGACCGCCGACGAGGAGGACCGCTTCGTCATCGCGCAGGCCAACGCGCCGCTCAACGACGACCTGCGGTTCGCCGAGGCCCGCGTGCTGGTCCGCCGCCGCGGCGGCGAGATCGACTACATCGCCGGCGACGACGTGGACTACATGGACGTCTCGCCGCGCCAGATGGTGTCGGTCGCGACCGCGATGATCCCGTTCCTGGAGCACGACGACGCCAACCGCGCGCTCATGGGCGCGAACATGATGCGGCAGGCCGTCCCGCTGATCAAGGCGGAGGCGCCGCTGGTCGGCACCGGCATGGAGTACCGCTGCGCGGTCGACGCCGGTGACGTGATCAAGGCCGAGAAGGACGGCGTGGTCCAGGAGGTCTCCGCGGACTACGTCACGGTCACCAACGACGACGGTACGTACATCACCTACCGGGTCGCGAAGTTCTCCCGCTCGAACCAGGGCACGTCCTTCAACCAGAAGGTCGTCGTGGACGAGGGCGACCGCGTGATCGCCGGCCAGGTGCTCGCCGACGGCCCGTCCACCGAGCTGGGCGACATGGCGCTGGGCAAGAACCTGCTGGTCGCGTTCATGCCGTGGGAGGGCCACAACTACGAGGACGCGATCATCCTGTCGCAGCGCCTCGTGCAGGACGACGTCCTGTCCTCGATCCACATCGAGGAGCACGAGGTCGACGCCCGCGACACCAAGCTGGGCCCCGAGGAGATCACCCGGGACATCCCGAACGTCTCCGAGGAGGTGCTGGCCGACCTCGACGAGCGCGGCATCATCCGGATCGGCGCCGACGTGGTCGCCGGCGACATCCTGGTCGGCAAGGTCACCCCCAAGGGTGAGACCGAGCTGACCCCGGAGGAGCGGCTGCTGCGCGCGATCTTCGGCGAGAAGGCCCGTGAGGTCCGCGACACCTCGCTGAAGGTGCCGCACGGCGAGACCGGCAAGGTCATCGGCGTGCGCGTCTTCGACCGCGAGGAGGGCGACGAGCTGCCGCCCGGCGTGAACCAGCTGGTGCGCGTCTACGTGGCGCAGAAGCGCAAGATCACCGACGGCGACAAGCTGGCCGGCCGCCACGGCAACAAGGGCGTCATCTCCAAGATCCTGCCGGTCGAGGACATGCCGTTCCTGGAGGACGGCACCCCGGTCGACATCATCCTCAACCCGCTGGGCGTCCCGTCCCGGATGAACCCGGGACAGGTCCTGGAGATCCACCTCGGCTGGCTCGCCAGCCAGGGCTGGGACGTCTCCGGCCTGCCCGACGACTGGGCCCGGCGGCTGCAGAACATCGCCGCCGACCAGGTCTCCCCGCGGACCAACGTGGCCACCCCGGTCTTCGACGGTGCCCGCGAGGACGAGCTGGCCGGCCTGCTGGAGAACACCCTGCCCAACCGCGACGGCAACCGTCTGGTGCTGCCGTCCGGCAAGGCGCGGATGTACGACGGCCGCTCCGGCGAGCCGTTCCCGGCGCCGATCTCGGTCGGCTACATGTACATCCTGAAGCTCCACCACCTCGTGGACGACAAGCTGCACGCCCGGTCCACCGGTCCGTACTCGATGATCACCCAGCAGCCGCTGGGTGGTAAGGCGCAGTTCGGCGGGCAGCGGTTCGGCGAGATGGAGGTGTGGGCGCTGGAGGCGTACGGCGCCGCGTACGCCCTCCAGGAGCTCCTGACCATCAAGTCCGACGACGTTCTCGGTCGTGTGAAGGTCTACGAGGCCATCGTCAAGGGCGAGAACATCCCCGAGCCCGGCATTCCCGAGTCCTTCAAGGTGCTCATCAAGGAAATGCAGTCGCTCTGCCTCAACGTTGAGGTGCTGTCCTCGGACGGCATGTCCATCGAGATGCGGGACACCGACGAGGACGTCTTCCGCGCGGCGGAGGAGCTCGGTATCGACCTGTCCCGGCGCGAGCCGAGCAGCGTCGAAGAGGTCTGACGGGTTGCCGCCCGGCCCTTCTGTCAAGGCGCCGGGCGGCCCCCACGGCCCAGTTCAGACCATTTTGAGAATCAACCCTGAGAGGGATTGACGACACAGTGCTCGACGTCAACTTCTTCGACGAGCTGCGGATCGGCCTGGCCACCGCGGACGACATCCGGACCTGGTCGCACGGCGAGGTCAAGAAGCCCGAGACCATCAACTACCGCACCCTCAAGCCGGAAAAGGACGGGCTCTTCTGCGAGAAGATCTTCGGCCCCACCCGGGACTGGGAGTGCTACTGCGGTAAGTACAAGCGCGTCCGCTTCAAGGGCATCATCTGTGAGCGCTGCGGCGTGGAGGTCACGCGCGCCAAGGTGCGCCGTGAGCGGATGGGCCACATCGAGCTGGCCGCGCCGGTCACGCACATCTGGTACTTCAAGGGTGTCCCCTCGCGCCTGGGCTACCTGCTCGACCTCGCCCCGAAGGACCTGGAGAAGGTCATCTACTTCGCGGCGTACATGATCACGTGGGTCGACGACGAGCGCCGCACCCGTGACCTGCCGTCCCTGGAGGCCCAGGTCTCCGTGGAGCGGCAGCAGGTCGAGCAGCGCCGCGACGCCGACGTGGAGGCCCGCCAGAAGAAGCTGGAGGCGGACCTCGGCGAGCTGGAGAACGAGGGCGCCAAGGCCGACGTGCGCCGCAAGGTGCGCGAGGGTGCCGAGCGCGAGATGAAGCAGCTGCGCGACCGCGCCCAGCGCGAGCTGGACCGGCTCGACGAGGTGTGGGCCCGCTTCAAGAACCTCAAGGTCCAGGACCTGGAGGGCGACGAGCTGCTCTACCGCGAGCTGCGCGACCGGTTCGGCACGTACTTCCAGGGTTCGATGGGTGCCGCGGCGCTGCAGAAGCGCCTGGAGTCCTTCGATCTGGACGAGGAGGCCGAGCGGCTGCGGGAGATCATCCGCACCGGCAAGGGCCAGAAGAAGACCCGTGCGCTGAAGCGGCTCAAGGTCGTCTCCGCGTTCCTGCAGACCACCAACAAGCCCGGTGGCATGGTGCTGGACTGCGTCCCGGTGATCCCGCCGGACCTGCGTCCGATGGTGCAGCTGGACGGTGGCCGCTTCGCGACCTCCGACCTGAACGACCTGTACCGCCGGGTGATCAACCGGAACAACCGCCTGAAGCGGCTGCTCGACCTCGGCGCGCCCGAGATCATCGTGAACAACGAGAAGCGCATGCTCCAGGAGGCCGTGGACGCGCTCTTCGACAACGGCCGCCGCGGCCGCCCGGTCACGGGCCCCGGCAACCGTCCGCTGAAGTCGCTGTCCGACATGCTCAAGGGCAAGCAGGGCCGGTTCCGCCAGAACCTGCTCGGCAAGCGCGTCGACTACTCCGCCCGTTCGGTGATCGTCGTCGGCCCGCAGCTCAAGCTGCACCAGTGCGGCCTGCCCAAGGCCATGGCGCTGGAGCTCTTCAAGCCGTTCGTGATGAAGCGCCTGGTGGACCTCAACCACGCGCAGAACATCAAGTCGGCCAAGCGCATGGTCGAGCGCGGCCGCACGGTCGTGTACGACGTGCTGGAAGAGGTCATCGCCGAGCACCCGGTGCTGCTCAACCGCGCGCCGACGCTGCACCGCCTCGGCATCCAGGCGTTCGAGCCGCAGCTGGTCGAGGGCAAGGCGATCCAGATCCACCCGCTGGTCTGCACCGCCTTCAACGCCGACTTCGACGGCGACCAGATGGCCGTGCACCTGCCGCTGTCGGCGGAGGCGCAGGCCGAGGCCCGCATCCTGATGCTGTCCTCGAACAACATCCTCAAGCCGGCCGACGGCCGCCCGGTCACCATGCCGACCCAGGACATGGTGCTCGGCCTGTTCTTCCTGACCACGGACTCCGAGGAGCGCGAGGTCAAGGGCGAGGGACGGGCGTTCGGCTCCACGGCCGAGGCGATCATGGCGTTCGACAACCGCGAGCTGTCCATGCAGTCGCGGATCGACATCCGCTTCCCGGTGGGCACCGTCCCGCCGCGCGGCTGGACCCCGCCGGAGGCCACCGAGGGCGAGGAGCCGTACCAGGTCGGTGACAGCTTCCGGCTGCGCACCACCCTGGGCCGGGCGCTGTTCAACGAGCTGCTGCCCGAGGACTACCCGTTCGTGGACTACGCGGTCGGCAAGAAGCAGCTCTCCGAGATCGTCAACGACCTCGCCGAGCGCTACCCGAAGGTGATCGTGGCGGCGACGCTCGACAACCTGAAGGCGGCCGGCTTCCACTGGGCCACCCGGTCCGGTGTCACCGTGGCCATCTCCGACGTCGTGGTGCCCGAGGCGAAGAAGGACATCATCGCCTCCTACGAGGCGCAGGACGAGAAGGTCCAGAAGCAGTACGAGCGCGGCCTGATCACCAAGCAGGAGCGGTCGGACGAGCTGATCAACATCTGGACCAAGGCGACCAACGAGGTCGCGCAGGCGATGAACGCCAACTTCCCGAAGACCAACCCCATCTTCATGATGGTCGACTCGGGTGCCCGCGGAAACATGATGCAGATGCGTCAGATCGCGGGTATGCGCGGCCTGGTCTCGAACGCCAAGAACGAGACCATCCCGCGTCCGATCAAGGCGTCCTTCCGTGAGGGCCTGTCCGTGCTGGAGTACTTCATCTCCACCCACGGTGCCCGTAAGGGTCTGGCCGACACCGCGCTGCGCACCGCCGACTCGGGTTACCTGACCCGTCGTCTGGTGGACGTCTCGCAGGACGTCATCATCCGCGAGGAGGACTGCGGCACCGAGCGCGGTCTGAAGCTCCAGATCGCCGAGCGCGCCGCCGACGGCACGCTGCGCAAGACGGAGGACGTCGAGACCAGCGTGTACGCGCGGATGCTCGCCGAGGACGTGGTGGTGGACGGCAAGGTCGTCGCGCCCGCCAACGTCGACCTCGGCGACGTGCTGATCGACCAGCTCGTGAAGCTGGGGGTCGAGGAGGTCAAGACCCGCTCGATCCTCACCTGCGAGTCGGCCGTCGGCACCTGCGCGTACTGCTACGGCCGTTCGCTGGCCACCGGCAAGCTGGTGGACATCGGCGAGGCGGTCGGCATCATCGCCGCCCAGTCGATCGGTGAGCCCGGTACCCAGCTGACCATGCGTACCTTCCACACCGGCGGTGTCGCCGGTGAGGACATCACGCAGGGTCTGCCGCGTGTGGTCGAGCTCTTCGAGGCCCGGGTGCCCAAGGGTGTCGCCCCGATCTCCGAGGCGGCCGGCCGGGTCCGGATCGAGGAGACCGAGAAGACCAAGAAGATCGTCGTCACGCCGGACGACGGCGCCGACGAGATCGCCTACCCGATCTCCAAGCGCGTCCGGATGCTGGTGGGCGAGGGCGACCACGTCGAGGTCGGCCAGAAGCTGACCGTGGGTGCCACCAACCCGCACGACGTGCTGCGCATCCTCGGCCAGCGCCAGGTGCAGATCCACCTGGTGCAGGAAGTCCAGAAGGTCTACAACTCGCAGGGTGTGTCGATCCACGACAAGCACATCGAGATCATCATCCGGCAGATGCTGCGCCGGGTGACGATCATCGAGTCCGGTGACGCGGAGCTGCTGCCGGGCGAGCTGGTCGAGCGCGGCCGGTTCGAGACCGAGAACCGCCGGGTGGTGGCCGAGGGCGGTCACCCGGCCTCGGGTCGCCCGCAGCTGATGGGTATCACCAAGGCGTCGCTGGCCACCGAGTCGTGGCTGTCGGCGGCCTCCTTCCAGGAGACCACCCGGGTGCTGACGGACGCGGCGATCCACGCCAAGTCCGACTCGCTGCTGGGCCTGAAGGAGAACGTCATCATCGGCAAGCTGATCCCGGCCGGTACGGGCCTGTCCCGCTACCGCAACATCCGGGTGGAGCCGACCGAGGAGGCCAAGGCCGCGATGTACTCGGCCGTCGGCTACGACGACATCGACTACAGCCCGTTCGGCACCGGCTCCGGCCAGGCGGTGCCGCTGGAGGACTACGACTACGGCCCGTACAACGGCTGAGGTCGCGCCTCCGGGCAGGTGACACGGAAAAAAGGGGCGGCGCCCCGGGGATCGCTCCCCGGGGCGCCGCCCCCTTTGTGCGTTCTCGCGCGGCCCGGCTCAGCGCGGGACGAGTTCCAGCGCGGTGACGACCACGGTGGCGACCGCGGCCAGCGCGCCGATGCTGGCCAGCGGCCAGCGGGACCGTTCCAGGGCGTCCAGCCGCGTCTCGTGGTCGGCCAGTTGCCGGTCGGTCTGGTCGCTGCGCTGCACCACCAGCGCCAGAGCCCCGTCGACCCGGGCGAAGCCCGCCTCCACCGCGCCGCGCAGCCGTTCCAGCTCAAGCGCGACCGCGGCCGGGTCGGACAGGGGAGGTCCGCTCATGCACCGCTGCTTTCCCCGCCCGGCGCGGCGGGTCCGGCGCCGGTGAAACCGAACCCGGCGGCGGTCCCGGCGGGCGCGGGGTCCTCCGCCGGGGCCGCGTCCGGGGCCGGTGCCGGGTCGGGCAGCTTCCGCAGCGCGCGGTCGCCGTTGACCTCGGCGGCGGTCCGCAGCCACGGCGGCAGCAGCGCCTCCACGGCCGGTACGGCCATCAGCCGACTGAGCCCGCCGGCGACGGCGACCGCGCCGGCCGCCCACGGCAGGGCGCCGGCCGGCCCCGAGGAGCCGAGCACCGCGGGCAGCAGCACGCACACCCCGACAAGGGCCTGCACCACCGTGCGCAGGGCCCGCCGGGCGCCGTCGGACAGGGAGGATGTGGGTGATCGGGTCATCAGGAGTGGCCTTTCACATACGGAGGGACCAACCGCCCGCCGGCCAGATTGCGGTGACCGGCCGGCACCGGCCGGGCCGGTGACCGGTTCGGTGGGTGTGGCCCGGTGCGGAGGGGCGGCCGATGCCGGCTGGTCTCGCCGGCGGGCGATCGGGCTGGCGCGGCCGGGAGGGTGGGAGCGGCGCCGGCGCGGCTGGTCGGGTGGGCGTGGCCTCGGCGTGGAGGGCCGCCGATCCGGCGGGTCCTGTCGGCCTGCGATCGGCCAGCGCGGCCGGGTGGGTGTGGCCCCGTGCGGAGGGCCGGGCCGAGGGGGTGGGGTCAGGTGGGGTGGGGGACTTTTAGGGCGGACCAGGAGGCGGGGCCGGGCCAGCCGTCGGCGGCGGTGCCGGTGTAGCCGAGCTTGCGCTGCCACTTGGCGTAGCTGTCGCGGTCGGCCTGGGTCCACTGGGGGCCGGGGCCCTCTCGGTAGGCCGAGCAGCCCTCGGCGACCAGCCGCCGGCCCATGGCCGTGACGATCGCCGACCGCGGCTGCGCGGTGAACCAGGCCGCGCCCGGGAAGGGCTGGTACGCGGGCCCGGCGGGGGCCGGCTTCGCGGGCGGCGGCGCGGGGTGCGACGGGGCCTGGGCCAGCCGGGCCGCGACCTTGGCCCGCAGGTCGGCCATGGTGAAGCCGACCGGGTCGATCTTGGCGTTCGTCCACTCCTTGTGGCCGATCACCGAGGCCGCGTGCCAGCCGTGGGCCCGGCAGATGGCCGCCGAGCTGCGGACGATGGCCTCGATCTGCGCGGCGGGCCAGGGGTCCTTGCCGTCGCCCAGGTTGACGCACTCGAAGCCGTAGAAGTGGGTGTTGCCGTCGGTGGTGCGCAGGGTCGGGGCCGGCAGCGGGCTGCGCTCGGCGACCACGGCGGCGAGCACGCCGGGGTCGCCCGCCGTGGCGCCGGTGGCGTGGACGGCCGGGTCGGCCGTGAGGAGCTGGACGACCAGCGCCTCGACGTCGGGGAAGTCACTCAGGGGAGTCGTCATACGGTTCGCCCCTCACGGGCTGGAGGTGTCGGGTGGCCCGGGTGCCGGGCGGGGGGCCGCGCACGGGAGGGAGCGGTTCGGCCCGGGGCCCGGACGCCAGGTCCGGCCCCGCCCCGCCCGGCGGTCCGGGCTGCGGTGGGCACAGCTCCGCCGCTGCACCAACTGTGACTGATTTCGTGCGCGCGCAACTAATCCGGGAATCGGGTCGAAGAACCGCGGTGAGGCCGTGGTGGACGGCCCCGGTCCGGCGGTCCCCACGGTCCTGGCAGTCCCAGCGGTGCGGGCGGTTCCGGCCCGTTCCCACGAACACGACGGCGCCCCGCCGCTGGCGAACAGCGGCGGGGCGCAGGGGAGTCGGCGACTGGTTGGGGTCGGGTCGGGTCGGGCCGGGTCGGGAGCGGCGGGGGACGGGGGACGGGGGTGGCGGGGTGCATGCGGCTCACCGCGGCTGGACCGGGGTGACCGCCCGCCGTCCCGGGCGGGGTTCGCCGGGTCCGCACGGTGGCGTGCCCGCACGCGCGTCGGCGGCGCGGTGCCCGCGCGGCGGCCGCGGTCGGGCGGGGTGCTCCTCACCGCGGTTCCGCCGGGGCGCGGCGGGCGGCGGCGCGCTCGGCGGCGAAGACGTCCTCCAGGCGGAAGAGGTGCGCCCGCCCCGCCCTGCCGGCGGCGGCCAGGTGGCCGAGCTGGACCCACTTGCGGATGGTCGCCGGGGCCACCCCGGCCTCCCGGGCGGCCAGCGGGCCGGGGATCAGGGTCGGCCCGGTCACGGCGCCGCCTCCATCGCCGCCGCGAACTCCCGGGCCGCGCCCGCGCCGAGCACCGCCCACGCGTCCTCTTCCCACAGGTGCCGGTAGGCCGGGCGTCCCGGCGTCCTCGTCCCCGCACCGGCAGGCCGGTCGTCCCCGCAGCCGCAGTCCTCGTCCCCGCACCGGCAGGCCGGGTTGACGCACAGCACCGCCCGCCGCACCGGGAAGGCCCGCAGCGACACCGAGTCGCACCACGGGCAGCGGCCGGGGACCCGTACCACCTGCTCGGTGTCCCCGAGGGTGCGCGCGCAGCGGCGGGCCATCCGCCGCATCTCGTCCCGCACGTGCGCGGCGAGCACGGGGTGCGCGGCGATCTCGCCGAGCCGCGCGCCGATCCGCCGCAGCCGCTCGGGCACTTGGCCGCGGCGCGGCTGCGGCAGCCCCAGCCGGGCGTGCACCGCCTCCTCCAACTCCACGACGCCGTCGGTGATGTCGCGGATCGCGTCGGAGACGTGCAGCCGCAGCGGCGCCGCCCCGTACCCGGGCACGGCGAGCCCGTGCCGCTGCTCGACCAGCAGCGCGTCCCGCCGCTCGGCCCCCAGCCGCTCGGCCTCGCCGGGGCGCGGCGGCCGAGGCCCGGTGGCGCCGTCGGGGCCGCCGCGCCGGCCGGTGCCGGGCGCCAACTCCTCGGCCAGTTCGGGGAACCGCCGGATCAGCAGGCCGATCCACAAGGCGGTGTCACCGGTGGGACGCTCGGACACGGGCACTCCTCTCGCGGGGCGCGTACGGGGCGGCGGCGGGCTGCGGCAAGGAGACCGGGCGGCCGTTGCGCCACAGCCGGCCGGCGCACACGCCGTCGAACCAGGACTCGGACGGTGCGACGGTCTCCTCGCACGCGCGCCGCACGGTGCAGACCGCGCAGGCGCGCAGCGCGGGCGCGGCGTCCGCCGCCCGCCGGGCGAACACGCTGCTGGCCGGGAGCCCCGCGCAGGCGGCGGCCGCCTGCCAGGGGGTGAGCGGGAGGGGCATGGAACCTCCGGGTGCGTCCGCGCCCGCCGGATGCGGCGGGCTCTCACACCGTCGCATGATGCGTGCGAGCGCGCAACTAAGCCTTGGACGGAGCCGCCGCCGGGCGCCCGTGATGCGCCGGATGCCCCCTTGGGGCCGGCTCTCATTCCCCGTTCATCGCACCTCCGGAAACCCTCCACATTGCGTGCGCGAAGGCACGTAATTCTGTGCGCGCAAGCGCGCTAAGCTGTATGTCCCAGGAGGGAGCGGGTGAATGACCACCACCTATGACATGGACGCTTTCGCGAGCTGGGTCGAAGACCTCATGCGCAAGCGCGGATACGACATCGACAGCCCCCGCGGTGGCGGCAAGTCCCGGATCGCCGACGAGGCGGGGGTGCACCGCGCCGCCGTCACGCGGCTGCTCCAGCGGCAGAGCATGCCCGACCTGGAGACCACTAGGCGGCTCGCCCGCGTCCTCGGCGTGCCCGTCCGCGACATGCTCATCCGCTCGGGCCGGCTCACCGCGGAGGAACTGCCGCTGCCCGCCTCCTCGCACGGCGCCCGGCCCGGCACCGCGGCCGGCGGGGGAGAGCCGGAGGGGGAGGACGAGGGCGACGGCCACGACGGGAGCGCCGGGCACGCCGCGCAGCCGCCGACCCTGGAGGAACTCGCCGAGGTGCTGGGCGTGCCCGCGGACCGCCGGGACATGTTCGTGAAGGTGGTCGGCCAGTTCCTGCCGGGCGAGACGGACGCGGAGCGGGACGGCATCCGGGCCGGCAAGCCCGTCGTCTCCGACTGATCCCGGGGCTCTCCAACTCCGGAGCCTCCCGGGCTTCCCGAACCTCCGGAGCCTCCGGAGCCTCCGGAGCCTCCGGAGCCTCCCGGGCTTCCCGAACCTCCCGATTCCGTTCCGTCCCAGCCCCTGACGGGCCGCGCGCGGCATCATGGAAGACATGCTGGCCGGTGATGCGGATCGCGAACGCGCGGTGAACGTCCTCAGGGAAGCGTTCACCGAAGGGCGGTTGACACAGGATGAGTACGTCGACCGGGTCGGCCTCGTCTACCAGGCGCGGACCTACCACGACCTCGACGGCCTCACCGCGGACATCCCCGTGCCGCCCGCGCTGCGCCCGGCCCCGCCGGCCCCGCCCGCCGTGGCGCCCTACCGGGCGCACCCGCCCTTCCGCCCTCCGGGGCCGACGAACAGCAACGCGACCGCCTCCCTGGTGTGCGGCGTGGTCGGTTTCATGACCCTCGGGGTCACCTCGCCCTTCGCGATCGTCTTCGGCCACGTGGCCAAACGCCAGATCCGCGAGCGCGGCGAACAGGGCGACGGAATGGCGACCGGGGGCCTGGTGCTGGGCTATCTGGCCGTGGTCGGCTGGGTGTTGTTCGTCGGCGTGATCGTCGCCGTGGCGGCCGCGGTGAACTGAGACTCTCGGCCTGTCGTGCCCGCATGCAGTTGTTTTGACCGCAGCGAATGCGGTAGGTACGCTCTCATCTTGTGCCTGGGGTGTGCCCGGGTCCTTGTGCGTGCCATGCCACCGTACGAGGGCACCGAGGCCGCGACACCCGCCACACGCACCGTTCGGTTTTCCGCTCGGATGTGCGTGGGGTCCGCGACACACCCGACCGCGTGGGTCGGTCCCCAGGTTAGATTCAACGAGATCGGCACACAGAAACCGGAGAAACGGTGCCTACGATCCAGCAGCTGGTCCGGAAGGGCCGGCAGGACAAGGTCGAGAAGAACAAGACGCCCGCGCTGAAGGGGTCCCCCCAGCGCCGTGGCGTCTGCACGCGTGTGTACACGACCACCCCGAAGAAGCCGAACTCGGCGCTCCGCAAGGTCGCGCGTGTGCGTCTGACCAGCGGCATCGAGGTCACCGCCTACATCCCGGGTGAGGGTCACAACCTGCAGGAGCACTCCATCGTGCTCGTCCGCGGCGGTCGTGTGAAGGACCTGCCGGGTGTTCGCTACAAGATCATCCGCGGTTCCCTGGACACGCAGGGCGTCAAGAACCGTAAGCAGGCCCGCAGCCGCTACGGCGCCAAGAAGGAGAAGTAAAGATGCCTCGTAAGGGCCCCGCCCCGAAGCGCCCGGTCATCATCGACCCGGTTTACGGCTCCCCGCTGGTGACGTCGCTGGTCAACAAGATCCTGCTGCACGGCAAGCGCTCCACTGCCGAACGCATCGTGTACGGCGCTCTCGAGGGCGTCCGCGAGAAGGCCGGCGCCGACCCGGTGATCACGCTGAAGCGCGCGCTGGAGAACATCAAGCCGACCCTCGAGGTCAAGTCCCGCCGTGTCGGTGGCGCGACCTACCAGGTGCCGGTCGAGGTCCGTCCGGGCCGCCAGAACACGCTGGCGCTGCGCTGGATGGTCGGCTACTCCCGCGCCCGGCGCGAGAAGACCATGACCGAGCGGCTGATGAACGAGATCCTCGACGCCAGCAACGGTCTGGGCGCCTCCGTGAAGCGCCGCGAGGACACGCACAAGATGGCCGAGTCCAACAAGGCGTTCGCGCACTACCGCTGGTAGTCACGTTCGAACCCCATCGAAACCGAGAGAAGACTGAGCCACATGGCCACCACTTCGCTTGACCTGGCCAGGGTCCGCAACATCGGGATCATGGCCCACATCGACGCGGGCAAGACGACGACCACCGAGCGGATCCTGTTCTACACCGGTGTCTCCTACAAGATCGGTGAAGTCCACGACGGCGCAGCCACCATGGACTGGATGGAGCAGGAGCAGGAGCGCGGCATCACCATCACGTCCGCCGCGACGACCTGCCACTGGCCGCTCGAGAACGTCGACCACACCATCAACATCATCGACACCCCGGGCCACGTCGACTTCACCGTCGAGGTGGAGCGGTCGCTGCGCGTGCTCGACGGCGCCGTGACGGTGTTCGACGGTGTGGCCGGTGTGGAGCCCCAGTCCGAGACGGTCTGGCGACAGGCCGACCGGTACGGCGTGCCCCGCATCTGCTTCGTCAACAAGCTCGACCGCACCGGCGCCGAGTTCCACCGCTGCGTCGACATGATCGTGGACCGCCTCGGTGCGGTGCCGCTGGTCATGCAGCTGCCGATCGGCGCTGAGGCCGACTTCAAGGGCGTGGTCGACCTCGTCCAGATGAAGGCCCTGGTGTGGTCCGCCGAGGCGAGCAAGGGCGAGATGTACGACGTCGTCGACATCCCGGACACGCACACCGAGGCGGCCGAGGAGTGGCACGGCAAGCTGCTCGAGGCCGTCGCCGAGCACGACGACGAGATGATGGAGCTGTACCTGGAGGGCCAGGAGCCCACCCAGGAGCAGCTGATCGCGGCGATCCGCCGGATCACCCTCGCCTCCAAGGGCGGCGCGGGTTCGGTCACCGTCACCCCCGTGTTCTGCGGCACCGCGTTCAAGAACAAGGGCGTGCAGCCCCTGCTCGACGCGGTGGTGCGCTACCTCCCGTCGCCGCTGGACGTCGAGGCCATCGAGGGCCACGCCGTCGGCGACGCCGAGCAGATCATCAAGCGCCGTCCGTCGGACGACGAGCCGTTCTCCGGCCTCGCGTTCAAGATCATGAGCGACCCGCACCTGGGCAAGCTCACCTTCGTCCGGGTCTACTCGGGCCGCCTGGAGTCGGGTTCGGCTGTGCTGAACTCGGTCAAGGGCAAGAAGGAGCGCATCGGCAAGATCTACCGCATGCACGCGAACAAGCGTGAGGAGATCGAGTCGGTGGGCGCCGGCGACATCATCGCCGTCATGGGCCTGAAGCAGACCACCACCGGTGAGACGCTCTGCGACGACAAGAACCCGGTGATCCTGGAGTCCATGGACTTCCCGGCCCCGGTCATCCAGGTCGCGATCGAGCCCAAGTCCAAGGGCGACCAGGAGAAGCTGGGTGTCGCCATCCAGCGGCTCTCGGAGGAGGACCCCTCCTTCCAGGTCCACTCGGACGAGGAGACCGGCCAGACCATCATCGGCGGCATGGGCGAACTGCACCTGGAGGTGCTGGTCGACCGGATGCGGCGCGAGTTCAAGGTCGAGGCCAACGTAGGCAAGCCGCAGGTCGCCTACCGCGAGACCATCCGCAAGACCGTCGAGCGCATTGACTACACCCACAAGAAGCAGACCGGTGGTACCGGTCAGTTCGCCAAGGTGCAGATCATGCTCGAGCCGCTCGAAGGTGGCGACGCCACTTACGAGTTCGTCAACAAGGTCACCGGTGGCCGTATCCCCCGGGAGTACATCCCGTCGGTGGACGCGGGCGCGCAGGAGGCCATGAAGTTCGGCATCCTGGCCGGCTACGAGATGGTGGGCGTCCGCGTCACCCTGATCGACGGCGGCTACCACGAGGTCGACTCCTCCGAGCTCGCCTTCAAGATCGCCGGTTCGCAGGCGTTCAAGGAGGGTGCTCGCAAGGCCAGCCCCGTGCTCCTCGAACCGATGATGGCCGTCGAGGTCACCACCCCCGAGGACTACATGGGCGACGTCATCGGCGACCTGAACTCCCGCCGTGGCCAGATCCAGGCCATGGAGGAGCGCAGCGGCGCCCGGGTCGTCAAGGGTCTGGTGCCGCTGTCGGAGATGTTCGGCTACGTCGGTGACCTGCGGTCCAAGACCTCGGGCCGGGCCAGCTACTCCATGCAGTTCGACTCCTACGCCGAGGTTCCGCGGAACGTCGCCGAGGAGATCATCGCGAAGGCCAAGGGCGAGTAAGAGTCGTCTAGGCTTGACAGCAGGCATCGGGGCAAACCGCCGTAAATCGTCGAAGTCCGCGAGGGCGCGCGTACGGAGGGCGGCGGGATGCCCCGGCAGTCCGCAATCCAGCAAAGATCACCCTGGCGCCGATGAAGCAAGGCGTACAGATCCACTCCCAGGAGGACCCCAGTGGCGAAGGCGAAGTTCGAGCGGACTAAGCCGCACGTCAACATCGGCACCATCGGTCACATCGACCACGGTAAGACCACGCTTACCGCGGCGATCACCAAGGTGCTGCATGACGCGTACCCGGACCTGAACGAGGCTTCGGCCTTCGACCAGATCGACAAGGCTCCTGAGGAGCGCCAGCGCGGTATCACCATCTCCATCGCGCACGTCGAGTACCAGACGGAGACGCGTCACTACGCCCACGTCGACTGCCCCGGTCACGCGGACTACATCAAGAACATGATCACCGGTGCCGCGCAGATGGACGGCGCGATCCTGGTGGTCGCCGCGACCGACGGTCCGATGCCGCAGACCAAGGAGCACGTGCTCCTGGCCCGCCAGGTCGGCGTCCCCTACATCGTGGTGGCCCTGAACAAGGCCGACATGGTGGACGACGAGGAGATCCTGGAGCTCGTCGAGCTCGAGGTCCGCGAGCTGCTCTCCGAGTACGAGTTCCCGGGCGACGACCTTCCGGTCGTGCGCGTCTCCGCGCTCAAGGCCCTCGAGGGCGACAAGGAGTGGGGCGAGAAGCTCCTCGGCCTCATGTCCGCCGTGGACGAGGCCATCCCGACCCCCGAGCGTGACGTCGACAAGCCGTTCCTGATGCCGATCGAGGACGTCTTCACGATCACCGGTCGTGGCACCGTCGTCACCGGTCGTATCGAGCGCGGTATCCTCAAGGTCAACGAGACCGTCGACATCATCGGCATCAAGCAGGACAAGACCTCGACCACCGTCACCGGTATCGAGATGTTCCGCAAGCTGCTCGACGAGGGCCAGGCCGGTGAGAACGTCGGTCTGCTGCTCCGCGGCATCAAGCGCGAGGACGTCGAGCGCGGCCAGGTCATCATCAAGCCGGGTTCGGTCACCCCGCACACCGAGTTCGAGGCGCAGGCGTACATCCTGTCCAAGGACGAGGGCGGCCGCCACACGCCGTTCTTCAACAACTACCGTCCGCAGTTCTACTTCCGGACCACGGACGTGACCGGCGTGGTGACCCTCCCCGAGGGCACCGAGATGGTCATGCCCGGCGACAACACCTCCATGTCGGTTCAGCTGATCCAGCCGATCGCCATGGAAGAGGGCCTGAAGTTCGCCATCCGCGAGGGTGGCCGGACCGTGGGCGCCGGTCAGGTCACCAAGATCAACAAGTAACGCCCTCGGCGTACTTGACGATCTCGGGGTGCCCCGTGCCGCTGGTCGGCACGGGGCACCTTCGTGTTTTCCCCCGCGCACGCGGCCGGTGGGAGCGCTGGTTAGGGTGGCCCCCACAGGACGCCATGCGAGGCGCGGAGGGTGACGTGCGGGCGAGAACCACCGGGGCGCTGCTGAGGCTGCGCGAAGTGAGCCGCGTCTACGGGGAGCGGCGGGCCCTGGAGCCGCTGGACCTCGACGTGCCGGCCGGGCGGTGCACCGCGCTGTTCGGCCACAACGGCTCGGGCAAGTCCACGCTGCTGCGGATCGCCTCGGGGCGGGACCTCCCGACCACCGGGCAGGCGTTCTTCGCCGGCCGCCCGGTCAGCGAGGACGACCCGGAGGTACGGGCCCGGGTCGCCGTCGTCGGCGACACGGTGGCCTGCTACCCCGACCTCACCGTGCGCGAGCACCTCGAACTGGTCGCCGTCGCCCACGCGGTGGCCGACGCCGACGGTTGGATCGACCAGGTGCTCGCCGACCGCCGGCTCGCCGACCACGCCCACGCGCTGCCCGGCGCGCTCTCCTCGGGCCAGATGCAGTCCCTGCTGCTGGCCGCGGCCCTCGTCCGCCCCCGCGACCTGCTGGTGCTCGACGAGCCCGAGCAGCGGCTCGACCCGGACGCCCGCCGCCGGCTCGCCGACCTGCTGGTCGCCGAGAAGGAGAGCGGGGTGGCCGTCCTGCTCGCCACCCACCAGGCCGAACTGGCCGAGACGGTCGCCGACCACATGGTCGCCCTCGAGGACGGCCGGGTGATCGACCAGGGCCCGCCGTCGGAGGTCCTGCGACGGCTGGGCGTCCGCGCATGACCGGCCGGACCGCCCCGGAGCCCCCGGTCCCCGCCGGCACCCCGGAGGCCGAAGAGCCGCTGGGCGGGCAGGAGCCGGCGGAGACGGAGGCCGAGGCCGAGGCCGAGGAGTCGGCGGACGCCCCCGGCGAGTGGTCGGAGGAGGACGACGACCGGACCGCGGAGACGCTCGCGTGGCTGCGCGCCAAGCGCCGCGCCCACCGCCGCCGCCAGGGCCGCGACCTCGCGGCGCTCCTCTACTCCCTGCTGCTGGCCGCCGTCGCCTACGGCAGCGGCATCACCGTGCACTTCCTGCGCGGGCTGGACGAGGGCCGGAACATCGGCGGGTTCGGGGCCGGCCTGGAGCGCGGCCTGCCCGCCGTGTTCACCGCGCTGACCCTCGCGCTCGCGCTGCTGTCCGCGCGGGACGCGCTGTGGCGCGGCCCGGTGGTGCTGCCCGGCCCGGCCGTGGGCTGGCTGCTGGCGCAGCCGGTGCGGCGGGCCGCGGTGCTGCGGCCGTGGCTGCGGCTGTCGGCCCTGCTGTCCGTGCTGCCGGGCGTGCTCGCCGGGCTGGCCGGCGCGGTGCTGCTGCGCGCCACCGGCCTCGCGCCGGTCGGCACCGCGCTGCTCGCGCTGCTGCCGGCGGCGCTCTGCCTGCCGCTGCTGGCGGTGGCCCTCGGCATGGCGGTGGAGCGCCGGCCCGGCTGGGCCCGGCCGGTGCGCCGCTGGACGGCCCCGGCCGTCCTGCTGCTGGCGGCCCTGGCCGCCCAGGCCGCGCTGGCCGGGGCCGGGCACCGGGTGCCCGCCCTGGAGCAGGCCGAACTGTGGTCGGGCCCGTGGGGTTGGGCGGCCCAGCCGGTGCTCCGGGCCTGCGGCGGCGGGGCGCCGGGCTGGCCGGTCGCGGTGGCGCTGCTGGTGGCGGCCACGGCGGCCGCCGGGTGGCGTGCGTACGGGGACGCGGCCGAGGTCCCGACGGGCCAGTTGCGGGCCCGGGCGGCCACCGCCGCCACCGTGTCCTCGGTGATGTGGTCGATGGAACTGCGGGCGGCCAAGCTGGCGCTGCTGGACGCGCTGGGCGGCGACGCCACCCGCCGGGTGCGGCTGCGTCCGCCGCGCGGCCGGGCGGCCCGCCACCTCGCGGTGGTCTGGCGGGACGCCCTGACCCTGCTGCGCGCTCCGGGCCGGGTCGGCCGGGCCGCGCTGTGGGCCGCGACCGGGGCGGGCGCGGCCTGGCTCGGGACGGACCTCGGCGGGGAGCGGCGGCCGGTCGGCCTGGTGGTGGGACTGCTCTGCGGCTACCTGGCGGTCGGCGCGCTGGCCGAGTCCGCCCGGGTGGAGACCGACGACCTGCGGCGGGCGGCCTGGGCGCCGTTCCGCTTCCGCACCCTGATGCTCCAGCACGGGGTGGTGCCCGTGGTGGTGGGCGCCGCGCTCGGGCTGCTGACGGCGGTGCCGTTCGCCGTGCGCGGCGAGCTGTGGCCGCTGCTGCTGGTGCCGCTGTGCGCCCCGCCCTTCACGGCGGCCGCGCTCTACGGGGCGTGCCGCGGGCCGGCCCGTACGCAGCTGATGTTCCTGGGCGGAGGTTCGCCGGTGGGCAGCCCGGGGCCGCTGATCTTCCTGGCCTGGTACGCGGCCGGGCCGCTGGTCGCGGTGACCGGGCTGGCCCTTGCGTTCGAGCCGGTGCTGACCGCCCCGACGCCGGCGGGTGTGACCCGCGCCGTTTGCGTCGCCGTGGCGCTGGCGGCCGCGCTGGCCGCCGCCGCGGCCCACTCGGCCGGACGCCTGCTCACCCCCGTCGAGCGTCCCGCCGAGCGCCCCGCCGGGCGCCGCTGAGCCGCGGCCGGTCGCGAGGGCTTACGGCCGGATGCGCCCGGATGCCCGCTCTGGTTTGCCGTCCCCGGGGGCGGGGGTAAGCTATCCGGCTCGATTGGCGCCGGGCGCGCGGGGTATGGCAGACTACTCAAGTTGCTCGGTCGAGCGCCGATGCTGCGCGCCTCCCGTCGGGAGGACCGGAAGCGAGTCCCACAGTACTCGTCGCACCAACTGCCTGATGGGCAGCGCTGGGGCGGACGTACGGGAATCTTCCGGGAAGCGCCGGCGAGGCTCCGATCAGGCATCCGGTGGGCGGCCCGTCCGGTTTGTCCCACGCAAACCCCTGGTCAAGGGTTTCCGGCAGCGGAAAATCCTGTCCCAGGGGCGCGACACGCCCGACCGCGTGGGTCGGGGAGCGGATGCCAAGGGCGTAATGAGAGACAAGGACTACGGAGTAGCCATGGCGGGACAGAAGATCCGCATCCGGCTCAAGGCCTACGACCACGAGGTCATCGACTCCTCGGCGAAGAAGATCGTCGAGACGGTGACCAGGACTGGTGCGCAGGTCGCGGGCCCGGTGCCGCTGCCCACTGAGAAGAACGTGTACTGCGTCATCAAGTCGCCGCACAAGTACAAGGACTCGCGCGAGCACTTCGAGATGCGCACGCACAAGCGCCTGATCGACATCCTCGACCCGACGCCCAAGACCGTTGACTCGCTGATGCGCCTGGACCTGCCGGCCGGCGTCGACATCGAGATCAAGCTCTGAGAGGCGCGGAGAAGATGGCTAAGCAGATCAAGGGCATCCTGGGCGAGAAGCTCGGCATGACCCAGGTCTGGGACGAGAACAACCGTGTCGTCCCGGTCACCGTGGTCAAGGCCGGTCCCAACGTCGTCACCCAGGTGCGTACGAACGACCGTGACGGCTACGAGTCGGTCCAGATCGCCTTCGGCGAGATCGACCCGCGCAAGGTGAACAAGCCCCTCAAGGGCCACTTCGCGAAGGCCGACGTCACCCCGCGCCGCCACCTGGTGGAGCTGCGTACCGCCGACGCCGGCGAGTACGAGCTCGGCCAGGAGATCACCGCCACGGTGTTCGAGGCGGGCGTCAAGGTCGACGTCACCGGCAAGAGCAAGGGCAAGGGCTTCGCCGGTGTCATGAAGCGGCACAACTTCAAGGGCCTCGGCTCCGGACACGGCGTCCAGCGCAAGCACCGCTCGCCCGGTTCCATCGGTGGCTGCGCCACCCCGGGCCGCGTGTTCAAGGGCCTGCGGATGGCCGGCCGCATGGGCAACGAGCGGGTCACCACCCAGAACCTGACCGTCCACGCCGTTGACGCGGAGAAGGGCCTGCTGCTCATCAAGGGCGCGGTTCCCGGTCCGAACGGCGGCCTCGTCCTGGTCCGCACCGCGGCCAAGGGGGCCTGAGGGATATGACCACTGTTGACATCCTGTCGCCCGCGGGCGACACCACCGGGACGGTAGAGCTCCCGGCCGAGATCTTCGACGCCAAGGTCAGCATCCCGCTGATCCACCAGGTCGTCGTCGCGCAGTTGGCCGCTGCCCGCCAGGGCACGCACAAGGTCAAGACGCGTGGCGAGGTCCGCGGTGGTGGCAAGAAGCCGTACCGCCAGAAGGGCACCGGCCGCGCCCGTCAGGGCTCGACCCGCGCGCCCCAGTTCGCCGGCGGTGGCGTCGTGCACGGCCCCGTGCCGCGCGACTACTCGCAGCGGACCCCCAAGAAGATGAAGGCCGCCGCCCTGCGCGGTGCCCTCACCGACCGGGCCCGCCACAACCGGATCCACGTCGTGACCGGCGTCGTCGAGGGCGAGAACCCCTCGACGAAGGGTGCGAAGACGCTCCTCGGCAAGATCAGCGAGCGCAAGAACCTGCTGCTGGTCATCGAGCGCGCCGACGAGGCCGGGTGGCTGTCCGCCCGCAACCTGCCGCAGGTGCACATCCTGGACGCCGGCCAGCTGAACACGTACGACGTGCTCGTCTCGGACGACGTGGTCTTCACCAAGGCCGCCTTCGACAGCTTCATTGGTGCCGGCGCCGCCGAGACCGAAGGGAGCGACGCCTGATGTCTGAGACGACTGGGCAGACCGTGGCCACCAGCAAGACGTTCACGGACCCCCGTGACCTTCTGATCAAGCCGGTGGTCTCCGAGAAGAGCTACGCGCTTCTCGACGAGAACAAGTACACGTTCGTCGTAGACCCGCGCGCGAACAAGACCCAGATCAAGCAGGCCGTCGAGACGGTCTTCCAGGTCAAGGTCACCGGGGTCAACACGATCAACCGCCAGGGCAAGCGCAAGCGCACCCGCACCGGTTTCGGAAAGCGCGCGAACACCAAGCGCGCCATCGTGACCCTTGCCGAGGGCGACCGCATCGACATCTTCGGCGGCCCGGTCTCCTGACGGAGGCCGGATCGAGTCGAAGTCCGGAAATTTCCGAGGACTGAGAAATGGGTATCCGCAAGTACAAGCCGACGACTCCGGGCCGGCGTGGCTCCAGCGTCGCCGACTTCGTCGAGATCACGCGGTCCACGCCGGAGAAGTCACTGGTCCGCCCGCTGCACAGCAAGGGCGGCCGTAACAACGCCGGTCGTGTGACCGTCCGCCACCAGGGCGGTGGCCACAAGCGCGCCTACCGTGTCATCGACTTCCGTCGGCACGACAAGGACGGCGTGCCCGCCAAGGTCGCGCACATCGAGTACGACCCCAACCGCACCGCGCGCATCGCGCTGCTGCACTACGCGGACGGCGAGAAGCGCTACATCCTCGCGCCGGCCCGCCTCGCGCAGGGTGACCGGGTGGAGAACGGCCCCACGGCCGACATCAAGCCCGGCAACAACCTGCCGCTGCGCAACATCCCGGTCGGTACCACGATCCACGCGATCGAGCTGCGGCCCGGTGGCGGCGCGAAGATCTCCCGCTCCGCGGGCGCTTCCGTGCAGCTGCTGGCGAAGGAAGGCACCATGGCCACCCTTCGCATGCCGTCCGGCGAGGTCCGGATGGTCGACGTCCGCTGCCGCGCCACCATCGGTGAGGTCGGCAACGCCGAGCAGTCGAACATCAACTGGGGCAAGGCCGGCCGCATGCGCTGGAAGGGCGTCCGCCCGACCGTCCGCGGTGTCGCCATGAACCCGGTGGATCACCCGCACGGTGGTGGTGAGGGCAAGACCTCCGGTGGTCGTCACCCGGTCTCCCCGTGGGGTCAGAAGGAGGGTCGTACTCGTTCTCCCAAGAAGGCGAGCAACAAGTACATCGTCCGCCGCCGCAAGACGAACAAGAAGCGCTAGGAGCGGGTTTAGATGCCGCGCAGTCTCAAGAAGGGGCCCTTCGTCGACGACCACCTGAGCAAGAAGGTGGACACGCAGAACGAAGCCGGCACCAAGAACGTCATCAAGACCTGGTCCCGCCGCTCGATGATCGTCCCGGCCATGCTGGGCCACACGATCGCGGTGCACGACGGCCGTAAGCACGTCCCGGTGTTTGTCACTGAGTCGATGGTCGGCCACAAGCTCGGCGAGTTCGCGCCGACCCGCACCTTCCGCGGCCACGAGAAGGACGACCGCAAGTCGCGGCGTCGCTGACCAGCGGCACGCAGCGTCAGACCATGACAGACACCGAAGGGACAACCATGGAAGCCAGGGCCCAGGCGCGGTACATCCGCGTCACGCCCATGAAGGCCCGCCGGGTGGTGGACCTCATCCGTGGCATGGACGCCACGGAGGCTCAGGCGGTCCTGCGTTTCACCCCGCAGGCCGCGAGCGTGCCGGTGGGCAAGGTGCTGGACAGCGCCATCGCCAACGCCGCGCACAACTACGACCACACGGACGCTGAGTCGCTGTTCATCAGCGAGGCATACGTGGACGAGGGTCCGACCCTGAAGCGGTTCCGGCCGCGCGCGCAGGGTCGTGCCTACCGGATCCGTAAGCGGACCAGCCACATCACCGTGGTCGTCGCCAGTAAGGAAGGGACCCGGTAATGGGCCAGAAGGTTAACCCTTACGGGTTCCGGCTCGGTGTGACCACGGACTTCAAGTCCCGCTGGTACGCCGACAAGCTGTACAAGGACTACGTCAAGGAAGACGTCGCCATCCGCCGGATGATGACGCAGGGCATGGAGCGGGCCGGCATCTCCAAGGTGGAGATCGAGCGCACCCGCGACCGCGTCCGCGTCGACATCCACACCGCCCGGCCGGGCATCGTCATCGGCCGTCGCGGCGCGGAGGCCGACCGTATCCGCGGCGACCTGGAGAAGCTGACCGGCAAGCAGGTCCAGCTGAACATCCTCGAGGTCAAGAACCCGGAGATGGACGCGCAGCTCGTGGCCCAGGCGGTCGCCGAGCAGCTGTCCTCCCGTGTCTCCTTCCGCCGTGCCATGCGCAAGAGCATGCAGGGCACGCTGAAGGCCGGCGCCAAGGGCATCAAGATCCAGTGCGGCGGCCGCCTCGGCGGCGCCGAGATGTCCCGCTCCGAGTTCTACCGCGAGGGCCGGGTGCCGCTGCACACCCTGCGCGCCAACGTGGACTACGGCTTCTTCGAGGCCAAGACCACCTTCGGCCGCATCGGTGTGAAGGTGTGGATCTACAAGGGCGACGTCAAGAACATCGCCGAGGTCCGCGCCGACAACGCCGCCGCCCGCGCCGGTAACCGGCCGGCCCGCGGTGGCGGCAACGAGCGCCCGCAGCGCCGCGGTGGCGAGCGCGGTGGACGCGGTCGTCGTCCGCAGGCGGACGGTGCCTCGGCTGCTCCCAAGGCCGCCGAGGCGACCGCTTCCGCCGAGGCGGCTCCGGCCGCGGAGACCCCCGGAACGGAAGGCTGAGTACCATGCTGATCCCCCGCAGGGTCAAGCACCGCAAGCAGCACCACCCCACCCGGCGCGGTATGGCCAAGGGCGGTACCGAGCTCGCCTTCGGTGAGTACGGCCTCCAGTGCGTCACCCCCGCCTACGTGACCAACCGGCAGATCGAGTCCGCTCGTATCTCCATCACCCGTCACATCAAGCGTGGCGGCAAGGTCTGGATCAACATCTACCCGGACCGTCCGCTGACGAAGAAGCCGGCCGAGACCCGCATGGGTTCCGGTAAGGGTTCGCCGGAGTGGTGGATCGCGAACGTCAAGCCCGGTCGGGTGATGTTCGAGCTGTCCTTCCCGAACGAGAAGGTTGCCCGCGAGGCGCTCACCCGCGCCGCGCACAAGCTTCCGATGAAGTGCCGCATCGTGCGGCGCGAGGCAGGTGAGGCGTGATGGCTGCCGGTACCAAGGCGACCGAGCTGCGCCAGCTGGGCGACGAGGAGCTCGTCGGAAAGCTGCGTGAGGCCAAGGAGGAGCTGTTCAACCTCCGCTTCCAGGCGGCCACCGGACAGCTGGAGAACAACTCCCGGCTCAAGACCGTCCGCAAGGACATCGCCCGGATCTACACCCTCATGCGTGAGCGGGAACTGGGCATCGAGACCGTCGAGACGGTGGAGAGCGCCTGATGAGCGAGAGCACTGTGACCGAGACTGAGCAGCGCGGCTTCCGCAAGACCCGTGAGGGTCTGGTGGTCAGCGACAAGATGGACAAGACCGTGGTGGTCGCCGTCGAGGACCGCGTCAAGCACGCCCTCTACGGCAAGGTCATCCGCCGCACGAGCAAGCTCAAGGCGCACGACGAGCAGAACGCCGCCGGCGTCGGCGACCGCGTCCTCCTGATGGAGACCCGGCCGCTGTCGGCGTCGAAGCGCTGGCGTGTCGTCGAGATCCTCGAGAAGGCCAAGTAGACCGCCGAGTAAGAGTCAGTAATTCCTGCGGGGTCCCCCGCAGGACGGTTCCGCCAGGCTCGGTGGCGGCGCGCGGGGCGACCCTCGTGCCGCCGCCGGGAACCAGCAGACGATCAGGAGAAAGACGTGATCCAGCAGGAGTCGCGACTGCGTGTCGCCGACAACACTGGTGCCAAGGAGATCCTTTGCATCCGTGTTCTCGGTGGTTCGGGTCGCCGCTACGCGGGCATCGGTGACGTCATCGTCGCCACCGTCAAGGACGCGATCCCCGGTGGCAACGTGAAGAAGGGCGAGGTCGTCAAGGCTGTCGTCGTGCGCACCGTGAAGGAGCGCCGTCGTGCCGACGGCTCGTACATCCGCTTCGACGAGAACGCGGCCGTCATCCTCAAGAACGATGGCGACCCGCGCGGCACCCGCATCTTCGGCCCCGTCGGCCGTGAGCTGCGCGAGAAGAGGTTCATGAAGATCGTCTCCCTCGCGCCGGAGGTGCTGTAACCGATGAAGATCAAGAAGGGTGATCTGGTTCAGGTCATCACCGGCAAGGACAAGGGCAAGCAGGGCAAGGTCATCGTGGCCTACCCCCGCGAGGACCGGGTCCTGGTCGAGGGTGTCAACCGGGTCAAGAAGCACACCAAGGCCGGTCAGACCGACCGCGGTTCGAAGACCGGCGGGATCATCACCACCGAGGCGCCGATCCACGTCAGCAACGTGCAGCTGGTTGTTGAGAAGGACGGCAAGAAGGTCGTGACCCGGGTCGGCTACCGCTTCGACGACGAGGGCAACAAGATCCGCGTCGCCAAGCGGACCGGTGAGGACATCTGACGATGACTACTGCCATTTCGTCCAACACTGCTCCGCGTCTCAAGACGCGCTACCGCGAAGAGATCGCGGGCAAGATGCGTGACCAGTTCCAGTACGAGAACGTCATGCAGATCCCCGGTCTCACCAAGATCGTGGTCAACATGGGTGTGGGCGACGCCGCCCGCGACTCCAAGCTGATCGAGGGCGCCATTCGCGACCTCGCCACGATCACCGGCCAGAAGCCGCAGGTCACCAAGGCCCGTAAGTCCATCGCGCAGTTCAAGCTGCGTGAGGGCCAGCCGATCGGTGCCCACGTCACCCTGCGCGGTGACCGGATGTGGGAGTTCCTGGACCGTCTGCTGTCGCTGGCGCTTCCGCGTATCCGCGACTTCCGTGGTCTGTCCCCCAAGCAGTTCGACGGCCGGGGCAACTACACCTTCGGTCTCACGGAGCAGGTCATGTTCCACGAGATCGACCAGGACAAGATCGACCGCGTCCGGGGTATGGACATCACCGTGGTGACCACGGCGACCAACGACGACGAGGGCCGTGCCCTTCTTCGTCACCTCGGCTTCCCGTTCAAGGAGGCGTGAGCCGTGGCGAAGAAAGCTCTCATCGCGAAGGCCGCCCGCAAGCCCAAGTTCTCCGTGCGCGCCTACAACCGCTGCCAGCGCTGCGGCCGGCCGCACTCCGTGTACCGCAAGTTCGGCCTGTGCCGGGTGTGCCTTCGTGAGATGGCGCACCGTGGCGAGCTGCCGGGCGTGACCAAGAGCTCCTGGTAGTCCGC
>CAVWOS010000019.1:215000-880452 GCA_963756705.1 uncultured Actinomycetota bacterium | reverse complement strand
GTGCCGCCCCGATCTCAGCGTCCGGGATCGTCGGCCCGACCCCATCGGGCTCGATACGCGCTGGTGCGGTGACATCACCTGCATCCCCACCGACGAGGGCTGGCTCTGCCTCGCCACCGTCATCGACATCGCCTCGCGGCCAGGGTCCGCTGGGCGACTGCCGGCCGCATACGCACCGACCTGTCCCGGTGGAGCGCCCACGAACTCGAATCGGTCGCCGGGGCACTCAACAGCCGCCCCCGCAAGGCCCTGGGACGGAGAACCCCCGCCGAGCTCTTCAATGAGCATCTATGCTCGCTGACAAGCAGTGTTGCGACGATCCCTTGAACCCAAGCAGCAGACCAGTCAGCAATTCGCCACTCTGGCAACGGAGTTCGGAGTTCGCCTGTCGGTCGGCCGCACCGGGCGGTGCTGGGACAACGCACTGGCCAAGTCGTTCTTCGCCACCACCAAACGCGAACTGCTCGACACGACCACCTGGCCCCCCGGGCCGCGGCCCGCACCGCGATCTTCGACTTCATCGAAGACTGGTGCAACCTGCACCGACTGCACACCAGCCTCGGCTACCGCAGTCCCGCCGACTACGAGACCGCACGAGCAGCCTGGCCACCACACCAGTGGTGTCCGTAGGTGTCCGGAAGTCGCACCGGCTCGTGTGCGGTGTCGTCGGGAGCCGTGTGCAGCGTCTGCGGTCCGGCCCGAACAAGGCGGGGCGGGCGATGCGACCCCGTCCGTGGTGGGAGCCCCGGGCGGATCACGACGGGCCAGGCGATTCCTTCACCCCAGCTCACGGGCAGCTCATGGCTCGCGCGGAACGCCACCCGAACGCTTCGCCTGGCAGAGTCGTCGTGCCCGAAGGAAGATGAAGAGGAAGGTGAATCGGAGGGAGGTTGCCCATGAGGAGCAAGAGGTCGTCGAAGGCGGACCGGATTGTCGTGGGCGTCGACGGGTCGGAGCCGTCGAAGCACGCACTGCGCTGGGCCCTTGAGGAAGCGCACGTGGCGGACGCGACGGTCAAGGCGGTCACAGCCTGGCAGCTACCGGATGAGTCCCGCGGGCTCGTGCCGCACAGGGAAACCTTCGCCGCCTCCGAGAATGCAGCACGCCACGCCCTGGAGGAGACCGTACGGGACGTGGCCTCTGAGGGGCAGAACGTACCGGAGATCATCGTCCGTGAGGGCGACCCTGCCGACATCCTCCTCGACGAGGCAGAAGGTGCCCGTCTCCTGGTCGTCGGGAACCGGGGCCACGGCCGTCTCACGGAGGCACTGCTCGGGTCGGTGGGCCAGCACGTCATCGAGCACGCGGCCTGCCCGGTCGTCGTCACCCGCTGAAGCGGCCGCAGCCTCATCCTGTGCGACGCGTCATGGCAACGAACTGCCCGGGTCGTCGGCCGCTCCACCCACCTGGGGTACGGACTGTGTACTCGCGAGTACACAGTCCGTACCCCTCATGCCTGAGCCAGCGCAGGCGGCTCCGGCTTCCTGGAGTGACGATGGAACCGATGGGGGGACGGTTCCCACCCGCAGGAGGACTCCATGGCCCACCGGAACGGGTCCGAGGGGCGACGGACGATCCGCGTCTCGGGCGAGTTCACGCCTGCGGGTGCGGACACCGCGGACTCGGCGGGCCGCGGTGACCTCTCCTGGCAATGGGGGCGCCGCCATCTGGACGGTCTGCCGGGCGGCCGCGGGCTCAATATCGCCCATGAGGCCGTCGACCGGCACGTGGCCGCCGGCCGCGGCGACAAGGTCGCTCTGCGCTGCGTCGCCGCCGACCTCACGGTGACCACGGTCACCTATGAGGAACTGGCCCGTCGCAGCGACCGCTTCGCCAACGCACTGCGGTCGCTCGGCGTGGGCCGGGGGGATCGTGTCGCGACGCTGCTGGGCCGCTGTCCCGAGCTGTACGTGACGGTCATGGGGACGCTGAAGAACCGGTCGGTCTTCTGCCCGCTCTTCGCCGCGTTCGGCCCGGAGCCGGTGGAGGAGCGCCTGCGGCTGGGGGACGTCCGGGTGCTGGTGACGACGGAGGAGCTCTACGCGCGCAAGGTCGCGGAGCGTCGGGACCGGCTGCCCGGCCTGCGGCACGTCGTGATCGTAGGGCCGGGGGACAGGCCGGTTTCGGGCACGCTGTCCTTCGACGGCCTGCTCGCCGGGTCCGGGGACCGTTTCACCATCCCGCCGACCGATCCCCAGGACATGGCTCTGCTGCACTTCACCAGCGGCACCACCGGTACGCCGAAGGGCGCAGTCCATGTCCACGAGGCGGTGGTGGCCCACCACGCGACGGCGGCGTCCGCGCTCGACCTTCGCCATGACGATGTCTTCTGGTGCACGGCCGACCCCGGGTGGGTGACCGGGACGTCATACGGAGTGATCGCGCCGCTGACCCACGGCGTCACCACGGTGGTGGACGCGGGGGAGTACAGCGCGCGCCGTTGGTACGGCATCCTCGCCTCGCACCGGGTGAACGTCTGGTACACCGCGCCCACGGCCATCCGGATGCTCATGCGTGCCACTCCGCGGGGCAGCACACCGGAGCTGCCGCGTTCCTTCGACCTGTCGGCGCTGCGCTTCGTCGCAAGCGTGGGAGAACCGCTGAATCCCGAAGCCGTCCGCTGGGGCGAAGAAGTCCTCGGCCTGCCGGTCCACGACAACTGGTGGCAGACCGAGACCGGCAGCATCATGATCGCGAACGTCGCCGGGGAGCAGGTCCGGCCTGGATCCATGGGGCGCCCGCTGCCGGGCGTGGAGGCCGCGGTGCTGGAACGCGGGCGGAACGGACGGGCCCAGGTCACCGAAGGACGCGTGCGGCTGCTGGACAGCCCGGGAGTCGAGGGCGAGCTTGCCCTGCGACCGGGATGGCCGTCGATGTTCCGCGGCTACCTCAACGCCGAGGAGCGCTACAGGGACTGCTTCGCGGACAGCTGGTACCTGACAGGGGACATCGCTCGGAAGGACGCCGACGGCTACTACTGGTTCGTCGGACGGGCGGACGACGTCATCAAATCGGCTGGGCATCTCATCGGGCCCTTCGAGGTGGAAAGCGCACTCATGGAGCATGAGGCGGTGGCCGAGGCCGGCGTCGTCGGTTGTCCCGACCCGCTCGCCGGCGAGGTCGTGAAGGCGTTCGTCACCCTGAAGCCCGGTTTCGAGGCGGACGCAGGGCTGGCCCGGGACATCACGGCTTTCGCCCGGCGCCGACTGGGACCGGCTATGGCGCCCCGGGAGGTCTCCTTCGACCAGCACCTGCCCAAGACCCGCAGCGGCAAAGTGATGCGCCGGCTGCTGCGCGCCCGTGAACTGGGACTGCCCGAAGGGGACGTCTCTGCCCTTGAGGAGACGAAATGACCGCGCGCCCCGCCAAGCCCTCCCGCCCCGAGACAGCAGAGAGCACCAAGAACAGCAGGGCTTCCCGGCGGGCCACGCGTACGCCGGGGACCCGGACCGCCGAGCGGCAGGTCCCGGCACACGGGGACGGCGCTCATTCCCCGCCCGAGCACGGCGGCGCCGAGCACCGTGTCGGCCTGCTGCGGGACATGCTGCTCATCCGACGGTTCGAGGAGCGTTGCGCGGAGCTCTACAGCAGCGGTCGGATCCGCGGGTTCGTTCACCTGTGCATCGGGGAGGAAGCCGTCTCCGTCGGTGTGCACCGGGCTCTCACGCGTGACGACGCCGTGGTGACCACGTACCGCGAGCACGGCCACGCCCTGGCCCGCGGCCTGCCCGTCGAGTCGGTGTTCGCCGAGATGCTCGGGCGGGTCACCGGATGCAGCCGCGGCCGCGGCGGTTCGATGCATCTGTTCGACACCTCACGCCGCTTCTACGGTGGCCACGCCATCGTCGCCGGTGGCCTGCCCGTGGCGACCGGGCTGGCGCTGGCCGAGCGGATGCGTGGAGGGGACCGGCTGACCTGCTGCCTGTTCGGGGACGGCGCCATGGCCGAGGGCGAGTTCCACGAGACGGCCAACCTCGCCGCTCTGTGGGAACTGCCGCTGCTGTTCGTGTGCGAGAACAACCTCTACGCCATGGGCACTCCGCTCACTCGCGAACACGCCCAGATCGATCTGGCCGCTCGCGCCGCCTCGTACGGGATGCCGGCGTGGGCGGTGGACGGAATGGACGTGCTGGCCGTCGAGAGAGCCACGCGGAAGGCAGCCCGAGCGGTGCGCGACGGCGGGGGACCGCTCTTCCTGGAAATGCGCACCTACCGGTTCCGTGCGCACTCGATGTACGACCCGGACCTGTACCGGGACAAGGCGGAGATCGAGCGCTGGAAGGAACGCGATCCCATCGCCCTGCTGCTCGACCGGATGCGGACGGAGGACGGCTTCACCGGCACCGACGAGGAGCGCCTCGACAAGGATGCGGCCCGTCGACTGGATCAGGCACTCGCCGCAGCCGAGGAGGGTGGATTGGAGCCGGTCTCCGAACTCCTGAGGTTCGTCCACACCCCGGCAGGGGCGGGGTCATGAGCCCGAAGGCGGCGAGCGACGGGACCACCACGTACCGGGAGGCGCTCAGGGAGGCGATGCGGGAGGCCCTCGAAGGGGATGAACGTGTCTTCTTGATGGGCGAGGACGTGGGGCGCTACGGCGGCGCGTTCGGGGTGAGTCTCGGCCTGATCGACCGGTTCGGTCCGGACCGGGTACGGGACACCCCGCTGTCGGAATCCGCCTTCGTCGGTGCCGGCATCGGCGCGGCCATCGCGGGACTGCGCCCGATCGTGGAGATCATGACCGTCAACTTCAGTCTGCTCGCCCTCGACCAGATCCTGAACAACGCGGCGACCTTGCTGCACATGTCCGGCGGCCAGGTGAACGTACCGCTGGTGATCCGGATGACCACCGGCGCCGGCCGCCGGCTCGCCGCCCAGCACTCGCACAGCCTGGAGGGCTGGTACGCCCACATCCCGGGGATTCGCGTCCTGGCCCCGGCGACACTGGAGGACGCCCGCCACATGCTCGCGCCCGCGCTCGCCGACCCCGACCCGGTGCTGATCTTCGAGCACGGGTCCCTCTACAACCTCTCTGGCAGGCTGGACGCCGACGGCGGTCCGGTGGACATGGACACCGCCGCGATCCGCAGGTCCGGCACCGACGTGAGCCTCATCACCCACGGCGGATCGCTCGGAAAGGCGCTCCAGGCGGCGGACCGGCTCGCCGACGAGGGAATCGACGCCGAGGTGATCGACCTGCGGACGCTGCGGCCGCTGGACCACACGACGATCCTGGGATCGGTCCGGCGTACCCATCGGGCCGTTGTGATCGACGAGGGATGGCGGACCGCCGGACTGTCGGCCGAAGTCGCGGCGACCATCGCCGAACGGGGTTTCTACGACCTCGACGCACCGGTGGAGCGGGTCTGCGGCGCCGAGGTGCCCACTCCTTACGCGGCGCAGCTCGAAGAGGCCGCACTCCCCCAGCCCGACGGCATCGCCGAGGCGGCGCGCAGGACGGTCGGTTGAGATGGCGGAGTTCACCATGCCCTCACTGGGCGCCGACATGACCGAAGGCACTCTGGTCGAATGGCTGGTCGGGCCGGGTGACCGTGTGAACAGGGGCGACATCGTGGCCGTGGTCGACACCACGAAGTCGGCCATCGAAGTGGAGTGCTTCGAGAGTGGGGTGGTCGATCGATTGCTGGTCGAGACCGGCACCACGGTCCCGGTCGGCACACCGCTGGCCGTCATCACCCCCGCTCGTGAGGCGGTCGGCCCCGTGCCCGAGGCTCCTGCCGCCCAGGGCCCGGAACAACCGGCCGGTCCACCCGCCGGCCCCGAGGAGAAGCGGCCCGGCAAGGGCGTCGCGGCGACACCGCTCGTCCGCCACCTGGCCGAAGAGGCGGGGCTGGACCTGGCCGCCGTTCACGGCACCGGACCGGGCGGCCGGATCACCCGCGCCGACGTGCAGGAGGTAGCGGCGGCCAAGAGCCCGCCCCCCGCGGCGGAGGAGGAGGCGCCCGCAGCGGGCCCACGGGTCAGAGCCACCCCCCTGGCCAGGCGTACCGCGGCGGAGGCCGGAGTCGATCTTGCCACCGTCACCGGCACCGGCAATGACGGCGCGGTACGGGTCGCGGACGTCCGTGCCCTCGCCGCGAGGGGCACACGGCCCGCTCCGGACGACGCGACGGGCCGCGAGGCACCGGCAGACGAGCCCGAGGCCGCGAGCACCGGGCCGAAAGGACCCGCGACCGGGCCCGACACGATGTCCCCCCGCGACGATGCCGCCGACCGGCGGGCCGCCATGCGCCGGACCACCGCGGACCTGATGGCCCGGTCCAAACACGAGATCCCCCACTATTACGTGTCCACCACAGTGGACCTCGGGAGAGCCGTGGCGTGGCTGCGCAAGCGCAACCGCGAACTCCCGGTGTCAAAACGTCTGGTCACCACCGCGGTGCTGCTCAAGGCCACCGCCCTCGCCGCCCGCCGGGTGCCCCAGCTCAACGGCTTCTGGATCGACGACGGATTCACCGCGGGATCCGAGGTCCACCTCGGCGTCGCGGTGTCCCTGCGCGGCGGCGGGCTGGTCGCCCCGGCCATCCGCGACGCCGCCGACCTCCCGCTGCCCGAGATCATGGCCCGGCTTCGGGACCTGGTCACCCGCGCTCGAACGGGACGCCTGCGGGCATCGGAGACGAGTTCGGCGACCATCACGGTGACCAATCTGGGCGACCAGGGCGTCGAGGCGGTGTTCGGCGTGATCCATCCGCCCCAGGTCGCCCTTGTCGGACTGGGCAGGGTGGTGGAGCGCCCGTGGGCCGTGAACGGTCTGCTCGGCGTCAGGCCGGTGGTCACCGCGACCTTGTCCGCTGATCACAGGGCCACCGCCGGCGCCGTCGGCGCCCGTTTCCTCGCAGCACTGGACGACTGGGCGCAGAAACCGGAGGAGCTGTGAACAGGGAGCAGGCGACCGCACTCGTCAAAGACATCCTCACCGGCATCGTCCCCGACGCCGACTTCGGCGCCATCGCACCGGACACCGACTTCCGGCAGGCACTGGAACTGGACTCACTGGACTTCCTCGGTTTCGTGGAGCAGCTCTCGGAGCAAGCGGGCTGCCGGCTGGACGAGGACGACTACGAGCGTCTCACCACGCTGGACAGCAGCACCGAGCTGCTCATGCGGCGTACGGCGGCCGGCGGCTGACGACCGGTGCCCTACCAGCGTGTCCACGCGCCGATGCGGGTGCTCAGGTTGTGGAACCGGTGAGTCCTCGCGATGAACGCCGGAGATCAGCTCCAGGCCCGACCGCGGGACCAGATGGGGTTCGCCGTCGCGGAGAAGGGGCGATCAGAGGGCGTCCCCACCTGCCCACCGGCGTCGTACGGCGTCCTCGCGTTCTGCCTGTTCCAGGGTCAGCTCCGCGTCCGCCAGCTCGGCGGAGAGCCGCGGGATCCAGTGGTGGTTCAGCGCGCGGACACGGTGCCGGGTGCGGTCCAGCTCGGCGCCGACGAAGCGGGTCGCCGCTTGGGCGGCGGCGTAGGCGGCGGCGGCCCTTACAGCCGCCCGGTAGGCGGACTCGGCGTTAGTGAGCGCCGTGTTGCCGGGTCCGGCCTCCTCCGCCGAGCGGACGGCGTCGCGGCAGTCGGCACCCTCGGGATGACGTACTCCCATCGAGTTCGTCCAGGTCACGGTCACCTCGGCACGGTCGGCGACCGCCGCTGTCTCCAGGGCCCGCTCTCCGCTCAGCAGCAGGCCCCGCAGCAGCCAGGTCTCCGCCCGCGCCAGGCCCTCGTGCCAGGCGCGCGCGGCCCTGGCTTCCTCCGTGGTCAGTCGCCGACGGTGGTCGCGCAGGACGTTCACCTTGCGCTCCAGCAGCGCTGCTCCGCGGGTCGCCGCATCCAGGCTGTGCCGGAGGCGCAGTCGTCCGGCGCGGCCCGGCCGGGCCCGTTTCCGGGCTGTCATGACGCACCGCGGGCTGTGAGCAGATCGGCGGGCACCATGGACAGCTCGCCGCGGGGCAGGGCGAGCAGGAGTTCCCAGGCGAGCTCCATGGCCGCGTCGAGGGAGCGGTCCTCGTCGGGGCGCTGGGCGAGGAACCTGCGAGGAAACGCCTCGTCCAGCTCCAGGTAGCGGTGGTCGGTGGTGCTGAGTGATGCCGGGCCGATCAGGTCGGCGAGCTCGCGCACCTGCCGGGCCCGGGCGAGGGCTGCCAGCAGTTGGGCGGCGACGTCGAGGTGGTCGTCGCGGGTTCGGCGGGGACCGGCGCCCTTGCGCATCAGCCGGGACAGTGACGACAAGGTGTCCACCGGGGGATACACGCCGAGGGCGTGCACCTCCCGGGACAGTACGATCTGGCCCTCGGTGATGTAGCCCGTCAGGTCGGGCACGGGGTGGGTGATGTCGCCGGCGGGCATCGTCAGTACGGGTACGACGGTGACCGACCCCGGCCTGCCGCGGATGCGCCCGCAGCGCTCGTAGAGCGATGCGAGGTCGCTGTAGAGGTAGCCGGGGTACGCCCGTCTGGCAGGGACCTCGCCGCGGGCGGCCGACACCTCACGCAGCGCTTCGGCGTACGCCGTCATGTCCGTCATGACCACCAGGACGTGCCGGCCGCCGTCGAAGGCGAGGTTCTCGGCGACGGTGAGCGCCAAGCGCGGAGTGAGAATGCGTTCGATCACCGGGTCGTCGGCGGTATTGATCAGCAGCACCAGTTCGCCGGCCTCCGCGCGCTCCGCGAGTGTCTCTCCGACGAACGCGGCGTCGGCGTGGGTGAGTCCCATCCCGGCGAACACCACGCTGAACGGCTCCCCTCCGCTGGTCGCCTGGGCCGCGATCTGGGCGGCGAGTTCGAGATGGGGCAGCCCGGCGGAGGAGAAGACGGGGAGTTTCTGGCCGCGTACCAGCGTTGTGAGGACGTCGATGGCCCCGACGCCGGTCAGCACCGGTTCGGCCGGGGGTTCTCGCCGTACGGGATTGATGGCGGAGCCGGCGACCGGGGCGCTCAGCATGCCGAACACCGGCGGACCTCCGTCGACCGGTTCGCCCCTGCCGTTGCAGGTCCGGCCCAGCCACCCGGGACCGACCGGGATCCGCAGCGGGCTTCCGGCGAACGCCGCCTTGGAGCCGGTCAGCTCCATCCCGGCGGTGCCTTCCAGCACTTGCACCACGGCTTGGTCCCGGTCCGCCTCCAGGACCAGGCCGTGCCGCTGTTCCCCGGAGCCCAGGGTGATGCGGACGAAGTCGTCCCAGCCGACCCCGGCCACTCCACCCACCACGGCCAGCGGACCGCGCAGTTCCCGCAGACCGGTGTACTCGACCTCGCCGAAGGCGGTCATCCCAGTTCCCGCAGTACGGCATCCCGGCAGCCGGTCACACCCTCGGCGTCCTCGGGGCCGACGGTTTCACGGGCGCGGGTCAGTGGTGTGAAGTCGGTGCCTTCCACCCGCTCCACGGGCGTGCCGCCGTCCACCAGTTCCCGGCAGCGTGCGACGACGGCCAGCACCGCTTCGGCCAGGGCCGCCGACTTCTCCGGAGAGCAGTACGTGTCTTGGGCCGACAATGCGCTCTGCTGGAGCAGGCCCTCGCGGACCAGCCGGCCGCCGAGGACGCTGATCCGTTCCTGGGCCGGCAGCGCGGTCACGCCGACCAGTTCGACCAGGTCCGCCAGCCGGTCCGCCTCGGCGAGCAGCGCGGTGACCCGCTGCCTGCGGTCGGCCCAGCCCGCGTCACCCTCCCGGGCGCGGGCCGGGCCGAGGACATCGGCGTCGCGGGAGAACGAGCCGGACCAGGAGAGCGCCGGGTAGTGGCGGGCGTAGGCCAGCTCACGGTCCAGCGACCACAGGCAGCGGACGAACCGCTCGGTGTGCGCGGTCACCGGCTCGGCCATGTCACCGCCTGGCGGGGACACGGCGCCGAGAATCGTCACGGAACCGGTGCCCCCGCCCAGGGTGGACACCGCACCTGCCCTTTCGTAGAAGGCGGCCAACTGCGATGCGAGACCAGCCGGGTAGCCCTCCTCGGCGGGCAGTTCGCCCATCCGGGAAGTGAATTCGCGCAGTGCCTCGGCCCAGCGGGAGGTCGAGTCCGCGATGACCACGGTGTGCAGTCCCATGTCGCGGAAGTACTCGGCGACCGTCACGCCGGTGTGGATGCTCGCCTCTCGCGCCATCATGGGCATGTTCGAGGTGTTGGCGATCACGACGGTACGGTCCAGCAGCCGCCCGCCAGTCCGCGGGTCGTCCAGCTCCGCGAACTCCGCGAGCACCTCTGCCATCTCGTTGCCGCGCTCCCCACAGCCCACGTAGACGATCACATCGGCGTCGCACCACTTGGCGATCTGCTGCAGTAGTACCGTCTTGCCCGTGCCGAAGCCGCCGGGCACCGCGACCGTGCTGCCGCGGGCGACCGGGAAGAGCACGTCGATCGCGCGCTGACCGGTGGGCAGCGGTTCGTGGGCGTCGAGCCGTCCAAGGGCGGGACGCGGGCGGCGTACCGGCCAGTCCTGCCCCATCCGTACCTCGCTTCCGCCGACGACCGCCAGAACGGCGTCGGCCGGGTAGGGCCCCTCCGCCACAATGCCGTGCGCGTCCCCGGAGCAACCCGCCGGCACCAGCACCCGAACGTCCACGGACATCCCCGTGATGCGGCCGAGTGTCCCGCCTTGCTCCAGGTGTTCGCCCTCGGACACCGCGGGCACGAACCGCCAGTCGCGGGAGCCCGCTGTCGCCACGCCGGGGCGGACGTCCTCGGCGTCGGTTGACAGCCGGTCACCGGCCGCGCCGAGCGGCCGGAGCAGTCCGTCGAACACGCCGCCGAGCAGCCAGGGGCCGAGCTTGGCGCGGAGCGGGCCACCGGGAACGCTCGCGGGTTCGCCGGGCGTCAGACCGCCGGTGTACTCGTACGCCTGCGTCGTCACCACGTCGCCGCGAATCGACACCACCTCCCCGGGCAAGCCGAGCCGACCGAGGAGGACCAGGTCGTTCATGGCGACGCCGGTCGGGTGGCTCAGCTCCACGAGCGGCCCCGCGACACGAAGGATCCGGGTACGGTTCAGGGCTCCCACAGCGCCTCCACCTCGGGTCCGCAGCTCTCCAGCGCCCGCGCCGCCAGGGCGGGTACTCCCAGATCGACCTCGCGGCCGGGCACCACCGCCCGGATGCCACCGTCGGGATGGTCGCTCGTACGCGCTTCCGGTCCCAGCAGCGCACGGGCTCTGGCGCGCAACAGGTCGTCGACCGTGGGTTCAGCTTCGTACAGCTCACGTACCCGGCCGGTCACCATTCGGGCCAATTCGGCGTAGATCTCGCCCTGCGTGGCGAGCCTGGCCGCCGAGGCCGCGCGGCGGGCACGCCGGACCTCCGACGTGTGAGCCGCGGTGCCCTCCTCGGTGCCCTGGCGCCGAGCGTGGTCGCCGATCGACGCGGCCTCGGCCCCGGCGTCGCGCACTGTCCTGCCCGCCTCCTCGCGTGCCCGGGCGATCAGGGCGGCGGCATCGGCGCGTGCGGCGCGCAGCAACTCCGCCCGCGTGGGTCCGAGGGCATCGGGCCGGCCGGTCTCCGGGGCTCTCATGCCGGCATCACCACGATCAGCGGGGGAATCCGTGACAAGAGATCCGGGCCGAGGGATGCGGCGGCGGTCGTGGTGACGATCACGAGTTCGACGGCCGCCGGCAGGGTGCTCCAGGCATGGAGAACTGCCTCCGGCCGTTCGGCGACGAGCACCTCGACACCTGCCAGGACGAAGCCCGATACCCGCGCCCGCTCGCCTATCGCCACCACCGTGCCCATGGTCAGGATTTCCCGATGAGCAGGATCGCCACCACCAGCCCGTACACCGCGATGCCTTCGGCCAAGCCCACGATGACCAGTGCGCGGCCGAAGAGCTCCGGGCGCTCACTGAGCGCCGCGATGGCCGCGGCACCTGTGTACGCCACCGCGATGGCGGCCCCAATCGATGCTCCGGCCACGGCGATACTGGCCCCGATCAGTGCCGCGGAGCCGGAATTCGAACCGCCCGACGCGGCCGCGGGTGCGGCCGCCTGAGCCGGACTGTCGAACGCTGTCACCAGCAGGGCGAGGGCCGCACCGAGCAGCAGTACGTTGCCTCCGAGCAGCCCGCGCACGGACGCCCGGCCCCGGCGCCGGGTCATCAGGCGCACGGTGCCGATGGCCGCGGCCAGGACGGGCAGGGCGATCAGCCAGGCGGTCATCGGTTCACCTCCGGGTACCGGACGGGCAGCGCCCAGGGCCGGAACGGCCGGCCGAGGGTCACGAACAGGCGGGAGAAGAGCTCGTAGTACTCCAGCCGCAGGGCCTGCACTCCAGCTGTCAGCGCTTCGAGCGCGAAGGTGAGTGCGTTGCCCACCACGAACAGCGCGACCGCCGCGACGACTCCGCCAGGACCGCGCGCGGACAGTGCGACTGTGCCGCGCCACACGACTTGGCCCAGCGCCGCGTGGGTGAGACCGAAGGCGGCGAGACGGGCGAAGGAGACGGTGTTGGCGAAGACCCGTACCACCGCGTCGAAGAGTTCCACCCCGGTCTGCGCCGCGCTCCCCGGACCCCTGCCCCCGGCCGTGTAGGTTCCGATCCCGATGAGGGTCAGTCCCACGGCGCCGAGCATCAGTCCGACCGCGGTCAGTGCTATGGCGTGCAGGTATACGCCGCCGGTGGCGAGCGCCAGCCCGGACCACAGCGCCAGCCCGGCGACTCCGGACACCGCGTAGATCGCGGCCGCCGGGCCACTCTCGCGTCGGCGGTTGACCGCGCCGGCCACGTAGGCAAGGCCGATCAGCGCCGCTCCCAGGGCCACCGCCGCCGCGAGCAGCTGTTCCGGGCTGTCGAGCGGGTTGAGCCAGAGCGGCGGCAGCACGTCGGTCGGGCCGAAGAACTCGCCGTAGGCGACACCCGCGAGTGCGGACGCCAGGCCGGCCGCGGCCACGAACGGCCAGAGCGGGCGCAGCCGCGCGATCCGGCGCGGGCGGTCGGCTCGGATCAGCAGCGCTGCGAGGACCAGCACGACCCCATGGCCGGCGTCTCCGAACATCAGCCCGAACATGACGACGTACGCGGCGCCGACCGACCAGGTCGGGTCGAGGTCGGCGTACGGCACGGTGCCGTAGGTGGACACCAGCGGGGTGAACGCCCGGTGCACGGGGCCGGTGTCCCGCAAACGGGTCGGCGGGGTTGTCCCGCGCGGCGACGCGAGTGACACCACCGAACCGCCGACAGGCGAGAGGCACGCGGCCAGCGCGGTGACGTCCTCGGCCGGACACCAGCCGGCGATCGCCGCCAGGCCGCCGCGTCGCACGGCGGCCGCCATGCGCTCCTCCACCTGTGCCTCGCCGGCCAGCAGCACCATGTTCCCCTCACTGGCGAGCGTTCGGGGATCCGGCTGCTCGACGGCCAGCGCGGCCTCGCCGTGCTCGGTGTCCGCCAGGTTCCGCAGGAGACGCCCGGCCGGGCCGGGCGTGGCCTCCTCGTCCAGATCGATCTCAAGGCACCCGGCATCAGCAACCCGCACCAGGACCTCGCGCAACGCAGGCTCCGGGGCCACGACGGCGACCCTCCGCATCCGGACCGGGGTGAACCCCTCAGCTCGACGCATCGAAGGCCTCCAACGTCACGCCACCGTGCGTGGCTGACTCAAGAGCGCCCCGGACCCGCCATGCGTCAGCCGACAGCACCGCCACCGCCCCCACGACCGGCTCCGGACCGAACCCCGTTGCCCGCAGCATCTCCCGCCCCTCTCGGTCCACCGACGCCCACCAGCGCGCCTCGGCTCGCCACAGGTCCTCGGGGTCGGCAACGGCGTCCAGCGCCCAGCGCGCATTCGGCGGCAACTCCGTGCTGAAGTCGGGCAACGAGGTCGCCGCCAGCGCCCTGGACCCCAACAACGGACCGGCGCGCCGTACGGCCGGACCGGGCACCGGCCGATCGGTGAGGAAGCGCACCCTGGCCATGAGGAGGGCCGCACGGCCCGCGGCCCACCGCTCGGCCGGCCGGGCGGCAGAGGCCACTCGCGCCGCGGCCGCAATCCGCAAGGAGACGGCAAGGGACGCCGGGTCCTCACCGCCAGGGTCACCCCAGGCAGACCCCGCCAGAGCCTCGCGTAGCTCACCCGGGCTCCGGACCACGCGGATTCGGCCCCAGGCGGTGGCCAGCGCGCCCAGCCGGTAGGGCGGTGGTGTCTCGGCACCGTTGAACGACCGGAGCAGGTCCTCGGTGTTGGCAATCTCGAAGCCCGCGGTGAGCGCACGCAACATCGTTCCCCCCGACCGGGGCAGCCAGCCCGCCAGCACCCGCAGATGCCACAGCAGCATGGCCGACACCGCTCGCTGCGCCTCGGCGAGTGACGCTTCGGGAGCAAGGAATCTGCGGTACGCCGTGGTGGACAGCATCCGGACGGCCTCGTCGGGCGACGCCGATGCGAGCTGCCGGGTGGCCTCGGTGCCCAGACAGCGCGACAGCAGCGCCTTCGACCGGCTCACGCCGCCGACCCATCCGGCACCCACGGCTATCCCTCCGCCCCGTCCGGGAAGCGCAGGGCCTGGCGTGCGATCCTGTCGGCCAACCGCGGCATACGTTCGGCCGCTCGGGCCCGCAACTCGCGGACCGCCGCCTCGGATTCCGCCCGGGTACGGGCGGAATCCGAGGCGGCGGCCCGCAGGCCAAGGGCCGCAGCGTCCTTCCTGATCCGTGGAGCGTCGGAGTGCGCGTCAGCGACGATCTGCTGCGCACGGGCGGCGGCCGCCTGCCGGGTCCGTGCCGCCTCCTCCTCGGCCGCCGCATGCAGAACACGCGCCTCCCGCTGGGCTTCGGCCAGCGCATCGAGGGAAGGCCCGAGCTCGGCCGCCCGTTCGGCGGCCCGATCGGCGGGGACACCGGTCAATGCCGCGCCCGGCGCACCGGCAGGGCGGAAGCGCGCCAGAAATTCCCGGAACCTGAGCATGGTCGTCTCTTCCGCTGTCGGCCCCCGTGACTTCCAGTGTCCACGTGAAGCGGCGGTTGTCACCCGGGACGGGCCGTTCGCCGCGGCCAGGGGGCCATTCGGTACAAGCAGGCACACACCCGGCGGACGTATCACGAATGAGTGGGACTCCGGGCCGAATGGCGCCCGATCGAGAGGCGACCGGTCGGAACCAGAGCCCCAGGACACGGAGAGGCCGGCCATGACCGACCGAGAGCATTCCCATGGGAGCTGGGTCGTTCTTTGCGCACGGGCGCTGCCGGACATGCGCGCGGGCCCTGTGGGCGGTAAGTGTGGCACGTGGCACATCCGGGTGTGAGGAGGGCGCCATGAAGCGAACTGGTCCACAGCAGGTTCCCGAGATCCAGGTGGAGACCCAGGGACAGATGCCGCCGGGCGCCGCCGAGTACGCGCAGGACAAGGTGCGGGCCCTGTTCGGCCGGACACGCAAGCCGGTGCTGTTCGCCCGGGTCAAACTGACGCACGTGGCCAAGGCGGCGCTGGACCGGCCGGCGATCGCCCAGGCCAATCTGGACGTCAACGGGCGCCCTGCCCGCGCGCACGTCGCCGCCGCGACCGTGGCCGAGGCCGTCGATGTGCTCCAGGACCGGCTGGCGGCACGGCTGGAGCGCCTGGAGGAGCACTGGGAGGCCCGCCGCGGGCGCGGTCCCGCGCCGGGCCCGCACGAATGGCGGCACGGCAACGAGCCCGCCCATCGCCCGGACTGGTTCCCGCGCCCGCCCGAGGAGCGCCAAGTCGTACGGCACAAGTCCTTCTCCCTGGGCCGCGAGTCGCCCGACGAGGCGGCCTTCCAGATGGACATGATGGACTACGGGTTCCACCTGTTCACTGACCTGGGCACGGGCGAGGACAGCGTGGTGTACCGGTCCGGCCCCACCGGCTACCGCCTCGCCCAGGTGCACCCCGGCCGGGCAAGAGTGATTGACACCTCCGTGCCGTTCACCGTCAGTGATCTACCCGCTCCCCGGATGAACGTGGCCCGGGCCAAGCGGCGACTGGACCTCACCGGGTACGCGTTCGTGTTCTTCGCCGACGACACCACCGGACGGGGGAACGTCCTGTACCACCGTTACGACGGCCATTACGGCTTGATCGCGCCCGCCGCATAGCGCCGCGATCCGTCATTGCCCCGCCACGCACTGCAAGGGAGCGCGACATGCCGCAGAACCAAGCCTCTGGACCCGATGCCACGCCCGCGGTGGAAGCCCGGCTGAGTCGGCTGGAAGCACAGGTGGTGACCCTGGCCGAGGCCGTGCGGGCACTCGCCCACGGTATGGAGGCGGTTCCGTCGCAGGACACGCCGCCGGTGGAATCAGCACGCGGCGCACGGCTCGCCCACGAGATCCTGCTCTCCCAGGGCCTGTAGCCGCGTTGCGGACCGGGCGGAGGCGCCGCCGGTGGTCGTGATGCGCCGCATGCCGACGGAGCACCGACTGTCACGGCTCGTGCGCGAGGGAGTCGCGGTCGACGACGTCCTGCGGGCCGTCGCACGGTTGCTCGCGAGCCGCCACGCGGAGGCCGCCCGCGGTCCGGAGGTGGACGAACAGGTCACACGGGACCGCTTCGAGCAGGTCCTACCTGGACGGCCGCGAACGATCGGCGCTCTGGCCGACCGGCTGGGCGTCACCCCGCTCAGCAGCGACCGCCTCCGCAAGGAACCGGCCGGTATCCCCGCTGAACAGTCCGCGGCCGCGGACTACGGTGAGGGCCTACGTGCCCGGGTGGACGGACAGGACATACGCAGCCCTCCTCGACCACCTCTCCATGCCGCTGTCTTCCGGGGAGCCCGTCGTCCTGGACGCCGTCTGGTCCCACGCCGGAAAGCGCGAGGCCGCTGAGCCTGGCCGAACGCACCAGTGCCGACCCGCTCCCTCGGCTGGGAGCACGTGCACGCTCCCCGACGGCCGGGAACGGGGCTTCCACGTCCGGCAGTTGCGCGGCTGGAAGGGCGTCGTGGAACCGGCGCTGATGGCGCCGCGCACTATGGCGGCCTTCGGTGAGGTCTGCGGTGCGATATCCGCATCATCGACCGGCAAGGACCCAACGGCCCTGCCTGAATCGGACGTCAACCAACAAGCTCAGCGCTCGTCTTCGATTCGATTACGCGGAACATGGAGGCCGACGATGCGGTACCCCCTTCTCGACGTCTTCCTGACCACGCTGTTCTTCTTTCCATGGATTGTCTGGATCATGCTCTTTTTCAGGGTCATCGGTGACATCCTCGGAACCGTGCGCTCAGCGGCGCCGGCAAGGCGGGTCGGCTTTTTGGCCTGTCATCCTGCCCTTCCTGGGAGTGCCGGCATACATTGTCGCGCACGTGGGGAGATGGCGGAACGTCAGGAGCGGCGCAACGTTCGAATGTGACACCCGGCCGTTCAGCACACCTCTCGATCTGCACAAGACTCAGGCGGCCTTTACGGTGGAAGAGCAAGTCGTCGACACGTAGGAGATTCCCGCGTTCACCGGACCTGTGTGTCGGCCCCGCACACCACCTGAAGGCGGACCGGACATGGCAACAACGTCAGACACTCCCGTTCTCGACACACTCGCCGCTATGACCGTCGAGTCGATCGAGCGCTGCGGCTTGGACGAACGCACGTTCATGGTCACTCGCATCGCCGCACTCGCCGCCATGGACGCTCCGGCGATCTCGTACCTCGCGCACGTCGAACCCGCCATCAAGGCCAAGCTCACGGCCGAGACACTGCAAGACGTTCTCGTCGCCATCGCCCCCGTGATAGGCACGGCACGCGTCATGGCAGCCGCGGGTCACATCGCCCGGGCGCTCGGTGTCGCCATCGAAGTGGGCGAGTCCGAAGCCGAAGCCATCGCCGGAGCCGAAGCGCAGAGTCGAGGCAAGTCCTGAGCGAGCCACGTCAACCCGCTGGGTGAAGGCCTGGCCGGCGAGGGTGATGGCCTCGGTGGCCAGGACAGCGGCTACAGCATCGCGACGAGCGGCACGGGCAGAGCGGTCCGCGCCATGGTACGGGGGCTTGTGAACCGACCGAGCGAGGGCCCGCTCATCGCGGACAGCAGCATTGCCAGACCCGAGCGCGGGGGCGCGATGCCGAAAAGCGAGAACCGGACCAGCGGCCAGGGGCCCGTGGGAACACTCCGGACATCGGCGAGGTCTACCGGTGATCTTTCCGCATTGGCGAGGACGGACGGACCGAACGGCACACGGGATCGGCCGGACGGCGCAGGCGCACGACCTGTTCGCAGCGCCGCGCAGCGCGCCGCCGCTTTTCGGCCACCAGGGCTCCGAGCCTGTCGACCGGAGGGGGCTTGAGCGCCTGCTGCCGCGCCCGGCCCACGCCCTCTGTCTGCGCCGATCGCGCCGGCCAGGTGCCCGCGCTGCGCGGCCCCGCCCGTGGAACAGTGGAAAGGACGGAACAGGCGGGTGCACGCCGGTCGAAGGAGGGCACCATGAGTCACTCTGTGCTGGCGGGTGTGGACGGCTCCCCGTGCAGCCTGGCGGCGGCCGACTGGGCGGCACGGGAGGCAAAGCTGCGTGGGGTCGCGCTGCGTCTCGTGCACGTCTGCCCGGCGCTTCCGGACTCCGTCGTTCCGGCTCCGGCCCTGACGGCGTGCCACGGAGCCGGGGAACTGATGCTCCAGCGGGCGCTCACCGACCTCGGGGACCGGTATCCCGACACCGAGATCCGGGGCGAGCAGGTCGACGGTGCTCCGGCCGCGGCGCTCCTGGCCGCGGCAGAAGGTTCCGGACTCATCGTCGTCGGCACCCGTGGGTCGGGCGGTTTCGACGGTCTCGCGGTCGGGTCCGCAGCCCTTGGTGTGGCGGCAGCGGCCGCATGCCCTTTCGTGCTCGTGCCTGAACGACCCGACAGCCTTCACGGAGAGACAACGAGCAGAACCAGCGGTGTTGGCCGGGTGGTGGTGGGCTTCGACGCACGCCGCCCGGCCGCCGCGGTGGAGTTCGCGTTCTCGGCCGCTGAGGTGCGCGGAGCGCTTCTGCGAGTGGTTCGGGCGTGGTCCCTGCCGGCGGAGTCCATGGCTTCCCGGACACCGTTCGTGACCGAGGAGGACCGGGCCACCTGGGAGGACCGAGAGGTCCTGGAACTCTCGGACGCCGTGCGCGCGTGGCAGGAGAAGTTCCCCCGTGTGACGGTCGGCACCGATGTGGTCCTGCTCCACCCCGCGCAGGCACTCCTGAACGCCTCGCGCGGGGCGGATCTGCTCGTCGTGGGCTCTCGTACCGATCCGCGGAAGGCCGGGTGCCGGCTCGGGCCGGTCGCCCACGCCGTACTGCACCACGCTCGCTGTCCCGTCGCGGTGGTGCCGCACGTCGGCTGACGGTGACGGTCGAGAGATGGTGAAACGGGCCGGTTGCGAGGGGCATCCAGCGGACACCCGGGCTCAGCCGAAGAACACCTCGAACTCGTCATAGAGCGACAGATCGACGGACTTGGTCTTCGTGGTGGCCTCGGCGAGCGGTACTCGGATGATCTTGGTGCCGCTCAACGCCACCATCACGCCGAAGTCACCTTCCTTGACCGCGTCAATGGCGTGCAGCCCGAAGCGCGTGGCCAGCCAGCGGTCGAAGGGGCTCGGGGTACCGCCGCGCTGGACATGGCCGAGGACCGTGGTACGGGCGTCCGTGCCCGTGCGGCGTGAGATCTCCTGGGCCAGCCACTCGCCCACGCCGGACAGCCGCACATGGCCGAACTCGTCGACCGTCCGGTCCCTGAGGATCATCTCTCCGTCTTCGGGGGCTGCTCCCTCGGCCACGACGACGATCGGAGCGTAGTTGATCTTGAACCGGCTCTGCACCCACGAACAGACCTGGTCGATGTCGAAAGGCCGCTCCGGGATGAGGATGGCGTTGGCGCCGCCCGCGATACCGGCGTGCAGTGCGATCCATCCGGAGTGCCGCCCCATCACCTCCACCACCAGCGTCCGCATGTGCGACTCCGCCGTGGTGTGGAGCCGGTCGATGGCCTCGGTCGCGATGCCGACGGCGGTGTCGAAACCGAAGGTGTAGTCGGTTCCGGACACGTCGTTGTCGATGGTCTTCGGTACGCCGACCAGATCGATCCCCTGACGGGTCAGCTCGGCGGCCGCACCGAGTGTGTCCTCACCGCCGATGACGATGATCGAGTCCACGTCGTGCGAGGCCAGGGTATCCCGGACGCGCTGCGGGCCGTCCTCATGCTTGAACGGGTTGGTGCGGGAGGAGCCGAGAATGGTCCCCCCGCGCGGAAGGATCCCCCGCACGCTGGAGATGTCCAGCGGGATGACAGTGTTCTGGAGCGCACCGAGCCAGCCGTCCCGGAATCCGACGAATTCGAACCCGTATTCCTGAATTCCTTTCCGGACGACACTGCGGATCACCGCGTTCAGTCCGGGGCAGTCTCCGCCACCGGTCAGCAATCCCACCTTCATGGCCTCCTCCCTTCCCGCCGGTCACCGGCCCGGGCCCTGCTTCCCGGCGATCGAGGTCGTTGTCGGGCCGGGATCGGCTTCTAGGCCACGGTGACCAGGTCGTCGAGGTAGACGTCCTGGACGGCGTGAAGAAGCGCGATGCCCTCGCCGGTGGGCCGCTGGAACGCCTTGCGCCCTGTGATGAGCCCGGTGCCGCCGGCCCGCTTGTTGATCACGGCGGTCCGGACCGCCTGTTCGAGATCTCCTTGACCGGACGATCGGCCCCCGCTGTTGATCAATCCCACCCGGCCCATGTAGCAGTTGGCCACCTGCCAGCGCGTGAGGTCGATCGGGTGCCCGGTGGCGAGTTCGTCGTACAGCCGTTGATCGGTTCTGCCGAAGTCCAGCGCCGGGTATCCGCCGTTGTTCTCCGGCTGTTTCTGCTTGACGATGTCGGCCTCGATGGTCACTCCGAGGTGGTTGGCCTGGCCGGTGAGGTCGGCGGACACCGAGTAGTCCACTCCGTTCTTCTTGAACGCCGAATTTCTCAGGTAGCACCACAACACGGTGAACATCCCGAGTTCGTGGGCCCGCGCGAATACCTCGCTGATTTCGTGCAATTGCCGGCCGGATTCAGCCGAACCGAAATAGACGGTGGCACCCACTCCGGCGGCGCCGAGGTCGAAACCCTGATCTACGTTGCCGAACAGGATCTGGTCGTACCGGTTGGGATAGGTGAGCAGCTCGTTGTGGTTGAGCTTGACGATGAACGGGATCTTGTGCGCGTAGCGCCGCGCCACCGAGCCGAGGACACCGAGGGTGCTGGCGACAGCGTTGCAGCCGCCCTCAATCGCCAGCCCGACGACGTTCCTGGGATCGAGGTACCGGGGGTTGGCGGCGAACGCCGACGCCGCCGAGTGCTCGACTCCCTGGTCGACCGGAAGGATCGACACGTACCCCGTTCCGGCCAGGCGGCCGTGGTCGAAGACGGACTGAAGGTTGCGCAGGACTCGCGGTGAGCGGTCGGTCCCCACCACCGTCCGGTCGATGAAATCGAGCCCCGGAAGGACGAGGTCCTTCTTGGGAATTCCCCGGCAGGTATGGGTGAGCAGTTCCTCGGCTTCCTCTCCCAGCAAAGCCTGGATATCGGTCATCGTCCCGCCTCTCCGGCCACCTGGGGACACCACGGAGCAAGTCCCGCGGTGTCCGCGGCGGCCGACAGTCTGCCGGCCGGCCCTTGCCCGCCTGCCTCGCTCGGCTCCCGAGCGCCTACTTCACCTGTACTCCATCCTCACGCGGCGCGGGTCTACCCGCATCCGAACCAGCGGGGCGCGAGCGGAGGGCGCCATCGGCGGCGCCGCAGTCCGGCTTCGCGGGCACGGCGGCGTCCGATTGCGGGTGGGGCGTGGGCGCAGCAGCATGAGCCTTGAGGAGAAACACGGAAGGAGGCGAGCCTTATGGCCAATGAGCCGGCGCACAGGCGCCCTCGCTGGTGGCCTGACCTGCTCGAGGAGTTCCCCTGGGATCTGCGGCTGCCCGGCGGGGACCAGATGCTCCGTGTGGAGGAGGCCACGGAGGACGGATCCTATGTGGTGCGGGCCGAACTGCCCGGTGTCGACCCTGACACGGACGTGGAGATCACCGTGCAGGACGGAACACTGACCGTGCACGCCGAGCGCTCCGAGGAAGAGCGCACGAAGCACCGCTCGGAATTCCGCTACGGCTCTTTCACCCGGACGGTCCAGCTTCCGGCCGGCGCCCGGGAGGAGAACATCACCGCTGCTTACGACAAGGGCATTCTCACGGTCACAGTGCCGGTCGCCGAAACCGAGAGGCAGCCCAGGAGGGTGCCGGTCGGCAAGGGCCACTGACGCTCCGAAGCCGGCTCGTCGCGGTGTTCGCCGTAGTCGTGCCACGGCTCGACGGCGTTCCCACCTGGGCTGCCCGTCGGTGCGCACCGCCGGACGGGCAGCCATTAGCACGCGCATCAGCCCCGCTCGACGGTGAGGTCCAGGAAGTGCGCCGAGCAGGAAATGCAGGGGTCGTGGTTGCGGATCACCCGCTCGCACAGGGCGGTGAGCTGCGCGTCGGAGGCTTCACCGGAGCGGAGCCGCAGTTCGACGGAGCGGCGCACGTCCTCCTCGATCGCACCCTGGTTCTGTGCCGTGGGCGGGACTAGATCCGCTTCCGCGACTGTCCCGTCCGCGGTCAGGCGGTAGCGGTGGTACAGCAGGCCGCGCGGTGCCTCCGTGGCGCCGTGCCCGACGCCTGCGCGCGGTGGTACGCCGGTGAAGGGGCGTGCAGGCGTCTGGTAGGCATCGATGATGCGCAGCGCTTCGTCGACCGCGTAGAGGACTTCGACTGCTCTGACGACGATGCTGCGATAGGGGTTGCGGCACACCGTTCCCTGCCGTGGGTTGCCGAGTCCTGATTCCCGCGCGGCTTCGAGCGCGATCGGCGAGAGCCAGCGTCCGCTGATCGCGTAGCGCGCGAGGGGACCGGTCAGGTGACGGCGTCCGTCGAGGCGGGCGTGCAGTGCCGTGGAGTGCGGCACCTGGTGCTCGACCACGTGCTCGCGGAAGTCGCGGAGGGCGAAGGTGCGGGTCGGCAGCGCCTGAGTGCTGTCCGGGGGCAAGGCGTGGGTGCCGGGGGCGTCCATCACCGTGGGCGTTCCGTGCTCGATGGCGTAGCTGCCGGGCTCTGCCAGGGCGAGCAGGTCGTGGTCGCAGCCGGCGTCGGGGAAGTCGAAACCGGCCACCCAGCGCACGGTCCGCTCGGCGTCGTCCCGTGCCCGGCGCAACTGGTCCGCGAGCGGTCGCAACTCGGCGACCGTCGGAACGCGGTGAAATCCGCCGAGACGGGCATTGATCGGGTGGATCGCCCGCCCGCCCAGGAGTTCGACCACCGCGTTACCGCACTGCTTGAGCCGCAGTCCGCGTTCGACGTCAGTGCGGTGCGTGCGGGCGAGGTCGAACAGGTTGTCCGCGCCGAGGAAGTCCGGCGTGTGCAGCAGGTAGACGTGCATGGTCTGGCTCTCGATCCACTCGCCGCAGTACATCAACCGCCGCAAAGCCGCCAGTTGTCCGTCGACCGAGACCCCGCAGGCGTCCTCAAGCGCCTGGCACGCGCTCGTCTGGTAAGCGACCGGGCAGATTCCGCACACCCGTGAGGTGATGTCGGGGGGTTCGGTATGGCCACGGCCCCGCAGGAACGCTTCGAAGAACCGTGGGGGCTCGTAGATCGCCAGGCGCGCGTGGTCGACTTCCCGTCCTGAGATGCGCAGATGCACCGCGCCCTCCCCCTCCACCCGGGAGAGGGAGCCGACGCTGATCGATCTGGTGCCGCCCCGGTTCACCGTCCGAGTTCCTCACCGGAAGCCGCGTCGAACTCCGGGGCTGCGGCATTGAAGGTGCGCAGGACCCGCACCACGTCCAAGGTGGTCATCCCGTCACGCCGCAGCAGCGGGACGAACGCCGGGAAATTCGTCGAGTACGAGGGCCCGAAGCAGCCGTAGCACCCGCGCCCGTACGCCGGGCACAGCGCGCCGCAACCCGCGTGCGTGACCGGGCCCAGGCAGGGCGTGCCGTGCGCCACGGTGACGCATACCGTGCCGCGCCTCTTGCACTCGAAACACACGCTGTGCCGGGATACGTCAGGAGTCCGTCCGGCCAGGTAGGCGCTGATCACCTCGATGAGCTGGCCGCGGTCGATGGGGCAGCCCCGCAGTTCCAGGTCGACGGGTACGTGCGCGCTGATGGGAGTGGAGTCTGCCAGCGTGGCGATGTAGTCCGGCCGGGCGTACACCACGGAGAGGTAGTCGGTCACATCGGCGAAGTTGCGCAGCGCCTGTACGCCGCCGGCCGTCGCACAGGCACCGATCGTCACAAGGCGCCGGGAGACGGCGCGGATGTGCGCGATCCGTTGTACGTCCCGCTCCGTCGTGACCGAACCTTCGACGAGCGACAGATCGTAGGGCCCGGGACCGGCGTCGCTGGAGGCCTCCAGGAAGTAGGTGACGCGGACCGCGCCGACCAGGTCCAGCAGCTCGTTCTCACAGTCCAGCAGCGTGAGCTGGCAACCATCGCAAGAAGCGAACTTCCATACCGCCAGGCTCGGTCGGCGGTCGGCTTCCGCAGTGTTTTCGGCCGCGCCCGCGGGATCGGTTCCAGACCGCACGCCGGGCTGCCCGCCCACCTCACAACTCCCTGACGGACAGCAGCGGGCGGGCGCGGGTCCAGGTGACCACCGGTCCGGCCTGGCACAGGAGGAGGGGCCCGAGTTGGCAGTGCCCGCAGTGTCCGGTTCCGCAGTGCATCGTCCGTTCCAGCGACACGTGGATCCGGTCCGAGTGCACTCCGCGGTGGACGAGTTCCCGGGCGGTGGTCCGGATCATGACCTCAGGGCCGCAGACGAGGGCGACCGTTTCGGCCGGATCGAAGGTGGCCCGGTCCAGCAGCATGGTGACGACGCCCACGTCGCCGGCCCACTCGGGGCCGGGGCGGTCCACGGTGGTCAGAACGTGGGCCCCGTCCTGCCGCCAGACCTCCCTCTCCGCGGCATACAGCAGGTTCCGAGGTTCGCGCGCCCCGACCAGCACGGAGACCTCGCCGTAGCGCTCTCGTGCCGCCAGCGTTCGGTGCACCACGGGTCGCAGTGGGGCCAGACCGATGCCTCCGGCCAGAACCAGCACGTCGCCTGTCAGCGGAAGGGGCCATCCGGTTCCGAACGGTCCTCGGACGCCGAGCGTGACCCCGAGGCCGCTTCCGCCCAGAGCCTCGGACACGGCGCCCACCGAGCGGATCGTGAGGGACAGCCGTTGGCCGTCCATGGCACTGACCGAGACCGGAACGTCCCCGACCCCGAGGGCGTACACCATCGCGAACTGCCCCGGAGCGAAGGTCGGAAGGGCGGCGTCCACCGGTTCGAGACCGAGGGTTACGGTCCCTGGGGCCTCACCCACGGTGTGTGCCACGCGGTACGGCAGGGGCAGCGTGTCCATCAGCAGGTCGGTCATGACGGATCGCCCGAGGGGAAAGGTGAGGTCCCGGTTCCGTATATGTCCATGAGCCGGATGCGGCAGGCCCGAAGCCGCCGCCCGATCGCCACCGATGCGACGCACTGGGTCACGTCCAGGCCGAAGGCGGGGTCCGCCTCGATGGCCTCACGCATCCCGGGCGCGTCGAATTCGTACGCCTCGACCGGTTCGCGCGCCTGTGCGCCCAGGTGCCAGCGGAAAGGTGCGAACAGCCACGACCAGCCGAGCAGTTCACCGGACCCCAGGGTTTCGACCACGACGGGCCCTCGTCCGGGGACCTGCGCGTCCAGGGCTACACGGCCCGATCGCAGGACCCAGAACCGCCGTGCCTCCGCGTCCTCGTCGAAGATGCGCGCGTCGGCGGGGAACGACCGATCGCTGGCGAACGTCAGCAGGTGTGCGCGATGCGCGGGGGTCAGCGCGTCGAGGAACTGCTGTCCCGTCGTGGTCATGGGGAATCCTGCACAGTCCGGTCCTCGTCACGTTCCCGAGCCAGCGCGTGGGCTTCCTCCGTGATGTCGATGCCCACCGGGCACCACACGATGCACCGACCGCATCCGACGCAGCCCGAACTGCCGAACTGGTCGTACCAGGTGCCCAGTTTGTGCGTGGCCCACTGGCGGTACCGGCTGTGCGTCGTGGCCCGGACCGGGCCGTCGGGCAGATGGGTGAATTCCAGGTCGAAGCAGGACTCCCAGCGGCGCCACCGCTCCGCGTGGTCACCGGTGAGGTCGGTGATGTCCTCGGCGGTGGTGCAGAAGCACGTTGGACACGCCATGGTGCAGTTGCCACAGGTGAGGCATCGGGAAGCGACGTCGTCCCAGCGCGCCGCCGTGAGCGTCTCGCGCATCAGGACCTGAAGATCGACCCGGGGCATCGTCCTGCCCATGCGTTCGGCCGCGGAGGCGACCCCGGCACGGGCTGCGTCGCAGGTCGAGCTGTCCGCAGGCCGCCGGGGGAGCTCGTTCAGCACCGACGCGCCCTCCTCGGTCCCGGCCCGTACCAGGAACCGGTGTCCCGCGGCGTCGACCACCTCGGTCAGTGCCAGGTCGTAACCGGGTCCCGCGGCCGGGCCGCTGTCCATCGAGACGCAGAAACACGTGGCCCCAGGCTCGGTGCATTCCGCGGCCACGATGAAGGCGCGCTCGCGTCGCCGCCGGTAGGCCGGGTCCGTGTGCCGGCCTCCGGTCAGTACGCGATCCTGCATCGCGATCGCCCGAAGGTCACAGGGACGTACGCCGACGAAGGCGTACGACGGTGCAGGACCGGTGCTCTCGGAGAACACCACTGTGCCGTCGGCGGCACGGTCGGCGCTCCATTGCCGCTCCCGCTCCGGATGCAGGAACGACTTCCACGACTGCGGGCCCGCACTGTGCGCGAAGGCGGCGCCGTCCTGCCGCGGAACGATCCGGTACCGTCCGGCCTCCAGTTCCACTCCCCACCCGTACGGCAGGTCCTGTCCACCGCTCACTTCGGCGAGGACGATCGCCCCGTCACAGACGGTCGGCCCGATGACGCGGCGGCCGCGCAAGGTCAGAACGCGAATCAAGGCGTCCAGACCGTCCTTGTCGATCACCGCCTCAGGGTGTGTCGCCGTCATCGCTGCCTTCCCGGAGCACTGGGTCCGACCGATTCCGCGCTCGCGGCGGACGGAGCGGTGTCGCAGGCGGTCAGTCTGGCGCGAGCGTCCGCAGATCGGCGGGAGGACATCCTCAGGCTCCTCCGGTCGGCGGGTATCTGTCGCCCGTACAGCCCTTCCTCGATTCCTGCGTGCCGCGGGTGTACAGGGGCCGGCCGACAATGACCGGTATGGAGAAACCCCCTGGCCGGATCGTCGTGATCGGAATCGGCAGCCGGTTCCGCCGTGATGACGGAGTCGGCCGCGCCGTCGTCTCCCGCATGGAACAGTCCCGGCATCAGCTGCCCGACGGGACGCAACTGCACATCAGCGACGGTGATCCGGCCAGGCTCGTGTCGCTGTGGGAGAACACGGCTCTGGCCGTGGTCGTCGACGCCGCCCGTGCCGTTCCCCGGAAGGCGGGCCGCGTCCACCGGCTGGAGACCGGCTTCGCGCACCCGATTCCCGAAGGGATCACCGCCAGCTCCCACGGGCTGGGCCTGCGGGACGCGGTCGCGCTGGCCGCAGCTCTCGACCTGTTGCCTTCCCGGCTGGTGGTCTACGCGGTCGAGGCTGCCGACACCGGTTTCGGAGGGGGGCTGTCCCGACCGGTTGCGGGGGCGGTGCGCGGCGTTGTCGAGGCGGTGGTTCGGGATATCGGTGCGGCTGTCGCAAGCCAGGCGACGCGTGCGCCTGAGCGGCCCGGTGCCGGCGGCCTTCACGCCGCGGAACTCGGCCGGACGCCGCCTCTTCCCGGTGCTACCGCGTGTCCCCGGCCGGGTCGGGCAGGCGGCGAGAGGCCTTGTGGTGCGACGGTGGTCTCCAGCGCCTCGGCCACGCGCAACAGGAAGGTTTCTCCGGGCACCGCGGCGACCTGCTCCTCGACGCAGCACAGGTAGTCCGGCGCGATTCCTGCGCTCGGCCACTTCTTCGAGGGTCGGCCCCGACCGCCGGCGGCGCAGAATCAGTCGGCGGCCGATGTCACTTTTCGCAGTCGGCTGACCCGTCGTGCGATCACGCCCTCCCGGTCGGCCGCACGCCCACGGCCGACCGGTCGATGGCGACGATCCGCTCGGGGGAGAAGAACTGGGCGGTCGCCACCGCCGCCGGCCCGATGGGCCCGGACCCGATGACGGCATGGTGTCCCCGGGACGCACCTGCCCGTCCGGCACGCCCATCTCGTAGGCGGTCGGGAAGATGTCGGCCGGCAGCACGGCCTCACCGCCGTCCACCGATGCCGGCAGCGCGTGCGGCGAGAGATCGGCGTACGGCACCCGCACGTACTCGGCCCGCGTACCGCCGATCAGGTGGCCGAGGATTCACCTCCCACCACCACGGCACTGACCGTACGCGCCTCGCCGGCAGCGGTCGCAGCGACCGCAGCCTTCGGTGGCGTCGTTGAGCAGGGCGCCGGGTACCTCCTGCCAGTCGGACCTGCCCGGACCGTCGAAGACGAGGCCATTCATGAAGATCCTCCCCTCGCTCGAGCGCCAGGCATCCCAACCGCCTCTGCCGACGAGCGATGCGACAGCGCACCGACGCACGCGGATCCGCAGCACTTCCGTCCTCCCCGCTTGTCCGCGACCACCGCATGAGCGGATCGGCCCTCGGGGTACGGGCCGGATGGTCCCCCGCGCTCGGCGGAAGCGTGCCGCCGGTGACCTTCGTTCGCCTTGCTGATGGAACGGGCACCCTGCGCGGCAGGCGGCATGCTCCGGCTCCGCCTTCATTCGCGGTGCGGGACGACGGCAACCGGGCAGTCGGAGTGGGACATGACCATGGGACGATGCCCAGTCGCATGCCGACGTTCCCTTGTCGACGGCGGGAGCCGACAGCGGTGTGCCGACGGCGGTCCGGAGCCGCCCCGGCCCGGGGTCATTGCTCCAGGGCTGTGATCTGGTCGATCCGGGCCTGGTGGCGGCCGCCCTTGAAGGGGGTGGTCAGCCAGAGGGCGAGGAGGGATTCCGCTTCGGCGGGGGTGATGACCTTGGTGCCGAGGACGAGGACGTTGGCGTTGTTGTTGCCGCGGGAGATCTCCACCATGAAGGGGGTGTGGCCGAGGCCCGCGCGGATGCCGCGGATCTTGTTGCAGGCGATGACCTCGCCCTGGCCGCTGCCGCCGAGGACGACACCGGCGTCGGCGCGGCCGTCGGCGACGCGGCGGGCCACGTCGGCGCACAGGGGCGGGTAGTCGACGACCTCGGCCTCGTCGTGGGCGCCGCGGTCGTCGACGTCGTGTCCGTGCGCGGTGAGCCAGGCGGTGAGGCGCTCCTTGAGGCGGATCCCGTTGTGGTCCGCGGCGATCGCGATGCGCATCGGTCAGCCGACCAGGTCGCGGGTGGCGGGTGCGAAGAGGGAGCCGAGGTCGACCGGTTCCGCGAGGATGTGCTGGGCGGCGGCCTGTTCGACGAGGAGTTCGAGGACCGCACGGTTGGGCTCGATGCCGTAGGGGAGCGGGTCGACGAGCCCGGTCTCGGCCATCACCCGGGAGTACATCCGGTCGTCGGCGGTCTCGGCGGCGCCGGCGCTCAGCCGTTCGACGTACCGCCGCTTGGAGGCGGCGAAGGCGTCGAAGAGGGCGGCCGCGACGCCCGGACGCGCGTCGAGGACCTCGTCCTTGACGACGACGAGGTGGTTGACGGGGTAGAGGCCGCGCGAGCGCAGGGCGAAGTAGCCGGCCTCCTCCGGGTCGGGGATGAGGGGGACGACGTCGGGGTGGTCGACCTTCGTGTTGACGACCGCGTCGAGTTCGCCGGCGAGCAGCATGTCCGCGAGCTTCTTGCCGGGCCCGGCCGGCACGACGTTGGCCGGCGGCCGGTAGGACTCGACGTGCTCGTCGCCGGACAGGACCCAGGTGACGGAGTCCAGGTCGAGGCCGTGTTCGAGCGCCATGATCGCGCGCGCCCACACGCCCGTGGTGACCGTGTAGCCGCGGTTGACGCCGACGCGCCCGCCGGCGAGGTCGCGGGGCGAGGTGATCCCCGCGTCCTTGCGCACCAGGATCGCGCCGTGGTGGAAGCCGCGGACGAGGAAGACGGGGAGCGCGGTGAACCGCACGCCGTGCTCGCGCGCGGTGAGGTAGGTCGTCAGCGCCATCTCGCAGACGTCGTACGCCAGTTCTCGGACCATCCGCCGGAACCCGTCGACCAGGACCGGCACCTCCTCGAAGGTCAGGGGGAAGCCGTCGGGGACGACCTCGCCGTCCTTCAGCGCGCGGTTGTTGCCCTGGGTGCGGGTCACAGTCAGCAGGTGCTCGGCCATCGGTCCTCGCCTCGTCCTTCGCGGCATCCGTGCGGGCGGCTCTATGCCCGGGTCATGGGGCTGAGGGTATATTGGCCATACCATTTAGCCAACCAGGAGAACCCATGACCCAGAAGGTGAAGGCTGCGGTACGGGTCGCGCCCGGCACGACGGAGATGCAGGAGTTCGCGCTTCCGCCGATCGACGACGACTCCGCCCTGCTGCGGGTGGAGGTCGCCGGGATCTGCGGGACCGACGTGAAGATGTACGCCAACCCGCCGTCCATGATCCACGGCCGGGTGATCATGGGGCACGAGAACGTCGGCGTCATCGCGCAGGCGGGGAGCCGGTTCAAGGAGCGGCACGGGCTCGCGGAGGGCGACCGGGTCTTCGTCGAGCACTACGTCGGCTGCTTCACCTGCGAATGGTGCCGCATCGGCGAGTACCGCCACTGCGAGGCCACCGACTGGCGGACCAACCCCGACGGCCGGCGCTTCGGCTACACCTCGGCGGAGAACCCGGGCACGCTCTGGGGCGGCTTCAGCGAGTACATGTACCTCCCGTGGAACTCCGTCCTGCACAAGGTCCCCGACTCGGTCACGCCCGAGCTCGCCGGCCTCGTGATGCCGCTCTCCAACGGCATCGAGTGGGCGCTGCTCACCGCCGGCGTCGGATACGCCGACACCGTCCTGATCCAGGGCCCGGGCCAGCAGGGCCTGTCGCAGCTGGTCGCGGCCAAGACGGCCGGCGCCTCGAAGATCATCGTCTCCGGCACCACGCGCGACAAGCGCCGCTTCGAGCTCGCCAAGGAACTCGGCGCCGACGAGGTCGTCGACGTCCTCACCGAGGACCCCCGCGAGAAGATCATGGACCTCACCGCCGGCCGCGGCGTCGACTTCGTGCTCGACTGCACCTCGCGGGCCGGCACCGCGCCGGTCCTCCTCGGGGTCGACGTCCTCAAGCGCCGTGAGGGCACGCTCCTCATCCAGGGCGAGCTGGCCGCGTTCCCCGACTTCCCGGTCAAGAAGGTCACCGAGAAGGCGATCACGATCAAGTCCGCGCGCGGGCACTCGTTCAAGGCGTGCGAACTCGCCGTCGAGCAACTCGCCGCCGGCCGCTTCCCGTTCGAGAAGCTGGCCACCCACCGCTACGGCATCGACCAGGTCGACCACGCCATCCGCGTGCTCGCCGGCGAGACGGACGAGGACGCGATCCACATCTCGCTGATGCCCGAACTGATCGGCCAGGCCGGCGGGGAGGTCGTCCGATGAGCGGCGAGAGCGGGATCGTCGTCACCGACCCGCCCCGCGCCGGGGCGGAAACCCGTGACCGGCTGGGCCGGTTCGGCGTCGCGACCATCCACGAGGCCCAGGGCCGCACCGGGTTGATGGCCTCCTCCCTCAACCCGATCTACTCCGGCGTCCACGTCTCGGGCACCGCCGTGACGGTGAGCGTGGCGCCGTGCGACAACTGGATGATCCACGTCGCTGTGGAGCAGTGCCGGCCCGGCGACCTGCTCGTCGTCGCGCCGACCTCGCCGTCGGACGCGGGCTACTTCGGGGAACTGCTCGCCACGTCCCTGCGGGCGCACGGCGCGCGCGGCCTGGTCATCGACGCGGGCTGCCGCGACGTGGCCGAGCTCCAGGCGATGGACTTCCCGGTCTGGTCCCGGGCGGTGTCGGCCGAGGGGACGGTCAAGGAGACCCTCGGCTCGGTGAACACCCCCGTGGTCTGCGGCGGACGGCTCGTCGAGCCGGGCGACGTGGTCGTCGCCGACGACGACGGGGTCGTGGTGGTGCGCCGCACGGACGCGGACGAGGTGCTCGCCGCGTGTGTCGCGCGGGAGGAGAAGGAGGCGCGCCTGCGGGCCCGTTACGCCGAGGGCGAGCTCGGCCTCGACGTCAACGCGATGCGCGAGCGGCTCGCGCGCAAGGGCCTGCGGTACGTCGCCTACGACGAGTACGCGAAGGAGGGCCGCGACCGGTGATCATCGACATCCACGGTCACTACACGACGGCCCCGGCGGCGCTCCAGGAGTTCCGCGACGCCCAACTGGCCGGGGAGCGGGCCGTCATGGCGCCGATCTCGGACGACGAGCTGCGCGAGAGCGTCGAGGGCAACCAGCTGCGCGTGCTGCGCGAACGCGGCGGCGACCTGATGCTCTTCTCGCCCAAGGCGTCCGGCATGGAGCACCACGTCCCCGACCCCGAGATCGCCGGCGCCTGGGCGCGGGCCTCCAACGACCTGGTCCACCGGGTGAGCGGTCTGTTCCCCGACCACTTCGCCCCGGTCGCGCAGCTTCCGCAGACGCCCGGGGGCGACCTCGGCGGCGTCGTCGCCGAACTGCGGCGCACGGTCGGGGAACTCGGCTTCGTGGGCGCCAACCTCAACCCGGACCCGTCCGGCACCTGGGCCGGGAAGCCGATGACCGACCCGTCGTGGTTCCCGGTCTACGAGGCCCTGGAGGAGCTCGACGTGCCCGCCATGGTGCACGTCTCGACGGCCTGCAACCCGAACTTCCACACCCTCGGGGCGCATTACCTCAACGCCGACACCAGCGTCTTCATGCAGCTGCTCCAGTCGCGGCTCTTCGAGCGGTTCCCCGGCCTGCGCCTGGTGATCCCGCACGGCGGCGGGGCGGTGCCCTACCACTGGGGCCGCTACCGGGGCCTGGCGATGCGCAACGGCTGGCAGGACCCGGCCGAGCTGCTGTCCAACGTCTCCTTCGACACCTGCGTCTACCACCAGCCCGGCATCGACCTGCTGCTCGAGGTGCTCCCGGTTCGCAACGTGCTCTTCGCCTCCGAGATGCTCGGCGCGGTCCGCGGCGCGGACCCGGACACCGGCATCGCCTGGGACGACACGAAGCGGTACGTCGACCGCTCCCGTCTGGCCGGCGAGGACCTGGCGGCGGTGTACGAGGGCAACGCCCGGCGGGTCTACCCGCGGCTCGACCGGCGGCTCACCGCGAGCGGACGGTGAGCCGGCGAGGCTGACAGCGGGGGCAGTCGTCGCAGATCAGGGCCTTGATCTGATCTGCGACGGACTGCGACACTCACGCCACCCTCACCGGGGCCGGAGGCCGTCACGCCACTCCTGAGCGTGGCCGCTGCGTCCCTCTTTGTTTCCGGACGCCGCGTCACCCGCGCCACCGGACCGAAGTTTTGACCTCCGCCCCCTTGCGACCGCAAAAAAAGCTGCACAACCATTGCTTTGGACTGACAATTAGACCTAGTCTCCCGTCATGTCCAGTCCAGAGAAGAGGCCGCCGTCCGGTACGGCGGACCAGGATGTCGCGCACATCGGCGCGGAGCCCGCGCGGGAGGTCGCGCACCTTGAGGCCCGAGGTGTCGTGATCGAGTACCCCAGGCCCGGGTCGAGCGAGGTGACGACGGCGGTCGAGGGGTGCGACCTGACCGTGGAGCGCGGTGACTTCGTCTGCCTGGTCGGTCCCTCCGGCTGCGGCAAGACCACCTTCCTCAACGCGGTCGCCGGGTTCGTCAAGATCGTCGGCGGCGCCCTCGAACTCGACAGCCGCCCGATCCCCGGACCGGGGCCGGACCGGGCGATGGTCTTCCAGCAGGCCAACCTGCTGCCGTGGCGGACCGTGCAGGCCAACGTCAGCTACGGCCTCGAACTCTCTGGCAGGGCCAAGAAGGCGGAGGCCAGGAAGCGCGCCGACGAACTGCTGAGCCTGGTCGACCTCGCCGGTGCCGGGCAGCAGTATCCGGCGCAGCTCTCCGGCGGCATGCAGGCCCGGGTCAACCTCGCCCGCGCGCTCGCCGTCGACCCGGAGATCCTGCTGCTCGACGAGCCCTTCGCCGCGATCGACGCCCAGACGCGCGAGGCCCTCCAGGTCGAACTGCTGCGGGTGTGCGCCGCGCGGGACGTGACGGCCCTGTTCGTCACCCACGACATCGCCGAGGCCGCCTTCCTCGCGGACCGCGTCTGCGTCTTCAGCCCGCGGCCCGGTCGCATCGTCAAGGAGATCAAGGTGCCCTGGGACCGCCCGCGCTCGCACGACATCCGCCGGTCACCGGAGTTCGCGCAGCTGCGCGACGAGATCGCCGACGCCCTCTACGGCGCCCGGGCGGACTCCGGCGAGGAGAAGGAAGGATCCCGATGAGTGCCGCCTCCACCCGGACCCAGGACCCCCGGACCGAGGCCGGGTCCCAGGCCCCGAGCCCCCGCGCCAAGCGGACCAAGGGCGGCCGACTCCCCTCGTGGCTCAGCGAGCAGCGCCTGATCGGCGTCGTCTCCGTGGTCGTCGTCCTGGTGCTGTGGGAAGTCGCCGCGCTGCTCCGCGTCAAGCCCAAGCTGATCTTCCCCGGGCCCTTCGACGTCCTCGACGCCTTCAAGTCCCTGTACAAGGCCGGGAACCTGTGGGTCGACCTGGGGACCAGCGCCCAGGAACTCCTCGTCGGACTCGGGCTGGCGGTGGCGTGCGGTCTGCCGCTGGGCCTGCTGATCGGCTGGTACAAGCGGGTCGCCTGGGCGCTCAACCCCTTCGTCAACTTCCTCTACGCGACCCCCCGTATCGCCCTCACGCCGCTGCTGATCATCTGGCTCGGCATCGGCAACTCCTCGAAGATCGCGATCGTCTTCCTGATGGCCTTCTTCCCGGTGCTCATCAACACCGCGCAGGGCGTGCAGTCCCTGGAGCAGGGCGCCGTCCGGGTGGCGCGGTGCTTCGGCGCGAGCGACCTGCAGCTCTTCCGCACGGTGGCCCTGCCCGGCACCGTGCCCTTCATCGCCAGCGGCATCCGGCTCGCGGTCGGCCAGGCCCTCATCGGTGTCTTCGTGGCCGAACTCAGCGGCGCCCAGCACGGCATCGGCTTGATGATGAGCACCTCCAGCCAGCAGTTCCAGACCTCGCAGGTCTTCGCCGGCCTGTTCATCTTCGCCGCCGCCGGCATCGTCCTCACCGCGTTGCTGCGCCGGGTCGAGAACCGGTTCGCGGCATGGCGCCCGAACAACGACTGAACTTCTTTCCTTATCTATCCCTGGAGAAAACCCTCATGAAGCTCTTGTCAGGCGCCACCGGTGCGGCCGGACTCGCGCTCGCCCTGCTGCTCGGCACGTCGCTGACCGCCTGCAGTCAGGACTCCTCCTCGTCCGGCGGGGTCATCACGGTCAGCTACAGCGAGGAGGTCGTCGACGAGCTTCCGCTGTGGATCGCCTCGGAGGCCGGCTATTTCAAGCAGGAGGGGCTCAACGTCAAGCTCGTCAGCCTGGCGAGCGACCAGGGTTACCCCGCGCTCATCTCCGGACGGACGCAGATCGCGTCGATCGGCGGCACCCAGATCGTGTCCGGCGCGGCGGCCGGTGGTGACGTGAAGGTACTGGCAGCGCTGACGCCGGTCTTCCCGTACCAGCTGTACGCGAACGTCTCCACGGCGGCCGAGCTCAAGGGCAAGAGGATCGGCTACACCTCGAAGAGCGGATCGCAGTACATAGGAACCCTGGCCGCGCTGAAGAAGATCGGGCTGAGCCCCAAGGACGTGAACCTGGTCCCGCTCGGCTCGGTGACGAACGTCAACAACGCCCTGCTCGCCAAGACCATCGACGCCGCCGCCACGCACCCGCCGGCCAGCATCCAGTTCGAGGACGCCGGGCTCCACATGGTGTTCGACCTCGCTCCGCACAAGATTCCCAACATCAACGTGGGCATCGCGAGCAAGTCGGCCTACATCAAGGCCCATCCCGAGGTCATCAACAAGTTCATGGCGGCCCTCAAGAAGGGCTTCGACCGCCAGCGCAGCGACGAGAAGTACGCGACCGGCATCCTCGGCAAGCACCTCGGCATCAAGGACCAGCGCGCGCTCCAGGAGACGTGGCAGTACAACACCAAGGAAGTCCTCCCGCAGGTCCCCGAGGCGACCGTGGCCCAGCTCGCATCGTCCCAGCAGTCGCTGATCGGCTCGGTCACCGGGGTCGAGAAGGTGGACCTCGCCAAGCTGATCGACACGTCCTTCGTCGACAAGGCGTTCAAGGGCAAGTAACCGCCCGGCGTACCCAGGCCCCGCTCGAGAAGGCGCGAGCGGGGCCGTCGCGCTGCCCTGGCCGAGGGCGGGCGGGCCGGCCGGTGGGCCGGTGGTGGGGGCGACGACGACGGGAACGGCGGACGCCGGGCACCCCCAGGGGGAGTGCCCGGCGTCCGGGTCCAGGCGTCGGCCCGCGGTCAGCCGAGCCGGGCGAACCGCGTCGCGCTGCGCAGGTCCTCGGCCGTCAGCAGGGCCGGGTCCAGGGCGACCTCGGTGCGCACCGTGAGCGCCGCGAGGACGGTCTTGCGGACGCGCCGCCCGTCCAGGCCCCGCAGATCCTTGGCGAGTTCGGCGTGCAGGGCGCCGTCCCGCGCGAGCGGCATCAGCTCGGGCCACTGCCCGGCCAGCTCGTGGAGCGAGGACGCGACGATCCGCTCGATGGTCGCCTCGTCGGGCAGCGACATGGTCATCACCAGGTCGGCACGGGAGAGCACCGCCTCGTCCACCGCGCCGAGGAAGTTGGTGGTGACCACCAGCACCAGGTTGGGGCACTGCGTCCGCAACTGGTCGAGGCCGGCCAGCACGGCGTCCGTCGCGCGGTGCACGTCGACCGGGTTGGTCTCGAAGGACGCCGAACTCCGGCTCACCGCGAGCGCCTCGACCTCGTCGATCAGCACCATGGTGTGCGGCCGCCGCGCGGCGATCTCCGGCAGCGTGTCGAGGAACAGCCGCGACACCGCCCGCTGGCTCTCCCCGAGCATGTCGCTGGGGAACGCGTGCGGGTTGACCTCCACCAGCGTCGTGGCGCCGCGCTTGGCCACGTTGAGGGCCGCCGCCTGGGCGAGGCCCTGGGCGAGCGTGGTCTTGCCGGTGCCCGGAGGCCCGGCCAGCACGATCAGGCCGTGGGGCGCGCCGGACAGCCCGCCCAGCAGCCGGCCCTGGCGCAGCACGAGAAGCGCGGTGCCGAGGAGGCGCTCCTTGGTGCCCACCGGCACGATCATCGAGTCCCAGGGGCCGTTGTGGTGGTCCGAGGGCAATGCGTGCAGCCCGATGACCCCGGGCGGGAGGGTCTGCCGGCTCACGGCCACGTCGGGCGCTCGAGCTCGGGCCAGACGATGGTGGTCACGTCGCCGGCCTGGGCGTCGCGGATGTGGTCCGGCGGCTCCTCGAACAGCACCTGCGGGTCCATGAGCGCGCGCATCGTCTCCAGCAGGCTGTCGAACATGTGGATGCGGACGACCCGCGCGGTGTTCTCCTTGGAGTCGTTGAAGTGCTGGTGCCACAGGAAGTGGTCGACCACGATGAGGTCGCCCTTCTTCCACGGGTGGTTCTCCCCGCCCTCCGGCTCGGTGCCGAGGTAGGAGTGGCCCTCGCCCTCCACCACGTACAGCCACGCCTCGCCGGCGTGGCGGTGCATCGACTGCCCGCGGCCCTGGCCGATCTCGAACATCGCCATGGTGATGCCGGAGGCCTGGTAGCCGATGGCCCGGTCGAGCAGGAAGGTCGTCCGGGTGCCGCGGGGGGTGTTGAGCATTTCGAGCTCGTCCCAGTCCGTGTGCAGCCGGCCGCCGCGGCGGGCCTGCTGCTCCTTGCCCAGGCGCCGCAGCCGGCGGGCGTAGGCGTCGTCCCCCTCGACGTCGGGGGCGCTGAACTCGGGGCGGCCCGGGAGGTTCTCGAACGGCTCGTGGCCGCGGTCGTCGAGGATCGACATGCCCATGGTGGCGAGTAGCGGCTCGCTGGAGAACGTGATGTAGCGGAAGGTCCCGTCCTCGTCGTTGCCGGAGCGGTGCCAGGCCCACGCGGGGATGTGGGCGCTGTCGCCGGGGGAGACCTTCACCCGCTCGCCGTCGATCTCGATCCAGCCCGCGCCGCCGACGCCGAACACCATGACGTCCCAGGAGTGGCGGTGGATCGTGGTGACGACTCCCGTGTCGACCTCGTGCACCAGGGCGTCGATGGACCGCGTCGGGTTGTCGCCGTCCTCGCCCATGTAGACGCCGGTGCGCATGCCGCGCGCGGTCTCCTGCAAGGCGACGTCCTCGTGGCGGATGACCGTGCGGTGGTTGTCGCGCCAGTCCTCGACGAACTTCGCCCGCCTGGCTTTCTGCACGTGGTAATGACTTGTCTTGGTTGTCGTCTTGGTCGACACCGGACCTCCTGATTGGCAGGACCATTAAACCTTCAGGCCAAGTGTGGCCCGGGGCGTTCCGGAGTGCAACCATTTGGTTAGTCCATAAAACCATTCAGAAGTCATCCCAAACCGGGACATGTGTGCCCTGTGCGGGCCGGTCGGGGCGCACGGCAGGGGTGGTGCCGCACGTCGGACGGCGGTGCGCGCGACGGGGCGCGGCAAGCCGGCCGCGTCACCAGCCGAGGCTCTTGACCCGCCTGGCCGTCCGGCCGATGTGGGCGCGCATGACCGACGTGGCGGTGGCGAGATCGCGCTTGGCGATCGCCTGGGCGAGCTTGCGGTGCTCGTCCGTGCCGCGCCGTCCCATCAGGGGCGCCGCGGCGTGCGCCTTCTCCAGGGACATCAGCATGGGCCCGTGGAAGCTCTTCACGAGCATCTCCATCGCCGGGTTGTGCGTGCAGGCGGCGACCCGGATGTGGAAGGCGGCGGACATGCCCATCTCGTACCGGTCCTCCTTGAGGGCCTCCGCGCCTTCCTCGACCATCTCCATCAGCGCGGCGGCGTCCTCCTCGGTCGCCCGCTCCACGACCAGGGGCAGGATGCCGAGTTCGACGACCATCCGGGCCTCGGTGACGTTCGCGGCCGTCAGCGGGGCGAGCGACAGCAGGTCGGCCAGTCCCTCGCCGAGCCGCTCGGCGGACGGCGTCGTGAGGAACGGTCCCCCCTGCGCGCCGACCCGGATTATCACCAGGCCGCTGGCCTCCAGGATGCGCAGGGCCTCGCGCACCGTCACGCGGCTGACGCCGAACTGGTTGCACAGCTCGCGCTCGCTCGGCAGGCGGTCGCCCGGCTTCAGCCGCCCGTCGCGGATGAGGAGCTTGATCTGGTCGACGATGGCCTGTGAGACGCGGTCGACGTTCACGCGGCTGAACATCTCCGGATGGCCGGCCCCTGTCCTCGCGTCAGCCATCGTGATCCCCATCCTTCTCGTGTGTGCGTGGTCACTGTGGCCGCTGGCACCTGCGACTTCTGCGCGTCGCGCGGAGGGACTCCCTCTGCGTGGTGTGAGCTAATGGTATGGCAAAAGACTCAATCGGCGACTGTGCGACCAGCCCTTGAGCGGTTCCTCCTCCCCCGTGTCTGACGTGATGTTGACCTGCCCTGCCCCTGAGTAGGTATATTGGTTAGGCCATTAAAGAGGGAGGAGAGGCACGTGCCGAAGGTGGTCTACGTCAGCACCGAGGGCGACGAGCGCGTCGTCAATGCCACAGCGGGGGAAACCGTCATGTCCGCGGCCGTCCGCAACGGCGTACCGGGGATCGTCGGCGAGTGCGGGGGCAACAACTCCTGCGCCACGTGTCACGTCTGGGTGCGCACCGACTTCGCCGACGCCGTCGGGAGTCCCGGCGACCTCGAGGACGACCTGCTCGACCTCGGCGTCGAGGACCGGCGGGCCGGCAGCCGGCTCGGCTGCCAGATCCGGATCACCGACGCACTCGACGGCCTCGTCGTCGACGTGCCCCCCACCCAGGCGTAGGGCGGCCCCCGCCGTCACGGGGCATTGCCAACCGCCTAATGGACTGATAGTTACTCCTTTGATTCCCGTGCAGGGCGAAAGGACCAGACGATGCTGCGCACCGAGATCAACGAGCTGCTGACGCAGACCGGGCCGGGCACCCCGATGGGCGAGCTGTTCCGGCGCTACTGGCAGCCCGTTCTGCTGGCCGAGGAGCTACCGGCCGACGACTGCCCGCCGGTCCGCGTCAAGGTCCTCTCGGAGCGGCTGATCGCGATCCGCGACTCCGAGGGCCGCTACGGCCTGATGGACGAGTTCTGCGCCCACCGCGGCGTGTCCCTCTGGTTCGGCCGCAACGAGGAGGGCGGCCTGCGCTGCCCGTACCACGGCTGGAAGTACGACTACAACGGCCAGGCGATCGAGGTGCCCAGCGAGCCCGAGAGCAGCAACTTCTGTGCCAACGTGAAGCTCAAGTCCTACCCGCTGGTCAAGCGCGGCGACGTGCTGTGGTCCTACCTCGGCGACCCCGACAAGCAGCCGCCGCTGCCCGAGTGGGAGTTCGTCACCGTTCCCGACGGCCAGGCGTTCACCTCCAAGCGGTTCCAGGAGTGCAACTGGATGCAGGCCCTCGAGGGCGGCATCGACTCCAGCCACGTCACCTTCCTGCACTCCGGCAACCTCGACAACGACCCCCTCTTCAAGGGCTCGAAGGGCAACGCCTACAACAAGGGCGACCTCAAGCCGTTCTTCGAGGTCGTCGACTACGAGGGCGGCCTGCTCATCGGGGCCCGCCGCAACGCCGAGGAGGGCCACTACTACTGGCGCGTGACGCCGTGGGTGCTGCCCAACTTCACCATGGTCCCGCCGCGCGCCGACCACCCGATGCACGGCCACTTCTGGGTCCCGATCGACGACCACAACTGCTGGGCCTGGAGCTTCGACTACCACCCGACCCGCCCGCTCAGCGAGGTCGAACTCGAGGCCATGCGGGCGGGCCTGGGCGTCCACAGCGAGAACGACGAGAACTACCGTCCGCTCGCCCGCAAGGAGAACGACTACCTGATGGACCGCGAGGCCCAGCGCCGCGGCCAGACGTACTCCGGCATCAAGGGCATCGCCCTGCAGGACTCCTCCCTCCAGGAGTCGATGGGCCCGATCGTCGACCGCACCAAGGAGCGCCTGGTCGCCACCGACGCCGGCATCATCAAGGCCCGCCAGAAGCTCCGCCGGGCCGCCCTGGCACTCGCCGAGGAGGGCACCGAGCCGGTCGGCAACCGCCCCCAGGACCAGAAGGTCCGCTCGGTGGCCGCCGTGCTGCCGGCCGACCAGCCCTTCGTCGAGGGCATCGGCGGAGCCATGGTCGCCAGGCCCGGCGTCCCGCAGACCACGGTCTGAGACCCCGAGCGGACCATGCCCGAGATCCCGAGGAGTACAAGGAGTACGCCGTGACACAGTCCGGCCTGGTCAGCAGCTGCGCTCGCGCGGCGACCGCCGAAGAGGCCGCCTTCCGGATCGACTATCCCCTGGCGGCCGCCCGCAACACCCGGGTGGTGGCGCTGGACGCGGCCGCCGAGGAGATCGTGCGCCGGACGTCGCGGATGCGATGGGCGCAGGCGAGGTTCTTCTCGGCCACCGATCCGGGCCACGACCTGGTCACCATGGACGGTGCGACGGTGCCGCTCGCCGGCGAACTGGACGGCAGCAACAGCCTCGTCCTCGTCTCCGCCACCGGCGAGAACGCGGAAGCGGCCGCGACGATCGGCGCGGCCTGCCAGGTCCGCGGCATCATGACGGCGGGCCTGATCGTCGCACCTGGCTGGTCGACCAGCCAGGCGCTGCTCGCGCTGCGGCCGCACGCCCGCATCCTGCTGGTCCCCGCCGAGGAGGACGACCTCGTCGAGCTGCTCCGGGCGACCCGCTCATGAGCGCCGCGACCGGCGCCGGCCGGACCACCGTCCCGTCGCTCCAGGCGATGAAGGCCGCCGGCGAGAAGAGCGTGTGCCTGGTCGCCTGGGACTACCAGATGGCCCGCATCGCCGACCGGGTCGGCGTGGAGATCATCTCCGTCGGCGACACCGTGGGGGTCAACCTCTGGGGCCAGCCGCACCCGCTCGAGATCACCATGGACGAGATCCTGGTCGTCGCGAAGGCGGTGCGGCGAGGCGTCAGCAACGCCCTGCTCAGCTGCGACTTCCCGTTCGGCCCGCTCCAGGAAGGCCCGGACGCCGCCGTCCGCGCCGCGATCCGGCTCGTCAAGGAAGCCGGCGTCGACCTGGTCAAGCTCGACGGCGCCGCGGAATTCCCGGAAGCCGTGGAAGCGGTCACCCGCGCCGGGATCCCCGTCTTCGCGCAGTTCGGGATCACCCCGCAGACCGCGCTCAAGTACGGCATCGAGTACTCGGCGGCCAGTTCCGTACAGGTGCCCGAGGAGATGCTGGACGACCTCGTCGGCGAGGCGAGGCGGCTGGAGTCGGCCGGCGCGGTGGCGCTCAACTTCACCAACTCCGGTCCCGTCGTCGGCCCCGCCGTGGTCGAGGCGGTGGCGATCCCGGTGCTCGGCGGATTCGGCGGCGGACCGTGGCTCGACGGCCGGATCCGGATGACCACCGCGGCCCTCGGGTACTCGGCGGCCAACCTCGACAAGGAACCCGACACCTACCTCAACGTCGCCCGGCTCGCCCACGACGCGCTCAGCGAGTGCGCCGCGGACATCCGCGCCGGCCGGCAGATCCGCGGCGGCATCAAGTACTAGGAGCGCCCCCATGCCCTTCGCCGACATCGACGGCATCCGCACCCGCTACGAGACGGTGGGCCAGGGGCCGGCGCTGCTGATGTTCAGCCCGGGCGGCTTCGACTCGGGCCTGGAGAACTGGACCACCTTCGGTCGCTACCGGGACCTGGGCTTCGTCGACGCGTTCGCCCCGCACTACACCTGCGTGGTCTTCGACCGGCGGGAGGCCGCCCGGTCCGGCGGCCGGGTCGAGCGGCTCAGCTGGGAGAAGTACGTCCAGCAGGCGCTCGGGCTGCTCGACCACCTCGGCATCGACTCCGCCCACGCGATGGGCGGCTGCGTGGGCTGCTCCACCGCGGCCGCCCTCGCCGTCGCCGCCCCGGACCGGGTCCGCAGCATGGTGCTGTTCTCGCCGGCCGGTGGGCCCCGCTACCGGATGGCGCAGCACCAACGCTTCGTGCGGCACCTCGCGTTCGTCGCGGAGCAGGGCCTGGCCGCGGTCGTCGACCTGGCCCGTTCCACGACGTCCGGCTTCAGCAAGGACCCGCGCGTCGGCCCGTGGGCGGCCGTGCTGCGCACCGACGAGGAGTTCGCCGCCGCCTACGCCGGCCTCGACCCGGCCCGCTACGACCGGATCGTCACCGGCGGCGTCCGCGGGCTCTTCGACCGCGACACCGTCCCGGGGGCGGAGCCGGAGGACCTGATGACGCTCGACGTGCCGGCTTTGATCGTGCCCGGCCAGGACGCCTCGCACGCCCCCTCGGCCGCGCGCTACCTCCAGGAGTGCCTGCCCGTCCACGAGTACTGGGACGTCCCGGTGGCCGAGCAGACGGCGGCGACCGCGCCGCCCCGCATCCTGGAGTTCCTCCGCTCCCACGACGCCTGACCGGCCGCCCCCGGCCGGGGGACAAGCGGGACGCAGCGGATGGCTTGTTTCCAGTCGGTCGAAAACAGGGCTTCTTGGCCGGAGATTCACCCTTCGGGCATCATGGCTGTCACCCGTGCCGCTCCCCGTCGCATGCGCTCACAAGGCCGTGACGGGCACCGAGCCAACCGCGTGGAGGTCCATGGTGAGCGCCACCGCACAATCGAAGGCGTCACCACCGGTCCACGTGGTCTTCGTGCACGGGCTGTTCTCGGGCAGGGACGTGTGGCGGCAGTTCGCCCGGCTGCTGGAGGACGACCCCGACCTCCACGTCGAACCCGAGTACTTCGTCTACGACTCGCCCTTCGTCGCCAGGCGCCCGGACCGCACGGTGCCGGACCCCGATGACCTCGCCGACCAGCTCAGGGCGTTCCTCGACGTGCGGTACACCGGCGACCAGGCGGTCGTGCTGGTCACGCACAGCCAGGGCGGCCTGATCGCGCAGCGCTACCTGTCGCGGTCGTTACGGGAGGGACGGGGTCCGTCGCTCGCCCCGCTCAGGGGCGTGGTGATGTACGCCTGCCCGAACGCGGGCTCGGACTTCTTCGGGTCGCTGCGCCGACTGCTCGGCGTCTTCTGGAAGAACGCCCAGGTCAAGCAGCTGGAGGTGTTCAGCCGCGACGTGATGGAGACCGAGCGGCACATCGCGACCCACGTGGTGAACGCCGGGGAGAACGGCAACTGGCAGTGGCGGCTGCCCGTCTACTCCTACGGCGCCGCCTCGGACCGGGTCGTCCGCGCCCGGGTGGCCCGCGGCAACTTCACCGACGGCGCGGTGCTGCCGGGCGACCACTTCTCCGTCGTACGGCCCGACAGCCGCGGCCACGAGTCGTACCGCGTGCTCAGGAAGCACCTGCTGGAAGCGGCCCGCGCCCTGCCCCTGCCGGCCGCGCCGGTGCCCCCGAAGGACACCGGACCGGTCGAGGTCCCGCCCGTGGAGCGGGCCCCGGCCCCCGTCCCCCTCCCGCCGGGCCGGGAGCCCGCCTGGGACCCGGCGTCCGTGTCGGTCCGCCCCCCGACGGGCACCGTGCGGACGAAACTGCACGGCTCGGAGCGCCACGAACTCATCGGCACGGTGCTGTCCCCCTCCGCCGACCGGCCCCGCATCCACGTCCTCACCGGGCTCGGCGGCTCCGGGAAGACCCGCGTCGCGGTCGAGATCGCGCTGCGGGCCATGAAGGACCGGCGGGTCTGGTGGATCTCGGCCACCCAGGTCAGCGCGTCGATGCGGGAGGTCGCCGCGCAGCTGGAGATACCCAGCGGCGAGGCCGAGGCCGCCTTCCGCGGCATCGGGAGCTCGATCGACCTGGTGTGGCGGTACCTCGACCGGGCCACGGAGCCCTGGATGCTGGTGTTCGACAACGTGGACAGCCCCAACTGGCTCGGCTCCGGCGGCGGGGGACTCGCCGACGGGAACGGCTGGATCCGCGAACCCGCCACCACCCACGGCACGGTGGTCGTCACCAGCCGCGACCTGCGGGCCGACATCTGGCTGCCGCCGTGCGCGGTCCACCAGGTGCAGACGCTCAGCAGGGACGTCGGGGCCGCGCTGCTGCTGGAGTGCGCGCCGCACGGCGGCACCGTGGAGGAGGCGCGCCAACTGTCCGAGGAACTCGGGGGACTTCCGCTGGCGCTGACCCAGGCCGCGGCCTACGTCGAGGCGGTGCGGAGCAACGACCCGGCCGTGTGGCAGCCGGAGACAGCGGACTTCCGCACCTACCGGGCCGCGATCAGGAGGCGCCGGGAGTCGCCGCCGGGCACCGACCGCAGCCGGATCGCCGGGATGTTCGACCAGTCGATCATGCGGCAGGTGTGCGGCATCGCCCTGGACCTGCTCTCCGAGCGCGGACTCCCGCAGGCGGCACCGTTGTTGAAGGTCCTGGCCTGCCTCAACGTCGCGCCGATCCCGTACCGGCTGCTGCTCAAGTCGCCGAGCGTGCCGCTCTCCCCGCTGCTGCCGGACTTCGGCCGCGCCCAATGCCAGGCCGTCCTGGCCCAGTTGGCGCACCTCGGGCTGATCGAGGACGTCCCCCTGGCGGAGACGGACACCTACGACCTCAAGCGCGGGTTCACCCTGCACCCGGTCGTCCAGGGGCTCCTGCGCGGGGACGAGGACGTCCAGCGACGGCTCGTCGACTACTACGGCCTGACCGTCCGGATGCTCCTGGACGTCGCCAAGGCCGCTCCGCCCGACGATCCGGAGAACTGGGACGTGTGGGCGGCGCTGATCCCCCACGCGATCGACGTGGCGAAACTGACCGCCGAGGCCGGCGTCCGGGACCTCGACCTGGTCAGCATGGCGCTCGAACTCGCCCGGCTCGCGGCCCGCTTCCTGATCGTCGGCGGCCCGCTGCGCCCGGCCGACGACCTGCTGACCTGGCTGATCGAGCACTGCGAGGAGTACGGATTCGCCCCGGACGACCGGGAGATCATGGGCCTGCGCCACGAGAAGGGCCGGATCGCGCTGGAGATCGACGACTGCGGCCGGGCCGAACGCGAACTGCGCCAAGTGGTCGCCGACCGCGCCCGGGTGCTGGGCCCCGCCCACAGCGACACCCTCGCCAGCCGGCACAAACTGGCCAAGAGCGTTCTGGAGCAGGGACGTTGGGCCGAGGCGGAGAAACTGCTGCGGGAGGTGGTGGAGGCCGAGTACCGGGAGCACGGGGTACGGCACTCGGACACCATCACCGTGCGGCACAGCCTGGCCCGCGCCCAGATCGCCAGGGGCCGGGCCGCGGAGGCCGAGGACGGTCTGCGGGAGATCCTGAAGGTCAGCCAGGAGATCCTGTCGCCCGGCACGACCGAGACGCTGCGCATCCGGCAGAGCCTGGCCCGCTGCCTGCTGGAGACCAGCCGGCCGCCGGAGGCGCTGGAGGAGATCCGGCAGGCGCTCAAGGACGTGCCGCACGGGCGGATGGACGTTCCGCTGGCGATGTCCCTGCGGTTCACGCTGTGCCAGGCGCTGCTGATGCACGGCGACATCCCCGAGGCGGAGGCCGAGGCGGCCGCGCTGCGGGACGACCGGGAACGCAAACTGGGCTTCGAGCACCCGGAGACCCTGCGCACGCTGCGGCTGCTGGAACGGATCCGGCGGATTCCGGGAGTACCGTAGTGGCGATCCCGCGCCCTCCGCGGCCAAATCCGGTCACCCGTACGAAGCCCCTCGGAGTTGACCGAATATGCCACTCCCACGAGGACTTGCGCCTAGCATGCGACTGCCACCACTCTTTGAGTGGCTTCACACGCCCGGACGACTCCAGGGGGTCATCGGACCATGTCGCTGTTCCGCAGAGATCAACACAGTTCCTCAGGCGCCGACGAAGAGCTGATTGAACGGGACGCGGACCTCGAGCGGTTGACGATGGCACAGCACATCGCTCTGGAGTCGCTGAAGGAAGATCATCACGCACTTGAAATCGACGCGAAACTGGCCTTCGGGCCCGCGGCGACCCTAGCCCAGTAGAGCTGCGGCGGGCCGGCCTTCTGAAGACTTCGGCAGGAGGACCCCTGATGACAAGTGAGTCCGTCCACGACCCGTTCTTCCGGGCCGTCACGTCGTCCGCATTCAAGCGGGAACAGATCGAAGATCTCGCGGCCGGACGCTGTGCCGCTGTACGGGTGCCGGATTTCCTCCCGAAAGCCATGTGCGAGCAGACGTTGCGGGCGCTGGAGAACGCCGTGTTCGACACGTACGGCAGGCAGCGGGTCGATCCGCCGGTGATGCGGTTCGGCATCGGCGTCAGCGACCACCGGACCGACGGCGTGCTGGCCGAGACGTACTGGGAGGCGCTGGAGGGCCATCGCCGGGCATGGCAGGGCCTCGGGTTGCCGTTCGACCCGTTCCGGGAATGCCGGGACGCGCTCGGCCGGGAATGGCCCGCCGGGGTCCACGTCGGCCGGCGCGGGGGCAAGGAACTGGGATCCGGGGTGGCGCGCGAGCCCAACCAGGGCTTCCAGGTCCACTTCGACGACTCGCTGCGGGAATTCACCGGGAATCTCCTCGACGAGACGCTCGTCGCCCAATTCGCCTTCAACCTCTACCTCAGCGTTCCCCGGGCCGGCGGGGAAACGGTGGTGTGGCGCCATCGGTGGCAACCGGCCGACGAATCCCACCGGTTGACCGGGTCCTACGGTTTCTCGCCCTCGGTGACGAGCGGCGGTGAATCGTTCGAACTGAAGCCGGGCGTGGGTGAGGCGCTTCTGTTCGACCCGCGGAACTACCATGCCGTGCGGCCGAGTCGGGACGGGCGCAGGATCGCGCTGGGATTCTCGCTGGGCCTCGGGGTGTCCGGGCAATTGCTGGCCTGGGGATAACCGGTGACGCCGTGCCACGGCTCTCGGTAAGGTGTCCCCATGGAAATTCTGCGTTTTACGGCATTCACCTCCGACCCGGCCGGCGGAAATCCGGCCGGTGTCGTTCTCGACGCCACCGGGGCCGATTCGGCGACGATGGCGGCGGTGGCCGCCGATGTCGGTTATTCGGAGACGGCGTTCGTGGTGCCGCGGGCCGACGGCGGGCTCGACGTGCGGTATTTCAGCCCGCTGGTGGAAGTGCCGTTCTGCGGGCACGCGACGATCGCCACCGCCGTCGCCTACGCGAGTCGGCACGGCTCGGGGGCCTGGGAGTTCCACACCCAAGCCGGACTTGTCCGGGTGGTCACCTCCTCGGGCGACGACGGCTCGGTGCGCGCGGAACTGGTGAGCGTGCCGCCGCGGACGGAGCCGATTCCGGACCACGCGCTCGCCGAACTCCTCGCCGCCCTGCGGTGGTCCGCCGAGGATCTGGACCCCGCGCTGCCACCGCTGGCCGCCTACGCGGGCGCCTGGCACCCCGTCGTCGCGGCGGCCGACCGCGCCCGACTGGCCGACCTCGACTACGACATGGACGAACTCGGCGCGGTCATGGCCCGGTACGGCTGGGTGACCGTCGACCTGGTGTGGCGGGAGTCGGAGACGGTCTTCCACGCCCGCAACCCGTTCCCGCCCGGCGGCGTGGTGGAGGACCCGGCCACCGGCGCCGCGGCGGCGGCCTTCGGGGGATACCTGCGGGAGTTGGGCCTGGTGACCCCGCCCGCGACCCTGACCGTCCACCAGGGCGTGGACATGGGCCGTCCCAGCCTGATCACCGTGCGGGTGCCGGAGGGCCGTGACACGGGGATCGCGGTGAGCGGCACCGCCACGGCGCTGTAGCGCCGCGGGCTCTAGGTGCCGACCTCGAAGACGACCTCGATCTCCACCGGCGCGCCGAGCGGGCCGTCGCCCATGCCGACCACCGAGCAGACGGCCCGGCCCGCCGCACCGAACACCTCGACGAACAGCTCGCCCGCGGGCTCCACCACCGACGACAGTTCGGTGAAGCCCTCGGCCGAGGCGACGTAGCCCGTGACCTTCACGACGCGGGTGACCCGGTCCACGCCGACCACGCTCTCCACGGCCGCGAGCGAGGCCAGTGCGCACTGCCGGCTCAGCCGCCCGGCGCACTCCGGGGCGACTTCGGCGCCGACCTTGCCGGTGGCGGTCAACCGGCCGCCGGTCAGGGGGATCTGGCCCGAGACGAAGACGAGTCGGCCCGCCGGGACCGCGGGGGTGTAGGCGCCCTTGGGGGCGCTCACCGGGGGGAGTTCGAGGCCGAGGGCGGCCAGGGCGACGGAAGGCAACACCATGTGACCGATCCTATCGGGAGAGTCACCGCCCGGACCCCGTCCGGCGCCCAACGTCCGGGCCCGGGCGGCGAGTTCGGCCGCCGGGCCCAGCCTCCGTGTCAGAGCGGCGGGTTCAGCCGTCCAGCAGCAGCTTCTCCAGAGCGGCCCGGGCCCGGGCGTCGGACCGGGCCCGTACGGACAGCGCGGCCGCCAGCTCCCGCACCCACTCGTCCAGGGCCACCGGCCTGCGTGACAGGACGACGCCGCGCACCACCGTGGCGATCTCGCCGTGCGGGCGGCCTTGCGGGAGGGTGAGGACGAGGAGCCGGTCGTCCAGGGACACCTCGACCCGGGACACCTTGCCGGGGCGCCCGGCGAGCCGGTCGCCCATGCCGCGCTTGCGCTCGAAGGAGAGCGAGTCCGCCGGAAGGACGTCCGCGAGGGAGTTCGTCAGCACCGCGGCGTAGATTTCCAGGTCCGCCGCGTCCCGGCGCAGCGCGGCGGCCAGGAGGTCGATCGAGGCGTCCGGGGCGTCCGGGGCGTCCGGGGCCGACGGCTCCGGGCCGGCCACGACGTCACCCGCGCCCGTACCGTCCTGCGGCGACACCGCCGAAGGGTCATGCTCGCTCATTGTCCGCCCTCGCACTGAAGAACCACACCTGACTGAACGGAGGGAGAGCCTCTCACCCGTCGAGGCTCAGCACCATCGTGGGCCGCTCGATCTCGTGGTCCGCGCGCAGCGGCCGGACCGCGGTGCCGATCGAGAAGAACTCGGTGGTGTGCCCGCCCCAGCGGTGATTGTGCGCGTTGAGCCGCACTCCGACAACGCCCTCCGCGTGCAGCGACTCCGCCTCCGCCTGCATGCGGGCCATGGCCAGTTCGCGGGCGTCGTACAGGGCCTGGGTGAACTGCTCGATCTCGACGTTCTTGCCCAGGTTGGAGAACACCGCGCCCATCTTCTGGTGCGCGATGTGGTAGACGCAGGTGCCCATCACCATGCCGAGCGGCGCATAACCGGCGCGGATCAGCGTCCAGAAGTCCTGCCCGGACAGGTCCGAGGTGAAGGGCTCGCCCTTGTTGTTGCGCCAACTGCCGCCACCGGGAGGCGGGTTGTCGGCCTTCACCGCGGTGCCGATCGCGATGAACTCCGCGATGTCGTTGCCGAACTCCCGGGCCTCCACCGTCAGTCGGACCCCGACGATGCCGTCGGCGCCCAGCGCGGACGCCTCCGCCTCCATCCGGGTCATCGCCAGTTCGCGTGCGTGGTACATCGCCTGGCTGAGGGTGTCCAGCTCCTGGTTCTTGCCCCAGCGGCCCATCTGGATGCCGACGTGGTAGATCGAGCTGCCCAGCACCAGGCCGATCGGCCGGAAGCCGGCCTCGCGCACCAGCAGGAACTCGTTCACCGACAGGTCACTGGTGAAGATCGACCCGGGCCTGCCCGGCTGGAGTTCCGCCAACCGCCGCATCGCGTCGGCGGGAACGCCCTCGGCGCTCGGCTCGTAGTTCGACATCTCTCGTTACCCCTCGTTCAGTTCGGAGATCTCCTGGACCAGCCGCAGGTACGCGCCCCGGTCCCCGTAGGCGCTGGACGCCACCGCCGCCAGCCGTTTGCGCAGCCGGTCGCCCTTGTCGCCGAGCGGCATCACCGAGAACGTGTGCGGCTGCAGCGGCGTGCTGCGGAACCGCGCGATGGTGGTGCCCACCATCGTCGCCTCCGCGATGTGGTCCTCCTGCTCGGAGTCGTTGTTGCGGTTGCGCGCCCGCAGACAGTCCTCCTTCCACACCCGCAGCGTGCTGTCGGCCATGACGACCCCGTCGCCCCCCTGCTTGGCGCCCTGGCGCTGGAGCTGAGCCCGCGCGTCGGAGCGGACCGCGTGGACGAGGTCGCTCCAGCCGCTCATCTCGACGTTGCGCCAGGAAAAGCCCTGCGCCCGGGTGCGGTAGTCGTCGTGCCGGACCCCGACGGACATGCCGACGAGCAGTTCGACCGGCACCCACCCGGCGCTGAGCAGTTTCGCGAAGCCCCGCCCGTCCACGTGCGAGGTGAACGGCCGGTGCGCGTGCGCGTGGCCGGACGCCCGGACGGCCGTCCCGATGACCTGGAACTCCAGGCAGTGCGGCTGGGCGGCGAACGGGACCATGGTCAGGTCCGCGGACACCACCCCGTCGCCGCCGAGGGCGCGGCACTCCTCCGTCATGCGTCCCAGCGCGGCCTGCCGGGCCTGGTCGAACACCGTGACCAGGGCCGCGGAGGGGGCGCCGGAGCCCGACACGGCCACCGGGGCACCGGAGGAGCGGCCGCCCATCCGGTAGCCGGCGCCCTGGAACCGGCAGTCGTGGTAGCCCCAGTACCTGCTGTTGCGCCCGATGCGAAAGACCGCGGACCCCATCACCTGCCCGACCGGCTCGAAGCCGACCGAGCGGATCGCCGCGAACTCACCGGTCGAGAGCGCGGACGTCCAGGTCCCGCTCCTGCGCGCCGCGGCCGTCCGCTCCGCCGCGGCAGGGGGCAGCCCCTTGCCGCTCCATGGCACGGACATACGTCCCCCGTCCTTCGTCCGGTACGCCGGCGGAACCCCGCCCCCCGCACCACCAGACCCCGAACTGTAACCCCGCGGTTCCCGCCGCCCGGATGAGGGCCGCCCGGTGCGTGCTACCGGCCCATCCACACACCGAACGCGTTCACCAGGCCCTCGTAGAACGCGTCGTCCGGCACGGCGCCGGGGTTCTTGCTGGCCTCGTAGAAGCCGACGTTGGAGAACCGGGCGGAGGAGGAGGCGTTGAGGTTCTTGTAGAACGCGAGCTTGCCCCGGCCGAACCCCACGAACAGCCAGAACACCCCGAGGCCGGCCGTGTTCTGCAGCAGGGCGCGGAACTCGGCCTTGTCCCACGGCTCGGTGCCGACCTGGACGATGACGAACGCGGGATCGGTGGCGCCGGACTCCTGGTAGTGGTGGACCGCGGACCGCATGGCCGCGCCGACGTTGCCCCAGCCCCAGTCGACCTGCGTGTGCACCTGCCCGATGCGGCCGCGGTAGTTGTCGAGGCTGATCTCCTCGGTGAACGGGTCGTTGCCGCTGGAGAAGATCACCGGCACGACCCCGTCGTCGTCCAGGCTCACCGACAGCGCCAGCACGCGCTCCGCGAACGCCTGCACGGCGAACGACTCGTACAACTCCTCCATGTACCAGTCGTGGTCGAGGATGAGGTACACCGCCGCCCGCCTGCCGACCGCCGGGGTCCGGGCGAGCGCCTGGCTCGCCTGGCGGGCGCTGCCGACCAGGGCGGGGGCGCGGGACTCGACCTTCGCGATGCTGACCCGAGGGTCCCCGGTGGGGGCGGGCGGCCGCCTCGCGGCGGGCAGCGGCGGAACGGGCGGGGCGGCCGGCTCCGGGTCGACGTGCACGCCGTAGTCGGTCGCCAGGCCGGCCAGGCCCGAGGCGTATCCCTGCCCCACGGCCCGGACCTTCCACTCTTCCGCTCGCCGGTAGATCTCGGCGAGCACGACGACGGTTTCCCCCGCGGTGAAGTCGGGCGGCGTGAAGGTCAGCCGGACACCGCTCGCCTGGACGGCCGTGAGCACCGGAGCGGTCGTGAACACGGCGGTGGGCCCGGAGGGGTCGATGCTGGCGACCACCGCGACGGTGCCGACGTCGGCGGGGATGCGCGAGAGATCGGCGGTGACGGCGTCGCCGGCCAGGCTGACCCCGTCCTGCGCGCGATGATTGTAGAAGACCAGGTCGTCGTCACCGCGGACCCTGCCGTCGGCGCCGAGCAGGATCGCGGACACGTCCACCGGGGCCCCGGTCGTGACGACGCGGAAGGTGACCGCCTGCTGGTCGAGGGCGGTGTTCTGACCCTTTTTTAACGAACGTTCCTGCATGCGTGTCGACGCCCCCTCGTCCGGTGCCCCCAAGTGGGACAAAAGCGTAGTCCTTCGACCGCTCGGACGTGCGGGAACGCGGGGGTGCGGGTGCCGGGGGGCGCGGAGGTGGGACGGTCGATCCGTACCGGTGGGCCGGGGTGGCGGGAGAGGCGGACAAAGTTCTTTTGGCATATGCCTTTCTCTGTCCTGGACTGGCCATATCGGTGTCGACTGGATAGGACATGTTTCCGACGGGTAGCCAAGTAGGTGCCTGATAGCGCGTCGTCCGTTGGACAGGGCGGTGCGCGGTCCCGGGTCCGCCTGAGTGGCTCGGAACTCGAAGCGGGCGGGCGTGAATTGGGGGCCTTGGTGCGAGACGGCGACCTGGAGCGATCAGGGGACGCCAGAGGTGGCGTGCGATTATGTCAGGACCGGCCGAATGCGGCGCGTATGTCCGACTACTACCTCGGCGGAAAGACGAATTACGTCGTCGACCGCGACGCCGCCGATGAGGTGATCCGGGCGTTCCCGGCCATCCGGCTGGCGGCGCGGGTGAACCAGGCGTTCATGACGCGGTCCGCGCGGCTGCTGGCGCGGCGGTTCGGGGTGGACCAGTTCCTGGACGTCGGGGCCGGCATTCCGACGTCGGGCCACCTGCACGAGTCGGTGCGGGAGGTGTCGCCGGGGGCCCGCTTCGTGTACGTGGACGACGACCCACTCGCCCTGCTGTACGGGGAAAGTTCGCTGGTCGCCGCGGTGTTGGGCACGACGGGCTACGTGGAGGCCGAGGTCACCGAGCCCGAACTCCTGCTGGAGGCGGTCGAGCGGGCGGAGCTGCTGGACTTCCGCCGCCCCGTGGCGCTGAGTCTGAACGCGGTGCTGCACTTCCTGCCGGACGCGCGGGATCCCTACGGCGTCGTCCGCCGGCTGGTGGGGCGCCTGCCCCGGGGGTCGTTCGTGACACTGTCGCACTGGACGCGCGATTTCGACGCGACCGCCTGGGCCGAGGTCACCGAGATCTACTCCCGCGGCGGCACTCCGGTCCACGCGCGCAGCCGGGAGGAAGTGCGTGCATTTCTCGGCGACCTCGAACTCGTCGACCCGGGCCTGGTGGTGGCCCACCGCTGGCGGCCGGAGCCGGCCAGCGGCCCGAGCCTGATTTCCGACGCCCAGGCGTCGTTGTACGCGGCAGTGGCTCGTATTCCGTAGTTGACAACCGCTAGGCCGTGCGGTGGGCGAGTTTCTGGCGGTGGTGGCATATCCTCCGGACGGTTGCCTGCTGGGTGAGGGAGACGGACAGGAGTCGGTCGAATCCCTTGGCGTGCTCGTCGACGCGCGTGCTGTCCTGGATGTACCGACCGCCGTTGGCCCGCTCCAGGTAGACGATGTCCGACAGCGCGCCGTCCGCGAAGTCGAAGATCGTGGTGGTGCCGACCTGGACGGGCGTGTTCAGCCGGTCCAGGGGAACCAGGCGAAAGACGATCCGCGGGTTCTCGGCCAGCTTCAGCAGGTGGTCGAGCTGCTTGAGCATGCATTCCTCCGTCCCGTAGCCGCGCACCAGCGTGACCTCGTCGAGCAGGCATATCAGCTTCGCCGTCGACGCGTTGAGGAAGCGTTCCCGCCGCATCGTGCGGAATTCGACGATGCGGTGCACGGACTTCTCATCGGTGTCGGGGGAGTTGGCCTCGACCAGGGCCCGGGTGTACTCGGGGATCTGCAGCAGGCCGAGGAGTTGCTGCATCTCGTACGAGCGGATGCGCTGGGCCATCTCCTCCAGACTGACGTGCGTCTGCAGCGACTTGGTGGAGACGTCGCTCCAGTCGTCCCACCAGCCGGGCCGGTTGGCCTTCACGGCGAGGTGCCGGACGTGCTCGCACTCGTCCTGCGTCGCCCCGTAGGCCCGCAGCAGCCCGCAGACCTCGGACTCCTTGAAGTCGTGCTGGCCGCCTTCGAGTCGGCTGATCTTCGACGAGTAGCGGTAGCCGATGGCCTCGGCGGCCTGCTTCTCGTTGAGCTCGGCGCGCACGCGCAGGAGGCCCAGCATCTTTCCCACGATCATCCGCTGGGCGGTGGGCGCCCTGCCGGACGTGTCCTGGGCGGGACGAGGCCGGCGCTGACTCCGAGCGGGACGTACTGCCACGGATCGGCTCCTTCGTGCAGGGCGGTGCCCATTGAGGGTCACCCATACTGCCCTACGGCTATGACATCCGTAGGAGTCCCCGCACGTCTGGCCGATTCGTGTCAGATCGCGATCATGCCCGCGGCGACCTGTTCGATGAATGCCAAAGCTTCACTGCGAGTGAAGACCAGGATCGGACCGGTCGGGTCCTTCGAGTCGCGGAAAGCGATCGATTCGCGACCGATTCCGGCCAGTTCGACGCAGGCGCTCTGGTGGTTGCTGTGGGAGCTTTTCCGCCAGTTCAAGCCCGAGCGATCAACAATTGCGTTCCCGCGTGCCGGCACGGTCCGCACGTCACAGCGTTCCTGACCGTTCATGGTCCCCCCTCGCCCCCGGTGAAGTCGATCAGGCGCGTGGTCTGCATTTGCAGACGTCACGTCACCTTTCAGTATGTCCGCCGCGGGAGATCGCCGAACCTGCCCGCGCGGCCCCCGGCCCGGCCGGCGGAGTGCGCCGGTCTGCAAATGCAGGCCCCGCGCCGACCAATCCGCGACTGGCCCCCCGGTGTGCGCCGGAGCACCCCCGGCCCCGGGCCGGAGGGCGGCGGCCCTGGCGGCGGGCAACGTTGTCGCCGTCGCCACCTGCGCGGACACAAGAGTGTTCGAAGGGGCGCGGTCCCTATCACAGACCGCTGTCAACCAAGGCGTTTCTTCACCGAATTCGGCACGGTCGTGCCAGAACTTGTGGACGCAATAGCCGAATTGGCGTTGCCCCGCTCACCGTGCGGCAGGCTAGGGTCCGGGAAACGGGTGGATCAAACGGAACGAGTCCCCTCTCGGGCTCGTCACGCGGGTTCCACTCGCATCAGCCGCAGGACCCTGGCCCGGAAGGTTTGGACGCCAAGGTGCCAGGGCCCTGCGTACACCGACGACCCGAGAGGAGTCGCAATGGCGACATCCCCTGACCGCCGCGGCGGCAAACGTCGAAAGCGCCGCCGTATCCCCGAGGTTAACAGCCGCGAGCAATTGCACGCATGGAAATCCGTAGCGGTCAACACCTTTGTGGCCGCGCCCGTCTACGGAACCTCGGCCATCCCCGCGCACCAACTGCCGCACGGCGCCGCCGTGGTGCTGGCGGCGCTGGTCGGCTCGGCCCTCGCCACCTGGGTCAACTCGCGCGGCGGCAAACGCCGCCGCTGACCGCCGGGGCCGCGAGCCGACGGCTCGCGGCCCCCGTCCGGCGGCGCCGCCCGCCCGTCCACCGGGTGACGGAACGGCACATGCCGCCCACCTGCGATGGCGAAACGGCCCCTCGTCGCGCGTTTCGTCATCCTCCCCACCGTGCGTGCGAGTTCCAGGAAGGACCACCACCATGCCCGCGCCCACCGCCTGCCGGCACTGCGGGGACGAACTCCCCTCGCGCACCGCCGTGTCCGGCCGCCCGCCCGACTACTGCGGTACGGCCTGCCGGCAGGCCGCCTACCGCCGGCGTCGCCGGTCCGAAGCCGGCCCGTACCACGCACCCGCCCTCGCGGACGCCGCCGTACGGGAGTTGGCCAACGACGTGCTGGAGGAGGCCCGGCACCTCGTACGGCTCCTGTCCGGCCCCGACGCCCCGCTCCTCGACCCCGTCGAGCAGGCGGTCAACCTCAGCCGCACGGTGGAGGCGCTGACCGCCGGGCTGGTCGGACGGGCCCGGCAGCGCCGTGTGCCCTGGGCGGGCCTCGGGCGGGCGCTGTCCATGCAGCCCGACACCGCCCGGCGCACCTACCGCGCCGAGACGGTGGCGCGGCGGGTACAGAACGCCGAACGGGGCCGGCCGGCCGGCGGGCCCCCCGAACCTCCGGTGGCCGGGCACCCCGAAGCCTCGGCGGGCGGGCTTCCCGAGCCGCCGGCCGGTCCGGAAGCCGCTCCGGCCGGCAGACCGCGGTCCCACCTCGCCCCCGTGCTCGCGCGGCTGCACCGGGCCTCGGGGCTGTCGCTGCGGGACATGGCCGTCCGCCTCGGGATCTCCCCCTCCCAGGCGTCCCGGATCCTGTCCGGCCAGCGGTTCCCCGGCTGGCAGCTCACCGAGCGCCTGGCCCACGTGTGCGGGGCCGACCCCCTCGTCCTGCGCAAGGTCTGGGAGGGCGAGAAGTTGCGGGAGGAGCGGCCGCCGAACCCGCCCGAGGCGGCGTCCGGCGATCCGGCCGAACGGCTGCACACCGCGCTCCAGACCCTGCACATGAGGGCCGGCTGCCCCGGGGCGAAGGTGCTCGCCGAGGCGACCCGCACCACCTGCGGGCCGGAGGAGATCACCGCCGTCCTCGGCGGGGACACCCCGCGCTGGGCGCTCCTCGCCGATCTCGTGCAGACCCTCGACGGCGACCTCGGCTACTTCCAGCCGCTGTGGGAGGCCGCGTCGACCGGTCGCCGGGTCGCCGACGTCCACTTGTTGCCCGCCGCGCCCGTCCCCGCGGGCCCGCCGTCCGCGGTCCGTCCCCGGCCGTCCGACGAGCGCGTCGTCCACCTCATCGAGGCGTTCGCGCCCGTGCTGTCCGCGACTCCGGGGTGGCCGTGAGTTCGGCCGCGGGCCCGCCAGGTTCTCCGGCCCCGGGGCGGCTGGCGGCTGAGCGGCGGGGCGGCTGAGCGGCGGGCCGGTGGCGCGGGGAAAAGGCTTCGCGGGGGTCCGGGGGCGGTGGCTAGGGTGCCGGGCGTGGTCTCTCTCGTGCGGCACCGCCTCAGTCCCGCCGAAACCGGTCCCGCGCTGCGGGCGCTCGGCGGGTGGACGCCCGCCGACGTGCCCGGCGGCGGGCTGCATCCCGGGGACGTGGGGTGGCACCTGCGGTTCGACGACGCGTCCTTCGTCCTGTGGACGCGGGACGGCGAACCGGTCGCGGTCGGCTGCCTCGACGGGGGCGTGCTGCGCCTGACCGCGGCGCCCGGCGCCGATCGCGGGGCGCTCGCGGCCGATGTCGAGGAGTTCCTGGAGCCGGGTGACGACGCGTGCGACGGGCTGGAGCTGCCGGGCTGGGGGCGCGAGCCGGAGGAGTCCTGGCTCGCCATGACGTGGACCCCGCGGCCGGTGGCGGGCCGGGCCGAGCCGGTCGGCGCGGCCGACGCCGCCGACCGGGTGCTGGTGCAGCGGTCCGCCTTCGCGAACTCGACGTTCACCGTCGAGCGCTGGCACACCATGAAGCGGTCGCCGGCCGGCGGGCTGGCCGTGGAGTCGCTGGTGCGCACGCCCGCGGGGGAGCCCGCGGCGGCCGCGACCGGGTGGTTCGCGGGCGCGGGCCGGTGCGGGCTGCTCGAACCGGTCGGCACCCATCCGGACCACCGCGGGCACGGGTACGGGCGCGACGCCGTGCTGGGCGCGTGCGCGGCTCTGGCCGAGCGGGGCGCGAGCGCGGTCGCCGTCGTGCCCCCGGCCGCCAACTCCGCCGCGGTGGCGCTCTACCGTTCGGCCGGCTTCACCGTCGTCCGCGAGACCCGCGACTGGGTCCGCCCGCGGCCGGAGTCGGCCCCCGGCCGGACGCCCTGACGTGTCCGGTCCGGCCCGGGCCGCCGGATCGGCTCAGCGCGCCGAGACCCGGCGCAGATGGCGGGCCACCTCGTCGGCGCCGACGCGTTCCAGGGCCGCGATCACGTCCCCGGAGTTCCGCAGACCGCTGTCGCCGCCGTCGTAGTCGAGCAGGTCCCGTACGGCCCCTTTCACCAGCGCGAGTTCGGGGGTTCCGCGCAGTTCCCGGTGGGCGATGTCGAGGTCGACGGTGAGCTCGTGCCATTCGTGGCCCAAGGAACTGCCGGAGACTCTGTCGCGGATGACGTCCGCGAGCACCCCGGCGCCTTCCCGGCGTCGGCCCGCGGCGAAGAGGAGGCGGGCCTTGCGCCGGAAGTGAGTGAAGACGGCGTAATCCGCTATCCGACCTCTGGCGTGGTCCTCGTCCATCCCGGCCAGCGTTTCCGGGAGGGCGAGGTCGCCGAGCCTCCGGGGCGGGGCGGCGGCCGGCTTCCCGGACCCGTGCGAGGTGGTGCCGGCCCGTTCCGGGTCGAAGACGGTCCAGCCGTCCAGCATCCTGTCGATCCCCTCGTAGTCGAGGCCCGGAGCGGAGTGTGGCCGCTGGTAGTGGTGGTTGAGCTGGAAGCGTCGGTAGGTGGTGTTCGTCCGGTCCGCGACGTGGAGCCTCATGGTTCCGTTCGCGTCGACGTCGACCGACAGTTCGACGTGCACCGACGTCTGGCGGGCCGGCAGGGTCACGGTGCAGATCTCCACGTCCTCCCGGGACGTCTTGGACTTCTCGATCACCGGAATGACGACGTCGGATTCCGCCGGGCCTTCGAAGACGAAATCCTCCGAGCGCTTCGTGGGGATCGTCGCCAGCCTTTCGAGCAGCAGGTGGGTGCTCGTGTCCGCGGCCGGGTTCTTGCCCATCCTGAACGGTCCCCGCCCGTCGTCCTTTCCTCCCGGTGTCCTTCCGTCGAGGGACGCGGCCCGGATTCCGACCCCCCGGTGGCTCATGTCGAGCAGCAGCACGTCCTTGACCAGACCCTGCAGTACCCCGGCCTGCAGGGCGAGTCCGTGGCAGACGGCGAACTCCTGGTAGAGATCGACGAATTCGACGCCCGGCAGCAGCCTTTCGAGGGCCTCGCGCACGGTGAACGTCTTCCCGCCCTGCCCGGTGAGCAGGACGACGTCGATGGAGGTCAGCTCCCACGCGTCGTCGATCGCCGTGCGCACCACGTAGGCGAAGCGTGCCGTCAACTCCTCGCAGACGTCACGGAATTCGGCGCGGTCGACGGTGAAGTGGTGTGACACCACCTGCTCCCCGACCTCGATGTCCTGGACAGCGACCACCGCCGACGGGTGTGTGGTCAGCAACTGCTTGGCGCGCTCGGCCTCCTTGAGGAGCTGCGCCTCCAGCGCCGCGTCGAGGACCACCGCGCTGTTCCACGCGAACAGCCGCTGTTTCAGCCGGGCCGCGAGGGCCGCGTCGAAGTCGATGCCGCCGAGGTGGTTGTCGCCGTAGACGGACTTGACCTCCAGCACGCCGTCGCCCACTTCGACGACGGCGACGTCCAGGGTGCCGCCGCCGAGGTCGACGACCAGGGCGTGGCCCTCCCAGTCGGGGCGGTCCGCCGCGAGCAGGTGGGCGGCGACGTTGGGCTCACCGACCATCCGCACGACCCGCAGTCCCGCCAACTCCACAGCGTGCAGGAGGCTGTTGGCCTGTCTGATGCCGAAGTTGGCCGGGTAGGCGATCACCGCGCTCTGCGGCAGCTGTCCGAGTGCCTCCTCGGCGTTGCCGCGCAGGCTTCTGATGACCAGTGACGCCAGCAGTTCCGCTGACAGCTCCTTGCCTTCCAGGGACAGGGCGTAGTCCGTGCCGAGGTGGCGCTTGACGGCCCGTACGGTGCGGCCGGGGGCGAAGTGCTCCAGTTCGACGGCCCGCGAGCCCACCAGGTAACTGAGGTCAGGAAGGAAGGTGACCACGGACGGCACCAGCTTCCGGCCGTCCCCCGCCGGCAGGAGGTGCACCTTTCCGCCGTTGTCGAGCACGCCGATGACCGAGGTCGTGGTGCCGAAGTCGATGGCGAAGACAGCGGGGTCCGGGATCCGGGCGGCGCCGATCCGGACGACGGACCGCTGCCGGATCTCCTCGCCCACTCCGGCCGACGCCCTCCACTCGTTGCGCTTGCGGGGCGAGACGAGTTCGAGGTCGATGAGCGCCGCGGGCTCCACGCGTGAGTACGGTCGCTGGAGCGGCTTCTCGTACTGCCGGGCGAGCGCGGGGACCCGGTCGGTCAGATAGGCGTCGAGCTGCCCGACGGTCACGCAGCGCCCTTCGTCGCCGAATGCCTCGTACAGCGCCTGGGAGAAGACGCCCGACTCCAGCCGCGCGCTCTCGTACGAGCTCGTCTCGGGCGCGCACGAGCAGAACGACACCATTCCGGGCGGGCACAGCCGCTCCACGTCCACCTTGGCAGCCGCCGGGCCGAGCGACTTGCCGCCCGCCACGGCCGTGCGGCAGGCGTCCAGCAGGAGCACGACGTGGGCGGCGCCGGTGGCCCGCAGCATCCGTACGAGCAGGTCGAAGCTGAGGCTGGTCTCCTCCAGCGCCGAGGTGATCGACTCCTGGGTGATCAGGTAGTCGTTGCCGTCCACCGTCGAGTGGAAGCCGTGGCCGCTGAAAAAGAAGAACAACCGGTCGATGGGGGCGGTGGCGTGCGTGGCCAGCTTGGACAGCGCGCGCAGCACGTTGTGGCGGGTGGGGAGCGCGTCCGCCAGGCCGTCGGCGAAGGCGAAGACGGCGTCCATCGGGATGTCCATCGATGCCGTGAGCATGTCGCGTATCCGCAGCGCGTCGCGGTGCGCGAAACTCAGGTCCGCGATGTCCTCGTCCTCGTAGCGGGAGCAGCCGACGGCCACCGCGACGTTCAAGACGAGCCTCCGGCCCTCCGCTGGAAGATCAGCTTCATCCCGCCGTTGACCTCGGTGGACAGGGCCCCGACGAGCTGCACCTCGCCCTTCGCCGTGATCTGGACGTGCACCTCCAGACCGGTCAGCTCCAACGTGTCCGACGCGGTCGACGCCTGGTCGAACACCCCGCCCACGTACTGGCACAGCGTCGCCACGTTCTGCGCCAGCGTGTCCGAACTGATCCGTGTCACGCGGGTGACCGCCGTACGGGTCCGCGAGAGGAACGACTTCTCGCCCTCCTCCGCCCCGTACTCCACGGTGACGATCGGCACCCCGTCACTTCCCGGTACCCCGCCGTTCCCCGTCTCCGACACCCGGTCCCCCTCCCGACGCACCGCGCCTCCCCGCACCTGCCGGTCCCAGGCCGAGCGTACTGAACCCGGTCCCCCGATGTGCCCGTTCGCGCACGGGGAGTCGCGGCCTCCGAACCTCCTCGGTCCGACCCGCCCTCACCGGATCTGCTCAGCGGGCGGGCTGGCGCGGACGTCGGGCGGTGGCCGACCGCGGCGACCAGGGCCGCCGAGGCGAGGTTGCCGGCGGTGTCGACGGCCACGACCGGGCCGAAGCCGACCAGGACGTAGAGGGCGCCCCCGAGCGGGCCGCCGACGAGCCGGACGGTTCCGGTGACGAGCGCGGCCAGCGAGTTCGCCTCGCCCAGCAGGGCGCCGCGGCCGACCAGGGCCGGGACGAGGGCCCTGCGGGCGGGCGCGAAGAACTGGCTGAACGCCGCCTCGCCGACCAGCGCGACGTAGACGAGCCAGACCTGGTCCGGGCGGTGCACCAGCAGGGTGCGCTCGGCGTTTCGGTCGCCGGCGGCGCGGTTGCGGCGGGTGAGGGGGGAAGGCTCCCCGTGTCCGATCGCGTCCTGCGGCGGGGCGGGGTCATGATGGGCGTACCGATCAAGGAGGTTGTCATGGCCGGATTTCTCGACCGGGCCAAGGAGCAGGCGCAGAGCGCGCTCGCCCAGGGCAAGGAGAAGGTGGAGGAAGTACAGGCTCAGCGGGCGGGCAACGACCTGCTGAGGAAGCTCGGCGCGGCCTACTACGCGGAGCGCCGCGGCTCGGGCGGCCCCGAGGCGACGCAGAAGGCCCTCAGCGCGCTCGAGGCCCACGTCTCGGCGCACGGTGACGCCTTCCTGCGCGGCACCCAGCACTGACCCCCACGCCGAACCCACCCCACCCCCAACCCCCCGGCCGGCGACGCCTCACCCCGTCGCCGGCCGGCCGCGTGTGCGCCCGGAGATCGGGCGGCCGGGGATGTCGAGATCGGCGGGGCGGGTTCGTCCTCGGGATGGAGGGGGTCGAGTGTGGGACCCGGGTGGGACGGAACGAGGAGGAGGCAGGGATGGCGGTTCAGCGGATGGATCACGTGGGCGTGGTGGTGGAGGACCTCGACGCGGCGATCGCGTTCTACGTCGAGCTCGGGCTGGAGGTGGAGAACAGGATGCCGGTCGAGGGGCCTTGGGTGGACGGGGTGTGCGGGCTGGAGGGGGTGCGGGTGGAGATCGCGATGATGAGGACGCCCGACGGGCAGGGGAAGCTGGAGCTGACGAGGTTCCTCGCGCCGGCGGCGGTCGGCGGGGAGGCGGCGCCGGCGAACACGCTGGGCCTGCGGAGCGTCATGTTCGCCGTGGACGACCTCGACGACACGGTGGAGCGGCTGCGCGGGCACGGCGGGGTGCTGATCGGCGAGGTGGAGCGGTTCGAGGACGCGTTCCGGCTGTGCTACCTGCGCGGGCCCGCGGGCGTCATCGTGGCGCTGGCCGAGCAGATCGGCTGAAGGCGGCGGGGCGGGCCGTCGGACGGGGCGGCGGGACGCGCCGGGTGCCGCCCCGGTGTCCGCGCGGACACCGGGGCGGTTCGCCGGGGAGGGCGCTCAGAGCGGGTTCACCCGGTAGAGCGGGAAGTAGGAGCTGATCCGGCCGTTCGCGTAGTCGTCGGCCAGCCGCGGCACCTGGTCGAAGTCGTAGATGACGTCCGACCCCTTCGGCGCGATCCAGCCCTCGGCCTCCTGGAAGTCCCGGATGGCGGGGGAGTCCGGCAGCCGCCACACGTGGGTGTTGACGTGGATGTGCCGGCTGATGCACTCCGCCCCGCGCAGGTACGACAGCCGCATCCCGGCCTTCCAGCCGCACGTGGTGACGACCCCCTCGCGGGCCAGGGCGCTCAGGGTGACGTCGTAGAGCGGCTCGCCGATGTTGTCCACGAAGATCGCGACGCCGTGGCCGTCGCTGAGCTCGTCGACGAGGTGCAGGAGGCTCTCGACGGAGGCCCGGCGCCGGTGGTGGCGCTCCCGGTCGGTGCGCTGCGCGCGGGTGGGCTGGGAGAGGTCGGGGTAGAGGCGGCGGTCCACCGGGGTGATGCCGTTCTCCCGCAGGAAGGCGACCCGGTCGTCCGAGCCCGCCGTCATCGCCACCCGGAAGCCGGCCCGCTTGGCGAGCATCAGCTCGGCGAAGGACACCCCGCCGCCCCACCCGAACACCAGGTGGTTCGAGGGATCGTCGTCGGGGACCTGCGCCCGCCAGCACGCGTGCGCCTTGTGCCAGTTGTCCCAGGCGGTGAAGTACCGCCCGTAGGTGGCCCATTGGGGCAGCGAGTACGGGGTGCCGTCGGGGATCGGCAGCAGGATCCGGGCGTCCATCTTCGACCGCTTGGCCAGCAGGCCGATGGTGCCGGGGGCGTCGTAGGCGTAGGCGAGTTCGGCGTACTCGTAGCGGTCGAGCCTGCCGAACGGGAGGAGCAGGCACAGGTCCCCCTCCCGGACCCGGACGTCCCGGCCCCCCGCGTTCACGTCGAGCACGCGCACCACGCCGAGGTTGCCGAGGACCACCGCGTCCTCGCCGCGGCTGCTGCACACGTCGATCGGCGAACGGGCCAGCGCGTGGTCGACGTTGGCCTCCCAGGAGCCGAGGATCGGCTCCACCAGCGCCTCCCCCTCCTCCAGTGGGCCGAAGGTGTAGTGGTCGCGGCGCAGCGCGCCGCCGGGTCCGCCGTCGTGCGGGCCGGACACCGCGCCGGAGCGCAGGACCCAGGCTTCTGGCGAGTAAATGACGACCTCCTGTGATCGAGTACGCGACGTACGGTCCCGGTTGCCCGGCACGGTCGGCGGCCGGTTTTCAACGGTCGGCGGTCAGCGGTCGGAGCCCACTGGTCCGCGGTGAACGGCGAGCGGCCCGAGGCAACGGGCAAGCGGCGAGCGGCCCGCGGTCAGCCCGCCGCGGCGGCCGGCACCCGGTAGTCCACCGCGACTCCGCCCCACGCCTCCCCGGCGCCGTAGGCCACCGCCCCCAGCCGCCCCTCGGCGGGCAGGGCGCCGGCGTCCAGCTCCTCGGCGAACGCCAGCGGCACCGAGGCGGACGAGGTGTTCCCGGAGCGCGCGATCCGGTTCACGAAGGGCACGCCGAGATCGGCGGTGAACGCGCGGATCTGCTCCAGGATGCGGCCGTTGGCCTGGTGGCCGACCAGCACGGTCGGCGCGGGGCCGTGGTCGAACAGGTACCGCGCCGACTCCGCCATCCGGCGCACGGCGCGGTCGTACACCTGCGTCCCGTCGAGGTGGATGCCGCCCTCGCCGGTCTCCCGCATGAGCCCCGCCCCGGAGCCGTCGCAGCCGGCGGTCCGGCAGAAGCCGGCGAACCCGGGGCGGTCGGCCAGCAGGACGGCCGCGGAGCCGTCGGCGAAGATGGGGGCCGTCTGCCGGTCGGCGCGGTCCACCAGCCGTGACATGGCCTCCACCGAGCACAGCAGGACCGACCGCGCCGGGTCGGCCTCGCACAGCGAGAGCCCGGCGGCCAGCCCGTACACGAACCCGCAGCAGGCCGCGTTCATGTCGAAGGCCAGCACCGAGGGCCCGAGCCCGAGGAGCCGCGCCACCTGCTGGGCGATGCCCGGCACGCGCTGCCGCACCGAGGTGCTGACGACGACCAGCGCGCCGATCGAGGACGGGTCGCCGCCCCTGGTCACGATCGGCGCGCACGCCTCCGCCGCCACCTCCGCCAGCGGGGTCTCGTCCGGCAGCCAGGAGCGGGACGCGATGCCGCTGCGGCGCCGGATCCACTCGTCGGTGAGGCCGATCGACGCGAAGTGGTCGTTGCCGACGGTCCGGCCCGGCTTCGCGGCGGCGATGTCGACGATGCCCGCGCTCATCCCCGGCCCGACAGCTTCACGAAGTAGGTGGTGAAGTCGTCCAGGAAGGCGAAGCCCGCGGTCTCCTTCAGGTCGCCCTTGACCTGGAGTTCGCGCTCGATCTGCTGGTGCAGCTCGACCAGGTCGAGGGAGTCCAGGTCGAGGTCGGTGATCGGCCGGCCGAGGTCGCCCGGGCCCAACGACGGGTCGCGCTCGCGGAGTTTGGCCAGCATGGTGTCCGCGATGCGGCTCTCGATGTCGCTCATGTTCCTTCTCCGTTCACAGGGCGGGATCCGCGGATCCCGGCTAGTCGGCCGCCAACTGGTAGAGCACCTCGCCGGACGTGAGGATCGCGCCGACCGCCGCGGTGCGGGCGGCGACCGTTCCGCCGCGCTCGGCCACGATCTCCGTGCTGGCCTTGTCGGTCTCCACGACCGCGACGGCGTCGCCCCGCTCGACCCGGTCGCCGACGTCGACGACCCACTCGACGAGCAGGGCCTCGCCCAGGCCGTGCCCGAAGGAGGGAACACACATGTCCACCGGGGAGTCGCTCACTTCGTCATCACCAGCACCTCGTCCTTGATCTCCTGAACGCTGATCAGGTAGTCCCTCTCGAAGTCCGCCGGGGGGTAGGCGCGGCGGTCGGGCGCCAGCCGGCGGACCGGGGCCCGCAGCGCCTCGAAGCCGTGCTCGGCCACCGACGCGGCGATCTCGGCGCCGATGCCGACGTCCTTCGACCCCTCGTGCACGATCAGCAGCCGCCCGGTGCGGGCGACGGACTCCAGGACCGTGTTCATGTCCAGCGGGGCCACCCACCGCAGGTCGACGACCTCGACGTCGACGTCGGGGGCGAGCGCGTGGGCGGCTTCCAGCACCTCGTGGGCGATCGCCCCGTAGGTGGCGATCGTCAGGTCCGCGCCGCGCCGTACGATCCGGGCCGCGGTCGGCGACCTCGCCGGCTCGGGGTCGCGGAGGGGCGCGGCGCGCCGGTAGTACAGCCGGATCGGCTCGTACATCACCACGGGCGAGCCGAGCGTCACCGCGTACCGCAGGATCTGCGCCGCGTCCTCGCCGGTGGAGGGGCAGGCCACGGAGATCCCCGGGACGCGGGCGAACAGCGCCTCGTTGGACTCGCTGTGGTGCTCCACGCCCCGGACGCCGCCCGCGGTCGGGATCCGCACCACCAGGCTCGGGCTGACCTGGCCGTTCCACCGGCCGCCGATCCGGGCCGCCTGGGTCACCAGCTGGTTGACCGCGGGGTAGGTGAACCCGTCGAACTGGATCTCGCAGACCGGCACCAGCCCGCTCATCGCCATGCCGACGGCCTGCCCGACGATGGTCGACTCCGCCAGCAGCGAGTCGCGCACCCGGTCGGCGCCGAAGCGCTCCCGCAGGCCCCGGGTCACCCGGAACACTCCGCCCAGGCGCCCGATGTCCTCGCCGAGCAGCAGCAGGTTCGGATGCTCGTCGAGCAGGTCGGCGAGGGTCGCGTTGATCGCCTCGGCCAGGCGGACCGGCGGCCGTACGGGCGGCGTCACGGGCGGCGGCACGGACTGCGGCGCGGGCGGCGGGGGCACGGTGCTCATCAGGCGTACTCCTTCATCAACTGCTCGCGCAGTTCCCGCACTTCGGCGTCGACGGCGGCGAGCCACGCGGCGTCCACCAGGCCGAGCTCGCTCAGCCGGGCCGTGTAGGCGGTCACCGGGTCGGCCGCCTTGGTCCGCGCGATGTCCTCGCGGCTGCGGTACACCTCCTGCGCGTCGGAGGTCGAGTGGCCGTGGATGCGCCCCACCTGGACCTCGACGAGCGCCGGCGCCCGCTCCCCGCGCACGTGGGCGGCGGCCCGCGAGCAGGCCGCGAAGACGGTCTCCGGGTCCTGCCCCCGCACCCGCACCGCCTCGATCCCGAAGCCCCGGGCCCGCTCGGCCAGCGAGGTGCGCATCTGCTCCCCGGCCGGCTTCGAGATCGCCCAGCCGTTGTTCTGGCAGACGAACAGCACGGACGCGGACTCGACGGCGGCGAGGTTCATCGCCTCCGACATGTCGCCCTCGCTGGTGGCGCCGTCGCCGATGTAGACGACGACGAAGTCCTCCAGACCCTGGAGCCGCTGCCCGATCGCGTAGCCGACGGCGTGCAGCGTCTGGGCGGCCAGCACGAGGGTGTAGGGGAAGAACCGCAGCCGGCGCGGGTCCCACCCGCAGAAGGTGCGGCCGGCCCACTGCGCGACCAGTTCGCCCGGCGTCACACCCCGCATCAGCGCCACCGCGTGCTCGCGGTAGCTGGGGAAGACGGTCGGGCCCGGGCCCACGGCGAGCGCGGAGCCCACCTGCGCGGCCTCCTGGCCTTGGCAGGACAGCCACAGGTCGAGCGTGCCCTGCTTCTGGAGCTGACGGGCCTCCTCGTCGACGCCCCTGGCCACCAGCATGTGGCGCAGCAGCAGCCGTCGTGTGTCGTCGTCGGGATCTGTCGCGTACTCGGATTCTGACTTCAAGACCATGGATCACCAGTCGCAGGTTCGTCGATGAGCTTTCTGTCGTCGTGCCGAACGGAAATGGCGGGCCCGCCGCGCAGGTCCGTAAGGGAAATGCGCGCTCTCGATCGCCTCGGCGTGCGGAGACGGGCCGAACCCGAATTCGCGCAGGGCCCGTCCATGGGCCAATGCCCGGCCATGGTGGCACAGGAGCCCAGTGCGGAACAGGTACCGCCGGAGCGGGCCGGCGACCGGACGGCACGCGGTCCTGTTTCCCTTGTGGCGCCGGTGGCCGGGACCTAGCGTGGCGTCAGCGTCCGGTGTGGCCGCGGATGCCGGGCGTCCCGTCGACAGGACACGTCGAACGGCCGACCCGGCCCGGGTCCCGGCGTATCGCGACGGCGAGTTCCACTTCCGGGCCGTGGTTTTCCCGGGCCCGGCGCATTGTGGTCCCGAGTTTCCCCCTTCGTGGTCGGGGTTGCCGGGGCCTGGCAGTATCCCTGGTTATCCCCGGTTTCCCGAGTTTCCCGAGTTTCCCGAGTTTTCCTGTGACGATTACGGACGATTGAGGACGGTGCCATGAGCACGAATCCCTTCGACGACGAGGACGGCCGTTTCCAGGTCGTCGTGAACGACGAGGAACAGCATTCGCTCTGGCCGCTTTTCGCCGAGGTTCCGGCCGGCTGGCGCGTGGTCTTCGGCGAGGCGTCCAGGGCCGAGTGCCTGGAGTACGTCGAGCGGAACTGGACCGACATGCGCCCGAAGAGCCTGCGGGAGGCCATGGCGGCGAACTGACGCCGCCACGGGCGCGGGAGCGGTGTACGCGCAGGCAATCACTCTGTTGGGAGATGAAGGTTGTGGGTGGCGTCCGGTGAGAACCGCGAGCGGTTACAAGACGAGGCCGGTGGGCACCGGCGCTGAGCCCGTACGGTGCGACGGGGTCCTGTCCTTCGTGGGCACCGAGGCCCAGGTGCAGAAGTCGGGGATGACCTTCCCGTTGAACCTGTCGGAGCGGTCCTGGGAGCGCATCGGGGCCAGCCTGCGCGAACTCACCAACTCCTCGGCGTGGTGGCTCGCCGACTGGCTGATCTTCGGCGAGTCCACCTACGGGTGGCGCCGCTACCAGGAGGCGATCGAGCGGACGGGCCTGGACTACCAGACCCTGCGCAACTACGCCTGGGTGGCCCGGCGGTTCGAGCAGCACCGCAGGCGCGACAGCCTCAGCTTCGCCCACCACGCCGAGGTGACCCGCCTCTCGCGCCCCGAGCAGGACTACTGGCTGCGCAAGGCCGAGCAGCTGAAGTGGTCGCGCAACGAGCTGCGCCGGGCGGTGCGCGCCAGCCTGGCCGAGCAGTCCGAACAGGCCGGCCAGGCGGTCGGCGCGGGCCGCGGCGGCAAGGCCGGCCCCACCGGCATCGCGGCGGGCGGCGGCGAGGCGGAGCGGGAGGCGCCGTGCCCGGCCGGGGAGCCGGGCGGGGACCAGCACCGCCCCGCGGTCACCACGCTCACCATCGAGCTGTCCGCCGGCCAGCTGGACGCCTACGCGAAGGTGGCCGCCGAGCACGGCCTGTCCGTCGACAAGTGGGTGACCCAGGTGCTCGACGCGGCCGACCGGCGCCCCGCCTAGCCGCCCGGCGGCCGCACCGACCGCAGGGGCCGGCGAACCCCGTTCCCCGCGGTTCGCCGGCCCGCCCCACACCGACCGGACCCCCGTCACATCGGAGTCAGCTGATGATCCTTCAGGGAAAGCGGGTCGCCCTGCCCCCGGCGCCCGTCGTCCACCGGCAGTTCGAGGCGCACGCGCGCGCCACGCCCGACGCCGTCGCGGCCTTCTGCGCCGGGCAGCAGGTGACGTACGCGGAGCTGGACGCGCGGGCCAACCGGTTCGCCCAGTTCCTGGTCAGGTGTGGACACGGCCGGGGCGCGAAGGTCGGTGTCTGCCTGGACTACTCGATCGACATGCTCGTGGCCGTCCTCGGCACGCTGAAGGCCGGCGCGGCCTACGTGCCCTTCGACCCGGCCTACCCGGCGGAAAGGCTGCGGCTGCTGCTCGGGCTGGTCCCCGACCTCGCCCTGATGGTGGCCTCCCCGGCGACGGCCGCGATGGTCGGGTCGGCGGCTGTCGACGTCGTGGTCCTGGAGCAGCTGGCCGGGCACCTCGGCGGCTTCCCCGCGACGGGCCCGGACGTCGAGGTCACCGGGGACGACCTCTGCTACGCGGTCTTCACCTCCGGGTCGACCGGGACGCCGAAGCTGACGGCGGTGCGGCACGAGGGCTGGTACAACCTGCTGAACTGGCTGACGCTCGAGTACGGCCTGCACGCCGGGTCGCACCACCTCGTCGTCAGCGCGTTCGGCTTCGACCTCTCCCAGCGCGCCCTGATGACGCCGCTGTTCTGCGGCGCCACCCAGAACCTGATGGCCAGCCGGAACTTCGACGCCGCCATGGCCTACCGCCTGCTGGGGCAGCGCGGGGTCCGCGTGGTGCACTGCGCCTCCAGCACGCTGTACCTGCTGGTGGACTGGGAGACCGCCCGTGGCGGCGACACGCTCGCCGGCCTCGACCACGTGCTGTTCGGCGGCGAGGCGCTGCATCCCGAGCGGGTCGCGGACTGGGCCCGGCGGGAGGGCAACCGGTGCACCCTCCTGCACCAGTACGGCGTCGCGGAGTGCACGGACGTCGCCACCTCGTACGACCTGGCCGGCTACTGGCGGGGCGGGCACGACGTCGCGCCGGTCGGCCGGCCGGCCTACAACACCGAGATCCGCGTCCTGGACGAGCGGATGCGCGAGGTCGGGCCGGGGGAGTCCGGCGAGATCTGCATCTGCGGGACCGGCGTCGGCGCGGGCTATCTGAACGGCACCGGCCCGGAGTCCGAGAAGTTCACCACGATCGTGGCCGACGGAAGGCCGCTGCGGATGTACCGCACGGGCGACCGCGGCCACGTGAACGAGGCCGGCGACCTGGTCGTGGCCGGCCGGATGGACGCGCAGGTGAAGGTGCGCGGCATGCGCATCGACCCCACCGACATCGAGCGGGCGCTCGGCCGGCTGGACGGGGTCCGGCAGGCCGCCGTCGTGGTCGTCCCCTCCGACGCCGGCGAGGCCGAGCTGGTCGCGTTCCTCGTCCCGGCCGGCGACGACCTCGTCGAGAACGACGTGCGCGCCCGCCTCCTGCGCACCCTGCCGCGGAACATGGTGCCCGCCCGGTTCCTCACCACCCCCCGGATCCCGCTGAGTCCGCACGGGAAGGTGGACCGCCCCGCTCTGGCCGCCGCCTACCGCGAGCAGCTCGCCGGCAGCGGCACGACGGTCTAGCCGAACGCACCCCGAAGACGACGAGAGGACTGTGATGACCGCCGACAAGGTGCGCGCCATCTGGTGCCGGGAACTGCGGTACGACGAGATAGCGGACGACGACGACTTCTTCGCCCTGGGCGGCCAGTCCGTGATCATGGCCCGGATCCAGGGGGCCTACATCGAGGAGCTGGGCGTCGAGGTCCCGGTGGACCAGATGTTCCTCAACCCGACGGTGGCCTCCATCTCCGTCTGGATCGAGTCCCAGGGCGCGGTCGCCCCCTAGCGCGCGGCCGTCCCCTGGCGCGCGGCCGCCCCCCGGTCGCGCGGCGCGCACCCCACCACCAGGCACGTCCGGCTGCGGCCGCTACGCCGGTCCGCACACCACTCGGTTAGAGAGGCGCCATGTACGACGTCATTGTCATCGGTGCCCGTTGCGCGGGTTCGCCAGCGGCCATGCTGTTCGCCCGGAAGGGGTACCGCGTCCTGCTCCTGGAGAAGGCGCGGTTCCCGCAGGACACCCTGTCCTCGCACTACATCCACCAGCAGGGTGTGGCGCTGCTCAACCGGTGGGGGCTGCTCGACAAGATCCGCGACTCGGGCTGCCAGCCGATCGAGCACCAGAGCTACGAGGCGCCCGGCGTGCGGATCGACGGCTTCTCGCTGCCGATCGACGGCCTGCGGACCACGTACGCGCCGCGGCGGTTCGTGCTGGACCCGATCCTCGCCGACGGCGCCGTGGCGTCCGGCGTGGAGTTCCGGGAGGGCTGCGCGGTCACCGACCTGGTCTTCGAGGACGGCCGGGTCGTCGGCGTCTGGTACACCACGCCCGGCGGCGGCGAGGCGACCGACCGGGCCCGCCTGGTCGTCGGCGCGGACGGCATGCGCTCGCTGGTGGCCCGCAAGGCCGGGGCCCCCAACGTCATCGAGCACCCGCGGATGACCTGCACCTACTACAGCTACTGGGCCGACGTCCCCGCGCACTTCGAGCTGTACGAGCGGCCGGGGCGCTGGATCGGGGTGCTGCCCACCAACGACGACCTCACGCTGCTCATGGCCTACTTCCCGCAGGACGAGTTCTCCGGCGTCCGCAAGGAGGTGGAGCCCGCCTACCTGGAGGCCTTCCGCACCACGGCCCCCGAGCTGTACGAGCGGATGAGGTCGGGCAGGCGAGTGGAGCAGCTGTACGGCACGGGGCACCAGGAGAACTTCTTCCGCAAGGCGTTCGGGCCCGGGTGGGTGCTGGTCGGCGACGCGGTCAACCACAAGGACTCCATCACCGCCCGCGGCATCACCGAGGCCTTCGTCCAGGCCCACACCCTCACCGAGTTCATCGGGGAGCGGCTGCACGACGACGACGCGCTCCGGACGGCGCTGCGGCGCTACGAGAACGAGCTGGGCAACGAGGCCCTCAACCACTACCAGGGCGCGCTCAACGTGGCCGAGCTCAAGCCCGAGGGCCGGGCCGAGATGCTCCAGAAGCTGGTCGGGCACCAGGACCTGATCGACCGGTACTTCTCGACGCTGTCGGGGGCGTGCTCCATCGACGACTTCTACAACGACGAACTCTTGACCCTGCTCGACCAGGGCTGAGCGTCGGCTCGCTCCCTGGTTCCGCCGATTTGGAGACACAATGATCCCGTTGTCGTTCGCGCAGCGTCGGCTGTGGTTCGTGGACCGGTTCGAGGGCCCGTCGCCGACCTACAACGGCGCCTTCGCCCTGCGGCTGACCGGCGAGCTGAACGTGGGTGCGCTGGAGTCGTCGTTCCGCGACGTCATCGACCGGCACGAGGTCCTCCGCACGGTGATCGTCGAGGACGGCGACGGCGTCCCCCACCAGCGGGTGCTGCCGTCCGGGGAGGAGCCGTTCCGGCTGCCGGTCGACGAGGTCGCGGAGCCCGAGCGGGAGGCGGCGGTCCGGCAGGAGGCCACCGCGTGCTTCGACCTCGCCGCCGACCTGCCGATCCGGGCCCGGCTGCTGCGCCACGGACCGCGCGAGCACACCCTCGTGCTGGTGACCCACCACATCGCCATGGACGGGGAGTCCCTCGGGCCGCTGATCGGCGACCTCACCGAGGCGTACGCGGCCCGCAGGCAGGGCGCCGCCCCGGTGTGGGAGCCGCTGCCGGTGCAGTACGCGGACTACGCGCTGTGGCAGCGGGACGTGCTCGGCGACGAGTCCGACCCGGAGAGCCTGGCCGCCCGCCAACTGGCGTACTGGCGCGAGACCCTGGCCGACCTGCCGCAGCCGCTGGCCCTGCCGGCCGACCGGCCGCGCCCGCGGGTGATGAGCCGGCGCGGCGAGCTGCTGGAGTTCTCGGTCGGCGCCGACCTGATCGGGTCCGTGGAGAAGCTGGCCGCCGAGCAGGACACCACGGTCTCGATGGTGATGCAGTCGGCGCTGGCCGTCCTGCTGTACCACCTCGGGTGCGGGGACGACATCCCCCTCGGCGCGCCCATCGCGGGCCGCACCGACGAGGAACTGCGCGACCTCGTCGGCTTCTTCGTCAACACGTGGGTGCTGCGCGTCGACCTGTCCGGGAACCCGACCTACCGCGACCTGCTCCAGCGGGTGCGGGACCGGGCGCTGGCCGCCTACGACCACCAGGACCTGCCGTTCGAGCGGCTGGTGGAGCTGCTGAACCCCGACCGGTCCACCGCCTACCACCCCTTCTTCCAGGTGATGCTCGCCTGGCAGCCCGCCCCGCCCGACCCCCAACTGGCCGGCCTGAAGGGCGTGGCGGAGACGCTCGCGACCGGGACGGCCAAGTTCGACCTCTTCTTCAACGTCATCCCGACCGCCTCGGGCGGGGCGCGCTGCCGTCTGGAGTACGCCACCGAGCTGTTCGACCGGGCCACGGCCGAGAGCCTGGCGCAGCGGTTCGTCCGCGTGCTGGGCCGGCTCGTGGCCGACCCGGGGCGTGCGATCGGCGGCATCGACGTGCTCGACGCGGCCGAGCGGGACCGGCTGCTCGTCGGTTTCAACGACACCGCCGCCGAGCTGCCCGGGCTGACCGTCCCGGAGTTGTTCGAGGCCCAGGCGGCCAGGACGCCGGACGCGCCCGCGCTCGTGTGCGGGGAGCGGACCCTGACCTACCGCGAGCTGGACGACCGGGCCGACGGCGTCGCGCGGGAGCTGGCCCGGCGCGGCGCCGGGCCGGAGGATCTGGTGCTGCTGGCGCTGCCGCGCACGGAGGACCTGGTCGTCGGCCTGCTCGGCATCCTCAAGTCCGGCGCCGCGTACGTGCCGATGGACCCGCTGTACCTCAGCGGGCGGGCCGAGACCGTGCTGTCCGAGGCGCGCCCGCGGTTCGCCGTCACCGACACCGCGACCTGGCGGGAGATGCCGCCGAACGACGTCACGGTCGTCGACCTCGACCTTCGCGCGGAGTGGGACCGGGCCGGGGACGTGCCGCGGATCCCGGCGCCGGCCCCGGACAACCTCGCGTACGTGATGTACACCTCCGGCTCCACCGGCAAGCCCAAGGGCGCGGCGATCACCCACCGCGGTGTCGTCAACGGCGTGCGGGAGCTGGTGCGCGTCCTGGACGCGCCGCCCGCCGTGCGGATGCTGGCCGGCACCTCGGTGAACTTCGACGTGTCCGTCTTCGAGCTCATGACCACGCTGTCCACCGGCGGCACCGCCGAACTGGTGCCCAACGCGCTGGTGCTCGGCGAGCGCGACGGCTGGGACGGCCACGTGATCAGCGCCGTCCCCACGGTGATCGGCGAACTGGTCGCCCACCTCGGGAAGGCGCCCGGCGTGCGCACGGTCGTCCTGGCCGGCGACATCCTCCCGGCCCGGCTGGTCCGGCAGGTGCGCGAGGCCCTGCCCGGCGCGCGGATCGTGAACTCCTACGGGCAGAGCGAGAGCTTCTACGCCACCACCTTCTCCCTGGCGCCGTCCGAGGAGTGGGCGCAGGGCGAGGTCGCGCCGATCGGCACCCCGCTGGGCAACATGCGCGCCTACGTGCTGGGCCCGGGGCTCGCCCCCGTGCCGGAGGGAATCGTCGGCGAGCTGTACGTGGCCGGGGCCTGCCTCGGGCGCGGCTACCAGGGCCGCCCGGGCCTGACCGCCGAGCGCTTCGTGGCCGACCCGTTCGGCGCCTCGGGCGCGCTGATGTACCGCACCGGCGACCTGGCCCGCTGGAACGCGCGCGGCCAATTGGAGTGCGTCGGCCGCAGCGACGGCCAGGTGAAGGTCCGCGGCTTCCGCATCGAGACGGCCGAGGTCGAGGCGGCCTGCACCGCGCACCCCGGCATCAGCGAGGCGGTGGTGGTCAGCCGCGAGGCGCCCTCCGGCGGGCGGCGGCTGGTCGCGTACGTGGTGCACACCGGCGAGGGCGGCGTCGGCGCGGACGGCGCCGGCGGCATCGGCGACGTGGACGTGCAGTCCGGCGCCTCGTCGGCCGAGCTGCGCAAGTTCGTCGCGGCGCGGCTGCCCGACTACATGGTGCCCTCGGCCTTCGTGGTCCTCGGCCGGATGCCGCTGGGGCCGACCGGCAAGCTGGACCGCTCGGCGCTGCCCGAGCCGGAGTTCACCGGCGAGGCATACCGTGAGCCGCGCACCGAGGCCGAGGCGATCCTCACCGCGGCCTACGCGGACGTGCTGGGCGTGGACCGGGTCGGCATCGACGACGACTTCTTCGCCGTGGGCGGCGACAGCCTGCGCTCGATCCAGGTGGTGGCGCGGGCCCGCGCCCGCGGCCTGGAGGTCACCACGCGGGAGATCTTCGAGTGCCGCTCGGCGGCCCGGCTCGCCGAGGTGGCCTCGACGCGCGGGGAGCGGACCCCCGCGCTGGCGGAGGAGGAGGGCGGCGGCGTCGGGCCGATGCCGCTGCCCCCGGTGGCCCGGCAGGTCTTCGCCCACGGCGGCGGCACCGACCGGTTCGCCATGGCGATGGCGCTGGAGCTGCCCGCCGGCATCGACGCGAGCGGCCTGACCGCGACGCTGGACGCCGTGCTCGACCGGCACGACCTCCTGCGCGCCCGGCTGGTGCCCGGGGAGGAGCCCCGGATCGTCGCGGGCCCGGTCGGCAGCGTGCGGGCGGCGGACCTGGTCCGCCGGGTGGCCTGCGACGGCCGGTGGGACGAGCCCGCCGCGCTGGAGGCGGCGAAGGCCGAACTGGACGCCGCCGTCGGGCGGCTGGACCCCGAGGCCGGGACCATGGCGGACTTCGTGTGGTTCGCCGCCGCCTCGGGCGAGGGCCGGCTGCTGGTGGTGCTGCACCACCTGGTGGTGGACGGCGTCTCCTGGCGCATCCTCATGTCGGACCTCGCCGAGGCGTGGCAGCAGGTCCGCTCCGGGCGGGCCCCGGAGCTTCCCGGGGTCGGGACCTCGGCCCGGCGCTGGGCCTCGGCGCTGCGCGACGAGGCGCTCGCCCCGGAGCGCGAGGCGGAGGTGGACCACTGGCGGGACACGCTCGCCGCGGCCGACCCGCCGCTGGGCTCCCGGGCGTTCGACCCGGCGGTGGACGTGATGTCCACGGTCGAGACCGTACGGGTGCAGCTGCCGGCCGATGTCACCGAGGCGGTGCTGACCACGCTGCCGGCCGCGTTCAAGGGCACCGGGACCGACGTGCTGCTCGCCGCGCTCGCCCTGGCCGTGAACCGGTGGCGCGGGCAGGACCGTTCGACCCTGGTCCGGCTGGAGGGGCACGGCCGCGAGGAGGACCTCGTCCCCGGCGCCGACCTCTCCCGGACCGTCGGGTGGTTCACCAGCATGTACCCGGCCCGGGTCGACGTGGACGGGGTGGACCCGGCCGACGTGCTGGTCGGCGGCCCGGCCGCCGGGAAGGCGATCAAGCGGGTCAAGGAGCAGCTGCGCGCGATTCCCGACAAGGGCATGGGCTTCGGGCTGCTGCGCCACCTCAACCCCGAGACCGCCGTCCAGCTCGACGACCTCCCGGCGCCGCAGATCGGGTTCAACTACCTCGGCCGGATCTCCGAGGCCGACGTGCCCGAGCACCTGCGCGCCGAGGGCTGGGGGCCGGCGTCCTGGTCCGCCGAGCTGGTCCCGGCGCCCGACCCGGACCTGCCGGCGCTGTCCTCGCTGGAGCTCAACGCGGTCGCCACCGACACCGCCGAGGGCACCCGGCTGCAGGCCGCCTTCATGTTCCCCACCGGGCTGCTCACCCGCGAGCGGACCGCCGAACTGGCCGAGCTGTGGGTCGAGGTGCTGCGCGGCATGGCCGCCTACGCCGCGCGCGCGGGGATCGGTGGGCTGACGCCCTCGGACGCTCCGCTGGTCCGGGTGCGGCAGGACGAGATCGAGGGGTGGGAGGAGCGCTACGGCCGGCTGGTCGAGGTGTGGCCGAGCCCGCCGTCGCAGTCCGGGATCCTGTTCCAGGCGGCCCTGGCCGAGGGCTCCTTCGACGTCTACCACATGCAGTTCGTGCTGCACCTGTCCGGTCATGTGGACCCGGCGCGGATGCGGGCCGCGGGGCAGGCCCTGCTGGAGCGGTACCCGAACCTGCGCGCGGGGTTCGCCACCGGGGCGAGCGGCGATCCGGTGCAGGTGGTCGCCGAGCACGTCGCCCTGCCCTGGCGGCACATCGACCTGACCGGCCGGGACGAGGCCGAGCAGGACGCGGCGCTCGACGCGTTCCTCGCCGAGGACCGGGAGGGCCAACTCGACCCCGGCCGACCGCCGTTGCTGCGCCTGGGGCTGATCACCTGCGGCCCGCGGCGGGCGAAGCTCGTCATCACCGCGCACCACGCCGTGTTCGACGGGTGGTCCTCGCCGCTGGTGATCACCGACCTGATCCGGCTGTACTCCGGGACCGGCGACCTCCCCCCGGTCCGCAGCTACGGGGACTACCTGGCCTGGCTGTCCCGGCAGGACCGGGAGGCGTCGGCCGCCCGCTGGGCCGCCGAGCTCGCCGGGTTCGAGGAGCCGACCCTCGTGGCCCCGCGGACCGTCCTGAAGGAGACGGCCTCCGCCCTCGGGCGGGTCGAGGTGCCGCTGTCGATCGACAAGGGGCGCGGACTGGCCAAGCGGGCCGCGGAACTCGGGGTCACGCAGAACACGCTCCTCCAGGGTGCCTGGGGGATCCTGCTCTCCAAGCTCACCGGGCAGCGGGACGTGGTGTTCGGCGCCGCCGTCAACGGCCGTCCGGCGGACGTGCCCGGCTCGGACGAGATGGTCGGCCTGTTCATCAACACCCTGCCGATCCGGGTGTTCTGCCGGCCGGACACCGCTGTGGGCGACGTCATCACCGAGTTGCAGCGGCGGCAGACCGCCCTGCTGGACCACCACCACTACGGGCTGGGCGACATCCAGCGCGACGTCGGTCTGCCCGCCCTGTTCGACTCGATCGTCGTCTTCGAGAACTACCCGATCGACCGCGAGGGCATGGTCGAGGCCAACGACTCGGCCGGATTCACGATCGACGGCATCCGGCCTTTCGCGGGCTCGCACTACCCGCTCACCCTCAACTCCGCCGACCCCTACCTCAGGCTCTCCCTCGACTACCAGAACAACCTCTACGACCGGGACTCGGCCGCGGTGATCGCCGACCGGCTGGTCCGGGTGCTGGAGCTGATCCTGGCCGACCCGGGCACGCCCCTCGGCGAGATCGAGGTGCTCACCGAGCAGGAACGGGCCTGGCTGCTGCGCGGGGTCAACGACACGGCCGAACCGACCCTGGAGCACGGCCTGGTGGAGACCGTGCGCCGGCAGGCGCAGGCCGCGCCGGACGCCCTCGCCGTCATCGGCGAGCAGGAGTCGCTGACCTACGCGGAGCTGGACGCGCGGGCCGGCCGGCTCGCGCACCGGCTGATCGACCGGGGGGTGCGGCCGGAGTCGCTGGTCGCCGTGTGCCTGCCCCGGTCGGCCGACCTCGTGGTGGCGCTGCTGGCGGTGCTGAAGGCCGGCGCCGGCTACGTCCCGATCGACCCGGGACACCCGCGCGCGCGGATCGACCACATCCTCAAGGACTCCGCCCCGGCGCTCGTGCTCGACGCCGACGCGCTGGCCGACGTGGACGACGGGAGCTGCCCGGACGCGGCGCCGGAGGTGCCGGCCCGGCCGGACAACACCGCCTACGTGATCTACACCTCGGGTTCGACCGGCGCCCCGAAGGGCGTGGCGGTCACCTACGGCGCGCTGGCGAACTTCCTGGCCACGATGGGGCGGCGGTTCCCGCTGGCGCCGGAGGACCGGCTGCTCGCCGTGACGACCGTCGCCTTCGACATCGCCGGGCTGGAGCTGTACCTCCCGCTGATCCGCGGCGCGGCGGTGGTGCTGGCCGGCAAGGAGACCGTGTCCCAGCCGTCGGCCGTGGTCGAGGCGATCCGCCGGCACCACGTCACCGCCGTCCAGGCGACGCCGGCGTTCTGGCAGATGCTGCTCATGGAGGAGCCCGAGGGCGCGCGGGGCCTGCGGATCCTGGTCGGCGGGGAGGCCCTGCCCGCGCGGCTGGCCCAGGCCCTGGCCGGGCAGGCCGCCGAGGTGGCCAACGTGTACGGGCCGACCGAGACCACCATCTGGTCCACGACGGCGCCGGTCGGGTCCGGGGCCGGGGTCCCGGCGATCGGTGCGCCGATCGGCAACACCCAGGTGTACGTGCTCGACGCGCGGCTGCGCCCGGTCCCGCCCGGCGTGCAGGGCGAGTTGTACATCGCCGGCGACGGTCTGGCCCGCGGGTACCGGGGCCGGCCCGGGATGACCGCCGGACGCTTCGTGCCCAGCCCCTTCGGCGGGCCCGGCGCGCGGATGTACCGCACCGGCGACCTGGTGCGGTGGGACGGCGGCGGCCGGCTGGAGTACATCGGGCGCACCGACTTCCAGGTGAAGATCCGGGGCTTCCGGATCGAGCTCGGCGAGGTCGAGCACGTGCTGGCCGAGCACCCCGCCGTGGCGCAGGCGGTCGCCGTGGTGCGCGAGGACCGGCCCGGCGACCAGCGGCTGGTCGCGTACGTGCGGCCGAGCGCCACGGCCGACCCGGCCGGACCCGACCTCGACGCCCTGACCGGCCTGCTCCGGGAGCGCCTGCCGGAGTACATGGTGCCCTCGGCGATCGTGCCGGTGGCCGAGTTCCCCACCACCCCCAGCGGGAAGCTCGACCGCGACGCGCTGCCCGCACCCGGCCAGGCGAAGGCCGCGGCCGGCCGGGCGCCGCGCAACCGCACCGAGGAAGTCCTGTGCCGGCTGTTCACCGAACTGCTCGGCCTGCCGGAGATCGGCGTCGACGACGACTTCTTCGCCAGCGGCGGCCACTCGCTCCTGGCCACCCGGCTCAGCGGCCGCATCCGCCGGGAACTGGACGTCGACGTGAAGGTCACGACGGTCTTCCGCAACCCGACCGTCGCCCAACTGGCGGTGCGCGTCAAGGAACTGAAGACCTCCAACCGCCCCCAGCTGCGCAAGATGACCGTGTAGGAGAAGCGTCGATGATTCCGCTGTCATTCGCCCAACGTCGACTGTGGTTCCTCCACCGTCTGGAAGGCCCGTCCGCGACCTACAACATCCCGTTCGTGCTGCGGCTGGACGGGCCGCTGGACACGGCGGCCCTGGCCGCGGCCGTGACGGATGTCGTCACCCGGCACGAGACCCTGCGCACCCTGGTCGTCGAGAACGCGGACGGCACGCCGGAGCAGCGGATCCTGCCCCCGGGGGAGGCGGACGTCCGTTTCCGGGTGGTCGACGTGGCGGCGCACGAGGCGGGCGGAGTGGACGCCGCGCTGCACGCGGCCCTGTGCGAGGGGTTCGAGCTGGAGACGCAACTCCCCTTGCGGACCACGGTCTTCCGGCTCTCCCCGCGCGAGCACGTACTCGCGTTCGTGTTCCACCACATCGCCGTGGACGGGGCGTCGATGGCGCCGTTCCTCCAGGGGCTGATGTCGGCGTACGCGGCCCGGCGGGAGGGCGGCGCTCCGGAGTGGACGCCGCTGCCGGTGCAGTACAAGGACTACACGCTGTGGCAGCGCGAACTGCTGGGCGACGAGAGCGATCCGGACAGCGTCTCGGCGGCCCAGATCGCCTACTGGCGGCAGGAGCTGGCCGGGGTGCCCCAGCCGGTGCAGCTGCCGCTGGACCGGCCGCGGCCGACGATGTCCGGCCACCGGGGCGGCCACGTCGGGTTCGAGCTGGAGCCCGAACTGCTCTCCGGGCTCGGCAAGCTGGCCGCGCACCACGGGGCCACCGCGCCGATGCTGGCCCAGGCCGCGCTGGCCGTGCTGCTGCACGCGCTCGGCGGCGGTGACGACGTGACGATCGGCAGCCCGATCGAGGGGCGGGCCGACGAGCAGCTCGACGAGCTGATCGGGTTCTTCGTCAACACCTGGGTGCTGCGCGCCGACCTGTCGGGGAACCCGACGTTCGGCGGCCTGCTGGAACAGGTCCGGGACAAGGCCCTGGCCGCGTACGACAACCAGGACGTCCCGTTCGAGCGGCTGGTCGAGGTGCTCGACCTGGACCGCTCCACCGCGTACCAGCCGCTCTTCCAGGTGATGCTGGCCTGGCAGTTCGTGTGGCCGCCGATCGAGATGCCGGGGCTGCGGGTCACCCCCGTCCCGGCGGGCACCGGCACCGCGAAGTTCGACCTCTTCTTCAACATCGTCCCGCACGCGTCCGGCGGCGCGTACGGGCGGCTGGAGTACGCGAGCGAGCTGTTCGACCCCGCCACCGCCGCGAGCATCGCCGACCGCTACGTGCGGGTGCTGCGGCAGGTGGTGGCCGACCCCGGAGCGCGGCTGGGCGCGGTGGACGTGCTCAGCGACGCCGAACACGACTGGCTCGCCCGGCTGAACCGGACGGCGGCGCCGGTGCGGGGCACGACCGTGCCGGAGCGCGTGGCGGCCCAGGTGGCGCTGACGCCTGAGGCGACCGCGGTGGTGAGCGGGAGGACCACCCTGACGTACCGGGAGCTGGACGCCCGCGCCGACCGGGTGGCGGCGGCTCTGCGCGCCCACGGCGTCGGGCCGGACGTCCTGGTGGCCGTGGCGCTGCCCCGGTCCGCGGAGCTGGTGGCCGCGCTGCTGGGCGTGCTCAAGGCCGGCGGCGCGTACCTGCCGATCGACCCCAACTACCCGTCCGCGCGGGTCGATCTGCTGCTCTCGGCCGGCCGTCCGGCCCTGGTGCTGACCGACGCCGTCGCCGCGGCGATCGTGCCGGCCTGCGAGCAGCCGGTCCTGCGGCTGGACGACCTGGGCCTGGACGACCCGGATCCCGGTCGTGCCGCCGCCGGGGCCCCGGCCGCGGAGGTCCGGCCGGACCACCTGGCCTACGTGATGTTCACCTCGGGCTCGACCGGCACGCCCAAGGGCGTCGCGATCACGCACGCCGGCGTCGTCAACGGGGTGCGGGACCTGGCCCGGGTGCTGGAGATCGGGGCGGACGCGCGGCTGCTGGCGGCGACCTCGGTGAACTTCGACGTGTCCGTGTTCGAGATCTTCACCGCGCTCACCACCGGGGCGAGCGTCGAGATCGTCCGCGACGTGCTGGAACTGTCCGAGCGGGACGGCTGGTCGGGGACGACGATCAGCGCGGTGCCGTCGGTGTTCTCCGCGCTGCTGGACGACATCGCCGCCAGGGGACCGGGCGGCTTCGCTCTCGACGTGCGCACCGTCGTCCTGGCCGGCGAGGCCCTTTCGGCCGACCTGGTCCGCAAGACGCGCGACGTCCTGCCCGGCGTCCGCGTCGTCAACGCCTACGGGCAGACCGAGAGCTTCTACACCTCCACCTACACCCTCCCGCCGGGGTGGGACGGGACCGGTTCGGTGCCGGTCGGCCGGCCGCTGGCCAACATGCGCGCCCACGTCCTGGGTCCTGAGCTCACCCCGGTCCCGCCCGGCGTGATCGGGGAGCTGTACGTCGCCGGCCTGATCGCCCGCGGCTACGACCGCGGCGGGCCGACCGCGGAGCGGTTCGTGCCCTGCCCGTTCGGCCCGCCCGGCACGCGGATGTACCGCACCGGCGACCTGGCCCGTTGGGACGAGGACGGGCAACTGCGGTACGCCGGACGCGCCGACGGCCAGACGAAGGTCAACGGCATCCGGATCGAGCCGACCGAGATCGAGACCGTCCTGTCCCGCCACCCCGCGGTCGGACAGGCGGCCGTCACCGTACGCGAGGACGGCACCGGCACCAAGCGGCTCGTCGGCTACGTGGCGCGGGCCGGCGCCGCCGCCGTGTCCGCGGGGGAGCTGCGGAGGTTCGCGGCCGAGCGGCTGCCGGACTACATGGTCCCCGCCTCCCTCGTGGTGCTGGAGCGGCTGCCGCTGACCCCGAACGGCAAGCTGGACCGCGCCGCGCTGCCGGACCCGACGTTCGACGGCGACGCGTACCGGGCGCCGAGCAGCCGGGCCGAGCGGGACCTGGCGGAGGTGTTCGCCGACGTGCTCGACGCCGAACGGGTCGGGATCGACGACGACTTCTTCGCCAGCGGCGGCGACAGCATCCGCTCCATCCAGGTCGTCGCGCGGGCCAGGACGCGCGGCATCACCGTCAGCACGCGGGAGGTCTTCGAGCACCGCACGGTCGCCCGGCTCGCGGAACTGGTCGAAGGCCGCACGCGGGACGACCGCCCGGCCCTGGCCGAACTGCCGGGCGGCGCCGTCGGCTGGGCGCCGCTGCCGCCCACGGCGGCACACGTCCTCGCGCTAGGCGGCGGCATCGGCCGGTTCTGCATGTCCGCCATGCTGACCGTGCCCGAGGGCATCGACCGCGCGACGCTGGTCGCCTCGCTGCGGGCCGTGCTGGACCGCCACGACGCGCTGCGCTCCCGGCTGGACCGGGACCGGCGGGGGCTGTGGATCGAGCCGCCCGGCAGCGTGGACGCCGACGCGCTGCTGCGCGCGGTCCCCAGCGGCACCGACGCGGGCGCCGAACTCGACGCGGCGGCCGACCGGCTGGACCCGGACGCCGGCGTCATGGCCCAGTTCGTCTGGTTCGCCTCCGACCCCGAGACCGAGCCCGACACCCGGGACCGCCTGCTGATCGTGCTGCACCACCTGGTCATGGACGGCGTGTCCTGGCGGCTCCTCGTCCCGGACCTGGCGGCGGCCGCCCAGCGGGTCCGCGAGGGCGGCACCCCGGAGCTCGACGGCTCGGGCACCTCGCTGCGGCGGTGGGCGCACGCCCTGGCCGACGAGGCCGCCAGCCCGGAGCGGACGGCCGAACTGGCGCTGTGGCAGCGGATCCTCGGCGACGGCGAACCCGTGCTCGGGGCCCGCGACCTGGACCGCGCCCGCGACGTCGCCTCCACCGTGGACACCGTCCGCGTCCAGGTGCCCGCACGGGTGATCGACCCCGTGCTGAACACCCTGCCGTCGGTCTTCCGCGGCGGCGCCGACGACGGACTGCTGGCCGCCCTGGCCCTGGCGCTGGCCCGCTGGCGCGAGAGGCGGGGCGAGCCGGCGTCGTCGGCGTTGGTGCGGCTGGAGGGCCACGGCCGGGAGGAGCACGTGGTGCCCGGCGCCGACCTGTCCGGGACCGTCGGCTGGTTCACCGCGATGTTCCCCGTCCGGCTGGACCTGGCCGGCATCGACCTCGACGACGCCTTCGCCGGCGGCCCCTCCGCCGGACGGGCGGTCAAGGCGGTCAAGGAACAGCTGCGGGCCGTCCCCGACAACGGCATCGGCTACGGGATGCTGCGGCACCTCAACTCCGAGGCCGCCGCCGCGCTGGCCCCGCTCGGTGAGCCGCGGATCGGGTTCAACTACCTGGGCCGGGCCTCCGGCGCGGACATCCCCGAGGAGCTGCGGGCCCTGGGCTGGGCCCCGGACGCCGCGCGGGAGCTGATCGCCGCCCCGGACGCGGACATGCCGGTGCTGTCGGCGCTGGAGATCAACGCCGTCGCCACCCCCACCCCCGAGGGCGACGAGCTGACCGCCTACTTCGGCTTCCCGACCGGTGTGCTGTGCCGCGAGGAGGTGACCGAGCTGGCCGGGCTGTGGGCCGAGGCGCTGACCGGCCTGGCCCGGCACGCCGAGGCACCCGGCGCGGGCGGGCTGACCCCCTCGGACGCCCCCCTGGTCGACGTGCGCCAGGAGGACATCGACGGGTGGGAGGCCCGGTTCGGCCGGCTGGCCGGGGTCTGGCCCGTCACGTCGGCGCAGTCCGGGATGCTCTTCCACGCGATGATGGCCGACGGGTCGTTCGACGCCTACCACATGCAGCTGGTCTTCCACCTGTCCGGCGCGGTGGACCCGGAGCGGATGCGCCGGGCCGCCCAGGCGCTGCCGGGGCGGCACCCCAACCTCCGCGCCGCCTTCGTCAACCGCGCGGACGGCGAGATCGTGCAGGTGATCCCGGAGGCGGTCGCCCTGCCGTGGCAGTACCTCGACCTGACCGCGGCCGGCGAGGCCGAGCGGGCCGAGGCGTTCGAGCGGTTCCTGGAGCGGGACCGGGCCGCCCACTTCGACGTGGACGCGCCGCCGCTGATGCGGATGGCGCTCGTCGTCCCCGAACCGGGCCGGGCCGAACTCGTGGTGACCGCGCACCACGTGCTGTTCGACGGCTGGTCCACGCCCCTGCTGCTCCAGGACCTGCTGCTGCTCTACGGGTCCGGCGGCGACCCGGCCGGCCTGCCCCGCCGCCGCGACTTCGGCGCGTTCCTGTCCTGGCGCGCCCGGCAGGACCGGGAGGAGTCGGCCCGGGCGTGGGCGGCCGAGCTCGTGGGCGTCGAGGAGCCGACCCTGCTCGCCCCGGGCGCCGAGGGCGTGGGCGGGAAGGGCCTCGGCGAGGTCGAGGTCGCGCTCTCCCCTGAGCGGGCCCGCGCGCTGGACCGCCGCGCCGCCGAGCTGGGCATCACCGTCAACACCCTGGTCCAGGGCGCCTGGGCGCTGCTGCTCGGCCGGCTCACCGCCCGTCAGGACGTGGTGTTCGGCGCCACCGTCTCCGGGCGCCCGCCCGCCGTGGCGGACGTGGAGTCGATGGTCGGGATGTTCATCAACACCGTTCCCGTACGGGTGGAGCACGCGCCCGGCGACACCCTCGCGGAGATCCTCACCCGGCTGCAGGACCGGCAGGCCGCCCTGCTGGAGCACCACCACCACGGGCTCACCGAGATCCAGCAGGCCGCCGGGCTGCCGGCCCTCTTCGACACGCTGGTCGTCTTCGAGTCCTACCCGGTGGACCAGGAGAGCCTCGGCGCCGCCAACGACGCCGCGGACGGGATCGCGGTCACCGGCCTGCGCCCGGCGACGGGTACCAACTACCCGCTGACCCTGATGGCGATGGTCGAGCCGCGCCTCCGGCTCACCCTCCAGTACGCGAAGGACGTCTTCGACCGGGAGACGGTGGCGGCCCACGCGGACCGACTCGCCCGCGTCCTGCGCCAGTTGGCGGACGCCCCCGGGACGAGCGCCGCCCGGCTCGACGTCCTGGCGCCGTCCGAACGCCACCGCCTGCTGGTCGAGCACAACGACACCGCCGCCCCGACCCCGGACGTCACGATCAACGGGCTGGTCGAGGCGCAGGCCGCGCGGACGCCCGACGAGGTCGCCGTCGTCGCCGAGGGCCGCTCCCTGACCTACCGCGAGGTGATCGCCCGGGTGAACCGCCTGGCGGGCGAACTGGCCGGACGCGGCGGGGGCCGGGAGTCGGTGGTCGCGGTGTCGCTGCCGCGCTCGGCGGACCTGGTGGTGGCGCTGCTCGCGGTCCTGAAGGCGGGCGGCGCCTACCTGCCGGTCGACCCCAAGTACCCCAGCCACCGCCTGGAGGCCATCTTCGAGGAGGCCCGCCCGCGCCTGGTCCTGACCGACTCCGCGACGGCCGGGGTGCTGCCGCGGCACGACGCCCCGGACGTCCTGCTCGACGCGCTGGACCTGTCCGGAGCCGGCGCCGAGCCTCAACCGCCGGTCCACCCGGAGCAGTTGGCGTACGTGATGTACACCTCGGGCTCCACGGGCAAGCCCAAGGGCGTCGCCATCACCCACGCGAACGTGGTCAACGGCGTGCTGCGGCTCGCCTCGCGGGTGGGCATGGCGCCCGGCAAGCGGCTCCTCGCGGGCACCTCGATCAACTTCGACGTGTCGGCGTTCGAGATCTTCACGACCCTCGCCCACGGCGGCGTCGTCGAGGTGGTCCGGGACGTGCTGGTCCTGGGCGAACGGGAGGGCTGGAGCGGTGCGGTCATCTCCACCGTGCCGTCCGCCTTCGCCGAACTCGTCGACCACATCCGCGGCCGCACGACCGTGGAGAGCGTCGTCTTCGCCGGCGAGGCCCTGCCCTCGTCGCTGGTGGAGCGGACCCGGGACGCCTTCCCGGGGGTGCGGGTCGTCAACGCCTACGGGCAGAGCGAGTCGTTCTACGCCACCACGTTCGGGATCGGCGGCGACGCGGAGGGCCGGGCGGGCAGCGCGCCCGTCGGCACGCCGCTCGGCAACATGCGGGCCTACGTCCTGGGGCCGGACCTCGCTCCGGTGCCGCCGGGCGCGGTGGGCGAGCTGTACGTCGGCGGGAACGTGGGCCGCGGCTACCACGGCCGCGCCGGGCTGACCGCCGAGCGCTTCGTCGCCGACCCGTTCTGCGCGCCCGGCGGGCCGGACGGGCCCCTCCCGCGCGACGGCGGGCCGGGCGGGAGGATGTACCGCACCGGCGACCTGGCCCGCTGGAACGACGAGGGCCAACTGGAGTACGTGGGCCGGGGGGACGCGCAGGTCAAGGTGCGCGGCTTCCGCGTCGAGCCCGGCGAGGTCGAGGCCGCGCTCACCGCGCACCCCGGGGTCGCGCAGGCCGTCGTCATCGCCCGCGAGGGGCAGGGGCGCGGCACGGGCAAGCAGCTGGTCGCGTACGTCGTGCCCGCCGCCGAGGGCACGGACGCGACCGCCGCCGACGGCGCCGCGAAGGGCGACCGGCCCGGCCCGGAGCCGCGGGACCTGCACGCGTTCGTCTCGCAGCGGCTGCCGGACTTCATGGTGCCGGCGGCCTTCGTGCTCCTCGACCGGCTGCCGCTCGCCCCCAACGGCAAGCTGGACCGGGCCGCGCTGCCCGAGCCGGAGTTCACCGGCGCCGCCTACCGGGCCCCGCGCACCGCCCGCGAGGAGTCCCTGGCCACCCTGTTCGCCGAAGTGCTCGGCGTGGACCGGGTCGGCATCGACGACGGCTTCTTCCTGCTCGGCGGCCACTCCTTGCTCGCCACCCGGCTGATCGGCCGGGCCCGCGCCGAGCTGGGGATCGAGATACCCATCCGCAAGATCTTCGACCTGCCGACGGTGGCCGAACTCGCCGCGTGGTCGGAGGAGTCGGCCGCTCCCCGCCGCCCCAGCATGCGCCAGATGTTCATCAAGGAGTGAACCCATGAATCCGCTGTCCTTCGCACAACGCCGCATGTGGCTTCTGCACAGACTGGAGCGGGGCGCGGCGACCTACAACATCTCGGCGGCGTTCCGGCTGACCGGGACCCTGGACCAGGACGCCCTCGTCGCGGCGATCGGCGACCTGGTCGACCGGCACGAGATCCTGCGCACCACCTACCCGACGGACGAGGGCGGCGAGCCCTACGGGCGCGTCCTGTCGACGGCCGAGGCGGCGCCGCGGGTGCCGGTGGTCGAGGTGACGCCGCGGGAGATGCCCGGCGCGATCGACGCGGCCGTCGCGCACCGCTTCGACCTGGCCGCCGAACTCCCCCTGCGGGCGACCTTGTTGCGCTGCTCGCCGCAGGAGCACGTGCTGGTCCTGGTCATCCACCACATCGCCTCCGACGGCAGCTCCAGCGCTCCGCTGATGCGGGACCTGGTCGACGCCTACACCGCCCGCCGGGACGGCCGGGCGCCGGGCTGGGAACCGCTGCCCCTCCAGTACGGGAACTACGCGCTGTGGCAGCGCGAGGTGCTCGGCGACGCGGCCGACCCGGCCAGTCTCTCCGCGGCGCAGATCGAGTACTGGCGGGGGGAACTCGCGGGCGTGCCGCAGCCGCTGAACCTGCCGCTGGACCGCCCCCGGCCCGCGGAGGCCGGCTCGCACGGCGACCGGGTCGACCTCGCCGCCCCGCCGGAGGTGGCGGCCGGCCTGCAGAAGCTGGCCGACGAGCGCGGCATGAGCCTGTCGATGGTCGTGCAGGCCGCGCTGGCGGTGCTGCTGCACAAGCTCGGCGGCGGGGACGACGTGACGATCGGCTCGCCGATCGCCGGCCGGACCGACGAGGCGCTGGCCGACATGATCGGGTGCTTCGTCAACACCCAGGTGCTGCGCGCGGACCTCTCGGGCAACCCGCCGTTCACCGACCTGCTCGCCCAGGTGCGGAACAAGGTGCTCGCGGCCTACGAGCACCAGGACGTGCCGTTCGACGTGGTCGTCGAGTCGATCAACCCCGACCGCTCCGCCTCCTACCAGCCGCTGTTCCAGGTGATCTTCTCCTGGCAGAGCTACGAGAAGCCGGACCTCGCCCTCCCCGGGCTGGAGATGCGGTTCGAGCAGGCCATCCCGTCCACCGCCATGGTCGACCTGACCTTCTTCATGACCCTGGACGACACGGGGGCGCTGCGGGGCGACCTCCAGTACGCGACCGAGCTGTTCGACCGCTCCTCGGCCGAGGCGATCGTCGCCCGGCTGGTCCGGGTGCTGGAGCAGCTGGCCGCCGATCCGGGCATGCGGGTCGGGGACGTCGACGTGCTCAGCGCCGGCGAGCGGGAGCTGCTGGCGGAGGCCAACGACGCCGGCCGGGACATCCCCGAGGCCACCCTGGCCGAGCTGTTCGAGCGGCAGGCGGCGCTGAGCGCCGACGCGGTCGCGGTGGTCTGCGACGGCGCCGCGCTCGCCTACCGGGAGCTCAACGCCCGGGCGAACCGGCTCGCGCGGCACCTCGTCGCGCGGGGCGTGGGGCCCGAGTCGCTGGTCGGGGTCTGCCTGGAGCGCTCGGCGGACCTGGTGGTGGCGCTGCTCGCGGTGCTCAAGGCCGGCGGCGCCTACCTGCCGATCGACCCCGACTCGCCGGCGGACCGCATCGCCTACCTGGTCCAGGACGCCAGGCCGGTCCTGATGGTCACCACCAGCTCCCTCGGTGCCTCGACCGACCCGGCCCAGGACCTCCCGCTGGTCCACGTCGACCGGGCCGAGGACTTCACCGGGCAGCCGGAGAACGACCTCACCGACGCCGAGCGCCGCACGCCCCTGCGCCCCGGGCACCCGGCGTACGTCATCTACACCTCCGGCTCGACCGGCCGTCCCAAGGGCGTGCTGATCCCGCACCGCAACGTGGTCGGGCTGTTCACCGCCACCCGGGACGGCTTCGCCTTCGGCGCGGACGACGTGTGGACCCTCTTCCACTCCTACGCCTTCGACTTCTCGGTGTGGGAGCTGTGGGGGCCGCTGCTGCACGGCGGCCGCCTGGTCGTGGTCCCCTACGACGTCTCCCGCTCCCCGGAGGACTTCCTGCGGCTGCTCGCCCGCGAGCGGGTCACCGTCCTCAACCAGACGCCCTCGGCCTTCTACCAGCTCGTCCAGGCCGACGCCCGGGCAACCGGGCAGGACCTGGCGCTGCGGTACGTGGTCTTCGGCGGCGAGGCCCTCGACCTCAACCGCCTCGCGGACTGGTACGAGCGCCACGCCCCCGACGCCCCGGTGCTGGTGAACATGTACGGCATCACCGAGACCACCGTGCACGTCACCCGCGTCGACCTGGACGAGCGGTCGGCCGACCGCCACGGGGCCGCCGTGATCGGCCGGGCGCTGCCGGGCCTGGGCGCCCACGTCCTGGACGCGGGCCTGCGGCCGGTGCCCGTCGGCGTGACCGGGGAGCTGTACGTGGCCGGGTACGGCCTGGCCCGCGGGTACAAGGACCGGCCCGGGCTGACGGCGGAGCGGTTCGTGGCCTGCCCGTTCGGCGCGCCGGGCGAGCGGATGTACCGCACCGGCGACCTGGCGCGCTGGACCGGGAGCGGGCAGCTGGAGTACGCCGGGCGGGCCGACTCCCAGGTGAAGATCCGGGGGTTCCGGATCGAACTCGGCGAGATCGAGCACGTGATGGCCGGACATCCCGGAGTGGAGCAGGCGGTCGTGGTGGTGCGGGAGGGCCAGGACGGCGACAAGCGGCTCGTCGGCTACGTGGTGCCCGAAGCCGGTGACCGGACGGACGGTGCGGGCCGGGCGGACGGTGCGGGCCGGGCCGGCCCTGACGGCGGCGACCCGTCGGCGGACCCGCTGCTCGCCGACCTGGCGGAGTACCTGCGCGGGCGGCTGCCGGACTACATGGTGCCCTCCCCGGTGATCGCGCTCCCGGAGATCCCGCTGACCGAGAACGGGAAGCTCGACCGGCGGGCGCTGCCCACGCAGGACACGAAGGCAGTGGTCAGCCGCGAGCCGCGCAACGCCTACGAGCGCGAGGTGTGCGCCCTGTTCGCCGAGCTGCTCGGCGTGGAACGGGTCGGCATCGACGACAACTTCTTCTCGCTGGGCGGGCACTCGCTGCTGGCCACCCGGCTCAGCGTCCGCATCCGCAACCAGTTCGACATCGACATCCCCATCAGGACGGTCATCCGGTACCCCACGGTCGCCGAGTTGGCGGCGCTGATGCTCGCCGGCGGCATTCCCGACGACGACGCCGACTCGTTCGCCGTCGTGCTGCCGCTGAACACCGACCCCGGTACGGGCAAGCCGCCGGTGTGGTTCTTCCACGGCGGCGGCGGCCTGGGCTGGGCCTACTACACCTTCGTGATGCACCTGGAGGACCGCCCGGCCTACTCCCTGCAGTCCCGCGGCTCCGACGGCGTGGAGGCGGTGGCGGGCTCGGTGGAGGAGATGATCGACGACTACGTCACCCAGATGCTGAAGATCCAGCCGGAGGGGCCCTTCTTCCTGATCGGCTGGTCCTACGGCGGCACCGTCGTGCACGCGGTCGCGGACGCGCTCGACCGGCTCGGGCACGAGGTCTCCCTCGTGGCCGTCCTGGACGCGCAGCCGGGCGGCCAGTGGTTCGTCGAGGTGCACGGCGGCAAGCAGTCCGCGGACTTCCGGGCGGAACTCGAGGACGACTTCAGCCAGTACATCCGCACCGGCAACCGGCAGCAGTTCCTGGACAACATGTCGCGGGTGCTGGCCAACAACACCGCCGTGATGATGGATTTCGAGTCCCCGGCGTACCGGGGCGACGTGCTGTACTTCCACGCCAGCCTGGAGGACAAGTCGTACGCGCCCCTGTGGCGGCCGTACGTCCTCGGCTCCTTCGAGGTCCACGACGTGCGGGCCACGCACCACGAGATGCACATGCCCGGACCGGTGTCCGAGATCTTCGAGGTCATCAACCGCAGGCTGGCGTGATGACGGGGCGGCGCCGGCCCCGAGGCCGGCGCCGCCCGCTTCCCACGAACCATCGACTGAGGATTGGGGTTGGACGGGGTGGGTGAATCCGGCGTGTCCGAGGCGGACCGGGATCAGACCGCGCTGCTGTGCGTGCCTTTCGCGGGGGCGGGACCCTCGTTCTTCCACCCCTGGCGGGCGCTGTCCGCCGGGAGGTGGCGGGTGGTCACGGTCGAACTGCCCGGAAGGGAGCGGCGGATCCTGGAGACGCCGTACCGCAACGTCGTCGAGGCGGCGAAGAACTCGATCGACGACATCGTCGCGGAACTCGGCGAGGGGACGCGGACGGTGCTGTTCGGGCACAGCCTGGGGGCGGTGCTCGCCTACGAGCTGGTGCACCTGCTGGCCACCCGCGACGTGCCGGTCGAGCGGCTGGTCGTCAGCGGTTCGCCCGGGCCGTGGACCCAGCGGGAGCGGCGGGCGACGGGGCTGCAGGACCAGGAATTCCTCGACCGGGTCGAGGAGTTCGCGGGATTCCGGCACGAGGCCCTGGACCACCCGGAGATGCGCGAGCTGATCCTCCCGGTGCTCCAGGCCGACTGCGAGATGCACGAGAACTACGTGCCGAGCACCGACGAACCGGTGTCGGTGCCGATCTGCTCGATCCGCGGCGACCGGGACGGCCTGGTCAGCGCGGAACAGGGCCGGGAATGGGCGCGGGCGACCACGGCCGGGTTCCGTTACGCGGAACTCCCGGGCGACCACATGTACCTGGTCGACAGCGGCCGTGAGGTGCTGGACGTGATCGAGGCCGAACGGGCCGGCGGCCGGCCCGGTCACGGGTGACCGCCCGCGCCGCGGGCACCCGCTTCGACCAGGGACGACGACGGGCGACGCCGTGTCAGCGGCGTGACAGCCGGGTGACAGATCCGAGGGAAACGATGGAGGCATGAGAAGTTCGGCGATCGCAGTTTCAGGGCTGCGCAAGGCATACGGTGACAAGGTCGTGCTCGACGGCATCGACTTCGAGGTCGCCGCGGGATCGGTGTTCTCCATGCTCGGCCCGAACGGGGCGGGCAAGACGACGACGGTGAACGTCCTGACGACGCTGGTGGAGGCCGACGCCGGGACGGTGCTCGTCGGCGGGTACGACGTGGCGACCGCGACCAGGAACGTCCGCGGCATCATCGGCGTGACCGGTCAGTTCGCGGCGGTGGACGAGCTGCTGACGGGCCGGGAGAACCTCCAGCTCATGGCGGACCTGAAGCGCGTGCGCTCCGGCGGCCAGGCGGTCGGGCAGCTGCTGGAGCGGTTCGACCTGGTGGAGTCCGCGGACAAGATGGCCTCGACCTACTCCGGCGGCATGCGGCGCAAACTGGACCTGGCGATGACGCTGGTCGGCGAGCCGGAGATCATCTTCCTGGACGAGCCGACGACGGGTCTCGACCCCCGCAGCCGGCGCACGATGTGGGGGATCGTCCGCGATCTGGTGGCGGAGGGCACCACCATCTTCCTCACCACCCAGTACCTGGAGGAGGCCGACCAGCTCGCCGACCGGATCGTCGTCCTCGACCAGGGCCACCTGGTCGCCCAGGGCACGCCCGAGGAGCTCAAGCGCCAGGTGCCCGGCACCCACGTCCGGCTCCGGTTCGCGGGCCTGGACGACCTCGACACGGCGGCGCGGGTGCTGGCCGGGTCCACCCGGGACGACCAGGAACTGACCCTGCGGGTGCCCAGCGACGGGGACTCCCGGTCGCTGCGCGCCCTGCTGGACCAGCTCGACCAGCAGATGATCAACGCCCTGGAGTTCTCCGTGCACACGCCGGACCTCGACGACGTCTTCCTCGCCCTGACCGGGCGCAGCACGAGCACGAAGGCGGTGGCCCAGTGAGCGGCTCCTCGACGTTCGGCGACGCGGCGATCATGCTGCGGCGCAACTTCAAGCACACGGCCCGCAACCCGGTCACCGTGTTCAACGCGATCCTGTTCCCGATCGTGATCATGCTGATGTTCGTCTACGTCTTCGGCGGCGCCTTCAAGGTCCAGGGCAAGTACATCGACTACGCGGTGCCGGGCCTGCTCGTGATGGCCATCACCTACGGCCTGGGGCCCACCGCGGCCGCCGTGAACGGCGACATGACCAAGGGCATCATCAACCGGTTCAAGGCCATGGACGTCTCCCACGGCGCCGTGCTGGCCGGCCAGGTCGTCTCCACGACGCTGCGCAGCCTGCTCGCCGACGCGGCGATCGTCGGGGTCGGCTTCGCGATGGGCTTCCGCTCGGATGCGAGCTTCCTGCAGTGGCTGGCCGCGATCGGCCTGGTGCTGCTGCTCGCCTTCGCCACCAGTTGGCTCACCGTCGCCCTGGGCCTGGGCGCGAAGACCGTGGAGTCGGCGGGCCTGGCCACCGTGCCGCTGATCATGCTGCCGTTCCTGAGCAGCGCGTTCGTGCCGGCGCACACGATGGGCAACGGCGTCCGGCAGTTCGCGGAGTACCAGCCCTTCACCCCGATCATCGAGACGCTGCGCTCGCTGCTGGCGGGCCAGACCCCGTCGAACGGCCACGCGTACGCCGCCGTCGCCTGGTGCCTCGGGATCGCGGTCGTCGGGTACCTGTGGGCGATCGCCACCTTCAGGAAGCGAGTGTGACCCGGGCCAGTTGAGTCCAGCCGGCCCGCTCGCCCTCCCGGGCCGCCTCGGCGAACGACGTGTCGCCGAGTCGGCCGCGGGCGGCCGACTCGATCCGGGCCGCGTCCGGGTGGGAGCGGTCCGGCAGCCCCCGCACCGCCGCGCTCGCCGCGAGCAGCCGCACGGCCTGCCCGTGCTCCTCCCGGCGCAGCGCCAGGTCCGCGACCCCGACGAGCACCTGCGCGATCAGCGGGGCGTGCCCGGCCTCGGAGGCCGCCGCGCAGGCGGCCGCCCGGTGCGCCCGGGCCTCGCCGAGGTCGTCGGCGAGGTAGCCGAGCAGGTCGTGCGTCACCGCCCGGACGTTCGCCCGCTCCGCCTCGGCGCCCAGCATCGCGGTGGCGACGCCGAGGTGCCGGCGGGCCTTCGCGGCGTCGCCGTCCCACCGGGCGAGCTCCGCCTTCGTCAGGGCCAGTTCGGCCAGCGCGTCCGGCCAGGTGACCCGCTCCGCGCACCGCTCGGCCTCGGCGAGGGCGGCCGCGCCGGCCTCCCCGTCGCCCATCAGCCGGTGCAGCCGCGCCTGCCGCGACCTCATCCGGATGAGGTCGCCGGCGGCGCCGATTTCCGTGACGACCTCGATCGCCTGGTCGTAGTGCGCGCAGGCGCGGGCGAACTCACCGCGTACGGTGCTGCGTTCGGCCAGCTCGCTGAGGGCGAAGGAGATCCCGTACCGCTCGCCGAGCGCCCGGAACTCCGCCAGCGCCATCTCCAGGTGCGCGTCCGCGTCCCGCCCGTCCCGGCCGAGCATGATCCGCATCTTGCCCAGGTGCAGTCGGGCCAGCGCGCGGGCCCAGGGGTCCTCGTCGTCCAGCAGGGGCTCGAACGCGGGCAGGAACTCGGCGGGGGCCTGGAGCATGCGCTCCAGCGGGGCGACGAAGCCCATCAGCGGGTGGCGGCAGTGACTGCGTCGGCTGAACCGGTACGCCTTGTGGATCCACTCCGCGGCCTGGTGCTCGTCGCCCAGGCCGTCGCTCAGGAACATCACGACCAGCGCGTACACCGTGGCCCGGACCTCGTCGCCGACCTCGCCGGGGGTTCGGGCGGCCGCGGTGGTCAGCTCCACGCCCTCGGACTTGTGCCCGCTCAGCCACCAGTACCAGCCCGCGCCCGCCGCGAGCCGCATCGCGGCCTGCGCCTCCCCGGCCGCGAGCGCGCCCCGCATCGCCGCACCGATGTTGTCGTGCTCCGCCCCGAGCACGGACAGCCACTCCAGCTGCTCGGCCCGGCGCAGGTGCGGCTCCGCGGTCTCGGCCAGCTCGGTGAACCAGGCCAGGTGCGCGCGGCGGGCCAGGTCGGCCTCCCCCGCCTCGGCGAGCCGGTGCCCGGCGTACTCCTTGATCGTGCTGATCATGCGGTAGCGCGGGGCGCCCTCGCCCTCGGCGAGCAGCAGCGACTTCTCGGTCAGCGCGGTGAGCAGTTCGAGCACCTCCTCCGGCCCGACCGCGTCGCCGGTGCAGACCCGCTCGGCCGCTTCCAGGCTCGCCCCGCCGGAGAACACCGAGAGCCTGCGCAGGACCGTCCGCTCGGCGTCGGACAGCAGTTGCCAGCTCCAGTCCACCACCGCGCGCAGCGTCCTGTGCCGCGGCAGCGCGGTACGGCTGCCGCTGGTCAGCAGGCGGAACCGGTCGTCGAGCCGGTTGGCCAGCTGCTCGATGGACATCGTGCGCAACCGCGCCGCGGCCAGCTCGATCGCCAGCGGCATCCCGTCCAGCGCCCGGCACACGCGTGCCATCGTCGCCAGCGTGTGGGCGTCGAGCACCAGATCCTTGCGCACCGCGCTCGCCCGGTCCCGCAGCAGCTCGACGGCGGGGGAGGACTCCATCTCGGCGCGGCCCGAGAACGGCCCCGGCAGGGCCAGCGGTTCGACCAGCCACAGCGCCTCCCCGGTGATGCCGAGCGGCTCCCGGCTCGTCGCCAGGACCCGAAGCCGCCGGCACTCCCCGAGCACCCGGTGGGCGAACACCGCCGCCGACTCGATGACGTGCTCGCAGTTGTCCAGGATCAGCAGCGCCTCCCGCTCGCGGACGGCCGCGACGAGACGGTCCGTCAGCTCCGCGTTCGAGGCCGCGCCGAGCAGGCCGTCGCGCAGGCCGAGCCCGGCGAGCGTCGCCTGCGCCACGTCGCCGTCCGGGCCGATCGCGGCCAGTTCCACCAGCCAGGTGCCGTCCGGCAGGTCGCCGAGCAGGCCGCGCCCGGCCTCCGTGGCCAGCCGGGTCTTCCCCGAGCCGCCCGGCCCGACCACGGTGGTCAGCCGGTGCTCGGCGACGAGCCCGCGGACCGCGGCCACATCGGCGCTCCGGCCGACGAACGAGGTCAGTTCGGCCCGCAGGTTGGTCCGGCGGCTCGCCTCCGGAGGCCGGGGGGCCCGCCCCAACTCCCCCCGCAGCAGCGCGAGGTGCAGTGCGGCCAGCTCCGGCGAGGGGTCCGCGCCCAGCGCCTCGGACAGCGCCTCGCGGGCCCGCTCGTACACCAGCAGCGCCTCGCTGGCGCGGCCGGCCGCGACCAGGGCGCGGATCAGCGCGGCGACGAGCCGCTCCCGTATCGGGTGCGCCGCCACCAGGTCGGTGAGGTCGGTGACCACCTCGGCGCCGCGGCCGAGGGCGACCTCGGCCTCGAAGCGCTCCTCGGTGGCGGTCAGCCGCAGGCCCTCCAGCCTGACCACGGCGGCCTCGAACGCGGCGCTGTCCTGCGGGCCGGCGTCCTGCATCGCCGCGCCGCGCCACAGGCCGAGGGCCTCGCGCAGCAGCCGCAGCCGCCGGGAGGCGTCCTCGGTACGGGACCGGCCCGCGGCCACCAGGCGTTCGAACCGCACGGCGTCGACCGCGTCGGGCTCCACCGTCAGGCGGTAGCCGTCCGTCCGGCCCTCGACGACCCCGTCCGGCAGCACTTTGCGCAGCCGGGACACCAGGCGCTGGAGGGCGTTGGTCGCGTCGGCGGGCGGGTGCTCTCCCCAGATCCAGTCCACGAGCGCCGCCTTCGGGACCGCGTGGCCGGGTCTCAACGCGAGGGCGATCAGCAGTCCGCGCAGCCGCGCGCCGGGCACGTCGGCCAGGCTTCCGTCGTCCGTGCGCACCTCGAAGGGGCCCAGCATCCCGATCTGCACCCGCTGATTTTGCCACGCCGTCCGGGGGCCGTCCCCTCGATGATCAGTTCCCGGGGATGCCCGCGGGGGGTGCGTGGTGGGCGGCGGCCGAAGCCACCGCGAGACGGTCAGGCGCCCGGGCCGACTCCGGGGTGCGTGAACCGCACGGGCCTGCCCAGCGACCGGGCGTAGGCGATTTCGGCCCGGGTGCTGTCTCCGATGTGGCCGCCGACCACGAGCACCTCATCGGCGAGCCGGATCTTCGCCCGGTGCAGGGCGTCGAGCCGACCCTTCAGCGCCTCGGCCTCGACCGGATCGGACCAGAGTTCGTGCGGCGACTTCAGGTCGCAACCCGGCTTGACGACTACCCTCCCGGCTTCGGTCTCCCGCAGATCGGCCTCGTTCATCTCGGCCATGAAACGGGTGGAGCCGCAGATCACGACGATCCGCGGGAGGCCCAACAGCTCCTTCGCCTCGGCGAGTTTCTCCTCGGGAGTGAGCGGTCGCGGCTCTGACACCGGTTCCTCCTGGTGTTTCCGAGGCTCGGTAACGTGCACGCGGATCGCGGAGAGGGGACGGCACGATGACGGACGGCCTGGGTGGATCGGCGAGCACTGGTACAGCGGTGCGATCGCCAAGGACGGGATGCTCTCGAACATCTGCCTCACGGCGGTGCGGGGTGCGGACCCGGTGGAATGCGCGGTCCGCCTCGGTGCCGATCGCCGCACGGCCGAACGGCCCGCGCTGTTCAGGGACTTCGACAGGGCTGGGCGTGGACCTGGGCGACAGCGTGGCGATGTTCGGCCGCAGCGGCGAGCGGGCGTACGTGCTGGAGGTCGAGCGGTCCACCTGGCACCTCGTCTTCCTCGACCGGCTGGGCCAGGACACCCTGGTGGAGCAGGGCGAGGAGTTCGTCTGCCTGGACCGGTTCCTGCATGAGTCCCCCAGGTGTACTACGGCGACGCGGCCGGCGAGATGAGGTCCGTCGAGCCCGGGGGCAGCCTGACGGCGACCTCGTTCCCGCTCACCGACGGGCTCGGGGCGTTCGCCGCGCTGGACGGGGCCATGCGCGAGGCCGGGGCGGTGCGGGACACCTTCCCCGGCTGCGAGGACCCCGAGGACGAGGAGGAGTTGGCGGTGCGGTTGTTCGGGGCGGTGGGCGGGCATCTCGGGCTGTCGCTGCCGCGCCGGGAGATCGAGTGGGGGCTGCTGCCCGCGGTGCACCTGCCCTCGCCCGTGTGAACCCGTAGCGGCGGGGGCGCCCCGTCCTTTCGACGCGGCGCCCCCCTGCGAGCGGGGCATTTCCCGCCGGAGCGTCATTCCGCGAGCGGCACCGTCATTCCCGGAGCAGGAGCGTGCAGCACTTGATGCTGCCGCCGGCCTTCAGGAGTTCGGTGAGGTCGTGGCCGACGGGGTGGTAGCCGCGTTCGCGCAGCCGGGCCGCCAGGCCGGTGGCCTTCGCGGGCAGGACGACGTTGCGGCCGTCCGACAGCGCGTTGAGGCCGAACACGACCGCGTCCTCCTCCTCGGCCAGGACCGCGTCGGGGAACCGCTCGGCGAGCACGGCCCGGCTCTGCGGGGAGAAGGCCCCCGGGTAGTACATGATCTCGTTCTCCCCGAGCACCGACAGCGCCGTGTCGAGGTGGTAGAAGCGCGGATCGACCAGGGTCAGCCCGACCACGGGGCGGCCGAAGAACTCGCCCACCTCGTCGTGCGCCCGCGGGTCGGAGCGGAAACCGCTGCCGCCCAGGATCACCCCGCCCGCGCAGAGGAAGTCGCCCTCGCCCTCGTTGACGTACTCCGCCTGCCGGACCGAGGACCACGGGCCGCGCCCGAACCACTCCAGGAAGGCCGCGGACTCCTCCGTGCGCTGCGGGTGCCGGAAGCGGGCGACGAGCACCTTGCCGTCCAGGACGATGGCGCCGTTCGCGGTGAAGACCATGTCGGGGAGCCCCGGCTCGGGCTCGATCAGCCGCACGTCGTGGCCGAGGCCCACGAAGGTCTCGAACAGCCCCTTCCACTGGGCCAGTCCGTTCTCCGTCGACGTGGGCCGGTCCGGGTCCATCCACGGATTGATCGAATACGTGACGTCGAAGTATGTGGGACGGCACATAAGAATGCGGAGCGGCGATCCCTTTCGCTGTTCCCGCGCCATTGGTTCCGACTGCGCGTGCGACACCTTGACTCCCTTTCGTTGGAGAAATGCCGGGGAATGCCGGGAATTGCAGAGGCCATTCCTGAGGGCTCCCGGAAGGGAAAGGGAATAGCGCGTAGGCGGCGGAGTCAATGCCCGTGCCGCGCACGGCAATTCACGGGTGCCGGCGGACGGCCCGCAGGCGGCGGCGCGTCCGCTCTTGACAAGAGGGCGCCCTGGTGCCGACGGGTGCCGGCCCGTATTTCCGTCCTGTCGGCAGGACATCGGTGCCCGGCGGTCCGCACGCACTGACTTCCCTTGCCGCCGGTTTCCCCGGCCAATTATCCTCACCTCGCGAGAACGCCCCGCTATTCACCTCGTCGGCCCCGCCGTCGAAGGAGCCCGCGATCGCGGCAATCGCCGAACGGCGGGCGGAGCGCCCGCGGGACGGGACCGGTGGTGACCGCGCACGCCCGCTCGATCCACCACCCGACCCCGCCCGACCGGTGCGGGGCGCATGCAGCAGAAGCACGGGACACCCGTTTCGGCCGTCCAGAGGATTCGTCCCGCCGGCGGGACGAATCCTCTGGACGGCATACGCCCGGTGGCCGTGAGGAGCAGTGGCGGGCCGGGCCGGCAATGGCGTGGGCGGGCGCGCACTCCCGTTCGGCGGAAGAAGGAGAGGCTGGCAATGGAATCGTGGCCGCACGCCCACCGGATGGGTGGAACGGACGAGGAGCCGGAGCGGGAAAGCGCGTCCCCGGACGCGCCGGCGGAACTCGTGAAGGAGATCTCGGCGCTGTGGGGCGAACACCTCGACGGCCGCGAGGTCGGCCCCGACGACGACTTCTTCGCGCTCGGCGGCAACTCCCTGATCGGCATCAAGATCATCGAACGGGTGGCCCAGGACTTCGGGGTCCACCTCTCCGTGCGCGCCTTCTACCTGGCCCAGACCCCGGCCCGGGTCGCCGAGCTGGTCCACCAGGGGAGGGCGCGGACGTGAGGCTGACACCGGGCCCCGCACGTGACGTCGACCTCGACCGGGTCGACCTGTTCGACCTGGACCTCTACACCTCGGGCGACCCGCACCCGATCTGGGACGTGATGCGGGCCAAGGCCCCCCTGCACCACCAAGTGCTGGCGGACGGCCGGGAGTTCTGGTCGGTGACCCGCTACGACGACGTCTGCCGCGTGCTCGGCACCCACCAGGAGTTCACCTCCGAGCGCGGCACCGTCGTCACCCACCTCGGTGTGGACGACGTGGCGGCCGGCACCCTGATGACCTCCACCGACCCGCCGCGGCACACCGAAGTGCGCCGGGCCATCAACTCCCGGCTCACCGCGCGCGCGGTGCGGTCCTGGGAGGACCGGATCCGGCACGCGATCGCCCGCTTCCTCGAACCGGCCCTGGACGGCGGCACCTTCGACCTGGCCGAGAAGGCGCTGCGGCTGCCGGCGATCGTCACCGGTCCGCTGCTGGGCATCCCGGAGCGGGACTGGGACGAACTCGTCCAGCTGACCGCGATGGTGACCGCCCCCTCGGACCCGCACTTCCGGCACGGCAGCGAAGCCGCCACACTGGCCATCTCCCACCACGAGCTGGTCACCTACGTCACCGAGTGGGTCAAACGGCGGCGGGCTTCCGGCGACGAGGACGCCAGCCTGCTCGACCACCTGATGAGCGCCCGGGCCGGCGGCGCGCCGCTGACCGACGAGGAGATCGCCCTCGACGGCTACAGCATCCTGCTCGGCGCCAACGTGACGACGCCGCACACCGTCTCCGGCACGGTGCACGCGCTCATCGAACGGCCCGAGCAGTTCGAGAAGGCGCAGGCCGACCCCTCGCTCGTCCCCAACCTCGTCGAGGAGGGGCTGCGCTGGACCTCGGCCGCGTGCAACTTCATGCGGTACGCGGCCCGCGACGTCGAGATCGGCGGCGGCGTGGTGCCCGCCCGCGGGGCGGTCGTCGCGTGGATCGGGTCGGCCAACCGGGACGCGTCGCAATTCCCCGACCCGCACACCTTCGACATCACCCGGGCCGGCGCCAAGCGCCAGGTCGCCTTCGGCCACGGGCCGCACTTCTGCATCGGCGCGCCGCTGGCCCGGCTGACCCTGCGCGTCTTCTTCGAGGAACTGCTGCAGCGGTTCGGATCGATCGAACTCGCCGGCGAGCCGCAGCACCTGCGGTCGTACTTCATCGCCGGGATGACCCACCTCCCCATCGCCGCCCAGAAACGGAGGACGCCGTGACATCCGGCCCCACCGCCGCCGCGTCGCCGTGGTTCGTCCGGCCGCCGTCCGCCGACCACCCCGCCCGGATCTTCTGCTTCCCCTTCTCCGGGTCCGGGGCCTCCGCCTTCAGCGCCTGGCCCGCCGTCCTCGACGGCGCCGAGGTCTGCCCGGTGCAGTTCCCCGGCCGCGAGAACCGGCTGGCCCACCCCCACTACGGCACGTACGAGAACCTCGCCGCCGGGCTCGCCGAGGCGCTGCGGCCACTGCTCGACCGGCCGTACGCCTTCTTCGGGCACTGCGCCGGCGCGCTGCCCGCGTTCGAGACCGTGCTGCGGCTGGCCGAACTCGGCCTGCCCGGACCGCGGTGCCTGTTCGTGTCGGGCCAGCCGGCGCCGCACGACGCCGCGCGGGACCGGATGCTCGGCATGACCGAGCCCGAACTGCGCGCCGAGGTCGAGGCGTTCGTCCGCGGCCGCGGGATCGAGCCGCGGCCGGACATGGTCGACGTCGGCCTGTCGGTGCTGGTGGCCGACCACTCCGCCGCGCGCGCCTACCGGCGGGTGGAGCCGGTCACCGTGGGCTGCCCCGTCGTCGTCCTGCACTGGCGGGACGACCCCGACGTGCGCATCGACACGCTGGAGGGGTGGCGCCACTACTCCGACTCGGTCGAGATCCGGGCCGTCGACGGCGGCCACCACGACTTCATGTCCGCGCCGGACGAGCTGCGGAAACTGCTGTCCTCCTGGCGCTGACAGCCCAGGAGCGGTGAGGCCGTGCCGAGGGAACCGGAAGGGGTTCGCATGAGTGACGCAGCCACCGACGTCGCCGTCGTCGGGATGTCGTGCCGCTTCCCCGGCGTGAGCGGCCCGGGGGAGTTCTGGCGCCTGCTGCTGGAGGGCGGGTCGACCGTCGGGAGGTTTCCCGGGCACCGGCGGCCCGAGTCCGAGCACGCGCCCCACCCGGACGCCGACACGGTGGCCGCGGGGTCGTTCTTCGACGCCGTGGACGGCTTCGACGCCGCCTTCTTCGGTCTCGGCCCGGCGGAGGCCGCCGCCATGGACCCCGTGCAGCGGCTGGGCCTCGAACTCGCCTGGGAGGCCGTCGAGGACGCCCGGATCCCGGCGGGCGCGCTCGCCGGCCGCGCGGTCGACGTCCTGGTCGGCGCCGCGTCCTCCGGCTACGACGCGCTGCGCCGGCGCGCCGGCAGCGACCGGGACGACCACTACGCCGCGCTCGGCTCCAGCGGCGCGCTGATCGCGAACCGCATCTCCGGCCTGTTCGACGTGCGCGGCATGAGCTTCTGCGCGGACTCCGGCCAGTCCTCCTCGCTGGTGTCGCTGGCCCTGGCCTGCGACCGCGTCCGCGCCGGCGCGGTCGACCTGGCGCTGGTGGGCGGCGTGCACCTGATCGTCGACCCGGAGGCGGGACTGGGCCTGGCCAACCTGGGCGCCCTGTCGCCCGACGGCCGGTGCTTCACCTTCGACGAGCGGGCCAGCGGCTTCGTCCGCGGCGAGGGCGGGGCGTTCGTCCTGCTCAAGCGGCTCGACCTGGCCGTCGCCGACGGCGACCACGTCTACGCGGTGGTCCGGGGCTGGGACGTCGGCAGCGGCGGCGCGACCTCCAGGATGCCCGACCCCAGCCCCGCCGCGCAGGCGGCGACCGTGCTGTCCGCCCTCGAACGCGCGGCCGTTCCGTTCGAGGGCGTCGACTACGTGGAGGCGCACGGCACCGCCACCCGGCTCGGCGACCCGGCGGAGATCTCCGGCCTGCGCGAGGTCTTCCGGGCCACCGGCCGCGACCGCCCCCTGGTCGTCGGCTCGGTGAAGACCAACGTCGGGCACCTGGAGCCGGCCGCCGGGATCGTCGGCCTCGTGAAGACGGCCCTGTGCCTGGACCGCGCCCACCTGGTGCCGAGCCTGAACTTCCGCGCCCCCAACCCCGCCATCCCCGGCTTCGCGGCGGACTTCGAGGTCCTGCGGGCCGCGCGGCCCTGGCCGGACGAACCGGGCCGGCCCCGGCGGGCGGGGGTGTCGTCGTTCGGGATGGGCGGCACCAACGCGCACGTGGTCCTCGAACAGGCCCCCGTGGCCGAACCCCGTACCGAGGATCCGGCCGCCGCAGGCGTCCGAGGCGTGCTGCCGTGGGTGCTGTCGGCGCGGTCGGAGCCGGCGCTGCGCGCACAGGCCGCGCGGCTGAAGGACATGGTGGCCGCGGACGCCTCGCTGCCGGCGGCCGACGTGGCGTACTCGCTGGTGGCCACACGGTCGCCGTTCGCGCACCGGGCCGTGCTGCTGGGCGCGGACCGCGAGGAGGTGCTGGCCGCCCTGGACCTGCTGGCCGGGGGCGGGGACTCGGCGCGCGTGGTGCGCGGGGTGGCCGGGGGGCCGACGGGCCCGGTCGTCTTCGTGTTCCCCGGCCAGGGCTCGCAGTGGATGGGCATGGGCCGACGGCTGTACGCGGAGTCGGAGGTCTTCGCCCGCGCCGTCGACGCGTGCGCGAAGGCCCTGGCGCCGTGGGTGGACTGGTCCCTGGTGGACGTGGTGACCGGCGCGCCGTCGGCGGCGTCCCTGGACCGGGTGGACGTGGTGCAGCCCGCGCTGTTCGCGGTGATGGTCTCGCTGGCGCGGGTGTGGCGGTCGCTGGGGGTGGTCCCCGACGCGGTGATCGGGCACTCGCAGGGCGAGATCGCGGCGGCGTGCGTGTCCGGCGCGCTCTCGCTGGAGGACGCGGCGCGGATCGTCGCCCTGCGCAGCCGGGCACTGACCGGGCTGTCCGCCCTGGGCGGCGGCATGTGCGCGGTGTCCGCGCCCCTGGACTGGGTCCGGGACCGGATCGGGAAGTGGCCCGGGCAGCTGTCCACCGCGGCGGTCAACGGGCCGTCGTCGGCGGTGATCTCCGGGGACGGCGAGGCACTGGACCGGTTCGCCGAGAGCGCGGCCGCGGACGGAGTCCGCACGCGCCGGGTCAAGGTGGACTACGCGTCGCACTCCCACCACGTCGAAGGCATCCGCGAGCGCCTGCTGGCGGACACCGCGGACGTCACGCCGCGCGCGACGGCGGTGGAGTTCCTGTCCACGGTCACCGGCGGGCCGCTCGACCCCCGCCGGCTCGACGGCCCGTACTGGTACGACAACCTGCGCTCGATGGTGCGCTTCGGCGAGGTCGTCGAGCAGGTGATGCGGGAGCGCGGCGGCGTCTTCGTGGAGGTCAGCCCGCACCCCGTGCTCGCCGTGGCGATGGCGGAGACCGCCGACGCGCTGGCGGCCGAGCCCGTGGTGGCGAGCACCCTGCACAAGGACGACGGGAGCGCGGCCAAGGTGCTGGCCTCCCTGGCCGAACTGCACGTGCGGGGCGTGCCGGTGGACTGGGAGGCGGCGCTCGCCGCGCACCGGCCGCGCCGGATCGGCCTGCCCACGTACGCCTTCCAGCGGCAGCGGTACTGGCTGACGGCGCCCGACGACACGGCCGCGGAGGACTCCGCGGCTCAGGCGGGCGGGCCGGGCACGACGGCGGACCTGGACTCGGAGCAGTCGGTCCGCGGCCTCGTCTGCGCGCAGGCGGCGGCGGTGCTCAGCGCGAAGGAACCGGGCCTGACGGGCGCCGACCTCGCGGCGCGGGCGACCGAGACCTTCAAGGACCTGGGGTTCGACTCGTCGATGGCCGTGCGGCTGCGCAACCGGCTGACCGCCGCGGCCGGGCTGCGGCTGCCGGCCACCGTCGCGTTCACCTATCCCACGCCGCAGGAGCTCGGCCGCCACCTCCTCTCCCTCCTCGCGCCGCGGACACCGGACGCCCCGGAATCCGCGGTCCCCGGACCCGGCGCCCCGCAGGCGGCCGGGGGGACCGGCCCGGAGAGCCGCACCGACGACGACCTGTACGCCCTGATCGACCGCGGATACGTGTAGCCGCGCCCGCTTTGTCCAGCAATCGTGCCGGGAGGCCCTGGTGGAGGATGTCGACAAGCTCCGGTCCTACTTGCGACGCGCCGTCGACGACGCGCAGGCGCTGCGCCGGCGGGTGCGGGAGCTGGAGGAGTCCGCGCGCGAGCCCGTCGCGGTCGTGGGCGCGGGGTGTCGCTTCCCGGGCGGGGTGACCTCCCCGGAGGACCTGTGGGACGTGGTGTCCGGCCGCGTGGACGCGATGGGCGATTTCCCGGGGAACCGCGGCTGGGACGTCGAGGCGCTGTACGACCCCGACCCCGCCGCGCACGGCAAGACGTACACGCGCTCGGGCGGATTCCTGCCCGACCTCGCGGAGTTCGACGCCGCCTTCTTCGGGATCAGCCCGCGCGAGGCGCTGGCCATGGACCCGCAGCAGCGGCTGATGCTGGAGACGTCCTGGGAGGCGCTGGAACGGGCGGGCATCGACCCGGCCGCGCTGCGGGGTTCGGCGACCGGGGTGTTCACCGGCATCTACGCGGTCGACTACGGCCCGCGCCTCGGCGGCGGGGCGGCCGGGGGGACGGAGGGCTTCGGGATCGCCGGGACGTACACCAGCGTGGCCTCCGGCCGGGTGGCGTACGTGCTCGGGCTGGAGGGCCCGGCGGTGTCGACCGACACCGCGTGCTCGTCGTCGCTGGTCGCCGTCCACCAGGCCGTGCGGTCGCTGCGGTCCGGGGAGTGCGCGCTGGCGCTGGCCGGCGGGGTGGCGGCGATGCCGACCCCGGGGATGTTCGTGGAAGTGGCCCGGCAGCGGGGCCTGTCGGCCGACGGCCGGTGCAAGTCGTTCTCGGCGGAGGCCGACGGCACCGGCTGGGGCGAGGGCGCGGGCGTCCTGGTGCTGGAGCGGCTGTCGGACGCGCGGCGCAACGGGCGCCGGATCCTGGCGGTGATCCGCGGCTCGGCGATCAACCAGGACGGCGCCTCCAACGGCCTGACCGCGCCGAGCGAACTGGCCCAGCGGCGGGTCATCCGGGCGGCCGTGGCCGACGCCGGCCTCGCGCTCGGCGAGGTGGACGCGGTCGAGGCGCACGGCACCGGCACCAGGCTCGGCGACCCCATCGAGGCCGAGGCGCTGCTGGCCACCTACGGGCAGGACCGGGACCCCGGCCGCCCGCTGTGGCTCGGCTCGCTGAAGTCCAACATCGGCCACACGCAGGCGGCCGCGGGCGTCGGCGGCATGATCAAGATGATCATGGCGATGCGCCACGGGGTGCTGCCCGCCACGCTGCACGCCGAACGCCCGACCCCGCACGTCGACTGGTCGGCCGGGGCGGTGGAGCTGCTCACCGAGGCCCGCGCGTGGCCCGCCGAACCGGGGCGGCCGCGGCGCGCGGGCGTGTCGTCCTTCGGGGTCAGCGGCACGAACGCGCATGTGGTCCTGGAGGAGGCGCCGGCCCCCGCCGCCGACGGCGAGGACGACGCGGCGGTGACGGGTGCTGCCCCCGGCCGGGTGTCCGACGGCGCCCGCGGCGCGGTGCCGTGGGTGCTGTCCGCGCGGTCGGCCGAGGCGCTGCGCGAGCAGGCGCGGCGGCTGCGGGACCGCGTGGCCGCGGACGGGGACGTCTCCACCGAGGCCGTGGGGCGCGCGCTGGTGACGACGCGCTCGCTGTTCGAGCACCGCCAGGTGGTGGTCGGCGCGGACCGGGACGCGCTGCTGGCCGGCCTCACCGACGTGGCGGAGGGCGCCAGGAACCCCGTCGGCGTGGTCTCCGGCGTCGCGGGGCCGCTCGGCGGAACCGTGTTCGTCTTCCCCGGCCAGGGGTGGCAGTGGGCCGGGATGGGCCGGGAGCTGATGGAGTCGAGCCCGGCCTTCGCCGAGGGGATGCGCGCCTGCGCGCGGGCGCTGGAGCCGTACGTGTCCTGGTCGTTGGTCGACACCGTCCGCGGCGGACCGCGGGCGGCGGACCTGGAGCGGATCGACGTCGTCCAGCCGGTGCTGTTCGCGATGATGGTGTCGCTGGCCCGGGTGTGGCGGTCGCTGGGGGTGGTCCCGGACGCCGTGATCGGCCACTCGCAGGGCGAGATCGCGGCGGCGTGCGTGTCCGGGGCGCTCTCGCTGGAGGACGCGGCGCGGATCGTCGCCCTGCGCTCCCGCATGCTGGCCACGGCCACCGACGACGGCGGCATGGCCGGGATCGTGGCCCCCGCGGAGCAGGTGCGGGAACTGCTGGGCCCGTGGGCGGACCGGGTCGCGATCGCCGCGGTCAACGGACCGTACTCGACGACCGTCTCGGGCGAGGCCGACGCCGTCCGCGAACTGGCCGCGCACTGCGAGTCCCAGGGCCTTCGCGCACGCTGGATCCCGGCGAGCGTTCCCGGGCACTCGCCGCTGATGGACCGGTTCGAGGACCGCCTGCGGGACGAGCTGGGCACGGTCACCCCCCGGTCCTCGCCGGTGGCGTTCTATTCGACGGTGACCGGCGGGCGGCTCGACACCGCGGAGCTCGACGCGGCCTACTGGTTCCGCAACCTGCGCGAACCGGTGCGGTTCGAGGACACCATGAAGCGCCTGCTCGCCTCGGAGCACGGCCTGTTCGTCGAGGTCAGCCCGCACCCGCTGCTGACGGTGAACATCCAGGAGATGCTCGACGCCGCCCCGGGCGCCGGGGTGGTGGTGGGTACGCTGCGCCGCGGCCAGGGAGGGCTCGCGCGGCTGTACCGGTCGGCGGCCGAGGCCTTCGTGGCGGGCGCGCCGGTGGCGTGGCGGGAGGCGTTCCCCGGCGGGGACGGCGACTGGGTCGACCTGCCCACGTACGCCTTCCAGCGGGAGCGCTACTGGCTGGACACCCCCCGCGAGGGCGCCGGCCGCGGCACCTCGGACCACCCGCTGCTCGACGCCGTGATCGACCTGCCCGGCCCGCCCGGCCTGCCCGAGGAGGGGGAGCGGGGCGGCGGCGTGGTGGGAAGCGGGCACCTGTCGCTGGAACGCCACCCGTGGCTCGCCGAGCACGAGGTCCACGGCGCCGTCCTCGTCCCGGCCGCCGTGCTGGTGGAGATGGCGGCGTGGGCCGCGGACCGGTCCGGCCGCGAGGCCGTCGACGAACTCACCCTGGAGACACCGCTGGTGCTCTCCCGTACGGCCGGGCGCGACATCCGCGTCGTGGTGGACGGCGAGGGCGGCATCGGCGTCCACTCGCGGGGCGAGGGCGAACCCGGGTGGACCCGGAACGCCGTCGGCGCCGCCGGGTCCGCCGCGGGAGGGAGCCCGCACGAGAAGGACCTCGTCGTGTGGCCCCCCGAGGACGCGGTGGCGGTGCCCTTCGGGGACGCCTACGCGCGGCTGTCCGAACTCGGGTTCCGGCACGGGCCGTTGCTGCGCGGGCTGAAGCGGGTGTGGCGCCGGGACGACGTCCTCTTCGCCGAGGCCGCCCTTCCCGCGTCGGCCGGGGCTGTGCCGGGCCGCTTCCGGTTCCACCCGGCGCTGCTGCACGCCGCGTTGCTGCCGGCCGGCCTCGAACCGTTCGACGGCGGCTCCGGGTCCGAGGGCCGGCTGCCGTCGCGCCTCACGGGGATCCGGCTCGGCTCCGCCGAGCCCGCGGCCCTGCGGGTCCGGCTGGCGCCCGCCGGGGAGGACACCCTGTCCCTGGCCCTCGCGGACCAGGACGGAACGCCGGTCGGCGGCGTCGAGTCGCTGACCCTGCGGCCCGCGGACGCCGGGGAGTTGACCGAGCTGGGCTTCGACCACCGGGACGCGCTCTTCCGCGTGGAGTGGGCTCCCCCGACCGCCCCGGCCGGGCAGCCGACTGCCCCAGCGGTCGTGGTGGAGCCCGGGCCCGGGGTTCCGGTCCTCGCCGGTGCGGAGGAAGTCGCGGCCTTCGGCGGGGAGTTCCCCTTGGCGGTGCTGGGCGGGACCCCGTCCCCCGGCGGTCAGGTCGTCGCCGACCTGGCCGGACTCGCCGCCTCGGGAGACGAGTTGCCCCCGGCCGTGCGTGCCGCCGTCGAGCGGGTGGAGGTCCCCGCCGTACCGGCCGCATGGGGTCCGGTTTTCGCCGGCCCGGAGGAACTGGCGGCCTCCGGCGGGGAGATTCCTCCTGTCGTGCTCGCCGTCGTCGACCGGGCGGGCCCCGGCGCGGACGTCCCCGACGCCGTCGAGCGGAACCTGCACCGCGTGCTGCGGTGGACGCAAGGCTGGCTCGCCGACGACCGGTTCGCGGACGCGCGCCTGGTCGTCGTGACGCGGGAGGCGGTACGGGACGAGCAGGTGCCGAGCCCCGACCCCGCGGCCGCGGCCGTCTGGGGGTTCGTGCGCAGCGCGCAGACCGAGAACCCGGGCCGGTTCGTCCTGGTCGACACCGACGACGAGCCGGCTTCGTGGGCGGCCCTCCTCGCGGCGGCCGCGACCGGCGAACCCCAGCTCAGGATCCGGGCCGGCGTCGTGACCACCCCGCGGCTGGCCCGGGCCGCCGGCCCGTCCGCCGGCCCCGCCGCCTTCGGGACCGGCACGGTGCTGGTCACCGGCGGCGTCAGCGGCCTGGGCGCGATCCTGGCCCGGCACCTCGTGGAGCGGCACGGCGTGCGCCGGCTGCTGCTGACCAGCAGGCGGGGGCCCGCGGCCCCGGCCGCGGCCGGTCTGCGGGAGGAGCTGACCGCGGCGGGCGCGGCCGTCGACATCGTGGCCTGCGACGTCACCGACCGCGCGTCCGTCGCCGAACTCCTCGCGGCGGTTCCGGCCGAGCACCCGCTGACGGCGGTGGTCCACTGCGCCGCAGCCCTGGACGACGGGGTCGTCGGGGCGCTGACCGACGAGCGGGTGGACGCCGTGCTGGCGCCCAAGACGCGCGGCGCCTGGCACCTGCACGAGCTGACCCGGCACCTGGACCTGTCCGCGTTCGTGCTGTTCTCCTCGGTCACGAGCGTGCTGGGGATGCCGGGGCAGGCCAACTACGCGGCGGCCAACGCCTTCCTCAACGGGCTCGCGGAGGCCCGCCGGGCGGCGGGGCTGGCGGCCGGCGCGCTGTGCTGGGGCTACTGGGCCGAACGCAGCGAGCTGGGCGCCGGCCTCGGCGCGGCCGACATCGTCCGGCTGCGCCGTCAGGGCGTGCGGCCGATGGCCACCCGCGAGGGGCTCGCCCTCTTCGACGCGGCGCTCACCCGGGACGAGCCGGTGCTGGTGCCCTCGCGGCTGGACCTGGCGGCACTGGGCGCGCCCGGCTCCGGAGGGGCGGGCTCGCCGCTCCTGCGCGGGCTGGCCGGCACCTCCGCCGGTCCGGCTGGCCCGCGCGGCCCGGAGCCCACCGGCGGCGAGTTCGCCCGGCGGGCCAGGGCGCTGCCGCCGGCCGACGCCGAGGCGCTGCTGCTCGGCGCCGTCCGGGCGCAGACCGCGGTCGTCCTCGGCCACGCCGACACCGCGCTGGTCGGTCCCGTCGTGGCCTTCAAGGACCTGGGGATCGACTCGCTCACGGCGCTGGAACTGCGCAACAAGCTGGCCGAACTGACCGGCCTGACACTGCCCTCCACCCTCGCGTTCGACCACCCGAACCCGACCGCGCTGGCGGAGTTCCTGCACGAGGGCATCAGCCCGCGGGCCGCCGGCCCCGCCTCCCCGGCCGATCGCCTGACGCAGGAGATCGAGGGACTCGGCGTCCGGCTGGAGGACGCCTTCGGCGACCTCGCGGACGCGGACAGGGCCCACATCTCCACGCTGCTCGGCGCGTTGCAGGGCCGGGTCCGCTCGATGGCGGGCGAGACGGCGGCGGTCGGCATCGTGGACCGGATCAGTTCGGCATCAGCCGGCGAGCTTCTCTCGCTGCTGGACCAAGAGCTCGGCTAGGGGAAAGCGATGACTGACGACAACAACGCCGAGGTTCTCGACTACCTCAAGCGGACGTCGATCGAACTGATCGAGACCCGCCGGCGCCTGAAGGAGCTGACCGAGGCCGCGGCCGAGCCCGTCGCGATCGTGGGCGTCGCCTGCCGCTACCCGGGCGGGGCGGTGTCCCCGGAGGGGCTGTGGGACCTCGTGCGGGAGGGCCGGGACGCGATGTCGGACCTCCCGGACGACCGCCACTGGGACCTGGAGGCCCTCTACGACCCGGACCCCGACCGCCCGAACAGCTGCACCGCGCGCTCCGGCGGGTTCCTGTACGACGCGGGGGACTTCGACGCCGACTTCTTCGGGATCAACCCGCGCGAGGCGCTGGCCGCCGACCCGCAGCACCGGCTGCTGCTGGAGTCGTCGTGGGAGTCCCTGGAGCGGGCCGGCATCGACCCGCACACCCTGCGCGGCAGCGCCACCGGCGTCTTCGCCGGCTTGGCCTACTTCGGGTACGGCAACCACTTCGCCACCCCCGAGGCCATCGCCGGCTACGGGCAGACCGGTTCGCTGCTGAGCGTGGCGTCCGGGCGGGTGGCCTACGCGCTGGGCCTGGAGGGCCCGGCCGTGTCGACCGACACCGCCTGCTCGTCGTCGCTGGTCTCCGTGCACCAGGCGGTGCAGTCGCTGCGGCAGGGCGAGTGCGCGCTGGCGCTGGCCGGGGGCGTCACCGTCATGGGCACGACCCAGGTGCTCCGGGAGATGTCGCGGCAGCGCGGCCTGGCGGCGGACGGCCGGTGCAAGGCGTTCGCCGACGCCGCCGACGGCACCGGCTTCTCCGAGGGCGTCGGCGTGCTGGTGCTGGAGCGGCTGTCGGACGCGCGGCGCAACGGGCGCCGGATCTGGGCGGTGATCCGCGGCTCGGCGATCAACCAGGACGGCGCGTCCAACGGCCTGACCGCGCCGAACGGTCCCGCCCAGCAGCGCGTGATCCGGGCGGCGCTGGCCAACGCCCGGGTGCGGGCGGCCGACGTGGACGTGGTCGAGGCCCACGGCACCGGGACGACGCTGGGCGATCCGATCGAGGCGCAGGCGGTGCTGGCCGCCTACGGGCAGGACCGGGAGGCCGGACAGCCGCTGTGGCTCGGCTCGCTGAAGTCCAACATCGGCCACACGCAGGCGGCCGCGGGCGTCGGCGGCATCATCAAGATGGTCATGGCGATGCGGCACGGGACGATGCCCCGAACGCTGCACGTGGACCGCCCGTCGACGCACGTGGACTGGACGGCCGGGGCGGTGGAGCTGCTGACCGAGGCCCGGCCGTGGCCGAGCACCCCGGGACGGCCGAGGCGCGCGGGCGTGTCCGCCTTCGGGGCCAGCGGCACCAACGCGCACCTGATCCTGGAGGAGGCGCCCGCACAGGAGTTGGCTTCGGACGCCGCCGACGTGCCCGGCGCCGCCCCTGTCCCCGCCGGCGCCGACCGGTTGGTGCCGTGGGTCGTCTCCGCGAGGTCGGCCGAGGCGCTGGTCGCCCAGGCGGACCGGCTGCGCGCCTTCGCCGCCGCCGACCCCGGCGCGGACGTCGCCGGCATCGCCTGGTCGCTGGTGTCCGGCCGGGCGCGGTTCGAGCACCGCGCGGTGGTGCTGGGCCGCGATCGGGACGAACTGCTGGGCGGCCTGGCGGCGTTGGGCGAGGACACGGCCTCCGCCCGGGCGGTGCGCGGCGTCGCCGGGGACCTCGGGGGCACGGCCTTCCTGTTCCCTGGCCAGGGATCTCCATGGGCCGGCGCGGCCCGGCCGCTGTACGACGCCTTCCCCGTCTTCGCCCGGACCCTGGACGAGGTCTGCGCGTGCTTCGACACCCATCTCCCCTTCGCCCTCAAGCCCTTGCTGCTCGCCGACGAACCCGGGCAGGAGCGGAGCCGGCGGACCGACATCGCCCAGCCGGCGCTGTTCGCCCTCCAAGTGGCCCTCTACCGGCTGCTGGAGCACTTCTGCGGACGGCCGGCCCACCTGATCGGCCACTCCGTCGGCGAGATCGCCGCCGCCCACGTGTCCGGCGCCCTCGACCTGGACGGCGCGACCCGGCTCGTGGCCGCCCGCGGCCGCGTCATGCAGAAGGTCACCGAGCAGGGCGCCATGCTCGCGGTGCGCGCCCCGGAGGACGAGGTCGCCCAACTGCTGCGCGGGTACGGCCGGCTCGGCGTCGCCGCGGTCAACGGCCCGGACTCCGTGGTGGTCTCCGGCAGCCGCGAGGAGGTCGTCGCCCTGCGGGACAAGCTCGTCGCCGACGGCACCTCGGCGAAGCTGCTGGAGGTCGACCACGCCTTCCACTCCCCGCTGATGGACCCGGTCCTGGAGGAGTTCGCGGCGTCGATCGGGGAGCCGGCCGCCGGCCGGATGGCGATCCCGGTCGTCTCCACCAGGTCGGGCCGCGAGGCCACGGCCGAGGAACTGACCTCCGTCGCGCACTGGGTGGACCACGTCCGCGAACCCGTCCGCTTCTTCGCCGCGGTGGAGTGCGCCCGCGCGGCCGGGGCGGGCGTCTTCGTCGAGGTGGGTCCCGGATCGGCCCTCACGAGCATCACCAAGGAGGCGTTCGCGGGCCTCGGCGTGGACGACGCGCTCGTCCTGTCCGCGTCCCGGCGCAACCGCCCGGCCGTGGACACGCTGGTCGGCGCGCTGGCCCAGCTCCACGTCCGGGGCGGCGCCGTGGACTGGGGCGCGCTGGTCTGGGAGCGCCGGCCGGTGGACCTGCCCACCTACGCCTTCCAGCGCCGCCGGTACTGGCTGGACTTCCTCGCCGAGGCGGGCACGGCCGACGTGGCCTCGGCCGGACTGACGGCCGCCCGGCACCCGCTGCTGGGCGCCGTGGTGGACCACCCCGGCACCGACGAGGTGGTCTTCACCGACCTGTGGTCCCTGCGCACCCACGGATGGCTGGCCGACCACGCCGTCTTCGGCGAGGCCGTCGTCCCCGCGACGGCCCATCTCGACCTGGCGCTGTCGGTGGGCGGCGTCGTCGGGTGCGCGGCGGTCGAGGAACTGTCCCTGGAAGTCCCCCTGATCCTCCCCGCCTCGGGCGACGTACGGGTGCGCGTCGTGGCCGGCGCGGCCGACGAGGCCGGCCGCCGCACCCTGGACGTCTACTCCCGCCGGGGCCCGGACGACGGCACGTTCGGCGGCTGGACCCGGCACGCGACCGGCGTCCTGGCACCGGGCGCGGGGCCGGCGGCCGAATGGGCCGAGGAGGCGCGCGCCCTCGCCGCCTGGCCGCCGGCCGGGGCCGAGCGGCTCGACACCGACGGCCTCTACGACTCCTTCGCCGCGGGCGGGTTCGCCTACGGACCGTCCTTCCGCGGCCTGCGCGAGGTGTGGCGGCGCGGCGACGACCTCTTCGCCACGGCCACCCTGCCGGAGACCGACGACGTCCCGTCCGGTGACGGCTTCGCCCTGCACCCCGCGCTGATCGACGCCGTGCTGCACGCGGTGGTGGCCGGCGGGGTTCTCGCCGTCGACGGCGGCCAGGGGTGGATGCCCTTCTCGTGGTCCGGGGTGGAGCGGGCCGGGGAGTGCGGCCCGACCGTGCGGATCCGGCTGTCCCCGGCGGGCGAGCACGCCGTGACCGTGGCGATCGCCGACGAGCACGGCCGCGAGGTCGCCCACGTCAAGGCGCTGGCCTTCCGCCCGGCGAGCGCCGAGCAGGTGCACGCGGCCCGCGGCGGGCACGAACTGCCGCTGTACGAGGTGGAGTGGCGGCAGGTTCAGCCGGGCGGGCGCGGGGAGACCGGCCGTGCGCCGTGGGCCGTGCTCGGCGCCGGCGACGGGCCGGCCGCGCGCCTGGCCGCAGTGGGTGAGCGGTGCGCCGGGCGGTACCCCTCCCTGGACGACGTGCTCGCCGGCGAGACACCCCGGTACCTCGTGCTGTGCCCGGACGACGAGGCGGGCGACGCGGACGACGACCCGGGCGCCGGGGCCGGCCGCGCGGCGCGGCTCGTGCTCGGCGTGGTGCAGCGGTTCCTCGCCGAGGAGCCGCTCGCCGGATCCACCCTGGTCGTCCTGACCCGCCTCGCCCTCGACACCGGGGGAGGGGAGGGCGTCGAGAGCCTGCCGGGCGCCACCGTGTGGGGCCTGATCCGGTCGGCCCAGACCGAGCACCCCGGCCGGTTCCTGCTGCTCGACGTCGACGACGAGGAGGTGTCCTGGGCCCGCGTGCCGGACGCGCTCCGCCTCGGCGAGGACCAACTGGCCCTGCGCGCGGGCGCGTACCTCGTCCCCCGCATCCGGCGGACCCCGCCCCCGAACCACCTGGTCGAGCCGCGGGCGGCCGGCGCCCACCGGCTGGGCATCCCCCGCAAGGGGACGCTGGAGAACCTGGAATGGATCCCCTGCCCCGAGGTGGAGGAGCCCCTGGCCGCCGGCCAGGTCCGCATCGCCGTGCACGCCGCCGGGCTCAACTTCCGCGACGTCACCATCGCCCTGGGCCTGGTCGAACGCACCGCCATCGACGCCGGGATCGGCAGCGAGGGCGCCGGCGTCGTGCTGGAGGTCGCGGACGACGTGACCGGCCTCGCCCCGGGCGACCGGGTGATGGGCATCTTCAGCGGCGCCTTCGCCCGGGTGGCCGTCGCCGACCACCGCCTGCTGATGCCCGTCCCCGACGGGTGGAGTTACGCCCAGGCGGCGTCCGTGCCAGGAGCCTTCCTCACGGCCTACTACGCGCTCTTCCGCGTGACCGACCTCCGCGCGGGACAGCGCGTCCTCATCCACGCCGCCGCCGGCGGGGTCGGGATGGCCGCCGTCCAGCTGGCCAGGCACGCCGGGGCCGAGATCTACGGCACCGCGAGCCCGGGCAAGTGGCCGGCCCTGCGCGCCCTGGGGCTGGACGACGCGCACCTGGCCTCCTCGCGCGACCTGGAGTTCGCGGACCGGTTCCTGGACTCCTCCGGCGGCCTCGGGGTGGACGTCGTCCTGAACTCCCTCGCCCACGAGTTCGTCGACGCGTCGCTGAAGCTGCTCCCCGGCGGCGGCGGCTTCGTCGAGATGGGCAAGACCGACATCCGCGACCCCGGGAAGGTCGCGGCCGACCACCCCGGAGTGGAGTACGAGGCCTTCGACCTCTACGAGGCCGGCCCGGACGCGATCCAGGAGATGTTCCGCGCCGTCATGCGGCTGTTCGCCGACGGGCGGGTGCGGCCGAACCCGATCGCCGTCCGCAACATCCGCGAGGCGCGCAGGGCGTTCCGCGAGATGAGCCAGGGCCGCCACACCGGGAAGATCGTCTTCGACCTCGGCAGCGGCTTCGGCGGCGGGACCGTCCTGGTCACCGGCGGGACCGGGGGAGTGGGCTCGCTGGTCGCGCGGCACCTCGTCGCCGAACACGGCGTGCGCAGCCTGGTGCTGGCCTCCCGCCGGGGCATGAAGGCCGACGGCGCCCCGGAACTGGTCGCGGACCTGGAGGCGGCGGGCGCCCTCGTCCGGGTCGAGGCGTGCGACGTCGCGGACCGGGCCGCGGTGGCGGACCTGATCGCCGGCACGCCGCCGGCGTACCCGCTGACGGCGGTCGTGCACGCGGCGGGCGCGCTCGCCGACGGCACCGTGGAGTCGCTGACCCCGGAGCGCCTCGACCACGTGCTGGCCGCCAAGGTGCGCGGCGCGGTCCACCTGGACGAACTGACCGCGGACCACCACCTGTCGGCGTTCGTCCTGTTCTCCGCGCTGGCGGGCACCCTCGGCACCGGGGGACAGGCGAACTACGCCGCCGCCAACGGATTCCTGGACGCCCTGGCCGTCCGGCGCAGGGCCGCCGGCCGGGTCGGCACCTCGATGTGCTGGGGCTGGTGGGGACAGAGCAGCGGCATGACCGAGGGCCTCGACGAGGCCGACTTCTCCCGGGTCCGGCGGCTGGGCCTGGCCCCGATGCCGACCGCCGAGGCGCTCGCCCTGTTCGACACCGCGTGCGCGCTCGACGCCAAGGTCGTGATCCCGGCCCGGCTGGACCTGTCCGCGCTGCGCAACAGGTCCGGCGACCAACCGCCGCTCCTGCTGCGCGACCTGGTCGCCGCGAGCCGGCCCCGCCGCGACCGGACGGCCCCGGCCGCCGGCGACCGCGCGCCCCGCGCGGACGACCTTCCCGCCCGGCTCGCCGCCCTGCCGCAGGAGGAGGCGGAGGCGGCCGTCCTGGAATACGTCCGCGAACAGGCCGCCGTGGTGCTCGGCCACGCCTCCGGCGCGGCCGTCGACGCCGACCAGGCGTTCACGCACCTCGGGTTCGACTCGCTGACCTCGGTGGAGCTGTGCAACCGCCTGGCCGCCTCGACCGGGCTGCGCCTGCCGTCCACCCTCGTCTTCAGCTATCCGACCCCGCGGGAGCTGGGCGCCCACATCCGCGGCCGGCTGCGCCCGGAACCGCCGGCCGGCACCGGCGAGGACGCGCGGATCCGCGAGGTGCTGCGGACCGTCCCGATCGAACGGCTGCGCGGCGCGGGCCTGTTGGAGCTGGTCCTGGCGTGCGCCGACCCGCTGCCCGGCGCCGGCGGCCCGGCGCCGCAGGCCGGTCCCGGGGCGGCGGACCTCCCCGCGGCGGACGACCTGGCGGAGATGGACCTGGAAGCACTGGTCGACCTGGCTCTGGACGAGAGGGGCAACTGACATGAACAGCGCCGCGGATCGCACGGCGGACGGCGGGGACCGGGTCCAGCGGGCGCTGCGCACCCTGCTGGAGGAGCGGGACCGGCTCCGGCAGGAGAACGACGCCCTCAAGGCCGGCCGGGTCGAGCCGATCGCCGTCGTGGCCATGGCCTGCCGCTACCCGGGCGGCGTGGCCTCGCCCGAGGACCTGTGGGACATGGTGCACGGCGGCGTGGACGCCGTGGACGACTTCCCCTCGGACCGCGGCTGGCGGGACGTCTACGACCCCGACCCCGACCGGATCGGCGGCTCGTACGTGCGGCACGGCGGATTCCTCACGGACGTCGGCGAGTTCGACGCCGAGTTCTTCGGCATCAGCCCGCGCGAGGCGCTGGCGATCGACCCGCAGCAGCGCCTGCTGCTCCAGGTGTCGTGGGAGGCCTTCGAGCGGGCCGGCATCGTGCCCGCCACCGTCCGCGGGAGCGAGGTCGGCGTCTTCACCGGGGTGAGCTCGACCGACTACGGCTCGCGCTTCCTGGACGGCGGCCCGGACGACCTCGAGGGCTACCTCATGCACGGCAGCACCCTGAGCGTCGCCTCCGGCCGGGTGGCGTACGAACTCGGGCTGACCGGACCGGCGATGTCCGTGGACACGGCGTGCTCCTCGTCGCTGGTCGCCCTGCACCTGGCGGTGCAGTCGCTGCGCTCCGGCGAGTGCGCGCTCGCGCTGGCGGGCGGGGCCGCGGTGATGTCGTCCCCCGCGATCTTCGTGGAGTTCTCCCGGCAGCGCGGTCTGGCGGCCGACGGCCGGTGCAAGTCCTTCGCGGACGGCGCGGACGGCACCGGCTGGGCCGAGGGGGTGGGGGTGCTGCTGCTGGAGCGGCTGTCCGACGCCCGCCGCAACGGCCACCCGGTGCTGGCCGTCGTCCGCGGCACCGCCGTGAACCAGGACGGCGCCAGCAACGGGCTGACCGCGCCCAACGGCCGCGCCCAGGAGAAGGTGATCCGGCAGGCGCTGGCCAACGCCGGCGTCGCGCCCCGCGAGGTGGACGCCGTCGAGGCCCACGGCACCGGTACGGTCCTCGGCGACCCGATCGAGGCGGGCGCCCTGCTGGCGACCTACGGGGCGGACCGGGCCGAGGACCGGCCGCTGTGGCTGGGGTCGATGAAGTCCAACATCGGCCACGCGCAGGCCGCCGCCGGCGTCGCCGGCGTCATCAAGATGGTGATGGCCCTGCGCCGCGGCTTCCTGCCGAAGACCCTGCACGTGGACGCCCCCTCCCCGCACGTGGACTGGTCCTCCGGCGCGCTCCGGCTGCTGGAGGAGGGACGGGACTGGCCCCGGCCGGACGGTCCCCGGCGGGCCGGGGTCTCGTCGTTCGGGGTCAGCGGCACCAACGCGCACGTCGTCCTGGAGGAGGAGCCGGAGCCGGAGTTGGAGCGCGGCCCGGACGCGGGCGTGGCCGGCGGACTGGTGCCGTGGGTGCTGTCCGGAAAGAGCGCGGCGGCCCTGGAACGGCAGGCGGGCCGGCTGCGCGACTTCGCGGCCGCCCGTCCGGACGCCGACCTCGCCGACGCCGGCTGGTCGCTGGTGTCCCACCGTTCGGGCTTCGACCACCGCGCGGTGGTCCTCGGCCGCGGCCGGGAGGAGCTGCTGAGCGGGCTGGCGGCGCTGAGCGAGGGCGCGGAGTCCGCCGGGGTGGTCCGCGGTGTGGCCGGCAAACCCGGCGGCGTGGCCTTCGTGTTCCCCGGCCAGGGCTCGCAGTGGGTGGGCATGGGACGGCAGTTGTACGCCGCCTTCCCGGTCTTCGCGCGCGGTCTCGACGCGTGCGCCGCGGCCCTGTCGGAGTGGGTCGACTGGTCGCTGCTCGACGTGGTGCGGGGGGTGGAGGGCACCCCGCCGCTGGACCGGGTGGACGTGGTGCAGCCGGCCCTGTTCTCCGTCATGGTGTCCATGGCCGGCCTGTGGCGGTCCTGGGGCGTGGAACCGGCCGCGGTGGTCGGGCACAGCCAGGGCGAGATCGCCGCCGCGTACGTGTGCGGCGCCCTGTCGCTGCGCGACGCCGCGCGGGTGGTGGCCTTGCGCAGCAAGGCCCTGCTGGACCTGATCGGCCACGGCGGGATGGCGTCGGTCACCGAGTCCGCCGACCTCGTGGCCGACCGGCTCACCGCCTGGGAGGACCGGGTGAGCATCGCCGTCGTCAACGGACCCCGTTCGGTGGTGGTGTCCGGGGAGCCGGACGCGCTCGACGAATTCGTCGGGAAGATGACGGCCGAGGGCGCCCAGGCCAAGAGAATCGCGGTCGATTACGCCTCCCATTCGGCGCAGGTGGCCAGAGTCCGCGACCAGGTGCTGGAATCGCTGTCGGGGGTGCGCCCGAAATCGTCGGCGCTGCCCTTCTACTCGACCCTGGCCGGCGAAATCATCGACACCGCGGAACTGGACCACCTCTACTGGTACAACAATCTGCGCGAGAAGGTCCTTTTCGAATCCTCCGTCCGGCGACTGGCCGAGGACGGCCACCGGGTGTTCGTCGAGATGAGCCCGCACCCGGTGCTGACCGTCCCCGTGCAGGAGATCCTTGAAAACGCGGCGGACACCGCGGCGGACGTCGAGGGCGCGGCCGACGCGGTGGTCCTGTCCTCGACCCGGCGCGACCGCGGGGAGGTGGAGGCGGTGCTCGGCTCGCTGGCCCACCTCCACGTCCGGGGCGGGCACGTGGACTGGGACGCGCTGTTCGGGGCGCGCCGGCGGGTGGACCTGCCGACGTACGCCTTCCACCGGCAGCGCTACTGGCTGAACTCCGTACCGGCGGCCGGTGAACGGGCGCCCTCCGCGGACCTGCCCGAGGACGACGAACAGCCCGTCTCCCTGCCGGAGTTGCTCGCCGCGCTTCCCGACGAGGAGGCGGCGGACTTCGTGCTGGACCACGTCCTGAAGAAGGTCGCCGTCGTGCTCGGGCACACCTCGGGCCAGGTCGTCGACCCCGACCAGGAGTTCAGGAGCATCGGGTTCGACTCGCTGCTGTCGGTGGAGCTGAGCAAGCGTCTGGCCGCCACCACCGGGCTCAAACTGAGGGCGAACCTGGTGCTGCGGCACCCGTCCCCGCGACGGGTCGCCGACCACATCGTGTCCTCGATGGGAAAGCCCGATCCACGGTGAACCCCCGGTGCTCCGGGCCCGTTTCCGTCCCGCCGGCGGGACACCGCAAGGGGGACCGCGAGGAGTCCCGGCCCCGTACCGAATCGTCTTGACCGGCTGATCCACGTCCCGGAAAGTGGAGGCGCTTTTGTGAATTCCTCCGCTTTCCCGGTCCCGCTCGTAAAGGAGATGATCCCTGTGCGTTCGTTCGGCGCGTCGTCTGCGCATAAAGGGCTGTGGCTGGCGCAGAAAATGACCCCCGACACGCTGAACCATGCGCTGACCATGTGGGATGTGGACGGCGAATTGGACCCGGCGGTCATGGAATCCACGTTCCTGCGCGTGATGGGCGAGGCGGAGGTGCTGCGCGTCACCTTCGCCGAGGACGACGGCGACGTGCGGATGACGCCCCGCGAACTGGGCGACTGGCGGCCGTTCCTCCTCGACCTGAGCGCCGAGCCCGATCCGGAGCAGGCGGCCCGCGACGCGCTGGCGAAGATGGTGCGCGAGCCGTTCGACCTGGAGCGGGACCTGCTCTTCCGGCTGGGCGTGGTCCGGCTCGCGGCCGACCGCTCCCTCGTGGTGATCGCCTACCACCACCTCATCTCCGACGGGTACGGCGCCGGCGGCCCGCTGTCGCGGCGCCTCGCCGAGGTCTACACGGCGCTGGTGCGGGGCGCCGAGGTGCCGGAGCCGGCGCACCCGTGGGACGCCGGGTCGTTCGCGGCCCTGGGGACGGACTACCTCGCCTCGGAGCAGTTCACCGAGGACACCGAGTTCTGGCGCGACTACCTGAAGGACGCGCCCCCGCCCGCGCGGGTCCCGCGCGTGGTCCTGGACGACGCGGCCCGGTCCGCGCTCGACGCACCGCTCAGCCGGGCCGACCGCTGGTCGGAGGTGGCCGGCGCCATCGGCATGGTGAGCCGGACGCTGACGGTCCCGCGCGCCGAGGCCGACCGCTGGACGCAGGCCGCGCAGTCCCTGGGCGTGTGGATGTCCACGCTGCTGACCGCGGCCGCGGCGGTGTACTTCCGGCACCGCTGCGACCAGCCGGAGTTCCTGCTCTCGCTGGCCGTGGGCAACCGCAACGGGGCGGCCGCCACCACACCCGGCCTCGCGGTGAACGTCGTGCCGCTGCGGGTGCGGGTCCCGCTCGGCGCCACCTTCGGCGAGATCGCCGACGCGGTGGTGGACGAGACGTACGAGGTCTTCGGCCGGACCGCCTGCCACTACTCGGACATCCAGCGCGCGAGCGGCACCGTCCTGAGCGGCCGCGGCAGTTTCGGCGCCGTCGTGAACGTCGTGGAGTTCGTGGAGCGGCTCCACTTCGGCGACAGCCCGGCCCGCTATTTCGCCGGGACCACCGGCTGCTTCGACGAGCTGTCGATCGGCGTCTGCACCGACGGGAGCCCCGACGGCGACCTCGTCATCCGGCTGGAGGCCCCCGAGGGCCTGTACTCCCGCGCGGAACTGCGCTTCGTCGGTGAGGAGTTGCTCGCCTGCGTGCGCGCCGCGGTGGCCGCCGGCGAGCGTCCGGTCGGCGCGCTGGACGTGGCGGGCGGCACCGGGCGGGAGCGGATGCCGGTGGCACCGGACACCGCCGGCGAGCCGCTGCCGGGGCTGACGGTCCCCGAGCTGTTCGCCCGCCGGGTGGAGCGGGCCCCCGACGCCGTCGCGCTGGTGTCCGGGCAGACGGAGGTCACGTACCGGGAGCTGGACGAGCGGGCCGGCCGGGTGGCCGCGGCGCTGCGGCGCCGGGGCGTGGGACCCGAGTCGGTCGTGGCGGTGGCGCTGCCCCGGTCGGTGGACCTGGTCGTCGCCCTGCTGGGCGTGGTGAAGGCGGGCGGCGCCTACCTGCCGCTCGACCCGGGCGCCCCGGCGGAACGGCTCGCGGCGGCGGCCGGCGGCCCGGTGCGCGCGCTGCTCACCGACGCGGCGCCGGCCGACCCGCTCCCGGCCGACCCGGACGTGCCGGTGCTGCTGCTGGACGGCCTCCGCGCGGACCCGCCCGGCACCGCCTCCGGTACCGCCTCCGACGCCGGTCCGCGGGAGCCGTTCCCCGCCCACCCGGACGGTCTGCTGGCCGTCCTGCCCGGTTCCGGACCGGCCGGCGCGACCACGGCGGTGGCCGTGACGCACCGGAACCTGGAGCGGCTCGTCCTGGACCGGCGGTGGCGGGACGGCGACCACCGCGTGCTGTGGCACGCGCCGCACACCTCCGACGCGTTCGCCCTCGAAGTGTGGATGCCGCTGCTGGGCGGCGGCCGGGTGGTCGTGGCCGAGCAGGAGGAACCGACCGTCGACGCGCTGGCCGAGGCCCGGGCGGCGCACGGGATCTCCGCGACGTGGCTGCCCGCCGGCCTGCTGTCCGCGGTCGCGGTGGAACGCCCCGGGGCCGTCGCCGGGCTGCGCGAGGTGTGGACCGGCGGGGACCGCGTCTCCGCCGCCGCGGTGCGCCGCGTGCGGGAGGCGTGCCCCGAGCTGGCGATCCTGCGCGGCCACGGTCCCACCGAGGCGGGCGGGTTCGCCGCCGGCCAACTCCTGGCGGCGGACGGCCCGGGACAGGACGCGGCGGCGGTCGGCCGCCCGATGGACCACACCGCCCTCTACGTGCTGGGCCCCGGACTCGCGCCGGTCCCCGCCGGCGTGGTCGGGGAGCTGTACGTGGCCGGTCCCGGCGTGGCGCGCGGGTACCGCGGCCGCCCCGGGCCGACCGCCGAGCACTTCGTGCCCTGCCCGTTCGGGCCGCCCGGCGGGCTCATGCTGCGGACCGGCGACCGGGTGCGGTGGAGCGCCGACGGCAGGCTCGAACAGGTGGGCCGGGCCGGCGTCCGGGCGCGCGTCCGCGGGGTCGAGGTGGAGCCGGCCGAGGTCGAGGCGGAGCTGTCGCGGTGCGCCGGGCTGGCCCAGGCGGTGGTGGCCGTCCGCGCGGACGACGCCGGGCAGCAGCGGCTGGTGGCCTACGCGGTCCCGCTGGACACCCGGGCCGGCCTGTCGGAGGAGGAGCTGAGCCGGTTCGTCACGGGACGGCTGCCGGAGGCCATGGTGCCGTCGGCGTTCGTGGTGCTGGAGCGGCTGCCGACGACGGCGGACGGACGGGTGGACCACGCGGCGCTGCCGGATCCCGAGGTCGGCGCGGGACAGTACCGCGCGCCGCGCGACACCACCGAGCGGGTGCTGGCCAAGGCGTTCGCCGATGTGCTCGACCGGCCCCGGGTGGGCATCGACGAGGACTTCTTCGACCTCGGCGGCAATTCGCTGCGGGCGATCCGACTGGTCGGCCTGATCCGGGCGGAGCTGAAACACGAGGTGTCCATCCGCACGCTGTTCGCGGCGCGCACCATCATGGGGCTGTCGAGCATGTGGGAAGACCTCTCCCGTTCGAGCAGGCCGGCTCTGCGCAAGAGGACGAGGGACGGCGAAGTCCTCTGAGCTTTTCCTGAATGACGGGCGGATGTTCCGGCGGACGAACTGCCCGCCGATGCACGGTACACGCCGTCCGACGTCGACGTACGTGAATGGAACGGCGCACCACGCAGCCATGCTAGCGGGAGGCTTCTCAATGAGTAATCGTGAGTTCGAGACCTACGACGTGGTCGGCATCGGTTTCGGGCCGTCCAACCTGTCGCTCGCCATCGCCATGGAGGAATACCGGGCGAACGGTCCGGAGAACCCGGAGAACCCGGAGAACGGGGTCAGCAGCGTCTTCTTCGAGCGCCAGTCCTCCTTCGGCTGGCACCGCAACATGCTGCTGCCGTCGGCGACCATGCAGATATCCTTCCTCAAGGACCTGGTCACCTTCCGCAATCCCACCTCGAGTTTCAGTTTTGTGTCGTATCTGCACGCGTCGGGACGGCTCCCGCAGTTCGTCAACAACCAGGATTTCTTCCCCACCCGCCAGGAGTTCCACCAGTACCTGGAATGGGCGCAGGCGCGGGTGGCCGACCGCATCGTCTACGGCGCGGAAGTGACGTCGATCCGGCTCCCGTCGGACGACCCGCGGCGGACGGACCGGCTGCGCCTGGAGGTGGCCGACGGCACCGGGCGCGACCGGGTGGTCGAGGCGCGCAACGTGGTGATCTCCACGGGCCTGGTCCCCAGCATGCCCGTGGGCACCGAGCGCGACGAACGGGTGTGGCACAGCTCCGAGTTCCTGGAGAAGTTCGGCCGGATGAACCCCGCGGACCTGCGCCGGGTGGCGGTGGTCGGCGCCGGCCAGAGCGCCGCGGAGATCACCCGGTTCCTGTACGACGAGCTCCCGCACGCCGAGGTGTACGCGGTCATCCCGTCCTACGGCTACTCGGTCGCGGACGACACCCCCTTCGCCAACCAGATCTTCGACCCGGCCGCCGTCGACGACTACTACTTCGGCACCGAGCAGACCCGGGACGCGTTCTGGCGCTACCACCGCAACACGAACTACTCGGTCGTCGACGACGAGGTGATCAGGGACCTGTACCGCAGGTCGTACGACGAGGACGTCCGCGGCCTGAACCGCCTGCGCTTCCTCAACCTCAGCCGGGTCACCGCGGTGAAGCGCTCCGGCGCCGAGACCCGCGTCTCCCTCCAGGTGGGCCCGGACGCGGAGGTGCGCGAACTCGACTTCGACGCGCTCGTCTGCGCGACCGGCTACCAGGCGATGGAGCCCACCGGCCTGCTCGGCGAACTCGACCGGCACTGCCTGCGCGACGAGGAGGGCCGCTACCGGGTGGAGCGCGACTACCGCCTGGTGACCGACCCCGCCCTGCGGTGCGGCATCTACCTCCAGGGCGGCACCGAGCACACCCACGGTCTGACCTCCTCGCTCCTGTCCAACCTCGCGGTGCGCAGCGGTGAGATCGCCGACTCGATCGTCTCCCGGCGCCCCCGCGGGCACGCGGAACGGGCCGTACCCGCCGAAGTCGGGGGCGAGGCCCGCTGAACGCCCTCATGCTGTGAGGGAGCGGCGGCCGGCCGGCGGTGCGCCGATCACGGTGAGCACCACTGCCTCCGGCGTACGGAGAGGGGAAGGTCGGATGAGGAGTCCGCTGGAAGAGCTGTGGATACGGCGCTTCCGTGACCACGAGGGGTGCGGGACGAAGCTCGTCTGCTTCCCCCACGCCGGCGGATGGGCGAGCACGTACCGCACATGGCCCTCGGGACTGCCGTCGGACGTCGGCGTGCTCGCCGTCCGCTACCCGGGCCGGGAGGACCGGCTCGACGATCCGTTCCCGGCCGGGCTGGAAGCCCTCGCCGACACCGTGACCGCCGCGCTCGCGGACCTGACCCGGCAGCGGCTGGTGCTGTTCGGCCACAGCATGGGGGCGTCGGTGGCGCACGAGGTGGCGTTGCGCCTGCACGCTATGGGCTGCCCGCCGGCCGCCCTGTGCGTGTCCGGCCGGCGTCCACCGCACTTCCTGGCGGACCGCAGCGGGCGCTTCGAGACGGACGAGCAGATCATCGCGGACGTCGTGCGCTTCGACGAGACCCGCGCCGCGGTCTTCGCGGACGCCGGCCTGCGCGAGGTCGTGCTCCCCGCGGTCCGTGACGACTACCGGCTGGTGAACGGCTACTCCCGCGGTCGCCGGCCCCCGCTGGAGTGCCCGGTGTACGCCTGGACCGGCGACCACGACTCCGAGGTGACCCCGGAGCAGATGGAGGGCTGGGCGGAGATGACGCATGGCGCCTTCCGGCTCCGGGTGCTGCCCGGCGGGCACTTCTACCTCAAGGCGGAGGAGGCCCGGCTGCTGGCGGACCTGGGCGGTGTACTGGGCCGCCTCGACCGCCGTACGCAGGCCGTCCCCTGACGTCCCGTGACCCGTTCGAGCGACCACCCCGTGCTCCCGTCCTGATCAGGACCGGTGCGGCTGACGCATCCCGGCGCCCCCGTTCGACCGCTCGCGCGGTCCGGGGGCGCCGCGGTCGTTCGGGGCGGCGCCGTCCGGCGCCCCACGACTTGAACATGGCGCAACTGATGCGCCATAATGGCGCCATGGATGTGAGCCCGTTCGTCAACAGACTCGAGCGCGAGATCGCGGCGCTCGCCCCGACCGAGGGCGCCGACGGCGAGGACGTCGGCACGGCGGCGGTACGGCTGGACGCGGCGATCCGGCGCGCGTTCGTCGACGTGCTGACCGCAGCCGCGGCCGAGATCAACCGCGACCTCGGGCGGGGCGCGGTCGAGGTGCGCCTCGACGGCGACGACCCGGACCTCGTCGTGACGCGGCCGCCGTGCGGGAACACCGCACCGAGCGCCGAGAGCCCCCTCCCCTGCCCGGCCGCCCGGCGCGGCAAACGCCGCCGGCAGCGCTACACCGCCTGGGTGCGCTGAACCGCTCCGACCGCCCCCACCCTCCCCGACGGGTGGGGGCACCCCTCAGACATCCCCAGAAAGGGACGGCAATGCCTGCCTTCGACACTCCCGAACCGATCTCCCTCTCCCTCGACCTGGGCGTCGCCGACGTGCGGATCACCGCCGAGAAGCGGACCGACACCGTGGTCGAGGTCCGGCCGACCGACGAGAACGACAGCTCGGACGTGCAGGCCGCCGAGCAGACGACCGTGGAGTTCACGGGCGGCGTCCTGACGGTCAAGAGCCCGCGGGTCCGGCCGATGGAGTACTCCCGCAGGACCCGCTCGGTGGACGTGTCGATCGTGCTGCCCGCCGGCTCGCACGTGCGCGGCGAGGCGCAGATGGCGGACCTGAGCTGCGCGGGCCCGCTCGGCGAGTGCGCGTTCAAGACCGCGGCGGGGCACCTCCGGCTCGAACAGACCGGTCCGCTGCGCCTGAAGACGTCGGCCGGCCACATCACCGTCGGCCGGGTCGAGGGCGACGCCGAGGTCGGCACCCTCACCGGGCGGATCCAGATCGGCGAGATCGACGGCTCCGCCACCGCCAAGAACTCCAACGGCAACACCGAGTTCGGCACGGTCGCCGGCGACGTCCACGTCCGCGGTGCCAACGGCGACGTGCGGGTCGACCACGCGCTGGGCCTCAAGTCGGACGTCGAGCTGTCCAACGGCAGCATCCGGATCGGCGAGGTGACCCGCGGCGCGGTCAAGCTCAAGACCGCCTCCGGCGACCTGGAGATCGGCATCGGCGCGGGCGCCGCGGCGAAGCTGGACCTGTCCACGGGGTTCGGCCGGGTGAACAACGCGCTGGACAAGAGCGACGCGGACGCGTCCGGGAAGTCGGTCGACGTGCGGGCGAAGACGTCCTACGGGGACATCACGATCAACCGGGCGTGAGAACCGGCTCCCCCCGGCGGGGGAGCCGGCCGCCGGCGAGGTGCGGACCCGGTCCGCACCTCGCCGCCGTGCTGGGGCGCTTCCGGTACTCCCGGCGCTCCCGGCACTGCCGGTTTTGGCAGCGCCGCCGGCGCCCCGGCCGTGTCCCGTCCCGCGCGGCGGCTACCGCACCCAGCCGTTGAACTGCTGCTTGCCCCGCGGCGTGCGCTTGCCGGTGGCCAGCGCCGCGGCGGAGGCCCGGACCATCCACGCGTTCACCGACACGCCCTGCCGGGACGCCGCCTCCTCGATCTGCTCCTTCATCGCCTGCGGGGGCCGGAAGTTGATCCGGGCCGTGGCGCCGCTCATGGTGCCGCCGGCCGCGCCGGTCGTCCACTCGCTCTCCGCGTCGCCGAGCAGGTCCGCGCTGTCCTCGGCGAGGCCGCTGTCGTCCGTGGGCGGCGTCACCACGAAGCTGGGCTCCATTCCGCGCAGGCGCAGGTCCACCGAGCCGGGTGCCAGGTCCCGGGTGATCTCCTCGGCGGCGGCGGACAGGACGCTGAGCAGCGTGAGCCGGACGGCCGACTCCAGCGGACCGACGAGCCGCTCGGCGACCGCGCGGGTCTCGGCATCGCCTGCCGCGGACGCCGCGACGAGCTCGTCGCGCAGGGCCTCGATGTACACCCCTAGTTCCATGGATCCCATCATGGCATGCCTATTGCGCCGTTTGGCACCTGTGGGGATCAGAAAACGGGCCGCTGTTCGCCACGGCGGCCCGCTGTGGCGCCATTGTGACGCCACGAGGGGATCAGGAACGTTCCACCGTGATGTCGCCGATCACCGTGCGGGCCTGGACGCGCACGACGTCGCCGGCCTCGCCCTCGTCCTCCCCGCCTTCCCCGCCGTCCGTCCGGTCCGAGGACTCCAGGAGTGACAGGGCCGTGCAGACCGTGCCGGCCGCCGAGTCCAGGGACAGCCGGGCGGTGCTGGCCGCGGCCACGCCGATCCGGATGCTGCCGAGGGTGGTGGAGGCGAGGACGGTGCCCCGCGCCACCTCGGCGAGGTCGATGTCGCCCTGGCCGGTGCGCGCCTCCACGTCGGTGTGCGCCCGGCCGATCCTGATCGCCCCCCGCTCGGTCCGCAGCCGGGCGACTCCGTGCGCCTCCTCCACGTGCGCGTCGCCCTCGCCCGTCGCCGTGACGGTGACCTCGCCCTCGACCCGCCCCAGGCTGACGTCGCCCCCGTTCGCCCTGGCCTCCACGCTGCCGGTGGCGTGGCCGACGGTGATGTCGCCGAGGGAGGACTTGAGGCGCAGGCTGCCCGCGCGGTCGAGCGTGATGTGCCCCAGCCCCGTGCTGAGCCGGCACTCGCCCAGCTCGCCCACGCCCAGGAAGTCCGCCGCCGCGCCCCGGCCGTGCAGGCTCGACCCGGTGGGCACGGTCAGCGCCAGGACGACCGCGCCCGTGCTTCCGCCGGGTTCCGGGGCGTTCACCAGCAGTCGGCCGTCGGCGTACTCGACGCGCAGCTGCTCGGCCGCCCGCACGTCGTCCTGGTCGTCGCCGTCGCGCGGATAGGCCCGTACCGTCGTCTCGGCCTGGTCGCCCGCCACGATCCGGACCTGGCCGAACATCAGGTTGAGCACCACGCCGACCGGCGCGGGGGTGTCGAACCTCGGCATGGCGAGCCGCCTCCGGATTGTCTGCGGCCGTCGGCCTGGGGCAGGCGGCGGCCGGGACGACGCGGGGCCGCGCGTCGTCACGGGGTTCCCCTCCCCGAGGGGCGGGTCCCGGGCACGGGCCCCGGCCGCCGGGGGAGGTGGCGGTGTCCGCGCCGTCTCCATCGAGGGCGCGCGTTCGGGGCGCAATCCCCCACTGATATCACGTGGTGCCACATTAGCGCCATTACGGGATGCCCTGGCCTGGCATCCGCGGAAAAGGGTCCCGGGAGCGGAGGCTGCCGGGCGGCCGAGGTCCGCCGACGGGCCCGGAGCCCGCCCCTCCCGCGTCCGGTCGTGCAGGACAGAGCGCTCTCTTCCGGCCAACGTCAAGAGGTGGCCGGTCTTCGTCGCCCCGGCCCGGATCCGGGTGTATGCGCAGGTCGTGGGCCCGGCGCGGGGCCGGAGGCGGTCCTTGGGGCGCCCCGGGCATCACCGGGGGTGGGCCAGAATGGCGCGCAGGGCGAGACGGGTGGCGCCATTTGATGCCATGATGGCGCAACGGCTGCGCTGTGTTCGCTGTGTTCGATGCGAACGCCGCGGTCGCCGTGATCGCCGGGGTGATCGCCGTCCCCGCCGATCGCCGCCGAGCCGGCCCGACCCGCTCCGTCCCCGTCACGCACCCCCAGGAGTTGGAACACCATGGCCACCCTGCTCTACCGGATCGGGCGCTTCGCCTTCCGGCGCCGCGTCCTCACCCTCCTGCTGTGGATCCTCGTCCTCGTCGGGGCGGCGGTCGCCGCCTCCTCCGCGCCGGCCCCGCCCGCCGACACCTTCTCCATGCCGGGCACCCAGTCCCAGCAGGCCCTCGACCTGCTGAAGCAGCGCTTCCCGACCCTGAACCCCGACGGGGCCTCGGCCCGTGTGGTGGTCCGCGCGCCGGCGCACCGGAAGATCTCGGACCCCGCCGAGCGGAGGAAGGTGGCCGCGCTCGTCGCCGACCTGGCGAAGGGCCCGCAGGTCGTCGGTGCCACCGACCCCTACACGACCGGCGCCGTCAGCAAGGACGGCACGACCGCCTACACGATCGCCACCTACGACGTCGTGGCCACCAAGGTGTCGGACCGGGCGCACGACGCCCTGACGAAGGCCGCCGACCGGGCCCGGGCGAGCGGACTGCGGGTCGAGATGGGCGGCGACGCGGTTCCGGTGGAGCAGGCGGCGGGCGGATCCGCCGAGGCCGTCGGCATCGTCCTGGCCGCTGTGATCCTGCTGGTGACCTTCGGCTCGCTGATCGCGGCGGGCATGCCGCTGCTCACCGCCGTCATGGGGGTCGGCATCGGGGTGTCCGCGATCGGCGCCCTCGGCAGCACCCTCGGCCTGTCCTCGACCACCACCACCCTGGCGCTGATGATCGGCCTGGCCGTGGGCATCGACTACGCCCTGTTCATCATCTCCCGCTACCGCGCCGAGATGGCGGACGGCCGGGAGCGCTCGGACGCCGCCGGGCGGGCGGTCGGCGCCGCGGGCTCCGCCGTGGTCTTCGCCGGCCTCACCGTCATCGTCGCCCTCGCGGGCCTGGCCGTCGTGCACGTCCCGATCCTGACGAAGATGGGCCTGGCCGCGGCCGGCACCGTCGCGATCGCCGTCCTGGTGGCCGTCACCCTCGTGCCGGCGCTGCTCGGCTTCGCCCCGATCAGGGTGCTGCGCCGCAGGGACCGCAAGGTGATCGCGGGCAGGCCGCTGTCGGAGCGCCAGGCGCGCAAGGCCGCCGAGCGCGCGGCCCGGCAGCGGCCGAACCTGAGCGCCCGGTGGGCCGGACTGGTCCTGCGCCGGCCCGTCGTCGTGCTGATGTTCGCGGTGCTCGGCCTCGGCGTCGTGGCGATCCCCGCCGCCCGGCTCCAACTCGGCCTCCCCGGCGAGGGCACCATGGCCCCCGACACCACGCAGCGCAAGGCGTACGACATGCTGTCGGACTCCTTCGGCCCCGGCTTCAACGGCCCGCTGCTGATCACCGTCGAGGCCCGTGACGCGAAGTCCGCGGCCCGGGCCGTCGAGGCGAACCTCTCCCGGCAGCCCGGTGTCGCGCTGGTCGGCTCGCCCACCGTGAACAAGGCGGGCGACACCGCGGTCCTCACCGTCGTGCCCGACCAGGGGCCGGCGGACGGCCGGACGAAGCAGCTGGTGAACCACCTGCGCGGCGACCTGGCCGGGGTCGGGCGGGATCGGCACGCAGAGGTGCTGGTGAGCGGTCAGACGGCCATGTTCATCGACTTCTCCCGGACCCTCACCGACGCGCTGCTGCCCTACCTCGCGATCGTGGTCGGGCTGGCCTTCCTGACGAGGGCCATGTGGTGGTACCAGCCGTGGAACGAGCGCCCCTCGAAGTCCAGCAGCCCGAAGTCCTGCTCCATGGAGTCGATCGCGTCGGCCGTCCCGGCGTGCAGTTCGGCGACCGAGGCGACGTCCGGGAGGGAGTGGTGGGCGAGGCTGGTGAGCCACAGCGGTTTCGGCGCGCGGGACGGGCCCAGCTCGGTGAACAGCCGGTAGAGGGTGCCGGGCGAGCGGCCGTTGGCACCGCCGCCCGGCAGGCGCACCAGCGAGGTCTTCAGCCGGGTGACCCGCCGCCGTCCGTCGGGCATCGGGACGACGGCCGGCTCCGGGTTCTGCGCGACGACCAGGGTCCGCGCCGAAACCGGGGCCGGGGCGCTCTCGCCGACGGGCAGCACCGCCAGGTGCGGCGGCACCGCGACGACGAAGTCGCGGCGGCGCTGGGCGAGTCCGTGCAGCAGGTACCCCACGTCGGGTTCGTCGCGCAGGTCGACCAGGACGACCGAGCACCTGGAGTCCGTGCGGGCCGACAGCCGGTCCACGAGCCGGAGCGTGTGCGCCCACAGCGGCCGGTACTCCTCGGAGTCCGGGATGCGCGCCTCCCGGCGCCGCCCGGGGTCCTGCGTCCAGTGCTCCGGCAGGCGCAGGCACCAGTCGACGGGCACCTGGGCGGCGCCCACGCACAGGAAGGAGCCCAGCCCCAGCTGGCAGTTGCGGGTGCGGCCCGAGGAGAGGTCGAAGTAGCGGTGCACGCCCACCGACCGCTCACCGCGTTTGGGCAGGACGGCACGGCCGATGGACCAGACGGGATCCGGCCGCGAATCGGCCACCCACGCGGTGAGTTCCTCCATGACCTCGTCGAAGTCCCACGGGCTGAGGCTGACGAACTGCCGCAGCGACTGCGCGGCGGACGGGTCGTGGGAGACCGCGGTGGCGAGCCGGCGCACCGATTTCTTGCCCGGCGTCGCGAGCAGCCCCCTCAGATAGGCGTGCGCCCACTTGCGCTGGTCGATTCGGCGCAGGCTCTGGAAGATCGTTCCGCTGAATTGGTCGAGCGTCAATGCGGAATAGGGGGTGTACGTCGGAGGGGATGGAGCGGAAGACGTGTCCGATTGGGCCGTATCCATGCCACAAATACTCCCCCGACGTTTACGGAGCGTTGGGGGGAGAGTGTAGGGCGGGCTCCCGGGTGGCGCCACTCTCCGAGGGGCGTTGGCTGGTTCTGGTGCCGTGGATGGCGCATCGTTCCGGAGGGCCGGAGACCCGGATGATGGCCGGTTTTCGCTCCCGTGATCGGGGGGTGCGCGGGAGAGCCGGCTCTGCCCGCCACGGAATTCGCGCGTTCCGCCCGCAGGGCTGTGAACTGCGATGTTGTGAACTGCCGCATCCTGTGAGGGTGATTCCGGGGGCCGCTCGCCGGGCCGATCTTCGGTTTCGGTGGTCGAGCCTCCGTCTCATTTGGAGCTTCTCTCGTTTCACTGGGCCCGGCAGTCCCACCTGTCCCGGCGGACGGGACCGGGCCGGGGCCCGATCGTCAGCCGGCCTTCAGCGACCGCGTGGTCATCGCGTCGACCGCGTGGCGGGACCAGGCCAGGTCCGTACCCGAGCCGGACGTGTCGCGGACGAGGCGGCGCAGCCGCCGCCACACCCCCGCGTCGGTCCACTCGGCGAAGCGCCGGTGCGCGGTGGGCCCCGACGGCCCGAAGACCGCTGGCAGGTGCCGCCAGGCGCAGTTCGTCGTCGCCGCGAAGACGATCGCCGCCAGCACCTCGCGGTCCCCGTACCGGCGTCGTCCCCCGCCCTGCGGCCTGGTCGGGGCAGACGGGACCACCCGCTGGAACAGACGCCACAGCTCGTCGGGGACCATGCGCTCGACCATCTCCACGGGGTGCAGGCTACCCTGCTTGCCAAATGAGACGCCTCCTGACCTAGGGTGTCGCGGGCACGACGGGAACACTCGGATCAAGCCATTCGGCGCTCCGGACCCCTGAGGTGGAAGAACGTTAGAACTCCGCAAAGTCGCGCTCTGTGGCGCCACCTTCCTTGCCATTGCTTTGCTCGCGGGATCTACTCGGTGCGGCGGTCGGCCATCTCGACCTCGACGGGGAACCGCGCAGGTCCGGCTCATTCGGGTCTCCCGCACCCGCAGGCGTTGGCCGCCGTTCCGGCACGTCCGAAGAATCGGGGCGAACGCTTTGCACAGCCGATAGCGCGCCACCGCGAACCCCCACGGCTATACGCGCGTTGACACGGAGGCGTGATGACGAATCAGGTCGAGGACCGCAAAGACTCCAAGGCGCTCATGTTCGGCAGCACAACAGAGACCGTGTCGAGAACCCGGAGACCCGGCAGGGCGGATTCACGGCGGGATCAGGTCCTCACCACGAAGGTGGGGCTGCACATTCCGGTGGGACTGGCCTTCGAGGAGTGGGAGCGGGCCGGGCGGCAGCTGTCCGGGCTGCTCAACTCGTCGTCCTGGTGGCTCGGGGACTGGCTGGTCTACGGCAAGGACCAGTACGCCGACCGCTACGAGCGCGGCATCCGCGCGGCCGGCCTTCAGTACCAGACCCTGCGCAACTACGCCTGGGTCTCCCGGCGGTTCGAACTGCACCGGCGGCGGGCCGCGCTCAGCTTCCAGCACCACGCCGAACTGGCGTCGCTGCCCGTGGACGACCAGGAGGTCTGGCTGGACCGCGCGGAACAGATGAAGTGGAACACCAAGCAGCTGCGCAACGCCATCCGCGCCGAGCGCGAGGGCACCGCGCAGCCGGCGAGCGCCGCGGCCGCGACCCGCCGGCTCGCCGTACCCGACAACCGGCTCCAGTGGTGGCACAAGGCGGCGGCCCAGGCCGGCACGGAGCTGGGGGAGTGGGTGATGGCCACCCTCGACGCCGCCGCCAACCAGGTGCTCCAGGAGGAGGACCGGCAGCCGTCCCTGGAGTGACCGGACTCCGGCCGCTTCGGACGGTCGGTTCCCACGGTCGCTTCGAACGGCCGCGTCGCAGGCATGCGGAGGTGTCTGCCGACGCGCACGGACCGCGGGGTCCGCACCACACGTGGTGCGGACCCCGCGGCACGGAGGGAGGCCCGTTACGGCAGGCGCTTCATCAGGTCGGCCGTCATCGCGTGCCGGGTGCAGCCGCGCCCGGCGAACGACGTCACCACCCGCTCGCGGACCTCGGGGCGCTGTTCCTGGCTGAGCTTGAACATCGCCTCGGCCTTGGTGACCCGGACGTGGAAAGCGCCCACGTCCGGCACGATCTTCCGGAAGTAGTCGAGGGAGGCGCCCATGTCCCAGCTGTCGCCGAATTCCTTTTCGAAGGCCCGGACCGTCGCCTGCACGACGCCCAGCGTCTCCTCGATCGACTCGATCTTCTCCACCGTCGCGTGCACGTGGACCGAGGTGAAATTCCAGGTCGGCGCGGCCGGGGTGATGTCGTAGACGGTCGGCGAGACATAGGCGTGCGGACCGGTGAACGTCAGCAGGATCGGCATGCCGTCCTCCAGCGCCGACCAGTGCGGATTGGCCCGGTTCATGTGCGCCAGCAGCTGCGTGCCGGCCAGGTCCGGGGCCGGCTCGCCCTCCCACCCGGGGTCGGTGATGACCGGGAGGTGGGTGGCGAACGGCCCGTCGGCGGGAGCTCCGTTGCTGGCCATCAACGCCAGCGGGTTCTCCCGCATCAGGTCGACCATCCAGGAGACGTCCGGTTCCCGGTAGTGGCTGGGGACGAACATGCGGCACCCACCTTTCGTGGTGTGACGAGAACGGACTTCGCGGCATCGGGCCGTTCGGCCGGCAAGGGATGCGGCGGGAAAGCCGGTGCATTCCACGGGGTTCGAATAAATTCGAGTGATACGAGTGAGCCGTGGCCCTGTCCTGTCGGCAGGACGACCGGGCCCTCCATCATGGCCCGCACCCGACCCCCGCGCAATGAAGCCGGGAAGTCCCGCCGGCGGGGTGGAAGTCCCGGCGAAAAGGAATTCCGGAGGCGTGGATAAATCCCCGCGGGCGGGTTTTTGTGCCGCCGCGCGCCCGTGCCGAAAGCGTCCGCCCGTCGCCGCCCCGTCCGACCCTGATTTCCCGTTTCGGGTGCTATCAATGCCTCATGTTCCTTATGTGCGCCGAGGATGAGGTGCGCGGTGTGCGCCCCGGGCGACGCCGCGAGGCCGCCGCCCTCCTCGCCTCCCACGCGGCGCGGCGGGCCGCAAGCGGTGACGTCACGTCAAAACGCCCCGCGCGCACCACCGGTTCACGTCAGATTGGCGCATGTGACGCCTGGGGCCGTTGTGTCGTACGACGCCGTGGTGTCTCGTGAGTGCCGTCGACGATCCACGACCGTGAGGGTGGCATGGCTGATTACTCGCGTAGACGGCTCCTGAAGAGCACGCTCGTCGGTGGCGCCGCCGCGGCGGCGACGCTGCTGCCGCCGAACCTGCGGCGCGCCATGGCGGAGGCGCCGCGGCACCCGGGGTCGCTCGACGACATCGAGCACGTGGTGATCCTGATGCTGGAGAACCGCTCGTTCGACCACTATTTCGGCACCATGCCGGGTGTCCGGGGCTTCGACGACCCGGACGCGGTGACGCTGTCCACCGGCCGGTCGGTCTTCCACCAGCCCGACGCCGTCAACCCCGACGGCTACCTGCTGCCGTTCCACCTGGACACGAGGACCACCAGCTCGCAGGCGATCCCCTCGACCAGCCACGCCTGGACGGTGCAGCACGCGGCGGTCAACGGCGGCCGGATGGACCAGTGGCTGCCCGCCCACCGGGCCGCCGACGGCCAGGCCCACGGCCCCTACACGATGGGCTACTACACGCGCGAGGACATCCCCTTCCACTTCGCGCTCGCCGAGTCGTTCACCGTGTGCGACGCGTACTTCTGCTCGCTGCTCGGCCCGACCTGGCCCAACCGCCTGTACCACTGGAGCGGCACCATCGACCCGAACGGGCTGGCCGGCGGCCCGGTGATCAGCAACGTCATCCCCGCGCCGTTCCGCTGGACGACCTACCCCGAGCGCCTCACCGCGGCCGGCGTCTCCTGGCACGCCTACCAGCAGGAGGACGACTACGGCACCAACCCGCTGGAGTGGTTCCAGACCTTCCAGGACGCCCGGCCCGGCGACCCGCTGTACGAGCACGGCATGACCATCGGTCCGGCCGACCAGTTCGCCCGGGACGCGATCGACGACCGGCTGCCGACCGTCTCCTGGATCATCCCGACCTCCGGGCAGAGCGAGCACCCCGACTACACCCCGGCGGCCGGCGCCGACTTCCTGGCCCGCCAGCTGGACGCGGTCGCGGCCAACCCCGAGGTGTGGCGCAAGACCGTCTTCATCGTCAACTACGACGAGAACGACGGCCTGTTCGACCACATGGTCCCGCCGATGCCGCCGCCCGGCACGCCCGACGAATTCGTCGCGGGGGTCCCGATCGGCGCCGGCGTCCGCGTGCCGTGCACCATCGTCTCGCCCTGGACGCAGGGCGGGTTCGTGGCCCGCGAGCCCTTCGACCACACCTCGGTGCTGCGCTTCCTGGAGCGGATCACCGGCGTGCGTGAGCCCAACATCAGCGACTGGCGCCGCGGCACCTTCGGCGACCTGACCTCGGCGCTCGGCTTCCCGGCCCGGCCGCCGCGGCCGTTCCCGCGGCTGCCCGACACCAAGGCGGAGTTCTGGGCCGCCGAGCGGGAGGTCGCCACGCTTCCGCCGGTGACGCTCCCCGGCGCCGACCAGACCCCTCCGCACCAGGAGGCCAAGGGCGCGACGGCCGCGCCGCGGACGGCGCCGCCCGCCGCCCCCGCCCCGGCGCACGGCGGCACCCGCCCGTACGCGATCAGCCGCATCGTGGAGAACGAGACGACGCACCGCTCGGACTTCCCGCACGGCACCGCGGGCACCGACTTCCCCGGCATCCAGGAGGCCGTCCCCGGCGTCGGCCCCACCAGCGGCACCCACGTCTACACCGTTGGCGTGGTCAGCTTCACCCTCGCGGTGATCGACCCGGCCACCCACCAGTTGGTGGCCGGCGTCAAGGCCGGGGTGAGCCCGTTCGGCATCGCGCGGACCGCCGACGGCGGCAGGCTCTACATCAGCAGTTCGGGCGAGAACGCCGTCTCGGTCTACGACACCACCCTCGGCACGGTGACCTCCACCATCGGCGTCGGCCCCTACCCGCACGGCCTGGCCACCTCCCCGGACGGCCGCAGCGTCTACGTGGCCAACACCGGTCCGGACACCGGCTTCGGCGGCTCGCAGACCCTGTCGGTCATCGACACCGTCTCCGACGAGGTCACGGCCACCTGGACGACCGGGATCACCCCGCACTCCATCGCGCCGAGCCCGGACGGCCGGACGCTCTTCGTCTCCTGCTACGACGGCCTGTCCGTGGTGGACACCGGAGACGGACGGCAGCGCGCCCTGCTGACGGACCAGGCGCAGGCGCTCGGCCTCGCCGTGCACCCCGACGGCACGCGCCTGTACGCGGTCGACCCCCGGCGGAACACCGTTTCGGTGGTCGACGCCCGCACCCACCGGGTGCTCACCCGGATCCGCGTGGGCCGCACCCCGTGGCAGGTCGCGGTCAGCCCCGACGGCGCGCGGGTGTACGTCACCAACTCCGCCGACGACACGGTCTCCGTGATCGACGCCGGCCGCGACCGGGTGATCGCCACGGTCGGCGTCAAGCACATCCCGACGAGCGTGACCGTGACCGACTCCACCGTGTGGGTCGCCACCAACGCCTCGGCGACGATCGACGCGATCGACACCGCGTCGCTCCAGGTCGTGGGCAGCACGCCCCTCGGCCTGACCACCGGCCCCACCGGGCTGGTCGTCGCCTGAGCCCGCCGGGTACGGCCGCGGGGCCGGTCCCCTCCTGGGAGGACCGGCCCCGCGGCTCGCGCCGGGTGTGACGGCGTCAGTAGGAGAACTGCTGGATCTGCGCGTCGTTCGGCCCGAACGTCCAGCCGGTCCGGGTCGCCGGGTCGAGCTGGACGGCGTTCTCGGCGCCGCCGTGGCCGCCGACGACGAAGCCGGGCAGCGTCCTGAGCACCGTGCCGGTGGTCAGGTCCACCACCGAGAGCTGGCCGGTGGAGTTGTTGTCCGGGACCCACAGCCCGCTGCCGAAGTACGAGGTGCCGGGCGGACTCGCGTAGGACACGACGGCGACCTTGTGGACGCCGTCCACGGCCAGCGCCGAGGGCTTGCCGATCCGCAGCGCCATGGCCTTGCCCGCCGTGCCGGTGGCCTCGTCGATCGGGGTGATCACGCCGGACGGGACGATGTTCACGCTGATCGCCGTCGCCGACGCGTTGTAGAGGGTGCCGGCGCCGTCCGAGCCGATGCCGTGGCCGCACGCGGAGGTGAAGCCGTCGGCCGCCACGGTCCGGGCGGCCAGGTCCACCCGCGCGACCGTCACGCTGCCGAGGCAGTTGAAGGGCCCCGCGGGCTTGGCCAGGAACACGTCACCGGTGGAGGTGTCGAACGTCAGCAGCCCGTACGACCCCGCAGGCACGCCGCTCGGGTCGGCGGGCACCGGGTCGCCCGCGGCGCCGGTGGCCAGGTCGACCGGCAGCACCTGGTCGGTGCGGTCCGCGGCGTGCAGCAGCACCGCGCCCCGCCCGTGGACGGCGTCCACCCGGCCGGTGACGTAGCCGGCGCCGTCGGGCAGCGGCGTCGCGGCGACGAGCGTGTCGGAGCCGGTGTCCCACGTCTCCAGCCGGATGACGTCGCCGGGTTCGGTGCGGTGGGCGAGCAGCACCCGGTCCGCGGTGGCGCCGACGACCTGGTACGAGGAGCCGTCGGCGGGGTCGGAGGTGATGACCGGCCCGTAGCGGCCGGTGGCGGTGTCGTAGTGCCGGACCTCGCTGCCCCCGGCGGGCGGGCCGAGGGCCGCCACGGAATGGGCACCGGCCGCGGCGAAGCCGAGCACCGACGAGCCGTCAGGGGCCAGCCCGTCGTCGAAGACCAGCGTGGACAGCGGCGACGCCTGGCCGACCACCCGCCCGTTCCGGTCGAGCGCCAGCAGCCGCACGTTGTAGCTGTCGGAGCCGGTCAGGCCCAGCGCGGCGGCGTCCAGCCGGACCCGGCCCGAGGCGGCGGGCAGCGCGCGGCGCAGCACCGAGGGGGAGTCCACCCCGTCGTCGTCCGGCCGCGTGCCGTTGGCGTTGGTGAAGGTGTTGAGCGAGCCGTGCAGCGTCGGGGCCGGCGAGGCGAACTCCACCTCGGCGGAACGGGCGCCGCGCACCGCGCGCACGTCGTAGTCCACGGTGAACCGCGAGGCCGCGCGGGTGACGCCGGCGGTGAACCCGGCGACGCCGTTCGCGCCGGTGAGCAGGGGCGCGGCCGGACGGTCGGCCGCGGTGGCGCCGGCCACCCGGACCGGCGCGAACTCGCCCCAGCTCACGCGCTGCGGGTTGCCGCCGAGGCCGGCCTGGGCGACGCCGATGCCGTAGAGGCCGCCGCCGCTGAAGGCGTCCGCGGGGATGGTGACGGTGCCCCGGTCCGCGGTGAGCGGCTGGTGCCAGGCGGCGGTGAACACGCCCCCGAGCACCGGGTTCCAGTGGCCGACCGTGGACAGCACCAGCTCCGGCGAGGAGGTCCCCGCGACACCGGTGAGGTCGTACGAGACGGTGACCGGGGACCCCTCGGCGACGGTGGCCGGGGCCCGCGGCGCGGCCGCTTCCGCGTACGTGCCGTCGCTGGGGCCGACGGTCAGGGTGCGGGTCGCCGACGCCAGGGTGCGCCCGCCCGCGGTGACCCGGTAGGTCACCGTGAGCGCGCGGTCGGCGTCCGCCACCACCGGCAGGCCCGCGGCCGTCAGCAGCTGCGTGGGCGTCACCCGGATCGCGGGGTCGTCGGAAGGGAAGACCGTCGAGCCGACGGTGAGGGTGTAGCGGGCGTCGGCGGGCGCGCCGGTGACGTCGCCGGCGAAGGTCACCGGACCGGTCAGCCCCTCGCCGGTGCCGCCGGAGGCGCGGTCGCCGAGGTCGAGGCGGTTCTGGTCGGTGCTCTCCAGGAACGCGCCGCCGAGGTCGTCGATGGTCACGCGGTGCGCCACGGACAGCCGGACCAGGTCGGTGCCGTGGGCCTTGCCGCCGAGCTCCTTCTGCACCGCGGCCGTGACGTCGACCTGCGGGCCGACGTGCAGCGGCCGGTCGATCTGCGCCGGGGTGGGCACCGCGCGGCCGGTCCGCTCCAGCACCTGCCGGACCTGACCGGGCGTCAGCCGGTGCCCGCCGAGCCGTCCGGCCTGCAGGACCACCGCCGCCGCTGCCGCGATCTCGGGGGCCGAGGCGGAGGTGCCGCCGTTGAGCGACACGGCGACGTCCTGCGGACCGCCGCTCTGGGCGTGCGAGAACGCCAGCACGTTGTCACCGGGCGCCGAGAGGTCGACCCGGCTGCCGAAGCCCGAGGAGAAGGTGCCGAACCCGCTGATCCGGGTCTCGGCGGTGGTCGCCGGGCCGTCGGTGCCCGCGGCCAGCGTGTCGTCGAGGGTGGTGGCGCCCGCGGCGATCGCCCCGCTGTCCGGCACCCGGGAGGGTGCGGTGGACTCCGCGTCGTCGTCGATCACCGTGGCCGAACGGGCGTCCGGCGCCAGGTCGGTCGGGGTGCTGCCGCCGTCGGGGCCGACCGCGGCCGGGGTGTAGAGGCGGGTGCCGTCGTTGGAGGAGATCGTCACCACGATGCCCTCGCGCACGATGGCGGCGACGGTGGCGCGGATGAAGGGGTCGTCCTCCAGGTACCGGCCGGGGAAGCCCTCGGAGTCGGTGCCGAAGCCGAGGCTGGCGGTGATCACGTCGGGCCGGGGCGACTGGTGGGCGGCGGCCAGCAGGGCGCCGGCGATCCGGTCGGTGGTCGGCTGCTCGGGGACGACCAGGCGGTACTTCGCGCCGGGGGCGATGCCCAGCAGGTCGGTGTAGCCGCTGCCGGTGGCCTCCGGGCGCTGCCGGTCGTGGGCCAGGGGCGCCATGACCGAGAAGTCGAGCAGGGCCTCGTCCAGAGCGGGGTCCTGGTTCTCGGTGGACGCGGCGCCGTCCAGCGCGCCGCTGTCCTGCGCGACGTACGTCGGTATCAGCGGCATCGACGGCAGGTCGAGGTAGCGCTGCCCGTCCTTGAGGACGGTGGTGGGGCCGGCGTCCTGGACGTAGCGGTCGCCGGCGTCGGCCATCGACTGGTCGGTGAGGTCGCCGATGGACACGTTGGTGATCGTCTCGCCCGCGCCGGGCTGCTGCCCGTACCGGCCCTGGAGCAGGGCGAAGGCGCCGACGGCGTCCACGCCGCCCGCGTTGAGCAGGGACTGCGCGGAGGAGGCGAGGGCGTCGTTGGCCGGCACCCCGCCGGTGGGACTGCCGGCCGGTGCGGTCGCCGGCCGCGCGGCCCGCCCGCCGATCGCCGGGGCCGTCGAAGGCAGCGGCACCGCACCGGAGTTCATCGTGTTCACGTAGCGGACCGGCTCGGCGTAGGCGATCCCCGGCGCGCCCTGGAGCGCGCGGGCGACGGCCGCTGAGTCGCGCCGCCCGGTCCGCAGCACGTAGGTGCGCGCGAGGTCGTCCGCCGCTTCGCCCTCGACCGCCGGCTGGAGGGAGGTGGCGCCCTGGGCGCGCAGCACGGCGTCGAGCCCGGGGTCGCTGGTGTGCGGGGCGCGGGCGGCCAGACGCGTGCCCGGCACGGTCGCACCGGTCACGGACGTGCCGGCGTCCAGGGCGACCAGCACCTGGCCGGGGACCACGCCCTGCCGCTGCTCGGCCGGGTGCGGTGCCCGCGGCGCCGCGGCGGTGCCGGACGGCGTACCGCCCGGGGGCGCGGCGGACGCGGGCACCACCGCCGTGGCCGACGCCGCGGCGACGGCCAGTACGACGGCGGCCCGGGCGAGTCTGCCGGTCGGGGAGTGAGCCGGGGGCATGGGACTCCTTGCGGTTGCGGTGGGGACGGGGCGCATACGCGAAGGGACGTGAACCGCGCAACCACACGCGGGACAACGTCCCTTCACCAGCCGACGATGCCAACCGACGCGCGAACAGCGCAAGATTGCGCCCGTGGCCTAACCGCGCCAAGTGGCGGCCGGTGGCCAGGAACGGCCGGAGGGGACATGGAACTGGACATCCTCGGACTCAGCGAGGAAACACAGCGGGTGTACACGGCGCTCGTCGGGCTGCCGCGCAGCCCGGCCGCGCGGATCGCCGAGGCGGTCGGGACGTCCGCGAGCGCGGCGGGCCGGCAGCTGTCGGCCCTGGTGAAGGACGGGCTGGCCGTCCGCGCGTCGGGCCGGCCCCCGTGCTTCACCGCCACCGCGCCCGACGTCGCCGTCACCGCCCTGATCCAGGAGCGGGAGCACCGGCTCGACGCGGCCCGTTCGCTGGTGCACGAGCTGATGCGGGTCCACCGGGAGGCGCTGCGGACCAGCGACCCCGACATCGCGGTGCAGCTGCTCACCGACCGGGAGGACATCCACGCCGCGTTCCTGCGGCTCACCGGCGACGCGCGGCACCAGGTCCGCGCCTTCGACCGGCCGCCGTACGTCGACCGGCCCGGGAGCAACCTGGAGTGGCAACTGCGCTGCCAGCGGGCCGGGGTGACGTACCGCTGCGTCTACGACCGGGCCGCGGTGGCCTGGCCGGGACGGCTGGCGGGCGACATCCTCGCCAGCGTCCGGGCCGGGGAGCAGGCCCGGGTCCGGCCCGAACTGCCGCTCAAGCTCGTCATCTGCGACGACCGGGCGGCCATCATTCCGGTGAGCGTCGCCCCGGGCGGGCACGCGGCGGCCTACCTCGTCCACCGCTCCCCGATGCTGGTCGCGCTCGAAGCGCTCTTCGAGGCGGAGTGGGCCCGCGCGGCCCCGCTGCACGACGGGCAGCGGCAGGAGCGCGACGCCCGCGACCAGGACGGGCACCGCGCCCTGCTGCTCCTGCTGGCCTCGGGCAGCACCGACCAGGCCATCGCCCGCGCCCAGGGCTGGAGCCAGCGCACCACGCAGCGCCGCATCCACCGGCTGATGAGCGACCTCGGGGCGTCCACCCGCTTCCAGGCCGCCGCCCTCGCGGCCCGGCGGGGCTGGCTGTGACCTCCCCACCGGGACACGCGCGACGGCACGGTGACCGTGCGGCGGTCCGTCAGCTCCCGGCCGCCCACTGGTGGGCGCTGCCCTGGTGGACGGCCGCGTAGACGCGGTCGCGCAGCACGTTGGCGTCGTGGTCGGTGAGGGTGCGGTCCAGGTGGCGCAGGGTCACCTGGAGGAGCACGTTCTTCTGGTCCGGGCGCGCGCCGAGCCGCTCCAGGGCCTGGGGCGGCAGTTCGGAACACGGCGTCTGCGCGAGGATCCCGACCGCCTCCACGCAGTCCGCGTCCGGGCCGAGGGCGTCGCGGACCCGGTCGCCGAGGTCCTCGGCCAGGTCGTCGCGGTCGACCGCCACCGACAGGTCGCGGCGCACGGCGGGCATCGCGGACACCGGCCGGTAGGGGGCCAGGTCGGCCAGCTGGGCGGCCACCTGCGGATCGGCCGAGCGCAGCACGCGGATGTCCGCGATGCCCTTGAGCAGCATCAGCATCCGGTCGAGCCCCATGCCGAGCGCCAGGCCGCTCCACCCGGCGCCGAGGCCGGCCCGCTCCAGCACCTGGGGGTGCGCCAGACCGCACTCGGCGACCTCGATCCACTCCCCGTCCCGGGCGACGTCCACCTGGCGGCCGGCCAGGGTGTACGGGTGGACGCGGTCCTCGTGGCGGTGGACCGCCCCCGGCAGGAGCCCGTCGACGAGGACGGCGACCATGCCGTCGAGGTCGTCGGTGGTCAGGGCGGCCCGGCGGCGGGTGACGCGCCACAGGTCGAGCTGGTGGGGCGTGCCGGTGTGCAGGCGGTCGATGCTGTCGCGGCGGTAGACCATGCCCGGGCAGACCAGGAGCACGTCGTCGGCCGGGTCGGCGGCCAGCGCCCGCAGCGCGGCCGGCACCATCGCGCTGGAGTGGCTGCGCAGCATCCGGCGGTCGTCGACGTAGCGGGTGTAGCGGGCGTCGCGCGTGATGTCGGCGGAGCGGTAGCCGAGGTTGTCGTAGCTGTCCTCGACGGTGACGATCCGCTCGCCCCGCCACACGCGGACCTCGCAGCCCCAGTGCCGGGCCAGCGCCTCGACGGCGCGGTGGAGGACGAGTTGGAGGGCGTGCGGACCGGCGCCGGGATCGGTGAGGTCGCGGAGGGAGAGGTCGCGGGAGAGCTGCTCTGCGGAAAGGTGTGCGGGCACGGCGGACTCCTGGGCGGGAGGGGTGACGGGAGGGGGAAACCCCCCGGCCCCTGGGCCTGTCCGCTGCACGGGATCGGCCGGATCAGCTCCGAGGACGCGGCGACGTCCGACCCCTGCGGCGCCCTTCGGGGGCCGGGGGGCCGGTAAATCGGCGAACGATCGCTACGACGGCCACGCTTCGCACTCTAGCCGTCCCGGCTCCCCGGCTCACCCGCTTTTTCCGCCGGGCCGGACGCGTGGGTGCCGGCACGCGCGGGTGTGCGCACGCCGGGGTGTCCGCACGCGCGGGTGTGCGCACGCGCGGACGCGCGGACGACCCGCCGTGCCCGTGCCCGCCGTTCCCGTGCCCGCCGTGGCTAGAGGTCGCGGTTCTTGGTGAAGACCGCGCCCCACAGGGCGAGCCCCTTGATCACGACGCGCGGGGCGCCGGGGCGGGCCGCGCGGGCGCCGCGCCTGCCGAAGAGACCGAAGACGCCGATGCCCCGGACCTCGACCTCCACGTCGTCGGGCACCACGATCTTGGTGCCGCCCCAGACGGAGACGGCCGTCACGTGCGTCTCCCGGCTGGTGAAGCGGGCCTCGCTCAGGTCCAGGATGCCGCCGCCGAACACCGTGCAGGAGGTGAAGGCGGGCGGGACCACCCACTCGCCCCGGCGCACGAACGCGCCGAACAGGCCGAGCGCGAAGCGGGAGGTCGGGGGCCGGTCCACCACGAGCGCGTCCCTCGGGCCGGGGACGGGCAGGCCCTGGGTGGCCTTCTCCAGCTCGCCCCGGGTGCGGGCCTGGTAGACGCCGGTCAGCCGCGGGTCCAGCTCGGCCATCGCGATCCGTCCCTCGGTCAGGGCCTCGCGCACCCGCGCGCTCGCCTGCTCCCGTTCGTCGTCGGAGATCAGCGGCCCCTGGTCGGCCTGCTCGGCACCCTCAGTCATGCGCGTGATCGTCGCACGCCCCGGCGGGGCTCGGCCATCCGGGCGACCCCCGCTCCGCGGCCCGGTGCGGGGCGCGCCCCGGGCCGCGGACCAGGGGCGCTCGGGATGCGGGGGCCGGCGACCTCCGTGAGGATGCAGGCACCGGACGGAACGGAGGGCCCCATGGCGGACCGGCCCGTGCCGCGGCTCCTGGCGGACCGCACGAGCCTCGCGCACAAGATCGGCTACGCGCTGCGCCACCCGGAGCGGGTCGCCCCGCACCTGCGGCGCTCCGCGCGCGACGCCTGGCTGCGCCTGAGGCACCGCGACCATGTGGCGTACTACCGCGCCGTGATGGCCTCCGACACCGCCCGGGACGCGCAGGACGCGGTCGGCAGCGCGTCGCCCGAGCGGTGGCTGGCCCTCGGCCGGATGCAGTTCGACTACCTCCTGGAGCACGGCCTCGCGCCGGGCGACCGGATGCTGGAGATCGGCTGCGGCAACCTGCGCGCGGGCTGGCGGTTCATCGACCACCTGGAGCCCGGCCACTACTACGGGATCGACATCTCCCCGGACATCCTGGTCGAGGCGAAGGGCACGGTGGTCCACTACGGCCTCCAGGACAAGCTCCCGCACCTGACGATCTCCGACGACCTGACGCTGGACTTCCTGCCGGCCGGCTGGTTCACGGTCGTGCACGCGCACAGCGTCTTCTCGCACTCGCCGCTGCCGGTCATCGACGAGTGCCTGGCCCACGTCGGCCGGGTGCTCGCGCCCGGCGGCTTCTTCGACTTCACCTTCGACCGCACGCTCGGCGCCGAGCACCAGGTGCTGCGCGAGGACTTCTACTACCGGGCAGAGACCCTCGTCGCACTGGCCGAACGGCACGGACTGGCCGCCCGCCTGATGGAGGACTGGGAGCGCCGCCCGCACGGCCAGTCGAAGATCCGCGTCACCGTCCCGGCGCACAAGCCCGCCCCCACCGCACCGCGCGGCCGTTAGCGTGGGGGCATGGAGCAGCGTGTCAGCCTGGTGACCCTGGGCGTTTCCGACGTGGCCCGGGCGCGGGCCTTCTACGAGGCGCTGGGGTGGCGGGGGCAGGAGGTCGAGGAGACGGTCTTCTTCCAGGCCGGCGGCCAGGCCCTGGTCCTGTGGTCCCGCGAGAAGCCGGCCCGCGACTGCGGACTGCCCGACGCAGGACCGGGCGGCTTCGGGGGCATCGCCCTCGCCCACAACGTCCGCTCCGACGCCGAGGTCGACGAGGTCCTCGCGGCCGCGCGGCGGGCCGGAGGCGCCGTCACCAAGCCCGCCGCCGTGAACGCGATCGGCTTCTACTCCGGCGTCTTCACCGACCCCGACGGCCACCCGTGGGAGGTCGCCCACAACCCCGGCTTCACCCTCGCCCCCGACGGCTCCCTCACCCTCCCCGACTTCGGCGCGCTCTGACGCCCTCGCGCCCGGGGCGGTCCCTCAGGCCGCGCGCCGGGTGCGGCGGCGGAGGTGGCGGACCGTCCGCAGGACGAGGTAGCCCGCGGCGGCGGACGCGAGGACGAGGGCGCCGATCCAGCCCGCGGAGCGGACGGCGTCCACGGCCGCGGAGCCGGCGAAGTAGCCGAGCAGGACGTTGCCCGCGCCCCACACCAGCGAGGCCAGGGCGCTGTAGAGGACGAAGCGCCGGTAGCGCATGCCGGCCGCGCCGGCGGCGAAGGGCAGGAAGGTGCGCACCACGCCGATGAAGCGGCCGCCGATCACCGCCGGTCCGCCGTGCCGGACGAGGACGTCCCGGGCCCGGCGGACGCGGCTGCCGGGCCGGATCCGGGCGCCCGCCCGCCGGGCGGCGGGCCGGCGTTCGTACCAGCGGCCGAGCGCGAAGCCGAGGCTGTCGCCGGTCACGCCGCCGACCACCACGGAGGCGGCCACGAACACCGGGTCGAGGTCGCCGCGCCCGGCGAGCGCGGCCGCGAACAGGATGGCCGTCTCCCCGGGCAGCACGAGGCCCAGGAAGAGGGCGGTCTCCCCGGCCGTCACGGCGAACAGCAGGAGGTAGGACCACCAGCCGGCGGCCGCGACGAGGGTGTCGAGGTTCATGCCGCGCCTCCCGCCCGGACGCCGTCGCGCGGGCGGGGCGGACCGGCCGCGGCCGTGCGGCGGCTCACCGGGTGCCGCCCGGGCGGAGGGGATCGGCCGTAACAGCCGCCGGGGCAAAGGGGGTTCTGGGGTGTCCGGGGGCCGGTACGGGCGGGTGGGCGTGCACGGAGGTGCGAGCGGACGGTCCGGCCGGACGCGGTGACCGGGCGGTGCGGAGTGGCGCGTGGCTCGGCGGTTGCACGGCAGCCTCCTGGTCGGCTCAGGGCGTTGGCGCCTGATCCCGGGGCGGTGACCCCTTCAACTCAGCAGGTAAACGGATTAAGACCTCCGGTTCTTCCCCTGTCGCGCACAGTGTGGCGTACCTCACACGGCGTGTGCGTCGCCCCGTCAGTCGGGCGCGTGCCGAGGGGGATCGGAGCCGTGGGAGGGGGCGCCCGTGAGCAGCTTCTGGATCTGTGCGGGCGTCAGCGGCGCCGGCATGGCGCGGCCCGCACCGGGAGAAGTGGCCCGGAAGCCGTCGAGCAGGTAGGCGAGCATCCGGCGCCAGGCGTGCGGGGCGGCCCCCCGGGTGGCCCGGACGACACCGGCGTTGGCCATGAGGATCAGGGGGATGTCCTCGGCGACGGCGTCGTCCCGGACCACTCCCGCGCGCTGTGCCCGCTCGACCACCCGCGCGACGGCGGAGGCCGTCCGGGCGCGGGCCTCCGTGATCCGCTCCGAGGGCAGAAGCGAGCCGTTGACGATCTCGGTGAAGCCGCGGTCGCCCGCCTGCATCGCGCAGAGCTTCTCCAGGCAGCCCGCGAACGACCGCCACGGGTCCGGTTCGGCCAGTGACTCCTCGGCCACCCGCGCGTACTCCGCCAGTTTCGCCTCGAAGGCCGCGCTGACCAGATCCTCTCGTGTCGAGAAGCGGCGGTACAGCGTGGCGATGCCCACCCCGGCGCGCTCCGCGATGTCCTCCAGGGAGACCTCGAGGCCGTGTTCGGCGAACATGTGCCGCGCCGCCGCCAGCAGGCGCTCCCGGTTCCGCTCGGCGTCCGCGCGCAGGCCGCCCCTGACCCGGGTGCCGCACCCGGCCGCCGCGCCGGGTCTGTGTCCGATGCCGTCCTCTGCCATTCCGTCCTTGTCCGGCGCCCGATAGTCGGAAATATTCATTCCGGTCCTGAATTGACCTGCCCTTGAAGCGGAGGGTCGTCCATCAGTTGCGAGCCGAAACGCGCGTCGACCGAAGGTTCCGGCCAAGCCCGACCCGGCTGCCCGCGCCCAGGACAACCCTGCCTCCCCTTTAGTGCAGGGGGCCAGGTGATTTCAAGTCGGCCCGCAAAACGAGATCTTCCGCCCCTCTGCGGGCGGAAGGAATGTCGATCACTGCCAGGTGACAATTCGCCCGAGGAGGTGACATATCGCACGGGTCGGAGCGGCGGCCTCGGGAGATCAAAACCTCCGTTCGGCCCTTCTCGCGAAGTCGGCGGCGACCTATTGACGCGGTCCGCCGCAGGACGCAACACTCCACCCTGGTGGACGCGGGTAGATCTGCCGGGTCGCGATAGCCGTAGCATCCTGCGAGGGGCAAAATGCAAACCGTCGGCAATGCACCACCCAACGCGCTTCGGATGGATCTGAGGCCTCGCTTGCGCAATGACGTGGTATTTCTCCGGGTCGACACCGGGATTTACCTCAGAAGTTCCGAGAGTTCATGTGTGCTCAAAGGCTCCGGCGCATACGAGTGGATGTCCGTCCTCGGCCCCCGCATGACCGGCGAGTCCACCGTGGCGGAATTGTGCGAAGGGCTGGACGACGGCCGACGCGCGACCGCGATCGGATTGATGCGCACCCTGCTGGCACGGGGTTTCGCGCGCGCCGTCCCCAGCGCCGACCCGGGTACGCTGCCCGCCGCCGTCGAGAAACTTTACGCGGCGCAGATCAATTTCGTCGAGCACTTCATGCACGACGACCCGCGCACCCCGCAGGAACTGTTCGCGCGCTTTCGCTCCAGCCGTGTTCTGGTCAGTGGCCCACCCGGCGCGGTGGCCGCCGCGGCGGTACGCGGCCTGCTGCGCAACGGACTTGAGCGGGTCACGCTCGACGACCCCGCGTGGGGCGCGGAGTTCGAGGACGATCAGGCCCGGACGGCGGAAATGGGCGCGCCGGCCGGCGTCGTCCTGCTCCCGTCGCCCGCCGCGGACCTGGGCGCGTACGACGTGGTGGTGAGCGCGGTCGACAGTTCCGGCAGCGGCGCGCTGCTGGCCCTGACCAGGCGGCTGCCCGCCGGCCCGGACGGCCCGCGGCTGCTCCCCGTGGTGGCCGACCGGGTCCGGGCCGTGGTCGGCCCGATCTCGGGGCCGGCCGAGCAGCCGTGCTGGGTGTGCGCGCGGCTGCGGCTGTCGGCCAACTCCGATCCCCGGCTCACCGCCGACTTCTGGCGCAGGCTCGCGACCGGCCCGACCGGAGCCGAGCCCGCGGCCGGGAGTTCGGTGACGTGGTCCATGGTCGGCAACGCGGTGGCGTTCGAGATCTTCCGGCTGCGTACCGGCCAGCTCCAGCCGGACGACGAACGGCACGCCGTGATCCAGGACCTGACCACGCTCGAGTCCCGGCGCGAACGGGTGCTGCCGCACCCCGCGTGCCCGCAGCGGCACCTGGTCGGTGCGTCGGAACCCGACGAGGTACGGCTGCCGCCCGCCGACGACCGGGACGCCTACGGACGGGCCGCGGTGCTGGTCTCCCCGGACCTCGGGCTGATGTCCGGCTGGACCGACGAGTCGATCCGTCAGATCCCCCTCAAGACCGGCCGGGTGCGGTTGGGTCCCGCCGCCTCGCTGGCCGACGGGCCGCGGGAGATCTCCGCCTTCGACATCGACACCGCCCTGGTCGCGCGCACCCGCGCGGTGCAGGCGGCGGTGTGCTGCTACGTCGGCCGGCTCGGTCCGTCCGGGGCGACGGACGGGGCTTCCGGCGACGGCGCCGAAGAGGTGCCGGCCGAACGGTTCGACCTGTTCGGCGGACTGCCCCCGGCCGAGGGCGGCGCCGGCGGCGGAACCCTGGCGGCCCGCTCGCTGCACGACCGGAGCCTGTGGCGGGTGCCGGCCGCGGCCGTCTTCCCGCTCTCCCCGGCCAACGCCGCGCTGGTCTTCGAGCCGAGTTCCGCCGGAGCGGCGGCCGGCTGGAGCACCGAGGAGGTGCAGGAGCGCGGGGTGTGCTCGGCGCTCGCGCGCCGCGGCCTGGTCCGCGCGATCCGGGGCGACGCCCCGGCGCTCCCGCTCCCGGCGGAGTGGCTGGCCGGGGACGACGAGGTGGCGTTCGCGCTGGACAGCCTGCGGCACCTGGACCGCACCGCGCGCGTCTTCGCCCTTCCCGGCGCGGCCCCCTCCTTCGCGGTCCTCGCCGTCGTGGAGGGAGCCGACGGCACGGCCGACTGGTCGACGGCGTCGGCGCTGTCGGTGCGCACCGCGGTCCGCGAGGCGGTACGGGACGCCGTCGGCCTCGCCGTCGGGCGGCACTGCGACGGCGTGCCGATGGATCCGGGCGACCCCCTGGTCGCGGACTTCGACCCCAGGACGCTGGTCCCGGGCGACCCGAAGGCACCGGCCGCGTGGACCTTCGACCGGCCCGCCACCCCGCTCGCGGAAGCGCTCGGCGCGCTGGCGGCCGACGGCACGCGCGCGCTGTTCGTCGACACCACCACCGTCGACCTGCGCGCGGTGCGCGGCATGGTCACCGGCGCGATCCTGCTCGCCGCGCGGTAGGCGGGGCGGCGCGTCGGCCCGCGCCCTCCGGGGCGCGCCACGGTTCTCGGAACAGCCCGTTCCGGGGAGTACAGCTCACCAATCGGAAAGGATCACCATGTCCGTTGAGCTGAAGGACGAGCTGAGTGCTCTGGAGAGCGCGACGTTCGAGATCGAGGAGATGACCGACGACTCGGTCGAGCTGGCCTTCTCCAGCTCCAGCTGCTCCTGCTCCAGCTGCTGCTCGTGCAGCACCAGCAGCTGCTGCTCCTGCAGCAGCAGCACCAGCTGATCGCAGGCCGCTGATCAGGGCGGCGGGCCGACGCTGACAGCCCGCCGCCCCGTTGAACCGTGCGGCTGCTCGGCAGTCGGTGTCCGCCGATCCGGCGAGCAGCCGCACCCTCATCATCGTAATGAGCGACTGGGCGAACGGATGACTCTGATGTCGAACGCGGCGACCACCGCGACGGTCTCCAACGACGCGCGGACCTGGGCGGTCGACCTCGTCGCCGGCCATCTGGCCGGACGTGCCGCGCCCGGCGTCACGGTGGACGTCGGCGTGCTCGGCCTGCCGGAGCCCGCCGCGGCCGGCGCGCCCGCCGCACGCCGGCCCGCGGGCGAACTGGTCTACCCGGTGAGGCTGTACGGCGGGACCGTGCTCATGGGGCCGCTGCACCGGGCCGACGGGTCGAGCCGGCCGTGCGGACGCTGCCTGGAACGCCGCTGGCTGGCGCTGCGGCCGGTGGAGGAGCGCCGGCCGATCGAGGACGGCGCCGACCACTGGGCGGCGGGCAACGAGCCCTCACTGACACCCTTCGCCCTGGAGCAGATCGCCCAGCTCGTCGCGGCCGAGACGGCCGGCGCCCCGCCCGCGCCGGGCGACCGGCGGATCGGCCGGATCGTCGTCCTGCGGGCCGGCGACCTGACCGTCACCCGGCACGACCTGATCGCGGACTCCGAGTGCGAGGCGTGCGCGGTCCCCGTGCCCGACACCGCCGAGGGCGCGATGCTGCCCCTGCGTCCGCGGCCGAAGGCGACACCGGGCAGCTACCGGGGGGCCTCGGCGGCCGACCTGACGCTGCCGACCCGCGGCCTGGTCAACGAGGTCTGCGGCGCGCTGGCGAGCACGGCCCAGCGGGTCTACCAGTGCAGCGCGACCCTTCCGGTGAGCGGCTACTTCCGGGTGCGCAGCAAGTACGACTACCACGAGATGTGGTGGAGCGGGCAGTCGCAGAGCTCGGCGAGCAGCGAGCGGTACGGCATGCTGGAGGGGCTGGAACGGTACGCGGGGCAGTTCCCCCGCGCCAAGGACCCCAAGGCGTACGCCAGTTACCGCGAGCTGGCACCGGACGCCCTCGATCCCACCGCGCTGGGCTCGTACACCCCGGAGTTCTACGCCGGGCACCACGACTACTACCAGCCTTACCACCCGGACACCCCCACCCACTGGGTGTGGGGCTACTCCTACGGCGAGGCACGGCCGGTGATGGTGCCGGAGCAGGTGGTCTTCTACCTCGACCGCCGGCCGGACCGGAAGTTCGTGCAGGAGTGCTCCAACGGCTGCGCCAGCGGCACCAGCACCGAGGAGGCGCTGCTGCACGGCCTGCTCGAACTCGTCGAGCGCGACGCGTTCCTGCTGTGCTGGTACGGCAGCGCCCGGTTGCCGGAGATCGACCAGCGGACCTGCGCCGACGAGGAGGTCCAGTTCATGCTGGACCGGGTGGCGCGGCTCGGCTACCGGATGCGGTTGTTCGACATGCGGGTGGACGTCCCGGTGCCCGCGGTGATGGCGGTGGCCGAACGGCTGGACGGCGGGATGGGCCGGCTGTGCTTCGCCGCGGGCGCGAGCCTCGACCCGGTGGAGGCGGTGCGCGCCGCGATCGCGGAGACCGCCTCGTACATCCCGGGGATGGACGAGCGCGTCGAGGCGAAGCTGCCCGACCTGCGCGCCATGGCCGACGACTACAACCGGGTGCACGAACTCACCCACCACGCGCTGCTGTACGGCCTGCCGGAGATGGCGTCGACGGTCGACTTCCTGCTCAAGGCCGGGGCGCCGCCCCGGCCGATGGACGAGCTGTACGCGGACTGGCAGGCGCGGCGGCCCGCGACCCTGGACCTGGCCGACGACGCGCGGTTCGTGATCGCGCGGCTGCGCGAGGCGGGCAGCGACGTGGTCGCGGTGGACCAGACCTGCCCCGAGCAGCACGGCACCGGCATCCGCACGCTGTGCGTGCTGGCGCCCGGGCTGATCCCGATCGACTTCGGCTGGGAGCGGCAGCGCGTACTGGACCACCCCCGCCTGCGGGCGTACCTCGACGGAGGTCTCGCGGAGATCCACCCGCGGGAGGACGGCTTCGGCCCCACCGGGCTGAACCGCCGCCCCCACCCGTTCCCGTGAGCCGTCCCCTGCCCGTGCCCGGCTCCGCCGGGTGTCCGTCCGGTGCGGCCGGGCCGCTGCCGACCGAAGGAGGAGTTCCCGTGTCCGATGACCGCACGCGGGTCGTGACGGCCTACGTGGAGTCGGTGTTCCGGCGCGGGCGCGAGCCCATGGAGCCGGTGGGCTTCGTCCCCGACTTCGCGGACCAGCCGTCCCGGCACAAGATCTACCTGGGCGGGGTGCGGCGCTTCCCGCTGCCCCCGGGCACCGGCCGGCCGCTGGCCCCGGCCGCCGACGTGCTGTTCGGCGAACCGCCCGCCGGTCCGGGGCCGGCCTGGACGGCCGACGCCCTGGCCACCTTGCTGCGGTTGTCCTACGGCGTGCTGGACCGCAGGCTCCGGGTGAGCTGGAACCAGGACTCCCACGTGCGCGTGCTCTACCCGGAGGCGCTGTGGGGGCGCGGCAGCGCCTCCGGCGGCGGGATGTACCCCCTGGAGGTGTACTGGGTGGCCGGGCCCGGCAGCCCGATGACCCCCGGCGTGTACCACTACTCGACGGCGCACCACGGCTTCGAACGGCTGCTGGCGGGCGACCTCACCGACGAGGTGCGCGCGGCCTGCTCCTCCGGGCCCGGTACGGCGGACGGGTTCCTCGTGGTGACCGTGCGGTTCTGGAAGAACTCCTTCAAGTACAACAGCTTCTGCTACCACGTGGTGACCCAGGACGCCGGAGCGCTGCTGGGCTGCTGGGAGCTCATCGCCCGTGCCTCGGGCCGCCCGCTCACCCGCGTGCTGTGGTTCGACGACGAGCGCGTGAACCGGCTCCTGGGGCTGGACACCGACGAGGAGAGCACGCTGGCCGTCGTCCCCCTCCCGTTCGGCGGCCCGGAGGTCCGGCCGGCGGCCGGTGACCGGGAGACCGGACCGCGGGAGCACGGCCGCCTGATCGACCGGCCGAGTTTCGAACGGTCCGCCCGCACCCGCACCTTCGAGCAGGTCGAGCAGGTGCACCGGGCGGTCCTGGCCGACCGCCGCGACCGTCCGGAGCCCGAGGAGGCGCGGCGCCTTGCGCCGGTCCCCCCGGCCGGGGGCGACCACGTCGAACTCCCGGCGCCGCTGCTGCACCGGCTGGGCCAGGACCTCGGCGAGACCCTGCGCGAACGGCGCACCAGCTTCGGCTCGTTCGTCCGCTCCAGCCCGCTGGGCCTGGACGAACTGGGCACCGTACTGGCGGGCACGGCGGCCGGCCGCCGGTACCGCTCGGACGTCGTGCCCGACGACGTGGGCCTGACCGGGCTGTACGTCCTGGCGAACCGGGTCTCCGGGCTGCCCAGCGGCACCTACCGGTACGACGCGGACGGGCACCGGCTGCGGGTGGTGCGCGAGACGCCGCTGGCGGAGAAGCTCCAGCGCAGCTACTACCTGAGCAACTACAACCTCGAGCAGGTCGGCGCGGTGCTGGCGATCTCCGCGCGGCTGCGCAGCACGCTCGACGCCTACGGCAGCCGCGGCTACCGGGTGCTCAACTCCGAGGTGGGCGCCGTGGCGCAGACGTCCTACACGGCGGCCGCCGCGCTGGGCGTCGGCTGCGGCGTGGTGCTGGGCTTCGACAACCTCGCCATCGACGAGGCGGTCGGCCTCGAGGACGGCGACGAGCGCACCTTCCTGTTCGTGCTGCTCGGCCACGAACGCGCGGACCGCGCGGACTTCGACTACCGGCTGGTCTGAGAGGGCTGATCCGTGACATCCAGCGCGATGCCGTCAACGACACCACACACCGCCCCGGACCCCGGGGGGACCGGGGCCGGCGAAGGGGCGACCTGGCACCTGGTGCCGAGGTTCATGCTGCGCGTCGGCGGGCTCCCGTTCGGGACCGCCGACGCGCTGGCCACCCCGGCGAGCGCGGCCTGGGCGGACGAGGTGCTCGACGCGCGGCTGCGGCTGGCCGAGCAGGGCGCCCGGCTCGCCGACACCCTCCAGGAGCGGGTGGCCGAGAGCCTGGCGGACCCGGCCGCGCGCCGCACGCTGATCAACCTGCGGCGCGACGTCTTCAACTCCCGCACCCCGCGCGGGCTGGCGGCGGCTGAGGACTACCTGCCGGCCGGTGAACTCGCGGACCTGCGGGAGTGGGACGCGGAGCGGGCCCGGCACGAGAAGCTGCTGGGCACCGGCTCCGGCATCCTGACCGGGGAGGTCGCCGCGGGCCGCCGCGCGCTGCGCCGGGTCGCCGAACTCACCGACCTGCGGTACGGCGTCCAGTTGTCGTCCCCCTCGCTCGACACGTACCTGGACGGCTACCTGGGGCTCGCCGAGGACACCCCGCTCAGCAAGCGGGACCGGCGGATCGAGCGGTCGCTGCTGGAGTACCTGTTCCGCACCGCGTGCAAGACCAGCCCCTTCAGCACCCTGACCGCGGTGGCGGCGGGTGCCTTCACGGAGGGGGCCGGCCGGCCGCTGACCGCATCGGTGAGCGGATGGCACAAGGAGGGCAGCACCCGTCTCAACGTCGCGGTGCTCTCCAGGCTCTCGGACCTGCTGACCGCGACTCCCGGAGTCCGCCGCGACCTGCCGCTGCGGGCCACCAGCGGGACGCGGGTGCACCGCGACCGGGTCCGCTACCTGCGTCGGCTGCGCGGAGCCGACGGCAACGCCGACGCGGCGGTGACCCTCGACGCGGTGCACGAGAGCCTGTTCTTCCTGCCGGGCGGCGACGCGCTGTCCGACGTGCTCGCGCTGTTCGGCGAGGGCGCGACACTGCGCTTCGACGAGGCGGTGCGCCGCCTGTGCGCGATGGGGGAGAACCGTCCCGAACCGGAGGCGGAGCGGTACCTGACCCACCTGCTGCGGCTGGGCCTGCTGGTCGTCCCGGACCTGCACCTGGACATCCACGACCCGGACCCGGTCGCCAGTTACCGCGACGGGCTGCACCGGCTGGGGGCCGGCTGGGCCGGAGAACTGGCCGGACAGGTCGAGCGGATGGGCGCCGACGTCGTGGAGTTCGCCGGCGCGGACCTCGGCCGCCGGCGCGAACTGCTCTCCCGGGTCAAGGAGTCGGTGGAGGAGGCGCACCGCCTGCTGGGCCGCGAGGACACCCCGGTCCTGCGCACCCTGGTCTACGAGGACACCACGCTGCCCGGCCTGGCGGTGACCGGCGACGCCGGCACCTGGACCGAGCACCTGACGCCCGGACTGCGCCAGTTGGCCCGCATCCTGCCGGCCTTCGACGGAACCCTGGTGCGCAGGCTGGTCACCAAGGGCTACTTCCGGGTGCGGCACGGGGTCGGGGGCCGCTGCGAGGACTTCCTGTCCTTCGCCCACCAATTCGGGCAGGACTTCTACAACAACTACAACCAGCGGCTGATGCGCCATCAGCGCTTCGAGGGAACCACCCCGCGCGGCTACGACAACTGGTTCCGCCAGGAGGAGATCGCCGCGATCGACCGGGCCCGGGCCGCGGTGGCCGAGGAGATGGGGCTCCGGTACCGCCGGGCCCGCGCCGACGGCTCGGACCTGGAGCTGGACGAGGACTTCCTGCGGACCGTCGAGGACCTGCTGCCGGACGCGGAGAGCCTGCGATCGCTGTCCTTCTTCCTCCAGGTGGCCGACGACGGCGCCGGCGACCCCCTGGTGGTGGTCAACCGGATCTACTCGGGGCTCACGCTGCTCTTCTCCCGGTTCGCGCACTGCTTCGACGAGGAGCTCACCTCGTCGCTGCGCCGGGCCCTGGCGGACGCCGTCCCGGTGGGGGCGGTGTTCGCCGAGCTCAAGGGCGGCTACGACGCGACCAACCTCAACCTGCACCCCGTCGTCACGCCGTACGAGGTGGTGTGTCCCGGCGAGACCAGCTTCCGGCCGCCGCACGAGCAGATCCCGGTGGAGGACCTGGTCATCGAGCACGACGCGGCGGCGGACCGGCTGCTCCTGCGCTCGCGCCGGCTGGGCGTCGAGGTGATCCCGGTCTACCTGGGCTTCCTGCTGCCGATGGCGCTGCCGGAGGTGCAGCAGGTGCTGCTGAACTTCTCCTGCACCACCATGGTCCAGCTCGACCTGTGGGAGGGCACCGGCCTGCCGGAGGCCGACTCCGGCGTCCTGCCCAGGGTCCGGCTGGGCAACGTGGTGCTCCAGCGCAGGTCCTGGCGGTTCGCCGCGGACCGGCTGCCGCCGGTGGTGGCCGGACAGCCGGACCAGGAGTGGTTCCTGGGGTGGCGGGAGTGGCAGCGGGCCGCGGGGCTGCCGCGCCACGTGTTCGCCTCCCTCGGGGGCGAGCACAAGCCGCAGTACGTGGACTTCGACTCCTATTCCTGCGTCCGGCTGCTGGAGACCGCGGCGCGCAAGAGCGACTCGACCGTGGTGCTCACCGAGATGCTGCCCGGTCCGGACCAGCTGTGGCTGCGCGACGGAGCGGAGCGCTACGTCACCGAGCTCACGGTCCAACTCGACAGCGGCGACCATCCGCGCGGAGCCGGTGCCACCGGCGGTAGGGAGACGGAACGGTGACGGACGGCGAGCACGGTCCGCGCGAGGGCGGGCGCACCACCCGGGCGGAGCAGGACGGCGACGGCTGGATCAGCCTGCACGTCTTCTACGCCGCCAACGCCAACCCCGTACTGGTGGAGTGCGTGGGCCCCCTGGTGGCGCGGCTGCGCGCGCGGGGCCTGCTGCGGGCGTGGTTCTTCATCCGCTACTGGCTCGAGGGCCCGCACGTCCGGCTGCGCCTGCTGCCGGCCGACCCGTCGGCGGCCGGTGAACTGGCCGACGCCGCGCAGGAGGCGATCGAGGCGTTCCTGCGCGAACGCCCCGCCCTGTACGAGGAGGACCGCGACTCCAGCGTCGACCTGTACAAGAACATGTTCCTCGCCGAGTACAGCGAGGAGCGCTGGAACGACCTGTACGGCGCCGACGGCGAGATGCCGTTCCGCCCGAACAACAGCGTCGCCCGCATCGCCTACGAGCGGGAGCTGGACCGGTACGGCGGCCCGGCCGGCATGGAGCTCGCCGAGTGGCACTTCCAGGAGTCCAGCGAACTGGTCCTCACCCTGCTGGAGACCACGAACGTCCACGTGCGCACCGTGCTGCTCGGCCAGGCCGCCCAGTTGACGGCGGGGCTGTGCTTCGCCCTGCTGCGCGACCAGGACGAGGTGGCCCGCTTCCTGACCCGGTACCGCACGATGTGGGAGACCTCCTACCAGGAACCCAGCGACAGCCAGCACGAGCGCTTCGACCGCAGCTACGCGCGGATGCGGGAGCGGCTGGTGCCGCGGATCCGGCACGTGCGCGACAGCGCCCTGGGCGTCGGCGACACCGCGTCCACGCCCCTGGAGCGGTCCTGGCTCTCGCACTGCGCCGAGCTGCGGGAGCGGGTGCTGAAGCTCTCCGACGCCGGCGCCCTGACCTTCCGCGACGGGGCCGTCCCCGACCCGCAGGCCGCCCTGGCCATCGTGCTCAGCTCCTACATCCACATGACGAACAACCGGCTCGGGGCGAGCATCCTCGACGAGATCTACCTGTCCTACGTCCTGTGCAAGGCGCTGTCGGACCTGGCGCCCGAGGAGGTGCCGCGGTGACCGGGGCGGTGGCCCTGCCCCGGTTGCGGCCCGACGTGCTCCTCGGCCCCGCCCTGCGGTCCGGCCCCAGGACGGTTCACCACGTCAAGGACGAACGGACCGGCTGCTACTACCGGGTGGGCCCCCGCGAGCACTTCATCATGGGCCTGATGGACGGCCGGCACACCCTCCAGGACATCGGCAGCCGCTACACCGACGCCTACGACCGCCGGCTGGGCCCCGAGCACTGGCAGCAGGTGTTCACCATGCTCGGCCGCTACCAACTGCTCGACGGATACACCGATCCGGCCGCCCTGGACCGCCTCCGCCAGGCCCACCTGGCCAAGGACGCGGACCGGCAGGGCTGGCTGCGGCGGCGCTGGGTGATGCTGCGGCCGGACCGGTTGTGCGCGCGCCTGGCCGGACGCCTGGCGTTCGCGTTCCGCGCGTGGTTCGTCGTCCCCGCGTTCGTGCTGCTGGCCGCGGTCCAGGCGTTCGTCTGGACGCACGCGGGCACGTTGGCCCACGAGGTCGCGCACCAGCGGACGTGGGCGGTCACCGTGCCGCTGTCGATGGCGCTGTTCTGGCTGATCACCGTGCTGCACGAGTTCGCGCACGGCGTGACCTGCCGTCACTTCGGCGGGACCGTCAGCGAGATCGGGCTCAGCTGGCGGTTCCCGATGCTGACCCCGTACTGCCGCACCGACGACATCGTGCTCTTCCACCGCCGCCGGGCCCGGGTCGGCACCGCGTTCGCCGGCGTCTTCGTCACCCTGCTGGCGCTGGCGCCCGTTCTGGGCTGGTGGTGGCTGGCCGGCGACGGGTCGCTGGGGCGCCGGCTGGCCGCCGGACTGCTGCTGTTCGGGAGCGGCGCCGCCCTGACGAGCCTGCTGCCGGTTCTCCGATCGGACGGATACGTGATGCTGACGCACGCGCTGGACCTCGCCGACCTGCGCCGCGAGTCCTACCGGTTCTGGCGGCTGCGGCTGAGCAGGCGCGACCCGGCCGCCCGCGAGCGGCTCACCGCCTACCCGCCCCGGGACCGCCGTGCCTACGCCCTGTACGGGATCGGGTCGCTGCTCGTCCTGGCGCTCGGCTACGGCGCCCTGCTGTGGCTGTGGTTCGGCAGCCTCCGGCACTGGGTCGGGCCCGGGTGGGCGGTGGCGCTGCTCGCGCTGGAGACCGCGGTGCTCGCCGGGTTCCTGCTGCCGGCCGTCCGCGGCCGCGCGGCCGGAGGGCGGGCCGCCGATGCGTGACGACGACCCGCGCGAGGACGACCTGGCCATCCGCACCAGCGGGCTGACCAAGGAGTACGGCCCGGGGACCGGCGTGTTCGACGTCGCCCTGCGGGTCCGCCGCGGTGAGGTCTACGGCTTCCTCGGCCCGAACGGGGCGGGCAAGACCACCACCATGCGGATGCTGGTGGGGCTGATCCGCCCGACCTCGGGGACCGCGACGGTGCTCGGCCACCCGGCCGGCCACCCGGCCGGCCTGCGCGGAGTGGGGGCGCTGATCGAGTCGCCGGCCCTCTATCCGCACCTGTCCGGCCGCGACAACCTGCGCGTCCTGGCCGGATACGCCGGCGTGCCGGCCGATCGCGTCGGACAGGTCCTGGAGGAGGTGGGGATGACCGCCCGGGCGGACACCGCCTTCCGGACGTACTCGCTCGGCATGAAGCAGCGGGTCGCCGTCGCCGCGGCCCTGCTGAAGGACCCCGACCTGCTGATCCTCGACGAGCCGACGAACGGCCTGGACCCCGAAGGCGTCGCCGGGATGCGGGAGTTGGTGACCGGACTGCGCCGGGACAACCGCACGGTGCTGCTCTCCAGCCATCAGCTGTCCGAGGTGGAGCTGCTGTGCGACCGGGTGGGCGTGGTCCGCCGGGGCCGTCTGGTCGCCGAGGGCACCGTGGCCGAACTGCGCGAGCGGGCCGGCGAGGGCGGCCTCACGGTGACGGTGGACGAGCCCGAACGGGCCGCCCTGCTCGTGGCGGAACTGCCCGCCGTCCGATCCGCGACGGTCGAGGACGGCCGGCTGCGGGTGGCGGTCGACGTGAAGGAGTCCGCCGCCGTCAACCGGCTGCTGGTGGTGAACGGGCTGGAGGTCAGCGAGTTGCGCCACGACGTCCGCAGCCTGGAGGACGTCTTCTTCGAACTGGTCGACGACCGTCGGCCGGCCGGGCCGGAACCCGTGGAGGTGGGCAGGTGAAGGGCGTGCTCCGGGCGGAACTGCTGTCGATGCGCAAGCGTCCGGGCGTGTGGATCGTCGGCGGCGGGTGGACACTGATGGCCGTGGGCTTCGGCATGGTGGTGCCCTACATCGTCTGGCTGGCCATCAGGAACCGGCCGGCCGGGGCCTCCGGCGACCCGCAGAAGCTGATCTCCGGCCTGCTCCCGGACGAGTTCCTGCCCGGGACCGTGGACCTCTACCCGATGTTCGGCAGCGCGCTGATGCTGATCCTCGGCGCGGTCCTCGCCGGCGGGGACCAGCGGTGGGGCACCTGGGGCACGCTCCTGGTCCAGCGGCCCCAGCGGACCACGGCCCTGGTCGGCAAGGCGGTCGCGGTCGCGGTCGCGGTGCTGGGCATCACGGTGCTGGTGGTCGCGGTCAGCGCCGGGGCGAGCGCACTGGTGGCCGTGCTCAGCGGGCGGTCGGCCGACTGGCCCGGCGCCCCGGACCTGCTGGCGGGGATCGGCGCCGTCTGGCTGGTCAGCATGGCCGCGGCGAGCCTGGGGATCTTCCTGGCGATCCTGCTACGGAACGCCGGGGCGGCGATCGGCGTCGGACTGCTCTGGCTGCTGGCGGTGGAGAACCTGGTCACCGGGTTGGCCGGCACCCTGACCGCGCTGAAGTGGGCGCAGCGGCTGCTGATCGGTCCGAGCGCGGGGTCGCTCGGCGCGGCGCTCGATCCCACGGGCGGGGCGAACACCGCGGTGCCCGGGGTGGTCTCGGTCTCCGGCCCCCTCGCCGCGAGTCTGGTCCTCGGCGCGTACGTCGCCCTGTGCCTCGGCCTGGCCGCGCTGCTCCTGAACCGGCGGGACGTCACCCCGTAGCCCGCGCCCGCGAAGGAAACGCCGTAACACCAGAAACGCCGAAAACCCAGAAACACAGAAACCCGGAAACGCCGCATGTCCGCCTCCCCCGTGGTGAGGCGGACATGCGGCACGGTCACCGGACCGGCGCGGTCAGCGTCGCGAACGACCGGTCACTTGACCGAACCCGCCATCACTCCCTCGACGAAGTACCGCTGGAAGGCGAAGAACACCACCAGCGGCACGATCAGCGAGAGGAACGCGCCGGGCGCCAGGATGTCGATGTTCGAACCGAACTGCCGCATCTGCGACTGCAGGGCCACGGTCAGCGGCTGCGCGTCGGTGTCGGCGAAGATCAGGCCGACCAGCATGTCGTTCCAGACCCACAGGAACTGGAAGATCGCCAGGCTGGCGATGGCCGGACGGCCGACCGGGAGGACCACCTTCCAGAAGATGGTCCACTCGGTGCCGCCGTCCATCCGCGCGGCCTCCAGCATCTCCCGGGGGATCTCCGCGAAGTAGTTCCGCAGCAGGAACACCGCGAACGGGAGCCCGTAGGAGACGTGGAAGAGGATCACGCCGAACAGCGAACCGAAGATGCCGAGCTGGCCGAAGAGCTTGGCCACCGGCAGCAGGCCGATCTGGACCGGCACCACCAGCAGGCCGACCACGAGCAGGAACACCCAGTCCCGGCCCGGGAACTCCAGCCAGGCGAAGGCGTATCCGGCCAGCGCGGCCAGCACCACCACCAGGAAGGTGGCCGGCACCGAGATATAGACGGTGTTCCAGAACGCGTGCGTGATGCTGCTGTTGTCCAGCAGCTTGGAGTAGCTGTCGAAGCTCAGCGACCCCGGGTGCTCCAGCGCCTTCCACCAGCCGCTCTCGGCGTTGTCCTTCGACGGCCGAAGGGAGGAGATGAACAGGCCGAGGGTCGGGGTCAGCCAGACCAGGGCCACGATCACCAGCACGCCCTGGACCACGCTGCTGCCGAGCATCCCGGTGAGCCGGCCGGCCAGGGACGGCCGGGGCCGTCCGGAGGCCGTACCGCTCGGCCCTGCGGTGGACATGCGCGGGTCCGTGACCGCTCCCGCCGCGGTGTGTGCGCTCATGAGCCGCTCCTGCGGAAGCGTCGGATGTTGATGATCATCGCGGGGATGACCAGCAGCAGCAGGACCACGCCGATGGCGCTGCCGAGGCCCTGGTTGTTGCCGCCGCCGAAGGAGACCAGCCACATCTGCAGCGCCAGCACGTTGGCGTTCTGCTGCACCGGGCCGGGGGCGATGATGTAGACGAGGTCGAAGACCTTCATCACGTTGATGACCAGCGTCACGAAGACCACGCTGAGCACCGGGGTGAGCAGCGGGACCGTGATCCGGCGGAAGAGCTGCCACTCGTTGGCGCCGTCCATCCGGGCGGCCTCCAGCGTCTCGCGCGGCAGCGCCGACAGTCCGGCGCCGATCAGCACCATCGAGAAGCCGGTCCAGATCCACAGGTACGCGGCCATGATCGCCGGGGTGATCAGCGAGGGCCCGAGCCAGGACACCCCGCCGTACGGCTTGGCGAAGTTCTGGCCCGGCAGCTGCACGTGGTACGAGCCCGGCTTGACCGAGCCGAAGCTGAAGGAACCGTCCTTGCCGCTGGTCGCCGTGGCCACGGTGCCGTGGTCGTCGGTCAGCTTGACCTTGACCCCGGGCATGCCGTGCTCGTTGGGGTCGACCTTGTCCGGGGTGCCGCCGCCGCCCGGGGAGAAGTCCAGGAAGACGGTGCCGGAGATCTGGCCGGGCTTGGCCAGCGAGGACGGCTGGGCGGCCTGGCTCGCCTTGCCGTTGAGCGAGGCCGGCGGGATGCCGACCAGGCCGAGGGCGACGGCGTCGCCGGGCTGGGCGGCGGCCACCGTGTCGAAGCCGCCGCCGCCCGCCTGCTGGAGCACCTTCGCGTCACGCGGGCGGGCCCCCGGGTAGGAGGAGCTGCCCTTGAAGGTGTCGTGCGCGCTGACCGCGATCGCGTTCAGCACACCGTGGTGCGGGTCCTGGTCGTAGACCAGCCGGAAGGTGATGCCCGCGGCCAGGAAGGAGACCGCCATCGGCATGAAGATCACCAGCTTGAACGCGGTGGCCCAGCGCACCCGGTGGGTGAGGACGGCCAGCACGAGTCCGACACCGGTCAGCAGCGCCGGTACCACCAGCACCCAGACCGCGGTGTTGCGCAGCGCGATCTGCGTGGCGTGGTCGGCGAACAGCTCGTGGTAGTTGTGCAGGCCCACGAACGTGTCGCCGCCCGCGTCGAACAGGCTGCGGATCACCGAGTAGACGACCGGGTAGCCGATCAGCGCGCCGAGCAGGATCAGGGCCGGCAGTGCGAAGAGCACCGAGACGACCTGCCGGCGGCGGCGCCGGCGCCGGGCGTTGGACACGGCCCGGGCCACGGCGGGTGGCAGTGTGGGGGAGACGGCGGTCATGGGGTGACCTCAGCCCTTGTAGGCCTTGACGGCTGCTGCTTCCAGCGCGGCGGCTGTCTTGGCCGGGTTCGACGGGTCGCTCAGGAAGTCCTGCAGGATCTTCCACTCGCCGTGGCCCGCGGTTCCGCCGAACGCGGCCGGGGTCTGGTCGGACATGTCGAACCGGATGCCGTCGCCGGCGCCGACGACGGACGCGGCGGTCTGCCGCAGCGTCGGGTCGGTGTAGTCCGACAGCGGCACCTTCTTGTTCGGCGAGATGAAGCCGCCGGCCTTGGCCCAGATGCTGGCGCCCTCGGGCGAGGCGATGTACTCGAGGAACTTCATGCCCGCGGCGGTGTCCTTGCCGTCCTTGAGCGCCACGGCCGCGTCACCGCCGCCGACCACCGGCTTGGGGCCGCTGCCCACGCCCGGGAAGGGGAAGAACTTCGCGTCGGTGCCGACCTGCTTCTTCAGCTCCTGGATGTTGCCGCTGACGAAGTCGCCCTCGTAGGTCATGGCGGCCTTGGGCTTGTCGCCGAAGACCTGGGTGACCGAGGTCGGGAAGTCGGTGTTCAGCGCGCCCTTGCGGCCGCCGGCGATCAGCGCGTCCTGCCCGAAGAGCTGCTTGAGCGTGGTCAGCGCGTTGACCACGGTCGGGTCGGTCCACGGGATCTTGTGCTGGGCGAGCTTGTCGTAGTTGTCCGGGCCGGCCTGCGACAGGTAGACGTTCTCGAACCAGTCGGTCAGCGGCCAGCCGTCCTGGCCGCCGATGGCGAACGCCGCGGTGCCGGAGAAGGAGATGGTCTTGGCGTCGGTGAGCATCTGCGCCCAGGTGGTGGGCGGGGTGACGCCCGCGTTCGCGAACGCCTTCGGGTCGTACCAGACCGTCGACTTGTCCGACGCCTTGTAGTACAGGCCGTAGAAGGTGCCGTCCACGGTGCCGAAGTTCTGCCACGCCTGGGCGTAGTCGGCGGTAGCGGAGGCCTTGGCGACCGCCGACAGCGGGCGCAGCCAGCCGCTCTTCGCGAACTGCTGGAGCACGCCGACCTGCGGCACCATCACGACGTCGGGGGCGTCGCCGCCCTGGATCTTGCTGCCGATGACGGTGGAGACGTTGTCGCCGGTGGACAGGAACTGGACCTTGCAGCCGGTCTTCTTGGTGAAGGCGTCCATCACCTTCTTGAAGTTGGCCTGCTCCTCACCGGTCCAGACGGCGGCCACGGTGATGGTGTGCCCCTTGAGTTCCTGGCCCGAGGACGACGAGCCGGACTTCGAGGAGTCCTTGCTGTCGCTGCCGCCGCAGGCGGCCGTGGCCAGCGCCAGGCCGCACACGACGGCGGTGGCGATGAGCTTGTGCTTCATGGGAGGTGGAACCTTTCGTGGGTTCTTCGTGGAACGTGTGGAACTCGTCAAACGCGTGGAACTCGCGGGGTCGCCTTTGAACCTGCGGGTGGAGCCTGCGGATGAAGCTGATGAATCCGCGCGGGGAGGCATCGGATTCACGCACTGGGCCTGGTGGGTCCGCCGACCCACCAGGCGGCTGTGTTGCCCGGCAGGGTGCCGGGCACGAGGGGGCCGCTGGACAGCAGCGGGGAGGAGACCAGCGGGGCGGGGACCGGGTCGTCGCCGAAGTTGACGGCGCACACCAGCCCGTCGCCGCGCTCGAAGGCCAGCACGTCGGGCGGCGTGTCCAGCCAGCGCAGCGGGCCCTCGCCGAGCTGCGGCAGCCGCGAGCGCAGCATCAGCGCCTCCCGGTACAGGTGCCAGCACGAACCGGTGTCGAGCAGCGCCTTGGCCGCGCTGTGCTCGGCGAACCAGGCCGGCTGCGGCAGCCAGGGGGTGGCGGCGCTGCCCTCGGCGGTGAAGCCGAACGGCGAGGCGTGGCCGGACCACGGCAGCGGCACCCGGCAGCCGTCGCGCACGTAGCGGCGGCTGCCGGTGCGACGGAAGATCGGGTCGGTGAGCAGCTCGTCGGGGATGTCCACGACCTCGGGCAGCCCCAGTTCCTCGCCCTGGTAGACGTAGGCGGCGCCGGGCAGCGCGAGCATCAGCAGCGCCGCGGCGCGGGCCCGGTCCGGCCCGAACGTCCCGGTCTCGCCGCCGTAGCGGGTCACCGTGCGCACCTGGTCGTGGTTGTTGAGCACCCAGGTGACGGTCGAGCCGGTGCCCGCGATGTCGCGCAGCGCCTCGCTGATGGTCTCGCGGAAGCACCTTGGCGCTCCACGGCGCGCCGAGCAGGTGGAAGAAGAACGCCTGGTGCAGCTCGTCCTCGCGGACGTACTGGGCCTGCTCGGAGGCGGTGGGCACCGACACCTCGCCGACCATCAGCCGGTCGCGGCCGTCGCGCTCCCGGTACTCCTCGCAGATCGCCCGCCACCGGCGCCAGACGGTGTGCACCTCGGGCTGGTTCCAGGCCAGCGGGTTGACCGAGTCGCGGGTGCGCTCGTCGGCGTCCGGGTCGGGGGAGTCGGGCAGCTGGGTGTCCTTGAACAGGCCGGCCGCCACGTCGATCCGGAAGCCGTCCACGCCGCGGTCCAGCCAGAACCGCAGCACCTGCTCGAAGTACTCGCGGCACGCGCGGGTCGCGCCAGTTGAAGTCGGGCTGCTCGGGGGTGAACATCTGGAGGTACCACTGGCCGGGCCGGCCGTCCGCCTCGGCCACCCGGGTCCAGGCCGGGCCGCCGAACATCGCCCGCCAGTTGTTGGGCGGTTCGTCGCCGCCCCGCCCGCGGCCGTCGGCGAAGTGGAACAGCTCGCGGGCCGCACTGCCCGGGCCGTCCGCCAGCGCCGCCTGGAACCACGGGTGCGCGCTGGAGCAGTGGTTGGGGACGATGTCGACGACGATCTTGATGCCGAGCCGGTGGGCGTCGTCCACCAGCGCGTCGAACTCGGCCAGGTCGCCGAAGATCGGGTCGACGTCCTGGTAGTCGGCCACGTCGTATCCGTGGTCGTGCTGCGGCGAGGGGTAGAACGGGCTCAACCAGATCCCGTCCACGCCGAGTTTGCTCAGGTAGGGCAGCCCCGCGCGGACGCCGGCCAGGTCGCCGACGCCGTCACCGGTGCTGTCGAGGAAGCTGCGGATGTAGACCTGGTACACGACGGCGTCGCGCCACCAGGGCCGCGGGGTGTCAGCGGCCGTTCTGCAGGGTGCGTCGTCCTGCGACGGAAGAGTGAACAACCGTTCCATCCTGAGGCGAGGGCGCGCGAGTGGCCTCGTGCGCGAGGGGGTTGAGGGTGTGGTCCGGGGGGAGACCTGGGGGCGAGACCTGGATCGGGACACGCGGGGGTCACGTCGGCGAAGGCACGCCCGGCGGTCTGCCGTACGCCCCATCGCGTAGTTTCATGTTAAGTACCGGTGACTTGTGCGTGTCAACGCACTTGCGTTCAGGCATCCGCGAACTGCCCCGCTTTGACAGCAAAAATCCCGCATCCGAGCACGCTCGGAGAACGGGATTCAGCGGGGGTGCAGATATCTACTTGTTAAGTAGGGAAGTGCGGGGAAGCTCAGTCGCCCGCGACGATCTCCCGCAGGTCCTGGCTCATCGTGGCGATCGCCTGGGCGGGGGTCAGCCGGCCGTTCAGCGCGTCGCTGGTGATGGCGGCCACCGCCAGGCTCACCTGGTCGTAGCGCGCGCTCTTGGGCCGCGGTTCCGCCGACTCCACACTCTTGCGCAGGATCGGCAGGTAGGGGAACTGCCGCACCAGTGCGGGATCTGTGTAGAGCGCGGCCCGCACCGGCGGCAGCGAGCCGCGGCTGAGCACCTGGCGCTGCACGGTGTCGCTCATCAGGTAGGCCAGCAGGTCCGCGGCCGTGCGCGGATGGCGGCAGTGGGTGTTGACCGCCAGGTTCGAGCCGCCCAGCACGCTGGAGCCGGGCAGCGGCACCACGCCGAACTTCCCGGCGACCTTCGAGCCGGAACCGGCCGCGGACTCGTACACGTACGGCCAGTTGCGCAGGAAGAGCAGCCGGCCGTCGTCGAACGCCTCCCGCGACTCCTCCTCCTTGAAGGTCAGCGCCTCCCGCGGGATCCAGCCGTCCCGCACCCCGCGGACCAGGAAGTCCAGCCCCTGCCGGGCCGCTTCGGAGTCCACCCCTACCTTCGTACCGTCCTCGCCGCCCAGCAGTGAGCCGCCGGCCGACTGCACCGCCTCGGCGAGGTTGACGGTGAGCCCCTCGTAGGGGAAGAGTTGCGTACCGTAGCCGCCGACGCCGAAGCGGGGGGCGAGCGTGGCGGCGTCGTGCTCGAGTTCCGCATAGCTGCGCGGTGGCTCGACCCCGGCCTTGGCCAGCAGGTCCTTGCGGTAGTACAGCAGGCCGGCGTTGGTCACGTACGGGGCCGCGTACAGGGTGCCGCGGAAGGTCGCGGTGTCCAGCACGTGCGGCAGCAGGCTGCCGAGCGGAAGGCGGGCGGCGTCGATCGGGGCGATCCAGCCCGGCGCCGGCGAACTCCGCCGTCCACTCCACGTCGATGTTGAGCACGTCGAAGCGCGAACTGCCCGAACGCAGGCTGTCGACCATCTGCGCGTGCACGTCGTCGGCGGCCTCGGGCAGCTGGATCAGCGTGACCCGCTCGCCCGGATGGGTACGGTTCCACCCGTCCAGCAGCGGCTGGAGATACCCGGTCAGGTCCTTGCCGGTGACGAAGGTGATCGGCCCGCGGCCGTCGGCGCTGACCGCTTCCGTCGCCCCTGTGCCCGACGGGATCGCCAGCAGCAGGGCAACGACCAACAGCCACCGGAAGGGCGCCCGCCGTGACCCCATGTCTTCCTCCCGGGCCGAGCCAGGATGGGGTACGACACCCCGAACGACTTATATACCCGTTGAGCATACGCGCGGCTAGGCTTCGGACCGCCGCAACCGCTTCCGCCGCCGGTGAGACACTGTCGGAACAGCTCAGAACAGTTCAGACACCGTGCCGGCGGTGTGTCGGTCGCCACAGTCGCCCCCGACAGCCATAGAGCACAGCCCTAACGGGCAAGTAGCTCCAGACGCCGAGGGCACCCACCAGGACAGCGGGAAGGAGAGTCCAGTGCGCCTTCCTCTGCTGGCCCTTCTCGCCAAGGGTCCCGCGCACGGCTACGAGCTCAAGCAGTCGCTTGAGAAGCTCTTCGGGGCCGCCTATCCTCAGGCCAACGTCGGGCAGATCTACGTCACCCTGGGCAGGCTGGAGCGGTCCGGGCTCATCTCCGGGCACGACGTCAATCAGTCCAACCGTCCGAACAAGCGCATCTTCGAACTCACCGAAGCGGGCCGGGAGGCGGTCGCCGCCTGGTTCGAGGAGACGTCCAGCGAGCCGCGGGTACGGGACGAGTTCTTCATGAAGCTCGCCCTCGCGCCCGTGACGGGCATGGGCGACCCGGTCGGCCTGATCAACCGGCAGCGCCGGTTCTACCTCAACCAGGTACGCGCGCTGACCCGGCTGGCCAACGCCGAGGACCAGGACAACCGAATCTCCCAGCTGCTCATCGAAGGGGCGCTGCTGCACCTGCAGGCGGACCTCGACTGGCTGGAGCGCTGCCAGGAGGAAATGGAATGAAGCGGGCACAGCCTGCCGAGGGCCCGGCGGTCACCGTCGAGTGCCTGGCCAAGACCTACCAGCAGGACGGCGGCCCGGTGCGGGCCGTCCGCGGTGTCGACCTGACCGTCGAGCGCGGCGAGTTCGTCGCCGTCACCGGCCCCTCCGGCGCCGGCAAGTCCACCCTGCTGCACCTGCTCGGCGGCCTGATACGCCCCGACCGCGGCCGGATCTTCCTGGACGGCCGCCGGGTGGACGGCCTGAGCGAGGCCCGCTGGGCGGTGCTGCGGCGGCGCCACGTCGGCATCGTCTTCCAGCTGTTCAACCTGATCTCCACCCTGACCGTCGCCGACAACATCGAACTCCAGGGCCTGCTGGCCGGCCGCTCGCCCCGCCAGGTGCGGGCCGCCTGCACCGAACTGCTCGGCGAACTCGGCCTGGAGGGCCGCGGCGAGAGGACCCCCGCCGACCTGTCCGGCGGCGAGCGGCAGCGGGTCGCCCTGGCCCGCGCCCTGATCAACCAGCCCAGCCTGCTGCTCGCCGACGAGCCCACCGGCAGCCTCGACAGCAAGGGCACCCGCGAGGTGCTGCGGCTGCTGTCCCGCTACCACCGCCGCGGCCAGACCATCCTGCTGGTCACCCACGACGCCAGCGTGGCCGCCACCGCTGACCGGGTGATCACCCTCTTCGACGGGGAGATCGTGGACGACGCCCGACTCGACGACGACACCACGGCCGACGCCTCCGCCGCGGCCCACGTCGTGAAACTGCTGGGCTGACCGGATGCGCGCCGTCATCCGCTGGGCCGGAGCCGACCTGCGCACCCACCGCGGGCAGGCGCTGTCGATCGTGCTGGCCACCGTGGGCATCACCACCGCCCTGCTGCTGTCCATCGCCCTGCTCTCCTACGCGGCCGACCCCTGGCAGCGGATGTTCACCCGCACCCACGGCGCCCAGGCGTGGCTGCGCACCACCGCCACCGCCGACACCTCCGAACTGTCCCGGCTGGACGGCGTCACCGCGGTGAGCGGGCCGTTCCGCACCGCGGAGCTCACCGCCCTGCACGGCAACGACAAGGCGGCGCTGGAACTGCGCGCCTCCGGCCCGCGCGAGCCCTCCGTCAGCCGCCCGCTGGTCACCGACGGCCGCTGGCTCAACGGCCACGCCGACGACGGCATCGTGCTCGACAGCTCGGTGGCCGCCGCGCTGTGGGCCCGCCCCGGCGACCGGCTGGTGCTGCGCGGCGGCAGCGCCCACCGCACACTCACCGTGGTCGGCATCGCCGAGACCGCCGAGGCCCGCTACTCGCCCGGCGACACCCCCGGCATCGGCTGGGCGCCGGCCGCCGCCGTCGACTCGCTCGCCGCGCTGGCCGGCCGGGCCGGCCAGACCGTGGGCCTGCGCCTGACCGACCCCGACGAGACCCGGTTCGTGGTCCAGCGCGCGGTCACCGAACTCGGCGCGGAACGCGTCGTGGACGTCTCCACCTGGCGCGACGCCCGCACCGCCGCCGAGGGCGACAACCACCTGCTCGGCGTGCTCACCGGCTTCTTCGGCCTGGGCGCGCTGCTCGCCGCCGCCCTCGCGGTCACCGGCGCGGCCGGCACCCGGGTGCTGGCGCAGACCCGGGACATCTCCGTGCTCAAGGCCATCGGCTTCAGCCCCGGCCAGGTGATCTCCGCGTTCCTGCTCCAGCACGTGGTGCTGGCCACCGGCGGTGTGCTGGCCGGGGCGGCGGCCACCGAGTGGCTCGGGCCGCACGCGCCCGGCGTGCTCGGCGAGGCCGTCTCGCTGTGGCAGACACTGCCCCAGCACGCCTGGTCGCTGCCGGTCGTCTCGCTCGGCACCGTGCTGGTCATCGCCTGCGGCACGGTGCTGGCCGGCTGGCGGGCCGCGCGAGTGCCCTCGGTGCCGCTGGCCCGCACCCCCGTCACCGGCCGCCGCCGGATGTCCAGCGCCGTCCGGGTCGCGCTGCGGCTGCACACCCCGCCGTCGGTCGTGCTCGGCTGGCGCGGGGTGCTGCACCGGCCGGTGCGGTCGGCCGGCACCGCCCTGCGGCTCGCGCTGTCCGTGCTGATGATCACGGTGGCGCTCGGCACCTGGGCCACCCTCAACCACTTCGAGCACGCCCCCGCCCGGATCGGCCTGGCCGCCGCGCTCACCGCCCGGCCGACCTCGGCCGACACCGGAGGGGCGGGCCGGCAGCTGGCCACCGCGCCCGGGGTCGAGGCGGTCTATCCGCAGGTCGAACTCGCCGCGCTGGCGCCCGGCCTGACCGGCACGGTCACGCTGCGCGGGCTCGGCACCGACGAGCACCCGTACCCCTTCGCGGTGGTCGCCGGGCGCGCGCCCACCGGCCTCGACGAGGCCGTCGCCGGCCAGGGGCTGCTGGACACCCTGCACGTGTCGGTCGGCCAGTGGGTCCGGCTCACCGTCGGCGGCACGCCGCACATCCTGCACATCGTCGGGCGCTGCATCGAGACCGGGCACCAGGGCGTGGTCATCTCGACGTCCTTCGACACCCTCCACGACCAGGACGGCGCCGTGCGGCCGGACGCCTACACGGTTCAACTGCTGCCCGGGGCGCACGCGGACAGCGTGCGGGCCGCGCTCACCGCGTCCTCGAACGGGCAGCTGGAGGTGCGGGACGTGACCAACCCGGCCCGTGCGCTCACCCCCGCCCGCGGGGTGATCATCGGGCTGATCCTGGTGCTCGGGCTGATCGGCCTCGCCGAACTCCTCACCGCCGTCGCCGCCGAGATCCGCGACCACTCCCGCGACCTCGGGGCGTACCGTGCGGTCGGGCTGACCCCGCAGCAGACCGTCGCCACCGTCTCGGCGAGCGTCGGACTCATCGTGCTGGCCGCGGCCGTCACCGGTACGGTCGGCGGCTGCTTCGTCTCCGACTGGCTGATCAACCTCCAGGGCAGCTCCAGCGGCGTCGGCGCCGGCATCGCCCGCCCACCCGCCCTCGACGTCGCCTTCGCCGTCGTCGCCCTCGCGGTCGGCGGCGCGATCTGCGTGTGCCTCCCGCTCGTCACCCGCGTCGTCCGCTCCCGCGAGGGCTGGCGCGACAGCCTCTACGCGGAGTAGGCCCGCCGGGGGTGGTCGATCGGACGCCCGCTGCCCTGGAGGCACCCGCCTCCCGCGGGCGCGGGGGCGTGACCGAGGATGGCGCCCATGCGTGATGTGCCGGGCCGTCATGAGCCCCGTCCGGTCGCGCCGGGTGAGTACCCGGTGTGGGACGCGGCTCTCGCCCTCCTCGACCGGGACCTGGCGGCGACCCTCCCCGAGCAGGAACCCTTGCGGCTGCTCGCCGTCCCACCCCACGACCCCGGCGGGCCCGAGGCGGTCTACGTCGCCCTGGCCAACGGCGAGTGGCACGGCAACCACCTGCCCCCGGACCCGGCGGAGGACCCCGCCTTCGCCCTGGCGGCCGTCGCCGAGGCCGCGCAGGACACCGTCACCGAGCGCCTGCGCCGGGCGTGGCCCCTGTGCGCCGAGCACGACCTGGGCCTGCACCCCCGGACCGCCGACGGGACCCTCTCCTGGTGGTGCGCGGGCGGAATCCCCGGCGCACCCGGCCCGGCCCACCCCCGCGCGGCCGTGGGCGCGCTCGACACCGTGATCCGCCGCCGCGGCGGCCGGAAGAAGCGGCGTTCGGGCTGAGGCTCCGTCCCCGGCCCACGGGCCGGCCCCGCGAGGGCCCCCGGAACGGGGGGCGTGGCGGGCCGATGGGAGATTTTGGGAGCTGACGTCTTGATTTGGTCACCGCAGTGGCGCAAGACTGCTTGGCAACGTTGTCAAAGACAATGGCAACGTTGTCATCGTGTCGCGGCGTCGCTACCCTCACGCCCCGGCCCGTGGCGCCCGCGGACACCCTCCCCGTTGTGCTCGCACCCTCACCACCCGCCGAAACGGAGCCGTGCCCCATGTCCCAGACCTCCTCGCCCCCGTCGGGGCACCGCGTCGCCCCGCCCGGCGGGACCCTGCTGGCCGGCCCGGCGGTGGACCAGGCCGCCGGGACCGGTGCGCGCGGGACGGGCCGACGGGCGGCGGCCGACGACCAGCGGTGGATCGCGGTGGACCTCCGGGCGCCGGGCGACGTGCGCGCGGCGGGGCAGACGGCCGGGGCGGCGGCCGGGGACGCGGCGTTCGGAGCGGCCGTCCACGCCCGGCTGGGCACGTCGGGGTCGCCGGAGGACTTCGCGCGCAAGGCGAGGATCGTCGGGTACGAGGCGGCGCGGGCCGTGTTCGAGGCGTGGAACGCGCACCTGCGGCAGGACCCCGGCGCCCTGCCGCCGGACGCGCCGCACCCGGCGGAGGGGCGGTCCTCCGCCGACGGCCCCAACGGCTCCGGCGGCCCCAACGGCTCCGGCGGCTCCGGCGGTCCCGACGACGGGAGCCGCTACGGGGCCCGCAAGGGGTGCGAGCCGCTGCACGTCCAGGCCGCCCCGGCCGACGGCACGGTGCTGGTGGTCAACCACACCGGCGCGGCCGCAGGGCAGTTGACGGCCAGCGCGCAGCTGTACGACCTGGGCGGGCGGGAGTTGGGGAAGGCCCGGACAGCGGTGCTGGACGTGCCGGCCGCCGGCACCGCGGCCGCCTTCGCGGTGCCGTTCGACCGGGCGCTGCCGGCCGCGCACCTGCTGCGGCTGCGGCTGACCGACGCCGACGGGCGTCTGGTGTCGGCCAACGATTACGGGCGCTACCGCACCCCGATGGACATGCGCTCCCTCAACGGGCTGCCCCACGTGCGGCTTTCACTGCGGACCCGGGCGTCCGGGCCGACCTCGGCGACCGCGACCGTACGGAACACGGGGGCGTGGCCCGCGGCCTTCGTCCGGCTGTCGGCGGCCGAGGGGCCGGGCGGCGGACACGCGCTGCCCGCGCTCGCGGACGACAACTACGGGTGGCTGCTCCCGGGCGAGGAGCGGGACATCACGCTGTCCTGGGCGGCGGGCCCGGAGCCGCGGGGCGTCCCCACCGTGGCCGCGGAGGCGTACAACGCCCTGCGCGTCACCGTGTAGGAGGCGGGCGCGGGCGCGGTCCCCGGCTCCTTCGCCGAAGGCGCGGTACGGGCCCGCGCCGCCGAAGTCCTCGCCGAGCACGACGAGTCGCTGCTGGCGCGGCTCGTCGAGGGACGGGTCCCCTCGGCGGAAGAGCTCACCGCCCTGCTGGCCGCGCAGACCGCGGCGGGTCTGGTGCACCCGGTGTTCTTCGGGTCCGCGCTGACCGGCGAGGGGATCGGGCAGTTGACCCGCGGGATCGCGGCGCTTCTGCGGCCGCCGGCCGCCGACCCCGAACTGCCGCCCGCCGGCACGGTGTTCGCGGTCGAGCGGGCCGCGGACAAGGAGAAGGTGGCGTATCTGCGGCTGTTCGCAGGCCGGTTGAGGGAGCGTCAGCGGGTCACCTTCCGGCGGACGCTGCCCAACGGGGCTCCCGGTACGTACGGCGGGCGGCTCACCGGGATCGAGGTGGTGGCACCCGAGGCGGCGGGCGCGGACGAGGGCATGGGTGAGGCCAGGCCCGGCGGCCCGGCGCGGCTGGAGGCCGGCAGCATCGCCCGGCTGCGCGGCCTGCCCGGCATCCGGGTCGGCGACCGGCTCGGCGAGCCGCCGCGCACGGCGGGGGAGCCGCACTTCTCGCCGCCGAGCCTGGAGACGGTCGTGCGGCCCGGGCGGCCCGGCGAGGAGGCCCGGCTGCACGCCGCGCTGACGGCGCTGGCCGACGAGGACCCGCTGATCCGCACCCGCCCGGCGGCCGGCGGCACCACGTCGGTGCTGCTGTACGGGGAGGTGCAGCGGGAGGTCGTCGCGGCCCGCCTGCACAGGGACTTCGGGGTCGAGGCGGTCTTCGCGCCCGTCACCCCGGTGTACTTCGAGCGGCCCGTCGCGGCCGGCGAGGCGCTCACCGTGCTGGACCGCGGCGGCGACCACGACTTCTGGGCCACCGTCGGCCTGCGGGTCGAACCCGCCCCGCCCGGCTCCGGGGTGGCCTTCCGCCGCGAGGTCGAATGGGGCGCCCTGCCCCGCGCCTTCCACCGCGCCGTCGAGGAGACGGCCCTGCGCACGCTCGAACAGGGCCTGTACGGCTGGGAGGTGGCCGACTGCGCGGTCACCCTCTTCCGGGTCGGCTACGCCTCGCCGCTGAGCACGGCCGCCGACTTCCGCGGGCTCACCCTGATGGTGCTGCTGCGCGCGCTGGAAGCGGCCGGTACTCGCGTGCACGAGCCCTGCCAGGCGCTGGAGGTCGAGGTGCCCACGGACGCCTTCAGCGCGGTCGTCGCCTTCCTCGCCGGGCTCGGCGCCGAGATCACCGGCTCCGCGGAGGGCGCGGCGGTCTGGACGCTCACCGCCCGCCTGCCCACCCGGCTCGCCCCGGACGTCACCCGGGCCCTGCCCGGCCTCACCCACGGCGAGGGCTCCGCCTTCGCCCGCCCCGAGGACCGCCTCCTCTCCCGCCCCGTCCGCGGCACCCCGCCCACCCGCCCCCGCACCGACGGCAACCCCCTCACCCGCGACACCTACCTCCGCCACCTCTCCGCCCCCACCCTCGGCCGCCCCGGGGGAGGAACGGCATAACGCCCCCACCCCGGCGGGCGGGTCGTGGCTGCCGCCGGAGGGTCCGTTCGCCTGCCCCCGGCGGGGCGGTTGGCGTTCGGGGTGGTCCTCGGCCGGCTCCCGGGAGGCCCGGCGTGACGCCGCCGCCCCGGCGGGCGGCTCTGGGCCGCAGGACGGATTCGGTCGCCTGCCTTCGGAGGGGCGGTTGGTGTTCGGGGTGGCCCTCGGGCCGGGGCCCGGAACCGGCAGGTTCGTGCGCGTCAGGGCTGCCGCGGGCGGCCTTCTCGGGTGGGCCACGCCAGGAGCGGCGCGGGTGGGCCGCGGCTGTGGGGAGGTCCGGCTGCTCGCGTCGGCGAGCATTCCGTGCCTGCCGGGGCACGGCAGTCCGGCCACCCCGGCGGGCGTGTGCGTGACGGGGCTGCTGCGTGCGGGCTACCCGGCACCGGTCGCACGACCGGGGGGACGTCATGACGCCCCGGCAGGCTGGCTACCCCGGCGGGGGTGTGAGGTCGAGGTCGAGGCGGAGGGCGCGGGGGGTGAAGCCCTCGCGGCGGTAGAAGCGGAGGCCGGCCTCGTTGGCGACGTAGGCGTTGACCTCGGCGCGGGTGGCGTCGTGGCGGCGGGCCCAGTCCAGGAAGGCGGCGGTGAGGCGGGCGCCCGCCCCGCCGCCGCGGTGCTCCGGGGCGACGTAGAGGGCGCGCAGGACGGCGCTGCGGATGGGCAGGACGTCGACCGGCTCGGTTAGCTTGCCGACCAGGTACCCGGCCACCCGGCCGTCCTCCGCCGCCGCGACGAGCAGCAGGGTGGACGGGTCGGTGATCGTCCCGGCGAAGGAATCCCGGCCGTGCCGCAGCGCCCACTTCGGGTCCACCTGGGCATCGCGGGCGGCGGCGTCCTCGGTGAGCAGCGCGAAGCTGTTCGCCACGACGCCGTCCAGGTCCTCGAACGTGGCCGGCCGGACGGTGAGAGCGCTCATGATCGGCAGGCTACCCGCGCGAGGCCCGCACGACGGCGACCGGCGGCTCCCCGAGCCCGGCGACCGGCGGCTCCCCGAGCCCGGCGGCCGGCAGGCCACCCGTGCGCGGCCCGCACCCCCGGGCGGCGGCGCGGCGCGGTGCGGGCGGCCCGCCGGTGGGACCATGGGAGTACGGGGACGGCGCCGGTCGTCCCGCGAGCGCCGCAGGAGGTGCGCGATGCCGTACGCCGAGCCGCTGACCCGCGCGGAGGTCGAGGAGCGCCTCGCGGAGCTCCCCGGATGGACGCTGTCCGACGACGGGCGCACGGTACGCCGTGAATACCGGCTGCCGCACCTGCGCGCCGCGATCCTCGCCCTCCACATCGCCGGCATCCAGGACGAGCTCAACCACCACTCCGACCTCACCCTCGGCTACGACACCCTCTCCGTGGCCATCACCACCCACGCCGCCGGCGGCCGCCTCACCGGCAAGGACTTCGACCTGGCCGCCCGCATCGCGTCCGCCGCCGAGGCCCACAACGCCGGGTGACCCCGGCCGGGTCAGAGCCGGACGACCGTGAAGTCCCTGAGCTCCACGATGAGTTGGCCCGCACGGACCCAGGGCAGGAAGGGGTTGCCGTACGGGAAGGTGTCGATGTGGGTGGGGACGGGGGCGGGCCTGGCGGGTGCGAAGAGGGCGCCGCGTACGCCGTAGGGGGTCGAGGTGCGGACGCGGAGGGCGGTCCAGCCGTGGCGCAGGTGGGGGCAGGCCCGTACCGACAGGTGCACGCACGGCTCGCACACCGGCGGGTGGAAGGTCCGCTCCACCTCGGGGTCGAGGTCGTGGGCGTGGGTGTCGACCAGCCACAGGGTGCCGTCGGCGTCGCGGTCGGCCGCCTGACCGCAGATGTGGCAGAGCGACCCGTCCATCGCGAGGCGCTGCCGCAGGCCGTGCACGGTCCCGAACTGCGGTGTGCCCCGACCCGGTCGGGACGGCGTGCGGCTCCACAGGACCCCGTGCCCGTCCCGGTCGTACGAGCGCTCGTCGGCGTACCGGATCCCCTTGCCGTCCCGCCGCACGACCACCTGCGACCCGCCCGCGCTCTCACCGCTCCACCGGACGATGAACGGCACGACGCCCTGCCGCCGAACGGCCTGGTCGTTCACTTGACGTGCTCCCTCTCCGCGAAGGCCCGACCAGCGGGCCCGTCCTCGGCGCAGACCGCCCACACCGACTTCCCCGGCCCCTCCCGGCCGCTCACCCCCCAGCGCCCGCCGGTCAGCACGTCCACCAGGTCCAGCCCGCGCCCCGACTCCTCCTCGGGGGCCGCCTCCCGGCGCTCCGGCGTGCCGCCGCCGGCGTCGTGCACCTCGATGCGGACGCCGGACTCCAGCCGCACGAACCGCGTCGAGATCACGTGACCGTACGGCGGATGCGCGTGCGTCACGGCGTTGGTGACCAGCTCCGAGACGACCAAAACGGCACTGTCCGTGAGGTGCGGCAACCCCCAGGCATCGAGCTGCCGGGCGAGGAATCGCCGCGCCCGGCCCACCGAACGCGGCGAAGGAGGCCACCGCCGCTCGACGACCGCCGGGCCCTTCACGGCCGGCCCGGCCGGCGGAATCCGCAGGCCAGGGGTCATCGCGCGGCTCCCGGGTACGGACCCGGACGACGGTTGGGCTCGTGCATGTCTGCGCTCCCGTAAGCGTGGGCCGTGCCCCCGGGCCGGTCGCACGGTCGCGGGGGTCTGTCTTGCTCTAGGCAACCGGCCCATTACGCAGAGCGGTACCTTTGAAGCGCAGGAAGCGTTCAAATGCGTCAAACACGCACGGGGAGTGGGGGCCGATGGGCGACCGCGGGCCGAACGGAGAACTGGAGCGGCTGTACCGCGAAACCGGCTGGTCCCTGCGGCAGTTCGCGCAGGAGGTCAACAAGCTGGGCACCGAGCGGGGCACGCCGCTGCGGTACACGGCGCAGACCGCTCACGCGTGGCTCCAGGGTCACGTGCCGCGCGAGCGGTTCCGCCCCCTCGTGCTGGAGGCGCTGTCGCGCCGCCTGCGCAGGCCCGTCACCCACGCGCAGGCCGGCTTCCCGGCCGCCGCTGAGGGGGCGGCGCCCCGCTTGGGGACGGTCGACGGGCTGCTCGACCTCGGTGAGCAGGACGTGAGCCCGACCCGCCGCAGCGTCGTCGGCGCCTCGCTCTTCTCCGTGGCGCTCGCCGTCCCCGGCTGGCCGGACGTCGTCGGCCGGATGGAGGCGGTCCAGACCGGGCAGGTGCGGCGCATAGGGATGCCCGAGGTGGACATGGTCGTCGCCATGACGGAACAGGTCTCGGCCTTGGACGACCAGTTCGGCGGACGGCACGCGCGCCCGATGGCAGCGGCCTTCCTGGTCAACACGGTCGCGCCGTACCTGAAGGCGGACGCCACCGAGGAAGTGCGCAAGGCGATGATGTCCGCCGCGTCCGACCTGTGCTACCTGACCGGCTACATGGCGGTCGACGAAGGGGTGCACGGGATCGCGCAGAAGTACTACCTGAAGGCGCTGGAGCTCGCCGGAGCGGCAGACGACCACCTCGCCTTCTGCACCACGCTGCGGGGCATGAGCGTGCAGGCCGTGGACCTGGGGCACGGTCCCGAGGCGCTCCGTCTCGCGGATGCCGCCGCTGCCGCGTCCCCGAAGGCCGGGCCGCGGATGCGCGCGTTCCTCGCCGGGCAGCAGGCGCACGCGTCAGCCCAAGTGGGCGACCGCAACAACGCCTTGATGTACCTGCGGGAAGCGGACGCGGCGATGGACAAGGCGGAGTCCCGCGAGAAAGCCTTCGGCTCCTACGATCCGTCGTCCCTGAACTACCACGTCAGCCAGGTGCGGTTCGAACTCGGCGACGCGCTCGGCGCGGTCGAGGCGATGCAGCAAGCGGACAAGTTCCGCTACAGCGTCTACCGGCGGGCGCGGGTGCGGCAACGGGCCCTCCTCGCGGAGCGCCAACTCGCCGTCGGGCACCTCGAAGCCGCCTGCGCGACCTGGCACGCCGCCCTGGACGACTTCCCGTTGGTGCAGTCCGGCCGGGCGGACCAGCGCGTCGCCGAGATGCTCCGGCTGATCCGCCCGCACGTGCGGAACGCGACCGCACGTGACCTCTACGAGCGGGCGCGACTCGTCGCCCCCGAACTCGCCGCCTGACGGCGTCAGTCGACGCCCGGGTAGGTGACGCCGATGCGGGCCCGGACGGCGTCCATCGTGCGCATGACGGCGAGCGAGCCGTCGAGCGGCACGAGCGGGGATTCCGTCTCCCCGGCGCGCAGCGCCCGCATGACCTCCAGGGCCTCGTGCCGCATGCTGCTGCGGTCGTGGTCGTGGGTGACCTCGGAGAGGAGGACCGTCAACGGCTCCTCGTCGCGCCGGTGGAGGACGAACCGCTCCGCGTGGAAGAAGCCGTCGGGGATCTCGATCCGCCCGGCCGTCCCGGAGACGGCGGCCGCCGACCCGAGTTCCGCGGTGAAGCCGCAGGTGAGGGTGGCGAGGGCACCGCTGTTCCAGCCGAGCAGGATGCCGGTCTGGGCGTCCACACGCTCAGGCGTGAGGTCGGCCCACGCCTCGACCGTGTCGGGCTCGCCGAGGAACAGGTGGGCGAAGGAGATCGGGTAGACGCCGAGGTCGAGCACGGCGCCGCCGCCGAGCGCGGGGTTGCGCATCCGGTGCTCGGGCGGGAAGCCGCCGTGGAAGCCGAAGCTGGAGGTGACGTGTCTCACCTCACCGATCGCGCCGTCCGCGACGAGCGCCAGGAGGTGGCGGATCAGCGGGTTGCAGTAGGTCCACATGCCTTCCATGAGGAACACCCCGCGCTCGCGCGCCAGCGTCACCAGCTCCCGTGCCTCCCGGGAGTTGAGGGTGAGCGCCTTCTCGCAGAGCACCGCCTTCCCGGCCTCCAGGCACAGCCCGGCGGACTCCCGGTGCGCGGGGTGCGGCCCGGCCACGTACACGACGTCGACCTCGTCGTCCGCCGCCAGCTCGGCCCAACTCCCGTACGCCCGCGGTATGCCGAACCGTTCGGCGAACGCCTTCGCGGTGTCGGTCCGGCGCGAGGCCACGGCGACGACCTCCGCGTCGTCGGGCAGGGACAGCAGCGCCTGTGTGAAGGTCGCGGCTATCCCGCCGGTCGCGAGGATGCCCCAGCGGATCTTGCGCGGTGTCTCCTGGCTCATGCCCGTTCCGTTCGCGTGGTGGGGACTGCATCGAGAGGTGTCGCGGCAGGAGTCGAGGCGTTCGTCCAAGGTCGTCGGGGGAGAGCCGGGAAGACGGCGGGGCGGCGGGGACGTTGACGTCTCAGTCCCTGGAAATCCGTACCGGCGCATCCCCGTCGGCTGGGAGGATGGGCAACGCTTCAACTACATCGATGGAGACTACAGCCGTGCAGGACGCCGGGCCCGACGCCCCCGCCCAGTTCACCGTCACCCCCTTCCCCACCGAGACCCGGACTCCCCGCGCTGCGCACCGCGGCACCGGCCTGGCCGTCACCCTTGTCCTGGGCGGGCTCACCGCGCTCCCGCCGCTGTCGATGGACATGTATCTGCCCGCGCTGCCCCAGGTCGGCGACGCCCTGCGGGCGCCCTCGTCCACCGTGCAGCTCACCCTCACCGCGTGCCTGGCCGGCATGGCGCTGGGCCAGCTCGTGGTCGGTCCGCTCAGCGACCGCTGGGGGCGCCGCCGCCCGCTGCTGATCGGCATGGTGATCTACGTGGTCGCCACCGTGCTGTGCGCGTTCGCGCCCAACGTCGGGCTGCTGATCGCCTTCCGGCTGGTCCAGGGGCTCGCGGGCGCCGCCGGCATCGTGATCTCCCGCGCGGTGTGCCGCGACCTGTACGACGGCCTGGCCATGGCCCGGTTCTTCTCGACGCTGCTGCTGATATCCGGCGTGGCCCCGATCGTCGCGCCGACCATCGGCGGGCAGATCCTGCGGCTGACCGACTGGCGGGGCGTGTTCGTCGTCTGCACGGTGATCGGCGTGCTGCTCACCTTCGTCGTGTGGCGCCGCCTGCACGAGACGCTGCCGCCCGAGCGCCGGCACAGCGGCGAGCTGTCGAGCACCTTCGGGGCGATGCGCGGCCTGCTGGCCGACCGGGTCTTCACCGGCTACGTGCTGGCCGGCGGCTTCGCCTTCGCCGCGCTGTTCACCTACGTGTCCGCCTCGTCCTTCGTGGTGCAGGACGTCTACGGTGCCTCGCCGCAGACCTTCAGTTTGCTGTTCGGCCTCAACTCGATCGGCATCGTGGGGGTCGGCCAGCTCAACGGCAAGGTGCTGGTCGGCCGGGTCGACATGGACAAGGTGCTGGCCCTGGGCCTGACCCTGATCACGCTGTCCGCCGCGGCGCTGGTGGTGCTCACCTCGGGCGCCTTCGGCAAGGCCGGGCTGCCGGAGATCGCCGGCTCGCTGTTCGTGCTGATGGCCGCGATGGGCCTGGTCCTGCCCACCACCAACACCAAGGCGCTGCTGCGCACGAAGAAGGACGCCGGGTCGGCCTCGGCGCTGATCGGCACCTCCTCCTTCCTGATCGGCGCGCTGATCTCGCCGCTGGGGGAGGTGGCCGGCGACGGCACCGCGCTCCCGATGGCGATCACGCAGCTGACCTGCGTGTTCGTGGCCGTGGCCTGCTTCGTCGGGCTCTGCCGGGGCGGCCGACGTACGGTGGAGGGACCGTAGACCCTCGGGAGGAAGCGATGTCCGACGATCCGGACGAGCGCACCTGGGCGTTCAAGACGGCAGACAGCGAGCTGCACACGGGGTCCGAGCACATGGTGGACCCGGAGGACCTGGTGATGGCCTCCGGCCGCGATCCCAGCCCGGAACTGATCGAGAAGGCCCGCAAGGCACTGGAGGAGCATGGCCCCGCCGCTGTCGAGAGGTACCTGCCCTGAGGCGGGCCTCGACGCCGACGAGATCGCGCGGATCGTTCCCGAACTGACCGCGTACCTGGACCCGGTGCCCGGCCGTCCCCGGCCGTGGTGCGCGGGCGCCGTCGTGCTCGCCGGGCGCGGCCGGACGGTCGCCCTGCACGAGGCGGTGGGCTGGGCGGCGCGCTGGTCGGCGTACGACGAGCACGCCGACGCGGGGGTGCCGCTGTCCCGCGCCGAACGGGTGCCGGCCCGCCCCGACACCCTCTACGACCTGGCCTCGGTGACGAAGCTCTTCACGGCCGTGGCCGCCGTCCGGCAGATCGAGCGCGGGACCCTGCGGCTGGACGCCCCGATCGCGGAGTACGCCCCGGGCCTGAAGGCCGCCGCCGCGCACGGCATCACCTTGTGGCACCTGCTCACGCACACCTCGGGCCTGCGCCCGGAGCTGCCGCTGTACGACGAGCCGGACGCCGCCGCCCGCGCCGAGCGGCTGGCCCGCGAGGAGCCGCTCACCCGGCCCGGCACCGAGCGCGTCTACTCCGACCTGAACCTGCTGCTGCTCCAGACCGTGCTGGAGGCCGTCACCGGCCGGACCGTCGACCGGCTGATCGCCGAGGAGATCACCGGCCCGCTCGGCATGGCGGACACCTGTTTCAACCCCGCGCCCGCGCTGCTGCCGCGGATCGCGGCCACCGAGGACGAGCGCCGGCCCTGGGGGAAGCTCGACCGCGGCCTGGTGCGCGGGGCCGTGCACGACGAGAACGCCCACGCGATGGGCGGGGTGGCCGGGCACGCGGGGCTGTTCTCCACCGCGTGGGACCTGGCGCTCTTCGGGCGGGCCCTGCTGGATTCCCTGGCGGGTGGCGGTCGGACAGAGGCCCTGCTGGAACCGGAGTCCGTACGGCTGCTGTTCGGCACCCGGCCCGGGCCGGACGGGGTGCGGCGGGGGCTGGGCTTCGAGGTGGACCGCCCGCACTTCATGGGCGAGCTGGCCGGGCGGGGCGCGGTCGGGCACACCGGGTTCACCGGTACCTGTCTCGTCCTGGACCCGGTCGGCGACGCGTTCCTCGTCCTGCTGGCCAACTCCGTCCACCCGACGCGGACCTGGCCGGTGGGCAGCGCGCCCCGGGCGGCGGCGTCGACCCGGCTGGCGCGAGCGCTCACGGAGGGCTGACGCACGAGTTCCCGGAGTGGGCGGCCGTGGGCCCCTCCTGCCCGAGGGCGGGAAAGGAGGAGAGGCCGCCCGCGGAGGGAAGGAGCAGGAAGACCGACCACAAGAGGATGCTAGGCGCCCGCGCACACAGGGTCAGCGGAAGATGCCGGTGTGCCCGAGGGAGTAGCGGCCCGGCTGGGGGTAGACGGCCAGGCCGTGCGGGCCGCCGCCGACCGGGATCTTCGCCAGCGTCCGCCCGGTCGCGGTGTCGATCGCGTAGACCTCGGAGTTGTAGCGGCCGGACAGCCAGAGCACCTTGCCGTCCGCCGAGACCCCGCCCATGTCCGGGCTGCCGCCGCCGTCGATGTGCCACTTGCCCACCAGCTTGCCGGTGGCGAAGTCCAGCAGGGAGATCGAGCCCTCGCCGCGGTTGGAGATGTACATCGTCTTGGAGTCGCGCGAGACGTACAGGCCGTGCGCGCCCAGGCCGGTCGGCAGCAGCTTCGGGGTGGAGAAGGTGTCGCCGTTCATCGTCCACACCCCGTCGGCCGCCATGTCGGCGATGTACCAGGTGTGGCCGTCCGGCGCGATCTTCACGTCCTGCGGCATCGCGTCCGGCAGCGGCAGCTTCTGCTGCGCGACGACCTTCATCCGGGCCGTGTCGACCTTCAGCAGCTCGCCGGAGAACTCGCAGGAGACGATGAAGTAGCGGCCGTCGGGGGAGAAGTCGGCGTGGTTCACCCCGTAGCAGGTGACGGGGACGGTCTTGACCCGCTTCATGGTGTGCGCGTCGCGGAAGACCAGCTCCCGGTCGAGCGAGGCCATCACGACCGCGTACCTGCCGTCCGGCGTGAAGTAGAGGTTGTACGGGTCGTGCACGTCGACCGGCTTGCCGACCTTTCCGGTGGCCGGGTCGATCGGGGTCAGGCTGTTGCCCACGTCGTTGTTGACCCACAGCGTCTTCAGGTCCCAGGAGGGCACCACGTGCTGCGGCTGGAGCCCGACCGGGATCGTGCGGACCACCTTGTACGTGGCCGGGTCGATGACCGAGACGGTGTTGGACAAGGTGTTGGGCACGTAGACCAGGGACGGGAACTTCCGGACCACCGGGGACAGGTCGCCCGGCCGGTCGGCGGCGTACAGGTCCCTCGGGTCGAGCGGCGGCGGCATGCCCGGCAGGCCCGCGGGCGCGGCCGGAGCGGCGACGTGCGCCGCGGACCGGGTCGGGGCCGCCGTCCGCCCCGCGTGCGGCGCGGGACCGCCGCAGCCGGCGGTGAGGAGCAGCGCGGCCGGCACGGCGGCGGACAGGAGGACCGGCAGCAGGCCGGGGGACGGGACACGGCGCATCAGGTCACCAGCTCCGAGGTCGTGACCGCGCGCAGGCCGCGGCGGTGCAGGTCGTCGAGGATGCCGGGCAGCGCGGCGGCGGTGCCGGCGTGCCCGAGGTGCAGGGAGACCACGGAGCCGGGGCCCGCCTCCCGGGCCACCGCCGCCCGCACGGCGTCCGGCCCGGGGTCGGTCCAGTCCAGCGGGTCCACGTCGTACGACAGCAGGTGCGGGTAGCCGGCCGCGCGGGCCAGCCGGACCACGTCCGCGCCGGCCAGCCGGGTCTGCGAGGGCCGGAACCAGCGCCCGCGCGAGCCGGTCAGCTTCTCCAGCCGCCGCGCGCACTCCTCGATCTCGGCGGCGGCCTCCGCCTGCGGCATCGCACCGATGTCGCCGTGCGTCTGCGTGTGGTTGCCGAGCTCGTGGCCGCCGTCCAGCACGCGGCGGGCCATCTCCGGATACGCGTCCAGCCAGCTGCCGACCGCCAGCACGGTCACCCGGGCGCCGGCCTTCTCCGCCGCGCCCAGCACGGACGCGGCCAGCTCCGGGGTGCCCTGGCCGTGGAAGGTCAGCGCGAGGAGGGGGCGGTCGCGCGGGCCGTGCGTGATCTGCTCCGGCAGCGTGGGCGCCTTCGCGGCGGGCGGGGCCGCGACGGTGCCCTTCGGCGCGGCCGGGCCGGCGTCCGGCGCGCGGGTGACCGTACCGGCGGCAGGCGCGCCCCCGCACCCGGCCACCAGCGCACCGGAGGCGCCGACCTGGATCATCTTCCGACGTGAGAGCGACATCGCTCGTACTTTATGTCGCCTTTGTCGGATTCCCCGTCAGTCCGCGCCGGGCGGTGGGCCGTTCTAGCGGGCCACCGCCCGGCGGGGGTGGTGGGTGACGACGTCGGTGTAGACGGACAGCAGGGTGTCCACCACCGCGTCGATGGAGAATCGGTCGCGGACGAGCCGCCAGGCCGCCTCGGAGGCGCGCTCGTTGGCGGCCGGGTCGAGGAGGTCGAGGACCGCGCGGGCCACCAGGGGGCCGTTGTCCGCGTCGGGGCGGCTGGCCGTGAGCAGGCCCGCCCCGGCCTCCTCGACGTCGGGCGACAGGCCGCCGGTCGCGGTGACGACCACGGGCACGCCCACCGACATCGCCTCCAGGATGGAGACGGCGAACGGCTCGACCACGGACGGCAGCACGTACACGTCCGCCTCGCGCAGCCGGCGCAGCACGTCCTCGTGGCCGAGCGGCCCCGGGCACTCCAGCGCGTGCCCGACGCCGAGCCGGTCGGCCAGCGCCCGCATCGGGCCGGTCAGCCCGCCGGTGTCCGGCCCGGCCAGCACGAAGCGGGCGTCCGGGTGCTTCGCCAGCACCTCGGGCATCGCGGCCACGAAGTCCTCCGGCCGCTTGCGCTCCTGCACCCGGGCCAGGTAGAGGACGGTCGGCGGCCGGTCGGCGGGCCGCCGCGGGCGGCGGTCCTGGAGCGCGACCCCGTTGACCAGCCGGTGGAACGTGCGCAGCGGGGTGCCCGGCACCACCGCCTGCACCCCGTCCCGCTCCATGGCGGTCAGGTGCAGGATCGCGTCCGCCCGCCGCAGCACCCGCTTCATGCCCAGGACGTCGACGGCCTTGGCGAACACCTTCTCGGTCGGGTCGATCATGCCGTGCGTCTGCACGACCAGCGGGACCCCGGCCTCCAGGGCGATCAGCGCGAAGGGCAGCGTGATCAGGTCCCGCATCAGGTGGACGTGCACCACGTCGGCGCCCTTGACCATCCGCCGGGCCCGGGCCAGCAGCCCCGGCGAGGTGATGCCGCTGACCTCGAAGGCGGGCAGCACGTGCCGGGCCTGGTGGACGAAGGACGGCACGCCCTCCACCTCGGTGGGCAGCGGACCGGCGAAGCCGTCGCCGAGGGTGGCGATCCGCGCGTCCACGCCCTTGGCCCGCAGGCCCCGGGAGAGGTTCAGGGCGACCCGGGTGGGCCCGCCGAAGTCGTTGGTCGGCGTGTGGAGCGTGACCACATGCAGAACCCTCACGTACACCCCTCCCTGCGTGCCCTCCCCTGGGCTCCCCGCGCCAGCCTAGCGGCGGGCGGTGCGCCGGGTGGCAGATCGGGACATCCGGGTGACCGTCCGGCCCGGCCGATGAGTTTTCCGGGGCCGGGAGGTCTTCATGGGAGACACGGCAACCGCGCTCCGGGAGGCAGCGATGACGACCAACGGATTCACCACCTGCTTGTGGTTCGACGGCCAGGCGCAGGAGGCGGCGGACTTCTACCTGTCGGTGTTCAAGGACTCCGAACTCGGCCGGATCAGCCGCTACACCGAGAGCGGGCCGGGCGAGCCCGGCTCCGTGGTGACGGTGGAGTTCACCCTCAACGGCCAGAGGTTCGTGGGCCTCAACGGCGGCCCGGAGTTCACCTTCAGCGAGGCGGTCTCGTTCCAGATCGAGTGCGCCGACCAGGAGGAGATCGACTACTACTGGTCCCGCCTGACCGAGGGCGGCGGCCAGGAGGTCCAGTGCGGCTGGCTCAAGGACCGCTTCGGCGTGAGCTGGCAGGTGTTCCCGGCGGTGCTGATCGACATGGTCACCGACCCGGACCCGGAGAAGGCCGCGCGCACCACCCGGGCGATGCTCTCGATGCGGAAGATGGACCTGGCCGCGCTGAAGAAGGCGTACGACGGGGCCTGAGCGCCGGCCCCGGGCCGCGCCCGTACCGGCTCGGTCCACTCCCGCCGCAGTCCCGCCGCAGTCCCCGAGACCGCCCGTGCCCCCGCCGCGCACGCCCTAGACTCGGCGCAGGGGAAGGGGGGCCATGGCGCTCGACGTACCGGAGGACGTGCGCGGCGGGCACGCGGCTGCGGGCGGGCCGGGCCGTACGGCGCCGGATTCTGCCGTGCCGGGTCCTACGGCGCCGGATCTTGTGGCGCCGGACCGCAGCGGGCCGACGGGGGTGCCCCGGGCCTCGCTCTCCCGCGCGCTGGCGCTGCCCCTGGTCACCGCCGTGATCGTGCTGCTGCCCGGCTACGTGCTCGTCCAGCCCGGCACCGGGGTGCGCGACAGCTCCTACTGGCTGCAACTGGTCCTCACCCTCTACGCCGGCGGGCGGCTGTGCGCCATGGTGCTCAGCCGGCGCCGCCGACTGGTGCAGGGCGCGTACTGGCTGTTCTGCTACGTGGCGATGGGCGTGGCCCCGCTCGCGCAGGACGTGATCGGGCAGCTGCCGACCCCGGTGGTCGGCCCGCGCACCGACACCGCGACGGCGATCACGCTGGTGCTGGCCGGCTGCGTCGCCTTCGACGTGGGCGCGCTGGCCGCCCGCCACCGGCCGCCGTCCCCGCACCGCCCCCGCCCGCAGGCGCAGGTGGCCCGGCGGCGGCTGTGGCTGCTGATCGCGCTGGCCTACGTCGGCAGCCTGCTGTGCATCGTCAAACTGGGCGGCCCCGCGGTCTTCTTCACCAGTCGGCAGGGCATCAGCGAGTCCGTGCGGGCCAGCGGACTCACCGGCAGCGGCGGCGACAGCCACGTCGGCTCGGCCTTCGTGCGCGGCTTCGGCACGGTGCCCGCGCTGCTGGCCATGCTGTTCCTCCTGCGTTGGACGGCCACTTCGCGGGCGGCCCGCCGCAACCTGGCCGCGATCCTGGCGCTGGGCGGCCTGGTCGTCCTCAACGCGATCGTCAACAACCCCGTCTCGAACCCGCGTTACTGGTTCCTGACGGTGGTGTTCGCGGTCCTCTTCACCGCCTTCCCGCGCAGCCCGGTGGTCTACCGCGCCGCGCTGGTCACCGGGGTCGTGGCCGCGCTGCTGCTCTTCCCGTTCCTGGACCGCTTCCGCTACGACTCCAGCGGCTACCACCCGGTGCAGTCCACGTCGGTGCTGGAGCCGCTGACGCTCAAGGACTACGACCAGATCGGGATGTTCGCCAACACCTTGTCGTACGTGAAGGCGGGGGCCGGGCACGCGCACGGCCGCCAACTCGCCTCCGACACGCTGTTCTTCGTGCCCCGCTCGGTGTGGCACGGCAAGTCGCTGGACTCCGGGGTGCTGGTCGGCCGCTGGATGGGCATGACCAACACCAACCTGTCCTCCCCGCTGTGGGCCGAACTCTGGCTGGACTTCGGGCCGTTGGGTATGACGGCCAGCTTCGTGCTGATCGGGTACGGATGCGGGCGGGCCGATCTGCGGTACGCCCGGCGGACCGCGGAGGACGGCCGGCCCGGCACGGTGGCCGCCGTGGTCGTGCCGGTGGTGGCCGGTTACTCCTTCATCCTGCTGCGCGGCCCGCTGCTCCAGGCCGCCGGCCGGATCGGGATCGCCCTGGTGTGCCTGGCGCTCGTCACCACCTTCAGCGCGGACCGGCGGAAGAGCCTGCCGTGAGGCCCGGCCCGGAGGCGGGCTCCTTCATCTGAGCGGATCCCCGCCCCTTTGTCTGGCGGTCTTCCTCCTCGGTCCCTCTGCGGGCGGCCTCGTACCTCGACCGCCCACTCCGGGACCTCGCTCGTCAGCCCGCCCGTACCGCCCCGATCCGCAGCCACAGCGCCACTGCCTTCAAAGCCGAGCCCGCGCCCAGGCCCCAGGCGGCGCCGAGCACGCCGTTCACCCGGTAGCCGGCCAGCATCAGGGCCACCGAGGCCAGTGAGAAGACCACCTGGATCGGCAGGGTCGCCCGGGGCCGCAGCACCCGCAGGGTCAGCAGCGCGCTGGTGCCCAGCGCGATGCACGCGTACTGGCTGCCGGAGGCGGGCAGCAGCGCGGACGAGGCCGCCCACGTGTCGCCCAGCAGCTTGCGGCCGGTCCGGTCCGGCAGCAGCACCAGCACGGTCGTCCACGCGGCGGCGACACCGGCCAGCGCGACCGCGAGCACCGCGGTGGCCCGGACCTTGCGGTCGGTGCCGCGCACCCGGTTCAGCAGTGGCGGGCCGAACGCGGTGGCCGAGTTGAACAACACGTTCATCGGCCCGAACAAGGTGGTCGCGCCGCGCAGGGCGCCCACCGCCAGCGGCGCCGCGAACAGGCCGAGCCCCACCACCGCGAGCTGGCTGGTGGCGTTGCCGACGCCGAACTCCACGACGAACCGCTGGCCGAGGTGCCCGCGCCGCACGTAGGGCCGCATGTCCACCGGGGCGCCCTTCAGCCGCGGCCGCAGCAGCGCCGCCCCCACCAGCAGCGCGGGGATACCGGAGAGCCCCCACACCGCGATCAGCCGGACCGCTCCCGCCCCGTGCGGCTGCACGGCCAGCGCGGGCACGGCCACCAGCAGCCGTACGGTGTCGGCGGCCAGCGCCAGGTGCGGCAGGCGCAGCGCGGAGAAGCAGTAGCGCATGCCGTCCTGGGTGAGCACGATCGGCAGCACCAGGCCGAGCACCGCCAGGCCGTGCGAGGCCGCCCCCGGCGCGAAGGCGAGCGAGGCGGCCAGGGCGAGGCCGAGCACGGTGGACGCGGCGGCGGTGAACGCGACCGCGGACCGGCAGGCCGCCCGCACCCGGTCCGAGCCGCGCTCCAGCACCAGCGCCTGGCCGACGTACGAGACGTTCACGCCGAGCAGCACCGTGAAGACCATGTACACCATCGAGAACACCGAGAAGCCGGCCGCCGTCGACAGCCGGGCGGCCACCACCAGCACGATGATGTTGGTGAAGGCGGCGACGCCCTGGTCGGCGACAGAACTCAGGATCGCCGTCCGGGCCCGCAGGCCCCCGGCCGGTTCCTCGCTCGGCTCCGCGGCGGGGTCGTCGGCGGTGCCCGCGGACGGTGCGGGGGCGGTCAAGGGACCGGGTGGCGCTCGGGGGCGGCGGTGGGCTCCGCGAACGGCTCCACACGGGCCGCGGCCACGGCGTCACGGCGGCGCCGCGGCGACAGGCGGCCCAGGCCGAAGCGGCCGCGCGCCGCCGGGGCGCTGTGGTGCAGGACCGTGCCCAGCACGGCCCCTCCCGCGCCGGTCACCAACTCCCGCACCCGGACCAGGTCCTCGCGGCGCACCTCGCTCGGGTCGCACACCACGACCACGCCGTCCACCCGGTCCGCCACGGCGAGCGCGTCGGCGTAGCTGAGCACGGCCGGGGCGAGCACCACGACCACCGTGCCGGGCTCGTCGGCCTCGGCGAACAGGCGGGTGGCGGGCGCGGAGGTCAGCGCGCGGGCGGCGTTGCGGACGCGGCGGCCCGGCACCAGGTCGAAGGAGCCCGACTCGCCCGCGTCCACGGGCAGTTGGAGCCCGGCGGGCCAGCCGCCCTCGCCGAGGCCCGGCGAACGCGCCCAGCCGGGGCGGCCGCCCGCGTCCACCGGTCGCAGCCGCGCGGACAGGGTCGGGGCGCGCAGGTCCGCCTCCACGAGCAGCACCTCGCGGCCCATCTCGGCGAATGACGCGGACAGGTTGACCGCGACGGCCGCGGCCGGGTCGCCCGTGCCGCGGGGTGCCCGCGGCGCCACGACCAGCAGGCGGCGGCGCTCGGCGAACCGCGGGTCGTGGCCGAGGCGGAAGGCGATCGAGCGGTACTCCTCGGCCAGGCGCCCGCCCGACTCGCCCTCGGCGAGCAGCTGCGGGGCGGCCGCGCCGCGCGGGCCGGGCAGCACGCCCAGTACGGGCGCGTCCAGGGCGCGGGCCGCCTCGTCGTCGGACCGCGGCCGGGGGTCGAACACCAGCCGCACCCACGCGGCCAGCAGGCCGAGCGCGAGTCCCAGGCCCGCGCCCAGCGCGAGCATCAGCGGCAGCCCGGGGCCGGACGGGGAGTCCGGGGCCTCACCGGGCTTGATCACCACGCCGGGGGTGGTGTCCAGCGCGCGCAACCCGCTGATGTCGCCGTTGAGTTCGGTGATCCGGCTGAGCAGGTTGGTCTGCACGGACACCAGCGTGCCGATGACCTGGTTGTCGTCGCTCTTCTTGATCTGGTCGAGCAGGTCGTTGCGCTGGGCCACGACCGGGTCGAGCTGCTGCTGGTAGCCGGCGACCATCTTCTTGATCGTCGACTTGGTCTGCGCCTCGCGGTTGTCGAGGTACGCGGTGGTGAACGCGTTGACCCACGCGGCCGCGTCGTCGGCGTTGCGGGTGCCGCAACTGAAGCGCAGCACCAAGGTGTTGGGCGGGTTGGTGACCTCCAGGCAGCGCTGGAGGGTGCGGACCGGCTCCTTCACGGTCTTCGCCGCGGCCACCGCGACGGTCGTGCTCATCGCGGTCTGCCGCTCGGTGCCGATGTTGATGCCCTCGTCCGCGGAGGTGCCCGTCGCGAACGGGTCCGCGGTCGCCGCCCGGACCATCACCTCACTGCTGGCGGTGTACGTGGCACCGCCGCCCACCGCCAGGTACGTGCCCGCCGCCAGCCCCACGACCACCCCGGCCGTGATCAGGCCCTTGTACCGCAGGATCTGCCGGATCTGATCCCGAACGAGGTCCGGCTCGTCGACCACCCCGTCACTCACTTCGCCACCCCCTCGACGGCGTCGGCCCCGGCGTCCGCCTCGGAAGCCGAACGGCCTTCGGCCGCCTCCGACTCTGCGTCCCCCTCGGACTCCTCGGCCTCGGCCGCCTCTGCCTTCGGCGGTACGGCCGGTATCGGTGGCGCGGCCGGAACCGGAGGAGCCGTGGGCCGCGGGGGAGCGGCGGGTTCGGTCGCCTCGGTCGCCTTCTCCGCTGCTGGCGATGCCGCAGTTTGTGCGGGGTCGGCGGGGGCCGGTTTTGCTGCCTCGGCAGGTGCCGCTGCGGGCTCTCCCGCCTCCGGCGGGGCCGCGGGCTGCGGGGGGTGGGCGGGGGGGAACGCGGCCGGGAGTGGTGGGGTCGCAGGCAGGGCGGGTGCGGCCGATTCGGCTGCCTTCTCCGCCACCGGCGGTGCTGGCGCTGCTGAGGGGAGGACTTCCGTCAGGAGGGCGTCGATGCGGGCGAGGCCGGCCTCGCGGCTGAGGTGGGCGGTCGCGTAGGCGGGGCCGGCCGCGGCGAGGGCGGCCACGCGCTCGGGGTCGGACATGAGGGCGCGCAGTGCCGCGAGGAGGTCGGCCGCCGACTCCGGGGCCACCACCACGCCGGCGCCGGAGCGGGCGATCTCCTGGGCCGTACCGCTCTCGGCGGCGACCGAGCCGAGCACCGGGCGCCCCGCGGCGAAGTACGACGTGAGCTTCGAGGGCAGGCTCATGTCCTGCACGGAGGCGCGCTGCGTGACCGCGAGGACGTCGGCGGCCGCCAGCACGTCCGCGAACTCGGCGTCCTCCGTCGGCGGCATGAAGTCCATGTTGGGCAACCCACCGGCCAGCGACCGCAGTTGCTCGCGCTGGCTGCCCTCGCCCATGAGGACCACCCGCAGTTCCGGGGCGGAACGGGCCGTCTCCACGAGGACTTCGAGCCCCTGCTTGACGCCCATGTTCCCCGCGTGCAGCAGCACCGTCTGCCCGGGCCGCCAGCCCAGCCGGGCCCGCATCTCCTCGCGAGGCCGCGAAGGGCGCCGCACGTGCGACCAGTTGGGCACCAGCCGGATCCGCTCGGCGGGCACACCCATCGCGGCGACCTTCTCGACGAACGACTCGTGGATCACCCCGACCAGCGCGGCCCGCTTGAGTATGTGGCGCTCCACCGTGCCGGCGCCCAGCGCCGCGAGCCCGCCGCCGCGGATGCCGCTCTGCGCGGCCGCCGCCCCCATGAGGTCCTGCACCACGGGGACGAACGGCACGCCGTGCTCCTTGGCGAGCCGGGACGCGAGCACCCCGCCGGCCAGGCTCGGCATCTGGGCGAAGACCGCGTCGGGCCGGCCCATCCCGGCCGGGGCGTCACGCCCGCCGCGCAGCACGGACGCCTCGAACAGGGCGCGGCGCAGGGCGGTCTGCCGGTCGGGCACGGAGTGCGCCCGCCGGTGCACGCGCACCCCCGCGCGCTCCTCCTCGACCCGCCGCACGCCCGTGTAGGCGGGGTCGAGCCGCCACGCCGGGTAGTGCGGCATGCCGGTCAGTACGTGGACCTCCGCGCCGCCGGCCGCCCAGTGCTCGGCGATCTGGGTCGCGTACGGCCCTATCCCGGCGTGCTCCGGTGCGTAGTTGGTGGAGACCAGGAGCAGACGGCGGCGGGTACCGGACGAAGACACGATTGTTCCTTCCCCCCAGACATGAACAAGTGCTCACCTTAGCCGCTCGTCGGCGCAACTCACGGCCGCTTGCCAAGCGTTGAACGTAAGGGGCTGCTGGGTTTTCGGGTTTCCGCGAACGGGGCCGGTCGGCCCGGCTATCGTCTGAGACTCGGCAGCGCTGGGGAGCGTTGTACGGCTGGGGGGTCGCAATGGTGGTGCACCGGGTCGGTTACGCGCCGGGGGTCTACGACCTCTTCCACGTGGGGCATCTGAACATCCTTCGGCACGCCCGCAGCCAGTGCGACTACCTCGTGGCGGGCGTGGTCTCCGACGAGATGGCCGAACTGGCCAAGGGTCGGCGGCCGGTGGTGCCGCTGGTGGAGCGGCTGGAGATCGTGCGCAGCGTGCGCTTCGTGGACGCGGCCTTCGTGGAGACCGTGCCGGACAAGCTGGAGACGTGGCGGCAGGTCCGGTTCGACGTGCTGTTCAAGGGCGACGACTGGCGCGGCACCGAGCGCGGCCTGCGGCTGGAGCGGGACTTCGCCACGGTCGGCGTGGAGATCGTCTACTTCCCGTACACCGTGCACACCTCAAGCACCCAGCTGCGCAAGGCACTCGACGCGCTGGCCGGCCAGAATCCGCACCCGGGCGCCGCGGTCGGCCCGTAAAGCCGCGGTCGGCCGGTAAAGCCGTCGGCCACCTCCGTCAGCGCGGCGGAAGCGCCCTGAGTTCGCGGAACCACTTGGTGAGGAACGCCGCCAGGAAGAGGACGTGCACCGCGAAGAGCGCCGAGTAGCCGTAGCGGAAGGCGCGTTCGCTGCCGAGCAGCAGGAACACCGCGCAGAACACCCCGTAGTCCACCGGCAGCAGCGCCACCGCGCGTGCCAGAGACGGCGGTCGGGCCGCGGTCACCCCGCCCGCGGGCGCGGATTTCGGGGTGAGCTTGTCGGTGAGCAGGCCGCCGAAGAAGATCAGCACGGCGGCGAGTTGGAAGCCGAGCGGCACCAGCAGCCAGCCGGCGGGCAGGTCGAAGTGCCGGTAGAAGGCGATGAGCACGGCGGCGTGCACCGCGGTGATCTTCGCGCAGTCCACGACGTGGTCCAGCCACTCGCCGGCCGGGCCGCCGGCCCCCAGCAGCCGGGCGAGCTGGCCGTCCGCGGAGTCCAGGGCGAAGCCGAGGGCGAGGGCGGCGTAGACCGCGACCGCCAGCGGCCACGAGGGGCGGAACACGGCGACGGCCGCGACTCCCGTGTAGCTGAACGCGGCGCTGATGAGGGTCACTTGATTGGGCGTCAGGCCGATTCGGTAGGCGGCGGCCGCGCCCACCCGCCCCACCGGCCGGTTGACGTACCGCGAGTACAGGCTGACGCCCTTCGCCGTCTTCTGCGCCGTGCGCAGCCGCTCCAGCGCCTGCCCGAAACGCAGTTCCCGCCCCGCCGCGCGCGGCGCGCTCCCCACGGCCTCCGCCATCCCGCTCCCCAGCCTTCCTCACCGCTCCGCCCCGCCGTCATCATGCCACCCGGTCCCGTCCCCGCAGGGCCTTCCCCGGGCTCCGGTCCCCGACCGTCAACCCCTGGCGGCCTCACGGGACTTGAGGGCGATCTGCCAGCGGTAGAAGGACATCGCGAGGGCGTAGTCGAGCCCGGCCCGGCCGTCGAGGAAGCCGCGCTTGTAGACGTACGCGTACGCGAAGGAGAGCAGCGGCTTGAAGGGCGCCTTGTGGAAGATCTGCCCCTGGCGGCTCTTGACCTTCCGGATCCGCTCCTTGACCTCCGGGTGGACCTCCAGCCACGCCTCCCAGTCCGAGTAGCGGTTGTGCCGCTCGAACCAGGTGCGGACCGGGTCGAGGTCCTCGTGCTCGATGGGGGAGCGCAGCCGGCCCGCCGAGGGCGCCACCGGCTGGTAGTGGCCCTCCTGTTCGCCCATGCCGGGCGCGTCGAGGTCGCCCACCTCGGGGAAGTGGCAGCGGGTTCGGTCCAGCAGGGCCCGCTTCACGATCGTGTAGCCGTGCCGCAGCCGCCGCCCGGCGAACCAGTAGCCCAGCGGGATGTCGAACGCGGCGGCCTTCGGCGGCCCTTCGGCGAACACCCCCCGCAACTCGGCCAGGAGTTCGGGGCTCGGCGTCTCGTCGCCGTCGAGGAACAGCAGCCACGGGAGGTCCGGGCGCACGTGGTCCAGGCACCACTGCTTCTTCTTCGGGTACCGGCCGTCCCACGCGTACTCGACCACCTCCGCGCCCCCGGCGGCGGCGATCTTGCAGGTGTCGTCGGTGCTGTGGGAGTCCACGACGACCACCGCCGCCACGTGGTCGATGACCGAGGCGACCGTACGGGCGATGTTCTCCTCCTCGTTCTTGGTCGGGATGGCCACCACGAGGGGCAGGACGGTCGGTTCGCTCATCGGGGGGATCCTCCGGACGCGGGTGAGGACGGCAGCCAGGCGTAACACCCGCTGGACGTGAGGGATACGGCGGCGGCCGGGACGGTCAGCCTCGCCCGGGCGGGCACGTCGGCCGAACCCGAGGCCAGCGTGCGGCCCTTGGCGTCGACCACCCGCCACTTGCACTGGGGCGACGGGTTCGGCGCGTGGTAGCCGCCCGGCGCCACCGACGTACCGGGCACGGGCTTGGCGGACACCGTGACCAGCCCGTCGGGGAACCCGCGGTCGGCCGCGACCAGCACCGGCTGCTGGTCGGGGCACAGGCTGCCGACGGCGGCCGTCGCCCCGGCCCGGCTGATGTCGCCGGTGACGATCGCCGCGGCGGCCGCGTCCGGGTCGATCTTCGCGGTGCGGGTGAGCCGTTCGCACACCTCCTGGCCGCCTTCGAGCACCGCCACCGGGTCGGTGCCCTTGGGCACCCGGCCGGACAGGTAGTGCTTCTCCGGCTTGGTGAAGGTGCCGCCGCCGGGCGGGGTGAGCTGCGCGTCGGGGACCTTGGGCGCGTCGGCCGCGGAGCCGGGCGCCTCGGCCGGCGCGTCACCTCCCGGCGTGCCGGCGGTCCCCGGCGCGGTCGCGGCGGGCGCGCCCGGGCCGGCCTGGGCCGCCCGCGAGGTGCTTCCGGCCGCGGCCGACGGGTGCCCGCTGCCGCCGCAGCCGCCGAGCAGCACCGCCGCCGCCGTCACGAGGACGGCGGCGGCAGCGGCGGAGCGGGTCCGGGTGAGGGTCACCCGGCGGTCCCGAGCGTGTAGTGGTCGGCGACCTGGGTGGCGCTGAGCACGGTCGGGTAGACGGCCGTCTCGTCGATCTGGCCGTTGAAGTACTGGCTGGTGGGCTTGGACGGCCAGCCGTTGAGGTTGTCCCCGCCGACCCGCCAGTAGCCCGGGTAGGTCTGGCTGCCGGTGACCGCGGCGTTCGACGCGCGCAGCACGCCGTCCACGTACAGCTTGATGCCGCCGGTGCCCTCGGTGGCCACGACGTGGTGCCACTTGCCGTCGTTCCAGGTGCCCGGGGAGGTGATCGTGCGCACCGAGTCCGGGACCACGCCGAAGATCAACTGGCCGCTGTTGGTCATGTAGACGTGCTTGTCGTAGTACGTGCTCGTCTGCGTCGGGTCGTTGCCGAAGCCCATGATCATGCCGCCGGACGTGGTGGTGGTCTTGAACCACGTCTCGATGCTGTACGTGGTGGGCTTCTGGTGCTGCCGGTCGCTGTAGGTGAACTGCGACGTGCCGTTGTACCCGTACGCCTTGGACGCCCCGGGGATCGCGCCGGGCGTCACGCCGTGCGTCGGGCCGCCGATGCTCACCCCGCTGTCGTCCGAGGACGAGCTGTCGGCGTTGTACGAGCCGCTGGCCGCGTCGTAGCGCCAGTACAGGGTCGCCCCGTCGGAGAGGATCTTCGCGGGGTACGCCTCCGCCGACGTCGGCACGGTGGCCGAGGCGTTGGGCGACTGGGCGCTGGTGTTGGTGCCGTCGCTCGCCGAGACCCGGTAGGTGTACTTCACGCCCGGCGTCACGTTGGTGTCGGTGTACGTGATCTGCGGGCGGATCCACGGCAGCGAGGATGCGGTGACGGTGTAGACCGGGGTGGTCCCGCCGTTGCGGTACACCCGGTAGGTCAGGTCGGAGTCGTCCAGGTCCAGGCTGGACTGCCAGCTGACCTTCACCGACGCCGGGTCGATGCTCGTCACCGACGTCTGCGGCAGCGTCGGCGCGCCGGTGTCCGGGCCGCTGGCGAAGCGGGTCAGTCCCTGCTGCGCGGCGCCGTTGACCGTGGTGAACTCCCCGCCCACCCACAGGTACTTGGTGCTGCCGACGGTCGCCAGCGCCATCACCCGCGGGCCGATCTGCTCGCCGATGCCGTCGTTGGTGTCGGGGAACCAGGACAGCAGGTGCGGGTCGTCCACCGACTCGGCCAGCAGGTGCTTGCGCACACCGTTGGGGTACTCGCCCATGCTGGAGCAGTCGTGCGCGTGCGAACCGCTGTACAGGACCGTGTTATAGACCTGGAGCGTCTGCGTGGCGCCCAGGCAGTTGTCCCGCCAGACCTGGTTGAAGTCGGTGAGGCTGAAGCGGATGCGGCCGTCGAACACCCCGCCGCCGGTGCCCTCGTTGCCGGTGTAGAAGCTGTTGCCGGCCGGGTCCACCACGATGGTCTTGGTGACCGAGGTCGCGTCGATGAAGCCCGGCGGGTAGGACTTGACCAGCGCGCCGGTGGAGGTGTCGACCACGGCGAGCGAGTGCGAGCTGACCCCGTCCACGACGTTGAAGTCGCCGCCGAGGATGGCGTCCTGGCCGTTGGGGGTGATCGCCAGCGCCCGGCCGGGGTTGTCGACGTTCGGCGCCCACGGCAGCACCGCGCCGCTGGTGGACACGGCCGCGTACCGGTGCCGGGTCTGGCCGCCGACGCCGGTGACGTCCCCGCCGAAGTACACCGCGTCGTCGGTGGCCGCGATGGTCCGCACGGTGGCGGTGACGGCCGGGCGGAAGGTCGTGCTCACCGTGCACGAGGCGATGTCGATGGCGGCGAGGCTGCCGACCCCGGTGCCGCTGACCGAGCCGAAGAAGCCGCCCGCGTACAGCGTCCTGCCGTCCGGCGAGACGGCCAGCGCGCGCACGGTGGCGTCACCCGAGCCGACGGTGAAGTTCAGCTGGCAGGCCGCCGGTTGACCGGTGGCCGCGTCGAACACGGCGAAGTTGGAGACCTGGGTCTCGCTGGTGCCGGCCGCCGCGCCCGGCGGGCGGATCGCGGAGAAGGTGCCGCCGACGAACACCAGCCCCTGGGCCTGGGCCATCGCCCAGACCACGCCGTTGGTCTGATAAGTGCTCAGATTGTCGGCGGTGATGCCGACGGGTGGCTGGAGCGCGGTCGCCGACTGCGACCCCGCCACCACCCCCGAAGTCGCGGCTGCCATGGCCAGGGCAGCCGTGAACACCGGCCATTTGCGCATGTGCTGCTCTCCCCTTGCGGAACGTGCGGGTATGGAACTGCGTGGTGCCTGAGGTGTGTCGAGCCGGGTGGTCGGGGCCGCCCGGGTCGGGTCCCGGCCCGGCCGGGGGGACCGGCTCACCGGTCGATGCGCACGGTCGCGCCGGCCAACTGGTCGGCGACCTGACGGATGTCGGCGTCCACCATGATGCGGGCGAGTTCGTCGACCCGGACCCGCGCTTCCCAGCCGAGCAGGTCGCGGGCCTTGGCGGCGTCGCCGATGAGCGCGTCCACCTCGCTGGGGCGCTCGTACTTGGGGTCGTAGCGCACGAACTCGGCCCAGTCCAGGTCGGCGTGGGCGAACGCCACCTCCACGAACCGGCGCACGGTGGCCGCCTGCCCGGTGGCCACCACGTAGTCGTCGGGCTCGTCGCGCTGGAGCATCCGCCACATCGCGTCCACGTACTCCGGCGCGTAGCCCCAGTCCCGTACGGCGTCGAGGTTGCCGAGGTAGAGCCGGTCCTGCAGGCCCGCCCTGATCCGGGCCACCGCCCGGGTGATCTTGCGGGTCACGAACGTCTCACCGCGGCGCGGCGACTCGTGGTTGAACAGGATGCCGTTCACCGCGTACATCCCGTACGCCTCGCGGTAGTTGACGGTCGCCCAGTAGCCGAACACCTTGGCGCAGCCGTACGGGCTGCGCGGGTGGAACGGGGTGCGCTCGTTCTGCGGCGGCGGGGCCGCGCCGAACATCTCGGAGGAGGACGCCTGGTAGACGCGGGTCTCCACCCCGCTGGCCCGGACGGCCTCCAGCAGCCGCAGCGCGGACAGCCCGGTCACGTCGCCGGTGTAGAGCGGGGCGTCGAAGGAGACCCGCACGTGCGACTGCGCCCCGAGGTTGTAGACCTCGTCGGGCCGCACCTCCCGCAGCAGGTTGACCAGCGCGACGCCGTCCGTCAGGTCGGCGTGGTGCAGCACCAGGGAGCGGTCGGCCTCCTGCGGGCCCTGGTAGATGTGGTCGATCCGCTCGGTGTTGAAGGTCGAGGAGCGGCGCACGATGCCGTGCACGGTGTAGCCCTTGGACAGCAGCAGCTCGGCCAGATACGAGCCGTCCTGTCCGGTGACTCCGGTGATGAGGGCGGTCTTGCCCACGTGCGTCCCCCCAAGTAGTCGGTGCGTGCTGGTCATTGGTCGTGGTGCCGATGGTGGCACCGCCGGTGCGGGTTCCGCCGGGGTCCGGGGAATGCGCCGAAAGCCGTTGTTCACCGGTAATGCGCGGGAAAGACCTCATGTCCGCCCGGGACGGCTGGCACAATCGCCGCCATGAGCGAACTGCTGCCGCCCCGGGCCCGGATCTTCGTCGCGGGGCACCGCGGACTGGTCGGCTCGGCCGTCGCCCGCCGGCTCACCGCGGACGGCCACCAGGTGCTGACCCGGCCGCGGGCCGAACTCGACCTGCGTGACGCGGCGGCCACGTCCGCGTACCTGCGCGACACCCGGCCCGACGCGGTGGTGCTGGCCGCCGCCCGGGTCGGGGGGATCATGGCCAATGCGACCCGACCCGTGCAGTTCCTGGAGGACAACCTCCGCATCCAGCTGAGCGTCGTCGCCGGCGCCCACGAAGCCGGCGTGTCCCGGCTGCTGTTCCTCGGCTCCAGCTGCATCTACCCGCGCCTCGCGCCGCAGCCGATCCGCGAAGAGGCCCTGATGACCGGCCCGTTGGAGCCCACCAACGAGGCGTACGCGCTCGCCAAGATCGCCGGCATCGTCCAAATCCAGTCCTACCGGCGGCAGTACGGCGCCGGATTCGTCTCCGCGATGCCGACCAACCTCTACGGCCCGGGCGACAACTTCGACCTCGCCACCTCGCACGTGCTGCCCGCGCTCATCCGCCGCTTCCACGAGGCCGAGCGGGACGGCGCCGCGCAGGTGACGCTGTGGGGCAGCGGCACCCCGCGCCGGGAGTTCCTGCACGTGGACGACCTCGCGTCGGCCTGCGCGCTGCTGCTCGGCCGCTACGACGGGGACGAACCGGTCAACGTCGGCTGCGGCGAGGACCTGACGATCCGTGAACTCGCCGAGACCGTCCGGGACGTGGTCGGCTACCGGGGCGCCATCGGCTGGGACACCGAAAAGCCCGACGGCACCCCGCGCAAGCTGCTCGACATCTCCCGGCTGTCCGCGCTCGGCTGGCGGCCGCGGATCGCGCTGCGCGACGGCATCGCCTCGGTGTACGCGCACTGGCGGGCCGGGGGAGACCAGCGCCCCCGGCCCGACGAGTCCGCGATGACGGGATCGGCCCACTAGTAGGCCCCGCGTCCGTCGACCACCGCCCGCACGGTGCGGGCCATCACTCCCACGTCCGCGGCGAACGACCAGTTGTCCACGTACCGCAGGTCGATCGCCAGGGTCTCGTCCCACGACAGCTCGCTGCGCCCGCTGATCTGCCACACCCCGGTGATACCCGGCTTGACCGCCAGCCTGCGCCGCTCCACCTCGTCGTAGTGGGCGACCTCGTCCGGCAGCGGCGGCCGCGGGCCGACCAGCGACATCTCCCCGCGCACCACGTTGACCAGCTGTGGGAGTTCGTCCAGGGACAGTCGCCGCAGCACCCGGCCGACCCGCGTCACCCGCGGGTCGCGGCGCATCTTGAACATCAGGCCGTCGTTCTCGTTGACGCCCGCCAGCTCCGCCTTGCGGGACTCGGCGTCGGCCACCATCGTGCGGAACTTCCACATCGTGAACGGGGTGCCCGCGCGGCCGTGCCGGATCTGCCGGTGGAAGGCCGGGCCGGGCGAGGTGAGCCGGATCGCGGCCGCCACCAGGGCGAGCAGCGGCAGGAGCAGCAGCAGCCCGAGCGCCGCGCCGGTCCGGTCCACCGCCGACTTCAGCGCCACCTGCGCGCCCTGCCGGGTGGGCGGGGCGATGTGCAGCAGCGCCAGCCCGGCCGGGGCGTCGAGCTGCACCCGGCGCACCGCCACGTCGACCAGGCCCGGCAGCACCGCCAGCGGCACCCGGGCGTCGTGCAGCGCCCACGACAGGCGGCGCAGCCGGTCCGACGACAGCCGCGGCCCGGGGGCCACCAGGACGAGTTCGGCCCGGTGCTCGCGGACCGCGCCCAGCACGATCCCCGCGTCCTCGGCCATGCCGGGCGGGGCCACCGGGCCCAGCCGGGCGGTGACCGGCGCGCCGCACTCCAGCTTGGCGCTGCCCACCGGGACCACGCCCACCACCACGTACGGGTGTTCGGTGCGGGCGGCCAGATGGTCCACCACGTGGTCGGCGGTGCCCGCCTCGCCGATCACCAGCACCCGCCGCACGGCCTGCGCCGAGCGGCGGGCGGCGACCAGGTGGTGGTGGGTGATCCGGCGGCCGGCCAGCGTCAGGGGCGCCGCCGCGGCGAGCCCGGCCAGGGCCACCGCCGGGCTGGCTATCTCCCCGCACGCGGTGCGCAGCACGGCCAGCACGCCCAGCAGGACCAGCCAGTCGCCGACCACGGCCACCAGCCCGCTGTTCTCGCCCAGCACGTCGGCGCCGTAGCGGCGGCGGCCGGCGCGCACGCCCAGCCAGCCGGCCGCGGCCACCACCGCGCAGGCCAGCGGATGCGGCTGCCCGGTCTGCGCGAGCAGCACGCCGAGCGGCACCGCGGTGCCGAACGCGTCCACGGCCAGCGCGAGCGGCAGGTACCAGGCCGCCTTGTCGCCGTAGGTGCTGTGGGCCCGGTGCACGCCGCGCCGGCCCAGCAGGGCGTGGGCGGCGGCGCGGGCGCGGCGACCACCGGGCATGCCAAGGGCATCGGTGGTGTCCGATGCCCTGGTGCCGGCCGGGTGCGGGGCGGTCATGCCCCACGCCGGTCTTGGTTCACTCTCCACGGATATGACAGGAACCGGGTCTGTACCGATACGCCGCATGAACCCCCCTGGCACAACGCGACTACGGGGAGTTCCAGCACTTCCCCAAGTGCTGGAGCTCCGTGATACCAGCGAACGCTAGGCCACGAAGGGCCCGTCCCGCTGCGGATTGCGCAGATTCGAGCCGATGTGGGGAGAGAAACGGCTCGCGGGTCGCGTACGAACGGTCACCGGGTGTAAAGGCCCGGGGCTCGCGGGCCCGTGCGGGGCGGCCCAGTGAGCATTTCCCGTCCCCGCGCCTCTTACGCTTGGTCCTCGTGTCCCTCGTTCCCACCGTGCACCTGCCCGACGACCTGACCGCGGCGCTGACCCGGCAGCTCGGAGCCACCGCCCCCACCCAGGCCGCCGCCCAGGTGGAGCGGCTGATCGAGAACTACCGGGGCGCCACCCCGACCACCGCGCCCGTGCTGCGCCACTCCGCCGACGCCGCGGCCTACGCGGCGTACCGGATGCCGGCCACCTACGCCGCCGCCCGCGCCGCGCTCGACGCCCTGCGCGCCCGGGCCGGGGCGTGGGCCCCGGCCGCGCACCTCGACCTCGGCGGCGGCACCGGTGCTGCCGCCTGGGCCGTCGCCGACGCCTGGCCCGAGGCCGGCCACACCACCACCGTGCTCGACTGGTCGCAGGCCGCCCTCGACCTCGGCCGCGCCCTGGCCGCCGGCGGCGCCAACGCGTCCGTGCGGGACGCCGTGTGGAACCGCGCCCCGCTCGGCGGGGCGCCCCGCCTCCCCGAGAGCGACCTGGTGACCGTCGCCTACGTCCTCGGCGAACTCGCCCCCGCCGACCGCGCGGCCCTCGTCGAGGCCGCCGCGGGCGCCGCGGCCGGCGTCGTGCTGGTGGTGGAGCCCGGCACGCCCGAGGGGTACGCCCGCGTGATCGAGGCCCGCGACGCGCTGCTGGCGGCCGGCCTGTCCGTGCTGGCGCCCTGCCCGCACGACGCCGCCTGCCCGGTCGCCGCCCCCGACTGGTGCCACTTCGCCGCCCGGGTCCAGCGCACCTCGCTGCACCGGCAGTTGAAGGGCGCGACGCTCTCCTACGAGGACGAGAAGTTCAGTTACGTGGCCGCCGCCCGGCCGTCGGCCCTCACCGCCGCGCCCGCCGCCGACCGCGTCGTGCGCCACCCCCAACTCCGCAAGGGCCAGGTGCTCCTGGACCTGTGCACCACATCCGGCGACCTCACTCGCACCACCGTCACCAAACGCCAGGGTGCCGCGTACCGCGAGGCACGCGACACCCGGTGGGGCGAGACCGCCCTATAGCCAGCCGACGCGGCGGAAGGCGCGGTAGCACAGGCCCGAGAGCAGGGCCGTGACGCCGACCATCAGGGGATAGCCGAAGGCCCAGTGGAGTTCGGGCATGTGCTGGAAGTTCATGCCGTAGAAGCCGGCGATCATCGTGGGCACCGCCAGGACCGCCGCGCCCGCGCTGATCCGCCGCATGTCCACGTTCTGCTGCACGGCGAGTTGGCTGAGATTCGCCGCCAGCAGGCCGTCCACCAGTTCGCTGTAGGACACCAACCGCTCGCGCACGTGCGAGAGATGGTCGGCGACGTCCCGGAAGTAGCGGCCCATCTCCGCGCTCACCAGGCCGTCCGCGCCGTCGGTCAGCCGTTCGAGCGGACGCGCCATCGGGTAGACGGCGTGCTTGAACTCGATGAGCTCGCGCTTGAGTTGGTAGATCCGTTCGGCGTCGTCGCCGTGCGAGGAGGAGAAGACGTCGGACTCCAGGGCGTCCACGTCGAACTCGACCGCGTCGGCGACGTCCAGGTAGTCGTCCACCACCTGGTCGGCGATGGCGTGCAGCACGGCCACGGGTCCGTGCGCGAGCATCTCCGGCCGGGCCTCCAGCGAGCGCCGCACCCGGGCCAGGCCGGGCGCGCTGCCGTGCCGGACCACGACCACGAAGTCCGGGCCGAGGAACATCATCAGCTCGCCGGTGTCCACCACATCGCTGGTCGCGGTGAGCTTCTCGTGCTCCACGAAGACGATCGTCTTCAGCACCATGAAGAGGGTGTCGCCGTAGCGCTCCAACTTGGGCCGCTGGTGGGCCTGTACGGCGTCCTCGACGGCCAGCGGGTGCAGCCCGAAGACCTCCGCGATCTCCGTCAGGTGCTCGGCCTCCGGCTGGTGCAGCCCGATCCAGGCGAAGCCCTTGCGGCGGCGGGCCTCCTCCAGCGCCTCCCGGGGCGGGAGCGAGGCGGCCCGGCAGCCCTCCTCGTACACCGCGCAGTCCACCACCACGTCGGCGGTGCAGCGGCGCTGCTCCGGCACGTCCCGCGAGCCTTCGAGGGTGTGCCAGCGGCTGCCGCGCCGCCACTGCCGGCCGCTCCCGCGCCGCCGGGTCTCCGCGCCGCGCACCACCGTGGCCTTGCGCGTCATCGCGTCTTCCCCGCTTTTTCCGCGTTCTCGGCTTTCTCAAGTTTCTCGAGGACCGCCATCGCGGCGTTGTGGCCGGGAACCCCGCTGACCCCGCCGCCGCGGACCGCGCCCGCACCGCACAGGAAGACGTTCGGCTGCGAAGTCCCCACCCCCCAGCGGCCGGTGGCGTGCGCCACGCCCCCGCTCGGGAAGGCGTCGGCGTCCCCGTACGGCCACGACAGGTCCTGGTGGAAGATGTGCCCGCCGGGCAGGCCCACCTCCCGCTCCAGGTCCAGCGGCGACTTCGCCTCCAGGCACGGCCGCCCGTCGGCGTCGGTGGCCAGGCAGTCCGCGATCGGCTCGGCCAGCACCGCGTCGAGCTGCGCCAGCGTGGCCCGCAGCAGCTCCTCCTTCGCGCCCGCCGGGTCGGCCTCGAACAGCCGCGCGGGCGCGTGCAGCCCGAACAGGGTGAGGGTGTGCACGCCCTGCCCGGCCAGTTCGGGGGAGAGGATCGAGGGGTCGGTCAGCGAGTGGCAGTAGATCTCCGACGGCGGCGCGTCCGGCACCCGTCCGGCCGCGGCCTGCTCGTACGCGGCCTGCAACTGGCCGTAGGACTCGGCGATGTGGAAGGTGCCGCCGAACGCCTCGCGCGGGTCGACCGAGGCGTCCTTCAGCCGCGGCAGCCGGCGCAGCAGCATGTTGACCTTCAGCTGCGCGCCCTCCGGCTTGACCGGCGGCTCCGTGCCCAGCAGTCCGGCCAGCGTGTGCGGGGAGGCGTTGACCAGCACGTCGCGGGCGCCGACCGTGCGGGTGCCCTCGCCGGTCTCGTACGTCACCTCGGCGGTGGTCCCGTCGGTGGCGATCGCGGTCACCTCGGCGCCGGTGACGAGTTCCGCGCCGGCCGCGCGGGCCGCGGCCGCCAGCGCGTCGGTGAAGGCGCCCATGCCGCCGATGGGCACGTCCCAGTCGCCGGTGCCGCCGCCGATCACGTGGTACAGAAAGCAGCGGTTCTGGCGCAGCGACGGGTCGTGCGCGTGCGTGAACGTGCCGATCAGGGCGTCGGTGAGGACCACTCCGCGGACCAGGTCGTCGGCGAACTCCGCCTCCACCGTCTCGCCGATCGGCCGCTCGAACAGGGCCTCCCAGGCGGCCGGTTCACCGATCACCCGCTCCAACTCGGCCCGGGTCGGCAGCGGTTCGGTCAGGGTCGGGAACACCTTCTCGGCGACCCGCTGTGTCATGCCGTAGAAGCGCTGCCACGCGTCGAAATCCCGGTCCGAGCCGGTCAGCCGGACGAACTGCTCCCGGGTGCGGGCCGGGTCGGTCGCGTCCACCAGCAGCCCGCCGGTGCCCTGCGGGGTGTACGAGGAGATGCCGCGGCGGCGGACCGTGAAGTCCAGGCCGAGGTCGTCGACGATCTTCCGCGGCAGCAGGCTGACCAGGTACGAGTACCGGCTCAGCCGCGCGTCCACCCCGGCGAAGGCGCGGGTCGACACGGCGGCGCCGCCCGTCGTCGGGAGGCGCTCGGCCAGCAGGACGCGGTGCCCGGCCCGGGCCAGGTACGCGGCGGCGACCAGGCCGTTGTGGCCGCCGCCGACGATCACGGTGTCGTATGTGTCACGCATGCGCGGCACTCTACGGGGGCCCCGCCCCCGCGGGACCCTTCGGCCGGTACGCCCGGGGCAAAGGTCTCCTCCGCCGGCGGCGCCCCGGACGCCCCGGCGGCCGAGGGCGGGCTCAGTCCGTCGGGGGCGCCAGGCGGTGATGGGCGCGAGGGCGCGCAGCGGGAGGGTGGGGGCGAGGCGGGCGAGGGCGGCGACGGACAGGTCGCGCAGGGCGACCGGCGGACGGCGGTGGACGGCGACCGCCCGCCCGGCGCGGGCCGACCGGCGGACCACCGAGGCGGTCCGGCCGAGCCGGTCGGCGGTGTAGGCGCCGAGCGCTGCGGCCACCTCGCGCCGGGCGCGGCCCGGTGGGCCGGCACCACCGCGTCCTCGACCGCCTGGTTGCCGCCCTGCCCGAGGAACGGCGTCATCGCGTGGGCCGCGTCACCGAGCAGGGCGGTGCGCCCGCGGCGCAGCGCGGGCAGCGGGTGGAGGAGGTGGTGCAGGTCGGTGCGCGGCACCTGCCCGGGCTCGACGGCCCGCAGCAGCGCCGGGACCGGGTCGTGCCAGCCCCCGAACCGCCGCAGGAGCTCGCCCTTCTCCCCGTCGGGGTACAGGGTGCGCTCGCCGGGCGGCGCGAGCGCGGCGGCGTACGCGTACACGCGCCCGTCCGGGAGCGGCCGGGTGCCCCAGACGGCGCCGGCGCCCCAGGTCTCGTGGGGCGCGAACGGGAGGCCGGGACCGGGGCCGGGGACGACCATCCGCCAGGAGGTGAAGCCGCTGTAGGACGCTCCCGGGTGACCCGGGAAGAGCGCGGCGCGGGTCGCCGAGTGGATCCCGTCGGCGGCCACCACCGGCTCGGCGGTCAGCTCGCCCGCCGCCGTACGGACCGCGGCCGGCCGCCCCGCCGGGTCGCCGGGGCGTCACGGTGACAGGACGGGGAAGGCGCGGAGGAGATCCGCCGGACCCCCTCCGCGGGCCGCGCCCGCCGGGCGGCTCAGCCGGCCGCCGGCCGCAGCTCCTGCGTGCAGCACTTCACGCTGCCGCCGGCCTTGTGCAGCTCGGACATGTCCACCGGCACCGGGGTGAAGCCGCGCGCCTCCAGCGGGCCGACCAGGCCCTTGGCGGCGCGGGGCAGCAGCACGTTGCGGCCGTCGCTGACCGCGTTGAGCCCCAGCACGGCCGCGTCCTCGTCGGTGGCGAGCAGCGCGTCCGGGAAGAGCCGCTCCAGCACCTCGCGGCTGGCCGGCGAGAAGGCGCCCGGGAAGTACATGACCTCGTCGGCCGCGTCGTCCAGCACGGCCAGCGCCGTGTCCAGGTGGTAGTAGCGCGGGTCGGTGAGCTCCAGGCTGACCACCGGGCGGCCGAAGAACTCCTGCGCCTCGTCGTGGGCCAGCGGGCTGCTGCGGAAGCCCTGCCCGGCCAGGATCCAGGAGGCCGTCACGGCGAAGTCGCCCTCCGCCTCGTTGACGTGCTCCGGCTCGCGGACCTCGGTGTAGCCGTGGGCCCGGAACCAGGCCAGGTGCGCCGGGGCCTCCGCGGTGCGCTCGGGATTGGCGAACCGCGCGCCCAGCACCTTGCCGTCCACCACGGTGGCGCCGTTGGCGGCGAAGACCATGTCCGGCAGGTCCGCCACCGGGTCGAGCACCTCGACGGTGTGCCCGAGTGCGCGGTAGCGGTCCCGCAGGTCCTCCCACTGGAAGAGGGCCAGTGCCGGGTCGACCGGCTTGCTCGGGTCCATCCACGGGTTGATGGAGTACGTGACGCGGAAGTGCTCCGGTGGGCACATCAGGTACCGGCGGGGGGTCGCGATGCGCAAAGGGGGCTCCTCGAGGGGTGATTGAGTGCCGGGCTTGCACGATTCGTCCTCCCGGACGAGGGTCGGCTCGCAGGGAGGACGCCAGGCTTACTGAGTGCATTGTGCGGCACGCGTCCCGGTGGGGTACACCCCCTTCTTTCGGGGTCTCACCTCCCCCTTCGCGTGGTCACGCTGCGTCACGATCGCGGTCGCGGCACCCCCTCCCGGCCAGGCCTCAGGCGGGCAGCGGGTGGAGGCGGGCGAGCGCGGTGAGGACGTCGGTGTTCAGGGAGAACGCCCGCCGGCACTCCTCGGCCACCTGCCGCAGTTCGGGCTCCGGCAGCGGCAGGGCGTCCAGCAGGGCCCGGTACTCCCGCTTGAAAGCGGCCGGATTGGCGATCGCGTCGAAGACGTAGAACCGCACGCCGTCGCCCTTGCGTGAGAATCCCCACGTCCGCTCGGCGATGCCGCGGATCACCTGCCCGCCGGAGAGGTCGCCGAGGTAGCGGGTGTAGTGGTGGGCGACGTAGCCGCCCGGCCAGCCCGCGGCGGTCTCGGCGATCCGTTCGGCGTACCGGGCCGTGGCCGGCAGCGCGACGGCCCGCTCCCGCCAGTCCGCGCCGCGCAGGTGAGCGAGATCACGTTCGAGGGCGGCCACCCGGGACAGCTCGGGCCGCAGGAACGGCCCGGCCACCGGGTCCCCGGCGAGCCCCGGGGCGCCCTCCTCCAGGGCGCGGTAGACGAACCACAGCTGTTCGGTGTAGCGGGCGTACGCCGCCACGCCGAGCCGCCCGCCGAGCAGGTCGGTCATGAACGACGAGTGCTCGGCCGCGGTGTGCTGCTCCTGGCTCGCGGTGCGGATCACCGTGGAGAACGGGACCGGCGAGGGTGTCACGGTTGCCTCCGAACTGCGCGGGTGGACGGTTGGTCGGGCGTCGCGGCGCCCGCCCCGGGGCCGCCGCCGGCGGTGCCCGCCGGGCGTGCGGGCCGACGGAACTTGCCGACCGTGTGTCGGGAACCCCGACTGAGGAAAGGTTCCACCCCGAGTGGGTGTTCATTCCGGCCAAGAGGGAGGATGTGCTGCACCATCCGCGTACCGTGGACGCGACGGGCCGTGGGCGAGGGAAGGAGCTCGATGCCAGGGAAGAACTGGTTGTCCGGCTGGCTGCACCGCGGTACGGACAGTGCGTCAGGTTCTGCCCGCCCCGCCAGGCCCCCGCGGCCAGCCCGGTCCGGCCGCGGCGCCCGCCCCGCCGGCCCCGACCCGCGCCGGGACGACCTGACCCGCGCCGCCGCCGCGGCCGGCTTCGCGCTCGCGCCCGCCGCGCACCCGGAGGGCTTCGGCTGTTCGTGCGAGCGGATCGGCTGTCCCATCCCGGGCCTGCACCCGGTCTCCCTGGCCTGGCAGACCCAGGCCACCACCGACCCGGGGCAGGTCGAGCAGTGGCTGCGGACCCAGCCGCTGGCGAACTTCGTGACCGCCACCGGTACCGACCACGACGTGCTGGACATCCCCGCCGAGGCCGGCCACGTGGCGCTGGAGCGGCTCAGCGCGGACGCCGCCACGCTCGGCCCGGTCGCCCTCCTGGGCGAGGACCGGATGCTCTTCTTCACCGCCACCCGCGGCACTCCCGACGAGGAGGACGAGTGGTGGCCCTGCGAGCTGGACTGCCACCCGGAGACCGCCGACGAGCGGCCCGGCATCCGCTGGCACTGCCGGGGCAGCTACGTCCTGCTGCCGCCGGCCCGGCTGCCCTCCGGCCTGAGCGTGGAGTGGCTGCCGCAGCTCGGCCCCGACCTGCCGCTGCCCGACCCGCTGCCGGTGCTCGACATCCTCACCGACGCGTGCGCGCAGTTCGCCTACGAGCCGGAGCCCGAGCCGGTCGCCTGGGGCCGCTGAACGCGCCCGCCCGGCCGGGCACTTGCTGCCCGTCGGGCCCGACCGGCCCGGCGCGCACGGCCGTTCGCGTCGGGCTCACTCGCCCTTCGCCGACACCAGCCCGAGCAGCCTGCTGACGAAGACCACCTTCGCCGAACCGCCCCCGCCCGCCGGCGGCACGGTCACCATCTCCTGCGCCACCTGCGACAGCGTGATCGAGGTCGTGGGCGTGCCGGTGGTCAGCGCCTGGGTGTCCTGGTCGAGGGTGAGCCGGTAGCCGACCCGGAAGGTCGAGCGGGCCTGGTGGCGGGAGCCGAAGAAGACCACCGCGCCGCCGTCCTTGGTGCGCAGCGCCACCGGGGCGAAGTCGCCGTCCACGGCGCCCTGGTCGAGGTACTGCGTGACGGTGTTCGCGGACCTGGCGTTCTTCCGGTGGGCGTCGCGCACGCCGGAGGTGTACGGGCCGTCGGCGAACACCGCGTCGCCCGGGGCCTTCCCCGCGTCCAGGTACTGCGCGTACAGGCCGCTCAACTGCCCCGGCTGCGCGAGCAGTCCGGTGCCCGCCGCCGGCACCGGCTCCGCGTACCCGCGCTGGTCCACGGCGAAGTCGGGCAGTTGGCCGGGGCCCGCCAGGCCCAGGAAGTCGGCCTTCCACGGCTGGTCGGGCCCGCCCCGGCGGAAGACCAGCAGCCAGCGGTCGCCGCCGCCCCGGTTCGTCCGCGTGTCGGCCACGAAGAACTTGGGCCAGCCGCGCTGCTCGGGGATGAAGTACTTCTGGTCGGAGAACTCCAGCGGGCTGTAACCGGCGTTCCCCTGCGGGTGATTGGCGTGCCGCGCCCGCACGCCCGCCTGGTCTATCGCTCCCAGCGGCCCCGACTCGGCGGAGACGACGGCCTGTTCGTCGTAGTCCTTGGTCGCCTTGTTGTTCTGCGCCACGAAGTACGCCAGCGCCTTCGCCGCTTCGGCCGGCCGCACCGACGGGATCAGCGCGCGCTCGCCGTGGACGGTCACGCACCCGGTCAGCGGCACGGTCAGCGCGATGGCGGCGGCCCCGAGGCACAACCTGCGGCGGAACATGGCGCGTCGGCTCCTTCGTGATCACCCCGGGCCCGGGGGACGGGAATCGCCGCAACCCTATCGGCAGCCGCGGGTCACGGGAGCGTGAGGACCTCGGCACCGTCCGCGGTCACCACCAGGGTGTGCTCGAACTGGGCCGTGCGCCTGCGGTCCTTGGTGACGACCGTCCAGCCGTCGTCCCAGATGTCGTACTCGTGCGTGCCCAGCGTCAGCATCGGCTCGATGGTGAACGTCATGCCCGGCTTCATCACCGTGGTGGCGCGCGGGTCGTCGTAGTGCGGGATCACCAGGCCCGAGTGGAAGGAGGTGTTGATGCCGTGGCCGGTGAAGTCCCGTACCACGCCGTACCCGAAGCGCTTGGCGTACGACTCGATGACCCGCCCGATCACGTTGATCTGCCGGCCGGGGCGAACGGCCTTGATCGCCCGCTCCAGCGAGACGCGGGTGCGCTCCACCAGCAGCCGCGACTCCTCGTCGACGTCGCCGACCAGGTAGGTGGCGTTGCAGTCGCCGTGCACGCCGTGGATGTACGCGGTGACGTCGAGGTTCACGATGTCGCCGTCGCGCAGCCGCGTGGAGTCCGGGATGCCGTGGCAGATCACCTCGTTGACCGACGTGCACAGCGACTTGGGGAAGCCGCGGTAGCCCAGGTCCGAGGGGTAGGCGTCGTGGTCGACCATGTACTGGTGCGCGATCTCGTCCAGCTCGTCCGTCGTCACCCCGGGCGCCACGGCCTTCGCCGCCGCCTCCATCGCCCGCGCCGCGATCCGCGAGGCGATCCGCATCCGCTCGACGGTCTCGTCGTCCTGCACCTCGGGCCCGGTGTACGGCGTGGGGGCCGGCCGGCCCACGTACTCGGGCCGCGGGATCGAGGCGGGCACCCGCCGGGTGGGGGAGAGCGTGCCGGGAACGAGGAGCTGCTGACCAGACATGCCGACGAGTGTATCGGCGCACGATCGGGCACGATGGCGAGTACGGGGCGGGCACAGCGAGGGAGATGACGATGGTGTTCCATAAGGCGAGCAAGCCGGCCGGCAAGCCGGGCGAGTGGTTCTACTGCATCAAGCACAAGAAGGTCGAGGAGGGGCCGGAGTGCCCGGCCAAGGACCGTTTCGGGCCCTACGCCAGCAGGTCGGACGCCGAGCACGCCATGGAGCGCGTCGCGGAGCGCAACGCGGAGTGGGACGCGCGGGACTGAGGCGCGCGGCCGGGCGAGCCGGGAGCTTCGGGAGGCCCGCCTGCCTCCGGCGGTCCCCGGTGGTCTTCGGCGGTCTTCGGCGGTTCGGACCGCGTCAGACGGCGTCCGCGGCCAGGTCCGGCGCGAGGCCGTCCGCGGGGGACGCGCCCTTCTGGCCGTCCGTCGGCCCGTTCGGCCCGTTCGCCCCCTGCTCAAAGGTCGAGCCGTCGTACGCGAGCAGCGCCGGCAGGGCGACGGCCAGCGCGGCCACGGAGGCGAGGCAGGCCAGCCCGCCGGACCACACGGACGCCCGCGCGGAGCTGACCGCGGCGACCGCCCCGGACCGCACCTGCCCCAGCTGCGGCCCCACCGAGTACGAGAGCAGCTCGATCCCGGCCAGCCGCCCGCGCAGCGCGTCCGGGATCGTCTGGTTCCACATCGTCGCCCGCCCGATCCCGCTGAGCATGTCGCACCCGCCCGCCGCGGCCAGGAACAGCAGCACGAGCCAGGCCTGCCCGAAGCAGCCCGCCAGCGCCATCGCCACGCCCCAGCCGGCCGCGGCGCCCACCACCAGGCGGCCGTGCCGGCGGATCCGCGAGGTCCACCCGCTGGTCAGGCTCACCCCCAGCCCGCCGACCGACCCGGCCGCGTACATCAGGCCCAGCGACCAGCGCGCGTGCAGGTCGTCCGCGAGGAACGGGAAGATCGCCGCCGGATAGGCGAAGAACATCGCCGCCATGTCGATCACGTAGGTGCCCAGCAGCTCCTTGCGGCTCCAGGCGTACCGCGCCCCCTCGGCGATGCTGCGCAGCGACGGCGGCCGGGCGTCGTGCGCGGCCGGGGAGCGGCGCAGGCCGGCGCCCAGGGCCACCGACACCGCGAAGGTCACCGCGTCGGCCCCGTACGACCAGCCGAGCCCCGCGTACGCGATCACCACGCCCGCGACCGACGGGCCGGCGATCGCCCCGACCTGCCAGCGCAGCGAGTTGAGCGCGGCGGCCGCGGTGAGCTGTTCTCGGGGCACGATCCGCGGCACGATCGCGTCCAGCGCCGGGCGCTGGAGGCCGGTCAGCGCGCTGGACACCGCCGCGGCCGCGTACAGCGGCCAGACCACGGGGTGCGGCAGCAGCGTGTTGAGCAGCAGCCCGCCCACCAGCAGGCCCTGCGCCGCCTCCGTGACCACGATCAGCCGCTTGCGGTCCATCGCGTCGGCCAGCGCCCCGCCGTACAGGCCGAACACGATCAGTGGCACCAGCTCCACCGCGCCCACGGCCCCGACCGCCACCGCGGAGCCGGTCAGCTCCTTGATCTGCACCGGCAGGGCGACGAACGTCAGGAAGCTCCCGAAGTTCGTGATCACCCCCGCGAGCCACAGCAGGCGGAAGTCACGCGAGGTCCGCCACGGGGCGAGGTCGGGAAGCAGGCTCTTGGCAGGCACGCGCGCGAATGTGCCGTGCCGCCCGCGCCGGCGCAAAGGCTTTTCCGTACTCGGACGGGGCTCCGGCCCGCGCCCCGGCCGCGCCGGCGGGGGTGGAAGGATGGCCCCCATGACGCCGATGACCCCCCAGAACCCCGATCCGTCCGCCGCAGGCTCCGGCTCCGGTGCCGCCGGGCGGCCCGCGCCCAAGGATCCCTGGCTGCTGCCCGACGTCTCGGCGCTGACCGTGGGTGTTCTGGGCGGGACCGGGGACCAGGGCCGGGGGCTGGCCCTCCGGTTCGGGCAGGCCGGGCAGAAGGTGGTCATCGGGTCGCGCGACGCCGGACGGGCGCGGGCCGCGGCCGAGGAACTGGGGCTGGGGATCGAGGGCGCCGACAACGAGGAGTGCGCCCGGCGCAGCGACATCGTCATCGTGGCCGTGCCGTGGGAGGGCCACGCCAAGACGCTGGAGGCGCTGCGCGAGGCGCTGGCCGGCAAGCTCGTGGTGGACTGCGTCAACCCGCTGGGCTTCGACAAGCAGGGCGCCTACGCGCTCACCCCGGAGGAGGGCAGCGCCGCCCAGCAGGCCGCCGCGCTGCTGCCCGACTCCCGGGTCACCGCCGCCTTCCACCACCTGTCCGCGGTCCTGCTCCAGGACCCCGAGGTCCGCGAGATCGACACCGACGTGATGGTGCTGGGCGACTCCCGGGCCGACACCGACCTGGTCCAGGCCCTGGCCGCCCGCATCCCGGGCATGCGCGGCGTCTTCGCCGGCCGGCTGCGCAACGCCCACCAGGTCGAGTCCCTGGTGGCGAACCTGATCTCCACCAACCGCCGCTACAAGGCCCACGCCGGCCTGCGGGTCACCGACGTCTGAGCGCCCCGCGCCGGATCCCGCCCGCGCCCCGGCACCCCCGGGGCATGGGCGACAATGGCCGTAGGACCCGCCGTACCCGTCCGGACAGGAGCCGTCCCGCCCATGCCCCGCCTCAGCCTCTACGCCCTGACCCTCTGCCTGCTGGCCGTGGCCGCGGCGGTGGTCTCCTTCGCCAACGGCAGTTGGCTCGGCGTCCTGTGGGTCCTGCTGGCCGGCCTCAGCAGCAACATGTGGTGGTACTACCGCCGCAAGGCGAAGACGGCCGCCCGGCAGTAGTGCCCGGGCGGCCGCGCCGACGGGGAAGGCTCAGCGCCTCCCGGAGCCGAGGGCTCAGCTCTTCCAGAACCGGAAGAGGAAGTAGCCGAGGTCCGCGTACTGCCCCGGCACGTTGAACCAGCCCATCACCGTGTAGATCGCGTCGAAGAACTTCTCGTTCACGGACTGGATGTAGAGCACCCCGAAGACGGCGAACAGGCCGAACGGGGCGAAGGGCTCCATCTGCCGGCGCGCGTTGTACGACAGCCACGGCTCCAGCACCCCGTACCCGTCGAGCCCCGGGATCGGCAGGAAGTTCAGGATCGCCGCGGTCACCTGGAGCATCGCCAGGAAGGCGAAGGCGGCCAGGAACTCCGTGGGCCAGTTGTCGGTGGCGCCCAGCGTGAAGGGCAGCATCAGCAGCACCGCGAAGAGCACGTTGGTCAGCGGGCCCGCGGCCGAGATGAGGCTGTGCCGCAGCCGGCCGCGGATGCGCTGCCGCTCGATGAAGACGGCCCCGCCGGGCAGGCCGATCCCGCCCAGGATCACGAAGACCACCGGCAGCACCACCGACAGCAGCGCGTTGGTGTACTTCAGCGGGTTCAGCGTCAGGTAGCCCTTCTCGCCGATCGAGATGTCCCCGCTGTGCAGGGCGGTGCGGGCGTGCGCGTACTCGTGCAGGCACAGGGAGACGAGCCAGCCGGAGACCACGAACAGGAAGACCGCGAAGCCGCTGTCGGCCGCGAAGTGCGTCCAGACCGCCCAGCCGGACACCACCATCACCGCGGCGATGCCGAGGAAGACGGGGCTGATCCCGCGGTCGCTGCCGCGCTTGCTCAGACGGATGGGGGTGACGCTCATGTACGGGCTCCTGGCGGGGCGGGGGGCGGCCGGGCGGAACGGCGCCCTCCGGCCCGTCCGCGCCCGGTGTGCGGTGCGCTGCGGCCCGATCATGCCATCCGCGTACCGCGGCGGCACAGGCCACACCGCGAAAACGCCCGGTCGCGGCGGGTGGTTCCACCGGTCCGGCGCGGGGCGCGCCGAGGCGGCCGACTCCGTAACAATGGGGCCGTGCGATACACGATCCTCGGATCCACCCAGGCCCTGCGCGACGACGGCACACCGGTCGCGCTCGCGGGCGGGCGCCTGCGCGCGCTGCTCACCGCGCTGGCGCTGCGGCCCGGCCGGGTGGTCCCGGCGGACGCGCTGATCGACGAGGTGTGGGACGGGGAGCCGCCGGCCGGCGCGACGGGCGCGCTCCAGGCGCTGGTCGGCCGGCTGCGGCGGGCCGTGGGGCACCACGCGGTGGCCTCGGTGGAGGGCGGCTACCGGCTGGTGGCGGCCCGCGAGGACGTCGACCTGTTCCGTTTCGAACGGCTCGCCGACGAGGGCTCCCGGGCGCTGGCCGACGGCGACCCGGTCAAGGCGGTCGGGCTGCTCGGCGACGCGCTCGCCCTGTGGCGCGGCCCGGCCCTGGCCGACCTGCCCGACCGCGGCACCGCCGCGATCCGCAGCGAGGCGATGCGGCTGGACGCCCAGCGCCGCAGGCTCACCGCGGAGCTGGCCCTCGGCCGGGCCGGGCACGTGCTGCCCGAGCTGGCGGAGCTGGCCGCCGCGCACCCCCTGGACGAGCCGCTGCGCGCCCTGCACCTCCGGGCGCTGCGCTCGGCCGGCCGCACCGCCGACGCGCTGGCCGCCTACGAGTCCGTCCGCCGCGACCTGGCCGACCGGCTCGGCACCGACCCGAGTCCCGAGCTGCGCGCCCTGCACGCGGAGCTGCTCAACCCGAAGCCGTGGCCGGCCGGGCCCGCCGACGGCCCGGACCCCCAGGTGCTCGTCGAGGACCCGCGCCTGCCCGTGGCGCTGCCCGCCGCCGCGGGACGGGCCAATGGCGACCGGCCCGCGGCCCCGCCCGCACCCCTGCCGTACACCGGCGGCGACGGCGCCCGGCCGTCCGGGCCCGGCAACCGGCGGGCCCGGCTGACCAGCTTCGTCGGCCGCGAGAGCGAGCTGGCGGCGGTCCGCGAGGACCTGGCGCGGGGCCGGCTGGTCACGGTCACCGGGCCGGGCGGCACCGGCAAGACCCGCCTCACGCAGGAGGCCGGCGACCTGATGGCCGGGCGCTGGGCGGACGGCGTGTGGTACGTCGAGCTGGCGCCGGTGAGCGACCCGCGCACCGTGCCCGAGGCGGTGATCAACTCGCTCGGCCTGCGCGAGACCCTGCTGCACGCCGGCGGCGCGGCCGGGGCCGCGATCGCCGCCGAGACCAAGCACAGGGACGCGGTGCGCCAGCTCGCCGACTACTGCGTCTCCCGCGAACTCCTGCTCGTGCTGGACAACTGCGAGCACGTCATCGACGCCGCCGCCGCGCTGGCCGAGCAGCTGCTGGCCGACTGCCCGGCCCTGTCGGTGCTGGCCACCAGCCGCGAACCGCTGGGCGTGCCGGGGGAGTTGGTCCGGCCGCTGGACCCGCTGCCGGACCCGACCGCGCTGCGGCTGCTGGCCGACCGGGGCGCCGCGGCCCGCCCCGGCTTCTCCGTGCGGGACGACCCGACGGCCTGCGCGGAGCTGTGCCGGCGGCTGGACGGGTTGCCGCTGGCGATCGAACTGGCCGCCGCCCGGCTGCGCAGCCTGTCCCCGCGCCAGCTCGCCGACCGGCTCGACGACCGCTTCCGGCTGCTGACCGGCGGCAGCCGCACCCTGCTGCCCCGCCAGCAGACGCTGCGCGCGGTCGTGGACTGGTCCTGGGACCTGCTGGACCCGGCCGAGCGGGTGCTGCTGCGCCGGCTGGCGGTCTTCCGCGGCGGCTGGACCCTGGAGGCGGCCGAGGCGATCTGCGCCGACCCGTCCGGCGAGGACGGCCGCCCGTTCCCGTCCGGCGCCGGCCCGTCCGGCGTGCGGATATCCGAGCCCGACGCCGCCGCGCTGCTGTCCTCGCTGGTCGACAAGTCCCTGGTGCTGGTCGAGCTCACCGGCGACGGCAACCGCTTCCGGATGCTGGAGACGATCTCGGAGTACGCCGCCGACCGGCTGGACGAGTCCGGCGAGCGGGCGGCGGTCGAGCGGCGGCACATCACGTACTTCCGCGAGTTCGTCCGGCTCGCCGACCCGCTGCTGCGCGGCGCCGGCCAACTCGTGTGGTTCGAGCGGCTGGAGCGCGAGCACGACAACCTGCGGGCCGCGCTGGCCCGGGCCGTCGCCGCCCGCGACGAGCAGGAGGCGCTGATGCTCGTGCTCGGATGCGGCTGGTTCTGGGAGGTGCGCAACTACACCTCCGAGCGCCGCCACTGGCCCGCCGCGGTGGCCGACCTCGGCCCGGACCCCTTCGCGCAGCCGCCGAGCCTGGAGCCGCTGGAGCGCGGCCCGTTGGACGACCCGCCGCCGCTGGAGGGCGAACGGCTGCTGGAGGCGCGGCGGTACGCCCGCGTCCTGGACCTGGCGTCCATGGAGGGCAACGACACCGACTGGTGGACCGACCCCCGGATGATCCGGATCGGCGAGTCCCTGATCGAGACCTATCCGCCGCACCTGCCGCAGTCCGCCCGCGCGCCCGGCATCATGCGGCCCTACGGCGCCTTCTTCTCCGGCGACTTCGACCGCCTGCACGAGCTGATGGACGAGACGGTCGAGTGCTGCCGCCGGCACGGCAGGGACTGGGAACTGGCCTTCTCCCTGCAACTGCGGGCGAAGATCAACAATGATGTGACCGAGCGCTTCGAGGGCTCCGTGCGCGACATCGGCGAGAGCTGCCGCATCTTCGAGCGGCTGGGCGACGTCTGGGGCACCTCGGAGACGCTGTCGGCCGAGGCCGAGGCGGCGAGCAACGCCGGCGACTGGGCCCGCGCGGCCCGCTGCTGCCGCCGGGGCATCGAGCTGGCCCGGGAGGTCGGCTCCCACGCCCACGTGCCGGTGCTGATGGTCCGGCTCGGGGACGCCCTGGTGAACGCGGGCGAGCCCGAGGAGGGCGAACGCCTGCTGCGCGAGGGCATCGAGGACGCCGAGCGGTTCGGCATCGCCAGCGACGGCGCCGCCTTCTACGGCAAGGTGCTGCTGGCCGGCATCCTGGCCCGCCAGGACAGCGTGCCCGAGGCGCTGGGGGTCATCCAGGACAGCATCGACCAGGCGGTCGTCGGCAGCCAGGGCGTGCCCGCCTTCGTGCTCGGCATGCTCAACGCCATGAAGGGCTACCTGATCGGCAGGGCCGGCGACCCGGTGGGCGGCCTGGCCCTGCTCGGCGCGGGCATCGAGGAGCTGAGCCGCCACCCGCTGGCCAACGTCATCACCCCGCGGCTGGGCATCGTCCTGGCCCCCGCCGCGGCCGAACTGCTCGTCCTGCTCACCGATGCGGAGCCCGAGTCGGCGCGGCGGCGGGCGAGGGTGGCCGCCCGGCTGCTCAACGCCCACGACCGGATGCGTCCGACCGCGATGCCGCCCGCCGAGGCCCGCGACACCGACCGGGTCCGTGACCGGCTGCGCGGACTGCTCGGCGCGGACGGCTACGAGGCCGCGTACGCCGAGGGCGAGGGGCTGGACCTCCAGGACGCCGTGGCGCTGATGTGCCGGGCGATGGACGCGGCGTAGCGGGGCGCGGGACACGGAACGGCGGGGCGCGGGACATGACGAGGCGGGGCGCCCCCGAAGGAGCGCCCCGCCGCAGCGCCGGGCCCGCCGCGTCTTCGCGCCGGGGTTCGCCGTCAGGTCTTCTTGCGGAACCGCGCCACCGCGAGCGGCGCCGTCACCACGGTGATGCCGACCGCCCAGGCGATCGTGATCCACACCGAGTGGGCCACCGGTCCGCCGTTGATCAGCGCCCGGGAGGCGTCGGCCAGGTTCGACAGCGGGTTGACCTTGGTGAAGTCCTCCAGCCAGCCCGGCATCGTCGTCGGCTTGGCGAAGATGGAGCTGCCGAACTGCAGCGGCATCAGCACGAGCATGGCGACCCCCTGCACCGCCTGGGCCGTCTTCATGGTCAGGCCCAGCAGAATGAAGATCCACATCAGCGACGCGCCGAACCCGGTGGACAGCGCGACGGCCGCCAGCAGGTGCAGGACGTCGGTCTTGATGCTCAGGCCGAGCGCGAACCCCATCCCCAGCAGGATCGAGGTGGCGATCAGCATCCGGCCGACCTCGACCACGATCTTCGCGATGAGCACCGAGGACCGGGCGATCGGCATGGTGCGGAACCGGTCCATGACCCCCTTGTTGAAGTCGTCGTTGATGCCGGTGCCCACGGCCATGGAGATGTTCATGCCCATCATGGCCATCAGGCCGGGGATCACGTAGTTCACGTACTGCTGCTGGTGCCCCTTGCCGGAGACCGCGCCGCCGAAGACGTACACGAACAGCAGGGTGAAGATCACCGGCATCAGCAGGGCGTCGAACATCGACTCCGGGTCCTGCTTGATCTGGAGCATGTTGCGGCGCGCGAGGGCGCCGATGTGCCGCAGGTTGGCCCGCAGGCCGATCCTGCCCTCGCCGCCGACCCGCGCCGGGCGGGAGAGCGTCGCCGTCGCCGCGCTCATACCGCGACCTCCACTTCGTCCTTCGCGTCCTTCGTGCTGTCCGTCGAGTCCGCCGGCCCGTCCTCGGCGGAGTCCTCGGTGGAATGGGGCTTCTCACCGGTGATCGCCAGGAACACCTCGTCCAGGCTGGGCAGGTGGGTGTCGATGTGGGCGATGCCGTAGCCGCGTCCGCCCAGCAGCCCCACCACGGCGGTGAGTTGCTCGTCGGTGAGGATCGGCACGCTGACCAGGCCCTCGGCCGGGTCGGCGAGCGCGCCCGCCACCCCGTCCAGCCCCGCCGCGGTGATCGCCTCGGCCATCGCGCCGGCCAGGGCCGGCTCGCTCGGCCGGATGCGCAGGGTGCGCCCGCCGACCTTGGCCTTCAGCTCGGCCACCCTGCCCTCGGCGATGACCCGGCCGCGGTCGATGACCGTCAGCTCGTGGGCGAGCTGCTCGGCCTCCTCCATGTACTGGGTGGTGAGCAGCACGGTGGCCCCCTCGGCCACCATCCGCTGCACCTCCTCCCACACCTCGTTGCGGGTGCGGGGGTCCAGGCCGGTGGTCGGCTCGTCCAGGTAGAGCACCGAGGGCCGGCCGATCATGCTCGCGGCCAGGTCGAGGCGGCGGCGCATACCGCCGGAGTACTGCATCGCGGGCCGCGCGGCCGCCTCGGTCAGCGAGAAGCGCTCCAGCAGCTCGTCCGCGCGGGCCCGGGCGTCCTTGCGGGACAGGTCCAGCAGCCGCCCTATCATGTACAGGTTCTCGCGGCCGGAGAGCTTCTCGTCGACCGAGGCGTACTGCCCGGTCAGGCCGATCACCCGGCGCAGCTGCCGGGGTTGCTTGAGCACGTCGTAGCCGGCCACCCGCGCGCTGCCCGCATCGGGCCGCACCAGGGTGGAGAGCACCCGCACCAGCGTGGTCTTGCCGGCCCCGTTCGGGCCGAGGACGCCGAGCACCGTGCCCTGGCGCACCTCCAGATCCACCCCGTCGAGGGCCTTGGTCGCGCCGTAGTGCTTGACCAGACCGCGCACCTCGACGGCGGCGGTCCCACCGTTGTCTGTCCGTCGCGTCGTCATGGCACCACCATGGCAAGCCCCACCGACACGGCGCCGATATCCCGCCGACATATCGGTGTCGGTGGAATATCGGCGGGGTGCGGTGGCCCTCCGACGGGAGCCGTGGGAGTGCCGTGGGAGTGCCGCGGGGGTGCCGTGGGGGTGCCGTGGGGGTGCCGTGCGACGGGGTCTACGGGGCTCCGCGGCTCAGCCGGCGGCGCCGCGCGGACGGGCGCTCCTTCAACTGGGCTGGGCCTCGGTGTGCGGCACCGTCACCAGCAGCGAGCCGTCCTCGGCCCGGACCTCGAAGCGGCTGATCGTGTCCTCGTGCATCCCGGTCGCCCCGTTGACGACCAGCGGTACGGGCTGCGTGTCGGTGCCGTAACCGGTGCGCGGCACCGCCCAGGTGGCCACCGTCTGGTGGGTGCCGTCCCGGCCGACCGCGTCCAGGTGGCAGATCAGCGGCCCGTAGACCCCGCTGAGGCGCAGGTCCACGCTGCTGCCCCAGCCCTTGTCCGTGATCCCGACGACCGCAGAGGCGCCGGTGGACGCGTTGGTGGCCGAGAACCGTTCGTGCGGGAAGGCGCTGACCGTGTGCGCCGGCCGGTCCTGGTGCGCGGCCACCACGGCGACCGCCGGGCCGCCGACCACCAGGGCCGCGGCCACGCCCACGGCGACCAGCCGGCGCCGCCGCCGGGCCCGCCGCTGGCCGGCCACCTCGCGCAACAGCCGGTCGAGCAGCGCGTCCCCGCCGGGCGGCTCCACGTACCCGATCCCGTCCGCGCGCAGCACGTCGAGGACCGGCACCACGCCGCTGAGCTCGTCCAGCTCCTCGCCGCAGCGCTCGCACTCGACCAGGTGCTCCTCGAACGCCGTCATCTCGTCGTCGTCCAGCGCCCCGAGCAGGTAGGCGCCCACACTGATGTGGGGGTCATGGGGTGTCATGACGTGGTCACCCCCCTCTCCTCCAGCGCGTTCCGCAGAGCGCGCAGCGCGTAGAACACCCGTGACCGCACGGTGCCGGGCGGCAGTCCGAGCTCCTCGGCCGCCTCGTTGACCGTACGGCCCCGGAAGTACGTCTCGACGAGCGCCTCGCGGTGCGCGGGCGACAGATCCTGCAGGGCGTCCGAGATGGTCATCAGCCGCAGGGAGCGGTCCAGTTCGTCCCGGGCCGGCAACTGCTCCAGCGCGGCGGGCGAGGTCTCCGGCGGGCGCGACTGACGGCTGCGGTGCCCGTCGATCACGATCCGGCGGGCCACCGTGATCAGCCACGGCCGCAGCGACCTGGCCTGCGGGTCCAGGCTGGAGGCGCTCTTCCACGCCCGCAGGAGCGTCTCCTGCACGACGTCCTCGGCGAGGTAACGGTCGCCGGCCACGAGCCTGAGGACATAGGAGAACAGGGCGCCCGCGTGTTCGTGGTACAGGGCCCGTACGAGGTCCTCCTCAGGCTCCGATCCGACGGGATCCGGAGATTCCAGGGGTGGTCCGTCCACCCGGGCATCCTGCCGTACCGGAGGCCCGAGGTCGAGTTCGGGTCCCGAGGAGCGCTCCGCGGGGGCCTTCGGCGCGGGCCGGGCCGTCCGCGCCGGGGGTGCCGGCCGGGGCGCCGGGGGCGGCGGCGCCGGTGCGGTCCGCCGGGCGGAGACGGTCATGGTGGCATCCCGAAGGTGCGGTCGGCGGGCGCCGCGGTGACGCCCACCGACTCATACGTGCGGGGGACACGTTTGTCTCAACCCGCCGGCATCCGGGGCCGGCCGGTCAGTGGAAGGTGTGCTCCTCGGCCGGGAAGGAGCCCCCGACCACGTCCTCGGCGTAGGCGCGGGCCGCGTCGCCGAGGGTCTTGCGGAGGTCGGCGTACTGCTTGGTGAAGCGCGGCACCTTGCCCTCGGTCATGCCCGCCATGTCCGTCCACACCAGGACCTGCGCGTCGGTGTCGGCGCCCGCGCCGATGCCGATGGTGGGGATCTCCAGCGAGCGGGTGACCTCGGCGGCCAGCTCGGCCGGCACCAGCTCCAGCACCACCGCGAAGGCGCCGGCCTCCTGCGCCGCCTTGGCGTCACTGATCAGCCGGTGGGCCGCCTCGTCGCCGCGGCCCTGCACGCGGTAGCCCAGGGTGTGCACCGACTGCGGGGTCAGGCCCAGGTGGGCCATCACGGGCACGCCCGCCTGCACGATCGCCTCGGTCTGGGCGAGCGAGCGCTGCCCGCCCTCCAGCTTGACCGCCCCGACGCCGGCCTCCTTTACCAGCCGGGTGGCGCTGCGCAGGGCCTGGACCGGGCCCTCCTGGTACGCGCCGAACGGCAGGTCGGCCACGACCAGGGCGCGGCGGGTGCCGCGGACCACGGCCGCCGAGAGCATGGTCATGTGGTCCATCGTGACCGGGACGGTCGTGTCGTAGCCCAGGTGGCAGTTGCCCATCGAGTCCCCGACCAGCAGCACGGGGATGCCGGCCCCGTCGAACACCGAGGCGGTCATCGCGTCGTACGCGGTGAGCATGGGCCACTTCTCGCCGCGGGCCTTGGCCGCCGCGAGGTCCCGCACGGTCACCCGGCGGGTGCCGGTCCCGCCGTAGAGGGCCTTCGGACTGTCCGTGCTGGCGCCCGTCTGAGCAGCCGGAAGTTGCGTCATGGTGACGGCTCCTTCATGTCATCTCGAGGCGCCCTCACGGCGTCCCCGGACCGTTCCCATGCTGGCACGCCCCCGCTGACCCCGGCAACCAATGCGCCTCCCCGCCTGTGGACAACGCCCCCTGCCCACCGGGTCCCGGCCCCTGCCTGCCAGGGGGGCTCCGGCGGGTCCGCCCACCTCAGGGGAAGGGTTCACTCCGTCCGGGCGGCGGGACGTGATCTCGGGCACTCGCCAGGACATAATGTCGGAGTGACGATTAGACTGACGGCGTGCCTCAACTTCGCCTCGCCCTGAACCAGATCGATTCCAGCGTCGGCGACCTCGCCGGGAACTGCGCGTCCGTGCTGCGCTGGTCCCGGCACGCCGCCGAGCGGGGCGCCCACCTCGTCGCCTTCCCCGAGATGATGCTCACCGGCTACCCGGTGGAGGACCTCGCGCTGCGCTCCTCCTTCGTGGAGGCCAGCCGCGCCGCGCTGGTGGAGCTCACCGGGCGGCTGGCCGCCGAGGGACTGGGCGAGCTGCCCGTGGTCGTCGGCTACCTCGGCCGCAGCGAGAACGCCGTGCCCCGGCTCGGCCAGCCCGCGGGCGCCCCGCAGAACTGCGCGGCCGTCCTGCACCGCGGCGAGGTCGCCCTGCGCTTCGCCAAGCACCACCTGCCCAACTACGGCGTCTTCGACGAGTTCCGCTACTTCGTGCCCGGCGCGACCATGCCCGTGATCCGGGTCCGCGGGATCGACGTGGCGCTGGCGATCTGCGAGGACCTGTGGCAGGACGGCGGACGGGTGCCCGGCGCGCGGGCCGCGGGCGCCGGCCTGCTGCTGTCGGTCAACGCCTCGCCGTACGAGCGGGACAAGGACGACACCCGCCTCGACCTGGTCCGCCGGCGCGCCCGGGAGGCGGGCTGCACCACCGCGTACCTGGCCATGATCGGCGGCCAGGACGAGCTGGTCTTCGACGGCGACTCCATCGTCGTCTCCGAGCGCGGCGAGGTGATCGCGCGCGCCCCGCAGTTCGCCGAGGAGTGCGTGCTGCTCGACCTGGACCTGCCCGCCGCCGCGGCCGAACCGCCGTCGGGGCGGGTGGCGGACGGGATGGAGATCGAGCACGTGGTGCTGTCCACCGAGCCCGTGCCGTCCTACCCGCCGAAGTACCCCGGCACCGAGTCCGAACGGCTCGAGGACGACGCCGAGATCTACCAGGCGCTGGTCACCGGCCTGCGCGCGTACGTGACGAAGAACCGGCTGCGCTCGGTGCTGATCGGCCTGTCCGGCGGCATCGACTCCGCGCTGGTCGCGGCCATCGCGTGCGACGCGGTCGGCCCCGAGCACGTGTACGGCGTCTCGATGCCGTCCTCGTACTCCTCGCAGCACTCGCGGGACGACGCCGCCGACCTGGCCCGCCGCACCGGCCTCCACTTCCGCACCGTGCCGATCGCCCCGATGTTCGAGGCGTACACGGAGGCGCTGGAGCTGACCGGGCTGGCCGAGGAGAACCTCCAGTCCCGGCTGCGCGGCGTGACGCTGATGGGCATCTCCAACCAGGAGGGCCACATCGTGCTCGCCCCGGGCAACAAGAGCGAGCTGGCGGTCGGCTACTCCACCCTCTACGGCGACTCGGTGGGCGCGTACGGCCCGATCAAGGACGTCTACAAGACGACCGTCTACCGGCTGGCCCGCTGGCGCAACGCCGACGCCGAGGCGCGCGGCGAGCAGCCGCCGATCCCGGAGAACTCCCTGACCAAGCCGCCCAGCGCCGAACTGCGCCCCGGCCAGGTCGACACCGACTCGCTGCCCGACTACGACGTGCTCGACCGGGTGCTGGAGCTGTACGTGGACCGGGACCGGGGCCGCGAGGAGATCATCGCGGACGGCTACCCGGCGGAGCTGGTGACCCGCGTCCTCGCGCTCACCGACACCGCCGAGTACAAGCGCCGGCAGTACCCGCCGGGGACGAAGATCTCCGCGAAGGGCTTCGGCAAGGACCGGCGGCTGCCGGTCACCAACCGCTGGCGGGAGGGCGAGGGCTCGTAGGGCCCGGGCCCTCCCCAAGGCCGCCCGCCGTGCGAACGGGCCGCGGGATCAGCCCGGTTCGAGCCGGGCTCAGCCCAGTTCGAGCCGGGCGGCGACCGGGAGGTGGTCGCTGCCGGTCCGCGGCAGGGTCCAGGACGAGGTCGGCTCGACGCCCCGCACCATGATCTGGTCGATCCGGGCCATCGGGAAGCCGGCCGGCCAGCTGAAGCCCGTACCGTCGCCGGCCGCGCCCTGCGTGGAGCGCATCTGCGAGGTGACGGAGGCCAGCGCCCGGTCGTTCATGGTGCCGTTGAGGTCGCCGAGCAGCACCACGCGGCGCAGCGGCTCCGCCGCTATGGCCTGGCCGAGGGCGTCGGCGGCGTTGTCCCGCTGTCCGGCGGTGAACCCGGCGTCGAACTTCACCCGCACGGACGGAAGATGGGCCACGTAGACCGCGATCTGCCCGTGCGGGGTGCGCACCGCGGCCCGCATCGCGCGGGTCCAGCCCATCTTGATGTCCACCGGCCGCACCTCGGACAGCGGGTACTTGCTCCACAGCCCGACCGTGCCCTGCACCGTGTGGTACGGGTAGGCGGCCGCGAGGTCCCGTGCGTAGCGCGGCTCCTGACTCTCCGTCATCTCCTCCAGCGCGACGAGGTCGGCGTCGGCCGCCACGACGTCCCGCGCGGTGCCGTCGGGGTCGGGGTTGGTGGCATTGACGTTGTGGGTCAGCACCGTCAGGTCCCCGCCGGCCGAGGACTTCTCGGTGAGCAGCCCGCCGAAGAGGTTCAGCCACACCGCCACGGGCAGCACCGCCGCCAGCAGCGCGGTCGCCGAGCGGCGGGCCACGGCCACCGCGAGCAGCACCGGGATCGCCAGCCCCAGCCAGGGCAGGAACGTCTCCAGCAGGCTGCCGAGGTTGCCGACCCGGTTGGGCACGTCGGCGTGGAAGACCAGCAGCCCGGCCAGCACGAGGGCGACGGCCGCGGTGAGGATGCCGCGCCGCCACATCCCCGACGGCCGCCACCAGCGCAGGAATCTCCCCGGCAGCCATTCGGCGAAGCGGCCGGGGCGGTGGGCGCGGCCTTCGGAGGTGCCCCGGCCCGGCGTGTCCCCGCCGTCCGTGGTCGCGTCCGTCCTGCTCTGCGCCTGGGTCATGGAGTTCCTTGCTGCTGCGGTGTGCCGGTGTGCCGGTGGCCGCCGAGTCACCGTGTCGGTGCTCCGACCATAGGCGATCGGTATGTGAACGGACGGGCGGCGGGGTGCGGCGGGTTCCACGGCGTGGCGCGGCGGGCGGGACTGTGACAGGACCCGTACACATCGGGGCGTACGGGTCCTGCGGGTCGGCGGTCGGCCGCGCCGGGGATGCCTGCGGACCGACCGCGTGGTCAGCCGCGCGGACGCATCCCCGCCAGCAGCGTGTCCACGACGCGTTCGGGCAGGTCGTCGGGGAGGTCGGCGTCCGGGCGCAGGGTGGCCCGGGAGAGCACCGGGCCGACCACCATGTCGGTGAGCAGGTCGAGGTCCTCGCCGAGTTCGGGGCGGATCTCGCCGGTGCCGATGCCGCGCCGCAGCAGGTCGGTGAGCATCCCGCGGCGGGCGGCCACCACCGTGTCGTGGTAGCGCTTCCACAGTTCGGGGCTGCTGGAGACCTGCGCGATCATCGTCCGCATCAGCGCGGACTCCCGCTTGGCCAGCGCCCGGCGGCGGATGAAGTCCACCGCCGTGATCAGGTCGTCGCGCAGCACGCCGCTCGGCGCGACCTCGGGCACGGTGTCCACGACCGCGAGCACGTCGAGCATCAGCGCGTCCTTGCCCGGCCAGCGCCGGTAGACGGTGGCCTTGCCGACCCCCGCCTCGCGGGCGATGCCCTCCATGGACAGGTCGCCGATGCTCGCGCCCTCGGAGATCAGCCGCAGCACGGTGTCGATGACGGTACGGTCGACGGCCGCGTTGCGGGGGCGTCCGCGTCGCGCGGCGGCCGTCGAGCCGGAAGCGGTCACTTCTGGGCACCTACCATGCGACGGTCCTCCGCCCCGCCCGCGGGCGAAGCCGGCGCTGCCTTGGCCGGGAGGAAGACGAGCGCGACCAGCGCGCCGAGCAGGGCGACGCCCGCGGAGGCGGCGGCCGTGATGTGCATGGCGTGGATGAAGGCGTCGTCCGCCGGGCCGATCAGGGCCTGGCCGCGCGGGCCGAGCTTGTCGGCGACGCCGAGGGTGGCCTCGATGGACTCGCCCGCCGCGTGCCGGGCGGGGGCCGGCACCGCGCCGAGGTGGTCCTGCACGGCCGTGCGGTAGACGGTGGACATCAGCGAGCCGAGCACGGCCACGCCGAGGGCGCCGCCGACCTGGCGGAAGACGTTGTTGATCGCCGAGCCGGAGCCCGCCTTCTCCCGCGGCAGCGAGGACATGATCAGCACGGTGGCCGGCGGCATCACGTGCGCCATCGCCATGCCCATCAGGAAGAAGAGCACTTCCAGCACCCAGATCGCGGTGTGCTCGCCCAGCAGCAGGAAGCCGAGGAAGGACAGGGCGATCAGCGCCATGCCGCCGGCGCACACGGCGCGCGCGCCGAGCCGGTCCACCAGCAGCCGGGCCCGCGGCGCGAAGATCATCTGCGCGGCGGCCAGCGGGAGCAGCAGCAGGCCGGACTGCAGGGCGCTGTAGCCGCGCACGGACTGGGTGTAGAAGACGATGAAGAAGGTCACGCCCATGAGCGCGAAGAAGACCAGGCCGATGGAGGCCACGGACGCGGAGAACTGCCGCTTCCTGAAGTAGCCGACGTCCAGCGCCGGGTGGTCGCTGCGCGACTCGTACCAGACGAACCCGGCGAGCACCGCAAGCCCGCCGACCGAGGTGGCCCACACCTCGGTGCGGGTGAAGTCGCCGTACTGGCCGCCCTTGATGATGCCGTAGATGAGCAGCACCAGGCCGGCGATGGACAGCAGCACGCCGATCGGGTCCAGCCGGCCGGGTTTCGGGTCCTTGGAGTCCGGCACCAGGATGACCATCCCGATCAGGCCGACCGCGACGATCGGCACGTTCACCAGGAACACCGAGCCCCACCAGAAGTGCTGGAGCAGCAGTCCGCCGGTGATCGGGCCGATGGCGATCGCCAGGCCCACCACGCCGGCCCAGATGCCGATCGCCCGCGGCTGCTCCTCGCGCTCGAACACGTTCATGATGATGGCGAGCGTGGCCGGCATGATAAGCGCGCCGCCCAGGCCCATCACCCCGCGCCAGGCGATGAGTTGCCCGGAGGATCCGGCGAACGCGGACAGCGCCGAGCCGGTGCCGAACACGAACATCCCGGCCAGCAGCACCTTCTTGCGCCCCAGCCGGTCGCCCAGCAGGCCGGCGGTGAACAGCAGTCCGGCGAAGACGAGGGTGTAGGAGTTGATCGCCCACTCCAACTGGCTCTGGCTCGCGCCGAGTCCGGTCGGGGACGGTTGGGCGATCGTCTTCATCGCCACGTTCAGGATCGAGTTGTCCAGCACGACCACGAGCAGGCTGAACAGCAGCACGGTGAGGATGGCCCAGCGTCGGCGGTGGATCGCCTCGGGCACTCTTGGGGTTATCGCACTAGCGGGCATGCGCCGATCGTACCTCTTTACGATACGAACCCGTCTCGTATCGCAATGCGGGGGCAACCCGGGTACTGGGGGCGGGAGTCGGCCCGCCAGGTCACGGGGTCGCCGGGTCGCCGGGTCGCGGGGACCGAGGGGCGGCCGACGCGCGGCGGCCGCCCCGGCCCGTTCAGCCGCGCAGCCACACCGCCGTGTCCACGGGCAGCCCGCCCCCGTCGAGCGGGCCGGACGCGAGCAGCACCGCGGTGTGCGCGGGCAGCCCCGCCGGCTCCGGACCGAGGTTCACCGCGCAGACGAAGTCCGGTGAGCGGCGGAAGGCCAGCACGCCGGGGCCCGCGTCCAGCCAGGTCAACGGGCCGTCGCCGAGGCCGGCTTCGGCCGTGCGCAGGCGCAGCGCCTCGCGGTAGAGGCGGAGCATGGAGCCGGCGTCCTCCGACTGCGCCTCGGCCGTGCGCGGCCCCCAGTCGGCCGGCTGGGGGAGCCAGGGATCGGCCGAGCCCTCCGGGCTGAAGCCGTAGGGGGAGCGGTCCCCGGACCAGGGCAGCGGCACCCGGCACCCGTCCCGCCCCGGGTCGGTGCCGCCCGAGCGCAGGTACATCGGGTCCTGCAGCCGCTCGGCGGGAATGTCCTCGACCTCCGGCAGCCCCAGCTCCTCGCCCTGGTAGAGGTAGACCGACCCGGGCAGCGCCAGGGTCAGCAGCGCGGCCGCCCGCGCCCGCCGGGTGCCGACGGCGAGGTCGGTCGGCGTGCCGAACCTCTTGGTGGCGAAGTCGAACCCGCTGTCCGCCCGGCCGTACCGGGTCACCGTCCGCGTCACGTCGTGGTTGCACAGCACCCACGTGGCCGGCGCGCCCACCGGCCGGTGCGCGGCCAGCGTGGTGTCCACGGAGGCGCGCAGCCGCGCCGGGTCCCACGGGCAGGCCATGAAGTCGAGGTTGAAGGCCGTGTGCATCTCGTCCGGCCGCAGGTAGCGGGCGAACCGCTCGGCGTCGGGCATCCACACCTCGCCGACCAGGATGCGACTGCCGGGGTAGGAGTCGGCGACCCGGCGCCAGGAGCGGTAGATCTCGTGCAGGTCGTCCCGGTCGACGTACGGGTGCGGCTCCGCGGGGTCGTCGCTGAGGTCCGGCAGGGCCGGGTCCTTGGTGACGAGGGCGGCGGAGTCGATGCGCACCCCGCCCGCGCCCCGGTCGAACCAGAACCGCAGCACGTCCTCGTGCTCGGCGCGCACGTCGGGGTGGTTCCAGTTGAGGTCGGGCTGCTCGGAGTCGAAGAGGTTGAGGAACCACTCGCCGGGGGCGCCGTCGGGGTCGGTGGTCCGGGTCCAGGCCGGGCCGCCGAACTGCGACGGCCAGTTGTTGGGCGGCAGTTCGCCGTGCTCGCCGCGGCCCGGGCGGAACCAGAACCGCTCCCGCGCGGCGGACCCGGGCCCGGCGGCCAGCGCCTCGCGGAACCACGGGTGCGCGGCCGAGATGTGGTTGGGCACGATGTCGACGATCGTCCGGATGCCCAGCGCGAGGGCCTCGGAGACCAGCTTCTCCGCCTCGGCCAGCGTGCCGAAGACGGGGTCGATGTCGCGGTAGTCGGCGACGTCGTAGCCGCCGTCGGCCATCGGCGAGGGGTACCAGGGGTTGAACCACAGCGCGTCGACGCCCAGTTCGGCCAGGTACGGCAGCCGGGCCCGCACGCCGGCCAGGTCACCGGTCCCGTCGCCGTTGCTGTCGGCGAAGCTGCGCGGATAGACCTGGTAGATGACCGCGCCGCGCCACCAGTTCCGGTCGGCCTCGGGCTGAGGGGCGTCTGCCACGTCCAACGTCCTTTCGGGCAGGGGAGGATACCCCCGGGGAGCGGGTCGCCGGGGGCGGTTCGGCGGGGAGCGGGGAACCGGCCGGTTCAGCCCTTGAGCCCGCCGGCGGTCAGGCCGGACATGATGTTGCGCTGGAAGAGCAGGAAGATCAGCAGGGTCGGCACCGCCGAGATGGCCAGTGCGGCGATGATGACGTTCTCCGGCACGCCCTGCGACAGGGAGTTGATGCCGAGGTTGATCGGCTGGTCCTTCGGGTCGGGCTCCACCAGCATCGGCCAGAGGAAGTCCTTCCAGACGTTCACCACCGCGAAGATCGACACCACCCCGAGGATCGGCCGGGACATCGGCAGCACGATCGACCACAGCGTGCGCAGCGGGCCGGCGCCGTCGATGGCCGCCGCGTGCATCAGGTCCTCCGGGATCGAGTCGAAGAACCGCTTGAGCAGGAAGATGTTGAAGCCGTTGGCCACCGTCGGCAGCCAGATCGCCCACGGCGTGCCGATCAGGCTGACGTGCAGCACCGGCAGGTCGAGCACGGTCATGTACTGCGGCACGATCAGCACCGCCGACGGGATCATCAGCGTGGCCAGCATGCCGGCCAGGACCACGTTCCCCAGCACCGGGCGGAGCTTGGAGAGCGCGTACGCCGCCGCCACGTCGAAGACCAGTTGGAAGGCGAGCGCCCCGAACGCGTAGTACAGGGTGTTGAAGAGCAGCCGGGCGATCTTCAACTGGCTCCACGCGGTGTGGTAGTTGCCCGGCCGGGGATGCCGCGGGAAGAGCGTGGGCGGGTTGGCGACCACCTCGGAGGCGGACTTCAGGCCGCCGGTGACCATCCAGTACAGCGGGCCGAGGAAGACCAGCGTGAAGACCACGAGCACCAGGCCCAGCACGATCCGGTACGTGATGCGCCCCTTGCGGCGGCCCAGCGCCGCCGAGGAGATCAGGGTGCGGCCGCGGGGGGAGTACGAGGCTGTCATGAGGCGAGACCGTCCTAGTCGCTGTTCCGGCTCAGGCGCGTGTAGAGGCCGGAGAAGACGGCCAGCACCAGCATCAGGAAGAGGCCCAGCGCCGCGGCGCTCTGGAGGTTGTTGTAGCGGAATCCGTACTGGTAGATCATGTAGACCACCGTCATGGTGGAGTTCTCCGGGCCGTTGCCGCCGGCCAGCACGAAGACGTTGGTGAACTCCTGGACCGTCGCCACGATCTGCAGCAGCAGCATGAGCGACAGGATCAGCCGGGTCTGCGGGATGGTGACGTGCCAGATCTTGCCCCACAGTCCGGCGCCGTCCAGGTCCGCGGCCTCGTACAGCTCGCCGGGGATGTTCTGGAGCGCGGCCAGGTAGATCAGGGTGGCGCTGCCCATGCTCATCCAGGTGGCCGCGACGACGACCGAGATCATCGCGGTGTGCGGCGAGTTGAGCCACTGCGAGGTGGGCAGGTGGAGCGTGCCGAGGATGTGGTCGAACAGCCCGTAGTCCGGGTCGTAGAAGTACTTGAAGAGCAGCCCGCCGGCCACCGGCGGCAGCATCACCGGCAGGTACACCAGGATCCTCAAGTACGCCTGCGCGTGCCGCAGTTCGTTGAGCAGCACGGCCACGAAGAACGGCAGCGCGAAGCCGATCACCAGCGCGTAGCCGGTGAACTCGCCGGTGTTCTTCCAGGCGGTCCAGAAGTACGGGTCGTGGTAGACGCGGGTGAGGTTGTCGAACCCTACCCACGTGGTGACCCCGCGCCGGGTCCGCTGGAAGCTCATCACGAACTCGCGGACCATCGGGTACCAGGAGAACGTCAGGAAGCACAGCACCGCGCCGATCAGGAACGCGTAGCCGCGCAGGTGGTGCAGCACCGCGCGGCGGGTGCCGGCGCGGCGGACCGCCGGGCGCCCGGCGGGGCGTTCGGTCACGTGCTCGGGGACGGTCGTGGCCGCCATGGGGTGCTCCTCGGACTGGTGCCGCTGGGTCGCTGCGGGGCGCGGGCGGGGGCCGGCCGGTGACCGGCCCCCGCCCGGCGGCTACTGGCTCGCCGCCAGCAGCGAGTTGACCTGGTTCTCCGCGGTGGACAGCAGCTTGTCGACGTCCGCGCCCTTGTTGGTGAGCACCCCCGACATCACCGTGTCGAGCACGGTGTAGATCTTCTGCGCGTTGGGCGGTTCGGGCAGCACCGGCAGCTGCGCGTCCACGTAGCTCTTGAAGTTGGCCACCGGGATGGTCGCGCTGGCCGCCTTGAGCTGGTTGTCCTTGTCCTTGGACGCGCCGGTGAAGAAGAACGGCTCGGGCAGGCCGACCGGCAGCCCGGCGGTCTTGTTGCGGGCGTAGTCGAACTGCCCCTTGCCCAGGGTCAGGTACTTGAAGTTGATCCAGGCGATGCCGGCCTTGATCTCATCCGGCGTGCTGGACTTCTTGAACATGTAGTCGTTGCCGCCGAACAGCGCGGACTTGCCGCCCGGGATCGGCGCCATGCCGAGGTCCTTGTAGTCGGCCTTGTACTGCTGGACGACCAGCGGGATGTCGTCGGGCGCGCCGACGTACATGCCGATCTTGCCGGTGCCCATGGCCTTCTGGACGTCGCCCCACTGCACGCCCGGGGTGGCCATCGACTTGTCGTCCCAGCGCATGTCGTGCAGCGTCCGGAGGATGCCCTTGGTGCCGGCGTCGTCGAACGCGGCCTTCTGCCCGTCGGCGTCGACCGCCTTGCTGCCCACGCCGTACATCTCCGACACCAGGTGCCAACCGCCCTGGTTGCCGCCGGAGTTGTCCATGTAGCCGTTGATGCCCCGCGAACCGAGCTTGTCCTGGATGGCCTTGGCGTCCTGGCGGATCTGGTCCCAGGTGGTGGGCGGGTCGTCCGGGTCGAGCCCGGCCTCCTGGAAGATCTTCCGGTTGTAGATCAGGCCCATCTGGTAGTTCGAGGTGGGCAGTCCGTACAGCTTGCCGCCGTCCTTGAGCACGCTGAGCACGCTCGGGTCGATGTCGGCGAGGTTCGGCACCGTCTTGGCGTTGACGTAGCCGGTGATGTCGGCGGCCTGCCCGGCGTCGAGCACCTGCTGGAGGTCGGTGTAGTACGTGTAGAACGCGTCGGTCTCACTGCCGGCCTGGAGCTGGGCGGTGAACTTCGCGGGGTCCTCGCAGGGGAACGCGTCCTTGCTCTTGACCGTGACGTTCGGATACGTCTTGTTGAACGCGGCGACGTCGTCGATCCACTGCTGCCGTTCGGCCTTCTTCGTGGCCGGCGGCTCGCAGTCGACGCTGATGGTGACCTTGGTGTTCGGGTCCAAGGGGGTGCCGGCCGTCGCGCTACTGGCCTTGCTCCCGCCGTCGTCCTTCGAGTCGCTGGAGCACGCGGCACCGGTCAATCCGATGCCGGCGGCCAGAGCGACCGCCACCAGTCCGCGGTAGCCGAATCTGTCCATCTTTCACCTTCCCCTGACGTCCCCTGAACGGTTGGCTCAACGTACTTAACCCGATAGATGTCCGCAAGATGTCGCGCGAATCTCGCAAAGAAATGACCAGTCCGCGACGGGGAACGACGACGCCGGGGCGGGGGATTGCTCCCCCGCCCCGGCGTCGGGTCGGGCTGTGAGGTTCGGGAGACGGTCCCGCGCGGCCGGACGGCGGGTCCGGCGCGGGCGTCGAGAGGACGTCGAGAGGACGTCGAGGGGCTGGGCTCAGGCGTTCAGCCGGGCCTCCGGGCGGGGGACGCGCGCGGTGTCCGGGGCCGGCCCGGTGGAGCCCCGGACCACCAACTCCGGGTCGAAGAACAGCTCGTCGTGGTCCACCGAGGCCCCGCTGATCTGCCCGGCGAGCAGGTCCACCGCGGCCCGGCCCATCGCCTCGATCGGCTGCCGCACGGTGGTCAGCGGCGGCTCGGTGCAGTTCATCAGCGACGAGTCGTCGTACCCGATCACCGACACGTCGGCCGGCACCGACAGCCGGCGGCGGCGGGCGGCCCGGATCGTGCCGAGGGCCAGCAGGTCGGAGGCGCAGATGAAGGCGGTGATGCCGCGGGTCAGCAGCCGGCTGGCGGCCGCCTGCCCGCCCTCCAGCGTGAACAGCGCGTGCTCCACGTCGACCGAGGGGTCCACCCGGCGGGCGGCGGCGAGCTTGCGGCGGGAGGGCACGTGGTCCGGCGGGCCGAGCACCAGGGCGATCCGCTGGTGGCCGAGCGAGACCAGGTGGTTCATCGCCTGCTCGACGGCCACCGCGTCGTCGCACGAGACGCGGGGGAAGTCGAGGTGGTCGATGGCCGCGTTCATCAGCACCGTCGGCAGGTTGCGCTCGGCCAGCCGCGCGTAGTGGTCGTGCGGCGACTCGGCCTGCGCGTACAGGCCGCCGAAGAAGACCACCCCGGACACGTGCTGCTGGAGCAGGAGTTCGACGTAGTCGGCCTCGGAGACGCCGCCCGCGGTCTGGGTGCAGAGCACGGGGGTGAAGCCCTGCTGGGCGAGCGCGCCGCCGACCACCTCGGCGAACGCGGGGAAGATCGGATTCTGCAGCTCGGGCATGACCATGCCGACCAGGCGGGCGCGTTCGCCGCGCAGCTGGGTGGGCCGTTCGTACCCCAGCACGTCGAGGGCCGTGAGGACCGCGGCCCGGGTCGCGTCGGAGACGCCGGGCTTCCCGTTCAGCACACGGCTGACGGTGGCCTCGCTCACCCCGACCTTCTTTGCCACCTCGGCAAGGCGTCGTGTCATGGCGTCGATTCTAGTACGACCGGCGCAAGTTTCTTGCGATCTGTTTGCGTGATCTCTGCAAGCCGTCTCATTATTGCGACATTCGATCATCATGTTGCCGGGTGCGCATGGGTATCCGACGGTCCAGTGCAAGGCGATTCACGGTCCGCAGGGGACGGGTGCGGTGCCGCCGGGTCCGTGGGATGCGCGGGCGTGCGGGGGAGGCGCGGCCCCTCCGGAGATGCGCGGGCGGTGCGGGTGCCTCAGAGGCGGCCGGCGGAGCGGGAGGCGCGGCGGCTCTCGCGGCGCGGGGCCTGCGGCACTCCGGCGGTGAGGCTCTTGGCGGCCGGGCCCTTGACGCCGCCGTTCTCGCCGTACTCCCGCAGGTGCAGGGCGCGCAGCGCGATCTCGGTGGCGAAACGGTCCTCCGGGCTCGCCAGCCGGTCGCCGAAGGCGCGTTCGAGGATGCGCAGCCGGTAGCGCACGGTCTGCGGGTGCACCCCGAGCAGGTCGGCGACCTGGCCCGCGGTGCCGCGGGTGGTGAGCCAGATCCGCAGGGTGTCGATCAGGCGGGTGCGCTGGGCGGCGGTCAGTCCGTCCAGCGGCGCGAGGTACTTGCGGACCATCTGGTCGGCCAGCGCCCCGTCGCCCAGCAGCCACAGCGGCAGCAGGTGGTCCTCGCTCATCGTCAGCGGCTCCTCGCCGCCGGCCACCACCCCGGAGGTGGCGAGCATGAGCGCGTGCCGGGCCCAGCGCAGCGAGTCCGCGGCCTCTCCGAGCCCGGTGGTGAGCCCGACCCCGGCCCGGGAGCCGCCGAGCGCCGCGGTCAGCGACTCGCGCCGCTGCTCGGTGAAGGGGCCCGGCACCAGCAGGTGCGGCTCGGGGTCGGCGAGGTCCATCAGGATGTCCCGGTCGAGGGAGGCGGGGGTCGGCCGGGTGCCCGGACCGAGCGCCACCATCGTCACCTCCTCCGGCAGCGGCCACCCGGAGTGCTCGGCGAGTTCGGCGAGCGCGCTGCGGGCCACGGCGGTGCCGCCGAGGATGCGGCGCAGCAGCCGCCGGCGCCGGTTGTCGGGCTCCTCGCCCAGTTCGGCGAGCGCCTGCACGTAGCCCTCGCGGGAGAGTTCGGCGAGGTCGCCCATGTACGCGAAGAGGGCGTCGGCGAAGGTGAGCATGAAGGACGCGGAGAGGTTGTAGCGCCGGGCGACCGTGCGCACCCGGCGCAGCGCGACCTGGCACCCGATCCGGTACGCGGCCTGCAGATTGTCCAGGCTGCGGCCCTCGTAGGCCTCGAAGCGGCCGAACCGGCGGCACAGGTCGTCCCGTAAGGACGTGGTGGCGGTGGGGGCGGCGACCCGGTCGATGAAAGTGGCGATGCTCTGCTCGATGCCGATTTTGATCACCCGGCTGTTGGGGCCCTCCAGCAGGTGCCCGTATTCGGGGATCGCGGTGACGATTTCCGCGGCCATCTCTTTTAATAAACTTGGCAGTTCGGGACGCATGACGGCGGCGAACTCCCTCGGAATCGGGCCCATCGGCTCCGTCTGTTCCGGAGTCTGCCGCATTACCGTCATACCCGTCCCCCCTCCCCAGTCGCGCCGTCGCGGTGGTGACCTCGCCGCACCTTAGACCAAACGACCACTGAGCGCAGCCCCGCGGACACGGAAACGTGGTCATCCCGGCAATCGCAAGGGCTCCGGAGCGCCTTCCGGGCGCTGTGTTGCCCCGGCCGGAGTGCGCCGGAGCCGCCGGGCCGGATGCTCACTCCTTAACAAAAAATCCGGGGACGATGTTGCCCCGGTGACAGAAAAATACCTGCTGTTAGGGCCAGAAAGAGAATCTTGGAACGGATTGTTGCGCCCTTCTGTTACCGATGCGTAACGTCCTCCACCGCAAGGGCAGCCGACTGGTTTCGGTACCCAGGCATCCAGGTAGTGAGCCGAGCTGAATTCCCGCCTGAACAGCGCGGACCACGGTTTATCAGGTACGTCCCCCCTCAGGAAGGACCCGCCCGTGCGTAAGACCACCGCCCTCAAGTCGTCCCTCGTCGCCGCTGCGGCGATCACCTCCGCCCTCGGTCTCGTCGGTTCCGCCTCGGCGGCCGGCACGTGGACCGTGTCCGGCTTCCCCACGCCGCCGGCGGGGGTCACCGGCACCTCCACTAACACGGTGCTGACCGACCCGGCCACCGGTACCCAGCTCAAGTGCACGACGGCCAGCGTCACCGTCACGGCGACGAACGGCACCGGCCTGAGCGGCACCAACCTCGCCCAGGTCACCGCCGCCTCGTGGTCGGGCTGCTCCGGCCCGCTGGGCATCACGTTCAGCGTCACCGCGCAGAACCTCCCGTGGAGTCTCAACGCGGTCAGCTACAACTCCACCACGGGCGTCACCACCGGCACCCTGACCGGCGTCGAGGCGCACATCAGCGGCGTGGGCTGCACCGCTGACTTCCGCGGCACGAGCTCGACCACCCCGGCCACGCTCAACGGCACGTACACGAACTCCAGCCACAAGCTCACGGTGCTCGGCACCGGCGGCAACCTGCACGCGTACAACGTGTCCGGCAGCTGCCTCGGCCTGATCAACAACGGGGACGCCGCCAACTACACCGGCGACTACATCACCAGCACCCCGGTGACGATCACCTCGCCGTGACCCGTCACTGACCCACGGCACACCGCACCATCAGGGACCCCGGCCCGTGCGGCCGGGGTCTTCTGCTCCCGGGGCGGGGGCCGCCGCGTCCCCCCGTCCGAGGGGGTTTCCGTGCTCACCCGACGACAAATTCCCCTGCTCGCTTTGTCATTCGGTGACAAGAAATTCCCTTTACGTGGCGCCCACGAATCTTCCCGGGTTCGATCACTTGTCCATGCTTATTACTGACCCGTAATGTCCCTGCGGCCGAGCCTGGTTGAGGAGTTCACACATGAGGGGTGGCGTGAAAGGGCGTCGAACAGTGCGGCTCGCGGCCGTCGCCACGGCCGCGGTCCTGGCGGGGACGCTGCCCGGTACCGACTCCGCGGCCAGCGGCGGCCAGGGCGAGCTCTCGCTGACGTACGCGTGCCAGTTCACCTCCGGCGAGCAGGACGTCACGGTCGCCTTCGCGCAGGCGTACCCGCGCCAGGCGCAGGTCGGACAGCCGATCCAGCCCGGGGAGTTGACCGCGACGGTCACGGTCCCGCGGGCCGGGATCGCCGCGATCCTGCCCGCGGACGCCGCCGCCGTCACCGCCTCGGCGGACCTCAAAACCCATGTCGCCCAGGGCAGTTCGCAGGTCGACGCGGACTGGCCGGATCTGGCCGCCGACGCCGTGCCGGTGACCGGCACCGACGACGTGGAGATCGCCCTGAAGGGCAAGGTGCCCGGGGTGTCGGTGACGGCGCCGGGCGACGTGGCCTTCTCCGTGGGCGAACTCGCCCTCGCGCTGCACCCGCAGGAGGCCGCCGGCACACCGGTCACGCCCTCGCCGAGCGACTCCCCGTCGGCCGACGGCACGTCCTCCGGCGCCGCGGGCACCGACGGGGCGGTCGCACCCTCCGACGCGACCCAGCCCGCCACCGGATCCACGGGCGCCGCGGGCTCGTCGGGCTCGTCAGGGACCACCGCCTCGCCCACGGACATCACCGCGCTCTGCCTCGCCAAGCCCGGCCAGGACACGAAACTGGCGACCGTGCCGGTGTCCCAGGGCCGCGCGGGCAGCGGGCCGCAGGAGCCCGGCCGCACTCCCTCCGGCGGCTACGGTACGCCCGGCGGCTCCGGGAAGGGCGGCAAGCCCCCGGGCGCCTCCTCCACGGCGTCGGGCGGTTCCGCGGACGGCAAGGGCAACACGATCGTCGCGATGAAGGAGCCGCCGCACTCCGGGCGGACCACCTGCGACAACCCGCCGATCGGCAAGGTGGATGCCCGGCGGCTGCCCAAGCTCCCGCCCGGCGCGATCGTGCTGCCGCTGCCCGGCATGCCCGCCTTCCCCCCGTCGCCGCAGTGCGCGTACGTGGACGGCTTCGCCGACGCGTTCAAGCTCAAGGGCGCGATGATCGTCAACGACCCGTACGACCACCCGGCGATCGCCGACGTGAACTCCGGTGTGCGCAAGGTCCTTGACTTCCCGAAGCAATACGTCGAGTTGGACTCCCTCATCGCCGTGCACCTGCCGCCCTCGCACGCGACCTTCCTCACCTACGGCTTCATGCCCACCACGGCCGACGTGTCCTTCGTCTCCAAAGGTCTGTTCACCGTGGTGCAGACCGGTGACGACTTCTTCAACCAGCCGATCCTCACCACCGTCGGCGGCTACCAGGACCTGCGGCTGCGGAACGTGAAGATCAACGGCACGCTCCTGGACGTCGGGCCGAACTGCCACACGGTGACGCCGATCGACGTGGTGCTCAAGGGCCGCAAGGACGAGCAGACCGGCCACGGGGACGGCAAGCCCGACTACGACATCCAGGATGGCGGCCCGCTGTTGGCCGACAACCTGACGATCCCGCCGCTGACCGGCTGCGAGTCGCACGGCGAGAACTTCAGCGCGCTGCTCAGCTCGGCGATCTCCGGCTCGGGCAACGTCCTCAACCTCGTCCAGGGCCGGATCTGCGACCCGCTCAACGCCCCCGACCTGTGCCAGCCCGAGATCCAGATCCCGGAGCTGCCGTCGCGCGTCCACCCGCTGCCGCACAAGAAGTGACACACCACCAACTACCCCTGTCCCACCGGGAGGTGCAATGGGAATCGAAGTGATCGTCGAGGGTCTGACGAAGTCCTTTGGCAAACAGAACGTGTGGCAGGACGTGACGCTCACTCTGCCGCCCGGTGAGGTCAGCGTGATGCTCGGCCCGTCCGGCACCGGCAAGACCGTGTTCCTGAAGTCCGTGATCGGCCTGCTGAAGCCGGAACGCGGCCGGGTGCTCGTCAACGGCGTCGACATGGTCAACAGCCCCGAACGCGACATCTACGAGGCCCGCAAGCTGTTCGGCCTGATGTTCCAGGACGGTGCGCTGTTCGGCTCCATGAACCTGTTCGACAACATCGCCTTCCCGCTGCGCGAGCACACGCGCAAGAAGGAGTCCGAGATCCGCCGCATCGTCATGGAGCGGATGGACATGGTCGGCCTGCTGGGGTCGGAGGGCAAGCTGCCGGGCGAGATATCCGGCGGGATGCGCAAACGCGCCGGGCTGGCCCGCGCGTTGGTGCTCGACCCGCAGATCATCCTGTGCGACGAGCCGGACTCGGGCCTGGACCCGGTGCGCACCTCGTACATCTCGCAGCTGCTGATCGACCTCAACGCCCAGATCGACGCGACGATGCTGATCGTCACGCACAACCTCGACATCGCCTCCACGGTGCCCGACAACATGGGCATGCTCTTCCGCCGCAACCTGGTGACCTTCGGTCCCCGCGAGGTGCTGCTGACCAGCGACGAGCCGGTGGTTCGGCAGTTCCTCAGCGGACGCCGGGCCGGACCGATCGGGATGGCCGAGGAGAAGGACGAAGCCACCCTGGCCATGGAGCAGTTGAGCGGCGAGGGCGCGCTGCCCCCGCCGCCCCGGCGGCTGGTGCCGCAGCTGGAGCCGAGCCCGGGGATGCCGCCCCGGCAGGCGGTGCAGCGGCGCAAGGCCCGGGTGCTGGCGATGTGGGACCAGCTGCCGCAGGCCGCCCGGGACGCGGTGCGGGCGGGCTACGCCCCGGCTCAGGAGGAGCCGGCATGACCGCACCCGTGCGCGTCCCGGCGCCCCGCCGCCCGATCCCCGGCAGCGGGGCGCTGCGCCAGACCGGGCAGTTGATGACCCTGGCCGCCACGACGGTCCGGGACACCTTCCGGCGCCCCTTCCAGGCGCGCGAGCTGATCGAGCAGTTCTGGTTCGTGGCGAGCGTGACGATCCTGCCCGCCACACTGGTGTCGATCCCGTTCGGCGCCGTGATCGCCCTCCAGGTCGGCTCGCTGGCCCAGCAGCTCGGCGCCCAGTCGTTCACCGGCGGCGCGAGCGTGCTGGCCGTGATCCAGCAGGCCAGCCCGCTGATCGTGGCCCTGCTGATCGCCGGCGCGGGCGGCAGCGCGATCTGTGCGGACCTCGGCTCGCGCAAGATCCGCGAGGAACTGGACGCCATGGAGGTCATGGGCGTCTCTCCGGTGCAGCGGCTGATCGTGCCGCGGGTGCTGGCCACCATGCTCGTCGCGGTGCTGCTCAACGGCCTGGTGTCGGTGGTCGGCACGGCCGGCGGCTACTTCTTCAACGTGATCATCCAGCACGGCACCCCGGGCGCGTACCTGTCCAGCTTCTCCGCCCTCGCCCAGCTGCCCGACCTGTACATCAGCGAGATCAAGGCGCTGATCTTCGGCTTCATCGCCGGAATCGTCGCCGCCTACCGGGGACTCCACCCGCGCGGCGGCCCCAAGGGCGTCGGTGACGCCGTCAACCAGTCCGTGGTGATCACCTTCCTGCTGCTGTTCTTCGTGAACCTGGTGCTCACCGCGATCTACCTGCAACTCGTGCCGCAGAAGGGAGCCTGAGCCGATGGCCCTTCTCGACAAGGACGCCCCGCGCGGGGCCGAGCCGCCGCCCTCGCCGCCGCCCCGCAGGTTCCGGCTGGACCCCGGCCGCTGGCTGCGCTGGCTGGACGAGACCGGCGACCACCTGATCTTCCACGTCCGCGCCGTGCTGTGGGTGCCGCGCACGCTGCGCCGCTACCTGCGCGAGGTGCAGCGCCTGCTGTCCGAGGTCGCGTTCGGCAGCGGCGGCCTCGGGGTGATCGGCGGCACCGTCGGCGTGATGATCGGCATGACGCTGGCCACCGGCGCCGTCGTCGGCATGCAGGGCTATGCGGCCATGAACGAGCTCGGCACGACCGCGTTCACCGGCTTCATCTCGGCCTACTTCAACACCCGCGAGATCGCGCCCCTGGTGGCCGGGCTCGCGCTGTCCGCGACGGTCGGCGCCGGCTTCACCGCCCAGCTCGGCGCGATGCGGATCAACGAGGAGGTCGACGCCCTGGAGGGCATGGGCATCCGCAGCATGCCCTACCTCGTCACCACCCGGATCATCGCCGGCGTGGTGGCGATCATCCCGCTCTACGGCATCGGGCTGCTCAGCAGCTACGTCGCCTCGCGGCTGGTGACCATCTTGGTCAACGGGCAGTCGGCGGGCACCTACGACCACTACTTCAACCTGTTCCTGTCGCCCGAGGACGTGCTGCTGTCCGGGCTGAAGGTGCTGATCTTCAGCGTCGTGGTCATCCTCGCCCACTGCTACTACGGCTACACCGCCAAGGGCGGGCCGGCCGGCGTGGGCATCGCGGTCGGCCGGTCGGTCCGCAACGCCATCGTGATCATCTCGATCACCGACTTCTTCCTCTCGCTGGCGCTGTGGGGCGCCACCACGACGGTGCGGGTGGCCGGATGACCGCCACCGACCCGCGCACCTCCGCCGTGCCGCCCCCGCCGCCGGCCCCGCCCACCGCGCCCGGCCGCACCCGCGGGGCGGTCGCCCGCCGCCGCACGGCCGGCATCGTCTTCCTGCTGGTGCCGGCGCTGCTGGCCTGGCTCGCGATCGCCGTGTACGACAAGTCGTTCAGCGACGACGCGACCGTCACCGTGGACACCGGCACCGTCGGCAACGAGATGCACCTGGGCGCGGACGTGAAGATGCGCGGCGTCGTGGTCGGCCGGGTCAAGGCGATCCACGCCGACGGCGACGGCGCCCGCCTCACCCTCGCCCTCGACCCCGGCCAGCTCAAGCGGATCCCGGCCGGGGTGACCGCGCAGATGCTGCCGACCACGCTCTTCGGCGAGCGCTTCGTGGCCCTCGTGCCGCCGGCGAACCGGGCCGGCGGCGGTCCCAGCCTCGCCGCCCACGCGGTCATCGCCCAGGACCGCTCCTCCGACGCCATCGAACTGGAGCAGGTGCTGGACAACGTGCTGCCGCTGCTGACCGCGGTGCAGCCGCAGAAGCTGTCGGCGACCCTCGACGCGGTGGCCACCGCGCTCGACGGCCGCGGCGGCGAACTGGGCACCACGCTGGTGCGGCTGGACAGCTACCTGACCCGGCTCAACCCCCAACTGCCCGCCCTCACCGACGACATCAAGCAGCTCGTGACCGTCAGCCACGTCTACGACGCCGCGGCGCCCGACATCGTCCAGGCCCTCACCGACTTCACCAGGACCAGCAGCACGATCGCGGAGAAGCAGGCCGGCCTGAGCACGGTGTACGGGTCCACGACGGCCGCCTCGCAGGACCTCACCACCTACCTGCGGCAGAACAAGGACAACATCATCCGGCTCTCCGCCGACAGCCGCGGCACCCTCCAGCTGATGGCCCGGTACGCGCCGTCCTTCCCGTGCACCCTGCGCACGCTGGCCGGGTTCGTCCCGGTGATGGACAAGGTGCTCGGCAAGGGCACCCACCAGCCCGGACTGCACGTGGACGTCACCACCGCGCCCTCGCTCGGCAAGTACGTACCCGGGAAGGACACCCCGGTGTACGACGCGAGCGGCGGCCCGCAGTGCTACCCGGTGCCGTACACCGGCCGCGGCACCGCCCCGATCGCCAACTCGCCGCAGGAGAACGAGCTGGTGAACGAACTGCTGGCGCCGAGCATGGACGCCTCGCCGCAGTCCCTGCCGGACTGGAGCAGTCTGCTGACCGGGCCGGTCTTCCGCGGGGCGGAGGTGACCGTCAAGTGAAGCGCCGCAGCCTGACCGGACCGATCGTCAAGTCGCTGATCTTCATCCTGGTCACCGCCTTCGCCACCACCGTGCTCGCGATCAGCGTGGCCGGCGCGGGAGTCGGCGACACCCGCGGGTACAACGCCCGCTTCACCGACACCACCGGCCTCACCTCGGGCGACAGCGTCCGCATCGCCGGGGTGAAGGTCGGCCAGGTCGACTCGATCAAGGTCGTGGACCACCGCATCGCGCAGGTGCACTTCTCGGTGGAGAAGAGCCGCAGCCTGCCGGCCTCGGTCACCGCGACCATCAAGTACCTGAACATGGTCGGCCAGCGCTACATCGACCTGGAGCAGGGCAGCGGGCCGCTCGACGCGACCCTGCGGTCCGGCGCGACCATCCCGCTGTCCCGCACCACCCCGGCGCTGGACCTCACCCAGCTGTTCAACGGCTTCCAGCCGCTGTTCGAGGGCCTGTCGCCCAAGGACGTCAACCAGCTGTCCGGGGAGATCGTCCAGGTGCTCCAGGGCGAGGGCGGCACTGTGGACGGCCTGATCAGCAACATCGGCTCGCTGACCACCACCCTGGCCGCCAAGGACCAGGTGATCGGGCAGGTCATCGACAACCTCAACACGGTGCTGAACACGGTCAACACCCGCGAGGCCGGCTTCAACGACCTGGTCGCCTCGCTCCAGGAGCTGGTCACCGGCTTCTCCGCCGACCGCCAGCCGATCGGCCAGTCGATCACCGCGATCTCCCAACTGACCACCAGCACCGCCGGGTTGCTCCAGGACGGCCGCGCGCCGCTGAAGAGCTCCATCGCCCAGCTGGGCCGGCTGTCGGACAACCTGGCCGACAACACGCCGGAGTTGAAGAACTTCCTCACCACCACCCCGAAGAAGTTCCAGGCCATCGGCCGGCTCGCCAGCTACGGCTCCTGGCTCAACCTCTACCTGTGCCAGGCCACCGTGGGCGGGGTCACCACCTACGACGGCAGCAAGCCGCCCACCGGCATTGCCATCACCGAAGCGAGGTGCCGGTCATGAAGCGGCCACGTCTGCCGCGCGTCCCCCGCGTCCGGCTGCGCGACCCGGCCCGCCGCGGCCGTCCGCTCTTCCGCCCGCTGCGCGAGCGCAACCCGGTCCGGGTCGGCGCCGTGGGGCTGGTGGTGCTCACCCTGCTGGCCCTGATCGCCTACAACGCCGACGCCCTGCCGCTGATCGGCGGCGGCACCACGTACTCCGCCTACTTCACCGAGGCCGCCGGCCTCACCAGCGGCAACGAGGTGCGGGTGGCCGGCGTCAAGGTCGGCAAGGTCACCGGGGTGAAGCTGGACGGCGCGAAGGTCAAGGTCACCTTCCGGGTCCGGCACACGTGGATCGGCGACGCGAGCACCGCCGCCATCGGCATCAGGACGCTGCTCGGCCAGAAGTACCTCGCCGTGGACCCGCTCGGCAGCGGGAAGCAGAACCCGGGCACGCCCATCCCGAAGAGCCGCACCACCTCGCCGTACGACGTCACGCAGGCGCTCAACGGCCTGGGGCAGACGCTCGGTTCGATCGACACCCAGAAGCTCGCCGCGAGCTTCCAGTCCATCTCCGACGCGTTCAAGGACACCCCGGACTCCGTGCGCAGCGCGGCCACCGGGCTGTCCTCGCTGTCCAGGACCATCTCCAGCCGGGACGCCGAGCTGGCCCAACTGCTCAGCGGCAGCAAGCAGCTCACCAAGACCCTCTCCGACAACGACGGCCGCTTCCAGCAGTTGATCTCCGACGGCAACCTGCTGCTCGGCGAGGTCGAGAAACGGCGGGACGCCATCCACACCCTGCTCACCGGAACCGAGAACCTCGGCGCCCAGCTCAACGGCCTGGTCGCGGACAACAACCGGCAGCTGGCCCCCACCCTGGACGCCCTGGACCGGGTCACCGGCGTGCTGCTGGCCAACCAGACGTCCCTGAACAAGGTGCTCGCCCTGGCCGGCCCCTACTACCGGGTGGTCGGCGACGTGGTCGGCAACGGCCGCTGGTTCGACAGCTACCTGTGCGGCCTGGTGCCCAAGAACTACCTGCCTCCCAACAGTCAGCCCACCACCGGCTGCATGCCGCCCAAGGTCGCGGGAGGCGCGTCATGAGCCGCTACCCGCGCCCGGGCCGCCGCGCCCGCCTGCCCCGGATCGAGCCGGTCGGGGCCGGGGCCCGCGACGACGGCCTCGCGCCCACCCGGCGGCTGCCCCGGATCTACGACATCCGTCCGCCCTGGTCCCGGCCGGGGTCCGGCCGGCTGCCCCGGCGGGCGCTGTCCCTGGGCGTCGTGGCCGCGATCGTGCTGGCCGCCGCCGTCACGGGAGGGTTCGTCGCCTTCGGCGGGCCGTCCGGCAGCCGGGTCACCGCCTACTTCGACCACGCGGTCGGCGTGTACTCCGGCTCCGACCTGCGCGTCCTCGGCGTGAAGGTCGGCACCGTCGACTCGGTGACCCCGCAGGGCAAGCAGGTCAAGGTGGTGCTCAGCCTCGACCACGGCGTCAAGGTGCCGGCCCGTGCCGGAGCCGTCGTCGTCGCGCCGAGCGTGGTGGCCGACCGCTACATCCAGCTCACCCCCGCGTACACCGGCGGCCCACGGCTGCAGGACCACGCGGTCATCCCCGCCTCGCGCACCGCCACCCCGGTCGAGATCGACCAGCTCTACGACTCGATCACGCAGCTGAGCACCGCGCTCGGGCCCAACGGGGCCAACGCCAACGGCGCGCTGTCGAACCTGCTGGACACCGGGGCGCAGAACCTCAAGGGCAACGGCAAGGCGATCGGCGACAGCTTCAACCAGCTAGGCCAGGCCACCAAGACCCTCAACGGCCACAGCGACGACCTGTTCTCCACGCTGGCCTACCTCCAGTCCTTCACCGCGATGCTCAAGACCAACGACGGCAAGGTGAAGGCGGCCACCGACCAACTGTCCACCGTCACCGGCTTCCTGGCCGACGACAAGCAGGACCTGGCGGGCGCCCTCCAGCAACTGTCCACCGCGCTGGGCTCGGTGAAGACGTTCATCGAGGACAATCGCACCCGGCTGAAGACCAGCATCGCCAAGCTCGCGCCGATCACCCAGACCCTGGTCGACCAGCGCGCCTCGCTGGCCGAACTCCTGGACGACGCACCGCTGGCCGCGGACAACCTGCTCAACACCTACGACCCGAAGCACCAGATGCTGGACGGCCGCGCCAACATCAACGAACTCAGCATGGGACCCGGCTCCAAGCCGACCATCGGGGACCGCAGGCCCACCCCGCCCCCGCGCATCCACCACCCGCTGCCGCTGCCGCTGCCCCCCGTCGGCGGGGTCTTCAGCCACCCGGGGCCGGAGAACGGGGGCACGCAGTGAAAGCCCGCCACGCGGCCGCCGCGGCCGCGCTCACCGCGAGCGCCCTGGCCCTGACCGGGTGCTCGTTCACCAACGTGCAGGCCATCCCGCTGCCCGGCGGGGCCGACCTCGGCAGCCACCCGTACACCGTCCGGGCCCAGTTCGCCGACGTGCTCGACCTCGTCCCGCAGGCGTCGGTACGGGTCAACGACGTCGCCGTCGGCCGGGTCACCAGGATCGCGTTGGCCAAGGACGGCTGGTCGGCCATGGTGACGATGAAGGTCAACGCCAAGGTGAAGCTGCCGTCGAACGCGTACGCGCACCTGGAGCAGTCCAGCCTGCTGGGCGAGAAGTACATCCAGCTGGCCGCGCCGCCCGCCGGCCGGCCCGCGACCGGCCGGCTCGCCGGCGGCGACGTCATCCCGATCGCGCGCACCAACCGCAACCCCGAGGTCGAAGAGGTCTTCGGCGCCCTGTCGATGCTGCTCAACGGCGGCGGGATCCAGCAACTGCACACCATCAGCACCGAGATGAACAAGGCGTTGGGCGGCAACGAGCCGCAGGTGCGGGACATGCTCACCCAGGTCGACACGCTGGTGACCGACCTCAACGCGCACAAGGCGGACATCACCGACGCCCTGGACGGGGTCAACCAGCTCTCCTCGACGCTGGCCGCCCGCGACCAGCAGATCGGCTCCGTCCTGACCCACCTGAGCCCCGGCCTGAAGGTGCTGGAGCAGCAGCGCGGTTCGCTGGTCACGATGCTCCAGTCGCTCAACACCCTCTCCGGCGTCGCCGTCGACACCGTCAACCGCAGCAAGGACGACATGGTCGCCGACCTCAAGGCCCTCGCGCCCACCCTGCAACGCCTGGCCGACGCCGGCGACGACCTGCCGGACTCCCTCCAGGTGCTGCTCACCTACCCGTTCACCGACCAGGTGCTCAACGGGGTGAAGGGCGACTACCTCAACATCTACCTCGACATCACGGCCGTGCCCGGCAGCACGCTGGTGCCGACCCTGCTGCCGGACGACAGCCAGTACCCGGGCGTGGGGCCGACTCCGCCCCCCACGGACGAGCCGAGCGCGCGCAAGTCCGGCCACCACAAGGCGGCCGGCGGCGGGCTGCCGTTCCCGCTGCCGTCGGTCACCACGGCGGGGGGCCACTGATGCTGACCAAGGCCACCATCGCCAAGAACATCACCTTCCTGGTGGTCTCCGTGCTGGTGCTCTGCTACATCGGGGCGCGGTACGCGGACCTCGGCCGCTACGTGGGGCTGCGCGGCTACTACACCGTCAACGTTGAACTGCCCGAGGCCGGCGGCCTGTTCGAGCACTCCGACGTCACCTACCGGGGCGTGTCGGTGGGCCGGGTCGGGCCGATCCGGCTCACCCCCGACGGCGTGGAGGCGCAGCTGCGGATCAACGACTCCGCCCCGCGCATCCCCGCGCACCTCCAGGCGGTCGTCGCGAGCCTGTCCGCGGTCGGCGAGCAGTACATCGACCTGCGGCCCTCCACGGACAACGGCCCCTTCCTGCACGGCGGTTCGCGGATCGACCAGGCCAGCACGCAGCTGCCCGCGCCCGTCACCAACCTGCTCACGTCCGTCAACGACCTCGCCTCGTCCGTGCCGCTCCAGTCGCTGCGCACCGACGTGGACGAGCTGGGGCAGATGTTCAGCGGGCAGGGCCCCAACCTCCAGTCCCTGCTGGACACCAGCAGCGAGTTCCTCACCGCCGCCGACACCAACCTGCCGGGCAACACCCAGCTGATGGTCGACGCGCAGACGGTGCTGCGCACGCAGGCCGACGAGGGCGACGCCATCAAGTCGTTCGCCGGCAGCGCCAGCCAACTCGCCGCCCAGCTCGACGCGTCCGACACCGACCTGCGTCGGCTGATCACCGCGGCGCCCGACGCGGCCACCCAGGTCAGCGCCCTGCTGCGGGACGTGGGACCGCAGTTGAGCGTGGTGCTGGCCAACCTGCTGACGACCTCCGACGTGGCGGTCACCCGGCAGGCCGGCATCCAGGAGTTCCTGGTGAAGGTGCCCGCCATCGCGGCGGCCGGGGCGTCCGCGGCGAGCGGCGGCAAGCTCCACCTGGGCATGGCCGTCACCTTCTTCTCCCCGCTGCCCTGCACCTCCGGGTACGGCAGCACGGCCTACCGCAACGGCCTGGACACCAGCCCGCCGCTGGTGCCGTTCAACACCGCGGCCACCTGCACCGCCCCGGCCTCCTCCGGCACGGACGTGCGCGGCTCGTCCCACGCGCCGGGCGGCGGCGGGGTCCCGACGCCGGCGCAGCCCGGTTCGGTGCTGCCCACCGCCGCCTCGGCCGGCACGCCCGCGGCCACCCGGACGGTGGCCGGTCCGGTCCTGCCCGGCGCCCTCGGCCTGCCGGCCCTGCCCACGTCCGAGGGGCCCACCACCATGGCGTCCCTGCTCGGCCTGGAGAACTCCCGATGAGCCGATTCCGCCCCGTCCGCCGCGCCGGACTCGCCTGGCCCGCCGGCATCGCGGCCGCCGCCGTGCTGTGCGGGCTGTCCGCGTGGTCCTACGCCGGCACCCGCGGCGACGACGGGCTCCGGTACGGGAAGGCCCGCGACAGCGTGCTGACCGCCGGGCAGCACGACCTCGCCCGGCTCAACACGGTGGACCCCGCGCACGTGGACCGCGACCTGAACGGCTGGCTCAGCACCACCACCGGGCCGCTGCACGACCAACTCGTGCGCACCCACAGCGCCGACGAGGCGTCCCTCAAGGCGTCGGGCACCGCCACGTCGGGGTCCGTCACCGACGCGGCCGTCACCGAGCTCGACACCCGGGCGGGGACGGCCAAGATGATCGCCACGGTGGCGGTGCGGCTCACCCCGACCGGCGGCACCGCCAGCACCGACCGCAAACGCTTCGAGGCGGACCTCTCCCGTACCGGGGACGGCTGGAAGCTCGCCGCCCTCACCGCGGTCCCGGTCGGCGCGAGTTAGCAAGGAGGAGCCGAGGTGACCACGACGCACAAGTCTTCTTCCGCGCCGGACACGGACGACGCGCCCCTGGAGAGCGAACTCAGCACGCGGGAGGACCTCGGTTCCGAGGGGGACCCCGGTGCCGCGGAGGGCGAACCCGTGGAGGCGCGGACGCCCGCGCCCGGGAAGGGCGGGCTCGGGACACGCGTGCTCGGCGCCGTGCGGAAGGCGTCGTGGCGGACGGTCACGGCCGTCGCCGTGATCGTCGCGCTGCTCGCGGGCGCCGGCGGACTGCTGTACGCCGCACAGCGGTTGAAGGACCCGGCCGCCTCGGACAACCGCGCGCTGACCGACAGCGCGGCCACCGACCAGGTGATCGGCGACGTCAGCAGCGCGCTGAGCCGGATCTTCGCGTACACGCCCGAGGACACGCAGTCCACCGCGCAGGCGGCCCGCGACGTGCTGGCCGACTCCGCCGCGAGCCAGTACCAGAAGCTGTTCGCCCAGATCCGGGACCAGGTCGCCACCCAGCAACTCACCCTCACCACCAGGGTGGTTCGCGCCGGGGTGGTCACCCTGACCGCGCACCGGGCCCGGCTGCTGGTCTTCCTCGACCAGACCGCCCAGCGCGCGGGCGCCGCGGCCACCAGCGCCGCCGCCCAACTCTCCGTCACCGCCGAGTCCAAGGGCGGCCACTGGCGGATCACCGAACTCAAGGCCCGCTAGGGCCTGTCTTGTGGATCAGGCCGGATCAGGGAGCGGGGTCCGGTGGGTGCGATCGCAAGGCGGAGGAGGGAGTCGACGCGGAGCCGTCGATGACCGACGACAACGCGGCGAGCGGGCGCACCAGACCCCGCGAGCCCGGCAAGATCCACAAGACAGGCCCTAGGGGAGAGGCACATGGCACGGATGCGGTTCAGGTCAGGCTCACGGCAGGCGGCCGGCGGCGACGACACGGCGGAGGCGCCGGCGGCCCCGGCGCCGGCCGCCGCCTCCCGGCGCCCGCTGCTCACGGTGGCCGTCACCCTCGCGGTCGCCGCGGCCGTGGCCGCGGTGTGGACCGGCATCTCGTGGTACGCCGCCGCGCACGACGACGACACGGCCTTCGCCCGGACCCGCGACACCGTCCTGGCCGCGGGCGAGCAGGCGGTGCAGAACATGAACACCCTCGACCACTCCGACCTCGACCACGGCATGGACGTCTGGGAGTCCAGCACCACCGGTGACCTGCACTCCCAACTCGTCCAGGGACGGGCCGACTTCGAGAAGCAGGTGCAGCAGGCGCAGACGGTCACCACCGCCAAGGTGCTCTCCGGCGCGGTCACCGAGCTGGACACCCGCACCGGCAAGGCGAGCGTCATGGTCGCGCTGCGGATCACCGTGCAGGCGCCCAAGAGCAAGCCCTCGGTGAAGGAGAGCCGGATGCTCGGCGAGCTGACCCGCACCGCCGACGGCTGGAAGCTCAGCGAACTGGGCCAGGCCCCGATGGGCGACGGCGCCCCGGCCGGGACGGCCGCACCGAGCCCCGACGGCTCCCCGACCTCCACGCCGACCGCTGCCGGCCGCTGACGCCGTACCGAGAGGAACCGCCGCCACCATGTCGACCACCCGCCACCTGATCAACAGGCAGCGCAGGCTCGCCGCGGCCTCCGCCGCCACGGCCGAGCGCCCGGTCCGCCCGGCCGCCGACCGGACCCGGGACCGTACCGCCGAGTCGGCGGCCGACGCCTCGCCGGCCGAGCCGCGCGGGCTGCGGCTGCGGCTGCCCGGCGGCTTCCCGCTGACGCTGGGGCTGCTCGCGCTCGCCACGGTGCTGCTCGGCGCCTTCGCCGCGCTGGCCGCCGGCCGGGTCTCCGCCCTCCACGACAGCTCGGCCGCCTCCAACACCGCGCTCACCGACAACGCCCGAACCAGCGAGGTCAAGGGTGTCGTCGCTCAGGACGTGAACGCCGTCTTCTCGTACGACTACGCCGACACCGCCCGTACCGACCGGGCCGCCCGCAAGGTGCTCACCGGGAAGGCGGTCCAGCAGTACGCGAGCATGATCGCGGCGGTGAGGAAGGAGGCGCCCGCGCAGAAGCTGGTGCTGACCACGACCGTCACCGACACCGGCGTCGAGATGATCGACGGGGACCGGGCCCGGGTCCTGGTGTACGCCGACCAGAGCAACACCAGCACCGCGAAGGGCGCGAGTACTGGGAGCACCTACGCGGCGGCCATGTTCGCGGTGGACGCCGTGCACCAGGACGGCACCTGGAAGATCGCCTCCATCGACACCTTCGGCTGACGGCCCGCGCCGTGCACTATGGGGATGAGCGGCCCCCGCAACACACGCGAAACGGTGTGGTGCAATGCTCATGATCCCCCGGTGCGGACCCGGCGGGGGAGCGGTGCCCGATCGGCGAGCAAGGACAGTGGTGGATGATGGACAAGCAGCAGGAGTTCGTGCTCCGCACCCTGGAGGAGCGGGACATCCGCTTCGTGCGGCTGTGGTTCACCGACGTGCTCGGGTACCTGAAATCGGTCGCCGTGGCCCCCGCCGAACTCGAACAGGCGTTTGAAGAGGGCATCGGCTTCGACGGCTCGGCCATCGAGGGCTTCGCCCGGGTGTACGAGTCCGACATGATCGCCAAGCCGGACCCCAGCACCTTCCAGATCCTGCCCTGGCGCGCCGAGTCCCCCGGCACCGCCCGGATGTTCTGCGACATCCTCATGCCGGACGGCTCGCCGTCCTACGCCGACCCCCGCTACGTCCTCAAGCGGGCCCTGGCCAAGACCTCGGACCTCGGCTTCACCTTCTACACGCACCCCGAGATCGAGTTCTTCCTGCTGCGGAACAAGCCGCTGGACGGTGCCCGGCCCACTCCGGCCGACAACTCCGGCTACTTCGACCACACCCCGCAGAACGTCGGCATGGACTTCCGCCGCCAGGCCATCACCATGCTGGAGTCCATGGGCATCTCCGTGGAGTTCTCGCACCACGAGGGCGCGCCCGGCCAGCAGGAGATCGACCTGCGGTACGCCGACGCGCTGTCCACCGCCGACAACATCATGACCTTCCGGCTGGTGATGAAGCAGGTGGCGCTGGAGCAGGGGGTGCACGCGACCTTCATGCCCAAGCCGTTCTCGGAGTACCCCGGCTCCGGGATGCACTCCCACCTCTCGCTCTTCGAGGGCGACCGCAACGCCTTCTACGAGTCCGGCGCGGAGTACCAGCTGTCCAAGGTGGGGCGCTCCTTCATCGCCGGGCTGCTGCGGCACGCCGACGAGATCTCCGCGGTCACCAACCAGTGGGTGAACTCCTACAAGCGGATCTGGGGCGGCTCGCAGCGCACCGCCGGCGCCGGCGGCGAGGCCCCCTCGTACATCTGCTGGGGCCACAACAACCGCTCGGCGCTCATCCGGGTGCCCATGTACAAGCCGGGCAAGACCGGCTCGACCCGGGTCGAGGTGCGCTCCCTGGACTCGGGCGCCAACCCCTACCTCTCCTACGCCGTCCTGCTCGCCGCGGGCATGAAGGGCATCCAGGAGGGCTACGAGCTGCCCGCCGGCGCCGACGACGACGTCTGGGCGCTCTCCGACGCCGAGCGCCGGGCCCTCGGCATCGAGCCCCTGCCGCAGAACCTCGGCGAGGCGATCGAGCTCATGGAGCGCAGCGAACTGGTCGCCGAGACGCTCGGCGAGCACGTCTTCGACTTCTTCCTGCGCAACAAGCGCCAGGAGTGGGAGGAGTACCGCTCCCAGGTCACCCCGTTCGAACTGATCAAGAACCTGCCGAACCTGTAGGCGACGGGAGGGCGCGCCGCCCCGCGCCCCTTGGCGGCGGGGCGCCGCCGTCGAAGGGGTGCACGGCCCGCGGGCGCGGGGCGGCGGGCGTCAGCGGACGCGGCCGCTGGGCTCCTCTTCGTCGGAGTCGTCGCCCGGTACGTGGACGTCGCGGACGTTGATGTTGATCTCGACGACCTCCAGGCCGGTCATGCGCTCCACCGCGTTGGTGACACTGGAGCGGATCCGGTCGGCGCAGTCGGCGATCTCGGTGCCGTAGACGACCACGATGTCGAGGTCGACCGCGGCCTGCTCCTCGCCGACCTCGACCTTGACCCCGCGGGAGGGGTCGGAGGAGCGGGAGACCGTGTCCCGCACGGCCCCCATCGCCCGGCTGGCGCCGCCGCCCATGGTGTGGACGCCGTCCACCTCGCGGGTGGCGATGCCGGCGATGGTCGACACCACGGTGTCCGCGATGGTGGTCCGGCCGGCCATGTCCTTCTTGTGGCCCGGTGCCGGCTTCTTGACGTGCTGGTTCGTGGCGGTAGTCATGTGCAAGCCCCTTCGTCGCGGATGGAATGCGGGCTCCTTCTCACTGTGACCCCGCCCCCGGACGGCCGCCACTCCAATGCAGCAGCGCCGCGCCGGGGGCCAGAATGGGGGGCGTGGGCGAGCAGCCGGTCTGGTACACCGCGTACGGGTCCAACACGCACGCCGCGCGACTGGGCTGCTACCTGGCCGGAGGACGGCCGGAGGGCGCCACGCGCGGCTACCCGGGGTGCCGGGACGGCTCCCCTCCGCGACGCTCGGTGCCGGTGGAACTGCCCGGCACCGTCTACTTCGCCACCCGCTCGCCGGTGTGGGGCGGCGGCCGGGCCTTCTACGACCCCGACACGCCCGGCCGGGCGCTGGCCCGCGCCCACCTGATCACGGCCGGGCAGTTCTCCGACATCGCCGCGCAGGAGATGTACGGCGAGCCCGGCAGCGACCTGGACCTGGCCGAGGTGCTGGCCACCGGGCGCAGCACGCTGGGCCCGGGCCGCTACCAGACGCTGGTGCGCGCCGGGACGCTGGAGGGGCTCCCCATGCTCACCCTGACCGCCCCCTGGGCGATGGCCGAGGTGCCGTGGACCGCCCCCTCGGCCGCCTACCTCGCGCACCTCGTCGCGGGGCTGCGCGAGGCGGGCGCGTGGGACGACGCGGCCGTCGCGGACTACCTCAGCCGCTGCCCCGGCGCGGTCGGCCACTGGACGGCCGCGGACGGGGTGCTCAGCCCAGCCACGCCGGGGCCAGGGCCGACGCCGTGAGCCGCCGCGGCGCGCCGCCGCCGTCGGCGGGCACCGTGTAGAGGTCGGCGCCGTAGTCGCCGGGCATCGCGTACACGAGCGTGTCGTCGTCCGACCAGACCGCCTGGTCGTCCACGTCGCGGGTCTCGGCCACCGGGTGCTCGCGCATCGTGGCCAGGTCGAGCACGTACAGCTGCCAGGGGGCGTCGGGCGAGCGGCCCGGGACGCGCTTCTTGAACGCGATCCGGGTGCCGTCGGGGGACAGCGACGGGCACTCGACGTTCGTCCGCACGGTGACCGCCGTCCTCGTGCGCACGTCGCCGTGGATCAGGTACGTGCGGCCGCCGGTGGCGAGCGTGGCGTAGAAGTGCGCGTCGTCGGCGAAGGTGACGCCCCAGAAGTTGACGTCGGCCGCCCGGACCCGCTCGCCGTCGCGGATGACGGTGTACTCCTCCAGGGTCGACTGGAGCGCGCCGGTGCGGGTGTCGAGGATCGAGGTGCGGGTGGAGAAGTTCGTGCCCGCGTAGGAGTCGCCGCCGACGAAGACGGTCCAGGCGACCATCCGCCCGCTGGGGGAGACCCGGGCCCGGGTGGGGATGCCGGCCAGGGAGACCGTGCGCACGGCGCGCAGGCGGGCGTCGAGGACCACCGCCCGGTAGCTGTCGGTCAGCGCGCCGTGCACCGCCTGGAGGCAGATCCCGGTGCCCCCGGCGGCGTAGAAGCGCAGGCACTTCACGCCCGAGGCCGTCCGCGGCCCGTTGGGGTCGGCGGCCGGCACGGTGGTCAGCTCGTCGCGGTGCGGGCCCCAGGCCATCGAGCGGAAGACCATCCGCCGCGGCCCGGACGCGGCCAGCGACACCGTCCCGGCCCGCACCGCCGGCCCGCCCGCCTGTACCTGGTCCTTGCGCCCGGCCCGGTCCGCCGCGTGCCACACCGCACCTCCGGCCACACACGCCAGCACCACCACCCCGACCACCAGCACCACCACCCGCCCGCGGACCGACATCGCCCCGGCGGGCGCAGCCTCGCCTCCGGCGTCGGATCCTCCGGCTGAGGGTGTGTCGCCCGTCGGGCGGGTCTCGTCCTGCGTACGGGTCGGGTCTGGCGGTGCCGCCGCGCCCTCGGCGGCGGTTCCGGCGACCGGCGCCGGTTCGCCCGCGGGGTTCGCCGTGTCCGTCGGCATGTGCCACTCCTCATCCTTCGGCCGGGCCCGGCGGGACACAGCCGTCACCGTTCTCCGGCCAGGGGCCGCGGGTCCACCGGTCCCGTCACGTTCGGCGCGAGCGCCGCTGTCACCGTGTGCCGTCCGCGGGGCGGAGGGTCACCGAGACCGCCACGCTCAGCGCGAGCGCCACCGTGGCGCCGGTCAGGGCGGTGCGGTCGCCCCAGGCGGTCCAGGCCGCGCCGAAGGCGAGGGAGCAGCAGAAGCGGGCGCCGGCCTGGCCGGTCTGCACCAGGGCCAGGCCGCTGGAGCGCAGCGCCTCCGGGACGCTGCCGGCCGCCGCGGCCATCAGGACACCGTCGGTCGCGGCGTAGAAGGCGCCGTGCAGCGCGAGCACGGCGTAGGGGAGCGCGCCGGCCCGCAGGTGGGACAGGAGCAGGCCGTACGCGCCGAGCAGGGCGAGGTGGCCGCCGACGAACACCCGCCAGCGGCCCACCCGGTCCGCCCAGCGGCCGAGCGGCACCGCGAGCAGCAGGAAGGCGGCCGCCGTGCCCAGCGGCAGCAGCGCGAACCATCGGTCGGGCACGCCGAGCCGCCGCTGGAGCATCAGGTAGACGAAGGAGTCGCTGACGGTGGCCAGCCCCAGCGCCAGCGCGCACAGCGTCAGGGCGCGCAGCTCGCGGCGGCCGAGCAGCCCCAACGCGGCGCGCAGGGACGGCCGTTCGCCCGCGGGCGCGGCCACCGCGGCGGTGCGCGAGGGCACGAAGAGCAGCAGCACGATCACCCCGAGGGCAGCCGTGCAGAAGCTGACGGTGAACACCGCGTCGTAGCCGTCCGCCGCCTGGCGCAGGATCAGGAAGGCGGCCAGCGGCCCGAGCAGCGCCCCGGTGGTGTCCATCGCCCGGTGCACGCCGAAGGAGCGGCCGCGCGTCTCGGGGGAGGACGACAGGGAGATCAGCGCGTCCCGCGGCGCCGTGCGCAGCCCCTTGCCGGTGCGGTCCACCGCGAGCACCGCGCCGATCAGCGGCAGGGAGTGCGCGAGCAGCAGCAGCGGCTTGCACACCGCCGACAGGCCGTAGCCGACGACGGCCACCGCCTTGTGCCGGCCGCCGCGGGCCGCGCCGCGGTCGGCGAGGTGGCCGCCGACCAGCCGGATCAGCGCGCTGAAGCCGTTGTAGACGCCGTCGAGCAGGCCGAAGCCGAGCGGGGACAGGCCGAGGCCGGTGACCAGGTAGAGCGGCAGCACCGCGGTGACCATCTCCGAGGAGACGTCGGTGATCAGACTCACCGTGCCCAGCGCGAGCACCGTGCCGCTGATCGTCCCGGCGGCCGCGGCCGACCGCCCGGGCAGCAGGCCCCGGGCGATCGGCGCGGTCTTCACCGGCGTACTGGCGCGGCTTTCGCCGACGTACACCGGTCAGCCGGCCCAGATGCCGGTGATGTCGGTGGCGGAGGCCGCCTGGCCGGCGTGCGAGCCCGTGCCCGCCAGGTCCTCCAGGGTGCGCAGCAGGTTGTAGTGGTTGTACGTGGTGGACGACGAGCTGCCCGCCGCCACCGGCTGGCCGTACAGGACGGTCGTGATGCGGTTGCCGCTCAGCGAGTTGTCCTCGTCGAAGGTGATGACCAGGAGGCTGTTGTGGGTCTTGGCCCACGTGGCGTACGCGCCGAGGTTGTTCTTGATCCAGGTGTCGCCGGTGGACACCGAGCAGTCGTGCATGTCGCTGCACAGGTTCGGGGTCACGAACGCCATCTTGGGCAGCGTCGAGTAGTCGGTCGGGAACTGCGCGAAGGTCTTCGCGGTCGAGGTCGGCACGTTGGAGAAGCCGAACCACGGGTTGTGCTTCTGGGCGTAGTTGCCGCTCTTGCAGGTCGTGGAGCCCTGGCTGGGCAGCGTCTCGTTGTAGCTGCCCCAGGTCCCGCCCGCGGCGATCACCTCGGAGCCGAGGTTGGCCGCGGAGCTGAAGCCGGGCTTGACGCAGCTGTCGTCGGTGACGCCCTGGGTGGAGCCCGAGAAGAGGGCGTAGTAGTTGGGCTGGCTGGGGTGGGTGATCGCGTAGCTCTGCGTCAGGTTCGCCCCGCCGGACTTCAGCGAGTTGATGTACGGGGCGCTGGAGCTTCCGATCACCTGGCTGTAGGCGTGGTTCTCCAGCACGACCACGAGGGTGTGCGCGGGAGACGGGACGCCGGCCGCCTTGGCTTCGGTGCCGCCGAGCCCGGCCCACACCCCCACGGACGCGGCCGCCAGCCCCAGGGCCGACAACAGCGCATGACCTCGACGCGACACGGTTCTACCTCCGGTACGGTACGCGGCTTCCCGCCCTGGTGGTGGGCATGCCAATGGTGGGGGGCCGTCCCCAGCCCTGCCGCGTGAACACCGGGCGAACTCCCGCCCCGCGAAGGGCCGTACGCGGGCCGCACCCGGGAGCGGCGCGCCTTCCTCGGGGATTTGTCGTGGACAAGTCATGACCGGAGGACGTGTTTCGGGGTCCCGCGTGGACGGTTACCCTCAAGAAGGCGCCTTGATCAGGTGCGGCTGAGTTGGGTGCGACCCGCCGGGAGGGCCGATGCAGGGGCGACGCAGCAGTACGTTCTCCCGTCTGCTCCGCCACGGCTTCACCGATCCCGCGACCGCCGAACGCCTGCTGGACGCCGACGTCCTCACCGGCGTCCGCGGCGACCCCGTCCTGCTGGAGGCCCTCGGCACCACCGCCGACCCCGACCAGGCGCTGCTGGGCCTGGTCCGCCTCACCGAGGCCCTCGACCCGGCCGAGCGGCACGCCCTGCTGGACACCGTCACCACCGCGAAGCCGCTGCGCGACCGGCTGCTGGGCGTGCTCGGCGCGTCCGAGGCCCTCTGCGACCACCTCGCCCGGCACCCGGCCGACTGGCACGCCCTGGTCACCTACGAGGCCGCCGACCTGCACCCCGGCGTCACCGAGTTCGAGGGCGGGCTGGCCGCCGCCCGCACCCCGGACGCGCTGCGGATCGCCTACCGCCGGTGCCTGCTGGGAATAGCAGCGCGGGACGTGTGCGGCACCAGCGACCTGGTCCGTACCGCCGCCGAGCTGGCCGACCTCGCCACCGCCACGCTCCGGGCCGCCCTCGCCATCGCCTCGGCCGAGCAGCCCGAGGACGCCGCCGCCTGCCGGCTGGCCGTGATCGGCATGGGCAAGTGCGGCGGCCACGAGCTGAACTACGTCTCCGACGTGGACGTGATCTTCGTCGCCGAGCCGGCCGGGGGCGGCGACCCGCACGACGGCGGCGAGGGTGGCCGGGACGACGAGAACACGGCCGTGCGCGCCGCCACCCGGCTGGCCGCCCGCATGATGCGGGTCTGCTCGGACACCACCCCCGAGGGCACCATCTGGCCGGTCGACGCCAACCTGCGCCCCGAGGGCAAGAACGGCCCCCTGGTGCGCACCCTCTCCTCCCACCTCGCCTACTACCGGCGCTGGGCCAAGACCTGGGAGTTCCAGGCGCTGCTCAAGGCCCGCCCGGTGGCCGGCGACCCGGGTCTGGGCGGGCAGTACATGGCCGCCATCCGCCCGATGGTGTGGCAGGCCGCCGAACGGGAGAACTTCGTCGCCGACGTGCAGCAGATGCGCCGCCGCGTCATCGACACCATTCCCCCGGCCCAGCTGGAGCGGGAGCTCAAGCTCGGCCCCGGCGGCCTGCGGGACGTGGAGTTCGCCGTGCAGCTGCTCCAGTTGGTGCACGGCCGCAGCGACCCGTCGCTGCGCAGCGCCACCACCTTGACCGCGCTCGGCGAGCTGGCCGCAGGCGGCTACGTGGGCCGCGCCGACGCCGCCGCGCTCGACGCCGCCTACCGCTTCCTGCGGCTGATGGAGCACCGCATCCAGCTGTACAAGATGCGCCGCACCCACCTCGTGCCCGACGACGAGGCCGGGCTGCGCCGCCTGGCCCGCGGCCTGGGGTTCCGCCTCGAACCGGTCGCCACCCTCACCCGGGAGTGGAAGCGGCACGCCATGGAGGTGCGGCGGCTGCACGAGAAGCTCTTCTACCGCCCGCTGCTCGACGCCGTCGCCCGGCTCGGCACCGAGGAGACCCGGCTGAGCACCGAGGCCGCCCGAGAGCGCCTCCAGGCCCTCGGCTACGCCGACCCGACCGCCGCCATCCGGCACCTGGAGGCCCTGGCCAGCGGGGTGAGCCGGGCGTCCTCGATCCAGCGCACCCTGCTGCCGGTGCTGCTGGGCTGGTTCGCCGACTCCGCCGACCCCGACGCCGGCCTGCTCGGCTTCCGCCAGGTCTCCGAGGCCCTCGGCAAGACCCCCTGGTACCTGCGGCTGCTGCGGGACGAGGGCGCCGCCGCCCAGCGGCTGGCCCGGGTGCTGTCCTCCGGCCGGCTCGCCCCCGACCTGCTGATGCGCGCCCCCGAGGCGGTCGCCATGCTCGGCGCGGCCGACGGACTCGCCCCGCACGACCACCGCTCGCTGGAGCAGGAGGTGCTCGCCGCCGTCGGCCGCGCGGAGAGCCCGGAGCAGGCCATCGCCGCGGTGCGCGGGGTGCGCCGCCGCGAGCTGTTCCGCACCGCCGCGGGCGACATCATCGACACCTACGGCGAGGAGGAGGCCGGCGGCCCGGTGGACCCGGCCGTGCTCGTCGACCGGGTCGGCACCGCCGTGTACGGCCTGACCTCGGCGACCCTGGCCGGCGCCCTGCGGGCGGCCGTCGCCTCCGTGACCGGCAACGACGCCCACCCGCTGCCCACCCGGTTCGCGATCATCGCCATGGGCCGGTTCGGCGGCCGCGAACTCGGCTACGGCTCCGACGCCGACGTGCTGTTCGTGCACGACCCGCACGAGGGCGCCGACGGCGCCGAGGCGACCCGCGCCGCCCTGGCCGTCGCCGACGAGCTGCGCCGGCTGCTCCAGATCCCCACCGCCGACCCGCCCCTGCTGGTCGACGCCGACCTGCGGCCCGAGGGCAAGTCCGGCCCGCTGGTCCGCACCCTGGCCTCGTACCAGGCGTACTACCGGCGCTGGGCGGCCACGTGGGAGAGCCAGGCCCTGCTGCGGGCCGCGCCGGTGGCCGGCGACCCCGGGCTGGGCGAGCGTTTCATGGAGCTGGTCGACCCGATCCGCTACCCCGAGGACGGACTGGACGACGAGGCCGTACGGGAGATCCGCCGGCTCAAGGCCCGGATGGAGTCCGAGCGGGTCCCGCGCGGCACCGACCGGACCACCCACGCCAAGCTGGGCCGCGGCGGGCTGTCCGACGTCGAGTGGACCGTGCAGCTGCTCCAGCTCCAGCACGCCGCCCGGCTGCCCTCGCTGCGCACCACCGGCACCCGCGCCGCCCTGGCCGCGGCTCAGGACGAGGGGCTGATCGACCCGGCCGACGCGGAGGTGCTGGACGAGGCGTGGGTGCTGGCCACCCGCGTGCGCAACGCGGTGATGCTGGTCCGCGGCCGCCCCGGCGACACCTTCCCCGGCGAGACCCGGGACCTGGCCGCCGTGGCCCGCTACCTGGGGCACCCGCCCGGGCACGTCGGGGACCTGCTGGAGGACTACCGCCGCCGCACCCGCCGGGCCCGCGCGGTGGTCGACCGGCTCTTCTACGAGGGGTGAGGCGCGGGCCGCCGGCGGTGGGGTACGGGCCGAATCCGGCCGGATCCCGCCGGTCCGGCCGGTCCGATCGCGACCTTCGAGCCCGGCGCCGTCATAAGACCCGGGCCAGCCGCATCGTCGGCAGCCGGTAGATCCACCGGCCGTACAGCAGGTACACCAGCCCGTAGCCCGCGCCGAGGCAGAGCGCGCCGCCGACCGCGTCCATCCAGAAGTGGTTGCCGGTGGCGATGATGACCGTGAGCGTGAACAGCGGGTAGAGCCCGCCCAGCACCCGCACCCACAGCGGCTTGGCCAGCGCGATGATGGTGATGCCGCACCACAGCGACCACCCTATGTGCATGGACGGCATCGCCGCGTACTGGTTGGAGACCTGCGCCATGCTGCCCTGCGACATCGAGCCCCAGGTGTCGTGGACCCGGACGGTGTCGATGAAGCCGCCGCCCGCCATCAGCCGCGGCGGGGCCAGCGGGAAGGCCCAGAAGCCGATCAGCGCCAGCCAGGTGGTGGTGAACAGGACCAGCCGGGGCGCGGCGTAGCGGTGGGGATGGAAGAGGTACAGCCAGGCCAGCACGCTGATGGTGATGATGAAGTGAAGCGTGGCGTAGTAGTAGTTCATCCCGACGATCAGCCAGGTGACCGAGTTCACCGCGTGGTTGACGCCGTGTTCGACGGCCAGCCCCACGTTCTCCTCGAAGGTCCAGATCCACTTGGCGTGCCGCAGCGCGATCCCGCGCTGCTCCGGCACGGCGTTCCTGATCTGCGAGTACGCCCAGTAGCTGACGCCGATCAGCAGGATCTCGAACCACAGCCGCGGCGGGTGCGGGGCGCGCACCCGGGTCAGCACGCGCTGCGGCGCGTACCAGGGCTCGGACGGACGCTTCGATGATCCACCCCGGCCCCCGGAGCCTCGCCCGGAGCCCCTGCCCCGCGAGGTTCCTGTTCCTCCTGCCGTCGGCGCACCCGGCCTGCGGCCGGTCTGCGTCTTCGCGGTCGGTTCCCCCATGGCAATCCAGTCTGCCAGACCGGACCTCCCAGGACGGGCGGAGTCGGGTGGAACCGGACATCCGCGTGTCGCCCCCGTCCCGGGCGCCGCACGGGCACCGGCCGCCCCGGAGACCGCCGGTCCCGGCGGCCCCCGGGGGTCAGGAACCGGACCGGACCGCCGCCGTGGAGCCGCGCACCACCAGCTCCGGCATGAAGACGAACTCGCTGTGCGGGGTGGGCGTACCCGCTATCTCCTCCAGCAGCGCGTTCACCGCGGCCTGGCTCATCGCCGCCACCGGCTGCCGGATGGTGGTCAGCGGCGGATCGGTGAACGCGATCAGCGGGGAGTCGTCGTAGCCGACCACCGACACGTCGCCGGGCACCGACAGCCCCTGCTGCCGGGCCGCCCGGATCGCGCCGAGCGCCATCATGTCCGACGCGCACACCACCGCCGTGCAGCCGTCCGCGATCAGCGCGGTGGAGGCGGCCTGGCCGCCCTCCAGCGTGTAGAGGGAGTGCTGGATCAGCGTCCGCGCCTCCTCCTCGGACAGCCCCAGCACCTCGCCCATCGAGGCCACGAAGCCCTCGATCTTGCGCTGCACGGGCACGAAGCGCTTCTGTCCCACGGCCAGGCCGATCCGCCGGTGCCCGAGTGCCGCCAGGTGGGTGACCGCCAGCCGCACCGCGCTGCGGTCGTCCGGCGACACGAAGGGCGCGTCGACCTTCTCGGAGTAGCCGTTGATCAGCACGAAGGGCACACCCTGGCCGTACAGCCGGGCGTAGCGCTCCATGTCGGCGGTGGAATCGGCGTGCAGCCCGGAGGCGAAGATGATCCCGGCCACCCCCCGTTCCACCAGCATCTCCACCAGCTCGTCCTCGGTGGAGCCGCCAGGCGACTGGGTGGCCAGCACCGGGGTGTAGCCCTGCCGGGTCAGCGCCTGCCCGATGATCTGGGCGAAGGCGGGGAAGATCGGGTTGTCCAGTTCGGGGGTGATCAGCCCGATCAGGCCGGCGCTGCGCTGCCGAAGGCGCACCGGCCGCTCGTAGCCGAGCAGGTCCAGCGCGGTCAGCACGGATTCGCGGGTGGTCGCGGACACGCCGGGCTTGCCGTTGAGCACCCGGCTGACCGTCGCTTCACTGACCCCCGCCTGCGCTGCGATGTCTGCGAGCCGCGCGGTCACAGCACCGGATGCTAGGCGACGGAACGCCGGCACGTCAGACCGCCCACCAGATTGCCGTGTCCGCGGCGAGGGTGACGGCCCCGCCGGAACCCGCGGAAACCGGGGCATCGGCCGCGTTCCGGCCGGCGTTCGCACCCTTTTCCTTGTGGGCGGGATCACCCGGATCGCCGCTGCCGTCGGGGCGTACCGCCGCGGCCGCGGCCTCCTCGGTCGCCGGGACGGCGGGATCACTGGTCAGCAGCGGCCGGCCCGGTGCCGGGACGGTGATCGCACGCCCGGTCAGGTTGACCGTGCAGACGAAGCCCCGGCCGCCGGCGAGGTCCGTGCCGTCGGCCGCGATGTCGCCGTCCCGGCGGAAGGCCAGCACGCCCTCCGGCGCGTCCAGCCAGGTCACCGCGGTGCCAGCGCCCAGCGCCGGGTGCGAGCGGCGCAGCGCCAGCGCCGCCCGGTACAGCTCCAGGGTGGAGCGCGGGTCCCCGGTCTGCGCCTCGACGCTCAGGTCCGCCCAGGCGGCCGGCTGCGGCAGCCAGCTCGGGCCGCCCTCGCGCGGGCCGAAGCCGTAGGGCGCGGCCTGGCCCGACCACGGGATCGGCACCCGGCAGCCGTCGCGGTAGCCGTCCTGCCCGGCGGCGCGGAAGAAGCTCGGGTCCTGCCGCACCTCGTCCGGCAGGTCGGTGACGTCGGGCAGGCCGAGCTCCTCGCCCTGGTAGAGGTACGCCGAGCCGGGCAGCGCCAGCATCAGCAAGGTGGCCGCCCGGGCCCGGCGCAGGCCGAGCTCGCGGTCGCCGGGCTCGCGCAGCTGGGTCGGCGCGGCGGCCCCGTCCGCGCCCAGCGCGGAGCGGTGGGCCAGCCGGGTGGCGTGCCGGGTCACGTCGTGGTTGGACAGCACCCAGGTGGCGGGGGCGCCCACCGAGCCCATCGCCGTCAGCGACGTGTCCACGACCCGGCGCAGCGCGCCCGCGTCCCACGGGGTGGCCAGGTACTCGAAGTTGAAGGCCTGGTGCAGCTCGTCGGGCCGCAGGTAGCGCGCGGCCCGCTCGATGGTCGGGGTCCACGCCTCGGCCACCGCGATCCGCTCGCCCGGGTACTCGTCGAGGATCAGCCGCCAGCCGCGGTAGATCTCGTGCACCCCGTCCTGGTCGAAGTACGGCATGGCGGCCGAGCCCAGCAGCGTGAGCTGTTCGGCGTGGCCGATGTCGGGCAGACCCTCGGCCTTGACCAGGCCGTGCGCCACGTCGATCCGGAAGCCGTCGACGCCCAGGTCGAGCCAGAAGCGCAGCACCGAGCGGAACTCGTCGTGGACGGCCGGGTGGTTCCAGTTGAAGTCCGGCTGCTCGGGGGCGAACAGGTGCAGGTACCACTCGCCGGGGGTGCCGTCCGGGTCCACGGTCCGGGTCCAGGCCGGGCCGCCGAAGATGGACTCCCAGTCGTTGGGCGGCAGTTCGCCACCGCCCCGGCCGGGCCGGAAGTGGAAGCGCTCCCGCAGCGCGGAGCCGGGGCCCTCCCGCAGCGCCCGCTTGAACCACTCGTGCTGGTCCGAGCAGTGGTTGGGCACCAGGTCGACGATCACCCGCAGCCCCAGCTCGTGCGCGCCGCGCACCAGGTCGTCGGCGTCGGTGAGGGTGCCGAACATCGGGTCGACCGCCCGGTAGTCCGCCACGTCGTAGCCGGCGTCGGCCTGCGGCGAGGCGTAGAAGGGCGACAGCCACACCGCGTCGACGCCGAGGTCCCGCAGATGGGGCAGCCGGGCGGTGATGCCCGGCAGGTCGCCCATGCCGTCGCCGTCGCCGTCGGCGAAGCTGCGCGGATAGACCTGGTAGATCACCGCGTCGCGCCACCAGTCTCTGCGCCCGGCGTCGGCGGCGGTGGCTGCGGCGGTGCTGGGCGCGTCGGACAGGTGCTGGCTCATTGATTCCCTATGTGTGTGCGGGGGATCGACGGATGGCATGCGGTGTGCGGGGGCCGGTCAGGTGAGTGCGCGTGCTTTCCCCCGGGCCCGGACAGCGTTGTCGTGGGGCGGACGACATCGTCGGGGGAGTCGGGGGAGTCGGGGGAGTCGGGTGCGGCCGGTGGGCAGGGCCATCGCTCAGCCCTTCGTGCCGCCGGCCGTCAGGCCGGTGACCAGGTGGCGCTGGACGAGCATGAAGACGATGGCCGCGGGTATCGCGATGACCACCGAGGCGGCCGTCATGCTGCCCCAGTCCGCGCGCTGGTCGGCGGCGAAGGTGCGGATGCCGACCGCGAGGGTGGTGTGCCCGCCGCGCATGAACTGGTTGGAGTAGGCGACCTCGCCCCAGGCGGTCAGGAAGCTGAAGAACGCGGTGACCGCGAGCCCGGGCCGGGCCAGCGGTACGACCAGCCGCCAGAACGTGCCGAACGGGCTGAGGCCGTCCACCCGCCCGGCCTCGTCGATCTCGCGCGGGATGGTGTCGAAGTAGCCCTTGAGCATCCAGGCGCAGAACGGCACCGAGATCGTGCAGTAGACCAGGATGAGCCCGATGTACGTGTCCAGCAGGTTGAGTTGGACCATCAGGTTGTACAGCGGCACGATCAGCACCGCCATCGGGAACATCTGGGTGACCAGGAAGGTCCACATCAGCGACTTGTGGCCGGGGAACTTCATCCGGGAGATCGCGTAGCCGGCGCTCGCCGAGATGAGCACGCCCAGCGCGGTGGTGGCGGCCGCCACGATCACCGAGTTGACGAACCAGGTGGGGAAGTCGCTGTGCAGCAGCACGAACCGGTAGTTGGCCAGGCCCAGGTGGTGCACGACCTCGCTGGGCTGCTCCCACGCGGTGGACGGGCCGAGGGAGATGAAGACGATCCACAGCACGGGGAAGACGGAGACCGCGCTGGCCGCCAGCAGCGTGGTGTGCAGCGCGAGCGACGCGAGGGTGCCGCGCTCGCCGCGGGCGCGCGGCCGGCCGGCCGCCGCGTGCGGGGCGGCCCCCTCGGCGGGGGTGCGGGTGGCGGCGGCGCCGCGCTCGGTGAGGGCACTCATGGCGACGGCTCCTATGCCTGCTCGGGCTTGATCTGGCGGCGGTAGAAGGTGGAGAACGCGATGAGGATCAGCAGGATGACGATCCCGTACGTCGAGGCGCCCGCGTAGTCGGACGCGCCACCGCCGAAGGCCATCTCGTAGGCGTGGGTGACCAGGATGTCGGTGTCACCGGTCGTGTTCGTGCCCAGCAGCAGGTAGATGATCGCGAACATGTTGAACGTCCACACCGTGGACAGCAGGATCACCGTGCTGGTCACCGGCCGCAGCCCCGGCACGGTGACGTTCATGAAGCGCTGGAACGGGGAGGCGCCGTCCATCTCGGCCGCCTCGTACAGCTCGCTGGGGATGGCCTGCAGGCCGCCGAGCAGCGCGACCATCATGAACGGCACGCCCGCCCAGATGTTGACGATGATGACCGCGACCTTCTGCGCGAACGGCGTGCCCAGCCAGTCCTGCGCGGGCAGTCCGACCTTGGTGATGATGTCGTTGAAGACGCCGTACTGCGAGTTGAACATCAGCCGCCAGGCGAAGACGCCGATGAACGCCGGCACGGCCCAGGGCAGGATCAGCGCCATCCGGTAGAACAGCCGGAAGCGCATCGGGCGGTTGAGCAGGTTGGCCATGCCCAGCCCGATGGCGTAGGTGATCGCGACGCAGGAGACGGTCCAGACGACCGTCCACTCCAGCCGCGGGTAGAAGTCGCCGTCGGAACCGGACAGCACCTGCCAGTAGTTGTGCAGCCCGACGAACTTGTAGCTGGCCGGGATGTGGATCGGGCCGATGTTCTGGGCGACGTTGCGCTCGTTGGCGTTGGTGAGGGACAGGTACGTGCCGTACCCGAGCGGGTACAGCACCAGCACGCCGATCACGATGACGACCGGGGCGACCATCGCCCACGCGTACCAGTACTTGTCCCACGACCGCTTGAGGGTCGTGGCGAGGCCCGGCCGGGGAGCGCGCGGCGGGCGGGCCGCGTCCCGGGCGGGTTCGTCGATGGTGGCGGTGGTCATCGCTCCTCGGCTCTGCTGGGGCTTGCGTGGTTCGTCGGGGACCGGACCGGCCGGCCGGGCGCGTGGACCCCGTCCGCCGCGGAGCGGTTGGGGTCCCGGCCGGCCGGTCCGGAACTGGCGGGCCGTCCTTACTGGACGGCGTAGCCCGGCAGGAGCTTGCCGAAGGCCTTGGCCGCGGCGTCCAGGCCGCCCTGCACCGAGGTCTGGCCCTGGAGGATCTTGATGTACTCCTGCTGGAGCGGCGTGAAGAGGCTGCCGACCTGCGGGAGCGCGACCCGCGGGCGGGCGTGGTCCATGATCGGCTTGAAGCCCGCGATCTCCGGGTTGCCCAGCACCTGAGCGGTGTAGGCGGAGGTGCGGGTCGGCAGCGTGCCGTTCTTCAGCGCGATCTGCGCCTGGCTGCTGGACGAGGTCATGAACTGGGTGAACAGGTAGGCCGCGTCGAGGTGCCGGGAGCCCTGGTAGACGGCCAGGTCGTGGCCGCCGGTCGGGGCGAGGGACTTGCCGGTGGAGCCGGCCGGCACGGGCGCGTAGCCGAGGTTGGACTCCTTGCCCTTGAACGCCGAGCCGGTCAGGTCGTCGCTCACCGACCAGGGGCCCTGGACCAGCATCGCGACCTTGCCGGTCTTGAAGGAGGTCTGCATGTTGTCGTACGCGCTGGCGAAGTCGATCTTCAGCGACGAGGTGTCGTAGAGCTTCTTCGCCTCGGTGACCGCCTTCACGGCCTCCGGCGAGTTGATGGTGATCTTCTTCGCCGCCGGGTCGGCCAGGTCCGCGCCCTCGCCGAACAGCAGCGGGAAGAGGAAGTACGAGTCCGGGTTGATGTACGTGCCCACGACGCCGGGCACCTTCGCCTTGATCTTCGCCGAGTCGGCGATCATCTCGTCCCACGTGGTGGGCGGCGTGGTGATGCCGGCCTTGGCGAAGACGTCCTTGTTGTAAAGGAGCCCGAGGGTGTCGGTGACCGACGGCACGCCGTAGGTCTTGCCGTCGTACTTGGTGGTGTTCATCGGCCCCGGCAGGAAGTCGGAGGTGTCGCTGAGCGCGGTGGTGCCGTCCAGCGGGGCGATGTAGTGCAGCGAGGCGTACTCGGGGATCAGGCCGACGTCCGTGCGGACCACGTCCGGGGCGCCCTTGCCGCTCTGCGCGGACGCCTTGAACTTCTGCTCGACCGTGCCGAAGTCCACGTTCTGGTAGTCGACCTTGATCTTCGGGTACTTCGCCTCGAACGCGGCCACCAGCGCCTTGTACTCGGGCGCCTCGTTCTTGGCGTCGGAGGTGTCCCAGTAGGTGATCGTGCCCGACACCTGGGACGGGTCCTTGGCCTTGCCGCTGTCCTGCTTGTCATCGCTGCCGCTGCCGCCACAGGCGGTGATGCCGAGTGCGATGGCCGCGGCCATCGCCACGGCGGATATGCCGCGTCGCATATCTGACTCCTTGATGAGGGAAGTACCCGGGCAGCCTGTTGCCCGTGGGTGCCGGTCACGTCCCCGGTCCGGCACCTCCGCCCGGGCTGGGAGGGACCGTAACAGCGCTGCAACACTTTGCGAAAGAGGCTGCAAGAAACTTTCTGCAAGTTCCTTCATCCGCCGCCGCCGGATGAGCCGAACGAGCGGCCCCGCGGGGCGAGGCGCGGCGCGTGGGAGGCCCGCGCACGGGCGCCGGCCGCGGGGATTCCCCTACAGTGAGGACATGTCCGGTGAACTGGTGCCCGAGCGCGCCGAGCTGCGCGCCTCCCACGAGGATCGGGACGAGGTCGTGGAGCGGTTGAGGATCGCCGCCGGGGACGGCCGGCTCACCGCGGAGGAGCTTGACGAGCGGCTCGACGTGGCGCTGACCGCCCGCACCTACGGGGAACTCGAGGCGCTGCTGGTCGATCTGCCCGCGACCGGACCGGCGTTGAGCGGAGCCGCGGTCGCGAAGCCGCCCAAGGACGTCTCGCGGATCTCGGTCGACCGCGGCAGCACCCGGCGCAACGGGCCCTGGCAGGTGCCGCAGCGCATGGAGATAGACGCCAACCGCGGCTCCGTCGTGCTCGACTTCACCCGCGCCGTCATCGCCCTGCCCGCCCTGGAGATCGACGTCAGCGTCCACCACGCGTCGCTGGCGTTGGTGGTCCCGCCGGACGTCTTCGTGGACGTCGACGACGTGGAGGTGCGCGCGGGCAGCGTGACCAACCGCTCCCGCGCCGAGGCCGGGGCGCCGGTCCGGCTGAGCATCCACGTCACCGGTGAGGTGCGCAGCGGCAGCATCTCGGTGCGGTCCTCGCGGCGCGGGCGCCGCTTCGGGCTGCTGCGGCGGATGCTGGGGGAGCCCCGCAAGGCGCCGGAACTCCCGTACTGACGGCGGCGGTCGGCCGCGGCCGACCGTGGGCCGGGTACGGGCCGTGCGCCGCTGTTCGCCGGGCCTGATCCGGGGTCACTCCTGGAATTCGTTGCAAACCCTTGCAGCAAGGGTGTTCGGAGGGATAGCGTCCGGCACGCCCGGCGACGGTGCCGGGACAGCGACCGGTTCACGCGCGTGGATCCCGGCCGCGAGCACTCCCTCATACGTCCCTGTGTGGACGGAGAACGCAAGGAGAACCGCCCGTGGCCCTGCCGTTCAGGCTGCCCGCGTGGAAAACCCCGAGAACGCGGCACACATCGACCCGCGTGCGGCGCATCGCCGCCGCCACCGCCTTCGCCGCGCTCCTCGCGCTGGCCGCGCCGACCGCCGTCGCGCACGCCGCGCAGCAGCCCCCGAAGCCGCCGTCCGACCGGGAGTTGGCCGCCCAGCCGGCCCGGCACGCCGACACCCGCGAGCAGTTCTACTTCGTGATGCCGGACCGGTTCGCCGACGGCGACACCGGCAACGACCGCGGCGGGCTGGTCGGCAGCCGGCTGACCACCGGGTTCGACCCCACGGACAAGGGCTTCTACCAGGGCGGCGACCTCAAGGGCCTCACCCAGAAGCTGGATTACATCAAGGGCCTGGGCACCACCGCGATATGGATGGCGCCGATCTTCAAGAACCGGCCCGTGCAGGGCACCGGGGCCGACGCCTCGGCCGGCTACCACGGCTACTGGATCACCGACTTCACGCAGGTCGACCCGCACTTCGGCACCAACGACGACCTGCGCAGGCTGATCTCCGCCGCCCACGCCAAGGGCATGAAGATCTTCTTCGACGTCATCACCAACCACACCGCCGACGTCATCGGCAACACGGACAACACCTACGGCTACCTCTCCAAGGGAGCCTTCCCGTACCTGTCCGCCGACGGCACCCCGTTCGACGACGACGACTACGCCGACGGCTCCAAGCCGTTCCCGAAGGTCACCGCGGACTCCTTCCCGCGCACCCCGACCGTCCCGGCCGGCCGACGCGAACCTGAAGGTCCCCGCCTGGCTCAACGACCCGACGATGTACCACAACCGCGGTGACTCGACCTTCGCCGGCGAGAGCGCGGACCAGGGCGACTTCAGCGGCCTCGACGACCTGTGGACGCGAGCGCCCCGAGGTCGTCCAGGGCATGGAGAAGATCTACGAGCGCTGGGTCAAGGACTACGCGATCGACGGCTTCCGGATCGACACCGTGAAGAACGTCGACATGCCCTTCTGGACCCAGTGGGCCACCGCGCTGGACTCCTACGCGGCGAAGCACGGCCGGAAGAACTTCTTCCTGTTCGGCGAGACGTACGACGCCGACCCGTCCGTCACCTCGCCCTACGTCACCCAGGGCCGCCTCGACGCGACGCTCGACTTTCCGTTCCAGGACGCCGCCCGCGCCTACGCCTCGCAGGGTGCGCCGCCGAGCAAGCTCGCCGGCGTCTACGGCCAGGACTACCGCTACACCACCGACAAGGCCAACGCCTACGAGGAGGTCACCTTCCTCGGCAACCACGACATGGGCCGGATCGGCAGCTTCCTGGAGCAGGACAACCCGAAGGCGAGCGACGCCGAACTGCTGCGCCGCGACGAGCTCGCCAACGAGGTGATGTTCCTCGGCCGCGGCAACCCGGTGATCTACTACGGCGACGAGCAGGGCTTCACCGGCGCGCCCGGCGGCGACAAGAACGCCCGCCAGACGATGTTCGCCTCCAAGGTCGCCGACTACCTCGACGACGACGAGATCGGCACCGACCGGACCGCGGCGAGCGACGCGTACGACCCGACGCACCCGCTGTACCGGGCGATCGCCGCGCTGTCGAAGCTCACCAAGGACAACCCGGCGCTGCGCGACGGCGTGCAGACCGAGCGGTACACCGCCCCCGGCACCGACCCGGGCGTCTACGCCTACTCCCGCACCGACGCCGCGACCCGGGACGACTACCTGGTCGCCGTCAACAACGCCACCACCGCGCAGACCGTGACCGTGCCCACCGGCAACACCGCCGGCGCCGCCTACCGGGCGCTCTACGGCACCGACGGCCAGGTGACAGCCTCCGGCGACCAGGCCACCGTCACGCTGACCGTGCCGCCGCTCCAGGCGGTGGTCTACCGCGCGGCCGAGCCGCTGCCGAAGGCGGCTACCCGGCCCGCGCTCACCCTGACCGCGCCCGCCCAGGGCGCCACCGGCACCGTGGAGATCGGCGCCGACGCCACCGGGGGCGGCCTGAACCGCGTGGTGTTCGCCGCGCAGGTCGGCAACGCGCCCTGGAAGGTGCTCGGCTCGGCCGACCACGCCCCGTACCGCGTCACCCAGGCGCTCGACCCGAAGCTGCCGGCCGGAACCCCCGTGCGCTACAAGGCCGTCGTGGTCGACGACGCCGGCCGTACCGCCGACGCGACCGCCGCCACCGCCACCGGCACCGTGCCGGTCGCGCCGCCGCCGACCGCGATCAGCCGCGACTACGCGATCGTGCACTACCAGCGGACCGACGGGGACTACGCGGACTGGAACCTCTACACCTGGGGCGACATCGCCGACGGCGAGGGCACGACCTGGCCGGCCGGTCACCCCTTCACCGGACGCGACGCCTACGGGGCCTTCGCCTACGTGAAGCTCAAGCCGGGAGCGGCCAACGTCGGCTTCATCGTCGTCAACAAGGACGGCGTGAAGGACACCGACGGCGACCGCTCCATCGACCTCACCGCCACCGGCGAGGTGTGGATCAAGCAGGGCAGCCCCGACGTGGCCACCACCCCGCCCGACGGCGCCTACCCGCCGCAGGACACCTCGAAGGCGGTCCTCCACTACCACCGGGCCGACGGCGACTACACCGGCTGGGGCCTGCACGTGTGGACCGGCGCCGCGAACCCCACCGACTGGACCTCGCCGATCCAGCCCACCCGGATCGACTCCTACGGCGCGGTGTTCGAGGTGCCGCTCGCGGACGGCGCGACCTCGCTGAGCTACATCATCCACAACGGCGACACCAAGGACCTGCCGAGCGACCAGTCGCTGGACTTCGCCTCCTCCGGCCACGAGGTGTGGCTGCTCGACGGCACCGAGAAGTACCTGCTGCCGCAGCCGAAGGGCTCGAGCGCGGACCTGGACCTCGGCAAGTCCGAGGCGCAGTGGATCGACGCCGGCACGGTGGCCTGGAAGACCGACGCGCCCTCCGCCTCCCAGCAGTTGGTGTACGCGCCCGACGGCGGCATCACCGTCCAGGACGGCGCCCTGTCCGGTGAGGGCCGCTGGCTGCGGCTGGAGCAAGGTCGCAGGCGGCCTCACCGACGCCCAGTTGGCCAAGTTCCCGCAGTTGAAGGGCTATTCCGCCTTCACCGTGGACCCGCGCGACCGCGCCCGGGCACCAAGGACGCGCTGCGCGGCCAGCTCATCGCCACCCAGCGGGCCGCCAACGGCGCCCTGCTCGCCGCCACCGGCGTGCAGACCCAGGGCGTGCTCGACGACCTGTACGCCGGCGGCGGCCCAGCACGCCGCGCTCGGCCCGGTGTTCAGCCGACGGCACGCCCGACCCTGTCGGTGTGGGCGCCCACCGCGCACAGCGTGTCCGTCGAGATCGGCGGCCGCACGGTGGCGATGCGCGAGAACCCCGGCAGCGGCGTCTGGTCGGTGCGCGGGCACGCCCTCGCTGGACCGGGCAGGACCTACCGCTACGAGGTGACGGTCTGGGCGCCCAGCGTCCAGAAGCTCGTGGTCAACAAGGTCACCGACCCGTACTCGGTGGCGCTCACCGCCGACTCGAAGCAGAGCCTGCTGGTCGACCTGGCCGACCCGAAGCTGGCCCCCAAGGGCTGGGCGGGCCTGCGCAAGCCGCCGGCCGTGCCGATCAGCCGGGCGCAGATCCAGGAGCTGCACATCCGCGACTTCTCCGTCGCCGACACCACCGTGCCGGCCGCGGACCGCGGCAAGTACCCCGCCTTCACCGACGCCTCGTCCGCCGGCATGACGCACCTGAAGGCACCTGGCGAAGGCGGGCTCAACTACGTTCACCTGCTGCCCGCCTTCGACTTCGCCACCGTCCCGGAGAAGGCCGTCCGACCAGACCACGCCGGCCTGCGACCTGGCCTCGCTACGCCGCCCGACAGCGACCAGCAGCAGGCGTGCGTGACCGCGGCAGCAGGCCACCGACGGCTACAACTGGGGCTACGACCCGTTGCACTACACCGTGCCCGAGGGCTCCTACGCGACGACCCGGACGGCGCCGCGCGGACCACCGAGTTCCGGCAGATGGTGCAGGGGCTCAACGAGGCCGGGCTGCGCGTGGTGATGGACGTCGTCTACAACCACACCTCGGCGGCCGGCCAGGCCGACCACCTCCGTGCTCGACCAGATCGTGCCCGGCTACTACCAGCGGCTGATGCCCGACGGCTCGGTGGCCAACTCCACCTGCTGCGCCAACACCGCGCCCGAGAACGCGATGATGGGCAAGCTGGTCGTCGACTCGGTCGTCACCTGGGCCAAGGAGTACAAGGTCGACGGCTTCCGGTTCGACCTGATGGGCCACCACCCGAAGGCCAACATCCTCGCCGTCCGCAAGGCGCTCGACGCGCTGACCGTCGCCAAGGACGGCGTCGACGGCAAGAAGATCATCCTCTACGGCGAGGGCTGGAACTTCGGCGAGGTCGCCGACAACGCCCGGTTCGTCCAGGCCACCCAGGCCGAACATGGCCGGCACCGGCATCGCCACCTTCTCCGACCGGGCCCGCGACGCGGTGCGCGGCGGCAGCCCCTTCGACGCCGACCCCGGGATCCAGGGCTTCGCCTCCGGCCTCTACACCGACCCCAACGCCTCCCCGGCCAACGGCACGCCGGCCGAGCAGAAGGCCCGGCTGCTGCACTACCAGGACCTGATCAAGGTCGGACTGACCGGCAACCTGCGCGGTTCCACTTCACCGACTCCGCCGGGAAGCAGGTCACCGGCGCCGAGATCGACTACAACGGCGCCCCGGCCGGATACGCCGACGCGCCCGGCGACGCGCTCACCTACGTCGACGCGCACGACAACGAGACCCTCTACGACGCCCTGGCCTACAAGCTGCCGGCGGGCACCTCGGCCGCCGACCGGGCCCGGATGCAGGTGCTCGCGGAGGCGACCGCGGCGCTCTCCCAGGGCCCCGCGCTCTACCAGGCCGGCTCGGACCTGCTGCGCTCGAAGTCGCTGGACCGCAACTCCTTCGACTCCGGCGACTGGTTCAACGCCATCCACTGGGACTGCGCCGCAGGGCAACGGGTTCGGCCGCGGCCTGCCGCCGGCGGCGGACAACCAGAGCAAGTGGGCGTACGCCAAGCCGCTGCTGACGCAGCCTCAGCTCAGCCCCGGCTGCGGGCAGATCGAGGGGGCCTCGGCCGCGTACCAGGACCTGCTGCGCATCCGCACCGCCGACCCCGCCTTCGGGCTGAGCACGGCGGCCCAGGTGCAGCAGCAGGTGTCCTTCCCGCTGTCGGGGAGCGAGGAGACCCCCGGGGTGATCACCATGAAGGCCGGCGACCTGGTCGTCGTCTTCAACGCCACCCCGCAGCGGCAGGACCAGAAGGTGGCCGCCCTGGCCGGCACCGGCTACGCCCTGCACCCGCTGCAGGCGCACGGTTCCGACCCGGTGGCGCCGTACCTGCCTCCTACGCGGCCTCGACCGGCACGTTCAGCGTGCCGGCCCGCACCGTGGCGGTCTTCACGACCACGGGCTGAGGCCCCACCGGACCGGGGACGCGGTGCAGCGGCTCGCACCGCGTCCCCATCGGATCATCACAAGTTCTTCACAAACGGCGCACTCCCGTTCCGCGACCGGCGGGGACACCCGCGAAGGTGAGACGCGTCACGTAAAGGAATTGCGGGGAACCTGTGGGGCTCCCCGAGCGTCCACGTACCCATGAGCACCGCGCACCTCAAGATCCGGCCCGCAGTGATCGACGACCTGGACGCCATCTGCGACGTGCACGCCAGGTCGCGGGCCACCTCCTACGCGGGGTTCCTGCCGACCGCGGAGACCAGCGGCCCCACCGAACTGGAGCGGCTGCGCGAGGGCACCGCACGCGCGATCGCCTCCCGCGAGGTCAGCGTCCTGTGCGCGACCCGGCAGGACCACGTCGTCGGGTTCGCCGTCCTCGGCGCCCGCTACGAGGACGACGAGCTGCTCCACTTCCACATCGACCCCGAGGTCTGGCGCACCGGCGCCGGCTCGGCCCTGCACCGCGCCTGCGTCGAGGTCTGGCAGGCCGCCAAGCTCTCCACCGTGCGGCTGGCGGTCTTCGCGCCCAACGCCCGCGCCCGCGCCTTCTACGCCAGCCAGGGCTGGGTGGAGGACGGACGCGAGGACGACCACGTGACCATGCGCCTGCTCGTCCCGCAGCGGCTGCCCGTGGCGGAACCCGCCTCCTGACCCGCGCTCCCGGCCGCCGCCCGCGCCCTCAGTCACCGTTCAGCGGCGACAGCTTCCGCCCGTCCGCCAGCCGGCCGGTGAGGGTGGCCCGCGACCCTCGCTCGGCCGGCGTGGCCAGGTAGCCGCCGCCGGCGCTCGCCCGCACCGCCCCGGAGGCCGTGATCGAGGCGGTGCCGGGCCCGGCCGCCGCCAGCAGGTACCAGTGCGCGGCGGGCGACTTCCACATCACACCCGCCATCACGTACGGGTCGAAGCCGCTGCACGCCTGCCCGTCGGCCTGCTGCCCGGCCAGCGCGCCGAGGGCGGCGGCCTTCCCGCCGGGCGGCACGAACTGCACCAGCGCCACGCCCGGGCCCCGCCAGGTGTCCGCGCGCACGCACGTCCACGACGCCTCGCCCGCGCTCTCCGGCAGCGGCGTGCGGGCGAACTCCCAGCTGTCCACGGACTTCACGCCCTGCCCGCGCAGCTCGCCGAGCCGGCACGCGCCGTGCGCCCAGTTCGCCAGCGCCTGCGGACCGGTGGCCTCCAGCGGCGCGCCGGACGGCCCGTCCCCCGACGGCGGAAGGTACGCCAGGTGCACCGGGGTCAGGTCGCCGAGATCGGTGAGCAGGAACGGCCGCCGGCCCACCGCGTCCGACGCGCGCAGCTGCAGCGCCGGCCACGTGCTGCCGCAGGACTGCGCGGCGGCCGCGCCGGCCGCCGTCCGCGCGCCGGGCATGGGCACCGGGTCCGTCACGCCGTCCGCCGAACGGGGCAGGGCGGACGCCTCCTGGCCCGGCCGGAACAGGTCACGGGTCCGCGTGCCCGTCACCCAAGGGGCGGTCAGGAAGCGGGCGTTGCCGTCCACCCGGTCCACCAGCACGGCCGCCGCCGTGGTCGGCCCGGCGTCGCCGACCTGCGCGAAGTCCAGCGCGGCCCGGCCGGAGCCGTGCCTCGGCTGGGCGTAGCGCACCACCCGCAGACCGTCGAAGAAGATCACCACGGTGGCGTTGTCGGCGTCCCCGGCGAACAGCAACTGCGGCGGCTGGACCGGCCCGGTGCGCGGGGTGCCCGGGGTGGAGCCGATGTCCACCTCCGTGCCCGGGTGCGCCCAGACGGCCAGCGCCCGGCCGAGCAGCGCGGTGTCGTGCGCCCGGCCGCCGCGGGCCGGCCAGGCCGAGAAGTCCAGCTTGGTGGTGGCCTTCCACTGCCCGGCCGGGGCCCGCACCAGCGACGCCGGGTCGAGCGTGTGCGGGTCGGCGGCGGGGGAGCCGGCCGCCGCGTACGGCGGGGTGTCGGACTCCGCGCCCGTCACGGCCACCAGCAGCGCGCCGGCGGCGACCGCCGCCGCGGCCACCGCGCCGATCCTGCGCCGACGGCGCCGCCGCAGCAGGTCGGTCGGCCGGATCTGCAGCGTGCAGGCGTCGAACTCGCCAGCCGCCAGCAGCCGCCCGCCCACCGCCGGGTCGGCCGCGCCGGTGATCCGCACCCCGGCCGCGGCCCGCACCGCGCCGCGCGGGTCGGCGGCCCCCGCCGCGTCGAGCACCGCCCGTGCCTCGGGCTCGCCCAACCCCTCGGCGGCCAGCAGCACATAGGCCGCCCGCGCCTCGACCGGCAGCGAGGCCAGCACCCGGTAGAGCGCCAACTCCTGGTCGGCGCCGGACCGGGGGTGCACCCGCAGGCCCAGCACCCGCGGCAGCCGCGCCTCGTCCAGCGCCCCGCGGACCCGGCCGCGCTCGCCGAACTCCATGGCCGCGCGCAGCACTTCCTGCCGCAGCAGCCCGTACGCCCCGCCCTGCCGCGCGGGCGAGGTCAAGGCGGGCAGGATCCCCTGCACCAGTCGGTGCGCGGTCAACACCCGCCGGTGCTTGCCGAGTCCGGCGGGCAGCACGACGTACGCCAGCCGCACCAGCCGGGGATAGTGCTCGACGAGCGCCGCCTCCGCCTGCTCCACCGTCACGGGAGCCCTGCCGTCGGCCGGTACGGAAGTCGCGGTTGCCGCTTGCGTGTTCACGTTCCGTCAAACGAGCGGCCGCCGAGGAGGTCACCCGGCGGCCGGTGGGTGCGGGCCGGTCCGCGCGGAGGCGCGGACCGGCCCACGCGGGTGGGGAACCCCTTCCCGCGCGCGGTGTTTCAGGCCAGGTCCGCCTTCTCCAGCGCCGCGCAGCAGGTGTCCACGATCAGCCGGGTGACGACGTACGGGTCGACGTTCGCGTTGGGGCGGCGGTCCTCGATGTAGCCCTTCCGGTCCACCTCGACCTGCCACGGGATGCGCACCGACGCGCCCCGGTCGGACACGCCGTAGCTGTACTCGTTCCACGGCGCGGTCTCGTGCGCGCCGGTGAGGCGGGACTCGACGCCGGCGCCGTAGTTCCTGATGTGCTCCAGGGGCTTGTCGTCGCGGCCCAGCGACTCGGCGGCCTCGACGATCGCGTCGTAGCTCTCGCGCATCCTGCGGGTGGAGAAGTTGGTGTGCGCGCCCGCGCCGTTCCAGTCGCCCTTGGCGGGCTTGGGGTCGAGGGTGGCGGACACGCCGAAGTCCTCGGCGGTGCGGTAGAGCAGCCAGCGCGCGACCCACAACTGGTCGGAGACCTCCAGCGGGCTGAGCGGCCCGACCTGGAACTCCCACTGGCCGGGCATCACTTCGGCGTTGATGCCGGAGATGCCCAGGCCCGCGGCGAGGCAGTTGTCGAGGTGCTTCTCGACGATCGGGCGGCCGAAGATCTCGTCGGCGCCGACCCCGCAGTAGTAGCCGCCCTGCGGCGCGGGGAACCCGCCGTCGGGGAAGCCCAGCGGGCGCGAGCCCTGGAAGAACGTGTACTCCTGCTCGATCCCGAACAGTGACTCCTGATCGGCGAACCGCTCGGCCACCGCGCGCAGTTCGGCCCGGGTGTTGGACTCGTGCGGGCTGCCGTCGATGTTGAGCACCTCGCACAGCACCAGCCGGTGGTCGCCGCCGCGGATCGGGTCCGGGTAGGAGGCGACCGGCTGGAGCACGCGGTCCGAGGCGTGGCCCTGCGCCTGGTTGGTGCTGGAGCCGTCGAAGCCCCACACCGGCGGTTCGGCGCCGTCGGCGAGGATCCTGGTCTTCGAACGCAGCTTGGCGGTCGGCGCGGTGCCGTCGATCCAGATGTACTCGGCCTTGTAGGTCACGGTGACGCCATCCTTCTGTGAACCTGGTGCGGGTGCGGGCCCCGAGCCGCGCTGATCGGGCCAGGGGCCGGCCGCGGCGGGCGGGCCCCGGGGCAGCGTCCCAAGGGCCTTTTTCCCTCCCGTTGCCCGGATGTTAACCGTATGTGAACTCGCCCCCACAGCCCGCGCGGACGCCCTCCCCGCGGCGTTCCCACAGCCCTCCCCGCCCCCTGACCAGCGGGCATCGTCCGGGATAGGCTCCGCCACATGGCGTACGACACTGACAGCACCGCGGGCGCGGCGGCACCGGTCCGGATCGGCCTGCTCGGCACCGGGCCCTGGGCCTGGGGCGCCCACGCCCCCGCGCTGGCCGCGCATCCCCGGGTGGAACTCGCCGGCTTCTGGGGCCGCCGGCCCGAGGCGGCCGAGCAGTTGGCGGCGAAGTTCGGCGGCCGCGCGTACGCCGACGCGGACGCGCTGATCCACGACGTGGACGCCGTGGCGATCGCCCTGCCGCCGTCCCTCCAGGCCGAGTTCGCCGCCCGGGCCGCCCGCTTCGGCAAGGGCCTGCTGCTCGACAAGCCGGTGGCCACCACCGTGGCCGGGGCGCGGGCCGTCGCGGACGCGGTCGAGTCCGCCGGGGTGCCCTCGGTGGTCTTCTTCACCATGCGCTTCGACGCGGGCGCCGCCGCCTGGATCGACCGGCAGGCCGCCACGGGCGACTGGTTCACCGGCCGGGCCGACTGGTACGGCGCCGTCTTCAGCGCCGACGCCAGCCCCTACGCCGACTCGCTCTGGCGACGCGAGAAGGGCGGCCTGTGGGACGTCGGGCCGCACGCGCTGTCCGTGCTGCTCCCCGTGCTCGGCGACGTCACCGACGTGCGCGCCGCCCACGGCCCCGGCGACCTCGTCCACCTGACGCTGCGTCACGCGGGCGGCGCCTCCAGCACCGCCGTCCTCACCCTCACCGCGCCGCCCGCCGGCGCCGGGGTCGCCGTCGAGTTCCGCGGCACCCACGGCGTCAGCGCCCTGCCCGAGGGGGTGAGCGGCCCCGCCACCGACGCGCTCGCCCGCGCCGTCGACGCCCTCGTCTCCGGCGAACCCCACCCGTGCGACGCCCGGTTCGGGCTGCGGGTCACCGAGATCCTCGCGGCCGCGGAGAAGGCGCTGGGCTGAGCGGCGCCGTCCGCCCGGCGTGCGCCGGCGCGGTCACCCGCGCCCGCGTGCCGCGAAGGGATGAATCGGGCGTGTCCCACCCCTTCCGGCCGAAGCGGACCCTGTCTATGGTCGATACATGGACGCTACGGACTGGTGGTCGATCGAGATCATGGACGCCGAGCGCGCGGAGATCTCCGCCGCGTCCTGGCGTGACGCGTACGGACCCGCCCTCGCCGAGTCGCTGGTGACCAACGGGGCACGGCAGTGGGAGTGGTCGGCGCACACCTGGGGCGTGGTGCTCGAAGTCGCCTTCGACACCGAGGAGCGCTGGCTCGCCTGGCACGCCCTCCCCGGCACCCGGGCCGCGCTCGACGCGGTCCCCGACCCCGTCGCCGGACTCCTCGTCCACCGCGGCCACGGCGGCTCCTGCGGTGCCTACGTCCCCCGCGTCCCGGCCGTCCCCCCGGCCGGCCGGCGGACGGCCCTGCCCGAACCGGTCTGAGGCCCGGCGGCGCCAACCCGCCCCGACCGGGCGGACGTTCCCGCGCGGCCGGCGGCGACACGAGCGGGCCGGGCTCCCCGGGGGCGGGCTCCGGCGCGGGTAGGGTCTTGCTCCTATGAAGGCCATCGTTTACACCGCAAGCGGCGGACCCGACGTACTCGCGCTCGTGGAGCGGCCGGTGCCGGAGCCCGGACCGGGCGAAGTGCGGGTCAGGGTCGTGGTGTCGGGGGTGAACCCGACGGACTGGAAGTCGCGGCAGGGGATCGCCCCGGGCGTGGAGCAGGTGCCCAACCAGGACGGCGCCGGGGTGATCGACGCGGTGGGCCCGGGCGTTCCGGACGACCGGATCGGCGACCGGGTGTGGCTGTGGGAGGCCGCGCACGGCCGACCCGGCGGCACCGCGCAGGAGTTCGTCACCCTTCCCTCGCGGCAGGCGGTGACGCTGCCCGACCACGCCTCCTTCGACCTCGGCGCCAGCGTGGGCATCCCCGCGATCACCGCGCACCGCTGCCTGACGATGGCCGACGGAGGACCCGAACGCCTCGGCGACGGCGCGCTGTTCGGCCGCACGGTGCTGGTGGCCGGCGGGGCCGGCGCGGTCGGGAACGCGGCGATCCAGCTGGCCAGGTGGGCCGGCGCCACGGTGCTGACCACGGTGAGCGGCCCGGACAAGGAGGCGCTGGCGCGGGCGGCCGGCGCGCACCACGTCGTCAACTACCGCCAGGAGGACGCGGCCGAGCGGATCCGCGCACTCGCCCCGGACGGCGTGGACATCGTCGTGGAGGTCGCGCCCGCGGCGAACGCCGCGCTGGACGTCGCCGTGGCCGGGGCGGACGCGGTGGTGGCCTTCTACGCCAACGACGCGGAGACGGCGGTGGTGCCGGTGCGGCCGTCCATGGTGGCGAACCTGCGCTGGCAGGGGGTGCTGGTCTACAACGTGCCGACGGCCGCCAAGGACCACGCGGTCGCCGCGGTGTCCTCGGCGCTGTTCGAGGGCGCGCTGCGGGCGGGCCCGGAGGCGGGGCTGCCCTTCCACCGCTTCCCGCTCGCCCGGACCGCCGAGGCGCACGAGGCCGTGCAGGGCGGAGCCGTGGGCAAGGTGCTGGTCGACGTGGGCGCGTAGGCGGCGCCGGACGCCGGGCCGCTGTCGTACCCCGGGGGCACAATGACCGCATGCCGCAGACCCGGACCGACACGACCCCCGTCGTCCTCACCCTGACCGCCGACCGCCTGCCCGGCGCGAGCTGCGTCGGCTACGACAACGTGCACGTGGCCGTCCAGCGCCGGGCCAGACCGGCCGAGCTGATCGGCCTCACGCCGGGTGACGCGCCCGCCGCCGAGTGGACCCTGGAGTGCACGGCCGCCGCCGCGGCCGACGGCACGCCCGACGTGCGCGGCCCGTACGTGCAGGGCCCGCCCGGCGACCGGTTCGTCTACCTGTCCTGGGGCGCGGTCGGCCCGGGCGGCGGGTTCGAGATGTTCCGCCGGGCGAAGCTGATGCTGGCCGCCGTGCCCGTCGACGTGCTCGCCGAGGGCGTCCGGTCCGGCCGGCTGCACGGACGCCTGGGGCTGACCGACGCGAAGGGCGGGCCGCTGTGCGCGCGGGTGGAGCCGCCGGTGATCACGTGGGCCGCGGCCTGACCGTCGGGACCGTTGCTGAACGGCGCCCGCCGGTCTAGCCCTTCGAACCGGCCGGGCCGCTCCACACGGCCCCGACGTACGCCTCGGCGGCGGCGCGGGCGACCCGCCCAAGCTGGTCGATGCCCTTCCGCTCGGAGCGCTGCCCGGACGACAGCACCGACACCAGCAGCCGGTGCCCGTCGTGGGTGACCTCGCCGATGCTGTTGACGTCCCACAGTTCGGTGGTGCTGCGCTGGAGCCAGCCGTTCTTCAGGGCGACGTGCGCGTCGTCGGAGTCGGCCGCGGACACCCCCCACCGCTGCCCGTCGGAGATCGACGTCATCAGGCCGGACAGGTAGGCGCGCGAGCTCGACGACAGAGGTGACGACCCGCCGCCGAGGACGGCTCGCAGCAGGGCGATCTGGTCGCGGGCGGTGGTCTGCGTCAGGCCCCACAGGTAGCCGTCGCCCGGGGTGGTGCGGCGCAGGCCGAGCGTGCGGTTGGCCGCGGAGAGCCCCGGGCCGGCCCCGATGTCGCCCCACAGCTCGTCGGCCGCGTCGTTGTCGCTCTTCTCGATCATGTCGGTGGCCAGCGTGCGCTGCCGCGCGGTGAGCCCGGTGCCGGCCCGCTGGTCGCGCAGCAGCAGCGCCGCGAGGATGTCCACCTTCACGATGCTCGCGGTGTCGTACGCGCTGCCGCCGCTGTCGTACGAGACCGGGCCGCCGCCGTGCGCGTCGGCCACGGCGACCGACAGCCGTCCGGCCGGGTCGATCGCCCGCACCGCGTGCGCCACGGCGTCGCGCGGGGACGGCGGAAGGGCGGGGGAGGGCGCCGTGGTCCGGGGCGCGGCCGCTTTGGGTGCCGCGGTGGACGGAGCTTCGGCCGGTGCCGTGGCCGGTGCCTTGCCCGGCGCCTTGGTGGCGGCGACGTCCGCGGTCGGCGTGGTGGTGCCGCCCGCCTTCGCCGACGGCGAGTGCATGATCATGGCCAGGGTCAGCGCGGCTATGGTGGCCATCACCGTCACCGGCACCAGCAGGGGCCGTCCCCACCAGCGCGTGCTCGCGCCGGTGAACCACCCGAAGACGGGCGGCACGTGCTGGACCTCACGTGTGCTCGCCTGAGTCGTGTCCGGGCGCGCCGCTCCCCGTGGCCATGGCCACCGGGCCCTGCGTATGGCTGCTTTCTCACCGCCCAAGGCGTCGGGCCCCCGTTCCCGCCGCGGTCCGGCGGTCGTGTCGTATGGCGTGCCGACGACGGTAGCGAGGGTTGCTGGGGTTCCCCTGGGATCCGTCTGGCAATCGTCTGAGAGCGCGATTCCGGCCCAGGCTGCCACCCGTTCCGAGCGCTGAACAGACCCCGATACAACTCTGTGACCAGGCACGCGGCCGGATCGTGCGGTTACGCGGCGGCCCGGCCGGGCGGGTGCGCGGGCGTAGTGCCCCCTCGCCGGCCGGGCCGCCGCCCGGTGCCTCGTGCGGTACGCCGCGCGGGTTCGCGGTACCGGTGCGCGGTGCGGTGCGCGCGGTTGCCGGAACCCCGCGGCGAGCGCCTACGCGCCCACGTTCTGGTACGTCACCGTGACCGTCGCCGACCTCGCCGTGCTGCTCGTCGGCACGGGGACGAAGGCGACCTTGCCGGTGCCGAAGCAGGGCAGGTCGAGCCAGCCCGGGATCGTCACCTTGGTGTCGTAGGCGGGGAGGGTGATCGGCGTGCCGATCGCGGGCCCGCCGCCGAAGTCCACCGCCAGGTGGTCGGCGGACGCCCCGGTGTAGCCGAGGCCCTCCGTCCAGGTCGGGCCCGCCAAGTACTGCGCGTCCACCGTCTGCCCCGACACCGGGTGGCCGGTCGAGGTCGGCGTCACCGGGCCGAAGCACGCCACCTTGATGACGGCGCCCTCGGTCACCTCGTTGACCTGGCCCTGGAAGACCTGGTCCGGGCCGATCGGCGGTGGGGCGGCCGCCGCCAGGGGCGCCGCGGCGAGGCCGACGGCCCCGATCCCCAGCGCGATCGCGCCCAGTGCTCCGTACCCGCGTAACCGGTCGTGCTTTCCGCGCATGGCTGCCTCCGAAGACGGTGGTCCCGGAACCCTCCGTGGTCCCGGGCGGAAGGTGCGAGCTGTGCAGGGGCATGTGCAGGGAGCAGCAGCATGGTAGCGACGCGGGGGCCGTCCCGACCCCGGCGTGCGGAGGGCTCCTGCGTCCGTGCGCGTCCTTGCACGTCCCGAGTGCGTACGGATGGTGAAAGGGCGCCCGGACGCGGGCCCGGCGCGGGCAGCGGTCGTAGCAGACTGGGACCCATGACCGCGCCGGCGCCCGAAATCACCCTGCGCGCGCTGACCCGCGCGGACTTCCCGATGCTGCGGGAGTGGCTGGCGGAGCCGCACGTGCGCGCCTGGTGGCGCGATCCGGTGCCCGACGCGGAAGGCATCGAGCGCGACTACGGGCCGTCGGTCGACGGCGCGGACCCCACCCGGTGCTGGATCATCCTGGCCGGCGCGACCCCCGTCGGGCTGATCCAGGGCTACCGGCACGCCGACGAGCCCGCCTGGGACCGGGCCGTGGGCGTCCCCGACGCCGCCGGCCTGGACTACCTCATCGGCCCGCCCGGCAGCCTCGGCCGGGGCATCGCCCCCGTGGCCATCCGCGCCTGCGCCGCCCGGCTTTTCGGCCTCCACCCCGAGGTCGCCACCGTCGTCGCCGTTCCGCAGCGCGACAACCGGGCCTCCTGCCGGGCCCTGGAGAAGGCCGGCTTCACCCTGGTCCGCGAGGCCGACCTCGAGTCGGACGACCCCTCGGACAGCGGCATCAGCGCGATCTACGCGTGCGCGCGCCAGGCCGCGGGCGACCCGCGCCCCTCGTGAGCGCGGCCCCGCCGGCTCACGTGGCCAGCTCGCGCACCTGCTGGTCGTAGTCCGCCAGCAGGCGGCGCAGCTCGTCCAGCGACTCGGCGGGGATCTCCGACGGTGCGGTCTTCACCACGAACCTGGCCGCGGCGACCAGGGCGGCGAGCTCGTACACGTGGAAGCTGCCGCGCAGCACGGTGGGGCGCAGTCTCTCCAACTCCATGTCAGGACTGGGCCCGCACGTAGTCGATGACCTGATCCAGCTCGGCGGCGAACTGGTCGTAGTCCTCCTGCATGCCGTTCATGTACGCGCTCCAGCCGAGGCTGGCCTTGGCGTAGTGGACGGCTTCCTGGATCTCCTCGTCGGTCGCGCCGAACAGCTTGGCGGCCTCGGTGTGGAACAGGCTGCAGTAGCGGCACTTCGTCTCCGCGTGCAGCCCGACGCCGATGAGCTCCTTGTACTTGTTCGGGATCAGCGTCTCGCCGAGTTCGAGCTTCTTGAACAGCTCCCACTCAGGCGCCAGCAGCTCGGTCGGGATGCTCTGGAAGAAGTGCGGGACCAGGCCCAGGGTCTGCTTGATGTCGGCCTCGATCTCGGCGCGGTTCACGGTGGTGGCGGTGGCCATGACGGCTCCCTCCTCCGAGGCGCGCCGCGCGCCCGACCCGGGCCCCGTTCATGCCGGTCACGAGCTGGGAGGGCGCCGAGCCTGTTGTACGGCGGTCGCTCACGCGCCTCCCTTCCACTCAACCACGTCCGGCGGCGGAACCGGAAGCCCGGCCGTACGGGGCCGCGGCACGGCTGGGACCATGGGCCGGAGCGCGCGGGGCGACGGTGGCCCGCGCGGGCGATCAGCTCATCGGACTTCTTGTGCTGGCTGTGGATAACTCGGTCCGAAGCGGGCGATGAAGGACCTACCTTGTTCTCGGGGCGTGCGCCGGGTGCACTCCCCGCGCGAAAGCGGAATCGGGGGAGACGGGGGACCGGGGGAATGGGTATGTACGGCGGGCACGAAAGACGGGGGGCGCCCGGGGTCGTCTCCGGGCAGATCCGTGCCACCTGCACCGAGGGGAACGGGACCGCCCTGGAACGGGTGCCGCCGGGCACCTCCGCTCCGGCCGCGCCCGAGCGCCGGGTCCGCGGCCGCGCGGCCGGGGCGGGGCCGGAGACCGGCACGGTGCTCGGGCGGCTGGACCAGTCGCGGCTGGTGCGCGGCGCGGTGCGGGGCCGCTCGGTGGTCGAGTTCACGGGGGAGTGCGGCAGCGGGCGGACCGCCCTGCTGCGCGCCGCCGCTCCCGACGTCTACCTGCGCGTGGGCGGCACGGCCTTCGAGGACTTCCTCCAGGACCTGGTGCGGGAGTTCTACGTCTGCCCGCCGGGCACCCGCAGGCTGTCGGTCGAGGAGTGCACGCGGGCCCTGGCCCAGGTCGGCGCCGTGATCGCGCTGGACGACGTGGACTACCCGCCGGAGCAGATGGCCGCCCTGCGCCGCGCGCTGGCCGGCTGCGCGGTCCTGGTCGGCGCCGGGCGCCCGGTGGTCGGGCCCACCGGGGCGTCGTACGGACTGCCGGGCCTGTCGGAGTCCGACGCGTTCACGCTGCTCGCCCGGGACCTGGGCCGGTTCCTGTCCGAGGCCGAACTGCCCGGCGTGCGCGCGCTGGTGGCCGCCGTCGCCGGGCGGCCGCTGGCGCTGCGTCAGGCGGCCGCGCTGGTGCGGCACGACGGCCGGGGTTTCGACGAACTCGCCCGCCAAGTGGCGGTCGGCCCGGCGGCGCTGGACGAACTGGCGATCTCCACCCTGGTGCCGCGGGCCAAGCGGGTGCTGGCCGTGCTGGCGCTGCTCGGCGGCGCCCTGCTCCCGGCCCGGCTGGTCGCGGCGATGGCCGGTGTGGAGCACACCGAGCACGCCCCGTACACGGACCGGGAGTTCGAGTCGTTACTGGACCGGGGGCTGGCCGAGCGGAGGGACGACCGCTTCGGACTCCCCTCGTGCCGGGTCGAGCCGTACTGGCGGCTGCTCCACGACCACCTCGACCTGGGCAGGTGCGTGCGCGTCCTGGCCGGCTGGATCGCCGCCCGGGACCCCGCGGGGGAGGCCACGCGGGACGCGGCGGAGGCCGCCCTGATCCCACTCGCCCTGGCCGCCGAGCGCGGCGAGGGGGGAGCGGCGGTCCGGCTCGCCGCGGTGGTGGAGCGGGTGCTGTTCCTCCAGGGTCACTGGCGGGCGTGCTCGCGGGCCCTCGGCCACGGGCTGGCGGCGGCCCGGCGGACGGGGGACGCGGCGGCCGAGGCGTACTTCTCCCACCAGCAGGGGACCCTGCACTTCCTGGAGGGGCGCGGCGAGGCCGCCGGGAAGGCGCTGAGCCGGGCACTCGACGTGCGCACGAGGCTGGGCGACGTGGCGGGGGCGGCGGTGACCCGGGCGAACCTGGCCTTCGCCGCCCCGGAGCCGGCCGTCCCCGCGAAGGGCGCACGGCCCGCCCACGCACGGCGGGCGCTGATCGCGGTCGCCGTCACGGCGGCCGTGCTGCTGCTCGGCGTGTGCATCGGAGCGGGCGTGGGCGAGGACGGGCACACGGGCACCTCCGCGAGCGGTGGCTCCGCGCTGCCGGGCACCGGCGTCGACGCGCCGCCCACCGGCCCGACGGGCTCATCCGCCGTGACCGAGGGCCGTACCTCGGCCACCGGCGCGCCTTCGGCCGCCCCTTCGCCCGGCGCGAGCACGAGCGCCCCGGGCAGCAGCGCGCAGCCCACCGGCACGCCCGCGGTGAAGCCGCCGCTGATCAAGGGAGTGGCCGACTACGGGGACGTGGAGGCCAATTCGGCGGAGCAGCCCATCGCCGAGTTCACCGTCACCAATCCCAACGACCGGCCGCTCCGGCTCGCGGGGATCGCCCTGACCGGCTCCACGGACTTCCGGTTCACCGACGACGCCTGCTCCGACGGCACCCCGCAGGCCCGGCTCGCCCCGGGCGCGGCCTGCACGGTGTCCGTGCAGTTCACCCCGACCTCCCTCGGCCGCCGCACCGGAAGCCTGACGGCCGCCTTCGGCGACCGGGCGGCGGTGACCGACCTGCACGGCAACGGGTTCGCCACCATCGACGTGGCCATCACCCCCGACTCCGACGGGGATCTCCCCGGCCGGGTGGACGTCACCGCCGACGGCACCACGACGGTGTGCGACCACAAGACGTGCAAGGTGCGCTACTACGACGCGGACGGCCCGCTGGTGCTCTCCGCCCGCGGCACCGACGGCGACTACGACGCCCACTGGAGCGGTGACGGCTGCCCCGGTTCCGGCTCGCAGTGCACGCCGGAGGCGGGCGGGAACATATCCGCGAGCGTCCGGTTCACCGCGAACTGAGCCGACCTGAGCCGACCGGATCCGAACGGGCGTGGCCCGGCGTGGCTGGGCCGGGCCCGACGGGACCGAGTCTGACGGGATCGGGTCTGTCCGGGCCTGACCCGACACCGCCGGGCAGGGCTGCCGTGCCGCCGGGTCCGGGACCCCGGGTGACCGGGCGCGGTGCCGGAGGGGAGGATGGGGGCCGCATCGTTTCCGCAGGTCGAGTGGGGAGTTCACGACATGAGCGCAGTCGCCGTCACCGGCGCCACAGGGAAGACCGGCCGGGTGGTCGTCGCGGATCTGGTGGAGCACGGGCACGAGGTGCTGGCGGTGGACGTCGCCGTCGGCCCCGCGGACCGGGCCTGGGCCAACGCCCTGGGCATCACCCTGCTCCGCGCCGACCTGACCGACTACGGGCAGGCCGTCGACGCCCTCAGCGGGGCCGGGAGCGTGGTCCACCTCGCGAACATCCCCGCGCCCGGCCTCCACCCGGCGGCCCACACCCTCACCACCAACACGGCGATGAACCACCACGTGTTCCTCGCAGCCGCCCACCTCGGGCACGGCCGGGTGGTCTGGGCCTCCAGCGAGACCACGCTCGGCCTGCCCTTCGACGTGCCGCCGAGGTACGCGCCGGTGGACGAGGCGCACTACCCGTACCCCACCAGCACGTACGCGCTGTCCAAGGTGCTCGGCGAGACCGCGGCCGAGCAGATCGCCGGGTGGTCGGGCATCCCCTTCGTCGGGCTGCGGCTGTCCAACGTGCACCTGGAGGAGGACTACGCGCTGGTGCCCGGCTACTGGTCGGACCCGCACGCCCGGAAGTGGAACCTGTGGGGGTACGTCGACGCGCGGGACGTCGCGCAGGCGTGCCGGCTGGGCCTGACCGCCGAGGTCACGGGCGCGCCCGGCTACGTGATCGCCGCGGCCGACACGATCATGGACCGCCCGTCCGCGGACCTGCTGGCCGAGGTCTTCCCCGGGGTGCGGCTCACCCGGGAGATCGGCACCTACGAGACGCTGCTCAGCGTGGAGCGGGCGCGGGAGGAACTGGGCTACATACCGGCGCACTCGTGGCGGGACAGCATCAAGGGCTAGCGAGGGGCAGGGCGGACCTTTTCGACGCCGGGCCCGGCAGCGAGCCCGTCCCGGTGGCGGGCCTTGCCCGGAGCGGCGCCCGGACAGGGGAGGGGTCGTCGCCCCGCTGCGGCTACTTCAGGAAGCGGGACGTCCGGCGGTCGGCGAGGGGCTTGCCGCCGGTCTGGCAGGTGGGGCAGTACTGGAGCGCGGAGTCGGAGAAGGAGACCTCGCGGATGGTGTCGCCGCACACCGGGCACGGTTCGCCCTTGCGGCCGTGCACCCGCAGCCCGGTCCTCTTCTCGGCCTTCAGGTCGCGCAGCGGCAGGCCCCGGGAGCGCTCGACGGCCTCCCGCAGGGTGGTCCCGATCGCGTCGAAGAGCAGCCCGGACTCCTCCGGGGTGAGCGACGAGGCGAGCTTGTAGGGGGACATCCGGGCCGCGTGCAGGATCTCGTCGGAGTAGGCGTTGCCGATGCCGGCGAGGACGGACTGGTCCCTCAGCATGCCCTTGACCTGCCGCCGTTCTCCGGCCAGCAGCCCGTCGAACACCTCGCGGGTGAAGCCGTCCGCCAGGGGGTCGGGCCCCAGCCGGGCCACGCCGGGCACCTCCTGCGGGTCGCGTACGACGTAGACGGCCAGCCGCTTCTGCGTGCCCGCCTCGGTGACGTCGAAGCCGGAGCCGGCCGGTTCCGCCAGCCGCACCCGCAGGGCCAGCGGTCCCCTGCCCGGACGCGGTGGCGCCTCGGCGAGGTTCTCGCTCCAGCGCACCCATCCGGCGCGGGCCAGGTGCAGCACCAGGTGGAGGTCGCCCGCGCGCAGGTCCAAGAACTTGCCGTGCCGCGCCGCCCCGTCGAAGGTCCGCCCCTCCAGCGCGGCGACCCCCGGGTCGTACGTCTTCAGCGCGTGCACCGCCGTCGGGTACACGCGCTCCACGGTTCCGCCGACGAGGTGCTCGCCCAGAAAGTCGCGAAGCGCCTCGACCTCCGGCAATTCAGGCATATGCCCATTGTGCCGGTTGTCCGGGGGAACACCAGGCGTTGACGGCGCGACGAGGGCGTAACTATCGTTCCAGTGAAACATTTGTTACGCATAGCTCGGTGGCGGGAGGAGGCGGTGTGAACGGTGCGACCTGGGGCGTGATCGCGGCCTCCTTCGGCGCCTGCTTCGTCGAGATGGTGGAAGCGACCACGATCGTGATGGCCATGGGCTTCACCCGGGGCTGGCGCTCGGCGATGGCCGGGGTGGCGGCGGCGCTCGGCGTGCTGGCCGTGGTCACCGCGATCGCGGGATACGCGCTGACCCGCTGGCTGCCGGAGTCCGCCCTGCAACTCGCCGTCGGCGGGCTGCTGTTGATCTTCGGCCTGCAGTGGCTGCGCAAGGCGGTGCTGCGCGCGTCGGGCCGCAAGGCGGTCCACGACGAGGAGGCGGTCTACCGCAGGGAGGTCGAGGCGGCCCGGACGGCCGGGCGGGGCGAGGGCGGCGGGCTGGACGCGTTCGCGTTCTCGGTGGCGTTCAAGGGGGTGCTCCTGGAGGGCCTGGAGGTGGTCTTCATCGTCATCACCTTCGGCCTGAACGCGAAGAGCGTCCCGGCGGCCTGCGTCGGGGCCGCGGCGGCGGTGGTCGCGGTGCTGGCGCTCGCCGCGGCGCTGCGGCGGCCGCTGTCGATGATCAACGAGAACGCGCTGAAGTACGCGGTCGGGCTGCTGCTCGCGGCGTTCGGCACGTTCTGGGCCGTGGAGGGCCTCGGGATCTTCCGGGCCGGCCGGGAGAGCGTCCAGTGGCCGGGCCACGAACTGGCCGTGCTCGTCCTGCTCGCTGGGTGGTTCCTGCTCAGCCGCCTGATGGTCGCCCTGCTGCGCGCGGCACCCGCCGGTCCCGGGAGCCCGGGTGCCCCGGCCGCCGGTACGCCCCGTACCGGGGAGGTGCCCCGATGAGAACCCTGCTGAGGGCCCTGCGGTCCTCCGGCCGGTTCTGCTACGCCTTCGTGGTCGGCGACGACCCGAAGACGGCCGTCGGCGTGGTCCTCGCCCTCGGCGTCGCGCTCGCGGCCATGGCGTCCGGCGCGGGGGACACCGCGGTGGCGCTCATCGGCGGACTCGCCGTGATGGCCGCCTTCGCCGTGGGTCTGGCCCTCGACGTCCGGCCCCGGCGCACCGCGGACCGGAAGGCGCGCAAGCGGCTCAGCCGGGGTCGCTGACGGTCCTGGTGTACACGTCGGCCTCGAACTGCTCCAGCAGCTGCTCGCACTCCGCGACCTTCGCGTGGGCGGTGTCCCGGCCGTCGGCGCCCATCCAGTCCCGGGACTCGACCTTGTCCAGCCAGCGCCGCAGCTTCTCCAGGTCCTGCCGGATCTCCTCGGCCTCCTCGAAGGTGTAGTTCTCGCGGAAGCGCTCGAACTCGATCTCCTTGAAGAACTTCGTCTCGCACTCCTCGACGATCTCGGCGTACTCCGCCGCCGACTGCGTCCGGAAGCCCTCGACGAACTGGACCCGGGCGTCCTCCTCCACCTCCCGCAGGGTGAGGAACACGCTGGAGCCGCCCAGCTCGTCCACCCGCTCGCGGACCTTCCGCAGCTCCTCGCGCAGCTCCGCGCGGTCCGGCAGCACGCACACCGCCTGCTGCACGTACAGCGCGCCCAGCCGCTTCAGCGTCCGCCACACCGCCACCCGGGCCCGGGAGGACTGGCTGGGCACCCGGTAGATCAGCATGAGCCACGGCCCCCGGCCGGCATCCTCGGCACCGCCTGCGTCTGGCATGCCCTCAGGCTAATGGAGCGCCCCGCCCCCACCGCGCGTGAAGCCTCCCGCAGGGGTCCGCCCACCCGGGGCGGGGGCACGTCATGCGGGGTGACGTCACGCCGGGTCGTCGTCCGGCGGGAGAGCCGTGGGCGCGGCCGGGGGGTGCCGCCACGCGGACTCGCCGTCCCGGCCGGGAGCGGCGCCGAGGACGGCGCAGCGCAACCAGTGCTCGCCGGGCGGCAGTTCGCCGAGGAGGGTGGGGAGGGCGGCGCGGGGGGCCATGACGTTCGTGCCCGGGAAGGTGTCGACGACACGGCCCTCCCGGGAGCCGTCGGGGTCCAGCAGGCCGCTCAGGCCGGCCGGGCCGGCGGCGCGGGCCGCGCCCGGACCCTCCTCGCGGTCCAGGCCGTCCTCGCGGCCGATCGCGAAGGCGCCCTCGGCGGTGTGCAGCGGGCGCCCGGTGCGGACGCGGTGCAGGCGCAGGTGCCAGGGCGGCGCGGCCGTCAGCCAGGTGGTGACGTCCACGTCCGGCCAGGGGTGCCAGGCCGCGCGGACGGTCCCGTCCTCGGCCCGCGCCGCCGAGGTCTCCTCGCGGGCCCGCCAGTGCGTCCCGCCGTCGTCGCTCAGCGCCAGCATCGAGTCGTACGCGCCCTGGTCGAGGCCGAGCGTCCCGGACGGCAGGCTGAACCCGAAGCGGGTGGAGTAGGCGAACTTGGCGTACTTCTCGGCGCCGTGCCGCACCCATGTGTTGTGCTGGCGCCCGGCGAGCATCGTCACGTCCCCGCCCGAACGCATCAGCACCGCCCCCGGGTGCGGCTGCGTGCTGACGGCCGCCAGGTCCGGGGCCGGGCCCTGCGGCGCGGTCCAGAACGGGTGGTCGGCCGGCAGCGCCAGCGGCAGGGCGGCCTTCATCGCCCAGTACGGGGAGCCCGGCGCGTTGTACTGCTCGGCCAGCGCGGGCTGCGGGTAGGTGTAGCCGATCGACAGCAGGCCGCCGGGCCACCGTACGGGCTTGTCCGCCCACCAGTGCAGGTGCCGCATCAGGTGGCCCTTGACCGTCGCCCACGGCAGCGCGTCCACGCCGGCCCACGCGGTCGCGCCCCAGAACGCGCACTGCGCGAAGCGGTACGTCAGGCTGCGGCCGTACGGCACGGCGGCGCCGTCGTCGGCGAACCAGTGCTGGAAGTCCGCGGCGAACAGCGCGGCCCGCTCCCGGTAGCGGTCGGCCCGGTGCGGGTCGCGCTCGCCGGCCAGTACGGAGTAGATCAGCCCGTAGGTGTGCATCGACCACGGCACGTAGTAGTCGCGCTGCGCGGTCGGGCCGTCGGAGTACCAGCCCCCGCCCAGCGAGAAGTCCTCCAGCCGCTCCAGCCGGGCGGTGACCGCGTCCGCGTCGTACCGCGCCCCGACCCGGTGCAGGCCGAGGGCGGCCAGCACCGGGAAGAACAGCCAGTTGTTGTCGGCCGTCCGCCGGTCCTGCACCGACCGCAGCCAGCGCGCGACCCGGTCCCGTTCCGCACCGCTGAGCGGGTCCCACAGCCGCTCGGGCACCAGCGCGAGGGCGAAGCCGATCGCGGCCATCTCGACGATGCGCTGGTCGACGTGGCCCGGCTCGCCCCAGTACTCAGGGTGGTCCGGGTCGGTCCCGGCGGCCAGGCCCCGCGCCCACAGCTCCCAGTGCGGGAAGTCGCCGCCCCCGGCCGCGAGGGGTGCCAGGCCCCACAGCGGGCGGGCGTACGACTCCAGTTCCGCCACGGGGTCGCCGTACAGGGCGGCGCTCGTGCCGAGCCTCAGCCGGGCCCTCCCCGGGCTGAAGCACGGCAGCAGCGGGTCGGTCAACTCCCGTACCAGTGCGGCCAGTCCGTCGCGGTCGTGCGGCTCGTCCATGGACCTTGTCCCCTCCGTCCGCGAGGCGCGGCTCCCTCCGGGGATTTTCCCCCACCCACCCACCCACCCGCCCGCTTCCGCTCTTCCCCGAGGTGCGGGCCGCCCCCGGGTCCGGCCGCGTACGAGGCTCACCCGGGAAGGCCCCCGATCAGGAGGGCGGCGGCTCCGCCACCGTGACCTCCGCGGGACGCAGAAGGTGCCGCCCCACGCGGTAGCCCGGCCGGTGGACGGCAACACAGGTGGGCCCGTCGACGCAATCGGAGTGCAGGTGGTCCACCGCCTGGTGCACGGCCGGGTCGAAAGCGTCACCCGGCTCCCCCAGAGAGGTGAGGCCGAGCGCGGCGAGCCGCTCCACCAGGACCCGGGCGAGGAGCAGTTCGCCCTCGGAGGAGGCCGCACCCTGCGCACGAGCGGCGTCGAGCGCGTCGAGAACGGGCAGCAGCCCGCTCAGCACGTTGGCCACCGCGACCTCGCGCACCGCCTGGTGGTCGCGCCGCACCCGCTTGCGGTAGTTGTCGTACTCCGCCTTCACCCGCTGGAGGTCGGCGGTGCGCTCCCGCAGCCGCGCCCGCAGGACCTCGTCCGGCACCCGGCCGCCCGTCCCCGGACCGTTGCTCCGCCGCCCGCGCGGGCCCGTCCCCGTCCCCGTACCGCCGACGGCGCGCAGCCCGTGCCGTTCCGCCGGGCCGGAAGAGGGGCCGGAGGAGGCCGGCGGTGCCGGGGCCGGCGGGGAAACCGCCGGGCGGTCCTGGCCCGCCCCCGGCAGCGCGTGCCGGGCGCGCCGCGCGGTCAGGGCGACGGGCTTCCTGCGCCCCGCCTCCCCGACGATCACCGGCCGCCGCCGGCGCCCGCGCTCGTCCGTCCGCCGGTTCATCCGGTGCCTCCGGGACCGGACCGGCCGGAGGAACCGGAGTCGTCCTCGTCGTCGACGATCTCGGCGTCCACCACCTCGTCGTCCCCGTCCGCCGCGCCGCCCCCGGGCTGCTGGGCCCCGCCGTCCGCCCCGGCCGCCCCACCCGGGCCGGCCTGCCCCTGCGCCTGGGACGCCTGCGCGTACATCGCGGTGCCGAGCTTCTGCGCCGTGACCGTCGCCCGTTCGGTGGCCTCGCGGATCGCCGCCGTGTCGTCGCCCTTGAGCTTCTCCTTCACGTCCGCCAGCGCGGTCCGCACCTCGGAGGTGACGTCCTCGGGGAGCTTGCCCTCGTTGTCGGCCATCAGCTTCTCGGTCTGGTAGACGAGCTGCTCGGCCCGGTTGCGGGTCTCGGCGGACTCCCGCCGGGTGCGGTCCTCGTCGGCGTGCTGCTCCGCCTCGCGCACCATGCGGTCGATGTCGTCCTTGGGCAGCGAGGAGCCGCCCGTGACCGTCATCCGCTGCTCGCGGCCCGTCCCGAGGTCCTTCGCGCCCACGTGCATGATCCCGTTGGCGTCGATGTCGAAGGTGACCTCGATCTGCGGCATAGCCCGCGGCGCCGGCGGCAGGCCGGTCAGCTCGAACATGCCGAGCTTCTTGTTGTACGCGGCGATTTCCCGCTCGCCCTGGAACACCTGGATCTGCACCGACGGCTGGTTGTCCTCCGCCGTGGTGAAGATCTCCGAGCGCTTGGTCGGGATCGTGGTGTTGCGCTCGATCAGCTTCGTCATGATGCCGCCCTTGGTCTCGATCCCCAGCGACAGCGGGGTGACGTCGAGCAGCAGCACGTCCTTGACCTCGCCCTTGAGCACGCCCGCCTGGAGCGAGGCCCCGATGGCGACGACCTCGTCCGGGTTCACGCCCTTGTTCGGCTCCTTGCCGCCGGTCAGCTCGCGCACCAGCTCCGTGACGGCCGGCATCCGGGTCGAGCCGCCCACCAGGATCACGTGGCTGATGTCCGAGACGTCGATCCCGGCGTCCCGCACGGCGTTGTGGAACGGGGCCTTGCAGCGCTCCAGCAGGTCCGCGGTCAGCTGCTGGAACTGGGAGCGGGTGAGCTTCTCCTCCAGGTGCAGCGGGCCCTCGGCGGAGGCCGTGATGTACGGCAGGTTGATCGTCGTCTCGGTGGCGGCCGACAGCTCGATCTTCGCCTTCTCCGCGGCCTCCCGCAGGCGCTGCACGGCCATCTTGTCCTTGGTGAGGTCCACCCCGTACTTGTTCTTGAACTGCTTGGCCAGGTGGTCGACGATCCGCTGGTCCCAGTCGTCGCCGCCCAGCTGCGTGTCGCCGTTGGTGGCCTTGACCTCGACCACGCCGTCGCCGATCTCCAGCAGCGACACGTCGAAGGTGCCGCCGCCGAGGTCGAAGACCAGGATCGTCTGGTCGCCCTCCTTGTCGAGGCCGTACGCCAGCGCGGCGGCGGTCGGCTCGTTGATGATCCGCAGCACCTTCAGCCCGGCGATCTCGCCGGCCTCCTTGGTGGCGGTGCGCTGCGCATCGTTGAAATAGGCCGGCACGGTGATCACCGCGTCCGTGACGTCCTCGCCCAGGTACGACTCCGCGTCCCGCTTCAGCTTCTGCAGCACCCGCGCGGAGACCTCCTGCGCGGTGTACTGCTTACCGTCGATGGTGCCGCTCTCCGGGAAGCGCCACTGCGGGTCGCCCATGTGCCGCTTGACCGACCGGGCCGTACGGTCGACGTTCGTCACCGCCTGCCGCTTGGCGATCTCCCCGACCAGCACTTCCCCGGACTTCGCGAACCCCACGACCGACGGCGTCGTCCGCGCCCCCTCCGTGTTGGCGATCACCGTGGGCTCGCCGCCCTCCAGCACGCTGACCACGGAGTTCGTCGTCCCGAGGTCGATACCGACTGCCCGCGTCATGGCCATCTCCTCACCTGCGGGGTATGGAGCACACCTCCCTACGATCGTCCCGTCAGGTCAGCCTCTGGTCAAAATGTCGGCTTTTCGCCCATCTGGGATTGTCCGACCATCCGCCCCCGGGCTCGGCCCCAGCCCGGGCCCCGGGGCTCTCCGCGACACCCGAAAACGCCCGTGGGCCGTGCCTCCCGGTGCGGGGAGGGCACGGCCCACGGGTGGGTCCGATCGGTGCCGCGGGTGCGGGGAGCGCGGCGGAGGAGGTGCCGCGGGCCCCGCGGGGCGGATCACACGTCGAAGTAGAGCTCGAACTCGTGCGGGTGCGGACGCAGCTGGATCTGGGCGATCTCCGCGGTGCGCTTGAAGTCGATCCACGTCTCGATCAGGTCCGTGGTGAAGACGTTGCCCTGGAGGAGGAACTCGTGGTCCGCCTCGAGGGAGTCCAGGACCGCCGGGAGGGAGGTCGGGACCTGCGGGACGCCCGCGTGCTCCTCGGGGGCGAGCTCGTAGAGGTCCTTGTCGATCGGCTCGGCCGGCTCGATCTTGTTCTTGATGCCGTCCAGGCCCGCGAGCAGCAGCGCGGAGAAGGCCAGGTACGGGTTGCCCGAGGAGTCCGGCGCGCGGAACTCGACCCGCTTGGCCTTCGGGTTCGAGCCGGTGATCGGGATGCGCATCGCGGCGGAGCGGTTGCGCTGCGAGTAGACCAGGTTCACCGGGGCCTCGAAGCCCGGCACCAGGCGGTGGTAGGAGTTCACCGTCGGGTTGGTGAAGGCCAGCAGCGACGGGGCGTGCTTGAGGATGCCGCCGATGTAGTAGCGGGCGGTGTCCGACAGGCCCGCGTAGCCCGCCTCGTCGTAGAAGAGCGGGGAGCCGCCCTGCCACAGCGACTGGTGGACGTGCATGCCGGAGCCGTTGTCACCGAAGATCGGCTTGGGCATGAAGGTCGCGGTCTTGCCGTTGCGCCACGCGACGTTCTTCACGATGTACTTGAAGAGCATCAGGTCGTCGGCCGCGGCCAGCAGCGTGTTGAACTTGTAGTTGATCTCCGCCTGGCCGGCGGTGCCGACCTCGTGGTGCTGGCGCTCGACCTGGAGGCCGGACTTCTCCAGCTCCAGGGTGATCTCGGCGCGCAGGTCGGCGAAGTGGTCCACCGGCGGGGTCGGGAAGTAGCCGCCCTTGTAGCGGACCTTGTAGCCGCGGTTGTCCTCCAGCGCGCCGGTGTTCCAGGCGCCCGCCTCGGAGTCGATGTGGTAGAACGCCTCGTTCGAGCGCGTGGCGAAGCGCACGCTGTCGAAGACGTAGAACTCGGCCTCCGGGCCGAAGTACGCGGTGTCGGCGATGCCGGTGGAGGCCAGGTACGCCTCGGCCTTCTTCGCCACGTTCCGCGGGTCGCGGCTGTACTGCTCGCCGGTGATCGGGTCGTGGATGAAGAAGTTGATGTTGAGGGTCTTGTCCCGGCGGAACGGGTCGACCCGGGCGGTGGAGAGGTCGGCGCGCAGCGCCATGTCCGACTCGTGGATGGCCTGGAAGCCGCGGATGGAGGAGCCGTCGAAGGCCAGCTCCTCGGTCGGGTCGAACGTCGAGACCGGGACCGTGAAGTGCTGCATGACGCCAGGCAGGTCACAGAACCGGACGTCGACGAACTTGACGTCCTCGTCCGCGATGAACCGGTTGACGTCGTCGGCGTTCTGGAACATCCAACTCCTCCTAGGCCCGGGCGGGAGTCCGGGGTGGCGATCGAAGCGCGGCCAGTGCGGTGGCGCACACTGACCCGACCTTAGGGAACGGGCATTTCTCCGGCATGACCCATTTGTTTCGCCGAGGTTAACCGCGACGTCGGCGCGGTGACGTGCGCACCTGGCGCCGACCGGTGCGGCCCGGCGGGGCCGGGTCGAGGCGGACACGAGGCGGCCCGCCCGTTGTCCTCGCCTCCCCGCTCGGAACGCGATCAAACCCGGGGTCTACCGTGGAGCCGTGGACAACAGGCAAGTAGTGGGATCGTGGCTCTCCGGGCCCCGCGCGGCCGCGGAAGAGATGGGCGTCGAGTTCGGCCACCGCGGTCAGCGCCTCGGCCTGCCCGAGAACGGCCCGGGCTCCATCGCCTCCGTCGGCCGCCGGGTCGTCGCCCTCTTCATCGACTGGGCGCTGTGCATGCTGATCGCATACGGCCTGATCGCGCAGCGTGACTCGCACGCGGCCGGGAACTGGGCGCTGCTCGTCTTCGGCCTGCTCAGCCTGATCGGCCTCGGGCTGGTCGGCAGCACACCGGGCAAGATGGTCATGCGGCTGCGCGTCGTGGGCCTGGACGGCGGGCGGCTCGCCCCGCTCCGCGTCCTCCTCCGCACGGTGCTGCTGCTCGTCGTCATCCCGGCCGTCGTCTGGGACCGCGACACCCGCGGCCTCCACGACCGCGCGGCCGGGGCCGTCCAGATCCGCGTCTAGGGCCCGAGCCGCACGGCCCTCCCGGGGCCCCGGGCGCCCGGAAGGGCCGTGCCGCACCTCGCGGCGAGGCACGTGGTGCGCAATCCGTCCGGGCACGCATGAGCCCCGCGTCCCGGGAGGTGAACCGCCCTGCGTGAGGGCATCCGGGAGGCGGGGCTGAGGAGTGGGGCCGGCCGGAAGGCCGCCGGCGGCCTACCGTCCGCGCGGCATGCGCATGCCGCGAGGCATCGGGCCCTTCGGGATCGGCATGTTGCTCATCAGGTCCCCGAGCGCCCGCAGGCGGTCGTTCACCTCGGTGGTCTTCGGCCCGCTCAGCGACCGCGGCAGCCGCAGCAGCGTGCTGCGGATCTTGCGCAGCGGGAGCTGGTCCTCGCCGTCGCCGACGATGTAGTCGTGCACGGGGACGTCGAACACGACCCGGGCGACCTTCCGCTTCTCCTGGGCCAGCAGGGCCTTCACACGGTTGGGGTTGCCTTCACCCACGAGGACGATGCCGGCCCGGCCGACCGCGCGGTGCACCACGTCCTGGCTCTTGTTCATGGTCACCGCGGGCGTGACCGTCCAGTTCTTCCCGACGTTCTGCAGGACGGCCGCCGCGGCGCCGGGCTTGCCCTCGAGCTGCCCGAAGGCCGCCCGCTCCGCCCGGCGCCCGAAGATGATCGCGGCCAGCAGCAGCGCCACCAGGACGCCCAGGATGCCCGCGAAGACCGGGTGACTGATCAAGAAGCCGAGGGCGAGGAAGACACCGAAGGTGACGATTCCCACAGCCGCAAGGATCAGGCCGATCTTCGGATCGGCCTGCCTGGTCATCTTGTACGTCTGGACGATCTGCTTCAGACGCCCAGGGTTGCTCTCGGATGTTTCCTTTCCCGCCATGCGGCAAAGGATACGTGGCCTGTCGGTACGCCGTCACAGCGGCTGGGACGCACCGCCGCGCTGCGTGTTCGTCAGGGCCGCGATCTCGTGCTCGGCCTCCCGGCGGTCCCTGGCCCGCTGCCGGTCGGCCACCACGGCCGCCCAGGCGTTCCTGCGGGCGTGCTGCTGTCCGCTGCCCAGCAGAAAGGTTTCGACAGCCCGCAGCGCGCCCGCCACCGGGGTGTACGGGGCCTGCGGCGAACGGCGGTGCGGTGCGTGCACGTGCTCGGACGACATGGCGTCCCCTTCGAGGAGAACGTTCGGTGAGAACGGCGGTGAACGACGGTGAAGGGCGAAGAACACACAGAGGGCGAGAACCGGGGCGACCGCCACCAGTCTCGCCACACCGTGTTACCAGCCGGTGACGATCGGGTCAATCTCGTATGAAAGCCGCACCGCAGCCGTCCGGGGCCGGTCAGCCGGCCGCCGCGACCGCCCCGCCCAGCTCGCGGCCCTGCGCACGCCGGTCGACCGCCTGCTGGAAGAGTCGCCCGGCCCGGTAGGAAGAACGCACGAGTGGGCCGGACATCACACCCGCATAGCCGATCTGCTCGGCCTCCTCCTTGAGCTCCACGAACTCCGCGGGCTTCACCCACCGCTCCACCGGGTGGTGCCGCACCGACGGCCGCAGGTACTGCGTGATGGTGATCAGCTCGCAGCCCGCGTCGTGCAGGTCCCGCAGCGCCTGGCTGATCTCGGCCCGCTCCTCGCCCATGCCCAGGATCAGGTTGGACTTGGTGACCAGGCCGGCCTCGCGGGCGCGGGTGATCACCTCCAGCGAGCGCTCGTACCGGAAAGCGGGGCGGATCCGCTTGAAGATCCGCGGCACCGTCTCCACGTTGTGCGCGAGCACCTGCGGGCGGGCGCCGAAGACCTCGGCGAGCTGCTCCGGCTCGGCGTTGAAGTCGGGGATGAGCAGCTCGACCTTGGTGGCGCCGGCCGGGCGGTCCGCGGTCATCGCGTGGATCTGCCGGACCGTCTCCGCGTACAGCCAGGCGCCGCCGTCGGGCAGGTCGTCGCGGGCCACTCCGGTGATGGTCGCGTAGTTGAGGTCCATCGTGCGCACCGACTCGCCCACCCGGCGCGGCTCGTCGCGGTCGAGCGCGGCCGGCTTGCCGGTGTCGATCTGGCAGAAGTCGCAGCGCCGGGTGCACTGGTCGCCGCCGATGAGGAAGGTCGCCTCGCGGTCCTCCCAGCACTCGTAGATGTTGGGGCAGCCGGCCTCCTGGCACACGGTGTGCAGCCCCTCGCTCTTCACGAGCTTCTGCATCTGCGTGTACTCGGGGCCCATCTTCGCCCGGGTCTTGATCCACTCGGGCTTGCGCTCGATGGGGGTCTGGCTGTTGCGGACCTCCAGGCGCAGCATCTTGCGTCCGTCGGGTGCTACTGCGGACACGACCGGCTCCCTACGACTTCGATTCCTCGGCGAACACCAGCGTACGCCCGTCATTCATACGGTTCCGCATCGAAGCAGCCTGCAGTGCTGCCCGTCACACCGCGCGGGGCAGCGGTACGGCGGTGGTCAGCACCTCGGTCAGGTGCTTCTCGACCACCGGCAGCACCTCGGCCACCGCGACCCGGCGGCCGAGCTCCTGCGACAGCGAGGTGACGCCCGCGTCGCGGATCCCGCACGGCACGATCCGGTCGAACGAGGTGTTGTCCGGGTCGCAGTTGAGCGCGAAGCCGTGCATCGTCACGCCCTTGGCGACGCGGATGCCGATCGCGGCGAGCTTGCGGTCCTCGCGGCGCTGACCGGCGTTGGAGGGCGCGTACTGCGGGCCGTTCAGGCGGGGGTCGAACTCGTCGTCCGCCAGCCGCGGGTCGATGTCCAAGGTCAGGCCCGCCGGTCCGCCAGCTCCACCGGGTCGCCCAGCACCCACACGCCGCTGCGGCCCTCCACCCGGGTCGTCTCCAGGCCGAAGTCCGCGGCCGTGCGGATCAGCGCCTCCTCCAGGCGGCGGACGTGGGCGACCACGTCGACCGGGCGGGGCAGCTTCAGGATCGGGTAGCCGACCAGCTGGCCCGGGCCGTGCCAGGTGATCTTGCCGCCGCGGTCGACGTCCACGACCGGGGTGCCGTCCAGCGGGCGCTCGTTGTCGGCCGTGCGGCGGCCCGCGGTGTAGACGTTCGGGTGCTCCAGCAGCAGGCACGTGTCGGGGACCTCGTCCAGGAAGCGGGCCGCGTGGACCCGGCGCTGCTCCTGCCACGCCTCCTGGTACTCCACCGCCTCGGCACCGAACCCCAGATGGACGAAGTGCAGCTCACTCATCGCGGCGGCTCCCCTGCGTTCTCGGCGTCTGTGTCGTCTGGAGTGCGGCGCACGCACCCCAGCAACTGTACGGCGGTTCCGCGCCGACCCGTCCCGGGGGAGGGGCGGGCGTTCTCCGGGGCGGGAAACCCGGGAGGAATGGGGGACTTGTCGCTCATTCGGGCGAACATTAAGCCCAGGCAGTGAGCTGGGCGCAACAGACCGTTACATTCACGCCGATCCTGTGACCGCCCAGAGGAAGTGGACCGTACTGCCGATGACGGACCGCCCCACGCAGCGAACGCATCCCCGACCCGCCGTCGCGGCGGCCCCGTCGGCCCGCCCGGACCGGACGAACCGGCAGATCCGCCCCAACGGCAAGCTCGCCGCCCTCATCACCGAGGCCGGCTTCTCCCATGCCGGGCTGGCTCGCCGGGTCAACCAGCTCGGCATCGAGCACGGGCTGGACCTGCGCTACGACAAGACCTCGGTCACCCGCTGGCTGCGCGGCCAGCAACCGCGCGGCACCACCCCCGCGTTGATCGCCGAGGTGTTCACCCAGCGCCTCGGCCGCCGGCTTTCCACGCAGGACCTCGGCCTGGACGCGTGCGCGCCGGTGTACGCCGGGCTGGAGTACGCCGACCACGCCCGGCGAGGCGGTGGACATCGTCAGCGGGCTGTGGCGCAAGGACACCGGCGGTCAGATGGAGTCGCGGAAGATCGCCTTCACCCCGGCGGGCCTGGTCGTGCCGAGCCGGGACTGGCTGATCGGGAGCGCCGACGAGCGGGTGGCGCGGGCGCCCCGGCCGGGCGAGCCGCCGCCGGAGGAGCTGCGGGTGCCCGTGCAGTGCCGCGGCACGGCGGTGCGGCAGCGGCCGGTCCCGCTCGGCGCCGTGCGGGTCGGAGCGGGGGACATCGCCGCCGTGCGCGCCGTCGGCGACCTCTTCCGCACCCTGGACCACGCGTACGGTGGCGGACACGCCCGGCAGGCCCTCGTCCGCTACCTGGAGCACGAGGCCGAGCCGATGCTGCGCGGCTCCTACGGCGAGACGCTCGGCCGCCGGCTGTTCTCCTCCGTCGCCGACCTCACCCGGCTGGCCGGGTGGACCTCGTACGACATCGGCGCGCACGGGCTGGCCCAGCGCTACTTCGTGCAGGCGCTGCGGCTCGCGCAGGCCGCCGGGGACCGGATGTACGGCGGCTACGTGCTGGTCACCATGAGCCGGCAGGCGGTCTTCCTCGGGCACGGGCGCGAGGCGGTGCAGCTGGCCCGGGTGGCCCAGCAGGGCGTCGGCAGCGGGGCGCCCGCGGCCGTCCAGGCGCTGCTGCACGCCGCCGAGGCGCGCGGGCACGGTCTGCTCGGGGAGAGCAGGGCCTGCGCGGCGGCGCTGGCCCGGGCCGAGCGGGCGCTGTCGGTCGCGCGGGGCGGGGACGAGGTGCCGGCCTGGGCCCGGTTCTTCGACGAGGCCCAGCTGGCCGACGAGTTCGGGCACTGCCACCGCGACCTCCAGCAGTACCGCGCGGCCGCGCAGTACGCCGAGCGGTCGCTGCAACTGCGCGCGGCGCCGTACGTGCGCAGCCGGCTGTTCTGCCGGACGGTGCTCGCCACGGCCCGGCTGGGGCTGGGCGAGGTGGAGGCGGCGTGCGCGCACGGGCTGGAACTCGTCCGCACCGCCGCCGAGATCCGCTCGGCCCGCGCCGCCGAGTACGTGCGGGACTTCACCCGCCGCCTGGAGCCCTACCGCGACACCGCGGCCGTCCGCGCCTTGCACGACCGCGTGGCCGCCCTCCCGCACTAGGAGACGCCTCCGCCCGGCCCTCGGGAGTGCCGACGGCCGGGCGGGGCGGGGGAGTCCGGCCCCCGGGCCGGGATCAGCCGGCCAGGCGGTCGGCTCCCTGGGCGTCGGCCGGCTCGGCACGCGCCGGACGCAGGCCGAAGTCCCGCAGCGCGCAGTTGGCGGCGCGGCGGCCGGAGACCAGGGCGCCCTGGACGCTGCTCACGTCCCGGTGGTCACCGCAGACGTACAGCCCCGTCAGGACGCGGACCGGGCGCCGCAGGTCGTGCGGCGCGGGCATGGCGGGCACCGCGTGCGGGTCGGTGCGCAGGGCGAGCAGCTCCCAGTGGTCGGTGGAGGTGTCGTAGAGCTCGGCGAGGTGCGCCCGGATCGCCTTGTCGTCGTCGCCGTCCGGCGGCGCCCCGAGGACGACGGAGGTGACGAGGGCGCGCCCGGTCGGGGCCCGGGTCGGGTCGATCGAGCTGACCGGGAGGGTGTGCGAGACCGGCCCGGTGCGGTCGGTGTCCAGGACGAGGACGGGCTCGCGCAGCGGCGCGCGCGGGGCGGAGTGGTGCACCACGGTGACCTGGTGGAAGGCCGGTACCCGCAGCCCGGGCAGCAGTTCGGCCGCCGCCCGCGCGTCGGTGGCCACCACCACGGCCCGGCACGGGAGTTCGGTGCCGTCCTCGGTGACGACGCGGTTGATCGAGACCTGCCGCACCCGGGTGCCGAACCGGACCGTCCCCGGCGGCAGTTCGGCCGCCAGCCGTTCGGGCAGCCGGCCCGCGCCGCCGACCGGCAGGCACGGGCGGCCGAGCGAGAAGCCGCGCAGCACGAGGTCGGCGACCCGGCTGGAGGTGCTGAGGTCGGGGTCGGACAGCAGCGCCGACAGCAGCGGCCGCAGGAAACCGTCCACCGTGCGCGGCGCGAAGCCCCGGTTGGCCAGCGCCTGGGCCGCGGTGCTCTCCGGGCGGCCGACGAGCCGCGCGACGGGCGTGGTGGCGAGGCGGTTGAGGGTGGCGGTCAGCCGGGCCCGGTCGAGCGCGGAGCCGATGGACGCCCGGGCGGAGTTCAGCGCGGCCCGGGCGCCGCGTGGGTCGGCGGGAGGACGGTAGCCGCGGCCGGCCGCGCCCGCCTGCGCGCCGGGCGCGAGCCGCGCCAGCGGAAGGGCGCGCAGCCCCGGCAGCCGGTACAGCTCGGGGTAGGCGGTGCTGAGCAGGTTCTGTCCGCGGTCGAGCCGGAAGCCCCGCACTTCGTCGGTGGCCATACGGCCGCCCACCTGTTCGCTCGCTTCGAGGACCGTGACGTTCAGGCCCCCCTCGATCAGGTGGTGGGCGGTGGCCAGGCCGGCGAGCCCGGCTCCGACGACGATCACATCCGTGGCGGCGGCCACGTCTTTCCGGCGTGCTGGTGAGAGCACGATTGCCCCTCCCGGAGATTTCGGGTCCGTTCCCCGCTACGTCGTGGCGACGGGTCCGCCGCGCGGTCCGTTCCCGGGCACACGGGTCCCCGGCGCGGGCCGCTGGAACCGTACGTGCGCTCGACGCTGGAAAAGGCATGCCCCCAACAAAGACAAAGGATGCGGGGCGGACCGGCTCGTTTCGGCCCTTTCGGGCACGTTTTCCGGCCCCTTGCCGCGAAGAGGGTGCCGGGAGGCGCGATCAGACCCGGTTGCGGGGCGGCAGGACCGCCCGGATCGCCTCGTCGATGCGCGGCTGGGCGAACGCGAAGCCGGACTCCAGCAGCCGCTTGGGGCGCACCCGCTGACTGGAGAGCACGTCGCCGGCGAACTCCCCGAGCACCGCGCGCAGCGCGAAGGCGGGCACCGGCAGCACGGTGGGGCGGCGCAGCACGCGGCCCATCGCCGCGGTGATCTCGCTGTTGGTGAGCGGCTCGGGCGCGGTCAGGTTGACCGGTCCGGACAGCGTCGGGGTGTCGATCGCGTGCCGCATCGCGGCGATCTCGTCCTCCAGCGAGATGAAGCTCCAGAACTGCCGGCCGCTGCCCAGCCGGCCGCCGAGCCCGGCCCGGAAGAACGGGAAGAGGGCGCCCCACGCGCCGCCGTGCTCGGCCACCACCAGGCCGGTACGGGCGTGCACCGTGCGGATGCCGGCCTCGCGGGCGGGGTCGGCGGCGGCCTCCCACGCCTGCACCAGGTCGGCGAGGAAGCCCTCGCCGGCCGGGCTGTCCTCGTCGGCGTACGCGTCGCCGGTGTCGCCGTAGAAGCCGATCGCGCTGCCGCACACCAGGACGCCGGGCTTCCGGTCGAGCGCGGCCAGGGCCCGGGTGAGGGTGTCGGTGCCGCGCACCCGGCTGTCCCACAGCTCCTTCTTGCGCTCGTCGGTCCAGCGCCGGGTGCCGATCGGCGCGCCGGCCAGGTGGACGACGGCGTCGCAGTCCTCCAGCCCGGCCGCGTCCACCGAGCCGGCCGCCGGGTCCCAGCGCACCTCGCCGGTGCCGCGCGGGGCGCGCCGGACCAGCCGGACGACCTCGTGGCGGTCGGCGGTCAGGGAGGCGGTGAGGGCGGTTCCGATCAGGCCGGACGCGCCCGTGACGGCGATACGCATGTGCTCATTCTGCCCGCGATCCCCGCGCCCACCGGGCCGGACACGGCCCGGCCGCGGGGCCGCCGGTCAGAAGAAGCGGCTCCACAGGCCCGGGTAGCGGGCGGCCATCGCCTGCTCGTCGTCGAAGTCGAGCGGATCGCCCTCCGGCGCGTCCTGCGGCGGCAGTTCGAGATCGGGCAGCCGCGTCCCCGTCAGCTGCTCGTACGCCTCGTCGGCGGCGTACCCGAGGTCCTCGGCGTCGCCGTCGGCCTCGGGGTCGAAGGGGCCGACGAGGGAGGCCAGGTCGTCCGGGGCGTGCAGGGCGCCCTCGAAGACGTGCCGGCCCTGGCCGATCAGCCAGCAGCGGAAGTAGTCGAAGGACTCCTCGTCCGCGCCGCCGAGCATGATGTCGGCCGCGCCCCACAGGTCCCACCGGAAGGCGCGCTGGAAGCGGGTCTCGAAGTGCCGGGCGAAGTCGAGGACGGAGTCGGGGTCGAGCCGGGCCAGCCGCTCGACGAGCAGATCGGCGTGTTCCTCCGGATCGCCGTCCGCGGCCTCGCGCGTGCTGTCGACGATCTCCCAGAACTCCGTCTCGTCCATCACGCGTACAGCTAACCGCCCGACGCGCCCCGTCGCACGCCCAGTGCCCCGGATGCACCCCGTGTTGTTACGTGGACCGCCCGTCTCCTCCCGCGCGGGAGGAGACGGGCGGAGCCGGGCCCTAGGACAGGCCGTAGCGGTCGGCGGCCTCCTTGACGGTCGCCGGGGCGATCTCGCCGCGCCGGGCCAGGGCGGCCAGCGCCTGGATGGTCAGCGACCGCGGGTCCACCCCGAAGTGCCGCCGGGCGGCCTCACGGGTGTCGGAGAGGCCGAAGCCGTCGGTGCCGACCGAGGTCCAGTCCTGCTCGACCCAGGGCGCGATCTGGTCCGGCACGGCCCGCATCCAGTCGCTGACCGCGACCACCGGGCCGGGCGCGCCGGCCAGCGCCTGCGTCACGTACGGCACCCGCTCCTCGCCGCGCAGCCGCGCGGCGTCGCAGTCCATCGCCTCGCGTCGCAGCTCCGTCCACGACGGCGCCGACCAGACGTCCGCGGCCACGCCCCAGTCCTCGGCCAGCAGCCGCTGCGCGTCCAGCGCCCAGTGGATGGCGGTGCCGGAGGCGAGCAGCTGCGTCCGGGGCGCGTCCGCCGCCGCGGCGGCCGCCTCCCGGTAGCGGTACAGGCCCTTGAGGATGCCCTCCGCCACGCCCTCGGGCATGGCCGGCTGCACCTTGGGCTCGTTGTAGACCGTCAGGTAGTAGAAGACGTCCTCGGCCTCGGGCCCGTACATCCGGCGCAGGCCCTCGCGCACGATCACCGCGACCTCGTAGGCGAACGCCGGGTCGTAGCTGATCGCCGCCGGGTTGGTGGAGGCGAGCAGGTGGGAGTGGCCGTCGGCGTGCTGGAGGCCCTCACCGGTCATCGTGGTGCGGCCCGCGGTGGCGCCGATCACGAAGCCGCGGCCCAACTGGTCGGCCAGCGCCCAGAACTGGTCGGCGGTGCGCTGGAAGCCGAACATCGAGTAGAAGATGTAGAACGGGATCATCGGCTCGCCGTGCGTGGCGTACGCCGTGGCCGCGGCCGTGAAGTCGGCGAGCGAACCGGCCTCGGTGATCCCCTCGTTGAGGATCTGGCCGTCCTTCGCCTCCTTGTAGTACAGCAGCTGGTCGCGGTCGACCGGGTCGTACGTCTGGCCCTTGGGCGAGTAGAGCCCGGCGGACGGGAAGAGCGACTCCATGCCGAAGGTGCGGGCCTCGTCGGGCACGACCGGCACCCAGCGGCGCCCGGTCTCCTTCTCCCGCATGAGGTCCTTCACCAGCCGGACGAACGCCATGGTGGTGGCGATCTCCTGGCCGCCCGAGCCCTTCTCCAGCGCCGTGAACGCCTTCTCGGCCGGCATCGGCAGCGGCCTGGCGACCACCTGGCGGGCCGGGGCGGGGCCGCCCAGCGCGGCGCGCCGCTCGCGCAGGTACCGCATCTCGGGCGAGTTCTCCCCGGGGTGCCAGTAGGGCACGAGGTCGGTGTCCAGCGCGCTGTCCGGGATGGGCAGCTCCAGCAGGTCGCGCATGGTGCGGAACTGCGCGCCGGTGAGCTTCTTCATCTGGTGGTTGGCGTTGCGGGACTCGAAGCCGCTGCCCAGCGTCCAGCCCTTGACGGTCTGCGCCAGCACCACCGTGGGCGCGCCCTTGTGCTCCGTGGCGGCGCGGTAGGCCGCGTAGACCTTGCGCGGCTCGTGGCCGGCCCGCGAGCTGCCGAAGAGCTCCAGCAGCTTGGCGTCGGTCAGGCCCGCGCCGATCGCGCGCAGCGCCGGGTCGGCGCCGAAGAAGTGGTCGCGGACGTAGGCCGCCTCGCGGGTGGCGTAGGTCTGGAACTGGGCGTCGGGGGTCTCGCGCAGCCGCCGCAGCAGCGCGCCGTCCACGTCCCGGGCCAGCACCTCGTCCCAGGCGGCGCCCCACAGCGCCTTGACCACGTGCCAGCCGGCGGCGCGGAACTGCGCCTCCAGCTCCTGCACGATCTTGAAGTTGGGGCGGACCGGCCCGTCGAGCCGCTGCAGGTTGCAGTTGATCACGAAGGTCAGGTTGTCCAGGCCCTCGCGGGCGGCGAGCGCCAGGGCGGCCGTGGACTCCGGCTCGTCCATCTCGCCGTCGCCGAGGAAGGCCCAGACGTGGGAGCCGGAGGTGTCCTTGATGCCGCGGTGCTCCAGGTAGCGGTTGAACCGGGCCTGGTAGATCGCCGACAGCGGGCCGAGGCCCATGGAGACGGTGGGGAACTCCCACAGCCACGGGAGCCGGCGCGGGTGCGGGTACGAGGGCAGGCCGTCGCCGCCCGCCTCCTGGCGGAAGCGGTCCAGGTGCGCCTCGGTCAGCCGCCCGTCGAGGAACGCGCGGGCGTAGATGCCGGGGGAGGCGTGGCCCTGGAGGTAGAGCTGGTCACCGCTGCCGTCGCCCTCCTTGCCCCGGAAGAAGTGCTGGAAGCCGACCTCGTACAGCCAGGCCGCCGAGGCGTAGGTGGCGATGTGGCCGCCGAGGCCGAGTTTGCTGCCGCGGGTCACCATGGCGGCCGCGTTCCAGCGGTTCCAGGCGGTGATCCGGGCCTCCATCGCCGGGTCGCCCGGGTAGGCGGGCTCGGCGGCGGTGGGGATGGTGTTGATGTGCTCGGTCTCCAGGAGCGGCGGCAGGCCGAGCCCGGGGTCGGCGCTCTCCAGCGTGCGGCGCATCAGGTACGCGGCGCGGTGCGGGCCGGCGGCCTGGGTCACCGCGTCGAGCGAGGCGCGCCATTCGGCGGTCTCGTCCGGGTCGCGGTCCGGGATCTGGTCGAGCTGACTGGGCCGGGTGCGGCGTACGTCGTCGGGCATGGATGCCGCCTTCCGAACGGAGGGAGGGTTGTCTCCGGTGAGCGAGGGTGGGATGAGCCGGTCGGGCACGACAGGGCGATCCCCGCTTCCGACGATACGACGCCGATCGATGATCGATCAATGCCTGGCGGGCGTGATTTCCAAGACGGCACGCCGTGCCACCCTTTGAGGCACCTAGTGACAGTTTGTTGATGCCTTGGAATCGACGGCTCCACAGCGCGGCCGCCCCGCAGGCGCCAGGCTAAAACGGCCCCGACCGGTCAGACCTGAGGGGCGCAGCTGAGGACGTGGGCCTTGATCAGGTCGCAGATGGCCGGATCCCGCCGTACGAAGGCGTCCACGAGCTCCTGGTGCTCCTCCGCGTACGGCCGCGGCGCCGGGCTCAGCCAGCGGATGGACAGCGTCGTCCACACCTCGATGCCCAGCGACTCCCACGTGTGCAGCAGCACCGCGTTGCCCGCCGCCCGCACCAGCTCGTGGTGGAAGGCCACGGTGTGCCGCACCTGCGCCTCGCCGTCCTGGGCTCCGTCGGCCACCCGCAGGGCGGCCACCTCCCGCTCCAGCGCCGCCGGGTCCCCGGCCAGCCGCTCGGCCGCGAGTTCCGCGGCGACCTGCTCCAGGCCGGCCCGCACCGGGTAGCTCTCCTTCAGGTCCGCCGCCGTCAGGCTCCGCACCCGCACGCCCTTGTTCGGCGCCGACTCGATCAGCCGCAGCGTCTCCAGCTCGCGCAGCGCCTCGCGCACCGGGGTCTGGCTGACCTGGAGCTCCACCGCGATCCGCCGCTCCACGATCCGCTCTCCCGGCTTCCAGCGTCCGCTGACGATGCCCTCCAGGATGTGTTCGCGGATCTGGTCGCGCAGGCTGTGCACAACCAGATGAGGGGCGGTGCCAGGGGCCATGGGGCGCACTCCTTCACGGTTCGCGTGACATAGACGATACGGCGCCCGACGGCCCGGGGACGGGCCCGCGGTCGCTCCCGGACACACCGGCGCCCCCGTCCCTGAGGTCGGAACGGGGGCGCCGGCGCCGTACGGGACACCTGGCGGGCACGTGGGAGCACGTGCCCGCGCGAGTGGTTACAGGCCGAGCTCGACCTCGAACTCGCCCGCCTCCAGGATCTCCTTGACCGCCGTCAGGTAGCGGGCCGCGTCGGCACCGTCCACCAGCCGGTGGTCGTAGGAGAGCGACAGGTACGTCATGTCGCGGACGCCGATGACCGTGCCCTCGGCGGTCTCCATGACGACCGGGCGCTTGACCGTGGCGCCGATGCCGAGGATCGCGGCCTGGTTCGGCGGCACGATGACCGTGTCGAACAGGGCGCCGCGCGAACCGGTGTTGCTGATGGTGAAGGTCGCGCCCGCCAGGTCGTCCGGGGTGATCCTGCTGGCCCGGACGTTGCCCGCCAGCTCCGCGGTCTTCTTGGCGATGCCCGCGATGTTCAGGTCGCCCGCGCCCTTGATGACCGGGGTCATCAGGCCGCGCTCGGAGTCCACCGCGATCCCGATGTTCTCGGAGTCGAAGTAGGTGATCGTGCCCTCGTCCTCGTTGATGCGGGCGTTGATCACCGGGTGGGCCTTGAGCGCCTGGGCGGCGGCCTTGACGTAGAACGGCATCGGAGAGAGCTTGACGCCCTCGCGGGCCGCGAACGACTCCTTCGCCATGCCGCGCAGCCGCATGATCCGGGTGACGTCCACCTCGACCACGCTGGTCAGCTGCGCCTGCGAGTGCAGGGCCTTCATCATGTTCTCGCCGATGACCTTGCGCATCCGGGTCATCTTGACCGTCTGGCCGCGCAGCGGGGACACCGCCGGAGCGGCCTTCGCCGCGGCGGGCGCCGCGGCGGCCGGGGCAGCGGCGGCGGCCTTGGCGGCCTCGGCCGCCGCGGTCACGTCCTGCTTGCGGATGCGGCCGCCCACGCCGGTGCCGCGCACCGACGTCAGGTCCACGCCGCTCTCGGCGGCGAGCTTGCGGACCAGCGGGGTGACGTAGGCGCCGTCCTCGGCGGGACCGGCGGCCGGTGCCTTGGCCGGCGCCGCGGGGGCGACCGGGGCCGGGGCGGGAGCCGGAGCAGGTGCCGCCGGGGCGGGCGCCTGGGCCGGAGCGGGAGCCGGGGCGGGGGCCTGCGCGGCCGGGGCGGGCGCGGGCGCCGCCGGGGCAGGGGCAGGGGCAGGGGCAGGTGCCGGAGCCGCCGGGGCGGGCGCCGGTGCCGCCGGAGCCGCGGGCGCGGCCGGAGCGGCCCCCGCGGCGCCGACGACGGCCAGCCGGGCGCCGACCTCGGCCGTCTCGTCCTCCTGCACCAGGATCTCCAGCACGGTGCCGGAGACCGGCGACGGGATCTCGGTGTCGACCTTGTCCGTGGAGACCTCGAGCAGCGGCTCGTCGGCCTCGATGCTGTCGCCGACCGCCTTCAGCCAGCGGGTGACGGTGCCCTCGGTGACGCTCTCGCCGAGGGCGGGCAGCACCACGTCGGTGCCGGAGGCGCCGCCCGCCGGAGCGGCGGGGGCGGCCGGCGCCGGGGCGGGCGCGGGCTGCGCCGGGGCCTCGGCGACGGGGGCGGGGGCGGGTGCGGCCGGCGCGGGGGCGGGCGCGGCCTCGGGCTGCGCGGCCGGGGCCGCGGGCGCGGCGGGCGCGCCGGTGCCGTCGTCGATGACGGCCAGCTCGGCGCCGACCTCGACCGTCTCGTCCTCGGCGACCTTGATGGAGGCCAGGACGCCGGAGGCGGGCGCGGGGATCTCGGTGTCGACCTTGTCGGTCGAGACCTCAAGCAGCGGCTCGTCGGCCTCGACACGCTCGCCTTCGGCCTTCAGCCAGCGGGTGACGGTGCCCTCGGTCACGCTCTCGCCGAGCGCCGGCAGGGTTACGGAAACCGCCATGATTGCGGTTGCTCCTCACGATCTGTGCGAATGGGTGGCGTGTTGAGGGGTCAGTCGTGCGAGTGCAGGGGCTTGCCCGCGAGGGCCAGGTGGGCCTCGCCGAGGGCCTCGTTCTGCGTCGGGTGCGCGTGGATGAGCTGCGCGACCTCGGCGGGCAGCGCCTCCCAGTTGTAGATCAGCTGGGCCTCACCGACCTGCTCGCCCATCCGGTCGCCGACCATGTGGACGCCGACGACGGCCCCGTCCCGCACCTGGACCAGCTTGATCTCGCCCGAGGTCTTGAGGATCTTGCTGCGGCCGTTGCCCGCCAGGTTGTACTTGAGCGTGACCACCTTGTCGGCGCCGTAGACCTCCTTGGCCTTCGCCTCGGTGATGCCCACGGAAGCGACCTCGGGGTGGCAGTACGTCACCCGCGGCACGCCGTCGTAGTCGATCGGCACGGTCTTCAGGCCGGCCAGCCGCTCCGCCACCAGGATGCCCTCGGCGAAGCCGACGTGGGCGAGCTGGAGGGTGGGCACCAGGTCGCCGACCGCCGAGATGGTCGGCACGTTGGTGCGCATGTACTCGTCGACCAGGACGTAGCCGCGGTCCATCGCGACGCCCTGCTCCTCGTAGCCGAGGTTCTGCGAGACCGGGCCGCGGCCGATGGCGACCAGCAGCACCTCCGCCTCGAAGGTCTTGCCGTCGGCCAGGGTGACCCGGATGCCGCTGTCGGTGTACTCGGCGCCCTGGAAGAAGGTCCCGAGGTTGAACTTGATGCCGCGCTTGCGGAAGGCCCGCTCCAGCAGCTTCGAGCTGTTCTCGTCCTCCACCGGCACCAGGTGCGGCAAGCCCTCGATGACCGTCACGTCGGTGCCGAAGGACTTCCACGCCGAGGCGAACTCGACGCCGATCACGCCGCCGCCCAGGATGATCGCGGACTGCGGCACGCGGTCCAGCACCAGGGCGTGGTCCGACGACAGGACGCGGTTGCCGTCGATGGTCAGGCCCGGCAGCGAGCGCGGCACCGAACCGGTCGCCAGCACGATGTGCCGGCCCTCGATCCGCTGGCCGTTCACGTCGACCGAGGTGGGGGAGGACAGCCGGCCCTCACCCTCGATGTACGTCACCTTGCGCGAGGCCACCAGGCCCTGCAGGCCCTTGTAGAGGCCGGAGATCACGTCGTCCTTGTACTTGTGGACGGCCGCGATGTCGATGCCCTCGAAGGTGGCCTTCACACCGAACTGCTCGCTCTCGCGGGCCTGGTCGGCGATCTCGCCCGCGTGCAGCAGCGCCTTCGTGGGAATGCATCCGTAGTGCAGACAGGTGCCCCCGAGCTTGTTCTTCTCGATCAGGGCGACGTCCAGGCCCAGCTGCGCGGCACGCAGGGCGGCCGCGTAGCCTCCGCTGCCGCCGCCGAGGATCACTAGGTCGAAAACAGTGCTGGCGTCGTTCGCCACGTCACGTCCTCCATGCATGGGTACGCCGTAGCCGGTCAAGCTGGACCGGGCGGCGGCTGTGGTTCGGCCGCTTTGTCTCAAAGGGGGCCCTGTCGTGCCGGGACAACATCTTGGCACTTGTTGGTGGCCCACGAGGAATCGGCCCGGACGGTGTGACGCGGCTCCTACGGCCCCGGGCGATCAGCCCGGGGCCGGGGTGACGCATCTCACTCGGTCAGAACAGGTCGCCGCTCGCGGCCCGCCCTGCCAGTGCCACCAGGGTACGCACGGCGACGCCGGTGCCGCCCTTGGGCGTGTAGCCGAAGGGCGTGCCCTCGTGGAAGGCCGGTCCGGCGATGTCCAGATGCGCCCACGTGGTGCCCTCGGTGACGAACTCCCGCAGGAAGAGGCCGGCGATCAGGCCGCCGCCGTACCGCACGCCCATGTTCGCGATGTCCGCGGTCGGGGAGTCCATCGTCTTGCGCAGCTGCTGCGGCAGCGGCATCGGCCAGGAGTCCTCGCCCTGCGTGAGCGCGGTGGTGTGCACGGCGGTGCGGAAGGCGTCGTCGTTCGCCATGATGCCGAACCGGCCGTCGCCGAGCGCCAGCATCATCGCGCCGGTCAGCGTGGCCACGTCCACGATCGCGTCCGGGGACTCCTCGCAGGCGCGGGCCAGCGCGTCGGCCAGCACCAGGCGGCCCTCGGCGTCGGTGTTGAGCACCTCGACGGTCTTGCCGCTGTACATCCGCAGCACGTCGCCGGGGCGGGTGGCCCCGCCGCCGGGCATGTTCTCGGCCAGCGCCAGCCAGCCGGTGACGTTGACCTTCAGGCCGAGCCGGGCGGCCGCGACGACCGAGGCGAACACGGCGGCCGCGCCGCTCATGTCGCACTTCATCGTCTCGTTGTGCCCCGGCGGCTTCAGGGAGATGCCGCCCGAGTCGTACGTGATGCCCTTGCCGACGAAGGCGAGGGTGCGGGTGGCCTTCGCGTGCGTGTACGCGACCCGGACCAGCCGCGGCGGGGTCGCCGAGCCCTGGCCGACGCCGAGGATGCCGCCGTAGCCGCCCGCCGCGAGCGCCTTCTCGTCGAGCACCTCGACCTCGAGGCCGTACTCCTTCGCCGCGTCCCGCACGGCCGCGGCGAACGTGGTCGGGTTCAGATCGTTGGGCGGGGTGTTGATCAGGTCGCGGGTCCGGTTGACCTCCGCGGCGATCACGGTGGCGCGCTCGGCGGCGGCCTTGTGCTCCTTGTCCCGCGGCTTGGCGCCCACCAGCGCGATCTCGCCGAGCGGCTTGCGGGTGCCGGAACGGTCCTGCGACTGGTAGGCGGTGAACGCGTACGCGCCCAGCAGCGCGCCGGTGCCGACGGCCTCCACGTCCGCGGCCGTGGCCACGGGCAGCGCGAAGGCGGCCTTCTTGGCGCCCGCCAGGGTGCGGGCGGCCACGCCGGCGGCCTTGCGCAGGGCGTCGGCGTCGAACGCCCCGCCGCCCTTGCCGCCGGGGGCCTCGCCCAGGCCCACCGCGAGCACGACGCTCGCCTTCACGCCGTCGGGAGCGGGGAGCTTGGTCGCCTCGCCCTCGGCGCCCGTGGCGCCCAGGGTGTCAAGTACGGCGGCCAGCTTGCCGCCGAACTCCGCGTCAACGTCTTCCGCTCCCGGCGCCAGGCGCGGGCCTTTTGGGCCCTTGGTCACGCCTACGACGACGGCGTCCGCGCGCAACGCTGCGGCGGAGGAGGGGCTTAGTGTCAGAGCAGTCACGGGGGGTGGGGTCCTTATCGGGTTCGGTTCGTTGACGTAGCCCCGCCGGGGGCGGTGTCCGAGCCTAACTCTCCCCCCTGGGGCCCGCCCCCCTCCGGGGGTGCCCAGGCCGTCCCCCCGGAGGGATCAGCGCAGGGACAGGACCAGCAGCGCGGTGGTCGCCGCCGTCTCGCACAGGGCGCCGAGGACGTCCCCGGTGACGCCCCCGAAGCGGCGGCGGCAGCGCCGCAGCAGGAGTTCGGCGGCCACCAGGGAGGCGGCCGTCGCGGCCGCGAAGCGCAGTGCGGTGAGGCCGGGGAAGCCGGCGCCGAGGGCCGCGGTGAGCGCGGCGCAGCCCAGGCACAGGGCCAGGACCGCGGCCCTGCCGAGTACTCCGGAGACCGCCGCGCCCAGCCCGTCGGGGCGGGCCGCGGGCACCCCCGCGCGGCAGCCGAGCGTGAGCGCGGCCCGGCCCGTCAGGCCCGCGACCAGCGCGGAAGCGGCGCCGTAGCGCCACCCGTGGCCGTAGCAGGCCGCCAGCGACGCCACCTGCGCGAGCAGGACGAGGACCAGGGTGACGACCCCGAACGGTCCGATGTCGGACTGCTTCATGATCTCCAGCGCGCGGGGGGCGGGCTGTCCGCTGCCCAGGCCGTCGGCGGTGTCGGCCAGCCCGTCCAGGTGCAGGCCCCGCGTCAGCGCCGCGGGGACGGCGACCGCGGCCACCGCGGCGAGCAGCGCGGTGGCGCCGGCCGCCGTGAGGACCGCTCCGGCCGCTCCGGCCAGGGCCCCGACCACCGCGCCGGCCGCCGGCGCCCACGCCATTCCGGCCCGGGCGGCCGTACGGTCCCACCGGCGCACCGTGACCGGGAGGACGGTCAGTGTCCCGAAGGCGAATCTCGGGCCGTCGGACGGGTGCGGGTCGCGTTCCACCGCGTGAGGCTACCGCGGGCCGGCGCGACGTCCCTCCGGGGGTTTCCTCCCACCCGCCCGCCCGCTTCTGCCCTTCCGCGGAGTGCGGGCTTCTGGTGGGTGGGTCGGTGCGGCCCCGGGGGGACCTCCTCGGCCGGCGAACGTTTCCGTTTCGCTCCTGCCTGCCGGCCGGTGGTGCGTTCGCCGGCCTGCGGGGGCACCCCCGCGCCGTCCCCTCCGGCCTCGTCGGCGCCCGCGGGCGGGTGGGGGGTTCCAGGGGTTCTCCCGGGTCCGGCTGCGTACGAGGCTCGCTCGCGAAGGCTGCCGGGCGCCCGTCCTTCCGTCAGACGCCGTCCGGCAGCGACCCACCACCAGGGGCCCGCACTTCGCGGAATATCAGAAGCGGGCGGGCGGGTGGGGAGGAACCCCCGGAGGGGGGATCACTTGTCGGTCGGCGCGAGCTCGGCGGAGAGCGCGGCCGCCGCCTGAAGGAGCGGCAGAGCAAGAAGCGCCGCGGCGCCGCCGCCGACGGAAGGCCCGTGGTCCTGGAGCGGCTTGAGCGAGATCCGGTCCAGCGCCCTGGCCTGCCCCGCCTCGCCGGTGGCCGCACCGGCCGCCCACCAGTCCGGGGCCCGGAACGCCACCCGCTGGGCGACCAGCGCACAGGACGCGCTGACCACACCGTCCAGCACGACGGGCATCCTGCGGACCGCGGCCTGGAGCAGGAAGCCCGTCATCGCCGCGAAGTCCGCCCCGCCGACCGCGGCCAGCAGACCCAGCTGGTCGCCGAGGACCGGCCGGGCCCGCCGCAGCCCGTCCCGGATCGCCGCGCACTTGCGCATCCACGCGAGGTCGTCGATGCCCGAGCCGCGCCCGGTGACCACGGAGGCGTCGGTCCCGCACGTCGCGGCGATCAGCACGCCCGCGACCGTGGTGCCGCCCACGCTGAGGTCGCCGAGCAGCGCCAGGTCGGTTCCGGAGTCGGCCTCCTCGTCGGCCAGCGCCATCCCGGTGCGGAAGGCCTGCTCGGCCTCCTCCGCGGTCAGCGCGTCCTCGACGTCCAGCCGGCCCGAGCCGCGCCGCACCCGGTGCGCGGTGACCTCCGCGGGCAGTTCGTCCGGGTCGCAGTCCAGCGCCATGTCCACCACCCGGACCCCGGCGCCGTACTGCCGGGCCAGGACGGCCGCGGGCGAGGCGCCCTCCAGCGCCGCCCGGACCAGCGCGGTCGCGTCGCCCGCGGGCCGCGCCGAGATCTCCAGCTCCGCCACGCCGTGGTCCCCGGCGAACACCACCAGCCGGGGCCGCTCGATCGGCCGCGCGGCCACCTGCCCGCGCACCGAGGCGAGCCAGTCGGCCAGTTCGGCCGTCCTGCCCAGCCCGTCCGCCGGCCGCACCAGCTCCCGCCAGCGCTCCTGGGAATCCCGCCGTACCCCTGCGTCGGGCCGCTCCACGAGGGACCCGAATTCGTCCAGATCGATGCCGCTCACCCGCGGAACAGTACCCGTTGCCCGCGACCGGCCGGCGGTCAGCCGCGGAGGGGGAGGGCCAGACCGGCCACCACGAGCAGCACGTGTTCCGACTGTTCGGCCACCGCCGCGTTGAGACGCCCGAGTTCGTCCCGGAAGCGGCGGCCGGAGGAGGTCGCGGGCACCACCCCGGAGCCGACCTCGTTGGAGACGGCCACGACCGTGCGGCGGGTGGCCCGCCAGGCGTCGGCGAGGGCGTCGACCCCGGCCCGTACGGCCTCGGCCGCGCCCTCGCGCCACGCGTCGTCGTCCCAGGCGCCCGCGGTGTCCATGAGGTCGGTGAGCCACAGCGCCAGGCAGTCGATGAGCAGCGGCGGCTCGTCGGCCGCGGCCAGCAGGGGCAGCAGGTCGCGGGTCTCGCGGGTGCGCCAGCCGCCCGGCCGCCGCTCGCGGTGGGCGGCGACCCGGGCCGCCCAGTCCGCGTCGCCCTCGCGGGTGCCGCCGGTGGCCACGTAGAGCACGTCGGGGAAGGCGGCGAGGCGCCGCTCGGCCTCCGCGGACTTGCCCGAGCGCGCGCCGCCGAGCACCAGCGTGCGGCGCGGCACGTCCGGCACGTACTGGTAGTCGCCGGCGACCAGCGTGCTGCCGTCCGGCACCGCCCGGGCGCCGAGCGCGGCCAGCCGCCGGGACAACTCCGGCTCCGGCGGCGCCTCGTGGCCGAGGTGGACGGCCACCACGTCCGTCGTCCCGGCCACCGCGCCGGCCGCCCGCAGCCGGGCCAGCGCGTCCGGCCGCCGCACCACGTCGAGCAGCACCAGGTCGTACGGCGCCTCGCCCGCCGCAGGGGCCAGCCCCGCGGCCGCGCCGCCCGGCGGCAGGTACAGCGCGCGCGGGCCCTCGGGCGACTCGATCACGTACCCCGTGCCCGGCGCGTCCACGGCCACGGCCCGCACCCGGTGCCCGGTGATCATCGGCAGCCGCTGCCCGTCCGGCACCCGGGTCGGCCCCGGCAGCCCCGCCGGGATCTCCACGGGCGGCCCGTCGTGCGGGTGCGACAACAGGACCAGCCGCAGCCCGCCCAGCGTCCGCCCGGCGCGCGCCGCGGCCAGGGCCACCCCCGGCGTCAGGTCGAGCAGCACCACCCCGTCGACGAGGACCGAGGTCGCCGCCCGGGCGCCCTCGCCGACGGCGGCGGCGCAGGCCGCGCAGGGACACCCGGGCACCGGCAGACCCTCGGGCGCGCCCGTGCCGAGCAAAGTCAGTTCCACGACACGATCGTCTCGCGTCCCCCCGCCCCGGTCGCGCCGGGCCCGCCATGCGGCCGCCCACGGGGGCACGCCGTTCAGGTCGCCCGGGCCGCCCGCCCGCTTCTGGTCCTTCGCGGGGTGCGGGTCCGTGGTGGGTGGGTCGGTGCCGCCCCGGGGGTACCTCCTCGGCCGGCGAACGTTTCCGTTTCGTCTGTGTCTGAATCCCCGGTGGTGCGTTCGCCGGCCTGCGGGGGCACCCCCGCGCCGTCCCCTCCGCGCTCGTCGGCGTCCGCGCGGCGGCGGGGCGCGTTCGGAGATCCGCGGTGGGCGGTGCGTGTGGCCGATACGCTGCCTGGGCAGCAGCCTGACGTTCTTCCGATCACCGGGACCGAGGAGCAGCACATGGCGTGGACGTGGCGGTTCGAGAAGACCGATGGCACCGAGGTGCCGCCCGCGGTGGAGCCCGAGGAGTTCCCCACCCAGGGCGACGCGGAGTCGTGGGTGGGCGAGGTCTGGAAGGACCTGCTCGCGGGCGGCGCGGACCAGGTCACCCTCTTCGACGGCGACACGATGATCTACGGCCCGATGAGCCTGCACGGCGAGACGTCGTCCCCCGCCCCGGATTCCGAGCCCTCGGAGAGCGCTGCGGGCGCGGAGAGCCCCGAGGGCGTCTGAACGAAAGCCCCGAGGGCGTCTAGAGCGATCCGAGGGTGACCTCCGCGGTGCGGGTGGAGCCGTCGCGGAGGTAGGTGACCTTGACCCGGTCGCCCGGCTCGTGCGCGGCCAGCGCCTCCGAGAGGCTCTGGGCCGTGGTGATCCGGGTGTTCCCGACGCGGGTGATCACGTCACCGGCCCGCATCCCGGCGTCGGCGGCGGGCCCGCCGTCCACGGTGGACACGATCGCCGCCCCCGCCGGCCGGCCGTCCTGGTCGACGACTCCGCGCACGGCCACGCCCAGCGCGGCCCGCCCGGAGTCGGTGACCCGGCCGTTGCGGATGATCTGGTCGGCGATCCGCCGCACGGCGGACGACGGGATGGCGAAGCCGATCCCGGGCGCCGCGCCGCTGCCGAACTGCGGGTCGCTGGCCGCCAGCGTCGGGATGCCGATCACCTCGTTGTCGAGGTCGACCAGGGCCCCGCCGCTGTTGCCGGGGTTGATCGCCGCCGACGTCTGCACCATGTCGGGGATGGTGGCCCCGGTGCCGCCGTCGGAGTCGCCCTCGGAGACCGTGCGGCCGGTGGCCGAGACGATGCCCTGGGTGACGCTGCTGGACAGGCCCAGCGGATTGCCCATGGCCAGCACGATCAGCCCGACGGCGGTCTTCCCCGAGTCCGCGAACCGGGCCGGCCTGAGCCCGTCGGGCACCGAGTCCAGCCGGATCACGGCCAGGTCGTTCGGCGGGAAGGACGACACCAGCCGGGCCGACAGCGGCCGCCCGCCGGTCGCCAGGGAGACCTGGAACGTCTTGCTGGAGCCCACCACGTGCGCGTTGGTGACGATGTCGCCCTTGTCGTCGTACACCACGCCCGAGCCGAGCTCTCGGGCCGTGGTGATCTGCACGACCGACGGCAGCACGGCGCGGACCGTGGCCTGGTAGGCGTTCTGCAGGTCGTCCGCGGAGCCGACGGCGGCGGTGGCGCGCGTCCCGGCGGCCGCGCCCGAGCCGGAGCCCGAGCCCGAGGACGTGCATCCGGTGGCCAGCAGAGCGGCGCAGACGGCCGCGCCGGACAGGAGGGTGCGGGCGCGCGAGGGGCTCATGCCGGAATTGTCGCGTTCCGCGCGGCCCGCGGCCCGGCCCGCGCCCCCAATCGGGTTCCCCGTGCTCCGGGGGTCCGGCCGGGGATCGCCGTCTTGTGGCCGCCTCAGGCCCGCACGCCGCACAGGTGCAGCAGCGCGGCCACCCCGCGGTAGGGGTCGGTGCGCCCGGCCCGCTCCTCGGCGTCGAGCAGCCGGGCCAGCTCGCCCGGGTCCTGCGGCGCCGTCGCCCCGTCCGGCGCGGTGTCGGTGAAGACCCGCACGCCGTACCACGCGCCCACCGGCACGCCGAACCCGCGCAGGGTCGCCGACAGCGGCTCGCGCCGGTCCGCCCGCGTGGACAGTCCGAGCCGGTTGACGTACCCGTCGGAGCCGAAGGCGTCCACCGCCGCGGTCCAGTCCCCGAGCAGGCCCGGCCGCATGGCCAGCGCGTCGCCGTTGCGGACCAGCAGCGACAGCAGGCCGCCCGGCGCCAGCACCCGGGCCAGCGCGGCCAGCATCGGGGCGGGGTCGCTCACGTACATCAGCACGCCGTGGCACAGCACCACGTCGAAGCAGGCCGGGCCGAAGTGCCGGCCGGTCTCCCGGCCGTCGCCCTGGAGCAGCACGAGCCGATCCCGCACGTCCGCCGGCTCGGCCGCGACCGCCCGGCGCAGCGCGGCCAGCATCGCCGGGTCGGCCTCCAGCCCGGTCACCAGGTGCCCCAGCCGGGCCAGCCGCAGCGCCTGCGTGCCCTGGCCGGGGCCGATGTCGAGCACCCGCAGCCGCCGCAGGGCGTGGCTGCCCGCCGGCTGCGGGAAACGCGTGGTCAACTGCTCGTCGAGCTGGCGGGCGACCACCTCCTGCCGGACGGTGTTCCGCAGTCCGCCCAGCCCGGCCAGCCAGTGATCGGCCCCGCCGGTGAAACCGCCCGCCCCCGGGTCCCCGTACCCGGTGCTCAGAGCTTGGTGCCGCGGGTGACCTGCGGCTTCGGCAGCCGCAGCTTCCGCATCTGGAGCGTGCGCATCAGCCCGTAGGCGATGGCGCCCCGGGTGTTCTTGCCCTCGAAGCGCCGGTGCAGCTGCTTGCGCAGCAGGACACCCGTGACGACGGAGTCCAGGACGATGGTCGCGATGACCACCAGCCACAGCAGCAGGGACAGGCTCTGCAGCGACGGCGACACGCTCATCAGCAGGATGACCACGGCCAGCGGCAGGAAGAACTCCGCCACCCGGTAGCGGGAATCCACGTAGTCGCGGACGAACTTGCGCACCGGGCCCTTGTCACGGACCGGCAGGTACCGCTCGTCGCCGTTGGCCAGCGCCTCGCGCTGCTTGGCCATCTCGGCCCGGCGGGCGTCACGGGCCTGCTTGGCGGCGGTTTTGCGGTCACCGGACGCGGTCATGACCTTGCGGCGTTGACTCTGCGCCTCGCTGCGCTTGGGGGTGGGACGACCCTTGGGAGCCTGCGGGTCTCGTGGCCCGTCCATGACCGCCGTGGAGGTCTGGGCCTGCTCATCTTGCGAACGACGTCGGAACACGTGTCCAAGGTTACCGGGGTCACCGGCTCCGCCCGCAGCCCCTCGCCTCATCCCTGGGCCTGAGGCCGCCGAACCGTGATCGTCCCTACGGAGGACCACATCCGTTACCGAACGGTGCGGTAATGGAACCATGGCCCGTAGGCTTGGGTCTGTAGAGGTGCTGGAGCAGTCGCTGAGAAGGGGGCGCGCGAGGCCCATGAGCGGTGTCATGAAGCGGATGGGGATGATCTTCCGCGCGAAGGCCAACAAGGCCCTGGACCGGGCCGAGGACCCGCGCGAGACCCTGGACTACTCGTACCAGAAGCAGCTGGAACTGCTGCAGAAGGTGCGCAGGGGTGTGGCCGACGTGGCCACGTCCCGCAAACGGCTTGAACTCCAGCTCACCGAGCTGCAGAAGAAGTCCGCGACCTACGAGGACCAGGGCCGCAAGGCGCTCGCCCTCGGCCGGGAGGACCTGGCCCGCGAGGCGCTGTCGCGCCGGGCCGCCCTGCAGCAGCAGGTGACCGACCTGGAGACGCAGCACACGCAGCTCCAGGGCGAGGAGGAGAAGCTCACGCTGGCCTCCCAGCGCCTGCAGGCCAAGGTGGACGCCTTCCGCACCAAGAAGGAGACCATCAAGGCCACGTACACCGCCGCCCAGGCCCAGACCCAGATCGGCGAGGCCTTCTCCGGCATCTCCGAGGAGATGGGCGACGTGGGCATGGCGATCCAGCGGGCGGAGGACAAGACCGAGCAGCTGCGGGCCCGGGCCGGCGCCCTGGACGAGCTGATGGCCTCCGGCGCCCTCGACGACCCGAGCGGCCTGGGCAAGGACGACATCCAGGCGGAGCTGGACCGGCTCTCCGGCGGCAGCGACGTGGAGCTCGAACTCCAGCGGATGAAGGCCGAGCTCTCCGGCGGCGGCACCCCGCAGGCGATCGAGGGCGGGCAGGGCAACCAGTCCGCACAGGGCCAGCAGCAGGACACCCCCCGGTTCGACAAGCAGTGACCACCACGGGTCAGCGGCGAGGTTTGGTACGGAGGAGGCCGTCATGATCGTACGGATCATGGGGGAGGGCCAGGTGACGGTGGACGACGCCCGCCTCGCCGAGCTCAACACGCTGGACGACAAGCTGCTGGCCGAGGTGCAGGCCGGTGACGAGGAGGGCTTCCGGCGCACGCTGGAGGCCCTGCTCGGGGAGGTGCGCCGGATCGGGGAGCCCCTGCCCGACGACGCGCTCGAACCGTCGCAGCTGATCCTGCCCGCCGGGGACGCGACGCTCGAACAGGTGCGGGAGATGCTCTCCGAGGACGGCCTCATCCCGGGCTGAGCCCGCACGGCCCCACCCCGGGGAGCGCACCGCTCCCCGGGGACGTGAGCCACCCCCCTACGGGTGAACGCCGCTCCCCCGCAGGGGTGGGCGTCAGACAGGACGCGAGGCCCCACCGTGCTCGGCGTGCAGCATCCGTCGCATCCGTCGAGGAAAGCCCTGAAGGGTTCGTGCCAGTGGCTGCGGGCCCATCAGGGCGCCGCCGACGCCGGGCTGGCGGCGGCCCTGTTCACCGTGATCCTGCTGGGCACGGTCACCGGGACGGCCCGCTACCGGCTGGGGTCCCTCGACTTCGCGCTGATCGCGACGGCCTGCGTCTCGCTCGCGCTGCGCCGCCGGGCGCCCTGGGCGGTGCTCGGCTTCACCTGCGCCCTGTCCGCCGCCTACATCGCCCTGCGCCCGGCCGACGGCCAGATCCCGGTGATCCTGGCCACCGCCGTGGCGCTGTGCACGGTCGCGGCCCGCACCGACCGCGCCCTGACCCGGGTGACCGGTCTCCTCGCCTGCGTCGGCCTCACCGCGCTCGCCATGACCTTCGGGCCCGGCCCCTGGTACCGGCAGGCCAACTTCGCGGTGTTCGCCTGGACCGGTATGGCCGCGGCCGCCGGGGACGCGGTGCGCAGCCGCCGGGCGTACGTGGCCGCGATCGAGGAGCGCGCGGAGCGGGCCGAGCGCAGCCGGGAGGAGGAGGCGCGGCGCCGGGTGGCCGAGGAGCGCATGCGCATCGCCCGGGAGCTGCACGACGTGGTGGCCCACCACATCGCCCTGGTCAACGTGCAGGCCGGCGTCGCCGCCCACGTCATGGACACCCGCCCCGACCAGGCCAAGCAGGCGCTGGCCCACGTGCGCGAGGCCAGCCGTTCCGCGCTCGACGAACTGCGGGCCACCGTGGGGCTGTTGCGGCAGTCCGGGGAGCCCGAGGCGCCCATGGAGCCCGCGCCCGGACTGGCCGTGCTCGACCAGCTCCTCGACGGCTTCCGGCGGGCCGGGCTGGCGGTCACCGTGGAGTGCGCGGGCGAGCGGCCCGAGGCGCCGCTGCCGGCGAGCGTGGACCTCACCGCGTACCGGGTGATCCAGGAGTCGCTGACGAACGTCCGCAAGCACGCCGGGCCGGGGGCCGCGGCGGTCGTGCGGATCACCCGCGACCCGGCGCAGCTGGAGATCGTGGTGGACGACGACGGGGCTTTCAGCGCCCACGTCCCCCTTCCGGAGCCGGCCTGGCTGTCGGTCCCGCCCGCCCGGCGGGCAGCAGCGGCGGCGGCCCCCGGACCGGCCTCCGCACCGCCCCCGGGCACCCCGGCCGGTACGGGCCCGGCCGCCCCCGGCCCCGGCGGGCACGGCCTGCTGGGCATGCACGAGCGGGCGTCCGCGCTGGGCGGGGTCTGCCGGACGGGCTACCGGCCCGGCGGCGGCTTCCGGGTCCGGGTCCGGCTGCCGCTGTCCGCACCGCGGGCGCGGCCCTCGGAAGGACCGGCCGCGTGAGGGCGGGGGACGGCGGGACGGTCGGGTACGGGACGGTCGGATGAGCGCAGGGGTCGGCAAGCGCGGCGTCGGGCGGCCGGCGAGGGCGCACAGGGGAGCGAGGGGGAAGCGGTGAGCGAGGGAACGGACGGGCCCCGGGGCGGTACGGACGGCCCGATCCGCGTGCTGCTGGCCGACGACCAGGCGCTGCTGCGCGGAGCCCTGCGGGTGCTGGTGGAGTCCGAGCCGGACATGGCCGTGGTGGGGGAGGCCGCGGACGGGGCCCAGGCGGTGGCGATCGCCGCGGCCGAGCGGCCGGACGTCGTCCTGATGGACATCCGCATGCCCGGCACCGACGGGATCGCCGCCACCCGGGAGATCACCGCGGACCCCGCCCTGCGCGGCACCGCCGTCCTCGTCCTCACCACCTTCGAGGCGGACGAGTACGTGGTGCGGGCCATCCTCGCCGGCGCCGCGGGCTTCCTCGGCAAGGGCGCCGAACCCTGCGAACTCCTCAGCGCCATCCGCACGGTGGCCGCCGGCGAGGCCCTGCTCTCCCCGTCCGCCACCAAGAGCCTCATCGCCCGCTTCGTCGCCCAGCAGCAGGCCGAGCAGGGCCGCGTCCCCCGCTCCGTCCCCGGCCTGGACACCCTCACCACCCGCGAGCGCGAAGTCCTCGTCGCGGTCGCCGGCGGCCTGCCCAACGACGCCATCGCCGCCCGCCTCGGCGTCAGCCCCCTCACCGTCAAGACCCACATCAACCACACCATGGCCAAACTCGCCGTCCACGACCGTGCCCAACTCGTCGTCGCCGCCTACGAATCCGGCCTCGTCCGCCCCCACGCCGGCTGACCGCCGCCGCGGCAAATCCGTTTGCCGGGGGACCCGGGGCGGGTCACGGTGGGGGAATGGCGGATGACGTGGTCGTGGAGCGGTTCGACGCCGGAGAGGCGGCCGACGCGGACATCGCGCGGGTGCACGAGGTGCTGGGGGAGTGCCACCGGGAGGTCAACGCGGTGGAGCCGTACCGGGCGGTGGGGGCGACGGCGGGGTTCCTGCGGTATCCGCCTGCTGACGAGCGGCGGTTGTGCTGGCGGGCCGTGGCGGCGGGCGAGGTGCTCGGCTTCGCGGTGCTGATGCACCTGCGGGACGCGGCGAGTGCCCGGGCCGAGGTGCAGGTGCGACCCGGTCGGCGGCGCCGGGGTGTGGGGAGCGCGCTGCTCGGGGCCGTGCGGGAGGAGGCGCGGACGCTGGGGGCGCGGACGCTGCTCGGGCGGTTCGCGGACGCGGCGGGGGACGGTTTCCGGCGGGCGATGGGCGCGTCGGCGGGACAGCGGGACGTGCGGGCGGTGCTGCGGACGGGGAACGTGCTGCCGCCGCCGGTTCCCGTGCGCGGCTACCGGCTGGCCGGGTGGACCGGGGCCTGCCCGCCCGAACTGCTGGCCTCGTACGCGCGGGCCCGCGCTGCGGTGAACGACGCGCCGCACGCGGACGCCGAGCCCGAGCCGTGGGACCCCGCCCGGGTGCGCGGGCTGGAGGAGGCGGTGGCCCGGCGCGGTACGGAGATCCGCGTGCACGCCCTCCTCGGCCCGGACGGCGCGGTGGTGGCCTTCACCGAGATCCGGATCGCGCCGCCCGGCGCCGCCGCGTCCATCGAGGACACCGCCGTCCTGCGCTCCCACCGCGGCCGGGGCCTCGGCGGCTGGCTCAAGGCCGCCTCCCTCGCCGACCTGCGCGCCCACCGCCCGGACGTCGCCTTCACCTCGACCTCCAACGCGGCCGGCAATGCCCCGATCCGCGCGATCAACCGCGGGCTCGGCTTCGTGACGGCCACGGAGTGGACCACGGCGGTGCTCGATCTGGGCCGTGCTTAGGGCAGGGTGCGGGAGAAGACGGCGAGTTCGGGCGGGCGCAGGCCGCGCAGGGCGACCAGGCCGGCGGGGGTGATGTCGAGCCCGGCGGCGACCGCGACGTCCACGGCCCACTGGGCCTCGGCGAGGACGGGGCAGACGCGGGTGACGTTGCCGGTGGGGGTGGCCATCAGGGCGGCGGTGAGCAGGCGGCCGGCCAGCCGGCGGGAGGTGGCGGCGAGGGCCTCCACGCGGCCCTCGCGGGTGTAGCAGTAGCCGCTGCCGGCGAGGTCGTCGACCACCAGGAGCGTGTGGTGGCGCAGGAGTTCCTCGTGGTCGGGCCCGTGGGCGCCGCCGCGGGTGCGGCGGTCGACGGAGTCCATGAGGTCGCGGTGCCGCGCGGTGCCCTCGTGCACGGCGCCGTCCAGCGGCCCGAGCCGGGCGCCGTCCACGACGCCGGCCAGCAGCAGCCCCGGGTGCAGGGTGAAGCCCGCCCGGCGCAGGGTCCGGGCGGCGACCGGGTCGCCCGGCGCGCAGGCGATCCAGCGCAGGCAGGCCCGTCCGTGCATCAGCGCCCGGGCCAGCAGCGCCTTGCCGGCCTCCTTGCCCTGCGCCCCGGGCACCACCGCGAGCAGCGACAGCGCCCAGGTGCCCTCGCGCCGGGAGGAGAGCACCGCGCCCACCGGGCCGGACGTCTCGTCCTCCATCAGCCAGCACCCGCCCGGGTCGGTCCGGGCCAGGTGGCGGGTCCGGGAGCGGTGCCGGGCGGCCCGCGCCTGCTCCGGGGCCGCACCTCCGTCCGACCCGTACAGGGACCGCGGGGGGCCGAACGCCGCCGTCGCGATCTCCCGTACGACCTCGGCGTCCTCTTCGTCGTCGCGTACGGGGCGCAGGATCACCCTTCCATCATGCGCCCGCCCGGCGGCCGTTCGGCGCAGCGCGCGCCAAGTGCCGTGGGGAATAGCGGCGTTACGGCGGTGCGGGCGCCGCGCGGCCCGGGGGAGGGCCGCGCGAGGGCCGCGTCAGGGCTACGGGAGGGCGAGCATCTGCTCCAGCGCCAGCTTGGCGTAGTGCTCGGTCTCCGGGTCCACCTGGATCCGGTTGACGACCTTGCCGTCGGCCAGCGACTCCAGCGTCCACACCAGGTGCGGCAGGTCGATCCGGTTCATGGTCGAGCAGAAGCACACCGTGCGGTCCAGGAAGACGATCTGCTTGTCCGGGTGCGCCTTGGCCAGCCGCCGCACCAGGTTCAGCTCGGTGCCGATCGCCCACGCCGAGCCGGCCGGCGCCGCGTCCAGCGCCCGGATGATGTACTCCGTCGACCCCACGTGGTCCGCGGCCGTGACGACCTCGTGCCGGCACTCGGGGTGCACCAGGACGTTGACCCCGGGGATGCGCGCGCGCACGTCCTCGACCGACTCCAGCGCGAACCGGCCGTGCACCGAGCAGTGCCCGCGCCACAGGATCATCCGCGCGGCCTGCAGCTGCTCCGGGGTCACGCCGCCGCCGGGCTTGTGCGGGTTGTAGACGACGCAGTCCTCCAGCGAGAAGCCCATCTCGCGCACCGCCGTGTTGCGGCCGAGGTGCTGGTCGGGCAGGAAGAGCACCTTCCCGGCCCGCCCGAACGCCCACTCCAGGGCCTGCCGGGCGTTCGAGGAGGTGCAGATGGTGCCGCCGTGCCGCCCGGTGAACGCCTTGATGTCCGCCGAGGAGTTCATGTACGACACCGGCACCGTGTCGCCGGCGACGCCCGCCTCGGTGAGCACGTCCCAGCACTCGGCGACCTGCTCGGCGGTGGCCATGTCGGCCATCGAGCAGCCGGCCGCCAGGTCGGGCAGGATCACCTGCTGCCGGTCGGAGGTGAGGATGTCCGCGGACTCCGCCATGAAGTGCACGCCGCAGAAGACGATGTACTCCGCCTCGGGCCGCGCCGCCGCGTCGCGGGCCAGCTTGAACGAGTCGCCGGTGACGTCGGCGAACTCGATGACCTCGTCGCGCTGGTAGTGGTGGCCCAGGATGAAGACCTTCTCGCCCAGCCGGGCCTTGGCCGCCCGGGCCCGCTCCACCAGGTCGGGGTCGGAGGGCGCGGGGAGGTCGCCGGGGCAGTCCACGCCGCGCTCGCTGCGCGGGTCGGACTCGCGGCCGAGCAGGAGCAGCGCGAGCGGGGTGGGCTGTACGTCCAGCGGTTCTGTGGTGGTCACGGGCCGTTAGCCCTTTCTTTGCGGCTCAGCAGACCTTTTCGTCTACTTGACGCTATCTATCATAGCTTTTTCGCGTCAGATTGACGACGGGCGCCGGGGCGATGTGACGCATCCCGCTCGCGTCCGGGCCGACGCCGGCGCGGTCGCCGTGTGCGAGCATGGAGGGGACCGACCGACCGTCGGACCGCGCATCGGCACCGACACCGCGCGAGGGCGGAATGAATCCGCCCGACCACTGGTTGGCTTTCGGTAGCCAGCAGTCCGTACAACCCGGGAGAGAAGCACATGACGGTTCAGGACGAGACCACGACGGACGGCGTCATCCTGTCCGACGCCGCCGCCGCCAAGGTGAAGAGCCTGCTGGAGCAGGAAGGCCGCGAGGACCTCGCGCTGCGCGTCGCCGTCCAGCCCGGCGGCTGCTCGGGCCTGCGTTACCAGCTGTTCTTCGACGAGCGCTCGCTCGACGGCGACGTCGTCAAGGACTTCGACGGGGTCAAGGTCGTCACCGACCGGATGAGCGCCCCGTACCTCGGCGGCGCGTCGATCGACTTCGTGGACACGATCGAGAAGCAGGGCTTCACGATCGACAACCCGAACGCCACGGGCTCGTGCGCCTGCGGCGACTCGTTCAACTGAGCCCGGCCGGCGCGGGCGCGCTCCGCGCGCTCCCGGACTGAGGCGGCACGACGGAAAGCGGCGGCACCCCCCATGAGGTGCCGCCGCTTCGCCGTGCCGCCGCCCGGCCCGGTAACCGGCTCGAGGGCGCGCCGCTCACCGGCCGCGGAGCGGTTGCCCGCTCGACAGGTCCACGACCGTGCGGCTGCCCAGCGGCTGCGCCAGGGTCACCGGCACGGTGAACGACTTGGCGATCGCCGGGCACATCACTCCGACCCTCTTCGGCGTGGCGGTCACCGCCACCTTCACCTGGCCGGCGCTCTCGCTCGCCGAGCCCGCGTAGGTGTTGCACAGCCCGCCCACGAAGGCCAGCGTCAGGGTGTCGCCGCTGACGGTGTAGGAGTCCACCGGCACACGGTGGGTGTTGTTCACCGCCGGGGGGCTCGCCGGGGTGGGCCTGATGTTGGGCCCGCCCGGGTTCACCCTCGGGGTCGACGGGTCCGTGCCCACCGGGCCGCTGCGGATGTACGCCGGGTCCACCGCGGTCTGCGCCACCACCGAGGTGCGGCTCTCACTTGCCTGCGCGGTCTGGAACAGCCACGCGGGCACCAGCGTCTGGACCCCCGACACGTACTGCAGCGCCAGGCCGAAGACGGCACCGCGCACCTGGGTGGGGTGGCCGTTGTTCGGCAGGCAGGGCAGGGAGTGCGGGAGCCGCTTGTCCGTCGGGTCCGCCGGGTCGGTCGCGCCGGCGGTCGCCCCGGTCGAGGGCGACTGCGCCGAGGAGGACCCGGAGCCCGATTCGGGCACCCGGCAGGACTCGACGCCGTAGTCCGGGTGCATCATCGGCGTCGCGTTCAGCTCCTTGAGCGCCGTGGCCGCGCTGACCACGGGGTACGTGGCCCCCTTGGCCAGGTCCGCCAGCCGCCCGTAGCCGAGCCGCACCTTGCCGTCGGAGCCGACCTGCAGCGACGTGCCCCAGCCGTGGGTGGGCAGCCCGCCCACCGCCGGGTCGGCGCTCACCGTGCGCACCTCGCCCACCGTCTGCGAGGCGTCCACCGACGCGCCGGACAGGCCGAGGCCGTCCAGGACCGGCTTGGCCGCCGCCTTCGCGGCCGCCTCGGAGACGGGCGCGGAGCCGGTGCCGGCCGAGCCGCCGCCGACCGCGTCCGGGCGGGTGTCCAGGGGGGTGCCGCTGCTGGAGGTGGCGCCGTCCGGGTCCGCGGCCACGGGCGGCGGGCCGTTGAGGGCGTACGACCAGGTGCCGGGGGCGGACTTGCCGACCAGCAGGGCGGGCCCGCCGTCCGTGCCGCCGACCCGCCACGTGTCGTGGTCCGAGGCCACCGCGCCGCTCACGCCGAGCAGCGAGGCCAGGTGCCGCACCGCGGACTGCGGGACGGGGCCGGAGGCGCGGTAGACCGCGGCGTCGTCCGGGCCCTTGGGCAGGGTGCCGGTCAGCTGGTACGAGGCTCCGCCGCCGGTTGTGCCGGCCGGCCCGCCGCCGGTCACGTCGGCGGACAGGCCGGGGCCGTCCATCCGCAGTGGGGCGGGCGTCGCCTTGGTGCCGTCTCCGCCGCTGTTCGCCGCGGCCCACCAGGCGCTGCCGCCTCCTGCCAGCAGGACGGCGGTCACCACCGCGGCCACGGCCATGCGCGACTTGTGCGGGCGGCTCGCCGGGGTGTCCGCGGGGTCGTCGGGTTCCGTACTCACCGGGGTGCTCCTTCACCGTTGTGACGGTCAGATGCCCCTCCGACGCATCCCCCGTCCTATCGGTTCCGCACCCCCGCCCGACCTGCGTTCACCCCGCCGGCTCCTATGCGCCGTAGTCCGGCATCGCCCGGACGGCGCGGGCGGAGGCGGCCGGCACGGTGATGCCGTGCGGGACCGCCGGCGCGGGCGCGGCCTGCGAGGGCCGGTCCGCCGGGCTGCCGCTCCCCACCTCCCAGCGGGCGGCCATCCGACGGCAGTCGCCGAGCAGCGACTCGAGGGTCTCGGGCGGTTCCGGGGCGGGGGGCCGCTCACTGGAACGTGGTGCGGGCCCGGAAGCAAGGGGAGTCATGGTTCGACCGTAGGGGCGTGGCAGGAGGGGGGAAAGCCCTACTATCGGGTAGTTTCGGCGTGTCGCCGCCCCATCCGGCTGCCCGGACCGCACCGTGTCGCGACCACCCAACCGGTAGCGTGTTCACCGCCCCAGCCCACGTGTCTACCAGGAGCCGCCGCCGTGCGCATCGCCGTCACCGGATCCATCGCCACCGATCACCTGATGACCTTCCCGGGCCGCTTCGCGGACCAGTTCGTCGCCGATCAGCTGCACGCGGTGTCGCTGTCCTTCCTCGTCGACGGCCTGGACGTACGACGCGGCGGGGTCGGCGCCAACATCTGCTTCGGCATGGGCCAACTGGGTACCCGGCCGATCCTGGTCGGCTCCGCCGGCAACGACTTCGGCGAGTACCGCGCCTGGCTGGACCGGCACGGCGTGGACACCGCGTCCGTGCGGATCTCCGAGGTGCTGCACACCGCCCGCTTCATCTGCACCACCGACCGCGACCACAACCAGATCGGCTCCTTCTACGCCGGCGCCATGAGCGAGGCCCGGCAGATCGAGCTCCAGGCGGTGGCCGACCGGGTGGGCGGGCTGGACCTGGTCTCCATCGGCGCCGACGACCCCGAGGCGATGATCCGCCACACCGAGGAGTGCCGGACCCGCGGGATCCCGTTCGCCGCGGACTTCTCCCAGCAGATCGCCCGGATGGAGGGCGACGACATCCGCGTCCTGGTCGAGGGCGCCGCGTACCTGTTCAACAACGAGTACGAGGCCGGCCTGATCGAGTCCAAGACCGGCTGGAGCGCCGAGGAGATCCTGGACCGGGTGGACTGCCGGGTCACCACCCTCGGCGCCAAGGGCGTCAAGATCTCCCGCAAGGGCGAGGCCGACATCGTGGTCGGCTGCGCGGAGGAGGACGCCAAGGTCGACCCGACCGGCGTCGGCGACGGCTTCCGGGCCGGCTTCCTGTCCGGCCTCGCCTGGGGCGTCGGCCTCGAACGCGCCGCCCAGATCGGCTGCATGCTCGCCACCCTCGTCATCGAGACCCTGGGCACCCAGGAGTACGAACTGCGCCGCGGCCACTTCATGGACCGCTTCGCCAAGGCGTACGGCGACGACGCCGCCGCCGAGGTGCGCGAGCACCTCAAGGCCTGACCGACGGCCGGGGCCCGATCCACCGGACGGGCCCTACACGCGGCGCCGCACCACGTAGGCGGCGCCGCGTTCGGCCGTCCGCTCGCCCACGTACTCCTGCGCGCGCATCGCGCACCACGCGGGGATGTCCAGCCGCGCGGCCTCGTCGTCGGACAGCACGGTGACCAGCCCGCCGACCGGCACCTCGCCGATGACCTTGGCCAGTTCGATCACCGGGATCGGGCAGCGCTTGCCGAGCGAGTCCACCACCAGGCCCTCGTCCGCGCCCGCTTCCCCGTCCGTCTCCCCGTCCGGCGCGCGGCCCGATCCCGCCGACCCGGCGGCCGAAGGCGCCCCCGCCTGCGCGCGGGACTCCGCCACGATCCCGGGCAGCACCTCCAGGAACCGGTCCACGTCCGCCTCCGGGGTGCCCGGCGGCAGCGACACCCGCACGTTGCCCTCCGACAGCACCCCCATCGCCTTGAGCACATGGCTCGGCGTCAGGGTGCTGGAGGTGCACGACGAACCGGAGGAGACGGCGAAGCCCGCCCGGTCCAGGCCGGCCAGCAGCACCTCCCCGTCCACGTACAGGCAGGAGAAGGTGACCAGGTGCGGCAGCCGGAGCCGCTCGTGGCCCACCACCTCGACGTCGGGCACCAGCGCCGGCACCCGGGTCCGGATCCGCTCCACCAGGACCGAGAGCCGCTCCGCCTCCTCCCGGGCCTGCGCGCGCACCGCCCGCAGCGACGCGGCGGCCGCCACGACCGCCGGCAGATTCGGGAACCCGGGCGCGCGCCCGGACTCCCGTTCGTCCTCCGGCTCCTGGGGCGCGAACCGGGTGCCCTTGCGCACCACCAGCAGCCCCACCCCGGGCGGCCCGCCCCACTTGTGCGCGCTGCCGACCAGCAGCGACCACGCCCCGCCGACCGGCCCCCACCCCAGCGACTGGGACGCGTCCACCAGCAGCGGCACCCCCGCCGCCCGGCAGGCGTCGGCGACCTCCTCGACCGGCTGGACCGTCCCCACCTCGTGGTTGGCGGACTGGAGGGCGGCCAGCGCGGTGCCCGGACCCAGCGCGGCGGCGAAGTCGGCGGGGGAGACCCGGCCGGTGCGGTCCACGCCCACCGGCACCGCCTCGGCGTCCGGCCGGGCCGCCACCGCGTGCAGCACCGCCGAGTGCTCGACCGCGGAGTGCACCACCCGGTGGCCGGCGCGGCGCCGCCCGGCCGCCGCGCCCGCCACCGCGGAGTGCAGCGCGCGTGTCCCCGAAGGAGTGAACACCAACTCGTCGGGGCGACAGCCGATCTGTTCCGCGGCGGCCTCCCGGGCCGCGTCCAGCAGCAGCCGGGCGCGCCGCCCCTCGCGGTAGAGCCGGGCCGGGTCGGCCCACCCCTCGTCGAGTGCGGCGATCAGCGCCTGACGGGCCACGGGGTGCAGCGGAGCGGCCGAAGCCAGGTCGAAATAGGACACCCCCGCACGCTACAACCAGCCCCCGGAGCAGGCACGATCGCGGGGCCGGAGGACCCCCGCAAGAGGCCCCGCCACCCCGACGCACCGGGCCCCGGCGCGTTGGCCCCCCTCCCCGCGAGGCGCCGAAGAGCGTCCAGTAGGGTTTGGTCCGCATAAACATCCACACCTCATCTGCCCGCGCCTCGGGCCGACCGACCAGCAGACGGCCGGAACACTCGGACGCGCGGGCGAGACTCTCGGGAAGGCGCTACGTGAGTCCCAACGGCTCCGACCTCCCCCACCGCCGGCAGGGCGTGGGAGGTACCCCTTCGTCGCGGCGCCCCGTGCGGCGATGGCTGCCGCGGGCGCTGGCCGCGGGCCTCGTCCTGGCGACCGCCACGGGCTGCTCGTACAAGGACTATCCCCGCCTCGGCTTCCCCAGCCCGGCCACGGAGGAGGGTCCGCGGATCCTCTCCCTCTGGCAGGGCTCCTGGGCCGCCGCACTGGCGACCGGTGTCCTCGTCTGGGGCCTGATCCTGTGGAGCGTGATCTTCCACCGGCGCAGCCGGACGAAGATCGAGGTCCCTCCGCAGACCCGGTACAACATGCCCATCGAGGCGCTGTACACGATCGTCCCGATCGTCGTGATCGCGGTGCTCTTCTACTTCACCGCGCGGGACGAGTCCAAGCTGCTGGACACCTCGAAGAAGCCGCAGCACGTGGTCAACGTGGTGGGCTTCCAGTGGAGCTGGGGCTTCAACTACATCGAGAACGTGGACGGCGATCCGGCCACGGGGGCGACGGTTCCCAAGGAACTGGACCAGATCCCGACCAACAAGCTGGACTTCACCCCCGGCGACGAGGGCGTCTACGACGTGGGCACCGCGGCGAGCGTGGACCCGGACAACGGGATGCCGGGGCCGACGCTCTGGCTGCCCGAGGGCCAGTCCGTGCGCTTCGTGCTGACCTCCCGTGACGTCATCCACTCCTTCTGGATCGTGCCGTTCCTGATGAAGATGGACGTCATCCCCGGCCACACCAACGTCTTCCAGGTCACCCCCGACAAGCTCGGTGACTTCAAGGGCAAGTGCGCCGAGCTGTGCGGCGTGGACCACTCGCGGATGCTGTTCAACGTCAAGGTGGTCTCGCCGCAGGACTACCAGGACCACCTCAAGCAGCTGGCGGCCGAAGGCCAGACCGGATACCTCCCGGCCGGCATCGCCACCACGGGCAACGCGAAGAACTCGGAGCCCAAGACCACATGAGCATTCTCAACGAACCCCAGGACACGGCGACGGCCGACGACTCCTACCAGGACGAGATCCCGGTACGGCCCAAGAAGCCGGGCTCGGTCGTGGTGTCGTGGCTGAGCACGACCGACCACAAGACGATCGGCACCCTGTATCTGGTGACGTCGTTCGCCTTCTTCCTGATCGGCGGCGTGCTCGCGCTGATGATGCGGGCCGAGTTGGCCAGGCCGGGCAACCAGTTCCTGTCCAACGAGCAGTTCAACCAGGCGTTCACGATGCACGGCACCGTGATGCTGCTGATGTTCGCCACCCCGCTGTTCGCCGGCTTCACCAACTGGATCATGCCGCTCCAGATCGGTGCCCCGGACGTGGCGTTCCCGCGGCTGAACATGTTCGCCTACTGGCTGTACCTGTTCGGCTCGCTGATCGCGGTCGGCGGCTTCGTGACGCCGCAGGGCGCGGCCGACTTCGGCTGGTTCGCCTACTCGCCGCTGTCCAACGCGGTGAACTCGCCCGGTGTGGGCGCCGACATGTGGATCATGGGTCTGGCGCTGTCCGGCTTCGGCACCATCCTGGGCGCGGTCAACTTCATCACCACGATCATCTGCATGCGCGCTCCCGGCATGACGATGTTCCGGATGCCGATCTTCTGCTGGAACGTGCTGCTGACCGCGGTGCTCGTGCTGCTCGCCTTCCCGGTGCTGGCCGCCGCGCTGCTGTGCCTGGAGGCGGACCGGAAGTTCGGGGCCCACGTCTTCGACGCGGCCAACGGCGGGGCGCTGCTGTGGCAGCACCTGTTCTGGTTCTTCGGGCATCCCGAGGTGTACATCATCGCGCTGCCGTTCTTCGGCATCATCTCCGAGGTCATCCCGGTCTTCTCGCGCAAGCCGATGTTCGGTTACATCGGCCTGATCGCGGCGACGATCTCCATCGCCGGCCTCTCGGTGACGGTGTGGGCGCACCACATGTACGTGACCGGCGGCGTGCTGCTGCCGTTCTTCTCGTTCATGACCTTCCTGATCGCGGTACCGACCGGTGTGAAGTTCTTCAACTGGATCGGCACCATGTGGAAGGGCTCGCTGAGCTTCGAGACGCCGATGCTGTGGTCGATCGGCTTCCTGATCACCTTCGCCTTCGGCGGTCTGACCGGTGTGATCCTGGCGGCGCCGCCGCTGGACTTCCACGTGTCGGACTCGTACTTCGTGGTGGCGCACTTCCACTACGTGGTGTTCGGCACCGTGGTGTTCGCGATGTTCGCCGGCTTCCACTTCTGGTGGCCGAAGATGACCGGCAAGATGCTGGACGAGCGGCTGGGCAAGATCACCTTCTGGACGCTCTTCTTCGGCTTCCACGGCACCTTCCTGGTCCAGCACTGGCTGGGCGCGGAGGGCATGCCCCGCCGGTACGCCGACTACCTGGCGGCCGACGGCTTCACCACGCTGAACACCGTGTCGACCATCAGCTCCTTCCTGCTCGGCCTGTCGATCCTGCCGTTCCTCTACAACGTCTGGAAGACCGCCAAGTACGGCAAGAAGGTCGAGGTCGACGACCCGTGGGGTTACGGCCGTTCGCTGGAGTGGGCGACCTCCTGCCCGCCGCCGCGGCACAACTTCCTCACGCTGCCGCGGATCCGGTCCGAATCCCCGGCGTTCGACCTGCACCACCCGGAGATCGCGTCCGTGGACGCCCTCGCGGCCAGTGGCGCGGCGACCGCCTCGCTGACCGGTGCCGATGACCAGGAGGGCCGGTCGTGAAAGTCCAAGGCAAGATGTTCCTCGGCTTCGCCGCCTTCATCCTGGCGTCGGCGATCGTCTACGGGTTCTGGTCCAAGGAAGCGGCCGGCACCACCGCGCTGGTCCTGGCCTTCTGCCTGTGCACCATGATCGGGTTCTACCTGTCGTTCACCGCGCGGCGGGCCGACACCGGGGCCCAGGACCGGCACGACGCGGACGTGGCGGACGACGCCGGCGAGATCGGCTTCTTCAGCCCGCACAGCTGGCAGCCGCTCGCGCTCGGCGTCGGCGGCTCGCTCGCCTTCCTCGGCATCATCTTCGGCTGGTGGCTGCTGTTCTTCTCGCTCCCGGTGATCCTGGTCGGCGTGTACGGGTGGGTCTTCGAGTACTACCGCGGTGAGAACCGCACGCAGTGACACCACCCGCGGGACCCGCGCCAGGGTCCCGCGAACGGCCCAAGGGCGGGTCCGGAACACCCCACGGGGTGCCCGGGCCCGCCCTCACCGATTTGCACGCCTCCACCGCGCGGAACGGACCGGCCGTTCATAGCGTGACTGCATGAGCCACCTTTCCGAGCGCCCCCGCTCCCGCCGACGCATATCCCTGCGCATCGCACTGGCCGCGGTGCCCCTCCTCGCCGTGGGACTCGCCGCCTGCTCCGGCGGCGGCAACCCGCTGGCCGCCAAGCCGCACACCGCCGCCGCCGACGTCTCGTACGCCAAGGCCGCGGGCGGCAAGGCCGACCCCGCCAAGCCGCTGGAGGTGTCCATCAAGGACGGCTCCCAGATAACCGACGTCACCGCCACCGACGCCTCAGGGCGCTACGTGGTGGGCGACCTGAGCGCCGACGGCAAGAACTGGCGCTCGACCACCCCGCTGTCCGCAGGCGCCCGCTACACCATCCGGGTGAGCACGGAGGACTCCGACGGCCACCCCGGCCGCAAGACGGTCCGTTTCGACACCACCGGCGCGAGGTCCGGCTTCCACGTCACCTTCGGCCCCGAGGCCGGGACGTACGGCGTCGGCCAGCCCATCACCGCGTCCCTCAGCGCCCCCGTCAAGGACAAGGCGGAGCGGGCGATCGTCGAGTCCCACCTCCAGGTCGGATCGACGCCCCAGGCCGCCCAGGGCTCCTGGTACTGGGTCGACAGCCGCACCCTGCACTACCGTCCCGGCGCGTACTGGCCCACGAACGCCACGATCAGCGTCCGCTCCACCCTCAGCGGGGTGCGGGTCTCCAAGAACCTGTACGGCTCCGCCGACAAGCCGCTGACGCTGCACACCGGGCAGCGCGTGGAGGCCATCACCGACGCGGCGACCGACCAGATGGCGTTCAAGGTGGACGGCAAGGTCGTCAAGACCTTCCCGATCACCACCGGCAAGCCCGGCTTCGACACCCGCAACGGCATCAAGGTCGTGCTGGCCAAGGAGCAGTTCGTGCAGATGCGCAGCGAGACCGTGGGCATCGGCGGCGGCGACGCGTACGACCTGCCCGTGTACTGGGCGACCCGGGTCACCTGGAGCGGCGAGTACGTGCACGCCGCCCCCTGGTCGGAGGGCTCCCAGGGCTACGCCAACGTCAGCCACGGCTGCACCGGCATGAGCACCGAGAACGCCGAGTGGTTCTTCGACCACGTACGGCTCGGCGACCTCGTCCAGGTCATCAACAGCAAGGGCTCGACGATGACGCCCTTCGACAACGGCTTCGGCGACTGGAACCTCAGCCGGGCGCAGTGGCTCCAGGGCAGCGCGCTGCACGGCGGTGGCGGTGGCGGTGACACCACCACCGGCCCCGACACCGGCGGCCAGGACCACACCACCCCGGTCGTCGACGTCCCCGCCGGCAACCCCGCCCGCCTTTCCCCGCAAGCTGCTTGAGTGCCCTCAGTGGGTGGCGAGCTCCGTGGAGTTGTTGTCGCTGCCCAGGCGGCGGCGCAGCAGGACGGCCAGGCCGTCGCTGAGCTCCACCGGGTCGACGGGGTGGGTGACCGCCGCGTCGGCCCGGCTCCAGGTGGCGAGCCACGCGTCCTGCGGGCGCCCGATCAGCACCAGCACCGGCGGGCAGCGGAAGATCTCGTCCTTGATCTGGCGGCACACGCCCATCCCGCCCGCCGGGTTCGCCTCGCCGTCGAGCACGCAGACGTCGATGCCGCCCCGCTCCAGCTCGGTGATGACCGCGGCCATGGTCGCGCACTCCACGTACTGCACCGGGGGCAGATCCGTGGCGGGCCGGCGGCCGGCGGCGAGCCTGACCTGCTCGCGGGTGTTGGCGTCGTCGCTGTAGACCAGCACCGTGGCGGTCGCCTGCATCGGGTCCTCCTCGTGAAGGATTTCTCAAGTGGGTCGGAGCCTACTCCCGCCGGCCCCTTTTCGAGGAGGGGTCCCTCCTTCGGGGGATGCCCCGCCCGGTCGGGGACCGGCCGGACCGGGCCCGTAGCCGCTGGCCCGGGTGCTTGACACACCGAAGGGGTACCCCCGGAGTCAGGGCCGGATAAGCGACCGACATAATGTCGGTCGTGGCGACAGCAACAGCAGTAGAAACCGGGCACGCGCACCCGTCGGTCAACCGGCCGAACCTCACCAGCGTCGGAACGATCATCTGGTTGAGTTCCGAGCTGATGTTCTTCGCGGCCCTCTTCGCGATGTACTTCACCCTCCGGTCGGTCACGGGTGCCGACTTCTGGAAGGCGCACGCCGACGCGCTGAACGTGCCGTTCTCCGCGACGAACACGACGATCCTCGTGCTCTCCTCCTTCACCTGCCAGATGGGCGTGTTCGCCGCCGAGCGCGGCGATGTGAAGAAGCTGCGCTCCTGGTTCATCGTGACGTTCATCATGGGCGCGATCTTCATCGGCGGTCAGATCTTCGAGTACACGAACCTGGTCAAGGAGGACGGGATCTCGCTGAGCTCCGACCCCTACGGTTCGGTGTTCTACCTGACGACCGGGTTCCACGGCCTGCACGTGACCGGCGGCCTGATCGCGTTCCTGCTGGTCCTGGGCCGCACCTACGCGGCCAAGCGGTTCACCCACCAGCAGGCCACCGCGGCCATCGTCGTGTCCTACTACTGGCACTTCGTCGATGTCGTCTGGATCGGCCTGTTCGCCACGATCTATCTGATCAAGTAACCGGTACCGCGCGGTCGGTATCGCACGCGGGTCCCGCAGACGACGGCAGACGACCCAGCCAGAAGCATCGACACAAGAGATCCTGACACCGGGGTAATCCGTGAAAAAGCTCTCCGCACGACGGCGCCACCCGATTGCGGCGCTCGTCGTCCTACTCTTCGCGCTCGCGGCCACCGGGGGGCTGTACGCCGCGCTCGCGCCGGCGCCCGAGGCGCAGGCCGACGACTCGTCGCAGTCCCTGGCCATCGACCAGGGCAAGAAGCTGTACGACGTCGGCTGCGCCAGCTGCCACGGCATGTCCGGGCAGGGCAGCTCCGACGGGCCGAGCCTGGTCGGCGTCGGATCGGCCGCGGTGGACTTCCAGGTCGGCACCGGCCGCATGCCGGCCAAGCAGCCCGGCCCGCAGATCGAGCAGAAGAAGAACACCTACGACCAGGCCCAGATCGACCAGCTGGCCGCGTACATCGCCTCGCTGGGCCCCGGACCGTCGATCCCCACCAAGGACCAGTACAGCCCGGCCGACGTGAATGTCGCGCACGGCGGCGAGCTGTTCCGCACCAACTGCTCGCAGTGCCACAACTTCGTCGGCAAGGGCGGTGCGCTCACGCACGGCAAGTTCGCGCCGACGCTGAAGGGTGTGGACCCCAAGCACCTCTACGAGGCCATGCAGACCGGCCCGCAGAACATGCCGTCCTTCCCCGACAGCACGATGCCGTCCGACGGCAAGGCCGACATCATCGCGTACCTCAAGGCCGTGGACAGCGCCAGCACCCCGAACGAGGGCGGCTTCACGCTCGGCTCCATCGGCCCGGTGTCCGAGGGCCTGTTCGCGTGGGTCTTCGGTCTCGGCACGCTGATCGCCCTCGCCACCTGGGTCGCCGCCCGGACAACCAAGGCCAAGAAGTCATGAGCGAAACCGGATCTCACAACGACGTGTCAGAGAACCTGCCGACCGAACACGGCTCCCACCACGGCGTAGCGGTCAAGGACCCCTTCGCCAACCCCGGGCTGCCGCCGCACGAACACCGGCGCCAGGACATCGACGAGAAGGCGGCCAAGCACTCCGAGCGAGTGGTGGCCGGACTGTTCACGCTGTCGATGCTCGGCACCCTCGGTTTCATCGCCAGCTACGTGATCTTCCCGGTCGACAAGATCGTCTACATCTTCCCGATCGGCCACGTCAGCGCGCTGAACTTCTCCCTCGGCCTGACCCTGGCCGTGGCCCTGTTCTGCATCGGCGCGGGCGCCGTGCACTGGGCCCGCACCCTGATGGCCGACGAGGAGATCGCCGACGAGCGGCACCGCGTCGACGCGGACGACGAACTGCGCGAGAACGTCCGCCAGCAGTGGATCACCGGCGCCAAGGAGAGCGGTTTCGGGCGCCGCAAGCTGATCCGCCACACCATGATGGGCGCGCTCACCCTGGTGCCGCTGGCCGGTGTGGTGATCCTGCGCGACCTCGGCCCGCTGCCGGAGAAGAAGCTCGATCACACTGCCTGGGCCAAGGGCAAGATGCTGATCAACACGAACACCAACCAGCCGCTGCGTCCCGAGGACGTCGCCATCGGCTCGCTGACGTTCGCCCAGCCGGAGGGCCTGGAAGAGGCCGACGAGGACTTCCAGCAGCAGATCGCCAAGGCCGCCCTGATGATCGTCCGGCTCAAGCCGGAGGACATCAAGGACAAGCGCGAGCGGGACTGGGGCCACCAGGGCATCGTCGCGTTCTCCAAGATCTGCACCCACGTCGGCTGCCCGATCAGCCTGTACGAGCAGCAGACGCACCACGTGCTGTGCCCGTGCCACCAGTCGACGTTCGACCTCTCCGACGGCGCCCGGGTGCTCTTCGGCCCCGCGGGACACCCGCTGCCGCAGCTTCGGATCAGCGTCAACGACGACGGCAACCTCATCGCCCTGGGCGACTTCGACGAGCCCGTCGGCCCGGCCTTCTGGGAGCGCTCATGAGCACTACGACCGAAACCCCGGCCCGCCGCGGGCCGACCCACCCCGGCGAGCGCGTCGCCGAATGGACCGACGGCCGGCTGGGCCTGTACAAGCTCGCGAAGGCCAACCTCCGGAAGATCTTCCCGGACCACTGGTCCTTCATGCTCGGCGAGGTCAGCCTCTACAGCTTCATCATCCTCATCCTCACGGGTGTGTACCTGACGCTGTTCTTCCACCCGAGCATGAACGAGGTCGTCTACCACGGCCCGTACCAGCCCCTCCAGGGCGTGCGGATGTCCGAGGCGTACAACTCGACCATGCACATCAGCTTCGAGGTGCGCGGCGGTCTGCTGGTCCGGCAGATCCACCACTGGGCGGCGCTGATCTTCATCGCGGCGATGATCGTGCACATGATGCGCGTCTTCTTCACCGGCGCGTTCCGCAAGCCCGCGCGAGATCAACTGGCTGTTCGGCTGGACCCTGCTCTTCCTGGGCATGTTCACCGGCTTCACCGGCTACTCGCTCCCGGACGACCTGCTGTCCGGCACGGGTGTGCGCTTCATGGAAGGCGCGGTGCTGGCCACCCCGGTCGTCGGCACCTACCTGTCGATGTTCCTGTTCGGCGGGGAGTTCCCCGGCCAGGACTTCGTCGCCCGGTTCTACTCGGTGCACATCCTGCTGCTGCCCGGCCTGATGGCCGGCCTGCTGGTGGCGCACCTGATCCTGGTCTTCTTCCACAAGCACACCCAGTTCCCGGGTGCGGGCAAGACCGAGAAGAACGTCGTCGGCATCCCGCTGCTGCCGATCTACATGGCGAAGGCCGGCGGTTTCTTCTTCCTGGTCTTCGGCGTCATCGCGGCCATCGCCGCGGTCGCGACGATCAACCCGATCTGGACCATGGGCCCGTACCGGCCGGACCAGGTGTCCACCGGCGCGCAGCCCGACTGGTACATGGGCTTCTCCGAGGGCCTGATCCGCGTCATGCCGGGCTGGGAGATCCGGGCCTGGGGCCACACGCTGGTGCTCGGCGTGTTCATCCCGCTGATGATCTTCCCGCTGGTCATGGTGGCCATCGCCGTCTACCCGTTCATCGAGGCATGGGTCACCGGTGACAAGCGCGAGCACCACCTGCTGGACCGGCCGCGCAACCGCCCGGTGCGCACCGGCTTCGGCGTGGCGTGGCTGACGCTCTACTTCACGCTGCTGATCGGTGGCGGCAACGACCTGATCGCCACGCACTTCCACCTGTCGATCAACGCGATCACCTGGTTCGTCCGGGTCGGCTTCTTCGTGCTGCCGGTGGCCGCGTACTTCGTCACCAAGCGGATCTGCCTCGGGCTCCAGCGGCGCGACCGCGACAAGGTGCTGCACGGGCGCGAGAGCGGCATCATCAAGCGGCTGCCGCACGGCGAGTTCATCGAGGTGCACGAGCCGCTCTCGCAGCAGCAGATGCACGTGCTCACCGCGCACACCCAGCCCCAGCCGATCGAGATCGGCCCGCTGGTCGACGAGAACGGCGTGGAGCGCAAGGTCAGCCCGGTGGCGAAGATCCAGGCAAGGCTCTCCCGGAACTTCTACGGCGAGCACAGCCAGATCCCCAAGCCCACCGTGTCGGAGTACGAGGAGATCACCAGCGGCCACGGCCACCACTGATCCCTCCTCGCTCGACGGGCCGGGCCCGGCGACCCCACCACGGGGTGCCGGGCCCGGCCCGTTCGCGTGCCGCGCGGTCCCGTGCGGAAACCCGGCAGAACACCTCCCGGACGCCCTCCCAGAACCCGGCCGGACACCGTCCGGACGCCGCCAGGACCCGTCCCAGGCCCTGGAACGGTCCGCACCCGTTACGGCGACCCGGATAGGCTTGCGAACCGCCGGGCCCCGAGATCCCGGCGCCTTCCGAAGCCGTTTTCCAGGAGCGTGACCATGAGCGTTGTGAACCCCGCCGGAGGCGACCGCACAGCTCCGCGCTCCTGGCCGGACGTCCTGAGCGCCCTGATCGCCGGCCGCGACCTGAGCACCGAGGACACCGCCTGGGCGATGGACTCGATCATGAGCGGCGAGGCCACCGACGTGCAGATCGCCGGCTTCGCGGTGGCCCTGCGCGCCAAGGGCGAGACCGTCGAGGAGATCGCCGGCCTGGTCCGGGCGATGTACGCGCACGCCCGCACCATCGAGGTGCCGGGCCGGACCGTGGACATCGTGGGCACCGGCGGCGACCGGGCCAGGACGGTGAACATCTCCACCATGTCCGCGATCGTGGTGGCCGGCACGGGCGCGAAGGTCGTCAAGCACGGCAACCGCGCCGCCTCCTCCGCCAGCGGCGCCTCCGACGTGCTGGGGCAGCTCGGCGTCAACCTCGAACTGAGCCCGGAGCGGGTGGTGGAGGTGGCCGAGGAGGCCGGCATCACCTTCTGCTTCGCCATCCGCTTCCACCCGGCGCTGCGCCATGTCGCCACCGCCCGTGGCGAGTTGGGGGTGGCCACCCCGTTCAACTTCCTCGGCCCGCTGACCAACCCGGCCCGGGTGAAGGCCCAGGCAACCGGTGTCGCCGACGCCCGGATGGCGCCGATCCTGGCGGGCGTGCTCGCCGAACGCGGCTCGTCCGCGCTGGTCTTCCGCGGCGACGACGGGCTGGACGAGCTCACCACCACCGCCACCTCGCAGGTGTGGGTGGTGCGCGACGGCAAGGTGGAGCACACCGCGTTCGACCCGCGCGACGTCGGCATCGGCATCGTGCCGGTCGAGGCGCTGCGCGGCGCGGACGCCGCCTACAACGCCGAGGTGGCCCGCCGCGTGCTGGCCGGCGAGACCGGTCCGGTCCGCGACGCGGTGCTGCTCAACTCCGCCGCCGCGCTGACCGCGCTCGACCCGTCCGGCGAGGGCACGCTGGAGGAGCGGATCGCGGCGGGGCTGGTGCGGGCCGCGGAGGCCATCGACTCGGGAGCGGCCGCGGCCGCGCTGGAGCGGTGGGTGCGGGCCAGCAACGCGTAGGCCGTTTCCGGCCGCTGTGGGTCCCCGCGTCCGCGGGGCCCTCGGCCGCCGTACGCCCGGCTCGTCTTCGGCTCGCGCGCCGGAGCGCCCGTGAGGCGCCGTCCAGGAACCGGACGGCGCCTTGCGCGGGTCCGGGCGTGTGGCAGAATCAGGTCCAGGTCACGAGTGACAGCGTTCAAGCCCCGGCTGGCTGTCCGGCAACCCTCCGTCCGAGGCGGGGTGCCCCGGGTGATGACCGGGCCGTGTCGCAACTCCGCGCACGGCAAGCCGGACTCGGGAGTTCTCTCATGAGCAAGCGAATGCGTTAGGGCCGCTCGGCCCCGGTTCCGCGTTCTCGCGTTACTGCCTTCTCGCGTTCTTGCGTTTCCGCTCTCACCCCTTCCTTCGCACCGCCGCTCCGCCCGCAGCGCGTCCGTACCGCGCCTCGGCCCGCCCGGCTCTCCGGGCCGCCGCCGACGCCCACGGGCCCGGGCGATGCCGCCTGCCTTCCTCCGGGAGTACCCCCATGCCTGCGACAGCCCTGAGCACCCCGACCGCCCCGACCGTCCTGGCCACGCCGACCGTGGCGTCCCTCCGCGCCGCCGCCCCCTCCTGTGCCCCCGCCGCGGCCCCCGACCTGGAGATCTGCCCGCCACTGGCCGTCCTGGGCCGGGACGTCCGCGTGCCGCTCGCCACCGGCGCCGAAGTGGAGTACGCGGCGCTGGACTACGGGGCCAGCGCGCCCGCGCTCCAGCGGGTGTGGGACGACGTCGCCGCGTACGCGCCCTACTACGGCAGCGTGCACCGGGGCGCCGGCTACCTCTCGCTGCTGTCCACCGAACTGTTCGAGCAGGCCCGGCAGACCGTCGCCGACTTCCTGGGCTGCCGCGCGGACGACCAGGTGCTGTTCACCCGCTCCACCACCGACTCGCTCAACCTGCTGGCGGCCGCGCTCCCGGCCGGCACCCGGGTGTTCGTCTTCGAGACCGAGCACCACGCCGCCCTGCTGCCCTGGCAGCGGGCCGACGGCGCCACCGTGCACTACCTGCCCGCGCCTGCCTCGCCCGCGCAGGCGGTCGCCGCGCTCGACAGCGCGCTGCGGGCGGCCCCCGAGGGGCCCAGGCTGGTCTGCGTCACCGGTGCCTCCAACGTCACCGGCGAGGTGTGGCCGGTACGGGAACTGGCCGCGGCCGCCCACCGGCACGGCGCCCGGATCGTGCTGGACGCGGCCCAACTCGCCCCGCACCGGCCGGTGGACGTCACCGCGCTCGACGTGGACTGGGTGGCCCTGTCCGGGCACAAGCTGTACGCGCCCTTCGGGGCGGGCGTGCTGGCCGGGCGGTCGGACTGGCTGGACCGCGCCGAGCCCTACCTCGCCGGCGGCGGCGCGAGCCGGTCGGTGGCCCGCGCGGGCGACGCGCTGGGCGTCGCCTGGCACACCGGCACGGCCCGGCACGAGGCGGGATCGCCGAACGTGATCGGGGCCCACGCCCTCGCCTCGGCGTGCCGGGCGCTGACCGAGGCGGGCCGCGACGCCCTGGCCCTGCGCGAGCGGGCGCTGCTCGCGCACCTGCGGGACGGGCTCGCCCGGGTCCCCGGAGTGCGGGTGCTCTCGCTGTTCGGGGAGTCCTCCGACCGGGTGGGAGTGGTGTCCTTCACCGTGCGCGGGTGGGACTCCGCCGAGCTGGCCGCCACGCTCTCGGCCCGGTACGGGATCGGGGTGCGGGACGGGCTGTTCTGCGCGCATCCGCTGACGCGGCGGCTGGCCGGGGAGGAGACGGCGCCGCTGCGGGCGAGCTTCGGCGTCGGCACGCCGGTGGCCCATCTCACGCGGCTGGTCGACGCCCTCGTCGAGCTCGGCTCGCCGTCGGCGTGAGCCGTTCCCCGAGCCTCGGGAGGGGTGCGGGTGCCGGGCACGACGCGCCGGGCCGCTGCACGGGCCCGGCCCGGGGCTAGGAGTCCAGGCCGATGGCGAAGGCGGCTTCGAGGTCGTGCTGGGAGTAGGTGCGGAACGCCACGTGGGTGTCGGTCACCTCGACCCCGGGGATCTTGCTGATGCGGCCCGGGATGACGTCCGCGAGGTCGTCGTGGCGCGCCACCCGCACGAGGGCGACCAGGTCGTATCCGCCCGTGACGGAGTAGACCTCGCTGACGTGCTCCAGCGCCGCGATCTCCTCCGCGATCTCGGGGATCCGGTCCACGGAGGTCTTGATGAGCACGATCGCGGTGATCACGGCTGGATGTCTCCTTGTGTGGGCCCGATGACGAGGCTCACTTTACGCCGCGGCCGGTAACAGACCCACGCGCACAGGAAGCCGAACGCGAACCCGACGACGTGCGCCAGATAGGCGACCCCGGGCCCGCCCCGCGCGGTCTGCGCGGCCAGCCACTGCAGGACGAACCAGAAGCCGAGCACGATCCAGGCCGGGAAGCGCAGCGGGACGAAGAAGAGGAAGGGGAAGAGGCTGGTCACGCGGGCCCGCGGATACAGGTAGAGGTACGCGCCCAGGGCGCCGGAGATCGCCCCCGACGCGCCGACCAGGGCCTGGCTGTCGGTGGCGTGCGCGACGGCGAACCCGTAGGTCGCCAGGTACCCCGCGGCGAGGTAGAACAGCGCGAACCTGACCCGGCCCATGCGGTTCTCCACGTTGTCCCCGAAGACGTAGAGGAAGAGCATGTTGCCGATCAGATGCAGCCATCCGGCGTGCAGGAACATCGCGGTGAACACGGAGGCGAACGGCACCTTGGGGAAGTCGCCGGGGACGGCGCACCCGGCCGGCATCCCGAGCCGTTCGACGGGCAGCCGGCCGTGGAAGAGCTCGGCGGGGATCACCCCCCAGCGGTCGAAGTAGACCGTCTGCGCGCACGCGAGCGCGTGGCCGGCGGGGTGCGGCCTGGCGAAGCCGGAGAGCGGGCCGAGCAGGAAGACCGCCGTGCACACGGCGATCAGCGTGTACGTCACGACCGGCGTGCGGCGGACCGGGTTCTTGTCGTACACCGGGATGACCATGGACCGATCATGACGGAACGGGCGAAAGCGGCAAAGGTCGCCTCGCCGCGCGGCGCGGACCGCCGAGGTCGTAGGGTGACCGGGCACGAACCCGTGATCCCGACGACCTCGGCGGCGCGATCGCCCGGCACGGCCACTGTTTGCACGGCGACCGCCCGCGCCATCCCGTTGAACGGCCCGTGGTCGTACCCGGACGAGAAGAGGTGCTGAGCCGATGCCGGTTCCCCTGCCGACCGCCACCACCCGCTGGCGCTGCACGCTGTGCGGCAACCTGACGAGGTTCGACGTCACCCGCTCCACGCGGGTGGTGGAGTTCGTGCACCTCGATCTCGTCGGTGAGCCGCGGGTCGAGGAGACGGAGGTGCTCAGCGAGACGGTGGAGTCCGTACGGTGCCGGTGGTGCAACGCGCTGGACCAGGTCGAGCTCGTCGACCGACCCGACGGGGGTGCGACGGACGGTTCCGCACAAGGTTGACCCGGTTGCGGGGACAATGGAAGCAGGAGGCGACGGCCGGAGGGATCGAAGGGGGCCGGGAGGGCGCCGAGAACCGGACGGGAGTGACTGGTGGACGGTAGCGGCGGCAACCCGCGGCCCGAGTCGAACGGGCCTGGCGCCGGTGTGCCCGAGGGCGCGCCGGACGCGGTGCCGCACGAGGCATCCGGCGGCGGGCCGGCAGGCGGCGGCGCGCCCCCGGGCGGCGGCGTCCCCGCCTCCCCGGCCGCCGGGACGGGCGCGGCCGACGAGAACGGCGCGGCCGACGCGAACGCTGCCTCAGGCGCGGACGCTGCCGCTGACGCGGACGGCGCTCCCGACGCGGACGCCGACCACGACGCCTCCGAACCGCAGCTCGACCGGCCGCTGCCCGAAGGGGTGCGGCACCGCGTGGTGGCCATCGCCGCCGACGCGTTCGGCGGCTTCACCTACCCCGAACTCCCCGTGTCCCTGCGGCCGTACGCCCGGTTCACCCCCTCCCGGCGGGTGAAGTACGCGGCCACCGCCCTCGCCGCCGCCCTGGAGTCGGACGCCGCCTTCCGGCAGAAGGTCGCCGGCCGACTGCGGGAGGCGCAGCCGGAGTTGACCGGCGCGCTGGAGGCGGGCAGCCCGCCGCCCGCCGCCGATCCGCTCGATGTGGCCGCCGCCGCCTACCTGTTGCGCCCGGCCGGCTGGGCCAAGCTGGTGGCCACGGCGGGCGAGGAGGCCCAACGCGCCGACGCCGAGCGGGCGGACGAGGAGACGATCCGCGAACTGGCCCGGCTGCGCGAGGAGGTCGCCGCGCTGCACACGCAGGCCCGCAGCGACCAGGCCAAGGCCCGCGGCGAGTTGGAGGCCGTGCGCAAGGAGAGCGACGCGCTGCACCGCAAACTCCGCGCCGCGCACAGCGACGTGAAGCGGGCCGAGGCCGCCCAGCGCAAACTCCAGGCGGAACTGGAGGAGTTGAAGGCCGCGGCCGGGCACGAGCGGGCCGCCGCCGAGAGCGAGGCCCGGCGGCTGCGGACCCGGCTGGCCGAGGCCGAGGCCGTCATGGAGGCCGGCCGCAAGGCCGCGCGTGAGGGCCGCAGCGTGGAGGACGTGCGGCTGCGGCTCCTGCTGGACACCGTGCTGGACGCGGCCGCCGGGCTGCGCCGCGAACTCGCCCTGCCGCCGCGGGACACCATGGCCCTGCGGCCGGCCGACACCGTGGACGCCGTGGCGCCCGGACAGTTCAGCGCCCGCGACATCGCCACCCGGGCGCTGTCCGAGACCGATCCCGCGCTGCTGGACCAACTGCTCGCGCTGCCCCAGGCGCACCTCGTCGTCGACGGCTACAACGTCACCAAGACCGGCTATCCGGCGATGCCGTTGGAGAAGCAGCGGCTGCGACTGCTGGGCGGGCTCGCCGCGTTGGCCGCGCAGAGCGGCGCGGAGGTCACCTGCGTCTTCGACGGCGCCGACCTCGACATGCCGGTGCTGCTGGCGCCGCCGCGCGGGGTGCGGGTGCTGTTCTCCAAGGCCGGTGAGACGGCTGACGAGTTGATCCGGCGGCTGGTGCGCGCCGAACCGCCCGGCCGGCAGATCGTGGTGGTCTCGGCGGACCGCGAGGTGGCCGACGGCGTCGCCAAGGCCGGTGCCCGGCCGGTCGCCTCCGTGCTGCTGCTCAAACGGCTCGCCCGGGTGTGAACTCGGTTACGTTTTCCGGCCGTTCCGGTGGGTTCGGCCGTTCACAAGCGCACCAGCGGGAACCGCGTGTTTCGGCGCCCTCACCGCCCGTACGACGGTCGTAAACAACATGCCAACTGGTCGAGATTTTGCCTACAAGGATTTGAACCGATCACAGAAGGGTCACTAAGGTCGGGGCTCGTACCTCCGCGCAGTCGATCATCCAACCCGGATGACGCTCGGGGGCCGCCCACCAGCTGAACCGGTAGGCGGCTGAGGAAGAAGGAGATCGCCTTCGTGGCGTCCCACCGTCGTCCCAAGCCGGCAAGCCGCACGCGTCTGACCGTGCTCACCGCGACCGCGGCAGCCGCGGTCGCGCTCACCTCGCAGGCTGCGAACGCCGCCCCCGCCAAAACGACCGTGAAGGACGCCAAGTCCCGGGTCGACGCGCTCTACGAGCAGGCGGAGCAGGCCACGCAGAAGTACGACGCGGCCAACGAGAAGCTGCACACCCTCCAGAAGGAGGCGTCCAGCCTCCAGGACCAGGTGGCCAGGCAGCAGGAGCACCTCAACTCGCTCCGGGACAGCATCGGTGCCATCGCCGCCTCCCAGTACCGCAGCGGCGGGATCGACCCCTCGCTCCAGCTCTTCCTGTCCTCCAACCCGGACGACTACCTGGACCAGGCCAGCTCGCTGGACCAGCTCAGCTCCCTCCAGGCCGGCTCGCTGTCCCAACTCGAGGACGCCAAGCGGACGCTGGACCAGGAGCGGGCCGAGGCCGCCGCGAAGCTCGCCGAGGTGCAGGCCACCCGCGGCGACCTGGCCAAGCGCAAGAGCGAGACCAAGCGGAAGCTCGCCGACGCGCAGGCCATCCTCAACACCCTGACCTCCGCGCAGCGCGCGCAGCTCCAGCAGCAGGACCTGCTGGCCGCCAACCGGGCCAGCCAGCGGGTCGACCTCGGCGACGCGAAGGCCGCCACCGCGCGGGCCGCCGCCGCCTTCTCCGCGGCGAAGTCCAAGATCGGCAGCGCCTACGTCTACGGGGCCACCGGCCCGAGCCAGTTCGACTGCTCCGGCCTCACCTCCTGGGCCTACGCCCAGGCCGGCGTGACCATACCCCGGACCTCCCAGGAACAGGCCAACGCGGGCACCCGGATCTACTCCGCCTCCCAACTCGGCGTCGGCGACCTCGTGATCTTCTACGGCGACTACCACCACGTCGGGCTCTACGCCGGCAACGGCATGGTGCTGCACGCGCCGAAGCCCGGCGCCTACGTGCGGTACGAGGCGATGAGCGACATGCCGTTCGAGTTCGGCGTCCGCATCTGAGGTTCGTCGGCCGTGCCGGGGGTCCGCCCCCACCACCTCGCCCGGGTCCGGGCGGCGCGCCCGGGCCCCGTACGGCGTACGGGTGATGAACACGCTGCCGAGGTGCCGGCCTCACCCGTGTGACCTGCGGCGCAGGCCGCGCGCCGACGCCCGCGACGCGTCGGCGCTTTGAACTCTCCGCCACCGCGTGGCTACTGTCTGCTGCCGTGGCATCCCATCGACGTTCCCCGCAGCCGGGTCTGGCCGCACGCACCACCCGGGTCACCGTGCTCTCCGCGGCGGCCGCGGCCACCGCGGCGCTGTCCGGCGCGGCCGCGCAACTGGCGGCCGCCGACCCGTCGGGCGGGCCGGCCCAGGACGCCGCCTCCCGCCTCGACCGCCTCTACGAGCAGGCCGAGACGGCGACCCAGCACTACGACGCCGCGCGGGAGCGCTCCACGCGCCTGCACGCGGAGGTCGCCGACCTCCAGGACCGGGCCGCCCGGGGGCAGCAGCGGGTCAACACGCTGCGGGACGAGATCGGCGCGCTCGCCGCCTCCCAGTACCGCGACGCCGGGATGGACCCCACGCTCGCCCTGCTGCTGTCCGCGCGGCCCGCGCAGTACCTGGAGGAGGCGTCGGCGCTCGACCGGATCAGCGACCGGCAGGCGTTGCGGCTGGGGCAGCTCCAGGAGGCGCAGCAGGTGCTGCGGCAGCAGCGCACCCAGGCCACCGCCAAGCTCGCGGACCTGCGACGCACCGGGCGTGAGCTGAAGCGGCGCAAGGACGCCGTGCAGCGGACGCTGGCCTCCGCCCAGCGCATGCTGCACGCCATGCCGCCCGCGCAGCGGGCCGCCTACCGGCCCGGCGGCAGCCTGCGGCGGTCCGCCCGCGCCGAGGCCCTGCCCACCCTGTCCACGCTCCCCGCGCCCACCGGGCGGGCCGCGCTCGCCGTCGCCGCCGCCCGGCGCGCGCTCGGCGCGCCCTACGTCTGGGGCGCGACCGGGCCCAACTCCTTCGACTGCTCGGGCCTCATGCAGTACGCCTACGGGCAGGCCGGGGTCGCCCTCCCGCGCACCTCCCAGGAGCAGATGAACGCCGGCCGGCACGTCCCGCTGTCGGGCATCCGCCCCGGCGACCTCGTCATCTACCGCGCCGACGCCAGCCACGTCGCCATGTACGTCGGCGGCGGCCGCGTCATCCACGCCCCCTACCCGGGCGCCCGCGTCCGCTACGACCCCGTCGACATGATGCCCATCACCGCCATCACCCGCCCCTGACCCGTCCCCGCCCGGGTCCGGAGATGCCCCGCCCCTGCCGCAGACCCCGGCGGCCGCCCGCAGCGGCGGGCGCGTGCGGGCGCGCTGTCAGGAGGGCGTGCCCCGGCCCCGTCGATCCCGGGCTTCGCTGCCCGGGAGGGTTCCCCCCGCCGCTGGGTGTTCTGGGGGCCCGCGTGGCGGTGCGGGGGCTGCCGGCGGCAGTCCGGGGATGCCCTGTATCGACGCGGCGTAGGGCCGGTGGTGGGCCGGAGGGCCCGGGCGGGCACGCCGGTGGGCGGCTTTGTGGTGGCGGGCGCGGGAGGGCGTGCTGCCGGGAGGGTTTCCCCCCGGCGCCGGGTGGTCTGTGGGTCGGCGTGGCGGTGCGGGGGCTGCCGGCGGGCGCCCGGGGATCCGTCGTCTCGGTGTGGCGGAGGGCGGTGGTGGGCCGGAGGGCCCGGGTGAGTCCTCTCGGGCTTCGCTGGCGGGAGGGGCTTCTCCCGGGGCCGGGTGCTCTGCGGTACGCAGCGGGCCGGGGGGCGGTCGTAGGATCGCGGGGTGGGTTTGGGACGGAAGGTGGCCGCGGGGGTCGCCGTGGTGGTGATGGCCGCCTCGGGGTGCTCCGGGGCCGCGGCGGCGCACCGCGGCGGGGACGCGGGCGAGCCGTCGGTGACCGCGACCGCCGACGCCGCCGTCAGGAGCGTGCTGGCGCGCCGGGCCACGGCGGTGCTGCACCACGACCGCGGGGAGTTCCTGGGCGGTGTGGACCCCAAGGGGGCGCGGTTCCTCGCGGAGCAGCGCGCGGTGTTCGACGACCTGGGCGCGATGCCGCTGAAGACGTGGTCGTACACGCTGGTGCGGACCGGCGCCTTCCCGGTGCCGCAGAGCGCGGACGGGGTCGCGCAGACCGCCGCCGAGGTGCGGCTGAGCTACCGGATCGGCGGGTACGACACGCGGCCGGTCGTGTCCACGGCGTACCTCACGTTCAGCAGGCGCGGCAGCCACTGGTACCTCGCCGGGGACGAGGACGGCGCGCCCAGCGGCCACCACACCGCCGTGCAGCTGTGGGACCAGGGCCGGGTGCGGGTGGTGCGCGGGGCGCACAGCCTGGTGCTGGGGCTCGGCACGACCGCCGCCCTGCGCGGATACGCGCGCGCCGCCGACCGGGCCGTGCCCGAGGTGGCGCACGCCTGGGGGAGCGGCTGGCCCGGAAAGGTCGTGGTCGAGGTGCCCGCCTCGCTGGACCAGATGGCCGCGCTGCTCGACGCGAAGCCGGACGACTACCGGGGCATCGCCGCCGTCACCACCGGCGAGGCGGGCGGCAGCGCGGACGCCCCGGCGGACCGGGTGATCGTCAACCCCGCCGCGTTCGGCGAGCTCTCCGCCTTCGGCCGCCAGGTCGTCCTCACCCACGAGACCACCCACGTGGCCACCCGGCTCTCGACCGACGCGCACACCCCGCTGTGGCTGTCCGAGGGCATCGCGGACTGGGTGGCCTACCGCGACGCGGGCCGCCCCGCGGCGGACATCGCGCCCGAACTCGCCGCGGACGTGCGCGCGGGCCGCCTGCCCGCCCGGCTCCCGTCCGACGCCGACTTCCGGTCCACCGCGGCCGGCCTGGCCCAGTCGTACGAGGGCGGCTGGCTCGCCTGCCGGATGATCGCCGACCAGTGGTCGCCGGCCACGCTGACGGCGTTCTACCGTTCGGTGGCGAAGGGCGGCACTCTGGACTCCCGCCTGCGGGCGTCCCTCGGCATCGGCACCACCGCCTTCACCGCCCGCTGGCAGTCCTACGTGCGAGGAGAGTTGGGGTGACCGAGCACCACCACACCGAGGACCCGACCCCCGCGTCCGAGCCGGGCGCCGCGCCGGAGCCGGACGCCGGGGCCTGGCCGGACTTCACGGGAGAGGAGATCGCTCGGGGGCGTTCGCTGCGGCGCCAGCTGGTGCCGACGGCGCTGGCCGGGTCGGCGGTCTCCCTCGTGCTGACGCTCGCGCTCGGGCTCACGCCGGGCGGGGCCGGGCTGATCGGGGCGTTCGGTACGGACTGGGCGGTGCGGGTGGTGGCCGGCGCGGTCGGCATCGTCGTGCTCGGCGAACTGGCCGGGCTGCCGTTCGCGGCCCGCGGCCGGGTGGTGCGCGCCCGCTTCGGCCTGGTCACGCAGGGCTGGCCGGGGTGGTGGGTGGACCGGCTGCGGGGGCTGGTGGTCTCGCTGCCGCTGGCGGTGGGCGGGCTGTTCGCGGTGTACGGCCTGGCCGGGGTCACCCGCCTGTGGTGGGCGTGGGCCGCGCTGGGGGCCGCCGTCATGACGGTGCTGCTCTCGTTCCTCGCCCCGCTGGTCTTCGAGCCGCTCTTCAACCGCTTCACGCCGATGGCCGCAGGCCCGTTGCGGGACTCCCTGCTCGCCCTCGCGGCGCGCGACGGCGTACGGGTCCGGGACGTCCTGGTCGCCGACGCCTCCCGGCGGACCACCGCGCTGAACGCGTACGTCTCCGGCTTCGGCCGCACCCGCCGGATCGTCGTGTACGACACGCTGCTGACCACGGCCGCGCCGCGCGAGGTGGAACTGGTGGTGGCGCACGAGCTGGGGCACGTGGTGCACCGGGACGTGCCGCGCGGCACCGCGTTCGGCGCGCTGGGCGCGGCCGCCGGGGTGTGCGTGCTGGCCGCCGTGGTCACCTGGGGGCCGCTGCTGGACGCGGCGGGGGTGGACCGGTTCGCCGACCCGCGCTCCGCGTGGCTGCTGGCCGCGGTGGGGGCGCTGGGCGCCGGAGCGGCCGGACCCCTCGCCTGCGCCCTCAGCCGGCGGATCGAACGCCGGGCGGACCAGCACGCGTTGGCCCTCACCGCCGCGCCGAGGGAGTTCGCCGCCATGCAGCGACGGCTCACCGTGGTCAACGTCGGTGACCCGAACCCGCCGCAGCTGCTCCATCGCCTGATGGGCACCCACCCGACCGCGTCCGAACGCATCACCGCGGCCCGCACCTGGCAGTCCCGGCAGGCACCGTAGCCGGTCCGCCCCGTACCCGGCCCGGGGATCCTGAGCGGAGGGGGTGGCCCCTCAGGGGCGCTGGGGGTACCTCCCAGGCGAAGCTCCGGGGGAGGAACTGCGCGCCGGACACGATGCTCGTGCACGTCGCCACGCCCCCGAGGGGCTGTTCCTGTCGCCTTACGGCCGCCGGCCGGTGGGGGGGCTGAGTGCGCGGCCCCCGCGTGCCCGGGTGGGAGAACCGCGGGCGGGGCGGGTTCGGGCGATCCCAGCGGAGCGAAACGGTACTGTCGGGCGGGATGGACAAGACGCTGATCGTCACCAACGACTTCCCGCCCCGCCCCGGCGGCATCCAGTCCTTCGTGCACGCGATGGCGCTGCGGATGGACCCGGCGAAGGTCGTGGTCTACGCCTCCACCTGGCGGGACGGCACGGAGGTCGCCCGGTTCGACGCCGAGCAGCCGTTCACCGTCGTCCGGGACCGGACGAAGATGATGGTGCCGACCCCGCGCGTCACCCGGCGCGCGGCCGCGCTGCTGCGCGAACACGGCTGCTCCTCGGTGTGGTTCGGGGCCGCCGCCCCCCTCGGCCTGATGGCGCCGGCGCTGCGCAGGGCCGGGGCGCGGCGGCTGGTGGGCACCACGCACGGCCACGAGGCGGGGTGGGCCCAACTGCCCGCCAGCCGCGCCCTGCTGCGCCGGATCGGCGAGGGCACCGACACCCTGACCTACCTCGGCGAGTACACCCGCTCCCGGATCGCCTCCGCGCTGACCGAGCGGGCCGCCGCCCGGATGGTCCAACTCCCGCCCGGCGTCGACGAGAAGACCTTCCACCCGGACTCCGGCGGCGCCGTGGTGCGGGCCGCGCTCGGGCTGACCGACCGGCCGGTGGTGGTGTGCGTGTCGCGGCTGGTGCCGCGCAAGGGCCAGGACACGCTGATCCAGGCCATGCCGCAGATCCTGCGGGAGTTCCCGGACGCGGTGCTGCTGGTGGTCGGCGGCGGGCCGTACCGGGGCGACCTGGAGCGGCTGGCCGCCCGCACCGGGGTGGCCGAGGCCGTGCGCTTCACCGGCGCCGTGCCGTGGAGCGAGCTGCCCGCGCACTTCGGGGCGGGCGACGTCTTCGCGATGCCGTGCCGCACCCGCCGGGGCGGGCTGGACGTCGAGGGGCTCGGCATCGTCTACCTGGAGGCGTCCGCGACCGGGCTGCCGGTGGTCGCGGGCGACTCGGGCGGCGCGCCGGACGCGGTGCTGGACGGGGAGACCGGGTTCGTGGTGCCGGGCGGCTCGCCGGAGCAGGCCGCCGACCGCGTGCTCGCCCTGCTGCGGGACCCCGAGCTGCGCCGGAACATGGGCGAGCGCGGGCGCCGCTGGGTGGAGGAGGCCTGGCGCTGGGACCTGCTCGCCGACCGCCTCCAGTCGCTGCTGTAGCCGCTGCGGCCGCTGCGGCCCCCTGTCCAATGCCGCGGCGGAGGCCGCGGGCCGCGGATCAGCGCGTGTAGATCTCTTCGATCTCGACGGCGAAGTCCTTGGCGACCGCGTTCCGCTTGAGCTTCAGCGAGGGCGTGAGGTGGCCGGACTCCTCGGTGAACTGCCCCGGCAGGACGCGGAACTTGCGCACCGACTCGGCGTTCGACACCGCCGCGTTGCCGTAGTCCACCGCCCGCTGCACCGCGGCCAGCAGGTCCGGGTCGGCGGCCAACTCGGCCGTCGTACGGCCGGACTTGCCCTGCTGCTCGGCCCAGCGCGGCAGGAACTCCTCGTCGAGCGTGACGAGCGCGGCGACGAACGGCCGCCCGTCCCCGATCACCATGCACTCGGCGACCAGCGCCTCCGCCCGGATCCGGTCCTCGATCACCGCGGGGGCGACGTTCTTGCCGCCCGCCGTCACGATGATCTCCTTCTTCCGGCCGGTGATCGTCAGGTACCCGTCGGCGTCCAGCGAGCCCAGGTCGCCGGTGTGGAACCAGCCGTCGGCGACCGCCTCGGCGGTGGCCGCCTCGTTGTTCCAGTACCCGGTGAACAGGTGCTCGCCGTAGAGCAGCACCTCGCCGTCGTCCGCGATCCGCACCGTGGAGCCCGGCAGCGGCTGGCCGACCGTGCCGATCTTCGTACGGTCCCACGGGTTGAAGGCGGTGGCCGCGCAGGACTCGGTGAGCCCGTAGCCCTCCAGCACGGTGAAGCCGAGGCCGCGGTAGAAGTGGCCGAGCCGCTCGCCCAGCGGGGCGCCCCCGGAGATCGCGTGGGTGGCCCGGCCGCCGAGCACCGCGCGGAGCTTGCCGTACACCAGCAGGTCGAACACCTTGTGGGTGAGCCGCAGCCGGATCGAAGGGCCCGGCCGGGTGTCCAGCGCCCGGCTGTAGGCGATGGCCGTGGCCGCGGCCCGGTCGAAGACCTTGCCCCGGCCGGCCGCCTGGGCGGTCGCGCGCGCGGAGTTGTAGACCTTCTCGAAGACCCGCGGCACGCCCAGCACCAGGGTCGGCCGGAAGCCGCGCAGGTCCTCGGTGAGGGTCTTGACGTCGGACACGTGGCCGAGCCGGATCGGCGCCATCACGGCGGCCACCTGCACCAGCCGCCCGAAGACGTGCGCCAGCGGAAGGAAGAGCAGCACCGAGGAGTGGCCGGTGCGGAAGAGCGGGCCGAGCCGCTCCACCACGTTGCCGCACTCGGCGAAGAAGCTGCGGTGGCTGAGCACGCAGCCCTTGGGGCGGCCCGTGGTGCCCGAGGTGTAGACGATGGTGGCCGGGGAGTCCGCCCCCGCGGCCCGCGCCCGCTCCTCCACCACCGCGTCGGAGACGTCCGTGCCCGCGCCGGCCAGCGCCTCCACCGCGCCGGCGTCGATCCGCCACACCTGCTTCAGGTGCGGCAGCGTGTCGCGGACGGACTCCACCGTCTTCTCGTGCTGCCCGGTCTCCACCACCGCGGCGACCGCGCCGGAGTCGCCGAGGATCCACTCCACCTGCGAGGCCGAGGACGTCTCGTACACCGGGACCGTCACGCCGCCCGCGGTCCAGATCGCGAAGTCCAGCAGCGTCCACTCGTACCGGGTCCGGGACATCACCGCGACCCGGTCGCCCGGCTGCACGCCCGAGGCGATCAGGCCCCTGGCCGCGGCCCGCACCTCGGTGAGGAAACGGTCCGCCGTGACGTCCTGCCAGTTCCCGGCCGCGTCCTTGCGTCCGATCACCGGCGTGTCCGGATGCTGTGCGGCGTTGCGCCGGATCAGATCCGTCAGATTCCCCTCCGCGGGGACCTCGTACAGGGCCGGAAGGCTGAACTCACGCAAGGCTGTTGCTCCTCAACGGTGCCACGGCGCACCCGGAGGTTCGGGGGAGGACGGCCTGGACGTTACCCATCGGTAAAGCTCCGGCGTTAGAGGAATCGTAGTGATGTTTTCAGCATCACACACCGAGCATAGGGTGGCCGCATGCGGGTTCACGTGGTGAGCGACGTGCACGGCGCGGCCGAGGCGCTGGCCCGGGCCGGGGACGGCGCGGACGCCCTGGTCTGCCTGGGCGACCTGGTGCTCTTCCTCGACTACGGCGACCACGCCCGGGGCATCTTCCCCGACCTGTTCGGCGAGGCCAACGCCGACCTGATGGTCGAACTGCGCACCGCCCGCCGCTTCGAGGAGGCCCGCGCCCTCGACCGCGCGCTGTGGGCCGGCCTCGACCGCCGCGAGGTCATCGAGCGGGCCGTCCGCAAGCAGTACGCCGAGTTGTTCGCCGCCTTCCCCACCCCCACCTACGCCACCTACGGCAACGTGGACATCCCCGGCCTGTGGACGGAGTACGCCCGCCCCGGCACCACCGTGCTGGACGGCACCACCGCGGAGATCGGCGGGCTCGTCTTCGGCTTCGTCGGCGGCGGGCTGCGCACCCGGATGCGCACCCCGTACGAGATCGACGACGAGGAGTTCGCGGCCAAGGTCGAGGCGCTGGGGTCGGTGGACGTGCTGTGCTCGCACATCCCGCCCGCGGTCCCCGAGCTGTGCTACGACACCGTGGCCCGCCGCTTCGAGCGGGGCAGCGAGGCACTGCTGGCCGCGGTGCGCAGGACGCAGCCGAAGTACGCGCTCTTCGGCCACGTCCACCAGCCGCTGGTGCGCCGCACCCGGATCGGGCGGACCGAATGCGTGAACGTCGGGCACTTCAACCACACCCGCACGCCGTGGGCGCTGCAATGGTGACGGCCGTCCCACCCGGGCGCGATAACCTTCACCCCATACCCAGCAGCGTGCGCGGCGCCGGCGGCACGCCGCGTCACCAGCTTCACCAGTAGTGCGGAGGGCCACGGCGATGGCGGAACACACGAGGTCGAGCATCACGATCGAGGCGGCTCCGGCCGCGGTCATGGGCGTCATCGCCGACTTCGGCCGCTACCCGGAGTGGACCGGGGAGGTGAAGGAGGCCGAGGTCCTGGCCACCGACGAGGCGGGCCACGCCGAGCAGGTGCGGCTGCTGCTGGACGCGGGCGCCATCAAGGACGACCACACCCTCGCCTACGAGTGGGTCGGCGAGAACGAGGTGCGCTGGTCCCTGGTGAAGTCGCAGATGCTGCGCGCCCTGGACGGCTCCTACGCGCTGGCCGCGCTCGACGGCGGCAGCCGGACCGAGGTCACCTACCAGCTGACCGTGGACGTCAAGATCCCCATGCTCGGCATGATCAAGCGCAAGGCCGAGAAGGTGATCATCGACCGCGCGCTGGCCGGCCTGAAGAAGCGGGTGGAGTCCCAGGCGGCGGCCGAACCCGCCGACGCCGCCGAGGGAGCCGCCGACGCGGCCGAGGGGGCCGCACAGGCCGCCGAGCCGCTGGCCGAGCCCGGCAAGACGGCCTGAGGGTGGCAGCGGTACGCACCCTGCTGGTCACCGGCGCGTCCGGGGCCGGCCGCAGCACCGTCGCCGCGGCGGCCGCCGCGGCCGCCACGAGCGCGGGCAGCCGCACCCTGCTGCTCACGCCCGACGGCACGGAACTCGCCGGGGGCGACGGGCCCGCCCCGCACGTCGTCCGGATCGACCCCACCGCCGCCTTCCGGGACGGCGCACTCGACCTCCAGTCCCGGGCCGGCACGCTGTTCTCCCTGCTCGGAGCGCCGCCGCTGGACCCGGAGGAGCTGACCGACCTGCCCGGCGCGGGCGCGCTCGCGCTGCTGCGCGCGCTGCGGGAGTCCGGGGTCACCGGGGGCGAGTCCGCCGGCTGGGACCTCGTCGTGGTCGACCTGCCGCCGGTGCGCGAGGCGCTCGGACTGCTCGCCCTGCCCGAGCAACTGCGGCGCTACCTGCGGCGGTTGCTGCCCGCCGACCGGCAGGCGGCCCGCGCGCTGCGGCCGGTGCTGGCCCAGTTGGCGGGCGTGCCGATGCCCGCCGAGTGGGCGTACGAGGCCGCCTCCCGCGCCGACGTGGGGCTGGCCGCCGTGCAGGGCCTGGTCGAGGACCCGGGCACCGCGGTCGCCCTGGTGCTGGAGCCCGGCCCGAAGGGGGGCGAGCATCTGCGCACCGCGCGCACCGGCCTGGCGCTGTTCGGCCACCGGCTCGTCGCCGTCGTCGCCAACCGGCTGCTGCCCACCGGCTCGGCCGACCCCTTCCTGGCCGACCTGTCCGCCCACCAGCAGGACCACCTCAAGCAACTCGCCGAGCAGTGCGCCGAGGACGCCGTGCCGCTGCTCGAACTGCCGCACCTGGGCCGGGAACCGCACTCCGCCGACGAACTGGCCGAGGCCATGGCGGAGGTCGCTCCCCGGTCCCGGACCGGCGCGCCCGAACGGCCCGCCGAGCCGTGGAGCGTGGAGGACCGGCTGGCCGCCGACGGGCACTACCTGTGGACGCTGCCGCTGCCCGGCGCCGGCCGCGAGGGGCTGGACCTGGTGCGGCGCGGCGACGAACTCGTGGTGGACGCGGGCGGGTTCCGCCGGATCCTGCCGCTGCCCGCCGCGCTGCGCCGCTGCACGGTGGCCGGCGCCGCGCTGCGCGAGGGAGCCCTTCGGGTGCGTTTCACCCCCGACCCGGAACTGTGGCCGCGCTGACCCCCGTCCGACCGGCGGCGGTCGGGTACCGTCGAAGGGGAGCAAGGCACGAGCCAGTCAGGGCAACAGGGGAGACGGGCGGCCCGGCGCAGCGGCGCGAGGCTCCGGAGCGCCCCGATGGGAGCCGATCATGAGCGAAGCCACGGACCGTCCCGACGCCGACGCGTGGGCCAAGGCCAGCGCGGAGGACATCGCCGCCGAGCGCGCCCGCCGGCGCGAGGAGGCCGGGCAGGGCCCGGGCAGCGCCGCCGAGGAACTGCGCCGGCTGGCCGAGGCGGTCGGCGAGGTGGTCACCGAGCGGCTGGGCACCCTCCGCAACCCCGCGGTGCAGATCGCCGCGCAAGGCGTCATCGCTCAGGTGCGTTCCGTTGTCGAACCCATCAAGGAGCGCAACCCCGACGTCTTCGAGCACCTGACGGCGGCCGGTTCCGAACTCCTCGCGGCCTACCGATCGGCGGTGGCACGGGCCGAGGCGCGCTGGACGGCCGGTCCGGACGACGGTCCCGAGCGTTCAACGGCTGAACACATCGACCTCGAATGAGCCCTTCTCCGGTACGGTTCTCTTAGCGGGACCGACCGAAAACCGAGGAACACATGGGACTCACCATCGGCGTCGACATCGGCGGCACCAAGATCGCGGCGGGCGTGGTCGACGAGGAGGGCGCGATCCTCGAGACCGTGAAGGTGCCGACCCCCTCCACTTCCGAGGGTGTCGTGGACGCGATCGTGGAAGCCGTCCGGCAGGTCAGCAGCGGCCACCGGATCGAGGCGGTGGGCATCGGCGCCGCCGGCTACGTGGACGACAAGCGGGCCACCGTGCTGTTCGCGCCCAACATCAACTGGCGGCACGAGGCGCTCAAGGACAAGGTCGAGCAGCGCGTCGAACTGCCCGTCGTGGTGGAGAACGACGCCAACGCGGCGGCCTGGGGCGAGTTCCGGTTCGGCGCCGGCCAGGGCCACTCCGACGTGATCTGCATCACGCTCGGCACCGGCCTCGGCGGCGGCATCATCATCGGCAACAAGCTGCGCCGCGGACGCTTCGGCGTCGCCGCGGAGTTCGGCCACATCCGGGTCGTGCCCGACGGCCTGCTGTGCGGCTGCGGCAGCCAGGGCTGCTGGGAGCAGTACGCCTCCGGCCGCGCCCTGGTCCGCTACGCCAAGCAGCGGGCGAACGCCACGCCGGAGAACGCGGCGGTGCTGCTCGCGCTCGGTGACGGCACCCCGGACGGCATCGAGGGCCGGCACATCAGCGCGGCCGCCCGGCAGGGCGACCCGGTCGCCGTCGACTCCTTCCGCGAGCTGGCCCGCTGGGCCGGGGCCGGCCTGGCCGACCTCGCCTCGCTCTTCGACCCGTCCGCCTTCATCGTCGGCGGCGGGGTCTCCGACGAGGGCGAGCTCGTCCTCGAACCGATCCGCAAGTCCTTCCGGCGCTGGCTGATCGGCGGCGAGTGGCGGCCGCACGCCCAGGTGCTCGCCGCGCAGCTCGGCGGCAAGGCCGGACTGGTCGGCGCGGCCGACCTGGCCCGCCAGGGGTGACCGGCGGGGGAGCGCGCACCCTGGAAGACCTGCCGGGTTCGGCCACCGAGCCGGACGCGGCGGTCGTCCGCGTGCTCAGCTACAACGTCCGCTCGATGCGGGACGACACGGCGGCGCTGGCCCGGGTGATCCGGGCCTGTGCCGCCGACGTCGTGCTGGTGCAGGAGGCGCCGCGGTTCTTCCGCTGGCGCAAGCGGGCGGCCCGGCTCGCCGACGCGTGCGGGCTGGTGCACGTGACCGGCGGCGCCACGGCCGCCGGGCCGATGGTCCTCGCCTCCCTGCGGGCGCACGTGGAGCACACCGAGGACGTCCTGCTGCCGCGCACGCCCGGGCTGCACCAGCGCGGCCTCGCCACCGCCGTGCTGCGGATCGGCGGCGCCCGGCTGTCGGTGCTCAGCGCCCACCTCAGCCTCCGGGCCGACGAGCGGGCCCGCCAGGCGGACCTGCTGCTCAAGCAGCTCGACCGCATGGGGGAGCCGCACGCCGTGGCCGGCGGGGACCTCAACGACCCGCCGAACGGCCCGGCGTTCACCCGGATCGCCGCCCGGCTCCAGGACGCCTACGCCACCCGGCCGTGGGGCGGCGGCTCCACCTCCCCGGCGGGGCTGCCCCGGCAGCGGATCGACGCGGTCTTCGCCTCCCCGGGGATCGCCGTACTGGGCTGCGGAGTCCCCGAGGGCCTCCCCGGCGTCACCACCCCCGACCTCCAAGCGGCCACCGACCACCTCCCGGTCCTGGCCGCCCTCCGCATCCCCGCCTGACCCGCAGGCCCGGGGCGCCGAACCGGGGGCCCTGCGGCGGTACCCGCCGCGGGTGTCGCGCCCGTAGTGTCCGGCGCTGGTCTTCCCCGGGCGGTTCGGCCGGACAGGCGGCTGTGCGGCCCGCCCCGGCTGCCGCGCCGAGGCCCTGCGGCCCTGTCGGCCGCTGGTGTTCCGTCCGGCGCGTCCGGCGCTGGTCTTCCCGGGCGGTTCGGCCCGGCGCCGTCGGTCCCGCCCCGGCTTACGCGGCGGGGCTCTGCGGGCGTTGCCCCCGGGCACGTCGGGCGGGCTCGGCCCGTTCGGTCCGCTCGGGCCGGCTCTGCGGGGCCGGGTCAGACGACCGCGCCGCCGTCGGGGCGGTCGTCGTCGTCCTCGTCCGTGCGCATGCGGGCGACCAGTGTGGCGAAGCCGCCGAGGAAGCCGCCGACGCCGACCAGGATGACCCAGTAGGCCATCTCCAGCCCGAGCAGGACGAAGGCGAACAGCAGCAGCGGGCCGCCGAGGACGGCGATCCAGGCGAACCTGGTGGTCATGTCCGTCTCGGGCAGGGGCGGCGGCTCGGGCGGCACGAAGTGCGCGTCCTCGTCGTCGTCCTCCTCGAGTTCGAAGTCGCGCGGCCCGCGGATGACGGGGTGGATCACGATGCTGCGCCCCGGCGGCCCAGGCGGGGGAACCGCGCCCGGCGCGGCCGCCGGCGGGTCGTCGGGCTCGTGGTCGGCGGCGGGGCCGTCGGCAGGGCCGGCGCCGGGACCGGGGATGTTCTCGGCCTCGGGCCACGACGGGGCCGTGCCCGGCTCGGGCTCGGTGTCGTAGCCGGCGACGAGGGCGGCCCAGGCCGCGTCCTCGTCGAGGGGCGCCGGGGCGTCGAGGGGAGCCGCGGCAGCCTCCGGGCGGTCCTCGCCGCCCTGCTGCCGTTCCTCCCCGTCCGGTCGCTCGTCCCGGTCCTGGCGGTCCTCGCGGTCCGGGTCAGCCACCGGCCGTCCCTTCCTCGACCACCGCGGGGGCGGACAGCCGCTCGACGAACTCGTGGGACTCGCGGAAGATCCGCTCGGCGTCGTGGTCCAGCGTGGCCACGTGGTAACTGCGCTCCAGCACCCGCTCGGTGACGTCGGTCGAGGAGACCCGCGCCAGCACCATCGCCGAGTTGGAGGGGTGCACCACGTGGTCGACCCGGCTGTGCAGGAGCAGCAGCGGCTGGGTGACCTGCGGCAGGCCCGCGCCGACCGTGCGCCAGAAGGCGGTCAGCGAGTGCACCGCGTGCAGCGGGGTGCGGGTGTAGCCGACCTCGGCGCCGGCCTCGCGGGCGATGTCGCTGGTGATGCCGGCCACCGACGGCACCACGTGCCGCAGCACCGGGACCGCCTTGAGCTGCCAGCTGTCCGGCTTCACCGACGGGTTGACCACCACGACCCCGGCGACCGCCGACCCGTGCTTCTGGGCCAGCCGCAGCGCCAGCGCCCCGCCCATCGACAGCCCGCCGACGAACACCCGGGAGCAGGACTCCGACAGCCTGCGGAACTCGCGGTCCACTTCCGCGTACCAGTCCGGCCAGCCGGTCACCTGCATGTCCTGCCAGCGCGTGCCGTGGCCCGGCAGCAGCGGCACCGACACCGTCAGCCCGCGCTCGGCCAGGTACTCGCCCCAGGGGCGCAGGGACTGCGGGGAGCCGGTGAATCCGTGACAGAGCAGCATTCCGGTGTCACCGCCTTCATGGCGGTACGGTTCGGCTCCGGGCATGAGCGGCACCGTGGGTCTCCTGTTCGAGAACGCGTACGCGGGTACACGGAGGTCGGAGGTTCAGCGTACGCGGACCCGCGACTCGTGGGTAAGCCCTCCCGGACCTCCGGGGCGTTAAGGTCGAAGCGTCGGAAACAGGAGGCTCACGGTGTTCTACGGCGCGATGAAGATCGTGATCGGCAAGCCCATCAAGGCTGCCTTCCGCCCTTGGGTCGAGGGACTGGACAACATCCCCCGCGAGGGCCCGGCGATCCTGGCCAGCAACCACCTGTCGTTCTCCGACTCCTTCTTCCTGCCCGCCGTCCTCGACCGGCAGGTCACCTTCATCGCGAAGGCCGAGTACTTCACCTCCCCGGGGGTCAAGGGCAAGTTGACCGCCGCGTTCTTCAAGGGCGTCGGGCAGCTGCCGGTGGACCGTTCGGGCGCGCGGGGGGCGGGCGAGGCCGCGGTCCGCAGCGGGCTGGCCGTGCTGGAGCGGGGCGAGCTGTTCGGCATCTACCCCGAGGGCACCCGCTCGCCCGACGGCCGCCTCTACCGCGGCAAGCCCGGCGGCCTGGCCCGGGTGGCCCTCGCCTCGGGCGCGCCCGTCATCCCGGTGGCGATGATCGACACGGAGAAGGTGCAGCCGGTCGGCCAGGTGGTGCCGAAGCTCTCCGTGCGGCCCGGCATCCGGATCGGCCGACCGCTGGACTTCAGCCGGTACCACGGCATGGAGGCCGACCGCTTCATCCTGCGCTCGGTCACCGACGAGGTGATGTACGAGATCATGAAGCTCTCCGGCCAGGAGTACGTCGACATCTACGCCACCGCCGCCAAGCGGCAGATCGCGGAGGCCAGGGCCGCGGCCACCACCGGCGGTTCGTAGCCCCCGGCCCGGGGCCGGCGCCACCCGAACGGCCGTCAGTAGCCGTCCGGCCGTCGGCCCACGGAAGCCGCGCCGCCCCGCCCCCACACCGCCGCCGCGCGCGGCGGCCCTCAGCGGTACGGGTCCAGCGAGCGGCGCAGGCGGGCCCGGGTGGCGGCCGGCAGCCGGCGGAACGCGGCGGACGCGGGCGTGCGCAGCCGGTCGTCGGCCGCGGCCCGCAGCAGGACCCCGCGGTGCAGCGTCATCCGCTCCGGCGGCCCGACCCGCAGCAGGAGCTGGCCGCCGGGGCCGTTCCAGCTCGCCACGACCATCCGCGGCGGCGCGCCCACCGCGGTGAGCCGGCCCGCGCGGCGGGCCGGGTGGCCGCCGCGCCGCTCGGCGGCGGTCAGCGTCACCCGGGGCCGCCGCCCGAGGCCGAGGAGCTGCACGTCCATCCACACCTCGTACCGGCCGGTCTCCAGCGGCCCGCCGCTCGCGAGGGTGAGCGGGTCGATCACGGTGTCCGCCTCCAGGACGACGTGGCAGCGGCCGTCGCCGAGCGGCTCCAGCCGGGGCCGCAGGTCGTTCTCGGCGTACCAGTAGATGCCCTGCCGGGCGTCCTTGACCAGGACCTCGCCGTGCGCGTACGCGAACGGGTCCTTGACCTCCCACTCCGTCACCCCGGGCACGCCGTCGAGGAGTTCGGGGTCCAGGAGCAGCCGGCCGTCGTCCTGGCGGACGAGGGCGACGGGCTTGCCGTCGGCGCGGGCCAGCCACACCTTCACCGGCAGGGTGAGCCGGCCGCGCCGCCAGCCCGCGGCGCCGAGCTGGACGCGCGGTTTGATCCCCTGGGTGCGGCCGGCCAGCGCGACCAGCCCGTCGAGGCTGCCGCTCTCCAGCAGGTGGGCGCGCAGGCCCGCGATGGCCGGGAAGCCGGCGGCGACCCCGGGCGGGAACTCCGTTCGGGCCAGGTCGCGGACGATCCGGAAGTAGCGTTCGAGCTGCGCGCCGGTGCGCTGGAGCACGCGGGGCTCCACCATCGGGCGCAGGATCTCCGCCCGGTAGTTGCGGCGCAGCATGCGGTCCTGGACCTCGCCGGGCTCGGAGCGCTCCTTGACCGCGCGGACCACGTTGCGCAGGTGCCCGTAGTAGTCCTCCGGGCTCGGCGGGCGGCTGCTGTTGTTGCCGCCGTCCTCGCGCCGCTGCCAGTGGTAGGCCGGGTAGTCGCCGAGGATCGAGACGGTGCGGGCCAGCGGGTAGGCGCGGGCGAGGAAGAGCTGGTCCTCCAGCCGCACCCGGCCCTCGGGGAACTCGATGCCGTGCTCCAGCAGGAAGGCGCGGCGGAACATCTTGTGCGGGGTGAGCGTCTCGAAGAGCTCGGTGTCGCGCACCGAGCAGCGCTCGCGGGTGTGCCGGAAGATGTTCCCCGGCCCCTGCATGTCGCCGTACGCCTTCCCGAACACGATGTCGGCCTCGTTGCGCGCGGCCAGCTCGTACAGGCGCTCCAGGGCCTCGGGGGCCAGCTCGTCGTCCTGGTCGACGAAGTGCACGTACGCGCCGCGGGCGAGCCGGATCCCGACGTTGCGCGGCTTGCCCGGCCAGCCGGAGTTCTCCTGCTCGTGCACTCTGACGTGCGGATGCTCCTCGGCGAGCCGCCGCAGCCGCTTGGGAGAGTCGTCGGTGGACCCGTCGTCCACGTAGACGACCTCGTACGCGTCCGCCCCCAGACTCTGCCCCGTCAGTGACGGAGCGCACATGTCCACGTACTCTCCGGCGTTGTAGACGGGTACGACGACACTGACCTTCAGCACGGTTGATTCCCCTCCGAGCACCGCTTGGGCAGTGCTTTACCGAACAGACCCGCGAAACCGGCGAAGAGTTGTACGCGTGTTGACCAACGAGCCGTCCGACCCGGGGCACGGCTAGGGTGGGCGGCCGGCAGGGAAAGGGCGGGGGCCATGGTCATGCGGATGTCCGTCGAACAGCCGCTGTGGCGCGCGCTGCTCGCGTACCGGCTGCTCACCGGCGGGTACGCCCTCGTGCTGTACCTGCACGCCTACGACCGGCTGCGCCATCCGCTGCCCGGCGGGATCTACATGGCCGTGCTGGTCGGGTGGACGCTGGCGACCGTCGGCCGGGTGCGCGGCGCCGAGCGCTGCACCAAGCCGTTCCTCGCCGTCGACCTCACCATCGCCGTCGCCGGGGTGCTGCTCACCGCCTTCGTGGACACCCAGGCCCGGATCGACTCCGGCTCCTTCACGCTGCCGTCGATATGGACGGCCGGCTCCGTGCTGACCTTCGCGATCAAGGGCGGCTGGCGGTGGGCCGCGTTCGCCTCCACCGTGGTCGCCGCCGCCGACCTGGTCGAGCGCGGCACCGCGGGCCGCGACACCGTGCACAACATGGTGCTCATCTGGGTCGCCTCGATCGCCATCGGCTACGTGGTGGAGGTCGCCCGGGCCAGCGAGCGCACCCTCGCCCGGGCGCTCCAGATCGAGGCCGCCACCCGCGAGCGCGAGCGCCTGGCCCGCGACATCCACGACGGCGTGCTCCAGGTGCTGGCCATGGTCCAGCGGCGCGGCAACCAGGCCGGCGGGGAGGCCGCCGAACTCGGCCGGCTGGCCGGCGAGCAGGAGGCCGCGCTGCGCTCGCTGATCTCCGGCGCCCCGCCGCCGAGCGCCGCCGAGGACGCGCCGTCCGGACCGGCCGACCTGCGCGTGCTGCTCGCGCCGCACGCCTCGGCCCGGGTCACCCTCTCCGCGCCCGGCACGCCGGTGCTGGTGGAGCCGGCCGCCGCGGCCGAGGTGGCCGCGGCGGTGGCCGCCGCGCTGGACAACGTGCGCCGGCACGCCGGGGAGGCCGCGCACGCCTGGATCCTGGTGGAGGACGAGCCGGACGCGGTGCTGGTGACGGTGCGGGACGACGGCCCCGGGCTGCCCGAGGGGCGGCTGGCCGCGGCCGAGGGCGAGGGCCGGCTGGGCGTGGCGCAGTCCATCCGCGGGCGGCTGCGCGACCTCGGCGGCAGCGCCGAACTGTTCTCCGTGCCGGGCCAGGGCACCGAGGTGGAGCTGCGGCTGCCGAAGGAGGCGGCGTCGGCCGGGTGGTCCGGGGCCGGGGCAGGCGGCCCGGTAGCCTCGACCGTACGGCCGGACGCATCCCGTGCGAGCGGCCCGGCCACGGCCCACCCGGCCGGCACCGCCGAGGTGCCCGGCACCCCGGCGGTCGGCGCACCCGCTGATGCCACCGACGCCGTACTCACCGAGACGAACGGGGGAGGCACTCCATGACGGTCGGCACCGCCGCGCACACCGGCCCCGACAAGCCCGTGACGGTGATGGTCGTGGACGACCATCCGATGTGGCGGGACGCGGTCGCCCGCGACCTGACGGAGGCCGGCTTCGGCGTGGTGGCCACCGCCGGCGACGGCCCCGAGGCGATCCGCCGGGCCCGCGCCGCCCGCCCCCAGGTGCTGGTGCTCGACCTCAACCTGCCCGGCGCCTCCGGGGTGCAGGTCTGCAAGGAGGTCGTCGCGCACGACCCGGCCCTGCGGGTGCTGGTGCTGTCCGCCAGCGGCGAGCACACCGACGTGCTGGAGGCGGTGAAGTCCGGCGCGACCGGCTACCTGGTGAAGTCCGCCGGGCGCGACGAACTGGTGGACGCGGTGCGCCGGACGGCCGCGGGCGACCCCGTCTTCACCCCGGGCCTGGCCGGGCTGGTGCTCGGCGAGTACCGCCGGCTGGCCACCGAGCCGCCGCCGGCCGCCGCCGACGAGCCCGCCGCGCCCCGGCTCACCGAGCGCGAGACGGAGGTGCTGCGGCTGGTGGCCAAGGGGCTGGGCTACAAGCAGATCGCCCACCGCCTGGTGATCTCCCACCGCACCGTGCAGAACCACGTGCAGAACACCCTCGGCAAGCTCCAACTGCACAACCGGGTCGAGCTGGTCAGGTACGCGATCGAGCGCGGTCTGGACGACGACGGCCCGCAGGACCGCAGGGACGGCGACATGTGACCCAAGTCACGCTAGCTTGGCGGAAGTTGCACATCCGGCACAGCTGGCTTGTGACGAAGGGAAGAGTCCATGCGGGTCGGAGTCCTGACCGGCGGCGGAGACTGCCCCGGCCTCAACGCGGTCATCCGCGGCATCGTCCGTAAAGGCGTCCAGGAGTACGGCTACGAGTTCACCGGCTTCCGGGACGGCTGGCGCGGCCCCCTGGAGGGGGTCACCGTACGCCTCGACATCCCCGCCGTCCGCGGCATCCTGCCGCGCGGCGGCACCATCCTCGGCTCCTCGCGCACCAATCCGCTCAAGGTCGACGACGGCGTCGAGCGGGTCAAACGCAACCTCGCCGAACTGGAGGTGGACGCGCTCGTCGTGATCGGCGGCGAGGACACCCTCGGAGTGGCCGCCGAACTGCACGCCCGGCACGGCGTGCCCTGCGTCGGCGTCCCCAAGACCATCGACAACGACCTGTCCGCCACCGACTACACCTTCGGCTTCGACACGGCGGTCAACATCGCCACCGAGGCCATCGACCGCCTGCACACCACCGCGGAGTCCCACATGCGGGTCCTCGTGGTCGAGGTGATGGGCCGGCACGCGGGCTGGATAGCCCTGCACTCGGGCCTGGCCGGAGGCGCGAACGTCATCCTCGTCCCCGAGCAGCGCTTCGACCTGGAGCAGGTGTGCGCGTGGGTGGAGAGCCGCTTCAAGATCCGGTACGCGCCCATCGTGGTGGTCGCCGAGGGCGCGATGCCCAAGGACGGCGCCATGGTGCTCAAGGACGGCACGCTCGACTCCTTCGGCCACGTCCGGCTGTCCGGGATCGGCGAGTGGCTGGCCGGCGAGATCGAGCGGCGCACCGGCAAGGAGGCGCGCACCACCGTGCTCGGCCACGTGCAGCGCGGCGGCACGCCCAGCGCGTTCGACCGCTGGCTGGCCACCCGCTTCGGCCTGCACGCCATCGACGCGGTGCGCGACGGCGACTTCGGCTCCATGGTCGCGCTGCGCGGCACCGACATCGTCCGGGTGCCGATCGGCGACGCCACCGCTCGGATCAAGACCGTCGACCCGGCCCTCTACGCGGAGGCCGGAGTCTTCTTCGGATAGGCCCCGACCAGCACTTCGGCGGTCCGCGAGGGCCGCCCGCACCACCCGCCCGGCGGTACTCCGGAGCGACCCGGCGTACCGCACTTGCCGTAGCCGATCCGCGCGCCCTACCATCCCTCCACCCGGCTAGTCCGGCCGCTTCCATTCCCCCTTTTGAGCACCTGAGGAGCGCCCGGTATGACGGGTGTTTTGGGAGGGCACGCCGTGCCCGTACTGGCGGTCGCAGGCGGCACCGCTTCCGGCAAGTCCACCCTTGCCCAGGCGTTGGCGCGGCACCACCTCGAGAAGGTCGGCCTCGTCCACCTCGACGACTTCTACGTCCCCGCGCACGATCCGCTGCGCGGGGTGCGCACGCGCAGCGCCTCGGGCGCCGACACCCTCGACTGGAACCATCCCGGCTCCATCGACGAGGCGGCCGTGGCCGCCGCCGTGGACGAGCTGGCCGCCTCCGGGCGGCACCGGCTGGTGGTGGTCGAGGGCCTGTTCGCGCTGACCCTGTCCGTGGTCGCCGCGCGCAGCACCTGGCGTGTCTACGTGGACACACCGGACGACATCCGGCTGGCCCGCAAGATCCTGCGCAAGATCGAGGTGCTGGGGCAGGACCCCGGGCTGTCCCTGCGCAACTACCTGCTCAGCGGGCGGGACCGGCACGCCGTGCACGTCGCCCCCTCCCGCTCGCTGGCCGACCTCGTGGTGGACGGCACCGCGGACGAGTACGCGATGATCGCCGCCGTCCACATGCTCGTCGGCCCGCTGCTCACCGACCCGGTCCGCGCCGCCGAACCGGCCCTGCACGCGGGCCAGTTCGGCGAGACCGCCTGACAGCCGGGCCGGCCCGGGCGGCCGGGCCGGGGTTCAGGCCACGGTCAGCGCGGCCAGGGCCTCGGCCACCAGCGCCGGACCGTCCAGCGTGAGCACCGACTCCGGGTGGAACTGGAACCCGGCGAAACCGGGGCCGCGCAGGGCGTGCACGTCACCGGTGGCCGGGTCCCGGCTCAGCTCGACCCGCCGCAGCGTCCGCAGCTCCTCGGCGCGGGCGTCGTCGCAGCGGGCCGTGAACGAGTTGTAGAACCCGACGGTCTCCGGCCGCCCGAAGAAGTCCATGCGCAGCTGGGCGCCCTGGAACGGCTCGTCCTTGCGGACCAGGTCCAGGCCCAGCTCGGCGGCGAGCAGCTCGTGCCCCAGGCACACCCCGAGCAGTCCGCCGGTGTGCTCGCGCACCAGGTCCGCGGTGAGCGCCCGCAGCAGCCGCATCTTCGGGTCGGCGGTGTCGGCCGGGTCGCCCGGGCCCGGGCCGAGCACCACCGGCCCGGCGTGGCCGAGGGCGGCCGCCCGCAGCCCGGGCTCGTCGAAGCGGCGCACCGTCACCCGGAGCCCGGACGAGCGCAGCACGTGGGCGAGCATCGCGGTGAAGGTGTCCTCGCCGTCCACCACCAGCGCGTGCCCGGACAGCGGGGCGTCCTCGGCCGGGCCGGTCTGCATCCGCAGCCAGAAGGGCGCCAGGTGCGCCCGCCGGGCGTCGAGCGCGGCCCGCACCCTCGGGTCGTCGGCCAGCCGCGGCCGGGGCTCCTGGCCGGCGTCGCGCGCGGCCCCCTCGCGGCGGACCTGGCGCACACCCAGCGCGCTCAGCACGCCCGCCGCCTTCGCGTGCGTCTCGGCCACCTCGGCGTGCGGCCGCGAGTGCCGCACCAGGGTCGCGCCGACCGGCACCCGCAGCTCGCCGGAGGGCGCGATGTCGGCGGTGCGGATCAGGATCGGCGAGTCGAGCGTCCGCGCACCCGCCGCGTCCCGCCCGATCAGCGCCAGCGCGCCCGCGTAGTAGCCGCGCCCGCCCGGCTCGTACCGCTCGATCACCCGGCAGGCGTTCTGCACCGGGGAGCCGGTGACGGTGGCCGCGAACATCGTCTCGCGCAGCACGTCCCGCACGTCCATCGAGGAGCGGCCGCGCAGCTCGTACTCGGTGTGCGCCAGGTGCGCCATCTCCTTCAGCCGCGGCCCGACGACGACGCCGCCGAGTCCGCAGACGGCGGACATCATCTTCAGCTCCTCGTCCACGACCATCGTCAGCTCCTCCACCTCCTTCGGGTCGTGCAGGAAGTCCAGCAGGCCCTCGGCGCTGGGGCCCTGTTCCGGGTAGCGGTAGGTGCCGCTGATCGGGTTCATCACCACGGTGCCGGCCTCCCGCCCTCGTCGGCGTCCCCACCCGTGCCCCCGCCGCTCATCCGCACGTGCACCTCGGGGCTGGCGCCGACCAGCGTCCGGTCCGGGGTGTGCACCACGTACGTCCAGTAGGCGCCGCGCTCGCCGCGCAGCAGCCGGGCGAACAGGGCCAGCGCGGCGGCCGGGCCGTAGGCCGGGCACGAAGCCGCGGAAGGTGCGGCGGATGACGAAGTTGGCGCCCTCGCCGCGGCCGATCTCGTCCTCGATCACCCGCCGCACGATCCCCGCGTACGCGTCGTCGTCCACGTCGAAGACCCCGTCCTCGACCCGGACCTCGCGGTCGGGCAGCGCCGCCAGCAGCTCGGTGAGCGGCACGTCGTACGCCTCCAGCGGTCGCAGCACGGCCAGCGGCGTGCCGTCGTCGCGGACGTCGAAGCCGCGCTCGCGGATCTGCCGGAAGGGGACCAGCACCAGCGCGTCGGTGACGGGGGCGGCGGGCACCGCGTCGGGCAGGGGGATGCCGGCGAGCTCGGTGTGCTCCTCGACCGGGCCGAGCAGCACCTCCACCACCCCCTCGGGCCGGCCGGGGGTGGCGCGGTGGAGCAGGGCGAACGGCGGGCAGCCGGGGGCGAGCAGGCGCTCGACCACATCGGCGGGGGATGGGGACGCGGCAGAAGCGGAATCGGTGAGCGGCACGGCGGGCTTCCTTCCGGGGATGTACGGGGAAGGGCGGCCGGGCCGGGAAAACACCGAAGGCCGCCCTGGGGGGCGGCCTTCGCGGAGTTCTCGGGGTGCGCGCGATCAGTGGGCCGCCGGGGGAGCGGTCCACCACCAGAGGCGGTTCACGGTCGAGATGATCATCGCGGGCACGGCGCGACCCTACCGCACCGCGACCCCCCTCGCACAGCGCGTCTCAGGGTTTGAGCTGACCGTAACCGCCTTGACCGGACCCCGTACTGTGGGACCCGTGACCGTGAACGCAGACACCCTCGCCGGGGAACACCCTGGCACGCTCTTCCCGCGGCGCAGCAGCCCGAGTGGCCCGACTCCGAGGCTCTGCGCGAAGTGATCGCCGAGCTCGCCTCGTATCCGCCGCTCGTCTTCGCCGGGGAGTGCGACCAGCTGCGCGCCCGCCTGGCCGCGGTGGCCCGGGGCGAGGCGTTCCTGCTCCAGGGCGGGGACTGCGCCGAGGCGTTCGACGCCGTGGGTGCCGACCAGATCCGCAACAAGCTCAAGACGCTCCTGCAGATGGGAGCGGTGCTCACCTACGCCGCCTCGGTGCCGGTGGTGAAGGTCGGCCGGATCGCCGGCCAGTACAGCAAGCCGCGCTCCAAGCCGACCGAGACCCGGGACGGCGTGACGCTGCCCACCTACCGCGGCGACTCCGTCAACGGCTTCGAGTTCACCTCCGAGGCCCGCGTGCCCGGACCCGCAGCGGCTCAAGCGGATGTACCACGCGTCCGCCGCCACCCTGAACCTGGTGCGCGCCTTCACCACCGGCGGCTACGCGGACCTGCGCCAGGTGCACGCCTGGAACCAGGACTTCGTGAAGTCCTCCCCGTCCGGCCAGCGGTACGAGGCGCTGGCCCGCGAGATCGACAACGCGCTGAACTTCATGGCCGCCTGCGGCACCGACCCGGCGGAGTTCCGCACGGTCGAGTTCTTCGCCTCGCACGAGGCGCTGCTGCTGGACTACGAGTCGGCGCTGACCCGGGTCGACTCGCGCACCGGCCGGCTCTACGACGTGTCCGGCCACATGCTGTGGATCGGCGAGCGCACCCGGCAGCTGGACGGCGCGCACATCGAGTTCGCCTCGCGGATCCGCAACCCGATCGGCGTCAAGCTCGGCCCCGGCACCACCCCGGAGGAGGCGCTCAGCTACGTCGAGCGGCTCGACCCGGACCGCGAGCCGGGCCGGCTGACCTTCATCGTGCGGATGGGCGCGGACAAGGTGCGCGACAAGCTGCCGACGCTGGTGGAGAAGGTCACCGCGTCCGGCGCGCAGGTCGCCTGGGTCTGCGACCCGATGCACGGCAACACCTTCGAGGCGGCCTCCGGCCACAAGACCCGGCGCTTCGACGACGTGCTCGACGAGGTCAAGGGCTTCTTCGAGGTGCACCACGGCCTCGGCACGCACCCGGGCGGCATCCACGTCGAGCTGACCGGCGACGACGTCACCGAGTGCGTCGGCGGCGGCGACGAGATCTTCGTCGACGACCTCCACCAGCGCTACGAGACGGCCTGCGACCCGCGGCTCAACCGCAGCCAGTCGCTGGACCTGGCCTTCCTGGTGGCGGAGATGTACCGGGGGCAGTAGCCCGGTCGGACGCCGGCGCGGGCCCGGCGGGCGGACGTGTCGCCGGGCGGACGCGAAAGGGGCGCGGATCACACCGATCCGCGCCCTTCGTGTCTTCTCGCACCCCGGAGCTCCAGGTAAGGTAAGGGTTACCTCATCTCGGAGGGCTCCGCCGGCGCGTCCGGTCGGTATTCCCGGACTCGGACGGTGGTGACCGCGTGTACGTCTGCTCCTGCTTCGGCATCACCGAGCAGCAGGTCAAGCAGCACGCCGAGTCCGGACGCGTGCACCCCGCGGCAGATCGCCTCCGCGTGCAAGGCGGGCACGGACTGCGGGTCGTGCGTCAAGCGCATCCAGGCCCTGCTCGGCCGCGGCGCCTGCGCCGCCGAGGGCCGCCCGACCCCGCTGCCCGTACCCCCGGCCGCCGCGCCGGCGCCGGCCCCGACGCCCGGACACACGGCCCGTCGAGCCCGCGGCCCGCCCGCTGCGCGCCGCCTGAGCACGCGCCCCGCCGGGCGCGGCCGGTTCACGTCGTCCGGCTGCTCGATCTGCTGGGCGAGGTAGAGCGGCTCGCCGAGCTTCTCGATCAGGTCGAGCTGGGTGTCGAGGTAGTCGATGTGGTGCTCCTCGTCCGCGAGGATCGACCTCGAAGATCTTCGCCGAGGTGACGTCGCCCTTGGCCCGCATGACCTCGATGCCGCGCCGCAGCCGGTCGATCGCCTCCACCTCGACCTGCCGGTCGGCCTGGAACATCTCCGTGACGGTCTGCCCGACCCGCACGTGGAAGAGCCGCTGGTAGTTCGGCAGCCCCTCCAGGAAGAGGATCCGGTCGGTGAGGACCTCCGCGTGCCGCATCTCGTCGAAGGACTCCGCCCGGGTGTACTTGGCGAGCTTCATCCAGCCGAAGTTCTCCTGCATCTTCGCGTGCAGGAAGTACTGGTTGATCGCGGTCAGCTCGGCGGTCAGCTGTTCGTTGAGGAACTCGATGACCTCGGGGTCGCCCTGCATGGCAACGCCGTCCTTCCCGTTCAGCGGTCAGTTGCGCGCATCCTCGCACCGCGGGCCGGTCCGATCCAGTAAGCCGTGCCCGCCGGACGTGCCGCTTCCCGTCCTGACCTGCCGGGAAGTCCTGCCCGCCGGGAGGCCGGGTCAGAAGCACTACGTCCGGTCTGTCACCATGGACGCATGGGCCGGACCGTACGAGCGTCACGAGGGGGAGCTCCCTCCGGGGCAGCGGCTCCAGCGGGGCTGGCCGGTCACCGCACTACGGCCCCGTGCCGCGCTTCAAGCCCGAGCGCTGGGAGTTCCGGGTCTTCGGCGCCACCGCCGACGGGGGCACCACCGGCTGGAACCACGAGGAGTTCGCCGCACTCCCGTACGCCACCGTCGTCGCCGACCTGCACTGCGTCACCAAGTTCTCCATGCTCGGCGTGGAGTGGGGCGGGGTCACCGCCGCCGCCGTGGCCAAGCTCGCGCCGCCCGCGGCCGACGTCACCCACGTGATGGTCTGGGCCGAGTACGGCTACAGCGCGAACCTGCGGATCGAGGACTTCCTCGACGACCGGTCGATCTTCGCCACCCACAAGGCCGGCGAGCCGCTGACCGCCGAGCACGGCTTCCCCGTCCGCCTCGTCGTCCCCCGGCTCTACGCCTGGAAGGGCCCCAAATGGGTGCGGGGCGTGGAGTACATGACGGCCGACCGCCGCGGCTTCTGGGAGGAGCGCGGCTACCACAACATCGGCGACCCCTGGGCGCGAGCAGCGCTACTCCTACCAGGAGGAGCCCGGGCGACGGCCCCGAGCTCTGACCTCCGCACGCGTCCGCGCGTCCGTCGGCGCGGGCGCGGGGAACGACACCTGGAAGTACGGGGGTTCCCGCACGTCGGAGAGGGGTCACGGGCGGGCTGCGCGTCCCGCAGCGACTTCAGCCGGGCCACGTCGGCGGCGTAGCGCGCCTCGGGGCCCGGCGTCTCGATGACCAGCGGGACGCCCTCCGTCGGCCGGGTGCCGCAGCAACTCCCCGAACGCCTCGGCGCCGATCTCCCCGGCGCCGATGTTCGCGTGCCGGTCCTTGCCGCGACGCCGCACCCGGCCTTCGAGTCTCCCCAGAGCTTCGCCTGGGAGGTGCCCCCCGCATGAACCAGCTTCAGCCGCCCGGCCCCGGCCACCGCGACCAGCTCGTCGAGCAGCTTGTCCATCCCGCCCGGCGCGGCCAGGTCGTGCCCGGCGGCGAAGGCGTGGCAGGTGTCCAGGCACACGCCGAGCCGCGGATGCCGGTCCAGCGCCTCCAGGTACGGGCCCAGGTCCTCGGCCAGCGAGCACAGCGAGAAGCCCTGGCCCGCGGTCGGCTCCAGCAGCAGCCACGGGTCGTCGTCGCGCGTCAGCTCGTCCAGCAGCGGCAGCGGCAGCAGCCGCTCCCGCACCTGCGCCAGCGCCGTCCGCCGGGCCCGCCCGCCGGTCGCCGAACCGGTGTGCACCACCACGCCCCGCGCCCCGATCTCCCGCCCCCGGCGCAGCGAGTGCCGCAGCGAGGCCACCGACCGGTCGACGGTCGCCGCGGTGTGCGAGCCCGAAGTTGATCAGATAGGGCGCGTGCACGTACGCCGGCAGGCCCGCCTCCTCGCAGCGCGCGCGGAACTCCTCGTCCTGCGCCCGGACGCCGGGCCCGGTCGCCCAGCCGCGCGGATTGGCCACGAAGACCTGCACGGTCTCCGCGCCGATCCGATCCGCGTACGCCAATCCCTTGGCGGCGAGGCCGCCCGCGACCGGCACGTGCGCGCCGACCGGGTTGCGCGCCGGAGCGCCCTTCGCGTCCGGCACCGGCCTCAGCGCACCCAGATCGTGACGGTGGCGCCCTTCGGCGCCTGGCCTTCGCCGTCCGGGGACTGGCTGAAGACCGTGTCGCCGAAGAAGACGCTGATCACCCGCACCTCGAAGCCCGCGTCCTGGAGGATCTGCTGGGCGTCGTCCTTGCTCTTGCCCGTCACGTCCGGCACGTTGAGCATCTGCTGGCCCTTGGAGACGGTGATCGTCACCGAGTCGCCCTCGCCCACCTGCGCGCCGCGGTCCGGGGTCTCCTGCGCCACCGTGTCCTTGTCGGCCTCGTCGGAGAAGACCTTGCCGGGCGCGAGCACCACCTTCAGCCCCGCGTCCTCCAGCTTCTGCTGGGCGTCGGTCACGGACTCGCCGATCACGTCCGGCACCTCGACCGGGGCGCCGCGGGAGACGGTGATGGCCACCCGTGTGCCCGGCGGGTGCTCGGAGGCGCCCGCCGGATCGGTGGAGATCACCTGCCCGCGCGGCACGCTGTCGCTGAAGGTGCGGGTGACCGGGCCCGGGGTCAGCCCGGCCTGGTCGATCTCCCGGCGGGCCGTGGCCAGGTCGCGGCCGGCCACGTCCGGCACCCGCGCGTGCTGCGGGCCCTTGGACACCACCACGGTGACCGTGCCGTTGCCGCGCACCCGCCGGCCCGGGGCCGGGTCGGTGGAGATCACGTCGCCGCGCGGCACCGTCAGCGAGAAGTCGCGCGTCACCCGGGAGTCCAGGCCCGCCGTCGACAGCTTCTTCTGCGCGTCGGACTGCGACAGCGCCAGCACGCCGGGCACGGTCGTGAACTGGCCGTCCATGATGTACCACACGCCCGTGCCCACGCCGATCAGCACCAGCAGCGCCACGAGCACGGCCAGCGGGCCGCGCGAGCGCGGCCGGGCGGCGCGGCGCCGCGGGGCCGCCGGGTCGTCCGGCGGCAGGAGCAGCTGGGTCGTGCGGTCCACGTCGTCCTGCGGCCCGGTGAAGGTGCCGGCCGGGAGCTGGACGACGCTGGTGCGGTCCTCCGAACCCGGCGTCGCGGGGGCCGACCCGGTCGGGACCGACACCGCCGTGACCGGCCCGGGCGACGGCTGCTCGTCCAGCTGCGCCGGGCTGAGCGCCGCGCGGGCGACCCGCACCTCGGCGAGCATCTCCACCGCGTCGGCCGGCCGCCCCCGCGCGTCGCGGGAGGTCGCCCGCGCCACCAGCGCGTCCAATTCCGCGGCCACGGCCGGGCACCGCGGCGGACGGCGGCGGCACATCCTCGTTGAGGTGCTGGTAGATCACCTGCATCGGCGTCTCGCCGGTGTACGGCTTGCGCCCGGTCAGCATCTCGTAGAGCACCATCCCGCACGCGTACACGTCGGTGCGCTGGTCCACGGTGCCGTGCCCGATCTGCTCGGGCGCCAGGTAGGAGACGGTGCCCAGCAGGGCGCCGGTGTTCGCGCTGGTCTGCGTGTCCACCGCCCGGACCAGGCCGAAGTCGGCGACCTTCACCCGGCCGTCGTCGCCGATCAGCACGTTCTCCGGCTTCATGTCCCGGTGCACCAGCCCGGCCCGGTGGGCGGCGCCCAGGGCGGCGAGCACCGGTTCGAGGATGTCCAGGGCCGCGCGGGGCTGGAGCGCGCCCCGCTCGCGCAGCACGTCCCGCAGGGTGCAGCCGGCCACGTACTCCATGGCCAGGTACACGTACGTGCCGTCGGTGCCCTGGTCGAACACCGACACCACGTTCGGGTGCGTCAGCTTCGCGACGGCCTTGGCCTCGCGGATGAAGCGCTCCACGAAACCGGTGTCGGCGGCCAGACCGGGGTGCATCACCTTCAGTGCGAGCACGCGGTCCAGCCGGGTGTCCATGGCGCGGTAGACCGTGGCCATGCCCCCGACCGCGATGCGCCCCTCGACCCGGTAACGGCCGTCGAGCATCTGCCCGACAAGCGGGTCCTGCACGCTCGTGTCCACGACGCCCGATTCTACGAGTCCGGGTCAGCCATCCGGCGGACCCCGCCCGCACTGTGTCCCGCCCGTGCGATTCCGGAACGCTCCCGTGACGTTCGGCCCCCGCCGCCGTCCCCGGTGACCGGCGCCCGGCCCGCCCTGGTCAGAACGCCGGGCGCTCCGGATCGAAGGCGGCGGTGCCCTCCACCGGCGAGGAGGCCAGGGCGTGGTGGCGGCGGGGGATGCGGCCGGCCCGGCGGGCGAGCCGTCCCGCGCCGACCGCGTCCCGCATGGCCGCGGCCATCAGCGCCGGGCTCCCGGGCCCGGGTCACCGCCGAGGCCAGCATCACCGCGTCGCAGCCCAGTTCCATCGCCAGTGCCGCGTCGGACGCCGTGCCCGCGCCCGCGTCCAGGATCACCGGCACGCCCGAACGCTCCACGATCAGCTGGAAGTTGTGCGGGTTGCGGATGCCCAGCCCGGAGCCGATCGGCGAGCCCAGCGGCATGATCGCGGCGCAGCCCACGTCCTCCAGCTTCCGCGCCAGCACCGGGTCGTCGTTGGTGTACGGCAGCACAGTGAAGCCGTCGTCGACCAGCGTCTCGGCGGCGTCGAGGAGTTCGACCGGGTCGGGCAGCAGCGTGCGCTCGTCCGCGATGACCTCCAGCTTCACCCAGTCCGTGCCCAGCGCCTCCCGGGCCAGCCGAGCGGTCAGCACCGCCTCGCCCGCGGTGAAGCAGCCGGCCGTGTTGGGCAGCACCCGGATGCCGAGCCGCTCCAGCACCGACAGCACCGACCCCTTGGTCGCCGGGTCCACCCGCCGCATGGCGACCGTGGTCAGCTCCGTCCCGGAGGCGAGCAGCGCCTGTTCCAGCACGTCGAGGCTCGGCGCGCCGCCCGTTCCCATGATCAGCCGGGAGGTGAACACGGCGTCGCCGATGCGCAGCGGGTCGGCGTGCGCGGCCCCGGCGGGGGCCGTCGTCGTGGGGGTCACGGCTCAGCCTCCCTGTACGGCGGTGAGGATCTCGACCCGGTCGCCGTCGGCGACGGGCGTGGCCGCCCACCGGGTCCGGGGGACGACGGTCTCGTTGAGCGCGGCCGCGACGCCGGTGGCCGACCGGGTGAACTCCCCGACCAGGGCGTCCAGTCCGAGCGGTTCCGTCAGCACGCGGCGTTCGCCGTTGACGAGCACGGTGATCGTCATGCCGGCCGCCCCGCCGGCACCCGGGCGAACCGGTCGGCCGCGAACGGCTCGGCGTAGGCGGGCAGTTCGCCGTGCGCCAGCACCTCGCCCAGGATGTCGCCGGTGATCGGGGTGAGCAGGACCCCGTTGCGGTGGTGGCCCGTGGCCAGCAGCAGGCCGTCCAGGGCCGAGGGGCCGAGCAGCGGGGCGTTGTCGGGGGAGCAGGGGCGCAGGCCCGCGCGGGTCTCGGTGAGCGGCAGTTCGGTGATGCCGGGTACCAACTCGTGGGCGTCGCGGAGCAGTTCGTACACCCCGCCGGCGGTGACCGTGGTGTCCCAGCCGGACTCCTCGCTCGTCGCGCCGACCACCAGCTCCCCGTCCTCGCGCGGCACCATGTACACGTGGCTGCCGCGGACCACCGCGCGGACCGTCCGGGACAGGAACGGCCCGCCGGCCGACGGCATCCGCAGTCGCAGGACCTGGCCCTTCACCGGGCGGACCGGCGGCAGTGCCTCGTCCGGCAGGCCCGGGAAGCGGCCGCACTCGCTGCCCGCGGCCAGCACGGTCAGCGCCGCGGCGAGCCGGGTGCCGTCCGCGAGTTCCGCGCCCGTCACCCGGTCACCGGAGCGGGTGACGCGGGCGACGGGGGAGCGCAGCAGGCGCACCCCGGCGTTCCGCGCGGCCCGCAGCAGGGCCGCGGTCAGCCGGCGCGGGTCGACCTGGTGGTCGCCGTCCACCCGCAGGCCGCCGCGCACGCCCGGCGCCAGCATCGGCTCCAGGCGGCGGCAGTCGCGGCCGCTGAGCCACTGCGAGGACAGGCCCAGCGAGGTGTGGAACGCGTGCAGGTCGCGCAACTGCGCGCGGTCGTCAGCGTCGAGCGCCACCGCGAGGGTGCCGCAGGCGCGGTAGCCGGTGTCCAGGCCCGTCGCGTCGGTCAGTTCCGCGACGAAGTCCGGGTAACGGGCGGCCGAGGCCAGGTTCAGGTCGAGCAGGGCCTGCTCGCCGTACTGGCTCTCCGTGACGGCGGCGAGCATGCCCGCGGCGACGGCGGCCGCCCCCGCGCCGGGGGCGGGGTCCACGACGGTCGCGCTGAGGCCCCGCTGGGCCGCGCGCCAGGCGGTGACCAGGCCGATCAGGCCGCCGCCGACGACCAGGACGTCCTGGGCGCGGCGGCTTTCGGGCACGCGGGGGCCCGTGGGGGTGTCGGATACGGGGGTACGCATCGGGTACGGCTCCTCCCTTCGCCGGCATGACCCGGATCAGGTTCGTACGGTCGGCGGCCGGACAGCCGCCCTCTCAGCCCGGTGCGCCGGGCTCCCGCGGTTCGCTGGCGCTCAGCCTACCCCGTGGCCTCGGTGCGGCTCTCTCCGTGCGGCGCGGCACGGAATCGCGTCTGCCCCGCGGCCGTCTCGCCGTCGGCTGCCCCCCGGCGGTGGGTCGCTCGCGCGGTTCCCCGCGCCCCTGACGGGGCTCGTTCTGCCCCTTTTGGTTCGTTGCCGGGTGCGCGCCGGCTCGGGCTGGTCGCGCAGTTTCCCGCGCCCCTGGTGGGGCGCATTCGTTGGCGGGTGGGTGGTTCGTCGCGTTCCTGACGGGGGTGGGTGGGGGGAGCGCATACCTTGGGCGGGTGAGTGAGCGGAGCGCGTTGATTGTCGGGGCCGGGATGGCCGGGGTGCAGACCGCGGTGGAGTTGCGGCAGCAGGGGTGGCGTGGGGAGATCACGCTGGTGGGGGACGAGCCGCACCCGCCGTACGACCGGCCGCCGCTGTCGAAGGCGGTGCTGCTGGGCGCGGAGGGCAGCGAGCCGTACGACGTGCGGTTCGACGTCGACTTCGCCGCGCTGAAGGTGGACCTCCGCCTCGGCGTGCGGGCGCAGGCACTGCGCGCCGAGGAGCACCGGGTGATCACCGATCAGGGCCCGCTGCCGTACGACCGGCTGGTCCTGGCGACCGGCGCGTACGCCGCGGCCCTGCCCGGCACGGTGACCCGGTCCGCCGTGTACACGCTGCGCACGCTGGACGACGCCGCCGCGCTGCGCCCCGTGCTGGAGCGGCGGCGGCAGATCGTCGTGGTCGGAGCGGGCTGGATCGGCGCGGAGTTCGCCACGGCGGCCCGGCAGGCGGGGTGCGCGGTCACCGTCGTCGAGGCGGCGGACCGGCCGCTCGCCGGGGTGCTGCCCGAGTCCGTCACCGCGCACATGACCCCCTGGTACGGCGAGGCGGGCGTGGACCTGCGCACCGGGCAGCCGGTCGCCGCGGTCGCGCCGGGCGCGGTGGTGCTCGCGGACGGGACGCGGCTGCCGGCCGCGGCCGTCGTGGTCGGCGTCGGCTCGCGGCCGGCCACCGGCTGGCTGGCCGGATCGGCGGTGACACTCGACTCCGGGGGCGCCGTGCACGCCGACGACCGGCTGCGCACCACCGCGCCGGACGTGTACGCGGTCGGCGACTGCGCGTCCTTCCCCTCGGCCCGCTACGGGCGGCGGCTGCTCGTGCACCACTGGGACAACGCCGTCCAGGGACCGCGCGTGGCCGCCGCGAACCTGCTCGGCGGCGACGAGCCGTACGACCCGGTGCCGTACTTCTGGTCCGAGCAGTTCGGCCGCTTCGTCCAGTACGCCGGCTTCCACACGGACGACGACACGATGGTCCTGCGCGGCGACCCCGCGGGGCCGTCCTGGTCCGTGCTCTGGCTGCGCGACCACACGCTCGTCGCCCTCCTCGCCGTCGGCCGCCCCCGCGACATGGCCCAGGCCCGCAAGCTCATCGCCCGCGCGACCGCCCTCGACCCGGCCCGCCTCACCGACCCCGCCGTCCCCCTGAAGGCGGCCGCCTCCTGACCGGGACCCCTGCGCCCAGGGGGGCGTACGCGTCCCGAGGGGTGTTCCCGGTGCGGGGAAGCCGCGGAGCGGGGGTCCGGACGGGTGTGTGCGGCGGCGGAGGAGGCCGCGGGGTGGCACGCTTGACCCGTGACTGATTTCTCGTCCATTGACGCCCGTATCGACGCCCTCGTCCCCTCCTGGCTCACCCTGCCGGAGGTCGCCGAGCGTCTCGAACTCGAAGTGACCCGGATCCGCCCGCTGATCAAGGAGGGCCAGCTCATCGCGGTCCGCCGCGGTGAGAACAAAGCCCTGATGGTGCCCAGCGACTTCATCGGTGACGGGAAGATCGTCAAGGGCCTGCCCGGCACGCTGACCCTGCTCCAGGACGACGGGTTCACGGACCAGGAGGCACTGGAGTGGCTCTTCACCCCTGATCCGACCCTGCCCGGCACCCCCGCCCAGGCCCTGCGCGAGAATCGCGGGACCGAGGTGAAGCGCCGGGCCCAGGCGCTCGCCGTCTAGCCCGCGTCCGTACCGGGCGGTCCGCGCCGCGGGCCGCCCGCCGGGGCGCCGAGAGGGGAGCCCCGGATGGGAACGCAGGAGGAGCCGGCAGAGCTGCGGGACGGACCCGCGTCCGGTGCCGATGAGGCCGCGGACGTCCGGGAGCGGCTGGCCGCCGCCCGGCTCTACCTGTGCACCGACGCCCGCACCGGGCGGGGCGACCTCGCCGCGTTCGCGGACGCGGCCCTGGCCGGCGGAGTCGACGTGATCCAGCTCCGCGACAAGGGCATCGAGGCCCGCGAGGAACTGGCCGCGCTGGAGGTACTGGCGCGGGCGTGCCGCCGGCACGGGAAGCTGCTGGCGGTCAACGACCGGGCCGACATCGCGCACGCGGCGGGCGCCGACGTGCTCCACCTGGGCCAGGGCGACCTGCCGGTGCCGGCCGCCCGCGCCCTGCTCGGCCCGGACGTGCTGATCGGCCGGTCCTGCCACGCCGAGGCCGAGGTGGACGCGGCGGCCGTCGAGCCGGGCGCGGACTACTTCTGCACCGGCCCGGTCTGGCCCACCCCCACCAAGCCGGGGCGGCCCGCGCCGGGCCTGGACCTGGTGCGGTACGCCGCCGCGCTCGGCACGGACCGCCCGTGGTTCGCGATCGGCGGGATCGACGCGGACACCGTCCACCGGGTGCTGGAGGCGGGCGCCCGGCGGATCGTGGTGGTGCGGGCGATCACCGAGGCGGCCGACCCGGAGGCGGCCGCCGCGAATCTGGCGAAAACCGTACGGTCGTACGTCGGCTGAATCCGGCCGCCACCCGGACGACGGGTGTCCACCCGGCGGACACCACGCGACCGTCCTCGGGAGATAACCGGACGTTCACGGCCATATCTCCGCCATGATGACGCAGGGTGGCCGTCCACCGATAGCCTTCAGACATGGCCCTGGGTACTTCCTCCACACGCACCGACCGCGCGGTCACCATCCGTGAGCTGCTCGCGTCCGGTCGGCAGTCGTACTCGTTCGAGTTCGCCGCGCCCCGGACCGAGAAGGGCGAGCGGACCCTGTGGAACGCGATCCGCCGGATCGAGGCGGTCGGACCGACCTTCGTCTCGGTCACGTACGGCGCCGGCGGGTCGTCCCGCGAGGGCACCGTACGGGCCACCGACCGGATCGTGTCCGACACCACGCTGACGCCCTGCGCGCACCTGACGGCCGTCAACCACTCGGTCGCCGAGCTGCGCAACATCATCGGCCAGTACGCGGACGCGGGGATCCGCAACATGCTGGCCGTCCGGGGCGACCCGCCCGGCGACCCGATGGGCGAGTGGGTCCCCCACCCGCAGGGGCTCACCTACGCGGCCGAGCTGGTCGAGCTGATCAAGGAGTCCGGCGACTTCTGCGTGGGCGTGGCCGCGTTCCCCGAGATGCACCCGCGCTCCACCGACCTGGACTCCGACACCCGGCACTTCATCGACAAATGCCGTGCCGGCGCCGACTTCGCGATCACCCAGATGTTCTTCGACGCGGACGACTACCTGCGGCTGCGGGACCGGGTGGACAAGGCGGGCTGCACGGTGCCGATCATCCCCGAGGTGATGCCGGTCACCAACGTGAAGCAGATCGAGCGCTTCTCCCAGCTGGGCAACGCCCCCTTCCCGCCGGACCTGGCGGCCCGCATCCTGGCCGTCCAGGACGACCCGGCCGCGGTCCGCTCGATCGGGATCGAGTTCACCACCGAGATGTGCCGCCGTCTGATGGCGGAGGACATCCCGGGGCTCCACTTCATTACTCTTAACCACTCCACCGCTTCGCTGGAGATCTACGAGAATCTGGGGCTGCATCAGCGGGCGGTGTGACCCCCTAGGTGAGGAAGTGGGCACATGGGCTACTCGGTGCTCTACATCGCGTTCGGCATCGTCGCGTTGTGGCTGCTCGGCGAAGTGCTGCTCCAGTACAAGGCCCGGCTGCGCTGGCGGATACTCGCCTTCGCCGGGTTCCTCGGCGTGGTCGGCGGGGTGGCCCTGCACCAGGTGGCGCTGATCGTCCTGGGCGCGGTGGCGTTCGGCACCGGGCAGAGCTTCGTCACCCTGTCCTACAAGCGCGGCTTCTCCACCGGCTGGGCGCTCGGCGGCCGGCCGGGCTCCAGCCGGCGCCGCCGGGGCGGTGCGGCGGGGGAGCGGCCGGCCACCGAGCCCGTGCTGGAGGTGACGCCGGTCGAGGAGGACCTCTACCCGGCGGCGGACGCCTACCGGCCCGCCGACGAGCGGGAGGACCAGCTCGCCGCCGGCCAGGGCGCCCCGATCTACCAGCCGGTGCCGATGCACGACGAGAGCGGCGAGTACCCGCTCTACAGCAACCAGTCCTCCTACACCTCCGACCCGTACACCAGCGGTGGTTACGAGGGCTACGGCGCCCAGGGTTACGGCGAGTGGGGGGCCGAGCCGCAGCCGGCGGCCGCCGGCTCGTACGCCTCCTACGACAGCGGCGGCCAGCAGGACGGGACCGCGTACGGCACCGGCGGCTTCGACCAGCAGAACGGCTGGGGCGGCCAGGACTACACCTACGGGCAGACCCCGTACCAGGAGCAGCCGGCCGCCCAGAACGGCTACGACACGTACGGCTACGGCGGGCAGGGCGCCGGGGACTGGCAGTCCCAGACACCCTACCCGCAGGCCGGCCGGCCCGCCGCGGACGCGTACGGCGGCGCCTACGGCTACGACCAGCAGCCGTACGTCCCGCAGCAGCAGGCCCCGTACGAGCAGCAGCAGACGTACGCGGGCGAGCCCGCGGCCGAGTACGCGGACCCGTACGACCCCTACCGCTACTGACGGGCCGTCGGCGCCGCCGCCGGCCCGCGACCGGTCAGCCGGCCGCCCGGCCCACCGGCAGTGACGACAGTGACGACAGCCGGGCCGCGGACGTGCCCAGGCCCGCGGGCGCCGACCAGGGCTGCGCGGCGGACGCGGCGGCCACGTGCGGGAAGTCGCGCATCAGAGTGGCCTCCTGGTAACGGGTGCAGCCGCGGTGCCAGGTGAGGACGCCCGCCATCCAGTCCCGCAGTTCCTGCACGTAGTCCAGCAGCGCCCGGCGGGCGGCCTCGTCGAGCCCGAACTCCGCGAACAGCGACGGCAGTTGCTGCTCGGTGATGAGCTGGAACTCCTGCATCCGGGCGGCGATCAGGTCACCGACCACGCCCATGGCCTCCTGCGGCCCGCACTCCAGGAAGTTCCGCACCACCAGGACGGCGTTGTGGATCTCGCCCTCGAACTCGATCTCCTTGCGGTACGAGAAGACGTCGTTCACGAGCGTGGCGTAGTCGATCGCCGCCACCTCCAGGGCCCGCACCGGGCGGGCGCGGTAGACCTCCTCCGGCAGCGTGTCACCGTGGCCGATCCGCGCCAGGCTCGTGGTGAGGTCCGCGCCGAAGGTCTTGCGGCGCATCTCGATGTAGTCCACCGGGTCGGGGATCCGGTTGACCTTGAGGTTGGCCAGCTCCCACAGCCAGGCCGCGCACATCTCCTCGACCGACGTGCGGAAGCGCCGCCGCGCCTCGGGCGTCATCGGGCCCGCGGTGCGCTGCCACAGGTCGGCCAGGCCGCGCTCCATCGCGGTCAGCGGCGGCGGGGCCGGCTCGCCGTCCAGCGGCATGAAGAGCCCGAACCGCTCGGTGGCCGCGCGGGCCGCCGCCAGGTCGCCGGAGCGGCCGAAGACCAGCGTGAAGTAGTCGTCGCCGTGGGTGCCCCAGGCCAGCCAGTCGGTGCTGAGGTCCAACTCCGCACGTGTGGCGGCCGGGTGGATGCCCGCGGCGCACAGCGCGAAGTCGTAGGCGGCGAACTTCTCCGGGTTCCACAGCCCGCCGGGTGCGGGGAAGCCGGGGTCCGGGCCGAGGATGCCCGTCTCGGTCGCCCACTCCAGGCCGTGCCGGCGGGCGGCGTCCAGGTGCGGGCTGAGCGTGGTCGGGAACGGCATCGGGATCGGCGGAAGCGCGATCCTGCCGACCGCCTGGTGCGGCCGGTGGGAGTGCGCGCGGGCGCGCTGCGGGAAGGTGCCGGCCAGGGAGGCGAGGATCCGCGCGGCCGAGGTGCCCAGCCCGCTCGGGCCGCCGAGCGCGCCGAGCCCGCCGGCATCGGCGGTGGTGCCCGCCCCGCCGCCGTTCATGTACCGGCTGGAGCGCATGTGCCACTCGTGGCCGCCGGACTGCCAGTCCTGGAGGCCCTTGACGTACGCGAAGACGTCCAGCCGCTCCTGCGGGGTCAGCGCGTGCTCCTCGAAGAGCGGCTCGACCTCGGTGAGCGCGGTGTGCTCGAACTGGTGCAGCCGGGAGGTCAGCAGCCGGTTCACCGCCTCGGCGGAGTCCTGCGTGCACAGGCCGAGGAAGCGCTCCAGCACCAGCACCGCGTTGGCCAGCTCGCCCTCCTCCTCCATCTCGCGCTGGTACGAGAAGAGGTCGTTGCGCAGGTGGACGCCGTCGGCGAAGCAGTCGCGCAGCACGCGCATCGGCCGACTGGCCGCGATCGCCCCGGGCACCTCGGCGCGGGCCGCGTACTCGATGAGGTTGGCCGACCAGGGCGCGCCGCCGACCTTGCGGCGCATCTCGATGTACTCGATCGGGTTCGACACCCGGCCGCCGCTGATGTTGGACAGCTCCCAGAGCGACTCCTCCAGCAGGTGGCGGGTGCTCTCGTGGAAGCGGCGGCGGAAGCCCTCCGACATCCGCGGCACGGTGCGCCGCCACAGGTCGGCCAGCCCGGCCTCCACCTGGTTGGTCGGCTCCGGCACCTCCTGCGCCGGGTCCACCGGCATGAACGCGGGCAGCCGGTCCAGGTACGCCTTCGCCCCGGTCATGTCCTGCGTGCGCTTGAAGATGTCCAGGAAGTGGTCGTCGAAGAAGAAGACCCACACGTACCAGTCGGTGATCAGGTCCAGGTCGGGCCCGGACGCGTCGGGGTGCGTGTACGCGCAGAGCAGGGCGTAGTCGTGCGCGTCGAGGTCCGACGCCTCCCAGATCCCGGAGCCCTCCAGCATCACCATCTTCCGCGCCCACGCCTTGGAGTGCGCCCGGGCCCGTTCGAGATGGGGGTTGAGCCGCGCCGGGTACGGCACGTAGAACTCCGGCAGTTCGAAGGGCTGCGGCATGCTGGTGGGGCCTCCCGGTCGCGCGACTCACGTCGTTCACCACGATGCGCGTGCCGCCGCCGCCCGGGGGAGCGCCAACGTCGTTTTCTACTCGAAGAGTTGAATTCAGCCCGAATCACGGTTAACGATCTTGGTCGCGGAAAGCGCCACCGGGTCGGGCCGGCCGGATCAGGCCGGGGGGACGGGACCGGCGGCCAGGAGCGCCGCCGTGATCGACGCCGACATGCCGGAGTGCGGGAGCCCGCCGCCGGGATGGGCCCAGGAGCCCACGCGGTAGAGCCCCGGCAGCGACCCGGTGTTGGCGGGGCGCAGCAGCGAGCCGCCGGCCCCGGCCAGGGCGGGCGGCGGCACCGAACCGCCGGGCGCGCCCGTCTCCCGTTCGACGTCCGCCGGGGTGCGGACCTCCCGCCACAGCTCCCGCTCGCGCAGCCCGGGCACCGCCGCGCCCGCCGCGTCCGCCATCCGCCCGGCCAGGGCCTCGGCCGCGCCCGGCGCGTCCCAGTCGGCCGCCCCCGGGCCCGTGCCGTGCCGCGGCACCGTGGCGACGAGCGTGACGGCCTCGTGCGCGTCGTCCGGCCGCGACGCGGGGTCGTCCGGCCGCAGCACGGTGACGGTCGGGGCGCCGCTCCAGCCGGCCGGCGCGCCCCCGCCGAACACCCACGCCGCCTCGCCCGCTCGGTCCGCGGTGTGGACGACCGTTCGGTGCGCCGTGTCCGCAGGCCGCCCCCCGCGCAGCGCGAGGTGCACGGTCAGCCGCCCGGGCGCCGCGTACGGACCCAGGTCGGGCAGCGCCGCCCCCACGACCACCGCGTCGGCCTCGTGCACGTCCCCGTCGGCGAGTTCGACCCCGGCCGCGCGCCCGCCGCGCTCCAGCACCCGCGCCACCTCGGCACCGAACCGGAAGGACACCTTGCGCGCCCGGCACCGCTCGTACACCGCCTCGGCCAGCGCCCGCATCCCACCGGGCACGTACCAGACGCCGAACGTCTGCTCCACGTAAGGGAGTACGGTCGCGGCGGCCGGCGCCGTGCGCGGGTCGAGGCCGTACGCCAGGGCGTGGTGCGCGAGCAGCGAGGCCAGCCGCGGATCGCCCAACTCCCGCGCCCCGACCTCCTCCAGGGTGCGCGAGCGGCGCGGGCCGCGGCGCAGGAGCCCGCGCCGGGCGCCCTCCGCGGCCGGGTACGGGTCGGCGGCCAGCGGCCCGGTGTCGGACGGCAGCGGCTCCTCCAGCAGCGGGCGGCGCATCGCCTCCCACGCCTCCCGCGCCCGGACCAGCACCTCGCTCCAGCGCTCACCGCTGCCCGGCCCGCACGCCGCGTCCAGCGCCTCGATCACCCCGGAGCGGGAGGCGTTGGGCAAGGTGACGTCCGTGCCGTCGGCGAAGACGTGCCGGCCCGCCGGGTCGATCTGGACCAGCCCGGCGCTCTGCTCCAGGCTCTCCCGGCCGGTCTTCACGAACAGGTCGCGGTACACGGCGGGCAGGAGCAGCAGCCCCGGCCCGGTGTCGAAGGCGAAGCCGTCCCGGGCGAACCGCCCGACCGACCCGCCGTGGGTCCCCGCCCTCTCGTGGACGACCACCTCGTGCCCCGCCGTCGCGAGCCGGGCCGCCGCCGCCATCGACGCCATGCCCGCGCCCACCACCGCAATCCGTGCCATGCGGGGGAGCGTAGCCGTCCCGGCGGCCGCCGACCGGCGCCGGGGGACCCGAGGGCGGTCCAGGCCCGTCCGGTCCGGTCTGGGGCCGCCCGCACCGGTCGGCGACCGGCGCCCCGTCCGCGCTTCCGCTGCCCGCCCGCGGGGAAGAGTGGGAGTGCGGGGCCGATCCGGTCCGCGCCCGCCCTGAGTCGAAGCGCCCGTGCGTGAGTACGGCTACTCAAGCCGTGGGTTGAGTAGCCGTACGGATGGCCGCGACCTGCGCGAACGGAAGAGTGGGGGGTGCGGACGGGCGCGAGCCGGGAACCGCCGACACGGGGCGGCGGACCCCGGCTCCTCCCGGAAGCCGACGGGGGAGCACAGAGGGAAGCGCTGTTCCGGCACAGCCCGGAGCGGGCGACCGCCCAGGACTGCGGCGGGACAGCGTTTCCCGCACCGTGCCCGCCGCGCGGGGCCGTCGTCCGCGGCCGGCCGCCGCGCGGCAGCGCACCGGGTCGCCAGGCCGGCCGGAAGCGCCGGACCGGAAGCGCCCGGCTCGAACCCCCCGACCCGAACCGGCGCCGGAACCGCCCCCGCCCGGCGGTCAGTTGCGGGCCGCCACCCCGCCCACCCGGCCCTGCATCACCTGCGACAGCGCGGCGTGCACCTCGTCCACGCTCCGGCTCGGCTGGAACGCCTGCCAGTCCAGCGCGGCTACCAGCACCATTCCGAAGAGCGCGGACGCCGTCAGCGGCACGTCGGTCTCCTCGCTGAGCTCGCCCGCGTCGACCGCCTCGCCCAGCACCTTCTCCACCACGGCCACCGCCTCCTGGCGGGCCGTCATCAGCGTGTCCTGCCAACTGCGGTTGGTGCGCCACAACTCGGCGACGTACAACTGCGTGAAGGACGGGTAGCGCGCGATGAAGTCCAGCCCGGCGCGGATCATCGCGTCCAGCGCGGTGACCCGCGACCCGCCGCGCGCCGCCACCTCGTCCGCGGCGTCGGCCAGCGAACTGGTGAGCCGCCCGACGCCGTACCGCAGCAGCTCCTCGAACAGGTCGTTCTTGCTCGCGAAGTTGTAGTAGACGGTGCCCTTGGCGACGCCGGCCCGGTCGGCGATCTCGTCGACGGTGGTGGCGGAGAAGCCCTGCTCGGCGATGAGGGTGACGGCGGCTTCGTAGAGCTTCTGACGGGTGGCCTCACGACGTGCGGTGGTCATGACCCCGATTCTGCCCGGCGCAACCGGGCGGGTTCAGCGCATCAGTGATCTTTTCGGCCACGGGGGATCTTCGGCGAAACGGTGTCCTTGCAGGTCAATTCGATTGTCAGTGGTGGCCTCCATGATGGGAGGCACGGAGAAAGGAGGCTCGTCATGGCAGTCCCCGCCAGCGACATCCACCCGGTGGTGCGCCGCGCCACCGCGTCGCCCGCCGCACTCGACCTGCTCACCCAGGCCCACGCCGGTCTCCACGAGGCCGCCGTCCTGGAGACTCCGCACGAGCGCTACGCCACCGCGCACCTCGCCGCCCTCCGCACCGCCGCCGCGGTGCTCGCCGTCCGCGGCCGCCCCGAGAGCAGCCCCCGGCGCCGCCGGCGGATCCGCAGCGCCTGGGAGGTGCTTCCGGAGGTCGCGCCCGAACTGGCCGAGTGGAGCGCCCTGTTCGCGGCCGGCGCCGAGCGCCGGGCCCGGGCCGAGGCGGGCATAGCCGGCGCGGCGTCCGTCCGGGACGCCGACGACCTGATCCGCGCGGCCGGGATGTTCCTGCGCCTGGTGGAGCGGATGCTGCTGCTCAGGCCCGCATCCGGCGCCACCCTCTAGGCCGTGCCTGGCACATAGCGGCGTCCGCCCGGAGGGCGGGGCCCGCGGTGTGTGGTGCTCCCCCATGGCCTTCGGCGTGGGCGGTACCCCCAGATCGCAAGGCGGAGGGTGGGGGCACCCCCCACGCCGAAGGCCGTGGGGGAGAGTGCGTGCCACACACCGCGGGACAGGCGGGATTTGCCAGACACGGCCTAGCATGGGAGCCACCCCGGACGTCCGCGTCACCGTCACCGCGAGGAGAGCCGCCCGCCATGCCACGTGAAGGAGGGGCGGAACCGATCCGCCCCCGCGCCAGCCTCCGTACCGCCGTGGTGTGGGAGGTCCTGCGGGACGCACTGGAGAACCGTGCCAAGCACGCGGACCGGCCCGAGCTCGACGTGCTGGACACCGGCGGCGGCACCGGCAACTTCGCGGTGCCCGTCGCCCGCCTCGGCCACCGCGTCACCGTGGTCGACCCGAGCCCCGACGCGCTGTTCGCCCTGGAGCGGCGGGCCGCCGAGGCCGGGGTCACCGACCGGATCACCGCCGTCCAGGGCGACGCCCACGGCCTGCTCGGGGTGATCGAGCCCGGCAGCCAGGACGTGGTGCTGTGCCACGGCGTGCTGGAGTACGTGGACGACCCCGCCGAGGGCATCGGCAACGCGGTGGGCGCGCTGCGGCCGGCCGGCTCGCTCAGCCTGCTCGCGGCCGGGCGCGGCGGCGCCGTGCTGGCCCGCGCCCTGGCCGGGCACTTCGCCGAGGCCCAGTACGCCCTGGGCGACCCGGACGGCCGATGGGGAGAGGGCGACTCGCTGCCCCGCCGGTTCGCCGCGGACGAGCTGACCCGGCTGGTCTCCGGGGCGGGCCTGCGCCCGGTGGCCGTGCACGGCGTGCGGGTCTTCGCCGACCTGGTCCCCGGGGTGCTGGTGGACACCGAGCCCGGCGCGCTGGAGGCGCTGCTGCGGCTGGAACTCGCGGCCGCGCAGGACCCGGGCTTCCACTCGGTGGCGACCCAGTTGCACGTGCTCGCCGAGCGCGGTTGACCGGACGCGGCCCGTGACGACCGCGGACGCCCGGCGGAGTCCGTCACAGACCGCCCGCGGCGCCATTCCTGACCGTATCCTGGCATGACGGCACCCCCGACGGGGAAGGAGAGCCCCGTCGGATTGGCGCACTGGGGTGGGTTTCACGGGGGCGATTCCCGCCTATCCTGAAAGCGTAGGAACGGTCGCGCCCCAGGCGACCGACGAGGAGGAGGTCTCCGTGCCGCTCTCGGAGCACGAGCAGCGCATGCTCGAGCAGATGGAGCGAGCGCTGTACGCCGAAGATCCCAAGTTCGCGTCGGCGCTTGAGGGAAACGGGCTGCGCACGTTCACGCGTCGGCGCGTCTACCTGGCCGCGCTCGGTTTCCTGTGCGGTGTCGGCTTGCTGATGGGCGGCGTCGTCGCCCGGCAGACCTGGATCAGCGTGGTCGGCTTCCTCGTGATGCTCACCTGTGCCGTGCTCGCGGCCGCCGCCTGGCGGCGGGGCAGCGTCAAGCCCGGCGAGGCCGCGGCTCCCGGCGTGCCCGGCACCCTGCCCCGGCGGCGCCTCGGCGGCCGGCGGCACCAGCCCAAGCGGGGCAAGGTCATGGACCGCATCGAGGAGCGGTGGCAGCGCCGCCGCGACGAGCAGGGCCAGTGAGCCGGCAGCCAGGAGGCAGCAAGTAAGCCGGTGAGCCTCCTCCGGCCCCACCGGGCCCCCAGGACGGCCGTGAAGCTTTGAGAACGGCCCCCCGCCACCATCGGCGGGGGGCCGTTCTCGCGTGGGGGAGTCCTCCGGACGGCCGTCGGCCCCGGCCCCCCCGCGTCGGGGTGCCGGGGCCGACGGCCGTCCGGAGCGGGAGCGGGCCTCAGGCCGCGCGCTGCGCCTTGCGGCGCAGGGGCGCGGTCAGCCGCTGGGTGAGCGCCGAGGTCCGGGCGGTCACGGCGGCCCAGCGGGCCGAGAACTCCCAGGCCAGCCGGGTGAGGGACCGGGGCAGCAGGAATGCCCGCAGCCGGATGCGGTGGCTCGCCGCCTCCCGCAGCCCCGCGCGCACCTGGTGCACGTGGGCCGCCAGCCCCTCGGCGGGCCGCGGGTGCGGCGCGTAGAGGGTCTCCTCGACCGCTGTGGCGAGCGCGCCCGCGGCCGCGGCGGCCTCGCGGCCGAGCCCGCCCTCGCTCACCAGCCGCTGCATCGCCCGCCGCGGGGTCTCCGAGTCGTCCGGCAGCACGCCGTAGTCCCACCCGGAGTCCAGCACCTCGTGCCACGCCGCCAGGGCCGCGCCCTCGGGCTGGTGCCGGCCGCGGCCCAGCCGCCGGGCCCGCACCCGGGAGCGCCACAGAGTCGGCACGGTGGGGAGCATCAGCACCAGCAGGGCGGCCAGCGCCACGAGCGCGATCCGCCCGCCGTCCGGGCCGCCGCCGGAGCCGCCGGTCGGCGCCGCCGCGTTCGCGCCGCAGTCCGACGACTGCTGGTCGCGGTGGTCGGGCGCGCAGCTCTGGGCGGCCGACGGGGTGTCCGTCGGGGTCGCCGTGCTGCCGTGCGGGGCGGTGTCCCGCTGGGTGTCACCGCCGCCGGTGGACTGGGACTGCGTGTAGGAGGGGGCCGAGCCGCGGTAGGGCGTCGGCTCGAACCGGGTCCACCCGATCCCCTGGAAGTACAGCTCGGGCCAGGCGTGCGCGTCCTTCAGCCCCACCGTCATCACACCGTGGGCGTTCGGCGATCCGGGGGTGAAGCCGATCGCCACCCGCGCCGGGATGCCCAGGGTGCGGGACATCGCCGCCATGGTGAAGGCGAAGTGGACGCAGAAGCCCTCCTTCGTCTGCAGGAAGCGGGCGATCGCGTCGACACCGCTGCCCGACTTGGCCTCGGTGTTGTACACGAACTGACCGGAGGTGAAGTACTGCTGGAGGTCCAGCGCCCGCTGGTAGTCGTTGGTCGCGCCGCGGGTCTCCTGGAGCGCGGTCTGCTTGACGACGGCCGGCAGCGAGTCCGGCACCTGGGTGTACTGCTTGGCGATCTCACCGGTGGCCCGCGGGGCCGCGGCCAACTGCGCCGCCGTGGGCTCCACGGCCATGCTCGTCACCGTGTAGTGCACGCCGGCCGCGGTCTGGCCGTGCTCGCCGATGAGCATGCGGCCCTCGGGCTGGTACACCCAGTTGCCGGTCGCCTGCACGCTCAGCGCCGGGAACGGCATCGGCAGCAGCCCCTGCACGTAGCTGTCGGCCACCTGCACCCGGGTGCTGATCGACTCGTACTTCACCTGCGTGGCCATGCCCTGCGGCAGCGGCATCACCGCGGGCACCGCCTCGGTCGGCTGGTGCGAGGGCACCCATTCCTTGCCGTCGAACTTGTCGAGCGCGGCGATCCGCATGTACATCCCCGACAGGTCCTTGTTGTCGGTGGTGTACGTGAGCACCTGGCGGTTGTCGGGCTGGTTGAGGTTGTCCTGGAGCGCCGCGACCAGGTTGACCGATCCGCCGCCGCCCCCGCCGATGCCGTTCCCACCGCCGTGCCCGGTGGTGTCGAGCAGCCCGCTGCCCAGCGACGGCAGCAGCGCCGGGGCGACCAGCGCGATGCCCAGCGCCATCGCGCCGATCCGGCGGCCGGTGCGGACCGGGGCCGGGCCGCCCGACGACGCCGAGGCCGGGCCGCCGGCCCAACTCCCCTGCGGAGTGCTGGTGAACACCCGCCCCCAGCGCGAGAGCCGGTCGCGGCCCTCGGCCAGCAGCAGGAGCAGGTAGCCGGAGCCGGCCACCACGAAGTACAGCCACCGGGCGCCGCCGTGGGCCAGCCCGGCCGCGATCGAGTACAGCGCGAGCAGCGGCAGCCCGGCCGGGGCGGCGCTGTTGTACGTCACCGCTATCGCGTCGACCGCGAGCGCGATGACCACCACCCCGCCGATCAGCAGCATCCGGATGCCCGGGGTGACCGGTGCCGGGATGGAGAAGTTGGAGACGTCGGTGATGCCGTTCTGCACCACCTGGTCGAGCCGGCGTATGGCGTTCGGACCGGGCAGGATGCCGCCGAGCGCCTGGCGGGTGGCGAACATCATGGTCAGCACGATCAGCGAGACCAGCGCCTGCACCACCACGGTGAGCGGTCTGGCCAGCGGCACCCGGCGGGCCAGCGCGCCCACCCCGGCCTGCAGGCAGACCATCAGCACCGCCTTGAAGAACCACGCCCCCGAGGCCGTCAGGGGCAGCAGCGCGAACCCGGCCATCACAGAGGCCGCCGCCGCACTCACCGTCAACCGCGCACGTCCGCTGATCATCTGCCCGACCCCGCTCCCCGCCGCGTCCGCGGGGAGCCGCCGGCCGGCGGCCCGTCCCCGGAACTCTCCACGGACCCCTCCACCGTGCGATAACGGTCCGCCTGCCGCCACAGTTCCGGCAGCGCGTCGCCCGGCCGCACCTCCACCACCGTCCACCCCGCCTCACGCAGCATCCGCACCGCGCGCTCCGTGCTGTCGGCGACCTCCCCGGCCCCCGCGTAGGCGGCGCTCGGGTCCAGCCGCCCGGCGCCGCCCTCGGCGTCGAGCCGGGCGATCTCCCGGGCCAGCCAGTCGTCGCTGTCCAGCACGAAGGCCACCGCGCCGCCGGCCCGTTGCCGCATCCGCGCGATCGTGGCCGCCTGCTCCTCGTACAGGTCGCCGAAGAAGCCCACCAGCAGGCCCTCGCTGCCGGCCCGCAGCACGTCGTAGGCCGCCGACAGCGACTCGCCGTCGGAGTGGTCCACCACCGCGAGGGCGTCGAGCAGCACCCCGGCCATGTCGCCGGAGTCGGCGCTGAAGCCCGCGACGCCGTCGTGACCGGGCACGCACGAGCCGCTGTCGGTCAGCAGCCGCACCGCGTAGCCGCGCTCCAGCATGTGGGTGGACACCGACGCCGCGCCGGAGACCGCCCACTCGAAGGCCGAGTCCGGGCCGGCGCCGAAGTACGCGTCCCGCCGGGTGTCCAGCAGTACCGTGCAGCGCGCCCGGTTCGGCTGCTCCTCGCGCCGCACCATCAGCTCGCCGTACTTCGCCGTCGAGCGCCAGTGCACCCGGCGCAGGTCGTCGCCGTGCCGGTAGCCGCGCGGGATCACGTCGTCGTCGCCGGCCAGGGCCAGCGCGCGGGTGCGGCTCTCGCCGTAGCCCGACGCCTCCCCGCTCAGCCGCACCGGCGGCAGCGGCTCCACCCGCGGCACCACCGTCAGGGTGTCGAAGGCGCTGAAGGAGCGGGTCAGTTCGACCATCCCGAACGGGTCGGTCAGCCGCAGCTGCAGCGGTCCCAGCGGGTAGCGCCCGCGCAGGTCGGACCGGACCCGGTAGGACACCTCGCGGTGGCCGCCGGGCTCGACCCGGTCCAGCACGAAGCGCGGCCGGGGCCCGAGCACGTAGGGCACCCGGTCCTGGAGCATCAGCATCCCGGTGGGCATCCGGGAGACGTTGTCGACCCGCAGGTGCACCCGCGCCTCGGACATCGCCGGCACCCGGGAGGGCGCCAGCCGGCGGCTGCCGGCCACCCGGTAGCGGGTGCGGTAGAGCACGGCCACGCACACCAGCGGCAGCGCGGCCAGCAGCAGGCCGACCCGCAGCAGGTCGGCCTGGCCCAGCACGTACGAGCACGCGGCGGCCGCCAGGCCGGCGGCCACGAACGACCGCCCCCGGGTGGTCAGCCCGCCCAGCGCCTTGCGGAAACCGCTCTGCCGGTCGCCGCCACCCGGCGGCGGCGCGGCGGGCGGCGGTACGGGCACGGTCATCACAGGCCCCGAGCGTCCGGCATCGGCGGGTGCGCGGGCCGCTGCGGCCAGCCGGCGCCCGGGGTGTCGGGCACCGGCACGCGCTGCACGATCTCGGCGACCACCTGCTCGGGGGTGCGCCGGTTCAACTGTGCCTGCGCGGTCGGCAGCAGACGGTGCGCCAGCACGGCCGGCGCCAGCGACTGCACGTCGTCGGGCAGCACGTAGTCCCGGCCGTCCAGGGCAGCGGACGCCCGGGCCGCCCGCACCAGGTGCAAGGTGGCCCGGGGCGAGGCGCCCAGCCGCAGGTCCGGATGGGTGCGGGTGGCGCCCACCAGGGTGACGGCGTAGCGCCGCACCGGCTCCGAGACGTGCACCTGGCGGACCGCCTCGATCAGCTTGACGATCTCGTGCGCGTGGGCCACCGGCTGGAGGTCGTCCAGCGGGGAGACGCCGCCGTGCGTGTCGAGCATCTTCAGCTCGGCGTCCGGGTGCGGGTAGCCGACCGAGACCCGGGCGGTGAACCGGTCCCGCTGCGCCTCGGGCAGCGGGTAGGTGCCCTCCATCTCCACCGGGTTCTGGGTGGCGATCACCATGAAGGGGCTGGGCAGCTCGTAGGTGGTGCCGTCGATGGTGACCTGGCGCTCCTCCATCGACTCCAGCAGCGCGGACTGCGTCTTGGGCGACGCGCGGTTGATCTCGTCGCCCACCACGATCTGCGCGAAGATCGCGCCCGGCTTGAACTCGAAATCCCGCCGCTGCTGGTCGAAGACGCTCACCCCGGTGATGTCGGACGGCAGCAGGTCGGGGGTGAACTGGATCCGCCGCACGGAGCAGTCGATCGACCGCGCCAGCGCCTTGGACAGCATCGTCTTGCCGACCCCCGGCACGTCCTCGATCAGCAGGTGACCCTCCGCCAGCAGCACGGTGAGTGCGATGCGGACGACCTCGGGCTTGCCCTCGATCACGTTCTCCACGCTCCGGCGCACCCGTTCAGCGGTCGTCGTCAGATCGCTCAGGTTGGCGCGTGCGTCAAAGGTCGTCACCCGGTACTCCTCGGCCTGTTCCTAGGGACCGCAGGGTCGCGGTCATCCCTGGACCGGCCCTCCCCGATGTGGGCAACGCTCACCGGAGGCGAGACGTGCCGCTTGATGCATTCTTCCCTTACGGGGAGGTCCGCGTCACTCGCCTGCCGTTACTTGTTCGTGATTTCGCGCAGCAGGCCCGTGTGCACATCGAAGACGAAGCCGCGCACGTCGTCGGTTGCGACGAGGAACGGGCTCGTGCGCACCCGGGCCATCGACTGGCGCACGTCCTGGTCCACATCGGTGAACGCCTCCACCGCCCACGTGGGGCGCTGGCCGACCTCCTCCTCCAGTTCGGTCCGGAAATCCTCGGTGATGGTCTGCATGCCGCACTGGGTGTGGTGGATCAACACCACCGAACGGGTACCGAGCGCGCGCTGGCTGATGGCGAGCGAGCGGATCGTGTCGTCGGTGACGACCCCGCCGGCGTTGCGGATGGTGTGGCAGTCGCCCAACTCCAGGCCCAGCGCCCGGTGCAGGTCGATGCGCGCGTCCATGCAGGCGACGATCGCCACCCGCTGGACCGGCCGGGCGTCCATGCCCGGGTCGTGGAACGCGGCGGCGTACCGCTGGTTGGCCTCGACCAGCCGGTCGGTCACGGAGGCGGTGGCGGTGGGCTCGGCAGGTCCGTTGGCAGGTATCGACATGTCAATGACGGTATCGCGGGGATCGCCGGGAGGGAGGCGCGCCCGGGTCCGATCGCGTTGACGGTGGGGCATGGTGGAGTAAAGTGGCGCGAAGTGGTGCCGTCTGCGGGAGGTGTGATGTTCCTCGGGACGTACACCCCGCGGCTGGACGACAAGAACCGGCTGGTACTCCCCGCCAGGTTCCGGGAGCCGCTCGCCGCCGGGCTGGTCATCACCCGGGGGCAGGAGCGCTGCCTCGCCGTGTGGTCCGCCGAGGGCTTCCGCCGGGCCACCGAGCAGCTGTCCGCCGCCCCGCTCACCTCCAAGACCGCCCGCGATTACCTCCGGGTGCTGTTCGCCGGGGCGCACGACGAGGTGCCGGACAAGCAGGGCCGGGTGACGATCCCGCAGCCGCTGCGCGACTACGCCGGGCTGGTTCGCGACTGCGCCGTCATCGGGGCCAACAGCCGGGTGGAGATCTGGTCCGCGCAGGCATGGGAGGAATACCTGGCGGCCCAGGAAGACACCTTTTCGGCCCTGTCCCAGGAGGTTCCGACCGGCTTACCGTGAGCGCGGCCCCAAGATCCGCACGCCTTCGCCCCGCCGCGAGGACGTACGGCCCGGCCTCCTCCCGCTCCCCGGATCCGCTGGCACCACTTCCCCGGTGCCAGGGGGCCGTCTCCTCCGAGCGGGCGGGGACCCGGTCCTACGTCCCCGGTCCGATCCCGCGGCCGACCCCACCCGTCCGGTCCCGTCCCGCCGGCCGCCGCCGTCCCCCCGCCGTCCCCGTTTCCCGTACACCGCGATCCCGGACCCCCGGGATCCCCCCAGACAAGGGCCCCATGAGCAACCCGTCCCCGTCCGCGCGGCACGTCCCGGTCATGCTGCACCGCTGCCTCGACCTGCTGGCCCCCGCGCTCACCCGGCCGGGTGACGGACCCGGCCACGGCGCGGCCCAGGGGCGCGAGCCGGTCGTGGTCGACGCCACCCTCGGGCTCGGCGGGCACAGCGAGGCCCTGCTGGAGGCGTTCCCCTCCTGCCGGCTGGTGGCGATCGACCGCGACCCGGCCGCCCTGAAGCTGGCCGGCGAGCGGCTGGCCCGGTTCGGCGAGCGGGCCACCCTGGTGCACGCGGTGTACGACGAACTGCCGGACGTGCTGGACCGGCTGGGGCTGCCGAAGGTGCAGGGCGTGCTCTTCGACCTCGGCGTGTCGTCCATGCAGCTCGACGAGGCCGAGCGCGGCTTCGCCTACGCCCAGGACGCGCCGCTGGACATGCGGATGGACCAGTCCCGGGGCATCAGCGCCGCCGAGGTCCTCAACACCTACCCGCCCGGCGAACTCGTCCGCATCCTGCGCACCTACGGCGAGGAGAAGTTCGCCCGCAAGATCGTGGACGCGGTGGTCCGCGAGCGCGAGCGCGAACCGTTCGCCAACAGCGCCCGGCTGGTGGAGCTCATCCGCAAGGCCCTGCCGCAGGCCGCCATGCGCACCGGCGGCAACCCCGCCAAGCGGACCTTCCAGGCGCTGCGCATCGAGGTCAACGGCGAGCTGGCGGTGCTGGAGCGGGCGATCCCGGCGGCGGTGGCCTCGCTCGCCGTCGGCGGGCGGATCGCCGTGCTGGCCTACCACTCGCTGGAGGACCGGCTGGTCAAGCAGGTGCTCGCGGCCGGCGCCGCGCACACCGCGCCGCCGGGGCTGCCGGTGGTGCCCGAGCAGTACCAGCCGCGGCTGCGGCTGCTGACCCGTGGCGCGGAACTGCCGACGGAGGACGAGATCGCCGAGAACCGGCGGGCGGCGCCCGCCCGGCTGCGCGGGGCGGAACGGATCCGGGAGGACGTGCGGTGAGACGGCTGATGGAGCGCGCCGCCGGAAGGTCCGCGACCGCGGCCCGTACGCCGTTCGTGGTCCTGGTCGTGACGCTGCTGGCGGGCGGGCTGATCTCGCTGCTGCTGCTGAACTCGGCGGTCAACCAGGACTCCTTCGAGCTGGACAAGCTCCAGAAGGAGACCAACGGCTACACCGACCAGCAGCAGGAGCTCCAGCAGGAGGTCGACGGGTACTCCGCGCCGGGGTCGCTGGAGCAGCGGGCCCGGCAGCTGGGCATGGTGCCCGGCGGCGACCCGGCGTTCCTCGGGCCCGACGGAAAGGTGCGCGGGTCGGCCTCGCCGGCCACCGCGCCGCCCACCACGGCCCCGCCGGCCACGACCCCTCCCGTCACGACCCCTCCCGCCAGTCCCACCGGGACCACGCCGCCGTTCGCCCCGACCGCGAACGCGGGCCCCCCTGTAGGCACGATCGGCACGGTCACGCCGTCCGCCCCTTTGCCCCCCTTCCCCGGTTCCACCCCGACCCCGACCCCCGGCAGGTGAGCCCGTGAGCCCTCGCGACGAATCCGGTGCCCCGTCCGCCGCGGGCGGGGCACGCCCACGCCGCCCCGCGGGCCCGCGTCGGCCGGGCCCGGGCGCCGAGCCCCGCCGCGCCGCCGCACCCCGCAGGGAGGCGCCGCCCGCCCGGTCCGGGCACGGCCCGGGCGCCTCGGGGGGCACGGGCGGCCCGCGGCGGCCCGGCGGACCGCGGGGGCTGTCCTCCGCCCGGCCGCGGCTGCGGCTGCTCGGCGTGGTGCTCAGCCTCGTGATGGCCGTCTTCGTGGTGCGGCTGCTCCAGGTGCAGGCGGTGGACGCCTCGGCCTACGCGGCGAAGGCGGCGGTGAACCGCTGGGTCACGCACGAGGTGACCGCCGACCGCGGCAGCATCACCGACCGCAGCGGCATGGACCTGGCCACCACCGTGGACGCGTACGACATCACCGCCGACCCGTACCTCTTCACGCCCGACCAGACGAAGGTCGGCGACGCCCCGCAGCAGGCCGCCGAACTGCTCGCGCCCATCGTCGGCGGCGACGCCACGCAGATCGCCCGGCAGCTGGCGACGCCCCGCTCGCGCTACCAGATCATCGCCCACCAGCAGTCCCCGCAGGCGTGGAACCAGATCAAGGACCTCAAGGCCGCCTTCGCGGCCAAGGCGGCCCGCGGCGACGGCGCCGATGTGCTCGCCGGCGTCTTCAGCGTCCCGCACACCAAGCGGGTCTACCCGGCCGGCGACCTCGCCGCCGGGGTCATCGGCTTCGTCAACGCCGAGGGCCAGGGCGCCGGCGGCCTGGAGGCCATGCTCGACAAGGAGCTGTCCGGCAAGAACGGCAAGATCCGCTACGCCCAGTCCGACGGCCGCCAGGTGCCCACCGAGGGCAGCCAGCAGCAGCCCGCCGTGCCCGGCAGCGACGTGCAGCTCACCCTCGACCGGGACATCCAGTGGGCCGCCCAGAGCGCCATCTCCCAGCAGGTGGCCAAGTCCAAGGCCGACCGCGGCTACGTGATCGTGCAGGACCCCCGCACCGGCCAGGTGCTCGCCATGGCCGACGCCCCCGGCTACAACCCGAACGACCTCTCTCACGCCAACCCGGACGCGCTCGGCAACGCCGCCCTGCAGGACGCCTACGAGCCCGGCAGCGTCAGCAAGCTCATGTCGATGGCCGCCATCATCGACACCGGCACCGCCACCCCCACCACCCGGGTCACCGTGCCCGGCGTGCTGCCCCGCGCCGACCGGCTCTTCCACGACGACGTGGACCACGGCACCTGGTACCTGACGCTCAACGGCGTGCTCGCCAAGTCCAGCAACATCGGCACCATCGAGGCCAGCGGGCAGCTGGGCAAGACCCAGAAGCAGGCCAACAAGGTGCTCTACTCCTACCTGAGCAAGTTCGGCATCGGCCGGCCCACCGGCATCGGCTTCCCCGGCGAGACCCCCGGCATCCTGGCCAAGCCGCAGGACTGGAACGCCTCCCAGCAGTACACGATCCCCTTCGGCCAGGGCCTGTCCGTCAACGCCCTCCAGGCCACCTCGGTGTACTCGACCATCGCCAACGGCGGGGTCCGGGTCCAGCCCAGCCTGATCCGCGGCACCACCGGCCCCGAAGGCCGCTTCGTGCCCGCGCCCGCGCCCAAGCGCACCCGGGTGGTCAGCGCCAAGACCGCCACCACGCTCTCCCAGATGCTGGAGTCCGTGGTCGGCAGCGAGCAGGGCACCGGCATCAACGCCCGTATCGACGGCTACCGGGTGGCCGGCAAGACCGGTACGGCCAACCGGGTGGACCCCGAGACCGGCCGCTACAAGGGCTACACCTCCTCCTTCCTCGGCTTCGCGCCCGCCGACGCCCCGCGGGTGACCGTCTCCTGCGTCATCCAGAACCCGACCAGCGGCAGCTACTTCGGCGGCACCATCTGCGGCCCGGTCTTCAAGAAGGTCATGGAGTTCGCCCTCAAGTCGTTGGGGGTACCGCCCTCCGGCAAGCCCGCCCCGAACCTGCCCGTCACCTTCAACCCGTCCGACCCGGCCGTCGCGACCGGCCCGAGGACCCGGTGAGCACCGCCGGCGGCCGCCCCGCCGCGGGCCCCGGCCGGCCGGGCCGCCCGCCCGGCGCCGGCGACCCGCTCCGGACGGCCCCGGCCCGTTTTGGCCCGGACCCCGGCCAGCCGGGTAACCTCACCGCCGTGCCCAACGCTGATCAGCCCACCCTCAAACAGCCGGGCGCGCCGCGCCCGGCGCACGTACGCCCCACGCCGCTGGCCGACCTGGCCCGGCGGCTCGCGCCCGCCGACCGCCCGCCGACCCCGGCGGCTTCGGATGTCCTGGCCGCCCCGGCGGCCCGGCCGCGCGCGCAGGCCCCCGCGGGGAGCCCGGACGCCGGCAACCCCGACGTCACCGGCATCACCCACGACTCGCGCGCGGTCCGCCCCGGGGACCTGTACGCCGCCCTGCCCGGCGCTCGCTTCCACGGCGCCGACTTCGCCGCGCAGGCCGCGGAGTCAGGCGCCGTCGCGGTGCTGACCGACCCCGCGGGCGCCGAGCGCGCCGCGGCCGCGGGCCTGCCCGTGCTGACCGCGGCCGACCCGCGGTCCGTACTGGGGGAGCTGGCCGCCGCGGTCTACGGGGACCCCGGCCGCGGGCTGCTGCGGATCGGCATCACCGGCACCTCGGGGAAGACCACCACGTCCTACCTCGTCGAGGGCGGGCTGCGGGCGGCCCACGCCTCCGGCCACACCGGGCTGATCGGCACCGTGAAGACCCGGATCGGCGACGAGGACGTCAAGACCGAGCGCACCACCCCCGAGGCCACCGACCTCCAGGCGCTGTTCGCGGTGATGCGCGAGCGCGGCGTCGAGGCGGTGGTGATGGAGGTCTCCAGCCACGCGCTGCGGCTCGGCCGGGTCGACGGCACCGTCTACGACGTGGCCGTCTTCACCAACCTCAGCCCGGAGCACATGGAGTTCCACGCCGGCATGGAGGACTACTTCCAGGCCAAGGCGCAGCTGTTCACCCCGCTCCGCAGCCGGCTGGGCGTGGTCAACCTCGACGACGAGTACGGACGCCGGCTCGTGGCCGAGGCGGGCGTGCCGCTGCTGACGTTCTCCGCGACCGGCCGGCTGGACGCCGACTGGCGGGCCGAGGACGTGACGGCCGGCCCGCTGGACAGCACCTTCACCGCGATCGGCCCCAAGGGCGAGCGGGTGCAGGCGGTCGCACCGCTGCCCGGCCCGTTCAACGTGGCCAACACCCTGGCCGCGATCGCCGCGCTGGCCGCCGCCGGGCTCGACCCGCAGACCGCCGCCGACGGCGTCGCCGCCGTCCCCGGCGTGCCCGGCCGGCTGGAGCGGGTGGACGCCGGCCAGCCGTACCTCGCGGTGGTCGACTACGCCCACAAGACCGACGCCGTCGAGTCCGTGCTGCGCGCGCTGCGCACCACCACCGACGGCCGGATCCACGCCGTGCTGGGCTGCGGCGGCGACCGGGACGAGACCAAGCGGGCGCCGATGGGCGCCGCGCTGGCCCGGCTCGCCGACACCGCCGTGCTCACCTCGGACAACCCCCGTTCCGAGGACCCGCTGGCGATCCTCGCCGCGATGCTGGCCGGCGCCGTCTCGGTGCCCGCCGAGCAGCGCGGCCACGTCATCGTCGAACCCGACCGGGCCGCCGCGGTGGCCGCCGCCGTCGCCCAGGCGCGACCCGGCGACATCGTGCTGGTAGCCGGCAAAGGCCACGAGCAGGGCCAGGAGATCGCCGGAGTGGTACGCCCCTTCGACGACCGAGAGGTCCTGCGGGCCGCGATCGATAAGGACCAGAAACAGCTGTGATCCCCCTCACCCTCGCCGAGGTCGCCCAGGCGGTCGGCGGGAGCACGCACGACATACCGGACAGCGCGGTCCAGGTCACCGGACCCGTGGTCAAGGACTCCCGGGAGGTGGCGCCCGGAGCGCTGTTCGTCGCCTTCGCCGGGGCCCGCACGGACGGCCACGACTTCGCGGCCGGCGCCGTCGCGGACGGCGCGGTCGCCGTGCTGGCCACCCGGCCCGTCGGCGTGCCCGCGATCGTCGTGGACGACGTGCAGGCCGCGCTGGGCCGGCTGGCCCGGCACGTCATGGCGCAGCTCGGCGCGACCGTGGTGGCGCTCACCGGCTCCGCGGGCAAGACCAGCACCAAGGACCTCATCGCCCAGTTGCTGGAGCGCCTGGCGCCCACCGTGTGGACGCCCGGTTCGCTCAACAACGAGATCGGCCTGCCGCTGACCGTGCTGCGGGCCGACCAGGACACCCGGCACCTGGTGCTGGAGATGGGCGCCCGCGGCGTCGGCCACATCCGGTACCTGACGGGGCTCACCCCGCCCCGGATCGGCCTGGTGCTCAACGTCGGCACGGCGCACATCGGCGAGTTCGGCGGGCGCGAGCAGATCGCGCAGGCCAAGGGCGAGCTCGTGGAGGCGCTGCCGGCGCGGTCGGAGGGCGGCGTGGCGATCCTCAACGCCGACGACCCGCTGGTGTCCGAGATGCGCACCCGTACCAAGGCCAAGGTGGTCCTCTTCGGCCAGGCGCCGGAATCGGACGTACGGGCCGAGAACGTGACGCTCAGCGACCTCGGGCAGCCGGTCTTCACACTGCACACACCCACCGGGTGCGCCGAAGTGACCATGCGCCTGTACGGTGAGCACCACGTGTCGAACGCGCTCGCCGCGGCCGCCGTAGCCAGTGAACTCGGCATGCCCGCAGGGGAGATCGCCACTGCGCTCTCCGAAGCGGGGACGCTCTCGCACTGGCGCATGGAGGTCACCGAGCGGCCCGACGGCGTGACGGTCGTCAACGACGCCTACAACGCGAACCCGGAGTCCATGCGGGCAGCCCTGCGCACGCTGGCCGTGATGGGGCGGCCCGCCCAGGCCCGGGGGGGCCGGACGTGGGCGGTGTTGGGGAAGATGGCCGAGCTCGGTGAGCAGTCGCTGGCCGAGCATGACGCGATCGGGCGGCTGGCCGTCCGACTCAACGTCAACAAGCTCGTGGCGGTCGGCGGCGAGGAAGCCGTCTGGCTGCGAATGGGCGCCTATAACGAGGGTTCGTGGGGTGAGGAGTCGGTGCACGTGTCCGACGCGGAGGCGGCGGTCGACCTGTTGCGCGCGCAAGTGCGGCCAGGAGACGTCGTGCTGGTGAAGGCATCGAGATCGGTCGGGCTGGAGTCGGTGGCCCTGGCCCTGATCGAGGCCGGTTCTGCCGGCGGCGCGGCCCACGAGGGTGCGGCCCGATGAAGCAGATCCTCGTCTCCGGCGTCCTCGGACTCTTCCTGTCGCTGATCGGCACCCCGCTGCTGATCCGCCTGCTGGCCTCCCGCGGCTACGGGCAGATGATCCGGGACGACGGCCCGAAGGCCCACCACAGCAAGCGCGGCACCCCCACGATGGGCGGCATCGCCTTCATCCTGGCCACGCTCATCGCCTACGCGGCCACGAAGCTGATCACCGGCGAGAAGCCCACCATGTCCGGGGTGCTGGTGCTCTTCCTGACCGCCGGGATGGGCCTGGTCGGGTTCCTCGACGACTACATCAAGATCGTCAAGCAGCGCAGCCTGGGCCTGCGGGCAAAGGCCAAGATGGCCGGACAGCTCATCGTCGGCGTGGCCTTCGCGGTCCTCGCGGTGAACTTCCACGACTCGCGCAACCAGACGCCGGCCTCCACCAAGCTCTCCTTCACCACGGACTTCGGCTGGTCCATCGGCCCGGTGATCTTCGTGATCTGGGCGCTGTTCATGATCCTGGCCATGTCCAACGGCGTGAACCTCACCGACGGCCTCGACGGCCTGGCCACCGGCGCCTCGGTGATGGTCTTCGCCGCCTACACCGTCATCGGCGTGTGGCAGTACGGGCAGTGGTGCGGCGCCCAGGTGAGCGCCAACGGCGCCTGCTACGAGGTGCGCGACCCGCTCGACCTGGCCGTGGTGGCCGCCGCCCTGATGGGCGCGTGCTTCGGCTTCCTGTGGTGGAACACCTCGCCGGCGAAGGTCTTCATGGGCGACACCGGTTCGCTGGCCCTGGGCGGCGCGCTGGCCGGCCTGGCCATCTGCTCGCGCACCGAACTGCTGCTGGCCATCCTCGGCGGCCTGTTCGTGCTCATCACCATGTCCGTGGTGATCCAGGTCGGCTCCTTCCGGCTGACCGGCAAGCGGGTCTTCCGGATGGCGCCCCTGCAGCACCACTTCGAGCTCAAGGGCTGGAGCGAGGTCCTGATCGTCGTCCGGTTCTGGATCATCCAGGGCATGTGCATGGCCGTCGGCCTCGGCCTGTTCTACGCGGCCTGGGTGGCCGCCTCGTGACCGCGGGCGGCGGGCCGGCCGGCACCCCGGTGACGGACGTGGCCGGGCTCAAGGGCGCGCGTGTGACCGTCGCGGGCCTCGGGATCTCCGGTGTGCCCGCCGCCAAGGCCCTGCACGACCTGGGCGCCGAGGTCACCGTCGTCAACGCCACCGCGGACGACCGCCGGCGCGCCGAGGCCGCCGAGTTGGAGGCCCTGGGCATCGAGGTCCGCCTCGGCGACGGCGACACGCTCCCCGAGGGCACCCAGCTGGTCGTCACCAGCCCCGGCTGGAAGCCCGACAGCCCGCTCTTCGCCGCCGCCGAACGGGCCGGCGTCGAGGTGTGGGGCGACGTCGAACTGGCCTGGCGGCTGCGGCGCCCCGGCGCCGCGCCCTGGCTCGCCGTCACCGGCACCAACGGCAAGACCACCGTCACCCGCATGCTCGCCTCGATCCTCACCGCGGCGGGCCTGTGCACCGCGGCCGTCGGCAACATCGGCGTCTCCCTGCTCGACGTGGTGCTCGGTGACGATTCCTACGACGTGCTCGCCGTCGAACTGTCCAGCTACCAGCTGCACTGGGCGCCGAGCCTGCGGCCGCACTCCGCGGTGGTGCTCAACCTCGCGCCCGACCACCTGGACTGGCACGGCTCGATGGCGGCCTACGCCGCCGACAAGGGCCGCGTCTACGAGGGCAACACGGTCGCCTGCGTCTACAACACCGCCGACCCCGAGACCGAGCGGCTGGTCCGCGAGGCCGACGTCGAGGAGGGCTGCCGCGCCATCGGCTTCACCCTCGGAGCGCCCCGGCCCTCGGAGTTCGGCGTGGTCGACGGCGTCCTGGTCGACCGGGCCTTCGTCGCCGACCGGCAGCGCCAGGCGCGGGAACTCGCCGAGGTCGCCGACGTGCACCCGCCGGCCCCGCACAACATCGCCAACGCGCTGGCCGCCGCCGCGCTGGCCCGCGCCTATGGCGTCGAACCCGCCGCCGTGCGGGACGGCCTGCGCGCCTTCCGCCCCGACGCCCACCGGATCGCCGAGGTCGCGGTCGTGGACGGTGTCACCTGGGTCGACGACTCCAAGGCCACCAACACCCACGCGGCCGAGGCGTCGCTGGCCGCCTACGAGTCCATCGTGTGGCTGGCCGGCGGCCTGGCCAAGGGCGCCGAGTTCGACGAACTGGCCGCCAGGGCCGCGCCCCGGCTGCGTGCCGCCGTGCTGTTCGGCGCCGACCGGGCACTGATCCGCGACGCGCTGGCGCGACACGCCCCGCAGGTCCCGGTGGTGGAGCTGGAACGGACCGACACTGGGGCGATGTCCGCCGCCGTCGCCGCGGCCCGCGACCACGCCCGCCCGGGCGACACGGTCCTGCTGGCCCCGGCCTGCGCGTCGATGGACATGTTCACCAACTACAACGAGCGCGGTGACCGGTTCGCCGAGGCCGTTCGGGCCCTGCCGGCCCGGGGCGACCAGGGCGGTCCGGGCGACGCGGACGACGAGGACCACCAGTAGGCGCCGGTCCCCTGCGGGGCGCCGGCCCAGCGCACCGATGGAGGGGACGCATGACGGCAGACCGTTCCACCGCCCCGGGCGGGGAACGCTCCCCGGGCCCGGTGCCGCCCCGCCGCTCCGCGCCCCGCCCCCGCCCCGCCGGTCCCGGTCCGGGCCCCCGGGTGCCGGTGGCGCGGGCGCCGCGGCCGCCGCGGGGCAGCGCCCGGCGCGGGGCGGCCCGGCTGCCGGGACGGCTGCGGGCGGCCTGGGACCGGCCGCTGACCGCGTACTACGTGATCGTCGGCGCCTCGCTGCTGATCACCGTGCTCGGCCTGGTGATGGTGTACTCCGCCTCGATGATCCAGGCGCTGCGCTACGGGCTGCCGTCCACGTACTACTTCCGCAAGCAGCTGCTGGCGGTGGGCATCGGGTCGGTGCTGCTGTACGCGGCGGCCCGGCTGCCGGTCCGGCTGCACCGGGCGCTGGCCTACCCGATGCTGCTGGGCGCGGTGTTCCTGATGTGCCTGGTCCAGGTGCCGGGGATAGGGGAGACGGTCAACGGCAACACCAACTGGATCTCGGTCGGCGGCCCGTTCCAGCTCCAGCCCAGCGAGTTCGGCAAGCTCGCGCTGGTGCTGTGGGGCGCCGACCTGCTCGCCCGCAAGAACGACAAGAAGCTGCTCACCCAGTGGAAGCACCTGCTGGTCCCGCTGGTCCCGGTGGCCGTGATGCTGCTCGGGCTGATCATGCTCGGCGGCGACATGGGCACGAGCATGATCCTCACCGCGGTGCTGTTCGGCATGCTGTGGCTGGCCGGCGCCCCGCCCCGGCTGTTCGCGGGGGTGCTGGCCGGGGCGCTGTCCCTGGCCACCCTCTTCGTGGCCACCAGCCCCAACCGGATGGACCGGCTGCACTGCATCGCGGCCACCGACCCCGGCAGCAACGACCAGTGCTGGCAGGCCGTGCACGGCATCTACGCCCTCGCGTCCGGCGGCTGGTTCGGGACGGGACTCGGGGCGAGTGTGGAGAAGTGGGGCGAACTGCCCGAACCGCACACCGACTTCATTTTCGCCGTGACCGGGGAGGAACTGGGCCTCGCGGGCACGTTGTCCGTCCTGGCCCTCTTCGCGGCACTAGGCTACGCGGGTATCCGCGTCGCCGGGCGCACGGAGGATCACTTCGTCAGGTTCGCAGCGGGTGGTGTGACCACGTGGATCACGGCGCAGGCCGTGATCAACATCGGTGCGGTGCTCGGTCTGCTGCCGATCGCCGGGGTCCCGCTGCCGCTGTTCTCCTACGGAGGCTCGGCCCTCCTGCCGACCATGTACGCGATCGGGCTGCTGATCTCCTTCGCCAGGAGCGAGCCGGCCGCCCGAGCCGCCCTGGCCGTGCGGGGTCGTACCTCCCTGACCTCGCCGCTGCGGCGGAAAGTCAGACGGACGATGCGACGGTCCGCCAGGAGGCGGCCGTCCGGAGAGCGGTGAATATCGGTGCATGTCGTACTCGCCGGCGGGGGGACCGCCGGCCACATCGAGCCGGCGCTCGCGCTCGCCGATGCCCTGCGCAGGCAGGATCCGGGCGTGGGGATCACCGCGCTCGGCACCGAGAGGGGCCTGGAGACCAGGCTCGTACCCGAGCGGGGCTATGAGCTGGCGCTCATCCCCGCGGTACCGCTGCCCCGCCGGCCCACTCCCGAACTGATCACCGTGCCCGGACGGCTGCGCGGCACCATCAAGGCCGCGGAGCAGATCCTGGAGCGCACCGGGGCCGACTGCGTGGTCGGGTTCGGCGGGTACGTCGCCCTGCCCGGCTACCTGGCCGCCAAGCGGCTCGGGGTGCCGATCGTGGTGCACGAGGCCAACGCGCGGCCCGGACTGGCCAACAAGATCGGCTCGCGGTACGCCTACACGGTCGCCGTCTCCACGCCCGACAGCAAGCTGCGGGACGCGCGGTACATCGGCATCCCGCTGCGCCGCAGCATCGCCACGCTCGACCGGGCCGCGGCCCGCCCCGAGGCGCGGCACGCCTTCGGACTGGACCAGAACCTGCCGACGCTGCTGGTCTCGGGCGGCTCGCAGGGCGCCCGGCGGCTCAACGAGGTCGTCACCGCGGTGGCGCCCCGGCTCCAGCAGTCCGGGGTGCAGATCCTGCACGCGGTCGGCCCGAAGAACGAGCTGCCGCGGTCCGACAACATGCCCGGCATGCCGCCGTACCGGCCGGTGCCGTACCTGGACCGGATGGACCTGGCCTACGCCGCCGCCGACATGATGCTGTGCCGGGCCGGCGCGATGACCGTGGCCGAACTGTCCGCGGTGGGCCTGCCCGCCGCGTACGTCCCGCTGCCGATCGGCAACGGCGAGCAGCGGCTCAACGCCCAGCCGCTGGTCAAGGCGGGCGGCGGGCTGCTCGTCGACGACGCGGACCTCACCCCCGACTGGGTGCTCGGACACGTGCTCCCCGTCCTCACCGACCCGCACCGGCTCTACGACATGTCGCGCGCCGCGGCGGAGTTCGGCCGCCGCGACGCCGATGATCTTCTGGTCTCCATGGTCTACGAGGCCATCGCCTCCGGCCGCCGCTGAGGCGCTCCGGCGTTCGTTTCCGGCCAGGACGGGACACGCCCCGGGGAGGGGGTGCGCGGCGGCGGGCCGGGGGCGCGGCACGATAGTCCTGCGGGGCGCCAACCCCGCGGGCAACCGCACCGATTCGACCTCGGGAGGCTCAGATGTCCCGACCACCGGGCCCGCCCACCGCGCCCCGCCCGAGCGGTCCGCGCGCGAGCGCGGGCCGGGAGGCCGGTCCCGCCGCGCCCGCGCCGCCGCGCCCGGACGGGCCCGAGGACGGGGCGGGCGACGGCCCCCGCGTCCTCGGCTCCACTCCGGCCCAGCGCCGCCGACGGCTGCTGGCCGCGCTGGTGGTGCTCACCGTGCTGGCCGGCGGCGGCACCTGGCTGGTGTACGGCTCCCCGCTGCTGCGCGCCGAGCACGTCACGGTAGGCGGACAGGAGCAGTTGACCGATGATCAGATCATCGCGGCAGCAGCCGTGCCGCTCGGCGGCCCTTTGGTCTCGGTGGACACCGGAGCCGTCCGCGCCCGCCTGCTGAAGGCGCTGCCGCGGATCTCCGCCGTGGACGTGACGCGTTCCTGGCCGCACACGATCCGGCTGAAAGTGATCGAGCGTGCGCCTTCGGCCGTACTGAAAAGCGGCAGCCGCTACACCGAAGTCGACCGGGACGGCGTGCGATTCGCCGGCGTCGACCGGCTGCCCCGCGGAGTCCCCCTCGTTCAATTGGCCGATCCCCGGCCGGCCGGCCTTCATCAATTCGGAACAAAGGAGCTGCTGCGGGCCGCCATTGCCGTCTCCGCCGATCTCCCGGAAACCCTCCACGGCCAGGCCACGGCGATCCGGGTGGCTTCCTACGACGGCATCACGGTCGAACTCTCCGGCGGCCGCGCGGTGATGTGGGGCAGCGCCGAGAACGGCGCCGAGAAGGCATCCGTCCTCACCGCGCTGATGAAGGCACAGCCCGATGCGACCCACTTCGATGTCAGTGCTCCCAACGCTCCGGCCGCATCCGGGAGTTGACGCGCAGCCGGGCCCGGCGCCAAGGTGCTCGCCCCGGTGCGCGGACCGACGGCGTGATCACATAGGGTGAAAAGAAAAGCGGTAGGTTCGGCGTGTTCGTTGAACCGCCACCGCTTGTCGACTTAGTGTCTCGTCCCAGGGAACACTCGGGACAGCCACATACGTAACCCTAAACCTCAGGGTTAGGGTTCGAGCGGCCGGTGAGCGCACCGACCGTCCCAACCGTCCCACACGATTCGTTATTCGAGGCGAGAGGCCTTCGACGTGGCAGCACCGCAGAACTACCTCGCAGTCATCAAGGTCGTCGGCATCGGCGGCGGTGGCGTCAACGCCATCAACCGGATGATCGAGGTCGGGCTCAAGGGCGTCGAGTTCATCGCGATCAACACCGATGCGCAGGCCCTCCTGATGAGCGACGCCGACGTCAAGCTCGACGTGGGCCGTGAACTCACCCGCGGCCTGGGCGCCGGCGCCAACCCCGATGTCGGCCGCAAGGCCGCGGAGGACCACCGCGAGGAGATCGAAGAGGTGCTCAAAGGCGCCGACATGGTCTTCGTCACCGCGGGCGAGGGCGGCGGCACCGGCACCGGCGGCGCCCCCGTCGTCGCCAACATCGCCCGCTCGCTGGGCGCCCTCACCATCGGCGTGGTCACCCGGCCCTTCACCTTCGAGGGCCGCCGCCGCGCCAACCAGGCCGAGGACGGCATCGCGGGCCTTCGGGAGAACGTCGACACCCTGATCGTCATCCCCAACGACCGGCTGCTGTCCATCTCGGACCGCCAGGTCAGCGTGCTGGACGCCTTCCGCTCCGCGGACCAGGTGCTGCTCTCCGGCGTGCAGGGCATCACCGACCTGATCACCACCCCCGGCCTGATCAACCTCGACTTCGCCGACGTGAAGTCCGTGATGTCCGAGGCCGGTTCGGCGCTCATGGGCATCGGCTCGGCCCGCGGTGACGACCGGGCGGTGGCCGCCGCCGAGATGGCGATCTCCTCCCCGCTGCTCGAAGCCTCGATCGACGGCGCCCGCGGCGTCCTGCTGTCCATCTCCGGCGGCTCCGACCTCGGCCTGTTCGAGATCAACGAGGCCGCCCAGCTGGTCAGCGAGGCCGCCCACCCGGAGGCCAACATCATCTTCGGTGCGGTCATCGACGACGCGCTCGGCGACGAGGTGCGGGTCACCGTCATCGCCGCCGGGTTCGACGGCGGCCAGCCGCCCACCAAGGGCCGCGACAAGGTCATCGGAACCTACACCTCGCGGGACGACTCGGCGGCGCCCGGCTCGTCCGGCGGCTCCTCCGCCGGGTCCGCCGGTGCGATGGGGGCGCCCCGGATCGGCGCCCCTGCCGACTCCGGACGGCTCACGCCCTCCTTCAACGGGCTCGGCAGCGTGCCCTCGGCCTCCCCGGCCGAGCGCGAGCCGGAGCGGGAGCCGGCCGGCGAGGCCCCGAGCACCCCGGTGCTCCCTCCGATCGTGCCGCCGGCCCGGCCGTACCAGGACTCGGCCGCCGAAGAGCTCGACGTGCCCGACTTCCTGAAGTGACCGCCCGGCGGTGATAGGACACAGCACGGCATGGCACGGCGCGCACTTCGCCTTCACCGACCGGTGGGGCGGAGTGAGCGCCGTTCCGTATGACAGCCTCAACCTCGGCGGCGCGGTCGGCGACGACCCGGCCGCCGTGCACGCCAACCGGCAGCACGCCGCCGACGCGCTCGGCCGGCCCGCGGACCGGGTGGTGTGGATGAACCAGGTGCACGGCCGCGAGGTCGTGCTCGTGGACGAGCCCTGGGGGGAGCGGCCGGCGCCGGCCGCCGACGCGGTCGTCACCGCCCGCGCCGACCTCACCCTCGGGGTCCTCACCGCGGACTGCGTGCCGGTCCTGCTCGCCGACCCGGTCGCCGGGGTGGCGGCCGCGGCGCACGCCGGGCGGCCCGGGATGGTGGCGGGCGTCGTGCCGGCCGCCGTCGAGACGATGATCACACTCGGCGCGGAGCCGGGCCGGATCGGCGCCCTGCTCGGCCCGTCGGTATGCGGTAAATGCTACGAAGTGCCCGCCGCGCTCCGGAGCGAGGTGGCCGCCGCCGTCCCGGAGGCGTACGCCGAGACGAGCTGGGGCACGCCGTCGGTCGACGTGGACGCGGGCGTACGGGCCCAACTCGCGCGCTGCGGCGTCCGGGTGATCGACGCACCGGCCGTCTGCACGCGCGAGTCCCCCGACCACTTCTCCTACCGCCGCGACCGCGTCACCGGGCGCCTGGCGGGTTACGTCTGGCTGGACGGCACCGAGTGAACGACGCTTCCCACCCCGCCGACCCCGGTTCCCCCGCCCGGACCGAGCAGTTGGCCGTCAATCTCGCGCGTGTGGAGGAACGCATCGCCCGCGCGTGCGCATCCGCCGGACGGGAGCGCGCGGAGGTCACCCTGATCGTGGTGACCAAGACCTATCCGTCCGACGACGTACGCGCGCTGTCCGGACTCGGCGTGCGCCACGTCGCCGAGAACCGGGACCAGGACGCCGCCCCGAAGGCCGCCGCCTGCGCCGACCTGCCGCTGCGTTGGCACTTCGTGGGCCAGCTGCAGACGAACAAGGCGCGCTCCGTGGTCCGTTACGCTGATCATGTGCATTCCGTCGACCGGGTACGCCTGGTCACCGCGCTGTCCGCCGCGGCCACCGCCGCGGACCGCACCCTCGGTTGCCTGGTCCAGGTCGCCCTCGACGCCGCGTCGGGGGACCGGGGCGAGCGCGGCGGGGTGGCGCCCGACGGGGTGGCGCCGCTCGCCGACGCCATCGCGGCGGCCGACGGGCTGCGGCTGGACGGCGTGATGACGGTCGCGCCGCTGGCCGGCGGGTACGCGGGCCAACCCCGCGCCGCCTTCGATCGGTTGAGGGAAATCTCATCCCGCCTGCGCGAGACGCATCCGGCTGCGAACATGGTCTCGGCAGGGATGAGCCAGGACCTCGAAGAGGCGGTGGCGGCCGGGGCGACACATGTGCGCGTCGGTACGGCGGTACTCGGAGTCCGTCCCGGGCTCCGGTAACGTCACCAACAAGTCGGACCACAGCATAAATATGCTGCGGCGACCGCCGGAGAGGGCGGTCGAGGACCGAACCCCGCTGAGAGGACGCAGAGCATGGCCGGCGCGATGCGCAAAATGGCGGTCTACCTCGGCCTCGTGGAGGACGACGGGTACGACGGGCCGGGCTTCGACCCGGACGACGAGTTCGAGCCCGAGGTGGCCACGCCGCCGAGCGGCCGGGCCGCGGCCGAACCCGACCGTGCGGCCCTCCGCCGACCGCACGGCCAGCACATCCCGCCGCCGAGCCAGCACCAGCCGCAGCAGGACGAGCCGCCGCGGCTCGTGCACGCCCCGGCACCTCGTGAACCCCGGATCGCCCCAGTGGCATCCATCACACCTGACCGTCACAACCTGGAGAAGAACGCACCGGTGATCATGCCCAAGGTCGTGTCGGAACGGGAGCCCTACCGCATCACCACGCTGCACCCCCGGACGTACAACGAAGCCCGTACCATCGGGGAACACTTCCGTGAGGGCACCCCGGTGATCATGAACTTGACGGAGATGGACGACACCGACGCGAAGCGCCTCGTGGACTTCGCGGCGGGTCTCGTCTTCGGCCTGCACGGGAGCATCGAGCGGGTGACGCAGAAGGTCTTTCTGCTCTCGCCTGCTAACGTCGATGTCACGGCGGAGGACAAGGCCCGGATCGCCGAGGGCGGGTTCTTCAACCAGAGCTGAGCAAAACGCACACCGTAGGACACGCAGGACCCGGCCGGCAGGCCGAGACACGAGCCAGGGGAGAGGGAAGCGCGATGAGTGTCGCACTCCAGGTGCTGTACATCGCGTTGTACTGCTACCTGTTCGTGCTCATCTTCCGATTGGTGATGGATTACGTCTTCCAGTTCGCCCGTTCGTGGCACCCTGGGAAGGCCATGGTGGTCGTCCTGGAAGGCACCTACACTGTCACCGATCCGCCACTCAAGCTTTTGCGGCGTTTCATTCCGCCGCTACGCCTCGGGGGCGTGGCGCTCGACCTGTCCTTCTTCGTATTGATGATCATCGTGTACATCCTGATCTCCGTCGTCGGGGGCTTGATGTGAACGGTGCGGGCTCCCGAAATGTCGACGATCACGTTGAGGTGAAGAGATGCCGTTGACCCCCGAGGACGTTCGGAACAAGCAGTTCACGACCGTCCGCCTCCGCGAGGGCTATGACGAGGACGAGGTCGACGCCTTCCTCGACGAGGTCGAAGCGGAGCTGACCCGACTGCTCCGTGAGAACGAGGACTTGCGCGCCAAGCTGGCCGCGGCCACCCGCGCCGCCGCGCAGAACCAGCAGCAGCAGGGCATGCGCAAGCCGGAGCAGCAGGATCGGCCCGTGCCCGCCGCCATATCCGGACCGCAGCCGGTGCAGCAGCAGATGCCGCAGCAGCAGATGGGTCCGCCCCAACTGCCCGGTGGCATGCCGCAGCTTCCGGCTGGTCCGAGCGCGCAGCAGCAGCAACAGCAGCACGGCCCCGGTCCCGGCGGCCCGATGGGTCAGCACCCGATGCAGCAGCAGGGTCCTGGTCCCGGCGGCCCGATGGGTCAGCACCCGATGCAGCAGCCGATGCAGCAGCAGGGTCCCGGTCCCGGCCCGATGGGCCAGCACCCCATGCAGCACCCGATGCAGCAGCAGGGTCCCGGCGGTGACAGCGCCGCCCGCGTGCTCTCGCTCGCGCAGCAGACCGCGGACCAGGCGATCGCGGAGGCGCGGTCCGAGGCCAACAAGATCGTCGGCGAGGCGCGCAACCGTGCCGAGAGCCTGGAGCGGGACGCCCGCGCCAAGGCCGACGCGCTGGAGCGGGACGCGCAGGAGAAGCACCGCGTCGCCATGGGCTCGCTGGAGTCCGCCCGGGCGACCCTCGAACGCAAGGTCGAGGACCTGCGGGGCTTCGAGCGCGAGTACCGCACCCGCCTGAAGTCCTACCTGGAGTCCCAGCTGCGCCAGTTGGAGAACCAGGCGGACGACTCGCTCGCCCCGCCGCGGACCGCGCCGGCGGCGCCGTCCCTGCCCTCCGCCCCCTCCATGGGCGGCACGATGGGCGGCAACTCCATGGGTGGGAACACCATGGGCGGCGGCACGATGGGCGGTGCCGGCATGGGCATGGCTCCCGCGGGGGCCGGCGCGATGGGCCACGGCGGTCCGGGCGCGGCCTACGGCAACGGGGCGCAGAACGGCGGCATGGGCGGTCACGGCCCCGGCCCGACGTACGGCGGCCAGCACCAGCAGCAGATGTCCCCCGCGATGACGCAGCCGATGGCTCCGGTCCGGCCGCAGGGCGGTCAGCCGCTGCAGCAGGCGCCGACGCCGATGCGTGGGTTCCTCATCGACGAGGACGACAACTAAGCGCCTGCCGCTGGGCCTCAGCGAACAAGGTCCGGGCCCCCGGGGAAACCTTTTCCCCAAGGGGCCCTGACCTTTTTCGCGTCCCCCCGCAACCGGGGTGCCCCGTCAGGGGCGCGGGGAACTGCGCGACTAGCCACACTGCGGCCCGCAGGTCGTCAGGCCCCCAAAGGGGCTGTTCCTGTCGCACGGCGACCACCCGCCGGTGGCCTGCTGAGCGCGCAGTTCCCCGCGCCCCTGATGAGGCGCCCCCGGGCGGGGGCGCCCCGAGGGGTCAGGTGCGGCGGAGGTGGAAGGTGAGGCCGAGGGGCTCGTCGGTGAAGGCGGGACCGAAGTCCGCTTCGGGGGCGCCCTCGGAGAACTCGGTGGCGAGGACTTCCTCGGAGATGAGCCCCGTGTGAGCGGTGAGCGCCGAGGCGAGCTCGGCCCCAGCGGCCGCGTACCGCACGGCGATGCGGTCCGCCACGTCGAACCCACTGTTCTTGCGCGCGTCCTGGATCAGCCGGATCACGTCACGGGCCAGACCGGCCAGCCGCAGCTCCGGGGTGATCTCCAGGTCGAGCGCGACCGTCGCGCCGGACTCGGAGGCCACCGACCACCCCTCGCGCGGGGTCTCCGTGACGATGACCTCCTCAGGGGCCAGCGTCACCGCCTCCCCCTCGACCTGCACGGTGGCCGCACCCTTCTCCCGCAGTTCGGCCGAGAGCGCGGCCGCGTCCGCGGCGGCCACCGCCGCGGCGACCGCCTGCACGCCCTTGCCGAACCGCTTGCCCAGCGCCCGGAAGTTCGCCTTCGCGCTGGTGTCGACGAGCGAGCCGCCGACCTCCGAGAGCGAGGCGAGCGCGGAGACGTTCAGCTCCTCGGCGATCTGCGCCCGCAACTCCTCGGACAGGTCGGCGAAGCCGGCCGCCGCCACCAGCGCCCGGGACAGCGGCTGCCGGGTCTTCACGCCGGACTCCGCACGCGTGGCGCGGCCGAGTTCGACCAGCCGCCGTACCAGCCGCATCCGCTCCGACAGCGCGGGGTCGATCCGCGCCGGGTCGGCCTCCGGCCAGCTCGCCAGGTGGACCGAGTCGGGCGCGTCGGGCACGACCGGGACCACCAGGTCCTGCCAGACCCGCTCGGTGATGAACGGGACCAGCGGGGCCATCAGCCGGGTGAAGGTCTCCACCACGTCGTGCAGGGTGCGCAGCGCCGCCGGGTCGCCCTGCCAGAACCGCCGCCGGGACCGGCGCACGTACCAGTTGGACAGGTCGTCGACGAACGCCGACAGCAGCTTGCCGGCCCGCTGGGTGTCGAAGGACTCCATCGCGTCGGTCACGTCCCGCACCAGCGTGTGGAGTTCGCCGACCAGCCAGCGGTCCAGCAGCGGCCGGTCCTCCACCGCGGGGTCGGCCGCCGAGGGCGCCCAGCCGCAGGTGCGGGCGTAGAGGGCCTGGAAGGCGACGGTGTTCCAGTAGGTCAGCAGCGTCTTGCGGACGACCTCCTGGATCGTGCCGTGCCCGACCCGCCGGGCCGCCCACGGCGAACCGCCCGCGGCCATGAACCACCGCACCGCGTCGGCGCCGTGCTGGTCCATGAGCGGGATCGGCTGCAGGATGTTGCCGAGGTGCTTGGACATCTTGCGGCCGTCCTCGGCCAGGATGTGGCCGAGGCACACGACGTTCTCGTAGCTGGACTTGTCGAACACCAGAGTGCCGATGGCCATCAGCGAGTAGAACCAGCCGCGGGTCTGGTCGATCGCCTCGCAGATGAACTGCGCGGGGTAGGTGCGCTCGAAGGCATCCTTGCCCCGGTACGGGTAGCCCCACTGCGCGAACGGCATCGAGCCCGAGTCGTACCAGGCGTCGATGACCTCGGGGACGCGGGTGGCGGTCTCGCCGCAGGACGGGCAGGGGAAGGTGACCGCGTCGATGTACGGGCGGTGCGGGTCCAGCCCGGACTGGTCGGTGCCGGTCAGCTCGGTGAGCTCGGCCAGCGAGCCGACGCAGGTGAGGTGGCCCTCCTCGCAGGTCCAGACGGGCAGCGGGGTGCCCCAGTAGCGCTTGCGGCTGAGCGCCCAGTCCACGTTGTTGTCGAGCCAGTCGCCGAAGCGGCCGTGCTTGACGGTGTCGGGGTACCAGGTGGTGTTCTCGTTCTCGCGCAGCATCGCGTCCTTGACCGCGGTGGTGCGCACGTACCACGACGGGGTCGCGTAGTAGAGCAGCGCGGTGTGGCAGCGCCAGCAGTGCGGGTAGCTGTGCTCGTAGGGCACGTGCCTAAACAGCAGGCCGGTCGCCTGGAGTTCGGCCACCAGCGCCTCGTCGGCCTTCTTGAAGAAGACCCCGCCGACCAGCGGCACGTCCTCCTCGAAGGTGCCGTCCGCGCGGACCGGGTTGACCACCGGCAGTCCGTAGGAGCGGCAGACCCGCAGGTCGTCCTCGCCGAAGGCGGGGGACTGGTGGACCAGGCCGGTGCCGTCCTCGGTGGTCACGTAGGCGCCGTTGACCACGTAGTGCGCGTCGGGGATCTCCACCAGCTCGAACGGGCGCCGGTAGGTCCAGCGCTCCATCTCGCGGCCGGTGTAGCGCTCCCCGGTGGCGGTCCACCCCTCACCGAGCGCCTTGCCGAGCAGCGGCTCGGCCACCACCAGCTCCTCGGTGCCGTCGGTGGCCACCACGTAGGTGACGTCCGGGTGCGCGGCCACGGCGGTGTTGGACACCAGGGTCCACGGGGTGGTCGTCCACACCAGCAGCGCGGCGCGGCCGGCCAGCGGGCCGGAGGTGAGCGGGAAGCGGACGTAGACCGACGGGTCGACGATCGTCTCGTAGCCCTGGGCGAGTTCGTGGTCGGACAGGCCGGTCTGGTCGCGCGGGCACCAGGGGGCGACCCGGTAGTCCTGCACCAGCAGGCCCTTGTCGAAGATCTGCTTGAGCGACCACCACACGGATTCCACGTACTGCGGGTCCATCGTGCGGTAGGCGTCGTCGAGGTCCACCCAGTAGCCCATCCGCCGGGTGAGCTCGGTGAAGGCGTCGGTGTGCCGGGTCACCGACTCGCGGCACTTGGCGTTGAACTCGGCGATGCCGTACGCCTCGATGTCCTGCTTGCCGGTGAAGCCGAGTTCCTTCTCGACGGCCAGCTCGACCGGCAGGCCGTGGCAGTCCCAGCCGGCCTTGCGGGTCACGTGGCGACCCCGCATGGTCTGGAACCGGGGGAAGACGTCCTTGAAGACGCGGGCCTCGATGTGGTGGGCGCCGGGCATGCCGTTGGCGGTCGGCGGGCCCTCGTAGAAGACCCACTCCGGGCGGCCCTCGGACTGCTGCACCGAGCGGGTGAAGGTCTTCCGCTCGGTCCACAGCTCCAGCACCTCGTGTTCGAGGGCGGGCAGGTCGACCTGCGCGGGCACCTGGCGGTACTGCGGCGGGTGCTGGCTCATCGGGCTCTTCCTCCGGCGGGACGCTCAGTAGCTGATCGCGTGCTTCCGTCGGAGGGACGAGAGCCGTCGCTCCCGCGGTACCACCCTCCTTGGCGGTGTGGGTGGCCCGTCCAGGGCCCACCGCCCCCTCATTGGGGTCGCGAGGCCGGTTCTACTGGCGCGCGGGCGACTGCGGCCCGCGGACGTTCTTCCGGCGGCTCCGGGGTGATCTTCACACCGCGCACGCCTCCCGGGCTTCCACCGTCCCCGGGTCGCTCTTGGCTGCGTGCGGCGCTACTCGTCCCATCCACGCCTTTCGCTGCGCCCAGTGTACGGGCCCCGCCGGAGGCCGCCGACCGCTTTTCGGGCCGGGACGGGCCGGGGGAGCGGGCCCGCGACCGGCCCGGGCGCCGCGGCGCCGCCCCGCGCGCCGATGACCCGAATGGCCCTTCGGAGGCGGGTTCGGGCATGGTCCGGGCCGCGGACCGGAATACCTGGACGTGGGCGGGGCACAACGGATGCAGGCCGGTCTCCCGTCGGTGGGTACCGGCCCGCACGGCAGCGCGCCCCGTTGCCGCGGATCGATGCCCGTTTTACCGTTCCTTGGCACGATTCGCGAACAAAATCACACCGGTGAAGGGGTCGCGGCCATGGTCGTGAGGAAGACCGACGGCGAGCAGCCGCCGAAGGCAGCGAAGAAGGGCGCGACCAGGAAGGGCACGGCCGCGGAGGGAGCCGTCGGCAAGGCGCCGGCCCGTTCCTCCGGGAAGGCCGCGCCCGGCGGGACCCCGGCGAGGAAGACGGCGTCCCGGCGGTCCGCGGCCGACAAGGCCCCGGAGAAGAAGGCGACCGCTTCGAAGAGGACGGCCGGCACGGCGAAGGCGGCGAAGCAGGCGAAGGCGGCCGAGGCGGAGAGCGCGGCACCCGCGAAGGCGGCGAAGTCCGTGCGGTCTGCGCGGTCTGCGCGGTCCGCCGCGAAGCCCGCGGGGAGGACGGCGCCGAAGACGGCCGCCCGCACGGCGAAGAGCGCGAAGAAGACGGCCCCGGCCGCGAAGAAGGCGGCCACGTCGAAGAAGGCGACCGCCGCGAAGAAGACAGGAGCCCGCGAGGTGGCAGCTAAGAAGACCGTGGCCGGGACGGCCGCCCCGGAGTCCGGCGTGCCCGCCGCGCGCGGCGCCGCGCAACCGGGCACGCTGGCGGTGCTGCCGGGCGAGGACCCGTGGACGCCGCAGGAGGTCGCGGAGGCCCGCTCCGAACTGCTCGACGAGATCGATCGGCTCCGGGCCGAGATCGCCTCGTCCGAGGCCACCGTCGCCGGCCTGCTGCGCGACGGCGGGGACAGCGGGGGCGACGAGGCCGACACCGGTTCGAAGAACATCACCCGTGAGTACGAGCTCGCGCTCGCCGCCAACACCCGCGAGATGCTCACCCAGGCCCAGCACGCCCTGCACCGGCTCGACGAGGGCACGTACGGCCTGTGCGAGGTGTGCGGGAAGCCCATCGGCAAGGCGCGGATGCAGGCGTTCCCCCGGGCCACCCTGTGCCTGGACGACAAGCAGAAGCAGGAGCGCCGCTGACCCCGGGCCCGGTCGGCCGGCCGGGCCGCCCAGGGACCGTGGGGGCACCCGTGCCGTACCCTCGTCATCAGTCAGGATTCGGCCTGGCGGGCACGGTACAGGCTGCATGCACAAGGGCTGAGGGACTCACGTGACGGAAGCGGAGCGCACCATCACCACACCGGACACGCCGGACGGGGCGGACCTGCCGGACGGGCCCTCACCCGCGGGGGCGGCCGACGCCGACGCCGTCGCGGAGCCCGCCGCCACTGCCGGGGGCCGCCGCGCCCGCGTGCTGGTCCTCATAGGCGTCGCGGCCTTCGCCTACCTGCTCGACCTGCTCTCCAAGCTGTGGGTCGTGCGCAGCCTGGAGCACCACCAGCCGATCAACGTGCTCGGCCACTACCTGCGGCTCGACGCCATCCGCAACGCGGGCGCCGCCTTCGGCATGGGCCAGGGCATGACCGTCGTCTTCACGGTGATCGCGGCCGGTGTGATCGTGGTGATCGTCCGGCTGGCCCGCAAGCTTTACAGCCTGCCGTGGGCGGTCGCGCTGGGCCTGCTGCTCGGCGGCGCCTTCGGCAACCTCACCGACCGGATCTTCCGCACCCCCGGCGACTTCCAGGGCCGGGTGGTCGACTTCATCGCCCCCGAGCACTTCGCGGTCTTCAACCTCGCCGACTCCGCCATCTGCTGCGGCGGTGCGCTGATCGTGCTGCTCTCCTTCCGCGGCATCGACCCGGACGGCACCCGGCACCGCGACTGACGGCTTCCCGCCCAGGACCCGCGCCGGGCCGCCACGGACCTTCCCCGCGGCGGCCGCCGGGGCGTTCGCGCGGCACGGGGGCACCGCCGGGTCCGGCATACTCGATCGGGTGAGCACCCTTCCCGAGGTCCGTTCCCTTCCCGTGCCCGAGGGCCTGGAAGGCGAGCGCGTCGACGCCGCCCTTGCCCGTATGTTCGGTTTCTCCCGGACCAAGGCCGCCGAGCTGGCCGCGGCCGGCAAGGTCTCGCTCGACGGCGCCGCCGCGGGCAAGTCCGAGCGGGTGCACGGCGGGGCCTGGCTGGAAGTGGAGATGCCCGAGCCCGCCGCCCCGGTACGGGTGGTGGCCGAGCCCGTCGAGGGCATGGAGATCGTGCACGACGACGAGGACGTGGTCGTCATCGTCAAGCCCGTCGGCGTGGCCGCCCACCCCAGCCCCGGCTGGACCGGCACCACCGTGATCGGCGGGCTGGCCGCGGCCGGCTTCCGGATCTCCACCTCGGGCGCCGCCGAACGCCAGGGCATCGTGCACCGGCTGGACGTCGGCACCTCGGGGCTGATGGTCGTGGCCAAGTCCGAGCGGGCCTACACCCGGCTCAAGCAGCAGTTCCGGGAACGGACCGTCGACAAGCGCTACCACGCCCTCGTCCAGGGCCACCCCGACCCGCTGAGCGGCACCATCGACGCGCCGATCGGACGCCACCCCACCCACGACTACAAGTGGGCCGTGACCTCCGAGGGCAAGCCCTCCGTCACGCACTACGACCTCATCGAGGCGTTCCGGGCCGCGAGCCTGCTCGACATCAAGCTGGAGACCGGCCGCACCCACCAGATCCGGGTGCACATGGCTGCCCACCGGCACCCGTGCGCGGGCGACCTCACCTACGGCGCCGACCCCACCCTCGCCGCCCGCCTGCACCTGACCCGGCAGTGGCTGCACGCCGTGCGGCTGGGCTTCGAGCACCCCGCCGACGGCGAGTGGGTCGAATTCAGCAGCTCCTACCCGGCCGACCTCCAGACCGCCCTGGACCTGGTGCGCGCCGACTGACGGCGCCGCCGTCCCGCCCGGCGCCGGCGACCCGGGCGTCCGAACCCGACCCCACCGCGAACGAAGGCTCTTCCGTGACGGCTGCGACCATCGTCCTGTTCCACTCCGACTACGGGCTGCGGCCCGCCGTGCACGCGGCCGCCGACCGGCTGCGCGCGGCCGGGCACGAGGTGCACGTGCCGGACCTGTACGAGGGGCGGACGGCCGGGGACATCGAGGAGGGCCTGCGGATCCGGGAGGAGATCGGCCGGGACGAACTCCTGCGCCGGGCGATCGCCGCGGCGGCCCCGCACTCCGGGTCCGGACTGGTCTACGCGGGCTTCTCGCTGGGCGGTTCGATCGCCCAGAACCTCGCGCTCGGCGACGAGAAGGCGCGCGGGCTGCTGCTCCTGCACGGCACCTCGGACCTCACCGAGGACGCGGCCACCGACATCCCGGTGCAGCTGCACGTGGCCGAGCCCGACCCGTTCGAGTCCGAGGACTGGCTCAACGCCTGGTACCTGCTCATGCGGAAGGCTGGGGCGGACGTCGAGGTGCACCGCTACCGCGGCGCGGGCCACGTCTACACCGACCCCGACCTGCCGGACTGGGACGAGGAGGCCGCCGAGCGCACGTGGGCGGTGGCGCTGGACTTCCTCCGGGAGGTGTGAGCCCCTCCGGCCGCTCCGGTTCCGCGCGCCGGGCCGGGGCCGGACGTGCGGCGGGGCGGCGCCGGTGCCCCGAAGGGCCCGGCACCGCCCCGCGGCGCGAGATCACTTCTTGAGCTTGGCCTCGATCGCGGACATCACCTGGTCCGAGGGGAGCCCGGCGACGGGCACGATCGTGCCGTTGACGACGGCGGTGGGGGTGCCGTTGTTCACGATGTTGCTCGGCGAGTGGTTGTACTTGGAGGTCATCTCCAGCGCCCACTTGTCGAAGGTGCCGTTCTTCACCGCGTCGGAGAACTTGGTGTTCCCCTTCAGCGCCGGGATCTTCTGGGCGAGCGAGATGAGGTGGTCGGCGTTGTTGAACGCGTCCTTGGTCTCGTCGGGGTGGACGGCCTTGGAGTAGAGCAGCGTGTGGTACTGCTCGAACGCGTCCGTCGAGACGTTCAGGGCCGCGCCCAGCGCGCTGAGCGCCTTCTTCGAGCCGTAGCCGCCGTTCTTGTCGTCCAGGAACGTGCCGAAGGTGTAATCGATCTTGTACTTGCCGTCCTTGGCGCCCTGGAGCACGGCGTCACCGGCCGCCTCCTCGTACGCGGCGCAGATCGGGCAGCGCAGGTCCTCGTACTCGGCGAGGGTGTTCTTGTTGTTCTTGTCGCCGATGATGACCGTCGTGCCGTTGGCGCCCGAGGTGTTGGCCGGCTTGACGAGCTTGTTCTTCGCGGCGGCCGACCAGTAGCTGGGCTTGTTGGCGTTGTTGACGGCCACGGCTATGCCGCCGGCCGCGGCCAGCGCGACGACGATCGTGACGCCGACGAGCACCTGGCGGCGGATCTTCGCGCGGCGGGCTTCCTTCTCCCGCTCGATCCGCAGCCGCTCGCGGGCGGCGGTCTTGGCGGCCTTGCTGTTCCTGCTGCTCATGACTGAACTCCGTGAAAACCATGGGTGGGTACGCGGGCGCGCGCGGACGCGCGTCCTCACGTGAAAGGTCGGGGTGCCGGTACCGCCGTCAGACGACGGCGGGAACGGGCGGCCCGCGACGTACGAGGGAGTGCAGCAGGATCGGGGGCGCCGGCCGGACCGGCGGCCGCGGCGCGGGGCGCCGCACCGGCGGCTCGGGGACCGCGGCGAACAGCGCCGCCAGCGTGACCAGCAGCGGGCGGAAGACCGTGCGCAGACCGCGGTGCAGCCAGCGCTCGCCGTGCCGCAGGAGGCAGGCGGCGATCAGGCCGACGACGACGTGGCAGCTCAGCAGCAGCCACGGGTTGACCGACAGGCCGGACGCCACACCGGTGGTCCGCTCGGTCAGCGAGCCGCCCGTACCGCCGCCCTGGCAGACGATCGACTCGTGCAGCGACCGCCAGGAGCCGGTCACCGGCCCGCCGTCGGGGCCGTAGCAGGTGTGCTGGCCGGAGTTGAAGAGCGTGTCCGCGGCCAGCTCCTGCGGGACGAGCGCGGCGGCGATCGGGCCGAACCTGCGCTCGCGGCCGGCCAGGAGGTAGGCGGCGGCGAAGATCCCGACGGCGACGGCCGCGACCACCGGCAGCGGCAGCGGGGCCCGGGAGACCAGGATGTGGGTGGTCGCGGACATGGTGACGCACAGCGCGGCGAACACCGCCGCGCGCGTCACTCTCAGTCCGGTCCCGGCCCTACTCATGGGGCACAGTGTGCCACGCGGTGCCGGGCGGGAATATCGAAGCAGGATGAGAATCCGGCCGATCGTCGCGCGGTGCCCGCGCGCCGCGGTGTGACCGGGGTCACGTCATCGGGCCGGGGGTGGGCGAACCGGTGGATACCGGGCGGGTGTCCGTCGGCCGGCGGGGCGGTCGCGCCAGGCTGACGTGACGTCAGATTGCGTATGGGCGGGGCGACTTGGGCATCGCGCCGGGTGTTTCCCCTTGAGCGGCGGCGGGTTGCCGGCTCGCACGAACGCGGGGGCGCCCCGGAAGGGACACCCCCGCGTCGGAGAAGTGCGGGTGCGGCGCGATCAGTTGTGGCCGAACCGCTTCTGCTGCTTGTGGGTGACCTGCGGGCCGCTCGGCATCACGCGCTCCTCGGAGGAACCGCCGCGGGACTGCTCCTGGGACTCCGAGCCCGGCTCCCGGCGCTGGTCACGCTGCTGCTGGTCGCGCTGCTGCTGGCGGTTCTGGTTCTTGTTCTTAGCCACGATCGTGCCTTCCTGGTGTGGGGATGTTGGCCGATGGGCCGCAATCAGACTGACATGGGACGACAAAGCGCGCATGTCGGACAGTTGGCCGGGTGGTCACGGCGGTGAGGGTGGGAAAAAAAGTGACCACCGCCACGCCGAAGATCGTGTTCACGGTCATAACCCCCGAGCATTCGGGCAGACTCGGGAGAAACTCAGGGGGCATCCGTGCCGGGGGGCGACCGGAAGAGGTGCAACATGGACCGCTGCGTCGTCCTGGTGGACGCCGGCTATCTGCTGGGCGCAGCGGCGAGCCTGCTGGCGGGTGAGCCGTCCCGCTCACGGATCACCGTCGATCATGCCGCCGTGGTCGCTGGCCTGCGCGAACGCGCCGAGCGGGAGACCGGTCAGCCGCTGCTGCGGATCTACTGGTTCGACGGGGCGCCCGACCGGGTTCCGCAACCCGAACACCGCAGGCTCCGGGTGATGCCGCGGGTGACCGTCCGGCTGGGCGCGCTCACCCGGACGGACGGCAGGTGGGCGCAGAAGGGCGTGGACGCCGCCATGCACGCCGAGCTGTCCGAGCTGGCCCGCAACCGGGCCTGCTCCGACGTGGTGCTGGTCACCGGGGACGGCGACCTGCTGCCCGGGATGATGTCCGCCAAGGAACACGGCGTGGCCGTCCACCTGTGGGCCGTGCAGGCCGCCGACGGCGACTACAACCAGTCCGAGGACCTGGTGGCCGAGGCGGACGAGCGGCGCGTGCTCGACCGGCAGTGGATCACCGCGGCGATCCGGGCCAAGGACATCGCAGGGGCCTGCCCGGCGCCCGGGCCCCGGCCCGGGGTGCGGCCCGAGATCGCCGCGATCCTCTCCGCGCCGCTTCCGGAGTCCACGGCGGCCGCCCCGCAGGAGGTGCCGGCCGCGGCCAAGAACGGCACGGCGCCAGCGCCCGGTCCGGCGCCCGCCCCGCCCGGGCGCGGGGTGCCCACGCCCAAGGACCTGGCCGACCTCGGGCGGGCGCACGCCGTGCCGCCCGCCCCCGCGCCGACCGCGACCCTGCGGTGGTCGTCCGACAAGGGGTGGACCGAGCGGGTCGCCGAGCCGGACACCAGCGGGCTGCCGACGCTCGCGCAGCTCACCACCGCGGAGCAGCGGTGGGCCGACCGTGAGGCCGACATCACCGCGGTCAGCGGTGATCCGTACGAGGTCGGGCAGGTCTTCGCGCGGCGCTGGATCGCGCGGGTCGGTGAGCACGGGTCCCTTCAGCAGTTGTCCGCGCACTATCCGCGGGTGCCGCACCGGATCGACGGGGAGCTGTTGCGGTACGCCGCGCGGTTCGGGCTGCTGGCGCACAAGGACGACCAGATCGATGAGAATGATCGCTACGCGATTCGTGCCGGGTTCTGGCGCGAGTTCGACACCCACCCCTCCGCGGACTGACCCCCACCCCGAGGCGCTCGGGCTCCCCCTCCGGCGAAGGGCCTCCACTTCGCGAAGTGGGTTTTCCCCGGGGACGCGGGGAACTGCGCGGGCAACCCACCACTGCCCGGGGAACGGGTGTCTGCCCGGTGGGGCAGATGGTGCCCCGCTAGGGGCGCGGGGAACTGCGCGGGCAACCGGCCACCGGCCGGCAGACGGGGTTCTGCCCCGTGGAGCAGATGGGCCCCGCCCAGGCGCCGGGGTTCCCGCCTTCCTGGGGAGTGGGCTCGGCTTCTTGAGGGGCGCGGGGAACTGCGCGGGCAACCGGCCACCGGCCGTGAGACGGGTTTCTGCCCGGTGGGGCAGATGGTGCCCCGCAGGGGCGCTGGGGGTACCTCCCAGGCGAAGCTCTGGGGGCGGAACTGCGTGCTCAGCCCATCTGCGGGCCGCAGGTCGTCACGCCCCCAAAGGGGCCGTTCCTGTCGCATCGCGACCACCGGCCGGTGGCCTGCCGAGCGCGCAGTTCCCGCGCCCCTGGGGGTGCCCTTCGCCCGCGAGGGCACCCCGGCACCCTGGGCGGGGCACCCTCTGCCCCCGTGGGTGCGGATCCCGGCTTGCGGCTGGTGGTGGGTTGCTCGCGACCCTGGCGGCAAGGGGAGACCCGGCCTCCGGGGTGGGGGTAGGGGAAGGGGGTTGACCCACTTCGTGGGGCGGGGGGTGGGGCGCGTAGGCTCGGGGGTCGTGAAGACGGGCACGGAACAGACCGTGGCGCCGGGCGCCACCGGTGGTGCCGACGGCGCCGCGTGCCGTGTCCGCGGCCTGGTACGGACGTACCCAGGCGGCGGAGGGAGCGGCAGACCGTTCCGGGCCCGCCGCGAGAAGGCCGCCGCCCCCGCCGTACGGGCCAACGACGGCATCGACCTGGACGTCCGCCCCGGCGAACTCTTCGGCCTGCTCGGCCCGAACGGCGCCGGGAAGACCACCCTCGTACGCCAGTTGACCGGGCTGCTGCGCCCGGACGCGGGCCGGATCGACGTCCTCGGCCACGACCTGGTCCGCCACCCCGAGCGGGCCGCCCGCCTCATCGGCTACCTCGGCCAGGAGTCCACCGCGCTGGACGAGCTGACGGTGTCCCTCGCCGCGGAGACCACCGGCCGGCTGCGCGGGATGGACGCGCCCGCGGCCCGCGCCGCCCGCGACGAGGTCCTCGACGAACTGGGCCTCGGCCCGATCGCGGGCCGCCCGCTGAAGAAACTGTCCGGCGGCCAGCGCCGCCTGGCGTGCTTCGCCGCGGCCCTGGTCGGCCGCCGTCCGGTCCTCGTACTGGACGAGCCGACCACCGGCATGGACCCGGTCGCCCGCCGCGCGGTCTGGTCGGCGGTCGACCGCCGCCGCGCCGAGGACGGCGCCACGGTCGTGCTCGTCACCCACAACGTCATCGAGGCCGAGACCGTCCTGGACCGGGTCGCGGTGCTCGACCGCGGCCGGGTCATCGCCTGCGACACGCCCGCCGGCCTGCGCGCCCTGGTCGAGGACGAGGTGCGGCTGGACCTGGTGTGGCGGCACGACGCCCCGACCGCCCTGCCGGAGGTCGCCGCGCTGCGCCCGCTCGCGGAGGTCTCCGGCCGCCGCTGGACGCTGCGGCTGCCGCAGGAGCGGGCCAGGGCGGCCGTCGCCGCGGTCACCGGCGGACCGGCCTTCGCCGCGCTGGACGACTTCACCCTGGCGATGCCCAGCCTGGAGGACGTGTACCTGGCCCTCGGCGGCCGCGGGGAAGGGCTGGTCAAGGCATGAGCGTCGGCATCGGGGCGGGGCTGGTGCGGGAGTGGGAGGAGGAGCCCGCCGCCGAGGCGGCGCCGCTGGCTCCGGCGGCCCGGCTGTGGCCCGCGCTCGGCGCCGTGTACCGGGCCCAGCTCTCCCGGGCCCGGGTGGCCCGGATCCCGCTGCTGTTCGTCGCCACGTTCCAGTCGGTCGGGATCATGGTGATGATGCGGGGCGTGGTCGATGCCGGGGACGGCGAGGCGGCCCGCTCGGTCGTCGCCGGTTCCAGCGTCCTGGTCGTCGCGTTCGTGGCGCTCAACCTGCTCGCCCAGTACTTCGGCCAGCTGCGGGCCTCCGGCGGCCTCGACCACTACGCGACCCTGCCGGTGCCCCCGGCGGCGGTCGTGCTCGGCGCGGCGGCGGCGTACGCCTCCTTCACCGTGCCGGGCGCGCTGGTCACGGCGGTCACCGGGTGCGTGCTCTTCCACCTCACGCTGGCGCACGTCTGGGTGCTGGCCCTGGTCGTGCCGCTGGCCGGGGCCGCCCTGTCCGGGCTCGGCGCCGCGCTGGGGCTGCTCGCGCCCCGCCAGGAGATCGCCACGCTGCTCGGGCAGCTCGGCATGTCCGCGGCCCTCCTGCTCGGCGTCCTGCCCGCCTCCCACCTCCCCGCCCCCATCGGCTGGGCCCGCGACCTCCTCCCCTCCACCTACGGCGTCGAGGCCCTCGCCCGCACTTTCACCACCACCTCCACGAACTGGCCCGCCGTCCTCGCCGACCTCTCCGTCTGCGCGGCCGTCGGCGTCGTCTCCCTCACCCTTGCCACCTGGGCCTACCGCCGCGCCGCCTGCCGTTAGCCCCTTTTTAGCGCCGGCTCGCCTTTGGGGCTCCCCGGGGCTTCGCCTGGGAGGTACCACCAGGACCCGGCAAGGCCACCCTCACGCACGACGTCACTCGTTTTCCGCCGGGGAGCCAAAGGGCGCGCCGGTGTCGAAAGTGGAGAGCGCGCGGAGGTCCCCCGAGGAACGAGGGGGACCGAGCACGGTCGACCGTCGACACCGGATTTGAGCGCCCGGAGGCGAGTCGGCGCTCAATGGGGCAGTGCGCGGTTGACAGGGAGACCTGGCACGATGGGCGGGTGACCGCACCTCTGACTCCCCATGAGCCCCCGCACCCCGATCACTCGGAGCTGCCGCACTATCCCGGGGCCACGCTGGCGCCCATGCCGGACGGTGGGGAGGAGCGGGACTCCGTGCCGGCGGCGCTGGGCAAGGGCGCGCTGGTGGCGGTGCTGGTCGCGGTCTGCGGAGTGCTGCTGGGGCTGCTGTGGCTGTGGCTGTCGCCGCGGGTGCCGCTGGTGGCCGACGGGCGGAACGTCTACCTGAAGGACACCGAGGGCGAGGAGGCGATCGGCGGCGACGGCGTCTTCGTGCTGATCAGCCTGGCGCTGGGCGCGCTCACCGCAGCCGGCGTGTTCTGGCGGCTCCGCAAGGGCGGCGTCGCCGTGGTGCTCGGTCTGGCCGTCGGCGGGGCGCTGGCCGCCGTGATCGGGTGGCGGATCGGGGTGTGGCTGGGCCCGCCCACGAACATCGGGAAGCACGCCGAGGAGGTGGGCCCGAACGTCGTGTTCGACGGCCCCCTGGAGCTGCGGGCCAAGAGCGCGATCGTCGCCTGGCCGGCCGCCGCGATGGTGGTCCACCTGGCCCTGACCTACGCCTTCGGCCCCCGGGACGAGGACGAGGAGCCCTACGACGAGGACGGCCTCGCCCACCCCGAGGGCGGCAGCACCCGCAAGGACTTCTAGGAACGGCCGCGCGGGCGGGCCAGCGGGGCGGTCGTCGCCGCGGTGAGGTCGCCCAGCGCCGCCGGGGCGAGCTCGACCTCCAGCCCGCGCTTGCTGGCCGAGACGAAGACCGTCTCGAAGTCCAGCGCGGAGGCGTCGATGAACGTCGGCAGGCGTTTGCGCTGCCCCAGCGGGGAGATGCCGCCGCGGACGTAGCCGGTGGTGCGCTCGGCGGCGTCCGGGTCGGCCATGGCGGCCCGCTTGCCGCCGGCCGCGGCGGCCAGCGCCTTGAGGTCGAGCGCGGCGGAGACCGGGACCACGGCGACCGCGAGCGCGCCGTCGACCTCGGCGACGAGCGTCTTGAAGACCCGCTCCGGGGACGTGCCGAGGGCCGCGGCGGCCTCCTCGCCGTAGGAGAGTTCGGCGGCGGGGTCGTGGTCGTAGGCGTGCAGGACGAAGGGCACGTCGGCCTTCGCCAGCGCGACGGTCGCGGGGGTGCCGCCGCCGTTGCGGGACTTCTTCGCCATGTCGAGGTCCGCCCGGGTCAGTTGGCGCAGATCGGCTGCTGGGTGAGGTCGACCGCCGGGAGCGACGGCAGCTTGTCGATGACCGCGCTCTCCCGCCGCAGCAGCTTCAGTTCCTCCGCCAGCCGCGCCGCGCTGTCCGGGGCCTCCAGCAGCCGCTGCTTCTCCGGTGTCCCGGCGATCATCGCGGCCGCCACGAGGTACGACAGCACGGTCGGGTCGTCCGGGAACTCCTGGCTGGTCAGGGTGCGTTCGCGCGATCCGGCCAGCCGCTTCTGGTACGTGCGGAACACCTGCGTCACCTCGGGCACCAGCGCCCCGGCCGCCTTGCCGACCTGGTCGGGGACCTCCTCGACGGTTCCGACGAGGTAGGGGCCGGAGGTGTCGACGGACAGCAGCTTGAAGCGCACGATGCCGGTCGCCACCAGGTCGTAGCCGCCCTCCTCCCGCTCGGAGACGCCGGTCGCGTCCGCCACGCACCCGAAGCCGTACAGCGCGGCGAGCGGTTCCTCGCCCAGGCCCGCGGCCGGTCCGGTGTCGCGGCTCTCCTGGCCGGTGGGGGCGACCTCCTGGCCGTTCCGGATGGCCACCACGCCGAACCGGCGCGGCGCGTCCTCCGGGAGCGCCTGCAGATCGCGGACGAGGGCGCGGTACCGCTCCTCGAAGACGTTCAGCGGCAGCACCAGACCCGGGAAGAGCGCCGCACTGAGTGGGAAGAGCGGAAGGCGATCGGTCACAGCTAGCCAGGGTACGGGCACGGTGGCCACGTTCGTCACCCATGTGCCGAGCGGTCCCGCTCCGGACCGCTCCTGGGGCACCCTCGGCCCGGTCTCCCTACGACCCCCGGCGCAGCATCCGGGAGGCGCCCGCGGCGGCCGTGGTGGCCAGGATCCAGCCCAGCAGGGTGAGCACCGAGGCCACCCACTGGGCCGTGCCGGTCTCCCGCCACGCGTTGTCCTGCCCCAGGTCGATCACCGGCAGCAGCAGGTCCAGGGCGTACAGCGCGGGGTTCCAGTGCGGTTGGTAGCCGTCGTCGGCGGGCGGCGGGGTGCGGTGCACCGCGAAGTACACCGCGCCCATCGCCCACAGCACCGCCATCCACAGCGCGGCCCGCGCGGGCCGGTAGCCGTAGCCGACGGTGACGTCCTGGAGCCAGCCCCACACCCGCCCGGCGGGCGTCAGGGACTCGCGCCGCCGCCGCTGCTTGGCCAGCAGCACCTCGCGGGCGTCGGCGTCCTCGCCGTCCGCGCGCAGCGCCGCCGCCAGCCGCTCGTACGCCTCCGGGCTGTACTCGGGCGTGGCGTCGTGCAGCCAGGCGATGCGGCGGGCGAGCGGGAAGTCGGTGCGCGAGGCGATCGAGTCGTAGGTGAAGCCGCGCAGGTCGGTGCCGCCCTGGGGCCAGCTGGTCGGCGCGTCGGTGAGGCCGCCGACCTTGGCGCCGGACAGCGACACCGAACCGCCGCCGCCTTCCGAGGCCGGGACGGCGGGCGGCCGGCGCGGAGTGAAGCGCAGGTCCGGGGTCTGCACCCGGCGCAGCGAGACCTGCTGTCCGCCGTGCAGGATGAAGCGGGCCCGGTTGATCACTATGGCGTTGCCGAACCGGCCGTCGTCCAGCCGCACCCCGCCGTCGCAGGTGAAGTCCCGTGACTCGCGTGGCGGTTGCTGCCCGGGCGCCGCCTCGCCCGCCCGGGGCGGTGGCGGCCCGCCGGTTCCGCGCAGGTAGCCGGAGGTCAGGTACAGGGTGTGCTCGACCGAGATCCGCGCCGCGTTGAGCGCGTAGCTGCCGCCGGGGTTGCGCAGGGCGGCCCCGCGCAGGTTCAGCCGACCGCCGATCCGGGCGCTGCGCAGGCTGAACTCGCCGGTGACGTCGATGAGTTCGGCGTCCACGTCCTGGCCCACGGTCAGCCCGTCGGCGGCCACCGAGCGGGGCCGCTGGCCGTCGCGCACCACGAGCTCGTTGATCAGCAGGTCGGTGCCGATGGTCGCGTCGGTGAGCCGGATGCCGCCGGGGACCAGGCACTGCGGCAGGTGCAGGTCGCCGGTTATCTGGAGCCGGGCCGCCTCCAGCCGGGGGATCAGGCAGCGCACCAGCCGCATGCTGCCGGCCGTGCACTCCGGCAGCATCAGGTCCTCGTCGAACCGGCAGTCGTCGAGCTGGACGTACGGGGCGATGGTCGCGCCCGCCAGCATCAGCCGCCCGCTGATCCGCGCGCCCCGCAGCTTCAGCGCCCCCACCCGGCCGGTGCGGGCCGGCGGCGGGTCGAGCAGCAGCTCGGCGACGGCCTGGGCGCGCACGGTGCGGGCCGCGGGCCACGGCGCGCCGCCCTCCGCCAGCGCGTCGCAGGCGTCGGGGTCGTCCGGGCCGTCCGGCGTCTCCGGGTCCCGCGGCCCGGCGGCCCGCGGCGCCGCCCCCGTCGGGCGGCCGGCCCGGCCGCCCGCCCCGGACAGGTCGCAGGTGACACCGTCCCGGAAGGCCCGCCACATGCGCATCTCGGTCGCGCGCCAGCCGCTCGGCGGCGCCACCGCCTCCCGCTCGGCCATCCCGTCGTCCTCCCCCGTCGATCGGCACGTTCGGCGCCGCCACGCTAGCGCCTGGGCCCCCTCCGCAGGTGCGGCACCCCGGGGGCGGCGCGTATCACGGAGTGGAACCGCGGAACGCCCCGCATGCCCGGGTCTCTACACTTGGCATCGTGATCTCCCGAATCGATCTGCGCGGTGCCGCCTTCCCCGACGGCGGGATCGACCGCGACCTGCTGCCCCGGGCCGAGTTCGACGTGGAGGCCGCACTGGAGACAGTGCGGCCGATCTGCGAGGACGTGCGGCATCGCGGCGGCGCGGCGGTGATCGAGTACGGGGAGCGGTTCGACGGGGTCCGGGTGGAGCGGCTGCGGGTGCCCGCGGAATCACTCGCCGAGGCCCTGGAGCGGCTGGACCCGGACGTCCGGGCCGCCCTGGAGGAGTCGATCCACCGGGCCCGGGTCGTCCACCGCGAGCAGCGCCGTACCGACGTGACCACCCGGGTGGCGGCCGGCGGCTCCGTCACCGAGAAGTGGGTGCCGGTCGAGCGGGTCGGCCTCTACGTGCCGGGGGGTCTGGCGGTCTACCCGTCCTCCGTGCTGATGAACGTGGTGCCCGCCCAGGAGGCCGGCGTCGAGGGCATCGCGGTGGCCTCGCCGCCGCAGAAGGAGTTCGGCGGCTCCCCGCACCCCACCATCCTGGCCGCCTGCGCCCTGCTCGGCGTGGACGAGGTGTACGCGGCCGGGGGCGCCCAGGCCGTCGCGATGTTCGCCTACGGCACCGGCGAGTGCCGCCCGGTCAACCTCGTCACCGGCCCCGGCAACATCTACGTGGCCGCCGCCAAACGCCTGCTCAAGGGCCGGATCGGGATCGACGCCGAGGCCGGCCCCACCGAGATCGCCGTCCTCGCCGACGCCTCCGCGGACCCGGCCCTGGTCGCCGCCGACCTGATCAGCCAGGCCGAGCACGACACGCTGGCCGCCGCCGTGCTGGTCACCACCTCCGCCGAGCTGGCCGACGCCGTCGACCGGGAGCTGGAGACGCAGGTCGCCGCCGCCAAGCACCGCGAGCGGATCACCGCCGCCCTGTCCGGCCGGCAGTCCGCGACCGTGCTGGTGGACACCCTCGACCGGGGCCTGCTCACGGTGGACGCCTACGCCGCCGAGCACCTGGAGATCCACACCGAGGACGCGGCCGCCGTCGCCGCCCGGGTGCGCAACGCCGGCGCGATCTTCGTCGGCCCGTACGCGCCGGTCTCCCTCGGCGACTACTGCGCCGGCTCCAACCACGTGCTGCCCACCGGCGGCTGCGCCTGCCACTCCTCGGGCCTGTCCGTGCAGTCCTTCCTGCGCGGCATCCACGTGGTGGACTACTCCCGCCAGGCCCTCGCCGAGGTCGCCCACCACGTGGTGACGCTCGCCAACGCCGAGGACCTGCCCGCGCACGGCTCCGCCGTCACGGCCCGGTTCGGCGGAGAGGTGCCCCGGTGACCTCGATCGACGACCTGCCCGTCCGCGACGAGCTGCGCGGCAAGTCCCCGTACGGCGCCCCGCAGCTGGACGTCCCGGTCCGGCTGAACACCAACGAGAACCCGTACCCGCTGCCCGAGCCCCTGGTGGCCCGGATCGCCGAGCGGGTCGCCGCGGCCGCCCGCGACCTGAACCGCTACCCGGACCGGGACGCCGTCGAACTGCGCGCGGCGCTGGCCGGCTACCTCACCCGCACCGCCGGCCACCGGGTCGAGCCGGCCCAGGTGTGGGCCGCCAACGGCTCCAACGAGATCATCCAGCAGCTCCTGCAGACCTTCGGCGGGCCCGGCCGCACGGCGATCGGCTTCGAGCCCTCGTACTCGATGCACGCGCTGATCGCCCGCGGCACCGGCACCGGGTGGGTCTCCGGCCCGCGCCGGGCCGACTTCACCGTGGACACCGCGGCCGCCGCCGAGGAGATCGCCGCGCTCCGGCCCGACGTGGTCTTCGTCTGCTCGCCCAACAACCCGACCGGCACCGCCGTCTCGGCCGAGACCGTGATCGCGCTGTACGAGGCCGCGCAGGCCGCGAAGCCGACGATGGTGATCGTGGACGAGGCGTACGGCGAGTTCTCGCACCAGCCCTCGCTCCTGCCGCTGATCGAGGGCCGACCGCGGCTGGTGCTGACCCGCACCATGTCCAAGGCGTTCGGCGCGGCCGGGCTGCGGCTCGGCTACCTCGCGGCCGATCCCGCCGTGGTCGACGCGGTGCAGCTGGTCCGGCTGCCGTACCACCTGTCGTCCGTCACCCAGGCGACGGCGCTGGCCGCCCTGGAGTACACCGACACCCTGCTCGGCTACGTCGAGCAGTTGAAGGCCGAACGCGACCGGCTGGTCGCCGAGCTGCGCGCCATGGGCTACGAGGTGACCGACTCCGACGCGAACTTCGTGCAGTTCGGCCGGTTCGCCGACAGCCACGCGGCCTGGCGGGCGATCCTCGACCGCGGCGTCCTGGTCCGGGACAACGACGTGCCCGGCCGGCTGCGGGTGTCCACGGGCACCCCGGAGGAGAACAGTGCCTTCCTGGAGGCGGCCGAGGCCGTGCTCAAGGAGCACCTCACGGCCGCGGCGCACGACACGGCCGCGGAGCACAGCACAACGGAGGAGTCCGCATGAGCCGCGTGGGCCGCGTGGAACGCACCACCAAGGAGACGTCCACCGTCGTCGAGATCGACCTCGACGGGACCGGCCAGGTGTCGGTCGCCACCGGGGTGGGCTTCTACGACCACATGCTCGACCAGCTCGGCCGGCACGGCCTGTTCGACCTCAGCGTGAAGACCGAGGGCGACCTGCACATCGACACCCACCACACGATCGAGGACACCGCGCTCGCGCTGGGCGCCGCCTTCAAGCAGGCGCTCGGCGACAAGGTGGGCATCTACCGGTTCGGCAACTGCACGGTGCCGCTGGACGAGTCGCTCGCCCAGGTGACCGTCGACCTGTCCGGCCGGCCGTACCTGGTGCACACCGAGCCCGAGAACATGGCGCCGATGATCGGCTCGTACGACACCACGATGACCCGGCACATCCTGGAGTCCTTCGTCGCCCAGGCGCAGATCGCGCTGCACGTCCACGTGCCGTACGGGCGCAACGCCCACCACATCGTGGAGTGCCAGTTCAAGGCGCTGGCCCGGGCCCTGCGCTACGCCAGTGAACGCGACCCGCGGGCTGCCGGAATTCTTCCTTCGACGAAGGGCGCGTTGTGAACAAGGCTTCCTCGCTGTTCATCCTGCTGGGGCTCTTCCTGGCCGGGGGCGTCTACTCCTTCTGGCAGCAGAAGCAGTCCAAGAGCCTCATCGCCGTCCTGGCCGTCGGCTCGGCGATGGCGCTCGCGGCCGGCCTGCTGCGCCTGTGACCCGCCCCACCGCACCTCTGGAGCGATCCGCATGACGAAGAACGTGGTCGTCCTCGACTACGGATTCGGGAACATCCGCTCCGCGGAGCGCGCCCTCGCCCGGGTCGGCGCCGAGGTCGAGGTCACCGCCGACTACGACCGGGCGATGGCCGCCGACGGCCTGCTCGTCCCGGGTGTCGGCGCCTTCGCCGCCTGCATGGACGGCCTCAAGAAGGTGCGCGGCGACTGGATCGTGGGGCGCCGGCTGTCCGGCGGGCGCCCGGTCCTGGGCATCTGCGTCGGCATGCAGGTGCTGTTCTCCCGCGGCATCGAGCACGGCGTGGAGAGCGAGGGCCTGGGCGAGTGGCCGGGCACCGTGGAGCCGCTGCGCGCGCCCGTCGTGCCGCACATGGGCTGGAACACGGTCGGCGCCCCCGAGGACTCGCGGCAGTTCGCCGGCCTGGACGCCGACACCCGGTTCTACTTCGTGCACTCCTACGGCGTGCGCGCCTGGGAGCTGGAGACCCACCACCAGGCGATCGCCGCCCCCAAGGTCGCCTGGACCATCCACGGGGAGCCGTTCGTCGCCGCCGTGGAGAACGGCGCGCTGTGGGCCACCCAGTTCCACCCCGAGAAGTCCGGCGACGCCGGCGCCCAGCTCCTGGCCAACTGGCTCGGCACCCTGTAGCGCCCCGCACCGCCCGTACCACCCCGGTGCGCGCCGGCCGGCCCGCACCCGCCCCCCGAACCACCCCGAGGACCGCATCCCGATGACCAAGCTGGAACTCCTCCCCGCCGTCGACGTCCGCGACGGCCAGGCCGTGCGCCTCGTGCACGGCGAGTCCGGTTCCGAGACGTCGTACGGCGAGCCGCTCGCCGCCGCGCTGGCCTGGCAGCAGTCGGGCGCGCAGTGGCTGCACCTGGTGGACCTCGACGCGGCCTTCGGCACCGGCGACAACCGGCGGCTCATCGCCGAGGTGGCCGGCGCCATGGACATCAAGGTGGAGCTGTCCGGCGGCATCCGCGACGACGACACGCTCGCCGCCGCCCTCGCGACCGGCTGCACCCGGGTCAACCTGGGCACGGCCGCGCTGGAGAGCCCGGAGTGGGTCGCCAAGGTCATCGCCCGGTACGGCGACCGGATCGCGGTCGGCCTGGACGTGCGCGGCACCACGCTGCGCGGCCGCGGCTGGACCCGCGACGGCGGCGACCTGTACGAGACGCTGGCCCGGTTGGACTCCGAGGGCTGCGCCCGGTACGTGGTCACCGACATCGCCAAGGACGGCACCCTTCAGGGCCCCAACCTGGAGCTGCTGCGCGGGGTGTGCGCGGCCACCGACAAGCCGGTCGTCGCCTCGGGCGGCGTGTCGAGCCTCGACGACCTGCGCGCCATCGCCTCGCTCGTGCCCGCGGGTGTGGAGGGGGCCATCGTGGGAAAGGCGCTCTACGCCAAGGCGTTCACCCTCGAAGAGGCCCTGGAGGCAGTGTCGCGATGACGGGAACCCCAGTGCGACGGGAACGGGGCGGCAGCCCGTGGGAGGAAGCGATCGGCTCGGCCCGCGCGGTGATGGCGGGGGACCGGGTGATCGTGGCGGGCGTGATGCCCGCGCCGGACGACGGGGCCCTGCCCGGCGAGGAGGAGCCCTACGGGCAGACGCTCAGCGCTTTCCGCAGCGCGCTCGACGCCCTCGAACCCTTCGGCCTCGGTGTACGGGACGTGATCCGCACCCGGATGTACCTCAGCCACGCCAGGGACGCCGACGAGGTCGGCCGCGCCCACCGTGAGCTGTTCGCCGACGTGCGCCCGGTGGCCACGATGGTCGTGGTCGCCGGCTTCCCGGACTCCCGGGTGCTGGTCGAGGTCGAGATCGAGGCTTACGCCGGGCAGTCCGCGGAGGCGGGCGGCGGCGATGCGCCGGACCCGGGAGACCCAGGAGACACCGCATGACCCTCGCCGTACGCGTCATCCCGTGCCTGGACGTGGACGCCGGGCGGGTGGTCAAGGGCGTCAACTTCCAGAACCTGCGGGACGCCGGCGACCCGGTGGAGATGGCCCGGCTGTACGACGCCGAGGGCGCGGACGAGCTGACCTTCCTGGACATCACGGCCTCCTCCGGCGACCGGGAGACCACCTACGACGTGGTGCGGCGCACCGCCGAGCAGGTCTTCATCCCGCTCACCGTGGGCGGCGGCGTGCGCAGCGCGGAGGACGTCGACAAGCTGCTGCGGGCCGGCGCGGACAAGGTGGGCGTGAACACCGCGGCCATCGCCCGGCCCGAGCTGATCCGGGAGATCGCCGAGCGCTTCGGCCGCCAAGTGCTGGTGCTGTCGGTGGACGCCCGCCACACCCCCTCGGGCTCCTTCGAGGTGACCACGCACGGCGGGCGGCGCGGCACGGGCATCGACGCGGTCGAATGGGCCCACCGGGCGGCCGAGTTGGGGGCGGGCGAGATCCTGCTCAACTCGATGGACGCCGACGGCACGAAGGACGGGTACGACACCGACATGATCGCGGCGGTGCGCGAGCACGTGAGCGTGCCGGTGATCGCCTCCGGCGGCGCGGGCCGGGTCGCGGACTTCGCGCCCGCGGTCGAGGCGGGCGCCGACGCGGTGCTGGCCGCGTCCGTCTTCCACTTCGGCGACCTGCGCATCCGCGAGGTGAAGTCGGCCCTCCTCGACGCGGGCCACCCCGTCCGCTGACCTTCACCGCCGCTACGGGCGGCGGGCGGCGAGGAGCCCCGCCAAGTCGGGGGCGAGCGGCTCGGCGGTCCGCAGCGCCCGGTGCTCCAGCCACCGCAGCTATGCGTCGTCGGGCCGCCCGTCGTGCAGCGGCGGCCACTGGGCGGCCGGGGTGAAGTCGTCGATGACCAGCACCCCGCCGGGGCGCAGCAGCGCCGCCGGATCGGCCGCTCCGTCCGCACCGCCGCCCGCTCCGGTCCCGCTCGACGCTCACCGCGCTCGCGTCCGGCCGGCCGGGGTTCTGCCGTGCGGGGCAGGTGGTGCCCCGCTAGGGGCGCGGGGAACTGCGCGCTCAGCCCATCTGCGGACCGCAGGTCGTCACGCCCCCATAGGGGCTGTCGCTGTCGCATCGCGACCACCGGCCGGTGGCCTGCTGAGCGCGCAGTTCCGCCCCCAGAGCTTCGCCTGGGAGGTACCCCCAGCGCCCCTGGGGTTGCCCTTCGCCCGTGAGGGCATCCCCCGCGCCCCTTGGGGGTTGGCGTCCACCGTCACGCGGCCCTGAGCCGGGCAATCCCGCGGGCTATCCAGGCCGGCCCGACCCGCGGCCGGTGCCGGTCTCGCCGATCCGCCGCGCGCACGCGGCTGCCGGCCCTGCTCGGGGCGGCAGGAGTCGGCGAAGGGAAAATTGCGCAAGAGAAATTGCGCAAAGGAAGTTGTGCAACTTCTCTTGCGTATCTACCGTGGAGCCGTGGACGACGACACGGCAGACACCCAGCGCATCACCGACCTCGACGCGCTGAAGGTGTTCACGCACCCGCTGCGCATCCGGCTCTACCGCGCGCTCTTCATGGCCCGCGAGGCCACCGCCTCCCACCTGGCCGACCAGGTGGACGAGGCGGTCTCCCTGGTCAGCTACCACCTGCGCAAGATGGCCGCGCACGGCTTCATCGTGGCGGCGCCCGGGCACGGGGACGACGGGCGCGAGCGGTGGTGGCAGCTCGCCTCCGACCGCGGATTCTCCTTCCGCACCGCCGACTTCGCCGACCGGCCCGAGGGCGCGGCCGTGCTCAGCCAGGTCACCAGGCAACTGCTGGCCACCCGCGCCGAGCGCTACCAGCAGTACCTCGACGAGCAGGGCGCCTGGCCGAAGGAGTGGTCCAACGCCTCCTTCAGCTCGGAATACATGGCACGGCTGACCGCCGCCGAACTCCAGGAGATGGCCGAGGAGATCGACGTCCTGATGCGCCGCTGGACGGACCGCGGGCGGGCCGCGGAGCAGGCCGGCGACACCGAGGGCCGCGAGCACGTGGCCGTGCAGATGTACGGCTTCCCCCACCGCCCCTGACACCGGCGGCCGTTCGGCCGCCTCCCCGGCCGTTTCCTCGAGCCACCTAGCGGTAAGCCCCGGACGCCAGGCGCCCGCCCCTTACCCGCCACCATTAGCGACCGAGCCCTCGGGAGGGCCGTCCTGTGTCCACCGCTTCCGCCGAATCCACCGCGTCCACGGCGTCCACCGAATCCACCGCGTCCGCCTCCGCCCCCGCGATACCCTCGCCGGCCGGAACCGGCGCACCCCGCACGCCCGCCCGGCCGGCCCACCGCGACGGCAACGTCCTGCGCTGGCTCGCCGCGTACACCGCCTCCCTGGTCGGCGACAGCGTCTACTTCCTCGCCCTCGCCTTCGCCGCCGCGCGGACCGCCTCGCCCGCGCAGGTCGGCCTGGTGATGGCGGCGGGCTCCGTGCCGCGGGCCGCGCTCATGCTCGGCGGGGGAGTGGTCGCCGACCGCTTCGGCCCCCGCCGGGTGGTGATCGGCAGCGACGCGCTGCGCTGCGTGCTCATCCTGTGCGTGGCCGCCGCGCTGGCGCTCTCCTCGCCCGGACTGTGGCTCCTGGTGGCGGTCGCCCTCGTCTTCGGCGTGGTGGACGCGCTGTTCATGCCCGCGGTCGGCGCGCTGCCGCCCCGCCTGGTCGACGCCGACCAGCTCGTCCGGCTCCAGGGCATGCGCTCCCTGGCCGTCCGCTGCGGCAACATCGCCGGCCCGCCGCTCGGCGGCCTGGCCATGGGACTGGGCGGCGCGAAGACCGCGTTCGCCCTGGCGGGCGGCCTGTTCGCGCTCTCGGTCCCGCTGCTCGTGACGACCCGCATGGGCCGGCTCCCGGCGCCCGCCGGCAGCGCCGGGGGCGACGGCCCGGACGCCCGCCGGGGGTCCACCGCCCGGGGCGCGCGCGGGTGGGAGGACCTGCGGGACGGGCTGCGCTACGTGAGGCGGCACCGCCTGCTGGGCCCGCTCCTGCTCTCCGGCGCGATCTGCGAACTCGGGCTCGTCGGGCCGCTCAACATCGGCCTGGTGCTGCTCGCCCAGGACCGCGGCTGGGGCTCGGCCGGATACGGCTGGATCGTCGCGGCGTTCGGCGCGGGCGCGGCGAGCAGCGCGCTTCTGCTCACGGTACGCGGGCGCGTGGCGCGGGCCGGTGCGGTGCAGATCGCCACGCTGCTGGCGAGCTCGGCCACCCTCGGCCTGCTCGGCCTGACCCGCCCGCTGGCACTGGCCGTCGGCGGCGCGCTGCTGGCCGGGCTGCTGAGCGGGATCTGCGGCGCCCTCAGCACCGCGCTGGTCCAGACGACGAGCGAGGCGCGCTACCTCGGCCGGGTCTCCGCGGTCATGGCGCTCACCAGCTTCGGCATCGCGCCCATGGCCTACCCGCTCTTCGGCACGGCGGTGGCCGCGTTCGGGCCGTCGCCGGTCTTCCTGGCCGCCGCCGCGTTCGGCGCGCTCGGCGGGGTCGTCGGCCTGGCGAGCCCGGCCGTGCGCGGCGCCCGCCTGACCCGCCCGGGGGAGTAGGCCGCCCATGGCGGCCCACTCACCCGTCCGTCCGGGTCGAACGACCTCCCTGCCACTGCGGGGAGTTCAGACGCCGAGGCGGGCCGCGCGGACCTTGGCCACGTCCGCGTCGTCCCCTTCGGCCTCCACCTTCGCCACGTCCTGCCGGCCGAAGGCGAACATCACCAGCTCCGCCGGCTCCCCGGTGACCGTGACCACGGGCGCGCCCTTGTGCGCCACGGCGGTCCGCCCGTCGGGGGCCCGCAGGACCAGGCCGATCGGCGAGCGCCGGCCGAGGATGCGGGCCATCCGCTCCAGCCGGGTCCACAGCGCGTCCGAGAACACCGAGTCGATCGCGCGGGGCGTCCAGTCGGGCGCGGCCCGCCGCACGTCCTCGGCGTGCACGTAGAACTCGACGGTGTTCGACGCCTCGTCGATCTGTTTGAGGGCGAACGGCGACATCTTCGGCGGGCCCGTCCTGATCAGCTGGAGGAGCTCCTCGTACGGCTTTTCCGCGTACTCCTTGCGGACCCGCTCCAGCCGGTCGGCGAGTTGGGGGATCAGCAGTCCGGCCGCCGCGTCGCCGCGGCGCTCGCGCACCACGACGTGGGCGGCCAGGTCCCGGGTCTTCCACCCCCCGCAGAGCGTCGGGGCGTCGGGCCCCGAGTGCTCCAGAAGGTCGGCGAGGAGCAGACGTTCACGCTGCGCATGGGTCGTCATACGGGCCAGGCTATCGACCCGGGGGCGCGTACGTCCGCTCCTCGCCGTCGCGTTGTGCCGCACCGCACGGCGGCCGGCGCGATCAGAGCTTGCTGTACAGCTTCGTTCCGGTGGTGCCGTTGTTGCGGGTGAGCGAGCACGTCACCGTCTTCTTGCCCTGCATCTCGTAGGTGATCAGCTTCGGGAAGAGCGCGTACGGGTAGTACGTCTTGCCGTCCCGAGGCACGTGCTTGTTCGCGTCCGCCGTGCACAGCTTCAGCGCCTCGTTCTGGATCTCGGTGTCGGTGGTGAACGTGCCCGAGAGCGTCTCGTTCGCCACCACCTGGGCGTCGTGCGCGGAGCCGCACGAGCGGGTGGTGACCTGCTGGACCGAGGGCGACAGGGTCGGCGCGTCGAAGCAGGTGCCCGGGGAGAGCACGACGTACTTCACGATGTCCGCGCTGGGCGTGTCGCTCGGCTCGTCGGTCGGCAGGCTCAGCGAGGGGTCGTCCGAGGGGAGGTCGCTCGGCAGATCCGTGGGCAGGTCGCTCGGCAGGCCGCTGGGCAGGTCCGTCGGGAAGCCCGAGGGCAGCCCGCTGATCGAGCCGGACGGCTTGTCGTCGGCCGTCTTCTTCTTGTCGCCGCCACCGCCCCCGAGGGTGGCGATCAGGACGACGGCGCCGACCACGACGACCGCGCCGATGGCTATCAGGGCGTTGCGCTTGCCGTTGTTCGGCGGCTGCGGCGGCGGGTAGCCGCCGGGAGCCGGGTAGCCGTAGCCGCCGCCGGGCGGGACCGCCGGGCCGGGCCCTCCGGGCGGGCCGTAGCCGCCGGGCTGCTGCGGGTACCCGTAGGGCTGTCCGCTCGGCTGCTGCGGGTAGCCGTAGCCCTGCTGGTCGCCCGGCGGCGGGCCGTACGGGCCCGGAGCGCCGTACCCGCCGTACCCGCCGTCACCGCCCGGCGGCGGGGGAGGAGGCGGGGGGCCGAAGCCCTGGGGCGGCCCGAAACCGCCACCCTGGTCGGGGGGCGGCGGCGGACCATCGTGCGGCGGCGGAGGAAAACCCATGCAGGCAGGATGCCCCATACGGGTGACATCGGCGAGGACCTAATGAGCGGGGGTCAACCCCCCTGACCCCTTTGCCGTTCATTGAGGCTTTTCTTGTTCGCCCAAGACCGGCGGCAGAATGGGACTCATGCCCGCGACCTCACTCGACCCCGCGATCACGGCCCGCCTCAAGCGCAACGCCGACGGACTGCTTCCGGCCATCGCCCAGCAGTACGACACCGGCGAGGTGCTGATGCTCGGCTGGATGGACGCGGAGGCACTGCACCGCACGCTCACCACCGGCCGCTGCACGTACTGGAGCCGCAGCCGGCGGGAGTACTGGGTCAAGGGCGACACCTCGGGGCACGTCCAGCACGTGAGGTCCGTGGCACTCGACTGCGACGGCGACACCGTCCTCGTCAAGGTCGACCAGGTCGGAGCCGCCTGCCACACCGGCGACCGCACCTGCTTCGACGCGGACGTCCTCCTCCCGGTGGGCGGCACCTAGGGCGTGTTGTGAAAGTCCCGTCTGCCTCGCGGCGCCTGGCACGCACGCTCGCTGCGTTGTCGGGCTCGTCCGAATAGGCCCACTATGAGGACGACCCTCCGCCTTGCGATCGCACGCACCAGACACCGCGAGCCCCGCCCTCCGGGCGGACGACGCTACTTTCACAACACGCCCTAGCCGACCCCGGCTCCGCGAGGAGACAAGCCCCCCGGAAGGCCCCGCGCCGGGGGGCCGATCGCCGTCCTGGGCGTCGGGTCGGGACGGCTACGCTCTGGCCATGGACCTCGCCACCTTCCGGAAGCTGGCGGCCGACCGCCGCGTGATCCCCGTCAGCCGCAAACTCCTCGCGGACGGCGACACCCCGATCGGCCTCTACCGCAAACTCGCGGCCGAGCGCGCCGGCACCTTCCTGCTGGAGTCGGCGGCCGGCGGCACCTCCGGCAGCGGCGGCGGCGCCCACTGGTCCCGCTACTCCTTCGTCGGCGTCCGCTCCGCCGCGACCCTCACCGCCCGCGACGGCCGCACCCACTGGCTGGGCACCCCGCCGGTCGGCGTCCCCGTGGACGGCGACCCGCTCGCCGCGCTGCGCGCCACCGTGGAGGCGCTGCACACCCCGCGCGACCTGGCCGCGGGCATGCCGCCCTTCACCGGCGGCATGGTCGGCTACCTCGGCTACGACATCGTCCGCCGCCTGGAGCGCATCGGCGAGCACGGCACGGACGAACTCCGGCTGCCGGAGCTGACGATGATGCTCACCTCCGACCTCGCGGTGCTCGACCACTGGGACGGCAGCGTCCTGCTGATCGCCAACGCGATCAACCACAACGACCAGGACACCGGCGTGGACGAGGCCTACGCCGACGCCGTGGCGCGGCTGGACGCGATGGAGGCCGACCTGGCCGAGCCCGTCCACCACCCGCCGGTCGCGCTGCCGCCCTCCGAACTGCCGCCGTACACCACCCGCTGGGGCGGCGAGCAATTCAGGGAAGCCGTGGAGGACATCAAGGAGCGCATCCGCGCGGGCGAGGCGTTCCAGGTCGTGCCCTCGCAGCGGTTCGAGACGCCGTGCGGGGCGAGCGCGCTGGACGTCTACCGGGTGCTTCGGGCCACCAACCCGAGCCCGTACATGTACCTGCTGCGCTTCCCCGGCGAGGACGGCACGGAGGCGGGGGCATCCCCAGGCGCAAGCTCTGGGGGAGGGTTCGACGTGGTCGGGTCCAGCCCCGAGGCGCTGGTCAAGGTCCAAGGCGGCCACGCCATGGTGCACCCCATCGCGGGCACCCGGCCGCGCGGCGCCACCCCGCAAGCCGACAACGCGCTGGCCGAGGAGCTGCTCGCCGACCCCAAGGAGCGCGCCGAGCACCTGATGCTGGTCGACCTCGGCCGCAACGACCTGGGCCGGGTGTGCGAGCCCGGCAGCGTGGAGGTCGTGGACTTCATGTCCGTGGAGCGCTACTCGCACGTGATGCACATCGTCTCGACCGTCACCGGCCGGGTCGCGCCCGAACGGACCGCCTTCGACGTGCTCACCGCGTGCTTCCCGGCGGGCACCTTGTCCGGAGCCCCCAAGCCGCGGGCGATGCAGATCATCGAGGAGCTGGAGCCGTCCCGGCGCGGGCTGTACGGGGGCTGCGTCGGCTACCTGGACTTCGCCGGCGACTCCGACACCGCGATCGCGATCCGCACGGCGCTGCTGCGGAACGGCACGGCCTACGTCCAGGCGGGCGCGGGCATCGTCGCCGACTCCGACCCGGAGTCGGAGGACACCGAGTGCCGCAACAAGGCGGCGGCGGTCCTGCGCGCCGTCGCCACGGCCAACCGGCTGAGCTCCTGAGACGACACGAGGGGCGCGGGGGAGATCCCCCGCGCCCCGGACGTGCTCCCGGCGGTCAGCCCGCGAAGGCGGAGACGCCGTTGGGGGTGCCCAGCCCGGTGGGTCCGTCGTACCCGCCGGTCCCGGTGCACAGGTACGACCCGCCGCACGAGCCGTTGGACCCGCTCGTCACGTCGTTGAGCGCGGACGTGTGGGAGTACGGGAAGGACGCCGGGCTCGAGCCGCTGGAGGGCGTCCCGGCCAGCGCGTACACCGAGGCGATGATCGGCGAGGACGCGCTGGTGCCGCCGAACACCTCGAACCCGCTGTCGCCGCCGTACGAGTCGTAGACCGCGACACCGGTGGCCGGGTCGGCCACGGCGGAGACGTCGGCGATGGTGCGGTTGCCGCAGTCACCGTCGGTCTGCCAGGCCGGCTTGGGGTCGTACTGCGAGCAGCCGGAGCCGGTGCCGTTCCAGACCGACTCGCTCCAATCGCCGGAGCCGCCGGACAGCGAGGTGCCGCCGACCGCGGTGACGTTCGCCGAGGCGGCCGGGTACTCCGGGCCGTAGCCCGAGTCGCCCGCGCTGGCCGTGATGGCCACGCCCGGGTGGTCGAAGTACTGGCTGTCGTACGAGGAGTCCTCCGAGGACTCGCCGCCGCCGTAGCTGTTGGACACGTACTTCGCGCCCAGCGACACCGCGGTGTTGACGGAGGCGCCGAGGTCCTCCATCGACGGCTGGTCGGCCTCGACCAGCAGGATGTGGCACTGCGGGCAGGTCGCGCTGACCATGTCGAGGTCGAGCGAGATCTCCTCGGCCCAGCCGGCGTCGGCCTGCGGCAGGGAGGAGCTGCCGTCCTCGCCGACCTTGCTGAAGCAGCCGTTGGAGCTGCTGCACTCGGGCAGGCCGTACGTGGAGCGGTAGGTGGCGAGGTCCGCCTCGGCGTTGGGGTCGTCGTAGGCGTCGACGATCGCCACGGTCGCGCCCGAGCCGCCCGAGGAGGGCAGCGAGTAGGCGCTCTGGATGTCGGCCGGCCCGTAGCCGGAGGGAGCGGCCGCGGGGTTCACGGCGCCGCTGGACTTCGCCAGCGAGCTGACCCCGGAGGTCACCTTGACGGCCTGACAGGCCATCATGCCCGCGTGCGTGCTCGTGGCACACGAACGGGCGGTGTGCAGGCCGTGCACGGCGGCCGCCGCGCCCGCCGGAGCGGCCATCGCGAGGCCGGAGGTGGCGAGGCCCGCCGCTGCTGTGAGGGCGAGGCCGGTGCGAAGAGTGAACTTCTGATACGTGCTCAGAGTGGAGCGCAAGCTCGTGCCTCCTACTTGGCGTGGGGTACCTAGGAGCGAGGGTGGCATGTGTGACGTTTGTTGCCTTGTGTTGCTGAAGGTGTCTCAAGTTGACAGTGAGACGCGGGGAAACGTATGTGTAGCGCGCACATGTCAACAAGGAGGCCCCGGGGATCTCCTCACGGCCTTCACGAAGCGGACGCACAGGCTCCGCGACCGTACGCGAGGAGTGAACGCGCGGGCACGGTCCGGGGGCGCCGCCCTGCCGACGGGTCGCGCGTGGCGGCAGGGGATAGTGGAGGGGTGACGACGCCCCCCCAGTCCCCGGAACCCGCCCCGGCCCAGGAACCCCCCGGCTCCACGGAAGCCGCGCCTCTCGCGGCCGGACCCGACACCGCCCGGCGCACGGCCCAGCGGGCGCTGGCCGCAGCCCTCGCCGCGGGCGTCCTCGGGGCGAGCCTGGTGCTGCTGGCCGCGGGCAAGACCTGGGCCCGGGGCCAGGCCGGCGGCGCGGGACTGGCCCTGCCCGTGCACGCCACCGGCTCCCAGACCACCGCGCTGCCGGGCGCGTTGGCGCTGGTCGGCCTCGCCTCGCTGGTCGCCGTCTTCGCCCTGCGCCGGGTGGGCCGCTACGCCGTGGCCGCGCTGCTCGCGCTCAGTGGGATCGGCGCCGCCGCCACCGCGCTCGCCCGCCGCGGCGACCACGGCGCCCTCGACTCCGCCGCCGCGTCCGCGACCGGACTCACCCGCGCCACCGCCGAGCACACCGCCGTCACCGGCTGGCCCCTGGTGGCCGTGGCCGGCGGCCTGCTGATGTTCGCCGCGGGCCTGCTCGCCCTGCGGTACGGCCCGCGCTGGCCCGCCATGTCCAGCCGCTACGACCGCGGCGGGGGGCCGGCCCGGACCCGTACCCCCGCGCGCGTGGACCCCGACCGGTCCGAGGACCTGTGGAAGGCGCTGGACCGCGGCGAGGACCCCACGCAGGCGCCCGGCTGACCGCCGGGGAACATCCACCCCCGTGCGCGGCCCGTCCCGCGCACGCGCAACAATGGGGGCGAAGCGGGAGTGCGAAGACTGCCCGCCCGGATCGCAACAGCAGGGAGCGCACATGGCGGCTCAGCACGACCACGGACACACGCCCGCCGCCTGGACCGGCGTGATCATCGCCTTCGTCGGCTTCTGCGTCGCCGGCGCGTTCATGGTCGCCGACAACACGGTCGGCTTCTGGGCCGGCATGGGCCTGATCCTGCTCGCCTGTGTGGTCGGCGGTGTCATGAAGCTGATGGGCCTGGGCAGCGACCACCGTCCGCTGTCCCGTACCCCCGCTCCGGCCGGGGCCCAGGAGGAGCGCGCGGGCGCCGACGTCTGAGCACCCCCGCCGGTCCGGCACCGGGCGCCCGTCCCGCACGGGCGCACCCGCCGGTCCCGCGCCACAGGGCGCAGCCGCCGCGGACCTCGGGTCCGCCGTGCGCTGCGCCTTTTCGCTGCGCGCGGCAGAATCGCCGGTGTGACCCACGCCACGCGCCCGCAAGCCCCGCCGACCGCGCCCCCCGCCCGGGAAGGGCCGCCGGGCGCGCTGCGGCGGCTGGCCGTCCCGGCCGGGGTGCTGGCGGCCGTCGCGGGCGGATTCGCCTACGTCGCGGCGGTGAACCCCAACGAGGCCGGGCACTATCCGCTGTGCCCGCTGCGGTACTTCACGGGCCTGTACTGCCCCGGCTGCGGCGGGCTGCGAGGTGCCTACGCCCTCGCGCACGGACACCTGCGCACGGCGCTGGAGTGCAACGCGCTGGCCGTGGCCGGATACGCCGTGCTCGCCGTCGTGTGGACGGTGTGGGCGGCCCGGGCGGTGCGCGGGCGCCCCTTCGATCTCGCGCTCCGGCCCTGCCACCGGTGGGCGGTCGCCGCGGTGGTGCTCGTCTTCACCATTGTCCGGAATCTGCCCCTCGGCGCGGCGCTCACGCCCTGAGCCGGGCGGCCCGCGAGGGTCCGATTTCGGGGCGTACGGGGGACAAAAGTCCAGGTTGTGGGACCGTCGGCGGGCGGATTCGGGTCCGGCGCCCGCTGCCCGATACCATCGGAGTGCCGGTGGGCCACCGCTGCTGGCTTGATCATTTCGCTGCTCGATCCGGCCGGAAAGGGGCGTCTCGCGTGAGTGTGCTCGACGAGATCATCGACGGAGTGCGGGCGGACCTCGCGGAGCGGCAGGCCCGGGTCTCCCTCGACGAACTCAAGGAGCGCGCCACCAGGGCGCGGGACGCGCGGGACGGCGCGGCCGCCCTGCGCGGCGAGGGCGTCAAGGTGATCTGCGAGGTCAAGCGCTCCAGCCCGTCCAAGGGCGCGCTCGCCGCGATCGCCGACCCCGCGGGCCTGGCCGCCGACTACGAGGCCGGCGGCGCCGCCGCCATCAGCGTCCTCACCGAGCAGCGCCGCTTCGGCGGCTCGCTGGCCGACCTCGAAGCGGTCCGGTCCAAGGTGGACATCCCCGTGCTGCGCAAGGACTTCATCGTCACCGCCTACCAGCTGTGGGAGGCGCGGGCGTACGGGGCGGACCTCGCGCTGCTGATCGTCGCCGCGCTGGACCAGGACGCGCTGGTCTCGCTGGTCGAGCGGGCCGAGTCGATCGGGCTCACCCCGCTGGTCGAGGTGCACGACGAGGAAGAGGTCGAGCGGGCGGTCGACGCGGGGGCGCGGGTCATCGGCGTCAACGCGCGCAACCTGAAGACGCTGGAGGTCGACCGCGGCACCTTCGCCCGGGTCGCGCCGCGGATCCCCGACCACATCGTCAAGATCGCCGAGTCCGGCGTGCGCGGGCCGCACGACCTGATCGCCTACGCCCACGACGGCGCCGACGCGGTGCTGGTCGGCGAGTCCCTGGTCACCGGGCGCGACCCGCGCACCGCCGTCGCCGACCTGGTCGCCGCGGGCGCCCACCCGGCGCTGCGGCCGGGCCGGGACTGACCGCCGCACCCGCCGCACCCCGTGCGCGTCAAGGGCGCGTTCCGGCCAGGTAGACTCCGCAGCGTGCCTCTCACCAGTCGCCTCGCCCCCGGGTGCCGCCCGCGTGGCTGCCGCGCGCCCGCGCGCAAGGTGCTGGGCCGCAGGGTGCGCTACGTGATCGGGTGCGAGCCCGGGCAGGTCAACGGGAAGCGATGGCGCCGCGGCTGAGCCGCGTCCACCACAGCCGCCGGGCAACAGCACCGCAGAAGCGCGCTCGCGCGCCCGCACGCGTCCCCGTACCGAACGGGTCCGCGCCGCGGGCCGTCCCGGCCGGCTCCCGTCCATTGCCCGCCCGCGGCGTCGCCATGCGCCGGCGCCGCACCACCTGCCAGGGGCAGCCATGCCAGACCCTTCCCACGACGCACCCGCGGATCCGTCCGCGGCGACGTTCTTCCTGCCCGACCCCGACGGGCCCGTGCCGAGCCCCGCGGGCTACTTCGGCGCGTTCGGCGGCAAGTTCATCCCGGAGGCGCTGGTCGCCGCCGTGGACGAGGTCGCCGCCGAGTACGAGAAGGCGAAGTCCGACCCGGCCTTCGCCGCCGAGCTCAACGACCTGCTCGTGCACTACACCGGCCGGCCCAGCGCCCTGACCGAGGTGCCGCGGTTCGCCGAGCACGCCGGCGGCGCACGCGTCTTCCTCAAGCGCGAGGACCTCAACCACACCGGCTCCCACAAGATCAACAACGTGCTGGGCCAGGCCCTGCTGACCAAGCGGATGGGCAAGACCCGGGTCATCGCCGAGACCGGCGCCGGCCAGCACGGCGTGGCCACCGCCACCGCCTGCGCGCTCTTCGGCCTGGAGTGCACCATCTACATGGGCGAGGTCGACACCAAGCGGCAGGCGCTCAACGTGGCCCGGATGCGGATGCTCGGCGCCGAGGTCATCGCCGTGAAGTCCGGCAGCCGCACCCTCAAGGACGCCATCAACGAGGCGTTCCGCGACTGGGTCGCCAACGTCGACCGCACCCACTACCTCTTCGGCACCGTCGCCGGCCCGCACCCCTTCCCGGCCCTGGTCCGCGACTTCCACCGGGTGATCGGCGTGGAGGCCCGCCGCCAGCTGCTGGAGCGCGCCGGACGGCTGCCCGACGTGGCGATCGCCTGCGTCGGCGGCGGTTCCAACGCGATGGGGCTCTTCCACGCCTTCCTGCCGGACGCCTCGGTCCGGCTGGTCGGCTGCGAACCGGCCGGGTACGGCGTGGAGACCGGCGAACACGCGGCCACCCTGACCGCCGGCGAGCCCGGCATCCTGCACGGCTCCCGCTCGTACGTCCTCCAGGACGACGAGGGCCAGATCACCGAGCCGTACTCCATCTCGGCCGGGCTGGACTACCCCGGCGTCGGCCCGGAGCACTCCTACCTCAAGGACACCGGCCGCGCGGAGTACCGCGCCGTCACCGACGACGCGGCGATGCAGGCGCTGCGGCTGCTGTCCCGCACCGAGGGCATCATCCCCGCCATCGAGAGCGCGCACGCGCTGGCCGGCGCCCTGGAGATCGGCCGCGAACTGGGCCCGGAGGCCCTGATCGTGGTCAACCTCTCCGGGCGCGGCGACAAGGACATGGACACCGCGGCCCGCTACTTCGGGCTGTACGACGAGGGGGCGAACCGGTGACCGGGCAGCACACACCAGACAGCCGGGACGCGGCGGAGCAGGGGCCATGCGGAGCCGGCGGGAGCGGCCTGCTGGCGGCGACGCTCGCCGGGGCCAAGGCGGAGGGGCGGGCGGCGCTGATCGCCTACCTGCCGGCCGGGTTCCCGACCGTGGACGGCGGCATCGAGGCCGTCAAGGCGGCCTTCGCCGGCGGCGCGGACGTCGTCGAGGTCGGGCTGCCGCACAGCGACCCGGTGCTGGACGGGCCGGTCATCCAGACCGCCGACGACATCGCGCTGAAGAACGGCGTGCGCATCGCCGACGTGCTGCGCACCGTGCGCGAGGCGCACGCCGCCACCGGGAAGCCGGTGCTGGTCATGACCTACTGGAACCCGGTCGACCGCTACGGCCAGGAGCGGTTCGCGGCCGAATTGGCCGAGGCGGGCGGGGCGGGTTGCATCCTGCCCGACCTGCCGGTCGAGGAGTCCGAGGGGTGGCGCAAGGCCGCCGAGCAGCACGGGCTCGCCACCGTCTTCGTGGTCGCGCCCTCCAGCCGGGACGAGCGGCTCGCCCGGATCACCGCGGCGGGCAGCGGCTTCGTCTACGCGGCGTCCCTCATGGGCGTCACCGGCACCCGGGAGAGCGTGGGCGCGCAGGCGGCGGACCTGGTGCGGCGGACCCGCGCCACCACCGAACTGCCGGTCTGCGTCGGGCTCGGCGTCTCCAGCGCGCGGCAGGCCGCGGAGGTCGCCACCTTCGCCGACGGCGTCATCGTCGGCTCGGCGTTCGTCCAGCGGCTCCTCGACCACGAGGGCGACCTCCCGTCCGGGCTCGCCGCCGTCCGCGCCCTCGCCGCCGACCTCGCCGCCGGCGTCCGCCCCCCAACGAAGTAGGGCAAGCCCCACAGGGGCGCGGGCCCTGCGCCCGCACGGGCACCCCTCAACGGACGAGGGGTGCCCGTGCGGGAGGCGTCGACCCCCCAAAGGGCGCTGGGGGTACCTCTCAGGCGAAGCTCTGGGGGAGGGACTGCGCGAGCAACCGGCCACCGGCCCGGTGGTCGCGGGGCGACAGCAACAGCCCCTTCGGGGGCGTGACGACCTGCGGCCCGCAGATGGGCTGAGCGCGCAGTTCCTCGCGCCCCTGAGGGGGGACGCCGCCCGCACAGGGACCCCGCCCCCGGTGCTGCGGGGGAACGCCCCACGCAGGGGCACCGTGCGGACGGGGGTGCGCGGGGAACCCTGCTGACGCCAAGCGCGAGGCGCCGTTCATTCGTTTCGGGGAAAAACGGACGAACCCGCTGTCCGCGGCGCCCCCCGCGCGTTGTCCAGGGACGTGAACCAGAAGAACCGTGACGCAAAGCGCAGCGCCCGCGAGGCGCTCCAGGCCCAGCGCGAGAAGGACAAGGCCCGCGCCAAACGCAAGCGCAGCCTCGTGGTCGCGGGCAGCGTGATCCTCGTCCTCGGCGCGGCCGCGGGCATCGGCGTCGCCGTCGCCGACCACGACAACGGCGGCGGCAGCGACGCGGCGGGCGCGGTGACCGCCCCCCGCGGCGCCACCGGCAAGGACAACCTCGTCATCCCGGTCGGTGCCACGGACGCGCCGTCCACGCTGACCATCTACGAGGACTTCCGCTGCCCGGCCTGCGACGCCTTCGAGAAGGCGTTCACGCCGACCATTCACAGCCTGGAGGACACCGGGCAGCTGCGCACCGAGTACCACCTGGTGCTGCTCATCGACGGCAACCTCGGCGGCAGCGGCTCGCTCAACGCGGCGAACGCCGCCGCGTGCGCCCAGGACCAGGGCAGGTTCCGCGCGTACCACGACGTGCTGTACAGCAACCAGCCCGATGAGCAGGACGACAAGTTCGCCGACAAGAACACCCTGATCGACCTGGCCGGCCAGGTCCCCGGGCTGCGTACCCCCGCCTTCACCGCCTGTGTGAACGACGGCACCCACGACGCGTGGGTGAAGAAGTCCAACGACGCGTTCGGCGCCTCCGGCTACAACTCGACCCCGACCGTCCTGCTGAACGGCAAGAACGTCTACGGGGCCGGCAGCGCCGCGCTCACCCCCTCCTCGCTGCGGGAGATGGTGGCGCAGGCGAACGAGGGCAAGCAGCCGGGCCGGGTCACCGCCACCCCGCCGGCCCCCTCGACCCCGTAGCCCCGCGCGGACCGCGTACGAGCCGCCCCCGCGCGGCCCCGCGGCGGCGCCGGACCCGGCTCGTTATGCAGACGTAGCCCGGGCGGGTTGTCCGACCACCCGCCCGGCAGGGTAGCGTCGGTCCTGCCATGGACCTCGCATACATCCCCAGCCCCTCGCACGGTGTCGTCCACCTCGGACCGGTTCCGCTGCGCGGGTACGCGTTCTGCATCATCATCGGTGTCTTCGTGGCCGTCTGGCTCGGAAACAAGCGGTGGGTCGCCCGCGGCGGAACAACCGGCACGGTCGCCGACATCGCCGTGTGGGCGGTGCCGTTCGGCCTGGTCGGCGGTCGCCTCTACCACGTGATCACCGACTACGAGCTGTACTTCACCAACGGCAACGACTGGGTGAACGCCTTCAAGATCTGGGAGGGCGGGCTCGGCATCTGGGGCGCGATCGCGCTGGGCGCGCTCGGCGCCTGGATCGGCTGCCGCCGCCGGGGCATCGCCCTGCCGGCCTACGCCGACGCCATCGCGCCCGGCATCGCGCTCGCCCAGGCCATCGGCCGCTGGGGCAACTGGTTCAACCAGGAGCTGTACGGCAAGCCCACCACCCTGCCGTGGGGCCTGAAGATCACCAGCGACGCGGGTGACCGGGTGCCTGGCATCTACCAGCCGACGTTCCTGTACGAGTGCCTGTGGTGCATCGGCGTGGCGCTGCTCGTGCTGTGGGCCGACCGCCGCTTCAAGCTCGGCCACGGCCGCACCTTCGCGCTCTACGTCGCCGCGTACTGCGTGGGCCGGGCCTGGATCGAGCACATGCGGTCCGACTTCGCCCACCACATCCTGGGACTGCGTCTCAACGACTGGACGGCGCTGGTCGTCTTCCTGGCCGCCGTGGTCTACCTGGTGCTCTCCGCCAAGTTCCGCCCCGGCCGTGAGGCCACCGTCGAGCCCGGCGCGGCCTCCGACGCCGCGGCCGAGCCGGCCGAGGGCGGGGTCGAGCTGACGAAGGACGGCGCCGCCGCGGAGGAGGCCGCCGAACCCGTGGACGGCGCTCCCTCGAAGGAGACGGAGGCCGAGGAGGCCGCCGCGCCCGCCGCGGAGTCCCCGGCGACGGCCGAGCACGCGGAAAGCGACGAGAGCGCGGAGAGCGCCGAGAGCGCCGAGAGTGCCGCCGCTGAAACGGACGTGGAAGTAGCGAAGAAAGCCACCCGCTGAGGTTCCCGCAGACAAGGGCAGGCTCCCCTAACCCGCAGGTCAGGGCAGCCTGCCCTTGCTGGCGTCCGGGCGGAATGCCACGTACGGTCGAGGCGTTGTGAGGCGCGGAGCGGGCCCCTGAGCCCGGGGGAGGGGAACGCCATGACCATGACCGTCGACGGAGCCGCCCCGCAGGGGGCACCGTCCCCGGCGCGGCACCACGAGCACCGTGACGTGAGCGGAGGCTGGCTGCGGCCGGCCGTCTTCGGCGCCATGGACGGCCTGGTGTCCAACCTCGCCCTGATGACCGGCGTGGCCGGCGGCGACGTGAGCAGCCGCACCATCGTGGTCACGGGCCTGGCCGGGCTGGCCGCCGGCGCCTTCTCGATGGCGGCCGGCGAGTACACCTCGGTCGCCTCGCAGCGTGAGCTGGTGGAGGCCGAGCTGGCCGTCGAGCGCACCGAGCTGCGCCGCAACCCCGACGACGAGCTGCGCGAGCTGGCCGAGCTGTACGTCGCCCGCGGGGTGGAGCCCGAGCTCGCCCACGAGGTGGCCCGGCAGCTGTCCGCGGACCCGGAGCAGGCGCTGGAGATACACGCCCGCGAGGAGCTGGGCGTGGACCCGGGCGACCTGCCCTCGCCGCTGCTGGCGGCCGCCTCGTCCTTCGTCGCCTTCGCCCTGGGCGCGCTGCTGCCGGTGCTGCCCTACCTGCTGGGCGCGGACGCCTTGTGGCCGGCGGTCGCGCTGGCGCTGGCCGGGCTCTTCGGCTGCGGCGCCGCCGTGGCCCGGGTGACGGCCCGCTCCTGGTGGTACAGCGGGCTGCGGCAGCTCGTGCTGGGCGGGGCAGCGGCCGGTGTGACGTTCCTGCTCGGTACGTTGATCGGCTCCGCGGTCGGCTGACGACCCCGCACGCCCCCGTAAACCGCCCCCGCTCACCTCCGCCCGACCGCCTCTCCTCGCCCGACCGCCCCCCGCGCGTGCGGGACCGGCCGCCACGCACCGTGTCCGGCCGGCCGCCCGGCGGGGGCGACTGGCCGAATCCGCGCGTTTCCCCGCTTCTCTCTTTTTCTCCCTCCTTGCACTTCGTTTCGCGGTCACCCGGACGGGGCATCAGTCGGTCACCGCACCCGGGCAGCGCCGCCTGGCTGCGCGCCCGATTCACCCGACCCTTCCGGCGGGGACGAACCTGGCCGAAAATCGCGGTTCCCCCACCTCGAACGTCCACATGCTGGAACCCAGAATCCACTTCTCGGGCAATCAGCCATCATGTAACCTGCACGAAATCGCAGAGGGCCAACGTCGTCCCTGTTGCGCATGCCTCCAAGCAGGCAATGCATACAAGCCAAGACGACGACGGGAGAGCCATGCGTTCGCGTTCCGCGTTCATGGACGGGCGCCCGGCCCGGCAGGGGATGTACGACCCCGGCAACGAGCACGACGCCTGCGGTGTCGGCTTCGTCGCCACCCTCACCGGCGAGGCGAGCCATGGGCTGGTGGAGCAGGCGCTGGCCGTCCTGCGCAACCTGGAGCACCGCGGGGCCACCGGCGCGGAGCCGGACTCCGGCGACGGCGCCGGCATCCTGCTCCAGGTCCCGGACGCCTTCCTGCGCTCCAGCGTGGACTTCGAGCTGCCCGCCGCCGGCCACTACGCCGCCGGGCTGGCCTTCCTCCCGGTCGAGCAGGAGGACCGCGCCAAGGCCGTGGACACCATCGAGCGGATCGCCGCCGAGGAAGGCCTGAGCGTCCTCGGCTGGCGCGAGGTGCCGGTCGCCCCCGACCTGCTGGGCGCCACCGCCCGCTCCACCATGCCGTACTTCGCGCAGCTCTTCGTCGCCGACGCCCAGCAGGGCGACGGCCCGTCCGCCGCGCGCGCGGGGATCGAGCTGGACCGGCCCGCCTTCCTGCTGCGCAAGCGCGCCGAGCGCGAGGCCGAGGTGTACTTCCCCTCACTGTCCGCGCGGACCCTGGTCTACAAGGGCATGCTCACCACCGGCCAGCTGGAGCCGTTCTTCCCCGACCTGTCCGACCCGCGGCTGGCCACCGCCATCGCGCTGGTCCACTCCCGCTTCTCCACCAACACCTTCCCGAGCTGGCCGCTGGCCCACCCGTACCGCTTCGTCGCGCACAACGGCGAGATCAACACGGTCAAGGGCAACCGGAACTGGATGCGGGCCCGCGAGTCGCAGCTGGCCAGCGAGCTGTTCGGCGCCGGCGGCGGCTTCGGCACCGACCTGGAGCGGGTCTTCCCGATCTGCACGCCCGGCGCCTCCGACACCGCGTCCTTCGACGAGGTCCTCGAACTGCTCCACCTCGGCGGCCGCTCGCTGCCGCACAGCGTGCTGATGATGATCCCCGAGGCGTGGGAGAACCACGCCTCCATGGACCCGGCCCGGCGCGCCTTCTACCAGTACCACTCCACGCTCATGGAGCCCTGGGACGGCCCGGCCTGCGTCACCTTCACCGACGGCTCGGTGGTCGGCGCGGTGCTGGACCGCAACGGCCTGCGCCCCGGCCGCTACTGGGTCACCGACGACGGCCTGGTCGTGCTCGCCTCGGAGTCCGGCGTGCTCGACATCGAGCCGCGCCGGGTCGTCCGCAAGGGCCGCCTCCAGCCCGGCCGGATGTTCCTGGTCGACACCGTCTCCCACCGCATCGTCGAGGACGACGAGATCAAGGCCCAGGTCGCCGCCGAGAACCCGTACGCGGACTGGCTGGACGCCGGGCTGATCGAGCTGGCCGACCTGCCCGAGCGCGAGCACATCGTGCACACCCACGCCTCCGTCACCCGCCGCCAGCAGACCTTCGGCTACACCGAGGAGGAGCTGCGGGTCCTGCTCGCCCCGATGGCCCGCACCGGCGCCGAGCCGATCGGCTCGATGGGCACCGACTCGCCGATCGCCGCGCTCTCCGACCGGCCCCGGCTGCTGTTCGACTACTTCACCCAGCTGTTCGCTCAGGTCACCAACCCGCCGCTGGACGCCATCCGCGAGGAGCTGGTCACCTCCCTGAGCTCCGTGATCGGTCCGTCCGGGAACCTGCTGGAGCCCAGCCCCGCCTCCTGCCGCAACATCTCCCTGTCCTTCCCCGTCATCGACAACGACGAGCTGGCCAAGCTCATCCACATCAACGCCGACGGGAATCTGCCGGGGCTGAAGGCCGCCACGCTGTCCGGGCTGTACCGGGTGGCCGGCGGCGGCGACGCGCTGGCCGCGCGGCTCACCGAGATCTGCGCCGAGGCCGAGACCGCCATAGAGGACGGCGCCCGGCTGATCGTGCTCTCCGACCGGCACTCCGACGCCGAGCACGCGCCGATCCCCTCGCTGCTGCTCACCTCCGCGGTGCACCACCACCTGATCCGCACCAAGCAGCGCACCCAGGTCGGCGTCATCGTCGAGGCCGGCGACGTGCGCGAGGTGCACCACGTGGCCCTGCTCATCGGCTACGGCGCCGCGGCCGTCAACCCCTACCTGGCCATGGAGTCGGTCGAGGACCTGGTGCGGGCCGGCACCTTCCTGCCCGGCATCGAGGCCGAGGCCGCGATCGGCAACCTGATCAAGGCGCTCGGCAAGGGCGTGCTGAAGGTGATGTCCAAGATGGGCATCTCCACCGTCGCCTCCTACCGCGGCGCGCAGGTCTTCGAGGCCGTCGGCCTGGACACCGACTTCGTCGACACCTACTTCCACCTCACCGACACCAAGATCGGCGGGGCGGGCATCGACGTCGTCGCGCGGGAGGTCGCCGCCCGGCACGCCAAGGCGTACCCGGTCTCCGGCATCCCGGCCGCGCACCGCCGGCTGGAGATCGGCGGCGAGTACCAGTGGCGCCGCGAGGGCGAGCCGCACCTGTTCGACCCCGACACCGTCTTCCGGCTCCAGCACGCCACCCGCACCCGGCGCTACGACATCTTCAAGCAGTACACGTCCCGGGTGAACGAGCAGTCCGAGCGGCTGATGACGCTGCGCGGCCTGTTCGGGCTGAAGGGCGACCGCCCCGCTGTGCCGCTCGACGAGGTGGAGCCGGTCGCCGAGATCGTCCGGCGCTTCTCCACCGGCGCCATGTCGTACGGCTCGATCTCCCGCGAGGCGCACGAGACGCTGGCCATCGCCATGAACCAGCTCGGCGGGAAGTCCAACACCGGCGAGGGCGGCGAGGACCCCGAGCGGCTCTACGACCCGGCCCGGCGCAGCGCCATCAAGCAGGTCGCCTCCGGCCGGTTCGGCGTCACCTCGGAGTACCTGGTCAACGCCGACGACATCCAGATCAAGATGGCCCAGGGCGCCAAGCCCGGCGAGGGCGGCCAGCTGCCCGGCCACAAGGTCTACCCGTGGATCGCCGGCACCCGGCACTCCACCGCCGGCGTCGGCCTGATCTCCCCGCCGCCGCACCACGACATCTACTCCATCGAGGACCTCGCCCAGCTCATCCACGACCTGAAGAACGCCAACCCCCGGGCCCGCGTGCACGTCAAGCTGGTCTCCGAGGTCGGCGTCGGCACGGTCGCGGCGGGCGTGTCCAAGGCGCACGCCGACGTGGTGCTGATCTCCGGCCACGACGGCGGCACCGGCGCCTCCCCGCTGACCTCGCTGAAGCACGCCGGCGGCCCCTGGGAGCTCGGCCTGGCCGAGACCCAGCAGACGCTGCTGCTCAACGGCCTGCGCGACCGGATCGTGGTGCAGACCGACGGCCAGCTCAAGACCGGCCGGGACGTGGTGATCGCGGCGCTGCTCGGCGCCGAGGAGTTCGGCTTCGCCACCGCGCCGCTGGTCGTCTCCGGCTGCGTGATGATGCGGGTCTGCCACCTGGACACCTGCCCGGTCGGCGTCGCCACCCAGAACCCGGTGCTGCGGGAACGTTTCAGCGGCCGGCCGGAGTTCGTCGTCAACTTCTTCGAGTTCATCGCCGAGGAGGTCCGCGAGCTCCTCGCCGAGCTGGGCTTCCGCACCCTCGCCGAGGCCGTCGGCCACGCCGAGCTGATCGACGCGGCCCGCGCGGTGGACCACTGGAAGGCCCAGGGCCTGGACCTGGCCCCGCTGCTGTACGTGCCGGAGCTGCCCGAGGGCGCCGCGCTGCACTGCGTCACCGGGCAGGACCACGCCTTGGACAAGGCCCTCGACAACGAGCTGATCCGGCTCGCCGCCGAGGCCCTGGAGTCCGGCGCGCCCGTCCGCGCGCAGGTGCCCATCCGCAACGTCAACCGCACGGTCGGCACCATGCTCGGCCACGAGGTGACGAAGAAGTACGGCGGCGCGGGCCTGCCCGAGAACACCGTCGACATCACCTTCACCGGCTCGGCCGGCCAGTCCTTCGGCGCCTTCCTGCCCAAGGGCGTCACCCTGCGGCTGGAGGGCGACGCCAACGACTACGTCGGCAAGGGCCTGTCCGGCGGCCGGATCGTGGTCCGCCCGGACCGCGAGGCCGACCACCTCGCCGAGTTCTCCACCATCGCCGGCAACACCATCGCCTACGGGGCCACCGGCGGCGAGCTGTTCCTGCGCGGCCGCAGCGGCGAGCGCTTCTGCGTCCGCAACTCCGGCGCCGTCGTGGTCTCCGAGGGCGTCGGCGACCACGGCTGCGAGTACATGACCGGCGGCCGGGCCGTGGTGCTCGGTGCCACCGGCCGGAACTTCGCGGCCGGCATGTCCGGCGGCATGGCCTACGTCCTGGACCTGGAGCCGGCCAACGTCAACACCGGCATGGTCGAGATCGAGGCGCTGGACGCCGACGACATCACGTGGCTGCACGACGTGGTGCGCCGCCACTTCGAGGAGACCGGCTCCACCGTCGCCGAGCGGCTGCTCGGCGACTGGGGCGGCGCCCTCACCCGCTTCGGCAAGGTCATGCCGAGGGACTACAAGGCAGTGCTCGCCGCCAAGAACGCCGCCGAGCAGGCCGGGCTCTCCGAGTCCGAGACCACCGCGAAGATGATGGAGGCGGCGAATGGCTGACCCCAAGGGCTTCCTGACCACCGCGCGGCAGACCTCGCCGACCCGCCCCGTCGAGGAGCGCCGGCAGGACTGGCGCGAGGTCTACGTCCCCGGCGGCCTGCTGCCGATCATCACCGAGCAGGCCGGCCGCTGCATGGACTGCGGCATCCCGTTCTGCCACAACGGCTGCCCGCTGGGGAACCTCATCCCCGAGTGGAACGACTACGCCTACCGGGAGGACTGGCGGGCCGCGTCCGAGCGGCTGCACGCCACCAACAACTTCCCGGAGTTCACCGGGCGGCTGTGCCCGGCGCCCTGCGAGTCCGCGTGCGTGCTGGGCATCAACCAGCCCGCGGTGACCATCAAGAACGTCGAGGTCACCATCATCGACAAGGCGTGGGGCAGCGGGGACGTCACCCCGCAGCCCCCGGACCGGCTGTCCGGCAAGACCGTCGCCGTCATCGGCTCCGGCCCGGCCGGCCTGGCCGCCGCCCAGCAGCTCACCCGGGCCGGCCACACCGTCGCCGTCTACGAGCGGGCCGACCGGATCGGCGGGCTGCTGCGCTACGGCATCCCCGAGTTCAAGATGGAGAAGCGGCACATCAACCGGCGCATCGAGCAGATGCGCGCGGAGGGCACCAAGTTCCGCACCGGCGTGCAGATCGGCACCGACCTGGACGCGGCGGCGCTCGCCAAGCGGTACGACGCGGTGGTCATCGCGGCCGGCGCCACCCAGTGGCGGGACCTGCCGGTCGAGGGCCGCGAGCTGACCGGCGTGTACCAGGCGATGGAGTACCTGCCGCTGGCCAACAAGGTGCAGGAGGGCGACTTCGTGGCGCCGCCGATCACCGCCGAGGGCAAGCACGTGGTCGTCATCGGCGGCGGCGACACCGGCGCGGACTGCGTGGGCACCGCCCACCGGCAGGGCGCGCTGTCGGTCACCCAGCTGGAGATCATGCCGCGGCCGTCCGACGACCGGCCCGCGCACCAGCCGTGGCCGACCATGCCGATGGTCTACAAGGTGACCTCGGCGCACGAGGAGGGCGGCGAGCGGGTCTACGCCGTCAACACCGTGCGCTTCACCGGCGACGAGCAGGGCCACGTGCGCGAGCTGCACCTGGTCGAGGTGGTCTTCGAGAACGGGTCGTTCGTGCCGCAGGAGGGCACCGAGCGGATCATCCCGGCCGACCTGGTCACCCTCGCGATGGGTTTCACCGGCACCGACCGCGGCAACGGCATGGTCGAGCAGCTCGGCCTGGAGCTCGACGCGCGCGGCAACGTCGCCCGCGACGCCTCCTTCGCCACCAACGTCGACGGCGTCTTCGTGGCCGGCGACGCCGGGCGCGGGCAGTCGCTCATCGTGTGGGCCATCGCCGAGGGACGCTCGGCGGCCAAGGCGGTCGACTCCTACCTGACCGGTCTGGCCTCGGCCCTGCCGGCCCCGATCCGCCCCACGGACCGCCCGCTCACCGTGTGACCCCGGGGTTTCCCCGGTCCCCCCAACCGTCCCGCACAACGGCGTGCGGAACGAGCAACACCGCAGCGCTCGCCACTCCCCGACCACGGAGGCGGGCGCTGCGTCACGCTCGCACTGGGCGTAAGCAGGTCCACCCGGCCCCGGGTCTGGGGTTCCTTCGCGAAGGAGGCTTTTCCCGGGGGCTCCGGAGTTCCCCGGGCGGACGACGGCTCCCCCCAAGGGGCGCCGGGGTGCGCGTGCGGAAGACGGCTTCCCCAGCGCCCCTGAAAAACGGGCCGCAGCCAGGGCGCAAGGCATCCGAACCGGGGCGGGGTCGTCCGTCTTCCGCCGGCGCGAAGCGCTACGTGTCGCAGTCCAGGACCGTGTGGCAGAGGGTGCAGCGTGCTCGGAGGCGGCCGCGGCAGGGGATGCGGATGCGCTGGTAGCAGGTGGGGCAGGGGAAGGACACCCGGAGATTCGACGGTGTGCCGTCGAACGTGTAGTCCGCGCCGGCGGGGGAGTGACCCGCCCGGCGGTTCTTCCCGTACAGCCGCCGCGCCGCCCAGGACGCCCCGGCCAGCGGCGGCCGCTTCAGGTCCTGCCGGGCCCGGGCCAGCCCGTCCCGGTACGCGTCGCGCGCCTGCGGGCTGCGGAACCACGGCTCGATGTCGTCCCCGAACGCCATGGCCCGCTTGGCCAGCACGTAGCCGAACTCCTCCGGCGTCAGGTAGCCCAGTTTGTACGCGGACATCATCAGCTTCTCGCCGCGGATGGCCGCCTCCTCCCGGTAGGCGTCCAGCAGCAGCCAGCCCGCGCCCAAGTACGTGGTGGCGGTGTCGGTGAGGATCTCGTTGTCCCGGGTGCCGGCGAACTCCAGGCCCAGCCGGTGCAGGTAGACGTGCATCACCTCGTGCGCGAGGGCCGCGCCCACGTCCCGGCGGTCGGTCTTGAAACGGGAGTGCAGCTCCACGAAGTACTCCGGGCCGGCGGCCAGTTCCACGTTGCCGGCGTGCACCATGTCCCGGAAGCCCACCACCATCCGGGCGTCCGGCAGGCCGAAGTGCTGCACCATCACCCGGGCCACCCGCTGTGCGCCGAGGTACAGCTCCTCGTCGTCGGGGAAGTCCACCAGCTCCGGGTGCACGCTGGCCGCGAACCGGGCCACCCCGTCCGCCGACAGCCGCCGGTACACCGCGGTCAGCGCCGCCCGCACCGTGTCCAGGTGCGGGTACCCGTGGACGATCGGACCGCCCGCGGCTGTCCCACCACCGGGCTCGACTGGCTCGGCCATGCCCACCTCCCCGTCCCCCGAGCGTACGCGCCCCACCCGCCCCGCGGGCCCGGCGCGGCCCAAGGAGCGCACGGCCGGGTGACGCGCGGGCGACCTCCGAGCGAGCGGCGGAACGCGAGGACATGTGATCGAATCGTCGTACATACGAACGGCAAACCCGTACCACCGCGCGCCACACGTACGGCAGCATGACCCGCATGCCTGCTCTGAACCGCGCCGAGGCGGAGACCCGCGCCCGCGACCTGACCGTCCAGCACTACGCGATCGACCTCGACCTCACCAAGGGCGAGGACGTGTTCGGTTCGACCACCGTCATCCGCTTCACCGCGCTGCGCGACTGCGACACCTTCGCCGAGGTCAAGCCCGCCGCGCTGCACGGCGTCACGCTCGACGGCACCGCGCTGGACCCGGCGCTGCTGGCCGACAACCGCCTGCCGCTGACCGGCCTGGCCGCCGGCGAGCACGAGCTGCGGGTCGAGGCCGACATGCGCTACTCGCGCACCGGCGAGGGCATGCACCGCTTCACCGACCCCGCCGACGGCGAGGCGTACGTCTACACCCAGCTGTTCATGGAGGACGTGCAGCGCGTCGCCGCCGCCTTCGACCAGCCCGACCTGAAGGCCGTCTTCGACGTCCAGGTCACCGCGCCCGAGGAGTGGACGGTCCTGGGCAACGGGATCGCGACCCGCACCGCGCCCGGCCGCTGGACGATGGCCACCACCCCGCCGCTGGCCACCTACTTCCTCGCCGTCGTCGCCGGACCCTTCCACTCGGTGGTCACCGAGCACGCCGGCCTGCCCTTCGGCCTGCACTGCCGCCGCTCGCTCGCCGAGCACCTGGACCGGGACGCCGACCAGCTCTTCGAACTCACCCGGCGCTGCTTCGACCGCTACCACGAGCTGTTCACCGAGCCCTACCCGTTCGACTCCTACGACCAGGCGTTCGTCCCCGAGTTCAACGCCGGCGCCATGGAGAACCCCGGTCTGGTCACCTTCCGCGACGAGTACGTCTACCGGTCCGCGGTCACCCCGACCGAGGAGCGCTGGCGGGCCGTGGTCATCGCGCACGAGATGGCCCACATGTGGTTCGGCGACCTGGTCACCCTGCGCTGGTGGGACGACATCTGGCTCAACGAGTCCTTCGCCGAGTACATGGGCTACCAGGTCATCTCCGAGAACCCCGACTTCCCCGGCACCTGGACCGACTTCGGCACCGTCCGCAAGGGCTGGGGCTACGACGCCGACCAGCGGCCCTCCACCCACCCGGTCGCCCCCGACCCCGACGCCGTGCCCGACACCGCCTCGGCGCTCAACAACTTCGACGGCATCTCCTACGCCAAGGGCGCCTCCGCGCTGCGCCAACTCGTCGCCTGGCTGGGCCAGAAGGACTTCTACGCGGGCATCAACGAGCACTTCGCCCGGCACCGCTTCGGCAACGCCACCCTCGCCGACTTCATCGACTCGCTCGCCTCCGCCACCGACCGCGACGTGCCCGCCTGGGCCGAGGCGTGGCTGCGCACCGAGGGCGTCGACACCCTCACCCCGTCCGCCTCCCCGGCCCCCGGCGGCTGGCGGCTGGAGGTCTCGCACAGCGGCGGCCGCCCGCACCGGATCGCCGTCGGGCTCTACGACCGGGCCGTCGCCGACCCCGAGCGGTTGGTCGAGCGGGACCGGATCACCCTCGACATCTCCGCCACCTCCCCGCTGGAGCGGCGCGAACTGACCGGCCCCCGGCCCGACCTGATCCTGCTCAACGACGGCGACCTCAGCTACGTGAAGGTCCGCTTCGACGAGCACTCCTGGGAGACGGTCACCGACACCCTCGGCAGCGTGCCCGACTCGCTCAGCCGCGCCGTGGCCTGGAACGCCGCCCGGGAACTCGTCCGCGACGCGCGGGTCGCCCCGGCCGACTACATCGAGCTGGTCGCCCGCCACCTGCCCGGCGAGACCGACCCGGCGCTGGTCGAGGGCGTGCTCGCCTTCGCCCGCACCTCCGTCGCCGACCACTACCTCGCGCCCGCGCTGCGCCCCGAGGCGCTGGCCGCGCTCGGCCGCACCTCCCGCGCCCTGGTGGACGCCGGCCGCGACGCGACCGTGCTGGCCGCCACCCGCGCGCTCATCGCCGCCGCCGGGCCGCGCGAGGCGACCGAGCTGCGCGCGTGGTTCGACCGGGGTGCCATCCCCGGTGCCCCCGCGCTCGACCCCGAGCTGCGCTGGCGCCTGCTGCTGCGGATGTCCGTGCTCGGCGCCGCCACCCGCGCCGACATCGACGCCGAACTCGCCCGCGACCCCAGCGCCACCGGCCGCGAGGGCGCCGCCCGCTGCCGCGCCGCGCTGCCGGACGCCGAGGCCAAGGCGGCCGCCTGGGAGTCGCTGTACCAGGACGACGCCCTGTCCAACTACCTGTTCGCCGCCACCGCCCAGGGCTTCTGGCACCCCGAGCAGATGGCGCTCCTGGAGAAGTACGTGCCGCGGTTCTACACCGACGCGATCGCCGTCGCCGCCCGCCGCGGCCCGGCCATCGCCGAGGCCGTGAGCCGCTACGCCTACCCGTCGTGCGTGGTGACGGCCGAGTCCCTGGAGCTGGGCCGGGCCGCCCTGGCCGGCGCCGACTCCACCCCGGCCGTCCACCGCGTCCTCACCGACCGCCTGGGCGACCTCTCCCGCGCGCTGCGCATCCGCACCACGTACGGCGGCTGACGGTCCGCCTTCGCACCGACGGCCGGACCCTCCGCTGCGCGCGGCGGGTCCGGCCGTCGGTGTGCCGACAGCGGGCTCAGCGGGTGGCGAAGACCGGCTCCCAGGGGCCGGGGGTGTCGCCCTTCCGGTCACGGGCGCCGCTCAGCGTGATCCTTGCCACCGGACACCGAGACCAGGACCAGCCGGTTCGCGAACTCGTTGGCGCCGTGGGCGATGTCCGACGCGTGCCGGCCGCCCCCGCTATGCGCCGGTCGGCACGTTTCTCCGGGTGCTGCACGGTGCACGTATCTGATGTGCCGCCAGGTCGTTGAGCAGGGGGAGCCGAGCGGACGTCGGATGGGGAGGACCGCGTATGCCCATGCCTGGGCTGGCCGGTGGGCGCCAGGGTGCCGAGGAGCTGCGGCCCCTGGTGGAGACCGTGCTGGCGGCGCTGGGGCAGGGCGCGCGGGAGCGGGGCGGGCCGGTCCCCGCGGGCGGCCCGGGGGCGGTGGAGCGCATGGTGTCCGCGGCGGCCGCCGAGGTGCTGCCGGCCACGGGCACCGGCGAGCACGAGGCGCTGACCGCGCTCGTCCGCCTCGCCGCCGAGGGCGCGGCCGACCCCGCCGACCCGCGGTGCGTCGCCCACCTGCACTGCCCGCCGCTGGCCGTGGCCGCCGCGGCCGACCTGGCGGTCTCCGCGCTCAACTCCTCGATGGACTCCTGGGACCAGGCACCGGCCGCCGGCGCCCTGGAGGCGAGGGTCACGGCCGCGCTCGCCGCCCTGGTCTACCCCGACCTGCCGGCGCCCGACGCCCTGGTCACCACCGGCGGCACCGAGTCCAACCAACTGGCCCTGCTGCTGGCCCGCGAGCGCGCCGCCGGCGGACCCCCCGCGCGGGTCGTGTGCGGCGAACACACCCACCACAGCGTGCGGCGCGCCGCCTGGCTGCTGGGCATGCCCGGACCGGTCGTGCTGCCCGCGCCCGCCGGCGTCCTCGACCCGGCGGCCGTGCACACCGCGCTGGCCGCCCTGCCCGCCGGGCGCGCCCTGGTCGTGGCCACCGCGGGCAGCACCGACACCGGAGCCGTCGACCCGCTGCCCGCCCTCGCCGGGATCGTCGCCCGGCACGGGGCCGAACTGCACGTGGACGCCGCCTACGGCGGACCCCTGCTGTTCAGCGCCCGCCGGTCCGGGCTCCTGGCCGGGCTCCAGTCCGCGGTGTCCGTCACCCTCGACCTGCACAAGCTCGGCTGGCTGCCGGTCGCGGCCGGCCTGCTCGCCGTGCCCGACGCCGCCGCCCTGCGCCCGCTGACCCACCGGGCCGACTACCTCAACCCCGAGGACGACACCGAGGCCGGCCTGCCCGACCTGCTCGGCCGTTCGCTGCGCACCACCCGCCGGCCCGACGTCCTCAAGATCGCCGTCACGCTGCGGGCGCTGGGCCGGGAGGGGATGGCCGTCCTGGTCGACGCGGTGTGCGACCGGGCCGCCGAGCTCGCCGACCGCGTCTCCCGGCACCCCGCGCTGACCCTGTACGCGCCGCCCGCGATCAGCACCGTGCTGTTCCGGCCGACCGGCGCGAGCGACGAGGAGGTGGCCGAGCTGCGCCGCCGCCTGCTGTACGCGGGCCGCGCCGTGCTCGGCCGGGCGCGCGCCGACGGGCGGCTGTGGCTGAAGGCCACGCTGCTCAACCCGCACCTGCGTCCGGACGACCTCGACACGCTGCTGAAGCTCACCACGGAAGGCATGGCCGCATGAACGATCCCACGCCCCCGGTCCCGGACGCCGCCCCGGCACCCGTCGCCGCCGCATCCGTCGCCCCCGCACCCGCTGCCCCGGCCGCAACCGCCCCTGCCCCCCGCCTCGCCGGACGGTCCGCGCCCGCCCCCGTGCCCACCCCCGCCCCCTCCGATGACCCGGAAGCCGCCTTCGACCTGCTGGGCATCGGCATCGGGCCGTTCAACCTCTCGCTGGCCGCGCTCGCCGACGGCGTCCCGGACCTGACCACCGTCTTCTACGAGCAGCGCCCCTCCTTCCAGTGGCACCCCGGACTGCTCATCGAGGGCGCCACCCTCCAGGTCCCCTTCCTGGCCGACCTGGTGACCCTCGCCGACCCCGCCAGCCGCTGGACCTTCCTGAACTGGCTCAAGAGCCGCGAGCGCCTCTTCCCCTTCTACTTCGCCGAGCGCTTCCACGTGCACCGCCAGGAGTACGACGCCTACCTGCGCTGGGCCGCCGAGCACCTGCCCGGCACCCACTTCGGCCAGCAGGTCGACGCCGTGCGCTGGAACCCCGGCCGCGGCCAGTTCGAGATCGACCACACCCACCTCGACGAGCACGGCGAGGCCGAGGCATTGGGCCGCACCTACGCCCGCCACCTGGTCGTCGGCATCGGCACCGAACCCTTCGTGCCCGAGCCGCTGCGCCCGCTGGCCGATTCCCCCGTGGCGCCGGTGGTGCACTCCTCGCAGTACATGGACCAGCGCACCCGGCTGCTGGCCGCCGACCACATCACCGTGATCGGCTCGGGCCAGTCCGGCGCCGAGGTCTTCCTCGACCTGCTGCGCAACCGCCCGGCCGGCCGGGAGCGGATCACCTGGCTGGCCCGCACCCCGGCCTTCGCGCCCATGGAGTACAGCAAACTCGGCCTGGAGCACTTCACCCCCGACTACACCCGCTACTTCCACGGCCTGGCCGAGCCGGTCCGCGACGGGCTGGTCCCGCGGCAGTGGCAGCTGTACAAGGGCATCGACGCCGAGACGATCACCGCGATCCACGACGAGCTCTACCGCCGCACCCTGGACGGCGGCTGGCCCGACGCCGTGCTGACCCCCGGCGTCGCCGTGCGCACCGCCGGGCGGCTGGGCACCCAGAGCATCGAACTGCACCTGGAGCACGCCGAGCAGGGCACCCGCACCCGCCTGGTCACCAGCGCCGTGGTGCTGGCCACCGGCTACCGCGAGCGCCCGCTGGACCGGCTGCTCGCCCCCCTGGCCCCGTACATCAAGCGGGACGCGGCCGGGCGCCCACGGGTGGACGCCCGGTACCGCATGGAACTGGAGGGCAGCGTGACCGGCAGGGTCTACGTCCAGAACGCCGAGCGCCACACCCATGGCGTCGGCGCCCCGGACCTGGGACTGGCCGCGTGGCGGTCCGCGGTCATCCTCAACGACCTGACGGGGCTGCTGACCGGCGAGGAGCACTACCCCCTGCCGGCCAGGACCGCCTTCACCACCTTCGGCCTCGACGGCGCCGCCCCCAGCGACGTGCCTACGAGAACAGCGGCACTCCGGCGCGGGTGAGCCGCCACTGGTCGTCGCCGAAGGTGGACGGGTCGATCGTCCCCTTCGCCTGCACCCAGGCGATGATGGTGTTGCGGATCTCGTCGGAGCTGGACCACACCGACTGGGCGGCCGCCACGTGCGGGTAGTTGCTGCCGCCGCTGGAGCGGTAGTTGTTCACCGCCAGCACGAACTGCGCGGCCGGGTCGATCGGCTGGCCGGCGTGGGTGAGGTTGACGATCCGGGAGCCGGCCGGCTGGGAGATGTCGATGTCGTACGACAGGCCGCTGAGCACGTCGTAGCTGAAGTCGGGGGTGTTGTTGGCGTTGGTGATCTTGGTGACGTCCACCGGGGCGTCCGGCGCGGTCTGCACGAAGTACTCCGCCGACCACTCCAGGTAGTCCTTGACCTGGGCGCCGGTCAGGATCTTGGCATCCAGGGTGTTCTCGTACACGTACAGCCCGGCCACGTCGCGCAGCGACACCTGGCCGGCCGGGATGGCGGCGGTGCGGGAGAACGGCGACGCCTCGGAGATCACCGGCAGCGACGCGTACTGCGTGCCGGCCAGCGCGGCGGTGACGGTGTCGGCCTGCACCACGTTGATGAAGTCGATGATCGGGGTGTCCTTGTAGGTGGACTCCGACGAGTTCATCGCGACCGTGCAGGTGCCGACCACCTGGTTGACGTAGTCCACGACCTTGTTGTGCTCGGCCAGCACCAGCGAGCGGACCTCCTGGTCCTCGGCCACCGTGTTGGCGTTGCGGACCTCGGCGGTGACCGAGGTGACCTCCCAGCGCCCGTGGCGCAGCTCCAGGTCGATGTCGAACACGCTGAGGCGCATGCCCCACATCAGCGGCTCGGACAGCACCACCGTCTTGCCGGTCTCCTGGTTGGTGACCAGCGTCTGCGGGCGCTCGACGTGGGTGTGGCCGACCAGGATCGCGTCGATGCCGGGCACCTGCGCGGCCACCAGCGAGGAGGCGTTCTCCGGGTAGGGCAGCTCGTCGCCGTAGCTGGTGGTGCCGTCCAGACCCGAGTGGTCGGTGCAGAAGACCACGTCGCAGCCCATGGCGCGCAGCTTCGGCACGTAGATCTTCGCCTGCTCCACCAGGCCCGGGAAGGACAGCTGGCCCTGCGTGTTCGCCTTGTCCCAGATCGCGATGCCGGGGTTGGTCAGGCCGAGGATGCCGACCTTGATGTCCGGCCCGCCGTGCACCTTCAGCTCCTTGATCAGGTACGGCGGGAAGGCGGGCTTGAGGGTCTTGGCGTCCACCGCGTTGGCGGCCAGCAGCGGGAAGTCGCACTGCTCCTGGAAGGCGCGCAGCAGCGGGATGCCGTAGTTGAACTCGTGGTTGCCGAGCGCGGCGGCGTCGTAGCGCAGGTGGTTCATCGCCACGGCCATCGGGTGGCGCGGGCCGGAGTGTCGTCCCGTGATCGGCTCGACCCGGGCGTAGTAGTACGACAGCTGGGTGCCCTGGATGATGTCGCCGGCGTCGACCAGCAGGGTGCGGTCGTGGCCCTTCTCCTCGCGGGCGGCGGCCACCAGGGTGGCGATCTTCGCGACGCCGACGTCGTTGTGGGTGGCGTCGTCGTACTCGGCGTTGGTGAAGTAGTCCCAGTTCAGCGCGTGGCCGTGCATGTCCGTGGTGCCCAGCACGCGCAGGCTGTAGGTCTTCGGCCGGTGGCCGTGGTGGTCCTCGGCCGCCTCGGCGGGGGCCGCGGCGACCACCCCGGCCGCTCCGGCGAGTGCGACGCCCGCGCCGGTGGCGGCCGATCGGTTGATGAAGTCCCTGCGGTTGAGCGGCATGCGTGGTCCCCTTGTGGTGAGGCTGGTGCGGGTGCGCTGTCTCGACGCGCGTAGATTCTGGTCCATCCGGGTAACGAACGACACCCCAGGCGGGTAAAACACGGGAGACGGCGCGGACATCCAACCCCCCGTGCCTCAAACGGAGTACGCGGCTCCGCTTCGGCCCCCGGTAAGCCGCGCCACCGGCCACCGAGGGTGACAACCATGCTCATCCGAGCAGGCGGCTGCACACTTCGACACTTGTCAACAATCGTTCATCCGGACGTCGTTGGACAGTTGCTGTCGGCGTGGTCCCTACCAACGAGTAAGTCATACGCTCGACCCATGCGCCGAGCCAAAATTGTCTGCACCCTGGGCCCCGCCACCGAGTCGTACGACCAGATCAAGGCACTGGTCGAGGCCGGAATGGACGTGGCCCGCCTGAATCTCAGCCACGGCGGCTACGCCGACCACGAGGACCGTTACCGGCGGGTCCGCAAGGCGGCCGACGAGACCGGCCGCAGCGTGGGCGTGCTGGTCGACCTTCAGGGTCCGAAGATCAGGCTCGGCCGTTTCGCCGAAGGACCGGTACTCCTTGAACGCGGCGACGAGTTCACCATCACCGTCGACGACATCGAGGGTGACCAGTCCATCTGCGGCACCACGTACAAGGGCTTGGCCGCCGACGTGGCCCGCGGCGAGCGGATCCTGGTCGACGACGGCCGGGTCACCCTTGAGGTCACCGCCGTCGAGGGCACCCGCGTGCACACGATGGTCATCGAGGGCGGCATGGTCTCCGACAACAAGGGACTCAACCTCCCCGGCGTCGCGGTGTCCGTCCCCGCCCTGTCCGAGAAGGACATCCGCGACCTGCGCTGGGCGCTGCGCCTGGGTGCGGACGTCATCGCGCTGTCCTTCGTCCGCTCCGGGCGGGACTTCGAGGACGTGCTGCGGATCATGGAGGAGGAGGGCCGCCGGCTCCCGGTCATCGCCAAGATCGAGAAGCCGCAGGCGGTGGAGAACCTGGAGAGCATCGTCGACGCCTTCGACGGCATCATGGTCGCCCGCGGCGACCTCGGCGTCGAGATGCCCCTGGAGGCCGTGCCGATCGTGCAGAAGCGCGCGGTCAAGCTCGCCAAGCGCAACGCCAAGCCGGTCATCGTCGCCACCCAGATGCTCGACTCGATGATCGACAACTCCCGGCCCACCCGCGCCGAGGCCAGCGACGTCGCCAACGCCGTCATCGACGGCACCGACGCGGTGATGCTCTCCGGCGAGACCAGCGTCGGCAAGTACCCGATCGAGACCGTCAAGACCATGGCGCGGATCGTCGCCGCCGCCGAAGAGGACATCCTCGCCGCCGGCCTGCCGCCGCTGACCGAGCGGAACAAGCCCCGCACGCAGGGCGGCGCCGTGGCCCGGGCCGCCGCCGAGATGGGCGACTTCCTCGGCGCCGACTACCTGGTGGCCTTCACCCAGTCCGGTGACACCGTGCGGCGGCTGTCCCGCTACCGCTCGCCCATCCCGGTGCTCGCCTTCACCCCCGAGCCCGCCACCCGCTCCCAACTCAGCCTGACCTGGGGCGTGGAGGCATTCCTCGGCCCGATGGTCCAGACGACCGACGAGATGGTCCAGCAGGTCGACGAGGAACTGCTGCGGATCGGCCGCTGCAAGCGCGGCGACGTGGTCGTCATCACCGCCGGCTCCCCGCCCGGCATGCCCGGCACCACCAACATGGTCCGCGTCCACCACATCGGCGAGGACGACTCGCCCCGCCCGCGCAGCCTGCGCTAGGCGGCGTCCGGACCCGGAAACCGGCGGCCGGGCGCGCCCGCGCCGCAATGTCATGCGCTATTTCCGTGATGGTGCTGTCGGTACCTTCGCAATCCGGGAAACGAAACCCCCGACGGGCGTCCGCCGTCCGGGGTTTCGTCCATTCCGGGGCGGAATTAACGCTGCGTAACACGCGCGCAATACACATTCACCCCCGTCCGCTTACCCTCGCGCCCCACCGCGTACCGTGGCCCTATTCGCCCGCGGCGCGCTCCCGGATCCGCCACCGGGTACGCCGCCACCGCCCGTCATCCGCACCGGAAGTGCGGAGTCTCATCATGCGGACACGGAACAAAACGCTCATATCGCTCGACAAACCTCAGCGGAAGCTCAAACGTTTCCGATTGGCATAACAAGACAGTCACACTCTTCCCGACACCTCTGCCTGACCCCCCACGACCGGCCTAGAGTCACGGCCAGTCACCGCGCCTCCGGATTTGTCAGTTCGGTTCCAGCGCGCGACTCGGCCTCTCATCAGAGACGGCCGCGCCAGGGGAAAGGACTGACCGTGCGACACCGTTCCTTGCTGATGCTCACCTCCGTACTCGCCACAGGAGCGCTCACCCTCACCGCTTGCGGCTCGCGCAACGACGACAGCAAGAAGAGCGACGACGGCTCCTCGTCGAAGAACACCACGGTCACCATCGGCGTCGATGCGCCGCTCACCGGCCAGAACTCCGCCACGGGCCTCGGCATCCAGTACGGCGTGCAGATCGCGGTGGACGACGCCAACGCCAAGAAGCTCGTGCCCGGCGTCACCTTCAAGGTCAAGGCCCTCGACGACAAGGCGCTGCCGGCCACCGGCCAACAGAACGCCACCGCGCTCGTCCAGGACAACACCGTCGTCGCCACCGTCGGCCCGCTCAACTCCGGTGTGGCCACCTCGATGCAGCAGGTCTTCAACACCGCCAACATGGTGGAGATCTCGCCGTCGAACACCAACCCGCAGCTGACCCAGGGCCCCAAGTGGGCGGCCGGCACCAAGGTGCGCCCCTTCAAGACCTACTTCCGCACCGCCACCACCGACGCCAACCAGGGCGGCTTCGCGGCTGACTACGCGTACAACACCCTGAAGAAGAAGGCCGTCTTCGTCGTCGACGACAAGCAGACGTACGGCGCCGGCCTGGCCGGCATCTTCGGGCAGAAGTTCGGCTCCCTCGGCGGCAAGGTCGCCGGCACCGACCACGTCAACACCGGTGACACCGACTTCTCGACCCTGGTCACCAAGATCAAGAACTCGCACGCCGACATGCTCTACTACGGCGGCCAGTACGACGAGGCCGAGCTGATCACGAAGCAGCTCAAGGCCGGCGGCGTCAACATCCCGCTCATGGGCGGCGACGGCATCTTCTCCGACACGTACATCAAGACCGCCGGCGGCGCCTCCGAGGGCGACCTCGCCACCTCGGTCGGCGTGCCCGTCACCACCCTCCCGGCCGCCCAGAACTTCATCAACACCTACAAGGCCAAGAAGTACCCCGGTGACTACGGCACCTACGGCGGCTACTCCTACGACGCCGCCACCGCCATCATCAACGGCGTCAAGGCCGTCATGGACGCCAACGGCGGCAAGCTCCCCGCCATGGCCGACGCCCGCGCCAAGCTCGTCGACGCCGTCCAGAAGAGCGACTTCGACGGCATCGCCGGCCACGTCTCCTTCGACCAGTACGGCGACACCACCAACAAGCAGCTGACCGTCTACCAGGTCAAGTCCGGCAAGTGGACCGCCGTCAAGAGCGGCACCTACACCGGCTGACCGCGCAGCACCGCACCACTCCAAGGGCCGCGCGGCCGGTCACCCGGCCGCGCGGCCCGCTGCTTATCCCCCACCCCCCGCCCCTCGCACTCCCCTGTGCTCCCAGCGACATGGAGGCCATGCGGTGCACACCCTGCCGCAACAGCTGGCCAACGGGCTGTTCATCGGCTCGATGTACGGGCTCATCGCCGTCGGCTACACGATGGTGTACGGCATCGTCCAGCTCATCAACTTCGCCCACGGCGAGATCTACATGACCGGCGCGTTCGGCGCGCTCACGGTCTGGACCAACCTTCCGCACGGGACGTCCATCTGGCTGGCCCTGCCACTCATGCTCATCGGCGGCGGCATCGTGTCCGTGCTCATCGCCATCGGAGCCGAACGGTTCGCCTACCGGCCCCTGCGCAGCGCGCCACGGCTCGCACCGCTCATCACCGCCATCGGCCTCTCCCTCGCCCTCCAGCAGGCGATCTTCATCTGGTACCCCGGCGCCGACAACGCCAAGTCCTTCCCGCAACTGGGCACGCACGCCTACCACGTCGGCTCCGTCGACATCCAGCGCGGTGACATCTTCCTCGTCGCGGCCGCCGCCATCTGCATGATCGCCCTCGCCCTGTTCGTGCGCACCAGCCGCACCGGGCGCGCCATGCAGGCCACCGCCCAGGACCCCGACACCGCCCAGCTCATGGGCATCGACACCAACCGCATCATCGTCATCGCCTTCGCCATCGGCGGCTTCTTCGCCGCCGTCGCCGGCCTCGCCTCCGGCCTCAAATACGGCCAGGTCCGCTACGACATGGGCTTCCAGGCCGGCCTGAAGGCCTTCACCGCCGCCGTCCTCGGCGGCATCGGCAACATCTACGGCGCGATGCTCGGCGGCGTCGTCCTCGGCATCGCCGAATCCTGCGCCTCCGCCTACGTGTCCAACATCCCCGGCATGCAGCAGCTCGGCGGCGGAAGCTGGGCCAACGTCTGGGCCTTCGTCCTCCTCATCCTCGTCCTCCTCGTCCGGCCCCAGGGCCTGCTCGGCGAGCGCGTCACGGACAGGGCGTGATCACACCATGACCGACCTTCCCACCGCCGCGGCCGCCGAGGCCGGCGAGAACACCGCTCCCGGCACCCGGCACATCGCGCCCTTCGTCCCGCTGCCCGCCGGCGCCGCCCGCCTGACCACCCTCGTCGGCGCCGTCGCCACCATCGCCTCCACCTTCCTGTCCTGGACCTACACCACCGACTTCCCCGGCGACCTGACCGTCACCGGCTACCCCGGCGGCCTCCAGGTCCTCACCCTCATCGGCGGCATCCTCACCGCGCTCTTCGCGCTCGGCGCCGCCGGCACCAAGGGCCTGACCTGGCTCGTGCCCAGCCGCTCGAACAACGCCGTCGCCCTCCTGGCCCTCGGCACCTTCGCCACCACCTGGTACACGGTCATCGCCATCGCCCAGGAACTCGGCGGCCTGGCCAACCTCAACCCCGGCGGCTTCGTCGCCGCCGTCGGCAGCCTCGTCCTCGCCGCCGGAGCCCTCGCGCTGCCCCTGCACCGCGCGCCCCTGGAGGACCCCGACGCCGAGTTCTACGAGCTCGGCCGCTTCTCCGAGAACCCCTCCGCCCGCGGCGCCTACCGCCGACTGCGCGAAGCCCGGCTCGACCACTCCGACCTGCCCGTCGCCGACCCCGGCAAGCTGCCCGGCTGGCTCCAGCGCCTCATCGTCCTGATCGCCGCCGTCATCGGCCTCAAAGTCCTCACCTACGGACTGGCCACCAGCTACACCGAAGTCTTCATCGGCTACCTCATCCTGGTCGGCTTCACCCTGTGGGCCCTGAACGCCGCCGGACTCACCCGCCAGTTCTCCAAGCTCACCACCGAACACCGCGGCTACTCCGCCGTCGTCGGCCTGCTCGCCGCCATCGCCTACCCGTTCGCCCAGAACAACGAGCACTGGGCCAACCTCGGCGTGAACATCCTCATCTTCGGCACCGTCGCCCTCGGCCTCAACATCGTCGTCGGCCTCACCGGCCTGCTCGACCTCGGATACGTCGCCTTCCTCGGCGTCGGCGCCTACGCCGCCGCCCTGGTCTCCGGCTCCCCGTACTCCATCTGGTCCGGCACCCAATTCCCCTTCTGGGCCGCCGCCCTGACCGGCATGGCCGCCTCCCTCGTGTTCGGCGTCCTCATCGGTGCCCCCACCCTGCGGCTGCGCGGCGACTACCTCGCCATCGTCACCCTCGGCTTCGGAGAGATCTTCCGCCTCGCCGTCAACAGCCTCGACGGCGTCTCCGGACCCAAGGTCACCAACGGACCCAACGGCATCTCCCAGATCCCCGACCTGTCCGTCTTCGGCTACAACCTCGGCGACTCCCACGACCTCGGCGGCATCACCCTCGGCAGGTTCGCCAACTACTACCTGCTGATGCTCCTGATCACCGTCATCGTCGTCTTCGTCTTCACCCGCGCCGCCGACTCCCGCATCGGCCGCTCCTGGATCGCCATCCGCGAGGACGAGACCGCCGCCACCGCCATGGGCATCAACGGCTTCCGGGTCAAGCTCATCGCCTTCGCCCTCGGTGCCTCGCTGGCCGGCCTCGCCGGCACCGTCAGCGCCCACGTCACCTACAGCGTCGTGCCCAACCCGTACCAGTTCTCCGGATCCGCGCCGCCCAACTCCGCGTTCCTGCTCGCCGCCGTCGTCCTCGGCGGCATGGGCACCGTCAGCGGACCCATCCTCGGCGCCGCACTGCTCTACCTCGTACCCGAGAAGCTCGCCTTCCTCCAGAAGTACGAACTGCTCGCCTTCGGCGTCACCCTCATCATCATCATGCGGTTCCGCCCCGAAGGCCTCATCGCCAACCGGCGCCGGCAGCTCGAATTCCACGAACCCGACGCCCTCCTGCCCGCACAGCGACCAGGCGGCGACGCCGTACCGGCGAAGGCAGGGGCGTGAAAGACACATGACCACCACCACGAAATCCGTGCCCGCCCCCGCCGGCAGCCCCGACGGCACCCCCCTGCTCGAGGCCAGCGGCGTCATCATGCGCTTCGGCGGCCTCACCGCCGTCCGCGACGTCAGCCTCACCGTCAACGACGGCGAGATCGTCGGCCTCATCGGCCCCAACGGCGCCGGCAAGACCACCTTCTTCAACTGCCTGACCGGCCTCTACGTGCCCACCGAAGGCGCCGTCCGCTACCGCGGCACCGTGCTGCCCCCCAAGCCCCACCTCGTCACCAAAGCCGGCGTCGCCCGCACCTTCCAGAACATCCGGCTGTTCTCCAACATGACCGTCCTGGAGAACGTCCTCGTCGGACGGCACACCCGCACCCGCGAGGGCCTGATCTCCGCCCTCATCCGCGGCCCCGGCTACCACAAGGCCGAAGCCAAATCGCGCGAACGCGCCATGGAACTCCTGGAGTTCACCGGCCTCGCCGCCAAAGCCGAGCACCTCGCCCGCAACCTCCCCTACGGCGAACAGCGCAAGCTCGAAATCGCCCGCGCCCTCGCCAGCGAACCCGGCCTCCTGCTCCTCGACGAGCCCACCGCCGGCATGAACCCGCAGGAGACCCGCGCCACCGAGGAACTCGTCTTCGCCATCCGCGACCAGGGCATCGCCGTCCTCGTCATCGAGCACGACATGCGCTTCATCTTCAACCTCTGCGACCGCGTCGCCGTCCTCGTCCGCGGCGAGAAACTCGTCGAAGGCACCTCCGACGTCGTCCAGAGCGACGAACGCGTCATCGCCGCCTACCTCGGCGAACCCATCCAAGGGGTCTCCGAGGACGAGGACGCCGACGCCGTCGCGGCCGCCGAGGCACACGGCACCACCGAGCAGGAGAACGACCGATGACCGCACTGCTCGAGGTCGAGGACCTCCGCGTCGCCTACGGCAAGATCGAAGCCGTCAAGGGCATCTCCTTCACCGTCGAAGCGGGCCAGGTCGTCACCCTCATCGGCACCAACGGCGCCGGCAAGACCACCACCCTGCGCACCCTCAGCGGACTGCTCAAGCCCATCGGCGGCCGCGTCGTCTTCGACGGCAAGCCCCTCGCCCGGGTCCCCGCGCACAAGATCGTCGCCCTCGGACTCGCGCACTCGCCCGAAGGCCGGCACATCTTCCCCCGGCTCACCATCGAGGAGAACCTCCTCCTCGGCGCCTACCTGCGCAAGGACGCGGCCGGCATCGCCAAGGACGTCCAGCGCGCCTACGACCTCTTCCCCATCCTCGGGGAACGCCGCAAGCAGGCCGCCGGCACCCTCTCCGGCGGCGAGCAGCAGATGCTCGCCATGGGGCGCGCCCTGATGAGCCAGCCCAAACTGCTCATGCTCGACGAACCCTCCATGGGCCTCTCGCCGATCATGATGCAGAAGATCATGTCCACCATCGTCGAGCTCAAGAGCCAGGGCACCACCATCCTGCTCGTCGAGCAGAACGCCCAAGCCGCGCTCTCCCTCGCCGACCAGGCCCACGTCATGGAGATCGGCACCATCAAACTCTCCGGCACCGGCCAGGACCTCCTCCACGACGAGGGCGTCCGCAAGACCTACCTCGGCGAGGACTGAACCACCCTGCCTCCTCCATGGGTAAGGCCCGCACTCCACCGAGTGCGGGCCTTGCACGTTCCTGCCGGGGGCCGTCAGCCCTCGGTGACCTCCTCGAGGACCGCCTGCGCCACCGCCTGCATCGACATCCGCCGGTCCATCGACGTCTTCTGGATCCAACGGAACGCCGCCGGCTCCGACAACCCGTACTTCGTCTGCAGCACACTCTTCGCCCGGTCCACCAGCTTGCGCGTCTCCAGCCGCAGCTCCAGATCCGCGACCTCGCCCTCCAGCGCCCGCAGCTCCTGGAACCGGCTCACCGCCATCTCGATCGCCGGCACCAGGTCACTCTTCGTGAACGGCTTCACCAGATACGCCATCGCGCCCGCGTCCCGCGCCCGCTCCACCAGCTCCCGCTGCGAGAACGCCGTCAGCATCAGCACCGGCGCGAGCTTCGCCCCCGCGATCCGCTCCGCCGCGCTGATCCCGTCCAGCACCGGCATCTTCACGTCCAGGATCACCAGATCCGGCCGCAGCTCCTCCACGAGCTTCACCGCGGTCTCGCCGTCCCCGGCCTCCCCGACCACGGAGTAGCCCTCCTCCTCCAGCATCTCCTTCAGGTCCAGCCGGATCAGCGCCTCGTCCTCCGCGATGACCACTCGGGTCGTCGAAGGCGGCACATGCGACGACGCATCCTGCGGGGCGGCGGACTCATCGGGCGTGCTCACGGTGCTCCTCGATGGGGAGGGGAATCCTGCTCCTAGAGCCTACCTAGCTGCGGTATCGTTGGTGCACGAAGGGGCTGCTGCTTCCTTCATTCCTTAGGTAAGCCCCGGTAGCCCAGCGGTAGAGGCCCGGTGCTCAAACCACCGCCAGCGTGGGTTCGAATCCCACCCGGGGCACTTACCTTCGTTTCTTAAGTTGATCGCCCTTCCCCGATGATCATCACTTAGGGTGAACCGCCCCGCGAAGCGACCACACGCGCGTCCGCGCCGGGTCAGATTTGGTCCCATGTACGACCTCGACGTCCGGCTCCACGCCATGAGCCTGGTCGCCGAAGGGCGCAGCCTCAACTCCGTCAGCACATCAACGGGCATATCCCGAGCCGCCCTTCGCGACGCCGCTATCCGCGCGGTCCGCCCCGGCGGCGCGGTCTGCCGGGTCCGCCGGCAGGGCTGCGTGCAGGTCACCTCCTGGAGCAAGCAGTGGCCCCTCGCCTTCCCCCGGCACGGACCGGGAAAGAAGCACGAGCGGGTCATCGCCCTCGAACCCTGGCAGCGGGAGATCGTGGACGCGCATCCGTGGGAGTTCATCCGGGGGTTGTACTGCGAGGCGCTCGACCGGGTGGGGGTGGAGTGGAAGCCGACCCGGCGGGGCGACCGGCCGTACAACGTGTCGGTCGCCCGTCGGGAAGCTGCGGCGCTGATGGACCGGTTCGTGGGGTCCAAGTGGTGACGGGTCAGGACGCGGGGGTGGGGGAGGGCGGGGTGGCGGGGCGGAGCATGCAGGTCAGGCGGGCGGTGCAGACGCGCTTGCCGGTGGAGTCGTCGGTGATGACCACCTCGTACGTCGCCGAGGAGCGCCCGCGGTGGACGGGCATGGCGGCGCCGGTGACGGTCCCGGAGCGCATGCTGCGGTGGTGCGTGGCGTTGAGGTCGACGCCGACGGCGATCTTGTTGGGGCCGCCGTGCAGCATGGCCCCGACGGAGCCGAGGGTCTCGGCGAGCACGGCGGAGGCGCCGCCGTGCAGCAGGCCGTAGGGCTGGGTGTTGCCCTCGACGGGCATGGTGCCGACGACCTTCTCCGGTGTCGCCTCGATGACATGGATGCCCATGCGGTCCCCGAGGTGTCCCGCGGAGAACAGGGCGCGCAGGTCGATGCCGAGCCCTGCGTACTGTTCCAGGATCTCCGGCGGGAAGTGGGTGGTGGTCTGCTCGCCCATGCGGGTCGGCTCCGTTCTGCGGTACTCGGTGCGGTTCGGTGGTGCCAGGGGTGGTGCGGGTCGGGCTGGTTGGTGCTCAGCGCCGTTCGAGCCGAATGACGACCGACTTGGACGCCGGGGTGTTGCTGGTGTCAGCAGTGTGGTCGAGGGGGACCAGGACGTTGGTCTCGGGGTAGTACGCGGCGGCGCACCCGCGGGGCGTGGGGTAGGCGACGACGCGGAAGCCGTCGGCGCGCCGCTCGCTCCCGTCGGTCCATTCGCTGACGAGGTCGGCGTAGTCGCCGTCGGCGAGTCCGGCCGCGGCCGCGTCGTCGGGGTGGAGGAGGATCGACGCGGCGGCCGCCCTTTATGCCGCGGTAGCGGTCGTCGAGGCCGTAGATGGTGGTGTTGTACTGGTCGTGGGAGCGGAGCGTCTGCAGCAGCAGCCGTCCTTCGGGCACGAGGGGGTAGCTCGACGGCGCCGGCGGTGAAGTTGGCCTTGCCGGTGGCGGTGGGGAAGGTGCGGCTGTCGCGGGGGGCGTGGGGGAGGGTGAATCCGCCGGGTTTCCGTGCGCGGGTGTTGAAGTCGTCGAAGCCGGGGACGACGCGGGCGATGCGGTCGCGGACGAGGTCGTAATCGGCTTCGAAGTCGGCCCAGGGCACGGCGTGCCGGGGTCCGAGGACGGCGCGGGCGAGGCGGCAGACGATGGCGGGTTCGGAGAGCAGGTGGGGTGAGGCGGGGGCGAGGCGGCCGCGGGAGGCGTGCACCATGCCCATGGAGTCCTCGACGGTGACGAACTGCTCGCCGCCGGCCTGCCGGTCCTTCTCGGTGCGGCCGAGGGTGGGCAGGATGAGGGCGCGGGCACCGGTGACGGTGTGGGAGCGGTTGAGCTTGGTGGAGACGTGGACGGTCAGCCGGGCCTGCCGCATGGCGGCTTCGGTGACGTCGGTGTCGGGGGAGGCGGAGACGAAGTTGCCGCCCATGGCGAAGAAGACCTTGGCGGTGCCGTCGCGCAGGGCGCGGATGGCGCGGACGACGTCGTAGCCGTGGTCGCGGGGCGGTTCGAAGCCGAATTCGTCGCGGAGGGCGTCGAGGAAGGCGGCGGTGGGGCGTTCGAAGATGCCCATGGTGCGGTCGCCCTGGACGTTGGAGTGGCCGCGGACGGGGCAGACGCCGGCGCCGGGGCGGCCGATGTTGCCGCCGAGCAGGAGGAAGTTGACGATTTCCTGGATGGTGGGGACGGCGTGCTTGTGCTGGGTGAGGCCCATGGCCCAGCAGACGACGATGCTCTTTGCGGCGCGGACGTGGTCGAAGAGCGCGTCGATCTCGGCGCGGGTGAGGCCGGTGGCGGTGGTGACCTCGTCCCAGTCGGTGGCGCGGGCGGCGGCCTCGTAGGCGGCGAAGCCGTGGGTGTGGCGGTCGATGAACTCCTGGTCGAGGGCGCCGGCTTCGAGGAGGAGGGCGCCGAGGGCGCGGAAGAGGGCCTGGTCGCCGCCGAGGCGGATGGGCAGGTGGAGGTCGGCGAGGGGGGTGCCGGGGCCGGCGAGGCCGGTGGCGGTCTGGGGGTTCTTGAACCGCTCGGTGCCGGCTTCGGGCAGGGGGTTGACGGTGACGATGCGGGCGCCGGCCTTCTTGGCCTGCTCCAGGGCGGAGAGCATGCGGGGGTGGTTGGTGCCGGGGTTCTGGCCGGCGACGATGATCAGCTCGGCCTGGTGGAGGTCGTCGAGGAGGACGCTGCCCTTGCCGACGCCGAGGGTTTCGGTGAGGGCGGAGCCGGACGACTCGTGGCACATGTTGGAGCAGTCGGGCAGGTTGTTGGTGCCGTAGGAGCGGGCGAAGAGCTGGAAGAGGAAGGCGGCTTCGTTGCTGGTGCGGCCGGAGGTGTAGAAAACGGCCTGGTCGGGGGAGTCCAGGGCGCCCAGTTCCTCGGCGATGATCTCGAAGGCCCGTTCCCAGGGGACGGCTTCGTAGTGGTCGGCGCCTTCGGGGAGGTACATGGGCTGAGTGATGCGGCCCTGCTGGCCGAGCCAGTAGCCGCTGCGGGTGCCGAGGTCGGCGAGGGAGTGCTCGGCGAAGAACTCGGGGGTGACCCGGCGCAGGGTGGCTTCTTCGGCGACGGCTTTGGCGCCGTTCTCGCAGAATTCGAAGGTGTGGCGGTGGTCGCCCTCGGGCCAGGCGCAGCCGGGACAGTCGAAGCCTTCCTTCTGGTTGACCCGGAGGAGGGTGAGCGCGGCGCGGCGCGCTCCCATCTGGGCGCCGGCGGCCTTCATGGCGTGGCCGACGGCGGGGAGTCCGGCGGCGGCGTGTTGCGGCGCGCTCACCTGGGGCGCGTCCTGAACGGGATCACCTGCGGGAGCTTTCTTGGCCATGCCTCAGTTTTACCTCCCTCCCGCCTCTCCACGCCCACGGGCCTGTGGACAACCGAGGCGGCGGCGATAAGGCAGTGTCGGTGGGGCGTGGGAGGATCGGGGGCGTGGCAGAGAAAGCATCCTCGAAGACGGCGACCGACCGACCGCGGCTCATGCTGCTCGACGGGCATTCGCTCGCGTACCGGGCGTACTACGCGCTGCCCGTGGAGAACTTCACCACGGTGACGGGGCAGCCGACGAACGCGGTGTACGGGTTCACGTCGATGTTGTCGAACACGTTGCGTGACGAGCGGCCGACGCATCTGGCGGTGGCGTTCGACGTGTCGCGCAAGACGTGGCGGTTCGACGAGTACGCGGAGTACAAGGCGACGCGTTCGGCGACCCCGGACGAGTTCCGTTCGCAGGTGGCGCTGATCGGTGAGCTGCTGGACACGATGGGGGTGCGCCGCTTCGCGGTGGAGGGCTTCGAGGCGGACGACGTGATCGCCACGCTCGCCAGCCGGGCGGAGGCGCTGGGCTGGGAGGTGCTGATCGTCACCGGCGACCGGGACTCCTTCCAGCTGGTCTCGGACCACGTGACGGTGCTGTACCCGACGAAGGGCGTCTCGGAGCTGACGCGGTACACGCCGGAGAAGGTGGAGGAGCGCTACGGGCTCACTCCCCGGCAGTATCCGGACTTCGCGGCGCTGCGCGGGGACCCGTCGGACAACCTGCCGGGTATTCCGGGGGTGGGGGAGAAGACGGCGGCGAAGTGGATCACGCAGTTCGGTTCGTTCGTGGAGCTGTGCGAGCGGGTGGACGAGGTGAAGGGCAAGGCGGGGGAGAACCTGCGGGCCCACCTGGAGGCGGTGAAGCTGAACCGCCGGCTGACGGAGCTGGTCCGGGACGTCGAGGTGGGTGCCACGCCCGAGCAGTTGGAGCGGGTGCCGTACGACCGCGACGCGCTGGTCCAGGTTCTGGACACGCTGGAGTTCCGCCACGCGAACTTCCGGGAGCGGCTGTTCGCGGCGGATCCGGGCGCCCAGGAGCAGGTGGAGGCGCTGGAGAAGAGCGTGGCCGTGGCGGGCCGGGTGCTGGCCGGGGGCGAGCTGCCGGGCTGGCTGGAGGAGCACGCGGGCGGGCCGGTGGGTCTGGCGAGCGTGGACACGTGGGCGCTGGGTTCGGGCAGTGTCACGCAGTTGGCGTTGGCGGCGGGCGAGGAGGCGGCCTGGTTCGATCCTTCGCAGCTGGCGGAGGAGGACGAGCGGGCGTTCGCGCTGTGGCTGGCGGACCGGGACCGTCCGAAGGTGGTGCACAACGCCAAGAACGTGGGGCGGGTGTTCGCCGAGCACGGCTGGCGGGTCGAGGGCGTCGCGATGGACACGGCGCTGGCGGCGTACCTGATCAAGCCGGGCCGCCGTTCGTTCGCGCTGGACGTGCTGTCGGTGGAGTACCTGGGGCGTGAGCTGGCGCCGGCGGAGTCGGCCGGCGGGCAGTTGGCCTTCGGCGAGGAGGACGAGGGGGACGGGGCGGCGGCGGACGCGCTGATGGTGCAGGCGCGTACGGTGCTGGACCTGGGCGAGGTGTTCGGGGCGCGGCTGCCGGAGGTGGGCGCGGCCGGTCTGCTGCACGACGTGGAGCTGCCGGTGGCGGCGCTGCTGGCGCGGATGGAGCGGTCCGGGATCGCGGCGGACCGGGGTCATCTGGAGGGTCTGGAGCAGCAGTTCGCGGCGGCGGTGCAGCACGCGGTGGGGGAGGCGCACGCCTCGGTGGGGCACGAGTTCAACCTGGGTTCGCCCAAGCAGCTCCAGGAGGTGCTGTTCGGGGAGCTGGGCCTGCCGAAGACGAAGAAGACGAAGACCGGGTACACCACGGACGCGGACGCGCTGGCGTGGCTGGCGGCGCAGACCGACCACGAGCTGCCGGTGATCATGCTGCGGCACCGGGAGCAGGCCAAGCTGCGGGTGACGGTGGAGGGCCTGGTGAAGACGGTCGCGCCGGACGGGCGGATCCACACCACGTTCAGCCAGATCGTGGCCGCCACGGGCCGGTTGTCGTCCACGGACCCCAACTTGCAGAACGTGCCGGTGCGCACCGACGAGGGCCGGGCCATCCGCCGGGGCTTCGTGGTCGGGGAGGGCTTCGAGTCGCTGCTGACGGCGGACTACAGCCAGATCGAGCTGCGGGTGATGGCCCACCTGTCGGAGGACGAGGGGCTGATCGCCGCGTTCACCTCGGGTGAGGACTTGCACAGCACGGTGGGTTCGCAGGTGTTCTCGGTGCCGCGGGAGAAGGTCGACGCGGAGATGCGCCGGAAGATCAAGGCGATGTCGTACGGCCTGGCGTACGGGCTGTCGGCGTTCGGCCTGTCGCAGCAGCTGGGCATCGAGGCGGGCGAGGCACGGGCGTTGATGGAGACGTACTTCGAGCGGTTCGGCGGGGTGCGCGACTACCTGCACCGGGTGGTGGAGGAGGCCCGGGTGACCGGGTACACCGAGACGGTACTGGGGCGCCGCCGCTACCTGCCGGATCTGACGAGCGACAACCGGCAGCGCCGGGAGATGGCCGAGCGGATGGCGCTGAACGCGCCGATCCAGGGGTCGGCGGCGGACATCGTGAAGATCGCGATGCTGCGGGTCGAGGAGGCGCTGGTCCGGGAGAAGCTGGCCTCGCGGATGCTGCTCCAGGTGCACGACGAGATCGTGCTCGAAGTCGCTCCGGGGGAGCGGCAGCAGGTCGAGGAGCTGGTGCGGCGGGAGATGGCGGGTGCGTATCCGCTGCGGGCGCCGCTGGACGTCTCGGTCGGGCACGGCGCCGACTGGGAGTCGGCCGCGCACTGACGCACCGGCCCTCGCAGGCTCCGACGCACGAGGCGGCCCGGTGGTTGTACGGGCCGGGCGAATCGGTGGCGGCGGGTTCGCGCCTTCCCGGTGAAATGCCGTCAGGAGGTGCGAACCGCAGGTGAACCGGGGTGGGCGGTTCCCTGTGGATTGCCGAGGGCCTGTGGTTTCGGGGCGCAAGTTGCCGTAGGGTCGGTCGGGTTGTCGCGCCCGCGGGGCGCACATCTCGTCTGTGGGAGGGACGCCGATATGGCAGCGCGGCGGTACGGCCGAAGGCTACGCAGGGGTGCGGCGGGGACGGCGGTGGCGGCCGCGGCGATGGCCGCGCTCGGCGCGTCGCAGGCGCCCGGACTGGTGCCGGTGGCGCATGCCGCCACGCAGACGCAGCAGCACGAGGCCGCCCCGGTGCCGCCTGGCCCGCAGATCGACGGCGGTTCGCCGTACTTCACGCAGATGCCGCCGCTCAACACCCCGGCCCCGCCGCTGGCCCCGGTCCCGGGCGGTCCGGACGGCGGCACGGTGAGCGTGCCGGGCGGTGCGAGCCTGCCCGCCATGGTGCTGGCCGCCTACCAGCGTGCGCAGGCGTCGCTGGCGGCGTCCGAGCCCGGCTGCCACCTGCCGTGGGAACTCCTCGCCGCCATCGGGCAGGTGGAGTCCGGCCAGGCGCGCGGCGGCGCGGTCGACGCGAACGGCACGACGTTCAAGCCGATCCTCGGCCCGGTGCTCAACGGGAACGGCTTCGCGGACATACCCGACACCGACAACGGCCGGTACGACGGCGATCCGGTGCACGACCGCGCCGTCGGCCCCATGCAGTTCATCCCGTCCACGTGGGCCCACTGGGGTGCGGACGGCAACGGTGACGGGGTGGCCGACCCCAACAACGTGTTCGACGCCGCTCTCGCCGCGGGCCGCTACCTGTGCGCGGACGGGCGGGACCTGTCCCAGCCGGCCGAGATGGACCGGGCGATCCTCGGCTACAACCACTCGCAGGCGTACCTGAACCTGGTCCGGGCCTGGTACGAGCACTTCCGGCGGGGCGGCGCGGCGAGCGTGCCGGACGCGCCGGGAGCCCCGGGCAAGGGCGTCACCCCGCACCCGGACCCCTCGCCGTCGACGTCGAGTTCGCCGTCGCCGAGCCCGTCGCCGACCCACGTGGGCGGCACCGTCGGGACGACCTCGCCGAGCCCGTCGACCAGTCCCACGGGCGGCCAGCCGACCACCACTCCGCCGACCACGAGCCCGACGGGCGGCGGGACCACGTCGCCCCCCGTCGGGGACCCGACGACCAGCCCGACCGATCCGACCGACCCGCCGACCACGCCGGGCTGCACGGACTCCCCGTCGCCGACGCCCACCGGCAGCGGCACGGTCTCGCCGTCGCCGACGGCCAGTGGCGACGACACCGCGAGCCCCACGCCCGACCCGTGCGACACGGACACGACGTCGCCGTCGCCGGCCCCGTCCGACACGGCGGGTACGGCCACCGGCGCGGGGGTCACCTCCGCGCCGTAAGGGCAGGCGCGGCCACCGCCGAGGTGGCCGCGGCAGCGGTCGGGGGAGCCCTCAACCCTCCCGGGTGGCGCGGGCGCTGGTGTGCCTGGTCGCCCGGGCCGCGGACGGGTCCTCCGGCCAGGGGTGCTTGGGGTAGCGTCCGCGCAGTTCGGCCCGTACGGCCCGGTACCCCTCGGCCCAGAAGGACGCGAGGTCCGCGGTGACCGCCGCGGGCCGGCCCGCCGGGGACAGCAGGTGCACCAGCACCGGTACCCCCGCCACGGCGGGCCCCTGCCGCAGGCCGAACATCTCCTGGAGCTTCACGGCGAGGACGGGCTGCTCCCCGCTGCCGTAGTCGACCCGGATCCGCGAACCGCTGGGCACCTCGATCCGTTCGGGAACGAGCTCGTCGAAGCGGGCAGCCTCGCCCGTCGCCCACGGCAGCAGCCGGCCGAGCGCGGCGCCCGCCTCGATCCGGGCCAGGTCCGCCCGGCGCCGGGCCACGGCCAGTTCCGGGCCCAGCCACTCCTCGGCCCGCTCCACCAGCGCCGCCTCGGCGACGTCCGGCCACGGCGCGCCCAGCACCCGGTGCGCGAAGGCCATCCGCTGCCGCAGCGAGACCGCCTGCGGCGTCCACCGCAGCAGTCCAATGCCTTCCTCGCGCAGCCCGTCGAGGAGCGCGGCACGGACCGCTGCGCGGTCGGGGGAGCGCAGCGCGGCAGCGGCCAACTCCACGGCGCCCAGGCGCTCGACCCTGCGGGCCACCACGTCCCCGTCCTGCCAGCGAACCTCCTCGTACGCCTCCCGCGCCCCGGCCGCCGCCAGCCGCGCGACCTCCTCATCGGTCACCGCCGCCACCCGCGCCCGCGCCCCGGCCCGCCCGGCCCCGCGGTCGGCGACCGCCACCGCCAGCCACTCCGCCTCCCCGAGCACACCGCCCACCTCGGCGGCCGTCCCGCCGACCATGAGGTACGCCCCGGGCCCGCGCCGCCGCGCCACCCGCTCGGGAAACGCCAACGCGGCCACCAGCCCGGCAGCGGCGTCGTCCCCGCCCCGCCCCCACCCGCCGAACGCCCGGGCGTCCGGGGCCCGCGCGTCCGTGCCACCGTTGACCTCTCCGCTGGCAGGCACCGGCTCGGCACCGCCCCCGGCGCGACCGCTGCTACCGAACGCCCCATCGCCCGACGGCGATTCGCCCGTCGTACGGGCTGGGCCCGCGACGGGCTGCGGCCGGCCCTGGCGGACGTGACCGCCGAACGCCCGGGCGTCGGGCGTCCGGCTGTCCGTGCCGCCGGCGGCCCGTGCGCGGGCAGGTGCCTGTTCTGCTTCGCCCCCGGCGGTACCTCTGTCGCCGATCTTCCCGGCGCCCGACGCTGGTTTGCCCGGCGCACGGGCCGAGCCCGTGGCGGGCGGGGTGGCCGGCCGCGACCGTCCCGCCCGGGCGTCCGGCGACGGTCCGCCCACCGTGTTCGTGCCGCGGGCGGACGCTCCGGCGCCGTCCTCCGTACGGCCCGGGCCGCGGAACCCCCTGTCCCCCGACGGCTGTTCGGGTCCGGGGGCGGTCGTGGGGGGCGGGGCGGCGCTTTTTTCGGTGGCGGCGGTGAGGGCGCTCCGGAGGCGGCGGGTTTCGGCGCGCCAGCGGGTCGCGTAGGGGTCGGCGGCGTGGCGGGCGGTGCGCCAGGCGGCGGCGAGGTCGGGGCCGTAGGAGGTGGGGAGTTCCTCACTGAGGAGGGCGGTGACGGCGGCGGCGCGCTCGGCGCCGATCAGGGGTGCCGCGTCGAGGAGGGCGCGGCCCAGGCGCGGGTGGAGGCCGAGCAGGGCCAGGCGCCGGCCGCGGTCGGTGGCCCGCCCGGCGTCGTCGACCGCGCCGAGACCGTGGAGGGTGGCGCGGGCCGCGGCGAGGGCGCCGGCCGGGGCGGGGTCCAGCAGCGCGAGCCCGGTGGTGTCCGGCTCGCCCCAGCAGGCGGCGTGCAGGGCGAAGGCGGTGAGGTCGGCCAGAGCGATCTCGGGGGCGGGCTGCCGGGCCAGCCGGGCGTGCTCGGCCTCGGCCCAGCAGCGGTAGACGGTGCCGGGGCCCTCGCGGCCGGCCCGTCCGGCCCGCTGGTCGGCGGCGGCCCGGGAGACCCGCACGGTGGTCAGGGCGCCCAGCCCGCGCGCGTGGTCCATGCGCGGCTCGCGGGTCAGCCCGGCGTCGACCACGACCCGCACCCCGGGCACGGTCAGGCTCGACTCGGCGACGGAAGTGGCCAGCAGCACCCGGCGCCGCTCGCCGGGCGCGAGGGCCGCGTCCTGGACGGCGGCCGGCGCGCGGCCGTGCAGGTGCAGGACGTCGACGTCCGGCCCGGCGTTCAGCAGCCCGGCGACGCGGGCGATCTCCCCGGCCCCGGGCAGGAAGCACAGCACGTCCCCGGTGCGCTCGCGCAGTGCCCGCCGGACCGTGGCGGCCACGTGCTCCAGGAGCGCCGGGTCCACGCGCATGCCGTGCGGGGGCCGTACCGGGCGCGTCGGCGGCGCCCATTCCACCGCCACCGGGTGCGGCCCGCCCGCCGCCTCGACCACGGGCCCGCCCAGCAGCCGCGCCCAGGCGGCGGTGTCCGTGGTCGCCGAGGCGGCCACCAGCCGCAGCCCGGGCCGCAGCACGGCCCGTACGTCCAGCAGGAAGGCCGTCGCGGTGTCGGCGTCGAGGTGCCGCTCGTGGCACTCGTCGAGCATCACGGTGCCGACGCCTGCCAACTCCGGGTCGCGCTGGAGGCGTTGCAGCAGTACCCCGGTGGTGACCACCTCCACGGCGGTGCGCGCCGACACCTTGCGCTCGCCGCGCACGGTGAAGCCGACCGTCCCGCCGACCTGCTCGCCCAGCAGCCACGCCATCCGCCGGGCGGCGGCCCGCGCCGCCATCCGCCGCGGCTCGGCGACCAGCACCCGCCCGCCGTCGGCGCCGAACGCGTCGGCGGCCATCAGCGGCACCAGCGTCGTCTTGCCGGTGCCGGGCGGCGCGGCCAGCACCGCGCACCCCTCTTCCCGCAGGGCGGCCAGCAGCGCGGGCACGGCGGCGGCCACCGGCTGCGCCCGCCCCTCCTCGCGCAGCGCCGCCGCGATGCTCCCGCCGGTCACGGCCGCCCCGGCGCCGCGGGCCGGCCGGTGCGGAGCCGGGGGATCACGGCCGCTCGCACACGAAGATCGCCGTGCCCGGCAGCAGCCGGCCGCGCAGCGGCGACCAGCCGCCCCACTCCTGGTCGTTCCAGGCCGGCCACTCCGGCTCCACCAGGTCCACCAGGCGCAGCCCGGCCGCGCTGATCTCGCGGACCCGGTCGCCCAGGGTGCGGTGGTGCTCGACGTAGACGGCCAGCCCCCGGTCGTCCTGCTCGACGTAGGGGGTGCGGTCGAAGTAGGAGGCGACGGCGGTCAGGCCCTCCGGGCCCGGCTCGTCGGGGAACGCCCACCGGACGGGGTGGGTGACGGAGAAGACCCAGCGCCCGCCGGGCCGCAGCACCCGGGCCACCTCGCGCTGCACCTGCCCGCCGTCGGCGACGAAGGGCAGCGCGCCGTAGGCGGAGCAGGCCAGGTCGAAGGAGCCGTCGGCGAAGGGCAGCCGGCCCGCGTCGGCCTGCACCAGGGAGGCTCCCGCCTCCGTGCCGCCCGCGCCGTCCCCGGCTTCCCCGTCCGCCCCGTCGAGCTCCTCGGCGATCCTGCGGGCGTGCTGGAGCTGACGGTGCGACAGGTCCAGCGCGACCGGCCGGGCGCCCTGCGCGGCCAGCCAGCGCGAGCACTGGGCCGCGCCCGCGCCGATCTCCAGCACGCGCCGGTCCTTCAGCCCGGCCGTCGGCCCGAGCAGCGCGGCCTCCGCCTCGTCGAGCCCCTCCGGGCCCCACACGAAACGGGCGTCGCCGAGGAACTCGCCGTGCTCGCGCTGGTACTCGTCGGCGTTGCGGTCCCACCAGCGGCGGTTGGCACGGCTGCTCTCCGTCGCCCCGGCGTTACGGCGGGTCGCTTCGGGTTCGGGTCCTTGGATCATCGCGGCAGTCGTCGTACTCTCTGATCAGACCAGCGTGCGGGTGGATTGCGCCGGTTTGCTCCGTTACGCGCCCGGTGCGCTCTTCGTGCATTGACCGTGCCCGGCTGCCCCCGTATGCTACAAGTTGCGCTGTGAGCCTGCGCGCCTCGGACGGAGCAGGCCACGCTCGAATCTGTTTCAGATCCCCAGTCGCGTCGTTCCGGCCTCGCGACTTCCGGAATCGGGCAGGGACGAAAACGGCTCCCGGCGTAGCAGTACCTACGACTTACTGTCCGTACCGGAGTCCTTTCCCTAATGACGAGCAGCACCGAGGCCCCTCGTACCACCCCGCAGGTGGCGGTCAACGACATCGGCAACGAGGAAGCCTTCCTCGCCGCGATCGACGAGACGATCAAGTACTTCAACGACGGCGACATCGTGGATGGCGTCATCGTGAAGGTCGACCGGGACGAGGTCCTGCTCGACATCGGTTACAAGACCGAAGGGGTCATCCCCTCCCGCGAACTCTCGATCAAGCACGACGTCGACCCGAACGAGGTCGTCGCCGTGGGTGACGAGATCGAGGCCCTGGTCCTCCAGAAGGAGGACAAAGAAGGCCGCCTGATCCTCTCCAAGAAGCGCGCACAGTACGAGCGCGCCTGGGGCACGATCGAGAAGATCAAGGAAGAGGACGGGATCGTCACCGGTACCGTCATCGAGGTCGTCAAGGGTGGTCTCATCCTCGACATCGGCCTGCGCGGCTTCCTCCCCGCCTCCCTGGTCGAGATGCGACGCGTCCGCGACCTCCAGCCGTACGTCGGCAAGGAGCTCGAGGCCAAGATCATCGAGCTGGACAAGAACCGCAACAACGTGGTCCTGTCCCGCCGTGCCTGGCTGGAGCAGACCCAGAGCGAGGTCCGCCAGACCTTCCTCACCACCCTCCAGAAGGGTCAGGTGCGCTCCGGCGTCGTCTCCTCCATCGTCAACTTCGGTGCGTTCGTGGACCTCGGCGGTGTCGACGGTCTGGTGCACGTCTCGGAGCTGTCCTGGAAGCACATCGACCACCCCTCCGAGGTCGTCGAGGTCGGCCAGGAGGTCACGGTCGAGGTCCTGGACGTCGACATGGACCGCGAGCGCGTCTCCCTGTCGCTGAAGGCGACCCAGGAAGACCCGTGGCAGCAGTTCGCCCGGACCCACCAGATCGGGCAGGTCGTGCCCGGCAAGGTCACCAAGCTCGTTCCGTTCGGTGCGTTCGTCCGCGTGGACGAGGGCATCGAGGGCCTGGTGCACATCTCCGAGCTGGCCGAGCGCCACGTGGAGATCCCGGAGCAGGTCGTCCAGGTCAACGACGAGATCTTCGTCAAGGTCATCGACATCGACCTGGAGCGTCGCCGCATCTCGCTGTCCCTCAAGCAGGCCAACGAGTCCTTCGGCTCCGACCCGGCCTCGGTCGAGTTCGACCCGACCCTGTACGGCATGGCCGCGTCCTACGACGACCAGGGCAACTACATCTACCCCGAGGGCTTCGACCCCGAGACCAACGACTGGCTCGAGGGCTACGACAAGCAGCGCGAGGAGTGGGAGGGCCAGTACGCCACGGCCCAGACCCGCTTCGAGCAGCACCAGGCGCAGGTCATCAAGTCCCGCGAGGCGGACGAGCAGGCGGCCGCCGAGGCCGGCAGCGCGTCTCCCTCCGCCGGCGCGGGTGTCGGTGGCGGCTCCTACTCCTCGGAGTCGGACGACAACAGTGGCGCTCTCGCCTCCGACGAGGCCCTCGCCGCGCTCCGCGAGAAGCTGGCCGGCGGCCAGAGCTGATCGCGTCCTCCCGCGGGAGGAAACAGCAGTAAGGCAAAGCGGTGGGCCCGCATCCGAAAGGATGCGGGCCCACCGCTTTCCTCATCGGCACAGCGCGCCCCCCGGTTCAGCCGTTTGCCATCTCCCCCCAGGCGGGGAAGGCTCTCCCTGAGAAGGTGGGAATGGCGAGCCGGTTGTGTGCGTTGACGGTGACAGTGAGCGAGAGGACGATCGACGTGCTGGATCCGCGAGGACTGTACGAGTACGTGCCGGGCGGTGCCGAGGCCGTAGACGAGGCGGTCGGTGACGCGGGCCCGGTGATGCTGTACTACTTCGAGGGCTACATGGACGCCGGCGAGACCGGCGAGCAGATCGCCGAGCAGCTGCTGGACCGCCTCGACGGACAGCTGATCGCGCGGTTCGACGCCGACCGCCTGGTGGACTACCGGGCCCGCCGCCCCCTGATGACCTTCGAACGGGACCACTGGTCGGAGTACGAAGCGCCCCGGATCGACCTGCACCTGCTGCGGGACACCACCGGCACCCCCTTCCTGCTGCTGGCCGGCTCCGAGCCCGATGTGGAGTGGGAGCGCTTCAGCACCGCCGTGCTCCAGGTCGTCGAGCGCCTCGGCGTCCGCATGGCCATCAACTTCCACGGCATTCCGATGGGCGTCCCGCACACCCGGCCGGTCGGCCTGACGCCGCACGGCAACCGGGTCGACCTCATGCCCGGCCACCGCGCCTGGTTCGACGAGGCCCAGGTCCCCGGCAGCGCCGCCGCCCTGATCGAGCTGCGGCTGGCCGAGGCGGGCCGTGACGTCCTCGGTGTCGCCGCCCACGTCCCGCACTACCTGGCCCGCTCCCCGTACCCGGACGCGGCGCTGGCCGTGCTGGAGACCATCACCGCCGCCACCGGCCTGGTGCTCCCCGACGTCGCGCACGCGCTGCGCAGCGAGGCGCACACCGTCCGCGCCGAGATCGACCGCCAAGTCGCCGAGGGCGACGGCGAACTCGTCTCCGTGGTCCGCGGGCTGGAGAGCCAGTACGACGCGGTCGCCGGGTCCGAGGGGCGCGACAGCCTCATCGCCGAGCCCGTCGACCTGCCCACGGCCGAGGACCTGGCCGCCGAGTTCGAGCGCTTCCTCGCCGACCGCGAGGACGACGGCCGCTGACCCGTCGGTCCAAGGACCCGCACGACCCGACCGACAACCCCCGGCCCGGCCGGGGGTTGTCGGGTTTTCCGGCCAAACGCCCGTGCGGTGGAAGGGCGGCGGGGCAGCCCGTAAGCTGGCGGCATGCTCACTGTGGGCCTGACCGGCGGTATCGGCGCCGGAAAGAGCGAAGTGGCACGCCTGTTCACCGGGTACGGTGCCGTGCTCATCGACGCCGACCTGATCGCCCGCGAGGTCGTGGCGCCCGGCACGGAGGGACTCGCCGCCGTGGTCGCCGAGTTCGGCCCCGAGGTGCTGGCCGCCGACGGCAGTCTGGACCGGCCCAAGCTCGGCGCGATCGTCTTCGCCGACGAGGAGCGCCGCAAGACGCTGGGCACCATCATCCATCCCCTGGTCGGCCGCCGCTCCGCCGAACTGCAGGAGGCCGCCGACCCGGAGGCGGTCGTGGTGCACGACGTTCCGCTGCTCACCGAGAACGGCCTGGCCCCGCTGTACGACCTGGTGATCGTGGTGGACGCCCACCCCGACACGCAGCTCGACCGGCTGACCCGGCTGCGCGGGATGGAACCGGAGCAGGCCCGCGCCCGAATGGCCGCGCAGGCCAGCCGCGAACAGCGGCTGGCCGTCGCCGACATCGTGATCGGCAACGACGGCCCCCTGGAAGCCCTGGAACCGCAGGTCACCGAGGTGTGGCAGCGACTGCGGGAGCGCGCCGCCGCCCGCTGACCGGGCCGCCGGGCCCGCCCCGAGGGGCGCGGGGGCGGGGGGAATGCGGTTGCCGCCGTCGGTGTTGGGTATGTCTGTTCGGACGATCTTCGTCCGCCGTGCCCGATTCGCGGGTGCACTGTTCCAGGGAGGCGGCCTTGCAGGAGCGGACCCCGGAAACCGACGTCATCGACTACCGCGCGGCGGAGCAGTTGCTCGCAGCCCGGGACCCGCGCGGCGCGGTGAAGCTGCTCGACCCGGTCGTCGAGGCCCACCCGGAGAACACCGCGGCCCGCCTGCTGCGGGCCCGGGCCTACTTCGCCGCAGCCCAGCTGCCGTCGGCCGAGCGGGAGTTCGGGATCGTTCTCGAACGTGAACCCGATAACGCCTTCGCACACTTCGCGCTGGCCCGTACCCTGGAGCGGGCCAACCGCCCCGCCGAGGCCCTGGGCCATTTCCGTCTAGCCGCCGCGCTCGACCCGCGTCCCGACTACCTGGCGGCCGCTCGCTTCGACGACAGCTGATCCCCAGCTGAACCACGCAGACCTCAAGGGGGGTCGGGGACATGGAAGTCGCCGTCGTCTTCATCGTGATCGTCTTCATCGCGGGCCTGATCGGGCTCCGGGCGAGCATGCGGGTCGTCAGACAGTACGAACGCGGGGTCGTCTACCGCTTCGGTCGGGTCCAGCCGCTGCCCAAGGAGCCGGGGCCGCGCCTGCTCGTCCCCTTCGTCGACAAGATGACGAAGGTCAACATGCAGGTCGTCACCATGCCGGTGCCGGCCCAGGACGGCATCACCCGGGACAACGTGTCGGTGCGGGTCGACGCCGTGCTGTACTTCCGCGTCGTCGACCCCGTGCGGGCCACCGTGGACGTGCAGAACTACCAGTTCGCCATGCTCCAGGTCGCCCAGACCTCGCTGCGGTCGATCATCGGCAAGAGCGAGCTGGACGCCCTGCTGTCGGGGCGTGAACAGCTGCACGAGGGACTGGAGTTGATGCTCGCCTCACCGGCCCTCGGCTGGGGCGTGCACATCGACCGGGTAGAGATCAAGGACGTGACGCTGCCGGAGTCCATGAAGCGGTCGATGGCCCGGCAGGCCGAGGCCGACCGGGAGCGGCGGGCCCGGATCATCACCGCCGACGGCGAGCTCCAGGCGTCCCAGAAGCTGTCCCAGGCGGCGCAGACCATGGACGCCAACCCGTCGGCGCTGCAACTGCGGCTGCTGCAGACCGTGGTGGAGGTCGCCGCGGAGAAGAACTCCACGCTCGTCATGCCCTTCCCGGTGGAGATGCTGCGGTTCTTCGACCGCGCGGCGGGCGGCAGCGGAGCGGCGGCGGCCCCGGAGCCGGCCAAGGCCCCGCCCGTCCCGGTGGCCGCGGCCGACGTCCCGGTCGAGGTCGGCCCGGGGGAGTCGGCCGACCGCGCCGAACTCCCCGCGGCCGGCCAGCCGCAGATCCCCGACCCGCGCTCGTCGGAGGAGTAGGACCGAGGGCGCCGGTGGCCGGGCACGGCCCGGCCATCGGCGCCCTGCTCGTAGCCCTGCGCCTCGGCCCCGGACCCGGTCCGGGGCCGGGCGGCCTCAGAACAGCGGCGCCGGCAGGACCCCTTCGAGCGCAAGCAGGGCGCGCTTGATCTCCAGGCCGCCGCCGAAGCCGCCTATCCCGCCGCCGCTCTCGATCACCCGGTGGCACGGGACGACCACGGGCAGTGGGTTGGAGCCCATCGCGGCGCCCACCGCCCGGGCCGCGTCCGGCTCGCCGACCCGCTCGGCCAGGTCCTGGTAGCCCACCACCGTGCCGTAGGGCACGCCGGCGGCCAGCTCGCGCAGCACCCGGCGGTTGAAGCCCGCGGTCAGCGACCAGTCCAGCGGCAGCGTGAAGTCGCGCAGGTCGCCCGCGAAGTACGCGTCGAGCTGCTCGCCCACCGGCGCCAGCCGCTCCGCGTCCTCGACCGGGTCCGTGCCCAGCCGGCGGCCGAGCGCCGCCACCTCGCGCTCCACCACGGCCGGGTCGGCCCGGAAGACCACCTCCACCAGCCCTTCGCCGGTCGCCGCGACCATCAGCGGCCCGATCGCCGTCTCCCGCACCGTCCACGCCACATCCGTCACGCCGCCCAGCCTAGGCGCGGCCACCGACAGCGGCCGCCGCCCGTCCGCCGTCGCCCTCCGCGTCCCCGCGGCCGGACCGCCGCCCGGCCCGCTCGCGGGGGCCCGATCCGGCGGTCGGGGCGATTGTCGGAGGGTGGCCGTACGGTGGTCTCATGCGGCCCGTATCAGACATCGAGAGAACCGTGGCGCCCTTCGAGGTCGTCAGCCCCTTTCAACCCAGCGGCGACCAGCCGGCGGCGATCGCGGACCTGGAGCGCAGGGTCACCGCCGGCGAGCGGGACGTCGTGCTGCTGGGTGCCACGGGCACGGGCAAGTCCGCGACCACGGCGTGGATGATCGAGAAGCTCCAGCGCCCCACCCTGGTGATGGCGCCGAACAAGACGCTGGCCGCCCAGCTGGCCAACGAGTTCCGCGAGCTGCTGCCGAACAACGCGGTCGAGTACTTCGTGTCGTACTACGACTACTACCAGCCCGAGGCGTACGTCCCGCAGACGGACACCTACATCGAGAAGGACTCCTCGATCAACGAGGAGGTCGAGCGGCTGCGCCACTCCGCCACGAACTCCCTGCTCACCCGCAGGGACGTGGTGGTGGTCGCCTCGGTGTCGTGCATCTACGGCCTGGGCACCCCGCAGGAGTACGTCGACCGCATGGTCCGGCTCACCGTGGGCGAGGAGATCGACCGCGACCGGCTGCTGCGCAAGTTCGTCGACATCCAGTACACGCGCAACGACATGGCGTTCACCCGCGGCACCTTCCGGGTGCGCGGCGACACCATCGAGATCTTTCCCGTCTACGAGCAGCTGGCCGTCCGCATCGAGATGTTCGGCGACGAGATCGAGGCGCTGTACACCCTGCACCCCCTCACCGGCGAGGTCATCACCGAGGACCGGCAGGTCTACGTCTTCCCCGCCTCCCACTACGTGGCCGGTCCGGAGCGGATGGAGCGGGCCGTGGCCGGGATCGAGAAGGAGCTGGAGGGCCAGCTCGCGCTGATGGAGAAGCAGGGCAAGCTGCTGGAGGCCCAGCGGCTGCGCATGCGCACCACGTACGACATCGAGATGATGCGCCAGATCGGCACGTGCTCCGGCATCGAGAACTACTCCCGGCACATCGACGGCCGCGAGGCGGGTTCGGCGCCCGACACCCTGATCGACTACTTCCCCGAGGACTTCCTGCTGGTCATCGACGAGTCGCACGTCACCGTGCCGCAGATCGGCGCGATGTACGAGGGCGACACCTCCCGCAAGCGCACCCTGGTCGAGCACGGCTTCCGGCTGCCGTCCGCGCTCGACAACCGGCCGCTGAAGTGGGAGGAGTTCCTCGGGCGGATCGGCCAGACCGTCTACCTGTCGGCCACCCCGGGGTCGTACGAGCTCTCGCGCGGCCAGGGGGTCGTGGAGCAGATCATCCGCCCCACCGGCCTGATCGACCCCGAGGTCGTGGTCAAGCCCACCGAGGGCCAGATCGACGACCTGGTGCACGAGATCCGGCTGCGCGCGGAGCGGGACGAGCGGGTGCTGGTCACCACACTCACCAAGAAGATGTCCGAGGACCTCACCGACTACCTGCTGGAGCTCGGCATCCAGGTGCGCTACCTGCACAGCGACATCGACACGCTGCGCCGGGTGGAGCTGCTCCAGGAACTGCGCGCGGGCGAGTTCGACGTGCTGGTCGGCATCAACCTGCTGCGGGAGGGCCTGGACCTGCCCGAGGTCTCCCTGGTGTCGATCCTGGACGCGGACAAGGAGGGATTCCTGCGCTCGGGCACCTCGCTGATCCAGACCATCGGCCGCGCCGCCCGCAACGTGTCCGGCCAGGTGCACATGTACGCGGACCGGATCACCCCGGCGATGGAGAAGGCCATCGACGAGACCAACCGCCGCCGCGCCAAGCAGGTCGCCTACAACACCGAGAAGGGCCTGGACCCGCAGCCGCTGCGCAAGAAGATCGCCGGCATCCTGGACTCCTTCGCCCGCGAGGACGCCGACACCGAGGAGCTGCTGGGCTCCGGCCGCCAGCGCTCCCGCGGCAAGTCGCCCGTGCCGGGCCTGTCCGGCCGGGCCGGCGCCAAGCGCGAGGGGGCGGCACTGCCCGCCGACGAACTCGCCGACCTCATCGCCCAGCTCACCGGCCAGATGCACGCTGCCGCCGCCGAGCTCCAGTTCGAGGTCGCCGCCCGGTTGAGGGACGAAGTGGGTGAGCTGAAGAAGGAGTTGCGTCAGATGCGTGAAGCGGGAATGGCGTAACAAATCAGCTGACGTCGAACCGGGATCCCTTGTCGCGGCGTCTTGTTAGGGTGCGGGACACCACCGCACACGACGCAGTGACGGTCGAGAGGGGACATTCGCGTGACGGTCAACATGACCAAGGGCCAGAAGATCAGCCTGAGCAAGTCGGACGGGGGGTCGCTGACTGCGGTCAGGATGGGGCTGGGCTGGCAGGCCGCGCCGCGCCGCGGGCTGTTCGGCAGCCGCACCCGTGAGATCGACCTCGACGCCTCCGCCGTCCTGTTCGCCGACAAGCAGCCGGTGGACGTGGTGTTCTTCCGCCACCTCGTCAGCGACGACGGCTCGGTCCGGCACACCGGCGACAACCTGGTCGGCGGCGCCGGGCAGGGTGGGGACGACGAGTCGATCCTGGTGGACCTCCAGCGGGTCCCGGTCCACATCGACCAGATCGTCTTCACGGTGAACTCCTTCACCGGGCAGACCTTCTCCGAGGTGCAGAACGCGTTCTGCCGCCTGGTGGACGAGACCAACGGCCAGGAGCTGGCCCGCTACACCCTCACCGGCGGTGGCCCGTTCACCGCGCAGATCATGGCGAAGGTGCAGCGCGGCGGGAGCGGCTGGTCGATGACCGCCATCGGCACGCCCGCCAACGGCCGCACCTTCCAGGACCTGATCCCGGCCATACTCCCCGCCCTCTGAGGCGGCGGTCGCGCGGCCACCGGCGTCCCACGCCCGGCCGCGCGGACCGGACCGACCAGGACCAGAACACGTACGAGAACACGGATACACAACAGGGGGCGGCTGGCATGACGGCCGAACTGGTCCGGGGGCAGAACCATCCACTGCCCGGCAACCGGCTGGAGATCCGGGTGTCGGCCGGCACGCCGCTGGTGGCCGCGATCACCCTCGGGGACGAGCAGGGCCGGGTCGTCCCCGGCCAGGGGTGGCTGGCCCACCCCGGCACCCCGCAACTGCCGGGCATAGAAGTACCCCGGCAGGCCGCCGCCGAGCACCGCCTCGCCGTGGACCTCGGCGCCATGCCGCAGCCGGTGCACCGCGTGCACGTGCTGCTGGCGCTGCCCACCGGGCGCCCGGGCAGCCCCGCGGACTTCGGCTCCACCCCGGCCCCGAGCCTCGCCGTCACCACGCTCGAGGGCACCGGCATCGCCGGCTACCGGCTGACCGGGCTCGGCGCGGAGACCGCGCTGCTCGCCGTCGAGCTGTACCGGCGCGGCGGTGCCTGGAAGGTCCGCGCGGTCGGCCAGGGGTACGCGGGCGGGCTGCCCGCGCTCCTGCTCGACCAGGGCGTGCCCGAGGCGCACGGCGTGGCCGGCGAGATCCACCAGGCGGTCGAGCGCGAGCAGGCCCGCTCGATCTCGCTGCCCGTCCCGGCGGAGGCCGCCCCGGCGGCCGTGCCGGGCGGTACCGCGGCTCCCCAGGCCGCCGCCGGTACCTCCGGCGGCCTGGCGTCCGCCGGGGCCGCACAGGGCCAGCACGGGCTGCCGACGGCTCCCGGCTCCCCTCCCGGATCGGCTCCCGGCCCCGTCGAGGGCGCCGCGGGCCATCCCGGCCCGGCGCCCGCCCCGCCGGTCGGCCCGGTGGACTACCGCCACCCCCGGCGGCGCACCACCCCCGCGCCCGGCGCCGCACAGCCCGCTCCCGGCGTGCCCGGCCAGGCCCCGCCGGTGCCGGAGCAGGCGCCCTCCGCCCCGTCCGGCCCCCCGCCCGCCGGCCCCCCGCCCGCCGGCCCCCCGCCCGCCGGCGGCCCGGCCGGACCCGTCGCGGGCGACGCCACCGGCTGGACGATGGAGGAGCGGCTGCACAACCAGATCTGGGGCATGTTCGAGGACCTGGCCCGTACCGTCGCCGCCTACCGCAGCGCGGAGGACTTCGCCGAGTCCCGCTACGAGCAGGAGCTCGACCGGCTGCTCGCCGACCCCCGCACCCGCGGCGGCCCGGCCGCCGACGCCGCCCGGGACGAGGCGATGGCCAAGCGGGTCGCGCTGGTCGACCAGGCCAGGGCGGTGCTCGACCGCGACCTCGCGCAGCTCACCGCCGAGGCCGAGGTGGTCGAGCCGGCCCTGCCGACGGCGTTCGCCGGGTGGGACAACCCGGTGTGGCACGGCTACCGGGTGCCCGCGGAGCGGCCGATGGCCGTCCGCCTCGGCGGCCTGAGCGTGCCCGAGGCGCCCGAGCTGCGGATCCCCATGCTGGTGCGGGTCCCGCTGGAGCGCGGCCTGTGGATCGACGCCGCCGAGGACCGCCGGGCGGCCGTGGAGACCGCGGTGGCGATCGCGGCGCGGCTGCTGGCCTGCTACCCGGCCGACGGCTTCGCGGTGCACACCCTGGACCCGTCGGGTTCGGCGGCCGCGCAGCTCGCGCCGCTGTACGCGGCCGGCGGGAGCGTCCTGCCGACGCAGTCGGCGGGCATCGCGGGCGTCGCCGAGGTGCTCAAGCGGCTCACCGACCGGGTCGACCTGATCCAGATGGCGATGCGCGGCGCCCCCGACGCGCTGCCGCCCGGCTTCGACCTGTCCGAACAGCTGCTGATCGTCAACGAGTTCCCGTTCGGCTTCGACGACCGGGCGGTCAACCAGCTGCGCTACCTCGCCGACGAGGGGCCGGTGGCGGGCGTGCATCTGATGCTGGTAGCCGACCGCGAGGACGCCTCGGTGTACGGGCCGGTGCTCGACCCGCTGTGGCGTTCCCTGCTGCGGCTGACCCCGCTGCCCTGCGACCACCTCGCCGATCCGTGGGTCGGCCACGCGTGGACGTACGAGCCGGCCCTCGTGCCGCCGGGCAGCGAGGTGCTCGCGCAGGTGCTCCGGCAGGTCGCGGCGGCACGCCCGGCGTAGACGCTCACCTTTACCCGCCCTTGGTGATTCGGGTACGGTTTTTTGACTGCCCGAAATCGCCGGAGGACCCGTGGACGTATCCCTCGCCCTCTGGGCATGCACCATTGCCGGACTCGTCGCACTGATCGGCGCCGATTTCCTGATCGGCCGCAACCCGCACGACGTGTCCGTGCGGGAGGCCGGGATCTGGACGGCCGTCTGGGTCGTACTCGCGGTGCTGTTCGGCGTCGGCCTGCTGGTCTTCGCGGGCGGGGAGCCGGCCGGCGAGTTCTTCGCCGGGTACATCACCGAGAAGTCGCTCAGCGTCGACAACCTCTTCGTCTTCGTCCTGATCATGGCGAAGTTCGCGGTGCCCTCCCAGTACCAGCAGCGGGTGCTGCTCGTCGGGGTGCTGATCGCCCTGGTGCTGCGCACCGTCTTCATCGCCGCCGGCGCCACGATCATCGCCAGCTTCTCGTGGGTCTTCTTCATCTTCGGCGGGTTCCTGATCTGGACCGCCTGGAAGCTGATCAAGGACGCGATGGGCGGCCACGGCGGCGAGGACGAGAACTACGAGGAGAACCGGCTGCTCAAGGCCGTCGAGCGGCGCTTCCCGTCCACCGACCGCTACCACGGCACCCGGCTGTTCATCACCCAGAACGGCCAGCGGCTGATGACGCCGATGCTCGTGGTGATGATCGCCATCGGCACCACCGACGTGCTCTTCGCCCTGGACTCGATCCCGGCCATCTTCGGCCTCACCCAGGACCCGTACATCGTGTTCACCGCGAACGCGTTCGCCCTGATGGGCCTGCGGCAGCTGTACTTCCTCATCGGCGGCCTGCTCAAGCGGCTGGTGCACCTGTCCTACGGGCTGTCGGTGATCCTCGGCTTCATCGGCGTGAAGCTGGTGCTGCACGCCCTGCACGAGGCCGGCGTGCACGTGCCGGAGATCTCCATCCCCGTCTCCCTGGGGGTGATCGTGGCGGTCCTCGCGGTGACGACCGTCACCAGCCTGATCGCCTCCCGCCGGGCCGGCCGGGCCGCCGCCGAGCAGGGCGGCGAGGGGCAGGCGGGCGCGCACGAGGGGTCCGGCGCCCACCGCGTCGACGTGTGAGCCGACGCGCGCGGCCCTCCCCTGGGTACGGGCCGGCCCGCGCCGGGGTCTAGCGTGGCCCCCGTCGGCGGAGGGTCCACGCGAAAGGCACGGATGTGGCGAGCACGGATGGGGCGGGCGGCACGGTCATGGCCGCCGGCGCGGCACTGCCCGAGCTGACCGGAGCGCGGTTCCTGTCGTCCTGGCAGCTCGACACCGTCGCCCTCGTCGCCGTCCTCCTGCTCGGCGCCGCCTACGCCTACGGGGTGCGGCGCAAGCGGCGGGCCGGCGAGCCCTGGCCGCTGTGGCGGGTCGCGCTCTTCTACGTCTTCGGCCTCGGCACGCTGGTGTTCGCCACGATGTCCGCGCTCGCCGTCTACAACCGCGTCCTGTTCTGGCCGGCCGCCGTGCAGAACATCCTGCTCGACCTCTTCGCGCCCCTCGGCCTGGCCCTCGGCGACCCGATCGGCCTGGCCGCGCCCGGCGGCAGGCTGGAGCGCGCCTTCTCCTCCCGCCCGGTGCGCGCCCTCACCTACCCCCTGGTCAGCTCGGTCCTCGTCCTCGTCTCCGAACTGACCATCTACTTCACCCCGTACTTCGCCATTTCCCTCGGCAACGGCCCGGTCCGGCAGCTCATGCACCTCCAACTCCTGCTCACCGGCTGCCTCTTCGTGCTGCCCATGCTCAGCCGCCAGGAGCTGCTGCCGCGGTGGTGCTCGCACCCGGTGCGGGCGCTGCTGGTCTTCCTCGACGGCCTCTTCGACTCCGTGCCCGGCATCGTGGTGATGACCAGCGGCACGCTCGTCGCCGGCCACTGGTACGCCGCGCACCCGCGCACCTGGGGCCCGTCCGTCCACCACGACCAGATGCTCGGCGGCGGCCTCATGCTCACCCTCGCCGAACTCGTGGGCCTGCCCTTCCTGTTGCTGGTCTTCGTCGAATGGTGGCGGGCCGAACGCGTCCGCACCGCGGAGTTGGACGCGGCGCTGGACCGTCAGGAGCGGGAGGCGGCGGCGTCGGCCGTGCCCGTGGTGGCTTCGGGCTCCGGGTCGGGTGCCGGCTCCGGTTCCGGCGCGACCGGCGGGCCCGGGGCGGGCTCCTCCGTGCCCGCTCCCGCGGCCTCGGGGCCCGAGTTGACCCGGCCCTGGTGGGAGACCGACGAGGGCGAGGTCGGGATGCGGATGCGACGCCGCTGAGCGCTGCCGCTGAGCGTTGTCGGGTCCGGGAAGGCTCGGGAGGGGTTCGGGCGGGTCCGGGCCCGCGGCCCTTGCCTGGCGGTGTGTCAGTGGCTGCTGGCATGATCGGACCCGTCATCAGCCACGGGGGAATCATGCGTCAACCACGAATCACCGCGGCCTGTCTGGCCGCCGTCACCGTCACCGCCGCGCTCGCCCTGACCGCGTGCGGCGCCAGCGGGTACAAGAAGACCGGCGTCAAGGCGGCCCTGCCCAGCCTGCGCGGCATGAAGCTGGTGGACGCCACCACGGCGGCGAAGACCGCCGGCTTCCTCCACGTGAAGTCCCACGACGCCAACGGCGACCGCCGCAAGCCCTACGGGAGCGGGTGGGTCGTCTGCTTCCAGAACCCGGGCACCGACCGCTCCACCGACACCGGGATGCCCGTCGACCTCGGCGCCGTCGAGATGTCCGAGACCTGCCCGGCGCAGGACTACGGGCACTCGGGCTCCGGCGCGTACGGCGGCAGAGGCTACGACGACGGCTCGAACCACAGCACCTACTCCACGCGCCGGCCGGTCCGCCCCAGGAGGACCAGCGGCGGTGACGACTACGAGTCGTCCTCGTCGGGCGGTACCTCGCACTCCACCCACCACTCCTCCAGCGGGAGCCGCAGTCGCAGCCGTCACCACTGACGGCGGGGATGTCAGGCGTCCTCCGGAGGAGCGTCGGCGTACAGGCCCGCGAGCGCGCGGGCGGCGACGGCCAGGCGGGCGCGCAGTTCGGGCGGCCCCAGCACCTCGGCCTCGGGGCCGAGGGAGAGGAAGAAGGCCGCCGCCTGGTCGGGGGACTCGATCGGCACGGTGCCGCGCGTCCAGCCGTCCGCCTCTTCGACGCCGTGCGCGGCCAGGGCGCGGGCGGCGGCACCGCTGAGGTGGGTGACCGCGCGCGGCGAGAGGCGGACGAGCGCCTCGCCCTGGTGCAGCCGGGCGTGGAAGTCGGCCTGGTAGCGCGTCCAGAAATCCGCCAGGTCGAAGTCCGCCGGCGGCTCGAACTCCTCCTCCGAGGTGGTCAGTTCGAGGATCTTGTCGACCCGGTACGTGCGCGGTCCGGGGGCCGCCACCGCGTACCAGCGGCCCGCCTTCAGCACGAGGCCGTACGGTTCGAGCCGCCGGTCGACGTCCGTGGGCTCCTTCCAGCGCCGGTAGCGGACGTCGATCACCCTGCTGTTCCACACCGCGTCCGCGACCCGCGGCAGGAAGGGCACCTCGGCGTCCTCGGTGAACCAGCCGGGCGCGTCGAGGTGGAAGCGGGCCCTGATCCGGTCGGACTGCACCCGCAGGTCCGGCGGCAGCGCGGCCCGCAGCTTGAGCTGGGCGGCCGCCAGCGAGGGCCCGAGGCCAAGCTCGGCCGCGGGCCCCGGCAGCCCGGCCAGGAACAGCGCCTCGGCCTCCGATGCGGTCAGGCCGGTCAGCCGCGTCCGGTAGCCGTCGAGCAGCCGGTAGCCGCCGCGGTGCCCGGCGTCCCCGTAGAGCGGCACCCCGGCGGTGTGCAGCGCCTCCACGTCCCGGTACACCGTCCGCTCCGAGACCTCCAGCTCCGCCGCGAGCTGGGCGGCGGTCATCCGGCCCCGGGTCTGGAGCAGCAGCAGGATCGACAGCAGGCGGCTGGACTTCACTGACACAGGCTGTCAGGAGAGCGGCACTACGGTCCAGCCATGCCGTTCACCGAGAAACTGCTCACCAGCCGGCCCGTCCTCGACGTCGGACCGCGCCGCCTGAAGTGCTACCACGTCACCGATGACCCGGACGGCATCGAGCCCGCGGTGGAGAAGGCCGCCTACGCGATTTTGCCCGACCTGCTCCCCGAGCCCGACGGCACTCCCGGCTCCGGCTTCGTCGTCCTGCACCGGGGCCGGGACGACGGCGCCTACCTCAACGCCTACACCTGGGCCTGGGACAACGCCCTCCACTTCGCCGCAGCCGCGGCCGGCCAGCCCTTCCTCGGCTGCCCCGACCAGGACCCGGCCCACTTCGTGAAGCTCACCCCCGCGTTCATCGGCTGCGTCTTCGAACTCCCGCCCCTCACCCACGAACGCGACGCCTGGGTCCGCCACGTCCTCACCCCGGACCCCCCGAACCTGGACGCCTACCTCGCCGACACCCTCCCCAACGGCACAACCGCCGGCCGCCCCTGAGCGCGGAGGTTCACGTCTTCGGAAGTGGGCGAGGTGCCGTCCCGCATCCGTGGTTTCCCCAGGGAAAGGAAGCCGCCGGTGCCCCGTGGAGGGCCGGCGGCTTCGGGTGGTGCGGGGTTCACTGACACAAGGTGTCAGGGGAGGGGGGCTACGGTGCGGGGGTGGTGTGGTGGCGTGGAGCTTCCTGGCCCGGTCGGGCGGGGGTCGGCCGGGCCAGGGCCGTGGGGTCACCAGCCGCGTTCGCGCCATTCGGCGAGGTGGGGGCGCTCGGCGCCGAGGGTGGTGTCGTTGCCGTGGCCGGGGTAGACCCAGGTCTCGTCCGGGAGAGTGGCGAAGAGCTTGTCGGTGACGTCGTCGAGCAGCGAGGTGAAGGCGGCCGCGTCACCGCGGGTGTTGCCCACGCCGCCGGGGAAGAGGCAGTCGCCGGTGAAGACGTGCGGGTGGCCGTGCGGGTCGTCGTAGACGAGGGCGATGCTGCCGGGGGTGTGGCCGACGAGGTGGCGGGCCGTGAGGCGGACGCCGCCCACGGTCACGGTGTCGCCGTCGTCGAGGGGGACGTCGGTGGGCACGGGAATGCCGCCGGCGTCCTCCCGGCCCGCCTGCGTGCGGGCGCCCGTGGCGTCCACGACGGCCTGGAGCGCCTGCCAGTGGTCGCCGTGCTGGTGGGTCGTGACCACCGAGGTCAGCCCGTCGGCGCCGATGACCTCCAGCAGGGTGCCGGGGTCGGCGGCCGCGTCGACGAGCAGCTGCTCGTCGGTGGCGCGGCAGCGCAGCAGGTACGCGTTGTTGTTCATGGGGCCGACCGCGACCTTGGTGATGATCAGATCCGTCAGCTCGTGCACGTCGGGCGTTCCGCCGACCGTGACTTCTCCCGTGTACGCCATGGCGTCAGCCTAGCGGCGCGGCGCCGGCCGTCGCCCGCCACACGATCGAGTGAACGTGGCTGCCGGAGTCCGTGAATCGAATGCACGTGCTATATGGTCGTGGTGTCGCAAGCAGCGGCACAGGAAGAAATGCCGAGCGCACCCCGTTTAGGCTGGCTGGGGGGTGCTGTGCTTCCGACGCTTCCGACCGGTCCTACCCGCACTCACACCCACACCCCCCACCTGTTTCTACGGAAAGGCGCACTGGCGTGGCCGACCGACTCACCGTCCGTGGCGCTCGCGAGCACAATCTTCGGAATGTCTCGCTGGACCTGCCCCGGGACTCACTCATCGTGTTCACCGGTCTGTCCGGTTCCGGCAAGTCCTCCCTGGCCTTCGACACGATCTTCGCCGAGGGCCAGCGGCGCTACGTCGAGTCGCTCTCCTCCTATGCGCGGCAGTTCCTCGGGCAGATGGACAAGCCGGACGTGGACTTCATCGAGGGCCTGTCCCCGGCCGTCTCGATCGACCAGAAGTCCACCTCGCGCAACCCGCGCTCCACCGTGGGCACCATCACCGAGGTCTACGACTACCTGCGCCTGCTGTTCGCCCGGATCGGCAAGCCGCACTGCCCGGAGTGCGGCCGCCCCATCGCCCGGCAGTCCCCGCAGGCGATCGTGGACAAGGTGCTGGAGCTGGAGGAGGGCAGCCGCTTCCAAGTGCTCTCCCCGCTGGTGCGGCAGCGCAAGGGCGAGTTCGTCGACCTCTTCGGCGACCTCCAGACCAAGGGCTACAGCCGCGCCCGGGTGGACGGCACCACCGTCCAGCTCACCGACCCGCCGAAGCTGAAGAAACAGGAGAAGCACACCATCGAGGTGGTCGTCGACCGCCTCACCGTCAAGGATTCCGCCAAGCGCCGCCTCACCGACTCCGTGGAGACCGCGCTCGGCCTGTCCGGCGGCATGGTCATCCTCGACTTCGTCGACCTGCCCGAGGACGACCCGCAGCGCGAGCGGATGTTCTCCGAGCACCTCTACTGCCCGTACGACGACCTGTCGTTCGAGGAGCTGGAGCCCCGGTCCTTCTCCTTCAACTCGCCCTTCGGCGCCTGCCCGGACTGCACCGGCATCGGCTCGCGGATGGAGGTCGACGCCGAACTGGTCGTGCCCGACGAGCAGAAGTCGCTGAAGGAGGGCGCCATCGCGCCCTGGACCGGCGGCATGTCGAAGGGGTACTTCGACCGCCTGGTCGACGGCCTCGCCGAGGAACTGGGCTTCCGCACCGACATCCCCTTCGCCGGGCTGCCCGCGCGGGCGAGGAAGGCCCTGCTCTACGGCCACAAGTCCGAGGTCCGCGTCGCCTACAAGAACCGCTACGGGCGCGAGCGGGTCTACAACGCCCAGTTCGAGGGCGCCATCCCGTTCGTCAAGCGCCGCCACCAGGACTCGGAGAGCGACGCCAGCCGCGAGCGCTTCGAGGGCTACATGCGGGAGGTGCCCTGCCCGACGTGCGAGGGCAGCCGGCTGAAGCCGATCGTGCTCGCCGTCACCGTGCAGGACCGGTCGATCGCGGACGTGTCGGCGATGTCGATCAGCGACTGCGCGGAGTTCCTCGGCGCCATGAAGCTCGACGCCCGCGACAAGAAGATCGCCGAGCGCGTGCTCAAGGAGGTCAACGAGCGGCTGAGGTTCCTGGTCGACGTCGGCCTGGACTACCTCTCGCTCAACCGCGCCGCGGGCACCCTCTCCGGCGGTGAGGCCCAGCGCATCCGCCTCGCCACCCAGATCGGCTCCGGCCTGGTCGGCGTGCTCTACGTGCTGGACGAGCCCTCGATCGGCCTCCACCAGCGCGACAACCACCGCCTGATCGAGACGCTGGTCCGCCTCCGCGACCTCGGCAACACCCTGATCGTCGTCGAGCACGACGAGGACACCATCAAGACCGCCGACTGGGTGGTGGACATCGGCCCCGGCGCCGGCGAGCACGGGGGCAAGGTCGTGCACTCCGGCTCCCTGAAGGAGCTGCTGGCCAACGAGGAGTCGCTGACCGGCCAGTACCTGTCGGGCAAGCGCTCCATCCCCACCCCCGACGCGCGCCGCCCGGTGGACCGCAAGCGGCAGTTGACGGTGCACGGCGCCCGCGAGCACAACCTCAGGGACATCGACGTGTCCTTCCCGCTCGGGGTGCTCACCGCCGTCACCGGCGTCTCCGGCTCGGGCAAGTCCACCCTGGTCAACGACATTCTCTACACCCACCTGGCGAGGGAGTTGAACGGCGCGCGCAGCGTCCCCGGCCGCCACACCCGGGTCGACGGGGACGACCTGGTGGACAAGGTGGTGCACGTCGACCAGTCGCCGATCGGCCGCACCCCGCGCTCCAACCCGGCCACGTACACCGGCGTCTTCGACAACGTCCGCAAGCTGTTCGCGGAGACGATGGAGGCGAAGGTCCGCGGCTACCTGCCGGGCCGCTTCTCCTTCAACGTCAAGGGCGGCCGCTGCGAGAACTGCGCGGGCGACGGCACGATCAAGATCGAGATGAACTTCCTGCCGGACGTGTACGTGCCGTGCGAGGTCTGCCACGGCGCCCGCTACAACCGGGAGACGCTGGAGGTGCACTACAAGGGCAAGTCCATCGCCGAGGTGCTGGACATGCCGATCGAGGAGGCGCGGGACTTCTTCGAGGCGGTGCCCACCATCGCCCGCCACCTGCGCACCCTGCACGAGGTCGGCCTGGGCTACGTCCGGCTCGGCCAGCCCGCGCCGACCCTGTCCGGCGGCGAGGCGCAGCGGGTCAAGCTCGCCTCGGAGCTCCAGAAGCGCTCCACCGGCCGCACGGTCTACGTGCTGGACGAGCCCACCACCGGCCTGCACTTCGAGGACATCAGCAAGCTGATCAAGGTGCTGACCGGGCTGGTCGACAAGGGCAACAGCGTGATCGTCATCGAGCACAACCTCGATGTCATCAAGACCGCCGACTGGGTCATCGACATGGGCCCCGAGGGCGGCGGCGGGGGCGGTCTGGTGGTCGCCGAGGGCACGCCCGAGCAGATCGCGGGCGTTCCGGCCAGCCACACCGGCAAGTTCCTGCGGGACATCCTCAGCCCGGACGCGGTCAGCGACGCGGCGGTGCCCGCGCCCAGGAAGCGGGCGGCGGCCAAGCGGTCGTCGTCGGCGGCCCCGCGCAAGCGCGCGGCGAAGGCGTAACCGCCTCCGCCGCCCGCACCGGATTTCCCCGGCGCGGGGCCCGAGCCCGAGCCCCGCGCCCCCCGGCACGTACCGCACCTGGAGCACGCATGTCCGACCCCCGCCCCGCCTCCCGCCGCAACGTCCTGCGGGGCGCGGCACTGACCGGCGCCGCCGGAGCCGTCGGCGCCGGCCTGACCGCCTGCGGCGGCATCAAGCGCGCCTCGGCCGCGGGCCCCACCGCGCCGGTGGACCTCGGCTCGGCCGCCGACATACCGGTGGGCGGGGCCCGGATCTACCGAGAGCAGCGGGTGGTGGTGGCGCAGCCGACGAAGGGCGCGTTCAAGGCGTTCAGCGCGGTCTGCACCCACTTGGGCTGCGTGGTCGACGCGGTGGACGGCACCACGGTCACCTGCCCCTGCCACGGCAGCCAGTTCGACGCCGTGACCGGCGCGGTGGTGGAAGGACCGGCCGGCAAGCCGCTCCCCGCGGTCGACATCACGGAGACGGGCGGAAGACTGACCGCCGGCCCGGCGAGCTGACCGCGCGGAACCAGGCTTTGTCACTTCCCGCCAGTAGGGTGGAAACATGGCGGACCCCAGCAGCTACCGACCGAAGCCGGGCCAGATCCCCGACTCTCCCGGGGTCTACAAATTCCGGGACGAGCACGGCCGGGTGATCTATGTCGGCAAGGCGAAAAGCCTGCGGCAGCGGCTGTCCTCGTACTTCCAGGACATCACCAATCTCCACCAGCGCACGGCCACGATGGTCACCACGGCGGCGTCGGTGGAGTGGACGGTGGTCTCCACCGAAGTCGAGGCGCTCCAGCTGGAGTACTCCTGGATCAAGGAGTTCGACCCGCGATTCAACGTCAAGTACCGCGACGACAAGAGCTATCCGTCGCTGGCGGTCACCATGAACGAGGAGTTCCCCCGGGTCCAGGTGATGCGCGGGCCCAAGCGCAAGGGCGTCCGCTACTTCGGGCCGTACGCGCACGCGTGGGCGATCCGCGAGACCGTCGACCTGCTGCTGCGGGTGTTCCCCGTCCGCACCTGCTCCGCCGGGGTGTTCAAGCGGTCCGCCCAGATCGGTCGCCCCTGCCTGCTCGGCTACATCGGCAAGTGCTCGGCCCCCTGCGTCGGCCGGATCAGCGCCGCCGAGCACCGGGAACTCGCCGAGGAGTTCAGCGACTTCATGGCCGGGCACACCGGCACCTACCTGCGCCGCCTGGAGCAGGCCATGAAGGACGCCGCGACCTCCATGGAGTACGAGCAGGCCGCCCGGCTGCGCGACGACATCGAGGCGCTGCGCCGCGCCATGGAGAAGAACGCGGTGGTGCTCACCGACGCCACCGACGCCGATCTGATCGCCGTGGCCGAGGACGAACTCGAGGCCGCCGTGCAGATCTTCCACGTCCGCGGCGGGCGGGTGCGCGGCCAGCGCGGCTGGGTCACCGACAAGGTCGAGGCCGTCGACACCGCGGGGCTGGTCGAGCACGCGATCCAGCAGCTCTACGGCGACGAGTCGGGCGGTGCCGAGCAATCCGGCGGCAGCGGCGGTGTGCCCAAGGAGGTGCTGGTCCCGGCGCTGCCCGAGCCCGTCGAACCGCTCGCCCAGTGGCTGAGCGAGCGGCGCGGCGCGCTGGTGAGCCTGCGCGTCCCGCAGCGCGGCGACAAGAAGGACCTGATGGCCACCGTGCAGCGCAACGCGCAGCAGGCGCTGGCCCTGCACAAGACCAAGCGAGCCTCGGACCTGACCACCCGCTCGCGCGCGCTGGAGGAGATCGCCGCCGCCCTCGACCTGGACAGCGCGCCGCTGCGCATCGAGTGCTACGACATCAGCCACCTCCAGGGCGACGACGTGGTGGCGTCCATGGTCGTCTTCGAGGACGGACTGGCCCGCAAGAGCGAGTACCGCCGCTTCCAGATCAAGGGCCGGGTCGGCGACACCCAGGTCTGGCACGGCGAGGGCCAGGACGACGTCCGCTCCATGCACGAGGTGGTCTCCCGCCGCTTCCGGCGGTACATCCAGGAGAAGCAGCGCACCAGTGAGTGGGAGGAGCAGCAGGACGGCGAGGGAGCCCCGGAGGCGGCCCTCGGCGCCGTCCACGCCAACGGAAACGGCGCCCTCGACGGAAACGGCGGCGCCCACGTCAACGGAGCCGGCGGCGCCCACGCCAACGGCAACGGCTTCGACGGCGGGTTCGAGGCCGGGGAGCCCGACCCCCTGGAGCCCGGTGAGGCCGGAGAGCCGGTCGGCGGCCCGATCGACCCGGAGACCGGCCGCCCCCGCAAGTTCGCCTACCCGCCCCAGCTCGTGGTGGTCGACGGCGGCCGCCCGCAGGTCGCCGCGGCCAGCCGCGCCCTCCAGGAGCTCGGCATAGACGACGTCGCCGTGTGCGGCCTGGCCAAGCGCCTGGAAGAGGTCTGGCTGCCCGGCGAGGAGGACCCGGTGATCCTGCCGCGCACCAGCGAGGGGCTGTACCTCCTGCAGCGGGTGCGCGACGAGGCCCACCGGTTCGCCATCACCTACCAGCGCAGCAAGCGCACGAAGACGATGAAGGCCGGGGTGCTGGACACCGTGCCCGGCCTCGGCGCCACCCGCAGGCAGGCGCTGCTGAAGCACTTCGGGTCGCTGAAGCGGCTGCGTGCTGCCACGGTGGAGGAGATCCGCGAGGTGCCCGGGATCGGGCGCCGGACAGCCGAGACCGTCGCCGCGGCCCTGGCGGCGGCTCCGGGCGGACCAGCGGTGAACACCGCGACCGGAGAGATCATCGAAGACGGCGACGGGCCGTCCGCCGGCCCTCCGGCGGCCCCGTCCGAGCACCAACGGGGGAAGAGCAGATGAGCGAGCAGCAGGACGAACAGGACCGTATCCGTATGACCAGCGTCCCGTCGGGCGAGACCGCCGAGCCGGAACGGGGAGGCATCCCCGAACTCGTGATCATCTCCGGCATGTCCGGAGCCGGCCGCAGCACCGCGGCCAAGTGCCTGGAGGACCTCGGCTGGTTCGTGGTCGACAACCTCCCGCCGGCCCTCATCCCCACCATGGTCGACCTCGGCGCCCGCTCGCAGGGCAACGTGGCCAGGATCGCCGTGGTGGTGGACGTGCGCGGCCGGCGCTTCTTCGACAACCTCCGCGAGTCACTGGCCGACCTGGCCACGCGCGAGGTCAAGCGCCGGGTGATCTACCTGGAGGCGTCCGACGAGGCGCTGGTGCGCCGCTTCGAGTCGGTGCGCCGCCCGCACCCGCTCCAGGGCACCGGCCGGATCGTGGACGGCATCGCCGCCGAGCGCGACCTGCTGCGCGAACTGCGCGGCGACGCCGACCTGGTGATCGACACCTCCAGCCTCAACGTGCACGAACTGCGCGCCAAGCTGGACGCCCAGTTCGCCGGCGACGAGGAGCCGGAACTCCGGGCCACCGTCATGTCGTTCGGCTTCAAGTACGGGCTGCCCGTCGACGCCGACCTGGTGGTGGACTGCCGCTTCCTGCCCAACCCGCACTGGGTGCCGGAGCTGCGGCCCTTCACCGGGCTCAACGACGAGGTGGCCACCTATGTGTTCAACCAGCCCGGCGCGAAGGAGTTCCTGGACCGCTACGCCGAACTGCTGCACATCATCGCGGCGGGCTACCGGCGCGAGGGCAAGCGGTACGTGACGATCGCCGTCGGCTGTACGGGCGGCAAGCACCGCAGCGTGGCGATGTCGGAGCGGTTGGCGGCACGGCTGGTGGCGGACGGAGTGGAGACGGTGACAGTGCACAGGGACATGGGGCGCGAGTGATCATGACGGGACGGCGGCGCCGGGTCGGCCGATCGGCCGCCGGGCGCCGCTCCGGGGTACCGCCCAAGGTGGTCGCCCTCGGCGGCGGACGGGGGTTGTCCGCCTCCCTCGCCGCTCTGCGCCGCATCACCGACGACCTGACCGCGGTGGTCACGGTCGCCGACGACGGCGGCTCCAGCGGGCGGCTGCGCGCCGAGATGGGCGTGCTGCCGCCCGGCGACCTGCGCAAGGCGCTGGCCGCCCTGTGCGGGGACGACGAATGGGGCCAGACCTGGTCGCGGGTGCTCCAGCACCGCTTCGTCAGCGGCGGCGACCTGCACGGCCACGCGGTGGGCAACCTGCTGATCGTCGCGCTGTGGGAGCAACTCGACGACGAGGTCGCCGCGTTGGAGTGGGTCGGCCGGCTGCTGGGCGCGCACGGCCGGGTGCTGCCGATGTCCGCCGTCCCGCTCGACCTGCACGCCATCGTCCGCGGCCACGACCCGGAGCGGCCCGACGACGTGTCCACCGTCCGCGGCCAGGCCACCGTCGCGCTGACCCCCGGGGAGGTGCAGGAGGTCCAGCTGCTGCCGGCCGATCCGCCCGCCGTGCCGGAGGCGGTCAAGGCGGTTCTGGACGCCGACTGGGTGATCCTGGGCCCGGGTTCGTGGTTCTCCTCGGTGATCCCCCATCTGCTGGTGCCCGAACTGGCCGATGCCCTGATGAACACCAGGGCGCGCCGGATCCTGACCCTCAACCTGGCGCCGCAACCGGGGGAGACCGAAGGCTTTTCTCCGCAGCGTCACTTGGAGGTTTTGGGCCGACACGCCCCTAAACTCACCATCGACGTGGTTCTCGCCGACGAGGCCGCCGTTCCCGACCGGGACAGCCTCACCGAGGCCGCCCAGCGGTTGGGCGGCACGGTCGAACTGGCCCGGGTCGCCGCCCCCGACGGGCCGCGGCACGACCCCGAGCTGTTGGCGGCCGCTTATGACCGGATTTTTCGTATGCGTGGAAGGATCGGCCCATGGCGATGACGGCAGCGGTGAAGGACGAGATTTCCCGGCTTCCCGTCACGCGGACCTGCTGCCGCAAGGCGGAGGTCTCGTCGATCCTGCGCTTCGCGGGCGGGCTGCACCTGGTGAGCGGCCGGATCGTGATCGAGGCGGAGCTCGACACCGGGATCGCGGCCCGGCGGCTCCGCAAGGACATCCTGGAGATCTTCGGGCACGCCTCCGACCTGGTGGTGATGGCGCCCGGCGGGCTGCGTCGCGGCAGCCGGTACGTGGTCCGGGTGGTGGCCGGCGGCGACCAGTTGGCCCGGCAGACCGGCCTGGTCGACGGGCGCGGGCGGCCGATCCGCGGCCTGCCCCCGCAGGTCGTCTCCGGCGCCACCTGTGACGCGGAGGCCGCCTGGCGCGGCGCGTTCCTCGCCCACGGCTCCCTCACCGAGCCGGGCCGCTCCTCCTCCCTGGAGGTCACCTGCCCCGGCCCGGAGGCCGCCCTCGCGCTGGTCGGCGCGGCCCGGCGGCTGCAGATCCCGGCCAAGGCCCGCGAGGTCCGCAATGTGGACCGCGTGGTGGTGCGCGACGGCGACGCGATCGGCGCGCTGCTGACCCGGCTCGGCGCCCACGACTCGGTGCTGGCCTGGGAGGAGCGCCGGATGCGCCGGGAGGTGCGGGCCACCGCCAACCGGCTCGCCAACTTCGACGACGCCAACCTGCGGCGCTCGGCCCGCGCCGCGGTGGCCGCGGGCGCCCGCGTGCAGCGCGCCCTGGAGATCCTCGGCGACGACGTGCCCGAGCACCTCGCCGCGGCCGGCCGGCTGCGGATGGACCACAAGCAGGCCTCGCTGGAGGAGCTGGGCTCCCTGGCGGAGCCGCCGCTGACCAAGGACGCGGTGGCCGGCCGCATCCGCCGCCTGCTGGCCATGGCCGACAAGCGCGCGTCCGACCTGGGCCTGCCCGGCACCGAGGCGAACCTCACCGAGGAGATGGTCGGCTGACCCCCCGGGCCCCGGCGGTACGGGCCCGTGCGGGAGGGGTGTCCCCGGTGGGGCACCCCTTGGACGACGGGTCCGCGCGGAGCCAGGTAGGCTCGTCACTGGTCGGGGACATCCCATATTTCGCAGCCGGAGAGGGACTCCGGCGACTGAGCGAGGAGATCGGTTCGTGACGATCCGGGTAGGCATCAACGGCTTTGGCCGCATCGGTCGTAACTTCTTCCGCGCCGCCCTGGAGCAGGGCGCGGACATCGAGATCGTGGCTGTCAACGACCTGGGTGACACCGCCACCACGGCGCATCTGCTGAAGTACGACACCATCCTGGGCCGCCTCAAGGCCGAGGTGACCCACACCGCGGACTCCATCACCGTGGACGGCCGCACCATCAAGGTGCTCGCCGAGCGCGACCCCGGCGCCATCAAGTGGGGTGAGCTGGGCGTCGACGTCGTGATCGAGTCGACCGGCATCTTCACCAAGGCCGCCGACGCGGGCAAGCACCTCGCGGGCGGTGCCAAGAAGGTCATCATCTCGGCGCCCGCCACCGACGAGGACATCACCATCGTCATGGGCGTCAACCAGGACACCTACGACAGCGCCAAGCACAACATCATCTCCAACGCCTCGTGCACCACGAACTGCGTGGCGCCGATGGCCAAGGTGCTGCTGGAGAACTTCGGCATCGTCAAGGGCCTGATGACCACGGTCCACGCCTACACCAACGACCAGCGCATCCTGGACTTCCCGCACAAGGACCTGCGCCGCGCCCGCGCCGCCGCGGAGAACATCATCCCGACCACCACCGGTGCCGCGAAGGCCACCGCGCTGGTCATCCCCGCGCTCAAGGGCAAGCTGGACGGCCTGGCCATGCGCGTCCCGGTCCCCACCGGCTCGGTCACCGACCTGGTGGTCGACCTGGAGCGCGAGGTCACCAAGGAAGAGGTCAACGCGGCCTTCCAGCAGGCCGCCGAGGGCCAGCTCAAGGGCCTGCTGGAGTACACCGAGGACCCGATCGTCTCCTCGGACATCGTCAACACCCCGGCCTCCTGCACCTTCGACTCGTCGCTGACGATGGTCCAGGGCAAGACCGTCAAGATCGTCGGCTGGTACGACAACGAGTGGGGCTACTCCAACCGCCTCGTGGACCTCACGGTCTTCGTCGGCGGACAGCTCTGACCGCGAAGACCGCGCAGCAGACGTAGGCACGTAGCCGCCGGGGCCCGTGGACGACGCAGTCACCGCCACGGCGACCGGCGCGCGGCGATGTGAACGACAGGGTCCGGACCGATGCGACGACGCGCGGTCCGGGCCCTGTCGGCGTGCCCGCGGCCGGACCCGCACCGTATCCACAGGAGACCGCACACGATGAAGACGATCGAAGAACTCATTGCCGACGGGCAGCTCGCCGGCCGGCGGGTGTTCGTCCGCGCCGACCTGAACGTCCCGCTCGACGGCACGGCCATCACCGACGACGGCCGCATCCGGGCCGCCGTGCCGACCGTCTCCGCGCTGGCCTCGGCCGGCGCGAAGGTGATCGTCGCCTCGCACCTGGGCCGTCCCAAGGGCGAGCCCGACCCCCGGTACTCGCTCGCGCCCGTGGCCGAGCGGCTCGGCGAACTGCTCGACGGCGTGCACGTCGCGTTCGCCGCCGACACCGTGGGCGACAGCGCCCAGGCGGCCGTGGCGGACCTCGCCGACGGCCAGGTCGTCCTGCTGGAGAACCTGCGGTTCAACGCGGGCGAGACGGCCAAGGACGACGCCGAGCGCGGGGCGTTCGCCGACCGGCTCGCCGCGCTCGCGGACCTCTACGTGGGCGACGGCTTCGGCGCGGTGCACCGCAAGCACGCGTCCGTCTTCGACCTCCCGGCCCGGCTCCCGCACGCCGCGGGCGGCCTGATCGCTACCGAGGTCGGCGTGCTGAAGAAGCTCACCGAGGACGTGGCCCGGCCCTACGCGGTGGTGCTCGGCGGCTCGAAGGTGTCCGATAAGCTCGGCGTCATCGACCACCTGCTGGACAAGGCCGACCGCATCCTGGTCGGCGGCGGCATGGTCTTCACCTTCCTCAAGGCCCAGGGCCACGAGGTCGGCAAGAGCCTGCTCCAGGAGGACCGGATCCCGGTCGTCACCGAGTACCTGGAGCGCGCGAAGGCCAAGGGCGTGGAGTTCGTGCTGCCGGTCGACGTGGTCGGCGCCACGGAGTTCCCCGACCTGAAGACCAAGGCACCGGCGAACCCGGTCGTCTCGCCCGTGGACGCCATCCCCGCCGACGTGCTCGGCCTGGACATCGGCCCGGAGTCCCGCGAGCTGTTCGCCGCCAAGCTCGCCGACGCCGCCACCATCTTCTGGAACGGCCCGATGGGCGTCTTCGAGCACCCCGACTTCGCCGACGGCACCCGCGCGGTCGCCCAGGCGCTGGTCGACACCGACGCCTTCAGCGTCGTCGGAGGCGGGGACTCCGCCGCGGCCGTCCGCATCCTGGGCTTCGACGAGGGGGCCTTCGGCCACATCTCCACCGGCGGCGGAGCGAGCCTGGAGTACCTCGAAGGAAAGACGCTGCCGGGCCTTGCGGCTCTGGAGGGCTGACGCCCGGGCCCGCGGAGCGGGTGCGCAGGAAGACCGACCATGAGCCAAGAGGACTGACAACGTGACCGAGAACAGCCGCACGCCGCTGATGGCGGGCAACTGGAAGATGAACCTCAACCACCTCGAGGCCATCGCGCACGTCCAGAAGCTGGCGTTCGCCCTGACCGACAAGGACCACGACGCGGTCGAGGTCGCCGTCCTGCCGCCGTTCACCGACCTGCGCTCCGTGCAGACCCTGGTCGACGGCGACAAGCTGCGGATCAAGTACGGCGCCCAGGACGTCTCCGCGCACGACTCCGGCGCCTACACCGGCGAGATCTCCGGGCCGATGCTGTCCAAGCTGAAGTGCGCCTACGTGGTGATCGGCCACTCCGAGCGCCGGCAGTACCACGGCGAGGACGAGGAGATCGTCAACGGCAAGGTGAAGGCCGCCTTCCGGCACGGCATCACCCCGATCCTGTGCGTCGGCGAGGGCCTGGACGTCCGCAAGGCCGGCGCGCACGTGCCGCACACCCTCGCCCAGCTCGACGGCGCGCTCAAGGGCGTCCCGGCCGAGCAGGCCGCGGGCATCGTGATCGCCTACGAGCCGGTGTGGGCGATCGGCACCGGCGAGGTCGCCACCCCGGGTGACGCCCAGGAGGTCTGCGGGGCGATCCGCGCCCGCCTGGCCGAGCTGTACGACCAGCAGCTCGCCGACGGCGTCCGCATCCAGTACGGCGGCTCGGTCAAGTCCGGCAACGTGGCCGCGATCATGGCCCAGCCGGACGTGGACGGCGCTCTGGTGGGCGGTGCGGCGCTGGACGCCGAGGAGTTCGTGAAGATCGTGCGTTTCCGGGACCAGTGATGTTCGCAGGCTGGTGAAGTACCCTGGCGGGGCCGAACCGCGCAGTCGCGGGTCGGCCCCGCACTGTAGTCATGTAGTGCCGTCCTGTAGTCGAGAGAGTTGGTCCAGCCGTGGTCATCGGGTTCTCCATCGCCCTCATCATCTTCAGCCTGCTGCTCCTGCTGCTCGTGCTGATGCACAAGGGGAAGGGCGGCGGCCTTTCGGACATGTTCGGCGGCGGCATGCAGTCGTCGGTCGGCGGTTCCTCGGTGGCCGAGCGCAACCTCGACCGGATCACGGTCGTGATCGCCCTGCTGTGGTTCGCGTGCATCGTCACGCTCGGCCTGGTGATGAAGTTCCACAAGTAGCCGCCGCGCGCGGGGCGTCCGACTCCCGTCGTTTTAGGGCGATCTGACGCCCCGTCGCGGACAGCGCCCCGTCCGCGACTTATCATGGAACCGCGTCTTGGGATACCGTGCCCTTTCCCGCCCAGGCGCGGGGGCGAACCGGTCTCCGTCAAGGAACCTCGCAGCACCATCACGCAGGGAGTTACGACCGTGGCAAGTGGCAACGCGATCCGTGGCAGTCGGGTCGGAGCGGGGCCGATGGGAGAAGCCGAGCGAGGCGAGTCCGCCCCGCGGCTGCGCATCTCCTTCTGGTGCTCCAACGGGCACGAGACCCAGCCGAGTTTCGCCAGCGACGCGCAGATCCCGGAGACCTGGGACTGTCCGCGCTGCGGTTTCCCGGCCGGTCAGGACGAGGAGAACCCGCCCGCTCCGCCGCGCACCGAGCCGTACAAGACGCACCTCGCGTACGTGCGCGAGCGCCGCTCGGCGGCAGACGGCGAGGCGATCCTCGCCGAGGCGCTGGCGAAGCTGCGCGGCGAGATCTAGCCGAAACCGGTCCTACGGGGCCGGTCGCGGTCGGCCCCGGTCGCAGCCGGCCGGGCCCAGTCGGCCGAAGGCGGCCGGTCGTCCTACGGCCGGCCTCGGCCGTCGGAGTGGTTCCCGCCGGTCCGCGGTGCCCTGAACCGCCGCGCAGGCTTGGCCCGGTCGGCGATGTGGGAGGTCAACGCGATGGAGGCGGTGGCCCGTTCGTAGGTGAGCTGGGCCACCCGCGCGTACAGGCAGTCCACGATCAGCAGGACGGAGTGGCGGGTGCCGAAGTTGCCCCGCCGGAAGCTGGTCTCGCCGGAGAAGGACGTCAGCCGCACGTCGGCGGCCTGCGCGATGGGTGAGCGGGGATCGCCGGTGACGGCGACCGTGGCCGCCCCGCGCTCCGCGGCCAGCAGCAGGGGCTCCAGGACCTCGCGGGTGCTGCCCGTGTGCGAGACGGCGACCACCGCGTCGGAGGGCGTCAGGAGGGCCGCTGAGGTCTCCGCGGCGTGCACCTCGGTCCAGGCGGCGGCCGCGCAGCCGATCCCGAACAGCCGGGCCTGCGTCTCGTGGGCCACGATCCCCGAGCCGCCCACGCCGTAGACGTCGATCCGGCGGGCCCTGGCCAGCACCTGGGCGGCCCGCTCCAGCGCCTCCCGGTCGAGCAGGTCGGCGGTGTGCCGCAGGGCCCGCAGGTCCGCCTCGGCGACCACCCCGATCACCGTCTCCAGGTCGTCCTCCGGCCCGATCTGCGGCCCCAGCGCGGCCGTGCGCGGCTCGGCCTCCGCCCGTCCCGCCTCCTGCGCCAGCTCGATCAGCAGCTGCTGGTAGGACTCCAGCCCCAGTGCGCGGCAGAACCGCGTCACCGTGGCCTGCGAGGTGCCCGTACGGCGGCCCAGCTCGGCCGCGGAGCCGTGGGTCGCGGCCACCGGGTCGGCGAGCACCAGCTCGGCCACCTTGCGCAGCGAGCCGGACATCCGGGGGAGTTCGGAGCGGATCAGGGGCGTGATCATGACGACTCGTCTCGTCGGGGGTTGTGCGTCGGTGAATCTATCAACCACCATGCGTGTCGATGACTGAAATCTACAGCCCGTCCCTGGTCGCGGGGCCCCTGGTGATCGGCGTCGACGCCGGCGGCACCCGCACCCGGGCCTGCCTCACCGGCGCCGTCCCCGGTTCGGCTGTGCTCGGCCGCGGCAGCGGCGGCCCCGGCAACGCGCTCAGCGTCGGCCGCGCGGACCTGACCCGCCACCTCGGCGACGCCGTCGCCGGCGCGCTGGCCGAGGCGCTGCCCGCGCACCCGGACGCGCGCTCCCGGGTGAAAGCGGCCTTCGGCGGCTTCGCGGGCGCGGCGGTCGGGGTCGGGACCGGAGCGCGGGCAGCGGCTCGCCGCCTCCTGCCTGCGCGACGCGCTCGCCGCCAACGGCATCACCGGCGCCGCCGTGGACGCCGGCGGCGACACCGAGGTCGCCCTGGCCGCGGCCCCCGGCGCCCCCACCGACGGCCTGGTCCTCATCGCCGGCACCGGCGCCATCGCCAGCCGCATCGCCGGCCGGCGCCGGGCGGGCGTCGTGGACGGGCACGGCTGGCTGCTCGGCGACCAGGGCAGCGGCTTCTGGCTGGGCAGCCAGGCGGTCCGGCTGGCCCTGGAGGCCCTCGACGGGCGCGGCCCGTGGACGGTGCTGGTCGAGCGGGTCGTCGCCCACTACCTGCCCGAGGGTGCGCCGACAGGGCCCGGCGGGGCGGACGTGAGCGCGGCGGAGGGCCTGCGGGTCCGCGCGCGGGACGCCGAGCCGCTCGGCCCCGGCACGGACTCCGAACTCCGGCACGTCCTGGCCGAGGCGATCGTCAACTGCGCCTACGAGCAGGCGCCGCCGCGGCTGGCCCTGCTCAGCCCGGTGGTCGTCGAGGCCGCCGCGGAGGGGGACGAGGTGGCCGCGGGGCTGCTCGACCGGGCCGCCGACCTGCTGGCGGACACCGTGCGGGCGCTGCGGCCCCGGCCCGGGGAGCCCCTGGTCACCACCGGCGGCCTGCTCGGGCCCGGCGGCCCGCTGCTGGCCCGGGTCACCGAACGGCTGGCCCCCTGCGCGCTCGGCATTCACCCGGTGCCGGACGGCTCCGGGGGCGCCGCGGCCCTGGCCGGCGCGCTGCTGTGACGTCCGCGGCCGGGAACGGCCGGAGGCGGCTGGGACGGTCCGGGGCGACCGGAGGCGGCGGACCACGTGTGACGGGGTCGGACCGGGGCACGGTTGACGGTGGGCGCTGGTTGGATGTTTCATCCAAGGGCTACTTCTTCGGTTCGATGAACCAGAAGTAGAACCAGAACCAGAACCCAGTACCGACCGCCGCAACCGAACGCCGAAAAGGGGAACTCGGGATGACCGGGGAACAGCTCAACGCCGAGACCTTCGCCGAGGAGGGCCGCGCGGCCGTCGAGCGGGCCATCAAGGCCAACAAGGACTCGGTGGCCGCCGCCGGCCGGCTCGTCGCGGACTGCGTGGCCGCGGACGGCGTGATCCACGGCTTCGGCACCGGCCACTCGCAGGCCACCGTGCTGGAGCTCGTCGGCCGGGCCGGCGGCCTGATCCCGACCAACCGGATCGCCCTGTCCGACCTGGTGCTGCTCGGCGGCGAGGACCGCGCGGTGCTCGGCGACCCGCTGCTGGAGCGCTCCCCGGGCCTGGCCCGGCGGCTGTACGAGCTCGCCACCCCGCAGCCGAGCGACCTGTTCGTCATCGTCTCCAACTCCGGCGTCAACAACTCGATCGTGGACATGGCGCTGCACGTGAAGGAGGCAGGCCACAAGCTGATCGCCCTCACCTCCCTCACCCACACCCGCGCCGTGCCCGCACTGCACCCCAGCGGCAAGCGGCTCGCCGACGTGGCCGACGCCGTGCTGGACAACTGCGCGCCCGCCGGCGACGCGCTGCTCCCGCTGCCCGACGGCGGCGCCCTGTGCGGGGTGTCCACCATCACCTCGGCGCTGCTGGTGCAGATGGTGGTGGCCGAGGCGGTCGGCCTGCTCACCGCCGAGGGCAAGGAGGCACCGGTCTACGTCTCGGCGAACCTGCCCGGCGGCCACGACCGCAACGTCGTCCTCGAACAGCGCTACGCCGGGCGGATCCACCGCGGCGGCTTCTGACCCCGCGTCGGCTGTTTCCCCAGTTCGCCCCCCATGCCAGCGTCATTGATGCTCCTATTGATCGTCAAGCGGTTTGGAGCCAGGTTCGGTAGGCGTTGGTGAGGGTGTCGTTGCGGCGTGTTCCTCGTTCGAGGGTGGAGATCACGGCTGGCCAGACTCCGAAGTGGTCGGCGACCGCTGTGAGGGTGATGTTCTTGGACTGTCGCAAGGGTCGGAGGTCGGCGATGTCGGGGACGGTGACAGTGGTGGTCAGGCAGCGGAACATTTCCCGGGCGACGGCCCGTTTCAGCAGTCGGATGATCTCTTTCTTCGTCCGGCCTGCGGCGGTTTGCCGCGCCACGTATGCGCGGGTGCGCGGGTCGCTGGCCATGCGGACGAGGGCGATGCGGTAGAGGGCGGCGTTGGCGGCTCGGTCGCCGCCCCTGGACAGGCGGTGCCGGTTGGTCTTGCCGCTGGAGGCGGGGACCGGTGCGGCTCCGCACAGGGCCGCGAAGGAGGCCTCGCTGCGCAAGCGCTCGGGGTTGCCGCCTGCGGTGACCAGGAGCTGGGCGGCGGTGTCGGGGCCTACACCGTAGGCGGCCCGCAGCCCGGGGTTGCAGGCGGTGACCTTTTCGTCCAGTGCCCGGGTCAGGGCCTCGTGCTCGGTGGTCAGTTCCGTGACGCGTCGGGCGAGGCTTTTGAGCGCGGTCAGGACCGCAACGTGAACCGGGTCGCCGGTCGGGCGCAGCCGGGCCAGGGCCTGGGTTCGCTGCGTGCCCTTGAGTTGCTGCCCGTACTTGGCCCGGATGGTGCCCGGGGCGGTGATGAGGATGTGCGTGATCTGGTTGAGTGCTGCGGTGCGTGCTTTGACCGCAGAGCGGGCGGCGTTGTGGAGGGCGCGTATGCCGGCGACGCTGTCGTCCTTGGGCTCGGCGTCGGCCCGCCCCGACAGTGCGGCGCGGGCGGCGGCGTAGGCGTCGATGGGGTCGGACTTGCCGATGCGGCGGCGTTCTGCCCGGTCGGGTCGGTTGACCTCGATGATCCGGTGCCCGTGCGTGCGGGCGGCGCGGGTGAAGCCGGCCCCGTAGGAGGATGTGCCTTCCACCCCGATCGCGGTCACGTTGCCGTGGGCGGTCAGGAAGGCCAGGGCCGCGGCGTATCCGGCCGTGGTCGTGGCGAACTGCGCGTCTGCGAGACGACCTCCGTTGTCGCTGATGACCGCGACGTGGAGGGTGTCGGCATGGGAGTCGACCCCGCCGAACACCTCCTGGTCCGCAGTATCCGCCTCGACTGCTGATGTCATGCTGAAGGTGCCTTCCCGACCGGAGGTAGACCCGGCCGGGCGGAGCAGACAGGACATCGAGGGGGCTTCTTGCCAAGCTCCTATCAGGTCATGTTCCGCCCGGCCGGAGCCGTAAGGACAGGTTCCGGTGGCCGGGCAGAACAAGCCGAAGGCAGCCCAGCAGGACGCCAGTCAGTGGCAGAGCCACGGCCACCGGAACCCGAGTACCAGCATCGATGTCAGTGGTGGCGGTTACGGTCGTTGAGGTGAGCGGACCGAACGGACCGGGGACGGGGGAGGCATGAGCGCCGGGGCACTGGCAGCGCAGGCGTGCGCGGAGCCCGTCGCGCCTTCGTGGCGCGGCGGCTTCGGACGGCTGTGGGCCGCGGCCGTGGTCTCCCGGTTCGGCGACGGGATGCGCAACGCCGCGCTGCCCCTGCTCGCCGCCTCCCTGACCCGCTCCCCGCTGCTGGTCGCGCTGGTGACGGCGGCCGGATACCTGCCCTGGATCGTCTTCGGGCTGCTCGGCGGGGCGCTGGCCGACCGGATCGACCAGCGCCGGGCGATGCGCACGGTCGACGGCGTACGGGCCCTGCTCACCGGCGGGTTCGCGCTCGCCGTCGCCCTCGGGCACGCGAGCATCGGGCTGTTGCTGGCGCTCGCCTTCGCCCTGACCACGCTTCAGACGCTGTTCGACAACGCGGCCACGGCGCTGCTGCCCGCGGTCGTCCCGCGCACCGCCCTCGGCCGGGCCAACGCCCGGCTGATGGCCGGTCAGACCATAGCGGGCACCTTCCTGGCCGCCCCGCTGGTGCCGGCCGCCCTCGCGCTCGCCGCGGGCGCGCCGTTCGCCGCCGACGCGGCGACCTTCGCCGTCGCCGCCGCCCTGGTCGCCTCGCTGCCGGGGCCGGGCACGGCCCGTCCGCCGCGCTCGGCCGGCCGCACCCTGCGGCAGGACGTCGCCGAGGGCATCGGCGTCCTGTGGCGGGACCGGGTGCTGCGGGGCCTGTGCGCGTCCTGCACCGTCGCCAACATCGGCGTCGGCGTGCTGGTGGCCACCCTGGTGCTCACCGTGACCGGCTGGCTGCACGCGGGCCATGCCGGGTTCACGGCCACCCTCACGGCCTACGGGGCCGGCAGTGTCGCCGGGGGCGTGGCCGCCGGACGGCTGCCGAGCGCGCTCACCGGGGTGCGCGCGCTGCCGGCCACGCTCGCGGTGCAGGCCGGCTGCCTGGTCGTGCTCGGCACCGTGCGGACGCTGCCCGCGGCCGTCGCGGCGATGGTGGTGTTCGGCGCGCTCGCCGCGGTCTGGAACGTCACCACGGTGACGCTCTTCCAGCAGCGCGCGCCCTCCGGCGCCCTCGGCCGGATCAGCGCCGCCAACCGGACGCTGTCCGTGGCCGGCGCCCCGCTGGGCGCTCTCCTGGGCGGCGCGGTCGCCACCGCCTGGGGCCTGAACGCCCCGCCCCTCTGCGCCGGGGCGCTCTTCCTCTGCGCCGTGGCCGTCCTCATATCCGCACGCCCGACGGCGCCCTGACGCGCCGGCCGGGCCGTCTGCCGGCCCGTGGCGAATGGCGCCCGGGTGAGCGCCCTGCCGCTCGGCTGCCGAGGGATTCGGTGCGCAGGGGCAGGTCCGGGGCGGTTTCGGGGTGGAGCCGGATCTCGTTCGGCGGCGGCATCAATTAGTTTGGGTGTCGCAGCGAGGACGAGGAGAAGTGGACAGATGTCCGAAACGAACGCGCAGGGTTCCCTGAGGCTCGAACAGCGCCCGGAGTGGCACGCGCTCGCCAAGCACCGCGACGAGATGGCGGACATCCATCTGCGGGAGCTGTTCGAGCACGACCCCGACCGGGCCGCCCGCTACACCCTCCGGGTCGGGGACCTCCACCTGGACTACTCCAAGCACCTGGTCACCGACGAAACCCTGCGGCTGCTGCGCGAACTGGCCGCCGCCACCGGGGTGTTCGAGCTGCGGGACGCGATGTTCCGCGGCGAGCGGATCAACAGCACCGAGAACCGGGCGGTGCTGCACACCGCGCTGCGGGCCCCGCGCTCCGCGGAGATCTCCACCGGCGGCCAGGACGTCGTGCCCGCCGTGCACGCGGTGCTCGCCAAGATGGGCGTGTTCGTCGACCGGATCCGCTCGGGGGAGTGGACCGGCCACACCGGCCGCCCGATCAGGAACATCGTCAACATCGGCATCGGCGGCTCCGACCTGGGCCCGGCGATGGCCTACGAGGTGCTGCGCTCCTACAGCGACCGCGGCCTGACGGTCCGCTTCGTGTCCAACGTGGACGGCGCCGACCTGCACGAGGCGGTGCGCGACCTGGACGCCGCGGAGACGCTGTTCATCATCGCCTCCAAGACGTTCACCACGATCGAGACGATCACCAACGCCACCTCCGCCCGGCAGTGGCTGCTCGGCGCGCTGGACGCGGGCGAGGACGCGGTCGCCAAGCACTTCGTCGCGCTGTCCACCAACGCGGAGAAGGTCGCCGACTTCGGCATCGACCCGCAGAACATGTTCGAGTTCTGGGACTGGGTCGGCGGCCGCTACTCCTTCGACTCCGCCATCGGGCTGTCGCTGATGGTGGCGATCGGACCGGACGCGTTCCGCGACATGCTCGCCGGGTTCCACCTGGTCGACGAGCACTTCAGGACCGCCCCGCCGGAGCAGAACGTGCCGCTGCTGCTCGGCCTGCTCGGCATCTGGTACGGCAACTTCCACGACGCGCAGTCGCACGCCGTGCTGCCGTACAGCCACTACCTGAGCCGGTTCGCCGCCTACCTCCAGCAGCTGGACATGGAGTCCAACGGCAAGTCCGTGGACCGCGCCGGCGCCCCGGTCGGCTGGCAGACCGGCCCGGTGGTCTGGGGCACGCCCGGCACCAACGGGCAGCACGCGTACTACCAGTTGCTGCACCAGGGCACGAAGCTCATCCCCGCGGACTTCATCGGCTTCGCCCGTCCCGTCGCCGAACTCGGCCCGCTCGCCGGGCAGCACGACCTGCTGATGGCGAACTTCTTCGCCCAGACCCAGGCGCTCGCCTTCGGCAAGATCCCGGACGAGGTCCGCGCGGAAGGGGTGCCCGAGGACCTGGTGCCGCACAAGACCTTCCGCGGCAACCACCCCACCACCACGATCCTGGCCACCGAGCTCACCCCGTCCGTGCTCGGCCAGCTCATCGCGCTGTACGAGCACAAGGTCTTCGTCCAGGGCGCGGTGTGGAACATCGACTCCTTCGACCAGTGGGGCGTGGAGCTCGGCAAGGTGCTGGCCAAGCGGGTCGAGCCGGCGCTGACCGAGGGCGCGGACGTCCCCGGCCTCGACGCGTCCACGTCCGGGCTGGTCGCCAAGTACCGCGAGCTGCGCGGCCGCTGAGCCGGTCCCGTACGGCGTGGTGCGGCGCCCCCGCCGGGCGGGGCGCGCCGCGCCACGAAAGCCCGAAGGCGGAACCCCGTTGAGCAAGGGGTTCCGCCTTCGGGCTTTCGTCTCCGCGGGTGTCCCCGCGGGCGCCCGGCTAGGCCGAGGCCGGCGGGTACAGCTGCGGCGGGATCTTCGCGGCCGCCGCCCGGTCCAGCAGCCACAGCGTGCGGGCCTTCCCCCGCGCGCCGGAGGCCGGCGCCTGGAGCTTGCCCGGGGAGCCGAGCGCCATGGCCACCGCCCCTGCCTTGTCCTCGCCGGCGGCCAACAGCCACACCTCGCGGGCCGCGCGGATCGCCGGGAAGGTGAGCGAGATCCGGGTCGGCGGCGGCTTGGGCGCGCCGTGCACGCCCACCACCGTCCGGACGGTCTCCCGGGTCGCCGGGTGCTCCGGGAAGAGCGAGGCGACATGGGTGTCCGGCCCGACGCCGAGCATCAGCACGTCGAACGCCGGCACCCCGCCGTGGTCCTCGGGCGAGGCCGCGGCCGTCAGTTCGGCCGCGTAGGCGGCCGCGGCCGCCTCCACGTCCGAGCCGTGCGGACCGTCGGAGGGCGCCATCGGGTGCACGCGGGCCGGGTCGAGCGGCACCGCGTCCAGCAGGGCCTCCCGCGCCTGGGTGACGTTGCGCTCCGGGTCCCCCTCGGGGAGGAACCGCTCGTCGCCCCACCACAGGTCCAGCCGCGCCCAGTCCACGGCGTCCCGCGCCGGGGACCGGCCGAGCGCGGCCAGCAGCCCGTTGCCGTTGCGCCCCCCGGTGAGGACCACGGAGGCGGAGCCCCGGGCGGCTTGGACGTCCACGATCCTCGTGATCAGCCGGGCCGCCGCGGCGCACGCCATGAGGTCCTTGTCCCGGTGGACGACCACCTGCGGCGTACTCACTTGTCGGCCGCCGCCTTGCGGGAGGAGGCGGCCTTCTTGGCGGGACCGGCGGCCGGGGCCGCCTTCTCCGCCGCCTGCGCGGGACCGTCGCCCTCCGCGCCTGCGTGCACCAGGTGCTGCACGCCGAACTGGACGGTGCTGCGGTATATGTCGTCCGGGTCCAGCCGCCGCAGCTCCTCGGCGAGCAGCTCGGAGGTCTCCCGCCGCTTGAGCGCCACGTGCCGGTCCGGCTGGCCCGGGACGGCCAGCTCGGCGAGCCCGCCGCCCGGCCGGTCCAGGCAGATGTCGCCGTCGGCGGTGAACAGCCGCACCGCGGTCAGGCCCGGCCCGTCCGACACCTTGCGCTCCACCGGAACGCCGAGCCGGTCGGCCAGCCACAGCGCCAGCAGCTCGGCGCTCGGGTTGTACGCCTCGCCCTCGACGGCGGCGCCGACCACCTTGGCGTGCTTCTGGTCCAGCGCGGCGGCCAGCATCGAGCGCCACGGGGTGATCCGGGTCCAGGCCAGGTCGGTGTCGCCGGGCGCGTAGGTCTCGGCCCGCCGCGTGATGGCGGCCACCGGGTCCTCCGTGGCGGCGGCGTCGGTGATCCGGCGCTGGGCCAGCCGGCCCAGCGGGTCGCCCGCCGGGCTGTCCGGGGCCTTGTCCGGCCACCAGCACACCGCGGGGGCGTCCGGCAGCAGCAGCGGCAGGACCACCGACTCGGCGTGGTTGGCCAGCTCGCCGTGCATGCGCAGCACGACCGTCTCGCCGGTGCCCGCCTCGTCGCCGACCACCACCTCGGCGTCCAGCCGCGCCAGTGCCCGGTCCCGGGGCGAGCGGCCGGGCCGCTTGATGACCACCAGGATCCGCGAGGGGTGCTCGCGGGACGCCTCGTGCGCGGCCTTCAGCGCGTCGTAGGCGCTGCCCTCGTCGGTGACGATGACGAGGGTCAGCACCATGCCGACCGCGGGGGTGCCGATCGCCCGCCGGGCCTCGATCAGCCCGGCGTTGATGCGCGAGGACGTGGTGTCCGTCAGATCGATCTTCATGGCCGGCGCCAGCTCCTGCCGTCTCGTGCGAGCATCTCGTCCGCCTCGACCGGGCCCCAGGTTCCGGCGGCGTACTGCGCGGGCTTGCCGTGCTTGTCCCAGTACTCCTCGATGGGATCGAGGATGTTCCACGACAGCTCGACCTCCTGGTGCCGAGGGAAGAGGTTGGCGTCGCCGAGCAGCACGTCCAGGATCAGCCGTTCGTACGCCTCAGGGCTGGACTCCGTGAACGACTCGCCGTAGGCGAAGTCCATCGTGACGTCCCGTACCTCCGTGGAGGTGCCGGGGACCTTCGAGCCGAACCGAACGGTGACGCCCTCGTCCGGCTGGATCCGGATCACCAGGGCGTTCGCGCCCAGCTCCTCGGTGGCGGCGGCCTCGAAGGGCAGGTACGGGGCCCGCTTGAAGACCACCGCGATCTCGGTGACCCGGCGGCCCAGCCGCTTGCCGGTGCGCAGGTAGAACGGCACCCCGGCCCAGCGCCGGTTGTTGATCTCCAGCTTCACCGCGGCATAGGTGTCGGTCTTGGACTTCGGGTCGATCCCGTCCTCCTCCAGGTAGCCGAGCACCTCCTCGCCGCCCTGCCAGGCGTGGCTGTACTGGCCGCGCACGGTGAACCGCCCCAGGTCCTCGGGGAGCACGACCGCGCTGAGCACCTTCAGCTTCTCCGCCGTCAGCGCCTTGGGGTGGAAGGAGCCGGGCTCCTCCATCGCCGTCAGCGCCAGCAGCTGGAGCAGGTGGTTCTGGATGACGTCCCGGGCCGCGCCGATGCCGTCGTAGTACCCGGCCCGGCCGCCGATGCCGATGTCCTCGGCCATGGTGATCTGCACGTGGTCCACGTAGGACCGGTTCCAGATCGGCTCGTACATCGTGTTGGCGAAGCGCAGCGCCAGGATGTTCTGGACGGTCTCCTTGCCCAGGTAGTGGTCGATCCGGAAGACCTCGTTGGGCGGGAAGACCTCGTGCACGATCCGGTTGAGCTGCTGGGCGCTGGCCAGGTCGTGGCCGAACGGCTTCTCGATCACCGCGCGCCGCCAGGAGTCGCCCGTGCCCTGGGACAGGCCGTGCTTCTTCAGCTGCTGCACCACGTTCGGGAAGAACTTCGGCGGCACGGACAGGTAGAACGCGAAGTTGCCGCCGGTGCCGCGGGCCTTGTCCAGGTCTTCGATCGTCGACTTCAGCTGCTCGAACGCCTTGTCGTCGTCGAAGGTGCCCTGCACGAACCGGCAGCCCTCGGCGAGCTGCTGCCAGACCTCCTCGCGGAAGGGCGTGCGCGCGTGCTCCTTGACGGCGTCGTGCACCTCCTGCGCGAAGTCCTCGTGCTCCCACTCGCGGCGCGCGAAACCGACCAGGGCGAAGCCCGGCGGCAGCAGACCGCGGTTGGCGAGGTCGTAGACGGCGGGCATCAGCTTCTTACGGGACAGGTCACCCGTCACCCCGAAGATCACCAGGCCCGAGGGCCCGGCGATCCGGGGCAGCCGGCGGTCCAGCGGGTCCCGCAGCGGGTTGCCGGCCTGCTCCTGCTTGTCGTTGGGCACCCTCAGACCTCCGTAGGGGCGAGCCGCTCCAGCTCCGCCTTGGTGGAGTCCAGCAGCGCGTTCCAGGCCGCCGCGAACTTCTCGACACCCTCGTCCTCGAGTACCCGTACCACGTCGTCGTACGACACTCCCAGCGTCTCGATCGCGTCGAGGTCGGCCCGGGCCTGCTCGTACGTGCCGCGCACCGCGTCGCCGGTGATCGTGCCGTGGTCCGCCGTGGCGTCCAGGGTCGCCTCGGGCATGGTGTTCACCGTGTTCGGCGCGACCAGCTCGGTGACGTAGAGGGTGTCGGGGTAGGCGGGGTCCTTCACGCCGGTGGAGGCCCACAGCGGGCGCTGCTTGTTGGCGCCGGCCTTCTCCAGGGCCAGCCAGCGGTCGGAGGAGAAGACCTCCTCGTACGCCCGGTAGGCCAGCCGCGCGTTGGCGACGGCGGCCTTGCCCTTGAGCGCCTTGGCCTCGGGGGTGCCGATCTTCTCCAGCCGCTTGTCGATCTCGGTGTCCACGCGGGAGACGAAGAAGGACGCCACGGAGTGGATCTCGGACAGATCCAGGCCGGCGGCCTTCGCCTTCTCCAGGCCGGACAGGTAGGCGTCCATCACCTCGCGGTAGCGCTCCAGCGAGAAGATCAGCGTGACGTTGACGCTGATGCCGCGGCCGATCACCGCGGTGATCGCGGGCAGCCCGGCCGGCGTGGCCGGGATCTTGATCAGCGTGTTCGGGCGGTCCACCAGCCACGCCAGCTGCTTGGCCTCGGCGACCGTGGCGACGGTGTCGTTCGCCAGCCGCGGGTCGACCTCGATGGAGACCCGGCCGTCCTGGCCGTCGGTCGCGTCGTACACCGGGCGCAGGATGTCCGCCGCGTCGCGGACGTCCGCGGTGGTGATCATGCGCAGCGCCTCCTCGACCGTCAGCCGGCGGGCGGCGAGGTCGGCGAGCTGGCCGTCGTAGCCGTCGCCCTGGGAGATCGCCTTCTGGAAGATCGAGGGGTTGGTGGTCACGCCCACCACGTGCTGCTGGTCGATGAGTTCGGCCAGGTTGCCGGACGTGATGCGCTTGCGCGACAGGTCGTCCAGCCAGATCGCCACGCCTTCGTCGGAAAGGCGCTTCAGTGCGTCTGTCATGAGAATTGCATCTCCTGTTGGTTGTGAACCCGGCTATTCGCTTCAGCGATCGACGGCGGCGAGAGATTCCCGGGCCGCGGCGGCCACCGCGTCGGCGGTGAACCCGAACTCACGGAAGAGGACCTTGGCGTCGGCCGAGGCACCGAAGTGCTCCAGGCTGACGGTCCGGCCGGCGTCGCCCACGTAGCGGTACCAGGTCAGGGCGATCCCCGCTTCCACCGCGACACGCGCCTTCACCGACGGCGGCAGCACGCTCTCGCGGTACGCCGGGTCCTGCTCCTCGAACCACTCCACGCACGGCATCGACACCACGCGGGTCGGCACGCCGTCGGCCTGGAGCTGCTCGCGCGCGCCCATCGCCAGCTGCACCTCGGAGCCGGTGGCGATCAGCACGACCCGCGGCTGCGCCGACTCGCCGGACGCTCCCTCCGCTTCGGCCAGCACGTAACCGCCGCGGGCGGCGTCCTCGTTGTGCGGGTAGGTCGGCACGCCCTGCCGGGTCAGCGCCAGGCCGTGCGGGGCGCCCTTGCCGAACTCCTTGGTCCAGCGCCGCTGGATCTCGCGCCAGGCGATCGCGGTCTCGTTGGCGTCCGCGGGGCGCACCACGTTCAGCCCCGGGATCGCGCGCAGCGAGGCCAGGTGCTCCACCGGCTGGTGGGTCGGGCCGTCCTCGCCGAGGCCGATCGAGTCGTGCGTCCACACGTACGTGACCGGCAGGTGCATCAGCGCCGACAGCCGGACCGCGTTGCGCATGTAGTCGGAGAAGACCAGGAACGTGCCGCCGTACGCACGGGTGTTGCCGTGCAGCGTGATGCCGTTGAGCTCCGCGGCCATCGCGTGCTCGCGGATGCCGAAGTGCACGGTGCGGCCGTAGGGGTCCGCCTCCGGCAGCGGGTTGCCCGCCGGGAGGAAGGACGAGTTCTTGTCGATGGTGGTGTTGTTGGAGCCGGCCAGGTCGGCCGAACCGCCCCACAGCTCGGGGATGACCTCGCCGAGTGCCTGCAGGACCTTGCCGGACGCGGCGCGGGTGGCCAGCGAGGAGCCGGTCTCGAACGCCGGGATGTGCTCCTCCCAGCCCTCGGGCAGCTCGCCGGCGTCGATCCGGTCGAACATCGCGGCGCGCTCGGGATTGGCGGTGCGCCAGGCGGCGAACGCCTTCTCCCACTCCGCGCGGGCGTCGCGCGCGCGCTCGCCCGCCGCGCGGGTGTGCGCCAGGACCTCGTCGGCGACCTGGAAGTGCTGGTCGGGGTCGAAGCCGAGCACCACCTTGGTGGCCCCGACCTCGTCCTCGCCGAGCGCCGAGCCGTGCGCGGCCTCGGTGTTCTGCGCGTGCGGGGCCGGCCAGGCGATGATCGAGCGGGCGGCGATGAAGGACGGCCGGCCCGTCTCGGCCTGCGCGGCCTTCAGGGCGGCGTACAGCGCCTCGGGGTCGAGGTCGCCGTTCTCCTTGGGCGCCACGCGCTGGACGTGCCAGCCGTACGCCTCGTACCGCTTGACGGTGTCCTCGGACACGGCGGTCTCGGTGTCGCCCTCGATGGAGATGTGGTTGTCGTCCCACAGCAGCACGAGGTTGCCGAGCTTCTGGTGGCCGGCCAGCGAGGACGCCTCGGAGGAGATGCCCTCCTGGAGGCAGCCGTCGCCGGCGATCGCCCAGATCGTGTGGTCGAACGGGGAGGTGCCGGGGGCCGCCTCCGGGTCGAACAGGCCGCGCTCGTAACGGGCCGCCATCGCCATGCCGACGGCGTTCGCCACGCCCTGGCCGAGCGGACCGGTGGTGGTCTCCACACCGGTGGTGTGCCCGTACTCGGGGTGGCCGGGGGTCTTCGAGCCCCAGGTGCGGAAGGACTGCAGGTCGCCCAGCTCCAGGCCGTAACCGGCCAGGAACAGCTGGGTGTAGAGGGTCAGGCTGGAGTGCCCCGCCGACAGCACGAAGCGGTCCCGGCCGGTCCAGTCGGCGTCCGCGGGGTCGTGCCGCATCAGCTTCTGGAACAGCAGGTACGCGGCCGGAGCCAGGCTCATCGCCGTGCCGGGATGGCCGTTGCCGACCTTCTGCACGGAATCCATGGCCAGGACGCGGGCGGTGTCCACCGCGCGGTCGTCCAGTTCGGTCCACTCAAGATCAGTGGTCGGCTGCTTGCTCACCCTGTCAGGGCTCCTTTCCACATCTGCACCGCGGTCGGAAAAGTGCCGGTGACTGGTGCCTACCCCGACGCGTCGAGCCTACCGTTCGAGCTGCCGCACCCCCGTTTGGTGCCCGCCCACCGGGACGGATGACACGGTCGACCCCCGGCAGAAAGGCGGGTATTCCCTGCGTCTAGAGTGGCGTGGTACGCGCAAGCCCCACCTGGCCCCGCACACCGCCGGCGGTCGGTGCTTGCTGAACTCATCTGTTGTGGGGTGTTCGTGACGGCCGTCGAATCCCGACCCGCTGGGGTCGTAGGGACGGGCTCGGGTCAGACGGGCTCCGGTCGCAGGGGCCGTCGGCCGCTGCGGGCCCGGGTGATGGCCTTCGTGGCGCTCACCAAGCCGCGCATCATCGAACTGCTGCTCATCACGACGGTTCCGGTGATGTTCCTGGCCGCGGACGGGGTCCCCGACCTGTGGCTGGTGCTGGCGACGATGATCGGCGGGTACCTGTCCGCGGGCGGCGCGAACGCGCTCAACATGTACATCGACCGCGACATCGACGCGCTGATGCACCGCACCGAGCAGCGGCCGCTGGTGACGGGCATGGTCTCGCCGCGCGAGGGCCTGGTCTTCGGCATCACCTTGTCGGTGGTCTCGACGGTGTGGTTCGCGGTGCTGGTCAACCCGCTGTCGGCCGCGCTGTCGCTCACCGCGATCCTCTACTACGTCTTCGTGTACACGCTGTGGCTCAAGCGGCGCACCGCGCAGAACATCGTGTGGGGCGGGGTGGCCGGCTGCCTCCAGGTGTTCATCGGCTGGTCCGCCGTGCGCGACGAGCTCGCGTGGGCGCCCTTCGTGCTCTTCCTCGTCCTCTTCTTCTGGACGCCGCCGCACTACTGGCCGCTGTCGATGAAGGTCAAGGACGACTACGAGCGGGTCGGCGTGCCGATGCTGCCGGTGGTCGCGGGCAACCAGGTCGTGGCCCGGCAGATCGTCCTCTACAGCTGGGTCATGGTGCTCACGTCGCTGGCGCTGTGGTGGCCGCTGGGGGAGACCACCTGGTTCTACCCGCTGGTCGCGGTCGTGCTCGGCGCTTTTTGGCTCAAGGAGGCGCACGGGCTGCACGCCCGGGCGAAGGCCGGGATCACCGGGGCGCGGCTCAAGGAGATGCGGCTGTTCCACTGGTCGATCACCTACGCGACCCTCCTCTTCGTCGCGGTCGCGGTCGACCCCTTCCTCCACTGACCGCTCGCCCGCCGGGCCGAGCCGGACCCACCTCCCTCCGCGGAGGACGTCCACGCGGCCGGAGGGCTACTCGTGGGTAGGATGCGGGTATGGCGGAGAGCAGGGTGGACGTGAAGGCCGAGCGGCAGGCGACGCGGCAGGTGGCGCGGCTGGTGCGGCGGATCGGGGCGTTCGGGCGGGGACACGGTGAGGTGGAGGCCCAGGTGGCCTACCTCGGCCGGAGAGGCGCCCGCATCGTGCTGGTCGCGGCGGACGGCACGTGGGGCGACCTGGTCGCGCCGACGTACGACCTCGGCCGCCGGGCCCTCGCGGACGCGGGCGTCACCGTCCACGACGACTTCGGCCCCGAACTGGCCTCGCGCATGCGGACAGGGCCGTACGAGTGGTCCCGCATGGCGGGCAACCAGATCGGCGGCCGCGCCAACACCTGACGGCACCCTCCGGCGTTAGGCGGTGTGCGGACCGGCCGCCCCGACGCGGGGAGCCGGCGTCCGCGCGGCGACCGAGGGCCGGGCAGGTCCGTGGCACGACGGGACGGGGTGCGGCGATGGCCGCTGCGCAGGCACACCTGGTGGACGCGTACTGCCACGGGGTGTTCCCCCGCGACCTGGGCATCGGCGCCTTCGAGGCCCGGCTGCCCGGCGCCGCCGCCCCCGGCACGACCCTCTTCGACAGCCCGGCCGGCCTCGCCGTACGCCGCTGGTGCCCGCCACTGCTCGGGCTCGAACCGCACTGCCCGCCGGCCCGCTACCTGGCCCGGCGCCGCGAGCTGGGCGCCTACGAGGCCACCCGGCGGCTGCTGCGCGGCGCGGGCATCGGCGCCTGCCTGGTCGACACCGGCGAGCCCGGCGAGCTGACCCCGCCGGGTGAGCTGGGCGCGGCGGCGCACGCGGCCGCGTACGAGATCGTGCGGCTCGAACCGCTCGCCCAGCAGGTCGCCGACACCTCGGGCACGGTGGACGCCTTCCTGGCCAACCTCGCCGAGTCCGTGCACGGCGCGGCGCTGGACGCGGCCGGTTTCGCCTGCTGCGGCGCCCCCGGCGGCGGGGACGACGTCCGCCCGCCCGGCCCGCTGGAGGTGCGGCGCTCCGTCGCGCTGTGGCTGGACGGCCGCGCGGTCGGCGAGCGGCCCGCCGACCCGGTGCTGCTGCGGCACCTGCGCTGGCACGCCGCGGCGACCGGCCTGCCGCTGCTGCTGCGCTACGGCGCCGGGCGGGCCGGGCCGTGGTCCGACGCCGCCTTCCTGCGGGCCACCTCCGGCCTCGGCACGGACGTCGTGCTGCTGTCCGGCCGCCCGTACGAGGCCGACGGGGCCGATCTGGCGGCGACGCTGGCGCACGTGTACGTGGCGGTGTCCGACGACCCGGCGGCGGCGCTGGCCCGTACCCCGTTCGGCAAGGTGCTGCACGCCAGCGGCGCGGCTGGACTGCCCGAGCTGTACGTCACGGCCGCGCGGCGCTTCCGGGCCGCGCTGGACCGGGTGGTCGCCGAGCGGGTCGGCGCGGGGGAGTGGTCGGCCGCCGACGGGCGGCGGGTGGCCGCGCTAGTCGGCGCGGGGAACGCCCGCCGCGTCTACCGGCTGCCGGAGGCCGCCGTCGCTCCCGTGCCCGGGCCGCGGGGCCCCGAGAGCCGCGCCTGAGGGGACGGCGCCCGCGTCGGCCCCGGCGCCCGGCTCGCCCGGCTCGGACAGCGGCCGCTCGCGGAAGGCCAGCAGCACCCGCAGCGTGGCGATCCACACCAGGCACGCGCCGAACATGTGCAGGTCCACCAGCGAGGCCGGCAGGTGGGTGAAGTACTGGACGTAGCCGATGACGCCCTGGGCCATGAGCACCAGGAACAGCTCCTTGGTGCGGCGCTGCGGCCCCTCGGGCGCGTCCACGGCGCGCAGCACGAACCACAGCGCGCCGGTCAGCCCGACCACCACCCACGCGAGGTCGGCGTGCAGCTGCGCGACCGTCTTCCAGTCGACCGGGATGCGCCGCACGGGGTGCGCCGGGTCGGAGTCGCCCGGGTGCGGCCCGGCGCCGCTGACCATCGTGCCCGCCACGATCAGCGCGGCCACGGCCGCGATGAGCACCTGCCCGAGCTGCCGCACCGCCTTGCCGACCAGCGGGCGCGGCGACGCGTCGCCCTCGGCGGTGCGCTGCCAGGTCAGCACGGCGACGGTGATCAGCGCGGCCGACAGCAGGAAGTGGGTGGAGACGACGTACGGGTTGAGCTTGGAGAGCACGGCGATCCCGCCCCACACCGCGTTCGCCGCCACGACCCAGAACTGCGCCCAGGCCAGCCGGTACAGCCCGCGTCGGACCGGCGTGTGCGCGCGCACCGCGATGATCGCCCACCCGACGGTCGCGCACAGCACGTACGTCAGCATCCGGTTGCTGATCTCGATGAGGTGGTGGACGCCCATCTCGCGGGTGCCGAGCAGGCTGTCGCCGCGGCAGGTCGGCCAGGTGGGGCAGCCCAGGCCGGACGCCGTCAGCCGCACGGCGCCGCCGGTGACCACGATCACCACGGACATCGCCAGCGCGGCCAGCGCCGCCCGTCGCACCGTCCTCGGGTCCGGTGTCCACCGGGCCGCGATCCAGGCAAGCGGGTTTCGCGTGATTTCGGGCAGCTTCGGCACGGCAGCCATCGTAGGCGCACCCCGCGCGGCGCCTGTGACGCGGGGTTGCCTCCCACGCGCCCGGGGCGTCACTCCCAGCGGAAGAAGCGGCCGGCCGCGGCGAGACCCACGACGGCCCAGGCGGCGAGGATGCCGAGGTCCCCCCACGGCATCGAGGGCCCGTGCTGGAGGACGTCCCGCAGCCCGCCGGAGAGCGCGGAGATCGGCAGCAGCTCCAGCGCCGCCCGCACCCCGGAAGGGAACTTGTCCAGCGGCACGATGACGCCGCCCGCCACGAGCAGGAGCAGGAAGACGAGGTTGGCGGCGGCGAGCGTCGCCTCGGCCTTGAGCGTGCCGGCCATGAGCAGGCCCAGCCCGGAGAACGCGGCGGTGCCGAGCAGCACGAGCAGCACCACCGCGAGCGGGTTGCCGTGCGGCGACCAGCCGAGCGCGAGGGCGATGACGACCAGCAGCACGATCTGGAGCGCCTCGGTGACCAGCACCGAGCAGGTCTTGGCGGTCATCAGCGCCCACCGCGGCAGCGGCGAGGCGCCCAGCCGCTTGAGCACGCCGTAGCGCCGCTCGAAGCCGGTGGCGATGGCCTGCCCGGTGAAGGCGGTGGAGAGTACGGCGAGCGCGAGGATGCCGGGGGCGAGGAAGTCCACCGACCGGCCGGCTCCGGTGTCCACGATGTCCACCGCGCTGAACAGGACCAGCAGCAGCGCCGGGATCACCACGGTGAGCAGCAGCTGCTCGCCGTTGCGCAGCAGCATGCGGGTCTCCAGCAGCGCCTGCGCCCGGATCATCCGGGGCAGCGGCGCGGCGCCCGGCGCGGGGGCGAAGACGGCGTCGGCCGCGGCGGTGTCGGTCGTCGGTGCGAGGGGGGTCATGCCCGCAGCTCCCTGCCGGTCAGCTCCAGAAAGACGTCCTCCAGGGTGCGCCGCTCCACCGCGAGGTGGTCGGGCATGACCCCGTGCTGGACGCACCAGGAGGCGACGGTGGCCAGCAGTTGGGGGTCGACCTTGCCCTCGATGCGGTAGGAGCCGGGGGACAGCTCGGTGGCGACCGTGTCGGCGGGCAGGGCGTTGAGCAGCGAGACGAGGTCGAGGCCGGGGCGGCCGGTGAAGCGCAGGGTGTTCTCGGCGCCGCCGCGGCACAGCTCCTCGGGGGTGCCGGCGGCGATGGCGCGGCCGCCGTCGATGATCACCACCTGGTCGGCGAGCTGCTCGGCCTCGTCCATGAAGTGGGTGGTGAGCACCACCGTGGCGCCGTCGGCCTTCAGCTCGCGGACGAGGTCCCAGGTGGCGTGCCGGGCCTGCGGGTCCAGTCCGGCGGTGGGCTCGTCGAGGAAGAGCAGCTCGGGGCGGCCGACCACGGCCATGGCCAGGGCGAGCCGCTGCTGCTGGCCGCCGGACAGCCGCCGGTAGGCCGTGCGGCCGCACGACTCCAGCCCGAGCCGTTCGATCAGCAGCGCCGGATCGACGGGGTGGGCGTGCAGCGCGGCGGTGTGGCGCAGCATCTCCTCGGCGCGGGCGCCGGGGTAGACGCCGCCGGACTGGAGCATCACGCCGATCCGGGGCCGCAGCTCGGCGCCCTGGGTGACCGGGTCCAGGCCCAGCACGCGGGCGGTGCCGGCGTCGGGCCGCCGGTAGCCCTCGCAGATCTCGACGGTGGTGGTCTTGCCCGCGCCGTTGGGGCCGAGCACGGCGGTCACCCCGCCGCGGGCCACGGTCAGGTCCAGGCCGTCCACCGCGGTCCTGGTGCCGTACCGCTTGACCAGACCGGTCACCTCGACCGCGGGCTCGATTCGCATGCGGACGAGTCTAGGGAGCGGTTTCCCGTGCGGCGGCGGCAGGGCGGTCCCGGGGCGCGGGGCCCGGAAACCGGCGCGGGTGGGGCGCGGGCGGCGGAGGCGGCTTGCGGGGTGGTGCGGGCCGCGGTGCCGGTTAGGTGACCCTAAGTGACACAGGACACCGCGCCGGGATCCGACGCGGCTTGCTGCCCTTCGAGGAATTACGCAACAATGGCCTTGTGAAAAACGTCGGTGGCGTCGCCCACGGGGCGGCGGAGGAGCAGACGACCTGGGAGCGGCCCACCCGCGACCGGGTCGCTCGCTCCATCCTGGACCACGGTCCGTCCACCGCCGCCGATCTGGCCCAGCGGCTCGGCCTCACCCAGGCCGCCGTCCGCCGCCACCTCGACGCCCTCGTCGCGGAGAACGTGGTGGAGCCCCGTGACCAGCGGGTCTACGGCACCCGCGGCCGCGGCCGCCCGGCCAAGGTGTTCGCGCTGACCGACTGCGGCCGCGACGCCTTCGACCAGGCGTACGACCAGCTGGCCGCCGACGCGCTGCGCTGGATCGCGCAGAGCGCGGGCGGCGGCGTGGCGGGGCAGGCGGCGGTCGCCGCGTTCGCCCGCGCCCGGGTCGCCGCCCAGGCCGAGCGCTACCGGGCCGCCGTGGACGCCGCCGCGCCGGAGGACCGGGCCAAGGCACTGGCCCGCGCCCTGTCCGCGGACGGGTACGCTGCTACGGCGCAAAGCTCCGCCGGTCCGGCCGGAGAGCAGCTCTGCCAGCACCACTGCCCGGTGGCGCACACCGCCGAGCAGTTCCCGGAGCTGTGCGAGGCGGAGGCCGAGGTCTTCTCCCGCCTGCTCGGGACCCACGTCCAGCGGCTGGCCACCATCGCCCACGGCGACGGGGTGTGCACCACGTTCATCCCGCAGGCCCCCCAGCGCGGGAGCCACGACCGGGCGGACCCGGGGCCGACGGACCCACCGACCGACACACCCTCAGACCACGCATCAGCCAGCACGTCCGGGAGGAACCCCGCATGACTGCTCCCACGGAGACCACTCACCCGGAGCTCGAAGGCATCGGCACGTACGAGTACGGCTGGGCCGACTCCGACCTCGCCGGCGCCGCCGCCAAGCGCGGTCTGTCCGAGGACGTCGTCCGCGACATCTCGGCGAAGAAGTCCGAGCCGGAGTGGATGCTCAAGCTCCGGCTCAAGGGTCTGCGGCTGTTCGGCAAGAAGCCCATGCCGACCTGGGGCTCCGACCTCTCGGGCATCGACTTCGACAACATCAAGTACTTCGTGCGGTCCACCGAGAAGAAGGCGGAGTCCTGGGAGGACCTGCCGGAGGACATCAAGAAGACCTACGACAAGCTCGGCATCCCCGAGGCGGAGAAGCAGCGCCTGGTCGCGGGCGTCGCCGCCCAGTACGAGTCCGAGGTCGTCTACCACCAGATCCGCGAGGACCTGGAGGAGCAGGGCGTCATCTTCCTGGACACCGACACCGCGCTGCGCGAGCACCCGGAGCTGTTCCAGGAGTACTTCGGCACCGTCATCCCGCCCGGCGACAACAAGTTCGCCTCGCTGAACACGGCGGTGTGGTCCGGCGGCTCGTTCATCTACGTGCCGAAGGGCGTGCACGTCGAGATCCCGCTCCAGGCCTACTTCCGGATCAACACCGAGAACATGGGCCAGTTCGAGCGGACGCTGATCATCGTCGACGAGGACGCCTACGTGCACTACGTCGAGGGCTGCACCGCGCCGATCTACAAGTCCGACTCGCTGCACTCCGCGGTCGTCGAGATCATCGTCAAGAAGGGCGGCCGCTGCCGCTACACGACCATCCAGAACTGGTCGAACAACGTCTACAACCTGGTCACCAAGCGCGCCGTGGCGTACGAGGGCGCGACCATGGAGTGGATCGACGGCAACATCGGCTCCAAGGTGACGATGAAGTACCCGGCCGTCTACCTGATGGGCGAGCACGCCAAGGGCGAGACTCTGTCGATCGCCTTCGCCGGCGAGGGGCAGCACCAGGACGCGGGCGCGAAGATGGTCCACATGGCGCCGCGCACCTCCTCGAACATCGTCTCCAAGTCGGTGGCCCGCGGCGGCGGACGCACCTCCTACCGCGGCCTGATCGAGATCGGCGAGGGCGCGGAGGGCTCGAAGTCCAACGTGCTGTGCGACGCCCTGCTGGTGGACACCATCTCCCGCTCCGACACGTACCCGTACGTGGACGTGCGCGAGGACGACGTGTCGATGGGCCACGAGGCGACCGTCTCCAAGGTCTCCGACGACCAGCTCTTCTACCTGATGAGCCGGGGCATGACCGAGTTCGAGGCGATGGCGATGATCGTGCGCGGCTTCGTCGAGCCGATCGCCAAGGAACTGCCGATGGAGTACGCGCTGGAACTCAACCGGCTGATCGAGCTCCAGATGGAAGGCTCGGTGGGCTGACGCCCCGACCGCCCCCGAGGTCCCGCACCCCTGGGCACGCGCACGCGAACACAATCAGGCAGAAAGCGAGCAGTACGACAAGTCATGGCTGACATCACTCCCGCCGGCGCCACCACCGAGGGCGCCATCACGGTGGGGAACCCCGCCGACGCCCGGGTCGCCGTCGCCCCGTCCTACGACGTGGCGGACTTCCCGGTGCCGCACGGCCGTGAGGAGGACTGGCGGTTCACTCCGCTGGAGCGGCTGCGCGGCCTGCACGACGGCACCGCCGAGGCCACCGGCGCGCTGCGGGTCGAGGTGGAGGCGCCCGAGGGCGTCACCGTGCGGACCGTGGACCGGGACGACCCGCGGGTCGGCGCCGCCGGCAAGCCGGTGGACCGGGTCGCCGCGCAGGCGTTCAGCGCCTTCGAGAAGGCGACCGTGGTCTCCGTGCCCAAGGAGGCGGTGCTCACCGAGCCGATCCGGCTCTCCGTGCACGGCGAGGGCGGCGTCTCCTACGGCCACCAGGTCGTCGAACTCGGCGCGTTCGCCGAGGCCGTGGTCGTGCTCGACCACACCGGCGACTCCACGCTGGCCGCCAACGTCGAGTTCCTGATCGGCGACGGGGCCAAGCTCACCGTCGTGTCGGTGCAGGACTGGGACGACACCGCCGTGCACGTGGCCCAGCACACCGCGCTGGTCGGCCGGGACGCGAGCTTCAAGTCCGTGGTGGTCACCTTCGGCGGCGACGTGGTCCGGCTGCACCCGCGGGTGGTCTACGGCGGGCCCGGCGGCGAGGCCGACCTGTTCGGCCTGTACTTCACCGACCGCGGCCAGCACCAGGAGCACCGCCTCTTCATCGACCACGACACGCCGCACTGCCGGTCGAACGTGGCCTACAAGGGCGCGCTGCAGGGCCAGGACGCGCACGCGGTGTGGATCGGCGACGTGCTGATCCGGGCCGCAGCCGAGGGCACCGACACCTACGAGCTCAACCGCAACCTCGTCCTCACCGACGGGGCCCGGGTGGACTCGGTCCCCAACCTGGAGATCGAGACCGGCGAGATCGTCGGGGCCGGCCACGCCTCCGCGACCGGCCGTTTCGAGGACGAGCAGCTGTTCTACCTGATGAGCCGCGGCATCCGCGCCGAGGAGGCCCGCCGCCTGGTGGTGCGCGGCTTCTTCGGCGAACTCGTCCAGCAGATCGGCCTGACCGACCTGGAGGAGCGGCTGATGGCGAAGATCGACGCGGAACTGGAGGCGTCCGTCGGATGAGCACCTCCGAGTCGTCCCCCGGTACCGGCCTCTTCGCCCGCGCCTGCGCGCTCAGCGAGCTCGAGGACGGTGTCCCGCACCGCGTGGAGCTGAGCGGTGTGCCCGTCGCGGTGGTCCGCACCGAGGGCGAGGTGTTCGCCATCAACGACATCTGCTCGCACGCCAACGTCTCGCTCTCCGAGGGCGAGGTCGAGGACTGCCAGATCGAGTGCTGGCTGCACGGCTCCAGCTTCGACCTGCGCACCGGCAAGCCGTCCGGTCTGCCGGCCACGCGGCCGGTGCCCGTTTACCCCGTAAAGATCGAAGGGGACGACGTGCTCGTCTCCGTCACCCAGGAGCCCTGAGTCACCCATGGCCACGCTTGAAATCCACGACCTGCACGTCACCGTCGAGGCCGACAACGCCACGAAGGAAATCCTCAAAGGCGTCGACCTGACCGTGAAGCAGGGCGAGACGCACGCCATCATGGGCCCGAACGGCTCCGGCAAGTCCACCCTCGCCTACTCGCTGGCCGGACACCCGAAGTACACGGTCACCGGCGGCACGGTCACGCTCGACGGCGAGGACGTTCTCGCGATGTCCGTCGACGAACGGGCCCGGGCCGGCCTCTTCCTGGCCATGCAGTACCCGGTGGAGGTCCCCGGCGTCTCGGTCTCCAACTTCCTGCGCACCTCCGCCACCGCCATCCGCGGCGAGGCGCCGAAGCTGCGCACCTGGGTGAAGGAGGTGAAGGAGACCATGGAGCAGCTGCACATGGACCCGTCCTTCGCCGAGCGCAACGTCAACGAGGGCTTCTCCGGCGGCGAGAAGAAGCGCCACGAGATCCTCCAGCTCGAACTGCTCAAGCCCAAGGTCGCCATCCTCGACGAGACCGACTCCGGCCTCGACGTGGACGCGCTGCGGGTGGTCTCCGAGGGCGTCAACCGGGTCCGCGAGCGCGGCGAGGTCGGCACCCTGCTGATCACCCATTACACGCGCATCCTGCGCTACATCAAGCCCGACTTCGTGCACGTCTTCGCGGCCGGCCGGATCGCCGAGTCCGGCGGCGCCGAACTCGCCGACAAGCTCGAGGAAGAGGGCTACGAGTCCTACGTGAAGGGTGGCGTGTCAGCGTGAAGGCTTCCTCGGCGACCGGCCTGGTGCTGCCGGGCCTCCTGGACACGGAGGCGATCCGCAAGGACTTCCCCGTCCTGGACCGCGAGGTCCACGACGGCCGGAAGCTCGTCTACCTGGACAACGCGGCGACCTCGCAGACCCCGCGTCAGGTCCTGGACACCATCGCCGAGTTCTACGAACAGCACAACGCGAACGTCCACCGCGGCGTGCACGTGCTCGCCGAGGAGGCCACGGCGCTGTACGAGGGCGCCCGTGACAAGGTCGCGGCCTTCATCAACGCGCCCAGCCGCGACGAGGTCGTCTTCACCAAGAACGCGTCCGAGTCGCTCAACCTCGTGGCGAACATGCTCGGCTGGGCCGACGAGCCCTACCGGGTGGACCGGGACACCGAGATCGTCATCACGGAGATGGAGCACCACTCCAACATCGTGCCGTGGCAGCTGCTCGCGCAGCGCACCGGCGCGACGCTGAAGTGGTTCGGCCTCACCGACGACGGCCGGCTGGACCTGTCGAACATCGAGCAGCTCATCACGGAGAAGACCAAGATCGTCTCCTTCGTGCTGGTGTCCAACATCCTGGGCACGCAGAACCCGGTCGAGCAGATCGTGCGCCGCGCCCAGGACGTGGGCGCGCTGGTCATGATCGACGCCTCGCAGGCGGCCCCGCACATGGTGCTGGACGTGCAGGCGCTCGGCGCGGACTTCGTGGCCTTCACCGGCCACAAGATGCTCGGCCCGACGGGCATCGGGGTGCTGTGGGGCCGCCAGGAGCTGCTGGAGGACCTGCCGCCCTTCCTCGGCGGCGGCGAGATGATCGAGACCGTCTCGATGCACTCGTCCACCTACGCGCCCGCGCCGCACAAGTTCGAGGCCGGCACCCCGCCGGTGTCGCAGGCGGTGGGGCTGGGCGCGGCGGTGGACTACCTGACCGCCATCGGCATGGACAAGGTGGCCGCGCACGAGCACGCGATCACCGAGTACGCGCTGCGCCGCCTCCAGGAAGTGCCCGACCTGCGGATCATCGGCCCGGTGACGGGCGAGGACCGCGGGGCGGCCATCTCCTTCACCCTCGGCGACATCCACCCGCACGACGTCGGGCAGGTGCTCGACGAGCAGGGCATCGCGGTGCGGGTCGGCCACCACTGCGCGCGGCCGGTCTGCCTGCGGTACGGAATTCCCGCGACCACGCGAGCGTCGTTCTATCTGTATTCGACGCCGGCCGAGGTGGATGCCCTGGTCGAGGGCCTGGAACAGGTCCGGAACTTCTTCGGGTGATGGTGGTGCCGCAGTGAAGCTCGACTCCATGTACCAGGACGTGATCCTGGACCACTACAAGCACCCGCACGGGCGCGGCCTGCGCGACGGGCAGGTGGAGGTCCACCACGTCAACCCGACCTGCGGGGACGAGATCACCCTGCGGGTGCGGCTGGACGGCACGGTCGTCTCCGACGTGTCCTACGAGGGCCAGGGCTGCTCGATCAGCCAGGCCAGCGCGTCGGTGCTCAACGACCTGCTGGTCGGCAAGGACGTGGCCGAGGCCCAGCGGATCCAGGAGACCTTCCTGGAGTTGATGCAGTCCAAGGGCCGCATCGAGCCGGACGAGGCGATGGAGGAGGTGCTGGAGGACGCGGTCGCGTTCGCCGGCGTTTCCAAGTACCCGGCGCGCGTGAAGTGCGCGCTGCTGAGCTGGATGGCGTGGAAGGACGCGACGGCGCAGGCGCTGTCGGGCCCCGACGCGGATTCCGCCCCGAAGGAGAGCGCATGAGTGACAACACCGCGGGAGCCACCCTCACGCCGGCCTCCGAGGAAGAGATCAAAGAGGCGCTGTACGACGTGGTCGACCCCGAACTGGGCATCGACGTGGTCAACCTCGGCCTGATCTACGGCATCCACGTCGACGACACCAACGTGGCCACCCTCGACATGACGCTCACGTCCGCGGCCTGCCCGCTGACCGACGTCATCGAGGAGCAGGCCAAGTCCGCCACCGAGGGCATCGTCAGCGACCTGCGCATCAACTGGGTCTGGATGCCGCCGTGGGGACCGGACAAGATCACGGACGAGGGCCGCGATCAGCTGCGCGCCCTGGGCTTCAACGTCTGAGCCACCGGGGCCTTGACGGGCCCCGGCCGCGACGGCCACGCGACGGCCGCCGAGCGAATCCGCTCGGCGGCCGTTTCGCGTTTTCGGGCCGCCGTACGGCCGGTGTTCCGGGGCCCCCGGGGGCCGGATTCCCGGCCGGGGACGGCCCGCCTCGGGCAGGCGAAATATCACATCAAAGTTACGTCGGGTAAAAAGCTCCACCATGTATTGACACAGGTCAGGCCGTGGTTCAACCTCTTCGCACCACTCAGTGGGAATCCGTTCTCACTGCATGAGAGGACTGCCCGTGGCCCAAGTAGTCGATCGCGCGCTGGACCTGCTCGTCGCCGTCGTCGGCGCCGCCAGGCCGGTCTCGCTGATGGAGATCGCCGCCCAGACCGGGGTCGACAAGACCACCGCGCAGCGGCTGCTGACCTCGCTCGTCGAGCGCGGACTGCTGACCCGCGACGTGTCGCGGCGCTACGACGTCGGCCCGGCGCTGTACGGGCTGGCGGCCGCCGTCAACGCCCGCAGCACCATCCGCGCGCTGGCCGCGCCGCACCTGGTCGACCTGCGGGACGCCAGCGGCGAGACCAGCAGCCTGCACCTGCTCGCCGGCGACCAGCGGGTCTGCGTCGACGGCGCGGAGAGCCGGCACCCGGTGCGCCGCGTGGTGCCCCTGGGCGAGTCCATACCCCTGCACACCGGACCCTCGGGCAAGGTCATCCTCGCCCACCTCGAACAGGCCGCCCGCGATCGGGTGCACGCGTCCGCCGGAGTGGCCGGCGCCGCCCGCGAGGAGCTCGAACGCCTCCTCGCGCAGGTCCGCGCGACCCGGGTGATGCAGACCGAGAGCGACCGCACGCACGGCATCCGCGCCGTGTCCGCGCCCATCTTCGGCGCGCGGGGCGTGGTCGCCTCGATAACCGTCGCAGGACCCGCCGACCGGTGGACCCGGGACGCGGCGACGGCGGTGGAGGACGCGGTGCTCGGTGCCGCGTCGGCGATTTCCTCACGGCTGGGAGCAACCCTTTGAGCGCGCTGCTGACGTCCATGCTCTTCGTCCCCGGGGGCGACGAGCGCAAACTGGCGAAGATCCCCGGACTGGCCGCGCCGGCCCTGATCCTCGATCTGGAGGACGCGGTCGCCGACGACCGCAAGCCGGCCGCCCGCGCGGCCGTGGCCGAGGTGCTCGCCGACCCGCCGACGCCGGTGCCGCTGTGGGTGCGCGTCAACACCTCCAGCCCGTCGACCTGCCTGGCCGACCTCCAGGCGGTGGTGGGCCCCGGGCTGACCGGGGTGCTGCTGCCGAAGGTGGAGTCCGCCCGGGACGTGGAGGCCGTCGACTGGTGCCTGAGCGGGCTGGAGCACCAGACCGGTGTGCCCGCCGGGCGGACCCGGATCATGCCCACCATCGAGTCGGCCGCCGGCCTGGCCGCGGTCGCCGAGATCGCCGCCGCCGGCCCCCGGGTGGAGTGCCTGGTCTTCGGCGCGGGGGACTTCTCCCTCGACGTCGGCCTGGACTGGCCGGCCCGCGGCGGGGTGAGCAGCCTGCTGCTGCACGCCAAGCAGCAGTTGGTGCTGGCCTCCCGGGTGGCCGGGATAGCCGCCCCGCACGACGGCTCCTACCCGGTCTTCCGGGACCTCGAAGGGCTGCGCCGGGAGGCCGAGCAGGCCCGCGACCTGGGCATGTTCGGAAAGCACGCGGTCCACCCCGATCAGGTGGACGTGATCGACGAGGTCTTCACGCCGACCGAGGAGCAGATCGGCCGGGCCCGGACCATCGTCGAGCGGTTCGAGGAGAGCGAGCGCAACGGCGTCGGCAACATGACCGTGGGCGAGCTCTTCGTGGACTACCCGGTCGCCCACCGGGCGCGCGCCCTGCTGGAGACCGCCCGCGCGATCGGTGCGGGAGCCCTCCATGACTGAGATCCGCGTTCCCGCCGCCCCCGTCCCCGACGGCCCTCCGGCCCTCGACGGCGTGCGGGTGCTGGACCTGTCCAGCCTCTACGCCGGCCCCTGGATCGCCACGAACCTCGGCGACCACGGCGCGGACGTGCTGAAGGTCGAGCACCCGCGCGGCGACGACGCCCGGCGCTGGGGGATGTCCAAGGGCGAGGTCCCGCTGTGGTGGAAGGTGATCTCCCGCAACAAGCGGCTGATCGCCCTGGACCTGCACGAGCAGGCCGACCGCGACCTGGTGCGGCGGCTGGCCGCCCGCGCCGACATCCTCATCGAGAACTTCCGGCCCGGCCGGATGGAGTCCTGGGGCCTGGGCTACGAGCAGCTCAGCGCCGACAACCCGGGGCTGATCATGGTCCGCGTCACCGGCTTCGGCCAGACCGGCCCGCGCAGCCACGAGCCCGGCTTCGGCACCCTGGCGGAGGCGTTCTCCGGCTTCGCGCACATGACCGGCACCCCGGACGGGCCGCCCACGCTGCCGCCGTTCGGCCTGGCCGACGGCATCGCCTCGGCCGTCGGCACCTCCTCGGCGATGATGGCCCTGTACTGGCGGGACGCGTGCGGCGGCACCGGCCAGGTGATCGACCTGAGCCTGTACGAGCCGCTGTTCTCGCTGCTGGGCCCGCAGATCGTGGAGTACACCCAGACCGGGCGGATCCAACAGCGGGAGGGCAACCGCTCCCCGCGCACCGCGCCCCGCAACGCCTACCCGACCCGCGACGGCCGCTACGTCGTGCTGTCGGCCGGCACCCAGCAGATCGCCGACCGGGTCTTCGCCGCCATCGACCGCCCCGAACTCGCCGACGACCCGCGGTTCTCCTCCGCCGGGGCCCGCCGGGAGAACGCCGAGGAGATCGACGGCACGGTCGCCGAGTGGATCGCCGCCCACGACCTCGACGAGGTGCTGGCCACCTTCGCCGCCCACCAGGCGCCGATCGCGCCGGTGTACGACACCGCGCAGATCGTCGCCGACGCCCACTACCTCGCCCGCTCCTCGATCGTCTCCGTCCCCGATCCCGACCTGGGGGAGGTCGTCATGCAGAACACGCTGCCGCGGTTCAGCCGCACCCCGGGCCGGATCCGGCACACCGGCCGCACCGCGGTCGACGCCGACCGGTCGGCGGTGGACGAGTGGCTGGCGGCTCCGCCCAGGAGCGCGCCGCAGGGCCAGGACACGAGCACGGAACCGTCCGACGGAGGTCCCCGATGAGCACGCAGACCGGGTCCGAGCCGGTACTCGAACCACGGGGGGACGCCGCCCCGGTGCGACGCCCGTCCGGGCCGCTGCGCCGCCGCGGCGAGGAGTTCCTCTACCGCTACACGGTGGTGGTCGTGCTGGCCGTGATGATCGCGGTGTTCTCGCTGCTGCGGCCGTCCACCTTCTTCACCCTCGGCAACCTCACCACGATCGCCAACTCGCAGGCCGTGCTGCTGATCCTCGCGCTGGCACTGACCCTGCCGCTGGCCGTCGGCGAGTTCGACCTGTCGGTCGCCTCCGGGCTCGGGTTCGGAGCGATCCTCACCGGCTACCTCAGCGGCTCCGCGCACTGGCCGCTGGCGGCCACCGTCGTCGCGGTGCTGCTGGTGGGCGCGCTCGTCGGCCTGGTCAACGGGCTGTTCGTGGTGCACATAGGCGTCAACGCCTTCATCATCACCCTGGGCACCGGCACCGTGCTGACCGGTCTGACACTGCTGGTGTCCGGGGGCCAGATCCTGGGCGGGATCCCGGCCGGGCTGGGCACCGCGATGACCACGACGATCGGCGGCCTCGCCGTCCCCGTCTACATCGCGCTCGGCCTGACCGTCCTGCTCTGGTACGTCTACGAGTACACGCCCCTCGGTCGCCACCTCACCTTCATCGGGCTCGGCGCCGAAGTGGCCCGGCTCGCCGGGGTGGCCGTCAAACCCCTGCGCTGGGGGGCCTTCGTGGCCGCCTCCGTGATCGCGTCCGGCTGCGGCATCCTCGCCGTCGGGCTGCTCGGCTCGGCCGACCCGTCGGCCAGCGGGTCCTACCTCCTGCCCGCCTACGCCGGAGCCTTCCTGGGCACCACCACCATCCGGCCCGGCCGGTTCAACGCCTGGGGGACGGTGGTGGCCCTGGCCCTGCTGGTCGTCGGCGTCACCGGCCTCCAACTGCTCGGCGCCGCCTCCTGGGTCGAGCAGGTCTTCAACGGTGGAGCGCTGGTGCTCGCCGTGACCTTCGCCCGGCTGGTCTCGCGCAAGGACCACTCCTGACGCGAAACCGCTGACCCCCTGAATCGCAGCATCCCCGAACCGAACCCCCACGAACCTCCGAACCGCCCCTGCTCCACCGAAAGGCTCGCCATGAGACTCACCCTCGCCTCCGGTCTGCACCGCCGGGTCTGTCTGGGGGTCACCGCCGTCGCCGTCGGTACCACCCTGGCCGCGTGCGGCTCCACCAACTCCTCCTCCACCTCCGGCCCCGTCGCCGACCACGACAAGCCGGGCTCCTCCGCCCCCGGGTGGGCCGAGGCCCAGGCCGCGGTCGAGAAGGCCAAGGCCAAGCCCATCTTCACGCCCAACGAGCCGGTGGACATGAAGAAGCTGTCCGGCAAGCGGATCACCGTGCTCGCCTCCACCCTCGCGGTGCCCTTCGTGGCGAACATCGCCAACGGCGCCAAGGAGGCGGCCTCCGAGATCGGCTGGAAGGCCACCGTCATCGACGGGAAGGGCAGCGTCACCGAGTGGTCCCGGGTGGTCAACCAGGCGGTGTCGCAGAAGGTCGACGGCATCCTGACCGTCGGCGCCTCGCCGGCCCAGATGAAGCCGGCCGTCGCCGCCGCCAAGGCCGCGGGCATCCCGGTCGTCGACACCCTCACCGCCGACCAGAGCCGCGACCCGCTGATCCCCGGCACGTTCGCGCACGTCAGCATCTCCTTCTACGACTCCGGGCGGCTCCAGGCCGACTACGTCATCTCCAAGGGCGCCCCCGACACCCACGTGCTGATCTTCAGCGACAACGAGTTCCCCGGCGAGGTCACCCGCGTCCAGGGCATGCGCGACGAGTTCGCCAAGCAGTGCCCCGACTGCAAGCTGACCGTGCAGGACACCCAGGTCGCCACGATCGGCACCGATCTCCAGCGCACCACGCAGACGCTGCTGCGCCGCGACCCGAAGATCGCCTGGGTGCTGCCGACCTACGACGCGCAGGCCATCTACGTCGTCCCCGGCATCAAGAGCGCGGGCCTGGCGTCCAAGGTGAAGGTCGTCGGCTCCGACGCCGTGTCGGCCAACCTCGACCTGGTCGCCAAGAACGACGTGCAGGTCGCCGACGTCGGCGAGCCCGACGTGTGGTCCGGCTGGGCGGGCGTGGACATGATGGGCCGCGCGCTGGCAGGCCAGAAGCCGGTGGAGCCCAACATCCCGCTGCGGCTGTTCGACTCCACCAACCTCGCCGGAGTCGACACCAAGGACACCAACGCCCTGTTCGGCTCCAGCTTCCGCGACGAGTACAAGAAGGTCTGGGGCCTGGCCTGATGACCACACCACCGCCGGCGGTCGTGACCCTCCGCGGCCTGGGCAAGCGCTTCGGGGCGGTCTGGGCCCTGCGCGGGCTGGACCTCGAACTGCGCCCGGGCGAGGTGCACGCGCTCATCGGGCAGAACGGGTCCGGCAAGTCGACCCTGATCAAGACGCTGGCCGGCTACCACACGCCGGACGAGGGCACCATCGCCGTCCACGGCGAGCCGGTCGGCCTGCCCATGGCGTCCGGTGAGGCGGCCCGGCTCGGCATGGCGTTCCTGCACCAGGACGCCCCGGTCGCGCCGGCCCTGACCGTTACCGAGAACATCCGGGTCGGCCGCTACGCCCACGGGCCGCTCGGGCGCATCCGGTGGCGGCAGGAGCGGGCCGCGGTCCGCCGGCTGCTCGACTCCGTCGGGCTGTCGGTGGACCCGGACCTGCCGGCGAGCCGGCTGCCCGCGGCCGAGCGGGCGCTGCTCGGGTTCGCCACCGCCGTCCAGGCGCTGCCGGCCCGCGGCGGGGTGCTCGTCCTCGACGAGCCCACCGCGTGCCTGCCGCCCAGCGGCGCGGAGCTGCTGTTCAAGGCCGTGCGGCGGGTGACCGCGGCCGGGTCGGCGGTGGTGTTCGTCTCCCACCGGCTGGACGAGGTGATGGAGATCGCCGACCGGGTCTCGGTGCTGCGCGACGGCCGGCACGTCGCCACCGTGCGCACCGAGGAGGTCGACCGGGACGACCTGGTCCAGCTGATGCTGGGCCGGGACGCCGGGCAGATCTACCCCGACCGGGAGCCCCCGGGCAGCGAGGTCGTGCTGGAGGCGTCCGCGGTGACCGGGCGGCTGGTGGACGACGTGTCCCTGCGCCTGCACCGCGGCGAGGTCGTCGGCGTCACCGGACTGGTCGGCATGGGCCAGGACGAGCTGCCGTACCTGCTGTACGGGGCGCTGCCGCTGCGCGCGGGCCGGCTGTCGGTCGGCGGCCGGCGGATCCGGCGGGTCCGGCCGCGCGAGCTGCGTGCGGCCGGGATGGCGCTGCTGCCCGCCGACCGGGCCCGGGCCAGCGGCATCCCGGCCGCGACCGTGGGCGAGAACCTCACCCTGCCGGTGCTGGACCGCTTCTTCTCCGGCGGCCGCATGAGGCGCGGGCGCGAACAGGCCGCCGTCCGCGACCTGGTGGCCCGCTACGACGTGCGCCCGCCGCGTCCGGGCCACCGGCTCGGCGCCCTGTCCGGGGGCAACCAGCAGAAGGTGCTGCTGGCCAAGTGGCTCCAGGACGACCCCCGGGTGGTGCTGCTGCACGAACCCACCCAGGGCGTCGACATCGCCTCCCGGGCGCACATCTTCCGCATCATCCGGGCCGCCGCGGACGCCGGGGCCGGCGTGCTCATCGCCTCCTCGGAGTACGAGGACCTCGCCCACCTGTGTGACCGCGTGCTGGTCCTGCACCACGGCAGGCCCGGCGTCGAGCTCTCCGGCTCCGGCCTGACCGAGGATGCCATCACCCGCAGCTGCCTGCTGTCCGCACGATCCGGCCCGACCCCCTCCCGTGAGGAGAAACGATGACCGCGCCCGCCAGGGCCCCGCAGGAGACCGTGCCCCGCCGCTACGGCGACGACGACCAGATCGGCGCGGCCAACGAGATCGGCCCGGACACCGTCACCCGAGCCGTCGGGCTGGTGACCCGCGGCCGGCGTTACGCCCTCGGCCAGGTGCTGGGCCCCTCCTCGCCGCACCAGATGTGGCGGTACTGGAAGCACGTCCTGGTCACCGACCGCACCCTGCCCGAGCGGGCGTTCGGCACCAACCAGCAGACCTTCGTCGAGGAGTCGGTCAGCGGGGCGCTGCACAGCGGCACCCACCTCGACGGCCTCGGCCACATCGGGATCGGCCCGTACGCCTACGGCGGCCGGCCGTGGAGCGAGGTCATCGGGGCCGACGGGCTGACCAGCCTCGGCATCGAGAACGTCCCGCCGCTGGTCGCGCGGGGCGTGCTGCTCGACCTGTGCGCCGCCCAGGGGGTGGCGGTGCTCGGCGACGACCAGCCGGTGACCGCCGACGACCTGGCCGCCGCCGAGCGCGCGGCCGGGGTCGAGGTGGGGGCCGGCGACATCCTGCTGCTGCACACCGGCTGGGGCGCCCACTGGGACGCCGACAGCGACCGCTACGCCGCCAGCGAGCCGGGCCTGGACCTGTCCGGCGCCCGGTGGTGCGTGGAGCGCCGGGTCACCGTGATCGGCGCCGACAACTGGGCGGTCGAGCGCGTGCCCCTGACGCCGGAGGCCGAGGCGTTCCCCGTCCACCAGGAGACCATCACCCGCAACGGCGTCTACCTGCTGGAGAACGTCCGCACCGCGGAACTCGCCGCCGACGGGATCGCCGAGTTCCTGTGCGTCATCGCGCCGCTGCGGCTGCGGGGCGGGTCCGGTTCCATGGTCAACCCCGTGGCGGTGGTCTGACGTGGGCGGGACGGGCGAGGGCAGCGGCGGCTGGCGCGACCGGCTGACCCCCGAGGAGCGGGCCCGCATCGACGGGGCCGGCTTCGGCCGCCGGGTCGGGATCGGCGAGCGGCCCGCGGTGGTCGTGATCGACGTGCAGAACTACATGGTCGGCCCGCCGCCGGGCGAGCCGGACGGCCCCTACCCCTCGGCGTGCGGACCGGCCGGGGCAGCGGCCGTGGAGGTGCTCAGCACCTTCCTGCCGGCCATGCGCGACCTGGACGTGCCGGTCTTCTACACCCGCTACGAGCTGGCGCCCGACGGCTCCGACGGCGGGGTCTACCTGCGCAAGCGGGACCTGCTGACGGTGGAGGGCTGGTGCCTGGAGGGCACCGTGGGCGCGCGGATCGTGCCCGCGGCGGCCCCCGGGCCGCGCGACATCGTGATGGTGAAGAAGAAGCCCAGCGGGTTCTTCGGCACCCCGCTGCTGTCGCTGCTCATCGACCGGGGCGTCGACTCGGTGATCGTCACCGGCGGCTCCACCTCCAACTGCGTGCGGGCCACCTGCGTGGACGCCATGTCGTACAACTTCCGCACCACCGTCGTGGAGGACGGGGTCTTCGACCGGTTCGAACGGTCGCACACCACGGCCCTGTTCGATCTGGACCGGCAGTACGGCGACGTCCGCACCGCGCGCGACATCGTCGGCGAGCTGACCGAGCGCCGGGCCGCCCGGCCGGGGGCGCCCGAGTGAGCGCCGCGGAGCGGGACTTCGTCGGCCACGGGGCCGAGCCGCCGGTGCCGCGCTGGCCCGGCGGCGCCCGGCTCGCGCTGAACGTCGTCCTCAACTACGAGGAGGGCTCGGAGCGTTCGCTCGCCCACGGGGACGGCGTCAACGAGTCGCTCGGCGAGATCGGCCGCGCGGTCGCCCCGCCGGCCCGCGACCTGGCGACCGAGTCCGTCTACGAGTACGGCAGCCGGGCCGGCGTCTTCCGCATCCTGCGGCTGATGGACGAGTTCGGCCTGCCGCTGACGATGTTCGCCGCCGCGGTGGCCCTGGAGCGCAACCCCGACGTCTGCGCCTGGATCCGGCGGGCGGGCCACGACGTGTGCGGGCACGGCTACCGCTGGAGCGAGGACTGGACCGTCGGCCGGGAGGAGGAGGCGGACCGGATCACGCGGGCCGTCGCCTCGATCACCCGCACCTGCGGGCGCCGCCCCTCCGGCTGGTACAGCCGCTGGATGCCGAGCGAGCACACCCGGGACCTGCTCGTCGCCGAGGGCGGGTTCGCCTACGACTCCAACGCCTACAACGACGACCTGCCCTACTGGGTCCGGGTGGCCGGCCGCCCCCACCTGGTGGTGCCCTACACGCTCACCTACAACGACTCCCGGTACACCGCGCACGGGCTGACGCCTTCGGGGTTCGTCGACTACTGTGTGCGCGGGATCGACGAGCTGGCCCGCGAGGGCGCGTCGCGGCCGAAGATGATGACCATCGGGCTGCACGCGCGCTTCACCGGGCAGGCCGCCCGCACCTCGGCGCTGCGGGAGATCCTGGAGCACGTGGCCGCGCGCGGCGACGTGTGGGTGGCCCGCCGCGAGGACATCGCCGCGCACTGGGCCGCCCACCACCCGCCCCCGCCGCAGGCGTGAACGCGCCGGTGCGGGCGGCCCGTCGTCGCCCGCACCGGCGCAACACCCAGGACACAAAGGTCCGTCATCCGGACGAAGCGGCGAATGGCGTGGACAAGCCCGCCCGGGCGGTGCCAAGGTCCCGCCATGCGTCGAGTGATCCCGTTGACCCCGCGCCGCGCGACCCTCGCGGCGGCCGTCCTGCTCACCCTCGCCCTGACCGGCTGCTCACCGCAGGACGACGACTCCGCGTCCGACGCGGCGTCGTCGCCCGCCTCGGGAGCGTCCCCGTCCTCGGCGGCCCCCTCCTCCGCCGCCTTCTGCACCCCGGCCAAGCTGCCCACCCACACCCCGGGCAAGCTCACCGTCGGCACCGACAACCCGGCCTACGCGCCCTGGTTCTCCGACGACAAGCCGTCCGACGGCAAGGGCTACGAGTCCGCGGTCGCCTACGCGGTGGCCAAGCAACTCGGCTACGACCCCGACCAGGTGACGTGGCGGAAGGTCCCGTTCAACAGCGCCTTCTCGCCCGGCGCGAAGAACTTCGACTTCGACATCAACCAGGTCTCGATCAACGCCGACCGCGCCAAGGCCGTCGACTTCTCGCCGGGCTACTACGACGTGCGGCAGGCGCTCGTGGCCCCCAAGGGCTCGAAGATCCTCTCCGCCCGCTCCCTGGCCGACCTGAAGAACGCCAAGCTCGGCGCCCAGGTGGGCACCACCAGCCTCGACGTGATCAAGGACGTGGTGAAGCCCTCCGCGCAGCCGGCCGTCTTCCAGCGCAACGACCTGGCGGTGGCCGCGCTGAAGAACGGCCAGGTCGACGGGATCGTGGTGGACCTGCCGACCGCCTTCTACATCACCGGCGCGCAGGTCCCGGACGCCAAGGTGGTCGGCCAGTTCGCCGCCACCGGCACGACCCCGGAGCAGTTCGGGCTGGTCCTGGACAAGGGCAGCCTGCTCACCCCCTGCGTCTCCGCCGCCGTCACCGCGCTGCGCTCCAACGGCACCCTGGCCGGGCTGGAGAAGACGTGGCTGTCCGACGCGGTCGACGCGCCGGTGCTCAAGTGACCCGCGCCGGGTCGGCGGGCCGGGGAGCGGTGCGCGCGTGACCGTCCACGAGGAGAAGGCGGCCGCGCCCGCCGACCCCTACCGGCCGTCCGCGCGGCGGATCGAGCGGGAGCGCTTCCGGCGCTCCCGCGCCCGCCGGGCGGCCGGCATCGCCGCCGTGAGCACACTGGTGACCGCGGTCCTGCTCACCGCGCTGGTCGTCGAGTCGCCCGGCTGGCAGCGCACCCGGGAGACCTTCCTGGACGGCCACTACGCCCGGCTCGCGCTCCCCGACGTACTGCACGGGCTGTGGCTGAACCTGCGGCTGCTGGCGGTCTGCGGGGCCGTGGTGCTGGTGGCCGGGCTGCTGGTGGCGCTGCTGCGCACGCTGCGCGGGCCGGTCTTCTTCCCGGTCCGGGCGCTGGCCACCGCCTACGTCGACTTCTTCCGCGGCCTGCCGCTGATCATCTGCATCCTGGTCTGCGTCTTCGGGGTGCCCGCCCTGCGGCTGACCGGGGTCACCAACGACCCGGTGAAGCTGGGCGGGCTCGCGCTGTGCCTGACCTACACCGCCTACGTCGCCGAGGTGTTCCGGGCCGGCATCGAGAGCGTGCACCCCTCGCAGCGGGCCGCGGCCCGCTCCCTGGGCCTGAGCAGCGCGCAGGCGATGCGGTACGTGGTGCTGCCCCAGGCGGTGCGGCGGGTGATCCCGCCGCTGCTCAACGACCTGGTCTCGCTCCAGAAGGACACCGGCCTGGTGTCCATCGGCGGCGCGGTGGACGCGGTGTACGCCGCCCAGATCATCGCCAGCGAGAAGTTCAACTACACGCCGTACGTGGTCGCGGGGCTGATCTTCGTGGCGATCACCATCCCCATGACCCGCTTCACCGACTGGGTGGCCGCGCGGATGAACCGTCGGCAGTCGCAGGGAGGTTCGGTATGAGCGCCGGAACCGCGGGAGCGGCCGGTCCAGGCCCCGAGGGCGGCCTCGACGGCCCCGGGACGTCCGGCCGGTTCGCCAAGCGGCCCGCGGCCGGCCCGCCCGGGCCGCGGGACGGCGGCGAGCCCGTGCTGCGGCTGGAGGCCGTCCGCAAGACCTACGGCTCCACCGTGGTGCTCCGCGACATCGGCCTCGACGTGCCCGCGCACAGCGTCACCGCCCTGATCGGCGCCTCCGGCTCGGGCAAGTCCACCCTGCTGCGCTGCGCCAACCTGCTGGAGGACGTCGACGACGGCGCGATCTTCCTGGACGGCGAGGACATCACCGACCCGCGCACCGACCAGGACGCGGTACGCCGCCGGATCGGCGTCGTCTTCCAGGCGTACAACCTCTTCCCGCACATGACCGTGCTCGACAACATCACCCTCGCGCCGCGCCGGGTGCACAAGGCGGCGCGCGGGCAGGCCGAGGCGCAAGCGCTCGAACTCCTCGACCGGCTCGGCCTCGCGGGCAGGGCCCGGGAGTACCCGGACCGGCTCAGCGGCGGGCAGCAGCAGCGGGTCGCGCTGCTGCGGGCGGTGGCCACCCGCCCGCGGCTGCTGCTCCTGGACGAGATCACCGCGGCGCTCGACCCCGAACTGGTCGGCGAGGTGCTGGCGGTCGTCCGCGACCTGAAGGAGCAGGGCATGACGATGGTGATCGCCACCCACGAGATGGCCTTCGCCCGCGACGTCGCCGACCAGGTGTGTTTCCTGGAGGGCGGGGTGATCCTCGAACGCGGCACGCCCGCCCAGGTGTTCGGCGCCCCGGCCGAGCCGCGCACCCGGGAGTTCCTGCGCCGGATCACGGAGGCCGGCCGGCTCTGACCCGCCGCGTCGCTGCGGCACGTCCGCCGTCCGGGCCCGCGCCCGCCCCCGTGCGCCCCGGGCCGCGGCGTTCCGCATGGTGAGCCGGTTCGCCCCACCCGCCGACCAGCGGCTAACGTGCTGACCATGACCGAGAACCGCCCCGGCGCCGTAGCCTCCGGCCTCGCCACCGTCGCCGACGACGGCACCGTACTGGACACCTGGTACCCCGCTCCGCAGCTCACCGAGGACACCGCGAGCCGTGAGGCGGCGGGCCCCACGGGGACCGAGCTGCTCACCGCCGAGCGCGCCGCGGAACTGATCGGCCCGGCCGCGGCCAAGGCCCTGGGCCCCGACCCGCGCCGCGGCGTGCGGGTCGTCGCCGTCCGTACGGTCATCGGCTCGCTCGACGACAAGCCGCTCGACGCCCACGACGTGTACCTGCGGCTCCACCTGCTCAGCCACCGCCTGGTGCGGCCCAACGCCCAGAACCTCGACGGCATCTTCGGCCTGATCGCGAACGTCGCCTGGACCTCGCTGGGCCCGGTGCCCGTGCCGGCCCTGGACGCCGCGCGGCTGGCCGCCCGCGCCGAGGGCCTGCACCTGTCGGTCTACGGCGTCGACAAGTTCCCGCGCATGACCGACTACGTGGTGCCCGGCGGCGTGCGGATCGCCGACGCCGACCGGGTCCGCCTCGGCGCGCACCTGGCCGCCGGCACCACCGTGATGCACGAGGGCTTCTGCAACTTCAACGCCGGCACGCTCGGCACCTCGATGGTGGAGGGCCGCATCTCGCAGGGCGTCGTGATCGGCGACGGTTCCGACGTCGGCGGCGGCGCCTCGATCATGGGCACCCTGTCCGGCGGCGGCGAGCAGCGGGTCTCGGTGGGGGAGCGCTGCCTGCTCGGCGCGGAGTCCGGGCTCGGCATCGCGCTCGGCAACGACTGCGTGGTCGAGGCCGGCCTCTACGTCACCGCCGGCACCCGCGTCACCCTCCCCGACGGCCGGATCGTCAAGGCGGTCGAGCTGTCCGGGGCGGACAACGTGCTCTTCCGCCGCAACTCCACCACCGGAACGGTCGAGGTCCTCTCGCGCTCCGGCTCGTGGGGCGGTCTCAACGAGGCGCTGCACAGCCACAACTGAGGCCCCGTCACCGTCAAGGCCCGCCGGCGGCTACCAGCGGCTGCCGCGCAGGGAGGACAGCACGAGCCGCCCGTAGCGGGTGGTGAGCGCGGCGGCCGTGGCGGCGAGCGAGGCGGCCAGCGCCACCACCAGGTGGGTGGCGCTGGAGTCGCCGAGCACCTGGAGCACCGACAGCGCCGTCGAGACCGGCAGGCCCAGGATCGTCAGCACCCCCAGCGCCCCGGCGATCTGCTGGCTCTCCTGGTTCTGCGCGAGCCGGGCGTAGTCCGCGGCCTCGGCGAGGATCTGGTCGAAGCGCTCGGGCAGCCGGTAGCCGGTCTGGAAGGACCGCAGCAGGTGATTGGCCGGGCCGTGGGCGTTGAGGTGCTGGCGCCAGTAGGTGCTGCGGAACAGCGCGATGCCGCGTTCCAGTTCGGCCAGCCGGCGGGAGAGCCCCGGCCCGTCGAAGACGGAGGACAGCTCGTCGGTGAGCTCGTCGATCCGGTCCCGCTGGGCGCTGCCGAGCAGCAGGGCGTCCAGGTAGACGCCCCGGGCGTTGCCGGCCGCGAAGTCGTAGAAGTCGCCCGGCCCGGTGTCCGGCCGGTGGCCGAGGAAGGCGGCGCCCTGCCGCTGCACCAGCGCGCTCCAGTCCGCCGACACCCGGTTGATCCCGGCCCGCAGCCCCGGCAGGCTCTCGGGCGCGGGCGGGAGGTCGGACAGCGACGCGCGCGAGGCCAGTGAGCGCAGCAACAGGTCGGCGGAGAGCGGGAGTTCGCCGGTGTCCGGGTCGCGCAGCGCGCACGGCGTCGACGCGTCCGGGGTGAAGAAGGCCACCGTGTACGGGCGGGCCAGCGCGAAGGGGGCCGGCGGCGGGGCGGTGTCGGCCACGCCGCCCAGCAGCACGGCGGGGTCCAGTGGGCCGGTCAGCGGGTCCGGGTCGGTGACCTGGCGCCGCCGGCTGTACGCGCGGAGCACCGGCAGCAGGGGCGCGTCCGGAGCCGTCAGGTGCAGCACCGCCAGTGCCTGGCCCGGAGCGCGGGTGCTCGGGGTGCGCAGCAGCTCCATGCCGTCCAGCCGCAGCCGGCCGTGGGTCACCGCCGCGCGGGTGTGCCAGCGGCGGTCGTACAGCACGCGGCCGGCGGCCGTCGTGAACAGCCGCCGGCGGGCGGTCGCCTCCGCCGCGCCGTCGTGGTCGGCCACCGGCAGGGGGCCCCGCTCCCACGGCGGATCGGCCGTCAGCAGCACCGGCAGCACGACCGAGACCGTCTGCCGGGTCCCCTTGGCGGCCAGGAACCGCTCCGTCAACTCCCGTACGTCCCCCGTGCCCAAGCTCACGCCCCAACCTTACGGAGCGCGGCCGGACGCGGGGGGGAATCCCGGGTCGGCGGTCCCGTCAGAGCTGGGGCTGGGGCTGGCGCCAGGGACGGGGCCGGGTGGCGGACTGCACGATCAGCTGCCGGAGTTCGGCGGTGCACATCATGTAGCCGTCGGGGGTCGGCAGGTGCTCCAGATAGTGGGCGAGGTCCGACGCCAGCGAGAACACCCGCACCGGGGTGCCGGCCGAGCGCCCGGACTCCACCACGCGGCGCACCCCGTCCAGGACGGCCGGGTGGCGGGTGCGGTAGGAGTCGGCCACCAGGTGGTTGCCCCGGTCCGCCGCCAGGTAGAACTGCACCAGGTCCTTCAGGCCGACGAAGAGCTCGCTGCACCCCACGGCGCACATCGCCGCGGTGGCGTGCACCGCCGACGGCGTCTCGATGAACGCCGACAGGGGTGCCTCGTCCGGCAGTTGGAGGTGCGCCCGCAGTTGCGCGAACTCCACCTCGTCGTTGACGAACGGCACCGAGAGGGACACGCGGTCCGCCTCGTCGCCGAGTTGCTTGCGCAAGGAGGCCAGCACGGTGTGCAGCGCGTCGCGGTAGGCGTCCGAGCCGAGCAGCCAGCGGGCGCCGTGCAGGCCCATCTCCGGGTTCGGTTCGACCGCGACCGGCGCCACCTCGGTGACGCCGGCCGCGTGGTCGGAGCGCAGGTCCAGCATCCGCAGAACCAGCCGCTGGCCCGGTAGGAGGGCCTCGACGAAGCCGCACAACCGGTCGGCGATGGCCTGCCCGTAGGCGGTGGTGCCGACCGGCCCGCCGTCCATGGCGTCGAGCGGGCTCAGCCCCAGCGCCAGGCAGAGGAACTCCTCGCGGATGAAGAACGACTCGACCCGGGCCGCGTTCGGCCCGCAGGAGTTGATGGACGTGATGTCCTGGAGGTCCGCGATGACCGCGCAGGCCGAGCCGAGGTCCTCCAGCACCGGGTCCGGGTCCGCACGAGGCGCGCGGGGGCCGGACTCGACGACGATCGACGCGCTCTCCAGGTACAGCGTCACCTCGCCGACCAGATCGTCGAGATCGGCCTCGTCCACGCGCAGCACCGGGATGCCCCGGCCGCGGCAAAGGGACTGCATGTGGCCGGTCAGCCCGCCGGAGCCGCAGACGACCGCGCGGGCCGCCACGATCGCGTCGTACAGGCCCGCTTCGAGGGAAGGGGCGACGAGGATGGTTCCCTCGCGTGGACTTCTCGTGCGATTACAGATGCCCCGTAACACGCTTTCGGTGCCACCAGCCAGGAGGAATCCCAGAATCCGTCGCCCGTTCACTAGCCCTCCGGATCATCGGCGTTCGCCAGCCCCAGTTGTCGACGTAGCTGCCGCGGTGTCACGGACACGTCGGTGAGCCGTTGGACGGCCACCCGGTTGACGACCGTCCGCATCAGGCGGTCACGCCGGGAGGCGTCCGTCGGAAGGTCCGGGTGGTCGCCGATGGAGCGAATGCACGCGTCCAAGCGGGAATCGAGCACCTCCCGCTCTCGTCGTGCGCGCGTGGCCAACCTCCGCACCTCCAGTACCACAGCCTCCTCCCCCACCAGGCGCGTCGCTTCCTCCAAGTTGCCGACATAACCCCCAAAAGGGGAGTGCGGGGACGGGGTCTGCGACCGGTCGTCGCGCGGCGGTTCCGGCTCCTCCGGCCGGTCCGGCGACTCCCGCAGCTCCAGCCGCTCGACCGCGTGCGCGGCGACGGCGATCGAGTGGTTCTTGATGGCGGCGAGGTTGAAGGCGAACGCGCCGGTCCGGCCGTTGCGCACGATCTCGTCGCCCTCCCGGAGCACACCGACCGCGGAGACCGGGCCGGAGGGCAGCCCGTCGGGGCCCAGCAGCGTCCCGCTCCCGTCGACCTCCAGGCCGCGCCCGGTGCGCTCGTGCGGCACCGCGATCCCCCGGCGCAGGAGGTTGCGCCACAGCGGCTGCGCGACCCTGGTGTAGTCCGACTCCCGGCCGAAGTTGGACACCACCAGGTCGGCCTCGACGGCGTGCTTCTCCTCCCGCCCGGCGACCGTGACCACCAGCCGGCCCGACGCCGCCGCGGTGATCGTCTCGACCCGTCCGACGACCAGCTTCAGTGGCCCGTCCTGCGGCCGCATGGCCCGCTCGATGACCGCCATCGTGTAGTCCATCGCGCCGACCCGGATGGCCGCGATCGTCGTCCCGAACTCGTCGAGCAGACCGCGCAGTTCGGCCGTCGGGATGAGGCCGATCGCCTCGGGCAGGTAGGGCTCCCACGCCTTGGACACGCGCTCGGAGACGATCACGGGATCGATGTCCGGGTGCTCGGCCTCGACCATCGAGCACGCCGTCCGCCACTCGGCCGCCACCCGCGCCAGGAACTCCTCGCGGCCGCGGTACGGCTCCAGCAGCGCGTCCGGGCGCGGCAGCCGCAGCACCCCGTGCTCGTGGCCGCCGGGGTAGGTGCGGAAGATCGTGCCGGACTTGGAGATGAGGTGGATCCGCCCGGTGTGGCCCTGGCGCAGCAGCAGGCCCGCCGCGTCGTACGCGCTCAGCACGGACCCGACGATGGCCACGGTGGCGGCGGGCCGGAGCGTGGAGAGCTTGCGGATGCCCGCCGCGGAGTAGGGGTTGCGCACGAAGGAGCGGTGCCCGGCCACATCGGCGGCGAACGGCGGCTCCTTGAGCTCCAGGCCGGTGGCGAGGACGACGTGGTCCGCCGGCAGCACCTCCGTCCCCGGCGGCGACCCGGTGCGTAAGCCCTCCAGGCCGCCCGGCGACAGCCGGCAGACCGTCACCTCGACCCCGCGGCCGCGCACCGCCATGTCGACCGCCTCGCCGTCGGCCTCCACGAGTTCGACGCCGGGACAGGTCTCCCGGCGGGCCTCGGCCAGCCGGTCGTCGAGGTAGTCCTGGAAGATCCGCCGGGGCGCCGGGCCCTGCTCGGCGAACGTCCACCCGGCCCACTGCTCCGGCCAGTCCCGCCGGTCGGCCTCCGTGTTGGCCCAGCGGACGAAGTCGAGGACGTCCTCCCGGAACACCGACATCCGGCCCGCCTGGATGTTGAACACGTGGTCCCAGGGGTTGCCGTCGCGGTGGTAGGCGACGCCGGCGGAGCGGTAGTCGGCGCGCCGCTCCAGCAGGACGACCTCCAGCGGCCTGCGCGCGAAGCGGAGCAACCGGATCGCCGTGGCGGTGCCGGCCAGGCCCGCCCCTATGACGAGCACCCGGGGGCGCGCGCTCGTTCGATTCATGAACCCTCCGCGGTGAACCATGCGCCCGGCGTGTGCCGGTCCGTACCAGGGCTCACAGAATACTGACGGAGCGTCAATTTGCTGACAGGCGTGCAGAATCGGGGCCACGAGGCGATGCCGGGCCGGCGGCGCCCCGGTGCAGACGCCGACGCGGACGCCGGCTCGAACACGGCGGGGGCGGACCCGGGGCGGCTGCGTCCTGCCCTGTCCGGCCGCGCGGCCCGCAGGAGGCTGCGGGCCGCGCGGCCGGGGGAGATCAGGCGTCCAGGGCCGGGGCGGCCGGGACGTCGAGGTCGGTGCGGGCGTAGTGGTTGAAGTAGTTGGTGTAGAGGTTCACCGCCACGTGCGTGAACAGCTCGGCCAGCTCGGTGTCCGTCCAGCCCTCGGCCACCGCCTTGTCCCACGCCTCGTCGGACGCCTCGCCGACCTCGCCGGCGATCTCCCGCGCGACCCGCACCAGCGCGTCCAGCCTCGCGTCGTCGGCGCTCTCGCCGCGGCGGATCGCGACGGTCTCCTCCTCGGTGAAGCCCGCCGCCTTCGCCGACACGGTGTGCGCCGACTGGCAGTACGCGCACTTGTCCACCGCCCCGACCGCCAGGGCGACCGCCTCGCGGGTGCGTGCGTCGAAGGTGCCGTGCTCGGCGATGGCCGCCTGGATCCCCGAGTAGGCCGCCAGGACCAGGGGCGAATGGGCCATCCCGCCGTGGATGTTGAGCACCCGCCCGAAGCGCTTCTCTAACCCGCGCAGCGTCTCCTCGCTGGCCGCGGGCGCGCTGTCGATGGTGTGGACCGGGATCCGCGCCATGTGAATGCCTCTCCTCGAAGTGGTGGGGGTGTTCCTCGCCTTCCGTAGTGTGCCCAACCGGCCCGCCCGACGCGGGGTTATCGCCTCCTCCGGTCGCCGGCCCGCCACCGGGCGCACCCGCCCGGCCGTCGCTCCGACGGGGGAATCGCGCCCGTACGGCCCGCCGCCTGTGCGGGTGCCGCCCGGTGCCCGGCCGGCGCGCTCCACCGGGCGGAACCCCACGTCGGCGGGGCGCCGAGGCAGAGCGGGAGGCGCGCCGCGAGGCAATACGCTGAGAGGGCACGCCGCGCCGCAGACGGCCGGCCCGATCGCGCAGTCGTCGCCCACGCACGCCGAATGGGAGCCCCACCGATGTCCGCAAGTCCCCTCGTCCTGCCGCCCGTACGGCTGCTGCCCCCGGACGTCCTCGCCCGGCAGGCACGCGCCGTGCCGCTGCTGGACCGCGCGCTGCGGCTGGCCCGGTGGGTCGGGGCCGAGCGCCGGGTGGACGGGATGGGCGAACTCCTCGACGAGGAACTGCTCGCGGCCGCCGCGGAGTTGGGCCTGACCGGGGAGGACGCGGTGGCCGAGGCCGCGCAGGCGTGGGGCGTGGCCGTGGACACCGGGCTGCTGGTGCTGGAGATCGACGAGGAGGCCGAGGAGTCCACGCCGCCGGGCGAGGCGGCCGGCCGGGCCGTCCCCGGGGAGGTCTTCACGCGCCTGGACGAGGCGGGCGAGGACGCCGACCCGCACGAGGTCCTCGACCTGTGGAACTCCGCCGTCGACAGCGCGCTGGCCGACGCCACCGCGCCCGACCTCGACAACCTGCCGGTCGACGTCGAGGGCGAGGCGCCGCCGGCCCCGGACGGCGGCGCCCACGACCTGGACGACGGCGACTGGGACCCGGAGGAGGAGGCCGAACTCCTCGACACCGCCCTGCTCAACCTCTACGCGCTCACCGCGCTGGACGACGGCACCCACGGCGACACCGACGGCGGGGAGGCGGGCGTGCTGCCCCTGCCGGTGCTCGCCGCCTCCCTGGTCGTGCCCGAGGAGATGGAGCAGCCCAGCGAGGCCGTGCTCGAAGAGGTCACCGCGGTGATGATGCGGCTGGACGGCCACTTCCGGCTGCTGGCGCCCACCGGGCTGCTGGAGTACGAGCCGATGGACGAGTCCCTGGTCGAGGAGGTGGACCCGGAGCACCCCGAGCACGGGGCCGGCCCGGAGGGGATCGGCGGGGACGGCCTGCCCGACCTGGCCGACCTCTCCGATGCCGACGAGATCGCCCGCTACGGCCTGGTCCGGATCACCCCGCTGGGCGTGCACGGCATTCGCGAACGCCTGGTCGAGGCCGGCGCGGTCGCCCCCGTGCTCGGGGACCTGGTCGGCGCGCCCGCCCGGGACCTGCTGGACGCGCTCACGGACTACCCGGAGCACGCCGCCCGCGTGGAGGCCGTGGCCTGGCTGGACGGCCGCGACCCGGAGGCGGCCGCGCGCGACCTGCTGGCCGCCGCCCGGGGCGACGACGCGGACGGCCCCGGCCGCCGTCTGAAGTGCCAGCAGGGCTTGGCGCTGCTCGGCGCGGAGGCCGAACCCGCCCTGCGGGAGGTGCTGGACGACAAGTGGCTGGGCGGCCTGGCCCGGGTGTGGCTCACCGAGCAGGGGCGGCCCGACGTGCCCGCGCCCGACCCGGACATGGTGTTCTGGCTGACCGTGGACACCCTCGCCGCCCAGATCGCCGCCGACGACGACCCGGAGGACCTGGGCGAGCTGGTGCGCGACCTGGTCGCCCGGCACGAGGGCTTCTTCGCCGCCGCCTGGCGGGTGGACCACCCGGCCACCGCGGCCGTGCTGGAGGCGATGGGCCGCCTGCACCCGGACCGCAAGGTCGCCAAGGAGGCCCGCAAGGCGGCGTTCAAGGCCCGCTCCCGGGAGGGCGCGACCGCCTGAGGCGGCCGCCCCGCGGTACGGGCCGCCGCCCGGCGGAAGACGGCAAGACGGCAAGACGCAGCCGCCCCGGGAGATCGTCACCGGGGCGGCCGGTCGTCAGGGGCCGGCCGTGGGCCGGGTGGCACGCGGAGCGCGGGTGGGGCCGGGCTCCGCGTGCCGGAACGATTCAGCAGTTGTCGAGGACGCTGTACGGCGCCGACTTCTCCGCGCTGTCCACGCTCAGGCCGTAGTAGTGCTTCACCTGCACCCACGCGCGGGTGTTCGTGCACTGGAAGGACGCCTGCGGCAGCCACTCGGCCGGGTCGTCGTCGCCCTTCGAGCGGTCGGAGGACGCGGAGACGGCCAGGAGCTGGGGCCGGGTCACGTCGTTGGCGAGTGTCTGGCGCTGCGCGGTGGTCCACGCCCAGGCACCGGAGTCCCACGCCTCGGCGAGCGGCACGAGGTGTTATCCGCACCTTGTTTATGGTGCCGCCGACCTCTGTGACATGACGTGGTGGGCCGTGTCCTTGCTGTGAGCGGTGCGTTATCCGGTATAGCGATGCGATGCCGTTGACAGTGATAACAGAGGGGTGCGGTGGCGAGTACGCAACGGGTGGTCATGGATGAAGGCGTGACGTGGACGGTCGTCGGCGAGGACTACCGTGTCGCAGAGCCGGTCGAGCAGTACCTGGAGTACCTGAGATCGAGGGACCGCTCACCCAACACCCTCAAGAGCTATGCGCGGGGCCTCGCCCTGTGGTGGACGTTTCTTGAGCGGCGGGCGCAGGCATGGGACGCGATCGGTGTGACTGAACTCGGAACCTTCGTCGGGCAGTTGCGTCGCGGGAGCGTGGCTGAAGAGGTGGTGCCGCTCCGTGAGGGAAGGAGGGCGGCCGACGCGACCGTGGCGAGCCGGGCTCGCGCGGTCATGGGCTTCTACCGCTATCACGCGGCTCGCGGGGTCGAGGTTGCGGGACGGCTGTACGAGACGGCGAGGGCCAGGTCGGGAAGCTACCTGCCGTTTCTGGAGCACGTGGCGCGCAAGACGGGACGGCGTTCCAGCGTGGTCAAGGTCCGCGTACGGGCGAAACCGGTGCCGGTGCTGCTGCCCGACCAGATGTCAGCGCTCCGCGAGGCGGAGGCGACCTGGAACCCGGCGGGCGCGGTCTGGTCGGGCGAACTGCGATACCGCCTGCTGTGGGCCCTGCTGGAGGAGACCGGGTTGCGGCTCGGCGAGGCCCTCGGCCTGCGGCATCGCGACTGGAGGACAGGCACGGGTACCACCGCGCAGGTCGAGGTTGTCCACCGCGAGGACCATCCGCACGGCCTGCGGGCCAAGAGCGGCCACCGCCGCGTCTTCATTGGCTCGGCTCTGGACCGTCTGTACGGCGACTGGGTGTGGGCCATGTGCGAGGCCGGCGCCCATGTCGATCTGGCCGACTGGGATGAGGCGTACATCTTCTGCAACCTGCACCGCGGACGCCGGTTCGCGCCGCTCAGGGCGGAGAGCGTCTACAAGCATCTGGCCGCGCGGAAGCAGCACGTCCCCGGTCTGCCGCCGGACATGACGCCGCACTGGTTCCGGCACACCCACGCCACAGCCCTGCTGCTGTCGGGTGTGCCCGTGCATGTGGTTAGCCGGAGGCTCGGTCACGCCGACATCCAGACCACGATCAATACGTACGCCCATGTGACCGAGGACGCTGAGCTGCGCGCGTGTGCGGACTGGCAGAAGATCACGCAAGCCTGGGGAAGCCGACATGAAAACTGAGCCGATCGTCCATCCGGTAGCCGGGGTGGCGGCCGTTCCCTCGCCACGTACTCCGGAGCGTAAGCGGCAGGACAAGCGAGATCCGCGCCTGTCCGTGGCCCGGCTCTTCAGCGAGGAGAAGGCGAGGAGGCTGTGGGAGAGCCTGCCGGAGGAGCACCGGCAGGACCACTTCGACTCGACCAACATGCCGGACGACTACGGCAGAGCTTTCACCAAGCAGACCATCGACCGGGAGAAGGGCTGGTAATCCCAGGCCATCAGCTTCCGGGGTCTGCCCGAGCCCATGATCTGGGAACTGGCCTGGTGCGTCCATCAGCAAGTGACGGAGGGATACGCGATCACCACCGTGCGGTTCCAAGAACTCAGGCGGGGACTGGTCCTCGCGATCGAGCACGGCGGCCCGCAGGCACGTTCCGCGAGGTCCCTGACAGTGCTCTCCCACGAGGAGTGGGCGCGTGAAGTGCGGCACGCCGTCATGCGGACCGACGCGTCGCGGAACGCGAGGCTCGTCACGCACGTGCTGAACAGCGTCAAGCATCTCCAGGACCGCTTGGCGCACGCCTACCACGATGGCGAGTGGTGGCGGCTGGATGTGTGGAACCCCGGCCTGGACCGGCGCATCCCGCAGCGCGAGCACGAGCCCTGGGGCCGCTCCGTAGCCAACTTCGGCCAGCTCACGACGGACTGGTTCCGCGAGGCCGCGAAGTGGTGGCTTTCCGTGCAGTTGTCGACGGAGCGGTACGTGTGGTCGTCGGTCAAGAGCCGCCTCGACCATCTGAAGTGGTTCGAGCGGTACATCGACCAGGCCGGCTGCTCTGGCCCCCAACTCGTGGACTTTCCCGATCAACTGAGGCCCTGGCTGATCGGATTCGTGGACTCGCTCAACAGCCACACGGTGATGAGCGGGCCGAACAAGGGCGGCAAACTGTCCAGGAACGGCCGCCGCAGCACGCTGGTGACCGTCGAGGCGTTCTACCGCTGGATGTACGACAACCGCGCCGAGGCGGTCTCGGTACTCGGTGACCGACGATGGGGCGCTCTCGGTCCAAGGTCCTTGTCGCCCTGGATCACGTCAGCGTCCACGAGGACGGACAATTGCGCGCAGTTCGCGGGGCCGGCGCAGCCGACCGCCCACAACCGCCGACCACGCCCCAGCAGGAGCCGACCGCATGACTTCGCTGCCAGAGCACCTTCGCCAGGCCGCCCGGGCCCGGTCCCAGAATGCCGAGAAGCGTGCTCGCACTGCCCTCGCGGAGCTGACCGAGGCCGGCAAGCCCATCAGCTTCACCGCCGTGGCCCGCCAGGCCGGGGTGAGCACAGACTTCCTCTACCGAAGCCCCGAACTGCGCAACCAGATCGAAGGGCACCGAGCCAAGAGCGGACCGGCTTCCGCAATTCCCGCGGATCGTCAGGCTGACTCCTCGACCTCGGCCGCTGTGCGAGCGCTGAGCGCACGCCTGATGCGGCAACAGCAGGCTCATTTCGAGGAGGTGGCGAGGCTCCGCAAGGCCCTGAAAGTCGCCCAAGGCGAGAACCTCGCTCTGCGGCGCAGGCTCGCCCAGTACGAGTGAGTACGGACCTTGACCGGTGGCGTTCGCCTGATGCCGGACGCCACCGGTGAGCCCCCGCTGCCGTCAGCCGATGCCGGTGACCTGCAGCGCAGTGGTCCAGTTGGTCTTGATGGCAGAGCGTGCGGCGGACAGGGTGATCCGGCCGTCGCAGACGGCGTTCTTCAGCTTCGTCTCCACGCCGTCCTTGGTGTAGGCGGTGGGCGAGCCGTAGTGGGGCTCGGGCCACAAATTGCCCGGGTCGCGCGGTGACCCACCCAGCTCCAGCGGCACGAGGTGGTCCTCCTCGTAGTCGGACATGTTGGTGTCCGAGTAGCCGTAGTCGATGATGCCCTGTGCCTTGAGCGGGTTGGTGTAGGAGGTGGGCGGCCGGACGGTGTCCGTCCAGCCGGACACGCAGATCGTGGAGTTGATCGTTGACTGGGTCACAGCCGAGTAGTAGACGCCCGGGGTGCACGACGGGTCCGGCAGCGGCAGGTAGGACCGGGAGCAGGTGCTGGCCTGTGCGGTGCCGGCGCTGACGCCGAGGATGAGGCCGCTGATCGCCAAGGCGAGAGCGGAACCGGTGGCAGTCGCTATCCGTATTCGGGAGGGCATGGGAGTCTCGATCTCCTCAGATAGTCAGGCTCATGACATGAGCATCCGTGGATGTTGGGCAGTGTTCTGTGGTCCGGACTGTGCCGCCGATCGGTGGGTTCCGCGGCGCACTCCGGGCTACAGACCGCGGGCCTGGGCGGGCGGATTCATCGCCGTATCAGGAGCGGCCGTCCGGCCGGTCCGGGACGTCATCATGTGTGTGAGCGGTATGTCGTCAACGTCGTGAGCTGCTGCTTCAGATATCTGCTTCATCACGGCTACGGATAACAAGTGGTCGATGTCGAAGTTCGACGCGCTGGTCGTGGTCACGCCGTCGTAGGGGCTGGTCCAGTTGCCCGAAGTGGCCGTGCACGCGCTGTTGGTGACGACGTTCGAGCCGTCCCGCTTGATCACGTGCTCACGGGTGTCGCAGGTGCCCGAGATGGTGATCCAGGTGGGGAAGAGGCTGCGGTCGTAGGTCGAGGCGTGCGACTCGGCCGCCACCGTCAGCTCCGACAGGTAGGTGCGGGCGGTAGAGGCGGCGATGGGGGTGGGCAGTGCGGCCCGCGCGGCGCCGCTGCCGGTGAGGAGGGCGGTGTCCGCGAGCAGGGCGGCGCCGGCCGAGGCGGATATGCCGTGCAGGAGACGGGGCTTGGGCATGGCTGAGCGCTCCCGTGACTAGAGGGCAGGGCGGTGCGTTCGGTGCCTGTCCAGCGTCCCGTGTACGGGTCTATGCGGGTAGACTCTCAGCGGTAAATTTTATGTGACCATGACATGTTGGTCTCGCGTCGGTGTGGTACGAAGGGGCTCGGCGGGACAAAAGCCCCCAGCCCCGGGCAACTTCGGCCGAGGCCGGAGCGGGTCCGAACGCAGCCGACCGCTCCGCCGGGCGTACCGGCGGAGCGGGTCGGGCCGTGCCGATCGTCCCTAGAGCGCGGCGGCGCCCGGGGTCACCATGGCTCGGGCGGTTTTGCCGTCGACGAAGGTGCCGAGGGCGGTCATCTCCCACTCGCCGGAGAACTGCTTCACGAGCTTGGCCATGAGCACGCCCGTGCGGGGCTCGCCGTTGGTCAGGTCGAAGCGGACGAGTTCCTCGCCGCCGGCGGCGTCGAACAGGCGGCAGTACGCCTTGGCGACCTGGTTGAACTTCTGGCCGGAGTAGGAGTTGACGCAGAAGACCAGGCCGGTCGCGTTCTGCGGCAGGGCGCCGAGGTCGATGCTGATCACCTCGTCGTCGCCCGCGCCCTGGCCGGTGAGGTTGTCGCCGGAGTGCTGGACGGCGCCGCCCAGCACCTGGAGCTTGCCGAAGTAGCAGCTGGCGACGTGCTCGCGCTGCGGGCCGTAGACCAGCACCGAGGCGTCCAGGTCGATGTCGCGGGCGCGGAAGGAGGGCTCCCAGCCCAGGCCCATCCGGACCAGCGACAGCAGCGGCTTGCCCGCCTTGACCAGCGAGACCGACTCGTTCTTCCGCAGGTTGACCTTGCCCTTGTCCAGGCTGATCCGGCCCGGCGCGGCGGCGGGCGGCGCGGGGGGAGCCGGGGGAGCGGGCGGGGGCGGCGGCAGGTGTGTGGCGGGCGGTCCGGCCGGCGGCGGGGCGGACGGCGTGAACGGGGCGGCGGGCGCGGCCGGCGCAGAAGGTGTCGCGGGCGCTGTGTGTGTGACGGGCTCCTCGACGCTCACCCCGAAGTCCGTGGCGATCCCGGCCAGCCCGTCGGCGTACCCCTGCCCGACCGCGCGCACCTTCCACCCGGCGCCGCGCCGGTAGACCTCCACGACCACCAGGGCGGTCTCCGGACCGAGCCCGCTCGGGGCGAACGTGGCCAGCACCGCGCCGTCGTCGGCGCCGCGGACGGTCGCCGTCGGGGTGGTGCCGGCGAACGCCCCGCCGCCGTCGATGCTCGCGGTGACCACGATCTTCTCGATCTCGGCGGGCACCGCTGCGGTGTCCACCTCGATCCGGTCCGGCGCCGAGCCGCCGCCCGCCCGGTGGGTCACCCCGGGGCCCTGCGGCTGGTTGTAGAAGACGAAGTCGTCGTCCGAGCGCACCTTGCCCGTGGCGGTGAGCAGCAGGCCCGAGACGTCGAGCCGCACGGGTGCGGAGACGTCCACCGCCACGCGGGGCACGGAGAGCGGCACGTTCGAGCCAGGCGTCATGTCGGTCATGCCCTTGGTAACGCGGATTCGGCGGGTACGGTTCCATAGCTGCCGCTGTGCCGCCCCTGCTCGGCACCTCCCGTTCGGGCCCGTGCCGGGCTCGTGCCGGGCTCGTGCCGGGTTCAGTGCGGCCACATCGGCGGGTCGGTGCAGAAGGCGCCACCCAGACGGGCGTGCGCGGGGTTGTCCGGATCCAGCTCGCCCCGCTCGGCGACGAGCCGGGCCGCGAACACCTCCGAGTCGTCCCGCGGCTCGTAGCCCAGCGCCCGCGCGGGGCCGAGGTCCCACCACAGCCGGGTGTTGGCGGAGCTGCCGTAGACCACGGTGTGCCCGGTGACGTCCGCGGTCAGCGCCGCGTGGAAGAGCCGGGCGCCGTCGGCCGGGCTCAGCCAGATCGACAGCATCCGCACGTCGGCCGGCTCGGGGAAGCACGAGCCGATCCGGACCGAGACGGTGTCGATGCCGTGCAGGTCGGCGTAGAGCTGGGCGAGGTCCTCGCCGAAGCACTTGGACAGGCCGTAGAAGGTGTCGGGGCGGTGCGGGGCGCCGATCGGGATGAGCGGGCCGGTCGCCCTCGGAGCGCCCCGGGGCCGCGGGGTGAAGCCGACCGCGTGGTTGCTGGAGGCGAACACGACCCGGCGGACCCCTTCCGCGCGGACGGCCTCGTAGAGGTTGTGGGTGCCCTGGATGTTGGCGGCGAGGATCTTGTCGAAGGTGGACTCCACGGAGATGCCGGCCAGGTGCAGCACCGCGTCGACCCCGCGCACGGCCTCGCGCAGCGCCTCCCGGTCGGCGAGGTCGGCGGTGATCACCGCGGCGCCGCCGGTGTCGCCCTCGACCGGCCGGACGTCGAGCAGACGCAGGTCGTACCCGTACGACGGGAGCAGGTCGCGCATCAGCGTGCCCAGCCCGCCGGCGGCGCCGGTGAGCAGGACGGTCCGGGGAGCGGTCACGAGGGGCCTCCAGGGTCGCGACGGGCCGCAGCGAGTGTATCCGTAGACCGGATTCATATGCGTGGACGTGAGCGGGGGTGGGGCCCATCCGGGCGCGCAGGCCGGTCGGCTTGACCCGTCACCGGGGCCTCACCTAGCGTGGCAGGGTTCACGCATATGGACGTGAATCAGATGAGCGCACGTCCGTTGCTTCCGCTGCCGAGGGGGACCCCCATGACCGCACCCGCACTCGCCGAGCGGCTCGAGGGCCCGCTGTTCTTCCCCGTCACCCCCTTCGGCCCGAACGGCCGCGTCGACACGGCCGTCCTGCGCGCCCACGTGCGCGACGGGGTGGAGGCCGGGGCGGGGGCCGTCTTCGTCTGCTGCGGCACCGGAGAGTTCCACGCGCTGTCCCCTGAGGAGTTCGGCACGTGCGTGACCGCGGCCGTGCAGGAGGTGGCCGGCCGAGTGCCGGTGGTCGCCGGGACCGGCTACGGGACCGCGCTCGCCCTCCAGTACGCGGCGACCGCCGAACGCGCGGGCGCCGACGGCCTGCTCGCCATGCCGCCCTACCTCGTGGTCGCCGACCAGGCGGGGTTGCTGCGGCACTACACCGCGCTCGCCGAGGGCACCGGGCTGGAGATCATCGTCTACCAGCGCGACAACGTGGTGTTCACGCCCGAGACGGTGGTCGCCCTCGCCCGGGTGCCCGGCATCATCGGCCTCAAGGACGGCTGCGGCGACCTCGACCTGATGCAGCGGATCATCAGCGCGGTCCGCACCGAACCGCCCGGCCGCACCTTCCTGTACTTCAACGGGCTGCCCACCGCCGAGTCCACCAGCCTCGCCTACCGGGGGATCGGCGTCACGCTCTATTCCTCGGCGGTGTTCGCGTTCTCGCCGGCCATCGCGCTCGCCTTCAACCGGGCGCTCACCAGCGGCGACGACGCCACCGTGGCCAAACTGCTCGACGGCTTCTACCGGCCGCTGGTCGACCTGCGCAACCAGGGCCGCGGGTACGCCGTCTCGCTGGTCAAGGCCGGGGTGCGGCTGCGCGGGCTGGACGTCGGCCCGGTGCGGCCGCCGCTGTCCGAACCCTCGGAGGCGCACGTGAAGGAACTCGCCGCGCTGATCGAGCGCGGGACGGCCCTGCTCGGCGAGGACTGACCCGCGGGAACCGGCGGAAGGGGGCACGGCGTGACGACGAGGGCTTCGGTGTTCCTCTACCCGTGGGACGTCATCGGCGACCCCGAGGGTGCGCGGCGGATCGCCGGCCTCGGCGTGCGGCAGGTCACGCTCGCGTCGGCGTACCACTCCACCAGGGCGCTGACCCCCCGTCACCCGCGGCACCGGGTGGTGACGGCCGCACACGCCGCCGTGCTCTATCCGCCCGACGAACGGCGCTGGCACGGAAGGGAGTTACGGCCCTACCCGGCCGGTGCCTGGACCGGGCTGCCCGCGGGCGCCGACGCCTTCGCGGCGGCCGCCGCCGCGCTGGAGGCGGCCGGGCTCGACGTCCACACCTGGGTGGTGCTCGCCCACAACTCCCGCCTCGGCACGGAGCATCCGGACATCGCCGTGGTCAACGCCTACGGCGACCGCTACCCGTGGGCACCCTGCATAGCCCAACCGGCCGTCCGCGCCTACCTGGTGGACCTCGCCGCCGAGGCCGCGCCCCGCCCCGGCGCCCGCGGCACCGAACTGGAGTCGCTCGGCTGGTACGGCCTGGCCCACCTGCACGCCCACGACAAGATCGGCGGCGTACGGCTCGGCGACGCGGCCGGCCACCTGATGTCGCTGTGCTTCTGCCCGTCCTGCCGTGCGGGCTACGCCGGACTCGGCGCCGATCCGGACGAGGTGGCCGCCGCGGTCCGGCGCGCGCTGGCGCCGGTGTGGGGCGGCGAGGGCGACGGTGGCCACGGCCCGGCGGCCATCGAGGCGCTGCTCGGCCCCGATCTCGCCGCGCTCACCCTGAACTGGCGTACGGCCACGGCGGGTTCACTCCAGCGCGAGGCCGTCGCCGCCGTACGGGCCGCGGCCGGGCCCGGGTTCCAGGTGCTCCTGCACGCCGACCCGGCGCCGTACCGCTGCGGGGCCAACGCGGGCGTCGACCCCGCCCGGGTGCTGGAGTTCGCCGACGGGGTCGTGCTGCCCTGCACCGGCGGAGCGGCCCAACGCGAGGCGGTGCTGCGGCCGTTCGCCGGGCACACCCGAGAACACAGCGTGCTCGCCGCCAACTTCACCGTCGTCGCCGGGCTGGGCGGCAGCCCGGCCACCCTCGCCGCCGACACGGCCCACGCCGTCTCGCTCGGCGCCACCGAACTGCGCTTCTACCACGCGGGGTTGGCCTCCACCGCCGAACTCGCCGCCCTCCGGCGGCAGTAGGGACGCGCCGCCCGGCGGGGGAACGGACGCGCTGTCGCGAAGGCCCGCCCTCATGCCGGGTGGGCCAGGTAGTGGAGCACCGCGAGCACCCGGCGGTGGGCGACCTCCGTACGGGGGAGGCCGAGCTTGGCGAAGATGCCGGCCGTGTGCTTCTCCACCGCCCGCTGGGAGACGCCGAGGAAACCGGCGATGCCCGCGTTCGTCCGTCCCTCGGCCATGAGGGCGAGCACCTCGTGCTCCCGTGCGGTGAGCGCGGCCAGCCCCTCCCGCGCGTGCCGGGCGGCCAGCAGGTGCGCGACCACCTCGGGGTCCAGCGCCGTCCCGCCGGCCGCCACCCGGTGCAGCGCGTCCACGAAGTCGGCGACGTCCACGACCCGTTCCTTGAGCAGGTAGCCGAACCCGGCCAGCCCGCCGGCGGCCAGCCGGTCCGCGTACCGCGCCTCCACGTACTGCGAGAAGAGCAGCACCCCGAGCCCCGGATGGCGCTCCCGCAGGGCGAGCGCCGCCCGCAGCCCCTCGTCCCGGTGGGTGGGCGGCATCCGGATGTCGGCCACGACCGCGTCCGGGAGGTGCTCGGCCACGGCGGCCGTCAGCGCCTCCGCGTCGCCGACGGCCGCCACCACGTCCAGTCCGCGGTCGCGCAGCAGTTGCACCAGGCCCTCCCGGACCACGGCCGCGTCCTCGGCGATCACGACGCGCATGCGGGGTCCTCCCGGCCCAGGGGCAGTCGTACGGTCACGGCGGTCGGGCCGCCCTGCGGGCTGTCGATCAGCAGCCGCCCGTCCACCGTACTGACCCGCTCGGCCAGCCCCCGCAGGCCCGTGCCGCCGGCGCCGCCGGCCCTCCTCCCCGGCCGGGCGCCGCCGTGCCCGTCGTCCCGCACCTCCAGGTGCAGGCAGCCCTCCGCGACGTACGCCGCCACCCGCGCGGAGGAGGCGCCGGCGTGCCGCGCCGCGTTGGCCAGCAGCTCCGCCGCGCAGAAGTACGCGATCGACTCGATCGCCTCCGGCGGGCGGACCGGCAGCTCGACCCGGGTCGTCACCGGCAGCCCGGCGCGGGCGGCGAGCGTCTCCAGGGCCACGTCCAGGCCGTCGTTGAGCGCGGGCGGGTGGATGCCGCGCACCAGGTCCCGCAACTCCGCCACCGCGACACGGGAGTTGTCCAGCGCGGAGTCCACCAGCTCGCGCCCGCGGACGAGTTCGGGCGCCCCGCCCGGGGCGCGGGCCAGCTGGTCCTTCGCCCCGGCCAGCGCCATCGCCACCGCGATGAGCCGCGCCTGGGCGCCGTCGTGCAGGTCACGCTCGATCCGCCGGAGCGTGGCGGCGGCGTCCTGCACGGCCAGCGCGCGGGTCTCCTCCAGCACGTGCACCCGCTCGTCGAGCCGGCCGCGGCCGAGCAGCGCGCGGGCCGTCGGGGCGACCACGAGGGTCAGCAGCCCTCGGGTCGACCAGGCCGAGAAGGCGAGCAGCGCCAGGCCGGCGACCGCCGTGAGCAGGGCCGTCGGCCAGGTGTCCATCCGCCCGCCGCCCGGCAGCCCGACCCCGCGCTGCCCGTCCTCCCGCACCGCCCGCCACCACAGCGGGTACGTCAGCCCCGCCAGCCCGTACAGCCGCAGGCCCGTGGACACGGCGAACAGCACGACACCGAGCGGTGCGTACGCCACGGAGAAGGCGGCCGCCCGCCACCCGTCGCCGTCGGTGAGCGCCGCCCGCAGCGCCCTGACGAACCCGGGCGGGCGGCTCCGCCGGGGCGGGGCGGGGACGTCCTCGCCCAGCACCCCGCTCAGCATCGCCCGGTGCAGCCCGCCGGTCGCCCTGGCCACGGCCAGCACCCCCACCAGCAGTACCAGCCCGACCTGCGTCACGGACGCGACCAGCGCCGCCGCGAGCAGTGCGAGCAGCCCCACCCCGCACACCAGCCCGACCACCGGCGCCGCCACCCCGTACCCGATCTCCCGCCCCGTCCCCAGCAGCGCCCCGGCCCTTCCCCGCCCCGTGCGGCCCGGGCCCTTCTCGACATCGTTCATGCGCGCGGCTTTCGTTCGTGACGGTGGCTTCATGATCCACTGCCCGGTCGCGGGGCTCCGCGAGGGACGTGTGCCGAGCACACGGGGCTCCTTCCGCCGGGACGGCGTGGCCGCCGCTCGCGGGCGGACGGTGGGTGGCTCGTGCGGCGCCTCCGGCGTGGGTGGCGCGTTGCGTGGGGGCGCCGTGGCGAGTGGTCGATTGGACCGGGGCCGGTCGGGGGCAGGTGGCCGCGGGGCCCGGCGAGAGCACTCATTCCTTCCGCCGGCACCGCGCGGTCACCGTTCCCGGGCGGAGGGCGGGTGGCTCGTGCTCGGGCATGGGCGGGCGGCCGCCAGGGCGGTGCGGTTGGGGTCCGTCGTACGGGCACGTGATGCCTTCCACGGGTCGTCGGGGGCCGAGCGCTGCTCGGGCGGTGGCGTGCGCGGCCGGCCCGCGTTCTGCGGGGAGTCGGTCGCAGGCAGGCGGCACGACGGTCGGCGTTCGCGGTGCCCGCGCTGGGGCAGCGGGCTGAGGGCCGGCCGGGATCGCCGTCGATGGCGCCGGTGAACCGGTTCAGGTGCTGTGGCGGGTCGCTCCCTCCATCGGGCGGGTGCGGAGCATGTGGGGGAGGGGGGCGCAGGTGGAGGTGGTGACGAGGGCGGCGCCGCACAGGAGGGTGGCGGTCCAGGCCCACCACGGGAGGTTGGACAGGGGGGTGCCGGTGCGGGGGCCGAGGGGGAGCATGACGGCGCAGGCGGCGGCCGCGCCCGCGCCGGTGCCCGCGAGCGCGGTGATCGCGGACTCGGCGGCCAGGACGAGGGCGATCTGGCGGCGGGCCGCGCCGATCACCCGCAGCAGCGAGAACTCCCGCAGGCGTTCCAGGGTGAGCATGACCAGGGTGTTGGCGGCGACCAGGCCGGCGAAGCCGGCGTACAGCAGGGTGCCGAAGACCTCCATCCAGTCCGGGGAGCCGGAGCCGGTGAGCGAGATGAACTTCGCGAGCGCGAAGGCCGTCACGAGGGCGACCGGGGTGACGGCGGCGGACAGCCGCCGGGCGCGGGCCCGGCAGCCGGCCACCGCGAGTTCGCCGGCGACCCTGCCGAAGCGGCGCAGCAGGGGCGCCGCGAGGGCGGTGGCGAGGCGCCCGATCCAGGGCCCGGCCAGGCCGATGGCCACGAGGTGGGCCAGCAGGACGAGCGGGACCTCGGACGCCGTGTCCCGCGCGGTGCCCGAGCGCGCGGCGACGGTCAGCGCGCAAGCGCCCGCCAGGAAGAGCAGGCAGGCGCCGCCCCGGATCCGGCCGGAGCGCTCGCCGCCCTGCACGAGCGAGCCGGCGAGCGCCTCGGACGGCCGGACCCGGGAGGCCCGCCAGGCACCGATGAGGCCGCCCAGTTGGGAGGAGACGACGAGCACCCCGAGGGCGGCGAACAGCGGGGGCGCCCCGACCCGCAGCGTCACGCCGTCCGGGACCATGCCGTGCGTCGCCATGCCGTCGAACCAGAAGCGGGCCAGCGGCGCGCCCAGCCCGTACCCGACCGGCAGCGCGAGCAGGGCGGTCAGCAGCGCCTCGACGGCCACCATGCGGCGGATCTGCCACGGCCCGGCACCGACCGCCCGCAGCAGCGCGCTCTCCCGGCGGCGCTGGGCGACGGCCAGGGACACCACCTGGCCGATGACGAAGACCGACAGGTACACCGTCAGCAGGCTGAAGGCCACGCCGGTGTCGGCGAGTTCGGCCTGCGCGGCCGACCGCGGACCGCGGGCGGCCGACACCGCGACGGCCACGCAGGCGCTGACGACGGTCGCGGAGAAGACGAGCGCGGCGAACGTCCCGGCGAACGCGGACGGCCGCGCCCGCACCGACGCGGCGGCCAGTCCCGTCGTGGCGAACGGGTTCACGCGGCCGCCCCCGCCGTGTCCTGGGCGAGCCGGCCGCCGGCCAGCCGCAGCACCCGGTCGGCGCGGGCGGCGACCGCCGGATCGTGGGTCACCACCACGACCGTGGCGCCGTACCCGCCGACCGCCTCGCGCAGCAGCCCGAGCACGCCCGCTGCCGTGTCCTGGTCGAGCGCGCCCGTGGGCTCGTCGGCGAACACGATGTCCGGCTCGGTGACGAGCGCCCGCGCGATCGCCACGCGCTGCTGCTGCCCGCCGGACAGTTCGCCCGGCCGGGCGTCCGCCCGCCCCTCCAGGCCCACCCGCGCCAGCATCCGGCGGGCCCGGGCCGGGTCGCGGCGCTGACCGTCCAGCCGCAGCGGCAGCAGCACGTTCTCCTGCGCGGTGAGGGCGGGCAGCAGGTTGAACGACTGGAAGACGAAGCCGACCCGGGCCCGCCGCAGCCGGGTGAGCCGCCGCTCGCCCATCGCGCTGATCTCCCTCCCGGCCAGCCGTACGGTCCCGGAGGTGGGCCGGTCGAGCCCGGCCGCGCACTGCAGGAAGGTCGACTTCCCCGAGCCGGAGGGGCCCATCACGGCGGTGAGGGAGTGGGCGTACAGCCGGGCGTCGAGGTCGCGCAGCGCGTGCACGGCCCGCGGCCCGCTGCCGTAGGTCCGGGTGACGTGTTCGAGTTCGAGGACGGCGTCCATGCGGCGGGGTGCCTGCTTCCGCGGTCGGGCCGGCGCCCGGTGCGCGCCGACGGTGCTCCGACGGTACGAATCCGCAGGTCGTGGCGGCGATGGGGCAGGCACCCGGATCGGGGGTTCGGTTCTTCCGAACCCCCGCCCGGCCGACGGCGGCCTAAGGGGCCGGGGCGCGGCGATCATGGGGGTACCGCCGCGCCCCGTGGCTCGCCCGTGTCGAGGCGGGTGAACCCGTGCACACCCAAGTCGCCACCGGGGCACGGGAGGTTGCCGTGCCGTCCGGAATTCTTCGGCCGGGCCGCCGCGGTGACGGCCGCTCAGAAGCCGCCGTGCTCCGTGACCGCTCCGCCCGGGCCGTCCGCGGTCACCGTGAAGCCGTCCCCACCGGTGTCGCGGTCGCCCTCGTCGTGGTCGAACTGCCCGGCGAAGGTGTAGCCGCCGGCCGCGAGGGTCTGCCCGGCGTCGAGCGTCCACCGGTAGACGAGCTGGTCGCCCTCGACGGAGACCACCGCGGTCGTCCCCGGCGCGGAGGTGAACGAGCTGTTGTTCGCCACCCCGCCGGTGCGGGCGATGCGCAGCTCGACGGTGAGCGAGGTCAGCGGCCGGGTGGTGCTGAGCTTGACGTCGCTCTCGGTCCAGTACGGGTTGCTGTGCGGGTCGATGACGCCGGTGGAGGTCACCGAGCCGTCCGGCCCGGAGGGCGGGGACACCTGCCCGCCGCCCGTGCCCGCGGGCGGTACGGCCGATCCGGTGGCGGAGGCGGGCGGCGCGGCCCGGCCCGTGGCGTGCACGCCGCCGGAGGGGCGGTGCCCGGGCAGGTCCTTGCCGTCGTGCGGGGCGGCGGTGGAGTGCGCGGCCCCGGGAACCGAGGTGCCGGCCGCGGCGGGCGGCGGCTGCGGTACCCCCGTACCGCCGGAGGTCACCACGCTCGCGGGCGTGCCGCCACTTGTCACCCCGGCCACCGCGAGCCCGCCGAGCAGGATCGCCCCGGCCACCGCGCCCGCGCCCGCCGTCACCCGCACCCAGGGCGCGGGCGCCGAGGCGCCGGGCACCCGCCGGCCGGGCGGCGCCGCCGCCATCGCGCGCTCGACCCTGGCCAGGATCCGGTCGCGGTCCGGCCGGTGCGCGTCGGCCGCCTGCCGCAGCCGATCGGGCAGTTCGGTCATCACGCTCCCTGCTCCGTGGCCTCGCGCGCCGTCAGGGGCGCGGTGTGCGCCCGGGGGACGGCGGCGCCGGACGGGGGTGTCCCGAGCGGCAGTTGGGGCAGGAACGGCGCGCCCAGCCCGCCGCCGGTCGCCGGTCCCGCCGTGATCCCGACCGCTCCGCCGGCCCGCGGCCGGCCCGTGCCCGCCGCCGGGCGCCCCGCCGCCTTCCCCGCCCCGTCCAGCCGCCCGGCCTCGCCGAGCAGCCGCTCCAACTCCGCGACGCCGCGCGAGGTCTGGCTCTTGACGGTGCCGACGGACACGCCGAGCGCGGCCGCGGTGTCCCGCTCGGACAGGTCGAAGGCGTGCCGGAGGACGACGCAGGCCCGCTTGCGGAACGGGAGCCGCTGGAGGGCCTGGCGCAGGTCGAGGACGGCGGGCACGTCGGGCTCCTCGGCCGGTTCGCCGCGCTGGGACCAGAAGAGCGCCACCCGCCGCCGTTCGCGCACCGCGCTGCGGATGCGGGAGCGGGCGAGGTTCGCCACGACGCCGCGGGCGTACGCCGCCGGGTTCTCGGCCGCGCACACCCGGCCCCAGTGCCGCCACACGGCCACCAGCGCGTCGGCCGCGAGATCGTCCGCCGCGTCCGCCTCGCCGGTCAACAGGTGGGCCAGCCGGGCCAGTTCGGCGTAGTAGCGCTCGAAGAACGCGTGGAACGCGGCCGCCTCGTCGTCGGCGCCGCGGCCGGTGGCGGCGTCATCGGCGGCGGATGTGCCCACGGTCACCTCTTCCTGCCCGGACCTCCCCGCCACGGCGCGGCGAGAGCGTAGCAGCGCGGCGGCGCCCCCGGCAGGGGCCGGGAACCGCTATTCCGCGTGCCGTCGGCAGCGCTGGACGCGGGTGACGATCTCCAGGTCGAAGGGGCCGCCGGAGGTCTCCGGGCGGGACTCCAGGTACGCCCGCACCCGGCCGAGCGCCTTCGCGCGCTCCTCGGGTTCGAGGACCAGGAGCGTGGAGTGGGTGGCGACGGTCGCGACCAGGGAGTCGACGGTGCGCCGCTGGCGGTGCGGGAAGTCGGCGGGCTCGACGGGGGAGAAGGCCGGGTGGGCGACGATGCCGCGGCCGGGCCGCCAGTTGCTGTGGGCCACCAGTCCGCCGGCCGCCTCGCAGAGCCCGGCGATCCACTCCACCCGGTCGTCGTCGGTGTTCCACAGCGCGCCCAGCGCCCCGCCCGGCCGCAGCACCCGGGCGATCTCCGGCAGCGCGCGGGCCGGGTCGAACCAGTGGAACGCCTGCCCGACCAGCACCGCGTGCACGGACGCGTCCGGCAGCGGGATGTCCTCCGCGCCGCCCTGAAGGACCGTCACCTCAGGTACGGACACGCGCAGTTGGGCGGCCATCCCGGCGTCCGGCTCGACTGCCGTGACCCGGTGGCCGAGTGCGGTGAGCACGCCGCTGAGCTTGCCGGTGCCCGCACCGAGGTCGAGCACGTCGAGCGTGTCGCCGAACCGGGTGAGCGCGGGCTCCAGGGCCCACCGCACGCCCGCCTCGGGGTAGTCGGGGCGGTGCTCGGCGTACGCGGTGGCCTCCGCCCCGAAGGACGAGGCCCGTGCGGCCCGACCGGGATCGGGTGTTCCCGTGCTGGTGGCGGTCATGATCCGACCCTACGTCAGCTCCCGGCGCTCACAGGTGCCGGGTCGCCAGCACCAGCCGGTCGCGGGCGTCGAACAGCGTGTCCTTGATCATCTCCTCGTGCCCGGGTGTCAGCCGGGCGACGGGCACCGAGCAGCTGACCGCGTCCCGCGCCGGGGTGCGGTAGGGGATCGCGATGCCGAAGCAGCGCAGGCCCAGGGTGTTCTCCTCGCGGTCCACCGCGTAGCCCTGCGCGCGGATCTGCGCCAGCTCCTCGATGAACTTCTCGCGGTCGGTGTGGGTGTGCTCGGTCAGCGGCTCCAGCGTCGCCGGGAGCAGCTTGCGCACCTGCTCGTCGGTGTACGTGGCCAGCAGGGCCTTGCCGAGCGAGGTCGAGTGGGCGGGCAGCCGGCGGCCGACCCGGGTGAACGGCCGCAGGTAGTGCTGCGACTGGCGGGTGGCGAGGTAGACCACGCTGGTGCCGTCGAGCCGGGCCAGGTGGATGGTCTCGCTGGTGTCGTCCGACAGCCGGTCCAGGGTCGGCCGGGCGGCGGCCACCACCTCGTCGCCGTCGATGTAGGAGGTGCCGACCAGCAGCGCGCGCACCCCGATGCCGTACCGGGTGCCGGTCGCGTCGGTCTCGATCCAGCCCAGCTCCACCAGGGTGCGCAGCAGCATGTAGAGGCTGGACTTGGGGTAGCCGACCGACTCCTGCACCGCGGCCAGGCTGTGCATGCCGGGGCTGCCCGCGAAGAACTCCAGCAGTTCCACCGTGCGGACCGCGGACTTGACCTGGGAACCCGCTCCCTCGGCAGCAGCCATCGCGTCAGACCCCTCTTGTTCGGCCGGGAGGCATGGACGTAAGCTCCCGGCTGGATTCACATGTGAAGACGTTGTTCAGTATAGGGAACGGCATCGCGGGCAGTACGGGTGCAGTGCGGCGAATGTGGAGGTTCATGGTGACAGTCCCCGTCTGGAGCGTCGACCCCCGTACCGGGAAGCGGCGCGAGCAGGTCGCGGTCGAGGCCGGGCCGGCGGACGTCGACGCCGCCGTCCGCGCCGCCGCGGCCGCACTCCCCGCCCTGGCCGACCGTAGCGCACGGTCCCGGATGCTGCGGGCCGCGGCCGTCCTGCTGGAGGCCGGGGCCGGGGAGGTCGTGGCCGCCGCCGACGCCGAGACCGCGCTCGGCACCGCCCGGCTGACCGGTGAGCTGGCCCGCACCGCCTTCCAGCTGCGCGCGTTCGCCGACGTCGTGGACGAGGGCGCCTACCTCGACGTGATCATCGACCACGCCGATCCGGACGCCCGGCCGCTGCCGCGCCCCGACCTGCGCCGCTACAAGATCCCGCTCGGGGTCGTCGCCGTCTACGCGGCCGGCAACTTCCCGCTCGCCTTCTCCGTGCCCGGCGGCGACACCGCCAGCGCGCTGGCGGCCGGCTGCCCGGTCGTCGTCAAGGCGCACCCGGACCACCCGGCCACCTCCGAGCTGTGCGCGCGGCTGCTGCGGCGGGCCGCGGTCGAGGCGGGTCTCCCCGCCGACGCCGTGGTGCTGCTGCACGGCTTCCAGGCGGGCGTCGACCTGGTGCGCCACCCGCTGGTGTCCGCCGCCGGGTTCACCGGCTCGGTCCGCGGCGGCCGGGCGCTGTTCGACGCCGCCGCGGCGCGCCCCCGGCCCATCCCGTTCCACGGCGAACTGGGCAGCCTCAACCCGGTCGTCGTCACCGAGGAGGCCGCCGCCGAGCGCGCCGAGCAGATCGCCGAGGGGCTGGCCGCCTCCTTCACGCTCGGCGTCGGGCAGTTCTGCACCAAGCCCGGCCTCGTCCTCGTGCCCGCCGGCGAGGGCGGCGACCGGCTGGTGGCCGTGCTCACCGCCACGGCCGGGCGGGCCGGCGCCGGCGTGCTGCTCGACGGCCGGATGCACGACGCCTTCCTGCGGGGCGCGGCCGAGCGCGCCGCGCTGCCCGGGGTCGCCGTGCCCGTCGCCGCCGGGCCCGAGGGCGACCTCGGGGTGCGGCCCGGCTACGTGGTGGCCGACGCGGCCGAGGCGGTCCGGGAGGGCGGGTACGACCTGCTGCTCGAGGAGTGCTTCGGGCCGCTCACGGTCCTCGTCCGCTACTCCGGCGCGGACGAGCTCGCCGCCGTGCTCGACCGGACCCCCGGCAGCCTCACGGCCACCGCGCACCTCGGCGCGGCCGAGGCCGCGGACGGGGCCGGCCCGGCCGCGGCGCTGCTCACCCGGCTCGGCGCGCTGGCCGGGCGCGTGCTCGTCAACGGCTGGCCGACCGGGGTGGCCGTCACCGCCGCCCAGCACCACGGCGGCCCCTACCCGGCGACCACCTCCACCAGCACCTCGGTCGGCGCGACCGCCGTCGAGCGCTGGCTGCGCCCCCTCGCCTACCAGGACACCCCCGCCGACCTGCTCCCCCTCGAACTCCGCGACACCAACCCCCTCCACCTCCCCCGCCGCCTCAACGGCACCCCGACCCTCCCCACCCCCTAGCCACCGCCCGGCGGGTAGGACCCGCACTTCGTACATCCGGGTTACCTCAAGTGTCCGGCTCCGCACGGAGTGTCCCGCTAGGTTGGGGGAGGGCGGCCGGCCCGGGAGGGGGCGGCCGGAGGCAGGGGAGGGGGACGGCTTCGTGCTGGTCATCATGGGAACGGCGGGGCAGGCGCACCGGGACACCGCCACGAACTTCATCACGGTGCTGGGCAGGCACGAGTCGAACGTGGCGGCCATGGTCGCCGACCAGCAGGTGCGGCTCACCTTGGTGATCGACGCGCCGCCGGTGAACGCGCAGGCCGGGGACTCGGACGAGTCCTCGGACGAGTTGGACGCGAAGACCGTGTGCACCTGGCAGAACGCGAGCGGGACGACGCTGATCGACGTCGCGCTGCCGATGCTGCCGGGGGACCAGGGGCAGGGGCTGGTGGCCACGCTGCTGCACGAGCTGGTGCTGCACGCGGAGGTGGGATACGTCCAGCACCGGCACGCGGTGCAGTTGCAGCGCCGGCCCGGCTATCCGACCACCGCGGACGGGATCGAGCAGGCCGAGGCGGCGGAGCACGCCGACGTGACCGCCTGGGTGCGGATGGTCGGTCTGGGCGAGGCCGCGGGCGGACAGCGGCTGAAGGACCTGGCGGTGTTCGACGCGGGGCAGTACGGCGTCGGCGCGCGGGTCGTGGAGATGCTGGTGGCGCAGGGCTCGGTCACCGAGGCCCAGGCGGCCCAGTACCTCATCTCCATACGGGCCGCCGGCGGCCGGTAGCCGGGCGCGGCGTCACCGCCCCGGCGGCGGTGCGCACCGCCACCCGGCGCGGGACCATGCGGTAAGCCGCCCCCGGGGCTCCTCACCCGAGGTGGTCCCGGAGGACGGGGACGTGGCTGTGGGCGGGATCCTTGACGGCGGTCAGGAGGGTGACGGGCCCCTTCGCGGCGAGGTCCCGCAGGCGGGCCGCGACGTCCTGGCGGTCGGGCAGGGACAACTCCTCGCGGTACCGCCGTTCGAACTCCTCGTACCGCTCCGGGTGCGCGTGGTACCAGGTGCGCAGCTCGCCGGAGGGAGTGAGGTCCTTGGGCCACTCGTCCACGGCGGCCCGCTCCTTGGACAGGCCGCGCGGCCACAGCCGGTCCACCAGCACCCGGACGCCGTCCCCGGGCTCCGGCGGGTCGTAGACGCGCCGCACCCGGAACCCCTTCACCGCCGCCATGGCCACTCCTCCGCTCGGCTCGACCCGCCCCTCGCCCTCCAGCTTGCCGCCATCCTCCCCCGTCACGCCTCCGGGCGGCCCGCCCGCAGCCCCGCCGCGGTGGCCGCCAGGGCCGCCGCCACCGGCACGGCGGCGAGCAGCGCGCCGCCGCGGCCGGCCGGCCGGCGGATCGCCGCGGTGTGCACCGGCGCGTTCGTGCTCGGCGCCGCCGGGCTGCGGGAGCGGCGGCGGGCGACCACCTACTGGACGCACAGCCGCGGCCTGGCGCGGCAGTTCCCGTCGGTGGTCCTCCAGCCGGACGTGCTGTTCGTCGAGGGCGGCCAGGTGCTCACCTCCTCGGGGTACGCCGCCGGGATCGACCTGTGCCCGCACATGGTCCGCAGCGACTACGGGGCCGGGTCGCCAACGCGGTCGCCCGCCGCGCCCTCGTCGCGCCCGTACGGCCGGGCGGCCAGGCCCAGTTCACCGAGACCCCGCTGCCGCCCGAGACCGGCACCTCGCTGGCCGACACCCGCGCTTGGGCGCTGATCCGGCTCGACCAGCCGCTCACCCTCGCCGGCCTGGCCCGGCACGCGGCCGTCAGCGTGCGCACCCGCACCCGCCGCTTCCACGCCGAGACCGGCGTCAGCCCGCTCCAGTGGGTCCTGCACCAGCGGATCGAGCGTGCCCGCGAACTCCTGGAGACCACCACCCTGCCCGTCGACCAGGTGGTCCGCGCCAGCGGCATCGGCACCGCCGACTCCCTGCGCCGGCACCTGACCCGCCGGGTCGGCCTCACCCCCACCGACTACCGCGTCGCCTTCACCCGCCTCCCGGCCGCCTGGCCGCCGGCCGGCTTCCGGCCACTGGTTAGAGTGCGGGTATGGGTGAGGTGCTGCACGTCAAGGGGCGGGTGCTGGTCGGGCCGGAGGAGGTCCGGGACGAGCTGTGGGTGCTCGACGGGCGGATCACGTACGAGCGGCCGTCCGCCGAACCCGACGCGAGCGTCACCGGCTGGACGCTGCCGGGGCTCGTGGACGCGCACTGCCACGTGGGCCTCGACGCGCACGGCGCGGTGGACGCCGCGACCTCGGAGCAGCAGGCGCTGACCGACCGGGGCGCGGGCGCCTTGCTGCTCAGGGACGCGGGCTCGCCCAGCGACACCCGCTGGGTGGACGACCGCGAGGACCTGCCGAAGATCATCCGGGCCGGCCGGCACATCGCCCGCACCCGCCGCTACATCCGCAACTACGCCCACGAGATCGAGCCCGGTGACCTGGCCGCGTACGTGCGGCGCGAGGCCCGGCTCGGCGACGGCTGGGTGAAGCTGGTGGGGGACTGGATCGACCGCGAGGCGGGCGACCTCGCGCCCTGCTGGCCCAAGGACGCGCTGGCCGAGGCGATCGCCGCCGCGCACGAGGAGGGCGCCCGCGTCACCGCGCACTGCTTCGCCGAGGACTCCCTCGCCGACCTCGTGCACGCGGGCATCGACTGCGTCGAGCACGCCACCGGGCTGACCGAGGACACCGTGCCGCTCTTCGCCGAGCACGGCGTCGCCATCGTGCCCACCCTCGTCAACATCGCCACCTTCCCCCGGCTGGCGGCGGGCGGCGAGGCCAAGTTCCCGCGCTGGGCGGACCACTTGAGGCGGTTGCACGCCCGCCGCCACGACACCGTCCGGGCCGCGTACGACGCCGGGATCGCCGTCTACACCGGCACGGACGCGGGCGGGAGCCTCGCCCACGGGCTGATCGCCGAAGAGGTCGCGGAGCTGGTGACGGCCGGGCTGCCGGCCCGCGCGGCGCTCTCCGCGGCGACCTGGGGCGCCCGCGTGTGGCTCGGCCGCCCCGGGCTGGAGGAGGGCGCGCCGGCCGACCTGGTGGTCTACGAGGACGACCCGCGCCAGGACGTACGGGTGTTGACGGCGCCGCGCCGGATCGTGCTGCGCGGCCGCATCGTCGGCTGAGATCGCCCCCATTCGGGCGAACCGCGCAGAACGGGCGTGCCACCACATTCGAAGAAAAACACGGAAACCACCCTTCTGGGTGAACTAGCTCCGTGTAGCCGTGCTTTCACCCTCAGTGCGTCAGCATTGCCGGGGTCGAGGCCCCCGGCTGCTGTCCCCATCAGCTCCGCGCCGGGGGCCGCCATACCCGTATGTGGGGGTTTTCCACCGTGTACCGCACCATCAGCTTCCGCCTGCCCGCACGCCGTTCGGCCGCCGCCGTCGGCGCGGCCGCGCTCGCCGCGGGGGCCGCCCTGACCGCCGCGCCGGCCGTGCAGGCGGCGCCCGGGACCCCGCACGACAGCGGCGCGCCCACCGCCACCGTCCTGCGGGCGAAACTGGATGTGTCCCTGCTCGGCAAGACCGTCGACGTCCCCGTCGACGCGACCCTGGACGACGTCCGGGCGCCGGGGAACGCCGAGGAGACCGCGCTCACCGTGACCGTCGGGCACGGCGTGGCGCTCAACCGCCCGATCACCCTGCTGAGCGCGACCGTCGCCACCGCCGAGGCCACCGCCGACCGGTCCGGGGCCGAGGGGTACGCCAACCTGGCGCACGCCCGACTCCACCTGCCCGGGCTGCCGTTGCTCTCCCTGCTCGACCTGGACGCGGCGAACTCGCGCGCCACCTGCCGGGCCGGGCACCGTCCCACCGCGTCGTCCCACCTGACCGGCGTCACCGTGCTCGGGCAGCACGTGTCGCTGAAGGCGATCGGCACCACCGAGGTGAACGTGCCCGGCGTGGGCCGGGTGGACCTCGACCTGACGCACTCGGCCACCACCTCGGCGACGGCCGCGGCGACCGCGCTGCGGCTCAAGGTCCGGGTGAATCCGCTGAGTCTGGGCGTCGCGGACGTCTCCGGGGACATCGTGCTCGCCCGGGCGACCTGCCGCACCCCGCACGGCGGCGGGGGAGGCTCCACCGGCGGCACCGGGTCGGGCGGCGCGACGAACGGCGGTTCGTCCAACGGCGGCTCGTCCAACGGCGGCTCCGGGAACGGGGGTTCGTCCAGTGGCGCCGGCACCAACGGCTCCACCAACGGCGGTGCCACGAGCGGCGGTTCGACGGCCGGCTCCACCTCGGGAGCGGGCACCGGCGGCCCGTCCGGGAGTTCGTCCGGCGGCACGGGCGGTTCCGGCGGCGGCTCGGCCGGCGCGTCCTCGGGCGGCAGCGGCGGCACCGCCGGAAGCTCCTCCGCCGGGAACGGCACCGGCCCCGGCACCCGGACCGCCGCCGACACCGACGACCTCGCCGCGACCGGCGCCGACTCCTCCACCCCGTACCTCGCCGTCGGCGCGGGCCTCCTCGTCGCCGCGGGCACGGCCGCCTTCCTGGTGACCGGCCGCCGCCGCAGGTCGGCCGCAGGGGGCTCCGACACCAACTCGTGATCGTCGTGCGGCGATGACAAGCCAGGGGGCGGCACCGTCGGCGGTGCCGCCCCCGTACGCTGGTGCCTGCGCACGCCGACCGGTCCCCGTATCCGCGGACAGGGTCGGCCGCGCGTGTCTGGACTCCGTCGGGGGAGCGGGCACGACAGGGCTGCGGGGGCTGAAGGACGGGCGGGAATGGTCGACGGGCTTTTCGCGGGCAGGTACGAACTCGCGGAGCTGCTCGGCTCCGGCGGGATGGCCCGGGTGCACCGGGCCCGCGACACCCGGATGGGCCGGACCGTGGCCATCAAGATGCTGCTGCCCGAACTGGCCCGCGATCCGGACGCCCGCCGCCGCTTCGCCCGCGAGGCGCACGCCGCCGGCTCGCTGAACCACCCGGGCATCGTCACCGTGCACGACCAGGACGAGTTCCTGGACGGCGACGCGGTCGTGCCCTACCTCGTCATGGAGTACGTGAGCGGCGGCACGCTCTCCCAACTCGTCCGCGAACAGGCGCCGTTCGAGCCCGAGCGGGCGGTTCGGATCGCCTGCGACATCCTCGCCGCGCTGGCCAACGCGCACCTCCACGGCACCGTGCACCGCGACGTGAAGCCCGCCAACGTGATGATCACCGACGAAGGGGCCGTCAAGGTCACCGACTTCGGGATCGCCCGGGTGCTCGACACCGACACCCGGCTGACCACCGCCGGCTCGTCCATCGGCACCCCGAGCTACATGTCGCCCGAGCAGATCAACGGCCGGGACGTCGACGCCCGCAGCGACCTGTACTCCGTCGCCTGCGTGCTCACCGAACTCCTCACCGGCAAGCCGCCCTTCCACGAGGGCAACCCGCTCAGCCTCATGTACGCGCACGTGCACGCCGACCCGCCCCGGCCCTCCACCCGCAACCCGCGGGTGCCCGCCGAACTCGACGCCCTGGTGCTGGCGGCGCTGGCCAAGGACCCGGGCGACCGGCCCGCCGACGCCGGCGTCTACCGGACCGCCCTGTGGGCCTGGCTGACCGCGGCGCGCTCCGACACCCTGACCGGGCCCGCCGCCACAGCGCCGCGCGGGCCCTCCTCGGCGCCCCTGCCGCCGGCCGACCCGCGCGCCACCTACGGGGTCGGCTCCGCGCTGCCCTCGCTGCCCGCCCCGTCGCGGGAGTCCGGCCCGGGCACGCCCGCGCCGACTCCCGACCCCCTGGCGAAGCACTCCGACAACAGCGCGGCCGGCATACCCGGCCCGGGGCGGCCCGCCGGCGAGCCCGCCGCCCCGCCGCGGGCCGAGCACCCCGCGTACTCGGTCCGGCCCCAGGTGCCGCTGCCCCCGCCCTACCTGCCCTCCACCCCGCCGCCGGCCAACATCGGCTCCGCGAGCCCGGGCACCGGCGAGCGGCGGCGGCGCTGGACCACCCGCGACAAGGTCCTCATCTCGGCCGCCTCGCTGGTGGTCGCGGGCCTCACCGTCACCCTCGTGCTGGCCAACACGGGCGGCAACACCCCGCACCCGGGCCCCACACCCACGCACAACCAGGTCCTCAACGGCGAGGACGCCGCCCTCAAGCTGCACGGCGGCAAGCTCGGCAGCGGCTACAACGGCGGCGTGTCCGGCGTGCTCCGGCCGTCCTCCCGGAAGGGCGGCACGATCCACCTGGCGGCGTCCGCCGACTACCTTCCGTCGGGCACGGCGCTGCTGGACCCGGCCGACACCTACAACCAGCCCGCCTGGAACCTCCAGCGCCTCATCCTGCGCAAGCTCGTGGACTACGCGCCCGCGCCCGGCGGCAAGGGCAACCGGCTCGCACCCGACCTGGCCACCGACACCGGCGAGGCGAGTTCCGGCGGCCGGGTCTGGACCTTCCACCTGAAGTCCGGCATGAAGTTCCAGGACGGCAGCGCCATCACGTCCCAGGATGTGAAGTACGGCGTGGAGCGCACCTTCGACAGCGCGGTGCACCCCTACGGCCCGCAGTACTTCCCGGAGTTGCTCGACGAGGGACAGCACTACCCCGGCCCGTACAAGGACTCCGACCCGGACAGGATGGGCCTGCGCTCGGTCACCACCCCGGACGACCGGACCATCGTCTTCGAACTCGCCAAGGCCGACGCCGACTTCCCCTACGTCCTCGCGCTGTCCATCGGCGCGCCCGTGCCGCCGGACGCGGACACCGGCGGCGGCAAGGACTTCGAGCGCAAGCCGGTCGCGAGCGGCCCGTACATGGTCAAGGACTACCAGTCCGGCACGTCGCTGGAGCTGGTCCGCAACCCCGAGTGGAGCCAGGCGACCGACACCGTCCACTCCCAGTTGCCCGAGGCGTACGACCTGGAGATCTACAAGACCCAGCAGGAGGTGGAGCAGGCGCTGGTCTCCGGCGACGCCGACCTCGACCTGGAGGCCAATCCGTTCAGCGACGCCACGCAGACGCAGGTGCTCGGCCAGGCGTCGCTGAAGGCCAACACCGACCTCGCGTACTCGGGCGCCACCCGCTACCTGAGCCTGCAGACCTCGGAAGCACCCCTGGACAACGTCGACTGCCGCAAGGCCGTGGAGTACGCCGTCGACCGCGCCGGGGTGCAGAAGGCGCTCGGCGGCACGTACGCGGGCGGCGACGTGGCCACCACCATGCTGCCGCCGACCAACGACAGCTACGACCCCGGCGCGGCCCCGTACACCGGCTCGGACGGTCGGCCGCGGACGATCGAGGCCGTGACGAGCCTCGCGGCGTGCGGGCACACGAGCGGCTTCCAGGTCACCTTCGCCGCCACCGACTCGACGCGGTTCGACGGCGCCGTCCAGGCGATCACCAGCTCGCTCAAGGCCGTGGGCATCGACGTGAAGGTGAAGCGGGTGGCGGCCAGCACCTTCTACGACACCCTGTTCTCGCCGGACAAGCTCAAGAAGGCCCACTGGGGCATGGTGCTGACCTCGTGGGCCGCCGACTGGCCGACCGGTGGCGGCTTCCTGAACAGCCTCGTCGAGCCCGGCGGCGCCGGCAACTACGCCGGACTGGACGACGGCAAGCTCAACGGCATGGTCGAGACCGCCGGGGGCGCGACCGACACGGCGACCTCCACCGAGGAGTGGAAGCGGATCGACGCGCAGGTGATGGACGACGCCGTGATGGTGCCGCTCCTCTACGACCGGCACCTGGTCTACCGCGGTGCCCGGCTGACCAACGTCTACCAGCAGCAGGTGCTCGGCGGGGTCGACCTCACCGCCCTGGGCGTCCGGCAGTAGCCGCGGCGGTGCGCCTCACAGCAGCGCCACCGCCAGCGCGTTGGCGAACCCGTCGGTCGTCCGGCGGTCCCGGACCGCGATCCGCAGCCACTGCGGGCCCAGGCCCGGAAAGGTGTCGGCCCGCCGGACGGCGTACCCCATCGCGCGCAGCCGCAGCCGCGCCTCGGCGGCGCCCGGCACCCGCAGCAGGACGAAGGGCGCGGCGGGCGCCGCGCCGGTGACCTCCACGTCCGGCAGGCCCGCCAGCCGCTCCACCAGGTACGCGCGGTCGGCGGTCAGCCGGCGGGCGGCCTCCGCGGCCTCCGCCAGCGCCGCCGGCGTCACGCAGGACTCGGCCGCCGCCAGTGCCGGGGTGGACACCGCCCACAGCGGTTGGGCGCGGGCCAGCTCGTCCACCAGCTCCGGAGGGGCCAGCAGGTAGCCGATGCGCAGCCCGGCCAGCCCCCATGTCTTGGTCAGGCTGCGCAGCACCACCAGGCCGGGTACGTCGCGGGCCTGCGCGAGCGACTCGCGCTCGCCCGGCACCGCGTCCATGAACGCCTCGTCCACCACCAGGATCCGGCCGGGCCGGGCCAACTCCCTGATCGCGGAGGCCGGATGGAGGACGGACGTCGGGTTGGTGGGGTTGCCGACGACCACCAGGTCCGCGTCGTCCGGAACCGCCGCCGGGGCCAGCCGGAAGCCGTCCGCCGGGTCCAGCAGCACCCGCTCCACCGGATGCCCCGCCTCCCGCAGCGCCGACTCCGGCTCGGTGAACTGCGGGTGCACCACCACCGCGCGCCGGGGCCGCAGCGCCCGGGCCAGCAGCACGAACGCCTCGGCCGCGCCCGCGGTCAGCAGCACCTCGGTGTCGGGGCGGCCGTGCCGCGCGGCGACCGCGTGCCGGGCGGCCCGCCCGTCCGGGTAGGCGGCGAGGCCGGCCAGCGAGGCGGTGATCCGCTCGGTGAGCCAGGACGGCGGGGTGCCCGCGCGGACGTTGACGGCCAGGTCGATCAGACCGTCGCCGACCTCGGCGTCTCCGTGGTGGCGCAGGTCGTGTCCGTCGGGCTGCACGGGCGGGGACTCCCTCGGGGGTGCGGGTTTCGGTACGGTGCGGGCCACGGCGACGGTCGCCGCCGCCGACTTCCGCTTGGCGAGCAGGAGTTCGCCGCCGGGGGCGGCCGCGAGCAGCGCTGCGGCCTCAGCGACCGAAGGGGTGCCGAGCGCGGCGCGGGCCGCCTCGGCGGGGTCGGGCACGGGCACGGCCGCGAGCGCCGCGGCCGGGAAGGCGAGCAGCGGCAGGCCCAACGTCCGTGCGGCCGCGGCGAGTCCGGGCTCGGCCGCCTTCGCCTCGGCGGTCGCCAGCCCCCGCACCTCGCCGGGCCCGACCCCGGCCGCGTCCAGAGCCGTCCGGACCAGCTCCAGCACTTCGCCGGCAGCCACACCGCGGCGGGCGCCGACGCCCACGAAGACGGCGGCGGTCATGTCCGCGGCTCCCGGTTGTAGGACGCGCCGGGGCGCCGGGTTGGCGGGGGTTCGGCTGCGTCCGGGGTGGTCCGGAGGAGGTCGAGCGCTTCGCCGGCGGTCACGAGGACGGCGGCCGTCACGGTTGCCGCTCCCGGTTGCGGGACGCGACGAGGCCCCGAGCGGGCGGGGGTTCGGTCGCGTACGGGGCCGTTCGGAGGAGGTCGAGCGCTTCGCCGGCGGTCACGAGGATGGCGGCCGTCATGGCTGCCGCTCCCGGACGCAGGACGCCACGAAGCGCCGTGCGAGCGCGGGTTCGCCCGCCCAGTGGACGTGCAGGTAGGACGCGTGGAGGCGGTCGCGGACGAAGCCCTCGGTGCGGCGGGTGGGGCGGACGAAGCCCCAGGCGGGGGCGGGGCCGGCGCCCGGGTCCACGGACGTGCGGTGGAACTCGTGGCCCCTGACCCGGGTGCCGGCCGCGGCGAGCACGCTGTCGCCGAGCGCCACCGCCTCCCGGTAGCCCAGCGTGAGCCGGTCGCCCATCGCGGCCTTCGCGGGCAGCACCCCGCACATCGGCAGGCCGTCCAACTCCCGTACCAGGTAGAGCAGTCCGGCGCACTCGGCGGCCAGCGGACCGTCGAAGGCCGCGATCTCGCCCCGCAGCGCGCTGTTCGCCGACAGTTCCGGCGCGTACACCTCGGGGAAGCCGCCGCCGATCACGACCCCGGCGGTGCCCTCGGGGAGCCGTTCGTCGGTCAGCGGGTCGAAGCCCACCACCCGGGCGCCCGCGGCGGCCAGCAGTTCCTCGTGCTCGGCGTACCCGAAGGTGAAGGCGGCGCCGCGGGCCACCGCGATCACGGGCTCCGGCCCGGCGCCTCGCCCGTCCCCGGGGATCCCGTCCCCCGGCAACACGGCCGCCGGGTCCCAGGCCGGCCCGGACAGCGGCGGCGCGGTCCGGGCCAGCGCGAGCAGCGCGTCCAGGTCGCAGCCCGCGGCGACCTCCGCCGCCACGGCGTCCACCCAGGCGCGGGCCTCGGCGCTCCGCTCGGCGGCGGGCACCAGCCCCAGGTGGCGGGCCGGCACGCCGAGGACGTCCGAGCGGTGCAGCGCGCCCAGCACGGGCACGCCGACCTCCTCCAGCGCGTCGCGCAGGATCTCCTCGTGGCGCGCCGAGCCGACCTTGTTGAGGATCACCCCGCCCAGCCGCACCCCGCTGTCGAAGGACGCGAAGCCGTGCACCAGCGCGGCCACCGAGCGGGCCTGCGCGGAGGCGTCGACCACCAGCACCACCGGGGCCGCCAGCAGCTTCGCCACCTGGGCGGTGGAGGCCAGCTCGCCGTGGCCGGAGGCGCCGTCGAACAGCCCCATCACCCCTTCCACCACGGCCAGATGGCAGCCGGCGGCGCCGTGCAGGAAGAGCGGCACGATCCGCTCGGTCCCGCACAGGTAGGCGTCCAGGTTGCGCCCGGGGCGACCGGTGGCGAGTGCGTGGTAACCGGGGTCGATGTAGTCCGGGCCGACCTTGTGCGGCGAGACCGCGAGTCCGCGGGCGGCGAACGCGGCCATCAGCCCGGTGGCCACGGTCGTCTTGCCGCTGCCGGGAGGAGGGCGCGGCGACCACCAGCCGCGGCACCGCGCCGGGCGGTGTCACCACTCGATCCCCCGCTGCCCCTTCTGGCCCGCGTCCATGGGGTGCCTGACCTTCGTCATGTCGGTGACCAGGTCGGCGGCGTCGAGCAGCGCGGGCGGCGCGTTGCGCCCGGTGATGACCACGTGCTGGGTGCCGGGCCGGTCCCGCAGCACCGCCACGACCTCCTCGGCGGGCACCCAGCCCCAGTGCATCGGGTAGGTGAACTCGTCCAGCACGTACAGCCGGTAGGTCTCGGCGGCCAGGTCCCGCTTGACCTGCTCCCAGCCCTCGCGGGCCGCCTCCTCGCTGGAGGCGAGGTCCCGCTGGACCCACGACCAGCCCTCGCCCATCTTGTGCCAGGCCACCGTGCCGCCCTCGCCGGATTCGCCGAGCACGCGCAGCGCCCGCTCCTCGCCCACCCGCCACTTGGCCGACTTGACGAACTGGAACACCCCGACCGGCCAGCCCTGGTTCCACGCCCGCAGGGCCAGCCCGAAGGCCGCGGTCGACTTCCCCTTGCCCGTGCCGGTGTGCACCATCGTCAGCGGCCGGTTGCGGCGCTGGCGGGTCGTCAGTCCGTCCTCGGGCACGGATTCCGGCTGTCCCTTGGGTGTCACGCGGCCCTCCGTACGTCCCGTACCAGCGCGGACACCGCGTCCGCGCGCAACTCCTCCAGGGTGACCGCCGGCGTGGCGGATCCCAGGTCCTCGGCCAGCGCGCCCGCGAGGCCCAGCCGCACCGGGCCGGTCTCGCAGTCCACGACCACCGAGGCGACACCGCCCGCGGCCAGCAGGCGGGCGGCGCGGGCGGCCCGCGCGACCGGGTCCGGCCCGCTGGTGGCCCGCCCGTCGGTCACCACGACCAGCAGCGGGCGGCGGGCGGCGTCCCGCAGCCGCTCCACCCGCAGCACCTCGTGCGCCTTCAGCAGTCCCTCGGCCAGCGGGGTGCGGCCGCCGGTCGGCAGGCTCTCCAGCCGGGCCGCGCCCGTGTCCACCGACGAGGTGGGCGGCAGCGCCAGATCCGCCGCGCCGCCCCGGAAGGTGATCAGCCCCACCTTGTCCCGCCGCTGGTAGGCGTCCAGCAGCAGGGACAGCACCGCGCCCTTGACCGCGCCCATCCGCCGCCGCGCCGCCATGGAGCCCGAGGCGTCCACCACGAACAGCACGAGGTTGCCCTCGCGGCCTTCGCGCACCGCCTGCCGCAGGTCGTCCCGGCGCAGCACGAGTCCGGCGCCGGACCGGCCGCGGGCGACCTGGTGAGGCGCCGCCGCCCGTACGGTGGCCGCCAGGTGCAGCGCGCCCAGCCGGCCGCGCGGGCGCTCGGAGCCGGTGGTCCTGCCGTACGCGGTCCTGGCCCGCGAGCGCCGGCCGGCCGCGCCCGTGCCGAGGCCCGGCACGGTCAGCGCGCGGGTCCGGTACGGCTCGCCGGGCGCGGTGGGGGACTGGTCGGGGGCGGGAGCCGGGGCCGGCACGGAGGCGTCCCGGTCGCCGTCCGGGGCGCCGGCGCCGGGCGCGTCCGGAGGGCCCGCCTGCGGGGGAACACCGCCGCCGGGGCCGCCCTCGGGACCTCCCTGGGGTCCGCCCTCAGGTCCGCCGTCCGGTCCGCCGTCCGGGCCGCCGTCCGGGTCCGGCTCGGGCCCGTCGTCCTCGCGCGCGTCCTGGAGGGCCCGGTCCAGCTTCTCCTCGTCCAGCCCGGGCGCGTCGAACGGGTTGCGCCGGCGCCGGTGCGGCAGCGCGAGCAGGGCCGCCCGCCGGACGTCCTCGTCACCCACGTCGTCGCGGCCGTCCCACGCGGCCAGCGCCGTCGCGGTGCGGGCCATCACGATGTCCGCGCGCATGCCGTCGACCTCGAAGGCGGCGCAGGTGGCGGCGATCTGCCGCAGCGCGCCGTCCCCGAGCCGTACCCGCGGCAGCAACTCCCGTGCCGCAGTGATGCGTTCGCGCAGTTCCCGCTCCTGCCGGGCCCAACGTGCGGCGAAACCGGCCGGATCGGAGTCGTACGCCAGGCGGCGGCGGACCACCTCGACCCGCTGGTCCGTCTCCCGTGACGCCCGGACCTCCACGGTCAGGCCGAACCGGTCGAGCAACTGCGGCCGCAGCTCGCCCTCTTCGGGGTTCATCGTGCCGACCAGCAGGAAACGCGCCGCGTGCCGCACGGACACGCCCTCGCGCTCCACGTGGCTCGCCCCGGTCGCGGCCGCGTCCAGCAGCACGTCCACCAGGTGGTCGTTGAGCAGGTTGACCTCGTCGACGTACAGCACCCCGCGGTGCGCGTCGGCCAGCAGCCCCGGCTCGAACGCCTTCACGCCCTCGGCCAGCGCCCGTTCGATGTCGAGCGCCCCGATCAGGCGGTCCTCCGTGGCGCCCACCGGGAGTTCGACCATGCGGGCCGGGCGCTGCGCGGCGCCCGTGTCCGCGGCGTGCGGGCCGTCCGGGCAGGGGGCGTCCGGCGCCGCCGGGTCGCAGCCGAACCGGCAGCCGGGGACGACCGGCACCGCGGGCAGCAGCGCCGCCAGGGCCCGCACGGTGGTGGTCTTGGCCGTGCCCTTCTCGCCGCGCACCAGGACGCCGCCGACCGCGGGCGAGACGGCGTTGAGCAGCAGCGCCAGCCGCAGGTCGTCCTGTCCGACGACCGCGGAGAACGGGAACGCGACGCTCATGAGGGGACCTTTCCAGTCGCTCCTGGGGATGCTTCGGATAGGGCCGGCGCGAGGCCGTACAGGGGTCGGCGGCGGATCACGGTGCCCCCGGCGGCAGGAACGGCAGGCCCGCCGGCGGACCCTGTTCGACCAGCCGCAGCAGGGCCGCGGTGTCGGCGTGCTCCTCCACCAGGTCGGCGAGCCGCTCCAACTGCTCCTCGCGCAGCGCGTCGAACACCGTGTCCGGCGCGGGGACGAAGCGGCGGTCCGCGGCGGCGGCCACCCGGGTCAGGAACGCCCGGCGGAACCCGTCGCTCTCCAGCGAGCCGTGCCAGTGCGTCCCCCACACCGCGCCGACCCGGCAGCCGTCGAGGAACTCCTCGTCGCCGCCCGTCAGTTCGGCCAATCCGTGGTGGATCTCGTAGCCGGAGACGGGCTCGCCGTAGGCCGTGCCCGAGGGGCGGGCCAGGGTCTTCTCGCGGGCGAACCGGATCCGGGCCGGCAGCAGCCCCAGCCCGGGCACGGTGCCGGCCCGCGACTCCACGTCGTCCTCGATGCTCTCGGCCAGCATCTGGAAGCCGCCGCAGATGCCGAGCACCGGGCGGCCCTCCGCCGCCCGCCGCCGGACGGCGTCCGCGAGCCCGCGGGCGCGCAGCCACTCCAGGGCCCGCACCGTGCCCCGGGTGCCGGGCAGCACCACGAGGTCGGCGTCGGCCAGTTCCTCGGGGCGGTCCACGAACCGCACCACCACGCCGGGTTCGGCGGCCAGCGCGTCCAGGTCGGTGAAGTTCGACATCAGCGGCACCGCGGCCACCGCGACCCGCAACACCTCGGCGCCGTACGGGGGTTCGACGGCCGACTCGCGCACGGCGCCGCGCAGCGACACCCGCAGGCCGTCCTCCTCGTCGATGCCCAGGCCGTGCGTGAACGGCAGGACGCCCAGGGACGGACGGCCGGTGAGCCGGAGCAGCATGTCCAGGCCCGGCCGCAGCAGGGACACGTCGCCGCGGAACTTGTTCACCAAGTAGCCGGCCACCAGCGCCTGGTCGGCCGCGTCCAGCAGCGCGGTGGTGCCGTAGAAGGCGGCGAACACCCCGCCCCGGTCGATGTCGCCGACCACCACCACCGGCAGGTGCGCGCGCCGGGCCACCGCCATGTTGACGATGTCCGTGCGCCGCAGGTTGATCTCGGCGGGGCTGCCCGCCCCCTCGCAGATCACCGTGTCGTACGAACGCCCCAGCTCCTCCAGGCAGTCGATCACCGTGTCGAGCAACTCGCCCTGTCGGCCGCCGTGGTAGCCGCGCGCGCTCAGCTCGCCGACCGGCTTGCCGAGCACGATCACCTGGCTGCTGCGGTCGCTGCCCGGTTTCAGCAGTACCGGGTTCATCAGGGCGGTCGGCTCGACCCGGCAGGCCCGTGCCTGCATCGCCTGGGCCCGGCCGATCTCGGCGCCCTCGGTCGTCACGAACGAGTTCAGCGACATGTTCTGGCCCTTGAACGGGGCCACCCGCACCCCGCGCCGGGCCAGCCACCGGCACACGCCGGCGGTGACCACGCTCTTGCCGGTGTCCGAACCGGTCCCGGCGATCAGCAGTCCCTTCATCTCCCCGCTCCCGTCCGGCCGTTGGGCTCTTGCGAGTCCGGCGCGCCCAGGCCGCCGCGCGCCGCCGCGGCCAGTACGGCCAGCGCCGCGGCCGCGGCGCCGACCCGGCGCGACAGCCGGATCGCGCGCGGGATGTCCGCCGGGCGGGGCGGGGGGAAGCCGTCGCCCAGCACCGCGCGGTGCTCGACCCGGCCGCCGTAGGACAGGGTGCCGCCCAGGCGCAGCCGCAGCGCGCCGGCGAAGGCGGCCTCCACCGGCCCGGCGTTGGGGCTGGGATGGCGGTGGGCGTCGCGCCGCCAGGTGGCCAGGGCCGCGCGCGGGTGCGGCCCGCACAGCGCGGCGAGGGCTGCGGTCAGCCGGGCGCCGGGCCAGCCGGCCGCGTCGTCCAGCCGGGCCGAGGCCCAGCCGAACCTGAGGTGGCGCGGGGAGCGGTGCCCGACCATGGCGTCAAGGGTGTTGACCGCGCGGAAGCCCACCAGCCCCGGCAGCCCGGCCAGTCCGCCCCACACCAGCGCGCCCACCACCGCGTCGGAGGTGTTCTCGGCCACCGACTCCACCACGGCCCGCGCGATGGCGTCCGCGTCGAGGTGCGCGGGGTCGCGCCCGCACAGGTGGGGCAGCCGTTCCCGGGCCGCGGTGAGGTCGCCGGCCTTCAGCGCGGCGCCGACCGCCCGCGCCTCCCGGGCCAGTGAGGTGCCGCCCAGCACCGACCAGGCGGCCAGGCCCGTGACGGTGACGGCCAGCGCGGGGCGGGACCGTACGGCCCGCTCGGCCAGGCGGGCGGCCGCCACCGCGCCCCCGGCGCACACCGCGGTGAACACGGCGCCGGCGAACCGGTCGTCGCGCCACATCCGGCGCTCCAGCGCGCCCGCGGCGCGCCCGAATCCGGCGACGGGGTGGCCCCGGCGCGGGTCTCCCGCGACCAGGTCGGCGAGGAAGCCGAGGGCGGTGCCGTAGGCGAGGACGCGGCCGGCCCCCCTCGTGCGGGGCGGCCGGATCACCGGGGCAGCCGTGCGTGCGTGCCGGGCATCGCGAGGTCCTCACTCAGGGTCCGCGCCCTGGTTCGACGTGACCGGCGGTGAGAGTCTCCTGGCTCCCGGATCAACGCACTCCCGGTCTTCCAGCCGCCGTTCGGCGGCCGTGACGTACGGGATGGGAGTGCACTCCCCGGTGACAGTGGCGGGACCGCGCCGGATTCGCACCGGACTTCCTCTCCTGCCGCCGTATGGCTCCCGGCAGTTCACCACGCCCGCGGAAACCCCGTCAACTCACCCTTGACCTGCGACGACGGAGTGTGGTCGGAACCACACTCCGTCGTCGGAAGGTCGTGCGCGATCCTGCGCCGGGCTATTTGCTCACGATCAGATGGATGCCGTAGGCCACGGCGGCCGCGCAGGCGGCGAAGCAGATCCAGCCGCCGGCCCGGTTCAGCACCGCGGCCTCGCCGCCCTCGCGCCGCGACGTCCCGAGGATGCCGAGGGTGAAGACGCCGACCAGCCCTATGGTGGACAGCAGGGTCCAGGCGAAGACGTCCCACAGGGCGTTCCAGTCGATGGTCATCTCGGTGCCCTTCAGGCCGCGGTGGGGGTGGAGGCGGGGCCCGCCGGCGGCGGGGTGACGGCCGCGACGGCCGTGCTCACGGGGTCGTGCGCGCCTTTGGCGGCCTCCCCCTCGGGGTCGTTGACGTTGGCGTACGTGACCGGACGGCGCCGCGAGAGCGTCCACACGGTCGCGAACACCGCCAGCCCCAGGACGCCGACCGCCGTGACGCCCCAGGTGCCCCGGTCGGCCAGGGCCGCCGCCCCGCCGCCGACCAGCCCGGCGGCGGGGAGCGTCAGCCCCCACGCGGCCACCATGCGGCCCGCGGTGGACCAGCGCACCTCGGCGCCGCGGCGGCCGAGCCCGGCACCCATCACCGCGCCCGAGCAGACCTGGGTGGTGGACAGCGCGAAGCCGAGGTGGGTGGAGGCGAGGATGGTCGCCGCCGCGCCGGTCTGCGCGGCGAAGCCCTGCTGCGGCTGGATGTCGGTGAGGCCGTGGCCGATGGTGCGGATGATCCGCCAGCCGCCGACGTAGGTGCCCAGCGCGATGGCCGCGCCCGCCGACACGATGACCCACAGCGGCGGGTCGGAGTGCGGGGCGATGACGTTGCCGGTGATGAGGGTCAAGGTGATGACGCCCATCGTCTTCTGCGCGTCGTTCGTGCCGTGGGCCAGCGAGACCAGGCCGGCCGAGGCGATCTGTCCGGCCCGGTAGCCCCGGGAGGTGGCCTCGGGCGCGGCCTTGCGTCCGAGCAGGTAGGTGAGCCTGGTGGCGAGCATCGCGGCCAGACCGGCCACGAACGGCGCGGCCACCGCAGGGATGACGACCTTGGTGACGACGGCGTCGCCGTGCACGCCGTGCGTGCCGACTGAGACGAGGGTGGCTCCGATCAGGCCGCCGAAGAGGGCGTGGGAGGAACTGGACGGCAGTCCGGCCAGCCAGGTCAGCAGGTTCCAGGTGATCGCGCCGACCAGCGCGGCGAAGATCATCTGGGGTTTGATCCCGGCCGACTCGTCCACGATCCCGCCGGAGATCGTCTTGGCGACCTCCACCGAGAGGAAGGCACCGACGAGGTTGAGGACCGCGGACATGGCGACCGCGATCCGGGGAGCCAGCGCGCCGGTCGAGATGGTGGTCGCCATGGCGTTGGCGGTGTCGTGGAAACCGTTCGTGAAGTCGAACACGAGGGCGGTGGCGATCACGATTCCGATCAGGAGCGTGATGTGTTCCATGGACCCGGCAATCGTTCGGATCGGACAGGGGCGAGGAGACCGTAAGGATTGCGAATGAACGCCAGATGAACTGGGGGCGTACACGGGGTGCCAGCATTAATAGGGCGTGAACGGCGCGGAAATCGCGGGTGTTTTGCGGTGGAATGCGAGCCCGCGCGACGGGCCGCGCCGACCCGCGTTCCACGGAGCGCGGCCGCCCGCGCCGGCCCGCGTTCCCCTGAGGGCGGCCGCCCGCGCTCAGCGGCCGGTGAGGCGGTCCGCCCAGCGCGCCACCGGATCGGTCGCCGCGCTCCGCCCGGCCGACTCGCGCCGGTCCGCGCCGCGGTAGGCCGCGTAGATCCCGCGCACCGATGCCCAGCGCACCGGTTCCGGTTCCCAGCGCCGCACCCGGTGGCCCACCCACGGCAGCGCCGTCAGCTCCGTGCGCTGCCCCTGCCCGGAATCCAGCCGCACGAGGTCGCGCAGCGTGCGCGCGGCGAGGTTGGAGGTGGCCACCCCGCTGCCGACGTAGCCGCCGGCCCAGCCGAGGCCGGTGGTCCGGTCCAGGTGCACGCTCGCGCACCAGTCCCGCGGCACCCCGAGCACACCCGACCAGGCGTGGTCCACCGCCACCCCGGCGGCCGCCGGGAACATCCGCACCAGGACCTCCCGCAGCGCCTCGATCGTGGCCGGCTGGACACGGCCGTCGGTGTCCGTCCGGGACCCGAACCGGTACGGCACCCCGCGCCCGCCCAGCGCGATCCGGCCGTCGGCGGTGCGCTGCGCGTACATGTACGCGTGCGCCATGTCGCCCAGCGTCTCGTGCTCCTCCCAGCCGATGGTCTCCCACACCCGCGGCGGCAGCGGCTCGGTGGCGATCATCGAGGAGTTCATCGGCAGCCAGGTCCGCCGCTGCCCCTTGAGCGAGGCGGTGAAGCCCTCGGTGCAGCGCAGCACGTAGGGCGCGCGCACCGTGCCGTACGGGGTGACCGCGTGCTTGGGGCGGATCTCGGTCACCGGCGTGCCCTCGTACACGGCCACGCCGAGGCCCTCCACCACCCCGGCCAGCCCCTGCACCAGCTTGGCCGGGTGGATCCGGGCGCCGTGCGGGGTCCAGGTGCCGCCCACGGTGCCGGCCACCCGTACCCGCCGGGCGGTCTCGGCCGCGCCCAGCAGGACCCGGTCCTTCTCGCCGAACGCCGCCTCCGTCTCGTGATAGGCCTTCAGCCGCGCCAACTGGGCGGGAGAGCGGGCCACTTCGAGCACCCCGCCGTGGTGGACGTCCGCCTCGATCCCCTCCTGTACGGCCACCCGCACGACCTCACCGACCGTGTCGTTCATCGCCCGCTGGAGCGCCAGCGCCGCGTCGTGGCCGTGCAGGGCGGCGTAGCGGTCGCGTCCCGCGACGCCGTTGTAGAGCCAGCCGCCGTTGCGGCCGGAGGCGCCGTAGCCGCAGAACCGGGACTCCAGCACGGTGATCCGCAGGAAGGGCGCCGCCTTCTTGAGGTAGTAGGCCGTCCACAGGCCGGTGTAGCCGCCGCCGACGATCACCACGTCGGCCTCGGCGTCCCCGGGCAGCGGCTCGCGCGGCGCGGGGACGCCGGTGGTGGCGTACCAGAACGAGATGCCGCCGTTGACGGTGGTCATGATGTACCCGCGATTCCGTGATAGAGAGCTGACGTGGACCGGTCAGCGGGACCGTACTGGCCGGCCGGCGGGGCGGCAATGGACAACCTGTAAAGGACTCGCAGTGCTCGACGCAGTGGAGAAGACCTGGTCGGACGTGGTGGCCACGGCGCGCCGGACGGTCGCCGACGGGCTGGTCGTCGGCACGTCCGGCAACGTGTCGGCGCGGGTGGACGACCTCGTGCTCGTCACCCCCACCGGGGTGTCCTACGACCGGCTCCGCCCCGAGGACCTGGTCGCCGTCGAGGCCGGCACCGGCCGGCAGGTGCGCGGCGAGCTGCGGCCGACCAGCGAGCTGCCCCTGCACCTCGCGCTCTACCGCGCCACCGGCGCCCGGGCGGTCGTGCACACCCACGCGCCGCACGGCACCGCCGTCTCCACCCTCGTCGACGAGCTGCCCACCGTCCACTACATGGCCGCCGCCCTCGGCGGGCCGGTCCGCGTCGCGGAATACGCGCTCTACGGCACCGACGAGCTGGCCGCCGCCGTCCTCCACGCGCTGCGCGACGGCCGCACCGGCTGCCTGATGGGCAACCACGGCATGATCACCCTCGGTGACACCCTCGACCATGCCTACGACCGCTCGGCCCAGCTGGAGTGGATGTGCCGGGTCTGGCTGCTCGCCCGCGCCGCGGCCGGCCCGCTGGACGTCCGCACCCTCGGCCCCGAGGAGATGGCCCGCGCCGGCGCCTCCCTCTCCGGCTACGGCCAGCCGCGCTGACCCCCGCCGCCGGGCGCGCCCCGGGTGAACACGGCCCGCGCGCCGGGCCGGGTTCACCCGCTCGGGTCGGCCCCCTGGCTTGGGCGGGCGGGAACGGGCAAGACTGAAACACGATGCGCCTTCGAAACGCGGTGGCCGCGGGGGTCACGACCGTGGTGGGTGCCGGGGCGGCCGCACTGGCGGCCGGCCGGTACGCCTCGCGCTTCGCCCTGAAGCCGTCGGTGGCCGGACCGCCCCCGCAGGAGCTGATCGCCGTGCTGGGCGCCACCGCCGACGAGGTGGTGCTCGGCGGCAACCCGGTGTCGGCCCGCCCGGGCGTGCACGGGCTGACCGGGCGCGGGGTGCACGCCACCGTCGGCGCCGTGGCCCGCCGCGACGGACACGACGTCACCCGCCGCCTGCTGCGCGTCGACCACGGCTACCTCGACCCGGGCACGTTCGTCCGGATGACCCCTCAGGCGTACGCCGGCGACCCCCACCGCGCGCACGGACTGGACTTCGCCGACCACGAGATCCCCGGCGAACTCGGGCCGCTGCCCGCCTGGTTCCTGCCCGGCGCCCGCGGCACCTGGGTGATCGCCGTGCACGGCGCGGGCGCCGGCCGCGAGCAGGTCCTCCCCGTCCTGCCGCTGCTGCACCGCTTCCAGGTGCCGGTCCTGGTCCCCGCCTACCGCAACGACCCCGGCGCGCCCGCGTCCCCCGACCGGATCGCCCACCTCGGCGGCACCGAGTGGCACGACCTCGACGCCGCCCTGGGCCACGCGGTCGACCGCGGCGCCCGCCGCCTGGTGCTGTACGGCTGGTCGACCGGCGGCACGATGGCCCTGCACGCGCTCGCCCGCTCGCGGTGGCGGGACCGGGTGAGCGGCCTCGTGCTGGACTCGCCGGTGCTCGACTGGCAGGCCACCGTGCGAGCCGCCGTCCGAGCACACGGCCTGCCCCGGGCCCTGGTCCCCCTCGCGGTGCGCGCCGCCGCGGGCCGCACCGGCCGGCTCGAGCCCGGACCGGCCGACGCCGACCTGCGCGCCGGGCCGTCCGTGCCCACCCTCCTCGTGCACGGCCCCGACGACACGTACGCGCCCTGGGCCGCCTCCCGGGCGCTCGCCGCCCGGCGGCCGGACACGGTGGCCCTGCACGCGGTGCCGGGCGCCGCCCACGCCGCCATGTGGAACGCCGACCCGGAGGGCTACGAGGAGGCCCTGAGGCGCTTCCTGACCCCGCTCATGTGAGCGCTCCCGTACCCGGGTTTGGGATATGGGCCCTCAGCGGAGAGACTGATCCGGTGACGTCCCGTAGCCCGCGAGACACTCCGCTCCGCCTCGTTCCCCGTCGGCCGCTCACCGCTGCCCGCCGGACCGCCACGACGCGCAGGCCCCGCCCTCCGCGCCCCCCTGAGGGCACGCCCTCGGTCCCCGAACTCGCCCACCTCGCCCGGGGTGAACTCGCCGACGCCGTACGGCTCGCACGCTGGGCGGGCAGCGGACCCGGCACCGCGTCCCCGTCCGGGATCCCGCCGGAGCCGGCCCTGGGCGAGGCCGCCGGCGCCCTCGGCCTGACACCGGGTCAGGTGCGGACCGCCTGGGACCGCGCGCGGTTGGCCGGGCTGATCGAGATCCACCAGGGCACCGCCCGCCCCGGCTGGCGGCTGCGGGCCTGGGACAACGACGACACCGCGGTGCTGCGCGGATGGGTCGGGCTCTTCGACGCGTGGTCGCTGGCCCACCCGTTCCTGCCCGGCGCCGGCGCCGACCAGGGCCCGGACGCGGCGCTGGTCGCCGAAGTCATAGAAGCCGCGCCGCAGTTGCTGTCCTTCCTGCACCTGTCGCAGGAGCCGGTGCCGATCGACACCCTGCTCGACCTGCTGCGCCAGCGGGTGGCGGAACTGCGCACCGAGCGGCACGAACCCCCCGCCGACGGCGACCCGTTGCCCGCGCTGCTCGAATGGACGCTGGAGGCCGCCACCCTGGTGGGCGCGCTCCGTCCGCGCGACCCGCTGCGGCCCGACGAGGTCACCCTGACCGCGCTGGGCAGTTGGGCGGTGTGGGTCAAGCTGGAGCAGATCTGCGTGGCCGCGCAGGGCCCGGCCGGCAACATGGAGCAGTCGGCCGAGACGATGCTGCGGGCCTGCGCCCGGCTGTCCCCGGGGCCCGCGCGGGCGGAGTACCGCGCCTGGCTGGCCGCCCGCCCGGTGGGACCCGCGGTCGCCGAACTGCTCGACACCGCGCGGGGCGACGACGCCCTGCTGCGCGGGCTGGCCTTCGAGGCGCTGCGGGTGGTCGGCGACCCCGCCGAGTCCGCGGTGCGGGCCGTCGTCCACGAGCCCACCCTGCGGCCCTACGCGGTCCTGTGGCTGGCCGAACTGGACGGCGACGACCCGGACACCGCCACCGCGCTGCTGACCCGCGAGGAGGCCACCTGGCTGTGGGTGGACACCGCCGCGGCGGTCGTCGACCACGGCGAGGAGCACCTGCTGGTGAGCCACCTGGAGACCTCGGTGCAGGGCTCGGTGCCCGCCCTGCTGGAGGAGGTGCGCGATGTCGGCCACCCGCGGACCGTCCAGGTCCTGGTCGCGCTCGCGGCAGCCCACCCCGACCCGGTGCTGGCCAAGGCGATGCGCAAGGCGGCCTTCCAGGTCCACACCGGTGAGGCGTGACGCGCGTAGCGTGACATGACCCGACCTGCCGGCGATCGGGCCCGGCCACGGCGCGCGAACGCCCGGCGGGTCAGGACGCGGGCAACTCCGGCGCGTAGGTGCCGAAGCACCACAGATTGCCCTCCGCGTCCCGGGCGATGTAGTCGCGCGACCCGTAGTCCGTGTCGGTGAGCGGCATGACGATCTCCAGGCCGTACGCGACCGCGCGGTCGTGGTGCGCGTCCGGGTCGTCCACCGCCACGTACAGCGAGACCGGGCCGAGGTTCTTCGCGGCCCGGCCGAAGGCGCCCTCCTCGCGGGCGGTGCCGAGCATCACCATGCCGTTGCCGTAGGCGAGTTCGGCGTGCGCCACCGACCCGTCACCTTTTTCGAGGTCTTCGTAAACTGCGACCTCCGTGAAGCCGAACGCCTCCTTGAGCATCGCGATGGCCGCCTTCGCGTCCTTGAACCGCAGCGCGGGGTAGACACTGAGCCGGTCCGTCATGGGCCCTCTCCCTCCTCGGTGGGACGGGCACGCGGGCGGGGCCCCGGGGTGCCTCCCCGTCCGCCGGCCCTTGTGCCCCGATCGGTCCGCCTATGGCCGATTATCGGCGATGCGCCGCCCTCCCGCCCGGGGCGGCCGCGCGGGCGCCGGCCCGGAAAAGTGGTTGCCGGACGCCCGTAGACTGGTGCGCATGGCAGTGCTGCTCCTCGATTAGCCACGGCGTACCACCTCGACGCCCCGCCCTTTCGTCGTCCGCGGGTCGGCAGTCGGCCGTACCCGCGATTTCCGTGCCTACGCCCCAGGAGCATCACCCGTGATCACCGCCACCGGCATCGAGCTGCGCGCCGGCGCCCGCGTCCTCATCGAATCCGCCTCCTTCCGCGTCGCCAAGGGCGACCGCATCGGCCTGGTCGGCCGCAACGGAGCCGGCAAGACCACCCTCACCAAGGTCCTGGCCGGCGAGGGCCTGCCCGCCGGCGGCACCGTGACCCGCTCCGGCGAGGTCGGCTACCTCCCGCAGGACCCGCGCACCGGCGACCTGGACATCCTCGCCCGCGACCGCATCCTGTCCGCCCGCGGCCTCGACACCGTGCTGCGCAAGATGCGCGAGAACGAGGAGCGGATGGCCAGCGGGAAAGGCGCCACCCGCGAGAACGCGATGAAGAAATACGCGCGCCTGGAAACCGAATTCCTCACCAAGGGCGGTTACGCCGCCGAGGCCGAGGCCGCCACCATCGCCGCCGCGCTCGGCCTGCCCGACCGCATCCTCGCCCAGCCGCTGCACACCCTCTCCGGCGGCCAGCGGCGCCGCGTGGAACTGGCCCGGATCCTCTTCTCCGACGCCGACACCCTGCTGCTCGACGAGCCCACCAACCACCTCGACGCCGACTCGATCGTCTGGCTGCGCGACTACCTGAAGACCTACCGCGGCGGATTCATCGTCATCTCCCACGACGTCGACCTGGTCGAGACCGTGGTCAACAAGGTCTTCTACCTCGACGCGAACCGCTCGCAGATCGACGTCTACAACATGGGCTGGAAGCTCTACCAGCAGCAGCGCGAGGCCGACGAGAAGCGCCGCAAGCGGGAGCGCGCGAACGCCGAGAAGAAGGCCGCCGCGCTGAACTCCCAGGCCGACAAGATGCGGGCCAAGGCCACCAAGACCGTCGCCGCGCAGAACATGGCCCGCCGCGCCGAGAAGCTGCTCGCCGGACTGGAGGCCGTGCGGCAGTCCGACAAGGTCGCCAAGCTGCGCTTCCCCGACCCCGCGCCCTGCGGCAAGACCCCGCTCATGGCCAACGGCCTGTCGAAGTCCTACGGCTCGCTGGAGATCTTCACCGACGTCGACCTGGCCATCGACCGGGGCTCCCGGGTGGTCATCCTCGGCCTGAACGGCGCCGGCAAGACCACCCTGCTGCGGCTGCTCGCCGGGGTCGAGACGCCCGACACCGGCGAGGTCGTCCCCGGCCACGGCCTCAAGCTCGGCTACTACGCCCAGGAGCACGAGACCCTCGACCCGGACCGCACCGTGCTGGAGAACATGCGCACCTCCGCGCCGGACACCGACCTGGTCGACATCCGCAAGATCCTCGGCTCGTTCCTGTTCTCCGGCGACGACGTGGACAAGCCCGCCGGCGTGCTCTCCGGCGGCGAGAAGACCCGGCTGGCGCTCGCCACCCTCGTCGTCTCCAGCGCCAACGTGCTGCTGCTCGACGAGCCCACCAACAACCTCGACCCGGCCAGCCGCGAGGAGATCCTCGGCGCGCTGCGCACCTTCACCGGCGCGGTCGTGCTGGTCACCCACGACGAGGGCGCCGTCCAGGCGCTCCAGCCCGAGCGGATCATCCTGCTGCCCGACGGCGTCGAGGACCTGTGGGGCCAGGACTACGCGGACCTGGTCGCCCTGGCCTGAGCCCGGGCACCCCGGTGGCCGGCCGGCCCCGGCGGCCGCCCCACGGACGGACCAACGGGCCGGATGATCATGCGGAATCGATCATTCGGCCCATCGGTGATCCATCATCTGCATGAGACGGGCTGGTACCGCCCCGATCAGGGCCGTCGGCGGGGTCCGGCGGGCCCGATCGGCCCGCGCTCTGGGCAACGGACCCGCGGGAACTCCGGGCGACCGCTGCTGACCTGCCGGTATAGATCGAATCGGGTTCCGCTTGCGGAATTGCCGGTCGGGAAATGCCGTGCCGGGCCGGTGCCGGGCCGGTAGTCGCGGGGCTATCGGCCCATTCGGTTTGCGAATGTCCGGTGATGGACCTTGCCGAATGGCTGGCCAGGAAGGCGCTTAGGGGTGATCATGAGAGTCCATAGCGCACTTCCCTGGAGGAGGCACGGGTGGCCGAGACTCTGAAGAAGGGCAGCCGGGTGACCGGCGCCGCGCGCGAGAAGCTCGCGGCAGACCTGAAGAAGAAGTACGACTCCGGTGCGAGCATCCGGGCGCTGGCCGAGGAGACCGGCCGCTCCTACGGGTTCGTGCACCGGATGCTCAGCGAATCCGGCGTGACCCTGCGCGGTCGCGGCGGAGCGACCCGCGGCAAGAAGGCCGCAGCGGCCTGAGCCGAGGAGGAAGCGCGGGTACCCCCGGACGGAGCTTTGGGGGAGGGCTGGGCGTGAAGACGCCATGGGCACTCCCGAACCCGGAGCTCCACCGTACCGAGCGGTTGGTTACCCTTCGGTAATCAGTCACGCGGTCCGCTCGGAGGTGCCCGATGCCCGAACCCACAACGCTGCTCGAACGTGACGGAGTGCGGCTCACGCTCGACGAGTCCGTCGCGCGTGTCACGCTGTGCAACCCGGCCAAGCGCAACGCCCAGTCGCCCGCCCTGTGGCGGGCCCTGGTCGAGGCGGGCCGGCTGCTGCCCGGATCGGTACGGGTCGTGGTGCTGAGCGGCGAGGGCGTGTCCTTCTCCGCGGGCCTGGACCGGCAGGCGTTCACCCCCGAGGGGATCGAGGGTGAGCCGTCCTTCTTCGACCTCGCCCGCGGGCCCGAGAAGGTGCTCGACGCGACGATCGCCGAGTACCAGGAGGCGTTCACCTGGTGGCGGCGCACCGATCTGGTGACGGTCGCGGCAGTCCAGGGGCACGCCATCGGCGCGGGGTTCCAGCTCGCGCTCGCCTGTGACCTGCGGGTCTGCGCGGCCGACGCGCAGTTCGCGATGCGCGAGACGAGCCTCGGCCTGGTCCCCGACCTCACCGGCACCAAACCACTGGTCGAACTGGTCGGGTACGGCCGCGCGCTGGAGATCTGCCTGACCGGCCGCTTCGTGCACGCCGAGGAGGCGGGCCGGATCGGCCTGGCGAACATCGTCGTGCCCGCGGCCGAACTCCACGACACCGTCGACGACCTCGTCGCCGCGCTCCTCGCGCCGCCGCGGGGGGCCGTCAACGAGACCAAGGCGCTGCTGCGCTCCGCCGCGGCCTCCCCGGAGAGCGTCCACTTCGGCACCGAGCGCGCCGCCCAGGCCCGCCGCTTCCGCGACCTCGCGGGCCTCGCCGAGTAGCGCCCTCCCCCGGGGAAGCCCGCGCTCAGGGCTCCACGTGCGTGATCAGGACGGCCGGGCTGACCGGGTAGGGGGAGTCGGGCGCGAGGGCGCGGGTGAGGGCGGCGGCGACGGCCCGGGCGACGGTGAGGGGCACGTGGTCCGCCGACGTCGCCAGGCGGATCCGGACGTGACGGGCTGTCGGGGGGACGCCGTCGTCCTGGACGGCGAGGCCGACCGGATCCCGCGTCAGACCCCGTACCCCGGGCACGGACCGGGCCGCCTCGGCGGCGGTGGCGGCGGCGCCGTGGTGGACGGCGGTGTCCCACTCCGGTTCGTCCCCGGCGCCCGGCTCGTCCCGCGCGTCCGCCTCGTCCGCCGCCGCGCCGGGCTCCCTCTCGGGACCGTCGAGCAGCCCGGTCACCCGCAGGTCCACCACCGCGACGGTGAGCCCGATCGCGGTGACGGCCGCGTGCCCCAGCGCCTGGCGCAGGCGTTCGGCGGTGAGCGGCAGCGGCTCGCGGGTGGACGCCACCGCGATCTCGAAGTCCGCCTCGACGCGCAGCGGTACGTGCGGCAGCGCCCCCACGGGGGCCGCGTCGGGCACGGTCCCGCCGGGCTCCTCGTCGAGCATCACCGCCAGGTCGCCGAGCCGCACCCCCGGCACCGGGCCGACGGCCCGCCGCAGGGCGCGCACGGCCGCGCGTTCGGTGATCCACGCGGCGTCCTCCGGTCCGCCGAGCGGGAGGAGCCGCCCGAGGGCGACCTGTTCCCGTACGGTCTGGGTCATTCGGTCCACGGTCAACGGACGCCGCCTTCCTCGGGCCGACCACTCGATTGGGGGGTCGGCGGTACCCTCTGGCCGCATCCCCCCAGCACGGCAGGGCATGCGCACATAGTGTGGAACACGGAGCAGCCCACACGAAGGGACGACTCGCGATGACGGACACCGCGCAGCAGGGCAGGCCCGAGCCGGAAGGCTCGACCTCCTTCACGGAGGGGAGGACGCTGGAGAAGGGCACGGGCCGCAAGGTGCTGGGCGATCCCGCGACCCGGGGGCGTACGACGATCGCCGACGGCGTGGTGGAGAAGATCGCCGGCCTCGCGGCGCGCGACGTGGTGGGCGTCCACGCGATGGGCACCGGCCTGTCGCGGACCTTCGGCGCGGTGCGCGACCGCGTCCCCGGCGGCGGCCGCTCCGCCACCCGCGGGGTGAAGGCCGAGGTCGGCGAGGTGCAGACCGCGCTCGACCTGGACATCGTGGTGGACTACGGAGTGTCCATCGTCGAAGTCGCCCGCGCCGTCCGCGAGAACGTGATCGCGGCCGTGGAGCGGATGACCGGCCTGGAGGTCGTCGAGGTCAATGTGGCGGTGGGCGATGTCAAACTGCCCGACGAGGAAGACGAGGACGACCGTGAGCAGCGGGTCCAGTAATCGCCGCGCGGTCGCACGCACGGGCGGACGCGAGGGGATGGAGAGCGCGGCATGAGCATGGCGGTGATCGGCCTGGTGGTCGGAATGGCACTCGGGTTCGCCGGATACTTCGGCGGGTTCGGGGCGTTCCTGCTGGTGGCCGCGCTCGGAGCGGTCGGCTTCGTGGCCGGCCGGTTCCTGGACGGGGATCTCGAACCGGGTGACTTCTTCCGGCCGCGTGACCGTGACCGGCGGCGTTGATGGCGGGTGCCCTCCCCGTCCAGATGCCCGCCGTGGAGCGCGGCTCACTGCGGATCGCGGACCGGGTGATCGCGAAGATCGCCGCGCAGGCGGCCGGTGAGGTGCTCACCGACGCGCCCCACGCGGACCTGGTGCCCGATGACGTCCGCCCGCACGCCACCGTGTCGATCCGCAAGGACACCGCCCGGCTGCGGCTGAGCCTCGAACTCGGCTACCCCGCCGACATCGGCGCGGTGTGCGGCAGCGTCAGGCGCCATGTCATCGGGCGGGTCGAGTCGCTGACGGGCATGCGGGTGCCGGAGGTGGCCGTCGAGGTCGAGCGCCTGCACTCCGCCGCCTCCCGCCGCCTGGACGAGGGGAGGGTGCGGTGAGCGCCGGCGAGCCGGACCCGCGACCGGAGGACGGGGTGCCTGCCGGGAGCCCCGGGGGAGAGCCGGCCGGCGAACCGACCGTCCGGCTGCCGTCCGTCGTCACGGGCACGGCGGAGGACGCGCGCGAGGCCGGCGCGGTCCGCTACGTCCCGGGGCCGGGCGAGCCCGGCGGCGGGCGGGCCCGGCGCTTCTGGTCCGGCCGCCGGGTGCCGGCCGCGCTGACCGCGGCCGTGCTGCTCGGCGCGAGCGGCCTGCTGCTCTACGACGTCGCCGCCGTGCGGGCCGACCGCGAGGCGATGGCCTGGCGCAAGACCCTCGCCGACGAACTGGCCACCCGGCACCTGGACAACCAGTGGATCATCCTGGGTGCCGCGGTCGCCGCGGTGCTCGGCCTGTGGCTGATCGTGCTCGCGCTGACCCCCGGCGAGCGCGACGTGCTGCCGATGGCCCGGCGCGGCCCGCGCGGCGTGCGGGCCGGCCTGGACCGGCACGCGGCCGAACTGGTGCTGCGGGACCGGGCGATGGAGGTCTCCGGGGTGCGCTGGACGCGGGTGAAGGTGACCCGCCGCAGGATCAGCACCCGGTCCACCTCCCACTTCCGCGAACTGGACGACGTACGCCGGGACCTGACGGAGGCCCTGGAGGAGGCGGTGCGCCAGCTCGGGCTGGCCAGGACGCCGCCCCTGCAGGTCCGGGTCCAGCGGGCCGAGAAGAACGCCTGAGGAGAGGGGCGAGGGGCGATGCGCACCACACTGAACCGGGTCCTGCTGGCGCTGGCTGGCCTGGTCCTGCTCGCCGTCGGCCTCGCGGTCCTGATCGGCAGCCTCGACCTGCAGCGCCACTGGGGCTTCACCATGCCCGGCTGGTGGCCCTTCACCGGCCCGGACGACGTGCTGCTCACCGACAGCAGCCGCACCCGCTACCGCTCGGACGACTGGTGGTGGCCGGTGGTCTTCGTCGTGCTCGGCGCCCTGGTGCTGGGCTCGCTGTGGTGGCTGCTGGCCCAGACCCGCACCCGGCGGGTCCGCCAGCTGCTGCTGGAGAGCGGGGACGGCCAGGGCGCCCAGCTGCGCGGCCGGGCGGTGGAGCAGATGCTGGCCGCGGAGTCCGACGCGTACGACGGCGTGGCGTGGGCCGGGGCGCGGCTGATCGGCCGGCGCGGGGCGCCCGAGGCGCGGCTCGTCCTCGGCCTGGAACCGCACGCCACCCCGAAAGATGTGGTGGCCGGCCTCGACGGCTCCGTGCTGACCGCGGCCCGCACCTCCACCGGTCTTGACGACCTGTCCGCCGAGGCCCGGCTGCGGGTGGTCCGGCACCGCGCCGCGCGTGTCACCTGACCGGCGCCGCCCCGGCGGCCGACGCCGTCACCCCTCGGTCGACGGTCCCCTCCCGGCGAGCGTCAGCGCGCTGTTGACCAGCCCGACGTGGCTGAACGCCTGCGGGAAGTTCCCCAGTTGGCGGCCCGCCACCGGGTCCCACTCCTCGGCCAGCAGGCCCACGTCGTTGCGCAGCGAGAGCAGCTTCTCGAACAGCTCCTTCGCCTGGCCCGTGCGGCCCGTCGCGTGCAGGGCGTCGGCGAGCCAGAACGAGCAGGCCAGGAAGGCCCCCTCGCTGCCGGGCAGGCCGTCCACACCGCCGGATTCGGGCGAGTAGCGGCGCACGAACCCGCCGTGGTCCAGCTCATCGCGGACCGCCTCGACCGTGCCGCGCACCCGGGGGTCGCTCGCCGGGAGGAAGCCGACCTGCGGGATCAGCAGGGTGGCCGCGTCCAGCTCCCGCGAGCCGTAGGACTGGGTGAAGGTGTTGCGCTCCGCGTCGTAGCCCTTCTCGCACACCTCGGCGTGCACCTGCTCGCGCATCGCCCGCCAGCGGTCGATGTCCCCGCGCAGCTTCGGCTCCGCCTCCAGGGTGCGCACCGCGCGGTCGGCGGCGACCCAGGCCATCACCTTGGAGTGCACGAAGTGCCGGCGCGGCCCGCGCACCTCCCACAGCCCCTCGTCGGGTTCGCGCCACTTGCTCTCCAGGAAGTCCATCAGCGCCCGCTGGAGGTTCCAGGCGTGCGACTCGCCGGCCAGGCCGCGCTCGCGGGCCAGGAACAGGCAGTCCATCACCTCGCCGTAGACGTCGAGCTGGAGCTGCCCGGCGGCCGCGTTGCCGATCCGCACCGGGGCCGAGCCCTGGTAGCCGGTCAGCCACGGCACCTCGTACTCCGTCAGCCGCCGCTCGCCGGCGATGCCGTACATGATCTGGAGGTCGGCCGGGTCGCCGGCCACCGCGCGCAGCAGCCAGTCCCGCCAGGCGTGCGCCTCGTCGAGGTAGCCGCCGACCAGCAGGGCGTTGAGGGTCAGGGCGGCGTCGCGCAGCCAGCAGTAGCGGTAGTCCCAGTTGCGCACCCCGCCGATCTCCTCGGGCAGCGAGGTCGTCGCGGCCGCCGCGATGCCGCCGCTGGGCGCGTAGGTGAGCGCCTTGAGGGTGATCAGGGAGCGCAGCACGGCGTCCCGCCAGGGGCCCTCGTAGCGGCAGCGCGCGGACCACGCCTCCCAGTCCTTCATGCAGGTGTCGAGGGCGGCGAACGGGTCGATCTTGCGCACGTGCCGGGCGTGCGAGGGGTGCCAGGTCAGCACGACGGCCACCCGTTCGCCCGCGCGCACGGTGAAGTCCGCGTGCGTGCGCATGTCCTTGCCGACCACCGGCAGCGCGGGGGTGCTGTGCAGCCACACCGAGTCGGGGCCGGCTATGGCCACCCGGTGGCCGTCCATCCGGCGCATCCAGGGCACCACGCTGCCGTAGTCGAAGCGCAGCACGAGCTCGGTCTGCATGGCGACCTCGCCGGAGACGCACTCCACGATCCGTACGACGTCGGGCGCCTTGTCGCGCTGCGGCATGAAGTCGGTCACCTTGACGGTGCCGGTCGGGGTCTCCCACACCGTGTCCAGCACGAGGGTGTCGCCGCGGTAGGAGCGGCTGGTGCAGTGGGTGGCGTTCGCCGGGGCGATCCGCCAGCGGCCGTTGTCGCGGTCGCCGAGCAGGGCGGCGAAGCAGGCCGCCGAGTCGAAGCGGGGGAGGCACAACCAGTCTATCGAGCCGTCCCGGCCGACCAGCGCGGCGGTCTGGAGGTCCCCGATGATCGCGTAGTCCTCGATGCGTCCTGGCACGACTCCGCCTCGCCTCCCCGTGGTGGTTCCCCCGCCGACCTCGGGCTCCAGGACGCGGGGCGCCCCACGACCGTACAGGGCCGGTCGCGGGGCGCGGGACGGGACGGGGGATCGGGGGGCGGTACCGGGGGTCGGAGCGGGGACGGCGCGATCAGGCGGGGCTGGCCGACCCGACGTGGTCGACGATGCCGCGGGCGCCCTCGGCCTTGGCGCAGTGGGCGCAGCAGAAGAAGCGGCCGTCGGCCTCCACCCCGTGGCCGACGATCTGCACCCGGCAGTGCTCGCAGATCGGGGCCAGCCGGTGGATGGCGCACTCGAAGCTGTCGAAGGTGTGCACGGCACCCTGGGCGCGCACCTCGAAGCTCATGTCGTAGTCGTTTCCGCAAACCTCGCATCGGGCCATGGGGCCCAGGCTGCGGATCGGCCCGCGGCGCGGCAACACAGCTCGCGGCGCGGGCCGGACTAAATCACCCGTACGGCGGTGTACGGGCGCCAGGACTCAGTTGTGTACACCCTCGGCCGGGCGGACGGCCTTGAGCAGCTCGGCGAAGCGGTGCTCGTCGATGATCGGGGTGCCCAACTGGCGCGCCTTGACCGCCTTGCCGGTCGGGCCGTCGGGGTCGTTGGTGACCAGCAGGCTGGTCAGCCGGCTGATCGAGGAGGCCACGTGCAGCCCCGCGTCCGTGGCCCGGTCCTCCAGCAGCTCGCGGTCGATCGAGGTGTCCCCGGAGAAGGCCACCCGCATGCCCTGCACCAGCGGCCCGTCCGCCTCCAGCCGCCCGGGGTTGGGGAACGGGCAGGGCGGCCGCTTGCGCGCGGGCCGCCAGCCCGAGACGCCGTACCCGGAGCCGTGGATGCGGCCGTAGCGCGGCGGCGGGACCTGACCGCCCGAATCCTGCCACTCCGTCAGCGGGCGGCAGGCGTGCAGCGGCAGCGGCAGTTCGGCGGCGGCCGCCAGGTGCAGGCTGGGCCGGAACGCCTCGGCCAGCACCCGCGCGTCGTCCAGCGCGTGGTGCGCCCGCCGCTGCTCCACGCCGTAGTGCGCGGCCAGCGACTCCAGCTTGTGGTTGGCCAGCGGCAGCCGCAGCTCCTTGGCCAGCACGATGGTGCACAGCCGGTGCTCGACCGGCGCGGAGGACCGGGCCCGGGCGAACTCCCGTGCCAGCATGGACCAGTCGAAGACCGCGTTGTGCGCGACCAGCACCCGCCCGGCCAGCCGCTCCGCAAGGTCCGCGGCGATCTCCGGGAAGAGCGGCGCGTTCGCGAGCATCGGGGCGGTCAGCCCGTGGATCCACACCGGGCCGGGGTCGCGCTGCGGGTTGACCGTGGAGTACCAGTGGTCCTGCACGTCCCCCTGGGCGTCGAGCCGGTAGACGGCCGCGGACACGATCCGGTCGTCCCTGCCGAGCCCGGTGGTCTCCACGTCGACCACGGCGTAGCCCTCGGGGTAGCCGTCGGGCCAGCGGGTCGCGGAGCCCTCCTCGCCGACGGGCAGGGGAGGTTGGTCGGTCAGGTCGTCCAGCATGGTCACCGAGGATACGGGGCCTCGCCGACACCTCTCGCCCACCGCCGGCCGCGTACTAGTGGGTAACAACGTCTAGCGGCCCGCCGATAACCCGTCCTATGGTGCGTTCATGCCAGAACTCCCCGATGTCGTGCTGTGGTCGATACCCGCGTTCGTCCTGCTCACCGTCGTGGAAGTGGTGAGCTACCGGATCCACCCCGATGACGATTCCGAGGGCTACGGCGGCAAGGACACCGCCGCCAGCCTCTCCATGGGCCTCGGCAGCCTGGTCACCGACGCGCTGTGGAAGATCCCCATCGTGGCGATCTACACCGGGATCTACGCGCTCACCCCGCTGCGGGTGCCCGTCACTTGGTGGACGGTCCTGCTGATGCTGCTGGCGCAGGACTTCCTCTACTACTGGTCGCACCGCGAGCACCACGTCATCCGGATCCTGTGGGCCTGCCACGTCGTGCACCACTCCAGCCGCAGGTTCAACCTCTCCACCGCGCTGCGGCAGCCGTGGACCAGCCTGACGGTCGTGGCCGTTCTACGTGCCGCTGGTCGCGCTCGGCGTGCACCCGGCCGCGCTGGCCTTCTGCTCCTCGGTGAACCTCGTCTACCAGTTCTGGATCCACACCGAGCGGGTCGACAAGCTGCCGCGGCCGCTGGAATTCGTGCTCAACACGCCCTCCCACCACCGCGTCCACCACGCCTCCCAAGGCGGCTACCTGGACCGCAACTTCGGCGGCATGCTCATCGTCTGGGACCGCCTCTTCGGCTCCTTCACCGCCGAGACCGAGCGCCCGGTCTACGGACTGACGAAGAACATCACCACGTACAACCCGCTGCGGGTGGCCACCCACGAGTACGCCGCCATCGCCCGGGACGTCGCCTCCGCGCACACCTGGGGGGACCGGATGCGCCACTTGGTCCGCGGACCGGGCTGGCGCCCCGAGGCGGCGGAGGGGGCCGGGACGCCGGTGCCGGGAGCCGCCGGCGCGGAGCCCGCCCTCGCCCCCGAACGCGCGGCCTGACACCCGCCGCCGGCCCTCCGGACACGCGCGGCGGCTCAGCGGACCGGGCGGGCCCGCCGAACCGGCCGGGCGCTGGTGTCGCCCGCGCCGGCGGACGGGGAGCGGCCGCTCCGGGCGGCGGGTCCGCGCCCGCGCCGCCGCCCCGCCCCGCCGCGGTGTCGGTGCCGGGGCCTACAGTGAGGGGGACGGTCGAAGAGACGCGGTGCGAGCCGCGCGGGGTCGTCCCGGGGAGAGGACCGGGGGAGAGGAGGAGCCGTGCTGGTCGACACGTACGGCAGGGTCGCCACGGACCTGCGGGTCTCCCTGACCGACCGGTGCAACCTGCGCTGCACCTACTGCATGCCCGAGGAGGGCCTGCGGTGGCTGGCCAAGCCCGAGCTGCTCACCGACGACGAGATCGTCCGGCTGGTCACCCTGGCCGTCACCCGTCTCGGTGTCACCGACGTGCGCTTCACCGGCGGTGAGCCGCTGCTGCGCCCCGGGCTGGTCGGCATCGTCGAGCGCTGCGCCGCCCTGGAGCCCCGCCCCCGGCTCTCCCTGACCACCAACGGCATCGGGCTCGGCCGCACCGCCGCCGCCCTGCGCGCGGCGGGCCTGGACCGGGTCAACGTCTCGCTCGACACCCTGCGCCCGGACGTCTTCCACACCCTCACCCGCCGCGCCCGCCACCAGGACGTGCTGGACGGGCTGCACGCCGCCCGGGCCGCCGGGCTGACCCCGGTGAAGGTCAACACGGTGCTGATGCGGGGCGTCAACGAGGAGGAGGCCCCCGATCTGCTGGCCTGGGCCCTCGCGCAGGACTACGAGCTGCGGTTCATCGAGCAGATGCCGCTCGACGCCCAGCACGGCTGGCAGCGCTCCGACATGGTCACCGCCGAGGAGATCCTGGCCTCCCTGCGCACCCGGTTCGCGCTCACCGCCGAGGGCGACACCGCCCGCGGGCACGCGCCCGCCGAGCGCTGGCTGGTCGACGGCGGCCCGGCCCGGGTCGGTGTGATCGCCTCCGTCACCCGCCCCTTCTGCCGCGCCTGCGACCGCACCCGGCTGACCGCCGACGGTCAGGTGCGCAACTGCCTGTTCGCCCGCGAGGAGAGCGACCTGCGGGCGGCCCTGCGCTCCGGCGCGCCGGACGAGGAGATCGCCGCCCGCTGGCGGACGGCGATGTGGGGCAAGAAGGCCGGTTCCGGACTTGACGATCCCGATTTCCTCCAGCCGGACCGGCCGATGTCGGCGATAGGCGGCTGACCCGGCCGCCCGTCCGCCGCCCGCCTCCACGGGGCGCCGAGAGCCGCCGGGCCGTCCGCCGCCGCGCCGCTCAGCCGGCCGCCGAGCGCTCCCACTCGGTCAGCGTCACCACGTCCTTGAGGAAGCCGCGCATCCCGAGGAACTGCGACAGGTGCTCGCGGTGCTCCTCGCAGGCCAGCCAGGTCTTGCGCCGCTCGGGCGTGTGCAGCTTCGGGTTGTTCCAGGCCAGCACCCACACGGCGGGGGTGCGGCAGCCCTTGGCCGAGCAGACGGGGGCGGTGTCGTCGGGGCGGGCGGAGCCGTCGGGCTCGCGCGCTGCGCTGTTGGCGTTCTCTGCGTTCACAACGCCCAGTAAACATGGCGACGCCGGGCGGCCACGGGGGGAGCCGCCCGGCGTCGGTCCGTCGCTCCGACGGGGGATGCGGAGCGCCTACGCAGTATGTCACGCGGTCAGCCCCACGTGGAGGGGGAACAGCACGATTGATCTGAGCTTTTCTTGAGCTTTAAACACGCCGCCAATGGTGCAGACCAGTCATGGATTCGCGGCGTGCCCGCGTCATCCGGTTTCGCGCCGGTTCGTCCAGGGTTCGGCGACCGGCTCCGCGGCGGATTCCGCTTCCGCGCGTTCGAGGGCCGGCCGGACGACCGGCGGGATGTACGAGGAAGGCTGCTCGCGCGGGCCCTCCCGGCCCGCGTTGGCGTAGACCACCGCCACGTACGGCAGCAGCGCGCCCAGCACGAGAGTCGCCCAGGCCAGCGGCCGTTCGACGTTCCACAGCACGACCGTGAGGATCACCGACACGGTCCTGACCGACATCGAGATGGCGTACCGCCGCTGCCGGGCCCGCACGTCGTCGGTGAGCCCGGTCCGCGCCCCGGAGATCGAGAAGACCTCCGGTCCGCCCCGCTTCCGCATCCTGCTCCACCGCCTGCCCATGCCGCCGGACGGTCCTGATGACGGCTCACGAGGTCCTGGCCCGGTCACGTCCACGGTACGCCGCCATCCGGCCCGGCAGCAGCGCGGGGGCGCCCCGTCGGTGCGCCGCGTGCCCCGTTCCCGGTGCGCCGTACGCACGACGGCCCAGCCCCGCATGCGGCGTAGCGCCCCCGGCCGGACACTGGCGGCACGGGTGCCGGACGCCCCGGCCGGCCCCGGCGGGCCGCGGGCCGGGCCGGAAAGAGGGCGAGCCGGAGCGGGAGCGAGGAGAGGGCGGCAATGGGCTGGGTGTGGGCGATCATCGTCGGTCTGGTGCTCGGTCTGATCGCCAAGGCCGTCATCCCGGGCAAGCAGAACCTGCCGCTCGTCCTGACCGTGCTGTGCGGCATGGGCGGCGCGGTCTTCGGCAACGCCCTGTCCAGCTGGATCGGCGCCAACGAGACCAAGGGCTTCGACTGGACCCGGCACCTGCTCCAACTCGTCGGCGCCATCGCCCTGGTGGCCGTGGGCGACGCGCTGTGGGCCGCCTACAAGAACCGCCGGCGCCCCACCACCCGCACCTCGCTGTGAACCGACCGGCCGACGGGCTGCCGCCCCGCCGGCCGCGGATCAGCTGTGCGGGACCTGCCGCAGGCGCTCGGGCGGCACCACGTCGGTCAGCCACACGCCGTTGGCGCTGACCCGGAACTCGTGGCCCTCCCCGGCCAGCCCGGCCGCGTCCACCTCCAGCACCACCGGCCGCCCGTGCCGCGCCCCCACGCGCACCGCCGTCTCCACGTCCGCCGACAGGTGCACGGCCTGCCGCGCCATCGGCCGCAGCCCGTCCCGCAGGATCACGGGCAGCGTGGCCGAGGACGTGCCGTGGTAGAGGACGTCGGGCGGGGTGGTGGCGGGCAGGCCGAGTTCCACCGCCACCGAGTGCCCCTGGCTGGCCCGTATCCGGCGGCCGTCCTCGGAGTACGCGAACCGGCGCTTGTTGTTCGTCTCCACCACGTGGTCCAGTTCGGCCCGCGACAGCCGCCGGCCGTGCGCGGCGCACGCGGCCAGCAGCGCGTCCACGTCCACCCACCCGGCCCCGTCGAGTTCGATGCCGATCCGCTCCGGCTGGTGCCGCAGCACCATGGAGAGGAACTTCGACGCCTTGACCGTCTTCTTCTCGTCGAGCACGCGGCTCAGACCCCTTTGCTCACCGAGCTCATGTTGAAGTCCGGAACGCGCAGCGCTGGCGTCGCGGTCCGGGTGAAGTAGTCGTTCCACTCGCGCGGCAGCGTGCGCTCGGTGCGCCCCGCCTCGGTGGCCCGGGCCAGCAGGTCCACCGGCGACTCGTTGAACCGGAAGTTGTTCACCTCGGCGGTCACCTCGCCGCCCTCCACCAGGTAGACGCCGTCCCGGGTGAGGCCGGTGAGCAGCAGCGTCGCCGGGTCCACCTCGCGGATGTACCACAGACAGGTCAGCAGCAGGCCCCGCTCGGTGCCCGCCACCATCTCCTCCAGGGAGCGCTCGCCCCCGCCGTCCAGGACCAGGTTGTCCGCCATGGGCGAGACCGGCACCCCGGTCAGGCCCGCGGTGTGCCTGCTGGCGACCAGCCGCTGGAGCGTGCCCTCGCGCAGCCACTCCACCGGCCCGGCCGCGAGCCCGTTGTCGAAGACCGACAGCTCCTCCTCGGAGCTGTGCGCGATGACGAACGGCGCCGACTCCAAGCCGGGTTCGGCCGGGTCACTGCGCAGGGTCAGCGGCAGCGCGGCGATCTTCTCGCCGATCCGGGTGCCGCCGCCGGGCCGGCTGAAGACCGTACGGCCCTCGGCCGCGTCCCGGGCGCCGGACGACCAGAGCTGGTAGATCAGCATGTCGGCCACCGCCGTCGGCGGCATCAGCGTCTCGTACCGCCCGGCGGGCAGCTCCACCCGCCGCTCGGCCCAGGCCAGCCGCCGGGCCAGGTCCGCGTCCATCGCCAGCGGGTCGACGTCGGTGAAGTCCCGGGTGGACGAGCCGGCCCACGCCGACTTCGTCCGGTCCGGGGACTTCGCGTTGACCTCCAGCGTGCCGGTCGGCTGGTCGTGGCGCAGCCGCAGGCCCGTCGAGGTGCCCAGGTAGGTCGAGGTCACCATGTGGTGCGCGAATCCGTACAGCTCGCGGCCGCCCGCGCGGGCCCGGCCGAAGGCCTCCCCGAGCGCGGGCGCGAAGGCGGCGAACACCTCCGGCGAGGTGCGCGCGGGCTCCCCGGTGAAGTCCGCCGACGCAGGGGTCCCGGTCACCAGCGGCCGGGCGTCCTCCGCGGGCTCCGCCCCGCGGGCCGCCACCTCCGCCGCCCGGACCAGCGGCTCCAGCTCGTCCGTGGTCACCGCGGACCGGGACACCACGCCCGAGGCCGTGCCCCGCGCGCCGTCCACCGTGGCGATCACGGTCAGTCGGCGGCCCCGCGTGACGCCGTTGGTGGTCAGGGCGTTGCCGGCCCAGCGGAGGTTGGCGCTGGAGTCCTCGTCCGCGATCACCACGCAGCCGTCCGCCCGGCACAGCTCCAGGGCGCGTTCGACGATCTCGTGCGGCTTGCTCGTCGCGGTCATCCGCCCGCCTCCTGCGTGGTGGTGAGAGTGCTGACGCCGCCGGCCGGGCGGGTCCGACTCGGACGTGCCCGAGGCGGGCCCGGGGGCGGGCGGTGGATCAGTGCAGAGACTACCCAGCCCGGGCCGGGGGGACGGGATCTTTTCGTGCCGGTGCCGGTGCCGGTGCCGGTGCCGGTGCGGATGCGGGCGGGGATGCGGCTGCCCGCGCCGGGTCCCGACCGCCTCCCGCCTCACCGCACAGCCGGGCGATCTCCGCGCGGACGTGGTCCACGTGCGCCCTGGCCCGCTCCGGAAGCCCCTCGGGCCAGGTCTCTTCGGCGTAGCCGCGGGTCAGGTAGAGGTCGCGGGCGTGGGCCAGGACCGGGCGGTGCTCGGCGGGGAGGCGGGACAGCGCCCAGTCGGCGGCGGCGTCCTTGGCGCGGATCTCGCCGGTGGCCACGGTGGTCCAGATCCGGGCGAAGGTCAGCAGGACGTTCCGGGTGTCGTCGGCGAGGTCGTCCAGGAGGCCGGGGATGCCGGCCACACTCGCCCGGACGACGTCCTCGTGCGGGACGGGGTCGAGCAGCCGCGCCGGCGGAAGACCGGCCAGCGTGCGGTCGCCGGCCCGCACCATCGTGATCAGCAGGGCAAGGTCCGGCATCACCTCGGGGCGGGGCACCTCGCCCGCATCGAACGCCTCCCGCAGCCACTCGCCGTACAGGAAGTCGCAGGTGGGCGGGTAGCGCCACGGCCGCACCCCGCCCGCGACGACCACGGCGAGTTCGACCGGCCGGGCGCCGGCGCGGGAACCGGAGAGCGGGCGCAGGCCCTCGACGAGCCGGCGCCGGGCCGGGTCGTCGAGGGAGCGGCGGGCGACCACGAACACGTCCACGTCGCTGGCCGGCCGCAGGCCCCCGGACACGGCCGAGCCGTGCAGATGGACGCCCAGCGCGTCGTCGCCGAGCACCTCTGCCACCAGCCGGACGATCCGCTCCACTTGATCCACCGGGGCAGTCTCGCCCCTGCGGCGGCGCGCCCGCATCCGGATTCCGCCCCGGCCGGCGCCGCGTCCCGGCGCTCCGCGCCCGCCGGGGGCGGAGCCGGTGCCGGGTACCGCTGGGTGCGGCACCCGGCCGTTCACATCACGCGGTGCGGACCGGTCACAGGCCGCCGGCGTTGAGGCGGGCCCGGTAGCCCTGGGCGCCGTCGCTGCCGACGTTCTCGCCCGGGTCGGTGCCGCCGCCGTTGGTCTGGACGTGGTAGTACGTCGCGCCCCAGAGGTTGCCGGCGACCGAGTCGTCGAAGTTGATCAGGCTCGCGTACTTGTAGCCCTTGTCGTACGCGGCGAGTCCGGCGCGGATGGAGTACTCCGTGCCGATGACGTTCTTGCCCGGCCAGATGGAGCCCGCGCGCGACAGCGTCTCGGCGTAGGTGAGTTCGTTGTAGGCGCCCTGGTTGGTGAAGCTGCCGTCCGGCGAGTTGCTGTAGAAGTGCACCCCGACGAAGTCGCACTTGGCCACGGCCGAGCGGTAGTTGGCGTTGTTGTACCAGTTGTCGGGGTTGAAGCCCTTGTTGGGCGACAGGGCGGTGCCGCAGATGAGCGCGCCGGGGAAGTTCGCCCGGACCGCGTCCACGGTCGCGCTGAGGTTGTACCCGTAGGTCCACGGGTCCAGGTTGCCGACGTTGGGCTCGTTGCCGAGCTCGATGATGCACCGGCCCGAACCCGACTGGTCCATCTTGTACTCGTAGAAGCGCGAGGACTGGATCTCCGCGACGGTCGTGTTGGGGTCGATGTAGCTGGTGGTGTCGCCGGTGACGGTCCGGACGATCAGGTACTGCGAGGCGCCGCAGGCGGTCCACACGAAGTCGGGGTTGGCGTTCCACCCGCCGTCCAGGCCCCAACCGGTCACCACCTTCGCGAGGTTGGCCGCCTCGTACGAGATGGCGTTGAGCCACGTCTGGTACCCGTAGGTCAGCAGGGGCCCGTGAGCGCGGTAGAACGGCGAGGCCGCCGCGGGCTCGGCGCCGGCCAGCCCGGCCACACCGGTCGCCGCGGCAGTGCCCAGGACAAGCCTGCCGAAGTTCCGGCGGGTCAGGCCGGGCCGGTTCTGCTCGGCCGGGCCCTCGTTGGCAGCGGTCATTTCCTGCTCCTCCTTCGTCGCGCGCTGACGTACCGACGACGATGGTTATGCCCATGACAATTCCTCCCCACTCGCCCGGGCGGGGCGCCCGGCGTCGGGCCGCCCCCGCGCGCGGGGAGGAGGGTCAGGAACGCCCCGACTCCGAGGACGTGTTGAGGATGTTGACGCTGCGGAAGAGGGCGGACGGGCAGCCGTGTGAGACCGCGGCGACCTGGCCCGGCTGGGCCTTGCCGCAGTTGAAGGCGCCGCCCAGCACGTAGGTTTGCGGGCCGCCGACGGCCTCCATGGAGCCCCAGAAGTCGGTGGTGGTGGCCTGGTAGGCGAAGTCGCGGACCTGGCCGGCGAGCCTGCCGTTCTCGATCAGGTACGCCCGCTGGCCGGTGAACTGGAAGTTGTAGCGCTGCATGTCGATCGACCAGGAGCGGTCGCCGACCACGTAGAGGCCGCGCTCGACCCCGGACAGGAGGTCGGCGGTCGAGGGCCCGTCGGGGGCGGGCCGCAGCGAGACGTTGGCCATGCGCTGCACGGGCACGTGGCTCGGGGAGTCGGCGTACGCGCAGCCGTTGGACCGCTCGAAGCCGGCCAGGCGCGCGATGCGCCGGTCGAGCTGGTAGCCGACCAGGACGCCGTCGCGGACCAGGTCCCAGGACTGCCCGGCCACCCCCTCGTCGTCGAACCCGACGGTGGCCAGGCCGTGTTCGGCCGTACGGTCGCCGGTGACGTTCATCAGCGCGGAGCCGTACCTGAGGCTGCCCAGCTGGTCGAAGGTCGCGAACGAGGTGCCCGCGTACGCGGCCTCGTACCCCAGGGCGCGGTCCAGCTCGGTGGCGTGGCCGATCGACTCGTGGATGGTCAGCCACAGGTTGGACGGGTCGACCACTAGGTCGTACGCGCCCGCCTCGACCGAGGGCGCGTGCATCTTCTCCGCCAGCAGCTCCGGGATCTCGGCGAGCTCGGCGTCCCAGTCCCAGCCGGTGCCGGTCAGGTACTCCCAGCCGCGGCCGGCCGGCGGGGCCAGCGTCCGCATGGAGTCGAAGTCGCCGCTGGCGGCGTCCACGGACACCGCGTTGAGCGCCGGGTGCAGCCGGACCCGCTGCTGGGTCGTCGTGGTGCCCGCGGTGTCCGCGTAGAACTTGTTCTCCTGCACGGTCATCAGCGACGCGTCCACGTGGGAGACGCCCGGCGCGGCCAGCAGCCGCCCGCTGAAGTCCGCGAGCAGCGCGCTCTTCTCCGCGTCCGGCACGTCGAACGGGTTGACCTCGTACGACGACACCCAGGTCCGGTCGGCGTGCACCGGCTCGGCGGCCAGCTCGACCCGTCCCCCGGCACCGTCGATGGGGGAACCTCCACCGGACTCCGCCGCCGCGATCACCCGCGCCGACAGCTTCGCCATCTCGACCGCCTGGCCGGCCACCCGCGCCGCGCCGTCCATCGTCAGGTCCACGCCCGAGGCGAACCCCCACGCGCCGCCGTGCACCACCCGGACCGCGTACCCGAGGTCGGTCGTGTCGGAGCTGCCCGCGGACCGGCCGTCGCGCAGCCGCACGGTGGCGTCGCGCACCCGCTCCAGCCGGAAGTCCGCGTGGTCCACGCCCAGGGCCCTGGCCCGGGCGAGGGCGGCGTCGGCGAGCGCGCGCAGCGGCAACGCCAGGAATGACTGATCGACCTCATGAGGCACGACGAACTTCCCTTCGCTCTGCGTGTCCGCAATGAATCATGGCCCGCCGACCCGAGCCACTGCCACGCCATTGCGTCGGTCCCCGCCGAACGGCCGCCCCGGGCGCCGCCTGACCAGGCCCGATGCCGCCGTGACCGGGCGCCGCGCCGACTGTAGGAAACCCACAGGGTCGGCCGGGGCAGCCTGTCGGGGCCGATCCCCCGAAACCGTGCCGGGAACGATAGCTTTTCACGCAGAAACCCATCACCTACGGAGAGAGTGATCCGTTGAGCCGCTCGGTTCTCGTCACCGGAGGAAACCGGGGCATCGGCCTCGCCATCGCCCGGGCCTTCGCCGAAGGCGGCGACAAGGTCGCCATCACCTACCGCACGGGCGAGCCCCCGGCGGACCTCGCGGAGCTCGGGGTGCTCGCGGTGCGCTGCGACATCACCGACACCGAGCAGGTGGAGCAGGCATACAAGGAGATCGAGGAGAAGCACGGCAACGTGCAGGTGCTGGTCGCCAACGCGGGCATCACCCGCGACCAGCTGCTGATCCGCATGTCGGAGGAGGACTTCACCTCCGTCCTCGACACCAACCTCGTCGGCACCTACCGGGTGGTCAAGCGCGCCAACCGCGGCATGCTGCGCGCCCGCAACGGCCGGGTCGTGCTGATCTCCTCCGTCGTCGGGCTGCTCGGCTCGGCCGGGCAGGCCAACTACGCCGCCTCCAAGGCCGGCCTGGTCGGCATGGCCCGCTCGCTCGCCCGGGAACTGGGTTCGCGCAACATCACCTTCAACGTCGTCGCCCCCGGCTTCGTGGACACCGACATGACCCGGGCGCTCACCGAGGAGCAGCGGGGGGAAATCGTCTCCCAGGTGCCGATGGCCCGCTACGGGAAGGTCGAGGAGATCGCCGCCACGGTGCGCTTCCTCGCCTCCGACGACGCCGCGTACATCACTGGAGCCGTCATCCCGGTTGACGGCGGATTGGGCATGGGGCACTGATCACATGAGCGGAATCCTCGACGGCAAGCGGGTCCTGATCACCGGCGTGCTGATGGAGTCGTCCATCGCCTTCCACACGGCCAAGCTGGCCCAGGAGCAGGGCGCCGAGATCATTCTGACCGCCTTCCCCCGGCCCACGCTGACCGAGCGCATCGCCCGGAAGCTGCCCAAGCCCACCAAGGTGGTCGAGCTCGACGTCACCAACGACGAGCACCTGGCCGGCCTGGAGGAGGTCGTGCGCAAGGAACTGGGCGGCCTCGACGGGGTCGTGCACTCCATCGGCTTCGCGCCCCAGGACGCGCTCGGCGGCAACTTCCTGAACACGCCCTTCGAGTCGGTCGCGACCGCGATGCACGTCTCGGCGTACTCCCTGAAGTCGCTGACGATGGCGTGCCTGCCGCTGATGGAGAACGGCATGAGCGTCGTGGGCCTCACCTTCGACGCGCAGTTCGCCTGGCCGCAGTACGACTGGATGGGCCCGGCCAAGGCCGCGCTGGAGGCCACCTCCCGCTACATCGCCCGCGACCTGGGCCGGCAGAACGTGCGCTGCAACCTCATCTCGGCCGGACCGATCGGCTCCATGGCGGCGAAGTCCATCCCGGGCTTCTCCGAGCTGGCCGACGTGTGGAACCACCGCTCCCCGATGGAGTGGAACATGGCCGACCCCGAGCCGGCCGGCCGCGGCGTGGTCGCCCTGCTCTCGGACTGGTTCCCGAAGACGACCGGCGAGATCGTGCACGTGGACGGCGGCCTGCACGCCGTCGGCGCCTGACCCGTACGGCACAAGCGGAACCCTCCCCCCGCGGCCGCCGCGGGGGGACCGGCGGCCCCCGGGTGCGGCCCGGGGGAGGGCCGGTGCGAGACTGGCGCCATGCCGGTACTCGAACCGAATCCCCCGCGGCCGCAGCGGAAACTGCTGATCACCTTCGGTCTGATGATGGGCGTGCCCGCGATCGTCGCGGTGATCGCCACCATCGCCGCCCGCATGGGCTAGACCCACCCCCGGGACGGACCGCCCCCGCCCGGGCGGCTCCGGGCCGCGCGCCGGACCCGGGCCGCTGAGCAGCCGGAACGCGCCGACCCCGAGGAGAGGGTGGGGACAACCCCACCCTCCCTAGGGGGCCAGGGTCAGGGTCAAGTGGGTGGACGGCCGGATGGGCCGGTCCGCCCCGCCCCCGTAGCGTCGAAGTGCACACCGACACACGGCACTTCGACGGTCCACCACGGAGGCGGTCACGTGACCACGCAGTCCCCCCACCTCTACGAGCGGCGGTCCCACCCGGCGGCCCGCACGGGCGGCGACGCGTCCGGCGGCGGCACGGAGCACGGCTCCCCCTCGGCCCCGCGCGGGTGGGGGAGCCCCCGGCGCGGCCACGGGGAGCGGCCCCAGACCCGGCTGCCCTGGTGGGCGGTCGCGCTGCCGGTGATCGCTTTCGCGACGCTTCTCGCGCTCCTCGGCGGCGGCTCCGCCGACGCCTCGACCGCCGCCTCGGGGAGCGGCATCTTCTCCTCGTTCGCCGGGCTGCTGACCGCGCTCGGTGATCTCCTGCGCCACCTGCTGTGACCATGGTCGCCGCCCGGCGGGCGGAGGGCCGCGGCCTCCACGGGCGCTGCGGCCGGCACCGCGCCCGACCGCCGGTTTTCTGGAAAGCTGAGGGGCATGACCGACGACTCGCCGACCCGTACCGTCGTCCTGCTCCGGCACGCCAAGGCCGACTGGCCCGCCGTCCCCGACCACGAGCGGCCGCTGGCCGACCGGGGCCGCACGGACGCGCCGGTCGCCGGCCGCCGCTTCGCCGACCTGGGCATCGCCCCGGACCTCGTGCTGTGCTCCACCGCCACGCGCACCCGGGAGACGTGGAAGCTCGTCGCCCACGAACTGCCGCAGCGCCCGAAGACTGTCTACGAGGAGCGGCTGTACGACGCGAGCCTCGGCGACCTGCTCGCCCTGCTCCAGGAGACCCCGGACGAGATCGGCTCGCTGCTGGTGGTCGGCCACAACCCGGGCATGCACGCCCTCGCCGACGCGCTGGCGGGCTCCTCGGAGGGCGACACGCGCACCCGGATGCGCCGGATGGGCTTCCCGACCTCCGCGTTCGCCGTCGTGACCCTCCCCGGCTCGTGGAAGGGCGCCGAGCACGGGGCGGGGCGGCTGAGCGGGTTCTGGTCCCCGCACGAACGGTGAGGCGGCGCGGGGCGGGGTGCCCGCCCCGGGCTACTCGGTCGGGACGCCGTCCACCTCGTCGGCGGCCTCGACCTCCTCGCGGGTGATCCCCAGCAGGTAGAGCACGGCGTCCAGGAACGGCACGTTCACCGCCGTGTCGGCCGCCTCACGGACCACCGGCTTGGCGTTGAAGGCCACCCCGAGCCCGGCCGCGTTCAGCATGTCCAGGTCATTGGCGCCGTCGCCGATCGCGACGGTCTGGCGCAGCGGCACGCCCGCCAGGTCGGCGAAGGTCCGCAGCAGCCGGGCCTTGCCCGCGCGGTCCACGACCGGCCCGGTCACCCGCCCGGTCAGCCGGCCGTCCGCCACCTCCAGCACGTTGGCAGCGGCGAAGTCCAGCCCGAGCCGCTCCTTGAGGTCGTCGGTGACCTGCGTGAAGCCGCCCGAGACGATGCCGACCTGGTAGCCGAGCCGCTTGAGGGTACGGACCAGGGTGCGCGCGCCCGGGGTCAGCCGCACCTCCGCGCGGACCTTGTCCACCACCGACACGTCCAGGCCGGCCAGCAGCTTCACCCGGGCGTGCAGGGACTGCTCGAAATCCAGCTCGCCGCGCATCGCGGCCGCCGTCACCTCCGCGACCTCCTCCTCGCATCCGGCGTGCGCGGCGAACAGCTCCACCACCTCGTCCTGGATGAGCGTGGAGTCCACGTCCATCACGACCAGCCGCTGGGCCCGCCGCTGGAGCCCGGCGGGCACCACGGCGATGTCCACCCCGCGGGCCGCCGCCTCCAGAGCGAGCGCGGACCGCAACTCGGTGTGGTCGGCGCCGGACACCGCGAACTCCACGGCCGTCACCGGGTACTTGGCCAGCCGGAAGATCCTGTCGATGTTGGCGCCGGAGTCGGTGATCCGGGCCGCTATGGCCGAGATGGACGCGGCGGCCAGCGGCCGGCCGAGCACCGTGACGTGGGAGCGGCCCTCTCCGCGCGGGCGGTTGTCGCCGATGCCCGAGATGATCTCGGCCTGCATCTTCATCGACTCTGCCCAGGTGTGCACGGTGGCCCGCAGGTCGCCCTCGGCGCCCGGCGCCGTCGGCGCGGTGACCAGCGCGCACAGCACGATCCGGCCGCGGGTGACCACCTGCTCCAGGTCGACCACGTCCACCCCGTACCCGGCCAGCTCCTCGAACAGGCCGGCGGTCAGACCGGGCCGGTCCTTGCCGAAGATCTTGACCAGGAGGGTGGGCGCGTCGGCGGGCGGAACGGCTGGGGCCGGCTCGTCCGAGCGGGGGTTTCGCGCGGCGGCCGATGCGTCTGAGGCGTCATCCATGGTTTCTCCACGGTATCCGCCACAGGGCGCACGATCATCCCCGTCCCGGCCCTCGGACACCGGATCAAGCCAGCGCAGAGGCGGTCCGCGGCGGAACCGCCCGCCCACGTGCGGCGTCGTGTGGCGTGGAGGCGCGGCTTTCACCGCCCGGACCGGGCCTGACATAGTGCCTCCCGATGTTCGACTATCCCTAGACTCCCCTCATGGGGGCTTTCGGGGGGACAACTAATGGGGCATGGGGTGCCTGAACTCGTACTTGAATTGAACGGACGGACCTGGCCGCTGGAAGCGTCCAGGTCCTACACTGTCGGGCGCGATCCGCAGGGCGACCTGGTGCTCGACGACGCACGCGTGTCGTGGCGGCACGCCACCATCCGCCGCGGGGAACACGGTTGGCTGATCGAGGACCTCGGCAGCACCAACGGCACCTACGTGCAGGGGCAGCGGGTCCAGCAGTCGCAGGTGGGCCCCGGATCGGCGGTCCACCTCGGGAACGCCACCGACGGCCCCCGGCTCGGCTTCACCGCTCCGGCCGGCGCGGCGGCGCCCGCGCCCGCCGCCGCGGTGCCCGCACAGGCCCCGCCGCAGGCCGCCTTCCAGCAGGCCCCGCCGCAGGCGCAACCGCAGGCCCAGCCGCAGTTCCAACCGCCCCAGCAGCAGCCGCAGATGTACGCCGGGCAGGCCCCGGGCGCACCGCGGCAGGCCGCTCCCGCGCCGGGCATGTCCCCGCAGGGGCAGGGCGGTTGGCCCCAGCAGCCCGGCCAGCAGCCCGGCCAGGTGCCGGGGCAGCAGCCGGGCTGGGGCGGGCCGGCGCAGGGCCAGCAGCCGCCGCAGGCCCCGCAGGGGCAGCCGCAGGCCGGGCCGCGCCCGGGCCAGGACCGCAGCCCGACCACCTTCCACCACCTCGCCCTCGGCCGGGTGATGAAGATCGGCCGCGCGCTGGAGAACGAGCTGGTCGTCTCCGACCTCCAGGTCTCCCGCTACCACGCGGAGTTCCGGGCCCACCCGGACGGCCGCTACGAGATCGTCGACCTCGGCAGCCACAACGGCACGTACGTCAACGGCCAGCCGATCCAGCGCCACCTGCTGGGCCCGAACGACATCGTCGGCGTCGGCCACTCCACCTTCCGGCTGGTCGGCGACCGGCTGGAGGAGTTCGTCGACACCGGCGACGTGTCCTTCTCCGCCCGCCGGCTGTCGGTCGTCGTGCCGCACGGCAAGGGCACCAAGACGATCCTGAAGGACGTGTCCTTCGGGGTGCCGGAGAAGTCGCTGATCGGCGTGATCGGCCCGTCCGGCTCCGGCAAGTCCACCCTGCTGCGCGCGCTGACCGGCTACCGGCCCGCCGACCAGGGCGAGGTGCTCTACGACAACCGCAACCTCTACAAGCAGTTCGCCGAGCTGCGCCAGCGCATCGGCCTGGTCCCGCAGGACGACATCCTGCACAAGGAGCTCCAGGTCAGGAAGGCGCTGCGGTACGCCGCCAAGCTCCGCTTCCCCGGCGACACCGCGACCGCCGAGCGCGAGGCGCGGATCGACGAGGTGCTGCGCGAGCTGAAGCTCGACATCCACGCCGACAAGAAGATCACCTCGCTCTCCGGCGGCCAGCGCAAGCGGGTCTCGGTGGCCTTGGAGCTGCTCACCAAGCCGTCGCTGATCTTCCTGGACGAGCCGACCTCCGGCCTGGACCCGGGCATGGACCGCGACGTGATGAAGCTGCTGCGCGGCCTGGCCGACGACGGCCGCACCGTGCTGGTGGTCACCCACTCGGTGGCCGAGCTCGCGCTGTGCGACAAGCTGCTGGTCATGGCGCCGGGCGGCTCGGTGGCCTACTTCGGCCCGCCGGACGAGGCGCTCACCTTCTTCGGCTACGAGACCTGGGCCGACGTCTTCTCCGCGTTCGAGAACTACCGCGACTACGACTGGGCCGGCCGCTGGCGCGGCTCGCAGCACTACCAGATGTACGCCGCCGAACTCGACTCCGCCGCCCCGCAGGCCGCGCACTACATCCCGTACCAGGCGGCCCGCCCGCCCAAGCCGCAGGGCTGGGGCTCGCAGCTGTACACGCTGGTGCGGCGCTACCTGTCGGTGATCTTCTCCGACCGCGGCTTCATCGCGCTGACGGTGATCCTGCCGGTGGTGCTGGGCGTGGTCAGCGTGCTGATCCCCGCGGACAGCGGGCTCGGCCCGGGGCCGCTGCGGGCGCACCTGCAGAACAAGGACGCGGGCACGATCCTGATGATCCTCGCGGTCGGCGCCTGCTTCGCCGGCTCCGCGAACTCCGTCCGCGAGCTGATCAAGGAACGGGTCATCTACGAGCGCGAACGCGCGGTGGGCCTGTCCCGGTCGGCGTACCTGATGTCCAAGATCATCGTGCTCGGCCTGATCACGATGTTCCAGGGCGCCATCATCAGCGGCATCGGCTTCGCGCCGCGCAAGATGCCCGTCGAGGGCGTCGTCCTGCACAGCCACCCGGGCATCGAGATGGCGATCGTCATCATGGCCTTCGGCTTCAGCTCGATGATGGTCGGCCTGATCATCTCGGCCCTGGTCAAGACGGCCGAGAAGACGATGCCGCTGCTGGTGATGTTCGCCATCGTGCAGATCGTCTTCACCGGCGTGCTCTTCCAGCTGTTCGGCAAGCCCGGCGTGGAGCAGCTGTCGTGGCTGATGCCCGCCCGCTGGGCGGTGGCCGGCGCGGGTGCCACCGCGAACCTCAACGTGCTGCTGCCGTGGGACCCGACCAGCAGCGGCGACCCGCTGTGGAAGCACACGGCCGGCGTGTGGGTGATGGACGTGACCGTCCTGATCCTGATGGCCGCCCTGTGCGGGGTCGTCGTCGCCCGGCTGCTGCGCCGGCACGAGCCGGAGGTCATGCGCAAGTAGCGCGGTCCGGCTCGGCTCGGCCGAGGCGAACGGATCGAACAACTCGGCAAGACCGCAAGGGCGGTGGGACATTCATGTCCCACCGCCCTTGTATTACTGCTTCTTTACGGTGCGCACGTCGACGGATCAGTACGGTCCGTTGACGTTGTCCATTCCGCCGTACACGTGCCAGGCGTAGTTGCACGCCGCGGCGATGTTGGCGACCGGGTCGTAGATGTTCCAGGAGGTACCGGAGACGTGGTACTGCTGGAAGGTCGGGTCGATCACCTGGAGCAGGCCCTTGGAGGGAATGCCCTTGGCGGCGTTCGAGTCCCACAGGTTGATCGCGTTCGGGTTGCCGGACGACTCACGGATGATGTTCCGGTAAATGCCGTCGTAGGAGGCGCCGCCGATGTTGTGCTCGGCGAGGACGACCCGGGCGTGGCGGATCCACCCGTCCAGGTTGTTGGGGTAGACGACCGGGGCCGGCGTGGCCTTGGCGGCCTTCGTCGGCGCGGGGGCGGGCTTGATCGCGGCCCGCTTGGCGGCACGGTTGGCGGCCGCCCTCTCCCGGGCGCGCTCCGCGGCAGCGGCGGCGGCCCGCTTCTTCGCCGCGGCCTTCTTCTTGGCGGCGGCCTCGGCCGCGGCCTTCTTCTTCGCGGCAGCCTCGGCGGCGGCCTTCTCCTTGGCCTTGACCAGGGCTTCGGCGGCGGCCTTCTTCTTGGCGGCGGCTTCGGCGGCGGCCTTCTTCTGGGCCTCGGTCTGGCCCGAGAGGGGGTGCTCGGAGGCCAGTCCGGGCTGGGTGCCGACGCTCTTGGCCGCGTCACCGGTGGAGACGGAGTACCCGGTCGGGTCGCCGGCGGCGGTGGCCGACCCTCCAGCGGTCGCCGCTATACCGGTGACTGTCAGCGCGGCGGCGGCGACGGCCGCCACCGCGCCGGCCGTGATCTTGTGTTTCCGCGACAGCCGGCGGAACTTCGGGATCGTGGGGAGCTGCATGCGGGATTACCTCTTCCGATGGGGACCCGAGAATTCTTAGGGGGTCCAAAATCGGGGGTCAATGACTGTCCCTACGAGCCAAATTCGTAGATCCCGCGACCGGTCGCCTTTCCGCTTTTTGCGGGGGGGAAGTTCGGGCCTGGAATTCCACTAAGGTCCTTAGTATGTGACGCACGTCCTATCGGTGAGGTCACACAGGAACCCCCCCGCGTCGCCGAAGGTGACGGAGGGGGTGCCTTATGTGACGCTTATTGGCCTGTTCTTGGTGCAGTGCCCGGCGAAGACTAGGGCAACAGCAGGTTCACGTCCCCGAATTCGTGCCACCGGTACCGCCCGCGCAGAGCTTCCGCGTAGACGCGCTCCAGCAGCCGGTCGCCCGACAGGGCGCGCAGCATCAGCAGGTGCGAGGCCTCGGGCTCGTGCAGCCCGGTCAACAGGCCGTCCACCGCCCGCACCCCGCGCTCGGGAGTGACCACCAACTCCGTCCAGCCCCGCGCCGCCCGCACCACGCCGCGCCCGTCCGCCGCCGACTCCAGCGCCCGCACCGCCGTGGTGCCGACCGCCACCACCCGCCCGCCGGCCGCCCGCGCCGCGTTGACCTGCCACGCCGTGCTCGCCGGTACGGCGAACGGCTCCGCGTACGGTGGCTCGTGCGCCTCGGCCGAGGCCACCCCGGTGTGCAGCACGATCGGCGCGATCTGCACCCCGGCGCTGACCAGTTCCGTCACCAGCTCCGTCGTGAACGGACGCCCCGCGCTCGGCATCTCCGCCGAGCCCGCGCCGTCCGCGACCGCCTCCGCCGCGAGGGAATCCTGAGCGCCGGGCGGGGGAGGGGCGGTCGGCCCCGCGGCCGAACGCGACGCGAACACCGTCTGGTACGCCGACAGCGGCTGGTCCCGCTCGGTGTAGCCGTACCGGATCGGCCGCCCGTGCCCGTACAGCAGCCCCACCACGTCCGCCGTCTTCGGCGTCGCCACCCACAACCGGTCCGCCGCCGGGTCCAGCGGCCCGTCCAGGACGAGGGCGCCGCCGCCCGGCAGCTCCACCACCGCGCCCGACGGGCCGCCCGCCCGGGGCAGCGTCGAGCCGCGCCCGTCGGGCCGGCGCACCTCCACCACCCAGCGGGCGCCGTCCGCGCTCCCGCCCGGCGGCGGGGGCAGCGGCGTGGAGAAGTGCACGACCACCGCCTCGACGGCCCCCTCGTTCGAAAGGAGCCCGTCCACCGCGGCCGGCAGTGTGCGGGAGGTGTTGACCACCAGCACGTCCCCGGCCCGCAGCAGTTCGGGCAGCTCCCGGAAGGCGTGGTGCGTCACCTCGCCGCCGGCGCGCCGGCCCACCAGCAGCCGCACGTCGTCCCGGCGCGCCGCGGGCGCGGTCGCCACCAGCTCCGGCGGCACCCGCAGGCCCGCCAGACCGGCCGCGGCCACCCGGTCCGCCTCGTCGTCACAGGTCGGGCAGGCCACGGGCGTGCTCAGGGCCGCCGTCATCGCGCCTCCAGCAACTCGGGTGCCACGTACCGGCCGCTGCCGGCCCGCCGGTCCAGCAGCCGCAGGAAGGCCGGCGCCACCTCCGAGGGCAGCGGACGCGCGCCGAAGTCCCGGTCGTCCGGCACCGCCGCCGCGTACAGCTCGGTGCGCAGGTCGCCCGGATCCACCCACCACACGCGGACCTCCGGCTCCTCCGCCGCCAGCACCGCCGACAGGTGGTCGAGCGCGGCCTTGCTGGCCCCGTACCCTCCCCACGTGGGGTACGGCTCCACGGCCGCGTCCGAGCTCACGTTGAGCACCGCGCCCCGCGCGGTCCGCAGGGCCGGCAGCGCCGCCCGGACCAGCGCGAAGGGCGCCGCCACGTTCGTCTCCAGCGCCTGCCGCAGCCCCTCCACCGGCAGCTGCGCGAGCGGCACCAGCGGCTCGGCGCCCAGCGCGCTGGCGTTGTTCACCAGCAGGTCGAGGCCGCCGTCACCGCCGTACTCGGCCGCCGCCGCGAGCAGTTCGGCGCGGTGCTCCGCCGAGGTCACGTCGCCCGGCAGCGCCCGCACCCGGGACCTGCCCGCGGCCGACTCCGGCGCGGCGCGCTCCAGCTCCCCGGCCGCCGCCCGCAGCGCGTCCGCGTTCCGCCCGTCCAGCACCAGGTCCCAGCCGCGCCCGGCCAGCTCCGCGGCCAGGGCCTGTCCCAGCCCCCGCGACGCGCCCGTGATGATCGCCACCGGCATGGCTCCGCCTCCCGATCGGGGCCCGGCCCCCTGCGGCCGGACCAGCTTGCCCTCACCGTAGGAACGGCGCCCCCGCACCCGCCTCGGCCGCCCGCCGCAGGCACCGCGGTCCCTTGGTCCTGGTCCGGAGGTCGCGGGACGGTCCGTCCGACGGCGCATACGGCCCGTGACCTGCCGCCGGTACCGTGGAGACATGTCTCCCCGTGCGCCGAGAGGCGGCATCGAGGCGGTCAGCGCCGCGGTCCTGGCGATGAACCGCCGGCTGGAGGTGCGCGAGGTCCTGCAGACCATCGTGGCCTCGGCCCGCGAGCTGCTCGGCGCCGAGTACGCCGCCCTCGGCGTGCCCGACGACCACGGCGGCTTCGCCCAGTTCGTGGTGGACGGCGTCAGCGACGAGCAGTGGAAGGCGATCGGCCCGCTGCCCCGGCAGCACGGCGTGCTCGCCGCGATGCTCCACGAGGCCACCCCGCAGCGGCTGGCCGACGTCCGCGACTTCGAGAGCTTCGCCGGCTGGCCGCGCGCCCACCCGGTGATGAAGGACTTCATCGGCATGCCGGTACTGGACGGCGACGAGATCCTCGGCGCGGTCTTCCTCGCCAACAAGGCCGGCCCGCGGGCCCCCGGCGCCGAACCCGGCTTCACCCAGGAGGACGAGGACCTGCTGCGCATCCTCGCCGACCACGCGGCCATCGCCCTGACCAACGCCCGGCTGCACGAGCGCAGCCGCGAGCTGACCCTCGCCGGGGAGCGGGCCCGCATCGCCCACGAACTGCACGACGCCGTCTCCCAGAAGCTGTTCTCCCTGCGGCTGACCGCCCAGGCCGCGGCCGCCCTGGTCGACGCCGACCCGGCCCGGGCCAAGGACGAGATCCGCCAGGTCGCGGCGCTGGCCGCCGAGGCCGCCGACGAGTTGCGGGCCGTGGTGGTCGAACTGCGCCCGGCCGCCCTGGACGAGGACGGCCTGATCGCCACCCTGCGCACCCAGGCCGACGTGCTGGACCGGGTGCACTCCGCCGGCGTCACCTTCCGCACCTCCGGGGTGCGGGCCCTGCCGGCCGCCCAGGAGGAGGCGCTGCTGCGGGTCGCCCAGGAGGCCACCCACAACGCGCTGCGGCACGCCGATCCGAGCCGCGTCAGCGTCACCCTCGACGGCCGCGGCAAGGGCGCCCGGCTGCGGATCAGCGACGACGGCCGCGGCTTCGACCCCACCGCCGTCCAGCGGGCCGGGCGCCACCTGGGCCTGGTCTCCATGCGGGAGCGGGCCGACGGCGTGGGCGGCCGGCTCACCGTGCAATCGGAGCCCGGAAAGGGCACCGTCATCGAGATGGAGGTGCCAGGTGGCTGACAGCGCTGTCCGGGTCATCCGCGTGCTGCTCGTCGACGACCACCAGGTGGTCCGCCGCGGCCTGCGGACGTTCCTGGAGGTCCAGGGGGACATCGAGGTCGTCGGCGAGGCCGGCGACGGCGACGAGGGCGTGGCCCGGGCCATGGAACTGCGCCCCGACGTGATCCTGATGGACGTCAAGATGCCCGGCACCGACGGCATCGAGGCCCTGCGGCGGCTGCGCGACGCCGAGCACCCGGCCCGGGTGCTCATCGTCACCAGCTTCACCGAGCAGCGCACCGTGGTCCCGGCGCTGCGGGCCGGCGCCGCCGGTTACGTCTACAAGGACGTCGACCCGGTCGCGCTGGCCGACGCCATCCGCTCGGTGCACGCCGGACACGTCCTGCTCCAGGCCGAGGTGGCCGGCGCCCTGCTCTCCCAGGAGCACATCACCCCCGGCACCGGGCGCGGCGGCACCCTGACCGAGCGCGAGCGCGAGGTGCTCTCCCTGATCGCCGACGGCCGCTCCAACCGGGAGATCGCCCGCGCGCTGGTGCTGTCCGAGAAGACGGTGAAGACCCACGTCTCCAACATCCTCATGAAGCTCGACCTCGCCGACCGCACCCAGGCCGCCCTGTGGGCGGTGCGCAACGGCGTCGGCGACTGACCGCAGCACACCCGGCGCGCGCCCGGCGCACATCGGGCTGAGATTCATACTGTCGTGTGTACGTACTTCGGTCGGCGTGTCCCCGCCGGGGCCCGCCCGTTGCGCAGGGCGTACCGCGGCAGGAGCCGCGGCGCGCACCGCAGCACCTCCCGAACCACGAGGACGTCCGAAGTGAACAACCTGAGGAAGGCCGCGACCCTCACCCTCGTCGTCGGCGGCCTGGTCGCCGCCGGCGCCGGTGCGGCCTCCTCCGCCTCCGGCGCCCACGGCGGCACCGTGCGGTCCCCGGGCGTGGGCTCCGGCAACCTGGTGCAGGTCCCCGTGCACGTGCCGGTCGGCGTCTCCGGCACCAGCGTCAACGTGATCGGCCTGCTCAACCCGGCCTTCGGCAGCACCGCGCTGGGCCACTGAGCCCGGACCCCCGGAACCGCCCGCCGCGCAGGCGGCGGGCAGCGCGCGGGCCCCGCGGCGGACCCCCCCACGTCCGCCCCGGGGCCCGCGCCCTTCGTCCGCCGCCGCCCTTCGCCGTGCGCCGCCCGCTCACGGCCGGCGCCGCTCGGCCTCCTCCACGTACGCGTTGTACGCCGCCACCTGCGCCCGGCGGGCCGTGCGCTCCACCGGCCGCAGCAGCTGCGCCCGCTCGGCGATCTGCGAGGCGCTCACCGCCGCCCCGTCGCCGTCGGCGGCCATCGACACCAGGGCGCCCACCCGCTGGGCCAGCTCCAGCACCCGCACCGCGCGTGGCGGGTACCCCGGCGCGAGCACCTCCCGGCCGCGCGCCGCCCGGGCCCGGTAGGCCTCGAGCGCCGCCTGCGCGGACGGGCCCGCGCCCGCCACGTCCAGCCGCGCGAGGGCCTCGGTGGCGTCCCGCAGCGCCTCCGCCAGCTCCCGCTCCGCCTCGCCGAGCGAGGGCACGTCGGCCGGCGGCGCGTCCCGTACCGGCCGGCACCGCCACTCCACCTCCACGTGCACGTCGCCCGCGGGGCCCGCCTCGTGCACCTCCGGCACCAGGCCGAGGGCGGTCGCGCCCACCGTGAGCGCCGCCTCGCCGGCCGCCATCGCCCGCTCGTTGAACTCCGGCGGGCCGGTCAGTCCCAGCGGGTGGCCCGCCACCGGCAGCGCCAGCCGCAGCCCGGTGACCCCCAGCACCCGCAGCCGGCCCAGCCCCAGGGTCAGGCCCACCGGGCCGGGCTCGCCCGGCAGCCCTGTGATCCGGTGCACGGCGTCCTCCGCCGTGATGCGCTGCGCGACGTCATCCGGTGCGGCAAGTCCGGCAAGCAGGGCATTTCCCCACGCCGCCAGTCGCCCTGAGCGAGGTTCATCAAGCATGCCTCCAGCCTATGGACTGGACCCGCCACGCGGTGGCGTAAGTTTTTCCCCCAGGGGGACCCATCCGGCCGTGCCGTCCCGGCACACCGGACCTGCTGAGACTGCCGCGACTGCAATGGGAGACAACGCGCTCATGAGCGATGTACTGGAGCTGGTGGACGTATCCGTGGTCCGCGACGGCCGGGCTCTGGTCGAACGCGTCTCCTGGTCGGTCGCCGAGGGCGAGCGCTGGGTCATCCTCGGCCCGAACGGGGCCGGCAAGACGACCCTGCTCAACGTCGCGTCCAGCTACCTCTACCCGACCACCGGCACCGTCCAGATCCTCGGGGAGAAGCTCGGCGGCGTCGACGTCTTCGACCTGCGGCCCCGGATCGGCATGGCCGGCGCCGCCATGGCGGAGAAGATGCCCCGCCGGCAGACCGTGCTGGAGACCGTGCTCACCGCCGCCTACGGCATGACCGCCACCTGGCACGAGGGCTACGAGCAGGTGGACGAGGACCGGGCCCGTGCCTTCCTCGACCGGCTGGGCATGAACGAGTTCCTCGGCCGGAAGTTCGGCACCCTCTCCGAGGGCGAGCGCAAGCGCACCCTGATCGCCCGCGCGATGATGGCCGACCCCGAGTTGCTGCTGCTCGACGAGCCCGCCGCCGGGCTCGACCTCGGCGGCCGGGAGGACCTGATCCGCCGGCTCGGCCGGCTGGCCCGCGACCCCATCGCCCCCTCCATGATCATGGTCACCCACCACGTCGAGGAGATCGCCCCCGGCTTCACCCACGTCCTGATGATCCGTCAGGGCAGGGTGGTCGCCGCCGGCCCGCTGGAGACCGAGCTCTCCTCCCGCAACCTCTCCGTCTGCTTCGGCCTGCCGCTCGTCGTCGAGCGCCGCGGCGACCGGTACACCGCCGCCGGGCTGCCGCTGTCCTGACCGCGGTACTTCCCCGCGTACTGCCGCAACACCCCTTCGCACCCCTACGATTGACGCTGTGGATGCATGGGTGTGGTGGCTGGTGGCCGCAGTGGGACTGGGTATTCCGCTGGTGATAACGGCGATGCCCGAGTTCGGCATGTTCGCCGTCGGGGCGGTGGTCGCCGCGGTTGTCGCGGGCCTGGGCGGCGGCGTCGTCGCGCAGGTCCTGCTGTTCGTGATCGTGTCGGTGGCGCTGCTGGTCTTCGTCCGGCCGCTGGCCTACCGCAACCGCCAGCGCCCCGAGCAGCGCAGCGGCGTCGACGCGCTCAAGGGCCGCCAGGCCGTGGTGCTGGAGCGGGTCGACGGCGGCTCCGGCGGGCGGATCAAGCTCGGCGGCGAGGTGTGGTCCGCCCGATCCCTGGAGCAGGACCGCGTCTTCGACCCCGGACAGCAGGTCGACGTCGTGGAGATCGACGGCGCGACGGCAGTTGTCATGTAGCGGGATTCATGGAGCACCCCGAGCAGCGAACCAGCCAACAGGCCGCCGCGGGCCGGGAATTCGCCGAACCCCGCACGCGCCGCGCCTACGGTCTGCGACAATTGATCATGTTGTAGTACGCAAGACGTCCGCACTCGAAACCGGCGCGGGAGAGACCATGCAGCCGATCATCATCGTCCTCATCATCCTGGTGGTGCTCGTCTTCATCGCGCTGATCAGGACGGTGCAGGTCATTCCCCAGGCCAGCGCCGCCATCGTGGAGCGCTTCGGCCGCTACACCCGGACGCTCAGCGCCGGGCTGAACATCGTCGTGCCGTTCATCGACACCATCCGCAACCGCATCGACCTGCGCGAGCAGGTCGTGCCGTTCCCGCCGCAGCCGGTGATCACCCAGGACAACCTGGTGGTGAACATCGACACCGTCATCTACTACCAGGTCACCGACGCCCGGGCCGCCACCTACGAGGTCGCCAGCTACATCCAGGCGATCGAGCAGCTCACCGTCACCACCCTGCGCAACATCATCGGCGGCATGGACCTGGAGCGGACCCTGACCTCCCGCGAGGAGATCAACGCGGCCCTGCGCGGAGTGCTCGACGAGGCCACCGGCAAGTGGGGCATCCGCGTCAACCGCGTCGAGCTCAAGGCGATCGAGCCGCCCACCTCCATCCAGGACTCGATGGAGAAGCAGATGCGCGCCGACCGTGACAAGCGCGCCGCCATCCTCACCGCCGAGGGCATCCGGCAGTCCCAGATCCTCACCGCCGAGGGCGAGAAGCAGTCCTCGATCCTGCGCGCCGAAGGTGACGCCAAGGCCGCCGCGCTGCGCGCCGAGGGCGAAGCCCAGGCGATCCGGACGGTCTTCGAGTCCATCCACGCCGGCGACGCCGACCAGAAGCTGCTCGCCTACCAGTACCTCCAGATGCTCCCGAAGCTCGCCGAGGGCGACGCCAACAAGCTCTGGATCATCCCCAGCGAGCTCAACGACGCCCTCAAGGGCCTCGGCGGCATGGTCAACATCCCCGGTGCCCCCGGCGGCGGCAACGGCAGCGTCGGCCCCGCCACCACCCCGGCCCCGCGCCGGGAGACCCCGCCCTTCGACAAGGACTGACGGCGCCTCCCCCAGCAGTACGCACCGGCACAGGTGAGGACCCCGCGGGCCGGGACCGGACGAGGCGTGAGACGCCCCTCCGGCCCGGCCCGTCGCTGTGACATGATCAGAGCCTTATGACCCCAGCAGAAGCTCTGGGCGTCCTGGCGGCGGGGATCGGTGCTGGCACCATCAACACCATCGTGGGGTCGGGCACGCTCCTGACCTTCCCCGTACTGCTCGCCGTCGGCATCCCGCCCGTCACCGCGAACGTGTCCAACACCCTCGGCCTGGTCTCCGGCTCCGTCACCGGCGCGATCGGCTACCGGCGCGAACTCGCCGGGCAGCGGCGCCGGCTGCTGCGGCTCGGGGTGGTCTGCACCATCGGCGGGATCTGCGGCGCCATCCTGCTCGTCACCCTGCCGTCCAAGGCGTTCGAGGCGATCGTGCCGGTGCTCATCGCCGTCGCGCTCGTGCTCATCGTCCTGCAACGGCGGCTGGGCCGGGCCGTCCAGGCCCACCGCGAACGCAGCGGGTCCGCCGTCGCCACGCACGGCGGACCCGTCCTCGCCCTCGGCATGCTGCTCGCCAGCACCTACGGCGGCTACTTCGGCGCCGCCCAGGGAATCCTCTACCTCTCCCTGATGGGCCTGCTGCTCGACGACAGCCTCCAGCGGCTCAACGCCCTGAAGAACGTGCTCGCCGCCCTCGTCAACGGCGTCGCCGCCGTCTTCTTCATCTTCAGCACCGAGATGAACTGGGCGGCCGTCGGCCTGATCGCCGGCGGCTCCACCCTCGGCGGACTGATCGGCGCCCGGGTCGGCCGCCGCCTGCCGCCCACCGCCATGCGGGCCCTGATCGTCGTGGTCGGCGTCGTGGCCATCGTGCAGATCCTGCTCCGCTGACCGGGGCCGGGGCCGCGCCCACCCGCGCGCCCCGGGCCCGGACCCCGGTCAGGCCGGCAGTGCCAGCCACTCCGGCAGGGCCGTCCGGTCCCGCATCCCCAGGGCCAGCAGCAGCGCGTCCGCCGGCGTCGGCTCGAACGGCCGCACCATCAGCCGCATCCCCGCCTGCTCCGGCGTGCGGTCCGCCTTGCGCTGGTTGTCCTCGGCGCACGCCGCCACAGTGTTCAGCCAGGTGTCCCCGCCACCGCGCGAACGCGGCTGCACGTGGTCCACGGTCGTCGCCCGCCGCCCGCAGTACGCGCACCGGTGGCGGTCCCTGACCAGGACACCGCGCCGCGACCACGGCGCCCGTTGTCGGAAGGGCACCCGCACGTACCGGCACAGCCGGATCACCTGCGGCATCGGCACCTCGACGTCCGCCGCGCGGATCCGCAGCCCGGGGTGGGCCTGCTCGACGACGGCCTTGTCCTGCATCACCAAGACCACCGCACGCCGCAACGACACCGTCGACAGCGGCTCGAAACTCGCATTCAGCACCAGCGTCTCACGCATTCCCGCCCACCTCCCGGGCCCACATCGGTCGCGTCCACTGTGCCCCCGGCCCCACCGGCCGACAACGCAATTTCCGCGCGCGGGACGGGAGAAGAGGGCCCCGGAGCAGGGGGAGGGGAGCCCGAGGAGGGACGGGCGACGAGGGGGAGGGCGAGAGGGCGCGGTGGGAAGGGGCGGCGCGACGGGGAGGCGCGATCACGCGCGCACGGGTGCGCTCCGGATGCCGTCCCCCGTTCGAACGGGCACCCGGAGCGCGTGGGTCGGCGCGGACGCCCGCCCCGGTGGGACGGACTCCGGCAGGCGGCCGGCGGCGCGCGGCATCCCTTCCCCCGGGCCCCCGGCCCGGGAGGTGCCCCGACGCGCAACGCTCCGCCGCCCCCGCCACCGCGGTGCCGACCCCCGGCTCGAAGGGCCGGCCCGGAGCGCATGTCCGGGCCGCCGCTCGTCGCCGGCCACCCCACTCTCCGCCGCGACCCCAGCCGGTGCAACGGGATTTCGGCGGAGAGCGGGCCGACCGGTCAGCCCTGCGCGGGCACCTCGTACGTGCCGATCAACTGCGCCCGCGCCAGCGTGTGGAAGCGCAGGTTGAAGCCCACCACGGCCGGCGTCGCCTCCGCGTCCGGGCCCAGCTTCTCCGCGTCCACCGCGTAGACGGTGAAGACGTAGCGGTGCTCGCCGTCACCGGGCGGCGGGGCCGCGCCGCCGAAGTCGCGGCTGCCGTAGTCGTTGCGGACGTGCACCGCACCGGCCGGCAGACCCGCGAAAGCGCCCGACCCGGCACCCGCCGGCAGTTCCGTCACCGACGCCGGGAGATCGAACACCACCCAGTGCCAGAAACCGCTCCCGGTCGGCGCGTCCGGGTCGTAGCACGTGACGGCGAAGCTCTTCGTCTCCGGCGGGAAGCCCTCCCAACGCAGATGCGGCGAGGTGTTGCCCGCCGCGAACACCTGGTCGTCCTTCAACCCGGCGCCCGCCGTGACGTCGTCGCTCACCACGGTGAACGCCGGTACCGGCGGATGGAAGTCATGGGGGAGCGGCCGCCGCGCTTGCTCGGTCACCTCGACACCTCCTGGTTGCGTCCTGCCCGATCCGCTGTCGCGTCGAGCCCACCGGGCCCGCACCCGCGGGCCCGCGCCCCCGAGCCTAGGCGGCGGGAGCACTTCGCGCTGTCCGCCTCCCCCGGCCGGGGCGGCTGGCCGGGGTGGCTGTCCGGGGCATGGGCTACGCTCCGAGGTCGTGTCCACCCCGCCGGAACGGATCCCGCTCGTCCGGTCGTTCTTCGACCGGCCGGTCCTGGAGATCGCCCCCGACCTGCTCGGCCGAGTCCTCGTCCGCGCCACCGACGACGGGCCGATCGAACTGCGGCTCACCGAGGTGGAGGCGTACGACGGCCCCAACGACCCGGGCTCGCACGCCTACCGCGGCCGCACCGACCGCAACGCCGTGATGTTCGGCCCGCCCGGGCACACCTACGTCTACTTCACCTACGGCATGTGGCACTGCCTCAACCTCGTGTGCGGACCCGAGGGCCGGGCCGGCGGTGTGCTGCTGCGCGGCGGCGAGGTCACCGTCGGCGCCGCTCTCGCCCGGGTCCGCCGGCCGACCTCCCGCAAGGACAGCGACCTCGCCCGCGGCCCGGCCCGGCTCGCCTCCGCGCTCAGCGTCGACCGGTCCCTCAACGGTTCCGACGTCTGCGCCGACTCCGACTCCGGTTCCGTCTCCGAGGGCCCCCTCGCGGCAAGGAGCGTGTTCCGGGTCCTCACCGGCACCCCGCCCCCGCCCGGCGCCGTCCGCACCGGACCGCGCACCGGAGTGGGCGGGGACGGCGCCACCCACCCCTGGCGCTACTGGATCGACGGCGATCCGACGGTCAGCCCGTACCGCGCCCACGTCCCCCGAAAGCGCCCGCCGCGCGGGTAGCGCCGCCGGTCATGCCGGCGGGTAATCCGGTCGCGCGAAGCGCGTACCCTCGGGGACGCTGGTTCAGTGACCCGCGGCCCCCGGGCCCGGAGCGACGCGAGGAGACAAGGACACCGTGACGGACATCGTCGACGAGCTGCGGTGGCGGGGCGTACTCGCCCAGACCACCGACGAGGACGCCCTGCGCAAGGCGCTCGCGGACGGTCCCCTCACCCTCTATTGCGGTTTCGACCCGACCGCGGCCAGCCTCCACGTCGGCCACCTCACCCAGATCCTCGCGCTGCGCCGCTTCCAGCTCGCCGGCCACCGGCCGGTCGCCCTCGTGGGCGGGGCCACCGGACTGATCGGCGACCCGAAGCCCAGCGCCGAGCGGATGCTCAACGACGTGGAGACCGTGCGGGGATGGAGCACCGCGCTGCGCGGCCAGCTCTCCGCCTTCCTGGACTTCGACACCCCCGGCCCCACGCAGGCCGTCCTGGCCGACAACTACGAATGGACGCAGAGCATCTCCGCCCTGGAGCTGCTGCGCGACTTCGGCAAGCACTTCAGCGTCAACCAGATGCTGGCCCGGGAGACGGTCAAGACCCGCCTCGACGGCGAGGGCATGAGCTACACCGAGTTCAGCTACGTGATCCTCCAGTCGCTGGACTTCCTGGAGCTCTACCGGCGGCACGGCTGCACGCTCCAGATCGGCGGCAGCGACCAGTGGGGCAACATCACGGCGGGGCTCGACCTCATCCGCCGGATCGCCGGCAACCAGCCGCACGGCCCGGCGCACGCCCTCACCCAGAACCTGCTCACCAAGGCGGACGGCACCAAGTTCGGCAAGACCGAGGGCGGCGCCGTCTGGCTCGACCCCGAACTGACCACGCCGTACGCCTTCTACCAGTTCTGGCTCAACACCGACGACCGTGACGTGCCGCGCTACCTGCGCACCTTCAGCTTCCGGTCCCGCGAGGAGATCGAGGAGTTGGAGCGGGCCACCGCCGAGCGCCCGCAGGCCCGCTCGGCTCAGCGGGCCCTGGCGGAGGAGTTGACCACGCTGGTGCACGGGGCCGACCAGTGCACAGCCGTGGTCGCCGCGTCCAAGGCACTTTTCGGCCAGGGAGACCTCGCCGAGCTGGACGAGCGGACCCTGGCCGCCGCCCTGGCCGAGCTGCCGCACGCCCAGGTCAGCGAACTGGCGCCGGTGGCCGACCTGCTGGCCCTGGTCGAGCTGGTCCCCAGCAAGTCCGCCGCCCGGCGCACCATCAACGAGGGCGGTGCCTACCTCAACAACACCAAGGTGACCGG
>CAVWOS010000019.1:0-212500 GCA_963756705.1 uncultured Actinomycetota bacterium | reverse complement strand
GAAACCCGGCAGTCGTCATGGGCTGTCACCCGCTGCTGAACTCATAGGCAGTGTGGAGGGAACGCGGGGAAGTGAAACATCTCAGTACCCGCAGGAAGAGAAAACAACCGTGATTCCGGGAGTAGTGGCGAGCGAAACCGGATGAGGCCAAACCGTATGCGTGTGATACCCGGCAGGGGTTGCGTATACGGGGTTGTGGGAGTCTTCTTGATCGGTCTGCCGGCCGGTCGGAGAGTCAGAAACCGTTGATGTAGACGAAGGGCATGCGAAAGGCCCGGCGTAGAGGGTAAGACCCCCGTAGTCGAAACGTCAGCGGCTCTCTTGGAGACCACCCAAGTAGCACAGGGCCCGAGAAATCCTGTGTGAATCTGGCGGGACCACCCGTTAAGCCTAAATATTCCCTGGTGACCGATAGCGGATAGTACCGTGAGGGAATGGTGAAAAGTACCGCGGGAGCGGAGTGAAATAGTACCTGAAACCGTGTGCCTACAAGCCGTGGGAGCGTCGCGATACGTGCTTGCGCGTGTCGTCGTGACTGCGTGCCTTTTGAAGAATGAGCCTGCGAGTTTGCGGTGTGTTGCGAGGTTAACCCGTGTGGGGGAGCCGTAGCGAAAGCGAGTCCGAATAGGGCGTTTCAGTAGCACGCTCAAGACCCGAAGCGGAGTGATCTAGCCATGGGCAGGTTGAAGCGCGGGTAAGACCGTGTGGAGGACCGAACCCACCAGGGTTGAAAACCTGGGGGATGACCTGTGGTTAGGGGTGAAAGGCCAATCAAACTCCGTGATAGCTGGTTCTCCCCGAAATGCATTTAGGTGCAGCGTCGTGTGTTTCTTGCCGGAGGTAGAGCACTGGATAGGCGATGGGCCCTACCGGGTTACTGACCTTAGCCAAACTCCGAATGCCGGTAAGTGAGAGCGCGGCAGTGAGACTGTGGGGGATAAGCTCCATGGTCGAGAGGGAAACAGCCCAGAGCATCGACTAAGGCCCCTAAGCGTACGCTAAGTGGGAAAGGATGTGGAGTCGCAGAGACAACCAGGAGGTTGGCTTAGAAGCAGCCACCCTTGAAAGAGTGCGTAATAGCTCACTGGTCAAGTGATTCCGCGCCGACAATGTAGCGGGGCTCAAGCGTACCGCCGAAGTCGTGTCATTGCAGCATGAGGGCCAACGCCCGCTGTGATGGGTAGGGGAGCGTCGTGTGCCGGGTGAAGCCGCGCCGGAAGGCAGTGGTGGACGGTTCACGAGTGAGAATGCAGGCATGAGTAGCGATACAAGAGTGGGAAACTCTTGCGCCGATTGACTAAGGGTTCCTGGGTCAAGCTGATCTGCCCAGGGTAAGTCGGGACCTAAGGCGAGGCCGACAGGCGTAGTCGATGGACAACCGGTTGATATTCCGGTACCCGCTTTGAAGCGCCCAGTACTGAATCTTCTGATGCTAAGGCCGTGAAGCCGCCTTTGATCTCTTCGGAGTGATGGGGAGTGGTGGAGCCGCTGACCCGATGGGGTAGTAGGTAAGTGATGGGGTGACGCAGGAAGGTAGTCCAGCCCGGGCGGTGGTTGTCCCGGGGTAAGGGTGTAGGGCGTGCGGTAGGCAAATCCGCCGTACATGTGCCTGAGACCTGATGCCGAGCCGATTGTGGTGAAGTGGATGATCCTATGCTGTCGAGAAAAGCCTCTAGCGAGTTTCAAGGCGGCCCGTACCCTAAACCGACTCAGGTGGTCTGGTAGAGAATACCGAGGCGTTCGGGTGAACTATGGTTAAGGAACTCGGCAAAATGCCCCCGTAACTTCGGGAGAAGGGGGGCCACGCCTGGTGATGGAATTTACTTCCTGAGCTGGGGGTGGCCGCAGAGACCAGCGAGAAGCGACTGTTTACTAAAAACACAGGTCCGTGCGAAGCCGTAAGGCGATGTATACGGACTGACGCCTGCCCGGTGCTGGAACGTTAAGGGGACCGGTTAGTGGGGTTTCGATTCCGCGAAGCTGAGAACTTAAGCGCCAGTAAACGGCGGTGGTAACTATAACCATCCTAAGGTAGCGAAATTCCTTGTCGGGTAAGTTCCGACCTGCACGAATGGCGTAACGACTTCTCGACTGTCTCAACCATAGGCCCGGTGAAATTGCACTACGAGTAAAGATGCTCGTTTCGCGCAGCAGGACGGAAAGACCCCGGGACCTTTACTATAGCTTGATATTGGTGTTCGGTTCGGCTTGTGTAGGATAGGTGGGAGACTTTGATATCACGGCGCCAGCCGTGGTGGAGTCATCGTTGAAATACCACTCTGGTCGTGCTGGATGTCTAACCTCGGTCCGTGATCCGGATCAGGGACAGTGTCTGGTGGGTAGTTTAACTGGGGCGGTTGCCTCCTAAAGGGTAACGGAGGCGCCCAAAGGTTCCCTCAGCCTGGTTGGCAATCAGGTGTTGAGTGTAAGTGCACAAGGGAGCTTGACTGTGAGACTGACGGGTCGAGCAGGTACGAAAGTAGGGACTAGTGATCCGGCGGTGGCTTGTGGAAGCGCCGTCGCTCAACGGATAAAAGGTACCCCGGGGATAACAGGCTGATCTTCCCCAAGAGTCCATATCGACGGGATGGTTTGGCACCTCGATGTCGGCTCGTCGCATCCTGGGGCTGGAGTCGGTCCCAAGGGTTGGGCTGTTCGCCCATTAAAGCGGTACGCGAGCTGGGTTTAGAACGTCGTGAGACAGTTCGGTCCCTATCCGCTGCGCGCGCAGGAGTCTTGAGAAGGGCTGTCCCTAGTACGAGAGGACCGGGACGGACGAACCTCTGGTGTGCCAGTTGTTCTGCCAAGAGCATGGCTGGTTGGCTACGTTCGGGAGGGATAACCGCTGAAAGCATCTAAGCGGGAAGCCTGCTTCGAGATGAGGACTCCCACCCACTTGATGGGGTAAGGCTCCCAGTAGACGACTGGGTTGATAGGCCGGATGTGGAAGCCAGGTGACTGGTGGAGCTGACCGGTACTAATAGGCCGAGGGCTTGTCCTCAGATACTCGCGTCCACTGTTTGGTTCCCGGGTTGCGAACAGTCGCACCGGTGAACACACAACTGAAGAGTGTGCTTGTTCGCTAGGACTCTGTCGAAGTCCCGCAGTGCGGGACGACCCGATAGTGTTTCGGTGGCCATAGCGTTAGGGAAACGCCCGGTTACATTCCGAACCCGGAAGCTAAGCCTTTCAGCGCCGATGGTACTGCAGGGGGGACCCTGTGGGAGAGTAGGACGCCGCCGAACAATCATTCCGGACCCCTGGTCCTGGCCTTAGCGCTGGGACCAGGGGTTTCTTTTTTGTCCCCCGGCCGGCGCCCCTTCTCCCGGAGCCGGCGGGAGACCTGAACCGCAGTACCACTATCTCGACAGGAGTCACGTCGATGTCCAACTCGCCCGAAGACAGGCCCGAGCGCGGCGGTTACCGCCGCGAGGATCGGCGTGATGACCGTCCCGGAGGCCCGCGCCGCGACGACCGCGGTGGCCACGGCCAGCGGCGTGACGACCGTCCGCGCCATGACCGCCCCCGGGACGACCGCCAGGGTGGCGGTTTCCGTCGGGACGACCGTCCCTCCGGCGGTGGCTTCCGACGTGATGACCGTCCCTCCGGCGGTGGCTTCCGACGTGATGACCGTCCGCGCGACGACCGCAGGGACGACCGTCCCCGTGGTCCGCGTCGCGAGGACGACCGCGGTGGTTTCCGCCGTGACGACCGGCGGGACGACCGACCGCGCTACGACCGTCCCCGCGACGATCGGCCGCGTGACGACCGCGGTTCGCACGACCGTGGCGGTTTCCGTCGCGATGACCGTCCCTCCGGCGCTGGTTTCCGCAGGGACGACCGCCCCCGCTCGGACCGTCCGCGTGACGACCGCCCCGGTGGCGGTTTCCGTCGGGACGACCGCCCCTCCGGCGGTGGCTTCCGACGTGACGACCGTCCGCGCGACGACCGCAGGGACGACCGTCCCCGTGGCCCGCGCCGGGACGACGACCGCGGTGGTTTCCGCCGTGACGACCGACCGCACACCCCGCGCCGGGACGACGACCGTGGCGGTTTCCGTCGCGATGACCGTCCCTCCGGCGCTGGTTTCCGCAGGGACGACCGCCCCCGCTCGGACCGTCCGCGTGACGACCGCCCCGCCGGTGGTGGCTTCCGCAGGGACGACCGGCGCGACGATCGCCCTCGTGACGACCGCCAGGGTGGTGGTTTCCGTCGGGACGACCGCCCCTCCGGCGGTGGCTTCCGACGTGACGATCGTCCGCGTGACGACCGAAGGGACGACCGTCCCCGTGGCCCGCGCCGGGACGACGACCGCGGTGGTTTCCGCCGTGACGACCGGCGGGACGACCGCCCCCGCTACGACCGTCCCCGCGGTGACGGCGACCGGGACCGCGGCCCGAGCCGCCGCCCGGCGGTACAGGGCCGGGGCCGCTTCGAGAACCGGTCGCCGCGCGACGAGCGCCGTGACGACCGCGAGCCGATCCGCCGGCTGCCGATCCCGGACGACGTGACCGGCCAGGAGATCGACCCGAGCGTGCGGCAGGAGCTGATGAGCCTGCCGAAGACGCTCGCCGAGGACGTGGCCCGCAACCTCGTCATGGTCGCCCAGCTGCTCGACGAGGAGCCGGAGCGTGCCTACGCGTACTCGCGGGTCGCGCTGCGGCTCGCCTCGCGCGTCGCGGCCGTCCGTGAGGCGGCGGGCTTCGCGTCGTACGCCACCGAGCGCTACTCGGAGGCGCTGGCGGAGTTCCGCGCGACCCGGCGGATGACCGGCACCGTGGACCTGTGGCCGGTGATGGCGGACTGCGAGCGCGGGCTCGGGCGTCCGGAGCGCGCGCTGGACATGGCCGGTGCGCCCGAGGTGCAGAAGCTCGACAAGGCCGGGCAGGTCGAGATGCGGCTCGTCGCGGCCGGCGCACGGCAGGACCTGGGCCAGGCCGAGGCCGCGGTCGTCACGCTGCAGAGCTCGGAGCTGGCGTCCAACGCGATCCACCCGTGGACCGCGCGGCTGCGGTACGCCTACGCGGACGCGCTGCTGGCCGTCGGCCGGGAGGGCGAGGCCCGCGACTGGTTCGCGAAGGCGCTGGAGGCCGACCACAACGGCACGACCGACGCCTCCGACCGGCTCGCCCTGCTCGACGGCGTGTCCTTCGTGGACGCCTTCGACGGGGAGGACGGCGAGGAGGGCGCTGCCGAGTCCGCCGACCGGCGGGAGGAGAGCGGCGAGCAGACCTCCGACGCGGCCGGGGACCAGGACGGCGCCGACGACGCCGACGACGCCGACGACCTGGACGCCGAGGACGAGGCCGACGCCACGGACGAGGACGTCGAGGACGCTGCGGACGACGACGAGGACGACGAGGACACGGCCGTCGCCGAGCGGCGCGAAGAGGTGCTGGCCCACGCCGACGACGCGGTGGACCTGACCGACGAGGCCGACCCCGTCACGGCGCCCTCCTTCCTGGAGTCGCCGTTCCGCGCGCCGAAGTCCGCCGAGCGGGACGGCGACGAGGACTGACGCGCGTCCCCGTGCCGGCAGCACAGCGGCACGGCGGCTTCACCCGCCGAGGGCGGCACCCGCAGCGACAGGGGTGCCGCCCTCGGGCGTCACCGCACCCCCCTCGCGCCGCGCGGCAGCCGCCTCACGCCTCGCCGAGTTCGAGCGCGATGCTCCGCATGACCAGCCCGCTGGCCGGCTTGGGCCCGAACGAGGTCGACTTGCGGGGCATCATCACCCCCTGCCGGGCCAGGTCGAGCACGACCTGCTCGCGCACGGGATGCATCAGCACGGCCGTGCCGCCGAGCCGTTCGGCCTGGTCGACGGCCGCGTCGGTGTCGTGCAGGTAGCGGATGTGCTCGGGGGTGTCGGGCACCCGCCACACGTGGTCCAGCAGCAGGCCGTGCAGCACGGTGGCGTCGAGCCGCCGCCACGCCTCGGGCCGGTCGGCGGGCAGGCAGGCCCGCAGCCGGGCCGGGTCGGGCCGGTCGAGCAGGTGGAAGCCGTCGCCGGCCAGGAGGAAGGCGTTGCCGTCGGCGGCCGCCTCGGCCAGGGCGCCGAGCGCGTCGGCCCGCGGCACCGGGCGGACCCGGAACACCTCCCGGACCGCCTCCAGGGCGGTGGCGGGCGGGAGTTGGGGCAGGACGCGGTGGATGGCGCGCACCCGCAGCGGGTAGCGGGCGGTGTCGACCAGCAGCACGAGGCCGTAGTCCCAGGGGGTGCCCGGCGGTTGGGCGGCCTGGAGGCGGCGGTAGGTGGCCCAGCGGTGGTGGCCGTCGGCGATCAGCGCCTGTCGGCCGGCGAGGTCGGCGTCCACGGCGGCCAGGTCCGCCGGGTCGGTCAGCGCCCACAGTTGGTGGCGCACGCCGTCCTCGGTGGTCGTCGTGAGCAGGGGCGTGTCCCGCGCGGCCGTGCGCTCGACGATGCGGGCGGTCGCGTCGCCGTCGCGGTAGGCGAGCAGCAGGGGTTCGAGGTTGGCGCCGGTGGCGCGCATCAGGGCCGCGCGGTCGGCGACCGGTCCGGGCATGACGTCCTCGTGCGGCAGCACCGCGTCGTCCCCAGGCCCGGGCAGCCGCAGGGCGCCGATCACCCCGCGCTGGAGGTGGTCGCCGTCGCGCTGCTCGTAGACGTAGAGCGCGGGGCTCGGGTCCGGGACGAGGACGCCCTCCTCCATCCAGCGGGCGAGGGTGCGGGCGGCCCGTCGGTGCCGGTCGTCCGGGGCGGTGGGGTCCGGCAGGATCAGCCGGACGACGTTGTACGGGTCCGCCGTCTCCAAGTGGCGTCTGCCGTCGGGGCGCACCACGACGTCGTAGGGCGGCGAGGTGACGGCGGCGAGGCTGCCGACCCGCTCGCGGGCGTACCGCAGGCCGCGGAAGGGCGCCAGGAGCGGGGCGCCGGCGTCGGCTGGACCGGGGGTGCTCATCCGCGCATGCTACGTCCGCCCGGCGGGCATGGGGGATGATCGGGCGGACGACCACGTGAGGAGCGAGACCGCCATGACGCACCGGACCGGCCCGAGCGGCAGCGACCAGCCGCTGGACACCGCCTATGACACCGCGCTGCTCGACCTGGACGGCGTCGTGTACGCGGGAGGGGAGGCGGTGCCGCACGCGGTGGCCTCGCTGGAGACCGCCCGCGGGCACGGGATGCGGCTGGCGTACGTCACCAACAACGCCTCGCGGACGCCGGAGGCGGTGGCCGAGCACCTGTCGCGGCTCGGGGTGCCGGCGGAGGCGGACGACGTGATCACCTCGGCGCAGGCGGTCGCCCGGCTCATCGCGGAGCAGGTGCCCGCGGGCTCCCGGGTCCTCGCGGTGGGCGGGGAGGGGCTGTTCACGGCGCTGCGCGAGCGCGGGCTGGAGCCGGTGCGCTCCGCGGACGACGACCCGGCCGCCGCGGTGCAGGGCTACGGGCCGGACCTGCGGTGGTCGGAACTGGCGGAGATGGCCTACGCGGTGAACCGCGGGGTGCCGTGGTTCGCGTCCAACACGGACCTGACGATTCCCGGCGGGCGGGGGATCGCGCCGGGCAACGGGGCGGCGGTGGCGGCGGTGCGGTTCGCCACCGGGGGGTCGCCGCAGGTGGCGGGCAAGCCGCTGCCGCCGATGCACCGCGAGACGATACTGCGCACCGGTGCCCGGCGGGCGCTGGTGGTGGGGGACCGGCTGGACACCGACATCGAGGGCGCCTTCGCCGGCGGGGTGGACTCGCTGCTGGTGCTGACCGGTGTGACGGACCCGGCCGCGCTGCTGGCCGCCGAGCCGCGGCACCGGCCCACCTACGTGGGGCGGGACCTGCGGGACCTGCTGGCGGCGCAGCCCTCGGTGCGCCGCGCGGAGTCTGCCGTCACCTGCGGCGGGTGGACGGCCTCGGTCTCCGGCGGCCGGCTCGTCGTGGAGGGCGAGGGGGAGGCCGTGGACGGGCTGCGGGCGCTGTGCGCGGCCGCGTGGGGCCACGGCGGCGAGGAGTCCTGCGGCCTGGACGCGGACAAGGCGGTGGCCCGCGTGGGGTTGTAGCCCCGGGGAGGCGGCCGCCGCCGCTTCCGTCAGCAGGTCGTCCTCGGTGCGCCCCTGCCGCCAGTAGCCGGTGAAGGTGACGCGGGAGCGGTCGATGCCCCGGCCGGCCACGAGGTGGCGGCGCAGCGCGCGGACGCACGCGGACTCGCCGGCCAGCCAGGCGTGCGGCGCCGCGGGGGAGCGCGGCCTCGGACACGGCGTCGAGCAGGCCGCCGGCGCGGTCGGGGCCGGAGCGGACCAGCCAGGTGAGGTCCAGGTCGGCATCGTCACCGCGGTGCTCGGCGGGCCGGTCTTCGTCGCCTTGGTCCGCCGGCGCGGGACGGCCGGGCTGTGAGCCGGGACGTGCTGCGCGCCGGGCGCCTGTCGGTGCGGGTCGACCGGCGCTCGCTGCTGGTGTGCGCGGGCCTGCCGGCCGTCGCGCCGGCGGTCGCCGTGGTGCTCCTGGGCACCGGCGACCACCGCATCGCCCCGCTCGACGTGCTGCGCTCGCCGGCCGGGCACGGCGACCCCGGACAGGACTTCGTGGTCCGGCGGTTGAGGCTGCCGAGGGTCGTGGTCGCGCTGCTGGTGGGCGCCTGCCTCGGCATGGCCGGCGCGGCCTTCCAGACCGTCGCGCGCAACCCGCTCGGCAGCCCCGACGTGGTCGGGTTCGGCCAGGGCTCGGCCGCGGGGGCGCTGATCGTGATCGTGGTGTTCCGGGGGTCCTCGTACCAGGTCGCGATCGGCGCGGTGGCCGGCGGCCTGCTCACCGGGATCGCCGTGTACCTGCTGGCGTGGCGGCGCGGGGTGCCGGGCTACCGGCTGGTGCTGGTGGGCATCGGGGGTCTCCGCGGTGCTGGCCGCCGTCAACAGCTACCTGCTGGTCAGGGCGGACTTCGTGGACGCCGCCCGGGCGGTGGTGCGGATCACCGGGTCGCTGGACGGGCGGGACCGGTCCCAGGTGTGGCCGCTGCTCGGCGCCTGCGCGCTGCTCGTGCCGGTCCTTCTCGGGCGGTCCCGGGCGCTGCGGATCACCGAGATGGGAGACGACGCGGCCGCCGCGCTGGGCGTGCGGGTGGAGCGCACCCGGCTGGTCGCCGTGCTCGCCGCGGTGCTGCTGACCGCCTCGGCCACCGCCGCGGCCGGGCCGATCGCCTTCGCCGCGCTCACCGCCCCGCGGCTCGCCCGCCGGCTGACCCGCGCCGCCGGCGTGGCATTGGCGCCGTCGGCGCTCATGGGCGCGGCCCTGCCGGGTGCTCTCGGACTGGGCGGCCCAGCACGCCCTCGGATCGCACCCGTTGCCGGTCGGCGTGGCCACCGGGGCGCTCGGCGGCGGCCATCTGCCGTGGCTGCTGATCACCGGACGACGGGCCGGACGGATATGAGGGGCATGAGGGGAACAGGTATGAAGGGAAGCGGCCGCATGCGTCGAGGTACCGACAAGTCGACAGGGGCTGACGGGGCGGAGGCGCCCCCGGGCACGCGCCTGGCCGCGCGGCCGGTCACCCTCGGCTACGACGGGCGGATCATCGCCGAGAACCTGTCCGTCGCGATCCCCGACCGCTCCTTCACGGTGATCGTCGGCCCCAACGCGTGCGGCAAGTCGACATTGCTGCGCACGCCGGCCCGGCTGCTGCCGCCCGCGCACGGCCGGGTGCTGCTGGACGGGCGGGCGATCGGCACCCTGCCGGCGAAGACCGCGGCCAGGATGCTGGGCCTGCTCCCGCAAAGCTCGGTCGCGCCCGACGGGATCACCGTGGCCGGCCTGGTCGCCTGCGGCCGCTACCCCCACCGGGGCCTGCTGCGGCAGTGGCCGGCCGAGGACGAGCGGATTGTCGAGGAGTCGATGAGCGCCACCGGAGTCGCCGCGCTCGCCGGTCGCCATGTCGACGAACCGTCCGGGGGCAGCGGCAGCGGGTGTGGATCGCCATGGCCCTGGCCCAGCGGACCCCGCTGCTGCTGCTCGACGAGCCGACCACCTACCTCGACATCCAGCACCAGATCGACGTGCTCGACCTGTGCGCGGACCTGCACGAGCGGGGCGGGCGCACCCTCGTCGCCGTCCTGCACGACCTCAACCAGGCCGCGCGCTACGCCACCCACCTGATCGCCATGCGCGACGGCCGGATCGAGGCGCTGGGGCGGCCGGACGAGGTGATCAACGCCGAACCGGTCGAGCGGGTCTTCGGGGTGCCCTGCCGGATCATCGAGGACCCGGAGAGCGGCACGCCGCTGGTGGTGCCGTCCGCCCGGCGCGCCGGGCCCGACGTCACAGCAGCGCGCGCAGCCGCAGCACGTCCCGGAAGCTCGCCTGCACCCTGACCCGTCCCGCGCCCCACGCCTTGGCGAACTTCAGCTCGCCGCCGACCAGGGCGACCAGGTCGTCCCCGGTCATCGACAGCCGGATCTGCGCCGGCCGCTCCGGCTCGCCCGGCACGGCGGTGACGTCCTTGATCCGACTGTCGGCCAGCCGCCCGACGAAGGTCACGTCGAGATCGGTGATCCGGCAGCTCAGCGAACGGTCCAGGGCGGTGGCGTCCTTCACGTCGCCGGCGGACACCGCCATGTTCGCCGACAGCTGCTCGAGCGCGCTGCGGCACTCCTCGATCGTGGCCATGAACCGTGCTCTCCCGGTCGTGCGGTTTGCCGCGGTACGTCCGGATGACGGTACCGCAGCCGCAGGTGATCCCGGGCCCGGGGTCCGGAGGCGGTAGCGTCGTGACTGCACAGGTATCCGCCGGCGGCCGGCACGCGCCGCCGTCGGGCGTGTGCGGCCGCATCCGTCCATGCGAGGCGAGGAGTGAGAGCGATGAGGGACGCGCTGCGTACCTGTCTGCAGATCGCGGACGGCCTGACCGAGGCCACCCGGCGCCGTACCGCCGAGGTGACCAGGGAACTGCTCGACCAGGCGGGGATCGACCCGGCCGCGCTCCAGCAGCGGATCGAGTCGGCGATCCCGGCGGAGGTGCAGACGCTCGTCGACGAGATCGTGGCCTCCGGCCGCGCCAACCGGGACCTGCTGATCGGGCTGATCCGGGAGGAAGTCGACAAGGCGATGAGCCGGGTGGGCCGGATCGCCGACGAGGTCACCAAGGTCGGAGTGGTGCTGGAGGGCCTCGAACGCCGCATCCGCAACCTGGAGACCCCGGAGCCAGGGGCGAAGGACGAGCAGGCGCCGCCGCCCTCGGAGCCGGCCCCGCCGGTCCAGCACGTGCGGGTGGAGCCCGAGCCGGAGCCGGCGCCGCCCGGTCCGGCCGCGCACAAGACGCCCGCCGCGCGGCGGGTGCGGGTCGAGGCCGAGCCGGAGCCCGCGCCGCCGGGTCCCGCCGCGCGCAAGACCGCCGCTCCGCGCGGTGCCGCCGGGTCCCGCACGACCACCGGCCCGCGCAAGAAGGCCGCGCCCCGCAAGACCCTGGCCAACCCGCGCCGCACCAGCGCGCAGCAGCCGGACGCGGTGCCGCCGACCGCCGCGAAGACCGCGAAGAAGGCCGCCGAGAAGGCCGCGCCCGCCGCGCGGAAGGCCACCGCCAAGAAGGCACCTGCCGCCCGGAAGACGGCGGCCGAGGTGAAGAAGACCACGGCGGCGAAGAAGACCACGGCGGCCAAGAAGACGACCGCGGCCAAGAAGGCCGCCCCCGCGAAGAAGACGACGGCCAAGAAGACGACCGCGGCCGAGACGACCGCGGCGGCGAAGAGGACGGCGGACGCCGCCGCGACCGTGGCGAAGAAGACCGCCCCGGCGGCGGCCGGGAAGACCCCCGCGAAGAAGACCACGGCTCCGCCGAAGAAGACCGCCCCGGCCAAGAAGACCGCGAAGGAGCCGGAGAGCGCCGATGACTGAGCCGTCGACCGGGGCGTCGACCGGGGCGGGCCCTCGGCAGACGGTGTGGGGCGAGACCTACGACCTGCCCGGCGTCGACGACCAGCCGCGGGCCGAACCGCCGCCCGAGGCCGTGCCGCGGCCGGCCGCGGAACCCGCCGCGCCACCGCCCGAACCGCTGGGGGTGACGGTCGGGGCCACGGGGAATGCTGAGGTGGACGCCGCGATCGAGCGGCTCGCGGACGCGGACGCACTGCCGACGGACGCGCACATCGAGGTGTACGAGGATGTGCACCGGGGGCTGCGGGACGCACTCGCCGCGCTGGACGAGAACAGGGGCTGAACCGTACGTGGCACGACGCCGACTCGACGCTGAGCTGGTGCGCCGGAAGCTCGCCCGGTCGAGGGAACACGCGAGCCAGTTGATCGCCGCGGGGCGGGTGACCGTGGCCGGGGCGACCGCCACCAAGGCGGCCACCCAGGTGGAGACCAGCGCGGCCCTGGTGGTCGTGCGGGACGGGGCCGAGCCCGACTACGTCTCGCGCGGCGGCCACAAACTGGCCGGCGCGCTGGCCGCGTTCACCCCGCGCGGGCTGACCGTCGCGGGCCGCCGGGCGCTGGACGCGGGGGCCTCCACCGGCGGCTTCACCGACGTGCTGCTGCGCGCGGGCGCCGCCGAGGTGGTCGCCGTGGACGTGGGGTACGGCCAGCTGGCCTGGTCGCTGCAGAGCGACGACCGGGTGATCGTCAAGGACCGCACCAACGTGCGGGAGTTGACGCTGGAGGCGATCGACGGCCGGCCCGCCGACGTGATCGTGGGCGACCTGTCCTTCATCCCGCTCGGCCTGGTGCTGCCCGCGCTGGTGCGCTGCGCCGCGCCCGACGCGGACCTCGCGCTGATGGTCAAGCCGCAGTTCGAGGTCGGCCGGGAGCGGCTGGGCAGCGGCGGCGTCGTGCGCAGCACGAAGCTGCGGGCCGAGAGCGTGTGCAAGGTGGCCGAACAGGCCGCCGAACTCGGGCTCGGCGCCCTCGGCGTCACCGCGAGCCCGCTGCCCGGCCCGTCCGGGAATGTGGAGTACTTCCTGTGGCTGCGCGCCGGCGCCCCCGCGCTGGATCCGGCCGACGTCGACCGCGCTGTGGCGGAGGGGCCCCGTTGACCGTGAAGAGCGAACGCCAGGACCGGACCGTCTTCCTGCTCACCCACACCGGCCGGGAGGAGGCCATCCGCAGCGCCGCCCGGGTCGTGCACGGGCTGCTGCGCTGCGGGATCGGGGTGCGGCTGCTGGAGGGCGAGGCCGCGGACCTGCCGCTGCCGGAGGCCGTCGAACTCGTCGGCGAGATCGGGCCGGGCGCGGTCCAGGGCTGCGAGCTGATCATCGTCCTCGGCGGGGACGGCACGCTGCTGCGGGGCGCGGAGTTCGCCCGCGCCTCGGGCGTGCCCATGCTCGGGGTCAACCTCGGGCGGGTGGGCTTCCTGGCCGAGGCCGAGCGCGACGACCTCGACAAGGTGGTCGACCGGGTGGTCACCAAGGAGTACGAGGTCGAGGAGCGGATGACCCTCGACGTGCTGGTCCGCAACGACGGGCACATCGTGCACACGGACTGGGCGCTGAACGAGGCGTCCGTGGAGAAGTCCAACCGCGAGCGCGTGCTGGAGGTCGTCACCGAGGTGGACGGCCGCCCGGTCACCGGGTTCGGCGGCGACGGCGTGGTGTGCGCCACCCCGACCGGGTCCACCGCGTACGCGTTCTCGGCCGGCGGGCCGGTGGTGTGGCCGGAGGTCGAGGCGCTGCTGATGGTGCCGATCAGCGCCCACGCGCTGTTCGCCAAGCCGCTGGTGACCTCCCCGCGCTCGGTGCTCGCGGTCGAGGTGCACCCGCAGTCCCAGCACGGCGTGCTGTGGTGCGACGGGCGCCGGACGGTGGAGCTGCCGGCCGGCGCGCGGGTCGAGGTCCGCCGCGGAGCGGTCCCGGTCCGGCTGGCCCGGCTGCACCACGCCTCCTTCACCGACCGGCTGGTGGCCAAGTTCGCCCTGCCGGTGGCCGGCTGGCGCGGCGCGCCCCGCTGACCGGAACGTGTCCCGGCAACAGCGAACTCAACTCTCTACACGGTTGCCCAGTTGAACGACGGCGGGTCGGGGGACCCCTGGGGTTCCCCCGGCCGCGCCTCAGTTGAACGACCGCGTTGGCGGCGGAAAAGCTGCAGGACACACTGAGGCCGTCCCGTACGAGCGTCACCGCTTCCCGAAAGGACGACCATGCGCAAACTCCTGGCAGGCGCCGCCCTCGGCGCGCTCCTCGCCGTCGCCCCCCTGGCCGCCGCCACCAGCGCCTCCGCCGACACCCCGACCACCGTCACCGCCGACCAGTGCTTCAACTCCGGCGGCTACTTCGGCGGGTACAACAGCGAGGGCAAGGCCTTCTGCCTCGACGGACCCTACGACGGCATCCCGTTCGACCACGACCCGCTCCAGGGCGACTGTCCCGACGGGCAGCACATCGTGTTGATCTACCTCCAGGGCCTCGGCTGCGGGCCCGACATCCCCAACAGCTGAGCTCCCGCTCCGCCCGGCGGCCGGTCCGCCGGGCGGAGCGGGTTGCCCGTTCGGATGCCCTGCGTCCACCGGTGTTGACGCGCGGTGGACGCGCCTCGCGCGGACGGGTGGAAACCTCGTATGGTCGTATCCGTGTTGGAGGAAATGCGGATCCGCTCGCTGGGCGTCATCGAGGACGCCGTAGTGGAGCTCTCACCGGGCTTCACCGCGGTGACCGGCGAGACCGGCGCCGGCAAGACCATGGTCGTCACCAGCCTCGGCCTGCTGCTGGGCGGCCGCGCCGACCCCGCGCTGGTGCGCATCGGCGCCAAGCAGGCCGTGGTCGAGGGCCGCGTCACGCTCCCCGCCGGGGCCCCCGCGGCCCTGCGCGCGCAGGAGGCCGGCGCCGAACTCGACGACGGCGAGCTGCTGATCAGCCGGACCGTCTCCGCCGAGGGCCGCTCCCGGGCCCACCTCGGCGGCCGGGGCGTGCCGGTCGGCGTGCTCGGCGAACTCGCCGACGAGCTGGTGGCCGTGCACGGCCAGACCGACCAGCAGGGGCTGCTGCGCCCGGCCCGGCAGCGCGAGGCGCTCGACCGCTACGCCGGCGACGCGGTGGCCGTGCCGCTGGCGAAGTACGCCGGCGCCTACCGCCGGCTGCGCGAGGTCGCCGATGAGCTGGACGAGCTCACCACCCGGGCCAGGGAGCGCGCCCAGGAGGCGGACCTGCTGCGGTTCGGCGTCGAGGAGATCGCCGCCGCCGAGCCGCTGCCCGGCGAGGACGCCGAACTGGCCGCCGAGGCCGAGCGGCTCGGGCACGCCGAGGCCCTGGCCTCCGCCGCCACCGTGGGCCACGCCGGCCTCGCCGGGAACCCCGAGGACCCCGAGAGCGTGGACGCCGGCACCCTGGTCGCCGCCGCCCAGCGCGCGCTGGACGCGGTCAAGGCGCACGACCCCGTGCTGGCCGACCTGGCGCAGCGGCTCGGTGAGGTCGGCATCCTGGTCGGCGACATCGCCGGGGAGCTGGCCGGCTACGCCGACAACCTCGACGCCGACCCGCTGCGGCTGGCCGCCGTGGAGGAGCGGCGGGCCGTGCTCTCCCACCTCGTCCGCAAGTACGGCCAGGACGTCGACGCCGTCCTGGCCTGGGCCCGGACCGGCGCCGCCCGGCTCAACGAGCTGGAGGGCGACGACGACCGGATCGAGGAGCTGACCGCCGAGCGGGACGCGGTGCGGGCCGAGCTGGGCGCGCTCGCCCAGACCCTCACCGACGCCCGGCGCGAGGCCGCCGACCGGTTCGCCGCCGACGTCACCCGCGAACTGGCCGAACTGGCCATGCCGCACGCCCGGGTCACCGTGGCCCTGCGGCAGTCCGAGACATCCGACCCCGAGGCCGGGATCGAGGTCGACGGCCGCGCGGTCGCCTACGGCCCGAGCGGCGCGGACGAGGTCGAGCTGCAGCTCGCCCCGCACCCCGGCTCCCCGGCCCGGCCCATCGCCAAGGGCGCCTCCGGCGGCGAGCTGTCCCGCGTGATGCTCGCCGTGGAAGTGGTGTTCGCCGGATCCGACCCCGTGCCCACCTACCTCTTCGACGAGGTCGACGCCGGCGTCGGCGGCAAGGCGGCCGTCGAGGTCGGCCGACGGCTGGCCCGGCTGGCCCGGAGCGCGCAGGTCGTCGTGGTCACCCACCTCCCGCAGGTCGCCGCGTTCGCCGACCGGCAACTGCTGGTGGAGAAGACGAACGACGGGTCCGTCACCCGGAGCGGGGTCACCGTGCTGGAGGGCGAGGCCCGGGTCCGCGAGCTCTCCCGGATGCTCGCCGGCCTGGAGGACTCCGAACTGGGCCGCGCCCACGCCGAGGAACTCCTGGCCGCGGCCAAGGCGTCCCGCTGAACGCCCACCCCGCGGCGGCGGTTGCCGGGGCGGCGCGTCGGCGGGGCCCGGCGCTGCCGCCGCTCGCGCGCGGTGCGGGACGGGTGCCCGCGGGCTTCGCCACCGCGGTGGCCCGCCGGCGGGCGATCGCCGGCGCCGGGAATGCGGGGAGGACGGGCGGATGAAGGTGGTGAGCGGGCGGGTGTCCGTGGGCGCGGCCGCCGCCGCGGCGACCCTGGCGGCCTACCGGCAGTTGCGCCGCAGGCCCCCGGTGCAGGCGAGCCTGTGGCAGCGCACCAACCACGCCGGGCGCGGGGTGGAGCTGTACGGGGGTCTGGCCGTCGCGGCCGGCGCGGCCACGGCGGTGGCGACCGCCCGCGGGCTGAGCGCGCGGGCCCGGGTCGCGGCCGTGGGAGCCGCCCTCGTGGCGGGGGCCTGCGGCGCCTACGACGACCAGAAGGGCTCCCCGGACGAGCGCGGCTTCGCCGTGCACCTGCGGGCGCTGCGCGAACGGCGGCTCACCTCGGGCGGGGTGAAGCTGCTGGGCATCGGCGCGGCCGGGCTGGCGGCGGGCGCGCTGCTCAAGACCCGCCCGCTGGACCGGCTGCTGGCCGGCGTCGTCATCGCGGGCGCCGCCCACGCGGTCAACCTCGTCGACGTGGCGCCCGGCCGCGCCGCGAAGGCGGTGATGGCCGTCGGCCTCCCCGGACTGCTGCGCCGCGGCCCGGGCGCGGTGCTGGCCGCGGCGCCGGTGGGGGCGGCGGCCGCCGTGCTGGGCGACGACCTCAGCGAGCGGACCATGCTCGGTGACGCCGGCGCCCACGCGCTGGGCGCCGCCCTGGGCGCGGCCGTCGTGCTGGCCAACGGGCGGACCGGGCTGCTGCTGCACGCCGCGGTGGTGGTGGCGATGGCCGCGGCCGGCGACCGGATCTCGGCCAATCCCCGTTTGTGGAACGCTCCGGGCGTCCGGCACGTTGACTCATGGGGCCGTGTCACTCGCCCGTACGGGTGATCGTTCGGGTGACCCCCGGGGTAGTCCTTGGAACGGTCCTCGGCACGGCCCGACCCCGCGCGGACGGGCTGGGCGGCGGCAGGAGCCGCCGGGTCAGGGCCACGGCCTGGCATCCTGGAGCGGTTGAAACCGCCACCAGCGGCGCCACCCGCGGTCCGCCGCCGGCCGGGTCCGCCGTACCGTTCTCCTACGCGTCCGCGCCGTCCGTCCGGCACCGAGTCAGGAGCTTCACCGTCGTGAGCAGCATCTCGCAATCCCTCCAGGGACAGCTGCACGCCGTGCACGTGCTGTCCACGGCGGCGGGCGCGCATGTCAGCTCACTGGCCGGCGGGCTGGTGGCGCGCGGGGTGGAAGTCACCGTGTGCGGCCCGGGTGTGGCCGAGGCGGACTACGGATTCGCCCGCACCGGTGCCCGGTTCGCGCCCGTGGAGCTGGGCCGCCGGCCCGCCGCCGACGCCCCGGCGGTGGCCGTGCTGCGCGCGGCCTGCGCCGGCGCCGGAGTGGTGCACGCGCACGGGCTGCGGGCCGGACTGCTGGCCGCGCTCGCGCTCGGCGGCCGGCACACCCCGCTGGTCGTCACCTGGCACGGCACCGACCCGCCCGCCGACGGCCGGGGCGCGATGATGACGCGCTGGCTGGAGCGCCGGGCGGTGCGCGGCGCCACCGTGGTGCTGGCGGTGTCCTCCGACCTGGTCGACCGGGCCCGCGGGCACGGCGCCCGGGACGTGCGGCTGGCCCCGGCGGCCGTGCCCCGGCCGATCGCGCGCCCGCCCCGGCCGCCCGCCGACGGGGACCGCCGCAAGCAGCTCATCCGGGCCGAATTCGGCGCCGTGGACCGGCCGTTGCTGCTCGCCGTCGGCCGGCTGGAGCCGATCAAGGGCTACGACCTGCTGCTGGACGCGGCGGCGCGGTGGGCCGGCGACCCGCACTGCCCCCTGCTCGTCCTGGCGGGCGAGGGACCCGCGCGGGGCGAACTGCAACGGCGCATCGACACCGAGAAGTTGCCGGTCCAGCTGGTCGGCACCCGCGCGGACGTCCCCGAACTGCTGTCCGCCGCCGACCTCGTGGTGCTGCCCAGCCGCTGGGAGGCCCGCGCGCTGATCGCCCAGGAGGCGCTGCACGCGGGCGTCCCGCTGGTGGCCACCGCCGTCGGCGGCACCCCCGAGCTCGTCGGCGAGGCCGCGCTGTTGGTGCCCTACGGCGATCCGGTCGCGCTGGCCGACGCGGTCACCGGACTGCTCGCCGACCAGGAGCGCCGCACCCGGCTGGCCGTGGCGGGCCGGGCGCAGGCCGCCACCTGGCCCACCGAGGACGACACGGTGGCCCAGGTGCTCAGCATCTACGACGAACTCACCCGGTCCTGACGCCGGTTCGGGGATCCCCGCCGACGGCGCGTCCCCGACACCGGTCCCCGCGCGGCGGCTCAGGCCCGGAAGGCCCCGCACGCGGTGAGCCGCAGCGCGGTGTCGATCAGCGGCACGTGGCTGAACGCCTGCGGGAAGTTGCCCACTTGGCGCTGCCGGCGCGGGTCCCACTCCTCCGCGAGCAGCCCCAGGTCGTTGCGCAGGGCGAGCAGCTTCTCGAACAGCCGCCGCGCCTCGTCCACCCGGCCGATCATCGCCAGGTCGTCCGCGAGCCAGAACGAGCAGGCCAGGAAGGCCCCTTCGTCGCCGGGCAGCCCGTCGAGGTTGTCGTCGCCGGTCGAGGTCGGGTAGCGCATCACGAAGCCGTCCTCGGTGGACAGCTCCCGCTGGATCGCCTCGATGGTGCCGATCACCCGCTTGTCGTCCGGCGGCAGGAAGCCCATCTGCGGGATCAGCAGCAAAGAGGCGTCCAGCTCCTTGGAGCCGTAGGACTGGGTGAAGGTGTTGCGCTCCCGGTCGTAGCCCTTCTCGCACACGTCGCGGTGGATCTCGTCGCGCAGGTCCCGCAGCCGCTCCACCGGGCCCTCGACCTCGCCGGACTCGATCAGCTTGACCGTGCGGTCGACGGCCACCCACGCCATGACCTTGGAGTGCACGAAGTGGCGGCGCGGGCCGCGCACCTCCCACATGCCCTCGTCGGGCACGTTCCAGTGGTTCTCCAGGTAGCGGATCAGCTTCAGCTGGAGCACGCTCGCGTAGTCGTTGCGCGCCAGGCCGGTCATGTGGCCCAGGTGCAGCGCCTCGATGACCTCGCCGTAGACGTCCAGCTGGAGCTGGTGGGCGGCGCCGTTGCCGATCCGGACCGGTGCGGAGTTCTCGTACCCGGGCAGCCAGTGCAGCTCGTTCTCGCCCAGTTCGCGCTCGCCGGCGATGCCGTACATGATCTGCAGGTTCTCCGGGTCGCCCGCCACCGCGCGCAGCAGCCACTCCCGCCAGGCCCGGGCCTCGTCGCGGTAGCCGGTGCGCAGCAGCGAGGACAAGGTGATCGCCGCGTCCCGCAGCCAGGTGAAGCGGTAGTCCCAGTTGCGCACGCCGCCGATGTCCTCGGGCAGCGAGGTGGTGGGCGCGGCCACGATCCCGCCGGTCGGCCCGTAGGTCAGCGCCTTCAGCGTGATCAGCGAACGGATCACGGCCTCGCGGTAGGGGCCGCTGTACGTGCACTGCGCGACCCACTCGCGCCAGAACTCCTCGGTCCCCGCGAGCGAGCCGAGCGGGTCCGGCAGCGGCGGCTGCGGCTTGTGCGAGGGCTCCCAGCTGATCGTGAAGCACACCCGGTCGCCGGGGGACATGGTGAAGTCGCTGTAGGTGGTGAGGTGCTCGCCGTAGGTGTCGACGTCGGTGTCCAGCCACACCGAGTCGGGACCGGCCACGGCCACCGTACGGTCGCCCACCTGCTGCACCCAGGGCACCACCTGGCCGTAGGCGAACCGCATGCGCAGGCTGGAGCGCATCGGCACCCGGCCGCTGACGCCCTCCACTATCCGGATCACCTGCGGCGCGCCGTCACGCGGCGGCATGAAGTCGATGATGCGGACGGTGCCCGTGTCGGTGTCCCAGTCCGATTCCAGCACCAGCGACTCGCCGCGGTAGCGCCGCCGCGTCGCGTTGGGGGTCTGCGCACCCTCGGGAACCGCCGGGCCGATCCGCCAGAAACCGTGCTGGTCGGTGCCCAGCAGTCCGGCGAACACCGCCGGTGAGTCGAAGCGCGGCAGGCACAGCCAGTCGACCGTGCCGTCGCGGCAGACCAGGGCGGCGGTCTGCATGTCTCCGATGAGTGCGTAGTCCTCGATACGCCCTGCCACGTGCTACTCCAGTCGAACACGGAGCCGCCCCCGCTGGGACGGTCTTGCGGTCTAGGGGGAACTTCCCGGGAAACTTGAGAAAGACAAGTCTGTGACTGTGGGGGACGAGCTCTGGTTCCGGAGGAAGGCGGGGATGGTGCCGTGCCGGTCGGCTCGCGCAATGCGTTCGAGCAGAATACGTCCTCGCGGCTGACGTTGTGCATCTGTCGACGATCTTGGTGGTCCGCGCTCGGCCGGTCGGGGGACCCGCCGCCGACCGGCCGCCGAGGCCCGCCGAAAAGCGCCGGTCGGCGCGGTGGCCGTCCGTCTCCAGCGTCGCACGCCCGTCGTCGTACGGGCGATCGGCACGCTCCTCGCTCACTCCTGTCACTAATTCCTCACACCGTGATCGGGTCCGCGACCGAACACCGGACCGAGCGGTGACGCCCGCCGCCGCGCCCACCCGTGCCGAGCGGCGGCGCTGATACCCTGGTAGCCCGTGGGCCGGTGGGCTGAACCACTGAACCGCCGCGACTGCGCCACCGACCTGTGCGCCGTCCGACCACACGCGACCACGGGAGCCCCCTCTTGGCACTTGCGCCGAAATCCACGACGACCAAGCACATCTTCGTCACCGGTGGCGTCGCCTCCTCGCTGGGCAAGGGGCTCACCGCCTCGAGCCTCGGCGCGCTGCTCAAGGCGCGGGGCCTGCGGGTCACCATGCAGAAGCTCGACCCGTACCTCAACGTGGACCCGGGCACCATGAACCCCTTCCAGCACGGTGAGGTCTTCGTCACCGACGACGGCGCCGAGACCGATCTGGACATCGGCCACTACGAGCGCTTCCTCGACGTGAACCTGGCCGGCTCCGCCAACGTCACCACCGGCCAGATCTACTCCTCGGTGATCGCCAAGGAGCGGCGCGGCGAGTACCTGGGCGACACCGTGCAGGTCATCCCGCACATCACCAACGAGATCAAGTCCCGCATCCGTCGGATGGCCGGCGAGGACGTGGACGTGGTGATCACCGAGGTCGGCGGCACCGTGGGCGACATCGAGTCGCTGCCCTTCCTGGAGTCGGTGCGCCAGGTGCGGCACGAGGTGGGCCGCGACAACGTCTTCGTGGTGCACATCTCCCTGCTGCCCTACATCGGCCCCTCCGGCGAGCTGAAGACCAAGCCCACCCAGCACTCGGTGGCCGCGCTGCGCAACATCGGCATCCAGCCCGACGCGATCGTGCTGCGCGCCGACCGCGACGTGCCGACCGCGATCAAGCGCAAGATCTCGCTGATGTGCGACGTGGACGAGGACGCGGTGGTCGCCGCGATCGACGCGCCCTCCATCTACGACATCCCCAAGGTGCTGCACACCGAGGGCCTGGACGCGTACGTCGTCCGGCGGCTGGACCTGCCGTTCCGCGACGTGGACTGGACGCAGTGGGACGACCTGCTGCGCCGGGTGCACCAGCCCGAGCACGAGGTGACCGTCGCCCTGGTCGGCAAGTACATCGACCTGCCCGACGCGTACCTGTCGGTCACCGAGGCGCTGCGGGCCGGCGGCTTCGCCAACAACGCCAAGGTCCACATTAAGTGGGTCACCTCCGACGACTGCAAGACCCCGGCCGGCGCCGCGGCCCAGCTGGCCGGCGTCGACGCGGTGTGCGTGCCCGGCGGCTTCGGCGACCGAGGCGTCGAGGGCAAGGTCACGGCCATCACCTACGCCCGCGAGCAGCGCATCCCGCTGCTCGGGCTCTGCCTGGGCCTGCAGTGCGTGGTCATCGAGGCGGCCCGCAACCTCGCGGGCATCGCGGACGCGAACTCCACCGAGTTCGACCCGGCCACCCCGCACCCGGTGATCTCCACCATGGCCGAGCAGCTGGACATCGTGGACGGCAAGGGCGACCTCGGCGGCACCATGCGGCTGGGCATCTACCCGGCCAAGCTGGCCGAGGGCTCCATCGTCCGCGAGGTCTACGCCGACCAGCCCTATGTGGAGGAGCGCCACCGCCACCGGTACGAGGTGAACAACGCCTACCGCGCCGAGTTGGAGAAGAAGACCGGCATCGTCTTCTGCGGCACCTCGCCGGACAACAAGCTCGTGGAGTACGTGGAATACCCGCGCGAGGTCCACCCCTACCTGGTCGCGACCCAGGCGCACCCCGAACTGAAGTCCCGGCCGACCCGGCCGCACCCGCTGTTCGCCGGACTGGTCAAGGCGGCCGTGGCGGCGAAGACGGCCGGGCGCGCCGAGCCGGCCACGCAGGGCTGACCGCTCGGGGTCGACCGCTCGGGGCTCGCGGGCCTGCCTGCGGCGGCTGCCCCGGCGCGGGATGATCGTAGGACCCGAGGCGGACGCCGGGACGCACGCGGACGTCCCATGGCGCGCGCCTCGACACACGGACTTCGGAAGGCACGGCATGCTCAAGGACACCCCCCAGGAATGGCGGGTCACGGCCACCTCCACCCCGTTCACCGGCAAGAAGACCGGTGTGCGCACCGACGAGGTGGTGATGCCCGACGGCTCCACCGCCCTGCGCGACTACCAGGTCCACCCCGGCTCGGTGGCCGTGCTCGCCCTGGACGACGCCGACCGGGTGCTGGTGCTCAAGCAGTACCGCCACCCGGTGCGGCACAAGCTCTGGGAGATCCCCGCCGGGCTGCTCGACGTGCCCGGCGAGAACCCGCTGGGCGCCGCGCGGCGCGAGCTCTACGAGGAGGCGCACGTCAAGGCGTCGGACTGGCGGGTGCTGGCCGACATCTTCACCACCCCCGGCGGCTCCGACGAGGCGGTCCGGGTCTTCCTCGCCCGCGGCATCTCCGAGGCCGACGGCGAGCGCTTCGAGGTCTCCGAGGAGGAGGCCGACCTGGAGTACGCGCGGGTGCCGCTGGCCGAGCTTGTCCAGGCGGTGCTGGCGGGGGAGCTGCACAACAGCTGCCTGGTCGTCGGGGTGCTCGCCCTGCACGCCGCGCTGGCGACCGGGTCGGTCGACGCGCTGCGCCCGGCCGTGGCGCCCTGGCCCGCGCGGCCCTTCACCCCGTGAGGCGCGCGGCCGGCTGAGCCGTCCGCCGCGCGGGCACGGGACCGGCCGGGGGCGGGCTGTCCGGTGGGATGATCCGTGGGCTGATCCGACAGGGTGATCGCCGACGCTCCGGTCGGCGGCAACCCAGGGGGCAGGCGGCCCGCGGTGAACTAGGCTCGATGAACCCCGCAGCGGGGCTGACCTCTCACCTCCCGGAGCGCGCCCGTGACGGACCAGGCCGTGAACCCGCCGGCGCGGCCCGCCGGAACCGGGAGCGCCCCGGCCCGCGCGGACCGTCCAGCCGACGCGCCGCGCGCCCCGGCCGCGGACGCCGAACGTCCCGAGCCCACCGAGGGCCCCGAGCACGTCCCACCCGCCCCCGGGCCGGGCGGCGGGGGAGCGGTCGGGCCCTCCCCGGGCACCGCCATCGCCCGTCCCCTGCCCGAACCGCTCGCCCACTTCGCCGGTCGCGTGCGGGAGCTGGCGCAGCTGCGCGAGGACATCGCCCGCCCCGGGCTGGCCGCCGCCGGCCGGCGCGCCGCCGACCGGAGCCGGGTGCTGCTGGTGGTGGGACGGCCCGGCGTGGGCCGGACCGCGGTGGCCGTCCGGCTGGCCCACGACGTGGCCGCCGACTACCCCGACGGGCGGTTCTTCGTCCGGCTGACCGACGACATCGGCGACCCCGTCCCCGCCGACCGAGTCGCCCGGGCCCTGCTGCGCGAACTAGGCGCCGCGCCCGACGTCCCCGAGGCCGCCGCCGCGCTGCGGGCCGCTGCCGCCGGGCGCCGCCTGCTGCTGGTCCTCGACGACGTGCGCCGCGCCGACCAGCTCGCCGGCCTGCTGCCGGACGGGCCGGGCAGCCTGGTGGTCGTCACCTCGCACGGCCCGCTGACCGGCGTCCCCGACGTGCGGCCCTGCACCCTGGGCGGGCTCGACACCCCCGCCGCGCTCGACCTGCTCGCCCACGCCGTCGGCGACATCCGGGTCACCAACGACCCGCGCGGGGCCGAGGCCCTCGTCCAGGAGCTCTCCGGCCACCCCACCGCGCTCCGCCTGGTCGGCGCCCACCTCGCCGCCCAGCCGCGCATGTCCCTGTCCGAGGCCGCCGCCCGGCTGCGGGCCACCCCCGACACGGTGCCGCCGTCAGGTCGCACGCCGCCCGCCGGGGGCGTGGACGGCCCGGCCCGCGGCGGCGGGGACGGCGGTGGCCCCGCCGAGGAGCGCCCGGCCGCCCCGGGCGAGCTGGTGCGCGCCTTCCGGCTGGTGTACGAGGCGCTGCCCGGCACGGCCGGACGGATGCTGCGCTGCCTGGTGCTGGCGCCGGCCGGCTGCGTGGACGCGCAGACGGCCTCGGCGCTGGCCGGGTGCGCGGTGGGCGCCGCGGCCGACACCCTGGCCGCCTTCGCCGACGCGGCCCTGCTCGTCCGCGGCCCGGCCGAGGGCCTCTACCGGGTGCCCGGCTGCCTCGAACCGCTGCTGCGCGGCCTGCTGGCGGACACCGACCGCCCCGAGGACGTCCGGCTCGCCCGCGCCCGGATGCTGGAACGGACCGTCCGCCTGCTGGAAGCGTGCGGCACCGCGCTCACCGCCGGGCCGCCCGCCGACGGCCTGCCGAGCACCCTGCGCCTGTCCTCGCCCGAGGAGGCCGCCGCGTGGCTGGGGGCCCGCCGCCCGGCGCTGCTGGCCGCCGCCCGCGCCGCCGTGGCCGACGGGCAACTCGACACGCTGGCCCGCCGGTTGATCGCGGCCCTGGTGCTGGCGCTGCTCTCCCTGCCCGGCGGGGAGCCCGCCACCGCCGAGCGCTACGAACTGCACACCCTGGTGCTGGGAGTGGCGACCCGCCGCAGGCTGCCCCGGGAACGGGCCGCCGCGCTGATCAACCTCGCCGACCTGGACGCCGAGGCCGGCCGCGCGGAGCGGGCTGTGGAGACGTACCGCCAAGCGTTGGCCGCCGCCCGCGGCGCCGGGGACGGCGCGGCCGAGGGCCGGGTGCTCGAAGCGCTCGGCGGCACCTACCTGGACCAGCAGGACCTGGCCCGCGCGTCGGACTGGTTCGGCCGGGCGCTGGCGCTGCGGCGGGCCCGCGGCGAACTCGTCGACCAGGCCCGGCTGCACGCCCGGATCGGCGCCGTCCTCACCTACCAGGGCCGCTACGGCCCGGCGCTGCGCGAGTGGCGGTCGGCGGCCGGCGTCCACAAGCGGCTGGGCGACCTGCCGTCGCTGGCCCGCGCCCTCGCCGAGGCGGCCCGGGTCCAGGAGTACGCGGGCCACCCGGAGGACGCGCTGCGCAGCTGCCGCGACGCGCTCTACTGGGCGCGGGAGGTCCGGGACCGGCGCCTGGAGGCGGCCGTGCTGCTGCGGTTGGCCGACGCCATGGATCGGCTGGGCGACTCCGGCGGCGCGGCCATCCAACGGGCCGCGGCCGGCCGCCTGTTCCGCCCCGGCGAGTCCCCGGCCTTCTGACCGGGCCCGCCCGGCGGGCGCGCCGCGGCGGGGCACGGACGGCCCCCGCGGCGGGAGTACCGATCCGGCCATCTCCACGGTCGGGGCCGTCAGCGGCGGCGCCAGCCTACGAAACTGCCAATGCTCTCGATGAAACCCACCACTTTGTAAGGCTGGACAGCGGCTCTTCCTTCACTAGACTGGGCACCGCCGCGGGCATCGCGGTCAGGTCCGATGTGTCGTGCCATCTCGCACCATGTCCGGGCTTCCTGTTGTATTTCCGGTGTTCCCCCGACTCCCAAGGACCGTGATCGACGTGAAGGTGGGCATCCCCCGCGAGGTCAAGAACAACGAGTTCCGCGTGGCCATCACCCCGGCCGGCGTGCACGAACTCGTGCGCCACGGGCACCAGGTCTTCGTCGAGCAGGGCGCGGGCGTCGGCTCGTCGATCCCCGACGCGGAGTACGTCGGCGCGGGCGCCGGCATCCTGGCCACCGCGGACGACGTCTGGGCCGAGGCCGATCTGCTGCTGAAGGTGAAGGAGCCGATCGCCGAGGAGTACCACCGGCTGCGCAAGGACCAGGTCCTCTTCACCTACCTGCACCTGGCCGCCTCCCGGGCCTGCACCGACGCCCTGCTGGACTCGGGCACGACCGCCATCGCGTACGAGACGGTCGAGGCCGCGGGCCGCCGGCTGCCGCTGCTCGCCCCGATGTCCGAGGTGGCCGGCCGGCTCGCCCCGCAAGTGGGCGCGTACCACCTGATGCGCTCCACCGGCGGCCGGGGTGTGCTGCCCGGCGGCGTCCCCGGCGTCAAGTCGGGCCGGGCCGTCGTGATCGGGGCGGGCGTCTCCGGCTGGCACGCCACCACCATCGCGCTGGGCCTGGGCTTCCATGTCACCCTGCTCGACAAGGACGTCGACAAGCTGCGCGAGGCCGACAAGGTCTTCGGCAACCGCGTGCAGACCGTCGCCTCCAACGCCTACGCGCTGGAGGAGGCCGTCCTCGACGCCGACCTCGTGGTCGGCGCGGTGCTCATCCCCGGCGCCAAGGCCCCCAAGCTGATCACCAACGAGTTGGTCTCCCGGATGAAGGCCGGCTCGGTGCTGGTCGACATCGCCATCGACCAGGGCGGCTGCTTCGAGGACTCGCGGCCCACCACGCACGCCGAACCGACCTTCGCCGTGCACGACTCGGTGTTCTACTGCGTGGCCAACATGCCCGGCGCGGTGCCGAACACCTCCACGTACGCGCTCACCAACGCGACGCTGCCCTACATCGTCGAACTGGCCAACCGGGGCTGGCAGGAGGCGCTGCGGCGGGACGCGGCGCTGGCGCTGGGCCTCAACACCCATGAGGGGCAGGTCGTTTACGGTCCGGTCGCCGAGGCGCACGGGCTGGACTCCGCCGACCTGCACGCGCTGCTCGGCTAGGACCGCACCGGCCCGCCGCACTCCGCGAGTTGCGGCACGCTGTCCCAACTGCAAGCGAACGGCGGGGTCTTGACCGACAAGACCCCGCCGTTCGCGTGGTTACGCCCTTGACAGCGGCGTGTTCGGTTACCGACACATCATGCCGTGTCCGGCGGATTGTGTTGCTGCGGACCACCGACACGCCATAGAGTCGCGAAACGTAGGATGTGGTCACGCTGACCTGTCGAGAAGTTTCCTGGTCACCAAGGAGGTAAGACGACTTGTGAATGAGTCGACATTTGCTCCCGGGGGTGGTCAACCAGGAATGACCGTCGGTTCCGTCGCGGTCCATACCTTCGAGTCCCGCCGTCCGGCCATGGCCACCGACACCCGGCCCGCGTACGGCATGGACCCCTTCGCGGACGAACACGACCTCCAGGACGGTCAGTTCTACGATCCGGACGCCGAGTACGAGCCGGACCCCGAGTACGCCGCCACGCTGGCGCCCGACGCCGCCCGGCAGCGCCGCGAGCGGGTCGGCCCCACCGGCCGCCCGCTGCCGTACTTCCCGATCCCCAACCCGCTGAGCAACCACGGCCCCGCGAAGGTCGTGGCGATGTGCAACCAGAAGGGCGGGGTCGGCAAGACCACCTCGACCATCAACCTGGGTGCCGCGCTGGCCGAGTACGGCCGGCGGGTCCTGCTGGTGGACTTCGACCCGCAGGGCGCGCTGTCGGTGGGCCTCGGCGTCAACCCGATGGAACTCGACATCACCGTCTACAACCTGCTGATGGAACGCGGGTTGGCCGCCGACGAGGTGCTGCTGAAGACCGCGGTGCCCGGCATGGACCTGCTGCCGAGCAATATCGACCTGTCCGCCGCCGAAGTGCAGTTGGTCAGCGAGGTGGCCCGCGAGTCCGCGCTCCAGCGGGCGTTGAAGCCGCTGATGCCCGACTACGACTACATCGTCATCGACTGCCAGCCCTCGCTCGGCCTGCTCACCGTGAACGCGCTCACCGCGGCCACCTCGGTGATCGTGCCGCTGGAGTGCGAGTTCTTCGCGCTGCGCGGTGTCGCGCTGCTCACCGAGACCATCGAGAAGGTCCGCGAGCGGCTCAACCCCGAGCTCGAACTCGACGGCATCCTCGCCACGATGTACGACTCGCGCACCGTGCACAGCCGCGAGGTGCTGGCCCGCGTCGTCGAGGCGTTCGACGACCACGTCTTCCACACCGTCATCGGCCGGACCGTGCGCTTCCCGGAGACCACCGTCGCCGGCGAGCCGATCACCACCTACGCCTCCAACTCCGTCGGTGCCGCCGCCTACCGCCAGCTCGCCAGGGAGGTGCTCGCCCGGTGCCACGCCGAGTGAGCCTGCCGGGCGCCGACGAGTTGTTCAGGACCACCGGCGGGGCAGCGCTCCAGGCGCCGCAGCCGCGGCAGCACACCGGTGGCGAGGCACCGCCGGCCCGGGACGACGCGCGGCTGCGGCCGGTCCCCGACGACGACGTGGAGCCGGAACCGTGGCCGGCCGGGCGCGCGGTGCCCGCGTCCCCGGAGGCCGCGGGCGACGAGCACGGCGGCCGCGAGGCCCCGCCCGCTCCCCGCCGCCCCGTGCCCGCCGAACGCGCCGCCAGTCTGCCCTCGACGGCCGCCGCGGTCCCCGTGGTCACCGCGACCGTCACCCCGCAGGTCCCGGCACCCGCGCAGAAGCCCACCCCGCCGCCGATCACGGCCACCCCGCAGGCCCCGCCGCCCGCCCGGCGCAAGGCGCCCCGGCAGAACCGCCGGCCCAGCGGCCGCGAGCGGCACGACGAGAAGATCACCGTCTACGTCTCCGCCGAGGAGCTGATGGACCTGGAGCACGCCCGCCTCGTGCTCCGCGGCGAGCACGGGCTGGCCATCGACCGCGGACGGATCGTCCGGGAGGCGGTCGCCGTGGTGCTGGCCGACCTCGAGTCGCGCGGCGACGCGAGCATCCTCGTGCGGCGGTTGCGCGGCCGCTGAGGGGCGCCGCGGGGCAGCCGCCCCCAGTGCCGATGGCGCACGGACCAGGCCGCGCCCGGGAGTCCCTCCCGCGATCCCGGCGGTGGGAGAGATAGCCTGCCGACCACAGCCCCGCACCCTGGACCGCGATGCCGACGACAACGCCCGACGAACCGGACCGCACCCGCCGCCCCCTGGGCCGTGGGCCGTCCGTGGTGCCGCAGCCGTCCCCGCCGTCGTCCCCGCCGCCGGAGGAACGGCCCCCCGAGCCCGTCCGCGATCCCGATCCCGCTCCTGATGCCGGGCCCGAACCCGGGCCCGTCGCCGCGCAGGAGGCCCGTCGGCCGGTCGTGCCGGCGCCCTCGGTCCCGGCCGAACCCCAGGTCCCACTCCCTGCGGAGCCCGCGCCCGCACCGCCGGCCGTCCCCGCCCAGCAGGCCGCGGAGCCGCCCGCACCGGCCGCGGAGGCGCCCCAGACGGTCGCTGGGCCGCCTTCGACGGCCGTGGAGGTGCCCGAGCCGCGCGAGCCCGACCCGGAGGACTCCCGGCCCGCGGCCGAGGGCGAGGAGGACGCCGAGGACGGGCGGGGCGGCAACCGCTTCACCGTCCGGCTGGCCAACTTCGAGGGCCCCTTCGACCTGCTGCTCCAGCTGATCTCCAAGCACAAGCTGGACGTGACCGAGGTGGCGCTGTCCAAGGTCACCAACGAGTTCATGGCCCACCTCCACGCGATGGGCCCGGACTGGGACCTGGACCAGACCACGGAGTTCCTGGTGGTGGCCGCCACCCTGCTGGACCTGAAGGCGGCCCGGCTGCTGCCCTCCGCCGAGGTCGAGGACGAGGCCGACCTCGCGCTGCTCGAAGCCCGCGACCTGCTCTTCGCCCGGCTGCTCCAGTACCGCGCGTACAAGCAGATCGCCGCGATCTTCGCCGAGCGGCTGGAGCAGGAGGCGCTGCGCCACCCCCGTACCGTCGGCCTGGAGCCGCAGCACGCCGAACTGCTGCCCGAGGTCGTCCTCAGCATCGGGCCCGAGCGCTTCGCGGCGCTGGCGGTGAAGGCCATGCAGCCCAAGCCCAAGCCGCAGGTGTACGTGGACCACATCCACGCGCCGCTGGTCAGCGTGCGGGAGCAGGCCGAGCGCGTGATCGAGCTGCTGCGGGAGCGGGGCGCGGCCAGCTTCGGCGAGCTGACCGCGGACGCGCCCGACACCCTCACCGTCGTCGCCCGCTTCCTGGCGCTGCTGGAGCTGTACCGCGAGAAGGCGGTGGCGCTGGACCAGGAGGAGGCCCTGGGCAGCCTCCAGGTCCGCTGGACCGGCGCAGCGGAGGACGGCGGCGCCCCGCTGGTGACCGACGAGTTCGACCAGGAGGCGCCCGCGGAGCCGGCCGGCAAGGCCGCGCCGGGCAGCAAGGCAGGATCGGGCACCAGGACCGGGGAAGCCTCCGCCTCCGCCGCCTCCGTGCCTGGACCCCGGCCCGTCCCCGCGCCCGCGGGCGGGGCCGCCACGACCGAGCCCGGTCCGGCCGGGAAGGGAGAGCAGGGATGACCGACGTGACCGAACTCACCGATCCGGCCGCCGCGCGGGGCGGCGCCGCCCCCGCGGGCCTGCTCGCCGACGCCGTGGCCGAGCTGGAGCTCAAGCCCGCGCTGGAGGCGGTGCTGATGGTGGTGGACGAGCCCGCCACCGAGGAGCACCTGGCGAAGGTGCTGGACCGGCCGCGGCGGGCCGTCGCCGCCGCCCTGCGCCAGCTGTCCGACGACTACACCCGTGAGGGCCGTGGCTTCGACCTGCGTCTTGTCGGCGGCGGCTGGCGCTTCTACACCCGCCCCGCCTTCTCGCCGGCCGTCGAGCGCTTCGTCCTGGACGGCCAGCAGGCCCGCCTCACCCAGGCCGCGCTGGAGACGCTGGCGGTGGTCGCCTACCGGCAGCCGGTCAGCCGGTCCCGGGTCTCGGCGGTCCGCGGGGTCAACTGCGACGGCGTCATGCGTACGCTGCTCCAGCGCGGACTGGTGGAAGAGGGTGGGACGGAGCCCGAGACAGGTGCGATCCTGTACAGGACGACGAGTTACTTCCTGGAACGGATGGGCCTGCGCGGCCTCGACGAACTGCCGGAGCTCGCGCCGTTCCTGCCGGAGGCGGACGCGGTCGAGGCGGAGTCCCAGGAAGGGCTCCCGTCCTTCGACCCGGACGCCCCGGACGAGCCGGCGGCGCCCACCGACAGTTAGAAACCACCGATCGCCCCGGTCGACCGACCGGTGCGATCACCCGATGACCTCGATTACGGAACCCTTGATGCGAAGCAGCGACAGGAACAGCGGCGGCAACCGGACCCCCCGGAGCGGAGGCGGGAGCGGCGGCTCGGGACAGCGCGGCGACGGGCCGCAGCGGCCCCGCAAGCCGCGCCCGGAGGAGCGCCGCTACGACGTCGGCGGCACCGGGCAGTCCGGGGCGAACCGGCCCGGCGGCATGCCCCGCACCAAGGGCACCGGCGGCCCCAAGCCCGGCTCGAAGCCGACCGGCCGCGGCCGCGGCTCCGCGCCGGCCCGTCCGCGCGAGCTGGACGCCCAGATCGAGGAGCGCAACCGCGAGCGGCACAGCAAGCAGCAGCCCACGCCGCCCAAGACCTTCCCCGGCGCCGAGCAGGAGGGCGAGCGCCTGCAGAAGGTGCTGGCCCGGGCTGGCATGGGCTCGCGCCGGGCGTGCGAGGAGCTGATCGAGCAGCACCGGGTCGAGGTCAACGGGCAGATCGTCACCGAGCAGGGCATGCGGGTCGACCCCGAGCGCGACGAGGTGAAGGTCGACGGGCTGACCGTCGCCACCCAGTCGTTCCTGTTCTTCGCGCTCAACAAGCCCGCGGGCGTGGTCTCCACGATGGAGGACCCCGACGGCCGGCAGTGCCTCGGCGACTACGTCACCAACCGCGAGACCCGGCTCTTCCACGTCGGGCGGCTCGACACCGAGACCGAGGGCATCATCCTGCTCACCAACCACGGCGAGCTGGCCCACCGCCTGACCCACCCCCGCTACGGCGTGAAGAAGACCTACCTCGCCGCGATCCAGGGCCCCCTGCCGCGCGACCTCGGCAAGCAGCTCAAGAGCGGCATCGAGCTGGAGGACGGCTGGGCCCGCGCGGACCACTTCCGGATCGTGCAGAACACCGGCAAGAACTACCTGGTCGAGGTCACCCTGCACGAGGGCCGCAAGCACATCGTCCGCCGCATGCTCGCCCAGGCCGGCTTCCCCGTCGACCGTCTCGTCCGCACCAGCTTCGGCCCCATCCCGCTGGGCGACCAGAAGTCCGGGTGGCTGCGCCGGCTCACCAACACCGAGGTCGGCATGCTGATGCGCGAGGTCGACCTCTGACCCTCCCCGCCGGCCCGAAGCGCCCGGCCACCGGCACGCTGACCGGCCTGGCCCTCGGCGACGCGCTCGGCTTCCCGACCGAGTTCAACACCCTCGCGATGATCGAGGCGAAGTGCGGTCCGTGGCGCGGGATGGCCCTGCCCGCGCCCGCGTTCGTCACCGACGACACCCAGATGTCCCTCGCGTTCGCGCACGCCCTGCGCACCGCCGAGGAGCAGGGTCCGCTCACGCCCGGCCGGGTCCTCGGCCCGCTGCGGGAGCGGTACGTCGAGTGGTGGCGGTCGCCCGACAACAACCGTGCGCCCGGGCGTACCTGCCTGGAGGCGTGCGCGCTGCTGAGCGACGGCGGGCTCAGCTGGCAGGAGGCGAGCCGCATCGGGTCCAAGGGGTGCGGGGCCAACATGCGGGTGGCGCCCGCCGCGCTCGTGCCCGGGCTCGACGAGCGGGAGCGGGCCGGGCTCGCGCAGATGCAGGCCGCCCTCACCCACGGCCACCCCACCGGGCTGGCCGCCTCGGACCTGACCGCGTACACGGTCCGGCTGCTCGCCCAGGGCGCGCGGCCGGACCACCTGCTGGGCCTGCTGCGCGACTACGCGGCGGACAACCGCTCCGTCTACCACGAGCGGTGGCTCGGCGACCTGTGGACGTACTCCCAGGACCCGACGCCCGCCCACTTCGTCGAGCGCGGCTGGGACGAGTGCCTCCAGGCCCTCGACCGGGTCGGGGAGGCCCTGCGGGCCCGCGCCGAGGAGGACGACCCCTGCCTCGTCACGGGCGCCGGCTGGGTGGCCGAGGAGGCCCTCGCCACCGCGCTGCTGTGCTTCCTGCTCTTCCCCGAGGAGCCCCTCGCCGCGCTGCGCAGGGCCGCCTTCAGCTCCGGGGACTCCGACTCGCTGGCCTGCCTGACCGGGGCCTTCGCGGGCGCCCACCTCGGCGCCGCGGCCTGGCCGCGGGACTGGGTGGCCAGACTGGAGTACCGCGACGAGCTAGAGGCGGTGGGCCGGGCGTGGGACGGGGGTCAGCACGTTGACGGGGGCGGCTGAGTCGCGGCGGACGCGGATGAGGAAGTCCTCGACCCGCGAGCGGTCCGGCTCGGCCGGCAGGGGGGTGCGGGTGACGGCGTCGTCGATCTCGTCGTGGAGGGCGCGCATCCAGGTGCGCGTCTCCTCCCAGCTGCGCTCGCCGCGCTTCACCGCGAGCAGCGGTGCCCGGTAGTCGCCCACGTCGACGGTCAGTCGGCCGCTGCCGAGCAGGTCCCGGCAGCTGATCAGCAGCCGCAGCAGGTGCATGGCGTGCTTCCAGCGCGGCTTGCCGTGGTTGCGGATGTCCCCCTCCAGCCGGCCCAGCTGCTGGTCGGCGTACCCGCGGAAGGTGCCCTCGACCCGGCGGGAGAGGAAGGCGCCGCGCAGTTCGAGCAGCTCGCGTCCGATCGGGTCCACGTGCTCGACCAGCGGCGAGTGCAGGCACTCCAGCAGGTTGGGGTTGCCGCGCAGCGCCAGCACGCAGAACCGCTCCAGCTCCCACGAGAACTGCTCGTCGGCCGGGCCCGTGACGTGGGTGGGCGGCTTGTCGAAGCGCCAGAACAGCGGGCTCGGTGCCACGTACACCCCGCGCCGGTCGACGTCGCTCGCGTCCGTGGCCAGGCCGAAGGCGCGCGAGCCCATGACGCACGCGTACACGGTGTGCTTCCTGACCAGCTCGTGGCCCTCGTCGTCCCCCAGCGATTCGCGCATGAGGGCGATTATCGCCAGGAAGTCCGACCGGGCGCTCGGTTTTACCGCTACGCCCGCCGGGCACGGGGGCACCTCCCGCCCCGGGACCGGCCGGGCGTCTCGTCCTGCGGGCGCCGGAGCACGCCCGCCCCCGGCGATGGCTACGCTGGGGCCGTCGGGCCGACGCGGCCCGACCCCCGTACGACCGACCTCCGCACCCAAGGACACCGCCCGTGAGGACCGCCCTCGTCATCGGCACCGGACTGATGGGCACATCGGCCGCCCTCGCCCTCACCGGCCGCGGTGTCGACGTGCACCTGACCGACCACGACGACACCGTCGCCCGCACCGCCGCCGCGCTCGGCGCGGGCACCGCCGGGCTGCCGGAGGAGCGGGTGGACCTGGTCGTGGTGGCCGTGCCGCCCGCGCACGTGGCCGCCACCCTCGCCGACGCCATCGGCCGGGGCCTCGGCCGCGGCTACCTCGACGTGGCCAGCGTCAAGGGCGGCCCGCGCCGCGACCTGGAGGCATTGGGCTGCGACCTCGGCCGCTACCTCGGCACCCATCCGATGGCCGGCCGCGAGCGCTCCGGGCCCATGGCGGCCAGCGCCGACCTGTTCGAGGGCCGGCCCTGGGTGCTCACCCCGACCCCCGAGACCTCCACCGACGTCCTCAACCTCGCCCTGGAACTGGTCGCCCTGTGCCGGGCCGTCCCCGTCGTCATGGACGCCGACGCCCACGACCGCGCGGTGGCCCTGGTCTCCCACACCCCGCAGCTCGTCTCCAGCATGGTCGCCGCCCGCCTGGAGCACGCCGAGGACACCGCCGTGCGGCTGTGCGGCCAGGGCATCCTCGACGTCACCCGGATCGCCGGGTCCGAGCCGGGCATGTGGATGGACATCCTCGCGGCGAACCCCGGCCCGGTCGCCGACGTCCTCGCCGACCTCGCCACCGACCTCGCCGAGACCGTCACCGCGCTGCGCGCCCTCCAGTCCGCCGACGACGACAAGCGGCGCGGCGGCGCGGTGGGCATCGAGGACATCCTGCGGCGCGGCAACGCCGGCCGCGCCAAGGTCCCCGGCAAGCACGGCGCCGCCCCCAAGGCGTACGAGGTCGTCGCGGTGCTCATCGGCGACCAGCCGGGCGAGCTGGCCCGCCTCTTCGCCGACGCGGGCGCGGCGGGCGTCAACATCGAGGACGTCCGGATCGAGCACTCCACCGGGCAGCAGGCGGGCCTGGTGAACCTGGTGGTCGAGCCGCGCAGCGCCCCGGTGCTCTCCGCCGCGCTGCGCGAACGGGGCTGGGCGCTGCGCCAGTAGCGCGCCGGGCGTTCCCCGGTCCGCCGGGGCCCGGGACGGGTGGCGCGGGGCCGCTCCGGCGGCCGGTAACCTTGGGGGATGGCATCCGGCCCGCGCCGGCCCGCCGCCACCCCGCTCCCGAAGCACGAGGAAGGCCACCCGCTGTGTCAAATCCGGTGATCGTCGCCATCGACGGCCCCTCCGGGACGGGCAAGTCGAGCACCTCCAGGGCGGTCGCCGCCAAGCTCGGGCTCAGCTACCTGGACACCGGCGCCCAGTACCGCGCCATCACCTGGTGGATGCTGAACAACGGCGTGGACGTGGACGACCCGGTGGCCGTCGCCGACCAGGCCGGCAAGCCGGCCGTCGTGTCCGGCACCGACCCGGGCGCCCCCACCGTCACCGTGGACGGCGCCGACGTCTCCGGCCCGATCCGCACCCAGGAGGTCACCGCCGCGGTCAGCGCCGTCAGCGCCGTGCCCGAGGTGCGGGCCCGCATGGTCGAACTCCAGCGGGCCGCGGCCGCCTCCGCCGGCGCGGGCATCGTCGTCGAGGGCCGTGACATCGGCACCACCGTGCTGCCCGACGCCACCGTCAAGATCTTCCTCACCGCCTCGGCCGAGGCGCGCGCCGCCCGTCGCAGCGGCGAGCTCAAGGGCGCCGCGTCCGTGGCCGACACCCAGGCCGCGCTGATCCGGCGCGACGCCGCCGACTCCGGCCGCAAGACCTCCCCGCTGGCGAAGGCCGACGACGCGGTCGAGGTCGACACCACCGAGCTGAGCCTGGAGCAGGTCATCGAGTGCGTCGTGACGCTGGTCGAGGAGAAGCGAGCGGAGCGGTGAGCGCCGGCCCGGCGCGCGCCGAAGCGGGCGCGCGGCGTTCCTCGGCGGCGGACGCGCCCAGCACGCGCGGCGCCGCCTTCGCCCGTGGCCTGGCCACCGGCATCATGCACGGCCTGTGGCGGCCCCGTGTGCTCGGCGCCTGGCACGTGCCCGCGCAGGGCCCGGTCATCCTCGCCGGCAACCACAGCCACAACATCGACGGTCCGCTGCTGATGGGCACCGCGCCCCGCCCGATCCACTTCCTGGTCAAGCGGGAGGCGTTCGTCGGCCCGCTGGGCACCTTCCTGGCCGCCATCGGCCAGGTCCCGGTGGACCGCCACAACGCCGACCGGCAGGCGATCACGTCCGCCCTCGGCGTGCTGAAGCAGGGCGGAATGCTCGGCATCTTCCCCGAAGGCACCCGCGGCGACGGGGAGTTCGCCGAGCTGCGGGCCGGCCTGGCGTACTTCGCGCTGCGCTCGGGCGCGCCCGTGCTGCCGGTGGCGGTGCTGGGCAGCGCGCGCCCCGGGCGGGTCGTGCGGGCCCTGCCGCCGGTGCGGTCCCGCGTCGACATCGTCTTCGGCGCCCCCTTCGAGGCGGGCGCGGGCGACGGGCGGCGCACCCGCGGTGCGCTGGACGCGGCCACCGCCCGCATCCAGGAGCGGCTCGCCGCGCACCTGGCCGACGCCAGGCAGGCCACCGGCCGCTGACCCCGCGGCCGCGGCGCGGGCAGCGCGGCGGCCCACCCACTTGTTTGTCGATCGACGGAGAGAGCTCATGGACCAGGGATACGAACACGGCGGCAGCGGCGCGCTCGGCGACGCCGAATACGCCGAGTTCATGGAGCTCGCCGCCGAAGAGGGCTTCGACCTCGAGGAGGTCGCCGACGACCTCGCGGACGCGGGCCACGGCCCGCTGCCCGTGCTCGCCGTCGTGGGCCGGCCGAACGTCGGCAAGTCGACACTGGTGAACCGGATCATCGGCCGCCGCGAGGCCGTGGTCGAGGACCGCCCGGGCGTCACCCGCGACCGGGTCACGTACGAGGCGAACTGGAACGGCCGCCGCTTCAAGATCGTGGACACCGGCGGCTGGGAGCAGGACGTCCTCGGCATCGACGCCTCGGTCGCCGCGCAGGCCGAGTTCGCCATCGAGGCGGCCGACGCGGTGGTCTTCGTCGTCGACGCCACCGTGGGCGCCACGGACACCGACGAGGCGGTCGTCAAGCTGCTGCGCCGGGCCGGCAAGCCGGTCGTGCTGGCCGCCAACAAGGTCGACGGACCCTCCGGCGAGGCGGACGCCGCCGCGCTGTGGAACCTCGGCCTCGGCGAGCCCTTCCCGGTCTCCTCGCTGCACGGCCGCGGCACCGGCGACCTGCTCGACGCCATCATGGAGGCGCTGCCCGAGGCGCCCGCGATGACCTTCGCCGAGGCCCTGGGCGGCCCGCGCCGGATCGCGCTCATCGGCCGCCCGAACGTCGGCAAGTCCTCGCTGCTGAACAAGGTCGCCGGCCAGGAGCGCGTGGTCGTCAACGAGATGGCCGGCACCACCCGCGACCCGGTCGACGAGCTGATCGAGCTCGGCGGGGTGACCTGGAAGTTCATCGACACCGCCGGCATCCGGCGGCGCGTCCACCTCACCGAGGGCGCCGACTACTACGCCTCGCTGCGCACCGCCGCCGCCCTGGAGAAGGCCGAGGTCGCGGTGATCCTGATCGACGCCAGCGAGACGCTGGCCGAACAGGACACCAGGATCATCTCCATGGCCGTGGAGGCCGGCCGGGCCGTCGTCGTCGCCTACAACAAGTGGGACATGATGGACGAGGAGCGGCGCTACTACCTGGAGCGGGAGATCGAGCGCGACCTCGTCCAGGTCCAGTGGGCGCCGCGGGTGAACGTCTCGGCGCGCACCGGGCGGCACATGGAGAAGCTGGTGCCCGCGATCGAGACCGCGCTCGCCGGGTGGGAGACCCGGGTGCCGACCGGGCGGCTCAACGCCTTCCTCGGCGAACTCGTCGCCGGCCACCCGCACCCGATCCGCGGCGGCAAGCAGCCGCGGATCCTGTTCGGCACCCAGGCGGGCACCAAGCCGCCGCGCTTCGTGCTCTTCGCGTCGGGCTTCCTGGAGGCGGGCTACCGGCGCTTCATCGAGCGCCGGCTGCGCGAGGAGTTCGGCTTCGAGGGCACGCCGATCCAGGTGTCGGTGCGGGTGCGGGAGAAGCGGGGCCGCAAGAAGTAGCGGGGCTCGCACGAGAAGGCCGGGGGTGATCCCCGGCCTTCGCCGTTTGCCGGGCCGCCTTCCGGGCCGTCCCGGCTAGCGCAGCCGGTTGTCTCCGCAGCCCGGCGGGAGCGCGGGCGGGCCCTCCCCGTCCATGCCCATGTCGCCGCGGTGGCGCCCGCCGGAGCCGAAGGGCGGGTACTCCGCGTGCCAGGCCGCGAACGCGTTGAAGTGCAGGGACTCCTCGCCGCTGCGGTCGCCCGGCAGGGTGCGGAACAGCCTTCGGTACTCCGAGTAGAGCGCGTCGTAGATCGGCGTGCTGGTGGCGCCACCTCCGACCGTATCCTGCGCGCTGCGCATGGAGGGGATGTAGCGCTGGTACGGGGCTCGGGAGGAGGAGTCAAAGGAGTGCACGTATCAGCCAACGACAGGACGCCGGGCCGGGATGCGGCCCACGGGGGGAATTGCCCATCTTTGACCTCGTCCGGGGGCTGTCCGGGTGTTCATCCGAGGCCGCGGGCGCGCCAAGGGGCGCGCGCCCTCGTCAGGCGCGCGCCCCTTCGGACCCCACCGGCCCGCTCAGGTGCCCGCCAGCGGCATCGTGGCGGCCACCAACTGACCGCGCGAGCAGGCCCGGGCGAGCGCGTCCCGCATCAGGTCCTCGCGCGGCTGGCGCCCGATCGAGCCGGCCGGACCGGCGTACACGTACACCTCGTTGCCCCGCTGCACCGCCGCCCGCCAGCCCTCGCTGACCTGGAGCGGCTGGTGCGCCTGCCACCAGGCGGTGGCCGGGGACCCGGCCACCCCGGGCTGGAGCACCGCGTGCAGCCGGCCCATCGCCAGCAGCACCGACCAGCCCGGCAGCGGCGACGGCGGCGCCTCCAGGTCGAGTTGGGGGACGAAGCCCTGCTCGATGAGCAGCGGCAGGAAGTCGTCGCCCCCGCCGGTGGCGCCCACCCGGGCCACCGGTCCGGTCGGCTCGACCACCAGCGCGGGGCGCAACTGGTCCTCGACGATGATCAGTCCGCAGGTGATGCCGAGCACCGCCTGCCGGGGCGCGGTCTCGGGATCGGCGGTGCCCGCCGGCGTTCCCCGGGGAGCGGGCGCGGCCTCCGGCGTGCCGAGCGGACCGCCCGGCGCCTGCCCGGGCAACGCTCCCTGGGAGTGGCCGCCGACGGCGATGCTGCGCACCGCGCCCTGCAACTGCGCCTCGGAGACCGGCACGACCTGGGAGGGGATGCAGGTGGCGTGCGCGAAGGCCAGCACCGCCGTCTCGTCCCCCACGAACAGCACCGTGCTCGTGCGCTCCTGACCGCTGTCCCCGGGAGTGCGGCACGAGGTGCAGTCGTAGGTGCCGGGCGAGCTCTCGCCGGACAGGAGCCGCTCGGCCTCCTCGTCACCGATCTCGGCTCGTACCTCATCACTCACGTCGAGCATGGGCGACACGGGAGTCTCCTTGGAAGTGCGGTGGTACGTCTCGAATCACGCATGCGGTCCGAAGGGTTCCGGAAGCCGGGTTTCTCCCGGCGCACTGTGTCAACGGATGGCCCGCGGTGGGAGTCACGGTCTGCGCATGACCGGTTGTGGTCCACCCGGGTGGGAATGACGCCTCGGCAGGCCGTGTTGCCGCCGGGTCGGCGGGGGAGCGTGCTTAGCGTGGCCCGATGATCGAACTGTCGAATTTGCTGAGTCATCGTCAAATCCGCAGTGCGCGACGCGACAGCCCGAAGCGCGTCACCGGCCCCCGTGCGGCCGCCCTCCTCGCCGCGATCGGCGCCGTCACTCTTCTGCCGCTCGGCGCGCAGGCCGCCGAGGCGGCCGTGCCCGGGACGGCACCGGTCCAGGGACGCCCGCAGATCCTGCCGGCCGACGACGGGCAGGACCAGGAAGCGGCGGGGGCCTCCGCCCGGCAGCGGTCGGTCTGGGACGACCTGGCGATGTGCGAGAGCAGCGGGGACTGGCACATCGACTCCGGCAACGGCTTCTTCGGCGGGCTCCAGTTCTGGCAGCCGACCTGGCGGAGCTTCGGCGGGCAGGAGTACGCCCCCCGCGCCGATCTCGCCACCCGCCTCCAGCAGATCGACATCGCCCGGGAGGTGCTCGAAGACCAGGGCTGGCAGGCGTGGCCGGTGTGCTCGCGCCGGGTCGGCGCCGCCGACCGCGACCCCGGCACCGAGGACGGTGACGCCGCCGACCGCGACGCCGACGGCGAGAGCGCCGAGCACGCCGTCCTCCCCGGCGAGACGCTGGGCGGCATCGCGCAGGCGTACGACGTCGACGGCGGCTGGCAGCGGATGTACGCGCTCAACCAGGACGCGATCGGTCCCGACCCCGACTTCCTGACGCCCGGCACGGTCCTCGCCGTCCCCCGCTGACCACCGGCCTCACCCCCCGCCCGGTTCCGACGACCCGTCCGCTCCCGGCGGCCCCCACTCCCGTCACCGGGGCCCCGGGGGCCGCCTCCCTTCCCGGGAGTTCGCCCCCGCGCGTCCCAACGGCACGGTCCCGGCGTCTTGTTAGGGTCGGGGTCGGGCCGCCGATCCGCACAGGAGATGCACAGGAGTGCCGCGGCCCGCCAACGGGGACGGGGTACGGGGACACCACATGCGCGTCGCTTTTCTGATCCACACCGCCTACGGAATCGGCGGCACCATCCGCACCACCTGCAACCTCGCCGGGCAGCTGGCCGCCGACGGCCACGAGGTGCAGATCATCTCCGTCTTCCGGCACCGCGACCGGCCGCTGATCGACCACGACCCGCGCGTCCGGCTGCGCCACCTGGCCGACATCAGAGGCGGCGGCACCGAGCGCCTCGCCGGCGATCCGCGCCACCTGCGGCCGTCGCGCCTCTTCCCGGCCTCGGACCCGCGGCACGGCATGTACACCGAGCTCACCGACGACCTGATCGGCCGCTGCCTGGCAGGGCTCGATGCCGACGCCGACGTGGTCGTGGGCACCCGGCCCGGCCTCAACGTGCACCTCGCCCGGCAGGCCCCGCGCCGGCTGGTGCGCGTCGCGCAGGAGCACCTCACCCTGGACAGCCACGCGCCGGGTCTGGTCCGCCGCTTACGGCGGGAGTACCCGCGGCTGGACGCGGTGACCACCACCACCGAGGCCGACGCGGACGCCTACCGCAGGCGGCTGCCCGGCGTTCCGGTCGTCGCGGTGCCCAACAGCGTGCCGGCCGGGCCCGTCGCGCCCTCCGACTGCACGGCGCCGGTGGTCGTCGCCGCCGGGCGGCTGGCGCCGGGCAAGCGCTACGACGACCTGATCCGGGCCTTCGCCCGGGTCTGCGCCGTGCGGCCGGACTGGAGCCTGCGGCTCTACGGCGCGGGGGAGCGGCGGGCGAGCCTGGAGGAGCTGGTCCGGGAGCTGGGGGTGGGCGCGAACGTCTCGCTGATGGGCGCGGTCTCCCCGCTGGAGCCGGAGTTCGCCAAGGCGTCCGTGCTCGCGGTGACCTCCACCCTGGAGTCGTTCGGCATGACCATCGTGGAGGGCATGCGGGCCGGGCTGCCGGTCGTGGCGACCGACTGCCCGCTCGGGCCGCGCGAGATCGTCGGGCACGGGGTGGACGGCCTGCTCGTGCCGCCCCGGGACGTCCCCGCCATCGCCGCCGCGCTGCTGCGCCTGGTCGAGGACGACGAGCTGCGGCGGTCCATGGGACGGTCCGCGCTGGCCGCCTCCGAGCGCTACGACCCGGTGGTGATCGCCGCCCGGCACGTACGGCTGTTCGAGGAGTTGCTGGAGGGCCGCGCCCGCGGTGGCGCCCGGCCCCGGGCCGCCGCGCGCGCCGCGACGGGGCTCGTCCTCGGCGGCTTTCTGTCGGCGGCGGGCCTGGCGCGGGCGGCGGGGGGAAAGGCTCGACGCTCTCTGCGACGAAAGCCTGACAGAAACCACTCGATCCGCTGACTTTTTGTGCGGAAGTTGTGGAGAAGATGCGTATGCCCCGCAACGCGTGCGCTCTGGGTATTCGGGCCAATACCGTGGCGTTATGGTCACTTCACCGAACCCTCCGGGCGGCAATCCGCCCGACAACCCCGACGCCTATGTGGGTCTGACCGAAGCGGAGGCCGAGGCGCGGGCCCGCGGGCGCGGCTGGAGCACGGTGCGCAGCCTGCCGCCCGGGACCGTGGTGACCCTGGAGTACTTGCAGGGCCGGATCAACTTCATCGTGGCCGAGGACCGCGTCCAGCGCTGCTGGCTGGGCTGAGCGGCGGCACCGGCCGGGCCGCCTGCCGCTCGTGCGGCGGGCGGCGGCTGCCGGCCGGGGAGGGCGGGGTGCGCTCGCCGCGGCCCGTGGCCGTGCGGTGGCCCGGCGCGCCGGGACCGGCCACGGACTTGGCGACTGAGGAGGAGGTGGGGCCCGCCGCCCCGCTCCCCACCGACGCGCGGCCGGCGGGGACGGCCTCGCGGCCCGGGGCGCCGTCCTTGGCGGCCGTCGGCGGGGTCATCGCGGGGCCGTGGGCGACCAGCGGCCGGGAGAGCGCGGACCGGGTCCGCAGGCGCTCCACGACCTCGAAGATCCACTCCTCGGCCCGGGCCATGGCCGGCTCGAACCACGGCAGCGCCAGCAGGATCAGCAGCCCCGCGGCCCAGCCCAGCAGGACGTCGCTGACCCAGTGCGTGCCCAGGTAGACGGTGGTGGCGCCGACCCCGAGCGCGAGCAGCGCGCTGGCCACAGAGCCCAGCCGCCTGGCCCGCGGCGTGGTGGCCAGGTAGGCCAGCACGCCCCAGGTCACCACCGCGTTGGCGGTGTGGCCGGAAGGAAATATATCCCCGCCGGCGAACATCTCGGCCGAGCCGACGGTGGTCGCGTAGTGCGGGCCGAGCCGCCCGAGGCCGTACTTCACCGCGCCCACGGTGATGTTCAGCAGCAGCAGGGAGGTGCCGAGCACCAGGAGGGGGTGCAGGGTGCGGTGGCGCCACCCCCGCCAGCCGAGCCAGGCGAGCACCATCACGGCGGTGGGGCCGCGCTGGCCCAGCACCACGAAATAGTCCAGGAACGCGTGGATCTGCGGCCACTGCTTGTCGGGGCGCCAGAGCATGACCTGCCAGTCCAGCGTCACCAGCTTGGACGTGGTCAACACGCCGACGACGATCGCCACGTAGGCCGCCAGGGTCAGGCCGAACAGCCACACACGTGTTCGGCTCATCCGCGGCAGGTCGCGGCGGCTCGCGCGCTCCACCGCGGGGTGGAGCCTCTCATCGGTACGCACTCAGTCGACGTTACAGCGTGTGACGGCCCGGATTGGCGCGGCGGCCCGCTTTGTAATGACGATGTGATGTGGATCGCGGCCCGCCACCCCATTGGACGAGCGGGATTGCGACGAATGCGGGGGAACCCTGGATTTTATGTTCGGGCGGTGATCCGTGTGTCGGCGGCTTCTTATTCAACGCTTATTTCCCTCGAATATAGAGAGGGTTTCCGCCCCGGGCCGCCCGGGACGCGTGGCAGGGCCCGTCACGGTCTCGCGTACGCTGGCGTATCACTCGTTCGTGGAGGTGGGCCTATGACGCGGCCGGTCAGCCGGTGGACCATCCTGGTCGTCCTCTGCGTCAGCCTGCTCATCGTCGCGCTGGACGCCACCGTGCTGCACGTGGCCGTCCCCGCCCTCACCGAGGACCTGCGACCCGGGGCGCAGACCCTGCTGTGGATCGTCGACGCCTATCCGCTGATCGCCGCCTCGCTGCTGATCCTCTTCGGCACGCTGGGGGACCGTATCGGACGGCGCAAGGTGCTGTTGATCGGCTACGCCCTCTTCGGCGTGGCCTCCGCCCTTGCCGCCTTCGCGCCCACCCCGCAGGTGCTCATCGGCGCCAGGGCGCTGCTGGGCGCGGGCGGTGCCATGATCATGCCCGCCACCTTGTCGATCCTGCGGCAGGTCTTCCCCGACCGCCGCGAGCGCGCCATGGCCATCGGCGTGTGGAGTTCGGTCGCGGCGGTCGGCGCGGCCGTCGGCCCGGTGCTCGGCGGGTTCCTCGTCGAGCACTTCTGGTGGGGCTCGGTCTTCCTGGTCAACATCCCGATGATGGCCGTGATGCTGGTCGTCGGCCGGCTGCTGCTGCCGGAGTCGCGCGGCGACTGCGCCGGGCCCTGGGACGTGCTCGGCGCGCTCACGGCCGCGGCCGGCGTGCTCGGCGTGGTGTTCGGCATCAAGCGGTTCGGCGGCGGCGCGGGGCCGCTGGACGCCTCGATGTACCTCCCGCTGCTGCTCGGCGCCGCCCTGCTGGTGTGGTTCGTGCGCCGCCAGCGCCGCCTGCGGCACCCGCTGATCGACATGGGGATGTTCGCCCAGCCGGCCTTCTCCACCTCGGTCGGCTGCATCGTGCTGGCCATGCTGGCCCTCGTCGGCCTCGAACTCATCGCCGTGCAGTACCTCCAGCTCGTGCTCGGCCTCAGCCCCTTGCAGGCCGGGCTGCGGCTGCTGCCGCTGACCTTCGCCGCCATGGCCGCGGGCCTGGTCGGGGCCCGGGTGCTGCGCCGCTTCGGGCCGCGCCGCATGGTGGGCGCCGGGTTCCTGCTCACCGCCCTGGCCGTGCTCTCGCTGACCGCGATGGGCGGCACCGACCGCCCGCCCCTGATGACCTGCGCCTTCGTCGCCCTCGGCTTCGGCCTGGAGACCACCTTGTTCGGCGCGTACGAGTCGATGCTCAACGAGGTGCCCGCGCGCCGGGCCGGCGGCGCCGCCGCGATCGGCGAGACCTCCTACCAACTCGGAGCGGGCCTCGGCATCGCGCTGCTCGGCAGCGTCATGAACGTCGCCTACGCCCCGCACGCCGCCGGTGTCCCCGCCGCCGACAGCACCGCGGCCGGCCGCTCGCTGGGGGAGGCCTACACGGTCGCCGACCGGCTCGGCGGCAGCTCCGGCGCCGCCCTGCGGCACGCCGCCCGGCAGTCCTTCGTCTTCGGCATGCACGTGACGCTCCTGGTCAGCGCGGTACTGCTGCTGGCCGGCGGATGGGCGGCGCGCCGCCTGCCGAAGGTGATGGAGTGCGGGAAGACCGTGCAGGACGCCCAGGCGGGAGCCGTGGTGGTGGGAGAGGCGAACGCGGCGCGGCCGCGTCCCGGGAAGATGTCCCGTCCGGCCCGGCGCGAGCCGGAGTCCGTGGGCGCGGGTCGCCCGGGGCGCATGAGCTGAAGGAGGCGGACCGCGTCGGAAGGGTCCGCTGGTGCGGCGGAGGCGGCCGCGAGAAGCCGTCCGGGGTGGGCGGGCCGTGCCACGCCGTGTCGTCCGGGCGGGAGGGACCGTCGGGGCGGGGGAACACCGCCTCGGTCCACGGCAGGGCGCTCACCGGTCCGGCGGGTCGCCGCGGCGGGGGGAACGCCGCGTGCGAGCGAACTCGGTGAGGCGCCCCGCTAGCTCTGGTTGAAGAAGCCGTCGCCCGGGCGGCGGGCGTCGGGGTTGAGCACCGAATAGTCGGGCGGGGTCAGCAGGAAGACCCGCGTCGCCACTCGTTCGATGGAACCGCGCAGGCCGAAGGTCAGGCCCGCGGCGAAGTCCACCACGCGCTTGGCGTCGGACGGCTCCATCGCCGTGAGGTTGATGATGACCGGCACGCCCTCGCGGAACAGCTCTCCGATGCCGCGCGCGTCCCGGAAGCCGTCCGGGGTCACCGTGGCGATCCGCCGGCCCTGTTCCTGGGCCGACTCGCTGGCCACCCGCACCCGCGGGTCGGTCACCCACGTGTCGGCGCGCTCGGGCGCCTCCCCGTAGTCGGCGTACTCCTCGTCGTAGTAGCCCTCGCCGCCGTTGTCCTCAACGAGGCCAAGCCACGCACTCGCCCGTCGAACCGATCCCATGGACGCCTCCTTTCTCACCCGCGGTCAGTACCGTCCGCTTAGTCCTATCGTCATCCATGATGGGGGCGATGCGCCAAGGGGATAGCCGCCACATAGACGAGTTGTGACGGTACTGGCACACACGATAGTGGCGCACCGTCAAGCGGGGGCAGGCTCTGGAGACCTGACGATGCGATGGGAACGTCCTCCACGTACGAGTGATAAGGAGGGCTGTACGGCCGTACATCCCCCCGGTACCGCACCGATAACATGACCGCTGACCGTGCGGCGAAACCTGACTGGCGGTCACAAAGCAAGTTCAGCGGGGGAACCATGTTCGGCATCATCCGACCCTGTCGCCATCGCCTGTCGGAGGGCATGGCCACCTCGTGGATGGCCCATCTGTGCGGGCTCTGTCTGGCCCTGCGCGACGGCCACGGCCAGTTCGCCCGGGTCGCCACCAACTACGACGGTCTGATCATCTCCCTTCTCGTCGAGGCCCAGTCCCCGCCGGCCGCCGACGCCCGTCGCACCGCCGGACCCTGCCCGCTGCGGGGCATGCGGACCGCCCCGGTGGCCACCGGCGAGGGCGCCCGGCTCGCCGCGGCCGTCTCCCTGGTGCTCGCCTCGGCCAAGGTGCGGGACCACGTGGACGACGGGGACGGGGCGTTCGGCCGCCGCCCGGTCGCGCTGGCCGCCCGCACGGTCGCCCGCCGCTGGGATCGGGCCGGCGCGCGCACCGGCGGCCGCTTGGGCTTCGACACCGCTCTCCTCCTCGACGCCGTCGGCCGGCAGAGCGCCGCCGAGGCCGCCGCCGGGCCCGGCACCAGCGTGCTCGCCGTCACCGAACCGACCGAGACCGCCACCGCCGCCGCCTTCGCGCACACCGCCGTGCTCGCCGGCCGCCCGGCCAACAAGGCGCCTCTGGAGGAGGCGGGGCGGCTCTTCGGCCGGCTCGCGCACCTGCTGGACGCCGTCGAGGACCTGGACCGGGACGCCCGCACCGGCTCCTGGAATCCCCTCGCCGTCACCGGCACCGACCTCGCCGAGGCGCGGCGGCTGTGCGAGGACGCGCTGCGCGGCGTGCGCCTCGCCCTCCGCGACGTCACGTACGCCAACGCCGCCTCGGGCCGGCTCACCCACCTCCTGCTCGTCCACGAACTCCGGCGCTCCGTCGACCGCGTCTTCGGTACGACGGCCTGCCCGCACGGGTCAGGCCACCCGCCGACCGAGGACACCGACCGGGCCGTCCGCACCGCCCGGCAGGGCTTCCCGCCTCCTGGCGGCCCCGCTCCGTACGGCAGCCCGCAGCCGGGCAACCCGTACACCGGGAATCCGTACGGCCCCGGCGGGCCGGGCGGGCCCGGGGGCTTCCCCCCGCCGCCGAGGCCGCCGCGCCGCCGCGGACTGCTGGCCGGGTGCGCGGTCTACGCCGGACTGTGCTGCACCTGCCGGTTGTGCTGCACCGACCACGACGACCCGTGGACCGGCCGCCGCCGCGAGTCCTGGTGCGGCACGTGCGGCGACGCCGCCGACTGCGGTGACTGCTGCCAGTGTTGCGGCGACTGCGGCAACTGCGGTGACTGCTGCAACGGGTGCGACTGCTGCGACTGCGGCTGCGACTGCTGATCCCGGCCGCCGTTCCGCCCTCTTTTTCCGACCCTCCGGGCCCTCCCGCCGGTGACCCGTGCCTCGCGGACCGCGGCTCTCCCACCAGGTGAGACGCCGTCATATCGCCGCGCTCCGGCGCGCTTTGGATCCATGGCGCGCGAACATCCTTGCCACCACTGATGCTGAGAGCCTCTTGTGTGTTTCCTGTGAGCCGTGAATACTCCTGTGAGTGCCCGTCAGGCGAACGATGTGTTCGATTATCGGTTCGATCTTGACTGCACACCGACAAGTCGCCGAGTGAACGGTGACGCCCGTCCCCTCCACCCCCACAGGAGGATCGTGTGAAGTCCGCCCGACGCATCCAACTCTTCGCGGCCGCCTCCGGTCTGCTGGCCGCAGCCGCCTTCGCCCTCCCGTCCGCGACCGCGAGCGCCGCCCCTGTCGCGAGCCCCGACACCGCCGCCCGCGTCGCCGCCCACCTCGGCGCGGCCAGCACCGCCGGGTCCTACTACGACGCCACCGCCCACCACACCGTCGTCAACGTCACCACCCAGGCCGCGGCCGACTCCGTCCGTGCCGCGGGCGCCACCCCGCGCCTGGTCGAGCACAGCTCCGCCGAACTCGCCCGGGCCGGCGCGTCCGTCAAGACCGCCGACGTGGCGGGCACCGCCTGGGGCGTGGACCCCCGGACGGACACGCTCCAGGTCAGCGCCGACAGTCGGGTGACTCCGGCCCAGGTCGCCCAGCTCAAGAAGTCCGTCGCCGCCTACGGGGACGCGGTCACGGTGACCCGCGTCGCCGGCACCTTCGGCACCCGGCTCTCCGGCGGCGACCCGATCTACACCGACAGCTGGCGCTGCTCGGTGGGCTTCAACGTCCGCAGCGGCAGCACCTACTACTTCCTGACCGCGGGCCACTGCACCGTGGGCTACCCGGACTACTACACCAGCTCCGGCGCCTACATCGGCCCCACGGTCGGCACAAGCTTCCCCGGCAACGACTACGGCATCGTCCGCTACGACAGCTCCATCGCGGCGAGCGGCACCGTGGGCAGCCAGGACATCACCAGCGCCGCCAACGCCTTCGTCGGTGAGCACGTCACCCGGCGCGGCTCCACCACGGGCATCCACAGCGGCACCGTCCAGGCGCTCAACGTCTCCGTCAACTACGGCAGCGACGGGATCGTCAACGGTCTCATCCAGACCAACGTCTGCGCCGAGCCCGGCGACAGCGGCGGCTCCCTCTACGACGGCACCAAGGCCATCGGCCTGACCTCCGGCGGCAGCGGCGACTGCACCTCCGGTGGAACGACCTTCTTCCAGCCCGTGACCGAGGCGCTCAGCGCCTACGGGGTCAGCGTCTTCTGATCGTCGCCCCACCGGTCCTTCCGAGGACCGCCGCACGAACCCGACGCCCTTGCCGCTCCCTGCGCGGCGGGGGCGCCGGTGCGTTCAGTCCAGAGTGCCGCTCGTGCCGCCCTGCGTGCGGCCCCAGCCGTACACCCGCCGGACCGGCAGCCGGATGACCAGGCGGCCGTCGGCCACCATCGCCGCCCGGTACTCCTCCCAGTCGGGGTGCTCGCCGGCGATGGCCCGGTAGACCTCCACCAGTTCGTCCGCCGTCGCGTCGTGCGGGTCCGCGGCCACCGGGGTGAGCTCGGCGTCGGCCTCGGCGACCAGGTACGCCCCCAGGTCGGACGCCGTGACGTAGAAGCTCGCGCGCGGGTCGCGGCGCAGGTTGCGGGTCTTGGCCCGGTCGTCGGTGGCCGAGATCCGGATCGTGCGGGCCGTCTCGTCGTACACGAAGGAGACGTTGGACACCTGCGGCCTGCCGTCCCTCTTGAGGGTGACCAGCGCTCCGGTCCTGTGCTCCCTCAGCAGGTCCAGCAGCGGGCTGGTGGCGGGCGTCCGGCTCATGGTCGCTCCTTGGTCGATGCGTGGATGCGTGGATGCGTGGATGCGTGGATGAGGGGTCGAGGGGCGGGTGGGGTGGACAAGCCGATGAATACCCGCGGGAGGGGCACCGCACCTCGCGGCGCCCGGTCAGCGCATCACGGTGGTGAGGACATCGGCGCCCAGGTTGATGAGCAGTTCCGGGTGCAGCCGGTGGAACACCATGCGGCCCTCCCGCTGCGAGGTGATGAGGCCGACCTCGCGCAGCCGGCGCAGGTGCCGGGACACCTGCGGCTCGCTGATGCCCATGCGGACGGCGAGTTCCGAGGTCGTGATGGGCTCGCCCAGCAGGTGGCGGCACAGCTCGAAGCGCGCGGGCTCGGCGATGGCCGCCAGGCGTTCCCGTACCAGCCGCTGCGAGACGGGGGGACGCTGTTCCCAGTCCGCCGCGATGAAGTGCACCACCAGCGGCAGGCTCTCGTCCGCCTTGAGGATCAGGTGCGGCCACCCGTGCGCGGTCGGTACCAGGAGGCAGCCCCTCTCGCGCACGGTGCCGCGCTTGGACTGGAGCTTGTCGTAGGAGACCCGCCCGGGGTGCTCGGTCCAGGCCGCGGTGGGGCTGAGGGAGGCGAGCACCGCGCCCGCCGGGGCCGTCCTCAGCTGTTCGCGCACCCGCGCGCCGACGTCGAACAGGCGCGGGCCGACCCTCGCCCACTCCTCGTCGAAGAACACCTCGGCGCAGTGCGCGAGGGTGTCGACCAGGCCGGAGCGGAACCGCTCGGGGTCCTCGACCAGCGCGTTCGCCAGTTCTCCGCGCGAGAAGGACCGCCGCTCGCAGGACTTCACGAAGTCGCGCCGGGCGGCGCCCCCGCGCAGCGCGTCGCCGCCCGGGAAGTCCACGCCGCGGATGGCGTTGGCCGCCAGACGGACGAAGGAGCCGAGGTCGAGCCGTGTCAGCTCGTCCAGCTCCTCGGGCAGGGTGCGGTCGAGCGGCGCCCGCAGGGGAAAGAGCAGCCGGCAGCGGTAGCGGGCCCACAGGGGCGAGTAGAACCTGATCTCCTGGGCGAGGGGCCCGGTGAGGAGGGGGCCGGTCCGGGCCAGCCAGGTGCGCGACTCCGGGTGGTGCTCGGGTTCGGCCAGCACGTGCAGGCACGCGAGGAGCTCGGCGAGCGGGGAGGCGCCCGCCGCGACATCCGAGGCGCGCGCCCCCTCGACGTCCAGCACGACGACCACGTGTCCACCTTATGCAGGGCCGCGGGCCGCCACCAGGCGGGGGACGGGCCCGCGCCCGTCCCCTTCGCCGGCGGCGCGGGGGAGCCCGGTCACGCCGCTCCGTCCGGGCGGAGCAAGGAGAGGGTCAGCCAGGACGACCTGCCGGGCGCGAGGTGCACGCGGTTGGTCGCGACGACCCGGCGGCGGGCGCCGGCCTCCGCGTCCCCCGTGTTGGGGTTCACGTCGAAGCGCGGGAAGTTGCTCGACGACACGTCCAGCCGGATCCGGTGCCCGGCCGCGAAGAGGTTCGCGGTGTCGGGAGCGGTGACGGTGAGCCGGTAGACCTCCCCGGGAACCATGGGCACCGGCCGTTCGTACGAATCGCGGTAGCGGGCGCGCAGGATGCCGTCCGTGAGGTTCATCGCGTACCCGTTCGGGTAGTCCGGCGTCGGCGGGTGGACGTCGATGAGCTTCACCGTGAAGTCGGTGTCCCGGGCGCTGGAGGAGACGCAGAGCCGTACGGTCACCGGCCCGGCGACCACCACGTCCCGCGCCAGCGGCTCGGTCTCGAAGACGAGCACGTCCGGCCGGCTCGACAGCGGGAGGTGGGGCGGCCGGCTCCCGTACACCCCCTCGTCGGTCCGCTGGTCGAAGGCCCCGCCGGACATGACGGGCTCGCCCGAGGTGATCTGCCCGCCGACGGTGGGCACGGGGTCGGCCGGGTCGTAGTCGTACTCGAGGTACCCGTCCTCGCCCGCCACGGGCGGCTGCCGGGTGAGCGCGCCCCGCTCCCGCAGGTGGAACCGGACCGGGACGGCCTGGCGGGGCGGCCAGCTGTCCGCGGTGCGCCAGGCGCCGCCGTGGTCCAGCCGGCCCTCGGCCGTGCGCCCGCCGCTGCCGCCGCCCATGAGGAAGTACCGCACGCGCGGGTGGTCGGCCGAGTCCCCGCCGCCGAGGTGGAGGGCGAGCCACCGGGCGCGGAACTCCAGGTAGTCGGGGGCGAGGTTGCCGTCCAGGGGGGCGGCGGGGCCGAAGTCGACGTCCCCCGCGTGGCGTTCGCTGCGCGCCCCGTGCGTCCAGGGCCCGATGACGAGGTAGGCGGGGCTCGCCTTGCGGGCGCCCAGTTCGCGGAAGTTCTCCACGGCGGTCCGCACGTAGGGGTCGTACCAGCTGACCATGTGCAGGGTCGGGACGTCCGGGAACGCCGCGTAGTAGCCGCGCCCGTAGATGCCCAGCTGCTTCCAGAAGCCGTCGAAGGGCCCCCGCTCCCACTGTTCGAGCAGGTAGTCCTCGTACTCGGGCACCGCGCGCAGCGGGGACGCCCCGCGTCTCCAGGGCATGGCGGCGAACCACGCCTTGAGGTCCTGGGAGGCGAGCGCGGCCCGCACCACGGGGTCGGCCTGGGCGGCGGGGCTGCGGACCGCGTGGTGGAAGGCCCACGTCGCCTGCTTGAGCTCGAACGCGCCTCCCATCCGCACCCCCGCCTCGTAGGCGCTCGCGAAACCGCCGGAGTCGACGAACATGGCGGCCAGGTGGGCGGGCCCCAGGGAGGCCAGGGCGGTCTGCGCGTGGGCGGAGTAGGAGACCCCGGTGGTGGCGACCCGGCCGTCGCACCAGGGCTGTCCCGCCAGCCACTCGACGGTGTCGTAGCCGTCCGGCGCCTCGCCGAGGTACTTCACGAACGCGCCCTCCGAGTCGCCCCGGCCGCGGCAGTCCTGGCGCACCACGTGGAAGCCTCGGGCGGTGAAGAAGGCCGCCTGCGCCTCGGGCTCGATGGGCGCGCCGCGGCGGTCGAGCCCGTCGGAAGCCCGCCGCTGCCGCCTGCCGTACGGCGTGCGTTCCAGCAGCACCGGGGCGGGGGCCGGGTGCTCGTCGCGGGTGTAGAGGTCGGCGACGAGCACCGCTCCGTCCCGCAGCGGGGTGCGCACGACCCGGCGCCACACGGCGCCGCCGGGCGCCCCCACCGGTTCGGCGGCGGTGAGCGGGTGAACGGCCGTCATCGGGTACGCCTCCCGGGTGCCGGGTGCTTCCGGTTCACCGCGCGGCCTGGTGCGCGAGACCCGGCCAGATCCGGACCAGTTGGGGCGCCGGCGCCTCGGAGAACCACTTGTCGTACGTCCTGAGGAAGCTGCCGTCCGCCACCATGGCGGCGATCTGCCGGTCGACGGCCCGCTGGAGCTTGGTGTTGGACTTCTTCACGGCCATCGCCGTCGCGTGGTCGACCGGGGCCGAGACGGCCACCTTCAGGTCCCGGTACTGCTCGCGGTACGCGTCGGCGTCGGGTCCGCCGACGACGAACGCGTCGAGGCCGCCGGAGAGCAGGTCCGAGACGGCGGCCGACTGGTTCTGGAACGAGGTCAGTTCGGCACCGGGCATCCGGTCCTTGACGAAGGACTCCTGGACGGCGCCGGTGACCGCTCCGACGTGCTTGCCCTTGAAGCCGGCGAGCGTGTCGGTGCCGTTGTCCTTCGTGACCAGGACGTCGGTGCTGCTCCAGTACAGGCCCTTGGTGAAGGCGACGGTCTTCTCGCGCTCCGGGGTGACGCCCAGGCCCGACGCCGCAAGGTCGTACTGCCCCGAGGACAGTCCCTGCAGCGCGCCGGGAACCGTCGTCGCCTTGTACTCGACCTTGACGTGCAGCCGCCGGGCGACCTCGTCGGTGAGGTCGACGATGAAGCCGACGGGCGTGCCGTCCTTGCCGGCGCTGGCGAAGGGCGGCTGGTCGGTGGAGACGGCCGCCACGATGGTGCCCGGCTCCTGGAGGCCGTACGGGTCGTCGGCGGCCGCGCGGCCGCTTCCGCCGCAGGCGGTGAGGGTGAGCGCGCAGACGGTCAGCAGGGCCGCCGCGGCGGCGCCGAAGGTGGATCTGGTCATGCGAGGACTCCTTTGTGGAGGACCTGGGAGAGGAAGGCGCGAAGGCGGGGGTTGGCCGGGTTTTCCAGGAGGCCGCGGGCGGGGCCGTGCTCCTCGATCCGGCCGTCGTCCATGAAGATCACCCGGTCGGCGACCTCGGCGGCGAAGCCCATCTCGTGGGTGACGCAGACCATGGTCATTCCGGAGGCGGCGAGCTCCTTCATGACCGTGAGGACGCCCTTGACCAGCTCGGGGTCGAGCGCGGACGTCGCCTCGTCGAAGAGCATGACCTCGGGCTCCATGACCAGGGCGCGGGCGATGGCCACCCGCTGCTGCTGGCCGCCGGAGAGGCGGGCGGGGCGGCTCCGGGCGAGGTGCGCGAGGCCGAGCGTGCGCAGCCGCGCGTGGGCCTTCTCCTCGGCCTCGGCCCGGGACAGGCCCCGCACCTGCCGCAGCGCCACCGTGAGGTTGGCCAGGACGTCGAGGTGCGGGAAGAGGTTGAAGTGCTGGAAGACCATGCCGATGCGGGCCCGTACCGCGTCGATGTCCACGCCCGGGCCGGTGAGGTCGGTGCCGCCGATCGTCACCGTGCCGCTGGTGGGGCGTTCCAGGAGGTTGAGGCACTTGAGCGCGGTGGACTTGCCCGAGCCGGAGGGGCCGATGACGCAGACCACCTCCCCCTCGCGCACGTCGAAGCCCACCCCGCGCAGCACCTCGGTCGTGCCGTAGGACTTGCGCAGGTCGCGCACGCTGATCACGGTCCGGCTCACGCCTCGACCTCCTTGTTCCGGTGGTCGGGGGCGGTGGTCGGGCCGGCCGGCGACGGGAATCCCTCGGGGGCGGCCGCCGGGAGGGCGCGCCGCCTCGACGGGCCGTCGCGCAGCCGCCGGTCGAGCCAGTTGACGAGATGGGTCAGCGGGACGGTGATCACGAGGTAGCAGAGGGCGGCGGCGACCAGCGAGGAGGAGTTGTACGTGGCGGCCTGGCGCTCCTGGGCGATGAAGTACAGCTCGCGCTGCCCGGCGGAGAGCCCCAGCAGGTAGACCAGGGAGCTCTCCTTGATGTCCACGATGAACTGCCCGGTCAGGGCGGGCAGCACGTTGCGGATTCCCTGCGGCACGACGATCAGCCGCATGGTCGTCAGGTGCGACATCCCCAGGCTGCGGCCCGCCTGCGTCTGCCCCTCGGGCACCGACTGGATGCCGGAGCGGAAGATCTCCGCGCAGTACGCGGCGGAGATCAGGCCGACGGCGATGACGGCGTACCCCAGCGGACTGCGGCCGAAGGGCCTGACGCCCGCCGCCGGAAGGCCGAGGCCCACCAGGGAGACGGTGACGATCGCCGGCGTCCCCCGGAACCCGTCCACGTAGATCCGCGCCGGCAGGCGCACCCAGCGGCGGGGGGAGAGCAGCAGCATCGCGAGCAGGACGCCGGCCGCGAGGCCGAAGGCGATGGCGAGCACGGCGATCAGCAGCGTGTTGCCCAGGCCCTCGGTCAGGAGGGTGGGCAGGACAGCGCGGATCTCGTGCAGGTCGAAGAAGGTGTGGAGGAAGTCGCGCACGGGGAGCTCCGATCGCCCTGGGGTCGTCGCATATGCCCCGACCTCGGTGTTTGCGACACCTTAGGAGCGCGCGGGGGCGATCGGGCCGACCGTTGCGTCCAGGTGGTAACCGTCCGGCGGGCCGGGGCGCGGCCCGCCGGGAAGGGCCGCGGGCCCAACTGCGCGGCCTCGCCCGGGAGGTGACGCGGGGGTATCCGTTCGGGCCGCCCCCGGGGCTCACCGGCGTACGGCCATGCGTTCGAATGAAATCGCTGACCTGGGATGATGTGGTTAAGATAATCGAACGAGCGTACGACAAGCGCATCGGGTCCATGGCCGGGAGGGGTGGAGTGAGGGAGGTGCGACATGGCGGGCTTCGCCCATCTGCATGTCGCGTCCGGTTACTCCGAGCGCTACGGCGCCGCGCACCCCGAGCAGCTCGTGCGGCGGGCCGCGGAGCGGGGGATGGGCACGCTGGCCCTGACCGACCGGGACACCGTCACCGGTGCGGTGCGGTTCGCCCTGGCCTGCGCCGGGAGCGGGGTGCGGCCGGTCTTCGGCATCGACCTGGCGGTGGAGGCGCTCCTCCCGCAGCCCCCGCCGCGGCGGCGCACCCCGGCGCGCGGCGGCGCGCACGTCGTCGAGCCGCCCCTGCGGTTCGTCCTGCTCGCCCGGGACCGGGACGGCTGGGCGCGGCTGTGCCGCGTCACCTCGGCCGCCCACGTGGGCACGGCGAGCCGGGCGGCTCCCGTCCGGGCGGGGTGGGAGGCGCTGCGCGAGCACGGCGGGCCCGGCCTCGCCGTGCTGCTCGGACCGCTGTCGGAGCCGGTGCGGGCGCTGGCGGCGGGCCGGGACGACCTCGCGGTGAAGCTGCTGGCCCCCTGGCGGGAGGTGTTCGGCGACGGGCTGCGGCTGGAGGTGGTCGCGCACGGCCGGTCCGGCACCGGCCCGGGCTCGCTGCGGCTGGCCGCCCGCACCCTGGCGCTGGCCGACCGCACCGGCGTCACCGCGGTGCTCTCCAACGCCGTGCGGTACGCCGACCCCGCGCAGCACCGGCTCGCCGACGTGCTGGACGCCGCCCGGCTGCTGCGGCCGATCGACCCGCGCCGGGTGGACGGCGGGCAGCGCTGGCTGAAGGACGAGGAGGAGATGGCGCGGGTCGCGCGGGAGATCGCCGCCGGCGCGGGGAACGGCGAGCGGCGCGCGGACCGGCTGCTCGCCGACACCGTCGCCACCGCGGACGCCTGCCGCCTCGACGCCGAGGCCGACCTGGGGCTGGGCGCCCGGCACTTCCCCGAGCCGGAGGTCGTCGGCGCCCCCGCGGGCGGGGCCGCCGGACTGCTGCGGCGGCGGTGCGAGGACGGCCTGGCCCGGCGCGGCCTGGAGCACGACGCGAGGGCGCGGGCCCGGCTGGACGAGGAGCTCGCCGTGATCTCCGGACTGGCCTACGACGCGTACTTCCTCGCCGTCGGCCAGGTCGTCGCCGACATCCGGGAGCTGGGCATCCGGGTCGCGGCGCGCGGCTCGGGCGCGGGGTCGATGGTGTGCCACGCGCTGGGCGTCGCCACCGCCAACCCGCTCGACCACCGCCTGCTGTTCGAGCGCTTCCTCAACGGGCGCCGGGACTCGCTGCCCGACATCGACATCGACGTGGAGTCGGCGCGCCGGCTGGAGTGCTACGACGCGATCTTCCGGCGCTTCGGCCGTGAGCGGGTGGCGGTGACCGCGATGCCCGAGACCTACCGTGCTCGCAGGGCGCTGCGCGACACCGGGCTCGCGCTCGGCATCGCGCCGGACGAGGTGGACCGGATCGCCAAGAGCTTCCCGCACCTGCGGGCCTGCGACATCACCGGCGCGCTCGCCGAACTGCCCGAACTGCGGGGGCTCGCGGCCGAGGCGGGCCGCTACGGCCCGCTGTGGGAACTCGCCGAGGGCCTCGACGCCCTCGTGCACGGCATGGCCATGCACCCGTGCGGTGTGATCATCAGCGACGCGACGCTGCTGGACCGGCTGCCGGTCCAGCCCACCCCCCAGGGCGACTATCCGATGGCGATGGCGGCCAAGGAGGAGGTCGAGCGGCTGGGCAACATCAAGCTCGACGTGCTCGCCGTGCGGATGCAGTCCGCGATGGCCCACGCCGTCGCGGAGATCGAGCGGGCGACCGGCGACCGCCTCGACCTGGACGACGCGCGGCAGGTCCCGCTGGACGACGTCTTCGCGTTCAAGCTCATCCAGGAGAGCCAGACCATCGGCATGTTCCAGCTGGAGTCGCCCGGCCAGCAGGACCTGCTGTCGCGGTTGCGGCCCAGGGACGTCCAGGACGTCATCGCCGACATCAGCCTCTTCCGCCCCGGCCCGGTCCAGGGCGGTATGCCCGAGCGGTACATCGCCGCGCGCCACGGCGGCGACCCGCACTACGCCCACGAGGACCTGGAACCGGTGCTCGCCGACACCCACGGCGTGACGATCTGGCACGAGCAGATCATCGAGACCCTGCACGTGATGACCGGGTGCGACCTGGCGATGGCCGAGGTCGCCCGGCGGGCCCTGGACGACAAGGAGCGGCTGCCGAACATCCGCCGGTGGTTCCACGAGCGGGCCACCGCCCGCGGCTACGACGCGCGGGTCCGCGACGAGGTGTGGGCGACGGTCGAGGCGTTCGGCGCGTACGGGTTCTGCCGCGCGCACGCGGTCGCCTTCGCCGTGCCCGCCCTGCAGTCGGCCTGGCTGAAGGCGTACTACCCGGCCTTCCTGCTGGCCGGGCTGCTGGAGCACGACCCGGGGATGTGGCCCAAGCGGGTCATCGTCTCCGACGCCCGCCGCCGAGGCGTCCCGGTGCTGCCGGTGGACGTCAACCGCTCCGGGACCGAGCACGTGGTGGAGCGGGTCGAGGACGAGCGGTGGGGGGTGCGGCTGGCGCTGGCCGGGGTGCGCGGCATCGGCGAGGACGAGTGCGCGCGGATCGCCGCGGGCCGGCCGTACCGGTCGCTGTCGGACTTCTGGCAGCGGGCCCGGCCCAGCCGTCCGGTGGCCGAACGGCTCGCGGAGATCGGCGCCCTGGACTCCCTGCGCGACGGCGCCCTCACCCGCCGCGACCTGCTGCTCCGGATCACCGAGCTGCACCGGCAGTCCCGGGTCCGCGCCGCCGGCGAGGGCCAGCTGCCCATCGAGGCGGAGGCGGCCGGCGCGGCGGAGCCCAGCGGGCTGCCGGAGCTGACCGGGCGGGAGGCGCTCGGGGCGGAGCTGCACACCCTGGGCATCGACGTCTCCCTCCACCTGATGGAGTACCACCACCGCCTGCTGCGGGAGATCGGCGCGACCGACGCCGCCCACCTGGCCGAACTGCCCGCCGGGCGGCAGGTCCTGGTCGCCGGCGTGCGCGCCTCCACCCAGACGCCGCCGATCGCCAGCGGCAAGCGCGTCATCTTCGTCACCCTGGAGGACGGGTCCGGGCTGGTCGACCTGGCGTTCTTCGAGGACTCCCATCCCGCCTGCGCGCACACGGTCTTCCACTCGGGGATGCTGCTGGTCCGCGGCACGGTCCAGGTCCGCGGCACCCGGCGCACGATCGTCGGCACCATGGCGTGGGACCTGGAGCGGATCGCCGCCGCCCGCCGCGACGACGGTCCCGAGGCCGCCCTCGCGCTGCTCGGCGCGGACGGGCCGCGGCCCACCCCGGCCCAGCCGGGGCGCACGCTGGCCAACGGCACCACGGGCGCGCGGCTGCACCCGTACGCCGACCTCCAGCCCGCCGGAAGCCGCTCGGCGGACCTGAAGAAGCTCGGCCACCGCAGCCAGGGGAGCGCGGGATGACCTCATGGCCCCGGTCCGAGCGCCCGGCGGGGACGGACGAGCCGCTCCGGGACCTGCGGTTTTCCGAGCCGCCGCAGCCGCCGCCCTCGGGCGGGGAGCCGGTGGAGGCCGCGCCCGGCCCGCCCGGGCCCGGTCCGCTGACGTCCGACCCGCTCGCGTCCGACCCGCTGACGCCCGCCGGCACCGGCCGGTCCGTCCTCCACCTCAGGCTGCCGCTGGACCGGCTCGGGACCGGCTCCCTCTACGCCCAGGTCGTCGAGGCGCTGGAGGACGTCACCGCGCTCGTCGAGCCGCTGCCCCCGGACAGCGCCGACCTGGACGTCACCGGGGCCCTGAGGTTCTGGGACCGCGATGTGCGCCAGCTCGCCGTGATGGTCCAGCTCCGGCTCGCCGGCCTGTTCGACCTGAACGGGGTCGGCGTCGGCGCCGCCGGCAACCGGCTGGTCGCCGCGATGGCCGCGGCCGCCACCCCGCCCGGCGAGGTGACGGTCGTCGACGACACGCCGGAGGCGGTGGCCGCCTTCCTGCGTCCGCGGCCGGTGGCGGCGCTGCCGGGCGTGGGGCGGGCGACCGCGGCCACCCTGGAGCGGTACGGGATGCGCACCGTGGGCGCCCTGGCGGACCTGCCCCTGCTGACGGTCCAGCGGATCCTCGGGGCGGCGGCCGGCCGCGCCCTGCACGAGCGCGCGCACGGGTACGACCCGCGGCCGGTGACCCCGGGCGCCGCCCCCCGGCACGTGGAGCACGCGTACGCCTTCGCGTCCGACGAACTCGATCCGGCCCTCCACCGCGCGGGCCTGCTCTGCCTGGTGGAGGACATCGGCCTGGGCTTGCGCACCGAGCGGCAGGCGGCCGGCCGGCTCACCCTCACCGTCTCCTACGCCGACACCTCGGCGTCGGTGCGCACCCGCACCCTCGACGAACCCACCGGGCACTCGGGCGCCCTGGCCCTGTGCGCCTACCACCTCTACGAGAGCCTCGGCCTGCAACGCGCCCGGGTCCGTGCCCTGCGGCTCCGCGCGGATCTGCTGCGGGCGGCCGAGGAGACCCCGCGCCAGCTCACCTTCGACCCCGCGCAGGACGACGCCCGCGCCGCGGAGGCCGCGGCCGACCGAGTCCGGGAACGGTTCGGCGCCCGGGCCACGATGCCGGCGACGCTGGCCGCACTCCCGGACCGCCGCGGGTGAGCGCGCCGCCGTTCCCCTCCGGACGGCGGCGACCTCGGGAGCGGGGCGGACTCAGTCGAGCTGGAGCAGGTCGGCCAGGCCCGCGTCGGTGAAGGCGCGCACCACGTCCTCCCGGCCCTCGGTGAAGTGCGACCAGCTGTCCACGTGCGCGGGCACCACCCGGCGCGCGCCGAGGATCCGGGCCGCCTCCGCCGCTTGGGCGCTGTCCAGGACCAGCGTGCCGTCGAGGAAGGGCACGCGCGGCGCCCCGGCGAACAGCACGGCGGTGTCGACCGGCCCGCAGCGGTCGGCGACCTCCCGGACCACGTCGAGCGAGGCGTTGTCCCCGCTGACGTAGACGGTCGGCAGGTCGTCCGAGGTCAGCACGAACCCGACCACCTGGCCGGTGATCGCCTCGATCTGCTCCCGCTCGCCCGGCCCGTGCAGGGCGGGCGCCGCGGTGACCGTGACGGTGCCGCCGCCCGGCCGGGGCAGCCGCACGGACTCCCAGTCCGCCATCCCCAGCGCCTTGCCGCCGATCCGCCCCGCGCCGCTCGGCGTGGTGAGGATCATCGGGACGCCGGTCAGGTACTCCCGCCCCGCGCGGTCGAGGTTGTCGGGGTGCTCGTCGTGGGAGAGCAGCACGGCGTCGACGTGGCCGAGCTCGCCGGGCACGGCGCGGGACGGCGCGGTCTTGGAGAGCACCCCGCCGCCGGGCACGGGGTAGTCGCCCGGGGCGTCGAAGGTGGGGTCGGTGAGGAAGCGCAGCCCGCCGTACTCGATGAGGGCGGTGGGGCCGCCGAACATCTGGACGGGGACCTGGACGTTGAGCCGCTCTGGGGGCGTTCCGACAGCAGACATGACACAACACCTCATGGATCAATGGGTGGTTATCCGTGAGTCACGCTAGCCAGTCCTCATGGATGAGGGCAAGTAAAAACGTGAGGGCTGGGGAAGGTGGACCGGATGCGGGTCGTCTGACGGCGCATCGGCGGGCCCGCCCGGCGAAAAACATCGCCCGCGTCGACCGCGACACCGAGACCTTCACCTCGACCAGGTTCGTCAACCTGGAGGAACTCGACGACGACCGGATCAAGAAGCGCGCCTCCATCCTGGAACTGGACGGGGTCCGCCACCGCGCCCTGCGCAGCCTGCTGCAACGCCACAACGTCCTGGCCCGGCTGCTCGACGTGCCCCCGCAGGACAACCAGCGGCTCATCGACTGGGGCAACCGCATCATCGGCAACACCGACCCGGACTACGCCGACGTCCTGCTGCACAGCGAGGAGAGCGAGAAGTACCGCGACCTGCCCTTCCGCTCCCCGGCGTCCGTGGAGGTCTTCGAGTACGGCCGCGAACTCGCCCGGCAGCGCCGCGGGGGCGGTGGCACGGACCTGGTGTCACGGCTCGTCAACGAGAACCCGCGCGACGGCGTCCCGCTGTCCTCGCAGGACTTCGACAGCTATTTCCTGCTGCTGGTGGTGGCCGGCAACGAGACCACCCGGCACACCATCACCCACTCCGTGCTGGCCCTGCTCCAGCACCCCCGGCAGCCGGCCAGGCTCCGGGACGACCCGTCCCTCGTCCCGGGCGCGGTGGAGGAGTTCCTGCGTTGGGCCTCGCCCGTCCACCACTTCCGGCGCACCGCCGTCCGGGACGTCGAACTCGGCGGCAAGCGGATCAAGGAGGGCGACAAGGTCGTCATGTGGTTCGCGTCCGGCAACCGCGACGAGGAGGTCTTCGTCGACCCCAACTCCTTCGACGTCACCCGGGAGGACAACGACCACGTCACCTTCGCCAAGGGCGGTCCGCACCTGTGCCCGGGCAACCTGCTCGCCCGCACCGAGATCCGCATCATGTTCGAGGAGCTCATCCCGCGGCCGGCGGGGATCCGGCTCGCCGGGGAGGTGCCGCGCGTGCGCTCGAACTTCGTCAACGGCATCAAGAAGCTGCCGGTCGAGGTCGTCCTCCTGACCGCCCTCCCGGCGCCCGGGCCCGCGGCGGTCAGCCGGTCGCGGCGCCGGCCCGGCGGGCGTAGGCGCGGGCGGCGCGGGCGCGGTCGCCGCAGCGGGTGGAGCACCAGTGGCGGCGGCCGTTCCGCAGCAGATAGCGGTTGCAGGGAGTGGAACCGCAGGCGGTGAGGCGTTCGGCGTCGTCACCGGTGAGCAGGTCCGCCGCATTGGCGGCGAGAGCGGCCAGGGCGTGGTCGACCAGCAGGGTGGTCGGGTGCGGGGCCTGGCGGTAGGGGCCCTCCTTGGGGTCCCAGTGCAGGAGCGACGCCGTAGGTGCCTTGGTCAGCGCGTCGTTGACGGCGGACAGGGCGGCGGGCAGGGCCGGGAGCCCGGCGACGCGGGAGGCCAGGAGGGCCCTGATCTGCTCGCGCAGCGACCGCAATTGGGCCGTGCACATCTCCTGGAGGTCGGCGTCCTCGGGCGCGAGGCCGTGTGCGGTGAGCCACTGGTTGGCCTGCCTCGGCGTGCCCAGGAGGTCGACGAAGTGGCCGCCGGGGAGCGCGATGGCGCTGTTGGCGAAGTCGAGGGCCGGATAGATCTCGGCGCCCGGGGCGGTGTCCGGTGCGGGCGCGGCGTGGGTGACCTCCGGCATGTCCTTCATCGTACCTCCCGCACCAGCGGCGGGGCCGGGATCGGGATCGGGGCGGGGGTCGTCCGCGCGTGGGAGCCGTCCGGGTGTCCTGGCGGCGGGGCGCCTTGGACGCGTGGTGCGGCCGGGGCACGATTTTTTACCCGCCCGTAGCTAGCCCCTCGTTCCTACTCGTGCGTAACTTGTCATGAGCCCAGCAAGAGGATCCGGATCACAGGCTGCCGGGCGTTCATCGTGCCCATGCCCCCGACCTGCCAGGAGATCACATGAAGCTGCCTTGGAGGCGGCTGCTCGCCGCCCTCTCGCTGGCGACCGTGCTGGTGGCCGCCCCCACCGCGGTCACCACCGCGTCCGCCGACTCCGCCCCGAGCAGCGGCTGGAACGACTTCAGCTGCCATCCGTCGGCCGAACACCCCCGCCCCGTCGTCCTGGTGCACGGCACCTTCGCCAACGGCACCGACAACTGGTTCGACTTCGCGCCCTACCTGGAGGACCGCGGCTACTGCGTCTTCTCCTTCGACTACGGCATGCTGCCCGGCGAGAGCCTGATCGGCGGTCTCGCGCCCATCCCGCAGTCCGCCCAGCAGCTCTCGGACTTCACCGACCGGGTGCTCGCCGCCACGCACGCCGCCAAGGTCGACCTCGTGGGCCACTCGCAGGGCGGCATGATGCCCAACTACTACCTGAAGTTCCTCGGCGGCGCGTCCAAGGTGAACGCCCTGGTCGCCCTGGCCCCCGACAACCACGGGACGACGCTCGACGGGCTCACCAAGCTGCTCCCGTACTTCCCCGGCGCCTCGGACCTGCTCCACGGGATCGTGCCCGGCGTCGCGGACCAGATCGCAGGGTCGGACTTCCTGAACACCCTGAACTCGGTCGGCGACACGGTGCCCGGTGTGAAGTACACGGTGATCTCGACCATCTACGACGAGGTCGTCACGCCGTACACCACCCAGGCCCTGTCGGGGCCGAACGTCCACAACGTGCTGCTCCAGAACCTGTGCGCGGCCGACCTGTCCGAGCACGTCGCCATCGGGACGACCGACCACATCGCGTTCCACGAGGCGGCCAACGCGCTCGATCCCGCGCACGCCACCACGACCAACTGCCTGTCGGCGTTCAGCTAGCCACGCCGGGTCGCGCGTGAGCCGCCGGCCGGTGCCGCCTGCCGGCCGGCGGCTCGTGACCCGTCTCCCCGCCGGCTCCTCCGCGGTGTCGCTCCCCGCCGCGAAGGAGCCGGCCTTCGCGTGACGGGGCGTCAGCGGGCCCCGGTCGACGGCCCGGGGATTGTCAGTGGTGGGTGGGACGATCTTTCCATGAGCACTGACACGGACGACCGACTGTTCTGGGACGCCGCTGCCGACACCTTCGACGACGAGCCCGACCACGGACTGCGCGACCCGGGGGTCCGCGACGCCTGGGCCGCGCGGCTGCGCTCCTGGCTCCCCGTGACGCCCTCCGACGTGCTCGACCTGGGCTGCGGCACGGGAAGCCTCGCCCTGCTGGCGGCCGGCGACGGGCACCGGGTCACCGCGGTGGACCGCTCCCCTCGGATGGCCGAACTCGCCCGCGAGAAGCTCGCCGGCACGGATTCCCGGGTGCTGGTGGGGGATGCCGCTGAGCCGCCGGTCCCCGCCGGGGCCTTCGACGTCGTGCTCGTCCGGCACGTGCTGTGGACGCTGCCCGATCCCGCCGCCGTGCTCCGGCACTGGACCCGCCTGCTGCGGCCGGGCGGCCGGCTGGTCCTCGTCGAGGGACGCTGGGGCGAGCAGAACCCGGTGGGCATCGCCGCCGGCACCCTGATCGAACTGGCCACCCCGCTCGGCGGCTCGGTCGCGGTCGAACAGCTCGGCCACGAGGCGGCCTTGTGGGGGCACCCGGTCCGCGACGAGCGGTACGCGGCGGTGGTCCGCCCGGCCACGCGCGAGCCGCGGCACCGGGAGATCGTCGACGTCCACCTGTTCCTGCTGCGCGGTGAGGAGATGCTGCTCGCCCGCCGCTCCGGTACGGGTTACGCGGACGGCCTGCTCCACGCTCCGTCCGGCCATCTGGAGGAGGGGGAGGACGTCAGGAGCGGCATGATCCGCGAGGCCCGCGAGGAGATCGGGATCGAGCTGGCCCCGGAGGAGCTGGAAGCGGTGCTGGTGATGCAGCACCGCGCCCCGAGCGGACAGGCGAGAATCGGCTGGTTCTTCGCCGCCCGTCTGGCCGCGGGTGCCGGTGAACCGGCCAACATGGAGCCCGACAAATGCTCCGAATTGGCCTGGTATCCGCTGGCCGACCTGCCCGACGAAATGGTGGCCTACTGCCGGGCGGGCATCGACGCCTACCGGACGGGGCACCACTTCTTGCTCCACCTGCACGAGAGCGGGGACTCCGTCGCCCATGCCCCGCAGGGCCCTGACCGGAAGGTGCGCCTGGCTCCTCCCGGTGTGCCAGGATCCGGATATGAGCTTGAAGATCATCGTTGACCCGCGGGCGCCCGCCCCACCCTACGAGCAGGTGCGCGCACAGATCGCGGAGGAGGCGCGTGAGGGCCGGTTGGCGGTCAACCACAAGCTGCCCACCGTCCGGGGCCTCGCCGAGGAACTCGGACTCGCGGTGAACACGATCGCGAAGGCGTACCGCGCCCTGGAGGCGGACGGCGTCATCGAGACGCGCGGCCGCCACGGCACGTACATCGCCGCGGTCGACGCGCGGGCCCGCGAGGTGGCCGCCGCCGCGACCGCCTACGTGGAGCGGGCCCGCCGCCTCGGCCTGGACCAGGAAGAGGCGATCGACGCGGTGCGCGAGGCCCTGCGCGCGGTCCAGGGCGAGCCGCGGTCCTGACGGGTTCACGGCTCACCAGCGGGCCGGGTCGGCACCCAGCCGTCCCGGCGGCCGGGACCAGGCGGTCGGCGCGCCGTCGTACCGGATCGGTGAAACGGCGTGCCGCAGCCGTCCCAGCGGGGAGTCGGTCTCGGTCAGCCACGGCCCCGGATCGGCCTCGACCGCCGGGGCGGGCTCCGCGGGCAGGCCGAGCAGCCAGGACGCGGTGGTGGCCAGGGCCAGCCGCAGGTGCCGGCCGGTTCCGGTCGCCTGGCGGGCGGTCAGGGCGCGCAGCACGCCCGCTGCCAGCAGGTAGCCGGTGCCGTGGTCGAGGAACTGCCCCGGCAGCGCGCCCGGAACGCCCTCGGGTGAGGACTCCAGCAGCGCGATGCCGGTGGCCGCCTGGACGAGACTGTCGAAACCGCGCCGCCCGGCCCAGGGCCCGTCGAACCCCCAGGCGGACAACTGGGCCACGATCAGCCCGGGACGGCGCTCCCGGAGTTCCGCTGCCGAGAGGCCGTAGGCGTCGAGGGCGCCCGGGCGGTAGCCGGTGACCACTACGTCGGCGGCGGCCAGCAGGTCGTCGAACGCGGCCCGGTCCCGCCGGTCGGCCAGGTCGAGGGCCGCGGACCGCTTGCCGAATCCGGTGTCGGCGTGGGCGTCGTCCAGCTCGGGCAGCCGGGGCGAGTCGATCCGCAGCACGTCCGCGCCCAGGAAGGCCAGCGTGCGGGTCGCGACGGGACCGGCGATGACGCGGGTGAGGTCCAGGACGCGGACGTCCTCGGCCGGAAGGGCGGCCGGCGGAAGCGGGCGTACGGGGCCGGGGCCCGCGTCGAAGCTCTCGATCAGCGGCCGGGCGGCGGACCGGCCCGGAGCGGAGGCCGCCCAACGGGCCCTGTCGCGGACGGCGAAGGCCAGCCCGCCCGCTTCCGCGACGGTCTCCTCGGTGCGTTCGCCGGGACGCGCCACCAGGGCCTCGGCCACCCGCGTCTCCAGGGCGGAGGTGTCGTCGCTGTCGGCGATGCCGAGGGCGCCGAGCAACCGGGCACGGTGGTGGGGGTAGTTGGCGTGGGTGCGGATCCAGCCGTTCGCGGTCGGCCAGAAGCGGGACAGGGGAGCGAAGGTGGCGCCCGGACGTCCGTCGATCAGCAGGTGCCGTTCGCTGGTGAAGGCGGTGGCGATCGCCCCGCCGTCCCAGCGGACCGCCGGGACCGGGCCCGCGCTCCGCGCCGAGAGCAGTTCCCCGGCGGCGAGGGCGCAGCAGGCCGTCGCCGCCTGGGCGAGCGTCATCACCGGCAGCGCGGAGGCGAGGCCGGTGCCGGGCGGACCTGGATCCACCCGCTCCAGCAGCCGGGGTTCCCCGCCGAGCCGGGACCAGACGTCCGCGATGGCTCCGTCCACCCGTTCCGGAGCCGGTCGCCGATCGGTCATGAGTCCGTGGGAGCAGGCAGAGCCCGGCCGGAGAGCCCGGGGCGTCGACCGCGCCGCGACGGGCTCACAGGTAGAGGCCGTTCGAGGTCTGGGCGGGCGCCGGCAGGGTGGGGGAGGTGCCGCGGCGCAGGGCGTAGAGCTCGGCGAGCGTGGCGCCCTCGCGGCCGATGCCCTCGCTGCTGCCGAGCCACTGCGTGGCCTCCTCGCGGCTGAGCGGGCCGACCTCGATGCGGGCCAGGCAGCGGCCCGGGCGCACGACGGCCGGGTGCAGCCGCTCCAGGTCCTCGTTGGTGGTGATGCCGACCAGCACGTTACGGCCCTGGCCGAGCAGGCCGTCGGTCAGGTTGAGAAGCCGGGAGAGCGCTTGGCCGGTCTGGTGCTTGGCCTGCCCGCGGATCAACTCGTCGCAGTCCTCCAGCAGGAGCAGCCGCCAGCGGCCGCTCCCGGAGCCGTCGTCCTCGCCGATGGCGATGTCCATCAGGTAGCCGACGTCGTTGAACAGCCGCTCGGGGTCCAGTACGCAGTCGACCTGGCACCAGTCGCGCCACGAGCGGGCCAGGGTGCGCAGCGCCGAGGTCTTCCCCGTGCCGGGCGGGCCGTGCAGGAGCAGCAGCCGGCCGGTGATGTCGTCCGCGGTGAGCTTCATCAGGCCGTCCATGGCCTCGGAGACGCCGGCGTTGTAGTTGCCGCGCAGCTCCTCCCAGGTGGCCGCCGAGATCTGCCGGGTGGTGCGGTGCGGTCCGCGCCTGGGCGAGACGTACCAGAACCCCATGGTGACGCTCTCCGGCTGCGGCTCCGGCTCGTCCTCGGCGTCCTCGACGGAGGATTTGAGGACCTCCTCGGCCAGTTCGTCGGAGGTCGCGATCACGGTGACGTCGGCGCCGCGGTTCCAGCGCGAGACCAAGAGCGTCCATCCCTCGCCCTCGGCGAGCACGGCGCTGCGGTCCTTGTCCCGGGCCTGCCGCAGCACGGTCGCGTCCGGTGGGAGCAGGGTCAGGCCGGACTTGACGCGCTCCAGCGAGGTACCGCTGGCGTGGGGCTGCTCGCCCGTGCTGAAGCGGCTCAGGAAGAGCGCGTCGACCACGTCCGACGGCGAGTCGCTGTCGTCGAGGCGCAGCACCACCGGCAGGACCTGCGACGGGTCCGGCCGCGCGCCGGAGGGATCGGCGGGGCGGGCGGAGGTGGACGGCTTGTGACTCCTCGGTGTGCGTGATGCGGCGGACATGGGGCCCATGATCCGCCACTCCGGCCGGATTCGCCCAGCGGTTTTCCGGCGCGGCGCTACCCATCCGCCCGGAGCTGCAAAATCCCTCATACGGGTTGATTTGCCGCACAGGGGTCCGGACATGAAACCGGTGGGACCAACAGGCGTGCGCGAAAACCCTGCTGACGTCCCGACACCGTTCACGCGCGACCGCACTGCCCCCGCCGCTTCGGCCGACCGCCGTCCGGTGGGCGGCAAGGCCGCGCCCGCCGAGGAGGATCCATGAAAACCGCCCGTTGCCTGCCGCCCGCGCTGGCCCTGCTGCTCGCCTCCGCCCTCACGCTGTTCGGCGCGGGCGCCGCGCACGCGGCCGGCATCCACTACGTGGCCCTGGGCGATTCGTACTCCGCCGGGGTCGGCGCCGGTGGCTACGACCTGTCCAGCGGCTCGTGCGAACGAAGTACGAAGGCGTATCCGAAACTGTGGGCGGCGGCCCACGCACCCGCCTCGTTCGCGTTCACCGCCTGCTCCGGGGCGACGACCAAGGACGTGGTGCGCGGCCAACTGGGGCCGGTGAACGGGTCGACCGGGCTGGTCAGCATCAGCGTGGGCGGCAACGACGCGGGGTTCTCCGACGTGATGACCACCTGCGTGCTCAAGTCACAGAGCGCCTGCACCGCCCGGGTCGCCAAGGCCCGCACCTTCGTGAAGGGCACCCTGCCGGGACTGCTCGACACGGCCTACGACGCGATCCGCGCCAAGGGACCGCACGCGCGGGTGGTGGTGCTCGACTACCCGCACCTCTACCAGGTTCCCGGCGGTTGCGCGCTGGGGCTGAGCGACACCTCGCGCAGGGCGATCGACTCGGCCGCCGACGACCTCGACGGGGTGATCGCCAAACGGGCGGCGGACCACGGCTTCGCCTTCGCCGACGTGCGTGACGCGTTCAAGGGACACGAGTTGTGCTCGTCCGCGCCGTGGCTGCACAGCGTGACGCTGCCGGTGGGCGAGTCGTACCATCCCACGGCGACGGGGCAGGCCCGGGGCTACCTGCCGGCCCTGAGCGCCGACGCATGACGTCCCGTCATCACCAGCACACGGGTTCCCTTTGAAGCCAACACCCTTGAACACAAGGTGAATCGGGAATGCTGAGAGGGAAGCAAGCAGTGCGGTGGATGCGCACGTGACGTGGCGGGGCGATAGGGTTACCCTGCCCGAGCCGGGTGCCCTCGTCAGGGTGGGGAGAGACATGGAACAGATAGCGATGCACGGTAGGCCCAGAGTGCCTGCCGTCACCTGCGGTACCACCGCGTCCAGCGCGCGTCTGGACCGGCATCTCTCGGTCCTGGCCGGGCCCGCCGTGCCGCGGCGGGAGACCGAGGAGGCGACCGTGCTCATGCGGGAGCTGACCTCGCGCAACACCACGCACGCCCACAGCAACAAGGGCGCCCGGGTGTCGCTCTTCGCGCCCCTTCGGAGGCTGCGGAGGTCCCTCTTCGGCAACCGGGGCTGATCCCCGCTCGTTCAGTCCCCTCGTCCGTCCGCGTTCGCCCGGCCCCACCGTGGCGGGCCGTCGGCCGTCCTCCCCAGCGGCCGTCGTGATCCGTCACGCTCACAGCAGGGCGAACTGCCCGTCCGGGCCCTCTTCGTGGTGCTCCAGCACGGAGGCGGGCCTGCGGCGATCCGAGGCCACCGGCAGGACCCCGGCCGTCCGCAGCGCACCCGCGCCGACCGCTGCTCCGCCCTTCGCCGCCGCCAGCCGGCCGGCGAAGTCCCGCACCTCTCCGCGGAGTCGGGCGAGCAGCGTCAGCGCACTGATCAGCTCCAGCAGTTCCGAGGTCGTGGCGCGGGTCCAGACCGGAGGGCGCAGCCCCTCCAGCGAGGCCGGATCACCGCTCGCGGTGCGCCGTCCGTACCACGCCTCCAGCACGGGGACGCCTCCCGTGGTGAGTTCCCACGCCTCGGGCGCCACCGGGGCCACCAGGCCGGCGCCGACCCGCAGCGCGCGCTCCTGCGGGTCGTAGGACAGGTCCTCGGCCCCGGGTGCGGCCGGGAGGGGCGCCCGGACGTAGGGCCTGCTGCCGCCCGGCAGGCGCTGCCGGTCCGTGTCCCGCCCCTGGGCCGGATCGGCGCAACGGGCGCCTCGGGTGTGCAGCCACAGCGACCGGCGGCCCAGTTCGAGCCCGTCCCGCCAGAGTTCCCGGTCCCGGGGGAGGGGTACGACGCAGCCGCGCGGGCCGGGGCGGGCCGCAGCGGCGATCCAGGCGAGCACGTCCTCCGTGTCGACCTCGGTGGAGAGCCGGGCCGCCATCCACTCGGCCAGTCCCGGTGCCAGGTTGGGGTCGCGGCCGCCGGGCCGCCGGAAGAACGGCCGGATCCGCGATGGTTTCCCGGCCGGGGAACGCCCGTCGGGCAGCAGCGCGGAGAAGGCCACCGCGGGCTCCTGGTCGTCCGGCGCCGGTGGCTGTTCGAGGACGAACACCTGCCGGTCGTCGGCGACCCGCCACAACTCGGGCCGTGCCACGTCGATCAGCCGGTGATCGGGTATCAGCCAGAGCTGGTCGTACGGACCGTGCTGGACGCGCACCGGTTCCGGGCAGGGGCCGTCCTCCCGGGCGAGCGCGGTGGTGGGCGTGCGGTGGCCGGGCAGTTGGGCGACCGGGGTGCGCAGGCCGCGGGCCCGGGTCGGGTGCAGCAGCGCGGCGCGCGTGGTGTCGTCGGGCGCCGAGGTGAGCAGCGCCCAGCGGGCCCGCAGGCAGCCGGGCTCGGCGGCCATCGGCCAACCGCGGCCGATCCGCAGCGGGCGCACCGACCACGGCATCAGGTCGTGCAGCAAAGGCGCGTCGTCGCTCACTGGAAGCATGCTACTGACGGCTCTCAGGGTGCCTCCACGGTCACGGAGAAGGAGAAGCGGTCCCCGCGGTAGTGGATGCGCACCACGTCCACGGCCCGGCCGGTCCCGTCGTAGGTCACGCCGGTGTAGTGCAGTATCGGGCTGAGCAGCGGCACTTGGAGGAGCCGGGCGGTCCCGGGGTCGGCCAGCCGCGCCTCCACGGTGTCGGTGATCCGGCTGATCCGCACCCCCAGCACGTCCCTCAGCACCTTCGTCATCGGCCAGCGCTGCAGGTCGGCCACGTCGATTCGGTCGGCGAGCTCGGGCCGGACGTGGTTCTCCGCCCAGTTGGTGGGGGCGCCCGACTCGTCGTAGCGCAGCCGCCGGAAGTAGGCCGCCTCCGCCAGATCGGGGAAGTGCTCGGCGGCCTCCGGCGGCAGCGGCGCCGTCCCGTGCTCGAACACCGCCGTGCGTTCCCCCGACTGCTGGGCCACGATCGCGTCCACCGAGCCGAGCAGCTTCACCGGGGCGCCGCGCCGCGCCGCCGGCTCGATGAACGTGCCCCGCCGGCGGTGCCGCGATATCAGCCCCTCGCCCTCCAGCTCCTTGAGCGCCTGCCGCATGGTCAGCACGCTCACGCCGTAGTGCGCGGCCAGCTCCTCCTCGGTCGGCAGCCGCAGCGGGGCGTCCGCCCGGCGGCCCAGTATCGAGGCGCGCAGCGACTGCGAGACCTGGTACCACAGCGGCAGCTTGCGGTTCAGGACCAGGGAGTCCGGGGCGAATGAGGTCATGGCCGGAAGTTTCTCGCAAGCCCCTCCCACACGGCGTCGTACCCCTGCTGCCGGTGCCCCGCCCCCAGCGCGTACTCCGTGGGCACCACCGGCCAGCGGGTCTCGAACATGAACGCCAGCCCGTCGTCGACCTTCTGCGGCCTGAGCTCCGCGCTGCTCGCGCGGTCGAAGGTGGTCCGGTCCGGGCCGTGCGCCGACATCATGTTGTGCAGCGAGGCGCCGCCGGGCACGAAGCCCTCGGCCTTGGCGTCGTAGGCGCCCTCGACCAGGCCCATGAACTCCGTCATCACGTTGCGGTGGAAGTACGGCGGCCGGAAGGTGTCCTCGCCCACCAGCCAGCGCGGCGCGAAGACCACGAAGTCCACGCCCGCCAGCCCCGGGGTGTCCGAGGGGGAGGTGAGCACGGTGAAGATCGACGGGTCCGGGTGGTCGTAGCTGATGGAGCCCAGCACGTTGAACCGGTGCAGGTCGTACACGTAGGGCGCGTGGTTGCCGTGCCAGGCCACCACGTCCAGCGGGGAATGGTCGTAGACCGCCGTCCAGAGGTTGCCGCCGAACTTGTTGACGACCTCCGTGTCCTCCTCCCGGTCCTCGTACGCGGCGACCGGGGCCAGGAAGTCCCGCGCGTTGGCCAGCCCGTTGGCGCCGATCGGACCGAGGTCGGGGAGCTGGAAGGGCTGGCCGTAGTTCTCGCACACGTAGCCGCGGGCGGTCTGCTCCAGCAGTTCCACCCGGAAGCGGATCCCGCGCGGGACGAGGGCCACGTGACCGGGTTCCGCGCGCAGCAGGCCCAGTTCGGTCCGCAGCAGCAGCGCGCCCTGCTGCGGGACGATCAGGAACTCCCCGTCGGCCGAGGAGAACACGCGCTCCATCGAGCGGTTCGCCACGTACCAGTGGATGCCGATGCCCTCCCGGCGCAGCACGTCCCCGTTGCCGCCCACGGTGACCAGGCCCCGCACGAAGTCCGTCGGCTCCTCGGGCATCGGCAGCGGGCCCCAGCGCAGCCGGTTCGGGTCCGGCTCGACGTCGAGGAAGGGGGCGCTGCGCAGCGATCCGTTCGGCATCCGGCGGAAGGGCGGGTGCGCGGCGGACGGACGGATGCGGTAGAGCCAGCTGCGCCGGTTGCGGGCCCGCGGCTCGGTGAACGCGGTGCCGCTCAACTGCTCCGCGTACAGCCCGAAGGGGGCGCGCTGCGGTGCGTTCCGCCCCACCGGCAGGGCGCCGGCGACGGCCTCCGTGCTGTGCTCGTTGCCGAACCCCGGAAGGTGGTCGAGGTCCTTGCCGCCGGCGCCCGCGTCGGCGCCGTCCTGGATGTTCATGGTCCGCTCCCCGCGATGTCGTGGTGATTCCTATGCTCGACCATAGGAATCACGGCGGCAACCCTCCGCCGCCGGCCTGTGGAAAACTCGGTCGCCCGGATCCGCGCGGCCGGGCCGCGCGGTGGCCGCCGCGATCACGGCTCGGCGGCGGGGGTTCGGTCCTGCCGGGGCTCCCCCTTCACCGCGCGCGCGTGGGCGCGCGATCAACCTTCGAGGACCGAGGTCGGGGTCGGTTTGGCTAGGGTGGAACGAGGCCGGCCGCGCAGGGGGATCGGCCGCGCGGACAGGAGGTGGGCCGTGTCGGCACCGCTCACGGGCGGCGGGAGCGGCGCGCGCCGAGCCGGGGCCGCAGACCGGGGTGCGGACGGCCGGGCAGCCCCGGCGGCGCCCCGCCTGCGCCGGCGCGAACGCTCCGGCGCCGGGGCCCCCGTCCGGGCCGCCCGGACGTTGTTCGCCGCCGACGGGTACGCCGACGCGATCGCCGGGGGCTGACCGGCCGTGCCCCCGACCAGCCGAGGCGCCGACGGCGGACTGCGCCGCGCACCCGTCCAGCGCCGGAGCACCGAACGCCTGGCCCGCATCCTCGACGCCTGCGCCCGCGAACTCGACGAGGGCGGCTACGAGCGGCTGAGCACCCGCGCGGTCGCCGCCCGCGCCGGGGTCCCGATCGGCTCGGTCTACCGCTTCTTCTCCGACAAGCACGCGATGACCGACGCGCTCGCGCACCGCAATCTCGACGACTTCCTCGTCCGGACCGCCGCGCGGCTGGCCGAACCCGGCACCGGGCCGGACTGGCGCGCGGCCGTGGACGTCCTCGTCGACGAGTACACGGCGATGAAACGGACCGCGCCCGGCTTCGCGCTGGTCGACTTCGGCGTGCCCGGCGAGAGCAACCACGACCTCGCCGACCGGCTGCCGGCCCTGCTCGGCGACCGGCTCACCGCCGACCCGGCCGATCCCCGGGTCCGGCTCGCCCTCGTCATCGCGGTCGAGGCCGCGGACACGGCGCTGCAACTCGCCTTCCGCACCACTCCATCGGGTGATCCTCGGGTGATCGCCGAGACGAAACAGCTGGTCAGGGCCTATCTCACGACCGTGCTCGAATAACGTACGCGTATTCGAGGGGTGGTCGTCGGTACCGGCGGGTAACGTCGTTTTCAGACAGCGCGCGACCGACTTCGAGGTCGGACGCGCGGCCGGAGACCACATGCCCACGCCGTGAGGGAGAAGCCTGCCACGGCCCGAAAGGGGGAGACGACGATGAGCCGTACCGCACTGCGCATCTGCCCGCTCTGCGAGGCCACGTGCGGCCTCAGCCTGACCGTGGACGGCACGCGGGTCACCCACGCCCGCGGCGACCGTGACGACGTCTTCAGCGCGGGCTTCATCTGCCCGAAGGGCGCCTCCTTCGGGCAACTCGACGAGGATCCGGACCGATTGCGCCGCCCGCTCGTGCGCAGGGACGGACACCTGACCGAGGCCACGTGGGAAGAGGCCTTCGCCGCGGTCGCCGAGGGAATCGGCGCCGTCACCGCGGCACACGGCGGATCGGCCGTCGGCGTCGTCCTCGGCAACCCCAACGTCCACACGATGGCGGGCGGGCTGTATCCAGCCCAACTCGTCGGGGCGCTGCGCACGCGCAGCCTCTTCACCGCCAGCACCCTCGACCAGATGCCCAAACACGTCTCCAGCGGCTACCTCTTCGGCGACCCCAACGCCATCCCCGTTCCCGACCTGGACCGCACCGACCACCTGATCCTCATCGGCGCCAACCCGCTTGTGTCCAACGGCAGCCTGGCCACCGCCGCCGACTTCCCGGGCAAGCTCCGGGCGCTGCGCGGGCGCGGCGGGCGCCTCGTCGTCATCGACCCGCACCGCACCCGCACCGCCCGCGCCGCCGACCGCCACGTCGCGCCACGCCCCGGCACCGACGCGGCGCTGCTCTTCGCCATGGTGCACGTGCTCTTCGCCGAAGGGCTGGCCGCGCCGGGGGACCTGGCCCGGCACCTCACCGGTATCGAGGACGTACGGGCCCTCGCCGCCGACTTCACCCCCGAGGCGGTCGCTCCCTACTGCGACGTGCCGGCCGAGGAGATCCGCGCCCTCACCCGTGAACTGGCCTCCGCCGAGCGGGCGGTGGTCTACGGGCGGCTGGGCACCAGCGCCGTGGAGTTCGGCACGCTCACCAGCTGGCTGGTCGACGTGCTCAACGCGCTGACCGGCAACCTCGACCGGCCCGGCGGCGCGATGTTCCCGCTGTCCCCGACCGCACGGGCACCGCGACCGCCCGCCCCGGGCCGGGGATTCACCACCGGCCGCTGGCACAGCAGGGTCGCCGGTCATCCCGAGGTGAAGAGCGAACTGCCCGCCGCGGCGCTCGCCGAGGAGATCGACACACCGGGCGAGGGCAGGCTGCGCGCGGTGATCTCCATCGCCGCCAACCCCGTCCTCTCCGCGCCCGACGGGCTGCGCCTGGACCGCGCCCTGGCGGGGCTGGAGTTCATGGTCAGCGTCGATCCGTACCTCAACGAGACGTCCCGCCACGCGCACGTCGTCCTGCCGCCGCCCGCTCCGTCCCGCGGCGCGCACTACGACTTCGCGTTCTCCACCCTCGCGGTGCGCGACACCGTGCGCTACAGCCCGCCGGCCCTCCCGCTCGACGAAGGGTCCCTGGACGAACCCGAGATCCACGCCCGGCTGATCCTCGCCGTCCTCGGCCAGGGCGGACCCGAGGCCGACCCCGCGCTGGTCGACGAGCAGGCCATTCGGCGCCGGCTCACCGCGGAGACGTCCCAGCCGCACTCGGCGGTCCACGGCCGCGACCCCGACGAGTTGGCCGCCGCGCTCACCGGGCGGACCGGTTACGAGCGGCGTCTGGACCTGCAGTTGCGCCTGGGCCCCTACGGCGACGGCTTCGGCGTCGAGCCCGGCGGCCTCACGCTGGCCCGGGTGCTGGAGCACCCGCACGGCATCGACCTGGGGCCGCTGAAGCCGCGCCTTCTTGAGGTGCTGCGCACCGTGACGGGCACGGTGGAACTGGCGCCGGCGCCGATCGCTGCGGACGTGCCGAGGCTGCGGGCCGCGGTGGCCGCGGGCGCGGACGACGGCACCCTCGTCCTGATCGGCCGCCGCCACCTGCGCTCCAACAACTCCTGGATGCACAACGTTCCGGCGCTCACCGGGGGCAGCAACCGCTGCACGGCGCAGATCCACCCGGAGGACGCGGCCCGGCTGGGCCTGGTTGACGGGGCGCCCGCGAGGATCAAGGGGGACGGCGGCGAGATCACGCTCGCGGTCGAGATCACCGAGGACCTGCGGCGCGGAGTGGTGTGCGTACCGCACGGCTGGGGGCACGACCGGGCGGGCACGCGGTTGACGGTGGCGTCCGGTGAACCGGGGGCGAACGTTAACCAGTTGCTCGACGGCACGCGCCTCGACCCGCTGTCGGGCACCGCTGTGCTCAACGGCTTCCCGATACGGGTGGAGCCCGCGGGCGGCTCCGCGGGCTGATCCGCCCGAGGCCCGAGGCCCGAGGCCCGAGGCCGTCCGGCCGCGGCGGCGCGGCCTCACGTGCTGCGCCGTACGGACCCGACTGCCATACCGCGCGGATGAGTTGTGCCGACGAGCCGCGCCTGCCCTCGGGCCCGGTTCGGAGTGCGGGGCCGTGCCGGGCCGTGCGTGCCCCGGGCCTACGGGGGAGCACTGGTCAGACAAAACTAACAACGCTAGTTTGGGCGGCGGAGGCGCGGTACCAAGCGGGAGGAGGGCGACGTGGACGGGAGGACGGACGCGGTGGACGCTGAGGCGGGGCGTGAAGCGGCACCGGGTCATCCGGGGCGGGACGGGCTGTTCATCGGCGGGCAGTGGGTGCCGGCGGCGGGCGGTGAGCGGATCGAGGTGGTGGACCCGGCGACGGAGAAGGTGATCGCGCACGTCCCGGTCGGGGACGCACGGGATGTGGACGCGGCCGTGCGGGTGGCCCGCGCCGCGCAGCCCGGGTGGGCGGCGACCGCGCCGGCGGAGCGGGCCGCCGTGCTGGCCGCGGCCCGCGAGGAGATGGTGCGGCGCCGGGAGGAGATCGTGGCGACCGTGGTCGCGGAGCTGGGCGCGCCCGCGGCGTTCGCCGGGCCCGTGCACACCGATATGCCGACCGCGGTGATGGGCACGTTCGCGGAGTTGGCGGCGTCGTACGGGTTCGAGGAGACGATCGGCAACTCGCGGGTGTTCCACGAACCGGTGGGCGTGGTGGGGGCGATCACGCCGTGGAACTACCCGTTGCACCAGATCGTGGCCAAGGCGGCGCCCGCGCTGGCCGCGGGGTGCGCGGTGGTGCTCAAGCCGGCCGAGGACACCCCGCTGACGGCGCAGCTGTTCGCGGAGGTCCTGGCGGCGGCGGGGCTGCCCGCGGGAGTGTTCAACCTGGTCACCGGGCTGGGGCCGGTCGCGGGCAAGGCGCTGGCCGAGCACCCGGACGTGGACATGGTCTCGTTCACCGGCTCGACGGCGGTGGGCCGGGCGATCGGGGCGGCGGCCGGGGGAGCGGTCAAGCGGGTGGCGCTGGAGCTGGGCGGGAAGTCGGCGAACGTGATCCTGCCGGGCGCCGATCTGGCCCGGGCGGTGAACGTGGGGGTGGCCAACGTGTTCGCGAACTCCGGTCAGACGTGCAGCGCCTGGACCCGGATGCTGGTGGACGCCGAGCGCTACGACGAGGCGGTGCGGCTGGCCGGCGCGGCGGCGGCGAAGTACGTGCCCGGCCGGCGGCTGGGCCCGGTGGTGAGCGCGAAGCAGCGCGAGCGGGTGCGGGGGTACATACGCAAGGGCGTGGAGGAGGGTGCGAGGATCGTGGCGGGCGGCCCCGACGCGCCGGAGGATCTCGCGACCGGCTACTACATACGCCCGACCGTCTTCGCCGACGTGGCACCGGAGATGACCATCGCGCAGGAGGAGATCTTCGGCCCGGTCGTCGTCCTCATCCGCTACCGGGACGAGGCGGAGGCCCTGGAGATCGCCAACGGCACGGTGTACGGGCTGGCGGGGGCGGTGTGGGGCGCCGACGAGGAGCAGGCGGTGGCCTTCGCCCGCAGGATGGAGACCGGCCAGGTGGACATCAACGGCGGACGGTTCAACGTGCGGGCGCCGTTCGGGGGCTACAAGCAGTCCGGGGTGGGCCGGGAGCTCGGGCCGCACGGGTTGGGGGAGTACCTGCAGACCAAGTCGCTCCAGCTCTGACCGGGCCGCCCGCGGCTCCCCCACGACAAGTCGACAGATCAACAAGCCGTCAGGAGTGACCCGTGGTTCGCGCAGCCGTACTCACCGCAGTCAACGCCCCGCTGGTCGTGGCCGACATCGAGCTGCCGGAGCCGGGCCCGGGGCAGGTGCGGGTGCGGCTGGCGGCCGCCGGGGTGTGCCACTCCGACCTGTCGCTGTCCAACGGCACGCTGCGGCAGCCCGTTCCGGCGGTGCTCGGGCACGAGGGCGCGGGCACCGTCGTGGCGGTGGGGGAGGGGGTCGGCCACGTGGCGACCGGTGACCGGGTGGTGCTCAACTGGGCGCCCGCGTGCGGCGCCTGCCACTACTGCGGACTGGCCGAGCCGTGGTTGTGCGCGAACGCCGGGAAGGCGGCCGCGGCACCGTACGCCGCGCTCGGCTCGGACGGGAGCGCGCTCTACCCGGGCCTGGGCACGGCTGTGTTCGCGGAGGAGACGGTGGTGGCGGCGAACGCGGTGCTGCCGCTGCCCGACGGGGTGCCGTTGACCGACGCGGCGCTGCTGGGCTGCGCCGTGCTGACCGGATACGGGGCGGTGCACCACGCGGCGCGGATCAGGGCGGGGGAGTCCGTGGTGGTCTACGGGATCGGCGGCGTGGGCCTAGCGGTGCTCCAGTCGGCGCGGATCGCGGCGGCCGGGCAGGTCATCGCCGTTGATGTGGCGCCGGGCAAGGAGGAGTTGGCGCGGGCGGCGGGCGCGACCGACTTCCTGGTCGCCGGTGAGGACACGGCCAAGCAGGTCCGGGCCCTCACCGGGGGGCACGGCGCCGACGCGGCCATCGAGTGCGTGGGCCGCGCGGACACCATCAGGGCCGCGTGGTCGGCGACCCGCCGGGGCGGCCGCACCACGGTGGTGGGCATCGGCGGGCAGGACCAGAAGGTGAGTTTCTCCGCGCTGGAACTCTTCTACTTCGGCCGCACGTTGTCCGGATGCGTGTACGGCAACTGCGACCCGGCGACGGATCTCCCCGTCCTCGCCGGGCACGTACGCCAAGGGCGGCTGGACCTGTCCGCGATGGTCACCGACCGCATCACCCTCGACGGCATACCCGCCGCGTTCGAGGCGATGACGGCCGGGCGCGGTGGCCGGGCGCTGGTGGTGTTCTGAGCCGGCGGCGGTGGCGCTCGCCGCCGGCCCGGAGGGCTACTCCACCTTCGCCAGCCACGCGCGGTGCGCCCCGCCGAACGGCCCGGAGCCCGTGGCCACGGCGGCCATCAGCCAGGCGGCGGCGTCCTGCGCGGAGCGGATCACCTCGTGCGGGTAGCTGTAGCGGACCTGGTGCTCGGCGAACTCGTCCTCGTCGACGAGCAGCGGGTGGTCGGCGCCGCGCTTGCGGAGCACGTCCAGGTCGAGGTCGACCATGGTGACCTCGGCGGGGGTGGGCCACTGCGGCGGAGTGGTGATGTCGCAGTAGATCTCCGTGGTGCGCGGGGCGGCGTTGAAGACGGCGGTCCACCAGGCGTCGCGCGGGAAGAGGATGACGTGGGCCTCGGGTATCGGGACCTCGGGGTTGTGGCCCTTGCGCATGACGCTGTCGGCGGGCAGCCCGAGCCAGACGCCGTGCTCGTCCTCGCCGAGCCGGCGCATGCGCAGGTTCCAGTGCAGGGATCCGTCGTACTTGCGGTAGTTGACCTGGACGAGACCGTCGTCCGTGGCGTCGTCGAAAGGAGGCATGGGGGCCATCCTGTCAGCGGAACTGCAGGGCGAGCCCGTCAATAAGAGCGTGCAGCCCGGTCTCGAAGGCACTCTGGTCGACCTGGGCGCGGCGCTCGCGCAGCAGGTGGGCCTGGCCGAGGTGGGGGTAGTCGGCCGGGTCGTACGCCCCGGGGTCGCCGACGAAGCCGCCGGCGAAGGAGCCGAGGGCGGAGCCGGTGACGAAGTAGCGCATCAGGGCACCGATCCGGGTGGCCTGGGCCGGGGGCCAGCCGGCGTCGACCATGCCGCCGAACACGGCGTCGGCCATTTTCAGGCCGGCGGGCCGCAGTCCGGGGCCGGAGGCGAGGAAGGGCACGATGTGCGGGTGGTCGGTGAGGGCCGCCCGGTAGGAGCGGGCCCAGTCGCGCAGCGCCGAGCGCCAGTCGCGGCCGTCGGCGAACATCGACAGGTCGACCTGGGCGATGACCGTGTCGGCGGTGGCGTCGAGGATCGCTTCCTTGGTGGCGAAGTGGTTGTAGAGGGAAGGGCCGCTGACGCCCAGTTCGGCGGCCAGTCGCCGGGTGGACAGGGCCGTGAGCCCCTCCTCGTCGATGAGGGCGAGCGCCGCCGTGACGATCCGGTCGCGGCTGAGCAGGGGCTTGCTGGGTCGGGCCATGCGGCACATAGTAGAGCGGCGTAGCGAAAACTAGCAGCGGTAGTTTGGAGCCGGGGAGGCCGCGGTGGATCTGGAGCTGTCCGAGGAACAAGCCGCCGTCCAGGCACTGGCCAGGGACTTCACCGACCGGGAGATCGTGCCCCATGCGGTGGCCTGGGACCGGGCCGAGAGCGTCGACCGCGCCATCGTGCAGAAGCTCGGCGCCCTCGGCTTCCTCGGGCTGACGATCGGTGAGGAGTACGGCGGGTCCGGCGGGGATCACCTGGCGTACTGCCTGGTCACGGAGGAGCTGGGGCGCGGGGACTCGTCGGTGCGCGGCATCGTGTCGGTCTCGCTGGGCCTGGTGGCGAAGTCGGTCGCGCACTGGGGCAGCGAGGAGCAGAAGCGGGCGTGGCTGCCGCGGCTCGCCTCGGGGGAGGCGGTCGGCTGCTTCGGCCTCACCGAGCCCGGCACCGGTTCGGACGCGGCCGCGCTGACCACCCGGGCGGAGCGGGACGGGGACGGGTACCGGATCACCGGAAGCAAGATGTTCATCACCAACGGCACGTGGGCGGACGTGGTGCTGCTCTTCGCCCGTACCGGCGGACCGGGCCACCAGGGCATCAGCGCCTTCCTCGTACCGGCCGACGCGCCCGGGCTGACCCGCAGGGAGATCCACGGCAAGCTCGGCCTGCGCGGGCAGGCCACGGCCGAGCTCGTCCTCGACGGCGTGCGGGTCCCGGCGGACGCCCTGCTGGGCCCCGAGGGCAAGGGCTTCTCGGTGGCGATGTCGGCACTGGCCAAGGGGCGGATGTCGGTGGCCGCGGGCTGCGTGGGGATAGCCCGGGCGTGCCTGGAGGCGGCGACGGAGTACGCCGGCCAGCGCGAGCAGTTCGGCGGGCCGATCGCCTCCCGGCAGCTGGTGCAGGAACTGCTCGCCGACATCGCCGTCGACGTGGACGCGGCGCGGTTGCTGACCTGGCGGGTGGCCGACCTCATCGACCGGGGGCTGCCGTTCGCCACGGAGTCGTCGGTGGCGAAGCTCTACGCCAGCGAGGCGGCGGTGCGGTGCGCGAACAACGCGTTGCAGGTGTTCGGCGGGTACGGGTACATCGACGAGTACCCGGTCGGGAAGCTGCTGCGGGACGCCCGGGTGATGACGCTGTACGAAGGCACGAGCCAGATCCACAAGCTGCTGATAGGCCGGGCCCTCACCGGCGTCTCGGCGTTCTGACCGGGGCCGGGCCCCCGCACCCCGGAGTACCTCCGTCGCACCCCCGGCGCGGACCCGGCCTCCGGTTCCACCTCGGCGGGCCCCGGGCGGGGGAGCCACGTCCGGGGGCCGTCGCTAAGCGCTTGCTCAGGGAGAAGGGTAGGGTGTGGCCCTGTCAAGCGAGTGAGGGTGAGGAGCGTGCGATGAGTGCCGAGGCGGCAACCGGCGAGGCGTGGGGCGACATCACCCCGGACGCCGCCAGGCGACTGGTGGTCGCCGCGGTGGAGGCGTTCGCCGAGCGCGGCTACCACGCCACCACCACGCGGGACATCGCAGGCCGGGCCGGCATGAGCCCGGCGGCGCTCTACATCCACTACAAGACCAAGGAAGAGCTGCTCTACCAGATCAGCAAGGTCGGCCACGAGCGCTCGCTGGCCATGCTCGCCGAGGCCCGCGACACCGAGGGCGCCGCGGCCGACCGGCTGGCCGCGGCGGTGCGCGCCTTCGTCCGCTGGCACGCCGAGCACCACACCACCGGCCGCATCGTGCAGTACGAGCTCGGCGCGCTCGGCCCCGAGCACTACCGGGAGATCGTGGCGCTGCGGCGGCAGAGCGAGGACGCGATCCGCTCGATCATCAAGGATGGCGTGACCGCGGGCGAGTTCGACGTGCCCGACGTGCCGGGGACGACCCTCGCCGTGCTGTCGCTGTGCATCGACGTGGCCCGCTGGTTCAACCCGGCCGGCCGCCGTACGCCCGACGAGGTCGGGACGCTCTACGCCGACCTCGTCCTGCGGATGGTCCGGCAGGCCGACTGACCCCGCCTGACCCCGAACGGAGGCCGCGTTACAGGTAGAAGCGCACGACGGTCTCCGCCACGCACACCGGCTTGTCGCCGCCCTCGCGTTCGATGGTCACCTGGGTGACGAGCTGGACGCCCTCGCCCGCCTCCGTCACCTCCAGCACCTTCGCGGTGGCCCGCAGCCGCGAGCCGACCGGCACGATGGAGGGGAAGCGGACCTTGTTCAGGCCGTAGTTGACGCCCATCCGCACGCCCTCGACCCGGAACACCTGCGGGGTGAAGGACGGGATGAGCGACAGCGTGAGGTAGCCGTGCGCGATGGTCCGCCCGAAGGGGCCCTGCGCCGCCAGTTCCGGATCGACGTGGATCCATTGGTGGTCGCCGGTCGCCTCCGCGAACTGGTCGATCCGCTTCTGCTCGACCTCCAGCCAGTCGGTCCAGCCGAGCTGTTCGCCGACGGCGGCGCGCAGGTCGTCGATCGAGGCGAAGACGCGGGGCTGCGACATGGCGGGGACCTCCTGAGTAGCGGTTTCCAAGCGCTTGCTCAGCATGGTTCGGCCCGACCGGCCTGTCAACGTGGACGGCCCGCGCCCCGCCTACCTGCTCAGATGGGTGAGCATCCGGGCCACCAGGTTGATGGCGGCGGGGCTGGAGGTGACCGGGCGGCTCAGCAGCGGGCGGTAGCCGAACCGGGTGAAGACCTGATGGGCCATCGCGTTGCCCAGCAGGTAGTGCCGGCCCCACCGGCGCTGGACCTCGGCCGGGTAGTGGTGCAGGGCCTGCTCCCGGCGAGGACCGGCCGGCCGGGTCAGCGCGAGCGCTATCGTGTCGGCGGCGATCTCCGCGGCCTCCATGGCCTGGGCGATGCCCTCGCCGCTCCAGGGGCTGACCATCCCCGCGCTGTCCCCGACCAGCAGCAGCCCCCGCCGGTACTGCGGGCGCCGGTTCAGCCCCATCGGCAGGGCCGCGCTGCGCAGCGGCGATTCGGCGGTCTCCTCGCGGAGGTTCCAGCGCGCGGGCAGCCGGGTGACCCACCGGTCGAAGGTGGCCCGCAGGTCGGTGGAGCCGTGGCGGCGGTGGGAGAGGGCGCCCAGGCCGACGTTCACCCGGCCGTCGGCGAGCGGGAAGATCCAGCCGTAGCCGGGCAGGTCGCGCTCGGTGCGCGCGCACCGCAGGTCGGCCCAGACCTGGAAGCGGTCGTCGCCGGCGAGGCCGTCGCTGCGGTAGTAGCGGCGGGCGGCCGTGGCGAGCGGGGTGGACGGGTCGCGGCGCCAGCCGGTGGCCACGGCGGTCCGGGCGGAGGCGCCGTCGGCGGCGATGACGACGGGAGCGCGGTAGGTGGCCTCCCCGCCGCCCTTGACGGTGGCGGTCACACCGGCGATCCGGCCCGTAACGTCGGTGACCGGGCCCGTGACCTTGGTCCCCGTGTGCAGCCGGGCGCCGGCCGCCTCGGCGTGACGCGCCAGCAGGTCGTCGAAGTCGTGCCGGGTCCGGGTGAGGCCGAAGTCCGGGAAGCCGCCGAGCGCGGGCCAGTCGACCTCGGTCTCGCGGCCGTCGCAGTGCAGGCGCATGCCGCGGGTGCGCTTCCAGCCGGGGGCGGTGATGTCTATGCCCAGCCGCAGCAGTTGGTGGACGCCGCGGGGGGTGAGGCCGTCGCCGCAGACCTTGTCGCGGGGGAAGGCGTCCTTCTCCAGGAGTAGGACGTCGACCCCGGCCCGGGCCAGATGAGCCGCTGCCGCCGAGCCCGCGGGGCCGGCGCCGACGACGAGGGCCTGTGCGTCGTGCTGAGAGGTCATCCCAACTCCTCTGCCTCGCCTCAACAGTAACACCGCGTCACAGAACGCCGCTGGTGAGAGATGTCCCGGAAGCAGACCCGCGGCCCGTTCACGGCGCCGCCCGAGGGCCCGGACCCGGCCCGAAGCGATGACCCCCGGCACGCGGACCGGAGGCTCAGCGCCCCCGCGGACGCCCGCGCGGCACGAGGCGCAGCGCGGTGTGCAGGACGTGGTCCATCGCGTCCTGGGCCGGCTCCTCCACCAGGTGCGCCATCAGACGGGTCATCAGGCCGAGCACCGCCGGGCTGGACAGCGTCGACCGGTTCATCAACGGACGGTAACCGAGGCGCCGGACCACGTGGTCGGCGACGGCGCCGGCCAGCCGGTAGTGGCCGCCCCACCGGCGCGCGACCTCCGCCGGGTAGTGCCGCAGGGCCTGCTCCCGGCGCGGTCCGGCCGGCCGGGTCAGGGCCAGCGCCACGGTGTCGGCCGCGATCTCACCGCTCTCCATGGCCTGGGCGATGCCCTCGCCGCTCCACGGGCTGACCATCCCCGCGCTGTCCCCGACCAGCAGCAGCCCCCGCGCGTACTGCGGATGCCGGTTCAGCCCCATCGGCAGGGCCGCGCTGCGCAGGGGCGAGCCGGCGCTCCCGTCGTCCAGCCCCCACTGCTCGGGCAGGTCCGCCAGCCACGCGCCGAAGGACGCCCGCAGGTCCACCGGGCCGTGGCTGCGGTGCGGCAGCGCGTACACCCCGACGTTCACCCGGCCGTCGGCGAGCGGGAAGATCCAGCCGTAGCCGGGCAGCGCGTCGCGGGTGCCGGGGAAGCGCAGGTCGGCCCAGAAGCGCAGGTAGTCGTCCTGCGCGAGGGCCGGGCTGAGGTAGTAGCGGCGGGCCGCGGTGGCGACCGGACGGCGCGGGTCGCGGTGCCGGCCCACGCCGACGGCGGTGCGGGCGGAGGCGCCGTCGGCGGCGATGACGACAGGCGCGCGGTAGGTGACGGGCGCGGCGCCGTCCTCACCTGCTGCCGTGACGCCGACGATCCGGCCCGTACGGTCGGTGACGGGCCCGGTGACCCTGGTGCCGGTGCGCAGCCGGGCTCCGGCGGCCTCGGCGTGCCGGGCGAGCAGGTCGTCGAAGTCGTGCCGGGTCCGGGTGAGGCCGAAGTCCGGGTAGCGGCCGAGCGCGGGCCAGTCCACCACGGCCTCGCGGCCCCCGCAGACCGCCCGGACCCCGCGGGTGCGCTTCCAGCCCTCTCCGCCGATGTCCACGCCCAGCCGCAGCAGTTGCCGCACGCCCCGCGGCGTCAGTCCGTCCCCGCACACCTTCTCCCGGGGGAAGCTGCCCTTCTCCAGCACCAGGACGTCGACGCCCGCCCGGGCCAGGTGGGTCGCGGCGGCGGACCCGGCCGGTCCCGCCCCGACCACCAGGACCTCGGCCTCCTGCTGACGCTCCGCCATCCGGACTCCTCCCGCTCTGCCGGCAACCGAAGGTGACATTGTGTCACTGAACGCTTGCGCGCGGGCTGAGCGGAACGCGCCCTTCCGCCACGGCACGTTCCCCGGCGGACGCATCCGCGAGCCATGGGCCGTTCCCCGGCGGACGCATCCGCGGGCCATGGGCGGCGGTTCCCGCGCCAGGCCCCGAAGGGGCGCCGGCCCCACGGCCCGCACACGGCGAACGCGGGCGGGGCGACGAAATCGGCCATCGCTCCCCTCGTCGGCCGGATCCGGGCCGGGCGTCGGGCCCGCGGCCGGGCGCGCCCGTGCCGCGCAGGTCGGACCCGCCGGGGGCGCCTTCGCGGACGGGCGGGGAGGGTCGCACGGCCGGGCCAAAAGGAAAACGTGACGGATGTTCATCTTCCGGGGCCGAAGTACCGGCGGTAACCTCCGCGCACCGGTATCCGGAAGGAGCACACATGCCGCGACGGACCCCACGACGGATCGGCACCTTGAGATCGGCGGCCGCGGCCGCGCTACTGGCCCTCGGCGCCACGCTGGTGATGCCGGGCGCCCTGGCCGCGCATGCCGCGGACACGACCACCGACTACTGCGCCGGGCAGTGCTCGGACATCCTGCCCCCCGGCGAGAACGGCAACGCCACGCTCGCCGACATCCTTGCGAACAAGGCCCTGGGCACCCGCCCCGACCACACCATGGACCAGCTGGGCCCCTACTCCTCGCTGGCCGACGGTTATCAGCACCTCACCGATTCCACCCTGAGCCAGTTCTTCAACTCCTCCTCCTTCGGGGTGCCTTCGAACCAGGTCGCCTCGGTGACCAGCCCCCGTTCCGACGTCACGATCACCCGGGACAAGGCGACCGGCGTGCCGCACATCCAGGGCACCACCCGGTCCGGCACGGAGTACGGCGCCGGATACGCCGCAGCCCAGGACCGGTTGTGGCTGATGGACCTCTTCCGGCACGTCGGCCGGGGCGAGTTGTCGTCCTTCGCCGGCGGCGCGGCCGCCAACCGCGGCCTGGAGCAGGAGTTCTGGCGGCAGGCCCCGTACACCGAGGACGACCTTCAGGCCCAGATCGACTGGATCGCCGCGAACGGCGGGACCCGCGGGCAGCAGGCGCTCTCCGACGCGCAGTCGTACGTCGACGGCATCAACGCCTACATCACGGCCTCCAAGAACGGCCGTTACTTCCCCGGCGAGTACGACCTGACCGGCCAGATCGACCCGATCACCAACTCCGGCACGATCGAGCCGTTCAAGCTGACCGACCTGATCGCGCTGTCCTCGGTGGTCGGCGCGCTGTTCGGCACCGGCGGCGGGGGAGAGGTGCAGTCCGCGCTGTCGCTGCTGGCCGCGCAGCAGAAGTACGGGGTGCAGCAGGGCACCGCGGTCTGGGAGTCCTTCCGGGAGCGCGACGACCCGGAGGCGACGCTGACCGTGCACGACGGCACCAGCTTCCCGTACGCCGGCAAGCCCGCGAACCCGCAGGGCGAGGCGCTGCCCGACCCGGGCTCCGTGGTGCCCGAGCCGCTGGTGTACGACGCGACCGGCGGGGCCACGCAGTCCACCACGAAGAGCCCCGGCGTGCTGCCGTCCAACCTCTTCTCCAACCCGCGCAAGGGCATGTCCAACGCCCTGCTGGTCAGCGGCGCGCACACCGCCAGCGGGCACCCGGTCGCCGTGTTCGGCCCGCAGACCGGCTACTTCGCGCCCCAGCTGCTGATGCTCCAGGAGCTCCAGGGCCCCGGCATCAGCGCGCGCGGCGCCTCGTTCGCGGGCCTGGGGATGTACGTGGAGCTCGGCCGCGGCCAGGACTACGCCTGGAGCGCCACCTCCGCCGGGCAGGACGTCACCGACACCTACGCGGTCGAGCTCTGCCAGGACGACACGCACTACCTCCTGCACGGGGTGTGCACGCCCATGGAGAAGCTGGAGCGCACCAACTCCTGGACGTCGACGCTCGCGGACTCCACGCCCGCGGGCTCGTACCGCATGCAGGTGTGGCGCACCGCCTACGGTCCGGTGGAGTACCGGGCGACGGTCGGCGGGAAGCGCGTCGCCTACACGCAGTTGCGCAGCTCCTACATGCACGAGGCCGACTCGATCATCGGCTTCCAGGAGCTCAACGACCCGGGCTTCGTGCACGATCCGGCCTCGTTCCAGCGGGCCACGCAGGACATCAACTACACCTTCAACTGGTTCTACGCCGACTCCCAGCACATCGCGTACTACAACAGCGGCACCAACCCGGTGCGCGCCGCCGGCGTGGACGCCTCCTTCCCGGTCTGGGCGCAGGCCGCGTACGACTGGCAGGGCTGGGACCCGACCCACAACACCGCCGACCTACACCCCGCCTTCGCAGCACCCGCAGTCCATCGACCAGGACTACTACGTCTGCTGGAACAACAAGCAGGCGCACGGCTACACCTCGGCCGGCTTCGGCAACGGCTCGGTGCACCGCGTCGACCTGCTCGACGACCGGGTCAAGTCGCTGGTCCAGCAGCGGCGGTGTGACGCGGTCGTCGCTGGCCAAGGCGATGGAGGACGCCGCCCTGACCGACCTGCGCGGTGAGGACGTGCTGCCCGAACTGCTGCAGATCATCAACTCCGGTCCGGTCACCGACCCCCAGGAGGCCCAGGGCCTGCAGTGGCTGTCGGCCTGGAAGGCGGCCGGCACCAAACGCAAGGAGGTCACGGCCGGTTCGCACACGTACGCCGACGCGGACGCGGTGCGCGTCATGGACGCCTGGTGGCCGCTGCTGATCCAGGGCGAGTTCCAATCGGGCCTGGGCAGCGACCTGTACAACGCGCTGGCCGCGAACCTGAGCATCGACGAGTCGCCGTCCGCCGGGCACGGCCCGACCGGCTCGCACGCGGGCAGCTCCTTCCAGTACGGCTGGTGGTCCTACGCGGACAAGGACCTGCGCAAGGTGCTCGGCAAGCCCGTACAGGGCCCGCTGGCGCAGACCTACTGCGGCGGCGGGCATCTGGCGGCCTGCCGGCGACATGCTGCTGTCCACCCTCCAGCAGGCGGCGGCCGTCCCGGCCACCACCGTCTACCCCGGGCGACGACGGCGGCTGCGCGGCCGGCGACCAGTGGTGCGCGGACAGCATCGTGCAGCGGCCGCTGGGCGGGATCACCCAGACCGCATCTCCTGGCAGAACCGCCCGACGTTCCAGCAGGTCGTGGAGTTCCCGAGCCACCGCCTAGGCAGGGGTGGCGGGCGGCATCCCCGCCCGCACCACCGCGTACGGCCTGACGCACGGCCCTGAGCCGGCCGTGCGGCGGGTGGGACCCTCGGGAGGGGGCCGCCGGACTCCGGCGGCGCCCGTCCCGAGGGTCTTCCGGCTCTGCGACCGACCGCTTAGTATGTGACGGTCGGACCGGGCGAGCCGAGGGAGAGATGCCGGGCGGGGCAGCGTTGCGGGGCGCCCGCGTGGTCGTCACCGGAGCGGGCGGCGGCATCGGCGCGGCGCTGGCCCGCGCGTTCGCCGCGGAAGGCGCCCGCGTCGCCGTCAACGACCTGGACGCCGAGGCCGCCCGCAAGGTCGCCGCGGAGATCGGCGGCGCCGCGGTCCCCGGGGACGCCTCGGACTCGTCGCCCGCCGGCCCGCACCGCGCTCGGCGGCGACATCGACGTCTTCTGCGCCAACGCCGGCGTCGGCCACCGGCGGCGGGCCCGAGGCGGAGGACGCGCCTGGGCGCTCGCCTGGGACGTCAACGTCATGAGCCACGTGCGGGCCGCCCGCGCGCTGCTGCCCGAGTGGCTGGAGCGCGGCAGCGGGCCGCTTCGTCTCCACCGTCTCGGCCGCCGGCCTGCTGACCATGATCGGCGCGGCACCGTACTCCGTGACCAAGCACGGCGCGCTCGCCTTCGCCGAGTGGCTGTCGCTGACCTACCGGCACCGCGGCATCCGCGTGCACGCCGTGTGCCCGCAGGGTGTGCGCACCGCGATGCTCGAATCGTCCGGAGCCGCCGGCCGACTGGTGCTGGCCCCGACCGCGATCGAACCCGAGGACGTGGCCGAGGCGGTGCTGGCCGGCATCGCCGAGAACCGGTTCCTGATCCTGCCGCACCCCGAGGTCGCCGGGTTCTACGCGACCCGGGCGGCCGAGCCCGAGCGCTGGCTCGGCGGGATGAACAAACTCCAGCGCACCTACGAGGGGTTGGGCGGCGAGCCGGCATGACGGGGTACGCCGACCGGCCCTGGCTGCGGCACTTCACCGAGGAGCAGCGCCGCGATCCGGGCCACCCGCCCTCCGTGCTGCACACCTTCCTCGACACCGCCGCACGCGACCCCGCCCGCCCCGCGCTGCGCTACTTCGACGGCATCCTCACCTACGGCGAACTCGACGCCCTCTCCGACGGGTTGGCCCGCCACCTCGCCGACCGCGCCTTCGCCCCCGGCGACCGGCTGGCGATCGTGCTCCAGAACGTCCCGCAGTTCGCCGTCGCCCTGCTCGCCGCGTGGAAGGCCGGCGGCGCGTGGTGCCGGTCAACCCGATGTACAAGCGGCAGGAGTTGGCGCACGTCCTGACCGACGCCGGGGTCACCGCGCTGGTCTGCGCCGAGACGGCGTGGCAGGACCACGTGCGCGACGCGGCCGCCGGCACGCCGGTCCGGCATCGCCCTCACCGCCAGCGAGTACGACCTCCAGACCCGCGACGACCCGCGCGTGCTCACCGCGGGCCGGGCCCCGGCCCCCGACGCCGAGGATGTGCTGGCCGCCGCCCGCGCCGCCGCCGGCCCGCGCCCCGGGATCCCGCTGCCGGCCTCGGGCGACACCGCCCTGGTCAGCTACACCTCGGGCACCAGCGGCCGGCCCAAGGGCGCCCTCAACACCCACGGCAACATCTCCTACAACGCCCACCGCCAGGTGCGCATCCAGCAACTCGGCGACGGCGCCGGTCCTCTTCGCGCTCGCGCCGCTCTTCCACATCACCGGAGCCGTCTGCGAGCTGGGGGCCGCCCTCGCCGGCGGCCACACGCTGGCGCTGGCCCACCGCTTCGAGCCCGGCGTCGTCCTCGACGCCTTCCGCGAGCACCGGCCGGCCTACACCGTCGGCCCGGCCACCGCCTTCATGGCGCTGATGGCCGGACCCGACGCGAGCGCCGCCGACTTCGCGTCCTTCCGGCTGATCTCCTCCGGCGGGGCGCCGCTGCCGCCGGCCGTGGTGGAGTCCTTCCGGGCCCGCTCCGGCGGCCTGTACCTGGCCAACGGCTACGGCCTCACCGAGTGCACCGCGCCCTGCGCCAGCGTGCCGCCGGGCAGCGAGGCCCCGGTCGACCCCGTCTCGGGCACCCTCGCGGTCGGCGTGCCCGGCCCCGGCACCATGGTCCGCATCCTCGACGACTCCGGCGCCGAGGTGCCCTTCGGGCGAGCCCGGCGAGATCGCCGTCAGCGGGCCGATGGTCGTCCCCGGCTACTGGAACCGGCCCGAGGAGTCCGCGGCCGCCCTCCCCGGCGGCGAACTGCTCACCGGCGACATCGGGTTCATGGACGAGGACGGCTGGCTCTACGTCGTGGACCGCAAGAAGGACATGATCAACGCCTCCGGCTTCAAGGTGTGGCCGCGCGAGGTCGAGGACGTCCTCTACACCCATCCGGCGGTCCGCGAGGCAGCGGTCGTCGGCGTCCCCGACCTGTACCGGGGCGAGAGCGTGAAGGCGTACGTGAGCCTGCGGCCGGGCGCCGAGGCCGAGCCCGCGGAGCTGGTCGCGCACTGCCGGGAGCGGCTGGCGGCGTACAAGTACCCGCGCGAGGTGGAGGTGCTGCCCGAGCTGCCCAAGACCGCCACCGGCAAGATCCTCCGGCGCGACCTGCGGGCGGCGGCCGGATAGGGTCCATAGCGGTCGGGGCGCGGAGTGCGGGACGCACGGCTCCGGGCGGGCGCAGGGCAGGGAGAAGGCGGGAAGAAGGGCGAGGCCATGGCACGCAACGCGACGAGCGGCAGCAGCGGCGGCACGGGCGCGGCCCCCACCGGCGCCGTCCCCGAGCGGCTGCTGGCCGAGGCCACCCGGCTGTTCGCCGAGCACGGCTACGACCGCACCTCCGTGCAGGAGATCGTCGAGGCCGCGGGCGTCACCAAGGGCGCGCTCTACCACTACTTCGGCTCCAAGGACGACCTGCTGCACGAGATCTACGCCCGCGTGCTGCGGCTGCAGACCGAGCGGCTCGACGCCATCGCCGCCCGCGACGTGCCCCTGCCGGAGCGGCTCGCGGAGGCGGCGGCGGACGTGGTGGTCACCAGCATCCAGAACCTCGACGACACCAAGATCTTCTTCCGCTCGATGCACCAGCTCAGCCCGGAGAAGCAGAAGGCGGTGCGGGCCGAGCGGCGCCGCTACCACGAGACGTTCCGCGCGCTGGTCGAGGAGGGCCGGCGGGACGGCCACTTCCGGGAGGAGCTGCGGCCGGACCTGGTGGTCGACTTCTTCTTCGGCTCCGTGCACCACCTCGGCACCTGGTACCGCGCGGACGGCCCGCTGTCCGCCGAGCAGGTCGCCGCCGAGTTCTCCGACCTGCTGCTGCACTCCGTGCGGCGGCCCCGACCCGGATCCGGGGGTCCCGCGTGAAGGCATGGCGTGTGCACCAGAACGGCGAACCGCGCGAGGTCATGCGGCTGGAGGAGGTCCCCGCCCCGCGGCCCGGCCCGGGTGAGGCGCTGCTGCGGGTGCGCGCGGCCAACGTCAACTTCCCCGACGCCATGCTCTGCCGCGGCCAGTACCAGATCCGCCCGCCGCTGCCGTTCACGCCGGGCGTGGAGATGTGCGGCGAGGTGGCCGAGCTCGGGCCCGGCGCGGAGCGGCCGGCGGCCGGGGACCGGGCCGGCGAACGGAGCGGTGACCCGGCCGGGGAAGAGGGCCGGACGCCGGGCGTCGGCTCCCGCGTGATCACCACTGCCGCACTGCCCGGCGGGGCGTTCGCCGAGTACGCGGTGGTGCCCGCGGCCGGCCTGCTGCCCGCGCCCGAGGCGCTGGACGACGCCGAGGCCGCCGCCCTGCACATCGGCTACCAGACGGGCTGGTTCGGCCTCCACCGGCGGGCCGGGATCCGGCCCGGCGAGACCCTGCTGGTGCACGCGGCCGCGGGCGGTGTCGGCAGCGCCGCCGTGCAGTTGGGCCGGGCGGCCGGCGCGCGGGTGATCGCGGTCGTGGGCGGGCCGGAGAAGGCGAAGGCCGCGCGCGAACTCGGCGCCGACGTCGTGGTCGACCGGCGCACGGAGGACTTCGTCGCCGTCGTCAAGGAGGTCACCGGCGGGCACGGCGCCGACGTGGTCTACGACCCGGTCGGCGGGGACGCGTACGCGGGGTCGGCCAAGTGCGTCGCGTTCGAGGGCCGGATCGTGGTGGTCGGCTTCGCCGGCGGGACGGTGCCGGCGCCCGCCCTCAACCACGCGCTGGTCAAGAACTACTCGGTGCTCGGGCTGCACTGGGGCCTGTACGCGGCCCGCGACCCCCGGGCGGTCCGCGCCGCGCACGCCGAACTGACCCGGCTGGCGGCGGTGGGGGCGGTACGGCCCCTGGTCACCGGTCGGCTCGCGCTCGGCGACGGCGCGGACGCGGTGCAGGCGGTGGCCGACGGGACGACGGTCGGCCGGCTCACCCTCATCCCGTAGCCCGGTGCGACCCGCCCCGGGCCCGGTGGGCGGTCGACCGGGTCTGGGCGCGGGCCAGGCACGCCAGCACCTCGGCGTCGTCGGTCTGCGTGAAGTCGTCGTAGAACTGGCCGATCGCCAGGAAGCCCGGCGGGCCGGCCAGGCACACGCACGCGTCTGCCTCGTCGCCCAGCCGCTCGGCCGCGTCCGGCGGGCCCACCGGCGCGGCCATCACGACGCCGCGCGCGCCCCGGGCGCGGACCACCTGGCAGGCGGCGCGCGCGGTGGCACCCGTGGCGATGCCGTCGTCGACGAGGATCACCCGGCGGCCCTCGATGTCCACCTGGTCGCGGGCCCGCCGGTAGGCGCGCACCCGGCGTTCGAGCAGGGCGCGCTCCCGGGTCTCCACCCGGGTGAGCTCGTCCGCCCGGACCCGGGCCATCCGCAGCACCTCCTCGTTGAGGATGCGGATGCCGCCCTCGCCGATCGCGCCCAGCGCCAGCTCCGGGTCGAAGGGCACGCCGAGCTTGCGCACCAGGCACACGTCGAGCGGGGCCCGCAGCTCGGCGGCCACCTCCTCGGCGACGGGCACGCCGCCCCTGGGCAGGCCGAGCACCACCGTGCCGGGGCCCCGCAGCTCCGCGAGGGCCCGGGCCAGCTGACGTCCGGCCTCCCGGCGGTCGGTGAAGCGCACGGTCAGCGCTCCGGCCCGCCGGCAGGGAAGGGGCCGGTCATCCGGAACGCCGGTCCCGCGTCGCGCCCGAGGCCGGGTGCAGGATGTGCGCGTCCGGGCCTGGGACGCAGATGGTGGTGTGACCGGTGTCGGCCCACTCCACGTCGTAGGGCGGGCTGCCGTCGGGGTGGTGCAGGGCCACGATCTCGCCCTCGCGCCGGACCGCTCCCGGACGGGTGCCCTCGACGACTACGTGATCTCCGATCGAGGCGTGCATGTCGCCCTCCCGCGGGTCGCGGGCACACCCTCTGCCACGAGCCGTCCCGCTGGGCGTGCCCTGCTCTCACCTTCCATCCTGCCTGCCCCGCGCCGCCGAGGCCACCGGGGCCCGCCAACCCCCGGCGGACCCGGAGCCGGAGCGACCGGGCCGCGTCCGGCCCGTAGCGGCGTCCGCCCGGAGGGCGGGACCCGCGGCGTGTGGGGCTCCCCCAGAGCTTCGCCCGGGGGTGCCCCCGGATCGGCAGGCGGAGGGTGGGGGCACCTCCCGGGCCGCTGGGCCCAGGAGGGAGAGCGCGCGGCGGGCTGCGCCGACGACCGACGGCGGTGGGGGCACCTCCCGGGCGGAGCCGGTGGGGGTACCACCCACGCCGAAGGCCGTGGGGGAGCGCGCGTGTCACGCGCCGCCGGACGGGCGGGAGGTGCCGGGCACGGCCCTACGCGTACTTCTTCAGCTCGCGGCGGGCCAGGGAGCGCTTGTGCACCTCGTCGGGGCCGTCGGCCAGGCGCAGGGTGCGGGTGGCGGCCCAGAGCTCGGCCAGCGGGAAGTCCTGGGAGACGCCGCCGGCGCCGTGCAGCTGGATCGCCCGGTCCACGATGCGCTGGACCGCCGCCGGGGTGGCGATCTTGATGGCCTGGATCTCGGTGTGCGCGCCGCGGTTGCCCACGGTGTCCATCAGCCACGCCGTCTTCAGGACCAGCAGCCGCAGCTGCTCGATCTCCACCCGGCTCTCGGCGATCCACTCCTGGACCACGCCCTGCGCGGCCAGCGGCTTGCCGAACGCGGTGCGCGCCACCGCCCGGCGGCACATCAGCTCCAGCGCCCGCTCGGCCATGCCGATCAGCCGCATGCAGTGGTGGATGCGGCCGGGCCCGAGCCGGGCCTGGGCGATCGCGAAACCGCCGCCCTCCTCGCCGATCAGGTTCGCCGCGGGCACCCGCACGTCGTGGAAGACGACCTCGGCGTGCCCGCCGTGGTCGCCGTCGTCGTAGCCGAACACCCGCATGCCGCGCCGGATCTCGACGCCCGGGGTGTCGCGCGGCACGAGGATCTGGCTCTGCTGGCGGTGCCGTTCGGCGGCGGGGTCGGTCTTGCCCATCACGATGAGGACGGCGCAACGCGGGTTCATCGCACCGGAGATGAACCACTTGCGGCCGTTGATGACGTACGAGTCGCCGTCGCGTTCGATGCGGGTCTCGATGTTGGTGGCGTCGGAGGAGGCCACCTCCGGCTCGGTCATGGCGAAGGCGGAGCGGATCTCGCCGGCCAGCAGCGGCGTGAGCCACTGCTCGCGCTGGGCGGGGCTGCCGAACTCCGCCAGCACCTCCATGTTTCCGGTGTCCGGCGCGGCGCAGTTGAGCGCGGGCGGGGCCAGGTGCGGGCTGCGGCCGGTGAGTTCGGCCAGCGGCGCGTACTGGAGGTTGGTCAGCCCGGCGCCGTGCTCGCCGGGCAGGAAGAGGTTCCACAGGCCCTGGCGGCGCGCCTCGGCCTTGAGTTCTTCCACCAGCGGCGGCGCGGACCAGCGGGCCTCGCCCTCGGCCCGGTCGCGCTGGTCGGCGAAGACCGGCTCGGCGGGGTACACGTGCGCGTCGAGGAAGGCGGACAGCCGCGCCCGCAGCTCCTCGGTCCTGGCGTCGTAGGCGAATTCCATGGGTGGTCAGCCTTCCCGGCTGTCGGTGGCGGCATCGGTCACGCGGTCGCCGGAGGTGTACCGGCGCAGGGTGCGCAGTCCGCGCTCGATGAAGGAGGGGACGGCCTCGCCGATCCGGTCGAAGCCGGGCCCGAGGGTCTGGCCGAGGGTCCAGCGGTAGTGGATGCCCTCCACGATCACGGCGAGCTTGAAGCAGGCGAACGCGGTGTACCAGTCGACGGCCGACACATCCCGGCCGGAGCGCCGGGCGTACCGCCGGACGATCTCGTCCGCGCCGGGGTGGCCGGGGGCGCCGCCGGTGGTCGGGGCCGAGAACAGCTCCGAGCCGCGCTGCCCGCTGTACATCACGAGCAGCCCGAGGTCGGTGAGCGGGTCGCCGAGGGTGGACATCTCCCAGTCCAGGACGGCGGTCAGCGTGCCGGCGTCGTCGATCAGCACGTTGTCGAGCCGGTAGTCGCCGTGCACGACCGCGGGCGCGGGGGAGTCCGGCAGGCCGGCGGCCAGGCCCGCGTGCAACTCGTCGACGCCGGGCAGGTCGCGGCTGCGGGAGGAGTCCAACTGCTTGCCCCAGCGGCGCAGTTGACGGTCGAGGAAGCCCTCGGGTCGGCCGAAGTCGGCGAGCCCCGCCGCTGCCGGGTCCACCGCGTGCAGGTCCACCAGCGTGTCGACGAGGGTGTGCACGGCCGCCCGGGTCCGCTCGGGGCCGATCGCGCGCAGCTGCCGCTCGCTGCGGTACGGGGTGCCCGGCACGAAGTCCATGACGTAGAAGGGCGCCCCGATGACGTCGGTGTCCTGGCACAGCAGCACCGTGCCCGGCACCGGGACGGGGGTGCCGGCGAGCGCGCTGATCACCCGGTGCTCGCGGGCCATGTCGTGGGCGGTGGCGAGCACGTGGCCGAGCGGGGGTCTGCGCACCACCCAGGCGGTGGCGCCGTCGGTGACGCGGTAGGTGAGGTTGGACCGGCCGCCCTCGACGAGTTCGGCGCGCAGCCCGCCGCGCACGAGCCCGGGGCGCTCCCGGTCCAGGTGCCGGCGGAGTCGGACGAGGTCCAGGCCCTTGGGGCTGTCGGCTTCGCTCATGGCCCGAGATATTACCGACCGGTTGGTATGTCGTCCAGGGCCCCGCGGCGGGCTCCGTTGACGACCCTGCCGCGCCCCGCCTACCCTTTGATCTCATGGGTGAATCTGATTCACATATGCAGACAATCGGTGCGGCGGGTGCGGCGGATTCGATGGGGATGCGGCCGGCCGGCGCCCTCACCGTCGCCGAGGCCCGGCTGACCCCCATCCTGATCGCCGATCCGCCGCTGCTCAACACCCAGGGCGTCCACCAGCCCTACACCCCGCGCCTGGTGGTGGAGATCGTCACCGAGGACGGGACGACCGGGCTCGGTGAGACCTACGGCGACACCCGCTACCTGGAGCCGGCCCGCACGCTGGCCGAGGCGCTGCCCGGGCACGCGATCACCGACCTGAACGGGCTGTTCACCCTGGCCGCCCGGGCGTGCGGCGAGCCGGACGGCGACGCCCCCGCGCCGGACGCCTCCCGGCCGGCGGCCGGCCTGCGCGGGGCGCAGACGGCGGACAAGCTCCGGCTGTCGGTCGTCTCGGCCTTCGAGGTGGCCTGCCTCGACGCGTTCGGCAAGGCCCTCGGGCTGCCGGTGCACGCGCTGCTCGGCGGCAAGGTCCGCGACGCCGTCGACTACAGCGCCTACCTCTTCTACCGGTTCGCCCGGCATCCGCAGGGGCGGGGCGAGCCCGACGACTGGGGAGCCGCGCTCGACCCTGAGGGCGTGGTGGCGCAGGCGCGACGGTTCGCCGACGCCTACGGGTTCGGCTCCTTCAAGCTCAAGGGCGGGGTCTTCCCGCCCGAGGAGGAGGTCGCCGCCGTCCGCGCGCTGGCCGCCGCCCTTCCCGGCCGGCCGCTGCGGCTGGACCCCAACGGCGCCTGGTCGGTGGCCACTTCACTGCGGGTGGCCCGCGAACTCGGCGACGTGCTGGAGTACCTGGAGGACCCGGCGAGCGGCACCGACCGGATGGCCGAGGTCGCCGCCGGCACCTCCGTACCGCTGGCCACCAACATGTGCGTGACGACCTTCCCCGAGATCCGCGACGCCTTCACCCGCGGCGCCGTCCAGGTCGTACTCTCCGACCACCACTACTGGGGCGGGCTGCGCAACACCCAGCGGCTGGCCGCGATCTGCGGCACCTTCGGGGTCGGCCTGTCGATGCACTCCAACACCCACCTGGGCATCAGCCTGGCCGCCATGACCCACGTCGCCGCCACCGTGCCGAACCTCGACTACGCCTGCGACTCGCACTACCCGTGGCAGACCGAGGACGTCATCACCGAGCGGCTCGTCTTCCGCGCCGGCCGGCTCACCGTCTCCGAGCGCCCCGGCCTGGGCGTCGAGCTGGACCGCGACTCGCTCGCGTCGCTGCACCGGCGCTGGCTGGACGACGACGGCACGATGCGCGACCGCGACGACGCGGCGGCCATGCGCGTGGCCGATCCGGGGTGGCGCACGCCGTCGGTCCCGCGCTGGTAGCGACCCGCGCCGACCCACCTCGACCCGCGTGCGGCGGTCAGCGCCCCCCACGCCCCCTTACGCATCAGCGCCCGAGCGCCGCCAGCGCCCGGTCGAGGATCTCCTCGGGGCCGCCGTCCACGGTGACCACCGCCCCCGCCTCGCCGGCCCGCAGCGGCTCCAGCGCCTCGAACTGCGACCGCAGCAGCGCCGGCGGCATGAAGTGCCCGGTGCGGGCGGCCAGCCGGGCGGCGATCAACTCCGGCGTGCCTTCCAGGTGCAGGAAGAACAGGCCGGGCGCCCGCGCGCGCAGCCGGTCGCGGTAGGTGTGGCGCAGCGCCGAGCAGCTCACCACGCCGCCCCGGTCGCCGCGCCCGGCACTCCACGCGGCGATGGCGTCGAGCCAGGGCGCGCGGTCGGCGTCGTCCAGCGGGCGGCCGGACGCCATCTTGGCGATGTTCGCCGCCGGGTGGAAGTCGTCGGCCTCGGCGTACGGGACGCCCAGCCGCTCGGCCAGCAGTCCGCCGACCGTCGACTTGCCCGAGCCCGCGACCCCCATGACGACGATCACGGGGAGCTGTCCGGGTACGGCCGCCATCTGCTCCTCCTCCTGGCGCGGGTCGCCGGCCACCGTACGGCGGGCGCTCGCGGCCTCATGCTCCCACCGGCGGGCGGCGGTGACGCACACGCCCCGGCGCTCCTCACCACAGGAGGGCGGCCCCGCACACCGCGAGCGCCACCGCGCACCCCACCACCGCCTGCGCGGCGCGGGCTGGCAGTACCGGCGGCCGCGCCGCGCCCAGCCCCTGTATGCGCAGGTGCGCGATCAGCAGGAAGGCCAGGAAGGTCAGCGCCGTCAGGGACACCGCGGCCGCCGGCACCACCACCCCGTCGTGCCCGCGCAGCGCCTGCCGCAGGGCCGGCAGGGTCGCCACGCCCCACGTCAGCGTGGTCCGCCGCCACGCCAGCCGGGTCCGCTCGGGCTGGAGCCCCGGGTCCCGGTCGGTCTCCACGGCCAGGCGGCGGCCGTCCTCGGCGGGCGCGCGCCCCCCGGCCCCGTCCGGCCTCGGACTCATCCGGCCCGGCCCACGACGACGACGGCGACCATCGCCACCGCGATGACCGCGACCAGGGCGGCCGGCAGCGCCGGGAAGCGCGAGGCCGGCAGGCTCTGGCCGCGGCGCATGGCGCGCTCGCAGCGGATCCAGTGGTTGACCGCCCGCAGCGCGCGGAAGACGCCGCCGGCCAGCAGGGCCAGGGCCAGGGCGACCCGGACCCAGTGCGGCAGGTGGTCGGTGAGGAACTGGGCGACCGCGAAGCCGCCGCCGATCAGCGCCGGCGCGGTGCGTATCCAGGCGAGGAAGGTGCGCTCGTTGGCCAGCGAGAAGCGGTAGTCGGGCGTGGAGCCCTCCTCCTGCACCAGCCGCGGGGCGAACCACAGCCGCACCGACGCCCTGACCTCGCGGAACCCGCCGTCTTCGCTCACCCGGCCACCCTGACCGGGCCCGGTCGCGCCCGGCGGAGCCCTACCTGCGCCGGGACACCACCGCGATGACCACCGCCATCGCGGCCGCCACCAGCAGCATGACGACCACGGTCAGCACCACGTGCCCGCCACCGTTGTCGGGCGGCGGCGGGGCGATGTCGGCCAGCACCATCGGATTCACTTCTCCCCCTGCGGGACGCGGGGCACCAGCCCCAGAACGAGCATGAGCAGCACCGGGAACTCCAGGTACGCGTGGTAACTGGCGACGGCGGCGTACAGCGAGGTGCCCCGGTCGTAGTCGGTGGCGAAGAGCACCGCGATGGCCGCGGACCCGCCGATGCCCAGCGCCCAGGCCCACCGTCCGGTCACCACCGGCACCCGCCGCTCGAACGCCTTGGTGGCGTCGGGCGCGTATCGCGGCATGAACCAGATCCACACCAGGTAGTGCATCAGCGCCATGAACGCGAAGACGGTGACGAACCGCTGCCCGGCGTCCGTGTGCTGCCAGCCCGGCGGGGTGTACGCGCGGGCCAGCCGGTCGGTCCAGTCCGAGCCCGATCCCATCAGCCCGTCGCACGCGCCGGACAGCACCAGCGCGGGGATCACCACCACCCAGGCGCACTGCACGGCCCGGAACACCGCGCGGCCGCGGCGCGGCAGGTCCCGCGACCACTCCCACAAGAAGAGCAGCGGCACCACGTTGTGCAGGTGGGTGAGCACCACGAAGTGGTAGTCGGGGAAGGCCAGCGAGGTGGCCGCGGCCGCGGCGGTCACCAGCCCCGCCCCGGCCAGCAGCAGCGGCCGCCGGCGCATCGCGTGCAGGCAGGCCGCGGCCAGCAGGCCGTAGGCGAGCAGGATCTCCGCGTCCCGGGTGGCCACCGACGGCGGCAGCAGCCGCACCACCACGATGCCGGTGATCAGGGCGGCCAGCAGCCGCAGGAACGGCCCGCGCAGCATGCCCTCGAACCGCCCGGCCATGTACCGCAGTTCGAGCACGTTGTGCAGGATGCCGAACGCGGCGAGGCTCACCACCGCGGTGCCGGCGGGCAGCCGCAGCGACAGCGCGAGGGTCACGCAGATCAGTACGGCGAACCCCGCGACGGGGGCGGCCTGCCCGGCCCGGCCGAGCCGTCCGCCCGGTCCCGCGACGGGCAAGACGCGCCCGGCCGCGGGCAGTTGGGCACTGGCCACCGCTTCCCTCCCCGTGACACGATGCGCGCGTGTCGTCTGCGTCCTACCCGCTGGCCCTCGGGCTGACCGTGCTGGTCGAGGTCCCGGTCTACGTGGCGGCGATCACCGTACCGTGCCGGGTGCGCTGGCACCGGACCGCCGTCGCGGGGCTGTTGGTCAACCTTGTGACGCACCCGCTGCTGTGGTGGTTCCTGCGCCACGTCCCGGCCCACGGGTACTGGTGGGGCTTCGCGGCGGGGGAGGGCGCGGTCTGCGCGGCGGAGGGCTGGATGGTCGCCCGCGTGCTGCGGCTGCGCGGGGTGGTGCCCTACGCGGCGGCCGCCGCCGCCAACGCCGCCTCCGTCGTGGCCGGGCTCCTGCTGCTCAGCTGAGGCCGACGAGTGCGCGACGGCGAGCCCGTACGCGTGTCGGGCGCCCGTGATCGTCTCTTGGCGCGCACCCGCGGCGGGCGGTCCGGCACGCCCCCGTGACGCGTGCCGGACCGCCGGTCCAGGGCCGGGGCCACCGGTCGGCGGCCCCGGGACCTCACGCGGCCGTGGCCACCGCCGCGCTCTCCCGCGACGCCCGCTCCAGCCCGGTGCGCAGCGCGAGCAGGGCGGACGCGCCGACCAGGCCGACGGCGGCCACCGTCCACCACAGGGCGGCCGGACCCGCCACCGCGTAGAGCGCCGGCCCGCCCACCAGGGCGAGGAAACGCGCCACGCCCCGCTCCCAGTTGAGCGCCGCCTGGTAGCGGGCCCGGGCGTCCGGCGGCGCGAGATCGGCGACGACCGCCGTCGCGATGCCGCCCGCGCACACCTCGCCCGCGCTCCACACCACGACGGTGGCGACGTACCCCCACGCCGTGTGCGCCACCCCCGTCAGGCCCACCCCGAGCGCGACCAGGCCCGAGGCCACCGCCCACACCCGGGTGCGGTCCCGGTACTGCAACCACGCGTTGGTGAACGGCTGGAAGACCACCACGACCAGCGCGTTGACGACCGCCACCAGCCCGTACACCGTGGCCGGCAGCCCGTGGTCGCGGATGGACATCGGCACGGTGAACTCCGTCTGCGCGTACACGCACTCACCCGCCACCGACACGGCCAGCACCGCCAGCAGCAGCCGGTCGCGCAGCACCACGCCGTAACCGCCGGACCGGGTGGGCCCGTTCACCGCCCGCGGCTCCTCCCGGGGCAGCGCCACCGCGGCGACGGCCGCGAAGCCCAGGCAGGTCACCGCGTCCACCGCGAACAGCAGCCAGAAGCCGCGCTCGATCAGGAAGCCGCCGGCCGCGCCCGCGGTGGCCGCCCCGATGTTGATCGCCCAGTGGTAGAGCCCGTAGGCCGTCCGCCGCCGCGCCGGGGCGACCGAGTCCGCGATCACGGCCGCCACCCCGGGCGCGTGCAGGTTGGCGGCGGTGCCCACCAGCGCGGCCGCGACGGCGAGCGTCACCACGCCCGGGGAGACGAACAGCAGCGCCTGGCTGACCGGGGTCGTGACCATCCCGAGCAGGATCGCCCGCCGCCGGCCCGCCCGGTCCGCCAGCCACCCGCCCAGCACCGGTCCGACCAGCCCGCCCGCGCCCAACGCGCCGAGGACGTACGGGGTCCGGTCGGCGGTGACGCCGCGCGAGCCCAGGTAGAACACGAGGAACGGCACGACCATCGTGCCGACCCGGTTGATCACGGTGCCGCCGAAGACGGTCCAGAACGGGCCCGGCAACCCGCCGAAGTGCCGGACCGCGGCCGCCCGCAGCGCCTGGCCCCGCCCGGTGGGCGGTACGGCGTCCGGGAGCACGGCCGGGCTCGGGTCCGGGGCGTCGGGCGCGGTCACGGGCGGCGGGGCTTGCCCCGGGGGAGCGGTCATGCGGGAATGGTGCGACGGCCGGGCGGGTTGACGGCATCGATTCAGGTACGGGTGAATCCGGGGGACGGCATGGGTGGGAATGTGCGGTTCGCCTTCTCGGCGAGCGACGTGGCGCGGACCCGGTTCGCGGTGTCCGCGCTGTGGGAGGTGGTGGCGAGCGTCCGCGCCTACCAGTCGGTGGGCCCGCACGCGGTGCACCGCCGCTGGCGCGACGAGGTCGCGCCCCTGATGGCCGCCGCCGGGCTCGACCACGGCCTGCTGCTCGACCTCGTGCCGCCCTCCGGCTACTGCCCGGACTTCCTCACCCCGCCGCCGGGCGCCGCCGCCCCCGACCTCGCCGCCGAACTGCGGGCGGTCGCCGCGACCCCGGCCGCCGACATCCGCGGCGAACTGGAGGAGTACGGGCTGCGCACCGCGCGGATCCAGGAGTTCCACGCCGACCCGGCGGCCGGCACGGCCCGGCTGATCGCGGAGATCGAGGCGTACTGGGAGCTGGCGCTCGCCCCGCACTGGCCCCGGGTGAAGGCGGTGCTGGAGGCCGACGTCTTCCACCAGGCGCGGCGGCTGGCCGCGGACGGCGCCGAGGCGGTCCTGCGCGACCTGCACCCCTCGGTCGGCTGGAGCGGGGGCGTGCTCACCGTGGCCCACCTGCCCTGCACCCGGCCCAGGCCGCTGGAGCTGGCGGGCCGGGGCATGGTGCTGGTGCCGTCCGTCTTCGCCTGGGCGCGGGTCTCCACGACCGTGCTCGCGCCCGTCACCAAGCAGCTGTTCTACCCCAGCCGCGGCTGGGGCTCGGTGTGGACGCGGGAGCGGCCCGCCGTTCCCGAGGCGGTGGCCGCGGTCCTCGGCCGCACCCGCGCCCTGCTGCTGGCCGAGCTGTCGGTGCCCACGTCCACCAGCGACCTCGCCGGGCGGACCGGGCTGTCCGCCGGCGGCGTCAACCAGCACCTCACCGCGCTGAGGAACGCGGGCATCGTGTCGGCCCACCGCTCGGGCCGCTCCGTGCTGTACATGCGGACGGCGGTCGCCGAGTCGCTGCTGGCCTCGGGCGCTCAGGAGGAGTCCGGCCGCTCCCGGCGCCATGCCAGCAGGCGCTCGTAGCCGGCCAGGCCGTCGGGCACCCAGTCCCACTCCGTCAGCCGCGCGGTCAGCTCCTCCTCGGTGAGGAAGGCGTGCCAGGCGACCTCCTCGGGCTGCGGGCGGACGGGCAGCTCGCACCGGACCTCGTAGATCGCCGACCACCACGAGCCGAACGACGCGTCCTCGTACAGGAACCTGAACAGCGGTACGGGCTGCGGGAGTCCGCTGACGCCCAGTTCCTCCTCCGCCTCGCGCAGCGCCGTCTCGTCGTACGTCTCGCCGGTGCCCACCACCCCGCCGACGAACATGTCGTAGCGGGAGGGGAAGACGAGTTTGCGGTCGGTGCGGCGGTGCACGAAGATCCGGTCCTCGGCGTCGCGGACGAGGATGAAGGCGCAGCGGTGCCGCAGCCCGCGGGCGTAGGCGGCGCCGCGCGGCGAGGTGCCGACCACGCGGTCCGCCTCGTCCACGATGTCGATCACCTCGTCCGCGGACAGGCCGGAGAGCGGCGGCGGGCCGTCGTCGTCCGCCGGGTGCGGGTCCTGCGGTGCTGGGGTCATGCCGCGATTCAACCACCGCCGGGAGAGCGGGAGAGCGCCCCCGTACGGCCGGCCCCGGGTGGCCGAGCCCCGCACGGCGCGGCACCCCGTGGCCGTGCGCGGCCTCGCGGTCTTGCGCGGCGCCCCCCGCGGCAAGATGATCGTGCCGTCGGTGACGCTGGGGCGAAGTGACGGGAGAGTACGGTGACCGGAGCGGACAACGGCGGGGCCGGCGACCGCCCCGAGGTGCTGCGGATCGCGAACTGCTCCGGCTACTACGGCGATCGGCTCGCCGCGGCGCGCGAGATGGTCGAGGGCGGCCCCGTCGACGTGCTCACCGGCGACTACCTCGCCGAACTCACCATGCTGCTGCTGTGGAAAGCCCGGCAGCGCGACCCCGACGGCGGGTACGCGGTCTCCTTCCTCGCCCAACTCCGCGACGTGCTCGGCACCTGCCTGGAGCGCGGCACCAAGATCGTGGTCAACGCCGGCGGCCTCAACCCGGCCGGGCTCGCCGCGAAGGTCCGCCAACTCGCCGAGCGCGGCGGCCTGCACCCGTCGGTCGCCCACGTCGAGGGAGACGACCTGCTCGCCCGGCTGCCCGAACTCCAGTCCCGCGGCCACGACTTCGCCCACCTCGGCACCGGACGGCCGCTGGCCGGCTCGGGCGTCGAACCCGTCACCGCCAACGCCTACCTCGGCGGCTGGGGCATCGCGCAGGCCCTGGGCGCGGGCGCCGACATCGTGATCTGCGGCCGGGTCACCGACGCCTCCCTCGTCGTCGGACCCGCCGCCTGGGCCTTCGGCTGGGCCCCCGACGACTGGGACGCGCTCGCCGGAGCCGTCACCGCCGGCCACATCATCGAGTGCGGCACGCAGGCCACCGGCGGCAACTACTCCTTCTTCACCGAGATCCCCGACCCCGTCCACCCCGGCTTCCCCCTCGCCGAACTCCACCCCGACGGGTCCAGCGTCATCACCAAGCACCCCGGCACCGGCGGGGCGGTCACCGTCGGCACCGTCACCGCCCAACTCCTGTACGAGACCGGGCATCCCGCCTACCTCAACGCCGACGTGGTGGCCCGCCTCGACACCGTGCGGCTCACCCAGCAGGGCGCCGACCGGGTCGCCGTCGGCCCCGTCCGCGGCGAACCCGCCCCGGACGACCTCAAGGTGTGCCTCAACCACCTCGGCGGCCACCGCAACAGCGCCACCTTCGTGCTGACCGGCCTCGACCTCGACGCCAAGGCCGACTTCGCCGAGGCAGCGCTGCGCGACGCGACCGGCGGGCCGGGCCGCTTCGCCACGTACGACCTGCGACGCGAGCACGGCGGCGGCTCCGACCGGCTCACCCTCACCGTCCGCGACCCCGACCCCGACAAGGTCGGGCGCGGCTTCTTCTCCGCCGTCGCGGGCACCGCGCTGGCCGGCTACCCGGGGCTCCACCTGGAGCACGCCTCGCCCAAGTCCACCGAGTACGGCGTCTATTGGCCCGCGCTCGTCCCCGCGGCCGAGGTCGAGGAGACCGTCGTGCTCGGCGACGGCACCCGGCTGCCCGCGCCCCGGCCGCCGCGCCCGGGCTCCGCGCCCACCCGTCCCGGCCCGCGCGCCGACGCCGTCTCGCCGCCGCCCGCACGGCCGTTGGCCGGCCAGCCCGCGCCGCCGGAGCGCGCCGAGCCCTACCCCGGACGGCACGGCCGGACCATCCGGCTGCCGCTGGGCACGCTGGTCGGCGCGCGCTCGGGGGACAAGGGCGGGGACGCCAACGTCGGCCTGTGGGTCGGCGACGACGGGTCCTACGCGTGGCTGCGCGACTGGCTCGACGTGCCCCGGCTGCGCGCACTGCTGCCGGAGACCGCCAAACTCCCCATCAGCCGCTACGAGTTGCCCAACCTGCGAGCGCTGAACTTCGTCGTGCACGACCTGCTCGGCGAGGGCGTGGCCGCCTCCACCCTGGCCGACCCGCAGGCCAAGGCGCTCGGCGAGCGGCTGCGGGCCTGCCTCGCCGACATTCCCGAGAAGCTGATGGAGCCGCCGGAGCCGCCCTCCGAGGGATGATCTGACCATGAGCAACCTCGATGTGAGACCGGCCGCCCGGGTCTGCGGCGGCCGTGAGGACGTGTCCGGCGGCCCGGTCCGCGAACTCCTCGACGGGCGGACGGTCCCGCTCGGCGAGAGCACCCGGGTCCGGCGGCTGCTGCCCAACCTCGGCCGCCGCATGATCGGCGCGTGGTGCTTCGTCGACCACTACGGGCCCGACGACATCGCCCACGAGCCCGGCATGCAGGTGCCGCCGCACCCGCACATGGGCCTGCAGACGGTGAGCTGGCTGCACGACGGCGAGGTGCTGCACCGCGACAGCCTCGGCAGCAAGCAGACCGTACGGCCGCGCGAACTCGGGCTGATGACCTCCGGCCGGGCCATCGCCCACTCCGAGGAGTCCCCGCGCGACCACGCCCGCCACCTGCACGGCGCGCAGTTGTGGGTCGCCCTGCCCGCCGCCCACCGCGACACCGCGCCCGCCTTCGAGCACCACGCCGAACTCCCCGAGGTCACCGGCGGCCACGGCCTGCACGCCACCGTGATCCTCGGCGAACTCGACGGCGCGGTCTCGCCCGGCACCGTCCACAGCCCCCTGCTCGGCGCCGACCTCACCCTCGCCCCGGACACCGCGGCCCGCCTCCCGCTCCAGCGCGACTTCGAGTACGCGGCCCTGTCCATGTCCGGCGAGACCGAGGTGGACGGCGTCCGCCTCACCCCCGGCTCCCTCCTCTACCTCGGCACCGGCCGCACCGACCTCGCCCTGCGCGCGGACCACGAGAGCTCCGTGATGCTGCTGGGCGGCGAGCCGTTCGCCGAGAAGATCGTCATGTGGTGGAACTTCATCGGCAGGTCAGGTGAGGACATCGTAGCCGCCCGCGAGGACTGGATGACGGGTACACGCTTCGGTGACGTCCACGGCTTCGCCGGCCCCCGCCTGGACGCGCCAGTCCTCCCGTCAACTCCTCTGAAACCGCGGGGGCGTGAGCGCTGACCTGGTGTTTTGCCCTCAATCGGACGGCTGCCGGTGCGCGGCACGGACGACTGGTTTTGCGTCCTGGCGGGCCCTCCAGACCCCCTGCAGCCGCCACAGCGGGGTGCGCTCGGAGGGGCGCGAGAGTTCCTCTCTGTGACCGTCCCTGACCAGGTGTTCCAGGACTCATGCTGAGTCAATGCTAAGTTTTCTGACAGAACGTCAGATGCTTCTAGCGCGTTTGTCCGCGTTGGCTCGGCGACAACCCGGACGGGCACCCCGCATCCGAACGCCGAGTCCAGCAGTGCGCGCCTTCGCAGGTACGCGGGCGAGGACCGTCATGATGCGGGTCGCGGTTCGACGCGGCGGCGGGTGCGGGCGACGGTGTCCTCCAAGTGCGTGCGGTCGCCGTGGGTCTCGCGGACCCGGGCGATGATCTGGGCATCGGAGGTGATGCCTTCGTGCAGGCACGCCCGGACGGTGTCCGCGATGGACAGGGAGTCGGCCCGGATCGGGCGGACGACGTCGTCGGATGGCTCCTGGTCGGATGACATGTCCGGCCAGGGCACGTCGGCAGGCGGCGCCGGAGGTTGCGGACGCGCCGGTGAAGCGGCGGGTGTTGCGTGTCCCGGCACCGGCACCGGCACCGGCACGGGCTCGGTCGGCCGGTGGGCACCTGCCGGGACCTGGGCGGTGCCGGCAGTCGCCGCTGGCTGGGCACTTGCGGCGAGTCCTCCGTACACGGCCTGCACGTACGCTTCGTCGGCTGCCAGGCGCCGTAGCTCGCCGGACAGCGCGCGCTGTGCGGCTACCTCTTTGCGGCGCAGCAGCAGCCAGCCGCCGACGCGTTCGCCCAGCGGCACCGCGTAGTGCCGGAGGACGACCACCCACAGGCCCTTGGCGATCAGCGACACCGCCGCTCCGACGCCGCCCGCGACGGCTTCACCGGAGTCGACGCCGTGCGCGACGACGGCCGTGACGGCGATGGCCAGCGCGGTCCATCCGGCGTTGTGGGCGACGCGGGCGCGCTTGGGGTCGTACCGTTCCAGCCACTCCAGGGCCTGGCAGGCCAGCCACCCGGTGTCGAAGACGGCGGCCGCGCCGTAGGCGATGGGGTCGGGGACGACGGGGGCGAGCAGTGCGCCGATGCCGGCCGTGGTCCACGTGACCGACAAGGCGGTGACGACGAGGGCCGCGCCGGTGACCGCGTGCAGGATCGTGCGGTCCCAGTCGTGCGGCGGGACGGGGACACGGACGCAGTAGGTCTCCGGCACCGTGCGGGTGGTGCCGTTGACTGTCTCGGGGACCAGCCGTTCGCGGTGCTCGGTGCGGTATCGGACGCCCGGGATCGGGGGCTGTTCGGGCGGGGTGTTCGGCAGGTGGCTGGGGATGGTCATCGCAGATCCTTCGTAACGGTGCGGGGGTGACTGTCGAGCGGCCGCGGCTGGAGATGGTCTGGCGGCAAAGCGCAGTGGTAGGCCGCGGGGCCGGGCCGGCGGGAGGGGTGCGGGCCCGGCCGGTTAGGGGAGCGGGCTACGTGCAGGCGGAACAGAGCTGGGACGGCTTCTCGCTGGTGAACCACCTGCCGCAGTTGCTGCACTGCCAGGAGTGCGCGACACCGGCCAGGTCACCGAGCGATCGGAGCGCGCGACGCAGACAGGGCTTCACGACCGCCCCCGTTCCGCCTGGGCCGACTCGGCGGCACCAGCACGAACGTCGGTCTCCGGTCGGGCTTCGCCGGTCCGCTGGGCTTCGCCCTGCCGGTAGGTGCCGTCGGCCTCGGTCAGTTCCTCCTCGGCGCTCATCCGCGCCGCCCGAGCCGGGAGAACCTGCGGCACCGCGAGCACACGTACTGGTCGCCGTCCCGCGTCATCGGCCGGCCGCAACACCGCGGCGCGTCTCCAGACGCACGCGGACCAGGGATGATCGGGATCACGCGGTCGTTGCCGTCGCTGCCCCAGGTCATCGCGCACCACCGGCCGGGGCGACGCGACCACGGCCACCGGTCTCGGTGACGGTTGTGGTGATCGTCCGTCCGGTCGCCATCTTGTGAACCGAACCGATTGCAGCGAGACGACGAGCCGGGTCACCGGACTTCGGTGCCGTCGAGGTGGGAAGATGCGTCATTGGTCAGGCTCCTGTTCGTAGCAGGTGCTTGTCTCGCCCGGCCTCGTGTGCAACCACGCAGCCGGGGTTGAGGCGCCGCCCGGTGTGCAACCACCGGGCGGCGCCGTTCTCAGCAGCCCCGGCTCCGCGTGCAACCACGCAGCCGGAGCTTTGTTCTGATGAAGGAGACCCCGAGGAGGCGGCCTTTCAACACAAACCCTAGGGTTTGTCTTTTTCGCATGCAAGCCCTAGGGTTCGTGTCGGCGGGTCGCGCTCTCGTCGGAGGAAGGAGAGCGGGCGTGTCGAAGCAGTCGGAAGAGGTGAGAGGGCTGTTGGAGGCCATCGCCGCGTTCGCGGCGATCGAAGACGATGCCGAGTGCACAGCTGCCGTCTCGGAGGTGCTCAGGCACTGGCCGACCTACCACGCCCAACTGCGCGAGCTTCGGCAGGCCCGCGTCCGGGCTCTGAGGGACGGCCAGCAGAAGACGTGGCCCCAGATCGCGTCGATCATCGGAGATGTGACGCCCGAGCGCGCTCAGCAGATCGGGAAGGGTCTGCGGGGTACGAAGCGTCCGAAGAGCCCCGGCGAAATGCCGACCGACGGTTAGGGTCTGTCCCTTTGGTCGGGCCGTGAGATCGTCGTGCTTGTGATCGAGTCTTGGGCGATCCATGCCGACAGCCCTGTACCTGTGTCGTCCGCGGTGGTGCTGGATGCTTTTCGGGCGAGGATCGACAGCGGCCGGCTTGAGACGTGGCTGACCAGTTCGTCCGGGCGGTTGCTGGCTTTCGTGACGAACACTGAGCGCGCAATGGTGATGCTGCTCGAAGACCAGGGCGATCCCGGCGAGCATGCCGTGGATCCCGGGGCCCAGGGGTCGAGCACCGGGTTCGTCCTCTCCAACGGGCAGGACGACGAGTACCCGGATGAGGACACCGTCCCCATCCACGAGGCGTTCAGGCTGGTGATGCAGATCGTTGGTACAGGATCCTGGCCGGCGGACGCGCGCTGGGTGGCCGATCGCTGAAGGCTGGTGGGCGACCGTCGGCGCGTCCTCGCCGCAGACGGTGGCTGATGCAGCGGACGCCACGTCCGCAAGCGGCACAGTCGCAGCCCCTTTACCGCCCGGTGTCACCGGGCCGGCGCAGCTGGAGCAGGTCCCAGCGGTTGCCGTACAGGTCGTGGAAGACGGCGACAGTTCCGTAGGGCTCCTGCCGGGGAGCTTCTTCGAACACGACCCCGGCCGCCTGCATCCGCTCGTAGTCGCGCTCGAACGCGTCGGTGTTCAAGAACCAGCCGACCCGGCCGCCGGTCTGGTCTCCGATACGGGCCTCTTGCCCGCCGGTCACGGCCCTGGCCAGGAGTACAGCCGTCTCCCTTGCACCCGGCGGGGCGACCACCACCCACCGCTTGTCCGCATTGATCCGGGTGTCTTCCAGGAGTTCGAACCCCACGACGTCCCGGTAGAAGGCGATGGCCTCGTCGTAGTCACGGACGACAACGGTCACCAGTCCGAGATGAGTCATCACGCGATCCTGCCCGCAAGACGTACCAACGTGCCACACCAACATGGCGAACCTTCCCGGGCATCGCACTAGGGAAAGTTTCCGGGGCTAAGCAGCAGTCCGGAGGCTGGTGGCGACCTGCTGGCCACGGATGAACAGGGTCCCTGCCGCTGATCGCATGAGCACGAACCGGGCTTCGGGGCATGGCCATAGGCGGTGTGGCCACGGCGCGGCTGGGAGCGGCATGATCGCACGCATGCGGATTCTCGTGATGGGCGGAACGTGGTTCCTGGGCAGGGCGGTCGTTGATCGGGCGTTGCAGCGCGGCTGGCAGGTGACCACGTTCACGCGGGGGCGCTCGGGGGAGGCGGCGCCGGGGGCGCACCCCGTGCACGGCGACCGTCTGGTCAAGGAGGACTTGGCGCGGCTTGCCGAGAGCGGCCCGTGGGATGCCGTCATCGACACGTCCGCGTCCGAGCTCGCGCCCCGCGACGTCCTTGCCGGCGCTCGTGTTCTTGAACGGGTCGCCAGGCGGTACGTGTACGTCTCGACGGTGTCGGCCTACCAGGGGTGGCCGGACGAGCGTTTGACCGAGGAGTCGCCGATCCTGGACGGGCCGCCGGACGCGGATGTCGAGTACGGCGTAATGCCGGCCGGCTGGGACGGTCCGGATCTGCACTACGGGCGGCAGAAGGCCGGCACGGAGCGGGCGGTGCTCGCGTCGTTCGGTACGGACCGCACGGTGATCCTGCGGCCCGGGGTCATCCTCGGCCCGGGGGAGTACGTCGGACGGTTGCCGTGGTGGCTGAACCGCGCGGCCCAGGGCGGGAAGATCCTCGCACCGGGTGCCCCGCAGAAGACGATCCAGCCCGTGGACGTACGAGACGTCGCTCGCTTCGCCCTGGACCAGGCCGCGGCAGCTCAGGGCGGCGTGTACAACGTGACCGCGCCCATCGGACGCGACACGATGGGCGACCTGCTGACGGCGTGTCTCGACGTCACGGGCGCGTCCGGCCGGTTGGTGTGGGCGCCGGACGAGGTGTTGATCGAGCAGGGCGTACGGCAGTGGACCGAGCTTCCGCTGTGGCGCACCCATTCCGGGGTGTGGCAGATAGAGGCCGGCAGCGCGTACGCGGCCGGCCTCACGTGCCGGCCCCTTGCCGAGACCGTCAGGGATACCTGGCACTGGTTGCAGGCCGGCGGACAGCCGGTGGAGCATCCGCGCTGGGCCGATCACGGTATCGACCAGGCCAAGGAGGCGAAGGTCCTGGCCGGTCTCGACTGATCAACTGATCACTCGTCATCGAGGGTCGTGGTGTGCCCGGCCCCGAGCTGACGGGGCAAGGACACCCGGCTGAAATCCTCGAGCCGCTCGCCCAGTTCGACGGCCGCCGGAGCTCCCTGGTAGCGCTGGACGGTCAGCGCGCGCCGGAGAACTCCTGTGCGCTCCAGCAGCCCGGTGGTGCGCTGTTCCGTGGGGATGTCCCAGAGCGGTTCCAGGGCCTCGGACGCCCCGGGGAGGTCGTTGCGCAGGAGCCGCGCCATGGCCAGGTCGGATGCGGCGCCTCCGATGACCTGTTCCGACCGGCGGGCCGGCGGACGGGTGCGGATCAGACGGATCGCCCGCTGCGCGTGCTCTTCCGCTGCCGTCCCGTCGCCGAGCAGCAGGCTGGTGGACGCGTTGCTCATGGCGAGGCGTTCCTCGGAGAACCCGAACTCGCCTCCGACGAGGTCGTGCAGGTCGTCGCGCTCCCCTTGGCCCTCGTCCTGCGAGGCGCGCATCGCCCGCTGCGCGGAGGGCTGATCTCCCAGATGCCCGAACCCGCGGGCTTCGATGGCGAACAGGCGGCGACGTGCGACATCGCCCAGCCCGCCGAAAGCGAGGGCGGTGCGCGCGAAACGGACGGCGTCCCCGGGCCGACCGGAGAAGTAGGAGATGTAGGCGAGGATCCCGCCGGCGAAGGCCCGCAGGGGCTCGAAGCGCGCGGTCTCCCCGTACAGCGCCGCTGACCGCGACAAGCGGGCGGCGCCGGTCATGGAACCGAGGTCGAAGGCAGCCGTCGCCAGCAGCGCGCAGGACTCACCCGCGATGATGAGCAGGTCCTGCTGCTGGGCTGGGACCTGCGTCCGGTCCCGGAGGTACTCGGCCTGCTCGCGCAGCAGCTTCGCCCCGCGGAAGACGTCGAAAGGCGAGGTCTGGGTGTACCGGCGGGCCAAAGTCGCCACGTCCTCGCGGAGTTGGTCGAGGGTGGTGTCGGAAACCGACTCAGCGGCGGCGGCGCCGGCCTGCTCTTGCGCGTCACGTGCAGTCACTGCGATCTCGTCTTCCAGGTCGAACGTGAGGGTGGACGGCTCCAGGGACGGTGCAGCCGACGGAGGCTGTGCGAACAGTTGAGGAGCGGGCACGCCGAAGAGTTCTTCGAGCACCTGGCAGGACTCCGGCGAGGGGAGCGTGGAGATCTTTCCGGCGGTCCACCGCCGGAACTGTGCCTCGGACACCGATAAATTCCGGGTCCCGGCCCCCCGCTTGTGCAACTCGGTGGCCGTCTGCTGGAAGGCGCGAACGAAGTCGCGGTATCTCCAACGGCGCTGCTCCACCAGCACCTTGAGCAGGGTCGCCCTCGGTGTGTGGCCCATGGCCGGCTCCTCGTGTCGTGGACGGAATGAGACCGTCCGCGTTCAGATCCTCCACTACGCAGGGAAGCGCGGAAGACGGCTCGAGCGCAATGCCGCCGCCTCACATGACACTCCGGCGCTACCCGCGTGCGACCTCCGCAGATTTCGTGTCACGCAGGTGAGACCCCCTGCGAGATGGCCGTGACACCCGCGGGCGGAGCAATCTGACCCCCTCACCGAGAGTTGTGAAGGGACTACGGATTCAGTCCGGGACCGCGGTGAGGCGCCGCCACACCGCGGCGGAGGGACTTGAACTTCCGAGGGATGAGGAATGGCTGTCACCGCACGTGCTCCAGAAGTTCTCGCGGGCCGGAACGCAGCACGCCCGGAGGACGTATTCCCTGCCGTCCTAGATGAACTCTCCCTGGTCATCGACCGCGAGGGCCCTACCGTCGACGGCCAGGTGCCGGGTTCGACTGCTCAGTGGGTCGGCCGCATCCGCAGGATCGCCGACGCCAAGTTGCGGCTGTGGGGCCTGGCTCCGATCGTCGAGGACGCCCGCCTGGTCATCAGCGAACTGGTCACGAACGGCCTTCGGTACGGAACCGGCCGACAGATCGTCTTCCGCCTGGCGATCGGGACTCGGGCCATGGTCGTGGTGGTGGACGACGGCTCTCCTGGCAGGCCGGAGCCCCAGCAGATCGACGTGGACGCCGAGAACGGTCGCGGCCTAGCCATCGTCGGCGCTCTCTCGGACTCGTGGGGCGTCAGCGACGACGGGACGTGCACCTGGTGCGTCCTCACGATGCCGACGGCGGTTCCGGCGCCGGCGCCGGGGGAGTGCCGACTGTGACCTCCGATGCCTCTGTCTCTCCGATCCGCACTGTCTGCGGACATCGCGCCTCCCTCCCGACGCGGCTCGTGGTCTCGGCCCTAAAGCTCACCTCAGGTCGCGGCATCGAGGCCGAGGATGTCCAGACGGCGCTGTCCTGCAGCCTCGAAGAGCACACCACGGGAGCGCACTGGTGCCTTGTCGCCGATCCCAGCGGTCCCGGCACCGAGGCAGTGTGGGCGCCCTGGATCGGAGACAGCTGGCCGACGGGCGTGGTTCTCCTCCCGGACTGCGAAGCCACCAGCTCCGACAGCACTCGCACGGCATGCTGCGAGTTCGCCGCCCATCCGGGTGCGCACAGCTGGGAGGTCCAGGACCGGCCGGAGACCGGGCCGAGGGCACGGGCCACGCGGAAGAGCACCTCCCGCGTACGGACCAAGCCGAGCCGGCTGCACCAGGAGCCGGAGTCGGTCACGTGGGCTCGGGAGAAGGCCGGGCTGACAAAGCGGGCTCTCGCCGATCTCATCGGAGTCTCCGAGCAGTTGATGGGAGAGATCGAGTCCGGCTGGCGCAGCGCCACCCCGGCGAACCTCACCAAGATCGCCGTCGCGCTCAACTGCCCGGTCGTCAGCCTCGAACGCAAACGCGCGTGGACCTCCGCGACGCCCTGACGAACTCCCCGCCACCTCACCGTGCAACCAGTTGAAGCCCCCGGACGAAAGCCCGTATGGACATGACTTCCTTGACCACCATGAACGTTCTTCCCGCTCCCGAAAGGGCTGCTGTCGATCATTTCGTCGACTTCGGCGAGGCGGACGTCGACAGCGGGAGCAGCGCCGCCTTCCTGCGCAGCGTCGGGCGGATGATCCAGGCCTTCCGTGTGCGAGCGGGCCTGACGCAGGCGGAGTTGGGGGAGCGGATCGGCTACGGGGAGGAGATGGTCTCCAAGGTCGAGCGGGGAATCCGCATCCCCAGGGCGGAGTTCATCGACAACGCCGAGCGGGTGTTGGACGCCCACGGGGTGCTGGCGGCGATGAAGGACGAGCTGAGTCGCGCCTCGTACGCAGGGATCCTCGGGAAGGTGGTCCAGGAGGAGGCCCATGCCGTGGCCATCCACGCCTACGACACCCATGTCCTCAACGTGCTGCTCCAGACCGAGGACTACATGCGCGCCTTGTTCACCATGCAGACCCCGCCCCTGTCGGCCAGGGAGATCGACCAGCGCGTGACCACCCGGATCGGCCGCCAGCAGGTCATCCACCGTGACCGACCGCCTGTCATGAGCTTCGTCATGGACGAAGCACTTCTGCGGCGCCCTTACGGCGGTGAGGACGTTCTGCGCGGCCAGCTCCACCACCTGATCGAGCTGGGCCGACTCCCGCACCTGGACCTCCAGGTGATGCCGCTGGACCAGGAGCACCACGCCGGGATCGCCGGCCCCTTCACCTTGATGGACACCCGCAAGCACACCCGCAACGCCTACGTCGAAGTCCAGGGCCTGCGCGTCCACACGGAACGAGACCGGGTCCCGGACCTCGACGCCACCTACAGCCGCATCCGCGCCCAAGCGCTCTCACCCAGGGACACGCTCCGCTTCATGAAGAAGCTGCTGGTGGACCTGAGCTGACTCGAACGACCAGTTCCTGTTTGTTCTCACCGAGGAGGACCCTGTGCGCGAAGCCCCACCTTGTGGCCCTTCACTGCGGCCTGCGGCTTTCCCCGACCTGGAGTCGGCGTACGTCGCTTTGCTGCGGCTGGCCACCGAGGAGCACCAGTTCCGCATCGCGCCACGGGGCAACGCGGCTCGCGAGGTCATCGGCGTCGGCTTTCGGCTCCCCGACCCGCGTCAGCGCCTGCCGTACCTGGCGGAGCGGAAGGTCAATCCGGTGTTCCACTTTGCCGACGCTTTGTGGCATCTCGCTGGTCGTCGCGATCTGGCGATGATCAGCCACTACGCGCCCTCGATGGCGTCCAGCTCCCGCGACGGCGTCCACATCGACGGCTCGGCCTACGGGCACCGCATCTTCACCCCGGCGAACGGCGACGGCATCGCCCCCTTCGACCGCGTGCTGGAGCTGCTGCGGCGCGAGCCCGACAGCAAGCGCGGTCTGATCCCGGTGTTCACCGCCGACGAACTCGCCGTCCAGGACAACCCCGACATGGCGTGCCTGGCCGGCCTGCACTTCCTGCCGCGCGACGGCCGGCTGCACATGGTGTGCTCGATGCGCGCGAACGACCTGGACTGCGGCCTGCTCTCTGACGTCTTCTCGTTCACGATGATCCAGGAGTACGCCGCGGTGCGGCTCGGCCTGGAGCTGGGGACGTACACGCACTGCATGGGGTCGGCGCACGTCAACGACGTCAACGCCGAGCGGGTCGAACGCGTCCTGCGCGAGGCGGCGACCCGCGCGGCGGCGCCGAGCTTCCCGTTCCCGTCTATGCCGGCCACGACGACGCCCACGGTGATCGCCCGGATCCTGGAGCACGAGCACGTCCTGCGGACGAACGAGGCCGCGTACAGCGTCGACCACATCACCGCGCTCGACCTCGACCGGTACTGGCAGCAGGCCCTCCTGCTCTTCGAGATCCACCGGCAGATCACGCACGACAAGGTCGACCTGGTCGACGCCGGGGTGATGGCCGCCCTGAACCCGGGGCTGCGCTGGCTGCTCGGGCACCGCTGGCCGGCCTGCGGCCCGTTTGCTGGCCCCCGGTGAGCGGCGCGCCCATGTGCGGTGGGGTGGTCACCGGGATTGACTTCGAGCGGTGGGCGGTCGTGCTGTGCAAGCCCGACGCGATCGAGCGGGGGCTGGTGGACTCCGTGCTGGAACGGATCGCGGCCGCGGGCTTCGAGGTCTCGGCACGTACCGAGCTGGTCGCCTCGGCGTGGCAGGCTCACGTCGCCTACCGGGATCTGCTCGCTCGCTCGGGACGGTTCCAGCCGGACCTGCCCGCTCGGCTGGACGCAGCGTTCGCCGGACGCAAGGTCACCGTCGCCCTGGCCCACGGGGAACCCGGTGTCCACGAGCACCTGCGCCGCCTGGTGGGATCCACCGATCCGCACCGGGCCGCGGCGGGCACGATCCGCGGCGATCTCGGCGACGACAGTCTGCGGGCCGCCGACGCCGCCGGCCAGCTCGTCCGCAACGTCGTGCACACCTCGGACGACCCCGAGGCGGCCAGACGCGATGTCGGGACCTGGTTCCGCACCCAGCCCCCTCGGTTCGACCCGGCACGCTGCTCCGTCGTGCTGTGCAAGCCCGATGCCGGTGAGCGGGGTCTGACCGACGCCGTACTGGACCGGATCATCACCTCGGGCTTCACCGTCACCGACCGCCGCGACGTGATCGTGCAGGCGTGGCAGATCCACGTCCACTACTGGGACCTGCTCGTGGACGCCGACCACTTCCCCGACCGCGACATCCCGGCCTGCCTGGACCAGGAGTACGCGGGCCGGCACGTTACCGTCGCTCTCGCCCACGGTGATCCGGGCATGCACCGGCAGTTGCGTGACCTGCTCGGCCACTTCGACCCGACCAAGGCCGCGCCCGGCACGATCCGCGGCGACCTCGGCGACGACAGCCTCCCGGCCGCGCTCACCGAGCACCGACTGGTGCGCAACCTCGTGCACACCTCGGACGACCCCGACGCCGCCCGCCGCGACTTCGGCACCTGGTACGGCGCCGCCCGGCGCGACCTGTTCATCCCGCACCAGCTCGACACCACCACTTGACACCACCCGGGAGGGATCATGAGCGCACCCACCCCGTCCACCCGCCGACCCTTACCGCTCCTCACCAGCGACCAGGCCGGCCGGATGAAGCCGGCCCTCGCGGACGTGATCGAGTACCGCAAGTCCGGACTGTCACTGAACTGGATCGTCGGCTGCCCGCTCGACTGCGGCTACTGCGTCCGGCACCTGTTCGACAACTTCGAGATGAAGACGCCACGACGGCTGATGAGCGACGAGCACGCCGTCCAAGCCCTCACCGGGCACCGGTACTTCCGCCCGCACCAGACGCCGATCCAGCTCCTCAACCGGGCGACGGACCCGATGCTGCCGGTCGTCAAGCCCCACCTGTTCGCCGTACTGCGGGCCCTGGACGAGCAGGGCCTGACCAACCACGTGCTCGTCATCACCCGATGGCGTGTCGAGCCCGAGGACTGCGCGGTCCTCAACTCCTTCCAGAACCTGCGGCTGACCGTGCTCGTCACGCACTCCGGCATCGACGACCCGGCGATCGAGCCCGTGGACTCCGCGATCGCCGCCCGCAGCCTGCGCACACTCCACGAGCACGCCGAGCGGTACCGCACGGTGCTGTACTGGCGGCCGATCGTGCCCGGCCTCAACGACTCCGACAACCACCTGGCCCGGGCCCGCGAGCTGTCCGCACACGCCCACGCCACGGTGTTCACCGGCCTGTTCTTCCGCCAGGAGATCGCCGCCTACTACGAGGCACACGGCCTGCCCATGCCGTACGACGACACCGCACGCCGCAAGATCATGCCGGAGGCCGCCGAGCAGCGGGTCCTGGACTCCTTCCACGTCCCGGAGCAGAGCGAGGCGCCGTGGGGCGCCCTCTTCCGCAAGACCTCCTGCGCCGTCGCCCACGCCCACGGCGAAGCCGACTACAACGGCCACATCGGCATCGAGGAACTGTGCGACATCTGCCCGGCCGAGCAGGTCGCCCGCTGCCGAGCCGCCTGGATCCGGCCCGACCTCGGCGAGGTGACGGCGCGGGCGCGTGAACTCGGCGCCACCGGCCCGGTGGAGATCGACGACCGCGCCATCATCGTCGAGGGACTGGACGAGCCGCCACGCTACTTCCTGCAGCACGGCTACGGCTTCCAGTGCCACGACCGGAGCAAACCCCACCACCACCGCCGGCACGGCCGGGCCCCCATCGGCTGGCCGGCGGAGAACGGACCGAAGACGCCGTGAACTTCAGCACCTGGCCCGCCCTGCTCGTCGTCGACGTCGAAGGCAACGGCGCCAACCCGCCGGACCTCGTGGAAGTCGCCGCCCTGCCCGTCCGCGACGGCCGACCGGACACGAGCACCGCCGGCTCGTGGCTGATCCGCCCGCCCCGACCGGTCACTGCCTTCGCGGCCCAGGTACACGGCCTGACCAACGCCACCCTGGCCTCCTGCCCGCCCTGGCAGGAGGTCTCCGGACAGGTCCACGGACTGCTCGGCAGCGCCTGGATCGCCGCCCACAACGCCCACGTCGACTACCGCGTGCTCTCCGCGCACCTGCCCGAATGGCAACCGGCCGGCGTCATCGACACCCTCCGCCTCGCCCGCGCCGCCCGCCCCGGGCTGCCCTCCTACAAGCTCGACAGCCTCATCACCCACCTCGCCCTCGACCTCAGCCACGCACCCGACCAACGCCACCGAGCCCGCTTCGACGCCTACGCCACCGCGCTCATGCTCCTCACCCTGGCCGAGCCGTACTCGACCTGGGACCAGCTCACCGCCGTCGCCGTACCCCCCGGCCTGCCCGGCACCCCTCAACCAGAAGAGGACCCCACACTGTGGTGAACACCCCCATCCGCATCGGCATCACCGGCGCCCCCTCCACCGGCAAAACCCTCCTACTGCGCCGCATCGAAATGGAACTGCGCGCCCAGGGCGTCAGCGTCGCCCGCACCGGCAGATTCGGCCGGCGAGCCGCGGAGATCGGCCTGCCGAAGATGCACGAGCACACGGCCGCCTCCACCGAATGGGTCATGGCCCAGACCATCGCCGACGAGATCGCCGCCGGCCGCGGCGCGGACGTGGTCCTGGCCGACCGAGCCGTCATCGACGCCCTCGCCTACTTCCACGCCGCCTTGGAGTTCCGGGGCGAGGCTCCCGACCCCGAACAGGACGAGCGTCTGCGACTGCTGGCCGGCACCCAGCACACGAAGTACGACCTCCTCCTGGCCACCGTCCTCGACCCCACCGCACCCGTCGAACCGCGGCACCACGCCTACGACCCGCGCTACCGCGCACTCGTCGACCGACACGTCCACGACCTGCTCGCCGAGGACAACATCGAGCACACGAAAATCGAGCACGACGAGCACGACGAAGCCGACGCCGTGCAGCAGGCGGTCCACATCGCCTTGCAGGCAGCACCGGCGTGACGAGCGCGGCTCCCACAGCGGGTTCCGCCGTTGCGTCGCTCTACGTCAACTGGCGTCCTCCGCTGGTGTGGACGGCGGTGATAGCCCTCGTAGAGCCTGACCACCTGCTCGTGCTGGACCTCGGGAACGGGACCGCGCTCCTACCGGGCGGACCGGTCCACGAGGGTCTGACCCCTGCTCAGGCTGCCCAGGCGGCCCTCTCCGGTGCGGGCAGCGAGCAACTGGCCCTCCGACCCGTGCTCGTGGACGAACGACAGCTGACCCGGCGCAAGGTGATCGTCCACACCTTCATCACCCTCCCGATCCCGCTGGAGCAGGCGGACTGCCTCCAGCCTTCGGACCCGCGGCCGTCGCCGCTGATCATCTGCCGACGACACGCGCTGGCGCTCCTGCCGCGCCGTGCCCGCCTGCGCGCTCAATTCGCGCTGGCGACTCAGGAGGCAGCGGAGACCGCCCACGTGGAGTGGCGCACGCCGGTCATTGCCTAACACGTTCTCTGTTCCTCGAGCGCGCGTGCCGTGAGCGTGGCGAGTGACAGGGTGTCCTCGAATGGTGAGAACGCCGACTGCGGTGAGCGTCACGGCCATGCCGACGCCGAAGGCCAGGACGAGGACAATCGCATCGGCGAGCGTTGGCGGTGTTTAGTAGTAGGCCGACCGGGCCGTCGACCGGAATAGGTACGGCACAGGCTTCTGTGTCTCGCGGGCCCCGCGAAGTTGGCTGGCTGCACCGCTTCACGCCGGAAAGTGGCGATCAGCCAGCGGTGATACATGGCTTCCTCGCGCTGCCCGTCCGCTGCGGGACCGGCTCACGACCCTGGGCCTCCCCACGCCGGGAGGTCAGCACCCGCCCGGCAGAACGCTGCTGACTGCCCGGGGCATCGTCGTCCGCTGCGGCGATCTGGTCGCGGTCCGCGAGGTGAGTGCCACCTTGCACTCGGCCGTATCACCGCGCTCATGGGGCGCAACGGCTCGGGCAAGTTCTCCCTGCTGTGGACACTGCAAGGATCCAGACCACGGCACGGCGGCACCGTTGAGGCCGTCGGAGTGCTGCAGGGTGCGGCGGTGCGCAGCCACGACCCGAAGAGGCTGCCGGTCGCCGACGCCCGCACCCTTGTTGGCCTGCTCCGGCAGGCCTCGACCGACCTGCTACTTCGAATCGTTCGCCGACGAACTCGCTCAGGCCGACCGCAGCCTCTTGGACCGCCTCCCCCGGCACCGAGGACACAACTCACCCCGCGACCTGTCCGACCGCTTCCGCCGTTGCAGCAGCCGAACCTCGGCCCAGCTGTACAGTGGCCTGCTATCCCAGCGTGCTGGGCTTGGGCGCGGCCGGTGCTCGCGGCGGAAGGCGGCTGCTTCGGAACCCCAAGTGCACACACGACACGCCAACCGCCCCGAAGTAGAAGTTCCGGATTGTCCAGGTTCGGTGACCATCTCCTTTCCAGCAGAAGCTGAGCTAAGGCACTCTTGTGCTGCTCAATTGCCGTGGCCGTCGTCCTCCGGGACGGCGGAGGATCGCAACCGGCGTCTGCCAGGCTGCGCAAGCACTGCCGGACGCCAGAAGTGGCCGTCGTCCTCCGGGACGGCGGAGGATCGCAACCTTGGACCGGTCGGCCTGGTCCACGCCGCAGCCGCGTGGCCGTCGTCCTCCGGGACGGCGGAGGATCGCAACCCGCTCCTGGTCGGAGAGCTCGCCGTCGGCCTTTCGGAGTGGCCGTCGTCCTCCGGGACGGCGGAGGATCGCAACGCGAGCAGTCACCTCCCAGTGCCGCGGTCCGGATGTGGCCGTCGTCCTCCGGGACGGCGGAGGATCGCAACCTCCACCACGAAGCCCCGCCCGGTCACCGGGCGGGGCTGTGGCCGTCGTCCTCCGGGACGGCGGAGGATCGCAACTGGGTGGCCGGGACGAGGATGATCTCCGCCGCCCGGGTGGCCGTCGTCCTCCGGGACGGCGGAGGATCGCAACACCTCCAGCGCCATCCACGCCTTGTCGTACCCGGGGTGTGGCCGTCGTCCTCCGGGACGGCGGAGGATCGCAACACCGCTCCCCGGAGTTGTTCGCGGCCAGGCACGCAAGTGGCCGTCGTCCTCCGGGACGGCGGAGGATCGCAACCCCTCTCCTATTTCTTCGTGGTGAATGCGGTCGAGGTGGCCGTCGTCCTCCGGGACGGCGGAGGATCGCAACCCGCGTACCGGCCGTTGGTCGCCGACTCCCAGGCCGTGGCCGTCGTCCTCCGGGACGGCGGAGGATCGCAACATCACCAGGACGACCGCGGGCAGCTCGGGCCGCGCGGGTGGCCGTCGTCCTCCGGGACGGCGGAGGATCGCAACCGATCAGGTGATGTCGTTGGTGACCTGGTCCATGACGTGGCCGTCGTCCTCCGGGACGGCGGAGGATCGCAACCAGTTCTGCGGCGCCGGCCGGAACCGGGCCTGGAAGGTGGCCGTCGTCCTCCGGGACGGCGGAGGATCGCAACGACGAGGTGCGCGGCCTGCTGACGGACGCCGCCGAGTGTGGCCGTCGTCCTCCGGGACGGCGGAGGATCGCAACCGGTACCTCGACCAGCGCGTGTGGGAGCAGGCGAACGTGGCCGTCGTCCTCCGGGACGGCGGAGGATCGCAACTGCATCAGCGACACCCACAACGCCCCCGGATCCGAGTGGCCGTCGTCCTCCGGGACGGCGGAGGATCGCAACCGATCGACGACGACGAGATCATCGACCGGGCAGCAGGTGGCCGTCGTCCTCCGGGACGGCGGAGGATCGCAACGACCGTGGGTCACGTGCCGCAGCCCTCGATCGACGAGTGGCCGTCGTCCTCCGGGACGGCGGAGGATCGCAACTTGCGGTAGTGCTCACGTGCGGTTCGTCCCCCCGTGGTGGCCGTCGTCCTCCGGGACGGCGGAGGATCGCAACGCGGTCGGCGAGCTCGCCGATGTAGTGGTGGATGGTCGTGGCCGTCGTCCTCCGGGACGGCGGAGGATCGCAACCGTGCGGCGTGGGTGCTGGCATCCGACAGCACGGAGTGGCCGTCGTCCTCCGGGACGGCGGAGGATCGCAACGTGTACGGCCACCCGGCTGGCGCCGCGATCCTCGTCGGTGGCCGTCGTCCTCCGGGACGGCGGAGGATCGCAACCGCATCGAGGACTGGCAGGACCGTGTATTCGGCGGCTGTGGCCGTCGTCCTCCGGGACGGCGGGTGATCGCGACTGGCGTCCGGCCCCCCCGCCGCCGGCGTCCGAACTGTGGCCGTCGTCCTCCGGGACGGCGGAGGATCGCAACATCAACGGCTCATCGCCCACAGGGCGAATGCGCCCTGTGGCCGTCGTCCTCCGGGACGGCGGAGGATCGCAACATGATGGGCTTCGAGCCCGACTTGACGGCCTGCTGCGTGGCCGTCGTCCTCCGGGACGGCGGAGGATCGCAACACGGTGGTCCCGTTGAGGGTCTGGCCGGTCACGGGTGGCCGTCGTCCTCCGGGACGGCGGAGGATCGCAACGCACCGAGCACCTGATCCACGGTGATCTGTGTCGTGTGGCCGTCGTCCTCCGGGACGGCGGAGGATCGCAACCACCTTGCGCGCGCGGTCCCCGTCGCCCTGCTGCCAGTGGCCGTCGTCCTCCGGGACGGCGGAGGATCGCAACAACCTCACCTACACGCCGTCAGGCGGGTCGGCCGCCGGTGGCCGTCGTCCTCCGGGACGGCGGAGGATCGCAACTCCGCTCCGAGACCGGAGACGTCGGCGTGGCCTTGTGGCCGTCGTCCTCCGGGACGGCGGAGGATCGCAACACCTTGGGCTGGACGGGGATGCCCAGGGCCTCCAGGTGGCCGTCGTCCTCCGGGACGGCGGAGGATCGCAACCACCTTGCGCGCGCGGTCCCCGTCGCCCTGCTGCCAGTGGCCGTCGTCCTCCGGGACGGCGGAGGATCGCAACCGCTCCTGGTCCTCCCACGCCGCGCCCTGGCGGTCGTGGCCGTCGTCCTCCGGGACGGCGGAGGATCGCAACAGCAGCAGCCGCACCACCTCGTCCGCCGTGCGCCCGGTGGCCGTCGTCCTCCGGGACGGCGGAGGATCGCAACAGCGTGTCCGTGCTCCACCCCAGCAGCCGGGCCGCGGGTGGCCGTCGTCCTCCGGGACGGCGGAGGATCGCAACACCCTCGGCGACGTCGCCGCCGCCGAACTCGCCACCGTGGCCGTAGTCCTTCGGGACGGCGGAGGATCGCAACTTCGTCTGCGGGGCCCGGAAGAGCACGTACCGGGCTGTGGCCGCCGTCCTCCGGGACGGCGGAGGATCGCAACCGGCACACCTTCTCCCACCTGTGGCAGGTGGAAGGCGGGTGGCCGTCGTCTTTCGGGATGGCGGAGGATCTCAACGCTCGGCGGGTGTGCAGTCGCTGCTCGTTCGAGCAGTGGCCGTCCTCCGGGATGGTGGAGGATCGTAACGGCGAGGCGACATTGGCTGATGCCAGCCGCGCGTCGGACCCGGCTGGACGTTCGGTTCCCCGCCGGTCGCGTCTTGGTCCGCGACCACCTCGCCGCGAGCGTCGTGGGCCGCCCGGTCTGGGACGTTCCGGGGGCAACGAGACGACGAGCCGGGTGAGGCGCAACGCCGCCCGGCGCGGGGTTGCCGACCATGCGATCTCCGCCGTCGACATCGCGTTGTGGGACCTCAAGGCCCGCCTGCTCGGCCTCCCCCTGGTCCGCCTCCTCGGTGCCGCCCGCAGCGACGTCCCCGTCTACGGCAGCAGGGGTTTCACCACCTATGACGAAAGGTGGCGGGACCGCCAACTGCGAGTGTGGGCCGAGGAGCAGGGCATCCCGAGGGTGAAGATCAAGGTGGGCGAGTCGTGGGGCGGCGCCGAGGCCCGCGACCGGAAGCGGATCACTCGCGCCCGGCACAGCATCGGCGACGGCGCAGACCTCTACGTCGACGCCAACGGCGGCTACACCGGCAAGTAGGCCGTCCGGGTAGCTCGGCACCTGGACGCCGAGGGCGTCACCTAGTTCGAGGAGCAGGTCTCCTCCGACGAACTCCCCGGCCTCGCGCAGGTACGGCGGACCGCGGTATAGGACGTCACCGCAGGGGAGGACGGCTACACCTTGCCGTACTTCCATTTCCTGCTGGCGGCCGATGCCGTGGACTGCCTCCAGGAGGACGTCACCCGCTGCGGCGGCGTCACCGGCTGGCTGCGGGAGGCGGCGCTGGCCCAGGCTCGGGGCTTGGAGATCACGGCCCGCTGCGCCGCGCACATCGCCGCGACGGTGCCGAACCTCCCCCACATCGAGTGGCTCCACGACCACGTGCGCGTGGAGGGCCTGCTGTTCGCGGGGACCCTCGACCCCACTGGCGGCGCGATCCGCCCGGGTGCGGACACGTCGCCGCCTGCCATGGGCTGGCACTGCGAGCCGAGGCCGCCGCACCGTACCCGAGCGCATAAGCGCTCAAAGGATCAGCCCACCACGGTGGGCCCCCATCCCCGTTTTGTCACGCCCTTCTCCTGGAGTAGGGCGAATTTCCGGCTACTCCGGCAGGGTGGCCTCGTGACAGTGCATATGCCATCCGGGAGGGTGCGACGGATAGCGTATTCGCCAGACGGGGTGCGATGCCTCCGCGCCCTATTCGGCGGTGTCATCCACGTCTGTGCAGAGTTTGGAGAGACCGATGGATGACGACCGAAGTGACTCATACGACCGGATGATCGACCGCTTGTATCTGCCCTACCGCTTCACGACGCGGGACTTGTGCGATGCCATCTCTGCCCATCGCGGAAAGAAGATCAAGGTGGCACCATTGGCTGCTGAAGTGGGAGCAGAAGGTCCCTGTGGTGTGCGAGTGGAAACACCTAGTTCTGACATCATCTTTTACGATGAGAGCGCGTCGGTCCACCATCAACGTCACATTCTGACTCATGAGTTGATGCACGTCTACATGGATCATCCAGGAAGCTTGGAAATGGACACATCTACCGTTCGCGCTATTGGCGTGAACCCTTCGCTGGTGATGCGGATGTCGGGTCGTACCAGCTATACATCTGCCGATGAACGTGAGGCGGAGACTCTCGCGAGCGTGGTCCGCTACAGGATGTACCGGGAGCGAGAAGCGCCCTCCCGCGAGCCGGCAAGAGGCGCCGGAAGTTGGGAAGCCCTCTTTGCTCAGTCATCCATGAGAGGTTCTCGTCGTTGTTGGTGAACGCAGTTTTTCTGGCTATGACTCTGCTGCTGGCTCTTATCGCGGGCTACTGGCTCATCGGTCGCCGGGCTCCGCGGCCGGCCGGTGCGTCGGCCGTCTGTGCTCTGCTGGCGTGCTGTGCGCTCGCCTTCCTCGCTTACACGCCTCAGGTGATGCATGCAGTCGACGGCCTTGTTCCGCAGCTATCCCGCCTCATGAGCAACTCCGCGTCCATGGGAGCTACTACAGCAGCGGTAGCCGCCCCATTTCAGATGAACCTCAGCGCGGAGGAGGCTCGACGGCGCATCAGGTTTCGCCTCGCCCTTGCCGCCGGTGTGCTTGCCGGAATGACGGGGCTCTTCCTGTGGGAGGTGCTGGTTGCCCCTTCTGGGAGAGCCTACGCCTTGTATCTGGGACTCTTCATTTCCTATTTCAGCGTGGCGCTCGCCGATTTCATGTGGCAGGCCGTGAGGCAGTCGAAGTCGACGCATCGTCGCATTGTTTGCTTCGGTCTGCGCCTGGCGGCTACGGGCTGCTTCTTCGGCCTGATCTACGCCGGATACAAGACGATTGTGCTCGTTTCGCTTGGCCTCAAGCTGAACCTGGTCGGCAGAGATGAACCGAGCTGCACCTCCCTGATTGCTCTGCAGTGCGTCTTCACTGTGACCGCACCCGCACTTGCGGTCCTACTCATCAGCGTCGGCCTGACCCTGCCGGCGGTTGTTTATCCGATCATCCTGTCGCGGCGTCGACGCTGGGAGAATCGCTCATTTGTCGCTCTGGGTCCTCTGTGGGGGGATCTGGCGGCTGCCCTGCCGCACATCGTGCTTCGGGCGCCCGAGGATGATGACATGAATCATGATGCTGGCTTCCTCCTGCAAAGGCGCGTCGTCGAGATTAGCGACGGCCTGCTCGAGTTGCGTCCGTACCGTCCGCAGGACGTGCTGGACGTTGTCCAGGAGCGGGTCGACACCGGGACTCGGGCCGGCGCCGCGTTTGCCGAAGCGGCACTCACCAAGGCCGCACTCGCGGGATTGCGCTCCGATCGGCAGCCAGACGACGCGGCCACTCCGGAGCTCTTCCACAGGGAGGGGGACCTGCGAGCCGAGGCTGACTGGCTTGTGGCTGTCGCTGAGGCCTACGTCAGAAGTGACACGTTCTTTGCTGCTGATGTCCTTACCGCGCCGATTGGCGGTTGACGATGTCCTCCTCGACTCAACAGGCGCCCAGCAGTTCCACCCTCGCGGAAGCAACCGAGGCGCGCTGTCCGGTGCGGGAGGTGACCATGGGTTCAGGCCAGCACGCCGGTTTCCGGGTCACCGGGTATGCCGAGGCCCGTCAAGCGCTGGCCGATCCGCGCCTGTCGAAGGACACGGCCGTCTTCTTCGCGGACAAGAACTCGAAGCGCCGCCTGCACCCGGCTGTCTCGCGGAGCATGCTGGCCACCGATCCACCCGAGCACGCGCGGCTGCGGGCGCTGGTCACCAAGGCGTTCACCACTGGGTCGGTCGCCCGGCTCCGCGGTTTCATCGAGCGCACCACGGACACCCTGCTGGACGCATGGCCTAATGAGGGGCCCGTCGACGCGGTCGCGTCGCTGGCCGTACCGCTTCCGGTGATCGTCATCTGTGAGCTGCTCGGCGTTCCGGAGGCCGAGCGGGCGGACGTGCGGAGGTGGTCGGCGGACCTGTTCGCCGACGGCCGGCCCGACATCATCGACCCGGCCTCGCACGACCTCGCCGGATACATGGTGGGCCTGATCGAACGGAAGCGGCAGGCCCCGGGTGACTCGCTGCTGGACCGTCTCATCGCCGCCCGCGACGGCGAGGACCGCCTCACCGAGGACGAACTGGTCTCGCTCGCCTGCCTGCTCTTGGTCGCCGGCCACGAGACGACCGCCAACTTCATCGGCACCGCGCTGCTGGCCCTCCTCCAGCACCTCACGGAAATGGAGCAGTTGCGTGCCAACCCCGGTGACATCCCCGGCGCGCTCGACGAACTGTTGCGCCTGGACTCCCCGGTGAGTACGGCCACCTTCCGGTTCGCCGCCGAGGACGTGACGCTCAGCGGTATCCACATTCCGGCCGGTGCCCCCGTCCAGGTGGCGATCGGTGAGGCCAACCGCGACCCGGCTCGCTTTGCGGAGCCCGGGAGGCTGCTGATCGACCGGGACACCTCGGGCCACCTGGCGTTCGGCCACGGCATCCACCGCTGCCTCGGCGCACCCCTCGCCAAGGCCGAAGCAGAGATCGCACTCCGCGCCGTCCTGACCCGCTTCCCCCACCTCCGCCTCGCCGTCCCCCCGGAAGACCTGACCTGGCGTCAGACTCGCCTCGTCCGCGGCCTCGCGTCGCTTCCCGTCCTCCTGCAGTGAGCGGACGATTCCGAGCATCGCGCCGGGACTGAGGTTGGGTGGCCACCGACCGGACCACCCAACGTGCACCTGACCTGGTGCGTCAACCAGTGACGGGCGGGTTCACTGGCTGGGCTTGTGCTCGGCCCCCGAAGCGGTGCGTGAACAGCCGTTGCCGCCGAACTTCTGCTGAGGGAGGGGCGGGAGACCGGTGGCCACGCGCCGGCCGGCGTGGGACGGGTGCCGCAGGCGGGCACACAGGGGACACGACTTCGGGTTGTGCACAGCGCCGTTCACTACATCCTCCCGGGCTGGACGAAGAGACCGCAGTCGCTGGCTTCGCTCAGTCTGGCGGTGATGGTGCCCGCGCCAGCGGCGCAGCGCACTGCTTCGACGGCCACGACGCGCCGCACGGGATTCCGCGGCACCGGGATGGAAAGATTCTTCATTGGTCGGACTCCTGTCGTGAGCAGGGACTGACTGGCCCAGCCCGGTGTGTCACCACCAGGTCGGGGTCGTCCGGGCTCGGTGTGTCACCACCGAGCCCGGTTCATGGCGACCCCAGCCGGACATGCGGTGGCGGGGTCCGTGTTGACCAATAAGGACATTTGCCACTGTATGGGTGCCCATACGGTCCGGCAAGTCGACGCGCCCGCGCGTGAGGGGTCGGGATGGCCGAGGACGAGGAAGTCGACGACGCGGTGCAGCGGGTGTTCAGCGCGCTGGATGCGGTGGAGGCGATGACCGACCCGGTTGCCCAGGTCCGTGCCATCGGGCAGTTGCTGCGAGACCAGGCAGAGCGCAACCCACGCCTCTACAACGTGCGGCGGAAACGCGTCCTCGCGCTGCGGGCGCAGAAGGTGCCGTACCGGCAGATCGCGGCCGAGCTCGGTGTGTCCTTGGGGACTGTCCAGGACATCGAGCGGGGGGCCAGCCGCTGGGCGGATCGAGGGAAGCAGGGGCCGGAAGTCCCGTGAGAATGGGTGTAAGAGGTCGTCATCCATCGTGGGATGCCGACGTACTACCGCAGGGCGTCAGCTCATGCGTCGTCAAGCAAGGCGGACTGCCCGCCGTCGCCCGGCAGCCCTTCAAGTCTTCGCGCCTGCTCGATGACGGTGCTAAGCATCTGGAGGCTTGACGTGCTCAGTCCGTTGGCGCGCAGGGCGACACGTCTGACCTCCTGGTCGCGCATGGCGGCGACCACCTGGATCTCGGCGCGGGTCTGCTCGGCTACGTCTTCGTCGAAGAAGTAGCCGGCCGGCACTCCGAAGAAGCCGGCGAGGGCCTTGATCGTCTGCAGTTTGGGGTTCGACTTGGTCCCGGTTCTCAGCTGCTGGATCGCGCTCGGGGAGATGGTGATGCCGGCGGTGTCGAGGATGCCCTGGGCTACTTCCGCGTAGGTGTAGGGGCCGCGGCTCGGCGGATGCACCTCCTGGAAGAGGTAGTCGAGCAGCTCGGCGAACGCCCGCTCGGGATGTGCCGTCATCACCAGTCCTTCGTCGTCCACGAGATTCTATCCACTTTGGTGGCGATTTCGTGTCTTACGTGGCTGCTTGGTGATACTGCGGTTAACGTGATCTTCGAGACCGCAGTGGTGCAGCGGGTCGGGTGCGCTCCACTGGAGTGTTCCGTGCCTGCTGGGAGCCCCCTTGAAGAGTGGGCTCGGCGCCACGGCATCTCCCGATGTCCAGCCTCGTGCGGGGCGGGCATCCGGTGGTTGCCCGCCCGAAGAAGGGAGCGGCAGTGCCCGAGTACGGACCGTAAGACAGCTGCGAATGCAGGAAAACGGCGCTTGGGAGCGGGAACTCCCAAGCGCCTGAGCCGGCATCCCGAAGGCGCCGAATCACCTCACGCGAGCGGCGGGACCTTTCGACGAGCACCGCCGCTCGCCCTTCGAAGCACGGAGTATCGCATGCTCGAAACGCGAAGCGGAAGTCCGGCATGCCCGGACATGGACCGACAGCGGCGTCTCGCCGCCCGGTTGGCCGACACCATCCCCGGCGCGGTCACCATCCACGTCAGCCTGACCGACCCCAGGGCCACCTGGCCGCACCCCTGTGCGGTTCCCAGGCGAGCCACCGGGCGCCGTCTCGAGTTCAGCCGGACCGCCAGTACGACCGTGGCCCGCTGGATCCAGCGGGCGTGGCCGGACGCGGACTGGTCCCGGGCCCATGTTCTTGATCTCACCACGGCGACTCTCGACGTCAGCGATGCCACGGCCGCCGCCGGAGGCCGCTGACATGGCGCGGATCCGGACCATCAAACCCGAGGCGTTCGTCTCCGAATCCCTCGCCGAAGTCACCGTTGAGGCCGAGCGCACCTTCTTCGGCCTGCTGACCCAGGCCGACGACCACGGCCGGCATCGCGACAATGCGGCGATCATCGCGGGACTGCTTTGGCCGCTCCGCTCCGAGCACACGTCCGTCCACGTCGAGGACGACCTCACACAGTTGGCAGACGCCGGTCTGATCTGCCGGTACACCGGGTGCGACGGACGTCGGTACCTGCACGTGATGACCTGGTACGACCACCAGAAAATCGACAGGCCGAGCCAGTCCAGGATGCCGGTGTGCCCACACCACGACGCGGAGCGCCGGTGCGGCGCCTGCAAGGGTGCGTGCACAGTGCACGCCGACGCCCCGCAAGGCGGTCGGACCATGCGCGGCGAGGGCTCGACGAACCCTCCCCGCAGCCTCGCGACAGAGGAGGCCAAGGCCGAAGGCTCCTCCGATTGCCAATCACCCGAACCTGGGGCCAACGCTCAGCGCCGACTTGTTTCCCGTGCGGTGGCTCAGGCGCCCGGTGTTGAAGACACAGGTCAGGGCGCAGTCGAGGGGCCCTCGGCGGACCCTCGACGAACCTTCGACGAGGACTCGGCGCCCGGATCCAGGATCTTGGATCCTGGAGCCTCTATCCCTTCGGGGCGCGCCGCGCCCGAAGCGCTGCCCCACGCCCAACGCCTTGTCGCGGAGTACGTCAAGGCGTGCGGCCATCGCCCGCCGGGCGACGTGATCGCCCACGTCGGCCGGGTGGTGAAGAAGCTGCTGGGCGAAGGGATCGAATCGGAGCACGTACGGGCGGGGCTGCGGCGCTACGCCGAGATCCAAGGGCACCCCTCTCGGCTGCCGAGTCTGGTCAACGACGCGATGAACGCGGTCGGCGGCCCTGCCCGCTCGGGGCACGGGTTCAGCTTCGCAGGGGCCCATTCCGCGTGGACCAACCCCGTCAACCCGGCCGCCTACACCGAGGACCTGTGATGCGCACCCGTGATCCGCAGCCCCTTGGCCACGGTCCGGCGCTGGAGCGGATGTCCCGCATCCTCGGCGCCCGAGGCCTCGTCCAGGGCTCCGTGCAGGCGGACGCTCCCCGCGAGCCGGAGCCTCACACCGCGCTCAACGCGCTGTCCGCCGGCTTGCCTCCGCGCTACCGCGACGCCGAGGCCGGTCACCCCCAGGTCCTCGACTGGATCCGCGAGGTCGTCCGGCAGGCCGCCCCTCCGAGTCCGGGCGCGCGCCTCCAGGTGACGACGGGCCCGAGCCTGCTGCTCGCCGGGGTCACCGGAGCGGGCAAGACCTACGAGGCGTACGGGGCGATCCGCGAGCTGGCGCGAGCTGGCCTCGGCGTGCGATGGCGCGCGACCACTGCCGCCGACATGTACGCCGGCCTGCGTCCGCGCCCGGGTGGGGACAGCGAGGCCGAGCTGGCCGCTCTGGCCCGCTGCCCGCTGCTGCTCCTGGACGACCTCGGCGCCGCGAAGGCCAGTGAATGGGTCGAGGAGATCACGTACCGGCTGGTCAACCGCCGCTACAACCTGATGCTCCCCACCCTCGTCACGACCAACTTGCCCATCGCCGACCTGCGCGCCCACCTCGGGGACCGGGTCACCTCCCGCCTCGCCCAGATGACCACGCGCGTCTCCTTCGCACCGATCGACCGCCGACGCGCCTGACCAGACGTCACTTTCTCGTGGAGCCGAGATCTGTCGATGTCGGCCCGCCCGCCAACCTTCCGGCCTTGTGCCACCGCACGGCCGGGGAGCGATCGGAGCCTGCACATGACCCCGTCCAGGACACCGCAGCCCACCCCTCGCTACCGCCTCCGCGGCGACCACACCTGGCAGAACGAGGCGGTCTGCCGGGTCACCGACTACAACCCGGTCGACCCCGAGTGCTTCTTCCCGGGCCCGGAGGAGACCGACAAGATCCACACGGCGAAAGCCCTGTGCTCCCAGTGCCCGGTTCGCTCAACCTGCTTGGACGTCGCGCTGGAGACCGGGGACGTGTACGGCATCCGCGGTGGCATGACCGAGGAGGAACGCGAACCGCTCCACGCCGCAGCCGTCCACCGCCTCGACCTCGGCCGGGTCACCGCCGCCCTCGCCGGGCACGACATCCACCTCAACGGCGCCGAACGGCGTGCTCTGGTGGCGACCGCCTTCGAGAAGGGAGTCAGCGAGGAGCGCCTGGCCAGGTTGCTGAGGATCAGCGAAGAGCACGCCCAGAAGCTGTACCGGAAGGCTCGCCGGGTCTCGCGGCACCGCACGACGAAGACGACGGTGGAGGCCGTGGAACTGGACCACGAGCGGTCCGCCCAGGACGACTTCCGGCCTGTCGCATGAGTCGCCGTCCGTCTTCCGCGCACGTCACCGGCTGGGATCGCGCCGCCATCGTCGTCCTCGGCGCGGTCGGCTGCTCGCTCTCGTACAGCGCCTTGCAGCAGATGGCGGTCGCCATCCACGTCCGCTCCGGCCTGTGCTGGCTCTTCCCCCTGGCGATCGACGGCTTCATCGCCTACGGAGTACGCGCACTGCTCGTCCTGCGCTCAGCTCCCTTGAGAGCGCGCCTGTACGTGTGGACGCTCTTCGGCACGGCCACCGCCGTCAGCGTCTGGGCCAATGCCGTGCACGCTGTGCGGCTCAACCGGGCTTTGCCTTCGGCCACCCTCCTGCGGCTCGCCGATCCGGCGGTCGCGGCGCTGTCCACGGTCGCACCCCTCGCCTTCGCAGGAGCCGTCCACCTGTACATCACCATCGCCCGCGGCCCGGAGGATAGCGGTCCGTCCGGCGACGCCGGGGACGGTGTCCGAGCCGGCGGGCAAGGCAAGGCCGGAGCGCACAGGGAGACGGACCTGAGTCGCACGGACGGTCACATGTCCGCCGTCCGCCGACGCCCGGCATCCCTACGGGGCTGGTCAGCGCCATCCGTCCGGATGGCGACCGGACAGAGAGTTGCGGCTACGGGTGACGAGGATTCTCGCCGGACACCGACCCCGTCCGGACAGGCCGCCGCACTGTCCGGCGGTACGACTGTCCGGACGCCGACGGGCCGACCGAGCGGATCGGACACCGACCGCCTTCTGGACATCGCCCGGAAGGCCGTCGTGGCCGAGGGACGGCTGACCCGGAAGGTGGTCGCCCAGGCTGTCCGCGGTCACGGCGTGTCCTTGTCCAACGACGCCCTGACCGGCGTCATGGCCCAGCTGCGAAGGGAGTCCGGACACCCGGACACCGCTCCGCGCACCTGAAGGACCTCGCCGCCTCCGGGACGCCCGGCGTCCGGATGTCCGACCCGCTGTCCGACACTCTCAGCCCAACCGGAGAAGCCCATGCGTACGCGCCCCGTAACCGCCAATGAGGTGGACACCTGGCTCGCCGTTCTGTGTAGTCACGGCTACCTCCACCGAGCCGAAACCGCTCCGGACGCCTGCTGGATCGTTCAGCACCGGCCGCACGATCGGCTGTGGACCCTGCACCACCCCGTCCTCGCGATGGACTGGATCGAGGAACTCCTCCGCACCATCCGCCGACGCGACGAGGGGAGCGGCCGTTGACCACGGAAGGCTCGGCGGCCGACCACACCGCACCGATTCATCAACCTGCCTCGGCCCCAGGCGGAGCAAGTTGTCGCGTACGACGGTCCTATGGCCCGTCGTACGCACTTGAGGATCCGGCCGGGCCCCGCGCGAGGGCGCACGTGGACCGGCCGGATGCCCGCAGCCAGGGGGCAGCGGACACCGGAGGAGACCCCGCCGACGTCGAAGCAGCCGATCAGCCGACCACCCGTACGCCCGCCTTCCCCGAACGCACGCCTCGCCGCCGCGCCCGCAACCCCACCGAGCGCACCCACAAGCTGACCGTCCGCCTGTCCGATGCCGAGCGCGCCGAGATCTCCGTCGCCGCGCGACAACACCTCCTGACCCTCGCCGGCTTCCTCGCAGGCGCCGGCCTGGCCGCCGCGCGTGGGCGCATCACCGTAGATCCCGATCGGCAGCTGGCCGCCGCAGTCGACGAACTGGTGGCGCTGCGGACCGCGATCTCGCGGGTGGGCAACAACGTCAACCAGATCGCCTTCGTCTACAACGCCGGCGGCCAACCTCCGCCCGGCCGGCTCGACCACACCCTGCGCGTCGTCCTCGGTGTCCTCGGCCGCATCGATGGCGCAGCCGACGCCCTGATGAACAGGCGCTCCTGATGGTGCCGAAGATCCGCCGCGGCTCGCGCACCTACGGCCTGCTCTCCTATCTGTACGGGCCCGGCCGCCGGGACGAGCACACGGACGCCCACCTGGTCGGCTCATGGGACGGCTTCGCCCCCGACCCCGGCCGTGCCCACGATGCCAAGGCGGCCATGTCCCAGCTGGCTGCCGCACTCGACCTGCGCGTCAAGCAGGCGGGCCCGACCGCGCCCGCCCAACACGTCTGGCACTGCTCGGTCCGCACCGCCCCCGGCGACCGGCTCCTGGGCGACGACGAATGGAAAGACGTCGCCCGCCGCCTGGTCACCGCCGTCGGCCTCACGCCCGACAGTGACCCGGACGGCTGCCGCTGGGTCGCGGTCCGTCACGCCGACGATCACATCCACATCGTGGCGACCATGGTGCGCGGTGACCTGCGCCGACCACGGATGAACTACGACTTCAAGAAGGCCCAGGCCGAATGCCGCCGCATCGAGCAGGACCTGGGCCTGCGCCGGCTCCATCCCGGCGACGGCACCGCCGCGAAGAACCCCACCAGCGCCGAACGCTTCAAGGCCGAGCGCACCGGCCGCGCCGCGACCCCGCGCGAGGCTCTCCGGGAAGCCGTGCGCAACGCCGTGGCCGGCACGGCGACGGAGGAGGAGTTCTTCACACGGCTGCGCGAGGCCGGTCTGCGTATCAAGCTGCGCCGAGGGCCATCCCGTGACGTCCTCGGCTACAGTGTCGCGGTGCCGGGCGACCGCAACGGTCAGGGCACACCCGTGTGGTTCTCGGGGTCCACATTGGCCCCGGACCTGTCCCTGCCCAAGATCCGACGCCGTCTCGACCACAGTGCGCTTGGGCGCGACGGCACCGGGGACGCTGTGGCGGCGCGACCGTGCGAGTCCGCCCCGGCCCTGCAGCGGCGCGGAGTCGCAGCAGCCATCGAGCAGGTGGTGATCGACCTGGAGGGTGGAAGCGACGAGGCGGCCGCCCACCTGCCCGGCCTCAGCGAACTCCTCGACGCCACCGCTCAGACCTCCCCGCCCGACACCCGCGCCGACCTGCGCGAAGCCGCCCGTGCCTTCGAGCGAGCCACCCGAAGCCACATCCGAGCCGAGCGATCCGACACCCGCGTCCTGCGCGCGGCCGCTCGCGGCATCGTCCATGCCGGCGGAGCCCTCAGCCGAGGAGAAGACGGGGCCGCGTCCGCGATGCTCCTGTCCACCCTCCTCCTGGCCGCTGTCGCCGCCGCCCGCTGGCACTCCGCCCGCGACCACGCCCAACAGGCCGAGGCGGCCCGCCACGCTGCCACCCACCTACGCGCTGCTTACGGCCAGGCCGCGGCCGGGCCCCTGGGCGCCCTTCGACACGTCACCCACCACCTGCCCGACGCGCAGCGCTTGCGTTACGAAGCCGCCATCCGTGCCGCGTTGCCCGCAAATCTCAACGGAGGCACGAATCATGAAGCCGTGGTCGCAACGCTCGCCCAGGCCGAAGAAGCCGGCCACGACCCCGACACCCTCCTGCGCCGAGCGGTGGCCCTCCGCGAACTCGACACAGCCGAAAACATCAACGACGTCCTGACGTGGCGACTCCGCCGCCTGGCCAACCTCCCCGCCCCCACCAAGTCGGTACCTCGGTCCGGACCGCTGCCACCACCACAAGCCACCACACCGACGACCGCACCCCTGCGGATTCGCAAGGGAGTCCCACGACGAGGTTGAGCTGAGAAGCGTTGAGCTGCACCGGGCTGGAGGGCTGAATCCGAGACATGCTTCGCGTGGAAAAGTTCTCATTCCGGCAGGAAGATGAGGTTTATGAACAGTATGATCAGCGACCTCACTGAATCGCCATCCGTTGGGAAAGTCGTCCTTACCGCAGAGGAGGTCCGGCCCGAACTGCTCGCAGGACGCCTCGGCATCCGGGGACTCAGCCACCCACAGGAGTTGACGCTGCGCGGCATCCCCGTGCTGTGCTCCGCCTGCGGCGCCGGGCGGGACTGGCTACTGATCAACCGTGGCCGCGACATCTGGATCCGCTGCCGCTGCGCCGAGCAGTGGCTGGAACCCGAGATCACCCGAGCGGACTACGAGGCCATGCTCACCTGCCCTGCAGGCACGACCTATCCCACGGTGCAGCGAGCGTTGCTTGCTCTGGGGTTCGACGGTTCCTTCAGCGGCGCTTACCTGTCGTAGGACCGCGAGTTCGTAGGGCCACCGCGGCCCGAGCCTGGTGTCGGTAGGACCCGGTGGTGGGGACGATCGGCGCTGGTGGTGCAAGCAGCGAAGGGTCCGTCCGAGGCACGCAGTCGAAGGAGAGCGGGGTCAAGGTGGTCTCGATGCCAAACGCTCGGTCCTGTCGGGCCGCCCTCGGGGCCAGTGAGTTGCTTCCAGACCAACCACAGCGCATGGAGCCTGGCAACCGCCTCCCGGTGCTCCTCCCACTGGTCGCACCAGGGCTGCGCAGAGCTGATCTCCCGGCCGTAGACAGGCAGGAGAACCCGACAGACCCACTCCCTGAGTGCCACCAACTCGGTGCCGAAAGACTCGTCGCCCATGGCAATGATGGACAACGATTCAGTGTCGACCTGCCACCGCCCGCACTCACTCGGGTCGACGATGGCGCGCAGGCGGTCGAGCAGGACACCATGTCGGCGGACCTCGGCCGTAGTGGCGGCCAGCATGCTCGCAAGCTCCTCGGAGTCGTCGCCCGTTACGGAGAGGGTCTCAGGGACCCGCTGGACGTCTGTCACGCTGACTCCTAGGTGCGAACTATGACCGGCGGCCTCAACTGTGGTGCACAACGGTCGTTGGCGTATCAGCATGGCGTAGCTTCCACGGCCGATAAGGACGCTCAGGGCGCTCTCCGAGTCCGACTCCCGCGCAAACACGCACGCTGCCCTGATTCGTACACCCAGTTCGTTGCAGGCCAGACCCGATGCCAGCGCCAGCACGCAGGCCCGCTGCTGGCTGTAGCCAGTCGAGCGATGGTTGATCATCGCGGGCACAGCCACCGAGGCCTCCTCCTTTGGACACGACGTCAGGCCACGCCGTTCGCACCATGAGCACGACGGCATCACCTTCGTCCGACCGCCGCGCCGCCCCCGAGCAGACACGTCCGCCGATCCCCCCGGACAGCCGCATCGCCACTGCGGCTGCACCTGCGCACTGCGGACATGGGCCGCGCCGTCCCGATGATCTCAGCGGGTTCGGGACGGCACTGGGACGCCCTCGCGCAGTCGGACAGGTGAATGCGATGTCGACCTGATGCGCGAGGGCTGTGGCCGGGCGGCGTCAATGCAAGGCGTAGAGGATCGCCGGGAGGGCGCCGAGCAGGCCGGCGGTCGCCGCAATCAGTCCGGCGGGACGCTGGGCAGCCCGCAGCGAGCGGACGAGATAGGCCACGAGAAGAAAAAAGGCCAACGTCACGATGACGGGGGCCGTTAATGATGATGAGGCAGCTGATGCTTGCACCATGAGCGCATGCTCCTTGCAACGGCGTCTGGTCCGATGTCCCGCATGCGCCGCCGACGGACCGTGACAGGCACCTGGTAGGGGGCGCCCGGACTACCGACAACCGTACGGGTGTTGGCGCTCAAGGTAGCCCAACTCGGCCCGCTGGTACCAGAGGTGGCATGAAAATACGTCCGGCCACCCGGGCTACCACCCCCGGGTGTACGGACGCAGCTTTCGACGGACCAGACGCCCAGTCGTAGCAATGATGGAATCGTGGCAGCCGACGATAATCAACCGATAAACGGCCGCAGTGGGCTCTCCCGCCCGCCATCACCGCCGGCGGGCCGCCGTGCCGAGGGCTGCGATGCCTGCGGCCCCAGTTCCCCCACACGCCCGGGGGCTCAATCGACGCAGAGCGCCAACCAACCCCGCATTAAGTTACAGTCGGTAACTTAATGCCAGCTTAGTGCACTGATATGCTTGACCCGTGGCGGGTCGTCAGATCAGGGGGATGCGTGGGCTTCGAGCTTAACGTCCTGGGGGACGTGCGGATACGGCAGGACGGGCGCGACATACCGCTCGGCCCTCCACAGCAGCGGGCCGTCCTTGCGCTGCTGGCCACTGCGCCTGGCCACTCACGATCAGTAGCGGAGCTTAGTGCCGGACTGTGGGACGACAAGCCGCCTTCCACGGCTGCCACGGCGTTGCAAGTCCATGTCCATCATCTGCGGCGTGTACTCGATGCAACCGACGACGGCCAGGGTGGACCGCGCCTGGTCACACACCGCAGTCCCGTTCCTACCGAGGTCCGGTACGCACTGCACATGGCGCCGGGCGCCGTGGACATCGAGCGTTACCGGACCCTCCAGGAGCACGGCGTGGCGGCATACGTGCGCGGTAACGGGCACGGCGCTCGATCGGCATTCGCCGACGCGGACGTGCTGTGGCGCGGTGACCCGCTGGCCGGACTTGCCGCCACCCCCCTGGTCCGTGATATCCGCGCGGGCCTGATTGAAGAGCGGCTTCGTACGTTGGCCGAGCGCGCGAATCTGGCCGACGGCACGGCGAGAATCCGTCTTCCCGACGAGGCCCCCTCCTCTCCCACTCCGCAAGGGCCTTCCGAGTCAGGCGACAGCATGGCGGTCACGGAGCAGGGTGACTCGGGTCCGCGGGTGGGAGGAAGGGTGCGATTCGCGGTGCTCGGCCCGGTGCGTGCTTGGCGCGGTGACGAGCCGATCGGCACTGGCGCACCTCAGCAGCGGGCGCTGCTGGCCGCGTTGCTGCTGCGGGGCGGCCGTACCGCGACGGCGTCGGAACTCCTGGACGCGGTGTGGGGGGAGTTCCCGCCCAACACCGCGCTCGCGGCGCTGCGTTCGTACGCCTTCCGGCTGCGCAAGGCCGTGGGTGCGGATGTACTGGTGACCGACTCGGGCGGCTACGCGCTGAACGTGGACCCGGACGCGCTGGACATCACCGTGGTCGAGCGGCTGGCCGCCGAGGCCGAGCGGGTACGCGCCAGCGACCCGGAGCAGGCCCGGAACCTTCTGGCCAGCGCGCTGGAGTTGTGGCATGGGGAGCCGCTGGCGAACCTGCCGGGGCCGTACGCGGAGACGCAGCGGGTCCGGCTGGCCGAGTGGCACGTCACTCTGGTGGAGACCCGGTTCGAGCTTGAATTGGAGCTGGGCGCGCACACGGAGGTGGTTTCCGAGCTGACCGCGCTGTCGGCTGAGCACCCGCTGCGTGAACGGCTGCGCGGTCTGCTGATGCTCGCCCTCTACCGCAGCGGCCGGCAGGCCGAGGCGCTCGGTGTGTACGCCGACACGCGGCGGCTGCTGGCCGAGGAGTTGGGCATCGACCCCTCGGCCGAACTGACCGACCTGCACCAGCGCATACTGGAGGCCGACCCCAGACTCGGCGCTCTGGCAGGCAACGAGGTCGACCTAGCCGAGATCGTGCGGCCAGCCCAACTCCCTGCGAATGTTGTGGACTTCACCGGTCGGGCGGCGTTCGTCCGTGAGCTGGGCGAGCAGTTGGCCGAGGCCTCGCGCGGCGGGGGCGTCATGGCCGTCTCCGCGGTGGCCGGCATCGGCGGTGTCGGCAAGACGACGCTCGCCGTCCATGTCGCGCACGCCGCCCGCGAGGAATTTCCCGACGGGCAGTTGTACGTCGACCTCCAGGGCACGGACGCGCGTCCGGCCGATCCGGAGGCCGTACTGGGGGCGTTCCTGCGGGCGTTGGGCGTGCCGAACCCGGCGATCCCCGAGTCGCTGGCCGAGCGCGCCGCCCTGTACCGCTCCACCCTGGACGGCCGACGGGTCCTGGCGCTGCTGGACAACGCCTACGACGCCGCGCAGATCCGGCAGTTGCTGCCGGGCACCCCCGGCTGCGCGGCGCTGGTCACCAGCCGGGTGCGCATGGTCGACCTGGCCGGCGCGCACCTGGTCGACCTCGACGTCATGTCGCCGGAGGAAGCGCTGCTGCTGTTCACCCGGATCGTCGGGGAGGAGCGGGTCTCCAGCGAACGGCAGGCGGCCCTCGACGTGGTGGCCGCCTGCGGCTTCCTGCCGCTGGCCATCCGCCTCGTCGCCACCCGGCTGGTCGCCCGCCGCACTTGGACGGTGTTCTCACTCGCCCAAAGACTCGCTGACCACCGAGGCAGGTTGGACGAACTGCGCGCCGGCGACATCGCCGTCAAGGCAACTTTCGCACTCGCCTACGACCAACTCTCCCCCGAACAAGCCCGAGCCTTCCGCCTGTTGTCGCTCCCCGAAGGCCCAGACATCTCCCTCGACGCGGCAGCGGCAGCGCTCGACCTCAACCCGAGCACCACGGACGAATTGCTCGAAGCACTCGTCGACACCAGCCTCATCGAGTCCAGCGCTCCCGCGCGATACCGGTTCAACGATCTCCTGCGGCTGTACGCCCGCGAGTGCGCCCACCAAGACGAATCGGAGGAGGTTCGCGGCGCAGCGCTTTCGCGGCTGCTGGACTTCTACCTCGCTTCGGCCACGCGCGCCTACGAAGTGGAGCGCCCCGGCGACCGGGTGCTCGGCCACCTGGCCCCCACCACCCGCCCCGGACTGGCCTTCACCGCCCGCGACGAGGCGGTGTCGTGGATGTTCTCCGAGGCACAGGGGCTGCTCGCCGCCGTCGAGCAGTCGGCGGACGACGGCGGCGAGGACCGCATGCGGCAGGCGGTCGACCTGCTGCTGGCCACGCAGGACCTGATGGAGTCCGGCATCTACGCACGCCAATACCAGCAGGCCGCCCGCGCGCTGGTGACCAAGGCACACGCGCGCGGAGAGCAGCTGGTTGAGGCGCGCGCCCGCATCTGGCTGGGCCAACTACTGTGCCTGCAGGGCCGCTTTCCCGAGGCCGACGCGGAGATCACCCGCGCCCATCTCCTCGGCGTCGCCTCCGAGGACCCCATGGCGAGCAGCTACGCGCCCAACATGCGCGGCATCATCGCCCTGCACACGCGCCGCTTCGAGGAGTCCGCCCAGTACTTCGCCGTCGCGCTGGAGGCGTTCCGCGCCGACGGCAGCCGCTACGGCGAGGCGGCCACCTTGAGCAACCTCTCCCGCGTCCAACTGGAGTTGGGGGACACCGAGGCGGCCCTGGAGAACTCGCGCCAGGTCGTGCAGATCTACCGCGACCTCGGCGCCGGCTTCCGGCCCGCCAACGGCCTGTACGCACTGGGCATCGCACTGACCGCGACCGGCCGCCTGGACGAAGCAGTGGACGCACTCAGCGAGGCGCTGAGCATCTTCCGTGAGGCCAGGCAGCAGTTCTGGGAGGGTGTGACCCTCTTCCGGCTGGCCCAAGCGCACTACGCGGCTGGCCGCTCACGACAGTCGACCGCCCAAGTCGAACAGGCCCTGGTCATCCTGCGGGACGTCGGTGGCGAGTGGCGGGTCGCCAACGCGCTCACGCTGCTCGGCCGCGCGCTGGCCACGATGGGCCAGCCGGAACGCGCCCACGCCTGTTGGCAGGACGCCCTGGCCATCTACACAAGCCTGGACTCCCCCGAGGCGCAGGCGATCCGGGAGTTCCTGAACGGGGAGAGCCCCTCTGCCCCGCGCCCCCTCGCCGTGTGAACGTCACGGCCAACCGTCCGGGTCCGATGAACGGTTGCGGGAGCTGCGGTACCGCGTTTGCTCGCAGACGCGGTGCCGCGATAGCAGTCGATGGCGGCGGACCTACTGGCCGCCAGAAGCTTCCAGATGGCGTTGAGAGCCAGTCGGCCAGCATCTCCCACCATCGCAGCGATGCTGGCGATCAACATAAGGGCGCTGTGCCGCGGGCGCCCGTCGCCCGCGCCTGCGAACAGGGCCAGCGCTGAGTCGACAACCGCCTGCGAGTTTTCCGGCGGGGACGATATGCCAGCCAGATTCAGTAGATGCTGGCCCGCCGCCGCATGGCTTGGTGGATCTCCACCCGGCAACCGGCCGGGTCGGTCGGCCATGTTCCTTCCTGCAAGAGGGCGTTGGTCAAGTCCGTGCCCCAGGAATTGCCGACCCGGCTTGGGCCCGGCGGGTGATCTCTGCGGTGGTCTCCTCGGAGGCGGGGCCGATGATCTTGGCAGCCGGTCCCCGGTACCAGGGGGTGAGGGTGAGGAGAGCTGGGCGGATGCCCGTGGCGAGCAGCAGGGCCTTGCCCTTCGGCAGCGCACGGATGGCGTCCGGGGGGAGGACGCGTTCGGTGCGGGTGCTGATGGAGGTGGAGCGGGTTGTGCCCGAGGTGGTGGCTGAGGTGGTTTCCACGTCGTGGTCGCCGATGAGGCGGGAGAGGCGGTCGGCGAAGTCGGCGTCGTCGATGCCGGGGCCGATGAGCTTGATGGTGGCCGCTGACCAGAGGGCGTCCATGCCGGCCTCGCCCCAGCAGCGTTGGCCCTGGCGGTAGGACTGGAGGATCGCGACGGGGATGACGCCCCGGCTGCCCAGGTGGGAGTAGAGGTCGGGGAGGTCGCTGATCCGGCAGACGTTGGCCGCTTCGTCGAGGATGCAGAGGGCGGGTGGGTCGAGGCGGCCGCCGGACCGTTCGGCGACGGCCACGGCCGCGCGCATCACGGCGTCGGCCGCGGCGGCGATGATCGCTTTGCAGGAGGCGCCGCCGTCCTTGCTGAGCAGGTAGAGGGTGTCACGTGAGGTGGCGAACGCCGCGGGCTTGAACTCGGGAAGCGCCTTGTCAGGGGTGACCCAGGCGGCGATGTCGGGATCGAGCAGGCAGGTGGCGTACTGGCGGGCGGTCTCGTAGATGCCGTCGCGGGTCTCGGTTGCTCCGGTGACGGTTCCTTGTAGTTGGGCCCCGACCGCGCGGTGGCCGGCGTCGTCCAGAAGGTCGAGAGGGGTGCGGTCGGCGGGGGAGGCGAGCCAGGCCAGGACGTCCGTGACGGGGAGGTGGTTGGAGGCCGCGGCCAGGAAGAGGGCGGCGAGGGTGTTGGTGGCGGCGGTGGACCAGAAGTCGGAGCCGTCGGTGCCGTCCACGCCGGCGGAGGCGAAGTGACCCGCCAAACGTTTGGCTCCGGCAAGGTCGCGGGCGTCGGCGAGGATGTCCCACCACATCTGCCGGGGGTGGTGGGCGATCTGCTGAGGGTCGAGGACCCAGACCCGGCCCGTCTTCGAGCGGGCGGTGATGGTCGCCGTGAAGGCGTCGTTGGCCGCCTTGTTCGAGGTGAGCAGAACGGGCCCGGGGGCGGCGAGGATCATGGGAATCGCCAGCGCAGACGTCTTACCCGAGCGGGGCGCCATGATGGCCAGGAGAACGTCCTCCCAGGAGGCGCGGACTGCCTCCCGCCCGGGAGAGCGCCTGCCGAGCAGGAGGCCTCGGTCGTCAGCAGCGACGTCCCACCGTCGGCGGTCGGCCAGACCGGGGCGCAGGGCTTGGGCCCTCGCGGTGATTTGCTTGTCCAGCAACGGAGCGAGATCCGTGCGACCTGCCAAGCCGTTCCCGGGGGCGCGCCACCGTAGCCACAGGACAACGCCACCCGCGGTGAGCGCCGCGGTGAGGACGCCGGGGATCACGCGCGCGCTGATCAAGAGAGCCAGTGGCCCGAGGCGGGGCCACACCGCTTGAGGGTGCAGCAGCGCGTCGCCAGGACGCGGCCGGGTCCACGAACCTTCCCCGGCGCACAGGCTGGTGAGTGTGCAGGAGAGCCAGGCCAGGAACCCGAAGGCGATGGCGGCCGCGCCGACGAGAGCGAGAAGGCAGAGGAGGATGTCGGTCTCTCGGGCCGACGGAGCACTTCTGCGCGGGGTCACTCTGCGGCTCCTCCAGAGGCGAACGGACGAAGAGGCACAGGCCGCCTCACGGACGAGGCTCAGCCGGTCATCCGGGCGTCGGTGTCGAAGAGCTGGCGTTCGGCCGGGTGGAGGAGGTGCTGGGTGATGAAGGAGCGGCCGGCGACTTTCCAGAGTCCGCGGCCCTTCGTGAGGGCGGCGACGGCTTGGGCCTCGACGCCGGTCAGGCCGAGGAGCGATGCAGCCGCGGCGAGCTGGTCCGGTTCCTGGCGGTAGATGACGCGGGTGGAGCAGTCGGCCAGCAGGCCCTCGGCCAGGGCGCGGCCCCGGGAGCCAGCGTCGCCCGCGGAGAGCAGGTCGGACAGGCGGTGGATGACCATGAGGTTGGCGATGCCCAGCCCCCGGGACAGCTTCCACTGCGACTGCATGCGTTCCAGCAGGCCGAGGTGGCGCATCAGGCGCCAGGCTTCGTCGTAGATCACCCATCGTCGGCCGCCGTCGGGGTCGGCGAGGGCGGATTCCATCCAGGCGCTCGCGCAGGTCATGGCGAGGACGAGGGCGGTGTCGTCGCCGGTGCCGCCGAGGCGTGAGAGGTCGATGGACAGGATGGGCGCGCTCGGGTCGAAGGTGACGGTGGACGGGGCGTCGAACATGCCGCTGAGGTCGCCGTGCACCAGGCGCCGCAGGGCGTGGGCGAGTTCTTCGGCGGCCGGCCCGAGTTGGCCGGGCCCTCCGCTGAACGCGGAGTCGAGCCTGCCGGGGGAGCCGAGGACGTGGGCGACGCTGCCCAGGAGCGGTACCGAGCCCGAAGCCGCGCAGTCCGCGACGACGACGTCGAGTGCGAGGTCGAGGGCGGTGTGTTCGACGGGGAGCAGATCGCGTTTGAGCACGGTGCGGACGAGGCCGGCCAGCAGGAGAAGGCGGCGTTTGCGTACCTCTGCCGACCAGTCCTCCGGAGGGACGGAGGCCGGGCGGGAGGGTGCGTCGAGCGGGTTGAGGCGTCCGGGAAGCCCGGGGCCCAGCGCGATGGCCGAGCCGCCGAGCGCCAGCGCGACGGGGGTCCACTCGCCTTTCGGGTCGCAGGGGACGTAGACGCGGTAGCCGTGGGCGATCGACCGGACGGCCAGTGACTTCGCCAGGGCGGACTTGCCCATGCCGATGATCCCGGCGAGGACGGCGTTGGGGTTGGTGAAGCCTTCGACCCGTCCGCTGGAGTAGAGGGCGAAGGGGTCGTAGCAGAAGGCGCCTTCGGCGTGGACATCGCGGCCGATGAAGATGCCTTCCGCGCCCAGGCCGCCCTCGGCGAGGAACGGGTACGCACCGGAGGCCGTCGCCGTCGTCATCCGGTGGGACGGCAGCGTGAGCCGTCCGCCACGAGCGGAGGCAGGTCCCGGGCGCCCGCCGGCGGGATAGGCCGGCCGTTCGTCCGGATCGTGATGACGGGTACGGTCGGATCCGGCCGGTGCGATCGCAACGCGGGCCTGACGTCGGGCTTTCGCGTAGCCAGTGCGGGTGGCGCGCTGCTCGGCACGGGAAGAACGTCGGGGAACGAACAGCCCGGTGACGGTGGCGCGCGGCCTGGGGTTGTGCATGTCGGTTGTCCTCACCGCGTAGTTCAGGGACGGGCGATATCGGTCGGCGTCATACAGAGGCGGGCCAGGTGGGTTGCCCGCTGGTGCCGTTGGCAGAAGGTCAGCAGCGGTGCCCCTTCCGGCAGGCGGAGCCGACGCCCCCTCTCGCTGCGACCGCCGTCCCTGGGAGCCGCGTGGAAGGCGGCGTGAAGGGCGTCGGCGGCCTGCCAAATGCGGTGGCCGGCCGCGATGAGACCGCTGTCCCGGCCCGTGAAGCATCCCTTTGCACGCGACGCGTGGGCGTCCAGGAGGGCGTGCAGCGAGACGAGATGAGCGTGAAGGGCGTCCAGTTCGCCTCGTGTCGCCGACGGAAGGTCGGCCGGAAAGGCCAGCTCACGGTGAAGGTCGAGGGCAGCGGTGGCGGAGGCCAGCAAATCCTGGACGGGCGGAGTCGGGGTACGGGGCACGGCGCGCCCTTTCGGCAGAGGAAGCCTGGCGGCGTCAGAGGGCGAGAGGAAGGGCAGCGACGGTGAATGCCTCCGCCTGCTGCCAGGTCAGCGGGCGAAGGTCGAGTTGAGCGCCCACGGCCGCGGTCTCCACGACCGCGCAGGCCGAACGCAGTTCGCTCTCCGTGTCGGCCGAGACGGTGAGCAGCCCGGTGAGCGCCACGTCCGCGTGGCCGGCGATGAGCTGGCGCTCACGGACCTTGATGTCCGCGTACTCGATGACGTCGGCCTCGGATTCGACCTGCCCGCGGCGGGCGCGCTCGGAGGCGTCGGCCAGGACGGACGCCTTCTTCCGCTGGACGTCGCGCAGAGCCGCGTCCAGGCTCTTCGGCTCGTACAACAGTGAGAGCGTGCGGCGCACACCGGCGGAGAACAGCAGCTGGTGGAGGAAGCCCGCTGAGACCTCGACCCGGGGCCAGTTCTCGATCCAGTAGGTGGTGTGGACGGCGGAGTCGGTGGTGATGTGGTCGGCCTTCTCGACGACCACGACCGGTCCGGCGGCAGCAGGATCCGCCTGCGCCCGGCCGGAGGGCGACCAGTTGTCCAGCGCAAGCAGGGACTTCGGGTCGTACGCGGTGCGGACAACGGCGGCGATTTCCGTGGCGCTGAGCCAGCTGCCGAGCGCCAGCCCGGCTCCGCGGGCCGCGTGCTCGAAGGTGGACATCAGTTGGGCCAGCACGCCGAAGCTCCCGGCCAGCCCGCCGCCCGCCTGGTTGATCAGCCGCCGGGCGGCCTTCTGGTCGAGCGCCAGAGCGACGTACGCCTCGTGAGGAGCGGCGGCCGGTCCGGCGGTGGCGATCAGTTCCTCGTAGACGTGTCCGGCCAACCTGGCCTGGGGATCGCCGTGGTCGTTCCAGTAGCGGCGCAGTGCGTCACCGGAGTCCGGGACCGTGCGCTCCAGGACCTGGACGCGGGCGACGTGGCCGGTGCGGGCAAGAGCGGCGAGGGCCCGGCCCCATCCGGCGACGTTCGCCTGCTGGGCCGCCGGGTCGAGCAGCGCGTAGGCGCGGGCCGACACCCGGACCACCGCTGTGAGCGTGCCGGTGCGGGGGTTGTGGACAGCCCCGTAGCGGCGGTCGGGTGGGGTGACGACCCGGAGGGACGCGGCGGAGCCAGGAAGGTGCAGCAGGCCTTCGCGTACGGGGCGCTGCGACGGTCGGGCGAGCCAGAGGAGCTGGCCCCGCAGGTGGCGGAGGGCGTACCGGGCGACGATCGGGGTCCACTCGGCCAGCGAACGGCCCCGGTGGCGTACGAAGACGACCAGCGCGACGACGGCCCACAACGGCACCAGTTCCAGGGCTCCGAGGATGCCGCGGGTGGTGATGACGGCCAGCAGGAGGAGCCCGCTGAGCGCGCAGGCGAACAGTTGCGGAGCGGTGAGGCCGAGGAGGATGCCCCGCCTGGAGCGGTGGGGGAACTTGGCAGTTGCTTCTGCCGGGGGAGTGCGCGACATGGGTGTCCAGAGTGGGTGACCGGCCGTTCGCGAACGTACGGCTCTGGGGGCTGTGGGCAGGGCGTGGATCAGTCCGGTGGCGGTGGGGGTTCCAGTGCACCGCTCGGGGACGGTCCGGCCGAAGGCGGCTCGGGGTCGGGCGAGTGGCTCTCGGGCCGTGGGGGAGGTTGGGCGGTACCGGAGTAGGTGAAGGGGCCGTTCAACTCGTCGGCGGAGGAGGGACGGTCGTCGGCCGGGCTGGTCGGCGCGGTCGTGCCGGGCCGGGTGATCAGCGGCGGCAGACCTGGCCGGCGGATGAGGGCCTCGCCTCGGTCGCCCGCCGCGTTCGGGTCCTCGCCGTAGCGGAATCGGGTCTGCTGACCCTGAGCGCCGTCGATGCCTTCCTTGCTCAGGTGGCCGCCGGAGGGGTCGATGCCGGTGACGACACTGTCGGAGCCCACACCGGGCAGCCGGCCCGGACCCTGCGGTGTCGGCGTACCCGTCCGGGCCTGGAGGGCGAACGTGGCCGAGGTCTTGGCCGCGCCGGCCGCGGCGGTGAAGCCCGCGGTGCCGGCCCGGTGGACGTCGTCGCTGCCGCCACCGTCGCCGGCCCACCGCACGAACCGGTACAGCGCGTACGGGCAGAGCAGGACCAGAACCAGGATGACGAGACCGGCCAGGGCGTCGGACAGGGCCGACAGTCCGTCACGGGTGTCGGACTTGCCCATCGCCGACACACCGATCAGGAAGACGACCGTCATCAGCAACTTCGAGGCCACCAGCGTCGTGGTGGCCTCGATCCAGCCGCGCCGCCAGCGCTTGGCGGCCTCCCAGCCGCCTCCGGCACCGGTGAACACCGCCAGCGAGACCATGACCAGTACGCCCACCTTCCGGGCGAGCATCACGCCCCAGTAGACGAACGAGCCGAGGGCCATCCCAAGCGCTACCAGAGCCGGAACCGCCCAGCCCATGCCGAACAGCTCGCCCAGCTCCTGGACCTGCACCATCCGCCGGACCGTGGCGCTCACCGAGCTGCCGCTGACCTGGAACAGGCCGGCAGACAAGGCGTCGACCACCGTGATCGCCACGGAGGTGAAGGCGATGGCGCAGAAGGAGAACAGGACGCCGGTCATCGTGCCGACCGCCGCGCGGGCCAGGGCGCGGTCGTCGCGCCGCCAGGCGGCCAGCAGCAGTTGCAGGCAGAAGGTGCCGACGGTGAGGGCGAGACCGATGGGCAGGAGCAGTTCGTAGTTGTCGCGGAACCACGGGGCGTTCAGATCGATGGCCGTAGTCTCGTCGACTGCTTTGGCGGCCAGGTCGGCGGCGCTCGCCGCGAGATCGCCGGCCGACTTGGCCAGCCAGGCGCCGATGCCGTCGGTGACGGCCTGACCGGAGAGGGACACGACGCCGCCGACCGCGTCGCAGACCGTGTCCATCAGCGGTAGATCGCAGGCTCCCATCCGGGCTTACCTCCTTCCTGCGGGGCGGTGGTCAGGGAGCGACGTTCGGCAAAACACCGGCGAGCGCGCAGTCGCGCTCCGGCCGGCACTGGACGGCGAGCGTGGCCGAGCGGGGTTCGGCGCCGCCGTGCGGTGCGCCTTTCCAGCCGATCGACTGCTTGCCGGTGACGGTGACCGCGTAGACGTACGCCGTGGCGATGGCACCGGGATCCTGCCGCAGTGCCCGGGTGAAGGAGGCCGGGAAGTGCCCCTCGGACGCCGTCGCGCTGGCGTACTGGCGGTCCGCGGCCATCTCGCGCCAGAGCACCGGTGAGGGCACGAGCGCATCGACGGAGGAGGCGTCCGCGAACTGCTTCTCGCCGGTCAGCCAGCGGTGGAGCGCTGTGAGCGACGCGTCCCGTGAGCCCTGCCGGGTGTCGTACGACCACAGGGCTACGGCAGCCGCCTTGGCGAACGCGATCGGGTCGTGCGTCGCGGGCGGGCGGAGCCGCGAAGCGGTTGCTGGGGCTGATGCGGCGGGACGAGGCGACGTGGGTGAAGCGGCGGTGCGTGTCGGAACCTCGGTAGCGGGGCGGTCGGCCCGGGCGAGGAGGACGAACACCGCGGTGGCGCCGACGAGGGTGAGGAGCACGGAGGCGCCGAGCACGGCTCGACGGATCCTGGAGCCTTTCCAGGGCTGGAGCAGCGGCATCAGTGGACCTGCGTTCCCAGAGCCGAGAAGAAGGTGACGATGCCGTTGGCGCCGCCCAGCAGGAGGGCCGCGCCCGCGCAGACCAGGACGCCCTTCTTGCCGTTCGCCTCGGCCTGGTGCCCGCCGGAGTGGTGCCCCCAGGCCCACACACCCGCGCTCACGGCGAGTGCACCGACCACCGCGATGATCCCGAAGAGGTTGACGGACCCCATGACCTGCTTGAGGACCTTCAGGCCCGGGAGCCCGCCCTCGTTGGGGGTGATGCCCGGGTCGTAGGCGAACGAGGTGAGCTTGTAGGTGAGGGGCATGGCGCACTTCCTTTGGTGTGGGGGAGGAGAGGAAGAGGGCTTGCGGGCTCAGAGGACGCGGCGGGCCGCGAGGATCTGCGGAATCCAGGACGAGAGGGGCTCCACGCGGACCTCGGCCCCGCTGTGCGGGGCGTGGACGATCAGACCGGAGCCGATGTACATCCCGACGTGCTCCGGCCGGGCGGCGCTGCCTTCGGTGAAGACCAGGTCGCCGGGGCGCAACGCTCGCGCCGAGGCGGGCTGGCCGGTGACGACCTGCTCGTACGTCGTCCTCGGCAGGCTGATACCTGCTTTCGCGTATGCCTGCTGGACCAGGCTTGAGCAGTCGCAGCGGCCCATCGGATCCGGCCCATGAGGGTCCGTGCAGCGCCCGCCCCACTGGTACGGCGTGCCGAGCTGGTTCAGGGCCCAGCGGATCGCGACCTGCGCCTGCGCGGGTGCGTCGGAGGGGATGACGTATCCGGCGGGCAGGGCACCGTCAGCTGTCGGGCCGTCGAGGTCGCCGGCGCAGGTGCGGCTGGCGCTGACCGCCTGCTCGCCGCCGTCGTCCGTGGGAGTCTTCCCGGCCGTGGCCAGCAGTGGTCCGATTGCTGTCTGCAGAGCCGTCGCCAGCGGCTCCCATTTCGCGTACGCGTCCGGATACGCCGACTTCTGCACCACCTGCGCCGCTTGGCCGACAGTCAGCGACTCCCACCCGGGAACGCCGCGCAGCGCCGCGTAGAACTCCGCCGCAGCATGAACGGGGTCCATGACCTCCGCCGGGGTACCCCACCCCTCCGAGGGCCGCTGCTGGAACAGACCCAGCGAGTCGCGGTCGCCGTAGGCGAGGTTGCGCAGCCCACTCTCCTGTAGCGCGGTCGCCAACGCCACGACCTGGCCCCGCGCGGGAACGTGCATGGCGAGTCCGGTCGCCACGACCGTCTTCGCGTTGGACACCTGATCGGCCGGATCGTCCAGCCCGGTCACCCGAACCTTGGCCGTACCGTGCCCACCCAGGATTGCTCCGACCTGGACCGTGACGGCTTGCTCGTCGACGTCCCGGCCCCCGTTGCCAGAGCACGCTGCTGACGCGGCTGCCGCCGAGATGCCGAGAAGCGCTACAAACGGGAGCAGCGCAAGGAGAGCCAGAGCGCCGATGAGAGCCCCTACGGCTTTCTTCACGGCTGGACCCGAAGCGCGATGCCGGTCGACGTACGTGGTGCGACCTGGCAGAAACCGTTGACCGGGTGCTGCAACGAGCAACTCCTCACCGATGGTCGAAGATGGCGCGGTGCCGACCCGTCGTACGGCCCCTGGCACGCGCCCTCAATGGGCTGTTCCGGCGTCCGGGCTCAGCCCGAAGGGCCCAACCGGCGGGCCCCGTCGGCTGTGCGGCAGGTGCATCCCGACGGTCGTCGTAATCTCAGGGTGCGCACAGCTGATTCCTCCGTCCTGAAGCTCGGTGACGGGGCTTCAGCCCGAATCCGCCCGTCACTGCCCGCCTTACGAACAGCGCAGGTCAGACCGGGGAATCGCCTGAACGCCCGATGACGTGGCCAGACAGTAGACACGGAATCCGGCCCCACCAAACGACCCTCACCCGAACGCGGTCCACGCCCCCGCACTTCAACGTCCCCCCGGAGGCAACGCCCTCCCGTCAACTTGTCTCTGGCCGGAACGATGGCGCCGCTTGGGTTGTCCGCCCCAGCTCTTTGCCTGGCCGAACATGTTGCTGCCGCCCCGCTCGCCGCAGCCCCACGTTGTTCTGTACGCGACCTTCATGAGGCGCGATGACCCACAGGGCCTTCAGCCCGGCTGTACTGTGACTGCCAACCATTCCTCCTTCAGCTGTGCATGATCCGACGGCGCGAGTTGGCTGGTTCGGAACCCCAAGTGCACACGCGACACGCCAATCGCGCCCAAGCAGAACGCCCGAATCATGGAGCTTTGGTAGCTGAGACTCCGGCCCGAGATTCATGAACAGGCATGTTTGCGCTGATCAACTGCCGTGGCCGTCGTCCTCCGGGACGGCGGAGGATCGCAACCACGCTGGTCGGTGAGCACGGCTGTCCCGCGACCGCGGGTGGCCGTCGTCCTCCGGGACGGCGGAGGATCGCAACGCGCATGGTGCGCGCAGCCGTGCGACGCCCGAGCCCGTCGTCTACGGCAACCGCACGGTGGCCGTCGTCCTCCGGGACGGCGGAGGATCGCAACCATGGCATCGGCGAGGACGGCATGCGCCTCCCCGCCGGTGGCCGTCGTCCTCCGGGACGGCGGAGGATCGCAACCGCTCCTCGTCCTGCAACCAGGTGTTCCGCCCCGCGAGTGGCCGTCGTCCTCCGGGACGGCGGAGGATCGCAACCGCGACTGCGCGCAGCTCCTGCCGCCGGTCGCCCCGAGTGGCCGTCGTCCTCCGGGACGGCGGAGGATCGCAACTTCCCCGCCGTACGGCTCGTGCACCAGATCAGCGAGTGTGGCCGTCGTCCTCCGGGACGGCGGAGGATCGCAACGGCGCCCGCGGCTGGTACGAGATCCGCGACCAGCAGTGGCCGTCGTCCTCCGGGACGGCGGAGGATCGCAACTCAGTTGGTGCCGTACAGGAGGAACGCCACGGTGGGTGGCCGTCGTCCTCCGGGACGGCGGAGGATCGCAACCACTTCGGTGGCCTCAGCAAGTTCGAGGGCACCGCCATGGTGGCCGTCGTCCTCCGGGACGGCGGAGGATCGCAACTCCGCACTGCTGCACGTCGCCGACTCGCTGGCCGGTGGTGGCCGTCGTCCTCCGGGACGGCGGAGGATCGCAACGCTCTGCGGCGTCGGCCAGCGCCGGCGATCCGCCGCGGTGGCCGTCGTCCTCCGGGACGGCGGAGGATCGCAACCGCTGACCGGCGTCGGCACCCAGCCGCCGACGCCGGTGGCCGTCGTCCTCCGGGACGGCGGAGGATCGCAACCGTGGCATCGTCGCGTACCCGCGGCATGAGCCTGGCGCCAGTGGCCGTCGTCCTCCGGGACGGCGGAGGATCGCAACCACCTGATGTCCGAGCCGTCCGTGAACCGCCTGGCGGAAGTGGCCGTCGTCCTCCGGGACGGCGGAGGATCGCAACCGTCAGCGTGGCGGGGGCGGCCATCGGGCCGACGGGTGGCCGTCGTCCTCCGGGACGGCGGAGGATCGCAACGGCAACCTCGGCGGCATGCTCGCGTCCGTCGGCGGGGTGGCCGTCGTCCTCCGGGACGGCGGAGGATCGCAACGGCGACCCCACCGACAAGATCAAGGTCAAGCCGGGCGTGGCCGTCGTCCTCCGGGACGGCGGAGGATCGCAACTCCGCCCGCGGGTCATCAGCTTCACCGACACCGCCGGTGGCCGTCGTCCTCCGGGACGGCGGAGGATCGCAACTACGTGAGGGCTCGGCAAGATGAGAAGTCAAAACCCGTGGCCGTCGTCCTCCGGGACGGCGGAGGATCGCAACCACACGGAGGACGATCCGGGCCCCACCACCCGAGTGTGGCCGTCGTCCTCCGGGACGGCGGAGGATCGCAACCTCGGGATTTCTGACGAATCCTCAGCATCCCACCTGTGGCCGTCGTCCTCCGGGACGGCGGAGGATCGCAACTCTTCCCTCCACGTGCTGACCCTGATGTAGCCGATGTGGCCGTCGTCCTCCGGGACGGCGGAGGATCGCAACGTGCGTGAGATCATCGCACTGCGGCCCGCGTGGGACGTGGCCGTCGTCCTCCGGGACGGCGGAGGATCGCAACTCCAGCCGCTGGAGGAAATGCCGCCGCGGGAGCGGGCGTGGCCGTCGTCCTCCGGGACGGCGGAGGATCGCAACATCGCCCACTGATCCACGTCTACGAGGATGATCGCGGGTGGCCGTCGTCCTCCGGGACGGCGGAGGATCGCAACGCGATGAGCGGCGGCGGGAAGAACTGGGGCCCGTGGGTGGCCGTCGTCCTCCGGGACGGCGGAGGATCGCAACTCGGCGAGCTCGCGGGCGCCGTCGAGGAACGCGATTGTGGCCGTCGTCCTCCGGGACGGCGGAGGATCGCAACGCGCGCCGCTGGTGCAAGAGCGCCTTCGAGTCCGGCGTGGCCGTCGTCCTCCGGGACGGCGGAGGATCGCAACCCGGAGGATCTGGCGGCGCTGGCCCGGCTGCGCGCGGGTGGCCGTCGTCTTCCGGGACGGCGGAGGATCGCAACGTCTCCACGGCGGCCACGAAGCGGTGGAGCGCGCGGGTGGCCGTCGTCCTCCGGGACGGCGGAGGATCGCAACCCCTCGATCACGTGCACGCCGGTGATGGCGACCATGGTGGCCGTCGTCCTCCGGGACGGCGGAGAATCGCAACACGACGTCACCAGCGGATGCGGTCGGGAGGGTCGGGAGTGGCCGTCGTCCTCCAGGACGGCGGAGGACCGCGACCTCGACCTGGTCGCCGGCGGCGAGCCGTGGCTGCAGTGGCCGTCGTCCTCCGGATCGGCAGAAGACCACAACTGCGGGATGGCGGCCGCTGGCACGTCCGCCCTCGGAGTGGCTGCTGTCCTCCGGGAGGGCGGAGGGTCGCAACTTCGGCACCGACTTGTTCGTACGGGGCTTCGCCACGGGTGGCCGCCGTGTTCCGGAACGGCGGAGGATCGCAACCTGGCCGGTCTCGATGCGGTGGCTCATCGGGCGTCGTGGACGCAGTCCTGCGAATCGGCGAAGGATCGCCGGGCGTCGAGTTCGGCCGCAACGGAGCTGCAAGTGCAAGCCGCTGTGCTCGCGGCGGAGCTGAGCATCGCGAGGTTCCTGGGTGCCAACCGATGGTGCCGCTTTCAGAGGCAGGAGGTGCGCGCTCCAGAGTTGATGGACCTCAACACCACGGCCGTGTCACTGATATCAGGTGTGGCCGATGGGGGCGACGGCTAACTGGGGGCAGCACGGATCTGTTCCGTTTCAGGCGTGATGCGATCCCGGTCTGCGTCAGACCCATGGCCCCTTCATCAATGTGCTATGCACACGGAATCGCCATGCCCCGCGTCCGAAGAAAATCGGAAAGGGTATGGCGATTCGATGCGCGAGGCACAGCAGTGGAAGGTTGCGATTCTCGGTGCTCGTAGGGAGCCACCGCTACTTCGTCTGTCCGTAAGGGACCGACCAGCAACGTATAGCACGGCGAGGTATCGATATCGAGGTTCTGCGTCCATTTGTGGCGTGTCGTCAGCGGCTCCACTGATCACGTGGGGGATGGCGCTAGTCTCTCCTCCCGTTCCTTCCTCTTATATGACTCGCGCAAGGAGGCGGGCTGTGGAGACTGCGGATGGCAAAAAAGGAAAGCTGAAAAGAGCTTTGGGAGAAGTAGGTCAGCGGGCGGCTGCCTCTCTTCTCGTCCGAGGGCTGCTGCGCGCGGTCAAGTGGCTGGATGACCTATGACTGCGTCTCCTGTTTAGGCGTGGTCCCAGCTGGTACTCCTGCATGCCTGGATCAGATGACGAGGTCGTCCCGGTGCGGCAGGACGGCTGCGGTGCCGAGGGTATGGACGTCATTGAATCCGTCGTGTGGTAATCGGTAGAGGCGGATGCTGTCGGTCTCGGCATCGATGATGTGCTCGATTTCGTTGAGCAGCTTCAGTTGGTCTTTGTCGTCGGCAACGATTTCGAATACGGATTTTTGGACGCGGAGCCCGTACCCTTCGCAGAGTTTGGCAACGCGGCGCAGTCGGCGGCGTCCCTCGGGGGACGTGGTGTCGACGTCGTAGGTGACGAGGATGTCGGTCACTGGGCGGTCCAGGGCAGGTAGCCGGGGAGTTCGCCTCGTACGTGGCGAGCGAGGAGGCGGGCCTGGACGGTTGGGAGGAGGCCAGCTGGGACGTCGCGTCCGGCGAGGGCGTGCTCCCAGGTCTGGGTTTTCCATTCTTGCCATGCGGCGATGACGGTCTTCCGGCCGTCGTCGGAGAGGCGTACGGCGCCGCCGGTGACGTTCTCGAAGTGTTCGGCACGCAGTTGGCGGCGGTTGAGCAGGGTGAGGGCGAATCGGTCGGCGAGGACGGGACGGAACTCTTCCATCAGGTCGAGGGCGAGGGCCGGTTTGCCGGGGCGCAGGCCGTGGAGGTAACCGATGTAGGGGTCGAGCCCGACTTGTTCGGCTGCGCCGTGTACCAAGCTGCGCAGGAGCCCGTACGTGAAGGACAAGAGCGCGTTGACAGGGTCGGTCGGGGGCCGTCGGTTGCGGTGGGTGAACGCGGGAATGCCATCGGCTGGGCGTAGCGCGTCGCGCAGGGCGGTGAAGTAGGTGCGTGCTGCGTTGCCTTCGACGCCCATGACGATGTCGAGCGACTCGGCGCCGGCGGTGGCGGTGAGGGCGGCTTCGAGGTCGGTGGCGGCTGCTCGGATGCGGTCGCGGGGCGATGGCGCGGCGTCGCGGGCTGCGCGCAGAAGGATCCAGCGGCTGTTGCGAATCTTGCCGGCGACGATGTTGCGGGCGATGCCGAGTCGGGCTGGAGCGTCGTCGTGGAGGCTGTGCTGGGCGTGTCGGAGCAGGACGTTGCCATGGACGGCGCCGTCGAGCCGTGCCAAGTAGCGGCCGCCTTGCGTCATCCAGGTGATGGGCCGGTTGTCCTGGGCGCATCGGGTGATCAGTTCGGTGGACAGGTTGACGTGCCCGTAGATCACGATGCTTTCGATGCGCTTGAGCGGGAGGGTCTTGCGGCCCAGGGCGTCGGGGAGATGGACGCGTAGTGTGTCCTGCTCGAGTCGCAGATGGGTGCCCTGGGTCTGCACGTAGAGGGTGTTGAGGAGTTCGGTGGTCACTCGTTGTCGTCCGGTGCTTCGTCGATGCGGTACAGGTCGGTGAGGGCTTGGCGGTAGCGCTGAGTTGCCGCGAGGAGTTTGGGCATACAGCCGGTGGCCATGGAGCAGCGCCGACAGCGGTTGTCGGCGGCTGGAGCGGGGAGGGCCTGGCCGGCGAGAAGGGTCCGCACGGCCGTGGTCACCTCAAGGACACGGGTGCGCACACTCTCGTCAACGGCGAGCAGGTGGCGTCGTCGGTCGGTGGCGGAGTAGATCGCGGCTTCAGGCACGGGGCGGTTGAACATCGATTCCAGGCACATGGCCTGTGCGGCCACTTGGACGTCGGCCGGCCCGCCGGGGATGTAGCGGCCTGATTTGTGCTCGACGGGCAGGATGCGTCCGTCGGAGTGGAGTTCGACGGTGTCGCAGATGCCGGTGAGGCCGTGGCCGTCGTGCCAGACGGGCAGGGCGTGCAGAGTGCGTACGGTTGCCCGGCGTTGTGTGCCGGGGGTGTCGACGCGCTGGTGGAGGAGGGTGCCGCGGACGGTGGCGGCGTCGTCGCTGAAGGCGTCTTCCAGGAGGATGAGGCCGCACTGCCGGGGGCAGTAGGCGTAATGCTCCAGGGAGGAGAGGGAGACCTGGACGATGTCCATTTCCCTCTCCCCCAACTGTGCGGTGGTGGTCATTTCACCCGGTGATCTGGGGGAGGGTGGTGAGGGTGACGCCGGAGGGCAGGTCGGTGTCGTGGATCTCGACGGTTCCGTAGTCGCTGAAGGAGCGCGCACCGGCGTCACCGAGGGGTTTGACGGTGACCAGGTCGATGAGTGTGTGGGCGGGGACCCGTCCGAAGGCGTCGTCGTGGGAGAAGACGTACAGGCCGCGCAGGGCCATGTTGGCGCGGGCGGCGGCGCGGTCGTGGTCGAACATGATGGTAAAGGCCCGCCAGAAGGTGGCGAGGTCGTCGCTGGTGACCCCGGTGCGGGCCGCGAAGGGCGCGTTGAAGTGGCCGGTGCCGCGGTAGAGGCCGTAGGGCACGATGTGCTTGGAGCCCATCTCGGTCTCCTTGCCCTTCTCCTTCTTCTCGGGGTCCTGGTCGTTCCAGGCGTCGACGTCCTCCTGCTTGGTGGGGGTGACGCGGGTGATGCCGATGTCGAAGGGCGTGACCGGGTCGATGCTGCGGGAGAAGCTGATCTGCACCGGGCCCTGGACCCGGCCTGCCTGCTTGTCCCTCTTGCCGGTGGACATCACGGCGCCGAACATGCGGACGTCGAAGAAGTTCTGGCACATCCACGCCTGGGCGGTCATCTTGTCGGTCGCGTTGCCCTGGTCAGGGGCGTAGGCCCGTTCGTGCTTGGCGTTGAGGGCGACTCCTGCCTCGACGTAGATCTCGTAGCCGGGCCTCTTCTCGTGCTCGTTGATCAGGGCGACGGTGTTGCGGATCTTCCGCTTGATCGCGACGTCGGTGATCAGTCCCTGCCCGGTGATGGGGTCGGTTCGGGGCATGCCGCCGTTGTCGGGGTCGCCGTTGGGGTTGCTGTCGAGGCAGTCGATGAGGAAGACGAAGTCGTGCCTGCGGGTAGGGTCGAGGTGCGGTGCGGTGGTCACTGGTGCTGATCTCCTTGTGCGGATCGGGAAGGCGAGACGGGGGAGCGAGGGTTCAGGGAGCCGGGGAGTCGTCCGTTGCGTCCTGGGCGTCTTTCGCGGCCTTGTGTGCCCGGGCGGCGGCCAAGTCTTCGGCGCGCTGGTGCTGGTAGCCGATGATGAAGCGGGCCTGCCCGTGCGGGGACAGGTGAACGGGCAGGTCCTGGATCGGCTGGAAGATCTCCGCGAGCCGGCTCTCCAGTGCCGCGCCAGCACGAGGGTTGTCGCGGCGCAGCCGCTTGAAGTGGGCCGTGGCGTCCCGGCTCAGGTGGGTCAGGGTCGTGGCCGGAGCGATGGCGGCAGTACGGAAGTGCTTGTCGCGCAGAGTGGTGTTCAGGTTCGGCAGGGCGGCGCGCTGGATGGCCTCCAGCACCGCGAAAAGTCGCCCACACCGGTAGGCGATGTCGCGTTCGTTCGGATCCAGGGTCGGCATGAGGTGGTCCTCGCTGTGGGCGGATCTGTTGAGGATCAAGCGGAGCAGGGCGATGCGCGGGGTGTCGATCACGGCGTCGGCCTGGACGCGTTGCAGCAGGCGGGGAAGGACCCACGCAGGCAGGGGTGTGCGGTGCATGGCGCTGTGCACGAGGACGGACTGCATGCCGCGAGGAGCCGTGTCCTTGACGTAGCGGTCGCCGCTGGCCCGTCCCATGCAAAGGATCAGCCGCCAGAGCGGCATGTACCGTGTCGTGTCGGTCCAGCCGTCGTAGACGCCGTGATCCTCGTACCAAGCCCCGAGATTCGCCTTCAACTGGTGAAGAGGGATGTCAAGCCATTCGCGGACCACGATGCGAGCGTTGTTCAGGCCCAGGGTGAGGCTGTGGAAGTCCTCGCTGAGGATCAGCTCGCCCGCCACCGGCTCGGGCTTCGTGTGGAGGACGGAGATGGCGTGGGTGACGATTGCTGGATCCGGCGTGCTGGTGAAGAGCAGGTTCTCCAGCGTCTCTTCGGTGTCCTCGCGGGTCCACCACACCATCACACCTTCTCCGGGCATGCGGTGATGGTGCTTGGGGAGGGACAGCAGGCGATTCAGGGCGGCCATGGCCCTGCCGCCGCACCGGTCGCAGATGGGGGTGTTGGCGAGTTGAAGGGCACCGTTGCGGCCCTGGGCGGGGTTGTTGACGGAGACCAGCTGGCCTTCGTTGGTCCCTCCGGCGCTGGGGATCGCTCCCTTCTTGACCGGCTCGGGGATCGTGGCCAGCAGGGCGCCGTACTCCCCGCACACCAAACACAGGCCGCTCTCGCCCGCACCGGACTTGCGCTCTCGTACGATGGCGGCCCACAGCTTCTTCACCGAGGCTTCCTCGTGGAGCGGCTGTGTACCGATCATGAGGGCCACGGTGTCCTTGGCATCGACCGAGTCGGTGTCAAGGGATGACAGGTCCCCGGAAGTGAACCAGACCCGCACGGCGTCGGCGTGAGCGTCGCCCGCTTGGCCTTCGGCCCAGCGCAGGGCCAAATCCCGGTAGGCCGCGTGCCGGCGCTGTGCCTCGGCCTTCTCCTTGTCGGTGGGGCCAGCAGCCTTGTCGGCCGACTTGGGCCGGCCCAGGACGAACTCCGCGGTGTCCACCAGCAGATACGGCGGCACCTTCGTTCCTGAGCGCTGCACGTACGGAACCGGTTGGATCAGCGCCTGATCCCTGGCTTTCGCCGGCGGACGGTTCACCAGCTTGGCGCTCTGCCCGTCCTCGGCGATGTCCAGGATCCAGTGGATCTGCTTGTCCCGGTAGAACTCGGCCGGCAGCTCGTCCGCCACCTGGTCCGCGTAGGCGGTCAACTTCTGCAGCAGCAAAACGTCACCTCCCAGGCCCGGTCGTACGCCGTGAGCCGGAGGGCATGGCGACTGCCTCATCCGGCAGCGGCGCGATCGGCACGTCCATCACCCCTTCGACCAGCGAGGCGCGGAACCAGCGGTAGCGCTCTCCCCGCGGGGTGTAGGCGATGGAGTGCAGCATCACGCCCAGTTCCTGGGTGCAGTCGCGCTGGACTTCGTAGGAGGGGTCAACCGGCCCGAATCGGGCGGTGAACTCCCGGCAGCCGAAGAACGGCTGTGAGAAGCACGCGCCCCGCTCCACGCGCTTACGCAGTTGCTGGCGGTACTTCTCCTCGGGGCTTTCCTCCTGCGAAGCGGTGGCCACCTGGGCATGAATGCGGTATCGGACGTCGCGTAGCGCCACAGTGTTGCGCTGGTCGCGGTCCTCGGCAGCGTCGTAGCGGATGCTGCGGTCCTGGCGCATCTGCTTCACCCGCTGCTCCGGGATCACCGACTGCACCTCGTTGCGTCGGACCTGGATCCACCGAATCGGTGAGAGCACCTCGATCTTCGTGATCACATAGTTGAACTGGGGTTTCCAGAAGATCGCCTGCAACAGTCCGTTGGCCGCCGAGGGCGTGATCACCGGGTAGCTGACCCGCTCCGACTTCAGCTCCGGCCTGGTGAAGCAGGCCAGTTCGCCCCAGGTCTCGACCACCAGGTCCGGAAAAGCCCAGCCGTTGTTGCCGCGTGGTTCACGACGGGCATTCGGCAAGGACGTACTCACACCATTCCTCCTTGGAATCCAACTACGGCAGCGCCACCGCCCGCGCCAGCGGGACGCAGCACCCCACCAACGGCACCTGTGCGGAGATGATGCCTCACTCTCCGTGCAAATGCTCGCAAAATATAGGAAGTTAGGAAGTCTCTACTCAAATCTGGTAAGCACTTCTGTCTTCCTTTTCCGCGGGATCCAGGCCGCGCTCCGGGTGGTACACGCCCATCCACAGCGTGAGGTCCCCGACCACCGGCTTCGCAAGCCCGGACTTCTCGGCGGCGTTGACCTCGTGCACCGGCAGCGAGGCGATGTGCGGCTGCAGCCGACGGAACACTCCGGGCAGGTCGGCCATGCGCCGATACGGATCACGCAGGAGGTCCACGTCTGCCTCAATGGCGGCTCTGTCTGCTTCCTCCCGGATCACCAGGACCGGTCGCACGTACTGGTTGTCGATCATCTGGAACAGCCGGTCGACCTCGGGGTAGTCCAGCTCGCGACGAGATGCCTCGATGCCCTCGCCCATCAGCCGACGGCCGAGGTAGGCGTAGCGCTTCGCGTAGTAGCTGCGCAGCGCCTCCAGATCATCCGGCTCGGCAAGGTCCGGGCCGAAGAACAGGCCGGTCGCTTCCAGCGCGGCCTGGTACAGGTTGTCTTTCGGCTGGCCTCCGTCCGACGGCCGGAAGACGACCACTGTCCCCAGATCGTCCATGAGGCGTTCGCGGTTGCACCGACCGGCGGCCTGCTGCAACGACTCGGCCGGCGCCCACGCCCGGTACACCCGCGGAAAGTCCACATCGACGCCGGCCTCGATCAGTGAGGTGGACACCACCTGCACCGGGTGCCCCGCCTTGAGATCGGCGCGGATCGCCGCGATCACCTCACGGCGATGGCCGCTCGTCATCCGGGTCGACAGATGTACGACCTTGCCGGCAATGCGATCCTCAAGCAGCCGGTGCAGGAGGGCCGCGTCCTTCGTAGTGTTCACGATGGACAGCACCTGCGAGCCGCCCTCCGAGGTGATCTCGTCAGCGATGCTCACCCAAGTGACATCCTCGCCAAGACGCCAGTCGTAACGAACGCGCCGCAACTCCTCGAACAACGCCGCGGTGTCGCCCACAACCTGGCGGCGCGGTACTCCGTCCAACTCCTGCAAAGACCAGAACTCCGGCTGAGTCGCCGAAGCCAGCACCACACTCACACCGAAGTGCTCCACGAGACCACGCAGGCCACTGAGAATCGGAGCCAGCAGCCGATCCGGCAGCGCCTGGACCTCATCCAGCACGATCACGGAACCAGCCAGCCGGTGCACCTTCCGCATGGCCGACGGCTTGCGGGCGAACAACGACTCGAACAACTGCACCGTTGTCGTCACAATGAACGGCGCGTCCCAGTTCTCCGATGCGAGCCGAGCCCATTGCTCTACCTCTTCGGCTTCGTCGTCGTGGTCTGCTTCGTCCTTCTCGGCCAGCGTCACCGAGCTGTGATGCTCCAGCACCACCAAGGCTTCGCCGCTCCCCTTCGGCGGATCCAGAAGGTCGCGGTACACCGCAGCGTTCTGCTCGGTGATGCTGGTGAACGGCACCGCCACGACCACGCGTTGCATCCCGTGCGTGGCGGCGTGATGCAACGCGAAGCCGCCGGCCGCCAGCGTCTTTGCTCCACCCGTGGGCACGTGCAGGACGTACAGGCCGGGCTCACCCGCCGCGGCTGCCACCGCCTCCTGGTAGACCCGCTCACGCAACTCCGCCAGCGGAGATGCCTGCCGGTCCCGCAAGAACGCCGACCGGCGCTCCTCGAACCTCTCCACAAGCGCAGCCATGTCCACCGGCGCCGCCAGCCGCACAGAAGCCGCCGCGAAGTGGGCCTCGGTGTCAAGGAAGTCGGCATCCACCAAACAGCTGAACAGCATCCGCACCAGTAGATCGACACCCAACCGCAGCCGATCCGCCCCCAGCCCGGATAGCCACGAGGGCAACAGGACCCTCTGGTCCCGCAGTATCTGCGGCACCACCTTTGCCACCGCCGCGACCGCTTCCCGTGCCTGCACCGCATCCGCCCCGGCGCCCCTGACTTTCGCCAAAGCCGTGGCCAAAGCCTGTGGTGCCGGCAGCCCCCCGTGGTGCCCCTCTACGGCAGCGGCGAACGGTGCACCGACATACCGAGAGACCAGATCGGCACCCGCGCCCTTGTGCGGTACACCAACTGGCTTGCCGTACGGCTCCGCGTAGTTGACCAGGCGCTGCTGCCAAACCCGACAGCCCTTGCCCACGTCATGCACCAGAGCCAGGTACTCCGCCGGCTCACCCGCCCCGAACACCTCACCGAACCGGCGTGCCAGCGCAGCCGTTCCGCGCAGATGATCTTCCAGCAGGTGCCGCGCACAAGACTGCGAACTGCTGCTGTGTGCGTATAACTCAGGTTCCACTAGGCCGACTCCACCACTTCACGAACCCCGTGATCGGGGATTCGACACACCCTACGAGCCACCACTGACAACGTCCTCCGGTTCAGTCCGGCTTGCGCCCTTGCGCCCTGCGGGCCGCCGAACGGCTCCGGCTCCGCTGTACAGTTTCCTGCTATTCCACCGTGCTGGGCGGGCGCGCGCGACCAACACTCGCGGCGGAAGGCCGCTGCTTCGGAACCCCAAGTGCACACGGGACACGCCGACCGCACCCAAGTAGAAGTTCCGGATTGTCCAATTTTGGTGACCATGTTCTTTCCGCTGGAAGTTGAGTCGAGGCACTCTTGTGCTGCTCAATTGCAGTGGCCGTCGTCCTCCGGGACGGCGGAGGATCGCAACATCGATGAGGGCCTGGGCGTCGTCCCTGAGCCCGGAGTGGCCGTCGTCCTCCGGGACGGCGGAGGATCGCAACGCGTCGATCAGCGCGCGCAGAACCCGGGCCTCGGACGTGGCCGTCGTCCTCCGGGACGGCGGAGGATCGCAACACCGCAACCCGGGGGAGGGGGGCCCTACGCGTGCGCGTGGCCGTCGTCCTCCGGGACGGCGGAGGATCGCAACACCGCAACCCGGGGGAGGGGGGCCCTACGCGTGCGCGTGGCCGTCGTCCTCCGGGACGGCGGAGGATCGCAACTGCTCGCGCTCGGTGTCGGTCAGCTCCGACGTGTCGTGGCCGTCGTCCTCCGGGACGGCGGAGGATCGCAACCTCGATCGCCGTTTCGGCGTCCGGCCAGCAGAAGAGCCGGTGGCCGTCGTCCTCCGGGACGGCGGAGGATCGCAACTTCAAATCTCCGTGGCGTGCGGCGGCATTTGCCGCATGTGGCCGTCGTCCTCCGGGACGGCGGAGGATCGCAACCGCCTGTCGTCCGTCACGGTGCCCACGCGCACCTGGTGGCCGTCGTCCTCCGGGACGGCGGAGGATCGCAACGCCAAGACCTGCGGCAGGCCGCTGATCACCAAACCCCGTGGCCGTCGTCCTCCGGGACGGCGGAGGATCGCAACAGTGCGGGCAGTTCGAGTCGGGGCCGGTCGTCGCCCCGTGGCCGTCGTCCTCCGGGACGGCGGAGGATCGCAACCCGCCGGACCACACGGCGATAGCTTGCGACCCCTGAAGTGGCCGTCGTCCTCCGGGACGGCGGAGGATCGCAACCGCGGGGGATCCAGCGGCGGCGGGCACTGCGCGGCGGTGGCCGTCGTCCTCCGGGACGGCGGAGGATCGCAACGCATGCACCGACGCCCGGCCGGCCCCGGGGGGTTGGGGTGGCCGTCGTCCTCCGGGACGGCGGAGGATCGCAACCGCGTCTGGAGTCGGCGCTGGCCCCGGAGCTGCGCGCGTGGCCGTCGTCCTCCGGGACGGCGGAGGATCGCAACTCGTGCTCCGGCCACCAGGACGCAAGGAACGACAGGGGTGGCCGTCGTCCTCCGGGACGGCGGAGGATCGCAACGAGGCGGCGCTGCTGCTGGACCTCGACCTGGACGCCTGTGGCCGTCGTCCTCCGGGACGGCGGAGGATCGCAACAGCCCCGAGGGGGCGACGGTCATGGTGGTGTTGCCGGTGGCCGTCGTCCTCCGGGACGGCGGAGGATCGCAACTCCGCCTTGGTGATGTCCTGCGTTGCGGCCGGAAGTGGCCGTCGTCCTCCGGGACGGCGGAGGATCGCAACCCGCAGCTCAGCCGCCGCAGATGCGGCCACTACCGCGCGTGGCCGTCGTCCTCCGGGACGGCGGAGGATCGCAACCCGCAGTCGGGGTCGCTGGCCGTCAGCCTTCCGCTCGTGGCCGTCGTCCTCCGGGACGGCGGAGGATCGCAACCGATGGTCTGGTTGATCGGCGCCGAGGCGAGCGGGCGTGGCCGTCGTCCTCCGGGACGGCGGAGGATCGCAACATGACCTTGGGCAGCAGGAAGAACCCGATCGCGAGTGTGGCCGTCGTCCTCCGGGACGGCGGAGGATCGCAACGTTCTTCGCCGCCGTCTCGATCTGCTCGGGGCTCGGGGTGGCCGTCGTCCTCCGGGACGGCGGAGGATCGCAACCCGCTGACCGACCCGGCCGGGTCCACCGCCGCGGCGGGTGGCCGTCGTCCTCCGGGACGGCGGAGGATCGCAACTTCGTCGGCTTCGGCTTGGCGGGCGCGACCGGGGGCGTGGCCGTCGTCCTCCGGGACGGCGGAGGATCGCAACTACGTCCGGGTCTGCGCGGGCGGCATGCAGCCCACGGGTGGCCGTCGTCCTCCGGGACGGCGGAGGATCGCAACGCCGAAGCGGTGCGCGGGCTGGAGTTCGGCCGGGAGTGGCCGTCGTCCTCCGGGACGGCGGAGGATCGCAACCTCCAGCCGACACCGCCCCCGAGCCCGCGGCAGGACGTGGCCGTCGTCCTCCGGGACGGCGGAGGATCGCAACGCCGCGGCCGCGGCGTAGCTCGTCCGCTGTGCCCCCGGTGGCCGTCGTCCTCCGGGACGGCGGAGGATCGCAACCCCCCCGGAATCCGGATATGGAGGAAGTCGCCCGGGGGTGGCCGTCGTCCTCCGGGACGGCGGAGGATCGCAACTTGAAGGTGTATCGGCAGGCGGTGTTGGCTGCGCTGTGGCCGTCGTCCTCCGGGACGGCGGAGGATCGCAACGGCGGCCTCGACGGCGATGAGTTCCTCGCCGGCCTGGTGGCCGTCGTCCTCCGGGACGGCGGAGGATCGCAACATCGGGTGCGAGGACTGCACCGAGCCCGCGTTCTGGTGGCCGTCGTCCTCCGGGACGGCGGAGGATCGCAACTACGACCAGCGCGCTACCGCCCTGCAGAACGCCAGTGGCCGTCGTCCTCCGGGACGGCGGAGGATCGCAACGACGCCATCGACGGCGCGCTGAGGAGCGAGCCCAAGTGGCCGTCGTCCTCCGGGACGGCGGAGGATCGCAACGCCGCAGGGCGCGGCTCCGGCGGGGCACCGGCCAGCCAGTGGCCGTCGTCCTCCGGGACGGCGGAGGATCGCAACGACATCGTCTACAACTGGCGAAACTCCGCAGGCGCGAGTGGCCGTCGTCCTCCGGGACGGCGGAGGATCGCAACTTGGACCGGTCGTAGCGGGTCCAGGCGGCGGCGGTGTGGCCGTCGTCCTCCGGGACGGCGGAGGATCGCAACTTCGCGGCGACCAGCGAGTCATTCCAGCGCTGGGGTGGCCGTCGTCCTCCGGGACGGCGGAGGATCGCAACCACCACCCCCGTGATCGCGTCCCGGCCGACCAGTGGTGGCCGTCGTCCTCCGGGACGGCGGAGGATCGCAACTGCACCCGCTCCCGGGCGAAGAAGTCCGCCACGGAGGTGGCCGTCGTCCTCCGGGACGGCGGAGGATCGCAACGTCGTCAACGTCACGGCGGACCAGCAGGCGTGGATCGTGGCCGTCGTCCTCCGGGGCGGCGGAGGATCGCAACCCCGTCCCCTTGCACGCCTCGCAGCGCTCCACCAGTGGCCGTCGTCCTCCGGGACGGCGGAGGATCGCAACGCCACCATCCCTGACCCCATCGACGCCGACGACACCGGTGGCCGTCGTCCTCCGGGACGGCGGAGGATCGCAACCCGCCCGTGCGCCCGCTGGACACTCCCGGCGGCGGCGGTGGCTGTCGTCCTTCGGGTCGGCGGAGGATCGCAACGCCCTCACGTGGTGCCTGGCGATGGCCGTTGAGTGGTGGCCGTCGTCCTCCGGGATGGCGGAGGATCGCAACTGGGACGTCGAGTCCGGGATGCTCCCCCCGGAACTGGTGGCCGTCGTCCTGCGGGACGGCGGAGTGATCGCAACTTCACCGGCCTGCACATACGGGCCGTTCTCCTCGCGGTGAACATTGTCCTCCGGGATTCGGGGAGATCGTCCTCCTGCAGGCGGAGGCGTAGTGGCCTTTCGACTGCCTGACGCACCTGTCGGGCCATTCAGTCATGGAGGTAGCAGATGGAATCGTCTCGTCCAAATCGGCGCCGCCCAGAATGGTGGGATTCGTGCGAGATCTCGCAAGGTCGTCAGACGCGTGAAAGTCGGTGGTGCGACGGTGGCCGCGCAGTTCATGGATGTCAGGGAGACGGCCGAGTATCTCAATATGTCGGTGCAGTGGGTTTATCGGGAGGCGCCGCGGGCTGGGCTGGTGCCGTATCGGTTTGGGCGCGGGGCGAATGCGAAGATCCAGTTCAGGGTTTCCGAGGTGCAGGCTTGGGTCAAGCAGCGACGGGTGGCCGGCTGATTCGGCGCAGTTCGGGCGGGCTCCGTCGTCCTCGCGAGGTGGCGGCGGAGCCCGCTGGTGTCACGCTGCCAGGCCGATGTCGAGAATTTTGGCGGCCTTGCTGATGGAGCCAGGCATCAGGTGGCGGTAGATGCGGAAAGTGATGTCGAGGCTCTTGTGGCCCATCCATTCGGCGACGTCGGTGATGGGGATGCCGTGGGAGAGGCAGTTCGAGGCGAAGAAGTGGCGGAAGCCGTAGAGGGTCATGCCGTCGGGGAGGTCGACGGTGCCGGAATTCTTGATGCGTTGCCACTGGTTGGACAGGCGATAGTAGGGGTACGGCTGCGCGGGGTTCCTCGGGTTGCGGAGCAGGTAGCCGTCCACTGTGCCGTGAGCGCCGGCGTAGGACTCGATGGCCTCGCGGGTGCGGGTGGGCAGGGGGACGTCCCGGTATTCGCCGGCCTTGCGGTGCTTCAGACGGGCGTAGGTGTTGGTGGTCTGGTTGACCTGTTCGTGGACGCGGTAGGTGTCGTTCGCGACGATGTTGTTCAGGTTGACGGCTGCTGCTTCGCCGTTGCGCAGGCCGCAGCCGCTCATCAGCTCGGCGATCAGGCGGAAGGCGTCGTCGCCCGCGGTGCGGAGGGGGCCGAGCTGTGCGGGGGAGGGGATGAGGGCGCGGGCCGGGTCGTACTGCGGGGGCTTGACGCCGTCCAGGGGGTTGCCGTCGTAGAGACCGAGGCGGTGGGCGTCGAGGAGGATCGCCTTCAGCTTGTCGAAGGCGTTGGACTGGGTGGCGAGGCCGACGCCGTTGCGTTCCATGGACTGGATGAAGGCCTCGACGACCTTGTGGTCGAAGCTGCTCATCCGGCGGCTCTCGAACGCGGGCAGCAGGTGGTGCTGGAGGAGCGAGTCGAGGTGGCGCAGCGAGGAGTCGGCCAGGTGGCGTTGGCCGGCGCGCCACTCGGCGGCGAACGTGCCGAACGGCATGCTGCCGTACTTGCGGATGCGATCGGCTTTGCTGTGGCTGTGGGCCTGCGACTTCTTGGCCCGGTAGACCTCGGTCAGCCGCTCCATGGCCGCGTCCTGGCTGGTGAAGCCGGACTCCTCGGTCTGGCTGCCGGTCGAGCTCCGGTACCTGATGGTGTAGGCGTGCGCGCATTTCGTCCACCGAGCGGGTGGGTGCTCGCAGGTCTTGAAGAACGTGCCCATCCCGCGGGGCAGGGTCTTGGCGGCCATGGTGCGGCGGTCTCCTCCGCGTCCGATGCTGGGGTTTTGCTGACCGCCGAGGGTTGATCATGCCTTTGAACTGGGAAGAGTCAGTTTTCGTGTGATATGTGGTGGAACTTCATCGGCCGCACCTCCGAGGAGGTCGCCGAGGCCCGCGAAGCCTGGACCAACGGCGACCGCTTCGGCGAGGTCCACGGCTACGCCGGCCCCCGCCTGGACGCGCCCACCCTCCCGTCAACTCCCCTGAAGCCGCGGGGGCGTGAGCGCTGACCTGGTGTTTTCCCTCTGAGGTTCTGGCACAGCTTCCGTGCCGAGCGCCCTACCTCGTAACAAGCTGTGACGTACGCGGGAAGGTGAATCCGGTCCCTTGGTGAGTGCGGGCGTTTGATGACGGCAGCGAACGCGGTTCGAAACGGGAGAGGTGTCAGGGGTGCTGGCCGTGTTCAGGTGTCGGTCGTGCGCTGCTCCCTTGTCGAATCCGCTGGAGCAACGTGAGTGGCGGCCGCTGCCGTCAGTACGGGGCCGGGAGCACTACGCGTACGGCCCGTCGACAGTGCCTGCGGGTTCCTTTTCCGGTGACCCGGATCCGTACGGTCCTGTTGGTGTGGAACGGGGGAGCGGAGCGGCATGGTCGGCTGGAGGGTTGCTTGCCGACATCACACCCGTCCCAGGCGTATGTCGCCGCGACTCCCACGAACGGGTCGACAGCAAGGGCGGTGACTGTTCGTATTCCGCCGAGTTGGCCGCGTACCTGTGGGCTGAGCACGGCCGCGCACATCGGCGGTGCTCCTTCGCATGCAGGCTCAGCCGAAAGCAATACGCTGATGGGCGTGCGCGCATGCGTGGGGGAGTGGGCGGCCTCGTGACGTCTGGCTGCAGTAACGTCTACAGTCGTGTAGATGATACGAGGTGGTGAGTCGGCTTCCCCGGTGAACGCGCTCTCGCGCCAGTGGCCGGTGGTGTTGTCGGCTGCCTGGGTGCTGTTCGCCGGGCTTGCTGTGGTCCTTGCCCTGCACGGGTGGCGATCCTTCGGGTTCGAGCGGGCGGCGATCGAGTGGAGCGCCCATCACCGGCCCGCTCCCGGGCGGCGTGCGGCGGTCGGCGTCACCGTGCTCGGCACGGGAGCGCCTCCGTACCTCATCGCCCTGGCGGCCGGCACGGTGCTGGCCCGTGGGGACCGCGGCGCCCGGACGCGTCGTGGGAACGCTGTGCTCCTCCTGGGGCCCCTGCTGTGGCTCGTCGGCGGTCAGTTGCTGCGCGAGGCGCTGATGTACGCCTTCGGGCGCCCGCGTCCCTCGTCCGCACACTGGGCGGTCGCGGCGACGGGGTTCTCCTTCCCCTCCGGTCACTCCTTCTCCTCTGCGGTGTGTGCGGGGCTGCTCGCCCTGGCGATCGCCCGTCGCCGTCCGTCGTGGGCCCGAACGGCCCGCGCCGCAGCCGTCCTCTATGCGGTCGCGGTCGGACTCAGCCGCGTCTACGTGGGGGTGCACTGGCCGCTCGACGTCGTCGGATCCTGGCTGCTGGCCGCCGGATGGCTGGCTGCGGGGAGCGCGGTCCTCGACCGTACCGGCGGCGCCACGGCGTCCCCGGAGGAAACGCCCACGCGCTCGCGGGGCGGCAGGGCGGCCGAAGGGCCGGGGGAGAGGTGCACTGCCGCTGGAGACACCTCGTACCGCCGGGAGGCGCCGATGCTGGTAGTGCGGCCGTGAGTTCGGCGGAGCCGGCGCGCGTCGAACCGCCGGGAAGGGAGCCGGACCGGGCGGTCCCGCCGGGGCGGCAGATGTGGCCGCTGTACGCCGCGGGGTTCACCACCGCCTTCGGCGCGCACGGGATCGCCGCCAACCTCGGGGGCGACGCCGAGGGCGCGGTCACCTCGCTGCTGGTGCTGGGCGGACTCCTGGCGCTGTACGACGGCGCCGAGGTGCTGCTCAAGCCCGTGTTCGGGACGCTGGCCGACCGGATCGGCGCACGTCCGGTGCTGGTGGGCGGCCTCGTCGCGTTCGCCGGCGCGTCCGCCGCGTACGCCGTGGCGGACAGCCCGGGGTGGCTGTGGGCCGCCCGCCTCGGCCAGGGCGCCGCGGCATCCGCCTTCTCCCCAGCGGCCTCGGCCTTGGTCGCCCGCCTCAATCCGGCGGCCAAGCGCGGGAGCGCCTTCGGCAGCTACGGCTTCCACAAGTCCATCGGCTACACCCTGGGCCCGCTGCTGGGCGGGGTGCTGGTGTGGGCCGCCGGCCTGCGCCTGCTGTTCGTCGTCCTGGCGGCGCTGGGTGCCGTTGTCGCCGCGTGGGCCGCTCTCGCCGTCCCGGCCGTGCCGCCGCTTCCCAGGTCCCGGCAGACGGTCGTGGATCTGGCCCGGCGCCTGGCCGACCGGACCTTCCTCGCTCCGACGGCGGCGCTGGCCGCGGCGACCGCGGCCCTGTCGGTCGGGGTGGGGTTCCTGCCGGTCTCGGGCCGGGCGGCCGGCCTGGGCACCGTGGCCACCGGGGCGGCGGTGTCCGTGCTGGCGGCCTGCGCGGCCGTGGTCCAGCCCCGGGCCGGACGAGCACTCGACCGCGGCCGCCTCACCAGCGGTTCCGGCATGACGGCGGGGCTGCTGGTGGCCGCGGCCGGGCTGGGGTGCGCGATGCTGCCCGGGCCGGCCGGAGTGCTCCTGGGCGCGGCGCTGATCGGCGTCGGCACGGGTCTGATCACGCCGCTGGGCTTCGCCGCCCTGGCCGCTTCGACGCCCGCAGCCCGCCTCGGCCAGACCATGGGCGCGGCCGAACTCGGCCGCGAACTCGGCGACGCGGGCGGCCCGTTGCTCGTCGCGGTGGTCGCCTCGCCGACCACGCTCACGCACGGCTACGCGGTACTCGGCATCCTTCTCGCCGCCGGTCCCCTGGTCGCTGCCGGCCTTGTGAGGTGCGGGCGCCCGGCCGGACCAGGTCGCTCCTGACGTCGGAATCTGCTCCGGTACCGCTTTAGCGGGCATGACCCGGGAGAAGATCTCCTACAACATGTAGTAAGTTTCTGTGCCGGTCACCTTCACATCATCACAATGACACCGGCACGCCATGCGGCCGTGAGGGCTGACCGGAGTTGGCAGGCCGAGCTGAGCCTCGTCCTGTCCACCTGTCGTGCTCGTACGGAAGGACGCCCTATGACCGCGGCCGCCACCGCGCAACTGGCCCTCGACGGATCCCGGATCGACGGATCCCTGTTCACGGCCGTGACCGACTTCGCCCGCGACACCAAGTGGCTCAACACCCCCATGGAGGTGTGGACCAACCTGGGGCTGGGCGTCTTCGCGGTACTCATGGTCATGGGCTGGTGGAGCGCGCGGCGCCGCGGCACCCAGGCGATGACCCTCGCACTCGCCGCGCCGGTTGCCGTCGTGACCGCCTTCGCCGTCGCCGAGGTGGTCAAGAAGATCGTGGGCGAGGCGCGGCCCTGCCGTTCCCTGCCGCACGCCTACGTGGTCGACGCGTGCCCCGCGCCCTCGGACTACGCCTTCCCCAGCGGCCACAGCACGGTGGCCGCCGCGACGGTCGCCGCCCTGTACCTGCTCAACCGCCGACTGTGCGCGATAGCCGCGGTGTTCGCCCTCGTCGAGGGCTTCAGCCGCGTCTACGTGGGAGCCCACTACCCGCACGACGTGCTGGGGTCCGCTCTCCTGGCTCTGCCCGTCGCCTACCTCACCAGTCTCGCGCTGCGCCGCTGGGCCACCCCGCTGGTGGCGGCCCTCAGCCGCGGCGCGCTGCGGCCGGTGCTGACCGCCGAGCCGGCCGCCGTCGCGCGGGCCGCCGGCTGACGGCGCCTTCCCTGCCCCGGGCACCCGGCTTCCCCCGAGCCGGGTGCCCGGTCCTCCCGGTGTCGAACGCCGCCCCTGCCACGGGGCGGTGCCCACGCCTGCCGGTGGGCGCGCGCGATCGTGGAGCCGACCGCGACGACCCACTCCAGGCCGCTTTCGGCGCCGGCCCGGGCGAACAGCGCGGTGAACACCTTCTCCCAGGTGCGGGGTCTGCCGCCCAGGTCCGCAGCCGGTTGTGGACGCCCTTTCACGACCCGAAGTGCTCGGGCAGGTGCATCCGCGGCGTCCCGGTGCGGTGTTTGAACGCGATCGCATCGATCACCTGCCGGTGATCACGCCACCGCCCACCCCGCCTCACGGGGTCGGGAGTACCTGGGTGTGGTCGATGCGGACCGCCTGGAGGGACTTCGGGTCGAGGCCCAGGAGATGGAGCATGGTGGGGGCGATCTGGATCGTCTGCACCGGTTCGGTGACGCGGGTGCCGCGGCGGGCGTCCGCGCCGGAGATGACGAGCGGGACGTCGCGGTCGTCGGCCGCGGCGCCGCCGTGCTCGGCTATCTTGCCCGTGCCACCGGTGTAGACGACGCCGTACCGGGCGATGCCGAAGATGTCCGGGACCCTGGGGTCGCCGGGCTTCGCTCCGAAGTACGCGGCCGCGGCGGTGCCGGCGTAGATCTTGTCGAGGCCGGAGGCGGTGAAGGGCTTGGCGGCGCCGTCGATGCCGTTGCCCTCGCCGGACTGGTGGAGCAGATAGTTCTTCGCGAAGTCCGTGGCGGCCTTCGAGCGGTCGCTGAGCCACAGCAGCATGGCGTCGTCGTCCACCGAGTGCGCGACCAGGTCGGCGGCGCCCGGGTGGGCGGCCTTCCAGGCGGCGTTGAGGCCGTCGAGCAGCGGCCCGTCGTCGATCCGGGTCAGGGCGGCCGGGTCGGTCGGGGACTGCCCGTGCTTGGCGGACAGCACGATGGTCATGCTGTCGTCGAGGTTCCGCTGGTGGATCTCAGCGACGAACGCGCCGACCTGCCGGTCGATGTAGTCCAGGTTCTTGGCGAGCAGCGGTCCGGGCGTGCCGGCGGCGGTGTAGCCGCCCTTGAGGCCGTCGGAGGACGGCAGCTTCTGGGCGGTGGACACGGACTGGAAGTTCATGCCGAAGACCGCGGGGGTGCCGACCTTGCGGGTGCCGCTGTGGTCGTAGCCGTCGATCTCGTTGAGCACCGCCTCGACCTTGTACGAGTCGTACCGCTCGGTGGCCGCGTTGTCGGTGGTCCAGTCCCCGCCGGACGGGTAGCCAAGAGACCGGCTGTTGATCTCCGGGGCGAACAGGTCCTGGATCCCGGTGTCGGAGGGGCCGCTGAGGATGTCGTACGCGGGGTGCTTGTCGGACCAGGCCGTACGCAGGCCCGCTTCCCGCGCCACCTCGAAGACCGTGTTCACCTTGAGGTAGGAATTGGGGTACACCGGCTTGCAGGTCTTCGGGTCGACCGGCAGCTTGGCCGGGTCGATGAGAGTGCGGGGGTTGCCGGTCATGTCCAGGACGCTGCCGGGCAGCCCTGCCAGACCCTGACCCGCGTCGATGGAGTTCTTGTTCCGGTCGAGGTCCTCGGTCAGGTCGATCTCCGCGCCGGGCTCGGCCGTCGCGCAGTCGGTGGTTCCCGCGGGCAGCAGCGCGGCGTTGTACGTGTCGTCGTAGTAGATGCCGGTGGTGCCCGGGTTCCCGCCCGTCAGCTGACCCACCATGCCCGGAAACGAGTCGGACGGCACGGTCGTCCTGGCATGGGTGTACTCGGTGCCGCCGGTCACCAGGCGGGCCAGAGCGGAGCCGGGGTGCAGGCTGATGTACCAGGCCAGATCGGACTGGTGCATGCCGTCGATCGACAGCAGCAGGACGTGCTTGGCCGGAGTTTCGTGCCGGTGCCCGCTCGTCGCGGCGGCAGGAGCGACGAGCGCGGTGGTGAGGCCGCCCACCACGGCGACGGCCGTGGCGAGTCGGGTGGCGCTTCTCGACATGGGTTCTCCAGTGTGCGTGGGTGATTCCCCCGGGTTCCTTGCGTCAGATAAGAAGTGCGGTAGATGAACGGCTCACGTCCCGCAGGCTTCCGGCCATGAAACGTCTACAGGCGTGTAGACATTGGGTGGCTGGGAATCGGTCGAGGAGCTCAGGGGAGTGCACGTCAGGGGCGAGGCGACGGCTCCGGTCCACCCGGTCCGCACGCCCGGCCTGGTTCTACGTCCCGTAGTAGATTGTCCGCGAGTCGGTGGAAGAGACCCCGCGAGCAGGTCGAGGAGCTGAGGTATGGCCCAGGAGACGGGACCGGCCGGTCGCAAAGCCCCGGGCGAGTTGGAGAACGAGGTGCTCGCCGCCCTGTGGGCGGCCGGTGCCCCGGCGAGCGCCGCCACCGTCCGGGACGGTCTGGCCGGGGACCCGGCGTACACCACGGTGCTCACCATCCTGTCCCGGCTGCACGACAAGGGGCTGGTCAGCCGGGAGCGGGCCGGTCGCGGCCACCTCTACGCGCCGGTGCGCGACGAGGCCGGACACGTGGCGGCCGGCATGCGCTCCCTGCTGGAGAAGGGTTCGGACCGGGCCGCCGTACTGGCGCGGTTCGTCGCGGAGCTCCCGGCGGAGGACGAGCAGCTGCTGGAGCAGTTGCTGCACGATCAGCTGGAGGACTGAGCCGTGTCCATCAGTTGGTGCACGCCGTTCGCGGTCAGCGGTGTCCTGGCCTGGGCGGCGCCCTGGGCGGGGCAGAGGCTGCCGCCGCGGCTGGCGTCGTGGCTGCTGATGATCGCTTCGCTCGTGGCCGCCGGCGGTTGGGCCGCGGCGCTGGCCATGCCGGCCTTCACCCTGATCGGGCGGATTCCGGCGGTCGCCGCCGAAGGGCACTGGTCCTCGGTCGCCCTGGCCGCTCGCACCCCGGTCGCGCCGTACGTCGCCGCGGCCTGCGCGGTCCTGCTGGCCGCCTGCCTCGTGACGGGATCGGTGTCCGGCATCCGTCGGGTGGGTGTCCTGCTGGCCGCACGGCGGACGAGCCGCGGACTGACCGCCGACGGGGGCCTGGCCGTCATCGACGACCCGGTCCCCACCGCCTTCGCCCTTCCCGGATCCCCGGGGCGGGTGGTGGTCTCGTCCGGGATGCTCCGTGCGCTGACGGCCGACGAGCGCCGGGCTCTGCTGGCGCACGAAACGGCACATCTGCGCAACCGTCACCACTTCTTCCTCCTGCTGCTGCAGGTGACGGCCGCCCTTGACCCGCTGCTGCGCCGGGTGTCCACGGCGGGCGGCCAAGCGCTGGAGCGCTGGGCCGACGAGGAAGCGGCCGCCGTGGTCGCCGACCGCCGGCTGGTGGCCCGCGCCGTGGCCCGGGCGGCGCTGGCCGCCAAGAACGCTCCCGGCCCGGCTCTCGCCGTCACCGGCGGCCCGGTGCCACAGCGCGTCCAAGCGCTGCTCGCCCCGCCGCCCCCGGTGCGTCGTGGCCTGGTGGCCGCCCACGCGCTGCTCATGGTGGTCTGCTGCATGAGCCTGGCGCATTCGGCGCACGACATGGACCGGCTGTTCGACGCCGCCTCGTCCCTCCACGCGGGGGCCGCGATGCACCGCCGGTGACCGGCCCGGTCAGCGGCCACCCACGTTCCGCGACAGCCCCGTCCGGCACATCCCCGACTGGCCCCATCGGCTGACCTCGTCACCCGAAGCGGCCAGGCCCACCCCGCAAGGCCGTGTGCGACGGACCTACGCGTCGCGGCGCTTGAGGAGGACGGCTGCGCCCGCCAGCGCGGCCAGCGCGTAGAGGCAGAAGACCAGGAAACCGGTCCACGGTGCCAGCGTGTGGGCTTCCTGGTGCAGCGAGACCAGCGCCTGCCCGGCGGTGCTCGGCAGATACGGACCGATGACGTTGCTCCAGGAGGACGGCAGCGCCTCGGCCAGCACCGGCAGCATCCACAGCAGGCCGAACACCGTCGCGATCCCGCCGGCGGTGTTCCGGATCAGCGCACCGATCGCGACGCCGAGCAGGCCGACCACCGTCAGGTAGAGGCCCGTGCCGAGCACCATCCGGATCACGCCGGGGGCGCTCAGGGTGGTGTCGAGGTGCCGCGAGGACAGCAGCGTCTGGCCGACCAGGAAGGCGATCACGGCGCCGGTGGTCATCAGCACCCAGGTGACGGCCGAGTACAGGCCGGCCTTGGCCCACAGCACCGGCAGTCGGCGCGGTACGGCGGCGATCGAGGCGCGGATCATGCCGGTCGCGTACTCACCGGTGATCACGAGCACGCCGAGCACGCCCACCGCGAGCTGGGCGAGGTAGTAGCCGCGCAGGCTGGTGAGCGCCGGGTCGAAGTGCGCCCGCTCGGAGGCCGCCATGTGCGGCCAGCGGTTCGCGGTCACCGCACAGAACAGCGCGCCGAAGCCGATCAGTGCCACCACGGCCGCGAGCAGTGTGTAGAAGGTGGACCGGAGCGTGCGCAGCTTGATCCACTCGGAGTGCAGCACGCGGAGCTGTGTGACCCGGCCCCGCGGGACGGACGGGGCCGCGGCGGGTCCGGCGGAGGGTGAGGTGGGGGTGAGGGTGCTCATGCAGGCTGTCCTTCCTTGTCCCGGGCGGGAGGCTGGAACTCCACCGCGTCGCGGGTGAGTTCCATGAATGCCTCCTCCAGCGAGGCCTGCTGGGGGGTGAGTTCGGCCAGCGCGATGGCGTGGTCGGCGGCGATCCGCCCGATCCGGTCGCTGCTGAGCCCGGTCACCTCCAGCACGCCGCCGTCGAGCACGTCCACGGTGACGTCCGGGCCGATCAGTTCCCGCCGGAGGCGCTCGGCGTCATCGGTGCGGACCCGGACCGAACCTCCCGCGGCGTCCCGGACGAACGCCGCCACCGAAGTGTCGGCGATCAGCCGGCCGCGCCCGATGACGATGAGGTGCTCGGCGGTGAGAGCCATCTCGGACATCAGGTGCGAGGAGAGCAGCACCGTGCGCCCCTCGGCTGCGAGGTCCTTCAGCAGGGTGCGGATCCAGAGGATGCCCTCCGGGTCGAGTCCGTTCACCGGCTCGTCCAGCACGAGCGTGGCCGGGTCGCCGAGCAGTGCGCTGGCGATTCCGAGCCGCTGGCCCATGCCGAGCGAGAAACCGCCCACCCGTTTGCGGGCGACCTCGCGCAGGCCGACCAGGTCGACGACCTCGTCCACCCGTCGGCGGGGGATGCCGGTGGTGGCGGCCAGCGCCCGCAGGTGGTTGTAGGCGCTGCGGCCGGTGTGGATGGCCCGTGCCTCCAGCATGGCCCCGACCTCGTGCAACGGAGCCGGATGCTCTGGGTAGAGCTTCCCGTTCACTGCCACCCGGCCGGACGTCGGGGCGTCCAGGCCGAGGATCATCCGCATGGTCGTCGACTTCCCCGCGCCGTTGGGGCCGAGGAAACCGGTCACGGAGCCGGGCCGGACGGTGAAGCTGAGATCGGACACGGCGGTGCGTTCGCCGTAGCGTTTGGTCAGGGCATGCGCTTCGATCATCGGAAGTCCTCGGGACGACGGGGCATGGGCGGCGGACGCTCACGGGCTGACCGTCATGAGTAGGTGTAGGAGCCTGTGCGGCCACCGGGCCGCGGTACACGGGTGGCGGTGAGGCGGCAGGACCTGGCCGGGCGCTTCGCGACCGGTCGGTCCGATCGAGCGGCGGGTTCCGGCACCTCCATCGGTGGGCGATGTCCGGGCCGTGAGCTCGGGAACAATCTACTACATGACGTAGAATCAAGCGCGGCGGTGATCACGCAGTGGGCCGGTCCGCCACCCCCGGGCTTCGAACGCCTCCAAGAGCAGCGGAAGCGCGCCGAGAGTGTTGCGCCATGACCCGGTGGCCGAGGTGCAGTCGGAGTCGTGCAGCAGGACGGTACCGCCGCCGCGCAGGTCACGCAGCACGGTGTCCCGGATGCTTCTGGGGGTGGCCCGTGACCGCCAGTCCTCGCCCCAGGCGGTCCACAGCACCGGTGTCAGGTCCAGCCGTCGGCAGGCAAGGTGCGCTCCTGTGGTCATGACGCCGTACGGCGGCCGGAACAGCTTCGGCGCGACGCCGGTGAGACCCCCGACCATGTCCCGGGCACGGGCCAGATCGTCGTACGCCGCCCGGTTTCCGTGCAGCACCAGCGGCCGGTGGGCCCAGCCGTGCACGGCTGCCTCGTGGCCGGCATCGGCCATCTGGCGGACCAGGCCGGGGAAGCGGGCCGCCATCGAGCCGAGCACGAAGAAGGTCGCGCGGATTCCCCGCTCGTCCAGCAGCCGCAGGAAGTGCGGAGTCGACAGTTGGTCGGGACCGTCATCGAAGGTCAGTGCGATGTGCCCGGGATCGCCCAGCCCGGCCAGGCCCGGCAGGAAGCGGTTGCGCAGCGGCCCGAACGCGGAGATCGCCGGCCCGGCGTGCGCGACGGCCAGCAGGGGCAGCACGGCGGCCCCTGCGCGTATGAGGGTGCCTGCGCTCGCAGGCGCCGACGCCTTGCGGTTCCGTGGAATCATGGTCGGTCTCCGTCCAGGAAGCGGCTGAGAGTCGGGAAGTTGGCGGGGGAGTCGTGGTATCCCTCGGCGATTGGGGCCCCGATGGCCAGCAGGGCGGCCACGGCGGCGGTCGCCGCCACAGCCGGGGCCCTCATCCGCCGCACGGCGCGCTTCGGTTCGATCCGGTGCGGCGGAACACCACTGCCGGCCAGGGCGGTAACGGCATCGGCCGGGCCATGACTGGAGGCGAACAGGCGCAGACCCCGCTCCCGCTGTGAGCGGCCCAGCGGGCCGTCGAGCAGTTCGACGAGGGCTCCGCGCAGTCCGGCCCGTTCCCGTATCCACACGGCCAATCCCGCCTCCTCAAGTGCGGCGGCGTTGGTCTGCCCGTGGCCGGGTATGCAGCGGTAGCTCGCAACCGGCAGCCCGGTGGCGAACGCCTCCAAGGAGGTGAGTCCGCCGGCATTCTGCACCAGGGCGTCGCAGGCCTGCATCAGGGCCGGCATGTCGTCGACCCAGCCGTGCACGTGGTGCAGGCCCTGGAGTCGCAACCGCCGGGCGAGTGCCGTATTGCGGCCGCAGACCACGACCGGGGTGGCGACCCCGCTCGACCGGATCTCGGCCGCCGCCCGTGCCAGGTCCCCGACACCCCAGGAACCCGCCACGAGCAGAGCCAGCGGTCCTTCCCCGCCCAGACCGAATCGCGTCCGCGCCGCCTGCCGCTGACCGGCATCCGGTGGCCGGAAGCCGGCGCCGACCACCGGTCCGCACGTCCGTACCCCGGCCGCGCCGCGAGCCGTTGCCTGCGCGGCGGGCACGCGGTGGACGGCCAGGTGCATGTCGACGCCGGGAGCGACCCACAGCCCGTGCACCGAGAAGTCGGTGAGATAGGTGACCGCCGGAATCGTCAGCAGCCCCCGCCGCCGGAGCCTTCCCAGGACCTGGCTGGCGCCGGGATACGTCGAGACGACCGCGGCGGCGTCGGGCGGTATCGTCCGCAGCATGCGTGCCTCGGCACTGCGCAGCAGCGCCCGCGCCGCCGGGCCGGGGCCGGAGTGCTCGGTCGCGGCATACATCCGCTGGTAACCGCCCGGCGCGACGGTCAGCAGCCGGTGGTAGGCGCGCGCCAGCAGCGGACCGATCCGGCCGGGCAGCACGTCGAGGAAGTCGTGCCGGTCCACCACGAAGCCTTCTGCTACGAGCCGACGGGCGAGTTCGCCGGCGGCTCCGTCGTGCCCGGCACCCACACTCGCCGAGTAGACGACGATCCGGCCCCGGCCGGAAGAGGCGGGGGCGGGCTCGTAACGTGGGTCGGCCGGCACGGCAAACGTTGGCAGAGGGGGTGTGGACACTGCGGACGGCCTCCTTGCGGCGAGGGCACAACGGGATTTCCCGACCTCGGCAGCGGGATGGACTCCGAAGCGCGCGAAGCAGTCGCCACGTGGCGAGCCTCAGCTCCGAGCACAGAGGTCAGGGAACCGTTCATACGGAAGCTACTACATGATGTAGAAGTAAGGAGAGTCGGACCCTCTGGAGTCGTCGGTCGGTGCGGCGGGGCCGGAGCCAACGCGTGATCGTGAAGTGACCGGCGCGCGGGCCTCGCGCGTGACGCGCCGTCAGGACGGATCCCGGTGGCTGATCGCCCTGCGACGCTCCTGATCGTGAGGGCTGCTCGCGCACAGAGCAGGGCTGGGCGCAGGGTCCTGCCGGGGTTTCGCAAACTGCTCGCGTGACCGCTGGCGACCGTGACCGACGGACCGCCGACTATCCGGTTGTCGCCGTGCGCGGCGAGGTGGACATCGACCGCAACGGCGCTTTCCGCAGTCACCTGTTGGACCGAGCGCGCTCACAGTCCCGGGGTGACCTGGGCGCGAGAGCCCTCATTTCGCCGACTCCAGCGCCACCGTCTCGGGCAGCACGAATCGACCTACGGCGAAGGAATCGAGGGAAGCTTTTGCCCACGATTCCTCTGCGGTCGACTCGGCGTGCCGGTCGGGAGGCTTCCTCCGCGGGCGCCTGTACGGTTCGTACAAGAGCCACGGGCGCATATATCGTGGCTGCTAGACGCTGACGGACGGGGCAGGGGCCGCAGGGCTCCTGCCCCTCACAAGGAAAACCGTGACAAGAATGCCGGAGGGGGCGACGGTGAAAGTCAGTATGGCGCAGAACAGTATCGACCTTGCATATGAGCATTGTCTGAGTCGTCGCCCGCGGCGCGGAGCGCACCCAGTTGCCCCGGTGAAGGAATGACGGCGCGGGCCGGGTCGTACTGCGGAGGCTTGACGCCGTCCAGTGGGTTGTCGTCGTAGAGGCCGAGGCGGTGGGCGTCGAGGAGGATCGCCTTCAGTTTGCCGTACTTGCGGATGCGCTCGGCTTTGCTGCTGTGCGCCTGTGACTTCTTCGCCCGGTACATCTCGGTGAGCCGGTCGACGGTCGCGTCCTGGCTCGTGAAGACGGATCCTGGTGGCGGTCCCTCAGGCGCCGGCCTGGGACCGCACGGCGGCGGCGAGCGCCATGACAGCGCCTGACACCTCCCGTTCGCGCGGGTAGCACAGCGCCAGTTGGCGCGTGACGAGTTCCTCCCGGGGCTGAAGCCAGGTCAGGCGGGGGTCGACGGTGCTTCGGGCGGCGAGCCGGCCGATGCACGCGTGGCCGAGGCCCACGGCGACGAGCCGTTGGAGGGCCAGGTTGTCGTCGGTGCGGTGGACCACGACCGGATTGATGTTCCGCTGCGCGAGGATGTCCTCCAACTGTGCCTGGGTGCGCCACCGCAGGTGCCAGGCGACGAGCCGGGCACCGTCGAGGATGTCGAAGCTCGGGTGGGGGTCGTCGCTGATGGGGTTGTCCCGCTGCGTGAGGATCACCCAGGGGTCCTCGACGAGGGGGATGGTCTCGACCCGCTCATCGGGCTGCGGGTTGAGGACGAACGCCAGGTCGAGTTCGCCCCGCGCCAGGGACGTGATGAGGTCCTGGCTCTCGGTCGTCTCGCTGACGAGGACCTCGACGCCCGGCCGCTCCTCGCTGAAGGCCAGCAGGGCCGCGGGGAGCAACTCGGCCGCGGCGGTGCGGAACGCGCCCATCCTGATGCGGGCCGGGCCGGGTTGGTCGGCCACGCGGGCCTCGGCGGCCATGGCCTCGACGGCGACGAGGGCGCGGCGGGCGTGGCGGTAGGCGCCGCGGCCGGCGGCGGTGAGCGAGATGGCCGCACGTCCGCCCGGCCGGGTGAAGAGGGAGGCGCCGAGCGCGGCCTCGAGAACGGCGATCTGGTGGGAGACCGCGGACTGCGTGTAGGTGAGGCGCTCGGCCGCCCGGCGGAACGATCCGGTGTCGGCGACGGCGACCAGTGCGCGCAGCTCGCGCAGGCCGATCTGGCCGTCGGGCCCCTGAGCCGTTGGGGAGCCCATCCTTTTGATCGAATCTCTCGATCGTTCTTCTGGTTTTTTGGCCACATAAGGAGTGTACGGCTCGGATTATCCTTCGTACGACCTCGTGGTGGGAGGTTCTCGTCCGAACAGGAGACACCGCCGTGCCCCCTCGTCCAGCCCGGATGTCCGTACGCGCTGCCGGCTGGGCGAGCGCCGTCATGTACGCGCTCCTCTTGTTGTCCTCGATCGCGCAGACGGCGATCGTGCCGCTCCTGCCGGCCGTGCAGCGGGGCTACGACCTGGACGCCTCCGCACTGGCGTGGATTCTGGCGCTGCCGAGTCTGGCCATGCTCATGAGCGCCACCCCGCTAGGGATCCTCGGGGACCGCATCGGGAACGGCCGCGTCACGGCGGCCGCCGGCGTGGTGATGGCCCTTTCGGTCCTCGCCCAGGGCACGCCGTCGCTCGCGGTCCTGCTGGTGGCGCGGTCCGGGTTCGGCGTGGGCTACGGGGCGGTCTGGACGGCGGGACTGGCCTGGCTGGCGGGCCTGCGAGCCACGAACTCCTCGCGCAGGATGGCGGCCAGCGTGACCGCGTCGGCGGTGGGCTCCACCATCGGTCCGATCCTGTCCGGGACACTGGCGAACACCTTCGGCTTCGCCGCTCCCTTCGTCGTCACAGGCGTGGTGGCCCTGGTGGTCAGCGGCCTGCTCCTCACGGTTCCGGAACTCCGGGGCGGGGGGCCCGTCCGCACCTCGGCGCGGTACCGGCGCGACGCCCCACAGCGGTACGCCTTCGGCAGAGCGTCGCTCGCGGTGCTGCGCCACCCGCCGGTCCTCGCCGGCACCGCCACCCTCGCGCTGTGCACCGGTGCCGCCTCCCTCCTGCAACTGCTCGTCCCCGTTCAGCTGCACGACTCCGGGCACTCCGCCCAGGAGATCGGCCTCGTGTTCTCCGCCGGAGCCCTCGTCTACCTCGGCATGTGCGCGGTCTGGGTCCAGGTCGGACCCCGCATCACCAACCTGCGCGCCAACGCCTGGCTCGCCGTCCTCCTCGCGGTGACACTCGTGCCCCCCGTCATCGGGCCGGGGATCATGTGGGTGACGGCAGCAGCGGTACTGAGCGGCGTGCCCCGATCAGCGATCAGCGCCGTCTCCTACGCCCTGGCGACGGACGGCCGGGACGCGCACGGTCCCGGCCGGGGCACGGTCATCGGCGTGCTCAACAGCGCGTGGGCGGCAGCGACGGTCGTCGTCCCCGTCGTCGCCGGGACCCTCAACACCCTCGGCGGGCCGCGCCTCGCCTACGCGGCGGCGGCTGCGGCGACCGCGGCGACCGCCGCCGCACTGCGCCGGGGTGCGCGACCCGCCTCACTCCGCCCTTCGACGACGGCACCGCCGGCCGACCGGCACCCCCAGACCGTGTCCGACACATAGCGCCGTGCTCGGCCGGCGGCCAGGTGCCGCTGGGCGTCCGTGCGCAACCCGAAGGACTTCAGCATCACGGTTCCCTCGATGAAGGCCACCAACGCGGTGCAGAGGAAGACCGAGCGCAGACCCCAGTAGGAGAATTGCCGGTAGGGAAGCGGGTGGCTCCGTACGTGGTGCTTCCAGCCGAGGTTGTCGAGACCGACGCGCCGTTCGATTTTCCGCGTGTAGGTGGCGATGCGCACGATGCGGTGGGTGTGGTGGAGCCAGAGTACGACGAAGGTCAGGGACAGCAGGGGGTAGGCCAGAACCGTCGCCGCGTTGTGGAATCGAAAGCCGACGGAAACGACGGTGCCGAAGGTGACCACCGTCAACGCCACGATCTGGAACTGTAATTCGGCTCACTTGATGATCTCCTCGCGTAACTGCGTGTACTCCGCGACGACGAGCGAACTCACCTCCCAGGACGCTGATGGCGGCCGCGGGCCGCTGTTCTCTGCCATGGGGTCATCATGAGTACCGGCCGGTCCGGGCCCATGGGCTCGATTCCGCCTTTCCGGAGTTCTGCCCCCGTACCGGAGCGGCCGGGCATCGGATCTGCCCCCGGGACGCGTCCCCGGGTAGGTCAGGACGAGCGTGTCGCCGTGCTCGCCGCCGGGATGGCGGCCCTCCTCGTCGGGCGGGCCGAACCGGTGCGTGTCGTCGGGCGGACCATCAGCGGCACGGTGCCGGGCCGCGGGACAAACCCGTTGGGGGGCGACGGCGGGTGCTGCTACGTTTTCGGTGGCCGTGCGAGAGATCGAGGAGGTGGTACCCGTGAACGCAGTATCGACATGGGTGCTTCCCTCCGGGGTCACGGTCGGACGATAGACAGGTCGTCCGGGAGCGCCGTTCCAGCGCACTCCCGAAAGGCACGACCATGCACGTCACTTCTGAGCGGCGCCTCGACGACGGCGTCCTCGAACGCGAATTCACCGTCGAGGGGATCCCCGGCATCCTGTGGACGCCCGGGTCGCTCTCCGCACCGGCGCCGCTGATCCTGCTCGGCCATCCCGGCGGAATGCGCAGGATGTATCCGCGGCTGGTGGACCGGGCCCGGCACTCCGCGGCGGAGGGCTTCGCCACGGCCACCATCGAGCTTCCCGGGAGCGGCGACCGGCCTCGCTTGCCCGCCGTCGAGCAGGCGCGCGCGGACGTGCGCCGGGCCGTGCAGGCCGGCGAGCCGGTCGGTGAGGAGACCATCGACGCGCTCATCCTCCCGCTTGTCGAGCAGTCGGTCCCGGAATGGCAGGCGTGCCTGGACGCCCTCCTGCCGCTGCCCGAGATCGGCGGGCCGGTCGGGTACGCGGGGGGAGTGATCTCCATCGGCGTCCGGCTCGCGGTGGTCGAGCCGCGCATCGTGGCCGCGGGTCTGTTCGCCGGGAGTTTCGTGCCCCGCGCCATGTTCGAGGAAGCCCGGCAGGTCACCATTCCTTTGCATGTCCTGTTGCAGTGGGACGACGAAGGGAACGACCGGCAGGCGGCCCTGGAACTGTTCGACGCCTTCGGCTCCAAGGAGAAGTCCCTGCACGCCAATATGGGCGGGCACACCGGCGTCCCGCAGTTCGCGGGGGAGGGCGCGGCCCTGTTCTTCACCCGACATCTGATGTGAGGCCGGGCCGTCCGCCAGGCAGCAGACGGTAGCTGACGGGCGGACGGCATACCCCTCATCCGGGCTCGCCGGGTTGCCCGGGGTGTCGGTCGAGGCGCGACTGCCATCGCGGGGGGCTCGTTCTACGATGGCCGACGGGCCGGAGGGGGACGTGTGCTGATAGTCGTGGGGCGTAAGAAGCGGGTGGTGTTCGACGGGGATCGGATCGTGATCGGCCGGCGCGGGGTGCTCGCGCGCCTCGGCATCGGCGCGCGCCGCACGCGGGTGCCGCTCGCGGAGTTGGCAGGGGTGGGGTGGAAGACGCCCGGGCCGCTCGCGGACGGGTTCGTGCATTTCGCGACGCGCGGCCGCGCCGAGCCGCGCAAGACCACGCAGGCCGCGGCGGACGACCACTCCGTCGTCTTCGGCCCCGACCGGGAGAAGGAGTTCGCCGGCCTGGTCCGTGAGGTCGAGGCCGCCCGCGCGCGGCTCGCCGGTGCCGAACTCGCCCGCCTCCACAGCCTGATGCGCCGCACCGTCCGGCGCCGGCTGCGCCGTCTCGACGTGCTTCTCAACGCCGAACTCACCGCGCGCACCGCGGTCGCCGACCGCGAACCCCGGGACTGACATTCGCCGCCGGGCGCGCGGTGGGCGCGTTCCGGATCGCGCAGGGGTTCGCCCGCGGTGGCCCCGAGGTCGTCTCGCGCGCACGTCATCCGCGCCGGAGGCGGCCGCAGTGCCCCGGCAGCCTGCCTCGGCCCCGCGACGGCCCCGGCATCGTTCGGGGGAGACAGGCCGTGACGTATAACGAATCGGTGCGAACCGGCACGGGCACCGCATCCATCCGGCTCCGCCGCACGTCTCACGTTCGAGCCGCAGACTCTCATGCGGCCGCACCGTAAGGGCATTTGGAGAACTCACTGTGAAAACCGGCAGCAAGGCCATGCGCCGCGGGTCCGCGGTCGCCGTCACCGCGGGGGCGGTCCTGGCCGCGGGAGCGTTCGCCGTTCCGGCCCAGGCGGCAGCGCCCAAGCCGCCCTCGATCGTGGCCAAGGGCGGCTTCGTGATGAACAACGCGTCCGGTACGACGTACTTCACCAAGGCGGCGGACACCCGGCGGTCCACCGGTTCCACCACGAAGATCATGACGGCCGACGTCGTGCTGCGGCAGAAGAAGCTCAACCTGGACGCGAAGGTCACCGTCCAGAAGGCGTACAGCGACTACATCGTCAGCAAGGGCGCGTCCTCGGCGCACCTGATCGTCGGCGACAAGCTCAGCGTGCGGCAGCTCCTGTACGGGCTGATGCTGCCCTCCGGCTGCGACGCGGCGTACGCGCTGGCCGACAAGTACGGCGTGGGCACGACGCGGGCGGCCCGGGTCAAGCAGTTCATCGGCCAGATGAACTCGACCGCCAAGTCGCTGGGCCTGAAGAACACCCACTTCGACTCCTTCGACGGCATCGGCAACGGTTCCAACTACTCCACGCCGCGCGACCTGACGAAGCTCGCGAGTTCGGCGATGAAGAACTCCTACTTCCGCACCGTGGTCAAGACCCGTTCGCTCAAGACCAAGGTCACGACCAAGTCGAACGGCTACCGCTACTACACCTGGACCAACACCAACACCCTGCTGGGTACCTACAGCGGCACGATCGGTGTGAAGACGGGCTCCGGGCCGGCGGCCGGCTACTGCCTGGTCTTCGCCGCGACCCGCGGCAGCCGCACCGTGATCGGCACCGTCCTGGCCTCCACGTCCGTCACGCAGCGCACGACGGACGCCAAGAAGCTGATGGACTACGCCTTCAAGCGCTGACCCTCCGCCTCACCCCGAGCCCGACCACACCGCACGAAGCCGGCCGCCGTCCAAGAGACAGCGGCCGGCTTCACAGGTCGGCCCGGGCGGCTCCATCGGAACGACCGCCACCGCGGGCCCGGGACCCGCCGTCGGCGGGGCGTGAGGCGGGCGGCCCGGTGAGCCGCTCCGGGCGGGCGCGGGGGAGGGGCCCGAGGATCCCGGCCGCGCGCCCGCCCGACCGCGCACCCGCCCGGACGCGGGGTCAGAGCGCGGCGAGCCGGTCCACCAGCAATTCCAGCCGCTGCTCGGCGAACACGGGCGGCAGCCGCCCCGCCCGGGTCAGGGTGGCCAGCCCGTGGACGGACGCCCAGAACACCTCGGTGAACACCCCCGGGTGGACGCCGTCGCCCGCGACCTCGCCGAGGGTCTCCAGCAGGGCGGCGAACGCGTCCTTCAGGGGTTGCGGCGTGTCCTCGTGCGCGAACGCCAGGCCGCCGTCGAGCTGGAACATGGCGTCGTAGACCGCCGGGTTGTGTTCGGCGAACGCGAGGTACGCGCGGGCGAGGGCGGTGACCTTGGCGCGGGGGCCGTCCGCGGCGGAGGTCGCGGCCCGCAGCGCCGCGGCCAGATCGGTGGCGCCCTCGAGGGCGACCGCGCCGATGATCTCGCGCTTGCCGCGGAAGTGGCTGTAGAGAACGGGCTGGCTGTATTCGATCCGCTCGGCGAGCCGGCGGGTGGTCACCGCCTCCCAGCCCTGCTGCTCGGCGAGTTCGCGGGCCGTCGCCACGATGAGGCGCTCGCGGTCCGCCCGTTCGCGCTGCTTGCGTTCCTGTACCGACATGATCCGATCCTAGCATCGCTAGACAAGCGAGCGGCAGTAGGTCTAGCGTTGCGCTATCGGCTAGCAACGCTAGATTCCAGAGGGGTCATCATGCTCACCGCACTCGAGGTCTTCACCACCGTGATCGTCGGCCTGATGGTGGGGGTGGAGCTCTCCGTCGCCTTCGTCGTCAACCGGATCCTCGACGCCCTCCCCGAGGACAGCGGCCAACTCGGCCGCGCCCACGGGGGCCGGATGCTCGGCGCCCTGATGCCGTTCTGGTACATCGGCTCGGTCGTCCTCGTCGCGGCCTGGGCCGTCGCCGGACGGCGGGAGGACGGCGCCGGCCTCGCCGTCACCGCCGGCGGGCTGCTGGTCCTCAGCGTGATCATGTCGCTCCTGCTGCTCGTCCCGATCAACAACCGGGGCAAGACCTGGACCCCCGAGAACCGGCCCGCCGACTGGAAGCAGCAGATGAACCGCTGGGACCGCTTCCACTACGTCCGCGTCGCCGTCATCGTCGCGGCCTTCACCCTGCTCGTCGCGGCCCTCACCTGAGCAGCTGGGCCCGTGGGGCCGCGCCGACCGCCTGCGGTTCCCCCCGGCCGGGAGGTCACCGGCCTCAACGGCGAAGGGCCGGATCGCAGGGGTCGTCGGGGCCGCCCCTCGGGCGGAGCCGGCTCGGACGCGGGAACCCGAAGACGTCGAGTTCGAGTGATTCCCTGGACGCCGAGGCCCGTACGGCATCGAGGCGCAGCACCGCCGACCCGCCCTCCCCGCGGACCGTCCAGCTGTCCGTGTCCTTCGGATCGCGGAACCAGATGCCGGGCGGGAACCCCGTGGCGCTGAAGGTGCCGTCGTCGCGGCGCAGGACCAGGGTCTCGCCGTCAGAGCCGTGCCACCGGCCCGTGAGCGCGGTCGCGGACCGGGCGCCGGTCCACGGCCGGAGGGGCGTGAATCCGGCGCACCCCCACCAGGAACCGCCGACGAGTGCGAGAACGCCGGCGGCGGCGGTGGCGGCCCGCCGGGCGCGGCGCCACCCGGCCCGTCGGAGGCGGAACACAGCCGCGACACCCACCTGGAGCGGCCACAGCACGGACAGCAGCAGGCCGAGGTTCCCGGCGGCCGCGCGCACCGAGCGGCGGCGTGCGCTCCCGGGGCGGCCCGCGCCCCGGATCCCGGCGACGCAGACCGCGACGCCCCACCAGAAGCCGGCCTCCAGATAGGCGCCGAGGCTCCCGGCGACCTCCTCCGGCATCGCGCGCATGCCGAGCGCCCGCAACAGGGCGTACCCGCCGTTCAGTTCGTACCGGACCAACGCGCCGAGCGCGGTGGCCAGGCCGAGCACCCGGGAGGCGGACGAACAGCATCAAATACCCGCATCCGACCAGCAGGCGCCGTGCCCAGCCCCAGACCCACCCCGACCCGTCCACCGCCGCCTGCTCGCCCACGTCCCGCCTTCCCCCCACGTCTCCCAGCCGAGACGCGCGGCGAGCCCGAGTCAGTTGCGGCATCCCCGCCGTCCCGACGCCTGGGCGACCTCGTCCGGCGAACCCGGTGGTTCAGGCTTCCTTGCCGGCGACCGAGTACTTCGGCCCGATGCCGCTGACCCTGGCCGGCGTTCCGTCCGGAGCGAACGCGTGGTGGAAGGTGAAGGCGTGCGGCGCGGGGCCGTGGGCGTGGAGGTGTTCGAGCCGGGACACCCCGTCCTGCCAGGTGGGGGTCGTGCCGTCGGAGATCCACCAGAAGGCGTAGTTCGGGTGCCCGGTCCGCTCGAACCAGTCGTAACGCCTGTTCAGCGCCTCGCGGTGCAGGCCGGTGTAGATGGCGTCGAAGGCGGGGCGCAGGTCGGTCCAGAGGGAGAGCGTCGCGGCGAGGGCGGTGGTGTCGACCGTACGGCCCTTGTCGTACCAGGTGGGTACGGCGAACTCTCCCCACGCGCCCCAGTCCAGGTCGAAGAGTGTGCCCCGGGCACCGTCCGCCGGTTCGGCGCGGGCGAGGTACCCGGGGTGACGGCTGATCCTCCGGTAGACGGCTTCGCCGCTGTCGTGGAACGCGCGGGTGAGAGGTGCGGGATCGGTGAGGGGTGATTTCAGGACGCCGAAGGTGTACAGCGCGAGGTGGGGCATGGGTCTCTCCCTGGTCGGAGGTGCCCGGTGCGGACTCGATTCCGTGGCTCACGCACCGAGGACCAGGTGAAGGTAGCCGCCTGCGCGGACGCTGTCGAAGTTGCGTTTTCCCTGCTCACGTGGCCTCCCGCGTCGGTCAAGGCAGGGGCGGGGGAAGGTCGGGGGTGTCAGGCGCGGAGACGTCATCCGCTGGGCGACCCGGCTCAGCGCAGGACGGCGGCCAGCACATCGGCCCCCAGCGCCGTCAGATCGGACAGGTTGACGCCGTAGCGGACGTAGCGGCCCTGCCGTTGGGCCGTGAGCAGGCCCGCGCGGCGCAGGACGGCGAGGTGGCGGGAGACCTCCGGGGGCGAGAGCTCCCAGGCGTGGGCCAGTTCGCCGGTGGTGTGGGGGCCGCGGGCCAGGGTGCGCAGCAGCCGCAGCCGCACCGGGTGCGCGAGCGCCTCCAGCCGCAGCGTGACCGTCTCCAGCGACACCGGATCCGGCGGGTGCGGCTCTGCGACGGGGTACTGCACCACCGGCTGCCACCCGGGCGCGTGGACCGCCACCAGGTGCGGGTGGCCGAAGACGCTGGGGACGAAGGTGACCCCGGTGCCGTGGGCGGCGGTCGCGTTGTCCTGGAGCTTGTCCACGACGATGCAGCCGCCGTCCGGGGTCAGGGTGACGGCGCCGGAGACCGACGCGAGCGCCGCTCCGAGGCCCTGACGCCTCAGCAGGTCGTTCTTCAGGCGCAGGTCGGCGGCGAGCCGTACGGCGACGCCCGTCCAGGCGGCGTCGAAGAAGGCCTCGGCGCACTGTTCGAGGGTGTGGCGCACCCGCGCCCGCACGGCGGCGGGGTCCGCGAGCAGCCGTTCCGCGAACGCCTCCTGGAGCGCGCCGCGGGCCTGGGCGAGGTCCAGGGCCCGCTCGCGCGCCGTCGCGTCGGCCAGCGGTGACGGCGCCCCGAAGCGGACCCGGTTGCTGCCGCACGTGGTGACGAGCGCGGCGGTCACGTAGGTCTCGTCGCCGATCCGGTCCACGTCGTCCAACTCCTCGGCGAGGGTCGGCCGGGGCCGGGAGGGGACCAGGAAGTCCGCCCGCGAGGAACGCCAGAGGAACTCCGCCTCCCGGAGCCGCTCGGCCAGCTCCGGCCGCAGCCCGGCCCGGACGTCACCGGCCCAGCCGGCGAGCCGCGGGTGGTGCCCGGGCTCGGCCAGCACGTGCAGCATCGCGGTCAGCTCGGCCAGTGGGGAGGCGGCGAACCGAAGCCGGCCGGACGGCAGGCCGCTGATGTCGATCCTCAACGTCACCCCCTCATTCTCGCTGGTCGGACGGCCGACGACCCCGCCGGTTGACGGTATTCGTCAACCGGCACGGCCGGTCCGGCGGCCGCACGCACCGTTGACGCCATGGCAACCACCACCAAGCTCCGGCCGCGTGCCCTCGTCCGTGCCTCCGGAGGCCCCCGTTACGCCGTCGCCCTGGCCGTGGACGCGCTCGGCACCGGCCTGCTGCGGCCCTTCCTGCTGCTCTACGGGGTGACGGTGCTGAGGTTGTCCGCGTCGGCCACCGGCCTCGCCATGACGGCCGGCGTGGTCGTGGCCCTGGTGTGCATGCCCGCGGTGGGCCGGTGGCTGGACCGGGGCGCCCGCAGCACGGTCGTGGCGGCGTCGATGCTCGTACGGGTGGTGGGGGTGGCGCTCCTGCTGGCCGCCCCGGCGGGGCACGTCCGGCTCTTCGCGGCGGCGGCCCTCTTCCTCGGCATCGGCAACCAGGCGTGGCCGGCCGCCCACACGGCACTCGTGGCCACGGTCGCCCACGGCAGGGAACGCGACGCGGCTCTCGCGGCGGGCCGCGCCCTGCGCAACGCCGGCCTGGGCGTGGGCGCGCTGCTCGCCACCGCGTGCCTGGCGGGAGGCACCACCGCGTTGCGGGCGATGGCGGCCGGCACCGGGCTCGCCTACCTCGCCGCGGCGGCTCTGGCCTGGTCGGTCCACCTGCGCGCGGGTCCGGCCGCTGGTCCGGTTCAGCCGCGGGACGACCGGCCCGTACCCCGGATGCGCGCGCTGCTGGCCGCCAACGTGGTCTACGTCTTCTGCCTCAACGTCCCCGAAATCGCGCTCCCCCTGGTCCTGGTGACCCAACTGCACGCGTCCCCGATGTGGTCGGCGGCCGTCTTCGTCGCGAACACGGTGCTGGTGGTCACCCTGCAGGTGCCGGTCACCGCCGCGATGTCCCGCTTCTCCCGGCGGACCGCGCTGGTCCTCGCCGGGGCGGTACTCGCCGCCTCCTACCTCGGCTTCCTCGCGGCCACCTCACGCGGAGGCGGCTGGAGCGCCCCGGCCGTCGCCGCGGTGTCCGTCGTGTGCACCCTCGGCGAGATCGTCTACGCCGGCAGCGCCACCGCGCTCGTCGCCGCCCTCGCCCCGGCCCCCGTCCTCGGACGCGCCCTCGCCCGCTTCCAGCTCTCGACCGGGTTCGGCCTCGCCGTCTCCCCGGTGGTCATCACCGCTCTCGCCTCCCGCGGTCCGGCCGCCCTCTGGGGCAGCCTCGCCGCCGCGACGCTTCTGTCCGCGGGGGCCGTCGGGACCGAGAAGGAGCGGGGAACGCGGCTCGGCCGCAGCCGCCCTCACGCCACTGGCCGCCCTGCTGCGGCCCGCACGCCCCCGCCCTCGGCTGCCACGGCCGACCCCCGCACGTGGGGAGCGCCGCGCACGTGATCGCCCTGCGGCCGAAAGGGGTACGGCGGCGCACGCGGAGCCTGCCTCGACCGCAACCACCATGTGACGCGACCGTGTTGCACGGCGCCCGCTCAGGTGCCGGTCGACGCCGTTACATCTCCGTTGACGGTGCGCAGCACGGCGTGCGGGCCGGTCGCGGCGTCGGAGGTGGGGAGGGTGACGTGGGTCCGGCCGTTGTCCGTGGTGGCGGTGACGCGGTACGGGCTCGGGCCGGGCGGGACGGAGAAGCGGACCGAGCCGTTGGTGGTGTCCGCGTCGACCGCAGCCGGGGCGGACCGGCAGGCGAGCAGGACGTCGCCGTTGACGGTCGAGGCGGCGAGCGTCGCCGCGCGCAGGCCGCTCGCGCGGACCGACCCGTTCCTGGTGCTGAGCGCCACCGAGGCGCGGGTGCCGCCCGCCCCGGCGACGGTGATGTCCCCGTTCACGGTGGTCAGCCGCAGCGCGCCGGTCAGTCCCGCGACGTCCACTCCGGCGTTGCGGGCCACGACCGACACGTCCGTGCCCGCCGGGACCTCGACGGTCGGCATCCGCGGGCAGTCCCCGCCCGCCGGCGCGCACGTCAGGTCGAGCACGAGCTCCGTCCCGCTGGAGGTGAAGCGGGCCCGCACCCCGCGGTCCGCGACGGTGACGCGGTCGTCGGCGGAACGCGGGCGCAGCCGCACGCCGTTGTCGGTCTCCACCACCAGGTGCGCATCGGCTCTTCCGCCGGCGGCGGTGGCGGCCGAGGCGTCCGGCCTGTCGCCGGAACGCGCGGCGGGGTGCCCACCGCAGCCGCCCGCGCCCAGCGCCACCGCGAGAACCAGCCCGCCCACCACGGCCGTACGTGACGTCGTCTCCATACCGGCCGTCTGCCCCGGCCCAACGTCCCCAGCCACGCGGCGCTTGCCCGCCGGGCCGGGGTCGCCTGTGCGTACGACCGCGTCGCGCGCAGCAGGCGCCGGCCCCCGGCAGGGCCCCGCGTGGGCGGGCGCGCGTCGAGCGATGGGGGGCGCCGTGGCGCAGGTGACTCCGGGGAGGGCCGCATGTACGGGGCGAGGCGGGACAGACGTCGGACGTGATGAGATTCGGTGCCGTGGGAGCGGCGGTTCTGGTGGCCGTGGCGGGGGTGTGGGCAGCGGTCGGGGTGTCGCCGTGGTGGTGGGTGGGCGCACTGCCGCTGGCGGCGCTCGCGCTGGTCGGTGTGGGGGACCTGGCGCAGCGGCGCCACGCGATCCTGCGGAACTATCCGGTCATCGGGCACGCCCGGTACCTACTGGAGGCGCTGCGGCCCGAGCTCCAGCAGTACTTCATCGAGCGCAACTTCGACGGCCGCCCGTTCGACCGGGACGTGCGCAGCATCGTCTACGAGCGGGCCAAGGGCGTGGACGCGGAGGAGCCCTTCGGCACCGAGCGCGACGTCTACGCGACCGGCCACGAGTTCCTGGTGCCGTCGATGGCGCCCCGCCCGGTGCCCGACGAGCCGCCGCGGGTCCGGATCGGCGGCCCGGACTGCACGCAGCCGTACGACATGGCCCTGCTGAACGTCTCCGCGATGAGCTTCGGCTCCCTGTCGGTCAACGCGATCCTCGCGCTCAACGGCGGGGCGCGCGCGGGCGGTTTCGCGCACGACACCGGCGAGGGCGGGCTGTCGGAGTACCACCTGCGGCCGGGCGGCGACCTGGTGTGGGAGATCGGCACCGGGTACTTCGGCTGCCGCACCCGTGACGGGGACTTCGACCCGGAGCAGTTCGCGGAGAAGGCCGCCCACCCCCACGTCAAATGCGTGTCGCTGAAGCTCTCGCAGGGCGCCAAGCCCGGCATCGGCGGCGTGCTGCCCGGCGCGAAGGTGAACGCCGAGATCGCCCGGGTCCGCGGCGTCCCGCAGGGCAAGACGGTCGTCTCACCGCCGTACCACCGGGTGTTCTCCACCCCGCGCGAACTCGTCCTCTTCCTCGCGCGGATGCGGGACCTGGCGGGCGGCAAACCGGTGGGCTTCAAGCTGTGCCCGGGTTCGCGCGTCCAGTTCCTGGCGGTCTGCAAGGCGATGATCGAGGAGGGCACCGCCCCGGACTTCATCGTGGTCGACGGCTCCGAGGGCGGCACCGGGGCGGCCCCGCTGGAGTTCGCCGACCACGTGGGGACGCCGCTGACCGAGGGGCTGATCACGGTGCACAACGCGCTGGTCGGCGCGGGCCTGCGGGACCGGATACGCATCGGCGCGAGCGGCAAGATCGCCACCGGCAGCGACCTCGTCAAGCGGCTGCTCCAAGGGGCCGACTACGGCAACGCGGCCCGGGCCATGATGTTCGCCGTCGGCTGCGTGCAGGCGCAGCGGTGCCACACCAACACCTGCCCGACCGGCGTGACGACCCAGGACCCGCGCCGGGCCCGCGCGCTGGACGTGGGCGACAAGACCGAGCGGGTCCACCGCCTCCAGCGGGCGACCGTCGCCGGAGCGATGGAGATCATGGCCTCGATGGGCGTGGACGACCCCGCCCGCCTGCGCCCCCACATGCTGCGCCGGCGCCTCGACCCGTACACGGTGCGCTCCTACGCCGAGCTGTACGAGTGGCCGGCCCCCGGGCAGTTGCGCTCCGACCCGCCCGCCTCGTGGGCCGCCGACTGGGCCGCGGCCGACCCCGACACCTTCACCGTCTGACCCCAGACGCCTTCACCGTCTGACTCCCGACGCCTTCACCCGCTGAACCCACCGCGCCCCCGCCGGCGGACGGAAGAACCCGTCCGACGTCCGAACCGTCCGCCCCGCCGCGCGGCGCCCGACCACCCGAGCCGGAGGAACCCCATGGCCCGCACCGTAGCCCGCATCATCGTGGACGCCTTCGCCGAACTGGGCGTCAGCCACGTGTTCGGCGTCGTCGGCGACGCGCTGAACCCGCTCACCGACGCGATCCGCACCACCGACGGCCTGGAGTGGGTGGGCTGCCGGCACGAGGAGGCCGCCGCGTTCGCCGCCGGGGCGCAGTCGCAGCTGACCGGCCGCATCGGGGTGTGCATGGGCACGGTCGGCCCCGGCTCGGTCCACCTGCTCAACGGCCTCTACGACGCGGCGAAGAGCCGCACCCCGCTGCTGGTCGTCGCCGGGCAGGTGCCGCTGACCGAGGTGGGCAGCGACTACTTCCAGGAGGTCGACAACGACGCGCTCTTCCGCGACGTCGCCGTCTTCCGGGCCACCGTCACCACGCCCGACCAGCTGCCCATGCTGCTGGAGACGGCCGTGCGCACCGCCCTCGGCAAGCGCGGGGTCGCCGTGCTGACCGTGCCCGGGGACCTCGGCGACCGCGAGCCCTCGCACGACCGCCCGGCCCGCTTCTCCCTCACCTCCCCGACCACGCGCCCGGAGGCGGAGGCGGTGGACCGGGCGGCCGACCTGCTGGAGCGGGCCGAACGCGTCACGCTGCTGGTCGGAAAGGGCGCGCGGGACGCCCGCGACGACGTGCTCGCCCTCGCCGAGCGGCTCGCGGCCCCGATGGTGCTGACCCTCAAGGCGAAGGAGGGGCTGGAGGGCGACAACCCCTTCCAGGTCGGGCAGACCGGCCTGATCGGCAACCCCGCGGCCGCCTCGGCCCTGGAGGACGCCGACACCCTGCTGCTGCTCGGCACCGACTTCCCCTACCGCGACTGGTACCCGCAGGGCCGCACCGTGATCCAGGTCGACACCGAGGCCGCGCACATCGGGCGCCGGGTCCCGGTCGAGCTCGGCCTGGTCGGCGACGCCGGCGTCACCGTGCGCGACCTGCTGGCCGCGCTGCCGGACGGCGCATCGCGCAGCCGCGCCCACCTCGACCGGGCCGTCGCGCGCTTCCGGGACTGGCGCGAGGGCCAGGCCCGGCTCGCCGCGCCGGACCACGACCAGGGCCTGATCGGCCGGCTGCGCTCCTCGCTCGACAACCGGCGGCACGACATCCGCCCCGAGGCGCTGGCCGCCGCGGTGGACCGGGCCGCCGCCGACGACGCGGTCTTCACCTCCGACACCGGGATGGCCACCGTCTGGCTCTCCCGCTTCGTCGAGATGCGCGGGCAGCGGCGCCTGCTGGGCTCGTTCAACCTCGGCTCGATGGCCAACGCGATGCCGCAGGCGCTGGGCGCGCAGTGCCTGGACCGGGACCGCCAGGTGGTGGCGTTCTGCGGCGATGGCGGCCTGAGCATGCTCCTCGGCGACCTGCTGACCATCAAGACCTACGACCTGCCGGTCAAGCTCGTCGTCTTCGACAACCGGCGGCTCGGCATGGTCAAGCTGGAGCAGGAGCAGGCCGGGCTGCCCGAGTTCGGGACCGTGCTGGACAACCCCGACTTCGCCGCCGTCGCCACCTCGATGGGCATCACCGGCGTGCGCGTCACCGACCAGGCCGACCTCGCCTCCGCCGTCACCACCGCGTTCGCCATCCCCGGCCCGGTCCTCCTGGACGTTCTCACCAACCCCGACGAGATCGCCGTACCGGCCGAACCCACCGTCGAACAGGGCTGGGGCTTCGCCGTGGCCAAGGTGAAGGAGCTGCTGCGCAGCCACGGCGAGGACGCGTGAGGGGCGGCCTCGCGGACCTCGCGGCCGGAACGTCCCGCCGGCGGGACAGTCAAGGGGGGCCGCCGCCGCGCGGTCCGGCGCCCGGAGCGCCTTGTCCCGGCCGCCGCGCCGCCGTGACGGTGGACCCGATCTGACGACGTCACAGGCGCGCGCGGCGGAATGAGGCGGGGACGTGGGAGACACCGGGATGGACACGGACGTGGTGATCGCCGGCGCCGGGCCGACGGGCCTGATGCTGGCGTGCGAGCTGCGGCTGGCGGGCGTCGACGTGGTGCTGGCCGAGCGGCTGCCGGGGCGGACGGGGGAGTCGCGGGCCGGGGGCATCCACTCCCGGACGCTGGAGGTGCTGGACCAGCGCGGCGTCCTGGACCGCTTCCTGGCGAACGGCGAACTGCAGTCGGTGGGCCACTTCTCCGGCCTGTGGCTGGACTTCGACGGGTCGGAGTCCCGGCACTCCCGCCCGCTGATGATCCTCCAGTCCGCCATCGAGCGGCTGCTGGAGGAGTGGGCGGCCGAACTCGGCGTGCGGGTGCGCTACTCCTCCGAGGTGCGCGGCATCCGCCAGGACGAGGACGGCGTGACGGTCGCGCTGGGCACGGAGGACGGCCCGCGGGAAGGCACGGAGGACGGCGGGCAAGGCGCGGCCCCGAGCACGCTCCGCGCCCGCTACGTGGTCGGCTGCGACGGCGGGCGCAGCACCGTGCGCAAGCTGTCGGGCGTCGACTTCCCCGGCACCGCGGCGACGATGACCGCGCTGATCGGCGACGTCGAACTCCCGGGCCTCACCGAGGACTACGTCTGGGTGCGGCGCGTGCCGGGCGGCGACTACTCGGCGATCGCCTTCGAGCCGGGCTGGTTCCGGGTGATCACCTCCGACTACGACCACGTGGCCGACCGCGACGAGCCCGCGACCTTCGAGCAGCTCCGGGACTCGCTCGTCAAGCTCGCGGGCACGGACTTCGGTATGCGCGCCCCCCGCTGGGTCTCCCGGTTCGGCGACGCCGCGCGGCAGGCGGCCACGTACCGGCAGGGCCGGGTGCTGCTCGCGGGCGACGCGGCGCACATCCACTTCCCGGCCGGCGGGCAGGGGCTCAACCTGGGCGTGCAGGACGCGGTCAACCTCGGCTGGAAGCTCGCCTCGGTGGTGCGCGGCCAGGCGCCGGAGAGCCTGCTGGACAGCTACCACGCCGAGCGCCACCCCGTCGCCGAGCGCGTCCTGCACAACACCCGGGCGCAGACGGCGCTGGCCCGCCCCGGCGCCCAGACGGACGCGCTGCGCGAGGTGTTCGGCTCGCTGCTGGTCCTCGACGACGTCAACCGGTCCCTGTGCGGCATGCTGACCGGCCTGGACATCCGCTACCCGGCCGCGGCCGGCCACCCGCTGGTCGGCCGCCGGGTCCCCGACGCCGACCTCAAGACGTCCGACGGCGCGGACCGCGTGCACGCGCTGCTGCACGCCGCCCGCCCGGTGCTGCTGGACCTGCGCGGCAGCGACGGGGTGGCGGCCGCCGCCGCGGACTGGGCCGACCGCGTCGACCTCGTCGAGGCGCGCGCCGAGGACGACCACTGGCGGGTCCCGGCCCTCGGCGAGATCCCAGCCCCGGCCGCGCTCCTCGTCCGCCCCGACGGCCACGTCGCCTGGGCGGCCGCCCCCGGTGCCGCGCCCGACACCGCAGCCCTCCGCACCGCCCTCACCACCTGGTTCGGCCCGGCCCGGCAGGGCTGAGCCGGACCGGGGGACGCCGGGCACCGGCCGCACCGCCGCGGCTGGCGCGAACGCGCCTCAGGCCGCGGTGAGTTGGGCCGCCACCGGGTCCTCCGGGCCGGCGATGGGCTGCTCGGCCCAGATCGTCTTGCCGCGGCGGCCGTAGCGGCAGCCCCAGCGCGAGGTGCACTGGGCGACGATGAACAGGCCGCGGCCCCCCTCGTCGGTGACGGCGGCCCGGACCAGGCGCGGCTGGGTGTTGCTCGGGTCGGTGACCTCGCAGATCAGCGAGCGGTCGCGGATCAGCCGGACGTCGACCGGTCCGCCGGCGTACCGGATGGCGTTGGTGACCAGTTCGCTGACCACGAGTTCGGTGGTGAAGGCCAGGTCGTCCAGGTGCCAGGCGGACAGCTGGCGGACGGCCGAGGCCCGCGCCTCGGCCACGGCGTCGAGGTCGCCGGGGAACCGCCAGCTGGTGACGTGGTCCGCGGGCAGGCGGCGCAGCCGGGAGAGCATGAGGGTGACGTCGTCCCACGAGCCCTTCGCGCCGGGGTCGCCCACGACCGCGAGCCCCCGCTCGGCCAGCGGCGCCGCCGGGTCGGAGCGGTCGGCCAGCGCCTCCCGCAGCCGCTCCACGCCGTCGTCGCCCGCGTACGGCTCCATGCGCAGGATCCCGTCGGTGTAGAGCGCCAGGACGCTGCCCGGCTCGACGTCGAACGTCGTGGACTCGTACGGGAACCCGCCGACGCCGAGCGGCGGGCCGGGGGTGACGTCGATCAGGGTCGTGGTGCCGTCGGGGGAGATGAGGACCGGCGGCGGCTGGCCGGCGCTGGCCACGGTGCAGCGGCAGGTGATCGGGTCGTGGACCGCGTACAGGCAGGTGGCCCCGACCACGTCCCGCTGCGAGGCCGGCGACTCGGCGGCCAACCGGTGGACCAGGTCGTCGACGTGGGACAGCAGGTCCGCGGGGTCGAGTTCCAGGTCGGCGAAGGTCTGGATGGCCGTACGCAGCCGGCCCATCGTCGCGCTCGCGATGAGGCCGTGCCCGATGACGTCGCCGACCACGAGCGCGACCCGAAGCGAAGGGAGCCTGATGGCGTCGAACCAGTCGCCGCTGATGCCGTGCCGCCCGCTGGCCGGCTCGTACACGGCCGCCGTCTCGGCCGCCGGCGTGTCGGTGGTCGCCTGCGGGAGCAGCCGCTGCTGGAGGACGACCGCCGTGCGGTGCTCCTTGGTGTACCGGCGGGCGTTGTCGATGGCGAGCGCGGCCCGCGAGCCGATCTCGGCCAGCAGTTCGGTCTCGTCGTCGGTGAAGCGCGCGGCCTGCGCCGTCCGCCAGGCCGTCACCGACCCGAGCAGTCGGCCCCGCGCCCGCAGCGGCACCGTGGCCAGGTCGTGCGCATCCGGCGGGACGAGCACCGAGGCGCTCGCGCCCAGCGACGCGATCACCTCGTCGCGGTTCATCCGGATCGACTCGCCCTGCTGGAAGCGGCGCAGTGCGGGGCTGTGCGGCAGTTCCGGGTAGAGCTCGCCGACGGCGAGCAGGCCGTCCGGCCAGGGGCCCTCGGCCGAGGCGACGGCGGCCCGCAGCGTGCCGGACTCGCCGCTGCCGAACACCCGCGGTGGCTCGTCGCCGGACAGGACCGGCTCGGCGAGGTCGACGGTGGTCAGGTCGGCCAGTTCGGGGGTGACGATGCCGGCCAGCGCCCGGGCCGTGCGCTCGATGTCCAGCGAGGTGCCCAGCTCGCTCGCGGAGCGGTGCAGCAGATCGCGGTGGCGCCGGATGCGGCTGGTCCCGCTCACGTCCCGGACGGACACGAACACTCCGGCGGCCTCGCCGTGGACGCCCTCCATGCGCATGGCCGACAGCGCCAGCGTCCACTCGACGCCGTCGGACTCCCGGGCGTGCATGGTGACCTCGTGGTCGAAGAGCGGGACGCCGGTGGCCAGGACCTGCCGCAGCAGCGCCTCCACCGCGTCCGCGTCGTCGGACTGCGCCACGTCGTGCAGGTGGTCGCCCGGCATCACCGGAGGCCCGCCGAACATGGCCGGCGTGATGTTCGTCCAGACCATGGCCAGATCCGCGTCGTGCAGCGTCATGCCGACCCGGTCCTGGGCCAGCGTCGCGCGCAGCAGCGACAGCCCGTGGCCCCATTCCAGGGCCACGTCGAGGGGCACCATCAGCACGTGCCGGTGCCCGGCGGCGCCCGGACGCACAGGGGCCGACGGCCACACGTACACGTCCACGTCGCCGGACGCGCCGGCCAGCACCGCGCGGGTGCCGGGCCCGTCCGGCGGCTCCGGCCCGCCCGGTTCCCCCGTGCCCAGCCCCTCCCACCCCGGCGCCGCCGTCAGCAGCCGGGCGAACGGCCGGCCCTCCGCGTCCCCCGGGGCCAGCCCGGTCAGCCCCTGGGCCTCCGGTGACCACTCGACCACCACGCCCCGCCGGTCGAGCACGGCGATCGCCGGCTTGGGCAGGCAGAACCCCGGGACCCCGACCCCGGCGGTGCGGCTCTCCATCGCGGCTCCTGTTCCGGGCATGCGTCCGTCCCCCTCACGGGACGACATACCCGTACGGATGTGCGCGTAACGTCACTCAGCGCGAGTCCGGCGCGGCCGCGGTGCGGTGCGTGGTCGCCGTGCGGGTGCACAGCAGGACGGCGGCGGCGACCAGGGCCGCGAAGACGGGCATGACGTCGCGGGCGGGCGCGTAGTGGGTGGCGATGCCCAGGCCCACCACGGGGACGGACAGGCCGACGTAGGAGGCGAGGAAGAAGGCGGCAAGGACCTCGGCGCGGGTGTGGGGCTCGGCGGTCGAGGCGGCCACGCCCAGCGCGCCGCGGAACAGCAGGCCGCCGCCCGCGCCGGCGACGACACCGCCGAGGACGAACAGGGTGAGGCCGGCCAGCCACATCCCCGTGGCGAGCAGGGCGAGTCCCGGGATCAGCAGCAGGGGACCGGCGGTGAGGGTCGTGCGCAGGGAGGCGCCGCTGAAGGCGATCTGGGCGAGCGCGCCCGAGGCGAAGGCGGCGAAGGCCACGGCGCCGGCCACCGCGTGGGAGGTCTGGTGCAGCGTCGAGGAGAGGAAGGACGGGGCCAGGGAGGTGAAGATCCCGAACACCGCGAAGGAGGCCATGCCGGTCGCGGCGGCGGAGTAGAACGCGCGGCGGGCGTGGTCGGGCACGGCGATGCGCTGCGGACGGTAGCGGGGCGCGGGGTCGGGCAGGTCGGCGGTCTCCGGGGCGAGGGCGACGAGCGCGGCGAGCACGACCAGGGCGACCAGGAAGACGAGGTAGGGCAGGAGCAGCGGGTGCGGCGCGTACTGCGCCAGCAGGCCGGCGGCCAGCGGGCCCACGCCGATGCCGCCGAGGTTGGCCGCGGTCGCGACGATCTGGGCGCACCCGTCGGCACCGGCCGATCCGCGCCGGGTGCGCTGGTGCAGCTCGCCGAGGTAGGCGGTGGCCGTCGCCGTGGTGAGGCCCACCGACACGCCGGAGACGACGCGGGCCACCAGCAGCCCGGGCAGGCTCGGCGCGAGCAGGAAGATCACCGCGGAGGCGGCGTTGACCAGCAGCGCGGGCACCAGCACCCGCTTGCGTCCGATCCAGTCGGACACGTGGCCGCCGAGGAACAGGCTGACGATCACCCCGACCGCGTACACCGCGTAGACGACGGTGAGGGTGATCGTGGAGAAGTGGTCGCGCTGCTGGTAGAGCACGTACAGCGGCGTCGGCACGGCCGAGAAGCCCATGTTCAGCAGGAACGCCGGAGTGACCGCCCAGAAGCCGAACGCGTGGCGCCGCTGCCGCAGCGCGAGCGCGCGGGAGGGTCCCTCGGGCTGGACGCGCCCGGCCGGGCCGACGGACATGGGACCTTCCCTTCGGGGTGCTCGCGCCTTCGGGGTGCTCACGCGGGGGCGGCCGGGAGCGCCGGTCCACCGACCATCCAGCGTCCCTCGCTGGGATTATGCTGTCCAACGAAGGAAATCGATGACGGTTATCGATCCTGGGCATGACCGACTCGAGGTACCCGCCGTGGAACTGCGCCACCTGGAGCACTTCGTCGCCGTCGCCGAGACGCGCAGCTTCACCCGTGCCGCTGCCCGGCTCCAGCTGGTGCAATCGACCCTCTCGGTGTCCGTACGGGCGCTGGAGCGCGAACTCGGCGGCCGGCTCTTCGACCGCACCACGCACCGGGTGGAGCTCACCGACGCCGGCCGCGCCCTGCTGCCCGAGGCCCGGACCGTCCTCGCCGCCGCCGACGCCGCCCGGGACGCGGTCGCCGCCACGCGGGGAGGTATGCGCGGCACCGTCCGGGTGGGCATCATGCACGCGCTCGCGCTCATCGACCTCGCGGCGCTCCTCGGCGCCTACCACCGCGAGCGCCCGCGGGTCCGGATCGTGCCCAGCACGGCGCTGGGCGGCTCCGCGGAACTGGCCGCGCGGGTCCTCGACGGCGGCCTCGACCTGGCCTTCGCCGCGCTGCCCGGGCCCTACCCGGTCGGCCTGACGGTCCGGCCGCTCGCCTCGGAGCCCATGGTGCTGGTCTGCCCGCGGGACCACCGGCTGGCCGGGCGCGCGACGGTCCCTCTCACCGAACTCGACGGCGAGCGGTTCGTGGACTTCCCGGTCGGCTGGGGGACCCGGGCCAGCGCCGACCGCGTCTTCCACCCGGCCGGGCTGCGCCGGGAGATCACCGTGGAGGTCACCGATATCGTCGCCATGGCCGGACTGGTCCGCGCCGGGTTCGGATGCGCCTTCCTGAGCGCGTCGCTGCTGGCCGGCGCGCCGACCGACGGCCTCGCCCTGTGCGCGGTGCGGCCCGAACCGCGCTTCGGGGTCTCCCTCCTGACCTCCGCCGAGCGCCGCCCCTCCGCCGCGGCCCGCGCCCTGGTCGACCTCGTCCTCGCCGCCCACCCGGACCCGCCCGACGGCGGGACGCCGGACCTCCCGTGACCGCCGGCCCCGCCCGCGGACGGATATTCGGTTCCCGCCGCGGCCGGGGAGGGCGGAGACTCGTGCCATGGCGGACATGGGCGTGTTCCGGGAGGCGGTCACCGCGTGGGCGGCCGGTGGGTCCGGCGACCTCGCGCGCGAGGCGGCCGCCGCGCTGCCCGTGACGGCGGCGGTGCTGCTGGAGGGGCCGAGCGACGTGGCGGCGGTCGAGGCGCTGGCCGCCCGGCGCGGCCGGGACCTGGCGGCCGAAGGGGTCTGCGTGCTGTCGATCGGGGGCGCGATGAGCGTGGGGCGGTTCGCCCGGCTGCTCGGCCCGGCCGGCCTGGACCTGCGCCTGACGGGGCTGTGCGACGACGCCGAGCGGCCGTACTACGCCCGCGCGCTGGAGCCGGCCGGCCCGGCGGGGCACGACTTCCACGTCTGCGCCGCGGACCTGGAGGACGAACTCATCCGCGCGCTCGGCGTGCCCCGGGTGGAGCAACTCGTGTCGCAGGAGGGCGACCTGCGCGCCCTCACGACCTTCCTGCGCCAGCCCGCCCAGCGCGGCCGCGCCCCGCAGCAGCAACTGCGGCGCTTCCTCGGCACGAAGAAGGGCCGCAAGATCCACTACGGCCGCGTCCTCGTCGAGGCCCTCGACCCCGACCGCGTCCCGGCCCCGCTCGACGGCCTGCTCGCCGGCCTCTGACCAGCCACCGGCCGGCGCGTTCGCCCGCCGGGCGTGGGCCGCCCGGGTGGGGAAAGGCCCGCGGTGATGTTCGCGCTCTCCGACGCGGGGAAGACGCCGTTTCCTGGAGGACGTGGAGGACTTGGCCTTCGCGCCCCGGCACCACCAGGGAGACGGTCTGCATGACGACGACATCCGAACCACCCGTCGGACACGCGGGGAACGCGCCCGAGCAGCCGGGGCTGCGCCGGGACATGAGCCGTCTCAGCCTGCTGTTCGCCGGGGTCGGGTCGATCATCGGCTCGGGCTGGCTGTTCGGGGCGCTGGAGGCCGCGAAGGTGGCCGGGCCGGCGTCGATCCTGTCCTGGGCGATCGCCGCGGTGATGATCCTGCTGATCGGGCTGTGCTTCGCCGAACTGGGCACGATGTTCCCGGTGTCCGGCGGGGTGGTGCGCTACCCGCACCTGTCGTTCGGGTCGTTCGCCAGCTACACGATGGGCTGGATCACGTGGGTGGCCGCCGCGACGGTGGCGCCGATCGAGGTCGAGGGCGCGCTTCAATACGCCACCAAGTGGGCGCACTTCACCACCGAGCACCCCTCGGGAGCGCACACCCTCACCGGGGTCGGCTACGTCGTCGCGGTGGTGGCCATGGCGTTCTTCGTGGCGCTGAACTACTACGGCATCCGCTGGTTCGCGCGGGTGAACAACGCGCTGGTCTGGTGGAAGCTGGCGATCATCCTCACGGTGGTGGCGGCCTTCCTCGTCACCGCGCTGCACGTCGGGCCGGGACGCGCGACTGAGGTCTTGCTGAGTCGCACGGGGAGGACAGGATCTCCTGGACCATATCGCCGCTGGTCACTTCAGACGTGCCAGCGACTGGCAACTGCTTCAAGGCACAACGCCTTCCGCAACGATTGTGCACCGTCATCAGCAGAGGCGTCCCCTCCATCAGAATGCGCTCGAAGCGTATCTGAGGGGAGAACTTCGCCCGCTCGGACGCGCAGCAACGATTCGCCCGGAGTCCGACTACGAGCAAGACCTTTCCAAGGCTGAGCGCATGATGCCCGACGAGCCGGTCCGGAAGAGTCGCCAAGGTTACCGATGATGGGTCCGGATGACTTCTACGAGTGGCACGAGCAGCCGAGGCAGGGCGACATCGTGCTCTGCGGTGTCTCGCGAATCATTGCAGAAGACCACCGCAGCCCCTCTCAATGGGAATCGCTCGATGCGCACTTCGTCCATATCGATGATGCCTGGGACAACGGAAAGCCCTTGGGCATCGCAGCCGGCATCGGACTTGCGATGGTCGTCACACACGATTGCCAGCTCGACAAGGAATGGAACCAGCGAGTTCGCGAACTCCAGAGAGGCGGGATGAACGAGGAGCAGGCCGAACTCGAAGCGACATATGACAGGACTCTTGACCGGACACTTGTTGTCAGCCCGCTTGTCGATCCCGGCGACCTTCGCGGTGGCCGCGGCAACCTGATGGCGGGAAAGGTGATCGGCTATCTCCCCGTTCCGGCGCATCCGGCAGGTCTCGTAGACGAATGCGTCGTTGACCTGACCTACCAGTGCACGGTGGACCGGCTCGACGTCGTAAAGGTCGCATCAATCAGTGAAGCGGCTCGCAAGCAGCTGCGCTATGCGCTAATCCAACTTGACGCACTCCGCACTGCCGAACTTGGATTCGAGATTGAAGCTATCATCGGTCGAACGATCCGAGAAGTCGAACTCCCTGCCGTCATCCCCTGATGGTTCGCATCCAGCTAGACAACGGACAAGTCATCGAGCTGCTCCAGCAACCTGGCACCCCGGATCAAGAGACCGGACGAACGGAAGAGTTCTTCTCGTCTGGAAGTGAGTCGTAAGGCACGCCGAAGCCACCTTGCATGCAGGAAGCTTGACCGCTAGCTTTCCACATGCGCTGGGAGCCCAAACGACACCACCCGCGCTATCCATTTGGGCCGTCGGCCTCGCGTCTCCGATCCCATTTACCTGAGGGATCTTCCTGGGACACATAGGAGGAGAATGTTGTGCTTCAGTACGCTTCGCGTAGCGGTGTGACCGTATCGACACTGTACGTGATGTAGCGCTAGCCTTGCGTCACGTGCGGGTGCAGTGCGCGATAACGAGGACTCGGGAGGGTGGTCCATGACGGCTGTTTCAGCCGAGGCCTCTGGCGCACGGGGCGCCCCCTCAGGGAATCCGGACGTGCCGGAGGCCGGACAGCTTGTCCGGGTCCGCGGGCAGCAGTGGGTGGTCAGCCAGCGTGAGCACCAGCCACCAGCCCCAAGACGAGCTCGCCGCGACGCAGACTCCCCGGCCGTACCCTCGTCACCCTCACCAGCGTCAGCGACGACGACCTCGGCGACGAGCTGACCGTCGCCTGGGAGATCGAGCCCGGCCGCGAGATCGTCCCCGCCACCCAGCTCCCGGCAGTGACGCCAGCGAACTGGGACGACCCGCAGCACCTCGGCGCCTTCCTCGACGCCGTCCGCTGGGGCACCGTCGCCAGCGCCGACACCCGGACGCTTCAGGCCCCGTTCCGGTCCGGCATCACGATCGAGGAGTACCAGCTCGAACCCGTCGCCCGCGCTCTCGCCATGCCGAGGGTCAACCTGCTCATCGCCGACGACGTGGGCCTCGGCAAGACGATCGAGGCCGGCCTGGTCGTCCAGGAGATGCTGCTGCGCCACCGGGCACGGCGCGTCATCGTCGTCTGCCCGGCGTCGCTCACGCTCAAGTGGCGCGAGGAGATGGAGGCCAAGTTCGGCCTCGGCTTCACGATCGTGGACACCGCCCAGCTCAGGGAGCTCCGGCGATCCCACGGGCTCGAAGCCAACCCCTTCGCCGTCTACCCGCGCACGATCATCAGCCTGCAATGGCTGCGCACCCCCCGCGTCCAGCGCATGCTGGACGAGGTCCTCACCAGCGACACGCGCTTCCCCGGCTTCTTCGACCTGCTGATCGTCGACGAGGTCCACCACTGCGCCCCCGCCGAGCCGCCGAAGCCCAACGGCTACCCGGTCGAGAGCAAGCAGACGCAGGCGGTCAGAAGGCTCACCGAGCACAGCCAGCACCATCTCTTCCTGTCCGCGACCCCGCACAACGGCTACTCGTGGTCGTGGCAGGCGCTGCTGGAGATGCTCGACCCGCAGCGCTTCTTCAAGGGCCAGGAGCCGGACAAGGCCATGCTCGACCAGGTCATGATCCGCCGCCTCAAGACCGACATCAAGAATGCCGACGGCACCGAGCGCTTCCCCGCCCGCACGATCAACGCGGTCGACATCACCTACACCGACGCCGAGCGCGAGGCCTACGACCTGCTCCAGCTCTACACCGCCGCCCGCCGCACCAAGCCGGGCGCGGCCCAGGCCCGCGCCGGCGACCTGGTGACGCTCATCCTCAAGAAGCGCCTCTTCTCCTCCCCCGCGGCCTTCGCCCTGACCCTCGAGGCCCATCTCGAAAGCGAAGATCAAAATCATCATCCCGAACGGGTGGTGGTTACTCCGAGCACCGCCGATGACCTGGACTGGATGGACGACGTCCTCGGCTGGGACACCGAGCCGTCCGACGACGATCCCGGCAGCGACGACGAGCGCGAGGTCTTCGGCCGCGTCGCCAGCCTCCCCGGCATCCTCGACGACGTGCGGGAATCCGGCGGCTCCGTCATGGAGGCCGCCTACCGCCGCCAGCTCGCCGAATGGGCGCAGCGCCATGCCGAGCCCGCCGACACCAAGGCCAAGGCGCTCGTCGCCGAGCTCAACCGCGTCTGCCGCCCGGACGGCGACTGGGACAAGGGCGAGCGCGTCATCGTCTTCACCGAGTACAAGGCCACCCAGCAGTGGCTGGCCGGCATCCTGACCGCGCGGGGCCTGGGCGGGGACCGGCTCGGCCTGCTGTTCGGCGGCATGGACGAGAACAAGCGCGAGCACCTCAAGGCCGCGTTCCAGGCCGACCTGGACCGCGACCCGGTGCGCATCCTGCTCGCGACCGACGCCGCGAGCGAGGGCATCGACCTGCAGCGGCACTGCCACCGGGTCATCCACTACGACATCCCGTTCAACCCCAACCGGCTCGAACAGCGGATCGGCCGGGTGGACCGGCACGGCCAGACGCACGAGGTAGAGGTCTCCCACTTCGTCGGCGCCGGCTGGGACAAAGAACCCGAGGGCTCCTACGCCGGCGACCTGGAGTACCTGTCCCGGGTCGCGCGGAAGGTCGCGACCGAACGCCAGGACCTCGGCAGCGTCAACCCCGTGCTCGCGCACGCGGTCGAGGCCCGGATGCTCGGCCGGCCGCGGCTCATCGACCCGCTCCAGGTCACGCCGAAGGCGTCCACGAGCCTGCTGCGCGCCGAGCGTGACCTGCGCGACCAGGTCCGCAAGCTGCACGACCAGCTCGACGCGAGCGTCCGGGAACTGCACGTCGCCCCGGCCAACGTCCGCCGCGTCGTGGACACGGCCCTGGCCCTCGCCGACCAGCCGCCGCTGGCCGACGAGCCGGACGGCCTGATCGCCCCGCCCGCACTGCGGGCCGGGTGGGAGCGGACCGTGACCGGGCTCGCCGATCCGCTCGACGGGCACCTGCGGCCGCTCACGTTCGACGCGAAGGTCGCCGAGGGCCGGGACGACGTCGTCCTCGCCCACCTGGAGTATCCGCTTGTCGCGCAGGCGACGCGGCTGCTCCGCTCGGCGATCTGGGGCGGGCGCGCGGCCCTCAACCGGGTCGCCGCGCTGCAAGTTCACGCCGCCTGCGGACGCGGGGGTCAACGGGCCGCTCGTCGCCGTGTTCGCCCGGCTCGTGCTGGTCGGCGCCGACGGGCGGCGGCTGCACGAGGAGATCATGCTGTCCGGCCCGGATCGTCCCGCCGACCGGACGGTCCCGGCGCGTGGAGCTGGAAGAACGACGGCACGAGGCGCTGCACGCCGCCGTCGAGGCCGCCCTCGAACCGGACGCCTGCCGCCTCGCCCCCGAAGCAGCGCGGCTCGACTTCGCCGACCGGTGGAGCCGAGCTTGAGCCGCTGCTCGCCGGCGACGTGGAGCAGCGCGCGAAGGAACGCAAGGAGCGCCTGCAACGCACCCTCGACCAGCGCGAGGCCACCGAGCAGCGCAACGTGGACACCGTGTTCACCCAGCTCAAGGCGAACCTGGACACCGCGCTCGACGGGCCGGGAGCGGTGCAGCTCACCTTCGACCAGCTCGATGAGCTGGAGAAGCACGCCTACGACCGGGACCGCCAGGCGTGGGCAGCGCGCCGCGACGGGCTCGCCGAAGAGAAGCAGCGCGAGCTTGACGCGATCAGGCGGCGCTACGAGAACGTCCGCGAACTGGTCTTCCCGTTCGCCGTTGCGCTCTGCGTCCCGGACGGAGGTGGCCGAGTGAGCCGAACGCCAGGCGGCGTCAGCGAGGAGGTCCGCAAGCGCCACGCGTGGCTTGAGCTGCTCCAGGTCTCCGGGCCGTTCCTCACGCTGCCCGTGGTGCACCGGGTCTTCCCCAACGGCCTGGCGGAAGTGCCCGTCCAGCAGCGCGCGACGGTCCGCGCGCTCGTCGCCCAGATGATGGACGACCGCGGCGCAAGCAGGCACGCGGTCATCGACGGTAATGCTGCGCGACGTCTTCGACTGGCAGCAGCACCTC
>CAVWOS010000018.1:0-558943 GCA_963756705.1 uncultured Actinomycetota bacterium | reverse complement strand
GTCACAGCCTGATCACGTGATGGCATCGGGACGCCCCGCCGCCGGGGAGCAGCCCTCCGACCGTGCCATCATCGTGCTTCGAGCTACGGTGTCGGAGACTTGGGAGGGCGCGTGGCAATGGCAGCCGGCCCACGCGACACCCCGCCGGGGCGCGACAGAGCGGCCGACTCGGACATGTCCCACGAGACGCACGCGTCACACGGGATGCGGGATTCCCGCCCGCGGGTGGACCCCGTCGGATCGCACGACCCCTTCGGCCGACTGGAGCCGGTGGAGTCCCTCGACCATCCGGAGGGGCTCGACCACCTGGAGCCGCTGCCGATCCCGGACGGGCTCGAACCCCTCGAAGGCATCGAGCACCTGCCCTCCCTGGAGGACGGCCAGTCCTTCGGCGAACTGCGCCCCCCGCGCAGGCTGCACATCTGGCAGATCGCGCCGATCACGGCGCTTGCCGTCGGCGGCTCGCTGATGTTCGCCTTCCCGCTCGCCTTCGAGTCCGGGGACGCCGGACCGGTGGTGGCGATGCTCGGCCTCCTGCTGTGCTGCTGCGCCGCCGGATGGGGCCTGATGGCCGCCCGCCGGATCGGCCAGACCTGGCCCGGGCTGCCCGCCCGCGGCTCCGGCGCGCGCCCCGACTGGCGGTACGTGGCCGGCTACACCGCCGTGACGGTCCTGCTCGCGGTCCTCGCCGTCTGGCGCGTGGCGCGGCTGCGCTGAGCCGTCGGCCCTGGTCAGGGGCCGGACCGCGTTGTCCACAGGCTGACCGGCCCGACCGGTCGCGACCGCGTACGATCGGATACGTGACTGACGTGCGACCGGCCGCCGCCCCGATCCGCTTCCTCAAGGGACACGGCACCGAGAACGACTTCGTGATCCTTCCCGACCCGGACGGCCGGCTCGACCTGTCCCCGGCCGACGTGGCCCGGCTGTGCGACCGGCGGGCGGGCATCGGGGCCGACGGAGTGCTGCGCGTCGTCCGCTCGCAGAACCACCCCGAGGCCGCCGCCCTGGCCGCGGAGGCCGAGTGGTTCATGGACTACCGCAACAGCGACGGCAGCATCGCCGAGATGTGCGGCAACGGCGTGCGCGTCTTCGCCCGCCACCTCCAGCGCGAAGGGCTCGCCGACGTCGGCGACCTCGCCGTGGCCACCCGTGCCGGGGTGCGGCACGTGCACATCGCCAAGGACGCCGCCGACGGCTCGCCCGGGCAGATCACCGTGGAGATGGGGCGTGCCTTCCTGCCCGGAGGGGACGTCAGCGTCGGTGTGGGCGAGCGCAGTTGGTCCGCCGTGCACGTCAACATGGGCAATCCGCACGCGGTGGCCTTCGTCGGCGACCACGGTGAGGCGGGAGACCTGCTGCGCGCGCCCGCGGTCAGCCCCGCCTCGGCCTACCCGACGGGCACCAATGTCGAGTTCGTGGTCGATCGCGGGGCCCGCCACGTGGCGCTGCGTGTCCACGAGCGCGGCGCTGGCGAGACCCGCTCCTGCGGTACGGGCGCCTGCGCGGTGATGGTCGCCGCCGCGCGCCGGGACGGCGCGGATCCGGCCGTGAGCGGAGTGCCCGTCACCTACACCGTCGACGTCCCCGGCGGGAGCCTGGTGATCACCGAACGGCCGGACGGGCAGATCGAGATGACCGGCCCCGCGGTGATCGTCGCCGAAGGGACCATCGACCCCTCGTGGCTCGCTCCCCACGCCGGTTGACGTAAACCCGCCAGCCCGTACAGCCGTCCGTAGAACCGGACGTATCCGGTCACCCCGCCCGTACGTCATCCCTCTAACGGGTGATGGGGATCACTCTCGGCGAGAGCGGGACAGCCGCACGTGGTGGGCTCGGTAGCATCAATCACCGGCGCGGCCCACGGGGTGTGGCGAGCTTCCGCAGCCGGTCCACGCTGCCGGGAGGACCCGATGAGCGCAGACAACGCGGCGGACGCGGAACACGCGGCCGAATCGGCTCGGCGCGGGCTGCGCCGGATCGACCTGCGGCGCATGGACCTGCGCCGGCTCGGCCGCGCGGCACTCCTCGGCACCGGCGGCAGGGACCGTTTGCCCGGCGCCATCGAGCATCTGATCAAGGTTCACCGCACTCGGCATCCTGAGGCGGGGTCAGAATCCGTCGAGACGCTGCGGCGGGCCTATGCGCTCGCCGAGTCCTCGCACCGCGGCCAGACCCGCAAGAGCGGCGAGCCCTACATCACCCATCCGCTCGCCGTCACCCTGATCCTGGCCGAACTCGGCGCCGAGACCACCACTTTGACGGCGTCCTTGCTGCACGACACCGTCGAGGACACCGAGGTGACGCTCGATCAGGTGCGCATGGGCTTCGGCCAGGAGGTCGGCCACCTCGTCGACGGCGTCACCAAGCTGGAGAAGGTCGACTACGGCGCCGCCGCCGAGCCCGAGACCTTCCGCAAGATGCTCGTCGCGGCCGGCAGCGACGTCCGCGTCCTGTCGATCAAACTCGCCGACCGGCTGCACAACATGCGCACCCTGGGCGTGATGCGGCCCGACAAGCAGGTCCGCATCGCCAAGGTCACCCTCGACGTGCTCATCCCGCTCGCCGAGCGCCTCGGCGTCCAGGCGCTCAAGAGCGAACTGGAGGACCTGGTCTTCGCCATCCTCCACCCCGAGGAGCACACCCGCACCCGGGCCATGATCGCCGAGAACGCCGCCCGGCCCGACCCCCTGGAGGAGGTCGCCGAGGACATGCGCGCGGTGCTGCGCGAGGCCGATATCACCGCCGAGGTGGCGATCCGCCCGCGGCACGCCGTGTCCGTGCACCGCCTGCTGCGCAAGCGCGGCGGCGTGGAGCTCGGCGGCTGCGACTTCGGCCGCCTCCTCCTCCTGGTCGAGGAGAACGCCGACTGCTACGCCGTGCTCGGGGAACTGCACACCTGCTTCACGCCCGTCATCGCCGAGTTCAAGGACTTCATCGCCGCTCCCAAGTTCAACCTGTACCAATCCCTGCACACCGCGGTGGCCGACCGGCACGGCCGGATCGCCGAGGTCCTGGTCCGCACCCGCCGCATGCACCGCGTGGCCGAGGCGGGGGTCGTCGCCATCGGCAGCCGGGACGCCGCCGAGGTCGCGCAGGCCGCCGACGCCGGGCAGGGCATCGCCGAGGGCTGGGCGGCCGCCGACCCCACCCAGCCGGGCTGGCTCTCCCGGCTGCTGGAGTGGCAGCGCGCCGCCCCGGACCCCGACACCTTCTGGACGGCCCTGCGCGACGACCTCGCCCAGGACCGCGAGATCACCGTGTTCACCACCCGCGGCGCCGACGCCTCCGGCACCATCCGGCTGCCCGCGGGCGCCAGCTGCGTGGACGCCGCCTACGCCGTGCACGGCGAGGCCGGCCACGCCTGCGTGGGCGTCCGCGTCAACGGCAGGCTGGCGCCCCTCGGCACCCGGCTGCGCGACGGGGACAGCCTCCAGCTGCTGATGGACGACGGCTCCGACCCCGCCCCCGACCCGGACTGGCTGGAGCACGCCACCACTCCCGCCGCCCGGATCGCCATCACCGGCTGGCTCGCCCAGCACCCCGCCGCGTTCGGCGAGGACCAGCCGGCCGCCGCGCCCGCCGCCCGTCCCACGCCCCTGGCCGACAGCGAGCGCGATGCCGAGCCGGTGGCCGTGGCCGACCTGCCCGGCGCGGCCGTACGGCTCGCCCGCTGCTGCACGCCCGTGCCGCCCGACCGGGTGACCGGCTTCGCCATCCGCGGCGGCATCGTGGCCGTGCACCGGGTGGAGTGCCCGACAAGCACCCGCATGGCCGCCACGGGACGCAAATCCGTCCCGGTCCGATGGTGCGACGGAACCCCCGCCGGGAACTACCGCGCCACCGTCCTGGCCGAGGCCCTCAGCCGCCCCCGGCTGCTGGCCGACCTCACCGAGGTGATCGCCGGCCAGGGCATCGGCATCGTCTCCGCGGCCGTGGAACCCCCGCAGGAGCACCGGGTCCGCCACACCTACACCGTGGAGCTGCGCGACCTTCGGGCACTGTCCGCCCTCATGCGGGCGATGCGATCGGTCCCCGGCGTCTACGACGTGTACCGCGCCCGTCTCGCCGTCGCCGACCCCGCGGGCCGATCACACTGAGTGAACGCGTGTCGGCGGCCCGCTGTTCCGCCGACGCGTCACTCGGTCGAGTGATTCCCGCTGGCCCGGGCCGGCTCGCGGCGTTCGGACCGGTGAGAGCCCCGCCGACCGCCAAACCACGTGACCGTACGGCCCCGGCGTGCGACCATCGACAGTGATGGCGACCGAGCGCGGTCGCCGACCCTGACCATACGACCGAAGGATCAGATGACTTCCTCTTCTTCTTCCTCTTCGAAACATCGCCAGCACTTCGCCGAGAGCCTGCGGGCCGACGCCCTGATGGAAGAGGACGTGGCCTGGAGTCATGAGATCGACGGCGAACGGGACGGCGAGCAGTTCGACCGCGCCGACCGCGCCTCACTGCGCCGGGTCGTCGGACTCTCCACCGAGCTCCAGGACATCACCGAGGTCGAGTACCGCCAGCTCCGTCTGGAGCGCGTGGTGCTCGTCGGCGTGTGGACCACCGGCACCGTGGACGACGCTGAGAACTCGCTGGCCGAGCTCGCAGCCCTCGCCGAGACCGCGGGCGCCGCGGTCCTCGACGGGGTGATCCAGCGGCGTGACAAGCCGGACCCGGCCACCTACATCGGTTCGGGCAAGGCGCAGGAGCTGCGGGACGTCGTCGTCGAGACCGGCGCCGACACCGTGGTGTGCGACGGTGAGCTGAGCCCCGGCCAGCTCATCCACCTGGAGGACGTCGTCAAGGTCAAGGTGGTCGACCGCACCGCCCTGATCCTGGACATCTTCGCCCAGCACGCCAAGTCCCGTGAGGGCAAGGCCCAGGTCTCGCTCGCGCAGATGCAGTACATGCTGCCGAGGCTGCGCGGATGGGGCCAGTCGCTGTCCCGGCAGATGGGTGGCGGTGGCTCCGGCTCCTCGGGCGGCGGCATGGCCACTCGCGGTCCCGGTGAGACCAAGATCGAGACCGACCGGCGGCGCATCCGCGAGAAGATGGCGAAGATGCGCCGGGAGATCGCGGAGATGAAGACCAGCCGCGACCTCAAGCGCCAGGAGCGCCGACGCAACAAGGTGCCCTCGGTGGCCATCGCCGGCTACACCAACGCGGGCAAGTCCTCGCTGCTCAACCGGCTCACCGGTGCTGGCGTCCTGGTGGAGAACGCCTTGTTCGCCACCCTGGATCCGACCGTGCGGCGGTCCGAGACGCCGGCCGGCCGCCTCTACACCCTGGCCGACACCGTCGGGTTCGTCCGGCACCTGCCGCACCACCTGGTCGAGGCGTTCCGCTCCACCATGGAGGAGGTCGGCGAGGCCGACCTGATCCTGCACGTGGTGGACGGCTCGCACCCGGTGCCGGAGGAGCAGCTGGCGGCGGTCCGCGAGGTTTTCCGCGACGTCGGCGCGCTCGACGTGCCGGAGATCGTCGTGGTCAACAAGGCGGACGCGGCCGACCCGCTCGTCCTCCAGCGGCTGCTGCGCAACGAGAAGCACGCCATCGCGGTCTCCGCGCGTGACGGCCGGGGCATGGACCTCCTCCTGGACATGATCGAGGAGACCCTGCCGCGGCCCGACGTGGAGGTGGAGGCCCTGGTGCCCTACACCCACGGAGCGTTGGTCTCCCGCGTGCACGCGGGCGGCGAGGTGCTCTCCGAGGAGCACACCGGCGAGGGCACCCTGCTGAAGGTGCGGGTCCACGCCGAACTGGCCGCGGAACTGGCCCCGTTCACCCTGGCCCGCAGCTGAGTACCGCCTGGGCGGCATGCGAGCCTCGCCCAGGCGCATGAGTCATGAGTAAGGACCCGCCTCCAAGAGACGGGTCCTTACTCATGTCCTCAGCAGGCGCACGCGCTCGTACGGCCCGGCCGACGGTGGAGCCCAACTGCCGACCGTGGCGCCGCACGGCCCCGCCGACGGCGCCGACCCCCGCGCGGATCAGGAGTACTTGGCGCTCACCTGGTCGAACACCTTCTTCGCCTCGGCGCCCAACCGCGGCCCCGCCAGCCAGGTGTTGGTCACCGGCCCGATCGAGGTGTTGCTGACCAGCGCCGTCCTCCCGTCCGGCATCGTGGTGAACCAGCCGCCACCGGAGGCGCCGCCGGTCATCGTGCAGCCGATCCGGTACTCCGTGGGCGCTGCGGCGTTCAGCGACAGCCGCCCCGGCCTGCCCTGGCACGCGTACATGTCCTGCCCGTCGTAGGGCGGCGCGGCCGGGTACCCCCACGCGCCCAGAGCGCCGATCTTCGTCACCTCGGGCGCGTCGAACCACACGGGAAGCGCGCCGCCCACCGTCTCCTCGAGGGACCTGCCGCCCGCGCCCTTCTCCGGCGTCACGTGCAGCACCGCGAAGTCGTAGGGGGACCCGTTGCCGCCCTTCTCGGTGCCGGTGCTGATCCACTCGTTCGACGTGGCGGCGGCGTCCGCCCACCACACGCCGTAGGGCGCCAACTGGTCCCGGCCGGCGTTCTCCAGGGCACTCCCGCTCAGGCCGCGGTTGTTGTAGGAGGGAACGAAGGCGATGTTCCGGTACCAGCCGCCGTCCTTGCCCGCGTGCACGCAGTGTCCCGCCGTCCACACCAGGTTGGACTTGCCGGGGTGGGCGGGGTCCTCCACCACAGTGGCGGAGCAGACCATGGCCCCCTTCGGGCTGTCGAAGAAGAGCTTCCCCACGACAGGTGCGGCGTCGTGGTAAGGCGTGCCGACCTGGCGGGCGGCCACCGGGGCCGGCGCCGGGTCCGTCTGGCCACGGTCGGCCGGCACGTCCGCCGGGACCTGCATGTCGTTCTGGTCGGCGCCCTTCATCCGGTCGATGCTCCACAACCCCGCGATCACCGGGTTGACGAAGTCCTTCGCACGGTGCAGCCAGGTCGACTTGTCCCAGTTCTGCCAACCGCCCTTGCGGTACGCCTGCTCCCACTGCTTCAGATCGCCGAGACTGGTGGGCAGCGCGGTCGGCAGCGTCGGCAGGGCGAGGTTCGCGCCGTGGGACGCGGTGGGAGGGGGCGGGGCGGGCGTGTGGTCGGGGTGGCTCGACGACGATCCGCACGCGGTGGCGGTGGCCGCGAGGAAAACGGCGGCGACCGCCGCCGACGCGAACGGCCTGGGTATAGATGGCATGGGGTGACGCTCTCCCTGTCGTGCGTGCTGCGCTGTCGTGCTGCCGGTGTGAGGGACGGTCAGGTCCGGGGGCCCGGTTCCGGGGGTGAAACTTCTGCGCACGGACCGTGATCGGTTCGTCACGCCGTCGTTAGTACGGATGGGGGACGAGTGAACGGGAAACGATCCGGAGGAGGCAGTACGTGTCGGCGATTTCCAGCGTTCCGGGTCAATTCACGGCGCCGGACGACGAGTTCGTGACGGGGGAGGCGATCCTGCGCAGGCAGGCCCAGCGGGAGTCGTCGGCGCGCACCTACGCCCGCGCCCTGCCCGTGGTCCCCGTGCGCGCCCGCGGCATGACGATCGAGGGCGCGGACGGACGCCGCTACCTGGACTGCCTGTCGGGCGCCGGCACCCTCGCCCTGGGGCACAACCACCCGGTCGTCCTCGAAGCGATCAGGAAGGTCCTGGACTCCGGCGCGCCGCTGCACGTGCTGGACATGGCCACACCGGTCAAGGACGACTTCACCACGGCCCTGTTCGAGAACCTGCCTCCCGAACTCGCCGAGCGCGGCCGCGTCCAGTTCTGCGGCCCGGCGGGCACCGACGCCGTCGAAGCCGCCATCAAGCTCACCCGGCTCGCCACCGGCCGGGCCGGGCTGCTGGCCTTCTCCGGCGCCTACCACGGCATGACCGCGGCCGCCCTCGCCGCAACGGCGGACAACGAGGTGCGCAGCCCCGTCGAGGCCGACACGCGGGTCACGCGGCTGCCCTACCCGTACGACTACCGCTGCCCGTTCGGGATCGGCGGGGACCGCGGTGCCGAGCTGTCCGCCCGCTGGACCACCCACCTGCTCGACGACCCCAAGGGCGGTGTGCAGACGCCCGCCGCCATGCTGATCGAACCCGTGCAGGGCGAGGGCGGGGTCATCCCCGCGCCCGACGAATGGCTGCGCCGCATGCGGGAGATCACCGCCGCGCGCCGCATCCCGCTCATCGTCGACGAGGTCCAGACGGGCGTGGGCCGCACCGGTACCTACTGGGCCGTGGAGCGCAGCGGGATCGTGCCCGACGTCATGGTGCTGTCGAAGGCCATCGGTGGCAGCCTCCCGCTCGCCGTGATCGTGTACCGCGAGGAACTGGACACCTGGCGTCCGGGCGCCCATGCGGGCACCTTCCGCGGCAACCAGCTCGCCATGGCCGCGGGCGCCGCCACTCTTCGCCACGTGCGGCAGCACGCGCTGCACGAGCGGGCCGCGACCGTCGGCGCCCGCATCCTGTCCCGGCTGCGCGGCCTGGCCGCCCACCACACGTGCGTCGGCGACGTCCGCGGCCGGGGACTGATGATCGGGCTGGAACTCGTCGACACCGCGGCGGAGCCCGACGACTACGGTGCCCTGCCCGCCGCCCCCCGGCTCGCCGCCCGGGTCCAGCAGGAGGCCCTGCGGCGCGGGCTGATCGTCGAACTGGGCGGCAGGCACGGCGCCGTCGTACGGCTGCTGCCGCCCCTGACCATCACCGACGAACAGGCGGAGGCGGTGCTCGACCGGCTCGCCGACGCCATCCAGGCGGCGAACGCCGCACCCTCGCTCCCGCGCCCGGGTGGTGCCTCGTGAACCCGGCCGCCGACCAGTCCCACCGTCCCGTGGTACCGACAAGTGAGGCCCCTGGCATGACCGCACCGATGGAGCCCGCCCCCGACATGTCCGCTGCCGTGCCGCCCCAGCGTCACTCACTGCCCACGACCGCCGGCGCACCGGCCGCCGGTCCGGCCCGCGCCGCCGACACCCCGGCCGCGACCGGGTCCGCCCCCGGCGCCGTCGCCACGATCGGCTCGGCCCCCGGCCCCAACGCCGACGAGGACGCCGACCCGCTCGCCCACAAGGAGCCGTACGCCGTCGCCGACACCTTCGGCACGGAGGCGCTGCTGCGCTGCTGGGTGCGCGAGAAGGCGCTGCCCCGGCCCGACGGCGCGCTGCTGCGCCTCCCGCTCGCCGCCAGCGGCACGGAGGTGACCATCCCCGTCCATCACTGGTCCGCGACCGGCCACCACCGCTTCGGGCCCGCCCGACTGAGCGCCGCCGGACAGCGGCCCCTCACCTCGGTCGAACTGGCCGCCCTGCTGGCCCGTGAGGGCGGCGGAGATCCGGCCGAGGGCGCCGACCTGGTCGCCAGGGTCGCCGACTCCGTGCGGCGGACCGCCGTGTTCGTCGCCGACCGCCGCCGACGGCCCGGGCACGCCGAGCCCGAACTGCCCTTCCTGGACACCGAGCAGTCCCTGATCCTCGGCCACCCCCTGCATCCCGCACCCAAGGGGAGGGAAGGGCTCGGCGAGTCCGAGGCATCGGTCTACTCGCCGGAGCTTCGCGGCTCCTTCCCGCTGCACTGGCTCGCCGTCGACCCCTCGCTGCTCGCCACGGACTCCGCCTGGACCGAGCGCGGCCGTACGGTTCCGGCGCGGGATCTGCTCACCGCGCTCGCCGGGCCCGGGCTCCCTCTCCCCGACGGCATGGCGCCCCTCCCACTGCACCCCTGGCAGGCCCGCGACATCCGGCACCGGCCGGCCGTGCGCCGCCTGTTCGAGGCCGGACTCCTGCGCGACCTCGGCCCGTTCGGCCGCCCCTGGCACCCCACCTCCTCGGTGCGCACCGTCTACCACCCCGCCGCGCCCGCCATGCTCAAGCTGTCCCTGGGCCTGCGCATCACCAACTCCCGCCGGGAGAACCTGCGCAAGGAACTCCAGCGCGGCGTCGAGGTGCACAGACTGCTGCGCGCCGGGCTGGCCACGCGGTGGCAGGCCGCGCATCCGGGCTTCGACATCGTGCGCGACCCCGCCTGGCTGGCAGTCAACGGCACCGACGGCGAACCCGTCACCGGCCTCGACGTGGTGCTGCGGCACAACCCGTTCCGGCCGGGGGAGCAGGCGCACTGCGTGGCCGGCCTCATCTCGCCCCGCCCCTGGCCGGGTTCGAAGCCCACCACACTCCGCTCCCGGCTCGCCGTTCTCGTCGGCCGCCTGGCCGACCGCACGCGCCGCCCGGTCGGCGCGGTGGCCACTGAGTGGTTCCTGCGCTACCTGGACGCCGTGGTGCGCCCGGTGCTGTGGCTGGACGGTGAGGCTGGCATCGCCCTCGAGGCCCACCAGCAGAACACCCTCGTCCTTCTCGACGAGGACGGCTGGCCCCGCGGCGGGCGCTACCGGGACAACCAGGGGTACTACTTCCGCGCCTCCCACCGCGCCGCCCTGGAACGCCAGTTGCCGGGCATCGGCGCGGCCAGCGACACCTTCGTCGCCGACGAGGTGGCCGACGAGCGCTTCGCCTACTACCTGGGCATCAACAACGTCCTGGGGCTCGTCGGCGCGTTCGGCTCCCAGCGGCTCGCCGACGAGCAGGTGCTGCTCGCCGCCTTCCGCCGCTTCCTGGTCGCCGCGGACGGGCCCAGCAGCCTGCCCTCCAGGCTGCTGCACAGCCGCCACCTGCGCTGCAAGGCCAACCTGCTCACCCGGCTGCACGGCATGGACGAACTCGTCGGCCCGGTCGACACCCAGTCCGTCTACGTCACGTTGCCCAACCCGCTGGCCCGCTGAGCGGCGCACCCGCCGACGCCGACCGACCGCCCGCCCGCTCCGTGCAGGAAAGGAGTCCCGTTGCCCCCGGCCGACCCCAGCACCGAGGACACCCTCGACCTGAAGCTCCCCCCGGAGATCCTCGTCCTCTTCGCCGGAGATCCGGCCGGGCAGGCGGACGGCGGCGAGCAGGGGTCCGGCACGGCCGCCGCCCGCACGGCGCCCGACCTCCTGGACGGCATCGACGGTTGGCCCTCCGCCCCCACACCGGCCGGCGCCTTCCGGCTGGTCCCGGTCGACCTCGCCCGTGACCTCGCCCTCGTCACGCGCTGGATGAACGATCCGGCGGTGGCCGAGTTCTGGGAGCTGGCGGGGGAGCAGCAGGTCACCGAGGCCCACCTGCGCCCCCAACTCGAGGGCGACGGGCGCAGCGTGCCCTGCCTCGGCGTCCTGGACGGCACCCCCATGAGCTACTGGGAGATCTACCGCGCCGACCTCGACCCGGTCGCCCGCTACTACCCGGCCCGGCCGCAGGACACCGGGATCCACCTGCTCATCGGCGGCGTCGCCGACCGCGCCCACGGACTCGGCAGCACCCTGCTGCGCGCGGTGTCCGACCTCGTCCTGGACCACCGGCCCGGGTGCGGCCGGGTCATCGCCGAGCCCGACCTGCGCAACACCCCTTCCGTCTCCGCGTTCCTCTCCGCCGGCTTCCGGTTCGCCGCGGAGGTCGACCTCCCCGACAAGCGCGCCGCGCTGATGATCCGCGACCGCGCCCACCGCGACCGGATCTGAGCCCCCACGTGCTCGGCCCCACGTCCAGCGGCCCGCCCCCACCGGACCACTCCTGTCCCCAACCGCCCCGTTCTCCCGCAGGAGCCATCGTGATCACTCCGCCCAGCATCGATCCCGCCGCCTGGCGGCGCGCGGCGCGCCGCCTGCTCGCCAAGATGCTCGCCGAGTTCGCGTACGAAGAGGTCTTCGTGCCCATATCCGAGCCCGGAACGGGCCCCGACGCCTACCGCCTCGAACTCGGACCGGACACGACCTACCGCTTCCGCGCCCGCCGGGGCTCGTACGGCAGCTGGTACGTGGACGCGGACAGCATCACCCCGACCGGCGACCCGCTCCACTTCCTCACCCGCGGCCACGACACCGTGCTGGGGCTCGGCGGGGACACCACCGGTCACCTGATCAGGGAACTGCTCGCCACCCTGCGGGCCGACGTACGACTGGACACCACCGCCCTGCCCGCCGCGGAGCTGGCCGACCTCGACTACGCGGACCTGGAGGGGCACCAGGCCGGGCACCCCTGGCTCGTCGCCAACAAGGGGCGTATCGGGTTCTCGGACGCCGACGCCGCCCGCTGGACGCCTGAAGCGCGCACAGCGCACCGCCTGCCGTGGATCGCCGTCCACCGCGACCTCGCCGCGTACCGGGGCACCGGCACCGTGACCACCTCCGCCTCGCTCTACGCCGAGGAACTTCCCTCCGACACCCTCGACACCTTCCACCGCGTCATCGCCGACCACGGCCGCGCCCCCGCCGACTACCTGCTGCTGCCCGTCCACCCGTGGCAGTGGGACCAGGTCGTCGCCCCGCTGTTCGCACCCGCGATCGCCGACGGATCCATCATCCCCCTGCCCACTGACAACGACCTCCGGCTGCCCCAGCAGTCGATCCGCACGTTCCTGAACACCAGCAGCCCGCACCGGCGCACGGTCAAGCTCCCGCTGTCCGTCCTCAACACCCTCGTGTGGCGCGGCCTGCCCACGGAGCGCACCCTGGCCGCCCCCGCCGTCACCGCCTGGGTGCACACGCTGCGCGACCAGGACCCCTTCCTGCGGGACGAGACACGAGTGATCCTGCTCGGCGAGGTCGCCTCCGTCACCGTCACCCACCCGCAGTACGACACGCTGCCCACCGTCCCGTACCAGTACCGCGAACTGCTCGGCTGCATATGGCGCGAGCCGCTCACCGGATATCTCGACGCGGGAGAACGGGCCCGCACTCTCGCCGCGCTGCTGCACACCGACCCCGCCGGCCGGGCCTTCACCGCCGAACTCGTCGAGCGTTCCGGAATCGCCCCGCGGGACTGGCTGCGGCGCCTGTTCGCGGCCTTGCTCCCGCCCCTGCTGCGCTTCCTCTACCGCTACGGCACGGTCTTCTCCCCGCACGGCGAGAACGCCATCGTCGTCTTCGACGAGCACGACATTCCGGTGCGCCTGGCGGTCAAGGACTTCGTCGACGACGTCAACGTCTCGGCGGTGAGGCTGCCCGAACACGACAGCATGCCCGCCGACGTCCGCGAGGTACTCCTCACCGAGCCGCCGGAATTCCTCACGCAGTTCATCCATTCGGGCTTGTTCGTCGGCGTGTTCCGCTATCTCGCCCCTCTGTGCGAGCAGCAGCTCGGCGTGCCCGAAGCCGAATTCTGGGCGCTGGTGCGCGAGGAGATCATCCACCACCAGGAGCGCTTCCCCGAACTCAAGGAGCGCTTCGCCACCTTCGACCTGCTCACCCCGCACATCGAGCGCCTGTGCCTGAACCGCAACCGCCTCCACTTGGACGGCTACCGCGATCGGCCCGACCGGCCGCACGCCGCCGTGCACGGCACCGTCCCCAACCCGCTCTACGCCCCCTGAGCACGCGCCCTCCGGGCCGGCGTCCCGCACCTGCCGCCGAGCTGTCGATACGATTTCCCGGCGGCACAACTGAAGCGGTGAACAACGGCCGGGCCGACGGAAACGGGAGCGGAGCGCGATGGGTGAGGACACCGGCGTCGGACCCTGCCCCGAGTGCGGCACCACGGGCGCGCACTCGGGGCAACTGGTCTGCCAGGGCTGCTACGTGCCGTTCGCCCTGATGACGCCGGCCCGGCGCGGCGACGCGGACCCCGACCCCACCGAACTGCTGCCGCATGTGGACGCTAAAGGCGCCGGGGACGCCGGGGACGCGGTCACCCGCGTCCTCGACCTCGGCGCCGCCGCCCGCCCCGGCATCGGCCAGACCCGCCGGGACGCCCCGCCGCGGGCCCTGCGGCTGTCCTTCCCCGGCGGCGAGATCGTGTCAGTGGAGCCGGGGGTGCGCATCCGGCTGGGCCGGGACCCGAAGTTCTGCCCGGCCGTGGGCTTCCTCGCCTCGCACGACAACCTCTCCCGTATCCACGCGACCCTCGGAGTGGAGACCGACGGCTCCGCCTGGATCACCGACGAGGGCTCCACCAACGGCACCTTCGCGCACGGCTACCGGCTCGCCGCCAACGCGCGCACCGCGGTGCGGCCCGGCGACACGGTACGGCTCGCTGCCGACGTCATCGTGCGCGTTCTGCTCTGACCGCCGCATAGGAGGCCACACACCGGGCCAAGGGGTGGTCGTCGCCCAAGGCGGCGGCCGTGGTCCTCGCCAGCTCTTCGAGCCGGCGGATCACCGCGGGGACGCCGTTCATGCCCTCCAGGGCGCGGGCCCGGCCGAAGAGCGCCGCAAAGGATGCCGGGGTCTGGTCGGCGCCCTGGCGCGCGATCTGCTGGAGCGCCTGCCAGTAGCGGCGGTCGGCGTCGGTGAAACGGCCGGCCGCCAGCATCCCCTCGCCCTCCTCCAGCAGCGTCCACACCACGTGCTCGGTGCCGCGGTCCAGCACCGTCGGAGTGCGGGGCGGCGGCACGGGACGCAGCATGGCGCGCATCCGCTCCGCCACCTCCGCCGCGCTCGCCGGACGGGCCGCCGGGTCCTTGGCGAGCAGGCGGTGCACCAGGTGCGCGAGGTCCCCGGGCACCTCCGGGCGACGGTTCTCGATCCGCTCCGGCACCTCGTGCACATGGGCGTAGGCGTAGCCGACCACGCTGCCCGCGGAGAACGGCGGCCCCTCGGCGAGCAGCGCGTACAGCACGCACCCCAGGGAGTACAGGTCCGAACGGGCGGTCACTTCACGGCCCTGCGCCTGCTCGGGGGAGAGGTAGGGCGGCGAACCCATCACCCCGTGCGGGTCGGTGTAGCGGGTGAGGGTCGAGTCCTGGTGCGTCACCAGGCCGAAGTCGCAGATCTTGACCACGCCGTCGGGGAGCAGCATCAGGTTCTCGGGCTTGATGTCCCGGTGCACGAGCCCGTGTTCGTGGGCGTGCTGGAGCCCGGCGGCGATCTGGGCGCCGTAGGAGAGCACATCGGCCACCGGCAGGCCGCCCCGCTCCAGCAGCACCTCCCCGAAGTCCGTGCCGCCCAGCAGCTCCATGACCAGGAAAGGACGGCCTCGGTGGTCGCCCGCGTCATGGATCATCGCCACGTTGGGGTGGCTCAGGGCGGCGGCCGCGAACGCCTCGCGGCGGAAGCGCCCCTGCCGCTCGTGGCGCTCCCCCTCGGCCCATTCGGCGCGCAGCGTCAGCACCTTCACCGCCACCCGGCGGCCCAGGCTCTCGTCCCTCGCCGCGTAGACCCGGCCGAAGCCCCCGCCGCCCAGCGACTCCTCCAGGCGGTAGCGGCCGCTGAGGACCGTACCGACTCCGATCTCGCCCGACACGCCGTCCCCGCTCACTCGTCGTCCTGCCGCTCCCGCCCGGCCGGCGGCTCGGGCCGGTCCGTGGCGTTGCCGGCCTGCTCGGCCGCGGCGGCCCCGGGCGGCTCCGGCAGGTGCCGCCACAGGTCCGCGGGTAGGCTCACCATGGTCGGACCGGCCGCGGAGGCGGCGGCCGACGCTTCGACCGTACCGTCGGCCGCGTCCTCCTCGAAGACGAACTGGCGCCCGCTGGGAAGCAGTTCCAGCCGGTCGTGGAGCACCACGGCGTCACCGCGCCGCAGCCGCCACACGGTGCCGTGCAGCAGCGGGAGGAGCACGTCACCGGTCGGGGCGGTCCGGCGCACCCGAGTCCCGTTGGCGCTGCGCTCGTCGACCACCGTCAGCCCCGAACCGTCGTAGCGGAGCACCACATGGGTGCGGCTGACCGAATCCACCTCCGCGGCGTCGATCCACGCGCTGAGCGCCACCCCGCCATCCGTGGGCGCGCGGCCCACCGCCAGCGGCTCGCCCGCCGTCACCATGAAGCGGCCCCGGACCGTGCCGTCCACGACCACCTTCACCTGGGCGCGGGCCGGGCGCGGCCCCGCGTCCGCCAGCGGCAGGCCGTGCGTCGGGCACAGCACCCGGTTGCCCCGGCGGCGGGGCAGGCCCGTGCGCGGGCCGTCCCCGGCCCCGAAGAGCGGGCAGTCGGGCTCGGGGCAGCGCCAGTCGCGGCTGAGCACGGCGCGGTGCGCGGAAGGCGCCCAGCGCCGCAGTACCCCGGCCGCCAGCAGCAGCCCTTCCTCCTCCTTGCGCGAGACCTGCCACTCCGGCGGCACCGGCATGATCCGCGGTCGCACCCCGATCACGCCGTCGTCCCCGAGGAAGGGGCGCAGGAAGCGGTCCCGGCACCCCGGGATCCATGGGTAGGCGCGGTGGAAGTCGAGGAAGTTGTCGGCGCTGACCACCTGCAGTTCGAGCGCGTCCGCCAGCTCCAGGATCCGGTCGTCGGCGCGCGGCAGCACCTCCAGCAGCCCCTCGCGGTACCAGCGGTCGAGCCGCTGCCGCTCCTCCTGGGTGAGATGCCCGTCGGTCAGCAGCGAGCGGTCGGTGATCGCGTACACCTGGACGGACGGGTCGCGGGCGAACACCGCCAGCGCCTCCAGCAGCCCCTCGAAACGGGCCAGGTCCGCCGCCCGCTCCCCGCCGAGGCCCGGTTCGCGCACGACGTTCGCCACGTCGATCACGTATTCCGCGGCGGAAGCGTCCAGCGTCAAGCGGCTCTCGCACTGCATGTGTCCAGAAGCTAGCAGCCGCCGGCGGGCCCGGTCCCGGCAACTCCTTGGAGTGACCGCGACTACCGGGGAGTTGGTGCTTCGCTGGATCGGGACGGCGCTGTCGGTGGCTCACCGTAGGCTGGCGTCCCTATGAACACCACCACCCGCCCCCTGCCCTCGGCGGAGGGAACCCCCGCACTCACCGACCTCCTGCACGCCGCCGTCACCGCCGTCGGCGGGGTGGAGCGGGTCGGCCAGGTCACCATGGCCCAGGCCGTCAAGGACGCCGTGGACGACCAGTCCCACCTGCTGGTCCAGGCCGGCACCGGCACCGGCAAGTCGCTCGGCTACCTGGTGCCCGCCCTCTCGCACGGAGAGCGTGTCGTGGTGGCCACCGCCACGCTCGCCCTCCAGCGGCAGCTGGTCGAGAGGGACCTCCCGCGCACGGTCGAGTCCCTCAAGCCGCTGCTGCGCCGCGAGCCGCAGTTCGCCATGCTCAAGGGCCGCTCCAACTACCTGTGCCTGCACCGCCTGCACGAGGGCGTCCCGCAGGACGAGGAGGACGGGCTGTTCGACCCCTTCGAGGCGGCCGCGCCGACCAGCAAGCTCGGCAAGGACCTGCTGCGGCTGCGGGACTGGGCGGACGAGACGGAGAGCGGCGACCGCGACGGACTCACCCCCGGCGTCTCCGACCGGGCCTGGAGCCAGGTGTCGGTCACCTCGCGGGAGTGCCTGGGCGCCACCAAGTGCGCCTACGGGGCCGAGTGCTTCGCCGAGGCCGCCAGGGAGCGGGCCAAGCTCGCGGACGTCGTGGTCACCAACCACGCGCTGCTCGCGATCGACGCCATCGAGGGCGCGCCGGTGCTGCCCAGCCACGAGGTGCTGATCATCGACGAAGCGCACGAGCTCGTCTCGCGCGTCACCGGGGTGGCCACCGGCGAGCTGAGCCCGATCGGCGTCAACCGGGCGGTCAAGCGCGCGGCCCGGCTGGTCAACGAGAAGGCGGCCGATGCCCTGCTCAGTGCCGGGGAGGGCTTCGAGCGGGTGATGGAGCTGCTGCTGTCCGGGCGGCTCGAGGAGATCCCGGAGGACCTCGGCTACGCGCTCGCGGCGCTGCGTGACGCCTGCCGGCTGGTCATCACCGCGCTCGGCGAGACCCGCGACAAGTCCGTGCAGGACGAGGACGTGGTGCGCAAGCAGGCCCTCGCCTCCGTGGAGCACGTGCACGAGGTGGCCGAACGCCTCGTGCAGGGCTCGGAGTACGACGTGGTGTGGAGCGAGCGGCACGACCGGTTCGGCGCCTCGCTGCGGGTCGCGCCGCTGAACGTGTCGGGGCTGCTGCGGGAGAAGCTCTTCACCGAGCGCTCGGTGGTGCTCACCTCCGCCACTCTCAAACTCGGCGGCGACTTCAACGGGGTGGCGGCCTCCCTCGGCCTCTCCCCGGAGGGGGCCACCACGTCCGCGGACGGGGAGGAGGTGCCGCAGTGGAAGGGCGTCGACGTCGGCTCGCCGTTCGACTACCCCAGACAGGGCATCCTCTACGTGGCCCGGCACCTCTCCCAGCCGGGCCGGGACTCCGGCCGGGAGGACATGCTCGACGAACTCGCCGAGCTGATCGAGGCGGCCGGCGGCCGCACGCTCGGCCTCTTCTCGTCGATGAGGGGCGCCCAGGCGGCCGCGGAGGCGATGCGCGGACGGTTGGAGCACCCGGTGCTCCTCCAGGGCGAGGAGACGCTCGGTGAGCTTATTCGCACCTTCGCGCAGGACGCGAAGACCTGCCTGTTCGGCACCCTGTCGCTGTGGCAGGGCGTCGACGTGCCCGGCGTGAACTGCCAGTTGGTGGTGATGGACCGCATTCCCTTCCCGCGTCCGGACGACCCGCTGATGAGCGCCCGGCAGAAGTCGGTGGAGGAGCACGGCGGGAACGGGTTCATGGCCGTGGCCGCCACCCACGCTGCCCTGTTGATGGCCCAGGGAGCGGGGAGGCTGATCCGGGCGACCGGCGACCGGGGCGTGGTCGCGGTGCTGGATCCCCGGCTGGCCACGGCACGGTACGGGGGCTTTCTGCGGTCCTCCATGCCGGAGTTCTGGTACACCACCGATCGCAATCAGGTGCGGAAATCCCTCGCGGCGATCGACGCGTTGGCGGCGAAAGGCTGAGGCCCGACAGCCCTGAGGCCCGAGGACCGGACGTCGGGAGCCGGGGCTGTAGGGGCGAGAACTAACGTAACGAGGCCCCGAGGACACCGCAGTGGTCCTCGGGGCCTCGCAAAGCTTGTGGCTTTTCCGCGCGGCGTCTCAGACGCGGCGCAGCACCGCCACCACCTTGCCGAGAATGGTGGCCTCGTCACCGGGGATGGGCTGGTAGGCCGCGTTGTGCGGCAGCAGCCAGACGTGCCCGTTGTCCCGCTTGAAGCGCTTCACGGTGGCCTCGCCGTCCAGCATGGCGGCCACGATGTCGCCGTTCTCCGCGACGGGCTGGCGCCGTACCGTCACCCAGTCGCCGTCGCAGATCGCGGCCTCGATCATCGAGTCGCCGACCACCTTGAGGACGAACAGCTCGCCGTCCCCGACGAGTTGGCGCGGCAGCGGGAAGACGTCCTCCACCGACTCCTCGGCGAGGATCGGGCCGCCGGCCGCGATCCGGCCGACGAGCGGCACGTACGACGCGGAGGGCTTGCCGGTGGTGTCGGCAGGCTGCGGGTGCCCGGCGTCCGAGGCGCGGACCTCGTACGCGCGCGGACGGTGCGGGTCGCGGCGCAGGAATCCCTTTCGCTCCAGCGCCATCAGCTGATGGGCGACGGAGGACGTGCTGGACAGGCCGACCGCCTGGCCGATCTCGCGCATGGACGGCGGATATCCGCGGCGCTGCACCGAGTCCCTGATGACCTCGATGACCCGGCGCTGGCGTTCGGTGAGTCCGGAGCTGTCGGCGCGAATTCCCGGAGGCCGGCCGGGAAGGGCGCGAGCGGGCTTCGGGGTGTTGTCGTCGTTCATCACGTCCAACGGGCGGATTCCATCCGGGGAGCGGTCATGGGCGGTCAATGTGGCTGTGGCGCTCTCTGCGGTGGTGGTCACCAGCGGCCCCTTTCGAGATGTTCTCCACCGCATCGGCTGCGGTCGGCCCGCCTCCGCGCGCGGGCAGTTAGTACAACGGTACCGAGTTTCGAAAGGTTGCGCCAAACACACGTTCGAGTGAATTTGTATAAATCCGCTGACGTGATCAAGGTACCGGGTGTATTGCTCGAATGGAAGTTCGATTGTGGAATTGCCCGCCGAACCCGCCCCGAAGTGTCCGCCGAACGGCTCGGTCAGTGTGCCACCGGGACCCCTGGCGGCGGGTCGCGAACCCGCTTCGCGTACGCTCCGGCGTGTCCCGACCGCCCTCCGTCGCGACGACACGCGGACGGGACCCGTTGGTGCACCAGCACCAGATCTAGTGGTTGGATAGGACTCGGCCACCACAAGTTGTGGTCGCAAAGGTGATCCGACGGCTCTCTCGTCAGCCGGATCGCCTATGCTGGAGGCTGCTCCCGGGGGGCGTGACACCCCTCGCGTGAGCCTGTCCGTCGTACGCTCACCGCGCGGTGAGGAAGGGAGTGGGAACGGTGCACTGCCCCTTCTGCCGACACCCCGACAGCCGCGTGGTCGACAGCCGCACCACCGACGACGGCTCCTCGATCCGCCGCCGCCGGCAGTGCCCGGACTGCGGTCGCCGCTACACCACCGTGGAGACGGCGTCGCTCATGGTGATCAAGCGCAGCGGCGTGACCGAGCCCTTCAGCCGGGACAAGGTGATCGCGGGCGTGCGCAAGGCGTGCCAGGGCCGTCCGGTCACCGAGGACGCCCTCGCCCAGCTCGGACAGCGCGTCGAGGAGGCGGTCCGCGCCACCGGCAGTGCGGAACTGTCCACCCATGACGTGGGCCTGGCCATACTCGGCCCGCTCCAGGACCTCGACCTGGTCGCTTATCTGCGCTTTGCCTCCGTGTACCGCGCGTTCGACTCGCTTGAGGACTTCGAGAGGGCCATCACGGAACTGCGCGAGCAGTTGCCACCCACCACCCCGGGCGGGCTCGACGAGGACCTCGGCGTCCCCGCGTCCGCCGTCGCCGACTGAGCGACGCGGGGACACACGGATTTCGCCGAGGCCCCGTGGGGAGCCGAGGCGGCAGACGACAGACCGTGCCGCGGGGAAGAACCGCGCACATCAGGGCGTTTTCGCCCGTATAGGGAGGCGGAATGACAGAGACGACGAGCGGCCCGGCACGCGGATCACGCACCAAGGGGTCCAAGGCGAGCAAGGGCCTGCGCATCGAGCGCATCCACACCACCCCCGGTGTGCACCCGTACGACGAGGTGGTCTGGGAGCGCCGTGACGTCGTCATGACCAACTGGCGCGACGGCTCGATCAACTTCGAGCAGCGCGGCGTGGAGTTCCCCGACTTCTGGTCGGTGAACGCGGTCAACATCGTCACCAGCAAGTACTTCCGCGGCGCGGTGGGCAGCCCGCAGCGCGAGCAGAGCCTCAGGCAGCTCATCGACCGTGTGGTGCTCACGTACCGCAAGGCCGGCGAGGACCACGGCTACTTCGTCTCCCCCGCGGACGCCGAGATCTTCGAGCACGAGCTGACCTACGCCCTGCTCCACCAGGTGTTCAGCTTCAACTCGCCGGTCTGGTTCAACGTGGGCACGCCGCAGCCGCAGCAGGTCTCCGCGTGCTTCATCCTCTCCGTCGACGACTCCATGGACTCGATCCTGGACTGGTACAAGGAAGAGGGGATGATCTTCAAGGGCGGCTCCGGCGCCGGCCTGAACCTCTCCCGCATCCGGTCCTCCAAGGAGTTGCTCTCCTCCGGCGGCAACGCCTCGGGCCCGGTGTCGTTCATGCGCGGCGCCGACGCCTCCGCGGGCACCATCAAGTCGGGCGGTGCCACCCGCCGCGCCGCCAAGATGGTCGTCCTGGACGTGGACCACCCTGATGTCGAGGCGTTCATCGACACCAAGGTGAAGGAGGAGGAGAAGGTCCGCGCCCTTCGTGACGCGGGCTTCGACATGGACCTCGGCGGGGACGACATCACCTCCGTCCAGTACCAGAACGCGAACAACTCCGTCCGGGTCAACGACGAGTTCATGAAGGCCGTCGAGCAGGGCGACGCCTTCGGCCTGCGCGCCCGGATGACCGGCGAGATCATCGAGCACGTCGACGCCAAGGTGCTCTTCCGGAAGATGGCCGAGGCCGCCTGGGCGTGCGCCGACCCCGGCATCCAGTACGACGACACGATCAACCACTGGCACACCTCGCCGGAGTCGGGCCGCATCACCGCGTCCAACCCCTGCAGCGAGTACATGCACCTGGACAACTCCAGCTGCAACCTCGCTTCCCTCAACCTGCTGAAGTTCCTGCGCCACGACGACGAGGGAAACCAGTCCTTCGACGCGGTGCGTTTCGCCAAGGTCGTCGAGCTGGTCATCACCGCGATGGACATCTCCATCTGCTTCGCGGACTTCCCGACGCAGAAGATCGGCGAGACCACTCGCGCCTTCCGCCAGCTCGGCATCGGGTACGCGAACCTGGGCGCCCTGCTCATGGCCACCGGCCACGCGTACGACTCCAACGGCGGCCGCGCCTTGGCCGGCGCCATCACCTCGCTGATGACCGGCACGTCCTACCGCCGCTCCGCCGAACTGGCCGCTGTGGTGGGCCCGTACGACGGGTACGCGCGCAACGCCGAGGCGCACAACCGCGTCATGCGGCAGCACGCGGACGCCAACGCGGTCGCCAAGCGCGTCGACGACCTCGACACCCCGGTGTGGGCCGCGGCGACCGAGGCGTGGCAGGACGTGCAGCGGCTCGGTGAGAAGAACGGTTTCCGCAACGCCCAGGCGTCGGTCCTCGCGCCCACCGGCACGATCGGCCTGATGATGGACTGCGACACCACCGGTGTCGAGCCCGACCTCGCCCTGGTGAAGTTCAAGAAGCTGGTCGGCGGCGGCTCCATGCAGATCGTGAACAACACGGTCCCCACGGCGCTCAAGCGGCTCGGCTACCTGGAGGAGCAGATCGAGGCGATCGTCGCCCACATCTCCGAGAACGGCAACGTGATCGACGCGCCCGGGCTCAAGCCCGAGCACTATGAGGTGTTCGACTGCGCCATGGGTGACCGGGCGATCTCCGCCATGGGCCACGTCCGGATGATGGCCGCCGCGCAGCCCTTCCTGTCCGGCGCCATCTCCAAGACGGTCAACCTGCCGGAGTCGGCGACGGTCGAGGAGGTGGAGGAGGTCTACTTCGAGGGCTGGAAACTCGGCCTGAAGGCCCTCGCCATCTACCGCGACAACTGCAAGGTCGGCCAGCCGCTCTCCGCCAAGAAGAAGTCGGAGGCCAAGGCCCCCGCCGTCGCCGAGGCACCCGCGGCGGCGGTCGAGAAGGTCGTCGAGTACCGTCCGGTCCGCAAGCGCCTCCCCAAGGGCCGCCCGGGGATCACCACGTCCTTCACCGTCGGCGGGGCCGAGGGCTACATGACGGCCAATTCGTACCCGGACGACGGCCTCGGCGAGGTCTTCCTGAAGATGTCCAAGCAGGGCTCCACCCTCGCGGGCATGATGGACGCCTTCTCCATCGCGGTCTCCGTCGGCATGCAGTACGGCGTCCCGCTGGAGACGTACGTCTCGAAGTTCACCAACATGCGCTTCGAGCCGGCCGGCCTGACCGACGACCCGGACGTCCGGATGGCGCAGTCCATCGTGGACTACATCTTCCGGCGCCTCGCGCTGGACTTCCTGCCCTTCGAGACCCGTTCCGCGCTCGGCATCCACTCGGCCGAGGAGCGCCAGCGGCACCTCGACACCGGCTCGTACGAGGCGGGTGACGACGAGGTGGACGTCGAGGGCCTGGCCCAGTCGGCGCCGCGCCAGGAGGCTCCCAAGCCGCCGCTGTCCGTGGCCAAGTCCTCGGAGTCCTCGGCGTCCTCGGCCGCCGCCCCGGCGCCGAAGGAGGCCCACAACTCCACGGAGCTGCTGGAGATCCAGCTCGGCCTCAACGCCGACGCGCCGCTGTGCTTCTCCTGCGGCACGAAGATGCGCCGCGCCGGCAGCTGCTACCTGTGCGAGGGCTGCGGTTCGACCAGCGGGTGCAGCTGAGCCGCGGGTGCGGCGGGGCTGTTGATCGGGTGATCCCGCTGATCGGGTGATCCGACACGCGTCATCGAGTGGGGAGTCGTTCGGGTGAACGGCTCCCCACCGGCGTTGGGGCGGTCGGTGCGGGGGAGCTCATCAGCAGTACGCGAAACCCGGTGGGCCCGTCGTGTTCGGGGCGCACAACTCATGGCCTACCGGGGGCGCGGTGCCACTACGATGGCGCGGTGTTGGTCAAGTGGATACGCTGCGGCGTCGTCGACCAGTCAGGCTTCGACCGGGGGCAGCGCAGGTGGGCGGCGCTCAGGGAACAGCCCGGATTCCGCGGCCAGGGCGGTGGTTGGAGCCGGTCCCAGCCGGGTGTGGCACACCTCTTCGGCTTCTGGGACGACCAGCGCGCCTACGACGCGTTCATGGCCGGCCCGCACGACGGCATCGCGGCCGCCCAGGAGGGCACGTACGAGATGCTCGGGGTGCGGGTCTTCGAGCACCGGCTCGACGTGAAGGTCGGCTTCGAGCCGCACTTCACGGACGCCGATCTGGTGCGGGTGGCGCTGTGCAAGGTACGGCCGGAGCGCGTCGAGCACTTCACCGAGATGCAGCAGCGGGTGTGGAACCCCGCCATGGCCGGCTCGCCCGGGATGCTCCGCGGGTTCTTCGGGCAGGGCCCGGACCACGACTTCCTGGTGCTCTCGATGTGGAACTCGGCCACGGAGCACGGCAAGTACCGGGAAGGGGCGGTCTCCCGCCTGTCCGACCGTGCCGAACTCGACGCCGACGTGCTCTCGGTGGCCGGCGATGTGGTGGACGTGGTGAAGGGGTGGACGGTCTGAAAGGGGCGCCTCGAACCTGAATACGGGCGTGGGTCACCCGGACGGTTCGGGGCGCCACCGTACGTGTCCGCGGCGCCCACTCCGGTGGGGTTCGCCGACCCGCGCCTGCGGCCCGGCCTGCCGCGCCGACGCGCCGTCCACTTCCCGTACGGGTACGCCCGGGCGGTGCGGGGGCAATAGGCTGGCTGTCATGGGACGACCTCGCCGCATCGTGCTGATCCGCCACGGCGAGTCGCAGGGCAACGAGGACGACACGATTTACGAACGTGCCGGATCACGCGCTGGAACTCACCGCCAACGGACGGCGGCAGGCCGCCGAGGCCGGAACGCGGCTGCGGGAGGTGTTCGGCGAGGAGCGCGTCCACGCCTTCGTGTCCCCGTACCGGCGGACCTGGCGTACGTTCCAGCGCCTCGGCCTGGACCCGGCACTGGTCCAGGCGCGTGAGGAGCCCCGGCTGCGGGAGCAGGACTGGGGGAACTGGCAGGACCTGGAGGACATCCACCGCCAGCGCAAGGCCCGCGACGCCTACGGGCACTTCTTCTACCGCTTCGCGATGGGGGAGAGCGGGGCGGATGTCTACGATCGGGTGGGCTCGTTCCTGGAGACGCTCTACCGCGCCTTCGACAAGCCGGACTTCCCGCCGAACGTCCTGCTGGTCACCCACGGACTGACCATGCGGCTGTTCTGCATGCGGTGGTTCCACTGGACCGTCGAGGAGTTCGAGACCCTCTCCAACCCCGCGAACGCCGAGACCCGCATGCTGCTCCTGCAGACCACCGGGCGCTACGCGCTCAACCGGCCCTTCGAACGGTGGGGCACCCCCGGCCCGCCCGGTGGCGGCTTGGCGTGACGGGTTGCTGAGCAGGGCTTTTCCCGTGCTCCGGGCGTGGGACGAAGCCATTGACCCTCGCCACGAACGGGTGCCACAGTTCTCGGCGACATGACCCCTGCCTTCGTGATCGACGAACCCCGCTTCTCCCGTGCCTCCGCCAGCCTGCGCGGACTTGCCGTCGGCGACGCCCTCGGATCCCAGTTCTTCGTACCCGCCAACTACTCCGCTCTCATGAGCGGAGACCTGCCACCCGGTCCCTGGGCGTGGACCGACGACACGGAAATGGCCTGCTCGGTGCTGGCCGTACTGCTGCGCCACGGCCGGATCGACGAGGACGCCCTCGCCCGCTCCTTCGCCGAGCACCACGACTTCGACCGCGGCTACGGGCCGGCGGTGAACCGCATGCTGCGGCTGATCCGGCAGGAGGGCGCCGACTGGCGGGAACTCGCCGCCGGACTGTTCGACGGGAAGGGGTCGTGGGGCAACGGCGCGGCGATGCGGGTGGCGCCGCTCGGTGCCTGGTACGCCGGCGACCCCGCACAGGCGGCCCGGCAGGCCGAGATCTCGGCGCTCACCACGCACCGGCACCCCGAGGCGGTGGCCGGCGCGGTCGCGGTCGCCGTGGCCGCGGCGCTGGTCGCCGACCCGGCCGGCCCCACCGACCCCGCCGCCCTGTTGGGCGCCGTGCTCGACCTCGTGCCGCGCGGAGCCGTGCACGAGGGCGTCGCCGTCGCCCGGGACATGCTCGACTCCGCCGATGCCGCCGCTGCGGCCGAGAAACTGGGCTGCGGCCGCCGCACCAGCGCGCAGGACACCGTCCCCTTCGCGCTGTGGTCCGCCACGCGCCATCTCGGCGACTACCAGTGCGCGTTCTGGACCACCGCGCGCGCAGGCGGCGACGTGGACACCACGTGCGCGATCGTCGGCGGCATCGTCGGAGCAAGGCCGGGCGGCGAGCCGCCCGAGGCATGGACACGGCAGACGGAGGCGCTCCCCGCATGGGCCGTACCGGCGTGATCCCCCCTGTACGGTCGCTGTGTTGCCGGGCGGTAGGCTGAAAGCGTCATGCCGTACGTACCACCGACCCACAGCGTGGAGCGCTCGATGCGCGCCACCCTCGGCGTGCGCACTGTCGCCGGGGTGGACGAGGTGGGGCGCGGCGCCTGGGCCGGGCCCGTCACCGTGTGCGCCGCGATCACCGGACTGCGACGCCCGCCGGAGGGCCTGACCGACTCCAAGCTCATCACGCCCAAGCGGCGCACGCGGCTCGCGGCGGTCCTCTCCGGGTGGGTGACCTCCTACGCACTCGGACACTCCTCACCCGAGGAGATCGACGACCGCGGCATGACCGCCGCGCTGCGCCTGGCCGCCTCGCGCGCTCTGGAAGGGCTGCCGGAGCGGCCGGACGCGGTGATCCTCGACGGCAAGCACAACTACCTGGGCGGGCCCTGGCAGGTGCGCACCGTGATCAAGGGCGACCAGTCCTGCGTCGCGGTGGCCGCGGCCTCCGTGATCGCGAAGGTGCAGCGGGATACGGCCATGGCCGAACTCGGCGCGGAATATGCCCCGTTCGCATTCGCGGACAACGCCGGATATCCGTCGCCCGTCCACCGTGCCGCCCTCGAGGAACTGGGCCCCACCGCGCTGCACCGCCTGTCCTGGTCCTACCTGGACGCGATGCCGCGGTGGCAGCACCTCAAGAAGGTGCGTGAAGAACTCGACACAGGGGAACAACTCGGTTTCGATTTCTGATTCAGGGCCCGCCCCCCGCTGCGTGTTCCGAGCGGATTTGATAGACAACGCACATGCCTCTCACCCCCGAGGAGCCTCAGATTCACGAGAGCGTCCCGGGTCACCGCACTGCTCCTGCCGCCGGCCGGAGTGCGTCGACCCCCCGTCCTGTCCCCGGTCCGCCGCGCCAGGCGGCACCGCGTCCCGCACCGCCGAAGGAATCGGCCGGCGCGGGCGTCGGTCCGGGGCGCCCCGGGCCCAGCCGGCCCACCTCCAAGCCCGGAGCGGCGACCCCGTCCGGCAAGGCCGCGCACTCCGGCGTGCCCAAGCCCCGATCCGCCGACAGCCCGGCGGCCCAGATCCAGCTCGTCCCGGCACCTGCCGACGGCGCGGTCGACGCGGCCGACGAAACGGTTGACCTCCTGCTGGACACCGGTCGTGCCCCCGGCGAGATCCTCGTCCTGACCACCGGGGACCCGCATCCCTGGGCCTCCCACGAACTCTCCTTCGGGGAAGCTTCCTACTGGGCCCAGTACGACGCGGCCGATGACGTCTTCTACGCCGACATCTCCGCCCCCAGGGCCACCGGCCGCCCCGTCGTGATCGTCGCCCTCAACGGCGGAGACGACGAACGGACCGCCCCCGCCCTCAAGGGCGCGCTCACTCGCGCGGGCGTGCTGCTGATCGTGTGCGGCGACCCCACACGGGTCAACGAGGTCCTCGGCGCGAGCGCCTGACCGTCAGCGTACGGCGGCCTGACGCACGGGGTGCGGCAGTTCCTCCGGCAGCGCCGCGGACGTCCGTCCGCCCGCGCGTTCGGCCGCCGAGACGGCTTTCGGCGTACGCCCGGCACGGCTCTCACCGATGACGTTCCAGCCGTCGCCGGTGAGCGTCACGTACGACCCGCAGCGCAGGCCGTGCAGGGCGCAGGCGTCCCGCAGCCCCCACATCCAGGCGCCGTCCTCCGTCGTCCAGTCCTGACCTCCGTCCCGGCAGACCAGGAGCACGGCGGTCCGCACCGGCCGGCGCAGCCGCAGGTCGTGCGGGAACACCCGGCGCAGGTGCGACAGCAGGGAGTTGCGCCGCTCCCACCCGTCGAGCACGCCGCTCCTGCCCGTGAACGACGCGCTGGCCCGTATCCGGCCGTCCGGGTCGTACACGGCCACCACAGCGGTGGACGGCGAGGGCAGATGCCGGGCGTGCAGGTCCTTGATGACCTCCCGCGGGCTGGCCAGCATCGGCACCCCGGCGTCCGCCCATTCGGCGGGTTCCAGGTTGCGGGACATCCGGGAGGCGGCGGACGACGTGTCGGGAACGAAGCCGATGGTCACGTTCCTCCCTTCCCGGATGCACCCGCAGACCGGGTGCGGGGCGCACGCGGTCAGGGGGCTCGAAGAGCCGGTCGGGGATCCGGCATCAATTCTTGCTCTCGTACTGCCGTGCGGCAACGGTCAATTGGCGCGGCCGACCGGTATGGACCGCTCCGCCGTATTGTTCCTCCGCGGTCCACCACGCCAGCCCGTCCCGTTCACCCTTGCACCGCCAGGACCAGCGGGAACACCGCCGTCGCGCTGGCCTGCCGCAGCATCCGCGCGGTGACCGCGAGTGTCCAGCCGGAATCGGCGAAGTCGTCCACCAGCAGCACGGGACCGGGGTTCGCGGCCAGCGCGGCGGCCAGGTCGGGGGACACCGCGAAGGCACCGTGCAGGACGCGCACCCGTTGCGCGCTGTTGCTGCGCGCCGGACTGCCCGGATCGCCGCTCCCGGTGTACTCGACCCGGCCCAGCAGCGGTATCCGCCCGATCTCGGCGATCCGCGCGCTCAGCGACTCCACCAGCAGCGGGCGGCGGCGTGAGGCGACGCCGACCACGCCGATCGGACGGTCGGGCGCGTCCGGCTCGGCGCTCGCCCAGCCACCCGTGCCCCTGGCCCAGTCGGCGAGGACCCGCACCACCGCGTCCACCGCCTCCTGCGGTACGGGCTGGTCCTCTGCCCCCTGAGCGAAGAGCGGACGCAGTCGGTTGCCCCAACCGATGTCGGAGAGCCGGCCCAACGCTCTCCCCGTCGCCGCCTGTTCCGCCAGGGGGATCCGGCCCTTGAGCGGGACACCGGCCGCCTCCAGCCCGGTCGGCCACATCCGGCGCGGCTCCAGTTCCACCCCGGGCCGGCCCAGCGCCGCGCGTGCGGCGTCCAGCGCGGCCGTCGACACCTCCAGCGGGAAGCGCGACCCCGCGCAGTTGTCGCAGCGGCCGCAGGGCTCCGCCCGCTCGTCGTCCAACTGCCGGCGCAGGAACTCCATCCGGCAGGCCGTGGTGGAGGCGTACTCCCGCATCGCCTGCTGCTCGGCCTCGCGCTGACGCGCCACCCACGCGTAGCGCTCGGTGTCGTACGCCCAGGGCTGCCCCGTGGCGGTCCATCCGCCGGGGACCCGACGGACGGCGCCGTCCACGTCCAGGACCTTGAGCATGATCTCCAGCCGCGAACGGCGCAGGTCGACGCGCGCCTCCAGGGCCGGGACCGACAGCGGCCGGCCCGCCTCGGCCAGGACGGCCAGCGTGCGGCGGACCTGCTCCTCCGGGGGGAATGCGAGTGAGGCGAAGTACCGCCAGATCGCGGCGTCCTCGCGGCCCGGGAGCAGCAGCACCTCGGCGTGTTCGACGCCGCGCCCGGCCCGGCCGACCTGCTGGTAGTAGGCGATCGGCGAGGAGGGCGACCCGACGTGCACCACGAAACCGAGGTCCGGTTTGTCGAAGCCCATGCCCAGCGCAGAGGTGGCGACCACGGCCTTGACCCGGTTCGCGAGCAGGTCGGCCTCGGCCTGCTGCCGGTCGGCGTTCTCCGTTCGCCCGGAATAGGAGGTGACCTGGTGGCCTCGCTGGCGGAGGAAGGCGGTGATCTCCTCGGCCGCGGCCACCGTCAGGGTGTAGACGATGCCCGAACCCGGCAGCGTGTCCAGGTGATCGGCGAGCCAGGCCAACCGGTGGGCCGCATCTGGCAGTTGCAGCACGGCCAGCGACAGGCTCTCCCGGTCCAGCGGACCGCGCAGCACGAGCGCGCCCTCCTGGTCCTGGCCGGTGGCACCCGTGCCGAGCTGCTCGGCCACATCCGCGGTCACGCGGGCGTTCGCGGTGGCCGTGGTCGCCAGCACCGGGACGCCGGGCGGGAGGTCGGCGAGCATGGTCCGCAACCGGCGGTAGTCCGGGCGGAAGTCGTGCCCCCAGTCGGAGATGCAGTGCGCCTCGTCCACCACCAGCAGGCCGGTGGTGGAGGCGAGCTTGGGCAGCACGTTGTCGCGGAAGTCGGGGTTGTTCAGCCGCTCCGGGCTGACCAGCAGCACATCGACCTCGCCGGCTGCGATCCCGGCCTCGACCCCGCTCCACTCCTCCGCGTTGGACGAGTTGATCGTGCGGGCGTTGATACCCGCGCGCGAGGCGGCCTCCACTTGGTTGCGCATCAGCGCGAGCAGCGGGGAGACGATGACGGTCGGCCCGCTGCCCCGCTCGCGCAGCAGCGCCGTGGCCACGAAGTAAACCGCCGACTTGCCCCAGCCGGTGCGCTGCACCACGAGCGTCCTGCGGCCGTGGGCGACGAGCGCCTCGACGGCGCGCCACTGGTCCTCACGCAGGCGCGCGGTGCCGGGCTCGGCGCCGACGAGCCTGCTGAGTACGTGGTCGGCCGCTTCACGCAGCGCGGTGGTCGTTTCGGTCATGGCTCCACTCAACCCGATCGCGCCGACATTTCGCCAACGCGCGATCGCGGACCTGTGGACAACTTTTCGCCGAGCCCGTTGTCCACAGTCGAACGGGGGATATTCCGCGAAGGACTTGCGCGATGCGTCATCGTCGAGGCATGACACAGAGCAACGAAACCCAGCACGGACAGTCATCGCAGCAGGCCGCCGACCTCAAGGTCACCTTGCGCGGCTCCGCCGAACTCGCGGACGCCCTGCCCTATTTGTTGGGCTTCCATCCGACCGACAGCGTCGTGCTCGTCGCGCTGCACGGAGAGCACGGCAGGTTCGGCGGCCGGCTGCGGGTCGGTCTGCCCGACGAGCCCGCCGAGTGGCCCGAGGTCGCGGGGCAGCTCGCGGAATGCCTGGTGACGAACAGCGTCAGGCGTGGCGCCCGCCCCGACGCCGCGGTGGTCTTCCTCTGCCAGGATCCGCGCGCGGGCGAGCGGTCCGCGGAGGTGGCGGAACGCCTGCGGCCCTTCGCCCAGCGGCTGCGCATCGCGTGCGGAGCGCTGGACGTGCCCGTCGTCGAGGCGCTGTGCGTGTCGGCCGGGCACTGGTGGTCATACTGCCGGCCGGAGACGGACCCGATGCCGCCGGAAGGGACGGCACTGCCCCTGCCCGGCAGCACCGCCATGGCCGCCACCGCCGCCTACGCGGGGTTTCCCTCGCCCGGCCCCTTGCGCGACATCGAGGCGCGCCTCAAGCCGCCCGTGGCACGCAACCGGGAGCACGAGATCGCCCTCGACGTGGCGTCGGCCGAGATGGTGCCACGGATGGTGACCCGCTGCCGCAAGGAGGAGGCACGGCGCCACACCCTCGCCCTGGCCCGGGCGGCTCTGGAGAAGTTCCAGGCCGCCCCGCACCTGGACAACCCGGTGCGCTGCGACAGGAGGGACGACAAGCTTCTCGGCGACGACGATGCCGCCGCGATCATCCTCGGCATCCAGGACCGGGACGCCCGCGACCGGGCCGCCGAGTGGATGGAGCCCGCGCAGGCCGACGCCGCCCTGCGGCTGTGGCGCGCGCTGGCCCGGCGCTGCCCGGCGCCCTACGCGGACCACGCCGCCGCACCGCTGACCCTGGCCGGATGGGTGGCCTGGTCGTCGGGGGACGAGACCGAGGCCAGGGTCGCCCTGCGCATGGCGCTCGATCTCGAACCCCACTACTCCTTCGCCCGGCTGCTGCACACCTCCGTCAACGAGGGCATCGACCCCGAGGTGCTGCGGCGCTGCCTGCGACAGGAGCGGCACAACCGGGTCACCTCGGCTAGAGCTCGCCGCGCGCCAGTCGGAGCAGCCGGTCGAGGACCCGGCCGCCGCTCACCCGGAGACCGTCGTGCTCGTACTCGTCGGTGACCCAGGTCCGCAGGCCCCGGATGGCGCGGGCGGTGGCCAGGGAGTCCGCGGTGTCGACGTACATGTCGTCGTGGTAGACCGCCGCGGCCACCGGCACCTCGTTGGCCGCGAGCCGGTCGGCGTCGTAAAGGTCGGGCCACTGCTCGCGCTGCGCGAGCAGATCGGCCGTCTCGCGCAGCGGTGCAAGCGCTGGGTCGGTCTCGAACATCCACGGGTGGATCGTCTCGCCCGTGAAGAGCACCGCTCCGTCCCCCGCGAGCGCGGCGTCGGCGTCGAACCGCGTGAAGTCGCCGCGCACCCGCTCGGCGGCCCATCCGGTGGCGCCCGGCGCCACCGAACGCTGGCCGTAGATCGCCTCGTGCAGCACCGCGTAGAGGGGATTGCCGGCGAAGGAGAGGTGCCGTGCGGCCTCCCAGAGGAAGGTGTCGGAGAGCGTCGGCGTCGGCGCACCGGGGACGAAGGCGTCCTCGACCAGGTAGTGCAGCGTGTGGGAGCCGTTACTGGATCCCAGCATCATGCCCAGCGACTGGAATGCCTCGACGGTGAGCTGTCCGCCGCCGGGCAGCTTCACCTCGTGCGCATGCAGGTGGCTGACGATGTCGCGCACTACCTGGACGTCCTCGGGGTATCGGGCGTAGTGCGCGAGGTTCTTGCGTTCGATGCGGGGGAAAGCCGCGCGGTAGACGTCCTCGGCGGTGCTGCGCAGACCGGGCAGGCCGCCGGTGATCAGTACTTCCCGCAGCGCGTGCGGGGCGTACGAGAGATAGGTGACGGCGCAGAAGCCGCCGAAGCTCTGGCCGAGGACGCTCCAGCGCTCGTCCTCCCCGAGCAGCTGCAGCCGTACGGCCTCGCAGTCCCGCACGATCGAGTCGGCGCGGAAGTGGGCCAGATAGCTCGCCTGTGCGGCCGCGTCCCCGCGCGACGGCAGCGTCTGGTGGGTGGCGGGAGTGGAGCGGCCGGTACCGCGCTGGTCGAGGAGCAGCACCCGGTAGTCGTCCAGGGCGCGGTCCAGCCAGCTGTCCCGGCCGACCGGCCGGGGGGAGCGGCCGCCCGGTCCGCCCTGGAGGTAGACGAGCCAGGGCAGCCGGTCACGCTCCCGTCCCACCGCGACGACCTCCCGGGCGTACACCTCGATCTGCTCACCGTCCGGATCGGCATGGTCGAGGGGCACGGAGAAGGTGTGGTCGGTCAGGACGGTGCCCGGCTGGCGGTGGACGGCCATGTGCGTGTCTCCGGTGGAGGAAGAGGGAGAAGATGCGGTCTGGGAGAGGAGGAACCGGAAGGGCGGGTGCGGTGACGAGAAGGAAGCGTGGGGACCAAACGGGTGGCCGCGGCGGACGCATCGGCTCCCGGAAGGGAACGGTAGACGGGACGTGACCTGCGCGTGCGACGCCCCTCGCGACCGGCGCCGTGGGCAGGACGGGGACAGGCCCGGGACGGGCCTGCCGGTCGGTGGAGAACGGGGACGACGTGATCGCGCAGACCGCCGATCCGGCTGTTTATCGTCAGGCAGACGACTAAGATCACGGGCATGTCGCCCTACGACCCGTCCGCGTTCCCGCCCTTCGCCGTCACCGTGGACCTGGTCGTGCTCACCGTGCGACGTCACGCGCTGTGCGCCCTGTCCGTGCGCCGCGGGGAGTCGCCTTTCCAGGGGCGGTGGGCGCTGCCCGGCGGGTTCGTGCGCGAGGACGAGGACCTTTCCCAGGCGGCGGCCAGGGAGTTGGCCGAGGAGACGGGACTGCGCGCCCAGAACGGTGCCCATCTGGAGCAGCTCGCGACCTACGGGGATCCGCAGCGCGACCCGCGGATGAGGGTGGTCAGCGTCGCGCACCTGGTGCTCGCGCCCGACCTGCCGGCGCCGCGGGCCGGGGGCGACGCACGCAGCGCGCGCTGGGCGCCCGTCAGCACCCTGCTGGGTGAGGGTGGGCAGGAGCACGCGGGTGACGCCGCGCCGCTCGCGTTCGACCACGACCGGATCCTCGCGGACGGGGTGGAACGGGCCAGGTCGAAGATCGAGTACTCCTCGCTGGCCACCGCGTTCTGCCCACCGGAGTTCACGGTGGGCGAGTTGCGGCGGGTGTACGAGGCGGTGTGGGGCGTGGCGCTGGACCCGCGCAACTTCCACCGGAAGGTGACGGGCACGGTCGGGTTCCTGGTGCCGACCGGAGGGACGACGACACGTCAGGGCGGACGCCCGGCACAGCTGTTCCGGGCTGGGGGAGCGGCGCTGCTGAATCCGCCGATGCTGCGACCGGAGGTGTAATTGGTAGTTCTTTGTCCGAATTTGTAGCGCTTCGGCGCTATGGTGCTGGGGTGATCCAGGCCATCGGACTGACCAGCGCATCGCGACGCAGGGCACGACCCGCCGTCGCCGACCTCAGCTTCGACCTAAGGACGGGCGAGGTGACCGGCCTGTTCGGCGCGGCGGGCGCGGGCAAGTCCACCGCGCTGCGGCTGCTGCTCGGCATCGAGGCGGGGCGCGGCGTCACGCTCGTCGACGGCCGCCCCCTGCACGAACTGCCCCATCCCGCACGGGAGATCGGTGCCCTCCTCGGCGACGTCCCGGGACACCCGGGCCGGACGGCACGGGGTCATCTGCGCATGCTGTGCGCCGCGTTCGGGGTGCCGCTGTCGCGTGCGGACGAGGTGCTGGAAGCGGTGGGTCTGGACGCTGTCGCGGAGGAACGGCTGGAGGCGTTCTCGCTGGGCATGGACCGCAGGCTCGGGCTCGCCACGGCGCTGCTCACCCGTCCGCGGGCGCTTGTGCTGGACGACCCGGCCCGCGGACTGCTGCCCCGCGAGGCGGCGCTCACCCACGAGATCGTGCGGCGGCACGCGGCCGAGGGCGGGGCCGTACTGCTGACCGGCCGGGACGCGGGGGCGCTGGCCCGTACCGCCGACCGCGTCATCGCCCTGGACGAGGGCCGGGTGGTGGCCGACGAGCCGGCGGAGAGCTTCGCGCGCACCCGGCTGCGCCCGTACGTGGCGGTGCGGTCCCCGTACGCGCGAAAGCTGGCCGATCTACTCGGGGAGGAGGGCGCGGAGGTGGTCGAGGCGAGCGGCAACCGGATCGCCGTGTACGGCTCGAGCGCGGCGGCGGTCGGGGAGACGGCGTACCGGCACGGCATCCTGCTGTACCAGCTCGCGGACAGCGCCGCGGAAGGGGTGCCCGCGCCCCGTTCCGAAGGAGACCAGAAGGAGCGGGGGCGGTGGGCACGGCCGAGGGGGATCCGGCGACCTCGGGGCGTCGCGCACCGGCCGGGCCCGGTCCGCCCGCTGCGCTACGAGGTGCGGCGCGCGTTCGGGGTGCGGACGCCCTGGCCGGCCGCCGTGGCCGCGCTGTTGTGCTCGGTGCTCGCCAGTGCGCTGGTCACGCGGCTCGGCCACGGGACCACGTCGGCGGTGCGGCTGATGTCCGGTTGGCTGCCGCAACTCCCCTTGCCCGCCGTTGCGCTCGGTGCCGGGGTACTGGGAGCGCTCAGCTACGGGCAGGAGTTCCGGTATCCCGCTCTCGCGCCAGGACACGGACCGGAGGCGCGCAGCCCCCGCCTGCTCGCGGCGAAGTTGGCGGTCGGTGCGGCGGTGGCCCTGTTGCTGGCCGGTGCCGCCGCCGCTGCCGACCTTGCCGTGCTGCGCCTGATCGCCCCCGAGCGGGCCCAAGGGGCGCTGGCGCACCCCGAGTCGCTGGCGACCTGGGCGGCGCTGGCGGTCGCGTGCTCGTGGGCCGGCGTGCTCGCGGCGGCCGTGTTCCGTACCACCGCGCTGGGCGTGTCGGCGGTGCTCGCGGTGCCGCTGCTGGTCGTACCGGGACTGCGGGCGCTGCTCGGTGGCGAGAGCGCCCGGGAACTCTCCGACGCGGGCGGCGCGTTGTGGTCGGTGGTGACCGGTGTCTCGCAGGACGACGGCGGACCGGTCTCCACGGCGCTGCGCGCGGTCGGCCAACCCCTCTTCCTGGCACTGGTGTTGTCGCTCACCACGCTGGTCGCGGCCTTCGCGGCAAGCGCGTTGCTGGGCCGTCGCCGCGGCCGCCGGTCAACTGCCGTGCGGGCGGCGCCGACTGCCCCGCTCGCCGACGAGAAGGTGTGAGCCGCCCGGCGAAACCGTCAATGATCAGGTGATGAGTGCTCACCCTTTCGTGTGCTTTTCAGCAAAGCCCTCAAGGCCCGCTTCGGCATCGCCGACAAAGGATGCGTGAGTACCCTTGCGCATTCCATGATGACCGCGGCTCGTTCCGCCGACTCCGGTATCGCCGGCCCGGGCGAGCTTGACCGCTATCCGTACCCCGAAACCCCCGGTGCCGACCGACCCGGGATCACGTCCTGGGAGGGCGGCGAGCCGGACATGAGCCGGGTCGGCCGCCGCGCCGGCGGGAGCCGTGGCCGGGGGCTGCACGGCCAACTCGTCCAGCAGCTCGGTCAGATGATCGTCTCGGGCGATCTGGGCGCCGACCGCCCCCTGGTCCCCGAGGAGATCGGCCAGCGCTTCGAGGTCTCCCGCACCGTGGTGCGCGAGTCCCTGCGCGTGCTGGAGGCCAAAGGGCTGGTGAGCGCCCGCCCCAACGTCGGCACCCGGGTCCGCCCGGTCAGCGACTGGAACCTGCTCGACCCCGACATCATCGAGTGGCGCGCGTTCGGTCCCCAGCGTGACGACCAGCGCCGCGAACTGCTCGAGCTGCGCTGGACCATCGAACCGCTCGCCGCCCGCCTCGCAGCCGGCCACGGCCGAGAGGAGGTCCAGCAACGTCTGGTCGATATGGCCGAAATCATGGCCCACGCCACGACCCAGGGTGACACCCTCACCTTCACCCGCGCCGACATGGAGTTCCACACCCTGCTGCTCCAGGTCGCCGGCAACCGGATGCTGGAGCACCTGTCGGGGATCGTCTCCGCCGCGCTCCACGTCTCCGGCGGCTCCACCTCCGGCACCGCCTGTGAACGCCCCGACGAAGCCGCCGTCGGCCTCCACCACCGGATCGTGGAGGCGCTGGCCGACGGGGACGGAGCCTCCGCCGAAGCGGCGATGCGCGAAATCCTGACCGCCGCGGCGTCCCCCGAACAGCCCGTGCCCGCCCACACGCCCGCGGCCCCCGCCCCCAGCTCGGCGGCCGCCGATCTGGTTCCCCAGCCGCGCCAGAACTGACCGCGCCCGGACCGCCGCGGACCCCGCACCGCCGGGGTCGGCGGCGGCCGCATGCGTGGCAGATGTCCGACTTTGCCGATGGTCGGTACGATTTGGGGTGTGACTCGGGCCACGTAAGCTTGGCGTAACGCTTGGCGAGACAGTGCGATGACTTAAGAGGTGGCCGCCGCACAAGGCTGATCCAGCGGAGTACCCGGCGTCAAGGATGACGCTGGGTCGTAGTGCGATACCACCGAGTCGTTCCCATCGTTCCGAGAGGTTGTTCGTGTCGGCCAGCACATCCCGTACGCTCCCGTCCGAGATCGCCGAATCCGAGTCTCTGATGGCGCTCATCGAGCAGGGTAAGGCCCAGGGCCAGATCGCCGGCGACGATGTGCGTCGGGCGTTCGAAGCGGACCAGATTCCGGCAACCCAGTGGAAGAACGTTCTGCGCAGCCTCAACCAGGTCCTCGACGAGGAGGGTGTGACGCTGATGGTGACAGCCGCCGAGGCGCCAAAGCGCACCCGCAAGAGCGTCGCAGCCAAGAGTCCGGCGAAGCGTACTGCCACCAAGACGGTCGCCACCAAGACGGCGGCCCCAGTCAAGAAGACCGTAGCGCCCAAGGCTCCCGCCCCGGAGGCGGTGGCCCCGGCCGAGACCACGGTGGAGTCAGCGGTGGAGGCGGAAACCCCAGCCAAGAAGGCACCCGCGAAGAAGACCGCCGCCAAGAAGGTGGCTGCCAAGAAGGCCCCGGCGAAGAAGGTGGCGGCGAAGAAGACCGCCTCCTCGCCGAACGAGGACGAGGCAGTCGAGGCGGAGGACCTGCTCGAGGACGCCGCGCCCGGCAAGGGCGCCGATGAGGAGGCGGAGAAGGCGGAGTCCGAGAGCTTCGTGCTCTCCGACGACGACGAGGACGACGCGCCGGCCCAGCAGGTCGCCGTCGCCGGCGCCACCGCCGACCCGGTCAAGGACTACCTCAAGCAGATCGGCAAGGTCCCGCTGCTCAACGCCGAGCAGGAGGTCGAGCTCGCCAAGCGGATCGAGGCCGGCCTGTTCGCCGAGGACAAGCTGGCCGCGGCCGACAAGCTCGCCCCCAAGCTCAAGCGCGAACTGGAGATCATCGCCGAGGACGGCCGTTGGGCCAAGAACCACCTGCTGGAGGCCAACCTCCGCCTCGTGGTCTCGCTGGCCAAGCGCTACACCGGCCGCGGCATGCTCTTCCTGGACCTGATCCAGGAGGGCAACCTGGGCCTCATCCGTGCGGTCGAGAAGTTCGACTACACCAAGGGCTTCAAGTTCTCCACCTACGCCACGTGGTGGATCCGCCAGGCGATCACCCGCGCCATGGCCGACCAGGCGCGCACCATCCGCATCCCGGTGCACATGGTCGAGGTCATCAACAAGCTGGCCCGCGTCCAGCGCCAGATGCTCCAGGACCTGGGCCGCGAACCCACCCCGGAGGAGCTGGCCAAGGAACTCGACATGACCCCCGAGAAGGTCATCGAGGTCCAGAAGTACGGCCGCGAGCCCATCTCGCTGCACACCCCGCTGGGCGAGGACGGCGACAGCGAGTTCGGTGACCTGATCGAGGACTCCGAGGCGGTCGTGCCCGCTGACGCGGTCAGCTTCACGCTCTTGCAGGAACAGCTGCACTCCGTCCTGGACACCCTGTCCGAGCGGGAGGCGGGCGTGGTCTCCATGCGCTTCGGCCTCACCGACGGCCAGCCCAAGACGCTGGACGAGATCGGCAAGGTCTACGGCGTCACGCGCGAGCGGATCCGCCAGATCGAGTCCAAGACCATGTCCAAGCTGCGTCACCCGTCGCGCTCGCAGGTCCTGCGCGACTACCTGGACTGACCCATGGCCCGCGCGGTCTTCCCGCGCGGGGCAGCACGCGGACGACGGCGCTCCCGGATCACCGGGGGCGCCGTTTCTGCGGATGCGGGCTCCTTCCCCGTCGATAACTCTGGGTACCCGGAACAATTCACAGGGTCAGGAGTTCGCATGCGTTTCACCGCTCGTACCGCTGTCGCGTCGATAGCCACGCTGCTGCCGGCGCTGGTCGTCCCGCTGGCGCTGCCCGCCACCCCGGCCTCGGCCAACGGTGTCGTCATCGGGGGCAGCCCCACCACGACGGACCAGGAGCCCTGGGTGGTCGCCCTTTCCAGCCGCTCCCGCTTCGGCGACGCGCGCTCGGGGCAGTTCTGCGGCGGCGTGGCCTTGGGGCCGCGTACGGTGATCACCGCGGCGCACTGCTTCAGCAGCGAGGCGCTCGGGGTCGACGACTGGCGGCAGTTGCCGGACCTGCGGGTCATCGAGGGCAGGACGGACCTGAGCACCGACAGTGGCGAGGAGCTGTCGCTCTCCGACGTCTGGGTGGACCCCGACTTCGACGAGAACACCAACGCCAACGACGTGGCGGTCATCACGCTGGACAAGGACCTGCCGAGCGGCGCGACCATCCAGATGGCCCAGCCCTCGGACGCCGCCGACTACCAGGCGGGCACGCAGGCCCAGGTGTACGGCTGGGGCGACACGACCGGGGACGGGGACTACCCCACCGTCCTGCGCACCGCGCCGGTCACGATCTTCGCCGACTCGGAGTGCGAGAAGGCGTACCCGGGGGGCAATGCCGGGAGCTACCTGGCTTCGTCGATGACGTGTGCCGGGGCCGAGGGCGGGGGGCGGGACGCCTGCCAGGGCGACAGCGGCGGGCCGCTGGTCGTCGCCGACCGGGTGGTGGGTCTGGTGTCCTGGGGGAACGGATGCGCGCTGGCGGACTACCCGGGGGTCTATACGCGGGTCTCCGCCGTCGCCGCGCAGGTGGCCGAGCACATGTGACGCCGGCGGGTCCGGTGCCCGGCGGCAGCCGGCCCGTCGCACCGTGCGACGGCGAGCGCCGCACGGCCGCCTGGCGGCAAACCTACGGGCGGACACCCCCTGAAGGGGTCTGTCCGCCCGCGGGTCCGAACTCGCCGCTGTCGCGAGGTGTCAGCGCTCTTCGTCTTCCGCCGATGCCGCGGTCTGGGTCAGGCGGCCGGTCTCGTCCTGTATCTCGGCTGCGATCTTCTTCAGTTCGGGCTCGAACTTACGGCCGTGGTGGGCACAGAAGAGCAGTTCTCCACCGCTGAGCAGTACGACGCGCAGGTAGGCCTGAGCGCCGCAACGGTCGCAGCGGTCTCCCGCTGTCAGCGGGCTCGCGGGGGTCAGAACAGTAGTCACGTCGCCTCTTCTCTAGCTCGACGAGCTGTCGTACCAGGGTCAACATCCAACCAGGCCGAAAACGTTCCCGCTGACGGCATTTTCTCGAAACCGGCCTCGGGGTGACTGGGTGTTACCGATTGGCGGCGAATAGAAGTCATTGCGGCAGATGTCGCGTGTGGATCGGTTGTCCGGTTGCGTCCCCGGCTGGCTGTCGGGTTGTTGGTGAGGACGTGCCCGGAGCCTAAATGGTTCATGCCTAAATGGGAACGTGACGTTTGTATCACTCGTGCGGGTTATCGAACGCGTGCTCGAAACTGGCTAGGATGGGCCTGTCGGATGCCGGGTCGTGGCGTTCCCCACCTGCCCGGTCTCGGTACCCTCTCACCGACATGCCGAACATCTGGATCGAGGAGTTGTCCGCGTGACCGCCGAAACATCCGTGCCGTCCTCCGCGCTGCTGACGGGCGCAGATCGCGACGGCTCCAACTACACCGCGCGGCACCTCCTCGTCCTCGAAGGCCTCGAAGCCGTCCGCAAGCGGCCCGGTATGTACATCGGGTCCACCGACAGCCGCGGTCTCATGCACTGCGTCTGGGAGATCATCGACAACTCCGTCGACGAGGCCCTCGCCGGCCACGGCGACCGCATCGAGGTGATCCTGCACGACGACGGCTCGGTCGAGGTGCGGGACAAAGGCCGCGGCATCCCCGTCGACGTGGAGCCGAAGACCGGCCTGTCCGGCGTCGAGGTCGTCATGACGAAGCTGCACGCGGGCGGCAAGTTCGGCGGCGGCTCCTACGCCGCGTCCGGCGGTCTGCACGGCGTCGGTGCCTCGGTGGTCAACGCGCTGTCCGCCCGGCTGGACGTGGAGGTGGACCGCGGCGGCCACACCCACGCCATCAGCTTCCGGCGCGGCGTGCCCGGCATCTTCACCGAGTCGGGGCCCGATGCCCCCTTCGACCCGGAGAGCGGCCTGACCAAGGCCAAGAAGGTCCCCCGTACGCGCACCGGCACCCGTATCCGCTACTGGGCCGACCGGCAGATCTTCCTCAAGGACGCCAAGCTCTCGCTGGAGCACCTGCACCAGCGCGCCCGGCAGACCGCCTTCCTGGTGCCCGGCCTGACGATCGTGGTGCGCGACGAGCGCGGCATCGAGTCGGACAAGCCGGTCGAGGAGGTCTTCCACTTCGACGGCGGCATCAGCGAGTTCTGCGAGTACCTCGCTCCCGACAAGCCGATCTGCGACGTGCTGCGGCTCACCGGCAGCGGTTCCTTCAAGGAGACCGTGCCGGTCCTGGACGACCGCGGCCACATGACGCCCACCGAGGTCACGCGCGAACTCGGCGTCGACATCGCGCTGCGCTGGGGCACCGGGTACGACTCCACCACGAAGTCCTTCGTCAACATCATCGCCACCCCCAAGGGCGGCACTCATGTGACCGGCTTCGAGCGGTCCGTCGCCAAGACGGTCAACGAGGTGCTGCGCGCCACCAAGCTGCTGCGCGTCGCCGAGGACGACGTCGTCAAGGACGACGCCATGGAGGGCCTCACGGCGGTGATCACCGTCCGGCTCGCCGAGCCGCAGTTCGAGGGCCAGACCAAGGAAGTACTGGGCACCTCCGCGGCCAACCGGATCGTGGCCGCGGTGGTGGCCAAGGAACTGAAGGAGTTCCTGACCTCCAACAAGCGCGACAACAAGGCGCAGGCGCGCGCGGTGCTGGAGAAGGCCGTCGCCGCGGCCAGGACCCGGATCGCCGCCCGTCAGCACAAGGAGGCGCAGCGCCGGAAGACCGCGCTCGAGACGTCGTCGCTCCCCGCCAAGCTCGCCGACTGCCGCAGCGACGACGTGGACCGCAGCGAACTGTTCATCGTCGAGGGCGACTCGGCCCTCGGCACCGCCAAGCTCGCCCGCAACTCCGAGTTCCAGGCGCTGCTGCCGATCCGCGGCAAGATCCTCAACGTGCAGAAGTCCTCGGTCTCGGACATGCTCAAGAACGCCGAGTGCGGGGCCATCATCCAGGTCATAGGGGCCGGTTCGGGGCGCACTTTCGACATCGACCAGGCGCGCTACGGCAAGGTGATCTTCCTGGCCGACGCCGACGTCGACGGCGCCCACATCCGCTGCCTGCTGCTCACCCTCTTCCAGCGCTACATGCGGGCCATGGTCGAGGAGGGCCGCGTCTTCTCCGCCGTGCCCCCGCTGCACCGCATCGAGCTGGTCCAGCCCAAGAAGGGCCAGGACAAGTACCTCTACACGTACTCCGACAACGAACTGCGCCAGACCCTGCTCGACCTCCAGCGGCGCAACGTCCGCTACAAGGACAGCATTCAGCGCTACAAGGGCCTGGGCGAGATGGACGCCAACCAACTCGCCGAGACGACGATGGACCCGCGCCACCGCACCTTGCGCCGTATCAACATCAGCGATCTTGAACAGGCGGAGCGGGCCTTCGACCTTCTGATGGGCAACGAGGTGGCCCCGCGCAAGGAATTCATCACCAACTCGGCGGCGACGCTGGACCGGGCGCGGATCGACGTCTGACCTGCGGCGGAGCAAGCGGGCTGCTGTGCGGGTGCCGTTGCGGTCCGCACACAGTCCGCAACCGCACTGACGTCACGTCAGTGCGGGGGAGTGGCTACGCCGCCTCGGTGGCCCGCCCGTCGCCCTCGTCGGGGCTGTCCGCGTAGGCGCTGTCGACGGCGGCGCGGGTGCGCTCTTCGGAGTCGGGCCACAGGTGGGTGTAGATGTTCAGCGTCATGGCCGCGTTGGTGTGGCCGAGGCGCTCGGAGACGGTCTTGACGGACTCGCCGTGCTTGATGAGCAGGCTGGCGTAGTGGTGCCGGAGGGCGTGCGGGCCGATGCCGTCCGGTATCCCCGCCTTCCGGCAGGCGGGCCGCCAGACCCGCTTCATGAACTCGTTGTAGGCCACAGGGCCGCCTTGGGGCGCCGTGAACAGCCAGTCCTGTGGCGTCGGCACAGGGAAGACCTTGAGATGGGCCTTCATCGCCTGCATTGCCATCCTGGGGAGCGGCACGATTCGGTACGAGCGCTCGGTTTTGGGCGGCCCCACGAACACCCCGTGCTTGGTCTGCTGCACCTGCTGGTCGACGGTGATGGTCGCCTGGAGGAGGTTCAGGTGGCGGAGTTGGAGCCCGAAAACCTCACCTGGGCGCAGCCCCGTGGCAGCCGCCAAGAGAACCAGACTCTTGTAGGGGGCGGCTATTTGCTCGGCGAGATGCCGGACCTGGGGAACGGCCAAAGGCACAATCCGCTTCCTCGGCACCGTCGGCAACTTGACGCCGGTGCAGGGGTTGTGGGGGATCATGCGGTCGCGAACGGCCGCGCTGAACACGGCGTTGACGGTGTTGAAGACGGTGCGCGTAGTGCTGGCGGCAAGGCCGTGGGTCGTCGTCAGGCCGGTCACCCAGCCTTGGACGTCGCCGGGCTTGATGCCGCCGAGCGTCCGGCCCTCCCACGCCGAATAGGCGTGACACCGGAGATGCTGCTCGACAGCCCTCGCGGTCGAGGGACGGTGCGGTTGGCTGGAGCGCCACTGCTCCGCGTACTCCTTGAAGGGCTTCTTCGCCGACTGAGGGTCGACGTAGTGGCCGGTGAGGACGCTTGCGGTGACCTCGTCGAGCCAGCGCTGGGCGTCGACCTTGCGGTCGAAGTGGCGGGAGTGCTCCTTGCCGTTGGGGTCGCGGTATCGGGCGCGCCACTTGCCGTTGGGGCGCTTCTGGATGTTGGCCAAGTCAGGCTCTCTTCCTGTGGGTCAGTAGTAGCCCCCGTCCTCGATGTACTCGGTCAGGGCGCGTGAGTCGCGCTCCTCGCCCATGAGGCGGAGGGCTTGTTGGTGGACGCCTGCGGAACTGTCGGGGTGGGCTTTCAGGTAGTCGGCGACGGCGACGACAGCTCTGTGCAGGCGGTCCTGCACGTCGCGGGATTCGTAGAAGGCTTCGACGGCTTCCTGGACGACGCGCCGCCCTTCGAGGTCGATGCCGTCCAGCGGCGGCGACATCAGTTCCTCAAGGGACAGTTCGAAGACACGCGCGAAGCCGAGGGCTTCGTCCAGGGTGATCTTGCGGCGGGGTTTGCCGTTCTCCATGCGCCAGACTGCGGTCTGGTTCATCGGGACGCCGGCCTTGGTCATGCGGGCGGCCAGTTCCGTCGTGCTCCAGCCTCTGGTCTCGCGTTCGAGGGCGATACGGGCTGCCGCGTTGCCCTCGCTGTACAGCAGCGGGGCGCTGCTGTCGTCCGGCTCGGCCTCCATCGGTCTCCTCCTCGGGTGGTGGCGTTTCCCCTGGGTCTAGTCAAAATGTACCACGTATTATGCGGTTTGCATAAACGCACTTCGCGTGGGATGATTTTCCGAAACGACAAGCGACCTAGTCGAAGGGGAAAGATGGATCGCTACCTGACCACCGCCGAGGTGGCCGAGCGCTACCGCACAGCGGACAGCACGGTGCGCTACTGGCGCCACATCGGATACGGGCCCAAGGGGATGAAGGTCGGCCGTCGCGTGCTGTACAGCGAGGCCGAACTCACCCGCTTCGAGCAGCGCCTGGCGGCGGAGAGCCCCAGCCGTGACGACTGGACCCTGGGGGCCTGATGCACGCAGCCCCGGAGAACGAAACGACCCCCGGCGCTACCAACGCCGAGGGCCTCGTGAACATCCCAGCAACCGAGCTATCGATTCACAACGGTGAAGGCGGGCCTGCCAGCCACGGCCTCACTGAGAGGAGTTCAGCATGAATGCTACGCCCCCGCCGCCCGAGGGCGCATCCCCGATACCCGCGTGGCCACCGGTCGCCGTACCAGGCCAGCAGAGCCGCCACGAGCCCGACTCGCCGCCTGCCGGGGCCGACGGGCACAGGAGTCCCGAGGCGGTGGAGCTGGCCTCTGGAGCCCCGCCTGAGCCGTTGGATTGGGGGCAGGGTGAGGGGTCGCGTGTGCTGGGTGAGCTGCGTTCGCAGATCGCCCGGTTCGTGATCCTGCCCTCCCCTCAGGCTCTGGACGCGGTCACGCTGTGGGTGGCGGCCACCCATCTGCAGGTCGCGTGGCAGCATGCCCCGCGCCTGGCGGTGGTCGGTCCGGCCAAGCGGTGTGGGAAGTCCCGTCTGCTGGATGTGCTGACCGAGACGGTCCACGAGCCGATGCTGACGGTCAACACGACCCCGGCGGCGGTCTTCCGGTCCATCACCGATCAGCCGCCGACGCTGCTGGTGGACGAGGCCGACACCATCTTCGGCAGCCCAAAGGTGGCGGAGAAGAACGAGGAGCTGCGCGGCCTACTCAACGCCGGTCACCAGCGCAACCGCTACGTCACCCGCGTGGTCGGTAACGACCACACCCCGCGCCGCTTCGCCACGTTCGCGATGGCCGCGCTCGCGGGGATCGGGGACCTGCCCGAAACGATCATGGACCGGTCGGTGGTGATCCGGATGCGCCGCCGGGCCGAGGGCGAACGGGTCCACCCCTTCCGCTCCCGCCGCGACACACCCGCCCTGCACGCCCTACGCGACCGCATCACCGCCTGGGCGGCGCCGTTGGTGGATGCGGCGGCGGACCTGGAGCCGGAGTTGCCGGTGGAGGACCGCGCCGCCGATACCTGGGAGCCGCTGGTCATCGTCGCCGACCTGGCGGGCGGACCGTGGCCGAACCTGGCCCGCCAGGCATGCGCGCGGATGGTCGCCGCCGAAGCCCAGGTGGAGGAGGACAACCCCGGCGGCGCCAGGGTCCTCGCGGACATCCGGCGGATCTTCTTCGCCCGCCGCGAGCCGGACAGCCTGACCACCACCGACCTGCTCGCCGAGCTGCGCTCGGATCCCGAGGCGCCATGGGGGGAGTGGGGCAGGGCAGGGCTCTCCGCCCGCGACCTCGGTTCGCTCCTGCGGGAGTTCGGGATCGCCTCGGGCAACGTCCGCATCGCCGACGGCACCCAGCGCAAGGGCTACACCCGCAGCAAGTTCCTCGACCCATGGCGGCGTTACTGCCCCACCGTCCACCCCACTGCCAGCAGTCCGGGCCCTCGTACGGTCTGACCCCGCCACCTCCGGTTGCCGTCCTTGCCGTCCCTGCCGTAACACCGCAGGCCAACAAGGGTCTTTGCAAGACGGCAACCGGGCCCAAGACGGCAACGCGATCCGCACCAGGTCGCGTTGCCGCCATGGGACGGCGCCAGTACCCGTCCCGTGCCGTCTTGACCGTCCCCGCCGTACCACCGCAGGTCACACGTGGTGCGGCTGGGACGGCAGCCCCGCACCCTGCTGTCCCAGCACGCTGTCGTCCGAGCCAGCAGCCCCGAGACGGCAGCATGCCCGCCCAAGACGGCACCGTCAGGACCCTGCCGTGACCGGCCTGACCTGCGGCTGCAACGGCCAAGACGGCAAGGACGGATATCCCGACCCCACCCCTGACTTCACAGATGAGGAGCAGTACACCGCCATGCCCATCCCCGCTTCCACCGGGAAGGACCAGCCCGCCGGCCACGCAGGCGCCTGGGACCGGGCAGCGCTCATCGCGCTCGCCGCGCTGGCCTTCGCCCTGTCCTACAACGCGCTGCGCCAGACCGCCGCCGCAGCCCGCGTCCAAGGCCCCCTGACGTACGCCTTCCCGCTGATCATCGACGGCTTCATCGCCTACGGCGTCCGCGCCCTGCTCATCCTGCGCCGCGCCCGCTTCCTCGCCCGCGCCTACGCCTGGCTGCTGTTCACCACAGCGACCGCTGCCAGCACCTGGGCCAACGTGCTGCACGGCGTGCGGCTGAACCAGCAGAGCCCTGCCGTGAACAACCTCCGGCTCAGCGACCGCGTGGTCGGAGCGCTGGCCGTCATCGCGCCCCTCGCACTGGCCGGAGTCGTCCACCTCTACATCCTCATCACCCGCGAGACCAACACCGTCCCCGCCGGAGGCAAGCCGAAAGCCTTGCCGGAGTGGGAATCCAAGGACGGGGCGGCTGTCGGAAGCGACGAGGCGGAATCGGAGACGCAGGCCGATGTCGACGACGGGAACACCGCCAGGAGGGAACCGTCCCGTCGCGTCGGCAGGCCGCCGAGCGCGTCACTGGACGAACTCATCACCCACGCCCGCCCCCTGTTCACCACGCACGAAAGCCCCAGCCGTGCCCTGGTCCGCGACACCATCCGCGCCGCCGGTCACAGCGTCAGCGAGGACCGCCTCACGCAGGTCATGACCGCCCTACGCGGCGATCACCGTCGCCCCTGACCGGTAATCCCCGCAGGCCACGGGCGGACCGGCCCGACACCGGTCCGCCCTTCCGGTCACATCCACCCGGCGGGCGATCCGCCGCACGTAAACCCTGCGGCCCACCGCACTTCGGCCCGGCCGCCGCATGGCCCTGTTCTCCCGATGAACAGGCGGACCGTTTCAACAGTGAACACAGGTCCTGTTCACCCGGTGAACGAGCGGCGGTCTGCGCGTGCTGCCACGGAACAAGCGCGCAGTTCCGTGACGGAACACGGAACTGTTCCGCGACGGAACACCTGCCAGCGCGTTCCTGGCACGGCGCTCATGGCAGAGCGACGGTCGGTCTGCAGCCCTTCCTCCTCACACCCCGGAAACGAGTACCTTGATGTCGCACCACCAAGAAACCTCCGTCACTCCCGTGCCAACCGCCGGGTCAGTCCGCACCGTGGCAGATACCAGCACCGACCACTCCTCCAACGGCCCGGACTCCGGCACAAGCCCGGCCCGAGTGGGAGCAAGCTGGAGCGGTCGAAACTCCTTTCGGGTTTCGTCCGCGCTTGCCCCCGCCCCATCGGGGGCGGGGGAGGCCCGGCGCCAGGGGGCGCCGGACCGGGAAGGTGAGGCCGAGCGCGGCCTCACCCAGGACAACCCCCAGCCACCCGCCGCTGCGGTCTGCCCGTCCTGCGTCCACAGCCCACCCGCCACCGCGCAGGATGAGCAGGCGTCCTGGCGGAGTCCGGATGACCCGCCGCTTCTCGCGCCGATGTACCGCAAGCGCACCAAGGAGACCCGCAGCCGGGCCCGCAGCATCCGCTTCACCCCGACCGCGGAAGCGGTGATCGAAGCCGCCGCCCAGGCCCGCGGCCAGTACTTTGCGGGCTATGTCGGCGACATCGCCTACGCTCACGCCCTCGGCAGGACCGGGGTGGGCAGCCCCGAGGACGACCCGGTTCGGCCGCTCGTCGAGACGGTTGAGAAGCTCATCGTCCAGCTCCGCAGGACCGGTAACAACCTCAACCAGGTCACCCACGCGATCAACTCCGGCGTCATCCCCGAACACGCCGAATACGTCCTGGCACGCGTTGAAGAGGCGGTCGAGGACGCCTTCACTGTCCTGGACGGCTTTGTCAGCAAGGACGCTGCCTGATGGTCCCCGACGTCTCCACCGGTTCCCACACCGCCGGGCTGCTGTACTACCTGTTCGGCCCCGGCCGCCGTGACGAACACACCGACGCGCACATCGTCGCTGCCTGGGACATCGCCGGCGCCCCCGACCCCGGCCGCGAACCCGACGCCACCATCACCCAGCTCGCCGACCGCCTCGACCTCCACGCACGGCTGCGCGCCAAGGAGACCGGGAAGATGCCGGCCAAGCACGTGTGGCACTGCCCGGTGCGCACCGCGCCCGGCGACCGCTACCTCACCGACGCCGAATGGGGCGAGGTCGCCCGCAGGATCGTCGCGGCCACCGGTATCACCCCCGAAGGGGACGACCTGGCCTGCCGGTGGATCGCGGTGCGGCACGCGGATGACCACATCCACATCGCCGCGGTCTCCGTCCGCGCCGACGGCCGCCGTGCCCGCACCAACCGCGACGGGATGCGCGCCCAGGCCGAATGCCGCCTGATCGAGAAGGAGTACGGCCTGCGGCAGCTCAACTCCGGCGACATGACCGCACCCAAGACCCCCACCAGTGCCGAGCAGGCCAAGGCCGAGCGCATGGGCAACCGCATCACCAGCCGCCAGTGGCTGCGGGACCAGGCGTACAGCGTTCTGGCCGCGGTGCGCACCGAGCAGGAGTACTTCGACGTCCTCGGCAGCCTCGGCATCACGGTCAACAAGCGCCTCGGGCGACAGACCGGCCGGGTCACCGGCTACAGCCTCGCCGCCCCCGGCGACACCAACACCGCCGGCGAGCCGGTCTACTTCGGCGGCTCCAAACTCGCCCCCGACCTGTCCCTCAACCGCATCCGCGAGACCCTCGCCAACCCAGTCCCGCGCCCGGCAAAGAAGCACCGCTCACGACCGGAGGACATCTGGCGGCAGGCGGACCAGGCCCTGCGCGAGAGCGCCACGTTCCTGGACGGAGGCGACGATGCGACGGCCCAGGCGCACCTGTCCGCCTTCAGCACTTTCCTGCACAACACGGCCCTGGCCGCCCCACGGGGCAGCCGGGCTGAACTGAAGGCCGCGGCAGCGGACTTCAACCGGGCCCGCCGCTCAGCGATCCGCGCCGACCACCAGAAAGCCTCCGCCCTGCGCGACGCGGCCAAGGACCTCATCTACGCCTCGTCCGACGCCGGCGGACTTGCCGTCGCCGTCCTGTTCGCCCTGGTCCACACGGCGGCTGCCGCGGCCCGCTGGTACGAACAGCGAGGCTACGAACAGCAGGCAGCCGCCGCCCAGCAGACGATCATCCACCTGCGGGCCGGATACGAGCAGGCCGCCGCCCCCGTCCTGGCCGACCTCACCCGTCGCAGCCCACGTCCCCAGGCCGCCCAGCGTTTCGAAACCATCGTCCGCCAGGCCATCCCCGACCACGCCAGCCGGGTCCTTGCCGACCGCGCCTGGCCCGCCCTGACCACAACCCTCGCCCAAGCCGAAACCGCAGGCCACGACATCCCGGGCCTCCTGCGGCAGGCAGCCGCCGCACGCGAACTCGACACTGCCCACTCACCCGCCGAAGTCCTCAACTGGCGCCTGATCACCACCCCCGACCGCCGAGCAACGGCAGCCCAAGCCCGCAGCACCACCGGGGCGGCCCGCCTCACGCCCAGCACTACGACCGTCTCCCCGCCGAACAGTCAGACGGACCCCCGTCGGCGACCGCACCGGTAGCGGTCCCGAAAACCGAATGGGGGTCGGCCAGCACTGGCCGACCCCCACCCGAAGTGCTGCTGGAGGCGCTGTCGTCAGGAGAGCGCGGAGGGGCTGCGCGGCGGCGGCAGGACACGCAGCACCTCCCATATCGGTTGTGATCCCGCGGCCCATGCGCCCAGGAGCCGTCGGTCCACCAGGTGCAGCTTCTGGGATTTGGCCAGGGGAGCGCACTTGGAGGTGAAGCGGCCGTTCGTGACCAGGACGACGACGTCCGCGCCGTGCAACTGCCGGGCGGTGCCGTTCAGGACGTGCAGATCCGGTGTGGCGACGGCGGAGCCGCGGTCTCCGTCCCGGCGGTGCTTGCACTGGATCACCCATCGGCGCCCGAACGGGTCGGTGGCTTTCACGTCGGCCCCGTTGTCGCCCGTACCGCCGACTTGCACCGCGTCGCGGCAGCCGTCCCTGCGCATCAGGTCCCGCACCGCATACTCGAACTGCAAGTGGTGCAGAGCATCGAGCTGGGTGATGGCGTACCGCAGGCCCTGGGCGCGCACGGCCTCCCATCGCGACTGCTGGATGCGCTGGTGACCCCACGTTCCGGCGGCGCCCGCCCCCACGAGGACGAGGAGGACAAGGATCCACCAGTGAGCGAACAGCCAGCCCAGTACGGTCACCACGACCCAGATCGCCAAAGCGACGGCACCCAGGGCCATCAGCAGTTCGGCATCGCGGTTCTTCTTGCGTGAGCGCCGCCGCCTCACCGGCGTCCGGCGGCTCACCTGTGGCTCCCCGCGGAAGTGAACGTGATCGGGTACGACACGGTCGAGCGAGGTCGTGAGACCTCGCGGGGCGTGTCGGAGAACCTGATCGGGTAGTGCACCGTGTGGGCGGGTGCGGGCGTCGTGTGATCGGTGCTGCTAGCACCGTGCCCGTGGTAGCCCATCACCAGTAACGCTGCCGCGCCGAATAATAAGACCTGGGTCCCCGATCCTGCCGGAGATCGCCAGTGGCCCCGTACGTTCGTTCCGTCGCTCTTGGCGTATCCGTCTATCCAGGGCATTTGCCCCCCCTGATTCCTCAGTCGTCCCCGCGCGTCAGCCATGCTCGCACCCACCACTGACAATGAGTCGTCACAAGATCACCATTAGTGATCATCCGTGGGCTACGAGCTCCCCGCTCCGTCTGCTGAGTGGCTTCCTATCCCCGCGGGCGTCGGTGTCGTGCGCGGTGACCCTTTGGGCCAGGGGTCGCAGGGTCTGGCGGCGAGTGCGTGGTGGGCGAGGCTGGCTGATCGGCAAGGAGAATTGCCTGCCAGACCCGTTCCTGGAGTTCGCGGATGCAGGGACCGCAGGCGTACATCGGTGCCTGCGCGCCGGCGACATTGGCCGGGCCTATCCACAGGACCCGCGTCCACTGCTGGCCGCAGAACAGCCAGCAGTACCCGTCAGCCCACTCGTTGCCGTCGTCCGTCGTCGCCGGATCGGGCAGGCCACCGCGGGCGAACGCGGCGATCCCGGGGATCACCCTGTGCTGCAAGGACGCTTCGGTCAGCACGACTCCCCCCCCGTGTGGTCACTCTCCCCGCGGAGACGTAGAGGTTCCTCGCTCCTCTTGCCGTCGGCGAAGAGGAGGGTGGGTTCGGCGAGGATGTCGCGGCCCGCCTCGCTCTTGTAGATCGCGTCGACGCTGCCGAAGCGGGCGTCGACGTAGTCGAGCCGAGGCGCGCGGCGGCCTGGCGGACCGAAGCCTCGTCGGGGCCTTCGATCTCCAGGAAGGTGGGGAGGTCGGGCCAGGTGTCGAAGTCGAAGGCGACGTCGCCGAGCTGCCATTCCTCGCGGAAGTTCTCCTGGTAGCGCACCTCACGCAGCCCGAGGCTGCTGAGGATCTCGGCCATGGCGTGGAGGTCGCTGACCTCGGTCTCGATCTCGGTGGTGCCGTGGATCGAGGTGGCGTCGGTGACCTGCTTGAGGGTGAGGGTGGTGCGCGTTCCTTCGTTGCGCAGCCGGACCCACTGGGAGCCGTCGAGGGCGTCGCTCTCGAAGATCTTCCGGGTGAGCAGGGTCCGCGGGAACGCCTGGACCGCGCCCAGGGCCACCAGCTTGTCCTGGAGGTCGGCGACGTCGACGGCGAGGAACTTCGCCTCGTACTCGTGCTTCATGATCGCTTTCTGCCTTTCGGTGGTCAGTTGGCGAGGCGGGTTGCGAGGAGCAGGCCCATGCGGTGGGTGTGGGCGTGGGGCTGGCCGATGTGGGGCAGTTCGGTGAACTGCCCGGTGCGCAAGGTCAGTTGGATGTCCCAGTCGGTGGAGAAGTGGGCGCTGAGTCGTTCCGGGGATGTGTAGTGCTCGATCAGGTGGTGCCGGGCCGTGACGGGCATCATGAACTCGGCTCCGAACAGGCCGTCGACGCGCACCAGGGCCTGCATGCGGGTGACGAAGTCGGCGAGCGGCCGGTGGTGGTTGGCACTGTAGTGCCAGGAGCAGCTCGTCCAGACTGCGTCGCAGTGCCCGTCGAGGTCGAGGGCCGTGTCGAGGAAGTCTCCCTCGACGATCTGGACGCGGTCGTCCAGCCCCTCCTGCTTGAGCCGCTCGACCAGCCCGGCGGCGTGCGCCTTGGTGCCGTCGGGCAGTTGGACCGGCCCGCCGTGCAGGGCGACCGGGTCCCGCTCGATGGCGATGACGCGGTGGCCGGCCGCGGCCAGCGGCAGGACGAACCTGCCGTCGCTGGCGCCGATGACCGCGACGGTGGCGTCAGGCCCGACGTGCTCCGTCAGGGCCGCGCGGAACTGGGGGAAGAAGGTGAGGGTGTGCTCCCACAGGCTGGGCGTATGCACTGCGGCCTCCTTGGGGGGTGATGGCGAGGATGGCGTGGACGACCTGTTCCGGGGTGCGACCTGTGGTGTCGACGCGGTGCATCGGGAAGGGCGCGTAGGCGTGGGTGATCTGCTCGGATACCTCTTCGGCGAGTCCGTCCCAGCGCGATGCCGGCTTGTGGCGGGCGGCGAGCCGCCGGCGGCGTTCGTTCTCGTCGCACACGAGGTTGTACGTGACCGGCTGCGGCAGGTCCGGCGGCAGGGTGACGCCGAGCCGGCTTCCGAAAGCACGGTGGTTGGCCAGGCAGCGGGCGAAGTAGCTGTCCACGACGACCGAGGTCCCGGCCGACAGGTGCCGCCGGATGTCGTCGGTGGCGGTGAACAGCGCGGAGAGGTAGAACGCCATGCGGGCTTCCGCGTTGTCCCGAGCGTCGATCTCACGCCGCAGCGGCAGGTAGAGCGCGGGAATGGTGGGGACGAGTACGGCTCCGCGGGCTGCCGCCAGCAGTGGCGCGACCGTCGACTTGCCAGTACCGCGTAACCCTTCGAGGCTCTCGAAGAGGGGCTGGTCAGGCACGGGCATAGACCACGTCAGGCACCGCGAGGGCGATCTCGTCGGTGGCGGAGGGCCGGTGGACGATGTGGCCGGCCTCCTTGTCGTACCAGAAGGCGTGCGCGTCCTTCCCGACCGCTTTGCACGACATCGTCAGCGCCCCGCGCGGGTCGGCCTCGATCCGCGGAATCGCGGGGGCTCGGTCTTCGGGGTCGCAGGTCTCCGGGGCGCCCTCCTCCGACAGGTCCTCGTCCACGATGACCTCGATGGACAGGTCCGCGGTCCGGAGCTGCTCGCGCAGGCGGCCGTACGCGGTGGCGTCGGTGATCAGGAGTTCGGGGTGGTGGGCGGCGTTGCCGACCGGACGCAGGTGGTGGAGCTTGAGCTGCTGGGCGCCGTGGTCCTGGAGGGTGCGGGCCAGTGGCAGGACCTCGTCGATGTTGCGGGCGTTGACCGTCATGGTCGCGCCGGTGGGAATGCCGAGGTCGCGGGCGTGGTCGAGGGCGCTGAGCGCGCCCTGGTAGCTGCCGAACTTGCGGATGGCGTCGTTGGTGGCGCCGTTGCCCTCCAGCGAGATCCGCAGCAGGTCCAGGTACGGGGCGATCTCGGTGAGGCGGCGCTCGATGCGGTAGCCGTTGGTGCAGATCTCCACCTGGAGGCCCAGCTCCTGCTTGGCGTACCGGACGACCTCGGGCAGGTCCTTGTAGACGAACGGCTCGCCGCCGAGGAGGTTCACGGCCTCGGTCCCGTACTCCTTGTGCATCAGCCTCATCAGCGTGATGGCCTCTTCGAGGGTGAAGGCGTCGGCGTGCTGGAGGCGTTCACCGTGGAAGCAGTGCTGGCAGGCGAAATTGCAGCGGTAGAGCAGTTGCAGGTAGAGCATCCGGATCGTCCTGATGCCGGTGACTTCCGCGATCATGCAGACCTCCCTTGGCTTGTTGCCTGGTTGAGGCCCTGATGGTGGCCGGGCGGTGCGGGACCGCGTCACCGCGTAAAGGGACGGCTCGGGACGTCCCGGGACGTTTTCAGCCGTGCTCGATGTCCTCCAGAGGCGCGAGTACGCGAGGGGTGTCCGCCAGGTCGGGCAGTACGACGGTGGCGCCGGCCGCAGCGAGCCCCGCCGGGCTGTCGACGCCGGTAGCCACGGCGATGATGTGCGCTCCAGAGGTCAGGGCGGCTTCCACGTCCCGGGGCGTGTCGCCCACCAGCACGACGGGGGTGTCTGTGGGAGCCGCGGTCACGCTGGATGCGGCGGCGGGCGATGTCCACAAGGTGGGGACGCTCCTCGGCGTCGGCGCCGTACGCTCCGACGGGCAGGTCCAGCAGCGCGTCCAGGCCGAAGGCCGACAGCTTGACGCGGGCGTTGGCCGCGATGTTGCCCGTGAGGACCGAGGACACCCAACCGTCCGCGTGGAGACTCCTTGAGGACACCCGGTACACCTGGCAGCGCCGTTCCCCGCTGACGCAAGCCTCAAGCCGCTCCGCTCCCGCGCCAGCGAGCGGCCTCGACCGCGCCCACTCGGGCTCGTTCACGCCGTGGCGCCGGAGCATGTCGCGCATGATCAGGCGGTCCGTACGCCCCTCGGTGACCGCTGGTTCGTGGGGCCGATTCCCGCCAAGCCTCGAACGCGGCGGCGTAGATCTCCTTGCTCACACCGGCGTTGTCGACGAGCGTGTGGTCGATGTCCCACAGGACGATGAGCGCCATACGGCCAGCGTAGGCGCCGTGCGGGAGCCGCCGTTCCGTTGCTCGTGACCGAATTGTGCTTGCCCGCCTGCGCCCTCACTTGTATGGTTCTGTGAACGAGCGACTGCACTCTGTACTCGCCCAGCGCGGCGTCCGCCCGAGTTGCTCGCGGAAGTGTGCGAAGTGGACCCCAAGACCGTCGGCCGCTGGCTGGGCGGACGCATCCCCCACCCGCGCCACCGCTATCGCGTCGCCCAGCACCTCCGCGTGGAGGAGGCCTTTCTCTGGCCCGCCCCGCAAGCCGAACGGCCGGGACCGGCGCGCGGAAACGGAACTCCTCGGCACGTACCCGAACCGGGCCAGCGTCCCGCGAGAGACATGGCTCTCCCTGCTCCAACAGGCCCAGGACCAGATCGACGTCCTGGTCTTCTCCGGCACCTTCTTCGCCCAGAGCAACCCGCATGTCGCACAGATGCTGGCTGCCCGCGCGGCCGACGGCGTCCGCGTGCGGCTGTGCTTCGGTGACCCAAGCGGCCAAGCCGTCGCTCTCCGGGGCCGTGAGGAAGGCATCGGCGACACTCTGGCCGCCAAGATCCGCGCTTCCCTCACCTACTACCGCACCCTGTTACAGTGGACGGCTGCGAGGTACGGCTGCACGACACCACGCTCTACACCTCGCTCTTCCGCTACGACGACACCCTGCTGGCCAACCCCCACATCTACGGCCAGCCCGCCAGCGCCAATCCCGTCCTCCACCTCAAGTGGGCCGACACCAACGGCTGGTTCGACACGTACGCTCACAGCTTCGACGCCGTCTGGGCCGGCGCACGCCCCTGGACGCCCGACCAGGAGGGGACCGCGCACATGGGCAGGACTGAGTACTACAACGACCCGACGCCCCCAAGGCCAACACCCTCATCCCCGCCAGCAACCTCCTGGTCGTCGACGAGTCCGGCGCGATCCTCCTCCAGCGCCGCCGCGACACCGGCCAGTGGGCACTGCCCGGCGGCGCCCAGGACATCGGCGAGACCGCCGCCCAGTGCGCCGTCCGCGAATGCCTGGAAGAGACCGGCATCGTCGCCGAGATCACCGGCTTCCTCGGCGTCTACACCAACCCGAAGCACATCGTCGCCTACACCGACGGCGAGATCCGCCAGCAGTACGAGAACACCTACATCGGCCGACCCGTCGGCGGCGAGCCCACCATCAACGACGAAGCCGACGGCGTCCGCTTCGTCCAGCCCGCCGACCTCGACGAGTACGACATCCACGCCAGCATGCGCCAGCAGATCGGCGACTACCTCGCCGGCACCTACCCCTACCTCGGCTGAGCCTTGCCAGCGCCGCCTCCACCCGCTCCACCGCGGCGAAGATCTCGGGCGCCGCGCGCCGGATGAACCGCCCCACGATGCTGTCGGCGCCGTACCGGCTGACGATCTCCGCCACCCGTTCCCGGGCGGTCGTGGTCTCACCGTCAGGCGTCGTCGTCATGTCGCAGTACACGAGCGCGTCCACGAGCGAACTGGTCCTCCAGCAGCGGGAACTCCGCCTCCAGCGTCTCCCGCAGCCCCCGCTCCTCCGCCTCCAGCAGGGCAAAGGAGTGGTTCGCCACCAGCCGCGTCAGCCGCTCGTCGGCCTGGTGGACGTCCCGGAGGAACCGCGCCCCGTCCAGCGGGTGGAAGCCGGTGGCGGCCAGCCGCGGAGCGTAACCCACGTCGTGCAGTACCGCCGCCGCGGCCAGAAGCGGGGCACCACCCCCCGCCACCCTCGCCAGTTGGGCTGCCCGCGCGGCCACACCCTGCGAATGTGCCCATCGCCGAGGCAGCGACGTGGCCAATTCGGCTTCGGCTATCCGCCATGCCCAGACCATGGAACCTCCCTGGGATCACGAGCCTGGTCGTGGTCTGCGTGATCAGGCGCTGTGGATTCACGCTGCCATGCCACCAACAGTAAGGTGAGCGCGACGGTTACCTGTCCGCCGCGCACGCATCAACCCCCGAGCCGTCTAACAAGATGTCCAATCAGCGTCAAACGCGACGAACACGCTCCGGCAGACGGATCAAAGCTGCGCGGTCGGGGCGTATCGTCGACGACGTCGGTGCGGCCGCAGATCTCCTTGTTCAATCGCGGTCATTCGACCAGATCTGTCGCCAGACCTCCCGCGGGAATGCAACGAACGCCAGCACGTCGTGCTGCGCGGCGTCCAGAAGCGTGAAGGATACTGGCGGGCCGTCTCGGGGGCCCGGGGAACCACGTGACCGTGGAGGACGGCCGTAGCGGACCCTGAAACGGTGGAGATGCGCTCTTCTGGACTTGTCAGTCCCGCACCATCCTTGAAAGGACGGGGGGTGGCGGTCACACCTCGATGTGGGAGCCCATGATGACGGTGCGGTCGCGGGGAGGCCGAAGTACTCGGCGGCGTCGGCGGTGATGTAGGAGGTGGCGATGAACAGCCGCTTGCGCCAGCGCGCCATCGTCGGGGCGTCCCCAGGCCGCAGCTCGATCTTGGACAGGAAGTAGGACGCCTGGTCGAGTTGCAGCTGCCCCTCGGTCGCGGCCGGGTCGAGCATCGCCAGGGCGCCGGGCACGTCCGGTGTTTCCATGTAGCCGAAGCGGGCGGTGACGTGGATGATCCCGTCGTCGGCGTAGCCGAGGTCGTCGACGATGATGCGCTCGTCGGCCGGGACGCGGGGCACGGGTTCGGTCTCGATGGACAGGATCACGACGTGGTCGTGGCGGACGTGGTTGTGTTCGACGTTGGCGCGCATGGCCAGTGGCGCGGTCTGCTTGCCGCGGTTGAGGAATACGGCCGTGCCGGGGACCCGGAGCGCGGCGGCTTCCCGTGCGCAGGTCGTCGACGAACTCGCGCAGCGAGCCTTCGTGTCGTGCGCGCTCGGCGGTGACGATCTGGCGGCCGCGCTGCCAGGTGGTCATCACGGTGAACGCGGTGAGGCCGATCAGCAGCGGCAGCCACGCGCCGTGGACGAGCTTGGTCAGGTTGGCGGCCACGAACAGCAGGTCGACGAGCAGCAGGACGCGCCGCGCCGAGCGATCAGCCACGACGGGTGCGCCATCTGGCGCGGGCGACGTAGAAGAACAGCAGGGTGGTGATGGTGATCGTGCCGGTGACCGCCATGCCGAACGCGAAGGCCAGCGCGGTGGAGCTGCGGAAGGCGAAGACCAGGGTCAGGACCGAGACCATCAGCAGCCAGTTGATCCAGGGCACGTAGATCTGCCCGATCGGGGACTCGGAGGTGTGCGCGATCCGCAGCCGGGGCAGGTAGCCGAGCTGGGCGGCCTGGGAGGCGACCGAGTACGCGCCGGTGATCACCGCCTGGGAGGCGATCACCGTCGCCGCGGTGGCCAGCAGCACCATCGGCAGCCGTCCCCAGCCGGGCGCGAGCAGGAAGAACGGGCTGCTGATATTGCCGGGTCGTCCAGGATCAGCGCGCCCTGGCCGAGATAGCTGAGTATGCATGCGGGGAACACCAGGACCAGCCAGGCCCGGGTGATCGCCCGGCGGCCGAAGTGCCCCATGTCGGCGTACAGCGCCTCGGCACCGGTGACCGCGAGCACGACCGCGGCCAGGGCGAAGAAGGCGGTGCCGAAATGGCCGACCAGAAAGCCCAACGCGTAGGTCGGCGACAGCGCCTTGAGGATCTGCGGGTGGTCGACGATGCCGCCGATGCCGCACGCGCCGATGGCGACGAACCAGACGATCATCACCGGCCCGAACATCCGGCCCACCACCGCGGTCCGCGCCGCTGCACCAGGAACAGCGCCACGATGATCACCGCGGTGATCGGCACGATCAGCTCGCCCAGCGACGGCTGGACGACCTTGAGGCCCTCCACCGCGGACAGCACCGAGATCGCCGGGGTGATCATGCTGTCGCCGAAGAACAGCGACGCGCCGAAGATGCCCAGCGCGGCCAGTACGACGGCGGCCCGCCGGCCCTGCGGCGTGCCCCACCGGCGCAGCAGGGTGATCAGCGCCATGATGCCGCCCTCGCCGTCGTTGTCGGCGCGCATCGCCAGCAGCACATACGTGACCATGACGATGACCATCACCGACCAGAACACCAGCGACACCACCCCGTACACGTTCTGCGTGCTGACCGGGACCGGATGCGGGTCGCCCGGGTTGAACACCGTCTGCAGGGTGTAGATCGGGCTGGTCCCGATGTCACCGAACACCACGCCCAGCGCACCGATCACCACCGCGAGCCGCACCGTGTCGTGGGCGCTCGCGCCACCAGCGCCTGGCGGCCCTGCTGAAGCGTCTTCCGAACCGGTCACTTCCCGGCGATTGAACACAGCGATCCTCCTCGGCGTGGGGTGGACGCCTTGGCGCACCGCGCCGGACGATACCGGCTTGCGTGCAATGACAGGGAGCGCGGGCGGACTTTCCCTCCGGGACGCTGTCGCAGGTCAGGGTCGGGCCAGATGCGTTCCGCCGCAACGGCCGGCCGTAGGCCCATGCCGTGAGCCGGCGTCTGCGGTGCGCTGATCCGCCCGCCGCACGGTCCGGTGGGAGCAGGTGTCTCCCGACGTGACGTATTCACCCCAACGGCCGCCGTGTGAGGAGACCTCGGCGAATTGATCTCCGTTAGCGTCGGGTTGCACAACACAGGACGGAAATGTCGTACTCAGTGCTTTCTCATGCGTTCCGGCTATTTCCTGTACGAGCAGAGGTGTATCGCGTCGATGGCGGACGTTGCCTTCATCGGTGTCACGATTCTGGTTTTCGTGCTCATCGGCCTGATTTCGCGGCGGGGTGGGCCGCCTGTGAGTGTCGAGAACATCGTCGGGCTCATCGTGGCCGCGGGTCTCGTGGTCTATCTGGTGGTGTGTCTGATCTTCCCCGAGAGGTTCTGAGATGAGCGATACCCTCGGGGGCTGGATCGAAATCCTGGTCCTGGTCGCTGCTGTCGCTCTGTCGTTCCGGCCGCTGGGCGACTACATGGCCCATGTCCTGACGTCCGCACGGCACTGGCGGGTGGAACGCGTGGTGTACCGGGTGGGTGGCGTGAACGGGGACACCGATCAGCGGTGGCCGGCGTATCTGCGGAGTGTCCTGGCCTTCTCACTGATCTCGGTGCTGTTCCTGTACGCCTTCCTGCGGTTGCAGAGCCATCTGCTGCTCTCGCTGGGCATGCCGGCGATGGACGCCGACCAGTCGTTCAACACTGCCGTGTCCTTCGTGACGAACACCAACTGGCAGTCGTACGCGGGTGAGTCGGCGCTCGGCCATCTCGTGCAGATGTGCGGGCTGGCTGTGCAGAACTTCGTCTCCGCCGCGGTGGGAATCGCGGTCGTCGCGGCACTGATCCGGGGATTCACCCGGAAGAAGACCGATCAGGTCGGCAACTTCTGGGTGGACCTGACGCGGATCGTGGTGCGGGCTGCTGCTGCCGATCGCGTTCGTCTTCGCGATCGTCCTGGTAGCTGCCGGGGTCATCCAGAATTTCCACGGCGCGCACGACATCACCGCCATCGCGGGCGGGCGGCAGAGCATTCCCGGCGGGCCGGTCGCATCTCAGGAGGCGATCAAGGAACTGGGCACGAACGGGGGCGGCTTCTACAACGCCAACTCGGCCCACCCGTTCGAGAACCCCACCGCGTTCACCAACCTCATCGAGATCTACCTGCTCCTGGTCATCTCCTTCTCCCTCCCGCGCACCTTCGGCGTCATGGTCGGAGACCGGCGGCAGGGATACGCGATCGTCGCGGTGATGACGTTGCTCTGGGCGGCGTCCGTCGCGCTGATCACCGTCAACGAGCTGCACCGGGTGAGCAGTTCGGCCGGGCATCTGGCCGGCGGGATGATGGAGGGCAAGGAGCAGCGGTTCGGGATCTGGGCCTCGGCGCTGTTCGCGGCGTCCACCACGCTGACGTCGACCGGCGCGGTCGACTCCGCCCACGACTCGTACACCCCCGGTGGCGGCGGTATGACGATCTTCGACATGATGCTGGGCGAGATCGCGCCCGGCGGCACCGGATCCGGCCTCTACGGCATCCTCATCCTCGCGGTCATCGCGGTCTTCGTCGCCGGCCTGATGGTCGGGCGCACCCCGGAGTACCTGGGCAAGAAGCTCGGCGGACGGGAGATGAAGTTCGCCTCCCTCTACATCCTGACCACCCCGGCGATCGTGCTGGTCGGGGCGGGCCTGGCGATGGCGTTCCCGGGCGAGCGGGCGGCGATGCTCAACTCCGGCCCGCACGGCTTCTCGGAGGTGCTCTACGCGTTCACCTCCGCCGCCAACAACAACGGTTCGGCCTTCGCCGGCCTGAGCGCCGACACCGTCTGGTACAACACCGTGCTCGGCCTGGCCATGCTGCTGGGCCGCTTCCTGCCGATGGTCTTCGTCCTCGCGCTGGCCGGCTCCCTCGCCCGGCAGCAGCCGGTGCCGGTGACCGCGGGCACGCTGCCGACGCACCGGCCGCAGTTCGTCGGCCTGCTGACGGGCGTCGTGCTCATCGTCGTCGGCCTCACGTACTTCCCCGCGCTCGCGCTGGGTCCGCTCGCGGAAGGTCTGCGCCCATGACCACGACACCGGGCAACCCGCCCCGGGAGGCACGCCGCCGCACCGGGTCTCCGGAGGCATCCTCGATCCGGCGCTGCTGCTCCGTTCTCTCCCCGACGCGGTACGCAAGCTCGACCCGCGTGTGATGTACCGCAACCCGGTCATGTTCGTCGTCGAGGTCGGCGCGGTCCTCACGACCCTGTCGGCGATCAGGGACCCGTCGGTCTTCGCCTGGGTCATCACCGCGTGGCTCTGGGTGACGACGGTCTTCGCCAACCTCGCCGAGGCGGTGGCGGAAGGGCGCGGCAAGGCACAGGCGGAGACCCTTCGCCGTTCGAAGACCGACACGATGGCCCGGCGCCTCGCCGACTGGCGTTCGGGCGCGCCCGTCACCGCCGGGGAGCGGTCCCGGCGACGGAACTGCGCCCGGGAGACCATGTCGTCGTCGAGGCCGGGGAGATCATCCCCGGTGACGGGGATGTCGTCGAAGGCATCGCGTCGGTGGACGAGTCGGCCATCACCGGCGAGTCGGCTCCGGTCATCCGGGAGTCCGGCGGCGACCGTTCGGCGGTGACCGGCGGAACCAAGGTGCTGTCCGACCGCATCGTCGTCAAGATCACCTCCAAGCCCGGTGAGACGTTCATCGACCGGATGATCGCGCTGGTCGAGGGCGCGGCGCGGCAGAAGACGCCGAACGAGATCGCCCTGAACATCCTGCTGGCGTCGCTCACCGTCGTCTTCCTGATCGCCGTGGCGACGCTCCAGCCGTTCGCCGTCTTCGCGGGTGCCGGGCAGAGCATCGTCATCCTGACCGCCCTCGTGGTCGCCTTGATCCCGACGACGATCGGCGCCCTGCTGTCGGCCATCGGCATCGCCGGCATGGACCGCCTGGTGCAGCGCAACGTCCTGGCGATGTCGGGCCGCGCGGTCGAAGCGGCCGGCGACGTCAACACCCTGCTGCTCGACAAGACCGGCACCATCACGCTCGGCAACCGCCAGGCCGCCGAGTTCCTGCCGGTCGACGGGGTGACCGCCGAGGAACTCGCGGACGCCGCCCAGCTGTCGTCGATCGCCGATGAGACGCCCGAAGGCCGTTCGATCGTCATCCTCGCCAAGGAGCGGTACGCGCTGCGTGGCCGCGAGGAGGGAGAACTCGCGCGGGCCGCCTTCGTTCCGTTCACCGCGCAGAGCAGGATGAGCGGCGTCGACCTCGGCGGTCCGCAGCCGGAGCGGGCGCTGCGCAAGGGCGCCGCCGCCGCGGTGATGCGCTGGGTTCGCGAGGCGGGCGGCCGTCCCACCGACCAGGTCGGTGGCATCGTCGACGGGATCGCGGCCAGCGGCGGCACTCCGCTGGTGGTCGGTGAGCTCGCGGGCGGGACCGCCCGGGTGCTGGGCGTGATCCACCTCAAGGACGTCGTCAAGGCGGGCATGCGCGAGCGCTTCGACGAGCTGCGGCGGATGGGCATCCGCACGGTGATGATCACCGGCGACAACCCGCTCACCGCCAGGGCCATCGCCGATGAGGCCGGGGTCGACGACTTCCTCGCCGAGGCCACGCCCGAGGACAAGATGGCGCTGATCCGACGGGAGCAGGCCGGCGGCAAGCTCGTCGCGATGACCGGCGACGGCACCAACGACGCCCCCGCCCTCGCACAGGCCGACGTCGGCGTCGCGATGAACACCGGCACCTCGGCCGCCAAGGAGGCCGGGAACATGGTCGACCTGGACTCCAACCCGACCAAGCTCATCGAGATCGTCGAGATCGGCAAGCAACTGCTCATCACCCGGGGCGCGTTGACGACGTTCTCGATCGCCAACGACGTCGCCAAGTACTTCGCGATCATCCCCGCGATGTTCGCCGGGGTCTATTCGGGCCTGGACCGGCTCAACATCATGCGGCTGCACAGCCCGACCTCGGCGATCTCCTCCGCGATCATCTTCAACGCGCTGATCATCATCGTGCTCATCCCGCTGGCTCTACGGGGCGTGCGCTACCGGCCCTCCTCCGCCCCCGCCCTGCTCAACCGCAACATCTGGGTCTACGGCCTCGGCGGCCTCGTGGTGCCGTTCATCGGGATCAAGGTCATCGACCTGCTGATCCAGTTCATCCCGGGCCTGCGCTGACCAAGCAGGACCGGCGACGAACGAGAAAGCGAACCCCATGCCCACTGTCATCCGCCAGCACGTGGCGGCGTTGCGGATGCTGCTGGTGTTCACCGTGATCACCGGCATCGCCTACCCGCTGGCCGTCACCGGCATCGCGCAGGCCGCCTTCCCGCACCGTGCCAACGGCTCCCTGGTGACGTTCGACGGCAGGACGGCGGGTTCCAGCCGGATCGGCCAGAACTTCAACCTGCCCGGCACGCCTGCCAGGCCCGACCCCAAGTGGTTCCGGCCGAGGCCCTCCGCCGCCGGTGACGGCGGATACGACCCCGCCGCCTCCGCCGCGTCCAACCTCGGCCCGAACAACCCGGAGCTGATCAGTTCCATCAAGGAGCGGCGGGCGGCGGTGGCCGCCTTCGACGGTGTGCGGCCCGAGGACGTCGCCGTCGACGCGCTGACGGCCAGCGGTTCCGGACTCGACCCGGACATCTCACCGGCGTACGCGTACCAGCAGGTCAATCGGGTCGCCCGGGCCCGCCGCCTGACTCCCGCGTCGGTGCGTGCGCTCGTCGCGCGGCATGTCGACGGCCGGGACCTGGGGTTCCTGGGTCAGGAAACCGTCAATGTCGTCGGGCTCAACCGTGATCTCGCCGCTTTGAGGTGACCAGGGGGACCGCACAAGGCCGGGTGCCTGCCCGGCGCGGCGGGCGAGCGCCGGGCGCATGGGATGCGTCAAGGATCCCGCGGGTGGCACCCTCGGTAGCTGTGGCCCTGGTACACCGGAGGACAGGAGGTGTGTGCCATGCCTCATTACCTGTCCAGGGGCCCCCTCGCGTTCCTCGTCCCCATCATGGTCCCACTTGCCGTCTGCGCGGTACTGGTGGGCGTCCGCAGCCATCTCACCACCACCAATGCGGCGCTGATCCTCGTGGTGGTGGTCGTCGGGGTTGCAGCCGTCGGACACCGTGCGGCAGGGGCGCTGGCAGCCGTCTCCGCCGCTGTCTGGTTCGACTTCTTCTTCACCAGGCCCTACGAGCGGTTCGCGATCACCAAGACCGGCGACATCGTCACCGCCGTACTGCTCCTCCTCGTCGGCCTCGCGGTCTCCGAGTTGACGGCCCGCGCCCGGCGCCTGCACGCGCTCGCTGCCACGGATACCGACTACCTCGCGCAGATCCACCACACAGCCACGCTGGCCCAGTCCCGAGTGCGTGCCGACTCCCTGGTCGGCCAGGTACAGGCTCAGCTCGTCGGTCTCCTCCATCTGCGCGGCTGCCGCTTCGAGTACGGATCGCTCCTCGGCCACCCGTGGCGGTTGGAGCAGGACGGCTCCGTCGTCCGCAACGGCAAGGACTGGGACGCCGACCGGCTGGGGCTGCCGGACGAGGAGATCGAGCTGCGGGTCTTCGGCAACGGCCGTTTCTACGGCCGGTTCATGCTGCGGCCGACACCCGCGACGGCCCCCTCGTTGCAGGCCCGTCTCGTCGCGGTGACCCTCGCCGACCAGGTCGCGATCGCACTCGGCAACCAGGAACTCCTGGAGACCCAGTAGTGGCCGGGGCCTGTGTCCCAGCACTGGTCAGGCCGCGGGCTTCAGCGGCTTTTCGCCCAGGCCGCGGGTGATCCTGCCCAGCTCGCGCATCAGCTCGGACGGCGGGACCGCGAGGACGTCGCACTTCGCGTGCGCGAGGCAGTAGCGGGTCACTCCGCCGTGGAAGACGCGCTGCAGCCTGCCGCGTCGGCCGGCGCCGATCACCAGCAGGTCGTCCGGCCGGTCGGCGAGTTCCGTCAGCGCCGCCCCGGCCTCGCCGCGGACTGTGGCCATCTGAAGGCGCACGCCCTCGGGGTGGCCGCCGAAGGCGTTCTGGAACGCCTGCTCCAGGCTGTCGGCCGCCGCCTTCGCCCATGCTGTCAGCAGCGGCGGACAGGGCGACCGGCGATAGGCGACCTCACCACCGGGCGGTGTCCAGGCCACGATCGCCAGGAGTTCGGCGTCCCTGCGCCGGGCTTCTCCGACCGCCCGGTGCAGGGCGGCAAGGTTGTGCAGTGATCCGCTGACTCCGACGACGACGCGTCCGCCCTGTTCCATCGTGCTTCGCTTCCTTTCGTTCACCTACCGGCCACGTGCCGGTCTGCCGCTCGGGACGGCGCATTCCAGGAAAACGCCACATTCTGTGAACGCCGATCCTGACGCGATCCCTACGGGCCGCTGCCTCGCCTGACGACGCCTTGACGTCGTGGGCAGGGCATGTGACCAGGGTCTCTCTCACCGAACGGGGTACGGGTTTCCGATTCCGGCCCTGAGCCCGGCGGCGGACGGCGCACCCGTCATGTGGTGCACGTGTTCGTGTACCAGCCGGAATCCGGAGCGCCAGGCCGGACGCCTGCTCGCCAGGTTGTCCCGCGAACAGGTCCAGCCCGGTGTCCGCCCCCGGCCGCGATGTCCGCGCACAGCCCGGCCACGCAGGCGAGCGCGAGACCCTGGCGACGCGCCTCGGGCACGGTGATGACTCCGATCTCCTCGCGGCGCGAGCCCAGGAAGTACGTACAGGCCAGCGACACCAGCAGGCCGTCCGGGCGGACGGCCCCCCAGAAGTGACCGGAGGAGGCTGCGGCGAGCGGACCGCCCCAGGTGCGGGTGACCCAGCCGACGTCGGTGTCCAGATCGTGCAGTGCCGGCCGTCAGCGGCGTGCAGCCGTCGGACGGTGACACCCGCGGGAACGGTCACGGCGCCGACCGGGTCGGTGTGCGCCCACACCATGCGCTCCCACGGCACAAGCCGCTCGAAGGCCGCTCCGAGCAGCGGGAGGAAGCGGCTGGCAGCCGTCACCCAGGAGTGGGCCAGCGGGGCCAGCGACTCCGGGGTGACGGCGCGGGGATCGCCGCTGAGGAGGACATGGCCGGCGCTGCCGACCGCGACGACCTGCGGGAGCAGGGCGCCGTCGGCCCAGCAGCGGCCGGTGCCTGTGGCCCGTCGTGCTCGGCCAGCACCAGCGGGCCGGGGGTACCGGGCGGGAACCAGCGCGGCCAGCGGCGGTCAGCCGTCAGGACGGACACGGGCAGTTCGATCATCGCGCGCCGGCGCGTTTGCCGTGGTTGGCGCCCTTCTTGCGGCGGGCCTTTCTCTTGCGGCCTCGCTTGGACATGGCAGTGCCTTTCTGTTGTGCCGGAGGGTTCAGGCGCGTGTCAGGAGGTGCGGCCGACGAGCTTGTCGGCGAGCTTGAGCAGGCGGCGCACCGTGCGGTCCTCCATCGCCACGGGAGCCGCCGGGGACAGTGCGGTGCGGTCGTAGTAGGCACCCGGAACCAGATCCGCGCCGGGCTTGCACAGCCGTACGATCCGTTCGGCGCCCTCGGTGGCGGTGTCGCCCTCGTAGCCGTACAGCGGGAGCAGACCGGTCTCGCAGACGCCCGGGTGGACGCTCACCGTGAGGACGCCGTCCGGGTCGGCGGCGCGGCTGGCGATCGTCAGCGCGAGCTGCGACTGGGCGTAGGCCGCCAGGCGTGAGTAGCGGCGGGAGCGGTTGATGTCGTTCCAGGCGATGGACGCCGTGCGGTGCATCGAGGAGGACACGTTGACCACCCGGGCGCCGGGGCGGGCGGTCAGCGGGGTGTGCAGCTCGCGGGTGAGCAGGTGGGCGGCCAGGAAGTTGACCTGGAGGGCGAGTTCGTGGCCGTCCTCGGTGAGGGTGTGCCGCTCGGGCGCGGCCACGGCCGCGTTGTTGACCAGGATGTCGAGGACGGGGTGGTGTTCGGCGACTCGGGCGGCCATGGCCCGTACCTCGGCGAGGTGAGCGAAGTCCGCCACCGCGAGGTCGAGCCGGGCAGGGTCCGCCCCTGCCGCCACCAGTCGGGTGACGGCGCCCTCGCCCTCGGCCGCGTCAGGAGCGTGGACGACGACGGTCAGGCCCCGCTCGGCCAGCAACCGCGCGGTCTCCCACCCGATGCCCGAGCTGGCTCCGGTGACCAGGGCGGTACGGGAAGCGGGCACGGGAAGTACGGCTGGCATGGGAATCCACTCCGGGGATCGATGACGTGCACAGGGCACACGGGGGCGTATGAAACTGCGCGCCGAGGGGTTCACGGTGCGCATGAGGAGACGAGCCGTCAGCGAGGGCTGTCCACACGGGACAGGGAAACGCCGGCGTCCACGCGAGGGGGGCGAAGGGCCTGTTACCCGGCGCTGGTGATGCCGTCAGATCACGGCGGACGGACGCCGCGGCGCGCGAACCGGCGGCACCGTACTCGGTGGCCGGTCGTCGTGGCGCAGGCGGCTGTTCACGCCACCCATCGAAGGACCTGCCGGGCCCGGGTTCAAGTCGCGCGGCACTTCCCTGACGCTCTCCTGACGCCCGCACGAAGGGCGCCCCCGGGTGCCGCAAAGGACGCGTCAATTCGGCGGCCCCGGGTGCCAAGGGAGCATCAACGGACCTGCTGCACAGGCGATTTCGGGGTGAGGCTGGGTGACCGTACGGGGGACGGACGGGCCTTCGACAGAGTGTGTGTGGAGGCCCCCGGATGACCGGGACCATGGTGACCGGTACGGCGGCAGGTGGGAGTGGGGTGGCCGATCCACCACAGCCGTCCGAGCACCCTGGGGGGACCGAGCACGGTCCCTCTGGGCCGCCGCATCCTTCCCGGCGGCGGCCCAGACCGGAATCCCTCCCGCGGTGGGCCAGATGGCGCGCCCGCCTGCACGCCACCACTCCCGTGCGGCTGCGGCTGCTGCGGGCCGCGGTGGTCGTCCTGAGTCTCGTGGTGGGGGCGTTGCTCGGGCTCATCGCACTGGGCTCGTCCGGCGCGTGGGACCGTATCGACCACCGCTCCGCCCCGCGGGTGACCGGTGCCGACGACCTCTACTTCGCGCTGAACGACATGGACGCCCAGGCCGCGAACCTGCTGCTGTCCAGCGGCGGCCGGGGCCTGGCCCCGATGCCGCCTCAGCACGCCGCCGCCCAGAAGCTCTACACAGCGGCCCGGCACACCATCAGCACCGACCTGCAGACCCTGGCCGCCGCCGCGCAGGGCGACCAGAACGCCACGGCCACGGTCGTAGGCTTCGAGGACGGGTTCGCCCACTACCAGGAACTCGTCGGCCGTGCCCTGGAGAACGACCTCCACGTGCAGGAGAAGGCCGCCGCCCTTACCGACTACCGCTCCGCCACCGACCTGCTGCGCCAGTCCCTGCTGCCCACCGCGCAGCGGCTCGGCCAGTCCAACGACGGCGCGTTCGAGGCCACCTACCGCGGCGCCCGCTCGGGTGCCGACTTGCAACTCGTCCTGCTCCTGGTACTCGGCGCCGGACTGCTCGCCGTGCTTCTGGCCACCCAGGTCTATCTGGCCCGCCGGTTCCGCCGCCTCCTGACCCCGGCGCTGATCGCCGCCACCGTGTGCGCGGTGCTGGCGTGCGCGCTCGGCTGGTCGGTGCTCGCCACCCAGTCCCATCAGCTCAAGGTCGCCCGCCGGGACGCCTTCGACTCGGTCGTCGCACTGTCCCAGGCCCGCGCGATGTCGTACGACGCGAACGCCGACGAGAGCCGCTACCTCCTGGACCCGGGGCGCCGCGGCAGCTACGAGCAGTCCTTCGAGGACACCTCCCAGCGGCTGCTCACCCTGCCACGATCGACCCTCGGCACCTACGACGCCCGGCTGGCGTCCGCGCTGGCCGCGTACCGGGCCGACCACGCCGATCTGCGCTTCACCGGCTACTACGGCGACGAGTTCCGCAACGTCACCTTCACCGGTGAGCGCGCGGCGGCCGAGGCGACCGTGGACGCGTACGCCGTCTACGAGCGGGACGACCGGACGTTCCGCGCACTGGTGCGGCAGGGACGGCTGCAGGAAGCCGTCGTGTTCTGCATCGGGTGGGACAAGGGCGCCTCGAACTACCACTTCGGGCAGTACGACGCCGCCTTGCAGAAGCTCATCGGCATCAACACGCGGGCGTACACCGAAGCGGTCTCGGCCGGGCGCGGCGCCCTGACCGGTCGCCTCCCCGGGGCCGGGGCCGCGTTGCTTGCCGCCGCCGGGCTGACCGTGCTCGGGCTGCGGCCCAGGCTCACGGAATTCCGCTAGACCCCGTGCGCCGTGGCCGCGGCGGCGGACATCGGCGCCCGGCCTCGCCTCGCGCGGGACGCCCGACGCGCCCGCGGGCCGGGTCGGCAGCGCGGAGACGCCCGGGTGGACGACCATGGACGAAGGAGAGATTCTCGGCCCCCACACCGGTCAGGGTCGGCCTGTCGCCGGACCCCGCAGGGCGGGCCGGCTCGCCCGGAAGGAGTGGCTGGGGTGCGAGGCAGGCTGCGGGTGTACCTGGGGGCGGCTCCCGGTGTGGGCAAGACGTACGACATGCTCGGCGAGGGGCACCGCCGCGCGGGGCGGGGCACGGATGTGGTCATTGCGTTCGTCGAGGACTACGGCAGACCTCTGACCAGGCAGATGGCCGAGGGTCTTGAGAGCGTGCCGCGCAAGGCCATGGCGTATCGCGAGTGCACGTTCAGCGAGATGGATCTCGACGCGGTGCTGGCCCGCCGCCCGCAGGTGGCCCTGGTCGACGAGCTCGCCCACACCAACGTCCCGGGCTCCCGCCACGAGAAGCGCTGGCAGGACGTCGACGAGTTGCTGGACGCGGGCATCGATGTGATCTCCACCGTCAACGTTCAGCACCTCGAATCACTCAACGACGTGGTCGAACACATCACCGGCGTCAAACAGCGTGAGACCGTGCCCGATGACGTCGTGCGCGGCGCCGACCAGATCGAGCTGGTGGACATGTCGGCCGAAGCGTTGCGCCGCCGGATGGCGCACGGCAACATCTACCCGCCCGAGAAGGTCGAGCTCGCGCTGTCCCACTACTTCCGGGCCGGGAACCTCAGCGCTCTACGGGAGATCGCCCTGTTGTGGGCGGCCGACCGTGTGGAAGAGGCTCTCCTGCGCTACCGCCACGACCACGGCATCCGGCAGCCGTGGTCCACGCGTGAACGTGTGCTGGTCGCCCTGTCCGGCGGGCCGGAGGGCGACACGCTGATCCGGCGCGGCAAACGCTTCGCGTCCCGCGGAGCCGGCGGCGAACTCCTCGCCGTTCACGTCGAACCCGACGACGCGCTCGCCTCCCGATCCTCGCGTCTGCCGGACAGCCAGCGCGCGCTGGTCGAGGAACTCGGCGGCACCTGCCACACCGTCAATGGCAACGACACCGCCCAGGCAGTCCTGGACTTCGCCCGGGAGGTCAACGCCAGCCAGATTTTGATCGGCGCCACCCGGCACAGCCGTCTCAAACGCGCGCTCTCCCGAGGCATCGGCGAGACCATCATCGAGGGTTCCGGGGACGACATCGACGTGCTGGTCGTCACCCACGCCGAGGCCGCCCACGGCCGACTGCGGCGCCGCCGCGCGTAGGGTCTGTCCGGCCGATCCGGGCCGGACAGACCCTGGAAGCGCCGTAGATCCGCTCAGAGACCGACGTCCCGCAGGCGCATGTCGGCGAGCGACTCGCGGCGCACCAGCAGGCGGGCCCTGCCGTCGGTGACGGCGACCACCGGCGGGCGGCCGACCATGTTGTAGCTGGACGCCATGGAGAGCTGGTACGCGCCGGCGACCGGTATGGCGAGCAGGTCGCCGGGGCGGACGTCCTCGGGCAGGGGGACGTCCTCGGCGAGGATGTCGCCGGCCTCGCAGTACCGGCCGACCACGGTGACCGGGGACAGCCCGGCCGTCGTGGCGCGGCCGACGAGCCTGGGCGCGTACCGCACCCCGTACAGCGCGGGCCGCGGGTTGTCGCTCATGCCGCCGTCCACGGCGACCAGCGTGCGGCCGCCGGTGTGCTTGACGGCCAGGACCCGGTAGAGGGCGACGCCCGCGGGGCCGATGATCGCCCGTCCGGGTTCGAGGGTGAGCCGGGGCACGGGCAGGCCGTTGCGCCGGCAGCCCGCGCCGAGTTCGGCCCGGACACGGGCGGCCAGCGCCGTGATGTCGAGCACGGGCTCGCCCGGCCGGTACGCCACCGCGTGCCCGCCGCCCAGGTCGAGTTGGGGCAGGACGACACCGTGCTGGTCGCGGATCCGCGCCATCAGGCCGATCATCCGCCGTACGGCCGCCAGATACGGCTTGACCGTGGTCACCTGCGAGCCGATGTGGCAGTGCAGGCCGACCAGTTCGAGCTGGTGCTGTCCGAGGATCTTCTCCACCGCGTGCTGCGCGGAGCCGTCGGCGATGGACACCCCGAACTTCTGGCCCTCGGTGCCGGTGCGCACGGCCTGGTGGCCGCCCGCGGCCACGCCAGGGACCACGCGCAGCAGTACCTTCTGACGGTGGCCCGCCGGGACCAGGGTGGCCAGCCGGGCGATCTCGGTGGTGTTGTCGATGACGATCCGCCCGACGCGCAGCCGGATCGCGGTACGCAGGTCGTCGGGGCTCTTGGCGTTGCCGTGCAGCAGGACGCGGTCAGGCGGGAAACCGGTGGTGACGGCGAGTTCCAGCTCGCCGGCCGAGCACACGTCCAGGCCGAGGCCCTCCTGCTGCACCCAGTCGGCGACCGCCCGGCACAGGAACGCCTTGGCGGCGTACACGATGTCCGCGTCGGGAAACGCGGCGGTGTACGTACGGCACCGGGTCCGCAGTTCGGCCTCGTCCAGGACGTAGAGCGGGGTCCCGAAGCGGTCGGCGGCCTCCGTCAGCGAGACGCCCGCCACGGTCAGATCACCGCCGGGGACATTCCTGGTCGAGGCGGGCCACACGGACAGGGAGTCCGGTTCGAGCGCTGGCGCGGGGATCCGGTGCGTCAGGGAGATGGTCATGGGTTGCGCCTCCTAGCCGACGAGCAGGTGATGCGCGGTCTCCGGGACCGCAGGGGTGAGCGCCGGGGCGGGGGCCCGGGCGGACAGCCGCGGGTCGATGCGCAGTTCGGCGACGCCCAGGGGCGCGGCCAGCGCGCGCAGGGCCGGCTCGGACAGGCGGATCCAGGGCTGGGCGGGTCCGAGTGTGCGGATCAGCCTGCGTTCGCTGGTGAAGGCGACCGCGGTACGGCCACCCAGGGACGTACGGAAGAAGCGGGTGGTGCAGCCTGCGGGTCCCGACCGGACGGGAACGAACAGCGCGGGTCCGGCCGGGACCCGTTCAAGAGGCTCGGCGTCCGCATCGGTGGGACGTGCCGGCATGGCTGCCTCCTCGGCGATGGTGGTCGCCGCGGGGGTTCAGGGACCCGCGGCGCTCCACGACGCTATGCCCGGCACGGGTGTGACCCCTGCTGCCCCTGATGCGCGCTTGACGGTCACGGCGCTTTCCTGACGCACCCCTGACGCGCGAGCGCGCCTGGGCGCCGGGCACTCATCCGTCATCCGCCACCGCGCTACCGGCGCGCGCCAGCACGCCAAGCAGCCGCACCCTGAGCCCCACTTCTGCCAGCTTCGCGTCAAGGCTCGCGGCGCCGCCGTCAGTCCCGCGTCAAGGATGGGCGCACCCCTGGGGCGGGGGAATACCGTCCTCGTGCCCCCTGGGTCCACACCGGCGGCCCGGGGGGCGTCCTCACACGGCAACAAGGACAATGGCCATGTCCGATCGCCCGTGGTCTCCAGCGGAGAGAGCAGCGACGGAGCGCGGGCATCAGCGGCGGGACCCCGGACCGCTCCGACTCCATCGCCTACCTCGTCCCCGGGCTGCTGCCGATGACCATCGGCAGCACCGTGGTGGGGACCGCGGTCTCCGTCTCCAACGACATGACCGAGGGCATCATCGCCCGCTTCCGCACGATGGTCATCCACCGTCCTTCGGTGCCTATCGGGCACGTCGTGTGCAGCGGCTGCGGTCGGTCATGAGCGTGGTCCCGGTGGGCGCGGTCGCCGTGGCCATCGGCTTCCGGTCCACCGACGCCACCGTCCTGGAATGCGGGCTCCTCGTGCCGTTCGCCACGGCCCTCACCTGGATCGCGGTCAGCATGGGCCGGTCAGCCCGAACGGCAAGCGGCCAGTAACAACGCGATGCCGCTGATCCTGCTGCCGCTGCTGTCCAGCGCCTTTACCCCGATCCAATCCATGCCCGGCTGGTTTCAGCCGATCGCCGAGTACCAGCCCTTCACGCCCGCCATCGGGCCTGCTGCTCGGCAGAGGCATCGGCTACGACGGGTGGCTCGCGTGCGCGGCTCTCACAGCGCTCGGCGACCTCTGGCCGACCGCACGCTTCAACGGCGACCCGAAGTAACCGCCGCGACGCCGCGGGCCCCTCCCGCAATTCGCCCCGGTTGCCCATCCAGTCCGCAAACGGTCCGCAGGACAGTCGAATACGGCCGTCGGGGGCCAACGCTGGCCATCGGAGAAACGCCAGGCCAGCGCCCAAATGGCGGCTCCGCCGCAGGTCAGAGGCTTGCCGGATTGGTTCATCACCAACTCCGCCGGCACGCTGGACCGCTCGAAGATCGACGTCTGACCTGCGACGGCGCGGGGTCGGGCCGCGCCGCGCGAGTGCAGGATCACGGCAGTTGGCATGTGCACGGGTCGATCATGGGGGCCCGGGTGGAACCGGAGCGGAGAATTCCGCCCTGCCCGCAGGCGACGAAGTGTCAATACCTCGGTAATGGTCATACAAAGGAACCCCTTGAGGGCCAATCCGCACAACAAAGACCGTTACGATGCGTCATCTCGGCCCGCTCCCGCGCGAGGCCCGCAATCCTGAACTGCCTCTGGGAGACAGATTGCTGCGCACGCGCATGCCCCGACGATCCGGCCGTCCCGTCGGAGCGCCATCACGACTGGGATCACTGAGGGCCGTCCTGGTCGTCCTCGCGGTGGTGCCGAGCCTCGCCCTCATCCTGCTGTGGGCGATCAGCTCCGACCGCCTCTTCACCGACTGGCAGACCCAGAGCAAGCAGGACGACCTCGCGTCCCGCGCCGGCGTCCCGGCCAGCCAGTTGTACTTCGCCCTCCAGGACGAACGGTTCGCCACCACCAGGACGTTGGACGGAGCCTCGGTGTCCGCCGCCGGACTGCCCGCCGCCCGCCACCGTACCGACGCCGCCGTACAGGCCGTCGACGGGCTGTCCTCGCTCGACTCCTCGAGGGCCGACGCCGACGTGCGGAAGGCGATCGCCGACGCCAACCGAGACGTGCAGCAGCTCAGCGGCATCAGGGTGGCGGCCGACCGCCGTGCGCTGTCCCAGTCCGCTGCCTTCGCGTACTACACCGACCTGCTGTCCGACGACATGGACATCTTCGAGGCGCTGAGCCAAGCCCAGAACGGCCAGGTGGTGTACGCCGAGGGGGACCTCGTGGACCTGTTCTGGAGCGCGGAGATGCAGTCGCGCGAGCACGCCGTGCTCGCCCGCGACAAGGCGACCACAGCCGACCGGGTGAGCCTCGGCCAGTGGATCGGCTCCGCGCACTACCTGCTCGACACCAAGGTGGCCCCCGTCCTGCCCGAGGACGAGAGGGCCGAGTTGCGCACGATCACCTCGAGCGCGGGCTGGAAGGCCATGGACAGCGCCGAGGTCGCGCTGATGTCCACCGGCGCCTCCGACCACTCCTCCGCCGGGGCCGGCGACGCCCGCGACAAGTGGCTCGACGGCATCAAGAGCACGCAGCCGCAACTGCGTCAGCTGATGAACCGACGGGTCAACGACGTCGCCGCCGTCGCCGACAGCACTCTGCACGGCCTGCTCCAGCGCCTGCTGCTCATCGCCCTCGTCGGCCTCGCCGCGGCCCTTCTGGTCATCTGGACCACCGTCCGCCTCACCGGCTCGCTGCGCAACCGCATCTTCGCGCTGCGGGACGAGGCGTTGACCCTCCAGGCCAAACTGCCGGACGTGGTCCAGCGCCTGCGCAGCGGCGAGACCGTCGACACCGACGCCGAGGTCGCCGAAGTGGCCCACGGCGGCGACGAGCTGGGCGAGCTCGGCGACGCGCTCAACCTCGCCCGCCGCAGCGCCGTCGAGACCGCCGTCCAGCAGGCCGAACAGCAGCGCGGGTTCGAACGCCTCCTCCAGCGCATCGCCCGCCGCACCCAGCTCCTCATCGGCCTCCAGCTGAAGAAGCTCGACCAGTTGGAGCGCCGTCACGAGGACCCCGAGGTGCTGGAGGGCCTGTTCGACCTCGACCACCTCACCGCACGGCTGCGCCGCTACGAGGAGAGCCTCGTCATCCTCGGCGGCGGGCAGCCGCAGCGCCGCTGGCGCCGGCCCGTGCCGCTCCTGGACGTGCTCCGCGCCGCCCAGGGCGAGGTGCAGGACTACCGCCGCATCGTGATCGAGGTCGAGGAACGGCCCTGGATCTCCGAGCGCGCGGTCGGTCCGATGGTCCACATCCTGGCCGAGCTCATGGAGAACGGCGCGACCTTCTCCCGCGCCTCGATGCCCGTCGAGGTCCGCGCCAGCGTCGTGGACCGGGGCGTCACCGTCGAGGTCGAGGACCGCGGCCTCGGCATGGAGGTGGACCAGTACCGCGAGACGAACGAGATGATGGCGGACCCTCCGCCGATGGACGTGCTGTCCCGGGCCGAGGACGTGCGGCTGGGCCTGTACGTCGTCGCGCGCCTGGCGGGCAACCTCGGAGTCGGCGTCGAGCTGCGGCCGTCGGCGTTCGGCGGCACCCGCGCGATCGTCTACATCCCCTCCGACCTGGTCGTCGAAGCCCCCTCCTCGTGTCTCGACGAGCCCAAGGGCACCGAGGATTCCGCGCCCGGCACCCCCGTCGACGAAGCCCTCCCGGTCTCCGGACCGACGGCGTCGCCCGTCGTCGGGATCACCCGCGGACTGCCGTCGCGGGCCCGGGGCCGCGCGATGGCGAAGGTCGTGCCGACCGCGGCGCGCCCCGTCGAGCGCGGCGAACTGAGCGCCGCGCGTGCCGGATCGCGGAAGGCGGCCGGACCGGAGCGGCCCGAGGACCGCGCCGCCCTCGGCAAGCTGCCCAAGCGCATCCGCCAGGCGAGCCTGTCCGCCAACCTCAAGACCAATCCGGTCCCCGAACCCGCGCCCTTCCCGACCGGGTCCGACGCCACGACCACGCGCCCCGAGCCGACCCGCTCCGGAGCCGCGGTGGGCGCCTTCCAGCGCCAGTCCAGGCTCGCCCGGAAGAACCCGGGCGAGGACACCCAGAGCATGCCCGGCGGCGCCGAGCCGGAGAGTACGACGCCATCACCGAAGGACCCTGAATGACAGAGCGCACCACCGCTACCGACCAAGACCTCGACTGGCTGCTGGACCGCCTCGTCGACCAGGTGGCGGGAACCAAGCACGCGATCCTCCTGTCCGACGACGGCCTGGTCATCAGTCAGTCCGCCACCATCGAGCGCGGCGCGGCCGAACGCGTCGCCGCCGTCGCCACGGGCCAGCAGAGCCTGGCGCGCGGCATCGGCGACCTCTTCCACGGCGGCCCCGTGCACCAGGTCATCGTGGAGATGGCCGAGCTGTGGCTCTTCATCACCGCCGCGGGGCCGCGCACCCACCTCGCCGTCATGGCCTCGCAGGACGTCGACGCCGAGGTGATGGCGGTCGCGATGCACACCCTCGTCCAGCAGGTCGGACAGAAGATGGGCACGGACTCGCGGTCCGAGCTCGCGGCGGTCGACGGTGGTGGACGTGCGTGAGGCACTGGACCGATGAGCTGGAGCAGGACGACGGCGAAGACGAGCCGCTGGTCCGGCCCTACACGATCACCGGCGGCCGGACAGCTCCGGAGCACGACGGTCTGACCCTGATCACGGTGGTCACGACCGTGCCGCCGGACGGCGCCCCCGGCGGCGCCCACACGCTCCAGCCCGAGCACCGGGCGATCCTCGCCCGCTGCGAGCAGTCGGGCGCCGTCGCCGAGATCGCGGCCGAACTGGACCTGCCTGTCTCGGTGACGAAGATCCTGGTCGCCGACCTGGCGGCCATGGGAAGGGTGACGCTGCGCGCGCCGCTGGCCGTGGCGGTCGGGAACGGAATCGACATGACCCTTCTCCAGGAGGTGAGGGATGGCCTCGCAGGGCTCTGACCGCCGGGCCGGGACCGGACGTCCCGCTCCTGCGGCCGTCAAGGTGCTGATCGCGGGCGGTTTCGGTGTCGGCAAGACCACGATGGTGGGCTCCATCAGCGAGGTCGCTCCGCTGCGCACCGAGGAGTACATGACGAGCGCCAGCGTCGGGGTCGACGACCTGGACGGGCTCGACGACAAATCCACCACGACGGTCGCCCTGGACTTCGGCCGGGTCACGATCAGCCGCAAGCTGGTGATGTACCTGTTCGGCACGCCGGGACAGGAACGCTTCTGGTTCATGTGGAACGACCTCGTCAACGGGGCGCTCGGCGCGGTCGTCCTCGCCGACACCCGGCGGTTGGACGTCAGTTTCGCCTCCGTCGACTTCTTCGAGAGCCGCGGCATCCCCTTCGTGGTGGGCGTCAACTGCTTCCACGGCCGCCGCGACCGCACCGAGGACGAGGTGCGCGAGGCGCTCGACCTCGACCCGCACGTTCCCGTGGTCATGACCGACGTCCGGCAGCGGGAGGCCAGCCGCGACCTGCTGCTGACCCTCGTGGACCAGTTGATCGCCCAGCGCGAGCCCGCCCCCGCCGGATGACCGGCGCGGGCCGGGCCCGGCCCGCTGCTCTCCACCCGTGGGTGGAGAGAGGTTTTCAACCCGGGGCTTGATCCACTGACCTGCGGTTCTCCGTAGATTCGAGGACAGAACAAGTCGTCGAGTCCTAGTTCGGAGGCATCCGTCATGTCCGGAATGGTCAATGCCCTGGTGATCCTCGCGGTCATCGGTGTGGTGATCGCCCGTCAGCTCACACCGCGTCAGGTCGGTTCGGGTCGCTGGTGGCTGATCCCCGCAGTGCTGGTCGTGCTGGCGATACGGGACGGTGGCGGCCTCATCGACGCGCACCACCAGGACGCGGCCGTGGCGCTGCTGGGTGCGGAGCTGATCGTCGGTGCCCTCATGGGTCTGCTCTGGGCCACCACCACCCGTGTGTGGACCGACGCCGAGGGCAAGGCGTGGGCGCAGGGCACCAAGGCGTCGATCGGCGTGTGGCTGCTCGGTATCGCCGCCCGGATCGGGCTCTACGGCATAGCCAGGGCCGCCGGTGTGCACCAGAGTTCGGCGACGGTGCTGCTCGCGGTCGCCGCCACCCTGCTCATACGTCAAGGGGTGCTGATCTGGCGGGCCAGGGCCGTGGACCCGTCGTACCGTACGGTTTCATGAGCGCTTGGATGTCCTGGCCTTCGCGGGAGGCCCTGTCCCGTGAGAACCGCCCTCGGGCGCGGCGGGGCATCGGGCGGCTGTTCCGGCTCGCGGTGGTCGCCGCAGCGGTGTGGGGGATCGTCGCCAAGGGCGGCCTCGGCCCCTGGGAGACGTTCGGGTCCTGCGCGGGAGTGGCGGCGGCAGCCGGGGTCGTCTGGGCCTACTTCCGGATGACCCTGAGGTACCAGCTGTGGCCGGCTGTGGCGATGATGATCCTGCTGATCGCCGGCGGTGCGGTCGCGCACGCGGCCGGCGGGCAGGTAGCGGCCAGTGTGCTGTGGTGCGCGTGCGCGGTGCTGGCCGTCGAACGGCTGCCGCTGGCGGCGGCGGCCCCGCTGGCCGGGATCGCGCTGCTCGACTTCGCCTTCCTCGGCTCCGGTGACAGCTGGCTGGTCACGGTGCTGACGGCGCTCGGGCTGGTGCTCGGCGGCTACACCGTGCGGCTGGACGCGGAGGCGCGGGGCAACACCCAGCGGCTGCTCGCCCAGGAGCGTGCGGCGCGGAAGGCCGAGGCCGAGTCGGCGGCGCTGGCCGAGCGCACCCGGATCGCCCGGGAGATCCACGACGTGCTCGCCCACAGCCTGTCCGCGCAGACCGTCCACCTGGAGGCGACCCGGCTGCTGATCGAGCGGGGCGTGGAGCAGGAGGTCGTGCTGGAGCGGGTGATCGCGGCGCGCCGGATGGCCCGGGAGGGGCTGGCCGAGACCCGGCAGGCGCTGTCGGCGCTGCGCGGTGAGATGCCGCCGGTGGAGGAGTACCTGCGGGAGTTGGTCGGGCCGGAGGGCGTGGGGCTGGAGGTGGCGGGGCAGTCGCGGAGCCTGCCCGCCGAGGCAGGGCTCGCGGTGCGGCGGGTCGCGCAGGAGGCGATGACGAACGTCCGCAAGCACGCCCCGGGGGCGCGGATCACGCTGCGGCTGGAGTACAGGCCGCAGGAGGTCGAGTTGGAGTTCCGGGATTTCGGTGCCCGGGTGCCTGTGGACAACGCGTTGGGGGCCTCCGGCGGAGGCTACGGTCTTCGAGGGATGCGGGAGCGCGCCGAACTGCTGGGCGGCGCGCTGGACGCCGGACCGGCGGAGGAGGGCTTCGTGGTGCGCTTGCGGGTGCCCGCGTGACGCGGGTGGTGGTCGCGGACGACCAGACGGTGGTGCGCGAAGGGATCGTGATGCTGCTGGGGCTGCTGCCCGGGATCGAGGTGGTGGGAGCCGCGGCCGACGGGGAGGAGGCGGTGCGGCTGGTGGCCGAACACCGGCCGGAGGTGGTGTTGATGGACCTGCGGATGCCCCGGTGCGACGGGGTGGAGGCGACCCGGCGGATCCGGGCGGAGCATCCGGGCACGCAGGTGGTGGTGCTGACCACGTACGCGGACGACGATTCGCTGTTCCCGGCCCTGCGGGCGGGGGCGCGGGGGTATCTGACGAAGGACGCGGGCGGGGACGAGATCGCGCGGGCGATCGCGGAGGTGACGGCCGGCCGGGCGGGGTTGTCGCCGATGGTGCAGAGCCGGGTGCTGGACGTGCTGGCCACGTCCGAGCCGGTGGGCGCCCGGGTGGGATGGCGGGAAGGAGGAGAACTGCCGGACGGGTTGACGGCCCGGGAGGCGGAGGTGCTGGCGCTGGTCGCGGAGGGACTGTCCAACGCGGAGATCACCGGACGGCTGCACGTGAGCATGGCCACGGTGAAGACGCACATCAACAATCTGTTCGCCAAGACCGGGGTTCGGGACCGGGCGCAGGCGGTCGGATACGCCTTCAGACACGGGATCACCTGATGGTGTGAAGGTTTCAGCTTGTTGGACCTGGATCTTCCCGCTCTGTCCATGATTGGGGCCCACGGCCGACCGGCCCGTGGGACGAGGAGAGTTCGGTGGACGAGCGCGACGGAGCAGACCCTGGGATCTTGGGGGTCGAGGATCCGTGGGCGGAGGCGGGGTCCGGGTGGATGCCCCAGGCCCGTCAGGAACGTCAGGAGGAGCTGGCGGCCCGCCGGGCGGCGGTGTACGTCGAGGTGCAGCACAGCGCGGCCTTCCGCGAGGTGCGGGACCGGTACCGGGGGTTCGTCTTCCCCGTGGCGGCGGGGTTCGTGGCCTGGTACCTGCTCTACGTGGTGGCCGCGACGACGGCGCCGGGCCTGATGGGCCGCCGGGTGGCCGGTGAGGTGAACGTGGCGATGGTCGCGGGGCTCGCGCAGTTCGCCACGACGTTCCTGCTGACGTGGGCGTACGCGCGGCACGCGAGGTTGCGGCGGGACCGGGCGGCGCTCGACCTGCGGTGGACGATGGCCACGGGGACCGGGCAGGAGCGGGTCAGGTGAGCGGGCGGGGCACGGCCGTGGGACAGCTGGCGGCGGGGACGGGGGACCACCAGGGGCTGTCGATCGTTCTGTTCACGGTGTTCGTCACGGTGACGCTGGCGATCACGGCGTGGGCGGGGCGGCGGCGGAGTTCGTCGGTGGAGTTCTTCGCCGGCGGGCGGCTGTTCACCCCGGCGGAGAACGGGCTCGCGATCGCGGGGGACTACATGTCCGCGGCGTCGTTCCTCGGGATCTCCGGGCTGATCGCCCTGTTCGGGTACGACGGGCTGCTGTACTCGGTGGGGTTCTTCGTCGCGTGGCTGGTCGTGCTGATGCTGGTGGCGGAGCTGGTGCGCAACTGCGGCCGGTACACGCTGGCGGACGTGCTGTCGGCGCGGATGCGGCGGCGGCCGGTGCGGATCGCGGCGGGCACGGCGTCGGTGACGGTGTCGATCCTGTACCTGGTGGCGCAGATGGTGGGCGCCGGCAGCCTGGTGGGGCTGCTGTTCGGCGGGACCGGCGTGGCCCGGACCTGGACGGTGATCGGGTTCGGGGCACTGATGGTGGTCTACGTGTCCTTCGGCGGGATGCGGGCCACCACGTGGATCCAGATCGTGAAGACCGTGCTGCTGATGAGCGGGGCGGTGGCGCTGACGGTGCTGGTGCTGGTGCGGTTCCACGGCGACGTGAACGCGTTGCTGCGGTCGGCGGCCGACGGGAGCGGCCGGGGACAGGCGTTCCTGGCGCCGGGGCTGAAGTACGGCGACAGCGTGACCTCGCGGCTGGACTTCATCAGCCTCGGGCTGGCGCTGGTGCTGGGGACGGCGGGGCTGCCGCACATCCTGTCCCGCTTCTACACGGTGCCGACGGCCCGTTCGGCCCGGCGGTCGGTGGTCTGGGCGATCGGGCTGATCGGGGTGTTCTACCTGATGACGATCGTGCTGGGCTTCGGGGCGGCGGCCGTGGTCGGGTCGGGGACGGTGCGGTCGTCCAACGCGGCGGGGAACACGGCGGTGCCGCTGCTCGCGGAGTCGCTGGGCGGCGGGTCGGGGACGACCGGGGGAGCGGTGCTGTTCGCGGTGGTGGGCGCGGTGGCGTTCGCGACGATCCTGGCTGTGGTGGCGGGCATCACGCTGGCGTCGTCGGCGTCGGTGGCCCACGACCTGTACGCCACCGCGCGGCGGCGGCCCCGGCATGCGGCGGTCGGTGAAGGGGCCCACCGGGAAGGGGAGATGGAGGAGGACGAGGTGCGGGTGGCGAGGTTCGCCGCGGTGGGGATCGGTGCGGTGGCGATCGCGCTGAGCCTGTTCGCGCAGGACCAGAACGTCGCGTTCCTGGTCGGGCTGGCGTTCGCGGTGGCCGCGTCGGCGAACCTGCCGGCGCTGCTGTACTCGCTGTTCTGGCGGCGGTTCACCACGAAGGGCGCGGTGTGGTCGATCTACGGCGGGCTGGTCCCGGCGCTGGTGCTGGTCGTGCTGTCCCCGGTGGTGTCCGGGCGACCGGACGCGCTGGTCCCGGGGGTGGACTTCCACGTCTTCCCGCTGGAGAACCCGGGCGTGGTCTCCATCCCGCTGGGCTTCTTCGCGGGATGGCTGGGCACGGTGCTGTCGCGGGAGCCCGCGGACGAGACGGCGTACGCCGAGACCGAGGTGCGGTCGCTGACGGGGGCGGGTGCGGCGTAGCGCGGGCGGCCGGTGGGGCGGCACGCTACTACGGCCGAGCGGCTCACCGCGCGGGGGCCGCCCAGGCGTACAGGTGCTCCGGGCGGCCGGTGTCGCCGTACTTCAGGGTGAGCCGGAGCCGTCCTGCCTGCTCCAGGTGCTTGAGGTAGCGCTGGGCGGTGGAGCGGCTCAACCCGGCCCGCTCGGCGACCTCGTGGGCGGACAGCGGTGCCTCGGCCTCTCGCAGCACCCGCCGGATGAGCTGGGCGGTGGGCGCGGAGTGGCCCTTGGGCAGGGTGGCGGGGGCGGCGGGCGCCGTACGCAGGGCGCCGAAGATCCGGTCGACCTGCTCTTGGCCCGCCTCGCCGCTCCCGCCGACTCCGTCGAGGGTGCGCCGCAGAGCCGCGTAGCCGTCGAGCTTGGCGCGCAGGCCGGCGAAGCCGAAGGGCTTGACCAGGTACTGGAGGGCGCCGAGCCGCAGGGCGGCCTGCACGGTGGCGACGTCGCGGGCGGCGGTCACCATGATCACGTCGGCGTGGTGGCCGAGTTGGCGCATGCGGCGGACGAGGGTCAGTCCGCTCTCGTCGGGCAGGTAGTGGTCGAGCAGGACGAGGTCGATGGGGGAGCGCTCCAGGGTGGCCAGCGCCTGGGCCGCGGTATGGGCGCGGGCGGCCACCCGGAAGCCGGGGACCTTGCCCACGTAGGCGGAGTTGATCTCGGCGACGCGGAAGTCGTCGTCCACCACCAGGACGTCGATCATCGGGATCCCTCCGGAAGCGCGGCGGCCAGGTCGGCCGGGGCGAGGGCCTCGGGCAGGACGACGGTGAAGACGGCGCCGCCGCCGGCCCGGGCACCGACGCGGGCCACCCCGCCGTACCGCTCGGCGAGCCGCCGGACCAGGGCGAGCCCGAGGCCGCGGCCCCGGTGGGCGGGGGACTGCTTGGTGGTCCAGCCGTGGGTGAAGATCAGGTCGCGCACCTCCGGCGGCACGCCGGGCCCGTTGTCGCTGACCCGCAGCACCGCCGTGGTCCGCTCGGCGCGCAGGTCCACCTCGACCTCGGAGGCGGCCACGTCGAGGGCGTTGTCGATGAGGTTGCCCAGCACGGTCACCAGGTCACGGGGGTCGACCACCCGGTCCGGGAGCCGGGTCGTCGGCGAGATCCGCAGCGCGACCCCGCGCTCGGCGGCGATCGCGGACTTGCCGACCAGCAGCGCCGACAGCAGCGGGTCCTGCACCCGCTCGGCCACCTCCTCCGCCGAGGCCCGATGGGTGTCGGCGACCTCGGCCACGTAGTCGACCGCCTGCTCGTGCAGGCCGAGTTCGAGCAGGCCCAGCACGGTGTGCAGCCGGTTGGCGTGCTCGTGGTCCTGGGCCCGCAGCGCGTCGAGCAGCCCGTGCGTGGAGTCCAGTTCGCGGCTGAGGAGTTCGAGCTCGGTGCGGTCGCGCAGGGTGACCACGGCGCCGCCGTCGGCGGTCGGCATGCGGTTCGCCACCAGCACCCGCCCGCCGCTGACGGTGAGCAGATCGGTTCCTGCCACCCGTCCGGCCAGCACGTCGGTGGTCCGGCCGGGCGGCAGCAGGTCGTCCAGCTCGCCGCCCGCCGCGTCCGGGCCGAGGCCCAGCAGGCGCTGCGCCTCGTCGTTGACCAGCCGCACCCGGCCCAGGCAGTCGAGCGCCACCACGCCCTCGCGGATGCCGTGCAGCATGGCCTCGCGCTCGTCGAGCAGCGCCGAGATGTCGGCGAAGGCCAGCCCGCGGGTGGCCCGTTGCAGCCGCCGCGACCCCCACCAGGCCGCGAGTACGCCGACGGCCAGCGCCGCGCCCGCGTACTTCAGCAGCTCCGGCACCGTGCCCAGCAGCCGGTCCCGCACGCTGCGGTAGCCGATGCCCACCGACACCGCGCCCACGATCCGGTGCCTGGAGTCGAGCAGCGGCACCTTGCCGCGGGCGCTGCGCCCCAGCGTGCCGGTGTCGATCTGCATGATCTCCCGCCCGCCGAGGGCCACGCTCGGGTCGGTCGAGACGTGCTCGCCGATCCGGTCGACGTCGGTGTGAGACCACCGCGTGCCGTGCGTGTCCATCACGACGATGTAGAGCGCGCCGGTCTTGTGGCGGACGAGTTCGGCCTCGCGCTGCACCGGGTTGTCGCGGGTGGGCCGGGAGGTGGTGAGGGCCGTCGCCACCCGAGGATCGGCGGCCACGGTCTGCGCGATGGCCAGCGCCCGGTGCTCGGCCTCGGCGTCGAGCTGACGGCTGAGCGGTTCGAGGAAGAGGCCGGTGGCCAGCGCGGTGACCCCGGCGGTGATCGCCAGCTGCGTCAGCAGCACCTGCGCCGAGAGCCGGCGCGGCCATCCGATCCGCATGTGGTCCTCCGACGTCGTGCTGCCCGTGCCCGCTGTACCGTCCGTGCGGGTCTGCGCGGATCCACGCGGGCCCGGCCACCCGTCACGCCTCCCGCCCGCGTCCCGGGCGGCCCGCGTGCTGTCAACGCAACGTAAACGCTGCCGCGCCCGATGGGCAGACTCCGTGTCGCTTTCTTTGCCCCGCGGCGAGCAAAAAGAGCAGAACACCGACTTGTGAGCACAAGGCGCGCAGCGACCACAAGCCTGTCGCGTCCCCCGGGCCGCTCCTAACGTCCTCGGCCATGACCAGCCACACGAGCCCCGCCATCGAGCTGCGGGGGGCGAGCAAGGCGTTCCGGACCCCGTCCGGCGCGCTCCACACCGCCGTCCGGAACCTGGACCTGACCATCGAACGCGGGGAGTTCGTCGCGGTCGTCGGTCCCACCGGATGCGGCAAGTCGACCACGCTGACCCTGGTCAGCGGCCTGGAGGAGCCCACTGAGGGCGAGGTCCTGGTCGGCGGCGAACCGGTCCGGGGCATCGGCTCCGAGGTCGGCTTCGTCTTCCAGCAGGACGCCGTCTTCCCGTGGCGGACCGTGCTGTCCAACGTGATGGCCGGCCCCCGCTTCCGCGGCGTGCCCAAGACCGAGGCCCGGCGGCGGGCCCGCGACTGGCTGGCCCGGGTGGGGCTGACCGCCTTCGAGGACCGCTACCCGCACCAGCTCTCCGGCGGCCAGCGGAAGCGCGTCGCGCTCGCCGCGACCTTCGTCAACGACCCGGAGATCCTGCTCATGGACGAGCCGTTCTCCGCGCTCGACGTGCAGACCCGGGCCCTGATGTCCGACCAGCTGCTCGACCTGTGGGCGGGCACCGGCTCCTCGGTCGTGTTCGTCACCCACGACCTGGAGGAGTCCATCGCCCTCGCCGACAAGGTCGTGGTGATGACCGCGGGACCTGCCACCGTCAAGGAGGTCTTCGCCGTCGACCTGCCGCGCCCGCGCAGCGTCGAGGAGATCCGGCTGGAGCCGCGCTTCCTGGAGATCTACCGCGAGATCTGGTCGTCGCTAGGCGAAGAGGTCCGCATCACCCGCGAAAGGGGCGCCGCCGATGCCGCCTGAGAAGTCCGCCTCCCCGAGTTCCCGCACCACCTCCTCGACCTCCCCCCACGACGCACCGCCCGTCGCGGCAGGGCCCGGTGCCCGCACGACCGACCGCAGCAGCGCCCGCGCCCGCGCCGTCCGCAACCGCACCCTGCTGGTGTACGGGTGCCGGCTCGCCGTGCTCGTGCTGGTGCTCGGCCTATGGGAGTGGTTCTCCCGCACCGGCGTCATCGACTCCTTCAACTTCTCGATGCCGTCGAAGATCTGGGACCAGATCCGGCAGTGGGTGACGCACGGCACGGCCCAGGGCTCGCTGGGCGAGCAGATCTGGTACACGCTCTACGAGGCGCTGTACGGCTGGGTGATCGGTGTCGCGGCCGGTGTGCTGCTGGGCATCGCGCTCGGCCGGGTGCGGTTCCTCGCGGACGTGTTCGGGCCGTACGTGAAGATCCTCAACGCCATGCCCAGGATCGTGCTGGCCCCGATCTTCCTCATCTGGTTCGGCCTGGGGCCCGCATCCAAGGTCGCCTCCGCGGTCGTGCTGGTCTTCTTCCCGGTGTTCTTCAACGCCTTCCAGGGCGCCCGCGAGGTCGACCGCAACCTCGTCGCCAACGCGCGCATCCTCGGCGCGAGCAACCGGCAGGTCACCCTCCAGGTGGTCATCCCCTCGGCCACCTCGTGGATCTTCACCAGCCTCCACGTCAGCTTCGGCTTCGCGCTGATCGGCGCGATCGTCGGCGAGTACATCGGTGCGAACAAGGGCCTCGGTCTGCTCGTCTCCGCCTCCCAGGGCACCTTCAACGCCGCCGGCGTCTACGCGGCCATGGCGATCCTGGCCGTCGTCGCCCTCGCCGCCGAGGGGCTGCTCACCTTCCTGGAGAAGCGGCTCTTCCGCTGGAAGCCCGCGGAGCCCGGTTCCGACGGCTGAGGTCGCGCCGCCGTCCCTCCCCGCAACCCGGGCCCGGCCCGGTCCCCGCCCCGCTCCGCCCCGAATCTCCTACGACTTCCGTACGACTTCACAAGGACGTGACCACCATGCGCAAGCTCACCAGGCTCCCGGCCCGTGCTCTCACCGGAGCCCTCGCCGCCGCCCTCGCCCTCACCACGCTCACCGCCTGCGCCGACGACGCCGCGTCGAGCTCCTCCGACTCCGGCTCGGGATCCGGTTCCGACGCCGGCTCCGGATCGGGCTCGAACGCCGCCGGCAAGGACGCCACCAAGGTCACCATCATGGTCGGCGGCCTGGACAAGGTGATCTACCTCCCCGCGATGCTCACCCAGCGGCTCGGCTACTTCCAGGCCGAGGGCCTGAACGTGACGCTCATGACCGAGCCGGCCGGCGTGGACGCCACCACCGCGCTGGTCTCCGGCGACGTCCAGGGCGCGGTCGGCTTCTACGACCACACCCTCGACCTCCAGACCAAGGGCAAGCAGGTGGAGTCGGTCGTCCAGTTCGCGCAGGCCCCCGGCGAGGTCGAGATCGTGTCGGGCAAGGACGCCGGGGACGTCACGAGCGCGAAGGACTTCAAGGGCAGGAAGCTCGGCGTCACGGGCCTCGGCTCCTCCACCGACTTCCTCACCAAGTACCTCGCCGTCCACAACGGCCTCAAGGTCAGCGACTTCACCCCGGTCGCCGTCGGCGCCGGCCCGACCTTCATCGCCGCGCTCCAGCACGGCTCGATCCAGGCCGGCATGACCACCGACCCGACCGTGGCGCAGATCCTCGACAAGAACCTGGGCAAGGTGCTCTACGACATGCGCACGCCGCAGGGGTCGAAGGAGGCGCTCGGCGGCCTCTACCCGTCCTCCAGCCTGTACATGAACACCTCCTGGGTGAACAGCCACAAGGCCACCGTGCAGAAGCTCGCCGACGCCTTCGTGAAGACGCTCGCCTGGATGTCCACCCACACCCCCCAGCAGATCGCCGCGAAGATGCCGAGCGATTACGCGCAGGGCGGAGCCGACCTCTACGCGCAGTCCATCAAGGCCACGCTGCCGATGTTCACCACCGACGGGGTGATGCCCGCCGACGGCCCGCGGACCGTGGAGAACGTGCTCAAGGCGTTCAACCCGAACCTCCAGCACACCGACGTGGACCTGGCCAAGACCTACACCACGGAGTTCGTGAAGAACGCCAAGTAGCGCCCCCGGCAGGGCCCGGCGGCGGGCCCGATCAGCCGGCGCGGCCCCCGGCCACCGCCTCGACGCCCGTGACGTCCATCCGGGCCGGCGTGCCGAGGGCCGCGCCGCAGCTCTCCGGGCGCGGCGGGGTGGACACGCTCCGCGTGACGCGCACCGACCAGGCCCGCCCGTCGGTGTGGACCACACCCACAACCCAGCCGTCCGGACCGCACTCCTCGGTGCGGTCCACCGCGAGCGCGTCCGCCCGGTCCTCGCCGGTGAGCGCGCGGACCGCCGCCTCGGCCGCCTGGCCCGGACGGTCCCACGCGGAGCGTCCCCGGCAGCCCTCGGCGAGCACCCGGCCGGCGCCGGCCGCGTCCAGCACGGCCCTGGCGCGGTCGCCGTCCAGCCGCCCGTACGCGTAGCCGTGCGGGAGGACGAGCATCGTGGGGGCGAAGCGGTGGCCGCCGAGGTGGGTGGTCTCCCAGACGTTGCGGCCGTCCTCGGCGGCGAGTTCGGCGGCCAGCGGACGGCCGTGCAGCGCGCAGCACCGGTCTCGCCGGGAGTTGGTGCACACCAGGGCGAGCGGCGGGCCGTCGTGGGCCGCGCCGAACCCGCCGTGGCCGCCCGCGCCCAGCGCGGCGAAGTCCAGGGACGTCAGCTCGCGCGGGTCCGCCACCTCGGCGGTACGGACCCACGGGTCGGCGGGAGCCGTGTGCGCGGCGAACACCCGGTGCGGGTCCGGCCGGTGGGTGTCGGCGTGCCGGCCCGGGCGGCGGATCAGGCCGAGCCGCACGTCCGTGTCCTTGGCGAGCCGCTCCAGGACGCGGCCCACCTCGGGGTCGAGGTGGCTGGACGTCATGGCCTTGGCGCCCCACGGGCCCGGCTGCTCCAGCAGCAGCCAGGTCCGGGCGGTGGCCGCGGTGGCCGTGAGGGGTTCGGCCAGCTCGGCGGAGGCGCGAGAACAGCTGTGCATCCGCCGGAGCTTAGCCGTACCGGCCCCGCGGCCAGTCGGGCCAGGCGCCGGGGGCGCGCACGGCACCTCCGTACGCCCCTCCGCCGCGTGCGCGGGGCGCCCGCTCCGCGAGGAGCTGAGGTCAGACCGGTCCGGCCACCGCCGACACGGGCTTGGCCAGCGGGACCCCGGAGCCGTCGCGCCGCGGGTCCTTGGGCGGCAGGTCGGTGGGCGTGCCGTTGGCCGTGGCGGCGCGGGCGGGCGCGGCGCCGGCCCAGGCGAACAGCAGGCCCTCCTCCCCGCGCAGGAAGCGCTGGCAGCGGACACCTCCGGTCGCCCGTCCCTTGCGCGGGTACTGCTCGAACGGGGTGAGCTTGGCCGTGCCGTGCCCGGCGTCGTCGAGCGTGCCCTCGGAGCGGGCCACCGTGAAGACCACCGCGTCCACCCCCGGGTCGACCGCCGTGAAGGAGATCACCACCGCCCCCGCGGTGAGCTTGATGCCGGTCATGCCGCCGGCCGGGCGGCCCTGCGGACGCACCTGGGAGGCCGGGTAGCGCAGGAGCTGGGCGTCGTCGGTGATGAAGACCAGGTCCTCCTCGCCGGTGCGCAGTTCGACCGCGCCGACGATCTCGTCGCCCTCCTTGAGGCCGATGACCTCCAGGTCGTCCTTGTTCGCCGGGTAGTCGGGCACGACGCGCTTGACGACGCCCTGCGCGGTGCCCAGCGCCAGCCCGGGCGAGGACTCGTCGAGCGTGGTGAGGCACAGCGCCCGCTCGCCCTCCTCCAGCGACAAGAACTCCGAGAGCTGCGCGCCGCCCGACAGCGTGGGCGCCCCCGTGCTCGGCGGCAGGATCGGCAGGTCGATGACGGTCAGCCGCAGCAGCCGCCCGGTGGACGTCACCACACCCACGTCCGCGCGGGCGGTGGTCGGCACCGCGGAGACGATCACGTCGTGCTTGGTGCGCCTGCCGCCGGTCTCCCCGGACGCGTCGGCGTCGGCGGTGCGGGCCAGCAGCCCGGTGGAGGACAGCAGCACCCGGCACGGGTCGTCGGCGACCTCCAGCGGCACCGCGGTGGCCGGGGCGTCGGCCGACTCCAGCAGCGCCGTGCGCCGCGGGGTGCCGTACTGCTTGGCGACCGCGGCCAGTTCGGTGGAGACGAGCTTGCGCAGCTCCGCGTCCGACTCCAGGATGCGGGTCAGTTCCTCGATCTCCTCCTTGAGCCGGTCGCGCTCGGACTCCAGCTCGATCCGGTCGAAGCGGGTGAGCCGCCGCAGCGGGGTGTCGAGGATGTACTGCGTCTGGATCTCGCTCAGCCCGAACCGCTCCATCAGCCGCTCCTTGGCCTGGGCGGCGTTGTCGCTGGAACGGATCAGCGCGATGACCTCGTCGATGTCGACCAGGGCCACCAGCAGGCCCTCGACCAGGTGCAGCCGGTCGCGGCGCTTGGTCCGGCGGTACTCGCTGCGCCGCCGCACCACGGTGAAGCGGTGGTCGACGTAGACCTCCAGCAGCTCCTTCAGGCCGAGGGTGAGCGGCTGGCCGTCCACCAGGGCCACGTTGTTGATGCCGAAGGAGTCCTCCATCGGCGTCAGCTTGTAGAGCTGCTCCAGCACGGCCTCGGGGTTGAAGCCGTTCTTGATCTCGATGACCAGGCGCAGGCCGTGCTCGCGGTCGGTGAGGTCCTTGACGTCGGCGATGCCCTGGAGCTTCTTCGCGTTGACCATGTCCTTGATCTTGGCGATGACCTTCTCGGGCCCGACGTTGAACGGCAGTTCGGTGACCACCAGGCCCTTGCGGCGCGGCGTCACGTCCTCCACCGCCACCGTGGCGCGCATCTTGAACGTGCCGCGGCCCGTCTCGTACGCGTCGCGGATGCCGGCCAGGCCGATCACCCGGCCGCCGGTCGGCAGGTCGGGCCCGGGCACGTGGCGCATCAGCGCGTCCAGATCCGCGTTGGGGTGGCGGATCAGGTGCCGGGCGGCGGAGATGACCTCGGCCAGGTTGTGCGGCGGCATGTTCGTGGCCATGCCGACGGCGATCCCGGAGGCGCCGTTGACGAGCAGGTTCGGGTACGCGGCGGGCAGGACGCCCGGCTCCTGCTCCTGGCCGTCGTAGTTGGGCGCGAAGTCGACCGTGTCCTCGTCGATCGACTCGACCATCAGCTGCGCCGGGCCGGACATCCGGGCCTCGGTGTAGCGCATGGCCGCCGGGAGGTCGTCCAGCGAGCCGAAGTTGCCGTGGCCGTCCACCAGCGGCAGCCGCTGCGAGAACGGCTGGGCCATCCGCACCATGGCGTCGTAGATCGACGCGTCGCCGTGCGGGTGCAGCTTGCCCATCACCTCGCCGACGACACGGGCGCACTTGACGAAGCCGCGGTCGGGCCGCAGCCCCATCTCGTTCATCTGGTAGACGATCCGCCGGTGCACCGGCTTCATGCCGTCCCGGGCGTCGGGCAGCGCACGCGAGTAGATCACCGAGTACGCGTACTCGAGGTAGGAGGCCTGCATCTCGTCCACGACGTCGATGTCGAGGATGCGCTCCTCGAACGCGTCGTCCGGCGGCGGGTTCTTCGTCGTGCGGCGGGCCATCGCGGCGGCGCTCCTTCGTCAGGCGGCGTACGTTCCGAGGGTACGACCGGTGGACCGGCGGTCGGTCGACGCCGACCATTGTGGACCGCGCCACCGACAGCGCGGACCGCGACCCGGCACGACCGGTCCCGTAAGAGGGGAACTTCGCACGGCGCGGGCACGCTTGCCTAGAGTGGCAGCACTCGCGCACTCACGCGCACGCGACCGGAAGGACAGCTTGCCCATGGGTCACACGGCCACCCCGGAGGCACACTCCAGCGGCCTCACAGCCACCGAGCACCGCCTCGCGAACGGCCTGCGCGTGGTGCTCTCCGAGGACCACCTCACCCCGGTCGCGTCGATCTGCCTCTGGTACGACGTCGGTTCGCGCCACGAGGTCAAGGGCCGCACCGGTCTCGCCCACCTCTTCGAGCACCTGATGTTCCAGGGCTCGGCCAGCGTCAAGGGCAACGGGCACTTCGAACTCGTGCAGGGCGCCGGCGGCTCGCTCAACGGCACCACGAGCTTCGAGCGCACCAACTACTTCGAGACGATGCCCGCCCACCAGGTCGAGCTGGCCCTGTGGCTGGAGGCGGACCGGATGGGCAGCCTGCTGACCGCGCTGGACCAGGAGAGCCTGGACAACCAGCGGGACGTGGTGAAGAACGAGCGCCGCCAGCGCTACGACAACGTGCCCTACGGCACCGCCTTCGAGCGGCTCACCGCGCTCGCCTACCCCGACGGGCACCCCTACCACCACACGCCGATCGGCTCGATGGCCGACCTGGACGCGGCCTCCCTGGAGGACGCCCGCGCGTTCTTCAGCACCTATTACGCGCCGGGCAACGCGGTGCTGTCGGTGGTCGGCGACATCGACCCGGACAAGACCCTCGGCTGGATCGAGAAGTACTTCGGCACCATCCCCGCGCACGAGGGCAAGCCCGCGCCGCGGGACGGCTCGCTGCCCGAGGTCATGGGCGAGCAGACCCGCGAGGTGATCGAGGAGGACGTGCCCTCGCGCGCCCTGATGGCCGCCTACCGGCTGCCCTCGGACGGCACTCGTGAGGGTGACGCCGCCGATCTGGCGTTGACGGTGCTCGGCGGCGGGGAGTCCTCCCGGCTGCACAACCGGCTGGTGCGCCGCGACCGCACCGCGGTGACCGCGGGCTTCGGCCTGCTGCGGCTGGCCGGCGCGCCCTCGCTCGGCTGGATGGACGTCAAGGCGTCCAGCGGCGTCGAACTGCCCGTCATCGAGGCGGCGGTGGACGAGGAGCTGGCCCGCTTCGCCGCGGAGGGTCCCACGCCCGAGGAGATGGAGCGGGCGCAGGCGCAGCTGGAGCGCGAGTGGCTGGACCGGCTCGCCACCGTGGGCGGGCGCGCCGACGAACTGTGCCGGTTCGCCGTGCTGTTCGGCGACCCGCAGCTCGCGCTGACCGCCGTGGACCGGGTGCTGTCCGTCACCGCCGAGGAGGTCAAGGCCGTGGCCGCTGCCCGGCTGCGCCCGGACAACCGGGCCGTCCTCGTCTACGAACCCACCGGCGGCGAGCAGGCGGGCGGCGCGGACGACGGGGCCGCCGACACCGATGCCGACGAGCAGCACGACCAGGAAGAGGGCGAAGCGTGAGCGACATCGCCGCCGTCATGACGTTCCACCCGCAGCCGACGGCCGGGGAGCCCAAGCCGTGGGCCTTCCCGCAGCCCGAGCGCGGCACGCTCGGCAACGGGCTGACGCTGCTGACCAGCCACCGCCCCGGCCAGCAGGTCATCGCCGTCGAGGTGCTGCTGACCGCGCCGCTCGACGCCGAACCGGCCGGCCTGGACGGCGTGGCCACCATCATGGCCCGCGCGCTGTCGGAGGGCACCGACGAGCACAGCGCCGAGGAATTCGCGGCCGAACTGGAGCGCTGCGGCGCCAACCTGGACGCGCACGCCGACCACACCGGCGTGCGGGTCTCGCTGGAGGTGCCCGCCTCGCGGCTGGACAAGGCGCTCGGCCTGCTCGCCGAGGCGCTGCGCGCCCCCGCGTTCCCCGAGGACGAGATCAAGCGGCTGGTCGCCAACCGGCTCGACGAGATCCCGCACGAGCTGGCCAACCCCAGCCGCCGGGCGGCCATGGCGCTGTCCAAGGAGCTCTTCCCGGCCGGGGCGCGGCACTCCCGGCCGCGGCAGGGCACCGAGGAGACCGTCCGCCGGATCGACGCCGACGCGGTGCGCGCCTTCTACCGGGAGCACGTGCGGCCCGCCACCGCCACCGCCGTCCTCGTCGGCGACTTCACGGGCACCGACCTGCCCGCGCTGCTGGACGACACTCTCGGCCGCTGGACCGGCACCAAGGGCGAGCCGCGCAAGCGCCCGGCGATCTCCGCGGACGACAGCGCGCGGGTGATCGTGGTGGACCGCCCGGGCGCGGTGCAGACGCAGCTGCTGATCGGCCGCACCGGCGCCGACCGGCAGGACCCGGTGTGGCCGGCGCAGGTGCTCGGCACCTACTGCCTCGGCGGCACCCTCACCTCCCGGCTGGACCGGGTGCTGCGCGAGGAGAAGGGCTACACCTACGGCGTGCGGGCCTTCGCCCAGGTGCTGCTCTCCTCCGCCGACGGCACCGGCGCCGCGCTGCTGGCCATCAGCGGCTCGGTCGCCACGGAGGTGACCGGAGCCGCGCTCGCCGACGCCTGGCAGGTGATCCGCACCCTGGCCGAGGGCGGGCTCACCGACGAGGAGCGCGACATCGCCGTGCAGAACCTGGTCGGCGTCGCCCCGCTGCGCTACGAGACGGCCTCGGCGGTGGCGAGCACCCTCGCCGAGCAGGTCGAGCAGCAACTGCCCGACGACTTCCAGGCCGGCCTCTACGCCCGGCTGGCCGCGACCGGCACGGTGGAGGCGACCGCCGCGGTGGTCAACGCCTTCCCGCTGGACCGCCTCGTGGTGGTGCTGGTCGGCGACGCCTCGGTGATCGCCGACCCGGTACGGGAGTTGGGCATCGGCCCGGTGACCGTCGTCTCCTGACCCCGGTCGCGCCGGGCGAACCCGGCCGGCACCGCGAAGGCCCCGGCTCCCCGGCCGGGGCCTTCGCGCGTCCGCGTCCGGAAACGGCCCCCCGCATTCCGGACGCTTTTCCTTTTCCTGGTTCCGGTTTTCCGGTGCGCTGGAATAGAGTCGCCACAGAACAACCGGCACACGGGGAACACGCGAAGCAGTGGAATACGGGAAACGGGGTCCATGCGATGCGGAAAAGGACGTGAGCGCGGTGGCGGCCGGCGGCGGGCGCATCGCCGCCCAGGCCGTGTGCACGGCGATCCGCGACGACATCGTCGGCGGCTTCTTCCCTCCGGGGAGCCGGCTCACCGAGGAACTGCTCGCCCGGCGCTACGGGGTCTCCCGGGTGCCGGTGCGCGAGGCGCTGCGCACCCTGGAGTCCGAGGGGTTCGTCCGCACCCGCCGGCACGCCGGCGCCTCGGTGGCCGAACCGACCGAGCAGGAGGCGGCCGACCTGCTGGAGATGCGCTGCCTGCTGGAGCCGCTCGGCGCCGCCCGGGCCGCGCAGCGCCGCACCGAGGCGCACCTGAAGGTGCTGCGCGGGCTGGTCCGACTCGGCCAGGAACGCGCTGCGCAGGGGCGGTTGTCCGACCTCCCGGCGCTCGGCGGCTGGTTCCACGAGACCCTCGCCCAGGCGTCGGGCAGCCCCACGCTGGCGAGCCTGCTCGTCCAGTTGCGGCACAAGATCGCCTGGGTCTACGGCGAGGAGTACGGCGGCGGGTACGGTGACGAACCCGGCGGCGGTGACGGCGCGGAGCGGGCCGTCCGGTCCTGGGAGGAGCACGCGGCGGTCGTGGACGCGGTGGTCCGCGGGGACGCCGAGCGGGCCCGCCGGCTGGCCGCCGTCCACGCCGAGCGCGCCCTCGCGGTGAGCATCCGGAAACCTCCCGTACACGCGGCGCGCCCCCGCGCTTAACACGGGTACCGTACAAAGGTGTGCGGGAATCCTTTTGCGGACGCCTCGGGAAATGCGTGGGACGGTCGTCGCGCCGCGGTAATTCCTTGCGCGGCGCCATTCCGGCGGCATTGCTGCGGAAACGGGCGGGGAAATCCGGCGGGGAATCCGGGGGAATCCCGGCCGCCCCTCAGACCGTTTCCGGCAGCTCCTCCAGGCCCTCCGTGACGAGCTTGGCCAGCCGGTCGAGCGCCGAGTCGGCTCCTTCCGCGTCCGACGCGAGCACGATCTCCTCGCCGCCCTGGGCGCCCAGGCCCAGCACGGACAGCATGGAGGCCGCGTTGACCGGCGCGCCGCCGGGCTTGGCGATGGTCACCGGCACGCCGGCCGCGGTCGCCGCGCGGACGAGGATGGACGCGGGACGGGCGTGCAGACCTTCCGCCCAGCCGATGGTGACGCGGCGCTCAGCCATGGTGATGCCCTTCGGTTCGTTGCCGGTCGTCCAATGCTCCCGACCAGCCTAAGCACGCCCGGCGCGCTCTTACGGCAGTTCGGCCGAGGCGCTCCGGCCGCCGCCCGCGCGTCGTCCACAGGACCACGACGCCGGTCGGCCCCGCGCGCATACGCTGGAGCCATGAGCGAGCGGCCGTACCCCGTGCACTGGGAGGCGGACGTCGTGCTGCGCGACGGCGGGATCGCGCACATCCGGCCCATCGGCCCGGACGACGCCGTCCGGCTGGTCGACTTCTACGAGAAGGTGTCCGACCAGTCGAAGTACTACCGCTTCTTCGCGCCCTACCCCCGGCTGTCGGACCGGGACGTGCACCGCTTCACCCACCACGACTACGACGACCGGGTGGGGCTCGCCGCCACGGTGGGCGGCGAGTTCATCGCCACCGTCCGCTACGACCGCACCGACGAGCAGGGGCGGGCGGCCTCCCGCCGCACGGCCGAGGACGGGTCCGCGGGGCCGGGCGACCGCGCCGAGGTGGCCTTCCTGGTCCAGGACGCCCACCAGGGCCGGGGCGTGGCCTCCGCGCTGCTCGAACACATCGCCGCCGTGGCCCGCGAGCGGGGCATCCGACACTTCACCGCCGAAGTCCTGCCCGACAACCGCAAGATGGTCAAGGTCTTCACCGACGCCGGGTTCACCCAGCGCCGCAGCTTCACCGACGGCGTGGTCCACCTCGACCTCGACCTGGCACCCACCGAGGAGTCGGTCCAGGTCATGCGGGCGCGCGAGCACCGGGCCGAGGCCCGGTCGATACAGCGCCTGCTGCGCCCCGGGTCCGTGGCCGTGGTCGGCGCCGGGCGCCGCCCCGGCGGGGTCGGCCGTCAACTGCTGCGCACCATCGCGGCCGGCGGCTTCACCGGGAAGCTCTACGCCGTCAACCACGCCCTCCCCGAAGGCGGCGCCGACCTCGACGGCGTGCCGGGCCACCGCTCGGTGCGCGGCATCGGCGAGCCCGTCGACCTCGCGGTGATCTCGGTGCCGGCCGACCGCGTGAACGACGCCGTCGCCGACTGCGGCGCGGCCGGGGTGCGCGGCCTGGTGGTGGTCGCCGCGGGCTACTCCGAGACCGGGCCCGAGGGCCGCGCCCGCCAGCGCGACCTGGTGCGCCGGGCCCGCGCCCACGGCATGCGGGTCATCGGCCCCAACGCCTTCGGCGTCCTCAACACGGCGCCCGACGTGCGGCTCAACGCCTCGCTCTCGCCCGGGATGCCGCACCGGGGGCGGCTGGGCCTGTTCACCCAGTCCGGCTCGATCGGCATCGCCCTGCTGTCCGGCCTGCACCGCAGGGGCGTCGGCCCGTCGTCGTTCGTCTCGGCCGGCAACCGCGCCGACGTCTCGGGCAACGACCTGCTCCAGTTCTGGCAGGACGACCCGGAGACGCACGCGGTGCTGATGTACCTGGAGTCCTTCGGCAACCCGCGGAAGTTCACCCGGCTCGCCCGCCGCACCGCCACGACCAAACCGGTGGTGGTGGTCAAGGGCGCGGTCCACTCCGGCTCGGTGCCCGCCGGCCACAGCGTGCCCGCGACCCGGATCCCCGACTCCACCGTCTCCGCGCTCTTCCGCCAGGCCGGCGTGATCCGCGTGGACACCGTCACCGAACTGCTCGACGCCGGGCTCTTCCTGGCCCTCCAGCCGCTGCCGACGGGCGACCGGCTGGCCGTCCTCGGCAACTCCGAGTCCCTCGGGCTGCTCACCTACGACGCGGCGCTCACCGCGGGCCTGCACCCGTCGGCCCCGCTGGACCTCACGACGGCGGCCGGCCCCGGGGACTTCGCCGACGCGCTGACCGCCGCCCTCGCCGACCCCGGCACGGACGCGGTGGTGGTCACCGCGATCCCGCGGGTCGGCGCCGCGCAGGGCGGAACAGGAGCCACCGAGGCCGCTGCCGGGGGCTCCCACCCCGCCTCCCGGGCCCCCCACCCCGACGGCGCCGGCCCGCACCCCGCCGCCCGGCCCGACCCCGAGGCCGGTGACGACCCGGCCCTCGCCGAGGTCCTGCGCCGGGCCGCGGACGGCGCCGCCAAGCCCGTCGTCGTGGTCCACCTCGCGCTCGACGCCATGGCCGAGCGGCTCGGCGCACCCGAGGGCCCCGGCGCCCGCATCCCCTGCTACCGCGCCCCCGAGCGGGCCGTGCGCACCCTCACCGAGGCGGCCGGATACGCAGCCTGGAGGGCCGCCGCGGCCGTGCCCGGCCGGGTGCCCGTGCTGGAGGACGTCCACGAGGCGGCCGCGGCCGAGGACGTGCGCCGCCTGCTGCCCGCCGGGTCGCCGCCCGGCGCCGAGGTCGCGCTGCCCGACGAGGACGCGGCGGTGCTGCTCGGCCGCTACGGCATCGAGGTGCGCCGGGCGCTGCCCGCCCCCGACCCGGACGCGGCGGTCGCCGCCGCCGAGCGGCTCGGCTACCCCGTCGCCCTCAAGACCACCGCCCCCCGGCTGCGGCACCGCACCGACCTCGGGGGAGTGCGCCTGGACCTCGCGGACGAGGGCGACCTGCGCCGGGCCTTCAGCGAGCTGCACGCGCGGCTCGGCCCGCCCGCCGAGCTGATGCCGGTCGTGCAGGCCATGGCGCCGCGCGGGGTGGACACGGTGGTGCGCGCGGGCACCGACCCCGCGGCCGGGGCCGTGCTCTCCTTCGGCCTGGCCGGGGCCCCCTCGGAACTGCTCGGAGACGTCGCCCACCGGCTGGTCCCGGCCACCGACCGGGATGTCGCGGAGCTGGTGCGGTCCATCCGGGGCGCGCCCCTGCTGTTCGGCTGGCGCGGCGCGGAACCGGTGGACACCGGCGCCCTGGAGAACCTGCTGCTACGGGTGTCGATGCTCGCCGACGACCTGCCGGAGGTCGTCGCCCTCGAACTGGAGCCGGTCGTCGTCGCAGCCCGGGGCCTGAGCGTCCTCGGCGCCTCGGTGCGGCTGGCCCGGCCGCCTGCCCGCACCGACCTCGGCCCGCGCGTGCTGGCCTCCTTCTGACCGTCCGGCCGTCCCGCCCACCCGACCGTTTCCGGGCCCGGGAGATCGGTCCACCGTCCCGCCGCGAGAGCGTTCTGAGCGCCTCACCCGGCCCTTAGGATGGTTGGCATGGCGAAGACCGGTACGACGACGCAGGGGTTGCGCACGGCCATCGAGCGCAGCGGCTACTACCCCGCATTGGTGGCCGAGGCCGTCGAGGCGGCCGTGGGGCGCGAGCCGGTGTCCTCCTACCTGGTCCACCAGGAGACCACGTTCGACGCCAACGAGGTGCGGCGGCACGTCACCGTCCTGGTGCTCACCGACAGCCGGTTCATCGTCAGCCACACCGACGAGCAGGCCGCCGACGACACCTCCCCGAGCCCGTACACGACCACCTCCACCGAGTCGGTGAAGGTCGGCAAGATCTCCTCGGTCGTGGTCAGCCGCGTGGTGGCGAACCCCGAGTCCTACACGCCCGGCACCCTGCCGCGCGAAGTGGTGCTGACCATCGGCTGGGGCGCGGTCTCCCGGCTCGACCTGGAGCCGGCCGCCTGCGCCGACCCCAACTGCGAGGCCGACCACGGCTACACGGGCTCCTCGACGGCCGACGACCTGTCACTGCGGGTCAGCGAGGCCGGCGACGGCCCCGACGCGGTCCGGCAGACCCTGGCCTTCGCGCAGGCGCTCTCCGAGGCGACAGCGGCCACGGACTGATGGCTTTTCCGCTGCCCGGCGGGTACGACCCCGAGCCCCTCGACCTGAGCACCGCCCCCGTCCCCGACTACGGCGCGGGGGCGCTGTGCGACGTCATCCCCGCCGCTGTCGCCGGGTGGAACGTCCCCGGCATGCCCGCCACCGGATTCGCGCTCGCACCGGCCGACCGGGTCTGCGTGTTCCTCGTGGACGGCCTCGGCTGGGAGCTGATCCGGAGCCACCCGGGGGAGACGCCCTACCTCACCTCGCTGCTGCCCACCTCCAACGGCGGCCGCGGCACGCCGCTGAGGGTGGGATTCCCCTCCACCACCGCCACCTCGCTGGCCTCCGTGGGCACCGGGCTGCCGCCGGGCCGGCACGGCCTGGCCGGGTACACCACGCTCAACCCGGACACCGGCGAGCTGATGAACCAACTGCGCTGGCAGCCCTGGACGAGTCCCAAGGCGTGGCAGCCGCACCCCACGGTCTTCCGGCTCGCCGACGCGGCCGGCATCGCCACCTGCCAGGTGTCCTCGCCGCTCTTCGAGCGCACCCCGCTGACGAAGGTCGCGCTGTCCGGCGGCACCTTCCTCGGCCGGCTGACCGGCGAGGAGCGGATGGACCTGGCCGCCGAGCGGCTCGGCGCCGCGGACCGGACGCTGGTCTACACGTACTACAGCGAACTGGACGCCATGGGCCACCGGCACGGCGTCGACTCCGACGCCTGGCGCGGCCAACTCGCCCTCGTGGACCGGCTCGTGCAGCGGCTGGCCGAGCAACTGCCGCCGCGGGCCGTGCTGTACGTGACCGCGGACCACGGCATGGTCGACGTGCCGTTCGACGAGGAGTCACGGATCGACTTCGACGAGGACTGGGAACTGCGGGCCGGGGTCGCGGTGCTGGGCGGCGAGGGCCGGGCCCGGCACGTGTACGCGGTGCCCGGCGCGGCGGCCGACGTGCTCGCCGTCTGGCGCGAGGTGCTGGGCGACCGGATGTGGGTGGCCGGCCGTGAAGAGGCCGTCGCCGCGGGCTGGTTCGGGCCCGACCCCGAGCCGCGGGTGCTGACCAGGATCGGCGACGTGGTGGCCGCCGCCCACGACGTCATGGCGATCGTGGCGCACCGCACCGAGCCGGGGGAGTCCCGGATGGTCGGCCTGCACGGCTCGATGACCCCCGCGGAGCAACTCGTCCCCCTGCTCGAAGTACGCTCCTGAGGGCCCGGCGGCCACCCCGCCGTCGCCCGCCCTTCGTTCGCCGTACGCACGCCGTACCCTCGCCGCCCGACCGTCCGCCGCACCGAAAGGCCGTCGTCCCTCCCATGTCCGAGCTGGTCTTCTTCTCCGGAACGATGGACTGCGGCAAGAGCACCCTCGCCTTGCAGATCGTCCACAACCGCACCGCGCGCGGCCTCCAGGCGGTGGTCTTCACGCGGGACGACCGGGCCGGCCAGGGCAAGATCTCCTCGCGCCTGGGCCTGGTCGCCGACGCGGTCGAGGTGGCCGACGGCATGGACCTGTACGGGTACGTGGTCGGCATGCTCAGCCGCGGCGGCCGGGCGGACTACGTGGTCGCGGACGAGGCGCAGTTCCTCGCCCCCGAGCACGCCGACCAGTTGGCCCGGGTGGTCGACGAACTCGAGCTGGACGTCTACGCGTTCGGCATCACCACCGACTTCCGCACCCGGCTCTTCCCCGGCTCCCAGCGGCTCATCGAGCTGGCCGACCGGGTGGAGACCCTCCAGGTGGAGGCGCTGTGCTGGTGCGGCTCCCGCGCCACCCACAACGCCCGTACCGTGGGCGGTGTGATGGTGGTGGAGGGCGCCCAGGTCGTGATCGGGGACGTGGACCGGGCCTCCGGCGAAGTGGGGTACGAGGTGCTGTGCCGCCGTCACCACCGGCGCCGCATGACCAGCGCGTCGTTCGTCGCGAGCTCGCTGTCGCCGGACGTGCTGCCGGTCAACCACGACTAGCGCCCGGGGGGATCACGATCGACACGCCAGTCAACCTGCGCGAGGTCGGGCGGCTGCGGGTCCTGGAGGCCCTGCACGCCGCCGTGCGCAGCAGCAGACCGGAGCTGGTCCGGGTCACCGGGCTGTCCCGGGCCACCGTCTCCGCGCTGATCTCCGACCTGATCGCCGTCGGCCTCGTCACCGAGGACGAGAGCCAGGAGGAGAACGAACCGCGCCGCACCGGACGGCCCGCGCAGTCCCTGTCGCTGGTGCCGGCCGCGGGCTTCGCCATCGGCACGGACCTCGGCCACCAGCACGTGCGGGTGATCCTGTGCGACCTGCTCGGCACGGTGCTGTGGGAGCACCGGGCTGCCAAGGAGGTGGACCCGGTGCCGAAGGAGACCCTCGACCTGGTCGGCGTCCTGGTCGCCCGCGCGCTCGACGAGACCGGGGTGCCCCGCGGCCGGGTGCTCGGCGTGGGCGTCGGCATCGCCTCGCCCGTGGACAAGGCCACCGGGGCGCTCGGCGCCGAGGGGATCATGCCGGGCTGGCTCGGCGTCAGGATCTGCGAGGAGCTGGGCCGCCGCACCGGGCTGCCGGTCCGCGTCACCAACGACGCCAACGCCGGCGCGCTGGCCGAGCGGATGTACGGCGCCGGGCGCGGCGCGGGCGACATGATCTACCTGCGGCTGTCGGCGGGCATCGGCGCGGGCATCGTCAGCGACGGGCGGCTGCTGACGGGCACGCGCGGGCTCGCCGGGGAGATCGGGCACCTGCCGCTGACGCCCGACGGGCTCATCTGCCGCTGCGGCAACCGCGGTTGCCTGGAGACCGTGGCCAGTCCGGTGGCCATCGCCCGCCTGCTGGCCGACAGTTGGGGCAAGCCGGTCACGCCGCACGACCTGCCCGGCCTGATCGCGCAGCGCAACATCGGCGCCCTGCGCGCCGTGCGGGACGCGGGCGACGCGGTCGGCCGGGCGCTGTCCGCGCTCGTCACCCTGCTCAACCCGCGGCTGGTCGTGGTCGGCGGCGACCTGGCGAGCGCGGGCGAGGACATCCTCGAACCGATCCGCGCCGGCATCCGCCGGCACGCGCTGCCCTCCGCGGCCGAGAGCGTCGAGGTGGTCGGCTGCCGGCTCGGCGACGGTGCGGAGGTCCGCGGTGCCGCCGGGACGGTGCTGCTCGACGCCCCCCGGCTGCTCGCCGTCGCCTCGACGGAGCTGCCGGCCCCCATACCCGTCGTGTCCGATACGACCGCCGCACTGGCCTCGGTGGTGCTCGCGGGCCCGCCGCCGCCCCGCCGGGAGATCCCCGCCCACAATGGGGGCATGGAAACCGACGCCCCCCTCATCTCGGCGGCCGAGCTGGCCTCGGCGGCCGCCACGACCGTGATCCTCGACGTGCGCTACCGGATGGGCGGGCCGCCCGGTCACGAGGAGTACGCCAAGGGGCACGTCCCCCGGGCCCGCTACGTGGACCTGGACACTGCGCTGGCCGGACCGCCCGGGCCGGGCGGCCGGCACCCGCTGCCCGACGTCGAGGTCTTCGGCGCCGCGATGCGCGCGGCGGGCGTCGACCAGGACGCGGACATCGTCGTCTACGACGACTGGAACGGCTGGGGCCCGGCCCGCGCCTGGTGGCTGCTGCGCTGGGCCGGCCACCGGCGGGTGCGGGTGCTGGACGGCGGGCTGGCCGCGTGGAAGGCGGCCGGGCTGCCGCTGAGCACCGACGAACCCGCGCCCGGCAACGGTGACTTCGGGCCGCGGCCCGGCGCCGTGCCGGTGCTGGACGCCGACGGCGCGGCCGAGCTGGCCCGCCGCGGGGTGCTGCTCGACGCGCGGGCGGGGGAGCGCTACCGCGGCGAGACCGAGCCCATCGACCCGGTCGCCGGGCACATCCCGGGCGCGCTGAACGCCCCCACCACGCAGAACGTGGGGCCCGACGGGCTCTTTCTGCCGCCGGCCGTCCTGGCGGAGCGGTTCGCCGCCCTGGGCGCCGCGCCCGGCGCGGAGGTGGGTGTCTACTGCGGCTCCGGCGTCTCGGCCGCGCACGAGATCCTCGCGCTGGCCGCGGCGGGCGTCCCCGCAGCCCTCTACGTCGGCTCGTGGAGCGAGTGGACGGCCGACCCCGCCCGGCCCGTGGCCACCGGTCCCGACCCGTCCTGAGGGCCGTCAGGGGCCCAGGAGGGGCACGGTGGTCCCCCCGGCGGCGCCGACGCGTCCTCCTCCAGGCCGGGCAGGGACGGGGGCAGAGCACGCGTAAGGGGCAGTCACCCTAGGTGGCTGCCCCTTACGGCCGTCGGCTCCCGGTAGAGGTGGCATCCCCGTTCCGGGGCGGCCCTACTCCTGGGTCACTCCTGCTTCTTGCGGCGGCTGCCGAAGACGATCTCGTCCCAGCTCGGCACCGTGGCCCGCCGGCCCGGACGGACGCCGTCCGCCTCCGCCTGCCGGTCCGTGGTGCCGATCAGCCGGTCGCGGTGACCCGCCACCGCGCGCGGCATCAGGACGTCCGCGTACGCCGAGCCCGCGCTGGCGGCCGGAGCGGCCTCCTCCGCGGCCTCCTCGGGCACCTCGGCGGCGGGTTCGGAGTCCGGCGGCCCCGACGGGGGAGCCGGCACCACCATGTCGCCGCGGAAGCTCGGCACCGCCTCCAGCAGGCTGGTCAGCGAGTCCCGCTCCTCCGCCTGCTCCTCGGCCCGCGCCTCGCGGTCGCCCGGTCGGTCGCCGCCGCGGTCCAGGGCCCGGTCCATCGACCGGTCCCGGGGCAGCCGGGCGATCCGGGGCACGAACGGGAAGCTCGGCTCCTGGGGCTGCGCCTGGGCGGTCTCCCCGATCAGCGAGCGCGCCTCGTCGTCCACGGCCTGCACCAGGCGGCGCGGCGGGTCGTAGGTCCAGCTCGCCGAATGCGGCTCGCCGGCCACCCGGTAGACCAGCAGCACCTCCCAGGTGCCGTCGTCCCGGCGCCAGGAGTCCCACAGCACGGTGTCCTTCTCCGCGCCGCGCAGCAGCAGCCGCTCGGCCACCGCCTCGCCCAGCTGGGGGCCGGTGGTCTCGCCCTGCCGGCGGACCGGCGTCTTCCTGGCCCGCTCGGCCATGAAGGCGCGCTCGGCCAGCACCGGGCCCTCGAAGCGGCGCACCCGCTCGACCGGGATGCCGGCGAGCTGCGCGACCTCCTCGGCGGAGGCACCGGCACGTATCCGCGCCTGGATGTCACGGGGCCGCAGATGGCTCTCGACCTCGATCTCGATCTGGCCGAGGCGTGCGCGGTCGTTGCGCACGGCGGCACGCAGCCGCTCGTCGATCGCGAGGGTGTACTCCGTGTTGTCGGCAGCCTTGAGCACCAGTCGTGTGCCGTCGTTTGAGACGGCCACGACGCGCAGTTCGGGCACGGTTACCTCCCGGGTGGTGCCTGCCGACGTCACGTGCGTCGCTGCTCCCGTTGGACGAGTGTGGCCTGCCCGGGTGCAGCTTGCCACAACCTTGCAGAGTTACCCGGCGTGTCGGGCCTACATGGTGACACGCCGTTATGGGACGTTAGTCGATTGGCCACCCTGCGTGACCGATCCCGGCACCCCGGGACGAGTGCCGCGGACGTCCCGCCCGCTCGTCCGCAGGGTCGGACGGGCGAGGTCGCCACGGCTCGTCACGGTACTCCATTCGGGCCACTATGGGATGGCTGCCGCGCCGTCGAATATCGCGCGGGGGAGCGGGAGTTGGGTGAACCCGCTCACACGCGCCGGCTGCGCGCCCCGGACAGAACCGGACGATTCACCCCGAACTTCCCGCGAATCTCCCGTGTCTCCTACGCGCCCAGCACCCGGCGTAGGTAGTCGTTGCCGAACCGCCGCTCCGGGTCGAGTTGATCCCGCAAACGGGTGAACTCCGCGAAGCGCGGGTAGACGGCGCCGAAGTAGTCCGCGTCACGGGTGTGCAGTTTGCCCCAGTGCGGGCGGCCCTGATGCGCGGTCATGATCTGCTCCACCGCCGTGAAGTACTCCTGGTACCGCGAACCCCGGTACATGTGCACCGCGATGTAGGCGCTGTCCCGGCCGGACGCGGTCGACAGCGCGATGTCGTCGGCCGGCGCCACGCGTACCTCCACCGGGAAGCTCACCCGCAGGTCCGAGCGCTCCACCATCGCCTTGAGCTCGCGCAGCGCCGCCACGGCCGCCGCGCGCGGCACCGCGTACTCCATCTCCACGAAGCGCACCCGGCGCGGGCTGGTGAACACCTTGTACGGGATGTCGGTGTAGGTGCGGGCCGACAGGGCGCGGCTGGAGATCCGCGCGATGCCCGGGACGGCGGCCGGAGCGACGCGGCCGAGCGCGCAGGCGGCCTGGAAGACGCCGTTGGACAGCAGTTCGTCGTCGATCCAGCCGCGGAGGGCCGGCACCGGGGCGGCCGGGCCCTGACTGCGGTTGTTGCGCTTGGTGTTGCAGTTCTCGGTGTGCGGGAACCAGTAGAACTCGAAGTGCTCGTTCTCCTCGACGAGCACTTCGAACTCCGCCGTCACCCGGTCGAAGGACATGGGTTCCTCACGCGCGGTCAGCAGGAAGATCGGCTCCACCGCGAAGGTGATCGCGCTGACCACGCCGAGCGCGCCGAGCCCGATCCGGGCGGCGGCGAACACCTCGGGGCGCTCGTCGGCCGAGCAGGTCAGCACCGAGCCGTCCGCCGTCACCAGTTCCAGGGCCGTGATCTGGGCCGCGATCGAGCCCGAGTCCCGGCCGGTGCCGTGCGTGCCGGTGCTGGTGGCGCCCGCCACCGTCTGCACCATGATGTCGCCCATGTTCGTCAGCGACAGGCCCTCCGCGGCGAGCACCGCGTTGAGCTGCTCCAGCCGCACCCCCGCCTCGGCCGTGACGGTGCCCGCCGCCCGGTCCACCGACCTGATCGCGGTCAGCCCCTCCGGGCGCACCTGCACCCCGTCGGTGGCGGCGGCCGAGGTGAAGGAGTGGCCCGAGCCCACCGCCTTGACCGGCAGTCCGTCCTCGGCCGCCCGGCGCACCTCGGCGGCCAGTTCGTCCACGCAGGCGGGCGCGACCGTGCGCCGCGGGCGGGCGGTGACGTTGCCCGCCCAGTTACGCCACGCCCTCGGAGGCACCGTGCTCCTCGAAGGGCCCTTCGACGGGTCCGTCGTACCGCTCGTCGCGCTCCCGGCCGTTGTGCGCATCGGTGTGCGCCCCCTCCCGCTCCGGCGCCGGACCCAGCCGGCGGTACCCGAGGACGGCCGTCGCCGCGGCGACGGCCGCCGCGGAGGCGGGCACCGCGAAGGCCGCCGAGGCGCCGTGCGCGTCGATCACCCGACCGGCGAACGCGGCGCCCGCGGCGACGCCGACCGCGAGCCCCGTGGTGGTCCACGTGATGCCCTCGGTCAGCCGACCGCGCGGTACCAGCTGTTCCACCAGCCCCATCGCGGTCACCATCGTGGGCGCGATGGTGAGGCCGGAGAAGAACAGCGCCAGGGCCAGGAACCAAAGGTTTCCGACCAGTAGTGGCGGGATCATACTCACCGCCATCACGCAGATACCCAGCAGGAACCGGCCGGCCACCGCGCCGCGCGGCCGCAGCAGCCCGAACACCGCCCCGGCCAGGCACGAACCGAGCGCGTACGTGGCCAGCACCAGGCTGGCCAGCGCCTTGTGGCCCTGCTCGTCGGCGAACGCCACCGTGCTCACGTCGACCGCACCGAACTGCGCGCCGGTGCCCACGAACACCGCGGCCACCACGGGCACCCCGCGCGCCCGCAGCGCCGACCGGCCGTCCAGGTGCGCCTGCGGGTGCGGGGCGGGCTCGGTGGCGCGCAGCGCGGTCAGCATCAGCACGCCCACGCCCAGGAACGACACGGCCAGTAGAGGCCCCGCCTCGACGAACCACACCGTGCAGAGCCCGATCGACAGGATCGGTCCCACTATGAAGACGATCTCGTCGACCACCGACTCCAGCGAGTAGGCGGTGTGCAGCAGGTCGGGCGACCCGCGGTGGATCTCCGACCAGCGGGCCCGCACCATGGCGCCCATGCTCGGCGTGAGCCCGGCGCCCACCACGCAGGCGAAGTAGGTCCAGTCGGGCGTCCGGGCCCGTACGCACAGCAGGAGGGCGGCCACCGAGGCGACCGTCACCACGCACACCGGACGCAGCACCCGCCGCTGCCCGTACCGGTCGACCAGCCGGGACACCTGGGGGCCGCACGCGGCGCCGGAGAGCGCCAGCACGGCCGCCAGCGCGCCCGCGAGCCCGTAGCGGCCGGTGAGTTGGGAGACCATCGTCACGATGCCGATGCCCAGCATCGACAGCGGCATCCGGCCGACCAGGCCCGCCGCGCTGAACGCCTTGGCACCCGGGGTGGCGAAGATCGCGCGATAGGGGCTGGCCAAGTGGTGCTCCGCGGGCTCGTGAGGGGACGGCGCGGACAGAGGTCGCGCCGTCGGTGTGGGGGCGGCACGCGGCGGCACGGAGTCCCGTCCGGCCGCGGCTGCCGCGATCTCAGGATAGGCACCCGGGGCAACGGGTTTTTCCGCGCCGAAGGCACGGGTGGCAGGATCGAGGCATGCCCGATCAGCCCGATGCGCCGGTCCTGCCGGACCCACCCGACGCCCGCCCCTACGACGCCCTGCTGCTGCTCTCCTTCGGCGGACCCGAGGGGCCGGACGACGTCGTGCCCTTCCTGGAGAACGTCACCCGGGGACGCGGCATCCCCCGCGAACGGCTGAAGGAGGTCGGCCGGCACTACTTCCTGTTCGGCGGCGTCAGCCCGATCAACGCGCAGAACCGCGAACTGCTGGACGCCCTCCGCAAGGACTTCGCCGAGGCGGGCCTGGACCTGCCGGTGTACTGGGGCAACCGCAACTGGGCGCCCTACCTCACCGACACGCTGCGCGAGATGTCCGAGGCCGGGCACCACCGGATCCTGGTCCTGGCCACCAGCGCCTACGCTTCGTACTCCGGCTGCCGCCAGTACCGGGAGAACCTCGCCGCCTCCCTGGCCGTGCTCGCCGAGGAGGGCCGCGCCCCGCTGCGGGTCGACAAGCTGCGGCACTACTTCAACCACCCGGGGTTCGTGGAGCCGATGGCCGAGGCCACCGTGACCGCGCTGGCCGCGCTGCCCGAGGAGGCGCGCGACGGCGCCCGGATCGCCTTCACCACCCACTCCGTCCCGACCGCGGCCGCCGACACCTCCGGGCCGGTGGAGGGCCACGGCGACGGCGGCGCCTACGTCGCCCAGCACCTCGACACCGCGAGGCTGGTCGCCGAGGCGGTGCGCGCGGCCACCGGGGTCGACCGGCCGTGGCGGCTGGTCTACCAGTCCCGCAGCGGCGCCCCGCACATCCCCTGGCTGGAGCCGGACATCTGCGACCACCTGGAGGAGGAGCACGCGGCCGGCGCGCCCGCGGTGGTCATGGTGCCGATCGGCTTCGTCTCCGACCACATGGAGGTCAAGTACGACCTCGACACGGAGGCCGCCGCCAAGGCCGCCGAACTCGGCCTGCCGGTGTCCCGCGCCGCGACCGTGGGCGCCGACCCGCGGTTCGCCGCCGCCGTCCGGGACCTCGTGCTGGAGCGGGCCGCCGCCGAACGGGGACCCGCGCCCGCGCGCTGCGCCCTGGGCGCGCTGGGCCCGAGCCACGACATCTGCCCGCCGGGCTGCTGCCCGGCCAGGAACCCGCTGCCCGCCGCGGCGCCGACCGAGGAGCCGCACCGATGAGCACACCGAACAGCGCCCCGGAGCACGGCGGTACGGGCCGGCCCGAGGCCGCCGGCGAGGACGCCGAACTGCTGGAGATCGCGCTGGAGGCCGCCCGCCGGGCCGGCGCGCTGCTGCGCGACGGCCGGCCCGCCGACCTCGGCGTGGCCGCCACCAAGTCCAGCCCGATCGACGTCGTCACCGAGATGGACATCGCCGCCGAGAAGCTGATCACCTCCTTCATCGCCAAGGAGCGCCCGCACGACGGCTTCCTGGGCGAGGAGGGCGCCAGCAGCGAGGGCACCAGCGGGATCCGCTGGGTCATCGACCCGCTCGACGGCACCGTGAACTACCTCTACGACCTGCCCGCGTGGTCGGTCAGCATCGCCGCCGAGAGGGACGGCGAGGCGGTCGTCGGGGTCGTGGAGGCCCCGATGCGCCGGGAGACCTTCCAGGCGGTGCGCGGCGGCGGCGCGTACGCCAACGGGGTGCGCGCCCACTGCCGCCCGGCCCCGGACTTCGAGCACGCGCTGGTCGCCACCGGGTTCAGCTACCTGCGCGAGCGCCGGGTCGCCATGGCCGAGGTGATCAAGGGCCTGCTGCCGCTGGTGCGGGACATCCGGCGCGGCGGCTCGGCCGCGATCGACCTGGCGGACGTGGGCTGCGGCCGCCTCGACGCGTACTACGAGCGTGGGCTGAACCCCTGGGACCTCGCCGCGGGCGCTCTCTTCGCCCGCGAGGCGGGCGCGCTGACCGGTGGCCGCCCCGGCGAGCCGCCTTCCGGCGAGCTGACCGTGGCCGCGCCGCCCGGGCTCTTCGAACCCCTCCAGCAGCTCCTGGACGAGCTGGGCGCCTGGCACGACTGAGACCGGTCTCCAGGCAGCTCTCCAGGCCGGTGGCCGGGCCGGGCCGGCTCCGGCGCCGGGCATGCGAACGCCCCGGGACCCTCGCGGTCGCCGGGGCGTGCGGCTTGGGGGCACCCGGATCGGTTCAGGCGACCTTCGGGCGGGCGGCCCGAACGTCCACGCCGTGCTCCGCCGCGATGCGGCGCAGGTCGTCGAGCTCGCCCTGCTCGACTTCGGCCAGGAAGTCGTCACCTGTCTCCCGCGCACGGCGGAGGTCGGTTTCGGCGGTGTGTATCCGCTGGAGGATTCCGTTCTTGAACGCGTCCATGGTGCGCCCCCTCGTCGTCTTCGTTGACACGGGGTGTGTCAAACCAGCCGCCACGCGTGAATACAGCGGGGCAAGCCATCGTGGGTGGGTGTAAAGCCGTCCTCCCCACCCGGCCCGAGGCGGAAACCTCACCAAGCGCAGAGAAATTCCGCGGACCCTTCCGTACCGGTGCGAGTCCGCCCGGACACGTTCCGTGCCTCCTCGCGGCCCGTGCACGCGGTGCTCCTCCCCGCGAGCGGGGCACCCGGAGGCCCCTTACCGCCGGTTTACGGGCCACCGGTGCAGGATGGAGTGAAACTCCCCCGCTTCATGGAAGGACAACGCCTTGCGCGTACTGGTCGTCGAGGACGAGCAACTGCTCGCCGACGCGGTTGCCACCGGCCTGCGCCGTGAGGCCATGGCCGTCGACGTGGTCTACGACGGCGGCGCCGCCATGGAGCGGATCGGGGTCAACGACTACGACGTCGTCGTCCTCGACCGCGACCTGCCGGTGGTGCACGGCGACGAGGTCTGCCGGCAGGTCATCGGCCTCGGTCTGTCCACCCGGGTGCTGATGCTCACCGCCGCGGGCGACGTCAGCGACCGGGTCGAGGGCCTGGAGCTGGGCGCCGACGACTACCTGCCCAAGCCCTTCGCCTTCACCGAGCTGACCGCCCGGGTCCGCGCGCTGGGCCGCCGCACCACCGCGGCGCTGCCGCCGGTCCTGGAGCGCGCGGGCATTCGGCTGGACCCCAACCGCCGCGAGGTCTTCCGGGACGGCGCCGAGGTGCACCTGGCACCCAAGGAGTTCGCCGTCCTGGAGGTGCTGATGCGCAGCGAGGGCGCCGTGGTCTCGGCCGAGCAGCTGCTGGAGAAGGCCTGGGACGAGAACACCGACCCGTTCACCAACGTGGTGCGGGTGACCGTCATGACCCTGCGCCGCAAACTCGGCGAGCCCCCGGTGATCGTCACCGTGCCGGGCTCCGGCTACCGGATCTGATCGCGATGGCCTCGCCCGCCCCCGAGAGCCCGCCCGCCCCGCCGCACCGGCCGGCCGTGCCGCCGCGCCCGCCCTGGGACCCGCCGACGGCCGAGAGCCCGCCGCCGTGGCTGCGCCCGACCATCCGGATACGCCTCACCGTGCTGTACGGCGGGATGTTCCTGATCGCCGGCGTGCTGCTGCTGTGGATCATCTACCTGCTGGCCGCCCAGGCCCTGCACGACAGCGACGAGCTGCCGTTCCAGATCGTCGCGATCAGCGTGCGGCCGAGCGACTGCGTCCAGCCGACCCAGGGCTCGACGAGCGCCGAAGTCATGCAGACGATCAACACCTGCATGCAGCACCAGCGCAACCTCGCGCTCAACACCTTGCTCAAGCGCTCGCTGATCGCCTTGATAGGGCTGGCGGTGGTCGCCTTCGCCTTCGGCTACGTGATGGCCGGCCGGGTGCTCTCGCCGCTGGGCCGGATCACCCGGACGGCCCGCGGGGTGGTCGGGTCCGACCTCAAGCGCCGGATCGAGCTGGACGGGCCGGACGACGAGCTCAAGGAGCTGGCCGACACCTTCGACGAGATGCTGGACCGGCTGGAGCGCTCCTTCGACGCCCAGCGAAGATTCGTCGCCAACGCCTCGCACGAGCTGCGCACGCCGCTGGCGATCAACCGCACCCTGCTGGAGGTGCAGCTCGCCGACCCGGCGGCCTCCGCCGACCTCCAGCAGCTGGGCAAGACCCTGCTGGCCACCAACGAGCGCAGCGAGCAGCTCGTGGAGGGCCTGCTGCTGCTCGCCCGCAGCGAGAACGAGATCGTGGACCGCAAGCCCGTGGACCTGGCCGAGGCGGCCTCCCAGGCGCTGGAGCAGACCCGTTCCGAGGCCCAGGCGGGCGGGGTGGAGCTGCGCCGGGCGCTGGAGCCGGCGGTGGCGCAGGGCAACGGGGTGCTGCTGGAGCGGATCGCGCTCAACCTCGTGCAGAACGCCGTGCGCTACAACGTCGCCGAGGGCGGCTGGGTCGAGGTGAGCACCACCACCGAGCACGGCCACGCCGTGCTGATCGTGGCGAACACCGGTCCGGTCGTGCCGGCGTACGAGGTGGACAACCTGTTCGAGCCGTTCCGCCGGCTGCGCACGGAGCGGACCCGCAGCGACCGCGGGGTCGGCCTGGGGCTGTCCATCGCGCGGTCGGTGGCGCGGGCCCACGGCGGCGTGATCAGCGCCGAGCCGCGGGACGGGGGCGGCCTGGTCATGCGGGTCGCGATCCCGGGCTGAGCAGGTACGGTCCGGGTTCCGCACTCGCTCCGCCCCCCGCCTGTGAACCCGATCACGCCCGATGGAGTCCTAGCTGGTGGCGGGGTCGGGGCCCGGAAATCCGGCCTGTTCGCTTTGCGCTGAATGTCCGAATTTCGCGGCCGCATGTCAAGGCTGTGAGCTATCGCACACGTACCCTTCCGGTCGTGTACGCTCGGTCATCGCCGATTCGGGAGAAACGGCCGGAAATTCCATGTTTCCGCAGGTCATGATCACGGGAAGTACACGTGAAGGCGCCTGTGGCGGATGGGTTTCGGACCGCCACAGACCATGATCGGCCACCCGCGCGATCACCTCTTCGGGGGCGTTGTTGGGTGTCGATTGAGTAACGGGCCTTGATGTGAGGCAAAATCTCCGCCTCGGGTCGGGCACAAGTCCGGCCTCCCGCGCGTTACGGCGCTGGAGACACCACTGACACCCACAGGGGGAGAGCGAAATGGCTACGGATTACGACACCCCACGCAAGACCGACGATGACGTCAATGAGGACAGCATCGAGGAACTGAAGGCCCGGAGGAACGAGAAGTCCACCTCCGCCGTCGACGTCGACGAGTTCGATCAGGCCGAATCCCTGGAGCTGCCCGGCGCCGATCTTTCCAACGAGGAGTTGTCGGTTCGCGTGCTGCCCCGCCAGGCGGACGAGTTCACCTGCATGAGCTGCTTCCTGGTGCACCATCGCAGTCAGCTGGCCTCGGAGAAGAACGGCAACCCGATCTGCCGCGACTGCGCGGCCTGATCCGCCGCGCCGTGACCGGCTCTCCGGAGGAGCGCAGGGACGCCGAGCGAGGCCGCGCGGCCTCGCTCGCGGCCGCGACCGCCCGCGGGATGAGGATGACGCGCGGCTTCGCGGGCAGGGCGCGCAGCGGCGGCCGTTACGCCCGGGCCGGACTCGGCTCGGTCGCCGAGCGGCTGGTCGACGTCGCGCCTCGCATCCCGGTGCGCGACCTGGCCACGCTGCGCGGACAGTTCCCGGGCCTGGGCCCGGAGCAGATCGCGGACCGGCTGACCGCGGCCGCGGTGAAGGGCACGATGACGGTCGGCGCGAGCGTCGGCGCCGCCGCCATGATGCCCACTCCGCCGGCGATGCCCGCGGAACTGGCCGCCGAGACCCTGGGCGTGGCGGCCGTGGAGTTCAAGCTCATCGCCGAGCTGCACGAGGTCTACGGGCTGCGGGTGCCGGGCAACGCCCGGGAGCGGGCCACCGCCTACCTGTGGTCGTGGACGGAGCAGCGCGGCATCGACGTCCTGAAGCCCACGACCGTCAACGTGGCGCTCGGCAACAGCATGAAGCGCGAGTTGCGCCAGCGCCTGCTGCGCCGCACCCTGCGCAACGCCCCGACGCTGACCCCGTTCATGATCGGCGCCGCCGTCGGCGCGCTGATGAACCGGCGCGACACCCGCAAGCTCTCCGAGCGGGTGCGCCGTGACCTGCGGGCCCATCAGTTCCCCTGGCCGGAGCTGACGGACGACCCGGCCGGCGACGAGCGGGTCGAGGCTGCCGAAGCCGCCGAGGCGGTGGACGCCCCGCCCGAGCCGCCCCAACTCCCCGGACCGCAGGACGAGTCCGGGAACGGACCACGGCCGGGCGAGAAGTAGCCCCCGGCCCGTAGAGCGGGGACTAACCCGCCGTCCGCACCGCCGCCAGCGCGTCCGCGAGCCGCTGCGGCGAGCGCGTCGACAGGTAGACGTACGGGGTGGGGTCCGCCGGATCGGTGACCGCCACCTTCAGCGCCGTCGGCACGTAGGAGCGCAGCAGCATGAAGGCCCGCGGGTCCGCCTTGTAGGACCGCCAGGCCACCGCCTCCGCCCGGTCGAGCACCTCGGCCTCGCCCAGCGCCGTCAACGGGATGCGCGCCTTGCCCGCCACCAGCGAGCCGGCCACCACCCGGATGCGCGCGGACCCGTAGGAACTCACGCCCATCATCGCCAGCGCGCCGCCCGCGACCAGCCCGCCGAGCATCGGCAGCGTGCCGAACGGGAAGAAGACGAGGGCCAGTCCGACCCCCGCCCCGACGGCCATCGCCCACCAGGAATGCGGCACGGTGAGGCGTTCGTCGTAGGGCTGCGTGGCACCAGGCATGGCACAAGACTGCCATGCCGTCCCCGGCCGGCGGCCTCGGGCACCGGGAGGCAAAGGTTCGCGCGATATGGTCTGCGGCGTGAGCGCAGCCAACAAGCCCCCGAGCCCGGTCCGCCGGGGCATCGCCCTGACGCCCGGCGCCGTCCCGCCCGTCCGGCATCCCGACGCGCCCGCCCCCGGTGAGTTGCTCGGCTCGCACTACGACCAGTGCTTCGGCTGCGGCGCGGCCCAGCCGCACGGCCTGCACCTGGAGACCACCGCGGGCGAGGGCGTCGACGTCACGGCGGAGTTCACCGTGCAGCCGGCCCACCAGGGCGCGCCGGGGCTCGCGCACGGCGGGGTGCTGGCCTCCGCGCTCGACGAGACGCTCGGCTCGCTGAGCTGGCTGCTGCGCGTCATCGCCGTCACCGGGCGGCTGGAGACCGACTTCGTGCGGCCGGTGCCGGTCGGGGCCACGCTGCACCTGGCGGCGCGCTGCGACGGCGTGGACGGCCGCAAGATCTACGCCAGTGCCGAGGGCCGGATCGGCGGCCCGGACGGGCCCGTCGCGGTCCGCGCGGAAGGCCTGTTCATCATCGTGCCGCTGGACCACTTCACCAGCAACGGCCGCCAGGAGGAGATCAAGGCCGCGATGGCCGATCCCGACCAGGTCAAGGTCGCCCGAGCCTTCGAGGTGAACCCGTGAGCGCCGCCCGCCCGCCCGTCGACGTCCTGCTGCGGCGTCTGGACGACTCCGTGCCGGTGCCGGCCTACGCGCACCCCGGGGACGCCGGCATGGACCTCGTCACCACCGAGGGCGCGGAGTTGGCGCCCGGCGAACGCGTGGTGCTGCCCACCGGAATCGCCCTCGCCCTGCCCGACGGGTACGCCGCCTTCGTGCACCCGCGTTCCGGGCTGGCGATGCGCTGCGGAGTGGCCATGGTGAATGCCCCGGGAACGGTTGATGCCGGGTACCGTGGAGAGATCAAGGTGATCGTGGTCAATCTCGACCCCCGCGAGACTGTGAGGTTCGAGCCGGGCGACCGGATCGCCCAACTGGTCGTCCAGCAGGTCGAGCGGGTCCGCTTTCACGAAGTCGCGGAGCTGCCAGGCTCTGCCAGGGCCGCGGGGGGCTTCGGCTCCACGGGGGGTCACGCCGCGGTGGAGACGCCGTCGGCGGGCACGTCCAGCAACGGATACGCATCGGTCCTCAGCGACCGGGAAGGACAGTGACCGTGTTCCGTCGTCGCAAGGAGCGCGAAGACTCCATCGACGAGATCGAGGAGATCGACGAGGCCGAGGGCCCGAACGGCTCGTCCGAGGACGCTCCGGGGTCGGACGACTCCGCGCAGTCGTCGGAGTACAACCTCCCGCCGGCCCCGCGGCCCGACGGCCCGTGGGACGTGAGCGAGGTCCGCGAGCCCGCACAGGGCCGCGTGGACCTGGGCGGCCTGTTCGTGCCCGGAGTCGAGGGCATGGAACTGCGGGTCGAGGTGGCCGGCGAGTCCATCGTCGCCGCGACCGTGGTCCTGCGCGACAGCGCCGTCCAGCTCCAGGGCTTCGCGGCGCCGAAGTCCGAGGGCATCTGGGGCGAGGTGCGCGAGGAGATCGCCTCCAGCATCACCCAGCAGGGCGGCATCGTCGACGAGGTCGAGGGCCCGCTCGGCTGGGAGCTGCGCGCGCAGGTGCCCGTGCAACTGCCCGACGGCACCAACGGCGTCCAGATGGTGCGCTTCGTGGGCTGCGACGGCCCGCGCTGGTTCCTGCGCGGAGTGATCTCCGGGCAGGGCGCGGTGCAGCCCGCGGCGGCCGGGGTGCTGGAGTCCGTCTTCCGCGACACCGTCGTGGTGCGCGGCGAGGCCCCCATGGCGCCGCGCGACCCGATCGTGCTCAAGCTGCCGAACGACGCGCAGATGGTGCCGGACGGCATCGCGCCCGAACCGGTCGGCCAGGGCTCGAAGTTCGGCGACGGGATCGACCCGATGCGGCGCGGCCCGGAGATCACCGAGATCCACTGAGACCCGCCACCGCCCCGGCCGCCTCCCGTACTTCCGGCGGCCGGGGCGGCGCCGTGTCCGCCGCCGTTCTCCCCCGAACCGGTGAACTCCCGGCCCGCCCCGATCGTTACCCCCACGGTGGTGGTTTCCGGCCACCCGGGGCGTACGGTACGGATACGCCGCGGGCGGCCGCGGCCCAGGGGATTCGGTGCCGGCCGGGGAAGGGCCGGCGCGGGGGAGGAATGACGTATGAGCGAGCAGTCCACCGGGCACGCGGCAACCGCGGTCGCCGAGGGGCCCGCAGGCGGCGACATGGTGGTCGTGGAGGACCTGCGCCGCACCTACGGCAGCGGGGAGACGGCCGTGCAGGCGCTGCGCGGGGTGTCGTTCTCCGTGCCGCGTGGCGAACTCGTGGCGCTCAAGGGCCGTTCGGGCTCGGGCAAGACCACGATCCTCAACCTCGTCGGCGGGCTCGACCGCGCCGACGGCGGCCGGATCTCGCTCGACGGCACGGACCTCGCCGGGCTGGGCGAGGACGAGCTGCTGGCGCTGCGCCGGGACCGCATCGGCTTCGTCTTCCAGTCCTTCGGCCTGATCCCGATCCTCACCGCCGCCGAGAACGTGGGCGTGCCGATGCGGCTGTGCAAGGTGCCGCCGCGCGAGCGGGAGGAGCGGGTCGAGCTGCTGCTCGGGCTGGTCGGCCTGGCCGACCACGCCGCCCAGCGCCCCGGTGAGCTCTCCGGCGGCCAGCAGCAGCGCGTCGCCATCGCCCGGGCCCTGGCCAACCGCCCGGTCCTGCTCATCGCCGACGAGCCGACCGGCCAGCTCGACGCCGACACCGGGCTGGCGGTGATGGAGCTCCTGCGCGCCGTGGTGCGCAGCGAGGGCGTCACGGCCCTGGTGGCCACCCACGACGCCCAACTCCTCGCCCTGGCCGACCGCGTCCTCGAACTGCGCGACGGGCGCATCGTCACCGGCGACTGAGGCGTCCCCGGTCCGTACCGGGGGTGGCGGAAGGGCGACCCCGCGGTGGCGGATGGACGACCCGCGCCGCGAGGGGGGTCGGCGCTCTGGCCCTGCCGGGGGTGGCCGGTACGCTTGAGGTATGAGTGGTGCTCTTCGTTCCGGTCGGCCGGCGGGCCGTTTCCGCCGCATGCTCGACCGCCTGTCCTCCACCCAGGAGGAACTGCACTCCGAGGAGCTGCAGCAGGACGCGCTCGCCGTCGGCTGCACCCGGATCAGTGACTGCTCCGACCGTCAGATCGTGTCCGTCACCGGTACGCTGCGTACGGTCACGCTCCGTCCCCGGGCCGGCGTGCCCGCCCTGGAGGCCGAGCTGTTCGACGGCTCGGCCGCACTCGACGTGGTGTGGCTGGGGCGACGCAGCATCGCCGGCATAGAGCCCGGGCGCATGATCATCGCGTCCGGGCGGATCTCCATGAACCGGGGCCGTCCGGTGCTGTTCAACCCCAAATACGAACTGCGTCCGGTCGGACAGGAGTAACAGGTGACGTCGACTGAACGGGCCGACGAGGCCACCGACGAGTCACGCGCGGTCACCGAGGCCGCGCTCTTCGAGGCCTTCGGCGGGCTGCGCGGCATGGTGGAGACCACCGTGCCCGGCCTGGTCTTCGTGGCGGTCTTCACGGTGGACCACGACATCAAGACCTCGGCGATCGCCTCGCTGGCGCTGTCGGTGCTGATGGGCGTGGCCCGGCTGACCCAGAAGGAGCGCACCTTCAAGCACGCCTTCAGCGGCGTCTTCGGGGTCGCGTTCGGCGCCGTCTTCGCGATGATGTCGGGCAACGCGAAGAACTTCTACCTGCCGGGCATGCTCTACACCCTCGGCCTGGCCCTCGCCTACCTGATCACGGCCGTGCTGCGGGTGCCGCTGATCGGCCTGATCCTCGGGCCGGTCTTCCGGGAGAACCTCTCCTGGCGGAAGCGCAATCCGGGCCGGCTGCGCGCGTACACGAAGGCCAGCTACGCCTGGGGTCTGATCCTGCTGGCCAAGTCCGCGATCCTCTTCCCGCTGTACTGGTGGGGCGATGCCACGCAGCTCGGCTGGGTCAAGGTCGCGCTCGGCATCCCGCCCTTCCTGCTGTCGGTCTACCTGACCTGGATCTTCCTGGTGAAGGCTCCGCCGCCGATCGACGTGATCGCGGAGATGGAGGCGGAGGAGAAGGCCGCCCAGGAGGCCAAGGAGCGCGAGAAGTCCGCCTCGCCGTCCTCCTGACCCGTACGGCGGGCTCCTGACCCGTACGGCGCTCCAGCCCGCCGCAGAGCCGCACAACGGGGCCCCGGCGACCTCACGGTCGCCGGGGCCCCGTCACGTCCCGCGCAGGTCAGCCCGTTGCCTGCTCGGTCGGGCTTCCTGCTCGCTCTCTGCGCGGGCGGCCTCGTACCTCGGCCGCCCACTCCGTGAGCTCGGGCGTCAGCCCTCGCCGGAACTCTCCTGCACCGACAGCAGGTCCTCCAGCTGCTCCTCGCGGTGCGGTGCGGCCACGAAGAGCAGCTCGTCGCCGGCCTCCAGCGCGTCGTCCTTGGAGGGCGTCAGCACCCTGTTCCCGCGGATGATGGTGACCAGCGAGGTGTCCGTCGGCCACTCCACGTCACCCACCCGGGTGCCCACGAGCGCGGCCTCCTCCGGCAGCGTCAGCTCCACCAGGTTCGCGTCGCCCTGGCTGAAGCGCAGCAGCCGCACCAGGTCGCCGACGCTCACGGCCTCCTCGACCAGCGCCGACATCAGGCGCGGGGTGGACACGGCGACGTCCACGCCCCACGACTCGTTGAACAGCCACTCGTTCTTCGGGTTGTTGACCCGGGCGACGACCCGCGGGACGCCGTACTCGGTCTTGCCGAGCAGCGCCACCACCAGGTTCACCTTGTCGTCGCCGGTCGCGGCGATCACCACGTTGCACCGCTGGAGCGCTGCCTCGTCCAGCGAGGTGATCTCGCAGGCGTCGGCCAGCAGCCACTCCGCCTGCGGAACCCGCTCCACGGAGATCGAGGTGGGGTTCTTGTCGATGAGCAGGACCTCGTGCCCGTTCTCCAGCAGCTCGGCCGCGATCGAGCGGCCGACCGCGCCGGCGCCTGCGATGGCCACCCTCATGACTGAGCCTCCCCGGGACCCTTGGCGAAGGCGGCCTCGACCTCGGCGACCGCGTCGGTGCGCATCATCACGTGCACCAGGTCGCCCTCCTGGAGGACCGTCTGCGACGTCGGCAGCGTGGCCTCGCCGAGCCGGGTGAGGAACGCCACACGCACCCCCGTCTCCTCCTGGAGCCGGCTGACCTTGTGGCCGATCCACGCGGGCGAGGCGTGCACCTCGGCGAGCTGCACACCCCCGCTCGGGTCGCGCCACAGCGGCTCCGCCCCCGAGGGCAGCAGCCGGCGCAGCATCTGGTCGGCGGTCCAGCGCACGGTCGCCACCGTGGGGATGCCGAGGCGCTGGTAGACCTCGGCGCGCCGCGGGTCGTAGATGCGGGCCGCCACGTTCTCGATGCCGAACATCTCCCTGGCCACCCGGGCCGCGATGATGTTCGAGTTGTCGCCGCTGCTGACGGCCGCGAACGCGCCCGCCTCCTCGATGCCGGCCTCCCGCAGCGTGTCCTGGTCGAACCCGACTCCGGTCACCCGGCGCCCGCCGAACCCGGACCCCAGGCGGCGGAACGCCGTGGGGTCCTGGTCGATCACCGCGACCGTATGACCATGCTGTTCGAGGGAGTGCGCGAGAGCGGATCCCACTCGCCCGCAACCCATAATCACGACGTGCACGACCGTCCTTCCGGCTGTCCAACGTATCGACCCGGACTTGATTGTCCGTCGTCCTCAGTGCGGTAAAGCCTGTGCCAAGCCTCTCAGACCGCGGCCAAAGCTACACACGCCCGGCCCGGCGCAGAAGGTTGCGCCGGACCGGTGCGCAAGTCCGCCACAGGCACAGGCCACCTGGGGGATCCAGCCGGATGGCGCATCCCTTAACATCGCGGGGTGTCCAAACTGACCGACCTGCCGAAACGGATCTTGATCGGCCGGGCGCTGCGCAGCGACAGGCTCGGGGAAACGCTGCTCCCGAAGCGGCTCGCGCTCCCCGTCTTCGCTTCCGACCCGCTGTCCTCCGTGGCGTACGCGCCCGGCGAGGTCCTGCTGGTCCTCTCCATCGCGGGAGCGTCGGCCTACCACTTCAGCCCGTGGATCGCGGTCGCCGTCGTGGTGCTCATGCTCACGGTGGTGGCCTCGTACCGGCAGAACGTGCACGCCTACCCCTCCGGCGGCGGCGACTACGAGGTCGCCACCACCAACCTCGGCCCCCGGGCCGGGCTCACCGTCGCCAGCGCGCTGCTGGTGGACTACGTGCTGACGGTGGCGGTGTCGGTCGCCTCCGGCATCGAGAACCTCGGCTCCGCGGTGCCCTTCTTCGTCACGCACAAGGTGCTCGGCGCGGTCGCGGTGATCGTGGTGCTGATGCTGATGAACCTGCGCGGGGTGCGGGAGTCCGGCACGATCTTCGCCATCCCCACCTACGCCTTCTGCTTCGGCGTGTTCTGCATGATCGCGTGGGGCGTGTTCAAGATCGCCACCGGGCACGACATGCACGCGCCCACCGCCCACTACACGATCCACGCCGAGTCCTCGGGCATCGGCGGCTTCGCGCTGCTCTTCCTGCTGCTGCGCGCCTTCTCCTCCGGGTGTGCCGCCCTCACCGGCGTGGAGGCCATCAGCAACGGCGTGCCGGCCTTCAAGAAGCCCAAGTCCAAGAACGCGGCGACCACGCTGGCCATGATGGGCCTGCTGGCCGTCACCATGTTCTGCGGCATCATCGCGCTGGCCATGGACACCCACGTGCGGATGGCCGAGAACCCCGCCACCGACCTCTTCAACAACGGCAAGCCGCTCGGCGCCGGCTACACCCAGGACCCGGTGATCGCGCAGGTCGCCGAGGCGGTGTTCGGGCACAACTCGATCCCGTTCATCTTCCTGGCCGCTGTCACCGCGCTGGTGCTGTTCCTGGCCGCCAACACCGCCTACAACGGCTTCCCGGTGCTCGGCTCGATCCTCGCCCAGGACCGCTACCTGCCGCGCCAGCTGCACACCCGCGGCGACCGGCTGGCCTTCTCCAACGGCATCGTGCTGCTGGCCGGGTTCGCGGCCGTGCTGGTCTACCTCTACGGCGCCGACTCCACCCGGCTGATCCAGCTCTACATCGTGGGCGTCTTCGTCTCCTTCACGCTCAGCCAGACCGGCATGGTGCGGCACTGGAACCGGCACCTGCGCACCGAGACCGACCCGGCCAAGCGCCGCCGGATGATCCGCTCCCGCGCGATCAACGCGTTCGGCGCGTTCCTCACCGGCCTGGTGCTGGTGATCGTGCTGCTCACCAAGTTCACGCACGGCGCGTGGGTGGCCGTGCTCGGCATGGTGCTCTTCTTCGGGGTGATGACGGCGATCCGCCGCCACTACACCCGGGTGTCGGAGGAGATCGCCGCCGAGGACGAGGCGGGCGAGGAGTCGGTGCGGCCCTCGCGGGTGCACTCCATCGTGCTCGTCTCCAAGCTGCACAAGCCGACCTTGCGGGCGCTGTCCTACGCCAAGCTGATGCGCTCGGACTCGCTGGAGGCGCTGAGCGTCAACGTCGACGTGGCCGAGACCAAGGCGCTCCAGGCGGAGTGGCAGCGGCTGGGCATCGACGTCCCGCTGAAGGTCCTCGACTCGCCCTACCGCGAGATCACCCGGCCGGTGATCGACTACGTCAAGAGCCTGCGCCGGGACAGCCCGCGCGACGTGGTCAGCGTCTACATCCCCGAGTACGTCGTCGGCCACTGGTACGAGCACGTGCTGCACAACCAGAGCGCGCTGCGCCTCAAGGGCCGGCTGCTGTTCAGCCCCGGGGTCATGGTCACCTCCGTGCCGTGGCAGCTGGACTCCTCCGAGGCGGCGCGGCTGCGCGCCCGGCGCCGCGCCGACTGGAACGCGCCCGGCTCCATCCGCCGCGGCCAGCCCGGCCCGTCCCGCGACCGCTCGCCGAAGAGCGCGGGAACGGCCTCCTCGGGCGCCGGGGGCTCCGTCGGCCCCCAGCGCCAGGAGCGTTAGGGCGCTGCGGCGCCGTACACTGGGAGGCTCGCCGTTTTCCGGCGGGCCGCCGCGCCTTCATCCGTACCAGCCCAGGAGCAGCACCACCCATGCAGACGCCAGTACCGGCATCCGACCGCTCGCTGATCGGCCACGAGTACGAGGTCGAGGTCGGCCCGGTGGCGCACGGCGGCCACTGCGTGGCACGCACCGAGGAGGGGCAGGTGCTGTTCGTCCGGCACACGCTGCCCGGCGAGCGGGTCGTCGCGCGCGTCACGGACGGCGAGCAGGGCGCCCGCTTCCTGCGCGCGGACGCCGTGCGGATCCTGGAGCCCGCCAAGGACCGGGTCGAGGCGCCGTGCCCCTTCTCCGGGCCCGGCCGCTGCGGCGGCTGCGACTGGCAGCACGTGGCGCCGGGCGCCCAGCGCCGCCTGAAGGCCGCGGTGATCGCCGAGCAGCTGGAGCGGCTGGCCGGGCTCACCCCGCAGGAGGCGGGCTGGGACGGCACGGTCGCGCCCGCGCCCGGCGACAAGGTCGCCAAGGGCGAGGTGCCGGCCTGGCGCACCCGCGTGCAGTACGCGATCGACGACGACGGCCGGGCCGGCCTGCGCCGGCACCGCTCGCACGAGGTCGAGGTCGTGGACCGCTGCCTGATCGCCGCCCCCGGGGTGTCCGAACTCGGCGTCGAGTCCCGGTCGTGGCCGCAGATGGCCTCGGTCGAGGCGATCGCCGCCACCGGCTCGCACGACCGCCAGGTCGTCCTCACCCCGCGACCGGGCGGCCGGCTGCCGCTGGTGGAACTGGACCGGCCGGTCTCGGTGCAGCGGGTGGGCGAGCGCGACCACGCCGTGCACCGGGTGCACGGCCGCCCCTTCGTGCGCGAGCGCGCGGCGGGCCGCACCTGGCGGGTCGGCGACGGCGGCTTCTGGCAGGTGCACCCGCAGGCCCCCGACCTGCTGGTCGAGGCCGTGATGCAGGGCCTGATGCCCCGCAAGGGCGAGACGGCCCTGGACCTGTACTGCGGGGTCGGGCTCTTCGCCGGCGCCCTGGCCGAACGCGTGGGCGAGCGCGGCGCGGTGCTCGGCATCGAGTCCGACAGGCGCGCCGTGGAGGACGCCCGGCACAACCTCCAGGACCTGGACCGGGTCCGCGTCGAACTGGGCAAGGTCGAGCAGGTCCTGCCGCGCACGGGGATCTCCGAGGCCGACCTGATCGTCCTCGACCCGCCCCGGGCCGGCGCAGGGCGGCCCACCGTGCGCCACCTCGCCTCCCTGGGCGCCCGCCGCATCGCCTACGTCGCCTGCGACCCGGCGGCCCTGGCCCGCGACCTGGCGTGGTTCGCGGAGGAGGGCTACCGCCCCCTGAGCCTGCGGGCGTTCGACCTCTTTCCCTTCACCCACCACGTGGAGTGCGTCGTGATCCTCGCCCCCGACAGCAAGGGTGCCTGACGAGAAGGCTCCTGACCTGCGAGAACGTGGTCGCGCACACCGGGGGTGGCCGGTGCGCGCGCGGTTGGGAACGAGTCCGGGAGGACGGGCGAAAATTCGTCCTCCTTTGGATCACATGTGTTTCACACCCCCCTGTTAGGGTGACCGCACCCAACCTCAGGGGAGACCTTCACTCGCCATGCAGGGCCTCATACATGCCGGGCACCACCTCTTACGGGTCTGGCGCCACATGCACTGGTACGGAGTCGCGGTCGGCACCCTTCTCGGGGCCAAGCTGCTCTTATCCGTGCGGCGCCGTCGCCGCCCCACCCTGATGTTCCGGCAGACCTCCCCGCCCCTCACCGTGCACGGCGTCGTCACCGTCTACAACGAGGCGCCCGAGATGCTGCGCCGTTGCCTGGAGTCCCTCCTCGGGCAGACCCTCCCGTCCCAGAGCCTGACCGTCGTGGACGACTGCTCCGCGGACGAGTCCGCGGGAGCGCTGGTCGCGCGGATGCGTCCGCGATTCGAACAGGCCGGCATCGACCTCTCGTTCATCCGCTTCCCGGACAACCGCGGCAAGCGCCACGGACTCGCGGCCGGCTTCCTGCAGGAGCCGCGGGCGGACGTCTACCTCTGCGTCGACTCCGACACCGTGCTCGACGAGCACGCCGTCGCCGAACTCTCCGAGCCCTTCGCGAAGCGCCGCGTCCAGTGCGTCACCGGGCTGGTCCTCGCCCACAACCGCGCCACCAACCTGCTGACCCGGCTGATCGACATGCGGTACGTCAACGCCTTCCTCGGCGAACGGGTCGCTTACTCCCGCCTCGGCTCGGTGCTGTGCGCGTGCGGCTCGCTGGCGATGTACCGGGGCCAGGTGGTCCGCAAGCACCTCGACGACTTCCTCGACCAGCGCTTCCTCGGGCGCCCGGCGACCTTCGGCGACGACCGGCGGCTGACGTACTACTGCCTGACCGAGGGGCTGTCGCTGATCCAGCCGTCGGCGGTGGGCTACACCGACGTCCCCGAACGGCTCGGCCACTACATCCGCCAGCAGATCCGCTGGGGCAAGTCCTTCATCCGCGAGGGCTTCCTGCTCCTGGCCAAGTTCCGGGTGCTGCGCACCTATTGGTGGCTGAACCTGGTCGAGATCGCCACCTGGGTCGCCTTCACCGCCGGTCTGCTCACCGCCCTGGTGGCGATCGTGCTGCACCCCACCGCCTGGCCCCTGCTCGCCGCGTACGTCGGCTACATGTGCGTCATGGCCTGGGTGCGCTCGGTCCACTACCTGCGCGGCGCCGCGATGGTCGGACCCGTCGACCGCGTGCTGACCTTCCTCGCCGCGCCCCTGTACGCGCTGCTCAACCTCGGCTTGCTGCTGCCGCTGCGACTGTGGTCGCTGGCGACGCTGCGCAGTACCGGCTGGGGCACACGCGGACGCATCGAGGTCGGCGCCGGCGCCGGCCCCCAGGTCCCGCCCGCCGACGGGGACCCGGCGGCCGAGGAGATCCCCGCCGGCCACGCCGAGATCCCCGCAGCCGAGTTCCCGCACCCCCGGGACGACGCGCCCGCCGGGAACCGGCTCGTGCGGGATGCCACGTAAACCACGTCCCACTCACCCGCTAGGAGCCTCCGTGGGCCCAGCCCGCCCTTCAGGTCCCGCCCGCCCGCAGCGCGGGCGCCCTCCCAGACGTCCCCTGCGGACCACCCTCACCCTGCTGCTCCTGGCGATCGCCGTGATCGCCGGGGGCATCGTGCTGTATCCGGCGTGGCACCACGCGGACACCCGCGCCCACGCCGGCGCGCACGCCCACGCACAGCCCGCGCACCGGACACCGCCCCCGCCGCTCACCATCCGGTACAAGGCCGGCGCCGACGCCTCGGCGGCCGTGGCCCGGCCGTGGTTCGAGGTCGTCAACACCTCGCGGCAGAGCGTGCGCCTCCAGGACGTGAGCCTGCGCTACTACTTCACCGAGGACGGCGCCCCCTCGTACGGCTTCAACTGCGTGCAGGCGTCGGTCGGCTGCTCGCACGTCACCGGACGCATCGTCGCCCTGCCCGGCGCCACCGCGACCGCCGACCACTACCTGGAGATCGGCTTCGCGGCGGGCACCGCGAGCCTCGCGCCGGGCGCCAAGAGCGGCGCCCTCGGGCTCCAGCTCTACCGCCCGGACGGCCGCGGGCCCGACCAGCGCGACGACCGGTCCTTCGATGCCGCCGCCACCACCTTCCGGGCCTCGACCCGGGTGACCGGCTACCTGCGCGGCCGGCGCGTCTGGGGGGACGAGCCGAGCGGCGCCCCCGCCGCGCCCCCGCCCGGCACGCGCGCCCAAGGCCCCCGGCCGGCCCCGCCGCGCGAGATCGTGTTCGACGACTTCCACTACAGCGGCCCCGACGACCCCGCGCTCCACGCGCACGGCTGGCTGGTCCGCACCAGCCCCGGCGGCCCCGGCATCCTCGACACCTGGTCGACCGAGGGCGTCAGCTTCCCGGCGCGGAAGTCGGCCCGGGGCGGCCAGGTGCTCCAACTGCGGGCCGGCACCGACGGGACCAAGGGCGGCACCCGCCAGTCCGAGGTGCAGAGCAGCGGCACCCCGTTCCTCGACGGGACCTACGCCGCGCGGATCCACTTCACCGACACCCCGGTCAGCGGCCGCAACGGCGACTCCGTCAACGAGTCCTTCTACATGATCTCGCCCGACCAGGACCGCTACAGCGAACTCGACAACGAGTACCAGCCGAACGGCGGCTGGGGCGCGCCCGGCCCCCGGTTCGGCACCACGAGCTGGCACAGCGCGGTGGACGGCGACCGGGTCACCCGGCAGACCATGCGCAGCCTGAGCGGTTGGCACACCCTGGTCGTCACCGCCGTGCACGGGGTGGCCACCTACTCCGTGGACGGCGTACGGCTGTTCAGCAGCGACGGCCGCTACTTCCCGCGCGAGAACATGTCCGTCAACTTCAACACGTGGTTCGTGGACCTGCCCTTCCGCGGCGAGCGCGCCTGGGACATGCAGGTGAACTGGTTCTACTACAACGCGACCGCGGCCCAGTCCCTGGCGCAGGTGGACAAGGCCGTGGACGCCCTCTACGGCAGCGGGACGGACTACGTGAACACGGTCTCGGCGTCCTGAACCCGCCCCCGGCGGGGCCGGGCCTCCCGGCGGGCGTCAGCCCTGGCGGAGGACCGCGGCCCCGCCGGCCGGCAGCAGCAGGCCGTCGGGCCCGACCTCGCGGCCGGTCAGCAGGTCGTGGCCCGCGCCGACCGCGTCGGCAGGGAGGCGGACGGGGTCGGCCCCGTGGTTGATCAGGAAGAGCCAGCCGCGGGAGCCGTCGGGGGACCGGCGGCGGACGGCCTCCACGTCCGGTGCCGCGCCGGGCACTTCGGGTCCGGCGCCGGCCTCCGCCAGCACCCGCGCGATCAGCGCCCGGTAGGAGGCGTCGTCCAGGCACGTGGACAGGTACCACCCGACCCCCGCGCCGTACGCGTGGCGGGTCAGCGCGGGGCGCCCGCCCAGCATCCCCTCGGTGTACGAGGCGACCGCCTCCGCGCCGTCGGCCCGCAGGCTCTCGCTCCACGCGGTGGCCGTCGAGCCGTCCGACAGGCGCAGCGCCACGCCCACGGCCAGCGGGCGGAACTCCTCCACCCGGATGCCCAGCGCCTGCCGCAGCGGCCCGGCCGGGTATCCGCCGAGCCACGCCTGGCAGCGCTCGTCCACGACACCGCTGAAGTGCTGCACCAGCAGGGTGCCGCCGCCGTGCACGTAGGCCCGCAGTGCTTCGGCCCCCTCGCGTGAGAGCAGGTGCAGGGCGGGGGCGAGGACCACCCGGTGCCGGGCCGGGTCGGCCTCCCGTGGGCGGGCGATGTCGGCGGTGACGCCCGCCTCCCACACCGCCCGGTGCGCCCGGCGCAGGGAGCCCAGGTAGTCCGGTTCGGCCGAGGGCCGGCCCTGGCTGTCCAGCGCCCACCACGCGTCCGTGTCGTGCAGCACCGCCACCTCGGCGCGGACCCGCGAGCCGGCCACCTCGCCCAGCGCGGCCACCGCCGCGCCGGTGTCGGCCACTTCCCGGAAGATCCGGGAGTCCGCCCCGGCGTGCGGCACCATCGCCGCGTGCCACATCTCGGCGCCCGCCGGGGACTGGCGCCACTGGAAGAACAGCGCCCCCTCCGAGCCGCGCGCGATGTGCGACAGCGAGTGCCGCAGGATGTCCCCCGGCTCCTTGGCCAGGGTGCGGTCGCCCCGGTAGACGGTGCTCGGGCCCTGCTCGATCAGCAGCCACGGCTTGCCGCCGCCGAGGGAACGGGCCCGGTCGGCGCCGAAGGCGGTGTCGGCCGCGGCCTCCACGCCCGGCGCGTCGGGGTAGTGGTCGATGCCGACGAAGTCCACCTCGCGGCCGAACGCCCACAGGTCCAGGACCTGGTAGCCGGGCAGCATGAGGTTGGTCGTCACCGGGCGGTCGGCGGGGCTGTGCGCGCGGATTGCGTCGCGCTGCTCGCGGTAGGCGGCCAGCGCCTCGTCGGACCAGAACCGCCGGTAGTCCAGGGTGAGCCCGGGGTTGCGGTGCCACTGAGTGGCGCGCGGCGGCCGGACCTGCTCCCACGAGCCGTACCGCTGGCTCCAGAACGCCGTCCCCCACGCCTCGTTGAGGGCGTCCAGCGAGCCGTACCGGGCGCGCAGCCAGACCCGGAAGGCGGCCGCGGCGTGGTCGCACCAGCAGACCGTCGCGTACTCGTTGTGGACGTGCCACATCGCCACCGCCGGATGCGTGCCGTACCGCTCGGCCAGCGCCCCGGCGATCCGCCGCGCCGCCCGGCGGTAGGCGGGCGCGGCCAGGCAGTAGGTGTCCCGGCTGCCGTGCGTCAGCCGCACCCCCTCGGCGGTCACCGGCATCGCGTCGGGGTGCGCCAGGGTGAACCACGGCGGCGGCGAGGCGGTCGGGGTGGCGAGGTCGACGGCGACGCCGGCCGTGTGCAGGCGGTCCAGGTGCGCGTCCAGCCAGCCGAAGTCGAACCGTCCCTCCTCGGGCTCCAGCAGCGCCCACGAGAACACCCCGACCGTCGCGAGGTTCACCCGCGCCCGGCGCATCAGCAGGTCGTCCTCGCGCCACACGGCGGCGTCCCACTGCTCGGGGTTGTAGTCCCCGCCGAAGGCCAGCGCCCCGCCCAGCCGCCGTACCAGCCGGGCGGTCATCGCACCGGCGCGGGGCCGGAGCTCTCCCGCGGCGTGAGCACCGGCGTGAGCAGGCTGACCTCCTCGGTGGGCCGGCCCTCCAGCCGGTTCATCACCAGCGTGACCGCCTGGCTTCCCAGTTCGCGGGTCGGACCGGTGACCGCGGTCAGCCGCGGGGAGTACTGCTCGGGCAGCGGGTCCGGGCACAGCGCGACCACGGAGGCGTCCTCGGGCACGATCCGGCCGCTGGTGCGCAGCAGGCTCAGCAGCGGCCCGATCGCGCCCTCGTTCTGCACCACGAACCCGGTGGTCTCGGGCCGGTCGGCCAGGATCCGGGACAGCGCCCCGGCCGTGCTCTCGTACGTCCCCTCGCACGGCCGGTGCAGCACCCGCAGCCCGCGGTCGGCCGCCCGTTCGGTGAAGCCGGCCAGCGTGCGCTCGGCGTACCCGGCGTGCCGCCGGTACACCGCGGGCGCGTAGCCGATGAAGGCGACGTCGCGGTGGCCCAGGTCGGCGAGGTGGTCGGCGCACAGTGCGCCCGCCCGGCCGAAGTCGTGGTCCACGCAGGCCAGTCCGGTGGCGTCCTCGGGCAGCCCGATCAGCGCGGCGTGCGTGCCCGTCTCGCGCAGGATCGGGATCCTGGCGTCGTCGAGTTCGATGTCCATCAGGATCACGCCGTCGGCCAGCCCGCTGGCCGCGACCCGGCGCACGCCGTCCGGGCCCTCGTCGTTGGTGATCAGCAGGACGTCGTAGCCGTGCTGGCGGGCCGCCATGGTCACGGAGATCGCGATCTCCATCATGATCGGCACGTAGACGTCGGTTCTCAGCGGGACCACGAGGGCGATGATGTGCGATCTCTTGCCGGCCAGCGCCCGGGCGCCGGCGTTGGGATGGTAGCCGAGCTCGCTGATCGCCTGCTCCACCCGCCGCCGGGTGGGCGGCGAGATCGAGCGCTTGCCGCTGAGGACGTAGCTCACGGTGCTGGGGGAGACGCCCGCGTGATGTGCCACCTCAGCCAGTGTCACCATGCTGGTGGACCCTTCTCTGTCGTGCTGCCGGTCGGTCTGCCCGGGCCGTCGGAACCGGCCCGCCGGGCGGGGGTGATGAGGGTGCGCAGGGACTCATCCCTTGATCGCGCCGGTGAGCATTCCCTTCGCGAAGTGCTTCTGCATGAACGGAAAGACGATCATGATCGGCAGCAGGGTGAGGACCACGACCGCCATCTGGAGGGACAGCGGCGCGGTCTGCGAGTGGCCGGAGACCCCGAACCCCGCGTTGACCTGTCCCGGCATGTTCATCCCCAGGTTGACGTATTCGTACAGCACGTACTGCAGCGGCCACTTCTGACTTTCCGTCGGCATGTACAGCATCACGTTGAAGAACGAGTTCCAGTAGCCGACCGCGTAGAACAAGGTGATCGACCGCGGTCACCGCCCGGGAGGTGGGCAGCACCACCGACCACAGGATGCGCCACTCGCCGGCGCCGTCCATCCGGGCCGCGTCGATCAGCTCGGCCGCGGTGCCGGAGTAGAAGCCGCGCAGCACCAGGATGTTGAAGACGCTCACCGCGCTCGGCAGGATCAGCGCCCAGTACTTCCCGTAGCCGCCGATCTCGCTGACCACCAGGAACGTGGGGATCAGACCGCCGCTGACGAACATGGTGACCACCAGGATCATCAGCAGGAAGCGGTGGCCGAGCGTGCGGGACCGGGACAGCCCGTAGGCGCACAGCACCGACACCGCCATCGACACGGCCGTGCCGACCGCCGTGATGCCGAAGGTGACCAGCAGCGCCTGCCGGACCGGGCCGCCGGTCAGCATCGTGCGGTAGGCGTCGAAGGTGATCCCGTCCGGGACGAGCACCAGGCCGCCGGCCCGGTTGATCGAGCCGGGGGTGGAGATGCTGGTGAGCACCACGCAGTAGACGGGCACCAGGATCAGCAGCACCACGGTGGACAGGGTCAGCCCCTTGAGGGACTGGCCGACGGCGCCGGGCGGCTCCTCCCACACCGGGCGCTTCGGGTCGCGGCTGGGGACATCAGGGCGGTTGGGGCGGCCGGAGCGCGCCGCGGCCGAGGTCAGCGTGCTCATTTCCGGTACAGTCCGTCCTCGCCGAAGCGGTGGGCCAGCTTGTTGGCGCCCCAGATCAGCAGCAGCGAGATGACGCTCTTGAAGATGCCGGCCGCCGCGCCGTAGCTGTAGTTCTGGGTGCCGATGCCGTAGTAGTAGGAGAAGGTGTCGAGCACGTCCGCCGCGTCGTGGCCGACCGCCGGACGCTGGATCAGCATCTGCTCGAAGCCGACCGTCAGCGCGTTGCCCAGCCGCAGGACCAGCATCAGCACGATGATGCCGCGCATGCCGGGCAGGGTTATGTGCCACAGCCGCCGCCAGCGGCCCGCGCCGTCCGCGGCCGCCGCCTCGTACAGGTTCTGGTCGATCGCCGACAGCGCCGCGAGGAAGACGATGATCCCCCAGCCGGCGTCCTTCCACACCACCTGCGAGGTCGCCAGCAGCACGAAGGTGTGCGGGTCGGTCATGAAGTCCCAGGTGCCGGCGTGGTGCTCGCGCAGGAACTGGTTGAGCAGGCCGGCGCCGCCGATCATCTGCTGGAACAGCGTGATGACCAGCACCCACGAGTAGAAGTGCGGCAGGAAGGTGACCGCCTGCACCACCGAGCGGATCCGCTCGTGCAGCACGGAGTTGAGCAGCAGCGCCAGCAGGATCGGGATCGGGAAGAAGAGCGACCAGCTGGACGGCGCTGATGTACACCGTGTTCTCCAGCGCGTGCCAGAACAGCGGGTCGCCGAACAACGGGCGGAAGTTGTCCAGCCCGGCCCAGTCGCTGTGCAGCACGCCGGTCAGCGGGTCGTAGTACTCGAACGCGGTGACGGTGCCAGCCATCGGCAGGTAGTTGAACACCAGGAGGAGGGCCACCGCCGGCAGGGTCATCAGGATCAGCGTCCCGTCCCGGCGCAGCCGCATGCGCGAGGTCAGCCGGTTGACCGCCGGCCGGTCCGCGGGCGGCCCGGCCTCCGGCGCGCCGCCGCCTCCCGGCTGCTTCCTGCTTTTCCTGTTCCCCTTGCCTGCTGCGGCTACGGTCGAGGCCACGCTTCCCTCCTTGTGTACGGCGCCGCCGGCTGCGGCCGCTGCGTGCCCCGCGCGCCCGCCGTGGACGTGCGCGCGGAGCCTGACGGTCGGCCTACTGGCCGGTGCCGAACTTGTCCAGGATCGTGGTCTGGTACCAGGCCACCAGCCGGTCCCCGCCGCCGCTGCCCTTCCACGTGCTGAGCGCGTCCTGGAAGGCGGAGACCGGCTTGATGCCGTGGTAGACGTCCTTGACGGTGTCCTCGACCGCCTGCGCCGCGTCCGCGGTGGCGAAGCGCTTGGGCACGGTGATGTTCATGTTCCAGAACACCGGCTTGTAGGCGTATGCGGCGGCCTTCGCGTTCCAGGCGCAGCGGTCCTTGGTGAGCTGCGGGAAGTCCGGGTTGTTGATGACGTTGACCGGCGTGGCCAGGAACGGGAAGGTCTGCGCCTGCACGTCGGCCTGCCCGGACTTGGTGGGCGTCGGGCCGTTGGCGCCCATCGTGTAGTCGACGCCCTCGACGCCGAAGTTGACCAGCGTGTACTCCGCCGAACCGTAGGGCGCGGCGAGGTAGTCGGCGATGCGCAGGCACTCCTCGATCTGGGCCGGCCGCAGCTTGGCGTTGAGGTAGCTGAACATGCCGGCCGACGAGCTGAGGAAGAGCCGCGGGGCGGCCTTGCCGTCGGCGGAGAAGGGCGCGAAGGACGCCCGGTGGTAGTCCTTGTTCGCCGCGATGCCGGCCTGGGCGTCGGCCTCGTTCCAGGCGCCCTGCCCGTCGCCCACGACGAGCACCTTGCCGGCGTAGAAGCGGGTCTTGGCGTCGTTGTTGTTGCCGGCCAGCGCGTCGGGGTGCATGAAGCCGGACTTGGCCAGCTTGTAGCACCAGTAGAGGGCCTCGATGAACTGCGGCTGCTCGTACTTGTGCACCAGCTTGCCGTCGGTGACGGTGAACTTCTGCGAGAAGTCGAACATCTGGAAGATGTACGCCCACACGTCGTCGAAGGCCCACACCCCGGCCTTGGCGCTGGTGAGTTCCTTGCCGAGGGCGTACAGGTCGTCGATCGAGGTCACCTCGTCGGCGCCGATGCCCTTGGCGTCGAAGACGTCGCCGCGGTAGAAGTACTGGCCCGGCAGGGCGAATCCGCTGGCGAAGGTCGGGATGCCGTAGAGCCGGTCCTCCCAGACGCCCGCCTGCCAGGCGCCGGTGGGCTGCGCGGCCAGATTCGGGTACTGCTTGACCTTGCCGCCGGCCAGGTACGGGGTGAGGTCGGCCAGTTGGGTGCCGGCCAGCTCGCCGACGTTGAAGTTCGGGTTCCACCAGCCGGGCAGCTGCACCCAGTCCGGGAGCTTGCGGGCGGCGGTGAGGGTGGGGATCACCGTGTTGTAGGTGTTGCCGTTGGCCGGCTTCATGGTGAGGGTGGCGCCGAGGCCTTGTTCATGGCGCGGTAGAAGGCGTTGTTCGGCGGCGGGACGGTGGCCCACAGTGGGGTGAGGGTGGTGTAGCTGCCGCCCGAGCCCGGAACCTGGGCGACCGACTTCACCGGGTTCGCCGGGTACTTCAGGAAGCCCGGGTCGGTGATCGCGCTGCCCGTGCCGGTCGCCGAGGGGATGTCGGCCGGCACCGCGTGGCTGGAACGTGTCGAGGACCTGCTGTCCCGGCTGACGCTGGAGGAGCGGACGGCGATGCTGCACCAGTACGCCCCTGAGCTGCCCCGGCTCGGCGTGGCCTCCTTCCGCACCGGCACGGAAGCACTCCACGGCGTGGCCTGGCTCGGCCCGGCCACCACCTTCCCGCAGGCCGCCGGCCTCGGGGCAACCTGGGACGAGGAGTTGGTGCGCCAGGTCGCCACCGCCACCTCGACCGAGCAGCGGGCCTTCCACTACCACCGCCCGCCGGCCGTCGGCACCGGGCGCAACAGCCTCCAGGCCTGGGCACCGGTGGTGAACCTGCTGCGCGACCCGCGCTGGGGGCGCAACGAGGAGGGTTACTCCGAGGACCCCCTGGTCACCGCCCGGCTGGGCGACGCCTTCTGCCGCGGCATGGCCGGCGACCACCCCGACTACCTGCGCACCGCGCCGATCCTCAAGCACTTCCTCGCCTACAACAACGAGGACGACCGGTGCGTCACCTCCTCCGGGCTGCGCCCCCGGGTGCTGCACGAGTACGACCTGGCCGCCTTCCGGCGGGCCGTCGCGTCCGGCGCGGCCACCGGCGTGATGGCCGCGTACAACCTCGTCAACGGCCGCCCCTGCCACGTCACCCCGCTGCTGGAGAGCGAACTGCGGCGCTGGGCCGTAGCCGACCGGGCACGAGCTTTCGTGGTCAGCGACGCCGAGGCGCCGTCCAACCTGGTCGATCCCGAGCACTACTTCGACGACCACGCCGAGTCCCACGCCGCGGCCCTCAAGGCCGGCATCGACAGCTTCACCGACCACGGCGAGGACGGCCGCACCACCGTCGGGCGGCTCACCGAGGCGCTGGAGCGCGGGCTGATCACCGAGGACGACATCGACCGCGCGGTGCACCGCCAGCTGGCGATCCGCTTCCGCCTCGGCGAGTTCGACCCCGGGCTGGACCCGTACGCGGGCACCGGCGCCGACGTCGTCGACTGCGCCGCGCACCGGGCGCTGGCTCTGCGGGCCGCGACCGAGTCGATCGTGCTGCTCAAGAACGACGCCGGGCTGCTGCCGCTGGCCGGCACCGGCCGCGTCGCGGTGATCGGCACCCTCGCCGACAGCCTCTTCGAGGACTGGTACAGCGGCACCATGCCGTACCGGATCACCGCGGCCGACGGGATCGGCGCGGCCGTGGCGGCGCGCGGCGGAACGGCCGAGGTGGTCGAGGGCGTGGACCGGATCACGCTGCGCGCAGCCTCCACCGGCGGGCTGCTCACCGCCCGCGGGCCGGCCGGGCTGCTCGCCGCCCCGCCCGCGCCCTACGCGGACGGGGCCGGGGCCGGTGAGGACACCCTGTTCGACCTCTTCGACTGGGACCTGGGCGTGCTGACCCTGCGCAACGTCCGCACCGGCCGCTACGCCGGGCTCCGGGACGAGGACGGGTCCGTCGCCGCCGACCGGGCCCAGCCGGGCGGGTGGGACGTGCACGAGACCTTCCGCCTGGAGCCCCGGCCCGACGGCACCGAACTGCTGCGCAACGTCCACTCCGGCCGCTACGCCGTCGTGGACCCCGCGACTGGAGCCCTGACCGTCGGCGCCGAACACGCCGCCGACGCCGAACCCTTCACCCGGACCGTGGTCCGCGACGGTGTCGCCGCGGCGGTCGAGGCGGCCCGCGCCGCCGACGCGGTGGTCCTCGTGCTCGGCAACGATCCGCTGATCAACGGGCGGGAGACCCAGGACCGGGCCGGGCTCGCCCTGCCCCCGGCGCAGGAACGGCTGCTGCGCGCGGTCGCCGCGGCCCGCCCGCAGACGGCGCTGGTCGTCCTGAGCAGCTACCCGTACGCCGTGGACTGGGCCGCCGCGCACCTGCCGGCCGTGCTGTGGACCTCGCACGGCGGCCAGGAGACCGGCCGGGCGCTGGCCTCGGTGCTGCTCGGAGCGGAGGAACCGGCTGGCCGCCTCCCGCAGACCTGGTACCGGGGCGACGACGAGCTGCTCGCCCGGCTCGACTACGACATCATCAAGGCCGGCTGGACCTACCAGTACCACCGCGCCGCCCCGCTCTTCGCCTTCGGACACGGGCTGTCCTGCACGGCCTTCGACCACCGGGACCTGCGGCTGGACCGGTCGGAGATCCCATCGGACGGCACATTCACCGCCACCGTGACGGTGACGAACACCGGCGGCCGGCCCGGCAACGAGACGGTCCAGCTCTACGTGCGCGCGCGGGACGCCCGGTACGAGGCCCCGCTGCTGCGGCTGGCGGACTTCCGCAAGGTGCGCCTGGAGCCGGGCGAGTCGAGGGAGCTGGCCTTCCGGCTGGAGGCGGCCGAGGCGCTGGCCCACTGGTCGGTGGCCGACGGGGAGTTCACGGTGGACCCCGGCCGCTACGAGGTACTGGTGGCCCGCTCCGCGGCGGACGTCGTGCCGGCCGCGCCGCTGACCGTGACCGGGCCCGCCCCGGGACCGCGCGCGGTGGTCGGCCGGCGCGTCCTGGCCGCCGACTTCGACGACTGGACGGGCCTCGCCCTCGTCGACGCCGACCGGACGGCCGGGGACGCGGTCACCCCCGACGGCGGGGCCGGCGCGCTGCTCTTCCGGGCCGCGGACCTCACCGGCGCGCGCCGAGTCACCGCCGAGGTGTCCCGGACCGGCGCGGGCGAGGCCCGGCTGGAGCTGTGGGCCGACGCGGTGGGCGCCGGCGGCACGCGGCTGGCCGCGCTGCCCGTGCCGAGCACCGGCCACCGCTACGCCTGGACGACCGTCGCCGCCGACCTGTCCGCCGCCCCGTCCGGCGTCCACGACCTGCACCTCGTCCTCACCGGCGAGCAGCGCCTCGCGGCCTTCCGCCTGGCCCCCTGAGACGGGCGCGGCGCCCGGGCCTCCCCGCGGACGGGCCGCCGCGACCGAGCACAGCACATCCCCCCACCAGCCGGCGCGACGGAACTCGAAGGAGAGAACCCATGCGCAAGCTCGCACGTGCCGCACTTCCCCTGGCCGCGGCAGCCACGGCCCTGATGCTCACCGCCACGGTGGCCAGCGCGGCCGCCTACCAGTCCTCCGACCGCTGGGCCTCGTACAACAACGGCGGCTACACCGTCTACAACGACGAGTGGGGCAGCGGCTACGGCTCGCAGACCCTGTGGGCCAACACCTACAAGGACTGGGGTGTCTACTCCACCCAGCCCGCCACCTCGGGCGTCAAGAGCTACGCCAACGTCTCGCGCAGCGTCGGCACCGCGCTCGACTCGCTCTCCTCGTCCTCCAGCACCTACGGCGTCAGCCTGCCCGGCACCGGCGACTGGGAGGCCGCGTACGACATCTGGCTCAACGGCAGTTCGTACGAGGTCATGCTGTGGGTGAACAAGCACGGCAACGTCGGGCCGCTCGGCTCGTCGATCGGCAACCTCAGCCTCGACGGCAAGACCTGGACCGTGTACGTGGGCAACAACGGGGCCAACCCGGTGTACTCGTTCGTCCAGACCTCGAACACCACCTCGGGCACGGTCAACATCCTGAACCTGCTGAAGTGGATGGAGAACACCAAGCACTACTTCTCCAACCCGACGCTGTCCACGATCCAGTTCGGCTTCGAGATCAGCGGCACCGGGAACACGCAGCAGAACTTCACGGTGACCAACTACTCGGCCGCCGCGTCCTGACGGGCGGCGGACCGAACGGGCCGGGCTCCCCGCGGTGGGGGTCCGGCCCTCCGCGCGCCGGGGTCCGCGGCGCCCGCGCGCTCCGGTGGCGAGGGGTGGTCGCCCGGGCGCGGAACGTCACCTCTGCCGGGCCGGGGGCACGGTGGGCCGTCCCCAGAGCCGTCACCCGAGTGGCGCTGGGATCGGGGCGGGCCGACGCTGGAGGGAGCAGGATCCGGCATGCCGTCGCCGCTCGCACCGGGGCGGGCGTCCCCGGTCGGCGTCGGGTGCGACGGGTCCCGCGCGGGAGGTGCCCGGTGAGTGCTCCGGTCGTGGTCGGCGTGGACGGTTCCCCGTCGAGCCTGGACGCCGCCGCCCTGGCCGCCCGCGAGGCGCGGCTGCGGGGGACCGGTGTGCGCGTGGTGCACGCCTTCCTGTGGCCGGCCCTGCACGTTTCCCTCGGGCCCTCGCCGTCCGGGCCGCCCGAGGGCGGGCTGCGCCACCTGGCCGAGCGGCTGGTCGAGGAGGCGGCGGACCGGGCGCGCGCGGCCGCGCCCGAGGTGGACGTCGCAGGGGAGATCGTCGTCGGCGAGGCGCTGACCGTCCTGGAGGCCGAGTCCGAGGACGCCGAGCTGATCGTGCTCGGCAACCGCGGGCTGGGCGCCTTCGGCGGCCTGCTGCTGGGATCCATCGCGGTGGACCTGTCCGCGCACGCCCGCTGCCCCGTCATGGTGACCCGCGGCGACCCCCGGGAAGGCGGCGAGGTGCTGCTCGGCGTCGACGGGTCGCCCGCCGCCGAACCCGCGGTCGGCTTCGCCTTCGCCGAGGCGTCCCGGCGGGAGGCCGAACTGGTCGCCTTCCACGCCTGGAGCGAGTGGACCGAGCGCCCCTACGACGGGCCGGGCGACCCGCTGACCCTCGCCTACGACCCGGAGCACCTGCGCGACGAGGAGGAGCGGCTGCTCGCCGAGGCGCTCTCCGGCTGGCAGAACCGCTACCCGGACGTCAGCGTGCGCCAGCGCCTGGTGAAGCGGCGCACCCGCCCGGCGCTGATCGAGGCGAGCGGCGACGCGCAGCTCCTGGTGGTGGGCGCGCGCGGCAGGGGCGGCTTCACCGGGCTGCTGCTGGGGTCGGTCAGCCAGGCGATCCTGCACCACTCCCGGTGCCCCGTCGCCGTCGTCCGCAACGCCCCGGCCTGATGGGTCGGGCGGCGGAATGTGCCGCAATGTCGGGTTAAATTGGTCACATGATGGGGAGGACCGCGGCGACGAAGATGCGCGACTGGCTGCGCCTGCGGTCCGAGCGCTCCTACTTCTTCGCCGTGCTGATCATCGTCGCGGCCCTCCTCGTCGTCGACGAGCTCAGCGGTCCGAACATCCGGATCGGCGCCCTGATGGTGGCGCTGCCCGCGCTGTCCGCGGCCTTCCTGGGGCCGCGGTACGTGTTCGCCGTCGTGGTCGTGACCCTCTTCTCCGTGATCCTCGCGGCCATCGAGAACGAGGAACTGCCCACGGTGAACTTCCCCGTCGTCATGTTCACCGCGGTCCTCATCGGGGCCGCCTCGGTGTCGGCGTCCGCCGCCCGGCACCTACGGGAACGGCAGCTCGCCCAGGTCCGCCGGGTGGCCGCCGTCACCCAGCAGGCACTGCTGCGCCCGCTGCCCGAGCGGCTCGGTCCCCTGACGATCTCCTCGATGTACCTCGCCGCCGACGAGGAGGCCGCCATCGGCGGCGACCTGTACGCGGCGGCTCAGACGGACACCGGCGGCGCCCGGCTCCTGGTCGGGGACGTCCAGGGCAAGGGGCTGGCCGCCGTCGAAGTGGCCGGGCTCCTGCTCAGCGCCTTCCGCCGGGCCGCCCGCCGCAAAGTGCCGCTCCCGGAACTGCCGGGCTACCTCGACCGCAGCCTGCGCGACGACCTCGACGACCTCTCCGAGCAGCCCGCCCGCCCCGCGAACCCGGGGAACCCCGGCGTCGCCGACCCGCCGACCGTCGGGGACCCCGGCGCCTCCCCGCTCCTGGAGCGCTTCATCACCGCGGTCACCGTCGACGTCAGCGGCGACGGCGGCACCCTCCAACTGGTCAGCTCCGGCCATCCGCCGCCCCTGCTCATCCACGGCGGCGACGTCGTGCCGCTCGACCAGCGGCTCCCCGGAGTGCCGCTGGGCCTGGGCGACCTGTCCGGCGGGACGCAGGACGTCGAGACCCACCAACTCGCCGTCGGCGACATCCTCTTCCTCTACACCGACGGCGTGATCGAGGCACGCGACTCCGAGGGCCGGTTCTACCCGCTCGCCGAGCGGCTGGCCGGCTGGTCCACCCGCGCTCCGGACGACCTGCTGGAAACCATCCGGGCCGACCTCGTCCGGCACAGCGGTGGCCGACTGTGGGACGACGTCGCCATGGTCGCCGTCCGACGCTCCGCCTGACCCGCCCCTCGGCCCCCTGCCGGCCTCACTGTCCCACCACCCCGCCGAACCGCCCGTCACCGGCGCGCTCTTCTCCCCTTATCTCCCCATTCCCACCTTTGTGCAGAGGTAATCACTTATGTGTTCCGGGGCACATTATGTGCAAAGCTGGAGACGTTCCGCATTTCCGGGGAGGAGGACCCCCACAAGGTGAACATCTCCTTCGCCACCAGGAGCCTCTTCACGCTGCTCCTCGTCGCCGTCGGCGTCATCTCCCTCCTCCAATGGGAACTGGCCGACACCGGCCGGGTCCGGTGGGCCGGCTACTCCGTGCTCCCTCCGCTGGTGGCCGCCGCGCTGCTCTCCCTTCGGCAGACCGCCGTCGTCGGCGCCGCCGCCATCGCCTCCGCCCTCGTGACCTACGGGATGGTCATCGGCAGCATCTCCACCGGCGGCAGGATCGTCGTCATCACCGCCGTGATCCTCGCTTCGGCACTCGCACTGTTCACTTGTGTCCTGCGGCTGCGGCGCGAGCACCGCCTCCAGACGGTGATGGTCGCCCGCGACCGGCTCACCCTCCTCGGCGAGGCCAGCCGGCAGATCGGCTCCACCCTCGACGTGGCCCGCACCGCCCGCGAACTGGCCGACGTTTCCGTCCCCCGCTTCGCCGACTTCGTCACCGTCGACCTCTTCGACGCCGTCCTGCGCGGCGAGGAGCCCCCGGCCGGCCCCTTCGAGGGCCCGGTCGCCCTGCGCCGCGTCGCCCAGCGGTCCGTTCTGCGCGGCACCCCCGAAGCGCTCCTCGACCCGGGGGAGATGCGCCACTACCCCGAGATATCCATGCCCGCCCGCTCCCTGGCCAGCGGCGAGCCCGTCGCCGCCTCCGCCCCGGCCGACGAGGACGTCGAGCGCTGGCTCGCCCTCGAACCCGACCGGGCCGCCAGCATCCGCGAGCACGGCTTCCACTCCGCCATCACCGTGCCGCTCAGCGCCCGCGGCACCACCCTCGGCGTCGCCGTCTTCGCCCGCCACCGCCGACCGGAGCCGTTCGACGCGGAGGACGTCATCCTCGGCGAGGAGGTCGCCACCCGCGCCGCCGTGTGCCTCGACAACGCCCGCCGCTACACCCACGAGCACAGCACCTCCGTGGCGCTCCAACGCAGTCTCCTGCCCAAGCGGTTGCCCGCCCAGGCGGCCGTCGAGGCCGCCGGACGCTACCTGCCCGCCGGCGCTTACGGCGGAGTAGGCGGCGACTGGTTCGACGTCATCCCCCTCTCCAGCGCCCGCGTCGCCCTCGTCGTCGGCGACGTCGTCGGCCACGGCCTGCTCGCCTCGGCCGCCATGGGACGGCTGCGCACCGCCGTGCGCACCCTCGCCGACATCGACCTGCCGCCCGACGAGCTCCTCACCCACCTCGACGACGTGGTCATCCGCCTCGGCAGCGAGACCGACTCCGAGGACTCCCCGGGCTACGGCGACATCCTCCGCGACGTCGGCGCCACCTGCCTTTACGGGATCTACGACCCCGTCACCCGCCGCTGCGTCCTGGCCCGGGCCGGCCACCCCGGACCGATGCTGGTCCGCCCCGACGGCACCGTGGAGCCCGTCGACCTCCCGGCCGGACCCCCGCTGGGCCTGGGCGGCATGGCCTTCGAGTCGGCCGAGATCCAACTGCCCGAGGACAGCGTGCTCGCCCTCTTCACCGACGGCCTCGTCACCTCCCACCGCCGCGACTTCGACGACGGGCTGCTCGCCCTCCGCAAGGCGCTCACCCGCGGCGGACCCACCCTGGACAGCATGTGCGACACCATCATCGAGACGATGCTCAGCGACGGTCACCCGTCCGACGACGCCGCCCTGCTGCTGGCCCGCACCCGGACGCTGGACGCCGCGCACGTCGCTGGCTGGGAGGTGCCCGTCACGCCCGACGCCGTCGCCACCGCCCGCGCGGCGGCCACCCGCCAGGTCATCGCCTGGGGCCTGGAGGATCGCGCCTTCACCGTCGAACTCGTGGTCAGCGAACTGGTCACCAACGCCATCCGGCACGCCTCCGGACCGATCCAGCTCCGGATCATCCGGGAGAAGGCCCTCATCTGCGAGGTGTCCGACAGCCTCGCCACCGCGCCCCACCTCCGCCGAGCCCGGATCTTCGACGAGGGCGGCCGCGGCCTGTTCATCGTCGCCAGCCTCACCGCCCGCTGGGGCACCCGTCAGAACCCCGACGGCAAGACGATCTGGGCGGAGGTGCCGCTCCCGCCCTGACCTTCTCCGGGCCGTCGCGGTGCCCCGGGCCGCTCAGCGCGGCGCGTCCGCCTCACTGAGGTCGAGCAGCTTCGTGACCGTGTTCCAGTTGCGCGCGGTCGCGGTCAGCCCGAGCCAGCGGTCCGTGAACCTGGTGGCCAGTTTCGAATCGTGTATGCCGTTGGGAAAGTGAGCGTAGATCTCCCGCTCACCGGCCCGGAACTCGTCGGGTGCGTAGGCCGCCGCGTCCAGGGTCGCCAACCTGTCCAGTGGCGCCGGCCCGGACAGGAAGACAACCGTGAAGCGGGAGCCGTTCACACCTTCCATCGGGAAGGGGTTGGCCTCGATCACGCGCCGCAGGTCCGCGGCCGTTCGGACCAGGCACGAGACGGTCAGCCCCAACTCGTCGGTGATGCGGCGCTCCATCTCCGCCGCGAGGCGCGGTGAATCCTCCTTTCCGTGGGTGAAAACGGCGTTGCCGCTCTGCAGATGCGTGCGCACGCCGGTGCCGCCCATCTCGGCGATCAGCTCGCGCAGGGTTTGCATGGGGACCTTGTTCTTGCCCCCGACGTTGATGCCGCGCAGCAGCGCGATGTAGGTGGTCGGTGTCGTCACCTCCGCAACGGTAGTGAGGGGTACGTGGAATCCACCGCGGGCACGCGGCGGGCGTACGCGCGATGAAAGGGGTGTGGGGGTGCGGTCCGAGCGGCCGGCGATTCGGGCACCGGCCGCGTTCGGCCCGCTGGAGGTGTGTTTTCCGGAATCCACACGGGTCATGCGTAATGTCCCTCGTTCGAAGGACGAAAAGCCTGCTGGAACGGTTCGGCACGATATGGGGCGGCTAGTTTCGCGGCCATGACCAGCCAGCAGCGGCCCATCATCACCGAACTCCGGCTGTCGGCCTTCAAATCACACCGGGGTTCCACTTTCCTCTTCGACCCGATCACGCTTCTCGCCGGAGCGAGCGGCTCAGGCAAATCGAGCGTCCTCGAGGGCCTCGCGGTTCTGGGCCGGCTGGCCTCCGGGCTCGATCTGAACGAGGTCTTCGCGACCGCGGGCGGGCGAATGGTGGTGCGCGGTGGCGCGGCCGCGTGCGTACCGCAGGGCGTGCCGGCCGACGCGCAGGGCAGGCGGGGCTTCCGCCTGGGGTGCACCGCCGTCGGACCGCTCGGCCCCGTGCGGTTGGACGTCGCCGTCCAGGTCGAGCCCATCCTGCGGATCGTCGGCGAACGGCTCAGCGGATCCGGCCAGACCTTGCTGAGCACCGCGCTGCTGGACCCGAACCGGCCCACCGTGCAGGCCGCGTGGCACACCGCCGGCTCGGTCGCCGTGACGCGCGCCCCGCTGCCCGACGACCAACTCGCCACCGCGCTGCTGCCGTTGCGCGTCTCCGGCAGCACGGAGGGACAGCGCCTCGTGCTGTCCGCGGCCGAGCAGATGGTGGTGGCGCTGCGCGGCGTCTTCCCCATCGCCCCGCGGCCGGAGCGGATGCGCGGGCCGGTCCGGATCGGCGACGGGCGGTTGCGCAGCGCCTGCGACAACCTGTCCGCGGTGCTGGCCAGGACCGAGGGGGAGTGCGTCATCCGGCACGGGATGCTGGTGAAAGCGGTGGGGGAGGTGTGCCGTGGCCCGGTCGAGGGGCTGACCGCGCTGCCCGCGCCGCTGCCGAGCGACGCCCCGGGCGCCGAGCCCGGTGCGGTGATCGCGGCCGTGAACCGCGGCGCGCTGGGCATGCTGCCCGTCGACCGGCTCGGGGACGGCGAACTGCGCTTCCTGGCCCTGGCACTGGTGCTGCTGACCGGGCCGGGCGTGCTCGACGTCGACACGAGTACAGAGGTACTGCCCGCCGGGCAGGTGCTCGCGGTCCTGGCGGACGGTCTCGACCTCGGGGTCGACCGCCGACAGGCCCGGGAACTGCTCCGGCTGGCCGGTCTTGCCGCCGCCCGCGGACACATCCGCCTGCTCGCCACCGTGCAGGACCTCGGCTGTGCGGAGGGACTGGACGGGGTCACGGTGAAGGTCGTCGGCGGGGAGCCGGCGGACGGGCCCACGTCCGGGGCACGGGTCTGCCCGCCGCGCGCGCCGAGGGACGACCGGACGGGTGGGCCCGCGGTCGACCGGACGAGTGCGCCGCGTCCGATCCCGACGGTCGGCCCGCCGGCCGCGCCGGTGGACGAGGCCCCGCGCGAGCCCGCCGCCGGCGAGGATGGGGTAGACCAGTCCGGGTGACCGACCCACAACAACTCCCGGCCCTGCAGCGCCGCCTCGCGGAATTCGCCGCCGCGCGGCGCTGGCAGCCCTTCCACACACCGAAGAACCTGGCCATCGCGCTGAGCGTGGAGGCCTCCGAACTGCTGGAGATCTTCCAGTGGTTGACGCCCGAGCAGGCCGCCGCGGTGATGACCGACCCGACGGCCGCGCACCGCGTGAAGGACGAGGTCGCCGACGTGCTGGCCTACCTCCTCCAGTTCTGCGAAGTGCTCGGGATCGACGTGCTGGACGCGCTCGCGGCGAAGATCGACCGCAACGAACTGCGGTTTCCGCTGCCCGACGACACGACCGGGTGACCGAGTTATCCACAACGCGAGCGTTGTCCACAGATTTCCACACCGTCCGTTCCGGCCTGTGCGAAATCTGTCACTCTGAGTGACAGATGACGGCGTCACGAGGTCGCCGCGCAGGCACGGGAGGTCGGAATGGACGCGGCACGGCTCGTTGCGGAGGCGGAGCGTTCGATGAGCCGGGACCAGGGCCCGGAGAACGTCATCGCCGAGGCATGGCAGGCGTACGAGTTGACGGAAGCGCTGGAGCGCCGGCTGGGAGACGGACACGGAGGACCAGCGGCGCCTGGCTCACCCGAGGAACGGGGAGGACCGGCAGGACCCGCGGGACAGAGTGGAAAGGCAGGCCAGGGAGGACGGCACGCGGGATCCGCCGACTCCTACGACGGCGCGGGCGCGCGCGACCCCGGAGGCACGGCACTGCGGGCAGGCCCCGCGCCGGTGATGTCGGCGACCGGGGTCGGACCACCCCGGGCGGCCCGGATGAGCGCGGTCCGCGACCCGACCGGGACGTTGCGCGCCCTGCGCGTCCTGCTGGGCGAGATCGGGCACGCGCTCGTCGGCCTCATCACCACCGCCGCGGACGAGGACGCGTACTGGCAGAGCATCGAGGCGTTGGACGCGGTGGACGAGGCGAAGGACCGGGTGCGGGCGTTGTCCCGCGCGCACCCCGGATAACAGGAGGCTGATGCAGGATGGAGGAATGGATCTACGAATCTTCACCGAGCCCCAGCAGGGGGCGAGCTACGAGACGCTGCTGGCGGTGGCCAGGGCCACGGAGGATCTGGGCTACGACGCGTTCTTCCGGTCCGACCACTACATGGTCATGGGCGACTCCGACGGGCTCCCCGGTCCCACGGACGCGTGGATCACCCTGGCCGGGCTCGCCCGGGAGACCAGCAGGATCAAGCTCGGCACGCTCATGACGGCGGCCACGTTCCGGTTGCCGGGCGTCCTGGCCATCCAGGTGGCCCAGGTCGACCAGATGTCGGGCGGCCGCGTCGAGTTCGGGCTCGGCGCGGGGTGGTACGAGGCGGAGCACACCGCGTACGGCATCCCGTTCCCGAAGGAGAAGTTCGGCCGGCTGGAGGAGCAGCTGGCGATCGTGACGGGGCTGTGGGCGACCCCGGCCGGGGAGACCTTCGACTTCGACGGGAAGTTCTACCAGCTGAAGGACTCGCCGGCGCTGCCGAAGCCCGCGCAGTCGAGGGTCCCGGTGCTCATCGGCGGGATGGGCGCCAAGAAGACCCCCGAACTGGCGGCGCGGTACGCCACGGAGTTCAACGTGCCGTTCTCCTCGGCCGAGGACAGCGGCCGGCAGTTCGGCCGGGTCCGGGAGGCCGCGCGGGCGATCGGGCGCCGGGCCGAGGAGATGGTGTTCTCCAACGCCCTGGTCGCGGTGGTCGGCAAGGACGACGCCGAGGTGGCGCGCCGGGCGGCGGCGATCGGCCGGGAGGTCGACGAGCTGAAGGCCAACGGGCTGGCCGGATCGCCGGCCGAGGTGGTGGAGCGGATCGGGCGGTACGCCGAGCAGGGTTCCACCCGGTTCTACCTCCAGATCCTGGACCTGGCGGATCTGGACCACCTGGAGCTGATCGCGTCCCAGGTCATGCCCCAGGTGCGGTGAGGGTCCGATGACACCGCCCGTGCCCCCGCTCGCCGAACTGCTCGGCGGCGACAGGGCCGTGGTGCTGGACGGCGGGCTGTCCAACCAGCTCGCCGACCAGGGCTGCGACCTGTCGGACTCGCTCTGGTCCGCCCGGCTGCTGGCGGACGGACCAGAGCAGATCGTGGCCGCCCACACCGCCTACGTCCGGGCGGGGGCGCGGGTGCTCATCACGGCCGGCTACCAGGCGACGTACGAGGGGTTCGCGGCGCGCGGGGTGGGCCGGGAGGAGACGTCGGGGCTGCTGCGCGACAGCGTGGAGCTCGCCCGACGGGCGGCGGCGGGCCGCCCGGGGGTGCGGGTGGCGGCGTCGGTCGGGCCGTACGGCGCGATGCTCGCGGACGGGAGCGAGTACCGGGGGCGCTACGGGAAGAGTGTGCGGGAGCTGGAGCGGTTCCACCGGCCGCGGATCGAGACGCTGGCCGGAGCCGGACCGGACGTGCTGGCACTGGAGACGGTGCCGGACAGTGACGAAGGGGAGGCGATGCTGAGGGCGGCAGAGGGCGCCCGGGTCCCGGTGTGGCTGTCGTACACGATCGAAGGGGAGCGGACCCGCGCGGGGCAGCCGCTCGAGGAGGCGTTCGCCCTGGCCGCGGGGCGGGCGGAGGTCATCGCCGTGGGCGTCAACTGCTGTGCCCCGGAGGACGTCGCGCACGCCGTCGAGGTGGCGGTGGCGGTCACCGGGAAGCCCGCGGTTGCCTACCCCAACAGCGGTGAGCGGTGGGACGCCGACGCCCGCCGCTGGCGGGGAAGCTCGGCCTTCGACGCGGGGCTGGCCGCGGGCTGGGAGCGGTCCGGGGCCCGGTTGATCGGTGGCTGCTGCCGGGTGGGCCCGGCGGGGATCGCGGCGGTTGCCGCCGAACTGGACGCCGGCGGACCGCAGTAGGCGGGTCGCGCGAGCGGTGTCCGGCGGGTGGAGCCACGTAAGAATCCACCCGCGGTGAAGAGGTGCGGCGGACCGGCAGGTGGCGGCTCGGGTGAGTCGGCGCAGTGGTGACGGCGAGGAAGGGGGTTGCCGGGCGCGGGAGTTAATTCCTGGTGGCCGGAGAAGGGGACAAGGAATACTCGACCAGGTGTTTCTGACCATATCCACGACGGGCAGCGACGCCGGTCCGGCGACGGACCTGGGGTACTTGCTGCACAAGCATCCTGACAAGGCGCAGACCTTCTCGACCTCGTACGGGGACGCGCACGTGTTCTACCCCGAGGCGGGGGTGGAGCGGACCACGGCGGCACTGCTGCTGGAGGTCGATCCGCCCGCGCTGGTACGGCGGGGCAAGGGCAAGGGCCGTGGCGGCGCACCCGACGCCGCGCTGGCGCAGTACGTGAACGACCGGCCCTACGCCGCGTCGTCACTGCTGGCGGTGGCGTTGCGGACGGTGTTCTCCAGCGCGATGCGCGGGGAGTGCCGCACGCATCCCGAACGGGCGGCGGCGCCCCTGCCGTTGCGGATCGAGGTGCCCGCGGTGCCCGCGAAGGGCGGGGCGGCGCTGGTGGAGCGGTTGTTCGCTCCGCTGGGGTGGCAGGTCGAGGCTCGGCCGCTGGCGCTGGACGAGCGGTTCCCGGAGTGGGGCGAGTCGCGGTACGTGGGGTTGGTGCTGACGGGCGAGCTGCGGCTGGCGGAGGCGCTGCGCCACCTGTACGTGCTGCTGCCGGTGCTGGACGACGCCAAGCACTACTGGGTGTCGGCGGACGAGGTGGACAAGCTGATGCGGTTCGGCGAGGGATGGCTCGCCGGGCACCCGGAGCAGAAGCTGATCACCAGCCGCTACCTGTCCCGGCGGTGGGCGCTGACCCGGGAGGCGACGGAGCGGCTGGAACTGGTCCGGCTGGCCGACGCGGACGACATCGGGGTCGAGGAGATCGACAACGCGGTCGAGGCGGAGGTGCCCGAGGAGGCGGAGGAGCGGCCGACCCCGCTGGCCGTGCAGCGGCGGGAGGCGATCCTCGCGGAGCTGCGGGCGGCGGGCGCGGCCCGGGTGCTGGACCTGGGCTGCGGTCAGGGGCAGTTGGTGGCGGCGTTGCTGAAGGAGGTGCGGTTCACCGAGATCGTGGGGATGGACGTGTCGGCGCGGGCGCTGGCCATCGCGGCCCGCCGGTTGCGGCTGGACCGGATGGGCGAGCGGCGGTCGAGCCGGGTGAGCCTGATCCAGGGTTCGCTGGCCTACACCGACGCGCGGCTGAAGGGCTACGACGCGGCCGTGCTGAGCGAGGTGGTCGAGCACCTGGACCTGCCGCGGCTGCCGGCCCTGGAGTACGCCGTGTTCGGTTCCGCGCGGCCGGGCACGGTGATCGTGACGACGCCGAACGTCGAGTACAACGTGCGGTGGGAGTCGCTGCCGGCCGGGCACGTGCGGCACGCCGACCACCGCTTCGAGTGGCCCCGGGCGGAGTTCGCCGAGTGGGCCCGCGGGGTGGCCGAGCGGTACGGGTACCGGGTCGGGTTCGTGCCCGTGGGGCCCGACGACCCGGAGGTCGGTGCGCCGACCCAGATGGCCGTCTTCGCCCGGGGCGGGGACGAGAGCGGTACGCGCGCGGCGGAAGCGAGCCGCGCCGAAGCAGGGACCGAGGACCGTACGAAGGCGACGGACAGCGCGGCGAAGGAGGAAGTGGCATGACCGAGAAGGAGAACGCGGGCGCCGCGGCACCGGCCGCGCCGGAGCGGGCCCGTGCGCTCGCCGTCACGGACCTCTCGCTCGTGGTGCTGATCGGGGCCACGGGGTCGGGCAAGTCGACGTTCGCGGCACGGCACTTCAAGCCGACCGAGGTGGTCTCCTCGGACGTCTGCCGCGGCCTGGTCAGCGACGACCCGAACGACCAGAGCGCGACCTCGGACGCGTTCGACCTGCTGCACTACATCGCGGGCAAGCGGCTGGCGGCCGGCCGCCGTACGGTCGTCGACGCCACCAGCGTGCAGCAGGAGTCGCGCCGCGCGCTGGTCCAGCTGGCCCGGGAGCACGACGTGCTGCCGATCGCGATCGTGCTCGACGTCCCGGAGCAGGTGTGCGCCGAGCGCAACGCGTCCCGTCCGGACCGGGCGGGGCTGCCCCGGCATGTGATCCAGCGGCACCAGCGCGAGCTGCGCCGTTCGCTGCGGGGCCTGGAGCGCGAGGGCTTCCGCAAGGTGCACGTGCTGCGCGGCGCCGCCGAGATCGACGCGGCGACGATCGTGACCGAGCGCCGGTACAACGACCTGGCCCACCTCACCGGGCCGTTCGACATCATCGGCGACGTGCACGGGTGCAGCGCCGAGCTGGACGTGCTGCTCGCGCAGCTCGGCTACCAGGACGGCACGCACCCCGAGGGCCGCACGGCCGTGTTCCTCGGCGACCTGGTGGACCGCGGCCCGGACAGCCCGGGCGTGCTGCGCCGGGTGATGGCCATGGTCGGGTCCGGCAGCGCGCTGTGCGTCCCGGGCAACCACGAGAACAAGCTCGGCCGGTACCTCAAGGGCCGCCAGGTGCAGCACACCCACGGCCTGGCCGAGACCGTCGAGCAGCTGGAGAAGGAGGACGAGAAGGACCCGGAGTTCAGGGCCCGGGTCGCGGTGTTCATCGAGGGCCTGGTCAGCCACTACGTGCTGGACGGCGGGAAGCTGGTGGTCTGCCACGCCGGCCTGCCCGAGAAGTACCACGGCCGCACGTCCGGCCGGGTGCGCTCGCACGCGCTGTACGGGGACACCACCGGGGAGACCGACGAGTTCGGCCTGCCCGTGCGCTACCCGTGGGCGGAGGAGTACCGCGGCCGGGCCACCGTGGTCTACGGCCACACCCCGGTGCCGGCCACCTCGTGGACCAACAACACCATCTGCCTGGACACCGGAGCCGTCTTCGGCGGCCGGCTGACCGCGCTGCGCTGGCCGGAGCGGGAGATCGTCGACGTGCCGGCCGAGCAGGTCTGGTACGAGCCGGCCAAGCCACTGGCCGACGCCGCCGGCGCGCCCGGCGGCAGGGAGGGGCGCCCGCTCGACCTGGCCGACGTGGCCGGGCGGCGGATCGTGGAGACCTCCCGGATGGGCCGGCTCGCGGTGCGCGAGGAGAACGCGGCGGCGGCCCTGGAGGTGATGAGCCGCTTCGCGGTGGACCCGCGGCTGCTGGCGTACCTGCCGCCGACCATGGCCCCGTGCGCCACCTCGCGGGAGGAGGGCTACCTGGAGCACCCGGCCGAGGCGTTCGCCGGCTTCCGGGCGGACGGCGTGACAAAGGTCGTGTGCGAGGAGAAGCACATGGGCTCGCGCGCGGTGGCGCTGGTGTGCCGCGACGAGGCCGCCGCGCTGGACCGCTTCGGCACCGACGGCGTCACGGGCGCGCTGCACACCCGCACCGGGCGGCCGTTCTTCGACGATCCGGCCGTCACCGAGGAGGTGCTGGCCCGCCTGCGCGCGGCCGTCGGCGCCGCCGGGCTGTGGGAGGAGCTGGCCACCGACTGGCTGCTGCTCGACGCCGAACTGCTGCCCTGGTCGCTGAAGGCGTCGGGCCTGCTGCGCACGCAGTACGCGGCGGTGGGCGCCGCCGGGCGGGCCGTCTTCCCGCCCGCGCTCGCCGCGTTGGGGGCGGCGTCCGCCCGCGGCACCGACGTGTCCGCGCTGCTGGCCCGGCAGAAGGAGCGCGCTGGGGACGCGGGCGCGTTCACCGAGGCGTACCGGCGTTACTGCTGGACCACCGACGGCCTGGAGGGCGTCCGGCTCGCGCCCTTCCAGCTGCTGGCGGTGCGGGGCCGCAGCCTGGCCGCACTGCCGCACGACCAGCAGCTCGCCCTGATCGACCGGCTGGTCGAGGCCGACCCGAGCGGGCTGCTCCGGTCCACCGGCCGCCTGATGGTGGACACCGGCGACGAGGAGTCCGTGGCGGCCGGCGTGCGCTGGTGGCTGGAGCTGACCGCGGCCGGCGGCGAGGGCATGGTGGTCAAGCCGCTGGCCGCGCAGATACGCACCGAGTCCGGGCAGCTGGTCCAGCCGGGTGTCAAGTGCCGGGGCCGGGAGTACCTGCGGATCATCTACGGTCCGGAGTACACCCGACCCGAGCACCTGGACCGCCTGCGGCGCCGCGGTCTCGGCCACAAGCGCTCGCTCGCCCTGCGCGAGTACGCGCTCGGGCTGGAGGCGCTGGACCGGCTCGCCGCGGGGGAGCCGTTGTGGCGGGTGCACGAGGCGGTGTTCGCCGTCCTCGCCCTGGAGTCGGAGCCGGTCGACCCCCGGCTCTAGGGACGGGGACGGGAGCGACGCACGCGTGTGCGAGCCGTGGGGGATACCCCGCCGGGTGCCCCCACGGCAAGCCCTTCCGGCCTTGAGGTTCCCCACTGCGCCGGGCGGGAGGAAAGCGTGCTCAGCGCGGTCCGGAGTGGGAAGCTCTAGAACCATGGGTTTCCACGTCGACTCCGAGACCGGCCGGCTGCGCCGGGTCATCCTGCACCGCCCGGACCTCGAACTGAAGCGTCTCACCCCCAGCAACAAGGACGCGCTGCTCTTCGACGACCTGCTGTGGGTCCGCCGGGCCCGCGCCGAGCACGACGGGTTCGCCGACGTGCTGCGCGACCGCGGGGTGCAGGTCCACCTCTTCGGCGACCTGCTGCGCGAGTCGCTGCAGGTGCCCGTCGCCAAGCAGCTGGTGCTGGACCGGGTGTTCGACGAGAAGGAGTACGGTCCGCTGGCCACCGGCCACCTGCGGGCCGCCTTCGACGAGTTGGGCGCGGCCGAGCTGACCTCGGCGCTGGTCGGCGGCATGACCAAGCGGGAGTTCCTGGAGCTCTTCGCCGAGCCCACCTCGGTCCGCTTCCACGCCATGGACCTCGACGACTTCCTGCTCAACCCGCTGCCGAACCACCTCTTCACCCGCGACACCTCCGCGTGGGTGTACGACGGCGTGAGCATCAACGCGATGAAGTGGCCGGCCCGGCAGCGCGAGACCGTGCACTTCGAGGCGATCTACCGCCACCACCCGCTGTTCGCGGGCGGCGGTTTCCACGTCTGGTCCGAGGGCCAGCACGCCTACCCGTCGACCATCGAGGGCGGCGACGTGCTGGTGATCGGCAAGGGCGCGGTGCTGATCGGGATGAGCGAGCGGACCACCCCGCAGGCCGTGGAGATGCTGGCGCGCGGCCTGTTCGCGGCCGGCTCGGCGCAGACCATCGTGGCGCTGGACATGCCCAAGGGGCGGGCCTTCATGCACCTGGACACGGTGCTGACGATGGTCGACGGCGACACGTTCACGCAGTACGCGGGCCTGGGCATGCTGCGCTCGTACACCATCGAGCCCGGCGCGGCCGAGGGCGAGCTGAAGGTCACCGACCACCCGCCGGAGCACATGCACCGGGCGATCGCCGCCGCCCTCGGCCTGGACGCGATCACGGTGCTCACCGCCACCCAGGACGTGCACTCCGCCGAGCGCGAGCAGTGGGACGACGGCTGCAACGTGCTGGCCGTCGAGCCCGGCGTCGTGGTGGCGTACGAGCGGAACGCGACCACCAACACCTTCCTGCGCAAGCGCGGCATCGAGGTGATCGAGATCCCGGGCAGCGAGCTGGGCCGGGGCCGGGGCGGCCCGCGCTGCATGAGCTGCCCCATCGAACGGGAGGCGGTCTGAACCGCGAAAGGGCGTCGGCAGCCGCCTGGCCTGGGCGGCTGCCCGGCGGCGCCCGCGCGGCCGGGGCGGACGAGCCCCCAGGGGTCTGTATAAGCATTCGGGACGTCGTATAGAATTCCGTTGTGTTCATCGCCCCGAGCTAGGAGTTCCCGCATGGCCGTCGACCTCAAGGGCCGGCACTTCCTCAAGGAACTGGACTTCTCCGCCGAGGAGTTCCGCCACTTCGTGGACCTGGCCGCGGAGTTGAAGGCGGCCAAGAGGGCCGGCACCGAACAGCGCCGGCTGAGCGGCCGGAACATCGCGCTGATCTTCGAGAAGACCTCCACCCGCACCCGCTGCGCCTTCGAGGTCGCCGCCGCCGACCAGGGCGCCTCGACGACCTACCTCGACCCGCTCGGCTCGCAGATCGGTCACAAGGAGTCGATCCGGGACACCGCCCGGGTGCTGGGCCGGATGTTCGACGGCATCCAGTACCGCGGCCACGGCCAGGCGGTCGTGGAGGAACTGGCCGCGCACGCCGGGGTGCCGGTCTGGAACGGCCTGACCGACGAGTGGCACCCCACGCAGATGCTCGCCGACGTGCTCACCATGACCGAGCACAGCCCGAAGCCGCTGGACGAGATCTCCTTCGCCTACCTCGGCGACGCCCGCTACAACATGGGCAACTCGCTGCTGATCACCGGCGCCCTGCTCGGCATGGACGTCCGCGTGGCCGCGCCCGAGCCGATGTGGCCGGCGGCCTCGGTGATCGACGCCGCCCGCGAACTCGCCGCCGGCACCGGGGCGCGGATCACCCTCACCGAGGACGTCGAGGAGGGCGTGCGCGGGGTGGACCACGTGCACACCGACGTGTGGGTCTCCATGGGCGAGCCCATGGAGGTGTGGGACGAGCGGATCACGCTGCTGCGCCCCTACGCCGTCACCTCCGAGGTCATGCGCGCCACCGGCAACCCGCGGGCCACCTTCATGCACTGCCTGCCGGCCTTCCACGACCTCGGCACCGTGGTCGGCCGCGAGATCCACCTGCGACACGGCCTGGACTACCTGGAGGTCTCCGACGAGGTCTTCGAGTCCGAGCGCTCGGTGGTCTTCGACCAGGCCGAGAACCGCATGCACACGATCAAGGCGATCCTGGTCTCGACCCTCGGCTGAGGGCGCGCCCCACGCGGCTGCCCGCACCCGGCCGCCCGCACCCGCGCTGCCCACCCGGCCGCCCGCACCCCCCCGGCTCTCCCCAAAAGCCCCCTCAGCGGCCGAACCCCGACCCGAAGCCCCCACCGGTCGCGGTGAGCCCCGGCACGTCCGCGGAGGTGTAGCTGCGCGGACGCGCGGCGTCCACCCCCGTCGCCGTACCGCGCATGACGACCAGGCCGTCGCCGTGGTTCAGCCCGAGGCCCACCATGAGCTCGGCCCGGTGGTCGCCGGTGACGTCCATGAGCGCGAGTTCGCCCGCATGGCCCGTGACGAGCTGGGCGTGCGCCGTGGTCAGCCCCTGCCGCCCGCCGCGCAGCACCCACACGCCGCTGCGGTGGTCGGCCGTCCCGCCGGAGAAGGCGACGTCCGCGTACCCGTCCCCGTCGACGTCCGCCACGGCCGGGCCGCCGCCGAAGCCCTCCTGCGCGGGGGAGCCCGGCAGGCCGGGCGTGCGGGCGGTGATCACCTGCGTCCGCGGCGTGCCGCTCTTCGCGCCGTACGCGACGGTCAGCCGGGTGCCGCCCTCGGGATCGACGATGCCGTCGTCCCCGTGCTCGTCGGAGGGCAGCCCGATGACGACGTCGCCGTGGCCGTCGCGGTTCACGTCCCCGGTGGCGATCTGGCGGTCGAAGCTCCCGCTGTACAGGTCCGCGCCGTGCGCGTCCTCCAGCCGGACGTAGCGCCCCACCCCGCTCGCGGACCCGAGGTAGACGGCGGTGGCGCGCGGAGTCTCGAACTCGTCGCCGAAGACGTGGTACCAGGTCACGACGAGGTCGTCGCGGCCGTCGCCGTCGAAGTCGCAGACGGCCACGGGGGAGGCCGCGGTGAAGAAGCCGGCCTCCCCGGCGGGCTGCTCGACGGGAAAACGCACGTCCGAACTGCGCGCGGCCTTCCCCGACCGGGAGAACGGCCCGTACAGGATCGTCGCCGAGTACGGCCGGGCACCCGCCGAGAACCGCGGCGGCGAGGCCACCACGAGGTCGGCGTGCCCGTCACCGTCGAAGTCCCCGGTCAGCGGGGCGCGCCCGCTCAGCCGGGCGGACGCGTGGAGCCGGCCGGGCCCGCCCCACACCACGAAGACGGTCTGCGAGCCCGCCTGCGTGACCAGGTCGGCGTAGCCGTCGCCGTCCAGATCGGCGGAGACCGAGGGGTGGCCGAAGTCGCCGCCCTGTCCGGCCGGCCCCTGCCCGATGCCGTTCTGGGTGACCGCCTGGGAGTGTGCGAGGTCCAGGCCCTGCCGGCCGCCGGGCAGCACGGCCGCGTACCCGGCCGAGTAGACCCTGTCCACCGTGGCGGCGGAGTCGGTGACCACCAGGTCGGAGGTGCCGTCGCCGTTGATGTCGTACGGGGCGGCCGGGCCTTCGAGGAGACCGCCCGGCGGTACGTCGGGCGCGGTCGAGGCCGGTGCGCCGCTCACGGAGGGCGACGCGTCCGGCTTCCCGGAGTCGCCGCCCGAGCAGTCGGCCAGGCCCGCCCCGGTCAGCAGGACGGCGGACACCAGGCCCGCCGCGAGAGTCCTGTTCATGGTGGGATCGACCTCTGGCCGCAGCGGATGGTTGTACGGGGCGGGCATCGTCGCACGTCCGTCGCACGGCCTCCAGGCCCCCGGCGCCCCGCCCGCCATCCCTCCGCGGGGCCTTCGCACGATTCGCCCGGCATATCCCTTGGGGATAGGTTTGAAGACACCGGAAGGACCAGGAGAACCGCGGGCCCGAGGGCCCGGCGGCCACCGTGCGGGAGGTCAGCTGCGATGACGACGTACCGACCGACACGGGAAGAGGCCACCGAGTCCCAGGGCTACCGCACCCCCGCCGACCGGGCGGCGCTCGGCAAGGCCGCCCGCGGCATCGCCCCCCGGTCCAGCCACGCCGAGTACGCACCCTCCGCCCGGCGCGCGGACCCGGTGGACGTCATCGAGGCCCAGTCCGTCACCCGCGTCCCGGAGCTCGTGCCGATCCGGTACGGCCGCATGACCGAGTCGCCCTTCCGCTTCTACCGCGGCGCCGCCGCGATCATGGCCGCGGACCTGGCGACGACCCCGCGCTCCGGCATCACCGCCCAGCTCTGCGGCGACGCCCACATGCTCAACTTCCGGCTGCTCGCCTCCCCCGAGCGCCGGATGATGTTCGACATCAACGACTTCGACGAGACGCTGCCCGGCCCCTGGGAGTGGGACGTCAAGCGGCTCACCACGAGCCTGGTCATCGCGGGCCGGGCGAACGGCTTCAGCACCGGCCAGCGCTCCACCATCGTGCGCGCGACCGTGCGCTCCTACCGCGAGCAGATGCGGTACTTCTCCGGCCTGGGCAACCTCCCGGTCTGGTACGCCAAGCTCGACGAGGACTGGGTGCGCTCGCAGTTCGCGCCGCAGCTGACCGCCCGCACCCGCGACCGCTGGACGCGGGCGGTGGCCAAGGCCCGCTCCCGGGACAACGTCCAGGCGTTCGGCAAGCTCACCCGGGTCGCGGCGGGCGAGCGCCGCTTCGTGGCGGACCCGCCGCTGGTCATGCCGCTCCAGGACCTGCTGCCGGACGTCGCCCGGGAGACCCTGGAGAAGGAGCTGCGCCACCTGCTCGAACGCTACGCCCAGTCGCTCTCCTCCGACCGGCGCTTCCTGCTGGAGCAGTACCGGCTGGTCGACGTGGCCCGCAAGGTGGTCGGGGTGGGCAGCGTCGGCACCCGCTGCTGGATCGTGCTGCTGCTCGGCCGGGACAACGAGGACCCGCTGATCCTCCAGGCCAAGGAGGCCGGCCCCTCGGTGCTTGAGCCGTACGCCGGCGGGGGCAACGGCCACCGCACCGAAGGAGAGCGGGTGGTCTCCGGCCAGCGGCTGATGCAGGCGGCCAGCGACATCTTCCTCGGCTGGGAGCGGGCGGAGGGCATCGACGGGCGCCGACGGGACTTCTACCTGCGCCAGCTGCGGGACTGGAAGGGCATCGCCCAGCCCGAGGCGATGGTGCCCAGCACGATGCGGGCCTTCGGCGAGCTGTGCGGTGCCACCCTGGCCCGCGCGCACGCCAGGTCCGGCGACCGGATCGCGATCGGCGCCTACCTGGGCGGCGGCGATGTGTTCGACCGCGCGATGGTGGCCTTCGCCGAGCGCTACGCCGACCAGAACGAGGCCGACCACCAGGCCCTGGTGGACGCCGTGCGCTCCGGCCGGGTCCAGGCCCAGGAGAGTTGACGACCTGCCTCCGGGGCTCGGGCGAACCGGCCCGCCCCCGGAACGGAGGCGGGCCGCTCATCCTCGAAACCCCGAGCGGCTCAGATGTCGCGGAACGTCTCGATCTGCGCGCCGATGCTGTTGAGGCGTTCGGCCAGGTCCTCGTAGCCGCGGTTGATGACGTAGACGTTGCGCAGCACCGACGTCCCCTCGGCGGCCATCATCGCCAGCAGGACGACGACGGCCGGGCGCAGGGCCGGCGGGCAGATCATCTCGGCGGCCCGCCAGCGGGTGGGGCCCTCGACCAGCACGCGGTGCGGGTCGAGCAGCTTGACCTGGGCGCCGAGCCGGGTCAGCTCGGTGAGGTAGATGGCCCGGTTGTCGTAGACCCAGTCGTGGATCAGCGTGGAGCCCTGGGCGCTGGCCGCGATGGCCGCGAAGAAGGGCACGTTGTCGATGTTGAGACCGGGGAACGGCATCGGGTGGATCTTGTCGATCGGCGAACTCAGCTTCGACGGGCGCACGGTGAGGTCCACCAGCCGGGTGCGGCCGTTGTCCGCGCGGTACTCCGGGGTGAGTTCGTGGTCGAGGCCCATCTCCTCCAGCACCGCGAGCTCGATCTCCATGAACTCGATCGGCACCCGGCGGATGGTCAGTTCGGACTCGGTGACCACGGCCGCGGCCAGCAGGCTCATCGCCTCGACCGGGTCCTCGGAGGGGGCGTAGTCGACGTCGCGGTCGATGTGCGCCACGCCGTGCACGGTGAGCGTGGTGGTGCCGATGCCCTCGACCCGGACGCCCAGCTCCTCCAGGAAGAAGCAGAGGTCCTGGACCATGTAGTTGGAGCTGGCGTTGCGGATGACGGTGGTGCCGTCGTAGCGGGCGGCGGCCAGCAGCGCGTTCTCGGTCACGGTGTCGCCGCGCTCGGTGAGCACGATGGCGCGGCGCGGGACCACGGAGCGGTCCACCACGGCGTGGTAGGAGCCGTCGGTGGCGGTGATGTCGAGGCCGAAGGGGCGCAGCGCGTTCATGTGCGGCTGCACGGTCCGGGTGCCGAGGTCGCAGCCGCCGGCGTACGGGATCCGGAAGTGGTCGGCGCGGTGCAGCAGCGGGCCGAGGAACATGATGACGCTGCGGGTGCGGCGGGCCGCCTCGGTGTCCATGGCGGCCAGGTCCAGCTCGGCGGGCGGCACGATCTCCAGGTCGTTGCCGTCGTTGATCCAGCGGGTGCGCACGCCGATGCTGCCGAGCACCTCCAGGATCCGGTAGACCTCCTCGATCCGGGCCACCCGGCGCAGGGTGGTCCGGCCCGCGTTCAGCAGGGTCGCGCACAGCAGCGCCACACCGGCGTTCTTGCTGGTCTTCACGTCGATGGAGCCCGACAGGCGGCGCCCGCCGACCACCCGCAGGTGCATCGGGCCCGCGTAGCCGAGGGAGACGATCTCGCTGTCCAGCGCCTCGCCGATCCGCGCGATCATCTCAAGGCTGATGTTCTGGTTGCCGCGCTCGATGCGGTTGACCGCGCTCTGGCTGGTGCCGAGCGCCTCCGCCAGTTGTGCCTGTGTCCAGCCGCGATGCTGACGTGCGTCACGGATGAGCCTGCCGATACGTGCGAGGTAGTCGTCAGTCATACGTTCAGGCTATCTCATCCATGAGATATCAACCGTTCGGGGTTGCACCAACCGGGCTAATGCCCGCGGACCGCCGCACACCGCCATCCGGGGAACAGGTCCGGCGATTCACCGTACCGCCGCACGGGGGATGCGCAACCCGGCGCGTCGACACCGGATGTACGGGACCGGGCGGCCCCCGCCCTCACGCGGTGGGACGGCCGGCGTCCGCGACCGGTTCCCGCGGCCCGTCGAGGACGAGCTTGAACCCGACGTGGGTGGGCCGGAAACCGAGCCGCTCGTAGAAGCGGTGCGCGTCGGGGCGGCTCGCGTCCGAGGTCAACTGCACCAGGGAGCAGCCGCGTTCGCGCGCGAGCCGCACGCACGTCCCGATGAGTTCCGCGCCCAGCCCGCCGCCCCGCGCGGCGCTCCCGATCCGTACCGCCTCGATCTGCGCCCGGGTCGCGCCCCGGTGGGACAGCCCGGGCAGGAAGGTGAGCTGCGCGGTGCCGACGAGAAGGCCCGCGCTCTCGGCGACCAGCAGCACCTGCTGCGGGTCGCGGTCGATCTCCTCGAAGGCGGCGGTGTACGGCGCCAGGTCGTCCGGCGACTCCCGGGTCCGGCCGAGCACGTCGTCGGCCAGCAGCGACACGATGGCGGGGACGTCCGCTGCGGTGGCGCGGCGGATCGCCACGCCGGTAAGGGGCTCGCTCATGCCGTCCACCCCATCACACCGCCGCCGCGGGGGCGGGCACGGGTCCGGGCGGAGCCGTCGGCGGGGGCCGGGGGTGTCGGGGCCGGTCAGGTGTACTAGAGTTATCTCGACATCGAGATATCTGCCGGGGGCGTACCGTCAGACGGCAGCAAGCGGTGGTACGCGCGAGAACATGCATGAAGGAGACTGTCGTGTCGGCGAACAGCTTCGACGCCCGCAGCACCCTGCACGTGGGCGACGAGTCGTACGAGATCTTCCGGCTGGACAAGGTGGAGGGCTCCGCCCGGCTGCCGTACAGCCTGAAGGTCCTGCTGGAGAACCTGCTGCGGACCGAGGACGGCGCGAACATCACCGCCGACCACATCCGCGCGCTCGGCGGGTGGGACTCGCAGGCCCAGCCCAGCCAGGAGATCCAGTTCACGCCGGCCCGCGTGATCATGCAGGACTTCACGGGTGTGCCCTGCGTGGTGGACCTCGCCACCATGCGTGAGGCGGTCCGCGACCTCGGCGGCGACCCGGCGAAGATCAACCCGCTGGCGCCCGCCGAGCTCGTCATCGACCACTCGGTGATCGCCGACCGCTTCGGTACCCCCGACTCCTTCGCGCAGAACGTGGAGCTGGAGTACGGCCGGAACAAGGAGCGCTACCAGTTCCTGCGCTGGGGCCAGACCGCCTTCGACGAGTTCAAGGTGGTGCCGCCCGGCACCGGCATCGTCCACCAGGTGAACATCGAGCACCTGGCCCGCACGGTCATGGTCCGCGGCGGCCTGGCCTACCCCGACACCCTCGTCGGCACCGACTCCCACACCACCATGGTCAACGGCCTGGGCGTGCTCGGCTGGGGCGTCGGCGGCATCGAGGCCGAGGCCGCGATGCTGGGCCAGCCGGTGTCGATGCTGATCCCGCGGGTGGTCGGCTTCAAACTCACCGGCGAGCTGCCCGCCGGCACCACCGCCACCGACCTGGTGCTGACCATCACCGAGATGCTCCGCAAGCACGGCGTGGTCGGCAAGTTCGTCGAGTTCTACGGCGAGGGCGTGGCCGCCACCTCGCTCGCCAACCGGGCCACCATCGGCAACATGTCGCCGGAGTTCGGCTCCACCGCGGCGATCTTCCCGATCGACGCCGAGACGCTCGGCTACCTCACGCTGACCGGCCGCTCCGCCCAGCAGGTCGCGCTGGTCGAGGCGTACGCCAAGGAGCAGGGCCTGTGGCTGGACCCGGCCGCCGAGCCGGACTTCTCCGAGAAGCTGGAGCTGGACCTGTCCACGGTGGTCCCGTCCATCGCCGGCCCCAAGCGCCCGCAGGACCGGATCGTGCTGGCCGAGGCCGCCACCCGCTTCGCCTCCGACGTGCGCAACTACGTGACGGACGACGAGGAGGCCGGCAAGGAGTCCTTCCCGGCCTCGGACGCGCCCGCCACCCGCAACGGCGTGCCCACCAAGCCGACCGCGGTGGTCACCCCCGACGGGGACACGTACGAGATCGACCACGGCGCCGTCACCGTGGCCGCGATCACCTCGTGCACCAACACCTCGAACCCGTACGTGATGGTGGCCGCCGCGCTGGTCGCCAAGAAGGCGGTGGAGAAGGGCCTGACCCGCAAGCCGTGGGTCAAGACCACCCTCGCGCCCGGCTCCAAGGTCGTCACCGACTACTTCGACAAGGCCGGCCTCACCCCGTACCTGGACAAGCTCGGCTTCAACCTGGTCGGCTACGGCTGCACCACCTGCATCGGCAACTCCGGCCCGCTGCCGGAGGAGGTCTCCAAGGCGGTCAACGAGGCCGACCTCGCGGTCACCTCGGTGCTGTCCGGCAACCGCAATTTCGAGGGCCGGATCAACCCGGACATCAAGATGAACTACCTGGCCTCCCCGCCGCTGGTCGTCGCGTACGCGATCGCGGGCTCCATGAAGGTGGACGTCACCCGGGACGCGCTCGGCACCGACGCCGACGGCAAGCCGGTGTTCCTCGCCGACATCTGGCCGTCGGAGGCCGAGGTCAACGACGTGGTGGCCTCCGCCATCGGCCAGGACATGTTCAGCGTTTCCTACCAGGACGTCTTCGCGGGCGACGCGCAGTGGCAGGCGCTGCCGATCCCCACCGGCGACACCTTCGAGTGGGACCCGGAGTCCACCTACGTGCGCAAGCCCCCGTACTTCGAGGGCATGACCACCGAGCCGGTCCCGGTCGAGGACATCGCCGGCGCCCGGGTGCTGGCCAAGCTCGGCGACTCGGTCACCACCGACCACATCTCCCCGGCGGGCGCGATCAAGGCGGACACCCCGGCCGGCCAGTACCTCACCGAGCACGGCGTGCAGCGCCGCGACTTCAACAGCTACGGCTCGCGCCGCGGCAACCACGAGGTCATGATCCGCGGCACCTTCGCCAACATCCGCCTGCGCAACCAGATCGCCCCCGGCACCGAGGGCGGCTTCACCCGGGACTTCACCCAGGATGGCGGCCCGGTCGCCTTCATCTACGACGCCTCCCGGAACTACATCGAGCAGGGCGTCCCGCTGGTGGTCCTGGCGGGCAAGGAGTACGGCTCCGGCTCGTCCCGCGACTGGGCCGCCAAGGGCACCGCGCTGCTCGGTGTGAAGGCCGTCATCGCCGAGTCCTACGAGCGCATCCACCGCTCCAACCTGATCGGCATGGGCGTGCTGCCGCTCCAGTACCCCGAGGGCGCCTCCGCGCTGGACCTGGGCCTGACCGGTGAGGAGACCTTCACCTTCACCGGCGTCACCGAGCTGAACGAGGGCCGCACCCCGCGCACGGTCAAGGTCACCACCGACACCGGTGTCGAGTTCGACGCGGTGGTCCGCATCGACACGCCCGGTGAGGCGGACTACTACCGCAACGGTGGCATCATGCAGTACGTGCTGAGGTCGCTGATCCGCCAGTGACATTGGCCGAACGGGCCTGGACAAATGACCCGTTCGCCACGCCGGAGACCACTCCTTCGGCGTGCTGAGACTGACGCGCCTTCGGATCATATTCGAACACATGGGCCGCGTCTCCCGACCGGGAGGCGCGGCTCGCGCGTTCCCCGATCGTTACTCTTCGGCCGATCGTGCAACCCCGTTCACCTGCGATTTTGCTGTTGCACGTTTCGGGCAGGTCTCAACTCGGGAAAGCTTGTCGTCCAAACCGCCGCTTGATCTTGCCCTGTCCGAGCCAAGTGGACTATACCTGTCGCGTCCAAGGAACCCGCAGGGCGCGGGGACGCGCGGGGGATGCGACACGGGTGGCACGGCTGGTCGTTCGATATCGTTCCTCGCCTCAGTGGATGCACAGCACCACTCAAGCTTCAACTGTTCGCGGTCGTCGGCGGATTCCGCTGCACCACCGCATGAGTCCTGATGAAGGCGAGGACTTGAGCATGGGATCCGAAATGAACCGGCGGGATCTGGTCAAGCGCTCCGCGGCGCTCGGCCTGGTGGCGGCGCCGACGGCCGGCCTGCTGAGCGCGTGCGCGTCGAGCGGGGGTGACAGCAGCAAGTCCACCCCGAAGAAGGGGGCAACGAGCAAGGACAACCCGTTCGGGGTCAACGACTCCGCGCCGCTGGACATCGTCGTCTTCGACGGCGGTTACGGCCACAACTACGCGACCTCGCTGGGCGCGCTGTACCAGACCAAGCACAGCGGCTCCAAGGCCGCGGTGTCGTGGACCCAGGACATCACCGGCAAGCTGCAGCCGCGCTTCAACGGCGGCACGCCGCCGGACGTCATCGACGACTCCGGCGCCCAGCAGATCAAGCTGGACGTCCTGCAGAAGAGCGGCCAGCTCTCCGACCTGACCCCGCTGCTGGACGCGCCCTACATCGACGACCCGACCAAGAAGATCCGCGACGTGCTGCAGCCCGGCACGATCGAGACCGGCACCCTCGACGGCAAGATGTACTCGCTGAGCTACATCTACACCGTGTGGGGCCTGTGGTACTCCGGCAAGCTCTTCAAGCAGCACGGCTGGACCGCGCCGAAGACGTGGGCGGACTTCCTGTCCCTGTCCGCGGAGATCAAGAAGGCCGGCATCTCCCCCTTCGCCCACCAGGGCAAGTACCCGTACTACATCAACGTCGCCATCATGGACCTGATCGCCAAGAACGGCGGCCTGGACCTGCAGAAGCGGATCGACTCGTTCGACCCCACCGCGTGGGACGACCCGGCGGTCAAGAACGGCATCGAGGCCATCTACGCGATTGTCGACAAGGGCTTCCTGCTCCCCGGCACCAATGGTCTGACCCACATCGAGTCGCAGACCAAGTGGAACCAGTACAAGGCCGCGTTCATCCCCTGCGGATCCTGGCTGGAGAACGAGCAGATGAAGGCCACCCCGAGCGACTTCGAGATGACCTTCATGCCGATGCCGTCGCTGGACGGCGACAAGCTGCCGTACGAGGCCATCCGGGCCGGCGCCGGCGAGCCGTTCATAGTGCCGGCCAAGGCCAAGAACGCGGCCGGCGGCATGGAGTTCCTGCGGATGATGCTGACGAAGGAGGGCTCCGGCAAGTTCGCCGCCGCCGCCAACTCGCTCACCGTGCTGAAGGACGGCGTGGGCTCCGACGTCCAGCTGCGTCCGGGCACCGCGTCCACCGTGGTCGCGCTGAAGGCCGCGGGTGCGAACACCTTCAACTACAACTACCCGAACACCAACAGCCAGTTCGACACCGATCTGCAGAACCTGAGCGCCGAGCTGATGGCCAAGCGGCTCAAGCCGGCCGATTGGATCGCCAAGGCCAAGCAGCTCGCCGTGAAGGCCAAGAAGGGCTGAATCGCCGACGCCGTGCGTGATGCGGGGGCCGGAACCGCCGGCCCCCGCATCGGCACAGCCCCTCGATCAGGAGCAGGATCCATGCAGCATCGCAAATACCCCTTCATCGTGGGTTTTCTCATTGTTCCGCTCGTTCTGTACATCACGTTCGTGATCTGGCCGTACCTCCAGACGTTCGGCTACTCGCTGACCGACTGGAAGGGCGAATCGCAGAGCTTCAAGTTCGTCGGCCTGCAGAACTACTCCGACCTGTTCCACGACAGCGTGTTCAGAACGGCGTTGTGGCACAACATCCTGCTCCTGATCTTCCTGCCGGTGATCACCATCCTGCTGGCCCTGTTCTTCGCCTTCATGGTGAACGTCGGCGGCCGTGAACAGGCCGGCGGCGTGCAGGGCGTGCGCGGGGCGAGCTTCTACAAGATCGTCTACTTCTTCCCGCAGGTGCTCTCGGTCGCCATCCTCATCGTGCTGTTCGGCGCGGTGTACCGCAGCGACTCGGCCGGTCTGCTCAACGGCATCCTGGTCAAGCTCCATCTGGAGGACGCGAGCAACCCGATCGAGTGGCTGAACGACCCCAACCTGGTGCTGTGGTGCCTGCTGCTGGTCCAGGTGTGGGCGGGCGTCGGCTTCTACCTGGTGCTGTTCTCCGCGGCCATGCAGTCCATCCCCAAGGACATCTACGAGGCCGCGCTGCTGGACGGTGCCGGCCGGTCGCAGACGTTCTTCCGGGTCACCCTCCCGCTGCTGTGGGACAGCGTGCAGACCTCGTGGGTCTACATCTCGATCTTCGCCATGGACTTCTTCGCCCTGGTCTCCGGCCTGACCTCCGGCTACTACGGCGGCGGCCCCGACCACCACAGCGAGGTCATGGCGACCTACCTGATGCGCAACTTCCAGGTGTTCGGCAAGAGTGGCTACGCATGCGCGCAGGGCGTGATCATCATGCTGGTCACCTTGATCGTATCCGCTGTCACGCTGCGGGCCTCCCGCCGTGACCGTATCGAGTTCTGAGCGGGGAAGCACCATGACCTCACCCATCGCCGAGTCGCCGGCCGGTGCGCTCAAGGACGCGCCCGCCACCACCGGTCGCAGCACAGCGTCCCCCGAAGGGAGCCGCGACGACGACGGCAACGGCGGCCGCGTGCTCAACGTGTTCTCCCACGGGTTCCTCATCCTGTGGGCCGTCATGATCATCTTCCCGCTGCTGTGGATCGTCCTCGGCGCGTTCAAGAACAACGCGGAGATCGGCGGCAGCGCCTGGTCCTGGCCGGCGCACTGGAGCTTCGGCGCCTTCGGCCGGGCCTGGGACAAGGGCGTCGGCGGCTTCTTCCTCAACACCGTGATCGTGCTCATCTTCTCGGTGCCGCTGACCATGCTGCTGGGCTCGATGGTCGCCTACGTGCTGGCCCGGTACGAGTTCCCGGGGAACCGGTTCTTCTACTACCTGTTCGTCAGCGGCGCCATGTTCCCGTACTTCCTGGCGCTCGTGCCGCTGTTCTTCATGGTGCGCAACCTGAACATGCTGAACACGTACCAGGGCCTGATCCTGGTCTACGTGGCGTACTCGCTGCCGTTCACCACGTTCTTCATGCACTCGTTCTTCAAGACGCTGCCCACGGCGGTGCACGAGGCGGCGGTGCTGGACGGTGCCTCGCACACCAGAACCTTCTTCCAGATCATGGTGCCGATGGCGAAACCGGGCCTGCTGAGCGTCGGCATCTTCAACGTGCTCGGCCAGTGGAACCAGTACATCCTGCCGGTGACGCTGATGCAGCAGCAGTCCAGCACCGACAAGGACCACTCGATGCTGGCCCAGGGCCTGGTCAACCTCGCGCTCCAGCAGGGGTATTCCGGCGACTACCCGGCGCTGTTCGCCGGCATGGTGATCGCCATGCTGCCGGTGCTGGTGGTGTACCTGTCCTTCCAGCGCCAGGTGCAGGCCGGCCTCACCGCGGGCACGCTCAAGTAGATCCGTCCGCTTCAGTCCCGGCCCGGCCGGGAGCGGTTCGGCGGCCCCGTCGCGCACGGGGCCGCCGCTCCTGTGTTACCTGCGAGTACCGGTAACGGTGCGGTTCTCCCCCTTGACGGGACCTGACCCCAAACACTCAACTTAGAGTTCACATGTTGTAGACGACGGGGTCCTGCCGGGGTCGGCACTGGTGCCGGTCCCGAGCCGGTCTCGGTGCGGGTGCGCCGAAACCGGTCCGGGTCCCGTCCCGTGCGGGCGGCCCGGGGCACCTCCGGCCGCCGGGCAGGAGAGGTTGCCGTGGACACTCCGGGATCGCAGTCGTCGCTGCACCGGGCCAACCTGGAACGCGTGGTGCGGGCCGTTCGGTTGGCCGGCTCGCTGACCCAGGCGGAGATCGCGCGCACCACCGGGCTGTCGGCCGCCACGGTGTCCAACATCGTGCGCGAACTGCGGGACAACGGGACGGTGCAGGTCACGCCGACCTCCTCGGGCGGTCGGCGGGCCCGCAGCGTGGCGCTGTCCGGGGACGCCGGGATCGTCGTGGGGGTCGATTTCGGCCACTCCCACCTGCGGGTCGCGGTCGGCAACCTGGCCCACCAGGTGCTCGCCGAGCAGTCCGAGCCGATCGACGTGGACGCCTCCGCGGCCCAGGGCTTCGACCGGGCCGAGCAGTTGGTGGCCCGGCTGGTGGAGTCCACCGGGATCGGGCGGGAGAAGGTGCTGGGCGTCGGGCTCGGCGTGCCCGGCCCGATCGACGTGGAGTCCGGGACGCTCGGCTCCACCGCGATCCTGCCCGGCTGGAGCGGGATCAACCCGCGCCAGGAACTCACCGACCGGCTCGGCGTTCCGGTCCAGGTGGACAACGACGCCAACCTCGGCGCGCTCGGCGAACTGGTGTGGGGGAGCGGCCGCGGGGTCAAGGACCTGGCCTACATCAAGGTGGCCAGCGGGGTCGGAGCCGGACTGGTGGTGGACGGCCGGATCTACCGGGGCCCGGGCGGCACCGCCGGCGAGATCGGCCACATCACGCTCGACGAGTCCGGTCCGGTGTGCCGCTGCGGCAACCGCGGCTGCCTGGAGACCTTCACCGCCGCCCGCTACGTGCTGGAACTGCTGCGCGGCAGCCACGGGGAGGGGCTCACCATCCCCAAGATGGTGCAGCTGGGGCGGGAGGGCGATCCCGGCTGCCGCCGGGTGATCGGTGACGTCGGGCGGCACATCGGGATGGGCGTGGCCAGCCTGTGCAACATCCTCAACCCCAGCCGGGTCGTGCTGGGCGGGGATCTGGCGGAGGCCGGGGAGCTTGTCCTCGGGCCGATCAGGGAATCAGTCTCCCGGTACGCGATTCCGAGCGCGGCGCAGCGGCTCTCCGTGGTGCCGGGTTCGCTCGGCGCGCGGGCCGAGGTTCTGGGAGCGCTTGCCCTGGTACTGAGTGAAATGGGCGATTCCACGCTTCTTGATGGGAATATTCCGGTACACACTCCCGCCTTTTCGGCATAACCGCGTGTTCACCCTGCTAACGAACGGGTCGTTGCCATCTCGTTAAGGCTTTACTTCTTGACGGCATGGCGTCAACCGGAGTTGACTCGCGGACAACCTCGGCCGCGGAGTTGCGGCCCTGTCAGGGAGGCAACCTCAATGAACGCAATGACGCGTCGGATCGTCGTCGGAACGGCTGTGGTGTCGATGGCGCTCACCATGGCCGCCTGCGGCAAGGCGGGCGGCAGCAAGGACTCCAGCAAGGACAAGTCGATCGGCCTGCTCCTGCCGGAGAACGCGACGACGCGCTACGAGAAGTTCGACCGGCCGCTGATCGAGAAGAAGATCAAAGAGCTCTGCAGCGACTGCAAAGTCCAGTATGACAACGCTGCTGGAGACCCGCAGAAGCAGGTCCAGCAGGTCAACACCATGATCACCAAGGGTGTGAAGGTGCTGATCCTGGACGCCCAGGACTCCGTCGCCATCCAGAGCTCGGTCGAGGCCGCGGTCAAGAAGGGCATCAAGGTCGTCGCCTACGACCGCCTCGCGCAGGGCCCGATCTCCGCCTACGTCTCCTACGACAACGAGAAGATCGGCGAGCTCCAGGGCCAGGCGCTGCTCGACGCCATGGGTCCGAACGCCACCCCGGCCTCCAAGATCGTCATGATCGACGGCGACCCGGCCGACCCCAACGCCGCCATGTTCAAGGCCGGCGCGCACAAGATCCTCGACGGCAAGGTGAACATCGCCTACGAGCAGAGCGGTCTGTGGAAGGACACGGTCGCCAACCAGAAGATGACCGCGGCCATCACCCAGCTCGGCAAGGCCAACATCAAGGGCGTCTACTCCGCCAACGACGGCATGGCCGGCGGTATCGCCACCGCCCTCAAGGGCCAGGGCATCAGCGTCCCGCTGACCGGTCAGGACGCGGAGCTGGCCGGCATCCAGCGGATCCTGGTGGGCCAGCAGACGGCCACCATCTACAAGCCGTACAAGCCGGAGGCCGACGCCACCGCCGAGATCGCCGTGGACCTGCTGGAGGGCAAGGACTTCAAGTCCCTCGCCGACACCACCGCCAAGAGCGGCTCCGGCCAGACCGTCCCGGCCCACCTCATCGGTGCGACCTCGGTCACCAAGGCGAACATCAACGACACCGTGGTCAAGGACGGCCTGTACACGGTCGCCGACATCTGCACCCCGGAGTTCGCGGCCGCCTGCAAGGCCGCGGGCATCCAGTAGTCGGCCCCGCCCGATGAGCCCGTCCGGTGCCCCGCCCCATCCGATCCACCCCGCTGCCGGGGCGGGGCGCCGGACGCGAACGGTTCCGGGTGGATGCCGACGCAACGGGAGAGCCGGGGGAATGCGCCCCGGCCCGTTCCCCGTTCGTCCGTGTAGTTCCCTGTGCTCCCCAGCACTCCCTCCGCCGCTGGTGACCCAGCGCGCGGCATCCCCGCCGGTCAGGCGGCGAAGGAGATGGTTCACGTGTCCGCTACGCCCGTGCTGGCGTTGCGCGGAGTCTCCAAGCGATTCGGTGCGGTCCAGGCGCTCACCGACGTCGAACTGGAGGTCCACGCCGGAGAGGTCGTCGCCCTGGTGGGCGACAACGGCGCCGGCAAGTCCACCCTGGTCAAGACGATCGCCGGGGTCCACCCCATCGATGACGGCGTCATCGAGTGGGAAGGCAGCCCCGTCAGCATCAACCGCCCGCAGGACGCCCAGCACCTCGGTGTGGCGACGGTCTACCAGGACCTCGCGCTGTGCGACAACCTCGACGTGGTCGGCAACCTGTTCCTCGGCCGGGAGCTGCTCCGCTTCGGCAGCCTCGACGAGGTCGCGATGGAGAAGCAGTCCCGCGAGCTGCTGGACACGCTCTCCATCCGCATCCCCAGCGTCCGCATCCCGGTCGCCAGCCTCTCCGGCGGCCAGCGCCAGGTGGTGGCCATCGCCCGCGCGCTGATCGGTGAGCCCAAGGTGGTCATCCTCGACGAGCCGACCGCCGCGCTCGGCGTCGAACAGACCGCCCAGGTGCTCGACCTCGTGGAGCGGCTGCGCGAGCGCGGCCTCGGGGTCATCCTCATCAGCCACAACATGGCGGACGTGATGGCCGTCTCCGACACCGTGAGCGTGCTGCGGCTGGGCCGCAACAACGGCTCCTTCCCGGTGAAGGGCACCACGAACGAACAGATCATCGCCGCGATCACCGGTGCCACGGACAACGCCGTGACCCGCCGGCACGCGCGCAACGCGGAGGCGGCCAAGTGAGCGACAAGACGACCATCGACATGTCGAAGTCCGACGAGCCGCCCGCCGACGAGCCGCTGCCCGCGGCCGCGCCGGTTCCGGTCGACCCCCGGCTGCTCGTCCGCGAGCAGGGCTTCAAGGGCTACATCACCGAGTTCCAGCGCCGGCTGAAGGGCGGCGAGCTGGGCTCCCTGCCCGTCATCATCGCGCTGATCATCATCTGGACCATCTTCCAGCTCAAGGACAGCCTGTTCCTGAGCTCGACCAACATGGTCAACATCAGCTACTTCCTGAGCGGTACCGGCATGCTGGCCATCGGCCTGGTGTTCGTGCTGCTGCTCGGTGAGATCGACCTGTCCGTCGGCTCGGTCAGCGGTCTGGCCGCCGCGGTGCTCGCCGACCTCTCGGTCACCCATGGCATGAACCCGTGGCTCGCGGTCGTCCTCACCATCGTCACCGGCGTGGTCATCGGTGCCTTCCACGGCTTCTTCTTCGCGAAGATCGGTGTTCCGGCCTTCGTCGTCACCCTGGCCGGCTTCCTCGGATGGATGGGCCTGATGCAGTGGCTGCTCCGTCGCACGGGCAGCCTCACCATCCAGGACACGGGCCTGCTCCACATCCTCGGCCAGCGCTCGTTCTTCATGGACCAGGACATCGCCGGCGCCTACATCCTGGCCACCGTCGGCGTCGCCGCCCTGCTCCTCGGCTCACTGGTCGAGCAGAGCCGGCGCCGCAAGGCCGGGGTGCCGTTCCGTCCCACCAGCGAGATCATCCTCAGGGTCGGCGTGCTGGCCGTGCTCGCCTACGTGTCCGCGTACGTCCTGAACAAGTCCGCCGGTGTGCCGAACGCACTCGTGATCTTCCTCGCCACGCTGGTGGTCTGCGACTTCGTGTTGCGCCGCACCACCTTCGGGCGCCAGGTCTTCGCGGTCGGCGGCGGTATCGAGGCGGCCCGTCGCGCCGGTATCAACGTGGCCCTGGTCCGCATCACGGTGTTCGCCATATCCGGTGGCTTCGCCGCGGTGGGCGGCCTCTTCCTGGCCGGCCAGACCTACACCGCGACCCTGCAGGCCGGTACCGGCAACCTGCTGATGCTGGCCATCGCCGCTGCCGTCATCGGCGGCACCAGCCTCTTCGGCGGCCGCGGCAGCGTCTGGTCGGCCCTGCTGGGCATGCTCGTCATCCAGTCCATCCAGACCGGCCTGGACCTGCTCAACATGGATCAGTCCATTCAGAACATGATCACCGGTGCCGTCCTGCTCGCCGCCGTGATCGTCGACTCGGTCTCGCGCCGTACCCAGCGCACCTCCGGCCGGGCGTAGCCCCATCGGGCGCACGCCCGTGTCGAAGCACACACCGACCGTGCCTTCGATTACGCCCCGAACCGCCGGGCGGGACCTGGAACTTCCAGGCCCGCCCGGCGGTTTCGCATGCCAGACGGTGCCGACCGGTGCCAGACGGTGCCGGGTCCGGCGGACGCGCCGGTAACCGGAACATTAGACTCGGTGGAGGCCAGATCGGCCGCGCCCGGCGGAAACCGTGCGCGACAGGAACAGGAGGACCGGGTGGCACCACTGCTGACCCGTATCAACGGACCCCGTGACCTGGACCGGCTCGACCCCCGGCAGCTCGACGAACTGGCCGCCGAGATCCGCTCCTTCCTCGTCGACGCGGTGTCCAAGACCGGCGGTCACCTGGGGCCCAACCTGGGCGTGGTGGAACTCACCATCGCGCTGCACCGGGTCTTCCACTCCCCGGCCGACCGCATCCTGTGGGACACCGGCCACCAGGCCTACGTGCACAAACTGCTGACCGGCCGCCAGGACTTCGCCCGGCTCAAGGGCAAGGGCGGCCTGTCCGGCTACCCCTCGCGGGCCGAGTCCGAGCACGACGTGATCGAGAACAGCCACGCCTCCACCGTGCTGGGCTGGGCCGACGGCCTGGCCAAGGCCAACCAACTGCTCGACCGCGGCGACCACGTGGTGGCCGTGATCGGCGACGGCGCCCTGACCGGCGGCATGGCCTGGGAGGCGCTGAACAACATCGCCGCCGCCAAGGACCGCCCCCTGGTCATCGTGGTCAACGACAACGAGTGGTCGTACTCCCCGACCATCGGCGGGCTGGCCAACCACCTGGCCACCCTGCGCACCACCGACGGCTACGAGCAGTTCCTGGCCCGCACCAAGGAGCTGCTGGAGCGCACCCCGCTGATCGGCCGCCCGCTCTACGAGACGCTGCACGGCGCCAAGAAGGGCCTGAAGGACTTCATCACGCCGCAGGGCATGTTCGAGGACCTCGGCCTGAAGTACGTCGGCCCGATCGACGGCCACGACCTCGAGGCCGTGGAGTCCGCGCTGCAGCGCGCCAAGCGGTTCAACGGCCCGGTCATCGTGCACTGCATCACGGAGAAGGGCCGCGGCTACGCGCCCGCCGAGCGCGACGACGTGGACCGCTTCCACGGCATCAGCCCGATCCACCCCGACACCGGCCTGCCCATCGCCGCCTCCGGCGCCGACTGGACCTCGGTGTTCGGCGACGAGATGCTGGAACTGGGCCGGGAGCGCGCGGACATCGTGGCCATCACCGCGGCCATGCTGCACCCGGTGGGCCTGACCAAGTTCGCCAAGGCGTTCCCCGAGCGGGTCTTCGACGTGGGCATCGCCGAACAGCACGCGGCCGTCTCCGCGGCCGGCCTGGCCACCGGCGGGCTGCACCCGGTCGTCGCCGTCTACGCCACCTTCCTCAACCGCGCCTTCGACCAGGTGCTGATGGACGTGGCCCTGCACAAGTGCGGCGTCACCTTCGTCCTGGACCGCGCGGGCGTCACCGGCAGCGACGGCGCCTCCCACAACGGCATGTGGGACATGTCCATCCTCCAGGTGGTGCCCGGTCTGCGGATCGCCGCGCCGCGCGACGCCGACCAGGTCCGCGCCCAGCTGCGCGAGGCCGTCGAGGTGGACGACGCGCCCACCGTCGTCCGCTACTCCAAGGGCGCGGTCGGCCCTGCGGTCGCCGCCATCGGCCGGGTCGGCGGCATGGACCTGCTGCGCGGCCCCTCTCCCGACGCCGAGCGGCCGGACGTGCTGCTGGTCTCGGTCGGGGCGCTCGCCCCGATGTGCCTGGAGATCGCCGCGCTGCTGGACGCGCAGGGCATCACCTCCACCGTGGTCGACCCGCGCTGGGTCAAGCCGGTGGACCCCGAGCTGCCCAAGCTCGCCGCCGGGCACCGCGTGGTGGTCACCGTGGAGGACAACGGCCGCACCGGCGGCGTCGGGGCGGCCATCGCCCAGGCCCTGCGCGACGCCGAAGTCGACATCCCGCTGCGGGACTTCGGCATCCCGCAGGAGTTCCTCGCGCACGGCTCGCGCAAGGACGTGATGGTCGCGATCGGCCTGACCGCACCCGACATCGCCCGCCAGGTGACCGGGCTGGTCGCCGTCATCGACGACCGGTTCCCGGACGAGGACGCGCCGACGGCGGCGGACGCCGCCGAGGAAGTCGCCCGCGACTGAGCGGGCCTGAGCGGGCCCGTGAGGGCCTGAGCAGGCCCGAGCGGGCACCCGATCGGGACCGGGCGCACCCGATCGGCACGGACACCGGCCCGGGCGGTACGGCGGCGCGAACGCCGTGTCGCCCGGGCCGGTGCGCCCCGCCGCGCGCCGGTGCCGGACGGGACGGCCCCCGTTTTCCGGGGCGGACGTGACCGGTGGTAGAAATGCGCGAGAGCAGACCGGCTTGATCGAGGTGGCGTAGTCATGACGGAGTCCAAGGGATCCGACAACCCCGGCGGTGCGGCGATCCCGGGGATGAAGAAGCGCAAGGGTCCGATCGCCCGGCTGCGGCCCTACGCGGTGGGCACGATGGCCATAGTCGTGGTCTTCGGCGGCTCGGCGCTCATCGGCGCGCACGTGCGGGCCGGCAAGGACCACAAGGTCAAGGCGCCCAGCGGCGTGGTCGCCGCGGCCGTGGTGCCGACCGGGCCCGCCGACACCGCCTCGCCCACCCCCACGCCCACCACGGGCCCGAAGTTCCAGGTGCCGGTGCACCCGTCGATCCCGGTGGCCATCACGGTCTACGAGGACCTGCGCAGCCCCGACTCCAAGGCGTTCGCCGACGAGTACCAGGCGACGTTCGACCAGCTGCTGACCACCGGTCAGGTCCAGCTGCACTACCAGCTGGTCACGGCCTCGGACAAGATCTACGGCGGGCGCGGCTCCCAGTACGCGGCCAACGCCGCCGCGTGCGCGCAGGACCAGGGGCGGTTCACCCAGTTCGTGCAGGAGATCTGGAACGACCAGCCGGACCCGAAGACCGACGGGCTGTCCAGCGAGACGCTGATGAAGAAGTTCGCCCGCAAGGCCGGCAAGATCGACATGGGCAAGTTCGAGCCGTGCCTGGAGCAGGGAGACCACAAGGGCTGGGTGATCAAGTCCCAGGCGGACTACGCCGCCGCCCACCTCGGCGCGGTGCCGGCCGTGCAGATCAACGGCAAGACGGTCACGGACGTGCGCTCCGGCCTGACGCCGAAGAAGCTGATGAAGATGACGGAGAAGGAGGCCAAGCGCGTGGTTGCGCTCCAGGTCGCCGCCGCGTCGGCGTCCCCGTCCCCCTCGGCCTCGCCCAGCGCCTCGAGCTGACGCTTCTTCGCACCCGCACATGACGGTGCCCGGCCCCATGGGGGAGGACCGGGCACCGTCGTCATGGGGTCGTCACGCGGGCACGCCGGCGACGCCCGGCTCCAGGAACGGCTTGCCGTTCACCCGCTCCGACACGCCCTCGCGGTCCAGGTACGGGGTGATCCCGCCCAGGTGGAAGGGCCAGCCGGCGCCGGTGATCAGGCACAGGTCGACGTCCTGCGCCTCGGCGACCACCCGCTCCTCCAGCATCAGGCCGACCTCCTGGGCCACGGCGTCCAGCACCCGGGCCCGCACCTGCTCCTCGGTCAGCACGCTGTCGCCCTGCACGAGCAGCGCGGCGACCTCCGGGTCCGGCTCGGGCCGCCCGGAGTCGTACACGTAGAAGCCGCGCTTGCCGGCCTTGACCACGGCGGCCAGGTTCGCCGAGACGGTGAAGCGGTCCGGGAAGGCCGCGTGCAGGGTCTCGGAGACGTGCAGACCGATGGCCGGGCCGACCAGCTCCAGGAGCACCAGCGGGGACATCGGCAGGCCCAGCGGCTCGATGGACCGCTCCGCGACCTCGATCGGGGTGCCCTCGTCGATGACGTTCTGGATCTCGCCCATGAAACGGGTCAGGATCCGGTTGACCACGAACGCGGGCGCGTCCTTGACCAGCACCGCCGTCTTGCGCAGCTTCTTGGCCACCGCGAACGCCGTGGCCAGCGAGGCGTCGTCGGTGCGCCCGGCGCGGACGATCTCCAGCAGCGGCAGCACCGCGACCGGGTTGAAGAAGTGGAAGCCCACCACGCGCTCGGGGTGCTCCAGCTTCGCCGCCATCTCGGTGACCGACAGCGAGGAGGTGTTGGTGGCCAGCACCGTGTCGGGCCGCACCACGGCCTCGAGTTCGGCGAAGACCTGCTGCTTGACGCCCATCTCCTCGAAGACGGCCTCGATCACGAAGTCGGCGTCGCCGAAGGCGGCGGCCTTGTCGAGATGCCCGGTCACCAGGCCCTTGAGGCGATTGGCCCGGTCCGGCTTGATCCGGCCCTTGGCCAGCAGCTTGTCGACCTCGGCGTGCACGTAGCCCACGCCCTTGTCGACGCGCTCCTGGTCGATGTCGGTGAGCACCACCGGCACCTCCAGCCGGCGGGCGAACAGCAGCGCCAGCTGGGAGGCCATCAGGCCCGCGCCGACCACGCCGACCTTGGTGACCGGACGGGCCAGCGCCCGGTCCGGAGCCCCGGCCGGGCGCTTGCCGCGCTTCTGCACCAGGTTGAAGGCGTAGATGCCGCTGCGCAGCTCGCCGCCCATGATGAGGTCGGCCAGCGCCTGGTCCTCGGCCTCGAAGCCCAGCCGCAGGTCGCCGTTGCGGGCCGCGTCGATGATCTCCAGCGCGCGGTAGGCGGCCGGGGCCGCGCCGTGCACCTTGCCGTCGGCGATCGCCCGGCCCCGGGCCACCGCCCGGTCCCACTCCTCGCCGCGGTCGATGGTCGGGCGGACCACCTCGATCTCGCCGCGGAGCACCGCGGCGGTCCAGTTCAGCGACTGCTCCAGGAAGTCAGCGCCCTCGAACAGCGCGTCGGCGATGCCCAGTTCGTGCACCTGACGGCCCTTGAGCTGCCGGTTCTGGTTGAGCGAGTTCTCGATGATCACGGTGACCGCGCGGTCGGCGCCGATCAGGTTCGGCAGTATGGTGCAGCCGCCCCAGCCCGGGATCAGCCCGAGGAAGACCTCGGGCAGCGAGAACGCCGGCACCGCCGCGGAGACCGTGCGGTAGCGGCAGTGCAGGCCGACCTCGACGCCGCCGCCCATCGCGGCGCCGTTGTAGTAGGCGAAGGTCGGCACGGCCAGGCCCTGGAGCCGCCGGAAGACGTCGTGGCCGCCCTTGCCGATGGCCAGCGCGTCCTCGTGCCGCTTGAGCAGCTCCACGCCCTTGAGGTCGGCGCCGACCGCGAAGATGAACGGCTTTCCGGTGAGGCCGACCCCGGTGATCTCGCCCTCGGCGGCCTCGCGTTCGACCTGGTCGATGGCCGCGTCGAGGTTGGCCAGCGACTGCGGGCCGAACGTGGTCGGCTTGGTGTGGTCGAAGCCGTTGTCCAGGGTGATCAGCGCGAAGCGGCCGGCGCCGGGCAGGTCGAGGTGGCGCACGTGCGCCTGGGTGACGACCTCGTCGGGGAACAACTCGGCCGCGCCCTTCAGCAGCTCGGTGGTGCTCACTTGCCGCTCCCGTCGAAGTGGGGGTTCTCCCAGATGACCGTGCCGCCCATGCCGAAGCCGACGCACATGGTGGTGATGCCGTAGCGGACGTGCGGCTGGTCCTCGAACTGGCGGGCCAGCTGGGTCATCAGGCGCACTCCGGAGCTGGCCAGCGGGTGGCCGAAGGCGATGGCGCCGCCGTACTGGTTCACCCGCGGGTCGTCGTCGGCGATGCCGTAGTGGTCGAGCAGCGACAGCACCTGGACGGCGAAGGCCTCGTTGATCTCGAACAGGCCGATGTCCTCGATGCCCAGACCGGCCTTGGCCAGCGCCTTCTCGGTGGCGGGGATCGGGCCGATGCCCATCACCTCGGGCTCGACGCCGGCGAAGGCGTAGGAGACCAGGCGCATCTTCACCGGCAGGCCCAGCTCGCGGGCGACGTCCTCGGCTGCGAGCAGCGAGGCGGTCGCGCCGTCGTTGAGCCCGGCGGAGTTGCCCGCGGTGACCTTGCCGTGCGGGCGGAAGGGGGTCTTGAGGCCGGCCAGCTGCTCCAGCATGGTGCCCGGGCGCATCGGCTCGTCGGCGGTGGCCAGGCCCCAACCGGTCTCGCCCGCCTCCTCGTTGGTGCGGCGGACGGCGATCGGCACCAGGTCCGGCTGGATCCGGCCGTTGGCGTACGCCTTCGCCGCCTTCTCCTGGCTGCGGACCGCGTACTCGTCGGCGCGCCGCTTGGTCAGCTGCGGGAAGCGGTCGTGCAGGTTCTCCGCGGTCATGCCCATGAACATCGCGGACTCGTCGACCAGCTTCTCCGAGACGATCCGCGGGTTCGGGTCGATGCCCTCGCCCATCGGGTGGCGGCCCATGTGCTCGACGCCGCCGGCCACCACCACGTCGTACGCGCCGAAGGCGATCCCGCCCGCGGTGGCGGTGACCGCGGTCATCGCGCCCGCGCACATCCGGTCGACGGAGAAGCCGGGCACGGTCGCGGGCAGCCCGGACAGGATGGCCGCGGTACGGCCCAGGGTCAGGCCCTGGTCGCCGATCTGCGTGGTGGCGGCCACGGCCACGTCGTCCACGCGCGCGGGGTCGAGGTCCGGGTTGCGCCGCAGCAGCTCCCGGATGCACTTGATCACCAGGTCATCGGCGCGGGTCTCGTGGTAGATGCCCTTCGGGCCCGCTTTGCCGAACGGGGTACGGACGCCGTCGACGAATACGACGTCCCTCGCGGTACGAGGCACGATGCTCCCTTTTGATTGTGTTCGCTCGCCTCCGGGCCCTCAGGCCCGGTGTCGACACTCGACCGTGCTCGGTCGCTCGTTCCTCACGACCTCCGCGCTCCCCCAGAGCTTCGCCTGGGAGGGGCCCCCACCTTTCGACATCGGCGGGCCGTCCGGCTCGCTCACCGGCGAACCGTCCGGCGTGGGCACCGTGAGGAGCAGCCTCCTCTCGCGAGGCCGAGCACGTCGTTCGTACGCCATGCTACTCGCCGGTAACCCTTGCGCGCACTCCTGGCACGCAAAGCGGCGAGCGTCACATCGCCGGGTGGATCAGGCCTCGGCGGGCGGCGGCGGGGTGACGGTCAGGGCCTGGGTGAGCAGCGGCGTGTTCAGGGTGACCTGCCAGGGGCGGGCGCCCAGGGAGGTGAGGGTCGAGGCGACGACCTCGGGGGTGAGCTCCGAGGGCGGGGCCCAGCACAGCCGGCGGACGGTGTCCGGCGTGATGAGGTTCTCCTGCGGCAGGTTGAGCTCCTCGGCGAGCGCCGAGACCGCCGCGCGGGCGGCCGAGAGCCGGGCGGCCGCGGCCGGGTCCTTGTCGGCCCAGGCCCGCGGCGGCGGGGGACCGGTGTAGGCGGCGGTGGGCTGCGGCAGCTCGCGCTCGGGCAGGGCCCGGGCCCGGTCGACGGCCGCCTGCCACTGGTCGAGTTGGCGGCGGCCCATCCGGTGCCCGAATCCGGGCAGCGCGGCCAGGGCGTGGACGTTGACCGGCGCGTCCAGGGCCGCGGCCACGATCGCCGCGTCGGTGAGCACCCGGCCGGGGGAGACGTCGCGCTCGCGGGCCACCCGGTCCCGGGCCTGCCACAGCTCGCGCACGATCGCGATCTGGCGTCTGCGCCGCACCTTGTGCATGCCCGAGGTGCGCCGCCACGGGTCGACCCGTGGCGCGGGCGGCGGCGAGGCGGCGATGGCGGCGAACTCCTGGAGCGCCCACTCCAGCTTCCCCTGGACGCGCAGCTCCTCCTCCAGCGCGTCCCGCAGGTCCACCAGCAGTTCGACGTCGAGCGCCGCGTACCGCAGCCACGGCTCGGGCAGCGGGCGGGTGGACCAGTCGACCGCGGAGTGGCCCTTCTCCAGCACGAACCCGAGCACGTGCTCCACCATGGCGCCCAGTCCGACCCGGGCGAACCCGGCCAGCCGTCCGGCCAGTTCGGTGTCGAACAGCGCCGACGGGCTCATGTCCAGCTCGTACAGGCACGGCAGGTCCTGGGTGGCGGCGTGCAGCACCCACTCGGTGCCGGCCAGCACCTCGCCCAGGGCGGACAGGTCGGGGCACTCGACGGGGTCGATCAGCGCGGTCCCTGCTCCGGCGCGGCGCAGCTGGACCAGGTAGGCCCGCTGGCCGTAGCGGTAGCCGGAGGCGCGCTCGGCGTCGACGGCGACCGGGCCGGAACCCGCGGCGAAGGCCGCGACGACGTCGGCGAGCGCCTCCGGGCTGGCCGTCACCGGCGGGATGCCCTCGCGCGGGTCCAGCAGCGGGACCGGCGCCGGGGTTGCCTGGGTTGCGGTCTCTCTGGCGTCGGTCACCTGTCAAGGGTAGCCGTGCGGGGCTCTCCCCGTGGATCCAGGTGGATCTCCGTCCGGGCCGGTGGCGAACCGGCGGCCGGGCGCGGGCGCCGCCGGGCCGGGTACGACGGCGCCCGCCGGCGGAACGTTCCGCCGGCGGGCGCCCGGTCCGCGCGGCCCTGGTGGGACGCGGGGACGGTCTTCGTGGGGTCAGTGGATGATGCCCGTGCGCAGCGCCACCGCGACCATCCCGGCCCGGTCGCCGGTGCCGAGCTTGCGGGCGATCCGGGCCAGGTGGCTCTTGACCGTCAGCGCGGACAGGCCCATCGACACGCCGATCGCCTTGTTCGACTGGCCCTCCGCGACCAGCCGCAGCACCTCGACCTCGCGTCCCGACAGCTCCCGGTAGCCGCCCGGGTGGCCCGGCGCGCCCGGCGGGCGGCGCTGCAGCCGGGCCGCGGTCGCGCCGAGCGGGGCCAGGCCCGGACGGCCGGCCAGCGCGGCCGCGGTGTTGCGGGTCCCGGTGACGACGTAGCCCTTCACCCCGCCGGCCAGCGCGTTGCGGACCGCGCCGATGTCGTCGGCGGCCGACAGCGCCAGGCCGTTGGGCCACCCCGCGGCGCGGGTCTCGGCGAGGAGGGTCAGCCCGGAACCGTCGGGCAGATGGACGTCGGCGACACAGATGTCGCGCGGGTTGCCGACCCGGGGGCGGGCCTCGGCGATGGAGGAAGCCTCGATCACGTCCCGCACTCCGAGCGCCCACAGGTGTCGGGTGACAGTGGAGCGGACGCGCGGGTCGGCCACGACGACCATGGCCGTCGGCTTGTTGGGACGGTAGGCGACCAGGCTCGTGGGCTGCTCGAGAAGAACGGACACCGGGCCTCCTGCGGCAAAGGGGACTGGAACGGTCACAGTCCTCTTCGGCAGCAATTGCTCCCGGCTTTAGGGAAAGATCACGATTTGTTGAGCACCATTTATTGATCATTCCGGCAACTCGGACGACCGCTCGAACAAGGATCGTTCGGGCCGCCCGGCGCGGCGCCGCCCAGGTGCGCCGCGGCGCCGCTCAGGTCCGCCGCTTGGGCAGCGGCACGACCCCGCCCATCCCGTGCTCGGGCTCCTCCGCCCCCTCCGACGGCGGTAGCCCGGCGCACGCGCACAGCAGGTCGCACCAGGCCACCAGGTGCGCCACGGTGTCGGGAACGCCCCCCGGCGCGGACTCGGCCGGCGGGTTCTGCTCCTGCGGCGTCCAGGAGGCCCGGATCTCGATCTGCGTGTCGTCCGACCGCTCGGCCAGCCCGCCGAAGTAGTGCGAGGACGCCCGCGAGACCGTGCCGCTGGGGTGGTGGTAGGCCGCGCCGCGCGCCTCCAGCGCCCCCGTCAGCCACGACCAGCTCACCTCCGGCAGCAGCGGATCGCCCGCCATCTCCGGCTCCAGCTCGGCCCGGGTCAGCGTGACCAGCCGGAAGTCGCCGTGCCACGCCTCGTGCCCGTCCGGTTCGTGGAGCAGCACCAGCCGCCCGTCCGCCAGCTCCTCGCCGTCCACGAGCACCGTGGCCTCCAGCGCGAACGCGTACGCGGCGAGCCGGCGCGGGGCCGGTGCCTCCTCGATCCGCACCTCGGGCCGCACCCGGGCGGTGCGCAGACCTTCCACCGCGTGCCGGAAGGAGAAGGGAGCCTCGTCCGCCGAGTGCCCGTGAACCGCTGCCATGCCCGGAAGACTAAGCGTCCGCGGCGCGCGGCGCGCGCACCAACACCCTGGACGCTGTCCCATGGCGACAGGGCGTCGTCAAGAAGGGCACGCGGGGCGTGGAAAAATGACCCTCGTGAGTGCGCTCCAGCAGACCGCTGCTTCCCCGTTCATCCGCGCCTGCCGCGGCCAGGCCGTGCCGCACACGCCGGTGTGGTTCATGCGCCAGGCGGGGCGGTCGCTGCCCGAGTACCTGAAGGCGCGCGAAGGCATCCCCATGCTGGAGTCGTGCACCATGCCCGAGCTGGTCACCGAGATCACGCTCCAGCCGGTGCGGCGGCACAAGGTCGACGCGGCGGTCTACTACAGCGACATCGTGGTGCCGCTGAAGGCGATCGGGCTGGACCTGGACATCAAGCCCGGCGTCGGCCCGGTCGTCGCCGACCCGATCCGCTCCCGCGCCGACCTCGCCCGGCTGCGGGACCTGGACCCGGGCGACGTCTCCTACGTCACCGAGGCCGTCGGCCTGCTCACCGCGGAGCTCGGCGGCACCCCGCTGATCGGATTCGCGGGCGCGCCCTACACCCTGGCCAGCTACCTCGTGGAGGGCGGGCCCTCGCGCAACCACGAGCGCACCAAGGCCCTGATGTACGGCGAGCCCGAGCTGTGGCGCGACCTGCTCGACCGGCTCGCCGACATCACGACGGCCTTCCTCAAGGTGCAGATCGAGGCGGGCGCGAGCGCCGTCCAGCTCTTCGACTCGTGGGCCGGCGCGCTCGCCCCCGCCGACTACCGGCGGTACGTGATGCCCGCCTCGGCCAAGGTGTTCGCCGCGGTGGCCGGGTACGGGGTGCCGCGCATCCACTTCGGCGTCGGCACCGGGGAACTGCTCGGCCTCATGGGAGAGGCGGGCGCGGACGTGGTCGGCGTCGACTGGCGGGTGCCGCTGGACGAGGCGGCCCGCCGGGTCGGCCCCGGCAAGGCCCTCCAGGGAAACCTCGACCCCGCGGTGCTCTTCGCGCCCACGGCCGCCGTCGAGGTGAAGGCGGCCGAGGTGCTGGAGGCCGCCGCCCGCGCCGGGACCGGGCACGTGTTCAACCTCGGCCACGGCGTGCCCCCCAACACCGACCCCGACGCGCTGACCCGCCTCGTCGACTTCGTCCACCGCACGTCCGCCCGGTAGCCCCGGCGGCTCCCGCGCTCCCCAATCCGCCCCGGTCGCCGTTACGGCTCCGGGTCCTGCTTCGGGTACGCCGGCAGCTGCGGGCCGGCCGCCTCGGCGGGGGCCGCGGGCGGCGCGGCCGTCGGCCGGGGGACGGGACGGACCCGGCGCCGGAGGGCGGGGGCGAAGCGGCGGTAGGCCAGCGCGGCCAGGCCCGCGACGACGAGGAACGGCAGCATCAGCGCGAGCACCACGAGCACCACCCGCAGTGTGACGCAGAAACCGTGCCACCCCGCGCGCAGCGCGTGGCCCACCGCGCCCCAGAACCCGTCGTGCTTCTTCGCCCTGGGCGGCGCCGGTTTGGCCGGCGGCTCGCTCAGCCGCAGGGTGATCGTGGCCAGGTCGGTCCGTGAGCGCAGGGACGCCTGCTGGGCCTCCAGCGCTTCGAGCGCGGACTCCCGCGTGCTCAGCTCGCTCTCCAGGGACACCACGTCGCTGAGGCTGGTCGCCCGGTTCATCAGCGACCGCACCCGGGCGACGCTCGCGCGCTGCGAGGCGATCCGGCTCTGCACGTCCACCACCTGACCGGTGACGTCCTGCACGGAGACCTTCCGGCCGAGCAGGTGGCCGAGCCCGGCGAGCCGGGTGAGCAGGTCGTCGTAGGCCGCGGGGGGAACCCGCAGCTGGAGGCTGGAGGTGACCCGGCCGCGGGCGTCGACGGTGGTGTCCTCGTCCCCGGTGTAGCCGCCCGCCGCGACCGCGTACTGCCGGGCCCGGTCGAGCACGGCCTCCACGTGCGCGGTGCCGACGCTCAGCGTCGCCGTGCGGACCAGGTAGGCGACGGGCGCGGGGGCCTTGCCGCCCTGGCCCGCGGGCGAGCTTTCGGTGGCCGGCGTGCCGCCGCTGCCGACGGCCGGTGCGCCGCCGGTGGGGCCGGAGGCGTTGCCCGGCGCCGCCACGTCCGGTGCGGCGGCCTTGCTCGCCGAACTGTCGCCCCCCGACGAGGCGCCGCAGCCGACGAGCGCGAGCGACGCGGTCAGCAGCAGCGCGACCGCCGCGGCGGCCCGCCGCCCCCGGCCGGGCCGTGCCGCGGCTCTTCGCGCGTTTCTGGTGCTGGTCATCAAATCCCCCCTGCGTCCGATGCGTTGAAGTGATCTCGGCTTTTGGACGTGCCCCTCGCGCGGCGGGTTTCGGCCCGCCGGTCCCGAAGGGGTCACGTTCCGGACGCGAACCGGCGTCTGCGACAGTGGAGGGATGAGCCAGACAGCGGGCGGACGGGCGGACGGCCCCGCCGCGGGGCACGTGGTGGTGATCGGCGGCGGCATCTCCGGACTGACCGCCGCGCTGGACCTGGCCCGGGCCGGCACACGGGTCACGCTGCTGGAGGCGTCGGGGCGGCTCGGCGGGAAACTGCACGCGGACGAGATCGCCGGGGTGCCGGTCGACCTCGGCGCGGAGTCGCTGCTGGCCCGCCGCCCGGAGGCGCTCGCGCTGGCCCGCGAGGTCGGCCTCGGCGGCGACCTGGAGCCGCCCGCCGTCCTGGGCGCGAAGCTGTGGACCCGGGGCCGGCTGCGCCCGATGCCGCAGGGCTCGGTGATGGGCGTGCCCGGCGACCTCGCCCCGCTGGCCGCCTCCGGGGTGATCTCCCCCGCCGGCCTGGCCCGCATCCCGCTCGACCACGTGCTGCCGCCCACCGAGGTCGGCGACGACGTGTCCGTCGGCGCGGTACGTCGCCGCCCGGCTCGGCCACGAGGTGGTCGACCGGCTGGTCGAGCCGCTGCTGGGCGGGGTGTACGCGGGGAACGCGTACGAGATCTCGATGCGGGCCGCGGTGCCGCAGCTCTTCCACGCCGCCCGGGACGGGCGTTCGCTGATCGAGGCCGCCCGCGACCTCCAGCAGCGGGCGGCGGCCCGGGACAGCGGCACGCCCACGCCCGTCTTCAACGGAATCCGCGGCGGCGTGGGACGGCTGCCGCTCGCCGTGGCCGAGGCGTGCCGGGCCGCGGGAGCGCGGATCGAGACCGGGGCGCGGGTGCGCGAACTGCGCCGTACCGGGCCGCACGGCTGGCGCGTCGGCCTCGACGGCCGCACGCTGACCGCCGACGCCGTGGTGCTGGCCGCCCCCGCGCCGGCCGCGACCCTGCTGCTGTCCGCCGAGTCGCCGGCCGCCGCGGCCGAGTTGGCCGCGGTGGAGTACGCGAGCATGGCCCTGGTCACCCTCGCCTACCGCCGCCGCGACGTGCTCCACCTGCCGGTCAGCAGCGGCTTCCTGGTGCCGCCGGTGGACGGCCGGACGATCAAGGCGTCCACCTTCTCGGCCCGCAAGTGGGGCTGGCTCGACGAGGCCGGCGGCGACACCTTCGTGCTGCGCACCTCCGTCGGCCGGCACGGCGACGACGCCGACCTGGCCTGGGACGACTCCGACCTGGTCCGGCTGTCGCGGGAGGACCTGGAGGCGGCGGTGGGCCTGCGGGCCGCGCCGGTCGCGAGCCGGGTCACCCGCTGGGAGAGCGGGCTGCCGCAGTACGCGGTCGGGCACGTGGACCGGGTGGCGCGGGTCCGGGAGGAGGCCGGGAAGCTGCCCGGACTCGCGGTGTGCGGCGCGGTCTACGACGGCGTGGGCGTGCCCGCGTGCGTCGGCAGCGGGCGCCGCGCGGCCGCCGAGGTGCTCGCCACCCTCGTGCCGGGCGCCGGCGGCGGCGCGGGACAATGGCCGCATGACCGACTCGACTGACGCCACCGCCGCCGACGCCCCGGCCAAGGCCCCGAACGCGGGCAAGAAGGCCAAGGACCTCAACGAGGTCATCCGCTACACCCTCTGGTCGGTCTTCCGGCTCAAGGACGTGCTGCCGGAGGACCGCACGGGGTACGCGGAGGAGGTGGAGGAGCTGTTCGCGCAGCTCGCCGCGAAGGACGTCACCGTGCGCGGCACGTACGACCTGTCCGGGCTGCGGGCCGACGCCGATCTGATGATCTGGTGGCACGCGGAGACCTCCGACGCCCTCCAGGACGCCTACAACCTCTTCCGCCGCACCCGGCTGGGCCGCGCGCTGGACCCGGTGTGGTCGAACATGGCGCTGCACCGCCCGGCGGAGTTCAACAAGTCGCACGTGCCGGCCTTCCTCGCCGACGAGGAGCCGCGCGACTACGTCAGCGTGTACCCGTTCGTCCGCTCGTACGACTGGTACCTGCTGCCCGACGAGGACCGCCGCCGGATGCTCGCCGACCACGGCAAGATGGCCCGCGGCTACCCCGACGTACGGGCCAACACCGTCGCCTCCTTCTCGCTCGGCGACTACGAGTGGATCCTCGCCTTCGAGGCGGACGAACTGCACCGCATCGTCGACCTGATGCGCCACCTGCGCGCGTCCGAGGCACGGCTGCACGTGCGCGAGGAGGTGCCCTTCTACACCGGCCGCCGCCGCCCGGTGCGCGAACTGGTGGCGGGCCTGGCGTAGCGGCCGTCCCGCGGATCGGGCCGGACCCGGCGCGGCGCGGGGGAACGGCTCAGCGCAGCGCCGGGTGGTCGGCGACGACCGTGCAGGAACCGGGGGCGATCTCGGTGAAGCCCGCGTCGCGGACCACGGGCAGCCCGGCGGCGGTCAGCCGGGCCCAGCGCGCCGCGTCCGGCGTGCGGACGGCGAGCGGGAAGCCGGCCTTGCGCCAGGAGGCGCGCTCCTCGTCCGGCAGCTCCCACCACGCCAGTTGGGCGCCGTGCCCGGCCTGGGCCATCGCCTTGCCCGCGGACATGGCGACCTCCGGGCTCATCCACAGCACCGGCGCCGACGGGTCGGCGGGCGGCGGCGGGCCGGGGTCGTCGAGTTCGGTGCCGGACACCTGGAGCCTGGCCAGCTCCTTCGGCCAGCCGTCCAGCGGCATCGGCGGGAAGACCCGCACCTCGGCGGTCTGCCCGGTCACGGTGATGCCCGGCAGCGCCGCCGCCTTGCCGCCACTCGGCGCCGCGGGCCCGCCGGACGACCTTGCGGATCCGGGCGTCCTGCCAGTCCCGGACGGCCTGCGCCCACTCGCCGTCCTCGTCGGTCGCCCGCTCGTCCGACAGCAGGGTCAGGACCGCCCGGGCGGCGGTCTCCAGGGCGTCGGTACGGGCCGGCGGGGCGTCGCGCTCGATGCGCACCACCAGGGGCAGGACGTACTGCGGTGCCGCGTCGCGGTCGAGGGCCTCGTGCTGGAAGGGGCTGCTCACCCGCCCAGTCTGCCATCGGCGCTTGGCCGCACCGGCGGCCTGGGCCAGGATGGGGTCGTGCTGGACGGGAACGGGCTGCGGCTCGACGCGGTGGGGCGACGCTACGGGGTCCGCGGGCCCTGGGTGCTGCGGGACCTGGGCTTCGAGGTGCCGGAGGGCTCGCTGGTGCGGGTCGAGGGCGCCAACGGCAGCGGGAAGTCGACGCTGCTGCGGATCGTCGCGGGGGTCGACGCGCCGACCGCCGGGAGCGTGCGCGGACGGCCCGCGCACACGACGGCGTACGTGCCCGAGCGGTTCCCGGCCGCGCTGCCCTTCCCGGTGCTGCGCTACCTCACCCACCTCGGCGCGCTGCGCGGCCTGAGCGCGGACACCGCCCGGGCCCGCGCGCTGTACTGGCTCGACCGCTTCGGCATCGCCGGATACGCCCGCACCCCGCTGGACGAACTGTCCAAGGGCACCTGCCAGAAGGTCGCCGTGACCCAGGCGCTGCTCGCCGAACCGCGCCTGCTGGTCCTGGACGAGGCGTGGACCGGCCTGGACACCGACGCCCGCGCGGTGCTCGACGAGGTGGTGAGGGAGCGGGTCGCGGCCGGGGCGACGGTCTTCTTCGTCGACCACGATCCGCGCCGGCTCGCCGGGGAGGCGACGGCCGTCTACGGGGTCGGCACCGGCCGGCTCACCGCCGTCGCACCGGCTTTCGTACCGGCTCCCGCGAACGCCCGCGCGGACGAACCCGCCGCGGCCGGCCCCCCTGTTCACCTCGTGCACATCGAGGCGCACGGCACCGGCGAGGTGCCCGCGGCCGTACGGGAGAGGGCCGAGGTCGCGGCCGAACCGGCGGCAGGACGCGTCCGGGTGGCGGTGCCCGCGCCGGACTCCGACGGCGTGCTGCGCGCCCTGCTCACGGCCCGCCCGCCCTGGCACATCGCCGCCGTACGGTCCGCCGCAGGCCGTCCCTCCCCGGCGGCGCCGGCTCCTCCCGCCCCGGCCCCGGGCACCTCCCGCCGGCCCGTCGGCGCGCTCTTCCGGTACCAGGCCGACCTGCTGCTCCGCTCCCACCGCTGGCTGGCCCCGCTGGTCTTCTACGGCGCCGTGATGGGCATCGGCGTGGCCGGCGGCGAGCCCCTGCTCGGCTCGCTCGGCTACGCCGCGGCACTGCTCGTCCCGGTGGCGGCCTGGATGGTACGGGTCTGCGTCACGAACGAGCCGCCCGCCGCGCGGGCCTGCGTGGCCTCGGCGGTCGGCCCCGCGCGGGCGCAGCGGGGCGCGCTCCGCACGGCGCTGGCGGCCTCCTCCGTGCTCGGCGCGGCCGGCACGGCGGTGGTGACCGCGATCAGCGGCCCGCACTCCGACGACATGCGCATCGCCGTGCCCGTGGCCGCCGCCGCGCTGGCCGGGCTGATGGCGGCGGCGATCTCCGTGCTGCTCGGCACCGCCGTGGGTGCTCTGACCAACCCGCCGCTGCTGCGCGGCACCGGGTGGTCGATGCTCGGCTCCGGTCTGGGCGCGGGCGCGGTTCTGCTGGTCGCCGGCTCGCCCGCGCAGGCCGCCGTGACCGGGCTGGTCACCGGCTCGCGGACCGGCGCTGTGCATTTCCCCGTCCTCGCCCTGCCGGTCGCCGCCGTCCTGGCGGCGGTCGCGGTGTGGGGCTCCGGCCGCGCGGTGGCCCGGTTCGGGAACCCGCGGGGGTAGGCCGTACGGAAAGGAAACGGCGGCGCCCGGGTGGGGCGCCGCCGGAAGGGGCCGGGAGAGGGCCCCGAGGGGGATCAGGACTTCGGCGAGAGCGTCAGCGAGATCGAGTTGATGCAGTAGCGCTGGTCGGTCGGGGTCGGGTAGCCCTCGCCCTCGAAGACGTGCCCGAGGTGCGAGCCGCAGTTCGCGCAGCGCACCTCGACCCGGCGCATGCCCATGCGACGGTCCTCGAGCAGCTCCACCGCGTCCGTGTCGGCGGGGTCGTAGAAGGACGGCCAGCCGCAGTGCGAGGCGAACTTCGTGTCGGAGCGGAAGAGCTCGGCCCCGCAGGCGCGGCAGGAGTAGACGCCCTCGGTCGTGGTGTCGGTGTACTCACCGGTGAAGGGCCGTTCGGTGCCGGCCTGCCGCAGCACCGCGTACTCCTGCGGCGACAGCTCCGCGCGCCACTGCTCGTCGGTCTTGTCGACCGTGTACTTCTTGGCTTCGTGGGACATGGGAGCCTCCTCAGGCGCCGAGCCGGGCGAGAATCCTGGGACCGAGGTCGGTGACGTCCCCGGCCCCCATGGTGAGAACGAGATCACCCGGCCCCGCCATTCCTGCCACCAGGTCGGGAACGGCCGCCCGGTCGTGCACGGCGGTGGTGTCCGCGCCCGCCGCCCGGGCCGCGTCGAGGATGATCGCGCTCGTCACGCCCGGCATCGGGTCCTCGCGGGCCGGATAGATGTCCAGCACCAGCGAGGCGTCGGCCAGCGCCAGCGCGCCGCCCATCTCCAGGCCCAGCTCCTGGGTGCGGCTGAACAGGTGCGGCTGGAAGACCACCAGCACCCGGCCCCCGCCCTCCCCGGCCGCCCCGCGGATCGCCTCCAGGTCGGCGGCCATCTCGGTGGGGTGGTGGGCGTAGGAGTCGATCACCTGCACCCCGCGCGCCTCGCCCTTGAGCTGGAGCCGCCGCTTGACCCCGGTGTACTTCGCCAGGGCCGCGGCCAGGTCGGCTGCGGGCACGCCCGCGGCCACGCCCGCCGCGAGGGCGGCGACGGCGTTGTGGGCGTAGTGCCGGCCCGGCACGGAGACGGTGAAGGTCAGCGGCAGGCCGTCGAGCAGCACGTCGACCTCGCTGGACAGGCCGTGCGCCCGGATGCCGGTGATGCGCACGTCCGCCCCCTCGGACTCTCCGACGGTCACGATCCGCAGGTCCCGGCCCGCCGCCCGGACCCGGGAGGTCAGCTCGACCGCGCCGGACTGGTCGGCGGAGACCACGAGGGTGCCGCCCGGCCGGATCCTGCCCGCGAAGATCTCGAAGGACTCGTGGATCTCCTCCAGCGAGGCGTAGTTGGCGTGGTGGTCGAGCTCCACGTTGAGGACGACGGCGACCTCGGGGGAGTACGTGTGGAAGCTGCGGTCGCTCTCGTCGGCCTCGGCCACGAAGAGCGCGCCGTCGCCTTGCCGGGCGTTGGAGCCGGGCGCGTCCAGGTCGCCGCCGATCGCGTACGACGGGTCCAGGCCCAGCGCGGACAGCGCCACGGCGAGCATCGAGGTGGTGGTCGTCTTGCCGTGCGTGCCCGCGACCGCGATCGGGCGGGTGCCGGTCATCAGCGCGGCCAGCGCGTCGCTGCGGTGCACCACGGGGACGCCGCGCTCGCGGGCCGCGGCCAGCTCCGGGTTGTCCGCGCGGATCGCGCTGGAGACCACCACGGCGGAGGCGTCCGGCGCCAGGTGGGCCGCGTCGTGGCCGATCCGCACGGTGGCGCCCAGGGCGCGCAGCGCCTCGGCGGTCTCCGACTCCTTCGCGTCGCTGCCCGCCACCCGGGCCCCGCGCTGGGCCAGGATCTTCGCGATCCCCGACATCCCGGCGCCCCCGATGCCGATGAAGTGCGGCCGGTCGAGCCCGGGGGGAACGGGAACGCCGGCGGGGCGGGACGAGCTCATGCGCGGATCTCCTGGTGGCTGGTGGGCCGGGGGCGGGGCTCCTGGCCGACGTACGGCGCTGACGATTCTCGCATCCGCCGGCGGCCCGGTCCGCGTCCGCGCGGGGGGGCCGCCGGGCCGGGTGCGCGGCGCCCGGGCGCTCGGGGCGGGTCACTCCTGCTGGGCGAACAGCTTCAGCACCGGAACGCCCACCGCGTGCCGGGCTCTGGAGGTCCAGTCGCGGTGGAAGAACTCCTCCACGAAGTGCGGGGCGGTCAGCACCACCACCTCGTCGGCGTGCGACTCCTCGACCACCGCCTTCAGCACGTCCAGCGGGTGCCGGTCCACCACCTGGCCGTCGGCGTCCGCGCCGGTCGCGCGCAGGGCCTCCAGGGAATGGGCGAGGGAGCGCTCGGCCGGTGGTCGGGCGGCGTCGCCCTCGGGCTCCTCGCTCTCCTTGGCGGCGGTCTCCAGCCGGCCCAGCGCCACGTCGTCCAGGGCCCGCAGCAGCCGGTCCTGGTCGCCGCGCGGCTGCATCAGGACCACGAAGGAGACCTGCTCGTCGCCGTGGAGGGTGGTGACCAGCTCCACGTCGGCCGGGGCGAGCGGCCTCTCGATCATGAGTACGGTCGTGAACACAGACGTCCTTCCCTCTCGCGGGCCACGCCCTGATCTTCAGGGCACCGCCCTCAGTCTTCCCGCGCGACACGAAGCGGAACGGTCGAATCCGCTTTTGGGGGTGCCTGCGCCGCTCCCCGCCGCCCGCGCGTCCTTCCCTGGTGACCCGGTGCCCGCCCGGGCGGCGGTCATGCCGCGACCTTCGCGTACCGCGTGAAGAAGAACCCGCCCTCGGTGAGGACCGAGACCGGTACGAAGGGGGCCGGGCCCTCGCCGCCGGGGTTGGTGACGGGCGGGCCGTTCATGATCCGCGGCGCGCCGCCGCCCGCGAGCAGCGGGGCGATCGTCAGGCACAGCTCGTCCAGCGCGCCGGCCGCCGCGAACTGGGCGAGCAGGCGCGGGCCGCCCTCGTGCAGCAGGCGGGCGTGGCCCAGCGCGGCGAGTTCCGCGACCACCCGCAGCGGGTCCGCGCCCTCGCCGTCGCCCGCGATCACCACGTGGACGCCCGCCTGCCGGGCCGCCGCAAGCCGGGACGGGTCCGAGCCCGCGCCCGTCAGCACCAGCGTGGGCACCTCCGCCTCCGTGAACAGCGGCGACCCGAAGTCCAGGTCCAGCGCGCGGCTGGCCACCGCGATCGCCGGGGCCGGGGTCTGGCCGTCAGCCGCTCGCCGCTCCGCGAACACGGCGCGGGCCTTCGCCGGGCCGTACCCCTCCCGGCGGACCGTCTCCGCCCCCACGATCACCACGTCCGCGAGGGCCCGCAGCGTGCCGAACAGCCTCATGTCCGCGGGTGAGGACAGGCCGGCCGAGCGCTCCTCGTGGTAGGCCGCGCCGTCCAGCGAGGCGACCATGTTCGCCCGCACGTAGGCCCCCGCCTCCCGCGGCGGGTACGCGTACGCCTCCGCCAGACCCGTCAACGTCCTCACGTCCGCGGCACCGCCCGGGGGCAACAGTTGCTCCATCCCCGCATCCTCCCACCCGCCCCCGGGCGGAGCCGTTGAACGCGGCACGGGCGAGAGCCCCGGGGACGAGGGAGGGGGAGGAAACGGGGGGAGCCGCCGGAGGCGTAGGCTGGGGAGCCGTGTCAGGGGAAGCAGCCGCAGAGACGTCCGAGCCGTTCGCGCTGGCGGAGCGCAACCCGCACCCCGCCCCGGAGAGGCTCCTCGCGGAACTCGTCCCGCCCCCGAAATTCGCCGGGGTCCGCTTCGGCACGTACCTCCCGGACCCGGCCCAGCCGACGCAGTCCGCGGCCGTGCGCGCGCTGGAGGCGTTCACGTCCGGCACGGGGGGCGGCGGCTCCCCGGCCCCCGCCCGGACGTGGTGGCCCCGCCGCCGCGCCGCGACCCCCGCATCCAAAACGGCCCCGAGGACGAGCGGGGTCTACCTCGACGGCGGCTACGGCGTCGGCAAGACCCACCTCCTCGCCTCCCTGTGGCACGCCACCGCCGCACCTCCGGCCGAGAAGGCCTTCTGCACCTTCGTCGAGCTGACCAACCTCGTGGGCGCCCTCGGCTTCCGCCCGGCGGTGACCGCCCTCAGCGGCCACCGCCTCCTGTGCATCGACGAGTTCGAGCTCGACGACCCGGGCGACACGGTCCTGGTCTCCACCCTGCTCGGCCACCTCGCGGACGCGGGCGTCCGGCTCGCCGCGACCTCGAACACCCTCCCGGGCCGGCTCGGCGAGGGCCGTTTCGCGGCGGCGGACTTCATGCGCGAGATCCAGGGCCTGTCCGCCCGTTTCGCCCCCCTGCGGATCGACGGGGAGGACTACCGGCACCGGGGACTGCCGGCGGCTCCCCGGCCCTACACGGACGAGGAGGTCACCGCGGCGGCGTCCCGTACCCCCGGCGCGGCCCTCGACGACTTCCCGCGGCTGGCCGCCCACCTCGCCTCCGTGCACCCCAGCCGCTACGGGGCGCTGTGCGACGGGGTGGACGCGGTCTTCCTGCGCGGGGTGGAGCAGATCACCGACCAGGCCGCGGCCCTGCGCCTGGTGGTGCTCGCCGACCGGCTCTACGACCGCGAGGTTCCGGTGATGGCCTCCGGCGTGCCCTTCGACCAGCTGTTCTCGACCGAGATGCTGGCCGGCGGCTACCGCAAGAAGTACTTCCGCGCGGTCTCGCGCCTCACCGCGCTGGCGCGCGACGCGGGAAGGCCGGCCGCCGCTCCCCACTGATTGCCGACCCCATCACGTCCACCCGAGCCCCTTTTCTGGGTCGATCCTCCTCCTCGGTCCCTTCGCGGGTGGCCTCGCCCTCCTTGCCCGCCCTCGGGCAGGAGGGGCCCATCGGCCGCCCACTGCGGGACCTCGCTCGTCAGCTCTCCCGTAGGACCGCCGCTCCCCGCGGCGGGAGCTTCACCGCCGGGCCGGGCAGGATCGCGCAGGCCGGGCGGGCCAGGACCACCTCGCAGGGGGCGTTGAGGGGGATCCGGGCGGGGGCGTCCGAGAAATTGACCAGCACGCGGAAGGGCCCGCGGGCGATCCGCAGGGTGCGCCCGCCCGCCACCGCCCGTACGGAGGCCAACCGCTCGTCGGTGAGCGCCGGTTCGGCCCGGCGCAGCGCGATGAGCGCCCGGTACCACTCCAGCAGTTCGCGGTGCGCGGGCTTCTCCGCCTCGGCCCAGTCCAGGCACGAGCGGTTCCGGGTGGCCGGGTCCTGCGGGTCGGGCACGTCCTCGGCGCTCCAGCCGTGCTCGGCGAACTCCCGCCGCCGCCCCCGGGTGATGGCCGCCGCGAGTTCGGGGTCGTCGTGGTCGGTGAAGAACTGCCAGGGCGTGGTCGCCCCCCACTCCTCGCCCATGAACAGCATCGGCGTGAAGGGCGAGGTCAGCACGAGCGCGGCGGCGGCGCCGAGTTGCTCGGGGGTGAGCCGGTCGCCGGTGGCGCGGTTGCCGACCTGGTCGTGCGTCTGGGCGTAGCCGACCAGCCGGTGCGCGGGCACGGCCGCGGTGTCCAGCGCACGCCCGTGGTGGCGGCCGCGGAAGGACGACCAGGTGCCGTCGTGGAAGAAGCCGCGGGTGAGGACCTTGGCCAGGGCGCCCGGGCCGGCGGCGGCGAAGTCTGCGTAATAGCCCTGCGCCTCGCCGGTCACGGCGGTGTGCACCGCGTGGTGGAAGTCGTCGTTCCACTGGGCGTGCAGGCCCTGCCCGCCCTCGCCCCGCGGGGTGGTGGTCAGCGGGTCGTTCAGGTCGGACTCGCCGATCAGGAAGAGCGGGCGGCCCAGCGCCCCGGACAGCCCGTCCACCGCCGTGGACAGTTCCTCCAGGAAGTGCAGCGCCCGGGTGTCGACGAGCGCGTGCACCGCGTCGAGCCGCAGCCCGTCCAGCCGGTAGTCGCGCAGCCAGGACAGCGCGCTGCCGATCAGGAAGTCCCGCACCTCGTCCGAGCCGGGCGCGTCCAGGTTGACCGCGTCGCCCCAGGGCGTGTGGTGCCGGTCGGTGAAGTAGGGCCCGAAGGACGGCAGGTGGTTGCCGGAGGGCCCCAGGTGGTTGTGCACCACGTCGAGGACGACGCCCAGGCAGTGCCGGTGCGCCGCGTCGACAAAGCGCTTCATCGCCTCGGGGCCGCCGTAGGGTTCGTGCACCGCCCACAGCGACACGCCCTCGTAGCCCCAGCCGTGGGTGCCGGGGAACGGGCAGACCGGCATCAGTTCGATGTGCGTGACGCCGAGCCGGGCCAGGTGCGGCAGCCGTTCGATCGCCGCGTCGAAGGTGCCCTCGGGCGTGAACGTCCCCACGTGCAGCTCGTACAGCACCGCCCCGGGCAGCCCGCGGCCCGGCCACGGCACCTGCCACGCGAAGGCGTCCTGCTCCACCACCGCGCTGAACCCGTCGGGTCCGTCCGGCTGCCGCCGGGAGCGGGGGTCGGGAAGCGGCGGTCCGCCGTCGATCCGGTAGGCGTAGCGCGTCCCGTGCCGGGCGGCCAGGTCGCCCCGCCACCATCCGGCGCGGGCCGGATCAGGGCAGAGGTCGTACGCGTGCTCCTCGATCAGGGCTTCCACCTGCCGGGCGCGCGGCGCCCACACCTCGAACAGCACGCATCGGCTCCCGTCCGGGCCGGCGGCGACCGGCCCTGTCTGTCGTGTCCGTCGTCGTCGGTCCATCGGTCGTCGTCCGGTGCGCACCCGTCCGGCACTCCCGCATCCGGTCGACCGGATGCGGTGCCGGCTCGGGCGCCCGCCCCGCCCGTTCCGGTTCCCGGACAGATGCATGCCCGGGAACCGGTGATGTCAGCCGGATCCCGGGGGTTCGGGCCCGCGCCAACCCGTCTCCCGGGCAGGCGCGGCCGCCCGGGCCCGCCGTGACCACCCGCCGCATGCTCCCACGGCGCGGCCCCGCGCACCCCGGGCGTTTCCGGTGGTGGCGCGTCCCGCCCGACCTCGGTGACCTAGCGTAGCGCCCTGCTCACGTGTTCGGTGCTCCGCTTACGCCGCGGGCCCGTCGGCCGGGGTCGCGGTGTCGACGATGGCCCGCAGTGCCGCGATGTGGCCGTGGAAGGCGTCGCGGCCGGACTCGGTCAGCCGGGCGCGTACTTTGCGGCGGTTGCCGCTCAGGCGGCGTTCGGTGGAGACGTACCCGGCCTCTTCGAGGGTCGTGAGCTGCTTGGACAGCGCCGAGTCGGACAGCGCCAGCCGGTCCTTGAGGAAGGCGAACTCCGCCCAGTCGGCGGCTGCCAGGGTCGCGACCAGGGTGAGCCGGGTGCTGGGATGGATGAGCTCGTCGAATCGCGCCTCGGTCATGCCCGCACCCACCGGCGCAGCACGCGCAGGATCTCCGGTCCGCCGAACCCGACGACGGCCGCGGTCAGCACCGCCGCCCAGATGTCGGGGTGGCGGGCGCCGTCGGCGTCGAGCACGAGCGCCGCGAGGACGGTGAACCCGATGAGCGCGAGCAGCATGCCGACCACGACCAGGGGGGTGCGGCCGCCGGCGACGGCCGCGCTGACCCGCAGTCCGTCCGTGCGCCGGCGCCCGTCGAGCAGGCGCGAGGCGAGCACCGAGTGCCCTACGCCGAAGCCCACGGTCAAGGCCGAGGCCAGCCACGCCGGTCCCACGTGGTTGACCGTGCCGAGTACGAGCCAGCCGGCCGCCATTCCCCACCAGTAGCCGCGCGGCAGTCCCACTTCCTCGGCCACCCGGCGCCGGGCGCGGTCGGCCGTCTCCAAGGCGGCGAGGGCCTGCTCCGGAGCGATGTCGTCCATGGCGACACCTCACTTTCCTAGTGGGAAACAGAGCGTCTCACTTTCCTGATGGGAAAGTCAACCCGTCCGGACGCCGGCCCGGGCCGGCGGTGATGGGGGCCGGCACCGGCCGACCCCCTGATCCGGGGGTCGGCCGGAGGAGCCGGGGTGGGCTACGGCTTCGCGGTGGGTATGAAGTTCACCCGTTCCTGGGTGATCGGGTAGCCCGCCCGTGAGAAGTGGGCCGCCATCGGGAAGTTGGCCTGGTCGGTCGCGGCGGCGATCCGCTCGGCGCCGCGGTCCACCAGGTCGTGGGTGCACTCCACCAGCAGGTCGTACGCGTAGCCGTGGCCGCGCTGCTCGGGCACGACCGCGACGAAGCCGATACACGGGCCGGCCGGGTTCCGCGCGGGCACGTGCAGCCCGACCACCTCGCCGTCGGGCGTGCGGGCCACCCGCCGCCAGTCGGCGGGCGAGGGGAGCCAGTCGAGGAAGCCGAGGTTCTCGTCGAGGGCGGCCTCCAGGCCGTGCTCGTCGAGCATCCTGCGGTCGTGCGCGTCCAGCGTGCCGGTCATGATGCGGGCCATGACCGCGCGGAAGGCGGCGTCGTCGGGCTCGGGGTCGTACCGGAGCCGGCCGGTGCGGGCCGGCAGCGGGTCCCGGCCCGCGGTCCAGGTGTAGCGGTAGCGCTCGACCAGCCGGCGCAGCCCGGCCGCCTCCACGGCCGCAGCCCGGGCGTCGGCCTCGGCCCGCACCTCGGGCCGGCCGCGCCAGCCGGGCGGCAGCAGCAGGTCGTACTCGGCGTCCAGGCCCGCGGCGCGCAGCAGCCGGGTGCCGGCCTCGGCCTCGCCGTCGGCGAAGTCGAACCAGTCCAGGGCGACGGGACGGTCGTCACCCGGCTTGCCCCACCAGGCGGCGCGGGCCACGACCCGGTCGTCGCGCAGGGCGACCCAGGACCACTCGGGACGGTACTCGCCGCCCTCGTCGACGGTGGCGAAGCGGTCCCCGGCCAGGGGGCGGCCGATCTCTTCCGTGCAGCGCAGCGAGGTGAACAGCGGTGACTCGCCCGGCGAGAGCGGGCGGAACAGCAGATCCGACATGGGAAATCCTTCGGGAGTCAGTGCGCTCCCGACGGCTTCACGGACGCCAAGGGACAGGCAGGGAGCGCGGTGTGGGAAAAGTCGTCATCGCACTCGCCTCCTTCCGTCTCCTCCAGGCGTCCCGGGCACCTTAGCCAACCCTCCCGGCGCGCGGCCAGCCGATTAAGCACCCGGCCCGGCCCCTACCCCCGCGTCAGCAGCGCCACCGGCGACTCGGCCAGCAGCACGGACAGCCGCACCCCGCCCTCGTGTTCGCGGCCGCCCACGTGGTCGCTCCACGTGCCGGGCGGCAGCGGGAGGACGGTGTCGCGCCAGCCGCCGGCCGCTTCGAGGCGGCGCGAGAGCCGGGTGACGACCGTGAGGGCGCCGTCGCCGCGCACGAAGGCGAGGCAGTGGGCGGCGGCCGGCCCCTCGGCGGCGAGCGGCCGGTACGAGGCTCCGGGGCCGTACCACTCGGGGTGGTCGCGGCGCAGCCGCAGGGCGAGGGCGGTGAGGCGGAGCTTGGCGTCGTCGAAGGAACGCGGGGGAGTGCCGTCGAGGAGCCCGGCCAGCGTGTGGTCGAGGCCGAACCGCAGCGTCCCGGGCTCGGGCGAACGCAGCGTGCCGCGGTTGTCGGGATCCACCAGGGTGTACACGGGCAGTTCGGTGCCCTGGTAGAGGTCGGGCACGCCCGGCACGGTCAGGTGCAGCAGCGCGGCGCCGAGCGAATTCGCGGCGGCGTACGGCTCCAGCCGGCCGCCGAACAGCCCGACGTCGTAGACCTGCACCCCGCAGGGGCCCTCGGTGGTGAAGTCGGCGACGGCCTTCTCGTACGCCTCGTCCGGCTCGGTCCAGGTGGTGCGCAGGGCCGCCTCGCGGACGGCCTTCAAGGCGGCGGGGACCATCCGGTCGGGGTGGCAGAAGCCGAGGCCGACGGCGGTCTGGAAGACGGTGTACTCGGTGTGCCGGTCGGGCGCGGGCGGGCAGCCCAGCTCCCGGGCGCGGGCCGGGCGGGCCGTCATCCACTCCCGCCACACCCCGGGCAGCTCGGTCAGGACGGCGAGCCGCAGCCGCAGGTCGGCGCTGTGCTTGGTGTCGTGGGTGGACAGGGCCGTGCCGGTGGCCGGGCGCTCGCGGACGATCCGTTCGCAGAAGGCGTGGAACTCCTCCGGGCCCGTGGCGGGCCGCCCGGGGTCGCGGCCGACCTCGCACAGCGGCAGCAGCGGCCGGTAGCGGTAGAAGGCGGTGTCCTCCACGGACTTGGCGTGCAGCGCGGACGCCACCTGCGCGAACCGCACGGTGAAGTCGGCGGCCCCGCCGTTCCCGTCGCCCTCCCCGGCCGGCCGGCCGAGCGCCAGGTTCAGCAGGGCGTCCAGCACGGGCCGCAGTTCCGGCCCGCCCGCGTCCCCGGCCTCGCGCGCGGCCCGCTCCAGCAGCGCCGTGTCGGCGGGCGTCGCCGGGCCGCCCGGCCGGACGTAGGTGCGGTAGACGGGGACGCGGACCAGGAGCGCCCGCAGCGCCTCCTCCAGCAGTTCGGGCGTGCCGGGCGCACCCGCCTGCGCCGCGCGGCGGGCCAGCCGGGAGACCTCGGCGGCCAGGTCGCGGGTGACCACCCGGTGCGCGGCGCGCCGCACGGTGGCCGCCCAGCGGCCGCCCCGGTCGTCCGCGATCCCGGTGAACTCCCGGTAGAAGTCGGCGAGTTCGGCCACGCCGTCCGGGTCGGTGAACACGCCGTCGATCCGGTCCAGCGCGTCGTAGCCGGTGGTGCCGGCGCACGCCCAGTCGGCGGGCAGCGGCTCGTCGGGCCCGAGGATCTTCTCCACCACCGTCCAGCGCCCGCCGGTCGCCCCGGACAGCCGCCGCAGGTAGCCCGCCGGGTCGGCGAGCCCGTCGGGGTGGTCGATCCGCAGCCCGTCGGCGACCCCCTCCCGCAGCAGCCGCAGCACCGTGGCGTGGGTCGCGTCGAACACCTCGGGCCGCTCCACGCGGACCGCGATCAGGTCGGAGATGGTGAAGAACCGCCGGTAGTTCAGCTCGGTGCGGGCCGCGCGCCAGTACGCCAGAAGGTAGTGCTGGGCCGCCAGCAGGTCCGGCAGCGGCAGATCCTCGGTGCCGGCCCGCAGCGGGAAGCGGCGGTCGTGGTAGCGCAGCACCTTCCCGCCGGCCCGCTTGTCCGTCACCACCGCCAGGTCCGGCAGCGCGTCCGGCAGGGGCTCGCCGAGCACGGGCAGCAGCACGCGGCCGTCCAGTGCCGCCCAGTCGACGTCGAACCAGCCCGCGTACGCCGAGTCCGGCCCGTCGCGCAGCACGGCCCACAGCGGCCCGTTCAGGTGCTCGGGGACCGGCACCGCCATGTGGTTGGGCACGAGGTCCAGGACGATCCCGAGGCCGTGCTCGCGGGCCGTGCGGGACAGCTCCCGCAGCCCCTCCTCGCCGCCGAGTTCGGCCCGCACCCGGGTGTGGTCCACGACGTCGTACCCGTGGGTGGAGCCCGGCACGGCCTCCAGGACGGGCGACAGGTGCAGATGGGTGACGCCGAGCGCGGCCAGGTAGGGCACCCGGGCCGCCGCGTCGGCGAAGGTGAACTCCGGCTGCACCTGGATCCGGTAGGTCGCGGCGGGGGCGCCGCCTCCCGGCGCGCGGGGGGCGGGGGATGAGGGGGCTGCCATGGGTCTTCCCTACCCCGGATCGGCCCGCCGGTGCGCGCACACCGCCCGATGGGACCACCCCGCGCCCCCGCCCGGCCCGCCCGCGCACCCGCTCCGGGCCCGCGCGCTCAGTCCGCCGGACGCTGGAGCACCACCAGGCTGCGGTCGGCCAGCAGCAGCGTGTCGCCGCCGTGCACCGTCTCGCCGGCCCCCGGCGGCACCCCGTCGGGCCGCTCGGTGTCCACCACCGTCCGCCACTGCTTGCCGTGGCTGACCGGCACCGTGAACTCCAGCGCCCGCGGCGCCGCGTTGACCATCAGCAGGAAGGAGTCGTCGGTGACCCGCTCGCCGCGCGGGCCGGGCTCGGAGATCGCGTTGCCGTTGAGGAAGACGACCATCGAACGGGCGTGCGACGCCTGCCAGTCCCGCTGGGTCATCTCCCGCCCGTCCGGGGTCAACCACGCGATGTCGGACAGCTCGTCACCGGTGCCCTGGACCGGGCGGCCGTGGAAGAAGCGGCGGCGCCGGAAGACCTGGTGGTCCCGGCGCAGCCACACCATCGTCTTGACGAAGTCGTGCAGCTTCAGCGCCTCGTCGTCCTCCTCGCCGCTGCCCGCCTTGCCGGGCCACGCCACCCAGGCCAGCTCGTTGTCCTGGCAGTAGGCGTTGTTGTTGCCCCGCTGGGTGCGGCCGAACTCGTCGCCGTGGCTGAGCATCGGCACGCCCTGGGAGAGCATCAAGGTGGCGATGAAGTTGCGCATCTGGCGCAGCCGCAGGGCTCGCACCGCGCGGTCGTCGGTCGGACCCTCGGCCCCGCAGTTCCAGGACCGGTTGAAGCTCTCGCCGTCCCGGTTGTTCTCCCCGTTGGCCTCGTTGTGCTTCTGGTCGTACGACACCAGGTCGCGCAGCGTGAAGCCGTCGTGGCAGGTGACGAAGTTGATGGAGGCCAGCGGGCGGCGGCCGTCGTCCTGGTAGAGGTCGGAGGAGCCGGTCAGCCGCGAGCCGAACTCCGCGAGGGTGGCGCTCTCGCCGCGCCACAGGTCGCGCACGGTGTCGCGGAACTTGCCGTTCCACTCCGTCCACAGCGGCGGGAAGTTGCCCACCTGGTAGCCGCCCTCGCCCACGTCCCAGGGCTCGGCGATCAGCTTGACCTGCGAGACCACCGGGTCCTGCTGCACCAGGTCGAAGAACGACGACAGGCGGTCCACCTCGTGGAACTGCCGGGCCAAGGTGGCCGCCAGGTCGAAGCGGAAGCCGTCCACGTGCATCTCGGTCACCCAGTAGCGCAGGCTGTCCATGATCATCTGGAGCACGTGCGGGCTGCGCATCAACAGGCTGTTGCCGGTGCCGGTGGTGTCCGTGTAGTAGCGCCGGTCGTTGCCGAGCCGGTAGTACGAGGCGTTGTCCAGGCCGCGCAGGCTCAGCGTCGGGCCCAGGTGGCTGCCTTCGGCGGTGTGGTTGTAGACCACGTCGAGGATCACCTCGATGCCCGCCCGGTGCAGCGCGCGGACGGCCGTCTTGAACTCCAGCACCTGCTGGCCCCGGTCGCCCAGCGAGCTGTAGGCGTGGTGCGGGGCGAAGAACCCGATGGTGTTGTAGCCCCAGTAGTTCGCCAGGCCGGCGTCCACCAGCCGGTGGTCCTGGATGAACTGGTGCACCGGCATCAGCTCCAGGGTGGTCACCCCGAGCTCCACCAGATGGCCGATCACCGCCGGGTGGCCGAGGGCCGCGTACGTGCCGCGGATCTCCTCCGGCAGGTCGGGGTGGGTCATCGTCAGGCCCTTGACGTGGGCCTCGTAGATGACGGTGCGGTGGTAGTCGATCCGCGGCGGGCGGTCGTCGCCCCAGTCGAAGTACGGATTGACCACGACCGAGCTCATGGTGTGCGGGGCGGAGTCCAGGTCGTTGCGCGAGTCCGGCTGCCCGAAGCGGTATCCGTACACCGCCTCGTCCCAGTCGATCTCCCCGCTCATCGCCTTGGCGTACGGGTCGAGCAGCAGTTTGGCGGAGTTGCAGCGGTGGCCGCGGACCGGGTCGTGTGGCCCGTGCACCCGGAAGCCGTACCGCTGACCGGGCATCACCCCCGGCAGGTAGGCGTGCCGGACGAAGGCGTCCGCCTCCCGCAGTTCGACCGCCGTCTCGGAGCCGTCGTCGTGCAGCAGACACAGTTCGATCCGCGACGCGGCCTCGGAGAACACGGCGAAGTTGGTGCCGCCGCCGTCGAAGGCGGCGCCGAGGGGGTAGGACTGACCCGGCCAGACTTGCATGGGACTCTCCGCTCCAGGACCGGCCGCGCGGGGGTGGCCGCGCGCCCGGCGTGTGGTTGCCGAACGGTCATCTTCGCATTCCCCTCCTTCCCCAGGGTGACACGGCGACAACGGGCAGCGACGCCGCCGTTCGTGACGGGCAATTGACGGGGAGGGAGGAGTGTCCTCCCGTCGGCCGGGTAGGGCCGTTACGGCTGCGGCTCCCCCCGCGCCGCAGTACGCTTCCTTGATCGTGGAACGGGGGCGCGGGAGGTGGCGGGGCGGAAGGCGAAGAGGACATGAGGTGGTGACGTGGTGACGTCCGGAGGTCTGGTGCTCCCGGGTGGCGGTGAGCCGGGCGACCCGGTCGGCGCCGCCGCCGAACAGCTGTCCGGCACGGTATCCGTCGCGGCGCCGTTGGAGATCGGGGCCGAGCTGGACTGGGACGCCGAGGCATGGGCCGAGGTGCGCACCCGTGCGCGCCGGGCCGGCCGCGCCTACGTGTGGCTGAACCTGGTCGAACAGCGCCTTCGGGCCGTGGTCAACGCCGTGCTGCGGCCGATCTACGAACCGGTGCACGGCGAGGAGTGGGTGGTGGCCTCCGCCGGTCCGGCCGGCCACGAGTGGGTGCAGCGCGCCGTCGCCGTGCGCGAGGTGAGCCGCCGCAAGGGCTACCTGCTCGACCCCGCCGACGACAACGTGCTCAGCTTCCTGACGCTGCCGCAGCTGCGCGAGCTTGTGGTCCAGCACTGGCCCTGCTTCGAGCCGTACTTCGACGACCGGCGCGAGCTCGAACTCGCCCTGGACGAGCTGGAAGTCGCCCGGCACGTGGTCTCGCGCAACCGCGCCCTGTCGCGCACGGTCCTGGACCAGGTCGAGCGGGCGTCCGCGCGGCTGCTGGAGATGCTCGGCTCCGGCCCCTCCCGCACCCGGCGGCTGCCGGTGGACGCGGTCGAGGAACTCGTCGCCGACCGCTACTCCGACGTCGTCGGCGTCTACCCCGACCGGGTCCGGCTCCAGCGCCAACTGCCCGTCGAGGACCTGTTCTCCGGGGCCCGCCGGCTGGACGCGATAGGCATCGGCCTCAACCTGCTGGTGCAGAACTTCTCCGGGCGGCGGCTGGTCCGGCTGGCCGAGTCCGGCTGCCGGGTGCGGCTGCTGTTCCTCAACCCGGCCAGCAGCACCATCCGCCGTCGCGAGCGCGAACTGGGGCTCGGGCGGGGCGAGATGAGCCGGTCGGTCGAGATGAACATCATGCACATGCGACGCGTGCGCGGCCGGCTGCGCGACCCGGGCGCCTTCGAGATCCAGGTCTACGACGAGACCCCGCGCTTCACCGCCTACCTCGTCGAGGGCGACGCCGGCGACGGGCTCGCGGTGGTGCAGACGTACCTGCGGCGGGCCCGCGGCATGGAGGTGCCGGTGATGGTGCTGCGCGGCGCGAACACGCGGGTGGTCACCGACGACAAGCCCGTCGAGAGCGGCCTGTTCGAGGTCTACCGCGAGGAGTTCGACGGCGTCTGGGGGGACTCGCGCCCCGTCTCCTGACGGCTCCGCCCCGCCTGCTGACGGGGCGACACCCCCGGTGGACCGGGCGGCCCGGGCCGCCGGGCGGGCGCCGCCGCGGACCGGAGGTGTCAGTGGCGGGCGCGATGATGGCAGCGCACACCGGGGGAATCGTCGGGAAGGACACGTCCAATGGCATGGCATGAGGAACTGCTGGTCGGCTTCGATCTGGAGACCACGGGGACCGATCCGCGGCAGTCCCGGATCGTGACCGCCGCGGTCACCGAGGTCAAGTCGGGGGAGCCGGTGCGGCACCGGGCCTGGCTGGCCAATCCGGGCGTGCCCATCCCGGCGGAGACCACCGCGATACACGGCGTCAGCACCGAGCGGGCCGCCGCGCACGGCCGCCCCGCCGCCGAGGTCGTCGCCGAAGTGGCGGACGCGGTACGGGGTTACTGGGCGGCGCGGGTGCCGGTGGTCGTCTACAACGCGCCCTTCGACCTCACCCTGCTGGACGAGGAACTGGCCCGCTACGCCCTGCCCCGGCTGACCGTCGACGGGGTGCCGGCCGGGCCCGTCATCGACCCGCTGGTGCTCGACCGGGCGCTGGACCGCTACCGGCGCGGCAAACGCACCCTGGAGGCCGCCTGCGGGGTGTACGGGGTGGTGCTCGACGACGCGCACGAGGCGGGGGCCGACGCGCTCGCCGCCGTGCGGGTGGCCCGGGCGCTGGCCGTGCGCTACCCCGAGGCCGGGGACGCCGACCTGTGGGAGCTCCAGGAGCGCCAGCGGGTCTGGTACGCGGACTGGGCGGAGGACTTCAGCGCGTGGCTGCGCCGCAAGGGCGCTGCGGAGCCGGACGTGGACACGCAGTGGCCGCTGCGCGGCGCCCACCCGGGCGCGCTGCGCTGACCCGCACCTCGCGTGCGGGGCGCCGTCCGCGCGGTGCTCCGGCGGTGCGCCCCTGGCTTCGGGCGCCCCGCCGGAGCCGCCGTCACTTGACGTTCAGCGCCTGCTGGATCGGGTCGATCGCGAAGTAGGCGAGGAAGCACACCGACACACCCCACACCAGCGGGTGGATGTCGCGCACCTTGCCCAGCGCCAGCTTGATCGCCACGAAGGACAGGAAGCCCGCGCCGATGCCGTTGGTGATGCTGTAGGTGAAGGGCATCACCGCGATGGTGAGGAACGCCGGGATGGCGATGTCGTACTGCGTCCAGTCGATGTCGCGGACCTGGGCCATCAGCAGGAAGCCGACGGCCACCAGGGCGGGGGCCGCCGCCTGCGAGGGCACGACCCCGGCCAGCGGCGACAGGAAGAGCGCCACCGCGAAGAGCAGTCCGGTCACCACGCTGGCCAGGCCCGTGCGGGCGCCCTCGCCGACACCCGCCGCCGACTCGACGTAGGCGGTGTTCGACGAGCAGGAGGCGGCGCCGCCGGCCACGGCGGCGGCCCCGTCGATGAACAGCACGCGGCCGATGTTCGGCACCCGGCCCTTGGCGTCCAGCAGCCCCGCCTCGCTGGAGATGCCCACGATCGTGCCCATGGCGTCGAAGAAGTCCGACAGCACGAGGGTGAACACGAAGAGCACCGCGGTGACGACCCCGGCCTCCTTGAAGCCGCCGAACAGGCTGAAGTGGCCGATCAGTCCGAAGTCGGGGCTGGCCACCACCTTGTGCGGCCACTTCGGCACGGTCAGGCCCCAGGCGGCGTTCGGCACCTTCGCCGCGGAGTTGATGACGATCGCCACGACCGTCATCGCCACGATGCTGATCAGGATCGCGCCCTTGACCCGGCGGGCCAGCAGGGCGACGGTCAGCAGCACGCCGACGCAGAAGACCAGCACCGGCCAGCCGGTCAGCGTCCCCGCCCCGCCCAACTGCACCGGGACGGTGGTCTGGGCGGCGTCCGGGATGCGGCTGGCGAATCCGGCGTCGACCAGCCCGATGAAGGCGATGAACATCCCGATGCCGACGCTGATGGCCTTCTTGATCGCCAGCGGGATGGCGTTCATGATCGCCTCGCGCAGCCCGGTGGCCACCAGGACGCAGATCAGCAGGCCCTCCAGGACGACCAGCCCCATCGCGTCCGGCCAGCTCATCTTCGGCGCCAACTGGAAGGCCACCACGCCGTTGAGGCCGAGGCCGGCCGCCACGGCCAGCGGCAGGTTGCCGCCCACGCCCATGATCGCCGTCATCACCGCGGCCACCAGCGCGGTGGCGGTGAGGATCTGATCGGGCGCCAGGTGGTGGTGGAACTTGTCCGTCGCGCTGCCGAGGATGATCGGGTTCAGGACGAGGATGTAGGCCATCGTGAAGAAGGTGGCCACGCCGCCGCGTATCTCCCGTCCCGGTGTGGATCCGCGCTCGGCTATGCGGAACCAGCGCTCCAGGGGACTGCCGTCCGCGGAGGACGGGCCTGACGCGGGCGGTACGGCGTCAGCGACGGATCCGGACATGATGCTCCTTCTGCCACGGGGTGGACGTCCGAGTGCAGTGGCGGGCCACTGCCGGGGCGCGCGGGGGCGCCCCCGGGCGGGGCCGCGCGGATCGCTCCGCCGTTGCCCCGTCACACCGTCGGGTTTCGGCCATGTCCAGGTCAACACCTGTGACTGCTTCGGAATCTGCGGCCGGTTCCTCGCCCGCCGCGACCCGTGGGAGCGCGACCCGCTAGAAGGAGTACCAGCGCACCGAACGGTCGCCCGCCCGCAGGGAGGCGACACGGCGGCGGAACTCCGTGCGGGCGGCCGGGATGGCGGGGGCGTGCTGGGCGACCCACGCGCACCCGGCGGTCTCCCGGGCGCCCCGCAGGGTCTCGTACCCGGACCACTCGACGACGTCCCAGCCGTAGGCGGCGGTGAAGGCCCGGTACTCCGCCCCCGGCACGCCGTAGCGGTCCCGGCTCAGCGCCTGGACCACCAGGTCGTGCTCGCGCAGGTCCGAGGAGAAGGTCTCCAGGTCGACCAGGACCGGGCCGTCCGGGCCGATGTGGACGTTGCGGGGGAGGGCGTCGCCGTGGATCGGGCCGCGCGGCAGGTGCCCCACGAGGTCGGCGGCAGCTTCGGCGAAGTCGTCCCGCCGCCGGCGCAGGTAGCCGGCGTCGGCGGGGTCGATGGCCTCCCCGGCCAGCCGCAGCCAGCGCTCGACGCCGCCCAGCAGGTCACGCGGCGGCAGCCCGAAGTCCGGCTCGGGCAGGGCGTGCACGAGCCGCAGCAGCGGCGCCACGTCCTGCGTCTCGGCCGGGCGCAGCGACTCCGGCAGCCGCTGCCAGTAGGTGATGGGGTGCCCCTCGACCAGGCGCACCTCGGACTCGGCGGAGCGCACCGCCGGCACGTCGTGCTTGGCCAGCCAGTCCGCGGTGCGCACTTCCCGGCGGGCCCGCTCCAGCAGGTCGGCCCCCCGGCCCACCTTGATCACCAGGCGGCCCGCGGCGAACACCGCGTTCTCCCCGAAGGAGAGCAGGTCGGCCTCCGCGTGCCCGGCGGCCTCCAGCACCGCCCGCGCCCGGTCCTGCGTGAACATCGCCTCCGCCATGCCCAGCCTCTCGCTTCTCAGCTGCCCGCCCCAGGTCGTCGCAGGCCGTGCACATATGCCCGCGGCATCGTCCGATCCCCCGGACACGCAAAGTCTCGCATCCGTACCCTCCGGAATCGCCTCCGGATTCGCTGGGAATCGGTGATCAGCCGGAATCAGTCCCGCACACGCACCCGATCGCGGATACGTACCCCTGTGAGCGATGACTTACGACCCCGCGACCGGTCGTATCACGGGAAGGCCCCTCCAGGGGGCCGGTTGCGGACAGAAAGTCACGGACACGAGTGACAGACGGTCCGCGCACTGACCGAAGGGAGCACGGCTGTGGCGGCGCCCACCGGTCCGCACGGCACGGTCGTGGCGCTGGAGGCGGGCGCGCTGGCCGCGTCCACCGCCGCGCTCGCGGCGCTGGCCCGGCTGGCGCTGGCGGCCAGGCGGACCGGTCACCGGGTGCGGCTGCGGGGGCCCTCGCCCGCGCTACGCGCCCTGCTCGACCGGGCGGGCCTGGCCGGGGAGTTCGAGTGGGAGGCCGAACAGCGGGAAGAGGGCGGCGGTGTCGAGGAATGAGTTGATGGCGGTGATCCGGCCGCCCCGGATGTCCAGGACCTGGAGCGCCCACGCGGCGTGCCCCGGGCCGGACGCGCTCGGCCGGTACTGGGCGAAGCCCGGCGCGCCGCTCGCCCGGACCGGGACCAGCCGCGAGCCCGCGCAGCCGTGGCCCGTGCCCAGGAACCACGCGCGTATGTCCTCGGTGCCGCGCAGCCAGAGCGGATACGGCGGCATGGAGAGCGTGGCGTCCTCGTGCAGCAGCTTGGTCAGGGCGTCCAGGTCGTACCGCTCGAAGGCGTCGACGTAGCGGGAGAGCAACTCCTGCTGTTCCCGGTCCATGTCCGCGGCCGCCGCCCCGTACGCCGCGGCGGAGTCCGCCGGGCTGTCCCCCGAGGACGCCGCGGCGTCCGCCAGCGTGGCCCGGGCCCGCTGGAGCGCGCTGTTGACCGATGCCACCGTGGTGTCGAGCAGCTCCGCGGTCTCGGCGGCCCGCCACGCCAGCACCTCGCGCAGGATCAGCACCGCCCGCTGCTTGGGCGGCAGGCGCTGGAGCGCGGCCACGAAGGCGAGCCGGACCGACTCGCGGGCCACCACCACGTCCGCCGGGTCGCCACCGGAGGAGGGCAGCACCCGCGCGTCGGGCGCCGGCTCCACCCACATCGACTCGGCGGTCCTGGCCGGCAGCACCGCGTCGGCGTGCGAGGCGGGGGACAGGTCCATCGGGCGGGCCCGGCGGCGCCCGGCGTTCAGGCTGTCGAGGCAGACGTTGGTCGCGATGCGGTACAGCCACGAGCGCAGGCTGGAGCGGCCCTCGAAGCGGTCCGCGCCGCGCCAGGCGCGCACCATCGTCTCCTGCACCGCGTCCTCGGCCTCGAAGGCCGAGCCGAGCATCCGGTAGCAGTAACCGGTCAGCTCCACCCGGTGGCCCTCCAGGCGGCCCTCGAACCCGTCGTCCGCGAGGACCCGCGAGGCCGTCGCGCCGCCGCTCACGCTCTCCCGTGCGCTCATACGGCCACCGTAACGCCGGGCACCGACAAAACCCCCGCGCGGTGCCGCGCGGGGGTCGTGCCGATCCTCGGCGGGTGCCGGGGAAGAAGCAGGTCAGGAGGCCGAACGAGCAGACGATCAAGCCGTCAGACGCGGTCGGGCAGCTGCTCCAGCGGGCGCCCGGCGGCGACCGGCGGGAGCGGCGCGACGGCCTCGTCGTGCGTGAAGTCGGGCATCCGGCGCAGCCAGCGCGGCAGGTACCAGTTGCGCTCGCCGAGCAGGCTCATCACGGCCGGCAGCAGCACCCCGCGGATGATCGTGGCGTCGATCAGGACCGCCACCGCGAGGCCCAGGCCCATCTGCTTCATGCTCTGCATGGTCAGCGTCCCGAAGATCGCGAAGACGGCGACCATGATCACCGCGGCGCTGGTCACCACGCCCGCGGTGGTGGTGATGCCGTGCTCGATCGCGCCCTTGGTGGTCAGGCCGCGCTGCCGGGCCTCGCGGATCCGGGAGACCACGAACACGTGGTAGTCCATGCTCAGCCCGAACAGGATCACGAAGAGGAACAGTGGCAGCCAGGCCACCACCGCGCCGGTGCCGTGCGCGCCGACCAGCGAGGCGCCCCAGCCGTGCTGGAAGACCATGGTCAGCACGCCGTAGGCCGCGCCCACCGAGAGCAGGTTCAGCACGATCGAGGTCAGCGCGATGGTGAGCGACCGGAAGGACAGCAGCATCAGCAGGAAGGCGAAGACGGTCACGAAGGCGAAGACCGGCGGCACGCTGCTGGTGATCTTGTGGGTGAAGTCCATCGACCCCGCGGTGTCGCCTGTGATCGGCGCTTGGAGCCCGGCCACCTTGCCGAGCGTGTCGGGCCGCACGTGGTCGCGCAGCAACCGCACGTCGGCCTCGGCCTTGGACCGGTCGGTGCCACCGGCCAGCGGGACGTCGATCCGCGCCACGTTCTGCGCGCTGTGCACGGTCACGGTGACCGGGCCCCTGCTGGCGCCGGAGGAGACCGCCTCGGCGCGGAAGGCGGCGATGGCCGCCTTCACCTGCGGCGCGTTGATCGCGTCGGCCTTGACCACCACGCCGGCGGGGTCCGGACCGCCGGGGAACGCGGCGTTGATGTGGTCGTAGGTCTTGATGATCGGCAGGCTGTCGCCGAGTTCCTGGTTCAGCGTCAGGTTCGCGGTGCGCATGCCGAACGCGGGCAGCGCGATGGCCAGCAGGACGCCGCCGGCGATCAGGGTGGCGGCCTTGGGTCGGCTCAGTACCGGGCGCAGCACGGTCCGCCAGAAGCGGCTGGTGTTCGCCTGCCCGGTGCGGGCGACCCGGCGCGCGGCCAGCCGGCCGACGAACGGGAGCCGGCCCTTCTCGACCTTCCCGCCCAGCAGCGACAGCAGCGCGGGCAGCACGGTGACGGAACCGAACATCGCGATGGCGACGACGATCATCGTGGCCACGCCCATCGCCTCGAAGTCGCCTATGCCCGTGAGCAGCATGCCGGCCATCGCCACGATCACGGTGAAGCCCGAGATCAGCACCGCCCGGCCGGAGGTGGCCGCGGCGATCATCAGCGCGGTCCCGCCGTCGTGCCCGGCGGCCCGCTCCTCGCGCTCCCGGCGCAGGTAGAACAGGCAGTAGTCGACGCCGACCGCGAGGCCGACCAGCAGCATCACCGAGTTCGCGGTGTCGCTCATCGGCACCGCGTGGCTGACCATCGCCACCACGCCGCCCGCGCCGAGGAAGGCGGTCATCGCCAGCACCACCGGCAGCAGAGCGGCCACCAGCGCGCCGAACGCGACGAGCAGGATGCCGAGGGCGACCGGCAGGGCCGAGTACTCGGCGGTCTTGAAGTCGTCGCCGAAGGCGTTGTTCACCGCCTGGTTGCCGCTGGCGTCGCCGAACTCCTCGACCCTCAGGTCCTTGTGCCGGTCCTGGACCTTGGCCACCGCGTCGAGCACCGGCTGCACGCGGTCCGGGGCGTCGTCGGACGCGCCCTTCATGGCGAACCGGACCAGCGCCGAGTGGTGGTCGGCGGAGATCGTGCCGCTGTCGTACGGCGAGGTGACCGCGGTGACCAGGCCGGTGGCCTTCACCGCGGACATCACGTCGGAGACCGTCGCCCGCGCGGCCGGGTCGGTGACGACGCCGTGCACGTTCTGGACCAGCACCATCTCGGTGGCCGGGTCCTGGAGGCCCGCGTCGTCGATGATGGTGGCCGCCTGGGCGACCTCGCCCGGTGTGGCCTTGTCCTCGTCCACGTCGGAGCGGCCGACGGCCTGCCCGATCACCATGGCGAGGATGACGAAGAGCAGCCAGCCGCCCACCGCGGCCCAGCGGTGGCGGGCGCTCCAACCGCCCATCGCCGCGGCGATGCCCCTCCTGCTGCCGTGTGCGCGTGCGCGACTCACGGGATGCCCCCTTGTCGGATCGTCGTGGGTGGTGCGACGGCTTCTGAGCTGCCGCTCTGTCCACCCCTGACGGTATGGGCCGCGGGGGTGCCGCCCCATCCGGCCAGCCGGTGACTTCCGGGCGGGCATCCTCCCCCTCAGGGGTGGGGAGAACCCCACCCGACCCTGGCGGGTATCCCTTAGCCTCGATCCGCCGGGCAATAGCCGGTCCAGGGCTTGGACATGAAGGCGCGGATGCCCTCTGAGCTGGGACGATGGGACTTCCTAGGGTTCCATGTCCACAGAATTGGAGTGCATCCGCGAGATGCAATCTTCCCATGCCGCTTCGGCGGTGTCCGCCGCGTTCGATGACACGAATCTGGTCGCGTATGCCGGGCTGGTCCCGGTGATGCGGCTGGCCGAGCGGTGCGGGCTGCCGCGGCTGGTGACCGAGAAGGTGAAGCTGACCGGAGCGAAGAACGGCGCGGGTGCGGCGGCGGACGCGAAGGTCACCAGCATCGTGGGCGGCATGGTCGCGGGCGCGGACAGCATCGACGACCTGGACGTCCTGCGGCACGGCGCGATGCCCCTGCTGTTCGGAGGTCTGCGTGCCCCGTCCACGCTGGGGACGTTCCTGCGCGCGTTCACCCACGGTCACGCCCTCCAACTCCAAGCCGTGCACCGCCGGTTCCTGGCCCAACTGGCAGCCCACACCCCGCTGCTGCCCGGCGCGGGTGAGAAGGCATTCATCGATGTCGACTCCACCCACAAACGGGTCTACGGCCGTACCAAGCAGGGCGCCGAGTACGGCCGGTTCAAGGGCATCCGCACCCTGCACCCCCTGCTCGCCACGATCTGCACCCCCACCTCCCGGCCGGTGATCGCCACCGTGCGGCTGCGACGCGGCAAGGCAGCAGACTCCCGCGGCGCCCCGAAACTTGTCAGCCAGGCGCTGGCCACCGCCGTCGAGGCCGGCTGCACCGGCCTGCGCATCCTGCGCGCGGACTCGCAGTTCTACAACGCCGGCGTCATCGCCGCGTGCCGCCGGGCCGGGGCTCACTTCTCCGTCACCTGCGGCATGAACCCTTCCGTCAAACGGGCCGTCCTGGCCATCGACGAAGCCGCATGGCAGCAGATCACCTACCCCACCGCCGTGCCCGACCCCGACACCGGCGAGCTCATCTTCGATGCCCAGGTCGCCGAGATACCCGCCTACACCGCGTTCGCGAGCCGGAAGAAGAGCGAGCAGGCCACCGCCCGCCTCATCGTGCGCCGGGTCCGTGACCTGGCCAAACCCGCCGTCGTCGGTGAGCAGGGCGAGTTGTTCCCCGTCTGGCGTTACCACCCGTTCTTCACCGACAACCCCGCGCCGACGCTCGTGGCCGAGCGGGAACACCGCCACCACGCCGTCGTCGAGCAGGTCATCGCCGACAGCAAAGCCGGAGCCCTCGCCCACCTGCCCTCGGGCCACTTCCATGCCAACGCAGCCTGGCTGATCCAGTGGGCGATGGCCTACAACCTGCTCCGCGCCGCCGGTGCCCTGACCTCGGCCTTCCACACCAAGGCCACCACCGCCACCTTGCGCACCCACCTCGTCCGTGTCCCGGCCAGGATCGCCCGCTCCGCCCGGCGCCTCACCCTGCACCTACCGGACAACTGGCCCTGGCAACACGCCTGGACGCACCTGTTCGACACTGTCCACCGCCCACCCGAAGCAGCCCGACGTTCCTGACCACCTCGCCCGCCAGGGCCCGACCGGAGCCGCATTCGTGGAAGAGCTGGGCAGACCAGCGGATACCCCCTGCCCACCCACGGCCACCGCCCCACACCCAGCTCACAAGCCCCGCAGAAGATCATTCTCGAGCCACGTCGGTGGATCGAGGCTTAGTGGGCGTCCCCGCGGGCGATGCCCCGGGCGGCGCGGGCAGGGCCGGCCGCTCGGCGGCGAACCGCGCCTACGGCCCCTCGGCACAAAGGTTTCCGCCCCTGGGCGGACCGCTGGCAGGATGGCCCGATGCTCCAGCTCCTGGGTTTCATCGTCGACTGCCCGGACCCGCTGAAACTGGCGGCCTTCTACTCCGAGGTGACGGGCCGCCCTCTCATGGAGGGCGGCCACGACGGCTGGGCCGGCATCACCATGGGCGAGGTCGACCTGGCCTTCCAGCGGGTGGAGGACTACCGCCCTCCCGTCTGGCCCGACGACGAACACCCCAAGCAGTACCACCTCGACTTCGAGGTGGACGAGATCGGGCCCGAACAGCGCCGCGTCGTCGCACTCGGCGCGACCCTGCGGAAGGACTCCGTCGGCCCCGACGGCTACGGCTGGCAGGTCTACACCGACCCGGCCGGCCACCCCTTCTGCCTGTGCCGCCACGAAGGCGTCACGTGGACCGACCAGCGGGTGGTCTGGCCCTAGGGTCTGTCCTTGGTTGTGATCAACGGAGTGGCAAGGCGACGGCGCCGGTCTGCGGCGAGGTGGATTCTGCCGGTCGGGCCGCCCGAGATGATCGCGACCGAGAGCAGTCCCTAGCGCGGGCCGAGGCCAGTGCGACCGTCGAGGAGTTCGCGCGCGGCGTCGAGGTGGCCGAGATGCCGGGCGGTCTCTTCAATCATGTGGAGAACGATCCCGCGCAAATCCGCGACCTCGCCGTCCGGGTCAACGCCGTGCGGGCATGCCGGCTTCGCGTCCAGCGGCGTGGTGGCCAGCAGGTCATTGGCTCGTCTGCACTGCTCCCGATAGAAGGCGAACACCTCCGCGACCGGATGCGCCGAGGACATCAGACCCTCGTCATCATCGGGCCACGGCGCATCGGCCGCGGTTCCGCGGAACACCCTTTGGAACCAGTGGCGCTCCGCATAACCGAGATGCTTGATCAACCCGAGCGGCGTCCATCCCGAAGGCAGGACCGAGGTCCGCAACTGCTCGTCGGTGAGCCCGTCGAGGATCGCCAGCGCACTGGTCCGCTGGGCGTCGAGGAAGTGCTGCAGGGCAACAGCTTCCGAGGTCATCGTGCTGGTGGGAGTCATGATCATCCTCTCGGGTAAGTGCGGCAAGGGGTTTTCCGCGTTCCTCGGCCTGGTGGTAGCCGTCGCGCACCCTGCGCTGCCTGCTGATGGTCTCTTCGGCGATGCCCGCCGCCTTGGCCTGATCCCCCGCGCTCAATTCCCGGCCCGGTCCGAGGGTACTGATCCTTTCCGGTGGCCGCCGGAGCTTGATCACATCCTGGGATCGAGCGGTGTCGCTGGTCAACGCTCGTCCTCGGTCAGCAGTTCCGCGATGAGGGTGAGCGTGTCCCGGGAGGAGAGGGCTTGGGCGCGGATGCGGCTGTAGGTGGTGTCGAGGTCGGGGACGCGGTCGCGTTCGGTGTGGACGCGCATGCCGTGGACTTCGAAGCTCTTGACGGGCGGTATGTCGCGGTGGACGACCTGCTGCCGTTGCAGGCGGGCGGTGACCCGCTGCTCGACCTCCCGGCCCGGCAACGGCGGGGTGCGCATGCCGAGCACGGCGCGCGTGTAGTCCTCTGTCTGCAGCAACGCGTTGAGGACATACGTGTCGTAGGCGTGGATGCGCACCGCCTGGGCCTCCTCGCGGTGCACTCCGCGGAGGATGTCGGAGTAGCTGGCGCGGCTGAGCTCTTCCTTAAGTGCCGCGAGCACACCGGCGCGGTCCTTCAGGACGCGCTCGGCGCCGTCGATGAACTCCGGCCGGGGAATGCGGATGCCGCGCTCGACCTTGGAGACCATCTCCTCGCCGTACCCGATCCGCTCCCCCAACTCCGCCTGCGTCAGGCCCGCTTGCCTGCGCAGCGCCGCGATGATCCGTCCGACGCTCCGCAGCAGCGTGACGCTGTTGCCGCTGTCGATGTCCACGTCGTCGACGCCGTCCAGCGGGGCCTGCGACGTCTGTGAGATGGCTGATGAGGTCATGTCCAAGGTGCTTTCGTTCCTGGCTTCGCGGGCCGCCCGGTCCACCGCCGGCGTCGCGGGCATGGGTGCGGCACGTCAGGGTGCCTGAGTGGGCTGCGGGCGCTTGCGTTCGAGGCTGACCAGGGGGCAGTTGAGCGCGTCGGCGAACTTGAGGAGGTTCGCGGGAGTGGCGCTGCGCCAGCCGGACTCGATCTCGCGCGGCCGGGGTGTGCGCTTCACCGACCCTTGCGCCCGCGGCCCACCCTCCGGCGGATCCGGGACGTCGTTGAACGGGATGGGACCGGATGCGGCAGTAGTCTCGCTCATGTGTGACGGGCTTTCCCTTGAGTCGAGTTGGCGGGTCAGTACTTCGGCACATTCGCCCAGACGCGCTTTCCCACGCCGGCGGCCAGGTCGGTTCCCCATCGGCCGTTCGTGACGACCTGGACCAGATGGAGACCGCGGCCCTGCTCGGCCTCGGTGCCGCCGGCCTTCATGCACGGCAGGTGTGCGGGGTCCCCGTCCAGGACCTCCAGACGTACCCCGCCGTTCCCCCATGGCTCGCACCGGATTTCGATGTCGTCCCCGCACCCGTCCGCGTGCCGTAAGGCGTTCGTCATCAGCTCGGACAGGACGAGGGTGGCGGGCTCGATCACTTCCGCGAGGTTCCAGGCGTCGAGCACCGTGCGGAGTGCGGCGCGGGCCTGCCCCACCGCGGCCTCGGTCGGAGGCCAGCGCCGGACCACGCTCGGGGACGTGCGCGGTGCTGCGGGAATCGCCATGGGGATCCTTCGGTGGTCCTGGTGCTGCCGTACAAGCCAGGTAAGCAGCCGAGCACGGTGAGTGATAGGCCGAACCTTCGGAAAAGTTGCGGATCTCAACAGGTCAACTTGGCAATCTCTTTACCTGACGTGAAGTGATGATCTCGCTGCGGTGAGAGATGTGAGCATCGATCAGGCCACGAGGCGGAACACCCAGCTGCAAGCCCGCATGCGTGCTGCCGGCATGACCGCAGCCGAACTGGCCGAGGCGTTGAACGACCAGCTCCTCACGCTCACCGGTCGGCGCGGAGTTCTCACGGACCGGAGCGTGCGGAGGGTTCTCAGCGGACAAACCCGCTGGCCTCATGCGCGACAACGCGTCGTGCTGGAGGCAGTATTCGAGTGCTCTGTCGAGGAACTCGGGTTCGTCCCGCCTTACGGTTCCCGTTCCAAGGAGGCACCCGTGCACCGTCGTTCCTTCCTCGCCGCGTCCACCGGCGCCGCAGCGGCGTTCACCGTTCCCGCCCGTCGCCGACTCGGCCAATCCGATGTCCGCGCGCTGCGGGCCGACTTGGACGCCATGGTTGCCCGCCACATCCGCGTGGGAGGCAACGCCGAGTTGGAGACGGCCGCCTTGGCCCAGGCCCATGTGGCGACTGACTTGGTGGGGCACGGTGCGGCCACCGAGACCGTGACTCGGGCTGTCTACTCGGTGGCCGCGAGTGCCACCGCTTCGGCTGCCTGGGCGGCGATTGACTCCGGCCAGTTCGACCGTGGTCAACGGCATCTGGAGCGGTCGCTGAGCTTGGCGGGGCTGTCGGGAGACTCCGAGGTCTTGGCCCGCGTTTGGAACATGACCAGCCTTCTGGGCCAGGCCAAGGGCGCGTACGCCGAAAGTTCCGCTGCCGCCGATGCCCTCCGATCGCTGCCGGCCGCACGCAAGGATCCCCTGTACGCCTCACTCGGGTACGTGCGCAGCGCCCTCGGGATGGCCGCACGTCGGGACGCATCCGGTGCGTTGCGCGCCCTGCGCCGGGCGGAGATCACCCTCGACCGGGTGGCGCCCAGGGAACGCCCACCCTGGACCTACTTCTACGACGAGGCCGAACTCCACGGGTTGGCTGCCCTGATCTTCGTCCGGCTCGGCCGGCACGCGCAGGGTGAGTCCTTCGCCCACCATGCCTTGGCTCACCTCAAGCCTGACCTCGTCCGGGTCCGTGGCTACTACACGGCTGTTCTCGGGCTGGCCCAACTGCGGCAGGGAGAAGTGGAACTGGCCTGCTCCACCGTCAATCCGTTGGTGGCCCAAGGGCTGCCAGGCAGCGACCGCGTGCGCGGCGTTCTGCGCGCGTTCCGGGCCGAGGCCGCCGCGACTGGGTCGGTGCGCGCTCGCCAGTGGGCAGAGTGCAACTTGAATGTGACGATCTGAAGGGAGCGACATGGCTGATCTGGAGCTACGGCATGTCACCACCGAGGGACTGCCGCAGGTCAGGCAACTCCTTCTCGATGTCTATGCGGAGGTGTACGCCGACAAGCTCGCCGACCCGTTCTTCACGGTGGAGCGCTATGACGAGCGCTTGTCCCTGCACGCGAGCCGCAACAACTGGGAGGCGGTCGTCGGGTATCAGGACAGCGAGCCTGTGGGCTACGCCTACGGCTGTGCGTTGTCGCCTGGCGCCCGCTGGTGGATGTACCAACTCGACCCGCTCCCCGAGATATTCACGGAGGAGACCGGCCACCGCACTTTGGCGCTCAACCAGATCATGCTCCGTCGGCCCTGGCGCGGCAAAGGGATAGCTCACCGTATCCACGAGGAACTGCTTTCCAACCGACACGAGGAAAGGGTCACCCTCCTCGTTGACCCCCGCAACACAGGCGTGAAGCGCCTCTACGAGGCATGGGGGTACGAGCACATCGGCGACCAAAGGCCCTTTCCGGACTCGCCGCTCTTCGCGACGATGCTCCGTCAGCTCAAGCCGGAGGGTGAGGGGACGCGGGTCTCGTCGTAGCGGTGGAGGAGGAGGGTGGTGAGTTCCGGGGCGGGGGCGAGGACGTCGGCGAGGAGGTCGGCGCCGGCGGCGTGGGCGCCGCGGGCGATGCGGTCGGGCAGGCGGCCCGGGGCCAGGACGTAGGGGGCGACGGCGACGCGTCGCACGCCCTGGGCGCGCAGGGCGCGCACCGCGCCGGTGGTGTCCTCCCCGGACGCGGGGGAGGCGGAGGCGAACGCGGGCCGCACGGCGCACCAACCGGTACGCCGCCACTCCCGCGCGATTGCTGCGATCACCGCGTTCGCCTCCGGGTCGGAGGAGCCCGCCGAGGCCAGCACGACGCCGGTCGACGAGCGGTCTTCGGGCCGCAGCCCGGCCTCCCGCAGCCGCCGCTCCAGAGCGGCGACGAGCAGCGGGGAGGGGCCCAGCACGCCGGCCGTGCGCAGGCGCAGGGACGGCAGCGCGGCCGTCGCCTCCCGCAGCACGGCGGGGATGTCGGACTTCGCGTGGAAGGCCCGGGTCAGCAGCAGCGGGAGGGCCACCGCGTCCCGTACCCCGTCGGCGGCGAGCCGTTCGACGGCCGAGGCCACCGAGGGCGCGCAGAAGTCGAGGAAGGCCGTGTCCACCCGCAGCCCGGGCCGCGCGGCGGTCACCCGCGCGGTCAACTCCCGTACCGCCGCCGCGTGCCGCGGGTCGCGCGAGCCGTGCGCGATCACCAGCAGCGGCGGGGTGCCGCCGCCGGCCCGTCCGCCGGCGCCGTTCCCGTACCCCCGCCCGTACGCGGGCCGCCCGGCGCGGGCGGGCTCGACGACGCGCGGGTCGCGGACACCGGAGGTCGGGCGCGGACGCGTGGCCGCCGGCTGCCGGTGGTCGGCGCGCTGCGCGGCGCCCGGTGCCCCGGCGACCGGCCGGTCGCGGTCGGCCTGGGAACTCGCGCCGGCCGGTCCCGCCGACGCCTTCGGCCCGGGGCCGTCGAGCCGGCGCCGCACGGCACCGGCCGTCCCGGCCCCCGACCGCACGGCGGCCGGTGCGGCCGCGGGCGTACCGAAGGCGGGCGGGGGGACCGTCACTGCGTCCTCGCGTTCAGCCCTCGGCTGCGCAGCACCCACCGCTCCAGCGGGCTGAAGACGATCTGGTCGATGGCGATGCCGACGACGAGGATCAGCAGGATGCCGAGGAAGACGCCCGCCATGTCGGAGCCCTCGCGCATGTTCTCCAGGTAGCGGCCCAGCCCGATGCCGAGGTCGGGCGAGGAGGCGATCAGCTCGGCCGCCATCAGGGACCGCCAGGAGAACGCCCAGCCCTGCTTGAGGCCGGCCACGTAGCCGGGCAGCGAGGCCGGCAGCAGGATGTGCCAGGCGCCGCGCAGTCCGGTCGCGCCGAGGGTGCGGCCGGCCCGCAGGTACAGCGGCGGCACCTGGTCGATGCCGGACACCAGGCCGTTGGCGATCGAGGGCACCGCGCCGAGCAGCACCACCGCGTACATCGCCGAGTCCTCGATGCCCAGCCAGATCACCGCGGCCGGCACCCACGCCACCGACGGCAGCGACTGGAGCCCGGACAGGATCGGCCCGAACGCCGAGCGCACGAAGGGGATCCGGGCCACCGCGAGGCCCAGCGGGGTGCCGATCGCCAGGGCCACGAGGAAGCCGAGCAGGCCGCGCTCCACGCTGGTCCAGATGATCGAGAACAGGTCGCCGGCCTTCCACCGGTCGGCCAGCTCGCCCCACACCGCGTGCGGGCTGGGCAGCTTGGTGGGGTCGGCGACCTTCCCCCACACGGCGAGCTGCCACACCACCAGCACCAGCACGACCGCGGTGAGCGGCGGCAGCACCTTCTTCACCAGCACCTGTCCGAGCGGCGGGCGCCCGACGGTGACGGTCTCCAGCGCGTCCAGGCCCGCTTCCAGCCCGGACAGGTCGTGGCGGTCGGCCGCCTCCGGCTTGGTCTGCGCCGCGGTGTCCCGCGGGCCGGTCTCAGTGCTGGCCATGACGGCGGATCTCCCCCCGGAGTTCTTCGGTGATCTCGACGGACAGGTCCGCGACGGCCGCGTCCTCGATGCGCCGGGGCTGCGGGATGTCCACGTTCCACTCGCGGTTGATCCGCCCGGGCCGGGACGACAGCAGCACCACCCGCTCGGCCAGCCGCACCGCCTCGCGGACGTTGTGCGTCACGAACAGCACCGACAGGTCGGTCTCGGCCCAGATCCGGGTCAGCTCGTCGTGCAGCACGTCCCGGGTGATCGCGTCGAGCGCCGCGAACGGCTCGTCCATCAGCAGCAGCTGGCTGTCCTGGGCCAGCGCCCGGGCCAGCGCCACCCGCTGCCGCATGCCGCCGGACAGCTCGTGCACGCGCTTGCCGTACGCGCCGCCCAGCCGCACCAGCGCCAGCAGCCGCTCGGCCTCGGGCCGGCGCTCCTCGCGCGGCACGCCCCGCATCCGCAGCGCCAGTTCGATGTTCTTGCCCGCGGTCAGCCACGGGAACAGCGCGTGCTCCTGGAACATCAGGGCCGGCCGGCCGCCGGGGGTGTCGATGGTCCCGGCGGTCGGCTTGTCCAGTCCGGAGACCAGGTTGAGCAGGGTCGACTTGCCGCAGCCCGAGGCTCCCAGGAGGCAGACGAACTCCCCCGGCCGCACGTCGAGCGTGATGTCGTCCAGCACCAGCTGCTGGGCGCCCGGCCTGCCGAACGCCTTGGACACATGGTCGAGCCGCGCGGCGTGTCCGGCCGGTTGCACGGACGGGGTCGCGGGGCCGGTGAGCGTGTCGGCCATGGATGTCACCTCCTGGGGTCCTCGGTCGTCCCCGGTCGTGAGTGGGTGGTCGTCGGGTCCGCGGTGGTGCGCGGTGGTCGGCGGCTGCGGGCCGCCGACCACCGTCACAGGACGCGGCTCACTGCGTGCCGAGCCCCGCCGCCGTCACGGCCGGCTCGCCCTGCGCCTGGAGGATCTTGTTGAGCGGCGCGAGGTCGTAGATCCCGTCCAGCTTCGGTGCCTTGAGCAGACCGGCGTCGACGGCGTGCTGCGCCTCCGCCTGCGCGGTGCCCGCCAGCGGGTCGTCCAGGAACTTGATGGACGACCAGGCCGGGTCGAGGACCGTGGCCGGCAGCGCCTTCTGGGTGAGCGCCTTGAGCTGGTCGTTCGCGTCGGCCTTGGCCTTGTCGGAGTTGGCGTTGATCCACGCGTTGGTCTTCACCGAGCCGCGCAGCACCGCTTCGACCACGTCCGGGTGGGCCGACAGGAACTTCTGCGACACGATCACGTTGGTGATCACGAACTGCTTGTTCGGCCACAGCGTGCTCTCGTCGAGCAGCACCTTCGCGCCCTCGTCGACCAGCTTGGAGGCGGTGGGCTCCGGCACCCAGGCCCCGTCGATCGAGCCGTTCTTGTACGCGTCCGGCGTGATCTTGTTGTCGGTGCGGACCACCGACACGTCGCCCTTGCCGCTCTGCGCGTCGACCTTCCAGCCCTGGGTCCTGATCCAGTTCAGCAGCGCCACGTCCTGGGTGTTGCCGAGCTGCGGGGTGGCGATCTTCTTGCCCTTGACGTCGGCCAGGGTCTTGATCTTCTTGGGGTTGACCACCAGCTTCACGCCGCCGGAGGCCGAACCCGAGATGATCTTCAGGCTGCTGCCCTTGGACTGGGTGTAGCCGTTGATCGCGGGGGAGGGGCCGATCCAGCCGATGTCGACGGCGCCCGCGTTGAGCGCCTCGATCTCGGCCGGGCCCGCGCTGAAGGTCGCCTGCTTGATCGTGGTGCCGCCCAGCTCCTGCTGGAAGAAGCCCTCCTTCAGGCCCACCAGTGCGGTGGCGTGGGTCAGGTTCGGGAAGTAGCCGATCGTGACGTGGTCGGCGGAGAGCTTCTTGGCGCTCGCCGCGCCGGTCGCCTTCGGGGCCGCGGCGGCGTCGTCGGACTTGTCGGAACCGTAGCCGCAGGCGGCCAGGGCGCCGAGCAGGACCGGGAGGGCGGCGGCCGCGGCGAGGAGTCTGTGCCGGCGCGAGCGCGTACGGGCGGTGGAGCGGGGCGTGGCAGACACGGGTGTCCTTTCGGGAGGCCCGGCGTGTCGCGCCCCCTTTTCCTAGGGCGCGGCCGGTGGTGCGTCGGGTCGTCGAACGGGGTGCCGTGCGCCGGGCACGGCGGGTGGGTCGTCAGATGCGCTGAATACGGCGGACGTGGCCGGCGCGGCGGGCACGGGGACACCGTGCGCCGCGGCCGGCCGGAGGATCAGCCCGCACATCGCGCGACCCCGCCCGTCCCGGAGCCGAGCGTGCCGCTGCCGATACGCCCGCCCTCCTTGGCGAACCCGGAGAACGCCTCTCGGTCGAGATCTGTCATCGTCAGAAGTCCCATCCCTCGTCTTCGGCCGGCTCCTGCGCCACCTCGACGCTCCGGGCGGCGAACGCCTCGCCCGCCATGCCGGCGGTGAGGGTGGTGCCGTCGGCGGGGTCGATCAGCAGGAAGGAGCCGGTCAGCCGGGAATCGGCGTAGAGGTCGACCGGCAGCGGCTCGGCGGTGCGCAGCCGCACCGCGCCGATGTCGTTGACCTCCAGCGCGGCCGGCTCGTCCTCGTGGGCGAGCCCGTGCGACAGGTCGATCCGGTACGGCAGCTCCTTCACGATCGCCTTGACCGTGCGGGTGGCGTGCTTGAGCAGCACCCGGTCGCCGATCCGCAGCGGCCGCTCGTGCAGGTGGCACACCGTGGCGAGGATGTCCTGGGTGACGGCGGGCGCGGACGCGGTGGGCGCGATCAGGTCGCCGCGGGAGACGTCGAGGTCGTCGGCGAGCAGCAGCGTCACCGACTGCGGCGCCCACGCGGTGTCCACCCGGGTGCCGAGGGCGTCGATGCCGGCGATGGTGGTGGTGCGCCCCGACGGGAGTACGGTCACCGGGTCGCCGACCCGCAGCAGCCCGGAGGCGATCCGGCCCGCGTAGCCGCGGTAGTCCGGGTGCTCGGAGCTCTGCGGCCGGATCACGTACTGCACCGGGAACCGCGGCGGGCACGAGGTCAGGTCGTGGCTGGCCGGGACCGTCTCCAGGTGCTCCAGCACCGTCGGGCCGCCGTACCAGTCCATGTGCGCCGACGGCTCCACCACGTTGTCCCCGGCCAGGGCCGAGATCGGGATGGCGGCGATGTCGGGGACGCCGAGCGAGGCGGCGTAGGCGGTGAACTCCTCGGCGATGGCGGCGAAGACGGGCTCGGCGTAGTCGACCAGGTCCATCTTGTTGACCGCCAGCACCACGTGCGGCACCCGCAGCAGCGCGGCCACGGCGGCGTGCCGGCGGGTCTGCTCGACCACCCCGTTGCGGGCGTCGACCAGCACCACGGCCAGCTCGGCGGTGGAGGCGCCGGTGACCATGTTGCGGGTGTACTGCACGTGGCCCGGGGTGTCGGCGAGGATGAAGCGGCGGCGGGCGGTGGCGAAGTAGCGGTAGGCCACGTCGATGGTGATGCCCTGCTCGCGCTCCGCGCGCAGCCCGTCGGTGAGCAGCGCCAGGTCGGGGGCCTGCTGGCCGCGCTGCCGGGAGGCGTGCTCGACGGCCTCCAGCTGGTCGGTCAGGACCGCCTTGGAGTCGTGCAGCAGCCGGCCCACCAGCGTGGACTTGCCGTCGTCGACCGACCCGGCGGTGGCGAAGCGCAGCAGGGTGGTGGCCGACAACTGCTCGGCGGTGAGGGCACTCACGGAGCTCGTCATGGTTAGAAGTACCCCTCACGCTTGCGGTCTTCCATCGCGGCCTCGGACATCTTGTCGTCGGCGCGGGTGGCGCCCCGCTCGGTGAGGCGGGAGGCGGCGATCTCGGTGATGACCGCGTCGAGCGTGGTGGCGTCGGAGTCCACCGCGCCGGTGCAGGACATGTCGCCGACCGTCCGGTAGCGCACCATCCGGGACGCCACCTCCTCGCCGTCCTTCGCGCCGCCCCACTCGCCGGCCGTCAGCCACATGCCGCCCCGCAGGAAGACCTCGCGCTCGTGGGCGAAGTAGATCTGCGGCAGCGCGATCCGCTCCCGGGCGATGTACTGCCACACGTCCAGCTCGGTCCAGTTCGACAGCGGGAAGACCCGCACGTGCTCGCCGGCCGCGTGCCGGCCGTTGTAGAGCTGCCACAGCTCGGGGCGCTGGCGGCGCGGGTCCCACTGGGAGAACTCGTCGCGCAGCGAGAAGACCCGCTCCTTGGCGCGGGCCTTCTCCTCGTCGCGCCGGCCGCCGCCGAACACCGCGTCGAAGCGCAACTCGCGGATGGCGTCGGTCAGCGGCAGGGTCTGCAGCGGGTTGCGGGTGCCGTCCGGGCGCTCGCGCAGCCGGCCGTCGTCGATGTAGTCCTGCACGTTGGCCACGTGCAGCCGCAGGGAGTGTTCGGCGACCGTGCGGTCGCGGAACTCCAGCACCTCCGGGAAGTTGTGGCCGGTGTCCACGTGCAGCAGCGAGAAGGGCACCGGGGCCGGCGCGAACGCCTTCAGCGCCAGGTGCAGCATGAGGATCGAGTCCTTGCCGCCGGAGAAGAGGATCACCGGCCGCTCGAACTCGCCCGCCACCTCGCGGATGATGTGCACCGCCTCCGACTCCAGGGCGTCCAGGTGCGTGAGCGCGTACGGGCTGTCGGTCGCCCCGGTCAGCGCGACGGTCGTCGTCATGCCGTGAGTCCCCTCTCCACTAGCAGCGCGTGTACGGCGGCCGCCGACTGCTCGACCGTGCTGCCCTGCGTCTCGATCCGCAGGTCCGGGCCGCTCCGGGACCTCGTACGGGTCGTCCACCCCGGTCAGCCCGGAGAGCTCGCCTGCGGCCTGCTTGGCGTACAGCCCCTTGACGTCGCGCACCGCGCACACGTCGACGGGGGTGGCCACGTGCACCTCGACGTAGCCGGTGCCGCGCGCCTGGTGGCGCTTGCGGACCGCCTCGCGGCTGTCGGCGTACGGGGCGATGACCGGCACCAGCACCAGCACGCCGTGCGAGGCGAGCAGTTCGGCGACGAAGCCGATCCGCTGCACGTTGGTGTGCCGGTCCTCGCGGCTGAAGCCGAGGCCGGCCGAGAGGAACTCGCGGATCTCGTCCCCGTCGAGCACCTCGGCCCGGCGGCCGTCGGCGCGCAGCCGCTCGGCCAGGGCGGTCGCGATGGTGGTCTTGCCCGCGCTGGGCAGACCGGTGAGCCAGACGGTGGCCCCGGCGCGCATCGCGTTCCCCCCGTTCGTCGGGTCGGTTGCGGCGGTCACGTGTGGATCCCGCACTCGGTCTTGCCGAGCCCGGCCCAGCGGCCCGCCCGGGCGTCCTCGCCCTCCAGCACCCGGCGGGTGCAGGGCGCGCAGCCGACGGAGGCGTAGCCGTCCATCAGCAGCGGGTTGGTGAGCACGCCGTGCTCGGCGACGTACGCCTCCACGTCCTCCTGGGTCCAGCGCGCGATCGGGGCGATCTTCACCTTGCCGCGCCTGGCGTCCCAGCTGACGACCGGGAGTGCCCGCGCGGGTCGGCGACTCGTCGCGGCGCAGCCCGGTGGCCCAGGCGTCGTAGCCGCGCAGGCCCTCCTCCAGCGGGGCGACCTTGCGCAGCGCGCAGCACCGGTCCGGGTCGCGGTCGTGCAGCCGCGGCCCGTACTCGGCGTCCTGCTCGGCGACGGTCTGCCGGGGGGTCAGGGTGATGACGTTGACCGGCATGACGGCGGCGACCGCGTCCCGGGTGCCGATGGTCTCCGGGAAGTGGTAGCCGGTGTCGAGGAACACCACGTCCACCCCGGGCATGCGCCCGCGAGGCGAGGTGCGCCACGACGGCGTCCTCCATGGAGGAGGTGACGCAGAAACGTTTCGCCGAATGTGTCGGCGGCCCAGCGCAGCACGTCGAGCGCGGACGCCTCCTCCAGGTCGCGGCCGGCCCGCTCGGCGAGCGCCGGCAGGTCCGCCGCGGTGTACGAGGCGGTGCTCATCGGGTTCCTCCGTCCGGTGACGGGCCCCTGAACCCCTCGGCCAGCAGGCCGAGGAACTTCAGCTGGAACGCGCGGTTGCACGCCCGGCACTCCCAGGCGCCGTGGCCCTGCTCCGAGGGGCGCAGGTCCTCGTCACCGCAGTACGGGCAGTAGAAGGGTGCGGCCCGCTCCGTCATGACAGCTCGCTCCTCCGGGGCCCTGGCCGCCCACTGGGCGAACCGCTCGCCGGCGGCGCGCCCGGCCTGGAAGCGGGTGAGCACCCGCTCGACGTAGTCGGGCAGTTCGGCGGCGGTCACCTTCAGGCCGCGGACCTTGCGGCCGAAGCCGGGGTCGAGGCCGAGGCTGCCGCCCAGGTGCACCTGGTAGCCCTCGACCTGGTTGCCCTCGGCGTCGGTGACCAGCTGGCCCTTCAGGCCGATGTCGCCGACCTGGATGCGGGCGCAGGAGTTGGGGCAGCCGTTGATGTTGATCGCTGACCGGCTCGTCGAAGTCCGGCAGCCGCCGCTCGAGTTCGTCGATCAGCGAGGCGCCGCGGGCCTTGGTCTCCACGATCGCCAGCTTGCAGAACTCGATGCCGGTGCAGGCCATGGTGCCGCGCCGGAAGGGCGAGGGCCGCACCTGGAGGTCGAGCGCCTCCAGCCCGGAGACCAGCGAGTCGACCTGGTCCTCCTCGACGTCCAGCACGATCAGCTTCTGGTCGGCGGTGGTGCGCAGCCGGTCCGAGCCGTGGGCGCCGGCCAGTTCGGCGACCTTCGTCAACGTGGCGCCGTCGACCCGGCCGACGCGCGGCGCGAAGCCCACGTAGAAGCGGCCGTCGTTCTGCCGGTGCACGCCGATGTGGTCGCGCCACACCTGCGCGGGCTGCTCGGGTGCCGGGCCGTCCAGCATCGGGCGCTTCAGGTACTCGTCCTGGAGGACCTGGCGGAACTTCTCCGGGCCCCAGTCGGCGAGCAGGAACTTCAGCCGGGCCCGGGACCGCAGCCGCCGGTAGCCGTAGTCGCGGAAGACGCCGACCACGCCGGCCCACACCTCCGGGACCTCCTCCAGCGGCACCCACGCGCCGAGCCGCTCGCCCAGCCGCGGGTTGGTGGACAGCCCGCCGCCGACCCACAGGTCGAAGCCGGGGCCGTGCTCGGGGTGGCGCACGCCGACGAAGGCGATGTCGTTGATCTCGTGGACCACGTCCAGCAGCGGCGAGCCGGAGATCGCGGTCTTGAACTTCCGCGGCAGGTTGGAGAATTCCTTGCTGCCGATGTAGCGGTCGTGGATCTCGTCGATCGCGGAGGTGCCGTCGATGATCTCGTCCTCGGCGATGCCGGCCACCGGGGAGCCGAGGATGACGCGGGGGACGTCGCCGCACGCCTCGGTGGTGGACAGGCCCACGGCCTCCAGCCGGCGCCAGATCTCCGGGACGTCCTCGATCCGGATCCAGTGGTACTGGATGTTCTGCCGGTCGGTGAGGTCGGCGGTGCCGCGGGCGAACTCCTGGGAGACCTCGCCGATGACCCGCAGTTGGGCGACGGTCAGCCGGCCGCCGTCGATGCGCACCCGCATCATGAAGTAGCTGTCGTCGAGCTCCTCGGGTTCCAGGATCGCCGTGCGCCCGCCGTCGATCCCGGGCCGGCGCTGGGTGTAGAGCCCCCACCAGCGCATCCGGCCGCGCAGGTCGGCGCCGTCGATGGAGTCGAAGCCGCGGTGGGCGTAGATCGTCTCGATGCGTGTCCGCACGTTGAGACCGTCGTCGTCCTTCTTCGACTGCTCGTTGGCGTTGAGCGGAGTGAAGTGCCCCATCGCCCACTGGCCTTCACCGCGGTGCCGCCGGGTCTTGCGGCGGGCGGATGCGGCGGCCTGCGGTGCGGTGCTCCCGGCCGGGGTCGGTGGGAGGTCAGCGTTGTCGGCCATGCGATGCGTCCTTCGGGCAGGCTCGAATGGGGTCGGTGCGGCGCGGAACACACCCCAGAGGCCCGGACGCATGCGGGTTCATCGCGGCTCGGCGGGCGGCAGGGCGGCTCATGCGCATCCACGACGACGGGGATGGCGGAACGAGTACGGCTGGTGCGTCAGCCCGCCGGACAGATGGCGCTGGACACGCGGCAGAAGTCGACGTGCGGCCGACCCACCAAGGCGATTCCAGTGCGAGACATGACGGAAGCGTGACACGCCGCTCTCCGGCCAGTCCACCACCTTCCACTATGTGGACCAGATTATCTCGCTCACTGAGATACTGTGGTGCGGATCACTCGGAACCCGCGGGCCCGGTAGTTCCCCAGCGCGTGCGGGCCGTCCAGCGAGCAGGTGTGCACCCACACCCGGCGGGTGGCCTCCCGGCCGGGTATCCGGTCGGCAAGGTCCCAGGCCCGCGCCGTGCCGTGGGAGAGCAGGTGGCCGCCCAGGCCGCGGCCGCGGAAGTCCGGCAGCAGGCCGAAGTACGCGATCTCCACCACACCGTCGTCCTGCGCGTCCAACTCCACGTAGCCCGCGGGCGCGGCCCCCTCCGTCCCCTCCTCATGGGCCACCCACAGCTCGCAGCCGGGCCGGGCCAGATGGGTCCGCCACCGCTCGGCCGGCCAGGGCAGCCGGTCGGTCCACGCGCAGTCGCCGCCGACCGCCGAGTAGAGGAAGCGGCCGAACTCCGCCGCCCGCGGCCCCCGCACGTCCGCCGCCTCGATCCGCACCCCGGAAGAGGCGGGCAGCGGGCGCGCCGGGCGCAGGTCGCCCGGGGCCGTCTGTTCCAGATACCAGGTGGTCACCGGGGTGCTCATGCCGTCACCCTACGGCCGGTCCGCCCGCCCGGGACCTGCGGGTTGGGCGGCGGGTTGGGCGGCGGGTTCAGTGGTGGGTTCAGTGGCGGGCGGCCACCACCGCCGGGGCCACCGAGTGCGGCAGCAGGTCCCGCGGATCCGGCGGGCGCAGCAACTCCAGGTCCACCCCGTCGGCGAACCGGTACGGGCGGTGCGCCAGCACCCCGGACAGGGTGCGCCGCAGCCGGGACATCTCCGCCCGGACCGTGACCGCGCGGCCCGCGTCCCCGAACAGGTCGGCGGCCAGCTCGGCCGCGCTCCGCCCGGACGGGTGCGCCGCCAGCACGAACAGCAGCTCCGCGTGCCGCGGACTGAGCTGCTGGGTCCAGCCGCCCGCCACGCCCGAGACGGTGATCGCCCAGTCGCGCGGCCGGCTCACGTCCAGCACCACCCGGCTGACCGGCGCCGGCCGCTCCCGGTCGCCCACCCGGATCAGCCAGCCGCCCGGCAGCGGCTCCAGGTCGCAACGGCCCAGCGACGGCAGCCAGGCCGCTCCGGCCGACAGCCCGGACGGCAGCGCCACCCGGTCCGCGGGCGCCATGCCGGTGACCGCGGCCGTCCAGCCGTTGCGGTCCACCGCCACCGCCTGTCCCGGGATCCGGGCCAGCAGCGGGGCCGCGATCGACCGCAGCCGCTCCACCGCCGCCCAGTGCCGCAGCCGCAGCTCGCCCTCGGCCACCCGCGCCACCGCCGCGACCAGCGACAGCGTCGCCGGGTGCACCGTCGCGGCCGGCCCGCTGACGTCCACCACGCCCAGCAGCCGTCCGTCGCGCGGGTCGTGCAGCGGGGCGGCGGAGCAGGTCCAGCCGTGGTGGCGGCGGACGAAGTGCTCGGCCGAGTGCACGCGCAGGGGGCTGCGGGTGACCAGCGCGGTGCCGATCGCGTTGGTGCCGACCGCCTCCTCCGACCAACAAGCGCCCTCGGCGAAGCCGAGCCGGTCCGCGCTCCTGCGCACCGCCGTGCTGCCGTCCCGCCACAGCACCCGGCCCTCGGCGTCGGTGACCACCATGATGTGGCAGGACGCGTCGGCCACCGACACCAGGCCGTCCCGTAACGCCGGCAACACCGCCCCGAGAGGCGAGGACTGCCGGCGCTGTTCGATCTCGTCGGTGCTCAAGGCGGTGTCGCACCCGGCGCTGTCCGGGTCCACGCCGTGGCGCAGCGCCCGGTGCCAGGACTCGCCGATCACCGTGCGGGGCCCGGGCCCCGCGGTGCCGGCAGGCCCGCCGCCGGCCAGCCCCGCCTCGTACAGGGCGGAGAGCCCGCGCGGGGAACCGGGCAGGTCGGCGGAGCCCCGCCGCCCGGGTCCGATCGGCTGTGCCACGTCGCCCCCCCGCTCTGTCCCGCGTCGGTGTGCGCGTTCCGGTGCGTCCTCGCGCCGCCGCTCCGCCCCCGCGGCGTACACGGGTTGCAACGGGCTGCAACCGTTGCGAGCGTACGCGACCAAGGCGGACAGTGACGCTGTATTCGATTGAGCGCCGGCTCGCCCCGCGGCGGCTCGGGAGGCTGGGGACCCGGCGGAGAAGGGCGGCGCGGGGGAGCCCACGGCGGGGTGGCTGCGGGATTCCGGCCGGTTCCTCGGGGGAGGGGCGACGGGTCGGGGATGGGCCGGGGGTGGCGCCGAGTCGGCGCGGCACCACCCCCGTCGGCGCGGCGGCGGAGGCAACGCCCCGTCAGGGGGGCGCTCCGCCGCCGCGCCGGTTCGCGCGGGCCCGGAACCGTGCCGGACCCACGCCGGAACGCGCAGGACCCGCGCCCGTGCGCGGCCGGTTCGCGCGGGTTCAGCCGTGGGCGACGGGCCTGGCCCGCTCCACGATGTCGGCCAGGTCCGGGGACGGCGGGAGCGTGCCGAAGGCCGCGCCCCAGTCGCCGCCCAGCCGCGACGCGCAGAAGGCGTCGGCGACCGCGGGCGGCGCGAAGCGGACCAGGAGCGAGCCCTGGAACACCAGTGCCATGCGCTCCACGATCCGCCGGGCCCGGCTCTCCACGCCATCGAGGTCGGCGAGTTCGGCCAGCAGGTCCTTCACCGCCCCGTCCAGCCGGTGGTCCGCGCCCCGGGCCAGGCCGAGTTCGGTGAGGAACGCGTCCACCGCCTGGGGCTCGCGCTGGAGGACCCTCAGCACGTCCAGCGCCTGGACGTTGCCCGAGCCCTCCCACACCGAGTTCAGCGGCGACTCGCGGAAGATCCGCGGCAGGCCGGACTCCTCCACGTAGCCGTTGCCGCCCAGGCACTCCAGCGCCTCGGCCGCGACCGACGGACACCGCTTGGTCACCCAGTACTTGGTGACGGCCACCCCGAGCCGGCGCAGCGCCCGATCCCGCTCGGTGTCCGCGTCGCAGGCCGCCGCCAGCCGCATCACGGCCACGGTGGCCGCCTCGGACTCCACCGCGAGGTCGGCCAGCACGTTGCGCATCAGCGGCTTGTCGATCAGCGGACCGCCGAACGCGTGCCGGTACGTGGCGTGGTGCACCGCCTGCGCCACCGCCTGCCGCATCAGCGCGGCCGAGCCCAGCGCGCAGTCCAGCCGGGTGGCCGCGACCATCTCGATGATGGTGGCGACCCCGCGCCCCTCCTCGCCGACCCGGCGCGCCCAGGTGCCGGCGAACTCCACCTCGGAGGAGGCGTTGGAACGGTTGCCGAGCTTGTCCTTGAGCCGCTGGATCGCGAACGTGTTCCGGGTGCCGTCGGCCAGCATCCGGGGCAGCAGGAAGCAGGTCAGCCCTCCCCCGTGGCCTTCGGCACGGGAGGTACCCCCAGCGGCCTGGGCCAGGACCAGGAAGCCGTCCGACATGGGCGCCGAGCAGAACCATTTGTGGCCGGTGAGCGCGTAGGTGCCCTCCTCCGCCAGCGGCTCGGCCCGGGTGGTGTTCGCGCGGACGTCCGAGCCGCCCTGCTTCTCGGTCATGCCCATCCCGAACAGCGCGCCCGGCTTCTCGCCCGGCGCGACCAGCCGCGGGTCGTACGTGTGCGCGCCCAGCCGGGGCTCCCACTCCGCGGCCAGCGCGGGGTCGGTGCGCAGCGCGGGCACGGCCGCGTGGGTCATCGACACCGGGCAGCCGTGGCCGGCCTCCACCTGGGACCACACCATGAAGCCCGCCGCCCGGCGCAGGTGGCCGTCGGGCCGCGACCAGGCATCGGTCAGGCCCGAGGTGACGGCGTGTCCGAGCAGCCGGTGCCAGGCGGGGTGGAAGTCGACCTCGTCGATGCGGTTGCCGTAGCGGTCGTGGGTGCGCAGCACGGGCGAGTGGGTGTTCGCCTCCTCGCCCCACTTCTGCGCCTGCGCGGAACCCGCGGCGCGGCCCAACTCCGCGAGTTCGTCGGTGATCTCGCCCAGCCTGGCCGGAGCCGCGTGCCGGGTCACGGCTTCGGTGAGGGCGCTGTCGGTGGTGTACACGTCGTGGCCGACCAGAGGAGGTGCCTGGTTGCCGACCGTGTGAGTGGGGGCAGTCATGCCAGCTAACGTAAGGGGGTGCGCGCAGCGGAAGAAAGAAGCCACCGGCGTCCCGGCCGATGGCGAAGGGCCCGGGCCCTGTACCGGAAGGTCTCCAAGCGCAAGGTCGCCTGGCTGCTGCTGAAGGACACGGTCGACTCGTGCCTGGAGTACCGCGTCACCGGACTGGCCGCGGAGGCGGCCTTCTTCGTGCTGCTGTCGCTGCCGCCGCTGCTGCTCGGGCTGGTCGGCGCGCTCGGGTACGTCGACACCGTGATCGGGCTCGACACGATCGAGCACATACGTCACAACATCCTCAGCGCGTCGGCCACGGTGCTCTCCGACAAGGGCGTCAACCAGCTGGTCAAACCGCTGGTCGACGACGTCTTCCACGGGCGGCGGCCCGACCTGGTCTCGATCGGCTTCCTCATCGCCCTGTGGTCCGGCTCCCGGGCGGTGAACGTCTTCGTCGACACCATCACCATCATGTACGGGCTGGAGGGCCACCGCGGCATCGTCAAGACCCGGCTGATGTCGCTGGTGCTGTACGTGATCGCGCTCGTGCTCGGCGCGGCGGTGCTGCCGCTGGTCGTCATCGGGCCCGACACCGTCACCGACGTGCTGCCCGGCGGGGCCGTCATGGTGCACGTCCTGTACTGGCCCTTCGCGCTGCTCGCCTCCGTCGCCTTCCTCACCACCCTCTACAACGTCTCGGTGCCGGTGCGGTCGCCCTGGTACGAGGACGTGCCCGGCGCGCTCGTGGCGCTGCTGATGTGGGTGGTCGGCAGTTTCGTGCTGCGGATCTACCTCACGCACGCGGTCGAGGGACACACGATCTACGGGTCGCTGGCCGCGCCGGTCGCCGTGCTGCTGTGGATCGGGGTGTCCGCGTTCGCCGTTCTGATCGGGGCGGCGGTCAACGCGGCCGTCGACCGGCTCTGGCCCTCGCTCGCCACGGCGGCGGCGCGGCGGGAGAACGCGCGGCGGCGGGAGGCGGCGGCCGCGGAGGTCGTCGCGCGGGCCGCCGAGCGGAGGGCGGGGCGGACGGACAGCGACGCCGACTGGGAGGACGGGTGGGACGGCGAGGAGGGGGACGACTTCGACGACTTCGAGGGGACGGGGGAGGTGTCGCTGCCGCCCGCGGAGTACCCGGAGCGGTGGGCGGACTTCCTCCCGCACCGCGACGTCCGCAGCCGGCTCCGCCCCCGCCGGGGCGGGCAGCTGCCTCCGGTGCCGCCGGCCGTCCCCGCCCCGGGGGAGCCCGCCCCCGCCCCCGCCCCCGCCCCCGCCCCCGGCCCGGGACCCGCCCCCGGCCCGACGATCCCGCGCCAGCAGCCGCCCCCTCGCTTCTCCGACGACCGCCGCCCCGAATGACCGCAGCCGCGCTGGGCGGCGGGGCCCGGGGCGGGGAGGATGGGGGGATGTACAGCGAGTGGCGGCTCGCCGGGGGCGGCGGGACGGTGTGGGTGCGGCAGGACGGGGGCGGCCGGTACCGCGTGGTGCCGGACGGGTGCATGGACGTGATCTGGCACGACGGCGCCCTGCTGGTGGCCGGGCCGGACACCGTGGCGCACGTGAGCGAGGACCCGGCGGGCAGTTCGTACGTCGGGGTGCGGTTCGACCCGGGGGTCGGGCCGCTGGTCCTCGGGGCGCCCGCGTGCGAGGTGCGGGACCGGCGGGTGCCGCTGGACGCCCTGTGGCCCGCCGCGCCGGCGGGACGGCTGGCCCGGCGGGCCGACGCGGACCCCGCCGCCGTCCTCGCGGCGTGGGCCGTGCGGCGGCTCGGCTCGGCTGGTTCCGCGGGCGCCCTGCCGGGCGCGGTGGCCGCCGCGCTGGGACGGGGCCGGCCGGTCGCGGAGGTCGCCGCGCGGGCGGGCCTCGGGGAGCGGCAGTTGCGCCGCCGCTGCGAAGCGGCCTTCGGGTACGGTCCCAAGACCCTGGCCCGCGTCCTCAGGTTCCAGCGCGCCCTCGCCCTGGCCCGCGCGGGCACCGGCTTCGCCGAGGCCGCCGTCCTCGCCGGCTACGCCGACCAGCCCCACCTCGCCCGCGAGGTCAAGGCGCTGAGCGGGGTCCCGCTGAGCGCTCTCGTCGGTCCGGCGGACGCGGAAGAGGACACGCCCGGCCGTCGCTAGGCGGACGGTTTCGCCGCCGCGAAGAGGTCGACCGCGTTGCCGTCCGGGTCGTGCACAACGGCGTAGCGCTGGCCCCAGAAGGCGTCCCAGGGCGGGAGGTGGCCGGCGTGGCCGGCCGCGGTGAGCTCGGCGTAGAGCGCGTCGACGTTCTCGGGGGCGCCGCAGTCGAAGGCCAGCGAGACCCGGGACCCGGTCGCCGGCGTCCATCCGGGGTCGAACGAGCGGACGGTGTCCTCGGTGTCCCAGGCCAGCCGGAGCCCGCCGGGCAGGGCCGCCTCCACGTGCGGCTCGGCGTCGGCCGACGCGTCGACGTCGACGCCGAGCCGCCGGTAGAAGGCGAGCGAGGCGGCCATGTCGGCCACCACCAGGCCGATGAGGTCCAGACGGGGTGCGGGGCGTGTGTCCATGGCCCCCACGCTAGGCGGCCGACGCCGCCGGGGTCTTGAACGGATCGGACATCCCGGCGCGGTGCGGCGGCGAGGACCGGACGTTCGTACGGGGAGGGGCGACGTGTGCGGCCGCCAGGACTCGCCCGGCGGCGCGGCCAACGGGGCCGGCGGCGTCGATCGCCTTGGTGCCCGGGCCGGGTGCCTCCGGCGGGTCGTACGGGACGGACGCGTGCGGTCGTCAGGCCCCGTTCGCTCGGTGGCGTGTCGGCCGGCCCCGCGGCCCGGGCCGCACCGGTACCGGCGGCTCGACGCGGTGCGGGTCGTACGGGGTGGTGGGCGGTCGGCCGTCAGGCCGGGTAGGCGTGGGTCTGGGCGGCCTTGACCGAGGCCCACACGCGCGCGCCCGGGTGGAGGTCGAGTTCGGCGACGGCCGGGGTCGTCAGGTCGGCGGCGAGGGGAAGGCCGTCAGGGGCGCTCGCGAGGGCGACCCGGATCTGGTCGCCGTGCGACTCCAGGCCGCTCACCACGGCGGGCCAGGCGTTGCGGGCACTGGACGCGGGCCGGCCCGGGTGGAGGGTGACCGCGCTCGGGGGGAAGGCCACGAACACCTCTCCGGTGAGCTTCTCGGCACTGGTCAGGGCGAGTCCGGGCGCGACCCGCACCCGGTCTCCGTCGCCGTTCCCGCGGTAGAGGTTGAGGCCGACCAGCCGGGCCACGTAGTCGGTGCGGGGGCGGCGGGCGACCTCCGCGGGGGTGCCCTCCTGCACGACTGCGCCGTGCTCCACCACGACCAGCCGGTCGGCGAGCACCATCGCGTCCAGCGGGTCGTGTGTGACCAGGACGGCGACCGCCTCGAAGTCGGCCAGATGGCGGCGCAGTTGGGCCCGTACGTCCAACCGCGCGCCCGCGTCGAGGGCGGCCAGCGGCTCGTCGAGCAGCAGCAGCCGGGGCGCGGTGGCCAGCGCCCGGGCCAGCGCGACCCGTTGCGCCTGCCCGCCGGACAGCCGCCGCGGCCTCACGTGCGCGTGGTCGGCCAGCCCCAGGCGGTCCAGCAGGTCCGCGGCCAGTGCCCGGGCCGCCCGCCTCGGCACACCGTGGCAGCGCGGCCCGAACGCCACGTTGTCCAGCGCGCTCAGGTGCGGGAACAGCAGGTAGTCCTGGAAGATCACGCCCACCGGCCGGGCCGCGGTGGCGACCCGTACCCGCCGGCCCGGCTCCTCCAGCACCTCGCCGTCCAGCCGCATCCGCCCCGCGGTCAGCGCGGTCAGCCCGGCCAGCGCGCGCAGCGCCGTGCTCTTGCCGGCCCCATTCGGCCCGAGCAACGCGAGCACCTCCCCGGCCCGCGCCGCCAGCCGCACGTCCAGCCGGAATTCCCCGCGGTCGACCACGAGATGCGCATCGAGCCCGCCGGCGGCGAAGGCGGTCCCGGCGTCGCCCGCCGGACTGCGCCCGTCCCCGGACCCGCCGGTGGTTGGGCCGCCCACGTCCATGGTCCCGTCGGCTGCCGTGCCGGTCCTGTCCCCGCGCCCGCCGGTCGCCGGGCTGGTCCCGTCTTCGAGGCCGCCGGTCGCCGGGCTGGTCCGGTCTTCGAGGCCGCCCGCCGGAGCGGCCCCGTCTTCAAGCTGGTCGGCCGCCGGGGGAGCCCCGTCCCCCAGTCGGCCCGGCGTCGGGCCAACCTCGACTTCGAGCGGGTCGGCTGCCAGGGCAGCCTCGTCCCCGGGTCCTCCCGCCGCCGGGTCGGTCTCGTCTTCGGCCTGTCCGGCTGCCGGGTCGGTCTCGTCTTCGATCCCGCCAGCCGTCGGGCCAACCCAGCCTTCCAGCCTGCCCGCTGCCGGAGCGGTCCCGACGTCGAACCCGCTGGCCGCCGGCCCGTCCCCGTCCCCGAGTCGGCCCGCCGCCGGGGCAGCCCCGTCACCGACCCCGTCCGGCTTCGCTCGCGCGTCGCGTTCCTCCGTCATGCCGCCCCCGCTCCCGTGCCCGTCCAGCGGTCGCGGAGGCCGGTCAGGACGGCGACCGAGACCGCGAGCAGGACCAGGCTCAGGGCGATCGCCGCGTCCGGGTCGTCCTGGAGGGCCAGGTAGACGGACAGCGGCATCGTCTGGGTGCGGCCGGGGAAGCTGCCCGCGAAGGTGATGGTGGCGCCGAACTCCCCGAGGGCGCGCGCCCACGCGAGCATCGCGCCGGCCGCCACGCCCGGCGCGATCATCGGCAGCGTGACGCGCCGGAAGGCCGTGAACGGGGTGGCGCCCAGCGTCGCCGCGGCCTCCTCGTACCGGGCGTCGGCCGCCCGCAGCGTGCCCTCGACGCTGATCACCAGGAAGGGCATGGCCACGAACGCCTCCGCGACCACGACCCCCGCCGTGGTGAAGGGCAGCGTGAGCCCGAACCACGCGTCCAGCCACTTCCCGACGATCCCGTTGCGGCCCAGCGCCATCAGCAGCGCCACACCGCCCACGACCGGCGGCAGCACGAGCGGCAGCGTCACCAGCGCCCGGACGATCCGGCGGCCCGGGAACCGGGTCCTGGCCAGCAGCCAGGCCAGCGGCACCCCCAGCACCAGAGACACCGCCGTCGCGCAGGTCGCCGTCTCCAGCGACAGCCGCAGCGCCTGCCAGACCGCCGCGCTCGTCAGCAGGTCGGGCAGGCTCCGCCAGGGGGCCCGGACCAGCACCGCGAGCAGCGGCACCAGCAGGAAGGCGAGGCCGACCACGGCCGGCGCCAGCAGCGGCAGGGGAGTGCCGCCGTGCGAGCGCGCGGACCGGCGCCGGCCGAGGGCCGGCCCCGCGGCGGGTCCGGCAGCCTTCACGGAACGCACGGATCGCACGGAATCACCCGCCCCGCGTCCGCCCGGCCCCACGACCGCCCTCACGGATTGCGGAAGCCCGCCTGGCCGAGCACCTTCTTGCCCTCGGCCGACTGCACCAGCGCGATGAACGCCTTGGCGCCCGCCGGGTTCGGCGCGCCCTTCAGCTGCACGATCGGGTAGTCGTTGATCGCCTTCGCCGACTCCGGGAAGTTCACGCCGGCCACCTTGCCGCCCGCGGTGTTCACGTCCGTCCGGTAGACCACCGCCGCGTCCACCTCCTTCAGCTCCACCTTCGTCAGCGCGGACTTGACGTCCTGCTCGTACGACACGGGCGTGAGCTTCAGGCCGCTCGCGGTGAGGGCGTTCTGCGCGGCGGCCCCGCACGGCACGGTCTTGGCGCACAGCGCGACCTTCAGGCCGGACGCGGTGAGGTCCTTCAAGGTGGCGATGTGCTTCGGGTTGCCCGGGAGCGTGGCGATCTCCAGCTGGTTGCGCACGAAGACGGCCGGGGTCCCGTCGCCGTCGCCCTTGTCGGTGACCGTCTTCATGGTCTTGGGGCTGGCGGCGGCGAAGACGTCGGCGGGGGCGCCGCCGGTGATGCTCGCGGCCAGGGTGTCGCTGCCGCCGAAGCTGAAGACGACCTTCGTGCCCGGGTAGGCGGTCTGGAAGTCCTTCCCCAGGGTGGTGAAGCTCTCCTTGAGCGACGCCGCCGCGAACACCACGACCGTGCCCGACACCTTCGGCGCGCCCGACCCCGAGGGGGTCGCCGTGCCCGACGACGCGTCGTGGCCGGAGGACGGCGAGCAGGCGGACAGCGCGAGGAGCGCCGCGGCGCCGGCCGCCGCCACGCCCAGGGCGCGGGACCGGGGGAATCGGGTCTTCACAGGAACTCTCCCTCCCTCTGCCGCGCGCGGGCCGCGGGGCACAGGTCGATCATAGTTCCGCATCTGCCAGCGAAAATAGCCCCACTGGGTTGCACAATCCTCATGATCAGCCGTTCCAGCCTCGCTGATGCGCTCGGACGGCACCTCCGGCACCCCTGCCGCGCGGCCCATCGGGGGCGCCGTTTTGCGCGGTTCGGGCGGGTGGTGGAGGCTGGACGGGAAAAGGCCGCGCTGCCCCGCGTGCGCGAAGCGGCGCGAGCCGTGGCCGGACGGTGAGCCGCATGAACGAGAACGCCGCAGACCCCCGTCGGCTGGTCGACCGCGACGCCGGCGGCCGGGCCGCGGACGAGGGCGCGCCCGAGGCTCTCGATCCGGCGCCCGACGCTCCCGGCCCCGCTCCCGACGCTCCCGGCCCCGCTCCCGACCTCGCGCTCATGAAGCAGTGGGCGCTGGAGCAGCTGCCCGTGCCCCTCACGCTGTGCGACCGGCACTCGGTGCGCCTGTCCGTCAACGCGGCCATGACCCGCGTCCTGGGCCTGCCCGAGGACGAACTCCTCGGCCTGCTGTTGGGCCGGGACCCCCAGGGCAACCGGGTGCCCACCCTGGAGGGCATCGACGAGGCCGCGCAGCAGGCGCTGCGCACCGGCGAGGTGGTCACCTTCGAGACGCACGGCCAGGCCCCCGGCGACGCCCGCCCGCACGCCTGGATGATCTGGGTCTACCCCGTCAAGGACCCGCTCGGCCGGACCCAGGGTGTGGCGCTGGCCGCCGCGGACAGCACCGCCCAGTACCGGGCCCGCCTGCGGCTGGACCTGCTCAACGAGGCCGGCGAGCGGATCGGCACCACCCTCGACCTCTCCCGTACCGCCGACGAGCTGGCCCAGCTGGCCACGACCCGCTTCGCCGACTTCGTCACCGTCGACCTCCTGGACAGCGTGCTGGGCGGCGAGGAGACCGCCGACGCCCCCGACGAGGCGCAGCAGTCCGTGCTCTTCCGGCGGGTGGCCCACCGCTCGGTGCTGCCCGGCTGCCCGGAGGCGGTGATCGCGCTCGGCTGCCCGCACACCGCGCGGACCAGCGAGGCGATCGCGCTGGCGCTGGCCGGCGGCCGGCCCGTGCTGGACGTGGTGGAGGACGCGGACCGGCTCGGTGAGCCCGGCGAAGGACCGGAGACGCGCTGGTGGCGGGCGGACGCCGGCGAGCGGCTGGCCTCGGTCCGCGCGCACGGCATCCACTCGATCCTGTCCGTGCCGCTGCGCGCCCGCGGAGTGACGCTCGGCGTGGCCAACTTCATGCGCCACCGCACGCCGGACCTCTTCGACGACGAGGACCAGCGACTGGCCCTGGAGCTGTGCGGACGAGCGGCCATGGCGGTGGACAACGCCCGCCGCTACACCCTGGAGCGGCAGACGGCGCTGGCGCTGCAACGCGCCCTGCTGCCCGAGCGCGCCCCCTTCCAGTCCGCGGTCGCCGTGGACGTCGCCTCCCGCTACCTGCCGGCCGACCCGGCCATCGGCATCGGCGGCGACTGGTTCGACGTGATCCCGCTGTCCGGCACGCGGGTGGCCCTGGTGGTGGGCGATGTCGTCGGCCACGGCATCCAGGCCTCGGCCACCATGGGCCGGCTGGCAACGGCGGTGCGCACCCTCGCGGACGCCGACGTCGCCCCCGACGAACTGCTCACCCAGCTCGACGACCTCGTGCTGCGGCTGGACGAACAGGCCGGCGAGGACGAGCTGTCCGGGGCCCGGACCGACCTGCCCGAACTCGGCGCGACCTGCCTGTACGCGGTCTACGACCCCGTCTCGCGGCGCTGCGCCATGGCCCGCGCCGGCCACCCGCCGCCCGTCCTGGTGGCGCCGGACGGCTCCGCGCGCTACCTCGAAGCGCCGGTGGGGCCGCCGCTCGGCGTGGGCGGACTGCCCTTCGAGGTCGCGGACTTCGAGATCCCCGAGGGCAGCGCGCTCGCCTTCTACACCGACGGCCTCACCGAGGGCGCCGAGCGCGCGCCCGAGGACGACCTGGCGGTGTTCCGCAGGGCGGCCGCGCCCCTGCGCCCGCTCGAGGACGCCTGCGAGGACGTGCTCGCCGGCCTGCTGCCCGCCCGGCGCACGGACGACGCGGCGCTGCTGCTGGTGCGCACCAAGGGGCTGGCCGACGACCGGGTCGCCGACTGGGCGCTCGTCCCCGACCCCTCCGCGGCGGCCGAGGCCCGCGGCCTCGTGGCGGACACCCTCATCGCCTGGGGGCTCCAGCACCTCGGCTTCGTCACGGAGCTGGTCGTCACCGAACTGGTCACCAACGCGATCCGGTACGGCCACCCGCCGGTCCGGCTGCGGCTGATCCGCGACACCACGCTGATCTGCGAGGTCAGCGACACCAGCAGCACCGCGCCCCACCTGCGGCGGGCCCGCACCTTCGACGAGGGCGGTCGCGGCCTGCTCATCGTCGCCCAGCTCACCCGCCGCTGGGGGAGCCGGCAGACCTCCACCGGCAAGACCATCTGGGCCGAGATCCCGATGTCCCGATAGCCGGTGTTAAGGTCGGCGCGCAGGACGGCTGGCTTAATTCTTTGCAAGTCAGCTGCCGGTGACCGTTCTGAAGATCCCCTGATCCCCTGATTGCCTGGAGGGCGAGCCGATGACCCGCATCCTCGTCGTCGGTGCCGGCGCGACCGGCGGCTGGTACGGCGCCCGCCTCGCCGGTGCCGGGCGCGACGTGACGTTCCTCGTACGGCCCCGGCGGGCCCGCGAGCTGGCCGAGGGCGGCCTGCGGCTGGTGGAGCGCGACGAGGAGACGGTGCTCGCACCCTCTCTGATCACCGCCGACCGGCTCGACGGCCCGTACGACGTGGTGCTCCTGGCGGTGAAGGCCGCAGCGCTGGAGGCCGCTCTGGACGACATGGCGCCGGCGGTCGGGCCGGACACCGTCGTCGTCCCGTTCCTCAACGGCCTCGCCCACGTCGACGCGGTGGAGCGCCGCTTCCCCGGGAGCGCGCTCGGCGGCGTGGTCAAGGTCATGACGCAACTGGGCCCCGGCGGCGAGATCATCCGGCTCGGCCCGCTCGCCACCATGACCGTCGGCGAGCTCGACGGGACCTCCACCGCGCGCCTGGAGCGGCTCCGCGAGGTGCTGGAGGTGCCGGACTTCGACCTCGCCGTCTCCGGCGACATCCTCGGCGAGATGTGGCAGAAGTGGGTGTTCATCAGCACGATGGCGGCCACCACGTGCCTGATGCGGGGGACGATCGGACAGATCGTCGCCGTCCCCGGCGGCGCGGAGTTCGCCGCCTCGGTCCTCGCCGAGGCCGCCGCCGTGGCCGCGGCGGCCGGACATCCCCTGCCCGAGCAGGCCCTCGCGGGCGTCAAGGCGACCGCGACCCAGGCCGGCTCGCCCTTCGCCCCCTCGATGTACCGCGACCTGACCGGCGGCCTGCCCGTCGAGGTGGAGCACGTCCTGGCCGATCTGGCGGCGCGGGGGCGCACGTTCGGCCTTTCGACGCCGCTGCTGGACCTGGCGGTCATGAACGTGCGGATCCACAACGCGGCGGTGAAGGCGGGCGCGTCCGCGGGCTGAGGGGTGGTGACACCTCACTTCTCCCGCGCTCGTCCCCTACGGCAGGATCGCGTGATGACCCATCTCGGACTGGTGACCGTTGTCGTGCGTGACTACGACGAGGCCATCGCCTTCTACCGGGACGTCGTCGGGTTCGAACTCCTGGAAGACACCCGGATCGACGCGGACAAGCGGTGGGTGGTGCTCGCTCCGCCGGGTGCCCGGGAGACGGCCGTGCTCCTGGCCAGGGCCGTGACCGGCGGGCAGGAGGCCCGTATCGGGGACCAGACCGGCGGCCGGGTCGGCTGGTTCTTGAACACCGACGCGTTCGAGCGCGACCACGAGCGGATGCGGGCCGCCGGGGTCGTGTTCGAAGAAGCACCCCGGCAGGAGCCCTACGGAACGGTCGCCGTCTTCCACGACCTGTACGGCAACCGCCGGGACCTGCTCCAGTTGCGCCGGCCCGGTGACTCCGGGCGGTAAAGGGCCCGGCGCCGGCGCCGGCGCGAACCGGTCATCAGCCGATCGATGCCGATGCTTTGCCCGATCCAGGCCGGTTGTCACTTGATTCGCCCACTGCCGATCATGTGCGGTTCACTCGGGCGGCGGAGCATCCTTCGCCATGGACTGCTCGTCGCTGCGTCGTCATTCGCCCACCTCAACCGGGGTGCGGGCGCGCGAAGTGAACCCCGTCGGCGTGACTGAGGCGCAGGTGCGGGGCACGGGGTCGTGCACCGAGGGCGCCGGGCCCGGTCGTCGTCCGGGAGGGCGACTCGACTGGTGTCTCCCTGGCGTCAACGGTGCGACCGGGCAGGCCATCCCCTCCATCACACCGAAAGGGATACCCCTCCCGTGCAAGTAAAGCGTCGTCGAAAGCATGACGAGCAGTCTTCGCGCCTCCTCCGCCTCGGCGGTCTCAAGGTGCGCTCGGTCACGGTCGGCTCGGCCGTGGTCGCTCTGGCCGTCCTCGGGACGGGGATCGCCGTCGGTTCGACCGTCGGGTTCGGTTCCGACCAGGTCGGTCAGAGCACCAGCAAGGGCCTGGTCGTCTCCGACGATCAGGTCGTCAAGCCGATCGGCGACCGCCTGCTGACCCAGTTCGGCAAGTTCATGGGGTCGACGGTCAGCCCGGACGGGCGGTTCGTCGCGGCGACCAGCACCGACAAGTCGGTGGCGCTGCAGATCTTCGACCTGTCGACCTACAAGCTCATCTGGACGGTCGGCACCGCGTCCGGGGTCAACCAGAGCCTGTCCGACGGCACCGTCGGGCAGGAAGGCCCGACGTACTCGCCGGACGGCAAGTTCCTGTGGCTTCCGCAGCAGGACGCCCTGACCCGGTTCCCGGTCGACTCCGACGGCACACTGGGCGCGCCGACCCGCTTCCCCCTCCCGACGGTGGGCAGCCACCTTTCGGGCAACGCCCACACTCCGACGCCCAACTCCGCGCTGGTGGGCCAGACCAGGTACTCGCCCGACGGGACCACGCTGTACGCCGCGCTCAACGGGCAGAACACCGTCGTGGCGCTCGACCCCGGCACCGGTGCGATCGAGAACACGTGGAACGTCGGCATCGCCCCCCGCGAACTCGCCTTCGTGGGCGGCAAGCTCTACGTGAGCGACGAGGGCGGCCGCCAGGCCCGGGCCGGCGACACCACCATGGATTCGTACGGCACCAGTGTGCCCGCCGACGGGTACCTGGGCACGTCGACGACCGGGACCGTCAGCGTCATCGACCCCGCGAAGCCGTCCGCGGCGGTCGGATCGATCACCGTCGGCCTGCACCCGACCGCGATGTACGTCAGCGGCAGGACGCTGTTCGTCGCCAACACCAACAGCGACACCGTCTCGGTCATCGACACGACGACGGACCGGGTCGTGCAGACGATCGACACCAAGCCGTGGCCGTCGTCCACGGTGGGGTACGAGCCCGACAGCATCGCTCTGACCAAGGACGGCCACCTGCTGGTCAGCCTGGGCAGGGCGAACGCCGTCGCGGTCTACCGCTACGACGGCGCGCCGAAGGACCCGGTGAGCTACATCGGCCTGCTGCCGACGGACTACTACCCGGCGACCGTGGCGACCGTCGGAAAGCAGATCGTCGTCACCAACACCCGCGGCATCGACGCGCGCGGCCCCGCCATCACGACCTACAAGGGACAGGGCACCGTCCCCGTGAGCGGCCACGACACGCACAGCACCACCGCCTCCCTGACCCGCTTCACCCTCCCGAGCGACCCGGACATCGCGCGGTACACCGCTACCGTCTTCGCGCAGAACGGCTGGGGCAAGAAGGACGTCCAGCAGGCCGAGGGGAAGAAGGCGGCGGCGGTCCCGGTCCCGACGCGCATCGGCGACCCCTCCACGATCAAGCACGTCTTCTTGATCGTGAAGGAGAACCGGGGCTACGACCAGCTGTTCGGCGACATGCCCGAGGGCAACGGCGACCCGTCGCTCACGCAGTTCGGTCGGAAGACCACGCCGAACCAGCACGCGCTGGCCCAGCAGTTCGGCCTCTACGACAACGTGTACGACATCGGTACCAACTCCGCCGAGGGCCACGACTGGCTGATGGAGGGTGACAACCCCGAGTACACCGAGTCGTCGGCGGGCGAGTACCAGCGCAGCTACGACACCGAGGAGGACGTGCTGGGCCACCAGCGCTCGGGCTTCCTGTGGACCGCCGTCGAGTCCGCCGGCGCGACGGCCAGGAACTACGGCGAGTTCGAGTACATGCAGGGCAAGCCGGCCGGTTCTTGGCAGCAGTACTACTGCGCGGCCAAGAGCGTCGACAACGGTGGTGACCCGGCCCAGCTGACCGCCCCGGACCTGAAGGGCGACTACGGCTCGGTGATCCCGTCGCTGAACAAGATCGCCGACCCGCTGTCCCCGCCGTTCGACCTCTCGATCCCGGACACCTACCGCTACCAGACCTGGAAGCAGGACTTCGAGAAGAACGGTCCCGCGAACTTCAACATGGTGTGGCTCTCCAGCGACCACACCGGCGGGCCGGCGGACGCGGAGGCCGGGGTGGCCGACAACGACCTCGCCACGGGCAAGATCGTCGACACGATCTCGCACAGCAAGTACTGGAAGGACTCGGCCGTCTTCGTCCTCGAGGACGACAGCCAGGACAGCGCCGACCACGTGGACGGACACCGCGCCCCGGTCCAGGTCATCAGCCCCTGGGCGCAGCACGGCAAGGTGATCGACACCTACTACTCGCAGCTCTCGGCGGTCCGGACGATCGAGCAGATCCTCGGCGCCCAGCCGCTGAACGAGAAGGTCGCCGCCGCCACGCCGATGTACGACGCCTTCACCTCGCGGCCGAACTACAAGCCCTTCGACGCGGTGCCGAACCAGGTCCCGCTGACCGAGGGCATCACCACCGCGCCGGCCTGCGGCCTGGACACCCTGGGCCTGACCGGCACCGCGGCGACGGCGCTGGACAAGGCGGAGGTCCGGAAGACCACGGTGCCCACCGGCGAGCAGGCCACCGCAGCGGCTTGGAAGACCTGGATCGCCAAGCAGCACACCACCGGCAACGGCGCGGTCCCGGACTACGCCGACCCGGAGCAGATGAACCGCTACACGTGGTACCAGGCCCACGGGTGGAAGGTGCCCTACCCGGGCGACCCGAAGATCTACGCTCCGTCGCAGGTGCCCGGCGCCTACATCCCGAGCTCGGACGCGGAGTGACGAGCCTGCCGGACGACAACTGAAGAGCAGCACGCAGACGACGGCCCGCCGTACCCCCGGCGGGCCGCCGCCCACCGCGCCTCAAGAGGTGGTCCTCCAGCGAGGAACGTCAAGGTCGGGTTGATCGGGACGGGCGAAGTAGAACGGCACGCCGAGGCGCTCGGCCAGGGCACGACCAATCGTCGCCGCCTCCTGTGCTTCGGGCCAGGGAGGAACCGAAACCGTTGAACACCCGCATGTCGCTGCCGTGCCGGATGAGCGCAAGCCGGTGCTCGGCAGCCGGATCGTCCGTCAGCGCCGTCAGATCCACATACCAGCCGTCACTGTCGCCGTCCCACAGCGCCTCGATGGCCACGGTCCGGCCGGGCAGAGCGTCGACCTCCTCCTTCAGCGTCAGGAAGTTCAGCGGCGGGGTCGGGTAGCGCTCGAATCGCTGGCCCAGTTCCCGGTAGCGCTCTGCCACCACAGCCAGCGCCTCGTGCAGGCCCGGCCTGTAATCGACCGGGAATGCATCGCGCAGGCGCTTGATCGCCGCGATCCGGTGGTCCTTTTGGATCAAGCTGTCAACGGCGGAGGTTGCGTCCTTGGAAGTGGTGTAGCGGGTTGGACCTGATCCGGGGGTTTGCTCCGGCGTCCGGGTTGGTGCCCGCATAGAGAGACGGCCACCGGCTGATCTTCGAAGTGTCTATACCTCGAAGGAGATCAGCACGATGACCGCGCCAGACAGTCTGCCCCTGCACGTCCTGACCGAGGACAACCTCGCTTCGGTGAGTCCGGATCTGCTGCGCGCGATGGTCAAGACGTTCGCCGACGCGTTGAGGTCTGCGGAGGCCGACGCAGTGTGCAATGCCGAGTACAGGCAGGTCAGCGACGAACGGGTCAACCACCGCAATGGATACCGTCCGCGCGAGTGGGACACCCGAACGGGAACAATCGAACTCGCGATCCCCAAGCTCCGGTCGGGCAGTTACTTCCCGGCCTGGCTGCTGGAACGCCGCCGCCGGGCCGAACAGGCCCTCGTCTCGGTTGTCGCCACCGCCTACCTGCTGGGAGTCAGCACACGGCGGTGGAGAAACTCGCACAGTCCCTCGGCGTCACCCAGCTGTCGAAGTCGCAGGTCTCCGCGATGGCCAAGCACCTGGACGAGCAGGTTGCCGCGTTCCGCAACCGGCCCCTGGACGCCGGCCCGTATGCGTTCGTCTGGGTCGACGCCCTGACCCAGAAGGTCCGCGAGGAAGGGCGGATCATCAACGTGCACGCGCTGGTCGCGGTCGGCGTCAACGCTGACGGGCACCGCGAGATCCTCGGCATCGACGTCGTCACCGCGGAAGACGGCGCCGGCTGGCTGGCTTTCCTGCGCTCGCCGCCCGCCCGCGGTCTGGGCGGCGTCCAACTGGTGGTCTCCGATGCCCGCACCGGGCTCGTGGCCGCGATCGGCGCCGTCCTGCCCGGAGCGTCCTGGCAGCGCTGCCGCACCCACTACGCCCCAACCTGCTCTCACAGGTTCCGAAGTCCGCCCAGCCCTGGGTGGCCACGCTGCTGCGGACTGTTTTCGAGCAGCCCGACACCGACGCCGTCCACGCCCAGATGCGACACGTCCTCGAAGCGCTGGAGGCGAAGTTCCCCAAGGCCGCCGACCACCTGGACACAGCACAGCACGACCTGCTGGCCGCCCGCTGACCCGGGGGCGCGGCGACCGGGAGGCCGCCGCGCCGCAGGTGTGCCGAGCTGATCGGGTCCCAGGTGGGGCCGGGCGGGTGTCAGCTCGCGGCGCAGGAGACCGAGGGCCAGGTCCAGGTGCCGTTGGTCTGGATCGTCACGCCCCAGTTGTTGCCGCTGCCGTTGGGGGTGGCCTTGAGCACCTGACTGCTCGGGTAACTGGCGTTGATGTTCCAGGACGCGATGATCTTCTCGGGCGACGGCACGTTCATCGTCACCGTCCAGCTGCTGGAACCGGTCACCGCCACGTTCAGGTTGTAACGGTCGCTCCACTGCTGACCCGCCGACAGCGTCGCCGTGCAACTGCCGCCACCACCACCGGTGGTGCCGCCCGTCGTACCTCCCGTGGTGCCGCCGACCGTGCCGCCGCCGTCGGGGGCGACCGCCCGGCCGGTCTGCGGCGAGATCATCCCGGCGCACAGGCCCTTGCCCGCGAGCATCTGCGCGATGCGCGGGATCGCGGCCAGCGTGTTGGCGGGCCACTCGTGCATGAGGATGACCTGGCCGTTGGTGAGCCGGGAGTTGGCCTGGACGATCGCGTCGGTGCTCGCGCCGTTCCAGTCCTGCGAGTCGACGTCCCAGATCACCTCCGTCAGGCCGTACTTGGCCTCGACCGACTTCAAGGTGGCGTTGGTCTCGCCGTACGGCGGCCGGAACAGCTTCGGGGTGCCGCCGCCCGCGCCGGAGACGGCCTGCTGGGTCTGGCCGAGTTCCGAGTCCATCTGGGACTGGCTCTCCTGGATCAGGTGCGGGTGGGTGTAGCTGTGGTTGCCCACCCACATCCCCGCGGCGATCTCCGCCCGCACCTGGGCGGGGTACGCGGCCGCGTACTGGCCCTCGTTGAACATCGTGGCCCGCAGCCCGTTCTGTTGCAGGGCGTTGAGGACGGCGGGGGTGTGGTCGTTGGACGGGCCGTCGTCGAAGGTGAGCCCGACGTACCCGGTGCAGCCGGCCGCGTGCGAGACGGGGGCGTCGACGCCGAGGGCGAGCACGCTCGCCAGGGCCATGGCGGCGACGGTCAGTCCCGCGGCCAGGGCGCGCGGTGACAGGTGCGAGGTGAGGCGCATGCGGGGTGTCCTCCTTCTGGTGGGGGGCTTGCGCTGAGGGAGACGGTCGAAAGTGTTGACGCGGCCTTGCGGGCTGTCAACACTTTCGGCAAGAAGTTCGAAAGGTTCGGCCCTTTCCCGGGATGCCGAAGGGGAAGCCGCTCCCAGTTGAAAGCACTTTCGCCTTCGGGAAGGAGCAGAAATTCTCCCGACGTGAGCGCCGTGCAGAAACAGGTGGGGTCAGAGCACTTCGAAACTTTCGACACCTTCCGGAGCCGCATCGCCGCCACCCTCGCCCCGCCGTGTGCCGGCCTGACAGGGGTTGAGACCGCCGCGGGGGAACGCCGGCATGGGCGGATGACGACGGAAGACGAGCGAGCCACCCATGAGGGGCCGATGGAGTCCGCGGTGGGCGGAGCCGCTTTCCGACCGGCCGTGCCTCCTTCGACCCGCGCCCGGACCAGGCCACCCGGCCGTGGGGCCACGTCGCGGAGTTATCGGCCGGGGAACGGGACCACGCCACGGCCCGGGCGGTGACCACCCCGGTCGACCCCGGCCGGCCGCGGCCTTCAACCCCCAGCTCGCCGCCTGGTCGCACGCCCCCGCCGCCGTCGAGATCGAGGCGCACCTGCTGCGCTTCCTCGGCGAGCGGCTGGGGTACCCGTGAGCCGGCTGTATGGCGCGGGTGAGAGGGTGCAGCAGGCGTTCAGGCTGCGGGCCGCGGTCGGCTTGTCGTGCGGTTTTATGTGGGGTGTCAGCGAGCGGGTAAGCCCGTCGCTCAGGCTGGGTGGCGGGTGACGACGGGTGACCCGGTTGTTGCCGGGTGGGTGGGGCGGGTGCTCGGTGGTGAACCGAGGAGGTCTGGCGAGGGAGAGGGCGCCGGGCTTGAGGTGTGGTCGTATCGGGAGGAGGTGGCCGTGGTGGTGGCGGGCAGGGAGGCTGTCCGTTTGGGGGTGGTGCTCGCAGGGGGTGCGGAGGGCTTCTCTTCGTGTGGCCATTGGTCAGGGTGCGGGGAGAAGGCCGGCGTCTCTTGGGGGGAATGGAAGGTGGTGGCGCGAGCGGGCCGTGGGGGTAGGCCGAGGGTGAAGGTGTTCTTCAGCCTGGCTGAGGTGCCGGAGCTGGGGTTGTTCGAAGCGGTCTCTTCGTCGTGGGCTTTCGCGGAGTCGATGGCCGCGCTGGATGGACCGCGGGATGGGGTGCGGGGCGTGCTGCGGCTTGAGGCAGGTGTGTTTCGCGACGAGGTCGGGCATCGGAGTTAGGTACCGGCGGCCGGTGCTGGAGCCCCAGGCGGGGGCTGGGCTCGCTGTGTGAGCGTGAGCTATCGCCTGGGGGTGGTTAATTCGGTGGCGCTCGGGGTGAGGAAGGGCTAGCGTCCCTGCTGTTCATACGGGAGCCCTGTGGGTGTGCCCGTGTCGGCCGATGTGTGTTCCAGGAGGTGTGACCGATGGCTGTCTCTGTGATGGGCGCTGCCCGCTTTCAGCTGATCGTGACGTTCACCTCCGTGGTCTCCGGCTGACCTCAACCTTTCTTGGCCGCGCCTGATATGCGCGCGGTGCCGGGGGCTGCCCATTCGAAGGGTTTCCCTTGTCTTTCTCTTTTCGTGATGCCTCCTCGCACGCGCTCGTCCCGTACGGCTGGGACGACGTGTGGGAGGCGGAGTTCGCCCCGTACGCCGAGCAGGGGCTGCTGCCCGGGCGCGTCGTGCGGGTGGATCGGAATGCCTGTGACGTGTTCACCTCCGACGGGGTCGTTCGGGCGGACACCGCGCTGGTCATGCCGCACGACCCCCTGAGCATCGTGTGCACCGGGGACTGGGCGGCGATCGACGCCGAGGGCTCGGACCCGCGGTTGGTGCGGACCCTGCTGCCACGCCGGACCGCGTTGGTCCGCTCGACCTCGTCGAAGCGGTCCGAGGGCCAGGTGCTGGCCACTAATATCGATCACATCGTCATCTGCGTGTCGCTCGCGGAGGAACTCGACCTCGGGCGGCTGGAGAGGTTCGTCGCGCTCGCGATGTCCAGCTCCACGGGTGGAGGACCGCTGCACAACTCCTCACTCTCCTGGGAGAGCGGGGCGCAGCCGCTGGTCGTCCTGACCAAGGCCGACCTCGTGCCCGACACCGAGCACCTGCTGGCCGACGCGGAGTCGGCCGCACCGGGTGTGCGGGTGCTCGTGGTGAGCGCGGAGACCGGGGAGGGGCTCGACGCCCTCGCCGGCGTGCTGGAGGGCGGCAGCGCGGTGCTGCTCGGGCAGTCCGGTGCCGGGAAGTCCACGCTCACCAACGCCCTCACGGGCAGCGGCGCCCAGGAGGTGCAGGCCATCCGGGACGCCGACGGCAAGGGCCGCCACACCACGACCACCCGGGACATGCTGCCGCTGCCCGGCGGCGGGGTGCTCATCGACACCCCGGGGCTGCGCGGGGTCGGCCTGTTCGACGCCGGGACCGGGCTCAGCCAGGTGTTCGCCGACATCGAGGAGTTCGCCGCGGACTGCCGCTTCCACGACTGCTCCCACACGTCGGAACCCGGCTGCGCGGTCCTCGCCGCGCTCGACGACGGCGCCCTGACGCACCGCCGGCTCGACAGCTACCGCAAGCTGCTGCGCGAGAACGCCTGGATCGCCTCGCGCACCGACCAGCGGCTGCGCGCGGAACTGCGTCGCGAGTGGAAGCAGCGCTCGTCCGCCGGGCGGGAGATGTACGAGCGCAAGCGCGGCGGGGGCGGCGGCCACCGCCACGGCCGCGTCCGCTGACCCCCGCCCACCACGGACGGGCCCGGCCGCCCACCCCCGCCGGCCGCGCCCGTCCGTCCGGCTCGATCGTCAAGCTGGTCGATTGTCGCGACCGGGTCGTAGGGTGCCCCGGTGCGCTACTTGGCGGAGCAGTTCCTCATCGGGGCATTGCGGCGGGGCCGTTTGGTCGAGCAGTTCCTCGGGCCGGTCGGCACGGCCGAGCTCCCCGGTGTGAGGTACGTCGAGGTCCGGGCGGCCGGGACGTCGTACGAGGTCTACGTCCACGCCGTCCTGGATGTCGGGCACGAGAATCTGCTGGACCTGGGCGTGTTCCCGCCGTTCGAGCAGGACGCCGAGGACGAGGAGCTCGGCCGACTCCTGGGCACGGCCGAGGACCCGAGGGACGCGCTGGTTCTTGCGGAGGAGCGTACGGGGGCCGTTCGCGGGCGATGGGTCAACCAGGGTGTCGTGCAGGACGAGTACGGCGACTTCATCGCGGCGACCCGGCGTCGATCAAGTCCTGGTTCAAAGGTGAGTCCTGACGCGGAGGGCGCGTCGCCCACGGTGTGACGGTCACGAAGGCCGACCCGGAGACGTTGGAGATCGCGGACGACCGGCCCCGTACGGGTTCGGCATACTTCGGCGCATGGATGAGGGGCTTGCGGCGTGGGGTGCCGGGGTGATCGCCGGGGTGGCCGGCATCGCGGGGACGTGGCTCGGCGGGCGGCAGGCGACGAAGGCCGCGCGGTCGCAGGTGCGGGAACAGGCGGCCGCGGATCATGGGCACTGGCATCGGGAGCAGAGGCTGGCCGCCTACCTGGATCTTCTGGCCGAGTGGGACGGGGCCGTCGCGGACTGCGAGGCGATCCGCGGGGAAGCCGACCGCTACTGGGCGGAGTTCGAGGCGGGGCGGCACAGCAGTCAGGACCCTGACGAGGTGTTCGACCATCACTGGGGCCGCATCAGGGAACGCCTCCGGGAGGTGCAGGTTCCGATGGAACGGCTGGCCATGCTGGCCCCGGAGGCGGTGGTCGCCTCCGCGGAGCGGATGCGGGCCGCGTTGGACCCCGACACGACACCCGGCCTGAACCTGTTCACCACGTGGGGGAACGCGCGGGAAGCGTTGAAGGACGCCCGGGGCCACTTCGTGCACGAGGTCAGGAAGGACATAGGCGCCTCCCCGCGCTGAGGACCGGATCCCGCTTGCTCCCGTGGCAGACTGCTCGCCTCGGTGCGAGGGGGAGCAGCGTCGGTCCTGGAGTTCATCTCGTCGTTGAAGTGGCCGGTCGTCGTGCTGGTGGCGCTGGCCGTCGTGTCGCGGGGGTTCAAGCGCAACCCGGACATGGGCGCGTGGTTCCGGCATTGGCTGGACGGCCGCGACGTGCGCGGGAAGATCGGACCGACGGAGTTCGAGGCGACGGCGTCGCAGGCCGCTTCGGCGCTCCAGGCCGCCGCCGCCTCCGACGGCGAACTGGAACGGGCCGCGGTGGCCGAGCTCGGGGACTCCCCGTCGGCGCCCGAGGCACCTCGCCGCCGGGGTGGGTTTCCTGTTCAGCTGATTCCGGTCACCCGGTGCCGTCACCCCGTCCGTGGCGTCGTCGGACGCCGATGGGGCTGCCCTCGCTCCAGAACGAGCCGAGGACCACGGCGATCACGAGCGCCACGATCACAATGCCGAGAATCACGCTGTAGGTCACGGTCGGGTCCTCCTCGCACTCCGGGCGGTCTTCACCGCACCATCACGTTCGCGTCCTGTTTGTGACTTTCCCGTTGCCCAGCGTTTCCAACCCACAGCTCAGTGACAGGAGTTGAAATCGTGATCCGTGGAAGCAATTCCCGTGACCGCCCCCACCCGCTCCGTGGGTCCTCTTCTTCTCCCGCGACCCCGAGCGCCCCTCACCTGCGCCCTTGCCGGAACCGGGGGTGGGGTGACGGGGTGTCTTCTACGGTGGGTAGCCCTCCACCCGCTCGCCGACCGCATTCCCGACGCCGGCCACAACCTCGCCCCATGGGCCGCCCACCACTGGGAGGAGGCGCTGGAGGCGATCAGTGAAGCCGTCGCGCATAGGGTTGGGGTGGGCGGGGTGAGTCGAGGGGGCGGGGGGAGGCGACGTGGACTGGGGGACGCTCGTGGCGACGGTGAGCGGTGGGTCGATCGCCATATCCGGCACGGTTCTGGCCGACTACCTGCGGCATCGGCATGAGGAGGACCGAGGGTCGGGGGAGCGGCGGCGGGCCGTGTACATCGAGTTCATCTCGGCCGCCGAGGCGTGCCACTCCCGGCTGCGGCAGATCGCTCAAGGGCCGAGCAGTGGAGCGGAGTTGGAGGGGGCGACGCGGGCGGCGCTGACGGATGCCGCGATCTACGAAGCGCGTGAGCGGCTGTTCATCGAGGCGACTGCGACGGTCGCGAGTGCGGGTCAGGCGATGTTCGAACGCCTCCGCGCCCTGCAACGGGCGGTGGCCGGCGGCGCGGAGCCGTCGTCACCGGCGTTCCACGACGTGTACCACCCCTACATCGGCATGGTGTGGGCCTATCGGGTCGCGGTGCGCGAGGAGTTGGAGGGCAAGTCGCTCTCGCCCCGGACCTTCGGCTGGGACCGGTGGGACGGTACGGACCGGTGCCCGACGTGCAGTGGCGCGGCCCCTGCGAACGCCACGGTGGGACTCCGTCCGACCCTTGCCGAAGCAGCCGAGCTCGGGGCGGACCCCGGCCACCCGGCCCGGTAGTTCGGCCCCGACACGGCGCGGCGTCACGGCAGCGCGCGTACGGGAAAGCCCGCCGCGCGGTGAGGCCCGCGGTCAGGCGGAAGCGCGGCGGACCAGATGAGTCCGCGTCACGATCGAGGACAACGCGGCCGAAGGGTCCGGTTCACCCTCCGCGGAGCCCGCCGGGGGGTCGATCCGGCGCAGCAGCAGCCGCGCCATCATGCGGCCCATCTCCTCGATGTCCTGCCGGATGGTGGTGAGCGGCGGGTCGGTCCACTCCGCGACGGAGACGATGTCGTCGAAGCCGACGACGGCCACGTCCTGGGGCACCCGCAGGCCGCGGGTGCGCAGGGTCCGCAGCGCGCCCGACGCCATCACGTCGGACGCGGCGAAGACCCCGTCCAGGTCCGGGACGCGGTCCAGCAGCTCGCCCATCGCCCGGGCGCCCCCGTCGGGGGTGAAGTCGCCCTCCGCGATCAGGGACGGGTCGGTGTCCGGGAGCGCGTCGCGGAAGCCGTCGCGCCGGTCCACGGACGCGGTCTGGTCCAGCGGCCCCGCGATGTGCGCGATGCGCCGGCAGCCGAGACCCAGCAGGTGGCGTACGGCGTCCCGGGCGCCGCCGCGGTTGTCGCAGTCGACGTAGAGCGTCTCGGCGTCCGACCATCCGGGCCGGCCGCCGATCACGGTGGGCACCCCCGCCCGGCGGGCCAGCGCGGGCAGCGTGTCGTCGTCGTGCAGCGAGAAGAGCAGGGCGCCGTCCACGTGTCCGCCGGCCAGGTAGCGGCCGACCCGCTCGTAGTCGGCCGCGCCCTCGGTCAGCAGGAGCACCAACTGGTTGTCGTGCGCGGTCAGTTCGCGGCTGATGCCCCGTACCTGCTGGGCGAAGAAGGGGTCGGCGAAGAAACGGGTCTCCGGCTCGGCGACGACCACGGCGATCGCGTCGTTGCGCCGCGTCACCAGCGCGCGGGCGGCCTGGTTCGGCACGTAGCCCAGCTCGTCGACGGCCCGCCGGACCCGCTCGGCGAGCGGCGCGCGCACGCCTTCGCTGCCGTTGACCACGCGGGAGGCGGTGGCCCGCGACACCCCGGCCCGCGCGGCGATGTCCTCCAGCGTCGGACGGGGCGCGTGGCTCGGGTCGGACAACGGAGGGCTCCTTCGCACGCGGGACCGCACACATCCGGACTGTGTGCGTACCGACAGCGTATCCGGTCCGCCCGGCGCCGTGAGAGCGCTCTCTCGGCTTTTCCTGTGCTGCTCTGTGCTTTTTTGTGCCCGGCCCTACGACCCGAGGCCCGGGTCGGCTCCGCCGCGCGCCCGATGCCCGCGGGCCGCCCGCACTGCGAGGCTGGACGTATGACGACGGGCACACGACGTACGGAACTGCTCCCCGCCGAGCTGTCCTACCTGCGCGGACAGCGGCTCGGCCGGCTCGCCACGGTGGACGGCCGCGGCCGGCCGCAGGTCAATCCGGTGGGCTTCTTCCTCAACCCGGACGGGACGGTGGACATCGGCGGGTACGCCATGGGGAGCACGCGGAAGTGGCGCAATATCGCCGCCAACGCGCACGTCTCCCTCGTGGTGGACGACATCGAGAGCGTGCGGCCGTGGAAGGTGCGGGGGGTCGAGATCCGCGGCACCGCGGAGCAGGTGGTCGGCCCGCACGGGCATGGCGAGATCCTGAGCGGGGAGCTGATCCGGATCAGGCCGTACAAGATCATCAGCTGGGGCCTCGACCTCTAGGGCTCGCTCGGGCCCGTCCTGTCCGCTCGCCGGTCGGGCCCGCTCCCGCGCCGGGTCGCCCGGTTCGAGGCCCGAACGCCCTGGGGGCCGGCGGGATGTCCGGCGGATGCCGGGCCGTCTGCCACCGAGGCCCGTACGCCCCACCGGGCCAGGGGCGGTCAGGGGCGGGAGACGACCGCGGCGAGCCAGGACGCGGTCACCAGGAGGCAGGCCATGAGCTCGACCAGGACCGAGCTGCCGACCGTCCGCATGACGCGGCGGGTCGCCGACCAGGCCGCGCGGTGGCCGCCGCCCAGCCGGACCCGCTCGTGGCCGTAGATCGCGCCGACGAAGCCGAGCGGGCCGCCGAGGACGGGCAGCAGGAAGAAGCCGAGGACGGCCACCCGGCCGGCCGACATGACCGTCCGCCAGCCCACGCCGGAGTCACGGATCCGGCGGGACGGCATGATCCACACCAGGACCTGCCCGAGCGCCAGCACGCCCGTCGCCCCGGCCAGGACGGCCCAGGTCAGGCCGGAGTGTTCGGAGACGGCCCACCACAGCAGGGCCGCCCAGCACATCAGGGCTCCGGGGACACCGGGGGCCGGCACGCTGATCAGGCCGAGCAGCATCACCGCGCCGATCAGGATCAACTGTGCGGTCCCCATGAAGGCCACCCTGCCCGAATCCCGGCGGGTTCGCCGTCCGACCCCGCGTTTCCCGCGCGGGCGTGGCCCGAACGCCTCCGGACGGCGGCGCCGGGCCCGGGCGAGGGGACCCGGACGGCGGGCGAAGGCCCTGGTCAGGCGCCCTCGGGGAGCTTCGGTCAGGCCCGGTCGCGGGCGACCCAGCCGCGCTCGTACGCCTGCCAGCCCAGTTGCAGCCGGGTGGTCACCCCGGCGATCTCCATCAGCCGCTTGACGCGCCGCTGGACCGTCCGCAGGCCGAGGCCCAGCTGCCTGGCCGCGGTGGTGTCGGTCAGGCCGGCCAGCAGCAGGGACAGGATGCGCAGGTCCGTGCCGTCCGGCTGCTCGGGGACCTGCTCGGTCACCGTGCCCGTGTCGTCCAGCCGCAGCGGCATCGCCTGCCGCCACACGCCCTCGAAGAGCCCGGTCAGCGCCTCCAGCAGCCCGCTGACGTGGACCACGAGCGCCGCGGGCTCGGTGCGGGAGTCGCCCAGCGGCACCATCGCCAGCTCCCGGTCGGCCACCACGAGCTTGGTCGGCACCCGGTCGGCGACCCGTACCTGCTCGTCGCGGTCGAGCGCCGCCACCAGCTCGTCCATGCCGTCCGGCGCGGCGACGGCCTCACGCTCCAGGACGACCCGGTAGGCCACGCCGCGCCGCACCGCCTCCTCCTCGGCCACGTTCTCCACGCCGGTGATCGCCACCGGCCGGTGCGTGACCAGCGCGCACACCTCCGAGCGCGCGCCGAACTGGAGCTGGAGGAAGCGCCGGGCCACCGCGCTCGCGCCCGTCACCACCTCGACGGTGTCGTGGACGGCCGCCCGCCCCTCCTCGGTGCGGAGCTCCGCGGCCAGCGCGGCCGCGGCCCGTTCGGCCTCGGCCAGCTCGTGCCGACGGCTCGTCAGCAGCGCCGACAGCGCGGCCGCGGGCGGGGCCACCACCCAGCGGTCCGGCCCGGCCGACGAGCGGGCCACCAGCCCGTGCCCCTCCAGCCGGCGCAGCACCCGGCCGGCGTCCCGTGCCGGCACCCCCAGCCGGTGCGCCACCTCGTCCACGTCGGCCGCGCCGAGCGCGACGAGCGTGCGGTAGGCGGTTTCCTGTATGTCGTCCAGTCCTATGGCGCCGAGCAACGAAGCCCCCCTCGTTGGTACGTGGCGGAACATGGCGGAAAACAGTCACGGCGGTTTTCCGCCCCCGCCCATCCTTCCCTCCCGTGGGCACGCACTTCCACCGCGGTGCTGTGATCCCCGCCGCACCGGGGCGCAATCCGGACGACCCGCCCGCATCAGGAGCACCGGGGCCGCCCGCGCGCCGCCCGCGCCGGCGGGGGCGGTGTCCGCGCGGCGTTGTGCGTTTCCCGGTGGCCGGAGCGGTGGACAATAAGGGCATGGGTCAGCAGGGCGACGATCACCGCGGTCAAGAAGACGACTGGTGGCGGCAGTTGTACGACGAGGGGGCCGCGGCGGCGGCGTCATCGGCTGCGGGGTCCGGCTCCGACTCGCTCGACGCGCACTTCGACTCCGCGGTGAACGCGATGACGCCGCCGCCCCCGCCGCGCTCCGAGACGCTCAAGCTGCGGCGGCCCACTCCGCCGCCGCCCCCGCCCTCCTGGCCGGGGCCCACGCGCGGGCCGGGGCCCGTCGCGCCCGCGCCGCGCAGGTCCCACGAGGAGTCCGCGCCGCCCGCGTGGGATCCGTGGGCCGCCGCGCCCACCTTCGCCTCGCCGCCGGAGCCCGAGGAGCAGCCCGCGGACGAGCCCCCGCCGGCTTCCCGCCCGCCCGAGCAGCCCTTCGACGTCTGGCACGCGGAGCCGACGTTCGCCGAGGCGGTGCCTGAGGCGCCGTCCTTCGAGGAGGAGCGCGGGCAGCGCGGCGACTCCGCACCTGCCGCGCCCGTGGACGAGCCGAGGCCGGTACGGCGGCCTCAACCGCCCCTGCCACGACGTGAGTTGGGACTCGGTTTCGGGGGCGCGCGGGAGCCCGGGCCGGAGGTGGACGAGGTCGTGCCCGCGCCCTTCGGCGGACCGGAGTCGCGGGAGGAGCCGGCTCCGGCGCACGTGGCCGAGCCCGAAGGGGCCTTCGAGGAACCGGAGTCGGCGGTACGAGACGCGGTGAGGAGTCAACGGGACCTCGGCGAGGCCGAGTTCGGTCGTGAGTCGGTGCCTGAGGAGGCATCAGTCGACGACTCGGTCGAACCCGCGCCCGAGCCCGAACCCGCGCCGCGCCCCACCGGTCCGCGCCAACCGCCGCCCGCCCAGCCCTGGGAGGCATGGGTCACCCCGCGCGGTTCCGCCCCCGGTCCCACGGCACCCACGGCCCCGCCCGGCGCCGAACAGTGGACGACCCCCGCGCCGCCGCCCCCGCCCGTCGCTCCGCCCGGTCCCGCGGCCCCCGCCGCAGGTGCGACGGCACCGGGCCGCGCACCTCGGCCGCCCGCGTCGGCTCCGCCCGCCAAGCCCACGAACACCGCGTCCTCCTGGTTCGGCTCCGGCGTGCTGCCGACGCCGAGGCCCGACGCGACGGCTCCGTCCGAGCCTTCGGCGGAGGAGAGCCCCGCAGACACCTCGGCTCCGCAGCCGGACGCCCCCGCCTCCGTCGAGCCGCCCGCCCCGGACAGCTCCGAGCCCGCAGACCTCCACGTTGAGGCTGCGCCCGCACCGACCCCGGAGCCCGCGCCTTCACGCGCCGCGTCCGAGCCCGGATTCGGCCCCGCGACGCCGTGGGAGCCCGAGCCGGAGGCGGCTGCGGCCGCTGAGCCCGCTGACGCGGAGAGCGAGTCGCCCTCCGTTCCGCAACCCGAGGCACCGGCGAAGTCAGATGCGGCGTCAACGGATATCGCGTCGCGGCCCGTTGGGGGCTTCGGCCCTGCGACGCCGTGGGCTCCTGAGTCGGATGCGGCTCCCGCTCCCGAGCCGGCTGACATGGAGGGGCCGCCGTCCTCAGAGCCGCAGCCCGAGGCAGCTTCGGCGCAGCCTGATGCAGCGTCATCGGATAATGCATCGCGTCCCGCTCCAGAGCCCGCCGACGCGGAGGGCCCGCTGCCCTCCGTGCCGCAGACCGAGGCAGCCACGCCCGTCGAACCGGCAGAGCCGGACCCGGCTCCGTACGCCGATCCCGCCGCACAGGCCGGCGCGTTCGGGCCTCCCGTGTCGCCGCCGGTTCCACCGACCGAGGCACCCGAAGCCGAGAGCAGGCCCGCCCCGGGCACGCCGACCCTGCCGGACGGCGGGGGTTTCGGGAGGTCCGGGGGCGTTGATTCGCTGGCCGAACTCCCAACTGAGGAGGCGGTGTTCGGGCAGCCCGCGGCAGGGCCCGTTCCGCCGGCGCTGTCGAGCGAGAGCAGCCCGCTGCCGCCGCTGCCGGCCCCGTACGCGCCCCCGCGGGCCGCGCCGGATCCGCGGGAGTGGGCGGAGACGGGGTTCGCGGTCGGGGATGTGCGGTGGGCGCCGGAGCTGCCGCCGGGATGGGTGGCGGCGAACGAGGACGAGGCGCGGGTCGAGGTGGTCGGGGGCGGGCCCCCGACGTACGGGCCGGAGCCGACGGCGTGGCCGGAGGCGGACCCGGACGCGTTGGGCGGCCAGGTGCCGGACACCGTGCTGGACGGTGCGCGGTACGGGTCGCTGACGCTGCGGACCGCGGCCGTGCGAGGGGACTCGGCGCGCTACCGGGGCCAGCCCCGCAGGGACGCGCTGCTGACCGCGCGCTTCGGCTCGGGCGACGAGGCGTTGCTGCTGGTGGCCGTGGCGAGCGGCGCGCGGGCGGCGGACGACGCGCACCTGGCGGCGCAGGACGCGGTGCGCTGGATCGCGGGAGCGGTGGGCCGCAGCCGGGCCCGGCTGTCGGACGACATGCGGGCGGGCCGCCGGGGCTCGCTGAAGTCGGGGCTGCACCGCCTGACCGACCGCTGCTACGGCAGGCTGCGGGCGCGCGGCGAGGACCTGGGCCTGGAGGACGGCACGTACACCGCGGCGGTGCGGTGCCTGCTGCTGCCCGCGGACCCGGCGTGCCGCATGCGGCTGTTCTTCGGCGTGGGGGACGGCGGGCTGTTCCGGATCCGGGACGGCGGCTGGCAGGACCTCGACACAGAGGGGGACGGCACCTCGGGCCCGTTCCGCTTCCGGGCCGGCGTCGCCCACCCGGGTGACGCGCTGGTGATGTGCAGCGGGGGCCTGGCCGAGCCGCTGCGCGGCGAGCCGCAGCTGGCCGCGCACCTGACCGAGCGGTGGGGGAGGGGCCGGGTGCCGGGGCTGGCCGGCTACCTGGCGGACGTGCAGACCCGGGTGAAGGGCTACGCCGACGACCGCACGGCGGTGACCGTCTGGGATGCGTGATCGCCCGGTTCGTGGGGTGATGGACGGATGGCGAAGCAGACCGTGGCCGAGCAGTTCGTCGACGTCCTGGTGCGCGCGGGCGTCCAGCGCCTGTACGGGGTGGTCGGCGACAGCCTGAACCCCGTGGTGGATGCCGTGCGCCGCAACCGTTCGCTCGAATGGGTGCACGTGCGGCATGAGGAGACGGCCGCGTTCGCCGCGGGCGCCGAGGCGCAGCTGACCGGGCGGCTGGCCGCCTGCGCGGGCTCGTGCGGCCCCGGCAACCTGCACCTGATCAACGGCCTGTTCGACGCGCACCGCTCGATGGCCCCGGTGCTCGCCCTCGCCTCGCACATCCCGAGCAGCGAGATCGGCACGACGTACTTCCAGGAGACGCACCCCGACCGGCTCTTCCAGGAGTGCAGCCACTACAGCGAACTGATCGCCGACGCCCGGCAGATGCCCCGTGTGCTGCAGACCGCGATCCAGCACGCGGTGGGCCGGGGCGGGGTGTCGGTGGTCGCCCTGCCCGGTGACGTCGCCGCCGAGCCCGCGCCCCAGCGCAGCATCGAGCACGCGCTGGTCACCCGCCGCCCGACGGTACGGCCCAGCGACGCGGAGATCGACGAGCTGACCCGGCTGGTGGACGGCGCCCGCCGGGTCACCCTCTTCTGCGGCAGCGGCACCGAGTTCGCGCACGACGAGGTGATGGCCTTCGCCGAACGGGTCAAGTCCCCGGTCGGGCACGCCCTGCGCGGCAAGGAGTTCATCCAGTACGACAACCCCTTCGACGTCGGCATGAGCGGTCTGCTCGGCTACGGCGCCGCGTACGAGGCGATGCACGAGTGCGACCTGCTGATCCTGCTGGGCACCGACTTCCCCTACAACGCCTTCCTGCCCGACGACGTGACCATCGTCCAGGTGGACACCCGCCCCGAACACCTCGGCCGGCGCTCGACGTTGGACCTCGCGGTGTGGGGCGACGTGGCGGAGACGCTGCGCTGCCTGACCGCGAAGGTGCGGGAGAAGAAGGACCGGCGGTTCCTGGACCGGATGCTGAAGAAGCACAGCGACGCGCTGGAGGGCGTCGTGCGGGCGTACACCAGGAAGGTCGACCGGCACGTGCCGATCCACCCGGAGTACGTGGCCTCGGTGCTGGACGAACTGGCCGCGGACGACGCGGTGTTCACGGTCGACACCGGGATGTGCAACGTCTGGGCGGCGCGCTACCTGACGCCCAACGGGCGGCGGCGGGTGATCGGTTCGTTCTCGCACGGGTCGATGGCCAACGCGCTGCCGCAGGCGATCGGCGCGCAGTTCCTGGACCGGCGGCGGCAGGTGGTGGCGATGTCCGGCGACGGTGGGTTCAGCATGCTGATGGGCGACTTCCTGACCCTCGTGCAGTACGACCTGCCGGTGAAGGTCGTGCTGTTCGACAACTCCTCCCTCGGAATGGTCGAGTTGGAGATGATGGTCGAGGGCCTGCCGGCCTACGGCACCGCGCTGCGCAACCCGGACTTCGCCGCCGTCGCCCGCGCCTGCGGGGCGTTCGGGGTGCGGGTGGAGCGGCCCAAGGAGTTGCCGGGCGCGCTCAAGGACGCCTTGCGGCACAAGGGCCCGGCGCTGGTTGACGTGGTCACCGATCCGCACGCGCTGTCCATGCCGCCGAAGATCACCGGCGAGCAGGTGAGCGGGTTCGCGCTGTCCATGGGGCGGACCGTGCTGGACGGCGGGGTGGGCAAGATGGTCCAGTTGGCCCGGTCCAACCTGCGCAACATGCCGCGCCCCTGAGCGCCGCCCGCGAGCGACTTCCGATATCAACTCAGCTACGCGCGTGGATAGTTCCCCCGTCCGATGACTGGACGCAGGTGAGTTGGGCATGTCCTAGGGGACAGGGGATGCATCGGACTGGACCGGACGGGGGACCAGACGAATATCACGGGGTATCGGTTACGGCACGCGGTGCGGCGGGCGGATCTGCCCGCTGTGGCCGAGACCCGCGAGGTCCTGCGGGTCAGCCTCAAGCAATGGGGTGTGCCGGAACTGGTGGACACGACGGAACTGCTCGCCACCGAGCTGCTCACCAACGCGCTCCAGCACACCGGCGGCGGCGCGGTGCTGACCGCGACCCTGCTGCCGGGGTCCGACCAGCGGCTGCGGGTCGAGGTGCGGGACTCGCTCGCCCGCCGGCCCCCGCCGCAGCCCGCCCGGCAGCAGCCGGACGAGCACGGCACCTCGGGGCGCGGGCTCTTCCTGGTCGAGGCGCTCGCCGACACCTGGGGGGTGGAGTCCCAACCCCCGGGCAAGGCCGTCTGGTTCGAGCTGGCCGCTTCCGCCTGAGCCGCGGGGCCGGGTCAGCCCGGCAGGTGAAGGTGAAGGTGAAGGCGAAGGCGGGGGAGAAGGCGAAGGGGAAGGCGCCGGTCCTCGTCCGGTCCCACGAACACGCCAGGGGCGCCGGGGAAAACCCCGGCGCCCCTTGAGCGCTGCCGTGCGGACCGGCCCTGACGTCAGCCGAACTGACGCTCCAGGTCCTGGAGTTTGCGCTCCAGGGAGTCCAGCCGCGGGATGGTCAGCGTGTCGTCCTCAGCGGTGAGGTCGAAGCGGAGCGGGGACCGCTCCTCGGCCTTCGCCGGGGACTCGGCCGCGGAGGCCGAGGTGTCAGTCGACGCGAACGACGTGGACGTGGGGGAGGCCGCCTCTTCCCGGACGGGCTGGAGCGCCGGCCGGGAGCGCACCGGAAGTTCGGCTGCGGGCAGCTCGCCCCCTATGGCGGGCTCCGATGCGGGCTGGCCGCCGCCGGCGGAGGAACCGGCGGGCAGTTCCACCTGGCGTCCGCCCCGGCCGCCCCGCGGCCACGTGCGGTGCTGCCGCGTGAGGGCCTTGATCTTCGCCCGCTCCATCCGGTCGTGGTCGCGGCGACGCAGCAGGTTCTGGTCGCGCTGCCGCTTGTCCTCGCGGACCTCCTCGACCGCCTCGTCCAGCGAGCGCACACCCTCCAGCAGCATCAGCGACCAGGCGCCGTACGTCTCACGGGGCGCGCGCAGCCAGCGGACCATGCGGATCTGCGGCAGCGGACGGGGCACCAGGCCCTGCTCGCGCAGCGCGGCACGGCGGGTCTGCTTGAGCGCGCGGTCGAAGAGCACCGCGGCCGACAGCGACATGCCGGCGAAGAACTGCGGCGCGCCCGCGTGCTCCACCCCGCGCGGCGCGTGCACCCAGTTGAACCAGGCGGCCGCGCCCGCGAAGAGCCACACCAGCATGCGGGAGCCGAGCGCCGCGTCACCGTGGCTCGCCTCGCGCACCGCCAGCACGGAGCAGAACATCGCCGCGCCGTCCAGGCCGAAGGGGACCAGGTACTCCCAGCCGCCGGTCAGCCCCAGGTTCTGCCGGCCGAAGCCGACCAGGCCGTGGAAGGAGAGGGCGGCCGCGACGGCCGCGCAGCAGAAGAGCAGGACGTAGGAGGCCATCCCGTAGACCGCCTCCTTGCGGCGGCGGCGCTCCTCACTGCGTTCCCAGGAGTCGGTCTGACCGTTCTCCTTCGTCGACTTGTGGTTGCGGAAAACGAAGACGCAACCCGCCAGGACGAGCAGGCCGACCACGCCCGAGATCGTCCAGTCCAACGATATGTCGGTAAGTCTCATGTGCGAATCCTCGTGTCGCTTCCGTCGCGCTCGGGCCGAGGGACGGCTTCCGACGGACATCATTGCCAAGAGCGCGGATGGGTGCAGACGTTATGACACAAGAGCACGCGTAGGTGGAACCGGTGCTCGAACTGCCGTGCCACAACAGCAGGCTTGACCGAGATCGTAGCGTGTCCGATCAGACGACAGCCGCGCGGCGTCGGTTCCGCTCGGGACCGCACGTCCGAGGGCATGTGGCGCAGATGGCGCTGGGACTGACGGTGTAGAACAGGCAACAGGTGAGCCTGCTGCGGGTGGCCGAAGCTGACGGAACATCACCTGAGGGTGAGTCAGATGCATCGCCCGACGGTGTGTCAACTGACGTACGGTCGCCGTCACCCGGGGGGTGGAAGCCCGCCGCACCGGCGTAGGGAGCGGTGCCGCCCGGCAGCAGCGCGGCCAGTTCGCGCACCGCCCGCTCCTCCTCGTGCCGGCCGAGCAACTGCCCCACGTACCAGAGCCCTTCGGTGATCTCGTCGGTCACCATGCCCCACAGCGCGCGCGGACCGCGGCGCAGCAGCGGCCGGAAGCCCTCCAGCACGGGCGCGGTGTGCTCGGCGATCGCCACCCGCAGCTCGTCGCGCAACTCCGCCGCGCAGGACACGATCCGGGCGCCGGGCAACCGGGCCGCGGGGTCGTCCGGCAGGCAGCTGAAGGCGTGGGCGCGCACGGTCATCCGCCCGCCGGCCCGGTGGAAGGAGACGTCCCCGACCGGCAGCCGCGGCACCCGGCCGCGCAGGAACCACGGCACCGTGAAGAGCAGGCAGGCCGGCCACAGGTAGCGGTGCAGCGCGAGGGTCGCGGCGACGTCGGGGCGCGGCGGGCGGGCCGGGTCGTGGGCCACGTGGTCGGTTGCCCGGGCGACGAAGTCCTCGACCGCCCGGCCGCCGTGCGACAGCTCCTGCGCGGTGGTCCACCCGTCCCCGGTACGGGGCGGGCCCGCGACGATCCGCAGGCCCGGGTAGACAGCGGCTAGCCGCTCATACGAAGAACTGATCGCTGGCATGGTAAGGCTAACCTTAGCGGGCTCGGGCGGGGTTTACTCTAACCGCAGTAAGCCGTCCGGGTGATCGTTTCGGGCGAGCCCACCGATCGAAGGACCGGATTCACCGGGACGACGCCGACGGCACCGACGACACGGACCTCGGAGAGGGAGCCAGCACGTGGAGGAGCGGACCGCGCCGGAACGAATGCCCGAGCGGCTCTCGGTGCGGGACCAGGTGCTCGGCGCCCTGCGGGCCGCGATCATCGGCGGCGAGCTGCCCCCCGGCTCCGTGCAGTCCGCGCCCGCGCTCGCCGGGCGGTACGGCGTGTCCGCGACTCCGGTGCGCGAGGCGATGCAGGTGCTCGCCCTCGAAGGCGCGGTGGACGTGCTGCCCAACCGGGGCTTCCGGATCACCGAGCGGTCCACCTGCGACCTCGCGGAGCTGGCCGAGGTGCGGGCGCTGCTCGAGGTCCCCGTCCTGCTCTCCCTCATACCCGTGGTGTCCGCCGCGCGCTGGGAGGAGCTGCGGCCGCTCGCGGAGGAGACCGTCGAGGTCGCCTCGCACGGCGACCGCGTCGCCTACGCCGAGGCGGACCGTGGCTTCCACCGGGCGCTGCTGGATCTGTGCGGCAACCGCCAGCTCGTGGAGTTCGCCGACGGTTTGCACCGCAGGGCGCAGTGGCCGCCCTCCGGCGCCCTCCCGCGCGGGCGCTCCCACGTGGAACCGCTGCTCTCCCACGCCGGGCACCACGGACTGCTGCTCACCGCCCTCGCCCAGCGCGACGCCCCCCGGGCCGAGTCGCTCACCCGTACCCACCTCACGGTCACGCTCTGATCCCGGGGGCGTCGGTCCGCCGCGTCCCTCAGGAAAGCGCCGGGGTCAGCCAGGTCGGCACCCCGCCGAGGAGGGAGTGCAGCCGGGCGGCCTCCGCCAGCAGGCGCTCGGCCTCCTCCGGCTCGGCGGCGACCCCCGACAGCGAGACGAGCGCGGGCGCCATCCCGACCAGGTGCCCCAGCGACACCCGCAGCCGCAGCGACTCGGCGAACCCGTGCCGCGCCTCCGCCAGATCGCCCTCCGCCGCCGCCAGCCCGGCCAGGTGCCGCCAGGTCAGCGCCATCAGGAACTGGTCGCCGTGCGCCACCGCCCCGGCGTGCGCCCGCCGGTGCGCGGCCCGCGCGGCCGCCGGGTTGTCGGCGATGTTCTCGGCGACCAGTCCGCGCCGGAAGTCCAGCAGCGGGCGTCCGGGCGAGGCCGGCGAGAGCAGGGCCGCGCTGCGTCCGAAGGCCGACCGGGCCTCGTCCGCGCGGTCGCGCACGGAGAACACGGTGGCCGCGTAGGCGAGGTAGCCGCGCTCGGAGGCGGCGGCGCCGCGCTCCTCGTCCGTGCCGGCCATCGCCTCGGCGGTGCGCAGCGCGTCCTCCGCCTCCGCCCAGCCGTCCACGTGGTAGAACGCCGCCTCGACCAGCAACTCCGCCCTGCGCAACGCGGCACCGGCGTCGTCGTGGCAGAAGGGCGCGAGCAGCGCCGCCGCCTCCGACCAGCAGCCGCGTGCCCGCAGCCGCCACACGTCCGGTGTCCCCACCACAGATTCCGACAGGGCGGTGTCCGCCACAGCATCTCCCCCAAGCGCGTCATCGAGCCAGTGCGAGCTGAAAAGCGCATCCGCGATCGCTGCGCATGCGCGGTGGCGGAAGTCCAACACGGATCAGTGGCCCGCGCCAAGAGGTTGGAGATCACTTCTTGTGAACGGGATCACTTTCACGAGCTCACGCGCGCGGGGCCGACGGAGGGTCAGTTCATCCGCAGTGCGAGGAAGAAGTCCAGTTTGTCCTCCAGGCGGGAGAGGTCGCGGCCGGTGAGCTGCTCGATCCGCCCGATGCGGTACCGGAGGGTGTTGACGTGGAGGTGCAGCCGCGCCGCGCAGCGCGTCCAGGAACCGTCGCAGTCCAGGAACGCCTCCAGGGTGGGGACGAGTTCGGCCCGGTGCCGCCGGTCGTACGCCCGCAGGGGGTCGAGCAGGCGCGCGGTGAACGCGCGGCGCACGTCGTCGGGGACGAACGGCAGCAGCAGGACGTGGGAGGCGAGTTCGTCGTGCCCGGCCGCGCTGACCCGGCCGGGCCGCGCCGCCGCCACCCGGCGGGCGTGCCGGGCCTCCTCCAGCGCGCCCCGCAGGCCCTCCGGGGTGGACACGGCCGCGCTGACGCCGATGGTCAGCCGCCCGTCCTCGCCGAGCCCGCGGGCCAGCGGCCCCCGTACCGCCTCCAGCAGCCGCCCGGCCCGCAGCGCGACGAGTTCCTGGCCGCAGCCTCCCGCCGAAGCCGCCTCGTCGCCCGCGCCGCCTCCCGGACGGCCCCCGGCGCCCGCGCCCGTCCCGGCGCCCGTGCCCGTACCTGCGTCGGCCGGGGGCGCGACCAGGGGGACGAGGGCCATCGCCCGCTCCTCGTCCACCGCCACCGCGACCCGGTCGGCCGCCTCGGCGCCGGGCTCGGAGGGGTCGGCGAGCAGTTCCTCCAGGAGCGTGCGGGCCACCGGGCCGGAGTCCGGGCCGCCCTCGGCCCAGTCCACCCGGGCGACCACGATCTGCCACTGCGGCGCGTCGCCCGCGCCGGGCACCAGGACGGGGGCCGCCGCCCGCAGTCGCGCCCCGATCTCGGCGGGCGCGGCGCCGCCGCGGAGCAGTTCGAAGACCTCCGCGGCCAGCCGCCGCCGCACCGCCCGCGCGGCGTCGCGCCGTTCGCGTTCCACCGCGATCAGCTGCGTCACGCCGTGCAGCAGGTCGAGCCGCTGGGCGGGCCACTCGCCGGCGTCCGCCTCCACCGCCAGGAACCAGTCGGACAGCACCGTCGCCCGCTCGTCCGCGTCCGGCGCTCCGGTGCGGACCGGGAAGAGGGAGTAGGTACGCCCGCCCTGCACGGCCACCCGGTACGGCGCCGGGCGCCCGGTGCGGCTCGCCGCCTGCTGGGCGCCGGCCAGTTCGGCCCGGACGGGGGCGGGCAGCGGGTGCCGCGTGCCGCCGATCCCGCGGCCGGTGGACGACAGCACCCACGCCCGCAGGTCGAGGTCGCTGCCGAGCAGGTCGAGGACGGCGTCGGGCCCGCCGCCGTACTGCCCCGACGACATCAGCCGGCGGTGCCGGTCGACCACCGCGGCCAGGTCCCCGGCCCGCTCGGCCGACACCTGCCGGACCACGTACTCGGTGACGGTGGCGAACGCGACCCGCTCGTCCACGGCGAACAGCGGCAGCCGGTGCCGGGCGCAGGCGGCCACCAGGTCGGCCGGCACCGGTCCGATCTCGGCCTCGCCGGCGGCGAGCGCGGCCGCCCCGGCGCCCGCCAGGATGCGCACGAAGGGCTCGGAGTCCGCGGGGCCGCGCCGCCAGGCCAGCCCGGTCAGCACCAGCGCGCCCGGCGCGAGGTAGCGGCCCGGGTCGCGCAGGTCCGTGGTCATCACCGCGCGGACGGTACGGTCGAGCTCCTCCTCGCCGCCCAGCAGCCGCAGCCCCAGGGCCTCGGTGTCCAGCAGTGCGCGCAGCCGCATCGTCGTCGCCTCGTCGCCTCGTGGTGCTCAGCCGGTGGGGGCCCGCGGGTGGCGGGCCGGGGGGTGTGCGGTGGTGGTGCGGCGCGGTCGCCGCACGCCGGAAGTGTGCGGCACCCGTGGTGCCGGCGGGATGCGGTGAGGTTTCGCGACCGCCCCTTTCGGAGGAATGTACAAGACCCGTCCTACCCCCGGCCGCCCGCTTCATGGGTTCGGTGACTGCACCCGGATGGCCGCGCTGCCGTGTACTGGCGGCACGCCGTGTGTACACAGACAGGAGCAGGCCCGCTCCCGTCGGAGAAGAGATCCCATGGAATTCCTGCGCCCCGCCGACTGGCGGGAGGCGCTCGCCGCGAAGGCCGAGCATCCGACGGCCGTGCCCATCGCCGGGGGCACGGACGTGATGGTCGAGATCAACTTCGACCACCGCAGGCCGGAGCACCTCCTCGACCTCGGCGGCATCCGCGAACTGCACGAGTGGGACACCGACGGGGACACCGTGCGGCTGGGCGCGTGCGTGCCCTACACGCGGATCATGGCCGAGCTGCCGGACGCGCTGCCCGCGCTGGCGCTCGCCTCCCGCACGGTGGCCAGCCCGCAGATCCGCAACCGCGGCGGGGTCGGCGGCAACCTCGGCACCGCCTCCCCGGCGGGCGACGCCCACCCGGCGCTGCTGGCCGGCGGCGGCGCGGTCGAGGCGGTCTCGGCGAGCGGCACGCGGATGATCCCGATCGACGACTTCTACCTGGGCGTCAAGCGCAACGCGCTGCGCCCGGACGAGCTGATCCGGGCCGTGCACCTGAAGAAGGCGACCGGACCGCAGCAGTTCTCCAAGGTCGGCACCCGCAACGCCATGGTGATCGCGGTGTGCGCCTTCTCGATCGCGCTGCACCCGGAGACCAGGACCGTGCGCACCGGCATCGGCTCGGCCGCGCCCACCCCGATCCGGGCCACGGCCGCCGAGGAGTTCCTGGCCGCGGCCCTCGACGAGGGCGGCTGCTGGGACCGGCGCCGGCCCGTACCGCCGTCCGTGGCACGGCAGTTCGCCGAGCTGGTGGCGGGCGCGGCCAACCCCATCGACGACGTGCGCGGCACCGCCCGCTACCGCCGGCACGCCCTCGGGGTACTGGCCCGCCGCACGCTGGGCTGGAGTTGGGAGCAGTACCGCGCCGGACCGGGCGCGGGGCACACCGGGGAAGGGACGGAGGGGACCGAGTCATGCGCGTGACGTTCACCGTCAACGGCCGCCGTACGGAGGCCGACGACGTCTGGGAGGGCGAGAGCCTGCTGTACGTGCTGCGCGAGCGGGTCGGCCTGCCCGGCTCCAAGAACGCCTGCGAGCAGGGGGAGTGCGGCTCGTGCACGGTCCGCCTGGACGGCGTGCCGGTGTGCTCCTGCCTGGTGGCGGCCGGCCAGGTGCAGGGCCGCAGTGTGGACACGGTGGAGGGCCTGGCCGGGGAGAACGGCGAACTGTCCGCCGTGCAGCAGGCGTTCGTCGACGCCGGCGCCGTGCAGTGCGGCTTCTGCACGCCCGGACTCCTCGTCGCCGCCGACGAGTTGCTGGAGCGCAACCCCGAACCCACCGACGGGGACATCCGGGAGGCGCTGTCGGGCAACCTGTGCCGCTGCACCGGCTACGAGACGATCCTCGACGCGGTCCGGCTGGCCGCCGCCCGCACCGGCGGGGAGGCCCGCGCATGACCGCCGAACAGACCCCCGTCGCCGTGCCGCCGCGCGCCACTTCGGTCCCCGGCCGCGCGCCGACCAGCCTCACCCAGGGCACCCGGGACCAGGTCACCCGGGGCGGCGTCGGCGAGTCCACGCTGCGCCCCGACGGCATCCTCAAGGTCACCGGCGAGTTCGCGTACGCCTCCGACCTGTGGCACGAGGACATGCTGTGGGGCCACACCCTGCGCAGCACCCTCGCGCACGCCCGGATCGCCTCCATCGACACCGCCGAGGCCCTGGCCACCCCCGGGGTGTACGCCGTGCTCACCCACGAGGACCTGCCCACGGCGGTGACGCACTACGGCCTGGAGATCCAGGACACCCCGGTGCTGGCCCACGGCAAGGTGCGCCACCACGGCGAGCCGGTCGCGCTGGTGGCCGCCGACCACCCCGAGACGGCCCGCCGCGCCGCCGCGAAGATCCGCGTGGTCTACGAGGAGCTGCCCGTCGTCACCGGCGAGGCGTCCGCCCTGGCGCCGGACGCGCCGCTGGTGCACGAGCACCGCGAGGACCACCACAGCGGCCATGTGCCGCACCCCAACGTCGTGCACCGCCAGCCGATCGTGCGCGGCGACGCGGCGTCCGCCGCCGCGCGGGCGGACGTCGTGGTGCGCGGCGAGTACACCTTCGGCATGCAGGACCAGGCGTTCCTGGGACCGGAGTCGGGCCTGGCGGTGCCCGCCGAGGACGGCGGGGTCGACCTGTACGTGGCGACCCAGTGGCTCCACTCCGACCTGCGGCAGATCGCGCCCGTGCTGGGCCTGCCGGAGGACAAGGTGCGCATGACGCTGTCCGGGGTCGGCGGCGCGTTCGGCGGCCGCGAGGACCTGTCCATGCAGATCCACGGCTGCCTGCTGGCGCTGCGCACCGGCAAGCCCGTGAAGATGGTCTACAACCGCTTCGAGTCGTTCTTCGGCCACGTCCACCGCCACCCCGCCACGCTCCGGTACGAGCACGGCGCCACCCGCGACGGCCGGCTCACCCACGTGAAGTGCAAGATCGTGCTGGACGGGGGCGCCTACGCCTCCTCCTCGCCGGCCGTGGTCGGCAACGCCGCCTCGCTGTCGGTGGGCCCCTACGTGGTGGACGACGTCGACATCGAGGCCCTCGCGCTCTACACCAACAACCCGCCCTGCGGCGCGATGCGCGGCTTCGGCGCGGTCCAGGCGTGCTTCGCCTACGAGGCCCAGATGGACAAGGTGGCCGCGGAAATCGGCCTGGACCCGGTGGAGTTCCGGCGGATCAACGCCATGTCGCAGGGCGCGGTGATGCCCACCGGGCAGGTCGTGGACGCGCCCGCGCCCGTCGCCGAACTGCTGCGCCGGGTCAAGGCCCGCCCGCTGCCGCCGGAGCGGCAGTGGGAGACCACCGAGGGCGCCGACCTGCGCGCCCTGCCCGGCGGCCTGTCCAACACCACCCACGGCGAGGGCGTCGTGCGCGGGGTCGGCTACGCGGTCGGCATCAAGAACGTGGGCTTCTCCGAGGGTTTCGACGACTACTCCACCGCCCGGGTGCGGATGGAGGTCATCAACGGCGAGCCGGTCGCCACCGTGCACACCGCGATGGCCGAGGTCGGCCAGGGCGGGGTCACCGTCCACGCGCAGATCGCCCGCACCGAACTCGGCGTCACCCAGGTCACCATCCAGCCCGCCGACACGCGCGTCGGCTCGGCCGGCTCCACCTCCGCCTCCCGGCAGACGTACATGACCGGTGGCGCGGTGAAGGCCGCGTGCGAGGCCGTCCGGGAGAAGGTGCTGGAGCTCGGCCGCGCCGGGTTCGGCTCCTCCCATCCGGCCTGGGCGACCGCCGAACTCCTGCTGGAGGGCGGCAAGGTGGTCACCGACGGTGGCGACGCGCTGGCCGGCCTCGCCGACGTCCTGGCCGGCGGAGCCGTCGAGGAGGAGGTGGTGTTCCGGCACCGGCCGACCCGGCCGTTCGACCTGCGCACCGGCCAGGGCGACGGGCACGTGCAGTACAGCTTCGCCGCGCACCGGGCCGTCGTCGAGGTGGACACCGAACTGGGCCTGGTGAAGGTGGTGGAGCTGGCCTGCGCCCAGGACGTCGGCAAGGCCGTCAACCCGCTGTCGGTCACCGGGCAGATCCAGGGCGGCACCATGCAGGGGCTCGGCGTCGCCGTCATGGAGGAGATCGTCGTGGACCCCGTGACGGCGAAGGTGCGCAACCCGTCCTTCACCGACTACCTGATCCCGACCATCCTCGACACGCCCACCATCCCCGTCGAGGTGCTCGAACTCGCCGACAGCAACGCGCCGTACGGGCTGCGCGGGGTCGGCGAGGCCCCCACCCTGTCGTCCACGCCGGCCGTGCTCGCCGCCATCCGGCAGGCGACAGGATTGGAGCTGAACCGGACGCCGGTCCGGCCGGAACACCTCACCGGCGCGTAGGCGTCACACGGCCGGTGCCGCAGGAGGAGTGGGAACCGCACATGCTCGACATCGCCACCGAACTGCACCGCTGGAGCGGTCTGGGGGAGCCGTTCGCGGTGGCCACCGTGGTCGCCACCGGCGGCAGCGCACCCAGACAGCCGGGCGCGGCCCTGGCCGTGGACGGCCGCGGCGGCGCGGTCGGCAGCGTGTCCGGCGGCTGCGTCGAGGGCGCCGTCTACGAACTGTGCCGCGAGGCGCTGTCCGGCGACGGCCCCGAGGTGGTGGTCGAACGCTTCGGCTACTCCGCCGACGACGCCTTCGCCGTCGGCCTGACCTGCGGCGGCGTCATCGACGTCCTGGTCCAGCGGATCGACCCGCGGGACCGGCCCGAGGTCGTCGGCGCCCTGTCGGCCGCCTCGGCCGGGCGGCCGGCCGCCCTCGCCCGCGTCGCCGAGGGCCCCGCCGAACTCCTCGGCCGGGCCCTCCTGGTCGGCGCCGACGGCCGGTACGAGGGCACGCTCGGCGACGACCGGCGGGACGCCACCGCCGCGGGCGAGGCGCGCGCCATGCTCGCCGCCGGCCGCACCGGCACCGCCCGGATCGGCGCCGAGGGGAGCCGCTGCGGGCAGCCGCTGACGCTGCTGGTCGAGTCGAGCGTGCCGGCGCCCCGGCTGCTCGTCTTCGGCGCCGTCGACTTCGCCGCCGCCCTCGCCCGGGCGGGCGCCTTCCTGGGCTACCGGGTCACGGTCTGCGACGCGCGCCCGGTGTTCGCCACGCCCGAGCGCTTCCCCGAGGCGGACGAGGTCGTGGTGGACTGGCCGCACCGCTACCTCGACGCCGAGCAGGAGGCCGGCCGCCTCGACGCGCGCACGGCGGTCTGCGTGCTCACCCACGACGCGAAGTTCGACGTGCCCCTGCTGGAGCGGGCGCTGCGGCTGCCCGTCGCCTACGTCGGCGCGATGGGGTCGCGCCGCACGCACGTCGAGCGCCTCGACCGGCTGCGGGCCGGCGGGCTCGACCCGGCCGCCCTGGCCCGGCTCCACTCGCCCATCGGCCTGGACCTCGGCGCACGCACCCCCGAGGAGACGGCGCTGTCCATCGCCGCCGAGATCGTCGCCACCCGCTACGGCGCCACCGGCGCCCCGCTGACGGGCGCGTCAGTCCCCATCCACCGCTGAGCCCGGCCCGGCGGCGGGGACGGGGGCGGGCTCCGGCGCGGGGGCGTCGCGGGCCTCGCCGCGGTCGGCCGCGGTCAACGGCCCGCCGTCGACGGGCATCCGGCCCTCCCCGACCGTCCGCGGGGGCCGCGAGGTCAGGATCGGGTCGATGGTGAGGTGCGTGGTGCCCAGCGGTTCGGTCAGCCGCCGCAGGGCCGCCGCCGACAGCCGGATCCACGGCTGGGTGGGACCGAGCACCGAGCGCAGCAGCCGGTCGGTGGTGAAGGCGACGGCGGTGCGGGAGCCGTACGGGGTGCGCCACAGCCGGACCACGTTCCCCGCGGGGCCTTGCCGGATCGGCACGTAGAGCGAACGGTTCCTGCCGCCCTCCGGTTCGTTCCCGCCACTCACCGACGGCTGATGCTGGCTCACGTGCATACCTCCACGGTAGCCCGGGGGAGGCGGGGGATCGCGGGACGGGGCGGCGGTTCTACGCAAGTGGGGGATGGGACAGCGTCTCCCGGCGATCCCCCGGCCGTCCGGGCCGCGCTCGCCCCCAACCCCGGCACAGGCCGACACCGTACGATCCCGCGGGTGGAACTGCGCCGGTTGAGGTACTTCGTGACGGTCGCCGAGGAACTGCACTCGGGCGGGCCGCGGAGCGCCGGCAGGTGCGGCGGCTGGAGCGCGAACTGGGCACGGAACAGTTCGACCGCTCGCCGCGCCACGTGCGGCTCACCCCGGCCGGGATCCGGTTCCTGACGGAGGCGCGCGCGGTGCTGGCCGCGGAGGAGCGGGGAGGGGGATCCGGGAGCCGGGCGCCGGCGCAAGGACCGCCCCGCCGGTGCGCACGGGGGTCGCGCGCCGGCGGGGCGGTGGTGTGCGGAAGGTCGGGGCGGCCGGGCTCCCGTCCCCACGATGACCCGGCCGCCCCTGCTGCCCGGCGCGATCCGCTCAGTTCACGCCGGGGCGTTCGGGAGGACGCCGAAGAGGTGCTCCTCGGGTGCCTCTACATGTGGACGGGCTGGAGCTCGCCCTCGGCCGGCTGCTCCAGCCGCCCGCCGCGGTACATCACCAGGGCGAGCACCGCGCCGACCGCGAAGAGCCCGGCCGACCACCAGTAGGCGGTCGCGTAGCTGTGCAACTGGGACTGGGCGAGGGCCGCCGGGCCGGTCCCGTGGCCGGCCACGTAGTGCGTGGCGGCGGTCGCGGCCAGCGTGTTCAGCAGCGCGGTGCCGATCGAACCGCCCACCTGCTGCATGGTGTTGACCGCCGCGGAGGCGACACCGGCGTCCCGGGCGTCCACCCCGCCGGTGGCCACGCTCATCCCGGTCGGCAGCACCAGGCCGAGGCCGAAGCCCGTGACCAGCAGCGGCGGCAGCACGTTCGCCGCGTACGTGCTGGACAGGTCGAGGGAGGTCATCCAGGCCATGCCGACGGCCGCGAGGAGCATGCCCAGCGGCACGATCGGCCGCGGGCCGAACCGGGGCAGCAGCGAGTTGGTGACCATCTGGGCCGAGACCATCAGGGCGCCGATCATCGGCAGGAAGCCCAGGCCGGTCTTGACCGGCGAGTAGTGCAGCGACAGTTGGAGGTAGTAGGTCAGGAACAGGAACACGCCGAACATACCCGCGCCGGAGATCGCCAGGATCGTGAAGGACGCGCCGCGGTTGCGGTCGGTCAGCACGCGCAGCGGCAGCAGCGGGCTGCCGGACCTGGTCTGCCACCAGCCGAAGGCGGCCACGAGTATCCCGCCCAGGGTCAGGAAGCCCCAGGTCAGCGGGGAGCCCCAGTGGTGGGTCTCGGCGTTGGAGAAGCCGTAGACGATGCCGAACAGACCCGTGGTGACCAGCACCGTGCCGGGCACGTCGAGCCGAGGCCGGTCGGCCGGGGCGCCCTTGCGCAGCAGCAGGAGGCCGCCGGCGAACGCCAGCACGGCGATGACGAGGTTCACGTACAGCGTCCAGCGCCAGCTGAGGTGCTCGGTGAGCACGCCGCCGAGCAGCAGGCCGACGCCGCCGCCCGCGCCCGCGATGGCGCCGTAGATGCCGAACGCCTTGGCGCGTTCCTTGACGTCGGTGAACGTCGTGTTGAGCAGGGACAGCGCGGCCGGGGCGAGCAGCGCGCCGAACAGGCCCTGCAGCGCGCGGCCGGTGACCAGCACCTCGAAGTTCTGCGCGGCGCCGGCCAGCGCCGAGGCGGCCGCGAAGCCGACCACGCCGGTGAGGAAGACGATCTTGCGGCCGATCAGGTCGGCGAGCCGGCCGCCGAGCAGCAGCAGGGAGCCGAAGGCGAGCGAGTAGGCGGTGACGATCCACTGCCGGTTGCCGTCGCTGAAGCCGAGGTCCCGCTGGGCGGAGGGCAGGGCGATGTTCACCACGGTGGCGTCGAGGACGACCATGAGCTGGGCGAGGGCGATGACGGCCAGCACCCACCAGCGGTGCGTCGGCCGGTCCGCCGCGGGGATCTTCTTGTCGAGCGGCACCCGGGTTCCGGGTGCCTGGTCGCCGACCGCGGGGTCGGCGGGGGATCGCGTGGACTGTGTGGACACGGACGCACTCCTGAGGACGGGCACCGAAGGGAGAACGAAACGGTTTCGTACTGCACTGACGGTACGACGCCCCTTATCGAAACGCAAACGTTTCGCTCGCCCGTGGGGTGTGCCCCTGCTCACAGCCCCCGCACGCAACCCCGGCGGCGCCCCACGGCGTCCCCCACCTGGCCCGCGGCCACCGGCTGACCTCGCCTTTCGACAGGTCAGCCCTCGCTGCGGCCGGTCACCGCCACGGTCACCCCCAGTCCGATCATCGCCAGACCGCCGGTGCCGCCGACCGCCGCCATCCGGCGCGGCGAGCGGGCGAACCAGCTGCGGGCCGCCGAGGCCGTCAGCGCCCACACGCTGTCGCACAGCAGGGCGATGAGCGTGAAGACCAGCCCGAGCAGCAGCATCTGCTCGTGCACACGGCCGGCGTCACGGTCCACGAACTGCGGCAGCACGGCCGCGAAGAACACGCAGGTCTTCGGATTGGTGACGCCCACCACGAAGCCCTCCCACAGGGTCCGGACGTCGCCGCGGGGCGCCGGGGCGCCCGCGTCCTCGCCGACGTGGGCCACCGACAGCGCCCCGCGCTGCCGCCACGCCTTCACCCCGAGGAAGACCAGGTAGGCGGCGCCGGCCAGCTTCACCGCCGTGAAGACAGCGACCGACGTGGCCACCACCTCGCCCAGCCCCAGCGACACCACCGCGGCCAGCGCGTAGGCGCCCGCGGAGTTGCCCAGCACGCTGCCCAGCGCGGTCCGCCGCCCGTGGGCCAGCGCCCGCCCGAGCACGAACAGCACGCTCGGGCCCGGAATCAGCACCAGCACCAGCGACATCGCCGCGAACCCCAGCATCCGATCGACCGACACCCCGGACCTCCCGCCCGCTCCTCGACTGCCCGGGAGCGTAGACCGGGACGGGGCGGGCCCGCGCGGGGATTTCGCCCCGGGCACGCGGCCGGACCCTGGGGCCGGGGACGCGCCCGGTCACGGCAGCAGGCCCGCCCGGTTGCGGCAGCGGGCCCGCGCGCCTACGGCAGCAGCCCCGCCCGGCGGGCGGCCACCACCGCCTCCAGCCGGGTGTGCGCCCCCAACTTCCGCATCGCGGAGCGCAGATAGCTCTTCACCGTCTCCGGGCGCAGCCGCAGCCGGGCCGCCGCCGCGGAGTTCGTCGCCCCCGCGGCGATCGAGCACAGCACGTCCAGCTCGCGCGGGGTCAGGTGCGGGGGAACGGCGGGCTGCGCGGGAGCCGCGGGCGAGCCGGCGGCGGCCAGCCGGGCGCACGCCGACAGCAGCTCCTGCCGCAGCGCCGCGTCGGAGATGCGCGCGGCCAGCGACCGCAGTTCGGCGTGCGCCGCGCGGACCTCCTCCCACGCGCGCGGGTCGGAGGTGACGGGCGCCCGGGCGAAGGTCAGCAGCCGCTGCGCCTCGTCCCGTACCGCGAGCGCCTGCTCCAGCTCGCGGGCCGCGTCCATCGCCACGGTCAGCGGCCGGTCGCCGAGCGGCCAGGTCTGCCGCAGCGCGCCGTACAGCACCCCGCGCACCCGGCGGTGCACCACGACCGGCACCGCCAGCACCGAGCGCAGCCCCTCGGCGGCCACCGCCGCGTCGTACTCGTGGCTGATCACCCGCGAGGAGCGGTAGTCCGTCACCGCGTACGGGCGGCCCATCGCGAGCGTCTTGCCGCCCAGCCCGTTGCCGGTGCTGATGGCCAGCCCGCGCAGGGTCTCGGTGGCGGTGCCGGCCAGCTCGCTGATCCGGAACTGCCGCGGATAGCCGCCCGACCCGGTGACGGGGCCCGGCAGCAGCCCGCCGAAGGTCACCGGTAGCAGGCCGGACCTGCGCATCCGCAGCAGTGCCGCCCGTACCTCGATCGCCTCGCCGCCACCGTCCACCGCACTCACCCCCTCACCCCCTGATTGGGGGTAGTGAGACCTACGTCACTGGCAGACGATGGTACTCAGGGGGTCGGCGACAAGGAGGACGGATGGCGGCATCGGAGGCGACCGGAGTTTTCCGGGCCGCACGGGACTTCCTGCTGCGGCACCGCGAGGACTATCCGGCGGCGCGGGACGGATTCCGCTGGCCCCGGCCCGCGCACTTCAACTGGGCGCTGGACTGGTTCGACGTCGTCGCGGCCGACCCCGTGACCGGACCCCGTCCGGCGCTGTGGATCGTCGAGGAGGACGGCACCGAGGTCCGGCTGACCTTCCGCGAGATGTCGGAGCGCACCGACCGGGTCGCCACCTGGCTGCGCGGGCAGGGCGTACGGGCCGGGGACCGGGTGCTGGTGATGCTCGGCAACCAGGTCGAGCAGTGGGAGAGCGCGCTGGCCCTGATGAAGCTGCGGGCGGTGCTGATCCCCTGCACCCCGCTGCTGGGGCCGGCCGACCTGCGCGACCGCATCGACCGCGGCGGGGCCCGGCACGCGATCGTCCGGGCCGCCGACACCGAGAAGTTCGCCGACGTGCCCGGCGACTACACGCGGATCGCGGTCGGCGGCGGCGCCACCGCCCCCTGGCTCGCCTACGAGGACGCCTACGCCGCCGGGCCCGGCTTCGAACCCGACGGGCCCACGCGCGCGGACGAGCCGCTGCTGCTGTACTTCACCTCCGGCACCACCGCCCGGCCCAAACTCGTGGAGCACACCCACGTCTCGTACCCGGTCGGCCACCTGGCCACCATGTACTGGATCGGGCTGCGGCCCGGCGACGTGCACCTGAACATCTCCTCGCCCGGCTGGGCCAAGCACGCCTGGTCCAGCCTCTTCGCGCCCTGGAACGCCGAGTCCACCGTCTTCGTGCACAACTACACCCGCTTCGACCCGGCCCGGCTGATGTCCGAGATGGACCGGGCCGGGGTGACGAGCTTCTGCGCCCCGCCCACGGTGTGGCGGATGCTCATCCAGGCCGACCTGCGGGCGCTGGCCACCCCGCCGCGCGAGGCGGTGGCCGCCGGCGAGCCGCTCAACCCCGAGGTCATCGAGCACGTCCACCGGGTGTGGGGCCTGCGGATCCGGGACGGCTTCGGGCAGACCGAGACCGCCGTGCAGGTCGCCAACCCACCCGGCCAGCCGGTCAAGCCCGGCTCGATGGGCCGCCCCACCCCGGGGTACGACGTGGTGCTGCTCGACCCGGTCACCGGGGAGCCCGGCGACGAGGGCGAGATCTGCCTCGACCTCGCCGACCGGCCGGTCGGCCTGATGACCGGGTACGCGGGCGACCCCGAGCGCACCGCGGAGGCGATGGGCGGCGGGTACTACCGCACCGGCGACATCGGCCGCCGCGACGCCGACGGCTGGATCACGTACGTCGGCCGCAGCGACGACGTCTTCAAGTCCTCCGACTACAAGATCTCCCCGTTCGAGCTGGAGAGCGCGCTGCTGGAGCACGAGGCGGTCGCGGAGGCGGCGGTGGTGCCCGCGCCGGACGAACTGCGGCTGTCGGTGCCGAAGGCGTACGTGGTGCTCGCCGAGGGCTGGGAGCCCGACGCGCTGACCGCCAAGGCGATCTTCGCCCACTCGCGGGCCGTGCTCGCGCCCTACAAGCGGGTGCGGCGGCTGGAGTTCGCCGACCTGCCCAAGACCGTCTCGGGCAAGATCCGCCGGATCGAGCTGCGCGAGGCGACCATGCACGACGGCAGCCGCGAGTTCCACGAGGAGGACTTCCGATGAGCGCGGGACAGCCGCAGGGGCCTGAGGCCGCAGCCGGGCCGTCGTACGCGCACGGCACGGGCGGCACCGCGCTGCTGGGCGACACCATAGGCCGCAACCTCGACCGGGCGATCGCCGCGCACCCGGACCGGGAGGCACTGGTCGACGTGCCCAGCGGACGGCGCTGGACGTACGCCGAGTTCGGCGCGGCCGTGGCCGAGGTGGCGCTCGGACTGCTGGCCCGAGGTGTCGGCAAGGGCGACCGGGTGGGCATATGGGCGGTGAACTGCCCCGAGTGGGTGCTGGTGCAGTACGCCACCGCCCGGCTCGGCGCCATCATGGTGAACATCAACCCTGCCTACCGCCTGCACGAGTTGGAGTTCGCGCTCCGGCACTCCGGCATCGAGGTGCTGATCGCCTCCACCGAGCACAAGGGCAGCGACTACCGGGCGATGGCCGCCGAAGTGAGCGGCCTGTGCCCGCGGTTGCGCGAGGTCGTGCACATAGGCGACGCCTCCTGGGACGCGCTCACCGCGGCCGGCGCGGACCGCCACCACGCCGAACTGGCCGCCATCGAGGCCACGTTGAGCTGCGACGAGCCGATCAACATCCAGTACACCTCGGGCACCACCGGCTTCCCCAAGGGCGCCACCCTCTCGCACCACAACGTCCTGAACAACGGCTACTTCGTGGGCGGCACCGTCGGCTACACCGAACAGGACCGGGTCTGCCTGCCGGTGCCCTTCTACCACTGCTTCGGCATGGTGATGGGGAACCTCGGGGCCACCTCGCACGGCGCCTGCATCGTCATACCCGCACCGTCCTTCGACCCCGCCGCCACGCTGACGGCGGTCCAGCGGGAGCGCTGCACCTCGCTGTACGGGGTGCCGACGATGTTCATCGCCGAACTGGGCCTGCCGGACTTCGCCTCCTACGACCTCACCTCGCTGCGCACCGGCATCATGGCCGGCTCGCCCTGCCCGGTGGAGGTGATGAAGCGGGTCATGGCCGAGATGCACATGGCCGAGGTGTCCATCTGCTACGGCATGACCGAGACCTCGCCGGTGTCCACGCAGACCCGCCGGGACGACGACCTGGAGCACCGCACCGAGACCGTCGGACGGGTGCTCCCGCACCTGGAGGTGAAGGTCGTGGACCCTTCCCTGGGCCTCACCGTGCCCCGCGGCACCCCGGGTGAACTGTGCACTCGGGGCTACTCGGTGATGCTCGGCTACTGGGACGAACCCGAGCGCACCGCCGAGGCCGTGGACGCGGCGCGCTGGATGCACACCGGGGACCTGGCGGTGATGCGCGAGGACGGCTACCTCGCCGTCGTCGGGCGGATCAAGGACATGATCATCCGGGGCGGGGAGAACATCTATCCGCGCGAGATAGAGGAGTTCCTCTACACCCACCCGAAGATCTCCGACGTGCAGGTGGTCGGGGTGCCCGACGCGCACTACGGCGAGGAGGTGCTCGCCTGCGTCATCCCGCGCGACCCCGCAGACCCGCCGACGCTGGAGGGGATCGCCGACTTCTGCGCCGGGCGGCTGGCGCACTTCAAGGTCCCGCGCCACCTGCGGGTGCTGGACGCCTTCCCGATGACGGTCAGCGGGAAGGTGCGCAAGGTCGAGCTGCGGGAGAGGTTCGTCGCGGGGGACTGACGGGGGTTATGGCGCAGGCGAGCCGGGCCGCGCCGCGCGGGGCCTCACACCTCAGGGCCGCACACCTCAGGCCCTCACAACTGAGGGCTTCACCGCTCGGGGCCGAGCCGCAGCAGCCGGTCGGCGGCGTCGTTGACCGGCTGGGGCGTGCCGGTGAAATCCATGACGAAGAGGGGGACGGCGAGCAGGTCGGCCCGCAGCCGGGCGTCGTGGGCGTAGCCGGCCAGCGAGAAGAACACCCCGGTGGTGTCCTCGTGCGTGCGGGTGAGCCACAGGCACTCCACGTCCCGCAGCGGCGTCGGCAGCGTGGTGGGGTCGACCTGGGCGACCAGGCCCGTGCCGCGCAGGTCGATGCCGCTGGCCGTACGGTCGCCGGCCATCCGCACGTCCTGGAAGCCGAGCCACTTCAGGTACTGCGCCGCCGCGGTCAGCGCGTCCCGCGCGGTGCGGATGGCGACCGGGCGGAAGGGCGGCCGGGCGGTGGGCGGCGGAGGCACCGCGCCCGACGGCTCGGGTGCCCCGCGGCGCGGGACGGATCCGGGCTGCCCCGGGGCGGAACCGTCCGCCGCCTCGCCGGCGACCGGCAGCCGCACCAGCACCCCGCAGGGGCAGTCGAACTCCGGCTGCGGCCAGTGGTCGGCGCGCCCGCAGTCCGGGCAGCGCAGCCGCACCCAGGACTCCTCCCACGAGGGGTGGCGCACGAGTTGGGGCCGTGCCCCGGGCAGGACGGTCGGCGCCAGCGGGGTGCCGCACGCGCACGGGAACCGCGGCGCGGTGTACCTGCGTTCGCGCCCGCACGCCGGGCAGTGCACCTGCACGCTGTTGGTCATCGCTCGCCGCTCCCGTCCGGCCCGCGGCATCCCTCGCCGCACGGCCGTGCCCCCATAGTGCAGGAAGTTCCCGTCCCTGTGACCGGTCCCGGACGCACTGTCACCCACGACGGTACGAACTCCCGCCACCGCGCGCCCCGTTCGCGTCAACGGTGTCGGGGGTCGGCGTCGCCGCCCTTTCCGTCTTTCCGCGCGGGGGAGTCAGCCGCGGAGCCAGTCGAAGCTCGCCGCGCTGCCGTTCGGGCCCGGCAGGTACTCCAGGCCGGTCCAGCCGTCGTAGCCCGCGGCGCGCAGCGCGTCGAGCAGGTCGCCCAGCGGCAGCGATCCGGTGCCGGGGGCGCCGCGGCCGGGGCGGTCGGCGATCTGGACGTGGCCGGTCAGCGCGGTGTGGCGGGCGATGGCCGCGGGGATGTCCTCGCCGTTCATGGCCAGGTGGTAGAGGTCCATCAGGAAGCGCGCGTTGTCCAGGCCGGTGGCCTCGTTGACCCGGCGGACCACGTCCACCGCGGTGTCCGCGCGGACCAGCGGACAGCGCGGTGACTCCACGGCGTTCAGGGCTTCGATCAGTACGGTGCCGCCCGCCTCGGCCGCGGTCCGCGCGGCGAACGCGAGGTTGGTGAGGGCGAGTTCGTCCTGCTGGGCGGGGTCCAGGCCGTCGGTGCGGTTGCCGTAGGGGGAGTTGAAGGCGCGGCAGCCCACGGAGGCCCCGAACTCCACCGCCACCTCGACGTTCGCCCGGAAGCGGTCGGCGGGGGCGCCGGGGAGGGAGAGGGCGCCGCGGTCGGGGCCGGGCAACTGCCCGGCGTAGAAGTTGAGTCCGACCAGCCGGGTGCCGGCGTCCTCCAGCGCGGCGCGCAGTGCGGCGAGGCGGCCGCGGGCGGGAGTGGGGTCGTCCGGCCACGGCCACCACAGTTCGACCGCGTCGAATCCGGCCGCGGCGGCGGCCGCGGGCCTTTCCAGCAGCGGGAGTTCGGTGAACAGCAGGGAGAGGTTCACGTCGAAGCGGGCGGTGGCGGGACCCATGGAGCTCTCATTCCGGATGAGGGAATGCTTCTTCTGTCCGCTGGACCCTGGATCAGGCGTCATCCGGCTGTCAAGCGCGTCCGGCCGCGCCGCCGCCCGGGGTCCGCTTCGGGCTTTCCGCGTGTCGTCGACGCCCGCGCGGGTGACAGGGATGTGCCTGCGGAGCATTCATGACCCTTATGTCCGGACACTCGCCGGCCGGGGGTTTGTTGAAATCGCGCCGAAAACGATCCCGGCGCACCTGAATTGATCGCCGGCGTCCGGCCGGCCGAAAACCTCCATTCAAGCCGATGTAATACTGCGAAGAATGTCCGTTTACTTGCCCTTGATACTGAAGCGAATTCGTCCGTACTGCCCGTTTTATACCTGGACTTGCGCTGGGCCCTAGACACGGTAATGGCCCTGCCGTATCGTCGTCCGCGGTCGCCGATAGACAGGGCCGTAACAGGCTCATTCGTCTCCGCTCGGCACACACCAGCCGAGTCTTCGGTTTTGGCGCGGGGTTTTGGGACGGTGAAGTGTGGGTTGTGAAGCGCTGCGCTCACGGGGCGCGCAGCGGTCTGGGCGGAGAGCGGTGCGGCTCGTATGACCTTGGACGATACCGCCGTTGTTCCCGCCAGGCGGACCCGGTTCACTGTCCTTGGCATGTTGGCGGTGACCGATGCGCGGGAATCCGTAGTTCTTCAGCCGTCGCGTCCGGCCGCGCTGCTCGCGGCATTGCTGCTGCATGCGAATTCCGTGGTTTCCGCGGATTTCCTGCAGCGAGTCATCTGGGGTGAGGAGCCACCCGCCCAGGCCAAGTCCGCATTGCACAGCTGCGTCCTCAGGCTGCGCCGTCTGTTCGGCAAATACGGGGTCTCCGGCAACGCCATAGAGGCGGTTCCCGGCGGTTACCGGCTGACCGCCGACGCCGAGACGCTCGATCTGGTCGAGTTCCGTGAACTCCTCGACCGGGCGTATTCCGCGGACGATCCGGAAAAAGAGCTGGACCGGCTGCGCGCGGCCCTCGCGCTCTGGCAGCCGCCCCTGCTCCCCAACGTTCCCTCGGACCTGCTGCACCGGGACGAGGTGCCGCGCCTCCACGAGGACTGGCTGCGCGCCATCGAGCGGGTCTTCGACCTGGAGCTGGCCGCCGGCCGGCACCGCGAGGCGCTCGCCGAGATCCGGCCCGCGGCCCGGGCGCACCCCCTGCACGAGCGGTTCACCGAACAGCTCATGGAGGCCCTGCACCTGGCCGGGCGGCGGGCGGAGGCGCTGGAGGAGTACCGCCGGGCCCGCGAACACCTCGCGCAGCAGCTCGGCGTGGACCCCGGACCGGCGCTCCAGCGCCTGCACATGACCATCCTGCGCGGCGAGCCCCAGCCGGAGTCCGCCGACGAGGTCCTGGTCAGCGGAGACAACGTGCTCGACCGCCTGGTCGGCGCCGGCCTGCTCGAAGAGGGCCCGCACGGCCAGTACCGCATGCACGAACTGCTGCGGGCGTTCGCCCGCGCCGCAGCCGCCGACGGCGTCGGGCGATCCGCCCGGGCCGGACGTACTTCCCCCTTCATCCCCCGGCCCGGCGCCGCGGAACTGCACCCGACGGAGGCGTGACTGACATGGTGTCACCGGTTGAGCAGTACGAGCAGATCGCCGGGACCCGGCCGCGGATCCGCAGGGACGTGCTCTTCACCCAGACCCCGACAGGGGTCCACTTCCACAACGCGCGCGGCGGCTTCAGCGTCACCATGCCCTCCGCCTACCGCTTCGCTTCCCTGATCGTGCCGCACCTCAGCGGCGACCACACCGTCGCCCAGCTGTGCCAGGGCATGGGCGACAAGCAGAAGGTGATGGTCGCCCAACTGGTCGGCACGCTCTACGCGCGTGGGTTCGCGCGGGACGCGGTGCCGGCCGCGCCCGACGCGCCCGTGCCCGACGAGGCCGTCGCCACCCGGTTCGCGGCGCAGATCGCCTACGTCGACCACTACACGGACGACGCCGCCGGCCGCTTCCTGCGGTACCGCGACACCCGGGTGGCCGTGCTCGGCGACGACCAGCTCGCCCGGTGGGCGGCGCTCTCCCTCGTCCGGAACGGCTGCCGGACCGTGGCCGTGCCCACCGGCATCGACACCCCGGCCAACCGGTTCGCCGAGGTCACCGAGGAGGCCGCCGCGCTGCGCGCCGAGGGCTGCCCGGTCGACCTGACGTTCCTCGAACAGGGCCCCGCGCCGGGCGAGTTCGGCTGGGCCGACCTCGACGGCTACGACCTGGTGCTGGTCACCGGCAGCGTGGCCGCCCGGCAGACCGCCGCGCTCGCCGCGGCCGTGCCGGCCGGCCGCCGGGTGGTGCCCGCCTGGACGTACGGCGGCGCGATGGTGGTCGGGCCGCTGCTCACCGCCGACGCGGCCGGCTGCTGGACCTGCGCCGCGCTGCGCCTGGGGGCCAACGGCGACCCGGCGCACGCCGCCGACCTGTGGAGCGGGCTCGCCTCCGGCGGGGCACTGGACCGCACCGGCCCGGACGCCGGCCCGGTGCGCGGTCCGCTCGCCGCCATGGTCGGCAACCTGCTCGGCTACGAGGTCTTCCGGCTCACCACCGGCGCGCTGCCCGCCGAGACCGCCGGCCAGGTGGTGATCCAGCACCTCGACTCCCTGGACACCGTGGTCGAGCCGCTGCTGCCGCACCCGCGCTGCCCCTCCTGCGCCGCGGCCGCCCCGCAGGCCGCGGCCGACCTCGGGCTCTTCGAGCACGTGGAGGAAGGTGAGGCCGCGGAGGACCCGGCGCAGGCCGCCCTCGCGGAGATCACCGACCGGTCCGCCCTGGTGCAGCCGACCGCCGGCGTCTTCCGGTCCTTCGCCGACGAGACGTGGGCGCAGACCCCGCTCAAGGTCAGCACGGTCTCCCTCAGCACCGGCCACGGCGGCCGGCGCGAGGTCACCGCTTTCGACGTCCACCACGTGGCCGGCGCCCGGCTGCGCGCGCTCTTCCGGGCCGCCGAGGTGTACGCCGAGCACGTGGTGCCGCCCGCCGAACCGCTCACCGGCCCGGCGCTGGACGCCGCCCGCGAGAAGTGGGCGGCCGTCGATCCGGCCGCGCTCACCGTCGCCGGCGGGCTCGGCCTCGGCGCCGACGCGGCACCCGTCTGGTGCGCGGCCACCTCGCTGCTGAGCGGCGCCACGGTGCTCGTCCCGGCCGCCGCCCTGCGGCCCTTCGGCGCGCACAACCGCGACCGGCTCGCCGAGCCCACCTCCGCGGGCACCGGCGCGGGCGCCACCCCGCGCGAGGCCGCCGCCCGCGGCCTGCTGACCGTGCTGGGCCACGACACCCTGCGCCGGGCGCTGCGCGGCGCGGTGCCGGTCCGCGCGGTGGACCCGGCCGCGCTGGAGGCGGCCGGCGACGCCGAACTCACCTTCCTCGTCCGGTCGGCGGCCAACCTCGGCGTCGCGCTGGAGGTCCTCGACCTCGGCACGTCCGAGGAGTGCGCGGTTCCCACGGTGCTGGCCCGCGCGGGCGGGCGGTGGGCGCTCGGGACGGCGCTGCGGTGGAACGAGGCGGCCCTGGAGGCGGTCCGCGACCTGCTCGGCGCGGTCCAGTACGGCGCCGAGACCGGCGCCGCGCCGCTGGACACCGGCGACCCGCTGATGCGGGACCTCGACCCGGCCACGCTCTCGGCCTCCGCGCCGTCCGCCGACGTGGACCTCGCCCGTGGCACCGACTGGCCCGCCCTGGGCGCCCGGCTGCGCGCCGCCGGGCAGGACGTGCTGGCCGCCCCGGCCCCGGCCGCCGACCTCGCGGCCGGCCGCGTCCACGCCGCCCGCGTCCTGCTGACCACGGGTGGCACGCCCGATGCCCACTGATCTGCGGCCCCGGCCGTCCGCCCCGGCCCCGCCACCCCACCTCGCCGACCTGGCCGCCCGCCTGACGACGAGCCTCGCCGCCCACGCCCTGCCGCCCGCCACCGTCGCCGCCCTCGGCACCCGCGACGAACTGGCCGCCGAGGCGGGCGAGTCCTCGGCCACCGGGGCCAGTGCCCCGGGTGCCCGTGCGGGCGTGGACGGTGCCGGCGGCGAACCGGCTGCCGTCGGGAGCGAGTTCGGGACGGTCGGGGCCGACGTTCCGGGCGCCCGTGCGGACTTGCCCGGTGCCGGCGGTGCGCGGACGTTCGCTGCGGGCGAGTCCTCGGCCACCGAGGCGGGAAGTCCGGGTGCTCGTGCGGACGTGGTCGGCGTCGGCGGCGAATCGGCTTTCGCGGCAGGCGAGCTGTTCGGTGGGGAGTTGCCCGTGCTGCTGTACGGGCACCACGCGCTCGTCGGACCGTTCGCGCCCGACGGCGAGGCGGGCTGCTCGCGCTGCCTGGCCCGGCGCTGGCAGGCGGTGCGGACCCGGGGCCTGCGGGACGCGCTGGAGTCGGGGTCGGAGACCGGCGCGGCCGGCGCCTCGCCGTGGGCGGTGCCGTTCGCCACGGACGGCCTCGCCGCGGCCGTCGCGGCCCACCGGGCGGCCGAACCGCCCGCCGCGCGCCGCTTCCCGTACGCCTACCTCGTCGACCTGGAGACGCTGCGCGTCACACGGTTCGCGGTCGTGCCGGACGCCGAGTGCCCGCGCTGCGGCGAGCCCGTGGCGGACACCGCGTCGGCCGCGGCGGACACCGCCCTGAGCGCGACCGGGAGTTCGCCGAAGCGCGCGCGGGACGACTTCCGCACCCGCCCGGCCGACGACTACGACCTGCCGCTGGAGGCGTTCGTCAACCCGGTGGCCGGCATGCTCGGCCCCTCCGTCGTGCCGGACCTGGTCTCCGCGTCGACGTCCTCGACCGTCGGCTCGTTCCTGCTGCGCTCCGGGGACTACCTGCGGGAGTGCTTCTGGGGCGGGCACACCCCGCGCTACCGCTCCAGCGTGCGGGTGGGGCTGCTCGAAGGGCTGGAGCGGTTCGCCGGGATGCGGGCCCGCGGCAAGCGGACCACGGTCGTGGCCGCCTACGACGACCTGGCCGGACAGGACGTGCTCGACCCGCGGGTGAGCGGCCTGTACTCCGACGACTTCCACCGGGCCGTGCCCGAGGTGCGCCCGTTCGACCCGGCCCGCCCGATCCCCTGGGTGTGGGGCTGGTCGCTGCGCGACCAACGGCCCGTGCTCGTACCGGAGATCATCGCGTACTACCACGCCCCCGGCGGCCTGGCGAACCGGTTCGTGCAGGAGAGCTCCAACGGCTGTGCGTCCGGCGGCAGTCCGGCCGAGGCGGTGTACTTCGGGCTGATGGAGGTGATCGAGCGCGACGCCTTCCTGCTGGCCTGGTACGGCCGCGCTCCGCTCACCGAGATCGACGCGACCGCCAGCCGGAACCCGGCCACCCGGACGATGATCGACCGGCTGGCGATGTACGGCTACCGCGCGCGGTTCTTCGACACCCGGATCACCTTCCCCGTCCCCGTGGTCACCGCCGTCGCCGAGCGCGTGGACGGCGGGACGGGCCGCCTCTGCTTCGGCGCGGGCGCCGGCCTGGACCCGGAGGCCGCGCTCGCCGCGGGCCTGTGCGAGATCGCCACCGACGCGGTGAACCTGCGCTCGCGCACGGTGCGCGAGCAGGCCCGGCTGCGGGCGATGGCCGCCGACTTCAGCCAGATGCGGGTGCTGCACGACCACCCGCTGGTCTACGGGCTGCCGGAGATGGCCGGCCACGCGGACTTCCTGCTGCGCGGGGACCGCGGGCCCGCCACCACCCCGGCGCGGATCGCCGCCGAGTGCCTGGAGCCCACGCTCGACCTCCGCGAGGACACCGAGCGGTGCGTCGAGGCGGTCACCGCTGCCGGGTTCGACGTGATCGTCGTCGACCAGACCATGCCCGAGCAGCGCGACCTCGGCTTCCACACGGCCGCCGTGATCGTGCCGGGCCTGCTGCCCATCGACTTCGGCTGGTCCCGGCAACGGGCGCTGACCATGCCGCGGATGCGCACCGCGCTGCGCGAAGCGGGCCTGGTGGCCGCGGACTTGGGCCCCGGCGACCTCAACCCCGCACCGCACCCGTTCCCGTGACGCCCCCGACCTCCCGGCCCCCGGCCCCGATGAGCTCCTGAGACCCGTGACCCCCGAGTTCCCTCCCGGCACCTGAGACCTCTGTGCAGCGCGCCCCGAAGAAAGGACAGACCGTGGGATTCGCCCATGAGTACGCGACCGCCATTGTCCGGCGGGGCAGGTATCCCATGGAGCCCGTCGACTGGGTGCCCGACTGGGTGGACCGGCCGCGCAAGGGGAAGCACTTCCCCGGGGCCGAGACCTTCCCGCTGCCCCGCGACGCGGCCCCGCCGGCCGACGCCACGGTGGAGCACGGGCTGCACGGCCCGCGCGGCACCGGCCGTTTCACGCTGCCGCTGCTGGCGGGGATGCTCCAGGACTCCTACGGGCTGGTCGGCCGCCGACTGGCCGTGCAGGCCAACTCCGACCTGGGCACGCTGCCGATGTACACACAGGCCAACTGGTCGCGCGGCAGCGCCTCCGGCGGCGGCCTGTACCCGGTCGGCGTGCACTGGATCAACGGCCCGTCCGGCCCGCTCACCCCGGGCGTGCACTACTACGACACCCGGCACCACGAGCTGCGCCGCCTGCTGGCCGGCGACGTGACCGGCGAGGTGCGCGCGGCCGTCGGCGAACCGGCCGCCGGGTACGACCAGTTCCTCGTGCTGGGCGTGCGCTTCTGGCAGAACGCCTTCAAGTACAACAGCTTCTGCTACCACGTGGTGACGATGGACACCGGCGCCCTGCTGGCGACTTGGCGGCTGTGGGCGCGGGCGCACGGCCTGCACATCGGCCCCGCCTTCTGGTTCGACGAGGCGCGGCTGGGCCGGCTGCTCGGCCTGTCGCCCGAGGACGAGGGCGTCTTCGCGGTCGTCCCGCTCGCGTGGGAGGGCGCCACCCCGGCGGACGCGCCGGCCGCCTCCCCGGACCACGGAGCCGGCGCCGCTCCCGCCCCCGCGGTGCGCTTCGCGGACCAGGAGCGCTCGCACGGCGTCACCACCTTCGAGACGATCACCAGGATGCACGCCGCCACCCTGGAGGGCGCCGCCGACCGGCCCGGCGCCGGGACGCTGGACCGGGCGCTGGCCGAGCCGGTGACGGCCGCGGGCGAGCGGGTGCCCCTGCCCGCGCCCGAGGAGCTGGCGACCGGTGTCCGGAAGGCGCTGCGGGACCGGCGCAGCAGCTTCGGCCGCTTCCAGGCCACCCGCCCGCTGTCCGCGGGCGAGCTGGCCACCGTGCTGGCGGCGACCGACGCGGCCGGCACCCTCGACAGCGACGCCGAGTCGCCCGGGGCGGGCCCGCTGACCCGCCTGTACGTCTTCGTCAACCACGTGGAGGGCGTGCCGCAGGGTGTCTACGTCTACGACCGGGCGGACCGCTCGCTGGTGCGGATGCGGGAGGGCTCGCCCGGCGGGTTCCTCCAGCGGAACTACTTCCTGGCCAACTACAACCTGGAGCAGGCCGGCGCCGTGGTGGTGCCCGCGGCCCGCACCCACGCCGTGTCTGGACGCGGTCGGCGACCGCGGCTACCGGCTGGTGAACGCCGTGGTGGGCGGCATCTCGCAGGTCTTCTACACCGCCGCCTCCGCAGCCGGGCTGGCCTGCGGGGTGGCGCTGGGCTTCGACGCGATCTCGTTCACCGAGGAGCTGGGGCTGGAGGAGACGCGGCGAGGCGCCGCTGCTGATCATGATGGTGGGCCACGAGCGGCCCCGCCCGGCCGGCTTCCGCTACGAGATCGTGTGACGCCGTGACCACCGACCCCACCGGCGCGAGCGCCGGGCCCGCACGAGCGGAAGAGGAGAGCGGGATCGAGCCCCGCGGAACCGAGTTGGCAGCTGCACCGCCGCTTCATGCTGCGTGTGGCCGGGCCTGCCGGCCGAGACCGTCCACGCCCTGCGCGACCCGGCCGCCCGCGCCTGGGCCGACCGGGTGCTGGCCGCCAGGGACGAGGCCGCCCGGCTGGCCGACGACCTCAACGACCCGCTGACCGTGCTGGTCAAGGCGACCGAGGACGAGGGCGAGCGGCGCCGGGTGCTGGCGCTGCGCCGAGCGGTGTTCAACGGCCGGCTGCCGCAGGACCCGGGCGCCGTCACGGCGTTGGCGGCCCGCACCGGCGGGCTGACCGGTGAACTCCTGGAACGCTGGCTGGCCGCCCGGCAGGAACTGGCCGCCCTGTCCGCCGAGGGCGGCCCGCTGGTGGACCGCGGACTGGCCGCCGCCCGTGGCGAGTTGCGGCGGATCGCCGGCGAGGACCGGCTGCGGCTCGGCCTGGCCCTCGCCTCGCCCACGCTGGACGGCCAGTTGGACGCCTTCATCGCCGACGGGGCCGCCGGGCGCGCCGCCGTGCCGGACAAGCGGACGCGCAAGAAGGAGCGTTCGCTGCTGTCGTACCTCTACCGCACGGCCTGCAAGACCAGCCCGTTCAGCACCTTCACCGCGGTCGGCCTCGGCCGGTTCCGCGACGGCGGTGAGGAGGCCGGCACCCTGCTCGGCGAGGGCTGGGAGAGTCACCCCCGGCTGAACGTGGTGGCACTGGCCCGGATCGCCGAGCTGATCGCCGCCGACCCGGTGCGCCGCGGCGACCTGCCGGTGGTGCTGTCGGCCGGCTGGGAGCTGGACGAGGACCGGCTGCGCTACGTGCGGCGGTCGGTCACCGCGGGCGACGACAGCGCCGCGGTGAGCTTCGACGCCGCCCACGACCGGCTGTTCTTCCTGCGCCGCAGCGGTGCGCTGGAGCGGATGCTGGGCCTGTTCGCCGACGGCGCCCGGCCGCGCTACGCCGAACTCGCCGCGTGGCTGGCCGCCGAGACCGGCGCGAGCGCCGAGGAGGCCGCCCGCTACCCGGCGGCCCTGCTGGAGTTGGGCACCCTCCAGACCACCGGCCTGGACACCGACGTGCACGCGCCCGACCCGCTGCGCGCCTTCCAGGACTCGCTGCGCGCGCTCGAACGCCCCTGGGCCGACGCCGTCGCCGCCCGCCTGGAGGGCGCCGCCCGGTGCGTCGAGGACTACGCCGCCGCCGACGTGGCCGGCCGGCGCGCCCTGTTGCGCACGCTGCGCCGCGAACTGCTCGCGGTGACGGAGGAGTTGGCCGAGGACCCCAGAACCCTGCCGCAGACGCTGATCTACGAGGACGTGCGCGCCGAGCCGGTCGACGCCGACCTGGACCGGTGGGCGGAACTGGCCGCAGAGCCGCTGCACGCCCTGACCCGCGTGCTGCCGGCCTTCGACGTGGCCCTGCCGCAACGGCTCGTGCTCAAGGGCTTCTTCCTGGCCCGTTACGGCCGCGGCGGGCGCTGCGACGACGTGCTCACCCTGGTGCACGACTTCCACGAGGACATCTTCACCCAGTACCTCCAGTTCACCGCCCTCAAGTCGCCGTCCGCGGACGACGGTTCGCCGGCGCCGGAGGAGAACTGGCTGGGCATGCCGGAGGTCACCGCGCTGGACCGGGCCCGCGCCGAGGTCGTCCGGCGGATGCGCGAGCTGTGGCGGGGCGCACCCGGCAGGCGGCGAGGAACTGCGCCTGGACGAGGCCGCGGTCGAGGCCGTCGCCGCCGAACTCGCCCCGCTGGGCGGCTCCTTCGCCCCGCACAGCCACTTCGTGCAGCTCGCCGACCGGGAGCGCGACCCGCTGATCGTGCTCAACAACTCCTACGGCGGCCTGTGCTTCCCCTTCACCCGCTTCACCCACTGCTTCGGCCCGGGCACCGACACCGGGACCACCCAGCCGGCCACGGGCCCCGGCGACCTCGCCGCCGGCCTGCGCGGCACGCTGCGCGACTGGCAGCCGCCCGGCGCGGTGTTCGCCGAGGTCACCGCGGGCGCCGCCACGACCAATCTCAACCTGCACGGCCGGCTGACCGACCACGAGATCGTCTGCCCCGGTGAGGCGAGCACCGCGCCCGCCGAGGCCCGGATCGACCTGGACGACCTGTACGCCGAGCACGACGAGGCCACCGACCGGCTGGTGCTGCGCTCGCGCCGCCTGGGCACGGAGGTCGTCCCGCTCTACCTCGGCTACCTCGTGCCCATGGTGCTGCCCGAAGTGCCGCGCACCCTCCTGCTGTTCTCGCCGACCTCGCGGGCCCGCCCCGACCTGTGGCGGGGCGTCCCCGAGGGCCCGAGCAGCGACGGGGTCACCGTCCGGCCCCGGCTCCGCTACCGCGGCCTCGTGCTGCACCGCCGGAGCTGGACCGCCGCGCCCGGCGCGCTGCCGGTCCGCGAGCCCGGCACCGACGAGGCCGCGCACTACCTGGCCTGGCAGCGGTGGCGACGCGAACACGGCCTGCCGACACGGGTGTTCGCCACCGTCCGGGAGGAGCCGCCGGAGGGCGCAGGCGCGGGCGCGGCCTTCCTCGGCGGCACCAAGCCCGCGTACGTCGACTTCGACAGCCCCCTGTCGCTGATCGCCCTGGAAGGGCTCACCGGCGGCGGGCGGGCGCGCACCGTCTTCGAGGAGATGCTGCCCGCCGAGGACGACCTGCACGTCCGCTCCGCGCGCGGCCGCCACGTCGCCGAACTGGCCGTGGAGATCGTCCCCCGCACGGCCGCAGCGGCCGCGCCCGAAGCGCACGGAAGGCAGGACACCCGAGCATGACCACCACCCCGCACCTCCCGGCCGACGCCGCGGCCGGCGGCACCCCCGACACCCGCGGGGACTGGCAGGCGTACCACGTCTTCTACGCCGCCAGCACCCGCCCGTTCCTGCTCCAGTGCGCCCGCCCGCTGGTCGCCGAACTCACCGCCGACGGGCTGCTCAGCCGCTGGTTCTTCATCAACTACTGGCTGGAGGGCCCGCACATCCGGCTGCGGCTGCGCCCGTCCTCCCCGCAGGCCGCCGCCGAGGTCGAGGCCCGCGCCACCGCCGCCGTCGAGGACTTCCTGCGCCGCCGCCCGGCGCTCTACGAGGTCAAGGACGGCTTCCTCGCCGACCTCTACAACACCCTGTTCGAGCTGGAGTACCCCGGCGGCGAGCGGGACGCCTACGTGGACGGCGAGGGCCGGATGAAGCTGCGGCCCAACAACTCCTTCAGCCCGGAGCCCTACGAGCCGGAGTACGGCAAGTACGGCGGCCCGGCCGGGGTGGAGCTGGCCGAGTGGCACTTCCAGCAGTCCAGCGCCCTGGTGGTCGAGGCGGCCGCCACGATGAACCTGCACGTGCGGACCGTCCTGCTGGGCGTGGCCGCCCAGTTGATGATGACCATGTCCGGCTGCCTGCTGCCCGACGAGGACGTGCTGGGCGAATTCCTCGACCGCTACCACGAGTTCTGGAACTCCGCCTTCCAGGGCACCAACTACACCGCCCGCGACGGCTACGAGCGGGCCTACGGCACCATGGACGCCGCCCTGCCGCGCCGTTACCGCGACATCCGCCGGGCGGTGGCCGACGCACCGGAGCGGCTGCCCGGCTTCCTGCGCGGCTGGGCCGAGCACGGCCTCGAACTGCGCGAGCGCGTCACGGAGTCGGCCCGGCGCGGTGACCTGGTCTTCCGCTCCTGGGACGGCAGCCGCGACCTGCACGTCACCGAGCCGGCCCAGGCCCTGCCCATGCTCGCCTCGCCGTACCTGCACATGACCAACAACCGGCTGTCGGTCAGTGTCCGCGACGAGGCATACCTCTCCTACGTCCTGGGACGCGCGCTGCGCACCCCCGAACCCCCGGCGGCGCCGTGACCACCGCCGGCGGCCTGCTCGCGCTGCGCCCGCAGGTCCGCCCGGAGGTCGTGGTCGGCCCGGCGCTGAGCCGCGGCCCGGCCACCGTGCACCTGATCAAGGACCCGGACAGCGGCGCCCGGCTGGAGGTCGGGCCCAAGGAGCACTTCCTCATCGTCCGGATGGACGGCACCCGCAGCCTGGACGAGGTGGGGGAGAGGTACGCGGAGGAGTTCGGCACCCGGCTCGGCGAGAAGCAGTGGACGCAGGTGCTGCGCCTGCTGGGGACGCGCGGCCTGCTCGTCGCCCCCGGCGGCGCCCGGCCGGCGCCGGTGTCCGCGCCCGCCGCGCAGCCGCCGGCCGCTCCCGCCGGCACCCTGCTGAGCGGGCGGACCAAGATGGTCGCCGACGCCGGGGCGACCATGGACCGGCTGCACGCGGCGACCGCGTTCGCCCGGCGGCCGGCCGTGGTCGGCGCCCTGCTCGCGCTGTGCGCGGCCCTGCTGGTGGCCGAGGGCGTGTGGTTGGGCGACCTGGCCGACGCCACCTCCCGGCTGTTCCGGCAGCCGGTGGCGCTGGTCGCCGTCGGCTGTGTGCTGTGGCTGAGCCTGGCGCTGCACGAGCTCGCGCACGGGCTGGTGGCCCGCGCGTACGGGTTGAAGGTCACCGAGATCGGCCTCCAGCGCCGGGCCGGCTTCATGACGTACCTGTACTGCCAGGTGGAGGACGTGCAGTTCCTCGGCAGGCGCGGCCCGCAGGTGGGCATCGCGGCGGCCGGGGCGGTCGCCAACCTGGTCTTCCTGCTGCCCTTCTGGGTCGTGTGGGCGCTGCTGCCGGACTCCGCGCAGGCCGTGCCGTTCTTCGGCGGCCTGCTGCTGCTCGGCACCGCCACCGGCCTCGCCAACCTCGTCCCGCTGCCGCCGCTGGACGGCTACAAGGCGCTCGGCTACGGCCTGCGCACCCTGCGGCTGGCCTCCGAGAGCCGGGCCTACCTGCGGCTGGCGCTCACCGCGGCCGTCCGGCGCGACCCCGGGTCGCGGGCCGGGATGGCCGCCTACCGCCGGCGGCTGCGCTGGACGTACGGCGGGTACGCGGCCCTGTGCGGTCTGCTGGCCGCAGCCCTGCTGGCCTGCGTGTGCCTGCTCTGCCGCGCCGCCTTCCCGGCCCGCTACGACGCCTGGACCCCGTACCTGCCGCTCGCCGTCCTCGCGGTGACCGTGCCGATGCGGCTGCTGGGCCTGCGGATCGCCGCCCGGCGCGCGGCCAAGGCCCCTGCTCCCGCCCCCGAGTCGTCCGGCGCACCCGCGCCCACCGCCTCCACCTCCCGCACCGCCCCACCCGCCGCGGCCGCCCAGGCGTCCCAGCGGCTCACGAAAGACGAACCCACCATGGACCAACCCCACGACCCGGCCCGGCCGGACGCCGTCGTGCTGGACGGCGTGACCAAGACCTACGGCGAGGTGCGGGCCCTGGACGGGGTGTCGTTCACCGTCGCCGAGGGCGAGTTCTTCGGGATCCTCGGCCCGAACGGGGCCGGCAAGACCACCCTCGTCGAGATCGTCGAGGGCATGCGGCAGGCCGACGGCGGCACCGTGCGCGTCTTCGGCGAGTCGCCCTGGCCGCGCAACACCGCGCTGCTGCGCCGGATCGGCGTACAGACCCAGACCTCGGCGTTCTTCACCCGGCTGACGGCCCGTGAGCACCTGGAGACCGTCGCCGTGCTCCAGGGCCTGAAGCCCTCCGCGGCCGGCCGCGCGCTGGAGACCGTCGGCCTGGAGGAGAAGGCGAAGGCCCGTGTGGACGACCTGTCCGGCGGCCAGCGCCAGCGCCTGGCGCTGGCCACCGCCCTGGTCCACGAGCCGGACCTGATCTTCCTGGACGAGCCCACCGCCGCGCTCGACCCGGAGGCCCGCAGGTCGCTGTGGAGCGTGCTGCGCGAACTGCGCGGCCAGGGACGGACCATCGTCTACACCACGCACTATCTCGACGAGGCCGAGGCGCTGTGCGACCGGGTGGCGATCATCGCCGGCGGCCGGGTGGCGGCGCTCGACACCCCGAGCGCGCTGATCCGCTCGCTGGCCGCCCCCGCCCGGCTGATGGTGCCGGCCGACCGGATCACGCCCGAGCGGGCCCGGGAGATCGACGGCGTGGACCGGGTGCTCGTGGAGGGCGGCGAGGTGGTCATCGAGACCCACGTCGCCAACCGGGTGCTGGTGGCGGTCGGCGCCTTCGTCGACATCGACGCCATCCAGACCCGCACCGCGACCCTGGAGGACGCCTACCTGCGGCTGACCGCGGCCGGCGGGAAGAGCGACGCACACGGAACGGAGCAGGCCCGATGAGCACCGCATACACCGCGCTGACCAGGGCCGCGTACCTGGCCTCCGTGCGCGACCGGACCACCGTCTTCTTCACCTTCGCCTTCCCGCTGGTCTTCCTGGTGGTCTTCGGCCTGCTCTTCCGCGGCCAGTCCGTCGACGGCGGGCTGCCGTACATCAACTACGTGGCGCCCGGCGTGCTCGCCTGGGGCGTGGGCAACGCGGCCCTGTTCGGGCCGGCCTTCGCGCTGATGCACTGGCGGCGCGACGACATCCTGCGCCTGGTGTGGCGCACCCCGACGCCGCTGCCGACCGTGCTCGCCTCCCGGTTCGTGGTGGCGGTCGGCGTCGGGCTGTGCCAGGCGGTGCTGTTCACGGCGGTGGCGCTGCTGCCGGCGTTCGGACTGCACCTGTCCGGCGACTGGCCGCTGGCGCTGCCGCTGCTGGTGCTCGGCGTGGCCGCGTTCCTCTCGCTGGGCCTGGTGGTGGGCAGCCTCGCCAACACCCCCGAGGCGGTGGCCGCCATCGCCAACTGCGTGATGGTGCCGATGGCCTTCCTGTCCGGCGCCTTCTACCCGGCCGACCTGCTGCCCGGGTGGATCAAGACGATGTCGTGGGTGTTCCCGCTGCGCTACCTCGACCACGGCCTGACCAACGTGCTCGCCGGGCGGCACGGGCTCGGCCCGTACCTGCTGGACTGCGCCGGCCTGATCGGCTTCACCGTCCTCTTCGGGCTGATCGCGGCCCGCATCTTCCGCTGGAGCAACCGGACATGACCGCGCAGACCGAGGCACCACCCGCGCCCGTCCGGCCGCAGGGTCCGCTGGAGCGGGCCGGCCGGGACCTGGAGGAGCGGCTCGCCCGGCAGGCCGCCCTCAGCGGCCTGCCCGCGCCCGCGGTGGCGGTCGTCGGCGCCTACGACCTGCTGCGGCCCGAGCCGGCCGGGCCGGCCGCGCACCGGGCCCGGGCCGCGGTGCACCTGACCCCGGACGCGGTGCTCGTCGGGCCCTGGGGCGGCCGGAGCGCCGCGGCGGACGGCCCCGACGACCCGGACGAGCCGGGCGACCCGGCGGTCGCGTGCGGCGGGTGCCTGGCCATCCGCTGGCAGCGGCTGCGCACCCGCACCGAGCGCGAGGCCCTGGAGACCGGCGGGCCGGTGACCGCCGCCGGCACCTGGCCGGTACTGCCGGACCACGCCGTCGACACCGTGTGGGCGCTGTACGCCTGGACGGCCTCGGCCGCGGCCGAGCCGCGCGCCGACGGTCTGCCGCAGGTCACCAAGTACGACCTGGAGACCGGCCGGGTGGGCACCGTCCCCCTGCTGGCCGAGCCGCTGTGCGAGCGGCACCGGCACCCGGACGGCGAGCCGGAGTGGGCCGTCGAGCCGCGTCCGAAGCCCGCCGCCGACCGCTACCGGCTGCGCGGCCCGGCGAGCTACGGCCTGCCCACCGACGCGCTGGCCAACCCGGTGTGCGGGGTGCTGGGCGCGAGCATCTGGAACGACGTCACCTCCCCGACCACCGCGCCGGTCGCCGGCACCGTCTTCATGCGCGGCTACGCCGGACTCACCGACGTCACCTGGTCCGGCCAGGCCAACTCCTTCGCGAGCAGCCGCGACCTGGCCTTCCTCGAAGGGCTGGAGCGCTACGCCGGCACCCACCGCCGGCTGCTCGGCGACCTGCCCACCGCGTCGTACGCCGCGCTGACGGCCCGCGGCGAGGAGGCGCTCGACCCGCGCGCCTGCGGGCTGTACGCCCCCGAGACCTACCGCGACGACCCGATGGTCGAGCAGTTCGACCCCGAGCGCCCCATCCCGTGGGTGCGCGGCCACTCGCTGCGCGACGACCGGCCGGTGTGGGTCCCGGCCCGGCTGGCCTACTACAGCGCGGGCACGCCGGCGGACAACTTCGTCTTCGAGTGCTCCAACGGCTGCGCGATCGGCAGCTGCCTGGAGGAGGCGATCCTGTTCGGGCTGCTCGAACTCGTCGAGCGGGACTCGTTCCTGCTCGCCTGGTACGGACGGATGCCGCTGAACGCCATCGACCTGGACTCCTGCGACAGCACGGTGGTGCGGGCGATGACCGACCGGGCGGCGCTCTGCGGGTACGACGTGCGCGTCTACGACAACCGCGTCGACCTGCCCGTGCCGGTGGTCACCGGGCTGGCGGTGCGCCGCGACGGCGGGCGCGGCACCTTCGCGTTCGCCGCGGGGGCCGCCTTCGACCCGCTGACGGCGGTGGAGTCCGCGGTCTCCGAGATCCTCACCTACCTGCCGCACCTGCCCCGCCAGGTCGGCGAGCGGCCCGCCGAACTGGAGGCCATGGCCGAGGACTTCGGGCTGGTCAGGCGGCTGCCGGACCACGCGGCGCTGTTCGGGCTGCCGCGGATGCGCGAGCACCTGACGGACTACTTGGAGCCGCCCGCCGTCCGCACGCTGACCGAGACCTACGCGGGGTGGGAGCGGGACCGGCCGCGCGGGCTCGACCTGCGCGAGGACGTGCTGTGGTTCCGCGACCAGCTGGCCACGGCCGGCTCCGACGTGGTCGTGGTGGACCAGACGACGCCGGAGCAGCGGCGGATGGGGCTGCGCACGGTCTGCACGATCGTGCCCGGGCTGCTGCCGATCGACTTCGGCTGGTCGCGCCAGCGGGCCCTGACGATGCCGCGGCTGCGGACCGCCCAGCGCCGCGCCGGGCTGCGCCCGGACGACCTGCGCGAGGACGAGATCCGCCGGGTGCCGCACCCCTTCCCGTGAGGTCCCGGTGAGGCGCGGCGCACACACGAAGGGTCCGCGCGGCCGGTACGTGACCGGACGCGCGGACCCCTCGGTCGAGCGAAGATCAGGCGGTGCAGCTGGTGGTGCTGGTCGTGCTGGAGCACGTGGAGGTGCTCGAGCAGCTGGTCGAGGACCCCAGCATGACCTCGCTCGCGTCGGAGTAGTCGGAGATCTCGAAGGTCTCGGACTCCAGCTCCAGGATGTCCTGGGCCAGGGAGGCGAGAGGCGCGTCGAACTTGTCCATAACGAGTCCTTTCTGTGCGGGGGCCGACCCGGTGGGGGCCGCGGCACTCTTTCTACGCGCGTCCGCTGGCACTTCCGCTGGCCGACCGCTTTCATCCCGCTGTCATGCGCAGGACGGAGCGACCCTTGACCGGCAGTGAACCCGCCGTCGCCGCAGCGCCCGACCCGGGCAGTGCCGGGGCGCCCGGCCCGGCGGCGGCCCAATTCCTCGGCCCAGCCCCGGCCCAATTCCTCGGCCCAGCGGCCGAGTTGTACGTCGAAGTGCACCGGCACCCCGAGCTGTCCGGTGCCGAGCGCCGCACCGCCGCGCTGCTGGCCGCCCGGCTGACCTCCGAGGGCTACGCCGTCGAGGGCGGCGTCGGCGGGCACGGCGTGGTCGCGGTGCTGCGCAACGGGCCCGGCCCGGTGGTCATGCTGCGCGCCGAACTCGACGCGCTGCCGGTCCGCGAGGAGACCGGGCTGCCGTACGCGAGCGCCGACACCGCGCCCGGCCCCGACGGCGCCCCCGTCCCGGTGATGCACGCCTGCGGCCACGACATGCACCTGGCCTGCGCCGCCGGCGCCGCCGCCCTGCTGGCGCGCACCGCCGACCGGTGGCGCGGCACGCTGCTGGTCGTCGGCCAGCCCGCCGAGGAGACGCTCACCGGCGCCGCCGCGATGCTCGCCGACGGGCTCTACGAGCGCTTCCCCGCGCCCGAGGTGGTGCTCGCCCAGCACACCGTGCCGCTGCCCGCGGGCATGGTCGCCCACGCGGACGGGCCACTGCTGGCAGGCAGCGCCACCGTCGAGATCGTGCTGCACGGCCGGGGCGGGCACGCCGCCACCCCCCAACTCGCCGTCGACCCGGTGGTCACCGCGGCCGCGACGGTCCTGCGGCTCCAGACGGTGGTGTCGCGGGAGACCGGCCCCGGCGAGCCGCTGGTGCTCACGGTGGGCGCGCTGCGGGCCGGCGGCAGCGGCAACGTGATCGCGGACCGCGCGACGATGGAGGTGACCCTGCGGGCGTTCTCCCCGGCCACCTTGGACCGGGCGCTGGCGTCCGTGCGGCGGATCGCGCGGGCGGAGGCGGCGGCCTCGGGCGACGTGCCCGAGCCGGAGATTCGGGTGCTCTCCCGCTCCGGCCCCACCCTGGGCGACCCGGAGGTCACCGCGGCGGTGCGGCGGGCGCACGAGACCGCCTTCGGCGCCCACCGGGTGGCGCGGTGGCAGCCCTCCACGGCCACCGAGGACTTCCCGCTGTTCGGCCCGGACGGCGCCGGGCTGCACGGCGTGGACGGCGTGCGCACCGGCTACTGGATGCTCGGCGCGGTCGGCCCCAAGGAGTGGGCCGCGGCCGGCGGCACCGCCCGCGAGCGCCTGACCGCCCTCCCGCCCAACCACTCCTCCCGCTTCCGTCCCCACCCCCGCCTGACCCTGGAAACCGGCCTGCGCGCCATGGCGGCGGCCGCGCTGGCGCACCTGGCGCCCGCGCGGGGGTCGGCTAGGGTCGGGAGCGAGTAGTGCTTCCCCGGCCCTCCGCGGTGGAGGGGCCGCCGCCGTTATGGGGGCCTGTGTGCGCATGAGGCTGGAATTCACCACGGAACCCTTCGACCTGGAGGAGCCGCCCGCACACGTGCGGGCGGGTCGGGAGGTGGTCGAGGGCGGCGGGTTCGACACCGTGGACGTCGGGCCGTTCGGCACCACCGCCGAAGGCTCCGAGCAGGCGGTGACCGAGGCCGTCGGCCGGTTGGTCCGCAGCACCGTGGCCGCCGGGGCCACCCGGATCTCGCTCCAGGTCAGCGTGCTCGGCCAGGACCCGCGGTGACCGGCGCTCCCCGGCACCCGTTCGCCGCCGCCGTGCAGCCCCTGGTCGACGCGATCGGCGGCGAGGCCCTGCCCCCGGGCGAGGCCCGCGGCGACGACGTGGTGCTCGACTGGGAGGGCGAGGCGGTCCTCGCCGTGCGGCTGCCCCGGCTGGCCGACTCCCTGGACCACCTGCTCGCCGACCTCCGGCGCCGGCACGGCCCGCTGGACCGGCTCGGCCGCAGGGAGAAGCAGACCGTGGTCCGCATCCTGGAGGAGCGCGGGGCCTTCTCGGTCCGGCACGGCGTGGAGACCGTGGCCTCGGCCCTGGGCGTCAGCCGCTTCACCGTCTACAACTACCTGAACCGGGAGACTGTCCGGCACGCCCAGACCCCCGAAGACAGTGCCCGCGAGCCCCATTGAGCGAGCGGACCGGGGGGCTTCGGCGGAAGCCCCGCACCCCGCGACCCGCCCCGGCCGGAAGCCGCACCGGACCCGGCGACGCGGAGGACCACCGGGTCCGTCCCGTCGACGCGTGCACGGACGCTACGCGCGGAGAACTACTTCAACAAACTGTTGACGTTTCCGGTCGGCGGCTCGTAGCTTGCCTGCGTGACTTCCAGCGCCGGCCCGGGCCTGACCCGGCTGAACGAGGCCTCCGACGCCGTGGGCGGTGACGCCGACGGCGCCGCCACCGCCGTCGGCATGCTGCGCGAGGTCTGCGCCTGCCGGGCCTGGGCCGCCGCCGTCGCGGCCGGACGCCCGTACACCGGGCTGGACGACCTGCTCGCGGCGAGCGACGCGGCCATGGCGGGGCTGACCGCCGCCGACCTCGACGAGGCGGTGTCCGGCCACCCGCCGATCGGACGGCCCGCACCGGGCGACCCCGTCTCCGCCCGCGAGCAGAGCGGCGTCCGCGACGACGAGCGGGCCGAACTGCTCCGGCTCAACCTCGCCTACCAGGAGGCCCACGGCCACGTCTTCCTGATCTGCGCCACCGGCCGCACCGGCGAGGAGATGCTGGCCGCCCTGAAGGAGCGGATCGGCAACGACGCCGACACCGAACGCGGGATCGTCCGCGCCGAACTGGGAAAGATCAACCGTGTCCGGCTGACCCGGCTCGCGCAGGCACCCCACCGACGCTCGGAGGACCCGTCATGACGTCCGTGTCCACGCACATCCTGGACACCGGCCGCGGCCGCCCCGCCGCGGGCGTCCCCGTACGGCTCGACGTCCGCCCCGGCCCCGACGCGCCCTGGGCCCCGCACGCCGCCTCCGCCACGGACGCCGACGGCCGCTGCCGGGACCTGCCCGACCTGCCGGACGGCACCGCCCACGCACGGCTGGAGTTCGCCGTCGGGGACGGCGGCGCGTTCTTCCCCGAGGTGGCGGTGGTCTTCGCCGTCGACCCGGGCGAGCACTACCACGTGCCGCTGCTGCTCAGCCCGTTCGGCTACTCCGTCTACCGAGGGAGCTAGCACCGATGCCCACCATGCTCGGCCAGAACCAGTACGGCAAGGCGGAGTGCCGGGTCGTCCGCGTCGTCCGCGACGGCGCCACCCACCACGTCCGGGACCTCAACGTCTCGGTCGCGCTGTCCGGCGACATGGACGAGGTCCACCGCTCCGGCGGCAACGCCAACGTCCTGACCACCGACGCGACCAAGAACACCGTCTTCGCCTTCGCGAAGGAACACGGCATCGAGTCCGCCGAGCAGTTCGGCATCCACCTCGCCCGGCACTTCGTCACCAGCCAACCCGCCATCCACCGGGCCAGGATCCGGATCGAGGAGTACGGCTGGGAGCGCATCCCGGCCGGCCAGGAGGGCGGGCACTCCTTCGCCCGCACCGGGCGCGAGACCCGCACCACCGAGGTGTCCTTCGACGGCTGGCGCTGGCAGGTGGTCTCCGGCCTGAAGGACCTGGTCGTGATGAACACCACCGACTCGGAGTTCTGGGGCTTCGTCAAGGACCCGTACACCACCCTCCAGGAGACCCGGGAGCGGATCCTCGCCACCGAGGTCACCGCCCGCTGGCGGTACGGCTGGACCGGCGGCGAGAGTTCCGCGCCCGAGTGGGAGGACTGCTACGGGCGGGCCCGCGGCCACCTGCTGGAGGCGTTCGCCGGCACCTACTCGTACTCGCTCCAGCAGACCCTGTACGCCATGGGCGCGCGGGTGATCGAGAACGTCGACGGGATCGACGAGGTGCGGCTGTCGCTGCCGAACAAGCACCACTTCCTGGTGGACCTGGCGCCCTTCGGCCTGGAGAACGACGACGAGGTCTACTTCGCCGCCGACCGGCCCTACGGGCTGATCGAGGGCACCGTGCTGCGGGACGGGGCCGACCCCGGCATCCCGGTGACGGACTGAGGAACCCGCCATGACCGAACGCATCGTGATCGAGAACTGCGCCGTCGCCACCGTGGACGCCGCCGGCACCGAGTACGCCTCCGGGCACGTCGTGGTGGCCGACGAACTCATCGAGGCGGTCGGCGCCGGGCCCGCGCCCGCCGACCTGGAGCACGTCACCCGCCGGATCGACGCCACCGGGCACCTGGCCACCCCCGGCCTGGTCAACACCCACCACCACTTCTACCAGTGGCTCACCCGCGGCCTCGCCCAGGACAGCAACCTCTTCGACTGGCTGGTGGAGCTCTACCCGGTCTGGGCCCGCATCGACGAGAAGATGGTGCACGCGGGCGCGTCCGGGTCGCTGGCGATGATGGCCCGCGGCGGGGTGACCACCGCGAGCGACCACCACTACATCTTCCCGCGCGGCACCGGCGACCTGCTCGGCGCCGAGATCAGGGCCGCCGCCGAGATCGGCGTGCGCTTCACCGCCGCCCGCGGCTCGATGGACCGCGGCAAGAACGACGGCGGGCTGCCGCCGGACTCCGCGGTGGAGGACACCGACGAGGCGCTCGCGGCCACCGAGGCGGCCGTCGACGCCCACCACGACCCGTCCTTCGGCTCGATGCTGCACATCGCCGTGGCGCCCTGCTCCCCCTTCTCCGTCTCCACCCGGCTGATGCGGGAGGCGGCCGCACTCGCCCGCCGCAAGGGGGTGCGGCTGCACACCCACGGCAGCGAGACGACGCAGGAGGAGGAGTTCTGCCACGAGCTGTTCGGGATGGGCCCCACGGACTACTTCGAGTCCACCGGCTGGCTCGGTGAGGACGTGTGGATGGCGCACTGCGTCCACATGAGCCCCTCCGACATCGCCGCCTTCGCCCGCACCGGCACCGGCGTGGCGCACTGCCCGTCCTCCAACGCCCGGCTGGCCGCCGGCATCGCCAAGGTGCCCGCCATGCTCGCCGCCGGGGTACCGGTCGGCCTCGGGGTGGACGGCACCGCGTCCAACGAGTCCGGCGAACTCCACACCGAACTGCGCAACGCCCTGCTGGTCAACCGGCTCGGCGGCGGGGAGAAGGCGCTGGACGTCCGCCAGGCGCTCCGGCTCGGCACCTACGGCGGCGCCCAGGTCCTCGGCCGCACCGCCGAGATCGGCTCCCTGGAGCCCGGCAAGCTCGCCGACCTCGTGCTGTGGCGGCTGGACGGGATCGGCCACGCCTCCATCGCCGACCCGGTGGCCGCGCTCGTGCTCGGGGCCGCGGCACCGGTGACGCTCTCGCTCGTGCACGGGCGGCCGGTCGTCGAGGACGGCCGCCTCACGCGGGTGGACGAGGACGCCCTCGCCCGCCTGACCCGCGACGAGGCCCGCCGCCTCGCCGCCGTCGCCGGTCTGACCTGACCCGCGGCGCCGCACCGCAGGAGACAACCGACCGGGGTGGGACGGCCCCCGGCCGGTGGGCCGCCCCCGGGCCGTGATCCGGCCCGGGGGCAGGGCGGCCTCAGCCGACGAGCTCCCGGTAGGCCGGCAGCGTCAGGAAGTCGACGTACTCCGCGTCCAGGGCCGTGCGCAGCAGCAGTTCGTGCGCCTGGTCCCACTTGCCGGCCGTGAACGCCTCTGCGCCCAACTCGGTGCGGATCGCCTCCAGTTCGGCCGCGGCCACCTGCCGGACCAGGTCGGCGGTCGCCTTCCGGCCGTTCTCGAAGACGACCCCGGCGTTGGTCCACTGCCAGATCTGCGAGCGGGAGATCTCCGCGGTCGCCGCGTCCTCCATCAGGTTGAAGATGGCCACCGCGCCCAGCCCGCGCAGCCACGCCTCGATGTACCGCATGCCGACCTGCACGGCGTTGACCAGGCCCGGGTAGGTGGGGCGGGCGTCGAGCGAGGCCACGTCGATGAGTTCGGCGGCGGTCACGCGCACCTCCTCGCGCAGCCGGTCCTTCTGGTGCGGCCGGTCGCCGAGCACCGCGTCGAAGGAGGCGCGGGCGATGGGCACCAGGTCGGGGTGGGCCACCCAGGAGCCGTCGAAGCCGTCGCCGGCCTCGCGGTCCTTGTCGGCCTTGACCTTCTCGAACGCGACCCGGTTGACCTCCTCGTCGCGGCGGGAGGGGATGAAGGCGGCCATGCCGCCGATGGCGTGGGCGCCGCGCTTGTGGCAGGTGCGCACCAGCAGTTCGGTGTAGGCGCGCATGAACGGCGCGGTCATCGTCACCGCGTTGCGGTCCGGCAGCACGAACCGCTCGCCGCCGTCGCGGAAGTTCTTCACGATCGAGAACAGGTAGTCCCAGCGGCCCGCGTTGAGCCCGGAGGCGTGCTCGCGCAGCTCGTAGAGGATCTCCTCCATCTCGTACGCGGCCGTGATCGTCTCGATCAGCACGGTGGCGCGGACGGTGCCCTGCGGGATGCCGAGGTGGTCCTGGGAGAAGACGAACACGTCGTTCCACAGCCGGGCTTCGAGGTGCGACTCGGTCTTGGGCAGGTAGAAGTACGGGCCCTTGCCGAGGTCGAGCAGGCGGCGGGCGTTGTGGAAGAAGTACAGCCCGAAGTCGACCAGCCCGCCGGGAACCGGCTCGCCGTCCACCGTCAGGTGCCGCTCGTCCAGGTGCCAGCCGCGCGGCCGCATCACGACCGTGGCCAGCTCGTCCGCGGGCCGCAGGGCGTAGGACTTGCCCTCGGGGGTGGTGAAGTCGATCCGCCGCTCGTAGGCGTCGATCAGGTTGATCTGGCCGCCGACGACGTTCTCCCAGGTCGGCGCGGAGGCGTCCTCGAAGTCCGCGAGCCAGACGCGGGCCCCGGAGTTGAGCGCGTTGATGGTCATCTTGCGGTCGGTGGGGCCGGTGATCTCCACCCGGCGGTCCTCGAGCGCGGCCGGGGCGGGCGCCACCCGCCAGTCGCCCTCGCGGACGTGCGCGGTCTCGGCGAGGAAGTCGAGGGTGGAGGTGCGGGCGATCTCCGCGCGGCGCCGCTTCCTCGCCGCCAGCAGCTCGGCGCGGCGCGGGGAGAAGCGGCGGTGCAGCTCGGCGAGGAAGGACAGCGCCTCGGGGGTCAGCACCTCCTCCGCCCGGGGCACGGGCCCGGCATCGAGGGGGTGCTCGACGACGACGGCCGGGGACGGCGCGCTTGCGGACATGAGGGTCACTCCTCCGTAGAGCGGCCGGGCCCGGGGGCCCGGCGGCCGCGGCGCCGTCCGCGGGCCGGGGCACGGGATGCCGGGTCGCGGCGGGCCGCAGAACAGGGATCATCTACCGGTCTTCTTCTGCGAAGTGGAGCATAGTTTTCGCAGAGCGGAAGTTCAACGGCCGGGTGCGGGGCCCGGGTCCGGTTCGTCCAGGAGCGCGAGGTCGGCGGGGGTGTCGATGTCGGCGGGGTCGCCGATGTCCCCGCACTCCACCAGGAGCGTCTGCCCGGCGTGCTCGCGCAGGTAACTCCGCGCCCCGCGGTCGGCGTCCGCGCTCGCCCCCACGCCCGCCCAGCGGCCGGCGCCGAACAGCACGGGGTGCCCGCGCCGGCCCCCGTACACCGCGGCGACCAGGGCCGACGGCAGGTCGTCGCCCGCGCGGGCCGCGGCGATCACCCGGGCCACCGCGGCGGCCGGGACCCGGGGCTGGTCCACCAGGCCGACCACGGCCGCGACCGGGCCGTCGGGCGGCGCCCCGCCCAGTTCCACGCCAGTCCCGCCGCCCGCGTCCGCGCCCGTGCCCGCCAGTGACGCGAGGCCGGCCCGCAGCGAGGAGGCCAGGCCCTCCTCCCAGCGCGGGTTGTCCACCACCACGCAGCCCGACAGGTCGGCCGAATCCCGCACTTGGCGCGCCGACGCCCCCAGCACCACGTGCACCCGGGCGCAGCCGCCCGCACGCAGTACCTCCACGGCGTGCTCCACCAGGGGCCGCCCGCGGTAGCCGAGCAGTGCCTTGGGCCGCCCGCCCAGCCGCCGGCCCCCGCCGGCCGCCAGCAGCAGACCGGCCACCTCGCCATTCGTGTCCATACCCCCTGCATACCGTGCCCGCCGGTGCCGTGGAACGGACGCGGTCCGTCCGGCGTGTTCAGGTATCGTCGGGCCGTGTCCCGGTCTCGGGTGGTGCCAGGGTGAGGAACGGGGACTGATGGGGGTAGCGCACACCGGTCCGGTCTTCCGCGGACCGGTCCACGAGCCGGTCTCCGGCGACGATCCCGCTTCGGTGGCGGGCCACCGGATCGGCGCCCGGCTCGGCACGGGGGACGAGGCGTCCTCCGAGGGAGCCGCGCACCGCACGTACCTCGCGTACGCGCCCGGCGGGCGTCCGGTCGTGCTCACCGTGGTCCGGCCCCCCGAGGCGGACGGCGCGGCGGAGTTCGGGACCCGCTTCCTGTCCGACGCCCAGGCGGCCGGGCAGGTGCGGGGGCCGTTCACCGTCCCGGTGGAGGGCAGCGGCAAGGAGGGCGAACGGTACTGGGTCGCCTCGGCGTTCGTGCCCTCGCTGTCGCTGCGGGCGGCGGTCGACGGCGGCGGGCCGCTGCCCACCGGCGCCGTGCTGCGGCTGGTGGCCGGGCTCGCCGAGGGCCTCCAGGCCGTGCACCGCGCCGGCGTTGTGCACGGCGGACTGCGGCCCGCGCACGTGCTGCTGGCCGCCGACGGGCCGCGGATCAAGGGCTACGGCGTCGGGTGGGCCGACGAGGGGGAGGACGCGGTCGCCTTCCGCGCGCCCGAACAGGCCGCGGGCAACGCCGCCTCGCCCGCCACCGACGTCTTCGCGCTCGGCCAGATCGCCGCCTACGCCTCCATCGGCGCGCCCCCTTCGGCGACGGCTCGAAGGTCCGGCAGGCCGAGCCGGACCTGAACGAACTGCCGGGCCAGTTGCGGGAGATCGTCACCCGCTGCCTCATCAAGGACCCGTCGCTGCGGCCGTCGCTGGCGCAGATCACCGCGATGTGCGCGCAGGCCGCGCCCGAACGCTCCCACCCCGCGCCGTGGCTCCCCGCGCCGCTGCTCGCCGCGATATCCACCGCCACCCCGCCCCCACCCGCGCCCCCGGGGCAACCCCCGGCGCCCCCGTCGCAGGCCCCCGCCGGAAACCCCGGCCCCCCGCACCCGGGCCCTCCCGCCTCGCCCGTGGGTCCACCTCCCGTCCCCCCGGCTCCTGTGCCTGCGCAGCACCCGGGGCCGGCCGGGCCGTTCGGTCCGCAGCCCGTTCCCGGCGGCCCCTCGGCTGCCGGGCCGCCGCAACACTCCGCGCCTGCGGTTGCGCCGTTGCAGCCGCAAGCGGTGCCGACCCCCGGTCCCGTCCCCCCGGCTTCTGCGCCCGCGCAGCGCCCGGGGCCGGCTGGGCCGTTCGGTCCGCAGCCCGTTCCCGGTGGGCCGTCGGCCTCTCATCCGGCGGGGCCGCATTCCGTTCCCGCCGTGGCCTCGGCGCCCGGCCCCGTGCCGCCGCTCGTTGGGCCGGCGCAGCACCCTGGGCCCGCGCCTGCGCCGCCGCAGCCCCAAGCGGCGCCCGCGCCCGGTCCCGTGCCTCCGGCTGCCGGGGCGCCGCAGCACCCCGCGCCCGGCCCCATACCTCCGCCTGGCGGGCCCGCGCAGCATTCCGGGCCGCCGCAGGCGCCGTCGGCGAACGGCGGGGGGTTTCTGTGGCATCCGCAGCAGTGGCCGCGGGCTCCGTACGTGCATGTGCCGTTGCCGTTGCCGCGGCGGCGGAAGAGGGCGCTGGGTGTGGTGGGCGGGGTGGCGGGCTTCGCGGTGGCCGTCACCGCCGGGGTGGCGCTGGCCGGCGGGTTCGACGGGGGCGGCAGCGCGCCGGTCGACGGTGCCGCCGCGCCGACGGTGCAGCCGTCCGTCCAGCCGTCCGCGCCGTCGCCGCGGCCCTCGGCACCCGGCGCGGCGCCGCCGACCGTGGACGGCAACGGCGGCGGGGCCACCGGCGCGCCCGAGCCGTCGCCCTCGGCGGTGTACCAGGGGGTGCGGCTCCCCGCGGGATACGGCGTGTCCGTGCGGGCCGACCCGCCGCTCGTCCAGGCCGGCACCTTCAGCGGGGACTTCGGCCTGACGCAGCGGGCCGACGCCTTCGCCGTGGAGGCCCGGCACGGCACCCTCGTGCTGCTCGGCCCGCACGACCCGGGCACCCTCACCGGCTGCCGGAACACCGACGCCCCCCAGGTCACCTCGGTGCCGCGCGGCAAGGTGGTGCCCGGCACCCGGCTGTGCGTGCGCTCGGCCGACGGCACGACCACGCTGCTGACGGTCCGTCGATTCACCGCGTCCGGCGGCTCGCGGCCCTCCGTCCTGCTCGATCTGACGGTGTGGCGGGTCGGCGGGGCCCTCCCGCCCGTCGTCTCCCCGTCGGCCCCCACGGCGGCCCCTTCGGCCACAGCCGTACACCTGTTGACGGCCGTGCGGGCCCCCGGGCAATGATTTGGCGTGAATTTGGACGACGGAGTGGCGCGAACCGTGCGAGTCGCGTTAACTGATCGGCCCGGGACGTGCCATGGCCGGAAATCGCCCCGGGGCGAAACCGACACAAGGGTGGTCGTACGTGCTGGTGGGGGAGTCGAACGTGCTCGAAGGCGAGCGCAAGGACAGGACGGGCATGGGCTCGGCCGAGGCCTCGGGGGACGGGCCGGGAGCCGAGCTGAGACGGGCGGTGGAACGGCTGCTGCGCGAACTGACCGCGCACCGGCCGCCGTTGCCCGACCAGGCGGTGGCCGAGGACGAACTGGAGGCGCTGGCCCGGCAGGCCGAGAGCGCCGACCGCACCGGCGCGCCCTCCGCGGCACTCGACTCGGAGCGGATGCGCCACTCTTTATTGCTGGTCGCCGCCGTGCTGGGCTCGGTCAGCGCGCTGGCCGCCCCGCTGGAGGCCCTGCGCGAGGCCGTCGAAATCCTGGCCGTCTGACCGAACTCCCGGCCGCCTGACGGCCGGACGCGCTCCGAAGGGCGCCGCGAGGCCCGAGTCGCACCGGGGGATGCGATCTCAGCCGCGCAGCGCCCGCGCCAACTGCCGTGCCACGTCGTGCAGGACGGGCACGATCTTGTCCGTGGCCTCGTCCGTCACGCGCCCCGCGGGGCCGGAGATGGAGATGGCCGCGGCCGTGGGGGAGTCGGGGACGGCGACCGCGAGGCACCGGACGCCGACCTCCTGCTCGCTGTCGTCCACGGCGTGGCCGACCGCGCGCACCCGGTCGAGTTCGGCCAGAAACACGTCGGGGTCGGTGAGGGTCCGCTCGGTCGCCGCGGGCATCCCGGTGCGCAGGAGCAGCGCCCGCACCTCCTGCGGCGGCAGTTGGGCCAGCAGCGCCTTGCCCACCCCCGTGGAGTGCGGCAGCACCCGCCGGCCGACCTCGGTGAACATCCGCATCGAGTGCCGCGAGGGCACCTGCGCCACGTAGACCACCTCGTCGCCGTCGAGCAGCGCCATGTTCGCCGTCTCGCCGGTCGCCTCGACCAGTTCGGCGAGGTAGGGCCGGGCCCACGTGCCCAGCAGCCGGGACGCGCCCTCGCCGAGCCGGATCAGCCGCGGCCCCAGCGCGTACCGCCGGTTGGGCTGCTGGCGGACGTAGCCGCAGCCCACCAGGGTGCGCATCAGCCGGTGGATGGTGGGCAGCGGCAGCCCGCTGCTGGCCGACAGTTCGCTCAGGCCCACCTCGCCGCCGGCGTCGGCCATCCGCTCGAGCAGATCGAAGGCCCGTTCGAGTGACTGGACGCCCCCGGCGCGTTCAGTGGACACGTGCGTTCCCCTTGGTCGTAGAAGCCCGCGGCGAACACATCGGAGACCGGCTCACTACACAGCGGAATGATGTTTTCGCTCTGTGGAACCCTACCGCCCTTGACGTCCCGGCGAACGAAACACACCATGGCCGTCAACAGTCTGTTGACTTTTTCCTGCTCCCGGAAGGCGGCGGCCCCGTGGCGGACGAGCTGGTCCTGCGCTCGACCCGTGTCGTGACACCCGAGGGCGAGCGCCCGGCGTCGGTCGTGGTCGGCGGCGGCCGGATCACCGCCGTGCTGCCGTACGACGCCCCGCCGGCGCCCGGCGCCCGGCTGACCGACCTGGGCGACGACGCGCTGCTGCCCGGCCTGGTCGACACCCACGTGCACGTCAACGACCCCGGGCGGGCCGAGTGGGAGGGCTTCCCGACCGCGACGGCCGCCGCCGTGGCAGGCGGCATCACCACGCTGATCGACATGCCGCTCAACAGCGTGCCGCCCACCACCACCGCCGCGCACCTGGAGGTCAAGCGGGCCGCCGCCCGCGGCCGGGTGCACACCGACACCGGCTTCTGGGGCGGCGCCGTCCCCGGCAACACCACCGACCTCAAGGCCCTGCACGACGCGGGCGTGTTCGGCTTCAAGTGCTTCCTGCTGCCCTCGGGCGTCGAGGAGTTCCCGCACCTGGACCAGGACGGACTGCGGGCCGCCGTCGAGGAGATCGGCCGCTTCGGCGGCCTGCTCATCGTGCACGCCGAGGACCCCGGGCTGATCGACGCGGCCCCCCAGCGCGGCGGCCGCAAGTACGCCGACTTCCTCGCCTCGCGCCCGCCCGCCGCCGAGGAACGGGCCGTCGAGGGGCTGATCGCGCTCGCCGAGCGGTACCGGACGCGCATCCACGTGCTGCACCTGTCCTCGGCCGCCGTCCTGCCGGCGCTGGCCGCCGCCCGCCGCGCGGGCCTGCCGGTCAGCGTGGAGAGCTGCCCGCACTTCCTCACCCTCACCGCCGAGGAAGTCCCGGACGGGGCGACGGAGTTCAAGTGCTGCCCGCCGATCCGCGAGGCCGCCAACCAGGACGCGCTCTGGCAGGCGCTCGCCGAGGGCGTCATCGACTGCGTGGTCTCCGACCACTCGCCCTCCACCGTCGACCTCAAGCACAAGGACACCGGCGACTTCGCCGCCGCGTGGGGCGGCATCTCCTCGCTCCAGCTCGGCCTGCCGGCGGTGTGGACCGAGGCGCGCCGCCGCGGCCACGGGCTCGCCGACGTGGTCCGCTGGATGTCCGAGGGCCCGGCCCGGCTGGCCGGCCTCGACACCAAGGGCGCCGTCGCCGTGGGCCGGGACGCCGACTTCGCGGTGCTGGCGCCCGAGGAGACCTTCACCGTGGACCCGGCCCGGCTGCACCACCGCAACCCGGTCACCGCCTACGCCGGGCGGACCCTGTACGGGGTGGTCCGCGCCACCTACCTGCGCGGCCGGCTGGTCGCCGAGGGCGGCGCCGTGCCGGACGAGCCCGCCGGCCGGCTCATCGAACGGCTGGCCGGCGGGAGTTGAGGCGCTACCGCGCCGCAGGAGCGGTTCAGGCCGCCCGGCGCACCCGGCGGCGGTGCGCCGCGATCAGGTCGGCGTAGCGCCGGCCGCTGCCCTTGACGGTCCGCTTCTGCGTGGCGTAGTCCACGTGCACCAGGCCGAAGCGCTTGTCGTACCCGTACGCCCACTCGAAGTTGTCCAGCAGCGACCAGGCGTAGTAACCCGCCAGCGGCACACCGCGCTTGACCGCCCGGGCGCAGGCGGCCAGGTGCTCCTCCAGGTACTGCACCCGCTCCGGGTCCTCGACCTGGCCGTCCTCGGCGACGGTGTCCCGGTACGCCGAGCCGTTCTCCGTGACCAGGATCCGCCGCGGCCCGTACTCCTCCGACAGCCGCACCAGCAGGTCCTCCAGGCCGTCCCCGTGCACCTCCCAGTCCATCGCGGTCCGCCGCACCCCCGGCAGGTACACCTGCCGCGCGTACGGCGCCGGGCCCTTCGGGTCGTCCGCGATGACCTGCCGGAAGTAGTAGTTGAGGCCCAGCCAGTCCAGCGGCGCCGCTATGGACTCCAGGTCCCCCTCCACGATCGGCAGGTCCACCCCGTAGAGCTCCAGCATGTCCTGCGGGTAGCCGCGCCCGTGGATCGGGTCCAGCCACCAGCGGTTGGTGTGGCCGTCGGCGCGCCGGGCCGCCGCGATGTCGGCCGCCCGGTCGGTGGCCGGCTCGCACGGGCTGAGGTTGTTCACGATGCCGACGCGCAGGTCGGAGTGCGCCGCCCGCAGCGCCTGCACCGCCTGCCCGTGCCCGACGTGCAGGTGGTACGAGGCGCGCACGGCCGCGGCCAGGTCCGTCCAGCCCGGGGCCATGGAGCCCTCCAGGTGGCCGATCCAGGCCGAGCACAGCGGCTCGTTGAGGGTCGCCCAGTCCTTGACCCGGTCGCCCAGCGCCTGCCCCACCGCGGCCGCGTACTCGCCGAACCGCAGCGCGGTCTCCCGCTCCGGCCAGCCCCCGCGGTCCTGCTGGGCCTGCGGCAGGTCCCAGTGGTACAGCGTGGCGTTGGGGGTGATGCCGGCTTCCAGCAGGCCGTCCACCAGCCGGTCGTAGAAGGCGAGCCCGGCCGCGTTGACGGCCCCGGCCCCCTCCGGCACGATGCGCGGCCAGGCGATCGAGAAGCGGTACGAGTCCAGGCCCAGGCCCTTCATCAGCTCCAGGTCCTCGGCCCAGCGGTGGTAGTGGTCGCAGGCGACGTCGCCGGTGTCACCGTCGGCCACCTTCCCCGGGGTGTGGGAGAACGTGTCCCAGATGGACGGAGCCCGGCCGTCCTCGTCCACCGCGCCCTCGATCTGGTAGGCGGCGGTGGCCGCACCCCAGACGAAGTCCGCGGGAAGAGCGCTCAGGTCGTTCACGAGTTACCTTTCGGTGGGGGTCACTTGACGGCGCCGGCGGTCAGGCCGGCCACCAAGTACCGCTGGAGAAGCAGGAATCCGGCGACCACCGGCACGCTCACCACGAGCGAGGCGGCCATGACCTGATTCCAGTACACGTCGTTCTGGGTGGCGTACTCGCGCAGGCCCACGGCGAGGGTGCGGGTGCTGGAGTTGGTCATCACCGAGGCGAAGAGCACCTCGCCCCAGGCCGTCATGAACGCGTACACGCACACGGTGACGATGCCCGGCACGGCGGCCGGCACCACGACCCGGAACAGCGCGCCCATCGGGCCGCAGCCGTCCACCTTCGCGGCCTCGTCCAGGTCGCGCGGGATGGTGTCGAAGTACCCGACCAGCATCCAGATCGAGAACGGCAGCGAGAAGGTGAGGTAGGTGATGACCAGCCCGAGCCTGGTGCCCTGGAGCGTGATGCCGGTGTCGTTCCCGATGTTGACGAAGATCAGGTAGAGCGGCAGCAGGAACAGGATGCCGGGGAACATCTGGGTGGACAGCACCGTGACGCTGAACACCCGGCGGCCCGGGAAGCGGTAGCGGCTCACCGCGTACGCGGCGAAGATCGCCACCGCCACCGAGAAGACCGTCGCGCTCACCGACACGATCAGCGAGTTCATGAAGTAGTGCGCGAGCGGGACGGTCTTCCAGATGTCGGCGTACGGCCGCAGCGTCCAGTTGTGCGGGACCCACTGGAAGGCGCCCTGCACGTCCTGGAGGCTCTTCAGGGACGAGCTGAGCATCACGTACACCGGCGTGAGCACGAAGACCAGCAGCAGGGTCAGCACGATCCGCCGGGTCCACAGGAAGGACCGCGGCACCGCCATCGGCGAGCGCCGCACGGTGTTCCTAGGCGTCGGCATCGCTCCTCCTCCGGGACGTCAGCAGCAGGTACACCGCGGTCACCAGCAGCAGGAACAGCAGCAGGAGCACGGACATCGCCGAGCCCGAGCCGAAGTTCCAGGTGATGAACGACGACTGGTAGATGTGGATGGAGATCAGGTCGGCCTGGTGCGGGGCCGACTGGCCGAACATCACGTACGGCGTGTTGAAGTCGTTGAACGTCCACAGGAAGAGCACCAGGACGAGCACCTGGTTCACCGGCCGCAGCGACGGCATGGTGATCTTCCGCAGCTGTTGCCAGACCCCCGCGCCGTCCATCGCGGCGGCCTCGTACAGCTCGCGCGGGATGTTCTGCAGCCCGGCCATGACGACCAGGAACGCGAAGGGCCAGGACTTCCACACCGACACCACGACCAGCGCCCAGAAGCTATTGGAGCCGATCAGCCAGAACGGCTTGCCGGACGTGGCGTGCAGCTGGTCGTGCAGGACGTGGTTCACCAGGCCGGTGTCCTGCTGGAACATGAACGTCCAGGTGATCACCGCGGTGTAGACCGGCAGCGCGTACGGCACCAGGAAGATCGCGCGCAGGATGCCGCGGCCGGGGAAGGTGTCCTGCATCAGCACCGCGGCGGCTGTGCCCAGCAGCCAGGACAGCCCGACCGAGAGCACGGTGAACTCCACCGTCACCCAGAACGAGTGCAACAGCGCCTGGCCGATGGGCTGGTGGATCTTGACGGCCAGCTTGTAGTTGCCGAGTCCGGCCCAGGGCGCCTTGTTCCAGTGCCGGATGTAGAACAGGGTCAGGTTCTTGAAGCTGATCAGGATGCCGAACAGCATCGGCACCAGGTGGATCAGCAGTTCGAGGGCGAGGGCGGGCAGCAGCAGGAGGTACGGCAGGCCGAGTTGGCGCAGCCGTTCGGGGACACGCGGCCGGAGCCGGCCCCGGCCGGCGGGCTTGCCGTCGGCGGGGCCGGCCTCGGAGGCGTTCCGGGCGGGGGCGGTCGCGGTCATGGGGAGGGGCCGATCCCTACGAGGCCGGCATCTGCTGCTGCGCCTTGTTCAGCGCCGCCTTGACGGACTCGGTGGTCACGGCCTTGCCCGCCGCGGCGTCGGCGAACAGGTCCTTGACCGCGGTGCCGACCAGCGTCTCGAACTGGCTCTCGTTGGGCACCTGCGGCAGCGGGGCCGCGGAGTTGGCGAGCACACTGGCGAGGACCTTCAGGTCGGGCGTCTGGAAGGCGGGGTCGCTCTGCGCCTCGGTGACCGGCGGCAGGGAGCCGTACGTCCCGTTGAGGATCTTCTGCTCCGGTGTGCTGGTCATGAACTTCACGAACTTCAGCGCCGCGTCCTTGTGCTTGGTGCTGTTGAACACCGCGAGGTTGATGCCGGCCACCATGGAGGTGACACCGGCGTCGCCGGTCGCGCCCGCGGTCTGCGTGGGCACCGGCACCACGCCGTACTGGTCGGGCGTCATGCCGTGCGCCTTGATGGACGTGGCGGCGGACTGCCACATCATCATCGCGGCCTTGCCGGTGGCGAAGTCGGTGATGGTCTGGTTCTGCGCGTACTCGGCGTTGCCCTTGGCGGCCATGCCGTCGGCGACGAAGTCGACGTACTGCTTGACGGCGGCCACGTTGGCGTCCGTGGTGAAGGTCGGCTTGCCGGAGGAGTCGAACCAGTCCGAGCCGCGCTGCTTGGCCAGCACGAAGGCGTGGTGGATGTTCTCGGCGCCGTTGCTGCCCTCGACCGCGATGCCGTAGTGGCCGCCGGTGGTCAGCTTCTTGGCGTCGGTGTCGAGCTCGGCCCACGTCTTGGGCGGCTGCAGGCCCGCGTCGGCGAACATCTTCTTGTTGTAGTACAGGCCGTACGCCATCGAGTAGATCGGCACCGCGGCGGGGTCCTTGCCGGCCGCGCCGGCCGCGGCGATCGCGGAGGCGGCGAACCGGTCCTTGCCGCCGATGGCGGTGAAGTTGGCGGAGTCGAACGGCAGGAGGGCGCCGGTGGCCTGAAGCGATGCGGACCAGGTGTTGCCGATGTTGAGGACGTCCGGGCCCTGGCCGGAGGTGGTGGCCGCCAGGATCCGGTTGAGCAGGTCGGCCCAGCCGATCACTTCCAGCTTGACCTTGATGCCCGTCTGCTGCTGGAACTTCTGCAGCTCCGGGGTGAGCACCTGCTTGTCGTTGTCCAGGCTGGTCCCCTGGTTGCTGGCCCAGTACGTGAGCGTCACGCCCTTGTCGCCGCTGCCGCTCTTGCCGCTGCTGTTGTCGTCCGAGCCGCCCCCGCATGCGGTGGCGGTCAGGCCGAGCACGGCCACGAGGGCGGTGGCCGCGAAGACTCTGTTGGTGCGCATAACGGTTCCCTCTCAGGGTGGGGGATCGCTTCAGGAAGTGAACAGCGCCGGTGGTCTTAATTCAGGCCGTGATTTAACTTGTGAGAAAAGGTGGCGTCAAGACTTCGTGCGAGATAGATTCACGCGGGGCGGACCAGGAGGGAGCCCAGATGGCTGAGCGGGGCAAGCGCACCGTGCGTGACCTGCGACGCGGCAACCGTGCATCGCTTCTGCGTCATTTGTATTTCGAAGGGCCCCTCAGTCGCCAGGAGTTGGGCCGGGACACCGGTCTGAGCGCGGGTTCGATCAGCAACGTCGTCGGCGAGCTGATCGCGGACGGCATGGTCGAGGAGGCCGGTGCCGTCGAGTCCGACGGCGGGCGGCCGCGCATCCTGCTGCAGGTCGCCGCCGACTACGGCCGGGTGATCGGCGTCGACGTCGGCGAGACCCGGGTCCGGGTCGAACTGTTCGACCTCGCGCTGACCGAGCTGGCCTCCGCCGACCTCCCGCTGTCCGACGGCGGGCACGACGCCGACCACGTGATCCGGCTCATCCTGGAGGGCGTCGCCGACGTGGTCCGGCAGGCCGGCGTCGACGAGCGGGACGTGCTCGGGGTCGGCATCGGCGTGCCCGGCATCGTGGAGCGCGGCGGCCCCCTGCCGGACGGGGAGGAGCGTCCCGCCGGCGAGGCCGAGGGCGTGGTCGTGCACGGCCAGACCGTCGGCTGGGACGCGGTCCCGTTCGGCCGCCGGCTGCGCGAGGGCACCGCGCTGCCGCTGTTCATCGACAACGGCGCCAAGACCCTCGGCCAGGCCGAGATGTGGTTCGGCGGCGGCCGCGGCTTCCGCAACGTGGTGATAGCGCTGATCGGCTCCGGCGTCGGCGCCTGCGTGGTGGCCGACGGCCGGCCCTACTACGGCGCCAGCAGCAGCGCGGGGGAGTGGGGCCACACCACCTTGCGGGTCGGCGGCCTCACCTGCCGCTGCGGGTCCCGCGGCTGCCTGGAGGCGTACATCGGCGCGGAGGCGCTGCTCGACCGCTGGCCGGGCAAGCCCGCGGGGGTCAGCGAGGAGACCGGGCTGGCCGCGCTGCTGGCCGCGGCCGACCGCGACCGGGAGGCGGCCGACCTGCTCGCCGAGGTCGCCGAGTACCTCGGCGCGGGCATCGCCGACCTGATCAACCTCTTCAACCCCGAGCGGATCGTGATCGGCGGCTGGGCCGGGCTGATGCTCGGCCCGCGGCTGCTGCCGGCCGTCCGCGAGGTCGCCGCCGCCTACGCCCTGCGCCACCCCGGCGCGCAGACCTCCATCGAGCTGGGCCGGCTGGGCGCCGACGCGGTCACCGTGGGCGCCGCGACCCTGCCGCTGGCCCGCTTCCTGGACACCGGAGGGGAGCACCCGGCCCGCGCGCTGGCCCGGAGCCGGGGCGAAAGCGGCGCGGTCGATCCGTTGCGGAACCGAATGGCCCGCGCGGTACGTTGACCCGGCGGTGCCCCGCGCACCGTCGGCGGCCGGCACGGGAGTGCCGATCCGCCGCACCCTGGCCCGACCCACGCGCCGGGCCCGTCCGGCCCCCGTGCGGCCCGCCCCTCCGAGGAGCCCCTCCGTGACCCTCCAGCAGCAGATCGTCGGCAATGCCATGCAGATGGCCGTCTGCACCCTCAGCCCGGGGCAGACGGTGTACTGCGAGGCCGGCAAGTTCCTCTTCAAGACCGCCAACGTGACCATGGAGACCCGGCTCGGCGGCCCCGGGAACCGGCAGGGCGGCGGGGCGGGCGTCGGCCAGCAGGGCGGCGGCGGGATGGGCGGCTTCCTGCGGCAGGCCATGGGCACCGCGATGCAGGTCGGCCAGCGGGCGCTGGCGGGCGAGTCGCTGGCCTTCCAGTACTTCACCGCCACCGGCGGCGAGGGCACGGTCGGCTTCGCCGGAGTGCTGCCCGGGGAGATGCGCGCCCTCGAACTCAACGGCTCGCGGGCCTGGTTCGCCGAGAAGGACGCCTTCGTGGCGGCCGAGGACACCGTGCAGTTCGGCATCGCCTTCGCCGGCGCGCGGCAGGGCATGAGCGGCGGCGAGGGCTTCATCCTGGAGAAGTTCACCGGCCGCGGCACCGTGATCATCGCCGGCGCCGGCAACTTCATCGACCTCAACCCCGCGGACTTCGGCGGCCGGATCGAGGTGGACACCGGCTGCATCGTCGCCTTCGAGGAGGGCATCCAGTACGGCGTGCAGCGCATCGGCGGCCTCAACCGCCAGGGCATCATGAACGCAGTGTTCGGCGGCGAGGGCCTCTCCTTGGCCACCTTGGAGGGCAACGGCCAGGTGATCCTCCAGTCGATGACGATCGAGGGCCTGGCCAACGCGCTCCAGAAGGCCCAGGGCGGCGACAAGCAGGGCCCCACGGGCGGCCTCTTCTCCACCCACGTCGGCTGACCCCCGCCGCCCGTGGCGGGCCCGCCCCGCGAACCGGTCGGGCCCGGCGGCGACATCACGGCAGACGCACAACTGCGCGCCTTTACGCGCGTAAGAGCGCGTGAGGGTGGGCATCCGAATGCCAGTGCCCCGGCACCGGGGGTCTCATGCTCCTCCCATGTCACGGTGCGGTGACAGCTCGTACCTGCCGGGGCATTACAGCCCCGCCCAGCCGGTAGCGTCTGTTGCCGTGCATCCCGCAATGCCGCACCGTCCGTGTGCGGCACCCTCAGGAAGGTGGGTCCGTCCGCCGTGTACCGCTGGGAGATCACCCGGGCCGCACTGGCCCAGCGGGTATTCGCCACGATCCGCAGTGAGAGCTACGACCAGGCGGCCGCGACCGCGGACACCCTGCTGTCGGCGGGACTGACCACCCTGGAGATCTCCCTCACCACGCCCTTCGCCCTGGAAGCCGTCACCACCTTGGTGCGCGAGGTCGGGGACGACGCGGTCATCGGCGCCGGTACGGTCCTCGACGAGGTGTCCGCGCGGATGGCGATCGACGCCGGCGCCCGCTTCCTGCTCTCGCCCAACCTCGACGAGAAGGTGCTGCGGGCCGGTCACCGCTACGGCGTCCCGGTCTTCCCGGGCGTCGCCACCCCCACCGAGGTGGTGCGGGCGCTGGAGCTCGGCGCCGACGCGCTGACCCTCTACCCGGCCACCGCCTACAGCCCCACCTGGGTCTCCGACCTGCGCGCGATCATCCCGCACGCCGCGCTGCTGCCCATCGGCGGCATCACGGTGGGGGACGCGCCGGACTGGGTGGCCGCGGGCGCGGTGGCCGTCGGCATGGGCTCGTCGCTCACGGCCGGGGACCGCGCGACCGTCACCAAGCGGCTGACCGAACTCCTCGACCGGCTGGCCGACACGGCCTGATCCTGGCCGCGGAGGCGTACGGCCGCGTCCGTGGTCCGGGTGGCGTCCGCGCAGGGGCGAGGGTCCACGTACGGGTGACGTCCACGCGCGGGTGACATCTGTGCGCGGGTGACGTCCGCGTGCCTCCCGGCCCGGCGCCGCGGCGATCTCCGTTGCCGGGCCGGCGGCCCGCGTGGAAGGCTGGCGCCGTGCCCACCGATCTTGCGGACTGGCGCGCGCTCGCCGCCGACGGCTTCCCGTTCCCCGAGGACGTGCCCGCCGCCCGGCTCGCCGCGGAGCTCTCCGAACTGCTGGTGTCGCCCGACCCCGAGGTCCGCGACGACCAGGGCTACACCGCCGCCGCCCGCTGGATCCCGGCCGGCCGTCTCGACGCCGTCCTGGTCGGCCTCGGCGACGCCGCCGCCGACCGCCTCACCCACCCCGAGGTGCAGGCGCGCACCTTCGCGCCGTTGGTGCTGCGCTGCGTCCTGGAGCGCGGGCACGCCGTCCCCGGCCTCGTGTCGGAGGCCGCCGCCGCGCGCTGGTACGACGCCTTCGCCGCCTGGTACCCGGCCGAGCGCGACACCCGCGGCTGGGACGACGCGCTGGGGTGGCTGCACGCGGTGGCCCACGGCGCCGACGCGGCGGCAGCCTTCGCCCCGGCGCTGCCCGACCGCCGCACCGATCTGCTCGACCTGTGCGCCCGCCGGATGACTGCCCCGCACACCGCGTATCGCTACGCGCAGTTGGAGGACGCGCGCCTGGCCCGCGCGCTGACCCGCGTCCTGCTCGCCCCCGGCCTGAGCGAGGACCAGGCCGCCGGCTGGCTGTCGGTGCCGGCCGACGCGCTCGCCCGCGGCGGGCCGGGGCCGGTCCCGGTGTGGGCGTTCAACACGTTCGCCACCCTCCAGTCCCTCCACCTGCACCTCGTCCGGGGCCTGGACGGCCGGGGCCGCCCGCCGCACGCCGACGCGGTGGCCGCGCGCGTCGCCGATCTGCTGCGGCTGCCGTACTTCTGGCTGGACTGATCGGTCACGGCAGGGGCGGCCGGCCGCTCCCGCCGCGCGGGTGTCTGCCCTGTGGACGACCACCGCGGCGGGCCGGCCGCCGACCGTAGAATCCGGGACGGGGGCGGCAGTCCCGCAGCACCGCACGTCCGCGCCGGCGGAGCCGACCGGCGCCGTTCCAGGGAGAATCCGTGACCGTCCTCGCCGTGCCGGGCTCGAAGTCCGTCACCGCCCGCGCCCTGTTCCTCGCGGCCGCCGCGGAGGGCGTGACGACGCTGCGCCGGCCGCTGCGGTCCGACGACACCGAGGGCTTCGCGGAGGGCCTGTCCCGGCTGGGCTACGCCGTGGAGCAGGGCGAGGAGGACTGGCGGATCACCGGCCGCCCCGCCGGGCCCGCCGCGGCCGAGGCCGAGGTGTACACACGGGACGCCGCCACCGCCGCCCGCTTCCTGCCCGCGCTCGCCGCCGCGGGCCACGGCACCTACCGCTTCGACGCCTCCGCGCAGATGCGCCGCCGCCCGGTCGCCCCCCTCACGCAGGCGCTGCGCACCCTCGGGGTGGACCTCACCCACGAGGCGGAGGAGGGGCACCTGCCGCTGCGGATCGTCGCCCGCGGCGTCAAGGGCGGCGCGATCGACCTCGACGCGAGCCTGTCCTCGCAGTTCCTCACCGCGCTCCTGCTCGTCGCCCCGCTCACCGCCGAGGGCCTGCGGATCCGGGTGACCGGCATCGTCTCGGTGCCCTACGTCGAGATCACGCTCGCGATGATGCGGCGCTTCGGCGTCGAGGTGGCACGCGAGGGCGACACGTTCGTGGTGCCGGCCGCGGGCTACCGGGCGCAGGACTACGCGGTCGAGCCCGACGCCTCCACCGCCAGTTACGTCTTCGCCGCCGCCGCGCTGGCCGGCCGCACCGCGACCGTGCCGGGGCTGGGCACCGACGCGCTCCAGGGCGACCTGCGGTTCGTCGACGTGCTGCGGGCGATGGGCGCGGAGGTGGAGACCACCGCCGACGCCACCACCGTGACCGGCACCGGGCGGCTGTCCGGCGTCACCGTGGCCATGCGGGACATCTCCGACACCATGCCCACCCTCGCGGCGATCGCCCCCTTCGCGGACGGCCCGGTCCGCATCGAGGACGTCTACAACACGCGGGTCAAGGAGTGCGACCGGCTGGAGGCGTGCGCGCGGAACCTGCGCGCCCAGGGCATTCGCGTGGAGACCGGGCGCGACTGGATCGAGATCCACCCCGGCGAGCCGAAGCCCGTCGAGATCGCCTGCCACGCCGACCACCGCATCGCGATGAGCTTCGCCGTGGCCTCCCTGCGCACCCCCGGCACCACCTTCGACGACCCGGGCTGCGTCAAGAAGACCTTCCCGGCCTTCCACGAGTTCTTCGCCGGGGTCCGGAGCGCGTGGGGCGTGTGAGGGGGCGGGGCCCCGGGCCCGCTGACCGGCGGCCCCGCCGGACCGGCCGTACGCCCGGCGGACCCGCTCAGCCCGCCGGGGGCAGCGGCGCGACGACGGGCTCGCGGTCCAGCGTGATGCCGAACGACTCCCGGTAGGAGGGCAGGACATCGGCCTCGGCGAGGGTGCTCTCGGTGCGGTCGCCGCCCGCCGTCCGCACCAGCGTGCGCCCGCTCAGGGTGATCCGGCCCTCCTCGGTGAGCCGGGAGCAGACCAGCGAGGTGCGGAAGTGGGAGGCCGGGGAGGTCCGCTGCCACCAGCAGGTGGCCTCGAAGTCGCCCAGGGCGCGCGGCCGTTGCTCGAACCGGTACTGCGGCCGGCCGTCCAGCAGCACCTCGGTGTCGCCCTCCTCGACGTCGGCCAGCCGGAAGACGCCGCCGGGGTCGCCGGCCTGCTCGCCCCGCGCGTCGTACGCCAGCGGGTAGTGGCTGTGCCGGCCGAAGCCCACGTCGGCCAGGAGGAGGGCGCCGTCGGCCGTCCGCACCCGCAGGGCCATGTGGTCGTAGGGCGGGCCGAGCCTGCCGTCCCCGTCCGGCACCCGGGCGGCCAGCAGGTCCACCTCGTACCCGAGGGCGCGCAGGAGTTCGGCGAAGGCCCCGTTGAGCTCGTAGCAGAAGCCGCCGCGCCCGCCGAGGACCTTGTCCACCAGCGCGTCGGGGGCGAGGACGATCTCCTCGCCGAGGTGGATCGACAGGTTCTCGAACGGCACGGTCCGCAGGTGCCGCACGTGCAGTTCGCGCAGCGCCGCCGCGTCCGGCGCGGCCGGCCACGCGGCGCCGATGCGCTCCAGATAGGCGGCGGCCCGGGTGCTGTCCATACCCCCGGTTATCCCGCACCCGGGCCGCCCGCGCATCCTCCCCGGGGCCCGTCACCCCCTACGACCTGCGACGTAGGCCGGGTCCGAGGGTCGCGTCAGCCGGTGCCGGCCGGTGTCAGCACATCTTGGAGCTCACCTTGGTGCTGTTGTACGCGCACGTGTCCACCCTGCTCCCCGTGGACTTCTTCAGCGTGGCGGTGTCCTTGTCGTTGTTCCATATGTAGTTGCCGCTGCCCCAGTACCGGTTGGCGGAGGTGTTCGTCCCCTTCCCGGTGCGGACGGTCACCGTCTTGTGCGCGCCGAGGCTGTACGCGCCGAACGTGTAGCGGTGGTTGGACGCGTCCGACAGCACCCAGCCCTTGAGACTGACCGACTTCGCCGTGGTGTTGGCGATCTGCACGTACTCCGCGTCGAGGCTCGCGGCGGAACGCGTGTCGCTGCCCAGGCTGTTGTAGTAGATCTTGTACAGGTGGACGGAGCCGGCCGCCGCCCCGGCCGGCGCGGCGGTGAGGCCGAGTGTGCCGGCGGCGCCGACTGCGGCGGCGATCGCCGCGCAACGGATGTGACGCATGAGTTCCCCTGACGTCGGCCGGGCCCCCTTGCCCGGCGGATCGCCCACGCTAGGGACAGATCGCCGCCAGGCGGGGCGCTGTTACCGAATCAGGACGACCCGGGGGCAACCAGGCCACTTCGGCGCCCCGGCGGGAGAAGGCGCCATGGGCAACCGGGCCCTGCCCGCGTACGGTACGGAGCGTGGCGGTCGAGCCGGTGCACGTGACGACGTGGGACGAGTCCGGGCAGGGAGCGGCGCGGGCGGTGCTCGTACACGGCACCCTGAGCCGGGGGACGGAGTGCTTCGCCGAACAGCGCCCGCCGGCCGCGCGGTTCCGGCTGGAGCTGGTGGACCGCCGGGGGTACGGCGGGAGCCCCGACACCGCCCGCAGTGATTACGAGCGGGACGCCGAGGACATCGCGGAGGTGCTCGCCGCGACGCCCGGCGGCGCCCACCTCGTCGGGCACTCCTACGGCGCGGTGGCCGCCCTGTACACCGCGCTCCGGCACCCGGACCTGGTCCGCTCCCTCGTGCTGGTCGAGCCCTCGCCGCTGCGGACCGCCGAGTCCGACCCCGAGGTGGCCGCCGCCCTGGCCCGGATCCGGGAGGGTTTCACCGGCGCGCCCCTGGAGATGTCCCCGGAGGACTACCTGACCGCGTCCACCGAGCCGTACGGCCTGCCCGTGCCCGCGTTCACCCTCGCGATGCTGCGGGCCACGCGGACGGCGATGCGCGAACGCCCCTGCTGGGACGCGGACGTGCCGCTGCACCGCCTGGCCGCCGCCGGGTTCCCGAGGGTCGTGCTCAACGGGACCTGGGAGACCGCCCACCCCGAGTACCGCGCCTTCGTGGGCACGGCCCTGGCCGCCTGCGGCGCGTTCGTGGCCCGGGGCCTGGGCGCGGCCCGCCTGCGGATCGAGGGCGCCGACCACTTCCCGCACCGTGACCGGCCCGCCCAGGTCAACGCCCTCCTCGCCCGCGTCTGGTCCGGCGGCGCCCCGCCGTCTGACGGCCGCCGGACCCGCCGCCTCAGCCCGTGACCACCGGGCGGAAGGCGGCCCGCACGTTGTCCTTGGACGCCTTGACGTACTGGTCGTCGCCCGGGCCGATGTCGCTGATGTAGTAGGTGTAGTGCAGGACGCTCGGGCAACTCGCCCCGCTGATCTGCACCTTGCGCTTGGTCAGCAGCTTCCCGGTGCGCAGTTCGTAGACCTTCACCGGTATCGCGATCTTGTGGAACTTCACCTCGTCCGGGAACTCCGGGAGCATTTTGTTCTCGTACGGGCAGGTCTCCACCGTCGTCCCGTAGTCCTCGGTGTCCGCGCACACCACCAGGACCGCGTGCGCGGGGTCGGTGGTGCGCCAACCGCCCGGCAGCTTCCCGCTGTAGGTGTCGTTGCCGTAGAACATCGCCCGGTTGACGCGGCCCTTGCGGAAGGCCGGGGCGCCGCTGTACTTCGCGGGGCTGTCGCAGTACTCGGGCTGGATGTCGGTCGGGCCGGTGAGGAGGCCGCGCACCTGGGCCAGTTCGATGCTGAGCGTGGCGTGCCGGACCCCGGTGCGGGCCCCCGGGGCCCGCGCGTCGCCGGGGTACTGGTCGATCAGCTGCTGGTAACGGCCGCGCGCCGCCTGCCAGTTCCTGTCCGCCATGAGGTGGTCGGCGCACCCCTGGAGCGCGGCCGGCGCGGTGCGTGCCACCGTCCCGGCCGACCGGTCCAGCGCGTCGTGGCTGGGCCTGCGGTCGCGCAGCCAGTCGGTCACCGTGACCGTACGGCACGGGTCCTTGACCGGCAGGCCGCCGAGGAAGCCGTTCAGGACGGTGTCCACCACGTGGTCGTTGCCCGGTTCGGCCAGCACGGCGGCGAGCGTGCCGAAGCCCGCCTGCAGCGCCGTGGTGTCGCCGCCCAGCCCCCGGGTGAGCTGCTCCCGCGCGGTCTCCAGCCGGCGGCACGCGGCCACGGACCGGTCGCCGAGGGCGGTCAGGGGCGCGTCGGCCAGCCGCGGGCCGAACCAGGCCCCGTCCTGGGCGCTCACCACCCGCCCGCAGTCGCCCTTCTCCCGCGCCGCGTCCACCCGGTGCCCGACGGCGGACGCGTCGAACCGCAGCAGCCCCGCGACCAGCAGCACCGGCACGGTCACCGCCAGGGCCACCACCCGCTGCCGGCGTACCGCCGTCCACCGCCGGCGCCCCCCGGCCAGGAACCAGCCGTGCCCGACGAGCGCCGCCCACCACACGCCCACCGCGACCTCGCACCCCGCCGTACGGAAGGCGGTTCCGAGCAGGACGAGCAGCACGGCGGTGACGAGCCCGGTCAGCAGGGCGAGCCGGCGCCGTCCGAGGATCAGGTAACCGACGCCGAGCAGCGAGGCGTTGCCGAGGGCGACGGCCAGCGGGTCGTGCGTCCGGTCCGCGGGCGGGTGGTCCGGCGCGGCCCGCGCGGTGTCGTACATCGGGGTCCCTTCGTCATGGAACGGGCGGCCGCGCACAGCGTGCACCCTCGACGCCGGGACGGGTCCCGAACCCGACCCCCTGCGCGAACTCCCCTCGGATTCCCCGCGGTTCAGCCCGCTGCGGACCTGCCCCCGGGCCGCTCGCCCGAGAGGTCGGCGACCAGGCGCTCCAGGGTCACCGCGTGGGCGTCCTCGTGGCCGCGCCAGCGTTCGAAGATCGCCGCGGCGGCCCGCACCAGATCGGACGGCACCCCCGCCGCGTCGCAGGCGGCCGCGATCTCGCCCATCTCCGGCTCCCACCGCCACGCGCGCGGGCCCGCCGTCGCCACCCGTTCCGCCCGGCCCAGCGGGGTCCGCGGCAGCACCTCCGCGGTGAGCGCCAGCAGTTCGTCCAGCACGCCGTGCCCCGCGGCCGGCGCGCACGCCTGCGCGGCGAGCGCGTAGGTGATCTTGTTGTACGCCGCGAACGACAGTTTCAGCGCCGAGGCCCGTCCCAGCGGGCCGGGCAGCACCACCGGGGTCAGCGCGGTGCCGGCGAAGACCGCCCGTACGCGCTCGGCCTCCGCGTCCGGCCCGGACAGGAACAGCCGCGTGTCGCCGCCCGGTTCGGGCGGCCCGCCGACGATGCCGCCGTCGACGACCCGCGCCCCGGGGAGCAGGCCGGCGATCGCCTTCGTCCGCTCCGGGCCGACGGCGTTGGCCTCCAGGTACACGCCCCCGAACGACGTCGCGGCGACCGCGCGGGCCACCTCCGTCGCCGCCGCGGGCGGGCACACACTGACGACCAGCCAACTGCGCCGGGCCAGTTCGGCCACGTCCCGCACGGCGGTCAGCCCGGCCGCCCCGGCCCGTTCCCGCGTCGCCGCGCCGCGCCCCTCGGCGACCCAGTACACCCGGTGCCCCGCCGCCACCGCCCACACCTCGATCGCCGTCGGCAGCGTCAGCAAGGCCATCGACCCGATGAGCAGCCTGGACGACTGGCGGCTGAGCACCAACTCCACCGGGCAGCCCGCGAGTCTGACCGCCGACCCGGGCGTGGTCGCGCCCGGCTCCACCGCCTCCGGCTCGCTGGAACTGTCCTACTCGACGCCGGCCGGCTCCGGCGTCAAGCAACTGGTGCTCGCGCCCAAGGTCACCCTGAAGACCGACACCGAGGGCGGCCAGGTCCCCACCGGCATCGGCGTGTGGATCAAGGGCGACGGCAACGGCATCGAGCTGGCCGAGCGCTACATCGGCGTCAACGGCACCTCGACGACGCTCTACCCGACCTTCGTCACCTGGAACGACTGGCACCTGGCGGTCGCGCAGCTCCCGGCGGGCCTGCAGTTCCCGCTGACCATCAGCTTCGTGGACTTCCTGGCGATCAGCCCGAGCACCTCCTACAACGGGACGCTCAACGTCGGTGGCCTCCAGGCGCTGTACTCGCCGCGGCCGGTCACCACGCCCCCCTACGCGGCGATCCCGAAGAACCCGCGCTGACTGTCGTACGAGGAGGACTCCGCGGACTTCGCCGAGCACGGCAGCACTCTGCTGACCGGCGACGACGCGCACCTGCTCGCGGGCGACCCGGGGTCGGTCAGCAGCAACGTGATGGACTCCGTCGCCAAGCGGCTGCCCACGCCGACCCCGCAGGCCCGCCCGGACGCCGCGCAGTTCCTCGGCGACATGGCCGACGACGGCAAGCTGCCGGACCTGGAGTTCGCCAAGGGGAAGATGGACGCCCTCGGGGTGCCCGAGCGCGACATCGTCGGCAACCACGAGATCACCCAGGGCGCCGACGCCGAGAACGGCAACTACAGCGCCACCTTCGGGGCCACCCACTACGCCTACGGCTTCGGCGCGGCGCAGGTGATCGTCACCGACAACTCGCACGGCAGCCGCCAGTCCTCGGACCCGTTCCAGGACCCGACCGGCGAGCAGTACCCGTGGCTGGTCCAGCAGTTGACGGCGGCCACGGCCAAGGACGTCCTGGTCGCCACCCACATGCCGGGGTACGACCCGCACCCGGCGGCCAACAGCCAGTTCACCGACCGGTGGGAGGCGCGGATGTACCTGCGCCTGGTGCAGCGCCACCAGCAGACGCACCCGACCCGGCACGTCGTCATGATGTACGGCCACGCCCGCGGCTTCGCCGAGCAGATCCTCGACCCCGAGGGCGACAGCGTTTCCACCGAGCGGGGCGGCATCCCGCAGCTCACCTTCGCCGACCTCGGCATGCCGGCGTACGCGCCGGCGGACCAGGGCGGCTTCTACCACTTCGGCCTGCTCCGGGTGGGCACGGACGGCGGCCTCCAGTTCTCGGTCGAACCGGCCCTGTCCGCCGTCACCGTGACGGTCCCGGCCGCCGCGCTCGCGCCCGGCGACCAGGTCGTGCCGACGGCCACGGGCGACCAGGTCGGCGGCGACAACATCGCGCCGCTGTCGATCCCGATCGCGGACCCGGCGTCCCACGTCTGGTCCTCCTCCGACCCGCGGACCGCCTCCGTGGACCCGGTGACCGGCCGCCTGACGGCCCACCGCCCGGGTACGGCGACGGTCTCCGTGACGTCCGGCGGCGTGACCGGCTCGGCCCAGGTCACCGTGGGGTGATCCGGACCCGCGGCTGACCGCGGGCGGGGTGCCCCGGGCTCCGGGGCACCCCGCCCGCGCGACGCCGCACGGCTCCGGGCCCTAGGCGGGGTCCGCCGCGGGCGCCGGGACGGGAGCGGCCGGGGCCTCGGCGCGGGCGCGGGGGAGCAGCAGGGGCGTGGCCAGGAGGAGCAGCCCGGCGGCGCCGATGGCCGCCCGGTCGCCGATGAGCGCGGCCAGCAGCCCCCACAGCAGGGTCAGCACGGCGCTCGCCGTGTTGCTGGAGACGGACCAGGCCGACAGCACCCGTGCGGTACGGTCCTGGTCGGTCTGCGTGAGCCGGTACGTCGCGGACAGCGGGTTGAAGACCCCCATGCACGTGATCAGCCCGTACTCGATCACCATGACCTCGATCAGCCCCGGCACCCCGGGACCGACGCACGCCAGCCACAGCGGCCAGCACACCCGCAGCGTGCCCACCACCCGCAGCAGCCGGTGCTCCCCGTACCGGGCGACCAGCGGCCGCGCGATCCGCGACCCGATCAGCCCGCCCGTGCACGGCACGCCGAAGGCCAGCCCGTACTGCCAGGGCGCCAGCCCAAGGCCGCGCAGCAGCAGTACCGCCAGCAGTGGCGAGCACGCCATGATCAGGCCGTTCACCGCCATGTTGTTGAGGAACAGCGGGCGCAGACGGGGATGGCCGAGGATGTACCGCCACCCCTCCAGCACCTCGCCCGCGCCGAACGGCCGCCCGCGCCGGGCCGGCGGCTCCGGCTCGCGGCCGCGGATCGCCCCGATCCCGAGCGCCGACAGCAGGTAGCTGACCGCGTTCAGCACCACGGTCGTCACCGGTCCGAACGCGCCGATCGCCGCCCCGCCCAGCGGCGGCCCGAGCGCCGTCGCCGTCCACATGGTGCTCTCGAACCGGCCGTTGGCGGCGAGCAGGTCCTCGGGGCGCACCAGCGCCTTCAGGCACGATCCGCTCGCCGCCGTGAACACGATGTTGGCCGCCGCCGTGACCACCGAGACCGCCACGAGCTGCGCGAAGGTCAGCACCCCGAGCGCGTAGGCGGCGGGCACCGAGAGCAGCACCGCGAACCGCAGCAGGTCCATCGCGACCATCACCGGCCGCTTGCGCCGGAACTCCGTCCACGGCCCCAGCGGGACCGCGATCAGCGCGCCCGCCGCGAGGCCGGCCGCCGACAGCAGTGACACCTGCGCGCTGCCGCTGTGCAGCACCAGGACCGCGATGAGCGGGAAGGAGTCGAGCGCCAGCCAGGTGCCGGCCATGCTGATCGCGTACGCGGCCCAGAGGCGGCCGAAGTCGCTGCCGAGCGGGGCCGGTCCGCGCCGGCCGCCCCGTCCGACCGCAGCGCCCGCGAGGTCCCGCAAGACTCCGGGGACGGCCTTCCCCGCCTGCCTTGTAGGGCTCGCCTTCCCCGCCCGCACCGCCTTCTCCGCGCCGCCCCGCATGCTCCCCGCCTTCCGCCCGTCACCACCGACCGCGCCCGGCGGCGCGTGCCCCGCCGGGCGCGTGCCACCGCCGTTCCGTCGCCTTTCCGACCGCCGTGATCCAACCGCGCACGGCGGGCCCGCTCAAACAACACCGCGTCCGGAGTGCCACAACCGGCGGTTGTACGACGAGGTAGGGTCGCCGGGTGGACCCCTCCGCCGTGCGCACGTTCGTCGTCGTGGCCGACCAGGGCCAGTTCCAGGAGGCGGCGGCCGAGCTGGGCATCACCCAGCAGGCCGTCTCCAAGCGGATCGCCGCCCTGGAGGCCGAGTTGGGCGTGCGCCTGTTCACCCGCACCGCCAAGGGCGCGCGGCTGACCGTGGACGGGCAGGCGTTCCTGCCGCACGCGCGGGCCGTCCTCGACGCCGTGCGGCGCGCCGCCGAGTCCGTCCGCCCCGGCGGGCGCTCCCTGCGGGTCGACGTGATCGGCCGGCGGATCGCCCCGGCCGCGCTGCTCCAGGACTTCCACCGCCGGCACCCCGGCACCGCGCTCGACGTCGTCACCCTGCTCGACGAGGAGGAGGCCGCCGTCGAGGCCGTGCGCGCCGGCACGGTCGACGCCTCCTTCCGGACCCTGCGCACACCGCGCGAGAAGCTGCCCGACCCGGTGCGGGCGGTGCGGGTGCTGGACGAGCCGCTGGAACTCGTCACCGGGCCCGCACACCCGCTCGCCGCCACCGGCCGGATCGCCCCCGCCGCGCTGGCCGGGCACCGGATCTGGATCCCGGGCATCGTGCCCGGCACGGAATGGGCCGACTACTACGCCGAACTCGCCGCCGCCTTCGGCCTCGACATCGACGCCACCGGGCCCAACTTCGGCCTCGACCACCTGCTGGACGTGGTGGGCGGGTCCTCGTCGCTGTGCACCTTCGTGGGCGCGCGGACCCTCGTCCCCTGGTCCGCCCGCCCGGACCTGCGGCGCATCCCGCTGGCCGGCCCGACCCCGGTGTACCCGCACGCGCTGATCTGGCGCACCGACAACGCGCATCCGGCCCTCGGCCTGCTGCGCGACCACCTCCTCGGCGGGCGGATCCGGCCGGGCGGGGAGGGCGTCTGGACGCCGAGTTGGGCGTAGCGCGCGGGGGTGGGCGCAGGCGGGAGGGGACGCGCGGAGCGGCCCCGCGGGCCTGGTGACGTCCGGGCCCCGGCCGGGCGCGCGGACCCGTGCGGGCGGCTGTGGGGGAGCTGTTACAGTGCGCTGATCCGTACGGACCTGGGGGGAGACGTGAAGGTGGCGAGGCCGGGAAGACCCGTTCGGGCGTTGCAACTCGGAGGCGCGGTACGGGCGTTGGCCGCCGGTGTGGTGGGCGCCGCTCTGCTGGCGGGCTGCGGGTCCTCCTCCGGGGGTTCGGCAGCGGCCGACGACGCGAAGCCGTCCGCCACGGCGCCGGCCCCTTCTTCGTCGCCCTCCGCGCCCTCTGCGCCCTCTTCGGCCGCCGGTGAGTACGACGCCGCGCGGGACGCCGCCGCCGACGTCGCGGCCGCGAGGGCCGCCTCGGCCAAGGACGGCCGGCCCGTGCTCATCGACTTCGGCGCCAACTGGTGCCCGGACTGCCGGGTGCTGGGCACCACGTTCGCCGAGCCGGCCACCGCCTCGCTGCTCGCGAAGTATCACGTGGTGCGGGTGGACGTCGGCCAGTTCGACCACAACCTGCCGGTGGCCGCCCGCTATGTGGCCCTGAACAGCAGCGGCATACCCGCGCTGGCCGTGGTGGACGCCCACGGCCGTACCGAAGTGGCCACCAACCAGGGCGAGTTCGCCAACGCCCGCACCATGACGGAGTCCCAGGTGGACGCCTTCTTGAAGAAGTGGGCGTGAGGGCGGGGCGGTTGCGGGTCGCCGCGGCGATCACCGCCTGCGCGCTGGCCTGGTGCGGGCTCACCGCCGGCTGCGGCCACGACGCCGCCCCGTCCCGTACCACCGCGTCCTTCACCGACGGCGGCGTGGCCGTGACCGTCACCCTGGAGCGTTCCGCCGCCCGTACCGTGGACGTGAGCGCCCAACTGCGGCCGCAGCGGCCCGGGTTCCACCTCTACAGCCTCGGCCTGCCCGACGGCGGCGTGGACGGTCTCGGCATCCCCACCCGTCTCGCGGTCGCGGCCCCGCTCACCGCCGACGGCCCGGTCACCACCCCGGCGCACCCGTACGACCTGCGCCTGTCGGGCCTCGACGTGACGCTCCCGGTGTACCCCGACGGCCCGGTCACCCTCCGCCTCACCGCGCGGCTGCCGGCCGCGCCGCCGGCCACCGCGCGCCTGCTGTTCACCTACGGCGCGTGCTCCGGCACGGTCGGTTGCCTCGCCCCGGTGCGGCGCCGTCCTGTGACGCTCCCCGTCCCGCCGCGCTGACGACGGACGCCGCACCGCGGGCGGGGCGGTCCGCCGGCGCTGTCGCCGGCGGACCGCCCGCGGCGGAGCCATGGGACCCCGTGGACCCCGTGGATCCCGCGTGCTCAGCGGGTTCAGCGGCAGAACGCCTCGCGGACCGAACCGCCGACGATCGCGCACCACGTGCTCAGGTCCACCTTGCCGTTGGGCGTGAGGCCGTGCAGGCGCTGCATGTCCTGGACCGCCTTCATGGTGGCGTGGTCGTAGCTGCCGGTCACCGTCACGTCCGGGGCGTAGCCCTTGCGGTTGAGCATGTACTGCACCGCCTCGACCGGCAGGCCGGTGGCGTCCTTGTCCAGCGTCGGGCAGAGCGCTTCCCAGGTGGCCAGGTCGAAGGTGGCGTCCGAGGTGACCGGGATGCCGTGCGTGGTCTGGAAGTCGGCGACGACCCCGTTCATGGTCGTGCTGAACACGCCGTCGGTCGGCAGGCCGTAGTTGCCGGCGTAGTTGAGCAGGTACTGGCCCACCTGGACCACGGGGGCGTCCACGAACCGCCAGATGTCCGGCCAACGACGGGCCGGGATGGCCGACTTGGGGGTGCCCAACGCCTTGAGCACCCGGGTGCGGACCATCGGGAACTGCGCGTAGAACGCGATGCCGGGGCAGTCCGTCTCGCGGAAGTCCCAGTGCCCGAAGATGTCCCACGCGTTCAGCTCGAACTGCTGGCACACCGCGACGCACAGCTTCACCAGGGAGTCCAGCAGGGCCTCCGGCGGCGTCTCCGTGATGTAGGTGCCCTCGTTCTCGATGCCGATGGCGTTGCCGTTCTCGCCCGGGCAGTGGGCGGAGATCACCTGGTGGCCGCCGGAGTCCAGCGTCTCCAGGCTGCGGTGGCGGCCCTCCATCACGTACCCGCCGCGGCTCACCGTGAAGTGCTGGCCGGTGTCCGCCCAGCCGTTGGTGTCCATGTGCAGGTCCTGGCAGTCCTTGGCCAGTTGGACGGCGTGGTCCCGCGAGTAGTCCGTCACGTTCGGGAACGCCATGTGGTGCAGGATGATCTTGTTCGTGGTGTTGCCCGTGATCTGGATCGGGCTGGACGGCGGGCGGGCGCCCCAGGTGTCACAGTCGATGATCCAGGGGAACTGGGCCGAGGGCGTCGCGTCGGCCGCACCGGGGAAGGCCAGTTGCGTACCGACGACAGCGGCGACCGCACCGCCCAGGCCGACTCTGAACAGGGTGCGGCGGTCGACCTCGTGCTCATGGATGGCCAATGCGTCCTCCGGGAGGAACGTGGCAGCCTCTTCTGACTGCCAGGGGCCCCCGGAATATATGCAGCGATCTGGCTCCGTGTCAGAATTGTTTCAAGATCGTGATCAGTGTTGGGAGCGAATCGGACGGCGAAGCAAGGGAGTTACGCGTTTTCGGCCGCTTTGACGTCGCTTCGGTCCGCACGTGCGCGGAGCCTCCGCGCTTCGTTGCCCGAACCTTCGCGGTCACTTCACATCGTCACCCTCCCCCGTCGGCGCACCCACCTGTTAGACCGAGCGGCGAACACCCACCGTTCCGCCCCGTGAGGAGCTCCGATGTCCTACGGCACGCCGCCGCCCGACCCGAACCCCTCGGTTCCCCGCGGCGGTGACCCCGCCCCGCCCCTTCCGGGTGCGGCCCCGTACCACCCGCCCCAGCCCGGCGCGGCCCCCTCCTGGCCCGCCGCCCCCGGTTGGCCGCCCGCCGCCCCCTCCGCCGGCGCCCCCGCGCCCGCGGGCCCCCGCAAGGGCCCCTGGCCGGCCCTGGCCGCGCTGGTCCTCGGCCTCATCGGGGTGCTGCTGCCCCTGTCCCCGAGCGACGTCGAACACACCTTCCCGATCGACGCGGGCAACACGCGCCCCATCCTCGCCTTCGTCTTCGGCCTCCCCGGCCTCGCCCTCGCCGTCCTGGGTCTCACCGGCCGCCGCCGCGGCCTCGCGCTGGCCGTCGTCGGCATCACCCTCTCCGGCCTCGCCGTCCTCGTCGGCCTGATCATGGTCGCCAACCTGGCGGCGTAGCGGTCCCCGGGCTTTCGGGGGCGGCAGGCTCCCCGCACGTCGCACGACACGCGACGCGGTCCGATCGGTTCGTCGACCATCCCGCCATCCCGCCATCCCGACAGACATCTCACGTGCTTAAGAAGTCAAGCCGCGACGGCCTGATCGGCTGAGAAGGGGGTGAACGCGTGTTGTTCATCGAAGAGATGGCGGGTCTGCAGGCAGTGGTAGAGCTGGCCGAGGAGCCGGTTGAACAGGTGTCGTTGGGCCTGGGCATGCCAGTCCCCGGCCTCACGTCGGCGGCGGTAGTGCGCGTCGGCTCCGGGCGAGTTGCGCAGGGCGGAGAAGGCCCACAGGAAGCCGGCGGCGATCAGCCGGTCGTTCTTGATGAAGCGGCGGCCGACGAACTTCTTCTTCCCGGAGGCACGGGTGATCGGGGCCGAGCCGGCGTATGCCTTCAGGGCACGGGCGTCGGTGAAGCGGTCGCGGTCGTCTCCGATCTCGGCGAGCACCCGGGCGCCGAGCTGGACGCCAAGGCCGGGGAAACTGAGCAGGATCTCAGCGTCCGGGTGCTTGCGAAAAGACTCCTCCACCGCCCCGGCCAGGTCGTCGACGGCCCGGCACGCGGCATCCAGCTGGATCACGAGGGCGGCGAGCTGGCGTCCCATGGCGTCTTCGACGGCCTGCGGCTGGTGCGCGTAGTCGCCGCGGAAGACCTCTTTGAGGCGGCGGGCCTCGGCGTCGATGCCGCGCTCGCGGCCCGAGCGCCGCAGGGCGGCCTGGAGCTGTGCCGCGGACAGCTTCGCCGCGCGGGCCGGGGTCGGGGCCGCGGCCAGGACGGCACGGGCCTCGGGCCGGGCCAGGCCGTTCTGCTTGCCCTGGAAGGCATCCAGAGCGGCCGGGTAGAAGAGCTTGAGCAGCGAGCGGACCTGGTTGACCAGTTGCTGGCGGTGCCAGACGGCGTCCTGCTGGGCGCGGGCGAGCACGGTGACCGCCCGGGCCAGGTCACTGTCGGCGGGCAGCGGCCGGTGCGCGTGCATGTCAGTGCGCAGGAGGTTGGCCAGGACCAGGGCGTCGCCCGGGTCGGACTTCTTGCGGCTGACACTGTGCCGGTCTCGGTAGCGGGCGGCGGACAGTGGGTTGACCGCGTAGATCCGGCGTGTGCCGGTGCGCAGGGCCGCGACGAGCAGGCCGTGACTGGTCTCGATCGCCACCGGTATCGGGTCCTTCGGGGTGTCGCCGTGCTCGGCCAGTACGTCGAGCAGCACGCGGTAGCCGGCCGCGTCGTCGCTGATGCGCCGCTTGGCCAGCAGCGTGCCGGCTTCGTCGATGAGGGCGACGTCGTGGTGCTGCTCGGCCCAGTCGATGCCGCAGTACACGTTCAATCCGTACTCCTCGCTGTGTGCGTTTGTACAGGTGGCAAGCCTGTGTGGGCCACGCGGCGACCTAATTCCAGGACTCTCGGGTCCGCCATCTCACCAGCCGTTCGTGACGCCAGCGCGTCGCGGGGGCCTCTGTCTTGCGCAGAGCTCGAAGGCTCGGGAGGGAAACAGGAGGTCACCCTGCGGCGGGCTCGCACCACGACGATCAACGCCCAGTCGGCGCGGACGGGTTCCGCGGCGGTCCGAAGACGCCGGAGGCAACCGCTCTGTCGTCAGGCCTCGACGGGCCGGGAGACACCAGGAGTCCATCCGACGCCCACGCGGCCGACGCGAAACCCCTCCGCACCGATCCATCCAGCAGCGCCCGCACTGAGCGGGCTCTGCCTACACACGAATTAGGAGACTCGGATGTCCGCGTCAGAGAACCCGCTCACCCGCCGCAGGCTGCTCACGTGGACGGGCACCGGTGCCGTCGCCGCGGCGCTCGCCGGAGCGCTGCCCTCGCGGGCGTACGCCGCCGCGGTCTCGGCACCCGATCTGGGGATCACACCGGGCGGGAACGCCACCACCAACCGCGACAACCTGGTGGCGGCGCTGCAGAACTCCTCGACCGCCATCACCTTCCCGCCCGGCGACTACCGGCTCGACAACGGCGCCGCGGCCAACGGCGGGGGCGGCCGGATCGCGATCGTCGGCTTCAGCGGCTCGTTCGACATGCAGGCCGGTGCCCGGCTCGTCTTCACCGACAGCGCCCAGGGCGGGATCCTCTTCCAGAACGGCAGCGGCACCAGGCTCACCGGGGTCACCGCGACCTACGCGACCCTGCCCACCGCCCGCCACGACCTGCCCTGCCTCGACATGGAGGACGTCAGCGGTCCGACGGTGAGCAACCTGACCGTCACCGGCTCGCCCGGCTCCGGCTTCATCTTCGGCCGCTGCGTCAACCCGTCGATCACCACGGCGCACATCAGCCAGACCATGGCCGACGGCCTGGACTTCTTCAACTGCCAGGACGGGTACGCCGACCACATCTACACCGACAGGACCGGCGACGACGGCGTCGCCTTCGTCAACTACGCCAGCGGACCGGCGTACACCGGCGGGCACGCCACCAACCTCCAGGTCACCAACTCCAAGGCGCGCGGCGTCACGGTCATCGGCCAGAGCGATGTCGTCATCGACCACTTCGGGGTCAACTGGAGTTCGGCGAGCGGCGTCCTGTGCGCCTACGACGCCACGTACGCCACCCGCGTCCCGACCAACGTCACGTTCCAGAACGGCTTCACGTACAACGGCGGGGCGCTCACCGGCGGCCAGTCGGGCAACCGGTTCGGCGCGGAGTGGTCGGCGGTCGGCGAGGTCTTCTTCTCCAACGTCACGATCCAGACCCCCGGCAGCCGCGGCGTCTCCGGCACCGCCGCGGCCTTCACCCAGACCCTGCCGAACGGCAGCACCGTCGCGCAGCCGGCCGGGACCGTCCACCTCACCGGGATCACCGTCACCGGGGCCCCGGCCGGCGGCTTCGACCTGCACGGCGGCTCCTACCACCTCGACCAGCTCACCGCCGAGGAGACCGGCGACATCGGCATCGCCGTCACCGACGCGGCGCTGCTCCAGTACGGCACCCTCACCGCGACCAACACCTCGAAGACCGCGAGCCTGCACCGCGCCTTCGACTTCGAGCACAACACCACCATCGACGCGGCCGCCGGCAAGCTCTGGGTCTACGACGACCAGGCCACCGCGACCGGCTACGTCGCGGGCTTCTACGGCACCCAGGGCGGCAACCTCGGCACCCTCTACGACCGCGTCACCAACGGCTCGCTCACCGTCCAGGACTCCTCCGGCCTGCCCTACCTCACCGGCTGACCGGGCACAGCCGGTCCAACAGGCCGGCGGGGACCGGGTACGGGGTCTCCGCCGGCAACAGCGCCCGCGCCGCCTCGAGTTCGCCCGCCCGCACGCGGCCGTGGACCTCCCGGGCCAGCGGGGTCACATCCGTGATGCCCACAGTCCACTCGTCGGCGTACTTCCGCGCGGCCGCGCCGGCCAGGCCCAATTGCAGTGACCGATGCCCCAACGGCCGTGCGTGCAGGTCGCGTTCGGGGTCCCACTGCACCCGTGCCGGCGCCTCCTTCAACTGCCGTCGCCACTCCGCGCGATCGGCGTGCACGCCGGCCTTGAAGTGCGACAGGCAGGCGTTGCGCAACGCCCACTCGAACCCTTCCCGGCTGATCTCGACCGCCAGCACCACCTCCTGGCCCGCCTTCTCCCCCCACCCGCAGCGGTACATCATCCACAGAAAGCTCGGCTTGATCCACGTCAAGCCCTGTTCACAGACCTTTTCGCCATGACTGGTCATGGCCCGGCGATTGCTCACGGTGGGTAATCAGGCTGGGCTACTCGTGTGATCCGCTCGCGATGAGGCTGCTTCCCATGAACATGCGAGAGGACGGCCACCGGGCTCACCTGGGTGAGAGGCCAAGGCTGCTGCCGTGGTCCGGTGAAGGCGGCAAGGCGAGTTTTCTGAGCGCGGACGACGGGGACTCCTTCGTTTCCCGGCTGGCGGATGCCGTCGAGGCCGAGCAGTTGGACATGACGGAAGACCTTCTGGACTACGCGCGGGCTGCCCTGGAGCGGGGCAGTCTGGCCGAGGAGGAGTGGGGCACCCTGGTTCGGAGCCTGAGTGCGGCCCTGCATGACGTGCTCCGTATCGCGCGGCGCGAAGCAGCGGGCGGGCGGACGTCATGACCGAGGACAGGAAGCCCGCGGATCACACCACCGATGGAGCGGACACCCTCCCGTGGGATGTCGGCCTCGACGACGGTTCCGGCGCGCTCATGCGGTTGGTGGGCCGCCAGATCAAGATGTGGCGGGAGTCGGTGTGCTTGACCCAGACGGAGTTGGGCGCGGCCATCGGCTACGGCGAGGAGATGGTCTCCAAGGTGGAGCGCGGCATCCGCATTCCCAAGGCAGAGTTTCTCGACAACGCCGACCGAGTGGTGAAGGCCGGGGGCAAGTTGTCGGCTCTCAACCCGGAAGTCGCCGGCATCCGTTACCCGAGGAAGGTGCGGGATCTGGCTCTGGTGGAGGCCAGGGCGGTCGAGCTGGGCGCGTACGGCAACAGCGTGGTGCACTGCCTGTTGCAGACGGAAGAGTACGCACGGGCGAATCTACGGGAGCGGCGCCCCGCTTACGGCGATGAGGTGAAGGAACGGCTGCTGGCGGCGCGGGTGGCCCGGCAGGAGATCTTCGAGCGGCGTCCCGCACCGCTGCTGACGTTTGTCCAGGAGGAGTCAGTGCTGCGTCGACCGCTCGGCGGCACAGGCGTCCGTCGACGCCAACTCGAACACCTCTTGGAACTGGGCGGGTTGCAGCACGTGCAGATCCAGGTGATGTCCACCGAGACCGAGGAACACGCCGGCTTGGGGGATCACTCCAGGTACTCAAGCTCAGCGACGGCACGACCGTTGGGCACAACGAGGTCCAGCTCACCAGCAGGTTGATCTCCGAGCCGGGTGAGGTCCACATCCTGGAGATGCGCTACGGCATGATCCGCGCGCAGGCGCTCACGCCGCGTGAGTCGCTGGCCTTCATCGAGAAGCTGCGGGGAGAGGCTGAGTGACCCGAGGGACATAGCTATAGCTGCGGCCTCTACTCGGTGCCCGCTCCTTGGCCCCGGTCGTCCGTGTCCGTCACGGCGGCCGGGGCCTACCTGCGTCAGCGACTGCCGATCAGGGCCAAGTGGGCTTCCGCCGACCGAGAGAAGCTGTCCAGGAGGGCCTTGCCCTTGGCCTCGGTGGCCAATGACGGTTGGCCGATGATGCCGTTGGTCGTGTAGCCGGCCACGCCGAGAGTGAGCAGATGGGGCCGGTGCGGTGCCGAATGGTCGGTGGCCTCGATGCCCTCGTGCACGAGGTGAGGTGCACCGTGGAGGAGGAGGGAGACCTCGAACTCTCCGCCGTGCATGTCCTCGTGGGCGCCGCTCTCCAGCGCTGCGTCACGGCGGGCCTGGTCCCGGTCCTCGTGGGATGGGAAGAGGGCCAAGCGGGGGCCGTGGATGTTGATCTCCTGGGCCACGTTCGACAGGACGTAGTTGCCGCCGTGCCCGCTGACGATGAGCAGGCCGGGCGTGCCCGCGGCTTCGAGGGAGCGCCAGATGTCGTTGACCATCGCGTAGAGCGTGGGCGCGCTGATGCTGACCGTGCCGGCCATGGGGGCGTGCTCGTGCGAGCAGGAGATCGTGATCGGAGGGAGGAGGAACAGCCCGTGGTCGTCGGCGATCCGGCGGGCGAGGAGACACGCGATCGCGGTGTCGGTGATCAGAGGTAGATGCTCGCCGTGCTGCTCGAAGCTGCCCACCGGGAGAACCGCGACGGGCTTGCCCCTCCGGTGCTCTTCTCCTGAGGTGGCGCGTGTGATCAGGTCGTCCATGGCCTTCAGCATCCCTCATACCTGCCGGTGGAGCTAAGTCGTCAATCGGTCGCGGACGAGCTCGAACCGCTCGGTGAACCCTGCGACCGCGGGCACGCCCTGACACGACGCGATCAGTTGGGCGACGCTGTCCAGCTCGGCCAACGTCCTTGCCGAACCGGTCTGGTGGACGATGGCCAACGCCTTCGCCGCGGTGTCTGCGGCCATCTCGGCTTCGTTGCTCCTTGCGTACGCGCGGGCGAGCCTCGCGAGGTACACGCTGCGGTCGTTGCGGTACACCTGCGGCAGCGTGGCCAGTTCCGCCTCGAACAGCCCTACCGCACGCATCGGGTCGCCCAGGTCGATCCAACAGTTCGCCCGCTGGATCTCGATGTACGTCGGTGTGCAGTACGACGTGTCGAGTCTCGACTCCGATCGGGCTCCGGGCGCGGCGGATACGAGAGCGTGCGCCTCATCGAACTTCGCCAGGGCCGCCCTGGGATTCTGCATGAGTGCGTACCCGTACGCTTCCTGCTGTGCGGCAAGGGCAGTGATCTGCGGAGTGAGGCCCGGTATGCGCTGAGCCGCGCGAGCCAGCGCTACGGCCTTCTGGGCGTTGCCACGGGACGCGGCCTGGTGGCTCTTGCGGTACAGCACGTACGACTGCACGTGATCGTCGGCCGCCTCCTGGGCCCACTCCATGGAGCGGTCGGACCAGTACGCGGCCGTGTGGAAGTCACCGAGGTCTTGGTAGAGCCATCCAAGGAACTCGGCGACCAATGCACCGGTCCGCAGCAGCGCATCACGAGTTGACCCGTTGGCGCTCTCCAACAGCCGCATGATGCTCTGCGCATGATGGATGGCCGAGGGGATGCTCTGCCTGGCCCCGAAGAAGTTCGCTCCCTTGTAGAGCTCAGGGAGCTGGCTCTCGATGAGCGAGAGCACGAACTCGGGGTCGCTCACCTCGTCATCAGGAGAGCCGAGTCGGAGATCGTCCTCGATGGCGCTCGCGGGCATCCATGTGGGAACGGTCGCCGAGAACGGCACCATGGGGTGCTGACCGTCGCTCGGCTCCCAGTCGCGTCGCGCCAGCCCGAGCAGACGACCGGGGATGCGTAGCCCGTCCGCTATCCGCTCGATGACGTTGATGTCCTTGACCACCCGTCGGCCTGCGATCACCTCGCCGACACGGCTGGGCGTCAGGTCGCAGCGTCGGGCAATCAGCGACGGGTAGATGCCGGCCTGTGTCTTGACGAGGGTGAAGATTCGCGAGAAGTCCCGTTCGCGACAGGCTTCGATCATCGCGCGGTCGCCGAGTAAGCGCGGCGGAAGGTCTTGCGGCGGTTCGAAGATGGACATGAGCGGAGCTCCGTGAGAGGGGATTCCCGCTGACTGCGTAGTCGGCCTCCCGTGATGTTACCCACGATGGGTAATCACGCTGGACTATTTGCGTGATGCGTCACTCGGCAGCCTGATGTCAAGCAGTTGCGACAGGCAAGTACGGACGAGCAAGCGGTGACCCGGTGTTGGAGCCGAGACCCCCGCAACGTCGCCATGGCTCGCGGTGATCTGCGCACCGCGTTGACCCTCTGGCACCTGGATGAGCTCGCGGAGTCTGCCGTGCTCGTCCTCTGCGAGTTGCTGACCAACGCGATTCAGCACACCCACGAGTCGGCAGAGCCGGAGATCGAGACCCGGTTCGTGCGGACCGACGGGTGTCTGCGCATCGAAGTGCACGACACCTCCGACGCCTGGCCCGTTCGGCGCGGGGCGACCGTTGACGCTCTGAACGGCCGGGGACTCTTGCTCATCGACGCCCTTGCTGATGCATGGGACGTCATTCCGCGGGAGGGCAGAGGAAAGATCGTCTGGGCCCAGTTCGACACCTCGGGCGAGGGCGGACTCAGTGGCGTATGAACGCGCGACAGACGCCCACGATCCCGCTGAACTGGTGGGCACCGTCGACGGAACGGAGTTGGCCTCAGCGAGCCCTACAGGTGGCCACGCGACACGCTCCCGGATGCGCTTCGGGCAATGGACGCTGACGACGGACTTCGCAGCCGGCCCCCTGACTCACGAGGCCGAGTGCACGACGTGCGGCGAGCAGTCGGGCGCTGCCGAGAGCTGGCACGGGCCTCAGCTCTGGTGCCTCCGGCACGCGGGCCGCACCGCCCACACGGGCTTCCGCGCCACGGTCATGGGCTTCTTCCGGGCCTCGCTGGAGGAGGTCTTGTGATCCCCCCTGACACATCGCGCCAACCGAATACGACGGGACCACCCCACTGCCTGGACAGCGGAGGCGGTTCGAATGGAGAGTGGAGCGGGCGACGGGAATCAAACCGACATAGCTGGTTTGGAAGACCAGTGCGGTGCCCCCGCCGTGAACCCGTACGGCCCTGTACTGGGCCCTTTGGGGCGTCCGGCCCGCAGTTCCCCGTGGTTCCCCCTGCGCACCCGTCGGACGGGCACGCAGGGGCACACGAGGCATAGGCTGTTCGGCGGACTAGAACGGCCTGAACATGTCCTCGGGCCAGCCCTCCGGGAGCTTGTTAGCGAAGACCGCGTAGAGGGGGCCGTACTCGCTCTGGGTCACGAGGAGTTCCCACTGGTCCAAGTCGTGGTGTAGGTAGCGCCGGAGCATGCTGAGGAACTGACGGAACTCTTCGTCCGACAGGCGGCCGGTGGGTTCCTGGCTGGGGTCCCTGGCGCCAGCGTATCCACGCGACGGGCCGATGTATCAGGCCTCGTCGTCCTCGTACTCCTCGACGGACGGCGGCAACCGGTACTGGCGTTCCCCGTCGGCGAGCCAGGCGCGTCGTACCTCCTCGATGGCGTCGGGGGCCGCGCAGACGGCGGTGTGTGCCGGAATCACGAGGTCGTCGGGCAACGGCTCGATCCCGTTGACCCGTACGGCGATTGAGCCGACGACGTACGTCGAATTGCCGGGCCTGAGCCATTCGATCCGCCACCAGTACCGGCGGGGCACCTCCTTGGCCCGCATCGACCTGGTCGCCAGACGCACCCAGCGGTTGTAGTTGGTGAGCACGGTCCGCGTTTCCATGCCGCACTTGGGGCATTCGTCGGGCTCGATCGGCCCGAAGTACTCCGGACCTGGGTCGGGCCTCGGCGGGGCCGTCGCCCCGTCGATGATCGCCATCTCGTTGGCAAGACGGTTCCAGCACGGATCACATCGCATCACCTCGAACGGGAACGCCATCCCGCGCTTCCGCGCCGGCCGGCTCGGGTCGCCGCAGTCCTCGCACGCGGGCTGCTGATCGGTGCGCTCGTCACCCATAGTGTCGAGTCTGCGCCCGTGACTGCGCACCGTAATAAGCCCAAATCAAGCCCACTTGACCCAGGGCGCCGCCGCTACCCGGGCGTTGTCAGGGTTGGCAGGTGCCGTGCTGTTCTGCCGCGGTGGTCGGTGGGCGGGTCGGCATGGGTTGTCGCGGCGTTCCAGGAGCAAGTGAGGTGCGGCGCATGGTTGTTGGTCTTGCCGTGGACGTGTTGTTCCTGAGCGGCACGGTGTTCTTGGTGAAGACCGGGCTGGCTCTGTGGCGGGTGCCCGTCCGGGGTTCCTCTTTCCGGGCCCGGCGTGCGCTCGGCCGCGGGGAGGCGCTCTTCTCCGATTTCGACCGGGCCCGCATGTCCGGGGCCCTGACCTCGTTCTTCATCGGCGTCATGATGATCACGGTGACCGTCGCCCAGCGTTCCACGCCGAACGTCCCCCCCGGACCTGAAAACGACCGCGATGGCGTCCATCATCGGCATCGTGCTCTCGGGCGCGCTGCACATTTCCGTTCTGCTCTTCAACCGGCCCCGCTTCATCATTCCGCCCCACATGCGGAGCGCCCCGGGCTCAATCGCCAGGAACCGCGCGGCATGTAATCGTTGAGGCCTGGGCCGGTCATTGTCACGATGAGGTGTGATCACTTCTTCGACCCGATGGGGGCGGACGTGGGAGACGACGTCTCGGTGAACAACTCACCTGTCGCTGATTGGGACTTCGTGGCCGAGAACGCCGCACACGCCGACGCGGCGGGGCGGGCGGGGAACTCGTGGATTCCGCCGATTCTCGGTGCCCTGGTCGAAGCGGCACGGGTCACGCGGCTGGCGCGGTTCTTTCCGTTCACCAGCCACCATCGCTTCTGTCTGAGCGACGGCCCGGAGTGGTGGGTCGGCGACGGCCAGGTGGCGCCCGCCTTCATCGCGCTTGACCCCGAGGACGGCTACATCGTGTGGAAGGGCAGCCCGTACGACGCGGCGGCGACCGTCGCGGTCACGACGGGTAATGAGGGGGCGGCGGCAGCCGGGTTGGAGAGGTTGCTGGATTTGTGGCCCGAGTCGGCGCCTTGAGCCGGCGCGTTGTTGCGGTGAACGCGGGTGGGGCGGTTCAGGGGGTGGTGGAGCCGACGGGGTGGACCCATACGGGGAAGGGTGGGGCCGGGGAGTCCGAAAGGGCGGGCTCGTGGGCGTTGTTGAGGTCGGCCCAGAGGATCGTTGTGGGTTCTCGGGCTGCTTCTCCGGCAGCGAGGAAACCCTCAAGGATGGGGCGGAGGTCGGTGGAAGGCGTGTGGGCGGCGCTGAAGGGAAGGTCCTCGGGGGTCACCGAGCCCGTGGAACACCTGATCTGGTCGGCCAGTCCGTCGTGCCACACGTAAGACGTGGCGGTCCCCGGGAAGCCCATTTCGTGGATGCGGTGCCGAAGGGCTTCGGCGGTCGCCTCGAACGCGGCGGTCACGTCCGACACCGACAGCGCCTTCCGATCCTCTTCCTCCGCGCTCAGCCACCACGTGTTGGTCTCCCACTCCTGACTGCGGTCGGTGGGGTCCAGGACGAGCGGCTCGTCGGCGATCTCGGCGATCCAGGTCAGCAGCACCAGGGAAGTATCGCGGAGGCGGTCGCTACCGTGGCGGTCCATGGGGACGGATGAGTGGTTGGGCGATACGCGGGTTTCGTACGACACGGTGGCCGAGGGGTATGCCGAGTTCGTGCGGGGGGCGATTGAGGGGAGTCGGTATCTGCGGGCGGCGTTGGGGGTGTTCGCCGAGGGGGTGAGGGAAGGGGGCGGCGGGGTGGTGGTGGATGTGGGGTGCGGGCCGGGGCATGTGAGCGCGTATCTGCACGCGTTGGGAGTCGAGGTCCTCGGGATCGACCTGTCGCCGGGGATGGTGGAGGTGGCCCGGCGGGACCATCCCGGGCTGCGGTTCGAGGTGGGCTCGATGACGGAGTTGGGGCTGCCCGACGCGTCGGTGGCCGGGGTGGTGGCGTGGCAGTCGCTGATCCACGTCCCGGACGAGGCGGTGCCGACGGTGTTCGGGCACTTCCGCCGGGTGCTGCGGCCAGGGGGCTCGCTGCAACTGCTGTTCCACGCGGGGGAGGGCTCGCGGCTGAAGACGGAGGGGTACGGGGGGCATCCGATGAAGGTCCACGTGCACCGGCGCCGGCCCGACCAGGTCCGCGCGTGGCTGCGCGAGGCCGGATTCGAGGTCGAGGTCGAGACGGTGCTGACCCCGGACGCGCAGGCTTCGCAGGCGTTCCTCTTCGCGCGCCGCGCCTGACCCCTCAGGAGGGCCGTCGCCCGCCTCCGCCGGTGTGGTGCGGGCCGCCCCGGCGCTGGGAGGGGTCACGGGGTCTGCCAGAGGAGGGCGATGAAGGGGCGGGCGCGGACCAGCACGGGTGGCGGGACGGTAGGGAGGGGGGAGGTGCGCAATGCGGTGGGGGAGGCGGCGTAGAGGGCCGTGAAGCGGCGGGAGAAGTAGAGGGGGTCGGCGAAGCCGGTCTGGGCGGCGACGTGGCGGACGGAGGCGTTGGGGCGGCGCAGGAGCACGGCGGCGCGTTCGAGGCGGGCGGCTTCGAGGGCGGCGATGACGGGGACGCCGAGGTGGCGACGGGACAGGCGGGAGAGGTAGGAGCGGGAGACGCAGGCGGCCGCGGCGAGTTGGGCGAGGGTGAGGGGGCCGGGGCCCTCGCGGGACCAGCGCAGGGCCGTCCAGCGGGCGGCGGCGCGCAGGGGCTCGGGCAGGTGGGCGCCGGGGGCGGAGACGTCGGCTGCGAAGATCACCGCGAGGACGGCGGCGATGAAGTGGGCGGCGGCCGAGGCCCGCGCGGCCTCGTCCTGGCCGGTGGCGGGGAGGGCGACGAGGTGGTCGAGCAGGGCGGCCACCGGGTCCCCGGCGGTGAAGTCGTGGGAGCGGGGCACGACCAGGGGCGGCGGGCAGCCGCGGACGGTGAAGCGGGCGTAGCCGTGGCGGGTGGTGCGCTCGGCGTCCCAGTCGAAGCGGTCGTGGAGCCCGGGCGTCAGGAGGATGACGCTGCCCGGGCGCAGCACCCGGTCCGGCAGTCCGTCGGCGGACCAGCGGGCGGACCCCGCGGTCATCCAGACCAGTTCGCAATCGGTCAGGTGGCGCGGCCCGTGGACGCTGCCGGGCCGGTAGACGGCCGTCGCTGCGGTGACGAGGGCCGGGTCGATCCAGTAGTGCACCGTGCCGTCCCCCTGGTCGTTCGCCGTGCGCGGCACCCCGCGCCCGGACCGGAAACGAGGGACCGTACGCCCGCGCGTCGACCGGACGGGCCCAGGTCACCATCGTCCATGCGCCGGCCCGCCCCGTCCATGCCGGTCGGCCGTCCCCGCGGCCCAGGATGGTGCCGTACCCCCGACGCACCTCCGTCGTTCCCCCGCCACCTTCCCCCCGGGAGTCTCAATGACGTATGCCCGCACGCCCGAAGCGCCGCCCGCGACGGCACCCGCACCCGCGACGGCACCCGCACCCACGCCCGCCCCCGCCGCCCTCGCCGCCCGCTACGCCCGCGACGGCTACGTCGTCCTCCCCGACACCCTCTCCCCGTCCGAGACCGCCGCCCTGCGCCACGAGGCCGGCCGCTTCGGCCGCGGCGAACCTGGCCCGATCGAGGGCTTCGTCCCCGCCCCCGCCGACGCGGACGACGACGAGGCCGCCCGCCGCTTCCTGTGCGTCCACTTCCCGCACAAGACCTCCGCCGCGGTCCGGGCGACCCTCGCCCACCCCGCCCTCGTCGAGGCCCTGGTCCGCCTCGTGGGCCCGAACGTGAAGTCCATGCAGTCGATGCTGTTCACCAAGGCCGAGGGGCGGCCCGGACAGGCCTGGCACCAGGACGAGTTCTTCATCCCCACCCGCGACCCCTCGCTCACCGCCGCGTGGATCGCGCTCGACGACGCCACGGTCGAGAACGGCTGCCTGTGGGTGCTGCCGGGCTCGCACCGCCCCGGCGTGCTCTACCCGGACCGGGAGCACAGCGACGAGCGCTTCGACTGCACGGTGGAGGCGTACGCGTTCCCGTACGAGGACGACGACGCGGTGCCGGTGGAGGTGAAGGCCGGTTCGGTGGTGCTCTTCAACGGCTACCTGCTGCACCGCTCGCTGCCCAACACCGCGCGGCACGGCATGCGCCGGGCCCTGGTCAACCACTACATGAACGCGGCCTCCCCGCTGCCCTGGCAGGGCCCGCCGCCGGGTGTGCCGGCGGCCGCGTGGGACTTCCGGGACATCGTGATGGTGGCCGGCGAGGACCCGTACGCCTACCGGGGCGTCACCGACGTGTCCCGGCCGGGCGTGCGGCCGGACCGGGAGGGCGGCTGCGCCCGCTGACCGCCGCCCCGGTACACCAGGCCCTCCGCCCTTTGGCCGCCGCCCAGTTGGGCCCCCGTGCCGTTCCCGGCGCACCCCCGTACCCCGCCCCGCCCCAACCCCTTGACGCAGAGCGCCGCTCGCCGCGAAGGTCACTCGCAGCACTTCACAGCACCCTTGTCCCGGCTGCATCAAGGAACATTTCACCAAGCGAGGGAAAGGCAGGGCCACGTGGCGAAGGCAACGGCGGGAACGGTCCAGGCAGCGCGACAGTCGCACGGGAGCGGGGGAGCCCGGCCCACGGCGCGGGGACGCACCCGCCGCACCGGGCGGCGCGTGGTCGGCGTGCTGCTCGCGGCGGCCCTCGGCGCGGCCTGCCTGGCCGGGTGCAGCAGCACCGGCGGCAAGAAGGCGGCGGACACCAAGAGCAAGCAGGCCACCGCGAACGGCTCGGCGGTCGACACCCCGCGCTGGACCTTCGCGATGGTGACGCACTCCGGGGCCGGCGACACGTTCTGGGACATCGTGCAGAGCGGCGCCAAGCAGGCCGCCGCCAAGGACAACGTCAAGTTCGTGTACTCCAACAGCGACCAGGGCGACCAGCAGGCGCAGTTGGTGCAGGCCGCCATCGACCAGCACGTGAACGGCCTGATCGTCACGCTCGCCAAGCCCGACGCCATGAAGTCGGCGGTGGCCAACGCCGAGAAGGCCGGCATCCCGGTGATCACCATCAACTCCGGTGCCGAGCAGTCCAAGCAGTTCGGCGCGCTCACCCACATCGGGCAGGACGAGACGGTGGCCGGCAACGCGGTGGGCGACGAACTCAACACCCGCGGCCGCAAGCACGCCCTGTGCGTCCTGCACGAGCAGGGCAACGTCGGCCTGGAGCAGCGCTGCGCCGGCGCCAAGGCGCACTTCCACGGCACGATGGACAAGCTCTACGTGACCGGCACGAACATGCCCGACGTGCAGTCGGCGATCGAGGCGAAGCTCCAGGCCGACCCGTCCATCGACGCGGTGCTCACCCTGGGCGCGCCCTTCGCCGCCACGGCCGCGACGGCCAAGCAACAGGCCCACTCCAAGGCCGAGATCGACACCTTCGACCTCAACGCCCAGGTGGCCACCTCGCTGAAGAACGGCACCATCGGCTTCGCCGTCGACCAGCAGCCCTACCTCCAGGGCTACGAGGCGGTCGACCTGCTGTGGCTCTACCGCTACAACGCCGACACCCTGGGCGGCGGCCAGCCGGTGCTGACCGGCCCGCAGATCGTCACCAAGGACAACGCCGACGCCCTGCTGTCGTACACGCAACGGGGCACCAGGTGACCGCACTCGACGCCGGGGCCATCGACGAGCGGCTCGCGCCGGCGTCGGTGGCCCGGCGGCTGCTCGGCCGGCCCGAACTGGGCGCGGTGGTCGGCGCGGCGGCCGTCTTCCTGTTCTTCTCGCTCACCGCCGACTCCTTCCTGCGCGCCTCCAGCATGGGGACGGTGCTGTACGCGTCCTCGACCATCGGCATCATGGCGGTGCCGGTGGCGCTGCTGATGATCGGCGGCGAGTTCGACCTGTCGGCCGGCGTGATGGTGACGAGCGCGGCGCTGACCTCGTCGATGTTCAGCTACCAGACCACCGCCAACGCCTGGGTGGGCGTGGGCGTCTCGCTCCTGGTGACGCTCGCGCTCGGCGCGTTCAACGGCGTCATGCTGGTGCGCACCAAGCTGCCGAGCTTCATCATCACCCTGGGCACCTTCCTGATGCTCACCGGCCTCAACCTCGGCCTGACCAAGGCGATCAGCGGCACGGTGGCCACCAGGTCCATCGCCGACATGCAGGGGTTCGCCGGCTGCCACGACCTGTTCGCGGCGCACTGGACGATCGGCCGGATCGACCTCCAGGTGACCATCCTGTGGTGGCTGGGCCTGGTGCTGCTGGCCACCTGGGTGCTGCTGCGCACCCGCGCCGGCAACTGGATCTTCGCCGCCGGCGGCAACGCGGCCGCCGCCCGCGCGGTCGGCGTCCCGGTGGCCCGCACCAAGGTCGGGCTGTACATGGCGGTCGCCTTCTGCGCCTGGGTCTCCGGGCAGCACCTGCTCTTCTCCTTCGACGTCGTCCAGTCGGGTGAAGGCGTCGGCAACGAGTTCCTGTACATCATCGCGGCCGTGATCGGCGGCTGCCTGATGACCGGCGGCTACGGCAGCGCGATCGGCTCCGCGGTCGGCGCGCTCATCTTCGGCATGACCAGCAAGGGCATCGTGTACGCCCAGTGGAACCCGGACTGGTTCCAGTTCTTCCTCGGGGCGATGCTGCTGCTCGCCACCCTGCTCAACGCCTGGGTCCGCAGGCGGGCGGAGGCCGGCGAATGAGCGCGGCGACCAGCTTCGACAAGGGCGCCGGCACCCCGCTGGTGGCGCTGAACGGCGTCAGCAAGTCGTACGGCAACGTGCGCGCGCTGCGGGAGGTCTCCCTGGAGGTGCACGCCGGCGAGATCACCTGCGTGCTGGGCGACAACGGGGCCGGCAAGTCCACCCTCATCAAGATCATCGCCGGGCTGCACCCGCACGACGCGGGCACGTACGCCGTCGAGGGCGCCGAGGTCCGCCACACCTCGCCCCGCCAGGCCCTCGACCACGGCATCGCCACCGTCTACCAGGACCTGGCCGTCGTGCCCCTGATGCCGGTGTGGCGGAACTTCTTCCTCGGCTCGGAGCTCACCAAGGGGCGCGGGCCGCTGCGCCGGCTCGACGTGGCCGCCATGCGCGCCACGACACGCGCGGCGCTGCTGCGGATGGGCATCGACCTGCGGGACGTCGACCAGCCGATCGGCACCCTGTCGGGCGGCGAACGCCAGTGCGTGGCCATCGCCCGCGCGGTGCACTTCGGCGCCCGTGTCCTGGTGCTCGACGAGCCGACCGCCGCGCTCGGCGTCAAGCAGTCGGGCGTGGTGCTCAAATACGTGGCGGCGGCCCGTGACGCGGGCCTGGGTGTGGTGCTCATCACCCACAATCCGCACCACGCCTACCTGGTCGGTGACCGATTCGTCCTGCTCAAACGGGGGGCGATGTCCGGCAGCCACCTGCGGCGGCAGATTACCCTGGACGAGTTGACCCGGGAGATGGCCGGCGGCAGCGAGCTCGACGAGCTGACCCACGAGCTGAGCCGTGACCCCGGGAAGGGCACAATGTCCACCGACGTAGAACCTGCCGCCACCGACCCGGAGACCCCCGCTTGAGTGCAAATCGTGAACGCGTCTACCGCGGCAGCGCGGCCCGGGCCACGGTGTGGCAGTCCGTCGGGATGCGGGACCGCCGGGAACGGCGCTCGCATCTGACCGCGCCCCGGGTGCCGACCGTCGGCATCGACATCGGCGGCACCAAGGTGATGGCGGGCGTCGTGGACGCGGACGGCCGGATCCTGGAGCAACTGCGCACCGAGACGCCCGACAAGTCCAAGAGTCCCAAGGTGGTCGAGGACACCATCGTGGAACTGGTGCTCGACCTGTCCGAGCGGCACGACGTGCACGCCGTCGGGATCGGGGCGGCCGGCTGGGTGGACGCCGACCGCTCGCGCGTGCTCTTCGCCCCCCACCTGTCCTGGCGCGACGAACCGCTGCGCGACCGGCTGTCCGAACGGCTGCTCGTCCCCGTGATGGTGGACAACGACGCCAACACCGCCGCCTGGGCGGAGTGGCGGTTCGGGGCCGCGCGCGGCGAGCCCGACATGGTGATGATCACCCTGGGCACCGGCATCGGCGGCGCCATCCTGGAGGACGGGCACGTCAAGCGGGGCCGGTACGGCGTCGCGGGCGAGTTCGGCCACATGCAGGTGGTGCCGGGCGGGCACCGCTGCGCCTGCGGCAACCGCGGCTGCTGGGAGCAGTACAGCTCCGGCAACGCCCTGGTGCGCGAGGCCCGCGAGATGGCCGCCGCCGAGTCCCCGGTCGCCTACGGCATCATCGACCGGGTCGGCGGCACCATCCGCGACATCACCGGGCCGCTCATCACCGAACTGGCCCGCGAGGGCGACCCGATGTGCGTGGAGCTCTTCCAGGACATCGGCCAGTGGCTCGGGGTGGGCCTGGCCAACCTCGCCGCGGCCCTCGACCCCTCCTGCTTCGTCATCGGCGGCGGGGTCAGCGCCGCCGACGACCTGCTGATCACCCCCGCCCGCGACGCCTTCCGGCGCACCCTGACCGGACGCGGCTACCGACCCGAGGCCCGGATCGCCAAGGCCGAACTCGGCCCCGAGGCCGGCATGGTGGGCGCCGCCGACCTCGCCCGGCTGGTCGCGCGGCGCTTCCGCCGCGCCAACCGCCGCCGGGTGGAGCGCTACGAGCGGTACGGACGGGTCTACGGACGACAGGCAGGACACTCGTGAGCCGTTCACCCGCAGCATCGCCCTCACCTGAACAGCCCCTGCCGGACGCGGAAGCGGCCGGCGCCCCGGAAGGCCCGGCCGGCGAGGAGCACGACGGCGAACAGGCCGCCGGGCCCGACGGCGGCCGCGCCGCCGACCTGCCCGGGGACCTCCCGGCGGACCTCGACGCCGAGCTCGACCTCAGCGAGGCCGAGGCCGAGTTCTCGGAGTGCGCGCAGGGTCCGGAGTCCGACGCCGGGGCCCCGCGGGTACCGCCCCGCTGGGTGCGCTGGACCGTCGTCCCGCTGCTGGTCCTGGTGCCCATGGGCTACGTGGTGATCTCCGCCGCCCAGAGCCGCGGCGCGGGGGAGAGCGAGCAGCAGGCTGTGGCCGCCCGCCAGTTGGAGCAGGTGTACCCGACGCTGCTCCAGCAGCGCATCTACCAGGTGCGGGTGCCCGTGGGGTCGCGGTACACCCGCTACCTGGAGACCAACACCTGGGACACCAGCGTCTTCTACGCCGAGTTCCTGACCACCGCCGGCGGTCTGGACACCTTCCTGGCCCAGATCGGCACCAGCCGCGCTGCCCTGATCCCGGACAAGGTGACGATGACGGCCGCTCAGAGCAAGGCGGCGGGCTGGAACTTCGCCATCCCGCGGGCCTGGGCCGGACTCACGCTGCACCAGTTCGGCGACAAGCCCGACCACAACGTCACCGTGGACCTGACCTACCCCGACACGCCACGCGTCTACGTGGTCTCCACCGTCAACTTCCAGCACGGCTTCGGGGGCGGCAGCTGAGGACCGTCCCCGGCGACGGAGGACACCCCTGCCGCACCCCGCCCTTCACTCGATAGCGTGAGGCGATGAGCGACGCGACCCACGAGACCGCCGACCGGCTCGGCACGTACGCCGCCGGCAAGGCCGCGTACCCGTACGAGCGCCGGGGCGGCGGCCCGCAGCCCCGCGGTTCGGCCGCCCCGGGCGGGGCCGGCCGCCACTCCGGCACGCCCGCGGCCCGGGCGGCGGCGCCGGCCGGGACGCCTGCCGGGGGCTCCGCCACCGCGGCCGCCGGACCGGACGGGGACGACGACCTCCAGCCGCCGCTCCAGTACCGCTTCGACGGCCCCGAGGACGCGCCCGTGGTCGTCCTCGGCCCCGCGCTCGGCGCGACCTGGCACATGTGGGACCGGCAGCTGCCGGACCTGACCAGCGGCTGGCGGGTGCTGCGGTACGAACTCCCCGGGCACGGCGGGGCGCCCGCCGAACCCGCGTCCTCCGTCGACAACCTCGCCCGGCGGCTGCTGGCCGTGCTGGACGACGAGGGCATCGACTCCTTCGGCTACGTGGGCTGCGAGCTCGGCGCGGCCGTGGGCGCGCGGCTGGCGCTGCTGCGGCCGGACCGGGTGGCCGTGCTCGCCCTGGTCTCCGCCGCCGCGCGGTTCTCCAGCGCGGACACCTGGCGGCAGCGCGGGGTGGTGGTCCGCGCCAACGGGCTGGACCGCACCGCGACCAACACCCCCGAGCGATGGTTCACCGGCGCCTTCCTCGCCACCCAGCCGGCCATCACCGACTGGGCCGTGCAGATGGTCAGGACCACCGACGCGGCCTGCTACGTGGCCGCCTGCGAGGCGCTGGCCGCCTTCGACATCCGCGACCAGCTCGGCTCGATCAGCGTCCCCACCCTGGTGGTGGCCGGCGCCGACGACTCCGAGACGCCGCCGTCCGACGCCCGGCTGCTGGTGGCCGGCATCCCCGACGCCCGGCTCGCCGTGGTGCCCGCCACCGGGCACCTCGCGCCCGTCGAGGAGCCCGCCGCCGTCGGCGACCTGATCGCCCGTCACCTCCAGAGCACGTGGTCCGACCGGACGGCCGCCGCCCCGCCCTTCGCCCCCGCGCCGCCGGCCGTGCCGCCGCGCCCGTCCGCGCCCGCCCCGGTGCCGGCCGGGCCAGACGCGTACACGGAGGGCATGCGGATCCGGCGCGAACTCATCGGCGACGCCGAGGTGGAGTCCGCGCTCGCCCGTTCGGAGACCTTCGGCGCCGGGTTCGACGCGTACGCCACCCGCTGGGCGTGGGGGGAGACGTGGACCCGGCCCGGGCTGGACCGGCGCACGCGCAACTTCGTCGCCCTCACCGCCCTGACCGCGCTCGGCCACCTCTCCGAACTCGCCGACCACACCCGCGCGGCCCTGCGCGGCGGCCTCACCCCGGCCGAGATAGAGGAGACCCTCCTGGCCACCGCCGTCTACTGCGGCCTGCCCGCCGCCCGCGCCGCCGTGGACACGGCCCGCGCCGTCATCGAGGCGGAGACCGGCACCTCGCACGCCTGAGGCGTGCGCAGGATCCGGGGATGGGTGCGCGGGGCCGGGAGGGGGGACCGGCATGATGGGGCCATGGAGCTGACGAAGAAGCGGCACGCCTGCGTGCGACTGGAGAAGGACGGGCGGACGCTCGTCATCGATCCGGGAACGTTCAGTGAGGAGGACGCGGCCCTCGGGGCGGACGCCCTGCTCGTGACGCACGAGCACGCGGACCACTACAACGAGGACCGCCTGAGGCGGGCGCTGGAGGCGAATCCGGCCGCGGAGCTGTGGACGCTGAGCAGCGTCGCCGACCAGTTGTCGGCCGCCTTCCCCGGGCGGGTGCACACCGTGGGCAACGGGGACGCGTTCACGGCGGCGGGCTTCGACGTCCGGGTGTACGGGGAACTGCACGCCGTGATCCACCCGGACATCCCGCGGATCACGAACGTCGGCTTCCTGGTGGACGGTTCGGTCTTCCACCCCGGCGACGCCCTGACCGTGCCGGACCACCCGGTGGACACGCTGCTGCTGCCCGTGATGGCGCCGTGGAACAAGATCTCCGAGGTCATCGACTACGTGCGCGAGGTCGGCCCGCGCCGCTCCATCGACGTGCACGACGCGCTGCTGACCGACCTGGCCCGGCCGATCTACGACCTCCAGATCGGCAACCTGGCCGGCGCCGACCACCTGCGGCTCGCCCCGGGCGACGGCACCCCCGCCTGACCGGCCCCCCACCCCGGTGGGGCCGCGCTGTCGGACCCACCGGCTAGGTTGGGGGCCATGCGCATCGCGACCTGGAACATCAACTCGATCACCGCCCGCCTGCCGCGGCTGCTGGCCTGGCTGGAGACCGGCCGTCCCGACGTCCTGTGCGTGCAGGAGACGAAGTGCACGGCCGAGCAGTTCCCGCTCGCCGAGGTGGCCGAGCTGGGCTACGAGGCGGCCGTGCACGCGACCGGCCGGTGGAACGGGGTGGCGGTGCTCTCCCGGGTGGGCCTGGCCGACGTGGTGCGCGGCCTGCCGGGCGGCCCGTCGTACGACGGGGTGGAGGAGCCCCGCGCGGTGGGCGCAACCTGCGGCCCGGTCCGCGTGTGGTCGGTCTACGTGCCCAACGGCCGGGAGGTCGACCATCCGCACTTCGCGTACAAGCTGCGCTGGCTGGAGTCGCTCACCGCCGCGGTCGCCGGGGACGCGGCCGGTGAGCGACCCTTCGCCGTCCTCGGGGACTACAACGTGGCCCCCACCGACGAGGACGTCTTCGACACCGCCGCCTTCGAGGGCCTGACGCACGTCACCCCGGCGGAGCGCGCCGCGCTGGCCGCCCTGCGCGACACCGGCCTGTCCGACGTGGTGCCCCGCCCGCTGAAGTACGACCGCCCGTACACCTACTGGGACTACCGCCAGTTGGCCTTCCCCAAGAACCGCGGCATGCGGATCGACCTGGTGTACGGCAACGGGCCGTTCGCCAAGGCCGTCTCCGACGCCTACGTGGACCGCGAGGAGCGCAAGGGCAAGGGCGCCTCCGACCACGCCCCGGTGGTGGTGGACCTGGAGGTGTGACCTCCGGGTCGCCGGGCCCCGCGCGGGGGCGGTTCCGGCGCCGGTGGGGCCGTCCGGCGGTCACTCCGATGACGATCCCCTGTCACCACGGCGGGGGACCGCCACGGGCGTGTCAGCTGCCGATGCCGAGGCGGGGCCGCGCCGCACGTGCATGATGGCGCCAGCGGACAGCACCCCGGACACATCTCGGACCACCCTCACCACCGGTTTGTACGGAGGCACGACGTGGACTCCCTTCAGCAGCTGCCGAACATCGGGGCAGTGCTCGCCGACCGCCTGCGCCGCGCGGGCGTCGGAGACGCGGGCGAACTGCGCCGCCTGGGCTCGGGCCGGGCCTTCGAGAAGATCTGCGAGGACCTCCCCGAGGACGCCCGCACCCACACCCTGCTCGCCCTGGAGGGCGCCCTGCGCGGCATGCGCTGGACGGCCATCCCGCAGACCGAGCGGGACACGCTGGTCCACCGCGTTCTGGGCTGAGGGCAGGGCGGCCCGCCGACGGGACGGGCACGCGGGCGCGGGAGGGTCCGCCGCCGCGGCGGCCCGTGCCCTGTTTGCCCGGCCCCTCGCCGGGCAGCCGCACGGCAAAGAGCGCCCTACCGCCCCAGGGCCGGGCAGGCGCCTCCAGCCGAAGGGAGACCCGCTTCCATGCCCACCGTCACCCAGGACGCCGTGCTCAGCGACGCGCAGATAGCCGACCTCGCCCAGCAGCTCCGGGTGGACGCCGTACGGGCCGCCGACGCCGCCGGATCGGGACACCCGACCTCCTCGATGTCCGCCGCCGAGCTCGCCGCGGTGCTGCTCGCCCGCCACCTGCGCTACGACTTCGAGCGGCCGGACCATCCCGGCAACGACCACCTGATCCTCTCCAAGGGCCACGCCTCGCCACTGCTGTACGCGGTCTACAAGGCCGCCGGCGCGATCACCGACGAGGAGCTGCTGACCTTCCGCAAGCACGGCAGCCGGCTGGAGGGGCATCCCACCCCGAAGCTGCCCTGGGTCGACGTGGCCACCGGCTCGCTCGGCCAGGGCCTGCCCATCGGCGTCGGGGTGGCCCTCGCCGGCCGGCGGCTGGACCACCTGCCGTACCGCACGTGGGTGCTGTGCGGCGACAGCGAGCTGGCCGAGGGCTCGGTGTGGGAGGCGTTCGAGCACGCCGGCATGGAGGGCCTGGACAACCTGACGGTGATCATCGACGCCAACCGGCTCGGGCAGCGCGGCCCCACCCGGCACGGCTGGGACCTGAACGCCTACGCCCGGCGGATCCGGGCCTTCGGCTGGCACACCGTGCAGGTCGACGGGCACGACATCGAGTCCGTCGACGAGGCCATGGCCGACGCGCGCGGCACCCGCGGCGCGCCCACCGCGATCATCGCCAGGACCCGCAAGGGCCGCGGGGTGGCCGAGGTGGAGGACCAGGAGGGCTGGCACGGAAAGCCGCTGCCGCACCCGGAGGAGGCCATCCGTGAGCTCGGCGGCATCCGGAACCTCACGGTGGGCGTCCACGCGCCGCCGGACGTCGAGCGCCCGTCCCGGGACGGCGGCGACCCGCACGCCCGGCTGCCGCGCTACGACACCGGCGACACCGTGGCCACCCGCAACGCGTTCGGCGAGGCGCTGGCGGTGCTGGGCACGCTGCGTGGCGACATCGTCACCCTCGACGGGGAGGTGGGCGACTCCACCAAGGCGCAGCTGTTCGCCAAGGACCACTCCGAGCGGTACATCGAGTGCTACATCGCCGAGCAGCAGCTGGTGGGCGCCGCCGTGGGCATCGGGGCGTGCGGCTGGGTCCCGTACGCCGCGACCTTCGCCGCCTTCCTGACCCGCGCACACGACTTCCTGCGGATGGCCGCGGTGTCCCGCTCGGACATCAACGTGGTCGGGTCGCACGCGGGCGTCGCGATCGGCGAGGACGGCCCGTCCCAGATGGGGCTGGAGGACCTCGCGATGATGCGGACCATCCACGGCAGCACCGTGCTCTACCCGTGCGACGCCAACCAGACCGTGCAGCTGGTCACGGCCATGGCCGAGCGGCCGGGCATCACGTACCTGCGCACCACCCGCGGCGGCACTCCGGTGATCTACAGCCCCGAGGAGGCCTTCCCGATCGGCGGCAGCAAGACGCCCCGCTCCGGGCCCGACGACGAGGTCACCCTCGTCGCGGCGGGCGTCACCCTGCACGAGGCGCTGGCCGCGGCGGACAAGCTCGCCGCCGAGGGCATCCAGGCCCGGGTGATCGACCTGTACTCGGTCAAGCCGGTCGACACCAGGACGCTGCGGCAGGCCGCGGAGCAGACCGGGCGGTTCGTGACGGTGGAGGACCACCACCCCGAGGGCGGGCTCGCCGACGCGGTGCTGGAGGCGTTCGGCAACGGGCATCCGATGCCGCGGCTCACCCGGCTCGCCGTCCACACCATGCCCGGTTCGGCCACCCCGGACGAGCAGTTGGACGCGGCCGGCATCAGCGCCTCCGCGATCGCGGCCGCCGCCCGGAAGCTGGTCACCACCTGAGCGGTGGCAGCGCCCCACGAAGGTGAGGCGCGAAGGTGGGGCGCGAAGGTGGGGCTCCCCGAAGTTCGGGGAGCCCCACCTTCGTCCTGCGTGCGGCGCGGCGGCCCGGCCGTCGAGCCGCCGCGCCGAACTCAGTCGACGTTCGGGCCGCTGTGCCGCTTGCCGTGGGTACGGGGCCGGCCGGCGTGGACCCCGGAGGGGTCCAGTTCGTGCGGGAGCCGCCGCCTGCCGTCGCGCGGCACCTCGTCGGTCTCGATCCCGCGCGACTCGTGACTGCGCCGCTGGTCGCCCTGGTGCCCGGCGCCGTGGTCCTCGGCGCCGCCGCCGTCGCGCGCCTCGCCGGGCGTCTGCCAGGCCCCGGACCGGGCCCGCTCGCCCTTGGGCACCTGCGGTTCGCGCGAACTGCGCCAGATCCCGTACCAGACCGCCGCGATCAGCAGAGCGACGATGCAGATGCCGATGATCAGCGGGCCGAGCCCGACCAGGTGGTCATTGAGGGCGAGCTGTGCGCCCTGTGGGTCGTAAGCCGACATCCCGGTCACCTCCTACCCCCCACGGATGCCCTGGTTGCGGCGTTGAACACCCGGGGGGCGGAAGGCCGGAACCAGCCCGTTTTGTTACATACGGTAATCGTACGTCGCCGGAGGGGTCGACGGAGGGGCAATCCAACGGCACCTGACGTCCCGGCGGCGTCCCGGTGTCCAACCCATTGACACCGGACACCGCGCAATCGAGCCTTGATCCGCATCGGCGCCGCCGGGGGCCCGGACACGGCCCGGACGACCGGCACGGCCCGCCGCGGCACGCGCACATCGACAACCTGAACAACCGAACAACGGAACAAGGGGAGGGCCCGATGGCCACAGGCAGGGGCACAGGTACGCGCGGATCGGGCAGAGCGGCGGGGCGGCGGGCCGCCGCCGTGGGGGTCGCTGCGCTGGGCGGGGCGCTCGCGCTGACCGCCGCCGCGATCAGCCCGGCCGCGGCGGCCGCGTCCGACCACGGCGCGCACGGTTCGCACCACGGCTCCGGCCGCGGCCACCACGCGCCCGCGGTACGTTACGTGGCACTCGGCGACTCGTACACCTCCGGCCCGGTCATCCCCACCCAGGTCGACGCCAACTGCGAGCGGTCCGACCACAACTACCCGCACCTGGTGGCCGCCGCCGGGCGGGACACGAACCTGACCGACGTCAGTTGCGGGGGCGCGACGACCGTCCAGATGTGGCAGGCGCAGGGCACCAACCCGCCGCAGCTCGACGCCCTCGACCGCCGTACGGACCTGGTCACCCTGCAGATCGGCGGCAACGACGTCGGGTTCGGCTCGATCATCGCCACCTGCGCGGGGCTGAGCGTCACCAACCCGGCCGGGGACCCGTGCGAGCAGCACTACACCGCGGGCGGCGGCGACCAACTGGCCGCCAACGTGGCGAACACCGCGCCCAAGGTCGCCCAGGTGCTGCGCGCGGTCCACCAGCGGGCCCCGCACGCCCGGGTCGTCGTGGTCGGCTACCCGGACCTGCTGCCCGACGACGGGGTGGGCTGCTTCCCGTCCGTACCCTTCGCCGCCGGCGACTTCCCGTACCTGCGCGACACCGAGAAGCGGCTGAACGGCATGCTGCGGGCCGAGGCGCTGCTGCACGGGGCCGCGTACGCCGACACCTACGGGCCGACGGTCGGCCACGACATGTGCAAGGCCCCGGGCGTGCGGTGGATCGAGCCGCTGGTGCCCGCCGCCCCGGCCGCGCCCGCGCACCCGAACGCGCTGGGCGAACAGGCCATGGCGACGGCCGTCCTGGCGCGGGTCGACGAGCACGGTCACGGCGGGCGCTGACCCGGGAGGCCGCGAGCGGGACCCGGGAGGGTCCCGCTACGCGGCCGGTGAACGGTCCTTGTGGCTCTTGGACACGCTGGTCGCCGCCTTGGTGACGTCGGCGACCAGCTCCACCACGTCCGAGCCGTACGCCTGCGAGTTCACCACCCGCAGCACCAGGCAGAACGTGGCGTCCAGCCCGTACTTGCGGGCCAGCCGCACGTGGTGTCGGGCCAGGTAGCGGGTCGCGGCCTGATTGGCGATGCCGTGCTGGCCCGCGGCCAGGAAGACGGGTCTCTCGTTGCCGGAGTCGCCGGCCGCCGCGAGCCGGGCCAGCAGCACGTACTCCACCGCGCCCTTGTCCAGCCGGTACGTCTCCGAGCCGACCGTGATCGCGCCCTGGTCGTCGCCCGGCGCCGCGTCGGTGTTGACCTCCACCCCGGGCAGCATCGAGCGCAGGTGCGCGGCCAGCCGGTAGTTGACCGCGGGGCCGCCGATGCAGAACTCCGTCCGGGCGCCGAAGCCCTGCCAGGCCGTGTCGTGGGCCAGGACCTCCGCGTGCGCCCCGCACTCCTTGATCACCGCGGCGAGCTCCAGCAGCGCGAAGGCGTCGTGCCGGGCCAGGCTCCAGCCGCGGGCGCCCGGGTCGCGCGGCACCACCAGCAGGCACTCCGAATCCTTCGGCAGCCCGAAGAACCGCTGCTTGCGGCGCAGCCTGCGCCGCCACGTATAGGTGCGGGCCAGCCAGCCCAGCAGCCCGCCGATGACCAGGACGGCCAGGACCAGGACGAGGTTGCGCAGGTCGTCGCTCATGGCGCGGCATCGTAGCGGTGTTCGAGTCCATCCGTCCCTACCGAGTCCCCGGCGGCGGCCGTCCGCCACACGACGGTCGGGTCCCCCCGAGGGCGCCAAGAGGGTCGCCGACGGAAAACGCGCCGTAGCACCCCCGTAACGCGCCGGGTGTGCAATGCGGGCGGGGGAGGGGACCGGACCGGGCCGTGGAGGGTTTGTGTCGGCGGAATTCACCTACTACTTCCGTACCCTGGTCGCCGCCCTGGGCGAACGGCCGGGCTGGTACGGGGTGTTCGCCGCACGCGAGCGGGACGCGGCGCTGGCCTTCGACAGCGGGGCGCAGCTGCCGCCGTGGGACGTCGTGCACACCGTGCTGCACGAGCTGGCCATGGCCTCCGGCCGGGCGCGCGCGGACACCGCCGAGGTGGCGCACGCGTACGCGCTGCACCACGCGGCCGTCAGCGCGCGCGACGCCGTTCCCGGCGCCGCGCGGGACCTGCGGACCCGGCTCGACGCGGCCACCCGCACCCGCGAGGCCGCCGCCGACCGGGCCCGGGAGGCCGCCCGCGCCCACGACCGCGCGGCGGCCGGCCCCGACCCCGCCGTCGAGGCTCGGTTCGCGAGCATCCTCGCGTGGTGCCGGGACGACCTGACGCGCGCCTCCGCCCGCTGCGACGAACTCGCCACCCGGCTGCGGGCCGTCTCCGCCCGCACCGGTCCCGCCCCCGCCCCCGCCGAACCCGTACCCCCCGAGCACTCCTCCACCGCCCCCACCTGGGCCGCGGGCCACCGCCGGACCGCCGAGCCCCCGCGCGGGGCCCGCTTCGCCGGCGCGCCCGAGGGACCACCGCGGGAAGCGGCTCCGCCCGCGCCGCAAGCGCCCGCCCGAACCCCGCGCGGAGCGCGCTTCGCCGGGGCGCCCGAGGCGAAGGGGCCGGCCGCGACCACCGGGCCGGGCGGCGCCGCGCCCGCGCCGCGCGGGGCCCGGTTCGCCGGGGCGCCGGACCGGCCCGCGCGGCCCGAGCGGCGGGCCCCCGACCCCCGGCTGGCGGCCGAGGCTCGGGCGGAGGCGGCGCGGCTGGGGGAGCTGCGCAGGTCCGGGCAGAGCGGCGCGGCCTACCTCGTGCTGTGCGGCGCGGCCGACGGGCCGGCCGAGCTGATTCCCTACCTGGCACGGGAGTTGGAGAGCACCGGGCTCGGCGCGGAGGTGGCGACGCTGCTGTGGGAGGTCGCCGCCCTGCCGCCGGACGCCCTGGCCTCCGCCGCGGCGGCGCTCGCCGCCGAGGGCCGGGTGGCGGACTGCCGCGCGCTGCTGCGCCAGACCGCGGCCCGCCCGCCCGGCGACGTGGCCGTCGTCGCCGACCGCCTCCTGCACGGCGCGGGCCTGCCCGCCGAGGCGGCCGAACTCCTCACCGCCCTCGCCCGGGCCCGTCCGCCCGCCGACGCCGCGGCTCTCGTCCGGGCTCGCCCCTCGCTCGCCCAGCCCCTCCTCACGGCCGCCGCCCAGGTCTCCGCATCCCTCCACCGGGACATCTCCGCGGCCCTGCGCACTCCCTGACGAGGCCCGGGTGTCCCCGGGATTCCCGGCGGGTAGAGAGGCCGAATGGATCACGCGGGGGCGGAACCGCGACGTTGAACGATGGGAAGTGCGCGGGCCTTGTCAGAGTGGGGCCAACACTTCTACGTTCGTCGGACGGCTGGGATCTACGTGCGTAGAGTCGACGTGACGGGACGTCAGAGGAGCTGCTCATGAGCAATGTCGTACGGGCCGCCCTGGTCCAGGCCACCTGGACCGGGGACACCGAGTCGATGATCGCCAAGCACGAGGAACACGCCCGTGCCGCCGCCGCGCAGGGCGCGAAGGTGATCGGCTTCCAGGAGGTCTTCAACGCCCCGTACTTCTGCCAGGTCCAGGAGGCCGAGCACTACCGCTGGGCCGAGCCCGTCCCGGACGGCCCGACCGTGCGCCGCATGCAGGACCTCGCCCGCGAGACCGGCATGGTGATCGTCGTCCCGGTCTTCGAGATCGAGCAGTCCGGCTTCTACTACAACACCGCGGCCGTGATCGACGCCGACGGCAGCTACCTCGGCAAGTACCGCAAGCACCACATCCCGCAGGTCAAGGGCTTCTGGGAGAAGTACTACTTCACGCCCGGGCAACCTCGGCTGGCCGGTCTTCGACACCGCCGTCGGCCGGATCGGCGTCTACATCTGCTACGACCGCCACTTCCCCGAGGGCTGGCGCGCGCTCGGCCTGGCCGGCGCCCAGCTCGTCTACAACCCCTCGGCCACCAGCCGCGGCCTGTCGGCGTACCTGTGGCAGCTGGAGCAGCCCGCCGCGGCCGTCGCCAACGAGTACTTCATCGCGGCGATCAACCGGGTCGGCACGCGAGGAGTACGGCGACAACGACTTCTACGGCACCAGCTACTTCGTCGACCCCCGAGGCCAGTTCGTGGACGGCACCGCCTCCGACACCAAGGAGGAACTGCTCGTCCGCGACCTCGACTTCGACCTGATCGACGAGGTCCGCCAGACCGTGGGCGTTCTACCGCGACCGCCGGCCCGACGCCTACGGCGACCTGACGGAGGCGTGATCCGATGGCCACCGCTACCCAGAGCACGCACGCGGCGCTGCACGCGCGCCACCAGGCCGTCCTGCCCGACTGGCTCGCCACGTACTACGCCCGGCCGATCGAGCTGACGCACGGCGAGGGCCGGCACGTCTGGGACGCCGAGGGCAACCGCTACCTGGACTTCTTCGGCGGCATCCTCACCACGATGACCGCGCACGCGCTGCCCGAGGTGACCGCCGCGGTCACCGAGCAGGCCGGCAAGCTCCTGCACTCCTCGACGCTCTACCTCAGCCACCACGCCGTGGAACTCGCCGAGCGCATCGCCCGGCTGTCCGGCATCCCCGACGCCCGGGTCTTCTTCACCACCTCCGGCACCGAGGCCAACGACACCGCGCTGCTGCTGGCCACCACCTACCGCCGCTCCAACCAGATCCTGGCGCTGCGCAACAGCTACCACGGCCGTTCCTTCACCGCGATCGGCATCACCGGCAACACCGCCTGGTCGCCGACCAGCCTGTCCCCGCTCCAGACGCTCTACGTGCACGGCGGGGTGCGCACCCGCGGCCCGTACGCGCACCTGTCGCGACGCCGAGTTCATCGCCGCGTGCGTCGCGGACCTGGAGGACATGCTCGGCCAGGCCAACGGCCACGGTGGCCGCGATGATCGCCGAGCCGATCCAGGGCGTCGGCGGCTTCACCTCCGGCCCCGACGGCCTGCTCGCCGCGTTCAAGGAGGTGCTCGACCGGCACGGCATCCTGTGGATCACCGACGAGGTGCAGACCGGCTGGGGCCGCACCGGCGACCACTTCTGGGGCTGGCAGGCGCACGCGCGGCTCCGGCCCGCCGGACATCCTCACCTTCGCCAAGGGCGTCGGCAACGGCACTGTCCATGGGCGGCGTGGTGGCCCGCGCCGAGGTGATGAACTGCCTGACCGCCAACTCCATCTCCACCTTCGGCGGCAGCCCCATCACCGCCGCGGGCGCGCTCGCCAACCTCGGCTACCTCCTCGACCACGACCTCCAGGGCAACGCCCGCCGGGTCGGCGGCCTGCTCAAGTCCCGGCTGCGAGTCGGCCGCGGCGACGAGCGGCATCGTCCGCGAGGTGCGCGGGCGCGGCCTGATGCTCGGCGTCGAACTGGTCGAGCCCGGCACCGACACCCCCTCGCCCAAGGCGGCCGGGCTGGTCCTCGAAGCCGCCCGCGAGCGCGGCCTGCTCATCGGCAAGGGCGGCCGCGACGGCAACGCCCTGCGGATCGCCCCGCCGCTGTCGCTGACCGTCGCCGAGGCGGAGGAGGGCGCGGGCGCCCTCCAGGCGGCCCTGGCCGACGCCCAGTCGCAGCTGGAAGGAGCCGGCGCATGAGCAGCCGCACCGTGATCCGCGGCGGCCTGGTGGTCACCGCCGCCGACGAGACCCACGCCGACGTCCTGATCGAGGACGGCCGGATCGCCGCCCTCGCCGCGCACGACTCGTCCGTGGCCCGCGGCTGGAGCGACGACAACGTCATCGACGCCACCGGCAAGTACGTCATCCCGGGCGGCGTCGACGCGCACACCCACATGGAGATGCCGTTCGGCGGCACCTTCGCCTCCGACACCTTCGAGACCGGCACCCGCGCCGCGGCCTGGGGCGGCACCACCACCATCGTCGACTTCGCCGTGCAGAGCCAGGGTCAGCCGCTGCGCGCCGGCCTGGACGCCTGGCACGCCAAGGCCGACGGCCAGTGCGCCATCGACTACGCCTTCCACATGATCGTCGCGGACGTCAACGACCGGACGCTCAAGGAGATGGACGTACTCGTCGAGGAGGGCGTCACCAGCTTCAAGCTGTTCATGGCCTACCCCGGCGTCTTCTACAGCGACGACGGCCAGATCCTGCAGGCCATGCAGCGCGCCTCCGGCAACGGCGGGCTGATCATGATGCACGCCGAGAACGGCATCGCCATCGACGTGCTGGTCCACCAGGCGCTGGCCGCCGGCAAGACCGACCCCCGCTACCACGGCGACGTCCGGCACGCGCTGCTGGAGGCCGAGGCCACCCACCGCGCCATCCAGCTGGCCCGGGTGGCCGGCGCCCCGCTCTACGTCGTGCACGTCTCCGCGCAGCAGGCCGTGGCCGAACTCGCCGCCGCCCGCGACCTGGGCCTGCCGGTCTTCGGCGAGACGTGCCCGCAGTACCTCTTCCTGTCCACCGACAACCTCGCCGAGCCCGACTTCGAGGGCGCCAAGTACGTGTGCAGCACCCCGCTGCGGCCGCGCGAGCACCAGGCCGCGCTGTGGCAGGGGCTGCGCACCAACGACCTCCAGGTGGTCTCCACCGACCACTGCCCGTTCTGCTTCGCCGGGCAGAAGGAGCTGGGCCGCGGCGACTTCTCCAAGATCCCCAACGGCATGCCCGGGGTGGAGAACCGGATGGACCTGCTCCACCAGGCCGTGGTCGAGGGCCGGATCAGCCGCCGCCGCTGGATCGAGATCGCCTGCGCCGCCCCGGCCCGGATGTTCGGCCTCTACCCGCGCAAGGGCACCCTCGCGCCGGGCGCCGACGCCGACGTGGTGATCTACGACCCGAACGCCGAGCAGGTGATCTCCGCGGAGACCCACCACATGAACGTCGACTACAGCGCCTACGAGGGCCGCCGGATCACCGGGCGGGTCGAGACGGTGCTGTCGCGCGGCGTCCCGGTCATCACCGACCGGTCGTACGTCGGACGGGCCGGGCACGGGCAGTACGTCCCGCGCGGCCTGTGCCAGTACCTCAGCTGACCCGCAGCGACCCGCGGGCCGCACCCGCGAGAACTCCCCCCGGACCCGTCAAAGGAGAGGTGCCCATGGAGTTCGGCCTCGTCCTCCAGACCGACCCGCCCGCCGCGGACGTGGTCGACCTGATGCGCCGCGCCGAGCGCAACGGCTTCACCCACGGCTGGACGTTCGACTCCGCCGTGCTGTGGCAGGAGCCCTTCGTCATCCACAGCCGCATCCTCGACCACACCGAGCGTCTCGTGGTCGGGCCGATGGTCACCAACCCGGGCACCCGGACCTGGGAGGTGACCGCCTCCACCTTCGCCACGCTCAACTCGATGTACGGCAACCGGACCGTGTGCGGCATCGGCCGCGGCGACTCCGCGATGCGGGTGGCCGGCCGTCCGCCCAACACGCTGGCCCGGCTGGGCAAGGCCATCACCGCCATCCGCGACCTCGCCGAGGGCCGCGAGGCGGAGGTGGACGGCGCCACGATCCGGCTGCCGTGGGTGGAGCGACGGCCGGCTGCCGGTGTGGATGGCCGCCTACGGCCCCAAGGCGCTGGCGATGGCCGGAGAGCAGGCCGACGGCTTCATCCTCCAACTCGCCGACGTCTACCTCACCGAGCAGATGGTCAAGTCGGTGCGGGCGGCGGCCGAGCAGGCCGGCCGCGACCCGGCGGAGATCACGGTCTGCGTGGCCGCGCCCGCGTACGTCACCGACGGCTCGGCCGAGGCGCTGGCGCACGCCCGCGAGCAGTGCCGCTGGTTCGGCGGCATGGTCGGCAACCACGTGGCCGACCTGGTCTCCCGCTACGGCGAGCACTCCGACCTGGTGCCCGAGGCGCTGACCGCGTACATCAAGCAGCGGCAGGGCTACGACTACTCCCACCACGGCCGGGCCGGGAACCCCGACACCGCGTTCGTGCCGGACGACATCGTGGACCGCTTCTGCCTGATCGGCCCGCCCGAGGCCCACCTCGAGAAGCTGGCGGCGCTGCGCGACCTGGGCGTCGACCAGTTCGCCGTGTACGACATGCACGACGCCAAGGAAGCGGTCATCGACGCCTACGGGGAGCACGTCATCCCCGCGATGGGCTGACCGCGGTCCATGCCGGGGTCGGCCTGGGGAAACCGCCCGGCCCGGCGGGCGGCCGGTCTGGTTGGATGGCGGTATGGCTGACGAGATCGGTGGGGCGGACCTTCCCGCGGACGGACTTGACGCGCCGGACACGCTGTACGCCGCCGTCGGGGAGACGGTCAGGGCGGTGGTCGCCGCCGAGGTCGTGCCGCGCTGGCGGCGGCTGGCCGCCCAGGACATCGTGGAGAAGGCCGGCCCGCACGACCTGGTGACCACCGCCGACCGGCTGGCCGAGGAGCGGCTCACCGAGCGGCTCACCGCGCTCCTTCCCGGCTCCTTGGTCGTCGGGGAGGAAGCGGTGAGCGCCGACCCGGCGGTGCTCGACCGGCTGCTGGGCGAGGAGCCGGTGTGGGTGATCGACCCGGTGGACGGCACCTCCGCCTTCGTGCGGGGAGACCCGGGCTTCTCCACGCTGGTCACCCTGGTCCTCGGCGGCGAGCCGCTGGCCTCGTGGACGTACGCGCCGCAGCTCGGCCTGTTCGCCACCGCCCGCCGGGGCCGGGGCGCCCACCTGGACGGGAAGCGGCTGCGCACGGCCTCCGGGCGCGAGCCGCTGCGGGTGTGGATCTCCAACCCGGTGTTCCGGGACGACGGGGAGCGCGCGGCGGTGGCCCGGCTGGAGGCCGCGGGCACCGAGTGCGTGCCGTGCGTGACGAGCGCGGGACTCGGCTACCTGGAGGTCGCCCGCGGGCTCTCCGACGCGGTGGCGTTCTACTGGGAGGCGCCCTGGGACCACGCGGCCGGGCTGCTGCTCGTCTCCGAGGCGGGCGGCACGAGCCTGACGGCGGGCGGGGAGCCGTTCCGGGTGCCCGGCGGCAACACGCTGCCGTTCACGGCGGCACGTGACGAGGCCACCGCGCGGCGCGTGTTGGGTCTGCTCGCGGAGCCGGACGCGGGGGGCCGGGAGTGAGACGCGCCGTGGTGGTCGACGCGGTGGTCGTCGGCGCGGGCCCCAACGGGCTGACCGCCGCCGTCGAACTGGCCCGCGCCGGGCTGTCCGTCCAGGTCTACGAGGCGGACGAGACGGTGGGCGGCGGCGCCCGCACCGAGGAGCTGACGCTGCCGGGGTTCCGGCACGACCCCTGCTCGGCCGTGCACCCCTTCGGCGTCGGCTCGCCCGTCTTCAACGCCCTGCCGCTGGGCGAGCACGGGCTGGAGTGGCTCCAGCCGGAGGTGCCGATGGCGCACCCCTTCCCCGACGGCAGCGCGGTCGTGCTCGGCCGCACGGTGGGGGAGACCGCCGCCTCGCTCGGGCCGCGCGACGCGGGCACGTACCGCAAGCTGCTCGCCCCCTACACCGGCCACTGGGAGAGCATCGCGGCCGACTTCTTCCGGCCGCCGTGGAGCGGGCTGCCCCGCGACCCGTACCGCTTCCTGCGGTTCGGGCTGACCGGCCTCCCGCCGGTGGCCGTGCTGGCCCGCCGGTTCCAGGGGCCGAAGGGGCGGGCGCTGTTCGCGGGCCTGGCCGGGCACGCGATCACCCGGCTCACCGAGCCGCTCACCGGGGCGATGGCGATGATGTTCGCGCTGGCCGCGCACGAGCGGGGCTGGCCGGTCGCCCGCGGCGGCTCGCAGGCGATCTCCGACGCGCTCGCCGGCCACCTCGCCGAACTGGGCGGGGCGATCACCACCGGCGTCACCGTGCGCAAGCTGGACGAGCTGCCGCCGGCCCGCGCGTACGTCTTCGACACCTCGCCCACCGCGCTCGCCCGGATCGCCGCGCTCGGCGACGCCTACCGGGGGTACCGCTACGGGCCCTCCGTCTTCAAGATCGACTACGCGCTGGACGGGCCCGTGCCGTGGACCGCGCCGGCCGCCCGCCGGGCCGGCACCGTGCACGTCGGCCCCACCTACACGGAGATCGGCGACGCCCTCAACCGGGCGGTGACCGGCCGGCCGCCGCAGACGCCCTTCCTCATCACCGCCCAGCCCACCGTGGTCGACCCGAGCCGCGCGCCCGAGGGCAAGCACGTCTTCTGGGCGTACGGGCACGTGCCGCACGGCTGGCACGGCGACGCCACCGACGCGGTGGAGCGGCAGATCGAGCGGTTCGCGCCCGGGTTCCGCGACCTGGTGCTCGCCCGCGCCGTCACCGGGCCGTCCGGGCTGGCCGTCCGCAACGCCAACTACGTCGGCGGGGACATCGCCTGCGGCGCCTTCGCCGGGCTCCAGACGCTGCTGCGGCCCCGGCTCGCCGCGGTCCCGTACGCCACCCGGCGGCCGGGCGTCTTCCTCTGCTCCGCCGCCACCCCGCCCGGCCCCGGCGTCCACGGCATGAGCGGCCACAACGCGGCGAAGGCGGTCCTGCGCCACCTGCGCGGCCTGCCTCGCGGCACGTAAGGGGAAGTACGCACCCCAGGTGGCTGCGGTTCCCCCTCAGGGGCGCTGGGGGTACCTCCTAGGCGGAACTCCGGGGGGACTGCGCGCGCAACCCACCACCGGCCGGTGGTCGCGTTGCGACAGGAACAGCCCCTTCGGGGCGTGACGACCTGCGGGCCGCAGATGGCCGGTCGCGCAGTTCCTCCCCCAGAGCTTCGCCTGGGAGGCGCCCCCAGCGCCCCTTGGTCGGGAGTCCTACTCCGCGGGAGGGGGAGCCGTGAAGGTGGCGAGGAGGGCGGGGAGGGCGGTGCCGATGGGCTCGCGGACGACCTCGTCGGCGAGCGCGTCGTACGGCGTCGGCTCGGCGTTGACGATGATCAGCCGCGCGCCGTGGTCGGCGGCGAGCCCGGCCAGGGAGGCGGCGGGCTGGACCTGGAGGCTGGTGCCGACCGCCACGAAGACGTCGCAGCCCTTCGCGATCGCCAGCGCGTCCGCGAGGACCTGCGGATCGAGCCGCTGCCCGAACATCACGGTGGCCGACTTCAGGATGCCGCCGCAGGTACGGCAGGCCGGGTCGTCCTCGCCCGCGGCGACCCGATCCAGCGCCTCGTCCATCGGCCCCCGCGCGTGGCAGCGGGTGCAGACCACCGACCGCATGGACCCGTGCAGTTCCAGCACCTTGCGGGGGGTCAGTCCGGCGGCCTGGTGCAGCCCGTCCACGTTCTGGGTGATGACCCGGACCGGGACGCCCGACCGCTCCAGGTCGACGATCGCCCGGTGCGCCGCGTTGGGCCGCGCCTGCCAGGTGGGGCTGTCGCGCCGCATCAGCCACGACCGGCGCCGCACCTCCGGATCGCTCATGTACACGTCGTACGTGACGAGCTTCTCCGCCTCCGGGTCGCGGCGCCACAGCCCCTGCGGGCCGCGGTAGTCGGGGATGCCGGAGTCCGTGGACACCCCGGCCCCGCTGAGCAGGGCGACGAGCGGTTTGCGGCTGGCCATGGTCCGAGCTTAGGCCGCGCCGCCCGAGCCCGTCGCGGCGATTTCGGCCCGCCGGAAGGCAGCTCCCGGACCCGTCGCCCATTCCGGCCACCCGCCCCGTTGGACGAGCGCCACGCGGACCCCGGCCACCAGGCCGGCCGCCCGCGCCACGGTCGCTGTCAACTCCGGTGCCGTGCCCCCGCAGGCGCCGAGCACGGCGGTCACGCGGTCGGCGAACCCGGGCGGGGTGTGCGGGAGTTCGGCGGCCGCGGCGAGCGCGCCCTTCTCGTTCAGGCACCAGGTGCGGTGGTGGGCGTGCAGGTTCTGGGCGAGGACGCCGAACGCCCGCGACAAGCTCGGCGAGACGTGCGGCGTGTCCCCCTTGCGCGCCGACTCGGCCGCGCCCGCCACCAGGAACCCCGCCTCCCACGACCCCTCGATCAGGGCGGTCCGCAGCGGTTCGGGATAGGTCCGCATCCGCGCCCGCAGTGCGGTCAACTCCCCGGTGGGGTCGGCCAGTACGCGGCTGAGCGCGACCTGGCCGGGGTAGCGGGACGACCAGAAGCCGAGCGGGTGGCCCGGCTGCGTCCCGACCTCGTACCGCCCCTCGCGGCAGTCGGCCCACACCGCGTGGACCCTGTCGAGGTCGCGCAGGATCCAGTCGACGGGACGCCGTCCACGGTGAGCCAGGCGCCGCCGTTCACCCACGGCCCCCATCCGCCGGGCCCCGCCACCTCCACCGGGTGTCCGGTGAACTCCTCGGCCGGCGCGGCCAGTCGCGCGGTGTCCGGGGTGCCCCGATAGCAGACCCCCAGGTCCCAGTCCGACTCGGGACTCCCGGCCCCGCGCGCCCGGCTGCCGCCGAGCACGACCCCCACCACTCCGTCGGCCGTGCCCAGCGCCTCGGCCATGGCCCCCACCAGGGTCTCCGTCGTGCCCCGACCGTACGCTGGCGAAGTGCGGGCGTCGGGGCGGTCGGAGGTGGGTTGTCAGCGGTGGGTGCCCTGATTACTCTTCTTACTCGCGAGTAAGATTACTCCGAGGTCAGGAAGAGGCGTACGCATGGCCGCACTTGAGGATCTGGATCTGGAGCAGCTCGACTTCGGCACGGTCGAACCGGTCGAGTTCGCGCGGATCGTGAAGGGCCTGCCCGCCCGGCGGATCACCGAGCTGATGAGCGGCCCGCAGCGCCGCCGCGTGCTCGACGAGGTGTTCGGCCGGATGGAGACCCGCTTCAAGCCCGACTCGGCCCGCGGTCGGGACGCGCTGATCCGCTGGCGGATCACCGAGGGCGACGAGGAGGGCGGCGACGTCTACGAGACGCACATCGCCGACGGCGCCTGCACGGTCAGCCGCGGGCGGACCGACCGCACCCCGACGGTGAGCCTGACGATGGCCGCCCTGGAGTTCCTGAAGCTCGTGTCGGGCAACGCCAGCGGCCCCACCCTCTTCTTCACCCGCAAGCTGAAGGTCAAGGGGGACATCCGGCTGGCCGGCGGCCTCACCCACTTCTTCGACATCCCCAAGGCATGACCGCCGCCCCGATCCGCCGCATCCCGCGCAAGGCGGCCCGCGTGGCCCTGCTCACCGCGGACGGCGAGGTGCTGCTGCTGCGCTACGACAACCCCGAGGTCGGCGTGCACTGGTCGATGCCCGGCGGCGGCCTCGACCCCGGCGAGTCGCCCCGGGAGGGCGCCCGCCGCGAGGTGCGCGAGGAGACCGGGTGGACGGACGTCGAGCCCGGCCCCCTGCTGTGCACCTGGGAGCACGAGTTCACCCGCGGCACCGTGGCCGTCCGCCAGCACGAGCACATCTACGTGTCCCCGGCCCCGCGCCGCCCGCTCTCCGGCGACCTCACCGCGGCGCACGCCGCCGACGGCATCCTCGCCGCCCGCTGGTGGACGCCGGCCGAACTGGCCACCGCCACCGAGGCGCTGTGGCCGCCCGCACTGCCCGAGCTGCTCGCCGACTTCCGGGCGAACGGCCCGCGCGACCCGGCGCCCGACCTCGGGTTCGTCCCCGGTCAGACCTGATCCGGCGCCGGCTCCCGGTGCGCGCGCGCGGGCCGGCCGTCGACGAGTTCCGCGGGGCCGGTACCCGCGGCGAGCGCGGCCAGCCCGGCGCGGATCCGGCCGGCGGCCGTCGGGTGGAGGTAGTCGTCCAGCGCCTCCACCGGGACCAGCCGCCAGGAGTCCAGCTCCTCCACCTGGAGCCGGATGCCGCCGAGCTGCGCGTCGGTGAGCACACCGCCGTCGTACAGGTAGGACGTGATCGGAGGCCGGCCGTGCCCGGAGACCCAGTCCACGGCGAGCAGCGCGCCCGGCGCCACGTCCAGCCCGACCTCCTCCAGCGTCTCCCGGCGCGCGCCCTGCCGCGGGCTCTCGCCCTGGTCGGACTCGATCGTGCCGCCCGGCAGCGTCCACGTGCCGTCGTCCCGGTAGTTCGGCTCGACCAGCAGCACCCGCCCGTCGGACGCGCGCAGCAGCATGGCCGCGCTGGCGAGGATCTTGGGCAGTCCGGCGATGTACGTGGCGAAGTCGGTTGTCATGCGACCAACCTACGGAATCCGCCGGGGCCTGCGGGACGCGTGGCCGTACCGTCACTCTCCGGTGCGCCCCGGACCGGCGTGCGCGGCCGGAGGGGGCCCGGGATAAGGTCGCCCGCGGCCAGACGTTCCGTTCCGGATGGGGAGAAACAACACGTGTCCGACACCGTAGGACGATCGACCGGGCGGGTGCTGGTCGCCGCGGACAAGTTCAAGGGCTCGCTGACCGCGGTCGAGGTCGCCGCCCACGTGACGGCCGGGTTGCACTCCGTGCGGCCCGGACTGGTGGTCGAGGCGCTGCCCGTCGCCGACGGCGGGGACGGCACGGTGGACGCGGCCGTGGCCGGCGGCTTCGAACGGCGCGCCGCCCGGGTCACCGGGCCGCTCGGCGAGCCGGTCGAGGCCGCGTACGCCGTGCGCGGCACCGCGGCCGTGGTGGAGATGGCCGAGGCGTCGGGGCTGCGGCACCTGCCGGCCGGGGTCTTCGCGCCGCTCACCGCCACCACGTACGGCACCGGGGAACTGCTGCGGGCCGCGCTCGACGCGGGGGCCCGCACGATCGTGCTCGGGGTCGGCGGCAGCGCCACCACCGACGGCGGGGCGGGCATGCTCAGCGCGCTCGGCGCGCGGCTGCTCGACGCGGACGGGGCGCCGGTCGCGCCCGGCGGCGGCGCGCTGGCCGGGCTGGCCTCCGCGGACCTGTCCGGGCTGGACCCCCGGCTGGCCGGCACGGAGGTCGTGCTCGCCAGCGACGTGGACAACCCGCTGCTCGGGCCCAAGGGCGCAGCGGCCGTCTACGGGCCGCAGAAGGGCGCCTCTCCGGCGGACGTCGCCGCGCTCGACGCCGCGCTCGGGCGGTTCGCCGCCGTGCTGGGCGGCGCGGCGGCCGAGGCCCCCGGGGCGGGGGCTGCGGGCGGTCTCGGCTACGGCGCCCTCGTCGGGCTGGGGGCGGCCTTCCGGCCCGGGATCGAGGTGCTCCTCGACGTCCTCGGCTTCGCCGACGCGCTCTGCCGCGCGGATTTCGTCATCACCGGGGAGGGGTCGCTCGACGCGCAGAGCCTGCACGGCAAGGCGCCCGTCGGGGTCGCGACCGCCGCGGGGCGGGCCGGCGTGCCCGTCGCCGCGGTGTGCGGGCGGCTCGCCCTCTCCCCGGCGGAACTGCTCGCCGCCGGGATTTCCCGCGCCTACGCCCTCGCCGATCTGGAGCCGGACCCGGCGCTCTCCATGGCCCACGCCGGCCCCCTCCTCGAACGCGCCTCCGCCGCCCTGGCCCGCGACCTCCTCACCTAGCGAGGACGCCCCCGGCGGGGGCTGGGGTCTTCCGTCGCCCAGTCCTGGAGCGGGCGGTGTGGGGTGCCCTTGCGGGCGGCGGTCACCCTCAAGGGGCGCTGGGGGTACCTCCCAGGCGAAGCCCTGGGGGCGGAACCGCGCGCTCAGCAGGCCACCGGCCGGTGGTCGCGTGGCGACAGGAGCTGCCCCTTCGGGGGCGTGACGACCTGCCGGCCTCGCGCCCCCGGAGGGGCGGCACCGGCCGGGGAAAGGAGCGGGCTCGGGTCCCTCCGTGAGGGAGGGAACCCGAGCCCGTTGACGGGGGGCCGCGCTGGAAGCGGCTAGCGGGCCTCGGCCCGGGCCTCCCGGCGCGCCGCGCGGATCGTGTTGACCCGACGGGTGGTCGCGAAGCACGGAATGACCGCCGCGGCCGCGACCTGGAGCGCGGCTCCGGTCTGGAGCAGCTGGTGCCCACCGGGCACGTCCAGCGTCCACGCGGCCAGGCAGCCCATGCTGACCAGCGTCCAGCAGAAGGTGACCAGCGCGAGCCGCCCGCGCGGCTTGGGGTACTCGACCCGGCTGACCATGAGCCACGCCACACCCACGATGGCCAGCACGGTGGGCACGAAGGGCAGCTCCAGCAGGACCAGCCCGACCACGGTCATCGCCCCGAAGGGGCTCGGCATTCCCTGGAAGACCCCGTCCCGCAACGTCGTGCACGAGAAGCGGGCCAGCCGCAGCACCACCGCGAGCACCACCAGGACGGCCGCGGCCGCGGCCACCCGTCCGTGGGCGTTCTCGGTGACGATGCCCCACACGACCACGAAGTACGCGGGCGCGAGGCCGAAGCTGATCAGGTCGGAGAGGTTGTCCAGCTCCGCCCCCATCGCGGAGCTGCGCAGCTTGCGCGCCACCAGCCCGTCGAAGAGGTCGAAGACGGACGCCATCAGCATCAGCGTGACCGCGTTGGCCGCGCTGTGCTTGGACACCCCGCCGCTGTCGGTGCCCATCAGGTGCGGGACGAGCACGCCGGTGGTGGTGAAGTACACGGCCATGAAGCCGCAGATCGCGTTGCCGAGGGTGAGCGCGTCGGCGATCGAGAGCCGGGTGGACAGCGGCAGCTCGTCGACCTCGTCCTGGAGCTCGCTCACCCAGTTCGCCTCGGAACCGTGCGCGCCGTGCGTCTCGTGCTCAGTCACGGTCAAGACGCGTCACCCCCGCCGTCGTGTTCTGGCCGACCTCTACCCCGGGCCGTACGCCCTTGGGCAGGTAGACGTCGACCCGGGAACCGAACCGGATCAGGCCGATCCGGTCGCCCTGCTCGACCTTGCAGCCACGCGGCACGTACGGCACGATCCGCCGCGCCACGGCCCCGGCGATCTGGATCATCTCGACGTCACCGATCTCGGTGTCGAAGTGCCAGACCACCCGCTCGTTGTTCTCGCTCTCCTTGTTGAACGCCGGGACGAATCCGCCGGGGATGTGCTCGACGGAGGTGATCGTGCCGGCCAGCGGAGCGCGGTTCACGTGGACGTTCAGCGGGCTCATGAAGATCGCGACGCGGGTGCGCCCGTCCTTCCACGGCATGATGCTCTGCACCACGCCGTCAGCCGGGGAGATCACCCGGCCCTCGCCGATCTCGCGCTCGGGGTCGCGGAAGAACCACAGCATGCCCGCCGCGAGCGCGGTGGTGGGTACGGCCACGGCCGCCCAGCGTCCGGAGCGGCGGGCGCGTACCAGGCTGACGGCCGCGGTGGCGACGGTCGGGAGGAGCCACGGCGACGCTCCGCGCGCGAGGCGGACCCGGCCGCGTGGTGCAGAGGATTGGCTGTGGGGCATGAATGACCTTCGTAGCGGAGGATGCCGCGGAAAGTGCGAGGGGACGGCGGCTTTGTTCGATGGTATCGGCTGACACCGGCAACTCGGCAAGCTGATGGGCGAGTCGGTGGCTGGTTCCCGAGGCTGCAAACCTTACGCGATGTGACATTCGCCTCAGGAAAATGACCGCGAAGGCGGACATTCAGCTCTGGACACGGTACTCCTCCAGAAGCCGCCTGCCGATGATCATTTTCTGGATCTCGGCGGTCCCCTCGCCGATGAGCAGCATCGGGGCCTCGCGGTAGAGCCGCTCGATCTCGTACTCCTTGGAGAATCCGTACCCGCCGTGGATGCGGAACGCGTCCTCCACTACTTCCTTGCAGTACTCCGAGGCGAGGTACTTCGCCATCCCCGCCTCCAGGTCGTTGCGCTGCCCGGAGTCCTTCTTGCGGGCCGCGGTGACCATCAGCTGGTGCGCGGCCTCCACCTTCGTGGCCATCTCGGCGAGCTTGAACTGGATCGCCTGGTGCTCGGCGATCGGCCGGCCGAAGGTCTGCCGCTGCTGCGCGTAGGAGATGCCCAGCTCGAAGGCCCGCCGGGCGACCCCGCAGCCGCGGGCGGCCACGTTGACCCGGCCGACCTCGACGCCGTCCATCATCTGGTAGAAGCCGCGCCCGCTCGCCCCGCCCAGCACGCGGTCGGCCGGGACCCGCACGCCCTCCAGGATCAGCTCGGTGGTGTCGACGCCCTTGTAGCCCATCTTCTCGATCTTCCCGGGCACGGTCAGCCCGGAGACCTTGCGGTTCGGGCCGAAGCCGGGCTCCTTCTCGATCAGGAAGGTGGTCATCGAGCGGTGCGCGGGCGCGTCCGCCGACTGCCCCTCGTCGGTCCGGCACAGAACGGCCACCAGGTTCGAGGTGCCGCCGTTGGTGAGCCACATCTTCTGGCCGTCGAGGACGTAGGCGTCGCCCTCCCGCACCCCCTTGGTGCGGATCGCCGACACGTCGGAACCCAGCCCCGGCTCCGACATCGAGAACGCTCCGCGCACGTCGCCGGTGGCCATTTTCGGCAGGAAATAGTCCTTCTGCTCCTGCGTTCCGTGCTGCTGGACCATATAGGCGACGATGAAATGCGTGTTGATGATGCCGGACACGCTCATCCAGCCGCGGGCGATCTCCTCCACGGTGAGCGCGTAGGTCAGCAGCGACTCGCCGAGGCCGCCGTACTCCTCGGGGACCATGAGGCCGAAGATGCCCAGCTTCTTCAGGCCCTCGACGATCTCGGCCGGATACTCGTCGCGGTGTTCCAGCTCGGTGGCGACCGGCAGGATCTCCTTGTCCACGAAGGCGCGGACGGTGGAGAGGATCTCCTGCTGGATGTCGGTCAGACCGTCGGTCTGCGCGAGGCGGTTGGCCATGTCACTCTCCTCCTCGGGTGCCGGCGGCCGGCTCCGGGCGGCCGGGCTGTTCCCCGCCGCGCTCCTTGACGTACGTGGCGGTCGGGACCATCACCTTGCGGCGGAAGACGCAGACCAGCGTGCCGTCCTGCTTGTAGCCGCGGGTCTCCACGTGGACGATGCCGCGGTCGTCCTTGGACTTCGAGGGCCACTTGTCCAGCACGGTGGTCTCGCCGTAGATGGTGTCGCCGTGGAAGGTGGGCGCCACGTGCCGCAGCGACTCGATCTCCAGGTTGGCGATCGCCTTGCCCGACACGTCCGGCACGGACATGCCCAGCAGCAGCGAGTAGACGTAGTTGCCCACCACCACGTTGCGGCCGAAGTCCGTGGTGTTCTCGGCGTAGTTGGCGTCCAGGTGGAGCGGGTGGTGGTTCATCGTCAGCAGGCAGAAGAGATGGTCGTCGTATTCCGTGACCGTCTTCCCGGGCCAGTGCTTGTAGATCGCACCGATCTCGAACTCCTCGTAGCCGCGCCCGAACTGCACCTCATACCTCCAGCTTGTTCGCCAGGCGGATCTCGTCCGCGATCCGGCCGATGATCCCGGTGATACCGAAATCCTTGGGCGTGAAGACCGCCGCCACACCGGCGGAGCGCAACTCCTTCGCGTCCGCGGCCGGAATGATGCCGCCGACCACCACCGGGACCTCCTCCGCGCCCGCCGTGCGCAGCCGCTCCAGCACGTCCGGCACCAGGGCGGAGTGCGAGCCGGACAGGATCGACAGGCCGACGCAGTGCACGTCCTCGGCCACCGCAGCCGCCACGATCTGCTCGGGCGTCAGCCGTATCCCCTGGTAGATCACCTCGAAGCCGGCGTCCCTGGCGCGGACGGCGATCTGCTCGGCGCCGTTGGAGTGGCCGTCCAGGCCCGGCTTGCCGACCAGCAGCCGCAGCCGCCGCACGCCGAGCTCCTCGGCGGTCCGCGCGACCTTGCCGCGCACCTCCACCAGGTCGGCGTCGGCCTCCGCGGACACCGCGACCGGCGCGCCGGACACCCCGGTCGGGGCCCGGAACTCGCCGAACACGTCGCGCAGGGCCTGCGACCACTCGCCGGTCGTCACGCCCGCCCGGGCGCACTCCAAGGTGGCCGCCATCAGGTTCTCGGTGCCCTCGGCGGCCTCCTTCAGCGCGGTCAGCGCTTTGCCCGCCCGGTCCTCCTCGCGCCCGCGCCGCCAGTCCTCCAGCGCGGCCACCACCCGGGCCTCGTTGGCCGGGTCCACGGTCATGATCGCCGTGTCCAGGTCGGCGGTCAGCGGGCTGGGCTCGGTGGACTCGTAGACGTTGACCCCGACGACCTTCTCCTGGCCGGACTCGATCAGCGCCCGCCGCCGCGCGTGCGAGGCCACCAGCTGCGACTTCAGGTAGCCGGACTCGACCGCGGCCATCACGCCGCCCATCTCCTCGATGCGGTCGATCTCCGCGGTGGCCCGCTCCACCAGGTCGGCGACCTTCGCCTCGACCACGTGGCTGCCGGCGAAGAGGTCCTCGTACTCCAGCAGGTCGCTCTCGTGCGCCAGCACCTGCTGGATGCGCAGGCTCCACTGCTGGTCCCAGGGCCGGGGCAGGCCGAGCGCCTCGTTCCAGGCCGGCAGCTGCACCGCCCGGGCCCTGGCGTCCTTCGACAGCGTGACGGCCAGCATCTCCAGCACGATCCGCTGCACGTTGTTCTCCGGCTGGGCCTCGGTCAGGCCGAGCGAGTTGACCTGCACGCCGTACCGGAAGCGGCGGTGCCGCTCGTCGCGCACGCCGTACCGCTCGCGGGTGATGCCGTCCCAGATCCGGCCGAAGGCGCGCATCTTGCACATCTCCTCGACGAACCGGACCCCGGCGTTGACGAAGAAGGAGATCCGCGCGACCACCTCGCCGCGCCGCTCCCGCGGCACCTGCCCGGAGGCGAACACCGCGTCCAGCACGGCGATCGCGGTGGACATCGCGTACGCGATCTCCTGCACCGGCGTGGCCCCGGCCTCCTGCAGGTGGTAGCTGCAGATGTTGATCGGGTTCCACCGGGGGATGTGGTGCACGGTGTACGTGATCATGTCCGTGGTCAGCCGCAGCGACGGGCCGGGCGGGAAGACGTGCGTGCCCCGCGACAGGTACTCCTTGACGATGTCGTTCTGCGTGGTGCCCTGGAGGGCGCCGATCTCGACGCCCTGCTCCTCGGCGACCACCTGGTAGAGCGCCATCAGCCACATCGCGGTGGCGTTGATGGTCATCGAGGTGTTGGTGCGCTCCAGCGGGATGTCCTGGAACAGCCGCCGCATGTCGCCCAGGTGGGCCACCGGCACCCCGACCCGGCCGACCTCGCCGCGGGCCAGCACGTGGTCGGGGTCGTACCCGGTCTGCGTGGGCAGGTCGAAGGCGACCGACAGGCCGGTCTGGCCCTTGGCCAGATTCCGCCGGTACAGCTCGTTGGACGCCTCCGCGCTGGAGTGCCCGGCGTACGTGCGCATCAGCCACGGACGGTCCTTGACCGCCTCCCGCTCCCCGCTCATGACGCGTCCTTGCTGAGCGCGCGGGTCCGCTCCGCCGGCACGTCCCGGCCGGCACCACCGGACCACTCCGCGGACACGTCGCGGAACAGGTTGATCGCGGGCAGGTGTTGCGCGCGCAGTTCGGGGTTGGTCACACCCATGCCTTCCTCCGGGGCCAGCGCGAGCACGCCGACCTTGCCCTGGTGCAGATTGCGGTGCACGTCGTAGGCGGCCTGGCCGGTGTCCTCCAGCCGGTAGGTGCGCGACAGGGTCGGGTGGATCCGGCCCTTGGCCACCAGCCGGTTGGCCTCCCACGCCTCACGGTAGTTGGCGAAGTGCGAGCCGACGATCTTTTTCAGGCTCATCCACAAGTACCGGTTGTCGTACTCGTGTTGGTACCCACTGGTCGAGGCACAGGTGACGATGGTGCCGCCCTTGCGGGTGACGTAGACCGAGGCGCCGAAGGTCTCCCGGCCGGGGTGCTCGAAGACGATGTCCACGTCCTCGCCGCCGGTCAGCTCGCGGATGCGGGCGCCGAACCGCTTCCACTCGCGCGGGTCCTGGCGGTGCTCGTCCGCCCAGAACCGGTAGTTCTCCGCGCTGCGGTCGATGATCGCCTCGGCGCCCATCCGGCGGCAGATCTCCGCCTTCTGCGGGCTGGAGACCACGCAGATCGGGGTGGCGCCGCCGGCCAGCGCGAACTGGGTGGCGTACGAGCCCAGGCCGCCGCTGGCGCCCCAGATCAGCACGTTGTCGCCCTGCTTCATGCCGGCGCCGTTGCGGGACACCAGTTGCCGGTAGGCGGTGGAGTTGACCAGCCCGGGGGCGGCCGCCTCCTCCCACGTGAGGTGCTCGGGCTTGGGCATCAGCTGGTTGGACTTCACCAGCGCGATCTCGGCCAGGCCGCCGAAGTTCGTCTCGAAGCCCCAGATCCGCTGCTCCGGGTCGAGCATCGTGTCGTTGTGCCCGTCGGCGGACTCCAGCTCCACGCTCAGGCAGTGCGCCACCACGCGGTCGCCGGGGTGCCACTTGTTGACGCCCGGCCCGGTGCGCAGCACCACGCCGGCCAGGTCGGAGCCGATGATGTGGTACGGCAGGTCGTGCCGCTTGGCCAGCGGCGACAGCCGCCCGTAGCGCTCCAGGAAGGCGAAGGTGGAGACCGGCTCGAAGATCGAGGTCCACACCGAGTTGTAGTTGACCGAGCTGGCCATCACGGCCACCAGGGCCTCGCCGGGGCCGAGTTCGGGCACCGGCACGTCGTCCAGGTGGAGGGAGGCGCGCGGGTCCTTGTCGCGGGTGGACAGGCCGGCGAACATGCCGGCCTCGTCCTTGCGCACCGTCACGGCGCGGTACGAGGGGGGCAGCGGAAGGGCGGCGAACTCGGCGGACGCGGTGTCCGGCGCGAGGATCGCGTCCAGGATTTCCTTCATGTGACTCGTCATGTGACTCGCCTCCGGCTGGAGCGCTCCGCGGTGACCGCCGGCGGAGCACGGGTCGGACGTTGGACGGGGTGCTGGTGCGGTGCTGCGGTGCGCCGTCGTCGGTTCGGCAGAGGCAGACGGTGTGACGGGGTGCCCGTCCCCCTGGCAGGTGGGGACGGGCGGTCCATGGGTTGGTCTGGGTTGGGCTGGCCGGTCTGTGCTGGGGCCTGTGACGCAGGCGTCCGGGCGCTGGGGGACAGACGGTGTGCGGGGATCGGCGCGCGCCGCCCGCCCGGACCTCGTTCCCCGGCGGTGGCCGGGGACTGTTACCGGGGAGTATGGCTTCACCATATGGCACGGGGTGTCACTCGTAAAGACACTGGGTGCCAACAATTTCCCTCAAGTGTCACCCTGGTGCCCCAGATGAGCAACACGAAGGCCGCCCGGGGGTCCCGGACGGCCTTCGTCGCTGGTCTGGAGGCGGTTCTAGACCCTCTTCAGGGCCTCCTCGATGCTGCGCAGGATCTCCTCGGGAGAGGCGTCCGTGCGCGCCACGGCCACCACGACCTCACCCTGCCGGGAGACGGCCGCGGAGCGCTCCACGAGCTCCGTACCGGCCCTGGACGGTATCCGGCCGGCCCCGATGCCGCTGCCGAAGGTCGCCTTGATCACGTCGAAGGCATGATCGAGTTGCGGCTCGACGTCGCCCTTGCCGCCGGCCCGCAGCCAGCGCCGCAGCACGTGGTTGTGGGCCGCGACCACCGCGGAGGCGGCCACCTCCGCGAGCAGCGGGTCGTCGTCGCCGTCCCGGTGCGCGTTCTCGTCGAAGTGGCCCAGCAGGTAGCGGGTGAACAGCCGCTCGTAGCGGGCCACCGAGGCGATCTCCCGCTCCCGCAGGGTGGGCACCTCCCGGGTCAGCCGGTAGCGCTCCACCGAGACCTCGGGCATGTACGCGTACATCCGCAGCACCTCGGTGATGCCCCGGCACACCGTGTCCAGCGGGTGCTCGCGCGGGTCCGCCGAGTCCAGCACCGCCTGCACCCGCACCAGCGTGTCGTCGTGGTCGGGGAAGATCGCCTCTTCCTTGGAGCGGAAGTGCCGGAAGAAGGTGCGGCGGGCCACGCCGGCGGCCGCGGCGATCTCGTCGACGGTCGTGGCCTCGTACCCCTGCGTGGCGAACAAGTGCATGGCGGCCGAGGCCAGGTCCTGCCGCACCCGGTGGCGCTGGGCGGCGGCCCGCCGGCCGTTCGCGGTCTCGGGGAGGTCGGACTTCACGGACTGGGGCATGTGGGGAACGTAACACGCCCGCGGGCCCCGTCCGGCGGTCGGCGGGAAACCACTCCAGGTCGCCGGACGGGGTCGCCGGCCGCGGCGCGGGCCGGACCCCGCGTGCCGGTCAGCGCCCGGCATACTCGCGGAAGCCGCGGCCGGTCTTGCGGCCCAGGCAGCCGGCGGACACCAGGTGCTCCAGCAGCGGCGCGGGGGCCAGCCCCGGGTCGCGGAACTCCTCGTGCAGCACCTGCTCGATGGCCAGGGACACGTCCAGGCCCACCACGTCCAGCAGTTCGAACGGGCCCATCGGGTAGCCGCCGCCCAGCTTCATGGCGGCGTCGATGTCGTCCACGCTCGCGTAGTGGTCCTGCACCATCTTCACCGCGTTGTTGAGGTACGGGAACAGCAGCGCGTTGACGATGAAGCCCGCCCGGTCGCCGCAGTCCACGGGGTGCTTGCGCAGGGTGCCGCACACCTCGTGCGCGGTGGACACCGCGTCCGGGGCCGTCAGAACCGTGCGCACCACCTCGACCAGCTTCATCGCCGGGGCCGGGTTGAAGAAGTGCATCCCGACCACGTCCTGCGGGCGGCCGGTGGCCCGGGCGATGGCCACCACGGGCAGCGAGGAGGTGGTGGTGGCCAGCACCGTGCCGGGCCGGCACACCTTGTCCAGCGTCTGGAAGACCTCCTGCTTGAGGTACAGGTCCTCCGCGACCGCCTCCACCACCAGGTCGGCGGTCGCCAGCGCGTCGTACGTGTCCGAGGCCGTCACCCGGGCCACCGCCTCGTCGCGCTGCAGCTGGGTCAGCCGGCCCTTGGCCACCGACTTGTCCAGGGACTTCGCCAGCCGGGCCGCCGCTCGCTCGGCCTTCTCCGGCGTCCGCGCCACGAGCGTCACATCGGTGCCCGCCTTGGCGAAGACCTCGGCGATGCCGGTGGCCATGGTCCCGGAGCCGGCCACTCCGACCGAGCGCACCGGACGGCCCACGACCCGTTCCCGGTCCTCGGCCGGGGTCTGGTCGTCCGGCACCACGAGGACGCTGCCGGCGGCGCGGTAGGTGTAGAAGCCGCGGCCGGACTTGCGGCCCAGCAGCCCGGCGGCGGTCAGCTGCTTCAGCACCGGCGCGGGGGCGTGCAGCCGGTCGCGGGTGGCCTGGTACATCGCGTCGAGCACGGTGGTGGCCGTGTCGATCCCGATCAGGTCCAGCAGCGCCAGCGGGCCCATCGGCAGGCCGCAGCCCAGCCGCATGGCCGCGTCGATGTCCTCGCGGGTGGCGTACCGCGCCTCGTACATCGCGGCCGCCTGGTTCAGGTAGCCGAACAGCAGGCCGTCGGCGATGAAGCCGGGGCGGTCGCCGACCGGCACGGGCTCCTTGCCGAGGCTGTGCACCAGCGCGGTCACCGCGCGGGTGGTCTCCGGCGAGGTCAGCACCGTCGAGACCACCTCGACCAGCTTCATCGCGGGCGCCGGGGCGAAGAAGTGCAGGCCCAGCACGCGGTCGGGGCGGCCGGTCTCGGCGGCCAGCCGGGTCACCGACAGGGCGTTGGTGCCCGTCGCCAGGATCGCCTCCGGCTTGACCAGGCGGTCCAGCGCGGTGAACACCTCGCGCTTGGTGTCGTAGCGCTCGTCCACGACCTCGATGACGAGGTCCGCCTCGGCGGCGGCCCGCAGGTCGGGGAAGGTGCGGAAGCGCGAGAGGGCGTCCCGCCGCTCCGCCTCGGACATCCGGCCGCGCTCGACGGCCCGGGCGGTGCTGTTCTCGAGGGCTGCCACCGCGCGGTGGGCGGCCGCCGTGTCGACGTCGACGCCCGTCACCTCGTGGCCGGCCCGGGTCAGCACCTCGGCGATGCCGGTGCCCATGGTCCCCAGGCCGATCACGGCGACGGCGGACGGGATGGCGGCGGGCGGACGCGGCCCGGAGGCGGTGGGGCGTGCGGAGCGGCCGGGGGCCGGGGTGATCGCGGGGGAGGCGGGAGCGGGGACGGTGGCGGAAGGCGTGGGACGTTCCATCGCTGACTCCAGGTGTGACACGTGGCCGCACGCGAACGGCGGGCGCGGGCGCGCGGCGGAGGGGCGGAGGTGGAGTCGCGGACCGGCCGCAGTGGTGTGCGTGCCCGGTATCCGCGCTGGCCGGCGGGCCCTGTCCCTGAGCCCTGCCGCGATGTGCCGAACCGACGACGGCATGCGCCGGGCGGTGCGTCACCAGCCGCCGGGCGTGTCTCGACTGTAACCCGCGGGTAACTTCCGCGCCACCCTCGCGCCCATGTGATCTGCGTCCCTCACAGACGAGCGGGTTGCCCCGTACGGCGTAAGGGCGGCCGACCACTTTCGGCGGGGAGACCGTCCGCGCGGACGGTCTCCCCGCCGAAAGTGGTCGGCCGCCCTTCCTCGGCGGCCTCAGCCCCCGAGGGCGCGGACGTAGCGCACCTCCGTGAGCGGCACGCCGTCGTAGGTGTCCGAGGTCTCCGTGCCGTCCGGGGCGAAGCCCGCGGCGGCGTAGAAGCGCCGGGCCGGCGCGTTGTCCGCGAGGACCCACAACGCGAGCCGCCGGCGGCCGAGTTCGGCGGACCGCGCCGTCACCTCGGCCATCAGCGCCCGGCCGATCCCCGTCCCGATCCGCTCGGGCCGCAGGTAGAGCGCGTACAGCTCCCCGGTGCCGGTCCCGGTCGGCTCCCCGCGGTACGGGCCGAAGGCCGCCCAGCCGACGACCGCGCCGTCGGGGTCCTGCGCGACCAGGTTGTGCACCCGCCCCGCCGTGCGCGCGAGCGTTTCCCGCCGCCGGGCGGCGTCCTCGGCCTCGTCCATGGCGTCGAGGTAGCTCTGCGGCACGATGCCCCGGTAGGCCGCGCGCCAGCCGGCCACCCGGAGCGCGGACACCTCCGGCACGTCGGCCTCGGTCATCGTCCTGATCCGTGTCATGCGCCGCACTCTAGGACGGTCACAGCAGGGTGAGCTGGGTGTTTTTCCGCGGGCCGCCCTCCTCCGGGCCGCCTTCGCCGTGCCCGCCCTCCCTTGTGCCGGGTCCGGCGTCCTCGCGCGGGCTGTTCTCCCGCACCCGTACCCGCACCGCGGGCGGCGCGCCCGCTCCCGGCCCGGCCTCCTCCGCGGCGAGCCCGCGCGCCCGGCCGTGCCGGGTCGGACCGCAGCCGAACTCCGCCGCGAACTCGTGCACCAGCCGGGTGACCCGCCGCTGGTACCACTTGGGCGCGTAGGAGCCGCCCGCGTACAGCGCCTCGTAACGCCGCACCAGGTGCGGGTGGTTGCGGGCGAGCCAGGCCGTGTACCACTCGCGCGCGCCGGGGCGCAGGTGCAGCACCAGCGGCGTGATGGAGCCGGCTCCGGCCGCGGCTATCGCCTTGACGGTGGCCCGCAGCTGCTCGGGGGAGTCGGTGAGGAAGGGCAGCACGGGCGCCATCAGGACGCCCGCGGGTATCCCGTTCTCGGCGAGGGTGCGGCAGACCGCGAGGCGCGTCTCGGGGGAAGGCGTGCCCGGTTCCACGCTGCGCCACAGCTCGCCGTCGAGGAAGCCCACGGACAGCGCGACGGACACCTCGGCCACGCTCGCGGCCTGCCGCACCAGTTCGAGGTCGCGCAGGATCAGCGAACCCTTGGTGAGGATCGAGAACGGGTTGGCCCGGTCGCGCAGCGCGGCCAGGATGCCCGGCATCAGCCGGTACCGGCCCTCGGCGCGCTGGTAGCAGTCCACGTTCGTCCCCATGGCGACGTGGTCGCCCTGCCAGCGCGGCGAGGCCAGTTCGCGGCGCAGCAGCTCCGGGGCGTTGACCTTCACCACGATCTGCGAGTCGAAGCCCTGCCCGGTGTCGAGGTCCAGGTAGCTGTGCGTCCGGCGCGCGAAGCAGTAGACGCACGCGTGCGAGCAGCCCCGGTACGGGTTCAGCGTCCACTCGAAGCGCATCCGGGAGGTGCCCGGCACCCGGTTGAGTATCGAGCGGGCCCGCACCTCGTGGAAGGTGATGCCCCGGAACTCCGGGGTGTCGAAGGTCCTCGTGGTCACCGCGGACGTGCCGAAGAGCGTCCCTGTGGAAGCGGCGTCGTCGTCCGCGCGCAGCCCGTCCCAGCGCATCGCGCCCTCCTTTCCGTCGTCCTCGCCCCCGCAACCTTGCCTCCCGCACCACAATAGAACACAGATTCGAAAAGCGGGTGTGGTTGGCTTGCGTGTCGCGCGGCGTGTCCGCGTCGGCACGGACCGACCCCCGTCACCAGCAAGAACCCCAGGAGAAGTCATGGCGCAGGTAGAGGCCACCACGGAGCGGATCGTCGCGGCGGAGCCGGAGCGGGTGTACGACGCACTCGCCGACTACTCCGGCACCCGCGGCCGCCTCCTCCCCGGGCAGTTCAGCGAGTACGAGGTGCGCGAGGGCGGCACGGGCGAGGGCACCGTCGTGCACTGGCGCCTCCAGGCCACCAGCAAGCGGGTTCGCGACTGCCTGCTCGACGTCACCGCGCCCGAGGCCGGGCGGCTGGTGGAGAGCGACCGCAACTCCTCGATGGTGACCACCTGGTCGGTCGCCCCGGCCGGCGACGGACGCAGCAAGGTCGTGGCCACCACCACCTGGCAGGGTGCCACCGGCATCGGCGGCTTCTTCGAGCGCACGTTCGCGCCCAAGGGCCTGGGCCGGATCTACGACGACATCCTCGCCCGGCTCGCCGCCGACGTGGAGGCGTAGCCGAGGTGCCGCCCACGCGGCGGGGCGGCGGGCCGTACACCCGTCGCCCCGCCGCGTGCCGCCGCCGCGACGCGCCTCTCGCCCGCCGCTCGACCGCCCTGGCGGTCGTTCACTGATCCGGGTGGTTCTGCCGGGTTCCTGAACATCGCCGCGCCCGCCCCTCGTTGTCGCCTCATGCGGGAGACGGTGGCGAGGCAGGCGCGGCGAGGGGAGTGGCAGTGAGTGGCGGCACGCTGATCGAGCGTTCGGCCGAGGCGGAGCCCGAGGTGATCGGTGGCGCGGCGGGCTCCCCGCCCGAGCCGCCCGCGCGCCAGGAGGCGGGTCTGAGCCCGAGCCGGGTGCGGCTGGTCTTCCTCGGCCTCATGCTCGCCCTGCTGCTGGCCGCGCTCGACCAGATGATCGTGGCGACCGCCCTTCCGAAGATCGTCGGGGAGTTGCACGGCCTGGACCGGATGTCCTGGGTCGTCACCGCCTACCTGCTCGCCTCCACCATCGGCCTGCCGCTCTACGGCAAGCTCGGCGACCTCTTCGGCCGCAAGGGCGTCTTCCAGTTCGCGATCCTGACCTTCGTGGCCGGCTCCGCGCTGGCCGCCTGGTCGCGCACGATGAACGAGCTGATCGCCTTCCGCGCGGTCCAGGGCATCGGCGGCGGCGGACTGATGATCGGCGTGCAGGCGATCATGGCCGACATCGTCCCGCCCCGCGAGCGCGGCCGCTACATGGGCCTGATCGGGGCCGCGTTCGGCGTCGCGTCGGTCGCCGGACCGCTGCTCGGCGGCTTCTTCACCGACCACGCCTCCTGGCGCTGGTGCTTCGCCGTCAACGTGCCCTTCGGCGCGGCCACCCTCGTGGTGATCAGCCTCGTGCTCAAGCTCCCCCGGCCCGCCGTGCGCCCCCGGCTGGACCTGCTGGGCGCCCTGCTGCTCGCCGTCGGGTCCACCGGCCTGGTGCTGCTCACCACGTGGGGCGGCTCCGCCTACGCCTGGCGCTCCCGGGAGATCCTCGGGCTCGGCGCCGGAACCCTGGTGTGCGGCCTGCTCTTCGTCCTCGTCGAGCGCTTCGCCAAGGAGCCGGTCATCCCGCTGCGGCTGTTCCGCGACGGCGTGTTCAACACCAGCGCGCTGGTCGGCGCCACGGTCGGCGTGGCTCTGTTCGGGGCCGCCAGCTACCTGCCCACCTTCCTGCAGATGGTGGACGGCGCCAGCGCCACCGGGTCCGGGCTCCTCATGCTCCCGATGATGCTCGGGGTCGTGCTCGCCTCCGTCGTCAGCGGCCAGCTCATCTCCCGTACCGGCCGCTACAAGGTCTTCCCGCTGCTCGGCTGCGCGATGTCCGTCGCCGGGATGTACCTGCTGTCCCTGCTGGACGCGCACACCCGGCGGCCCGAGTACAGCCTCTACATGGCGATCCTCGGCCTCGGCATGGGCATGATCCTGCCGGTGCTGGTGCTCGCCGTGCAGAACTCGGTCCGGCCCGCCGACATCGGCGCCGCCACCAGCGCCAACAACTACTTCCGGCAGATCGGCGGTTCGGTCGGTGCGGCCGTCTTCGGCACGCTGTTCGCCCACCGCCTCGGCGACCGGCTCGCCGCCGAACTCCCGCACGGCGCCGCGCTGACCGACCCCGAGTCGGTCACCCCCCAACTGGTCCGCACCCTGCCCGCCGCCGTGCGCGACGGGTACGTGGCCGCGTACGCCGAGGCGATGCCGCGGATCTTCCTGTACCTGGTGCCGGTCCTCGTGCTCGGCTTCCTCTTCGCCTTCCTGCTCAAGGAGAAACCCCTGGTGACCCAGCACGGCCCCACCGCCCCCGCCGCCTTCGACCCCGGACCCGAACCCGGCCGCGACAAGGGCCACGAACCCGTCCACGGTGCCGCGCCCACCGCCACGCTCCTCGCCGGGCCCGAGTCCGGCGTGCCCGGCGCCCGGCGCGGCCCCGGGGCCGGCGTGCCCGTGTGCGGCTCCGTCCAGCACTCCGACGGCACCTCGGTCGGGCGCGCCGCCCTCACCCTCATCGACGGCTCCGGACGGCAGATCGGGCGCGGCGCCACCGCGGAGGACGGCCGGTACGCCCTGAGCACCCCCGGCGCCGGCAGCTACGTCCTCATCGCCTCGGCCGGCGGGCACCAGCCGCAGGCCGTCACCGTCACGGTCGGGGACCATCCCGTCGAACTGGACGTGGTGCTGGGCGGCGCCGGGCGGCTGGCCGGCACCGTGCACACCGCCGACGGCACGCCCGTGCGCGACGCGGTGGTCACCCTCACGGACGTGCGCGGCGACGTCGTGGCCACCTCCCGCAGCGGGCGCGAGGGCGGCTACGCGCTCACCGAACTCGTCGCCGGCGAGTACACTCTCGCGGCCAGCGCGCCCGCCTTCCGGCCGGCCGCGCTGCCGGTCTCCGTCCAGGCCTCCCGCGAGACCCGGCAGGACGTCGAACTCGCCGGCGGCGCGGTGCTGCGCGGCACCGTCCGCGCCCCGGGCGGACGGCTCGTCGAGGACGCCCGCGTCACCCTCCTCGACGCCGCCGGCAACGTCGTGGACTCCGTCACCACCGGCGCCGACGGCCACTTCCGCTTCGTCGACCTCGCGGCGGGCGAGTACACCGTCATCGCGGCGGGTTATCCGCCGGTCGCCACCGTCCTCCACATCGCCGGCGGCGGCCGCACCGAACGCGACCTCCAACTGGGCCACCCGGACTAGCTCTCCGGGCGGCCCCGGCCTGTGCTCCCCGGACCACCCGCCGGTGGCCGCCCGGTCGCGCGGTTCCTCGCGCCCCTTGGGACGGCGTCCCGCCGCCTCGCGCGCACAGGCGCCCCGCCAGGGGACGGTGACGGCTCGACGCCGCAGGTGGCGAGCCGTCACCGTGCGAGGCGGGCGCGGATCTCGGCGGCTCGGGTGTGCTGGAGGTCGTCGAGGATCTCCAGGGCCGGCTTCCATTGCGCCAGGGCGGCCTCGCGGTTGCCGGAAGCTTCGTAGGTGTCGCCCAGATTGATGAGGGAGTCCGCCTCGAGGTAGCGGTTGCCGAGGCGGCGGTAGTGCGCGAGGGCCTGTTCGTAGCACGCGACGGCCCGCGCCGTCTGCCGCAAAGCGTGGTGAGCGGCGCCCAGGCTGTCCCAGGCGGCGGCCTGCGACGCGAGGTCGTCGAACTCCTCGAAGACGGCGAGCGCGCGTCCGCACTCGGCGAGTGCTTGATCGGGGTCGCCGAGCAGGAGGTGGTCGCAGCCGATCTGGTTGAGGGCCAGCCCCTGCCCGTGGCGGTCGCCCGCGGCGGCGAACAGCTCGTACGCCTCGCGGTCGTGGCGCATCGCGTCCCCGTACCGCCCGCCGCGTTCGGCGGTCATGCTGAGGTTCAGACAGGTGCGCGCCTGCCCGACGCGGTCGCCGACCTCCCGGTACAGGTCGAGGGCCCGGCGCAGATGGGTGTCGGCCTCCTCGTCCCGGCCGAGGCGGCCGTAGACGCGGGCGAGGCAGCGGTGCGCGTGGGCCTGCCCGGAGCGGTCGCCCAGGCGCTCGGTCGCGGCGAGGGCGGCGCGCTGGGTGTCCGCGTGGTCCTGCCAGTGGCCCTGCCGCTCGAAGAAGGTCAGCAGCGTCCACGCGAGCCGCCATGTGTAGGCGTCGAGACGGGACTTGATCGACAGGTTGATCGCCGCCAGCAGCGCGGGATGCTCGACGGTGAACCAGGCCAGCGCCGCCGCGGAGGAAGGCGGGCTCTCCGGTGCCACCGCGCGGGCACCGGGCAGGGTGATGGGCAGCCGGTGCGGTTCCAGGCGCAGATCGGCGGCGTGCGCGGAGTGCAGGTAGTAGTTCAGCAGCCGCCGGACGGCCGCGCGGCGCTGCGGCCCCGTGTCGACGGTGCCCACGAGTTCGGACGCGTACGCCCGCAGCAGATCGTGCATCTGGTAGCGGTCGGAGCCGGCCGGGCGGATCAGGTAGGCCCGGCACAGCCGGTCCAGCAGCGGCCCGACCTCCTCGGCCGGCACTCCGGCGAGCGCCGCCGCGGCCCCGCCCCGAAGGGGACCGCGCCGTGCAGGCCGAGGAGCCGGAACACCCGCGCGGCGGGGGCGGGCAGGTGTCGGTACGACCACGACAGCACGCCGCGCATCGCGGTGCGCCGGTCACCGCCCGCGTCGAGCACGTCGAGGCGGCGCTGCTCGTCGGCGAGTTGGGCGACCAGGCTCGCCAGCGGCGTCTCCGGGCGCCCGGCCACGAACTCCGCGGCGACCCGCAGCGCCAGCGGCAGCCGCGCGCACTGCTCCGCGAGCGCGGCCACGGCGGCCGGGTCGGCGCTCGCCCTGACGCCGATGAGGCCATTGAGCAGTCCGGCGGTGTGGGCCGGCGGCAGCGGGTCGAGTTCCACCCGGACCGCGCCCTCCCGGGCCACCAGTCCGGCGAGCCCGTCCCGGCTGGTCACGATCACGAACGACTTCTCGGTACCGGGCAGGAGCGGCCGGACCTGCTCGACGGTGGCCGCGTTGTCGAGCACGAGAAGGATCTGCCGCCCGTCGGTCAGGGTGCGCAGGAGCGCGGTGCGGTCGCCGAGCGCGGACGGTATCGCGGTGTCGCGTACGCCGAGCGCGCGCAGCAGACTCGCCAGCGCTTCGGCGGCGGGCACCGGCGGGTCGGGATCGTAGCCGCGTAAGTCGATGTACAGCTGCCCGTCCGGGAACGCCTCGCGTGCCCGGTGCGCCCAGCGCACCGCCAGCGCCGTCTTGCCCACCCCGGCCATGCCGCACAGGACCGCGGTCGCCGCGCCCGCGGCCCGTGCACGGCCGATGTCGGCGAGCTCAGCGGCGCGCCCGACGAAGCCCGTCGGGTTCGCGGGCAGTTGCGCCGGTACCGTCTCCGCACAGGAGGACGTGCCGTCGACCGCCTGCCACCACAGCCACTCCCACTCCTCGGTCCAGGGCTGGCCGAGCTTTCCCACGAGCGCGACCAGCTCGTGGTAGTCAGGTGCGGTGCGTCGGGACCCGATCATGTACTGCAGCGTGCTCTTGGACATCCCGGTGTGCTCGGCGAACTCGCGGAAGGTCCAGCCGCGCTGCCGGCGCGCCGCGTCGAGGCGGCGCCCCAGGACACGTACCGGATCGTCGTCGGACATTCCGGCCCCCGTGTCCCACGTTGTCCTAACCGGTCCCAGCGAGGCTATCAGCGGCCCCTGGGGGGTGTGACGATCGACGGCATGATGATCCCCGAGAAACGACGGACCGTGACCCGGTGGCTCACCGGCGCCGTGGTCGCCGCCGCGGCGTCCGCCCTGATGGCCCCGACCTTCGCCGTGGCGGCCACCCCGTCGCCCTCGCTCGACGGCCGCGCGGCCGCTCCGTTGACGAAGAACGTCGTCACGCCGCACCAGACCGGCTACGACGGATACCTCTGCAACATCGCGAGTCTGTGGATCCGTCAGACCCCCAGCGACAGCGGTGTCCGTGTCGCGGAGGTGTTCACCGGCAATCCGATGCACGTCTACGCGACCCACAACTCCGTTCCGTCGATCCCGGAGGGCTGGGCCCTCGGCTACGGCCGGCCGAACGGCGGCGCGGCCGCCGACGGCTACTTCAAGGTCGGCTACGTCTGCACGTGAGGTCCCGGCTTCCACCGAAGGGAACATGATGTCGATCAAGATTCTTGGCTCGGCCCTGGCCGCGATGGTGGCACTCGGCGCGCTCGCGGTCCCCGCCAACGCCGCCGCACCCGCCGCCTCCCGGCCGTCGGCGTCGAGCAGGGCGGCGACGGGTCTCGCGCCCATGGAGCTCCGGACGGTCTGCGCCACCGACGCGTGGGTGCGGGAGTCCGACCTCTCCCACGAGATCGCGATCCTGTACCACGGCGACACGATGAGCGTCGACCGCTACGTCTGGAAGAGCACCGGCGCCAGCGAGTGGGCGGTCGGCACCGCGCACACGGGGACGGGCGACCACTACGGCTACGTCGAGGTCTACCCGAGCAACCCGTTCTGCCAGGTGACAGGCGGCGTCCGACGCGTGCTCACCCGGCGCGGCGGCGCTCACGGGGGCCCCGCGCGAACCGGCTCGGCCGATGGGCAGTCGGCCGAGCCGGTTCGCGCACAGGGATGACGGGAAGGGGATGTCCGGGCGGATCCGGTGTCAGCCCGTGGGGGCGGGCTCGCGGCCGGTGCCGTCCTCGATCTGCGCCTTGTCGCACTTGGTGCCGCGAATGAGCGCGTAGCTCCCGCCGATATGGTAAGTGCCGGGCGTGGGCGCGTACAGGCGTGTCCAGTCCCCGTCGGGGGCCAGACACCCGTGCTTGCTGTCGGTGGCCCCCTCGATCCCGAGCACGGGCGACCAGGGGATCCGCAGCAGCACGGACCCGATGGTCGGCATCGTGACGGTGAGCTCGGCCGGCCCGGCCTGGTCCACGTGCGCGGGCGGATCGGCCATGGGCAGCGCGCCCTTGACCGCGTAGAGCTGCCAGTCCGAGTCCTGCCAGACCAGTCGCAGCCAGTTCTGCCCGGCGGCCACGATCTTCGACTCGGCGACACCCGCCCCGTCCGGCTGCGACAGCGGCAGCACCACGTAGTTGACGCTCCATCGCCGCAGCCAGTCGCGGTAGGTCGTCGAGGTCAGCGTGCCGTCGTAGAAGAGCGGGTTGCGCTCCACGTCGGCCTGCCGGTTCCAGCCGCGGGCCAGGTTGACGTACGGCGACAGGCCGGACGCCTCCCAGTGCGAGCGCAGCGGAACCACCTCGACGCGTCCGCGGTCGGCGTGCACGTCTTTGAGTTCGTTGATGAGCGGCGCCGCGTGGTAGGAGGCCGCGGGCGTGGAGGAGGTGGTGACCTGGTCCACTATCGGCTTGGCGATCTGCCAGGACGCGGCGCCGGCGAAGGCCAGCCAGAGCAGCACGGCCCGCCGGGTGCCCCAGGCGGTGCCCATGGCCACGATCAGCAGCACGGTGCCGCCGAAGAGCAGCGCGAGCCGCTCCACGTTGCTGCCGATGGGCGAGGGGATGACGTACGTGAGCGCCACGCCGAGGGCGTACACCCAGGTGCCCAGGTGCACCGCCCGCCAGGTGCGCGGTACCACGAGCCCGATCACCACCGCGACCGCGAACGGGATGATCGCGAAGAACCAGGCGAAGGGCTGCACCCCGTAGAAGGGGAAGAGCAGCGAGGTGCCGGCGACCACCAGCGGCGGAGCCGCGGCCAGGAAGTACGCGTCCTTGCGGCGCCCGGCCAGGAAGAGCGCCGCGGCCACCACGAGCAGGAACAGCCCCGCCACAGGGCTGCACATCGTGGCCAGCGCGGCCATCACCGTGGCGGTGGCCACCCGGCGCGAGCGGCTGCGCTCGACCCGGTCGGCGGGGTAGAGCAGCATCGTGCCCGCGAGCGCGAAGAGCATGCCGAGCGCGAACGTCACCCGCCCGGAGACGGCATCACCCCAAAGAGCGAGCGCCGTCCACAGCACCGGGAACATCGGCCGCGGGATCCGCGACCGCATCACCATCATCCCGGCCACCGTCGCCGACAGGGTGCCCGCGACCACGCCCGTCATCCGCACCCCGAGCGCGGCCATGATGTAGGGCGACAGGATGCTGTACGAGGCGGGGTGCATGCCCCCGTACCACGACAGGTTGTACGAGGCCGAGGGGTGGGCTCGTATGAACTCCGTCCACGCGTACTGCGCGGCCATGTCCCCGGAGTCCTTGGCCAGGTACAGCGCCCACAGCACGTGCAGTACCAGGGACAGCCCGGTGGCCAGGACGACGGGATGCCGCCAGTCGACCCGCCGCAGAAGGGCCCGCGGACCGTCGGCGGCGGCCGGGCGCGCGGTCTGCCAGGTGGTCACGTGACCTCTTCCGGTTGCGGGTGGGATGAGCCCGGCCGGATGTCCCGCCGGCGGGGTCGAACTCACACCTGGGTCAGGGTTCGACCACAGAGTTTGGACGCTAGCACGCTCGCATCGGTTGCCCCCGCGCGGGATTACGCCCGAATTCGCCCGGTGTCTCCCCCCATTGGCCACAGTTGTTACACCGTGTTCACGGCGCCCCGCACCACGCGCCGTCGAAGGACCCAACGAACCACGGACCGCCCTGATCCGCCAGGGATTTCCCGCCGGTACGCGCACGCGCGTGACCGGGAGGCTCGCCGCGGACGGCTCCCGGACGGAGCCGTACGGGGGTACGGATGCCCGCCGGACGTTCGGGCATGCCGGCGGGATCCGGCCAGGTCCGGGCTCGGAGGTCCGGGTCGGCCGCATGGGCGCGGGGGCCGCGCGACCCGGCCCGGCGGCGCGCCGGGGGAGCGCGGGGCAGACGGCGACACGGTCCGGGTCGTATGAAAAGTCCGACGGGTGCGGCAGGCGTCGTCCGCTCCGCCGGGCCGCCGGACGCCGCCCGGGGCCGGACGGCGGTCGGCCGGGCCGCCCGCCCGCCCGGTCGCTGCCGTGCCCCCGCCATGCCGTTGCAGGTTGAACACGCTTGATCGGTCGCGGAGTTCGGGGCCGTTCGGGAAGGGGTCCGGAAGTCGGGGGAAATGCCTGGTCGCGGGCTCGTACCGCAAGACGTCACAGGTCTGGACCACCAAAGTTATCCACAGGGTGGGGGTGGGGCTGGCATGCCCCTCCCGGGGCCGCGTAACGTGATCTGCCATGACGAAGATCCTCATCTCGGCGGACATGGAAGGCGCGACCGGTGTGACCTGGCCCGCCGACGTGCTGCCAGGCAGCGAGCAATGGCAGCGCTGTCGCCATATGTTCACTTCCGACGTGAATGCCGCGATCGCGGGCTTCTTCGACGGCGGGGCCGACGAGGTGCTCGTCAACGAGGCGCACTGGACGATGCGGAACCTGCTGCTGGAGAAGCTGGACGAGCGGGCCGAGATGCTCACCGGCCGGCACAAGGACCTGTCCATGGTCGAGGGCGTCCAGCACGGGGACGTGGACGGCATCGCCTTCGTCGGCTACCACACCGGCGCCGGCACCGAGGGCGTCCTCGCCCACACCTACCTGGCCAACTCCATCACCGGCGTGTGGGTCAACGGCGAGCCGGCCAGCGAGGGCCGGCTCAACGCGCTGGTCGTCGCCGAGTACGGCGTCCCGGTCGTCCTGGTCACCGGCGACGACCGCACGGGAGTCGACGCGCGTGGATACGCCCCGCGGGCGCACACGGTCGCCGTCAAGGACTACGTGTCGCGGTACGCGGCGGTGTGCCGCCCGCCGGCCCGTACCGTCGCCGACATCCGGGCCGCCGCCAAGGACGCCGCGGCCCTCGCCGTGCGCCACGAGCCCGCCCAGGCAGGGCCGTTCACGGTGGAAGTGGAGTTCGACGCGGTCCACTTGGCCGGGGCCGCCACCGTGGTGCCCGGCGTGGAGCGCACCGCCGAGCGCCGGGTGTCCTACACCCTGCCGACCATGTACGAGGGGATCCGCGCCTTCAAGGCGGTCACCACGCTCGTGTCCCAAGCCGTGGAGGAGCAGTATGGCTGAGCAGTTCACCGAGGCCAGCGCGGCCCGGTCGGCCGCCGGGGAGGCGGTGTTCCCCGGGTCCCCCGCGGCCCGAGCGGTCGACCAGCAGGCGCTCGACGAGGTGGTCCGCTTCACCTCCGACCTCATCCGGATCGACACCACCAACCGCGGCGGCGGGGACGGGGAGGAGCGGGCCGCGGCCGAGTACGTGGCCGAGCGGCTCGCCGAGTCCGGCATCGAGCCGCGGATCCTGGAGTCCGCGCCCGGCCGGGCCAACGTCGTCGCCCGCATCCCGGGCACCGACCCGTCCGCCGACGCGCTGCTCGTGCACGGCCACCTCGACGTGGTGCCCGCCGAGGCCGCCGACTGGACCGTCCACCCCTTCTCCGGCGAGGTCCGCGACGGGGTGGTGTGGGGCCGCGGCGCCATCGACATGAAGAACATGGACGCGATGGTGCTGGCCGCCGTCCGCGCCTGGGCCCGCACCGGGCACCGCCCGGCCCGCGACATCGTGCTGGCCTTCACCGCCGACGAGGAGGACAGCGCCGCCTACGGCTCCGGGTTCCTCGCCGACAAGCACCCCGAGGTCTTCGAGGGCTGCACCGAGGGCATCAGCGAGTCCGGCGCCTACACCTTCCACGCCAGTGACACGCTGCGGATCTACCCGGTCGCCGCCGGGGAGCGCGGCACCGCCTGGCTGCGGCTGACCGCGCGCGGCACGGCCGGCCACGGCTCGAAGGTCAACCGCGACAACGCGGTGAGCCACCTCGCCGCCGCCATCACCCGGATCGGCGAGCACCGGTGGCCGGTGCGTCTCGACCCCCACCGTCCGGGCCGCCCTCACCGAACTCGCCGCGCTGCACGACGTGCCCGCGGACCTCGGGGACGCCGACGCGGTCGACGCCCTGCTCGACCGGCTCGGCCCCGCCGCCGCCCTGGTCCGCCCCACCGTGCGCAACAGCGCCAACCCGACCATGCTCCAGGCCGGCTACAAGGTGAACGTCATCCCCGGCTCCGCCACCGCCTACGTCGACGGGCGCATCCTGCCCGGCGGCGAGGAGGAGTTCGTCTCCACCCTGGACCGGCTCACCGGCCCGGACGTGGAGTGGGAGTACCACCACCGCGAGACCGCGCTCCAGGCCCCGGTCGACTCCCCGACCTTCGCGGCGATGCGCGAGTCGCTGGAGCACTTCGACCCGCAGGCGCACGTGGTGCCGTACTGCATGTCCGGCGGCACCGACGCCAAGCAGTTCTCCCGGCTGGGCATCACCGGCTACGGCTTCTCCCCGCTGAAGCTGCCACCCGGCTTCGACTACCAGGCGCTCTTCCACGGCGTCGACGAGCGGGTGCCGGTCGAGGCGCTGCACTTCGGCGTGCGCGTGCTGGACCGCTTCCTGCGCGGGACCGGCGCGGACACCTCCGGCGCGGGTGAGGGGGCCGGCTCGTGACCACCACCGCCCGCCCCCACCTGGAGTACGGCACCTGGCCGTCCCCGATCGACGCCACCACCGCCGCCTCGCACGACGGCAGCCCGGAGTACGTCGGCGTGGTCGGCGACGAGGTGTGGTGGACGGCGCCGCGCCCCGCCGAGGCCGGCCGCCGCGCCCTGGTCCGCCGCCTCGCCGACGGCACCGAGCAGGTCCCGCTGCCCGCGCCGTGGAACGTGCGCAGCCGCGTCATCGAGTACGGCGGCACCCCCTGGGCGGGCGCGGTCGTGGACGGCTCCCCGCTGATCGTCTTCGTCCACCACCCCGACCAGCGGCTGTACGTCTTCCGTCCGGACGAGCCCGGCACCGAGCCGCGCCCGCTCACCCCGGTCTCCGCTCTCGGCGGCGGCCTGCGCTGGGCCGACCTGGAGCTGCGCCCCGAGCGCGGCGAGGTCTGGGCGGTGCTGGAGGAGTTCACCGGCGAGGGCCCCACGGACGTCCGCCGGGTGCCGGCCGCCGTGCCGCTGGACGGCTCCGCGGCCGAGGACCGCGCCGCGGTGCGCGAACTGGCCGCCGCCGGCCACCGGTTCGTCACCGGCCCGCGGCTGTCGCCGGACGGCGGGCAGGCCGTGTGGCTGGCCTGGGACCACCCCCGCATGCCGTGGGACGGCACCGAGCTGCGCATCGCCGAGATCGCCCCCGACGGCGCCTTCGGCCCGGCCCGCACGCTGATCGGCGGCTCCGAGGAGTCCGTGACCCAGGCGGAGTGGGCGCCCGACGGCACCCTGCTGGCCGCCACCGACCGCACCGGCTGGTGGAACGTGCACCGGGTCGACCCCGGCACCGGGGAGGCGGTCAACCTCTGCCCGCGCGAGGAGGAGTTCGGCAACGCCCTGTGGAAGCTGGGGCACCGCTGGTTCCGCCCGCTCGCGCACGGCCTGGTCGCGGTGCTGCACGGCGTGGGCGCCCTGCGGCTCGGGCTGCTCGACCCCACCACCGGGCAGGTCACCGACGCCGCCGGGCCCTGGACGGAGTGGAGCCCCACCCTCGCCGTCCAGGGCGATCGGGTCATCGGCGTCGCCGCGAGCGCCCGCACCTCGCACGAGGTGGTGGAGCTCGACGCCGCCACCGGGCACGCCCGGGTGATCGGCGGCGCCCACCACGACACGGTCGACCCCGCGTACGTGCCCGAGGCCGTGCACCGCGTCTTCACCGGTCCCGGCGGACGGGACGTGCACGCCCACGTCTACCCGCCGCGCAACCCGGAGGCGGCCGGCGACGGCCCCGCGCCCTACGTGATGTGGGTGCACGGCGGCCCCACCAGCCGGGTGGCCATGGTGCTCGACCTGGAGATCGCCTTCTTCACCTCCCGTGGCATCGGCGTGGCCGAGGTCAACTACGGCGGCTCGACGGGCTACGGCCGCGCCTACCGCAACCGGCTGCGCGAGCAGTGGGGCGTGGTCGACGTCGAGGACTGCGCGGCCGTCGCGGCCGGGCTGGTCGCCGAGGGCGCCGCCGACCCGGCCCGGCTCGCCGTCCGCGGCGGCAGCGCCGGCGGCTGGACCAGCGCGGCCTCCCTGGTCTTCGACGACACCTATGCCTGCGGCACCGTCATCTACCCGATCCTGGACCTGTACGGCTGGTCCAAGTCCGGCGGGGAGACCCACGACTTCGAGTCGCAGTACCTGGAGTCGCTGGTCGGCCCGGTGGACGAGGTGCCCGAGCGCTACCGGGACCGCTCGCCGGTCAACCACGGCGACCGCGTCAAGGTGCCCTTCCTGCTCCTCCAGGGGCTCGACGACGTGATCTGCCCGCCCGTCCAGTGCGAGCGCTTCCTCGAAGCGGTGGCCGGGCGCGGTGTGCCGCACGCCTACCTCACCTTCGAGGGGGAGAGCCACGGCTTCCGCAGACTCGACACCATGGTGACCTGTCTCGAGTCCGAACTCGCCCTGTACGGGCAGGTGTTCGGCTTCAACCCGGCCGGGGTACCGGCACTGGAGCTGACGACATGACCGAGCGGCTCAGGCGCGTCGCGGACGTGGTCGGAGTGCCCGTACCCGCGCTGATACGGCCCGGGCGGCTGAGCCCCGGCGATCGTATCTCCGTCGTCGCCCCCAGCGGCCCCGTGCCGCGCGAGCGCCTGGAGGCGGGCCTGCGGATCCTGCGCGGCTGGGGCCTGGAACCGGTGGTCGGCCCGCACGTCCTGGACGGCCACCGGTCCGGCTACCTGGCCGGCTCCGACCAGGCCCGGGCCGATGACCTCCAGGACGCCTGGTGCGACCCGACGACCACCGCGGTGCTGTGCGCCCGCGGCGGCTACGGCGTGCAGCGGATGGTGGAGTTGCTGGACTGGGACGAGATGCGGGCCACCCCGCCCAAGACCTTCATCGGGTACAGCGACATCACCGCGCTGCACGAGGCGTTCGCCACCCGGCTGGGGCTCGCCACCATCCACGGGCCCATGGCGGCGGCCGAGACGTTCCTCAAGGACGGGCCGACCCAGGAGGGGCTGCGCCAGGTCCTGTTCGACCCCGAGAGTACGCGGGAGCTGACCTCGGCGACCGCCCGCACGCTGGTGCCCGGTCGCGCCCAGGGCGTCACCCTCGGCGGGTGCGTCAGCCTGCTCGCCTCCGACCTCGGCACGCCCTACGTCCGCCCGTCCGCCGCGGGCGGCATCCTCCTGCTCGAGGACGTCGGCGAGGAGCCCTACCGCCTCGACCGCATCCTCACCCAACTCCTGCGCTCCGGCTGGCTGGACGGGGTCGCCGGGATCGTGCTCGGCTCGTGGGCGGACTGCGGGCCCTACGAGGACATGCGCGCCCTGCTGCTCGACCGCCTCGGCCCGCTCGACGTCCCCATAGCCGAGGAGTTCGGCTTCGGCCACTGCCCCTCCACCCTCACCGTGCCGCTCGGCGTGCCCGCCGTGCTGGACGCGCCGGCGCCTTCCGGTGACCCCGGCGCCGGTGCAGCGCGCCCCACCCTCACCCTGGAGGTACCGGCACTGGTGTGAGCCCTTTCTACGCTCGGGAGGGGCGCCCCCGGGCGTAGGCCGGCCACGCCCGGACGGGCCCGGGCGGTGGGGTCGGAGCCGGCCCGGGGCGTACGGCGGCTGCCCCCGTCCGCCGAGACCGCCCTGCCGTACCTGGCGTATCCGCACCCTGCCGGATGATCCGGGGTGCCCGCCCGCCGAAAGCCCCCGTCGACTGCGGCCGGACACGGGCCCGGGACCGGCCGGAAGGCGGCCCTCCGAGGCCGCCGAACCGCTGGCCGCCGCCACGGGAACGTCCTCCCGCCCCACCCCGCACATGCGGAAGGCGCACGGGCGGCGGGGGCGTCGGCCGACGGCCCCGCCCGGCCGCGCCGCCGCCCGGACGCCGGCCGTCCGCGGAAATCGGAAGATGCCACGGCCACCGTTGACACCTCCCCGGGGCCGTGACCTACTAACGGGACTGACGAACGTGGCCGGAACGATCCGTCACGCGAGTACAGCCGGTGGGTGGGGACCCACGGCAGGGGGATGTGCTGTGTCCACGCAAGAGCGTTATCCGACGACAGGGGAAGTCACTCAGGGTGCGCACTGGCTCACGCTGAGATATCCGGCGATCTGCCGGCTGGCCACCGTGGGGTGGTCGAGGGCCGGGCGGCCGCTGCAACTGCTGACGGTCGGCCGCGGCCCGCGCAACGTGCTGGTGGTGGCCGGTCCGCACGCCAACGAGGCCGCCGTCGGCGGCGCCACCGTCCTGCGGCTGGCCACGACGATCGCAGCGGCGCGCGAACGCGGGGACGACGACGGCAGCGCCTGGCACTTCCTGCTGTGCATCGATCCCGACGGCGCCGCGCTCAACGAGCCCTGGCTGTCGGGGCCGCACACGCTGCGCCGCCACTACCAGCACTTCTTCCGGCCGTGCTCCGCCGAGCAGCCCGAGTGGCTGCCGGCCGAGGGGCCCGTGCGGCGCGCCGCCCTGCCCGAGACCCGCGCGCTGGTGGCGCTGCTGGACCGGCTGCGCCCGGTGCTCCAGTGCTCGCTGCACGGCATCGACGTCGGCGGCACCTTCGTGCAGCTCACCCGGGACGTCCCCGGGGTGGCCGAGCGGATCGCCAAGTCCGCGGCCGAACTCGACATCCCGCTGGAGAGCGGCTCCTCCGACGCCTTCCAGTGGCCGAGCCCCGGCCCCGGCGTCTACGTGATGCCGCCGGCCGCCGACGCGGGCGACGGCGCCCACTCCACGTGGACGCACGTCCAGCGCTACGACGGGGTCACCGCCATCGTCGAGGTGCCGATGTGGGCCTGCGACCGCACCGCCGACACCACCCCGCACCCCGACCCCGACCACGCCCTGCGCGCCGCGGGAGCCGCGCTGCGCCGCGACCTGCCCGTCGTGGCGCGGGTGCTGGACCGGATCGACCCGCGGATCGTCGGAGCCGACAGCCCCATGCTGCGCACCGTCCGCGAACTCGTCGGGATCGGCCCGCGGTTGTCGGCCGAGTGGGACCCGGCGATCCGGCCGATCGGCTCCACGCCGCTGCCGGAGATGACGACGGCCCGGGTCACCAGCATCGAGGTCTACGCCCAGCGCATCCCGCTGCGAGCGGCGGCGATGCTGCGCCGGATCGCCGCGGTGCCGTCGGTGACGCGGCTGGTCGACAAGTGGTGCGCGGCGTACGAGGACGCCTACCACCCGCGCTGGGTGCCGGTCGCCGACCAGGTCGAGCAGCAGGCCAACAGCGTCATCGCGGTCTACGAGGAGCTCTGCGCCTGAGCGTCGGGTCCGGTGTCCCGGTTCGGCCGGCGGGTGCGGCCCTCGGGCGCGGGCGGACGGGCGGGGGAAGGCCGGCGGGAGGGGACGGCGGCGCCCCGTCAGGCGTTCAGCGGTTCCGCGGACGCAGACCCGGCCAGGCCGTCGCCCGCGCCGAGCGGCCCGAGCGCCTTGCCCAGGTGCACGCTCTCCTCCGCGTCGGCGTAGTAGCCGAACTTCGCCACCTCGGTGTAGCCGCAGGACCGGTACAGGGCGATCGCCTCCGGCTGCCGCTGCCCGGTCTCCAGCACCATCCGGCGGCGCCCGGCAGCCTCGGCGCTCGCCTCCAACTCCGCCAGCAGCACCCGGGCCAGGCCCCGCCCGCGTGCCTCGGGCACCACGAACATCCGCTTCAGTTCGGCGTCGCCGTCGGTGAATCCGGGCTCCGAGGAGTCCTGCGCCCGCCAGCCTCCGCTGGCCACCGGCCGCCCGTCGGCGTCGTGGACCAGCAGGTAGTCGCCCCGCGGGGGCGTGAAGTGGGCCGGGTCCACCGGCGTGCGGTCCCCGTCCCCGTACCGCTGGACGTACTCCTGCTGCAGAAGGTCGATGAGCGTGACCGCGTCGGGGTCGTCGTAGCGCGTCTTCCGGATCTCCACGCGGTCATCGTACGTGTGTGCGGTCGGCGGTCAGCGGTCCGGGGAGGAGGCCGGGACGGGGGACGGGGCAGGTGGGGAGGGCCGTTATCGTCCTGGGGTGAACCTCACCGTCGCCACCGTGAACGTCAACGGCCTGCGGGCCGCCGCCAGGAAGGGCTTCGTGGGCTGGCTGGAGGAGACCTCCGCCGACGTGGTCTGCCTCCAGGAGGTCCGCGCCGAGCCCGACCAGCTTCCGGCGCAGGCGCGCGAGCCCGAGGGCTGGCACGCCTTCCACGCTCCGGCCGCCGCCAAGGGCCGCGCGGGGGTGTCGATCCTCACCCGTCGGGTCCCGGCCGCGGTGCGGACCGGCTTCGGCTCGGGCGAGTTCGACACCTCCGGGCGCTACCTGGAGGTCGACCTCGCCGAGCCGGGCCTCACCGTCGGCAGCCTGTACCTCCCGTCGGGCGAGGTCGGCACCGAGCGGCAGGAGGAGAAGTACCGCTTCATGGCCGGCTTCGGCGAGCACCTCGCCGCGCTGCACGCCCGTACCGCGCGGGACGGCACGCACGCGCTGGTGTGCGGCGACTGGAACATCGCCCACCGCGAGGCGGACCTGAAGAACTGGCGGGCCAACCAGAATTCGGCGGGCTTCCTGCCGCAGGAGCGCGCCTGGCTCACCGAGGTGCTCACCCCCTGGACGGACGTGGTCCGCGACCTCCACCCGGGCGTGGACGGCCCCTACTCCTGGTGGTCCTACCGCGGCCGGGCCTTCGACAACGACTCCGGCTGGCGGATCGACCTGCACGTCGCCACGCCCGCCCTGGCGAAGACCGCCGTCTGCGCGGTGGTCGAGCGCGCCGACTCCCACGCCCTGCGCTGGTCCGACCACGCGCCGGTCACCGTCACGTACGACCTCCCGGGGTGAGCCGGGCGGGCTCCGGGGCGTCGGCGACCCGGCCCCCGGGCGGGCGGAATGGCGTGGAAGGGGGCCGCGGCCCGGTGGCATGCTGGGGCACGTGAGCCAAGCCCGGGACGCGCGTCCCCGCATCACCGTCCATGTGCCCGCCGACCTGCGCCTCTTCCTGGCACCCGGCCGCCGCGCCGCGAGCGTGGAGGTGGCCACGGACGGCGCCTCCTCCCTCGGCCACGTCGTGGAGTCGATGGGCATCCCGCTCACCGAGGTCGGGCGGCTGACCGTCGGCGGGCGCCCGGCGCCCCACTCCCACGTGCCCGCGGCCGGCGAGGAGGTGGAGGTGCACGCGGTCCGGCGCCCGCAGGAGGTGCCCGGCGCGCCGCTGTGCTTCCTGCTGGACGTGCATCTGGGCACGCTGGCCCGGCGGTTGAGGCTGCTCGGCATCGACGCCGCGTACGAGAACGAGGACATCGGGGACCCCGCGCTCGCCGCCCGGTCGGCCCGCGAGCGCCGGGTGATGCTCTCTCGCGACCGCGGGCTGCTGCGCCGGCGGGAGATCTGGGCGGGCGGCTACGTCTACAGCGACCGCCCCGAGGAGCAACTCCGGGACGTGCTGGAGCGGTTCGCCCCGCCGCTGGCCCCCTGGACCCGCTGCGTGGCGTGCAACGGAGAGCTCGTCGCCGCGGACAAGGACGCCGTCCGGGACCAGTTGGAGGACGGCACCAAGAAGACGTACGACGCCTTCGCGCGCTGCTCCGCCTGCGACCGCGTGTACTGGAAGGGCGCCCACCACGCCCATCTGGAGGCCGTCGTGGAGTGGGCGCTGCGCGAGTTCGGCCCGGAAGCCGGGAGCGGGACCGCGGGGGAGAGAGCCGTCCGGGCCGCGCCGCCCTCCGCGTGAATCAGCCGCCCTCCGCCTGATGAGCGGGGCCGAGCCCGGCCGTGGGAGCCCGCCTCCCCGGCCGGGCTTCTTGCTGCCCGCTCACCGACAGATTTGTCGTACTGGACAAAAAAATTGTTCGGTGCGAGGCTGGGGTCATGTGGGACGTGACCGTGATCGAGGACTCCGCGGCGGCGGCCGCTTCGCTGGACCCGGTACGGGCCCGGCTGCTGGCCGAGCTGACCGCCGGGCCCGCCTCGGCGGCGATGCTGGCCGGCCGGGTGGACCTGCCGCGGCAGAAGGTGAACTACCACCTCAAGGCGCTGGAGCGGCACGGGCTGGTGGAGCTGGCGGGCGAGCGCCGCAAGGGCAACGTCACCGAGCGGCTGATGCGGGCGACCGCGGCCTCGTACGTGATCTCGCCGTCCGCGCTCGCCGCCGTGCAGCCGGACCCGGCCCGCTTCCGGGACCAACTGTCCGCGCGCTGGCTGCTGGCACTGGCCGCCCGGCTGGTGCGGGACGTGGGCGTCCTCATCACGGGGGCGGGCCGGGCCCGGCAGCGGGTGGCCACCTTCGCCCTGGACGGCGAGGTGCGGTTCGGCTCCGCCGCCGACCGGGCCGCCTTCGTGGCGGAACTGACCCGCGAGGTCGGCGCGCTGGTGGCCAAGTACCACGACCCGGAGGCGCCGGGCGGACGCCCGCACCGCGTGGTGGTCGCCCTCCACCCGGCCGTCAAGTCCGAGACGCTCGCGGAGCTGGCCGCCGGCACGGGAACGGGCTCCACCGGAACGACGTAGCGACAGGGAAAGGACGGGCACGATGTCCGAGCACAAGTCCGAGCACAAGTCCGAGCGCGAGTTCGAGATCGTCAGGGAGTTCGAGGTCGGGGCGGGCCCGCAGGAGGTGTGGGAGGCGATCACCTCCGGCACCGCGGGCTGGCTGTGGCCGATGGAGTACGAGGCCAAGGAGGGCGGCGCCGCCCCCTTCGGCGGCACCCTCACCGTCTGGGACCCGCCGCACCGGCTGGTCGCGCGCACGGAGGACGTCGAGGGGATGACCCAGCAGACCCTCAACCAGCTCGACCACCTCATCGAGCCGCGCGAGGGCGGCGGTTCCTGGGTGCGCTACGTGCACAGCGGCATCTTCGTCGAGGACTGGGAGAACCAGTACGACGGCGCGAACAAGCACACCGACTTCTACCTGCACACCCTGCGCGAGTACCTGCGGCACTTCGCGCCCCGGCCGGCCGTCTTCGCCACCGCTGACGGCCCCTCGGCCGCCGGCGCGCCCGGCGCCCTGGACACGGCCGCCACCGCGCTCGGCCTGCCGCCCGGGGCCGGGGCGGGCGACACCGTCGAGGCACGGCTGCCCGGCGCGTCCGCCCCGGTGGCGGCGGTGCTGGACTACCGCGACCCGTACTTCCTGGGCCTGCGCACCGACCGCGCGATGTACCGGGTCTTCGGGCGCAACCACTTCGGCTACCGGGTCGGCCTGGCGGTGCACGACTTCGCCCCGGACGCGGACGCCGCGGACCTGGCCCGCACCGCCGAGGCGTGGCTGAACGACGTGTACGCGTGACCGCCGCGCCCGGCGGGCGGTGCGCGGCCGGGGTCCGCGGTGGACGGACCCCGGCCGGCGGCGGCTACTTGTAGACCTTGCCGGGCTGCGGCTTGCCCGGGGCGAGCAGCTGCTGGACGGTGACGAAGGTGTAGCCGCGGCCCTGGAGCGTGCTGATGATGGGCGCGACCGCGGCGACGGTGCCGTTGTAGCCGTGGTTGGTGGGGTCGACCAGGTCGTGCAGCAGGATGATCCCGTCGGGCTTGGTCTGCTTGAGTATGCGGTCGGCTATCAGGTGGGAGTCGGTGGTCCGGTAGTCCGCCCCGTTGGCGCTCCACACCACCTCGGCCATGCCGAGCTGGCGGGCGATCTTGGTGACGGTCGGGCTGGTGCGGCCCTGCGGCGGGCGCAGCAGGGTGGGCCGGACGCCGGTGACCTTCTCCACGGCGGCCCGGCCCTCGGTGATCTCCTTGCGCACCTCGGCCTTGCCGATCTTGGTGAGTATCCGGTGGCTCCAGGTGAGGGTCTCCACCTCGTGCCCCTGGGCGACCATGTCCTTCACCATCTGCGGGTGCTTCATCACGTGGTTCTTGCCGAGCGTGAAGAACGTGGCGTGCACGTGGTACTTGGCGAGGATGGCCAGGATCTGCGGGGTGCGCACGCTCGGCCCGGCGTCGAAGGTGAGCGCCACGCACTTGGCCTTCCGGCAGTCGACCGGCCCGTCGGGGCCCGGCGCGAAGGCGGCGGCCCCGGTGTCCGAGGCGGCCTTCCGGGCGGCGCCGGGCGAGGTGGCGTCGTAGCCGTTGCAGCCGCTCAGGCCGAACACCAAGGCGGCCACACCCAGGAACGGGGCCAGCAGCCTGGTCAGCGCGCGGGTGCGGCGCGGGATGCTCGTGCGCATGTCGGGGGGTCTCCCTTGTCATGACGGCGGGCCCTCTTCCGGCGCGCTCGCGAGGCACTATACACACGGGGTATACATCCGCGGTCTACGCGGGTCACCGTGGGGATGTGACGGAGTGTCAAGTTCCTGGGACGGCGAGCCGGAGGCCGTGTCGCGGCGGTTGCGGCGGTTCCCGGCGGGCGGGCGACGGGCGCCCGGACTTCCTGTACAGTTGTCCAGGAAATCGGGGGGACCGCGCACCCGAACGCGACCGTGGCGCCGGGGCGGTGCCCGCGAACACGCGCGGTGGGGGCAGAATGAACGTCGTGGCGAACGTGCTGGTCGGCGTGGTCGCCGCCTTCCACGTCTATGTACTCGTGCTGGAGATGTTCCTGTGGCAGGGTCCGCGCGGCCGCGCGCTGCACGGCCTCGACCCGGACGGCGCCCGGGTGACGGCGCCGCTCGCCGCCAACCAGGGCCTCTACAACGGGTTCCTGGCCGCCGGGCTGATATGGGGACTGGCCGCCGGGATCACCGACACGGTGGGCCGGCAGGTGACGGTCTTCTTCCTGTGCTGCGTGGCGGTCGCCGGGGTGTACGGCGCCGCGACCGCGAACCGCCGGATCCTCTTCGCCCAGACCGTGCCCGCGGTGCTCGCGCTGGCCGCCGTCCTCGTCGCGGGGTAGCGGCGCGGGCCGCGGCGGTCGGGTGGTCGCCCACGGCCCGGACGGCAGCCGGCGGGACGTCCCGTACGCGGCCGACGGCGGACGGCGCGCCGCGCGCGACCCCGGGAGGCCGCGGGTGACCACGGCCGGACCCGGCACCGACCCGCGGACGCTGCGCACCCGCGCCCGGCTGCGGGCCGCCCTCCTCGCCGAGTGCGCGACCCGCCCGCTGGACCAGGTCAGCCTCTCCGCGGTGGCCCGCCGTGCCGGAGTCGGCCGCGCCACCCTCTACCTCCACTACGACGGGCTGCACGCGCTCGCCGTGGACGCCTGCGCCGAAGTGGTGCGCGAGGGTGTGGACGCGCTGCACGCCTGGACCGCCCCGCCCGCACCGGACCAGCCGCCGCCCCCGCTCACCGCCTTCCTCACGGAGGTCGCCGCGCACGCCGACCTCCACCGCGCGCTTCTCACCGAGGGCGGCGGCGGACCGCTGGGCGCCTTGCTGCACACCGAACTGCGTGCCCGCTCCCTCGCCGAACGGCTGCGCGCGGGCGCACCCCGTCCCGAGCTCGCCGCCGCGGCGACCGCCGCGCTGTTCACCGGGCTGCTCGCGGACTGGCTGCACGGCCAAGTGGACCTGCCGCCGGAGGAGTTCGCCCGCCAGGTGTGGCTGCTGCTGCTCGCCGTCCACCACGCCGTCCGCTGACGGGGTCCGCGGTCGGCCCGGCCGTTTTCGCGGAGGCGGTACGATGACGCGCCGAAACGCTCGTACACCTGACCGACCGTCGGCCGTGCACCCCTGAGCCACGAAGGTGACTTGTGGGGCGAATCGGGCGGCGGCGGGGGTGGGGTGCCGGGCCAGGCATCCGGGTTTGCGAGGATCGTCACGATGACAGCCGCCCCTTCCGGCGCGCTCGCGGAGCGCACCGGCACAGATGACCGTGGTCGCCGCAGGCACCGGCGGCCCCCTCGCCGTGTCGCGCGGCGGGTGGTGATCGCGATGTCGGTGGCGGCCGTCGCGCTCGCCCTGGCGGGTGCGGGATACCTGGCCGTCGACCGGCACGCGGGCGGCCTGCTCGCCGACAACGGGCGCGACACCTCGCAGCCGTCAGGGGCGCCGGGCGCCCCGGCGGGCGCGCCGAAAGCCGCGAACCACGGCTCGCCGCAGGCGGATCCGCTGCCCATGTCGATCCCCGGCCTCGGCCCCCGCACCCTGGCCCGGATCCCGCACGGCAGCACCCAGGTGCTGGTCGCCTCCGGCCGGAGCCGTACGTCCTCCAGCGCGCTGGTCACCCTGTGGTCCCGGCAGGGGGACGGCCACTGGCACCCCGGCTCCACCTGGCCCGCGCACAACGCCAAGGACGGCTGGACCAGCGACCACCACGCCGGCGACCTGCACAGCCCGATCGGCGTCTTCACCCTGCACGACGCGGGCGGCTTCGACGCGAACCCGGGGTCGAAGCTGCCCTACCACCACTCGTCGTCCTTCCACGCCGGCGGCGTGGGGTTCGACGGCGAGCCGCTGGACGAGGCGTTCGACTACGTCATCGCCATCGACTACAACCGCGTCCCCGGCACCTCGCCGCTCGACCCGACCCAGCCGCTCGGCGAGGGCAAGGGCGGCGGCATCTGGGTGCACGTCGACCACGGCGGCCCGACGCACGGCTGTGTCAGCGTCGCCGCCCCGCACATGGTCGAACTGCTGCGCACCCTGCGCCCCGCCGACCATCCGGTGATCGTGATGGGCGACGGGGCGTCGCTGGCGCGCTAGGCGGGTTTCGCGTCAGCCGCGCGGCAGCACCAGCGACTGCACGTCGGTCAGGCCCTTCCAGTCGTTCGACGCGATCGTCGCGTGGGCGGCGGCGAGTTGGGCGACCCGGGCCTGGGCGTCGGCGGAGGCCGGGTTGACGTCGTCCAGGGCGGGCGCCACGTTCTGCGCGTCGGTCATGATCAGCAGGTAGTGGCGGGTGTCGTACCAGCTCGTGTCGATGCTGCCGTTGAGGTAGGTGGCGGCGTCACCGTCGAAGACCACGAACCACGGGCGCAGCGAGGTGTCCGAGTAGCGGGTGCGCGGGTCGCCCGCCTGGGCGGTGTGCACGGACGGGAAGATGTTGGCCTGCGCCAGCTTGCCCTGGCTCTGCAGCGACTTGAGGTAGCCGGCGTACTCCTGGTCGGTCCACAGCGTGTCCGTCGGGTTCTGCTCCTCGACGGTGCCCGGGATGACCTCCAGCAGCACCTTGCCCGCCAACTGCTGCCGGGTGGGCCAGTTGCCCGCCTGGGCCGCCGCGTCCAGCGACGCGTAGGTGCCGCCGCCCGGCTTGGCCAGCAGGTCGGCGGGCTTGAACACCAGGCTGCCCAGGTGGGCGCTGATCGACTGGTCGAGCTTGGCCGGGCTCATCCCGTAGGTCGCCTGGAAGCCGGCCTTCATCTCCAGCTTGATGATGAGCGGGCCGTGGCCGGGGTGGGCGCCGAGCCACACCCGGACGTCGTCCAGGCAGCTCTCCAGGTCCTTGTCCGCGCCACCGGTGTAGAGGTTGGCGGCGGAGGAGGCGTTCACGCAGTTGTTGCTGTTGCCCAGCGGGTTGGAGTGGCTGACCTTCCACTCCTGGGTCACGAAGTCGTCCCAGACGTCGAGTTCGATCATCGAGGTGCCGGTGTCCAGCGCCTGCGCGAGGTAGGTGAAGGTGGCCGGATCGTAGGTGTTGTGCAGCCCGGACCCGGTGGTGCTGGAGAACGGCAGGTCGTCGGTGCCGGCGGCGGTGGCGGTGCCTCCGGTGCCGGCGACGGTGAACGCCAGGCACGCGGCGAGGGTGCCGAGCAGCGCGGCGCGCAGGCGTAGGGAGGCTCGGCGGATGAGCGGGCGGGTCACGTGTCCTCCTGTGGGGGCGGCTCTCCGTCAGGACGGTGACCGTCCCGCGTGAATCGACGCAGACATGACAGGAAACACGATCCGACGGCACGCTGTCAGCTCCTCTTCCGGCCGAACCTCTGGTCCACGGCCGCCGCGCGGTGCCGCCAACGGGCGGAGGACTGGTGCGAGTTGAGAGGGTGGGCGGCAACGGGCCCGGCGGTCCCGGCCGTCGCGGCGGGCGGGGAGCCGCCGGGCCGGAGCAGACCTCCACCGGTGAAGGAGCCGCCGTATGACCGCGACCGAGTCCGTGCCGCACCCGACGCCCGCCGTGCGCGTCGAGCGCTCCGGCCCCGTCACCACCGTGATCCTGTCCCGGCCCGCCGCGCGCAACGCCGTGGACGGCCCGACCGCCCGCGAACTCGCCGACTCCTTCCGGGAGTTCGACGCCGACGAAGAGGCGGCGGTCGCCGTGCTGTGGGGCGAGGGCGGCACCTTCTGCGCGGGCGCGGACCTCAAGGCGATCGGCACCGACCGCGCCAACCGCGTCGCTGAGGACGGCGACGGGCCGATGGGTCCCACCCGGATGCGGCTGGGCAAGCCGGTGATCGCCGCCGTCAGCGGCCACGCGGTGGCCGGCGGCCTGGAGTTGGCGCTCTGGTGCGACCTGCGGGTGGTCGAACAGGACGCGGTGTTCGGGGTGTTCTGCCGCCGCTGGGGCGTCCCGCTGATCGACGGCGGCACCGTGCGGCTGCCCCGGCTGATCGGCGCGGGCCGCGCGATGGACCTCGTGCTCACCGGCCGTCCGGTCGACGCGGCCGAGGCCCTGGCGATCGGCCTGGCCGACCGGGTCGTGCCACCGGGCACCGCGCGGGCCGCGGCCGAACGCCTCGCCGCCGACTTGGCCGGCTTCCCGCAGACCTGCCTCCGCCACGACCGCCTCGCCCTCCTGGACCAGCAGGGCCGCACCGAACAGGAAGCACTGGCCGCGGAGTTGGTCCACGGACGGATCTCCCTGGCCGAAGCCGCCGAGGGCGCCGCCCGCTTCGCGGCGGGCGCGGGCCGGCACGGCGCCTTCGAGGAGTGAGCGGGGCTCCCGGTGGGACGATCCTGAGCCCGTCCCGCCGCCGCGGCCCGCGGTCAGGGTGGGCCCGTGATCGTATGGATCAACGGCACGTTCGGGGCGGGCAAGACCACCACGTCGACCCTGCTCACCGAACTCCTGCCCGACGCACGGATGTTCGACTCCGAGACGGTCGGCTACATGCTCCAGCCGGTGTTCACCGACCGCCCGGTGCGCGACTTCCAGGACCACCCGCCGTGGCGCTCCCTCGTGGTGGCGACGGCCGTCGAGATCCTCGGCTACGTCGGCGGCACGCTGGTGATCCCCCAATCGGTCCTGGAACGCCCGTACTGGACGGAGCTGAGCGAGGGGCTGGCCGAGGCCGGTGTCCCGGTACGGCACTTCGTGCTGCACGCCGACACCGACGAACTGCGGCGGCGGATCCTGGGGGACACCCCGCAGATCCAGCAGTGGCGGCTGGACCACCTCGCCGCCTGCGAGGCCGCGCTGCCCTGGCTGCGGGAGGTGGGCGAGGTGGTGGACACCGACGGGGTCGGGCCGCCCGCCGTGGCGCGCCGGATCGCGGGCGCCGTGGACGCGGGCGGGGGGCGCGGGTGACAGTGGGGGCATGAGACGGGACGAGGCGAATTCGACAGGTCACGACGGTGCCGGCGCGGGCTGCACTCCGCTCACCGACTTCACTGGTGACGCGCGGCCGTACGGCGGGGGCGACCCGTACGCGGACTACCGGCGGAGCGACCTGCCGTTCACGGGGCTGGCCGACCTCACCGACCGGCGGCTGGGCGCGGGCGTGGTGGCCGCGGGCGACGAGTTCTTCGCCGAGCGGGAGAACCTGCTGCTGCCCGGCCCCGCCGTCTTCGACCCCGAGCGCTTCGGGCACAAGGGCAAGGTGATGGACGGCTGGGAGAGCCGGCGCCGCCGGGGAGTCTCCGCGCAGGAGCCGCACCCCGATCCCGAGGAGGAGTACGACTGGGCGCTGGTACGGCTCGCCGCGCCCGGGGTGGTCCGCGGCGTCGTGGTGGACACCGCCCACTTCCGCGGCAACTACCCGCAGGCCGTCTCGGTGGAGGCCGCCGCCCTCCTGCCCGCCTCCTCGGCCGCGGACCTGCTCGACCCGGCCGTGGAGTGGACTCCGCTGGTGCCGCGGACCCGGGTCGGCGGGCACGCGCGCAACGCCTTCGCGGTCCACGTCGGCCGCCGCTTCACCCACCTGCGGCTGCGCCAGTACCCGGACGGCGGGGTGGCCCGGCTGCGGGCGTACGGCGAGGTGGCGCCCGACCCCGCCTGGCTGGCCGTGCTCGGCACCTTCGACCTCGTCGCCCTGGAGAACGGCGGGGTGGTCGAGGACGCCTCCGACCGCTTCTACTCGCCCCCGGAGCACACCATCCTGCCCGGCCGCTCACAGAAGATGGACGACGGCTGGGAGACCCGCCGCCGGCGCGACAAGGGCAACGACTGGATCCGCTACCGGCTGGCCGGGCAGGGCGTGGTCCGGGCCGTCGAGATCGACACCGCCTACCTGAAGGGCAACGCGGCGGGCTGGGCGTCCCTGTCCGTGCGCGACGGCGAGGACGGGGAGTGGACCACCCTGCTGCCCCGCGTGCCCCTCCAGCCGGACACCGCGCACCGCTTCCTGGTCGAGCGCGTCCCGGCCACCCACGCGCGGCTCGACATCTTCCCGGACGGCGGCATCTCCCGGCTGCGGCTGCACGGTTCGCTGACCGAGCAGGGCGCGGTGCGACTGGCCGAGCGGATCGACGAGATCAGCTGACGGGGCACGGCCCGGCGAAGAACGACACCACCACGTGCCGGGCCGGTCCGCCCGCCACGCGCACGTCCAGCGGGACGCACGCGCGGCCGTCCCCGGCGACGAAGAAGGAGCCCACGAAGGTGGTCGGTCCGTCCGGGCACCCGTGGAAGGTCACCGCGGGTGCCGGCGCGCCGCCGAACACACCGCCGAACTCCAGCCCGGCGCGGGCCCGTTGCTCGGCGCCGACGGTCACGGTGACCACGGCGTCCCCGGCCACCCGGGAGCGGACCCGGTAGTGCCAGCCGCCGGAGTTCTGGGCGCCGCGCCCGCTCTGGTCGCCGGCGGCCAGCGCCCGCAGGCCCTGCCAGGTCAGCGGGCCGACGGTGAGGTCGTCCCTGCCCCGGGCCCCGCCCGGCGACGGGGTGCCCGAACGGGACGGGGTGGCCCTGCCGGACGGCGGAGCCGAGGCGGCGGTCGAGGAAGGCGACGCGGGGGACGTCGACGAGGTCCGCGCCGGAGCCGACGGCGGGTCGGACGCCGGAGCCTCCGGCGTCGGGGTGGCCCCGGCGGAGGAGCCGCTGTCGTTGTGCGCGCCGTCGCCCGTGTGGTTCGGGCTCGCGCCGGGGGTGAAGCCGTCCAGGCAGGTGACCGGCCGGGGGTGCTCGATGCTGCCGACGGGCGGCGCGGCGGAGGGCGCGACGGCCGAGGGCCCGGGGTCGTGCCGCGCGTGGCCGCCGGCCAGCCCGCACCCCGAGAGCAACACCAGTGCCCCGCCCGCCACTCCGGCCGCTCGCAGCGCTCGACCTGACATGGGCATCACCCCCTCTGCCAGGACGGTACGTCCTCAGGCGAGCGGCGGCCAGACCACCAACTGCCGGACCAGCTCCGCGTCCCCGGTCACCCGCAGTGAGCCGCCGTCCAGCGGCAGCCGCCGGTGGAGGGCGAGCAGGAGTTCCCCGGCCGGGCCGGAGACCACCGCGCCCGCCTCGGGGCCCTCGCCCGGACCGCCGCGCACCGGGGAGGCGCCGGTCGCGTCCAGGATCAGCGTCCAGGCCGGACCCTCGTCCGAGGCGAGGGCGACCCGTGCGGGGGAGTGCGGCCAGCCGTCCATGGAACCGAGGCCGACGTTCAGGAAGGCGTCGACCGCGTCGACCGCCAGGGCCGGGGGCAGCGGACGCGGGGCGCCGACCGCCTCCTGCGCGTCCCGGGCATGGACGGCCGCCTCCCGCGCCTGGTGCCGGGCGACCGCGCCGGCGGTGGCCGGGTTGCCCGACTCGGCCCACCAGGTCCAGCATTCCGCGTCGGGGCCGGCCGCGCGCAGGGCGTCCAGCAGCAGGTCGGTGGAGTGCGCGGACCAGGTGAGCAGGTCCTCGGACGGCGGCCTGCCGTCCGCCTCCGGCGCGGGCCGCGGCGCGCCCGGCCCGGCCGCCACCGTCGCCGCCCAGAAGCGCTGCACCTGGCCGAGGTGGGCGACGAGATCGCGCACCGTCCAGTCGGGACAGCCCGGCACGCGGGCCCGCTCGTCCGCCGTCTCCGCGACCCCGCGCAGCGCGGCCGACCGCTCCTCCACCCACTCCAGCCGGTCGGCGAAGCCCGGGACGGAGAAGGCGGAAGCGGGCCGCGGGCCCTGCGAAGTCGTCATGGGATCCGTTCTACCAGCGCCGCCCGGCGGTGCCCCGTCCCCGACGGAGGCCACCGCCGGGCGTCCCCGCCCGTGGCGGCTCGCGGGCGGTCGGTGCAGGTCACGGGGCGTGCCGTCGGGGCACTGCCCGGGGGCGCGGGGAAGTTGGCCGATAGGGAGCGGGCCGGTGTCCGGATCGGCGCGCCCGGCGTGCGGGCGCCGACCGGCGGCGTCGCCGGGTTTGCCGAACGGGTGCCGGCGCGCTCGGCGCGCGGGTGCGGACCCGCCCGCCGGTCCGGGCGGTTCCGGAGCGGCCGTACGGGGGTGCGCGGCCGCCCCCGGACCGCGCGGCGCGGGTGTTCAGCGGGACTCTGGCGGGTGCGGCGGGAAAGCTGTTCCATGGTCATCAGACGGCCGCCGTCCCAGGGGCGGCCACTGCGCAGGATGAGGTGGCCTTGGCTACGACCGCGACAACCGTGCGATGTACCACCGTCCGCATTCCCGCAGCCCCCCTCGGTCCCGAGAACCCGCTGCCCGCCCTGGCCCCGCGGGCCGAGCCCCACCGCCTCGACCCGCGCGACCGCGACGGACTGCCCGCCGACATGGCCCGGCAGATAGGCTGGGCGCCGCTGCGCTCCCTGCTGCCGGTCCGGCTGCTGGACGGTTACGGCCGGGACCGCGCGCCCGCCGCACTGGACGCGCTGGTGATCGAGAACGACCGGCTGCGCGCCACGGTCCTGCCCGGCCTCGGCGGCCGCCTGTACTCCCTCGTGCACAAGGCCGACGAGCGCGAACTGCTGTACCGCAACCCGGTGTTCCAGCCGGCCGACTTCGCGCTGGCCGGCGCCTGGTTCTCCGGCGGGGTGGAGTGGAACCTCGGCGCGACCGGCCACTGCGCCCACACCTGCGCGCCCCTGCACGCCGCGCGCGTGCCCGCCCCCGACGGCGGCGAGATGCTGCGGCTGTGGGAGTGGGAGCGGCTGCGCGACCTGCCGTTCCAGATCGACTTCTGGCTGCCCGAGGGGTCCGACTTCCTCCACGTCGGCGTGCGGGTGCGCAACCCGCACGACCGGACGGTGCCGGCGTACTGGTGGTCCAACACCGCCGTCCCGGAGACCGCCGGCACCCGGGTGCTCGCCCCTGCCGACGCCGCCTGGCACTTCGACTACCGGCGGGTGCTCAGCCGCGTGCCCGTCCCGCACGAGCCCGGTGCACGCGGCTCCGGCGCGGCCGCGCCCGAGGACCTGACGTACACGCTGCGGGCCGAGCACGCCGCCGACTACTTCTTCGACATCCCCGCCGACGCCCGCCGCTGGGTCACCGCGCTCGACGCCGACGGCCGCGGCCTCGTGCAGACCTCCACCGACCGACTGCGCGGCCGCAAGCTCTTCCGCTGGGGCCACGGTGTCGGCGGCCGGCGCTGGCAGGAATGGCTCACCGAGCCCGGCACCGGCGGCTACCTGGAGATCCAGGCCGGCATCGCCCGCACCCAGCTCGAACACGTCCCGCTGGCGGCCGAGTCCGAGATCACCTGGCTGGAGGCGTACGGCCCGCTCGCCGCCGATCCGGCCGCCGTGCACGGCGACGACTGGGCCGCCGCCCGCACCGAGGCCGCCGACCGGCTCGAAGCTGCGCTGCCCCGCGCGGCGGTCGACGCCGCGTACACCGCGTGGCTCGGCCATGCCGACACCGACCCCAAGGACGTCCTGGCCACCGGGTCCGGCTGGGGCGCCCTCGAGGTCGAGCGCGGCCGCTTCCACCTGCCCGGCACGCCCTTCTCCCCGGCCACCCTCGGCGACGAACAGCGGCCCTGGCGCGAACTGCTGGCCTCCGGCGTCCTCCCGCGACCCAACACCGACACCGCGCCCGGTCCCGGCCCCGTCGGGCCCGAGTGGCGCGAACTCCTGGAGTCCGCGGACACCGAGCCGGGCACCGAGTGGTTCCGCGACCACCACCTCGGCATCGCCCAGTGGGCCGCCGGCGACCGCGCCCAGGCCGTCCGCAGCTGGGAGCGCTCGCTCGCCGCCCACCCCACCCCGTGGACGCTGCGCGCCCTGGCCGTCGCCGAGGCGGAGTCGGGCGAGCCCGCCCGCGCCGCCGAACGGTACGCGGCGGCGTACGCGTGCCTGCGCGACATCCCGCTCGCGCGGGAGTCCGCCCGCGCCGTGCGGCGCGCCCTCGTCGTGGAGGCCGTACCCGCGCTTCTCGCCGCCGGCCGCGCCGACGACGCCCGGCGGATCCTCGCCGACCCCGAGGCCGGCGGTGACGCGCCCCTCGACGGCGGCCGCATCCGCCTGCTGCGCGCCCGCACCGCCTTGGCCCTCGGCGATCCCGCGGGCGCCCGCGCCGTGTTCGACGAGGGCTTCGTCGTCGACGACCTCTGCGAGGGCGACGAGGTGCTCAGCGACACCTGGTACGCCGTCGCCGAGGCCCTGACCGCCCAGGGCGGCCCGATCACCGACGACGTCCGCGCCCGCGCCCGCCGCGACCACCCGCTCCCGCCCGCCTACGACTTCCGCATGAGGCCCGACCAGGCACCGGCCTGACCCGCGACCCCCTGAGCTCGTGACCCCGGGCCCGCCCGCCCCGGTCCCGCCCGGCGCGGGCGGGGATGGAGGTGGGCCGGGCGTGCCGCGCGGACCGGGCGGGCCGGGGGATCCGGGCTCGGGGGCTTCGGAGCGAGCCTGGGGGGCGGTCCGCCGCGCGGCCGGCGGCCAACCTCGGCCCGCGGGCGAGGGACGGGGGTGGGCCGGGCACGGCCTGGGTCCGGCGACTCGCGGCGCGGCCGACCGGCCCCGCCCGGGCGTGGGCTTCGGGATGGGGGCAGGCTGCCGTCCCACTGCCTGCCGCGGCTGCTGCGCCCCGCCCGCGCACGGGCCTTCAAGGTGCGCCTGCGGGCCTGTGCCCGGCGGTCTGCCGACTGGGCTGGTGCGGCCGGTTCGGGTGCGGCGGCTTCCGGGTCCGGACGTCCGGCGGGCGTTCACCGGGGGCGGGGCACAGGGTGTTGCGTCCGGTGGGCCTGTGTTCGGCTGTCCGCTGCCCGCGTCGGTGGGGCCGGTTCGGATGCGGGCGGCTGGCGGCCGCCGACCCGTCGTGCGGCAGCTGCGGAGTGCGGGCGGCGGGCGGCCCGGCGGGTGTTCCGCGCAGGGTGCGCTGGCGCGGCTGGGCGGTGCGGCTGCCGCGGGACAGCAGCCGGAAGAGCGCGTCGGGCCGCACCCCGAGGCTGTACGGGGCGGCGTCGTCCGGCAGCGTGCCGAGCCGGGCGGCGATCTCGGTGACCGACAGCGAGCGCAGCCGGGCGGCGGCCAGTTCGAGGGCCAGCGGCAGGCCGCCCAGCGCGGTGCACAGCCGCCCGCGCGGCGTTTCGCCGTCAGGTCGTCGCGAGGAGTTCGGCTCGTTCGGTGGGGGTGAGGTCGCCGGGGCGGCGGTGGGTGCGGGCCAGGCGGTTGGCGGTGCGGCGGAGGGCCTCGTTGACGGGGGTGGGGACCCCCAATTGGCGCCCGAGGAGGACGATTTCGCCGTTGAGGTAGTCCGACTCGACGGAGCCCGTGCCGCGTTCGAGGCTTTGCCAGGACGAACCGCCGCCCCGCGTACGGCCCTTGACCGGCTGGAGCCGCATCCGGTCGCCGCGGGCCTCCTCCTGGCGCTCCTCGCCGACGTACGCGATGCCGGCCGCGTCGAGCACGGCGGCGCCTTCCGCCCGGGCGCGCAGGGCGAGTTCGCGCAGCGGCTGCTCGTCCGCCGGGCCGAGGACGGCCTCGGCGGCGTTGGCGAGGTTGGAGAGCAGCTTCGCGTACTTCCAGGCCATCACCTCGTGGGTGACGGGGGCGGCGAAGCCCGCGTCGGAGAGGTCGGCCGCGATCCGCCGGGCCGTCGCGTCCTCGCCCGACGGGTAGCGGCCCACGTGCAGCATCCCCGTCAGCGGCGCGCACGGCGCCTGCACGACGCCGGGTTCCAGGTGCACGGAGGGGAGCCAGACGCACATCCCGTGGACGTCCGGGAAGCGGCGCAGGGCCAGCCGCTCGTTCTCCACGCCGTTCTGCGCGCACACCACCGGGGGCCGGTCGCCGAAGCCGCTCCACGTGTCCAGTGCCGCCGCGGTGTCCTGCGTCTTCACCGCGAGGACGAGGAGGTCGTCCCCGCGCGGGGCCAGCTCGTCCGGCCCCGCCACCGCGGGTATCGCCAACTCCTGCTCGCCACACGGAAGTTCGAGGCGAAGGCCATTCTCGCGGAGGGCCGACAGATGCGGGCCCCGCGCCACCAGGACCACGTCCCTGCCCGCCGCCGCGAGCAGGCCCCCGATCGTGCCGCCCACCGCGCCCGCGCCGATGATGATGTATCGCATCCGCGCACCCTCCCACACCACCCGCCCCGCGGACCCGGGGCCCTTCGGGACGGCCGGGAAAAGACGTTCCGCGGATGTCGGGGCGGGCGGATGGAGTACGGCGGCTCGCGGCGGAGGGCCGTGGCCAGGGGAAAGGTGTGGGGGCGGACTGATGGAGCCGGGTGGCGGGAGAGCCGCGGTCGGGACGGGGTGCCCGCAGTGCGGACAGGCGGTGACGGACGATCAGCGGTTCGTGGTGTGGTGCCCGGCGTGCGGGTGGAACACGGACCCGTTGCCCGCCGAGCCGCCGCGCGGACGGCTGGAGGCGCGCAGGAGGAAGCTCGCCGCGAAGCAAGGAGCCCAGCTGCACGCGGAGTTGGCAGCACGCGGGGCAGCGGCGGCACCCCGGCTCGACGCTCAGGGAATCGCCGCCTTCGCCCTGTCCTGGGCGGTCCACCTGAGTACGGCCGCACTCACTGTCGTGGGCGTGCTGCTGGTGGTGCTCGGGTACTCCGTGTTCACCCAACTGGCTCTGGGTATCGCCGCGTTGATGACCGTCGCGGTGCTGCGCCCCCGCCTGGGCACGCTGCCGAAACACGTCGTACCCCTCCAACGCGCCGACGCCCCACGGCTGTTCACGCTGCTGGACCTGATCGCGTCGGAGGCGGGCACCCGCACGGTGGACGACGTCGTGCTGACCGGCGAGGTCAACGCGAGCGTCTCGGAGTACGGCCTGCGCCGGCGCCGCCTGCTCCGCCTCGGGCTGCCGCTGTGGGCGATGCTCACGCCCCAGGAGCGCGTCGCCCTCCCCGGCCACGAGCTGGGCCACTACGCCCACGGGGACACCCGGCGCGGCTTCGTCGTGGGCACCGCGCTGCGCACCCTGGCCTCCTGGTGCCACCTTCTGCGGCCCGGCGCCTCGAGGTACCGCCGCTCGTCCGTCGCCGTGATGCTGGCCAACGTCGTGATCGCGATCCCCTGGGCGATCGCCTCGGCCCTGCTCTGGGTGCTGGACCGCTGCACGATGCGCGCGAGCCAGCGCGCGGAGTACCGCGCGGACGCCTTCGCCGCCCGGATCGCGTCCAGCGAGGCGATCCTCGCCGTCCTCGACGCGCTGCTGCTCGCGCCGTCCGTGCACCAGCGGTTGCGCCGGCAGGCCATCCTGGTGCGCACGAAGGCGCGGGGCACCGACCCCCAGGCCGTGCGGGCGGGCCTGTGGGACCTCCTCGCCGAGCACGCCCGCTCCGTCCCGGAGGTGGAGCGCGAACGGCTGCGCCGGGCCGGTGCGTTGCGCGACCACAGCATCGACTCCACCCATCCGCCGACCCACTTGCGGCGCTCCCTGATCGCCGGGCAGCCGCCCGTGGCGGCGGCGGTCGCCCTCGACGCCGCGGCCTCCGACGCGATCGACGCCGAACTCGCCCCGACCGCCCAGGGGTTGGCCCGGACCACGCTGCGGGACATCCACCTGTGACGGCTGGCCGGCCCGCGGTCCCGGGCCGGCCGCGCGCGGGAAAACCGGTGGCCGGGGCGCGGCCGTGGCCAGCAGAGTGTGGGGGCGGGGCGAACCGCCCCGGCGGCGGCCGGAGTTGATACGGGACCGCCGGGCGGGGCCGGACCCCGCCCGTTCTCATGCCACGAACACGGGGAGGGGACAGCCATGTCCACACTGCGGGTGACCGCCGAGCGGCTCACCGTATGCGAGCACCCGAACGCCGACGCCCTGGAGCTGGCGCAGGTCGGCCTCTACCGGGCGGTGGTGGCCAAGGGGACCTACCGCACGGGGGAGTTCGCGGTGTACGTCCCCGAGCAGTCCGTGCTGCCCGACGCGCTCATCGAGGAGTTCGGCCTGACCGGGCGGCTGGCCGGCTCGGCGAAGAACCGGGTGCGCGCGGTGCGGCTGCGCGGCGAGCTGTCGCAGGGCATCGTGTGCCGGCCGGCGGCCCTGGCGGACGTCGACCTGGAGCGGGCCGCGGCCGACGGCGAGGACTTCGCCGACCGGCTGGGGATCGTCAAATGGGTGCCGCCGGTGCCGGTGTCCATGAGCGGCGAGGTGGAGCCCGCGCCCGACCTGCTGCCGTGGACGGACATCGAGAACCTCAAGCGGCACCCGGACATCTTCGAGGCCGGCGACCCGGTCACGGTCACCGAGAAGATCCACGGGACGGCCTGCGCGCTGACCTACCACGCGGCCACCGGTGCCGTGCAGGTCACCTCCAAGGGCCTGGGCGCGCAGCACCTCGCCCTGAAGGAGTCCGAGGGCAACCTCTACTGGCGGGCCGTGCGCGGTCACGGCCTGGCCGACACGGCGGCCGCCCTCGCCGAGCGGCTGGGCGCGGACCGGGTCGCGATCTACGGGGAGGTCTACGGCAAGGGCGTGCAGGACCTCGGGTACGGCGCCGAGGCGGGCACCGAGGCGCCCGGCTTCGCGGCGTTCGACGTGCGCGCGGACATCGGCGGCCACGTCCGCTGGCTGGACCCGGCCGGCCTGCTGGACGGCGAACTCCCGCTCGTGCCAAGGCTGTTCGAGGGCCCCTTCGACCTGGAGACCGTGCTCGCGCTGGCCCGGGGCGCGGAGACCGTCTCCGGGCGCGGTCTGCACATCCGCGAGGGCGTCGTGGTGCGCACCGCCGCGGACAAGTACAGCCCGGTGCTCGGCGGGCGGGCCATCGCCAAGGTCGTCAGCGACGCCTACCTCACCCGCAAGGGCGGCACCGAGTACGAGTGAGCGGTCCCGCGCGGCCCTCCCCGGCCGCGCGGCGCCCCGCCCCCCGCCACCGCCCGGGGCCCGGTCCCTCGTCACTGCCCGCGGCGTCCCCCGTCACCGTCCGCAGCCCCGTCCTGACGGCCCCGCGTCCGGGATTTCCCGGCGCGGAGCCGCATGCTCCGGGGCAGTCCGGGTACGCGCCAGGTTCAACCGGAGCAAACGCGAAGCGCAGACGTGGCGAGAGCACGAGAGGAATCCCCGCGATGACCGACATCAATCCCAACGGTGCCCTGCCTCCGGCGCAGCGCGCCCTGCACGAGATCGCCCATGGCAGTGAGAACGTCGTCGCGCTCAGCACCCTCGCGGTGAGTGAGGTCCTGCTGCCGGTCCCGGGACCGGACGAGATCCCGGAGGGTGCGGAGGCCCCGCGCGAGATCCAGCTGCCGGTGTACGAGCAGGCCGACGGCCGCCAGCTCGTGCCCGTCTTCACTTCCGAGACCCGGATGGCCGAGGCGCTGCCGGCCACTCGCCGTTACCGGCTGGTGCAGCTGTCCGCGCTGAGCGGGGCCTGGCCGTCGGACGACCTGATCCTGTCGATCGACACCGGCAACGCGGACGCGCTGAGCATTTCCGGCGAGGGCGTGCGCGCGCTGGCCGGGCTGGTCAGCGGCAACGGCAACGGCAGCTGAGCCGCCGCGCGAGCGCCGGAGGGCCTACAGGGTCGTCCGTACGGGGTCGAGTGCCCTCGTACGGCCGCTTTCGCATGCCCGGATCCCGGACGCCCCCGGGACGGGGACCTGGCGGGGGGACGTCCCCGGACGGGGGCCGCGGGCCGCAGGGCCGAGACGAGGCCGAGGGGCCCGTACGCCGCACTCACCGGTGCGGCGTACGGGCCCCTTTCCGTGCTCAGCCCCGGTAGACCACCAGGCCGCCGGGCACCTTGTCGAGCACCAGCTCGTCCGGGGTCGGAGCCACCTCGCCGTCGCAGGCGTAGTGGACGCCCTTGCCCGGCACCCGCACGCGCAGCCGCCGGGACAGCGCCGGAGTGTAGGCGGGCGACCCGGTCAGCGCGCCGGTCAGCGCGGCGGCGATCATGCGGGTACGGGCGTAGGGGCCGCCGTCGACCACCCGGACGTCCAGCAGCCCGTCGGCCAGGTCCCGCCGCCGCACCGGCGCGGGGCCCCAACTGGAGTAACGGCAGTTCCCCGCGAACAACAGCCACACCGAGCGGGGACGGCCGTTGAGGATCACGTCGACCGGCTCGCAGGTGCGCAGCACGTGCACGGCGGCGAGGACGCCGGCCGGCCAGCTGCCCACCCGCCGTGACCAGCGCTCCCTGACCTGCACCAGGTCCGGGTACGAGCCGATGCTGAACGTGTTGAGGAACGGTTCGGCGCCGTCGCCGCCCGTGGTGCGGGCCACGTCCACCCGCGCCGCGCGGCCGGCCCGGACCGCGTCCGCCGCCTCCTCGGCCGTCTCCAGGCCCAGGTCGAGGGCGAAGTGGTTGCGGGTGCCGCCCGGGAACACCGCCAGGGGCAGGCCGTGCCGCAGCGCGGCCGCGGCGGCGGAGCGGACCGTGCCGTCCCCGCCGCACACCCCCAGCGCGCCGCCGTCCTCCTCCGCCGCGGTGGCCGCCTTCTCCAGGAGGACTTCGAGGTCGTCGTCCTCGGTGCTCTCGGTGAGGGCCGCCTCCGGCAGGGCGGCGCGGATCCGCTCGGCCTGGGTGGTCAGCAGCGGGGGCGGGCCCGAGGCGGTGTTCACCACCACGTGCAGGCCGCGGCCGGCGGGCAGCGCGGGTGCGCGCGCCGCCGGGCCGGGCTCGGGGCGCTTCGGCTCGGGCGGCAGCAGCGTCCGCACGAGCAGCGCGGCGCCCACGCCGAGCGCGCAGCCGGCGACCACGTCGCTCGGGTAGTGCGCGCCCGTGTAGATCCGGGAGAACGCCACGCCCGCCGCGACCGGGGCCAGCACCGTGCCCCACACCGGGGAGGCGGTGGCCGCGCCCGCCACGAACGCGGCGGCGGAGGCGGAGTGGCCGGACGGGAAGGACGTCGTCACCGGCTGCCGGTGCAGTTGCCGGATCAGCGGCACGGCGTCCAGCAGCGGGCGGGCCCTTCCGGCCAGGCCCTTGCCGACGGTGTTGACCGCCAGCGAGGCGACGGCCAGTGAGCCGAGGCCGCGCAGGGCGACGCGTTTGCCCGAGCGGCGGTCCACCGCGGCGATTCCTGCGGCGAGGGCGAACCAGAGGCGGCCGTGGTCGGCCGCGTGGCTCAGGCGCGGCAGGGCGCGCTCCGCACCCGGCCAGTGGCGGCTCGCCACTTGCGTGAACAGGGTGCGGTCCCATTCCTTCCAGGGGTACGTCATGCTGACACGGCTACCCCGTGTCGGACGGAGCTCACCACTCTGTGAGGGCGGGCCGACACGACGGTGGGTGCCCCCTCCGGACCCCTCCCGACCTGGCCGTTCGTCGTGGCTCGTCGCGCGGTTCCCCGCGCCCCTGGCGGGGGCCGTCTGCTGGGCGGGGTGTGTTGCCCGTCCTCGGGCGGTGGTGGGCTGGTCGCGCGGTTCCCCGCGCCCCTGGGGGGGTGTGCCCCTTGCGGGCGGTGGCGGTCTGGCCGTTGGTCGTGGCTTGTCGCGCGGTTCCCCGCGCCCCTGGCGGGGCCGCTGGTCGGGCGGTTCCCTGCGTCCCTGAGGTGGCTGACGGGCGGGGGGTGGGGAAAGGGGGGAAGGTGGGGCGTGAAGGCGGTGGCTCTTAGGTGGAGGCGCGCGATGGGGTGGTCGTACGAGATGAGGCCGGAGCCGGGGCTGCCCGTACCGGCGTACTGGGAGGCACACGTAGCGGCCGGGGCGGCGGGGGTCGAGGCGGCCGGGGGCGGGCGGCTGCTGCTGGAGGCGGCGGCGGGGTACTGGACCCGCCGCGGGCTGCCGGGCGACGGCCCGACCGTGCTGGCCGCACCGGGCGCGGAACCGCTGCTGCTCGCCGTGCTGGCCGCCTCGGAGGGCGATCCGGTGCTGGCCCGCCCGTCGGCGGCGTGGCAGGCCCCGGTGGCGCGGCTGCTGGGCCGCCGCGTGCACACCGTGCCGACACCGGCCGAGGGCGGGGGCGTCCCGGACCCGTTCGCGCTGCTGGAGACGGTCCGGCGGGCCCGCGCGGACGGCGGTGACCCGCGGCTGCTGGTCGTGTCGGCCGCCGACGACCCGTCCGGCACCGTCACGCCCCCGGAGCTGCTGCACGAGACGTGCGAGGCCGCGGCCGAGGCGGGCCTGCTGATCGTCTCCGACGAGACGTACTCCGACACGCTGCACCACCGGGAGACGGTGCTGCTCAGCCCGGCCGAGATGCTCCCCGAGCACACCGTGGTGCTCACGGACCTCGGCGCGACCCTCGTTCCCGCCACCGTGCCCGCGGCCATCGCCCGCTTCCCGGGCTCCGCGCACGGCACCGCCTGGCGGGAGCGGGCGGTCGGAGTCCTGGCCGCGCTGCGGGCGGTGCTGCCCGCGGGCGTGGCCGCGGCCGTGAGCCACGCCCTGACCGAACCGCCGGAGGTCACCGCGCACTGCGCCGCGGCCAACCGGCTGCACGCCCGGGTCGCGGCGGCCGCCTTCCGGGCGATCAGCGAGGCCGGGGCGGTGTGCCGCCCGCCCACGGCCGGGTTCCAGCTCTACCCGACGGTCGGCCCGCCCGGCCCGCACGCCGCCGAGCGGCTGGAGGAGCGGCTGTCGGCGGCCCTGGGCCGGCCCGTCCCCGGCGGCCACCGCTTCGGCGACGACCCGCAGGAGGCCCGCGCGCGGATCGACACCGGCGCCCTGCACGGTGCCACGCAGGCCGAACGGCGTACCGCGCTCACCGCCGCCGACCCGCTCGCCGTGCCGCACGTCGCGGCCGGGCTGGCCGCGCTCGGGGCCGCGTTCGCCGCCCTGACCGGCGCCGACGCCGTCAGCGGATCGGCGGACACGGGATCGCGGGGGCGCGGGGCCTGACTTACGTTCGGCGCAGGGCAGCGTGCCGGCGGAAGTGAGGGAGCGTGCCGATGAGCGAGCAGACCGACCGCGCCTCGTCCGCCCTCCGGGCCACCGCCCCGGCCCTCGCGGCCACCCCGTCCACGGCCGCCCCGGCCGCGCCCGCCCCGCCGCGCCGTGACACCGCCCCGCGCCGCTGGCCCCGCTCCTTCGCCGACCGCCTCACCGCGCCACTCCCGCTGCCGGGCCTGCGCGACGTCGTCCGGCTGGTGCGCGAGCTGGCGGTGCGGCCGCCCGCGCACACCCTCGGGGAGGTGGGCGCGCTGCCGGTCGCGCCCGCGCCGGTGCCGCCCGCCGGGCCGGACACGGTGAGCGTGACGTGGGCCGGCCACGCCAGCTGGGTGATCCGGATCGGCGGGCTGACGGTGCTCACCGATCCGGTGTGGTCGCGCCGCATCCCCGGGACCCCGAGCCGGATCACGCCCGTCGGCGTGCCCTGGGAGGAACTGCCCCCGATCGACGCGGTCGTCATCAGCCACAACCACTACGACCACCTGGACGCGCCGACGGTCCGGCGCCTGCCGCGCGGCACGCCGTGCTACGTGCCGGCCGGACTCGGCGTGTGGTTCCGCCGCCGCGGCTTCACCCGGGTGACCGAACTCGACTGGTGGGAGGCGGCCGAACTGCGCGGCGTGCGCTTCGACTTCGTGCCCGCGCAGCACTGGAGCCGGCGCACGCTGACCGACATGTGCCGCTCGCTGTGGGGCGGCTGGGTGCTGACGGACGGGGCCGGGCGGCGGGTCTACTTCGCCGGGGACACCGGCTACGGCCGCTTCTTCCGGGAGATCGCCCGCGCCCACCCCCGGATCGACCTCGCCCTGCTGCCGATCGGCGCCTACGCGCCGCGCTGGCTGCTGCGTGCGGTGCACACCGACCCGGAGGAGGCCGTGCGGGCCTTCCAGGATCTCGGCGCGGCGGCGATGGCGCCCATGCACTGGGCCACGTTCCTGCTGTCCGGCGAGCCGCCGCTGGAGCCGCTCACCCGGCTGCGGGCCGCCTGGCGGGCCGCCGGGCTGCCCCGTACCGCCTTGTGGGACCTGCCGGTCGGCGCCTCCCGGGTGCTCGCCCCGTAGGGCTTGTCCGCGAAGGCGCGCCTGTCCGGCGACGCTGGCTCGCCCTCCACTGCCTTCGGCGTGGGAGGTGCCCCCACGGCGTTGTCGGGCTCGTCCGAGCAGGCCCACCACGAGGAGGGCGGCCCTCCGCCTTGTGATCGCGCGACCCGGACGCAGTCGGCCCCGCCCCGCGGGAAGGCGACGTCTGCGACCCGCCCCGGCCGCGTCCCGCCGGAGGCGTCCGCTCAGCCGGTGCTGGCGGCCCGGTCCCGCCGCCCCCGGCGCAGCCGCCGTACCACCGCAGGTCCGGCCGCGATCACGAAGGTCATGCCCACCGCCACCGCCAGGCCCTGCCAGGGCTCGGCGAACAGCGAGCCGCCCAGTATCCCGATCAGCTGGTAGGCCGCCGCCCAGGCCAGGCAGGCCGCCATGTCCCCGCGCACGAACCGCTTCATCGGCATCCGCGCCAGCAGACACGCGACCATCACCGGCAGCCGGCCGGCGGGTATCAGCCGGGAGACCACGAGGACGGCCACCCCGTGCCGCTCCAGCCGGCGTTTGGCCGTGTCGAGGGTGCCCTCCTCGACCCGGTCCCGGAGCCGGGCCAGCCAGCGGGAGCCGCCCCGCGAGCGCACCCCGCGCAGCCCCAGCCAGTACAGGGCGATGTCGCCGAGGAACGCGGCGACGGCCGAGACGACGAACACGTAGGCCGATCCGAGCGGCTCGGCCTGGTGGAAGGCGACCACGGCCGCGCCGGAGACCAGCGCGCCGGTCGGCACCACCGGCACCAGCGAGCCCAGCGCGATGAGCAGGAAGAGCGTGGGGTACCCGACGGCCTGCTGCGTGCCCGGCGAGGCCGGGGTGTGCGCGGCCGCCGCGGCCAGGAGATCGATCACGCCGGGCTCCCGCGGCCGGCCCGCCCGGCGCCCGTGCGCCGCTCGACCAGCACGCTGTGCCCGTGCTCCAGCGGGTGCACGGAGACCTGGGGCGCGAGCCGGCCGGCGATCCGGGCGAACTCCTCGCCGGGCGCGTGGAATTCGTGCGGCCGGACCGCGTCCATGCCGATCGGCCAGTACGTGCCGTAGTGCACGGGCACGGCCGCGCGCGGGGCGAGTTCGGCCAGCGCCCGCGCCGCGCGCCCGGCGTCGAGGTGCCCGGAGCCGAGGAACGGCCCCCACCCGCCGACCGGCAGCAGCGCGATGTCGCACGGGCCGACCGCCCGCGCCATCCCGTCGAACAGCCCGGTGTCCCCGGCGAAGTACGTGCGCGCCTCGCCGTCCACCACGTAGCCGAGCGCCCGCGCCCGGTGCGGCCCGAACGGCAGCCGCCGGCCGTCGTGCGCGGCGGGCACCGCCCGTACCGTCAGCTCCCCGAACCGCAGGGTCTCCCCGGCGCCGACCTCCACCAGGCGCAGCCGCTCCCGCACCCGCCGCAGCCCCGGCACCGCGGCGCCCGCGCCGCGCGGCAGCACCACGGTCGTGCCGGGCGCGAGCCGGGCCAGCGAGCCGACGTGCAGGTGGTCGGCGTGCAGGTGGGAGACCAGCACCACGTCGGCCGCCGCCGCTCCCGGCGGCGGCAGCGCGCCGCGCCGCCGCCGCAGATGCGCCAGCCGCCCCACGAACAGCGGGTCGGTCAGTACCCGCACCCCGGAGTCGCACACGGTCGTCGTGGCGTGCCCCCACCACGTGACTTCCACCGCCACCGCGCTCATCCCTTCCCGAGCCCCTGCCGCCACGGACCCGAACAACCGCCGCACTCCCGAGCGTAAGCCCGGTCCGGCCCCCGCCGGGCCCCGGCCCGCCCCCGGGTCCGCCGGGGTGCGACGCCCGTCACGCCGGGAGCGGCGCCGGGTGGGCCTCTTCCCTTGCGGGGAAGCCGAGTTGGGGCCGCCGCGGAGCCGTCGTGGAGCCTGCCCGCACGGCGCCGGGAGCGGGGGAGACCGGGGCGTGTGGCAGGGTGGAGAGGTGCCTGCGGCGGGAGGGAATCGGAGACGGGCCGCGGGGCGCCAGGCGCTGCGGGCCGTGGGGCGTGTGCTCGCGGTGTGGGCCGTGGGGTCGGCGACGCTGGCCGTGCTCGCCGCGGTGCTCCCGGACTTCAGGATCGAGTCGCCCGGCGGCGACAGCCCCACGCAGATAGCGGTGACCGCGGCGGTCGGCGCGGGCGCGTTCGGCGTGCTCAGCGCACTGGTGTGGCCGCTGCTGGTGCGGGCCCTGCTGCTGGTGCCGGCCCTCGTGCTGGGCACCCTCGTCTTCTTCCTCAACGGCTCCCTGCTGCTGGTGGCGCTGCGCGTCACGCCGGACGGGCGCGGCGACGTCACACCGGTGACGGCCGTGGTGATCGCGGCGGTCCTGTCCGCGGCCTCGTCCGCCACGAGCACCGCGCTGGCGGTACGGGACGACGCCGCGTACGGGCGGCGGCTGGCCCGGCTCGCGGGCCGGGGCCGGCGGCGGCCCGGCGACCCCCTGCCGACCACGCCCGGCACCGTCTTCCTGCAACTCGACGGGCTCGGCCACGACGTGCTGCGCGACGCGCTCACCGGCCCGGCCCCGACGATGCCCACCGTCGCGGGCTGGTACGCCGGCACCCACCGGCTCACCCCGTGGCACACGGACTGGAGCAGCCAGACCGGGGCCAGCCAGCTGGCGATCCTGCACGGCACCAACCACGACGTGCCCGCCTTCCGGTGGTACGAGAAGGAGACCGGGCAGGTCATGGTCTGCAACCGGCCGTCCAGCGCGGCCGAGCTGGAGCGCCGAGCGGTGGCGCGGACCGGCTCGCCCGGCCTGCTCGCGGACGGCGGGGCCAGCCACGGCAACCTCTTCACCGGCGGCGCCCCGCAGTCGGCGCTCGTGATGTCGATGGCCGCCCGCCGCAGCCGGTTCGCCCGCTCGCGCAGCGGCTACTTCGCGTACTTCTCCGACCCGGCCAACGCGGTGCGCACCGCCTGGTCCTTCGCGGCGGAGGTGGTCCGCGAGATCGTCCAGGCCGGCGCCGCCCGGGCGCGGCGCGAGCGGCCGCGGGTCAAGCGCGGCGGGATCTACCCGATGCTGCGGGCCTTCGCCACGGTCGTGGAGCGGGACGTGGCGGTCGCGGCGGTGGTCGGCGACATGCTGGCCGGGCGGGCGGCGGTCTACGCCGACCTGGTCGCGTACGACGAAGTGGCCCACCACTCCGGGCCGTTCGGCCGCGACGCCCGCAAGGTGCTGGCCCGGCTGGACCGTTCGGTCCGGCTGATGGCGGACGCGGCCCGGTACGCGCCGCGCCCCTACCGGTTCGTGCTGCTGTCCGACCACGGGCAGAGCGGCGGCGAGACCTTCGAGGCCGCGTACGGGGTGAACCTGCGCGAACTGGTGCGGGCCGGCTGCGGGTTGGGGCACAGCGGGCGGCGGGCCCGGCGCGGCGGCGGCGCCGAGGCGCGCACGGCCGCGCGCACCGCGCTGCGCCGGCCGGAAGGGGGCCGGGGCGCGGAGGAGGCGGAGTGCCAGGGGCCGCGCTCGGAGCCGGTGGTGCTGGCGTCGGGCAACCTCGGGCTGGTCGCCTTCCCCGACATCGAGGGCCGGGCCACGCTGGAGGAGCTGGAGCGGCGCTGCCCGGAGCTGCTGCCGACGCTCACCGGGCACCCGGGGATCGGCTTCGTGCTGGTGCGCAGCGCCGCGCGCGGCCCGGTGGTGCTGGGGTCCGACGGGGCGCACGACCTGGCCACCGGCGTGGTCACCGGCACCGATCCGCTGGCGCCGTTCGGCCCGGGCGCGGCCGCCGCGGTACTCCGGACGGACGGCTTCCCGCACACCGCGGACCTGATGGTCAACTCCTCCTACGATCCCGCCGCCGGGACGGTGCACGCCTTCGAGGAGCAGGCGGGTTCGCACGGCGGCCTCGGCGGGGCCCAGTCGCGGCCCTTTCTGCTGCATCCGGCCGACTTGCCGCTCCCGTCGTTCCCGCTGGTCGGTGCGGAGTCCGTGCACGCGCTCTTCCGGGAGTGGCTCGCCCCGTCCGCCCGGGACCCCGGCGGCGGACCCGGGCGCGATCCCGGCCTGGAGAGCCCGGAGGCGCGGGCCGGCGGGGTGCGCTGAGCGGGCGGATGATCGTCAATGTTGGGTTGACGGTCGAGGGGAGTCAACCTAAGGTTGACGCATGACCTCACCGCAGCCCGTACGACTCGACGACCTCATCGACTACGTGAAGAGCCAGCAACCGGGCGACGATCCGCTGCAGAACCTGGAGCAGGCCGTGACCGTCGCCTCCCACCTCGGCGACATCGCCGACCACCTCATCGGCCACTTCGTCGACCAGGCCCGCCGGGCCGGCGCCTCGTGGACCGACATCGGCCAGCACATGGGCGTGAGCAAGCAGGCGGCCCAGAAGAGGTTCGTGCCCAAGGCCCCCGAGGACCTGGAGTACCTGTCGGTGGAGGCGACCTTCTCCCGCTTCACCCCGCGCGCCCGCCACGCCGTCGCCGGCGCGCAGGAGGAGGCGCGGGCCAACCGGCACAGCACGGTGGAGCCCGAGCACCTCGTGCTCGGCCTGCTCGGCCGGCCGGGGACCCTCGCGGCCCGCGCCCTGGAGGCGCTGGAGGTCGCCGAGGACGAGGTCCGGGCCGCGGTGAGCACGCCGGGCACCGAGCAGGAGCCGCTCGCCGGCAACATCCCCGTCGGGGCGGCCACGAAGAAGGTCTTCCGGCTCGTGCTGCGGGAGGCGCTGCGGCTCGGCCACAACTACATCGGCACCGAGCACATCCTGCTGGGGGTCCTCAGCGACGACCAGGAGCCCGCGGCTCAGGCGCTGAACGCCATCGGGGTGGACCACGACGCGGTGGAGCAGTGGCTCCTGCCGGAACTGGCGCGGGCGGCCGAACTCATGAAGCCCGTGCGGAGCGACGACTGAACGGGCCACCCGGGGGCAGGACGGTGCGCCCGCCTGGCCGAAGTCCTAACTCCCGTGTCAGGTAGGGGACTTGCCGAGGGCCAGGAGCCGGAAGACCGGGTCGGCGCGCGGCACTTCCGGGTCGGGCAGCAGCGTCAACCGGCGTATCAGCTCGCCCGCCTGCCCCTGTCCGAGGTCCAACGCCGAGGCGTAGTAGCCGCGTCGGACCGCGTCGGCGGTCCGGGCCGGCGAACGCCCCTGGCCGTGCCCGGTGAAGCGGGCCTCGCCCACCCGGCGCAGCCCGTGCTCGGCCCCCACCGCCAGCACCCGGTCCGCGGTGTCGTGCGCCCGCGGCACCCGGAACGGGGCGAGCAGTTCGGAGACGTCGCTGTCGTCCAGGTCGTGGCCGGCGTCCTTGTCCACCGTCGTCACGAACACCCCGCCGGGCCGCAGCACCCGCGCGCACTCCGCGACCACCGCGGCCGCGTCCGGCAGCAGGTGCAGCAGCCACACCGCGCACACCGCGTCCAGCGACCCGTCCGCGAACGGCAGCCGCCGGCAGTCGCCGAGGACCAGCGCCGGGCCGATCCGCCCGGCCGCCACCCGGGCCATCCCGAGCGAGGCGTCCACCCCGAAGACCCGCAGCCCGGGCCGGGCCAGCCGCTCGGTCACCAGCCCGGTGCCGCACCCCACGTCCAGCAGGGTGTGGCACCGGCCCGGCACCAGCGCGAGCACGGCCCGCGCGGCGGAACTCGCACGCGGCACCCCGCCCCGGGTCGCGTCGTAGCGCTCGGCCTCGACGTTGTAGTCCAGCATGTGGACCATGCTAGGGCCGCCGGGTGAACGCGGGGTTCAACGGGCGGGCCGTACGGGGCCCGGCGCGGCGGGGGCGGCCGGTCAGCCGAAGGTGTCCGGGTCCGGGCCGAGCCGGGTGCCGTCCGCGAGGCCGGCGAGGGCGGCCAGGTCGGCGGTGTCCAGCTCGAAGCCGAAGACGTCGATGTTCTCCCGGATCCGGGACGGCGTCACGGACTTGGGGATCACCACGTTGCCGAGCTGGAGGTGCCAGCGCAGCACCACCTGGGCCGGGGTGCGCCCGTACCGCTCGGCGACCCGCCCGATCACCGGGCTGTCCAGCAGGCCCTTGCCCTGGCCCAGCGGCGACCACGCCTCGGTGGCGATGCCGTGCTCGGCGTGCAGCGCCCTCAACTCCGCCTGCGGCAGCCGCGGGTGGAGCTCGATCTGGTTCACCGCGGGCACCACCGTGCCCTCGGCGATCACCCGGCGCAGGTGCGGCGCGTGGAAGTTGGACACGCCGACCGCCCGGGCCCGGCCCTCACCGGCGATCCGCTCCAGCGCCCGCCACGTCTCCGCGTACGCGTTCCGGCGCGGCTGCGGCCAGTGGATCAGGTACAGGTCGACGTACTCCAGGCCCAGCTTGGCCAGCGAGGCGTCGAAGGCGCGCAGCGCCGTGTCGTACCCCTGGTCGGAGTTCCACAGCTTGGTGGTGACGAAGAGCTCCTCGCGCGGCAGGCCCGAGGCGGCCAGTGCCTTGCCCGTGCCCTCCTCGTTGCCGTAGATCGCCGCGGTGTCGATGCTGCGGTAGCCGGCCTCCAGCGCGGTCGCCACCGCGGCGGTCGCCTCGTCGTCGGGCACCTGCCAGACGCCGAAGCCGAGTTGGGGCATCTCCACGCCGTTGTTGAGGGTGACGCTCGGTACAGGGGACGGTGTCGTGCTCACGAACGCGGGTTCCTTACCTGGACGGAATGATCTCCGCCGTACAACCCGCCCGCGGATCCGGGCATTCCCGCTGTCACCCGCCCGGCGGAGCCGCTACCCTCACGGTTCTGACGTGACCGGACGTGACGGGAGTTGACGCGCGTCCCCCGCATCCCCGGGCGCCCGCCGGCGCCGGCGGAGGGCGCGGCGGCCGTCGACGGGCACCAACGGGAGGGGGCGGCGCCGATGGCGGGCACCGAAGCGCCGGGCGGCACGGACGGCGGCGCGCGGGCGCACGCCCCCTCCTGGCCCGGCACCGGCGGGGACGACACCCGCGGGGACCGCACCCGGGGGGACGGCCCCGTCCCGCCCGGCCGCGACCTGCGCCTGCGGCCCTTCCCCGCGATCGGCGCCGCCGACCCCGCGGCCCAGCGCCGCGCCCTCGCCGACCTGCGCGCCTGGGCCGAACTCGGCGCCGAGGACGCCATGGGCTGGTACCTGCGCGACAAGACCCGCAAGCGCACCGCCTCCCGGGTGCTCCAGGGCCTCGCCATCGCCTTCGCGGTCGCCGGCACCGCCGTGCCCCTCGGCGCGGCCGCCACCGGCTCCACCGGCCAGGGCTGGGGCTACGTCCTGCTCGCCGTCGCCGCCGGCTGCAAGGGCTTCGACCACTTCTTCGGCCTGTCCTCCGGCTGGATGCGCGACATCGCCGCCGCCCACGCGCTGCGCGGCGAACTCAACGCGGTCCGCCTCGCCTGGGCCGCCGACGTCCTGCGCGCCGGCCCCGCCGCCGCCCCCGCGGACCCGGACGCCCCGCTCGACCCCGCCGAGCTCGAACGCCAACTCGCCCTGATCACCCGCCTCGTCGACGCCGTCCGCACCCACGTCGAATCCGAGACCGCCACCTGGCGCGCCGAGTTCACCGCCGCCACCCGCCAACTCCACCACCAGCCGGCCATTCCCACCCACTCCCACCTTTCGGAATCGTGATGCGGCGTCTGCTTACCGTGGTGCTGCCTTACGGCACCGCGCACGACATCGAGCTCGATGCCCCTGAGTCGACCCTGATGTCCGAACTCGCCGAGCGCTTTGCGCAGGAGTGGGGCCTGGTCCTGCCGCTCGGTGACGACGGAACATCCGCCGCCTCGCTGTACGCGGGCGGTACCCCGCTGCCCGGTGACATGACGCTCGCCGGCTCGCCGCTGAGGGACGGCGTGAGGGTCGGTCTGGGGCGCGCGTTACCGGGCCTCCCGGAGACCGGCGCCTCCCCAGTGGCGGCGGGGGCCGGACAGGCACCGGGCAGCCTGGAACTGCGGATTGTCGCGGGAGAGGGGGCCGGGACCGCGGAGGTGCACCGGATTGCCAATCCCCTGGTCGTCGTCCCGCTGCTGCCGGGGCGGCCGCAGACCCGCGGCCTGAAGGTCCGGGTGTGGCAGTCGCCCGGCAGCCCGTACCGGAACGTGGACATCAAGGCGGAGGATATCGGGAACGAGGGACGCGGGTACGCGTTGCTCGACGGTCACGGCATCGGCTACGTCCATAGCTGGGCCGAGGGAGAACTGCTGGTCGCGGGCGACAGCTGCCTCACCTACCGGTGGCTGCGGGAACCGGCGGCCGGGGCGACACCCGACCTCGGTCCGGTGCCGGGGTCTGCGGCTGAAGGGCACGGCGGCAGGCTGCTGATCACCAGGGCGCCGCGAACCGCTACGCCGCCGGTGCCCGGGCCGCCCAGCGAATCGCCCTTGCCGCCGGCCCGGAAGTGGCAGACGAAGGGCGGCCGGCAGCGGGAGATCGACGACCACCGCGCTGCTCTCCGGCGCGCCGAACGCCGGGTTCGGGTGGCCGCCGCCGCGCGCAGCCGCCACCAGGCCCCCGACCCCGCCGAAGTGCTGTCGATCGTCACCCGGCGTACCCCTCGACTGTGGGAAAGGCGCCCCTCCGACCCCGACTTCCTCACCCTGCGCTGCGGCTTGGACATCACCGAGCGTCCGTTCTGGCATCCGGATGCCGTCCAGGAGGCCGTCACCGACGGCGCGCCCGCTCCTGCCCCGGTCGACGACACCACGGGGGCGGCCACCGTGTCCCTCCCGGCGGTCGGCGTCGTGGGCGTCGCCGGACCGGCACCGTTGCTTCACAGGGCCGCCGCCTGGCTCGCCGCCCAGATCGTCTCCCTGCACGCCCCGCAGGACGTCACCGTCCAGGTGCTGACGGACCACAAGCATGTCTGCGACTGGCGATGGCTGGAGTGGCTGCCGCGGTCCCGTACGCGACTGGACGACCTGGGGTTGCCGCGGGCGGTCCCCGATGACGAAAACCAGGTCCGCCTGGTCCGCGCCCTGCTGACCCGGCTGGACGAACGGCGAAGCGCGGAAGCGGGAAGCGACCGTGTCCGGGACGAAGCCGTCGTGCTGATCATGGATGGCGCGAGCCTGCGCTCCTTACCCGGGGTCGCGCGGCTCCTGGAGGAGGGCCCCGCGGCCGGAATTCACCCGATCTGCCTCGACTTCGACGCACGCCACCTCCCCGCCGCGTGCGCGACCACGATCAGCCTGGCTGACACCGGACCGGCGTGCTTGAACGCCGGGGACCGCCTCGTGTCAGTGCTTCCCGACCTCGTGCCCGCCGAGGTCTGCGACCGGATCGGCCGAGCCCTCGCCCCCTTGCGCGACGCGGTCGCCGCACGGAGGGAAGAGGCCATGCGCCAGATTCGGCTCCCCGAACTCCTCGGCCTCGAGCCGCCCACGCCTGAGCGGATCGTGGCTCTCTGGCAGGTCGCCGGGAGGACCACCCGCGTCCTCGTGGGCCTGTGCGAGGACGGACCGTTTCTCCTGGATCTGGTGCAGGACGGTCCTCACGCCCTTGTCGTCGGCGCGCCCGGCGCGGGGCAGAGCGAATTCTTGCGCTCCTGGGTCGCTTCGCTCGCGGTGGCCAGCCCGCCGGACGAACTGGCCTTCGTGCTCATCGACGACCTGGGGGGCAGTTCCTGGCGCGTGCTCGGAGATCTTCCGCACGTCACCGGGGTGCTCTCTGAACTCGACCGTCACGACGCGGCTCGCCTGCTCACCCGACTCGGCGCCATTGTGCGGCGCCGCGAACGGCAACTCGTCGAGAACGGTCTGCGGGACATCGCCGAGTACGCCTCTCTGCGGGCCCGGCGGCCCGAACTGCCGCCGTTGCCCCGACTGGTGTTCGTCATCGACGAATTCCTCTCCCTGGAGCGACGGTTCCCTGATCTCACCACGGCGATGGCGGACATCGCCCGAGTGGGGCGCCCCATGGGGGTCCACTTCGTCCTGGGGGTCGGCAGTGCGGGCCGGGTGACCACGAGTGACCTGCTGGCACGGACGAACCTGAGGATCGCTCTGCGCACGTGTACCGAGGAGGACAGCGTCGAGGCAGTGCGCGCCCCGGACGCGGCCCACATCCCGCGCTCGGCCTCGGGCAGGGCCCATGTCCGCGTCGGCCGTGGCCCGTTGGTGGAGATGCAGACGGCCCGGACCGATCTCCGGCCGCCCGCCACGACCGCAGGGCCGCCACACATCGGCATCAGGGAGTACGACGGCCACGGCCGGCTGACTCCGGCTCCTCGGCCGATGGACCTCGACACCGACCGCGGCCGCACGGACCTCGACCTCCTGGTGACAGCTGTGCGGGAGGCCGCCGAGGCCCTCGGCACCGATCCACCGCCCGGGCTGCTGCCGCCGCCACTGGCCGAGGCCGTCACGCTCTCGGAGATCGCTGAACCCGAGGAGTCCGGGCACGACCTGGCACCGGTGGCGTACGGGCTGCAGGACACCCCGGATGAACTGGCCCTGCGCCCCGCGGTATTCGACCTGACCCACACCGGATCACTGTCGGTGGCCGGAGCGCGCGGCAGCGGCCGGTCCCAGTTTCTGCGCACCTTGGCCGCCGCCCTCGCACGGCGGCACAGCAGCGCCGACGTCCACCTGTTCGGCATCGATTGCGACGCCGGGGCCCTGTACGCGCTGAGCGGGCTGCCGCACTGCGGCGCCGTGGTCGCATGGAGCCGCCCCGATCGGATCGCGCGTCTGCTGGGACGGCTCATTGCCGCCGTCTACTCCCGCAAGGAGTTGCTGGCCACCGGCGGGTTCGAGGACATCGTGGCGCAGCGGCGGGCCGTGCCCTCGGCGCAGCGGATGCCCTATCTGGTGGTGCTGCTCGACAACTGGGAGTCCTTCGCCTCGTTGGACGAGGGCGCCGCGTTCACCGCCCAGTTGCGGGCGTTGATCCGCGACGGTCACCAGATCGGCCTGCGCATCGTGCTCACCGGCGAACGCGCCCTGCTGGAGCGACCGTTGGTTTCGCTCGTCGAGCGCCGACTGGTGCTGGGGCTGGACAACGCGGCGGACTACCGGGCCGCTGGGCTGGACCTCCGGATGATGCCGTCCCGGCGGGTCCCCGGCAGGGCGTTCTTCGCCGACAGCGACGTCGAGGTCCAGGTCGCCCTGATCGACGGTCTGCTGCACAGCAACGGCCAGACCGAGGCGCTGGACGCGCTCGGCGCGCGGCTGCGGGCGCGGGACGCCGCCGTGCCGGCCGCCCGCCGGCCGTTCCGGATCGAGGACATCCCCCGCTTCTCCGACCAGTTCCATGTGGGGCCGGGCCGCGGCCGACCAGTGGGACGCGAGGACGTGATCGCGTGGCTGCGGGACCGGCACGCCACGGGGGCCTGCGCGGCACTGCTCGGGCAGCGCCGGGCCGGTAAGACCTGGGTGCTGGGGGAACTGTCCCGGAGGCTGGTTGCCGACGGCTTCCGTTCCGTGCACGAGCTCGTCGTGCCGTTGCTCAGCTCCGCGGTGGACAGCCCGGACGCGCTTGCCGTGCTCCTGGACCGCTCCGTGCGCGACACTGGCAGCCCCGCGGAGGCACTCCTGGACAAGGCGGCCGCCGGGTCCGGACAGGAGCGGCTGATGTTCCTCCTCGACGAGGTGGGACGACTGTCGACGTATGGGCCGGCCGCCGTGTCCTGGCTGCGAGATCTCGGGCAGGCCGGTGCCTGGATCGTCTACACCGGCACCGAGCAGGACTGGCGGACCGTGGTGCGGCGGGCGCTCACCCTGCCCGGGTCCAGCTTCGGCAACGACGTCAACGCCCGGACCCTCGGCCCGCTGGACCGCGACTCCGCCCTGGACTTCCTCACCGGCACCGCCGCCAACCTCGGGGTGAACCTGGGCCGGGGCACCACGGCGGCACGGATCGTGGCGGCCGTCGGTACATGGCCGTTCTACCTCCAAGTGGTCGGGGACGCGGTGGTGCGCGCGGAACGCGGCGGCGACCTCGGCCCGCTCAACCGCCCCGAGGCGCTGCGCGCGCTGATCGAGCAGCGCCTGCTCGACGAGTGGGACCACCACTTTCAGTCCCGATGGGACGAAATCGGCGCGGCCGGCCGGGCCGGACTGCTCGCGGTCCCCGGCGAACTGCCCCGGGACGCAGCCCGCGCACAACGCCAGGACCTTCGGGACGTCGGTCTGCTCGGCCCGGGTGACCGCTGGCTGGACGACCCGCCCTTCCTCGCCTGGATTGCCAGGCACGAGAACTCGCTGCGTGATGGAGAGCCACCGCCATGACCCTCTACCGGCCCAGCCGGGCCTACCAGCCCGCCCTCGACATCAGGTTCGGCGCCGGGGTCCCCGTCCCGGGCTGGGCTCGTCCGCTGGTCGACGGCCAGGCATCGAACTGCCCCGCGTGGCTGATCGTGATGCCCCGCAGATCCGGCAAGACCTGGTTGCGGCACGCCATCGGCACCGCACGGCCGGCCATCACCACCACCGCAGTGGACCTACGGGTGGCCTCCGACGTGCGCACGAAACGCCTCGGCTGCCTGACAGGCGGCGGCGCCGCGCCGCACCTCGGCCCGGGCGCTCTCCTGCTCGTCGATGAGCCGGCGCTCGGCTGCGGCGGCGTCGAACCGGAAACTCTCGCCACCGGGCTGGCCCGGGTCCGGGACACCGGTGCCACCTGTGCGGTCTTCACGACTCCGGCTGAACACGACCTGCTCTTACCCCACTTGGGCGCTGACGCGCCCAAGGACGTGGTGCGCCCACCGGTCCTCAACGGCCAGGAGTGCGCTCGGATGGCGGCCCGAGCTCCGGAGTGGGCGCCCGAATTCGTGGAGTTGCTGCGCCGCACCGAACCCGCGTGGCTGGCCACCCCTTTTCTGCTCGAACTCGCTCTTCAGACCGCCGAGTCCTACCCGGAGCACCGCGCCGATCCCGGGGCGCTGCTTCGCACGGCGGCCGAAGTGGCCGACGACACTCACGAGTACATCCGGGGGTGGTTCCACAACGGCTTGGGACCCGGCCACCGCGCGGTCCTGCGCGGCACCCGGTGGCGGGCCGCCGGGCTCCAGTCCCCGCCGGATGCGCTGAGCGCCGGGCCGCTGCTCGAGCAGGATCCCGTCCTCGCCCGGCACCTGCCCGAGGTGCTGCGCGTCCACCACATCTCCGACCTGCACCACGGCAGGTACCAGCGGGACGACGCGGATGCCAGGGACACCGCTCGGACCGGTCGCAACGCAGCCGTTGCCGGATCGGGCACCCCGATGGACGGCTACCTGGACCACATACGTCAGTTGGCGGCAGTGCGTCGTGCCCCCCACCTGGTGGTCGTCACCGGCGACGTCGTGGACAGGCCACGGAAGGAGCACGGCGCGAAGGCGCGCGCGTGGCTGGCCGAACTCGCCACGCTGCTGGCCCCGCACCCGGACCTGCGCGGGCAGGATCCCCGCGTCTTGCTGGTCGGCGGCAACCACGACGTGTCCTGGGACCTGGCCATGGATCCGTCGTCGCAGGCCCGGCACCGTTGGTTCGCGGAGACCTTCGCGGATTACCCGCACCCGGGACTACACCTCGCCGACCCCGCAGCGCGCCGACTCTACGTCGACTACCCGGCCGCGGGGTTGCGCTTCGCGCTCCTCGGCAGTGCCGAGTCCGGCGGCGAGGCAGCGCAGGACCCAGACCGCGAACGCCTGCGCGCCGTCCTGGAGCAGTACGAGCAGTACCTCGCAGCAGGACGGGCGCGGGACGACGACACGATCGCCTGCCTGGTCCGTGACTTGGAGCGGCTCGACCCCGGGGTGGTCGCGCGGGGCGTGCTGGACAGGCTCGCCCCGCAGCCCGGCTATGTGACCGTAGCCGCGCTCCACCACCCACTTTCCCCGGTGCCTTCGGTGGAGGCTGCCCCGCCCGCGGGTGTGGTCAACGCCGGACACGCCAAGCGGTGTCTGGCAGCCGCGGCGACCTGCCTCGTCCTGCACGGCCGCACCCACCTCGCGTTCGCCGCCGCTGAACGGCTGCTCGACACCGGCCGCCCGTGGACGATGCGGATCGTCGGAGCGCCCGCGCTCGCTGGCCGGGATGCGGGCGAACGGGGAGGTTACAACGAACTGTTCGTGGCGCGCGAAGGCGACGGACACACGCTCGCGGTGCGGGCCGTGCGGCAGGACGGGGGGCAGTGGACGCCCGGGCCCGAGTACGCGTTCACGCCGGGTGCCGCTGAGGAGGGTGCGGTATGGGAGGCGTGCGGGGACTGATCAGGCGTGGTAGAGGGCCTCGATCTCGCGGGCGTACGTGGTCTCGATGGCGCGGCGCTTGAGTTTGAGGGAGGGGGTGAGGGTGCCGCGCTCCTCGGAGAAGGGGGCGGGCAGGATGCGGAAGGTGCGGATGGACTCCGCCTGCGAGACGGAGGTGTTGGCGGCGACCACGGCGCGGCGGACCTCCAGCTCGAGTTCGGCGTCGCGCACCATCTCGCGGGGGTCCAGGGCGGGCTTGCCCTGCATCTTCAGCCAGTGGGCGACGGCCTCGGCGTCGAGGGTGACCAGGGCGGCGACGTAGGGGCGGTTGTTGCCGACCGCGACGCACTGGGCGACCAGCGGGTGGGAGCGGACCCGTTCCTCCAGGGCGGCCGGCGCCACGCTCTTGCCGCCGCTGGTGACGAGGATCTCCTTCTTCCGCCCGGTGATGGTGAGATAGCCGTCCTCGTCGAGCGAGCCGAGGTCGCCGGTGGCGAGCCAGCCGCCGCGCAGGACCTCGCCGGTGGCCTGGTCGTTGTTGAGGTAGCCGCGGAAGACCTGGCCGCCGTTGACCCAGATCTCGCCGTCGTCGGCGATCATCAAGGTGGTGCCGGGCACCGGCTGGCCGACGGTGCCGAAACGTGTCTGCTCCGGCGGGTTCGCGGTGGCCGCCGCGGTGGTCTCGGTCAGGCCGTAGCCCTCGTAGATCGTCACGCCCGCGCCGCAGAAGAACAGGCCGAGTTCGCGCTCCATCGCCGAGCCGCCGGAGATCCCGTGCCGCACCTTGCCGCCGAGGGCCGCGCGCACCTTGCTGTAGACGAGCTTGTCGAAGAGCTGGTGCTGCATGCGCAGCGCCGCGCTCGGCCCGGGCCCGGTGCCGAACGCCTTGGCCTCCATCGCCTCGGCGTGCCGGACCGCCACCTCCACCGCCTTGTCGAACGGGCCGAGCTTGCCCTCGGCCTCCGCGCGGCGGCGGGCGGCCTGGAAGACCTTCTCGAAGACGTACGGGACGGCGAGGACGAAGGTCGGGCGGAAGGCGGCGAGGTCGGGGATGAGGTCCGCGGCCGTCATGCTCGGCTGGTGCCCGAGCCTGATCCGGTGCCGGACGCAGGCCACCTCGACCATCCGGCCGAAGACGTGCGCCAGCGGCAGGAACAGCAGGGTGGACGGCTTCTCGCTCGGCTTGCTGGAGAACACCGGCTCCCAGCGGGCCACCACGTTGTCCGTCTCGGCCATGAAGTTGCCGTGGGTGAGCACGCAGCCCTTGGGGCGGCCGGTGGTGCCCGAGGTGTAGATGACGGTGGCCACGGCGTCCGGGGTGACCGCCAGCCGGTGGCGTTCCACCACCTCGTCACTCAAGTGCCGCCCGGCCGCGATCAGTTCGCCGACGCAGTCGGAGTCCAGCTGCCACAGTCGGCTCAGCCGGGGGAGGGCGTCGACGGCCGCGCCGACCGTCATCGCGTGGTCCTCGTGCTCCACGATCGCGGCGACCGCGCCGGAGTCGTAGAGCATCCAGCTGACCTGCTCCGAGGAGGACGTCGGGTACACCGGCACCGGCTGGGCGCCGATCGACCACAGGGCGAAGTCGAGGACCGTCCACTCGTACCGGGTGCGGGACATGATCGCGACCCGGTCGCCGAACCGGATGCCCTCGGCGAGCAGCCCCTTGGCGACGCCGAGCACTTCGTCGCGGAACTCGGCCGCCGTCACGTCGTGCCAGCCGCCCTGTCCGTCCGCGCGACCGAGCACCACGCGGGTCGGGCCGTCCTCGGCGTTGCCGTACACGGCATCCGCCAGACCGCCCGCCTGTGGCTTCGTCGCCAGAAGGGGGACCGTGAACTGACGCAACGGGTGTTCTCCTAGGGGGGCCTGTGCGGGCCCGTAAGCTACCTGATCCTCACCCGGAACGGGAGGGGTGGGTGCAACCCGCTGCATCCTGCCATCAGCGCAGGTGAGGGCCGGTTACCAGGCGTATCACGGCCACCGGTGGCACCACCCTCGGCACGGCCGCCCGGCCGGCCGGTGGGATCTCCACCAAATCCGCCCCCAGTCGCCACACTCGCTCCACGCCGGACACCGTGCGGCCCCCTTCCACGGGCGCCGCCGCGCGAGGCCCTCGGCGGACTGCGGGCAGGACCGTCAGCCGACGACCGCGGGGGAGAAGCGCTCCTCGCCCGCGTACACGTTCATCGAGCTGCCGCGCAGGAAGCCGACCAGGGTCAGGCCGGCCTCGGCGGCCAGGTCCACGGCGAGGGAGGAGGGCGCCGAGACGGCCGCGAGCACGGGGATGCCCGCCATCACCGCCTTCTGCGCCAGCTCGAACGAGGCCCGCCCCGACACCATCAGGATCAGGTCGTGCAGCGGCAGCCGGCCCTCCCGCAGCGCCCGCCCCACCAGCTTGTCGACCGCGTTGTGCCGCCCGACGTCCTCGCGCACGTCCAGCAGTTCCCCCGCGCCGCTGAACAGCGCCGCCGCGTGCAGCCCGCCGGTCCGCTCGAAGACGGCCTGGGCCGACCGCAGCCGGTCCGGCAGCGCGGCCAGCAGGCCGGGGGTGAGGGCGGGCCGGTCCGGGGCGGGCGGCGGCATCCGGGTCGCGGTCCGCACCGCGTCCAGGCTGGCCTTGCCGCACAGGCCGCACGACGACGTGGTGTACACGTTCCGTTCCAGACCGACGTCGGGGACGGGCACGCCGGCGGCGAGGGTCACGTCCACCACGTTGTACGTGTTGCCGCCGTCGGACGTGGCGCCCGCGCAGTAGACGACGCCGGCGACCTCCTCGGCGGAGGCGAGCACGCCCTCGCTCACCAGGAAGCCGAGGGCGAGCGCGAAGTCGTCGCCGGGCGTGCGCATGGTGACCGCCAGCGGGCGGCCGTTCAGCCGTATCTCCATCGGCTCCTCGGCCACGAGCGTGTCCGCCCGGTGACCGGTCGCGCCGTCCCTGATCCGCAGGACCCGGCGGCGCTCGGTGACCCGTCCCATTTCCCACCAGCCCCGATCGTCCGCCCGCCGCCTTCGCGCGGGCCGGCGCCGTGATCCTTCAGGTCGGCGCCACCACAGCAGCGTGCCATAGGCTGAGGCCGGCAGAGCAGGGGAGTACCACGGAGAGCCAGGGGACCGAACCGAGATGACAGACCAGCCCTCACCGGCGGCCGAGCACACCTTGGTGGGCAACGAGCAGGCCCTGGAGAAACTGCGGGCCCTGCGCGGGAGCATCGACAACCTCGACGCCGCCCTCGTCCACCTGCTCGCCGAGCGGTTCAAGTGCACGCAGGAGGTCGGCGAGCTCAAGGCCGCGCACGACCTGCCGCCCGCCGACCCCGCCCGTGAGGCCGACCAGATCGCCCGGCTGCGCCGGCTGGCCGCCGACGCCCGGCTCGACCCCTCCTTCGCGGAGAAGTTCCTCAACTTCATCATCGACGAGGTGGTCCGCCACCACCGGGACATCGCCGCCCGCCCACGGCCCGGCGACTCTGCGTGACCCCGGGGCAAACGCGGGTGAGAAGCACTCCGAAACCTTGGTATCGTTGAGCCTGTCGCCACGACCCCCGGGTCGGGGTCGGCGAACCCGGTCCGGGTGGCGGAATGGCAGACGCGCTAGCTTGAGGTGCTAGTGCCCTTTATCGGGCGTGGGGGTTCAAGTCCCCCCTCGGACACAGTGCACAACCCCTCTTCGGAGGGGTTTTTCTGTTTCCCGATGCCGCGCGCGTGCCGCCCCCGCGCGGGGCTGAATTTCTCACGGGGAAACCGCAGTTCACCGCCCCCGCGGGCCGGGCGGCGCGGATCCGATCCGGATTTCCCCCCATCCGGTGGCCCGCCCGCCTCGAAGTACCCCACGAGAGCGGTTCGAGCGGCCCGGGACCTTCCGGTGCGACGGTCGCGGCCGACGTCGCCTCGGCCGCCCCTCGGTGCCCGGCTCCGCCGGCGCGGACCGGCGGCGGCGCGGCGCCGGCCCTCGCCCCCCGGGCGGCGGCCCGCCTGGTCGTCACCACCACCCGCGGCATCGCCGTCATGGAACGCGCGGGTCACACCCCCGACGAGCTGCGGTCGATCGCGGAGAGCCTCGTCACCTCACTGCTCGGCCCCGCCCGGGGCGCCGCCGACCCCGCGTGAACGGGCGCCGCCGCCGCTGAAGGCCGGCAGGTCCGCCGCCCGCAGGAGAGTGGTGGCGGCCCACAGGGCAAGGGTCGCGGCGGCGGCGACCGTGCCCACGGTCGTGACGGCGGGCAAGTGGGTGAGCCGGCCCGCCTGGCGGGCGCCGAGGGCGTAGACGCCGGTGGAGAAGGTGGGCGGCCAGACCACCGCGCCCCAGGGGCGTCGCAGCGCCAGCAGATGGCGCACGGATCCGGCGAGGACCGGGAGCAGCAGGACGCTCCCCAGGCACCAGGCGGTCAGCGAGGCACGGCCCAGGGCGTGGGTGTGCGCGGGGGAGACGGCGGTCATGCGGCCCAGGGTCGCCGCGGCCAGCCCGCCGCAGCCGGCTGAGATCCACCACGGTGCCCGGGGCGAGCCGAGCCCGGTCCGCCGCACCCGGAGCGCGGCGGCGAGGACGAGCAGCGGGTAGCCGACGGTGCCGAGGCCGCAGCCGGCCCAGGCCGCCGCGTGCGCCGCCGAGGACAGCGAGTCCGGGAGGCGGGGCAGGAGCGCCGCCGTCGCCCCCGCGTCGGCCAGCAGGCAGGCCGGCGCGAGGAACCAGACGCCCGACACGGCGGCCAGGCACGGCCGCTCCCCGCGCCACCCGAGGACGATCCTGACGGCGACCGCCACCGTCAGCAGCCAGGCCGGCACCACGGCGGCGAACGCCGCGTCCCGCGCGGCCGCGCCCGCCCACCCGGCGAGGCCCGTCCCGATCACCGCGAGGCCGATCGGCACGGTGAACAGCCCGAACTTGCCGACGACGCGGGTACGTCCGCCGATCACCGCGAGGAGCGGGATGCCCACCGCCTCGGCGACGGCCAGCCACACCAGCGGATCGGCCAGCGGGCGCAGCCCGCACACGCCGGCCAGCGCGGCAGCCGCGCCGGTCGCCATGACCATCGCGAAGGGCATCCGCTCCTTGGCCGGCGCCGGCGCGACGCGCGACGGTTCGGCCACCGCAACACTGTTGTCGCTCATGGGCGTTGAGCCTAGAGCGCAACCCCCCACCCGCATGCCGTTTCCCCCACGCCCGCCCCACCCAACCCCGGCGGGGGTCGTCCGGTTTCCGGGCGCGGGGCCGCGGCGAGTTCGGTGCCGCCTGCCGCCGGTGGCCGTGGCGGTCCGCAAGGGCCCGGGCTGCCGGACCGCCGGTCCCGCGGGAGGGCGGGGCGTGTGCCGGGCTATGGGATTCGGCGGGCCGCCGACGAGGTCAGCCGCGGCTGTCGGCGCCGGGGTCGGTGCGGTGGCGGGTCGAGCGGCGGAGGAGGCCGTGGCCGCCGAGGAGGGCGAGCTTCAGGAGGAGGACCGCGAGGAGGGCGTTCAGGCTCCAGTCGGTCCACGCGGTGCCGGCCGGCCAGACGTGGGCGGCGACGACGAGGACGCCGAGTACGACGAGGGGGAGGGCGCCGCCCGGGAGACGGTGCTTCGGGGCGGCCGGGGCGTCGGACGCCCGTGGCGGGGAGGAGGACGGCGGCGCGTCGACGCGGTGCCAGACCACCGTCAGGCGGTCGCGCCGCCCGATCGTCTCCAGGCGCGCGGCGACGCCGTCCTGGACGCGGCGCAGCTGCTCCTCGTCCTCCGCCTCGGCACGCAGCACCAGCGTGTCCTCGGTGGCTTCCAGGAGGCACCGGCCCCAGCCGAGGTCGATGGTCCCCCGGGAGCCGGACGCCTCGGCGTGCCGCACCGCGGGGGGAGTGCCGCCGCCGTGCGCACGGGTGAGGCGGCCGGCGAGGGCGGAGCGGCCCATCCGGTCGGCGTGGCGGCCGAGTTGGGCGAGATAGCGGGCCGCGCGCTCGGTGGCGACACGGGCCTCGGAGTGGAGCATGGGACGTTCCTCCGGTCGGTCGGACGGCCCCGAGGGGAGGCGGGAGGCGCACCTCCCGGGCCCGGGGCCGTACTTTATCGAGACAGTATGTCTCTCTACCGTCAGAGTGTCGCACTCATGGCGTCACGTATCCTGACCGGGTGCCCAAGCTCTGGAACGAGACCATCGAGACCCACCGCCACGCAGTGCGCGAGGCGATCCTCGACACCACGTGGGAGCTGGTGGCCGAGTGCGGCCCGTTGTCGGTGACGATGTCCCAGGTCGCGGAGCGGGCCGGCATCGGACGGGCCACGCTGTACAAGTACTTCCCGGACGTCGAGGCGATCCTGGTCGCCTACCACGACCGCCATGTGACCGCGCATCTGCGGGAGTTGGCCGAGCTGCGGGACGGGCCGGGAGATGCCGGCGAGCGGCTGGAGGCCGTCCTCGCCGCGTACGCGCTCATCGCGCACCGCCGCGGACGGCACGGGCCCGACGACCTCGTGGCGCTCCTCCACCGTCCCGCACACGTCGCCCACGCACAGCGAGAACTCGTCGGCCTGTTCCGGGACCTGCTGGCGGAAGCCGAGGAGGCGGGCGCGCTGCGGGACGACGCCGTTCCGGACGAACTCGCCCGCTACTGCCTGCACGCCCTGTCCGCGGCAGGCGGTCTGCCCTCCGAGGCCGCGGTCGGCCGCCTGGTCGCCGTCACGCTGGCGGGACTGCGCCCGGCGCGGTGAACCCCCGTGCCGCCGGGCCGAAAAGGGGCGGCCCCGCTAGGCGGCGAAGTGGCCGCAGAGCCAGTTGCCGGGCTCGGAGGGGTTGTCGCTCATCCAGAACTGGCTCCACAGCAGGGCGAATTCCTCGCGGCTGAGGTGGCCGTCGCCGTTGGCGTCGAGGAGGTCGAAGACGCCCGTCATGTCCACGGAGCAGCCGTTCCACGTCTCGACGAGCGCGAGGTGCTCGTCCGGCGAGATGCGGCCGTCGCCGTCGGCGTCCACCGCGTCGAAGATCGTGTCGGCGGTGGCGACGACGTCGGCGGTCATGGCGGGCAGCCGGTCGACGAGCGCGAGCACCTCACCGAGGTCGACGGACCCGTCGCCGTTGGCGTCGCCGACGTCGAGCAGCGCCGCCCACCAGTTCATCAGGATGGTCTCGACCCGGTCGCGCAGTTCGGTGCCGGGGCCCACGCGCGGCAGGCGGCTCCAGCGGCGGACCAGCGCGCTGAAGTCCTCCTGGCGCAGATAACCGTCGCCGTCCGCGTCGAACGCGGCGAACATCCCCTGGAGCTTGCGCTCCTGAAACGCGCTGGCCATCAACGGCCCCCTCCGAGGCCGAACCGGACGGACCGCGGCCGGCCGCCGCGAACCCGGTGGACTCCAGGCGACGATAGGACGGCGCGGGCCGCCTCCTCCACGGGCACATGCGCGCGACGGGCCACCCGAACGAGGGGTTTGGGCGGGCGCCACCGGCGTTCACCTGCGCACGACCGGGGCCGTCGCACCGGCGGACGGGCGGCGGACCACGGGCGCCCCCGCTCAGGGACCGGCGGCGTCACCGCCGCCGGGCGCCGGCGCCGTACTCCCGCGCGGGATCAGGTGCGTGGGCAGCACGATGTGCGGCCCCTCGCCCGTGTCGAGCCCGTCGATGAGCGCGGAGGCCAACTCCCCGGCGGTCCGGCCGATGTCCTTGGCCGGCTGGGCCACCGTGGACAGGTCCAGCCACTCCGCGATGTCCTGGTCGTCGAAGCCGAGCACCGAGATCTGCTCGGGCACCCGGATCCGGCTGTCGCGCAGGATGCGCAGCACCTCCAGGGCGATGTGGTCCGCCTCGGCGAACACCGCGGTGGGGGGCTGCCGCAGGCCGAGCAGCCGGCCCACCGCCCGCCGGGTGTCGGCGCGCCCGCCGCGGGTGGCGACGACCAGTTCGTCGTCGAGCGGGACCCGGGCCTCCTCCAGCGCCTGCCGGTAGCCGGTCACGCGCTCGCGCGAGCTGTACGTGAAGCCGCTGCGGTCCACGGAGTGCGCGAAGGCGATCCGCCGGTGGCCGAGGTTGAGCAGGTGGCGGGTGCCGCCGCGGGCGCCGGCCACGTCGTCGACGTAGACGCTGGTGCGGCCGGGCGCGTGCTGGCTGACGTACACCACCGGCATGCCCAGGCCGTCCAGCCCGGCGTACTCCCCGTCGGTCAGGTCGAAGGACAGCACGAGCAGCGCGTCGGCGTTGCGGCGGGCGGGCAACCGGCCGAAGAAGGCGGTGCGTTCGGCCATGTCGGAGACGCTGTAGACGATCATGTCCCGCCCGGTGCGGCGCAGCACCTCGCCCACCCCGGAGAGCACCGAGCCGGCGAACCACGAGTTGATGTGCGGGGCGAGCACGGCGACCGCGCCGGTCTTGCCGGTCACCAGGCCGGCCGCCTGCTTCGAGGCCACGAACGACAGCTCGGCGACGGCCTGTTCGACCCGGCGCCGGGCGTCGGGGGCCACCGTGGGCAGCCCGCGCAGCGTGCGCGAGACCGTCGAGACGGAAACGCCGGCCCGCTCGGCCACATCGGCCATGGTGGGATGGCGCCGCGCAGGAGGCATGACCGGGAAGTTAGCACAGCCGATCCGTGATCGGGGCAGCGTTGTCATCTCGGCCGCTGAGCTGGGGCAAGCGGAAAATCGGCCGTTTTGCGGCACGCCTGTGCCCTGAGTGGCGGCAAGCGATCGCTGCGCGATCCGTTGACACCCTTCAGAGCGGGCTCTAACTTGCAAACGCTGTCAGCGTGCAATGTTGCGGCCATGCCAGGGGACCCGTATGTCGTTGAATCGGCGGGTTTTTCCAGGTCGTCCCGCATCTTCTGCCTTTGGCAGCGCTGTCACAGCCTGCTCTCCGGCCCCCCACAGCACCCAACTGCTTTCCCCCCACCGCACCCGACCCAGAAGTACCCCTCGCGCAAGGAACCACATGTCACAGCAGACGGACCGGACAGCCGCCGAGTGGTGGCGCAGCGCCGTGATCTACCAGGTGTACGTCCGCAGCTTCGCGGACGGCGACGGCGACGGCATCGGCGATCTCGCCGGCCTGCGCGCGCGCCTGGACCACCTGGTGGACCTCGGCGTCGACGGCTTCTGGCTCAACCCCTGCTACCCCTCCCCGCAGGCCGACCACGGCTACGACGTGGCCGACTACACCGACATCGAGCCGGACTACGGCGACCTCGCCGCCTTCGACGCGCTCACCGAGGAGGCCCACGCCCGCGGCCTGAAGGTCCTCATGGACCTGGTGCCCAACCACTGCTCCAGCGAGCACCCGTGGTTCCAGGAGGCGCTCGCGGCCGAGCCGGGCGCGCCGGTGCGCGAACGGTTCGTCTTCCGCGACGGCCGCGGCGAGCACGGCGAACTCCCGCCCAACAACTGGCACTCCGCGTTCGGCGGCAGCGCGTGGAGCCGCTCCCAGGCGCCCGACGGCTCCCCCGGCCAGTGGTACCTGCACCTGTTCGACTCGAAGCAGCCCGACTTCAACTGGCGCAACCCCGATGTCGCCGACCTGTTCGACGACGTGCTGCGGTTCTGGTTCGACCGCGGGGTGGACGGCTTCCGGATCGACGTCGCGCACGGCATGTTCAAGAAGGACGGCCTGCCGGACTTCGACGGCGACGGGTACAACGTGCACGCCTGGGACCAGCCCGAGGTGCACGAGGTCTTCCGCCGCTGGCGCCGGATCGCCGACTCCTACGGTCCCGAGCGCGACCTGACCTTCGTCGGCGAGGTGTGGGTGCCCACCGTCCCCGCCCTGGCCCGCTACCTGCGCCCGGACGAGCTGCCGCAGGCGTTCTTCTTCGACCTGCTGACGCAGCCGTGGGACGCGGCGCTCTTCCGCGCCTCCATCGACCGCGCCTTCGACGAGATCGGGTCCACCGGGGCGGCCATCACCTGGACCCTGGCCAACCACGACGTGCACCGGGCCGTGACCCGCTACGGCATCGTCACCCCGCAGCCGTACCCCGAGGGCGTGTCCCTGCACAGCATCCGCAACCGGCCGCGCGGCGAGGTGGACACCGACCTGGGCGAGCGCCGCTCCCGGGCGGCGATCATGCTGCTGCTGGCCCTGCCGGGCGCGCACTTCCTGTACCAGGGCGAGGAGTTGGGCCTGCCCGAGGTCCTCCACCTGCCCGACGACGCCCGTCAGGACCCGACCTGGGTGCGCTCGGGCCGGCTGGACCCGGGCCGCGACGGCTGCCGGGTGCCGCTGCCCTGGACCACCGAGCCGGGGACGTTCGGCTTCTCGCCGGAGTCCAGCCGCGCGGTGCCGTGGCTGCCGCAGCCGGAGTGGTTCGCGAAGTACGCCGCCTCCGAGCAACTGAACGACGCCGCCTCCACCCTGGCCCTGCACCGCGCCGCGCTGCACGTGCGGCGAGACCTGTTCTCCGCCGACGACCGCACGCTGACCTGGCTGGAGGTACCCGGCCGGGACGACGTGCTGGCCTTCCGGCGGGGCGCGGCCACCTGCGTGGTGAACTTCGGGGAGGGCACCGAGGCGGCCTTTGAACTGCCCTCGTCCTGGGGCGAGTTGCTGCTCAGCAGCAGCCCATCCCACGAGGGCCGGCTGCCGGGCGGCAGCACCGCGTGGCTGCGGGACCCCGCGACGCGCTGAACCCGTCCGCCGAACGGCACGACTCCCCCCACACGCGAGCTCCCCACATAAAAACCCTCACACCCCCCACATCAACGCAGGATCCACCAAGTTCTCCGATGAGAGGTCAGAACAGGTGAACACCCACTCAAGACTGGTGCTGCCGGTGGCCGGAGCGACCCTCCTGGTCCTGGCCATGGCCGGCTGCAGTTCCTCCGGCGGCGGAAGCGTCGCCGACAAGAACCAGAGCGGCCGCGGGCCCATCACGTTCGTGCAGGGCAAGGACAACACGGGCGACGTCAAAGGCATCGTGGCGGAGTGGAACAAGCTTCACCCCGACCAGAAGGCGACGCTCAAGGAGCAGAGCGACAACGCCGACCAGCAGCACGACGACGACGTCCAGCACTTCAAGGCCCAGGACTCCGGCTACGACGTGGTGAGCGTCGACGTGGTGTGGACCTCGGAGTTCGCCGCCCACGGCTGGCTCCAGCCGCTGGAGGGCAAGCTCGGCATCGACACCGCCCCGCTGCTCAAGGTGGCCGTGGACGCGGCCAGCTACCAGGGCAAGCTGTACGCCGCCCCGATGGCCTCCGACGGCGGCATGCTCTACTACCGCAAGGACCTGGTGCCCACCCCGCCCAAGACGTGGGACGAGCTGATCGCCGACTGCAAGATCGCCAAGGCCCACAACATGGGCTGCTACGCGGGCCAGTTCGCCAAGTACGAGGGCTTGACCGTCAACGCCTCCGAGGCGATCAACGCGGCCGGCGGCCACATCGTCAAGGCAGACGGCAAGACCGCGGACGTCAACACCCCCGAGGCCGCCAAGGGCCTGAGCTTCCTGGCCGACGCCTACAAGAACGGCGACATCCCCAAGGAGGCCATCACCTACCAGGAGGAGCAGGGCCGGCAGGCCTTCGAGTCCGGCAAGCTGATGTTCCTGCGCAACTGGTCGTACGTGTACAACCTGGCCAGCAAGGACGGCAGTTCGGTGGTCAAGGGCAAGTTCGGGGTGGCCCCCGAGCCCGGCCCGAACGGCATCGGGGCCAGCACCCTGGGCGGCCACAGCCTGGGCATGAGCGTCTACTCCAAGCACAAGGCGACCGCGCTGGACTTCCTGAAGTTCTACGAGAGCGACAAGATCCAGCGCCGGCTGCTGATCAACGAGTCCAACGCCCCGGTGCTGAAGAGCCTCTACACCGACCCCGCGCTGCTGGCGAACCCGAACCTGGGCTACCTCAAGACCCTCGGTGAGTCCCTGGCGAGCGCCAAGAGCCGCCCGGTCACGCCGTTCTACCCCGGCGTCACCGAGGCGATCGAGGAGAACTCGTACGCGGCGATCAAGGGCGACAAGTCCGTCAGCCAGGCGCTGAAGGACATGCAGGCGGCGATCACTGCCGCGACCAACGGCAGCTGACCCGCCCGGGGTCGGGGCGGCCCGTGCCGCTCCGGCCCCGCCCGGTGGCGGCCCGCCCGTGGGCCGCCACCGGGCCCGGGCCACGGCGCCCGGGCCCGTAGGACCGCACGGCACCATCCCCACTACCAGCACCGCCTCGCAGTCCGGCGCGGCGAGAGCACCAGAGAGGAGGCGGACATGGCCGACTCCACCAGTGCGCGGCCCGCACCGCCTGAACCTTCCGGCGAGCCTGCCGCCGGCCGCAGCCCGGGTTCCTCGTCGCCGCGGGCCGGGGCCGGCCCGTCCTCCGCCGGCCGGGGCCGCCCGCCACGCAAGCGCCGGGCCACCGCCGACGAGGGCCGCCTCGCGGCGGTCCTGATCACCCCGATGCTGGTGCTGCTCGCGCTGGTCATCGGCTACCCGGTGATCGCCGCGGTGGTGAAGTCGTTCCACAAGGACCCGTCCCTGCAGGGCGGCTTCTTCAACGGGGGCGACGGGAGCGCAGGGTTCTCGAACTACAGCCACTGGCTGTTCCAGAAGTGCGGCACCCAGACCTGCCCGCCGGGCACGCTGGGCAGCGAGTTCTGGGACGCGGTCTCGGTCACGCTGCTGTTCACGGTGGTCACCGTGGTCATCGAGGTGGTCCTCGGCATGCTGATGGCCATGGTGATGAACAAGGAGTTCCGGGGCCGGGCGCTGCTGCGGGCCAGCGTGCTGGTGCCCTGGGCGATCCCCACCGCGGTCACCGCCAAGCTGTGGTTCTTCATGTTCGCCTACGACGGCGTGGTCAACCGGGTGCTGGGCACCCACATCCTGTGGACCGACGGCACCTGGTCCTCCCGGGTCGCGGTGATCGTCGGCGACGTGTGGAAGACCACCCCGTTCGTCGCGCTGCTGCTGCTGGCCGGCCTCCAGATCATCCCCGCCGAGCTGTACGAGGCCGCCGAGGTCGACGGCGCCAGCCCGTGGCGGCGCTTCACCTCCGTCACGCTGCCGCTGGTGCGGCCCGCGCTGGTGGTCGCCGTGCTGTTCCGGGTGCTGGACGTGCTGCGCATCTACGACCTGCCGGCCATCCTCACCCACGGCGGCGGCGGCACCGGACACGCCACGACCACGCTGTCGATCCTGGTCATCGACCAGCTCCAGCAGGGCTACGGGGCCGCGTCGGCGCTGTCGACCATCACGTTCCTGTTCATCTTCCTGGTGGCCATGGCGCTGGTGAAGCTGTTCGGGGCCAACCTCGTCCGCAACCAGCAGCGAGCGGTGAAGTGACATGACGACAGCTACCGCTCCCGGCACCGCCGCGACCACGCCCTACCGGCGCCGCTCCACCAAGGGCCGGATCGGCCTCTACATCGGCATCGCCGCCATCGTCGCCTGGTGCCTGCTGCCCTTCTACTGGATGGTCGTCACCGCCTTCCGGGACGTCGGCTACACCTTCGACACCACGCCGTGGCCCACCCACGTCACCCTGGACAACTTCCGGACCGCGTTCAGCACCGGCCGCGGCAACCACTTCGGCCGGGCGCTGGTCAACAGCCTGGTGATCGGCCTGGCCACCACCGCGATCGCGATGCTCGTCGGTGTCTTCGCCGCCTACGCGCTGGCACGATTGCGCTTCCGCGGCAAGTTCCTGGTGCTCGGGCTGGTGCTGGGCGCCTCGATGTTCCCCGGCGTGGCCCTGGTGACCCCGCTGTTCCAGCTCTTCACCAAGATCCACTGGCTGGGCTCGTACCAGGCGCTGATCCTGCCCGACGTGTCCTTCGCGCTGCCGCTGACGGTGTGGATCCTCACCAGCTTCTTCGCCGAGATGCCGTGGGAGCTGGAGCAGGCCGCCCGCGTCGACGGATGCACCCCGACCCAGGCGTTCCGGATGGTGATCCTGCCGCTGGCCGCGCCGGGCCTGTTCACCACCGCGATCCTGGTGTTCATCTCGGCCTGGAACGAGTACCTGCTCTCCAGCCTGCTGTCCAACGGCAAGGCGGCGGTGGCGCCGGTGACCGTGGCCATCGCCAACTTCACTGGGGCGCAGCCGCACCAGGAGCCGTACACCGCGGTCATGGCGGCGGGGGCGATCGTCACCGTGCCGCTGGTCGTCATCGTGCTGCTCTTCCAGCGCCGGATCGTCTCCGGGCTCACGGCCGGCGCCGTCAAGTAGGTCACGCGCGGACGTACCCGGTGGGGCCGCGGCGGCGCGGGACAGCGCCGCGGCGGCCCTTCCGCCGTACGGGGGAAGGGCCGCCGGGTACGCCGTCGGGGGAGCGTCACATGCGGGCGGCGGTGTCCGTGCGCAGCTTCGGGAGCATCGAGTAGAACTTGTCGCCCGGGCACTCGGTGTCGTTGAAGTCCCGGTGCCCGTAGATCTGGGTGGGCTTGATGCCGTACTGGTAGCAGATGTACGAGCAGAGGCTGACCAGGCTGGCCCAGAGCAGCGACGGCGGCGTGGCGGTGATGTAGGTGCCGTTGTTCTCGATGCCGATGCTCTGCGTGTTCTGGTTGACGGTGTGGGCACCGACCACCATGTTGTTGCCGGCCAGCAGGCGCTCGAAGCTGCGGTGGCGGCCTTCCATGATGATGCCGGACCGGCTGATGGTGAAGTGGTTGCCGGTGTCGATCCAGCCGTTGGTGTCCATGTGCAGGTCCTGGATCTCGTGCGCGATGGCGAACGAGGCGGTCCGGCCGGTGTCGTCGGTGTTCGGGAACGCGGTGTGGTGCACGATGATCTTGTTCGGGTTGTTCCCGGCGAGGGTGACCGGGGAGGAGGGCGGCCGGGCGCTCCAGTCGGTGCAGCTGAAGATGTTCGGCTCGGGGACGGCCGCCTCGGCCGACGGGGCGCCGAGGATCACGGCACCCGCGCCGACGCCCGCCGCGGCGGCGGCCGAGGCGAGGAACCGCCGGCGCGGCATGGAGGAACGGTCGGGGTTCTGCATGTGGGCTCCCAGTGGGGTGGGGTGAGGGAGTGTCAGCTGGTCCCTGAAACTTAATGCCGTCCCGTCATCGGGGAACAGACTTTTGATGAAACTTTTTGCCATGTACTCGTCACTCGAATCCTCCCGGGCCGGGCCCGCGCGATCGCCCGCCGCCCGTCCCCGCCGGGCCGTAGCCTGCTGTTCCGAGCAGCAGCGCGATCGCGAGGGGGCGGCACGCCGATGAAGATCGACATGTTCAACGAGATCCAGGACCCGAGACCGTGGCGGGCGGGGCATGAGCACGAGCGCTTCACGGAGGCCGTCGAGCAGGCCGTCCTCGCCGACCGGTTGGGATACGGCTGCTGGTGGCAGGTCGAGCACCACGGAGCCGAGGAGTTCAGCCTCTCCTCGGCGCCCGAGCTGATGCTCGCCGCGCTCTCCCAGCGCACCGAGCGCTTACGGCTGGGCCACGCGGCGGTGCTCGCGCCCGGCGCCATGAACCACCCGATCCGGATCGCCGAGCGGGCCGCGACGCTCGATCACCTCAGCGGCGGCCGTGTCGAGTTGGGGCTCACCCGCTCCACCGCGCCGGAGTGGCGGCTGTTCGGGATCGAGCCGGCCACCGCGCGGGAGCAGACCGCCGAGGCGTTCACGATGATCCCGCGGATGTGGACCGAGGAGCGCTTCACCCACACGGGTGAGCACTTCACGGTGGACGACGTGCCGATCCTGCCCAAGCCCCTCCAGCGGCCGCATCCGCCGCTGTGGCAGGCGGCGGCCAGCCCGGCGTCGTTCGAGGACGCCGGACGGCGCGGGGTCGGTGTGCTGGGCACCACCTTGTGGGAGCCGATCGAACGGGTGGGCCGGCTGGTCGGGCTCTACCGCGCGGCGGCCGCGGCCTGCCGGCGGCCGGTGGGGGCGTTCACCAACGACCAGGTCGCCTTCTTCACCTTCGTGCACTGCGCCGACACCGACGAGGAGGCCGTGCGCAACGGCGCCGCGGCGGCCGCGGCCTGGTACACCGCCAAGGCGCTGACCTTCTTCGAGGCCGCCGACGCCTTCACCGAGAACATCCGCCGCCAGCAGCGGCTGCTCGCCGACCCCGCGGGCGGCGGGTTCACCGGGGACTTCCTGCGCGCCGAGGAGGCGGCCGGCGCCGGCCCGAACCGCGCCCAGCTGGTCATCGGCCGCATCCTGTCCGGCGAGGCGGTGCCCGACGACGAGGTCTTCGACGCGCTCATGGCCCAGGAGTCGCTGATCGTCGGCAGCCCCGAGACCTGCCGCCGCAAGCTGCGCGTGTACGCCGACCTCGGCATCGACCGGCTGATGTGCTTCCAGCAGGTCGGCGGCCTGGCCCACGACAAGGTGATGCGCAGCATCGAGCTGATCGGCGGCCTCATCCCGGAGTTCGACGCGCCGCCGGCGGACTGACCCGCGCGGGCCGGCACCTCGCTGACGTCCGTACGGGGCGTCAGCGTGTGCGGCGGGAACGGACGAAGCAGGCGCCGATCACGGGGCCGATCAGGAACGGGAGCGGGTGCGGCCGGGCCGTCCACGCCCCCTTGCCCTCGGCCGGGTAGAACCCGCCCATCACCAGGCGGACGCCGACGAACGTGCCGAGCAGCCGCAGCCACGGGCGCGCGGACCGTCCCGGTCCGGTGGACGACATGGAATCCTCCCTCCCGACGCGGCGGCCTCCGGCCGGCCACGACACCACGTGAACGGACGGCCGTCGAGGACAGTCCGTCCGCTCGGCGCGCGGTCATCCACCGAGGGCGGAGGGCGGGTCGGGTGGTCGCGCCGCCGGTCCGGGAACGGGCCCGGACCGGCGGCGCGCGCGGGGACGGCGGGGCTCAGCCGCGCCGCAGCCGCAGCGTCAGGATCTGGAAGGGCCGCAGCTCCAGGGCCACGCTCCCGTCCGGACCCACCGTGAGCGGTTCCTGCTCCAGCGGCCGTTCGAGCAGGTCGGTGACCTCGGCCCGGGCCACCGGGAAGGCGGCCCGCAGCCGGGTGGCGGCCCGGCCGCCCAGCGTCTCGTACAGTCGGACCACCACGTCGCCGGACCGGTCGTCGGCCAGCTTGACGGCCTCGATCGCCGCCCGGGTGCCCTCCAGCGTCACCAGCGGCTCCGGCGCGGGGCCGGGCCCGCCGGGTGCCACCCGCAGCGGGAGGTTCAGCGCGTACCCCTCGGCCACGGCGTCGGCGACACCCGCGCCGGGCAGCAGCGCGTACGTCATCCGGTGGGCGCCCTGGTCGGCCCGCGGGTCGGGCACCCGCGGGGCGCGCACCAGGCTGAGCCGGACGGTCGTCGTGGTGCCGCCGTCCTCGCGGGCGGTGCGCGTCGCGTCGTAGCCGTAGGTGGAGTCGTTGAGCACCGCGACGCCGTAGCCGGGCTCGCCCACGTGCGTCCAGCGGTGGCAGTAGACCTCGAACCGGGCCGCGTCCCAGCTGGTGTTCGTGTGGGTGGGGCGCTTGACGTGCCCGAACTGGATCTCGGCGGCGCTGTGGTCGGCGTGCACGTCCAGCGGGAAGGCCGCCTTGAGGATCTTCTCGCTCTCGTGCCAGTCGATCTCGGTGGCGAAGTCCACCCGCGCGCTGCCCGCCCGCAGCCGGATGGTCTGCACGATCCGGGAGCGGGAGAAGGACCGCTCCACCCGCACCTCGGCCAGCAGCGGCCCGGCCTCGGTGACGGTGATCGCGTCGACGTCCGTCAGGTCGGTGTACTGCCGCTTGTAGTGGCGGTCGATGTCCCAGGCGTCCCAGTAGTTCGGGAAGTCGGTGTGCAGCCGCAGCAGGTTGCCGCGCTCGCCCGGGGCCAGCACCTCGCGGCCGGCCACCAGGTCGCGGACCGAGGCGAGCAGGCCCTGCTCGTCGACGACCACCCGCACCAGCCCGTTGTCCAGCGTCGTCCCGGTGACGGTGACCGGCGCGGGGGCCGGGCCGCCGGGCAGGGCCGCGCCGGAGGCCGGCACCTCGGCGAAGACGGCGGTCGTGCCGTCGGACAGCCGCTGCCCGCCGCCCGCCGCCTCGGTCGCCACTTCGTCACCGGCCGGCAGCGCCACCACCTCGGCGCGGTCGCGCGGGCCGGTGTTGAACACCCAGGGCGCGCGGGGCGCCGGGCCGGCCAGCGCGGCGGTCGCCGCTGTCGCCTTGTTGATGATTTCCTCCAGCTCCGCCCGCACCCGGGCATAGGTCTGCTCGGCCTCGCGGTGCACCCAGGCGATCGAACTGCCCGGCAGGATGTCGTGGAACTGGTGCAGCAGCACCGTCCGCCACAGCCCTTCCAGCCGCTCGTACGGGTACTCCAGCCCGGCCTGCACGGCCGCCGCGGCCGACCACAGCTCCGCCTCGCGCAGCAGCGACTCGCTGCGCCGGTTGCCGGCCTTGGTCCGGGCCTGCGAGGTGTAGGTGGCGCGGTGCAGCTCCAGGTAGAGCTCGCCGGACCACACCGGGGCGTCGGGGTACTCCTCGCGGGCCGCGCGGAAGAAGGCATCCGGGCTCTCCACCACGACCTTCGCCGAGCCCTCCAGGTTCCGCAGCCGGCGGGCCCGCTCCATCATCTCGCGGGTGGGACCGCCGCCGCCGTCGCCGTGGCCGAACGGGGCCAGCGAGCGGGTGCCGCGGCCCTTCTCCTGGTAGTTGCGCACCGCGTGCGCCACCTCTTCGCCGGACAGCGTGGCGTTGTACGTGTCGACCGGCGGGAAGTGCGTGAAGACCTGGGTGCCGTCGATGCCCTCCCACCAGAAGGTGTGGTGCGGGTACTTGTTGGTCTGGTTCCACGACAGCTTCTGGGTGAGGAACCAGCGCATGCCGGCCAGCCGCGCCAGCTGCGGGTACGCGGCGGTGTAGCCGAAGGAGTCCGGCAGCCAGACCCCCTCGCACTCCACCCCGAACTCCTCGGCGAAGAACCGCTTGCCCGTCACCAGCTGCCGGGCCAGCGCCTCGCCGCCGGGCAGGTTGCCGTCGGCCTCCACCCACATCCCGCCGACCGGCACCCACTGCCCGGCCTTCGCGGCGTCCTTCATCCGCTGGTAGATCTCCGGGTAGCGGGCCTTGACCCACGCGTACTGCTGGGCCTGGGAGCAGGCGAAGACGAACTCGGGGTAGTCGCGGGCCAGCGCCGTGACGTTGGCGAAGGTCCGCGCGGTCTTGCGCTCGGTCTCGCGCAGCGGCCACAGCCAGGCGCTGTCGATGTGGGCGTGCCCGACGGCCGACAGGGTGTGCGCGCTGGCGTGCGCGGGCCGGGACAGCACGTCGGTCAGCTCGGCGCGCGCGGCGGCGGCCGTCCCGGAGACGTCCTCGATGTCCAGCACGTCCAGCGCCGACTCCAGGGCGCGCAGCAGCTCGTGGCGGCGCGGCTCGCCGACGGCCAGCTCCTTCATCAGCCCGGACGCGACCTCCAGGTCCAGGCCGAGGTGCCAGACCTCCTCGTCGAGCACGGCCAGGTCGGCGCGGGCCATCGTGTACAGCGGGTCGGCCGGGGCGGTGGCCTTGTCGCCGAGCGGGGTGGGCCGGAAGCCGCCCGCCAGGATGTCGGGGTTGGCGGCCGCCTCCAGCAGCAGCTCCACCCGCTCGCCGCCGTCCGACGGGTTGGCGACCGGGACGTACTGGTTCTGCGGCTCGATGCCCTTGACGGGCCGGCCGGCCGCGTCGTGCACCAGCGCCTCGGCCTGGTTGCCGGGCCAGTCGCCGACGAAGCCGAGGTCGAAGACGGCCTCCACCCGGCGCCCGGCCCACTCGGCGGGCACGGTGCCGACCGCGCGGATCCAGCTGGTGGACCACGGCCGGCCCCAGCGGTCGCCGACGGCGAAGGGTTCGTACGTCGCTGCCAGGGCCTCGGCCACCGGCACCGGCTCGTCGGGCACGTGCCAGACGGTGAGCTCGAGCGGTACCGACGCGGCGTACACCGCGGGCCGGACGCGCTGGTCGAGCACCCGCTCCAGCCGGGCCTCGACCAGCGAACGATCGTCGTGCATGGGGTCCTCCGGGACGGGCGGCGGGTGGGGGCGGAGGTCTGACGCCCGAGCTCCCGAAGCGGCCGGCCGAGGTACGAGGCCGTCCGCGGAGGGAGTGAGCAGGAAGACCGACCACAGGCTCAGCGCCGCAGGTAGCCGAGTTCGGGCAGGTGGGACTGGTAGGCGTCGAGCAGCCGGCGGGCGACCGCGGCCGAGTCGATCAACGGGTGGAGGGTCAGCGCGCGCACGGCGGAGGAGCGGTCGCCGGTGGTGGCGGCGCGGATCACCGACCGCTCCACCGCCTTCAGCGTGGTGACCAGCCCCACCGCGTGGTCGGGCAGCGGGTCGCAGGCCACCGGGCGGGCGCCGTTGGCGTCCACCTGGCAGGGCACCTCGATCACCGCGTCCGCGTCGAGCGCGCCGAGGGTGGTGCGGTTGCGCACGTTGAGGATCAAGGTGGCCCGCTCGTCGTGGGCGATGGCCCGCATCAGCGCCAGCGCCATCTGCTCGTATCCGCCCGAGCCGAGGTCGCAGGAGTCGCGCTCGCCGGCGCCGGCCGCCTCGCGGTTCTCGGCCATGTAGGTCACCTCGCGCTCCAGCAGGGTGGCGCTCCAGGTGGCGAGCGCGCTGTCCGGCCCGGAGCGGGCCCGCTCGTAGAACCGCTGCTGCTGGGTGAGCAGGAAGGCGCCGCGGGTCTGGTCGGCGGCCTTGGCCGCGGAGGTCGCCTCGCGGTTGTAGTAGTAGTAATGCAGGTACTCGTTGGGGACGGCGTCCAGCGACCGCAGCAGTTCGGCGCCGAAGAGCTTGCCCTCCTCGAACGAGGTGAGCGCCGGCTCGTCGGCGAACAGCCGGGGCAGCTGGTCGCGCCCGTCGACCCGGACCGCCCGCAGCCAGCCCAGGTGGTTCAGGCCCACGTAGTCGAAGGCGGCCCGCTCCGGGTCGACGCCGAGGGCCGCGGCCACCCGGCGGCCGAGGCCGGTGGGGGAGTCGCAGATGCCGATGACCCGGTCGCCGAGGTGCCGGGCCATCGCCTCGGTCACCATGCCGGCCGGGTTGGTGAAGTTGATGACCCACGCGTCCGGCGCGAGGGCGGCGATCCGCTCGGCGATCCGCATCGCCTCCGGGATGGTGCGCAGCCCGTACGAGATGCCGCCGGCGCCGACCGTCTCCTGGCCGAGCACGCCCTCGGCCAGCGCGACCCGCTCGTCGATCGCGCGGCCGGCCAGCCCGCCCACCCGCACCGCGGAGAAGACGAAGTCGGTGCCGCGGACCGCGTCGTCGAGGTCGGTGGTGACCTCGACCTCGGGCGCGTCGGCAATGCCGTCGGCCTGGTCGCGCAGGACGGCGCGGATCGTCTCCAGCCGCGCGGGGTCCAGGTCGTACAGGGTCACCTTGGTGATCCGGTCGTCGGCCCGGTCGCCGAGCAGCGCCCGGTAGACCAGCGGCACGCGGAACCCGCCGCCGCCAAGGATCGTCAGCCTCATACTTCGACCACCTCCACGCCCGCCTCGCGGAGCGAGGTGCGGGTCGCCGCGTCGGCCGGTGCGTTCGTCACCAGCACGTCGAGATCTTCGGGCCCGCACACCCGCGCCATGCCGGTGCCGGGGAACTTGCCCGCGTCCGCGAGGAGCACGACCTGGTCGCTCGCGGCGATCATGGCCCGCTTGACCGGCACCTCGACCGCCGTGGTGTCCAGGACCTGGCCGTCGGGGCGGACCCCGCTGGTGCCCAGGAACAGCCGGTCGGCGCGGACCTGCCGCAGGTTGTCCTCGGTCAGGAAGCCGACCAGGGAGCGGTAGCTGCGGCGGACCACCCCGCCGAGCAGGACGAGTTGGATGTCCTTGTCGTCCAGCAGCTCCTCGTAGACCGCGAGGTTGCTGGTGATCACGGTGAGGGTGCGGCCGTGCAGCTGCCTGGCGACCCGGTGCGCGGTGGTCCCTATGTCGAGCAGGACGGTCTCGCCGTCCTTGACCAGTCCCGCGCACCACTGGGCCAGTGCGTCCTTGGCCGCCACCCGGACCGTCGCCACGTCGGTGAACGGGTCGTCCTCGCCGTTGACCGGGACCGCGCCGCCGTAGACCCGCTTGAGCAGGCCCTCCTCCTCCAGTTGGAGCAGGTCGCGGCGGATCGTCGCCTGGCTGGTGCCCAGCAGGTCGGCCAGCGCGGTCACGGTGGACGGGCCGTCCGAGCGCAACGCGCGAAGGATCAACTCATGTCGTCGGTCGGGGAGCATGGCGGGGATCCTATCTTGCAAACTCAATCAAAGTCACGCACTTTGATGATTGACTCTTGTCAAAGTTCGTCATGAGGTGCAAGCTCATGCGTACTTCACCGCCGATCGTGGCACCTCGCGTGCCCCCAGGGAGAGGAAACGCCGCATGTCGCGGGTCGAACAGCCGGACACGGCACCGCAGGAGGCGGTCGACGTCCTCCTGTCCGGGCTGATGTTCTTCGACCTCGGGTTCACCGGCCTGCCCACGCCCCCGACCCCGGGCGCCGAGGTGTGGACGGGCGGCATGGGCACCTCGCCCGGGGGGATCGCCAACTTCGCGGTCGCGCTCAGCCGGCTCGGCCTGCGCACCGCGCTGGCCGCCGTCTTCGGCGACGACCTGCTCGGCAACGAGTGCTGGCGGCGGCTGGCCGACGGCGAGGGCATCGACCTCAGCCGCTCGCGCCGGCTGGCCGGCTGGCCCACGCCGGTGACCGTCTCGCTCGCCTACGACGGCGACCGCGCGCTGGTCACCCACGGGCAGGAGCCGCCGCTCGGCGCGGACGAACTGATCGGCGAACCCCCGCCGAGCCGCGCGGCCGTCGTCCACATCGGCGCCGAGCGGCTGTCCTGGCTGAAGGCGGCGCACGCCGCCGGCACCCGGGTCTTCGCCGACGTCGGCTGGGACCCCGAGGAGCGGTGGAGCACCGACGTGCTGGAGCAACTGGCCCTGTGCCACGCGTTCCTGCCCAACGCGGAAGAAGCCATGGCCTACACCCGCACCGGCAGCCCGCACGCGGCGCTGTCCGCGCTGGCCGACCTGGTGCCGCTGGCCGTGGTGACCAGGGGTGCGGACGGCGCGATCGCCGTGGACGCCACCACCGGCGAGCACGCCGAGGTGGCGGGCCTGCCCGTGGCCGCCCTGGACAGCACCGGGGCCGGCGACGTCTTCGGCGCGGGCCTGGTCGCGGGCACGCTGGCGGGCTGGCCGCTGGCCGAACGGCTGCGGTTCGCCAACCTCGTCGCCGCGCTCTCGGTACGGCGGATCGGCGGCGCCGCCGCGGCCCCCGGGTGGCCCGACCTCGCCCGGTGGTGGCAGGGCGTCGCCGCCGATCCGGGCGCCGCCGACCTGCGGCGGGAGTACGGCTTCCTGGCGCGGGAGCTGCCCGCGCACGCGGTACCGGCCGGGGACGACCGGCCGGCCGCACTCCGAGCACCGGACGGAGAAGCGGCCGGGTCCGCCGACACCGGGCTCACCGGCACGAATCACAACGAACAGTAGGAGTCACCGTGGATCTGTCCAGAAGAGGTTTCCTCCAGGCAGCGGTGCTGACCGTTGCCGCCTCGGGTGGCTTGGCGGCCTGCGGCGGCACCGCGGGCGGCGGCACGAAGCACGGCAAGGACCTCACCCTGTGGTACTGGGGCGGCGGCCTCAGCGACAAGGTCGTCGCGGACGCCAAGACGCACTTCACCGAGGTCGAGGTCACCTCCGCCCAGATAGGCGGCGACTTCAAGCAGAAGCTGCTCACCACCATGACCGGCGGCCGGTCCGTCCCCGACATCACCGGCATCAAGGGCGAGGACATCGCCTCCTTCCTGCCCAACGCCGACCGCTTCATCGACCTCAACACCCTGGGCGCGAAGAGCCTGGCCCCGCAGTACCTCGAGTGGAAGTGGAAGCTCGGGCAGAGCAAGGACGGCAAGCAGATCGGCTTCCCGATCGACATCGGCCCGACCGCGATGTACTACCGCCAGGACCTGTTCGAGAAGGCCGGGCTGCCCACCGACCCCACCGAGGTCGCGGCGCAGGTCAAGACCTGGGACGACTGGTTCGCCCTCGGCCCGGAGCTGCGCAAGGCCTCCCCGAAGACGTACCTGGTCAACAACGGCGGCGCGGTCTTCAACGTGGCCGTCGGCCAGGGCACCAAGCGCTTCATCGACGAGGACAACCACTTCATCGGCGACCAGGACCACATCCACGAGGCCTGGAAGCTGGCCATCCGCCCCGGCCAGCTGGGCGTCAACGCGAAGATCAACGACAACAGCTGGAACGCCGCCATCGGCAGCGGCGCGCTGGGCACCGAGATCGGCGCGGCCTGGCACGCGCTGGACATCGAGCAGGCCGCCCCCGGCACCAAGGGGCTGTGGCGGGTGGCGCCCATGCCCGGCGGCCCGTCCAACAACGGCGGCTCCTTCCTCGCGCTGCCCCGGCAGTGCCGCAACCCCGAGCAGGCGTTCAAGGTCGTCAGCTGGCTGCTCAACGCGGCCAACGAGGCCCGCGGCTTCACCGACGCGGCGCTCTTCCCGTCCGCGCCTGCCGCCTACGAGCTGCCCGCGCTGACCGGCGCCGACCCCTTCTTCGGCGGGCAGAAGATCATCGACGTCTTCGGCCCGGCCGCCAAGGGCATCCCGGTCGCGTACGAGGCGCCCGCCGACGCCGCCGTGGCCGCGCCCTACTACACCGAGCTGACGAACATCGAGGCCAAGGGCAAGAACCCGGACGACGCGTGGAAGGACGCGGTCAGCCAGGCCAAGCAGATCGCCCAGCGGCAGGGCGTGAGCTGAGTGGTGTCCCTCCCCCTCGCCGACCCCGACCCCGCCGCGGCGCCCTCCGCCCGCGGCGGGCGGGGGCGTCCCTTCCTCCGGCCCCGCCGCACCGCGCCCGGGGGTGTGGAGCCGCGCCGCCCGGTGCTGTCCTACTGGCGGCAGTACCTCGCGATCTCGCCGTTCTACCTGCTGTTCGGCGTGTTCCTGCTCTTCCCGGTGTGCTACTCGCTGTTCCTGTCCTTCCAGCGGTGGGACGGCATCGGGCCGATGCACTTCGTCGGCCTCCAGCAGTTCCGGTTCCTCTACAAGGACCCGGTCTTCTGGCTGTCCATCCGCAACACCCTGGTCATCTGGGTGTTCTCCACGGTGCCGACGCTCTTCGGGGCGCTGGTGCTGGCCACGCTGCTGCACTCGGTGCGGCGCTTCAAGGCGTTCTACCGGATCGCGCTGTTCCTGCCGAACGTCACCTCGACGGTGGCCGTGGCGATCTTCTTCACCGCCGTGTTCAGCAACAACTACGGCCTGGTGAACGCGATCCTGCACCTGATGCACCTGCCGGCCGTGCCGTGGATGAGCAACCCGTGGACGATCAAGGCGGTCATCGCGCTGCTGATGACGTGGCAGTGGACCGGCTACAACATGATCATCTACCTCGCCGGGCTCCAGGCCATCCCCGGCGAGATCTACGAGGCCGGCCTGATGGACGGGGCCGGGCCGGTGCGCACCTTCTTCCGGATCACGATCCCGATCCTGCGCCCGATCATCCTGTTCACCGTGGTCATCTCGACCATCAACGGCCTGCAGAGCTTCGTCGAGCCGCAGGTGATGTTCGGCTCCAGCGCCGCCAACCAGAACCTCGGCGGCCCCGGCCAGGCCGGCCTGACCACCCTCCTCTACTTCTACCAGCAGGCGTTCAGCGACAACGACTTCGGCTACGGTGCCGCGATCGTGTGGGCGTTCTTCCTGCTGATCCTGCTGCTGGTGGTCGTCAACTGGCGGATCGTGCAACGAGGGAGGAAGGCATGAACACAGCGGAGCCGGCGCGGACGGTGCCCGCGGCCACCGCGGAGGCGGGCGGCAAGGGCCGTTCCGGCCGGGCGGTGCGCGCGCCCAGACGGCGGCGCCGGGGACGGACCGCCCACGCCCTGCTGATCTCGGCGGTCCTGGTCTCGGTGTTCCCGTTCTACTGGACCATCGTGATGGCCACGAACACCACGCAGGACATCTACCGCAACCCGCCGAAGATGACCCTCGGCAGCCACCTCGGCGAGAACGTCCGGCACGTGCTGCACAACATCGACTTCTTCGGGTCGATGCTCAACACCGCGATCGTGGCGGTGGTCACCACCGCACTGGTGCTGCTGATCGACTCGCTCGCGGCCTTCACCTTCGCCAAGTTCGACTTCCCCGGCCGCCGCTGGCTGTTCGGGCTGCTGATCGCCTTCTTCATGCTGCCGGTCCAACTGGCCGTCGTGCCGCAGTACATCATCATGGTGCACCTGGGCTGGGTGGGCTCGCTCAAGGCACTGGTGCCGCCCGCGCTGGCGAACGCGTTCGGCATCTTCTGGCTGCGGCAGTACATCAGCGGCGGCGTGCCCGACGAACTCCTGGACGCCGCGCGGATGGACGGCTGCGGCTTCCTGCGGCAGTACTGGCACGTGGCCGTTCCCATGATCCGGCCGGGTCTGGCGTTCCTCGGCATCTACGCCTTCGTGTCGGCCTGGAACGACTACGTGTGGCCGCTGATCGCGCTCGTCAACCCCGACCACGTCACCCTCCAGGTGGCGCTCGCCCAGCTCAACGTCGGGCACGGCACCGACTACAGCATGGTGATGGCCGGCGTGCTGATGGCCGTCCTGCCCCTGGTCCTGGTGTTCGCGTTCTTCGCCCGCGGCTTCATCGCCGGCGCCACCGAAGGGGCCGTGCGTGGGTAGGGCGGCCGCGGTGGAAGCGCCCGCGGCCGAGGCGGCGGCAGGTCGCGCGGACCGTCGGGAGAGCGTCGCGCGGTTCAAGGAGCGCCGCTTCGGCGTCTTCCTGCACTGGGGGCTGTACGCGGTGCCGGCCAGGAACGAGTGGCTGCGGCACCGTGAGCGGATCACGAACGAGGAGTACGCGCCGTACTTCGACCACTTCGACCCCGACCGCTACGACCCGCACGAATGGGTCGGGCGGATCGAGGACGCGGGGGCGCGCTACCTCGTGGTCACCACCAAGCACCACGAGGGCTTCTGCCTGTGGGACACCACCCTGACCGACTACCGCGCCCCCGCACGCCCGCCGGCCGCGACCTGCTGGCCCCGCTGCTCGGTGCCGCCCGCGAGCGCGGACTGGGCGTCGGCCTCTACCACTCGCTGATCGACTGGCACCACCCGCACTTCCCGGTCGACGGCCTGCACCCGCTACGCGACGACGCCGAGGCGGTGGCCGCCGGGGGCCGCGACATCGCCGTCTACCGCCGCTACCTGCACGGGCAGGTACGTGAACTGCTCACCGGCTACGGGCCGATCGACCAGATGTGGTTCGACTTCTCCTACGAGGACCACCTCCACGAGGGCCGCACCGTATGGGGCGGCAAGGGTCCTGCGGACTGGGACAGCGAGCGGCTGCTCGCGACCGTGCGCCATCTCCAGCCCGGCATCCTCGTCAACGACCGGCTCGGCATCCCCGGCGACTTCGTCACCCCCGAGCAGTACCAGCCGGCCGGGCCGATGCTGCGCGACGGCGAGCCGGTGCTGTGGGAGGCATGCCAGACGCTCAACGGCAGTTGGGGCTACGACCGCGACAACACCGCGTACAAGTCCGTCCCGATGCTGCTGCGCATGCTGGTGGACACCGTCTCCAAGGACGGCAACCTGCTGCTCAACGTGGGCCCCGACGCCCGCGGCGCGTTCGATCCCAGGGCCGTCGAGACCCTGGCCGGCATCGGACGCTGGATGGGACTTCACGGTCGTGCCATCCACGGCGCCGGGCCGAGCCCCTTCGTCCCCCCGCCCGACGCCCGCTACACCCAGCGCGGCGACCGCCTCTACCTCCACCTCTTCGCCTGGCCCTTCGAGGCCGTCCACCTCCCGGGTCTCGCCGGCCGCGTGCGCTTCGCCCGCTTCCTGCACGACGGTTCGGCCGTCCCGTTCACCGCACCGACCTCGGGCCAGGAGGCGTTCGCCACCTCCCCGGGGGCCCAGTCCCCGGGCACCCTCACCCTCGAACTGCCGGTCCGCCGGCCCGACGTGGACATCCCGGTGGTCGAACTCCTGCTGTCCGACTGACGACCGGCGGCGGTGTGCCGAACAGGATCAGTGGCCCGTCAGCACGGCCCGGGCCCGGTGCGCGAGGCCGGCGGCCATCAGCCGCAACACGTCCTTCCGCCGGGGCTCGTTGTAGAGGACGAAGTCGTCGAACCGGTGGACTCCCCGCCGGTCCGCGACGGCTGCGGCCGCGTCCCGGACGGCCCTCAGCGCGTCCGGCGGCAACTCCGGCGCGCGTTCGTCGGGTTGATGCACGGCGCCGAGCGGGTACTCGACGCCGGGGCGGTTCGCCATCTCGACGTGACAGCCGAGGACACGGGTCACCGTCCCGCGCTCGGCGAAGGCCACCAGCCGGTCCAGCGTGGCGAGGTAGGCGGGGAAGTCGAAGGCGAAGAGGCGGCCGGGCACCACGGTGTCGCCGGTGAACAGGATGCCGGTCCACGGGTCGTGGACGGTGATCGCCGCCTTGTGATGGCCGGGGGAGCCCAGCACCTCCAGCACTCTTCCGCCCAGGTCGAAGGTGACGCTCCCGGTCGTTGCCGAACAGCAGGAAGAAGAACGGCGCCTCGTGGCTGACGGACATGTTCTGCCGCAGAATCACGGTGTGTTCGTCGTAGTGGTGTGCCTGGATCAGCGGATCGCGGGTCCGGCCCAGCCGCCGGGAGCGCGCCCCGTGGATCCAGGCGACGTCCAGCGAGCCCGCGACGGGCGCTCGCGTGACGAAATCGACGGTGTCCCTCTCCTCGCGCACGGCTGATGCTCCCTCGTCAGTCATCGGAATCCTCCCCGCGGTCCTGCGGGCCGAGGTCCGCCGTCGGCGTCGCCGCCATGAAGAGCCGGACCAGGCGCCGTCCGGGTGCGGGCCGCCCGCCCTCGGCTCCCGTCCGTTCGAGGTAGGGCTGGATCAGGGCCTTCCACCCCTCCTTGAGCGCGGCGGCCTCCTCGGCGGACAGCACGGCCACCGCGGACACCATGCCCGCGCGGGAGCGCCAGTCCGGGCTCTCGTCGTCCGCCCGGTCGAGGTAGTCGCGGATCGCCGCGGTCTCCCGGCCGACCGTGAGGTGCGCGAACTCCCGGCGGACCACGGGGTCCCCGCCCGCCGGCACCCTGACGGCCGGCGGCTTCTCCGGCACCCGCCACCTGCGCTCGCGCCGGTCCGGTCCCGGCTCCGCCTCCTCCACGAAGCCGTACTTCGCCAGCAGGCGCAGGTGGAACGAGCAGTTGGCCTGCGGGACGCCGAGCATGCGCCCGCAGTGGGCGGCCGTCGCGGGGCCGGTCGCGGTCAGCAGCTCCAACAGGTCGAGCCGCAGCGGATGGGCCAGGGCCTTGATCGCCCGGGGGTCGCTGGTCTGCATATCGCAAAGGTTACTTTGGGAATTGGAAGATGTCAAGGGTTCCTTTGGCTTTCTGGGAGGTCGGCCCGGCGGCCTCGGAGAGGCGGGTGCCGGGGGAGGGGCTGGCAGACTCGGGGGACGGATCGAGTCGAGGGGGCGCGATGGGTGGCGCTGTGGTGGTGGAGGTCGACGGGGCCGCGGCCACGCTGGAAGAGGTGCTGCCCGCGTTGTCCGGGTACTGGCACTTCACGGCGATGCAGGTGCGCGGGGGAGCCGTGCGCGGGCTGGCGTACCACGGGGAGCGGCTGGACGCGGCGAGCCGGGAGCTGTTCGGCACCGCGCTGTCGATGGAGCGGGTGCGCGGGTGCGTGCGGCACGCGCTGGACACCGCCGGAGCCGCGGACGCGTCGGTACGGGTGCACGTCTACCAGCCGGTCGAGGAGCGGGGCGGGCCGGTCGCCGTCATGGTCACCGTCCGGCCGCCCGCCGACATGCCGCCCGGGCCGTACCGGGTGAAGTCCGTGCCCTACCTGCGGCCGGCCGCCCACCTCAAGCACGGCGGCGGGTTCGGGCAGGGGTGGTTCCTGCGGCAGGTGGAGGCGCAGGGCTGCCAGGAGGCGCTGCTGACCGGGCCCGGCGGGGAGATCGCGGAGGGCGCGATCACCAACATCGGCTTCGTGGAGGGGGACGCACTGGTGTGGCCCGCCACGCCCCACCTGCGCGGGATCGCCCTCCAGGTGCTGGAGGACGCGTTCGACGCGGCGGGCATCCCCTGGTCCACCCGCGTGGTGCGGCTCGCCGACGTCGCCGGCTTCGACGGGGCGTTCGTCTGCAACTCCCGGGGGATCGCCACCGTCGCCGAGATCGACGGGACACCGCTGCCCACCGACGGCGAAGTCCTGCGCCGGGTGGCGCGGTCGCACGAAGCGGTGGCCTGGGACCCGGTCTGAGCCCTGCCTCAGCCGGGGCGCGCGCCCAGCCGGGTGGTGGCCGTCGCGGCCGTGGCGCACGCGGCGCCGAGCGCGGCGGACAGGCCGGTGCCCGCGAGGAGGGCCGCGAGCAGGGCGCCGGCGAAGGCGTCGCCCGCACCCGTGGAGTCCAGGGCTCGGGTGGGCACGCCGGGGGAGCGCGTGATCACCCGCCCCTCGGCGGCGGCCAGCGCCCCGCGGGAGCCGAGCGTGACGACGACGGTGGTGCCGGGGACGAGCGCGGAGAGCTTCGCGGCCGTGTCCTCGGGGTCGGCACCGGGCGGCTGCCCGGCGAGCAGCGCGGCCTCGTCGGCATTGGGCAGGAGCAGGTCCGGGCCGGCGGCGGCGTCGAGGAAGCGCGGCACGCCCAGCCCGCGCAGGAAGCCGGCCGAGGCCGGGTCCACGCTCGTCGGCAGGCCGCGGGCGCGGGCCGACTCCGTGACGAGGGCGGCCAGTTCGCGGCCCGGCGCGGAGAAGTAGAGGTATCCCGAGAAGTGGACCCGGCCCACGCCGTCCAGCAGCGCCTCGTCCCAGTCCTGCGGGCCCAGGTGGAGGGCCGCGCCGCTGTCCGTGACGAGGGTGCGCTCGGCCGCCGCGTCGACCAGCGCGATGACCACGGCCGTGGGGTGCCGGTCGTCCACCCGCAGCTCAGGCCGCACGCCCGCGGCCAGCAGCGCGTCGCGGTGCCAGTCGGCCGACTCCGCGCCGACCCGGGCGAGCAGCCGGGCCGGCGCGCCCTGCCGGGCCGCCCAGCAGGCGACGTTGGCGCCGGCCCCGCCCGGCCGCAGGGCGATCCGGGCGGCGGTGTCGGTGGCCGGCGCGAGCGGCTCGTCGTGCCGGGCCACCACGTCGGTCACCACCTCCCCGACGACCAGCAGCCCGGGCGCGCCCGTGCCGTCCGCCGTGGAGGCGGCCGCGCCTTCGCGGGCCGCGCTCATTCCGGCCGCGGCCCGAGGCGGCCCCAGGCCGACGCGATCGCCGCCGACACCGCCACGTTGCCGCGCACCGCCGCGAGGTTCGCCTCCAGGGACGCGCCCGCCGTGTGCTCGGTGAGGTAGCCGAGCAGGAAGGGCGTGATGGCCTGGCCGGTCACGCCCTCCCGGTCGGCGGCGGCCAGCGCCTCGGCCAGCACCCGGTCGTGCAGCTCCGGGTCGAGCTGCTGGTCGCGCGGCACGGGATTGGCCACGATCAGCGCCGAACCGGGGCCGCCGAGGTCGTCCTGCGCGCGCATCACCGCGGCGACCTCGCCCGGCCCGCGGACCGTCCAGTCCACCGGCTCGCCGGAGTCGGTGAGGTAGAAGCCCGGGAAGCGGTCGGTGCCGTAGCCGAGGACGCCGACCCCGAGGGTCTCCAGCCGCTGGAGGGTGGCCGGCACGTCCAGGATGGACTTCACCCCCGCGCACACCACGGTGATCCGGGTCCTGGCCAGCAGCCCCAGGTCGGCCGACTCGTCCTGCACGTCGGTCCAGCCGCGGTGCACCCCGCCGAGCCCGCCCGTGCCGAAGACCCGGATCCCGGCGCGGGCGGCCAGGAAGGCCGTGCCCGACACGGTGGTGGCGCCGCTCGCCCCGCCGGCCAGCGCGGGCGCGAGGTCGCGGAACCCCAGCTTGCGCAGCCCGGGGTCCTGGGCGACCCGCTCCACCTGGTCCTTGTCGAGCCCGACCCGGGCCACCCCGTCCAGGACGGCCACGGTCGCGGGCACCGCCCCGCCCGCCCGCACGATCTCCTCCAGCTCGCCGGCCACCTGGAGGTTGCGCGGCCGGGGCAGGCCGTGGGCGATGATCGTGGACTCCAGGGCCACCACGGGCAGCCCGCGGCCCAGGGCGTCCGCGACCTCCTCCGACAGGGCGATCGCCGGTCCCGACTGTGCTGATCCGCTAGCGCTCATGACCATTCCCTGACACCCCGGGCGGCCCGCCAAACCTGGCCGCCCGGAGCGCCGCGTCACACGGAGGGTTCACACCTCCTGCGGGTCCACCCCCGTCACCACGCCGTCGGCCATCCGCAGCCATCGGGTGATGCCCAACTCCCGCAGGAAGGGCAGGTCGTGGCTGGCCACCACGAGCGCGCCCTCGAACGACGCCAGGGCCGAGACGAGTTGCCGCACCGAGGCCATGTCGAGGTTGTTCGTCGGCTCGTCCAGCATGAGCAGTTGCGGGGCGGGCTCGGCGAGCATGAGGGCGGCCAGGGTGGCCCGGAAGCGCTCCCCGCCGGAGAGCGAACCGGCCGGCCGGTCGGCGCGCGAGCCGCGGAAGAGGAACCGGGCCAGCCGGGCGCGGATCGCGTTGTCCGTGGCCGACGGCGCGAACGCGGCCACGTTCGCCGCCACCGACCGCTCCGGGTCCAGCACGTCGAGCCGCTGCGGCAGGTACCGCGCCGGCACGTGCACCAGCGCCTCGCCCGCGGCGGGCCGGAGTTGGCCGGCCAGGGTGCGCAGCAAGGTGGTCTTGCCCGCCCCGTTCGGCCCGACCAGGGCGATCCGCTCCGGCCCGCGCACCTCCAGTTCCACCCGGGTGCCGTGCCGCAACTCCAGCCGGTCCAGGGTGAGGACGGTCCGGCCCGGCGGAACCGCGGTGTGCGGCAGGTCGATCCTGATCTCGTCGTCGTCCCGCACCGCGAGCAGCGCCTCGTCGAGCCGCTCCCGCGCGCCCTCCAACCGGTCGGTCTGCACGGCCCGGTGCTTGCCCGCGGAGACCTGCGCCTGCCGCTTGCGCAGCCGCATCACCGCGCGCGGCTCCCGGGTGTTGTCGAACATCTTCTGCCCGTACCGCACCCGCCGGGACAACATGACCTGGGCGTCGGCCAGTTCGCGCTTCTGGCGGCGCACGTCGGCCTCCGCGGCGCGCACCGTCCGCTCGGCCGCCTCCTGTTCGACGGCGAGCGCGGCCTCGTACGCCGACAGGTTCCCGCCGTAGGAGAGGACCTCGCCGCCGCGCAGATCGGCGATCTGGTCGACCCGCTCCAGCAGTTCGCGGTCGTGGCTGACCACCACCATCAGGCCCGGCCAGGACTCGACCGCCGCGTACAGGCCGCGCCGGGCCCGCAGGTCGAGGTTGTTCGTCGGCTCGTCGAGCAGCAGCACGTCGGGGCGGCGCAGCAGCAGCGCGGCCAGCCGCAGCAGCACCGACTCGCCGCCGGACACCTCGCCGACCGTGCGGTCCAGGCCGATCCGGTCCAGGCCGAGGCCGTCCAGGGTGGCGCGGGCCCGCTCCTCGACGTCCCAGTCGTCGCCGACGGCGGTGAAGTGCTCCTCGCTCGCGTCGCCGGCCTCGATGGCGTGCAGCGCGGCCCGCGCCGCGGCGATGCCCAGGGCCTGGTCGACCCGCAGCGAGGTGTCGAGCGACGCGTCCTGCGGCAGGTGACCGACCTCCCCGGTGATCCGCACCGTGCCCGAGGCGGGGGTGAGTTCGCCGGCGATCAGCTTCAACAGAGTGGACTTCCCGGCCCCGTTGAGGCCGATCAGGCCGGTGCGGCCGGGCCCGGCCACCCAGTTGAGTCCGTTGAACAGGGCGGTGCCGTCGGGCCAGGCGAAGCCCAGGCGGGAGCAGGTGAGGGATGCGGAGTGCGATGACATGGGGGCCTCCCTTGTCGCGGGGCGGAGCCGTCCGCCCGGGGTACGTCCGCGGTGCGTGCGCGGTCACGTGCGACGTGGACGGGACACCTGGGTGTGCGGGAGCGGGACGGCTGCGGCGCCTTACGCCTGGGGAAGGACGTACACGGACGCGCCGGGGGCCGGTCTCGGCCGAGGTCGCACACTCGCCCCGCGGGCGTCCTTCGACGGACACGCCTCGCGGGCTGCGGTGGCCCGGGACCTCAGACGAGCAACGGCCTTCTCCTTGCCGGCGGCAGTACGAACGGGGGTGACGCTAATCGCCGTCCCGGCGCGGGCGCAACGGAATTACGGCCGGGCGCCGGGCGGACCGAATCCGGGTCGGGGGCCGATCCGGAGCCGGGTGGGAGGCGGTCCGGAACCGGCCGCGGTGGCGGGTCGGGCGGGTGCGCGGCAACGGATTTGGCCCTGCGGCCCACGGCCCGTAGGATAGGGATCACCGACGCGGGGTGGAGCAGCTCGGTAGCTCGCTGGGCTCATAACCCAGAGGTCGCAGGTTCAAATCCTGTCCCCGCTACACATCGAAGGGTCTGTCGCCGCCGCGACAGGCCCTTCGCACGTCTGCGGTCCGGCGCCGCGGCCGGACCCGGGCGCGATCGTGGCCGTCTCAGCGCCGGCTGCGGCGGCGGGGCGGCTCGACCGGGCGGTACGGGGGGATGTCGCGGCCGGGCTGGAAGTGCGGGCCCTGGCGGATGCGGCGGACGACGAGCACCGCGTCGATCGCGGCGACGGCCGCGACGAGCGCGCAGAAGGCGGCCCACCCCGGTTGCCCGAGGACCGCGAAGCCCACGGCGGCGGCGGTGCCCCACACCACACCGCACAGGGCCAGCCCGAGCCGCAGCCGCAGCGGGCTGCGGGCGTGCGCCGGTTCGTCTCCGGTCCTGGGCACGGTTCGCGCCTCCCTCCTCCCTTCCAGGGTGCGCCTGCCGGCCGCGGTGGGGAAACACCCGCGCGGACGGACGCGGCGCTCGCGTAGGGTGCGGCGGCATGGGTGTGATCATCAGGGAATACCGGTCCGAGGACGCCGAACCGGTGTCGGCGCTGCTGCGCGAGGTGCATCCGTACCTGGTGATGACCCCGCGGCTGGTGCACGCGCAGGTGACGGGGGCGCCCGCCCGGCAGCACTACCGGGTGCTGGTCGCTCAGGACGCGGGCCGGATCACGGGCTGTGTCCGGGCCGGGCTGTTCGCGGACAGCAGCGACCCCGGTCCGGCCTTCGCCAACGTCACCGTGCGCGCCGCCGACCGCCGGCGCGGCGCGGGCAGCGCCCTGCTGGCCGCCGCCGAGGCCCACCTCGCCGCCATCGGGGCCACCACCGCGTACGCCTGGGCGAACGACGAGCCGCAGTCGCGCGCGTTCGCCGAAGGGCGCGGCTACCGGCCCGGCCGCAGCGCCGGGTTCCTGCGGCTCGACCTGGCCGCGGACGGCCCGCTGCCCCCGGCGCCCGCCGCCGCGCCGGGCGTACGGCTGCTGCCCGCGGCGCTGTGGGGGCGGGACCCGCGGCCGCTGTACGAGGCGGACCTGGAGAGCTTCCGCGACGAGCCCGGTGACGTGCCCGCCGACTACATCAGCTTCGCCGACTGGCGGTCGGTGACGTGGGACCGGCCCGACTTCGACGCCGAGCTCAGCACCGTGGCCGTGGTGGACGGCGAGGTCGCCGCGCTGGTCATCGCGCAGACCGACGGGGCCGGACGCTACTGGTCCGGCGGCACCGGCGTGCGGCGCGCCTTCCGCGGCCGCGGCCTGGCCAAGGCGGCCAAGGCACGCTCCCTGCACGTGGCCCGCACCCTCGGCTGCCGCGAGGCCTTCACCGGCAACGACGACGCCAACGCCCCGATGCTCGCCGTCAACCGCTGGCTCGGCTACCTCCCCTGCGGCACCGAACGCCGCTACCTCCGCCCCCTCCCCTGAGGCGAGGAAATGCGCGCCGCCGCGCTCGCGGTGGACGTCCGGCGGGCCCGGCCCCTGACCCCGGGGCCCACTGCCCCGCCCGCGGCGCGGGTTCCCACCCACCCATCCGGCCCCGTGACCCGGGGGCCGGCGGGAGGATGCGCGCCGCTGCGCCTGCGCGCGGGCCGCAGCAGGAGCCGGCATCGGCACCGGCAGGGCGGTGACCATCCCGTGTGGTGCGGGGCCCCGCTACATACGCCCGAACTCCCTGACCCGGGCGAACCGGTGGGCTGGGCCAGTCGGCGAAGTGCGCGAGGCCGTGCCACGGGCGGGCGGGGCGGCGGCCGACAGGGGCGTCATCCGCCGGGCGGTGACCATCCCGTGCGGCCCCGGATGCCGCTCCGTACTCGACCTGCCGCGCAGCCCGGCGTGCTGGGACGTCGGAACCGTCGTGCCTTCGTGGCGGGGCCGCGTCCTCGCGGCGGTGGAGCCGGTACGGCGGATGCCGTCAGGCCCGGGCCGGGGAGGCCGGTGTCACTCGGGGGCGGGGCCCGGGGGTGGTTGGGTGAGGACCTTGTCCAGGGTGCGGGACCATTCGCGGACTATGCCGGCGCGGCGGGCGGAGTCGTCGGTGAGGAGGTTGGCCAGGCCCAGACCGCGGGCCATGTCGAGGGTGGCCTGGACGGTCTCGCGCACGCCGGGCTGGGACTCGTCCGCGCCGAGGAACTCGACGGCGAGCCGGTGCAGGTCGCGGCCGACCCGGGATTCGAGGGCGGCGACCATGGGCCGCAGGGCGGCCTCGCCGGTGGCCGCGATCCACAGGTGGAGGGCGGCCCGGAAGATCGGCCCGGTGTGGACGGAGACCAGCAGGTCCACGATCGCGTACGTGCGGTCGCGGCCCGCGCCGGGCAGCGCGCGGGCCTGCTCACGGACGGCCTGCCCCCACTGCTCGGCCATGTGCGCGATGGCCGCGGTGAACAGTTCCTCGCGGGTGCGGAAGTGGTGCTGGGCGGCGCCCCGGGAGACCCCGGCCCGTGCGCACACCACCGTCACGGTGCTGCCCGACCAGCCGTGCTCGGCCAGGCAGGCCACCGCGGCCTCCAGGATGCGCTGCCGGGTGGCGCGGCTGCGGTCCTGCTTGGGCGCCCGCCCGCCGCTCTCCTCCGCGGCCGTCACAACGCCCACGGCGGGTCCCGCCGTTCGAGGGCCGCGCGGATGCCCAGCGCGGCCTCCGCGGAGGCGAACAGCCGCCCGCTCTCGACGGCCAGCGCCGGCCCCTCCTCGTCCAGGGCGCGCAGCAGCGGCCCGGTGGTCAGCTCCTTGGAGGCGGCGAGCCCCTGCGGGGAGGCGGCCCGCAACCCGGCGAGGATGCCGTGCAGCTCGTCGGCCGTCCCGCTCACCAGCCCGACGCGCAGCGCCTCCTCGGCCCCGAACCGCTCGCCGGTGAGGAAGTAGCGCGCGATCGCCCGCTGGTCCGCCTTGGCGAGGATGGGCACGGAGATCACGGAGGGGGCCAGCCCCAGCCGGGACTCGGTGAACGCGAAGGTGGCCCGGTGACCGGCCACCGCGATGTCGCAGGCGGCGATCAGGCCGATGCCGCCGGCCCGCGCGTGCCCGTCCACCTTGGCGACCACCGGCTTGGGCAGCGCGACGATCCGCCGCATCAGGTCCACCACGGCCTGCGGGCCCTTGTCGATGTCACCCGCCTTGAGGTCGGCGCCGGAGCAGAAGGCCGGCCCCTCGTGGGCGATCAGCACCGCGCGGACCCCGTCGTCCCGCCCGGCCTCGTCCAGCGCGTCGGACAACTGGCCGACCAGTTCCTCGGACAGCGCGTTGCGGTTGTGCGGGGAGTCCAGGGTGAGGACGGCGACGCCCCGGTCGGTGTGCCGGCGGACCAGCGCTGCGGACGACACGGACGGGCTCCTGTCTGTCGGGAAAGGGGGAGGGCCGGACCGGACAAAGAGGGAGCGGCGGACCGGAAGAGGTGCGGACGGGCGCTTCCCGGGAGCCGGCGGGCCCCCGCGAAGCCGCGGCGGCTCAGTACGACTTGGGCAGCCCGAGGGAGTGGTGCGAGACGAAGTTGAGGATCATCTCGCGGCTGACGGGGGCGATCCGGCCCACCCGGGAGGCGGTGAGCAGCGAGGCCAGCCCGTACTCCGCGGTCAGGCCGTTCCCGCCGAGGGTGTGCACGGCCTGGTCGACGGCTTTCGCGCCGGCCTCGGCGGCAGCGTACTTGGCCATGTTCGCCGCCTCCCCGGCGCCCATGTCGTCCCCGGCGTCGTAGAGGTGCGCGGCCTTCTGCATCATCAGCCGGGCCAGCTCCAGTTCGATGTGCGCCTGGGCCAGCGGGTGGGCGATGGCCTGGTGGGAGCCGATCGGGGCGCGCCACACCTGCCGGGTGCGGGCGTACTCCACCGCGCGGTCCAGCGCGTAGCGGCCCATGCCGATCGAGAACGCGGCGGTCATGATCCGCTCGGGGTTGAGCCCGGCGAACAGCTGGAGCAGCCCGGCGTCCTCGTCGCCCACCAACGCGTCGGCGGGCAGCGCCACATCGTCCATGAAGAGCTGGAACTGCTTCTCGGGCGCGGCCACTTCCATGTCGATCTGCCGGAACTCGAAGCCGGGTGTCTCCCGTTCGACGATGAACAGGCACGGCTTGAGCTTGCCGGTGCGGGCGTCCTCGGTGCGGCCGACCACGAGGGTGGCGTCGGCGATGTCCACCCCGGAGATGAAGACCTTGCGACCGGTCAGCAGCCAGCCGCCGGTGCCGGGGTCCCGGCGGGCGGTGGTGGTGATGCGGTGGGAGTTGGAGCCCGCGTCGGGCTCGGTGATGGCGAAGGCCATCTTCAGCGAGCCGTCCGCGATGCCGGGCAGCCAGCGCTGCTTCTGCTCGTCCGTGCCGAAGCGGGCGATCACCGTGCCGCAGATGGCGGGGGAGACCACCAGGAGCAGCAGCGGGCAGCCGACGGAGCCCAACTCCTCCAGCACCAGCGACAGTTCGTAGATGCCGCAGCCCCCGCCGCCGTACTCCTCGGGCAGGTTCACCCCCAGGTAGCCGAGCCGGCCGGCCTCCTGCCAGAGCTCGTCGGTCTGCTTGCCCGCGCGGACGGTCGAGGTGAAGTACTCCCGGCCGTAGCGGCGGCCGAGGTCGCCGACGGCCTTGCGCAGGGCCCGCCGTTCCTCGCTCTCCAGCAGGGCGTGGTCGAAGGTGCCCGAGGCGGTGCTCATGGTCCCGATTCCTCCTTGACGACGGCCAGTACGGCGCCGGGTTCGACCTGGCGGCCCACCTCGGCGGTGAGTTCGGTGAGCGTGCCGGTGACGGGCGCGGCGATCACGTGCTCCATCTTCATCGCCTCCAGCCAGAGCAGCGGCTGTCCCGCCGTGACCCGGTCGCCCGGTGCGAACGGGCCGAGCCGTACCACGGTGCCGGGCATCGGCGCCCGCAGCGATCCCGGCGCGGCCTGCTCGCGGGGGTCCTCGAAGCGCGGCAGCGCGGTCAGCGCGACGCAGCCGGTGGGCGCGGCGGCCGTGGTGGCCGGGGCGGCCGCAGCTGTCGTGTCGATGTACACCCGCTCGCCGTACGCCGCCACCTCGAACGCCCATCGCACCCCGTCGACGTCGAGGACCACCCGGTCCGGCGCCACGGACACCGCCGTGGTGCCGGGGAAGTCCTCGGGCGTCAGCCGGAGCCCGCGCCCGGTGCGGTAGCGGATCTCGTACGTGCGCCCGCCCGGTTCGGCGCGGAAGCGCTTGAGCTGCGGTTGCGAGGGAAGACTGCGCCAGCCGCCGAGCCGGGCGGCGACCGGGGCGGGGTCCGCGCCGGGAACCCCCGCACCCGGCGGGCCGGTCACGCGCGCCGCGGCGTCGGCGAGCGCGGCGGCCAGCGCGGCGAGCCGCTCGGCACAGGCCGCCACGCCGCCCTCTCCGGGCGGGGCGTCCGGCCCGTGGGTGGGATCGGAGGTCGTGGGCCCGGCCGTGACGGACCGCTCGCCGGGCGGTCCATCGGCCGGATCGGCCGGTCCGCCCGCAGGCGCGGGGCCGGGTGGCGGCGGGCCGGTCGTCGCCGGCGGCTCGCCGGGCGGTCCGACGGTTGAATCCGCCGACGCCTCGGCCGCTTCGCCCACCGTCGCGGGAGCAGGCGTCGCGGGACCCGGCACCGTTGCCTTCTCGCCGGGCCGTCCGGCGGCCGGATCGACTGCCGTCCCGGCCGGTCCACTCGCAGGCTCGGGAGCGGGCGCCGTTGCCGGCTCGGCGGCCGGATCGGGCGCCAACCCGAGGGCCACGGCGTGCCGTTCGAGGAATCCCGTGTCCAGCCGCCCGGCCGCGAACTCCGGGTGCCGCAGGACGCGGACGAGGAGGTCCCGGTTGGTCGGCGGCCCGTGCACCTTGGCCCGGGCCAGCCCGTGGGCGAGGCGGCGCACCGCCTCCTGCCGGGTCGGCGCCCAGGCGATCAGCTTGGCGAGCATCGGGTCGTAGTGCACCCCGATCACCTCGCCGCCGGCGAAGCCCGAGTCCAGCCGCAGCCCGGCGTCACGGCCCGCCGGCACCGCGAACTCGGCGTCCACACCGGGGAATTCGAGGCGGTGCAGCGGCCCGGCCTGCGGCTGCCAGCCGCGCCCCGGGTCCTCCGCGTACAGCCGCGCCTCGATCGCGTGGCCGCGCTGGCCCGGCGGCTCGGGCGGCAGTGCCGCGCCCTCGGCGACGCGGATCTGCCAGGCCACCAGGTCCAGGCCGGTCACGCACTCGGTGACCGGATGCTCCACCTGGAGCCGGGTGTTCATCTCCAGGAAGGACGTCCGGCCGTCCCGGTCCACCAGGAACTCCACGGTGCCCGCGCCCTCGTAGCCGATCGCGCGGGCCGCGCGGGCCGCCGCCTCGTGCAGCGCGTGCCGCACCTCCTGCGGCAGCCCCGGCGCCGGGGTCTCCTCGATCACCTTCTGGTGCCGGCGCTGCACCGAGCAGTCGCGCTCGCCCAGCACCCACACGGTGCCGTGCCGGTCGGCCAGCACCTGCGCCTCGACGTGCCGCGCGCCTTCCGCGTACGGCTCGACGAACACCTCGCCGTCGCCGAAGGCCGCGGTCGCCTCGGCCCGGGCCGCCGCCAACTCACCCGGCAGGGCGTCCAGTTCACGGACCACCCGCATGCCGCGCCCGCCGCCGCCGGCCGCCGCCTTCACCAGCACCGGCAGATCCGCCGCCGTGACCGCGTCCGGGTCCAGGGCGGCGAACAACGGCACCCCCGCGGCCGCCATCAGCTCCTTCGCCCGGGTCTTGGAGCCCATCGCGGCCACCGCGTCCGGCGGCGGCCCGATCCACACCAGACCGGCCGCCAGCACCGCCCGGGCGAACTCCGCGCTCTCGGACCGGAATCCGTAGCCCGGGTGCACCGCGTCGGCGCCCGCCGCCAGCGCCGCAGCGACCAGCAGGTCGGAGCGCAGGTACGTGTCGGCCGCCGCGTCGCCCGGCAGCCGCACCGCCGCGTCCGCCTCCCGTACGTGCGCCGCGCCGGCGTCGGCGTCGGAGTGCACGGCCACGGTGGCGATGCCCAGGTCCCGGCAGGAGCGGAAGACCCGGCGGGCGATCTCCCCCCGGTTCGCGACCAGCACCGTGCCGATCGGCGCGCACGGTGCCGGGCCCGCGGCCTCCCCTCCAGGCTGCGGACCCGGCCCCGCGCCGGGCGGGGGGCCCGCGGCGCTCCCGGCTGCGGCCCCCGCCCCGTTCGAGTCAGTGCTCATCGCCAGCCAAACCTCACATCCGGAAGACGCCGAAGCCGCCCCGCGTGCCCTCGACCGGGGCGCTGTGCACGGCCGACAGGCACATCCCCAGCACCGTGCGGGTGTCGCGCGGATCGATCACCCCGTCGTCGTAGAGCCGCCCGGACAGGAACATCGGCAGCGACTCCGCCTCGATCTGCTGCTCCACCACCGCCCGCAGGGCCGCGTCGGCCGCCTCGTCGTACGCCTGACCGCGGGCCGCCGCCGACTGCCGGGCCACGATGGACAGCACCCCGGCCAGCTGCGCCGGTCCCATCACCGCGGACTTCGCGCTCGGCCAGGAGAACAGGAACCGCGGCTCGTAGGCCCGCCCGCACATGCCGTAGTGCCCGGCACCGTAACTGGCGCCCATCAGCACGGAGATGTGCGGCACGGTGGAGTTGGACACCGCGTTGATCATCATCGCGCCGTGCTTGATGATGCCGCCCTGCTCGTACTCCCGGCCGACCATGTAGCCGGTGGTGTTGTGCAGGAACAGCAGCGGGATGTCGCGCTGGTTGGCCAGCTGGATGAACTGCGCGGCCTTCTGCGACTCCGAACTGAACAGCACCCCTTGGGCGTTGGCGAGGATGCCGACCGGATGGCCGTGCACCTCCGCCCACCCCGTGGCCAGGCTCGGCCCGTACAGCGGCTTGAACTCGTCGAACTCCGAGCCGTCCGCGATCCGCACCACCACCTCGCGCGGGTCGAACGGCGTGCGCAGGTCGCCCGGCACGATCCCGAGCAGGTCCTCCTCGTCGAACAGCGGCGGGCGCGGGTTCGGGCGCGGACGCGGGCCGAGCTTGCGCCAGTTGAGCCGGGCCACCACCCGGCGGGCGGTGCGCAGCGCGTCCGGTTCGTCGCGGGCGAAGTAGTCGGCCAGGCCCGAGACGCGGGCGTGCATGTCGGCGCCGCCCAGCGACTCGTCGTCGCTCTCCTCGCCGGTGGCCATCTTCACCAGCGGCGGGCCGCCCAGGAACACCTTCGAGCGCTCCTTGACCATGATCACGTGGTCCGACATGCCCGGCACGTACGCGCCGCCGGCCGTGGAGTTGCCGAACACGACGGCCACGGTGGGGATCCCGGCCGCCGACAGCCGGGTCAGATCGCGGAAGAGGGCGCCGCCCGGGATGAAGATCTCCTTCTGGCTGGGCAGGTCCGCACCACCGGACTCGACCAGGCTCACCACGGGGAGGCGGTTGGCGAAGGCGATCTCGTTCGCGCGCAGCGCCTTCTTCAGCGTCCACGGATTGCTGGCACCACCGCGCACCGTGGGGTCGTTGGCGGTCACCACGCACTCCACGCCCTCGATCACACCGATCCCGGTGACGAGCGAGGCGCCCGTGGCGAAGTCGCTGCCCCAGCCCGCCAGCGGGGACAGTTCGAGGAAGGGGGTGTCCGGGTCCAGCAGCAGCTCGATCCGCTCGCGGGCCGGCAGCTTGCCCCGACCGCGGTGCCGGGCCAGGTACTTGGGACCGCCACCGGCCAGCGCGTCGGCGTGCGCGGCGGCCACCTCGGCCAGCCGCTCCAGCATCACCGCCCGCCGCTGCCCGAACTCGGCGTCGCGCAGCACCGTCATGCCCCCGCCTCCCGTCCGGGCGCGCGGCCCGAGCCCGGCGGCCCGGCGAACGCCTGCGCCACCGACAGCCAGACGTCCGCCTCCGGCCCCTCGGCCCGCACGGCCACGTCGTCACGGTGCCGCCGCTGCACCGCCAGCAGGCAGAAGTCCAGCGCGGGGCCGGTCACCCGCTGCTCCGCCTCCGGCGGCCCGAAGGTCCACAACGAGCCGTCGGGCGCGGTCAGTTCGACCCGGAACTCGGCGTCCGGCACCGCCCGCCCGTGCGCGGCGAAGGCGTAGTCCCGGGCCCGTACCGCGATCCGGGCGACGTGCCGCAGCCGGGCGGTGGGGGTGCGGCGCACCCCGAGGGTGTCGGCGATGTCCTCGCCGTGGGCCCACGTCTCCATGATCCGGCCGGTGGCCGTGGAGGCGGCGCTCATCCGCGTGCCGTACCAGGGGAATCGGGCCCCGGGCGGGCTGCCGGCCAGCGAAGCGTGCAGCAGGGTCCGGCTCGCCCGCCACCGCTCCAGCAGCTTCGCGGGCGGCAGTTCGGCCCCCTCGCGCGCGCCCGCCTCCACGTACGCGGTCAAGTGGCCGGGCGCGGAGGCCAGTTCGCGGGCGAACCCGTCGGGGTCCGTCACCGAGAGCAGGGCGCGGTCGTCGGTCCAGGTCAGGTGTGCCACCTGGTGCGCGATGCTCCAGTGCTCCGCGGGCGTGGGGAGTTCCCACTCCTCGGGCCCGAGCGCGGCCACCAGCGCGTCCAGTTCGTCACCTTCGGCGCGGAGGTCGTCCAGTACGGCTTGCACGGTCTGCGGATCGGCCACGCCGCGAGCGTGCCAGCCGCCCCAAAAACAAGCAAGCCCGCATGCATGTTTTTCCGCCGCCGCACGCGCGGCCCGTCCGCCGCCTCGGGCCGGCGGTCACGACCCCCCTCCGCGGGCGCCGCTCGTACGCGCGCGGCCCCGCCTCCGTGGGCGCCGGGCCGCTGATCACCGCGCCCACCGTGCCCCTGGGGCGTCGCCTCCGACCACGGATAGGATCGAGGTCTGATGAGTGCCACCCTCGTAGTCAAGGACCTCGCCGCCGGCCACGGCGAACGCGTCCTGTTCTCCGGCCTGGACCTGGTGGTCGCCCCGGGCGACGTGATCGGGCTGGTCGGCGTGAACGGTGCCGGAAAATCGACGCTGCTGCGGATGCTCGCCGGCCTGACCGCCCCGGAGGAGGGCTCGTTGCGGCTGAGCCCCGTCACGGCGAACGTCGGCTACCTCCCGCAGGAGCCGGATCGGCGGCGGGGGACGGGCGGGGCCCGGGGCGAGACCGTCGGGGAGTTCCTGGCCCGGCGGACCGGCGTGGCCGCCGCCCAGACCGCCATGGACGCGGCGACGCAGGCCCTGGTGGACCAGGCGCCCGGTGCCGACGACGCGTACGCCGAGAGCCTGGAGCGCTGGCTCGCGCTGGGCGGCGCGGACCTGGAGGAGCGGGCCGAGGAGGCCGCCGCCTCGCTGGGCCTGGGGGTGAGCCTGGACCAGGAGATGCACGCCCTGTCCGGCGGCCAGGCCGCCCGCGCCGGCCTCGCCTCGCTGCTGCTGAGCCGCTACGACGTCTTTTTGCTCGACGAGCCCACCAACGACCTGGACCTGGACGGCCTGGAGCGGCTGGAGAAGTTCGTCACCGGTCTGCGCGCCGGCACCGTCCTGGTCAGCCACGACCGCGAGTTCCTCACCCGCACCGTCACCCGCGTGCTGGAACTCGACCTCGCCCAGCGGCAGGTGAACGCCTACGGCGGCGGCTACGCGGCCTACCTGGAGGAGCGCACGACCTCCCGGCGGCACGCCCGCGAGGAGTACGAGGACTACGCCGACACCAAGGCGTCGCTGGAGGCGCGCGCCCGGATGCAGCGCGGCTGGTCGGACAAGGGCGTGCGCAACGCGATGCGCAAGGCGCCCGACAACGACAAGGTCGCCCGCAAGGCCCGGATGGACAGCAGCGAGAAGCAGGCCGCCAAGGCCCGCCAGACCGACCGGATGATCGAGCGGCTGGAGGTGGTGGAGGAGCCGCGCAAGGAGTGGGAGCTGCGGATGGAGATCGCCGTGGCGCCGCGTTCCGGCGCCGTGGTGGCCACCTTGCGGCAGGCCGTGGTCCGGCGCGGGGACTTCACCTTCGGCCCGGCCGACCTCCAGATCGACTGGGCCGACCGGGTGGCGATCACCGGCGCCAACGGCTCGGGCAAGTCCACGCTGCTGGCCGCCCTGCTCGGCCGGCTCACCCTGGACGAGGGCCATGCCGCGCTCGGCCCCGGCGTGGTGGTCGGCGAGGTCGACCAGGCCCGGGCCCTCTTCCGCGGCGGCGAGCCGCTGCTGGACGCCTTCCGCGCCCCGGCCCCCGACCTGGACCCGGCCGACATCCGTACGCTGCTGGCCAAGTTCGGGCTCAAGGCGGCGCACGTGCTGCGCCCCGCGGCCACCCTCTCTCCGGGCGAGCGGACCCGGGCGGCGCTGGCGCTGCTCCAGGCCCGTGGGGTGAACCTGCTGGTGCTCGACGAGCCGACCAACCACCTCGACCTGCCGGCCATCGAGCAGCTGGAGTCGGCGCTCGCGTCGTACCCGGGCACCCTGCTGCTGGTCACGCACGACCGTCGGATGCTGGAGGCGGTGCACACCACCCGCCGGATCGAGGTCGAGGCCGGGCGGCTCACCGAGCGCTGAACACCCGCCTGAGCACGGCTTTCCGGGCACTCGACGGCCGCCGCGCCGGAGGGCGGAAGCCGTGCGCGCCGGCCGGGGAACCGGTACGGCCCGTTCCGCGTCCCATTCATGACCGGCCGCTCGTGGGGTGTGGCCGGGGCGAAGGGAGAGGCGGATGCGCGCTCGGCCGACGGCCGTCGCCGCGGTGGCACTTCTCGCACTGTCGGTGGCCGCCTGCGGTTCCGCCAGCGGGGTACGGGTGGGGGCGCCCGACCCCGATGGAACGAGTTCGCGTCCGGTCTGCGGAGACCTCGTGGTGACTCCCGGCGGCGGTGCCGGCACCCGTGAGGTCTGCCTGGGCGTGGGCAGCACCCTGAGGCTGAAACTGGGCCAGGGGGAGCGCGCCACGCAGAAGGGCACCGCGCTGACCGAGGTCTCCCCGGGCGTCTACGAAGGTGCACGGGTGGGGAGCGCCGAACTGAGCGGCTTCCGGCACGTCTGCCCGAGCGCGGCGCCAGGTGCGGTCTCCTGCCACTCCCTCGCCGGCTGGAAGGTCACCGTAGACGTGCGGTGACCGTGTGGACCGGAAGACCCGGGTCGGCATTGGGGGCCGACCCGGGTCCTCCGGGCGGTCACGCGTCGATCACGCGTGACCGCCGGACTCCACCACTGCGTTCAGTCGCTGACCGCGGGATCAGCTGACGTTGGCGGCGGTGTCGTCGATCACGAAGCTCGTGGCGAGCGAGGAGTCCTCGGTGCCGGTGAACTTCAGGGTGAAGGTCTTGCCGATCTGCGAGGACAGGCTGACCGTCTTCTGGACGTACCCGCTGGAGGCGTTGAGGTTGGAGTACGTCGCCAGGGTGGTGGTGCCGGCCGCGACGGTGAGCTTGTCGTAGGCCGTGGTGGTGGTGGTCTCGTCCGTGCTCACGTACAGCCAGAAGGTGAGCGTGGCGCTGGTGCAGGTGGACGGGACCGTGATCGACTGCGAGAGCGTGTCGGTGTGGGTGGTGCCGTAGCCGTCCAGCCACGCCTTGTACGAGCCGGAGTGCGCCGGGGCGTCGGTGCTGCCGTCGATCACGCCGGTGCTGGCGGTCCACGGGGCGGCCGAGCCGGTCTCGAAGCCGGGGTTGCCCAGGAGCTGGGAGGCGGTGCAGCCGCCGGAGCCGCTGGTGACGGTCCAGGTGAAGGCCGCCGAACCGGTCGCGCCGGTGGTGTCGTGGACGGAGACGTTCACGCTGTACGTGCCCGCCACCGTCGGGGTGCCCGAGATCAGACCCGTCGAGGAGTTGATCGACAGACCGGTCGGCAGGCCCGTGGCGCTGTAGGTCAGCGTCTGGCCCGAAGCCGAGTCACTCGCGCTGATCTGCAGCGACGCCGCGGTGTTCACCTGGGTGGACTTGCTGCCCGGGTTGGTCACCGTGACCGTGTTGCCGCCGGTCGAGCCGCCGGCCTTGAAGGCGGCGGTGCCGCTCGGGGTGCCCAGACCGGTCGGGCCGTCGTAGCCGGCCTTCGCGGTGCACAGGTAGCTGCTGGAGCAGCTGCCGTTCGCGCCCGAGGTCACGTCGTTCAGGTTGCCGGTGTGCGCGTACGGGTACGACGCCGGGGTGTCGCTGGCGCCGGGGGTGCCGGCGAGGGCGTAGACCGAGGCGATGATCGGCGACGAGGCGCTGGTGCCGCCGTAGACCTGCCAGCCGCTGGCCTGGTAGCTGTCGTACACCGCGAGGCCGGTGTTCGGGTCCGCGACCGCGGACACGTCGGCGACGGTGCGCTTCGCGCAGCCCGTGTCGGTCTGCCAGCTCGGCTTGGCGTCGTAGGCGGAGCAGCCGGAGCCCGCGCCCTCGCCGCCGGCGCTGGAGCCCCACACCGACTCGGTCCAGCCGCGGGTGCTGCTGTCGCGGCTCAGCGAGGTGCCGCCGACCGAGGTGACGTAGCGGGAGGCCGCCGGGTACTCCACGCCGTAGCCGCTGTCACCGGAGGAGACGGTGATCGCGACGCCGGGGTGGTTGAAGTACGAGCTGTCGTACGAGGTGTCCGAGGAGGACTCGCCGCCGCCGTAGCTGTTCGACACGTACTTCGCGCCGAGCGAGACGGCGGTGTTCACCGAGGCGCCCAGGTTCGTCATGCTCGCCGAGGTGGCCTCGACCAGCAGGATGTGGCAGCTCGGGCAGACCGCGCTGACCATGTCGAGGTCGAGCGAGATCTCGCCGGCCCAGCCGGAGTCGGCGGTCGGGTAGCTGGTGCCGCCGGTCTGGTTGACCTTGCGGAAGCAGCCGTTGGCCGTGGTGCAGGCGGGCAGCCCGTACTGCGACCGGTAAGTGCCCAGGTCGGCCTCGGCGTTGGGGTCGTCCTGCGCGTCCACGATCGCCACGGTCTGGCCGGAGCCGCCCGCCGGCAGGGAGTAGGCGCTCTGCAGGTCGGTCGGGCCGTAGCCGGACGGCGTGGCGTTGGGGGTGATGCCGAGGTGGTGCATCACGTTGGTGCGGGCCAGCGCCAGGCAGGCCATGTTGCCCAGCTTGGGCGCGGCGCACATGTGCTGCGCGTTGCCCACCTGGGTGCCGGTGGCGGCGGTGCCGTTGCCGGTGACGGCCGCGCTGCCGCTGGACGCGGGGGTGGCGGCGAGCGAGGGCGCCGCGGTGGCGAGCATGCCGCCGGTCACCAGGGCGCCCGCGGAGACGACCGCGAGCGTGGTGCGGGTGATGGCCCGTCTGAACCGGCCGGGACTAGTCGACTGCAAAGAACTGCCCTCCATGGGGGATCGGCTCCCGGGGCGCCCGCGACCTATGTGACAAGGTCATGACAATAGGTCATGGCGCGGAGTCGCCTGGGGACTTGGAGATGCGCACATTCGCCGAGGGGACGGGTGGAACGCGGTGGGACCGATGGTGCGTGGGGGTGCCCCTGGAACGGCCGGCGCCGGGGCGACCGGCGTGGACCGGTGGAACTGGATGGAACCTGATGGAACGTGGTGGAAAATGGAACAGTGTGGGGTTGAAGCAAACTTCTGCCAACTGCTGTTCGCTGTCACCACGTTGAGTGGTGGCTGAGTCGAAGGTAGTGAGTTGGTTGGTCAAGGGACTACCGGGTGTTGGCAAAGGATTCCCCTCGACTTCCCAGGGGCGGGCATCACGCTCGCTTCCGTCAAGTGATCTCCGCCGTATACCGTCTGGCCCCATGGACACCGAGGACGGACCCGTCAACGACCTCGTCGCGCTCGGACTCGCGCGGTACGAGGCCCGGGTCTACCTCGCGCTCGTGCGCCGCGAGTCCTACACCGCCGCCGAGGTGGCCCGGGAGGCCGACGTGCCCCGGCAGCGCGTCTACGACGTGCTCGACGGGCTGGTCCGGCGCCGGCTGGCCACCACCCGGCCCGGCCGGGTCGCCACCTTCTCCGCGGTCGCGCCCGAGCTCGCCGTCGCCCGCCTCATGGCCCACCAGCGCGAGACCCTCGAGCGCCTCGACCGGGTGTCCTCCGCGCTCACCGCCGCCCTGGTGCCGGTCTGGGCCGACGGCCGCACCCAGACGTTTCCGCTCGATTACGTCGAGGTGCTGCGCGACCCGAAGTCGATCTCCGAGGCGTTCGCCGACATCCAGGCGCACGCCCAGCACGAGCTGCTCAGCTTCTGCAAGCCGCCCTTCGTCGCGCCCGCGCTGAACACCGCCGGCATCAAGGTGGTCCGCCGGCTGCGCCGGTCCGGCGGCTCGGTCCGTGCCATCTACACCCACGAGGCGCTCGACGACGACGGGGTGCTGGAGAACGTGCGGCGGTTCGGCGCGGCCGGGGAGGAGTCGCGGTTCACCGCGCGGCTGCCGCTGAAGCTCGTCGTCGCCGACGCCTCGCTCGTGCTGTGCGACATGCCCGACCCGGTGGCCGGCACCGGGGCCACCACCGCGCTCTACATCGACCACCCGGCGCTCGCCGCCTGCCTGCGGCTGGCCTTCCTCACCGTCTGGGAGGGCGCGCAGACCGTCCCCGGCGCCCACCCCTGAGCCGGCCGGGCCGCACTGCGGCGCAGGTCGGACGTGCCCCGAAGGGACGGGCGGCCCCCGCGCGGCGAGGGCCGGCCGGGGCGGCGGGAGCTACAGTGACGGCGTGGCCGTGTTCCTGCTCGGAGTCAGTGCCGCCTGCTGTCTCGGATTGGGATTCGTGCTGCAGCAGCGCGCGGCGGCCCGTGCCCCGCTCGCGGACTTCCTCTCCTTCCGGCTGCTGCTCGACCTGATCCACATGCCCGACTGGCTGCTGGGCGTGGCCTTCATGGTCGGCGGGCAGGTGCTGGGCGCGCTGGCCCTGGCCAACGGGGAGGTCTCGCTGGTCGAGCCGCTGACCGCCACGAACCTGCTCTTCGCCATGGCCCTGTCCCGCTGGCTCACCCGGCAGTCCCTGGGCTGGACCGGATGGGGCGGGTGCGCCCTGCTGGCCCTCGGTGTCACGGCGTTCATCGTGGCCGGCCGGCCGCGCGGCGGCGGGCAGGAGGCGGGGCCGCTGCGGCACTGGCTGGTGATCGGGATCGTGGGCGGGCTGGCGCTGCTGGTCACCTTGTGGGCGAAACGGCTGCCGCCCTCCTCCGAGGCCGCGCTGCTGGCCCTCGCCGCCGGGCTGCTGTACGGCATCCAGGACGCCCTCACCCGGGTCTGCGGCTCCATCGTGGAGGACCACGGCCCGACCGCGCTCTTCGTGCACTGGCAGCCCTACGCCGTCCTCGGCATCGGGATCACCGGCCTGGTGCTGGTGCAGTCCGCCTTCGAGACGGCCCCGCTGCGGATGTCGCTGCCGTCCCTGACCGCCGCCCAGCCGCTGGCCGGCATCGCCTGCGGGATCGGCTTCCTCGGCGACCGGCTGCACGTCTCTGCGGGCGCCCTGGCCTGGCAGGCGGCCGGCCTGACCGCGGTCGTCCTCGGCATCCTGCTGCTCGGCCGCCACCCCGCCATGCCCCAGGGGCCGGCCAAGAAGGAGCCTCTCGGCGCCACCCGCGTGATCTGAGGGGGCGCCTTCCGGGACGGGCCGTGCTCACGGACCGGCCGGCACCCGGCCCTGCCCCAGCCTCCCGCTACCGGATGCCCTCGGGCCATGGGAAGCGGGGGACGCGGCGTTCGAGGAAGGCGGCGGCGCCCTCGGCGACCTCGCCGCCCCCGGCCGCCTGGCGCTCCCAGTGGGCGAGCCGCTCGGGCGCCGGATCGCCGGCGACGAACTCCTTGGCCGCCATCTGGGTGAGCTGCGAACGCGACCGCAGCACGGCCGCGAACTCCCGCACCCGGGCGTCGAGTTCCGCCTCCGGCAGCACCTCGTCCACCAGCCCGGTGCGCAGCGCGCGCTCGTGGCCGATCAGCTCGGCCGAGAAGAGCAGGTACTTCGCGGTGGACGGCCCGGCCAGCTCCACCAGCCGGCGGGTCGAGGCGGCCGGGTAGACGATGCCCAGCCGGGCCGGCGTCACCCCGAAGCGCGCCCCTTCCGCGGCGAACCGCAGGTCGCAGGCCGCCGCCAGCTGGCAGCCGCCGCCCACGCAGGAGCCCCGCACCGCCGCGAGGGTGGGCTTCGGGAAGGCCGCGAGGGCCCGCTCGGCCGCGCCCATCGACTCCTGGGCCTCGCGCACCGCCGCCGGGCCGCTGAACTCGGAGATGTCGGCGCCCGCGCAGAAGGTGCCGCCCTCGCCCGTCAGAACCAGCACCCGGACCCCGGGATCGGCGGCGAGCCCGGCCAGCACGCCGGGCAGCGCCCGCGACATGGCCAGGGTCATCGCGTTGCGCCGGTCCGGGTTGCTGATGACGACCGTGGCGGTGGCGTCCCGGGCGCTCACGAGCAGACCGGGGCCGAACCGGGACATGGATCGCTCCTGGGGAAAGTGAAGGAGGGCGGCGGCCGTAGGCGGACGCCGGACGGCGGACCGGGTAAGGGTTTTCCGGCCCGGCACGCGGTGCCCCGGGCGGGACGCGCCCGCCGGTCCCGGCGCGCCGCCGACGCCGATCTTAACCACGCCCCCGGCGGTCGGATCCGGTGGCCGCGCGATCGCGAACGGTCGGCACCGGTCGGGAAACGCGGAAAGGAGTTGATTCCGGTCTCCCGCACGTGCGCGGGCCGCGCTCCCCGACACTCGTCGGTGAGGCGGAGCCCGCCGGTCGCCCCCGGCAGGGCCCCCTTGACGACGTCACGCGAAGGCGAGGGTGGGTGCCGCATGGACGTCCGCGGGAGCGTCCCGCTCGGTCGGCCCCCGTCGACACGGCCGTACGAGGGGGTGTGGCGGTTCTCGGCCGCCGCGGTCGACTCCTCCGTGCCCCAGCTGCGGCACGGCGTGCGCGCGCTGCTCCGCGACCGGGCCGTGCCCCTCGACGAGGACGTCCGGTACGGGCTGCTGCTGATCCTCTCCGAACTGGTCACCAACGCGGTCAAGCACGCCGCGGTGCTCTCACCCGTGATCGCCGTGGAGGTCGCGGTCGGCGCCGAGTGGATCAGGATCGCCGTGGAGGACAACCACCCCTACCGGCCCAAGGCTCTGGAGACCGACCACGCGCGCACCGGCGGGCGCGGCCTGCTGCTGGTCAAGACGATCACCGACGAGGCGGGCGGCTCCTGCGACGTCGCCCAGACCCCGGGCGGCGGCAAGGTGATCTGGGCGGCCCTCCCGCTGCTCCCCCCGACCCCGACCCCGCCCGCGACCCCGTACCCGCCCTCGCCCCCGCTTCCGCAGCAGCGCTGACCGCCCCGCACCTGGGCGCATCCGCCCGGGCCCTGTTCCCGCGTGGCCCCGGGGCTCACCAGCCCGCGGCGCCGCCCGTCAGCTCGCGCACGGTCGGCAGCGCGCCGTCCAGCACGGTCTGGAACCACGCCGAGAACGCCCCGGCCGCCCGCTGCCGCTGCAGCTCCGCCGGCGTCACGAACGCGGTCTCGGCGATCTCGTCCGGGTCGGGCCGCAGCTCCCCGCCGACGAGGCCGACGAACAGGTGGTTGTACTCCTGCTCCACCAGGCCCGAGGCCGGGTCGGGGTGGTTGTAGCGAACCGTGCCCGCCTCCCGCATCAGCGTCGGCGCCGCGCCCAGCTCCTCCGCCGTGCGCCGGGCCGCGGCCACGAACGGCGGCTCACCCGGGTACGGGTGCCCGCAGCAGGTGTTCGACCAGACCCCGGGGGAGTGGTACTTCCCCAGCGCCCTGCGCTGGAGCAGCAGCCGGCCCTCGTCGTCGAAGAGGAAGACCGAGAACGCCCGGTGCAGCCGCCCCGGCGCCAGGTGCGCCGACAGCTTCTCCGCCGTGCCGATGGTCACGCCGTGCTCGTCGACCAGTTCGAGCATGATCGGTTCCGCGACGCCGTTCGGGGACGCCGCCGCGGAGGGGGAGCCGGGTCGGCCGGTGGCGGGAGTGGTGGGCATGTCCATCCTTCGCATTCGACGACAAGGTCCTAGTCTGCCTCACGGGTGTTCAGGTTCCGTGCCCGCACCGCGGGCCCGGACCGGCGCTCGAGGGCGCGCGGGAGAGCACACGCGTCCGGCGGGCGCCCCCGTGTGACCCGGTGCGGATCGGGGCCCGCCCTCAGTGGCAGAGCCGCGCCTCGTGCGCCTCGTGGCCGACCGGCTCCAGCTGGAAGGTGCAGTGCTCCACGTCGAAGTGCGAGCCCAGACAGGACTGGAGCTCGTGCAGCATCTTCTCGTGGCCGACCGCGTCCAGCACGTCCTGGCTCACCACGACGTGCGCGGACAGCACCGGCAGCCCCGAGGTGATCGTCCAGGCGTGCAGGTCGTGCAGCCCCTCGACGCCCTTGAGCCCCTCGATGTGGCGGCGCACCAGGGCCATGTCCACGTCCTTGGGGGCCGCCTCCAGCAGCACGTCCACCGCCTCGCGCAGCAGCCGCCAGGTGCGCGGCACGATCAGCGCGCCGATCAGCAGCGAGGCCACCGCGTCCGCCCGCTGCCAGCCGGTGGCCAGGAACACCACCGCGGACAGCACGACGGCGAACGAGCCCAGCGCGTCGGCCATCACCTCCAGGAAGGCCGCCCGCACGTTGAGGCTCTCGCGCTGCCCGCGCATCAGCACCGCCATCGACACCGAGTTGGCCGCCAGGCCGATCAGGCCGAAGACGATCGTGGCGCCGCCGTCGAAGCCGTGCGGGACGACCAGGCGGCGGATCCCCTCGTAGAAGATGAACGCGCCGACGCCGAAGAGCAGCACCGCGTTGATCACCGCGGCCAGGATCTCGGCCCGGGCGTAGCCGAAGGTGCGGCGCTCGCTGGGCGGGCGGGCGGCGATGCCCACGGCGAACAGCGCCATGGCGAGGCCGGCCGCGTCCGTGGCCATGTGGCCGGCGTCGGCGAGCAGGGCCAGCGAGCCGGTGAGCACGCTGCCGGCCACCTCGACGAGCAGCACCAGCAGCGTGATGCCCAGGGCGATGCGCAGCCGGCCGCGGTGGGCGCCGCCCGCGGTGCCGAAGGACGGCCCGTGGTGGTGCCCGTGGCCGTGCCCGCCGGTGTGGCGGTGTCCGTGGCCGATCGCGGTCCCCATGCCGGGCCCCCTTTCCGGTCGCTCTCGGTGTGCCCGCGAGGACGCCCCCGGGGTCCGTTTCCCCGTGATTCCCCGCTCGCGCGGCTGGTGGCGGGCCGGCGTGCGCCGCGGCCGCCGAGCCCCGTCCGCCGGCCAGTCAACACCGGTCACCCACCGTGGGCAAGCCGGTACTGGAGACCGTTGTCATGTGCGGTGACCTGCGGTGATGAGGCGCGTCCCGGCAGCGGCGAAAAGGCGCCGGGATTCACCCGAACGGCCCAGCGGGGCGACGGGTGGCAGCACCGCCCGCCTGCGGGGATGATGATCACGCCGAACGGGCCACGTTCAGGCGAACGGGCAGTGAACTGCCGCCGACCTGAATCAGATAACCTCGCCGTCGTGTCCGGCCCGGCCCCCCGCACCACGGCGGCGCCGCGGGCACGCCGCCGCATGCTTCCAGGGAGTGGATTCCTCTGACGACCGCACTTCTCACCGGCCCGTCCGCCGCCGGGTCGCCGTCGCCGCTCGAGGACGACCTGCGGGCGCTGGGATTCCGGATCGTCGAGGTCGCCGACGCCGCCGAGGCCGCCGGCCCGTCCGCCGCCGTCCCCGCCGCCCCGGGCCCGGACCTGCCGGGCGCCCTCGCCGCCCGCCTCGCCGAGGTGCCGGCCGCCGAGCGGGTCGCCGTGGTCGACCGGCGCTTCGCCGGCCACCGGCACGCGCTCCGGCTGGCGCTGACCGACCCCCGGTTCGACGCCGCCGCCGTGCCCGGCGCGATGACCGTGCAGCCCGCCGCCCGCGCCGCCCTCGCCCGCGCCGTGGACGGCCTCGCCACCGGTGCGGCCGCACCGGCCGCGAGCCCGTCCGCCGGCGTCGCCGTGCGCGCCGCGGGCGACGTGGCCGCCGACGTCCTCGCCGACGCCCTCGCCGACGAGGGCGTGGACCCGTACCGGCCCGAACTCGGCGTGCTGGTCGCCCGGGTGGTCCGGGACCAGGACGAGCGCCGGGAGGCCGCCGAGGCGGTCGCCGCCGTCGACGAGGAGTCGGTGCGGCTGCGCAGCGCGGTGAAGGCGCGGGACGGCTTCTTCACCACCCACTGCATCAGCCCGTACTCCCGCTACATCGCGCGCTGGTGCGCCCGGCGCGGCCTGACCCCGAACCAGGTGACCACCGCCTCGCTGCTGGTGGCGCTGATCGCCGCCGGCTGCGCGGCCACGGGCACCCGCGGCGGCTACGTGGCCGCCGGCGTGCTGCTGCTGGCCTCCTTCGTGCTGGACTGCACCGACGGCCAACTGGCCCGCTACTCGCTCCAGTACTCCACCCTCGGCGCCTGGCTGGACGCCACCTTCGACCGGGCCAAGGAGTACGCGTACTACGCCGGCCTGGCGCTCGGCGCGGCCCGCGGCGGCGACGACGTGTGGGCGCTGGCGCTGGGCGCGATGGTGCTCCAGACCTGCCGGCACGTCGTCGACTTCGCGTTCAACGAGGCCAACCACGACGCGACCGCCAACACCAGCCCCACCGCGGCCCTGTCCGGACGGCTGGACAGCGTGGGCTGGACGGTGTGGGCCCGCCGGATGGTCGTCCTGCCGATCGGCGAGCGGTGGGCCCTGATCGCGGTGCTGACCGCGGCCACCACCCCCCGGATCACCTTCACCGTGCTGCTCGTGGGCTGCGCGCTCGCCGCCTGCTACACCACCGCGGGACGCGTGCTGCGCTCGCTGACCCGGCGGGCCACCCGTACCGACCGGGCGGCGCGGGCGCTGGCCGAGCTCGCCGACAGCGGCCCGCTCGCCGAGGGCGTGGCCCGGCTGGTCCGCCCGCTCGCCCGCCGGCTGCCCGCCTTCGCGCCGCCCGCCCTCGCCCTCGTCGGCGCGGGGGTGCTGGCGGCCACCGCCGTGTTCGCCCCGCGCGGCTCCTGGTGGGTGGCGGCCGCCGCCGTGCTGTACGCGGTGACCAGCGGGATCGCGGTCGCCCGGCCGCTGAAGGGCGCGCTGGACTGGCTGGTGCCGCCGTTCCTGCGGGCCGCCGAGTACGGAACCGTGCTGGCGCTCGCGGCCGTCTCCCAGGTGAACGGAGCGTTGCCGGCTGCGTTCGGGCTGGTGGCCGCCGTCGCCTACCATCACTACGACACGGTGTACCGCATCCGCGGGGGCACCGGAGCGCCGCCGCGGGCCCTGGTACTGGCCGCGGGCGGGCACGAGGGCCGGGTGCTGCTGGTGGCCGTCCTCGCGGCCGCGCTGGCCGACGGGTCCGGTCGATCCCGCCTCACCCTCGCCCTGACGGTGCTCGCCGTCGCCCTCGCGCTGCTCGTCCTCACCGAGAGCATCCGCTTCTGGGTGTCCTCCGGGGCGCCCGCCGTACACGACGAATCAGGAGAACCCGCATGATCGGGCTGGTGCTGGCGGCAGGCGCGGGACGGCGTCTGCGGCCGTACACGGACACCCTGCCCAAGGCGCTCGTGCCGGTCGGCCCGGACGGCGTGGCGGACGGCCCCACCGTGCTGGACCTCACCCTGCGCAACTTCGCGGAGATCGGCCTCACCGAGGCGGCCGTCGTCGTCGGCTACCGCAAGGAGGCGGTCTACGCGCGCAAGGCGGCGCTGGAGGCCGCGTACGGCGTGGCGCTCACCCTGATCGACAACGACAAGGCGGAGGAGTGGAACAACGCCTATTCGCTGTGGTGCGCGCGTGACGTCCTGCGCGAGGGCGTGATCCTGGCCAACGGCGACACCGTCCACCCGGTCTCCGTCGAGCGGGCCCTGCTGGACGCGCGCGGCGAGGGCCGCCGGATCATCCTGGCGCTGGACACCGTCAAGAAGCTCGCCGACGAGGAGATGAAGGTCGTCACCGAGCCGGGCCGCGGGGTGCGCCGGATCACTAAGCTGATGGACCCCTCCGAGGCCACCGGCGAGTACATCGGCGTCACCCTCATCGAGCCGGAGGCGGCCGCCGACCTCGCCGACGCGCTGCGCACCACCTTCGAGCGGGACCCCGACCTGTACTACGAGGACGGTTACCAGGAGCTGGTCCACCGCGGCCACACCCTGGACGTGGCGCCGATCGGCGACATCGCGTGGGTCGAGGTCGACAACCACGACGACCTCGCCAAGGCCCGGGGGATCGCGTGCCAGTACTGACCCGGATGATCCCCTCGCCGGTCGTCGTCGACATCCGCGGCGGCGCCCTGGCCGACCTGTCCAGGCTCCTGGCCGACCAGCGGATCTCCCACTCCGGCAAGCTGGCGGTGGCGGTCAGCGGCGGCTCCGGCGCCCGGCTGCGCGCGCGGTTGGCGCCCGAACTGCCCGGCGCCGACTGGTTCCCGGTGGTCGGCGGCACCATCGACGCGGCCGTCGACCTCGCCGAGGGCATGCGCGGCAAGCGGTACGACGCGGTGGTCGCCCTCGGCGGCGGCAAGATCATCGACACGACCAAGTACGCCGCCGCGCGGGTCGGCCTGCCGCTGGTCGCGGTGGCCACCAACCTCTCGCACGACGGCATCTGCTCGCCGGTCGCCACCCTCGACAACGACAACGGGCGCGGCTCCTACGGCGTGCCCGCGCCGATCGCGGTCGTGGTCGACCTCGACGTGATCCGCGAGGCCCCGGCCCGGTACGTGCGGGCCGGCATCGGCGACACCGTCTCCAACCTGTCGGCGCTGGCCGACTGGGAGCTGTCGCACCGCGAGAACGGCGAGCCGATCGACGGGCTGGCCGCCGCGATGGCCCGCGGCAGCGGCGAGGCCGTGCTGCGCCACCCCGGCGGCATCGGCGACGACGACTTCCTGGTCACCCTCGCCGAGGGCCTGGTGCTCACCGGGATCGCCATGACGATCAGCGGCGACACCCGCCCCTCGTCCGGGGCGTGCCACGAGATCAGCCACGCCCTGGACCTGCTCCACCCCCGGCGCGCCGCCGCGCACGGCGAACAGGTCGGGCTCGGCGCCGCCTTCGCCATGCACCTGCGCGGCGCGCACGAGCAGTCCGCGCTGATCGCCGCCGCGCTGCGCCGCCACGGGCTGCCGGTGCTGGCGGAGGAGATCGGCTTCACCGCCCAGGAGTTCGCGGACGTGGTGCTCTTCGCACCGCAGACCCGGCCCGGGCGCTTCACGGTCCTGGAACACCTCGACCTGTCCGCCACCGAGATCAGGGACGCGTACGCCGACTATGCCAAAGCCATCAGTAGCTGAACTGCGCCCGGTCGTGCACCCCGCGGGGGTCAAGGACCGGCGCAGCGGCGAGCACTGGGCCGGCCGGCTCTACATGCGCGAGGTGTCCTTGCGCATAGACCGGCACCTCGTGCTGACCCGGGTCACGCCCAACCAGCTGACCTACCTCATGACCGTCTTCGGCGTGCTCGCCGCCCCGGCCCTGCTGGTGCCGGGCATCGCGGGCGCGGTGCTGGGCGTGGTGATGGTGCAGCTCTACCTGCTGCTGGACTGCGTGGACGGCGAGATCGCCCGCTACAAGCAGCAGTTCTCGCTGTCCGGGGTCTACCTCGACCGGGTCGGCGCCTACCTGTGCGACGCCGCGGTGCTGGTCGGCTTCGGGATGCGCGCCGCCGACCTGTTCGGCTCGGGCCGGATCGACTGGCTGTGGGCGTTCCTGGGCACCCTCGCCGCGGTCGGCGCGATCCTGATCAAGGCGGAGACCGACCTGGTGGGGGTGGCCCGGCACCAGGGCGGGCTGCCGCCGGTCAAGGAGGCGGCGTCCGAGCCGCGCTCGTCCGGCCTGGCGCTGGCCCGGCGGGCGGCGTCGCTGCTCAAGTTCCACCGGCTGGTGCTGGGCATCGAGGCGTCGCTGCTCATCCTGCTGCTGGCGGTGCTGGACCAGATCCGCGGCGACCTGTTCTTCACCCGGCTCGGTGTCGCCGTGCTGGCCGCGATCGCCCTGCTGCAGACGCTGCTGCACCTGGTGTCGGTCCTCGCGTCGAGCAGGCTGAAGTGACCACCGCGGGAGCGCCGCTGAAGGTCGGCGCGGTGATCATCACCATGGGCAACCGCCCCGCCGAGCTCCAGGACCTGCTCGACTCGGTGGCCAAGCAGCAGGGCCCGCCGATCGAGGTGGCCCTGGTCGGCAACGGCGCCCCGCTGCCGCCGCTGCCGCGGGACCGCGAGGGCCTGCGCACCGCCGAGCTGCCGGAGAACCTCGGCATCCCCGGCGGCCGCAACGTCGGCATCGAGCTGTTCGGCCCCGGCGGGCGGGACGTGGACGTGCTGCTCTTCCTCGACGACGACGGCCTGCTGCCCGGCCAGGACACCGGCGAGCTGGTCCGCCGGGCCTTCGAGGAGGACCCGGAGCTCGGCATCATCAGCTTCCGGATCGCCGATCCGGTGACCGGCGTCACCCAGCGCCGGCACGTCCCGCGGCTGCGCGCCTCCGACCCGATGCGCGACTCCCGGGTCACCACCTTCCTCGGCGGGGCCTGCGCGGTGCGCAGCGCGGTCGTCCAGCAGGTCGGCGGGCTGCCCGCGGAGTTCTTCTACGCGCACGAGGAGACGGACCTGGCCTGGCGGGCCCTCGACGCGGGCTGGCTGATCGACTACCGGTCCGATCTCGTGCTGCACCACCCGACCACGTCGCCGGCCCGGCACGCCGTGTACCACCGGATGGTGGCCAGGAACCGGGTGTGGCTGGCCCGGCGCAATTTGCCGTGGCCGCTGGTTCCGGTGTATCTGGGCGTATGGATGGCGCTCACCTTGGTGCGCAAGCCGTCCGGGCCCGCGCTGCGCGCGTGGTTCGGGGGTTTCCGCGAGGGCTGGGCGGCGCCGTGCGGCCCGCGGCGGCCCATGAGCTGGCGGACGGTGTGGCGGTTGACCCGGCTGGGCCGACCCCCGATCATCTGACAAGCTCGGACCTGAGAGCATCAGGCGCGGCCCGGGACCTCTGCGCCCGGCGCGCACCTTGAGGACGAAAGTGTCAACTGTGAGCGAGACGACGCACAATGGTGCGGTCGCCGTGGGGGCCCCTCCGGTGTCCACGGCCGACGACGGCCTCAGTGCCGCCGAGTTGGCGGCCAGGTATGGGCTGTCGGTCAGTGGTGCCCGGCCGGGTCTGGTGGAGTACACGCGGCAGTTGTGGGGCCGTCGGCATTTCATCAATGAGTTCGCGAAGGCGCGGACGGCGGCGCAGTACACGCAGGCGCGGTTGGGTCAGTTGTGGCAGGTGATGACGCCGTTGCTGAATGCGGCGGTGTATTACCTGATTTTCGGTCTTCTGATCGGTACGAGTCGGGGGATCGACAACTTCATCGCGTTCCTGGTGACGGGTGTGTTCATCTTCACGTTCACGCAGTCGTCGGTTTTGGCGGGTGTGCGGGCGGTGTCGGGGAATCTGGGGTTGATCCGGGCGCTGCATTTTCCGCGGGCGTCGATGCCGATCGCGTTCACGTTGATGCAGTTGCAGCAGTTGCTGATGTCGATGTTCGTGCTGCTGGCGATCGTGCTGATGACGGGGGAGGTGCCGGACGCGTCGTGGTTGCTGGTGGTTCCGGCGCTGGTGACGCAGTGGGTGTTCAACACGGGGATGGCGCTGATCGTGGCGCGGCTGGGCAGCAGGATGACGGATCTGGCGCAGTTGATGCCGTTCATTTTGCGGACGTGGATGTACGTGTCGGGTGTGATGTACAGCATTGACAAGCTGACGGCGACGGCGCCGCATTTCGTGCGGGTGCTGTTGGATGTGAATCCGGCGGCGGTGTACATCTCGTTGATGCGGTTCGCGTTGATCGACAGTGTGACGTCGGCGCAGATGCCGCCGCATGTGTGGGCGAGTGCGGTGGGCTGGGCGGTGCTGGTGGGGGTCGGCGGTTACGTCTACTTCTGGAAGGCTGAGGAGTCCTATGGCCGTGGCTGAGCAGGAGTCGCAGGCGCTTCCGCCGCAGGTGCGGGTGGAGGCGGGTCGGGTGCCGACGGTGGTGGTGGACGGTGTGGACATCGTCTACACGGTGTACGGGGCGGGGACGGGGAAGGGGTCGGCGACGGCGGCGCTCAGCCGGTTGCTGTCGAAGAAGCGGCGTGCGACGAACATCCGTCGGGTGCATGCGGTGAGGAATGTGTCGTTCACCGCGTACCGGGGTGAGGCGATCGGGATCATCGGTTCGAACGGTTCTGGCAAGTCGACGTTGCTGCGGGCGATCGCGGGGCTGCTGCCGGTGGAGTCGGGGAAGATCTACACCGATGGCCAGCCGTCGCTGCTGGGGGTGAACGCGGCGTTGATGAACGATCTGACCGGTGCGACGAATGTGGTGCTGGGCGGGTTGGCGATGGGGATGTCGCGGGAGGAGGTGCGGCGGCGGTATCAGGGGATCGTGGATTTCTCGGGGATCAACGAGAAGGGCGATTTCATCACGCTGCCGATGCGGACGTATTCGTCGGGTATGGCGGCCAGGTTGCGGTTCTCGATCGCGGCGGCGAAGAACCATGACGTGCTGATGATCGACGAGGCGCTGGCGACCGGTGACCGGGCGTTCCAGAAGCGGTCGGAGGAGCGGATCCGGGAGTTGCGCAAGGAGGCCGGCACGGTCTTCCTGGTCAGTCACAACAACAACTCGATCCGGGACACGTGCGACCGGGTGGTGTGGCTGGAGAAGGGCGACCTGCTGATGGACGGGCCCACCGAAGAGGTCCTGACCGCCTACGAGGAACACACCGGCAAGTGATCCCGGCCGGCCCCGGATCCGTCGTGACGATGACAGGAAAATCGAGAATCCCCGCCCCCGCCGGATGATCCGGCGGGGGTCGCGCGTTGTGGTGGTGTGTTGTAGCGTCGCGCCCCCGGCGTACGCCGGAGGCGGTGCGGACGTAAGCTGTAGCGGTGCTAGGAGCCTGCCGATGACCGATACCGGGTGTGCGCCATGCCTGGTGCGGCGTGTCCGAAATGGGAAGATTCGCCTGGGCGGTGTAGAACGGGGGATGTGGCGGCCATGAAGATCGGGACCATCCTGTTCCGGGGCGCGTTCGCCGCCTGTGCGCCGGGATGCCCGCGGTGACCGGGGACAGCACGTCCCGGGCGGTCCTGGACAAGGCCGCGCGCGAGAACTTCCCCGTGGCACCGGTGTTCCTGCCGCGCGCCTGGCGCCAGGACCTGATGGCCGTCTACGGATTCGCCCGCCTCGTCGACGACATCGGCGACGGCGACCTGGCCGACGGTGGCCGGCCCGACGCGGTGCTCCTCGGCCTCGACCCCGAGGCGGCCGGCGACCGGATCGCCATGCTGGACGCCTTCGAGGCCGACCTGCTGCGTGTGTTCAACGGTTCCGGCGGTTCCGGCGGCTCCACGGGGGCTGGCGGCGGCCCCTCGCACCCGCTGCTGCGCGCCCTGCTCCCCACCGTCGAGCGTCACCGGCTCACCCCCGAGCCGTTCCTGGGCCTCGTCGCGGCCAACCGCCAGGACCAGCAGGTGGCCCGGTACGAGAGCTACGACGACCTGCTCGCCTACTGCGAGCTGTCCGCGAACCCGGTCGGCCGGCTGGTGCTGTCGATCACCGGCACCTCCACCCCCGAGCGCGTCCGCCGCTCGGACGCGGTGTGCACCGCGCTCCAGATCGTCGAGCACCTCCAGGACGTCGCGGAGGATCTCGCCAGGGACCGGATCTACCTGCCGGCGCAGGACATGAAGGCCCATGCGGTGACCGAGGCCGATCTCGCCGCGCCGAACGCGGGCGGTCCGGTGCGCGACCTGATCGCCTTCGAGGCGGCCCGCGCCCGGGACCTGCTGGACGAGGGCGCCCCGCTGGTCGGCAGCGTCCGCGGCCGGCTGCGGTTGCTGCTCGCCGGGTTCGTCGGAGGCGGGCGCGCCGCGCTGGGAGCGGTCGAGGCCGCCGGGTACGACGTTCTGGCCGGTCCGCCGAAAGCCACCAAGCCCGGCCTGCTGCGCGCGGTGGGTTCGACATTGCGACGAGAGGGGTGATCCGGACCGTGAACGGTTCCGCGCACACGTCCGGACAGGTACTTGCCGCATACAAGTACTGCGAGGCGGTGACCGGCCACGAGGCCCGCAACTTCGCCTACGGGATCCGGCTGCTGCCCACGCTCAAGCGGCAGGCGATGTCCGCGGTCTACGCGTTCTCCCGCCGGGTCGACGACATCGGCGACGGCGACCTCGCCCCCGACGAGAAGCTCCGCCGCCTAGAGGAGGCCCGCGACCTGGTCACCCGGGTCGAGGCCGGCCAGGTGGCCGAGGACGACACCGACCCCGTCGCCGTCGCCCTCGCCGACGCCGCGGCCCGCTTCCCCGTCCCGCTGGGCGGGCTGGGCGAACTGATCGACGGTGTCCAGATGGACGTGCGGGGCGAGAGTTACGAGACGTGGGACGACCTGGCCGTTTACTGCCGGTGTGTGGCGGGAGCCATCGGAAGGGTCTCGTTGGGCGTTTTCGGCACCGCGAATGGGCACGATCACGCACGTGCCGCCGAATTCGCCGACACGCTCGGCCTCGCCCTCCAGCTCACCAACATCCTTCGCGACGTCCGCGAGGACGCGGGCAACGCGCGCACGTACCTGCCCGCCCAGGACCTGGCCAAGTTCGGCTGCGCCGAGGGCTTCGACTCCGACACCCCGCCGGCCGGCTCGGACTTCGCGGGCCTGGTGGAGTTCGAAGTGCGCCGGGCCCGTGCGCTGTTCGCCACCGGGTACCGGCTGCTGCCGATGCTCGACCGCCGGAGCGGCGCCTGCGTGTCGGCCATGGCCGGCATCTACCGCCGGCTGCTGGAGCGGATCGCCGCCGACCCCGAGGCGGTGCTGCGCGGCCGGGTGTCACTGCCCGGCCGGGAGAAGGCGTACGTGGCGGTCCGCGGGCTGGCCGGACTCGACGCCCGGCGCACCGCCCGGGGCGCGGGGGCCGTCCCCCGGAGCGGCGCGTGAGGCCCACCCCCGCTTACCCGCCGGCCGTCCCTCTCGTCCCCGCGGCGAGCCGCGCTCCGCACACCCCGGTCCCGGCCGGCCGAGCAACCCCGGTGAGCCGCACCGCGTCACTTTCCGCGACGGCCCACCGTACCCCCGGCGGTGCGGTCCGATGGGAGCACGCATGACCAGCACGTCCAGCACGCAAACCGGCCCGTCCCGCCCCGGCGCCCACGGGCGCACCGCCGTGGTGGTCGGCGGCGGACTGGCCGGGGTGACCGCGGCACTGGCGCTGGCCGACGCGGGCGTCCGGGTCACCCTCACCGAGGCCCGGCCCCGGCTGGGCGGGCTCGCCTTCTCCTTCAAGCGCGGGGAGTTGGCGGTCGACAACGGCCAGCACGTCTTCCTGCGCTGCTGCTCGGCCTACCAGTGGTTCGTGGACCGGGTCGGCGCGCGCGACCTGGTGACCCTTCAGAACCGCCTCGACGTACCGGTGTTCGACGCGGCTTCCGGCAAGCTGGGCCGGATCGGCCGGGTGGCGCTCCCGGTGCCCCTGCACCTGGGGCCCAGCCTGCTGCGCTACCCGCACCTGTCGCTGCGCGAGCGCTCGGCCGTCGGCCGGGCCGCGCTCGCGCTGCGCGGCCTGGACCTCGCCGACCCGGCGCTGGACGCGACCGACTTCGGCAGCTGGCTGGCCGCCCACGGCCAGTCGGCCCGCGCGATCGAGGCGCTGTGGGACCTGGTCGGCGTCGCCACCCTCAACGCGACCGCGGGCGAAGCCTCCCTGGGGCTGGCCGCGATGGTGTTCAAGACCGGGCTGCTGTCCGACCCGGCCGCGGCCGACATCGGCTGGGCCACCGCCCCGCTCGGTGACCTGCACGACGGCCGGGCCGGGAAGGCGCTGGCGGCCGCCGGGGTCCGTACCCTCCTGCGGTCCCGTGCCACCGCCGTCGAGGCCGCCGCGGACGGCGGTTGGCGGGTGGAGGTGGAGACCGGGCCCGGCCGAGGCGAGCAACTGGCCGCGGACACCGTGGTGCTGGCGGTCCCTCAGCGCGAGGCGCACGGGCTCCTGCCGGATGGTTCGCTAAGGCAACCGGAAAAGCTCTTGCGCATTGGCACCGCGCCGATCCTCAATATTCATGTGATCTACGACCGGCCGGTGCTCGACCGCCCCTTCCTCGCGGCGCTCGGCAGCCCTGTCCAGTGGGTCTTCGATCGCACCAAGAGCTCGGGGCTCACCGGGGGCGGTCAGTACCTCGCGCTGTCCCAGTCGGCCGCGCAGGACGAGATCGACCTGCCGGTCGCCCGGCTGCGCGAGCGCTACCTGCCCGAACTGGAGCGGGTGCTGCCCGCCGCGCGCGGCGCCGGCGTCCGGGACGTCTTCGTCACCCGCGAGCGGACCGCGACCTTCGCGCCCACCCCCGGGGTGGGCGCGTTGCGGCCCGGGCCGGTGACCCGCGCGCCCGGGCTGTTCCTGGCCGGCGCGTGGACCGCCACCGGGTGGCCCGCGACCATGGAGGGTGCGGTGCGCAGCGGGCTGCACGCCTCCCGAGAAGCCCTGTCCGCCCTCGGACTTCCCTGCGAGACCGGCGTCCTGGAGGCGGCATGAGTGCAATTGGTGCGACAAGAGGAGAGAACGTGACCGCTGACGGCGTGATCGCGCTGCTGGAGAACGGCCGCATCCTGACCACACCGGAACTCCGCGCCGCGGTGGCACGGCTCGCTCCGCCGATGGACACGATCGCCGCCTACCACTTCGGCTGGATCGACCAGGCCGGCCGGCCCGCGGACGGTGACGGCGGCAAGGCCGTCCGCCCGGCGCTCGCGCTGCTGTCCGCGCAGGCCGCGGGCGTGCCGGCCGAGGTCGGGGTGCCCGGCGCCGTGGCGGTCGAGCTGGTGCACAACTTCTCGCTGCTGCACGACGACCTGATGGACGGTGACGAGCAGCGCCGCCACCGCGACACGGTGTGGAAGGTGCACGGCCCCGCGCAGGCGATCCTGGTCGGCGACGCGCTGTTCGCGCTGGCCAACGAGGTGCTGCTGGAGCAGGGCACGGCCGACGCGGGCAGGGCCACCCGCCGTCTGACCACCGCCACCCGCAAGCTGATCGACGGTCAGGCGCAGGACATCTCCTTCGAGCACCGCGAGCTGGTCACCGTCGAGGAGTGCCTGGAGATGGAGGGCAACAAGACCGGGGCGCTGCTGGCCTGCGCCTCCGCCATCGGGGCGGTGCTCGGCGGTGCCTCCGAGTCCGACGCCGACGCGCTGGAGGAGTACGGCTACCACCTGGGCCTCGCCTTCCAGGCGGTGGACGACCTGCTGGGCATCTGGGGCGACCCGGCGAGCACCGGCAAGCAGACCTGGAGTGATCTGAGGCAGCGCAAGAAGTCCCTTCCGGTGGTGGCCGCACTGGCCGCTGACGGTCCGGCGGCCGAGCGGCTGGGTGAACTCCTGGCGGCGGACGCGAAGAATCCCGAGAACGACACGTTCAGCGAGGAAGAGTTCGCCCTGCGTGCGACGTTGATCGAAGAGGCAGGTGGGCGGGAGTGGACGTCTCAGGAGGCCAGGAGGCAGTACGCGACCGCCATCGCCGCGCTGGACAAAATGGACATGCCCGAAGAAATCCAACGTAAGCTCGTAGGCCTCGCGGACTTTGTGGTGGTTCGCGAGAAGTAAACAGAAAAACGTGGAGCGCATGACGTCGCCGGACCCACACGTGTGACGGCGTACGGCCGCCCCCGACACCGCAGAAGTCTCAACTGCAAAGGGGAAGCCATGACAGCGACGACCGATGGCAGTCCAGGGACGCCAACCCACCGGACACCCTCGGCCACCAGCACCTCGCAGCCGGATCCCGTGCCATCCGGCGATACCGAGGCGGCGGCGCGGCGTGCCGTGCGGCGTGCCGCCGACCACCTTCTGGCAGGCCAGCATCCGGACGGCTGGTGGAAGGGCGACCTCGAAACGAATGTGACGATGGATGCCGAGGACCTCCTGCTGCGGCAGTTCCTCGGCATCCACGATCCGAAAGTGACCGCGGCCTCCGCCCGCTGGATCCGCTCGCAGCAGCGCGAGGACGGCGCCTGGCCCACCTTCCACGGCGGCCCCGGCGACCTGTCGGCCACCGTCGAGGCGTACGTGGCGCTCCGGCTGGCCGGGGACGAGCCGGACGAGGCGCACATGCGGCTGGCCGCCAAGTGGGCCCGCGGGGAGGGCGGGGTGGTCGCCAGCCGCGTCTTCACCCGGATCTGGCTGGCCCTGTTCGGCTGGTGGAGCTGGGACGACCTGCCCGAGCTGCCGCCCGAGGTCATCTACCTGCCCAAGTGGATGCCGCTGAACATCTACTCCTTCGGCTGCTGGGCCCGGCAGACCATCGTGCCCCTCACCATCGTCGGGGCCCACCGCCCGGTCCGCCCGGCCCCCTTCGGCATCGACGAGCTGCACATCAACCCGGCGATGCCCAACCCCAAGCGCCGCAAGGCCCCGCTCACCAGCTGGGACGGCTTCTTCCAGCGGGTGGACCAGGCCCTGCACGTCTACCGCCGGTTCACCCCCCGAGTGCTGCGCCGCACCGCGATGAACGCCTGCGCCCGCTGGATCATCGAGCGTCAGGAGGCCGACGGCTGCTGGGGCGGAATCCAGCCACCGGCCGTCTACTCGGTGATCGCGCTGCACCTGCTCGGCTACGACCTGGACCACCCGGTGCTCAAGGCCGGACTGGAATCGCTGGATCGTTTCGCCGTCTGGCCCGAGAACGGGATGCGGATGATCGAGGCGTGCCAGTCCCCGGTGTGGGACACCTGCCTGGCCACGATCGCGCTGGCCGACGCCGGGCTGCCCGCCGACCACCCGGCGCTGGTCCAGGCCGCGGACTGGATGCTCGGTGAGCAGATCACCCGGCCCGGCGACTGGTCCGTGCGCCGCCCCGGACTCCCGCCGGGCGGCTGGGCCTTCGAGTTCCACAACGACAACTACCCGGACGTCGACGACACCGCCGAGGTGGTGCTGGCCCTGATGCGGGTCCACCACCCGGACCGGGCCCGGCTGGACTCCTCCATCGAGAAGGCCGTGCGCTGGAACGTCGGCATGCAGTCCAGGAACGGGGCCTGGGGCGCCTTCGACGCCGACAACACCAGCCCCTATCCCAACCGGCTGCCCTTCTGCGACTTCGGCGAGGTCATCGATCCGCCCTCGGCCGACGTCACCGCCCACGTGGTGGAGATGCTCGCCGCCCTCGGCATGGAGCACGACCCGCACGCCCGGCGCGGCATCGACTGGCTGCTGGCCGAGCAGGAGGACAACGGCGCCTGGTTCGGCCGATGGGGCGTCAACTACATCTACGGCACCGGGTCGGCCGTGCCGGCGCTTGCCGCCGCGGGCCTGCCCGCGGACCACCCGGCGATCCGCAGGGCCGTGCGCTGGCTGGAGTCGGTGCAGAACCCCGACGGGGGCTGGGGCGAGGACCTGCGCTCCTACTCCGACCAGGAGTGGATCGGCCGCGGCAACTCCACCGCCTCGCAGACCGCCTGGGCGCTGCTGGCCCTGCTCTCGGCCGGCGAGCGGGACGGCGAGTCCGTGGCCCGGGGGGTGCGCTGGCTGACCGACACCCAACTGGAGGACGGCTCCTGGGACGAGCCCTACTTCACCGGCACCGGCTTCCCGCGCGACTTCTCCATCAACTACCACCTGTACCGCATGGTCTTCCCGCTCACCGCGCTCGGCCGGTACGTGCGCGACGAGCCCTTCGGGGCGGGCCACCGCGCCGCGACCGCGCCCGCCGTCGCCGGCGTCCCCGGAAACGTCACGGGAAGCGTTCCCGGAAACGTCCCTGGACACGTCACCGGAAAGGGGGCCTAGTACGTGGGCCACCGCAGACCCCCGCTGCTGGTCGTGTGTGCCCTGCGCATCGAGGCGTTCGCTGTGCGCGGGGCACACGGAACCGCGGCCGGCGGCGGCGCGGACCACCCGGTCGACGTAACCGTGCGGCGCACCGGCATGGGACCCAAGGCCGCGGAACGGGCCGTCGCCCGGGCCCTGAACGAACCGGCGCTGCACGGCGCCTCCGTGCTCACCACCGGCTTCTGCGCGGGGCTCGCCCCGGGGATACGGGCCGGGGACGTCGTCGTGGCCGACGACGGGCACGAGAGCGAGGCGCTGGCCGCCGCGCTCAAGGTCGCCCTCGCCGCCGGCGGGCACCGCGGCTCCACCGTGCACACCGGCACCCTGGCGGAATCCGACCATGTCGTGCGGGGCGCCGAGCGCGCCGCACTCGCGGCGACGGGTGCCATCGCCGTGGACATGGAGTCGGCCGCGATGCGGCGCTCGGCGCTCTCCGAAGGAGCGCACCGCGTCGCCGCGGCACGCGTCGTCGTCGACACGCCCGAGCAGGAACTGGTGCGTGTCGGAACGCTGCGCACCGGGATCATCGCATTCCGGGTGCTCAGAGATCTTTCCCCCGCCTTTCTCGAATGGCACCGCACTACCGCGCTCCCCTGGAGGTGAGCTAGATGGCCATGCCGCTCCGTCAGACCGTCCGCGTCGCGTCATACCTCTTCGAACAGAAAATGGTCCGGCGCCGCGAAAAGTTCCCGCTCATCGTCGAGCTGGAACCCCTCTTCGCCTGCAACCTCAAATGCGAGGGCTGCGGCAAGATCCAGCACCCGGCCGGGGTGCTGAAGCAGCGCATGCCGGTGGCCCAGGCGGTGGGCGCGGTGCTGGAGTCGGGCGCGCCGATGGTGTCCATCGCGGGCGGCGAGCCGCTGATGCACCCGCAGATCGACGAGATCGTGCGCCAGTTGGTGGCGAAGAAGAAGTACGTCTTCCTCTGCACCAATGCCCTGCTGCTCCGCAAGAAGATGGACAAATTCACGCCGTCCCCTTACTTCGCTTTTACCGTTCATATCGACGGCATGAGGGAACGGCACGACGAATCGGTGGCCAAGGAGGGCACCTTCGACGAGGCGGTCGAGGCGATCAAGGAGGCGAAGCGCCGCGGATTCCGGGTGACGACCAACTCGACCTTCTTCAACACCGACACCCCGCAGACCATCATCGAGGTGCTCAACTTCCTCAACGACGACCTCGAGGTCGACGAGATGATGCTCTCGCCCGCGTACGCCTACGAGAAGGCGCCCGACCAGGACCACTTCCTGGGGGTCGAGCAGACCCGGGAGCTGTTCAAGAAGGCGTTCGGCGACGGCAACCGGCGCCGCTGGCGGCTCAACCACAGCCCGCTGTTCCTGGACTTCCTGGAGGGCAAGGCCGACTTCCCGTGCACGGCCTGGGCCATCCCCAACTACTCCCTGTTCGGCTGGCAGCGGCCCTGCTACCTGATGGCCGACGGCTACGTGCCGACCTACCGGGAGCTGATCGAGAAGACCGACTGGGACAAGTACGGCCGGGGCCGGGACCAGCGCTGCGACAACTGCATGGCGCACTGCGGGTACGAGCCGACGGCCGTGCTGGCCACCATGGGCTCCCTGAAGGAGTCGATCCGCGCCGCCCGGGAGACCGTCGCGTCCAACCGCGCGAAGTGACGTCCCCGTGAGCGGGTACGGGCCACCGGGGGCCGCGCGAGCCGCGGCCGCCGGTGGCCTTTACCGCACCTCCGCCGAGCCCGCAGCGGCCGGCGGGACACAGCAATCCCGGCAGGAACGAGGTCCGTACATGTCGATGCTGGAGAACATCAGAAGTCCGCACGACCTGAAGGCACTGCCCGAGGGCCGGCTCGACGAACTGGCCGCCGACATCCGCCACTTCCTGGTGCAGGCCGTGGCGAGAACCGGCGGTCACCTGGGACCCAACCTGGGCGTGGTGGAACTGACCATCGCGCTGCACCGCGTCTTCGACTCCCCGGCCGACCGGGTCCTGTGGGACACCGGGCACCAGTCCTACGTGCACAAACTGCTCACCGGGCGGCAGGACTTCTCCAAGCTCCGCAGCAAGGGCGGCCTGTCCGGCTACCCCTCGCGGGCGGAGTCCGAGCACGACGTGATCGAGAACAGCCACGCCTCCACCGTGCTGGGCTGGGCCGACGGCCTGGCCAAGGCCAACGAGCTGCGCGGCAGCCGGAACCGCGTGGTGGCCGTGATCGGCGACGGCGCGCTGACCGGCGGGATGGCCTGGGAGGCGCTGAACAACATCGCCGCTGCCAAGGACCGCCCGCTGATCATCGTGGTCAACGACAACGAGCGCTCCTACGGGCCCACCATCGGCGGCCTGGCCAGCCATCTGGCCACCTTGCGCACCACCGACGGCTACGAGCGCTTCCTGTCCTGGGGCAAGCAGGTGCTCCAGCAGACCCCGGTGATCGGCCAGCCGCTGTACGAGTCGCTGCACGGCGCGAAGAAGGGCTTCAAGGACGCGTTCGCCCCGCAGGGCATGTTCGAGGACCTGGGGCTGAAGTACCTCGGCCCGATCGACGGCCACGACATCGCCGCGGTGGAGTCCGCGCTGCGCCGCGCCCGCCGCTTCCACGGCCCGGTGGTGGTGCACTGCCTGACCGAGAAGGGCCGCGGCTACCCCGCCGCCGAGAAGGACGAGGCGGACCGCTTCCACACCGTAGGCGCGATGGACCCGCGCACCTGCCTGCCGCTGACGCCCTCCCCGGGGCCGTCGTGGACCTCGGTGTTCGGCGAGGAGATGGTCCGCATCGGGGCCGAGCGGCGCGACGTCGTGGCGATCACCGCGGCCATGCTCCAGCCGGTCGGCCTGGAGGGCTTCGCCAAGGCGTTCCCCGAGCGGGTCTTCGACGTCGGCATCGCCGAGCAGCACGCCGCGACCTCGGCGGCGGGCCTGGCCACCGGCGGGCTGCACCCGGTGGTGGCGATCTACGCCACCTTCCTCAACCGCGCCTTCGACCAGGTGCTGATGGACGTGGCCCTGCACAGGTGCGGCGTCACGTTCGTCCTGGACCGGGCCGGCGTCACCGGCGTGGACGGCGCCTCGCACAACGGCATGTGGGACATGTCGATCCTCCAGGTGGTGCCGGGCCTGCGGATCGCCGCGCCGCGCGACGCCGACCAGTTGCGGGCCCAGCTGCGCGAGGCCGTCGGGGTGGACGACGCGCCCACCGTCGTCCGCTTCCCCAAGGAGACCGCCGGCGAGCCGCTGCCCGCGGTCGGCCGGGTCGGCGGCACCGACGTGCTGCGCCGCCCCGAGGGGGAGGGTCCGCACGACGTGCTGCTGGTGTCGGTCGGCGCGCTCGGCGCCACCTGCGTGGCGGCCGCCGAGCTGCTCGAAGGGCGCGGCATCGGCGTCACCGTCGTCGACCCGCGCTGGGTCAAGCCGGTCGACCCCGCGCTGCCCGAACTGGCCGCCGGGCACCGGATGGTGGCCGTCGTGGAGGACAACGGCCGCGCCGGCGGCGTCGGTTCGGCGATCGCACAGGCGCTGCGCGAGGCGGGCACGGACGTGCCGCTGCGCGACTTCGGCATCCCCCAGCAGTTCCTGGCGCACGCCAAGCGCGGCGAGGTGCTGGCCGACATCGGGCTCACCCCGTCCGAGATCGCCGGCGGCGTCGCGGCGGCCCTGACGAAGATCGTCGCCCGCGGCTCGCGGGAGGCCGGACTGCCCGACGCCCGTACGCACCGGGCGCGTCCGGGCCGCACCGCCGAGCCGGTGGTCCCCGCCCCCGGCGGCCCGCCGCACGCGGCGCACACCCCGGCTGCCCCGGTCGCCCCGGCGCGCAGCACCGACGCAGGCAAGGAGCAGGTGAGAGATGACACCGTCTGACCCGACGCCCGGGGCGGGGGAGCCCGACGTGGCCCCCTCGGCCGGACCGGCGGCCCCCGAGGGCCGGTCCAAGGGCTTCGACCTGGCCGGACTGCTCGCGCGGCGCGGCGGCGAGCGCTACGAGCTGCACACGAAGTACCTCAACCACCAACTGCCGCGCATGCTGCACACCATCGGCTTCGACAAGGTCTACGAGCGGGCCGAGGGCGCCCACTTCTGGGACGCCGACGGCAACGACCACCTCGACATGCTGGCCGGCTTCGGCGTGATGGGCCTGGGCCGGCACCACCCGGTGGTGCGCCGCGCGCTGCACGACGTGCTCGACGCCGGGCTCGCCGACCTGACCCGCTTCGACTGCCAGCCGCTGCCCGGCCTGCTCGCCGAGAAACTGCTGACCTACTCGCCGCACCTGGACCGGGTGTTCTTCGGCAACAGCGGCACCGAAGCGGTCGAGACCGCGCTGAAGTTCGCCCGCTACGCCACCGGCCGCCCGCGCGTGCTCTACTGCACCCACGCCTTCCACGGCCTGACCACCGGCTCGCTGTCGGTCAACGGCGAGGGCGGCTTCCGCGACGGGTTCGCGCCCCTGCTGCCCGACACCGCGGTGGAGATGGGCGATCTCGACGCGCTGGCCGCGGAGTTGCGGCGGGGGGACGTGGCCGCGCTGATCGTGGAGCCGATCCAGGGCAAGGGCGTCCACCCGACCCCGCCCGGATACCTGCGCGCCGCCCAGGAGTTGCTGCACCGGCACAAGGCGCTGCTGATCGCCGACGAGGTGCAGACCGGCCTCGGCCGCACCGGCGACTTCTACGCCTACCAGCACGAGGAGGGCGTGGAGCCGGATCTGGTGTGCGTGGCCAAGGCGCTGTCCGGCGGCTACGTGCCCGTGGGCGCCACGCTCGGCAAGGACTGGATCTTCAAGAAGGTCTACTCCTCGATGGACCGGGTGCTGGTGCACTCCGCGAGCTTCGGATCCAACGCCCAGGCGATGGCCGCGGGCCTGGCCACCTTGACGGTGATGGACGACGAGGACCTGGTGGCCAACGCCCGCCGCACCGGCGACCTGTTGCGCACCCGGCTGGCCGCCCTCACCGACCGCTACGAACTGCTGAAGGAGGTGCGCGGGCGCGGCCTGATGACAGGCATCGAGTTCGGCCGCCCCAAGTCCCTCGGCCTGCGCGGCAGATGGACGATGCTCCAGGCCGCCCGCAAGGGCCTGTTCGCGCAGATGGTGGTGGTGCCGCTGCTCCAGCGGCACCGCATCCTCACCCAGGTCTCCGGCGACCACCTGGAGGTCATCAAGCTGATCCCGCCGCTGGTGGTCGACGAGGCGGACGTCGACCGGTTCGTCACCGCGTTCACCGAGGTGATGGACGACGCCCACAACGGTGGTGGCCTGATGTGGGAGTTCGGCCGCACCCTGGTCAAACAGGCCGTCGCCAACCGCTAGTCGGGAGCCCTTTCCGGAGCGGCCCGGGGCCTTCAGGCGGTCAGCAGCCGCTCCTTGAGGCGCTCGTGCCGCTCCGGGCCGAGCCCCAGGCCCTCGCGGAGGTAGCGCTCCACGCCGCCCCACCGCTCGTCGATCGTGGCGAAGGCCGTCCGCAGGTAGACCACCCGCGCCTCGAAGAGCGGGTCGAGCAGCGCGCGGACGGCCGGGTCGATGCCGGCGCCGGTGCTGCCGTCGCCGCGCACGACCTTGTAGCGGCGGTGCCGCGCGTTGCTCTCCATGTAGTCGGCCTCGATCGCGGTCCGCTCCACGCCGAGCGCCAGCAGGATGATCGCGATCGAGGTGCCGGCCCGGTCCTTGCCCGCCGCGCAGTGCAGCAGCGCGGGCACCGCGCCGCCCTCGGCCTCGGTGAGCAGGGAGAACATCCGGCCGTGCTCGGCGGTGCGCTCCAGCACGATCTTGCGGTACGAGGCGGCCATCCGCTCCTCGGCCCGGCCGTCCCCCAGCACCTCGCGCAGGGTCGCCAGGTCGCCGTGGCGCACCAGCCGCCAGAAGTCCGCGTTCTGCGGAGACGGGTCGCTCAGCGGCAGGTTGATGTTGCGGGTGCCGCGCAGCGCGGTGTCCGGGCCCTCCAGAGCGATGTCGTCGCGGTTGCGGAAGTCGAAGACCGTGTGCAGGCCGAGGGAGGAGAGGAAGGCGGCGTCCTGCTCGGTGGCGTGCGCGAGGTGTCCGCTGCGGAACAGCACGCCGGTCCGTACCCGCCGGCCGTCGGCGGCGGGCAGCCCGCCGACGTCGCGGAAGTTGCGCACCTGCGCCAGCTCCGGTTCCGATCCCGTCGCTGCCGCCTGCCGGGTCTCCTGCGTCACCTGGTCTCCTTCGTGGTCCGCGGGTCGTGCCGAAAACGCTGCCGTAACGCTGCCGAGGCACTGCCGACGATACGGCAGCCCGGACGCTGTTCAGGTGTGTGCGACGTACTGCCCGGTATGGGGTTGTTCGGCCACTATGCTGTGCGGGTCCCTGATCGAGGACGTTCGAATCTGACGGTAAAAGAGCGGAACGGAACAGAATGAGCAGGACGATGATCGAAGCAGGCGCTTCGGGACGCCTCTGGCTGCTGTCCGGCCCCGGCAGCGGCTACGCCCTGCGGCTGACCGACCGCGACGAGCTGCTGCACCTGCACTGGGGCGCGCCCCTCGCGCTCGCCGACGCCGAGGCCCTGGCCGCCGAACCGCTGCCCGAGGGGCGGCCCTTCGAGTCCGGGCTGGACGGCCACGAGGAGTACCCGGTCGAGGGCGGCCCGCGCTTCGTGACGCCCGCGCTGTCCGTGCGCGCGGCCGGCGTCCGCGGCACCGAGTGGCGCTTCGAGGCGTACGAGATCGCAGCCCACCCCGACGGCGAGGAACTGCGGCTGCGCTTCCACGACCCCCTGCACCACCTCGACCTCACCCTGCACTACCGGATGCGCTCCGGCTGCGACGTCGTCGAGCGCTGGACCACCGCGGCCAACGCCGCCGGGGCGGGCGGCGGCGACCTGGAGCTGCTGCGCGCCGACGCGGCCACATGGACGCTGCCCCACCGCGACACCTGGCGGATGTCCCAGCTGCACGGCCGCTGGGGCGCCGAGACCCAGCTCGTGCGCGCCCCGCTGACCCACGGCGAGAAGGTGATCGGCAGCCGCCGCGGCCACACCTCCCACCAGCACCTGCCCTGGTTCGCGCTCGACGAGGGGGAGGCGGGGGAGGAGCAGGGCGAGGTGTGGACCGGAGCCCTCGCCTGGTCCGGGTCCTGGCGGATCGCGGTGGCGCTGCTGCCCGACGGCCGGGTCCAGGTCACCGGCGGCGCCGGCCACGACGACTCCGGCCTGGCCCTTCTCGCCCCGGGCGAGACCTGGACCGGCCCGGTCTTCGCCGGCCTCTACAGCGCGGGCGGCTTCGGCGCCGCGAGCCGCGCCTGGCACGCCTACCAGCGGACGTACGTCGTCCCCGCCGCCGAGGTGCCGCGGCCGGTCCTCTACAACTCCTGGGAGGCCACCCTCTTCGACTTCGACGAGCGGCAGCAGGCCGAACTGGCCCGCCACGCCGCCGCGATGGGCGTGGAGCTCTTCGTGGTGGACGACGGCTGGTTCGGCGCCCGCGTCACCGACACCGCCGGCCTCGGCGACTGGACGCCCAACCCCGACCGCTTCCCGCACGGGCTGAAGCCGCTCGCCGACGAGGTGCACTCCCTCGGCATGCGGTTCGGGATCTGGGTCGAGCCGGAGATGGTCAACCGGGACAGCGACCTCTACCGCGCCCACCCGGAGTGGGTGCAGCACCACCCCGGCCGCCGACTCACCGAGTTCCGTCACCAGTTGGTGCTCAACCTGGCCCGCGAGGACGTACGCGCCCATCTGTGGGAGCGGCTCCACACCCTGCTGAGCAGCGCGCCGATCGACTACGTCAAGTGGGACTTCAACCGGGTCTTCTCCGACGCCGGCTGGCCGGGCGACCCCTACCCGCAGCGGCTGTGGACCGAGCACGTGCACGGCTTCTACGCGCTGCTGGACCGGCTGCGCGCCGCCCATCCGGGCGTCGCCTTCGAGTCCTGCTCGGGCGGCGGCGGGCGCGTCGACCTCGGCGTGCTGGCCCGTACCGACCAGGTGTGGGCCTCGGACAACACCGACCCGCTGGACCGGCTGCGCATCCAGCACGGCTTCACCCAGCTGCACCCGGCCCGGGTGATGGCCGCCTGGGTCACCGACAGCCCCAACTTCCTCAACCACCGCGTCAGTTCGCTGCGCTTCCGGTTCGTCAGCGCCATGGCGGGCGTGCTCGGCGTCGGGGGCGACCTGCTGGAGTGGAGCGAGGAGGAGCGCGCCGAGGCCGCGACCTGGGTGAGCCGTTACAAGGCGATCCGCCCGGTGGTGCAGGGCGGCGAGCTGTACCGGCTGCGGCCGCCCGGGGACGGCGGGCTGAGCGCGGTGCAGTACACGCGCGGCGACGAGGTCGTGGTGCTGGCCTGGCTGCACGCGCAGAGCTTCGGCGAGAGCGTCCCGCCGCTGCGGCTGCGCGGCCTGGACCCGGCCGCCGGCTACCGCGACGTGGACACCGGGACGGTCCACCGCGGCGCGGTGCTGGCCACCCGCGGCCTGCACACCGGGCTGCGCGGCGACCTGGACGCGGCCGTGTTCCATCTGCGCGGGGAGTGATCCGAGGCGTCACGGGCCGGCGGCCTCCGCCGCCGGCGGCGGCGCCCGGAGGGTCCGTGAGGCCCTTCGGCGTACGGCGGTCGTGATGGGGCGCGATGGGGCGCGATTCAACAGGGCGCGCGGTGGACGGCCAGTTCGGCCCACACCACGCGCCCTGTGCCATGCTCCGCGGGTTCCGATCCCCAGGACTGCGCCAGCACGCTGACCAGCAGCAGTCCTCTCCCGCTCTCCTCGTCCGCCCGGGCCGAACACGGCACGGGATCCCCCGTGCCGCGCCCCTGATCGGCCACTTCGAGGCGGACCACAGGACCCCGGTCCTGGAGTACGCAGGTGATCTTCTCCGAGTCGGTGTGCCGTACCGCGTTGGTGAACAACTCGGTGACCACCAGACCCGCGTCGTCCCGCAGATCCGGGTCCAGTCCCCATTCCCGCAACCGTGCCCGGACCCGCTCGCGGGCGTCGGCGACAGACGCGCTCAGCGAGGGCAGCCGGAACACGTCGCGGCGAAGGGGTGCGCCGACGCCGTGACGGCACGCGTACCGCACGGCGTCAGGTGAATGGACCACACCAAAGACTATGAGGCTTGCCATGGACACATGGCAAGGTCCGAATTGCAAATTGCAGAAGTGATCGGACATGCTGTTGTCGGCGCTGACGGCGTGACACACTGTGTGCCGACCACGGAAGTTGGAGGATGAGGCGCGTGATGGACCCCCGGCCTGGTGGGGCGCCGACCGTCCTGCGCATGGTGCTCGGCAAGCGCCTGCAGGATCTCCGGGAGAAGGCCGGTCTCAGTTTCGAGCAGGCCGGACGTGCGCTCGATGTCACCCACGCGACCATCAGGCGGATGGAAAAGGCCGAAGTCGGGCTGAAAATCCCCTATGTGGAGAAACTCCTCCTCACCTACGGCATCACCGCCCCGGAGGAGATCGGCGGATTCCTCGCCCTGTGCCGCGAGGCCAACCGGCCCGGCTGGTGGCACAGTTTCCGCGACGTGCTGCCCGAGTGGTTCAGCGCCTTCGTCTCCCTCGAGGGCGAGGCGAGCGTCATCCGCGCCTACGAACCGCACTATGTCCCCGGGCTGCTGCAGATCCCCAGCTACGCCCGCGCGGTGCTGCGGGCCGGGCAGACCAGCGCCTCCGAGGAGGAGATCGACCGGCTGGTCACCGTGCGGGTCGAGCGGCAGGCCCTGCTGACCCGCCCCCAGGCACCCCTGCTGTGGGTGGTCATGGACGAGACGGTGCTGCGCCGGCCGATCGGCGGCCCGGAGGTGATGCGCGACCAGTTCGCGGCCCTCATCGAGGCCACCGAACTGCCCAACGTGCGGATCCAGGTGATCCCGTTCTCCGTGGGACCGCACCCGGCGATGTACGGGCCTTTCCACATCTTCCGGTTCCAGGTGAAGGAGATCCCGGACATCGCCTACACCGAGAGCCTGGTGGGCGGTGCCTACTTCGACGACCGGGACGACGTGTCGACCTTCCTCGAAGCCCTCGACCGGATGTGCGCGCAGGCGGCGCCCGCCCAGAGCACCAGAGCCATCCTCGATGGCATGCGCAAGGAGATCTGACCCATGGACCGCGTCTCCGACGACGAGATATACAACGGTATGCCCGCCGCCCGGCTCGGCCACGACGGATGGCGCAAGCCCTGGAGCGGCGGCAACGGCGGGTCCTGCGTGGAGGCGAAGAGACTCCGCGACGGGCGGGTGGCGCTGCGGCAGTCGACCGACCCCACCGGGCCGGCCCTGATCTACACCCGCCACGAGATCAGCACCTTCATCAAGGGCGCCAAGGCCGGCGACGCGGACTTCCTGCTCGGCTGACCCCGATGGCGATGAATCGATTCTTCGTGCCGGCCGCTCCCGCCCGGCACGCCAGACCCGCGGCGCCGCGGCGCGCGCACCACGTACCGACGACGAAGCGGAGTACGGCGTGACCGAGCAGGGCTTCCCCGCCGAGCAGATCGACACCAGCCGGCCGCACCCGGCCCGGATGTACGACTACTACCTCGGCGGCAGGGACAACTACGAGGTCGACCGGGACGCCGCCCAGCGCGTCATCGACGTCTTCCCGGACATCATCCCGACCACCCGGGCCAACCGGCGCTTCATGCACCGGGCCGTGCGCCACCTCGCCGAGCAGGGCATCCGGCAGATCATCGACGTGGGCACCGGCATCCCCACCTCGCCCAACACCCACGAGGTGGCCCACGCGGTGTCGCCGGACGTGCGCGTGGCCTACATCGACAACGACCCCATCGTGGCCACCCACGCCGGCGCCCACCTGCTCGGCGCCGGCAGCAACACCGGCTTCTTCCTGGCCGACATGCGCGACCCGGCCACCGTTTTCCAGCACCCCACCATCAGCGAACTGATCGACCTCGACCAGCCGGTGGGCCTGCTGCTCGTCGCGGTCGTGCACTTCGTGACCGACAAGGAGGACCCGGCCGGCCTGGTCGCCGCCTACCGCGACGCGCTGCCGTCCGGCAGCCACCTGGTCCTCTCGCACGCCACCAGCGACTTCCACATCCACGACATCGGCGTCGACGAGGCCATGGACGTCTACCGCGACAGCCGGGCCACCGCCACGGTCACCACCCGCACCCGTGAAGACATCCTCGGCTTCTTCGACGGCATGGAGTTGGTCGAACCCGGCCTCGTACAGGTGCCGTTGTGGCACCCCGACGAGCCGCTCCCCGAGCCGGACGTGCTGCGCCGGATCGGCGTCTACGGGGGCGTCGGGCGCAAGCCCTGACCCCGCACGGCCTCCGGGTGGGCGCGGAGCACCGCCGTTCCGCGCGCCGCGCTCACCCGGTGAAGTCCGCCACCGTGCCCACGAAGGACTCCGCGTCGTCCAGCCACGGGTAGTGCCCCGCGCCCGGCTGCACCACCGCCCGCCCCCGCGGGAAGCACCCGGCCGCCTCCAGCGCGACCTCGGGCAGCGGCCGCGCGTCGCGCTCGCCGGCCAGCAGGAGCACCGGCGCGTCCAGCGCGTCCAGTTCCCGCTCGGTGCGCGGCGGGTCGAACGCCCCGGGCGCGTAGTACGGCCCCGCCGCCGCCTCGTTGAACTGCCGCGCCGCGGCCGCCTCGTGCTCCCGTGCCGCCGCGTCCCAGCGCCCGTGGCCGAGCGGGGCGGCCGCGTCGAAGTCCGCGTCGTCGGCGGAACCGTCGTAGATCCGCGGCAGCGCCTCGGCCGCCGCCGGGTACCAGGGCTCGTCCGCCCGCGCGAGCGCCGCCCGCAGGCCGTGCTCCAGCGTCGAGGGCCGGCCCAGCGGGGTCAGGTTCGGCGTGAGGAGGGTCAGGGTGCGCACCCGCTCCGGGCGGGCGGCGGCGTACAGGACGGCCAGGGCGCAGCCCGCGGAGTGGGCGACCAGGTCCAGCCGCTCCAGGCCGAGGTGCGCGCGCAGCGCCTCCAGGTCGGCGGTCTGCCGGTCGCAGCGGTACGAGGACGGGTCGGCGGGCTCCCGCGAGGATCCCGTGCCGCGCAGGTCCAGCAGCACCAGCCGCCGCCGGGCGGCCAGCCCGCCCAGGTCGCCCAGGTACTCCGAGGCGCGCATCGGGCCGCCCGGCACGACGACCAGCGGTGGGCCGCCGGCCGTGCCGACCTCGTGGTACGCCAGCCGCGTGCCGTCGGAGGCGGTGAGGAAACCGGTGCGGCGGCCCTCGGGCACCGCGGTCGTCATCAGCGGCAGGGTCCGCCCGGGGATCGAACCGGACGGGGCGCGGCCGACCGTGACCGCGCCCATCGCCTCGTAGAACCCCTCGGCGTTCGGGTCGGCCTCGATCGTCAGCTCGGTGAAGCCCAGCCGGCCCGCGGCCGCCAGCGCGTGGTCGTACAGCAGGCGGCCGGCCCCGCGGCCGATCGCCTCCGGTGCCACGAAGAGCATCCCGACGGAGCCGCGCGGCGGGGCGCCCTCCAGGGTGACGAAGCCGAGCACCTCGCCGGAGCCCGGGTCGTACGCGACCGCCGCGCGGTCGGCGGTCACCCGGTCGGGGTCCGGGCTCAGCTCGTCCCGGCAGGCGGCCATGAACGCCTCGTCGTACCCCCACCACGCCTTCGAGCGCAGGGCGAGCGCGCCGAGCGCCGCGGCCTCCCGCGGGCGGGCCGGACGTATCCGCGCGGTCACCGCAGCGCCTCCATGGTGACGGTCACGCCGTCCAGGGTGCCGGCGAAGTCCGCGCCCAGGGCGCGCGAGGGGGTCTGGAACCCCTTCGGCAGCTCGCCGAGCCGCGCCACGATCCGCAGCACCGCGTCGACCGTGATCCGGTACGGGTTCGGGCCGCTCAGCGTGGCCGTCACGGTGTTGCCGGCCGCGTCCCTGGCCCGCCCCCACACCTCGCTGCGGGCGGAGCCGAGCCTGCGCTCGCCAGGCCCGCGCACCAGCCGGCCCACCGCGCCCGCGACCACCCCGCGCAGCGGGCCCAGCCGCAGCGCGCGGCTCGCCGCCAGCGCGGGCGCGGGCACCGCGGTGTACGTGGTGATGTCGGGGATGCCCGTCGAGTGGTAGGCCGTGCTGACGTCGCCCCACGGGACCGACACCACCGTGCGCGCGCCCGACGGGAAGGCCGCCCGCACCTGCCGCGAGCCCATCGGCACCACCCGGATCTCGCCGCCGGCCCGGATCCGGCCGCCCTCGGCCACCCCGGCCAGCGCGGTGCGGGCGGTGCCCGGGCTGGGCCCGCCGCCGGCCAGGAACGCGAGGTCGAGCTGGGTGGCGTCCGGCAGCCGGGCCGCCAGCAGCGCGGCCACGCAGTCCGTGGGCACCACGTCGAAGCCCGCGCCCGGCAGAAGGGTGATCCCGGCCGCCGCAGCCCGCCGGTCCAGCGCGTGCAGCGACTCGAACACGTCGATCTCGCCGGTGATGTCCAGGTACGGGGTCCCGGTCTCCACGCAGGCCGTCGCCATCGGCAGGGCGGTGCGGACGAACGGGCCCGCGCAGTGCGCCACCGCGTCCACCCCGCGCAGCCCGCGGCGCACCACGGTCGCGTCGTGCAGGCCGAACACCCGGTGCTCCAGGCCGAGTTCGGCGGCCAGCGGGAGCAGTTTCGCCGCGTTGCGGCCGGCCAGCACCGGGCGCATCCCGCGCTCTACGGCACGGCGGGCGATCAGCCGACCGGTGTAACCGGTGGCGCCGTACAACAGCCAGGTCATGGATCGGGTCCTCCTCGGAGGTGCTGACCGGAACCGTACACGCGCGGGCTGTCACCTCGATATCGGGTAGGCGCGGGCCGCCGGACGTGCGAGGCTTGATCCATGAGCGACGCAGAGCAGACGGCCCCCGCGGCCACGGAGGCCGTTCCCCCGTCTTCCCCGGCTTCCCCGGCTTCCTCGTCTTCGGAGGCCGCGGACGGCGACACCGCCGCGGCCGGCACCGCCGACCCCGAGGCGGCCCACGGCGAGGGCGAGGGTGCCTCCGATGAGGACGAGGTGAAGCGGAAGTTCCGGGAGGCCCTCGCCCGGAAGCAGGGCGGCCAGGGGAGCGGCGGGCGCGGCGGCTCCGGCCCCAACGCGAAGATCCACGGCGCCCACGGCCGGGCCGGCGGCGCCCGCGAGTTCCGCCGCAAGTCCGGCTGACCCCTCCGGGGCCGTCCCCGCCCACGCCCCCACCCGCACCGCGCGGCGTGGGGGCCCTTCCCGCGCGGGCACACGTTCCACCTGCCCGGGGCGGGAGAACGCCTTTCGTGCGGCGTGCACGGGACGTAACGTCGGGGCGGTGACGAATCCGTTCTTCGAGCCGAGCGCCCTCCCGTACGCACTGCCCCCCTTCGCGGAGATCAGGGACGAGCACTACCTCCCCGCCGTCGAGAAAGCCCTCGCCGACCATCTGGAAGAGATCGCGGCGATCACGGCGAACCCCGAGGCCCCGACGTTCGCCAACACCCTGGAGGCGTTGGAACGCGCGGGTGACCTGCTGGAACGCGTCCGCGCCGTCTACCACAACCAGGTCTCCTCCCACCTGACCCCCGGCCTGCGCGAGATCGAGCCGCGGGTGAACGCGATGCTCGCCGCGCACAGCGACGCGATCCACCTCGACACCGCCCTCTACGCCCGGATCAAGGCGCTGCACGACGCCCGCGACACCCTCGACGCCCCTTACGCGGACCCGGAGTCGCTGCGCCTGCTGGACCGCTACCGGACCCGCTTCCGCCGCGCCGGCGCCGAACTCTCCGCGGCCGGCCGGGACCGGCTGCGCGAGCTGAACGCCGAGATAGCCGCGGCCGCCACCGCCTTCGGCCAGAACCTGCTCGCCGCCAACGAGGAGGGCGCCCTCGTCCTGGACGACCCGGCGCAGCTCGCGGGCCTGTCCCCGGACGCGGTCGCGGCCGCCGCCGGCAACGCCCGCCGCCTCGGCCACGAGGGCCGCTGGGTGCTGAGCCTGCGCAACTTCTCCAACCAGTTCGAGCTGGCCGCCCTGGAGGACCGCGAGGTCCGCAGGCGCCTGCTGGAGGCGTCGGTGAACCGCGCCCAGGACACCAACGGCCCGCTCGCCGTGACCCTGGCCACCCTGCGGGCCGAGCGCGCCGCGCTGCTCGGCTACGCCAGCCACGCCGCCTACGTGGTGGACGACAACACCGCCGGCAGCCCCGAGGCCGTCGGCGGCCTGCTGGCCCGGCTGGTCCCGCCGGCCCTCGCCAACGCCCGGGCCGAGGCGGAGGCGCTGGCCGAACTCGCCGGCGGCCCGGTCGAGGCGTGGGACTGGGCGTACTGGTCCGAGCGGGTCCGCAAGGAGCGCTACGCGGTGGACCAGGCCGCCCTGCGGCCGTACTTCGAACTGGAGAAGGTCCTGCACGACGGGGTCTTCCACGCCGCCCACGAGGTCTACGGGCTCACCTTCACCGAGCGCCCCGACCTGCCGGCCTACCACCCCGACGTCCGCGTCTTCGAGGTCTTCGACGCCGACGGCAGCGGCCTGGGCCTGTTCCTCGCCGACTTCTTCTCCCGCCCCACCAAGCGCGGCGGGGCGTGGATGAACGCGCTGCTGGTCCAGTCCGAGCTGCTGGGCCGCCGGCCGGTCATCGTCAACAACCACAACATCGACCAGCCGGCCCCCGGAGAGCCCGCCCTGCTGACGTTCAGCCAGGTCGAGACGCTCTTCCACGAGTTCGGGCACGCGCTGCACGGGCTGTTCTCCGCCGTGCGCTACCCGTTCTTCTCGGCCACGGCCGTACCCCGAGACTTCGTGGAGTTCCCCTCCCAGGTCAACGAGATGTGGGCGCTGTGGCCCGAGATCCTCGGGAAGTACGCGCGCCACCACGAGACGGGCGAGCCGATGCCCGCGGAGGTGGTGGCGCGGATGGAGGAGGCCGCCCGGTTCGGGCAGGGCTTCGCCACGGTCGAGTACCTGGCGGCCACGCTCCTGGACTGGGCCTGGCACTCCCTGCCGGCCGGCGCCGACCCCGGCGACGCCCTCGCGTTCGAGGCGAAGGCGCTCGGTGAGGCCGGGCTGAACCTGCCGGCGATCCCGCCGCGCTACCGCACGACGTACTTCCAGCACATCTTCAACCTCGGCTACAGCGCCGGCTACTACTCCTACATCTGGAGCGAGGTGCTCGACGCCGACGCCGTGGAGTGGTTCACCTCGCGGGACGGGACGCGGCGGGAGAACGGCGACCTGTTCCGCCGCGAACTGCTCTCGCGCGGGGGCAGCGTGGACCCGATGTCCGCCTTCGCCGCCTTCCGCGGCCGGGCCCCGGAGGTGGAGCCGCTGCTGGCCCGCCGCGGCCTGGCCTAGTACGGGAGTGTCTAATAAACGGCGGATCTGTTGATCATGGAGACGCCAAGTGAGTGAGATGACGACCGAGCACGAGTCCGTGGCTGAGCCGGCCGGTGCGGGCGCGTCGGACGAGCAGTTGATCGCGATGCTGGTCGATCGGGCCCGGAGCGAGGGCATGCAGCTGACCGGTACGGGCGGGCTGCTGCAGCAGCAGACCAAGCGGGTGCTGGAGTCCGCCCTGGAGGGCGAGATCACCGATCACCTCGGTTACGACAAGCACGATCCGGCGGGGAGGAACAGCGGCAACAGCCGCAACGGCACCCGGTCCAAGACCGTGCTGACCGAGGTCGGGCCGGTCGAGGTCAAGGTGCCCCGGGACGTGGAGGGCAGCTTCGAGCCCCGGATCGTGCGGAAGCGGCAGCGCCGGCTGACGGGCGTGGACGAGATGGTGCTGTCGCTGTCCGCGAAGGGCCTCACCCACGGGGAGATCTCCGCGCACCTGGCCGAGATCTACGGCGCCGAGGTCTCGAAGCAGACCATCTCCTCCATCACCGACCAGGTGATGGAGGGCATGGCCGAATGGCAGAACCGGCCACTCGACCGCGTCTACCCCGTTCTGTTCGTGGACGCCATCAACGTCAAGATCCGGGACGGGAAGGTCGCGAACCGGCCCGTCTACGTCGTCATGTCCGTCACCGTCGAGGGCACCCGGGACATCCTGGGGATCTGGGCCGGCGACGGCGGCGAAGGCGCGAAATACTGGCTGCAGGTCTTCACCGAGCTCAAGAACCGCGGCCTGGACGATGTGCTGATGCTGGTCTGCGACGGGCTCAAGGGCCTGCCCGACGCGGTCGAGACCGTCTGGCCCCGCACTATCGTGCAGACCTGCATCATCCACCTCCTGCGCAACAGCTTCCGCTACGCGGCCCGCCAGGACTGGGAAAAGATCGCCAAGGCGCTCAAGCCCGTCTACACCGCACCGAACGAGAGCGCGGCGGCCGAACGCTTCGGAGAGTTCCAGGACGCCTGGGGGAAGAAGTACCCGGCGATCATCAGGCTCTGGGAGAGCGCCTGGGCCGAGTTCGTGCCCTTCCTGTCCTTCGACGTCGAGATCCGCACGGTCATCTGCTCGACGAACGCCATCGAGTCCGTCAACGCCCGGATACGCAAGGCCGTCCGGGCCCGCGGGCACTTCCCCACCGAGGCCGCGGCCCTGAAGTGCGTCTACATGGCACTGATGAGCCTGGACCCGACCGGCAAGGGCCGCAAGAGGTGGACCATGCGCTGGAAAGCACCCTTGAACGCCTTCCAGATCGCCTTCGAGGGCCGGCTCACCACGGCCACCAACTGAACTCTCAACCACCAAGATCAGCCGTTAACTGGACACACCCCCCGTCGGCAAACACCGTTGCAGTACTAGGTGTATTGCCCTGTGAGGTTGGGGACGCGGCTGGCGGGTGGTTTGCCTGCGAGTGCGGTGTGGCCGCGGTGGTGGTTGTAGGTGTGCAGCCAGTCGGGGAAGGCGTCGCGCCGTTCCTGTTCGGAGCGGTAGGGGCGGGCGTAGGCCCACTCTTCGAGCAGGGTGCGGTTGAAGCGTTCGACCTTGCCGTTCGTTTGCGGCCGGTAGCCTGAGTTCCGCAGAAATCTGAGCCGATAGGTCAACGGCACCAACAAACACGCAGGTCAACGAGGTCGCGACTGGGGCAACAGCCGAAATCACCTAGGGCAACGCCTGGCACTCAGCAGTGCCCTTGACCTGTGCTGATGGTGTTAGCCTCTAGGTCATGTACTTGCGCACCGTGACCCGGAAGAACAAGAACGGGTCGAGCGTGCGGTACCTGCAGCTGGCCCACAACGAGTGGGACCCGGCAGCCCAGGTCTCCCGCCGCACCGTGCTCTACAACTTCGGCCGCGAGGACCAGGTCGACCGCGACGCGATCGCCCGCCTGATCGCCTCGCTGTCCCAAGTCCTCGCCCCCGGCCAGGCGATGGCCGCCACAGCCCCACCGGAGCTGACCTTCACCGAGTCCCGGCCGCTCGGCGGGACCCACGCCCTCGACGGCCTGTGGCGTCGCCTGGGAATCGACGCCATTATCCGGAAACTGATCAAGGACCCGCGCAGTCGCGAGCGGACCGAGCGGACCTTGTTCGCGCTGGTCGCCAACCGGGCACTGAAGCCGTCCAGCAAGCTGGCCGCCTCCCACTGGGTCAACGACGACGTCGCCATCGCGGGTCTGCCCGAGGTCGACGACGACGCCTGCTACCTGAGTTCCACAGTTAGCGGTGTCGACTAGGGAACGAAAATGCGGGTTGACCTGCGGAAACGCCTGTGAGCACGCCGAGATGGCGTGTCACTAGGCGGGGGGATAGTGCCTGGTCAGCGGCCTGCGGTCAGATCGATGATCTTCTTGGGCGGGGTGACGTTCAGGGCGGTGAAGATGTCGCGCTGGGGCTTGGTGAGGTCGGTGGACTGGCGGAAGGTGCCGGCCGGGCCGGTGTAGGTGACCGCGTGCAGGCGCTGGAGTTCGGCGCGCAGGCGGTTCCAGGTCTGGCCGGTGGAGGTCTCGGCGACGCGGATCAGCAGCAGGGCGAGCCAGCAGAGCAGGACGTGGGCGCGGATGCGGTCCTCGCGGCGGTGGTAAACGGGGCGAAGATCGAGAATTTGCTTCATGTCGCGCCAGCCGCGCTCGACTTCCAGGAGCTGTTTGTAACCCAGCGCGATGTCCTCGGCCGACAGCTTCGGATCCGAGGAGCGCAGGAGGTACTTCCCGTCGAGGTTGGCCTCGGCGGCGATCTTCTTCTTGTCCACCCGCAGCAGCCCGCCCGGGGTGGTGCGCAAGAACCGTTTCAGGCCGGGCTTGGTGGACAACACCCCAGCCAGCTTGTCGCGTTCGGGCCTGGGCAGCTTGTCCGTGCCCTCGATCGCCTCGGTGAGCTGGGTGACCATCCGCTGACGGATCGCGGCGTCGCGGGTGGCCTGGTCGGGGTTGAAGCAGATCACGAACCGGTCGTCGGTGCCGATGTTGACCTCCTTGACCTGGAGGTTGTCACGCACGGTCGCATAGCGGCCCTGCCGCGAGAGGGCGGCGCGTACTTCGGGTGATCCGGTGCGGAGTTTCTCGCCGATGATGTAGCCGCCGCCTCCGCGCATCAGCGCCCGGCGGTTGGCGGCGGAGGTGAAGCCGCGGTCGGCGACCCACACGATCTTCGACAGCGTCCACTCGCGCAGGTCGTCGCGGACCTGCCGGATCAGGGCCTGGTCACCGGTGTTGCCGGGCCAGGACCACACCCGCACCGGGATCCCGTCGCGGGTGACGGCCATGCCGATGACGACCTGGGGCAGATCGTCGCGGGAGTCCTTGGACTTGCCGTGGGTGCGGAACCCGTCGTGCCGCACCGCGTCTTCGGCCGGCGCGTCGGCGGCCAGGCGCTCGCCGTGTTCGTCGCGGGCGACAGGTTCGTCGGCGTCCTCGGTCTCGAAGTACGTGGAGGTGGTGTCGAAGAACAGCAGGTCCACCTCCAGGTTGAGCAGGTCGGTGACCTGGAAGTACGCCTCCTTGGCCAGGGCGGGCTCGATGGTCAGCAGGTAGTCCATGGCCCGGTAGCAGGCTTCGTCACTGATCGCCTCCAGGCCGTCTATGTGGACGTCGTCGGCGATCCACTCGGTCGCGGCGAGCTTGCTGGAGGCGGCCAGGGCCCGGTTGGCGACCAGCGCGAACAGCACCCGCTCGACGCGCGGATCCAGCCGCCGCCCGGCCAGTTGGCGGTGCACGACACCGTCGAGGCCGAGCCGGTGCCAGAGTCCGTCCAGCGCGTGCACCCCGCCCCACGGCCTGGAACTGATCAAGGACAGGTCTCCCGAGCCGGTCGCGGCCAGCGCGGACGCGGGGTCCAGCAGCTTCGAGAGCGCGCCGACCAGCCGGCGCACCGCCTCGCGGTCGAGCTCGTCCTCCCGGCCGAAGGAGTGCAGCACCTTCGTACGCGAACGCCCCACGGCCGGGTCCCACTCGTTGTGGGCCAGCTGCAGATACCGGACCGTCTGCCCGTCCTTGTTCCGCCGGGACGTCGTCTTCACATACATGCCGCTAGACGATACGCACATCATTCCAGGTCACAGACATGGGGGTGACCACATCGTGCCACTAGGCGTTTTCGGCCTTTCGCGCTAGGTGCAACCGTCTGACCTGCACCGATGCCCTGCCACACCCCCGAGAACCCCGCTCAACTGTGGAACGCAGGTGCTACCGGGCTATGGACCGGCTGCTGACCATGGAGAGCAAGCTCGCCGAGCAGGTCTACTGGGCGGTCGCCGACCTGCTCAACCTCGAAGTCGACCTGCTGTTCTTCGACACCACCTCCACCTACTTCGAGACCGGCCAGGCCGACGAGCCGCTCGCCCGCAATGAGTACGGACGGTGCCTGCCGCAGCCCGATCCGTCGGCCACCGGTGACGCGTCTGCCGACAGCGAAGACCCTGCCCACCTGAGGGGATTCCGCGCCTTCGGCAAGAGCAAGGACCACCGCGACGACCTGCCGCAGGTCATCATCGGCATGGCCGTCACCCGCACCGGAATCCCGATCAGGGTCTCGTCCTGGCCCAGGGCCACCAGCGACAGCGCGCTGATCCGCCAGGTCAAGGACGAGCTGAAGGAGTGGACTCTGGGCCGGGTGGTCTGGGTCGCCGACCGCGGCTTCACCTCCGCCGCCAACCGCCGCTACCTGCAACGCGCCGGCGGCCACTACATCCTCGGCGAGAAGCTCCGCACCGACTCGCCCGAGGTCAAGGCCGCGCTCGGCCGCCAGGGCCGCTACAAGACCCTGGCCGACAACATGCGCATCAAGGAGGTCAAGGTCGCCGACGCCGACGACCGCTTCGTCATCTGCCACAACCCCGACCAGGCCAAGCGCGATGCCGCCACCCGCGAGCAGTTGATCGCCCAACTCGCCGACGTCATCGACGGATCCGACAAGCTGTCCCGCACCAAGCGCGCCGAGTTGCGCGGCAGGCTGTCCACGAAACCCGGCCTGAATCGCTACCTGCGCGTCACCCCCGGCGGGCTGCTGCGGATCGACCGGAGCGTGGCCAAGGCCGAGGAGAACCTGGACGGCAAGTACCTTCTGCGCTCCTCGGACCCGAAACTGTCCGCCGAGGACATCACACTCGGCTACAAGCAGCTCCTGGAAGTCGAGCGCGGCTGGCGGGACATGAAATCGATCATCGATCTGCGGCCCGTCTACCACCGCCTCGAAGACCGGATACGAGCCCATGTGCTGCTGTGCTGGCTGGCCCTGCTGCTGATCCGCATCATCGAGACGACTTGTGACGACACCTGGTCCAATCTGCGACTCCAGCTGGAGCGGCTGCACATAGGCACGTTCACAGGCCCGGCCGGGACCTTCCGCCAGCGCACCGAGGTCACCAAGGCCCAGCAGACGATCCTGACAGCGCTCCAGGTCCCTGCCCCGCCCCGGATCCTCGAAGCCGCCCCACCGGCCTGACCAGGCACAACGCGACCGCCTAGGCACACGCCCCGGCGGCGCTGCAGCATGCGTTTGCACAGGTCAACCCACAGATTCGCGACCTAGGCCGCGAAGAGTTCTGCGGAACTCAGGGGTAGGGCCGGGTGCGTTTGTGGGTGATCCCGGCCGCTGTCAGCAGGTCTCGCCAGTCGTGTGAGCGGTAGCAGGAGCCGTTGTCGGTCAGGACGCGTTCGACGGTGATCCCGGCCTGGGTGAAGAAGGTGTGGGCTCGCTGCCAGAAGCCGGTGGCGGTTTCCTTCTTCTCGTCGGTGTGGATCTCGCTGTAGGCGAGGCGGGAGTGATCGTCGACGGCGGTGTGCAGGTAGGAGTAGCCAGCGTTCGAGCGGGTCCTGCGGCCGGCTTGGCGGCCGAGGACTTTGTGTCCGCCGCCGTCGGGGATGTTGCCGAGTTTCTTGATGTCGACGTGGACCAGTTCGCCGGGCCTGTCGCGTTCGTAGCGGCGGATCACCCGGCCGGTGGCCCGGTCCAGGTGGGTGAGGCGGGCCAGGCCGTAGCGGGTCAGGACGCGGTGGACGGTGGAGGGCACCAGCCGTAGCAGGTGCGCGATGCGGGCCGGGCCCCAGCGGCGCAGCAGCCGGACTTTGATGATCCGGCGTTCGGTGCGCGTCGGTGTCCGCCGGGGGCTGGCGTGGGGGCGGGAGGAGCGGTCGGTCATCCCGGCCTCGCCCATGGTCCGGTAGCGGCTCGCCCAGCGCTGGGCCGTGGTCGGCGAGACCTGGAACCGTTCGGCGGCCCGCCGCAGCGGCCAGCCGTCGTCCACGACGCAGCGGGCCAGGCGCAGGCGTCCGGTCTCGGTCAAGGGTGCATTACGGTGGGGCATGAGGGCCTTTCGGTCGGTGTAGACGTCGCAATCCACACCGAACCCGAAGGGCCCTCACCCGTTCAAGATCAGACAGCCGTGAACCCCGTCACCGTCCACAACCTCCCCGGACAGAACAACTAGGGCCTGTCCTGCCGCGGTCGGAGGCGCCGGATAACCGGGTGCGGCGGCGGGGGCGGGCGCGTGAGGATGGCCCGCATGGGATGGACGACGACGGATTCCTTGGATGCCTTCCGGGCCGCGGCCTGGCCGTTTCTGGAGCGGCGACCGGTGGAGCACTCGCTGCCGCGCACCATCTGCGGCACGCTGGGGCGGCGGGGCGCGGGCGCGTACGGGCAGGAGCCGCCGCGGTTCGGCTGGTGGAGCCCGGCGGAGGGCGGCGAGGTGGAGGCGGCCTACCTCCAGACGCCGCCGTACCCGCCGCTGCTCACCCGCGGCACCCCGCAGGCCTCCCGCGAGCTGGCCGCCGTGCTCGACGGCCCGCTCAGCGGCATGCGCGGCGAGGGCGAGGCGGTGCGCGCCTTCGGCGAGGCGTGGGGGCGGCGCACGGGCGCCGGGGTGCGGGTGGTCCAGGAGATGCGGCTGTACCGGCTCGGCACCCTGACCCCGGTCGAGCCCGGCCCGCCCGGCGCCGCCCGGGTCGCGGGCGAGGCCGACCGGGATCTGCTCGAAGGCTGGCACGCGGAGTTCGCCCGCGACGTGGACGAGGAGCCCGCCCAGGTCGTCCGCACCCTCGACGACGCCCTGCCCTACGGCGGCCGGACGCTGTGGGAGGTCGACGGCGAGCCCGTCGCGATGGCCGGCAGCACCGCGCCCGAGGACGGCGCGGTGCGGATCGTCGCGGTCTACACACCCGCCGCGCTGCGCGGCCGCGGCTACGCGGGGGCGGTCACCGCCGCGGTGGCGCGGGCCGCGCGGGACCGGGGAGCGCGGGACGTCCTGCTCTTCGCCGACCTGGCCAACCCGGTCAGCAACCGCCTCTACCAGCGGCTCGGCTTCGAGCCGGCCGGTGATCACGTGACGCTCGCCTTCATACCCGGACCGGTGTCGTGACGCCTTTTGCATAATGGATACGGACACCCCGCCGAACCATGATCCGCCTGGAGGCCCCGTGAACTCCGGCCGTGCGCCGTCCCGCCTCGCGACGCTGCGACCCGCGCCCTTCGGCGCGGACCCCACGGGGGACCGGCTGGCCCGCATCCTGGCGTCGCCGAACTACCGGGACGGCGCGTTCGTGAACCCGGTGGAGGTGCGGGTCGCCTCCGGCGGCGGGCTGCTCAAGACGCTGCCCGAGGCGCTGCGCAAGGAGTCCCGGCGGGCCCGCAAGCCGGTCGGGCCGGTGCCGCTGTACGCCGGCACGTGCGGCGGACCTCGCCGAGCCGCCCGCCTCGGGCCTGCGGCTGACGTGGACGGGCCACTCCTCGGTGCTGGCCGAGATCGGCGGACGGCGGGTGCTGTTCGACCCGGTGTGGGGCGAGCGCTGTTCGCCGTTCGCGTTCCTGGGGCCGCGCCGGGTGCACCCCGCGCCCGTCCCGGTCGAGTCGCTGACCGGCCTCGACGTGGTCGTGATCTCGCACGACCACTACGACCACCTGGACATGCCCGCGATCGTCGCGCTGATCCGCAGCGAGGCGGTCTTCGCCGTGCCGCTGGGGGTCGGCGCGCACCTGGAGCACTGGGGCGTGCCGCCGGAGCGGCTGCGCGAACTGGACTGGCACGAGAGCACCGAGGTGGCCGGCCTCACCCTGACCGCCACCCCCGCCCGGCACTTCTGCGGGCGCGGGCTGCGCGGCCGCCAGCAGACCCTGTGGGCGTCATGGGTGGTCACCGACGGCCGGCAGTCGGTCTTCCACAGCGGCGACACCGGCTACTTCCCCGGCTTCGCCGAGATCGGCGAGCGGCACGGCCCGTTCGACGCCACGATGATCCAGATCGGCGCGTACAGCCAGTCCTGGCCGGAGGGCCACGCGGACTGCCGGCCCGGGGAGCCCTGCGACTGCGTGCCCGACCCCGGTGCCTGGCCCGACGTCCACATGACGCCCGACGAGGGCGTGCGCGCCCACCTCGACCTCCAGGGCGGCGCTCCCCGCGGGGTGCTGCTGCCCATCCACTGGGGCACCTTCAACCTCGCCCTGCACCCGTGGGCCGAACCCGCCGAGCACACCCTGCTCGCCGCCCACCGCGCCGGCCAGGTCTCGGCGACCCCGCGCGTCGGCGAGCCCTTCGAGCCCGCGAACCCCCCGCCGCCCTACCCGTGGTGGCGCGAGGTCGCCGTGACCCCGCCCCAGGGCTGGGCCCCCTGGCCCCCGGTCAGCCCGACCCGCGACGAACTCCCCGCCCAGGCCTGAGACTTCACGCCGGGCGGGACAGCCGGGGCTTCACACCGTGGGGCGGCCCAGGTAGGTCACCACCGGGTCGGGCTCGCGCAGTTCGCGGAAGCCCATGCGGTCGTAGAAGGCGCGGGCGCGGGTGTTGGCGGTGATCATGCTGAGGTGCACGCCCGGGACGCCCCGGGCGGCCAGCGCGGCGAGGAACGCGGTCATCAGCCGCCGTCCGTGGCCGGCTCGCTGGAAGTCCGGCAGCAGGTCGATGTGCAGGTGCGCCGGGTGGTCCGCGAGGAGCGGGACGAGCATCCGCTCCGGGGTGTGCAGCAGGTGGGCCATCACCTCGCTGGGGGTGGCCGGCTCCCGTGCGGGCACGGGCCACCGCCCGGAGACCGTCGGCAGCCACTCGGCACGGAACCGCCGTACGAAGTCCGCGGTGTCGCCCGCGCCGAGCACGTAGCCGACCGCCCGGCCGTGCCCGTCGTCGAGCACGAAGACCAGCCCGGGCTCCAGCACGGCGTACGGGGCCGCGAAGATCGCCCCGGGCAGCTCGTGGTCGGCCGCCGGGTAGCGGCCGGTGGCGTCCTCACCCGCGTCGGCGGTGCGCAGGCAGATGTCGTAGAGCGCGGGGAGATCCGCCGGGCGGTACGGGCGGACCGCGGGCGTCATCGTGCCTCCCGGGGGAGGTCGAGCGCGCCGGAGTCCGCGGGGTCGCCCGCGCCCGGCCGGGCCGGCAGGCCGCTGAAGGTGAAGGAGAAGGACACCGGGGCCGCGGTCAGCCGGAAGTCCGGCAGCACCAGCGGGCCGCAGGCGGCGCTGCCCACCCCGTGCAGCCCGTGGTCCAGATGCACCCACACGTGCCCGTCGCGCTCCAGCTCGTGGGTGTGCGCGGCGGACTCCAGCATCCGCGTGCTCCACGGCCGCGCGGTGAACCAGAACGGCGGCGCGCCCTCCACCCGCACCCCGGTGTCGTCCGGCCCGCGCAGCTCGGCCCAGCGCACGTCGGCGCGGGCGCCGTTCTCCTGCGGGCGCACGTAGGGCGTCTGGTAGGCGTCCACGGTGGCGCGGTGGCGGCCGATCCTGGACGCCTGGCGGGTGTCGGGGTACGCCTCGCCCGGCCCGCCGCCGTACCACTCCAGCCGGTCCAGCGCGGGGTTCAGGCCCATCCGCACGCCCAGCCGGGGCAGCGGCAGGTCGTCCCAGGGGCCCTCGGGCGCCACCTCGATGCGCAGGGTGAGCCGGCCGCCGGCGGCGGTCCAGGCGTACGTCGTGCGCAGTCCCAGGTCGCTTGCGGCCGCCCCCACCCGGGTGGTGACGGTCAGCGTCCGCGCCCCGAGGTCCACCCCGTCGACGCGGTGCCGCATCCGGTGCAGGCCCGCCTCCCGCCAGCGCCGGACCAGCAGGCTCGCCGGGTGCCAGTCGGCGCCGCGGTCGTTGTCGACCGGCGCCCGCCACACGTCCAGCACCGGCCCGAGCAGCGCCTTGCCGTTGAGGTAGCGCAGGGTGCCGCTCGCCGCGTCGAAGGTGCCGGGGCCGAGGACGACCATCCCGCCCTCCACCCGCCGGGGCTGGTGCGCGGCGCCCCGGAAGGCCCGCGCCGGTTCGTCCGCCGGCGGCGCGGCCGCGAACTGCGTCCAGGCCACCTCGTGGCCCGCCGGCGCCCACGCGGTGTCCTCGGCGAGCACCGCCCGCACCGTCCACCACGCCTCGCCGGGCCCGTCGTGCGGCGGCGCGGGCGGCAGCGCGACCCGCGCGCTCCCGTCCGGGCCGAGCGGCGGCACGTCCAGCCCGCCGCCGCCCGCCCGCTCGCCCGCCACCTCGTACGACCAGCGGAAGGCCAGCCCCGACAGGTCGGCGAAGTCGTACCGGTTGGTGACGGTGACCGCTCCCCCGGCCGCGTCGCCGGCGATCCGCACCGGCTCGACGACCTTCTTGAACTCCACCAGGCCGGGGGAGGGGGTGCGGTCGGGGAACAGCAGCCCGTCGCAGACGAAGTTGCCGTCGTGCAGCTCCTCGCCGAAGTCGCCGCCGTACGCGAAGTACGCCGTGCCGTCGGCGGTGCGGCGGCGCAGGCCGTGGTCGATCCACTCCCACACGAAGCCGCCCTGGCAGCGCTCGTAGGTCTCGAAGAGGTGCTGGTACTCGCTCAGCCCGCCCGGGCCGTTGCCCATCGCGTGCGCGTACTCGCACAGGAGGAACGGCATGGCCCGCCGGCGCCGGTCCGCCTCCGGGTCGACCAGCGGCGGCTCCTCGCGCCGGCCGATCAGCTCGCTCTCCGCGTGGTCGGCGTACATCCGTGAGTAGACGTCCACGTCCGCGCAGGACTGGTCGCCCTCGTAGTGGATCGGGCGGTCCGGGTCGCGCCGGCGTATCCAGCTCGGCCATGGCCGACAGCCCGCGCCCGGTGCCGCACTCGTTGCCCAGCGACCACATGACGACGCGACGGGTGGTTCTTGTCCCGCTCCACCATCCGGGCCGCCCGGTCCAGCAGCGCGGGCGTCCACCGGTCGTCGTCCACCGGGTTGCCGCGCCAGCCGACCTCCAGGAAGCCGTGCGTCTCCAGGTCGCACTCGTCGACCACCCACACGCCCAGTTCGTCGCACAGGTCGAGGAACGCCGGGTGCGGCGGGTAGTGGCTGGTCCGCACCGCGTTGATGTTGTGCCGCTTCATCAGCAGCAGGTCCCGGCGCATCGTCTCGAAGTCCACCGCCCGGCCGTGGTCGGGGTCGAACTCGTGCCGGTTCACGCCGCGGAAGAGGACGCGGCGGCCGTTGACCTTCAGCACCCCGTCCTCGACGGCCACCGTGCGGAAGCCGATCCGCAGCGGGATGCGCTCGCCCTCGGTGGCCAGCTCCGCGTCGTACAGCCGCGGCAGTTCCGCCGACCACGGCTCCACCGGCACCCGCACGCGCTGCCCCGTCGGGATGTCCAGGTCCAGCTCCGGGACGGTCACGGTGCCGGCGGGGTCGCACTCCACCAGCAGGCTGCCCTCACCGGTGAGGTGGTCGTAGTCGCAGTGCACGAAGAAGTCGGCGACCGCGCCCTCGGGCCGCTCGATCAGCGTGACGTCGCGGAAGATCCCCGGCAGCCACCACATGTCCTGGTCCTCCAGGTAGCTGCCCGAGGACCACTGGTGCACGCGCACCGCCAGCACGTTCCCGCGCGGCCGGAGCAGCTCGCCGACCTCGAACTCCACCGGCAGCCGGCTGCCCTTGAAGGTGCCGAGCTCCTCCCCGTTCAGCCACACCCGCGCGCAGGAGTCCACCCCGTCGAACCGCAGCACCGCCGCCCCGCCCGGCCAGTCGTCCGGCAGGTCGAAGGCGCGCAGGTGGTCCCCGGTCGGGTTCTCGGTCGGCACCCGCGGCGGATCGATCGGAAAGGGGTAGACGACGTTGGTGTAGGCGGGGCTGCCGTGGCCCTGGAGCGGCCAGTGCGAGGGCACCGGCAGCACGTCCCAGCGCGAGGCGTCGAAGCCCGGCCGGGCGAACGCGTCGTCCTCGGCCCCCGCCGTCGCCGACAGCCGGAACCGCCACGCCCCGCCCAGGTTCACCCGCCGCGCGTCGGACACCGCCGACCAGGCCCTCGGCGGCAGCGCACCGGTGCCGGGCGATACGTCCTCGTAATAGGGGAGTGTCCCGGGCGTCGGGGCCTCGTGCATCGTGCTGCTCCTCGCGGTGCCCGGGAGCGGCGGCCCCCGGGTTTCGAATGGCTATCCGAAACACTAGATCTGAGACCTCTGATTCTGGTCAGGGGGTGGGGGTCCGCGCCAGATCCGCCCGGACGCGATTCGGCGCCGGCCCCGGCACCTGCGCTTCCCGGGGCCGTCCGCAGGAGCCAACCCCCTTGCGGCGAGGCGCACTTGACCCGTCGGCCGGGCCCTGCGATGCTGCCCGCCCGTATGGCCCGTGGGGGGAGTCCGAGATGGCACAGGTCGCCGAGAGCGCCGCAGTTCTGGCCCAGGCCCAGCCGATCTCCGGCCTCGGCGGCCGCAGCGCCCTCCTGCTCATCGCCGTCGTGGTGATCGCGATCGCGGCGGTGGCGGTGGTCCCGCTCGTCATGGACGTCCGCCGCGCCACCGCCTGGCGCAGCCGGCTCACCGACCACCTCATCGACCGGGCGGCCGACGACGAGGAGGTCCGGGACTTCCTGCGCGACCTGCGCGAGCCGCGCGGTGTGCGCGGGCTGACCCGCAGCGTCATCGCCGTCCTCATCCTCGCGCTGGTCGGCTTCGCGCTCGCCGTCGCCATGCTGTCGTCCGGCGCGGACTCCGGGGACCTGCGCAAGACGATCGTCACGTCGCTGATGACCGTCCTCGCCACGGTGGCGGGCTTCTACTTCGGGTCGCTGGGGGCGCAGAACAGCGCGGAGGACGCGCGGCGGCACGCCGCCGTGCGGCCCAAGGCGTCCCCGTCGGCGCCCGCGGGCCCGGACGCTCCCGCCCCGGCCCCGGCCCCGGACCCCGCCCCGGCCCCGGACGCCCCCGCGGCTCCCGCCGCCCCCGAGCCCGAGCCCGCCGCCGAGTGACGCCGGGGGCGCGGGGAGGAATCCCCGTGCCCCCTCACCTGCCCCGTGCCCCGAGGGGCGCCGCCGTCAGCCGGCCGGGGCGTAGCCCGCGACGCCGTGCACGAGCTGTGTGAACTCCTTGCCGCTGGTGGTCAGGTTGAGCTCCACGTCGATCTCCCACCGCCCGGCCGCCGGACTCGGCGCCACGAGGTGCGCGGCGGCGACCGTCGCGCCCGACGCGTCGGTGGCCGGCGCGGCCGCCACCTGCTGGACGACCCTGCCGTTCGGGTCGAGCAGCCAGAACGTCATCGGGTTGTCCGCGCTCGCGTCCGGCGTGGTGAAGTCCACGTCCAGCGCCGGCTCACCGGCCGGCACGTCCAGGTCGAACGTACTGATCTGGCCGACCTGGCGTCCGACGCTGCCGATGATCGTGGTGTCGAACGCGCCGCCCTGCGACGGGACGAGGGTCCGGCGGGCGACGGGCAGCGAGGTGCCGGCCCCGTTGTCCGCGCCGAACCGGACCGACTCCGGGTGGTCGCCCGGCGCCGCCGGCATCAGCACCCGCAGCGGGACCGTGGCGGCGGAGTGCGCCTTGATCCGCACCCGGTGCGCGGCCGGCGAGGTCACGTAGTGCTGCCCGGTGACCCGGAAGGAGACGTCGCCGGTGTACGTGCCCGGCACGTTCGGCGGCTCCTGGAGGTGGGCCCGGCCGTTGGCCCAGCGGATCTCGGCCCGCCAGGTGCCGGGCACCGGCGCGGTGACCTCCACGTGCTGGATGTCGGAGACCGTGCCCGACCGCCCCGCCCGGGTCGGCGCCGTCCCGTAGTCGTACGAGATCTGGGTCAGCCGGCCTCGCGGGTCGATCAGGGTGAAGGCCAGCACCGTGGAGTTGGCCGGGTCCGGGATGAGCATGTCCGCGTTGAGCCGGTCCAGGCCCTTGGGTACGTGGAAGGAGACCGGCGCCGCCGCCTGCGCCCCCTGCGCCGGGACCGGCAGCCCCGGGTCCGGGACGCTGACCTGCTCGGTCACCGTCTTGCCCAGCTGCTTCGCCTCTCCCAGCGAGCGGTACGTGCCGCTCACCGACGTGTCCTCGTCGCTGGTGTTGAACAGCGTCACCGACTGCGCGCTCGGGCCCGCGGGGGCGGTGATGTCCAGCTGCGTCGGGGAGGTCACCAGCAGGCTTCGGGTGTCGGACGCGCCGCCCCGGTGGGGGAGCGTGCCGCCGGGCTCCTGCTGGGCGGCCCGGACGGCCGCGTAGACGTTCAGCAGGCCGGCGCCCTGCTGGTCGGCGGGCGCGCCGATGTCGGTCGCCGTACTGGTGAGGATCTCCTTGACCAGGGCCGGGGTCGGCTTCGTGCCGTGGTGGCTGTCGGCGTACGCCTGGATGACGTCGGCCACGGCGCCGGACACCAGCGGGCAGGACTGGCTCGTGCCGCCGAACGCCTCGGTCTGCGTGTTGGCCGGGCAGTCGCTGCCGCCCGGGTTGCAGGCCGCCTCGCCGCCGTAGCCCGGGGCCACCAGGTCCACGACGCGGTTGTTCGGCGCGGTGCCGCCCGAGGACAGCGGGGTGATGTTGTTGTTCGTCCACCGCGTGAAGCCGGTCGCCTGGGCGTTCAGCCGCAGCGTGTTCGTCGCGCCGACCGCGATGACCTGCGGGTCGGTGGCCGGCGAGGACACCGTGCCGGAGTCGCCGCTGTCGCCGGAGGAGACCACCACCGTCACGCCCGCCGCCACCGCCGCGTCGTTCGCGGCGTAGAAGACCGCGTACCGGCCCGGCCGCGGGGTGTAGCCGTAGGACTCGGAGATGACGTCGGCGTGCTCGGTGACGACCGCGTGGTCGATGCCGGCCACGACCGCCGACTCCGGCTGCCGCACGCCCGCGCCCGCATCGCTCGGCGGGGTGTCGATCAGATCGGTGTCGACGAGCGAGGCGTCCGGCGCCACGCCCTTGATCGTGAAGGTGCAGCCCGCCGGCAGGCCGGAGTACGGCAGCTCCTCGGAGTAGTCGTAGACGACCGTGCCCTGGCCGGCGATGGAGGAGGCGTCGCCGTAGTACTCGCCGTCGCTGTGGTCGGCGGTCGGGTCGGGCGCGTCCAGCACGACCGGCGTGCCGTCCGGGCGGATGAAGTTGGGGTTGCCCGCGAGGTCGTTGATCCCGTCGTTGGCGACGATCACGCCCTTGCCCGTCGCGATCGCGTTGGCCTCGTCCCGGTCCCTCGGGTCGTCCGAGGACGCGTGCACCACCGACAGCGCCTCGGGCTCGGTGAACGGCTTGGCCGGGTCGCTCGGGCACAGCGCGGGGTTCAGCTTGGCCGGCTGCTCCTTCGGCGTGTTCGTCGCGGGCGCCACGGTGAGCGTGGCGTCGGGGACGATCTCGGCGACGGCCGGGTCGCCGCGCAGCCGGTCGACCTCCGCGGCCGACAGGTGCGCGGCCACGGCGTTGACGCTCACCAGCTGGCGGATGTCCGTGCCGCCGCCGGACTTGATGTCCGCCACGATCGAGCGCTGGTCGGACCGGGTGGCCGAGGTACGGGCAACGCCCTGGGACTTGAGCGTGAGGTCGCCGTGCTGGTCGGCCAGCACCACGATGACCGCGCCGCCCGCGTCGGCCCCGTACACGGCGGGGGCGCGGGGCGCGGAGGGAGGTGGAGCGGCGGAGGCACCGCCGCTCCCCAGGACGGTGAGCGATATCCCCGCTGTCAACGCCGTTGCCAGAGTGGCCAGTCGAGCTCGATTCACTGCATCCCGCTTTCGTCGGGTGGGCTCCCGCTGTGGTCGGGTGGGTTCCCGCGATGGACCGGCGGCCGGCGCGTACCGGGACGTCCGCGCCGTTGGTAGTGTGCACGCCAACTCAAAGTGGTGGAACAGTGAACTGCTCTCCTTGCCACGACCTTTGACGGGGCGTTCGCTACCGCGCGGCGGGTTCCACCGGCGGGTTGCCCGCGTCCTCGTGTCCCCGCGCCCCCGGGTTTTCGTGTCCCCGTCCCCGTGTCCTCGCGGTCCCTCAGGGGCGGAGGAACCCGTCGATCCGCGCCCGGAGGCCGTCCGGGGACAGCCCGTGCGCCGCCACGTGCTCGCGCCAGGAGCCGTACCGCCGCAGCTCCTCGCGGCCCGTGCCCAGAGAGAGGAGCCGGTGCGGCAGGTCCGCCAGGGCCTCGCTCGCGAACGGCGCCGAGGTGCCCGCGAGGTAGGGCTCGACCAGTACCAGGTCGGCCCGGTCCGCCCGCCCCGCCGCCGCCCGTACCGTCGCCGCGTCGAACGGCCGGACCGTCGAGGCGTACAGCACCGTCACGTCGCGGCCGCCGGTCGCCTCCAGCACGGCGTCCAGCACCGGCCCGACCGCGAGGACGACGCCCGCGCGGCCCTCCCGGACCGTCGCGAACCGCCCCGGCGCCGTGGCCAGCGGCGCCCGGTTCGCCTGCTCGCTCAGCCGTACGTACACCCGCCGGTCGCCGTCCGCCGCGGTGTGCCGCAGCAGCGCCTCCGCCTCGTCCGGGTGCCCCGGCACGTGCACGGTCCACCCGTCGAGCGTGTCGAGCAGCGCCACGTCCCCGGGCGCCTGGTGGGTGCGGCCGCCGGCCGCGATGTCGTACGACGCCCCCGCGCTCACCAGCACCGCGCCCACGCCCTGGTGCCCCAGGTCGAGCTTCACCTGCTCGAAGGCCCGCTCGACCAGGAAGCTCGCGAAGGTGTGCGCGATGGGTCGCAGGCCGGTCAGCGCTATCCCGCCCGCCACGCCCACGAGCAGCTGTTCGCGGATGCCGACGTCGATCACGCGGTCCGGGTGCGCCCGGGCGGCGTCCGTGAAGCGGTCGCTGGAAATGGCGGCGAGGACGAGGGCGAGGCGGGGGTCCTCGTCGAGGAGGCGGGTGGTGACGGTGGCGAAGCGGTCGCGCATGGTGTCCATGGGGATTCCTCGGGTGGGGTCGGTGGGGGTTCGGGTGCCCGTGCGGGTTTCCGGGCGCGGGTTTGTGGGGCTGGCGGGGGTACGGGCTCGCGGCGGCGCGCGCTGTCCGCGAGGCGCCTGGCCGGGGCGTGGGACCGGGACCGGGCGGGGGTGCGGGACCGGGGCCCGGCGGGGCTCAGGACTTGGGCTCGACGCGGGCCACGACCGCGTGCGGGCGGCCCGGGTGCGGCGCGGTGAAGGCCGCGTACAGCGCTTCGTGGTCGCGGCCGTCGACGGTGGTGGCCGACCAGCCCTCGGCGGCGAACCGCGCGGCCAGGCCCCCGGGCCAGCCGTGGGTCGAGGACTGGTTGTCCACGGCCACGACGTGCAGCCGCTCCAGCCCCGCGGCCCCCGCGAACCGCACCGCCTCGTGGTTGCTGCCCTCGTCCATCTCGGCGTCGCCGACCAGCGCCCACACCGCCGGCCCGGTCAGCCCCTGCGCCCGCAGTCCCAGCGCGGTGCCCACCGCCAGCCCGAGGCCGTGCCCCAGCGACCCGGAGCCGATCTCCACGCCCGGCACCAGGGTCCGGTCCGGGTGGTGGCCGAGCGGCGAGTCGAACCCGCCGAAGCCCGGCAGCCACTCCCGCGGCACGTACCCCTTCGCGGCCAGCACGGCGTAGTACGCCATGGGGCCGTGCCCCTTCGACAGCAGGAACCGGTCCCGTTCGGGGTCGTCGTCGGCGGCGGCGTGCGGGACGGTGCCGGGCGCCGGGTGGGCCGGCGGGGAGTCCGGCGCGGGGTGGGCCTGCGAGGCGCCCGGGGTCCGGCGGGCCTGCGGGGCGCCCCGCAGCACCCGGTCGTACAGCACCCACAGCACGTCGAGCGTGGAAGTCGCGGCCGGGCCGTGCTTCTCGTCCCCCGTCATCAGGGACATCAGCGGACGCAGGTCCTCGTACCCGTACGCCGCCGGCGTTCTCGTCGTCGTCATGCGTCCGACTGTGCAACCTCAAGCCGACTTGAGGTCAAGCGCTAGTCTGGGCCGTCATGACGCTTTCCAGCCGTGACCGCCTCAGCATCGGGGAGCTCGCCGGCCGCAGCGGCAACGCGCCTTCCGCCCTGCGCTACTACGAGGACCTCGGCCTCATCCACTCCGAGCGCACCGCCGGCGGCCAGCGCCGCTACCGACGCCTCACCCTGCGCCGCCTCGCCTTCATCCGCGTCGCCCAGCGCATCGGCCTCTCCCTCGACGAGGTCCGCGACGCCCTCGCCCACCTCCCCGCCGACCACGCCCCCACCGCCGCCGAGTGGAACGCCGTCGCCCGGGCATGGCAGCGCCGCATCGACGAGCAGATCGCCGAGCTCGAGCTCCTGCGGTCCAAGCTCACCGGTTGCGTCGGGTGCGGGTGCCTCTCGCTCACCCGTTGCGCGCTCTACAACCACGACGACGCCGCGGCCGGGCGGGGGCCCGGCCCCCGCTACCTCCTGGGCGACCGGCCCCCGCAAGGCTGACCGCCGCCCCGTGTCCCCTTGCGGCGGGCGCGCTCTTCCGTGAGCGGCTCACGGGAGCCGGCGGCTCACACCCCTTCGACCCGGAACGGGTCGTGCTCCGCCAGCAGCTTGTCCAGCCGGGCCTGGTCGACCCGCGTCACCACCAGCCCCTCCTCCTGCCGGTCGCGCACCACCTTCGCCAGCGTGAACGCCGACGTCACGACGTACAGCAGCCCCACCGCCAGAAAGGCCCGCACCCACGCGCCCACCGGCAGGTAGACCACCCCCACCACCATGGCTCCCAGCGACAGCCCGAACGAGATCGCGGCCTGCGCGGCGAACGCGGCACTCGTCTGCCGCTGCGGAATCGATGTGTTCATCCCCTCACCCTCCGCCACGGCGCCGCCCTCCGCATGAGTACCCCTACTCAACCCCGCCCCGCCCCCCGCCCTAGGTGCGAGCAACCACCACCTCAGGTGCGGTACAGTTTTCCCGCGAGGTCACCCCGGGTCCCACCCGGACGATCAAGCACCGGGACGTGGCGCAGCTTGGTAGCGCACTTGACTGGGGGTCAAGGGGTCGCAGGTTCAAATCCTGTCGTCCCGACGGTGCACGAAGCCCGCTGGCGGAGTATGAAACTCCAGCTCAGCGGGCTTCTTCGCGTTCGCGGACAGTCTCAGCGGACGACCCGGAGGTGCCGTGTCGGGCGATCTTCTGGGACCACTTTGGGACCAGGCTCGGTCTTGGGACCGGACGGAGGGGCGGTCTTGGCTCCGCTGAGGTGCGCGGAGAGGGCGGCCCCGGCGAGATCGATCGAGCGTCGGTCGGGGTGCAGGTAGCGCTGCGTGGTGGTGAGCGAGCCGTGTCCGGCGATCTTGCGAAGTACGTGCAGCGGGACGCCGGCGTCGGCCATCCACGTCAAGCCTGTGTGCCGGAGGTCGTGCCGCCGGAGGTGTTCGTATCCGAGCCGGATCACGACCTCATCCCAGTGGGTGGCGTCCCGGAGCACGGCAGTGGTGATCCGTCCGCCACGAGGACCGGTGAACAGTCGGGCCATGGGGTCGCGGCCGACTGCATCCAGCCGCCGGGCGATCATGGGCCGGATCTCCGGGATGATCGGGACTGTTCGGCGCCGCTTGCCTTTGGTGCCCTTGTCGATCAGGCCGCCGGGTCCGGTGGTGGTCTGGCGGCACAGGTCCCAGGTCCACGCGTCCCGGTCGATATCCTTGGCGCGAACGCCGGAGACCTCGCCGATGCGAGTAGCTGTGCACGCCTCGAAGCGGACCACGTCACCCCAACCCTCGAACTCGCTGGCGGACCGGGCCACGAGCGCCACGGCCAGCCGGTCAAGAGCATCCCAGTCCCGCAGCGCCAGCGAGCGCGGGTCGTCCAACTCGTCTTCAGCCCGCTTGTACTCCTGCTGCCAGCCGGTCACCCGCGCCGGGTTGACGTCCACCAGGCCATCTCGCACGGCCTGCTCCATCACCCGGACCAGCACGGCAAGGCTGTTCTTGACCGTGGACCGGCCGCACTCGTCAGCGATCCAGCTGTACACCGCACGGTCCACCAGGCCGTTGACGACCATCTGAACCGGGATGTGTCCGAGGGAGGGCATCACCCGCAAACGCCAGCCAGCCCGGTACGGGTCGAGGCTCTTGATCTCCAGGCCCCGCATAGCCAGGTCCCACACTTCAGCGCCGTACTCGGCCAACGTCAGCGTGGCGGTTGCCGGGGTGATTCCGCGACCGGCCGCTTTCACCATGCGGTCGATCCAGGCTTGAGCGGCATCGTCGGTCGGCAGCATCTCCGACCGGGACAGCCGCCGTTTCGTCTGGGGGTCGATCCACCGCACCCGGGCGCGGTGAGGGTTCGGGTTGCCGGGCCGGTACTCGATGTCCGTGGCCAGCTTCACGCCGACCGGCGGTGTCTGCATGGTCATCAGGCAGCCACCCCAGGATCGACCCGGCGGGAGACGAGCCATGCCTCCACGTCCGGGACGCTGTACATGGTCACGCGCGAGGTCAGCCGGACGAACGGCGGCCCCTGCAACGGCGTTGACGTGCGCCAGCGCCGCAGCGTCGAGGGATCGACACCGAGCAGGTCCGCCACGTCCTCAGTGGTGTACCAGCCGCTATGCAGCAGGTCCGGGCGTGCGTCGCCGACCTCCTGCACGGCGGGCAGAACCCGCAGCAGACCACCAACCTGACTGGCCGTCAGAAGTCGCCTCACGCCCAATCCTCCTCTTCGTTGATCTCAGCGCGCGCTTGGCGTGCGGTGTCGCGGGTTTGGGTGATGTCGTTGTGGATCTGTTGGGCGAGCCAGGATTCGCCGGGGGTGTGGCCGTGGCCGGAGTAGGTCCAGTGGGCGATGACGAGGGTGGTGGCGTCCGGGTTGGTGTCGGGGTCGGGGAGTCCTCGTTCGTGGCGTTCCTGGTCGGCGCGGTAGTCGGCGCGTGCCTGGCGGAGGGCGCCGAGGGTGGTGGAGTAGCGGCGGGCTTTGGTGGAGAAGTGGCCGCGGAAGCCGAGCATGTGAGCCCAGGCCCACAACCGACGGTCCGGGTACGACTGATCCAGGTCCCAGCAGGCTTGGATGAGGCTGCGGGTGTGAGCGGGCAGGTCGGGGAGCTTGTCGAGTTCGGCGAGTTCCCCGATGCGGCGGTCGACGGTGCCGGTCGTCTCGGCAGCCTTGGTGGCGTACTTGGCGACGTAGGAGGCAACGGCCTGTTCGGTCAGTTCCTCGCCGTGCCCGAACGCGCCGATGGGCTGGACGTCGAGCTGTGTTCCCCAGCGGAGGACCCGGGCGGGTTGGTTCCCGGCGGCGGGCACGGTCACGGCAGCACGGGCGGCGGCAGCGCGCAGGGCGTCGGCGAGCATGCCAGTGGTTGCCCAGGCCGGTGGTGGGGAGTCGGGCCCGTCGGGTCCGTCGAAGCGGATCACGGCGTGGAAGTGGATCGCTCCGCGTTTCTGGTACTCGGCGACCTTGCCGTACGAGACCCGCAGCCGTTCGCGGAGTTCGCGTTGGGTGATGCCGGCGCGGGCGGCGAGCTCACGCGGGAGGTAGATGGTGACGTACCTCCACAGGTCCGAGGCGTGGTTGTTCCACAGCACGGCGGCGGCGTAGTCGTAGGTGGCCGGGTCCAGGGGCGTGCCCAGTTCCGGGGAGCCGTCAGCGTGCGTGGTGCCGCAGCGGCAGCGGCCGGTGGAGGGCCGGTTGTGGACCGGGCCGAAGCTCGGGGCGGTGAGGGTGGCGAACACCCGGGGGTGGTCCACCACGGTGTCGGGTACGCCTTTGCCGCCGGTCAGGCCGGAGAGGATGAGCTGGTAGGTGTCTCCGGCGTAGGTCCAGGCGCAGGCCGGGCAGCGGGAAGCGCGGCGGTTGCCGCAGGCGACCCGGAGGCGTCCGCCCGGCTCCTCGGCGGTCGAGTACGAGTACAGAACCTGGCCGGTGGCGGGGTCGAGGGTGGTGGTCGAGCCGGTCAGGTGGATGGGGTCGGAGCAGCCGCCGGTGCGGGTGATCTGGTGCTGCCAGCGGTCGAAGCCCGGTTGCCCGGCCACCCGGAGGAAGTCCTTCCAGGTGACCGGGTCCAGGCCCGCCGGGTGGGCGGTGAGCGTCACTTGTCACCGTCCGTGCGGGGATGAGCGTCGATCCATGCCTCAGCACAGACCTTGTGGACGGGCTTGCCCCGGTCGGAACGGAGCGGGGTCGGGGTACCGCACAGGACGCAGGGCTTGTCGCAGGTGTGGTCAAAGTGCTGGGAGTCACGCCAGTCGAGGAAGGCCACGACGGTCACCGCCCGACGAAGACGGAGGCGCGACGGGTGAGGGTGCCGGTGCCGTTGCAGGCCGGGCAGGACACGGGGAGGGTGGTGCGGGTGCCGTCCGGGTTGCGGGTGCCGGTGGTGATGGCGGCGGTCGCGTGGCCGTCGCAGTGGCCGCAGACGTGGCCCGAGGCGTGGCTGTGCTGGGGCATGATGGGATCTCCCTTTCGGGTCCTTTGGATCTGGATGGGGAGTGAGGCGCCCGGGGCGGCGGAAGTTTGGCGACGGAGGCCGCCCCGGGGGCCGTTCAGCGCTTGGTGTGCTGGTTGAGCAGGGAGCGCAGGACCACGGCCACGACCGCCACGGACATGCCGGTGATGGCCACGGCCAGGAGCATGGAGACCAGGACCGCGCCGACGACCAGCACGGCGGCGGTTCCGCCCGCGATGAGCGCGAGGGTGCTTCCGGTGGTGAGCTGGACCGTGGGCCGGGCGGCGACCGGGGCCGGGGCGGCGGCGGTGTGCTGGTGGTGGCAGGCGCAGGCCGGGGCGTGGTGCTCGGCGTGCGGGGCCGGGAGGGTTCCGGGGGCCGGGATGGTGGTGGCCTGGTGGAGCGTGGCGGCGGTGTAGTCGTGTCGCATGGCGGGTCCTTCCGGGGGTCAGGGCTGGCAGCGGTGGGTCTGGGCGGCGAGGTCGGCGGCGGCCCGGTCGGGGTAGTCGGCGGACCAGCCGCAGCCGGGGGCGGTGCAGGCCGCCACGTGCTGGCCCTTGCCGCGCTTGTTCTGGTGGGTGCCGACCTGGACCGGGCCGGTGCGGGTGATGTTGCGGAAGCGGTCGCGGAAGCTCATGGACGGGTGTCTCCTGTCAGGTGAGTTGGGCGGTCAGTGCGTCGGCCAGCAGCGGCGGGATGCCGAGCCGGGCGCGCAGGGTGTCGGAGTCGATGCGGGTGCCGGTGCGGGTGTGGTGGTCGTCGGCGACCTTGCGTGCGTGGTCGACCAGCGCGGCGGGCAGCACCGGGGCCGCCGGGCGAAGACCCGCAGCCGGGGCCGGGACGGGGACGGGCTTGTCCTCTACGGCCGGTTCGGCAACCGGGGCCGGTGTCGGGGCGGGGAGTTCGGGCAGGGTGTCGGGGACGCGTTCCACGGTGATGTGCTCGACCGGTTCGGCGACCGGCGCCGGGAGCTCTGCCGGTTCGGTGGCCAGCGCGGTGGGTGCAACAAGGCCGTGTACCTGGCGCATGAGGGCACCGAAGGCAAGCAGGGCAGCGGACGGGGGGATGGCGGCGACGACGTAGCGCAGGGGCGCCTGGTGGGCACCGACTCCGGCGACGTTCAGCCCGATGGAGCCCAGCGACCCTGCGACGGTCAGGCCGACCGCCCACCAGTCGGTTCGGCCCCGCAGCGCAGCGAGGAACATCAGGACTTCACCGGCCACGATGAACAGGTCGAGGGTGGCGGGCCAGGCCCAGCGGCGGGCGGTGGAGATGGCGAGCCCGTTGTGGCGGGCCACGTCGGCCAGGTGCGCGTAGGACAGCCAGAACGCGGCGGCGGTCAGTACGACGATGACGACTCCCGCGACGAGGACCGCGCTGCGTTCGGCTTCCAGCTTCGTCATGACGGGGCTCCTTTCTGCGAGATGGATCGGGTCAGCCAGTGGCGGTGGTACCGGTGCCGAAGCAGGCCAGACACATGCCGTCCTGCTGGCCGACGACGCGGTGTCGGTGGCCGACTCGGACGGTCACGGCCACGGTTCCGGTGCCCTTGCAGGCCGAGCACGTGTCCGTCGCCGGTTCGGCGGGGGTGGGTGCAGCGGGCTTGGTGGACGTACGGCGGGTCATGGGGATACCTCTCTTGTCCAGCCGTTTTGGGCATGGCGGTGGTAGGGACTCGGCGCGAGGAAGGCCGCGCCAGCCGGAGGGGAAGGGGGGTTAGTCGGTGGCCGGGACCGGCTTGGCCAGCGACGGGCCAGCCCCCGGAGCCGGAGCGGGGATGATCGGCGCGTCGGGGCGGTACGGCTTGAGGGCGGGCAGGTCGGGCACGAGGTGCGCGAACTGGCGGCAGATGGCCGCAGCGTCGGTCAGCGTGGTGTGCGGGGTGCGGATGCGGGACCAGCCGCCGGAGGTGTCACCGGCCACCGCCAGCCCGGGGCGATCGGCAGGAATCATGGTCACCGCGTGGACCGCGTCCGGGGCGATGTCGCCCAGGCCCATGTCAGCGGTCTGTTTGTCGTTGACGCGGTGCACCACCCGCCCGGTCAGCTGGGCTCGGAGCGTGGTGGCGCCCTTGCCGAGTTCGGAGCCGAAGCGCTGCCCGCACACCTCCAGGTAGATCCCCACCGCGCGGGCGAGCTGGGCCAGGCGCACGAGCTGCTGCACCATCCGGTCGCGGCGTTCCTCGTCCTTGCGGGAGACGGTCAGGAACAGTTCGGCGACCTCGTCCACCAGGACCACGATCGGTACCGGCCGCACCGAGGCGGGCAGCCCCCACAGGTCGGAGGTGATCACACCGGCCGGGGTCGAGGCCGTTATGCCCTGATGCTGTTTGAGCAGGTCGTAGCGCGCTTCCATCTCACCGACCAGAGCATCGAGCAGGCCGGACGCCTCATCCGGGGTGGTGGCCAGCGCCGACAGCCGTGCGGCGAACGGCGACAGTTCGACGCCCCGCTTGCAGTCGATGCCGACCAGGGCGACCGGCAGCCGGGCCAGGCCCGTGATGAGATTCCGCTGGTACACGCTCTTGCCGGACTGGGAGGCGCCCAGGGTCAGGGCGTGCGGTACGGCTTGGTAGTCGCGGACGAACGCGGTTCCGTCCTCCCTCAATGCGACCGGCACCACCAGCGGACCACGGGCCCGGACCCGGCGGGGCAGCCGCACCCGGCGCAGCACGTCGTAACCGGTCATCCGCAGCTCAACGAACCCCGGACGGGTCGAGACCACGTGCACCGCATGGACGCCGAAGGCGTGCCGCAGACGCTCACTGGCCGCGATCACGTCCGCCGGTTCCATCCCCGGCACCAGGCGCAGCGTGACCCGAAGGCCGGTCGCCGCAGGGCGGATACGGCGGACCTTCGGCGGCACCGGCAGCACCTCACGCCGGGCCACGTTCCGCACGAAGAACGCCCGCAGCGCCGACGGCTGAACCGTCAGCCCGCACACGTCCATCGTGGAGCGGTACCCCATCCGGAACCGGCAGTACGTGACCGGCAGACCCACCAGCGACCAGTACACGCCCGGCGCCGAATGCTTCGCGTAGCCGAGACCACCGGCCCCCGCGAGGGGGGCGGCGATCTCCAGCAGCGTCGACAGGTCCGTCATGATCAGGCACTCACGATCGCGGTAGCGCGGAACGAGATGCCGTGACGGGTCTGACCGTTGAACGTGTTCTCCCAGTCCCGTGCCTTGAGCCCGACCACCGACACCGGGACACCCGGGGTCAGGCCCTTCTCGGGAAGACCGGTCTGCGGGATGGTCACCTGGTAGAGGTTGCCCTCCCCCTCATCCGAGATCAGCAGACCCACCGTGGACAGTGGCGCACCGGTCTCCCGGTCGATCGCGATCTCGCCGGTCTGCTTGCTGACCAGCTTCGGCGTCGGAGCGGTCGCCACGAACACCACAGCGGTCGAAAGGTCAATCTTGAAGGAAGGCATGTTTTCGGCTCCTCAGCCTCGGGTGTTCCCGATGAACACCGCGACATGTATAGAGAAGCGCAGATGTCTAGAGATGTCAAGCACCTACCTAGAGAGGTATCGGTTGGCTGGTCGGGCACGTCACCCCTTCACGGCTGCACGGCAGGACCTAAGCTGTCTAGAGACCAGAAGGAGAACCCACCCATGGCCACCGAGGGCAGCGGGCGAGTGTCCAAGTACCAGCGCATCGCCGACGCACTCCGTGAGGAAATCCGGTCCGGTCGGTACGGCCCCGGCGACCGTCTGCCGGGCGAGAACGACCTGATGGCCGAGTACGGCGTCGCCCGGATGACCGCACGTCATGCACTCGGCGTGTTGCAGAACGAAGGGCTGGCCGAGTCGCGCAAGGGCGCCGGCGTCTTCGTCCGGTCGTTCCGGCCACTGCGACGGAGGAGCATCCAACGGCTTTCGCACTCACAGTGGGGCGAGGGCCGGTCGATCTGGGAGGCCGACACCGAGGGACGAGAGGTGACCGTCGACCAAGTCGCGGTAAGCGAGGGCGAAGCGCCCGACCACATCGCTCCGGTCCTCGGCCTGGAGGCGGGAGAGGTGGCCTGCGTACGCAGCCGCCGCTACGTCCTGGACGGCAAGCCCGTCATGCTCGCCACGTCCTACCTGCCCATGAGCCTGGTCGCCGGATCGGCCATCACCGAGAGGGACACCGGCCCCGGGGGCATCTACGCCCGCCTTGACGAACTAGGCCACAAGCCCGTGCACCACCGCGAGGAGATCCGTTCCCGCATGCCCTCCCAGGAGGAGGCCGCCCGACTCGGCCTGAGCATGGGCTCCCCGGTCATCCTCGTCTGCCGCACAGCGTTCGCCGACAACGGCAAGCCCGTCGAGGTCAACGAGATGACCATGGACGCAGCCGCGTACATCCTGGAGTACGACTTCGACGCATAGCCCCTGACCTGGGCTGTTAGAACTTTCTCTACCTCATCAAGCTCCCCGCCCGGTGGGCGGGGAGGGGAGAGAAAGAGGGAGGGGGGCCGCCGAGTGTCCCCCCGAGTGTGGTGGTTGCTGAGCGCGGAGTTCTACGGGCCTTCGGGCCTGCATGGTGAACGACCCACTACCCGCCAGCACCACTGGGAGGGCAGCAGCCGCCCCAGGGGACGGAGGCGCCCGGCAGGCCCGCCGGGGCAGACACCGCGCACGGCGGTTCCGGTCGCACGGCAGCTCTTACCCTTTGGGTACCCGGCTGGTCTGGCACCCGGCTTTCAGCCGTCGCTGCGGGAACACCAGTCGCCCAGGCACGGCCTGGGCATCCGGGGCTCGGGGGCTCGGGCGCCGCTCCTGCCTTCGGCCCGCTCCGCCCGGCCCCCGGCCCCGTGCCCGCAGAGCTGACACGGGATACCCGCTACACGCTATGCCCGACCTCGACCGCCGGACCGAGCACGAACACGCCGACGACCCCACCGCCAGCACCAGACCACCCCAGGGCACACAGCCAGCACCCACCACGCCGGGAAGCCACACCACCAGCCGTCAGGCCCAGGTCATCACCAGCACCCGGGAACCACGGCGACCAGGGGTGAGAGAGGGTGGGGGAGTTGAAGGAGGAGGGTTGGGTGCCTCCGGCGGGGGCGCTCAGGCTCCGAGATGGAGGGGGCCCGGTCGGCGTGTGCGGGTTTCGTCGTGGCGGAGGAGGAGACTTCCATCCCACCTGCCATCGACCCGGGCAAGCCGAGCAGTCGCGGCCCAGGGCGTCAAGGTCGTTCGTACAGTGGCGCGCTCCACCTTGACGCCCTGAACCACAACCGCTCCACAAGAGTGCGGGCCGAAGGCAGACGGGATGGAAGCCGGAGAAGTGGTGGTTCAGGTCGGCGCTGAAGGCGTCGGATTCGTGCCCGATGAGACAGAAACCAGCAGGCCCGCCGTGGTGCTGGGGAGCGGATAGTTACGGCCGATGCTCTGGCCAACCTCGCAGAGCCCGGTAGGCGTTATAGAGCTTCTCGGTGGGCCAGGTGAGCGTGCGCACCAGGGAGTTCATGACCACGAAGTATCCGGGGTGCACCCAGCCCCGCTCTTTGTCGATGAGGCCCGGCCCGTCCTCTCGGCACACATGGCGGAGGAAGCGGTGCACGAGTGGGCCACCCGCCAGAAGGAGCAGCGGGGCAAAGATCACAGCGCCAATCGTGGTGCAGAGTCGAGCTGCTTGCGCCTGCCGTGTCCCAATCCTCATAGGAGAAGTCTGCCGTGCATCCGCGTGCCAGACAGAAGCTGGGGAAACTTTGGGACCACTTTGGGACCACACGCTGTGCGCGCAGGTGAACAACCGCAGCTCACGTGCACGGCTGATTGTGCGTCAAATCATACCTGACCTGCGGAAACCCTTGAACCGATGATCTGGG
>CAVWOS010000017.1:0-405134 GCA_963756705.1 uncultured Actinomycetota bacterium | reverse complement strand
ACGTGTAGCGGGGCGGGTGACAGGCCGTCTGACCTGCGGCGGAGCCATCGCGCGGGCTTAGCGGTCCGCACCGGTCCGCAAGGTACTGACGTGTTGTCAGTGCGGGGGAGTGGCTATGCGGCCTCTCCGTCGTGTGTCGCCCTCGTCGGGGTGGTCCGCGTATGCCTTGTCGACGGCGGCCCGGGTCCGCTCCTCGGAGTCGGGCCACAGGTGGGTGTAGATGTTCAGCGTCATGGCCGCGTTGGTGTGGCCGAGACGTTCGGAGACGGTTTTCACGGACTCGCCGTGCTTGATGAGCAGGCTGGCGTAGTGGTGCCGCAGGGCGTGAGGTCCAGTGCCCTTCGGGATGCCGGCCTTGGCACAGGCCGGCCGCCAGGCGTGGTCCATGAAGTGGGTGTAGACGATGGGCCCGCCCTGTGGTGCCGTGAAGATCCACCCCTCGGCGCCGTCGACAGGGAAGTCCCGCAGGTGGGCCTTGAGCGCGGTGACTGCCATCTTCGGCAGCGGGACCGTGCGGTGTGAGCGGGCTGTCTTGGGCGGTCCGACGTAGACCCCGTGCTTCGCGGTCTGCTGGATCTGCTGCTCGACCGAGACGGTCGCGTGCAGCAGATCCGCGTGGCGGAGTTGGATCCCGAAGAGCTCGCCGGGCCGTAGCCCTGTGGCGGCGCCCAGCAGGACCAGGGCCCGGTACCGGCCGGGTATCTGCTCAGAGAGCGTCCGGACCTGCTCCACTGCCAGCGGCACGACGCGCTTTCGGGGACGGAGGGCAGTTTCGCCTCGCTGCATGGGTTGTGCGGGATCATGCGGTCGCGGACGGCCGCGCGGAAGACCGCGTTGACGGTGTTGAAGGCTGTCCGTGTGGTGCTGGCCGCGAGCTTGTGCGTGGTCGTCAAGCTGGTGACCCAGCTCTGGACGTCGCCAGGCTTGATGGCGCCCAAGGCCCGCTTCTCCCACGTCGGGTAGACGTAGCAGCGCAGGTGCTGCTCCACAGTCTTGGCGGTCGAGGGCCGGTGGGGCTGGCTGGAGCGCCACTCCTCGGCGTAGTCCTTGAAGGGCTTCTTGGCCGATCGGGGGTCGACGTACTGGCCGGTGATGACACTGGTGGTGACTTCGTCGAGCCAGCGTTGGGCGTCGACCTTGCGGTCGAAGTGGCGGGCGTGTTCCTTGCCGTCCTGGTCGCGGTACCGGGCGCGCCACTTGCCGTTGGGGCGCTTCTGGATGTTGGCCAAGTCAGGCCTTCTTTCTGTGGGTCAGTGGTAGTAGCCCCCGTCCTCGATGTACTCGGTGAGTGCGCGTGATTCGCGCTCGTCTCCCATGAGGCGGAGGCACTGCTGATGGATCCCGGCGGAGCCGTCGGGATGGGCTCTGAGGTAGGTCGCGACGGCAACGACGGCGGTGTGCAGGCGGTCCTGCGCGTCCCGGGATGCATAGAAGGCTTCGACCGCTTCCTGCACGAGGCGTCTGCCTTCCAGGTCGATGCCTTCCAGCGGTGGCGACATGAGTTCTTCGAGGGGGAGCTCGAAGACGCGTGTAAACCCGAGCGCTTCGTCGAGGGTGATCTTGCGGCGGGGGTTGCCGTTCTCGATCCGCCAGACCGCTGTTTGGTTCATCGGCACGCCGGCTTTGGTCATGCGGGCGGCCAGTTCGGTTGTGCTCCAGCCTCTGGTCTCGCGTTCCAGGGCGATGCGGGCGGCGGCGTTGCCCTCGCTGTACAGCAGCGGGGTGCTGTTGCCGTCGGGCTCGGTCTTCACGGTGTCCTCCTCTGTGCGTTGGCGCTTCCCCAGGATCTAGTCAAAATGTAGCACGGACTATCCGATTTGCATAATCGCGCTTCGCATGGGACCATTTTCCAGAACGGCAAGCGATCTAGTCGAAAGGGAGAGATGGATCGCTACCTGACCACCGCCGAGGTGGCCGAGCGCTACCGCACGGCGGAGAGCACCGTCCGCTACTGGCGGCACATCGGCTACGGGCCGAAGGGGGTGAAGGTGGGCCGCCGCGTGCTGTACAGCGAGGCCGAACTCACCCGCTTCGAGCGGCGACTGGCCGAACAGGGCTCCAGTCGCGAGGACTGGGCACTGGGGGCCTGATGCCAGCAGCCCAAGACAACGAAACGACCCCCGGCGCTACCAACGCCGAGGGCCTCGTGAACATCCCAGTGACCGAGCTATCGATTTACCACGGTGAAGGCGGGCCTGCAAGCCACGGCCTCACCGGGAGGAGTTCAGCATGAATGCTACGCCCCATGACCCCGAGGGCGCAGCCCCGATACCCGCCTGGCCACCGGTGGCTGCTCCGGGACAGCAGAGCCGCCACGCGCCCGACACCGCCCCCGCCGTACCCGGTGGGCAGGTGAGCTCCGAAGCGGCGGAGATGCCGCCCGCTGTAATGGGCACGCCCCTGGACTGGGGGCCCGGCGAGGGCTCGCAGGTCCTGGGCGAACTGCGCTCGCAGATAGCCCGCTTCGTGATCCTGCCCAGCGAGGAAGCGCTGAACGCGGCCTCGCTGTGGGTCGCCGCGACGCACCTGCAGACCGCGTGGCAGCACGCCCCGCGCCTGGCGGTGGTCGGCCCGGCCAAGCGGTGCGGCAAGTCCCGCCTGCTGGACGTCCTGACCGAGACCGTCCACGACCCCGATGCATCACGGTTAACTCCACCCCGGCGGCGGTTTTCCGGTCCATCACCGACCAGCCGCCGACGCTGCTGGTCGACGAGGCCGACACGATCTTCGGCAGCCCGAAGGTCGCGGAGAAGAACGAGGAGACTTCGCGGCCTGCTCAACGCCGGTCACCAGCGCAACCGCTACGTGACCAGGGTGGTGGGCAGCGAGCACACCCCGCACCGCTTCGCGCACTTTCGCCATGGCGGCGCTGGCCGGGATCGGCGACCTGCCCGACACGATCATGGACCGGTCGGTCGTGATCCGCATGCGCCGCCGGGCCGAGGGCGAACGCGTCCACCCCTTCCGCACCAAGCGCGACACCCCCGCACTGCACGCCCTCCGCGACCGCACTCGCCACCTGGGCCGCGCCCCTGGCCGACGCAGGCGGCTGACCTGGAGCCGAGCATGCCGGTCGAGGACCGCGCCGCCGACACCTGGGAGCCCCTGGTGATCGTCGCGGACCTCGCGGGCGGGCCCTGGCCCGACCGCGCCCGGCAGGCTTGCGCGCGCATGGTCGCCGCCGAGACCCAGGCCGAGGAGGACAACCCGGGCGGCGCGCGGATCCTGGCGGATATCCGCCGGATCTTCTTCGCCCGCCGCGAGCCGGACAGCCTCACCACCGACCGACCTGCTCGCCCAACTGCGCTCGGACCCCGAGGCGCCATGGGCGGAGTGCGGCCGCGCCGGGCCTGTCCGCCGCGCGACCTCGGCTCGCTGCTGCGGGAGTTCGGCATCGTGTCGGGCAACGTCCGCATCGCCGACGGCACGCAGCGCAAGGGCTACACCCGGGGCAAGTTCCTCGACGCCTGGCGCCGCTACTGCCCCACGGTCAACCCCACCGCAGCGAGCCCAGCACCCCGTACGGGCTGACCCCAGCCGCCACCCCCGGTTGCCGTCCTTGCCGTCCCTGCCGTAACACCGCAGCTCAGCAGGGGTCCTTGCAAGACCACAACTGGGCCCAAGACGGCAACGCGATCACCACCGGACCGCGTTGCCGCTCTGGGACGGCGCCCGCACCCGTCCCGCGCCGTCTTGCCCGTCCCCGCCGTACCACCGCAGGCCACACGCGGTGCGGCTGGGACGGCAGCCCAGCACCCTGCCGTCCCACCCCACGCCAAACGCGGTGCCCGAAGAGGCACCTGCCATCCGGGACGGCAGCGTTTCCGGCCAAGACGGCACGGTCTGCCCGCTGCCGTGACCGCCCTGACCTGCGGTTGCAACGCCCAAGACGGCAAAGACGGAAATCCCGACCCCCACACCCGATCGCCACGCCAGGAGCAGCACACCCATGCCCACGTCCCGTACCACGGGTACGTTCGCCCGTACGACGATCACGGTCGTGATGGCGGTCATCGCCGCGCTCGCCTTCGTCTTCTCCTTCGGCAACGTCTGGGCCCTGGCGCTTCGGCTCGGCGTCCCCCGGCCGATCGCGCCTCTGATCGCCCCGATGGTCGACCTGTCCGTGGTCGGCCTCCTGGTCGCCCTGCACCACCTCGCCGCCCAGGGAACAGACGCCTCCCAACTCCGCCCCGCCACCCGGCTGATGCATCTGTGCGGCCTGCTGACCCTCGCCCTGAACACCGCCGGACCGCTGCTCGCCGGACAGTACGGCCGCGCCGCGCTGGACACCGTCGCTCCGGCCCTGCTGCTCGGCTGGGGAGTCGTCGGTCCCGTCCTGCTGCGCCACCTCCACGCGCCCGCCGCCTCTTCCGCGAAGGCGACAGACCAATCCGCGAACGTGACTGTCCCCAGCCCCTCCTCTGAAGCACCGACGGGGCACACGGCACCGCCGAACGGGCTCGCACAGCCAGCCCCTTCGCCTCGACCACCGGCCGCCTCGCGTGTTGCGGGTGCGGAACCCGCAGCAGCACGCCAGCGCACGGGCCGCCCGCCGGCGGCGACCATGGACCAGCTGATGGCCATAGCCCGGCCCGCTGTCGCCCAGCACGGCATAACCGTCGCGGTGGTCAAGCAGGCACTTCGGGACGCCAGCACACCGGTCGGCAGCGCGCGCTTCACCCAGCTGATGAAGCGCCTGAAGGACGAACACGCCGCCGCCGATGGCGCTGAGCAGCCGGAACCGGCACGAGCCCACCCCATCGACGCCTGACCGGTCCTCTTACGGCGGCTGCCCGCCCATGCCGGCCTTGATCGGATCGGGCGGGCAGCCACCCTTTCCCCGCCGCCGGATCACCTGTGCGGAAGTCCCGTTGGGCGGTGACTTCCGCGAATCGGCCCAGTTCCGCCTACACCCGAAACCCCAGCACAGCCAAACCGCCAACCGGCCGCATCATCACCCGCACAGCACAAGGCCCCCACCCGCCACCCCGCGAACATCCCACCGGAGAACACCGTGAAACCCGACCCGCGCCCCGACAACAACCCAGAGGCTGACCACGAGCGACCGCCGAAGTCCCATAAGCTGGCCGGCCTTTGGAAGCGCGCCTTGGGCGACACGGCCTCGGACGGAGCAAGCTGGAGCAAAGTCCACATCGCCGGAGGCGACGCGGACTTTGCGCTTGGCCCCGTCCCAGCGGGGGCGGGCACCGACTGCGCCCAGCGGGGCGCGGTCGGGCAAGCGGGAGGCCGAGCGCGGCCTTTCCCCTGGGCAGGATCATGACGCCGCCGAGCTTCCCGCGCGCTTCGCGCCGACCCTCGCCCCTGACGCTTTCGTCCACCGTCGCGTCGCGGCGCTCGATGTCCCCGCGCTGCCCGTCGACACCGACCAGCTCGTCACGAGCCGTCGGCCGTTGAGCGAGATCCTCTACCGGCCTCGCAGCGGCATCAAACGCGACATCCAGCTGACCGCCTCCGCCGAGTCCGCCGAGCGGGAGTTCATCGACCGCGCGGCCAAGGCGGCCAAGCGCTCGCGGTCGGCGTTCCTGATGGACTCCGCACTGACCTTCGCCCACGCCTACCTCGGCGACCAGCGCCCCGACGGTGTCCCGGCGCTGCCCTCACCTCAGGCCCTCCAGGACCTGACGCGCCTGTGCGGGAAACTGCTCCGCGAGATCCACCGCGTGGGAGTGAACCTCAACCAGATCGCCCGCGCCATCAACACCGGCACCTGGCCCGACCACACCGACGACGTCCTGGCCGAGGTCCACGCCCTGGCCCGCGCCGGCCGCCTGGCCCTGGAACACGTCGTTTCGGGGTGCCGCCATGGTGCCTGACGTCTCCACCGGCTCCCGCAGCCGCGGCCTGCTGTCCTACCTTTTCGGTCCGGGCCGCCGCGACGAACACACCGACCCCCACATCGTGGCCGCGTTCGCCATGCCCGGCATCCCCGACCCCGGCCGCGCACCCCTGGACCAGCACCACGCCCTCCTGAGCGAACTGGCCGACTACCTCGACCAGCCCGTGCGCGTACGCGAGCAGCGCACCGGCAAGAAGGTGCCCCAGCACGTGTGGCACTGCCCCGTGCGCACCGCGCCGGGCGACCGCTATCTGACCGACGAGGAGTGGGCCGAGGTCGCCCGCCGGGTCGTGCACGCCACCGGCATCGCCCCCGACGGTGACGACGCCGCCTGCCGGTGGATCGCGGTGCGCCACGCCGAGGACCACATCCACATCATGGCCACCACCGTGCGCGAGGACGGCCGCCGCCCGCGCAACAACCGCGACGGCCAACGCGCCCAGGCCGAATGCCGCAAGATCGAGAAGGAACTCGGCCTGCGCCGCCTCAAGTCCGGCGACTTCACCCCAGCCCCCACTGCCCACCAGTGCCGAGCAGGCCAAGGCCCTCCGGGCAGGGAACTCGCAGACAGCCAGGGAGTGGCTGCGCGAGGAGGCGTACGCAGCGGCGGCAGCCGCACGCGACGAAGCCGAGTACTTCTCGAACCTCAGCGCCCTCGGCATCAAGATCAAATACCGGCTGGGCCCGCAGACCGGCGACGTCACCGGCTACAGCCTGGCCGCACCCGACGACACCAACAGCCAAGGCGAGCCCGTCTACTTCAGCGGCTACAACCTCGCCCCCGACCTGTCCATCAACCGCCTGCGCGAACGCCTCGCCGCCCACGACGCCACCGACCAGCCCACCGCCGGCACCAGCCAACCTCGGCCCCTGGCACAAGGCCGAGACCGCCCTGCGCAACCTCCACGTCGGCCTCCTCGACCAGGAAACCGACGGTGGCCAAGAGCAGGACCGGGTGGTCCAGGCACAGGCAGCGGCGTTCAGCGAACTGCTCCACAACACCGCTGCCACCGCACCCGCCCACATACGGGCCGAACTGCGGGCAGCCGCCTCGGCGTTCAACCGCGCCAACCGCTCCGCCATCCGTGCCGAACACCAGAGCGCCGCCGCCCTGCGCACCGCAGCCAAGGAACTGCTCCACACCCTGGGCTCGGACAAGGACGGCGGCGGAGCAGCGGCGCTGCTGTCCACCGCTGTGTCCGTGCTCATCCTCCTGGCCCGCTGGAACGAGACCCGAGGCCACCAGCAGCAGGCCGCCGCAGCCCACCGGACGCTCGTCCACCTGCAAACGGCCTACCGGCAGGCCGCCGAACCCGTCCTGACCCACCTCGCCTCACGCACCCCCAGCCCGCAGACCGCCCAGCGCTACGCCAAAGTCCTACGCGTCGCCGTCCCCGACCACGCGACCCGCATCCTCGACGACCCTGCCTGGCCCGCCCTGGCCACCACCCTCGCCAAGGCCGAAAGCGCCGGCCAGGACCCCCGCCACCTCCTCGCCGCGATCGCCCGACAACGGGAACTCGACACCGCCGACCACCCCGCCGAAGTCCTCAACTGGCGCATCCAGCACCAGACCACCGAACAACGCGCCGCACGCGTCCGAGCCGCCACCGCCCGCCCACACCGCAACCTCAGCGCAGGCACGGCACCCGCGACCGCGACGGACAATGCACCCCGCCGCGCCGCACAGGCAGACCGCGAGACCCCGACGAAGCGACGCTGACGGAGCCCCCGCTCCGCCACCCGCCGCGCCGCTCAGTTCCTGAACGAGAGCAGCATTGAGTTGACGGACAGGAGGAAGCTTCTTGAGCCCGATCCAGTCGCGGTCAGATCACGTGACCGGCGCGGCGCAGTCGAGCAGCTCGTCCAATTGCGTTACCGTCGCGGCGGCGTCGGTGTGGTGGATGGTGCGGATGCCCAGGGCCTCGGCGGGTGGCAGGTTCACCGCGTGGTCGTCCACGAACACGCAGTCCTCGCCCGCCAATTGCAGCTGTTCGAGGGTGTGCAGGTAGATGGCTCGGTCGGGCTTGCGCACGCCGATCTGCTCGGACAGCACGATTGCGTCCCACTCCCCGTCCCACATTCCCAGTGCTTCGTAGGGGTTGAACGGCGTCAGGCCGAAGCTGTTGGAGAGCATGGCGACCTTGATGCCCGCGGCGCGGGCACGGCGGGCGGCATCGACCATGCGCGGCTCCAGGTGGAGATTGGCCAGAGCGCGTCGCATCAGATCCGTGGGGTCGATGCCGAGGATGCCGCCGATGACCTGGTTCCACTGCTCCTGCGTGGCTTCGCCGACCTCCAGCGCCTTGTAGATCGCCACCCCGTCCGGGTGCTCGTTCAGCGCATGGAAGTACGCGCCGGGGATCAGGCCCTCGCTGCGCTCGAAGGCTTCGCCGTTGAGCCGCATCCGGATGGTGAGGACGCCCCCGAAGTCGAGGATCAGGCCGCGGTAGGTCAATGCTGGCTCCGTACGAATGTGGCTCACCACGGGGTGTGCCGCGGACACGCTACTGGCACGGATGGTAGCCGTCGGTCGAATGCTCTCGCCTCCCCCGGACGGGGCCGTACCCTGGCGGTGAGGGGGTCGCAGCGACTGCCGCACGGGCGAGGGGACGTCAGTTCATGACCGTCGAACAGGATTTCGGTATCGGTGCTCGTATCCGGTACTACCGTGAGCGTCGCGGCCTGACGCAGAAGGCCATGGCCGAACTCGTCGGCAAGTCGGAGAACTGGGCCTACAAGGTCGAGAAGGGCATGCTGCCCATCGACCGCCTCTCTGTGCTGATCGACCTCGCACGGGTGCTGAACGTCCGCGACCTGACCGATCTGACCGGCGGCGTCCTGACCGGAGCTGTTTCCGGGCCTCAGACCGAACACGATGCCGTGCCCGCGATCCGCCGCGCCCTTGCCCTGCCCACGTCGCTGCTGCCGTCCGGGGTCGGCGAGGTCCCTGTGGACGAGTACCAGGCCGCTGTGAACGACGCTTGGCGCGTGTACGAGACGCAGACCAAGGACCGGTACGTGGACATCGGCCGCCGGCTGCCGAATCTGCTTCGGCAGGGCTACGCGGCCGTGCGGGACGCTGACGGCGAGGAACAGGAGCGGCAGGCGGTGGCGCTGCTGATCTCTGTGTACGGCATGGCTCAGGTCTGGCTGCGTCGCGTCGGTGAGCCGGTGCAAGCTCGTATCGCCGCCGACCGGGGTGTTGCCCTGGCCGACCAGGTCGGAGACCCGGCGCTCCTTGCGGCGGCCACGTGGTACCTGGCGTGTGTGCTCACCTCCTCGGGAGATGTGGCAGACAGCGTCGCCCTGGCGCGGGAGACCATCGCCAGTTGCAAGCCGGGCGAGGATGCCCCGGCGCCCCACCTGTCTGCGTTCGGGGCGCTGCATCTGGCGGCGGCCGTGGCCGCGGTGCGGGACCACCAAGGGCCCGTGGCCTGGGACCTGTACCACGGTGCCGAGCGGGTAGCAGCGCGTCTTGGCCGAGACCGCAACGACTGGCACACCAGCTTCGGCCCGACGAACGTGGCGATGCACGCCGTGCACCTGCGGGCCGAGGAAGGCGACACGGTGGAGGCACTCCGGGTGGCCGACAGCGTGGAGGACAACCCCGAGCTGCCCCTTGAACGCCGCACCAGGTACCTGATCGAGGTCATGAACTGCAACCGCATCCAGCGGGACGACTTCGGCACCGTCTACATGCTCAAGCGGATCACCCAGCAGTCGCCCGAAGAAGTGGGCTTCTCGCCGCTTGTCCGGGAGGCGGTTGCGGACCTGCTCAAGCGGGAAAAGCCCATGTGGCGGCAGGATTTGAGGGACGTTGCCAAGCACATTGGCATGACCGCGTAGATATCGGCAGGCCCTGACCGTCTGTCAGCCCTGATTTTTTCTCAGGGTCGCTGAGCAACGGTGTCTCTACGGTAAGTGACATGACAGAACGTCACCTGCCGCTGAATGGGACGTTACGAGCGTGGCGCGTTGAACGCGCCTCGGGCGCCCCGGAGCTCACCCAAGCCGGGCGCGTTGCCATCCCGGTCCGACTCCGCCGGGTCGGTCGCGACGTCTCCGTCAGCGCGGCCGTGCTGGTCCTCACCGCTGAGGAAGCCGAGGCGCTGTGCGGCGAGTTGACGGATCTCTTGCACCCTGACGGCGGTCAGGAGGCAGCGTCATGAATACCCGCGCACAGCGGACCGCCGCCGACGGTGAGCGCCGCCGGGACCTCCTCCTGGCAGCCGCCGGCCTGCACCCGGCAAGCACAGCCGTTGCTGCCGCGCAACGCGCCCCGGCCTTGAGGGTGCCCCGCCTCCTTCGCGCCGGACGAGAGGGGCCGGTCTCATGACCCGGGTAGCGCACTCCAAGGGAAACGCCTCTACCCCCATCCCCACTTTGCCCGATCCCATCTGCGACGAGATCGCGGTGCGGATCTCCAGTGGCGCGGCGACGAGCACCGCCCTGGAGCGGGACGCCAGCGGTCAATGGGTCGGACGGCTTCGACGCATCAGCACAGCGAAGCTGCGCCTTTGGGGACTGGCCCCCCTTGTGGACGACGCCAAGCTCTTGGTCAGTGAACTTGTCACCAATGCCCTGCGGTACGGCGAGGGCGGTGAGATCGAATTCCGCCTCGTCGTCGCTGGCAAGGAGCTGCTGATCGCGGTCAACGACGGCTCCGCCCGCCGCCCGCAGTTGAGGATGGTCGGCGCTGCCTCCAGCGAGACCGGCCGTGGGCTCGTCCTCGTTGCTGGGCTGGCCGACGACTGGGGCGTCAGCCCCGATGGAACGACCACCTGGTGCACGTTGAGCCTTGCGGGGGCGTGCCGATGACCATACAGATGGCGCTCCCTGGAGGACTTCGTCCAGCGGTTCCGTGGCTACCTGATGACCCTCGTGGACATCGTCGGCATCGTGCGGGCGGTTCTCTGTCGGCTGCCCCTCCCGAGCGTCGACTACCACCGGAACGGACTTCTCCCTTGCATCGGCGGGGAACACCGCATGTCTCACCCCGGCGACTACAGCTACGAACTCCACGACCAGACCGACGAAGGCCGACCGGGTTCGCCGCTTGTTCCGAGCCCGGCACACAGCACAGAAGAGCGATCGGAATGACCTCGCCCATCACAAGGACCCTGTCCGCGGCACAGCACGATGACGCCGATGACGTGGACTACGACGGCGGGGGCAGTACCCCATTGTTGGGCAGTGTCGGGCGAATCATCGCGGCGTTCCGGAAGCAGGCGGGGCTGACGCAGGGGGAGTTCGGGGAGTTGATCGGGTACGGGGACGAGATGGTCTCGAAGGTGGAGCGAGGCATTCGTATCCCGCGGCCGGAGTTCCTGGACAACGCCGACCGGGTGTTGAACGCGCACGGTGTGCTGTCGGCGATGAAGGAGGAGATCGCCCGGGCCTCGTACACCGACATCCAGCGCAGCCTCCACCAGGAGGAGGCCCAGGCCACCGGTATCCACACCTACGACACACTCGTTCTGCACCCGCTGCTGCAGACCGAGGACTACATGCGCGCGGTGTTCGCCATGCGCACCCCGCCCCTGCCCGCCACGGCGGTCGACCAACGCGTGGCCACCCGCCTGGAACGGCAGAACCTCCTCCACCGCGACCCCGCACCCCTGGCCAGCTTCGTCATCGACGAAGCCCTACTGCGCCGGCCCTACGGCGGAAACGACGTCCTCCGCGCCCAGCTGAAACACCTGCTCGAACTCGGCCACCTCCCCCACATCGACCTCCAGGTCATGCCACTGAACCAGGAGGACAACGCCGGCATCGGCGGCCCCTTCACCCTCCTGGACACCCGCAAACAAACCCGCATCGCCTTCACCGAAGTCCAGAACACCCGCATCCACACCGAACGCGACCGCATCCGCCACCTCGACACCATCTACGGACGCATCCGCGCCCAAGCCCTCTCCCCCAAACAAACCCTGCACCTCATCGAGGAGTTGCTGACGGAGAACTCGGCAACCAGTTCGCCCGCCATTGTGTGAGCCGGGCCGTGTCGATGTCGTCTTGAAGACCGCGTCGGTAATGACAGGGCAATGCAGGGGGCGGGCACGCCCGCGACAGCCACCGCCAGGCACCCGGGGAGATCTTCGGCCGAGGGTCTCCGCTCGCTGCGCTTTCGCGCGAACGACGGCTCGCCCGTCGATAACCTCCCGGCTGAGCAGCACGGTCCGCTCATCAGCTGGGCACTCCAAGTACGTACAAGCGAAGGAAGCACCACTTATGACCAACACGACCGTCGAATCCGACGAGGCCACCCGCCTGCGGAACAGCGCGGTGGACACTCTCCGCGCGGAGGGGTGGATCACCTCTCCCGAGGTCGAGGCCGTGATGCGCAGGGTCCCCCGCCACGCGTTCGCCCCCGAGGCGAGCCTGGAGAAGGCGTACCAGCCGTACGCGGCGGTGATCACCAAGACCGACGAGCACGGGGTGCAGCTCAGCTCCGTGTCCGCGCCGCAGATCCAGGCCCTGATGCTGGAGCAGGCCCAGGTCGGGCCGGGGATGAGGGTGCTGGAGATCGGGTCGGGCGGGCTGAACGCGGCCTACCTCGCCGAACTCGTCGGCACCGACGGCGAGGTCACCACCGTGGACATCGACCCCGTCGTCACCGACCGCGCGAGCCGGCTGCTGGACGAGCACGGCTACGGCCGGGTCGACGTCGTCACGGCCGACGCCGCCGAGCCCATCCCCGGACCTCGGGATGGTCGACGTCGTGATGGTGACTGTCGGCGCCTGGGACGTCCCGCCGGCGTGGATCGCCCAGCTCAACCCGGGCGGTCGCCTGGTGGTGCCGCTGCGGATGCGCGGCCTGACCCGCTCCGTCGCCTTCATCCGCGTCGGCGACCACCTGGAGAGCGAGTCGGCGAAGATCTGCGGCTTCGTCCCGATGCAGGGCTCCACCGCCCACAACGAGGAACTGCTGCTGGTCAACGGCACCCCCGAGATCGGCCTGCGGTTCGACGACGGCCTGCCCTCCGACCCGAGCCTGCTCGACAACGCGGTCACCTACCCGCGGTTCGAGACGTGGACCGGCGTGACCATCGGCCTGCGCGAGCTGATGGACACCCTCCAGATGCACCTGGCGATCAGGCTGCCGGGCTTCTGCATCATGGCCGTGGACCCCGATCTCGACTCCGGGATCGTCGCCCCGGCCAACAAGGGTTTCACGCTCGCCGCCGTGGACGACCAGGGCCGCACCTTCGCCTACCTCACCACCCGCCGCACCGAGGACAACAAGCACGTCGAGTTCGGCGTGCACGCCCTCGGCCCCGACGCCGCCGCGTTCGCCGAGACCATCGCCGGTCACCTGCGCGACTGGGCCGGCGAACACCGCGGCGGCCCCAGCCCGGTCATCCGGGTCTACCCGGCCGGCACCCCCGACGACCAGGTCCCCGGTGACCGGGTCATCGACAAGGTCCACAGCCGGGTCTCGCTCTCCTGGCCCGCGCAGCAGTAGCCGCGGACCAGGGCTCCGCACCATCCCCAACGAGAAGGAAGGACACGCACCATGACCACCGCCACCCTGGACTCGGCCCGCGCGCAGCCCGACGGCGGCCGACGGACGACGACTTCGCGCCGCTCGACGTGAAGGTCGTCGTCGCCGCGCACCCGTTCGGCAAGCTCCAGTGCTCCACCGGCGACGGCTGCGGCAGCACCTGCTCCAACGGCGCCTCCGCGTGCAACTCCTTCGTGGAGGACCCCGCCTGATCCCAGGCACTCACCAACCGGTGGGCCGGGCGCACGCCCGGCCCACCGGCCTCCGTCCGTGCGTCCGTACCGGAAGGGAACACCTCATGGCCCCCCAGAGCGGCCGTCAGTTACCGCCGGCAGGGCCCCGCGATACTGCGAGCCAGCACCTGCTCCGGCCTCGCAGACCTGCCCTCCACGCTCAACCTGGACGATGCGGCGGCCACCCGCGAGTGGCTGCACCGCACCTGGCAGCAGCCGAGCGTTCCGTGACGCCGTCCTCGCGGCTACTCCTGTGCTCTCCGCAAGCGGTCGAGTCCGTCGTCGACGGGCGCCAGACCCAGCTCCGTCAGGTTCGGCGAACCGCGCTGTCCACGATCTCCTACCTGCTGCGATGGCAGAGCCGTCCCACCCCGCACGGCCTGTTCGCCGGAGTTGCCGCCGTGGACGTCGCTGACTCGGCGCATGTCCAGTGGGGCGAGAAGCACCGGATGCTGTTGCGAGCCGACGCCGAATGGGTCGCCGACGTCATCCTGCGCCTCCAGGACAACCCTGCCCTGCTGAGGCGGCTTCCGGTGGTGGCCAACAACACCGCCCGTCCGCGCGGTGACCGTCTGGTCGCCGTGGGTCCGCCGGCCGACGCCTACGCCCGGCTCATGGCCCCGATCGAGATCTCCGTGCGCAACGCCCGACCGGTGGCTGCCGCGGTCGACGGCCGCGCGCCGGCCGATCGTCTACGACGACCTGCACGGGCACCTGCACACGCTCTTCCCGCAGGCCGGCGCCGACCAGATCGACCGGCTCCTGCGCGACCTGATCGGCCAGCAGATCCTGCTGACCAGCCTGTGGGCGCCGATGACCACCATGGACGCCCTCCTCCACCTGTGCGCTGAACTGGAGCGGCTGTCAGCCGACACCATCCCGGACCTCCGCGACCTGGTGACCGCGCTCTACGTGCATCCGCGACGACATCGCCGCCTGGCAGCCGACCAACGCCATGTCGGCGCCGGACCGCCTCACCCCGGCAATGCGCGCCCTGTCCGAGGCGACCCCGACCCCCCTGGTCATCGATACCGGCCTCGACTGCGACGTGCAGATACCCGACGCGGTCCTGGACGAGGTAGCAGACGCCGTCACCGCGCTGTACCGCACCACCTCGCAGCCCTACGGCTACCAGCACTGGCGCGACTACCACCGTCGCTTCCGCGCCCGGTACGGCGTCGGCGCCCAGGTATCCGTCGCGGAGCTGGTCTCCGACAGCGGGCTCGGCCTCCCGGCCGGGTACCTCGGCTCGGAACGCGGCCGACCGCCGAAGCTCCTCACCGACAGGGACGAGACCCTGCTCGCGCTGCTGCAACCGGTGCTGATGGAGGGCCGCCGCGAACTCGTCCTCACCGACAAGATGATCGACGCCCTGGCGGACGCCGCCGGCACCGAACCGCACTTCGTCCCCCGCGTCGAGACCGCCTTCGAGATCCACGCGCCGTCCGCCGCGGACCTGGAGCGCGGCGCCTTCGAGATCGTGCTCACCGCCGCTCCCCGTCCCGGCAGCAGCATGGCCGGCCGGTTCGCCCACCTCCTGGACCCCGGCCACCAAGAGGCGCTGGCCGCCAGCTACCGCACCGACCCCGACGCCATCACCGCCCAGCTCAGCTTCGCGCCCCGCAAGCGCCGCAACGAGAACGTCATCCGCACTCCCCGGCTCCTGTCCCACGTCATCGCTGTCGGCGAGCACCCGCCCGCCAGCGGCGAGACGATCGGCCTGGACGACATCGCCGTCACCGCCGACGCCCGCCACTTCCACCTGGTCCAGCGCTCCACCGGGCGCCGCCTGGACGTGCGCGTCCTGCACGCCCTGGAAGCGGCCACCCAGACCCCGGCACTGGCCCGGTTCCTCGCCGAGGTCGCCAGTGCCCGGTACGCCGCCTACAAGCCGTTCGACTTCGGGGCCGCCGCCCGCCTGCCCTACCTGCCCCGCGTCCGCTACCGCCGCACCATCCTCGCCCCCGCCCGCTGGCTGCTCACCGCCGAAGAACTCCCCGCCCGCGCCGCAGGCCAGGACACCTGGGACCTGGCGCTTCACGCGTGGCGCCGCCGACTCCACGTCCCGGACACCGTCAGCATGATCGAACACGACCAGCGCCTCCCGCTGGACCTGACCCATCCGGTACACCGCCGCCTGCTGCGTTCCCGCCTCGACCAGAGCGGGCGCCTGGAGTTGCGCGAGGCGCCCGCCGCCGGCGCGCACGGCTGGATCGGCCGCGCCCACGAGGTCTGGGTCTCCCTCCGCAACACCGAGCCGACCCCGCACACGGAGGACGCCGACGCGTCCCCCGCTGTCGGCGCGGAACCGGCGCCGCTCCACCTGCCCGGCGCCGCTGACGTGCTGTACGCACGGCTGCACGCCCACCCCGCCCGCTACGACGAGATCCTGACCCATCACCTTCCCGCCCTGCTCGCGGTGTTCGGTGACGACCTGCCGATGTGGTGGTTCACCCGGCACCGCGAGACGGCCCGCCCGGACGCGGACCAGTACCTCGACCTCGTCCTCCACCTCACCCCCGATACCTCTGCCGCGGCGGCCGAACACGTCCGCGACTGGGCGGACAGCTCTGCACCGCGCCGGCCTCGCCGCCGGCCTGACCCTGGCCGACTACCGGCCGCAGACCGGCCGGTTCGGCCACGGTGACGCGATGGACGCCGCGCACCGCGTGTTCGCCGCCGACTCCGCCGCCGCCCTCGCGCAGATTCGTTTCACCGACCACACCGACGTCCGTCACCCCGCAGGCCCTCGCCGCCGCCAGCGCCCTCGACCTCGTCCAGCACCTCGCCCCCTCCGAGGCACAGGGCGCCGACTGGCTCGTCCAACGGCTGCCGCAGACCACCGGCCGCCTGGACCCCCGCTTGCGCGACCAGGTGCTCGACCTCACCTCCCCCGGCGGCCAGGACGCGTTGAGCGTGCTCCCCGGAGGACACGCGATCACCATGGCCTGGCAGACCCGCGCCGTCGCCCTCGACGCCTACCAACTCCGCCTGGCCGGCGCTGATCCGCTCCGGGCCGCCCGCTCGCTGCTCCACCAGCACCACGTCCGGGCGCTGGGCGTCGACCCCACCGCCGAAGCCCTCACCCTCCGTCTCGCCCGCACGGCGGCCCTGCGCCAGCAGAAGGCACTCCGATGACCGCGATGATCACCAGCGCCACCGAGATGGTGCTCCAGGCAGCCCGCGCACCTGGCCGAACCCGCACCCCCTCACCCGGACGAGCCCTGGGCCGTGCAGTCCCTCGCCGACGGGGCCGCCGGAACCGCCCTGCTCCACGTCGAGGCCGCGCGTCAGCCACGCCGAGGCCTGGCACGCCGCCCACCGCTGGATCACCGCCGCGGTCGTCCGGACAGGTCAGCGCCGCCGACACCACCGGCCTCTTCCTCGGCGCCCCGGCCATCGGCTTCCTGCTCAGCACATCGCCCGCCGAGTTCGACCACCTCTACCTCCAGGCCCGGCGCAACGTGCACCGGCACGTCCTGGCCCTCGCCCACCGCCGCACCGACGCTGCCATCGCCCGCATCAAACGCGGCGACCTGGCAACCTTCGCCGAGTACGACCTCCTCTACGGCCTGACCGGCATCGGCGCCTACCTGCTGCGCGCCAGCCCCACCGGTGGAGCCCTCGAACGCGTCCTCCGCTACCTCGTCGCGCTGACCCGCCCGCTCGCCTCGGGAGGCCGCGGCCTTCCCGGCTGGTGGGTCCCGCACGACCCGCGGCGAGGCGACTCCCCGCACTTCCCCGGAGGGCACGGCAACCTGGGCGCGGCCCACGGCATCACCGGTCCGCTTCTCCTGCTCGCCCAGGCGCTGCGACGCGGCATCGAAGTCGCCCGGCCACCGCGACGCCATCTGGACCATCTGCGACCACCTCGACACCTGGCGCCAGGACACCGACGCGGGCCCGTGGTGGCCCGAACACCTCGCACGCCGGGACCTCGAACGGCGACACATTCACCGACCTCACGACGCCCGACCGAGCTGGTGCTACGGAACCACCGGCATCGCACGGGCCGGACAACTCGCCGGCATCGCACTGCGGCACACAGGCCTCCAGACGTTCTACGAAGACGCCCTTCACCAGGCCCTGAGCGATCCCGCCCGACTCGCCAACGTCACCGATGCCGGCCTCTGCCACGGCTGGGCCGGCATCTACCAGACCGCCAGCCGCGCCGCCGCCGACGCCCTCGACGGACGCCTTCGCGGGCTGCTCCCCGCGCTCGGGGACGCGCTCCTCGAACACGTCCGGCTTGACCCCGCAGCAGAGCCCGGGTTCCTGAACGGTGCCGCCGGCACCGCGCTCGCCCTGTCCACCCTCGCCACCCAGCAGCCCCCGAGCACCGGATGGGACGCATGTCTCCTGATCAACTGATCCAGCCGCAGCCGGGCACGGCCGAGCGCGCGGTACTGGCCGTGCTCTCCGGTCAACCGCTCGCCGAAGCAGCCGCCGAAGCCCGGATGGACCCAGCGAACCTCTCCGACGCCCTCCAGGTCTTCCAGCAAGCCGGGCGCGAAGCCCTCGCCGATCACGCAGCACAACGCGAGTGGTGGCACGGCTACCTCCGCTTCGCCGACTGGGCGAACGCCGACCGCACCTTCACCGCTCACGTGCTGCCACTGCTCCGCACCGCGGAGGCCAACGGCACGCTCGACGGCTGGTGGTACACCAGGAAGCACCCCTGCTGGCGACTGCGCCTCCACCGCCACCCCGACTTTGAGACCATGACCCCCATCGGAGACGGCCTCGACCGCCTCATCGCCGACGGCCACCTCCACCGCTGGTGGCCAGGCATCTACGAGCCGGAGACCGCCGCGTTCGGCGGCCCCACGAGCATGAGCGCCGCACACACGCTCTTCGTCGCCGACAGCCGCGAGATCCAACGCCTGCCCTTCCGTGAGGACTTGGCACTCGGCCCGCGCGAGCTGTCCGTCCTCCTCTGCACGACCCTGATGCGTTCCGCCGGACTCGAATGGTACGAACAGGGCGACGTCTGGCACCACGTCATCACCGCCGAACACCGCTCCAGCGTCGCGGACGTACCGCGCGAGCACCTGGAAGGCAGAGCAGCGGAGATCCGGGCGCTCCTCCTGGCCGACATCGACTCCCTGACGAACCCCGGTGGCCCTCTGGCCCCGCTCGCCGAGTGGGTGGCCGCCTTCCGCCAAGCCGGCCGTTCCCTCGCAGAGGCTGTCCAACTCGGAACTCTCGACCGCGGGCTACGCCAAGTCCTCAGCTACCACGTCATCTTCCACTGGAACCGCCTCGGCCTGTCGCTCCGCGCCCAGAGCGCACTCGCGTGGGCCGCCCACACCGCCATCCTCCATCCCTCTACACCAGATCCGGATGCGCGGCGATGAGACTCAGAGATGCCTTGCTGTACTTGCCCGATGGAACCCTAGCCTCGCGCTTTCACAAGGTGGACTGTCCGACTCGAAGCCCTCCCGAACCTCGGCTGACCAGCACTCTTCCTGTCTCTACGAGCAGCCCCACCCGACCTGACCGTGGAACTCGGCGCCTACCCACGACCGCCGGGTCCCTCAACCTGCCCACCACCAGTCCGAACAACCGAAACAGCCCGCCGGAGAACCGACGGTCCGTCACGAAAGCTCGAGACTATTTGGCCGTTCCCCGTCGAGACTGCCAACTCCTGCAGGCGGTTAACCGTCAGATCTCCTTGAACGTCCCCGTTATGCCGAGTTCTTCGAGGCGTTGTCGGATCTGCTCGGCCTCATCGCCCTGGATCACCAACTGAAGTGTGCCTTGGAGGTAGCTGATCTGCCGCTCGTCCAGGGCCATGTAGAACGCCCGAAAGAGCGCGGCGAAGCCGTCAGCGCTATCGGCATTGGCCAGAAAGTTCTTGGTGAACGAGAATGCGACTTGCCGATCCTTGACCGGCGGCGGCTTCGGAGAGTTGTCCGGGCCTTGCTTCCCGGTATCCTGCTGCCGAGTCCCGTTTGGAGCGTCGAACGGGGGGCCATCGGGTTTCGGTGTTGGTCCGTCGTCGACTGCGTTGTCGGTACTCGAGGCGCACTGACCTTCGTGGGCCGGCTGCTCGCAGTTGGTGCATGTCTTGGGCTGCGGCTTTGCGAGGCGCAGGCCCGTGCTCGCAAGATTGACCTGGCCGGGTGCTGTGACTGCTACCTCGGTACCTGATCCGTCGACGATGCTTAGCAGGTCCTGACTGACCGCGTCGTAGATTGCCTGCTGGAGCTCACGGTCGCCGCCGTACAGCAGCGGCAACCGCGGGGCACTGTAGAAGGCGGCCCGGATGTCGGCGAGGGTCTTGCCGTAATCGTGGTTGCGAAGGTTATGCAGGAGCGCCCTGGGGCTGAACTGGCCGGCGTCGAACACCTTGTCCCGGTCAGCAAGGCTCTTCCAGACGAGAACGCCGTCGAGCGCGGTGAGGTTGTCCTTGTCGAACGTGAGCTGGTCGAGGTACCGCTCTCCGTCCGGGTCAGGCTGAGCCAGGAAGACTGCGTGCTGGTACGCGCGCCTGAGCGCCCGCTCCAGCTGAGCCTTGGCCTCGGCGAGCTCCTTGGTTCCGGTGGCCTTGAGATCGTCGTCCTTCTGAACCTCGGGAGCCTGCAGTGCCTTCTGCCTCGCCAGGTACTCCACCGCCAGGTTGCGTGCCAGGGCTCGCTGCTGGGTGTTCACTACGGCGAACACCGCGCTGCTGGCCCACTGAACCGGGAGCTGCTCCGCTCCCTGTCCGAGCCCCATCGCGACGGTGAGCGCCTTGAGGGTCGGCTTCTCCATGCCGTTGCGCAGGCTGAACTGCGCCGGGTCGAGGACGATGAGGCGGGTGGTGTGGGCGGTGTCCAGGCCAGCAGTGGCGAGAACGTCAACAGGACTGCGCTGGGGGTCTGCCGGAACGAACTGCACATCGCGGAAGGGCCCGTTGCTGGCCAGCCTTTTCGAGATGGTGGCGATGACCTGATCGCGCTCGGCCTCAGTGATGGTGCGCCGAATGTTCTTGACCAGCATGCGGTGGGTGAGCCGGGTGGAGAGGAAATAGCGGGCCGGCTTGTTGTTGCCCTGACCGGGAGTGATGTCGAGGGCGCTCATCCCTCGGTTCGGGTTGATCAGGTCGTCGACGACGCTGTCGGCGTCGGTGATCGTGTACGTGGCGTCCGGGACGCTGGTGGCGGCCTTGACCTCGGGTGCGCTGGCTCCTCGGCCTCGCCCGGGGCGCAGGGTGCCGACAACACTCGCCAGGAAGATGAAAGTGGCGGCACGTTCGGCCGCCCGTGGATTGCTCGGACTCCAGGCGCTGGGCAAGCGTTCGATGTCTTGGCGGCGTGCAGTTCCCGCCGAGCCGTCGTGGTTGACGATTTCGATCTCGGCCAGGCTGCGGTAGTTAGCGATGGTGCGGTCGTCCTCCACCAGGCCGCTGCCGAAGAGCGCCTCACGGACGGTGCTGTCCGACAGGGGCAGGTCTCCGGGGCCTATGAGCGCCGGCACCCACTCGCCCGCTTTGCCGCGCTGCTGCAGGGCAAAGACAGTGGCGGCGAAGATGCGGATCGTGGACCGGACCCGCTGGAAGCCGGCGACCTTGCTCCACTCGTCCTGAGCCAGACTCATCAGCATGGGGTGGAAGGGGTAACAAGCCGACATTTCCGTACGCCAGTTACGGCGCCACGTGGTGCCGATCGGCTCCCAGACCTGTTTGGCCCAGGTCTTGTCCGTCAACACGTTCTCGTAGAGCGCGGCAGTAGCGGCGAGAACCTCGTTGGCAGGCTCGGCGTCGAACAGGCGCCGACGGAGGATGTCGGCGAAGTCGCCCGCTCCGGTCACAGTGGTTGGCAGACCATTGCGGTCGATCTGACTGTTCAAGTCATCGCGGCGGGCCTGTGCGGCAGGAGAGAGCGCGGTCTTGTCGAGGTCGGAGGCGATCATCACGGCCAGCATCGCGACGTGGGGGACGTCGTTGACGACATCGAGCAGTGCCTGAAGAAACGCCATGTCCTGGCCTGCCAGGTCGGTCTGGTTCGCGCCGTCGAGTCCGTTGCCTATGTAGTTGAGTACCTCGTCGACGATGATCAGTACGGGGCGGTTCACCGCGCTGATGGCCTCTGAGATCTTGTGCTTGTCGCTCCAGTACCGGCGGTACCGCTCGTAGAGGGTGTAGTCCTTGGAGAACAGGCGCCACAGGAAGCGTTCGTAGAGGTTGACCGCAGGCCCGTCGAGCTCCTGTACTCCAGCCCCTGGTGTCATGTTGTCGCAGGGCAGCACGACCACATGCGGACGGCCGAGGTCGCCGGCGAGCGGGCGGCCTATCTTGGCTCTCGCGCGCTCGGCCACCTTCTGGCCGAGCTCGGTTCCCAACAATGCCCCTGGGTTGGCGGCCAAGTGGTAAGCGCCGATGCACGCGTGAGACTTTCCACCACCCATGCCTTGGTCCAGCCGGGTAACCGCCCGGGCCTTCAGGTAGTCGTCACCACCGCCAATACGAACGGCGATCTCGGTGAGCAGGTCGACGAGCCGCTCGGTCGGGTGCGTGATGTCACCGTAATACTCGGCGTCGGCATAGGGAGGCCGATCAGTTTCCGTGGCGTGGACGGCACGGAACAACGACATCTGCACGTCGTCGATCTGCCCGGAGGCGCTGAGGATCTCCTGACGGAGCTTGAGCGCCTTCCACCACGGTGTCACGCTGGTCGTCACTGCTGCTCTCCTGGGCCGGGGTATATGAAGGTCGCGGGGGGTCGTGATGTTCGTCATCACTCGAGCCGCAACTGGGCATCGTCAATCAGCTGAAGCTGGGCCTTCTCGTCGTCGCTCGCAGCAATGGTCTCGGCGGCACCGACGATCCCGGCTCGGTTGCGCACCACTCGGGTGAAGCGGACGGAGTCCGAGTCATTGCTCGGAAGCCGATCCGCGAGGAACTGAACAGCGGCCCACAGGAAGGTGTCGTCAGCCGCGTGCTCTGCAGCAGCCAGAACCTGGCCCATGGCCTGCAGACCCTCGTCTGAGGCAGCAGCGAGGGCGAGAGTGATGTCGATGACGGTCGATTGTCCGTCGATCTTGTTCTTGTAGTCACGGGATGTGATGAACCGGACGCCCTTGTCGGCGTCGGGAACCAGGTCGCGTATCGCTGCCAGGTCGAGCGAGGAAGCCAGAGCCTGCCAGCGCAGTTCGGACTTCGCTTGGGCCTGGCGGCCGTAGAGCGTGACCCACCAAAGCGCGAATCGCGTACGGGCGTCGAAGGTCTCCAGTGGCTGGTGATCGATCTCGACCGCCATGGCCTCCTGGACTGCAGCACGCGCGAGTGGCAGGAATGCGGCGATGTCGACGGGCTCGCCCTTGGCGTCGAGAACCTCGCTATAGCGGCCTACGACCTCCATGGCAGGGCCAGCGGCAGCCATCAACATATCGGCGGGGCCTAGCCCCCATCGCTCCCAGTCCGGGTAGCGCCGTTTCACCTCTGCTTTGATGTCGGCCTCGACCGCGCCCTTTCGACCCGTGGGCCGTCCTTGCATCGCAGGGCTGCAGGCCATGGTCAAGGTCGTCACGATGTTCGTGAAGCCTGACTTGCCGCCGGGCTCAGTCTTGGCTGGCCAGGCGCCGGTGAGGACAAGTCCGGCATTATGAATGGCCGTGAGCAACCGCTGCCAGACCTCCGGTTCGCCATGGCCGAAGACGATGGTGACGACGCCGTCCTCTGCGACAACTCGCCGGGCCTCTGCGAACGCTTGGGTGATCAGGGTGTCGTAGTGCTGGCGATTGCGGTGGTCCTTATTGCTCGTGCCACCTTTCTTGACGATGATTTCTTCGTGCTTCTCCTGCAAACCAAACTCGTGCGCAGTCATAGCTAGCTCTGGCCAGGTCTCTGCCAGTGCGCGTTTGACCCACACGTAGAACAGGTCGCTGGCGTCGCTGTAATCGATCATTGCGTCGTAGGGCGGATCGGTGACAACCGCGGTGATTGCCCTGTCCCGGAACGGAAGACTAATCGCCGAGCCACGCGTCACCTCACAGGCCGCTGCCTCGGCAGGCGGCATGGTCGCTCCGAGTGCTCTCAATGTGCCGTCGGCGATCGATTCCCAACTGCCCGGGCCGTCAGCAAGACCAACCTCTAGGTAATCGAACGAGAAGTTGAGGCTCGATTCAGTGGCGAAAAGGTCATTCGCTTTAGACAGCTTGACGTCGAGGGTACAACCGCGCGTGGCACGTCGAATCTTTCTCGCCAACACTGCTGCAGCGTAACCAGTAAGAGCCCGGACGTAGGCTTCGCTGTTGCCATTCTTGCCGAGTTCTTGTCCGATCTCTCGGATGGCTCGGGCGAGAGTTATGAACGACAGTGTCTGCCGCGCATTCATCATGTCACCGTAGGTACGGGTGCCGTAAACGGATGCCTGGACTGTCCAGGTGTTGCCAGCAGGTATCCGCTCATCAGGTACTGCCGAAAGGAAGGGGCTAAACCCTGGTTGTTCATGTAGGGCGACGGCTACGGTGTCGATTGCATCACGTTCGTGTTTCTCGAGCGTGCGATAGGACTTGCCGACCTCGGGATCGATGTCGGCGGCGAGCAGCGGCGCATCGCGGCCCAGTGAGGTTTTCTCAACGAAATGATCTTCGCGAAACGTCGTGATCCGTGCGGCTGCGGGCGGATGGGGCGAACCCACCTGGCTACGGATAGACGTAAAGCCCCTGGTAGGACGGTTCTCACCACAAGATCGTCCGCTGAACCAGAGGCTTCACGTTGGTCACTTATGTTGCCACGCTCGACGTCCCGCGCCATACCGTCGAGTTCCTTGCCCGCCTGCTGGCCGCCCATCGGCGGCAACTGCGAACCCCACGGGGATCGCGGGCGCTGGGTCCGTTCCCCCAGGCCGTACTGGTTCTGCGCTGGTTCCGCGAGCAGGCTTGCGTGCACTGCCTGGCCCGCGACGCCGGCATCTCCCAGGCCACCGGCTACCGCTACCTCCACGAGGGCATCGGCGTCCTTGCCGACCAGGCCCCCGACCTGCATGAAGTCCTGGACCGCTGCCGGCGGGAGGCAATGACACACGTCATCCTGGACGGCACCCTCATCGAGTCCGACCGCCTTGCGGGAGTCCGCGACAACGGCAACGACCTGTGGTTCAGCCAGAAGCACAAGGCATTCGGCGGCAACGTGCAGTTCCTGTCCGCCCCGGACGGGACCCCGCTGTGGGTCTCCGACGTGGAGCCCGGCTCCACGCCCGACATCACCGCCGCCCGCATTCACGCTCTGCCCGCCTTGTACAAGGCCGCCGCCAATGGCCTGCCGACGCTCGCCGACAAGGGCTACATCGGTGCCGGCATCGGCATCCACGTCCCGGTCCGCCGCCCCAAGGGCCAGTCTGAACAAGCCCTCCACGCCGACACCCGCACCACGAACACCCTGATCAGAGACCTACGAGCCCTCGGCGAACGCGCCGCCGCCGAACTCAAGGAACGCTGGCGCGCACTCAAGCATGTCTCCCTCAGCCCCAGCCGCATCGGCGACATAGCCCGCGCCGCACTTGTCCTCAACAGAATCTGGAAATGATCTTCGTTGAGAAAACGTCAGTCGCTTGTGGAGGATGCGCATCTGCAGCTGACGGTCGTGTCCATATCCGCAGAAGGGGCACACGGCCAGGCGCCCGCTGCTGTCGTACTTACTCTTCCCCGGTGGCACTTGCCGGGTGGGTGCCTGCCGGGGTGGGCCGTCATGGACGACGACGCTCCACGTGTCGGCATCGCTGTCGATGTCGATGTAGTAAGACTGCCCGGGGTCGTGGTACGTGGCCTTCGTCTTGCGGTTCTTCCGTGTATTCGGCTTGCGCAACGTGAGCTGGCCAATCAGCGGGAAGTGCCGCGTGCATTCGTGACAGGGGATGGTAAGTGCCCAGAGGTACCCCCACGCCACTCGACCATCGACCTGCGGGTAATACTCGGACATGGCAGCATGGTGGCGAGCGCCAACCTCGCTGAGCACTGCGTTCACATCTTGGACAAGCCGAGGACGGGTATCGAGGAGCACGGGCTCCGCGTTGCTGTACGGGATAACCGGCTCATCGTCCCAGTTGCGGCACGGGAAATCGGTTAGTAGTCGCGACGCGAGAACGGCGACAGGGCTGTAGTCGAGGGCAAAGCCGGACATGCCTACTCGCGCGGTTTCTAGCGGAATCATCCCGCGACCGCTGAATGGGTCGAGGGTGCTGGCTCCGCCGGGGTGATGCCGAACAATCTCGTGGCGAATCTCGTCAGCCTTCTCGTACCGACCGGTCATCGCGTCTCGTACCAGCTGCTGCAACCGCTGCTGTTCGGCAGGGTCATCGGGCCAGGGCAGGAGCGAGCAGATCGTCGCCGCCTTGGCCTGTGCCGTGGGTCGCTTGGCAAACCAGGTCATGATGCCGACTTCGGCATTCCCGCTGCCCCACCCCGATCTGCTGTTGGCACTTACCTCCGCACACGGGAACCAGCGTTCGATCATTCGGGTCATGCGTTGCTCCCGGGGGCATTCTTGAGGCTGCTGCCCGGGACGCGGAACACCGCGTTCCCGGTCATCACATTGGCGAAGAGGGTGGCGGGGTCCTGGTAGGCGCCGAAGAATCGCCCCTTGCCGTCGGCGCACCGGTCGATGACGTAGAGCCAGTACTCCTTTCGGTGCTGGGTCGCGATGAGGACTTCGTTTCCGGTCATCCGGATGCCGTCGCTGGCCGCGCTGCCGAGTACGCCCTTGACCTCGACGTGGCGGACCTGGCTGTGACGGCGGGCCTCCAGGTCGTAGCCGCGGCCCTCAGTGTGAACATCGGCGACGGTCCAGCCGTCGTCCTCGAGGAGCTGCTGCACGCGCCGCATGGAGACCAGCTCGGCGTCGATCTCGGCCTGGAGGCTGATGTCAGCGGTGGCGAGGACACGGATCCGGCCCACCAGCTTCGGTTCGGTCAGCTGCACGTCCGCGAGCCTTTCGAGCTCTTTGAGGCGCTGAGCGGTCTGGGCCTGGAGCCGGTGCCGTAGCTCAAGGCGTGCGGTACGGTCATCGATGCGGTCGGTGAGGCTCAGCGGCAGGTTGGTTAGATCACGGCGGGCCTGAGCGAACCAGTCGATGCGCACCTTCCGGTGCTCGGCGACGGTCGCGGCGGCCACGTGGCGGGCGGCTGTGAACGCGCGCCCCTCCCGGGCAGGGTGCGGTGCGCTGCCGTTTTGGCCGGTGGGTATGAGGTTGGCCAGGGACTCCCATCGCACGGGGCGGGGGTTACCAGTGTCGTCGACCTTGATCAAGGTGGCCCACACACTGGCGCGCTTGCCGTTGCTCTCGGTCATCGTGGCCTCGTACGCGTACAGGTCGTACGGGGTGAGGCTGGTGGGGTCCGCTGCGGCGCCGGACTGGTAAAGGTCCTCGGCCAGGGTGTGCTCGGCTATGTCGATCAGGTCGCTGAAGCCGGGCTCGCCGGGGCCGAGGGTGACGGTGTCGACCGACATCGATCTTCTCGGCAGCTTGGCGGACCACGTCTCCGCTGGTGGCGACGTGAACCTCGCTCTCTCCGCCCAGGGTGGCCGGAAACCTGGCATTGCCGCTCATGGAGAGCCGGCGGAAGCCGGGTCCGGCTGCGGTCGGCGCGGACTTCAGTACGCCGGCTGCCGCGAGCCGGTCGAGGTATGCCTCGACGATGGCGGGGTTGATGCGCGCGAACAAGTCACGCTGGAGCAGCGTCAGCGCGGCCACCGCGTCGACCTGGCTGGCGAGGCGCCGCTCGTTGTCCCGTACCTTGCGGGCCGCCCGGGTGAGTTCCTGGGCCTGGACCGCCTGGGCGGCGTCGATGGCCTGTTGCTTCTTCAGCTCGTCGTTGCCGTAGAGGTCCGACAGCCACTTGTCGTAGTCGACGCCGGTGATCTCGGCGACCGCGGAGAGGCTGTCGAACATCTGGCCGCGCAGTTCGTTGGCGGCCGTGACGAAGTTGTCCAGAAGGCGCAGGAGGGTCGCGCCTTCCCGGGTGTCGGTGGCGACCAGGTTGTAGAGGTAGACATCGCGCTGCTGACCGACGCGGTGAATGCGGCCCATCCGCTGTTCGAGACGGACCAAAGACCACGGAATATCATAATTCACAAGCACGTGAGCAGCCTGCAGGTCAATACCTTCGTTGCCGGCGTCGGTCGTGACGATGATCTGGAACTCGCCGCGCATGAATGCCTTGCGTGCCTCATCGCGGTCCGTCTTGCTCTGCCGGCCCGAGTAGAGCTGTCACGGCAGCTGTAGTTCTGGTCAGGGTTGGTCCTGGAGAGCGTGTCGGTGCTGGTGGCAGGCTCGTGCGATGGCTTGATGATGGCGGCGCCAGGCCATCCAGTGCAGGAGGTGTTCCGCGCCTCGGGCTGGTGGTGTGAGGACGAACGCCCGCAGGAGCCGGACGAGTTCGGGGCAGGTCAACGGGACGAGACAGACCGGTCCGGAAGGGCCTGTGGTGGTCGTGGCGGTGGTGGTCAGGGCGAGGACGGCGGATGCGACAAGGCAGAACAGCGACCAGCGCATCCAGGAGTTCCAGCAGGTCACCTGCCCTTCGTCCAGGCCGGTGAAGCTCTTGCCGAGTTGGAAGGTCTCCTCGATCCGCCACCGTCGGCAGATCACTTCGACCAGCTGGGCGAGGGTGACAGGCGCGGGCGACCAGCAGCGGAAGAAGGAGATCTCGCCGGTGTACCGGTGCCGGCGGGCGACCAGGACGCTGGTGCCGTCGTCTGGGTGTCCGTCGGGGGTGTCGTCCGCGCGGACACCGAGCCAGGCCCAGTCGTACTCGCGGGTGCCCTTCGTTCCGTGTCCGGTCCGCATGCGCATCCACTGGTGCGGCAGCACCTTGTTGATCATCTGACGGGCCATCCACCGGCGGCCGGCTCCGTCCGTGACGGGGTAGGTGTGGGAGACGCCGACCGCGTAGCCGAGGCCGAGCTTCCGCAGACTCTGTCGGAGTCCACGACCCGAATACACCTCGTCGCCGGCGAACCAGCGGGCCCGGATGCCCAGCTTGAGCGCGTTCTTGACCATGGCGGCGGTCTGCTGCAGCTTCGTGGCGAACATGATCTCTTCCGGGACGCCGGCCGCTTGACGGCGTTCCTCGTCCGCGGCCCAGTCTGCGGGGAGATACAGGGCCCGGTCGATGACCACGCGCACCGACTCGGTGACCGCGGCCAGGTGAACGGCGACCTGGCACAGTCCGACGCCTTTGATCGCGCCGGAGTACTGGCGTCCGGCGCCGACGCAGTCGGTCGAGGACTTCGCGTCCCCGGTCTCGTCCGCGACCAGCACCACCTCCTGACCTGCCAGTTCACGGACGACCAGGCGGGCGATCTCCTCCCGGGCCCGGTCGTGGTCGAACCTCGCCCGTGACAGCAGGTGCTGCAGCCGGTGCGGGCCTGGATGCCCGAGGGCCTCAGCCAGCGTCCAGCAGTTGCGCGTGTCCACCTCCGCCAGCAGCCCGGTGACCATCTCCGCCGCCGTGGCACGGGTCTCCCGCCGGGCCAAGCAGCCCGCGATCGCATCCATCGCTGCCCCGAACAGCCTGCCCCACGCAGCCCGGGCTATCGTGGCCTCCACGGCCACCTGATCCTGAAACGTCGTCACAAACGTTCATGATCACGGTGGCCGTACCTGTACCTACACCCGACCCCGCAAGCCGCCCACCAGCACAGAATCCGGAACTACAGCTGCCGTGGCTGTGCGGTGTATCCCTGAGCCTGGAGCCGACGGGCGATCCAGTGGGCCGAGTCGGCGTACTCGGTGAAGACCACGGCCTGCTCCCCGTTCCCGGGGTGGATTCCGCGGGCGGTCAGACAATCGCTGGTGAGCCGCTTCCACTTCGACGGCTGCCACTGGGAGTCGACCAGCGTCGCCTCGATCTGCTGCACCAGGCTGTTGATCGCGGCACGCTCCGCCCTGGTCGAGGCCGAGACTGTGTGGATCACCTTCGCCTCGTCGACCTCGGCCTCGTCACCGTGATCCTCGCGGTCGGCGATGAGCGCCGCCTCCGCCTCGCTCATCGCCCCCATGTGCTCATGGCGCCGGCGCAGCGTCTCTGCCAGCGCGTACAGGCTGGAGGCTGCCCGCTTGCCGTAGACCATGCGCGCAAGCGGCTGTGCCACCGGGGGGAAGTACCGGTCGACCATCTCCAGGGCGGCCTTGTAGAAGCCGTACTCGGACTGCGACAGAGGCACGCTGAAGTTGTGCGCCGTACGGCCCTTGAACAACCGGGTCGTGCCGTCGTAGTCGACCAGGTCCTCCTTCATCCGCCGCAAGAAGTGGATGGGACCGGGCCGCAGTGCGCTGAGGTCGACGTTGGGGTCGTTGCCCGGATCCGGGTAGATCTCCGGGTCGACCAGGTGCAGCAGGTGCCGGAAGAGCCACTCCTTACCCCTGTGGGGCGTTGCCGTCATCAGCAGCGCACGCGGGGTGTTCTTGGCCAGAAGTCGTCCAACCTGATGGAACCCGGCGGCGGTCGGAGTCAGCCGGTGCGCCTCATCGAAGACGACCAGGTCCCAGCCGGCCTTGTCCGGCCGGATCGCTTCTTGCACCGCGGGGTTCACGGCTGCCAGTTCGAGCGAGACCACCCACAGGTCGTTGGAGTTGAGGGCGTCCTCACGCACGGTGGCCGAGGTCAGCTGACGTAGACCGCCTCCCAGCAGTCGCCGAAAGTCGTCCACCCACTTGGTGGCCAAGTTGGCCGGACACACGATGATCGCCCGCTTGATGAGGCCGAGTCTCTGCATCTCGCGCAGGTAGAGACCCGCCATGATCGTTTTTCCGGTGCCTGGCTCGTCCGATAAGAGGAAGCGAAGCAAGGGCTGAGGAAGCATCGCACCGTAGACGGCCGTGGTCTGGTGCGCGTATGGCTTCAACGGTGTGGCCGCCATCGCGCTGGACTCAGCGTTCGTCGCCGCGGCGTTCATCCACTGGGTCCACATCGCGGCCAGTACGCGGGCGGAGTCAGCTCGCCCATCGCTGACGAGGGGGCGCACGGTCTCGGTGTCTCCGGCGGCCAGGTTCACTTCGTGACGACGGTCTTCGTCGTCGACCAGGATGAGATCCCAGGAACCAGGCTCGTCTCCCGGAAGAGCGAACCTGATGGTGGCGAAGTCGGGTAAGCCTGCGGCCCGAACCCTTACTCTCTGGCCACGCTCGAACACGCTTTGCGATTGCATACCGTTGCGTCTGCCTCAAGGCTCACCGGAATCCAGCCGATAGGCATGACTGCAGGCCAAGTCGCTGGATGTGGGCAAGCCGTGTCCTGGTCCTCCCCCTCGGCCCGCGTATGGTCCCCCACCGGCCGACTAACGGATCGTCAAATTACCGTACTTTCCGCTGCTTCCAATACGTGGAACTGTGGAGGGCGCGGCGTGAGCGACGGTTTCCAGCCACGGCCCTCAGTGGGCGCAAGATTCCGCTCATCGAACCGATGAACATGGTGCGCCGCCCCGGACTGCATCAACCGCCTGCCGCCAGTGCTGGTCGCAGTCCTGGTAGCTGCACTGTGCCTCGATGAGCGGGACCCAGGTCGCTCCGCCTGCGGAACTGAACCGCGCCGTCCTCCCAAAAAGCAGGCGGGCAAGATCTCGAAGGAGCCGGGATCTCGTCGAGGACGCGGTGCCCGCAGCAGGGGGCAGGGGTAGCGGTTGCTCACCCCCGGAGGATCGTGGACGGCCCGGCTCTGATACCACACAGTTCGCTTCCTCGGCCCATTCGATCAGTCCGCAAACAGTCCGCAGGACACCCGTAGACCCCCGTCGGAACCCAACGCACGTCAACGCCACACTGCCTGGTCAGGGCCATGATCGGCGCTCCGCCGCAGGTCAGATCCGGCCCGGATACGTTCCGCTTCAACGTGTGATCACGCCACCCTGGGCGGCCTGACCTGCGAAGAAGCGATTTGTGCTGCCCTGCGGTCCGCAGCGGTCCGCAGAATCGGATCGCCTGACCGTAGGCGTGGACCCATGCGTGCGCACTGGAGCCCGGTTGCCGCGCCTGTGAGGTGCCGATGTTCAGATAGGTGCACTGGGTGATGCACCGATCACTTATCGTTGTCTTCATTGGGCGCATGATAAACTGCGCGCAATGAAGATTTCCCCATCGCTCCTTCCACTCTTGCGTTCGCAGATGCAGGGTGAGCTGCTGGCGCTCGTGGTGCTCCACCCGGAGCGAGAGTTCACACTCACCGAACTCGCCGACGCACTGGGTGCCTCGCATACGGCGGTCCTGCGTGAGGTGAACCGGCTTGTCGGTGGTGGCATCCTTCGTGACCGCCGGGTCGGCCGGAGTCGGCTGGTCGCCAGCCGGATCGATACGGCCCTGGCGGGTCCGTTGGCCGATCTGATCGCGGTGACATACGGGCCGCTTCCTGTGCTGTCCGAGGCGCTGGCCGGGTTCGCCGGTGTCGATGAGGCGTACATCTACGGTTCGTGGGCCGCGCGCCACAAGGGCGAGCCTGGTCCGCCGCCGGCCGACGTCGACGTCCTCGTCGTCGGGCATCCGGACCCTGACTCTCTCTTCGACCTCGCCGAGAACGTCTCCCGTCGGCTGCACCGGGAGGTGAACGTTCATCGGGTCACGACCGAGGCGTGGACCGCGGACACGGCTGATCCGTTTCTCACCAGCGTTCGCGAGCGCCCGCTGGTCCGGTTGAACCTTGATCAGGAGGCGTGATGGCGGGTTGGGACAAGGGGCGGGCGACGATTGACGCGCTCATCGACAGTGGTGAGCTTGACGGGTACCCGCTTCCCGACCCGCGGCCGAGGCGGAACTCGTCCGGGCACGTACACACGTCGATTCCGCGCGTCAGTTGCTGACCGCGGACCCGGAGGGCGCGTACACGCTGGCTTACGATGCCGCCCGCAGGGCATTGGCCGCCGTATTGCAGAACGAGGGTCTGCGAGCCACGAGCCGTGGCGGACACACCGCCGTCTACGAGGCGGTTCGCGCACAACTCGATCCGCCGCTGGGATCCATCCTGCGTCCGTTCAACCGCATGCGCGCACGCCGGAACGAGGTCGAGTACCGCTCGTCGGAGGCCCCTTCGGTGACGCCGGACGAGGTGGCCTCAGATGTGCCGAAGGTGGAGGCGCTCATCGGACTCGCGGAGAAGGCGATCCCGAACATGCCGCGCTACTGACGGTCGGTCGGGGCAGGCCGACTCGGATGACTGCGTACAAGCAGTCCGCAATCGGTCCGCAGGACAGTCGAAAGCGACCGTCGCACGCCAACGCCTGCAAGCGAAGAAGCACCTGGTCAGAGCCATGATCGGTGCTCCACCGCAGGTCAGGATCGGCCTGAATGCGTTCCGCTTCAACGTCTAGCCGGTGCCACATCACCATGCCGCTGATCTGGGCAAACACAGATCAGAAGGGGTCCGGTCCTTCGGGGCCGGGCCTCTGGCTTGTTCCCGTGCCGGGATCGCGCTGGGATGCTCGGGCAAAGGGTCGTTCGTGAGAGGCGGTCCGACTGCCACCCTTGCGCCCCGTGCCGCGCCCCTTCCGGCAGTGCCCGGTTATCTCGCTGCCGAACACGCGAAAATCTATGTCGGCCAGGGTAGACCTTTGGTGGTGGTGCGGGTATGGTTTCTCTCGTAGCCGAGATCCGCGAGGCCCGGCAGAGATGAACTGGCGGGCAGCAGTACAGGCAGTTGCAGTGTGCAGGACGGTGCGGTGGTGGAGTTCCGAAGCCAGAGTGGTTGCCTGACGGCGACGGAGCTGACGGCCGGACCGGGCGGCCGCAGTGATCAGGGGCTGCCGTGAGCAGTAGTGAAGTGGTAGCTCAGTAAGCGCAGGTCGAAGTACCAGCAGTACGAAATCCCCTTCGGTAAGTGTTGATCAAGAGGGAAGGACGGAGGAGTCGAGCGCCATCAGGATCGCCCGGGCGGACGTGTTGAGCCCGGGTACCGCAGGACATCGTTAGTGAGGTGGTCTCCGGTCAAGCAACCGCGATCCCCGCACACGCCGCCATCCCCCTCTGCGGCGGTGCGGACACAGTAGGCCGGCGCAGTACTGAGACCGGCAGATGGTGTTGCAGTTCCTTCGGGGCCCTGGTGCCGTACGGCACCAGGGCCCCTCCACCGTGTTCCACAGAGAGGCGCAATGACAGCAGACGACTCGTTCAACCGGCTCGACGACGACGACTACCCCGCCTACACCATGGGCCGGGCCGCCGAGATACTCGGCACCACCCAGGCTTTCCTGCGCTCCCTCGGGGAAGCGCGCCTGATCACCCCGCTGCGCTCCGCGGGCGGACACCGCCGCTACTCCCGCTACCAGCTGCGCATCGCCGCCCGTGCGAGGGAACTCGTCGACCAGGGCACCCCCATCGAGGCCGCCTGCCGCATCATCATCCTCGAGGACCAACTCGAAGAGGCTCAGCGCATCAACGCCGAATACCGCCGCGCCGCGTCCCAGCGCACGGCAGGCGACTGACCCGCAGCCCGCGGGAACGCGCCGATGTCGCATCCCTGCGCCGATTTCGTCATACGAGCGCATGATCGCTGAAGATGTCTGGCCGCCGGTCCACGGACGGGAGCCCCGACATCTTTGCGGCACCACGCCCGACACCCTCCACGAACCGGCGGTTGATTCGCCTGCCGGCACAGCCAACCGGCTGGTTGCCCGGCGGACACCCGTCGGCCTGGAGAGCGGTGTTGAGCGCGCGGCGGCCGCGGTGAAGCCGAAGATGCGCGGCTGGCTGCACGCCGGGGCCTCGGCCGGCATCGCCTTCCGCCTCTGGTGGATCAGGACCCCGCGTCGGCTCCACACCCTGTGCGACATCACCCTGGGCTGCGCGGCGGCCACAGGCGCCGCCTCGCGGTGGAAACGTGGCCAGGAACGCACCGCCCTTCATTTGTGCCGGTGTGCATATCTGGTACCGCGACAGGAGAAAAATTGGTTCTCTTGGCTGATGCATTCGCGGGGGTGTCGTGAAACTCGAAGCTGCCTTTGTGTGCGGCCACCCATCCTGTGCTACTGTAAATGTCAGTTGCAGTCGTGGTTCCCAATGACTTCTGGCGCCTTCGCCGACCGGTGAGAGCGCTTTTGTTTTCCGGGGCTTTCCGGATGGGGTAATCATCACGGCGACGCTGGGCTCGCACAGTGTGGGCTCAGGGTACCGCCCCGAAGGAGATATGACATGGCTACCGGCACCGTGAAGTGGTTCAACGCGGAAAAGGGTTTCGGCTTCATCGAGCAGGATGGTGGCGGCGCTGACGTGTTCGCCCACTACTCGAACATCGCCACCCAGGGCTTCCGCGAGCTGCAGGAAGGCCAGAAGGTGAGCTTCGACGTCACCCAGGGCCAGAAGGGCCCGCAGGCGGAGAACATCGTTCCCGCCTGACGCTGACGCGTTACACCGAGCTGGGGCCCGCGCCTGAAGGGGTGCGGGCCCCAGCTCGTTCGTTCATGGAATTCACCGCGTGGCGGCAGGCGGGGCAGCAGTAGGCCCGGCTTCGATCCCGGAATTCTGATTTCTTTCGATGGATTCCTGTAATCCGCCGGCGCGATGGGAAGGCGACGCGTTCTTCCCGGTTTCGTTTTATTTTCTTCGGCTCGTACTTGCGATTCTTCACGCGGTTCACCTCCGCCGGGAATTCCTCGATGCGCGCCGTATCGAGGAAGGTTCTGCATGAACCGCATCACTCGCACGAACGACCGTCGCTCACGCACCAGCGGGGCCACCGGCTCGTCAAGGGGCGGCGCCTTCCGCTCGCGGCCCTCGGGCTCGGGCCGTTCCGGTGCTCCCGGCCACTCCGGCGGCTATGGGCGTCGCCCCTCGCCGCAAGGGGAGTTCACGCTGCCGGTCACCACCACGCCGGCGCTCCCCGCCGTCGCGGCGTTCGCGGATCTCGACATGCCCGCCGCTCTGCTGGCGGCGCTCGGCGCCGAGGGCTTGGCCGTCCCGTTCCCGATCCAGGCGGCGACGCTCCCCAACGCGCTGGCCGGCCGTGACGTGCTCGGTCGGGGCCGCACCGGCTCGGGCAAGACCCTTGCCTTCGGCCTGGCGCTCCTGGCCCGCACCGCCGGCGGACGTGCCGAGCCCCGGCAGCCCCTGGCCCTGGTCCTCGTTCCCACGCGGGAGTTGGCCCAGCAGGTCACCGACGCGCTCACCCCGTACGCCCGGCCGCTGCGGCTGCGGATGGCTACGGTGGTCGGCGGGATGTCGATCGGCCGACAGGCCGCAGCCCTGCGCGGTGGGGCGGAAGTGGTCGTCGCGACCCCGGGACGGCTCAAGGACCTCATCGAACGCGGCGACTGCCGCCTGGACCAGGTCGACATCACCGTGCTGGACGAGGCCGACCAGATGACCGACATGGGCTTCATGCCCCAGGTCACCGAACTCCTCAACCAGGTACGCCCCGGCGGCCAGCGCATGCTGTTCTCGGCCACCCTGGACCGTAACGTCGACCTGCTGGTGCGCCGCTACCTGTCCGACCCGGTGGTCCACTCGGTCGACCCCTCCGCGGCGACCGTCACGACGATGGAGCACCACGTGCTGCACGTCCACGCCGCAGACAAGCACGCCGCCACCATCGAGATCGGCGCACGCGACGGCAGCGTGATGATGTTCCTGGACACCAAGCAAGCCGTCGACCGCCTGACCGAGGACCTGCTGCGCAGCGGGGTGCGTGCCGCGGCGCTGCACGGCGGCAAGTCCCAGCCGCAGCGCACCCGTACCCTGGAGCAGTTCAAGACCGGGCACGTCACCGTGCTGGTGGCCACCAATGTCGCAGCCCGCGGCATTCACGTCGACAACCTCGATCTGGTGGTCAACGTCGACCCGCCGACCGACCACAAGGACTACCTGCACCGCGGCGGCCGTACCGCCCGGGCCGGCGAGTCCGGCAGCGTCGTCACCCTGGTCATGCCCAACCAGCGCCGCGGCATGACCCGACTGATGGCCGACGCCGGCATCAGCCCGCAGACCACACAGGTGCGTTCCGGTGGGGCCGAACTGAGCCGCATCACCGGCGCCCAGGCGCCGTCGGGAATTCCCGTCACCATCACCGCGCCGGTCGTCGAACGCGCCAGGCGCAAGGCCGGCCCGTCACGCGGCCGGCGCGGCGGCATCGCTCGTGCCCGAGCTGCCGCCGCCTCTCCCCGCACGGTGCCCGGAGGTTCCGGCCGGCGCTCCTTCGCCGGGACAGCCGTCTGAGGAGCGGGCCCGCCGCGCCACCTCCGACGCGGTCACCCATGCGGTCAAGGCTCCACGTCAACCTGTGAGGCATCATGCGCTGTGTCATCGCCCGTTTCGCCTTCAACCTCGTCAAGAGTGAAGTAATGGAAGCGATGGAGGGCGTCAAACCCGAACCCGTGACCGGTGAGTCCGTGATCATCGGCCGTCGTACCTACCCCGCCAAACAAGTCGGCGAAGTGCTCACCAAGCAGGATCGCCGTGACTTCTCCGCCGCCGAGGTCACGCGGGCGATGAGCCGTCTCGGCTTCACGTGCCGTCCCGTTCCAGGTCTCAGCCCTGCCCCGGCCCTCACCAGGCTCCAGACGGCGGCAGCCCTGCTGGGAGCGCCGTCACGCGTCTGATCTGCTCGCGGGACATGTGCACGAAGCGGTCCCGGTGCGTGCACCGGGACCGTCCCTTCCGGGCCGCCGCGCGTGAGAGCCGATGGCCCTGTTCCCAACAGTGGTTCGGAAGGTTCCGACGGCGCGGTCAGTCCTTTCGGCGGCGGGCGAGTACGGCCTCCCGGCGCTCTTCGAACTTCGTCGCCTGGTCGGCGAGTCCGTTCATGAAGGTCCCGAGTTCCTCCTGCGCCCGCAGCCCTTCGCCGGTCAGCCCGGGGGCCTCGAGCATCTTGAGGTGGCGCAGCACGGGTTGCAGCACGTCGTCGTGGTGGATGCGAAGGTTGTAGATGCCGCCGATGGCCATCAGGGCTGCCGCCCGCTCGAAGCCCGGGATCCCGTGGCCGGGCATCCGGAAGGCGGTCACCACGTCGGCGACGGCACGCATCGTCTGATCCGGGGCGATCGACAGTGCGGCGGCCAGCAGGTTGCGGTAGAAGACCATGTGCAGGTTCTCGTCGGTGGCGATCCGGGCAAGCATCCGCTCGCACACCGGGTCGCCCGAGTGGTGGCCGGTGTTGCGGTGCGAGACCCGGGTGGCCAGCTCCTGGAAGGCGACGTAGGCGATCGAGTGCAGCGCGCTATGGCTGTTGTCCGCCTCGAACCCCTCCGACATGTGCGTCATCCGGAACCGCTCCAGTTCGACGGGATCCACCGCCCGCGAGGTCAGCAGGTAGTCGCGCATCACGATGGCGTGCCGACCCTCCTCGGCGGTCCACCGGTGCACCCACGTACCCCAGGCGCCGTCCCGGCCGAAGACCGTCGCGATCTCGTGGTGGTAACTGGGGAGGTTGTCCTCGGTCAGCAGGTTCACCACCAGCGCCGTCCGGCCGAGGCCCGAGACCTTGGACTGCCCCGGCTCCCAGGCCTCGCCGCCCATCACGCCGTCGAAGTTGCGGCCGTCGCTCCAGGGCACGTACTCGTGCGGCATCCATTCCTTCGCCGCTCTCAAGTGCCGGTTGAGCTCCGCCTCCACCACCTCGTCCAACGCGCACAGCAACTGGACGTCGCTCCGAGCCGGAGCCTGCGGGCTGTGGGGGTGGGAGACGGCAGTGGCCACGGGGGGGCTCCTGACACGGATCGTCGGGGACCTACGGAAACGTAGGTTGTGGGAGACCGTAACCTACGTGGCGATGTTTACGGTCCCCGGCCGGCGACGAGGCCCCTGCGCGCCGACGCGATCGCCGGACCCCGGGGGCCCGGCGAGGGGCTGTTCGTGGCCGGCATCGCCCCGCGTGAAATGACCGCGGCGTCGCCGGCCCCGTCCTGCTGACCGGCCATGACGCCGGCAGATGTCAGACGTCCTTGATCCGTACGCGATCACCGCACAGTTTCGACCAGTCGTCGCGATCCGAGGTCAGTACGAGCACGGCCTGCGTTCCGCGTAATTCGGCTGGTCTAGAGGGTCCGATGCGGTGAAGTGCCTGGTCAGCGGGTTCGGTGGTGCTGCACGGGCCGAAAGCACCTAGAGAAACGCTTCCAGTATGATGGCCAGTCACTGCATGGGCTAGACGTGTAGGCTCTAGAGCGATGTATGTGAAGACGACGAGTCGGAAGACCAAGACCGGCACGGTCCGCTACCTGCACCTGGCCCACAACACCTGGGACGCGGCGGCGGGACGGTCAGTGCCGAAGCTGCTGTACGGCTTCGGCCGCGAGGACCAGCTTGACACCGACGCGGTGCGCCGCCTGGTCGGCTCGCTGTCCAAGCTGCTCGATCCGGCTGACGCGCTGGCGGCCACCGCCGAGGCGAACACGGATCTGGACTTCGTCGAGTCCCGCCCCTTCGGCGGCGCGTATCTCCTGGACCAGCTGTGGCACCGGCTGGAACTCCCGCGCATCGTGGCCGCGTTGGGCACCCCGGGCCGAGGCCGTCCACGAAACGTCGAGGCCACCGAACGCGCTCTGTTCGCCCTGGTCGCCAACCGCGCGCTGGCCCCGTCCTCGAAGCTGGCCGCTGCCGAGTGGGTCAACCACGACGTGCACATCGCCGGTCTGGACCGCATCGACGACGATGCCTGCTACCGGGCGATGGACTGGCTGCACCAGATACGCGAGAAACTGGAGCGGCAGGTCTTCGACTCCGCCGCCCACCTGCTCAACCTCGAAGTCGACCTGCTGTTCTTCGACACCACCAGCACCTACTTCGAACTCGAGGACGCCGACCTGCCCGTCGCCCGCGACGAACACGGCATCCCCCTCCCCGAAACCGGCGACGGCGACGGCGACGGCGACGGCGACGGCGACGGTGTGAGCATGGGCGGGTTCCGGACCTGGGGGAAGTCGAAGGACTCCCGCGATGACCTGCCGCAGATCGTGATCGGGATGGCGGTGACCCGTGACGGGATCCCGGTGCGGGTGTGGTGCTGGCCGGGCAACACCGGCGACTCCGCACTGATCCGCCAGGTCAAGGACGAGATGCGGGACTGGACCCTGTCCAGGATCGTATGGGTCGCCGACCGGGGCTTCGCCTCCGCGGCCAACCGCCGCTACCTCCGCTCCGGCGACCACCACTACATCATCGGCGAGAAGCTCCGCTCCAACTCACCGGAGATCAAGGCGGCGTTGTCCCGGCAGGGCCGCTACCAGGACATCGCGCACAACATGCGCGTCAAGGAAGTGAAGATCTCCGAGGCTGAACGCTTCGTGATCTGCCACAACCCCGAAGGCGCCACCCGCGACGCGGCGATCCGCACCCAGCTGATCACCCAGCTCACCGGGCTGATCGAGGGCAGCGACGCGCTGACGGACTACAAGCGCGGCGAGTTGCGCGGGAAGATCGCAGCGAAGCCCGGCCTGAACCGCTACCTACGCGCCACCCCGGCCGGCAAGCTCCGCATCGACGCCGCCAAAGCCAAGGCCGAGGCGAACCTGGACGGGAAGTACCTCCTGCGCTGCAGCGATCCGAAACTCCCGGCCGAGGACATCGCACTGGGCTACAAACAACTCCTCGAAGTCGAGCGCGGCTGGCGCGACATGAAGCAGATCCTCGATCTCCGCCCGGTCTACCACCGGCTCGAAGAACGCATCCGCGCCCACGTCATCCTGTGCTGGCTCGCCCTGCTGCTGATCCGCATCGCCGAGACCACCACCCAGGCGACCTGGCCCACCATCCGCCGTGAACTCGACCGGCTCCACCTGGGCACCTTCACCGGCCCAGCCGGCACCTTCCGCCAGCTCACCGAGCTCACCCGCACCCAGCGCGACCTGCTGAACAAACTCGACATCCCCGCCCCCAAGAAGATCGTCGAGCTCACCCCCGAAACCCGCTGACCAGCCACAACCCCCGCGCCTAGAGACACGCCCCCACCGCGTGTCCAGACGCATTTCCCCAGGTCACAGCACGATTCGACGCTCTAGGCACCGCGAATTATGCGGAACGCAGGCACGGGGCCGGGGAACGGAGCGCCATTCGGCGACCAGGGCGTCGATGGCGTACTCGTGTCCGTGCAGGCCGCCGGCGTCGCTCGGCAGCCGTACCGCGGTGAGGCTGTCCGCCTGGGTGACGTCCTGGACCTGAAGCCGGGAGAGCACCCGGTGCGGCCGGGAGGTATCCGTCTTCCCGTAGACGGCCTCCACTACCGTCAGGGCCGACACGAGGACCGGCACGCCTACGCGCCGAGCGGCTTCGATGCGGGTGATCATTTGGCGGTCGTCGCGCAGGAGCAGCGACAATGCCTGGGAATCGAGCACCAGGGATCTGGCCGTGGGCTCCTTCATGCGGCGCTGTCGTTGGAGGCATAGGGCGCCGGTGCGTCACCGAACAGTTCGCGCTGCGCGGCCTGGACTTCGGCCCCGCTCAGCGGCTCGTGCTCGGCTTCGTACGCGGCCACGATTTCGGCGAGGCCGTCCATGGCGAGCTGATGCCGGACCGCCGCCGTCACGTACGCGGACACGCCGCGCTTGCCGGTACGGGTGCGCAGGACACCGAGGAGTTCCGAGGGCATCGAGACGGAGATGTTCTCCGTGCCGCCGGGGCGGGGTGACATCATGCGACCGGTCTATTACATCAACTATTACAGAACAGGAGCGCGGTGCTGCCCGCATGTCCCGAGTACTGGCCGGGCGCCGCATCCTCGACGCGGTCGCCGACCGCGACCGGGTCCGGAGCGTACGGCGGCGGCTGGGTCGCAGGGGCTGAGCGCCTGCTCCGCGGCGAACACGCCCACCGCGCGTGCGGAAGGGGCCGGGCTCCGGGGAGCCCGGCCCCTTCTGGGCTGCAGCGCGGCTGATCAGCTGTTGCGGCCCGGGGTGAGGCGGTCGAGGTCGAGGGCGATCTCGAAGGGGACCGGACGCTTCAACGTCTCCCGGAAGATGCCGGCGGGGGCGTAGGCCCGGGTGGGCTCGTCGAGTTCGTAGACGTGGACGACGGGAGCGCCGTGCTCGTCCTCGACGCACCAGTAGTGCGGGATGCCGGCCTCCGCGTACTTGCGGAGCTTCACCGTGCGGTCGCGGTGGGCGGACTCGGGGGAGACGACCTCGATGACGAGCCGTACCTCTTCCGGCGTGAACCACGTCCGGTCCCCGTCGTAGTCGACCGTCGTCACCAGCAGATCCGGCTCGGGGCGATTCCGCGGATCAAGTTTGACGGTCATCTCGCGGCCGACTCTGACGTTGCCGGGTGCCTGTTCCATCAGAGCGACCGTGAGCATGGTGACGAGGTGGCCGTGCCACCATCGCTGCGGCGACATCATGAAGACGAGAGCCCCGTCGATCAGCTCGGTGTGGCGTGGCGCCTCGGGGAGGCGGTCCAGATCCTCCGCGAACCAGCCTTCCGCGCGCGGCGGGCGCATCCAGTCGGGCAGTGCGGTCATGGCTCAACCGTAGCGAATCCGGGAGAAACCCGTGCGGCTCAGTCCGACGAGCTGTCGGGGTGGGCGGCGTGGAGGGATTTGAGGCGGGCGGCCTCCTTGCGGACGTCGGCCGCCGTGGCGCGTTCGCGCCGGAGCCACTCGGGGTCCTCGGCCTTGAGCGCGTCGATCTGCTCCGAGGTCAGGGGCTCGGTGACGCCGCCGCGGGCGAGGCCGGCGATGGAGATGCCGAGCTTGGCGGCGACGACGGGGCGCGGGTGGGGGCCGTTGCGGCGCAGGTCGAGCAGCCAGGCGGGCGGGTCGGCCTGGAGGGCGGTCAGGTCGGTGCGGGAGACGACACCCTCCTGGAACTCTGCGGGGGTGGCCGGGAGGTAGACACCCAGCTTCTTGGCCGCGGTCGCGGGCTTCATCGTCTGGGGGGTCTTCTGCGGTGTCATGGGGTCAAGGGTAGTGAGTGCGTGCGGACGGTCTGACCGGCACCGATAGCCTTGCGAGGTGACAGGGTCCGAAGTAGAGGCGTCGTTCCGGCTCGCGTACGTCCCGGGCGTGACGCCCGGTAAGTGGGTGCGGATCTGGAACGAGCGGCTGCCGGAGGTCCGGCTCGAACTCCTCGCGGTGCCCGCCCCCGAAGTGGCCGGCCTGCTGAGGGAGTTGGGCGCGGACGCCGGCTTCGTACGGCTGCCGGTCGACCGGACGGAGCTGAGCGCGATCCCGTTGTACGTCGAGACGACGGTCGTGGTCGTCCCGAAGGACCACCTCGTGGCGGCGGCGGACGAGGTGTCCGTGGCGGAGCTGGCCGACGAGATTGTGTTGCACCCGCTGGACGACACGCTCGCCTGGGAGCGGCTGCCGGGCCGCCCTGCACTGGAGCGTCCCGCGACGACCGCGGACGCCGTCGAACTGGTGGCGGCGGGGGTGGGCGTCCTCGTCGTCCCGCAGTCGCTGGCGCGCCTGCACCACCGCAGGGACCTGACGTACCGGCCGGTCGTGGACGCCCCGAGCTCGCAGGTCGCCCTGTCCTGGCGGGAGGACGCGACGACGGACCTGGTGGACGACTTCATCGGGATCGTCCGCGGCCGGACCGTCAACAGCTCGCGCGGCCGCGGGGCCCGGACCGCGGAGACGGCGCCGTCGAAGGCGCCCTCGAAGGACAAGCCGGCGGCGCGGAAGCAGGTCGCGAAGCCGCAGGCCAAGTCCGCGGGGGCGCCCAAGGCGAAGGGTGCCCGGCCGGGTTCCGGCGCGCCCAAGGGCGGGAAGGGACGCGGCAAGCCCCGCCGCCGCTCGTAGGGCGCGGCACCTGGGCCGTACGACCGGGGCCCCCGCCCGGCGCGCGGGACCGTACGACCGGAACCGTACGACCGAAGGGTCCGCCCGCCCCTACCCCGGCAGCGGCGCCGCCAGCAGGTCGAGGGACACCTGCCAGAGCCGCGCGGCCTTCCCGGGATCGACCGCGTGCGCGGCGACCCCGCGGTGGACGCCCGACGTGAAGGGCCCGGCCTCCTGGCAGTCCTCGAAGTACCTCCCGGTGACGCCCTCGACGAGGGGCGAGGCCGCGAGCAGGACGGACGTGGCCGCTCCCTGCGGGACGTCCTTCACGGAGACGCCGGTCGTGCCCGCGGGGTCGAAGGACGCCGGCGGGAGGGCGGCGGGGTCGGCGGAACGGCTGAGGCCGGTGTCGGCGATCCGGCCGGGGTTGAGCGCGTTGACGGCGATCGCGTCGGCGGCCCACCGCCGGGCGGCCTCGACCGCGAAGAGCACGTTGGCGGTCTTGGACTGGCTGTAGGCGGCCCAGGGGTCGTACGGGTGGCGGGCGAAGTGCGGGTCGTCGAAGAGCACCTCGCCGTTGACGTGGCCCACCGAGCTGACGACCACGACGCGCGCGCCGCCGGCGGAGGCGAGGGCGTCGTGCAGGCCCGTGGTGAGCGCGAAGTGGCCGAGGTGGTTGGTGGCGAACTGCAGCTCCCAGCCCTCGGGCGTGCGCCGCTCGGGCGCGGCCATGATGCCCGCGTTGTCCACCAGGACGTGCAGCGGTCCGCGCCAGGCGTCGGCGAAGGCGCGCACCGATCGCCGGTCCGACAGTTCCAGATGGGCGACGTGGACCCGCGTGCTGCCGGTCGCCGCGGTGATCGCCGCGGCGGTCTCCGCGCCGGCGTCGGGATTGCGCACCGCCAGGGTGACGTCGGCCCCGGCGGCGGCCAGGGCCCGCGCGGTCTCCCGGCCGATCCCGGAGGTGGCGCCGGTGACGACGGCGCGCCTGCCGGTCAGGTCGACACCGACGAGGACCTCGTCGGCCGTCGTGGTGGCGCCGAACGGCGTGGTGCTCCGTGCTGCGGACATGGCTGTGCCATTCCTCTCCTGTGGGGCAGAATATGTGGAGCAGGCTCCGCTTACGAGCATATGCGGAGTCGGCTCCGCTTATCAAGCGCGGGCGCGGCGCGGCTAGGCTGACCCGGGCCCACGACCGAGGAGAGCTCCCCTGACACCGAGCGAGGGGCGCCGGCTGCGCGCCGACGCCCAGCAGAACCACGACCGGATCGTGGCCGCCGCGGCCGCCGTCTTCGCCCGCGACGGCGAGCAGGCCACGCTCAAGGCGGTCGCCCAGGAGGCCGGCGTCGGCATCGGCACGCTCTACCGGCGCTTCCCGACCCGCGAGGCCCTCGTCGACGCCGTGTACAGCGTCGAGACGCAGCGGCTGTGCGACTCCGCCGCGCGGCTCCTGCGCGAATACCCGCCGGTCGAGGCCCTGCGCGCGTGGACGCTGCGGTTCCTGGACTACACGGCCACCAAGGGCGGCATGGCGGACGTCCTGCACGACCTCCTGACCGCAGACGAAGCCCGCCGCCTGGACACGCGGGTCAGGATCCAGGAGGCCCTGCGGATCCTCGTGGAGGCGGGGCAGGACGCCGGCGAACTGCGGGCGGACCTCGACCACGACCAGGTCTTCGCCGCGCTCGGCGGCTTCACCCTCGTCCTCGGCCGCCGGCCGGCCGCCCGCGAACTCGGCGGGCAGCTCTTCGACCTCCTGCTGGACGGACTCGCGCCGCGGTAGGGGCGGGGGAGCGGCGGCGGGCGTACGGCCCGCCCGCCGCGGGGGCGCGAAAGGGCACGTCCGGACGTCCGGCCGACAGCCCCTCCCCGCCCGGGTCCGGGCAGCGACCGGTGCGGGGAACGGTGCCCGTCGGGGAAGCGGGGCAGCGACGGCTTCCGGCCCGTTCGGTGCGTGCGCCAAGCGTCCGCCCAGCGTGCGGGCGCGGGGACGTGTGGGGGCGGGTGTGGACAGCGGACGGACGGCTCGGCAGGGTGGAGCCGCGCCCCGCGGTGGGAGCCGCACCCGCGGTGCGCGCGCCGCCGTTCACGACCGCCCGCCAGGCCGACCGGAGGAGAACCCGATGAGCGAACAGCCGTTGCCGACCGCCACCCCGGCGGCCGAAGGCGTCGACGCCCGCGGCGTCCACGCCTTCCTCGACGCGCTGGAGGCCGCCCCGGACATCGAGCCCCACAGCCTGATGATCGTGCGCCACGACCGCCTCGTCGCGGCCGGCTGGTGGGCGCCGTACACCCCGGACCGCGTGCACCTGCTCTACTCCCTCAGCAAGAGCTTCACCTGCGCGGCCGCGGGACTGGCCGCCGCCGAGGGCCTGTTGCGCCTGGACGACCCGGTGATCTCGTACTTCCCGGAGTTCGAGGCCGAGATCACCGACCCGGGCAGCCGCGCCATGCTGGTCCGGCACGTGGCGGCCATGGCCAGCGGCCACCTCACCGAGATGGCCGGCCCGATGTACGCCCGCGACCCGGACGAGCCGGTCCGCGGATTCCTGCTGCTCCCGCCGGACCGGGACCCGGGCACGGTCTTCGCGTACAACCAGCCCTGCACGTACACGCTCGCCGCCATCGTCCAGCGGGTGACCGGCCAGTCGCTGACGGACTACCTGCGGCCGCGGTTGTTCGACCCGCTGGGTATCGGCACGACGAAGTGGGTGCACGACCGGCGCGGCCGCGACATCGGCTACAGCGGGCTGCACGCCACCACGGACGCGATCGCCCGCCTCGGCCTGCTGCACCTGCGCGGCGGCGTGTGGCAGGGCCGGCGGCTGCTGCCCGAGGCGTGGGTGGCCGAGGCGACCCGCCCGCACGTCCCGACCTCGGACGGCACCCCCGGCGGCGCGGTCTCGGACTGGCAGCAGGGGTACGGGTTCCAGTTCTGGATGTCCCGGCACGGATACCGGGGCGACGGCGCCTACGGGCAGTTCTGCGTGGTGCTCCCCGCGTACGACACGGTGATCGCGATGACGGCGGCGACCGAGCAGATGCAGGCCGTCCTCAACCACGTCTGGGAGCACCTGCTGCCCGCGTTCGGCTCCGGGCCGCTGGCGGGCCGGGAGGACGAGGACGCGGGTCTGCGGGAACGGCTGTCCCGGCTCGCGCTGCCCCCGCTCACGGCGAAGCCGGCGCCGCCGGGGGACGCCGCCGCGTGGTCGGCGGCCCGGTTCACGCCGGCGGGCGGGAGGTGCGCGGACCAGCCGTCGCTGACCGGGGTCGAGGTCGACGCGAACCCGAACGCGAACGGGGGCCGTGACGGTGACGGCTGGGTGCTGTCGCTGGTCGAGGGCGCGGCGCGGCTGAGCCTCCGGTTCGACGGCACGGGATGGACGGTCGACGCGAACGCGCACGCGGACGACCCCGTGCCGGCCGCGGTGACCGCGGGATGGACGGACGCGGACACGCTGGTCGCCGACGTGTCGTTCCTGGAGACGCCGCACCGGCTGGCCCTCTCCTGCTCGCTCGCCGCCGGAACGTTCACCGCCCGGTGGCGTACGGCGCCGTTGCAGGCCGGTCCGCTGCGGCGGGTGCGCGCGCCGCGGAGGTGAGGCGGCCGCGCGCATCGGCTCGGGTGCCCGCGCCTGCACCGTGAGCACCCGCGTCGTCTTCCGGCGCGACGCGTACGCCCCCGCGTCCGACGGGGCCGCACCACCCTGGCGCACGAGCTGACGCCCGTCGTTCAGCCGCGGCCGGCCAGCCGTGAGTTGACGTTCCGTCAGAAACACGCGGCCGGTGGGGCGGTGACCGGCCGCGCGGCGCCGGGGTACGCTGATCGCGATGACGACTTATTCTCCTGTCAGATTGGGGGAACCGTCCGCGCAAGGTGAGTGCTGATGCACGAACCTTCGGTCGCGTTCGGGTTCTCCCGACTTCTCTTCTGGTCGCGCGTACGGCGGTTCGCCGTACCGCAAGCGATGATCGAGACCGCCACCGCCCGCCGCACGGCGGGTGACTGGGCGGGGGCCTGCGCCGCCGCCCGGGTGGACACGGACCTCGATCCGCGTGCCGCCGCCCGGACCCACGGCGGCGAACTCGCCCGCCGACTACGGGCAGACCTCCGGCAGTTGGCACCCGACCTGCTGCGCTGGCACATGCCCAGGATCGCCCCCGACGGGCTGCTGCGCCCGGGGCTGACCGTGCCGCTGGCCCGGTACGGGGACACCGGATCGGTGCACCTCGTGGCCCGGACCCCGCCCGCGTGGGCGGACGCCGGGCAGCGGATCAGCCTCGCGCTGTGGGACGGTGCCGCGGACGCCCGGGGCACGCCCGGCGCGCGGCACCCGCACCCGCGGCCCAGCCGTCGTTTCCGCCTCGACCTGCACCGCCACCTCTGGGACGCGGGCCGGGCCGGCGAGTTGCGGTTCCGGTCCGGGGCCGGCCTCCCGCCGGACGGCAACCCTGATCTCTCGCCGGTCGGACCCGTGCCGCCGGGACTGGGCTGCGCCGTGGACCGGTGGGCGGCCGAGGCGGCGCTCCTGCGGCGGGCGGAGGGGCTGCCCGACGGCCCCGTCGCCGTGCGGATCGGCGCCCGGCAGCGGCTGGTGCTGACGCCGTCCGCCGACGGTGGGCCACCCGCGCTGTGCGCCGCGGGCGCCGACGGGACGGGCCGCGCCCGCGGGCTGCCGGTGCTGCCCGACGCGGCGACCTGGGTGCCGCCCGACCTCGAACTGCTGCGCGCCGGGCTGGCGTCGGCCGACGACCTGCACCCGCTGGTCGCCTCGGCGCTGGCGCCCGGGCACCCGCCGCCGGCGCCCGGGGCCGGGGCCCACCCGGGTCGGCCGCAGGTCGTGGAGTGCCGGGGCGCCCGGCACCGGATCGGGCTGGTCGACGGGGCGCTCGCCGCGCTCGACCACGACCCGGAGGAGATCCGCCGCGAGGAACTGCTGGCCGCGCTCACCGGTACCCCGCTGCCCTGTCTGCGGGTGATCGACGAGGTGCACCGCGACCCGGAGTGCCTCGACGACGTGCGGGCCCGGCTGGACCACGGCGACACCGCGGGTGCGCTGGCCGTCGTCGAGGGCCTGCTCGGGCCCGGGGCGCTGCTGCGCGACGGCGGGCTGCGGGACGCGCTGGAGGAGGCGGCCGAACGGCGGCTCGCCTACGTCCTGTTCCGCGCCGGACTGGGCGGACCCGGCCCGCGCGGCACCCGCCCCGAGCATTCCCCACCCCGTCCCCGCCCGGGCCGTTCCCCGGTCGGCCACTCCCGCACCCGGCACGCACAGCCCCGTTGAGACGCCGCCCCGAGGTTCGGGGTCCCGCCGGAGCCGTTCCCCGGCCCGCGCCGGCCTGTTGGGTCGGGCCGGGCCGAACGGCGGTTCGTGCGTGCCCTGTTCCGGGCCGGGCCGGGCGGATCCGGTTCGGGTGGCGCTCGTTCCGGGGTTCCGCCGGAGCCGATTCCCGGCTCGGGCGGGCGTGTTGGCGCGGGCCGGGCCGAACGGCGGTTTGCCCTTGGCCCGTTCCGCACCGAGCCCGGCGGAACCGGTCCGGGTGATGCCGGCCCGGGCCGTTCCGCAGGCGGCGCGCGGGTGCGGCCGGCTTGACCCACCCCAGTCGTCCACGGCGCCGCGCACGACACCGGCGCCGAACCGTACGTCCGTCCGCGTCGCGCGGGCCTGAAGCAACTGTCCACTCCTGACCCAAAGGTGATCGCCCATGCCCTTGAAGACCGCTCCTCCCGCGGCCGCTGCCGGCCCCGTCGACGTCGACGCGTCGCAACTGGACGTCGCCGGCGACCTGTTGGCGCTGCTGCGGGACACCGCGACCGAACCCCGCGCCGACACGCAGCTGGAGGCCCTGACCCTCGCGGTGGCCGCCGACCTGCCGGTGCTGCTGTGGGGCGAGCCCGGGATCGGCAAGACCGCGGCGCTGACCCAGCTCGCCGAGGCGCTCGACCTGCCGCTGACCACGGTGATCGCCAGCGTGCACGAGCCGTCCGACTTCTCGGGGCTGCCCGTCGTCGGCGACGACCCCGCCACGCACGGCGTGCCCATGGCCCCGCCGGACTGGGCGGTTCGGCTGGTGCGGGCCGGCCGGGGGCTGCTGTTCCTGGACGAACTGTCCACCGCCCCACCGGCCGTGCAGGCGGCGCTGCTCCGCCTCGTCCTGGAACGGCGGATCGGCGCGCTGCGGTTGCCGCCCGGCGTACGGATCGTGGCCGCCGCGAACCCGCGCGCCTCGGCCGCCGACGGCTGGGAGTTGAGCCCGCCGCTGGCCAACCGGTTCGTCCACCTCACGTGGACCCACGACCAGGAGGTCGTGGTGCGCGGCCTCGGCGGCACCTGGCCGCGGGCTCAACTGCCGCGCCTCGGCGCCGGCGAGCTGCCCGAGGCGGTGGCGTTCGCCCGCCGCGCGGTGTGCGGGTTCCTCACCGCCCGCCCCGGCCTCGTGCACCGGCTGCCGACCAGCGAGACCGGCCGGGGCGGACCCTGGCCGTCGCCCCGCAGTTGGGAGGCGACGCTGCGGCTGGTCGCCTTCGCCACCGCCGCCGGATCCTCCCGGGACGTGCTCTCCCTGCTGGCCCGGGGCACCGTCGGGGACGGCCCCGGGCTCGAACTGCTGGCCTGGATGGACCGGATGGACCTGCCCGACCCCGAGACGCTGCTCGCCGACCCGGCAGGCGCCGACCTGCCCGAGCGCGGCGACCTGCGGCAGGCCGTGCTCGACGGTGTGGTGGAGGCCGTGCGCAGGCAGCCGGACAAGTCCCGCTGGGACGCGGCCTGGACGCTCATGGTCCGGGCCCTGGAGACCGGGGCGCCCGATCTGGTGGTCGTCCCCGCGACCACCCTCGCGTCGCTGCGCCGGCCGGACTGGGACGTCCCCGCGGCGATCGACCGGTTCGCCGGAGCGGTGGCCCTGTCCCGGCGGGCCGACCAGGCGGCCGCCCGGACCGCCGCCGTCGCGAAGGCGGGCCGATGACGCCCAAGCCGAGGACGCCCGGGCCGTTCCCGCCCGCGCTCCGGACACCAGCAGTGACCCGGACACCGGCCGCGACCCCGTACCCGCCGAAGCCCTGGAAGGCCCCGGACCCGGGCCGCGCGAGGAGCCGGCGGAAGGCGCCGGCCGCGCCGCCCCTCCCGCTCGATCGCGACAAGCTCTTCGCCGCCCGCCTCCAGGCCGTCCGCGCGCGCCCGTACCTGGCCACCGCCCTGTTCGCCCTGCACGTCGTGGAGTCGCGGGACGTGCCGACCATGGCCGTCGACCCGCACTGGCGCTGCTACGTCTCCCCGGGGTTCGTGCGGCGGACCCCGGTGGAGGAGCTGGCCTCGGTGTGGGTGCACGAGGCGTCGCACCTGCTGCGCGACCACCACGGGCGGGGCGAACGGTACGCGCGCGAGCACGGGTTGACCGGCCCGGCCGAGCAGCTGCGGATGAACATCGCCGCGGACTGCGAGATCAACGACGACGCCTTCGGCGACGGCCTGGTCCGGCCCGAGGACGCCGTGCGGCCCGAGACTGCTGGGCCTGCGCGCGGGCGAGACGATGGAGGACTACCTGCGCCAGTTCCGGCTCGGCGCCCGCACCGAGCATCTGGCCTGGCTGGACTGCGGCAGCGGCGCCAACGGGACGGCGCGGGGCTGGGACCTCGGCCCGGGCGGCGCGGACGGCCTCAGCCCGCAGGAACGGGACGCGGTGCGGTTCCGGGTGGCGCGCGGCATCAACGCCCGGCCCGGGAGCGTGCCGGCCGGGTGGCGGCGGTGGGCCGAGGAGGTGGTCCATCCGCCGCAGCCCTGGCGGGAGTTGCTGGGCGCCGCGGTGCGCTCGGCCACCACCGGCTCGGGCGCGGGCGAGGACTACAGCTACGGGCGGCCGGCCCGGCGGTCGGCCGGACTGCCGGGTGTGGTCCTGCCGAGCCTGCGCCGCCGCCCGCCGCGGGTCTGCGTCGTCATCGACACCTCCGGCTCGGTCAGCGACGCCGAACTGGGCAGCGCGCTGCTGGAGGTCGCCGCGATCTCCCGCGCGCTGGGCGGCCGGCGCGACCTGATCAGTGTGGTGCCCTGCGACGCGGCGGCCGGGACCGTGCACTCCCTGTGCCGCGCCGAGGGCATCCCGCTGACGGGCGGCGGGGGCACGGACCTCTGCGCGGGGTTCGACCGGGCGCTGAAGGCGTCGCCGCGGCCGGACGTCGTGGTGGTGCTGACGGACGGCCACACCCGCTGGCCCGCCACCCGGCCGCCCTGCCGGACCGTGGTGGGGCTGTTCGCGCGGGTCCGGTCCTGGGACGAGGACGCGGACCCGGAGTACGTGCCGCGGCGGCCGCCCGCGTGGGCCCGCGTGGTGACCATCGTGGGCGGCCCCGGTGCCTGACCGGCGGCCGTCCGGCGGCGTTGTCGGTGCCCGGTGCCATGATCGCCTCATGCTCGACGACGACCTGCCGGCGGCGGCCGGGACGAACGACGCGCTCGACGGTGTGCGGCGCGCGGCGCTGGACCGCGCCCGCCCGCTGACCGACCTGCTGGAGCGTCACCGCACGCAGTTCCGGGACGAGACGGCCGCGGTGCGGCAGCGGTCGGCGGACGCCTCGGAGCGCAAGGCCCGGCGCGTGGCCACCGAGGCCGCGATCGACCGCTGGCTCACCGGGTGCGGGGACGACGAGGGCCGCGCCGCCGTCCTGTGCGTGCTGACGACCGCGCGCGCCGACGACACGGCGCAGTGGGTGTACGTCGACGCGATCGCGCCGCTGGTCCGGCGGGTGGGCGGCTGGACGCCCGAGGAGGCGGCGCTGCTGCTGTCCCACCTGCGCGAGAACGACCTGGGGTACCGGTTCGCCAAGGTGGTGGGCGCGGTGCTCGACGTGGCCGAAGGGCTCGACGCCGACGGCCGGCGCGCGGCCGTGCCCGGACTCCAGCGGGCGCACGCCCAGTTGACGCACGCGGCGAGCAGGTGGGACAGCCGGCTCGCCCCGCTCGTCAAGCGCCTGCGCGTCCTGCTCACCGACGCGGACGACACGAGCGTCCCCGAGGGGCTGATCCCCGCACGGGCGCCGTGGGCCGCGTCGTTGCGCGAGCGCGCGGACACCGACCCGTCCCGCGCGTTCGCCGACCTCGTACGGCACCTGGCGAGCCTGTCCGCGCCGCGGCCGACGGGGCGGTGGGCGCGCGCGTGCGCCGGGCTCGTCGAGGACGCGTCGGCCGGTGACCTGGTGGCGGAGGCGCTGCGGGTGCTGGCGGAGGGCGAGCGGCAGTGCAGCCGGCAGGGCGGTGCCCACAACGACTGGATCGGGAGCGGCTACCACTACCACTACCTCGTCCACCAGCGGGACGCCGACCTGGCCCGCGGCGCCGTGTGGGCCGCCGCGCTGACCGGGGGCCCGGCCGCGGCGCCGCTGCTGGCGGCCCTCGCCGTGCGGGCCGGCGGCACCCGCTCGGACGTGACGAACGACCTGAAGCTCGCGGGGGCGGCGATCAACGCGCTGGGCGCGAGCGACGACCCGGCCGCCATGGAGGCGCTGTCCGGCCTGCGCGCGCGGATCAAGGACCGGGCGCTGCGCAAGCAGGTGGACACCGCGCACCGGGCCGCCGCCGAGCGGCAGGGGATCACCCCGCAGCAACTCGTCGAGCGCGGCGTGCCCGACCACGGCCTGGCGCCGGACGGCACGCTGGAGCGGGACCTCGGCGGCGGGTACACCGCGCGCCTGGCCGTCGAGGACGCGGCCACCGTTCGGATCACCTTCGTCCACCCCGGCGGCCGGGAGTCGCGGACCGCCCCCGCGGCGGTGAAGGACCAATTCCCCGACCAGCTACGGGCGTTCAAGGCCCTGGCGAAGGAGATCCGCGCCACGCTGGCGGCCGAACGGGCCCGGGTGGAGGCGCTGTTGTCCACCGGGCGGAGCTGGCCCTGGGAGGAGTGGCGCCGCTACTACCGGGACCAGCCGATCACGGGTGTGGTCGTCCGCGGCCTGATCGTGGAGGTCCGGGACACGGCCGCCGAGGGGGACACGAGCGGGGACGGCGGCGGTGACGGTGACGGGTGGCGCGCGGTCGCGCCCGGGGCCGAGCCCGGCGGCTCGCCCGCGCGGGTCCGGCTGTGGCACCCGGTCCGGGCCGCGGCCGCGGAGATCGGCGCCTGGCGGGAGCGGATCGTGGCCGACCGGCTCCGGCAGCCGTTCAAGCAGGCGTTCCGGGAGATCTACCGGCTCACCCCGGCCGAGGAGGAGACGGCCGCGTACTCCAACCGCTACGCCGCCCACATCGTCGACTACGCCCGGCTCTACGCCCTGTTCAAGGAGCGCGGCTGGCAGGCGAACTACCTCGGGCGGTACGACGGCGGCTACGACGGCATCGGGCGCGGCGAGTTCGACGACGGGCGGTGGCGGGCCTGCTTCCACCACGAACCCGCCGCGGACGACGACGGCGTCGGCGGCGCGCCCGAGCACGCGGCCACGGACCAGGTCAGGTTCGAGCGGCGGGACGGGCGGCGCTGGCGGGAGGCGTCGCCGGCCGAGGTGCCGCCGCTCGTGCTCAGCGAGGCGATGCGGGACATCGACCTGTTCGTGGCCGTCAGCTCCGTCGCCAACGACCCGACCTGGATCGACCGGGGCCCGGCGCGGCACCACCCGTACTGGCGGAGCGTCGGGTTCGGCGAGCTGACCGCGAGCGCGGAGGTGCGCCGGGAGGCGCTGACCCGCATCCTGCCCCGGCTTCGGATAGCCGACCGGTGCGTGCTGGAGGGCCGCTTCCTCGTGGTCCGCGGCGACCTGCGCACGTACCGGATCCACCTGGGCTCGGCCAACATCCTGATGGCGCCGGACGATGCGTACCTGTGCGTCGTCCCGTCCCGGGACGCCGGCCGGGGCACGGTGTTCCTTCCGTTCGAGGACGACCGGCTCGGGCTGATCCTCAGCAAGGCGTTCCTGCTCGCCGCCGACACCCGGATCAAGGACCCGAGCATCCTGCGCCAGATCGGGTGAGCCGCCGGAGGTCCGCCGCGGGGGAGCCGCGCCTTGAACGGGCGGGGCCGGCGGGGGAGGGTGGGGGCCGGAACAGGTCGAGGAGCGCGCGGCGAGCGCGGTGAGGAGCCGCTGGTGACGAGCGGGTGGGGTGCCGAGGCGCTGCTGGGCGGCATCGTCCTGGTGGGCGCGTCGGTGCAGCGGCTGGCGGGCATCGGGTTCGCGCTCGTGTCGGTGCCCGCGCTGGTGCTGCTGCTCGGGCCGGGCCAGGGGGTGCTGCTCGCGAACTGCGCCGGGATCGCCGTCAGCGCGATCGGCCTTGCGGCCGGCTGGCGGGAGGTGCGGCTGGCCGCGATGGGGCCGCTGGTCCTCGCCGCCGCGTGCGCGGTTCCCGCCGGCACCTGGGTGGCCGGGCAGCTGCCCGAGCCGGTGCTGCTGGCCGGCATGGGCGCGCTGATCACCGTGGCGGTGCTGCTGGTGCTGAGCGGCGCCCGCATGCCCGCGCTGCGCGGACCCGGGGGCGCGCTGGCCGCGGGCGCGGCCAGCGGCTTCATGAACTCCTCGGCCGGGGTCGGCGGCCCGGCGTTGTCGCTGTACGCGGTCAACGTGGGCTGGACGGTACGGGAGTTCGTGCCGAACGCGCAGTTCTACGGCGTGGTGGTGAACGCGTTCTCGATCGCGGCCAAGGGGCCGCCGCACCTCGCGCTCCCGGTCTGGCTCCTGTTCGCCGCCGGGATCGGCGGCGGCGCGGCGATCGGCGCGGTGCTGGCCACCCGCGTGCCCGAACACCGCGCCCGTCCCCTGGTCCTCCTCCTCGCCCTCGCCGGCGGCGTCACGACCCTGACGAAGGGGTTGTTCGGCCTGTGAGCGGGGGCCGGCCGCCGGTCGCGCCGGGCCGTACTCCGTGAGGACGCGAAGGGGTCGGCGGCGGTGTCAGGCGCCGGGTGCGGTGACCCCGCGCTCGGCGTGCGGCCGGTCCGGCCGCCGGGCCGTGGTCCACGCCGTGGTGTGCGCAGGCAGGGCCCGGCCGGTGAACTCCGTGCTGGCCAGCAGCACGCGCTCCCCGTCGGCGAGGGGCAGCGGCTCCGGGCCGAAGTTGACCACGCAGCGCAGGTCCGGCCCGCGGTGGAAGGCGAGCCAGGAGCCGTCGGCGGGACCGTCCGGCCGCAGGGGGAGGCCGGAGGCGACGGGGTGCGCCGCGCGCAGGCGGAGGGCGGCGCGGTAGAGGGCGAGGACTGAGCCGGGGTCGTCGCGCTGCGCGGCCACCGTGTGCGCCGCCCAGTCCGCGGGCTGCGGGAACCAGCAGGCGTCGGCCGGGGCGGTGCTGAAGCCGTACGGCGGGGCCGTGCCCTCCCAGGGCAGCGGTACGCGGCAGCCGTCGCGCCCCCGTTCGCGGTGCCCGCTGCGTTCCCACACCGGGTCGCGCAGCCGGTCGTCGGCCACCTCGGCCTGCGGCAGGCCGAGTTCCTCGCCCTGGTAGAGGTAGGCAGCTCCCGGGAGGGCGAGCATGAGCAGGGCCGCCGCCCGGGCGCGCCGCTCCCCTGCCGGGCCGCCGCCGTACCGGGTGACCGGCCGCACCGCGTCGTGGCTGGACAGCACCCACGTGGCGGGCGCGCCCACCGCCGCGACGGCCGCGGCCGATTCCTCGATCACCCGGCGGACCTCCCTCCCGTCCCACGGGCATTCCAGGAAGGCGAAGCCGAACGCCTGGCCCATCTCGTCGGGCCGCACGTACCGGGCCAGGCGTTCGGGGTCGAAGACCGCCGCCTCCGCGACCATCAGCCGCTGCCGGGGCGGCACCGCGCCGGGCGGGGCGGGGTGGCGGTCCAGGAGCGCGCGCCACCGGCGGAAGAGCGGGTGGAGCTCCTCCTGGTCGTAGTACGGCATCAGGTGGTTGCGCAGGATGTCCTGGTGCTGGCCGGGACCGGCGTCGGGCAGGCCCTCCCGCTTGAACAGCGCGTGCGCGACGTCCACCCGGAAGCCGTCCACCCCGCGGTCCAGCCAGTGCCGCAGCACCCGTTCGAAGTCGGCGACGACCTCCGGGTCCCGCCAGTTAAGGTCGGGCTGCTCGGGGGCGTGCAGGTGCAGGTACCACTCCCCGGGCCGGCCGTCGGCCCCGGTGGTCCGGGTCCAGGCCGGTCCGCCGAACGCCGACCGCCAGTCGTTGGGCGGCCGTTCGCCGTGCGCGCCGCGGCCGGGCCGGAAGAGGTAGCGGCCCCGGGACCGCGAACCCGGTCCGGCGGCCTGCGCCTCCCGGAACCACGGGTGCGCGTCGGACGTGTGGTTCGGCACCACGTCCACCAGCACCTTCAGGCCGAGCGCGTGCGCCCGCGCCACCAGCGCGCGGACGTCGGCGTCGGTCCCGAGGTCGGGCGCCACGCCGGTGGGGTCGCTGATGTCGTACCCGCCGTCCGCCAGCGGCGAGGGGTAGAACGGCGTGACCCACACCGCGTCCACCCCGAGCCACCGCAGGTGCTCCAGCCGCCCGAGCGCCCCCCGCAGATCCCCCACCCCGTCCCCGTCCCCATCGGCGAACGCCCGCGGATACAGCTCGTAACAGACGGCCCCCCGCCACCACACCCCGCGCTCGGCGCCGGCTTCAGCCGAGGTCCGGTCGGGGTCGGCCCCGTCGTCCGGCTCCCCGTCGTACGTGACGGCTGCGAGGGACTCGTCGTCGGAGCCCGCCCGGGCCGGCTCCCCGCACGACGCGCCTGCCGTGCGCGCCCCGGGCGGCTCCGGCGCGGCGGTTCCCGGCGCGATCGGGTCGTCCTTGTGGGCCGGCTCCCCGCCGGTCGGCTCGCCGCGCGACGCGTTCCGCGTGCGCAGCCCGTTGGCAGCCTCGGGGACGGCGCGCCTCATGCCGTGGGGGCCGGCGGAGCCACCGGCTCGGTGCGGCCCGTGCGGGCGGAGCGGGTGGCCGCCGCGGCGACCGCTACCGCGGCCAGGCCCGAGCGGGCGTCGGCGGCCGGGGTGCCGCCCGAGGCGGCGCAGGCCAGCAGGTCGGTGAAGGCGGCCCGCACGCTCTCGCTGTAGACGTGCGGCTTGCGCGCCTCGCCGCCGAGGTCGATGACGCACTCCACCAGGTGCGGGACGCTGCGCCGCACCCCGCGGCCGGCGGCGGGCCGGGCGGGTCCGGCGTCGCGGCTCACCGCGACGGTGATCCGCTCGTCGCCGCGCGGCCGCAGCCCCGGCACGGCGAGCAGGTCGGCGGCCCGGCCGGGCAGGTCCGCCCAGCGGGCGGCGCCCTCGTCGTCGGTCCAGGCGGTGACGGTGGCGTACGTGGGGATCCAGCCGGTCACCCGCGCCTCGGCGAAGCCGTAGTCCAGCCGCATCAACTGCCGTTCGGCACGGTGCGCGTGGGTGAAGGAGTGGGTGTGGGTGGCGACCGCGCCGCCGGGGTGGACGGCGGTGGCGACCACGATGTCGACCGGCCCGCCCTCCCGCCGGACCTCCGTACCGTGCACGGAGACCGGGTCGCTGCCCATGAGCGCGCGGGCCGCGTCGAAGAAGTGCACGCCGTGCTCGATGTGGATGCCGCCGCTGTGCTCGGGGTCCCAGAACCAGTGGTCCGGGCCGAGGTCCTCGTCGGAGGCGTCGTTCTCGAAGGCGAACCGCCGCAGGTCGTCCAGCAGCCCTTCCTCGTGCAGGCGCCGCAGCGCCCGCAGCACCGGGTTGTAGCGCAGCACGTGGTCCACGACGAGCACGCCCGGGGCGCGCTCCGCCTCGGCGGCGACCGCCACGGCGTCCTCCACCGTCATGGCCAGCGGCTTCTCGCAGAAGACGTGCTTGCCGGCGTGCAGCGCGGCCAGGGCCGCGCCGGCGTGGGCGGCCGGCGGGGTGGCCAGCGCCACCACGTCGACCTCCGGCAGCGCGGTCAACTCCTCGGCCCCGCCGACGACCCGGGCACCGTACCGGTCGGCCAGGGCGGCCGCCCGGTCGCGGTCGGGGTCGGCGCAGGCGACGATCCGCAGCCCGGGGATGTCGTGCACCGCTTGGAGCAGGTAGGCGCCGAATCCGCCGCAGCCGACCAGGCCGACACCCGTGGAGGGGGCCGGTCCGCCGGTCACGCGAGCCGGTCCAGGCGGGCCACGCCGATGTGGGCGTCGGCCATGCCGTAGAAGACGTACCGCACCCCGTCGACCTCCTCGACCGCGGTCGGGAAGACCACGTTGGGCACCGTGCCCGAGCGCTCCTCCTCGGTCTCCGGCGACATCAGCGGCTCGGAGGTGCGGGCCAGCACCCGCGCCGGGTCCTGCGGGTCGAGGATCATCGCGCCGGCCGCGTAACTGACCTTCTGCTGCGGGGCGAACGGGTCGTCGATGCTGCCGCTGACGCCGTGGTGGATCAGCAGCCAGCCCTCCTCGACCCGGATCGGCGCGGGCCCGGCGCCGATCTTCAGCGCCTCCCACGGGTACTCCGACAGCGCGACCAGTCGGTGGTGGCGCGGCCGCACCAGCGCACGGACGTCGGCCAGCACCTCGGCCACCGGCACGTAGGAGATCCAGATGCCCGGCCGCTCGTCGGTGATCCCGGCCGGCAGGTGGACGCCCTCCCCGGGCCGGAACCAGCCCAGGTCCCACATCGGGCGGTGCAGCATCGCGAAGCTGGGCTCGCCGTCCGGGCCGGGCACCGGCTCGGGGAAGTGCACGACGTCCTTGTTGGGGAACAGGTTGAGGTCGGTGTCCAGGTCCGGCTGGTAGGCGAACTGGACCGGGCCGAGCCGCTCCCACGTGGTCAGGTCGGTGGAGACCGCCAGGGCCGGCTTGGGGCCGAGCGGCCCGTAGGCGACGTACGACATGACGTGGCGGCCCAGCGCCGGGATCCAGGTGACCCGGGGGTCCTCCACACCGGCGTTGGCCTTGCCGCGCTCCCACCCGGCGTCGGGGGAGAGCACCACCCCGCGGCGCTCGACGCCGACCGGAACCCCGCCGTCCAGGACGACCTCGGCGAGCCCGACGTGGGACACGTTGCCCTCGGCGACGAGCCGGGGCAGCAGGTGCAGGGTGCCGTCGGGGGTGCGGCCGGAGGCGGGGTTGAGGACGCCCTCGACCTCCAGGGGCTCGCCGGGACGCGGGGACATCACGACCCCGAGCCGGGTCAGTCGGAAGGGAACGGTGGTGGTGCTGTTGCTCACGGTGTCAGCCCTTTGTGGCGGAGTCGAGATCGGTGGAGGTGAAGCGGCGCTGGAAGAGGACGTAGAGCACGACCGCGGGGGCGGCCAGCACGCACGCGCCGGCCAGGATGGCGCCGAACGGGTTCGCGGCGGTCGCCGAGACGGTGCTGATGTAGTTGGCCAGCGACACCGCCAGCGGCTCCATGCTCTGCTTCTTGGTGACGAGGAACGGCCACAGGAACTCGTTCCACGGGCCGGTGAAGCTCAGCAGGGCCACCGAGGCGAGCGCCGGCTTGCACAGCGGCACGGCCACCCGCAGCAGGATCTGGAGCTCACTGGCCCCGTCGATGCGCGCCGCCTCGAACATGGCCTGCGGGAGTTGGAGGAAGAACTGCCGGAAGATGAAGACCGCGCTGGTGTTGATGGCGAACGGCAGGATCATCCCGAGGTAGGAGTCGGCCAGCCCGTAGTCGCGCACGATCAGCACGTACAGCGGGATCATCAGCAGCTGGAACGGGATCACCTGGACCAGCAGCACCAGCGCGAAGGTGCCGCCGCGGCCGCGGAACTGCAGCCGGGCCAGCGCGTACCCGGCCAGCAGCCCGAAGACGGTGGTGCACAGCACCACGCCGCCGGTGAAGATGCCGGAGTTCACCAGTGAACGGCCCAGCGAGATGGTCGAGTTGATCTGCCGGTAGTTGTGCAGCGTCAGGTTGCCCGGGTGCGGGAACGCCCCGGCCACGCTGGTGTCCGGAGTGCGCTGGAGCGAGCCGATCAGCATGTAGTAGAAGGGGAACAGGAAGACCAGCGCCCCCAGCAGCAGGGCCGCCCTCCTCGCGGTACCTTTCAGCCCGGCCATCTCAGTCCCTCTCCAGCAGCCGGCGGTAGCCCAGCGAGATCGCCGTGACCAGGACGATGAGCAGCACGCCGATCGCGGCGGCCTCGTCGGGGTGGCCCTGCTCCAGACCGCGCTGGTACATCAGCAGCACCGGCGAGGTGGTCGCGCCGTCCGGCCCGCCGCCGCTGGTGAGCAGGTAGGGCTCGGTGAACAGGTTCGCGCCGGTCACGGTGGCCAGTACGAGCACCAGCAGCGTGGCCGTGCGCACCGCGGGCACCGTGATCGAGAAGAACGACCGCAGCACTCCGGCGCCGTCCAGCGAGGCCGACTCGTACAGCTCGCCGGGCACGTTCTGCAGCGCCGACAGGTACAGCACGATGAAGAAGCCCAGCTGCTTCCAGGCGACGAAGACGGCCACCGTCGGCATCGCCAGGTGCGAGTTGACCAGCCAGGACGGGTGCGGGGCCAGCGGTCCCAGACCCTTGTTGACCAGGCCGTCTGAGTTGAACAGGAACAGCCACACCCCGACCACGGCCACGCTCGCGGTGACGTACGGCACGTAGTACGCGGTGCGCAGGAAGCCCCGGAAGCGCAGGCCCCGGTTGAGCGCGGTGGCCAGCACCAGCGAGGCGGCCACCGTCAGCGGCACGTTGACCGCCAGGAAGACCAGGATGTTGAGGAAGGACCGCCGGACGTCGGGATCGGTCAGCACCTTCGTGTAGTTGGCCAGCCCCACGAACGGCCGGTCCACGCTGACGCCCGGCGCGGTGAAGAAGTAGTCGTGGAAGGACATCCACACCGCGAAGCCGAGCGGGTAGACGAACACGACCGCCAGGTACAGCACGTAGGGCGAGACGAAGGCCAGGCCCACCGGCTGGCGGCCGGTCAGCCGCGCCCACCAGGGGCCCGGCCGGCGCGCGGGCCCCGCCGCGCCGGGGGAGGGGGCCTCCCCCGGGCGGCGGTTCGCTCCTTGCAGGACGGACATGCCGCGGGTCACTGGTCCCCGGCGAGGCTGTTCACCTTGTCGGCGGCGGCCTTCATCGTGCTGTCGACGTCCGCCTTGCCGAAGATCACGGACTTCGACCAGGCGTCCCGGAAGGTCTGCCAGATCTCCACGGAGTCCGGCACGTTCGGGGTCTCGATGGTGTGGTCGGCCTGCTGGGCGAAGAGCGTGTACGCCGGGTGCGAGGAGAAGTACTGCGGGTAGACGGTCGGCAGGTCGGCCCGCATCGGCATCTGCCCGGTGGCGTCCAGCAGCTTGCCGTCCTGCTCCTGGCTGGTGGCGAACTTCAGCACGTCCCAGGCGGTGCCCTTGTTCTTGCACGAGGAGTACATGCCGATGGACTTCTCGTCGCTGAACGTGCCCTGGCCGGGCGAGCCGTCGGGCGTGGGCACCGGCACCGCGCCCCAGTTCACCTTGCTGCCGTAGACCGAGATCGCCCACGGGCCGACGATCGCCATCGCGGCCTTGCCGTCGGCGAACGAGTCACCGTTGTACGTCTCGTTGGGGGACAGGCCCTGGGAGTACAGGCTCTTCCAGAACTGGGCGACCTTCAGCCCCTCCGGCGAGTCGAACTGCGCCTTGCCGTCCTGGACCAGCTGCTTGCCGGTCTCGGCGGCGAAGAGCGGGTAGAAGTCGAACCACGGCTGGTAGAACTCCGAGGAGGGCGCGGGCCAGATGGCCGCCTTCGAAACGCCCTTCTTCACCAGCGTGTTGGCCGCGGCGAGGAATTGCGGGTAGGAGGCGAGCTGCGGGTGGTCCGCGTCGAGGCCGGCCTTCTTGAAAAGCGTCTTGTTGTAGAAGATCATCACCGGGTTGCTCTTCCACGGCATCTGGTAGAACTTGCCGTCCGGCGACTTGTACTGCGAAGCCCGCGCCCCGGTGCGGGAATTGATGTACTGAGCGGCTCCGGGGAATTCGTCCAGCGGGACGAGGCCGCCCTGCTTCTGGAATCCGGACACGGCGGCGGGCGAGGTGTTGAACACCAGGCACGGAGTGGTGCCCGCGGTGATCGCGGCGCCGATGACCTCTTCGGAGCTCTTGCCGGCGGGTATCTCCTGGCCCTTGATCTTCTCCTTGGGGTGCGCGGCGTTCCAGGCGGCCGTCATGGCCTTGCCCCAGGCCACTTCCTGCGCGTTGTTGGAGTACCAGATGGTGATCGGGCCGTGGGACTGCGCGCTCTTGCTCCCACCACCGGAGTCCGAGCCGCCGCCGCACCCGGCCAGGGGCAGGGCGAGGGCAGCTGCGGAGAGCAGGGCGACGGCGGCTCTTTTCATGGGGATGTCCGTTTCTGGAAGGCTCGGGGTTCTCACGGGGGACGGCGGCCGGGCTAGCGGGGGGCGGGGGCCGGGCCGGTCGAGCCGCGTACGACGAGGGTGGCCGGAGTGAGTTCCACGTCCGGAGCGGTGCCCTCCTCGATGACACGGGCGAGGGTGCGTGCGGCGGCGCGCCCCCAGTCGGTCGCGTCGGCGCGGCAGGTGGTCAGCGGGGGATGGGTGAAGGAGGCCAGCGGCACGTCGTCGAACCCGACCACCGACAGGTCGTCCGGCAGCCGCAGCCCGGCCTCCTGGGCCACGGCCATGCCGGCGGTGGCCGACAGGTCGTTGGCGTAGACGATCGCGGTCGGCCGGTCGCCGCCCTCGATCAGGGAACGGGTGGCCAGCGCGCCGCCCTCGGCGGTGAACCCGCCCGAGCGCACCGGGCCCAGCGGCAGGCCGGCCGCGGTCAGGGTGTCGGCCCACGCCTGCTGCCGGCGCCGCGCGTGGCGGAACTCCTGCGGGCCGGCCACGTAGGCGATGGCGCGGTGGCCCAGCTCGATCAGGTGCCGCACGGCGGCCGAGACCACCGGGCGGTCGTCCAGGTTGACCTGGGCGAGCCCGACCAGCTCCCCGTCGGCGCCCACCGCCACGGCGGGCAGGCCGAGTTCGTCCACCAGCGCGGGCCGGGGGTCGTCCACCCGCAGGTCGGTGAGGAACACGCCGTCCACCCGCCGGTCGGCGGCCAGGCGGCGGTAGGTGGCGATCTCGTCGCCGGGGCGGCTGATCTGGAGCATCAGCCCGTCGCCGGACTCGGAGATCACCGACTCGATGCCCGCCATGAAGGCCGGGTAGAAGGGGTCGTTGCCGATGAGTTCGGGCTCGCGGGTGAGCACCAGACCCACCGCGTTGGCCCGGCCGGTGGACAGGGCGCGGGCGCTGCGGCTGGGGCTCCAGCCGAGCTTGTCGGCCGCGGCCCGCACCCGCTGCTGGGTGGTGAGGGCGACCCCCGGGCGGTTGTTGAGGACGAAGGACACGGTGGCCCGGGAGACCCCCGCGAGCGCCGCGACGTCGGCGATCGTCGGTCGACGGGCCATGACGACTCCCTCGTCGGTCGGGCCGGGGCAATTCCGGCGGGCAGCACGGAATTCCGGCGTTGTCGGGTGTGTGACGCTGTTTCGGGGCACGCCGGATTTCCGCGGCGCGCGGGTCGGCGTGTATCGGGGGCGCGGCCCTCCGGGTCGGCGGCGGGCTCCTCGCTTGAACCGGTTTAAGTAATGGGCATGAGCTTGGGCTCAAACCGGTTCAAAGTCAAGAGTCCGTGTCCTTCTTGTTTCCTTGGCCGTGATCTCCCCGACACACTCCCGGAACGACGCCGCCCCCGGTCCGGGGAGGGACCGGGGGCGACGCGTGCGGGGACGCCTGCGGGAGCGGCGAGTTACTCCTTGACCGAGTCCGCGTTGGCGTTGCGGACGAAGTAGCGCTGGAAGGCGAAGAACAGCACCGCCACCGGAAGGGTGGACAGCAGTGCGGCCGTCAGCTTCAGCGGGTACTGCGTGCCGCCGCCCAGTCCGCCCGACACGAAGTGCGCCAGACCCGTGGTCAGCGTGTCGTACTCGCTGGACTGCGTGGAGACCAGGAAGTGGGTGAACTCGTTCCAGGAGCCCTGGAAGCACAGCACGGTCAGGGCGATGAGCGCGGGCCGGGACATCGGCAGCACCACGGACCAGAAGGTGCGGATGACGCCGGCGCCGTCGATCCGCGCCGCCTCCTCGATCTCCTTCGGCATGGACTCGAAGAACTGCTTCATGATGAAGATGCCGCCCGCGTCCACCAGCAGCGGCACGATCATGCCGCTGTAGCTGTCGAACATCCCGAAGGTCTTGAGCACCAGGAACTTCGGGATGAGCAGCACCACCGGCGGCACCGACATCGCCGACAGCAGGAAGACGAACAGCGTCCGGCGGCCGGCGAACGGCAGCCGGGCGAGCGCGTACCCCGCCATGGAGTCGAAGGTGACGCGGCCGGCGGTGACCAGCACCGTCACCAGCGTCGAGTTCCCCAGCCAGCGCAGGAAGGGCACGCTCTCGGCGTCGCCGGCCAGGCCGAACAGCCGCCGGTAGGCGTCCACCGTCGGGTGGGACGTGATCAGCGTCATCGGGTGGCCCGCCGCGTCCGGATCCGTCTTGAAGCTGGTGGCCAGCTGGATCAGGAACGGCAGCAGGTAGAGCAGCGCGAAGGCGAACAGCGCCACGTACCCCGCGATCCGCGCGGGGACGGGGAAGCGCGCCAGCACCGGCCGCTCGTCGGCCGGCACGATCCCCTCGCCCGGCGCGGCCCGGTCAACGGCTGCCATCGGACACCTCCGTCAGTCGTGCCGCGCCCGCGGCGGCCTCGCGCCGGGCCGCCCGCCGCCCGGCCGTCCGCCCGGTGCCGCGCTCGCGCAGCACCCACCGCTGGAACGCTGCCAGCGGCAGGATGATCGCCAGCAGGACGAAGGCGATAGCGGCGCCGTGCCCGTAGTCGGAGTTGTCGAAGCCGGAGGAGTACGACAGGTAGGCGGGCGTGAGGGTGGTGTTGCCCGGCGCGCCCTTGCCCATCACGTAGACCTGGTCGAAGACCTGCCAGGTGGCGATCAGGCCGAGGGTGAGCACCAGGAACATCACCGGCCGCAGCGCGGGCAGCGTGACGTGCCGCAGCAGTTGGCGGCGGTTCACCCCGTCCAGCGCGGCGGCCTCCTCCAGGTTGCGCGGGATGTCCTGGAGCGCGGCGAGGAAGATCAGCATGAAGGTGCCCGACGTCGTCCACACCGACAGCATGATCAGGGTGCACATGGCCACCGAGGGGCCGGACAGCCAGTCCGCCCACGACAGCCCCATCACCGTGTGGTGGGCCAGCGGCCCGCCGGGGTGGTCCGGGTCGGTCAGCCCGAGGGCGCCGAGCGCCACCCACACGACACCGCGCGGGTCGGAGAACCAGTTGGGGCCCTTCACCCCCACCCAGGACAGCATCTTGTTGACCGAACCGCTGCCCTGGAAGAGGAAGAGGAACACCGTGGAGACCGCGATGGAGCTGGTCACCGACGGGAAGTAGAAGATCGTGCGGGCCGCGCCCCGCCCGCGCAGCATCCGCTGGTTCACCGCGATGGCCAGCCCCAGCGCCAGCACCGTCTGGAGCGGCACCGTGAGCAGCACGTAGTACGCGGTGTTGCGCAGCGAGGTGGCGAACAGCGAGCGGGTCAGCCCGTCGACCACGAACAGGTCGCGGTAGTTGCGCAGCCCCACGAAGTCGGCGTTCCCGGTGAACGGGTCGGACTGCCCGTTCCAGTGCAGCAGGCTGACCCACAGCGCCATCAGGATCGGCAGCACCATGAACAGGCCCAGCACCACCACCATGGGCGTGACGAACAGCCACCCCCACGCCCCCTCGCGCAGCCGCCGCAGCAGCGGGCGGCGGCCGGCGACCGGCGCCGGCCGGTCGGGACCGGCCGGCGCGGTGGTCATGGAAAGGGTGCTACTGGGCATTCTTGAGCACCTGGGCGCCATTGGTCTGCAGGCCGCCGAGGATCTTCGCCGAGGAGTTCGTCTTCAGCGCCTGGAGATCGGTGTTGAACTGCGTCAGCACCTGGTTGAAGCCGGCGATCGTGACCGGCCGCTGCGCGTAGGCGATCCCGTCGACCCACGCCTTGGCCTGCGGGTACTTCTGCGCGTAGGCGGCCAGCGCGTCGGTGCGGGAGGGCATCACGCCGAAGGCGTCACCGAAGGCGAGCTGCTGCTTGGCGGTGGTCAGGTAGCGGACCAGGTCCACCGCGGCCTTCTGGTGCCCGCTCTTGGCGGCGACGCCCCAGCAGTTGCTGAACACGAGCGTGCCCTTGCCGGCCGGGCCGGCGGGCAGCGGGACCACGGTGTAGTCGATGCTCGGGAAGTCGGCCTTCATGGCGCCCTGGAGCCAGTTGCCCTCGATGGTCATCGCGGCCTTCTTCTTGCCCAGCGCCTCACCGCCCCAGCCGGTGTCGACGTCCGCGGCGTACTTCAGCGAGCCCTTGGCCATCATGGACTTGACGAAGTCCAGCGCCTTCTTGTTGGCCGCGCTGTCGGCGGTCATCGTGGTCTGGTCCGGGTTGGTGATCCAGCCGCCGGCCTGCTTCATCAGGGCGCCGAGCCGCTGGTAGTCCGGGGTGGTGACCAGCCCCGTCACACCGCCCTTGGTCAGCTTGGCGGCGTCGTCGGCCAGTTGCTGCCAGGTGGTGGGGTAGTCGGCGGCGGTCAGGCCGGCCTGTTTCCACAGCGTGGTGTTGATCGCCAGGCCCAGGGTGGAGCTGTCCTTGGGCAGGCAGACGAGCTTGTTGTCGTAGCTGAAGGAGGCGCGCAGCCCGCTGTCGAAGGCCGAGGCGTCGGATATCTGGTCGCCGTAGGCGTACAGCGAGCCGCCCTTGGCGTAGTTCGCGAACTGGTCGGAGTTGACGTAGAAGACGTCCGGCGGCTTGTTGCCCGCGAACGCCTGCCCGAGCTGCTGGTTGATGTCGCTGGCCAGCTGCACGGTGACCTTGTTGCCGGTCTGCTTGGCCCAGGCGGCGGTGGCCGCCTTCACCGCGGCGGTCTCCGCGTCACCGGAGGTGGCGATCATGACCTTGAGACTCTGGCCGCCGCCCGACGACTGTTTCGGCGCCGACGAGTCGAATCCGCCCTTGGACGACGAACAGCCGGTGACGGCGAGCAGCACGGCGGCGGCGCAGGCCGCCGCGGCGCCGAGCGATCGTGATGCGGGCATGCGGGATCTCCTGACGTGAGCGGGTGAGGGTGAGGGTGTGGGTGATCCGGGTGATTTGGATGAGAGGGGCCAACGGAAAGGCGGGTGGAGCGCAAAGGAGGGACGGGAGAAGCGGGGAGGAGCGTAAAGGCGGGGAGGGGAAGCGGGAGAGGACCCGGTCAGTGCGGACGTGAGCTGTCGCGGACGATCAACTCGGGTGCCAGCAGCACGTGTTCGGCCGGCCGGCCCGGGTCGTTCAGCCGCTCCAGCAGCAGCCGCACGCACTCCCGGCCCACCGCCGCGATCGGCTGGGCGAGGCTGGACAGGGCCGGCCAGAGCATGGTGGTGACCGGCGAGTCGTCGAACCCGACCACCGCCACGTCCGTGCCCGGCGTCCGCCCGCAGCGGTGCAGCGCCTGGTAACAGCCGACCGCGAGGGCGTCGCTGGCCGCGACGACCGCGGTCACCCCGGCCGCCAGGAGCGCGTCGGCCGCGTCGGCCGCCAGCACCAGGTCGGTCGGGCTGTCCGCGCGCCGGCCCCGGACCGACAGGCCCAGTTCGCGCATCTCCTGCTGCCAGCCCTTGGCCCGGTCGTCACCGGCGCCCGAACCCCGGGGCCAGCCGAGGAAGCCGATGTCGCGGTGGCCGAGCGAGGCCAGGTGGCGCACGGCGGCCGCGGTCCCGGCCGCCCCGTCGATGTCCACCCAGTCGCCGACGTCCCGGCCGGTCCAGGTCCGTCCGAACCCGACGAACGGCACGCCCCTCTTGTGCAGCCAGGCCTGCCGCCGGTCGCCCCGGTCGGTGTCGCTCAGCACGAAGGCGTCCGCGCCCTGCTCGTCCAGGAGTTGCTGGTAGCGGTCCAACTCCTCCTCGCGCGGGGCGGAGAACAGCACGATCCGGTAGCCGGCCTGGTCGGCCGCGTCCGAGATCGCGTGCAGGAACTCGTCGAGCACGGGCGTGGCCACGCCCCCGCTCGGCCGGATGCCGTAGCCGATCAGCCGGCTGGCCCGGGTGCGCAGTGCCTGGGCGGCCCGGTGCGGACGGTAGTTGAGCTCGTCGATCGCCCGCCGGACCCGTTCCAGCGTCTGCGGGCGCAGCAACTCGGGGGAGTTGATGGCGTTGGAGACGGTCTGCCGGGCCACACCCGCCCGGGCGGCGACCATCTCCAGGGTCACCGTCGGGCCCGCCTTCGGCGGCACGGAAGGGCTTGCAGACATCGGCACGTCCCGGATTCTGGGGGTCCTGCGGGTTTCCGTCCATAGTGTGGCCGGTGGCTCCTCCTTGGAGCGATCCAAAAGCGGCTGTCGCTGGACCGGCCAGCGGACTACAGTTCTTGGAACGCTCCAAAAACGGCTTCAATGGCAGAGAGGATCGGCCGCGTGGAAGCAACTGTCAAGGCTCAGGACGATTTCGGCGGGCAGGATCCGGCCCCCCGACTCCAGCCCTTCCTCCACGACGCCTGCCTGTCGTCGGCCGCGCCCAGCTTGTGCGTCTCGGGGCCGGACGGCGCCCTGCGCGGCGGCGCGGACGGCTTCTACCACGGCGACCGCCGGGTGCTGTCGTACCTGGACGCGGTGGTGGACGGGGTGCCGATGGCGCCCATCGGGTCGGCCACCGGCGCCGACGGCGAACAGGTCTTCCGCACGGTGCTGCGCGGCGTGGCCGAGATCACCCCGGACCCGGCCGTGGTCCTCGAACGCCGCCGGACCGTCACCCCGGGCCGGCTCACGGAGCACTGCACCGTGCGCAACGCGGGCGGGCTCACCGCGCGGCTGCGGCTCACGCTGGGCGCGGCCGCCGACCTCGTGACCATGGACCAGGTCAAGTCCGGGCGGTCCTGGCCCCGGGTCCCCGTCACGGCCGGGCCCGAGGGAGTGAGCTGGAGCGACGGCCTCGTCTTCGCCGAACTGACCCTCTCCCCGCCGCCGGACCGGCAGGAGGTGCGCGAGGACGGCGTCGCCGCCCTGACGTACGACATCGAACTGCCACCCGGCGCCGAGTGGCGGGCCGAACTGCGCTGCGAGGCCCGGCACCGCGACGGCGACCTCTTCCCCGCCCCCCGCCCCGGCGCCCGGCACTGGAGCCGGCCCGAGGTCACCGGCCCCGACCACCGCGTCGCCCGCTGGGCCGCGGGCTCCGACCGGGACCTGCGCGGCCTGGTGCTGTCCGACCCGCTGCGGCCGCAGGACGTGTTCCTCGCCGCGGGCGCGCCCTGGTACCTGACCCTGTTCGGCCGCGACTCGCTGTGGGCCGCCCGCATGCTGCTGCCGCTCGGCACCGCCGTGGCCGCCGGCACCCTGCGCACGCTGGCCCGGCGGCAGGGGACGGCCCACGTGCCGGCGACCGAGGAGCAGCCCGGCAAGATCCTGCACGAGGTGCGCCGGGACGAGCCGGCCGGCGGCCTGCGCCTGCCGCCGTCGTACTACGGCACGGCGGACGCCACCCCGCTGTGGTTGATCCTGCTGCACGACGCCTGGCGCTGGGGCATGCCCGACGAGGAGGTGGCGGACCTGCTGCCGCACGCCGAGGCCGCGCTGACCTGGCTGGAGCGGCACGCCGACGCCGACGGCGACGGCTTCCTGGAGTACGCGGACAGTTCCGGGCACGGCCTGTCCAACCAGGGCTGGAAGGACTCCTCGGACGGCATCCGCTTCCGCGACGGCCGCTCGGCCACCGCGCCCATCGCGCTCAGCGAGGTGCAGGCGTACGCGTACGAGGCGGCGGTCAAGGCGGCCGACCTGCTCGACGCGTTCGGCCGGCCCGGCGCCGAGCGGTGGCGCGACTGGGCACGGGAGTTGCGCCACCGGTTCCGGGCCGGATTCTGGACCGCGGACGAGGCCGGGCCGTATCCGGCCGTCGCGCTCGACGGCGGCAAGCAGCGGGTGGACTCGCTCGCGTCCAACATGGGCCACCTGCTCGGCACCGGCCTGCTCGACCCGCAGGAGGCGGCGCGGGTCGCCGAGCGGCTCACCCCGGCGGGGAGCGCATCCGGGGCCGACGGCGGGCACGCGGTGCCCTCCGCGATGGACTCCGGCTTCGGGCTGCGCACCCTCGACGCGGAGTCGGCCGGCTTCAACGCGCTCGGCTACCACACGGGTTCGGTGTGGCCGCACGACACGGCGATCGCCGTCCACGGGCTGGCCCGCGAGGGGTTCGCCGCGCAGGCCGCCGCGCTGGCGGACGGACTGGTCCGGGCGGCCGAGCAGTTCGACTACCGCCTGCCCGAGCTGTACGGCGGATACGCGCGCACCGATCAGCCCCGGCCCGCGCCCTACCCCGCGTCGTGCCGCCCGCAGGCGTGGGCGGCGGCCGCGTCCTTCCTCGTCCTTCAGGCGCTGTTCGGCCTGGAGGCGGACGTGCCCGGCAAGCGGCTGCGGCACGCCGAGCGGATCGCCCCCGGCCACGAGGGCCTGCGGGTGGCCGGACTGCGGCTGGGCGAGCGGACGTTCGAGGTCGCCGCCGGCCCCGACGGGCGGGTGACCGTGCACGGCCTGGACGACTTCACACTCGTGCCCGTGCCGGGCGCGCGGGGCGGCACGGACTGATTTCACGTTGATACGGGGCCACCGGGTGCACGGGTCCGTCCCGGGCGAACGGCCGAGGCCGCCCGACCGGGACGGGGGAACACCCCTTGACGGGGGACTCAGGCCAGCGCGTTGCGCAGGGCGGTGACGCGGTTGACGGCCGCGTTGAAGTCGGTCGAGGGGAGCGTGCCCGCGGCGTAGGCGGCGGACAGGGCCGACACCGCCTGGTCGCCCTGGGAGGTGCTGCGGGCCGAGCACAGGATCAGGTCCATGCCGGCGGTGGCCGCCTTCACCGCGCGCTGGGCGGTGGTGAGCGAGGAGCTGATGGCGCCCGCCTCCAGCGCGTCGGTGCAGGTGACGCCGGTGAACCCGAGCCGCGAGCGCAGCTCGCTCTGGATGATCGTGGAGGAGAAGCCGGCCGGGTTGGCCGAGTCCAGCGCGGTGTAGATCGCCCATGAGAGCATGATCAGCTTCACGCCCGAGGAGATCGCCGCCTGGTACGGGTACTCGTCGACGTTCCGCAGCTGGGTCAGGCTCTGGGTGAGGGTGACCGGGCCGGTGTCGGTGTTCTGGGTCTTGGTCGCCGCGCCGAGCCCGGGGAAGTGCTTGGCGGTGGCGGCCACGTCCACCGCCTGCTGGGCCTGGATGAAGCTGGCGCCGCAGGTGGAGACGGTGTTCTGGTTGTTGCTGTACGACCGCTGGTACTGGTCGATGAAGTTGCCCGCCGTGTAGTACACGTCCAGCACCGGGGCGAGGTTGACGTTCATCCCCACGCCCTGGAGCACCTGCCCGGCCGTCGTGCCGGCCGAGGCGGCGGCGCTGCTCGGGTTGGAGGACGAGCCGATCGTCTTCTCCGAACTGGTCGGCCCGCCCGGCAGCCGCCGCACCTCGCCCCCCTCCTGGTCCGTCATCAGCAGCAGCGGCGCCGCGACCGGGCTGGACATCTGGGCGCTGCGCAGGTCGTCGATGACCGAGGCGATCTGGGAGGTGCTGGAGATGTTCTCGCCGAAGAAGATGACGCCGGCGCAGTTGCCCGCCGCGATCGTCGACAGCAGGCTCGACGGGGGCGTCAGGCCCGGGTACGAGTAGATCACCCGCTGGCCGGCGAGCTGCTGGTTGGACAGCGCCGGCCGGACCGCGCGCGGCTCGGCCGCGGCGCGCGCGGCGCCGGAGGCCGTCGCCACGGCCGCGCCCGCGGCGGCGAGCAGCGTGCGCCGCCGGATCGGGTGGTTGCGGGGTGCTTCGTCCATGGTGGGCCTCTTCTTCCCGTGCTCCGTAGAAATCGTGATAGCCGTGTCCATGACATGTAGCGGAACGACGATACGCGGCACGCGAGTTGGAACGGAAGGCCCGGGTTGAACGTCGTTGGTCTAGTCCTTTCGAACCCCGTCTGAGCTGCGCGGACGTCACCCCGGGGGGCCGCTTTTTCCCGCCTCGAAACCTGTGGGTCCGGTGTGTATCTATGCGCGTAGCTGGGCCGTTACGGAGGGTGCGGAGAGCGACGGGGTGGCGCGAGCCGGCCGGGGAGGGGGGTCCGGCACGCCGCCCACATCCCTTGGCACGGGCGTCCGTTGGCCACGAGACTGCCCCGGTGCCCACCCCGCCGCCGCCCGGCCCGCTGCCGGAACCCGACCCGCGCTGTCGTGACCTCGCCTCCGACTACGCGGGCAGGCAGGTCCTGGTCGCGGACCTGGTGCTGCCAGGCGACGCGCCCATGGAGGTCCTGAGCGCGCTGGAGACCTCGCGCGAACTCATCCGGCACTCCTACTTCCGGTACGAGTTCGCCACCGTCGCCGTCGCGCACTCCCCGGGCGCCCTGGAGCGCGTGCTCGCCGAACGCATCGACGTCGACCGGCCGTGGGACGACCTGATCAGTCTGGCCGTCGGCGCCGATCTCATCCCGCCGGCGCTCGCCGCCGAACTCGACCGCTGCCGGCGGCTGCGCGAGCGTCTCGCCCACGGCGCCGTCACGAGCGCCGCCCTTGGCCCGGTCAGGGCCGCCGCCCTGCTGCGGGCCGTCTTCGACGCCGTCGCGCACCTGCTGTGCCGCCCCGTACCGGCTGACCTCGGCGGCGCCCGCGACCCGCTCGCCGAGCAGTGGCACGCCCACTTGCACACGCCCTTCCCGCCGAGTTTCCGCGGTGTGGACGTCGGGGGCGTGGAGCTGGTCCTCCTGGACGCCGACGTCGCCGGCCTCGTCCGGCGCGAACTGGACGACGGGCTCGACGCCGACGGCGTCGCCCGCCTCTGGGCCTGCCTCGCCGACCTCGACAAGGTCCTGCCCCTGCTCCACGAGGCATACTGCGCCGCCTACTTCACGAACCTCCGCGCCCTGGCCCGCCGCGCGGCGGGCCGTCACCTGCCCGTCGCGACGCGCGTTCATAGCCGGCCTGAAAACGGTTGGGTTCCCGACCGTTTGACCGTCGCCGGGAGGCCCGCGCTCAGGGGGTGGCGGGGGCGAGGGCCGGGTCGTCCTCGGCGGGGCCGCCGAGGGCGTTGCGGCGCTCGGGCATGGTGAGGGTGACCATGCGGCGCCGGCCGACGACGCGCTCGTAGGCGTAGGTGAGGTGGATGCCGAGGCGCAGGGCGGCCGCCTTCGCGGGGGACCAGCCGAGGATGCGGCCCATCTCGGCCATGACGGCCAGGCTCACGTCGCGGTGGACGCGGATCTCGGCGAGGGCGCACTGGTGCAGTTCGCGCTGGATGAAGGGGCCGTGGCCGGCCGCGGCCAGGCGCAGCAGCTCCTCGTGGCAGTACGCGAGGTGGTTGTCCTCGTCGTGGGAGATGGCGCGGACGGCGCGGCCGATCTCCGGGTGGTCCGAGAAGTGCCGCAGCAGCAGGGCCATCTGTTCCGACGCCCGCTGCTCGGTGACCCGGCTGTGGGCCAGGTAGGTGACGATGTCCTGCTCCGCCAGCGGCTGGTCCTCCCGCAGCCGGCTGTGGGCCAGGCCGATGCCCGCCTTCTCCAGCAGCATCGTGTAGTCCGTGCGGGGCGGGACCGGCACCGGCTCCAGGCCACGCTTGCGCAGGAGGGCGGTGAAGATCCGGCCGTGCTTGTCCTCGTCCGCGCCGTGCCGCGCGATCTTCGGGGCGAGGTGCCGCTGGGACGCGGGCACCAGCGCGGAGATCCTCGCGTTCTCCCAGCCGCCCTGGGCCTCGCCGCTGGCCGCGATCGAGCAGAACAGGCGGTAGGAGTCGTCGTTGTCCAGGATCGACGTGAAGAGACCGCGTACCGACATCATGGCGCCATTCCTCTCACCGCCCGAATCGCATCAGCAGCCAGTCAAAATCCCCCCGCGAGGGCCCGCAACCGCACGGGTCGGCCCCGGGGAGGACCCTCCGGAGGGGTCGGGCGGCCGTTTGACGGGAGGGTGGGGAACACGGACATTGGTGGGGAAACACCCGAACGGGTGAAGTCGTCGTCGATCCGGGAAAGCGCATGCACCGAACGAAAGCCGCCGTCCCCGCACTGGCCTGCGCGTTCGTCGTCGCGTTCACGGGCTGTTCGGCCGCGAGCACGAACAGTGCGAGCGCCACGGCCGCGAAGCCGAGCCCCGTCACCGCGACCGCGTCCGCCGCGCAGGCGGGCGCCACACCGGGCACCAGTGCCGCCGCGGCGAGCCCGAAGGCCGCCGACCCGCGGACGCAGACCGCGAGCCTGAGCATCCCGGAGATCGGGGTGAAGGCGTTGCGGGTGGTGCCGTACCAGGGCACGACGGACGACTGGCCGGGGACGAGGATCCAGGACCGCGGTGAGGCCGCGAGCCCGTACGGCCCGCACGGCGGCGTGGGGCCGGGCCAGGTCGGGAACTACCTGATCACCGCCCACCGCACGTCGGCCGGCGGCCCGCTCCAGGACCTGCCCTCCCTGAAGCCGGGCGAGCTGGTCCAGGTGACGGCGGGCGGCAAGGTGTACGAGTACAAGATCACGGAGACCCGGGAGACGTCCTTCCGGTCCGCCCGCTCCCTGGCCGAGCAGCGCGCCGCGGTCCCGGGCCACCCCGGCGAACGCCCCACCCGAGCGATGATCACCCTCTCCACCTGCGCCACCCCGGAGGACAACGCCGCCGGCAACTTCTGGCGCGACGACCGCGGCAACCCCGAGCACCGCATCGACAAGGTCGGCGTCCTCGTCGCGACCCACCCCGCCCAGGGCTGACATCGGGGCTGACCGAAAGTCACGCGTGCAGAGAAAGGTGCCTTCCCTGCGTTGGCGGTCGACGTCAGACTGGAAGCTCATCGACCCATAAAAGGGGCACTATGGGCGAACACGAGAAACCACCACCGGATCCAGGTCGGGGCGAGCCGCCACCGGGCAATGCCGACGGTCAGGTCCCGCCGCCACCGCCGTCGGACGGCAAGCACAAGAAGTAGGTGATGCCGTGGCCGACTTCGGCGAGTACCGCGAGCGCCTGGCGTCGGCCATGGAGGAGCGGGGATCGTGGCCGTTCCGTTCGGCGTGGATCAGGTCGGCGGTCGAGTCGGTGCCGCGGCACGCGTTCGCCCCTGCCCGGCTCTGGCACTGGGACGGCCATACCTACGTCCCCCTCGACCGTGACGCGGACGCCGATCGCTGGGCGGCGGAGGTGTACGGCGGACCCGACGATGCCGCCATCATCCAGGTGATCGACGGCCTGCCGACTTCCAGCCTTTCGTGCCAGGGCGTCGTGGTGGACATGCTCGACTCGTTGCTGCTCGAACCAGGTCACCAGGTACTGGAGTTGGGCACGGGCACGGGATGGAACACCGCGCTTCTGGCCCAACGCGTCGGCCCCGGCCGGGTGTCCAGCGTCGAGGTGGACGCCGTACTGGCCGAGCAGGCCCGATCCCGGCTCGACTCGGCCGGCATTCCGGTGCGGGCCCACTTGGGCGACGGTGCGAAGGGGTGGGCCGACGGCGCGCCCTACGACCGGGTGATCGCGACCTACGCCGTGGAGGAGGTCCCCTGGGCCTGGGTGGCGCAGACCCGGCCCGGCGGTCGGATCGTCACTCCGTGGGGACGGTTGGGGCACGTCGCCCTCACTGTCGCCGAGGACGGTCGGAGCGTCTCCGGCTGGTTCCAGGGCCTCGCGCAGTTCATGCCCGCCCGCGGCACGACGACCGCCCACCGCGGCTTCCGGTCGATTCGCGGGGGCAACCCCGTGCAGAACGAACGCCCCGTGCTCCGCGACCTTGCCCCGCTCCGGGAGGACTCCCACTTGCTCTTCGCCCTGCGCGTCGCGCTCCCCGACGTCATCGTGCTCGCGGCGGCCGACGCCGACGGCACGAACGCGTGGCTCCACGACAACGCCTCCTCCTGGGCGGTGCTGTCCGCCCTCGGCAAGGGACGCACTGTCGCCCACCAGGGCGGCCCGCGCCGTCTGGCCGACGAGATGGAGCGCGCCTGGGACGTGTGGGAGGCGGCGGGCTCCCCGGACGTCTACGACTACGGCATGACCGTGACCCCCGGCGGCCAGTACGTATGGGCCAACGACCCCCTCATCGGTCCTCGTTGGCCGGCGGCCGGCCTTCCCACGACTGTCTGACGCCGTCCCGTGCGGACTCGGCCCGCGCCGCCGCTGTGGCCACCGCGCCCTCGGAGGGGACTGGCCAGGCTCCCCCGTCGGCGGGTGACCGTACACTCCCGGGGTGGACATACCTCCGCCGCCACCGCCCGAGGACGTGCCGCCGCCCTACGCGTCCGGTCGTCCGGGCGGCCCGCCCCCTCCGCCGTCGCTGGACGACGCACCGCCCCCCTACGCGTCCGGTCGTCCGGGCGGCCCGCCGCCGCCCCCGCAGGCCCCCTCCCCGACGTACGAACCCGGTCCGCCGTACACCGCGCCCCCGCCGCCGTACAGCGGGCAGCCCGGGTACGGGGAGCAGCCGGGCCACGGCGGGCAGCCGCCCTACGGTGGGCAGCCGGGCTACGGGCCGAACCCGTACCAGCAGGCCGGGAATCCGTACGGGACACCGGGCCCGTACGGCTACCCGATGCCTCCGCAGGGCTGGTACGCGGTCGACCGGACCACCAACGGGCTGGCCATCGCCTCCCTGATCACGTCCTTCAGCTGCATCCCGCTGCTCGGAGCGATCCTGGGCATCGCCGGGCTGCGGCAGATCAAGCGGCGCGGCCAGCGCGGCCGGGGGCTGGCCATCGCCGGGGTGACGCTCAGCGGTCTGGGCACCCTGTTCACCGCGCTGATGATCACCCTCGCGGTGCTCGGCGTGTTCGACGAGGGCAACACGAAGGTGGAGGACATCCACACCGGCCAGTGCTTCAACACGGTCGGCAGTTCGCTGCGCGACTACGGCACGAACCGCGGCTACCGGGCCACCACCGTGGACGTGGTGCCCTGCGCGAAGGAGCACGACGCCGAGGCGTTCGACACCTACTCCCTCGACCCGGGCGGCGACGAGCCCTACCCCGGCACGGACGAGGTGTCGCGGCAGGCCGGTTCGCACTGCGCCTCCGCGGGCCTGCGGTACCTCAACGGGATCCCGCTGCCGGACGGCATGAGCCTCTTCTACTACATGCCCTCCCACGAGGTGTGGGACCGCGGCGACCGCGAGGTCACCTGCTTCTTCGGCAGCCGCGACGGCAAGGTGACCGGCTCGGTGAAGCACTCCTTCGACGCGCCCGGCGGTTCGGACGGCGGTTCGGACGGAGGGTCCGACGATGGCTCGGACGGGGGATCGGACGGCAGCGGGGGAATCGGGGTCTGAGGACGGGCACACCGCGTGACGTTCGGGCGAGGGCTTGCGGTCGCGCACCCAGGGTTGCCAAGCTGTTGCACACAGTCAACTCCTGGGAGGGGCACGTGGCGTTCGGTGACCAACCGGCCTACCTTCGCGTCGCCGAGGACCTGCGGCGGAAGATCCTCGACGGCACCCTGCCGCCGCATGCCCGGCTCCCCTCGCAGGCCCGGATCCGCAGCGACTACGGCGTCTCGGACACCGTCGCCCTGGAGGCGCGCAAGGTTCTGATGGCGGAGGGCTACGTGGAGGGCCGCTCGGGCTCCGGCACGTACGTCCGCGAGCGGCCCAAGCGGCGGTTGATCGTGCGCAGCGGCTTCAAGCCCACCGGCGCGCCCACCCCGTTCCGCCAGGAGCAGGCCGACGAGGCCAGCAAGGGCACCTGGGAGTCGCTGAGCGTGCAGGAGGAGGCGACGCCGGAGATCGCCGAGCGGCTCGGCATCGGGGCCGGCGACCGGGTGATGCGCACCCACTACCTCTTCCGCACCGAGGGCGAGCCCACGATGCTGTCCACCTCGTGGGAGCCGCTGGCACTGACCGCCCGCACCCCGGTGCTGCTGCCGGAGGAGGGCCCGGTCGGCGGGCAGGGCGTGGTGCCCCGGATGACGGCGATCGACGTGCTGGTGGACTACATGGCCGAGGAGGTCGGCGCGCGGCCGGGGCTGGCGGAGGAGACGGCGGCGCTGGGCGGGGTGCCCGGGCACATCGTCATCGAGATCCGGCGCACCTACTACGCCTCGGGGCGGCCGGTGGAGACCGCCGACGTGGTGATCCCGGCGGACCGCTACCGCGCGGTCTACCACATGCCGGTGCGCTGACCCCGCGCCCGCCGGGGGCTGTCCGGAATTCGCCGGTCCGCGCGGCGGGCGCCGGAGCCCCCGGAGCGCGGTGACGCGCCTCGTCCGGAGGGGCGCCGTCCCCCGCGCGCCCTGGCGAGTTCTGGTCGAACACCTGGCCGGATCGGTACCTCTTCGTGGTATTGCGTACCCGTGCGGTGAACCTCGGGCGTAGGGTCGGGCATATGCGCATCGCCGTTTCCTCGGACGTGGATGAGCCGGTGGCCCGCCGGTTCGTCGACGACCTCCGTCGTCGTGGCCATGCCGTGCTGTCCTTCGGGGCGCTGAGCCCGGGGGACCGGCAGGACTGGGCGTGGAGCGCGTCCGAGGCTGCGCGCTCGGTGGCCGAGGGCGCGGCCGACCAGGCGGTGGTCTGCTGCTGGACGGGCACGGGCGCGGCCATCGCCGCCAACAAGGTGGCCGGCGTGCGGGCCGCGCTGTGCGCGGACGCGTACACCGCCCAGGGCGCGCGCCGCTGGAACGACGCGAACGCGCTCGCCCTGAGCCTGCGCACCCTGTCCGGGCCGGTGCTCGAGGAGATCCTCGACGCCTGGTTCGCGGGGGAGCCGAGCCAGGACGAGGACGACCGGGGGAACGTGGCCCACCTGGGCGCGCTGGAGCGCGCGGCGGGCGGTGCCGCGGCGGCCCGGGCACACGGGGAGAAGGGGGACGGGCAGTGACGTCCGAGCTCGTATGGGTCCTGATACGTCAGGACGAGGGTGGCGGCAGCTACCGGGTGGCCCGGTTCGCGACCCGGGCGGAGGCCGAGGAGATGGCCGGCAGCCTGGGATCCCCCCTCGACGACCCGGCCAGGGAACGGATGTACGTGGTCGAGCGGGTCCCGGTGCGGTCCGCGGGGTCCTGACCGGGGTCTGACCGGGGGCGCCGCGCTCCGCGGGGTCCGGACCGGTCCGGCGCGAGAAAAGCTGGCACAAACCGGTGATTATCGGGTACGAGGGAAGAAGCCTCTCTTGGACGCCGGGCTCCCCGTGCCCGGCCCGACCCGGTCGGGGGTGCAGGCCATGAACGACGGCGCCCCTCGCGCGCACGAACCTAACGACCCGCGCGGCACGTCCGCCTCCGGTGCGCGGGACCCGGACGGCGCCCTGGCGCCCCGGCGGACTCCACCGCAGCACCCCGACGGCGCCCTCACGGACGAGTCGCCCAAGGGAACACTGCTGGACAGCCTTCGGGTCGCCGTCGTCATGCTCGACACCCACGGCCGGGTGCTGCTGTGGAGCCCGCTGGCCGAGGAGGTGCTCGGTTGGTCGGGTGAGAGCATCGTCGGCCGCCGGGTGGGCGGACTGTTCAGCCCCGGCCGGGCCGAGCGGATCATGGGCGACCTGCTGCGGCAGGGCCGCTGGGACGGCGTGCTGTCGCTGCGGCACCGCGACGGCCACACCGTGCCGGTGGACGCCCACGCCGGCCTGCTCGTCGACGGAGAGGGCCGCCCCTTCGTCCTGGCCTCCCTGGTCGAGCGCAGCCGGATGCGCCCCCTGGAGCAGGACCTCGCCGCCCTGGACGCGCTCTTCGCCTCCTCCCCGATCGGCCTGGCCGTCTTCGACCGCGAGCTGCGCTACGTCCGGATCAACCGGGCGCTCGCCGACATGAACGGGCTGCCCGTCGCCGACCACCTCGGCCGTACCGTCGCCGAGGTCCTCGACCCCCGGCTCGCCACCGTGGTCGGCCGGCTCCAGCGCGAGGTCCTGACCACCGGGCGCCCGGTCATCGACCTGGTCGCGGTCACCCCCGACGGCCGCAGCCACCGCTCGGTGTCGTACCACCGGCTGGTCGACCGGTCCGGTGAGGTGCTGGGCATCAGCGTCAGCATCCTGGACGTCACCGAGCGCGTGCTGGCCGCGAAGAAGGCCGAACGGGCCCGCTGTCGGCTCGCGCTGCTCGACGACGTGGGCGCGCGGATCGCCGGGGAGCTCGACGCGCGGCGGGTGGCGGAGGCCTTCGCCGAGGCGCTGGTGCCGGCCTTCTGCGAGCACTCCGACGTGATCCTGCGGGCCGACGCGGCCGAGGGCGCCGACCTGTCCGCGGGCCGCGGGGGCGCCCCGATGCGGCGGTACGGCGTCGGTGTGTCCGGCCGGCCCCGGGGCGCCGTGCGGATGCCGCGGCGCGGCGAGCCGGTCGCCCTCGCGGCCGGGTCCGCCCTGGACCGGGTGATGCTCACCGGCGAGCCCGCGGTGCTCGGCACCCCGCCGGAGATCCTCGCCGCCTACGCCGACGAGGCGTGGACGGCCCTCGCGCGCGACCTCGGCATCGCCTCGATGCTGGTGGTGCCGCTGCGGGCCCGCGGGCGTGTGATGGGTCCGCTGGTGCTGTCCCGGAGCGCGGGGCGCGAGCCCTTCGACTCCGACGACCTCGCGCTGGCCTCGGAGCTGGCCGACCGCGCGGGCGCCGCGCTGGACAACGCGCGGCTGTACGCCCGCGAGCGCGAGGGTGCCCTGATGCTCCAGCGCAGCCTGCTGCCGCGCGGGGTGGCCCAGCCGCCCGGGGTGTCGGTGGCCTTCCGCTACGTGCCGGCCGGCCGCGGCGCCGAGGTGGGCGGCGACTGGTTCGACGTCGTGCCGCTGGCCGACGGGCGGATCGCCCTGGTCGTCGGCGACGTGGCGGGCCACGGCCCGGCCGCCGCCGCGACCATGGGACGGCTGCGGACGGCCGTGCGCGCGCTCGCCGGGCTCGACCTGTCGCCGGACGAACTGCTGCGCCGGGTGGACAAGTTGGGCGACGACCTGACCCCCGGCCAGGCCGAGGGCTGGCTGGCCACCGCGGTCTACGCCGTCTACGACCCCGCCACCCGGCGCTGCGCGATCGCCCGGGCCGGCCACCTGCCGCCGGTGCTGGTCGAGGAGGACGGCCCCTTCGGCCGGTGCGCGGCGCGGCTGCTGGACCTGCCCGCCGGGGTGCCGCTCGGCGTGGGCGGGGTGCCGTTCGAGACCACCGAGCTCGACGTGCCCGACGGCGCGGTGCTGGTGCTCTACACCGACGGGCTGGTCGAGGCGCGCGGCAAGGACATCGACGCCGGCATCGAGCGGATGCGCGCCACGCTCTGCCACCGCCTGGACTCCCTCGAAGGCGCCTGCGACGAACTGCTGGCCGGCCTGGACCCGGACCGCGAACCCGACGACGTGGCGCTGCTGGTGGCCCGGCTGGGCCGGGGCGAGGGGAAGCCGGGCGGGCCGCCGGCGGTGGGCTGAGCCCGGCCGCGACGCCGGTCCAGGGTCACGAAACCATTGCGATCCGCGCACGGCCCCGGCGGCCCGCGTCGGTACGCGATAGGTCCTTGTGATCGAGGCGCGGTACCGCGGGAGTGCGAACGGGCGCCGGCGTGACGCTGAACACGTCCCCGGCCCGGTGCCCGGGATGGTTCGGACCTCCAGGGCCGGGTATGCCGAAGGGGCGAGAGCGAAGGGTGCGACCGTGGTGCTCAAGGGACGTCCCCCACGTCCCACGAGCCGAGATGATGCTGTGATCGACAAGACCGTGTGCTGGACGGTCGCCATGCTGAATACTCGGCTCCAACCGGTCCATGTGTGCTGAGCTGGAGGGGTCGGGCGAGTGAGCGACATGCCAGCAGGGGCAGTTCCGGCCGGAGACGACACGGGCACGGCGAAGGCCGGTGTCTGGCAGTCGAGTCCGCCCGGGTCCTTGTACGACTACATACGTGTCGCTTCGTTCTCCCTTGACCGGTATGGCCGGATCGACCAGTGGAGCCTGCGGGCCGCCGAGTTCTTCGGGTACAGCGCCGAGGAGGCGCTCGGCCAGGACCCGATCGCGGCCTTCGCCCCGCCCCAGGTCCAGGGCCGCGGCCACGAGCGGCTCTCGGAGATCCTCGGCGGCCGGGAGTGGACCGGCCTGGTCCCGTACAAGGACTCCGCCGGCGGGGAGGGCCTGGCCGAGGTCTACGTGATGCCCTCCGACCAGGGCGCGCTGTGCATCGCGGTCGACGTGGCGACGCTGCGTCAGATCGAGACCGACCTGGCCGCGTCCCAGGCGGTGTTCGGGCAGTCCCCGATGGGCTTCGTGCTCTTCGACAGCCACCTGCGGCTGGTGCGGGTCAACGAGCGCTTCGCCACCGTCTTCGGCCGCCCCGCCGACGCCCACCGCGGCCGCGGCCCGCACGACTTCCTGTCCCGGGTGGAGGCCGACCGGCTGTCGGCCGCGCTGCGCCAAGTGCTGGAGACCGGCGACGCGGTGCTCGACATGCCGCTGGTCGGCACCGTGCCCGGCGACCCGGTCCGGCGCCGCTGGTCGATCTCCCTGTACCGGCTGCACAGCAGCTCCGGCCGCCCCATCGGGGTGGCCGGACTGGCGATGGACGTCACCGGGCGGCAGCGCGCCGAACGGGAGGCCGCGCACGCCCGCCGCAACCTCGCGCTGCTCAACGAGGCCGGCTCGCGCATCGGCACCTCGCTGGACCTGGAGACCACCGCCCGCGAACTGCTCGACGTGGCCGTGCCGCACTTCTGCGACCTGGCCTCCGTGGACCTCTACCAGGCGCTGCTGTCCGGCGAGGAGGACCTCGCCCGCACCACCGACGGCAGCGGCGCGGTGCGCCGGGTCGCCTTCGCCAGCGCGGTGTCCGACGCGCCCGTGGTGATGGCCGGGGACGACGTGGGCGCCGCCGGGCCGGTCTCGGTCGGCTCCGTGCACCGCTACCGGTTCAACTCCGCCAGCGCCCGCGCGCTGCGCACCGCCCAGCCGCAGGTCCTCGACAACGACGGCGGCCACGACCTGAGCGGCACCCCGCTGGTGCAGTCCACACTCGTGGTGCCGATGGTCGCCCGCGACACCGTGCTCGGCCTGGTGCAGTTCTCCCGGGCCAAGGGCAGCGAGCCCTTCACCGAGCGGGACCGGATGCTGGGCGAGGAACTCGCCGCCCGCGCGGCCATCTTCATCGACAACGCCCGCCTCTACCGGCGCGAGCACGAGCGCGCGCTGATCCTCCAGCGCAGCCTGCTGCCGCCGGACGACCCGGAGGCCGCCGGGCTCGACATCGCCTGCCGCTACCTGCCCGGATCCATGGAGACCGAGGTCGGCGGCGACTGGTTCGACGTCATCGAACTGCCCGGGCACCGCACCGCGTTGGTGGTCGGTGACGTGATGGGCCGCGGCCTGCGCGCCGCCGTCGCGATGGGCGAACTGCGCACCGCCGTACGGACCCTGGCCATGCTCGACCTCGAACCCGCCGAGGTGCTGGGGGCGTTGGACGAGGTCGCCAGCGGGCTGGGCGCCCCCTCGGCGGGCCGCGCCCGCCGCTCCAAGGACCCCGCGGACGCCGACCTGTCCGAGGTGTACCTCGCCACCTGCATCTACGTCGTCTACGACGCGGTGACCCGGCGGTGCGTCATCGCCAACGCGGGGCACCTGCCGCCGGTGCTGGTGGAGCCCGGTGAGACGCCGCTGCTGCTCGAAGTGCCCATGGGTGTGCCGCTCGGCGTGGGCGGGGAGCCGTTCGAGGAGACCGAGGTCCAACTCGCCGACGGGGCCCTGCTCGCGCTGTTCACCGACGGCCTGGTGGAGAGCCGCAACCACCCCCTGGACGAGGGGCTGGACGCCTTCCGGGCCTCCCTGGCCGGGCCCGCCCGGCCGCTGGAGGACGTCTGCGACCACGTGCTGGCGACCCTCGACACCGCGCACGGCGAGGACGACATCGCGCTGCTGATGGCCCGGGTGGCGGGACTGCCGCCCGAGCAGATCGGCGACTGGACGCTGGAGCCGCAGCCCACCTCGGTGGCCCGGGCCCGCGAACTGGCCCGCGACCAGCTGCTGTCGTGGGGGCTCGAGGATCTGGTGGACACCACCGAACTGCTCGTCAGCGAGCTGGTCACCAACGCGCTGCGGCACGGCTACGGCGACATCCGGCTGCGGCTGCTGCTGGACCACACGCTGGTGTGCGAGGTCTGGGACAGCGCGCTGCTGCAACCGCGCAGGCGGCGGGCCCGGGACACCGACGAGGGCGGTCGCGGGCTGCAGCTCGTGGCGATGCTCAGCCAGAGCTGGGGGAGCAGGCGCACGCACCGCGGCAAGACCGTGTGGTTCGAACTCGCCCTGCGCGGCGGCGCGTCGGGGCCGAGTTCGGCGGGGCCGTCCGTGGACGACCTGCTCAGCATGTTCTGAGACGCGGGTTCTGACGGGTCGGCACGAGGGTTGTGCGGCCGCCCGGTTGTGCTTCCTGCGCGGTCACCCGGCCTTCGCCGTGGGAGGGTTCGGCTAGGCGGCGGCGGACTCCTTGAGCCGGGCCAGCCGGGCCTCGACCTCGGCGGTGTCGCCGGTGGCGCCGGTGTCGTCCATCGCCTCGAACTGCCCGTCCAGCGTGGACGCGGCGAGTTCCTCGCGGCCCTCCGCGCGGGCCTCCTCACGGCGCACCTTCTGCTCGAAGCGGCCGAGGTCGCCGGTGGGATCGAGCACATCGACGCTCTCGACACCGTCCAGCACCGGGCGGCGCGGGGGTGCCGTCCGCGAACGGGTCATCAACTCGTCGCGGCGGTTCTGGAGTTCGCGCAGCCGGGCCTTCATCGCGGTCAGCCCGTCGCGCAGGTCGTCCGCCACCTCGGCCTGGGCGGCGATCACCGGCTCGGCGCGGCGCGCCTCCTGCTCCGACCTGAGCTGCCGTCCGAGGGCGACCTTCGCGAGCAGGTCGAACCGGTCGGCCTCCACGGTGCTGCCCGCCCGCCGCAGCTCGTCCCCCTTGCGGCTGGCGGCCGCCGCCTTTCCGCCCCACTCGGCGGCCGCGGCCACGTCCTCGGCGCGGTCGTGCTCCAGCATCCGCAGCTGCCCGACGGTCGTCCCGACCGTGTCCTCCGCCTCGCCGATGGTCGCCCGGTAGTCCCGTACGAGCCGGTCCGCCGTCTTCTGCGGGTCCGCCGCCTGGCCCAGGAGCGCGTCGATGTCCGCCCGCGCCAGCCGCGCCACCCGCCCGCCGATCGTCTGCTTCGTCATGCGGTCTCCCCGGTCCAGTACCTGGTGAGCCCCCTCTGCCCCTCGTATGCCCCCGTTTGGCCATTTCATGACCGAGTCCCCGCTGCCGCTGGGCCAGAACCGGGTGCGGCCCGGAGCCGGCGGCGGCTTGCACGTGGGGCCCCGCGGCAGCGGGCGGTGGGGAGACGGTGCTGCCGGCAGGGGGTGGATCCGCCGACGGCGGTGGGGGCGTCGCACGGGGAGTTTCGGCGGCGAGGGCCGGAAACGGGTGGGGCCCGGGCGGGCGCGGCGGGCCCGCCGAGGCCGGTGAGTTGCTGCGCGGGGACCCGCGGGGGTGGGGTCAGGAGGGGGTGCTGCCCAGGCGGGTGCGGGTGCGGGTGCCGCCGAAGGTGGCGGGGCCGCCGCCGAGGCTGCCGCCGCCCAGGCCGCCGCCGTAGCCGCCGTAGCCGTAGGAGCCGGCCTCGCCGCCGCCCGTCAGGTCGCCCAGGAGGATCCCGCCGAGGACCGCCCCGGCCAGACCCTCGGCGTCCCCGTCCACGGCCCTCAGGCGGCCGCTGGAGCGGCTCACGTCCCGTCCGGCGTACAACCTGGCCTCCCGGGCCAGCCGGTCCGCCTCGCGGGCGTCCGGCAGCGCCTCCCGGGGCGCCCCGGCACCCGCCTCGGCCAGCCGGAGCTGGCGCTCGGCCTCGGCGAGGCGGGTGCGGGCCTCGGCGCCGACCGCGCCGCGGTGGGCGGTCACCTCGTCCCGCGCGGCGGCGACCTCGCCGCGCGCCACCAGCAGCGCCATGCCGAGCGCCTCCAGCGCCCGCGCCTCGGACCCGCTCCCGCCCGTGCCGGGCAGCGCCGCGGCCAGGGCGTCGGCCGCCGGGTCCAGGCGGCGCAGCGCCGCGAACGGGTCCGGCCGGGCGTCGGCGGCGTCTTTCCGGACGGCGGCGAGCACGCCTTCCGCGTCCGCCGCGCGATCCCGTAGGTCCGGGGGAGGGGCGCCGGGGGTGCCCGGGGCGGCGGCCTCGGCGAGGAGCGCGCGGGCCTCGGCGAGGTCCGCCTCGGCCCCGTCCAGCGCGTCGCGCAGCGCGGCCTCGGCGGTGCGCAGCTCCTGCTCCCTCCGGGTCACGGCGGCGGTGAGGGCCGCGGCCTGGTCCAGGGCGCCCTCGGCGGCGCGGACGAGGACGGCCGTACGGCCCCGGTCCCTGTCGATGGCGGCCCGGGCCCGCTCCAGGCTGGCGCGGGCGAAGGCCAGCCGGTCGGTGGCCTCGGCCGGGTGGCCGGCCACCGGCTCCACCGCGGTGGCCGCGTACCGCTCGGCGAGGGCGGTGAGCGTGGCCTCGGCGGCGGTGATCCGCTCCGGCAGCGCCATCGCGGCGGCCTCGGCGCGCTCCAGGACCCGGGGCGCGTTGGCCTCCATCGCCCGCAGCCGGTCGAACGCCTCCGACTCGGCGTCCAGCCGCCGGTTCGCCTGCGTGCAGCGCGAGAGGATCTCGTCGAGCATCTGGCGGCGGGTGCCGTCGTCCGCCGCCGACCCGTCGTCCAGCCTCCGGCGCAGCCGGAACGCGGCGCCCGACTCGTCCTCGGCGTACCGCACGGCCTCCGCGAACGGGCCCGCGGCCGTCTCGCCGCACTGCGCCGCCGCGAACCCCACGTCCTCCTGGCTCGTGCGCACCGCGTCGTCCGTCGCCACCAGCAGCTCGCTCGCCTGCGTGTCCAGTTCCGGCAACGGGGTGACCGGTACGGGCTGCTTCGCGCGCGGCGGCCGCCACTCGGTCGCGCCCCGGCCCGCCGACGTCCTGACGGGATGCGTCTTCGCCCTCCGCCGCCGCAGCGCGTACAGCGCCAGCAGGGCCACTCCCGCCAGTGCCGCGACCGGCACCCACACGGCGCCGGTCGTCACGTCGTCCTCCGCCCCGCCCGGATCCGCCGCCCCCACCGGCATCACGGCCCCACCGGGCGTCGCCGCACCCGGCCCCGCGTCGGGGTCGGGGCGGGATCCCTGGACGACCGCGGAACTCCGGGGTACGGGGGTGTCGGTGGGTACGCCCGCCCGCACCGGGCCCCCCGCCACTGCCAGGACGGCGGCGGCTGCCGCGAGGGCCGCGGCGAACGTGCGACGTCTCCCGCGCACCGCGACGCCTCCCGTCGACCCCGCCGGCGCTCGCCGCGCGGCTCCTCCCCGGAGCGTAAGCGCGCCCACCCCCTCCCGCACCCGCTCCCACCTACGGCCCCACGGCCCCGTAGCCCTCCCGCCCAGTGCCCGCGAGGCGTGCGGCCAACCCCCAGGGGCGCTGGGGGTACCTCCCAGGCGAAGCTCTGGGGGCGGAACCGCGCGGGCAACCGGCCACCGGCCCGGTGGCCGCGACGCGACAGCAACTGCCCCCTCGGGCGCGTGACGACCCGCGGCCCGCGCCGTGGCTGAGCGCGCAGTTCCCCGCGCCCCCCGAGGGCGGGGCACGCATGGGGATGCCCCTGGCGCAGGGTGCGCGCAGGGGCATCGTGGGGTCGGGCGGGGTGCCCGGGGGGCTATTGGCCGCGGCGGCGGATCTTGGAGCCGAGCCAGATCAGCGGATCGTACTTACGGTCCACCGCCCGCTCCTTGAGCGGAATGAGCGCGTTGTCCGTGATGTGAATGTGCTCCGGACACACCTCCGAGCAGCACTTGGTGATGTTGCAGTACCCGAGCCCGTGCTCGTCCTGCGCCACCTCCGCCCGCGAGGGCCCGCCCTCCTCCGCCGCGGCGTCCAGCGGATGCATGTCCAGCTCGGCGATCCGCATGAGGAACCGCGGCCCGGAGAAGGCCGGCTTGTTCTCCTCGTGGTCCCGCACCACGTGACACGTGTTCTGGCACAGGAAGCACTCGATGCACTTGCGGAACTCCTGCGACCGCTCCACATCGACCTGCGCCATCCGGTACTCGCCGGCGGCGACCCCCTTGGGCGGGACGAACGACTTGACCTCGCGCGCCTTCTCGTAGTTGAAGGACACGTCCGTGACCAGGTCCCGCACCACCGGGAACGCCCGCATCGGCGTCACGGTGATCGTCTCCTCCCGCGAGAAGACCGACATCCGCGTCATGCACATCAGCCGGGGCCGCCCGTTGATCTCCGCGCTGCACGACCCGCACTTGCCGGCCTTGCAGTTCCAGCGGACCGCGAGGTCGTTCGCCTGCGTGGCCTGGAGCCGGTGGATGATGTCGAGGACGACCTCGCCGTCGTTCACCTCGACGTCGTAGTCCTGGAGTCCGCCGCCGTCGGCGTCCCCCCGCCACACCCGGAACCGGGCGGTGTATGTGCTCACGCGTCGAGCTCCTCGTCCGTCAGGTATTTCTGCAGCTCGTCCCGTTCGAACAGCCCGAGCAGGTCGGACCGGATCGGGTCCATCGGCCTGCGGCGCAGAGCGATCGCCCCACCGTCGGCACCGGACAGCTCGCAGACCAGGTTGACCTTGCGCCAGGTGCGGTCCATGCCCGGGTGGTCGTCACGGGTGTGGCCGCCGCGGCTCTCGGTGCGCTCCAGCGCCGCCCGGGCCACGCACTCGCTGACGAGCATCATGTTCCGCAGGTCGATCGCCAGGTGCCAGCCCGGGTTGAACTGCCGGTGGCCCTCGACCCCGGCCCGTGCGGCCCGCACGCGCAGCCCGGACAGCCGGTCCAGCGCCTGCTCCATCTCCGGGGCCTTGCGGATGATGCCGACCAGGTCGTTCATCACCTGCTGGAGCTCCTGGTGCACGGTGTACGGGTTCTCCACCGCGCCACCCGGTGCGGACGGCTCGGCGTTGAAGGGCCGCAGCACCTCCTCGGCGGCCGCGTCGATCTCCACGTCGTCCACCGCGGGCCGCTCGGTGCCGAGCTTGGCGGTGTACTCGGCCGCGTACAGCCCGGCCCTGCGGCCGAAGACCAGCAGGTCCGACAGCGAGTTGCCGCCGAGCCGGTTGGAGCCGTGCATGCCGCCGGCCACCTCGCCGGCCGCGAACAGGCCGGGCACGCCGTTGGCCGCCGCGGTGTCCGGGTCGACGTCCACGCCGCCCATCATGTAGTGGCAGGTCGGGCCGACCTCCATCGGCTCCGCGGTGATGTCGACGTCGGCCAGCTCCTTGAACTGGTGGTGCATCGACGGCAGCCGCCGGGTGATCTCCTCGGGCGTCATCCGGGTGGAGACGTCGAGGAACACCCCGCCGTGCGGGGAGCCGCGTCCGGCCTTGACCTCGGAGTTGATCGCGCGGGCCACCTCGTCGCGGGGCAGCAGCTCCGGGGGCCGGCGGTGGGTGTCCGGGTCGGTGTACCAGCCGTCGGCCTCCTCCTCGCTCTGCGCGTACTTCTCCTTGAACACGTCCGGCACGTAGCCGAACATGAAGCGCTTGCCCTCGCTGTTGCGCAGCACGCCGCCGTCGCCGCGCACCGACTCGGTGACGAGGATGCCCTTGACCGACGGGGGCCAGACCATGCCGGTCGGGTGGAACTGGATGAACTCCATGTTGATCAGCGGCGCCCCGGCCAGCAGCGCCAGCGCGTGCCCGTCGCCGGTGTACTCCCACGAGTTGGAGGTCACCTTGAAGGACTTGCCGATGCCGCCGGTGGCCAGCACCACCGCGGGCGCGTCGATCACGAACAGCCGCCCGGACTCGCGCACGTAGCCGAAGACGCCGGCCACCTTGCCGTCCTGCTTGAGGATCCGGCTGACCGTGCACTCCTGGAAGACCTTCAGCCGGGACTCGTAGTCGCCGGTCTCGGCGAAGTCCTCCTGCTGGAGGGAGACCACCTTCTGCTGGAGGGTGCGGATGAGTTCGAGTCCGGTGCGGTCGCCGACGTGCGCCAGCCGGGGGTACTCGTGGCCGCCGAAGTTGCGCTGGGAGATCTTGCCGTCGGGGGTGCGGTCGAACAGCGCCCCCCAGGTCTCCAGCTCCCAGACTCGGTCCGGCGCCTCCTTGGCGTGCAGCTCGGCCATCCGCCATTGGTTGAGGAACTTCCCGCCGCGCATGGTGTCGCGGAAGTGCACCTGCCAGTTGTCGCCCGAGTTGACGTTGCCCATGCTGGCGGCGATGCCGCCCTCGGCCATCACCGTGTGCGCCTTGCCGAACAGGGACTTGCAGATCACCGCGGTCCGCATGCCCTGCTCCCGCGCCTCGATCGCGGCCCGCAGTCCCGCGCCGCCCGCGCCGACCACGACCACGTCGTACGCGTGCCGTTCCACATTCGTCATCTCAGAAGAACCTCGGATCGTCGAAAACGCCGCTGGACACCAGGTACACGTAGAAATCCGCGACGCCGACGCTGATCAACGAGGACCAGGCGAGCAGCATGTGGCGGCCGTTGAGCAACCCGACCCAGCCCCACAGCCGGTAACGCACCGGGTGGGCGGAGAAGTGCCGCAGCTTGCCGCCGATGATGTGCCGGCAGGAGTGGCAGGAGAAGGTGTACGCCCAGATCAGCGTGATGTTCACAAGAAACACCAGGGTGCCGAGACCGGCGTGCCCCCAGTGTCCGTCCTGGTCGCGGAAGGAGAGCACCGTGTCGTAGGTGAGGATGCCCGCCACCGGCAGCGCAAGGTAGAAGAAGTACCGGTGGATGTTCTGCAGGATCAGCGGCAGACGCGTCTCGCCGGTGTACCGCGCGTGCGGCTCGGCCACCGCGCAGGCGGGCGGCGAGGCCCAGAACCCGCGGTAGTACGCCTTGCGGTAGTAGTAGCAGGTCAGCCGGAACCCGAGCGGGAAGATCAGCACCAGCAGCGCGGGGGACAGGCCCCACCAGCCGCCGAACAGGTGCCAGTCCGCGCCGCCCTTCATGTCCACGCAGTTCGAGGCGAGGCAGGGCGAGTAGAAGGGCGAGACGTAGGGCGCCGCGTAATAGTGCGCGTTGGAGAACGCCCGCCAGGTGGAGTAGCCGACGAACGCGGCCAGTCCCAGGGCGGTGACCAGCGGTGGAACCCACCACCGGTCGGTTCTCAGGTGCGGCGCGGTGATCGCGGCGCGGCCCGCGCTGCGGACGCCGCGCGGTTCCGGCGGGGATTGCTCGGCGGTGCTGGGGGTTGTTCCGGTGGCCAAAGAGGACTCCGATGGGCGTTGCGTGACAGCGCGAGTGGCGTACGGGCACGGTGGTACGGCGGCGCGGCCTCCCGGGGGAGGACCGCGCCGCGGATTCGCGCTACGGGGCGTGCCGGTGCGGGGAGCCCAGGCCCTCGTCCTCGCAGTCCGCCCAGAGCGCGCGGTCGTACGGGGCGTCCGGGATCGTGACCATCTCGACGATGCGGCTGTCGGAGATGGCCGGGGCGGAGTCCTGGAGCAGGGCGAGGCTCTCCCTCAGGTGGTTCGCGGCTGATCGCACCCGGCGCATGTCCAGGCTGTCGCCCGCGTGGTCGTCCAGTCGGCCGACGCACCGCATGAGGTCGTCGAGCCGTCGCTGGACGGAGGTCAGGTCGTCGTTCAGGGACATGAGTACCCTCACCATCTGCCGCTGGGGTTTGGTGGCGCGGTTGTGGTGCGGAGGTGATGCCGCCGCGCTGCGAGTGTTTCGCGTCACAGCTGGTCTTGTGAAGACCGCTGCAACGATCTCCTCCCCAGGGGTGGGGATCTTCCGCCCGGTTGCCGCGAACCGCCTCCTCGGAGGGCCGCGGCGGCCGCCCGGGGCCGGACCGGGAGTCCTGGGCCGGACGGGTGGTCCTGCGCCGGTCCCCCGCCGTGTCGTGCGGGCCCGGCGGCCCCCGTCGCATGGAGTTGGGTCCGGTTTCCCCGTCGTACGTCCCGTGACCCAGGCCCAGCGAGTACGTCCCCGGCGCGCGCCGTACGAGCGGCGGCCCGCCGGGGCCGCGGAGGTGTCCGAGCCCATGAACCCCAGCGCGAACCCGACCGCCGTTCCCCCGGCCGTCCCGGGCCGGCCCCGTCGGCGGCAGCCGGGGGGACCGGCCCGCGTCGCCTTGGCGCTCACCGTGGGCGCGGCCGCCCTCACCGCCTGCTCCTCGTCCAGCGGCAAGCACGCGGCCGGCTCGGCGGGCACCGACGTCGCCGCCGTCTCCCGCGCCGGGGTGCGCACCGGCGGCACCCTGCACTGGGCGGTGGACGTGATGCCGCGCACCCTCAACGCCTTCCAGGCCGACGCCGACGAGGGGACCGCCACCGTCACCGGCGCCACCCTCCCGGCGATGTTCCGGCTGGACGGGCACGGCACGCCGCAGGCCGACCCGGACTACCTGACCGGCGCCAAGGTCAGCGCGCAGAGCCCGCGGCAGGTCGTCACCTACGACCTGAACCCCGACGCGAAGTGGAGCGACGGCCGGGCCGTCGGCGCGGACGACTTCACCGCCCAGTGGAAGGCGCTGAACGGCAAGAACTCGGCGTTCTGGACGGCCCGCAACGCCGGGTACGACCGGATCTCCGCGATCAGCGCCGGCGAGGACGCCCACCAGGTGAAGGTGACGTTCGCCACTCCCTACGCCGACTGGCGCTCCCTGTTCACCCCGCTCTACCCGAAGTCGGTGACCGGCACGGCCGACGCCTTCAACGACTCGGTGCGCACCAAGCTGCCGGTCAGCGCCGGGCCCTTCACCGTCAAGGGGGAGGACGCCAAGGCGGGCACCGTCACCCTCGCCCGCAGCGCCACCTGGTGGGGCGACCGCGCCAAGCTCGACCAGATCGTGCTCACCGCGGTGCCGCGTGCGAAGCGGGCCGAGGAACTGGCCGCGGGCAGGCTCGACCTGGCCGAGATCGACCCCGAGGCGATGGCCGCTTTCAAGGGGGCCAAGGGGGTCAAGGGGGCCGATGGCGTCAAGGGCGTCGCCCTGCGCAAGGCGCCCGGCGCGGCCTACGCCCAGCTGGCGCTCAACGGCAGCGCCGGTCCGCTCTCGGACGAGACGGTGCGCAAGGCGGTGGCCCGCGCGATCGACCGCAAGAAGATCGCCGCCTCCGTGCTCAAGCCGCTGGGGCTGCCCTACCAGCCGCTCGGCAACCACCTGGTGCTGCCCTCGCAGGCCGGGTACTCCGACCACAGCTCCGCGCTCGGCAGGAGCGGCACCGAGCAGGCGGCCGCGCTCCTGGCGGACGCCGGCTGGCAGGCGCCGTCGGCCAAGACGGGGGAGAAGGCGGCGGGCCCGGGCCGGACGGCCGCGTCCGGTTCGCTGACCGTGGTGGAGCCCGCGAAGGCGGTGACGAAGAACGGCAAGGAGCTGACCCTGCGGTTCGTGCTGCCGACCAACGCGCCGACGCTCGACGCCGTGGGCCGGCAGATCGCCCGCAGCCTGTCGGCGATCGGCATCCGCACGGAGCTGAGCAAGGTCGACGACACGAGCTACTTCCAGGACCACATCGCGTCCGGGGACTTCGACCTGGCCCTGTACTCGTGGCCCGGCACGGCCTACCCGGCCACCGACGACGCCCCGATCTTCGCCAAGCCGCAGCCCGCGCCCGACGGCTCGCTGGCCGTCGCCGAGAACTACACGCGGGTCGGCACCGACCAGATCGACCAGCTGATGGCCCGGGCCGGCGCCGAGCTCGACTCCTCCGAGGCCCGCAAGCTCACCAACCAGGCCGACGCCCGGATCTGGGCCGCGGCCGGCTCCATCCCCCTCTACCAGCGCCCGGAGGTCGTCGCCCTGCGCACCCGCGTCGCCAACGCGGGCGCCTTCGGCTTCCAGACCCCCGTCTACCAGGACCTCGGCTTCCGCAAGTAACGGCGTCCGAGGCCCCGCGGGGATCGCCCTTCCGCGGGGCCCGCTCGGGGGTCAGTCCGGGACGCGCACCGTGGTGAGGCGGTGGAGGTCCGGGGCGAGGCGGGTGGCCTTGGTGAGGCAGGTGCGGGCCCGGAGCGGGTCGCCCGAGGCGGCGAGGGCGGTGGCCTGGGCGGCGAGGGCGCGGGCCCGGGCCAGCCGGTCGGGGGCGAGGCTCGCGGCCTTGGCGGCCAGCACGGCCGCCCGGGCCGGGTCGCCCTGGAAGAGCGCCTCCACGGCGGGGAGGTCGCAGGTGCGCAGCGTCGCCGGCCTGCGCTGTGCCCGGATCTCGGCCATCGCCGCGGCGAAGGGGGCGCCCGCCTCCTCGGGGTCCAGCGGCCCCCGGAGACCCCGTCGGCGAGCGCGAGGGCGTACAGGACCGTCGCGCCCGCGCGCAGTTCCGGGGCGCGGGAGCGGGCCGCCAGCTTGCTCGCCTCCCTGGCCGCGTCGTCGTAGCGGCCCTCGGCCAGCGCGAGGGAGGCGCGTGCACCCTGCCGCCGGGGCCGTCGGAGGGCGGCGCGGCGTCCAGCGCCTGGCGGGCGGCCGTGATCCGCCCGGCCGCCAGCGCACGGAGCGCGGCAACGGTCGCCTCGTCGTGCCGGAACTCCTCCAGCTCCTTGTGCCGGTCGCCGAAGGGGAGTTTGAGCAGGATCCAGGCCCGCGTGCCGACCCGCCGGGAGCCGACGAGGAACTGGAGGAGCGTGCTGGCGCCCAGCCCCAGGCCGAAGGCCGGCAGCCGCCCGTCGCCCGGCGCCATCGCGGCGGCGGAGAGGGCCAGGCCCACCACGCACGAGACGGCGGTCGCCGCCCACAGCCGCCACCGTGTTCCGGGATGGTCGACCAGCACGGGGCAGGAGACGAAAGGCAGCAGCGGTATCCAGCGGAACACCAGCAGCCTCCGGTCGGCGAGGGAGCCGGCCCAGCGTCCGCCGCCGAAGCCGTTCCACACCGTGGACAGCCCGGCCGGCCGGCCCAGCAGTACGAGGAGCGCCGTCGTCAGGCTCAGGCCGCACACCAGGCCGAGCCCCAGGCACAGCCCGCCGGCGCCGCCGCCGTGGTGGTGCTGGATGTACACGCTCATGCCCACGCCGGCCACGCCGCCCAGCGCGAACGCCAGGGGACGCGCCCTCCGGGCGGGCCGCGGCGGGGCGGGGGCGGGAGCGGGGGAAATGAGGACCTGCGGCTCGCCGGCGTCGCCGGGGCCGGGGAAGCCGCCGGGGGCGGGGTGCTGGGGTGTCGGGGGTGTCGAGGGTGCAGCCACGAGCGCAGATGATCGCACCGTTGTCCGGAGGCCGCCCCTCCGGAGCCACCTTGCCCCGTGGTTTTCCACAGCCGGACCCCTGCGGCGAACCTGCCACCGGCCAGGCCCCGTACCATAAGGGGAAAGGCCGTGGCGTAGGTGTGCCCGGCGGGCGGGCGCGTTGGTTCTTCGGAGGCGCGACGTCATCCACGATTCCCGGGAGAAGCGCCTCAGCATGACCACGTCCACCCGTCACGACATTCGCAACGTCGCCATCGTCGCCCACGTCGACCACGGCAAGACGACTCTCGTCGATGCCATGCTGAAGCAGGCAGGTGCGTTCGCCGCGCACCAGCACCTCGACGACCGGATGATGGACTCCAACGACCTGGAGCGCGAGAAGGGCATCACCATTCTCGCCAAGAACACCGCCGTCAAGTACCACCCGAAGGACGGCGGCGAGCCGGTCACGATCAACATCATCGACACCCCCGGCCACGCCGACTTCGGCGGCGAGGTGGAGCGCGGCCTGTCCATGGTGGACGCGGTCGTGCTGCTGGTGGACGCCTCCGAGGGCCCGCTGCCGCAGACCCGCTTCGTGCTGCGCAAGGCGCTGTCCGCGCGGCTGCCGGTCATCTTGTGCATCAACAAGACCGACCGCCCGGACTCCCGGATCGACGAGGTCGTCAACGAGACCTACGACCTGTTCCTGGACCTGGACGCGGACGAGGACCAGATCGAGTTCCCGATCGTCTACGCCTGCGCCCGCGACGGCGTGGCCTCGCTCACCAAGCCGGAGAACGGCACGGTGCCCTCGGACAGCACCAGCCTGGAGCCGTTCTTCTCCACCATCCTGTCGACGGTGCCCGCCCCGACCTTCGACGAGGAGGCGCCCCTCCAGGCGCATGTCACCAACCTCGACGCCGACAACTTCCTGGGCCGCATCGCGCTGCTGCGGGTCGAGAACGGCCACCTGCGCAAGGGCCAGACCGTCGCCTGGATCAAGCGCGACGGCAGCACGGCCAACGTGCGCATCACCGAGCTGATGATGACCGAGGCACTGACCCGCAAGCCCGCCGAGAGCGCCGGCCCCGGCGACATCTGCGCGGTGGCGGGCATCCCGGACATCATGATCGGCGAGACGCTGGCCGACCCGGAGAACCCGATCGCCCTGCCGCTGATCACGGTGGACGAGCCGGCGATCTCGATGACCATCGGCACGAACACCTCGCCGATGGTCGGCAAGGGCGGCAAGGGCCACAAGGTCACCGCGCGCCTGGTCAGGGACCGCCTCGAACGCGAACTGGTCGGCAACGTGTCGCTGCGCGTGCTGCCCACCGAGCGCCCGGACTCCTGGGAGGTGCAGGGCCGCGGCGAGCTGGCGCTGGCCATCCTGGTCGAGACGATGCGCCGGGAGGGCTTCGAGCTGACCGTCGGCAAGCCCGAGGTGGTCACCCGGACAATCGAGGGCAAGGTCCACGAGCCGATCGAGCGGATGACGATCGACTCCCCGGAGGAGCACCTGGGCCCCATCACGCAGCTGATGGCCAGCCGCAAGGGCCGGATGGAGACCATGACCAACCACGGCTCGGGCTGGATCCGGATGGAGTGGATCGTGCCGTCCCGCGGCCTGATCGGGTTCCGCACCGAGTTCCTCACCCAGACCCGCGGCACGGGCATCGCGCACTCCATCCACGAGGGCCACGAGCCGTGGTTCGGCGACCTGCGCACCCGGAACAACGGCTCGCTGGTGGCCGACCGGTCCGGCGCGGTGACCGCGTTCGCGATGACGAACCTCCAGGAGCGCGGTGTGCTGTTCTGCGACCCGGGCACCGAGGTCTACGAGGGCATGATCGTCGGCGAGAACTCCCGCTCGGACGACATGGACGTGAACATCACCAAGGAGAAGAAGCTCACCAACATGCGCTCCTCGACCGCGGACGTGGCCGAGTCGATCGTGCCGCCGCGCAAGCTCTCCCTGGAGCAGTCGCTGGAGTTCTGCCGGGACGACGAGTGCATCGAGGTCACGCCGGAGACGGTCCGCATCCGCAAGGTCGTGCTCGACCAGAAGGAGCGCGGCAGGGCCGCCTCCCGCGCCAAGCACGCGTAACACCGGCGGACCGCCCTCGCACGCACGTGCGTGACGGCCCCGCGCGCCCCGGTCCGGGCGCGCGGGGCCGTCCGTCGTGTGAGGGGTCGATGGCGCGACACGCGGTCCGATAAGTGCGTGTTTGCCGGAGTTGCGATGTCATGGGGGGTCAGGAGTTGTCGACGACCCCTCAGGAGGCAGGCGATGCAACCGGCCACGCGCGTGAAGTGTGCCGTCGGCGCCATGGCCGTGGCCCTGGCCGCCACGGCCTGCGGCGGCGGGAGCGACAGCGGCAGCGGCGGGGCCGCCAGTGACGGCGGGATCGTGCGCGCCTCCTGGGGCGACCCGCAGAACCCGCTGGAGCCGGCCGACACCAACGAGGTGCAGGGCGGCAAGGTGCTGGACATGACCTTCCGCGGCCTCAAGCAGTACAACCCGAAGACCGCCAAGGCCGAGAACATGATCGCGGAGTCGATCACCAGCAGCGACGCGCAGAACTTCGACATCAAGCTGAAGTCCGGCTGGACCTTCAGCAACGGCGAGCCGGTCACCTCCGACTCCTTCATCAACGCCTGGAACTACGCCGCACTGCTGCGCAACGCGCAGTTGAACGCCTCCTTCTTCAGCTACATCGACGGCTACGCCCAGGTGCACCCCGACGCCCCGGGCGCCCGCTCCACCACCACCAAGCTGTCGGGGCTGACGAAGGTCTCCGACACGGAGTTCAAGGTCAAGCTCAACCAGAAGTTCTCGCTCTTCCCCGACACCCTCGGCTACGCGGCCTTCTACCCGCTGCCCCAGGCGTTCTTCACCGACCACGCGGGCTGGCTCGGCAAGCCGATCGGCGACGGCCCCTACGAGGTGCAGTCGTACAGCAAGGGCAGCCAGATGTCGCTGCGCAAGTGGGACGGCTACAAGGGCCCGGACCCGGCCCGCAACAACGGGGTGGACCTGCGGGTCTACACCGACAACAACACCGCCTACACCGACCTCCAGGCCGGCAACCTCGACCTGGTCGACGACATCCCGGCCAACCAGCTGCGCAACGTCGGCGCCGACCTCGGCGACCGCTACATCAACGAGCCGGCCGGCATCATCCAGACCCTCGCCTTCCCGCTGTACTCCAGCCGCTGGTCGTCCTCGAAGTCGGCGCTGGTGCGGCAGGGCCTGTCCATGGCCATCGACCGCGACCAGATCACCAAGCAGATCTTCCAGAACACCCGCACGCCCGCCACCGACTGGACCTCACCGGTGCTCGGCGACGCCGGCGGCTACAAGAAGGGCCTGTGCGGAGGCAACTGCGAGTACAACCCCTCCCGGGCCCGGCAGCTGATCCAGCAGGGCGGTGGGCTGCCCGGCGGCCGGATCACCATCGGCTACAACGCCGACACCGGCTCCCACAAGGAGTGGGTGGACGCGGTCTGCAACAGCATCAACAACGTGCTGGGCAACAACAACGCGTGCACGGGCGAGCCCACCGGCACGTTCGCCGACTTCCGCAACAAGATCACCACCCAGCGGATGACCAACCCCTTCCGGGCCGGCTGGCAGATGGACTACCCGCTGATCCAGGACTTCCTCCAGCCGCAGTACTACACCGACGCCTCCTCCAACGACTCCCGCTACAGCAACTCCCGGTTCGACCAGCTGGTCAACCAGGCCAACGCCGAGTCCAGCACCTCCGACGCCGTGTCCACGTACCAGGAAGCGGAGCGGCAGCTGATCGACGACATGCCCGCGATCCCGCTCTGGTACCAGAACGGCAGCGCCGGCTACTCCACCAACGTCAGCGACGTGCGGCTCAACCCGTTCAGCGTGCCGGTGTACAACGAGATCAAGGTCAAGTGAGCGCGTCCGATGGGACGTTACGTGGTCCGGCGGCTGCTCCAGATGATCCCGGTGTTCATCGGCAGTACCTTCCTGATCTTCTTCATGGTCTACGCACTCGGTGACCCGGTCTCGGCGCTGTTCGGCGACAAGGCGCCCGACCCGGCCACCGCCGCGCAGATCCGGCACGACCTCTACCTCGACCACTCGCTGCCGGCCCAGTACGTCCACTACATGGCGAACATCTTCCGGGGCGACTTCGGCATCGCCTTCAACGGACAGTCCGTCACCGAGCTGATGGGCAGCGCCTTCCCGGTCACCATCCGGCTCACCCTGGTCGCCATCGTCTTCGAGATCGTCATCGGGATCACCCTCGGGGTGCTGACCGGGATGAAGCGCGGGCGGCCGGTGGACACCGGGGCGCTGCTGATGACGCTGGTGGTCATCTCGGTGCCCACCTTCGTCACCGGCTACGTGCTCCAGTACGCCTTCGGCGTCGAACTCCAGTGGACCAGCCCCTCGGTCGCGCCCAGCGCTCCGCTGGGGGAGCTGATCCTGCCCGGCCTGGTGCTCGCCCTGGTCTCGCTCGCCTACGTCACCCGGCTGACCCGCACCTCCATCGCCGAGAACACCCGCGCCGACTACGTGCGCACCGCGGTCGCCAAGGGGCTGCCGCGCCGCCGGGTGATCGTCCGGCACCTGCTGCGCAACTCCCTGATCCCCGTGATCACCTTCATCGGCACCGACATCGGCGCCCTGATGGGCGGGGCGATCGTCACCGAGCGGATCTTCAACATCCACGGCGTCGGCTACCAGCTCTACCAGGGCATCCTGCGCAACAACTCGCCGACGGTGGTCGGCTTCGTCACCATCCTGGTGCTGGTCTTCCTGCTCGCGAACCTGCTCGTCGACCTGCTCTACGCGGTCCTGGACCCGAGGATCCGGTATGCCTGAACCGAGCGGTCCGCTCGACCCGGACCAGGCGGTGGCCCCGGCCGGCGGCGTCGGCGGCGGGATGGACGTGGCCGCGGCCGACGCCGAGACGCTGGAGCGGGCGCGGGGGCACGACCGCGAGCAGGAGCCCGGCGGCGGCTCGGCCGGCAAGCCGCGCAGCCTGTGGTCCGACGCCTGGCACGACCTGCGGCGGAACCCGGTCTTCGTGGTGTCCGCGCTGATCATCCTGTTCCTGGTCTTCATCGCGATCTGGCCCGGCTCGATCACCACCCAGGACCCGCTGACCGCCGACCTCGCCAAGTCCCAGGCCGGCGCCCAGCCCGGCCACCCCTTCGGCTTCGACAGCCAGGGCCGGGACGTCTACACCCGGGTCGTGTACGGGGCCAGGGCCTCGGTCACCGTCGGGGTGTGCGCCACCGCCGGGGTGGTGCTGCTGGGCGGCGTGCTGGGCGGCCTGGCGGGCTTCTACGGCGGCTGGGGCGACGCCGTCCTCTCCCGGATCAGCGACGTGTTCTTCGGCATCCCGGTGGTGCTCGGCGGCCTGGTCTTCCTGTCGGTGGTCACCAACTCCACGGTGTGGCCGGTGGTCGGGTTCATGGTGCTGCTCGGCTGGCCGCAGGTGGCCAGGATCGCCCGCGGCTCGGTCATCACCGCCCGGCAGAACGACTACGTGCAGGCCGCCCGGGCGCTGGGGGCGAGCAACTCCCGGCTGCTGGTGCGGCACATCACGCCCAACGCGGTCGCGCCCGTCATCGTGGTCGGCACCATCGCGCTGGGCACGTACATCGCCCTGGAGGCCACGCTGTCCTACCTCGGCGTGGGCCTGAAACCCCCGACCGTCTCCTGGGGCATCGACATCTCCGACGCCTCCAACCAGATCCGCAACGCCCCGCACATGCTCCTGTGGCCGGCCGGCGCGCTGAGCCTGACCGTGCTGGCGTTCATCATGCTCGGCGACGCCGTGCGCGACGCCCTCGACCCCAAGCTGCGCTGAGGAGGCGGCCGATGAGCACCGACGTGCGCCCCGACCCGACGGCCGGCCCCGCGGGCGGCAGCGGCCCGCTGCTGGACGTGCGGGACCTGCACGTGGAGTTCCGCACCCGCGAGGGCGTGGCCAAGGCCGTCAACGGCGTCAGCTACGCGGTGGACGCGGGCGAGACGCTGGCGGTGCTCGGCGAGTCCGGGTCCGGGAAGTCGGTCACCGCGCAGGCGGTGATGGGCATCCTCGACTCCCCGCCCGGCCACATCACCGGCGGGCAGGTGCTCTTCCAGGGCCGGGACCTGCTCACGCTGGGCCCGCAGGAGCGCCGCCGGGTCCGCGGCGCGCGGATGGCGATGATCTTCCAGGACGCGCTGTCCGCCCTCAACCCGGTGCTCAGCGTGGGCGACCAGCTCGCCGAGATGTTCACCGTGCACCGCGGGATGTCCCGCAAGGACGCCCGGGCCAGGGCGGTCGAGCTGATGGACCGGGTCCGCATCCCGGCCGCCCGCGAGCGCGTCCGGCAGTACCCGCACCAGTTCTCCGGCGGCATGCGGCAGCGCGTGATGATCGCCATGGCGATGGCGCTGGAACCCGAGCTGATCATCGCCGACGAGCCCACCACCGCGCTCGACGTCACCGTGCAGGCCCAGGTGATGGACCTGCTGGCGGAGCTGCGGCGCGAGTACGCGATGGGGCTCGTCCTGATCACCCACGACCTCGGCGTGGTCGCCGACGTCGCCGACCGGATCGCGGTGATGTACGCGGGCCGGATCGTGGAGACCTCACCGGTGCGCGACATCTACCGCGCGCCCGCCCACCCGTACACCCGGGGCCTGCTGGACTCCATCCCGCGGCTGGACCGCAAGGGCCGGGAGCTGTACGCGATCAAGGGGTTGCCGCCGAGCCTGCTGAGTGTCCCGCCCGGCTGCGCCTTCCACCCGCGCTGCCCGCGGGCCCGGGCGGTGTGCCGCGGGGGCGCCGCCCCGCCGCTGTTCGAGGTCGGCCCGGGCCGGGCCAGCGCCTGCCACTTCTGGAAGGAGACCCTCGATGACGACCGCGCCCCGTCCGCAGACGCCTGAGCGGCCGTCGGGTCCGCCGCCCGCCCCGCGCGAGCCGATCCTGCGGGTGCGCGGCCTGGTCAAGCACTACCCGCTGACCCGCGGCATCGTGTTCAAGAAGCAGGTGGGCGCGGTGCGGGCGGTCGACGGGGTGGACCTGGACCTGTACCCGGGCGAGACGCTGGGCATCGTGGGCGAGTCCGGCTGCGGCAAGTCCACCGTGGCCAAGCTGCTGACGAACCTGGAGCGGCCCACCGCGGGCGAGGTCCTCTACCGGGGCGAGGACATCACCCGGCTCGGCGGGCGGGCGCTGAAGGCGGTGCGGCGCAACATCCAGATGGTCTTCCAGGACCCGTACACCTCGCTCAACCCGCGGATGACGGTCGGCGACATCATCGGCGAGCCCTTCGACATCCACCCGGAGGTCGCGCCCAAGGGGGACCGGCGCCGGCGGGTGCGGGAGCTGCTGGACGTGGTCGGCCTCAACCCGGAGTACGTCAACCGCTACCCGCACCAGTTCTCCGGCGGCCAGCGGCAGCGGATCGGGATCGCCCGCGGGCTCGCGCTGCGGCCGGAGATCATCGTGGCCGACGAGCCGGTCTCCGCGCTGGACGTGTCGGTGCAGGCACAGGTGATCAACCTGATGGAGCGGCTCCAGGACGAGTTCGGGCTGTCGTACCTCTTCATCGCGCACGACCTGTCGGTCGTCCGGCACATCGCCGACCGGGTCGGTGTGATGTACCTCGGCAAGGTCGTGGAGACCGGCTCGGACCGGGAGATCTACGAGCACGCCACCCACCCGTACACCCAGGCACTGCTCTCGGCGGTGCCCGTGCCGGACCCCGAGGCGCGGGAGCCGCGCGGGGGAGCCCCGGCCGAGGGCCGGGGCGAGGAGGCATCCGCCGCGGGCACGGGGCGGATCATCCTGGCCGGCGACGTGCCCTCGCCCGCGAACCCGCCGTCGGGCTGCCGCTTCCGCACCCGCTGCTGGAAGGCGCGCGAGCGGTGCGCCGTCGAGGAGCCGGACCTGGCCGTGCCGCCGGACCTGCGCACACCCGGCCCGGCCGGGCACCCGTCGGCCTGCCACTTCGCCGAGGAGCGGCGGACCGTCCCCGAGCGCTGAGGCGTGCGCGGGCCCGCGCGGCCCGTACCGCGCCGGGACAGGCGAAAGCCCGTGTCCGCGGCGGTCGAGGGCCGCCCGGGCACGGGCCGGGAAGAAGCGGGGCGCCGGGCCGGCCGGATCCGGTGGACCCGGCCGGCCCGCGGGCGTCACTTCGCGGAGTCGCCGGACTCCTCGATGCTCTCCTCCATCGCCGACAGCGCCGGGTCGAGCACGATGTCCTCCTCGCGGGCCGTGATGCTCGGCTCCTCGGGGAAGTGGCACGCGGTCAGGTGGCCCTCCGCGTTGCCGCCGATCTGGACCAGCGGCGGCTCCTCCGTCGCGCACTTGTCCTGCGCCTTCCAGCACCGGGTGCGGAAGCGGCAGCCCGACGGCGGGTTGATCGGCGAGGGCACGTCGCCGGCCAGCCGGATCCGCTCGCGGCCGTCGTCGTCCGGGTCCGCCTCGGGGGCCGCGGACAGCAGCGCGTGGGTGTACGGGTGCCGGGGGCGGTTGTAGATCGCGTCCCGGTCGCCGATCTCCACGATCTTGCCCAGGTACATGACCGCGATCCGCTGCGAGAAGTGCCGCACGATCGCCAGGTCGTGCGCGATGAACAGGAACGCGATGCCGAGTTCCCGCTGCACCTTCTGGAGCAGGTTGACGACCTGCGCCTGGATGGACACGTCGAGCGCGGAGACCGGCTCGTCGGCCACGATCAGCTTCGGGCTGAGCGCGAGCGCCCGGGCCACGCCGATGCGCTGCCGCTGGCCGCCGGAGAACTCGTGCGGGAAGCGGTTGAAGTGCTCGGGGTTGAGGCCGACGATCTCCAGCAGCTCGCGGACCCGCCGCTCCCGGCCACCGGTCGGGTTGACGTCGTTGATCTCCATCGGCGCGGAGATGATCGAGCCGACGGTCTGCCGCGGGTTCAGCGACGCGTACGGGTCCTGGAAGATCATCTGGATCTCGGACCGGATCGGCGCCAGCTGCTTGCGGCTGGAGTGGGTGATGTCCTGTCCCGCGTACGCCACCCTGCCGCCGGTCGGCTCCAGCAGCCGGGTCACCAGGCGGCCGGTGGTGGACTTGCCGCAGCCGGACTCGCCGACCATGCCCAGCGCCTCGCCGGCGTTGATGTGGAAGTCGATGCCGTCGACGGCGCGGACGCTGCCCACCCGGCGCTGGAAGACGAAGCCGCCAGTGATCGGGAAGTGCTTCTGGAGCCCGGACACCTCGAGCAGCGTCTCACCCGACTGGGGGCGCGGCTCGGGGACCTTGTCCAGCGTCACCTGTTCAGTCATTGCCTGTTCCTCGAGTCCTGGTCAGCGCAGCCGCGGCTGGATCTGCTCGTTGAAGATGTCACGCTTCTGGTCGGCCGTGAGGTGGCACGCGGAACCGCGTCCCATCGGCAGCGGCGGGCGCTCGGTGCTGCACAGGCCGCCGGGCACCTGCGCGGTGAACTCGCACCGCGGGTGGAAGGGGCAGCCGGTCGGCGGGTTGAGCAGGCTGGGCGGGCTGCCGGGGATCGGCGCCAGCGGCACCTCCGTGGACGCCGACAGCCGCGGGATGGACCGCAGCAGGCCCCACGCGTACGGGTGGGTCGGCGTCTTGAGGATCTCCCGTACCGTGCCGCGCTCCACGGCCCGGCCCGCGTACATCACCACCACGTCGTCCGCGGTGTTGGCGATGACGCCCAGGTCGTGGGTGATCAGGATGATCGCGGTGCCGGTCTCCTGCTGGAGGTCCTTGAGCAGGTCCAGGATCTGGGCCTGCACGGTGACGTCCAGCGCGGTGGTCGGCTCGTCGGCGATCACCAGGTCCGGGTCGCACACCAGCGCCATGGCGATCATCGCGCGCTGGCGCATACCGCCGGAGAACTGGTGCGGGTAGTCGTCCACCCGGCTCTGCGGGTGCGGGATGCCGACCTTGCCGAGCATCTCGACGGCGCGCGCCCGGGCCTCCCGCTTGGAGGCGCCCATGTGCTTCATGTAGGGCTCGGCGATCTGCCGGCCGACCGTGTAGTACGGCGACAGGGCGGTCAGCGAGTCCTGGAAGACCATGGCCATCTTCTTGCCGCGCAGCTTCTCCAGCGTCCGCTCCGACGCCCCGGTGAGCTCCTGCCCGTCGAGCATGATCTCGCCGGTGATGGTGGTGTTGCGCGGGTTGTGCAGGCCCAGGATCGCCAAGTTCGTGACCGACTTGCCGGAGCCGGACTCGCCCACGATGCCGAGGGTCTTGCCCCGTTCGAGGTCGAAGGAGAGGCCGTCGACGGCCTTCACGGTGCCGTCCTCGGTGGCGAACTGGACGTACAGGTCGCGCACCGAGAGGAAGGGCTCGGATCCCTGAGGCGTGGGCTCGGCCTCGGGCTTCGTCATTGTGGTCACGGTCGGGGTCTCCTACCAGGTGGTGCGCGGGGTGCGGCGGATGTTCGGTGCCGCGGTCACGCGAGCCTGATCCGCGGGTCGATGAGGGCGTACGCGGCGTCGACGATGATGTTGAACACCACGATGGCGCTGGCGCTGACGAGCATGACGGCCATCTCCATCGGCAGGTCCTCCTTGTTCACCGCCGCGACCGCGAGCGTGCCGAGGCCGTGCAGGTTGAAGGTGGCCTCGGTGATGATCGCGCCACCGAAGACACTGCCGAGGTCGATGCCGAAGATGGTGATGATGGAGGCGGCGGCGCCGCGCAGCGCATAGCGGTAGAAGACGTACTTCGACCCCATGCCCTTGGCCCGCGCGGTTCTGATGTGGTCCTCCGACAGTTGCTCGACCATCAGGGAGCGGGTCTGCCGGCTGTAGTTGGACCAGAAGATGACCGACATCACCAGGCAGGGCAGGATCAGGCCGCGGAGCGAGCCGCCCGGGTCGGAGCCCCACGTCGGGTCGTGGCCGTTGGACAGCCAGCCCAGATTGTCCACGAACAGGGCGATGGCCAGTGGGCCGATGAAGTAGATCTGGACCGAGTTGCCGATCAGGGAGATCGAGCTGGCGACCCGGTCGAAGGTCTTGCCCTGCTGCCAGGCCGAGAGCAGACCGAGGCCGACGCCGATGATCAGGAACGCGGCGGAACCGCCGAGGGCCAGCGACAGCGTGGTCGGGTAGCGGTCCTTCAGCTCGGGCCAGATCATCTGGCTGTCGGCGAAGGAGTAGCCGAAGCAGGGGGCGGGGCAGTGCTGCCCGTCCGGCATGGTGCGGCCGGTGAAGATACCGGCCATGAAGTGCCAGAACTGCGAGTAGATCGGCGTGTCCAGGCCCATCCGGTGCTTGATGTCCGCGACCACGTCGGGGTTGGCGCAGTTCTTGCCGCACGCGAGCTCGGCGGGGTTCGCCGGGAGGACGAAGAACAGGAAATATGTGACGGCGCTGATGGCCAGCAGGATCACGATCGCGCCCAGTACGCGTCGTGTCAGGAAACGGAGCATCGGTAGCTCTTCCGTTGTTGGGCGCGAGCGGCGGCCGCGCGCTCAGATCCGGGGGCGGCCGGCCCCGGCATGGTTGCCGGGGCCGGCCGCCCAGTAGTCGGACTACTGCTTGACGAACACAGTGCTGGCGTTGATGACACCGGTGACCGAGTTGTAGGTCACACCACCGAGGCCGGCACCGTAGACGTTGAAGTACTTGTCGAACAGGAACGGCACCTGGGCGGTGTCGGTCTGCAGCGAGTACTCCGAGAGCTTCTCCCACTCGGCGGTCTGAGTCTTCAGGTCCGGGATCGCCTGGATCCGCTTGATCTCAGAGTTGATGTGGGGGTCGTTCAGGAACGAGTAGTTGTTCGTTCCGTCCACCAGGTTGGTGCCGTCCATGGTCGGCGGGATCACCGTGCCCGCGTTCGGCCAGTCCGCGCCCCAACCGGTGCGGTAGATGTCGTACTGGTTGTTCACCTTGCCGACGACCGTGTAGTACGAGGTCGGGTCGATCGGCTTGCGGACGACCTGGAAGCCCGCCCGCTCCAGCGCGTTGGCGATGGTCAGCGAGACCGTCTGCATACGCGGCGTGTTGGCGTACGGGAAGACCAGCTTCTGGTGGGGCTTGCCGGCCTCCTTCAGCAGCTCCTTGGCCTTGTCGATGTCGCCGGTGGGCTTGGCCAGCTTGCCGAACGGGTCGAACTTCTTCCAGCCGGCGATGGTCGGGCTGAGCAGCGTGGTGCCCAGGTCGCCCTGCGCCGCGCCACCGTACGCCTGCTGCACCTGCGTCATCGGGAACGCGTAGGCGATCGCCTGGCGGACCTTGACGTCGGTGATGCGCTTGGTGTTGATGTCGAGGGTCTCGACGTACGGCTGGTACTGGCTGACCGTCCGCGACTTGTACTGCGGGTCCGTCGTCAGCTTCTGCATGACGTTGGTGAAGGCCACACCGGACAGGTCCAGCGCGTTCTTGTCCGTGCCGGAACCGGCCATCAGCCGCTGCGAGAGGCTGGGCTGCTCGATGCCGAGCTGGAAGTTCCAGGAGTCCGGGTACGCGTTGCGGATCGGGTCCGTCTTCGGGTCCCAGTACGGGTTGCGCTTGAAGACCAGCGACTTGCCCGCCTGGTAGGACGCGATCTCGTACGGGCCGGAGGAGACCGGGTGGTTGTTGTACGCGCCCTTGTCGTCCTTGGACTTCTCGACCGGGGCCGTCACCGGCATCGCCATCGCGTACGGGGCGTCCGCGTGCGGGTCCTTGAAGTGGAAGACGATGGTCTTGTCGTCCGGAGTGGCCAGCAGGCTGTCCGGGATCTCCTGACCGTCGTACGGGCCCTTGTACAGCTTGCGGTAGTCGGGGCCGTACAGCCACTCCTGGATGTACTGCGGGCCCTGGGTCTCGAAGGACGCGTAGAGCCGCTCGATGCTGTACTTGATGTCCTTGGACGTGATCGCCGTGCCGTCCTGGAACTTCAGGCCGGCCTTCAGGGTGAACGTCCAGGTCTTGCCGCCGTCCGACATCTTGCCGGTGTCGGTGGCCATGTCGCCGACCAGGATGGTCTTGCCGGAGGTCGGGTCGATCTTGTAGCCGGTCAGCGTCCGGGCGTACAGGGGCGAGACCGACAGCTGGTCGCTCACGTACTGCTGGCCCGGGTCCAGGTAGTCGTAGCCGGCCTGGTTCAGGTCGTAGGCCGTGCCGCCCTTGACCGCGCCGGGGACAGCCGGGGCCGGACCGGTGGAGTCGGCCGCGGTGCCCAGACCGTAGTTCGGGACCGGCGGCGGAGCGCTGCTGGCGCCCTTGGTACCCGAGTCGCTGGCCCCGCCACTGCTGCACGCGGCGGTCAGCGACAGCGCCCCGGCGACCGCGATGGCGGCAGCCAAGCGAGCTTTGCTGTGTCTCATGAAATCCTGCCTGTCTGGACTGAACTGCCACTGATGCCGACGCCCGTCCGTATGTACGAACCGGTCCGACGACCTGGACAACGTGATGGATCTGTGTACCGCACGGTGATCGAGTTCACTAGCGGAGGGTCTTGGGGTCGAGTGCGTCCCGGACCGAGTCCCCGAGCAGGTTGAAGGCAACCACGAAGAGCACCATCGCGATGCCGGGGAAGAACATGAAGGTGATGTCGGTCTGGTAGTTCTCTGCACCCGTCTGGAACATCAGGCCCCAGTCCGGAGTGGGCGGGAGCATGCCGACGCCCAGGAACGACAGACCGGCCTCCGCGGTCACGAAGACCGGGAGGTAGAGGGTGGACTGCACCAGGATGGTGCTCCAGAGGTTCGGCAGCAGCTCCTTGGTGATGATCCGCCACGAGGACGCGCCGCTGATCCGGGCCGCCTCGACGAACTCGCGCTCACGCAGGCTGAGCACCTGGGCGCGGATCAGGCGGCCCATGCTCATCCAGCCGAGCAGGAACTGCACGCCGACGAGCACCAGGGGGCGCACCCACCAGCCCTCCTCGTTGCCGATGGGCACGAAGATCGCGATCGCCACCGGCGAGAAGGCGATGAAGAACAGCTGGCTCGGGAAGGACAGCATGAAGTCGGAGAACCGGCCCATGAAGAAGTCCGAGCGGCCGCCGAGGTAGCCCTGCACCAGGCCGAAGAGCACACCGACGAGCACCGAGAGGACGGTCACCACGGCGGCGATGCCGAGCGAGTTCCGGATGCCGTACAGGAGCAGGGTGAACACGTCGCGGCCGTAGTTCGGCTCCAGGCCGAACCAGTAGTTGCTGTCGATGCCGCCATTGGGCTTCAGCGGCAGGCCGAAGCCGTTGAGCAGGCCCTCGTTCTGCCCGTACAGCTCGGTGGGGCTCTTGCCGTAGAGCTTGGCGATCACCGGTGCGAGCACCGCGACCAGGATGAAGCCGGCGACAATGAACGCGCAGACGATGCCGGTCTTGTCCCGCTTGAAGCGGATCCATGCCAGCTGCCTGGGAGTGCGTCCAGTGAGTTCCGGAGTGCCCTTTCCGTCCGGGGTGCCGGAACTGCCCTCGGGCTCGAGGGTGAGGCTGTCGCCGTCGGCGGCAGCCTGGCTTGGACTCGTCATCTGGTTACTTCCCCCGGGACCGAGAGCGTGCGTGGTGACGCCTGACGTGCGTCGTGGGTTGAGCGGACTTTCGCAATGGAATCAACTTCCAGTCAAGGGGGAACGGGGGGAAGAAAGCTTGTTGTTTGGCATCTTGAGCGAAGGTTTTGCAGATTGTCGCCCCGACGTGCTTGACAGAGATCATCTGAGACGGGCATTTCAGACATATGCGGATCAAGCGCGTTTACAAGGTGGCAACTTTTCCGTCGCCGCTCCGATATACGGACCGAGCAGTCTGAACAACGTACGGCCGTGCGGGTGCCGTGGGTCGGCCGGGGCGAGTCACGCCGCTCCGGCCGGCCGCCCGCGGGGCCGGATCCCCCTCCTGCGACGCCGTCCCGGGCCGTCGCGCTCCCTGTTCCTCCCCGCCCCGCACGGGTATATGTGAGGCAACATCGGCCACCGGGGGAGCGGGCCATGCACGAACCCATGCACGACCGCGGTGCGAACGGCGGACAGTTCCTGCCACACGGGTCCCCGCCAGGGGTACCGCACGGGATGCCCCCGGCGCCGCCGCCGGGATTCGGCGCCGGACCCGGGCCGGGCCCGTCGAGCGGGACGACCACGGCGCCCGGCGCGCGGACGGCGGGGGCGCTGATCTGTGTGGTCCTGCTCGGCGTCGAGATCGCCTGGACGGTCAGGGACATCAACACCCTAGGATTCCACGACACCCTTTGGCGCTGGCTGGGGCTCCAGTCGATGTACTCCGAAGGGTTCCTGAGCAGGGTCATGATGACCTCCGTGCTCGACGGGGTGCTCATGGCGCTGCTGGCCGGCGGGCTGGTCGCGGCGCGCCGCTCCAGCGCCGGCGGCGCCTTCGTCACGATCGGCCTGTTCGCCGTGCTCTACCGGCTGCCGGGGCTGTGGGAGTTCACTTCCCGCTGGACCGAGCACACCCGGTACCACGACCGGCTGCTCGCGACCTCGATCGCCTTCGTCGTCCTCGGCGCCGCCCTCGTCGTGACCGCCCTGGCCGGCCGGCGGCCCGCGGCCCCGGCCACCGCGGGCGCGCCCACCCCCGCCGGCGGACCGCCGGACGTCCCGGCCGTCCGGCCCCGGACGGGAGCGGCCGTCGCCGCCGGTCTGCTGCTGCTCGTGCTCGCCGCCGAGCTGGCCGGCTGGCAGCTGTGGTTCCTGCACGAGTACGGCAGGCCCGGCTACCCGAACGGGCTGTACAAGCACTCGATCACCGGCGACCCGACGACCGTGGCCGCGCTGCTGACCCCGCCGTTCGGCTGGGCCTCCTGGGCGGCGGTGCTCCTCGGGATGGTGGCCGCCGTGCTCGCCTTCCGGCGGGACGCGGTGGTCCGGCCGCTGGCCATGGCGCTCGCCCTCTACCTGGGCCTGACCGCGGTGAACGCCTTGAACCAGTGGCACAAGGAGCACCTGCTCTTCACGTTCAACCGCTTGCCGGACAGCATGAAGACGGAGCAGGTCTTCCTGGTCTTCGAGGTCGGGGCGGCGGTGCTGCTGATCGTCCTGGCGGCGCTGCGGGCCAACCCGCTGCGGGTGCCGCCGCCGTCCATGGCCGGCTGGGGCCCGGCCGCCGGGCGGCCGTACGGCGCGGGTCCGGCGGCCGGACCGTCCTACGGAACTCCCGGTGGGTGGGGCGGCTTCGGCCAACCGGCCTCCGGCCATCTCCCGCAGCCGGGTCATCCCCCGGCGCCCGGCCCTCTCCCGCCGCCCGGAACGCCTCCGCAGCCGGGGCCGGGTCCGGGCTCCTTCGGGCCGCCGCCCGCCTACCCGCCGGGGAGCACCCCGCCGCCTCCGCCGCCCGCCGGCCCGCCTTCGGGGTGAGGCCCGCGGCCGCCGGGACCTGACCGCCCGGACCTAAGCGCGCGGGCGCGGCAGCGAGCGGCGCAGGAACTCCACCTGGAGCAGGAGGAGGTTCTCGGCGACCTCCTCCTGCGGGGCGGTCATGTGCGTCACGCCGGACAGCGGCACCATCTCGTGCGGACGCCCGGCCGCGAGCAGCGCGCCCGACAGCCGCAGCGAGTGTGCGACGAGCACGTTGTCGTCGGCGAAGCCGTGCACGATCATCATCGGCCGGGCCGGCTCGGCCGCGTGGACCAGCCCGTCGTCCCCGACCAGGGAGTTCGCCCGGTAGACCTCGGGCCGCTCGTCGGGGTGGCCGAGGTAGCGCTCCATGTAGTGCGTGTCGTAGAGCCGCAGGTCGGTGACGGGCGCGCCCACCACGGCGGCGTGGAAGACGTCCGGGCGGCGCAGCACCGCGAGCGCCGCCAGGTAGCCGCCGTAGGACCAGCCGCGGATCGCCACCCGGTCCAGGTCGAGCGGGAACTCCTCGGCCGCCGCGTGCAGGGCGGCCGCCTGGTCCTCCACCGACACCCCGGCGAAGTCCCCCGCGATCGACTTCTCCCACTCCGGCGAGCGCCCGGGGGTGCCGCGGCCGTCGGCCACGACCACCGCGAAGCCCTGGTCGGCGAACCACTGCGAGACCAGGTGCGGGTCGTGCGCCGCCACCACGCGCTGGCCGTGCGGCCCGCCGTACGGGTCGAGCAGGACCGGCAGCGGCCCGTCGCCCTCCGCGTAGCCGGTCGGCAGCAGGACGGCGGTCGGGATGCGCCGCGGGCCCGCCTCCAGCAGCCGCGGCCGGGTCGAGAGCACGGGGGTCTCGGCGTGGGAGGCGATCCCGGAGACCTCCGTGAAGTCCGCGCTCCCGGCCTCGCGGCGCAGCACCCGGCTGTGCGCGCCGGAGCGGCCCGGCGCCAGGGAGGTCAGGACGGCCACCTCGCCGGCCCGTACGGCGGTGTGCAGGCCCGGCTCCGCCGAGACCCGCACGCAGCCCTCGGGGCCCACCCGGTGGACGTGCACCTCGCCGGTCTCCGGCTCGGCCGCCCCGGCGCCCGCGGAGGCCGTCACCCACAGCTCGCCGGGGCCCGTGGAGAGCACCGCCCGCACGTGCAACTCGGGCCCGGTCAGGGCCCGTTCGCCCACTTTGAGGACGCGTGCGCCCGCTTCGTCCGCAATCCTTACCAGTTCTCCCTCCGGGGTCCACGCCGGAACCCCAGGGAAGAGATCCAGCCAATCTCGATCTTCGTCCGCGGCCACCCGGCTCGTCGCCCCCGTGCCGGGGTCCACCGCCAGGTACACCTGCTCGCGCTGGTCCCTGGCCTGCACCAGCAGCAGCGCGGGGCCGGACCGGGACCAGTGCACCGCCGCCAGGTACGGGTAGCGGGCCCGGTCCCACTCCACCTCCCGGCGCGAGCCGTCCAGCCCGAACAGCGTCAGCGACACCTCCGCGTTGGGCGTGCCCGCCATCGGGTAGGCCACCTGGGCCGGCGCCCGGTCCGGCAGCGCGGGCTCGGCGATCCACCACCGGCGCACCCCCGACTCGTCCACCCGCGCGGCCAGCAGCGCCGTGCTGTCCGGTGACCACCAGAAGCCGCGGTCGCGGGCCATCTCCTCGGCCGCCACGAACTCCGCCAGGCCCCACGTGACCCCCGCCGCGTCGGGCTCGGCGAGCGCCCGGTCGCCCTCGCCGGAGGCGGCCACCACCCGCAGGGCGCCCTCCGCGACGTAACCGATCCACCGGCCGTCCGGCGACAGCCGCGGATCCACCACCGGCCCCGGCACCGTCAGCTCCCGCGCCCCGCCGGGCCGCCCGGCACCGGGCCGCAGCCCCGCCGTGAACAGCCGGCCGGAGAGCGTGAAAGCGGCCGACTCCGCCGCCGCGTCCACCGAGAAGGCCACGATGCCCGCCGAGCCCTCCCGGACGCGCTCGCGCCGGGCCCGCTCCGCCGCCGACAACTCCTCCCGCGCGCCGCCCAGCAGCTCCGCCGGATCCGCCACGAGCCGCTCGCCGCCGGCGCCCTCCGCCCCCAGGTCCAGCGCCCACAGCTGCTGCTCCCGGTCCGTGCCCGACCGCGCGCGCAGGAACGCGACCAACTCCCCGTCGGGAGCCACCGTGAACGCGCGCGGTGCCCCGAGGGTGAACCGCTGGGTCCGCGCGTGCTGCCGGGGGAACGAGGAGGGCTGCGTCATACCCGCGACCCTAGAGGCCGGGTACGACAACCGCCTTCGCATTTCCGCCCGGTCCGCTCGCGCGCCCGCTGACCTCGGCCTTCCCCGAACCCCCCGGTGCCGCCCCACATCCCGTGGGTGGCTGAATCTGTTCATGCGCCCCCACGTGCTTCCGTGCTCCGACATATGCGGTCGCACGGAAAGTTATGATCCGTAGCCGTGGGTGGGTAATAAGCATGTGGCAACTGACATGGATCGATCCTGCGTACCTGGGAGGTGAGCCGCTGTGGCACTCTCGATTTCGGCGGTGCTGCTGCTGCTGATCATCGTCTTTCTGCTGATCCGCCGTTCGGGGCTGAAGTGGGGGCACGCCGTCGCTTGTACGCTGCTGGGCTTCTATCTGGCCAGCTCCTCCTGGGCGCCGCAGATCTCGGACCTCACCACCAACGTCGCCCAGACGATCTCCAACATCAAGCTCTAGCGCCCGGTCCGGGAGCGGGGACGGTCGGTCGGAGCCGTAGGCTTCGACCATGACCGATGTTCCCGGCAGTGCCCCGGACCGGCGGGTCCTGTTCGTCCACGCCCACCCGGACGACGAGACCATCAACAACGGCGCCACCATGGCCAAGTACGCCGCCGAGGGCGCCCTCGTCACGCTGGTCACCTGCACTCTCGGCGAGGAGGGCGAGGTCATCCCGCCGGAGCTGGCGCACCTCGCGGCCGACCGCGACGACGCGCTCGGCCCGTACCGGATCGGCGAACTGGCCGCGGCCATGGCCGAGCTGGGGGTCACCGACCACCGCTTCCTGGGCGGCCCGGGCCGATACCGCGATTCCGGCATGATGGGCGTCGGTCAGAACGACAACCCGGCCTGCCTGTGGCGCGCCGACCTGGACGAAGCGGCCGGCCACCTCGCCGACGTGATCCTGGAGGTCCGCCCCCAGGTGCTGGTGGGCTACGACGACAACGGCGGCTACGGGCACCCCGACCACATCCAGGCGCACCGGGTCGCGATGCGCGGCTACGAACTCGCCGCGGAGCGCGGTCACCGCGTGGACCGGGTCTACGAGATCTGCGTGCCGCGCTCGGTCGTGGAGGACGGCTTCGCCCGGCTCTCCGCCGCCGGCAAGGACTTCCCGTTCGAGGGCATCGCCACCGTGGACGACGTGCCGGGCGTGGTGGACGACGCACTGGTGACCGTGGCCGTCGACGGCGAGCCCTACGCGGACCGCAAGACCGCGGCCATGCGCGCGCACGCCAGCCAGATCGCCGTGGACGGGCCGTTCTTCGCCCTCTCCAACGACCTCGGCCAGCCCTTCTTCGCCGTCGAGTACTACCGGCAGGTGCGCGGCGAGGCCGCTCCGGCCGGCAGCCGCGGCGACGACCTGTTCGAGGGGCTCCGGCCCGGCGGCGGCGCGGACGGGGACGCGCGGTGAGCCGGCCGGTGCCCGGGCGGACGCCGGTGTACCCGTCCATGAAGAGCAACCCGCTGATGACGCAGCCGGCGCGGGTGGGCGCGTACGTCGGCCTCGCCGTGGTCGCGGTGGCCGTCGCCGTGGCCGGGGCGCTGGTCCAGGACGCCTGGTTCCCCGGCGGGCTGCTGCTCGCCCTGGCCGGCTGCGTGGCGCTGTTCTACGGCGGCACCAAGCTCACCGGGACCCGGGTGGGCACGGCGGTGCCCGCGGCCGTGTGGCTGGTGTGCGTCCTGCTGCTGAGCACCTCGCGCGCCGAGGGCGACTTCCTCTTCGCCGAGGGCGTCGGGCCGTACATCTACCTGCTCGGCGGTGCCGTGAGTGCGGTGATCTGCGCTGCTTTGCCGCCTTCGCCCCCGCCCGGGGGAAAAGGGGCCTGACGTGGCGTCCGGGGGCACGCGCATGGTTGGGTGTGCCGAAGCATTCGTCAACCCCCCTCGACGTGCTCGGTATGGTGGGTGGGCCGGCGAGCGCCCGACGACGTGACAAGACGGGTGGCATGGCCAACCGGGAGAACCTGCTTTGACTCGTGACAATGACAGTTCGTCCTCCGGTCCCCAGGGACGCGGAGGTGCCGCGTACCCGTCCGGGACTCCTCCCTACGGCTCGCGGCCGTTCCCGTCGCTGCACCCGCAGGAGCGACCCCGCCCCGCGGGCGCCCCGGAGCCCGGCGCGAACGACGCCGAGCCCGAGCACCAGCAGTCGGCCGCCGAGCCGAAGACCGAGACGACGCTGACCACCCGGGTCCGGATCAACATCCCCGGCTCGCGGCCGATCCCGCCGGTGGTCGTGCGCACCCCCGTCGAGGAGGGCAGGGCCGCGCCCGCCGCCGAGCCCGCCCCGCAGGAGCCGGAGGCCGAGGCCGAAGGGGAGGCGGAGGCCGAGGGCGAGAAGCGGACGAGCGACTGGTTCGCCCCGCGCAAGCCCGTCAGCCCCCAGGCGCAGCCGGGAGGCGAGGACACCGGCACCGGGTTCCCGCTCCCGGGCGGACCCGGCGAGGCCGGCGACGACCCGAACGGGCCCGCCCCGGCGGACTTCTTCGTGCCCGCGCAGCCGCGCCCCGACGACGGCGGGCGGCCCGCCTTCGACGAGCCGTTCGCGGAGCCCTTCGCCGCGCCGTTCGCCGAGCCCTTCGCCGACCCCGACACCGGCGCCCACCCGGCGCCCGGCGCCTTCCTGCCGCCGCCGGTGGGCGGTCCGCACGACGACGGCCCCGCCGCGCGCGGCCCGCACGACACCCCGACGGGTGGTTTTCCGTCGCCGTTCGCCCCGCCCGGGGGCGGCGACTTCCCGGCCGAGCCGGCGCCGTTCGGCACCGACGACTTCCCGCCCGGCGTGCCGCGGCCCACGGGCGGGCCGTTCGACCCCGCACCGGGCCGCGGCCCGGGCGCGCGGGACGACCCGTTCGCCGAGTACCGCCCGCCGACGGGTCCCACCACCGGACCGGTCACCGGTGACATGCCGGTGCCGGGGGTCGGCGAGGGCGGGCAGCGTCCTGCGGTGACCCAGACGCCGCTGCCGGGCCGTCCCGGTGGACGGGACGGGGGCGACACGCTCGTCGGCGGGATCCCGCCGGTGCCGGCCGAGGACGGGCCCCGCCCGGGGCCGGGTCCGATGCGGGGCGGGCCCGACGGGCCGATGGGCCACGGGCCGCTCGGCCAGGGCCCCCTGGGCAACGGTCCGCTGGGCAACGGCCCGATGGACGGCGGCCCGATGGCGGGACCGATGTCCCCGCACGGACCGGTGCCCGCGCCCGCGCCGGCCCCCCGGCCCGCGCCCGCGCCCGCCGCGGCCAAGAAGAAGGGCCGCTCCAAGCTCGCGATGCTCGGCGTGCTGGTCGGCGGCGTGGTCGTCGTCGCCTACGGCGCCGGGCTGCTGATGAACCACAACGACGTGCCCAAGGGCACCGTGGTGCTCGGCACCGACATCGGCAACATGACGCAGGACCAGGCCGTCCAGACCCTCGACAAGAGGCTCGGCACGAGCAAGACCGCGCCGCTGGAGCTCACCGTCGGCGGCAAGAAGCAGAGCCTCAAGCCGTCCATCGCCGGGCTGTCCGTCGACACCGACGCCACCGTGCAGAAGGTCGCGCACACCGACTACAACCCGGTCTCGGTGATCGGATCCCTCTTCGGCCAGACCCGCCAGGCCGAGCCGGTGGTCCTGGTCGACCAGGACAAGCTCAGGTCCGCGCTCACCACCATGGTCGGCAGGAGCAGCACCTCCACCGAGGGCATGGTCCGCTTCGAGGACGGCAAGGCCGTGGCCGTGCCCGGCAAGCCCGGCCAGGGCTTCGACGTGGACGAGGCCGCCACCGAGGTCGCCGCCGCCTACCGCACCCGCGCGGAGACAGGCACCGACCAGACCGTCGCGCTCAAGCCCACCACGGTCCCCCCGAAGGTCACCCAGGCCGAACTGGACAAGGCGGTCAACGGCTTCGGCCGCACCGCGATGATGGGCTCGGTCACCGTCCAGACGGACCCGGTGCACTCCATCCGGTTCCAGAAGACGCTGTCGCAGTTCCTGACCATGCGGGCCACCCCCGACGGCAAGCTCGCCCCGCACATCGACCTGCCCGTCCTCCAGGGCCTGCTCGGGACCACCTTCCAGGGCGTCCTCCTGGAGCGCGCCGACGGTTCGAAGACGCCGGTCACCACCCAGGACGTGGCCACCGCCCTGATCCAGGGCCTCAACGCCACCGACCCCACCAAGCGCACCGTCACGCTCGCGGACGTCGCGGGCTAGGCCGGATCCGGCGCACAGCGGCGTCCTCCCCGGCGGTCGCGGGACCGTGCCCGCCGGGAGGCGCCCCGAGCCCGCCGGGACGCGCGCCGTGCGTGCCGGGGTCAGAGCCAGCCCTTCTCCCGGGCCTTGCGGACGGCTTCGGCGCGGTTGCGCGCGCCGATCTTCTGGATCGCGGTGGAGAGGTAGTTGCGCACCGTGCCCTCGGACAGGAGGAGGTGGCGGGCGATCTCGGCGTTCACCGAGCCGTCGGAGGCGGCGCGCAGGACGTCCCGTTCGCGCGGGGTGAGGGGGTCCGCGCCCTCGGCGAGGGCGGCGGCGGCCAGCGCCGGGTCGATCACGCGCGTGCCGAGGAGGACCTTGCGGACGGCGTCGGCCAGTTCTGCCGCGGGCGCGTCCTTGACGAGGAAGGCGTCGGCGCCGGACTCCATCGCCCGCCGCAGGTAGCCGGGCCGCCCGAAGGTGGTCACGATGACTACCTTCACGCGCGGCAGGGCCGTGCGCAGCAGCGCCGCGGCCTCCAGCCCGTTGAGCCCGGGCATCTCGATGTCGAGCAGCGCCACGTCCGGGGCGTGGGCGCGGGCGGCGGCGACCACCTCGTCGCCCCGGCCGACCTGCGCGACCACCTCGATGTCCGCTTCGAGGCCGAGCAGCGTGGCCAGCGCCTCCCGGACCATCGACTGGTCGTCGGCCAGCAGTACCCGGATGATCCCCGTCACCCCGGCAGGTTACCGCCGTCCGGGGCCGCCGGGTGGCGCGCCGGCCCGCCCGGCCGGGGTCAGCCGGTGATCCGCATCAGGGCGACGTGGTCCCCGGCGACGGTGAAGGCGAAGTCCGAGGGGCCGTTGAAGCCCTTCCCGCCGACCTCGGCGCTCACCGTGGTGGTGTCGCCTTCGGTCCGGGTCCCGGTGATCCGCAGCGTCACCTCCTTGCCGATGAACTCCGCGTCGCTCCACCGCCGGATCGCGTCGTGCCCGCGGAACTCGCGCCCCCAGTCGTCCACCGCGCCGTCCGGCGCGAAGGCGGCCAGGAAGTCCTCGGTGGCGTGGGCGCTCGCCGCCTCCAGCGCGGCGGCGACGGGCACGGGCATGGGGTGCGGGCTGGTCATGGCCTCGTTATACCCGCGGCCGGTCGGCGGCGGGCACAGGCGCGCAGGGCGGCGACGTAGCGGCGGGTGGCCGCGCGCTGGGCGAGGCGGGCGAGCGGGCCCGCGGCGCGGGCGTACCAGGCGGCCGGGCGGCTGAACGCGAGGACGGTGAAGCGCACGGCGGCGTCGGGCCCAGGTCGAGCACGAAAGCCTCCTCGCCGCACTCCGGGTGCCCGTCCAGCGTGCCGTACGCGAAGCCCGCGCGGGCGGGCTCCCGGACGGCCCAGACCACCTCGCACGGCGCCCGCAGCGGCCCCGCCCGCAGGGTCACGCGCACCCCGGGGGCGGCCCGTTCGGCGGTCGCGCGGACCCCGAGCGGCACGCGGCGGTGCATCCGCCACCCCAGCAGCGCGTCCGCGGCGGCCTCGAACGCCTCCCGGCCGTGCCCGACGACGCCGCTCACCCGCAGCGCCCGGAACCCCGCCGGTCCGGTCTCCGGCAGCCCGTCCGTCATCCCCGCGCCCGCGTAGGTGAAACCGTCCACCGGGAAACCGTAGGGCACCCGCCCCGGGCCCGGCGCGAGCGGCGGATATGACATCTGTCATCCCGAAGACACGATGCGCGGCACTGCCGGGAGGGCGCCCGCAGCGGCGAAGGTGGGGTTATGACCGCACCAGCAGCAGGACTGCAGAAATCCGCGGGGGAGCAGACCCCGGCGGCACCGCCCGAGCCCGTGGCCGGGTTCCAGGGCGTGAGCAAGAGCTTCGGCCGGGTCCGGGCGGTGGACGAGCTGAACCTCGCGCTGTACCCGGGCGAGACGGTCGCGCTGCTCGGGCCGAACGGCGCCGGCAAGTCGACCACCCTCGACCTGCTGCTCGGGCTGAAGAACCCGGACCACGGGGAGGTCCGGCTGTTCGGGACGAGCCCGGCGCAGGCGATCGCGGCCGGCCGGGTCGGGGCGATGCTGCAGAGCGGCGGGCTGATGGAGGACGTGACGGTCCGCGAGATCGTCACCCTCGCCTGCGACCTGCACCCGCGCGCGTACCCGGTGGACAAGGTGCTGGCCGACTGCGACCTCGCCGGCATAGGCGACCGCAAGGTCAACAAGCTCTCCGGCGGTCAGGAGCAGCGGGTCCGGTTCGCTATGGCCACGGCCGGCGCCAACGACCTGATCGTGCTGGACGAGCCGACCGCCGGCATGGACGTGAGCGCCCGCCAGGCGTTCTGGGCGACCATGCGCGCCCAGGTCGAGCAGGGCCGCACGGTGCTGTTCGCCACGCACTACCTGGAGGAGGCCGACGCCATCGCCGATCGGGTGCTGGTCCTGCACCAGGGGCGGCTGATCGCCGACGGCACCGCCGCCGAGATCAAGGCCCGGGCCGGCGCCCGCCGGATCACCTTCGACCTGGAGGGCCCGATCGACGAGGAGCGGCTGGGCGCCCTGCCGCACCTGGTCGGCCTGGACGTGACCGGCCGCACGGTCCGCCTGCGCTCGGACGACGCGGACGCCACGATGCACGCGGTCTACGGCCTCGGCCTGTACCCGCGCAACCTGGAGGTCGCCGGGCTCGGCCTGGAGCAGGCGTTCCTCGCGATCACCGACGCGGCCGGCACGAGCGGCACCGAGCAGGAGGACGAGCGATGAAGACCCTGATCCGGCTGGAGATCACCCGCACCCTGCGGAACCGCAAGTTCATGTTCTTCTCGGTGCTCTACCCCGGCGTGCTGTTCATGCTCACCACCATCGGCGCCGGCAAGGACCAGAAGCTCGGCGACACCGGCCTGACCACCACCGCGTACTACATGGTGGCGATGTCCGCCTTCGGCGCGATGACGGCGGTGCTCATGGGCAACGCCGAACGGATCGCGCGGGAGCGGGAGAAGGGCTGGGTGCGGCAGCTGCGGCTGACCGCCCTGCCCGGCCGCGGCTACGTGACGGCGAAGATCGCCTCGGCGGCCACCGTCAGCCTCCCGTCGATCCTCATCGTGCTGGTGCTCGGCGCCGCGGTGAAGGGCGTCCGGCTGGACGCCTGGCAGTGGGTGGCCATCGCCTTCAGCACCTGGGCCGGCAGCCTGGTCTTCGCCGCGCTCGGGGTGGCCATCGGCTACGTGGCCACCGCCGACGCGGCCCGGCCGATCTCGATGATCTGCTACTTCGCGCTGGCCGGACTGGGCGGTCTGTGGATACCGTTCAGCAACTTCCCGCACGCCCTCCAGCGGGTCCTGGACTACCTGCCGGGCCGGCCGTACGCCGCGATCGGCCAGTCCCTCGAGTTCGGCGACGCGCCGCACGCCCGGGACGTGGCCGTCCTCGTCTGCTACCTGCTGCTGTTCGCGGGGGCGGCGGCGTGGCTCTACCGCAAGGACACCCGGAAGGCATGACCGCATGACGAGCGACCGGCCCGCACGCCGCGGCTGGTGGGGGACCCGCCGCCGGCCCGGCGCGCGGGTCCTCGACGAGCCGTGGCCGCCCTGGCGGCGGGAGATCGAGGACCGCGACAACACCTCCATGGGACGGGCCCCGGAGAACACCCGGCAGGCCGTGGTCAAGCTCCTGTGGGTCGGCGTCTGGCTGCTCTACCTGGGCGCCCCCGTCAGCGACCTGAGCGACGGCGGCCACCGCGCGGCCGCCGTCGTGCCGGCCGCGCTGGGGCTGGCCGCCTTCGTGGCGTGCTACCTCGTGGTGGTCTTCTTCCGCACCAACACCCCGCAGGGCCCGGAGCGCTGGGTGTACGGCGTGCTGGCCGCGCAGACCGCGCTGTCGGTGGTGCTGACCGCCGCCCTCGGGGCGCCCTGGCTGGTGCTCTTCGAGTACGTGTCGGTGGCCTGCGGGGCCGCACTGCCGTCCCGGCAGTCCCGCTGGGCGGTGCCGGGGGTCACCGTGCTGCTGGCCGGCCTCGGCGCCTGGCAGGACCCGGGCGGCTCGCTCGTGCCGGGCCTGCTGGTGCCCTGCCTGCTCGGCGGTTTCGCCATGGTCGGCGTCCGGCAGCTGGTCCGCACGATGGTGGAGCTGCGCGAGGCGCGGGCCACCGTGGCGCACCTGGCGGCCACCGAGGAGCGGCTGCGGCTCGCCCGCGACCTGCACGACCTGCTCGGGCACTCGCTCTCCCTGATCACCCTCAAGAGCGAACTGGCCGGGCGCATGCTGCCGGACAAGCCGCACGACGCAGCCCAGCAGGTCGCCGACATCGAGCGGGTCAGCCGCCAGGCGCTGGTGGACGTGCGCGAGGCGGTCAGCGGCTACCGCCGACCCACCCTCACCGACGAACTGGCCTCCGCCCGCAGCGCGTTGCGGGCCGCCGGCATCGCCGCGCGGGTGCACGTCCCGGACGCCGTGCCCGGCCTCGCCCCCGGCGCCGAGAGCGCCCTGGCCTGGGCGCTGCGCGAGGCGGTCACCAACGTCCTGCGGCACAGCGGCGCGGCCACCTGCGTGGTCGCCCTCGACGCCGGGGACGGCACGGCCACCCTGACCGTCTCGGACGACGGCCGCGGCCCGGCCGGATCCGGCGGCGCCGTGCCCGGCAACGGGCTGACCGGCCTCACCGAGCGGCTCGTGCTGGCCGGCGGCGGCCTCGGCACGGCCCGGGCGGGCGACGGCGGCTTCACGCTGACCGCGACCGTGCCGGCCGCCCGGGACGCCGGCACGGTCGCGGAACTGGCGCCGAAGGGCGAGTAGTAGGGTCCTGGGCTGTGCCCGAAACCCCCGACAACCTGATCGCCGACGCCGTCCGCGAGGCCGCCTCCCGTGCCACCCTCCCCTTCCAGGCGGCCCGGGCGGACCGCAGCTTCGGCACCGCCTTCTGGTACAACGACCTGATCGTCGCCGGGCAGGAGGGCGGCCTCCCGCGCGAGGTCATCCGCCAGTACCTCGTGACCGCGCACTCCCGCACCCGGTACGCGATCGGGCAGTGGACCCTGCGCCCCGGGCTGTCCGACCCCGACCAGCCGCTGGACGAGCTGGTCATGCCCTCGTTCGCGGACAAGTGGACGGCGGTCGGGGACCTGGGGGCGGCCGTGATGCCCACCGTGGAGCTCCACCAGCACGCGGAGAAGAAGGGCTGGCGCTGGTCCACCCAAGAGGTCACCGCCGGGCTGGCCGCGCAGGCCGAGGACATCGCGCTGCTCGACGACGAGCCGCTGCCGGCCTACCTGCTCGGGCACGAGGTGGACGAGAGCGCCTCCGCCAAGCACCCGGACCGGCCGCAGGCACTGGTCGAGGGCGAGGTCGTCCGGGCGGCGCCGGACGCCCCGGTGACGTGGTCCGGGCCCTTCCCGAACGGCTTCGACGGCGCGCCCGTCTTCTCGGCGCTGCCCCTGGAGGGCGGCGACCTGAAGCTGCTGTGCCTCGGCGTGGCCCTGGCCGGCGGGCCGGACGCACCCGTGACGGTCGCCACCTTCGACCAGTTGCGCACCGCCGTCCACGCGCTCTCGCCCCGCCCCAAGCGGCACTGGTGGAGCCGGGCCTGACCGCCGCCCGCCGCGCCCGGCCCCGCGCCGCCCCCTGTCAGTTGAGGTGGGCCTTCGCGGACCGGGCCCGGACGCGGATGGCGTCGGCGCTCTCGGGGTCGAAGGAGCCGATCACCTCGGCGTACTCCTCCATCGCGGCGGCCCCGCCGAGGTAGTCGCCCATGGTGACCAGCAGCCGGGCCCGCTCGTAGCGGAGCTTGGCCGGGTGCCGGGGGAGCAGGAGGATCAGGTCCAGCGCCCACAGCTGCACCGGGCGGTGCTCGGGCCGGCCGCCCGCCCACGCGCGGATGTTGTTCAGCACCCGCTGCACCACGTCGAGCGGATCGGCCGGCAGCAGCATCTCGGGCTTCAGCGGCCCGCCGGTCGCCCCCGCCACCAGCGTCTCGGCGTCCTCGCCGCGCAGCACCCGGCCGCCCTGGAAGGGGTCGACCAGCACGAGGGAGCTCAGATCGGCCGTACCGGGCGGATCGGTTGTGCCCACCGGATCCGCCGGATCGCCGAAGGCGACGACGAAGTGCCCGGGCAGCGCCACCCCGTGCACGTTCGCCCCCGCCCGGCGGGCCACCTCGATCCACAGCACCGACAGCAGGATGGGCAGGCCGCGGCGGCGCCGCAGCACCTCCTGGAGCAGCGACGAGGACAGCCGCCCGTAGTCCGCGGGCGTCCCGTGGAAGCCGTGCCCGTCCCCGAGCACCCGCTGGAGCGCCAGCGCCCACTCCATCGGGGTGCGCAGGCCGTACGGCAGCAGCCCGGCGAGCCGGTCGAGCTCGATCTGCGCGAGGTCGGCGGGCGGACCGTCGAGCGCCGGGTCGGCCTCGGCGCCGATGAGCAGGCACAGTTCGGCCAGGTCGGGGCGTTCCTCGCGGGCCGCGGCGGCGAAGCGCTCGCGTACGGAACCGGTCATGTCCCGGGCCGCCAGTAGTGGTAGTGGTGGTGGTCGGTGAAGCCGAGCCGGTCGTAGAGCGCGCGGGCGCCCGCGTTGTCCGCCTCCACCTGGAGGTACGCGGCCCTGGCGCCCTCGTCGGCCGCCCGCCGGGCGAGCGCGCCCATCACCGCGGTGGCCAGGCCGCGCCGCCGCGCCTCCGGTTCGACCTCCACCGCGCCGAACAGCGCCCACGGGCCGTCGACCACGGCCCGGCCTATGGCGCCGGGCGCCGACGCGAACCACACCGACGGTCCGCCGGTGACCACCTTCAGCGCCACCTCGGCCAGGTCGCCGGACGGGCCGGTGCGGTGGTACGCCCGCAGCCAGCCCTCGGGCGGGGTGCGCGACAGCTCGACCGGTCCGGCCGGCAGCGCCGCGAGCGGGGCCAGCGGGGCCGTGCGCACCACGGTGTCGGCCTCGGCCGTCCAGCCCCGGGCCGCGAGTTCCTCCGCGTGCGGCGAGCCGTCCGGCAACTGGACCAGCGGCGGCAGCCCGTGCGCGCCGTACCACCGCACCACCGCGGCCAGCGCCTCGTCGAGCGGCAGGCCCGGGTCGCCCGCGCCCAGCGCGGAGTTGGCCCGCCGGGTGAAGCCGCCGGCCGCGCGCAGCGTCCAGCCGCCCAGCGGCTCGGTCCGCGGGGCCGGCCAGGCTCGCGCGGCGAGCTCCTCCAGCTCCCGGTCCGTCGCCGCGGGCACCCGCCCGCCGCGCCGGGCGGGCGCGGGCGGCACGACCTTGCCCGCCACCAGGGCCTCCTGCGGAATTCGTGCCGTCTGTCCGTTCCGCCGCGTGACGCAGACCACTCCGCCGTCCCACGATGCGAGAACACCGACCGTATCGGTGAACGTATGATGCCCGTCAGTGATCGCGACCAACTGCCGTACCGATACGCGTTTTCCCACGTCAGCGGGGGTGATCCGGATTTCGAGCCGTGCTCCGGCCGAGAAATCCGCTGGCATGCCTGCCCTCCCTGTTCGGATCGTGCCCAGGAACGGAGATACTAGGTGCGGGCATCGACGACGCCGCGCTCCCGCGCGAGATGAGCCCTATCGAGGAGGAACGACAGCGTGACCTACGTCATCGCGCAGCCTTGTGTCGACGTCAAGGACAAGGCGTGCATCGAAGAGTGCCCGGTGGACTGCATCTACGAGGGCGCCCGATCCTTGTACATCCACCCCGACGAGTGTGTCGACTGCGGCGCGTGCGAGCCGGTCTGTCCGGTCGAGGCCATCTTCTACGAGGACGACACCCCGGAGGAGTGGAAGGACTACTACAAGGCCAACGTGGAGTTCTTCGACGAGCTCGGTTCGCCCGGCGGTGCCTCGAAGCTCGGGCTGATCGAGCGCGATCACCCCTTCGTCGCCGCGCTGCCCCCGCAGAACCAGTGAGGTTCCGCACCGGCTGACGTCCCGGGCCCCGTACGGCTGTGCCCGCCGTACGGGGCCCGGCGTATTTTGGACCTCGCACCGCCCCCCGCGGGTCCGGGCACCGATCCTGAAGCGAGAGTGAGCACGTTGAGCATCTCCGACCGTCTCCCGGTCTTTCCGTGGGACCGCCTGGAGCCGTACAAGGCCGCGGCCTCCGCGCACCCCGACGGCGTGGTCGACCTGTCGGTGGGCACGCCGGTCGACCCGGTGCCCGAGGTGGTGCGCGCGGCGCTGACCGCCGCCGCCGACAGCCCGGGCTACCCGCTGACGTACGGCACGCGCGTGCTGCGCGAGGCGGCGGCGGAGTACCTGCGCACCTGGCACGGCGTGACCGGGGCGGATCCGGCGCACGTGCTGCCGCTGATCGGCTCCAAGGAACTCGTCGGCTGGCTGCCCACCCTGCTCGACCTGCGCGAGGGCGACGTGGTCGGCTACCCGCGGCTGGCCTACCCGACGTACGAGATCGGTGCACTGATCGCCCGCGCCGAGGCGGTCACCTACGACGACCCGGTGGCCGACCTCGACCCGGCCCGCACCCGGCTGCTGTGGCTCAACAGCCCCTCCAACCCGACCGGCCGGGTGCTCGGCGCGGACGAGCTGCGCCGGATCGTCGGCTGGGCCCGCGAGCACGGCGTGCTGGTCGTCGCCGACGAGTGCTACCTGGAACTGGGCTGGGAGGGCACCGAGCCCGTCTCCGTGCTCCACCCGGACGTGTGCGGCGGCAGCCACGACGGCCTGATCGCCGTCCACTCGCTGTCCAAGCGCTCCAACTTCGCCGGGTACCGCGGTGCCCTGCTCGCCGGCGACCCCGGCGTCGTCGCCGAACTGCTCGCCGTGCGCAAGCACGCCGGGATGATCGTGCCGGCGCCCGTCCAGGCCGCGATGGCCGCCGCGCTCGGGGACCGCGCGCACGCGGTCGAGCAGAAGGAGCGCTACGCCCGGCGCCGGGCCGCGCTGCGCGAGGCGTTCGAGGGCGCCGGCTTCCGGATCGAGCACAGCGAGGCGAGCCTCTACCTGTGGGCGACCCGGGGCGAGGAGTGCTGGGAGACGGTCGGCGACCTCGCCAAGCGCGGCATCCTCGTCGCCCCCGGCGAGTTCTACGGCCCCGACGGCGAGAACTTCGTCCGGATCGCCTTCACGGCCACCGACGAACGCGTAGCCGCCGCCACCCGCCGCCTCACCTGACCCCTCCGGGATCCCCGACCCGCACGGCCCCCCCGACGGCAGCCGCACCGAGCTGCGCCCGCCGGGGTTCCCGGCCGCGCTGGGCGGTGCTGGGCCGCGCGGACTCGCCGGGTTGCGCCCGCCCGGGATGGGCGGCCGCCCTCAGGCGCTCGCCGACCCGACGGCCCGGTTCGCCGTCTGCCCGTCCGGCGGACGGCAGTGGTGTCCGCCGGACGGCTACAGGGCCGAGAGGACGCCCGCGGGGAGCCCGCCGGGGTGGTGGCCCGGAGTCGCTCACGGACTCGCCGGGTTGCGCCCGCCATTCGCCCTCCGGCAGCCCGCCGGGACGGCCGCACTGAGCTGCGCACGGTTTCGCCGGGTTGCGCCCGCTGCCTGTCCGCCCAGCGGACGGCGGTGGTGCCGGGGGCGGCCACAGCGTCGGGAGCCCGCCGGAGGCGCCGAACCGCTCGTGGATCCGGCGTCGCGTCCGCCGTCTGCCTGCCCGGCGGACGGCGGCGGTGCCCAGGGCAGCGACAGTGCCGGGAGGTGCTCCACGGGCGTCCGCCGGGGGTTTCCCGGCCGCGCTGGGCGGTGCTGAGCCGCGCGGACTCGCCGGGTTGCGCCCGACGTGAGTCTGCCCGGGGTGCGCGGCCGCGCTGGGCCGCGCGGGCTCGCCGGGTTGCGCTCGCCGCCCGACGGGAGCCCGCCCCGGGGCCGAAGCCGCCCTGAGGCGCTCGCCGATCGCCGGCTGGGCCCCCGGGCGGGGGTGGCTACAGGGCCGGGAGGGTGTTCAAGGGGAGGCCGTCGGTGAGGGGGCCGGTGGTGGGGAGGGAGCCGGTGTTCGGGAGGGCGGTGGCCGGGAGGGTCTCCGCGCCCGGGACCGAGCCGCCGGCGGACTCGGCGGTCGCGCCCGCCATCCGCCCGGCCGCGTCCGTCAGCTGCCCGGCGGCCTTCTGCGCGGCCGGCACGCCCGTGGTGCCCACGGTGCCCGCCATGTGGTCCGCGGCCGGCAGCCCGGTCCGGATCGCCTGGGTGCCGGCCCGGCCGGCCACCGTGGTCGCCTGGTGCGCCGCGCCGCCCACGGCACCGCCGAGGTCGGTGGCGGCGAGGTCGCCGGTGCTCAGGCTCCCGTGGTCCAGGTCGGCCAGCCCGCCCAGACCCTGCGAGGGGTGAGCCGCGGCCTGCGCGGTGCCGGCCCCGATCAGCGGCGCGGCGGCGGCGCCGAGCAGCAGGGCGGCCTGGACGATCCGGCGCGGGAGGGGGAGGGACATGATGCTCCTTGTGCGATTGAACGACGGGTCCCGCGGGCCGGGTGGGACCGGCCCGTCGGTCGCCGTGCTTATCGTTCAACTCGCCCCGAGGTTGCGGCCGTTCGAGTGACGAGCGGGGAAAGAGGCCCCTTCCGGGTGAATCCGGGACAGGACCCGACCCGCGGGACCGGCCCCGTACGCCCGAACGCGGACTAACGGGCGACCGTGATCCGGACCATGCCGTCCGAGGCGGGGGCGCCACCCTTGGCCGCGCTGTCCGTGCCGCCGCCCTTGCCCGGGCGGGACTTCTGCCAGCCCTTGCCGGAGTGCGCCGCCTCCCAGCGCATGTCGCCGAAGCTCACCCGCTCCACCTTCAGGTCGTGCGCGTGCGCCACCGCCCACTGGGCGAGCTCCCAGCCGCGCCGCCGCCCGTCGCCCTCGGCCCCGCCGCCGGTCGGCGAGGACGGCACGGCGACCGTGCGCGGCGAGTCGTCCGAGCGCGGCTTGACCTGAGTGCCGAACTCCCGGGTGAGCCGGGCCGTCACCTTCCCCGCGTCGCCGAGCCGCCCGCCCGCGCTGTAGGGGGTGTCGGCGCCCGTGGTGCAGCTGAGCGCGCCGTCGTCGTGGCCGGTCAGCGCGCCCGACAGCAGCGTGGCGTCGGCCTCGTGCTTGGCGTAAGCCTGCGGGTATCCGCTGCGCTGCACCCGCTGCGCGGCGACCGTCAGCGGCAGCCGGGTGTAGCCCTGGATCTTCACCAGGCTGTCGAAGAAGGAGTTGGACGCGAAGACCGGGTCGAGGATCTGCTGCGCCGTGCCCCAGCCCTGCGACGGGCGCTGCTGGAACAGGCCCAGCGAGTCGCGGTCGCCGTGGTCGAGGTTCTCCAGGCCGGACTCCTGGAGCGAGGTGGCCAGGGCTATGGTCAGCGCCCGCTCGGGCAGCCCGCGCGAGGTGGCCACCGCGGCGATCGTGGCCGCGTTCGACGCCTGCTCCGGTTCGAGCTCCAGCCGGTCGTCGTTGGCCCGCACGGTACAACCCGCGGACTGCGGACCGTTGTTGGTCGTGAAGTGGTACGCCACGTACCCCGCCGCCGCGAACAGCACGAGGGTCCCGGCGACGAACCGCAGCCCGCAGCCACGGCGTTTCTTCCCGCTGGGTTCGGACGACGCTGGCACGCCCCGCACCCTACCGAAAACCACCCCTCCCGGGCCCGCCCGAGAACCCAGGTCCCCGGCCCGGTCCGCCGGCCGAGGCGGAGGGCCGCGCGCCACGGCGGGGGCGGGACGGGCGGGATGCCCCGGAAACCGCCTAGGGTGCGGGGTATGGGTATCGATCTGGGCGCGGACGTGGTCGCGTTGACGGCACAACTCGTGGACCTGCCGTCGGTGAGCCGGGAGGAGAAGGCGCTCGCCGACGAGGTGGAGGCGGCGCTGCGGGCGCTGCCGCACCTGCGGGTGGACCGGGACGGGGACGCGGTGGTGGCCCGCACCGACCTCGGCCGCGGGGAGCGGGTCGTGCTGGCCGGGCACCTGGACACCGTGCCCATCGCCGACAACGTTCCCTCGCGGCTGGACGACCAGGGCCTGCTGTGGGGCTGCGGCAGCACCGACATGAAGTCCGGGGTCGCCGTCCAGTTGAAGCTCGCCGCGACCCTGACCGCGCCCAATCGCGACCTGACCTTCGTGTTCTACGACGCCGAGGAGATCGCCGCCGAGTTCAACGGCCTGCGCCGGCTGGTGCGCCACCACCCGGACTGGCTCGCCGCCGACTTCGCGGTGCTCCTGGAGCCCACCGACGGGAAGGTGGAGGGCGGCTGCCAGGGCACCTTGCGGGTGCGGGTGGGCACCACCGGGCGGCGGGCGCACTCCGCCCGCAGCTGGCTCGGGGAGAACGCCATCCACAAGGCCGCCCCGATCCTGGCCCGGCTGGCCGCCTACGAGCCGCGCCGGGTCGAGATCGACGGCCTGGTCTACCGCGAGGGCCTCAACGCGGTGCTCATCGAGGGCGGCCACGCCGGGAACGTGATTCCCGACACGTGCGCGGTCACCGTCAACTACCGCTTCTCGCCCGACCAGAGCGAGCAGGAGGCGCTGGCCCGGGTGCGCGAGGTCTTCGACGGCTTCGAGGTCGTCGTCACCGACAGCGCCCCCGGCGCCCTGCCGGGGCTCGCCCACCCGGCCGCCGCCGCCTTCGTGGCGGCCATCGGCACCCCGCCCGAGGCGAAGGTCGCCTGGACGGACGTGGCGCTGTTCTCCGCGCTCGGCGTGCCGGCGGTGAACTACGGCCCCGGCGACCCGGCCCTGGCCCACACCCGCGAGGAGCACGTCGCCACCGCCGCCGTCGTGGAGGCCGAGCGCCGCCTGCGTGCCTGGCTGACCGCGTGACCGCCTGACCGCTTCCACCACCCACCCCTTCGCGCCGGCCCCCGCACCCCCCGCGGCGTATCCGGCGTCTTCCACGTCACATCCCGGCGGGCAACCGAAGGGGCTGCGTACGGGTCTTTCCACCCGCCATGGTGTCCTCGTATGTGTGTTCGTGTCGGGGTCGCGTCGGGTTTTCCGTCGGGTTTCCACGTCGGTGTTGATGTCGGGTCGTTGATGTCGGGTCCGCGCCGGGCCCGGGCCGGGTCCCCGGCCCGGCCGCCGCCGGGCCGGGGGGAGGCGTGTGGTGGGGCTGACCAGCAGATCGTTCGCGGTGCTGCTCGTCGCCGTCGCGGTCGTCGCCGTGGTGGGCGCCGTGCTGCTGTGGCCGCGGGTGCGCGGCCCGCGCCCGGTGCGCACCCTGGCCCGCGTCGGCATGATCGTCCTCTGCCAGGTCACCGCGATCCTGGTGGTGATGGTCACGGCGAACAACGAGTACGGCTTCTACGCGTCCTGGGACGACCTGCTCGGCGACGCCAACAGCGGCGGGCACACCGCGCCGCACGCCGCCCCGCCCACCCCGGCGGTCCCCGACTACCGGGTGTCCTTCACCGCCTACTCCCAGGGCTTCCGGCAGGCCAGCGTCCGCGGCTGGCACTCCCACACCAAGGGCGACGTGATCGTGTGGCTGCCGCCGCAGTACGGCAAGCCGGAGTTCGCGCACACCCGCTTCCCGGTGATCGAGGTGCTGCACGGCATACCCGGCACCCCGCACAGCTTCCTGCGCGGCATGCGGCTGGGCCGGATCATGCAGCAGCAGATCGACGCCGGGCGCGCCGAGCCCGCGATCCTGGTGCTGCCCACCATCACCCCGGACCGGGTGGACACCGGCTGCGCCGACGTGCCGGGCAAGAGCGAGGTGGCCACCTGGCTCACCGACGACGTGGTGCGGACCGTCGAGAACAACTTCCGCGCCCTGCCCGCCCCGCGCGGCTGGGCCGTGATGGGCATCTCCACCGGCGGCTACTGCGCCGCCCGGCTCGCCCTGGACTACCCCTCCACCTTCGCCGCGGCCGCCGCCCTGGCCCCCGACGACCCCGGGCGCGGGGTGCGCTCGCCGCTGTGGCTGGCCCGGCACTCCCGGCCGCACGTGCAGCTGCTGGTGGAGTCCAGCGCCCAGGACCCGGAGAGCCCGCCGAGCTTCGCCGCCTCGATCACCGCCGCCGTACGGCCCCCGGGCGGCGTCACCACGGTGCTGGTGCCGCGCGGCGGGCACAACTGGAAGACCTGGGGGCGGATGTTCCCCGACGCGTTCACCTGGCTCAGCGGGCGGATCGAGGCGCCGCGGGCGGTCCCTTTGGCCCCTTCCGCGGCGCCCTGATGCGTACCCTGCGGGGTATGACAGAAGCAACCGATCCCAGGGACCGGGACGAGACCGGGACCAGCGGCGGGGACGCCGAGCGGAGCACCGAGAGCTGGCAGGACGAGGCGGCCGCGGCCAACGCGGCGGCCGAGGGGCGGCCCGAGGGCCGGGGCTGGCCCGAGCGGCACACCGGCCCGGTGATCCGGCGCCGCGGCCAGGTGCTCTCCGGCACCACCGACCAGCGGCTGCTCGACAGCCGCGACGCCAGCGAATGGGTGCACAGCGACCCGTGGCGGGTGCTGAGGATCCAGTCCGAGTTCGTGGAGGGCTTCGGGGCGCTGGCCGAACTCGGCCCCGCCGTCAGCGTGTTCGGCTCGGCCCGCACGCCGTTCGACTCACGCGACTACGAGGTCGGGGTGCGGATCGGGCGCGCGCTGGCCGAGGCCGGGTTCGCGGTCATCACCGGCGGCGGCCCCGGCGCCATGGAGGCGGCCAACAAGGGCGCCCTGGAGGCCGGCGGGGTCTCGGTCGGCCTCGGCATCGAGCTGCCCTTCGAGCAGGGACTCAACCCGTACGTCGACATCGGCGTGAACTTCCGCTACTTCTTCGTCCGCAAGACGATGTTCGTGAAGTACGCCCGCGGCTTCGTGGTCCTGCCCGGCGGGTTCGGCACCATGGACGAGCTCTTCGAGGCGCTCACGCTCGTGCAGACCAAGAAGGTCACCCGCTTCCCCATCGTGCTGTTCGGCACCGAGTACTGGGGCGGGCTCGCCTCCTGGATCCGCGGCACCCTCGTCTCCGAGGGCAAGGCGTCCGCGGCCGACCTGGAGCTCTTCCACATCACGGACGACGTCGACGAGGCCGTCGAGCGGGTGACCAAGGAATCCGCCTAGCCACCGGGCCGCGGCCCCCCGCACACCGGAGGCCGCGCCCGGGAAGGCTAGGCCAGCCCGCGGCGGGCCACCGCGGGCGGGTGGTGGCCCTGGATCGCGGCGACCATCTCCAGCACCTGCCGGGTCTCGGCGACCTCGTGGACCCGGTACACCTGGGCGCCCAGCCACGCGGACACCGCGGTCGTGGCCAGCGTCCCGATCAGCCGCTCCTTGACCGGGCGGTCGAGCGTCTCGCCGACGAAGTCCTTGTTGGACAGCGACACCAGCACCGGCCACCCGGTGGCCGCCATCTCCGGCAGCCGCCGGGTCGCCTCCAGCGAGTGCCGGGTGTTCTTGCCGAAGTCGTGCCCGGGGTCGATGAGCACGCCCTCGCGCGGCACCCCCAGCGCCACCGCCCGTTCGGCCAGCCCGACCGTGACCCGCAGGATGTCCGCCATCACGTCCGCGTAGCCGATCCGGTGCGGCCGGGTGCGCGGCCGGGCGCCGCCGGCGTGCGTGCACACCAGCCCCACCCGGTAGCGGGCGGCGACCTCGGCCAGCTTCGGGTCCACCCCGCCCCAGGCGTCGTTGAGCAGGTCGGCGCCGGCCTCGCACACCGCCTGGCCCACCTCGTGCCGCCAGGTGTCCACGCTGATCACCACGTCCGGGTGGCGCCGGCGCACCTCCGCGACGAAGGCGACCGTGCGGCGGATCTCCTCCTGCGCCGACACCTCCTCGCCGGGGCCCGCCTTCACCCCGCCGATGTCGACGATCGCGGCACCCTCCTCGACCACCCGCGCCACCCGTTCCAGGGCGGGCTCGTCGGTGAAGGTGGCGCCCTGGTCGTAGAAGGAGTCCGGGGTGCGGTTCACGATCGCCATGATCACCGGCTCCCGCTCGCCGAATTCCCGGCTGCCCAGCCGAAGTGCCACTGTCGCTCCTCATCTCTGACTCATGCGATCGTGGCACGATCGTGCCTGACATGTAGGGCCGGACCCCGGGAGTCGACTTGTTCTGGTTCATGCTCATCGCGCTCGTCGCGGTGGTCGCCGCCGTGGCGCTGGCGGTGCTCGGCGACGGCGGCGCGCTCAAGGACGCCGGGCCCGAACGGATCCACGACCCCCTCCCGCCGAACCGGCCGCTGGTCCGGGCCGACATCGACGCCGTACGGCTGCCGGTGGCCGTCCGCGGCTACCGCATGCTCGACGTCGACGAGGTGCTCGACCGGCTCGCCGCCGAACTCGCCGAGCGGGACGCCCGGATCGCCGACCTGGAGTCGGTGCTGGCCGGGATGCACGCGGGCGCGGCCCTGCACGGGCAGCAGGAGGACCCGCAGGCCGGGGCGCCGTTCGGGGACGCCGGTGAGTGACGAGACCGTGGGCGCCGGCGCCGTGGGGCCCGCCGCGGAGGGGGCCGCGGCCGCCTCCGGGACCGTGGTCGGCGAGGACGGCCTGGCCCGCTGCCCGTGGGGCCTGTCGACGCCGGACTACGTCTCGTACCACGACGAGGAGTGGGGGCGCCCGGTGCACGGGGACGACGCCCTGTTCGAGCGGATCTGCCTGGAGGCCTTCCAGTCCGGGCTGTCCTGGATCACGATCCTGCGGCGGCGCGAGGGGTTCCGGGCCGCGTTCGACGGGTTCAAGATCGACGCGGTGGCGGCCTTCACCGAGGCGGACCGGACCCGGCTGCTGGCCGACGCGGGCATCATCCGCAACCGGGCCAAGATCGACGCGGCGGTCTCCAACGCGGCGGCCGCCCGGACCGTCCGGGACACCTACGACGGCGGGCTCGACGCGCTCGTCTGGTCCTTCGCGCCCGACCCCGCCGAGCGCCCGGCGCCCCGGACCCTCGCGGACGTGCCCGCCACCTCCCCGGAGTCGGTGGCGCTGGCCAAGGACCTCAAGAAGCGCGGCTTCCGGTTCGTCGGCCCCACCACCGCCTACGCCCTCATGCAGGCGTGCGGCCTGGTCAACGACCACCTCGCCGACTGCGCCGCCCGCTGACCGGCCCGGGACGGGGCCTGTGAGGTCCCGGGGCGGCGGAGGGCGCCCGCGCCGGCCGGTCCACGGCCCCGCGGGCGTCGGGACCGGCCCTTCGACGTCGCCCGCGCTGTCCAACCCTCGGTTCGCCTGCCCGTGGGCCCCGGGACCGGCGCGGCCGGGCGCGGACCGGCCCGAACGGTCCGGCCGCGGGGGGACCGATCCGGTGCGGACCGCCCGCCGGGACCTCCCGGCCCGGCCGGTCGGCGGATCCGCGGACCCGGTCAGCGGCCGGTGAAGCGAGGGGCCCGCTTCTCCAGGAACGCCGCGACGGCCGCGCGGTGGTCGGCGGAGGCCCCGGCGCGCTCCTGGACCTCGCCCTCCCGGGCCAGCGTGTCGGCCAGCGGGTGCTCGGCGCCGTACGCCAGCAGCTCCTTGACCCCCGCGTAGGCGAGGGTCGGACCGGCGGCCAGCTTCCGGGCCACCGCCGCGGCCTCGGCGGCCAGCTCGGCCGCCGGCACCACCCGGTGCGCCAGGCCCAGCTCCAGCGCCTCCTGGGCCGCGATCGAGCGCGGGAAGAGCATCAGCTCCTGGGCCCGGCCGAAGCCGACCAGGCGCGGCAGGGACCAGGACATCCCGGAGTCCGCGGCCAGCGCCACCGCGGCGAAGGCGGTGTTGAACGAGGCGGTGTCGGCGACGACCCGGTAGTCCGCGGCGAAGGCGAAACCCGCTCCGGCACCGGCGGCCACGCCGTTCACCCCGGCGACGACGGGCTTGGGCATCGTGGCGATCAGCGCCGTGATCGGGCTGTAGTGCTCGGCCACGGTCGCCATGCCGCCGCCGGACTCCAGGGTGGCCACGTGCTCCTTGAGGTCCTGCCCGACGCAGAAGGCGCGCCCGCGCCCGGTCAGCAGCACCGCCCGCACGCCCGCGTCGGCCGCCGCCGACCGCAGCGCGTCCAGCAGGGTGTCCTTGGTCTCCGCGTCGAGCGCGTTCATCGCGTCGGGACGGTTCAGGGTGACCGTGGCCAGCCCCTCCTCGACCTCGTACAGCAGCCGGTCGCCCATGCCAGAACCCCTTCGTCGCGGCCCAGTCTCCCGGCCAGCATGCCGGACGCGCCCGCACGCGCGCACGTGACGCCCCCTGACCTGCGCCGATCCGGGGCGGATCCGCGCAGGTCGGAAGAATGCCTGCGTAGGCGGTTGGTCATCGGGTACCGGGATGCGGGATAATGGCCGAGAACCAATGTGTTCGAGTCCGAGCTGGTTTCAGGAAGGGGAACGAGCATGGCGGCCATGAAGCCGCGGACGGGTGACGGCCCGCTCGAGGTGACCAAGGAGGGGCGGAGCATCATCATGCGCGTTCCGCTTGAGGGCGGCGGGCGGCTTGTGGTCGAGCTGACCCCGGACGAGGCGGATGCCCTCGGCGATGCGCTGAAGAAGGCCATCGCCTGAGACCAGCGGTCCCAGACATCCCCGCGGCCACGTACGTGTACCCCACGTACGTGGCCGCGGGCTTTCCGGGGCCGTGTCAGGCGCGGCGCACCGCGCACAGCAGACCGTCGTCGGTGGGGAGCAGGACCGGGGACAGCCGGGGGCTGTCGCGGACCTCGCGCATCAGCTCGCGCAGCGCCTGGGACTCGCCGTCCTGGTGGGCGGCGTCCAGGGCGCGGCCCTGCGCGAAGGTCCCCTCGAAGCAGACGAGGCCGCCCGGCCGCAGCAGGCGCAGCGACTCGTCGAGGTAGCGCAGGCACTCCAGCCGGTCGGCGTCGCAGAAGACCAGGTCGTAGCCGCCGTCGGTGAGCCGGGGCAGTACGTCCAGGGCCCGGCCGCAGATGAAGCGGGCCCGGTTCGCGGGGATGCCGGCCTCCCGGTAGGCCTCGCGGGCCAGCTGCTGGCGGTCCGGCTCGGAGTCCACGGTGGTCAGCACCCCGTCGGACCGCATCCCGCGCAGCAGGTGGATGCCCGAGACGCCGGTGCCCGTACCGATCTCGACCACGTACTTGGCGTCCCCGGTCGCGGCGAGCAGGCGCAGGGCCGCCCCCGTGCCCGCGGATACGGGCCGCAGGCCGGCCTCGCGGGAGCGGGCGCGGGCGCGTATGAGGGCATCGTCCTCGGCGACGAACGCGTCGGCGAACGCCCAGTTCGCCTGCCGATTGCCGGTAATGGCCCTCTCCTCGTCCGGTGCTCCCGCTCCGCATGTGCGCTCCGCCCGGCGACTGTATCCGCTGCCGCCGGGAACCCGGGGACGGGACCGGGCGTTGGAAAGACTTGTAAGGACCACGGGGAGGAGCGGCAAGAGCCCTCTCCGTTCGGCAACAGCGAACTTATCCGGAGCTAACGGGCGAGGTGGATATGGTAGGGGCTCTACTGGACACCACCAGAGCCGACAGGGGAGGTGCGGCTGCGGCCGGTGACCGAGGGGTGCTCGCGCGCTTTCGCCGGTCGGCCGGACAGCCGAAATCCGTGACCAACACCGCTGATGATCGCTCACCGGGAAGCGACTCCACGACCGCGACGTTCGCCACCGATGGAGACGCGCAGTCATGGACGCCTCCGTCCTGGGAGGAGATCGTCAGCACGCACAGTGCCCGGGTCTACCGGCTGGCGTACCGCCTGACCGGCAACCAGCACGATGCGGAGGACCTCACCCAAGAGGTCTTCGTGCGGGTCTTCCGATCCCTGTCCACCTACACCCCCGGCACCTTCGAGGGCTGGCTGCACCGCATCACCACCAACCTCTTCCTGGACATGGTGCGGCGCCGTCAGCGCATCCGCTTCGACGCCCTCGGTGACGACGCGGCGGAGCGGCTCCCCAGCCGCGAGCCGTCCCCGGCCCAGCACTTCAACGACACCCACTTCGACGCGGACGTCCAGCAGGCGCTGGACACCCTCGCCCCGGAGTTCCGTGCCGCCGTCGTGCTCTGTGACATCGAGGGGCTGTCGTACGAGGAGATCGCCGCGACCCTCGGGGTGAAGCTGGGCACGGTGCGCAGCCGTATCCACCGGGGCCGCTCCCACCTGCGCAAGGCTCTGGAGCACCGGGCGCCCGGAGCGCGTCCGGCCCCCGCGTTCGCTGCCGCCGCACCGAAACCTGGCCTGGAGGGCGGGAGAACGTGAGCAGTAGCGGTTCAGGCGAGCAGTACCGTCCCCAACGTCCTGCACCCGCGGAGCAGCACCTTGGCGACCGGCTCGCCGCATTCGTCGACGGAGAACTGACCGGTGAGAGCCGGGACCGGGTCGTCGCCCACCTGGCGACCTGCTCGCAGTGCAAGGCGGCCGCCGCCGAGCAGCGGCGGCTCAAGAACGTGATCGCCGGGTCCGACCTGCCGGCCATATCGGCCGGCCTGCTGGCCAGGCTCCAGGGCCTGCCCGGCACGGATCCCACCGACGGCCCGGCCGGGCCCCCCGGCTCGGCCGACGGCACCGGCCTGCGGCGGCGCGGCCTGTTCGACGGCGGGCTGCTGGACACGGGCCTGCCCGGTCCCGACCTGTCGCCGGAGGCCCTCGCGGCCACGGCCGTGTCCCGGGCGCACGAGCAGTTCGCGTTCCTCGGCCCCGGGCCCGACCTGCTGGCGGCCTCCGCGGACCCATCGGCGGCGCTGGCGGCCGGCGACTCCCGCTCGCGCGGCTTCCGGATCCACGACTCGGCCTCGCGCGGGCGCCGCTTCGCCTTCGCCGCGGCCGGCGCCTTCTCGCTGGCCGCGATCGCCATCGGCAGCGCCCTGCCGATGGAGGCGGCGGTGGACGGCGGCACCCGGCCCGACGACGGCCCGGCGGTCAGCCCGCTCAGCGCGGGCCAGGTCACCGGCACCCGCGGGGTGACCCCGCGCGGAGTGCTGGGCGTGGAGGAGCAGCGGCAGGCGCGGCTGGCGCGGTTCGGTCCGGGCGACACCGCCTCGGCCACCTCGGTCGCACTGACCCGGCCGCTGCTGGCCACCGGCGCCCTGCGGCCCGAGGAGTCCCGGCCCGGCGCGTCGGGCGGATCGGGCGCATCGGTCGAGCTGCGCTGATTCCAGGAGATCCGGGGGCGCCGTCGCACCCCCGGTTCACCTGGCGGCGCGACAGGTTTTGGCCTGGGCCACTCCCGGATCGCGGGCGCAGGAAGGTACCGTAAAGTTCGCCGGAGTCGTGCCCAGCCCGGCTGTGGACGTCCCAAGGAGCTGCAAGGTGTTCTTCGACATAGGCCCGCTTGAGCTGGTCGCGCTCGTGGTCCTTGCCGTGCTCGTCTTCGGCCCGGACAAGCTCCCGAAGGTCATCCAGGACACGATGTCCTTCATCCGGAAGGTGCGCGCGTTCTCCGACAGCGCCAAGGAGGACATCCGCCGGGAGCTCGGCCCGGAGTTCAAGGACTTCGAGTTCGAGGACCTCAACCCCAAGACGTTCATCCGCAAGAACCTGATGAACGGCGAGGACGAGTACGGACTGGGCGAGATCAAGGAACTGCGCGACAGCCTGGACATGCGCAAGGAGATGGCCGAGGTGACCGACGCCGTCAACGGCGTCGAGCCCAAGAGCTCCCCGGGTAGCTCGAACGGCGCAGCGGGCGGCGCGGACCGGCTCAGGAAGCGGGACGGGCTGTCCAAGGAGGAGCCTCCGCCCTTCGACTCCGACGCGACCTGAGCCCAGGCAGGGCCGCAGCGCGTCCACCCGAGTCCGCGTTTTCACCCGTTCGCGTGCGTATTGTCCGTGTGTTCGCCGTCACCCCGCGCCGTTTCGCGCCCCGAACCCTCTCAGGGTCGGGCAAGATGGCATGTCGCCCAGGAGGGCGGCACGGAGGAGGCGCGACCCATCATGGAGACCAAGACCGGCACAGTGCGGGGGGCGGGTGACGGCTATCGGCTGGCCGACTTCCCTTGGTACGGGCTGGACCAGGCGTTCACCGGGCCGCGTTGGCTCGGCTCGGTCGGTGCCAGCGCGGACGGGACGGTCGAGCACGGCTCGATAGGGCATGGGGACGAGCCGTCGATCAAGGCGGAGGCCGCCGATCCGGAGGGCCTGAAGTTCGCCGTCGTCGTCACGGTGCCGCACCGGCCGCTGCGGGCCACCGCCGACGGCACGGGCGTGCTGGAGGCCACCTCGGTCTCCTCCGCGGCCTGGCTGGCCGGCTCCGGGCTGCTGTCGTGCACCTGGCCGACCCGCATGGACGCCATGCTCCGCCAGAACTGGCTGGACCAGCAGACCGCGGCCGCCTGGGAGCTGGCCGACGAGCTGTCCGGCGCCGTCTGGTCCACCCTCACGCTGCCCGTGGACGGGGAGCCGACGCCGTTCCACTACCGCGAGTCCGAGTACGGCTGGGTGATGGCCGGCTCGGCCGACGGCGTCCACCTCGGCGCCTACGGGCGCGGCATCAGCGCCTACGGCCTGGCCCTGTCCGCCATCCCCGACCTGACCCCGTACGAGCGACAGGACTGACCCCGGACCGGCACGGGCCGGACCACCACCGACGCGACGCGGCGCGGGAGGCATCGCCTCCCGCGCCGCCGCGCTGTCCGGCCGCTCCCGCGGTGCGGGAGCGGCCGGACAGCGGCTAGAACTTGTTGCGCGGGGTGATCCCCAGCGACATCCCCGCCAGGCCCCGGGCCCGGGTGCCGAGCTGCGCGGCGATGCCGCGCAGGGCGGCGCCGGCGGGGGAGTCCGGGTCGGACAGGGCCACCGGCCGGCCGTCGTCCCCGCCCTCGCGCAGCCGCACGTCGATGGGGATGCGGCCGAGCACCGGCACGGTGGTCCCGGTGGTCCGGGAGAGCCCTTCGGCGACCCGGTCGCCGCCGCCCGTGCCGAACACCTCGACGATCTCGTCGCAGTGCGGGCAGGGCATCCCGGCCATGTTCTCGACCACGCCGACGATCTTCTGGTGGGTCTGCACCGCGATCGACCCGGCCCGCTCGGCGACCTCGGCGGCGGCCTGCTGCGGGGTGGTGACCACCAGGATCTCCGCGTTCGGCACGAGCTGGGCGACCGAGATGGCGATGTCGCCGGTGCCCGGCGGCAGGTCGAGCAGCAGCACGTCCAGGTCGCCCCAGTAGACGTCGGCGAGGAACTGCTGGAGGGCGCGGTGCAGCATCGGGCCCGCGCCACACGACGGGCGCGTTGCCCGGCGTGAACATGCCGATCGAGATGACCTTCACGCCGTTCGCGGACGGCGGCATGATCATGTTCTCGACCTGGGTGGGCCGCCCCTCCGCGCCGAGCATCCGCGGCACGCTGTGCCCGTAGATGTCCGCGTCGACCACGCCGACCTTGAGGCCGTCGGCGGCCATCGCGGCGGCCAGGTTCACCGTCACCGAGGACTTGCCGACCCCGCCCTTGCCGGAGGCCACCGCGTACACCCGGGTCAGCGAGCCCGGCTGCGCGAACGGGATCTCCCGCTCGGCCTGGCCGCCGCGCAGCGAGGACGCCAGGTCGCGGCGCTGCTCGTCGCTCATCACGTCGAGGGCGACCCGACCGAGGTGACGCCCGGCGACCGCGGACACCGCCGTGGTGACGCGGCCGGTGATCGTCGTCCCGCATCGGGCAGCCCGCCACGGTCAGGTACACGGTCACCGCGACCGCCCCGTCGTCGGCGATCTCGATGGACTTGACCATGCCGAGCTCGGTGATCGGCTTGTGGATCTCCGGGTCGTTCACCGTCGCGAGCGCGGCGCGCACGGCGTCGTCGGTCGGGGTGCCGGTCGGTGTGGACGTAGCGGTAGCCATACGAACGAGCATACGGCGGCCCGGAGACCCGTCAACGGCCACGCCCGTCGCGGTGGTGGCGGCGGCCGCCGGCGGGGCGTCCGTCCACCGGACGGCGGTCCTCGATCTCGCGGAGCAGGTCCTGCAGTTCCGAGCGCAGCCAGTCGCGGGTGGCGACCTCGCCCAGGCCCATCCGCAGCGCCGCCACCTCGCGGGTCAGGTACTCGGTGTCGGCGATGCTGCGCTCGTTCTGCTTGCGGTCCTGTTCGAGGTTGACCCGGTCCCGGTCGTCCTGCCGGTTCTGCGCCAGCAGGATCAGCGGGGCCGCGTACGACGCCTGGAGCGACAGCATCAGCGTCAGGAAGATGAACGGGTAGTGGTCGAACCGCAGGTCGCGCGGGGCGAGCACGTTCCACAGCACCCACACCACGATCATGACCGTCATCCAGACGATGAACCGCCCGGTGCCCAGGAAGCGCGCGATCCGCTCGGAGAGGTTGCCGAACGCCTCCGGGTCGTAGGTCGGCAGCCAGCTGCGGCGCCGCTCGCGCGGCTGGTCCAGCCGGACCCGGGGCCGCCCGGCCGCGCCCCCTGCCGACGGGTGCCGGCCCCGCTCGCGCTCGTCAGCGGTCATCGCCGGACCCCACCGCGTCCTCCGGCAGCCGTCCGCCCTGGAGGTCGGCCTCCCGCCAGTCCTCGGGCAGCAGGTGGTCGAGCACGTCGTCGACGGTGACCGCGCCCAGCAGCGAGCCGTTCTCGTCCACCACGGGCGCGGAGACCATGTTGTACGTCGCCAGGAAGCTGGTCACCGACGGCAGCGGGGTGGTCGGGGCCAGCGGGTGCAGGTCGGTGTCCACGATGGAGCCGAGCAGCGTGAACGGCGGGTCGCGCAGCAGCCGCTGGAAGTGCACCAGGCCCAGGTAGCTGCCGGTCGGGGTCTCGTCGGGCGGCCGGCACACGTACACCTGGGCGGCCAGCGCCGGCGACAGGTCGGGGTGGCGGATCCGGGCCAGCGCGTCGGCCACCGTGGCGTCCGGACGCAGCACGATCGGCTCGGAGGTCATCAGCCCGCCCGCGGTGCGCTCCTCGTACGCCAGCAGCCGCCGTACGTCGTCCGCGTCCTGGGGCTGCATCAGGGTCAGCAGGCGCTCCTGTTCCTCCGGTGGCAGCTCGGCCAGCAGGTCGGCCGCGTCGTCGGGGTCCATCGCCTCCAGGACGTCGGCGGCCCGCTCCTCCTTGAGCTTGCTGAGGATCTCCACCTGGTCGTCGTCCGGCAGCTCCTCCAGCACGTCGGCCAGCCGGTCGTCGTCCAGGGCGTTGGCGACCTCGCCGCGGCGCTTGGGCGACAGGTGGTGCAGCACGTTCGCCAGGTCGGCCGGGCGCAGCTGCTCGAAGGTCGCCACCAGGTTCTCCGCGCCCTGGCCCTCCTCCGGCAGCCAGAAGCCGGTGACCGACGACCAGTCGACGGTCAGGGTCTCGCCGGACCGCCGCCCGCGGCCGCCCTTCCACCGCAGCGGGCCGCCGCGGCGCGCCTCCCCGCCCCGGTCGCGGCGCACGAAGACCTTGTCGATCTCCCAGTCCCGGCGGGCGGGCACGTGCACCATGGACACGTCCAGCACCGTGACCTCCTCGCCGGCCTCGTCCCCCGCGCCGGTGCCGCCCGCGCCCTCGGTCTCGTCCTGCCCGACCAGCCGCACCCGGCGGTCCAGCAGTTCGCCGAGCACCAGCGTCTCGGCCGGGCGCTGCTCGAAGCGCCGCATGTTCACCACGCCGGTGGTGATCACCTGGCCCGACTCCACGCCCGTCACCCGGAGCATCGGCAGGAAGATCAGCCGGCGGCTGACCACCTCCACCACCAGGCCCAGGACCCGCGGCGGGCGGCCGCCGACCCGCAGCATGACCACCACGTCCCGGACCCGGCCCACCTGGTCGCCGTTGGGGTCGAAGACGGCGACGCCCGCCAGGTGCGAGACGAAGACCCGCGGCGCGCCGGCCACCATGCCAAGAGCCTCCAACCGGTCCGGGGAGGGCTGCTCCGGTCCACTCGTCAACGTGGCCAGGCTACTCCCGGTGGATCTTGCCCGCCCCGCGGGATGCTCCCCGGGGGTACTCTGCGGTAGCTTCTCACCGCCCGAGTATCCGCCTTCCCCGGAGGACGCGAACCGTGCTTCCCGTGCCCCGCGGCCGCAGGATCGCCGCCGCCGTCACCGTCGTGTGCGCCGGCGGGCTGCTCTCCGGCTGCCTCGGATTCGGCGGCGACCCGGACGCGGGCACCAACGGCGTCGGCAAGCTGCCCGCGCCGACGATCGAGCAGCAGGCCCGCTCCGCGGCGACGTCCGCGCCCACGGTCCGGCTGTCCGGCACCCTGATGAGCGGCGGCCGGACCTACCGTCTGGACATGCGGCTGAGCGCCAACGGGGGCGTCGGCGAGGTCAGCACCAAGGGCGACACCTTCCAGCTGCTGCGGGTCGGCGACGCCCTGTACCTGAAGGCGGGCGCCGACTTCTACGGCTCGGCCGGCGACGACAAGAACAGCCGGACCGCCGCCGACCACCTCAACGGCAAGTACGTCAAGGTGCCGCAGAGCGACCCCGCCTACCGGCAGTTCAGCGGCTTCACCGACAAGAAGACGCTGCTCGCGGACCTCTTCGGGCTCGCCGGCCCGCTCAAGGTGGGCTCCCACCGCAAGGTCGACCACACGAAGACGATCGCGCTCAAGGGCGCCAAGGGCGGCTCCCTGGACGTGTCCTTGAAGGGCAAGCCGTACCCGCTGCGCTACGAGCCCGCCGGGAAGGCCGGCAGCCTCACCCTCAGCGACTGGGCCGAGGAGTTCACCCTCGCCGCGCCCGCCAAGTCCGACGTCGTCGACTACGGCAAGACGATCACGCCGTAGCCGGGCGCATCCGCCGGGCCGGCGGGGCTGTGGGGTTCAGCGGCGGCCGGTGAGCACCCGGGCGAGCAGGCGGGGGAGTCCCGCCGGGATCGGCTGCCGGGTGGTGGCCGCCGTGGGACGCGGGACGGCCGCGCCGGAAGCGTCGGGCAGTGCGCCCGGGTACTCGCCGGGCAGCCCCTCCGGGGTCAGCCGGAAGACCTGGCACTGCGCCGCCCAGCGCTCGGCGATCGCCTCCGCGTCGGGGGCGTTGAGCCGCTTGCCCCGGAGTTCGGCGACCGCCGCCTGCCAGGGCTCGCCCTCCGGCGCGAGCAGGGCCACCCGGGCCGTCCAGACCACCAGCCGCCCCCACTTGTCCTTGCTCCGCACGCAGACCCGGGCCGTACCGCCGTCGGTGAGCGCGGGCAGCGGCTGCTCGCCGGGCCCGCCGACCACGCACAGCGCGCCGTCCACCCACACGTGCCACAGTGCCTGGCCGTCGATCCAGACCAGCCCGGACTTCTTCGTGGCCTCCTCGACCAGGGCGGTCAGCTCGGCTTCAGCGGAAGGCGTCGTCATGCGCCCCACCTTAGGGCCTCCTTTCAAGCGCCGGCTCGCCTCCGGGCCCTCAGACCCGGTGCGGGGGTGCCCCCGCCGAAGGTAGGGGGAAGCCGATCATGCTCGACCCCTCGTTCCTCGGGGTCTCCGCGTTCCCCCAGAACTTCGCCTGGGAGGTACCCCCACCATTCAGCACCGGCGCGCCCTTTGGCTCGCCGACGGAAAACGAATGACGTTCGGACGTCGAGGTGCCCTGCCCGGGCACGGGTACCCGCGGGGAGCTGTAGGGCGGGGGTGGCCTTCCCGGCGCCCTGTCCCGGCCCGGACGCGTGCGGGTGCTGCATGGGCGTGTCCGGTGCGCGGACGGGGCGGTGGCCTGGCTGGAGCCGGGACGTACGCTGGGTCCGCTTCATCCCCAGAACAGCCCGAGAAGCGAGGACCCGTGACCGCCGCGCCGCGCACCGCCGCCGATCCCCGCAGGGGTGTGGCTCCCGGGTCGGCGCAGGGAGCCGGGGACCCGGCGCCCGGGCGGCTGGACTTCGCGCTGCTGGCCGTGGCCGTCGCGGGCGTGTCGATGTCGGCGCCGCTGATCGCCTCGACCGCGGCCCCCGCCCTGGCCATCGCCTTCTGGCGGAACGCCATCGCGACGGGGCTGCTGAGCCCGGTGGCGCTGTGGCGGCACCGCGCCGAACTGCGCGGGATGGGCCGCCGGGCGCTCGGCCTGTCGCTGCTGGCCGGGGTGCTGCTCGCGGTGCACTTCGGGCTGTGGCTGCCCAGCCTGGGCATGACCTCGGTGGCCACCGCCACCGCGCTGGTCACCACGACGCCGATCTGGACCACGCTGATCCTGCTGCTGCGGGGCCACCGGCCGCCGCGGCTGGTGTGGGCGGGCACGGCGCTCGCGGTGGTCGGCGTGCTGATCCTCACCGGCATCGACCTGTCCACCGACACCCGCGCGCTGGAGGGCGACGGTCTGGCGCTTGCCGCGGGCCTCGCGGCGGCCGTCTACATGCTGCTGGGCGCGGAGGTGCGGCGTACGGCCACCACCACCGCGTACACCTTCGTCTGCTACGCCACGACCGCCGTCGTGCTGCTGGGCACCTGCTTCGTGGCGGGCTCCTCGCTGACCGGCTACGACGGCCGGACCTGGCTGAAGATCGCCGCGCTGACGGTGTGCGCGCAACTGCTCGGGCACTCACTGTTCAACCGGGTGGTGCGGGGCCTCGGCCCGTCCACCACGGCCACCGCGGTCCTGCTGGAGACCCCGGGCGCCGCACTGGTCGCCGCCCTGTGGCTGGGCCAGTCCCTGCCGGTGGCCGCCTACCCCGCTCTGGGCGTGATCCTCGGCGGCCTGGCGCTGGTGATCCTCGCCGACCGCGCCAAACGGCCGGCCCCCGAGCCCTCCGCCTGAGATCCCGCGCGCCCGGACGAGGCTTCCTAGATCCAGCCGTTGCGGCGGAACCCGCGGTGGATGGCGTAGCAGATCGCCAGGATCACGCCGAGCACCAGCGGGTAGCCGTACTTCCAGCGCAGCTCGGGCATGTGATCGAAGTTCATGCCGTAGACGCCGGTGATCATGGTCGGCACGGCCAGGATGGCCGCCCAGGCGGTGATCTTGCGCATGTCCTCGTTCTGCACCACGGTGGCCTGCGCGAGGTTGGCCTGGAGGATGGAGTTGAGCAGGTCGTCGAAGCCGGTGACCTGCTCGTGCACGCGGGCCAGGTGGTCGGCGACGTCCCGGAAGTACTTCTGGATCTCCGGGTCGATCAGCCGCAGCGGCCGCTCGCCGAGCATCTGCAGCGGCCGCAGCAGCGGGGAGACCGCCCGCTTGAACTCCAGCACCTCCCGCTTGAGCTGGTAGATCCGGCCCGCGTCGCCGCCCCGCGAGACCTTGCCGCTGCCGGCCGAGAACACGTCGATCTCGACCTCGTCGATGTCGTCCTGGACCGCCTCGGAGACCGCCAGGTAGTCGTCGACGACCTGGTCGGCGATCGCGTGCAGCACCGCGGAGGGGCCCTTGGCCAGCAGCTCCGGGTCGTCCTCCAGCCGGTGCCGCAGGGCGCGCAGCGAGCCGTGCCCGCCGTGCCGGACGGTGATGACGAAGTAGTGGCCGGTGAAGACCATCACCTCGCCGCTCTCCACCACCTCGCTGGTGGCGGTCAGCTCGGCGTGCTCCACGTAGCGGATCGTCTTGAAGACGGTGAACAGCGAGTTGTCGTACCGCTCCAGCTTCGGCCGCTGGTGGGCGTGCACCGCGTCCTCCACGGCCAGCGGGTGCAGCCCGAACTCCTCGGCGATACCGGCGAATTCCTGCTCGGAGGGCTCGTGCAGCCCGATCCACACGAAGCCGTCGCTGCCGTCGCAACTCTCGGTGGAGCGCCCGCCGCGCACGGCTTCCAGGGCCTCGCGCAGGGTCGTGATGTCGGTGCAGCGCCTGCCGTCGCGGTAGACCGCGCAGTCCACGACCGCGCTGGAGGCGTCCGCCGCAGCGCCGACCGGGCCGTAGTCGTACGACGCGGTGGACTTGCGCAGCGTGGGGCGGACGACTGCGCGCAGGTCACGGATCATCGACATGGCAAGCTCCCTCACGGACTGGCCGACGGCATTGCGCCGCTCTGAATGCGGATCAGGGTGCGGTGGTGGTCACCGGCAGATCACTGGCAGTTCAGGGCGCTCTTCCGTGCGGGACGCTCCGCGGGAAAGCCGGGGAAAGAACTCACGACCCGGGTTTTACCGCTGCACAGCCGGGTATGTGGCTGCGGGGTTGTGAGATCGACGTGATCGACTCAGCTCACGGGGCGGCACGCGGAAGAGCTGCCGGTACTGCACGGTCGACTAGGATCCATGTCAGTCCCCACCTCCTCCGGCCGATCCCCGCTGAGGGAAGTCTTCTCACGCTCATCACGTGAACGCCCCACTCTAGCAAGCCCCGGGGCCCCCGGTGCCGCCCTTTGCGGGTTCGTAACGGGTTCTATGCTCGGCGTATGGCTGATGTTCTGCCGCTGGTCGAGGCACGGCTGCGCGCCGCGTTCGGCGAGCCGGACGCGCGCGCCGCGGTCACCTTCCTCGGCGCCGAGCGCGTCGAGGTGCTGCGCTTCGCCGAGGACGACCTGCTGCGCTACGCCACGCTGGGGATGTCGGCGCAGCCGATGGCCGACCCGCTGGCGGCCTCCCCCATGGCTTCGCATGGGAGGTACCCCCACGACCCGGTGCGCGGCCCCCGCGCGGAGCTGGTGCTCACCGTGCGCGCCGGGCTCGCCGACACCGACCGGGTCCTGCGGCCGCTGGCCGTGCTCGCCGCGTCACCGCAGGTCGAGGGGGTGGTCGTGGCCCCCGGCGGCTCGCTCGACACCGGCGGCCCGCTGTGGCCCGGCGCGCCCTTCCAGGCCGTGCTCGTCGCCGAGGGCGGCGGGCTGGTGGACGACCTCGTCCTCGATCCGCCGTTCGACCCGGTCCGTTTCCTGCCGCTGCTGCCGATGACCCCGGCCGAGGCGGCCTGGAAGCGCGCCCGGGGGGCCGCCGCGCTGCGCGAGCGCTGGCTGAGCCAGGGCACGGACCTGCGCGATCCGCTGCGCACCGCCGTCCCCCTGGAGCCCGCGGGCTGACCGGGGCAGCCGGGCCGTCGAGCGGGCCCCGACCGGGTCCCGGCCGGGCTTCGGCCGGGCTTCGGCACAGGCGGAGGCCGCCACCGGAAGGGTGATCGTCCTTGACGCGGGCACAGGCCAGGAGGACCGTGGGGCTTTATGAGGGGCGAACCCAGTTGCCCGAAGTGCGGAGGCAGGGTCCGTGCACCCGGCCTCTTCGCCGACTCCTGGCAGTGCGATGTGCACGGGACCGTTTATCCGCTGCAGCCGGTCGTACCCCCCAGCGTGGAAGCCCTCGGCGTCGTGGTGCACCGGTCGCGGGTGCCCGTGTGGATGCCCTGGCCGCTGCCGGTCGGCTGGCTGTTCTCCGGCGTCGCCTCGGCCGGTGACGACCGCGGCGGCGGGCGCGCGTCGGCCGTCGCCTGCTCGGGGCCCGGGCCGCTCGGCGGCCCCGGCGAGCTGATACTGATCGCCGAGGAGCTGGGGGTGGGCCTCGGCGCCCGCTACGCCGGCATCGACGGGCCCGATCCCGGGCCGAACATGTGCGTGGACAAGCCGGCGCACGCCAAGGTGCTCGCGGCCGGGCGGCCGACGCCGCTGTGGCACGTGGGCGGCTCTCCCACCGACCGGGTGGTCTTCGCGGGCGAGGCCCGCGGGCTGTGGCTGTGGGCCGTGGTCTGGCCCGAGGAGACCGGGCTGCTGCTCTACGACGAGCTGGTGCTCACCGACCTGCGGGACGCCGGCGCCGAGGCGGATCTGCTGCCGTGCGGGGCGCTCTCGCCGCGGCTGCTCGCCTGAGGCCCTGCCTCGCCCGAGGTTCGGCAGGGCCGTCTCGGAACCCCTGACGCACGCGGTTCCGCGCGCCGCGGGCGGTCGTATGCTGGCGGGCGGGCCGACCGGCCCCCTCCCTACGTCCCAGCGGAGCGCGTCCTGCGGATCGACCTGCACACCCACTCCACCGCCTCCGACGGCACCGACACCCCCGCCGAGCTGGTGCGCAACGCCGCCGCGGCCGGGCTGGACGTCGTGGCGCTCACCGACCACGACACCGTCGGCGGCCACACCGAGGCGACCGCCGCGCTGCGCGGCCTCGACCGGCCGCTGACCCTCGTGACCGGCGCCGAGCTGTCCTGCCGCGTCCAGGGCATCAGCATGCACCTGCTGGCCTACCTCTTCGACCCCGCCGAGCCCGAGCTGTACCGCGAGCGCGAGCTCGTCCGGGACGACCGGGTGCCCCGGGCGCGGGCCATGGTGGACCGGATCCGCGAGCTGGGGGTGCCCGTCACGTGGGAACGGGTCGCCGAGATCGCCGGCGACGGCTCCGTGGGGCGTCCGCACATCGCCACCGCGCTGGTCGAGCTGGGCGTGGTGGGCAGCGTCTCCGAGGCGTTCGGCACGGAATGGCTCGCCAACGACGGCCGGGCCTACGTCCCCAAGCACGAGCTCGACCCCTTCGACGCGATCCGGCTGGTGAAGGGCGCGGGCGGGGTCACGGTGTTCGCCCACCCCGGTGCGCACAAGCGCGGCATGACCGTGCCCGACGAGGTGACGGCCGAGCTGGCCGCCGCCGGGCTGGACGGCATCGAGGTCGACCACACCGACCACGACGCCCCGACCCGGGAGCGGCTGCGTGCCTTCGCCGCGGAGGTGGGCGTGCTCACCACGGGGTCCAGCGACTACCACGGCAGCCGCAAGGAGGTCCGGCTCGGGGAGTGCACCACCGATCCCGAGGTCTACCGCGAGCTGGTCCGCCGGGCGAGCGGCGCGGCGCCGGTCACGGGGGAGTAGGCGGCACGGTCGGGCGGCCCCGCTCAGGGCGCCTCGACCCGGCCCCGCGCACGCGAAAGCGCCCCGTACTCCGTCGGTACGGGGCGCCGTGTGTGCGTCCGCGATCAGTGCGCGATCAGGCCGCGGTCCCTCCGCGGCCGGTCCACGCCCGGCCCGCGGTCATTCCGCGATCATTCCGCCGGGCGGATGTAGATCCTCTGACCCTGGGCGGCGGCCTGCTGCACGATCAGGTCGACTGCGGTGGCGTCCACGACGGTGCTGTCCAGAGCCTCGCCGCTGACGTCGTCGAGTCGCATGATCTCAAAGCGCATGGGGCTTCTCCCTTCGTCCCGCGTTACATGTGTCGTCAACGAACGCCCCCTTCGAAACATTCCCTACGCTAAGGAAATACTTTCCTCGCGTGAACTACTTACTGGTAAGGGGGTCCCCACCCTCCCCTTGAGCGGCTGCGACGTCGCTCCAGAAAGCGATCAACGCGGCGGCGGTCTCGGCGGGGCGCTCGGCGTTGGGGGAGTGCTCGGCTCCCTTGATCACCACGCGTCGCGCGCCGAGGCGGACCGCCATCTCGTCGAGCCACGGAACCGGCCAGGCGTAATCCACCTCACCGGAGAGTACGAGTTTAGGCAGCGGCACCGCCGCGAGTGCGTCGACCCGGTCGGTCTCGGACATCAACTGCCGTGCGGTGGCGATGAGTTGCTCGGGGGCCGTGGACACCCAGCGGCGGTGCAGGAACTCCTCCAGCCAGGCCGGGGTCTCGGCCGCGTCCTGCTGCGCGTCCGCCATCCGCATCGCCCGCCAGGCCGTCTCCATGTCTAGTTGGGGCAGGTAGTCGATGAGCATCTGCGTGCGGATCTGCTGGTCCGGCGCGATCGCCGCCGGGCCCGAACTCATCAGCGTCAGCGAGGAGAACGGGTTCGGGGCCGCCGCCAGCACCGCGGCCCGCACCAGGTGGCCGCCCAGCGAGTGGCCCAGCACGTGCAGGTGCCCGCCTTCCTGACCCTCCGCCAGCGCGGCTGCCTGCGCCAGCACGTCGGCGGCCAACTCGGCCTGCGCGTAAGCCGTTTCGTCGTTCGGGCCGCCCGATTCGTGCTGGCCCCGGCCGTCCACCGCGACCACCCGGAACCCTGCGGCGGTCAGCGGGGCCATCAGGTCGAGGAAGTCCTCCTTGCTCCCGGTGAACCCCGGCACGAGCAGCGCGGTGCCGTGGCCTGCCCCGCCCCCCTCCGGCGCTCCGTCCAGCACGGCGAACGAGCCCCGCCCGGTCTCCAGCCTTCCGGCTGACACATTGGGGGGCATTTCCAGGGCAGTCGGTCGGCTCATGCGGCGAAGCGTACGCGCCCCGTATGTCCCCAACGTTTCCCTCCACCACCAGGCGTGTCCCCCCCTCCCGCCCCCTCCACGACCAGTCGAGCCGAGGCCCGTTCGGAGGCAGTGGCCGGCGCGTGCGGAGTGGGGGTTCCTGGGGGCGAAGGGTGCGCGGCCAACCGGCGACGTGCGGGCGTTCGCGGGTTCAGAGGGCCGCCCTTTGGGGGCGGTGGCCCGCACGTGCGGTTGGGGGGTCCTGAGGGGCGCGGGGAACTGCGCGGGCAACCGGTCACCGGCGTGAGGTCGCGCGAGGACGGAACTGCCCCTTCGGGGGCGGCGGCCCGCCCGTGCGTAGGGGCGCGGGAAAAGAGAAACCGCCCCCGAGGGGGCGGGAGAAGCGGGGCCCCGCGCCCCGAGGGGGTGCGGGGCCCGTGCCTCAGCCGGCGTCCACCGTGGAGGCGGCCTTACGGGCGCGGCGGCGCGGCGCCTTGGGAGCCTCCTCCGCGACGACCTCGGCGACCGGCTCGGCCTCGACCGCCTTGCGGGTCCGCCGACGCGGGGCCTTGGGAGCCTCCTCCGCCGGAGCGGCGTCCACCACGGCGGCCTCGGCCTCGACAGCGGCCGCAGCCTTGCGGGTGCGCTTGCGAGGTGCGGCCGGAGCGTCCTCCGTCACGACGGCGACGGGCTCGGCCTCGACCACGGCGGCGGCCTTGCGGGTCCGCTTGCGAGGAGCCGCGGGGGCCTCCTCCGTCACGACGGCGACGGGCTCGGCCTCGACCACGGCGGTGGCCTTGCGGGTTCGCCTACGAGGAGCCGCGGGGGCCTCCTCCGTCACGACGGCGACGGCCTCGGCCACGGGCTCGGCCTCGACGGCGGCCGCGGCCTTGCGGGTGCGCCGGCGCGGAGCCTTGGGCGCCTCCTCCTCCGTGCGGACGGGCGCCTCCTCGGTGATCACGGCTGCCTCGGCCGTCTCGACGGCGACCGCCGCTCCCGCCCGGGTGCGTCGGCGCCTGCGGGGCCGGCGCGGCTCGGCGGAACCGCCCTCGTCGTCCGCGGGCGACGCGGGCGCGGGAACCGCCGCCTCGACACCCTCCGCCGACTGGCCGCCGCGTGTGCGCTGCCGCTGCCGCGGCGTACGGGTGCGCGGCGCCCGCTCCTCGCGGACGGGCGTGGCGGGCCGGGCGCCCCGGCGGCCGCGGCCGCCGGTCTCGCCGAGGTCCTCGACCTCCTCCGCGTCGAGCCCCGCCCTGGTCCGCTCGGCCCGGGGCAGTATCCCCTTCGTGCCCTCGGGAATCCCGAGCAGCTCGTAGAGGTGCGCCGACGTGGAGTACGTCTCCTCCGGGTCGTTGAAGGGCAGCTCCAGCGCCTTGTTGATCAGCTGCCACCGCGGGATGTCGTCCCAGTCGACCAGCGTGATCGCCGTACCGGACGCGCCCGCCCGGCCGGTGCGGCCGATCCGGTGCAGGTACGTCTTCTCGTCCTCGGGCGTCTGGTAGTTGATGACGTGCGTCACGCCCTCGACGTCGATGCCGCGCGCGGCGACGTCCGTGCAGACGAGCACGTCGACCTTCCCGTTGCGGAAGGCCCGCAGCGCCTGCTCGCGGGCGCCCTGCCCGAGGTCGCCGTGCACCGCGCCGGAGGCGAACCCGCGCCGCTCCAGCTGCTCGGCCACGTCCGCGGCCGTCCGCTTGGTGCGGCAGAAGATCATCGCCAGGCCGCGGCCGTTCGCCTGGAGGATGCGCGAGACCAGCTCGGGCTTGTCCAGGGAGTGCGCGCGGAAGACGTGCTGGGTGGTGTTCGCCACCGTGGCGCCCTCGTCGTCCGGCGCGGTGGCGCGGATGTGCGTGGGCTGCGACATGTAGCGGCGGGCGAGGCTGATCACCGCGCCGGGCATGGTGGCCGAGAACAGCATCGTCTGCCGCTTGGCCGGCAGCATGGCGATGATCTTCTCGACGTCGGGCAGGAAGCCGAGGTCGAGCATCTCGTCGGCCTCGTCGAGCACGAGGGCGCGCACGTGCCGCAGGCTGAGCTTCTTCTGCCCGGCGAGGTCCAGCAGGCGGCCCGGGGTGCCGACGACCACGTCGACGCCCTTCTTCAGCGCCTCGACCTGGGGCTCGTACGCGCGGCCGCCGTAGATCGCGAGGACCCGTACCGCGCGGACCTTGCCCGCGGTGAGCAGGTCGTTGGTGACCTGCTGGCACAGCTCGCGGGTCGGCACGACGACGAGCGCCTGCGGTGCGTCGCAGAGCTGCTCGGGAGTGGCGCGCCCCGCCTCGACGTCGGCGGCGACGGTGACCCGCTCCAGCAGCGGCAGCCCGAAGCCGAGCGTCTTGCCGGTGCCGGTCTTGGCCTGGCCGATGACGTCGCTGCCTGCGAGGGCGACCGGGAGCGTCATCTCCTGGATGGGGAACGGAGTGGTGATGCCGATGGCCTCGAGGGCCTCGGCGGTCTCGGGCAGGATCCCGAGGCTGCGGAAGGTCGTGGTGGTCAGGATGTTGCCTCTTCTGTGAGACGCGGCACGGTGCGGCGAGGGGGGTCGTGCGGCCGCCCGTCGGAACGGGACGGCATCGGTCACTGACCGCGCGTTGTGAGGGTCTTACGGCCTCGGTTCGGCCGTGCGCGCGGGACCGCGGCCCTCGCTCATGCCGCGAGTGGGCCCCTCCCGCTGACGGGAGGGCGGTCGGTTCGGAGCCGATCGGGCCACCGACCGGGCATCCTGGTGTTGCGTACGTCGCCCGCCGGTCGTCGACACGTAGTCGTTCACAGTGCCGGGTTCGGCGGGTGCAATACCACTCTACCCCGGAAACACCCAGCTGCACCCGATCAAATGTTTCGTCAGGTCCCCGGTCGCGTCACTTGGGCGCCGTCGAGGCCCCCGCGGGCGCGGCTCCGTCCCGTGCGGGCGGCGGCCGGATCAGGCGCGCGGCTGCTACCACCGGGCCGGATTTGGCTATTGTGCGCTGCATGGACACGCCTGACCGGACGCCCGCCGAGGTGCCCTCCGAGACCGAGCCGCCGACCGTCACCAGGATCGCCGCCCAGGACTGGGCCGCCGCGTCGGCGGACCCGCGCTATCGGGCCGCCGTCGTCGACCTGCTGGGCGCGCTGGCGTACGGCGAGCTGGCCGCTTTCGAACGGCTCGCGGAGGACGCGAAGCTCGCGCCCACCCTGGAGGACAAGGCCGAACTGGCCGCGATGGCGGCGGCCGAATTCCACCACTTCGAGCGGCTGCGCGACCGGCTGGCCGAGATGGGCGCGGCGCCGAACGAGGCGATGGAGCCCTTCGGCGCCGCCCTGGACGACTTCCACCGCCAGACCGCGCCCTCGGACTGGCTGGAGGGCCTGGTCAAGGCGTACGTCGGCGACTCGATCGCCTCCGACTTCTACCGCGAGGTCGCCGCCCGGCTCGACTCCGACACCCGGACCCTGGTGCTGGCCGTCCTCGACGACACCGGGCACGCCAGCTTCGCCGTCGAGAAGGTGCGGGCCGCGATCGAGGCCGAACCGCGGGTCGGCGGCCGGCTCGCGCTGTGGGCCCGGCGGCTGATGGGCGAGGCGCTCTCCCAGGCGCAGCGGGTGGTCGCGGACCGCGACGCGCTGTCCACCATGCTCGTGGGCGGGGTCGCGGACGGCTTCGACCTCGCGGAGGTCGGCCGGATGTTCTCCCGGATCACCGAGGCGCACACCAAGCGGATGGCGGCCCTGGGACTCGCGGCCTGATCTCGCCGGCCCCTACGCGTTGGAGGGGCTGGCCTTCGCGTGGCGGCCGCGCTTCGGCGGCCGGGCCAGCAGGCTGACCAGAGCGGCGGCGGTGACCGCGGCGGCCGGGAAGACGGCCTCCGGGTGGTCACCGCCGACCACGCTGTACGTCACGAGGCCGCCGATCAGGGCGGCGACGGGACCGGTGGCCAGCAGAAGCGGACCGTGCGGCAGCCGCACGGGGAACATCCGGCCGGCCGCCCAGGCGGCCAGCAGTCCGATCACGGCGAAGGCGACGGCTTCCCACCACATCGTCAAATCCCTCCCGCTGTGCGTCGATACGGGATCGGTCACAGGGGTCCTACCCCGTGTCCGGGCCGGACGAAACGGAATGAGCGGGTGAGGGACGGGCGGGCGCCCGCGGGAGGCACGGACACGGCGGAGGGGCGGCACCCGGACCGGGTGCCGCCCCCTCGCGCGCGGACTGCTGACGTGCCGTCAGAGAACCGCGCCGAAGCCGACCTTGCGGGTGGCCGGCTCGCCGATCTCCACGTAGGCGAGCCGGTCGGCGGGGATCAGGACCTTGCGGCCGTGCTCGTCCACCAGGCTCAGCAGCTTGCTGTCTCCGGTGAGGGCCTCCGCGACGGCCTGCTCCACGTCGGCCGCCGACTGCCCACTTTCGATGCTGATCTCGCGCGGCGCGTGCAGCACGCCGATCTTGACCTCCACGGCTGGTGACCTCCGATGGTCCTGGGCGGTGTGCGCGGTCGATGCGCGCCGTACGCTGCACAGAGTAGCCCGGCGCGACCGGCCGCAATCGCAGAGCGGAAACGCCGTGAGCGAACAGGGCACGCCGGGCATCCGCGCGCGAGCGCCCCGGACCCGGCCGGCGGCGGGCGGGACGGCGCGGCGGGGGGTCGGTACGGGCCGGGCTCAGTGGTGGGCGTCGGTGCCGTGCAGCGGGAAGCCGGCGATGCCGCGCCAGGCCAGCGAGGTCAGCAGCTCCACCGCGGTGTCCCGCGGCACCCCGCTGTCGCTGGCGAGCCAGTAGCGGGCCACCACCTGGGAGACGCCGCCGAGGCCGACCGCCAGCAGCATGGACTGCTCGCGGGCCAGCCCGGTGTCCTCGGCGATGACCTCGCTGATCGCCTCGGCGCACTCCAGGGAGACCTTGTCCACCCGCTCGCGGACCGCGGGCTCGTTGGTCAGGTCGGACTCGAAGACCAGCCGGAACGCCCCGCCCTCGTCCTCGACGTACGCGAAGTACGCGTCCATCGTCGCCTCGACGCGCTTCTTGTTGTCCGAGGTGGACGCCAGCGCGCTGCGCACGGACTGCAACAGCGCGTCGCAGTGCTGGTCGAGGAGGGCCAGGTAGAGCTCCAGCTTGCCGGGGAAGTGCTGGTACAGCACCGGCTTGCTGACCCCCGCCCGCTCGGCGATGTCATCCATCGCGGCCGCGTGGTAACCCTGGGCGACGAAGACCTCCTGGGCCGCCCCCAGCAGCTGCTCACGCCGGGCCCGGCGGGGCAGACGGGTGCCGCGCGGCCGGGTAGGAGTCTGCTCGATGGCTGTCACGCCGCCTCCCAGTTCTGATGAACAATTACGCATGGACACCGCGATGGCCATCGTACTTTTCGGTAACGACGGTGCGCGTCGCGCGGGCGGACTTTCTCACTTCCTGGGACCCTCAGCGATAGTCCTCCTCGTCCAGTTCGACGACCCGCCGCTGTTCGGCGACGTCGGCCGGGTCCGCCTCACGGCCGCGGTCGGACGGGCGCTGGATGATCGGCTCGTCCCGGTGCTGGAGCAGTTCGGCGTGCTGCTCGGCGGCGTCCGCCTCGGGGGCCTCCAGGTCGAGGTCCTCCTCGGCGGCCCGCGCGGCCTCGGCCTCCTCCAATTCGTCCGCCTCCCGCTCGAAACCGTTGATGTCGGCGATCCGGCGGGCTCCGGTGGTCTCGTCGGACATGACGCCTCCTCTCGCCCGGTACAGAGGATTTCTGCCCCTACCAACGAGCCTAGGAGCCCTCCCGCGTACGCGCACCACGCGGTGGCCGCTTCTGATCCCCTCGTCCTCACTCCTGACCACTTGTGGCGGCGAACACACCGGTTCCGACGTGATCGTCTCGTAACATTGCCCCATGCCCTCGACCGATCACCCCCGCGCGGCCGTCGCTCCCGCGTCCGTACCTCCGAAGGGGCCGGTGCTCGCGGACGGTGAGTCGGCGCGCACGGTGGGCCTGCCCGGCCTGAGCCTCGTGGTGCGGTCCCGGAACGAGGCCGGGCCGTCCGGCGCCGGGGAGCGGGAAGCCCGGCCGACCCAGCCCACGCAGCCCGCGCTGTACGTGCACGGGCTCGGCGGCTCGTCGCAGAACTGGTCCGCGCTGATGGCCCGGCTGTCCGACCGGCTGGACGGCCAGGCCGTCGACCTGCCCGGTTTCGGCCATTCCCCGCCGCCGGACGACGGCAAGTACACGATCGCGGGGCACGCCCGCGCGGTGATCAGGCTGCTGGACGCGGAGGGGCGCGGCCCGGTCCATCTCTTCGGCAACTCCATGGGCGGCGCGGTCGCCGTGAAGGTCGCCGCGACCCGGCCCGACCTGGTGCGCACCCTGACGCTGGTCTCGCCGGCCCTGCCCGAGGTCCCGCCGCAGTTCAGCGCCTGGCCCACCGCACTGGCCGCGATGCCCGGCGTGGTCGCCCTCTGCAACCGCCTCACCCGGGAGTGGAGCCCCGAGCGCCGCACGGCCGCGCTGCTGGGGCTCTGCTACGGCGACCCGTCGTCCGTTCCCGAGCCGGTCAGGGCCGAGGCCGCGCGGGAGTACCAGCGGCGGATGGAACTGCCGTACTTCTGGGACGTGATGGTCCGCTCCACCCGCGGCATCGTGGACGCCTACACGATCGGCGGCCAGCACGCGCTGTGGCGGCAGGCCGAGCGCGTGCTCGCGCCGACCCTGCTGGTGTACGGCGGCCGGGACAAGCTGGTGTCGGTGAAGCGGGCCCGCCGGGCCGCCCGCGCTTTTCAGGACCGGCGGCTGCTGATCATCCCCGACAGCGGGCACGTGGCCATGATGGAGCACCCGGCCCTGGTCGACCGGGCCTTCCGCGACATGCTGCACGAGATCGCGGTGCGCGAGGATCCCGACGGGGGTCCCGGCACCGGCGGTGACGCGAGTGACGCGCGGGGTTCGGGCCGCGGGGGCAGGGGTACGGGACCGACGACCGCCGCGGCGACCGGGAGCTGATCGAGGGCGTGGGCAAGCACAGCGCGACAGACGGGCCGGAAGGCCCGGGCAACGGAATACCCGGGGGACCGGGCGGCTTCGGGGGCCTCGGCCCGGCAGGCTCCGGGGAGTTCCCCGGCCCCGTCGGCCCGGCCGTACCGGGCCGCCTCCCGGGCGGCGGCGAGCGGCGCCCGCCGAACGCCCCCGGCACCGGCCGGCGCCGTCGCGGCCCGGCCGAGGAGAGCGGCTACTTCACCACGCTCGGCGAGCACGACCCGGACGGGCCGCCGTCCCGTCCCGAGCACCGCGAGCACGGCGCCTGGGGCGAGTCCGGCGCGTGGCCCACACTGCCCGGCCGCCGGGGGCCGTCCCGCGACCCGGTCGAGGAGTGGGCCGAGGACTGGGCGCCGTACGACGCGGCCTCCGCCCGCACCTCGGCCGCCGCGAACGCCGTGCCGCTGCGCCAGATCCAGTTGGGCACCGGCCGGTCCGTGCCGCGGCCCCGCCAGGAGTTCCTGGACGCGTTCGACGCGCCGCCCGAGCCGCCGCCGGTCCGGCCGGCGGTGGAAGCGGTGCCCGACCCCGACCCCGAGCCCGAGCCCGCCCCGGCCCGGGGCGGCGCGAAGGGCCGCACCCTCAGCGGGGTCGCGGCCGCCGCCGTGGTGACGGTGCTGGCCGTCGTCGTCGGCGGGCAGGTCCACAGCGCGGAGACCCGGCGCCACGAGGGCGACAGCGGCGACCCCGGCTCCACGGCCGGCGAGGTCCCCGCCCCCACCACCGCGGCGACCGCCACCGCGACCGCGGCCTCGTACGACACGCGGATGGCGCGGCAGTACCCGCTCGACCCGAAGCTCGGGCTGTCCGGTGTCTTCGACACGGTGCCCGGGCATCAGGCCGCGCCCGGCAAGGGCAAGGTCATGCGGGTGCGGGTCGACATGGAGCGAGGACTGCCGCTGGACGGGCGGCTGTTCGCCGAAACGGTCTTCATGACCCTGAACGACCCGCGCAGTTGGGGCCACGGCGGCACGATGACCTTCGAGCGGGTCTCCAGCGGCCCGGCCGACATCGTGATCACGCTCGCCAGCCCCGGCACCACGGCCAAGTGGTGCGCGAAGTCGGGCCTGGACACCTCGGTGGAAAACGTGTCGTGCGACGCCGCGTCCACCCCGCGCACGATGATCAACGCCTACCGGTGGGCGCAGGGCGCGGCCACCTACGGGCCCGGCCGGATACACGAGTACCGCCAGATGCTGATCAACCACGAGGTCGGGCACCGGCTCGGGCACAACCACGTCGGCTGCCCGAAGCAGGGCGCCCCGGCCCCGGTGATGATGCAGCAGACGAAGTTCCTGTCCCTGGACGGCGGGCCCACCTGCAAGCCGAACGCCTGGCCGTTCCCGTGACCGGGGGCCCGCTCGGCGGGTCCGGCGCTTCCTATGCCTCCGGTGGCTGGTAAACGCCCGGGGATCGGGAAAGTTACGACGCTTCACCCCTTTTGGTGGTGCGGCGGACAACCGTCCATCGCACCGCCGCCGTCCCGGCATACCGTCGTCGCACCGGGCGGGACCGGCCGCCGAGCCCCCGCGGGAGAGGTGGCCGCCACCCGGCGCTGACCGTACGTCCGGCACGCCGAGAGGGGGCGCACTCGTGCGCATCGCACTGCTCACCGAGGGTGGTTACCCGTACGCGAGAGGTGAAGGCGGCGCCTGGTGCGACCGGCTCGTGCGCGGGCTCGCCCACCACGAGTTCGACGTCTACGCGCTGAGCCGCTCGCCGCGGACCGAGGCCGACGGCCTGATGGAGCCGCCCCCGCAGGTCACGCGGGTGCGCACGGAGCGGCTGTGGGGCGAGCCGCCCGCACCCGCACGGCCGGGCGGCCGGGCCGCGCGCCGGGACCGGCGGGCCGCCTTCCAGTGGCATTTCGGTGACCTCGCGGCGGCGCTGGCCGGAGCCGGGCGCGACCCGCGGGAACGGGCGGATCGTTTCGCCGCCGGGCTCTACGGCCTGGCCGCGACCGCGGCCGAACACGGCGGCCTGCCCGAGCTGTTACGCGGCGAGGACGCGTTGACCGCGCTGGAGGCCGCCTGCCGCGCCCCGGGCGTACGTCCCCTGCTCGGCGACATCGCCGTCACCGAACTGCTCGCCGTGGCCGCCCTGCTGGAGCACCAACTGCGGCCGCTGTCCCTGCCCTGGTACGGGCGGGACGCGCTGGGCGCGGCCGACCTGTGCCACGCGCTGTCCGGCGGTCCCGCGACGCTCCCGGGGCTGCTGGCCAAACGGTTCTGCGGTACGCCGCTGGTCGTCACCGAGTACACCGTGCGGGTCCGCGAGGCGCTGCTCGCGCACCGGGCCGCCGGACTGACCCCGGCCGTGCGCGCGCTGCTCGGCGACTACCACCGCCTGCTCGCGGGGGAGTCCTACCGGCAGGCCGCCCTCGTCACCCCCGGCTCCACGCACGTGCGCCGCTGGCAGGAGCGGTGCGGGGCGCCGCGCGAGCGGATGCGCACGGTCTACCCGGGGATGGACGCCTCGCGGTTCGCCCGCGCGGGAGAAGCGGCCGAGGCGGAGGCGGCGGCGCCCGCGGCGCACGCTGACCCCACCGTCGCGTGGGTCGGCCGGGCGGACCCGGCCAAGGACCTCATCGCGCTGCTGCACGCCTTCCGGGGCATCCGGGCGCAGGAGCCGCAGGCCCGGCTGCGGATCTTCCACACGCCCGCCGCCGACGAGCGCTCCGCGGGCTACCTCGGCCACTGCCGCACGCTCGCCGCCCAGCTCTTCCCGGACGAGGCGGCCCACGCGCACGCCGTCGGCGAGAGCCCGGTCACCTTCGAGGAGATCGGCTCGCCGGGCGCACCCGAGCCCGCGGACGCCTACGCGGCGGGCGACGTCGTGCTGCTCTGCAGCAGCGCGGAGGGCTTCCCGCTCAACCTGGTCGAGGCGATGTTCTGCGGGCGGCCCACGGTGTCCACCGACGTGGGGGCCGTCCGCGAGGTCATCGGTGGGACGGGGCTGCTCGTGCCGCCCCGCAACCCCAAGGCGCTCGCCGCGGCCGCGCTCGACCTCCTGCGCGGGCCCGAACGCGCCGCCCGGCTCGGCGCGGCCGCCCGCGAACGTGCGCTCGCCCTCTTCACCGTCACCACCTGCGTCCACGCCTTCCGTGACGCCTACCTCTCCGTAGTGGCCCAGCATCCCGTCTGCCGCGAGCCGTTCCGCGACGCCGCGGGTCTGCCGCGGCCCTTCACCACCCCCGCGGAATCCCTGGCCCCCACCTCCCTCACCCCCAGCCGCTAGGAGCCCCGCCCCCATGCCTCCCATGTCCGCCGAATCGCTTCTGCACCCCCAGCCCCCGTCCTCCGACCCCCACCCCAACCCGCAGCCGGAAGCGCCGTCGCCGGACGGGGCGCGCGCCTCCGACGGGGCCGACGGGGAGACGCGCGCGCCCGTGCGGGTGGGGGAGTTGGGGGCCGTGGCTCCGGTAGGTGCGGGTCGCTCGGTGCCGGTGCCGGTGCCGGTGCCGGTGCCGGCGCCTGCGGAGGGGCGGGAGGCGGGGGCGTCGGGCGCACGACGGGCGGCCCTCCCGGTGGAAGCGCTGTCGCCGGACGAGGCACGCGCCTCGGGCGGGGCCGACCGGGAGGAGCGCGCGCCGACGGCCTCGGCGGGCTCGGGGGCGGTGTTCCCGGGCGCGGGCCGGGCGGCCTCCATTTCGGCGGATGGGGCCGGGGCCGTCGGCGGGGCGGGGTGGGTGGTTCCGGTGTCCGGGGTCGGGTCGGGGAGGGAGCATGGGCGGGAGGCGGGCATGTCGTCCGCGCGCCGGGTGACCTCATCGGGGTCGGAGGGTGCGGCGGAGGGCGGGGATGGGCAGTCTTCGGGGGTGGCCGGTGCGGGGGCGGGGCGGGGTGGGGGGCAGGTGCGCAGGCGCGGGCCGGCGGATCCGGTGCGGGGCGTGATGCACCGGCACCAGGACCTGCTGTCCACTGCGGTGGACCCATGGGAGATCGCGGCGGCGCTGGAGGCGCGGGGCATCAGCGACGGTGACGCGCGGCGGCTGCGGCACCGGGACGTGTTCAGCCTGGCCGAGGAGCTGTTCGCGCGGGCGCCGCGACCGGTGCGCCCGCCGCGGCCGGCCGAGCGGGCCCGCGAGGCGATAGGCATGGGCGGCCGGGACGCCGTCCTCCACCTCCTGCCGGGGCTGGCCACCACGGCCGCCGCGGCGCTCCGCCTGCCCCCGCCGGCGGCCCTCGCCACCCTGGTCGTGAGCGCGTGGCCCGCGCTGCGGACGGGCCCGCTGCGGGCGCGCCGGGCCGCGGGCTGGGCGGCCTGCGCGGTGGCCCTGCTCGCCCTGGCCCGGTGCGGCCCGCACCCCGTGGGCACCGCGACCCTGGCCGCGCTCGCCCTGACCCTGTTCCCGGCGGCGTACCTCGCCCGCTGGTTCGCGGTCAGCGCCCGCGCCCAACTCGCCCCGAGCCACGGCCTGTCCGACTTCGCCGACGCCGTGCGCCCGCGGCTGGCCGCCGCCCTCGCGGCGTACGCGGCCGCGCTGCTCGTGCTGCTCGCCGCGTTCGGCACCTTCCGCGGCTCCGCGCTCGGCGTGCTGCTGTTCGCCGCGCGGCTGCTGGCCGCGCACGGCCGGGCCCGCACCGCGGCCTGCGCGCTCGCAGCCGCCTGCGCCGGGCAGGCGCTGTGCCTGGCCGTCCTGCCGCCGGGCCCGGCCGAGGCCGCCACCTGCGGCACCGCGGCCGTGGCCCTCGCCGTGCACGCGCTGCGGGTGCTGCCGCGCGCGGCGGCCCACCGTGTCTGACCTTCCGCAACCCCGATCTGGAGAAAGCCCCTTGACCACGCACCGGGTCCCGCACCCCACTTCACCCACGGATCGCCGCAGGCGAGGAGGTACGCGATGAGAGTGCTGCTGCTCGGAGCCGACGGTTTCCTGGGTCGGCACGTCGCAGAGCGGCTGCTGGCCGACCCGGCCTGCCAGCTCACCGCGCTGGGCCGGAACGACGACGCGGACGTACGGTTCGACCTCGCGACCGGCGCGCCCGGTGTGCTGGCCCGCTTCCTGGACGCGGTGCACCCCGGCGTGGTGATCAACTGCGCCGGCTCCACCCGCGGCACCGCCCGCGACCTGACCCGGCAGAACATCGTCTCGGTGGCCACCGTCTGTGAGGCGATGCGCCGCAGCTCGGTCGGCGCCCGCCTGGTGCAGGTCGGCTGCGGCTCGGAGTACGGGCCCTCGCCGGCCGGCTCGTCCACCGGCGAGGACGCCGTCCCGCGGCCCGGCGGACCGTACGGCGTCAGCAAGCTCGCCGCCACCGAACTGGTGCTGGGCTCGGGCCTGGACGCGGTGGTGCTGCGCGTCTTCAGCCCGGTCGGCCCGGGCACGCCGATGGGCGCGCCGCTGGGCCGGATGGCCGAGGCGCTGCGCCGGGCGATGCAGAACGGCGACGGCGAGCTGAAGCTCGGCGGGCTGTCGGCCCAGCGCGACTTCATCGACGCCCGCGACGTGGCCAGGGCCGTGCACGCCGCCTCGCTGTCGGCCGCGCAGGGCGTGGTGAACATCGGCAGCGGACGGGCGGTGCGGATGCGGGACATGGCGATGGCGCTGGCCCACGTCGCCGGGTACGAGGGCCTGCTGCGCGAACTGGAGGAGCCGCCGCACGGGCCGCTGTACCCGGACGGCTGCGGCGCCTGGCAGCAGGCGGACGTGCGCACGGCCCGGGACCGGCTCGGCTGGCGGCCGCGGATCGGCCTGGAGGAGTCGCTCGCCGACGTCTGGATGGAGGCCGCGTGCCGCGTCTGATCCCCTCGCTCCGGGCGCGGCGCGGTGAGCGGCGCGGCGCGGGGCGGGCCGCGCCCGGCCGTCCGCCGGCGCCCGGACCGGCCGGAGAAGCGGCCGGGGAAACCGCCGGGGAGCCGGCGGGGGAACCGCCGGCAGCGCCGCACCCGGCGGACGACGCCCGCCCCCGCCCTCCCGCCGTCGACCGCCCGGCCGGCACCGGCCTCGGCGTGCCCGCCTTCGCCCACCCGCTGGTCGCGGCGGCGGAGTGGGCCGAACTGGCCCGCCCCGGTACCCCGCTGGACTGGGTCGCCTTCGACGTGCGCCGCGGCCCCGGCACCCGCCCCGACCCGCTCTACGCGGACGCGCTGGCCCATGTCCGTGAGAACGGCGTCCCACTCCTCGGACGCCTGGACGCCGCGCACGGCGCCCGTGGGCACGGGGAGCTGGTGGCCGACGCCGTCCGCTACCGCGACTGGTACCCGGTCGACGGCTTCTACCTGGACCTCGCGCCGACCTCGCGCGCCGAGGCGGCCGGCTGCGCCCGTACGGTGGCCGCCCTGCGCGCGCTGCTGCCCCGGCCCGCGCTCGTCGTGCTCGCGCCGGGAACCCACCCCGACCCCGGCTACACCGCGTTCGCCGACCAGATCGTCACGTTCCACGGGCCGTGGACGCGGTACCGCTGGTCGGAGACCCCGCAGTGGACGGCCGACCACCCGCCCGGCCGCTTCGTCCACCTGGTGCACGGACTGCCCGGACCCCACCTGGAGACGGCGCTGCGGATCGCCCGCTGGCACGGCGCCGGTACGGTGTGCGTGACCGACCGCACGGACCGCGGCGGCGAGGAGGCGTGGGCGGGCCTGCCCACGTACTGGCACGAAGCGGTCGAAAAAGTGCGAAGGGAACGAGAGACCAGCATGTGACCCAAGAACGTCTCGTTCCTCGGACCGGGTGTCTTGGAATGAAGACGGTCGTGGCAGTGTTGCACGGACAGCGCGTACGGGCCCCACGCCCGTGCGCGGCGTCTGATGACCGACTCAACGTATTGCTGAGGTCCCTGTGTCGCTGCCACCCCTGGTCGAGCCGGCCGCCGAGCTCACCATTGACGAGGTCCGCAGGTATTCGCGTCACCTGATCATCCCCGACGTGGGAATGGACGGGCAGAAGCGGCTGAAGAACGCCAAGGTGCTGTGCGTGGGCGCCGGTGGTCTCGGCTCGCCGGCCCTGATGTACCTCGCCGCTGCCGGCGTCGGCACGCTCGGCATCGTCGAGTTCGACGAGGTCGACGAGTCCAACCTGCAGCGCCAGATCATCCACAGCCAGGCCGACATCGGCCGCTCCAAGGCCGAGTCCGCCCGGGACACCGTCGAGGGCATCAACCCGTACGTGAACGTGATCCTCCACGAAGAGCGGCTCGAGGCCGAGAACGTGATGGAGATCTTCGCGCAGTACGACCTGATCGTCGACGGGACCGACAACTTCGCCACCCGCTACCTCGTCAACGACGCGTGCGTGCTGCTCGGCAAGCCGTACGTGTGGGGGTCGATCTACCGGTTCGACGGCCAGGCGTCGGTCTTCTGGTCCGAGCACGGGCCCTGCTACCGCTGCCTGTACCCGGAGCCCCCGCCGCCCGGGATGGTCCCCTCCTGCGCCGAGGGCGGCGTCCTCGGCGTGCTGTGCGCGTCGATCGGTTCCATCCAGGTCACCGAGGCGATCAAGGTGCTGGCCGGCGTCGGCGATCCCCTGGTCGGCCGGCTGATGATCTACGACGCCCTGGAGATGACCTACCGCCAGGTCAAGGTCCGCAAGGACCCGAACTGCGCGGTGTGCGGCGAGAACCCGACGGTCACCGAGCTCATCGACTACGAGGCGTTCTGCGGTGTGGTCTCCGAGGAGGCCCAGCAGGCCGCCGCGGGCTCCACGATCACTCCCAAGCAGCTCAAGGAGTGGATCGACGACGGCGAGAACATCGACATCATCGACGTCCGCGAGCCCAACGAGTACGAGATCGTGTCCATCCCGGGCGCCCGGCTGATCCCGAAGGACGAGTTCCTGATGGGCTCGGCCCTCCAGGACATGCCGCAGGACAAGCGCATCGTGCTGCACTGCAAGACCGGCGTGCGCAGCGCCGAGGTGCTCGCCGTGCTGAAGTCGGCCGGCTTCTCCGACGCCGTGCACGTCGGCGGCGGCGTCATCGGCTGGGTCAACACGGTCGAGCCGCACAAGCCCGTCTACTGATCGGCGCGGGGCGGCGGCCCGCCGCCTGAGAACCACGGGTAAGGGGCGGCACCCTTTGGGTGCCGCCCCTTACGTGTGGCCTTGGACGCGGGAACGCGGCCGTCAGCGGTTGATCGCCTGGATCTCCTGGACGGTGACCGCCTGCCCCTGCTGGATCCGGCCGTCGGGCAGCTGGGCGCCGGCGCCCCCGGACCCGGTCCAGCTGACGCTCCAGGTCGCCGTCACGTTCAGCTGGAAGGACCCGCTCTGCTGCGTCGACTTCAGGTAGGTCACGCCGCACGGCGGATCGGCCTTCGGGTCGCCGTTGTAGTCCGCGCCCACCTTGCCGCCGGCGCCGATCGGGCAGTCACCCGACGCGGGGTACACCGTCGCGTAGGGCGTACCCGGGTCGATGTGCACGCTCGTCGGCGTGGCCGTCGTCTCGGCCCAGATCTCGGCCCCGCCGCCCAGGTCCACGGACGCGCGCACCTTGACCGGGGTGTAGTTCTCCTGGAGCCGCACCCACGTGGGCAGGTTGACCGTCTGCGTGTTCACCGGGTTGGTCTCGATCGTGATCCCGGGCACCTGCGTGTGCGCGTAGGCGAGGCGCGAGAGCATCTCGGGGGTGATCACGTTCGGCGTTCCGGGCGGAGGCGTCTTCCCGTTGGGCACGAAGAAGGGGATGGTGGAGTTGCAGTCGAACCGGTCGCCGCTGGTGGAGTTGGGGTTCTCCACCGCCCCCCAGAACATGCCCTTGCCTTCTTGGTCGACGTTGAAGTCCTTGTAGCCCTTCCCGCTGCCGTCCCAGGTGTAGCCGTCCTGGTAGTGCATCTGGTACTGGGCCATGGCCTGCATGGCGTAGTTCGCCTGGCCGGGCGTGTTGGTGTTCTTCACCGCCTCCATGACGTTCTTCTTGAACGTCACCGGGTCCGAGATGGGCCCGATCCAGCACGGTGGCGGCGTCCAGTTGACGTCCACGGCCCGTATCGGATGCGAACTGCCGCTCGGCGGGTTCGACGGGTAGGTGATGCTGACACCCTGGGCCGCGGCGGTCAGCGTGCCGTTGTCGTTGTTCCCACTCGTCTTCGGAGGAGTGGTGACCGGCTTGTTGGCGAAGCTGGGGCCTGCCGCAGCCAGCACGATGACCGCCGCGAGCCCCAGCCCCCGGCGCAACAGAGTCCCGCTGATCACTGCTTGCATTGCAACGCCTTCTCTTTCACCGTGATCGACTGCGCCTGCCACACCTCGGTCGGAGTGGGGAGCCTGGCGACGGAGACCGTGTACGACACGTAACTGTTGTCGTCCTCAGGTGTGGTGAGGACCTTTCCCGTCTTGATGACCTTGCCGTACACCTTCCCCTGGTTCTCGCAGAAGGTGACTTGAGCTGCGGACTTGCCGGTGCTGAGCGTGACCTTCGGGGTGTAGAAGAGGTCCGTCCCGGTGAGCGTCCAGCCGTGCGTGACGTACTGCTGGACGTAGCTCTTGCCGAAGGCCAGCGCGTCCCCTGCCGAATACACCGCCAGGGAGGGATCCTTGGTGCTCTGCTTGACCACCGCGTGGTTCATGGCCTGCATGAAGTCCGCCGAGGTGGTCAGGGCGAGGGACTCCGAGTGGTTGGCCGGCAGCTTGAAGTCGAACTGCATCTTCAGGTCGGCCGGGAGCGACAGCGCGGGGTCGATCTTCAGGGACGCGCCGCCGGCCGGGCTCGGCGAGGCCGACGGGGAAGCCGAGGACGCCGCGGTGCTCGGCGAGGACGTGATCTTGTCGTCCCCGCCCGAACCACCGCCGCAGGCCGTCAGGATGAGAGCAGAGGCAGCCGCGAGTGCGGCGGCGGTCACTGCGGTGCGGGCTCGCATCGTCGAAGGCTCCCGGTCGATCGTCGAAGGGGAGCCGATCCGTTGCGCGGTGTTGACGGACACACCGATCCTGGCCCCCGTTTCCAGGACTCCACCGTACCGAAGGCGCCCCGGGCCGTTCGAGGGTGTTCCGTGCCTATTCGGTTACGGACCCGTCACCAACCCCCGGCCCGGCGCCGTCCCCTTCACGCGAGGGCGGGCGCGGGGGAGCCGGGCGGCCCTACAACTGGCCCTTGCGGGTGAGGTTGGTGAAGGACAGCCAGCCGGGCAGGACCGGCAGCCAGAAGGTCAGGAGGCGGAAGAAGAGCACCGCGGGGGTGGCGATCTCCTTGGGCAGGCCGGCCGCGATCAGACCGGCGGTCAGGGCGAGTTCGACCGGGCCGACCCCGCCGGGCGTGGGCACGGCCGAACCGAGCGCGTTGCCCGCGAGGAAGACCGTGGCGACCGCGGCGAAGCTCAGGCTCCCGCCGAACGCCCGCACGCAGCCGTCCAGGCAGATCACGAACGCCAGCGTCAGCAGCAACGTGCCGCCGATGCCGGTGAGCAGCTTCGCCGGCCGCTGGAGCACGTCGAGCATGCGCGGCACGACGCCCGCGAACAGCGCCCGCACCCGGGTGGACAGGAACTTGCGCAGCGCCGGGATCGCCGTGACCACCAGCGCCAGCACGCCCGCGGTCAGCAGCCCGGCCATCACCGTCCGGGACGGCGAGAGCGACGGCGTCTTCTCGGTGCCGGTGATGAAGCCGAAGGTCATCAGCAGCATGATGTGCGCGCCCAGGCCCACCAGTTGGGAGGCACCCACGCTGGCCACCGCCAGGCCCGGCCGCACGCCCGCCTTCTGCAGGTAGCGGGTGTTCAGCGCCACCCCGCCCACCGCGGCGGGCGCGACCAGCTTCACGAAGGACCCGGCGACCTGCGCCATCACCGTGCGCACCAGCGACAGCCGCTCGGGCACGAACCCGGTCAGCGCGCAGGCCGCGGCCACGTAGCTCGCCGCGGAGGCCAGGACCGCGATCATCGCCCAGCGCCAGTCCGCGTGCACGATCGCGTGGCCGATCGGCACCGAGGACAGCTGGGAGAGCAAAAAATACGCGGCGAAGGCGCCGGCGATCACCGTGATCAGGGTGCGCGGCTTGATGCGCTCCAGCCGGACCGGCTCCACCGGGGCCTGCGGGCGGATTTTCAGCACCTGCCGGCGGATGCGCGCGAGCAGGTCCTCCTCGCGCACCTCCTCCAGCGCGTCCTCCATGGCCCGCTTCTGCGCCTTGCCCGCCGCCTTCTGCTCCGCCTTGGACGGCTCGCCGGCCCCGTGCTCGCCGCGGGCGCGCTCGCGGGCCTCCTTGTCCGCGGCCACCGCCGCGAGCACGGCCTCCCGCTCGCGCTGCCCCCGCTCCCGGTTGAGCAGCGTGAGCCGGGCCCGGGTCGAGCGGCTCATCGCGATGGGCTGGAGCAGCGGCAGGGAGGCGGCGACCGCGTCCGGTCCGAGCACCGCCAGCGCCGAGGCGACCGAGCGATCCGGGCCGACCCGCAGGGCGAACGTGGTGAGCAGCTGCGCGATGTCCATCCGCAGCAGGATGTCGCCGGCCGCGATCTCGCCGCCCTTGAGGTCGGTGAGGAACACCCGGCCGTTGCGGTCCACCAGCAGCGAGGCGGCGACCAGCCGCCGGTGCGCGATCCGCCGCGACTGAAGGGCCCGCACCTGCGTCCAGGCCTCGTGCAGCAGCGCGTCGGTGATCTCGTCGTCCGCCAGGGCGTCCAGCCGCCGGCCGCCCAGGTGCTCGTAGACCAGCATCACCGCGTCCGGGCCGAGCTCCGAGGTGGCGATGAGCTTGGGGGCGTTGGCCCCGGCGGCCGCGGCCGCGTAGGCGAGCAGCGCCTCCTGCTCCAGCGCCTGCCGCAAGGAGAGCAGGCTGCGCCGCTGGGAGATCCCGCCGATCAGCGACAGCCGCCGCCAGGCCCGGTAGAAGAAGCCGTGCGCCTGCTGTTCGCGGTCGACCACGGTGACGTCGAGCGGCGGCCCGTCCTCCATGGTGACGAGGTAGCCGCGGCCGCGGTCGGCGTCGGCGCCGCCGGGTCCGTCCTCCTCGACCCGGCGGGCGGTCAGCGGCGCGAAGCCCACCCGGCGCAGGCCGGCCAGCAGGTTCTGGCCCGTGGGCCGGACGTTCGGGGAGCCGACCGCGTACATGGTGCCGTAGGCCACGGTCCAGCCGATGAGCACGGTCAGCGCGATGGAGAAGGGCGTGGTGTAGCCGCCGACCAGCACCGCGAAGGCGTCCAGCAGAAGGACGCACCACAGCGCGACCCGCCACCGGGGGCGGCGGGCCATGCCGACCGCGGTGACGTACGCGATGACGGGCGCCAGGTAGCCGTGGACGGGGTCGGTCATGCCGTTGCCGGAGGGCGCGTTGTGCGAGAGCGCCTCGCGGATGGCGTCAGGGGCGGAGTTGGTGACCCACAGGTCGGTGGCGAGCGCGGTGCCGTGCGCGAGGACGGCCGCCAGCACCCCGTCGGCGATCCGCAGGCCGTCGCGCTTGATCAGCCGTTCCACCGCGAAGGCGACCGGCACGATGAGGACGAGGACGCTGGCGGTCAGCCCGGTGAAGGACGAGAAGAAGTCGGGCGCCTGGTCGGTGCCCTTGGTGATGTCGGTCTCCAGGCCGTTCGTCGTCGCGTGTGCGAAGCCGGCCACGGCCAGCACGATCGCGATGCCGCCCAGGCCGACGAAGAACCGCACCACGTCCGCCGGGCGGTGCACCCGGGCGGCCAGCAGGGGTTCGTCGACGGAGACCGGGTGCCGGGTGGCGCCGGACTCGGGCTCGGCGGGCGGCCCGCCCTCCGGGCCGGAGGCGCCGCCCGGCGGGGGCGGGGGCGCGCCGTCTCGGTGGCCGTCGGAGGGGCCGTCGTCGTGCGGGGCCGTGCCGGACGCGCCGGAGGGGGCGTCGGCGGCCTCGTCCGGGCCGTTCCCGGGCCGGTCGCCGGGGTCGCCCGCGGGATCCTCAGAAGGGCCGGACGGGCCGGTCGGGCCCCCGGAGGCGTCGCCGCCCACCGGGTCCGTGCCGTCGCGGGGCTCGGGCGTGGACGCGCCCGGCCCGGAGGCGGACGCGGGCAGCCCGTCGTGGCCGCGCGGTGCCTCTCCGGCCTCGTCAGCGCCCGTCATGTCCCTGGTTGTCTCTTCTTGGTCTCGTATCACCAGTCACCGCCCGGACGATGGTGGCATGCGTGCTGTGCGAAGAGGGCCGGAACCCCCCGGTGTCGGACCCCTGCGGCAGGATGGGCCGGGTGAACGACGAGAGCGCCGGCGATGCGGGCGAGCCGGACCCGTACGCGGAGAAGGTGCTGGACACGGTGGACCTGATCCCGGCCGGCCGGGTGATGACGTACGGCGACGTGGCCGAGTGGCTCGACGAGGGCGGACCCCGCCAGGTCGGCCGGGTGATGGCCCAGTACGGCGGCGGAGTGCCCTGGTGGCGCGTGGTGCGCTCCGACGGGGTGCTGCTGCCCGGCCACGAGCTGAGGGCGCTGGACGCCTACCGCGAGGAGGGCACCCCGCTGCGGGAGGCCGCCCGGTCCGCCGAGGGCCATCTGCCGCGGGTCGACCTGCGCCGGGCGCGCTGGGACGGGCGCGCGGCGGGCGAGGCCGCGGGCGGCGGGTGACGGCCGGAAGGTCATGTCAGCCGGCTTCCGCCGAACGGGGGACGGCCGCGCCCGGCATCGCCCGTTCGGAGTACCGGTGGCCCCCCGTGCCCCGCGCGCACCGGCGCAGCGCTGCGCTCCCCGGCCGCCCCGCGCCGCGCGAGGAGCACGGCGGGCGGGACGCGAGCGGGGCACACGAGAAACGCGAGAGAACAGCCCGACCCTCACGAAACCGGCCAACCACGTGAACCCCTCTTCCCATTCCCACGACCTGCCGCCCGGCCCCGGGCCGGCGGGCTCGGCGGCGTACGTCACCGGCCCGGGCGTCGGAGGCTATCGGCTGGCACGCACCCCCGTCGTGCACGCCGCGCCCCCAGTGCTGGACGCGGCACAAAGGAAGGTGGTTGAGCACCGGCACGGGCCGCTGCTGGTGCTGGCCGGGCCGGGCACGGGGAAGACGGCCACGCTGGTCGAGGCGGTCACCGCCCGGGTGCGGGCGGGCACCCCCGCCGACCGGCTGCTGGTGCTCACCTTCAGCCGCAAGGCCGCCGTCGAGCTGCGCGACCGGATGGCCGCCCGCGCGCACGGCACCGGCCTGGCGGCGCCGCGCGCCGCCACCTTCCACTCCTTCTGCTACGGCCTGGTCCGCGCCCACCAGGACCCCGACCTGTTCGCCGAGCCCCTCCGGCTGATGTCCGGTCCCGAGCAGGACCTGGTGGTGCGCGAGCTGCTGGCCGGGCAGAGCCGGCTGGCCCGGGAGGGGCGGGCCCGGGTGCGCTGGCCCGACGACCTGCGGGCCGCGCTGACCACCCGCGGGTTCGCCGACGAGGTACGGGCCGTGCTGGCCCGCAGCCGCGAGCTGGGGCTCGGGCCGCGGGCCCTGGCCGACTTCGCCCGCCGCACCGGCCGCCCGGACTGGCTGGCGGCGGCGGACTTCCTCCAGGAGTACCTGGACGTCACCGACCTCCAGGGCGTCATCGACTACACCGAGCTCGTGCACCGGGCCGTGCGGCTGGCCCACCGGCCGGAGGTGCACGCCGAGCTGTCCGCCCGCTACGACGCGGTCTACGTGGACGAGTACCAGGACACCGACCCGGCGCAGGTGCGGCTGCTGCGGGCGCTGGCCGGGCAGGGCCGCACCCTGGTCGCCTTCGGCGACCCCGACCAGTCGATCTACGCCTTCCGCGGCGCCGACGTGAACGGCATCCTCGACTTCCCGGCGGACTTCGCCCACCGCGACGGGCGGTCGGCCGGCGTCGTCGTCCTCACCGCCAACCGTCGGTCCTCCGCCGTCGTCCTGGACGCGGCCCGCCGGCTGACCGCGCGGATGCCGCTGCCCCGGCTGCCCGCCGCCGCGGCCCGCGCCCACCGCACCCCCGAGGCGGTGCGCCGCGGCGGCGCGGTCGCCGTCCGCACCTACCCCTCACTGGGCGCCGAGCTCGACGGCGTCGCCGACGTGCTGCGCCGCGCACACCTGGAGGACGAGGTGCCCTGGCGGGACATGGCGGTCCTGGTCCGCACGACCGACGCCCTCCCCGCCGTCCGCCGCGCCCTGTCCGTCGCGGGCGTCCCCGTCGACCTCGACACCTCCGACACCCCCCTCCACGCCGAACCCGCCGTCGCCCCCCTCCTCCTGGCCCTCCGCCTCGCCGCGACCTCCGCGGCCGCCGCACCGGACGCGGGCGTGGAAGCCCCGGCGGGCGCCTCTCGTGAGGAGGGCGAGGCCGAGGGTGCCGGGACCGGTGTCGTGGTGGGGGTCGAGGACGCGTTGGTGCTGCTCGGATCGCCGTTGGGGGGGTTGGACGCGGCGGATCTGCGGCGGCTGGGGCGGGCGCTGCGGGAGGAGGAGCGGGTGGCGGGGCGGGCGGTGCCGCGGCCGTCGGACGTGCTGATCGCGGAAGCGGTGGCCGAGCCGGAGCGGCTGGTCGCGTACGACCTCCCGTACGCCCGGCAGGCCCGGCGGCTGGGTCTGCTGCTGCGGGCGGCCCGGGACCGGCTGGCGGCCGGCGGCACCGCCGAGGAGGCGCTGTGGGGCCTGTGGGACGGCACGCCGTGGCCGGACCGCCTGGAGCGCGCAGCGCTGCGCGGCGGCCCAGCGGGCCGGACCGCGGACCGCGACCTCGACGCGGTGTGCGCGCTGTTCGAGACCGCGGCCCGCGCGGAGGAGCGCACGGGCGGTCGCGGCGCGCTCAACCTGATCGAGGAGCTGTCGGGCTACGACATCGCGGCCGACACGCTCGGCGGCCGTACGGTACGGCCCGACGCCGTCCGCCTGATGACCGCGCACCGGTCCAAGGGCCTGGAGTGGCGGCTGGTCGTGGTGGCGGGCGCGCAGGAGGGCGTGTGGCCGGACCTGCGGCGGCGCGGCTCCCTGCTGGAGGCGGACCGCATCGGGCGGGACGGCCTCGCCCCGCCGCTGCCGCAGGGCGCCCTGCTGGCGGAGGAGCGGCGGCTGTTCTACGTGGCGGTGACCCGCGCCCGGGAGCGGCTGCTGGTCACCGCGGTGAAGCCGGCCGCGGACGACGGCGACCCGCCCTCCCGCTTCCTGGCCGAGCTGGGCGTGGAGCCCCAGCACTCCACCCACCGGCCGCGCCGCCCGCTGTCGGTGGCCGCGCTGGTCGCGGAGCTGCGGGCGGTCACCGTGGACCCGCAGGCCCCGTCGGAGCTGCGCGAGGCCGCGGCCGGACGGCTGGCCCGGATGGCCGCGCTGACCGACGAGGGCCACCCGCTGATCCCCACCGCGCACCCAGACCGCTGGTGGGGCCTGTACGAGCCCACCCGGGCCGAGGTGCCGGTCCGGGACCGCGAGCAGCCCGTCGTGCTGTCCGGCAGCGCGCTGGAGCAGCTGGCCCGCACCTGCGCCCTCCAGTGGTTCCTGGGCCGAGAGGTGAAGGCCGAACCACCCTCGACCGCGGCCCAGGGCTTCGGCAACGTGGTGCACGTGCTCGCCGACGAGGTCGCCTCCGGCCGGGCGCCGGCCGACCTGGACGTGCTCATGGCCCGGCTGGACTCCGTCTGGGACGCGCTCGCCTTCGACGCGCCCTGGAAGTCGCGCCAGGAGAAGGAGAACGCCCGCGCCGCCCTGGAGCGCTTCCTGCGCTGGCACGTACTGGAGCGCGGCCGCACGGCGGTGGCGACCGAGCACGACTTCGACGTCACCTTGGAGGCGGGCGAGGCGCAGGTGCGCATCCGCGGCAGCATGGACCGGGTGGAGACCGACGCCCAGGGCCAGGCGTACGTCGTGGACTTCAAGACCGGCCGGAGCAAGCCGACCGCCAAGGAGGTCGAGCGGCACCCGCAGCTCGCGGTCTACCAGCTGGCCGTGCGCGAGGGCGCCGTCGACCCGCTGTTCGGCGGCGACCGGCCCACCCCCGGCGGGGCCGAACTCGTGCAGCTTCGGATCGGCGCCCCCCGCAAGGAGGGCGGCGAGGCGCTTCCGGCGGTGCAGCGGCAGGACCCGCCGGCCGACGGCTGGGCCCAGGACCTGCTCGCCGAGGCGGCCGGCCGCATCCTGGACGAGCGCTTCACGCCCGCGTCCGGCGGCCACTGCGCGCACTGCGCCTTCCGCTCCTCCTGCACGGCCCGGCCCGAGGGGCGGCACGTGGTGGAGTGAGCGGCCCGGCCCGCGGGCGCCCGCACGGTCGGACGCGCGGGGCGATCGCGTCCGACCGGCCCGCGCGCGGAACCGCCCGGACCTGACGCTATGTTGTCCGGATGTGACGCTGGTGGGGGCGTTCGCGATCGGGGCGGGGGCGGGGCCGTGGGATCCGTGCGGACACGATGGGCGGCGGCGCTCGCGTCGGTCGCGGTACTGGCCGCCCTCGCCGGATGCGACGTCCGCACCGGCGATCCGGACGCGCCGATGGTCCGCCCCGCGGCGACCCGCCGGCCGGTGGACGACGGGCCGTTCGCCGGGCTGACGACGACACAGATCCGCCGCCGCATCGAGGACGCGATGGGTTCGCTGACCTCCGTCACCATGCGGGTGAGCGCCACCGACCACGGGAAGAAGTACGGCATCGAGGTGCTGCTCACCGATCGGGGCGAGTGCGCCCTGGCGGTGGACGGCGCCGCCGGGACGGCCCAGGGGATCGTGGCCGGCGGGTCGTTCTACCTGAAGGCCGACGCCGCGTTCTGGCGCGGCGGCGGCGAGAGCCTGCCGAAAGCCGCGCGGGGCCTGTGGGTCAGGATGCCCGCCGCGGACAACCCGTACCGCGACCTGTGCGACACCAACAGGTTCCGGACCTCCCACGCACCGGCCGGCGGCACCTGGTCGACAGGCCGGGAGACGACGTTGCGGGGCGGCCGGGCCCTGGAGGTCGTGCACGCGATGGCCGACGAGACGGACACGTTCTGGGTCGACGAGTCCGGCCCGCCCTACGTCCTGATGTCGGTGAGCACCGGCAGCACGCCGACCTCGGTGACGTACTCCGGGTTCGACAAGGCCGCGCGCATCTCCGCCCCGCCCGCGGACAGGACCGTCGACGTCGGCGACCTTTCGCCGGAACACTCCGGCGGCGGGGGCGACTTCTCGGTCTGACCGCCGGTCCGCCGGTTTCCGGGCACGGCCCCGCACGCGCCTGACGGTCCGTCGGCTCCGCGTACGGGGCGGACCGCCGGTGAGACCTGTCGGCCGCGGCGACTAGCCTCACCGGAGTGGCAAGCCGTATCGACCGCCCCGAGCAGCTGAAGGAGCTGCTGGGCATCCCCTTCACCCCGGAGCAGGTGCGGTGCATCGTCGCGCCCCCCGCGCCGGGCGTGATCGTGGCCGGGGCGGGGTCGGGCAAGACCACGGTGATGGCCGCGCGGGTGGTGTGGCTGGTCGGCACCGGACAGGTGGCGCCCGAGTGGGTGCTGGGGCTGACCTTCACCAACAAGGCGGCGGGCGAGCTGTCGGAGCGGGTGCGCCGCGCGCTGGTGCGGGCGGGCGTCACCGACCCGGACCCCGTCCCGCCCGGCGATGCGCAGGACGAGCCGCCCGGCGACCCGCAGATCTCCACGTACCACGCCTTCGCCGGGCAGCTGCTGAAGGACCACGGGGTGCGGATCGGCCTGGAGCCCACCGCGCGGCTGCTCGCCGACGCCACCCGCTTCCAGCTGGCCGCGAAGGTGCTGCGGGCCGCCCCCGGCCCGTACCCGGCGCTCACCAAGGGCATGCCCACCCTCGTCGGCGAACTGCTCGCGCTCACCGGTGAGCTGTCGGAGCACCTGGTGGCCCCCGAGCGCCTGCGCGGCCACGACGCCCGGCTGCTCGACGGCCTGTCCGGCCTCGACCCGGCCAAGCGCGGCCAGGCGTGGGTCAAGGACGTCCGGCAGGCCGCAGCCGCCCGCCGCGACCTGGCCGAACTGGCCGCCGCCTACCGCGCGGAGAAGTCCCGCCGCGACCTGCTCGACTTCGGCGACCAGATCGCGCTGGCCGCCGAACTCGCCGGCCGCCGCCCGGAGGTGGGGGCCATCCTGCGCGACCAGTACCGCGTGGTGCTGCTCGACGAGTACCAGGACACGTCGGTCGCCCAGCGGCTGCTGCTCGCCGGGCTCTTCGGCGGCGGCAGCGGGCACCCCGTGACCGCCGTCGGCGACCCCTGCCAGGCCATCTACGGCTGGCGCGGCGCCTCCGTGGCGAACCTCGACGACTTCCCCCGGCACTTCCCGTACGCCGACGGGCGGCCCGCCGACCGTTACTCGCTCAGCGAGAACCGGCGCTCGGGGGGCCGCCTGCTCGACCTCGCCAACTCCCTGGCCACCGAACTGCGCGCCCGCCACGAGGGCGTCGAGGCGCTGCGGCCGGCCCCCGGCGCCGAGCGCGACGGGATCGTGCGCTGCGCGCTGCTGCCCACCCAGGCCGAGGAGATCTCCTGGCTGGCCGACTCCCTGGCCCACCTCGTGCGCACCGGCACCCCGCCCGGCGAGATCGCCGTGCTGTGCCGCACGGCCGCGCACTTCGCGGACATCCAGGCGGCCCTGGTCGCCCGGGACGTGCCGGTCGAGGTCGTCGGGCTGTCCGGGCTGCTGCACCTGCCCGAGGTCGCCGACCTCGTGGCCACCTGCGAGGTGCTGCACGACCCCACCGCGAACGCCGCCCTGGTGCGGCTGCTGACCGGCCCGCGCTGGCGGATCGGCCCGCGCGACCTCGCGCTGCTGGGCCGCCGCGCCCGCCAGTTGGTGCCCCACCGGTTCGGGTCCGCGGGCGCCGACCGGCTCGCCACGGCGGTGGAGGGGGTGGACCCGGCGGAGGTGGTGTCGCTGGCGGACGCGCTGGAGACGTTTCTCGAAGGAGGAGGGGCCGCCGGAGCCGGTGCCTCGGGAGACGCCGACCTGTCCTTCTCCGCCGAGGCACGCGTCAGGTTCGCCCGGCTGGCCGCCGAGATACGGGATCTGCGCCGGGCGCTGGCCGACCCGCTGATGGACGTCCTGCACCGGGTCCTGGCGGTGACCGGCCTGGAGGTCGAACTGTCCGCCTCCCCGCACGCGCTGGCCGCCCGCCGCCGGGAGAGCCTGCACGCCTTCCTCGACGTGGCGGCCGGCTTCGCCGCGCTCGACGGCGAGGCCACCCTGCTGGCCTTTCTCGGCTTCCTGCACACCGCGGCCCAGTACGAGAAGGGCCTTGACGGCTCCCTGCCCGGCGGCGAGGACACCGTCAAGGTGCTCACCGCGCACAAGTCCAAGGGCCTGGAGTGGGACGTGGTGGCCGTGCCCGGACTGGTGGCCAAGGGCTTCCCGAGCGAGCGGGGCCGCGAGCTGTGGCCGGTCAACGCCAAGGTGCTGCCGCACGGGCTGCGCGGCGACGCCGACACCCTGCCCGACGTGCCGGAGTGGACCAAGGCCGGGCTCGACGGATTCCGCGAGGCGATGAAGGAGCACCAGCGGATCGAGGAACTCCGGCTGGGATACGTCACGTTCACCCGCCCGCGCGGCCTGCTGCTCGGCTCCGGGCACTGGTGGGGGCCCAGCCAGGCCCGGCCGTTCGGGCCGTCCGCCTTCCTTGACGCGCTGCGCGTCCACTGCGAGGCGGGCCACGGCGAGATCGAGGTGTGGGCGGAGCGGCCCGGGGAGGACGAGCAGAACCCGGCGCTGGCCGGCGCCGTGGAGCCGCCGTGGCCGCTGCCGCTCGACCCGGCCGCCCTGGAGCGCCGCCGCGCGGCCGCCCGCGCGGTGCTGGACCGGATCGACGGCGTGCCCCCGGCGGAGCCGGCCGGGCCCGCCGCGGAGCTGACGACCGAGGACGGACGGCTCGCCGCCTCCTGGGACCGCGACCTGGACGCCCTGGAGGGGGAGCTGCGGCGGGCCCGCGCGACCGTGCGGGAGGTGCCGCTGCCGGCCTCCCTGACGGCCACGCAGCTGATGCGGCTGGCCGCCGACCCCGACGGGCTGGCCCGCGAACTGGCCCGTCCCGTGCCGCGGCCCCCGGCGCCCGCGGCCCGCCGCGGCACCCGCTTCCACGCCTGGGTGCAGTCCCGCTTCGACGTCCGGCCGCTGTTCGGCCCCGAGGAGCTGCCCGGCGTCGAACCGGGCGACGAGATCGCCGACGAGCACGACCTGACCGCGCTCAAGGACGCCTTCCTGCGCACCCCTTACGCCGACCGCGTCCCCTACCGCGTCGAGGAGCCCTTCACCCTCAGCCTGGCCGGGCGGCTCATCCGCGGCCGGATCGACGTCGTCTACCGGGAGCCCGGCACCGGCGGCGAGGGCGACGGCGGCGGGGGGGACCGCGGCGACACGTACGAGATCGTCGACTGGAAGACCGGGCGGTCGCCGGAGAGCGCCGACCCGCTCCAACTCGCGATCTACCGGGTGGCCTGGGCCGAGCGCCGGCGGGTGCCGCTGGAACGGGTGCGGGCGGCGTTCCTGCACGTGCGCACCGGCCGCCTCGTCCGTCCCGCGGGCCTCCCCGACCGCCCCGGCCTCGAACGCCTCCTGGCGCCCCGCGACGGCTGAGCCGGCCGGTGGCGCGATCCGATCGGGACCGCTCGCGGGGGGTCGCGGACACCGGGCCGGGGCCCCCGGAACAGAAGCTAGGCTCCACGTATGCGCTCGACCACGGACGTTCCGCCCCCGCAGCCGCTCACCCTCACCACCGTCGGCGTGGACCGCGCCGCCCACCACCGCCTCGACGAGGCGTGGCTGGCCGCCGCCTGGAGCCACCCGACCACCCGGGTCTTCGTCGTCTCCGGCGGGCAGGCGCTGGTCGAGGACACCCCCGACGGCCGCACCGAACTCGTCATGACCCCGTCCTTCGAGGCGCCCGAGACCGAGACGCACCGCTACTTCCTGGGCATCGACCCCGAGGGGGTGCGCTACTTCGCGCTCCAGAAGGACACCCTGCCCGGGCGGATGGACGACGCGGCCCGCCCGGCCGGGCTGCGCGAGGTCGGCGGGCTGCTGTCGCCGCTGGAGGCCGGCCTGATGGTGCACGCGGTGGCGCTGGAGAACTGGCAGCGCATGCACCGCTTCTGCTCGCGCTGCGGCGAGCGCACGGGGATCGCGGCGGCCGGGCACATCCGGCGCTGCCCGGCGTGCGGCGCCGAGCACTACCCGCGCACCGACCCCGCGGTGATCATGCTGGTCACCGACGAGAAGGACCGAGCGCTGCTCGGCCGCCAGGTGCACTGGCCCGAGGGCCGGTTCTCGACGCTGGCCGGCTTCGTCGAGCCCGGCGAGTCCATTGAGCAGTCGGTGCGCCGCGAGGTCTTCGAGGAGGCGGGCGTCACCGTCGGTGAGGTCGAGTACGTGGCCAGCCAGCCCTGGCCCTTCCCGTCCAGCCTGATGCTGGGCTTCAACGCCCGGGCCACCGAGTCCACGATCACGGTCGACGGGGAGGAGATCAGCGAGGCCCGCTGGTTCTCCCGGGAGGACCTGCGGGCCGCGTTCGCCTCCGGCGAGGTGCTGCCGCCGTACGGGATCTCGATCGCGGCGCGCCTCATCGAGCTCTGGTACGGCGAGCCGCTGCCGAGGTCGGGCGGCCTGCCGCGCTGAGCCGGTCCCGGGGCGCGCGGGCCGGGAGAGCCGGGCCGCGCACCCCGGGCCGGGCCCGGGTCAGACCGAGATCTTCTGCTTGACCTGGGCGAGCGACGGGTTGGTGAGGGTGGAGCCGTCGGGGAACAGCACGGTGGGCACCGTCTGGTTGCCGCCGTTGGCCTTCTCGACGAACGCCGCGGACTCCGGGTCCATCTCGATGTTGATCTCCGTGTAGGCGATGCCCTCGCGGTCCATCTGGCCCTTGAGCCGCCGACAGTAGCCGCACCAGGTGGTGCTGTACATGGTCACGGTGCCCGACATTCGGTGTTCGCTCCTCGTCGCAGAGTGGCCGCCCCGCCGGAGCGGGGTGGGTGGCCTCTGGTGAACGTCCGGCGGCCGGACAGCATTCCGCCGCCGGCCCTCCGTCGCGATCGCCTGTGGACAACTTTCCCGGGCTGTCGCCGGAACCTGGCACAGTGGCGGGGTGACTGCGACAACCCACGACTCGCTCTTCCCCGCGGTGCCCGACTCCGCCGACGCGGTGCTCGAGGGGCTCGACCCCGAGCAGCGCTCCGTCGCCACGGCCCTGCACGGCCCGGTGTGCGTGCTCGCCGGGGCCGGCACCGGCAAGACCCGGGCGATCACCCACCGGATCGCCTACGGGGTGCGCGCGGGGATACTGCCGCCGGCCGGCGTGCTCGCCGTCACCTTCACCGCGCGGGCGGCCGGCGAGATGCGCGGGCGGCTGCGCCAGCTGGGCGCGGGCGGCGTGCAGGCCCGCACCTTCCACTCGGCCGCGCTGCGCCAGCTCCAGTACTTCTGGCCGCGGGCGATCGGCGGCGAGATGCCCCGGCTGCTGGAGCGCAAGGTGCAGCTGGTCGCGGAGGCCGGCGCCCGCTCCCGCATCCGGCTGGACCGCAGCGAACTGCGGGACGTCACGGGCGAGATCGAGTGGTGCAAGGTCACCCAGACCGTCCCGGAGGAGTACGCGGTGGCGGCCGCCAAGACCGGCCGCGACGTGCCGCGCGACGCGGCGGAGATCGCCCGGATCTACACCACCTACGAGCAGCTCAAGCGGGACCGCGGCCTGATCGACTTCGAGGACGTGCTGCTGCTGACGGTCGGCGTGCTCCAGGACCGGCCGGACGTCGCGGAGACCGTCCGCTCGCAGTACCAGCACTTCGTGGTGGACGAGTACCAGGACGTCAGCCCGCTCCAGCAGCGGCTGCTGGAGCTGTGGCTGGGCGGGCGGCCGAACCTGTGCGTGGTCGGCGACGCCTCGCAGACCATCTACTCCTTCACCGGCGCCACCCCGGACTACCTGCTGGGCTTCCGCACCCGGCACCCGGACGCCACCGTGGTCAAGCTGGTGCGGGACTACCGCTCCACCCCGCAGGTCGTGGGGCTGGCCAACGGACTGCTCGGCCAGGCCCGCGGGCAGGCCGCCGCGCACCGGCTGGAGCTGGTCTCGCAGCGCCCGGCGGGCCCGGAGCCGACCTACACGGAGTACCCGGACGAGCCGGCCGAGGCCGAGGGCGCCGCCCGCCGGATCAAGGAGCTGATCCACTCCGGGGTTCGCCCCAGCGAGATCGCGGTCCTCTTCCGGATCAACGCCCAGTCGGAGGTGTACGAGCAGGCGCTCGCCGACGCAGGGGTGCCCTACCAGCTGCGGGGGGCCGAGCGGTTCTTCGAGCGGCCCGAGGTGCGCGAGGCGGGGATGCTGCTGCGGGGCGCGGCCCGGGCCTCCACCGACCCCACGGACGAGCCGGAGACCGTGCCGCAGCAGGTGCGGGCGGTGCTCAGCTCGCGCGGCTGGGCCTCGGAGCCGCCGGCCGGCTCGGGCGCGGTGCGGGACCGGTGGGAGTCGCTGGCGGCGCTGGTGCGGCTGTCGGAGGACTTCGCGGCGGCCCGGCCGCAGGCCGTGCTCGGCGACTTCGTGGCCGAGCTGGACGAGCGGGCCGGCGCGCAGCACGCGCCCACCGTGGAGGGCGTCACCCTGGCCTCGCTGCACGCGGCGAAGGGCCTGGAGTGGGACGCGGTGTTCCTGGTCGGCCTGACCGAGGGCACGCTGCCGATCACCTACGCCAAGACCGACGAGCAGGTGGAGGAGGAGCGCCGGCTGCTGTACGTCGGGGTGACCCGGGCCCGGTTCCACCTGGGCCTGTCGTGGGCGCTGTCCCGCTCGCCGGGCGGGCGGGGCGGGCGGCGCCCCTCCCGCTTCCTCGACGGGCTGCGGCCCGGCTCGGCGCCGCGCGGGGCCCGCGGGGCGGCGGGCTGCGGCCAGGGCGGCTCGGAGCGCGGCTCGGGCGGGCGCCGGCGGCGCGGGCCGGTGCTGTGCCGGGTGTGCGGGCGCACCCTGTCGGACGCGGGCGAGATCAAGCTGATGCGCTGTGAGGACTGCCCCTCGGACCTGGACGAGGCGCTGTACGAGCGGCTGCGGTCCTGGCGGATGGAGCAGGCCAAGGGGCTGGGCCAGCCCGCCTACTGCGTCTTCACCGACAAGACGCTGCTGGCGATCGCGGAGGTCCGCCCGTCCGACGAGCACGGGCTCGCCGCCATCCCCGGCGTCGGGGCGCGCAAGCTGGACAGGTTCGGGGCGGACGTGCTGGCGCTGTGCGCGGGGGAGGACCCGGCGGCGGATGAGGGCGCCGGGGCGAGCGCGGTTGACGGTGCAGTTGACGGGGCGGATGACGGAGCCGGGGACGACACCGGGGACCCGGGCCCGGAGCAGGACCCCGACGAGGGAGTGTTCGGCTCCGACGAGGAGCTCTGGGCCTTGGAACAGAGTGCTCCGGATGGGGAGATGCCGGGCAGCGGGAAATCTTCTTCAGAAGAACCCGGAAAATAGTTTGCGCATCCCGCGGAAATCCTCATAGCCTGCGGGAGCGCGGTCGGGAGCGGGTCTTCCAAGAGCCACCCCGACTGTGATGTACTAGGCAAAGTACGTTCACTGCCCTTACGAGACGCCGAGAGGAGGCGAGCCAGATGATCAACCTGATGAGCACCAGCACCCTGACCGATCGTCCGGTCGTCGCCGCATCCCCGCTCGGCGTGTCGCTGCCCGCCATTGGCCTGCTCGCCTGCACAGCCGCTCCGCTGCCGGTCCTTCCGGTGCGTGAGCGCAGTGAGCGACCGACCATGGCGTCCGCGGTAGCGGCGAAGTCTCAGGCGCGGGTGGCCTATGCCTTCGCGGCGGCCAACGGCGCCGGAATCGCCAAGGGCGCCTTTGCCGGCAATGGAGCGACCGCAGCGATCACTGCGATCGCCAAGGTTGCCCGGATCGAACAGCAGCAGAAGAAGACGCAGCACGGTATGTGGGCCTTCCGCGGGCCTGAACCCTGGAGTGATCCAGCCTGATAGCGCATCAGGTCGGCACCTCAGGGCCGCGGAATCCCAGACCGGGATCCGCGGCCCTTCTGTTTCTCCAGACAGAGCACAACCGAACACCGGCCCACCCGCCGGACCGACAGACGAGGAACGAACCCACCGTGCCCACCGCCCCGCACGCCACGTCCGGACCCCAGACCGACCCGAGCCCGTCCCCCGTGGAGCCCACCCGCGGCGCCGCCGTGGACGACCCCAGCGCCGACCGTCCGCCCGCAGAACCCCCGGAGACCACCTTGCTGCCCCTGACCGAACTCGACGACGAGATCGAGCGCCTCGGCGTGCCGGTACCGTGCCGCACCTACGACCCCGAGGTCTTCTTCGCGGAGTCCCCGGCCGACGTCGAGTACGCCAAGTCCCTCTGCCAGACCTGCCCGGTGCGCGAGGCCTGCCTGGCCGGCGCCAAGGACCGCCGTGAGCCCTGGGGTGTCTGGGGCGGCGAGCTGTTCATCCAGGGTGTCGTCGTTCCTCGCAAGCGGCCGCGCGGCCGCCCGCGCAAGGACGCGGTCGCGGCATGAAAACGACCACCGGCGTCCCCGGCACCATCGACCGCCCACTCACGCGAGACCCCAAGAATCAGGCCACTCCGATGACCCCCTCCCTCAGCGAACTCACCGCACGCACCTCCGGCGCCCACGCGTCGAACCAGAACAGGAACCTCGAAATGCAACTCATGCCAGAAGCGCTCGCCCGTGCCCAAATGCACGAGCGCTTGCGCGAGGCCGAACACGAACGAAGGTCTCGGCGGCTGCTGCGGGCCCGTCGGCTCCAGCGCCGGGCCGAGCGCGTGTCCCTGCGCGCCCGCCGGGCGCTGGCCATGGCCGTGATGCAGTAACGGCCGCCGGTCTCCGGCCGACGGCCGGGCAGCACCTCTGACCACGCACGATGCCGCGGGGCCGGTCCGCCAGGACCGGCCCCGCGGTGCGTTATGGCGGCGATCCCGCCGGGCGCGGAGGTATCGTCGCCCGGTGGATCAGAAACCCTCTCAGACCATCACGTGCGCCCGCTGCGGGACCACTCACGAGGGCCTGCCGCTGACCTGGACCTGCTCCGTGGAGAACGGTCGCCGCGTCTACTTCTGCGACACCTGCGCCCGCCGCCACCTGCGCAGCATCGAGGGCCGCCTCGACTCCGCCTGGTGGTAGCGCCGCCCGAACGGCCCTGATCCCCAGGGCCGCCCGAGCCCTTCGCTACGCGGACTCCTCCGCGCCGCCCTCCGGGTCGAAACCGGGGAGCCACGCGCGCAGTTCGTCGCGCAGCCGCACCGTCGCGCCCAGCTGGCACAGCACGCCGACGGTGCTCAGCGTCACGCGGTGGATCAGCAGGTAGGACGGCGGCAGGTTCAGCTGCTTGCCCAACTGGTGCGCGGGGGAGCGCGGATCGGCGATCCTGGCCGCCTGCGCCCGCATCCAGCCCCGGTCGAAGGCGAAGTCCTCCCGCCCGGCCGGCTCGATGATCGGCAGCAGGTAGTCCAGCACCGCGTCCGCGTCGAGGCTGATGGTGGGCTTGACGAAGCCCTCCTCGCGCAGCATCCGGTAGACCTGCTCCGCCTCCCCGGCCAGCGCCAGTCGCAGCGCGGTGCCGATCGGCAGCGGCAGGCCCTCGGGCAGCCGGTCGACGGTGCCGAAGTCCATCACGCCCAGCCGCCACCCGTGCGCCGGCCCGTCGTCGGTCAGCAGCCGGAAGTTGCCCGGGTGCGGGTCGGCGTGCAGCAGCCCGGTGCGGGCCGGGCCCGCGAACAGGAAGTGCGCCAGCAGTTGCCCGGCCCGGTCCCGCATCTCCCGGCTGCCGCCGGCGATCACCTCCGACAGCGGCACCCCGTCCATCCACTCGGTGACCAGCACCTGGTCCGCCTGGTGCACCACGTCCGGCACCACGACGTCCGGGTCCCCGGCGAACTCCTCCGCGTGCAGGTGCTGCGCCTTGGCCTCCAGCTCGTAGTCCAGCTCCTCCGCCACCCGCTCGCGCAGCTCGGCCAGCAGCGGCTTGACGTCCATCCCCGGCACCAGCGGGCCGAACAGCCGGGCCACCCGGCCCAGTTGCGCCAGGTCCGACAGCAGCGCGGCCCCGGCCCCCGGGTACTGGACCTTCACCGCCACCTTCCGGCCGTCCCCCCACACCGCCCGGTGCACCTGCCCGATCGAGGCGGCCGCGGCCGGGGTGTCCTCGAACTCCGCGAACAGCGAGCGCCAGTCCGCGCCCAGCCGCTCGGCCAGCACCCGGTGGACGGTGCGGGCCGGCATCGGCGGAGCCGCCTCCTGGAGCTTGGTGAGCGCCGCCCGGTAGGGCCCGGCGATGTCCTCCGGCAGCGCCGACTCGAACACCGACAGGGCCTGCCCGACCTTCATCGCCCCGCCCTTCAGCTCCCCCAAAACTCTGAAGAGCTGTTCGGCGGTCCGCTCCTGGAGCTCGGTGGCGACCTCCTCGGCCGGGCGCCCGCCGAGCCGCTTGCCGAGGCCGAGTGTGGCCCGGCCTGCGAAGCCCAGGGGAAGTGCCGCCAGCTTCGCGGTACGGGTCACCGCCTTGCGCGGAAGATCAGACATGCGCCCCCTCATTTCCCGTCGGTCACATGGCCATTGTGCTCCTCACCGAGCCCCCGGCAGAGGGGCACTCCCGTCCCGGGTCCGGGTTCCCCCGGCGGGAGGCGGCTTCTCCCAAGGGTTTCCGGCCCTTCCGGTCGGTGGAGGCGCAGGGGCAGTCCGGGTGGGGCGCGACCGGGCGGACGCGGGTGGTGAGGCGGGCGAGCGAGAGCTCCAGGCGCGCTCCGGCGGTGGGCGGCCTGCCGCCGTCGAGGTGGGCCAGCACGTGGGAGGCGGCCAGCCCGGCCACCGCGGTGGCCAGCGCGACGTCGCAGGCCGGCACGGCGGTCGGCGGACCCGAGCGCAGCTGGGCCAGCATCCTCGGCCAGGCCGGGTCCCGGTCCGCGAGCTCCAGCGCCAGGCACTCCCCGCAGGCCGTCCGCCCGGGCAGCACCAGCGGACCGACGATCCCGGTGCCCTCCAGCACCCCCGCGTACAGGTGCGGCACGCCGGAGGCGGTGAGCCGCCGGGCCTCCGCCACATCCGGCGCGTAGGCGAGCAGCCCGTCCCTGGGTGTGACGACCGTCACGCTCGCGCCCGGCGGCCCCGCACCGCCGCCGCGCCCGCGCGCCCCGCACCGCCTGCCCGCGGCGGCCCGCCGCACCGCGCCGCGCGCCGCCGCGTCCCGCCGCTCCCCGACATGGGCGGCCGGGAACCCCGCCGGGCCGACGTCCCACGGCTCGACCCGCCCGCCGTCCACCACGTCGACCGCGCCCACGCCCGCCGCCGACAGCACCGCGGCCAGCGCCGCCCCGACCCGGCCCGCGCCCAGCACCCGCACCCGTGAGGCGCCCCGGTGCCGTATCCGGGCCGCCGCCGCGCCCGGTCCGGGGTGCACCACCGACAGGGCCGCGAGGTCGGGTCGCAGCCGGTCGAGCACCTCGGCGCGGTGCCGCAGCGCCCCCGCCAGGTCGGTCTGCGCCGCCGCGTCGTCCAGCACGCCGCCCTCCGCCAGCGCCCCCAGCAGCCGCCGGACCCGCTCCGGCCCGAGCCCGAGCGCGGCCGCCTCCCGGGTGAGGTCCGCGGCGCCCCGGGTGCCGTCCAGCAGCGCGAGGAAGCCCGCGGCCGGGCCGTCCACCGGTTCGAGCACCACCGCCCGCTCCGGGGCCACCCCGAACTGCACGCTCGCGCGGTCCCGCCAGCTCCTGCGCAGCGCGCCCTTCAGCATCGGTCGCACGATCCCGCCCTCCTTCCCGGGCCCGCCGCCGCAGCGGCCCGCCGGCCCGACCGTCCTCGCCCGTGGGCATCCCCGTCTTTCGTCACTCTCCGTAAGTGACATCTCCACTCTGCCCGAACAGTTCGCACGCTCCGTGAAAGTTATCCACAGCCTGTGAGTGAAAGTCGTTCAATATGCGTACGAACCGAGGTGATTCCTGTGGCATACGGCACGGAGGCGGGACGATTCGTCCGCCCAGCAGGTACGGTCGAAGCGTGTCCGCCGATCCCGCGCACCACGTCTCTGACCAGCCCGCCCGTGCTCTGAGGGCGGGCCGGACGATTGGCGGGGGCCCGGCCGGCGGCCCCGGAGCCGTCGAAGTGCGGCGCAGCGCGCGCCGGCGACGCACGGTGTCCGCCTACCGCGAGGGCGACCGCACGGTCGTCCTCATTCCGGCCCGGATGTCCGCGGCCGAGGAGCAGCGCTGGGTGACGGTGATGCTCGAGAAGCTCGCCGCCCAGGAGAGCCGCCGGATGCCCGGCGACGACGAGCTGGCCGCGCGGGCCGAGCGCCTGTCCGAGCAGTACCTGATCGGCCGGGCCGTCCCCGACTCCGTGCGCTGGGTGACCAACCAGAACTCCCGCTGGGGCTCGTGCACCCCCTCCGAGGGCAGCATCCGCCTATCGCACCGCCTGCAGGGCATGCCCGAGTACGTCATCGACTACGTGATCCTGCACGAGCTGGCCCACCTGCTCGTGCCCGGCCACGGCCCGCAGTTCTGGAAGCTGCTGGAGGGCTACCCGCGCACCGAGCGCGCCCGCGGCTTCCTGGAGGGCGTGGTCGCCGCCGACCGCCTTCCCCACCAGCCCGCCCCGCGCGACGAGTGACCCCGGGAGCGGGGCGGGCCCCCGTAGACCCCGCCGTGCGCCGCCACCGCGGCCTGTCCGGCCGCGACCGGACCGGGCCCTGATCGCGACCGGTTCACGACCGGACGACGACGTTCTTGGGACGTGACCGGGACGTGCCGGAGATGGCCGCCACCCCTGCGACCGGTTAGCCTGTCGCAACGCACAAGTACCCAAAGGGGATGGGGGACGGTCGCACGCATGGCCAGGGAATTCCAGCGTGGCCACAAGGCCAGGATCAGTGATCTGACCGCCGGTACGGATCTCTACGTCGGCGTGCAGATCTCCGCCCCCGGCCTGACCTTCGACATCAGCTGCTTCGGCCTCGACGCGCGGGAGGAGCTGTCGGACGACCGGTACTTCGTCTTCTTCAACCAGCCCAAGTCGCCCGAGGAAGTCGATCCAGTTGCTCGGCGCGCAGGCCGGTGACACCGAGTCGTTCCGGGTGACCCTGGACAGCATCCCGCCCGCCGTCCAGAAGCTGTCCTTCACCGCGACCATCGACGGCGACGGGCAGATGTCGCAGATCGCGCCCGGCTACATCCGGCTGGTGGCGGGCGGCGAGGAGGTCGCGCGGTACACCTTCTCCGGCGCGGAGTTCAGCACCGAGCGCGCGGTGATGCTCGCCGACGTCTACCTCAAGGACGTGTGGCGGTTCGCCGCGGTCGGGCAGGGCTTCGACGGCGGGCTGGAGGCGCTGCTGCGGAACTTCGGCGGCGAGGTCGCCGAGGAGGAGCCCGCGGCGCCCGCGCCCCAGCAGGCCCCGCAGCAGGGCGCCCCCGGCTTCGCGCCTCCCCCCGGCGGCCCGGCCCCCGGTTTCTCCCCGCCGCCGATGCCGGCCCCGGCCCCGCCGCCGATGCCCTCCTTCGGCGCGTCGGCCGCCCCCACCCCGCCGCCGATGCCCGCGCGGACGCCCCCGCCGGCCCCGGCCCCGTCGTTCGGCGGCCAGCAGCCCGGCTTCACGCCGCCGCCGGCCCCCGGCGACCCCTCGATCCACCAGGCGCCCACGATGATCGCGCCGCTGGTCCCGCCCGGCCAGGCGCCGCCCTTCGGCCAGGTGCCGCCGCCCGCGCCCCCGCCGGGCCAGACCGCCCCGCCGCCCGGCCAGTTCCCGGGCCAGCCCGCCCCGCCGCCGTACCAGCAGCCCTCCTTCGGTGGCGCCCAGCCGCAGGGGTACGCCGCCCCGGCGCCCACCATGGCGACCGGCCTGGCCGTCTCCATGGAGAAGTACCGCGAGCAGCCCACCGGGCAGCGCTGGACCCAGCAGAACCCGAAGCTGATGCGCGCCGACCTCGGCCAGAGCGGCGGCCAGCCGGTCCTGGCCCGCCAGGGCAGCATGGTGCTGTACCAGGGCAAGGTCGACTTCGCCTACAAGGGCGCGGGCTTCACCGGCCGGATCGTCGGCAACATGACCGGCCAGGAGATGCAGCTGATGCGCTGCACCGGCGGCGGCCAGGTCTTCTTCGCCGAGAACGCCGCCTACCTGCACCCCATCGAGCTGCAGAACGACGCCATCTGCGTCTCCGCGGAGAACGTCCTCGCCTTCGACGAGGGCATCCAGCACGAGGTGCGCAGGATCGAGGGCCACGGCATCCCCGGCGGCGCGCTGTTCACCATGCAGTTCCAGGGCACGGGCACGGTGATCGTCAAGACCCACGGCACCCCGGTGGTGCTCCCGGTCACCCCCACCACCTACGCCGACAGCAACGCGATCGTGGCCTGGTCCGCGGGCTCCCAGGTGATCGTCTCCAGCCAGGTGCGGCTGCGCAGGAGCGCCTTCCCCGGCCACAGCGGCGAGACCGTGAACCTCCAGTTCCGCGGCGCTCCCGGCAACTTCATCGTCGTCCAGCCCTACGAGGTGTGACCCGCCATGGACCAGCAGATGATCGCGGGCTACGCACCCAAGCCGGTGGCCGCCCGGATGGAGAACCACGGCTCCTCGATGCTCAAGGTCGCCATGGCCACCGGCCAGGACCTGTACGCGCGCACCGGCTCCATGATCGCCTACGAGGGCTTCATCCAGTACGAGCCGAACCCGCCCGCCGTCCGGCAGATGGCCTCGGCGTGGCTGACCGGTGAGAGCACCCCGGTGATGAAGTGCACCGGCGACGGCCTGCTCTACCTCGCCGACTACGGCGCCGACGTGGTGTGCCTGAGCCTGAACAACGAGTCGGTGTCGGTCAACGGCACCAACCTGCTCGCCTTCGACGCGCACCTGCAGTGGGGCGTGGAACGGGTCAAGGGACTGGCCAAGTTCGCCGGCCAGGGCCTGTTCAACGTGGGGGTGTCCGGCACCGGCTGGGTCGCGATCACCTCGCGCGGCACCCCGATCGTGGTGGACTGCGGCAGCGGCGCGGACGAGACGTACGTCGATCCGGACGCGCTGGTGGCCTGGTCGTCCGGGCTGAAGATGAAGGCCAAGCGCAGCTTCAAGGCGTCGTCCCTGATCGGGCGGGGCAGCGGGGAGGCGTTCCAGATCGCCTTCTCCGGGCAGGGCTTCGTGGTCGTCCAGCCCAGCGAGGACAGCACTGACCGGCTCCGGGCCCGGGGCTGAGGGGGAGCGACACACCATGCAGAGCCCGCTTTTCGCCTACACCGAGGTCCAGAACCAGGACCACTACAGCCTGCAGAACTCCTACCTGCTGCGGGTCCGCCTCGACGGCAACACCGGCCCCGACTGCCTGGCCCGCAAGGGCTCGATGGTCGCCTACCAGGGCATGATCGAGTTCGACGGCGAGTACCAGTCGCGCCAACAGCGCCGGGCGCGCCCGGCACACCGGCGAGGCGCTGGACCTGATGCGCTGCTCCGGCCAGGGCACGGTCTACCTCGCCAACCTCGCCCAGCAGATCCACATCCTGGACGTCGACCAGGAGGGCCTGACCGTCGACAGCGCCTACGTGCTCGCGCTCGACTCCGGGCTGCACTGGGACGTCATCGCGGTGGACACCCAGTACGGCCTGTCCGGCACCGGCCAGTACAACCTGGCGATCGCCGGGCGCGGCAAGGTCGCCCTGATGACCTCCGGCAAGCCGCTGATGATGCCGGTCACGCCGAACACGTACGTGTCCTGCGACGCGGACGCGGTGGTGGCCTGGTCCACCGGGCTGCGGGTGCAGATGCAGGCGCAGACCAGCAGTTCCTCGGTCTTCCGGCGGCGCGGCAACACCGGGGAGGGCTGGGAGCTGAACTTCGTGGGCCAGGGGTACGTGCTCGTGCAGCCGAGCGAGCAGATGCCGCCGCAGCACGCGGAGATCGGCGGCGGACTGCGCGCCCAGTACGGTGTCGGCTCCCAGGGTGCCCACGGCGCGAACCAGGGCAACGCCTGGGGGCGTTGAGCCCGGGCGGACCGGGCGGAGGGAGTGCGGTTGCCCCTCCGCCCCGGACGGCTACAGCAGCGCGCGGGTCCTGGCCAGCAGGCGGCCGACGGAGCCGTCGGAGACCTCGGCGGCCCGCTCGAAGGTGAACCACCGCAGGTCGAGCGATTCCTCGCTGATCGACTCGGTCGCGCCCTCGGGTGCCACCGCCGCGTACTGGACGTCGAGGTGCCAGGCGCAGGGCGTCAGGTGCCGGTCCAGCCGCACCGGTTCGGGCACGAGCAGGCGCAGCCCGGCGATGCCGGACTCCTCGGTGCCCTCGCGCAGGGCGGCGCCGGACAGCGCGGTGTCCTCGGGCTCGCAGTGGCCGCCGGTCTGCAGCCACATCCTCAGCTTGGCGTGCATGGTGAGCAGCACCCGCTGCCGCGTGGCGTCGAGGATCAGCACGCTGCCGGTGACGTGCCCGTCCTTGCAGGGCTTCCCCATGCCGTCCGGGTGGGCGGCCAGGTGCGCCAGGTAGTCCCTGCGCAGGCCCTCCTGGTCGGCGTCGGGCGCGGACCAGCTCTCCAGGACGGCCACCGCGTCCTTGTGCAGTGCGTTCACTTGCCGGCGTCACCCTGGTCGTCGTCGGAGTCGTCATGACGGGTGCCGTCCGCGCCGCGGGTGCCACCCTTGCCGTTCTCGCGCTCCGCGGAGTCGTCCGCCTCCGCAGCGGAGTCCGCGTCGGCGGTGCCGGAGGTGTCGGCCCCGTCGTCAGTGTCGGAGGCGGCGTCTTCGGTGTCCCGCTCACCCTTGCGGGTGTCCTCCACCGCGCCGCTCGCCGCGTCGCCGAGCAGCTTGTCCAGCTCGGAGAAGTCGAGGGCGTCGCGGTGCACGAAGCCGTCCGGGTCGTCCAGGTCCGCAGCGGTGGGCAGCATGTCGGGGTGGGCCCACAGGCCGTCCCGCCCGTCCACGCCGCGGGCGTCGGTGAGCGAGGCCCACAGCCGCGAGGCGTCCCGCAGCCGACGGGGCCGCAGTTCGAGGCCGATGAGGGTGGCGAAGGTCTGCTCGGCGGGTCCGCCGGAGGCCCGGCGGCGGCGCAGCGTCTCGCGCAGTGCTCCGGCCGACGGCAGGTTCGGGGCGGCAGCGGCGTGCACCACCGCGTCCACCCAGCCCTCGACGAGCGCGAGCGCCGTCTCCAGGCGGGCCAGCGCGGCCTTCTGCGCCGGGGTGTCCTCGGGCTGGAACATGCCCTGCTGCAGCGCCTCCTGGAGCTGCTCGGGCTGCGTCGGGTCGAGCTGCCCGACGGCCTCCTCCAGCCGGGAGGTGTCCACCTTGATGCCGCGGGCGTAGCCCTCGACGGCGCCGAACAGGTGGGCCCGCAGCCAGGGCACGTGGGCGAACAGCCGCTGGTGGGCGGCCTCGCGCAGGGCGAGATAGAGCCGGACCTCCTCCTGCGGGATGCCCAGCCCGTCACCGAAGGCCGCGACGTTGGCCGGCAGCAGCGCCGCCCTGCCGGACGGGCCGAGCGGCAGGCCGACGTCGGTGGAGCCGACCACCTCGCCGGCCAGGGTGCCCAGTGCCTGCCCGATCTGGGAGCCGAACATCGCGCCGCCCATCGAGCGCATCATGCCCAGCAGCGGCCCGGTCATGGCCTGCATCTCCTCGGGCAGCACGTCGCCCATGGCGCCCGCCACCCGCTCGGCGACCGGGTCGACGAGCTCCTTCCACACCGGGAGCGTGGCCTCGACCCATTCCGCGCGGCTCCAGGCCACCGCGGTGTTGGCGCCGGACGGCAGCGACGTCACCCCGTCCAGCCACAGGTCGGCGAGGCGGACGCACTCCTGCACCCACTCGCGGTCGGCGCGCCCCACACTCGCGTCCTTGACGCCGTCGGGCGTGCCCTGGGCGACGGTCTGGCGGGCGATGTCCTTTGCCATGTCCCAGTTCACCGGCCCGCCGTCGTAGGACAGCATCTGGCCGAGTTGCTGGAACGCGGCGCCCAGGTCCCCGGGGTTCATGGAGCCGAACATCGCGGCGAAGGGGTTCTCCCCGCCGCCCCCGAAGGTGTTGCCGCCGCCGAAGCCGAACGGATTGGGGCCGCCGCCCAGGCCGCCGCCCCCCTGGTCGCCGCCGCGCCCGGACGCGCCGCCGCCCTTGGGCGGCTTGCCCTCGTCACCGTCGTCGGGCTCCTCCGGAGGGACGCCGAATCCGAATGGAAGGTCACTCACGGGATTCCTCGGCTCTGTCTAGACATGGACCAGGTGTGATGGGCTTGTACCTCCAGCCTAGACACCTGTCCGGCAGGATGGCTGCGGACGTCGGGCAGGATGGCAGCGTACGTATCTGTGACAACCGTGGGAGACACCCGGTGAGTTCCCCAGAAGCACACGTTCGCCCAGAGCGGAGCCCCGCGCGGGCCGGCTCGGGCCCGGTGGTCGCGGTCACCGGCGCTGCCTCCGGGGTGGGACACGCGCTGGCCCGGCGGCTTGTGGACAGCGACCGGATCAGGAAGGTCGTGGCGATCGACGAGCGGCGCGGCGACGTGCCGGGGGCGAGTTGGCGGGTGCTGGACGTGCGCGACCCGGCGATCGCCGACCGGCTGCGCGGCGCCTCGGTGGTGGTGCACCTGGCGCTCGACCTGGACCTGGAGTCCGACCCCAAGGCGCGCTCGGCCTTCAACGTGCGCGGCACGCAGACCGTGCTCACGGCGGCCGCCGCGGCGGGGGTGCACCGGGTGGTGCTGTGCACCTCGGCCATGGTCTACGGCGCCCAGGCCGACAACGACGTGCCGCTCGCCGAGGACGCCCCGCTGCGGGCGACCTCGGAGGCGAGCTTCGTGGACGACCTGCTGGAGATCGAGCGGCTCGGCCGCCGCGCGCCGCGCGCCCACCCCGGCCTCAACGTGACGATCCTGCGCCCGGCGGTGCTGGTCGGCGGCACCGACACGGCGCTGACCAGGTACTTCGAGTCGCCCCGCCTCCTGGTGGTTGCGGGCAGCCGCCCGTGCTGGCAGTTCTGCCACGTGCAGGACCTGGTCTCGGCGCTGGAGTTCGCGGTGCTGGAGAAGGTCGACGGCGAGATGGCGGTCGGCTGCGACGGCTGGCTGGAGCAGGAGGAGGTCGAGCAGCTGTCCGGCATCCGCCGCATGGAGCTGCCGCCCGCGATCGCCTTCGGCGCCGCCTCCCGCCTGCACCGGCTGGGGCTGACCCCCTCGCCCGCGGGCGACCTCGCCTACACCATGCACCCCTGGGTGGTCAGCGGCAGCAGGCTCTACGAGGCCGGCTGGCGGCCGAAGTGGACCAACGAGGAGGTGCTGGCCGAGCTCCTGGAGGAGGTCGAGGGCCGCAACTCCGTGGCTGGACGCCGGCTCGGCCGCAAGGATGCCACCGCCCTGGGCGCTGCGGGCGCGACCGTCGCCCTGGTCGGCGCCGCGGCCGCGGTACGGCGGGCCCGCAGGCGCCGCGGGGTGTGAGCGGCGAAGCCACGAGTCGTGACCGCATCGCGGAATCGGCGTCGCGCCTTCTTCCGCGGACCGGAACGACCGACGAGCAAGGGAGCATGGAACCCATGGCATCGACCCAGGACCGGCCGGCCCTCCGCCTGCTGGCGATCCGCGACACCCCGCTGTCGGTGGACGAGGTCCTCGCCGCCGTCGGCGACGACGCGGCCGGCGGTACCACGCTCTTCGTGGGCACGGTTCGCGACCACGACGACCGGCCGGACGCCGAGGTGACCGGCCTGTCGTACTCCGCGCACCCCAGTGCCGAGGCCGAGCTGCGCAGGGTGGCCGAGAAGGTCGCCGCGGACTTCCCGGTGCAGGCGCTGGCCGCCGTCCACCGCGTCGGCGACCTGCGGGTCGGCGACCTCGCGGTGGTCGTGGCGGTGGCCTGCGCGCACCGCGGCGAGGCGTTCGCCGCCAGCCGCCGCCTGATCGACGACCTCAAGCGAGAGGTGCCGATCTGGAAGCGGCAGACGTTCTCGGACGGCGGCGAGGAGTGGGTCGGCGTCTAGAGCGCGAGGCTCGGGCCTGACCCGCGACTCCCGGGCTCGACCCGGGGCCGGTGGCAAGTCGTGGCGCACCCCGTTGCGGGCTCGGCGCGCCCGGTACCGCGTCCGGTCGGACCCGCGGCCCGCCGGTCGAACCCGCGGCCCGCGCGCCCGGGCGCGGCGGCCTCGTACCCCGGTGCCGGGACCGTCCGTTCGTGGGATTCCCGGTTGCGTAACTCCTCACCCCGACCGACCGTTGACCCACTGGGTGGTTAATCTGCTCATAGATCCGATCTGATCCGATACCGTCAGCTCTGCTCGCTTCTGCTCGGCTCTGACACGGTCCGGTCCGGTATGGTCGCTTGAGCCCATTTTCTGGTCACACGGGATGGGGAGTTCGCAGTGGCAGCACTTGTTTGGTTGCTCATTCCGTTGGCCGCCGTGGTCGCCGCCGCGGTCTGGGCCCGGTGGGCCGCGCACCAGCGCACCACCGCCGACGGGGCGTCCCTGGCGGGGTACGAGCGCTTCCGGCAGGCCATGCAGAACCCCACACCGCACACCGGCCACGTGCAGGAAACAGGCCGGGGTGAACGGTCCAGGGCCAAAAACCAGGCACGGTCCGAGACCGGGTCCGAGGCCCGCTCCGAGGACGCCTCCGAGCCCAAGGTCAAGATCAGGTCCAGGATCAGGGCGCCCAAGGAGCCCAGCCGGCCGGGCGGTGCCAAGGGACCCCGGCGGCCCGCCGCGGGCAAGGCGGACCGGCGGGCCCGGGCGGCCGCGGCCGGCGCCCCGGTCGACGGCGCGGCCCCCGCCCCCGCCGAGGGGGAGGGGGATTCCCCCCGGGGCCCGGTCGCCGGACCCGTCCCGTAGGGTTTCCGGCATGCCACGCCGCACCGCGACGCTGCTCGCCTCGACGTTCACGCTGATAGCGCTGCTGTGCGTGGCGCTGCTGACCCCCACCCCGTACGCCGAGATGTCGCCCGGCCCCACGGTGAACACGCTGGGGGCCTACGACGGCAAGAAGGTCATCCAGATCACCGGCCGCAAGACGTACGCGGCCAGCGGCAACCTCAACATGACCACGGTCCGGGTGACGGGCGCCGACTACCGGATGAACCTGGTCGAGGCGGTGATGGGCTGGGCGCAGCACGACGACAAGGTGGTCGAGCACGACACCATCTACCTGCCGGGGCAGACCACGCAACAGGCCGACCAGCAGAACGCGGAGGAGTTCAGCCAGTCCCAGGACAGCGCCAAGGTCGCGGCCCTGAAGGAGCTGAAGATCCCGGTGCAGTCCCGGATCATCGTCTCCACCGTGCTCCAGGGCGGCGCGTCGCAAGGGCTGCTGCACGCCGGCGACGTCATCAAGGCGGTGGACGGCAACCCGATCACCCAGACCGACCAGGTGGCGAAGTACGTCACCAAGCACCAGGTCGGCGAGCCGGTCGTCTTCACCGTCGTGCGGGCCGCCGACACCAAGAAGCCGTCGCCCCCCACCCAGCAGGTGCGCATCGTCACCAGGGAGTCGCACGACGACCAGCCCAAGCGCGCGGTCGTCGGCATCTCGGCGGGTGTCGAGCACCTCTTCCCGTTCACGATCGACATCAGGCTCGCGGACGTCGGCGGCCCGAGCGCGGGCATGATGTTCGCCCTGGGGATCATCGACGAGCTCACCCCGGGCAGCATGACCGGTGGCAAGTTCGTGGCCGGCACCGGCACCATTGACGACAACGGCCAGGTCGGCCCGATCGGCGGCATCAGTCTCAAGACGATCGGCGCCCGCGACATGGGCGCGCGCTACTTCCTGACCCCCGCCGACAACTGCGACGAGGCGGCCAAGGACATCCCCGGCGGCCTCACCCTGGTGAAGGTCAAGACCCTGGACGACGCCCTGTCGGCGCTCAAGGAGATCAAGGCCGGCGACACCAAGGCGCTGCCGAGCTGCACCAAGGGCTGACCCGGGACGGGGCCGCCGCCGTGGCAGCGCCGGCCCGCCGGGCCCCGGGCGCTCCTACGCCCCCGGGGCACGATCCACAGGACGGCCCCTACTCCTCGAAGGTCGCCGCCAGCGCCTCGGCCAGCCCGGGCACCAGGTCCGCGCCCGTCAGCACCTCGGTCGCGGAGTCCTTCGACCGCAGCCGCACGGCGGACTCGCGCGCCCCCTCCCGCAGCACGCCGACCGTCATCCGCACCTCCTGCCGCTCGGGGTGCTTGGCGACCCAGGCGGCCAGGGCGCCGTCGTCCCCGTTCAGGTCCTCCGGGATCGTCGCCTCGGCCGACGGCGGCAGCATCAGCCGCTCCACGGTGAGGGCGCAGCCGGCGATCACTTCCGGCCACGCGATGGTCGCCAGGAACTCGTCCAGGGCCTGCCCGGCCGGCAGTTCCTCCTGCTCGATGGGTGTCAGACCGCCTGTGGACGACTGCTCGTCGAGCCCCAGCTGCTGGGCCAGCGCGGGTTCCTGGGCGCGCAGCCGCGCGGTGTCGACCAGGGCGAAGAGGCGGGCGGGCTGGTCCCAGCCCAGGCCCGAGGCGTAGGTGTCGATCTCGAGGACGGCACGGGTCAGCGGGGTCGCCGCCGGCGGCGCACCCTCGGTCGCGGTGTTGGACATGTACGTATCCTGCCTCTTCCGCGACCGGAATCGGGAACCGGCCAATGCGTAGGTAAGTTGCACCTGTGGGGGTCCGACCCGGGACAGCCCGCGAAATGCCGACATCGAGGTGCACACCGTGGTTTTCCAGACGCCGGAACGAGGGGGTGGGCCGTCCCTGCCCCGGATCGGGACGGGCCGTCCGGCACGGCGTACCAGGATGCTCGTGATCGCCGTGGCGGTGGTCGCCCTTCTGATGATCGCCTTCGTGATGTTCGCCGGGGTGTGGACCGACCTGCTGTGGTACCGCTCGGTGCGCTACTCCTCGGTCTTCACCACCATGCTGTGGACGCGGGTCGGCCTGTTCTGCGGGTTCGGGCTGGCGACGGCGGGCGTGGTCGGGGCGAACCTCTACCTCGCGCACCGGCTGCGGCCGCCGCTGAGCGCGATGTCGCCCGAGCAGCAGAGCCTGGACCGCTACCGGATGAGCATCGCGCCGTACAAGACCTGGGTGCTGCTGGGGATCTGCGCGATGATCGGGCTCGTCGCGGGCGGGGCGGCGGCCGGCCAGTGGCGGCTGTGGCTGCTGTTCTCCCACGCCACCCCCTTCCACACCAAGGACCCGCAGTTCCACAAGGACGTGGCCTTCTACGCCTTCCAGCTGCCCTTCTACCGCTTCCTGCTGGGTTTCGGGTTCGCCGCCGTGGTGCTGTCGCTGGTCGGCGCGGCGCTCGTGCACTATCTGTACGGCGGGCTCCAGCTCACCTCGCCGAGCGGGCGGGCCACCGCCGCGGCCACCGGCCACCTGTCGGTGCTGCTGGGCCTGTTCGTCTCCTTGAAGGCGGTCGCCTACTGGCTCGACCGGTACGCGCTGGCGGTGAAGTCCAGCGGCTTCCGCGCCACCGGCAACTGGACCGGACTGCGGTACGTGGACGCGAACGCGTACCTGCCGGCGAAGACGATCCTGTTCTTCATCGCGACGATCTGCGCGCTGCTCTTCTTCGCCACCTTGTGGCGCCGCACCTGGTCGCTGCCGGTGATCGGCTTCGGGCTGATGGTGCTCTCGGCCATCCTGATCGGCGGCCTCTACCCGGCGATCGTGCAGAAGTTCCAGGTGCAGCCCAACGAGGCCGCCAAGGAGGCCCCGTACATACAGCGGAACATCGACGCGACCCGGGCCGCCTACGGCATCGACGGCAGCGTCGCGTCGGACTACCCGGGCACCACCGGCACCTCCGACGCCAGGCTGCGCGCCGACGTCGCCGGCACCGCGTCCGTCCGCGTGCTCGACCCGAACGTGGTCTCGCCGACCTTCCAGCAGATGCAGCAGTCCCGCAGCTATTACTCCTTCCCCTCGACCCTGGACGTCGACCGGTACACCACCCGCGGCCGGGAGCAGGACACCGTCGTGGGCGTGCGGGAGCTGGACATCAAGGGGATCCCCGAGAGCAACTGGATCAACGACCACTTCAAGTACACCCACGGCTACGGCCTGGTGGCCGCCAAGGGCACCACCGTGACCAGCGGCGGCGACCAGGGCACCGACATCGCCGGCCAGCCGGTCTACACCGAGCAGGACCTGCCCGCCACCCACGAACTCGGCAGCTACCAGCAGCGGGTGTACTTCGGCGAGCAGATGACGCAGTACTCGATCGTGGACGGCCCCACCAAGGAACTGGACTACGCCGACAAGGGCGGCGAGAAGTCCTACAGCTACCGCGGCAGCGGCGGGGTCGGCCTCGACAACCCGGTCACCAGGGCGGCGTACGCGGTGGCCTTCGGCGAGCCGAAGATCTTCTACTCGGGCGCCATAGGGCACGGCTCGAAGATCCTCTACGACCGCACCCCCAAGGAGCGGGTCGAGGCGGTGGCGCCGTGGCTGACGATCGACGGCGACCCGTACCCGGCGGTGGTCCAGGGCCGGCTGGAGTGGATCGTGGACGCCTACACCACCACCAACGGCTACCCGTACGCCTCACGCACCACCCTCGGCGACACCACCGCGGACTCCCTCACCGACACCTCGCGTTCGGTGGTGGCCCGGCAGAACCGGGTGAACTACATCCGCAACTCCGTGAAGGCCACCGTGGACGCCTACGACGGCACGGTCACGCTCTACCAGTGGGACGCCAAGGACCCGGTGCTCAAGACCTGGATGAAGGCGTTCCCGGGCACGGTGCGGCCCCGAAGCGCCGTCCCCCCGGCGCTGCTGGCCCATCTGCGCTACCCGCAGGACCTGTTCAAGGTGCAGCGGCAGCTGCTCACCAAGTACCACGTCACCAAGGCCGCGCAGTTCTACAGCGGCAGCCAGGTGTGGCAGGTGCCCGACGACCCGGCGTCGAAGTCCGGCCGGGCCGTGCCGCCGTACTACCTGAGCCTGAGGGTGCCCGGCCAGAGCGCGCAGGAGTTCTCCCTCACCTCGACCTTCACCCCGACCAGACGTGGCAACCTCGCCGCCTTCGTGGCCGTCGACTCCGACGCCACGAGCCCGGACTACGGCCGGATGCGGCTGCTCAAGCTGCCGACCGGCGCCCCGGTGGACGGGCCGCAGCTGGTGCAGAGCAAGTTCAACTCCCAGCCCGACTTCGCCCAGCAGATCTCCCGACTCAGAGGCAAGGACTCCACCGTCGAGTACGGCAACCTGCTGACGCTGCCGCTGGACGGTGGGCTGCTCTACGTGGAGCCGGTCTACCTGCGCGGCGCGGACACCGACTACCCGCTGCTGAAGAAGGTGTTCGTCAGCTTCGGCGGCCGGATGGCCTTCGACGACACCCTCGACCAGGCGCTGGACACGGTGTTCGGCAAGTCCACCGCCCCGCCGCGGTCCACCGGCACCGCCCACCGGCCCGGTGCGAGCGCCCCCGCGTCGGTGCAGGACGCTCTGACCCGGGCCCAACAGGCGTACGAGGCCGGGCAGAAGGCCCTGCAGAAGGGCGACTGGAAGGCCTACGGCGAGGATCAGAAGAAGCTGGGCGACGCGCTGAAGGACGCTCAGGAGGCGGAGCACCGCGCGGGGAAGGGCTGATCGGGTGGCTTTCCCCGGCGGGGAAATCCGCCCCGGACGTCAACCCGCCGTGTGGTACCGTTGATCACACAACGACGCGGGGTGGAGCAGCTCGGTAGCTCGCTGGGCTCATAACCCAGAGGTCGCAGGTTCAAATCCTGTCCCCGCTACTGGTGGAAGAGGCCCGAAGTCAAGAGACTTCGGGCCTCTTCACTTGTTCTGGGGACCAGGGTCGGGCAACGTTTGGCATGGCGCCTTGTCGGGAAGTCGACAAAACGCTGAAGTGACCGTGCCGGTTGCGATATACCAGGTGTACGCCGTCAACGGGTGGTGCGACCATGGGACCTATGGGGGATGGGGCGGGACAGCTGGGTACTCGTCAGGACCGCGAGGAGCGCGGGCCGGCGGGCGAGCGGGGCATGACCGGTGCCGCGCTCCTGCCCGGGCCCCGGAACGGCCACGCCCCGGGCGCGGCCGCCGCGCTCCCGGACCCGGCGGAGGGCGAGGGCGGCGTCACCGTCACCGCGCTGCTCAGCGAACTCCCCGACGAGGAGACCCTCGCCATGCGCGAGGAGGCCGAGATCGAGGCCCGGCACCGGGCCGCGGCCGAGCAGGGCGACCCGCTCGCGATGAGCGCGCTGGGCACCCTCCTGCTGCGCCGCGGGGACCTCGACGGGGCGGAGCCTTACCTGCGCGGCGCCGTCCAGCACGGCGACCGCGCCGCCGCCAACAACCTCGCCCTGCTGCTGCACCAGCGCGGCCACGGCGACGAGGCCGCCGAGTGGTGGCGGGTCGCCGCCGTGGCCGGCTCCGCGCCCGCCGCGCACGCGCTCGGCCGGCACCACCGCGAGCGCGGCGACGAGCCCGGCGCCGAGTACTGGCTGCGGCAGGCCGCCGAGGCCGGCCACCCGCTGGGCGCCTACGCGCTCGCCGACCTTCTGGAGCACCGTCGGGAGCCCGGCGCCGAGCGCTGGTTCCGGGCCGCCGCCGAGCACGGCCACCGTGAGGCCGCCTACCGGCTGGCCCGGATCTGCTCCGCCCGAAGCCAGGACCGCGAGGCCGAGCAGTGGTACCGGCAGGCCGCCGCCCGGCGGCACCGCCGTGCCGCGTGGCGGCTGGGCACCCTGCTGGAGGAGCGCGGCGAGGCCAAGGAGGCCGGCCACTGGTACCTGACCGCGGCCCGCGACGGCGAGGCCGCGGCGGCCTGCGCGCTCGGCTTCCTGCTGCGCGACGCCGGCGACGTGGAGCAGGCCGCCACCTGGTGGCGCCGCGCGGCCCAGGCCGGCGACGGCAACGCCGCCAACGCGCTCGGCGCGCTGCACGCCCAGGCGGGCGAGACGCAGACCGCCGAGCGCTGGTACCGCGCGGCCATGGAGGCAGGCGACGTCAACGGGGCCTACAACCTCGGGCTGCTGTGCGCCGGCCAGGGCCGCGCCCCGCAGGCCGAGGGGTGGTACCGCAAGGCCGCGTACGCCGGTCACCGCGAGGCGGCGAACGCGCTGGCGGTGCTGCTGCTCCAGCGCGGGGACGCGCAGGGCGCCGAGCCGTGGTTCTCCAAGGCGGCCGAGGCCGGCAGCATCGACGCGGCCTTCAACCTCGGCATCCTGCACGCCGGCCGCGGCGACGCGGACACCGCCCTGCGCTGGTACGAGCGGGCCGCCGCGGCCGGGCACGCCGAGGCGGCACTCCAGGTCGCCATCGCGCTCCAGCTGGAGGGCGACGAGCACGGCGCCGAGCGCCACCTGCGCTGCGCCGCGGGCGGCGGCAGCCCCGAGGCGGCCTTCCGGCTGTGGAAGCTGCTCCAGGGCCGCGACGAGGCCGAGGAGTGGCTGGAGCGGGCGGCCCGCCAGGGGCACCGCCGCGCCCAGGTGCGGCTCGGCATGGGCGCGGCCCGGCGCGGCGACACCGACGAGGCCGAGCGCTGGTACCGGCTCGCCGCCGAGGCCGGCTCGCGCAGCGGGGCCTTCAACCTCGGGCTGCTGCTGGCCCGCCAGGGCAGCGAGGCCGAGGCCGCGCTGTGGTGGACCCGCGCGGCCGACGCCGGGCACGGCCGGGCGGCGCTGCGGATGGCGCTGCTTTCGGCGCGCCGGGGCGACCTGCCGGCCGCCCAGTCCTGGTGCAGCCGGGCCATCGCCAGCGGCCCGCCGGAGGTGGCCGAGCGGGCGGCCCGGCTCACCGCCGCGGTCAGCCACGAACTCACCGCCTGAGTGCCACCCCGCAATGGATTTGGTCGCGGCCCCCCGCACACGCTAAGGTAAAGGCACAACGACGCGGGGTGGAGCAGCTCGGTAGCTCGCTGGGCTCATAACCCAGAGGTCGCAGGTTCAAATCCTGTCCCCGCTACCACATGATGGGATAAGCCCGGAAGCACAGCTTCCGGGCTTATTTCATCTTTTTCGGGCAAAGCCCGGTCGAACCGGCTTGGTCCGGACGCCCCGCCGCGCGATCCTGTAGCCCAGGAACGTCGGGCGAGGGTGAGCGGGAGGCGGGATTGCTGCGCAGACGGCGGGACCGGGAGCGTTCCCGAGCGCCCCGGGCGGTGGACGCCGCCCGCTGGGCCAAGGGGTGCGCCCGCGCGCTCGACACCCGGCGGCCCGAGCACGTCAGGGCCCTGCTCACCGAGCTGAGGGCCGTGCAGGCGGCCGGCCCGCCGCCGGACCGTGCCGCGGCCGTCGAGGCGCTGGCGGCCGCCCCCGCGCCGCTGCTGCCGCTCCTGGACCGCCACGCCCGGCCGAACGACCCCGCGCCCGCGCCGGCCGCCTCCGAGCGGCCCGCGGACCTGCTGCGGCTCGTGCTGGACTCCCTCGACGCGCGCGGCCGCACCCGCGAGGCCGCCGTGGAGGCGCTGGCCGCCCGCGGCGGGCCGCTGCCCGCCGCCGCGCTCGCGGTGCGCGCCGCCGACTGGGTGCCCGAGGTCCGCACCCGCGCGACCGCCGCGCTGCTGACCCGTACGGCCCCCGACGAGGTCGCCGCCGCCGTCCGGGTGCTGCTCGGGCTGCGCCGGCGGCGCCGCGCCGAGGGCCTGCTGGAGGCGTACCGGGAGGTGATCGGCGAGCCCGCGCACCGCCGATCGGTACGGGCGCTGGCCGCCGACGCGTACCCGCCGGCCCGTCGCTTCGGGGTGGAGCTCGCCCTGGACCTCGGTGAGTACGTGCGCGGGGATTTGCTGCGCACGGCGCTGCACGACCACGACCAGGTCTGCCGGCAGTTGTGCGCGCAGCGCCTGCTGGAGCTGGACCCGGAGCAGGCCGGCCGGCTGCTGTGGGCGCGCGGCGCGGGAGTGCGGGAGCTGGCCGTGACGGCGCTGCCCGCGGACGTGCCCGCGGCCCGGCTGCTGGCGCCGCTGGCCGACCGGGCCCGGATGGTGCGGGCGCAGGCCCGCTGGAAGCTGTACGAGCGCGGGGAGCCGCCCGCCGAGGTCTACCGCAAGCAGTTGGGCAAGGCGCTCAAGGACGACGCGTCGCCGGGCCTGCTCGGCGGGCTGGCGGTCGGGCTGGGGGAGTGCGGCGACGCCGCCGACCGGTCGGCCGACGGGGACACCGCGCTGCTGGCCCGGCTGCTGCCCGACTCGCGTCCATCGGTGCGCAAGGCGGCGGTGCGCGCGCTGGGACGGCTGGCGAAGCCGCACGAACTGGTGCCGCTGCTGGGGCCGCTGGCCAACGACCCGGATCCGGGCGTGGCCCGCGAGGTGTTCGAGGCGCTGTCCCGGGTGCCGCACGAGGTGCCGCCGGAGACGCTGTGGATCGGCCGGACCCGGACCGAGCCGGCCGTCCGCCGACTCGCCGAGCGGATCACCGCCCGCGCGCCCGTCTACCGCCCGACCCACGAGAGCGCGCCGCACGGGACGGCGCCGCACGGCGGCGGGGCACGGCGCAGGGGCACGGCCCGCGGACGCTGACCCGCGCCGTCGGCCCTGGCGGGTCACCGCGGGACGCGCCCCCGCACCGGTCGACGTGCCGGTCGGCGGCCCTTGCTCTCAGGCCGTTTGGTCGATCCTTCTCCTCGTTCGTGCCGCGGACGGCCTCGTTCCTCGGCCGCCCACGTCGCGAACTCGCTCGTCGGCTCTCAGGCCGGCACGGCCGCCCGGACCGGGGCCCACAGGCGCAGGATGTCGCGGACGGAGACGACGCCGACGAGGTCCTGGCCCTCGACGACGATCAGGTGGCGGAAGCCGCCGCGGACCATGGCGGCGGCCGCTTCCTCCAGCGTCCACTGGGGGGCGGCGAAGACGACGTCGGTGGTGGTGTGGGCTTCGGAGAGCTCGCGGTCGGGGTCGAGGCCGGCGCCGAGGGCGTCGAGGACGTCGCGCTCGGTGAGGATGCCGAGGCCGAACGTGTCGGGGTCGAAGACGATGGCCGCGCCGACCCGGCGGGCGGACATCAGCCGGGCGGCTTGGCGGAGGGTATGGGCGGGGCCGATGGTCAGGACCACCGAGCTCATCGCGTCGCGGACCAGCATGTGGAGGTACCTCCTGGACGTGAAGGCGTTCGCGTGAACGTTTTCACAAGTTCACAAGCGGGGGTATTCTCATGTTCACATGCGTCGGCGCGACGAACAACCCCCGTGCCCCGACTCCATCCGCGCGGGTGACGGGACCGGCGCCCCGGTTGACGGCCGTTAGCGTCGGCCCAGGTGCGCGAGCATCTCCTCGTGGAGCAGGCCGTTGGAGGCCGCCGCGTTCCCGCCGAACGGCCCGTCCGCGCCGTCCAGCGAGGTGAACCGGCCGCCCGCCTCCCGCACGATCACGTCGTTGGCCGCCATGTCCCACAGGCTCAGCTCGGGCTCCGCGCAGATGTCCACCGATCCCTCGGCGACCATCATGTACGGCCAGAAGTCGCCGTAGCCGCGGGTCCGCCAGCAGCGCCGGGTCAGCCCCAGGAAGCCGTCCAGCCGCCCCTGCTCCTCCCAGCCGTGCAGCGAGGAGTACGCGAAGGACGCGTCCTCCAGGGTGCCGACGCGGGACACGTGCAGCCGGGTCGCCGAGGACAGGCTGCGCCCGCTGTACGCGCCGCCGCCCTTGGCCGCCCACCAGCGCCGGCCGAGCGCGGGGGCCGACACCAACCCGACCACGACCTCGTCGCCGCCCTCGTCCCGCACCACCAGCGCGATCAGCGTCGCCCACACCGGCACACCGCGGACGTAGTTCTTGGTGCCGTCGATCGGGTCGATCACCCAGCGCCGGGCGGTGCCGCCGCCGGCGGCCCCGTACTCCTCGCCGAGTACCGAGTCCCGCGGCCTGGCCCGGCCGAGCTGACCGCGGATCAGCTCCTCGGCGGCCTTGTCCGCCTCGCTGACCGGTGTCAGGTCGGGTTTGGTCTCCACCTTCAGGTCGAGTGCCTTGAAGCGGTCCATCGTGGCGGCGTCGGCGGCGTCGGCCAGCACGTGGGCCAGCCGCAGGTCGTCGTTGAAATCGGGCATGGCCGAACAGTAGCGATCCCGCCTGGTGGCGGCCACGAGCGCGGGGTGCGCGGCCTGTCGGAGGAGGCGGGCACCGCCCGTCGGACGGGGCGAGGCGCGGGGTCCCCGGGCCGGACGGCGGGAAACGGCTCCGCGGGCGTGCGCGAAGGGTTGACAGGCCGTGCACCCGCGTCAATTCTTTCGGCACGCCCGCTTCGGACACAGGCGGTGTGGGGAGGCAACGGTGCCTACCGCGCGTGAATCGCTCCTCGACGCGGCCTTCGCCGCGCTCGGCGACCGGCCGTGGACCGCCGTGCGCATGGTCGAGGTCGCCGCGGCGGCCGGCGTGTCCCGGCAGACCCTCTACAACGAGTTCCAGAGCAAGGACGGCCTGGCCCGGGCGCTGGCCCGGCGCGAGGCGGACGTCTTCCTCGCCGGCGTGGACGACGCGCTGGCCCGCGCCGCCCTGCGGGGCGGGGACGCGGGCGCGTGCTGCGCGGCGGCGGCCGCCTGGACCCTGCGCAGCGCCCGCGGCAGCCCCCTGGTGCGCGGCGCGCTCACCGGGGTACGTCCCAGGCCCCCGGTGCCCGACCTCGGGGACGCGCTGCGCGCCCGTACCGTCGAGGCCCTGGCCCGCGGCTTCCCGGCGCTGCGCCGCGACGGCCTCGCGTGGGCCTGCGACGCGGCGGTCCGGCTGACCCTCTCGTACGTGATGACGCCCGCGCCCAGCGACGAGGACGCCTGCCGGCGGGTCGGGCAACTGCTGCGCAGCCTGCTCGCCTTACCCGGACCGTGACGGTCCGGCGTATCCGGCCGTAACGGCCTCTGCGGGTGCGTCGGCGCGCGTCAGTGCGAGGAGCCCGACAGTTGGAGGCCGATGACGCCGAGGATGACCAGCGAGATCGAGACGAGCTTGAGCACGGAGACGATGTCGCCGAGGAAGGCCATGCCGTAGATCGCGGTGCCCGCCGCGCCGATGCCGGTCCAGACCGCGTAGGCCGGACCGACGTCGAGCTTGCGCAGCGAGAGGGTGAGCAGGCCGAAGGAGGCGAGCGCGAACAGGGCGAAGGCGATGGTCGGCCACAGCCGGCTGAAGCCGTGGGAGAGCTTCAGGCAGACCGCGAACCCCGTCTCGAACAGGCCCGCGACCACCACCATGAGCCAGGCCATCGAAAGCCTCCCTGTTCCTCGCCGCGTCCGCCGCTCGGCCGCCCCGGGTGCCGGCCCCGCCGGCCTTCCGCCCGCCGGGCCGGCGCCGTGAGCACCTGTGCTGTCGATCATCACACAGCATGCCCGTTCCGCGGACGGGATACCGGCCCGAAGGCCCGGCGTGCGATCTCGGCTGCGGACCGCGGCGAACCGCGGCGGATAGCAGCGTCCCCGCGGCGGGTGAGCGGGGGAGCGCCGGGCCTCAGTCGCCCTCGCGCCGCTCCCGCGTGGCCAGCAGCCGCCGCAGCGAGTCCAGCCGGGCCGGCTCCGCGTGCCCCTCGGCGACCCAGGCGTCCAGCGCGCAGTCCGGCTCGTCGTGCGAGCACGCCCGCGGGCACTCCTCGGTGCCCGGCTCCAGGTCGGGGAAGGCGTGGATGACCCGCGAGGGGTCCACGTGGTGCAGCCCGAAGGACCGCACCCCCGGCGTGTCGATCACCCAGCCGCCGCGCTCGCCCGGCAGCGGCAGGGCCAGCGCCGAGGTGGTGGTGTGCCGGCCGCGCCCGGTCACCGCGTTGACCCGGCCGGTGCTGCGCTGGCGCTCCACCAGCGCGTTGACCAGGGTGGTCTTGCCCACTCCGCTGTGCCCGACGAAGGCGGTGACGCGGCCCGCGAGCCGCTCCCGGATCAGGTCGACGCCGCCGGCCGTGAACTCGTCCCGGCTGATCACCACGTGCGCCAGGTCCAGCGCGCCGTAGATCTCCAGCAGCGGTTCTGCGGGCGCCAGGTCGGATTTGGTGAGGACCAGCAGCGGGGCCAGCCCGGCGTCGTAGGCCGCGACCAGGCAGCGGTCGATCATCCGCGGGCGCGGCTCGGGGTCGGCCAGCGCCGTGACGATCGCGAGTTGGTCGGCGTTGGCGACCACCACCCGCTCGTACGGGTCGGTGTCGTCGGCGGTGCGGCGCAGCACCGAGGAGCGCTCCTCGACCCGCACGACCCGGGCCAGGGTGTCCTTGACGCCGGACAGGTCGCCGACCACGGCCACCCGGTCGCCGACCACCGCGGACTTGCGGCCCAGTTCGCGCGCCTTCATCGCCACGATCTCGCGGTCGTCCACCAGCACGGTCAGCCGGCCGCGGTCCACGGTGAGCACCATGCCCTCGGCGGCGTCCTCGTGCTTGGGGCGGATTGAGGTGCGGGGGCGGCTGCCGCGGCTGTTGGGGCGGACGCGGATGTCGTCCTCGTCGGGGTTCTTGCCGTAGCGGCGCATGGCGGACCGTCAGCCCCGTCCCGCGCCGGGTACCGGGTCGCCGACGTGGGCTTCGGCCGCGTCGCCGGCGCCGTCGGCCAGCATCGCCGTCCACAGCCCGGGGAAGTCGGGCAGCGTCTTCCCGGTCGTCGCCACGTTCTCCACCTCCACGCCGGGCACGGCCAGCCCCAGCACCGCGGCGGCCGTGGCCAGCCGGTGGTCGTCGTAGGTGCGGAAGACCCCGCCGCGCAGCGGGCGCGGGCGGATCCGCAGGCCGTCCTCCGTCTCGGCGACGTCGCCGCCGAGCGCGTTGATCTCGCGGGCGAGCGCGGCCAGCCGGTCCGTCTCGTGCAGCCGCAGGTGGGCGATGCCGGTCAGCTCCGACGGGCCGTCGGCGAGGGCGGCCACCGCCGCGATCACCGGGGTCAGCTCGCCCACCTCGTGCAGGTCGGCGGTGACGCCGCGAATCCGGCCGTCACCGCGGAAGGTCAGCCCCTGGCCGGTGAGCTCGCACGATCCACCCATCCGGGTGAAGAGGGCGCGCAGCGCGTCACCGGGCTGGGTGGTCCGCTCCGGCCAGCCGGGCACGGTGACCCGGCCGCCGGTGACCAGCGCGGCGGCCAGGAAGGGCGCGGCGTTCGACAGGTCCGGCTCGACCGTCAGGTCCCGGCCGAGCAGGGCCCCCGCGGTGACCCGCCAGACGTCCGGCTCGCCGCCGTCCTCCGGGGCGTCCACCCGGGCCCCGGCCATCCGCAGCATGTCCACGGTCATCCGGACGTGCGGCAGCGAGGGCAGGGTGCGGCCGGTGGAGCGCAGTTCGAGGCCCTTGTTGAAGCGCGGACCGGACAGAAGCAGGGAGCTGACGAACTGCGAGGAGGCCGACGCGTCCACCTTCACGGCGCCGCCGGCCAGCGATCCGGCGCCGTGCACCGTCAGCGGCAGCGCGCCCCGGCCCTCGTCGTCGATCCGCGCGCCGAGCAGCCGCAGGGCGTCGATCACGCCGTGCAGCGGGCGCTCGTACGCCCGCGCGTCGCCCACGAAGCGGACATCCCCGGCGGCGAGCGCGGCGACCGGCGGCAGGAAGCGCATCACGGTGCCCGCGTTGCCGACGTCCACGGTGGCCGGGCCGTGCAGCCCGGCGGGGATGATCCGCCACGCCTCGCCGCCGTTGGGGTCGACCGTCTCGTCGATCTGGGCGCCCATCGCGCGCAGCGCCTCGGCCATCAGCAGGGTGTCGCGGCTGCGCAGCGGGTGGCGCAGCCAGCCCGGCTCCGCGGACAGCGCGGCCAGCACCAGGGCGCGGTTGGTCACCGACTTCGAGCCGGGCACCTGGACGGTCGCGTCCACGGCACCCGGCGCGGTCGGGGCCGGCCACGGGTCGCCGTACGCGGAGCTGTCGGTCATGGTGAGCAAGCGTAGTGGCTCGGGTCCGGCGGGACGGATCGGCGAACCGGCCGTCCGACCGGTCGTCCGACCGGCCCGCGCGCACGTCGGCGCCTTCACCGCCTTCGCTGCCTCCACCCACCCCGCTGCCGGCACCGGCTTCGCCGGCGCGAGCGCTAGGTGTATTGCCCTGTGAGGTTGGGGACGCGGCTGGCGGGTGGTTTGCCTGCGAGTGCGGTGTGGCCGCGGTGGTGGTTGTAGGTGTGCAGCCAGTCGGGGAAGGCGTCGCGCCGTTCCTGTTCGGAGCGGTAGGGGCGGGCGTAGGCCCACTCTTCGAGCAGGGTGCGGTTGAAGCGTTCGACCTTGCCGTTCGTTTGCGGCCGGTAGGGCCGGGTGCGTTTGTGGGTGATCCCGGCCGCTGTCAGCAGGTCTCGCCAGTCGTGTGAGCGGTAGCAGGAGCCGTTGTCGGTCAGGACGCGTTCGACGGTGATCCCGGCCTGGGTGAAGAAGGTGTGGGCTCGCTGCCAGAAGCCGGTGGCGGTTTCCTTCTTCTCGTCGGTGTGGATCTCGCTGTAGGCGAGGCGGGAGTGATCGTCGACGGCGGTGTGCAGGTAGGAGTAGCCAGCGTTCGAGCGGGTCCTGCGGCCGGCTTGGCGGCCGAGGACTTTGTGTCCGCCGCCGTCGGGGATGTTGCCGAGTTTCTTGATGTCGACGTGGACCAGTTCGCCGGGCCTGTCGCGTTCGTAGCGGCGGATCACCCGGCCGGTGGCCCGGTCCAGGTGGGTGAGGCGGGCCAGGCCGTAGCGGGTCAGGACGCGGTGGACGGTGGAGGGCACCAGCCGTAGCAGGTGCGCGATGCGGGCCGGGCCCCAGCGGCGCAGCAGCCGGACTTTGATGATCCGGCGTTCGGTGCGCGTCGGTGTCCGCCGGGGGCTGGCGTGGGGGCGGGAGGAGCGGTCGGTCATCCCGGCCTCGCCCATGGTCCGGTAGCGGCTCGCCCAGCGCTGGGCCGTGGTCGGCGAGACCTGGAACCGTTCGGCGGCCCGCCGCAGCGGCCAGCCGTCGTCCACGACGCAGCGGGCCAGGCGCAGGCGTCCGGTCTCGGTCAAGGGTGCATTACGGTGGGGCATGAGGGCCTTTCGGTCGGTGTAGACGTCGCAATCCACACCGAACCCGAAGGGCCCTCACCCGTTCAAGATCAGACAGCCGTGAACCCCGTCACCGTCCACAACCTCCCCGGACAGAACACCTAGCGCAGCAGCAGCCAGCGGGCGCCGCCCACCAGGGAGCACAGGGCGATCGCGTAGAAGAAGAGCATCCACAGCGCCGCCGGGGTGTGGGTGAGCCGGGCCAGCTGGTCGGCGTCGGAGGAGCCGCTGCGGTCCCGGCGCCGGCTGCCCTGGAGTTCGGCGACCGGCCGCGCGCCCCCGGCCAGCAGGAACCACACCACCAGGTACGCGAAGGCGGCCTGCACCTGTGCCTTGGTGAGCCAGGACACCAGCAGGAACAGCGCCCCGGTGACGAGCACGGTGAGTGCCCCGTACGCGTTGCGGATCATCACCAGCATCAGCAGGAGCAGCGCGGTCGCGCCCCACAGCAGGGCGGTGATGTGCCCGGCGGCCAGCAGCGCCGCGCCCGCCAGCCCCAGCAGCGGCGGGGCCGTGTAGCCCGCGGCGGCGGTCAGCACCATGCCCAGGCCGTGCGGCTTGCCTTTGGAGACGGTCAGGCCCGAGGTGTCGGAGTGCAGGCGTATGCCCTGGAGCCGGCGCCCGGTGAGCAGGGCCACCAGGCCGTGCCCGCCCTCGTGCGCGATCGTCACCGCGTTGCGGGTCACGTGCCACACGCCGCGGAAGAGCACGGCGGCGAGGGCGAGCAGCGCGGTCGCCCCGATCAGCCAGCGGGACGGGTCGGGCTGGGTCCCGGTGAGTCGGTCCCACATCTCGGAGAGGTTCGCGACGTTCATGCGGCCCTCGATTCCTGGCGCGGTGTGATCATTTCCGTGCGTTCCCTGTTCGTCGGTGATCGTTCGGGGCTCGTGCGGGTTCGTTTGAGTTCGTTTCGGGGACGGGGACGTGCTGGTGCCGGGATCCTCCCGCATGCGGCGACGGCCCCGGGGGACGGGGCCGGGCCGCGGTCGTGGCAGTGTGGCAGCTATGTGCGGTCGATATGCGGCGAGCCGGAAAGCGGAGGATCTCGCGGGGATCTTCGACGTCCGCCGGTGGGACCCCGAGGAGACACTCGCGCCGGACTGGAACGTCGCGCCGACCAAGGAGGTCCACGTCGTAGTGGACCGTCCGCTGCGGGACTCCGGTTCCCCCGCGCCGGTCCGGCAGCTGCGGGTGGTGCGCTGGGGCCTGGTCCCGTCCTGGGCCAAGAGCCCCGAGGTCGGCGTCAAGATGATCAACGCCCGCTCCGAGAGCGCCCACGAGAAGCCGGCCTTCCGCCGCGCGCTGGCCGCGCGCCGCTGCCTGATACCCGCCGACGGGTTCTACGAGTGGCGGACCGGCGCCGAGGAGCGCGAGCTGGAGGAGCAGGGCCGGCGCAAGCGCACCCGCAAGCAGCCGTACTTCGTCACCCCCGCCGACGGCTCGGCCCTCGCGATGGCCGGGCTGTTCGAGTTCTGGCGCGACCCCGAGCTGCCCGCCGCGCACCCGCGCGCCTGGTGGGCCACCTGCACGGTGCTCACGACCGAGGCCGAGACCACCGACCTGGCCGGGTACGCCGGCTCCGGACCCCGTTCGCTGGCCGACATCCACCCCCGGATGCCGCTGATGATGCCCCCGGACCGCTGGGACGCCTGGCTCGACCCGGCCCTCTCCGACCCCGACGCCCTCGGCGACCTGCTCGCCCCGCCCCCGCCCGGCCGCGTGCGGGCCTACCCGGTCGCCGCCGCGGTCAGCGACGTGCGCGCCAACGACCCGCGACTCGTCGAGGAACTGCCGGCGCCGGAGGAGGAGACCCTCTTCTGAGACGCTGGGCGGATGCGCACCCCCGAAGAGCGTCTCGTCGACACCCCGGCCGGCCCCGCCCGGGTCACCTGGCACCGGGCCGCCCGGCCGCGCGCCGTGCTGGCCCTCGGCCACGGCGCCGGCGGCGGGATCGCCGCCCGTGACCTGGCGGCGCTGGCCGGGGAGCTGCCCGGGCGCGGGGTGAGCGTGGCGCTGGTCGAGCAGCCCTGGCGGGTGGCCGGAAAGAAGCTCGCTCCCGCGCCGAGGACGCTGGACACCGGCTGGACCGCGCTGTGGCCGGAGCTGGCGGCCCCCGGGCTGCCGGTGGTCGCGGGCGGCCGCAGCGCCGGGGCCCGGGTGGCCTGCCGCACCGCCGGGGACCTGGGCGCCGCGGCCGTCCTCACGCTGGCCTTCCCGCTGCACCCGCCGGGCCGGCCGGAGAAGTCCCGGGCCGACGAGCTGACCGGCGCCGCGAAGGAGCTGCCGCTGCTGGGCGTGCAGGGCGGCGCGGACCCCTTCGGGCGGCCCGAGGAGTTCCCGGCCGGCCACGTGCCGGTGGAGGTGCCCTCCGCCGACCACGGCTTCTCCGTCCCGAAGCGGGCGGACATCACCCAGGAGGCGGCCCTGGCCGTGATCACCGGGGCCGTCGCGGAATGGCTGAACGCCCTGGGGTACGCCGACGCGCCCTGAGCCCCCCACGCTGACGCCGCCGCCACCCCGGCGCCGGTCGGTGAGCCATTGGGGGAGGCTTCTCCTCCCGGGGAATGACGACAACCCGCTCGGCGTTGTGCCAGGCGTCAGGACACGGACACCCGTGCCGAAGCAGGGCGAGAGGGGCAGCCGCATGGTTTCAGCCGCATGCCGGTCACGCGACAACACCGCAGCGCCGGTCCGCGCGCGGGTCGTGCCCGCCACACCGGAGCAGGCCGCGGTCGCGCCCTACCTGAACTGGACCGAGTGGTCGGGGGCCGAGGACGGCACCGTCCTCAAGGGTGGATCCGGCGTCCCCGCCGTCCGTGCAATATCCTCCCAGACGAGCGTGTCCACCCTGGGACGCGCAGGCGTTTCCGAGGAGGTGGGTCCGGTCACCGGCACCGACGACAGCACGGCGAACACCGCGGGTGCGTCCGGTCGGGCTGCGCAGGAGAGCGACGCCGAGCGCAATGTGCGCTTCGAGCGGGACGCGCTGGGCTACCTCGACCAGATGTACTCGGCCGCGCTGCGGATGACCCGCAATCCGGCCGACGCGGAAGACCTCGTCCAGGAGACCTACGCCAAGGCGTACGCCTCCTTCCACCAGTTCCGGGAGGGCACGAACCTCAAGGCGTGGCTCTACCGGATCCTGACCAACAGCTTCATCAACTCCTACCGCAAGAAGCAGCGCGAGCCGCTGCGCAGCGGCTCGGAGGAGATCGAGGACTGGCAGCTGGCCCGCGCCGAGTCGCACATGTCGACCGGTCTGCGGTCCGCGGAGGCCCAGGCCCTCGACCACCTGCCCGACTCCGACGTGAAGGCGGCCCTGCAGACGATCCCCGAGGAGTTCCGCATCGCGGTCTACCTCGCGGACGTGGAGGGTTTCGCCTACAAGGAGATCGCGGACATCATGGGTACACCCATCGGCACGGTGATGTCCCGGCTGCACCGTGGGCGCCGACAGCTGCGCGATCTGCTGGAGGACTACGCCCGCGACCGCGGACTCGTCCCGGCCGGTGCGGGAGATGAGAAGGGCACGGATTCATGAGCTGCGGCGACGCACATGAGACGGACTGCTCCGAGGTACTCGGGCACCTCTACGAGTACCTCGACAACGAGATGTCCGACGATGCCTGCGCGAAGTTCAAGGAGCACTTCGACGAGTGCCACCCCTGCCTGGAGAAGTACGGGCTGGAGGCGGCGGTCAAGAAGCTCGTGAAACGGTGCTGCGGCTCCGACGACGTGCCCAGCGACCTCCGGTCGAAGGTGATGATGCGGATCGAGCTGATCCGCAGCGGTCAGGAGCCGTCCGGGGAGGGCGGCCTGAGCGGCGAGGGCGGCACCGGCGGCGCCTCCGCGGTGACCGCCTCCGAGGCGCCCTCCACCTGAGCGCCCCACACCCGCACCACCCGCACCACCCGTCCCGCACCGCGCGCCGTCGTTCTGCGGGCGGTCCGTCTCAGCGCTGAGCGGCCGTCAACCCGGCCGCCCGGCCCTTCGTCACCGTGTTCGCCCGCGCGTCACTCGTGCGGGTGAGTACGTTGCCCTCTTCCGGCGCAATGCCCCGAAAGCCCGCCTTCGCGGCGGATCCGGGCCTATCCTCCTGAGTCTCGTACGTGCATATACGCGCGCACCCGTAGGGACAGGAGGACGACCGTCGTGTCACCCGCGCACCGACGCTCCCCGCCCCCCGCGGTCTGCTGGGGCCCCGCCTGCGCCCGTCGGGTCCGCGAGGAGGCCCAGCGCTCCACCGTCCGCGCGCTGCTCCAGGCGCTGGAGCTCAAGGACCCCTACACGCGCGGCCACAGCGAACGGGTGGGCCGGCTGGCCGCCCTCGTCGCCGGCGAACTCGGCGCGCCCGCACCCCGGGTGGACGCCGTACGGCTCGGTGGCTGCCTGCACGACATCGGCAAACTCGCCGTCCCCACCCAGCTGCTGCGCAAGGCGGGCCCGTTGACCTCCGAGGAGCGCCGGATCGTGCAGGCCCACCCGGCCGACGGCGACGGGGTGCTGCGCGGCATCGACGCCCTCGCCGAGGCCCGCGCCGCCGTCCTGCACCACCACGAGCGGTTCGACGGCGCCGGCTACCCCTACGGATTGAGCGGCGGACGCATTCCCGAGGCGGCCCGGATCGTCGCCGTCGCCGACGCCTTCGACGCGATGACCTCCACCCGCTCCTACCGCCCGGCCCGCCCCGCCGCCGAGGCCCTCGACGAGCTCGCCCGGTGCGCCGGCACGCAGTTCGACCCCCTGATGGTCGCAGCGCTCTCCCGCGCCCTGGCCCGTACCCCATGGCCGGTGACCGACCGGTCCGAGCAGCCCACCGGGCCCGCCGCGCGGCCCCGTCCGGCCCGCCGGCCGGACCTGTGCGGGGCCACCTCCGCGGGCGAGGGCCCCCTGCTGGCCAGGGTGCCCGCGAGCCTCCCCACCTGGGCATGGTTGGATGCCGGTGCGAATGGCAAGGAGGTCGGGTGAGGAAGGGAGTTCCCGGCGAGCACCCACCTCGTGCTGAGACAACGGTCGGAATGTGCAAGGTTGGTGTCGTACAGGGTGGTACGGGGCCGGGCCGCACAAGGTCGTGCGGGCCGAGCCCGCGGCGCACGTGGTGCGGCGCGGGACCGGGGGCGCGATCGTGGTGCGGGAAGGCGACGTCCTGGCAGTGATCGGCTGAGCGGGCAGGCGGGAATCGACGGTGAAGATCTTCGGAAGAGTGCGGCACCGGCCGTCGCCTACCTGGCGCCAGGCCACGGACCGGGCATTCACGCTGATCGACGACGGCCGTTACGAGGACGCCGGCGCCCTGCTCACCCGTGCCGCCGACCTGGAGCCCTGGCTGTCGGAGTCCTGGTACAACCTCGCGCTGCTGCACAAGTTCCGGCACGACTGGACGCAGGCCCGCATCGCCGGACTGCGCGCCGTCGCCCTGCTGGACCGCTCGGTCGGCGCGCCCGACTGGTGGAACCTCGGCATCGCCGCCACCGCCCTCCAGGACTGGCCGCTGGCCCGCCGCGCCTGGCAGGCGTACGGGCTGCGGATGCCGGCCGGCACCGCCGAGCGCGGCGGCGAGGAGTCGGCCCGGCTGCCGCTCGGCAGCGCCGCGGTCCGGCTGTCGCCCGAGGGTGAGGCCGAGGTGGTCTGGGGCCGCCGGCTCGACCCGGCCCGGATCGAGGTGCTCTCCATCCCGCTGCCCTCCTCCGGCCGCCGCTGGGGCGAAGTCGTGCTGCACGACGGCGTGCCGCACGGCGAGCGCGCCACCGACCGGCTCACCGGCGGCGCGGTCTACCCCGTCTTCGACGAGATCGAGCTGTGGGCGCCCTCGCCCGTGCCCACCTGGCTGGTCCTGCTGGAGGCGGCCACCCAGGCCGACCGGGACGCGCTGGAGCGGCTCGCCGCCGAGGCCGGGTACGCCGCCGAGGACTGGTCCTCCTCCGTCCGCCTGCTGTGCCGCACCTGCTCCGAGAGCCGGATGCCCACCGACGACGGCTCCGAGGCCACCCGCGACCCCCACGACCAGGGCGAACCCGGGCACCCCGGCCACCTCAGCCACCTCAGCCACGGCGGGCAGGACCTGCGCTGGACCCCCGAGCGCGAGTGCGGCATCGCCGCCCCCGCCGACCTCGTACGGGGCCTGCTGGAGAGCTGGGTCGCCGACAGCCCCGACACGCGGGACTGGCGGGACCTCGAAGAGGTCTGCTGAATTTCGCGGCCCGCTCCGCCGCTTCACCTGCGCCTCGGCACCGCCCGCCCTCGGCGGGCGTACAGGTCCCCTTGCGCGGCCCCGTACCCTGGGAAGGATCACCCCACAGGACCCGGGAAGGCGTACGGCGCAGATGTCCCAGCAGCACACCGAGCAAGAGGTCGGCTTCGTCGACGACGTGACCGACGCGGACGCACGCGAGCGGGCGCACCGGGAGCGCGGCACCGCCCGCCCGATCACCGTGGTGGGCAACCCCGTGCTGCACCGCGAGTGCCAGGACGTCACCGTCTTCGACGACGCGCTCGCCGCCCTCGTCGACGACATGTTCGCCTCCCAGCGCGCCGCTGAGGGCGTCGGCCTGGCCGCCAACCAGATCGGCGTCGACCTCAAGGTCTTCGTCTACGACTGCGGTGACGACGAGGACGTCCGGCACGTCGGCGTCGTCTGCAACCCCGTCCTCGTCGAACTCCCCGTCGACAAGCGGCACCTCGACGACTCCAACGAGGGCTGCCTGTCCGTGCCCGGCGCCTACATGGAGCTGGCCCGGCCCGACCACGCCGTCGTCCACGGCCAGGACGCCCAGGGCAACCCGATCACCGTCCAGGGCACGGGCTACTTCGCCCGCTGCCTCCAGCACGAGACGGACCACCTCTACGGCCGGCTCTACATCGACCGCCTCTCCAAGCGCGACCGCAAGGACGTCATGCGGCAGATGGCGGAGGCCACGCCCAAGTTCGCGACGGTCCCCAACGACTGAGTTCCGCCCGGCGGGCGCGCGTCCCGGATGCGCCGCCCGCCGCCTTTTTCACCCCGAGCCGACGGCCTGGTTCTCCCGCACCGTCACCGGCATGCGCGAGGTGGACTCGCCGTCGGGCAGCGCGGGTCGGGCCTCCGGCGGCCCGTCCGGGTTCGCGGACGCCGTCCACGTCACCTTCCACACGATCGACGCGGTCAGCGTGTAGTTCCCCGCCTTCCGGTACGTGACGTTGCAGGGGTCGCTCCGCGTGTCCACGCCGTACGTCCCGCCCTTCGCGGTCAGTTCGTACGTACACGTCCGCGGTTCCGCCTCATCGGTTCCCGCGTCCACCCGTAACCGCGCCGGCACGGCCACCGTCGTCGCGGCCACGTCCACCCCCAGTGCGGGATTGTCCAACTCCGCGGTGGTCCACACCCGGCTGAGCGGCGACGAGAACCGCACCTCCGTGTCCACGTTCACCAACTGGTTCACCCCGATCGGCCGCAGATCCACCGGCGGAGCGGGCAGCGTGGTCTGGTTGTAGGCGAGGCCGGAGAGGGTTTTGGGGTCGATCACGGGGTCTGCGGTGGTGGAGGGCTTGCCCGGGGTGAACCAGCGCCACGGGGCGAGGGGAACACAGGAAACCCCGCTGCCGGTACCCGAGTTCATCAGCTGGTACCAGGCACCCTTCTCGCCCTTGTGGTAGTTGTCGGCGCCGTATTCAGTGGCCATGTCCGTGAAGGCCGATCCGGACACCCAGTGGGTGGTGATGTAGTTCTCGAACGCGGTGGGGGTGAACTCGGGTTCGTACCAGCACGGCGGAGGGGACCAGGTGGAACCCGGTGTCGTGGTCATCCGGGCGCCGGATCCCTTGTAGCTCCTCGTGTAGTGCACCTGCGAGTGGATGACGCCGCCCGGGTTCCCCGAAGGGGGCTGACTGGGCGTCGTCTGTGCGGGTGGCCCGCCGGTCTCGCTCGCGTCGGCGCCACTGGGCGCGGCCGGCAGGAGAACGCCGCAGCCCGCCATCGCCAGGACGGCCAGCGCCTTCCGCATGCCTACCGCCGGCACTGTGCCGCGCCCCTCTGGGACGTGTACGTCGTGGTCTGCCAACTGCCGTCCTTCGCCCGGACCATCCTCGACGTGTGGAAGATGAAGCTGTTGTCGCTGGGCTTGGTGGTCAGGACCTTGCCGGTCTTGGTGTCCTTGTCGTACAGGTAGCGCTGGTCCTCGCAGAACGAGACCCCCGCGGCCGAGTCACCGATGGTGACGCTGCGGGCGTAGTAGTGGACCGTGCCCGTGAAAGCGTGGTGGTTCTGCTTCAAGGCCGCGATGGTGTCGTCCCACGTCGCTGCGGCGTCCGCGATGACGTACGTCGTGAAGAGCGGCAGCCCGTCGTCCGACTTGGCGGACGCGACGAAGCTCGCCTTCAGGCCGTACGCCTGGTCGCGCAGGATCGCGTCCTTCGTCGCGTCCCCCTTCGTGTCGGCGTCGACGTTCACCTTCAGGTCGCTCGGCAGGTCGAACGCGGGTGCGCTCGCGTCCGTCGCCGTGGCCGACGCGGTGGCAGTCGTGGCCGGAGTACGGGGAGTCGGGCTGGACGCGATCTTGTCGTCGTGGCCGCCCCCGCCGCACGCGGTGAGGACCAGGGCCGCCGCGGCGACCGCTCCCGCGGCAGCGGCGAGCTTCGTTCGGGGTGCCATGTGCTTGCCTGTCTCCCGTTGTCGGTGAACGCAAAAACCACCTGCCGCGGGCGGAGGCAACGACAACCGGGTGCAGCGGTGTGCAGAGCCCCCCGGCTGGCCTCCCCTCAACGGCGGCCACTTTCTGCAACTCTGAACGCCCTACGTTAACGGTCGTCACCCACCGCGTCCACGGCGGACGGCGGGGCTCCGCCAGATCTTCACCTCGCCGACGGCAGGGGCGTCAACATGCCCAACTTTTCGGGCAAGTTGGTGTCGCACTTCATGGCCGCCGCCACGCTCACCGCCGCCGCGTGCAACACCCGAACCTGCGCCTCCCGCTTCTGGGCCCGCGGCAAGGCGTTCAGCCCTTCGGTCGTGGCGATGGCTCTGAGATAGAGGTTGCGCCCATCGTTTTCGCCGCCGTTGGGGAATCGGCAGGAGAAAATGATGAGCGCATCGTCGTCACGGGATGAGGCTGCATAGCCGATGTCTGCGTACTCGCTGCTGTAAGTCGTGCTGCCGCTGCCGCGTGGCACCCCGCTGAACGGCTCCCACTCGAAGCTGATGCTCAGCGATGCATGGCTGTTTTCCGGCTGCACAGCGCAGAGAGTTCGCGTCTTGGCACCAGCGGCATCCAGGGAAGTGTCGGCTCTGAGCCACTGCCGCAAGCGCGGGATGGACACTTGGTAGGCGCTGGGTCCGAGATTCACGTGCGTTTCTCCGAGGAGGCTTTCAGCGGCCGTGGCGTCCTTGCGCAGAGTGCCGTCGCACGTGTCCGTCACCGAAATCGGCGCCATGACCGTCTGCGGCGCCCCAGCGTGGGGGACGCTGCTGCCGCAGGACGTCATGGTGGCAACTGCGACGATTGCGGCGACCAGTGTTCGAGTTGTCCCTGACATGTGTGGGTCCGTTTCAATCGGAAACCGCGAGGTTCCCGCCCTGTTCCTGGGTGAGGCTGCCCGTGTCGTAGCCGGTTTCCTGGGCTGTCTGCAGGGACTCGTCCAAGGCGGCTTTTTGTGCGGGCGTCCAGCTGAGGAGCCGGCTCGCATTGAGGAGCTGGCGGGCAGGGATCCATGAGGCCTCGCGACCTGCCGCGAAGATCTCGCTTGCCTTGCCCTGGCGAACGTCGTCGAGATTGCGGTGCTGCGAGTCCGCGTAGTCGCTGATGTTCTGCGCGATCTGGCTGTCGAGCTCGTCGTTGGCCGTGTCGCTGGCCAGCGGAACGATGGTGGCCCGAAGTCCTTCCTCCGCTTCCGGAACGAAAGAGAAGGCACCGGCCGTGACGACACCGGCGAGCATTTGCTGTCGTTCCGCGCGCTTGTCCACTCGATCGTTGAACTTCCGGTCCTGGGCAGCGCCGTCTGCCTTGTACTGATCCACCCATGCGCGGTCCAGGATGCCTTGGAGGTGGGCGCCGATCCGGATCGTCGTCGCGGCCTCGGTGCCTACGGGGTTGCCGTCTTCGTCGAGGTGCGGCGGGTGCTTGCTGAGCAGCGAAGTCGTATAGGCCTGTTGTGCGTTGGTCACGGTGCGGTAGGCCACGTCGTCACGGCCGATCGTGCCCAGGAATCGCTCCAGGTCGGTCAACGGGAAGTGCGCTCGGTCTGTCTGCGGGCGGTCCCAGCCGTCCTTACCGAAGACCAGGAACGGGTCGGTACGGTCCAACCCCCAATCCACGTCGTCGATGTACGCCGCACGAGGGCGATGACGTCCCGCTGCCACTGCCGCGCGGCGGGCCCGTCGAGGCGGCTCGCGGTGCCAAGGGCCGTGCCGAGGGACGCTTCGAGCCGCTGGACGAGGCGCCGGCGCGCGCGGAGTTCGGGGGAGGGCCCGGCGTGGTCGCGCGGGTCGACCCGGAACCGCCGGGGGTCGGCGAGGGACGCGTAGAGGGCGATCGGGGCGGCGGCCCCCGCGCTCAGGACGAAGCGCTCGGCGAAGTACGGGTTGCCGCCGTGCTCGTCGAGCAGCAGGTCGAGCCGGGCCAGGTGCTCGTCGGTGAGGTGGGACGGTTCGCGTCGGGCGAGCGCGGCGGCCTCGGCCGCGTACCGCCGCGCCTCGGCAGGCGTGGCGCCGTCCATGAGGGCGTCGTCGATCTGGACCATGGCCCGGGAGTCGGGGTAGGGCAGGTCGGCGTGCCGGGCGAGGAAGAGCCGCTGGCGCAGTATGGGGAGTTGGTCCTGGGCCCAGGAGAGCCGGTGGGTGAGCCGGCCCAGGCTCCGGGTGTCGAGCCCGATGCCCGCCGCGCGGGCCGTCCAGCCGCGGACGAGGAGGTGGGCGCCGGCACCGTCGCAACGGGAGTGCCGTTCCAGGGAGTTGATCAGCTCGTGCAGCCGCTGCGGGTCGATCCCGCTGAACGAGCCTCCACCGTTGTCGAGCGGTCGTCCCACGTGCGGCGGCCCTTTCCGTCGTCGGCCCGGAGCGTCGGCTCAACGCCTTGTCGTCACGGAAGGTTACGATAGATGACGCCGTGTGTCCAAACGCGGATGCCCGCCGGACCGGGGAACGGTCCGACGGGCACCCGGAGAAGACGGGTCAGAAGTCCTCGTCGAGCGCCACCGTCCCCTGGACGGCGGTCTGGTAGGCCGAGGCCCGCCGCTCGAAGAAGTTGGTGAGCTCCTGGACGCCCTGCAACTCCATGAAGGAGAACGGGTTCTCCGAGCCGTACACCGGGGCGAAGCCGAGCCGTACCAGGCGCTGGTCGGCGACGCACTCCAAGTACGCCCGCATGGACGCGGTGTTCATGCCGGGCAGCCCGTCCCCGCACAGGTCGTGCGCGAACTGGAGTTCCGCGTCCACGGCTTCGCGGAGCATCTCGGTGACCTCGTGCCGCAGCCGCTCGTCGAAGAGGCCGGGCTCCTCCTTGCGCACGGTGTCCACGACGTCGAAGGCGAAGCTCATGTGCATGGTCTCGTCGCGGAACACCCAGTTGGTGCCGGTGGCGAGCCCGTGCAGCAGGCCGCGCGAGCGGAACCAGTACACGTAGGCGAAGGCGCCGTAGAAGAACAGGCCCTCGATGCACGCGGCGAAGCAGATGAGGTTGAGCAGGAAGCGGCGGCGGTCGTCGCGGGTCTCCAGGCGGTCGACGGTCTCCACGGAGTCCATCCAGCGGAAGCAGAACCGGGCCTTCTCGCGGATGGAGGGGATGTTCTCGACCGCGGCGAACGCGGCGGAGCGGTCGTCGGGATCGGGCAGGTAGGTGTCCAGGAGGGTCAGGTAGAACTGGACGTGCACGGCCTCCTCGAACAGCTGGCGGCTCAAGTACAGCCGTGCCTCGGGGGAGTTGATGTGCTTGTAGAGGGTGAGCACCAAGTTGTTGGCCACGATGGAGTCGCCGGTGGCGAAGAAGGCGACGAGCCGGCCGATCAGGTGCTGTTCGGCGGGCGTCATCCTGGCCAGGTCGGCGACGTCGGAGTGGAGGTCGACCTCCTCCACCGTCCAGGTGTTCTTGATGGCGTCGCGGTAGCGCTCGTAGAAGTCCGGGTAGCGCATGGGCCGCAGGGTGAGTTCGAAGCCCGGGTCGAGCAGGTTCTTCTCCGCCGCCGGTCCGGTGGGGCCGACGGGCGTGGTGGGGACGGTCATTACTGGCAGGCCTCGCAGGACTCGGGGTTCTCCAGGGAACAGGCGATCGCGTCGGCGTCGACGACGGGCGCCGATGGGGACGGGGAGGGGGACGACGGGGGCAGCGAACCGTCCCGCCCCCTCGTCGGGGCCGCTGCCTGCGCGGCTGCTTGGGCCGACGCCGCCCGGGCGATCCGCGTGGCGGGCCGCGACCGCAGGTAGTAGGTGGTCTTCAACCCGCGCTTCCACGCGTACGCGTACATCGAGCTGAGCTTGCCGATCGTGGGGGTCTCCAGGAACAGGTTCAGCGACTGGCTCTGGTCGAGGAAGGGCATGCGGGCGGCGGCCATGTCGATCAGCGCGCGCTGCGGCAGTTCCCACGCGGTGCGGTACAGCTCCCGTACCTCCGCCGGGATCCAGTCGAAGCCCTGCACCGAGCCGCCCGAGTCCCGCAGCGCCTCGCGGGCGGGGGCGTCCCACAGGCCCAGCCGCTTGAGGTCCGCCACCAGATAGGAGTTGACCTGGAGGAATTCGCCGGAGAGCGTCTCGCGCTTGAAGAGGTTGGACACCTGCGGCTCGATGCACTCGTACGCGCCCGAGATGGACGCGATGGTCGAGGTGGGGGCGATGGCGAGCAGCAGGGAGTTGCGCATCCCGGACACCGCGATCCGCTCCCGCAGGGCCGCCCACCGCTCGGGCCAGTGGACCGGCGCGCCGTAGTGGTCCGGGTGCAGCACGGCCGCGGCCGTACGCGTCTCCGCCCAGGCGGGCAACGGCCCGTCGCGCTCGGCCAGTTCGCACGACGCCTCGTAGGCGGCGAGCATCACGCGCTCGGCGATCCGGGTGGACAGGGCGCGCGCGGCCTCGGAGCCGAAGGGGAGCCGCAGCGCGAAGAACACGTCCTGCAGGCCCATGACGCCCAATCCCACCGGGCGCCAGCGGGAGTTGGAGCGGCCGGCCCGCTCGGTCGGGTAGTAGTTGATGTCCACCACCCGGTCCAGGAAGGTCACCGCCGTGCGGACGGTGGCGTCGAGCCGCTCCCAGTCGACCGGCTCCCCGCCGGGGCCCGCGTCCGGCAGGACGAACGAACCCAGGTTGAGCGAGCCGAGGTTGCACACGGCGGTCTCGGAGTCGTCGGTGACCTCCAGGATCTCGGTGCACAGGTTCGAGGAGTGCACGGTGCGCCCGGGCCGCGCGGTCTGGTTCGCGGTGCGGTTCGAGGCGTCCTTGAAGGTCATCCATCCTTGGCCGGTCTGCGCCAGCGTCCGCATCATCCGGCCGTACAACTCGCGGGCCGGAAGGGTGCGTCGGGCCAGGCCGGCGGCCTCCGCGGCCCGGTAGGCGGCGTCGAAGTCCGCGCCCCACAGGTCGACCAGGTCCGGCACGTCGGAGGGGGAGAAGAGCGACCACTCGGCGTCGGCCTCCACCCGGCGCATGAACTCGTCGGGGACCCAGTGCGCGAGGTTGAGGTTGTGGGTGCGCCGGGCCTCCTCACCCGTGTTGTCCCGCAGTTCGAGGAATTCCTCGATGTCGGCGTGCCAGGTCTCCAGGTACACCGCGGCCGCGCCCTTGCGCCGGCCGCCCTGGTTGACCGCCGCCACCGACGCGTCCAGCGTCTTCAGGAACGGCACGATGCCGTTCGAGTGCCCGTTGGTGCCGCGGATCAGCGCGCCGCGGGCCCGGATGCGGGAGTAGGACAGGCCGATGCCGCCGGCGTGCTTGGAGAGCCGGGCCACCTGCCCGTACAGGTCGTAGATGGAGTCCAGTTCGTCTTGCGGGGAGTCCAGCAGGTAGCAGGACGACATCTGCGGGTGCCGGGTGCCGGAGTTGAAGAGGGTGGGCGAACTCGGCAGGTAGTCCAGCGCGCTCATCAGCCGGTAGAGCGCGGCGACTTGGTCGAGCGCGCGCCGGTCGTCCCCGTCGGCGAGCCCGGCCGCCACCCGCAGTATGAAGGTCTGCGGGGTCTCGACGACCTGGCGGGTGAGCGGGTGCCGCAGCAGGTAGCGGCTGTAGACCGTGCGCAGCCCGAAGTAGCCGAAGCGGTCGTCGGCGCCCTCGGCGACGGCTTGTTCGACCAGGCCGTCGAGGAAGGCCGCGTGCGCGGCGGCGAACGCGGCCGTGCGGTCGGCGATCAGGCCCTCGCGGTGCCCGACGGCGACGGAGGACGAGAACGACACCGCGCCCTGCCCGGCCGCCTCGTCGGCGATCGTCCGGGTGAGCAGGCGGGCGGCGAGCCGGGAGTAGGCGGGGTCCTCCGGGATGAGTCCGGCGGCCGACTCCACGGCGAGCGACCGGAGTTCGGCGGCGTCGGCGGCGGCGCTGCGACCGCGCAGGGCGGCGGCGCACACCCGGCCCGGGTCGGCGTCGGGCAGGTCGGCGGTCAACTCGACGAGGGTCCGCAGCAGTTCGGCGCCGAGTCCGTCCGCGGGGGCGGCGGCGGGCGCGGGTCCGCCCCGGGGTCGGCCGGCGGTGGCTGCGGGTGCGGTGGACACGATGGTCACGGTGATGCTCTCCCTCGTTTGCGGCGGCGGCCGGGCGGAGGGAGACGGAGGGCAGGGCGGAGCGCGCCCGAGGGCATGCCGCCGTGCGTCCGTCGGCCCAGTCCGCGAGGCCCGGACGGTTGCGCTCGCGCGGGCCGCGCGGGCGCGCTGCGCGCAGGCGGTCGGGCTGTGCGGGGCGCGCCTGGGCACGCGTCCGCTCACCGTTGCGGGGCAGCGCCGGATTCGCACCGGCTTCCCCTGCGGCAACGAGGTTGAGCATACATGTAGTGGTACTCGGCGGAAGCACCACCAGATGTTGTGGTGTGTCGGGTCGAACGGCCCTGCTGGCAGGCTCCGGAGACGGCCCGCGGAGCCCGCGCGCGGGCCGCTCCGACGCTCACAACGGGAGCACCCGGCAGCGAAAGAACCGGGGCAAGTGCCCCCACCCCCGGGCCCCGTCGCCGGGCGGCGGAGCCCGCCGCCGACTCCACCCGGCGGCCCGGCGCACGCGTGCCGTTCCCCGTGCCGTCGCGCTCCGAGACGTGCCCCGACGCGTGCGCCGGGACATGCTGCCGGGCGCCGCTCGGCGTCAGGCGGCCCGCGGGGTGGAGGGTCGCTGCCGGGCTCAGGTCAGTGCTGGCCGGCGCAGTGGGGCGGCGCCGGAGTGCGGTGGGTGCGGGTTCCGGCGGGGCGGGGCGCACGGGCGGCCCGGCGTGCGGGCGCGGCGGGCGGCCGAACCGCTTCGGTGTCGTGCCGCAGTCGGGCCGCACGGATCTCGCGGGTGATCCGGTACTCGCGGCTCAGGCCCAGGACGGGGACGAGGGTCACGGCCAGGAGGAGGGCGAAAAGGGCCGCTATGTCGAGGAGGATCGTCATGTGTCCATGGTCGTCGCGGCAGGTCCGCCCGCCCAGTGGCAGCACTGCCGTACTACCGCAAGATACTGCCACCTGGCATCCTCGGAGGCATGCCGACTCTGGAGGGCCGACCGGGATGAACGTGGCGACCGTGGTGCTGGACGGCGTGCACCCCTTCGAACTCGGCGTGCTGTGCGAGGTCTTCGGCCTCGACCGCAGCGACGAGGGCCTGCCGGTGTACGACTTCGCGGTGGTCTCGGCGGAGGGCCAGGTGCTCACGACCCACGCCGGTTTCCGCATCCTGGTGGAGGAGGACCTCGACCGGCTGGAGGAGGCCGACCTGGTGGCGGTGCCCGCCGGGGACTCCTACGCCGTACGGGACTTCCCGCCGGCGATGCTGGCCGCGCTCAACCGGGCGGTGGACCGCGGGGCGACCGTGCTCAGCGTCTGCTCGGGCGCCTTCGCGCTGGGCGCGGCCGGACTGCTGGACGGGCGGCGCGGCGCGGTGCACTGGCGGCACGCCGAGCGGCTGGCCGCGATGTACCCGAAGGCGCGGGTGGAGCCGGACATGCTCTACGTGGACGACCGCGGCGTGGTCACCTCGGCCGGCACCGCGGCGGGCATCGACGCCTGCCTGCACCTGGTGCGCAAGGAGCAGGGCAGCGCGGTCGCCAACCGGATCGCCCGCCGCATGGTGGTGCCGCCGCACCGCGAGGGCGGCCAGGCGCAGTACGTGGACCGGCCGCTGCCGCAGAGCGCGGCCGACAGCACCGTCAGCGAGGTGCTGTCGTGGATGGAGCGGCACCTGGACCGCGAGGTGACCGTCGAGGACCTGGCGGCGCGGGCGCACATGTCGCCGCGCACCTTCGCCCGGCGCTTCCAGCAGGAGACCGGCACCACCCCGTACCGCTGGCTGCTGGGCCAACGGGTCCTGCTGGCCCGCGAGTTGCTGGAGTCCACCGACGAGACGGTGGCCGCCGTGGCCGCGCGGGCCGGCTTCGGCAACGCCGCGACCCTCCGCCACCACTTCGCCCGCTGGACCGGCACCACCCCCCACTCCTACCGCCGCACCTTCCGCGGCCCCGGCGGCCCCACCGCCCTGGCCGTCTGACCCCAGGGAGCCCGGGCAGCACAAGGACCCGAGCGGCCCGCGCCGCGCGAGCCGCCGAAGCGCCGCGGCCCGCCGACGGACGGGGAGTCCGGCGGCGGGCCGCAAACGCGCCTTGCGCCCGCGTAACCCACAAACGCGCTACGCGCCCGCGGGCTCCGGCAGCGGGGGCGCCTCGGGAGCACCGGGAGGCCGCACGCCCTCCTCGGGCCCCTCCGCGGTGTAGTCCGCCAGCACCGTCTCGTCCGTGCCCTGCGGCACCTTGGCGGCCCGCAGCACCACGGTGAGCACGACCGCCACGGCGATGTTGAGCACGAAGGCGGTCATGCCGATGTACCCGATCCGGCCGATCACCGGGATGTTGGCGGCGTTCCCGCCGAAGTGCGCCTGGGTGGCGCTGGACTGCTCGTACGCCTTCCAGGTGCCGTAGGCCATGCCGGCCGCCCAGCCGGCCAGCAGCGCCCAGCGGTCGAACCACCGGGTGAACAGGCCGCCGACGATGGTCGGCACGGTCTGGAGGATCCAGATCCCGCCCAGCAGCTGGAAGTTGATGGCCACCGTCTTGTCCATGGACAGCACGAAGACCAGCGCGCCGACCTTCACCACCAGGGAGGCGATCTTGGAGACCCGGGTCTCCTCCTCCGGGGTCGCCCCCGGACGGAACAGGTCCTTGTAGATGTTGCGGGTGAAGAGGTTGGCCGCCGCGATCGACATGATGGCGGCCGGCACCAGGGCGCCGATGGCCACGGCCGCGAAGGCGACGCCGGCGAACCAGCTCGGGAAGACGTTCTCGAACAGCTGGGGGATGGCCAGTTGGGCGTTGTAGCCCTTGATCCCCTTGCCGACGCCGTCGGCGACCGCCATGAAGCCGAGCATGGCCAGCAGGCCGAGCATCAGCGAGTACAGCGGCAGGATCGTGGTGTTGCGCCGGATGACGTTGCGGCTCTTGCCGGAGAGCACCGCGGTCACCGAGTGCGGGTACAGGAAGAGGGCCATCGCCGAGCCCAACGCGAGTGTGGCGTAGGTCCATTGGGCCTGCGGCCCGACCACCAGGGCGCCCCTCGGCTTGTGCGTGACCGGGTTGGTGGTGGCGTAGGCGGCGCCGGCCTTGTGGAAGATGTCGTCGAACCCGCCGAGCTTGTACGGGATGTAGACGATCGCCACCGCGATGACGATGTAGATCAGCGCGTCCTTGACGAACGCGATGAGCGCCGGCGCCCGCAGCCCCGAGGAGTACGTGTACGCGGCCAGCACGCCGAACGCGATGAGCAGCGGCAGGTCCTTGACGAACCAGTTGGTGGAGGCGCCGCCGCCGATCCCCAGCACGTCCAGCACCGCCTGGATGCCGACGAGTTGGAGCGCGATGTACGGCATGGTGGCCAGGATGCCGGTGAGCGCGACGGCCACCGAGAGCGGCTTCGAGCCGTACCGCCCGCGGATGAAGTCCGAGGACGTCACGTACCCGTGCTTGTGCGAGACCGACCACAGCCGCGGCAGGAAGAGGAAGACCAGCGGGTAGGCGATGATCGTGTACGGGACCGCGAAGAAGCCGGCCGCGCCGGCGCCGTAGATCGCGGCCGGCACCGCCACGAACGTGTAGGCGGTGTACAGGTCGCCGCCGAGCAGGAACCAGGTCACCCAGGTCCCGAAACTCCTTCCGCCCAGCCCCCATTCGTCCAGGTGCAGGGCGTTCTCCGCCCGGCGCCAGCGCGCGGCGAGGAAGCCGAGCACGGTGACGGCGACGAAGAAGAAGACGCAGACGACGAGCGCGACGACGTTGACGCCGTCGTGTGCTGAACCGCGGATCATCGGCCCGCACCCCCCTTCCGGACCCGCTCCTCACGCCGTACCAGCACGTAGGCGGCGTAGGTCAGCGCGGACGCGACCGGCACCCAGGCCAGTTGGTACCAGTAGAAGAAGGGGATGCCGATGAAGCGGGGCGTCAGCCGCGTGTAGGAGTCGACCCAGAGCAGGGCGACGAGCGGAATGATCAGGCAGACTCCGGCCACCACGCGCGCGGGCGTGACGGCCGGTGGCCGTGTGTCAGGTCGGACTTGTTCCTCTGGCACAGTCGGTGCTCCCGTCCCCTAGAGCGATCATTGCAGTGCGCAGGAATGTAAGGGAGGGAGGTGACGCACGTCACTACCCGTGACGTGACTGATCCGAGTCAGCCGGTGGGACGGCTGAGCCGCGCGACGAATTTGTAGCGGTCGCCGCGGTAGACCGACCGCACCCACTCCACCGGTTCCCCGGTGGTGTCGATGGAGTGCCGGGAGAGCATCAGCATCGGCAGGCCCACGTCCGTGCCGAGCAGCCCGGCCTCGCGCGGGGTGGCCAGCGACGTCTCGATGGTCTCCTCGGCCTCGGCCAGCCGCACGTCGTAGACCTCGGCGAGCGCGGTGTAGAGCGAGGTGTACTTCGCCAGGCTGCGGCGCAGCGCCGGGAAGCGTTTCGCGGACAGGTGGGTGGTCTCGATGGCCATCGGCTCGCTGTTGGCCAGCCGCAGCCGTTCGATGCGCAGCACCCGGCCGCCGGCCTTCATGTCGAGCAGCTCCGCGAGCCGGTCGTCGGCGGTGATGTAGCCGATGTCGAGCAGCTGGGAGGCCGGTTCCAGGCCCTGGGCCCGCATGTCCTCGGTGTACGAGGTGAGTTGCAGCGCCTGGGAGACCTTCGGCTTGGCGACGAAGGTGCCCTTGCCCTGGATGCGCTCGAGCCGGCCCTCGACCACGAGTTCCTGGAGGGCCTGGCGGACCGTGGTGCGCGAGGTGTCGAACTCGGTGGCCAGGGTGCGCTCCGGCGGCACGGGTGTGCCGGGCGGCATGGTCTGCGTGATGTCCAGCAGGTGGCGCTTGAGCCGGTAGTACTTGGGCACGCGGGCGGTGCGGCCCGCGGTGCCGTTCCCCGTGGTGTCCGCGCTGGTGCCCGCGTCGCTGTCCATGCCCTGTTTCTCCCGACTGGTTCCCGACTTGCTGCCGTGCCGCCGTCTCCGGCCCGTGCGGTGGATCGCGGTCACATGGTGGCACGTGCCGCCGTGGCAGAGGCAGCCGGTGGTGGCTCGTGCCGCCCAGGTGTCGGTCCGGTAACGGACCGACGGGTGTTCTTATACACCCTTGACACCCCCAAAGGTCTAGGCCAAGCTCCGGGGTACTGGTCTAAACCATTAAAGACCCCATTGGACGACACATCCCAGACCCACGAGCAGGACGCGACAGCCATGCCTCGCGGCGGTCGGCAATTCGGGCGGTGGGGGGAGTTTCGGGCATCCTGAGGAGGGTGGCATGAAGCGCAAGCTCATCGCGGCGATCGGGGTCGCCGCGGTACTGACCGGGGTGGCGGCCTGCGGGTCGGACAAGAAGGACGACAAGGCGGCGGCGAACCCGGCCGACCGCTCCGGCACCGTCACCGTGTGGCTGATGGCCGAGTCGCAGACCGCCTGGCCGCAGCTCGTGCAGAACACGACCGCCCAGTTCAAGGCCAAGTACCCCAAGGTCCACCTGAAGATCCAGTACCAGCAGTGGAGCGACAAGATCCAGAAGCTGGACGCGGCCCTGGCCGGCTCCAGCGCGCCGGACGTCGTGGAGCTTGGCAACACCGAGACCCAGACCTACATCCTCAACGGCGCCCTCGCCTCGGTGGACAAGAAGCAGTTCGCCAACTCCGACACCTGGATCAAGGGCCTGGAGGACACCTGCACCTACCAGGGCAAGCTCTACTGCGTGCCCTACTACGCCGGTGCCCGGGTGGCCATCTACAACACCGCCGACTTCAAGGCCGCCACCGGCTCCGACGCCCTGCCCGCCACCGAGGACGCGCTGACCGCCGCGCTGGACAAGATCGAGGCGAAGAAGGGCGACAAGACCTACTCGCCGCTCTACCTGCCCGGCCAGTACTGGTACGCGGCCATGTCCTACGTGGCGGCGTACGGCGGCAAGATCGCCACCACCGACGGCACCAAGTGGACCGCCGCCCTGGAGTCCCCGGAGGCCCAGCAGGGCATCCAGCACTTCATCGACCTGGTCAAGAAGTACAACCACGGCGACCAGACCAAGGACGAGTCCGACCACGCCAACGTCATGGCGCACGAGAAGGCCGGCCTGATCTACGGCAACGGCTGGGAGGCCGGCAGCGTCATCACCCCGCCGAACGGCAACGCCAAGCTGAAGGACGTCATCAAGACGGCCACCATGCCCGGCCCGAACGGCAAGCCGCTGCCCTCCTTCATCGGCGGCTCCGACCTTGCGGTCACCTCCAAGTCCAAGGTCCAGGACCTGGCCAAGGAGTTCATCGCCGACTACACGAACGAGAAGAACGAGGCCATCCTCGTCAGCAAGCAGACGCTGCCGAACAACACCAAGCAGCTGGAGCCGATGAAGGCCGACCCGGCCACCGCGCCCGCGGCCAACGCGGTGCCGGACGCCTGGTTCACCCCGATCGCGCCCGGCTGGGCCGCCGTGGAGAAGCAGGGCATCCTCAAGACGATGCTGCTCGACATCCTCAAGGGGAAGTCCGTCGCGGACGCCACCAAGGCCGCCGACGACAAGATCAACTCGCTGATCAACAACGCCTCCTGACCCGGCGCCCGGGGTTGTGGCGGGCGGTCCGCAGTAGTGGACCGCCCGCCCCGGCCGCGCGGCTCGCCGGGCCGTTCCGGTACGGACACTTCGGAAAGGTCAGCGCAGATGAGTGCCGCCGACACGCATGCCACGCCACCGCTGGCGGGGGACCGCACCGTGCGCCCACCCGCCTCTGGGCGACCCGCCGCGCAGGGCGTCGGGCGGGTGCGCGCCCGCCGCCGGGCGAGCAGATCCCTGCCCTTCCTGCTGATCGCCCCCGCCCTCGTGATCATGGCCGGAGTGCTGGGCTACCCCCTGGTCGACACGATCGTGCTGTCCTTCCAGGACGAGCGCCGCAACAACCTGTGGGCGGGCACCACTCCGCCCTGGGTCGGCTTCGACCAGTACGCGTCGGTCCTCGGGGACAGCGAGTTCTGGCACGTGGTGCTGCGCACGGTGGTGTTCGTGGCCGGCTGCGTGCTGTGCACCATGGCGCTCGGGCTGCTGGTCGCCCTGCTGATGCAGCGGGTGTCCGCCTGGGTCCGGGTGATGATGACCGGCGTGATGATCGCCGTGTGGGCGATGCCGCTGCTGGTGGCCACCTCGGTCTTCAAGTTCATGTTCGACTCGGACTACGGCCTGGTGAACCAGCTGCTGTCCGACCTGCCGGGAGTGGACTACACCCGGCACAACTGGTTCCTCGACTCCACCTCCGGGCTGACCATCATCGGCGGACTGGTGGTGTGGGGCGCGATCCCGTTCATCGCCATCAGCCTGTACTCCGCGCTCACCCAGGTCCCCAAGGAGCTGGAGGAGGCCGCCCGGATCGACGGCGCCAGGGGCCTCGGCGTGTTCCGCTACGTCGTCTTCCCGGTGATCAAGCCGGTGTTCGTGATGACCACCACGCTTTCGGTGATCTGGGACTTCGGCGTGCTCGGCCAGATCCTGCTGATGCGCAACAACACCCCCGAGCAGGACTACCAGTTGCTCGGCCTCTACGCGTACGTGCAGGCGTTCACCGTGAACTCCTTCAGCCGGGGTGCGGCCATCTCCATCGTCACCGTGTTGATGCTCTCCGGCATCTCCGTCTACTACCTTCGCCAGCTGATGAAGATCGGAGAGGTCGAGTGAGCACCGCAGCCAAGACCCCGCCGCGCGTGTACCGGACCCGGAGGAAGAGCCGGGCCGGCTGGAACGTGCTCGGCCTGATCACCTTCGCGGTGATGGGATTCCCGGTCTACTGGATGGTCATCACCGCGCTGCGGCCCAGCCAGGAGATCCTCAGCTACCACCAGAAGCTGTATCCCAGCTCGGTGACGCTGAACCAGTTCCGGCGCGCGATGGCCATGCCCAACTTCTGGGACAACGTGAAGAGCAGCGTGATCATCTCGCTGTTCAGCGTGCTCATCGCGGTGGTGATCGGGCTGCTCGCCGCCTACGCCATCGGCCGGTTCCGGTTCTGGGGCCGCCGCGGGCTCATGATCACGCTGCTGATCGTGCAGATGATCCCGGCCACCTCGATGCTGATCCCGATCTACATCCAGCTCAACAAGATGGGCGGCCTCAACCAGTACTGGGGCGTCATCGTCGTGTACGCGGCCTCCACGCTGCCCTTCGCGGTGTGGATGCTGCGCGGCTTCATCATCAACATCCCGCGGGAGCTGGAGGAGTCGGCGATGGTCGACGGGTGCAGCCAGATGTCCGCGTTCCGCCGGATCGTGCTGCCGCTGCTGGCGCCCGGCCTGGTGGCCACGGCCATCTACGCGCTGATGACGGCCTGGAACGAATACCTGTTCGCGTACGTACTACTCCAGGACAACGACAAGTACACGCTGAGCGTCTGGCTGCTGAAGTTCACCGGGCAGCGCGGCACCGACTACGGGGCGCTGATGGCGGGTTCCATCCTCATCGCCCTGCCCGTGGTGATCTTCTTCCTGCTGGTCCAGCGCAAGGTGGCCTCCGGTCTGACCGCCGGGGCGGTGAAGGGATGACCGTCATTTCCAGCGACAGGTCCGAGGACACCCCCGGCGAGCCGGGCGGCCCCGCGGGGGATTCCGTCGCCCGCGACGCGCTCACCGTGCTCCAGCCCGGCTTCGTCGGCACCACCGCGCCCGAGTGGCTGCTGCGGCTGATCGGCCAAGGGCTCGGCTCGGTCGGGCTGTTCGCCCGCAACATCGAGTCGCCCGCCCAACTGTCCTCGCTCACCGCGCAGCTGCGGGCGGTCCGGCCCGACGTGCTGGTGGCCGCGGACGAGGAGGGCGGGGACGTCACCCGCCTGGAGGCGCGCGGCGGCTCGTCCTTCCCCGGCAACCTCGCGCTCGGCGCCGTCGACGACCTGAAGCTCACCCGCGCGGTGGCCGCCGAACTCGGCCGCCGGCTGGCCGAGTGCGGGGTGAACCTCAACTGGGCGCCCTCCGCCGACGTCAACTCCGACCCGGGCAACCCGGTCATCGGCGTGCGGTCCTTCGGCGCGGAGCCCGACCTGGTGGCCCGCAACACCGCCGCCTACGTGGAGGGGCTGCAGTCCGCCGGCGTCGCCGCCTGCGTCAAGCACTTCCCCGGGCACGGCGACACCGCCACCGACTCGCACCTGGCGCTGCCGCGCATCGACGTGGACACCGCGACGCTGCACGAGCGCGAGCTGGTGCCGTTCCGGGCCGCTCTCGCCGCCGGCGCCAAGGTCGTGATGAGCGCGCACATCCTCGTGCCCTCCCTCGACCCCGACCTGCCGGCCACGCTCAGCCCCGCCGTGCTCGGCGGGCTGCTGCGGGCGCCGGCGGAGCGCGGCGGGCTCGGCTACGACGGGCTCGTGGTCACCGACGGCATCGAGATGCAGGCCATCGCGGCCACGTACGGCATCGAGCGGGGCACCGTGATGGCCCTCGCGGCCGGCGCCGACGCGATCTGCGTGGGCGGCGGGCTCGCCGACGAGCAGACCGTGCTCGACCTGCGGGACGCGATCGTGGCCGCCGTCGCCGACGGTTCGCTGCCGGCCGAGCGGCTGGCCGACGCCGCCCGCCGGGTACGGGAGCTGGCCGCCTGGGCCGTGGAGCGGGCGGGCGCGGCGGAGGGGATCGCGCCCGGCTCCGACGTCGGGCTCGAAGCGGCCCGGCGCGCGGTGCGGGTCACCCGGGCGGCGGGCTTCACCCCCGTCGGCGCGGCGCCCTACGTCGCCGCCTTCACCCCGGAGGCGAACATCGCGGCGGGTGCCGAGACGCCGTGGGGGCCCGCCGCCGAACTCGCCCGGCTGCTGCCCGGCACCCTCGCCGGCAGCTACCGCTCGGCGGACGTCGGCGCGGTGCTCTCCGCCGCGGGGGAGCGGCGGATCGTGGCCGTCGTCCGCGACGCGCACCGGCACGCGTGGATGGCCGAGGCGCTGGCCGGGCTGCTGGCCGCGCGACCGGACACCGTGGTCGTGGAGATGGGCGTTCCGCAGGCCCCGCCGGTCGGCTCCCTGCACATCGCCACCCACGGCGCGGCCCGCGTCTGCGGCGAGGCCGCCGCCGAGGCCCTGCTCTCCGCCCGCTGACCACGACGGTGGAGGCGCGCCCGCGACGGGCGCGCCCCCACCGTGGTGCAGGCGGAGCCTAGAGGCCCTGCCAGGCGGGCTTCGCCGTGAAGGTCGCGCGGAAGTACGGGGCCAGCTTGAGCTTGGAGGCGGCGGCCTCGTCGACGACGACCGTGGCGTGCGGGTGGAGCTGGAGCGCGGAGGCGGGGACGACCGCGGCCACCGGGCCCTCCACGGTCTGGGCGATCGCCTCGGCCTTCCCCTCGCCCGTGGCGAGCAGTACCAGGTGCCGCGCCTCCAGGATCGTGCCGATGCCCTGGGTGATGACGTGGTGCGGCACCTGCTCGATGTCGCCGTCGAAGAACCGCGCGTTGTCCACCCGGGTCTGGTCGGTGAGCGTCTTGATCCGGGTCCGCGAGGCCAGCGACGAGCAGGGCTCGTTGAACCCGATGTGCCCGTCGGTGCCGATGCCGAGCAGCTGGAGGTCCACGCCCCCGGCGGCGGCGAGCGCGGCGTCGTAGGCCGCGCAGGCGCCGAGGACGTCCTCGGCGGAACCGTCGGGGCCCGAGAAGGAGTCGGGGGAGAGCCCGAGCGGCTCTATCACCTCGCGCAGCACGACGGAACGGTACGACTCGGGGTGTCCCGCGGGCAGCCCCACGTACTCGTCGAGCTGGCACACCCGCGCCCGGGAGGCGTCCACCGAGCCGGAGCGCACCTTGGCGGCAAGGGCCTGGTAGACGGGCAGCGGGGTGGAGCCGGTGGCCACGCCGAGCAGGGCGTCGGGCTTGCGGCGCAGAAGGGCGGCCATGGCCTCCGCGATGAGCTCGCCGCCCGCGGCGGCGTCCGGGACGATGACAACTTCCACGCTGGGCCTGCCGTTCTGGGAAGGGGTGAGCGATGAGGGGGATGCAGGTATGGTATAGACCAATCTACCAGAGGGCCCCCACCCGCGGCCGACCTGTCCACAGGGTGATATCGCGTGATTTTGGTGAGGCCGGGTAGTCGGCGAGCCGAAGGGCGCGCCGGTGTCGAAAGGGAGAACACGCGGAGACCCCGAGGAACGAGGGGTCGAGCATGATCGACCGTCGACACCGGGTCTGAGCGCCCGGAGGCGAGCCGGCGGCAAAAGAGGGGAAACACTTCGGGCCGCGGTGCCGGGAGAGGACCCTCAACCTCTCCAGCACCGCAGCCCGGAGCTGCCGTCGACTCCGGGGACGAAGGGGTGTGCGGTTCCCCTCCGGCCCGATCGGGGCCGACCTGTGAGGCGCCGGGCGTAGTCAGGGCAGAGAACGTCCGGGGCCTCGATCCACCCTCCTGTGCGGGGAGAGCGGAAGCCAGCAGTACGCATTGTGGACTAGACCATTAGGCCTTGTCCATGGGTACCACAGTGAATTTCGTGCATGAGTTCCCCCGCCGGACCGGCCCCGAAACGCGCCGCGCGGCACCCGGGGGACCGGGCGGTACGCTCGCAGACGTGCCCTCCATGAACGAACTCGTCCGCGAGCACACCGATCTCGCCGACTCCGACCTCGAATGGCTCCACCTGCTCGTCTCGGAGTGGCAGCTGCTGTCGGACCTGTCCTTCGCCGACCTCGTGCTGTGGGTCCCCACCCGCGACGGCACCCGCTACGTCTCGGTCGCCCAGATGCGGCCGAACACCGGGCCGACCTCGTACCAGGACGACATGGTCGGCCACCTCGTGCCGCGCGGCCGCCGCCCGATGCTGGACGTGGCGCTGGACGAGGGCCGGATCGTGCGCGAGGGCGACCCCGAGTGGCGCGAGGAGGTGCCGGTGCGGGTGGAGTCGATCCCGGTCCGGCGCGAGGGCCGGGTGCTCGGGGTGATCGCGCGCAACACCAACCTGCTGACCGTGCGCACCCCCAGCCGCCTGGAGCTCACCTACCTCCAGAGCGCCTCCGACCTGGCCCAGATGATCGCCGCCGGGGCCTTCCCGTTCCCGGCCGAGCAGGTGGACATGGACGCCTCGCCGCGGGCCGGCGACGGACTGATCCGGCTCGACGCCGACGGCATCGTGCAGTACGCCAGCCCCAACGCGCTGTCCGCCTACCACCGGCTCGGCAACGCGGCCGACCTGGTCGGGCACCACCTCGGCGAACTCACCGCCGAACTCGCCCCGCTGCGCGGCCCGGTGGACGAGGCCCTGGTGAAGCTGGCCAGCGGGTGGGCGCCGCGGGAGTTCGAGGTCGAGGGCGGCGACGGCGTCATCCAGTTGCGGGCCATCCCGCTCAAGCCCAAGGGCGTGCACACCGGTTCGCTGGTGCTCCTGCGCGACGTGACCGAACTGCGCCGCCGCGAGCGGGAGTTGATCACCAAGGACGCGACCATCCGGGAGATCCACCACCGGGTGAAGAACAACCTCCAGACGGTGGCCGCGCTGCTGCGGCTCCAGGCCCGCCGGCTGGACTCCGACCGGGCCCGCGAAGCACTGGAGGAGGCGGTCCGCCGGGTGGGTTCGATCGCCATCGTGCACGAGACGCTCTCGCAGAACCTGGACGAGCGGGTGGAGTTCGACGAGATCGCCGACCGGGTGCTGGCGATGGTCGCGGAGATCTCACCCGGACGGGTCACGACCAGGCGCACGGGCAAGTTCGGCATTCTCACCGCGGAAATCGCCACACCGCTCTCCATGGTGCTCACGGAACTTTTGCAAAATGCCCTCGAACACGGCTTCAGTCAGGGCGAGTCGGGAACGGTCGACGTCACGGTGACCCGCGGCCGGGAGCTCATCACGGTGGCCGTGCAGGACGACGGCCGGGGCCTGCCCGAGGACTTCGACGCCCAGCAGGGCGGCAACCTCGGCCTCCAGATCGTCCGCACGCTGGTGGTGGGGGAGTTGGGCGGCACGTTCGACATGCTGCCCGCGCCCGTCAGAGGGACGCGTGTGGTGCTGGAGATCCCCCTGGAGGGGTGATCCACGACTGCCGCGGAACCGCCGGGGAAAAGTCCGGAGCCCCGTACCCATCCGGTACGGGGCTCCTCGCGATCCTGCGTGCTGCGCGTGGTGCAAGTGCTGCGCGCTGCGGCTCGGGGTCAGGCAGTGCTGGTCAGGCGCTGGCGTTACGGGCCCGGTTGCGGGCGGCGCGGCGCTTCATCGCACGGCGCTCGTCCTCGCTGAGGCCTCCCCAGACACCGGCGTCCTGGCCGCTCTCCAGCGCCCACTGGAGGCACTGGTCCATGACGGGGCAGCGGCGGCAGACAGCCTTGGCTTCCTCGATCTGCAGCAGCGCAGGACCGGTGTTGCCGATGGGGAAGAAGAGCTCAGGGTCTTCCTCGCGGCAAACGGCGCGGTGACGCCAGTCCATGGCTGCTCCAACTCCTTGTGTGACAAGCGGGTTGCTTGTGAATGTGAACGCTTTCACGAATCCCCCACAGACAATGGGCCGCCGTCCAGTCTTCACTGGCCGGTTCGGTCCCGCAGGTGAGTGGTGTGAGATTCGGGCTCTCAAGGGGGCCTCTTGGTCGGCCGTCCCGATCGCCACTAAGAGACTCGCAAACCTCGGCTGGAGATACAACCCCTTCAGGAAAGTTTTTTTGGATTCCTCGGTGTCGCCTCGATCACAGCCCTACTTCCATGGGGTGCGGGCCAGCCTAAACGTTCGAGTAAAAGGACTTTAGGCTCTTCGACTTACACAATCACACGCAGTGCACGGCGTACACCTGTGAAGGTCGCGCTCGTTCGCAGTCCCAGGTGGTCACCGTCCACCTGGAAGGGCAGTGGCGCCTGCGATTGCAAGGTGAAGTCCGCCAGGTCGTGCAGCGTCACCGCGTACTTGCCCCGGGGTCCCCGCTCCGGAGTCGAGCGGAGCAACTGTGCTGCGTAACGGGCCCCCGCGACCGTGGACATCCGGCTGACCCCCAGCACGTCGAGCGCCGTGTCGAAGGACGCCTCCGGGGTCGCGTAGACCGGCCGGTTGCCCAGGTAGGTCCACGGCGAGGTGTTGCAGATTATGGCCATCGTCAACCCGTCGACGGCCGGCCCGTCCGGCCGCCGGAGCGCGATGGTGCCGTGCCGGCGGTGCGGGTCGGTGACGAACTGCCGGGCCACCTGGCGCAGATAGAGCGCGTGCGTGGAGCGCTTCCCCAACTCCCGCTGCTGCTCGACCCGTCCGACCACCCCGGCGTCGAAGCCCAGCCCCGCGCAGAAGGTGAACCAGCGGGCCGGCACGCCCTCGTCCTCGGTGCCCGGGGTGCCGCTGACCAGACCCAGGCCCACCGTCCGCGAGGTGCCCGCGCGCAGCGCGTCGAGCAGCGCCCCGGTCGCCTCCACCGGGTCGTTGGGCAGGCCGAGGGCGCGGGCGAACACGTTCGTGGACCCGCCGGGCACCACGGCCAGCTGCGGCAGCGCCTTCGGGTCCGGGCCGTGGTGGAGCAGGCCGTTGACCACCTCGTTGACGGTGCCGTCGCCGCCGAGGGCCACCACGAGTTCGGTCTCGCCGCCCTCGGTGGCCTTGCGCGCCAGGTCCCGCGCGTGCCCGCGGTACTCGGTCGTGGCCACGTCCAGCTTCAGGTCGCGGGACAGCGCGGTGCTGATCACGTCGCGAACACGCGCGCTGGTCGTGGTGGCGGCGGGGTTGACGACGAGGAGAGCGCGCATGAGCGACAGCGTACCTACGGTTTTTCGGGTCGGGCTACGCTGGCGGGTGTGAGCGAGCAGACCGAGCGGGCCGACCGGACCGGCAAGAAGCGTGATCCGAAGTCACCGCAAAGCGGGCGGGGAGCCGAGGACGGCGCCGCGGGCGCGGCCGTCGCCGGGCCGCCGCCGCTGCGGCTGACCGCGGCCGCCGCCGTCGCCGGGTTCGAGGGGCTCGCCGTGGCCGCGTGGGGCGTGGTCCTGGCCGCCACCGGGGGCGCCCACATGGTGCTGCCCGGACTCTTCGTGCTCCTGCTGGCCGCGCTGCCGCTCGGGGCGGCCTACGGGCTGCGCCGGGCCCGCCGGTGGAGCCGGGGGCCGGCGCTGATCATGCAGCTGCTCTCGCTGCCGATCGCGTGGACGATGCTGCACAGCGGCGGACCCGCGGTGGCCGGCGGCGCGGTGCTCGGCCTGCTGGCCCTGGGCGGGCTCGTCCTGCTGGTCCACCCGGCCACCTCCGAGGCGCTCGGCATCGGCCGCACGGCCGCTCCCTGACCCCGTCCCGCGACGCGCAGCGGCCGCTTCCTGACGTCCGGCGCCGCGTACCGCTGGACGACCGCTTCCTGATCCCTGCGCGCACCCGCGCCACGGGTGTGCCCCGGAAAGCCGTCGTCCCCGCCCCGTGCGGAGGAGGGGGACGACGGAGGTGCTCCGTACCGGGCGCGAGCGCGCGCCTACTCGTCGATGAGCAGCTTGTCGCGCAGCTGCGCCAGCGTGCGGGCCAGCAGCCGCGAGACGTGCATCTGCGAGATGCCGACCTCCTGCGCGATCTGGGACTGCGTCATGTTGCCGAAGAAGCGCAGCAGCAGGATCGTCTTCTCGCGCGGCGGCAGCTGCTCCAGCAGCGGCTTGAGGGACTCGCGGTACTCGACGCCTTCGAGTGCCTCGTCCTCGGAGCCGAGGGTGTCGGCGACCGCCGGCGACTCGTCGTCGGTGTCGGGGACGTCCAGCGAGAGGGTGCTGTACGCGTTGGCCGACTCCAGCCCCTCCAGCACCTCCTCCTCGGAGATCTTCAGGTGCTCGGCCAGCTCGTGCACGGTCGGCGCCCGGCCGTGCCGCTGGGAGAGCTCTCCGGTCGCCGTGGTCAGCGCCAGCCGCAGCTCCTGGAGCCGGCGCGGGACGCGGACGGCCCAGCCCTTGTCCCTGAAGTGGCGCTTGATCTCGCCGACCACCGTGGGGGTCGCGTACGTGGAGAACTCCACCCCGCGCTCCACGTCGAACCGGTCCACCGACTTGATCAGGCCGATCGTGGCGACCTGCGTGAGGTCGTCCAGCGGTTCACCGCGGTTGCGGAACCGCCGGGCCAGGTGCTCGACCAGCGGCAGGTGCATCCGCACCAACTGGTTGCGCAGTTCGGCGCGCTCGGGTGAGCCGTCGGGCAGTTCGCGCAGCTCGATGAAGAGCGCGCGGGCGCCCGACCGGTCCAGCGCCTCCGGCCGCGCGGCCGGCTCGGCGCCGTGGTCGGGCTGCTGCTCGGGCCCGGGCCCGCCGTCCGCCTGGTGCTGCCCGGGCCGCTCGCCCGGTTCGTGCCGCTGCTCGGCGGGGGCCACACGCTCGTGCTGATCCATCCGGTCCGCCTGCTCCGCCTGCTCCGACGCGTCCATCACTTCCCTACGGTCCTGGGGGTCCTCCGCCCGGTGACCGCCACCGGGCTCGGGGTGCGACCGGGCCGATCCCGGCGCGGCGGACGGCCCCACGGGGTCCGCCTGCTGCGCCGGTACGAAGGCACGGCCGCGCGCCGCGGGCACCTCGTGCTCCGCGGATGTGCCGGGCTGGTCCGCCGACCTCCTCACGACCGCCTCACGACAGTCCCGGGACGGCGCCGCGCTTCTTGTGCAGGCTGATGCTGACCGTCCGGTCCTCCGCGACGGTGGAGTCCACCTCGCCGGCCAGTGCCGACAGCACCGTCCAGGCGAAGGTGTCGCGCTCCGGGGCGCGGCCGTCCGTGGTGGGCGCGGACACGGTGACCCACAGTGAGTCGCCGACCAGCCGGAAGACACAGCTCAGTACGGAGCCGGGCACGGCCTGCTGCAAGAGGATCGCGCACGCCTCGTCCACGGCGATCCGCAGATCCTCGATCTCGTCGAGGGTGAAGTCCAGCCGTGCCGCGAGGCCGGCCGTGGCCGTGCGCAGCACCGACAGATACGCCCCCGCTGCGGGCAACCGGACCTCGACGAAATCCTTCGACCCGGGCTCGCCTGCGATCTGGGACACCCACACCTCCAAGGTGGCACACCGTGTTTGCTCTGGTTCGCAGCGACGCTACCGCGATCCGCACCCCGATGTCGCCCGGACGGAGCACCGGCGACTTCGGCTCTGTCACCCATGGTAAGCGCATGAGCGCGGAGCGTCGGTAACGGTTCGGGGTCTCAATTCGCATGCGAAACAACTCGGTTGAACGATCCGACGGTCTCATGATTCCGCTCGGCGCGCGCGGCCAGCGCGTGCAGGGCGGGACCGGTCAGCCGTTGCACCGTCCACTCGTCCTGCGGACGGGCGCCGATCGCGCGGTAGACGCCCAGCGCCTTCTCGTTCCAGTCCAGCACCGACCACTCGAAGCGGCTCCAGCCGCGCTCCACGGCGATCGCCGCCAGCTCGGCCAGCAGGGCCGTGCCGTGCCCGGCGCCGCGCCGCTCGGGCCGCACGTAGAGGTCCTCCAGGTAGATCCCGGGGGTGCCGGTCCAGGTGGAGAAGTTGCGGAACCACAGCGCGAAGCCGACCGCCTCCGCCGGGTGGCCGCCGCTCCCGCCCTCGGCCCCGACCCCGTCCTCGGGCGCGGCCTCGGCCCCGGTCTCCGGCGTGGACGCGGGCTCCTCGGCGATCAGCGCGTACGCCACCGGGTCGGCCCCGAACAGCGCCGTGCGCAACTGCTCCTCCGTCGCCCGCGCCTGCTCCGGCGCCCGCTCGTAGGCGGCCAGTTCGCGGATCAGGTCGAGGACGACCGGGATGTCGGAGGGGGTCGCTGCACGGATCATGCTCCCCAGGTTACGGCGGGACGGCGCGACCGGTGGAACGACCATCCGCCCGTCCCGTCAGCCGGTCCCGCCGGGGCTCCCGCCCGGGCCCGTCCCGTCGCCCGGCGGGCCGGTGATCACCGCGGCCACCCGCGTGCCGGGCGGGAAGGCGCCCTCCTCGGCGAGCGCGAAGACGGCGTACAGCGCCTTGGCGACGTAGGTGCGGTCCGGCGCCAGGCCGTGGCGGTCCGCGAAGCCGGCGGCGAAGGCGTCCAGCTCGGGCCCGGACCGGGCGTAGCCGCCGTGGTGGAAGCGGTCCTCGACCCGCCAGCGGCCCCGGCGTCCGCCGAACGCCTCGCGCTGGAGCCGAAGCACCTCGTCGGTCAGGAAGCCGCCGCGCAGCACCGCGACGCCGATCGCCTCGGCGGCCGGCGGCAGTCCGGCGGCGAGCCCGGCCAGCGTGCCACCGGTGCCGCAGGCCACGGCCACCACGTCCGCCGCGTCGCCGATCTCCCGGCCCAGGTCCGTACAGCCGTGCACCGCGAGGGAGTTGGAGCCGCCCTCCGGCAGCACCCAGGCGGGGCCGAAGCGCTCCAGCAGGTCCGCGAGGACCTCGGGCTCGGCCTTGCGGCGGTAGGTGGACCGGTCCACGAAGCGCAGCCGCATGCCGTCGGCGGCGGCCCGCTCCAGGCTCGGGTTGAGCGGGCGGTGGGCCAGTTCCTCGCCCCGGACCACGCCGACCGTGCGCAGCCCCAGCAGGCGGCCCGCGGCGGCGGTGGCCCGCAGGTGGTTGGAGTAGGCGCCGCCGAAGGTGAGCAGGGCGTCGTGCCCGGCCCGCTCGGCCGCCTCCAGGTTGAGTCGCAGCTTGCGGTACTTGTTGCCCGGCAGCCGCGGGTGGACCAGGTCGTCGCGCTTGAGCAGCAGCCGCACCCCGTGCCGGTCCAGCCGCTCGTCGCGGACCTCGACCAGCGGGGTGGGCAGCGCGGCGGCGATGCGGGGGGCGGTCACGGGGGCATTGTCCCCCGGGCGCCGGGGCGGAGCGGGTGTCACCCGCACGTGTGACGGCCGGGCGCGCGGACGTGCGGCCGTTCGGGGCGGGCGCGCCGGCGGGCCGGGGGAGACCGTCCGGGGCGGACCTCGCGGGCGGACCGGGAGTCGGCCGTTCCCGGTGGGCGGATTCTCCCGTCTCCTCCCGGTTCGGTACGGCGTATTCGCCGCCCCGCTCCCCGTGGCCGGATTCTCGGTGCATCCTTCTCCCGTGCACGAAAACGCCCCCGCCCCGACCCGTCCCAGCCCGCCGGGAGCCACCGTGGTCGGTGACGCGGGCGACGCGCTCACCGCGACCGTGCGCGGGCTGCTGCCCTCGCTCACCCCGGCCGCCGCCCGGATCGCCACGCTCATCGTGCAGGATCCGGCCCGGGTCGCCCGCAGCACGATCTCCGAGCTGAGCGCGCTGGCCGGCACCAGTGAGTCCTCGATCGTGCGGACCGCGCGGGCGCTGGGCTTCGCCGGCTACCCCGAACTGCGGCTCGCGCTGGCCGCGTCCGCCGCCCGGCAGGCCCCGCGCTCCACCCTCAGCTCGGGGATCACCCCCGACGACTCGGCGCAGGAGGTCATCGCCAAGCTGGTGCACACCGAGTCGCAGGCGGTGCTGGAGACCGCCACCCAGCTCGACGCGGACCGGCTGGCCGGGGCTGTCCAGGCGATCTGCGGGGACGGGCAGTTGCACATCGCCGGGGTCGGGGCCTCCGGGCTGGTCGCCCAGGACCTCCAGCAGAAGCTGGCCCGGATAGGCCGCCCCTGCCACGCGCACGGCGACTCCCAGTCGGCGCTGACCAGCGCGGTGCTGCTGGGGGAGGGGGACGTGTTCCTCGCCGTGTCGCACTCCGGCGAGAGCCGGGACGTGCTGGAACCGCTGCGGCGGGCGGCGGCGCAGGGCGCCACCACGGTGGTCATCACCAACCACCCGATGTCCACGGCCGCCCGGCTCGCCGACTTCGTGCTGGTGTCGGCGGGCCGGGAGACCACCTTCCGGCCGGGCGCGATGGCCAGCCGGATCAGCCAACTGGTGGTCGTGGACTGTCTGTTCGTCTGCGTGGCGCAGCGCACGTTCGACGTGTCGAGCCGTGCGCTGCGGATCACCCACCAGGCCCTGGAGAGCGACCGGTCGGGCTGAGCGCCCGCTGACCGGTCGCCCCCGCGACCTTCCGGCCGGGGATCAGGAGGCCGGGATCACGTCCACGTCGTCGGCGTTCACGAACGCCATCCGGTGGTTGTAGACGATCTCGTAGACCTTGGTCTGGCCGATGAAGTCGTGCTGGTCGTACGGCGCGGAACCGTCGTAGTAGATCGCGAAGTACGAGTCGGTGTTCACCGCCGGGCCGGAGGCCACGTAGGACTGGCCGGCCGCGATGGTGTACTTCGCCCGGGCCAGTTGCGCCCGCGGGGCCACGCCGCCCTCGAACTTCACGAAGTCCGCCGGGTAGACCGACGCCTCCGGGTAGGCCGTGGTGTAGACGGGGATCGAGGTCTTCCCGGCCTTCGGCACGATGCGCTCGGCCTTCACCGGCACGGCGGTCGGGCGGGCCGCGGAGTTCTGGAACCAGGCCTCCTGGCCCGCGTACCAGATGGCCGTCCAGCCGGGCTGCCGGTCCGCGACCACGTACTGCTCACCGGCCGGCGCCTTGTCGCCCCAGTCGTCGATCTTCTGCGTGCCCGCGCCCGTCGGGTGCAGGTACGGGTCGGCGAGCAGCGGGGCGGTGGTGCTCGGCGCGGTGTAGAGCGGCACGAAGCTGGCCGGCGCGGTGCTGGTCACCGTGCAGTCGCCGCCGCGGTACGGGCCGGGGAACTGCTCCTGGCCGAGGGCCGCGTCGCAGTAGGTGATGGTCTGCTTGTTCTTCGCGAAGCCCGGCTTGATGGCGACCACCGGGCTGTTCGGGCCGGCGGTGGCGTGGATGGGCGCGCCCAGCAGGTCGAAGAAGTGCTCCCAGTCCCAGCCCGGTCCCGGGTCCCAGTGCTGGGTGGCGACGCCGCCCTCGGTGCCGCCGGGGATGTTGTCGTGGCCCAGGATGTGCGCGCGGTCCAGCGGGATGTTGTACTTCGCCGCCAGGTAGCGCACGAGGGTGGCCGTCGAGCGGTACAGGTCCTCGCTGAACCAGGTGGCGCTGTGGGTGGCCCAGCCCTCCTGCTCGATGCCGATCGAGTGCTGGTAGAACGACCGGTTGGCGCTGTCCCAGGCGATGTCCTTGGTGGGGGTCATCTGGGTGACGTGGCCGTCGTCGGACCGCACCACGTAGTGGGCGCCGGCCGCGTAGGTCGGGTCGTTGAAGAGGTCCAGCGTGCCGTCGTAGGTCTCTTCGGTGTCGTGCAGCGTGATGTAGCGGATGTCCAGGCCGCCGCCCGGGCGGTCGGCGAGGTCGTGGCTGCCGTAGTCGGCCAGGTTGGTCTGGCTGAGCAGCTGGTAGGCCGCGGGCACGAAGTCGCAGTCGAGCGACTTGGGGCACTCGGGCTTCATGCTGCCGGTCGGCGGCGTGACCTCCTTCAGGCCCAGCTTGCGCACGTCGCCCCGGTTCGGGTGCAGGTGCGCCACCGGGGCCAGGGTGATCTGCTGGCCGTCCTGCGTGGTGCGGGACTCGCCGGTGCGCAGGGCGTCCCACACGCCGTCGGCGTAGACCTGGGCCACCTTGTTCTCGGTGGCCTGGCTGTAGCGGGCGGCGGCCGCGTACCAGCCGTCGATGCTCTTGGGCAGCGAGCCGTTGTCGTAGCTCTTGGCGTACGAGGCGAGCAGCGCGGCGCCGCCGCGGATGTTCTGCGTCTCGTCGGACTGCACGGCGGTGGTGTCGACGCCCAGCAGCGCGGCCGCGGCCACCGCGGAGTGCTCGGCCGGGGCCTTGAGCATCTCGGCGTAGCGCGGCGACTGGGTGGACAGTCCGTCGGCGTCGAGTTCGGCGGAGGTCAGGTCGGTGAGGTTCATCGGACCGTACCCGGCCTGGGCGTTGATCTGCCCGCCGTGGTCCTCCCACTGCGTCTCGTAGAAGGAGACGGCTTCGAGCACGGGCGCCGGGACGCCGAACTCCGCGGCGGCGGCGGTGAATTCGGCCTGCCGCGTGGTGGCCGGGTCGTCCGCGTGGGCGGAGCCGGTGACGGCGGTCACCGAGAGGCCGGCCAGCAGGGACAGCGCGGCGGCGGCCGCAAGTCCCCGTGGGCGGCTGGTCGTTCTGAGGGGGCGGTGCATCGGGCTCCTCGCGTTGCGGTCGTGCGTGCGGTGACAAAAATGCGAAAACTGCTCGGCCGCAGCCTGGCGAGGGAGTATGGCAATAAGCAACCGTTCGGCGGCAAATCTTGAAAGTTTTTGCCATCGTCACGCGTCGGAAACACCGCTGGCCGGCCCACCCCGGCGCTCGAACACCCGTGCCCGCGGGGAGGGTTGGGGCTCCGCGAGGGGCCTTTCCGCCCACGGGGCGGCCCGGTGGGGGCGGGCACCCCAATGGGGGAGCCCGCGGTGTGCCACGGGCTCCTCCGCACAGCCGGCTCAGCGGCGGGCGACGCCCTCGGTACGGGCGGCGGCGGCGACGGCCGCGGTGACCGCCGGGGCGACCCGGGGGTCGAACGGGGACGGGATCACCCGGTCCGCGGCGAGCTCGCCGGCGATCACGTCGGCGAGGGCCTCCGCGGCGGCCAGCTTCATGCCCTCGGTGATCGAGGAGGCCCGCACCTGGAGCGCGCCGGCGAAGATGCCGGGGAAGGCGAGCACGTTGTTGATCTGGTTGGCGAAGTCGCTGCGCCCGGTCGCGACGACCGCCGCGTACTTGTGGGCGACGTCGGGGTGGATCTCCGGCGTGGGGTTGGCCATCGCGAAGATGAAGCAGCCCTCCGCCATGGTGGCCACGGCCGCCTCGGGCACGGTGCCCCCGGAGACCCCGATGAAGACGTCCGCCCCGGCCAGCGCGTCCTCCAGCGAGCCGTTCAGCCCGGCCTTGTTGGTCCAGCCGGTCAGTTCCCGCTTCACCGGGTTGAGGTCGTCCCGCCCGGCGTGCACGACGCCCTTGCGGTCGGTGACGGCCACGTCCCCGATGCCCGCCTCCATCAGGATCTTGGCGATGGCGACGCCCGCCGCGCCCGCGCCGGAGATGACCGTCCGCAGGTCGCCGATCGACCGCCCGGTCAGCTTCGCCGCGTTGCGCAGCGCGGCCAGCGTCACCACGGCGGTGCCGTGCTGGTCGTCGTGGAAGACCGGGATGTCCAGCTCGTCCTTCAGCCGCCGCTCGATCTCGAAGCAGCGCGGCGCCGAGATGTCCTCCAAATTCACCCCGCCGAAGGAGGGCGCCATCCGGACCACGGTCTCCACGATCTCGTCCACGTCCGTGCAGGCCAGCGCGATGGGAACGGCGTCCACCCCGCCGAACTGCTTGAACAGGATCGCTTTGCCCTCCATCACCGGAAGCGACGCCTCCGGCCCGATGTCGCCCAGCCCGAGCACGGCGGTGCCGTCCGTGACGACCGCCACGACCTGCGACTTCCACGTGTAGTCGTGCACCAGTTCCGGCCGCTCGGCGATCGCCGTGCACACCTCGGCGACGCCGGGCGTGTAGGCGAGCGACAGGTCGGCGGCATCGCGCAACGGCACCGTCGCGGCCACTTCCAGCTTGCCGCCGCGGTGCAGGGCGAACACCGGATCGACGGGAATGACGTCGGCGTCCTCGCCGGTATCGGTATCGGTGTCGGTCAGGGGATTGACGATCTCCGCTGCCACTGTGTGACCCCTTGGTCGATGGTGAGGGTGGGTGCTCCCCCCGGGCGGGAGGAGGTCGCTCGGCGCCCGTTCTCCCGGTGCGTGTGGGCGTGGCGGTAGGACCACGCCTGGCGCGCCGCACGCACGCCGTGGGCCCCGGTCTGGGGATGAGGATCTGTTCTACCGGAAGGAGAGTGCTCGGCGCCGCTCGCAAATTGCCCGGCGTGGCTCCGCGAAGGTCCGGCCCTGGTGTACCGGCCTGAGGGGGAGCCCGGGGATCGCCCGTTATCCGATTTTGACACAACGGGCACCCTGACAGGGGCGGTCCGGATGGCAAGATGCACAGATCACACAGGGTGGCGGTGCCCGAAGACGTGTTCCCCTACCGCGGGGACCACGGGGGATCCGCCCGAACGCACCCCTCGTATCTGGAGGACACAGCGATGACCGCAGGCACGTCCCGGCGCTCCACCCCCCTGAGCCGACTCACCGCGGTCGCCGCCCTCGCGGTGGCCGGCACCCTCGTGCTGGCCGGCTGCGGGGACCAGACCAAGAAGGACGACTCCTCCGGCAGCTCCAGTGCCTCCCCGTCCACCGGACAGCCGGCCAAGGCCCCGCTGTTCGACAAGCTGCCCAAGAAGTACCAGGACGCGGGCGTGATCAAGGTCGGCACGGACGCCTCGTACGCGCCGATGGAGATGACCCAGAACGGCAAGATCGTCGGGGTGGACCCGGACATCGCCGACGCCCTGTCCAAGCAGCTCGGCGTCCGCTTCGAGTTCACCAACGGCCAGTTCGACGGCCTGATCACCTCGCTCTACACCGGCCGCGAGGACATCGTGATGTCCTCCATGAGCGACACCAAGGCCCGCCAGCAGGGCCTGGACGACAAGGGCAAGAAGACCGGCAAGGGCGTCGACTTCGTCGACTACTACATGTCCGGCTCCTCCCTGGTGGTCCAGAAGGGCAACCCCAAGGGCGTCAAGAGCCTGGACGACGTGTGCGGCAAGACCGTCGCGGTGCAGCGCGGCACGACCTTCGAGGACGTCTTCAAGCAGCAGAAGAAGACCTGCGGTTCCAAGGGCCTGACCATCGAGGCGTTCGACACCGACGCCGAGGCGCAGACCCGGGTCAAGGCCGGCGGCGCGGTCGCCGACCTCAACGACACCCCGGTGGCCGCGTACATCGCCCAGCAGTCCAACGGCGCCTTCGAGATCGCCGGCTCGCCGGCCGGCGCGGGCCCCTTCGGCATCGCGCTGGACAAGAGCAACACCGAGCTGCGGGACGCGCTGAAGGCGGCGATGGAGGCCATCATCGCCGACGGCACGTACGCCAAGGCGCTGCAGAAGTGGAACGCCGGCATCGGCGCCGTCACCCAGGTCAGCATCAACGGCGGCCAGTGAGGTGACCGCCGTCGACACGGAGCCGGAGCCGGCGGGGGACGACACCCCGCCGGGCACCCGGCCGTACGAGGCCATCCGCGCGGTCCCGGTGCGTCACTACGGGCGCTGGGTGGCCGCGGTGGTCGTGCTGGCGCTGCTGGCCTGGCTCGGCTACGCCTTCTCCCAGGGCAACATCCTGTGGGGCACGGTCCAGGACAAGCTGTTCGACGACACCGTGCTCCAGGGCGTGTGGCACACCATCCTCATCTCGGTGTGCTCCATGGCCATGGGCCTGGTGCTGGGGCTGCTGTTCGCGGTGATGCGGCTGTCGCGGAACCCGGTGACCAGCTCGGTCGCCTGGCTGTACATCTGGTTCTTCCGCGGCACGCCGGTGTACGTGCAGCTGCTGATGTGGTTCAACCTCGCGTTGATCTTCCCCGTGATCAACCTGATGCCGCTGTACAAGAACACCACCACCGCCGTGATCACCCCGTTCGTGGCCGCCCTGCTGGGCCTGGGCCTCAACGAGGGCGCGTACATGGCGGAGATCGTCCGGGCCGGCATCCAGTCGGTCGACGAGGGACAGACCGAGGCGTCGCACGCGCTGGGCATGACCGGGGCGCAGACCATGCGCCGGATCGTCCTGCCGCAGGCGATGCGGGTGATCATCCCGCCGACCGGCAACGAGTTCATCAACATGCTCAAGACCTCGTCCCTGGTCTCGGTGGTGCAGTACACCGAACTGCTGCGCGCCACCTCGAACATCGGCAACGAGACCACCGCGGTCATGGAGATGTACTTCGTCGCCTCCCTCTGGTACCTGGTGCTGACCAGCGTGTTCAGCGTCGGCCAGTACTACCTGGAGCGCCGGTACGCCCGCGGCTCGCTGCGGTCGCTGCCCCGGACCCCGTGGCAGAAGGTCCGGGCCAACCTGTCCACCCTGCGCCGACCGAAGGTGGCCTGAGATGAGCAGTGCGAGCGCGACCGCCGGCGGCGGTTCGGGCCCCATGGTGCGGGCCGAGGCGGTGCACAAGTCCTTCGGGGCGGCGCACATCCTCAAGGGGATCGACCTGGAGGTGGCCCCGCGCGAGGTCTTCTGCCTGATCGGCCCGTCCGGGTCGGGCAAGTCGACCTTCCTGCGGTGCGTCAACCACCTGGAGCAGATCAGCGCCGGCCGGCTGTGGGTCGACGGCGAGCTGGTCGGCTACCGGCAGCGCGGGGACCGGCTGTACGAGCTGCGCGACCGTGAGGTGGCCGCCAAGCGGCGCGACATCGGCATGGTCTTCCAGCGCTTCAACCTCTTCCCGCACATGACGGCGCTGGAGAACGTCATGGAGGCGCCGGTCCGGGTCCGCAAGGTGGCCAAAGCGGTGGCCCGCGAGCGGGCCGAGCGGCTGCTGGACCGGGTGGGGCTGACCGGCAAGACCGACAACTACCCGGCGCAGCTGTCCGGCGGGCAGCAGCAGCGGGTGGCCATCGCCCGGGCGCTGGCCATGGAGCCCAAGCTGATGCTCTTCGACGAGCCCACCTCGGCGCTCGACCCCGAACTCGTGGGCGAGGTGCTCGACGTGATGCGGGGGCTCGCCGAGGACGGCATGACCATGATCGTGGTCACCCACGAGATGGGCTTCGCCCGCGAGGTGGGCGACGCGCTGGTCTTCATGGACGACGGGATGGTCGTGGAGTCGGGCCACCCGCGCGACGTGCTGGCCAAGCCGCGGCACGAGCGGACGAAGGCGTTCTTGTCCAAGGTGCTGTGACCCGCCGGGGCGGTTGACGGGGAGGCGGGGTCACGGGGTGACGTGATTTCGGGGCGGGGCGGGGCGGGGCGGGGCGGGGCGGGGCGACGGCGTCGTGACGCGGCCGAGCCCCCGGGCCCCGGCCGCGTCACCCCGCTCACCTCAGCGCGAGCACCATCGAGTCGGCGGGCGAACTCCACACGGTGCGCGCCTCGGCGAAGCCGGCCGCCCGCAGCTCCCGGACGTACCAGTCCGCGGACGGGGTGTCCCCATCGGCGTGGTCGCCGTAGATCCGGAAGCGCTCCGCCGTGGGCCCCGCGAGCACCGGGTCGGCGGCGGCCACCTTCCACCACTCGCTCCAGTCGAGCGCGCCCTCGGCCCGGGCCCGCTCCATCCGAACCAGCCGCAGGGCGAGTTCGGCCGCGTTGATCCTCGGCGTGGCCGGGTCGGGCATGTGGTCGGCGTTCAGGAACACCCCGCCCGGGCGCACCAGCGCCGCCAACTGCCCGAAGAGCACCCGCAATCGGTCGCTCGGCAGCCAGTGCAGGGCGGTGGCGGTGACCACGGCGTCGTACGCGGGGTACGGGAGCGCGGCGGGCCACCGCGGGGACTTCAGGTCGGCGGTGACGAACGCGGCGCGGTCCTCGCCGGCGAAGTACCCGCGGGCGATGGCGAGCAGCGCCGGGTCGAGGTCGACGCCGGTGCTGCGGGCGGCCGGGAACCTCCGCAGCAGCCGGTCGGTGATACTTCCGGTGCCGCAGGCGAGGTCCAGCACCCTGGGCGCGTCGCCGACCGTGGCCTCGACCATGTCGAGCATCACCCGAAAGCGGTCCTCGCGGTCGGGCAGGTACCACTCCTGCTGGCGATCCCAGCTGCTCTGCCACGCCGCCCAGTCCGTGCCGGACCGCGCGTCGCCGGCGTCCGGTGTGTGCTCCGTGGTCGCGGACATGGCGGTGCCTCCCGTCGTAACGGCCTGACGGCCGATCGATGTGTAATACCCTGATAGCAAGTTCGGGCATTACCGAGCCTAGACCGTGACGAGTAAGGATCACAAGTGGAACTGGCCTATTACTCGGACTACGCCGTGCGCCTGGTCAACACCGAGGAGCCGCGGCGGGGCACCGACGTGCTGACCTCGGTGGAGGCCGTACGGGAGCTGTTCGGTACCAGCACCCAGCTCTCCGCCCGGCTGGTCGACGCGGACGTGGCGCGGCTGCGCGCCGTGCGCACCCGGCTGCGCGGGATCTTCGAGGCGGCGGACGAGGGCGACGACGTCCGTGCCGTGGACCTGCTCAACGCGCTGATGCTGGAGTTCCCGGTCAGCCCGCAGATCTCCGGGCACGATTCCGTCAACGAGGAGACCGGCCGGCCCGACTGGCACCTGCACCTGGCCGACCACGCGGTGAACGCGGCGGCCGCCTACTCGGCCAGCGCGTGCATGGGCCTGGCCGTCCAGCTCACCGCGCTGGGCGTGGACCGGCTCGGCATCTGCGAGGCGGCCCCGTGCCGCAACGCCTACGTGGACACCTCGACCAACCGGTCGCGGCGCTACTGCTCCGACCGCTGTGCCACCCGGGCCAACGTGGCCGCCTACCGGGCCCGCAAGCGCCTGGAGAGCGAGCGGTCGGCGCGCAACGGCCGTACGCAGGAGGCCACCCAGGAGGCGACCCCCGCCACGGAGCGCTGAAGCTCACGCGGCGGGCGGAACCGCCCGCGGGCCCGGGCCAGCACCAGGTCGTCCGGCACCAGGCCGAACTCCCGGCTGTCGTTGTGCACGAACGCGTTGTCCCCGACCACCCACCATCCGCCCGCGCGCCGCTGCACGGCCCGCTTGACGATCAGCAGGTCCTGCTGGAGGGGGTGCCGCAGCACCACCACGTCCCCCTCCCGCACCAGCTCGGCGCCGCTGCTGACCTTCTGGATCAGCAGCCAGTCCCCGTGCAGCAGTGTGGGTGCCATGGACGGCCCTGTGACCTCGACCAGTTGCCACGACGGCCTGGCCCCCTTCTCCCGCATCCTCCGCCTCCTGGATCGCTACTTCTCCCAGAGTGGCACCAGACTTTTGTCCTAAGCCACCTGGGCCACGAAGAAAAGCCCTACTCCAGGGAGTAATGTCGCACCCGTAAGACGATCACGAGGAAGGACAGCCATGTTCACTCGCCTGTTCGCGCCCAAGGTGAAGGTAAGCGCACACTGCGACCTGCCCTGCGGCGTGTACGACCCGGCCCAGGCCCGCATCGAGGCCGAGTCCGTCAAGGCGGTCCAGGAGAAGTACCAGGCCAACGAGGACGCTGACTTCCGCACCCGCGCGGTGCTGATCAAGGAGCAGCGGGCCGAACTGGCCAAGCACCACGTCTCCGTGCTGTGGAGCGACTACTTCAAGGCCCCGCACTTCGAGAAGTACCCGCAGCTGCACCAGTTGGTCAACGACACCCTGAAGGCGCTCAGCGCCGCCAAGGCGTCCAACGACCCGGCGACGGGCCAGAAGGCGCTCGAACTGATCGCCGAGATCGACAAGATCTTCTGGGAGACCAAGCAGAGCTGAACCGGTCCCCGGCCGCTTCACGGACGGCCCCGTGGGAGTCGCCCGCGCACCGCGCGCGGGTGGCGCCCGCGGGGCCGTCGTCGTGATCACACCGTGGCGCGGTTCCCGGCGGGGCGGTGCGGGGCCTAGGGTCCTGCCTATGTTTGCCGTATACGCCGCGCGCATCGATGCCAAAGAGCCGCTCAACGGGCTGGAGTTGGGGGAGCGGCCGGAGCCGGAGCCCCGCGAGGGGTGGACCACCGTGCGGGTCCGGGCCGCCTCGCTCAACCACCACGACCTGTGGTCGCTGCGGGGTGTCGGGCTCGGCGAGGAGAGCCTGCCGATGATCCTGGGCTGCGACGCGGCCGGGATCGACGAGGACGGGAACGAGGTCGTGGTCTACCCGGTCGTCGGGGCCACCGGCCACGGCGTCGGGCCGAAGGAGAAGCGGTCCATCCTCACCGAGCGGTACCAGGGCGCCTTCGCCGACCTGGTCACCGTGCCGACCTGGAACGTGCTGCCCAAGCCGAAGGAGCTGACCTTCGAGGAGGCGGCCTGCCTGCCCACGGCGTGGCTGACCGCCTACCGGATGCTGTTCACCAACGCCGGGGTCCGGCCCGGCGATTCGGTGCTCGTCCAGGGCGCCGGCGGCGGTGTGGCCACCGCCGCCATCGTCCTCGCCAAGGCCGCCGGGCTGCGGGTCTACGCCACCAGCCGGGACGCCGCCAAGCGCAGGAGCGCCCAGGAGTTGGGGGCCCACGGGGTGTACGAGCCCGGTGCCCGGCTGCCGGAGCGGGTCGACGCGGTGATCGAGACGGTCGGCGCCGCCACCTGGTCGCACTCCATCAAGTCGCTGCGGCCCGGCGGCACGTTGGTGATCTCCGGTGCCACCAGCGGCCCCAACCCGCCGGCCGCCGAACTCACCCGCATCTTCTTCCTGGAGCTCAAGGTGGTCGGCTCCACCATGGGCGGCAAGGACGAGTTGGAGGACCTGCTCGCCTTCTGCGCGACCACCGGGGTGCGGCCGGTGATCGACTCCGTGCTGCCGCTGGACCGCGCCCGCGAGGGGTTCGCCAGGATGGCCGCGGGCGAGGTGTTCGGCAAGGTCGTGTTCACGCGGTAGGCCGGCGCAGGCAGGCCGCGATGTGCGCGGCCGCGGCGGACAGGTGGCGGCGGGCCTCCCGCAGTTGGGCGTCGGTGACGCCCATGTCGCGGGCGGCGTCGCGGACGTCGTCGCGGAAGCGGTCCAGGAGGCGTTCGAGGTCGCGGAAGGGGTCCGCCGAGGGTGCGGTGGGCTCCTCGCCGGCCGCGTCCGCCCCGGAGCCGCCGGCCCCTTCGCCCGCGGCCTTACCGCCGGAGGCGGTGTCGTCCTTCGCGTACGGCGGGGGCGTCGTGATGTACGACCACCACGAGGCCGGGGCGTCCGTGCCCTCGCCGCCGGGCGGCGGGGGAGGCGGGGGCGGCGGCGCGGTCGGGTGGCCCGGCGCGCCGGACGCGCCCGGTGTTCCGGCCGGACCCGTGTGGTCGGGCCGGCCGAAGGGGCCGTCCTGCCCGAACCGGCCCAGTTCGCGGGTGAGTTCGGCCAGTCCCTCGCGCAGCCCGGACTGCCAGTCGCCGCCCCGGCCGTAGGTCTGCACCTGCTCCTGCACCTGCCGGGCGATGCGTTCCACCTCGTCGCGCGCGCTGTCCATCGCCTCGCGCGCGGCGTTGGCCTGGCGGCGGGCGTCGCGCGCCTCCTCCTTGGCCTGGCGGCTCTCCTCCTTGGCCTTCCTGGCCTGTTCCTTCCAGCGCTGCTTGAACTCCTCCTGGGAGGAGCCTTGTTCGGTGGGACGGGTGCGCGCCTGCTGGGCGGCGGCACGCATCTCGCGGCGCAGATCGCCGGCCGCGCCGCGGACGTCCTCGCGGATCTCGGCGGCGAGCGAGGAGACGGAGTCGCGGATCTCGGCCTCCAGGCCGGCGATCTCGTCGGCGCGGGAGGCCAGTTCGGCCCGGCCCTCGCCGGTGAGGGAGTAGACCTTGCGGCCGCCCTCGGTGGAGTGGGTGACCAGGCCCTCCTTCTCCAGCTTGGCCAGCCGCGGGTAGACGGTGCCGGCCGAGGGCGCGTACAGGCCCTGGAAGCGCTCCTCCAGCAGCCGGATCACCTCGTAACCGTGCCGGGGGGACTCGTCGAGCAGCTTGAGCAGGTACAGCCGCAGCCGGCCGTGCGCGAAGACGGGGGACATGTCAGCTCTCCTTCCGGAAGTCGGGAACCTCCGAAGGGACAGCGGAGGCGGCGGGGGCGGCGGACCCGGACGTGCCCGTGGTGCCAGCGGCACCCGCGGCACTCGCGGTGTCCGCTGTTTCCGCTGTTTCCTCGAGAGGAGGCCTGCGCAGCACCGCCACCGCGCCCGAGACGGTGGACGCCTTCAGCCGTGCGGCGCCGCTGCCGATCCGGCCGGTGATCTTCTTGGCCCCCCACGGCCCGCTGACCCGCAACTCGTCGAAGGCGCAGGAGACGTGGCCGCTGGTGGTGGTGACGTCCACCTGCGCGTCGCCCGGCTCGGGGATGCGGATGGCGATCTCGCCGGAGACCGTGGTGAGGCGGACGTCGGCGCCCGCGGAGGGGTCGAGGTCGAGCACCATGCTGCCGCTCACCGAGTCCCCGCGGACCTCCGAGCCGCTGCCCTCGACGACGGTGAGGTCGCCCGAGACCGTCTTGAAGAGCAGGTCGCCGGAGACCGACTGGGCCTCCACGTTGCCGCTCACCGTGTTGGCCCGCACCGGCCCGGCCAGGCCGACCAGCGTGGTGTCGCCGCTCACGCCCTGGACGCTGGTGGAGCCGGTGATCCCGGAGATCACCGCGCTGGCGCCGACCACGCCGACCTCGACGCGGGTGTGCTGAGGGACGGCGAGGGAGATCACCGCGTGCCGGTCCCAGCCCCTGCGGTCCAGCCACTTCAGCAGGTGCTTCCAGGGCAGGTCGTCGTAGGTGACGGTGAGCGTCGAGCCGCTCAGCTGCACCTGCAGCGGGGGCCCGTCGATCTCGGCGATCTCCAGCCGGGCGGGTCCGTCGTCGATGCCGACCACGTTGACCGTGCCGTTGACGATCCTCACGTTCAGCGTGGTCAGACGCTGGTCGAAGACGAACCTCTCCGGTGCGGAGACCGTCCGGTCCATGCCGCTCATCGTTGCCCTCCTCAGGCGTGCCGCAACGCAACATATCGCGTCTTCACCAGAGACGATATATCGCGTCTGCGGGAAGTCAAGGGGCATTCGCGATACAGACGCGACACGGAGGGCGCGAAGAGGGCCGGAAGTGCCCGGGTGTGCTGCCCGGCGGGCGCCCCCGTGCGGTGGCGATGACGGGACTACTCGTCGTCCTCGTCGTCAAGGCGCGCCAGCCACGTCGCCAGCCGCTCGACGGGCACCTCGAACTCCGGGTTGAGATCCACGAACTCGCGCAGCCGATCGGCGAGCCATTCCAGGCTCACCTCCTCCTCGCCGCGCCGGTCGGCCAGCTCTTCGATGCCGCGGTCGGTGAAGTACAAGATCTGCTCCGGAAGAGGGGTGGGAGGGTCGGGGGACGGGCAGGGAGCCGGAAGGGCCGAAACGCTACAGAACGGGGACGGAATCCAGGACGGGGCGGGACGTACACCCGCAAGGATAGGCAGTGTCAGGGAAGGCGGCTGACGCCGGTGAGGGCAGGCGGTAGCCTTCCCCCCACCGCGTGGGCGACCCGGCGGGCAGGGGGGACAGTGGGCGTGCGGAAGGCGGCGACGACGGCACACGCAAGGGGCGCACGGTGACGTCGGGGGGCGCACCGGAGCAGTTCGGGGACCCGGCCGAGATCCTGGTCCCGCTGGCCGCGGCGGCCACGGTAGGCATTCACGGCACCGGACCCGGGAATCCTTTTCTGGGCAGCGGCTTCTTCGTCGCCCCCAACTGGGTGCTCACCTGTGCCCACGTGGCGCAGGCCGAAGGGGAGGAGACGATCGTGGGCGCGCCACGCAGGTCGGTGTGCGTCGGCTACCGCGACCGGATGCTCAAAGGCGTGGTCGAGTGGGCCACGTCCCAGGCCCCCGACACGCCCGCCGGCACGGGCTCCCCGCGCTGGGCCTCGCCCGACCTCGCCCTGATCCGGCTGCTCGACCAGGAGGCCGACCACCCCTGCGTCTGGCTCAGCGAGCGCAGCGCCAAGGGCTACACCACCAACCAGGTCGCCTACTTCGGGCTGCTGAAGGTGGGCGGCCGGATCGAGCCCTACAGCGGGCAGTGCGCGATCAGCGGCCAACTCGGCACCGGCACGGGCGGTCTGCTGCGGCTCAGCAACGACGACGAGATGCCGCAGGGCCTGTCCGGCGGTCCGGTCGTCGACCTGGTGCGCGGCGAGGTGATCGGCGTGCTGCGCGCCCGCCGGCAGGACCGGGACGGCGGACTGGCCGTCAGCATCCAGCAGTTACGCGGCCTGCCCACCGCCGCGGACCCCGCTCGGGACCTCTACCACCGGGTGATGACCGCTCATGACCTCTACCACGCCGACCGCCACCGCTTCGTGGGCGACCAGGAGTTCTACGGCTGGACCGAGGCGCACACCGACATCGGTGCCGCCGCCGGCCGCGCCCTGACCCCCGGCCAGCGCACCGAACTGCTCGGCCGGCTCGCCCAGCTCCCGCCGCCGGCCGGCGCCCGGATCCTGGAGGAGATCGTCGGCGAGGTCCGCGGCGGCCGCCCGCAGGGCCTGCCGCTCGCCCCGCGCTCCTGGCGCGACGGCCTCGGGCTGCTCTACGACCTGCGCCGCGGCTCGGAGCTGGAGGCCGTGCTGCGCTACGCCGTGCTCGCCGCCACCGCCGAACGGTCCGTGCCCGCCGAGGAGTCGGCGGAGGAGGCGCTGTGGGCGTGGGCGGAGCACACCGCGGGCGCGCAGGGGCTGGCCCGGATCTTCCGCAGCAACCTCGCCGGCGAGCGCACCGCCCGGCTGCGGGCCCGCGGCACCCGGGAGCCGGTCCGCGACCCCGCCCTGCGGGCCCGCAGCGAGGCCCAGTTGGAGATCATCCCGCGCGGCTGGGAACCGGGCCACTACGACTGGCGGGTCACCGTGGCCCCCGAGAACGGCGAAGTGGACTGCGTGCAGGAGGACTTCCGCGGCACCGCGTTCGCCGACCTGCCGGCCCGGCTGGCCGCCCCGCTGGCCGAGGCGTTCCGCCGCTGCGACGAGCCGGACCACCTCGCCGCCCTCCAACTCGCCGTCCCCGGCGCCCTGGTGGCCTTCGCCGCCGACGCCTGGCGGCTCGACCCGACCGGCCCCGCGCTGGGCGCCGCCCGCCCGATGGTGGTGCGCCGCACCGACCCGCCGCCGGACGAGGACGAGGCGGTGGCCCGCGAGCGCCAGGAGCGCTGGCGCACCCTGCACCGGCGCCGTCCCGTCACCGAGGTGCTCGACTGCGACGAGACCGCCCGCGCGGACGTCCCCGAGGAGGCCGACCTGCGGACCCGGCCGCGCGACCTGCTCCCCGTGCTGTGCCGCAGCGGCCCAGGCGCGCCCGAGGCGCTGCACCGCCTGGTCCGCTGCGGGTACGCCGTCGCGCTCTGGCGCCGCGACCAGGTCGCCGACGACCGGGTCTGCGCCGACTTCCACCGCGGCACCCAGCACACCGTACGGATCGCGGGCACGGCCGGCGGGCTGCCCGCGGCCGTGGCCGACCTGCGGGCCGCCGTGGCCGACGGCGTGCCCGAGGCGTACTGGTCGACCGGCCTCACGCTGCTCTACGACGACCCGACCCGGCCCCTCCCGGGCACCGACGAGCTGCTGGAGACGCCATGAACGACACGCGCGACGCAGGAGCGAAAGGGGTATCGAGGTGAGCGGCATGACCGAAGCAGGTCCGTCCGGAGAGTGGCTCATCTACCGCGGCACCGGCGAACCCCACGACGGCGTGGAGGGTCTGCCCGAGCCGCCGCCCTGGCGGGACTTCGACGGCGGGCCGCTGGTCGAGCGCGCGCCCGGCCCGGACAGCTCCTCCGCCCGCCGGCTCGGCGCCTACCGGCACATGGCCGAGATGCACCGCCCCAGCCCCGAGGAGCTGGAGATGGTCAACGCGGCGCTCTACCTGCGCCGTCCGCTGCTGGTGACCGGCAGTCCCGGCACCGGCAAGTCCACCCTCGCGCACGCGGTCGCCTACGAGCTGGGCCTGGGCCGGGTGCTGCACTGGCCGATCGTCAGCCGCACCGCCCTCCAGGACGGCCTCTACCGCTACGACGCCATCGCCCGCCTCCAGGACACCCAGATCGCGGCCAACTCCGGCACCGCCCCGCCCGGCGGCATCGGCAGCTACATCCGGCTCGGCCCGCTGGGCACCGCGCTGCTGCCCACCGCCCAGCCGCGGGTGCTGCTCATCGACGAGCTCGACAAGAGCGACATCGACCTGCCCAACGACCTGCTGAACGTCATGGAGGAGGGCGAGTTCGGCATCCCCGAGCTGGAGCGGCTGGCCGAGCGCGAGCCGCAGGTCGACGTGCTCACCGACGACGGCGCCAAGGTCACCGTGAGCGAGGGCCGGATCCGCTGCCGCGCCTTCCCGTTCGTGATCCTCACCAGCAACGGGGAGCGGGACTTCCCGCCGCCCCTGCTGCGCCGCTGCATCCACCTGGAGCTCGGCCGCCCCGACCACGAGCGGCTGTCCACCGTGGTCCGGGCGCACCTCGGCGACGAGGCCGCCGCCGTCGGCGACGAGCTGGTGCAGCGCTTCCTGGAGCGGTCGCGCAGCGAACTGCTCGCCACCGACCAGCTGTTGAACGCGATCTACCTCACCCACCACGCCGCGCCCTCCTCCCGCTCCCGACTGGCCGACATGCTCATCCAGCGGCTCGACCGGCCAAGGTGAGGCGGCCATGGCGGAGATGAGCTCCAGGCCGCAGGCCGGCGGGGAACCGTTCGAGGGCGGTCCCCCGGGCGGCGGGGGCCCGCCGGGCAGCGGCGCCGCGCCGCCCCCGGACGGGCCGGCCGCCGACCCGCTGGCCCGGGTGGTCGGCGCGCTGAGCGGAGCCGGGCTGGAGCCGGACGACACCGAACTCGCCGACGCCCTCTGGCTGGCCCGCTGGTCGCGGCCGAGCGGCGGCGCCGGACCCGCCGCCCAGGCCGGCCGCGGCGGGCGCCGCGACCGCCCGGAGGTCGCCGACTACCCGCACACCCACCGCCCCGACGGCACGGACGGCGCGGGCACCCGGCTGGTCCCGCCCCCGGACCGGCCGGACGACCGCGTGATCAGCCTCTACCCGGGCGAGGGCACCCCCGGCCGGGCCGGCGCGTCCCCCGTCTCCGCCGGGCTCGGAGTGGCCATCCCGGAGGCCGCCGCCCTCCCCAGGCTGCTCGAACTCCAGTCGGCGTTACGCCCGTTGCAGCGCTACCGCAGCCCCGCCCGGCCGCTGCGCGAGGAACTCGACGAACTCGCCACCGCCGAACGCACCGCCCGCGCGGGCGGACTGGTGCTGCCGGTCTTCCGGCCGGTCACCCGCGGCGACGCGGCCATGCAGCTGCTGATGGACACCTCCTCGTCGATGTTCGTGTGGGAGCGGATGCTCCGCGAGCTGGGCGGTGTCTTCGAACGCCTCGGCGCCTTCCGCGAGGTGCGGGTCCGCTACCTGCACGAGACCCCCGAGGGCGGGCCGGCCGTCAGCACCCGCTTCGACCCCGACCCCGTCACCATGCGCCCGGCCGAACAGCTCAGCGACCCCACCGGGCGCCGGATCACCCTGCTGGTGAGCGACTGCGTGGGGCCGCTGTGGCGGTCCGGCGCCGCCCACCGGCTGCTGCACCGGCTGGCCCGGCACGGCCCGGTCGCCGTCCTCCAGCCGCTGCCCGCCCGGCTGTGGAGCCGCACCCTGCTGCCCGTCTCCTACGGCGTCCTGCACCGCGCCGAGGGGATGCTGCTGTCCGCGCCGCTGCGCTTCTCGGCCGGCGCGGTCGCCGGGCCCGCGAACGGACCCGAGGCGCTGCCCGTGCCGGTGCTGCCGCCCACCGCCCCGGCGCTCGGCGCGTGGGCGCGGCTGCTGGGCGGGATGGGCGCGGGCGAGGTGCCGGCCGCCGTCGGCTGGGTGCGCGCCGACCAGCCGGCCACGCACGTGCCGCCGCGCCGCACCACCGTGCCGGTGGCGACCCTGGTCGGCCGGTTCCGCTCGGCCGCCTCGCCGGCCGCCGCCCAGCTCGCCGTCCACCTCTCCGCGGCCCCGCTGTTCCTGCCGGTCATCCAGCTCGTGCAGCGCACCATGCTGCCCGACTCCGGCCCCGCGGAGCTGGCCGAGGTGCTGCTCAGCGGGCTGGTGGTGCGCAAGCCCGGCGAGGACCACCGCTGGTACGACTTCGCGCCCGGGGTCCGCACCGAACTGCTGGCCCCGCTCGGCCGCGACGAGGCGCTGCTCGTGCTCAAGCACTGCTCGGAGTACGTGGAGCAGCGGTTCGGCAAGAGCGGGCCCAACTTCCCCGCGCTGGCGATCGCCCAGCTCACCGAGGGGCCGGGCGACCCGTTCGCCGACGCGGCCGTGCGCAGCGCGGTCCAGCAGGCCGCGCGGGCGGCGCAGTCCGCCCGGGACGGCGGGCGCGGCGAGGACGGGGTGCTGGCGGAGTCCCCGCAGCCGTTCGCGGAAGTGGCGGCGCGGGTGCTCGAACGCTTCATGCCGCTGCCCGAGGACGCCGCCCGGATCCCGCACGCGCCCCAGCAGCCGCCCTCGACGATAGTGCGCCGCGCCCGCGAGCTGGCCGCCCGCTTCGAGGCCGAGGGGATGGTGCAGAACCTGCTGGACGCCGTGCAGTTGCTGCGCCGGGCGGTCGCCCAGGAGCGGCCCCGCTGGGTCGAGCCGGAGCTGTGGGGCGAGCTGGCCGAGCAGCTGCTGCGGCTGTGGCGGCTGCGCGGCGGGACGGACCTGCTGAGCGAGGCCCAGGAAGCGGCCGACGCCGCGGCCGCCGGGAACACCTCCGTGCCCGCCCGGGCGGTCCGGGCCCGGGTGCTCCAGGCCGCCGCCGAGGACCGGGCCGCCGTCGGCGACGACCGGGGCGCGCTGGAGCTGCTGCGGCGCGCGGACCGGGAGTTCACCGCGGTGCGCGCCGCCTCCGGGCTGGACCTGGACACCGTGCTGGAGGCCACCCTGGAACGGGTCCGGGTCCTGGAGGACCAGTGGACGATCACCGCGGACGCCGGGCTGCTCCAGGAGACCGTCGGCATGCTGGAGGCGTTCGCCGACTCCTGGCCGGCCACCCGCCCGCGGCCCAGCGGCCTGTACCTCGCCCACGGGCGCGCCCTGCTGCGGCTGGCCGGCGCCGCCCGCGGCCGGGAGCACGAGCGGGTGCTCGCCGACCAGGCGGCCCGCTCGTTCACCTCCGGGGTGGACGCGCTGGAACGGGAGGAGGCGGCGCCCGAGGTCCTGATCGACGCGCTGCTGTCGCTGGTGGACGCCCAACTCCTCACCGGGGGACGGCTGCCGGCGGCCCAGCGGCTGGTCGACCAGGCGCTCGGCCAGACCCGGGACCGGCTCGTGCGCGCCTCGATCCTGGTGCGGGCCGGGCGGATCCGGGTCGCCCGGCACGCCGAGGGCGGCCCGCCGGGTGAACTGGAGGCGGCGGCCGGGCGGTTCGCCGAGGCCTGCCGGCTCACCCCGCGCGACCGGCCCGAGTACCGCGACCTGGTGGCCGAGTGGGGCGCCGCGCTGCTGGACCGCTCCGCGCTGCCGGGCGGCGAACTCTTCGTCAACCGGGCGGTGCTGGTGCTGCGGGACTGCCGGATGGAGACGCCCGAGTCCGATCCGCGGCTGCCCGGGCGGCTGTTGATGCTCGGCCGCGCGCTGGTGCTGCGCTACCGGGCCGAACAGGACCCGGTCGACCTGCGCGAGGCCGAGCACGTGCTCGGGCTGGCCGTCCAGGGCGCCGAGGATCCCAGCCAAGTGGCGCTCATCTGGTACGAGTTGGGGCAGGCCCACCGGCTCGTCCCCTCGCACGCCCGGCGGCCCGAGCGGTTGGACCAGGCCGCCGACGCCTTCCGCCGGGCCGCCGCGTCCGCCGCGACCGCGGCCCGCGCGGCACCGGACCCCGAGCCCATGGTGTGGCTGTCCGCGCAGGCGCATCATTGGCGGGGAGAGGTCTCCGAGGAGGCCCGCCGCCCGCGCGCGGCGGCCGACGCGTACCGCGCCGCCCTGGCGGATTGGCGCCGACTGCCCGACGGGGGCGGTGCGTCGGCCCGGCCGACGGCGGAGCGGCTGGCCCGGCTGACCGGGTCGGAATGACACCAGGCGGTTCCCGGCCGGCCCGGCCGGGGACCGCGCACCAACGGCAGGACCGGACGACCGGGGAGCGGAGGCTCGCGATGGACGGGAAGGCGCACGGCGCACCATACGGAGTCGGCGGCGAGCCGGCCGAACACGCCGCCACCGGGCGGCCGGAGCAGGACGGACCCGGCCTCGACGTCCCCGCCATGGACCTGGAGACGTTGCGCACGGCCGACCATCCGGTGCTGTCGGAGCTGGTGAGCGACCTGCGCGAGCGGCTCGCCCGGCCCGGCGCGGAATCGCTGTGGGGCCACGACAGTTCCATGTGACCGGCGCACGGACCGGCGTACTTGCGCGGACGTCCGCGCTCCGGCCGTCTTTTGGCCGCGTGCGGGCACGGTCTCGCCAAAACCCGGGCCCGGGCGTTTGCCGGGGGCGGCCCGGCGGGAAAACCGGTGGGGCCGGAGGGGTGGGCCGGGCCGGAGGGAGCCGTACGTGGGTCAGCAGCCGTCGGAGTCCGGTCCGCCGGGCCGCCGGGTCAGCTCCCCGCCCCCCGCCGCCCCGCCGACCCCCGCACCACCCGTGCCCGCCGGGCCGTGGGCTGCGGGAGAGCCCCTTCCCGTACCGCCCGCGCCGAGGGGTGCCGGGGCGGCCGTTCCCGCGCCGCCCGCGCCCGTCGCACCCTTTCCCGTCCGGCAGTTCATCCTCAAGACGCACAGCCGGTGCAACCTCGCCTGCCGCTATTGCTACGTGTACGCCGGACCCGACCAGAGCTGGCGGGAGCGCCCGGCCGTGCCGTCGCGGGCGGTGGTGCGGCGGACCGCCGAGCGGATCGGGGAGCACGCCGCCGCCCACGGGCTGGCGGAGGTCGCGGTGGTCCTGCACGGCGGGGAGCCGCTGTTGCGGGCGGCCGGGCGGCTCGCGGAGGACGTGGCGGTGGTGCGGGCCGCCCTGCCGCGCGGGTGCGACCTGCGGGCCGGCGTGCAGACCAACGCCACGCTGCTCACCCGCGACCGGCTGCGGACGCTGCGGGACGCGGGGCTGCGGATCGGGGTGAGCCTCGACGGCGGGCTGGCCGGCCACAACCGGACCCGGGTCGACCACGCCGGGCGGCCGTCGTGGCCCGCGGCCGCCGCCGGGCTGCGCCTGCTGGCCGAGACCGCGCCGGAGGCGTACGCGGGCGTGCTCTGCGTGGTGGACCTCGCCCACGACCCGGTGGAGGTCTACGCCTCGCTGCTGGCCTTCCGCCCGCCGGTGATCGACCTGCTGCTGCCGCACGGCAACTGGACCAGCCCGCCGCCCGGCCTGCCCGCGCCCCCGGGCGACCCGGCGCCGTACGGCCGCTGGCTGACCGCCGTGTTCGACCGCTGGTGGGACGCGGACCGGCGGCGCACCCGGGTGCGGCTGTTCGAGGAGTGCGTCGCCCTGCTGCTCGGGGTGCCCGCGGCCGGCGAACGGCTCGGCCTGCACCCCTTCACCTCGGTCGTCGTCGAGACGGACGGCTCCATCGAGCAGGTCGACTCCCTCAAGTCCGCCTACGAGGGCGCCGCCGCCACCGGACTCGACGTCTTCCGCGACAGCTTCGACGACGCCCTGGCGCACCCCGGCATCGCCGCCCGCCAGGCCGGCCTGGCCGCGCTCGGCGCCACCTGCCGGGCGTGCGCCCTGGTGCGGGTGTGCGGCGGCGGACACTACGTCCACCGCTACCGCGCCCCGGACGGCTTCCGGAACCCCTCGGTCTACTGCGCCGACCTCGCCCACCTCATCCGGCACGTCCACGCCCGCCTCGCCGAGGCCGCGGGCACCGGCAACCGGGCGGGGGAGGCGACGGGACCCGCCCCGGCACCCGGACCGGTGGCCGCACGGTGAACCGCCCCGCCGCCCCGCCCCTCCCGGACGACCTGCTGGTGGCCGTCGGGGCCACCCGCAGCACCGCACCCGCCCTGGAGCAGCTGGTCCGCCGGCACCGGCGGCGCAGGCTGCTGACCCTGCGGGCGCTGCTGGACGAGGTGCGCGCCGCGCCGCCCGGCCTGCTGCCCGCCGGCGGGGCCGAACCGCCGCTGCGGCACTGGGAGTTGCTGGAACGGGCCGAGCGGGCCGACCCCGGCGCCGCCCGGCTGGTCGTGCACTACCCGATGACCGGCGTCTGGGCCGAACGCACCCTGCGCGCCCTGGTGAACCGCCGGCCGCCGCCCGCGGCCGGTCTTGAGCACCTCGCGGCCCTCGCCGCGGCCGCGGCCGCCCGCTCCGGTCTCCGGTTCCGCGTCGAACTCACCTCGTACCAAGGGGTGTTCGCCCTCCCGACGCTGGGCGCCTACCGGCCGTCACCGGACCGGGAGCCGCCGCAGAGCTCAGGGCGGATCCCGCGGGCCACGCTGGAGGGCGAGCCCGGCCGGCTCCGGCTGCGCCTGCCCGAGCCGCGGCCGCGCTCCTGCCCGCCCGCGGTGGAGATCCGCCGGGGCCCCGACGGGGTGTGGCGCTCGGCCGCCCCCGGCTGGCACCCGCTGCGCCTGCTGACCGCCCCCGGCGGGCCGTCCGTGCTGGTCGACGACGCGGACCCGTACCGCGACGAGGAGCGGACCACCAACCCGTACGGGCTGACGGCCGTCGACACCCTGGACGGCGCCCAGCACGCCTTGTGGCGGACCGCCTGGCACGACGCCCAGCACTGGCTCTCGCTCGGCGGCGGCGTGCGGGCCCGCGAGGTCGCCGCGCTGCTGAACTGCCTCGTCCCGTTGGGCGGTTCGGCCACCATCAGGTGCAGCGCCACCCGCGACGAGGCGTTCGGCGCGCTGCTGTGCAGCACGCCCCGCGGCGGCCTGGAGCTCGCCGCGACCCTGGTGCACGAACTCCAGCACGCCAAGCTGCTCACCCTCGCGGAGGCGACCGCGCTGCACACCGCGGACGGCGACCCGCGGTACTGGGCGCCCTGGCGGCCCGACCCGCGCCCCTTCGACGGCCTGTTCCAGGGTGCCTATGCCCATCTGGCGCTCGCCGACTTCCACTTGGGCGTCGCGCTCGGCGCGGGCGCGCTGTCGGTCCGGGAGAGCGCCTGGGCCGACCACTGCCGCTGCCGCCAGCAGGTGGAGGCCGCCCTGCCGCAACTGCTCGGCTCCAGCCGGCTCACCCCCTCCGGCCTGACCCTGGTCAAGGCCATGGCGGCGCACCACGTCCGGCTCAAGCAGCACCGCCCGCCGCCCGGCCACCTGGCCCGGGCCGCGTCCTACGTGGACACCAGCCGGGCGATGTGGCGGCGGCACCGCCTGCGGCCCGCCTGACGGACCGAATGCGACGGACTGTCCACAAAGAGCGTGACTGTACGTCAGCAGGGGATTAAACCAGTGTAGTTTCGGGCTCGGAACACCTGTTGGACACGGCCCTACGGGGGCAGGGCGCGCACACTGAGGGAGTCGTCTCATGGCCGGAGCGCGGAACACCGCACCAGCGGACCTGGGGCCCGTGACGATCAGCTTCGCCGGCTACAACCGTGCCTGGGCGTCGTGGATCGCCAGCAGACTGGAGAAGCACGGGCACCGGGTGGTGCTCCAGCGCTGGGACGTCACCCCGGAGACCAACATCGAGCAGGGGCTGCGCGACCTGCTGCTGGCCGAGGGCCCGGTGCTCATCGTGCTGAGCGAGTGGTACTTCCGGCTGGGACCGCGCAACCACCAGGAGTGGAACGAGGCATTGCGCTCCGTGGTGCCCGCCCACAGCGACCGGTTCGCCGCCGTGTCCGTCACCTCCGCCGCCCTGCCGACCGCCGTCGCGGTGCTCGGCGCAGCCGACCTGTGGGGGCTGGGCGCCGGTGAGGCCGAGCGCCGGCTGCTCGGCCGGCTCGGCATCATCCCTCCCCGCTCCGCCGCAGGCGACACCCTCGGCGGCGGGGGCCCGCGCTTCCCGCTGGAGCCGCCGGCCGTCTGGGGCGGGGTGCCGCGCCGCAACACCCGCTTCACCGGCCGGGAGGACCTGCTCAGCTCCCTCCACCAGGTGCTCCAGCAGGCCGAGCCGGGCGCCGCCGTCGCCGCGCTGCACGGCCTGTCCGGCGTCGGCAAGACCCACATCGCCACCGAGTACGTCTACCGGTTCGCCCCGGAGTACGACGTGGTGTGGTGGGTGCGGGCCAGCGAGCGCGGCACGCTGCGCGAGAAGCTGGCCGGACTCGCCCCGGCGCTCGGCCTGGTGACGGGCCGTGAGTACGGCGAGCGGCTGCGCGCGGTGCGCGACGCGCTGCGCCGCGGCGACCCCTACTTCCGCTGGCTGGTGGTGCTCGACGGCGCCGACCAGCCCGAGGACATCCACGACCTGGTGCCCAGCGGCCCCGGGCACGTGCTGATCACCTCGCAGAACCGCGAGTGGGGCGAGCACAACAGCGCCCTGATCGAGGTCCCCGTCTACGACCGGACCGAGTCCGTCGCGTTCGTGCGCCGCCGCGCCCCGCGGATCGACGACGAGGGCGCCAACCGCCTCGCCGAGGCTCTGGGCGACCTCGCCCTGGCCCTGGACCAGAACGCGGGCGCGCTCAACGACTCGAACATGCCCGTGGACGACTACCTCGACCTGCTGCGGCAGGGCGCCGACGTGGAGCCGGGCCTGAAGGTCGCCGCCGACTTCCAGATGACGTACTACACGGCGTTCTCGATACTGCTGAACCGGCTGCGCGAGGACAAGCCGGAAGCGGTCGACCTGCTGCGGCTGTGCGTCTTCTTCGCCCCCGGCCCCATCCCGGTCCGCCTGCTGCGCGACCTGCCGATGCGCGAGGTGCCCGAGCAGCTGGTCGGTCTCATCGAGGACCCGCTGCTGTGGAACTCGGCGATCAGCAAGCTCGCCCAGTGGTCGGTCATCCAGTCCGACCCGCAGGAGGTCGGCGCCGACGAGTCGCCCGGCAGCACCGACGTCGTCCAGATGCACCGGCTGGTCTACCAGGCCGTCCGCAGCGACATGCTCGCCGAGGAGCAGATGACGTACTCCCGGGTGGTGCGCCAGATGCTCGCCAGCGCCGACCCGGGCCGCCCCACCGACACCCGGCTGTGGCCGCGCTATGCCGAGATCGTGCCCCACCTGGAGGCGTCCGGCGCCCTGGAGAGCACCAACCCCGACATCCAGTCGATGGTGCTCAACTGCCTGCGCTACCTGTACCTGTCCGGCGAGTACACCACCGCCCTGCGGATCGGCGACGTCACCTCCCAGCACTGGCCGCACCTGCTGGAGGCCGGCCACCCCCGGCTGTGGGACCTCGTGCACAGCCAGGCCAACGCGCTGCGGGCCATGGGCGACTACACCACCACCGAGCGCATGGACCGCGAGGCGTACGAGCAACTGCGCGCCCAGCGCGGCCCCCGGCACCTGCTCACCCTGCGTGCCGCCGCCAACCTCGCCTCGGACCTGCGCAACCTGGGCCGCTACGACGAGACGCTCGCGCTCTCGGAGGCCGTCCGCGACGCCTACGTCGAACTGCTCGGCGAGCGGGACGCCACGACCCTCATGGCGCAGAACAACGTGGCGCTGACCTACCGCCTGCTCGGCCGGTTCCAGGACGCGCTCGACCTCGACCGCGACACCATGGAGCTGCGCCGGGAGCTGCTGCGCGACCGAAACAACTGGACGCTGTCCTCGGAGAACTCCTACGCCCACGACCTGCGGATGCTCGGACAGTACGACCAGGCCATCTCGGTGCAGGAGCGCAACTCCGAGGTGCACCGCACGGTGCTGGGCGTCGACAACCCCCAGACCCTGCGGGCCGAGCACAACCTCGCACAGTGCTACTACCGCGGCGGCGACCGGGCCCGCGCGGCCGGCATCCTGGCCGCGCTGCTGGAGCGCTGCCAGCGGGTGCGCGGCGACATGGACCCGCTCACCGTGCGGGTGACCCTGACGCTGTCCTGCTTCGAACGCGAGCACGGCGACCTCGACCGCGCCCGCGAGCTGGGCGAACTGGCCCTGACCGCCTACCGGGAGCGGCTGACCGAGCACCACCCCTACACCGCCGGCGCCCTCGGCAACCACGGCCTGGTCCTGCGCGCCGCGGGCGAGCGGCAGCAGGCCCAGATCGAGGTCGAGGAGGCGCTGGACCGGATGACCCGGGCGGTGGGCAGCGACCACTACTGGACGCTGGGCTGCGCCCTGAACGCCGCCGCCGCGCGGAACTTCGGCGGCGATCCGGAGAGCGCCGCCGACCTCAGCCGCCTCACCGGCGACCGGGCCGCCGCCCGCTACGGCGCCGAGCACCCCCTCACCCTGTCCTGCCGCGTCGCCCTGGCCACGGACCTGCGCAACCTGCGCCGCCGCCAGGAGGCCGACAAGATCGAGGAGGAGGCGCTGGCCGCCCTCGCCCGCACCCTGGGCCCCCAGCACCCCCACACCGTCTCCGCCCGCTCCCGCACCCGCCCCTACTGGGACTTCGAGCCCTTCAGCGCGTAGCGGGCGCCCGCCGGGACCGCGGCAGAGGCACGGCAGGCGCATGAGAAACGGCCGGTGGCCCCGTACCGCTCGGGTACGGGGCCACCGGCCGTTCGCTCGGTCCAGGCCGTCCGGCCTGCCCGGTCGGGTCAGATCTCGAAGACCTCGTCGACCAGCTGCTGGAGCTGCTCCTGGTGCCGCTTCGCCGAGCCGACCGCCGGGGAGGAGGAGGCCGGGCGGGACACCCGGCGCAGCCGGTCCGCGTTGTCGGGCGCCGCGCCCAGCACCAGGTCGAGGTGCTCGATCAGGTTCAGCGCGATGAACGGCCACGCACCCTGGTTGGCCGGCTCCTCCTGGGCCCAGACGTACTTCTGGGCCTTGGTGAAGGGGGCCAGGGCCGCCTGGATCTCCAGCGCCGGCAGCGGGTAGAGCCGCTCGATGCGGAGGAACGCGACGTCGGTGACCCCGCGCCGCTCCCGCTCGGCCGCCAGGTCGTAGTAGACCTTGCCGGAGCAGAAGACGACCTTGCGGACCGCCTCCGGCTCCACCGTGGTGTCGCCCACGACCGGCTGGAACTCGCCCGAGACGAAGTCCTCGGCCTTCGACGCCGCCGCCTTCAGCCGGAGCATCGACTTCGGGGTGAAGACGATCAGCGGCTTGTGGTGCGGGTTGTGCACCTGCCAGCGCAGCAGGTGGAAGTAGTTCGCCGGGGTGGTCGGGTTGGCGACCGTCATGTTGTTCTGCGCGCACAGCTGGAGGAAGCGCTCGATCCGGGCCGAGGAGTGGTCCGGGCCCTGGCCCTCGTAGCCGTGCGGCAGCAGCAGGACGACGCCGGAGGTCTGGCCCCACTTCTGCTCGGCGGCCGAGATGTACTCGTCGATGATCGACGAGGCGCCGTTGGCGAAGTCGCCGAACTGGGCCTCCCACATCACCAGCGCGTCCGGCCGGGCCAGCGAGTAGCCGTACTCGAAGCCCATCGCCGCGTACTCGCTCAGCAGCGAGTCGTAGACGTTGTAGCGGGCCTGGTCCTCCGACAGGTAGAGCAGCGGGGTGTAGTCCTCGCCGGTCACCCGGTCGATGAGCACCGCGTGCCGCTGGCCGAAGGTGCCGCGGCGCGAGTCCTGGCCGGCCAGCCGGACCGGGGTGCCCTCCAGCAGCAGCGAGCCGATCGCCAGCGTCTCGCCCATGCCCCAGTCGATGGTGCCGTCCTCGACCATGGCCGCGCGGCGCTGGAGCTGCGGCAGCAGCCGGGGGTGCACGGTGACGTGCTCGGGGATGTTGACCTGCGAGGCCGCGATCCGCTTGACCACCTCGGTGGACACCGCGGTCGGCACCGCGACCGGGAACTGCGGCTGGCTCTCCGCGGCCTGCTCGGCGACCGGCGCGGCCGCCACCTCGCGGACCTCGGTGAAGACCTTCTCCAGCTGGCTCTGGTAGTCCTGCAGCGCCTGCTCGGCCTCTTCCAGGGTGATGTCGCCCCGGCCGATCAGCGACTCGGTGTAGAGCTTGCGCACCGAGCGCTTCTTGTCGATCAGGTCGTACATCAGCGGCTGGGTGAAGGCCGGGTTGTCCGACTCGTTGTGGCCGCGGCGCCGGTAGCAGATCAGGTCGATCACGACGTCCTTGTTGAACGCCTGCCGGAACTCGAACGCCAGCCGTCCGACGCGGACCACGGCCTCCGGGTCGTCGCCGTTGACGTGGAAGATCGGCGCCTCGATCATCCGGGCCACGTCGGTGCAGTACATCGAGGAGCGGGCCGACTCCGGGGGAGCGGTGAAGCCGACCTGGTTGTTGATGACCACGTGCACGGTGCCGCCGGTGCGGTAGCCGCGCAGCTGCGACATGTTGAGCGTCTCGGCCACCACGCCCTGGCCGGCGAAGGCCGCGTCGCCGTGCAGCGCCACCGGCAGCACGGTGAAGTCCGTGCCGGCCTTGTTGATGATGTCCTGCTTGGCGCGGGCGATGCCCTCGATGACCGGGTCGACGGTCTCCAGGTGCGAGGGGTTGGCGGCCAGCGAGACGTTGATCTGCTCGCCGTCCAGGCCGGTGAAGGTGCCCTCGGCGCCCAGGTGGTACTTCACGTCGCCGGAGCCGTGCATCGACTTCGGGTCGAGGTTGCCCTCGAACTCGCGGAAGATCTGCGCGTACGACTTGCCGACGATGTTCGCGAGCACGTTGAGGCGGCCGCGGTGGGCCATGCCGATGATGACCTCGTCCAGCCGGGACTCGGCCGCCGCGTCGATCACCGCGTCCAGCAGCGGGATGACGGACTCGCCGCCCTCCAGTGAGAAGCGCTTCTGGCCGACGTACTTGGTCTGCAGGAAGGTCTCGAACGCCTCGGCCGCGTTCAGCCGGCGCAGGACGCGCAGCTGCTCCTCGCGCTCGGGCTTGGCGTGCGGGCGCTCGATCCGGTCCTGGATCCACTTGCGCTGCTTGGGGTCCTGGATGTGCATGTACTCGACGCCGACGGTCCGGCAGTACGAGTCGCGCAGCACGCCGAGGATGTCGCGCAGCTTCATCAGGGACTTGCCCGCGAAGCCGCCGACCGCGAACTCGCGCTCCAGGTCCCACAGGGTCAGCCCGTGCTCCAGCACGTCCAGGTCGGGGTGCTTGCGCTGGCGGTACTCCAGCGGGTCGGTGTCGGCCATGACGTGGCCGCGCACCCGGTAGGAGTGGATCAGCTCGAAGACCCGGGCGGCCTTCGTGACGTCGTCGTCGTGCGCGGTGTCGATGTCGGTGCGCCACCGGACCGGCTCGTACGGGATGCGCAGCGCGGCGAAGATGTCGTCGAAGAAGTCGTTCTCGCCCAGCAGCAGCTGGTTCATGATCCGCAGGAACTCGCCGGAGGCGGCACCCTGGATCACCCGGTGGTCGTAGGTGCTGGTCAGCGTCATGACCTTGGAGATGCCCAGCTTGTTCAGGGTGTCCTGCGAGGTGCCCTGGAACTCGGCCGGGTAGTCCATGGAGCCGACGCCGAGGATCATCGACTGGCCGGGCATCAGGCGGGGCACGGAGTGCACGGTGCCGAGGCCGCCGGGGTTGGTCAGCGACGCGGTGACGCCGGTGAAGTCGTCCATCGTCAGCTTGCCCGAGCGGGCCCGGCGCACGATGTCCTCGTACGCCTGCCAGAACTCGAAGAAGTTGAGGTCCTCGGCCTTCTTGATGGCGGCCACGACGAGCTGGCGGTCGCCGTTGGGCTTCACCAGGTCGATGGCCAGGCCGAGGTTGATGTGCTCGGGCTTGACCAGGGTGGGCTTGCCGTCCACCTGCGCGTAGTGCCAGTTCATCGACGGCATCGACTTCAGCGCCCGGACCATCGCGTAGCCGATGAGGTGCGTGAAGGAGACCTTGCCGCCGCGGGCGCGCTTGAGGTGGTTGTTGATGACGATCCGGTTGTCGAACAGCAGCTTCACCGGGATGGCACGCACCGACGTGGCGGTGGGCAGCTCCAGCGAGGCGCTCATGTTCTTCGCCACGGCGGCGGCCGGGCCGCGCAGCTGCACGAACTCCGCGGTGGGCTCCGTGACGGCGGCGGGCTTGGCGGCGGCCGGGGCCGGCGGGGCCGCGGCCGGCTTGGGCGCGACCGGAGCCGCGGGAGCGGCGGGGGCCTGCGCGGCAGGCGCGGGAGCCGCGGGTACGGCCTGGGTCGGGGCCGCCGCAACCTGGCCGGAATTGGTCTGCGGGGGACGGGGGGCGGCCGCCGGTGCGTCCGCGACGGTGCGGGCGGCGGCGCCGGAGGCCCCGCCCTGGCCGGCGGGAGCGGTCGGCGCGGCCGAGCCGTCCGGCTTGTAGTCGGCGAAGAAGTCCCACCAGGCTCGGTCCACCGAGTTCGGGTCCTGGAGGTACTGCTGGTAGATCTCATCGACGAGCCACTCGTTCGGACCGAAGCCCGCGGCAGGGCCCTCGCCCTGCGCTTCGTGGTCGGTCGAGACGCTGGGGCTATTGGGGGACTGTGGCGACACGGCGGCAACCGCCCTCTTCCGCTTCACAAGATGGTTGGACAGCGGGAATACAGGCTACGCCTTCCGGACCCCCTGATGCAGTTTCCCGGTGCTGTCGTCGCGCAAGTCACACCCGAAGTCTGGTTTCAGATCACTTCCTGGCGGGAAAAAGATCCCTCTTGTGGGTTCTCCGGGCCAGTGGTCTATGCCAGCGGTTCCTGCCGACCGGATCCAGCCTTGATCGCGAGCGCGCAGCCCGCGGGCGGATCCGGCCCGATCCTGACATTCGGCGCCCCCCGATCCTCACGCCGGCACCGACCGTGCCGCCGGACCCCCCGGAAGGGTGACGTGGATCCGGCAGCCGCGCGGGGACTCGGCCACCTCGATCCGTCCGCCGTGCAGATCCACCGCCCACCGGGCGATCGCCAGCCCCAGCCCGGTGCCGCCGTCGCCGCCCGGCCGCGAGCCGCGGTGGAAGCGGTCGAAGACTCGGACCCGGTCCGCCTCGGGGATGCCCGGCCCCTCGTCGCGCACGTCCAGGTCCAGGCTGCCGGGCGTCGGCCCCGGACGGGCCCGCACGGTGACCCGGCCGCCGGGCGGGCTGTGCTTGACCGCGTTGTCGACCAGGTTCGCCACCACCTGGTGCAGCCGCTCCCCGTCGGCGTAGGCGACCAGCTCGGGCGGGGAGACGTCCAGGTGCAGGTGGACGTCGGCGCGCGGCCGGGAGCGCGAGCCGCTGGACGCGCCGCCCATGCCCAGGCTCGCGGTCTTCAGCACCGCCGACAGGTAGGGCCACACCTCGAACCGCTTGGCGTCCAGCCGCACCGCCCCGCTGTCCAGCCGGGACAGGTCCAGCAGCTGGCTGACCAGCTTGCCCAGCCGCTCGGTCTGCTGGAGGGCGAGGCGCATCGTCTCGGGGTCCGCGGCGGACACGCCGTCCACCACGTTCTCCAGCACCGCGCGCAGCGCCGCGATGGGCGTGCGCAGCTCGTGCGAGACGTTCGCCACCAGCTCCTTGCGGTGCCGGTCGGCGGCGGCCAGGTCGGCGGCCATCCGGTTGAAGGTCTCGGCCAGCTCGCCGACCTCGTCCCGGCGCATCTGGGCCACCCGGCGGGTGTAGTCGCCGGCCGCCATGCTCTTGGCCACCGCCGTCATCTCGCGCAGCGGCGCGGTCAGGTTGGTGGCGACGATCTGGGTGATCAGCAGCGAGGCGATGATCGAGAAGATGGTGATGACCCGGATCTCGGTGGCCGAGTGGATGGCCACCGTGACCAGCAGTGTGGTGATCATCACGGAGGCGATCACCAGCGCCTGGAGCGCCGCCTTGATGGAGCGGGTGGGGTCCCAGGGCCGCAATGCGACCCACACCCGCCCCCGCCATCTCCGCACCGCTCCCGGTGCCCGGTCCGAGCCGGGCTCGCGCCGCCCTCCGTCCCGGTCCCGGCGGCCGGTCAGGGCAGCTCTCATGGCGCGGGGGTCTCCAGTGCGTAGCCGACGCCGTGCACGGTGCGGATCCGCTCGGCGCCGATCTTGCGGCGCAGCGCCTTGACGTGGCTGTCGACGGTCCGGGTGCCGGACGCGTCGGCCCAGTCCCAGACCTCGGCCAGCAGCTGCTCGCGGGAGAGCACCGCCCGGGGCTGCTGGGCCAGGCAGACCAGCAGCTCGAACTCGGTCGGCGTCAGGTGCACGTCGCTGCCGCGCACCCGGACCCGCCGCTGGGCGTGGTCGATCTCCAGGTCGCCGAGTTGGATGCTGGCGCCCCGGGTGCTCAGCGCGGCGCTCGCGGCCCGCTCCACCCGGCGCAGCAGCACGTGCACCCGGGCGGCCAGCTCCCGCATGGAGAACGGCTTGGTCATGTAGTCGTCGGCGCCCACGCCGAGGCCGACCAGCATGTCCGTCTCGTCGTCGCGCGCCGTGAGCATGAGCACCGGCACCGGACGGTCGGCCTGCACCCGGCGGCAGACCTCCAGTCCGTCGTAACCGGGCAGCATCACGTCCAGGACCAGCAGGTCCGGACGCCACGAGTGGGCCGCCTCCACCGCCGAAGGGCCGTCGCCGGCGGTCCGGACCTGAAACCCCTCCGCCTGGAGGCGGGCCGCGATCGCCTGCACTATCGTCTGGTCGTCCTCGACCACCAGCACCCGGCGCTGCGCGCCCGTCGTCTGCGTGCTGTCCATTCCGCCCCACATGGTCGTCCGATTCTCCGGCAGCGTACGGGGCGGGCCGCTGCCTTGACTATGACGCCTTCACGCCTTGACGGCTATGTGCACGACGTCGGGTACCCCGCGCGCGACCGGGACCTCCACCGTGCGGACCTGCCCGTACCCCGCCCCCCGTAGTGCCGCCTCGAAAGCAGCCGAGGGCTGAGCCGACCACACGGCGAGAACTCCGCCCGAGGTGAGCCGCTCCCGGCAGACACTGAGGCCGCTGGGCTTGTAGAGACTGCCGTTGTTCTCGGTGACTGTCCAGTCGGGGCCGTTGTCGATGTCCAGGCAGAGGGCGTCGTAGCGGTCGGCCGTGCCCGTCAGATGGGCCATCAGGTCGTCCTGGACCAGCCGCACCCGGGGGTCTGCCAGGGCGTTTCCGGAGTGGGGGACGAAACGGCCCTGCCGGTGCCAGTCGACGACCGCGGCCTCCCGCTCGACCACCGCGATGTCCGCCCAGCGCGCCTCGCCCACCGCCCTGGCCAGCGAGAATCCCACGCCCAGGCCGCCGATGAGGACGGCGGGGGCGGTCCGGTCGGCCGGCAGCGCGGCCAGCGCCGCGTCCACCAGCAGGCGCTCGGAGCGGCCGTCGGAGGTGTCCATCAGGAAGGTGCCGTTGGCGATGATCTCCAGCCGGTCGCCGTGCCGGCGCAGCACCGTCTCGCCGAAGGGGCCGTCCCGGCGGTCGAGCACGACCGGTGCGTCGGGTGCGGCCGGTTCGTTCGGCGCAGCCCCGGTGGCCCCGTGGCCCGCGGAAGCCGAAGCGGCGGGCGGGGCCGAGGGGTTCACGGCGGAAGGGTAAAGATCGCTCATGGCGGTGATGACCTCGTCTTGGCGGGGCTCCGGGGAAGCCATGACCGCCCGGCGGTCTCGGCTCCACTGGAGGTTAATGTTCCGTACATCAGGACTTCTGGCGTTCTGTTCCCGGAGGTGGCCCGGGGCGCGGTGGTGCGGCGTAGGTTCCGCGCATGCCTTCCATTCTCAGGAATCCGGTGGCCAGGCGGCTGCTGCGGCCGGCCGCCGTGCTCGTCGACAAGCGCGTCGACAGGCGCGTGCGGGGCTCGGTCGGGCGGCTGCGCGAGGAACTCGACAGCCTGCGCGGCGAGGTGGCGAAGCTGCGCGGCCAGGAGTACGCGGTCAGCCTGATCTTCGACCACACCGGGCGCAGCGGCCCCCGGCTGCCCACGCCGGCCCAGATCGACCGGCTGGTGGCCGAGATCGCCGCGGTCAGCGGGCGGGACCCGAAGGTCGTCCGGCGCAACGTGACGGTCGCCTTTCGCAACGTGATCGCCCTGGAGTCGCTGGCGGTCGGCCGGCTGGCCGGCTCCACGCAGAACGTGTGCGGCAAGCTCGCCGCCGTCCCGCTGCTCGACCCGCCCAACGAGGACGTGCTGGAGATCGGCACGCTGTACGGGCTGTTCTCGGCCACGCTGATGCGGATGATGCACCGGGGCGGGGTCGAGCCGCGGCTCACCATCGTCGACCCGCTGGCCGGCAGCCAGCTCCAGCCCGGCGGTCCGGAGGGACTGGACCCCACGGGTACGCCGGTGCGGCTGGACGTGGTCCGGGCGAACCTCGCGCTCGGCGGGCGGGCCGGTGAACTCGCCCGCGTCGAGCAGGGGTTCTCCTCCGACCCGAAGGTCCGGGCGGCGGTCTCGGACCGGAAGTACGGCGTGATCGTCGTGGACGGCGACCACTCCGCGGAGGGCGTGGCCGCCGATCTCGAGTGGGTCGAGGAGATCGCCGCCCCCGGTGCGGTGGTCGTCCTCGACGACTACGGCGACAACAAGTGGGCCGGCGTCCAGGAGGCGGCCGACCGCCACCTCGCCTCCCCCTCCACCCGCCTCCGCCTCCTCGGCCGCGCGGCGACCTCCGCCTTCCTCCGAGCGGATTAGCTCCGCCGGCCCCCCGAAAAAACCCGCCCCTCGCGGAAGCCGTCCACCCGTCAGGGGCGCGGGGAGGTACCCCCAGCGCCCCTGAGGGCGCCCTTGCGGGCGCAGGTCAGCCATCCAGGGGCGCGGGGAACTGCGCGCTCGGCCACAGCGCGGCCAGCGGGTCGTCTCGCTCCCGAGGGGGCTGTTTCTGTCGCCCCGCGACCACCGGCCGGTAGCGGGTTGCTCGCGCAGTTCCTCGCGCCCCTGGAGGGGGGTGCCCTCGTGCGCCTGTGCGGCCGCGCCGAGGGTCGGGGCTCGCCCCCTCATGCTGGGGTGCCTTCGCGGGAGTGGTTCGCCCATCAGGGGCGCTGGGGGTACCTCCCAGGCGAAGTTCTGGGGGCGGAACCGCGCCCTCAGCAGGCCACCGACCGGTGGTCGCGGAGCGATGGGGCGGCCCCCTTGGGGGCGGGACGGGCCGAGGCCCGGGGAGGGCGATCGCTGAGGGCGAACAGGGGGGTGGGAACACCTGGGGGGTCGGCGACATTGAGTGGGGTGTACTCAACTTGCTTGCTTAGGGAGCGATCATGGCGTCTGAGCCGCAGAGTTCCAACCTCACCCTCCCCGTACTGCCCCTGGACGGCGAAGTCGTCCTCCCCGGCATGGTCGTGCCGCTCGACCTGACCGACGGCGAGGCCCGCGCCGCCGTCGAGGCCGCACAGGCCGCGCACGCCGGCCGCGGCGCCGGCAAACCCCGCGTCCTGCTCGTCCCGCGCGTGGACGGCAAGTACGCCGGCACCGGCACCCTCGGCACCGTCGAGCAGGTCGGCCGCCTCTCCGACGGCGACCCGGGCGCCGTCATCCGCGGCCGCTCCCGCGTGCGGATCGGCGCGGGCACCACCGGCCCGGGAGCCGCCCTGTGGGTCGAGGGCACCCTCGTCGAGGAGCCCGCGGCCACCGAACCGCCGGGCACCGTCGCCGAGCTGATCCGCGAGTACAAGGCCCTGGCCACCAGCTGGCTCCGCAAGCGCGGCGCCTGGCAGGTCGTGGACCGGGTGGAGCAGATCGACGACGTGGGTCAGCTCGCCGACAACTCCGGCTATTCCCCGTTCCTCACCCTCGACCAGCGGATCGAACTGCTGGAGACCACCGACCCGGTGGCCCGGCTCCGGCTGGCCGTGCGGCGGCTGCGCGACCACCTGGCCGAGCAGGACGTCGCCGAGACGATCCGCAAGGACGTCCAGGAGGGCATGGAGAAGCAGCAGCGGGAGTTCCTGCTGCGCCAGCAGCTGGAGGCCGTCCGCAAGGAGCTGGCCGAGCTCAAGGGCGACCCGGACACCGAGGGCGAGGACTACCGCGCCCGGGTGGAGGCCGCCGACCTGCCGGAGAAGGTCCGCGAGGCAGCCCTGAAGGAGGTCGACAAGCTGGAGCGCTCCTCCGACGCCTCCCCCGAGGGCAGCTGGATCCGCACCTGGCTGGACACCGTGCTGGAGCTGCCGTGGAGCACCACCACGGAGGACACGTACGACGTGGCCGGCGCCCGCGCGGTGCTGGACGCGGACCACTCCGGCCTGGAGGACGTCAAGGAGCGCATCACCGAGTACCTCGCGGTGCGCAAGCGCCGCTCCGAGCGCGGGCTGGGCGTCGTCGGCGGCCGCCGCGGGGGCGCGGTGCTGGCGCTGGTCGGCCCGCCCGGCGTGGGGAAGACCTCGCTCGGTGAAAGCGTGGCCCGCGCGATGGGCCGGAAGTTCGTCCGGGTCGCCCTCGGCGGCGTCCGCGACGAGGCGGAGATCCGCGGCCACCGCCGTACGTACGTCGGCGCGCTGCCCGGGCGGATCGTCCGGGCGATCAAGGAGGCCGGGTCGATGAACCCGGTGGTGCTGCTCGACGAGATCGACAAGGTCGGCTCGGACTACCGGGGCGATCCGGCGGCCGCGCTGCTGGAGGTCCTCGACCCGGCGCAGAACCACACCTTCCGCGACCACTACCTGGAGGTCGAGCTCGACCTGTCCGACGTGGTCTTCCTGGCCACGGCGAACGTGCTGGAGGCCATCCCGGAGCCGCTGCTGGACCGGATGGAGCTGGTCCGGCTGGACGGCTACACCGAGGACGAGAAGGTCGTCATCGCCCGCGACCACCTGCTGCCGCGCCAGCTGGAGCGGGCCGGCCTGGCCACCGACGAGGTGAGCCTGGACGAGGACGCGCTGCGCCGGCTGGCCGGGGAGTACACCCGCGAGGCGGGCGTGCGCACCCTGGAGCGGACCCTCGCCCGCATCCTGCGGAAGGTGGCCGCGCGGCACGAACTGGGCGACCAGGAGCTGCCGACGGCGATCGGCCCCGCGGACCTGCGCGCGCTGATCGGCCGACCGCACCACGTGCCGGAGTCGGCGCAGGACCCGCGGGAGCGGCGCACGGCGGTGCCGGGCGTGGCCACCGGCCTCGCGGTGACCGGCGCGGGCGGTGACGTGCTCTACATCGAGGCGTCGCTGGCCGACCCGGAGAGCGGCGGCTCGGGGCTCCAGCTGACCGGTCAGCTGGGCGACGTCATGAAGGAGTCGGCCCGGATCGCGCTGTCCTTCCTGCGCTCGCACGGCGCCGAACTGGAGCTGCCGGTGGGCGACCTGAAGGAGCGCGGCGTGCACCTGCACGTGCCGGCGGGCGCGGTGCCCAAGGACGGCCCGAGCGCGGGCGTCACGATGACCACGGCGCTGGCGTCGCTGCTGTCGGGGCAGCGGGTGCGCGAGGACGTGGCGATGACCGGCGAGGTGTCCCTGACCGGGCGGGTGCTGCCGATCGGCGGCGTCAAGCAGAAGCTGCTGGCCGCGCACCGGGCCGGGATCACCACGGTGGTGATCCCCAAGCGCAACGAGGCGGACCTCGACGACGTGCCCGCCGAGATCCTCGACGCGCTGGAGGTGCACCCGGTCAGCGACGTGCGGCAGGTGCTGAAGCTGGCCCTGGAGCCGGCGGACGCGCCCGCGCGTCCGGTGCCGGCCGCCGCCTGAGCCGCGGCGCGGTCGGGGCGGGCGCGTACGGCGCCGCGCGGTGCCTCCCCCGGGCAGGGTCCGGGGGAGGCACCGCGCGTTCACCGGGTCCGGCGCACGCGCCGGGGGAGCCGGTCAGCCCAGGGCGAGGGCCTGCAGGCGGCTGTAGTCGCCGTTGAAGTAGTCCTGGTCGCCGGGGAAGGTGCCGGCGTCGGCGAACTGCCAGAAGGTGTAGTAGCCGTAGCCGGCCGGCAGGGTGCCCGCGCTGCTGCTGTAGCGGGCGATCCAGAACGGGCTGGTGGTGGCGAACCCGCCGTTGTTGCCGGTGCAGGTGCTCCACCAGTCGAGGGTGGAGTAGATCACCGGGTAGACGCCCTCACGCGCGGCGTACTCGTTGGCGAACGCGTGGATCCAGCTCACCATGGAGGCCTGGCTCAGGCCGTAGCAGGTCGCGCCGTAGGGGTTGTACTCGATGTCGAGGGCGCCCGGCAGCGTCTTGCCGTCCGCCGACCATCCGCCGCCGTGGGCGATGAAGTAGTCCGCCTGCGTGGCACCGCCGGAGGTGTCCGGGGTGGCGAAGTGGTACGAGCCGCGGATCATCCCGACGTTGTACGACCCGTTGTACTGCTGGGCGAAGTACGGGTTGGTGTACGTGGTGCTCTCGGTGGCCTTGATGTAGACGAACCGGCCGCCGTTGTTCCAGGCCGAGTTCCAGTCCACGTTGCCCTGGTAGCCCGAGACGTCCATGCCGGCGGTCTGGGTCGCCATCGGGCTGACCGTGCCCGGGGTGACCTTCGAGGAGCCCTCGTGCGCCTTGACGGTGGAGCCCATCCAGTCCAGCTGCGGGTGGGAGACGTGGTTCTTGGCCGTGGCGGCCTGCTGCGCGGCGTGGGCCGCGCCGGGGGCGGTGAACGCCAGGGCGAGGAGGGTGACGACGAGGCCGGCGAGGACCGCGAACCGGGTCCTGGCCGAGCCTGCGCCGTGCACGACGTGCGACATGCGTGCCTCCATGAGGGGCGGGGTGGGGGGCGGTGGGGGTACGTCACAACCTTGTGGTGGTCATGACAGAAATGACGGTACGGGTCGGCGGCGCGCCCAAGGAAGAGCGCCCGGAACCGCCGTTGGTCTACGCCTGCGAAATACTTGACGTGCTGCGGAAACCCGGCATGTGTGAAGAAAACTTTCAGCCGTTGAAAGCGGGGCACCTGTGACCCATGCGAACCGTGTCGCTCCCGAGCCCGGTGGTACGGGTGCGCCGGGCGGATCCGGGGGCGTGCCCGAGGAGGGCGCGAGCCACGCCCTGGAGCGCGAACTGACCGTCCTCTTCCGCCGTGCGCGGGCCGCCTCGGGCGACCTCGCCCGGGCCGTGCACCCCGACCTGGAGGCGGCCGCCTACGGGCTGCTGGTGCGGCTGGAGGAGGCCGAACCGGAGCGGGCCACCGACCTGGCGGCGTACTTCGGGGTCGGCAAGGCCACCATGAGCCGGCAGTTGCGGGCCCTGGAGGACCTGGGCCTGGTGGCGCGCGAGCCCGATCCGGCCGACGGGCGGGCGTACCTGATGCGGCTCACCGCCGAGGGGCGCGACCGATTCCGCCGGGTGCGCACCGCCCGCCGCGAGCTCTACCTGCGGCAGATGACCGCGTGGGACCCCGCGGAGGTGGCCGAACTGGCCCGCCTGCTGCACCGGTTGAACGAGACCCAGTCCGGCTGACCGGCCCGCCGCCCGTCCGTGCCACCTGACGGGGCTCAGAACTCGACCAGCACCGCCGTCGCGTCGTCGTGCTGCTTGCCGTGCGCCGGCGGGTCCGTCTCCAGGGCCCGTACCCGGGAGATGAGCGCCTGCGGGCCCGCCTTGCGCAGCAGCGCGAACGTGCTCCGCCAGTCGTCCACGCCGAAGTGGTGGGGGTCGGCCGCGCGCGCTGCCCCGTCGGTGAGCGCCGCCAGTGCCCGCACCCCGTCCCGGGGCAGCCGGCCGGTGACCGCGCGGGCGGACACCGACGGATCGGCGGCGGCGGTGAAGAAGCCGCCCTCCAGGTTGCGCAGCGGGGCGACCCGCAGGCCCGCCGCCCGCAGCCGGTCGATCCGGTCGTCGAGCACGGCCGTCACGCCCCCGTCGGCGCCCTCGACCAGCAGCACCGAGTCCGACAGCACCAGGTACTCGACCTCCGACCCGTCCCAGCGGACGGTGACGACCGTTGCCTGCGGAGTGAGGGGGTGAGAAAGATCACAGGTGGTCCGGTGCGCGTTTGCCGTCCGGGAAACGGCGGTCGACAGGCACTCCGCGAGCCCGCCGTCCCGCCGCGAGACGGCCAGTTCGAGCAGCGCGCCGCCCAGCCGGGCGGTGAACCAGGGGACCGAGTGCGCGCACCCGCCGTTGTCCGGCGGCGGCGTCACGCCGTCGAGGACCACGAGGACACCGCCGCTGCCCGACGCGGGCAGGGCCACGGACACGAAGTCCTCGTTGGGCACGTCGCGCGTGCCGGGCTCGGTCGCCGTCTCGATGCGCATGCGGTTCAGTCTGCCCTCCGGCGGTAGTCTTCCGAGCGGCCGGATTGGTCCGTACCGCATGATCGTTCCGATGCGGGCGGGCATCCTCCCAAAGCCCGGCCGGGGGCGCCACCCGCTTCCGAAGTCGTGAACGGCGCGCCCGCGCGCCCGACTTGTCGGTCAACTCGCCGGTGCGATTCACTCGTTCGAGTGTCCGGGGGAGGGACGCCTGGCCCCCTCCCGGCGAGGGCTGCAAGGGTCAGAGGGCATCTGCTCTTTCCCGGGGGAGAACCCCGGGGTCCTGGCGAGACCTGAATGCGAGCTCCGAACAGTGCGTGATCGACGTCACCCGCGCCGCGAACGGCGGGTCAGGCAGCGGATGTTCGCTGCCCTGCTCGTGTGCGCGGCGGTCGTGCTGGCCGCCGCGGCGCCCGGCGTCGCCCTGGCCGTCGGCGATCTGTCCGACGCCCAGGACCGGGTCACCGCGGCCGACACCGCGACCCGGGCCACCGTCCTCGTCCACGACCTCGCCGACGAGCGCGACGACCTCGCCGCCTCCACCGCCGCGGGCCACCACGAACTCCCCGCCGGCGACCGCGCCCGCACCGACGCCCAGGCCCGCGACCTGGCGCCGGACGCGACCACCGCGCTGCGCACGGCGCTGGCCACCCTGCCGGCGATCCGCAAGGCGGCGCTCGCCGCCGACTCCGCCCAGGACGTCGTCACCGCCTACCAGCCGCTCGCCGACTCCCTCGGCCGCGCCGCCGGGCCCGTCACGGCCCCGCTCGGCCGGGCCGTCGGCGCCGCCTCCGTGCAGCGCGGGCTGCTCGTGGCCGGGCTCACCGCCGACGGCGGGCAGCGCGCCCTCGTCACCGCCGCCCGCACCGCCCGGCTCCAGGAGCAGGCCGCACTCGCCGACTTCCGCGCGGTCGCCCCGGCCGACCTGCGGGCCCGCTACGACCAGACCGTCACCGGAGCCGACGCCGACCAGGCCGAGCACGACCTGGACAAGCTGCTGGGCGGTTCCACGCTCACCTCCTCCGACCGGGACCTGGGCGTCGGACCGGTCAAGTCGGCGCTCACCGCCCGGATCGGGCTGATGCGCGGGGTCGAGACCTCCGCCACCACCGACGAGCAGAAGGCCGCCGCCTCGCACCGCGACCACACGGTCACCGTGCTCGAACTGCGGGCCGCGCTCGCCGGGTTGTGCCTGATCCTGCTGGCCGCGGTCCTGGTCACCCTCTTCCGCGGCCTCACCCGGCCGCTGGCCGCGCTGTACCGCTGGTCCCGCTCCGACGCCGAGAGCGGGCAGGGGGCCGACGTGGTGGGCTCGGACGAGTTCGCCGCCGTCGCCCGCCGGGTCAACGCCCTCACCCAGGAGGCACAGGCGCTGCGCACCCGCGCCCAGGACCTCACCGCCGAGCGCACCGCCTCCTCCGCGTCCCACCGGGCGCTGGCCGCCGAGCACAAGGCGCTGCTGCACGCCCGCACCGAACTCCTGCGCACCCAGGGCGACCTGCTGCGTTCGCGCGAGGAGATCGCCGGCCGGCTCTCCGAGGCCACCGAGCGCAACGCGCTGCAAGTCACCTACGTCAACCTCTCGTTGCGCACCCTCGGCCTGGTCGAGCGCCAACTCGCCCTGATCGAGGGGCTGGAGGAGCACGAGCAGGAGCCGGACCGGCTGGCCACCCTGTTCCGGATCGACCACCTCGCCACCCGCATGCGGCGCAACAACGAGAACCTGCTGGTGCTCACCGGCACCGAGCACAGCCACGGCGCCGCCGCCAGCCCCATCCTGCTGGTCGACGTGGCCCGCGCGGCCGTCTCCGAGATCGAGCAGTACGAGCGGGTGCGGGTGCGCAGCGTGCCCGAGGTGCAGGTGGCCGGCCGCGCGGCCGACGACGTCGCCCACCTCGTGGCCGAACTCCTCGACAACGCAACGGTGTTCTCCGCGCCCACCTCCGAGGTGGAGGTCAGCGGGTGGGTGCTGGAGTCCGGCGAGGTGGTGCTCTCGGTCGAGGACACCGGCGTCGGGGTCCCCGCCGAGCGGCTCGCCGAGCTCAACGACCTGCTCGTGGACCCCAACCCGGCGCCGCCCGGCGCGGTGTCGGGGATGGGCCTGTACGTGGTGGCCCGGCTCGCCCGCCGGCACGGCGTCCGGGTCCGGCTGCGGCACCAGCCGGCCGGCGGCACCGCCGCCGTGGTCGCGCTGCCGCAGATCCTGCTGCGCGAGCCCGAGCCGATCCTGGGCGCCGCTCCCACCGCGGCCCCCGTGCCCGGACCGCGCGAACCGGAACCGGTCCTGCCGCTGGAGGTCCCGCCGGGCCCGTTCGGCGGCGACGTACGGTCCCCGGAGCCGCAGGAGCGGGCCAGCACGGCCGCCGGAAGCCCGCAGGAGGCCGTGCCGCCCGCTCCCTGGACCCCGGACCCGCTCCCGCCCGCGGAGCCCTTCCCGGCGCCCGCGGAGCCGTTCCCGATGCCCTCGGGGGCCGCCGACCCCCTCTCGCCCGCGGCTGCCTGGCCGGGCGGCCGGCAGCCGGAGGACGCGGAGGTCTTCCCGTCGACTCCCGCCGCCGCGGAGCCGCTTCCGCCCGCCGCCCCCGGGGCGCAGGCGTATCCCAGTGGTCCCAGTGGTCCCGGCGGGACCGGTGCGCACGCGGGCGGCCGGGCCCGGTTCGAGCCGGGGCACTCCGAATTCGTCGAGCCGGGCCGGCCCGTCGTGCCCTCCCGGGCCGAGTCGGCGCCCCTCCCGGCCGAACACGCCCGCGCGGAGCCGGAGTCGGCCGCCCAGGCCGCCCCGCCGGCGCTCCCGCCCGTCCGGCCGGCCGCCACGGCCGTGCCCGCTCCGGGCACCGCGCGGCCGTTGCGGCCGCTGCCCCAGCGGGTGCCCCGGGCCACCGGCGTGCGCGGCGAGCCGGCGGACCGGCGCCGGGGGCGGCCCCAGACCCCGGTGAACGCCGAGGAGTTGCGCCGGAAGCTGTCGGGTCTCCAGAGCGGACTGCGGGCGGGCCGCAAGGACGCGGAGGCCGAGGTCAGAGGAGACAGCGGCGACCCAGCCAAGGCCGCACCCGCGGCCGACACCGTCGAGGAGGGGACCCGTTGAACGCGGTCCGCACGCACACCACCGCTCTCAGCCACGAGGCCCGCAACCTCCAGTGGCTGCTGGAGAACTTCGTCGAGGAGGTGCCGGGCGTCCGCTCGGTCGCCGTGGTCTCCTCCGACGGTCTGCTGCTGCTCACCTCGCAGCCCGATCCGAGGCCCGAGGAGCCGCAGCCGGGCGGCGGACGGCCCAACGACGCGCGGATGGACCTGGCCGCGGTCGTCTCCGGCCTGGCCTCCCTCACCGTCGGCGCCGCCAAGCTGATGGACGGCGGGAAGGTGCGGCAGACCACGGTGGCGATGGAGGAGGGCATGCTGCTGGTGATGTCGATCAGCGACGGCTCGCTGCTCGGTGTGCACGCGAGCGCCGACTGCGACACCAGCGCCATCGCCTACCACATGGCGCTGTTCGTCGGCCGGGCCGGCCACGTGCTGACCCCCGCGCTGCGCAGCGAGCTGCGGCAGGCCATGGAGAACGCGGGCTGATGCGGTCACTGCCCCGTCGCTGCGCCGACTCCGTGACAGCGCGCGTGAGACCGTACGCGCTCACCGGCGGTCGCACGCAATTCGGACACGTGCTGCTCGTCGAGACGTTCGTGGCTACGATCGAGCGTCCGGGGGAACAGCCCGTCCCGTCCTGGGGCGGCTGGGCCGAGCGGGTGGTGCCCGAGTTGCGGGCGATTGTCGAACTGTGCCGCAGGCTGCGGTCGGTGGCCGAGATCTCCGCGCTGCTGCGGATACCGCTCGGCGTCGTCCGGGTCCTGATCAGCGACCTGGCCGACCAGGGAAGGATTCGCGTGTACGGTACCGGGCATATGCCCGAGGGGCCTGACCGCGCGCTGCTCGAAAGGGTGCTCAGTGGACTTCGCAGGCTTTGACCAGCAGGACGGCCTGCAGGACTGGCAGACCACGCCGGGCCGGGCACCGGTCTCGACGAAAATCGTGGTCGCCGGTGGCTTCGGCGTGGGCAAAACCACGTTCGTGGGCGCCGTTTCGGAGATCACCCCGCTGACCACCGAGGCGGTCATGACCTCGGCGAGCGAGGCGCTGGACGACCTGGCCAGCACTCCGGACAAGCAGACCACCACGGTCGCCATGGACTTCGGCCGGATCACCCTCGACCAGGACCTGGTGCTCTACGTGTTCGGCACGCCGGGCCAGCAGCGCTTCTGGTTCATGTGGGACGACCTGGTACGCGGGGCCATCGGCGCGGTGGTGCTCGCCGACACCCGGCGGCTGGCGGACTGCTTCCCGGCGCTGGACTACTTCGAGAGCACCGGCCTGCCGTACATGGTGGCGGTCAACCAGTTCGAGGGCACCCCGGAGTACACCCCGGCGGACGTGCGGGATGCCCTGGCGGTGCCGACGCACATCCCGGTGCTGGTGATCGACGCGCGCAAGCGCTTCTCGGTGGTCGAGGCGCTGCTCGCGCTGGTCTCCCACGCGATGGCCGAACAGCCGCTGTAGCGGGGCGGGTTGCGCACCGTACTGGTCGTCGGGACCGGGCCGTCGGGACTCCTGCTGGCCTTGGGCCTCCAGGCGCGCGGATACCGGGTCACGGTGATGGCCGGGCGCACCGCCGACGAGGTCCGCTACGGCCGGATCGCGGAGGCCGCCTGCCTGTTCGGCACTGCGCTGGGCCACGAGCGGGAGCTGGGGCCGGACTTCTGGGCGGAGCAGGCGCCCGCGATCGAAGGGGTCGGCCTCTCGGTGGCCGGGCCCGGCGGCGGGCGCCGCGTGGACTGGCTCGGCCGACTGCCCGCCCCCGCACGGTCGGTGGACCGGCGGATGACGGTGGCCGACTCGCTGGAGACCTTCGCCTCCCGCGGCGGGCGGCTGGTGCTGCACACCGTGTCCGTGGCGGAACTGGACCACTTCTGCCGCGGCCACGACCTGACGCTGGTGGCCGCGCAGCGGGGCGAGTTGGCGGGGCTGCTCGCCCGGGACGCCGCCCGTTCGCCGTTCTCCGCCCCTCGCCGCGCGGTCGCCACGACCTGCGTGCACGGCCTCGAACCCGACGCCGGCCCGTTCGCGCTGCGCTGCCATCTGATGCCGGGCCTGGGCGAGTTGTGCGTCCTGCCCGCGCTCACCCGGTCCGGGCGCTGCGACCTCATCGTCTGGGAAGCGGTCCCCGGCGGGCCTCTGGACGCTTTCCAGGACGTCCCGGATCCAGCCGAACACCTGCGGCTCACTGTGGAGTTGATGCGGCGTCACGCGCCCTGGGTGTACGCCCGGGCAGGCGCGGTGGAACTCACCGACGCCGGTGCCGCCCGCACCGCCCGCCCGGTGCCGTCCGTTCACCGCCCGGTGGCCGAACTGCCCTCCGGCGCCGTGGTGTTGGGCACGGCCGATGTGCTCGTCCGCGACGACCCCCTCACCTTCCAGGGCGCCAACAACGCGGCCAAGGGCGCGGCCTCGTACCTGGCGAGCATCGTGGCGCACGGGGAGCGGCCCTTCGACCGGGCCTGGATGAGCGCCGCCTTCGAGCGGTTCCGCGGCCGGTCCGCGGACCCGGCCGCCCGGTGGACCGCGGCGATGCTGGATCCGCCGGAGCACGTGCGCGGGCTGATCGAGGCGGCCGGCCGGCTGCCGCGGGTGGCCGACCGGTTCGCCGGCGGCTACGACGACCCGGCGGACTTCGCGGACTGGTTCCACCGGCCGCGGGCCGCGGCGGCCTACGTGGCCGGGATCGACCGGGGCCGGTAGTCCTTCAGCGGCTGCCGGCCGAGGTCGGGCCGGACCGCGCCGAGGATCGGGTTGGCCCCCATCGGCGAGACCTTGACGAACGAGCCGGGGCGCGGCGCCTGCACGACCATCCCGTCGCCGATGTAGAGCGCCACGTGCGTGGCCTCCTTGAAGTAGACGATCAGGTCTCCCGGGCGGACCAGCTTCAGCGGCACGTGCGGCAGCATCGCCCACTGCTCCTGGCTGGTGCGGGGGATCGGCACCCCGGCGTGCGCCCACGCCTGCGAGGTCAGGCCCGAGCAGTCGAAGCTGGCCGGCCCCTGGGCGCCCCACACGTAGGGCTTGCCGAGCTGGTCGAAGGCGTACCCGATGGCCCGGTCGCCGACCGCGGAGGGGGCCCGGCCTCCGGGGTCGCTGCCGAGCGCCTTGGAGTCCAGCAGGTCCTGCTGGGCCTTGGCGTCGTCGCTCTGCTCCAGGGCCTGGAGTTGGGAGACCTGCACGCCGGTCAGCCCGGCGAGCAGGCCCTCGACCTGGTGCAGGTGCGCCTGGACGTCCTTCTTGTGGGTCGCGGCCTGGGTCTGCGCCTGCTCGGCCCGGTCCAGGGCGCGCTGCGCCCGCGTGTTGAGGTCGTTCAGGCGGGCTTCGCCGTCGGTGAGTGCGCCGAGGGTGTCCTGCTGCTGGCCGGCGAGCCGGCCGAGCACGTGCCGCTGCCCGAAGAACTCCTGCGGGTTCTGCCCGCCCAGCAGCGAGAGGTAGGGCGACACCCCGCCGTCCCGGTACATCTGGCTGGCCATCAGGCCGAGCCGGGTGCGGCTGTCGGCGACGGCCACCCGCTGGGCGGCCAACTGCCGGTCGATGCTGCGGGCCTGGGCGCGTTGTTGCCCGGCGGACTCGGTGGCCTTGTCGTACGCCTCGGTGGCGGTCTCGGCCTGCCGGTAGTACGTCTGGAGCCGGGTCAGCAGTTGAGCGATCGACGGCTGGGCCGGGGCCGGGTCGTAGGGCCGGGCGGCGGCGCGGGGCGCGGCGACGGGGAGCGCGAGGGCGGCTGCCGCGAGGAGCACGCCGCATCGCGCGGCGGGTCTGAGCCGGCTTGGCCGACGAACCACTGACATTCCCTCATCTCCCGAGAACTGGCGGGTAACACGCGGGCGCTCGTGATGGTGTCACGATTCGTCATATCTTCGACAGCTGATCCGGTGAATCCGCCCAGACCGGTCACTCACGCGAGTGAGGAAGCGCGTCCTTGCGGCCCAGCGCGGCCGGCCGCCCGCCCCGCCCATGAAGCCCTCCCCCTCGCGACGCGGCCCCAACCGAATCCCGCCGTCGTTCGTATGAGGCTGTGAAGGCACAAGGGAGGGACGAGTGGCCAAGTGGTCCGAACAATTGGCGGAGCTGGTGCAGCTCCGCGGCACGGAGCTCAATCGCTACGGGTTCCTGCTGTGTGGTAACCGCAACGGGGGCGCCGATCTGCTCCAGGACGCGCTGGTGCGCGTCTTCACCCATCCCAAGGCCGGATGGAAGCTCGAGGACGTGGAGAGGTACGTCCGCCGGGCCATGCTCAACCGTTACCTGGACCAGTACCGCCGTCAGCGCCGGCTGCGCCTGCTGCTGCCGCGTCTGAGCGGCGGGCGGCAGACCGAAGTGGTCCCGGACCACAGCGAGGGCGTCGAACGGCGGCTGGACCTGCAAGGCGCGCTGGACCACCTGACCCCCCGCCAACGAGCCTGCGTCGTTCTGCGCTTCTACGAGGACCTGCCGGTGGGCGAGGTCGCGCACCGGATGAGGCTCAGCGACGGCACCGTCAAGCGGCACCTCAGCGACGCCTCCGCCCGCATGGCCGAGTTCCTGCGGCAGCCCGCACCCGTTCCCACGAGAGGAAACTGATGGACCAGCGACTCATCGAGCAGGAACTCCGGGAGCTCGCCGAGCTCGCGGGACCGCACCGGATCGACCCGACCGCCGTCGGCCGGCGCATCCGCCGCCGCCGTCACACGCGTCTCGCGGTCACCTCCGCCGCGGCCGCGGCGCTGGTGGCCTCCGGCGGGCTGCTGCTGCCGAATCTGGCCTCGGGCGGCGGGGGCACCTCGCCCGCCGGTCCGGTCGGCCCGGCGGGCTCCCCCGCGCGGCACGCCACCGCGAAGCCGGCCCACGGCAAGCTCAGCGCGGAGGCGCAGCAGGTCGCGGACCTCTTCAAGCGCGTCCTGCCGCCGGGGAAGGTCGACATCCTGGGTGCCCAGGGTCTGCACGACAAGGGCCTTCCGACCCCGGTCGGCAGCGGTCTCTTCGAGCCCGCGGCCGGGGCGGAGTACGACGACGGTCACGGTCAGGCCCTGGTCAACGTCGCCCTGACGCGCTGGAACAACCCCGACAAGACCAAGACGCCCTTCACCTGCGCGGTGGTGACGGGCGACCTGAAGCCGGACCACTGCCAGACGGAGGATCTGCCGGGCGGCGGTGTCTTCAACCTGAGCAGGATCGACGCGAAGAGGGGCGCCTGGAACGCGATGTGGACCGCGACCTACGCCAGGCCGGACGGCACGAGGGTGGTGATCGAGGAGGAGAACGGCGCGAGTGACAAGGGGCCGGCCACCCGCGAGACGCCGCCGTTCGACGCGGCGCGGCTCAAGCAGATGGTGACCAGCGTGCTGTGGAACCAGCAGCTGGCCGCGATCCCGGCCGCGGGCGGCCAGAGCAAGGACGCCGACACGCCGTTCGGCCCCGACGGCATGGGAGCGATCTTCTACCGGCTGATCCCCGACGGCTTCACCCGGTCCGGCTTCGCCGGCGCGCAGACCCCTGTGTCCGGCGACACCATGGTGCTGAAGGACGCGCAGGGCAAGGGCAGCGTCTATGGCACGCAGAACAGTGTCGGCGGGACGCGCGACGCCGGTTACACCGCCAAGTTCCGCCAGGACTACCCGGATGCCACCCGCCTGCCGAACGGTGACTGGCTCGCGACCAGCACGGTGGCCGGAAAGGGCGGAAAGGGAACCGAGCAGAACTGGGTCGCGGTGCTGCACACCCACAGTCGCGTCGTCCTGGTCGCCCTCAACAGCGTCGGCGAGGACGGCCCGCGCACGCGCCCCGCTCCCGTGCTGTCGATCGACCAGCTCACGGTGATGGCGGACAGCCCCACGTGGAACGGCTCCAGGTGACGTCCAGGAGGTGACTTCCGGCGCGGGTGGCCGACCGGCCACCCGCGCCGGGATCAGCCGAAGTAGCTGTCGAAGTTGTTCTGGAACTCCCAGTTCGAGAACTTGTCCCAGTTGACCGACCAGGTCATCAGGCCGCGCAGCGCGGGCCAGGTGCCGTGGGTGGTGTAGCCGCCGCAGTTGGTCTTCTTGGTCAGGCAGTCCAGCGCCTGGTCGACCTGCGCGGGGGCGGTGTAGCCGTTGCCCGCGTTCACCGAGGCGGGCAGGCCGATGGCCACCTGGGAGGGGGCGAGCGCCGGGAACGTGTTCGCGGTGTTGCCCGCCACCGGGAAGCCGGTGAGCAGCATGTCCGTCATGGCGATGTGGAAGTCCGCGCCGCCCATGGTGTGGTATTGGTTGTCCAGGCCCATGATCGGCCCGGAGTTGTAATCCTGGACGGTGAGCAGCGTCAGGTCGCCCCGCAGCGCGTAGATCACCGGCAGGTACGCCCCGCAGCGCGGGTCCTGGCCGCCGAACGGGCCGGAGCCGTAGAACTGGTAGCCCATCTGCACGAAGAACGTCTCGGGCGCCATCGTGAGCACGAAGCCGCTGCCGTAGTGGGCCTTGAGGGTCTTCAGCGCCGAGATCAGGTTGACGACCACCGGGGTGGTCGGGTTCTTGAAGTCGGTGTCACCGGTGTTGAGGGAGAGCGAGTGGCCCTCGAAGTCGATGTCGATGCCGTTCAGGCCCCACTGGTCGATGATCGACTCGACCGAGGAGACGAAGGCGTCGCGGGCCGCGGTGGTGGTCAGCTGCACCTCGCCGTTGGCGCCGCCGATGGACAGCAGCACCTTCTTGCCGGCCGCCTGCTTGGCCTTGATCGCGGCCTTGAAGTCCGCGTCGGACTCCACGGACGGGCACTCACTGACCGAGCAGCGGTTGAAGTGGATGCTGCCCGAGGTGGGGGAGCTGGTCTCGCCGAAGGCGAGGTCGATGATGTCCCACGAGGCGGGCACGTCGGCGAGGCGGGTGTAGCCGGAGCCGTTGGCGAAGGTCTCGTGCAGGTAGCCGACCAGCGCGTGGGTGGGCAGGCCCTGGCCCGGCGGCGGGCTGGTGGGCGGAGTCGTCGGCGGGGTCGTGGGGGGAGTGGTGGGCGGCGTTGTCGGCGGGGTCGTCGGCGGGGTCGTGGTGCCGCCGCCCGGGCCCTGGAGCGAGACGTCGTCGGCGTGGTAAGCGGCCTGGCCGTACCAGCCGTGCACGAAGACGGTGGCGCTCGTCTGGCTCGCGCCGGTGGTGAAGGACACGCTCAGCGGGGCGTAGGCGCCGGCGGTGTCCGGGGTCCAGGTGGAGGCGCCGCCGTTCACGCCGAGGTATACGTACGCGCCCTTGACCTGGGCGGTCAGCGTGTACGTCGGTGTTGGGGGCGACCGTGACGGTCTGCGCGCACTGGGCGGTGGCGGAGGCGCTCGGCGTGCCCTGGAGCGCGTACGTGCCGGTGTGCGCCTGGCCGGTGACGACCGAGGTGCCCGCGTCGCAGGTCCAGCCGGACAGGCTGCCGGACTCGAAGCCGCCGTTGGTCAGGAACTCGCCGGCGCTGGCGGAGGGGGCCAGGGCCACCAGACCGCCGATCGCGAGGGCGGCCGCGACCCCGGCGGAGGCGGCGGCGAGGGATCGTCGGCGGAGGAGGGAGCGCGGTGCGGTGGGCATGGGGGGAGGCTCCTTCGTTCGAGCGGGGCCGAGCTGGGGGCCGAGCTGGGGGGCGGGGGCGAGCGGGTGCGGGGGGTGTGCGCGGTCGCGGCCGGGAGGCGGCCGTGTCCGTCATGAAGGGGGCATGCCACCCGTAGCAAACAGGTCCAGACCAATCCCGTCAATGGTCCGAACCAACTTCGCCCGCCGTCCGTCCCCTTCCCCGTCAAGACCGCTTCGACCAGGGCCACTTCAGCCGGTCCGGGTGGGGCTTGCCGTCCGGGTCGTGGACGTAGGTGAACCGGGTGCGGCCCCGGCCGCGCTCGCGGTGGTAGACGTACACCCGGTCCGGCCCGCCCTCCGCGTCCGGGACGGGCACCCGGTAGTCCAGCGGCGGCAGTCCGGTCGGGCCCGTCATGATCTCCAGCACCCGGCCGTCCAGCGGCCCGCCGACGAAATCGCTCTGCTCGTGTCGCACAGCGCCCAGGCTCCCACGGACCCGTCCGCCTATGATCCCGGTATGAGCAGCAGCGCGGTGCCCGCCTACCGCCGGATGAGTGTCGAGCAGCGCCGGGAACAACTGCTCGCCGCCGCCGTCGACCTGTTCGGGCACCGGTCCCCGGAGGAGGTCTCCATCGAGGACGTGGCGGCGGCCGCCGGCGTGTCCCGCCCGCTGGTCTACCGCTACTTCCCCGGCGGCAAGCAGCAGTTGTACGAGGCCGCCGTCCAGGGCGCGGCCCAGGAGCTCATCGGCCGCTTCGCCGTACCCGCCGAGGGCGCCCCCACCCGGCGCCTGTCCGACGCCCTCGACCGCTACCTCGCCTACGTCGACGAGCACGACGCCGCCTACGGGGCCCTCCTGCGCGGCGGCGGCGTGGTCGGCACCGGCCGGACCGACGCCATCGTGGACGACGTCCGCCGCCGCGCCGCCGAACAGGTCCTGCGCCACCTCGGAGTGAGCGCGCCCGGCCCCCGCCTCGGCATGATGGTCCGCTCGTGGATCGCCTGCGTCGAAGCGGTCTCCCTCATGTGGCTCGACGCCGGCAAGCAGCCCCCGCTCCCGGACCTGCGCGCCTGGCTCGTCGACCACTTCACCGCCCTCCTGATCGCCACGGCGGCCAACGACCCGGAGACCGCCGAGGCGGCCGCCGGAGCCCTCGCCCAGGAGGGCCCCGACGGCCCGGGCGGCACCCTGCTCGCGCGGCTTTCGACGAGTCTGGGCGGACCGTCGCGTTCGAGCTGAATCCGGGATTCCTTTTGCGCGACGGCCGGTGATGGCCCAATTCCCGTGCGTGCGTGCCCCGTTGCGGCGTGCGGCGCATTCCCGCCCGGCGGTCATTTCTGGCTTGACGCGGTAATCACGTAAGAGCTCACTTCTCTCGATCGTCAGATCACCAGGGAGGGGAAACCCATGAAAAGGATCACCAAGGCATCGGTGTTCGGCGCGGTCGCCGTCATGGCGTCCGTCGTGCTCGGCGCCACCCCGGCGTCCGCGTCCGCCCCCATGGAGGTGGGCTGCGACACGACCGGAGCCGACGGCTTCGTCTACGCGTCCAACTGGGCACCCGGCGTCACCAAGCTCAACGTCGAGCTCGAGCTCAAGGACACGCTGGCCGACGGCCACCATGTGCAGATCCGCTTCATGTCCAAGGGCCCGGGCCTGGCCACCACCACCCTGTACCAGTGGCGTTCCGTCACGGCCGGCAACGGCACGACCGGGGACTGGGTGAGCAGCGCCACCGACCCCAACGGCATGTACGACATGGGTGTCACGGTCGCCCGCTTCGAGGGCGCTGACGAGCTGAATGCCTGCACCGTCTGGCTGCTTGAGGGCGCCGCCCGATTGCCCTCCTGAATTCCGCGAGAATCCACCCCCGCCGTGCCGCCGGGCCCTCAATCCTGCCCGGCGCGGCGGGGATTTTTCCATGCCCTGACGGAATTCATCGGCCATTCCCGAAGCAGCCGCCCCCGCGAGTTCGATGACGTCGACGCGCGTCAGCGGCCGCCGCCGGCCGGCGGTCAGATGAGGCCCGAGGACTTCCAGAGGGCGCGTGAGGGGCCGCGCAGGAGGCCGATGTCGGAGAGGAAGTCGACCAGGCGCTTGGACGCCTGCCGCATGACGTCCTGGCGGTGGCCGCTGGTGCGGACGGCTTCGAGGGCCTCGGCGGGGTCGAGGCCGACGGAGGCGTAGACCTTGGGGCTGACCAGGGAGCGGGTGATGACCCGGGCGGACTGGGCGGAGGACACCCGGGTGAAGGTGATCTCCCAGCGCGGCGCGCTGACCATCTGCCGGCGCAGCTCCTCGCGGGCGTACCGGATGTGCCGCGCCTCCTCGACGACGTGGATGCGGGTGATCCCGCGCACCAGCGGCTGGATCCGGTCGTCCGGGAAGGTCAGCCGCTGCATCCAGTCGAGGATCTCCTCGGCCAGCAGGGTGCCGGTGAAGGAGCCCGGCGTGGTCGAGACCGTCTTGAGCACGCGCCCGAGTGCGTGGTCGAGGCGGCTGGGCCCGTAGACGGGGGTCTCCATCTTCTCCACGAACCGGGCGAACATCTTGGAGTGCCGGCACTCGTCGGCGATCTCGGTGAGCGCGTACCGCACGTGCCCGCTGGTCGGCTCCTGGTCGTAGGTGTGCCGCAGCAGCAGCTGCATGAGGATCGTCTCGAACCACACGCCCACGGCGGCCATCGAGGACGCCTCGTGCATGGACAGGGCGAGCCGCTGCTCCTCCGGCATCCGCCGCCACAGCGGGGTGTCGTAGAGGGTGACCAGCTCGGGCGGGCAGAACCACTTGCCCTCCTCGAAGGGCGCGTCCCAGTCCAGCTCGGTGTCGGGGTCGAACGAGTGCTTCACGGAGGCCGCCAGCAGCCGCTCAGCTGTCTTCTCGCGGTCCATCAGGGGTGGTGCGTCCATCGCGAACAGGCCTCCGCTGCATGAGGGTTACCTTCGGTACGCCTCTTATGAGACTCTGTGTCAACAAGCCCGTCAAGCCCTCGCGCGCCAGGGGTTCGCGCGACCCGCACCCGATCGGAGCCGCCGATGTCGACGGAAGGCCTCTACACGCAGCCGCCCACCGAATGGGCCTGGCAGATCCCGGCCGGCGGCTCCGCCCGCTTCTCCTGGGAGTACGGCGACGGCCGCGAGCGGCTGCTGAACCTGTACCAGAAGGGCAAGGACAAGCAGTGGGACGCGGTCCGGCGGATCGACTGGGACCTGCCGGTGGACCCGGCCGACCCGCTCGGCACCCCCGACGAGGTCATCACCCTGTACGGCACCCGCTACTGGGACGCGATGACCGAGCGGGACCGCGGCCTGCTGCGCCAGCACTACACCTCCTGGCAGTTCAGCCAGTTCCTGCACGGCGAGCAGGGCGCGATGGTGTGCGCGGCGCGGATCGTGGAGTCGGTGCCGGACCTGGACGCGAAGTTCTACTCGGCCACCCAGACCATGGACGAGGCCCGGCACGCGGAGATCTACAGCCGCTTCCTCCAGGAGAAGATCGGGATGTTCTACCCGATCAACGACAACCTCCAGGCGCTGCTCGGCGACACCCTGCGCGACTCCCGCTGGGACATGCCCTACCTCGGCATGCAGGTGCTCATCGAGGGGCTGGCGCTGGCCGCCTTCGGCATGATCCGCGACACCACCACCAAGCCGCTGCCCCAGCAGATCCTCACCTACGTCATGCAGGACGAGGCCCGGCACGTGGCCTTCGGGCGGATGGCGCTGCGCGACTACTACAAGCAGCTCAGCGACGCGGAACTGCGCGAGCGCGAGGAGTTCGTGATCGAGGGCTGCTACCTGATGCGGGACCGGCTGCGCGGGGTGGAGGTGCTGGAGAACTTCGGCGTCCCGAAGAAGGAAGCGGAGATGTTCTCCGAGCAGTCGGAGTTCCTGAAGCTGTTCCGGAAGCTGCTGTTCAGCCGGATCGTGCCGTGCGTGAAGGACATCGGGCTGTGGGGCGAGCGGCTGCAGAAGGCGTACCTGGACATGGGCGTGTTCGACCTCGGCGACTCCAACCTCGACCTGCTGATGGCCCAGGACGAGGAGCTGGCCGAGAAGCTGGACGCCGAGCGGTTCGCCGCCGAGGAGACGGCGCGGGTGGCCGAGGTCGAGCAGGCCATCGCCGACGGTGGGGCAGGTGGGCCGGGCGGCGCGGGCGCGGGCGCGGCCTGAGCCGGACGGGTGAAGGTCGACGGCCGTCGGACAGGTCATCAAAATCTAGGACAATAAGATCATATGATTATCGTGTGAATGAGGGACCGAGAGCCGAGCGGCGCACCGCCCCGCGCGCCCGGGCGCGCCGCCGCACGATCGTCGTGCTGACGCCGACCGCGCTGCTGCTCGCCGCCGCCGGCACGCTCTCCCTCGCCCACGAGTACGGCGGAGCCCGTCCCTCCGGCGGCGGGTCCTCCGCCCGGCCGGGCCGCACGGCGGCGGGCGCGCCGGCCGGCACCGGGCCGGGCACCCCCACCGCGGCGTCGGCCGACCCGCCGACCGCTCCTGACCGGCCCGCCGGCCCGCCCGAACCCCCGGGTACCCTCACCCTCGCCTTCGCCGGCGACGTCCACTTCACCGGCCGCACCGCCGGCCGCCTGGTCGTCCACCCCGCCCTCGGCCCGATGGCCCGCCGACTGGCCGCCGCCGACTTCTCGATGGTCAACCTGGAGTCGGCGATCACCACCCGCGGCGCCCCGCAGTCCAAGCTCTACCACTTCCGCACCACCCCGGCCGCGCTCACCGCCCTGCGCGACTCGGGCGTGGACGCGGTGACCATGGCCAACAACCACGCGGTGGACTACGGCCTGCCGGGGCTCGCCGACAGCATCGCCGCCCGGCACGCCGGGACGCTGCCCGTGCTCGGGATCGGCGCCGACGACACCGAGGCGTTCCGCCCGTACACCGCGACCGTCCACGGGGTGCGGCTGGCGGTACTGGCCGCCAGCCAGATCGACGACCTCACCAACGCCGACTTCCGGGCCGGCCCCGGCACCCCCGGCATCGCCTCCGCGCTCGACCGCCCGCGGCTGCTGGCCGCCGTCCGCGCGGCCCGGGCGCACGCCGACGTGGTGGTGGTCTACCTGCACTGGGGCGTGGAGGGCGAGAGCTGCCCGGTCGCCGACCAGGTGTCCATCGCCGACGACCTCTCCGCGGCCGGCGCGACCGCGGTGGTCGGCACCCACGCCCACGTGATGCTCGGCTCCGGCATGCTCGGCCCCACCTACGTCGCCTACGGCTTCGGCAACTTCCTGTGGTACGGCACCTCGCCCTACCCCGACAGCGACGAGACGGGTGTGACGACTCTCACCGTCACCCGCGCGGGCCGGGTCACCGCCGCCCGCTTCACCCCCGGACTGGTCGACGGCCACGGGGTCGCCGAGCCGCAGTCCGGAGCCGCGGCGGCCCGCATCGCCAGCCGGTACGCCGGGCTGCGGGCGTGCACCGGGCTCGCCGCGCCCCCGCGGCCGTAACCCTCCCCGCCCGTCGGGGCGTTGGGTATCCGTCAGGATCCTGTAACGGCGGGGTCGTCGCCCGGCGGGCGCGGAACCGTACCCTGGACGGCTGCATCTTTCCGAGCACCGGATCCGGGAACCGGCGGGCCGGCGGGCCTTCGTGGGGGAAACCGCCCGGCACCCTGACCGGGCGGCAAGAGGAGCCGAACCGGCGAAGACGCGGACCGACGCACGGAGTACGGACCAGAAAGCGGGCAGGCGGACACATGACCGAACGGGGACGCATACCGGAGCGGCCGAGCAGGCCGCCGCGAGGAGCCGGCGAGAAGATGCGGGCCACTCCGCAACTGGTCGCGGTGGCCATGGCGGTGGCGGTCGTGGTGCTCGCCTCCGTGGTGACCGCGCTCGTGGCGCCGGGCGGCCACCGGACCACCACCGGCGGCGCCGACGACGGGAAGCCGCCGGCTCCGCGCAGCCGCGGCACGGCCGGCCCCTCCGGGTCCGCCCGGCCGACGGCCACCCCGGGAACGCACCCGCCGGCCGTGCCCGACTCCATCCAGCACGCGGCCGAGACCCCGGGCCGGGCGGTCAACATCACCATCGACGACGGCCCGGACCCGGTCTGGACGCCGAAGGTCCTCGCGGTGCTCAGGAAGCACCACGTGCACGCCACCTTCTGCATGATCGGCCCGCAGGCGCGGGACAACCCGGCGGTGGTGCGCCAGGTCGTCGCGCAGGGCAACCGGCTCTGCGACCACACCGTCCACCACGACGAGGCCATGGACAAGAAGCCGCTGGCGTACCAGCGTGCGGAGATCCTCGGCGCGCTGGCGATGATCGAGCAGGCGTCCGGCGGCGCACGGGTGTACTACTACCGGGCCCCCGGCGGCGCGTTCACCCCGGCCAGCCGCGCGCTGGCCGCCCAGCACGGCATGCGCCCGCTCGGCTGGAACATCGACACCAAGGACTACACGCGGCCCGGCGTGCAGGCCATCGTCCACACGGTCCAGTACGAGATCGGCAACGGCCCGACGATCCTCTTCCACGACGGCGGCGGCGACCGCTCCCAGACCGTCGCCGCCCTCGACGACACCCTGACCTGGCTCAAGCAGCGCGGGTACGCGTTCAGTTTCCCGAAGGTGGACTGACCCCCGGCGGGGCCGGGGTCCGCAGCACGGCCTGCATCACCGCCCGGGCGATCGGCGCCGCGTTGCCGCCGCCGGAGATGTCGGCGCGGACCGCGTCGGCGTCCTCGACCACCACGGCCACCGCGACCGACGCCCGGGTGGCGCCGTCGGGCTTGGCGTAGGAGATGAACCAGGCATACGGCGTACCGGTGTTGGCCAGGCCGTGCTGGGCGGTGCCGGTCTTGCCGCCGACCACCGCGCCGGGCATGGCCGCGTTGGTGCCGGTGCCGTCGGTGACCACCGCCTCCATCAACTCCTGGAGCTTCGCGGCCGTTCGGGCGCTCACCGCCCGGTGGAGCGTACGGGGCCTGGTCGTCGACACCGTCACCCCGCCGTGGTTGGTGACGCGGTCCACCAGGTACGGCGCCATCAGCCGCCCGCCGTTGCCGACCGCCGCCGCCACCATCGCCATCTGCAGCGGCGTCGCGGTGGTGTCGAACTGCCCGATGGACGACAGCGCCACCTGGTCGGGGCTCATCGCGGTGTCCACGTTGCTCTTGGCGACGCTCGGCGGAACCCGCAGCCGGGTGTCGTTGAACCCGAACAACTCGGCCTGGCGCACCACCGGATCGGAGCCCAGATCCGCGCCCAGCTTGGCGAACACGGTGTTGCACGAGTAGCGGAAGGCGTCGTAGACACTGGCGTTGCGGCAGCCCCCGCCCTCGTTGGTCAGCGACACCGAGGTGCCGGGCAGCCGGTACGGGTCGGGGGAGGAGGTCCGCGCCCGCAGCGAGCCGACCTCGCCGTTCTCCAGCGCCGCCGCGGCCGTCACGACCTTGAACGTCGAACCGGGCGGGTAGGTCTGGCGGATCGCCCGGTCCAGCATCGGCTGGTCCGGGTCCGCGTTCAGCCGCGTCCACGCCGCCCGCACGTCCGGCCCCGCGCCCGACAGCGCGCCGGGGTCGTAGGACGGCGAGGAGACCAGGGCCAGGACGCGGCCGGTCGCCGGGTCCAGCGCGGCCACCGCGCCCTTGCGCCCGGCCAGGCCCGTGTAGGCGGCCCGTTGGGCCAGCGGGTCGATGGTGGTGTGCACGTCGCCGCCGCGCTGCCGGGCCCGGGTGATCTCCGGCCAGAGCGGTGCCTCGCCCAGCCGGCCCGACGCGCCGTCCAGCAGGCCGTTCTCGGTGCCCTCCAGCAGTGAGGCGCCGTAGAGCTGCGAGGAGAAGCCGGTCACGGGGGCGTACAGCGGGCCGTCGCGGTAGGAGCGGATGTACCTCAACTGGCCCTCGGTGCGCCGGGATCCGGTGACCTTCTCGGTGCCGGCCAGGATGTCGCCGCGGGGCCGGCGGTAAAGGGCGATGTCCGCGCGGCGGTTGGCGGGGGAGGCGTCGTACCCGCCGGCCCGGACGACCTGCACGCGGGCGGCGTTGGCCAGCAGGGCGCACAGCAGGAGGAGGCAGAAGGCGGCGGCGTGCCGCACGCAGCGGTTCACCGGGCCGCCCCGGGGCCGGCCGCGGCGGGTTCCTCCGCCGGATCGGACGGGCCCGCCGGCTCGGGCGGTTCGGGACGGCGGGCCCGGTCGCTGATCCGGATCAGCACCGCCACGATGACCCAGTTGGTGACGACCGAGGAGCCGCCCTGCGCCAGGAAGGGCATCGCCATGCCGGTGAGCGGGATGAGGTCCATCACCCCGCCGGTGATCACGAACACCTGGAGGGCCAGCAGCGAGGCCAGGCCCACCGCCAGCAGCCGCCCGAACGGGTCGCGGGTGGCCAGCCCCGCGCTGAACCCCCGGGCCACCAGCAGCCCGTACAGGCCCAGCAGCGCGCACAGCCCGGCGAGCCCCAACTCCTCGCCCGCCGTGGCCAGTACGAAGTCGGACTTGGCGGCGAACCCGATCAGGTACGAGGAGCCCTGGCCCAGCCCGGCGCCCAGCACGCCGCCGCCGGCGAACGCGAAGAGCGACTGGGCGATCTGGCTCGGACCGAGCCCGGCGTGGACGGTGGCGAAGGGGTGCAGCCAGTCCTGCACCCGGCTGTGCACGTGCGGCTCGGTGCGGCCCACCACCAGCGCGCCGGCCGCCGCGAGGAGCAGCCCCACCGCGATCCAGCCGGTGCGGCCGGTGGCCACGTACAGCATCACCACGAACAGGCAGAAGAACAGCAGCGAGGTGCCCAGGTCGCGCTCCAGCACCAGGACGCCCACGCTGGCCAGCCACACCGCCAACACCGGGCCGAGCACCCGCCCGGTGGGCAGTTGGAGCAGCCGCAGTCCGGGCACGCGGCGGCCGGCGTAGGCCAGCGCGGCCCGGTTCGCCGCCAGGTAGGCGGCGAAGAACACCGCGAGCAGCAGCTTCGCGAACTCGCCCGGCTGGATGGAGAATCCGGCCAGCCTGATCCAGATCCGGGCGCCGTTGACCGCCGGGAAGGCGATCGGCACCAGGAGCAGGCCCAGGGCCGCCGTCACGCACACGTACGCGTAGCGGGCCAGCACGCGGTGGTCGCGCAAGGTCAGCACGGCCACGATGAACAGTGCCACCCCGACCGTGGACCACGACAGTTGGGTCGGCGCCGCGCGCGGCCCGAGCGAGGGCTCCAGGTCCAGCCGGTAGATCAGCACCAGGCCCACGCCGTTGAGCAGCACCGCGATCGGCAGCAGCAGCGGATCGGCGTACCGGGCGCCCATCCGGACCGCCAGGTGCGCCAGCAGGGCGAGCACGCCGAGCCCGGCGCCGTAGCCCAGCGCGCCGGCGGGGGCGGCCCCGATACGCGCGATGCCCACCTCCGCGTAGCCGTACACGCTGATGGACACCGCGGCCACCAGCAGGCACAGTTCGACCCCGCGCCGGGCCGGGCGCGGGCGCGCCTCCCCTTGGCCGTGCGGCGGGCGCGCGGTGCGCGGGTCCGGAGGCGGTGGAGCGGTCGCCGGTGAAGCGCTCATGGGCGGTCACGCTAGCAACCGGCGGGCGGTATGTCCGTTAAGTCGGCTCCACGGGCATGCGTCGGCACTGTCGGGGGGCGCGCGTAGGGTGGCCGCCATGACGGCCCCCCGCATCGCCGACGACCTCGCCGACCTCCCGTACGCCGACCTGCTGCGCCCGCACGCCGGCCCGCTGGAGCCCGAGGGGGACTACGACACGGCGCACTTCGACGGGCGGGACTTCGGGGGTGAGGACTCCGCGCGCGGGGCCCGCTTCCTCGAATCGGCCGTCACCGACTGCTCGCTGACCGGCACGAACCTGCGCGGGGTCCGGATCAACGACGTGTGGGTCTCCGGCACCCGCCTGGTCGGCTCCTCGCTGGCCGGGTCGGACTGGCTGGACTCCGCCCTCGTCGGCTGCTCGCTCGCCGGGGTCGAGGCATTCGACGCGCGGCTGCGCCGGGTGGTCTTCCGCCGCTGCAAGCTCGACTCGGTGAACCTGCGCGCGGCCGCGCTGCACGAGGTGGTCTTCGAGGACTGCGTGCTGCGGGACGTGGACTTCGCCGAGGCGCGACTGGAGGGGGTGGCGTTCCCCGGCAGCACCCTGGAGCGGGCCCGGTTCGGGCGGGCGGTGCTGAAGGGGGCGGACCTGCGGGGGGCGGTCGCCGTCGATCTCGCCGACGGGTACGAGTCGCTGCGCGGGGCGGTGATCAGTTCGAGCCAGTTGCTGGACATCGCCCCCGCTCTCGCCGCCGCGCTCGGTATCCTCGTGAAGGATCGGTGAAGAAATGTGGCCGAATTTGTCGAGGTGTGACCGCCGTCACAGCCCGGCGGGGCCGTGTCAGGATCGCGTCAACACCGGGGAACCCCGCCGCCGGACGGTGGGACAGCCCGGGTAAGGTGGCGCAAACGCCCCACGAGTACGCTTGAGCCCCGCCCGGCCAACCCCCTCACGGACGCCTTAGATGCGCGAACGCGCCATGGCAGAATCCGGCCGGTCCGTGGACATTGTCCGGATCTCCGCCCGCTGGAAAGCTCTAGTCATCGCCCCGGCGACGGAGGGATCGGCAGTGCAGGACATCGAGTTCCGGAGCGCACACCATCTGTGTGTCGACACGGACCCTGCGCTGTGTGTCCCCTGTCAGGAGCGATTGGATCGGCAACTCGCCTTGCTTCCCCGGGTATACGGCGAGTTGGAGGTAGCGCTCGCACCGGCGCCGGACTCCGGCGACCGCGAGACCGGCACTGCCCGGCCCGGCATCCCCCTGAACGGGCCGGCTGTCGAGGCGCGCGCCGCTGTGCGAGGCACTCTCGCCTCCTGGGCCGATCTGCTAGTCGAGGGCCGCACCGTCCGTCTCCCCCTACGGACGGTGCCGGCCCTCGCCGCATTCCTCCGCCGCCACCTCGGCTGGCTGGCCGCTCACCCGGCCGCCGAGGACGCGGCCAGGGACATCGACGCGGTACTCCAGCGGGCGCTGTGGACCCTGCGCCCTTCCGCCTTCCCCACGCTCGCCGCCGGTCACGGCTCCTGCTGATCCAGGCTGCCCGCCGGCGGTTCCCCTGACGGCCACCACACCCCATCGCCCCGCCCGCCCGTGCGCGTCACCACGCGCCGGCCCGGGGCCGAAGCGGACGCGGGGGCCGGAGAGAACGGCGCGAAACCATCGGTGAGAACGTCGTGAAAAAGCTGTAAGGCCCGCGGGTCGCGGGCCTTACAGCGAAGTGCGAAGACGTAGGAAGGGACGGTGCGGCAGGACGATCCAGCGGGCTACGCCTGGAGCTGCGCGGGCACGGTGGCCGGGGCGTCCGGGTACCACTGGTCCGGGGTGTCGGCCGGTGCGACCGCCACATCCGGGTACCACTGCACCGGGACGGCGTCGGTGGCCGCGTCCGGGTACCACTGCGCGGGCCGCACCACCGTCGGGACGGTGTCCGGGTACCACTGGTCCGGGGTGGCCGCGTTGACGGCATCGGGGTACCACTGGTCGGGCGTCTCGTCCGGGTACCACTGGTCGGGGCTGACCGGCTGGTCGGCGGGTGCCGGCGTGCCGGAGGAACTGGGCACGGCGTTCTCCGCGACCGCGGCGGTCGTACCTACGGACGCGAGAAAGACCAGGGCCACAACTGTGGAAGCTTGAGTGGTGCGCCGGATACGCGACATCGTGTGGTCCTTAGAGGGCAAGTCGGGGGCTGTGTGGCTCGCTCTTCGCTACACGTAACCGCGCCAATAATGTCAAAATCAGACAGCCGAAGGCTACGCTCCGCTTGTGCGTATCCCTGCAATGGCGTAATTGCGCAGGTCAAATCAGCCCGTGTGTGGCGGCGAGCACGCCCGCCTGAAACCTACTGTCCGCCTGGAGGTGTCTCATGATCTCGGACACCAGGCGACTCACCGTGCGCAGTGATACCCCTAGTTTGCGGGCGATACGCTCATCTGTCAGCCCGTTCGCCAGAAGTCTCAGAGTCGTCCTGTGCTGCTCCGTCAGTTCGCCCTCCACGTCCGTGCCGCCGACTTCCGCCCGCGACTGGTACGGAGTCGCCCGCAGCCAGACGTCCTCGTACATCGCCAGGTAGGAGCGCACGAGCGCCGGACCGCGGACGATGACCGCGGGGCCACCGGGGTCTTCCGGGACTGCTGGGAGCAATGCGGTGTGTGTGTCGGCGATGAGAAGGTCGAACGGCACCTGGGAGGCGAGTCGGACCTCGACACCGGTGGCCGTGAGATCCGACAGGAATTTACGCTGACGTGGTGCGGAATTAATGCTCTGATTGTAAATGGCCCTTACGTGCACTCCTCTTTCGATGAGTGCGACGTCGCTTTCCAAGGAATGCACCAGGACTTCGCTGCGCGGCAGCGGACCGGGGTGCATGGAACTCGCGCTGCCGGTGATCGTGGCGTCGAAATCCTGCATGAAGTGCCGGCGCCGGTTCTCCTTGGTGACGAGTTCGACCTCGATCTCGGCCGTCTCCCGCAGCACCGCCGGACGGTAGCGCTCCATGAGCGATTCGGCCGATTCCACGATGGCCGCCAGCTCGTCCCGCTGCGCCCGCAGCGTCTCGCGCTGCCGTGTCAACAGCCCGATGAGCGCGGTGTCCGGAGCCACCGAATCCACTTCGTCGGGCAGCAACCCCGGCCGGAGCAGGCCCAGCTCGCGCAGCTCGTCCCAGCCGGCCCGGGCCTCGGTCTCGGTCAGTCCGAGACCCGCCTCCACCTTCTCCGGGACGACGGAGCCGTTGGCCCGCAGCGCCTGATAGAGGGCGAGCCCGGCGTCGGCCGCATCCACCCCTCCACTCCGAACGGCACTGGCCACGGTTTCCCCCTTTCGTCACCGCGTGTCGGACCGCGGGTTCCTCGCCGCGTGGCGACGGCCCCCGTAGTGACTTTAGCAATGGTTCCGACCTATGCGGGCTGCGCAGGTTCCGGCTCACCTTTCCGTCTGCCGCCCCCACGGCTCCATAATCGATCACAGAAGCGTTTCCCGCTACCGTCGGAGGACGTCAGAAAGAGGTCGCAGATGGGACAGGCGGGACTTTCGGGCGGCAAGCGGCCGCAGGGTCCCCAGTGGCGGTCCCGGCGCCGGGACGAGTGGCCGGACGCACAGTGGGAGGGGCGTGTGGGCGGCCAGTTGAACGGTGCGTGAGCGGGCCCGCGGAGCGGCGGCGCCCGGCGCCGGGGCCGGGGCACCCCCACGGGCGGCGCCCCTGCCGGTCGCGCTCGTGGGGGCCGGCAAGGTGGCCTTCTCGGCGCACCTGCGGGAACCGCGCGACCTCCCGCACCTGTTGCGGCCGGCCGCCGTGGTCGACCCCGACCCCGCACACCTCGCGGCCGTGCGGGCGGCCGGCCACCCCGAGGTGCCCGGCTGCGGCTCCCCGGCGGAGGCGGCGAGGACGGCGTGGCCACGCTGAGCCTGCCCTCGCCGTACGCCCGGGACGAGTCGGCCACGCTGCGGATCGAGACGTGGGAGGCGCGACCGCGCCGGGGAGCGTCCGGACCTGGACGGCCGAGCCCGGCCGCACCGGTTTCCGCGAGCAACTGACCGCGTGGGCACGCGGCTTGACGGTCGAGGGCGCCGAGCCGTTGCCGGGGCCGACCGACGTGCGGGAGGACACCCGGGTGGTCCGGGAGGCGGCGCTGCGGCTGACCTGGCGGCCGGGGCGGGACGGGCGGGCCAGCGACCGGCGGGGCGTGCGCGGCGGGGACGGGGGTAGGCGCACGGTGAGGAGCCCCTCACTCGGAGGTGACCGTACATGCTCATCCTGGGACTTCTGATTCTCGCCTGCACGGCGGCCTTCACCGGGCTGGTGCTGGCGGACAACCTGTCGGGTGGTCCCGACTACCGCGTGACCGTGCTCGGTGAGCACATCGCGACCATGAACTCGCTCGCCATCTTCTGCGCCGGGCTGGCCCTGGCCCTGATCTTCGCGTTCGGCTGCCTGATGATGCTGGCCGGCGGGGCGATGCGGCGCCGCAAGATGCGCCAACTCGTCGAGGTCCGGCGGGAGGCGGAGGCCACGGCCCGCGAGCGGGACGCGCTGGCGGCACGGCTGGAGGAACGCGATCCTGCGTCCGCCCGGCCCGAGGCGGACTACTGGACGGGTTCGGCACCGGAAGGAGGATTCGCGGACTCCGGCACGTCCCGCGACGGATCGGATCGCCCGTGGAAGTCCGACGAGCGCGTTGAGCGCGACACGGCCGGCGCGACCCGGGCGGACGTGCCCGCGCCCCGGCATCGGCGCAACGGACTGCACCTGTTCGGTCACTGAACGGGCCGGATGATCCTGAACGAACCTGAAGGAACAGAGCCCGAAAAAGAGGTGGTGGCGGCCCCGGGGGGGGATGGGGGCCGCCACACACGACCTACGTTACGCGTCTTCGGCGGCTCGTGTGGCGAAGGACCGGCATTCACGACGTTCGCGTCGCGGTCCGTCGCCAACCGGATCACGACCGCCGGAGGTGGAACGGCCGGGCCGGGGACCACGGGGGAGGTCACCGGTCCGGCCGGTTTCGGGGGTCCGCGACGGCGCTCCCGCCGACCGGACCCGGACCATCGTGGCTGCTGCGGGCCGCCGTCGTCAACGGAAGTGAACGGGCCGGTCAACTGCTGTCCACGACAGCTGACAGCCCGCCCGGCCCGGCAGGGTGCCCCGGGCATACGGCCCGGGGCACCCGACCGGCGTCCCGGGGGTACGTCAGGAATACGTCGCAGCGCGGGTGTTCGAGTGCGCCGTCGGGCGTACTCCGGGTGCGGGACGACGTGCGGCTAGCCGAGCCAGGCGCTCGCCGCGGACGTACCCACCGAGGTGATGGTGGAGTTGTTCTCCACCGGGTTGGGCACCTTGCCGGGGAAGACGATGAAGGTGACAGGCCCGTCCGTGCCGCCGAACTCCGGGTCGGGGTCGATGCCGAGCGCGGTGGCGAGGGAGTACGAGCCCTCGCCGATGATGTTGCTGGGGCCCTCGTCGGCGAAGACCGCGTAGACCACCTTGCCGTTGTAGACGACGGCGGCCACGCTGCCGGGCTTGATGCCTGCGGTCTCGTAGTTGAAGCGGCTGCTGGGCAGGGGGACGACGTAGTAGTGCGTCACGTCCGAGGTGAAGTAGTCGCCGGTGGAGGTCTCGAAGGAGGTCTCGTCCTGGTACCAGGGGTCGGTGTCGTCGTTGCAGTGGGACGTGGTGACACCGTCGCAGTCGATGTCCATGTCCGACTTCCAGAAGTAGGCCGAGCCGTTCTTGCAGATCTCGACGGTGGCCGACTCGCCGTCGTCGGTGGCGTACTTCCCGTTCGAGGCGTTGGTGCAGCTCGCGGTCTTGGCGAGCAGCTGCGAGGCGGTGGGGGCGGCGGCCGGGGCCGCCTTCGCCAGGCTGTGGGCGGAGGACGCGGGGGCGCCGACGGTCAAGAAGGCGGCGACGAGTCCGGCGGTCGCGGCAGCGGTCGTGAGGGGGAGGCGCAGACGGTTCCGTATCACGGCGGTGCACTCCTTCCGGAGGGGCGGAAGTGGCGGCGGTGAATCGATAGGTAACCTTACTGACAGACGCATGTCAATGAGGCTGCTGTGAAACGAGTGCATCGTGGGTGCACGCGCGGCCCGCCTCGCAGGCCCTGGGGGCCTGATCCGCAAGGCGGGCCCTAACTCACGCCCGTGCCGCAGTCCTTGCGCAGGGGGGCGCCGGCCGCCTCCGACGGGTCCGCGGCGTAGCCGTCCACCTCGACGGTGACGGCGAGGCGGTAGTTGTAGGTGCCGACGCGGCCGGCCGGGCACGGCGTGCTGACCGAGGGGCCGGGCTGCGCGCCGCCGGTGGTCCACCGGGTGAACGCCCGCCGGGCGTAGTCGCGGTAGCCCGACCAGCTGTCCCGCTCGATCGCGTAGCGCTGCCGGTGCCGGGGCACCGTGCCGCCGCACACCGTGCGGAAGGCGGGGCGGCCGGTCGAGCGGATCCTCGCCCGGGGAGCGGCGCCGCCCACCACGATCTCGCCCTGCTCGACGATGCCGGCCACGGTCGTGGTGCACCACCAGCCGCGGGCGCGCAGGATCCTGACCTGCTCGCACTCGATGTCGTCGCCCGGCGCCCGGTAGTCGGCGAGGGCGGCGGCGCCGTGCACCGCGGGGGCCAGGTCGATGTCGCCGACGGTCATCCGGACCGACCCGTCCGGCATGGTCGCCGAGCGCCACGGCAGCTTCGTGGAGATCGGGGCCGGGGTGGGGAGGGGCGAGGACGGGGATCCGGGCGTCCTGGACGGGCACGGCCGCTCGGTCCGCGGGGTGCGCGGGGTGCCGGCCGGGCCGGCGTTCACGGTGACGTGGCACCCGGTGAGCACGGCGGACGCGGTCAGCGCCAGCAGCACGGGGGCGAGCGCGGAGGTCAGCGGCCGCGGGGCACGGCCGGCCGGTCGTCCGGCCACGGGTCACCTCTTCCCCTGGAGCAACAGGGCGGCCGAGTCTAGTGACTTCGGGCCGGCGGGGTACGCCCCGGCCCGCGGGCGGCCCCGGCCGAGGCCGCTCCCCGAAGGGCGGAGGGACCTCGGTGGTACGGTCCCGGGCGGGCGGCCGGTCCCGGCCGCCCGCGCGAAAGCGGCTCGGGGGAGGGCATGGTGACGATGCGTCGGACCGGAGTGGCGGCGGCGGTGGCGGGAGCGGCGGTCCTGCTCGCGGCGTGCGGGGGCGGGGGCTCGCCGAAGAAGCTGGACGAGCCGGGACTGGCGAAGCTGGCCGCGGGCGTGCACACCGGCACCCGCGACTGCCCGGTCCCGTACGACGTCGCGAAGGCGGCGGACACGGCGGGCGCGAAGGGCTCGGCCCGGCCGGCCACGGGCTCGGACGCGGTGAGCGCGGACACCGCGAAGGGCGCCGAACCCGACTCCCCGCTCGCCGAGAACGGCGGGGCGATCCTCTACTGCTCGTACCTGATCGGCTCCGAGACGGTCGAGACCAGCACCATCGGCACCACGAAGGAAGGCGCCGCCGTCCCGATGATGCTCCCGGTCGTGCAGCGGGACGCCCAGTTGGCCTCCGACGGGCTGACCGCCTACTACAAGCGCGTGCGGGCCGCGAAGCCGGACACCGCCACCTTGACGCCCTCGGGCAACGTGGCCGTGGTGAACCTGCCCGCCGCCTCCGGCGACCTCGCGCTGATGGTGTCGCTGGGAGAGGACGGCCGCACCTCCCTGCCGGCGGACACCGTCCGCGCGCTGGCCGAGGCACTGGCCCACCAGGCCCACTGGTCCCGGGCCGGCTGACCCCCGGGCGGCCGGGGCGGCCGACGTAGACTCGGCGCATGCTGTTGAACCTGACCCTCGGTGACCGCCGGGTCGCCGTCAGGGACCTGGAACCCGAGGACGAGAAGGACCTGCTGGCGCTGTTCGAGGCGTCCGACGACTGGTTCACGGCCGCCACCGGTCAGCCCGCCGGGCCCGGCGACGTCCAGAGCCTCTACTACTCCCTGCCCGAGGGCGTGGCTTTCGAGGACAAGGAACTGCTCGTGATCACCGCGGACGAGGAAGTCGTCGGCGTGATCGACGCGGTGCTGCGGCACCCGGACACGGGCACCTGCTCGGTCGGCCTGTTCCTCCTGCACCCCGCCCACCGGCGGCAGGGCCTGGGCCGGCTGGTGGCCGTCGCACTGCTGGCGGAGCTGGCCGCGCGCGGCTTCGGAGCGGTGTCCGGGTCGGTGGCCGAACAGTGGCCGCCGGGCCGGGAGTTCGCGGCCGGGCTCGGCTTCACGCTGGGCGCCGCCCGCCCGGCCGGGACCGCCAACCGCAACGCCGGCCCGGGCGAACGGCCCGTGCTCCCGGCCCGCCTCGGGCTGACCCCGCCCCGGGAGTGAGCCGCCCGCGCCGTCGGCGTCGACGCCCGGGGCGGTGGCGGGGGCGGGCCGGGCACGACCGCCGGAGCGCGCCGGGCCCGCCCCGCCGGCTCACTGCTGGAACTGTCCGGGGCCGTACACGTGGAAGCTGGTGGTGTGCGGCTCGCTGATCGACCGGTAGGGGACGGTGAAGCTCAGCACCTGCGAGGTCGAGCGCTTGATCGCCCACAGGGTCGGGGTGACGCCGCGGGTCCGGTCCCAGGCGATGGCCTGGCCCTCGACGGCCGGCAGCTTCACGGTGGCGATCCACTTCAGGTCGTTGCCGGCGTCCGGCAGCTCCATGACGTACGCCTCGTCCAGGTCGTGCCCGGTGATCCACAGCCGGCCGTCCGGACCCCACGAGCCGCCCGAGTTGCTCATCGGCCGGAACCGGTCGAGGATCCGCGCCGGGACGCTCCACGCCTGCTCCACCCGGAAGTCGTCGTCCATCTTCACGACCTGGGTGTTGATCGTGCCGCCGTAGGGCTCGGTGGTGCCGTCCGGGACCTCGTCGTAGTTGGCGAACCCGCCCCACCAGGCGCCGTCGTGGCGGTCCAGCCAGGTCAGCGAGCCGGTGAGGATGCCGAAGCTGTGGGTGCCGACGTGGCGCATCGTCCGGGTGTCGAAGACCTCGATCGAGCTCTCCTCGGGCGCGCTGTCGTAGTCCGACGTCGCCACGTAGAGCTTGTCGCCGACCACGGTCGCGCTGTCCATGTGGATGATCGGGCCGCCGTCGTCGGAGACGAACTGGAGGACCGGGGTGCCGGTCCTCTTGTCGATCTTGGTGATGCTCTGGTTGTTCACCGCGTAGAAGTACTTCGCGTCCACCGCCACGCCCTGGTGGGCGTCGAAGGCGTCGAACGACTTGTCCGGAGCGGCGGTCAGCTCCGGGGGCGTGGCGGCGGCCTGGGCGGCGTCCGCGACGGTGCGGGCCGGGGCGGAGGTCTGCGCGGTGACCGGCGCGGCGCTCCACGCGAGGACGCCCGCGACCGCGGCGGCGGTCACCACGCCCGTGATCTTCCGTCTGCTGTGCATGGTCGTGTCCTCCGGGAATCGGAATCCTGGGTTCCTCCGAGGGCCGACCCTGCTGCACGCACGTGTCCGGCCGCACCCGCTCCGGCGGGAACTCCAGCGGAAGCACGGGTGAATGCTTCCCGCGCGACCCGCCCGCGCCCTGCCGCGGCGCGGTCGTAGTTGCGAGGACATCGCAGCTGGTCAGAGCCAGTATTTCCAGGGTGGCCGCAATGGGTCGCGGGTGGCACCGTAGGGCCATGGACTCCCGCCGGCACCTCCATGAGCACGGCTCCGACGGCGCGCACGGCGACCACGGACCGGGCAGCGGTCACCGCCATGACCACGGCTCCGACGCCCTGCACGCCGACCACGGGCCGGGCAGCGGTCACCGCCATGAGCACCCCCACCGCCACTCCGAGGACCACGGTCACCACGGCCCCGCGCGGTGGCGGCACCGGCTGCGGCACGCGCTCGCGCCGCACAGCCACGAGCCCGCCGACAAGGTGGACGCCGCGATGGAGGCGTCGGCGCAGGGGATGCGCACGCTGTGGCTGTCGCTGGCCGTGCTGGGCGCGACGGCCGCCGTCCAGGCCGTGGTCGCCGTGCTGTCGGGTTCGGTCGCGCTGCTCGGCGACACCGTGCACAACGCCGCCGACGCCCTCACCGCCGTGCCGCTGGGCATCGCCTTCGTGCTCGGCCGGCGCGCGCCGGGTCCTCGGCACCGCGGCTACACGTACGGGTACGGGCGCGCCGAGGACCTGGCCGGCATCGCGATCGTGCTGACCGTCGCGGCCTCCAGCGCGCTCGCCGCGGCCGCGGCCGTCGACCGGCTGCTGCACCCGCGCGAGGTCACCCACCTGTGGGCGGTCGCCCTCGCCGCGGTCGTCGGCTTCGCCGGCAACGAGTGGGTCGCCCGGCTCCGCGTGCGCACCGGCCGCCGGATCGGCTCGGCCGCCTTGGTGGCGGACGGCCTGCACGCGCGGACCGACGGCTTCACGTCGCTGGCCGTCCTGCTCGGCGCCGGCGGCTCCGCGCTGGGCCTGCCGGCCGCCGACCCGGTGGTGGGCCTGCTCATCACCGCCGCGATCGCGCTGGTCCTGGTGGACGCCGCCCGGCAGGTGGGGCGCCGGCTCATGGACAGCGTGGACCCCGCCCTGGTCACCGCCGCCGAGGCGGCGCTCCGCGGGGTGGACGGCGTGCTCGACATCGGGCCGGTGCGGATGCGGTGGATCGGCCACAGCCTGCGGGCCGAGGCCGACATCGTGGTCGACCCGCACCAGAGCGTCGTCCGCGCGCACGCCCTCGCGGTCGAGGCCGAGCACGCCCTGCGCCACGCCGTCCCCCGCCTGACCGCGGCCACCGTCCACACGGACCACACCGCGACCGCTCCCGGCGCGAACCCGCACGCGGCCCTGGCCCACCACGGCCCGGCCGGCCCCTGAACGGCGGGGCGGTGACGACGGGCCACGGCGCCGCGGAATCCGCCGGCCCCGTGCCCCCGGCTCCTACCTCGCCGTCCTCCGGCGCAGGAAGAGGAACAGGCCGCCGGCCAGGGCGAGCACGGCGAGCGCGAGGAGGAGCCAGGGGTCGTAGAGACCGTCCGTGCAGGTCTCGCCGGTGCCCGACGAGGTGCAGTAGGTGCCCGGTCCCTGCCGGTTGAGGTAGGTGAGGAGAAGGAGGGGCAGGCTCACGCCGGACAGCAGCCCGGGCAGCCCCCGCTCGGTCCCCCGCCGGGTGGCCAGCAGCACGGCCGCTGCGAGGGCGACCGGAGCCACGAAGATCCCGACGGTCATCACGCTCAGCAGCGCGAGCAGCCCGCCCCCGCCGGTCACCGCCCACCCACCGAACAGGGCCCAGTCCCGTCCGCCCGCCCGCGGCCTGCCGCCGGGGGCGACGCTTCCCCCCGCACCACTCACGGCACCTCCCTCTGTTCCCTCTGCTTCCACTGTTTCCTCCGTTTGAAGATGTCGAGGACGGACGCGACCTTGCGGGCGCGGTCGAACAAGGTGAGCGCGGGCTCCCGTTCGCCTTCGAGGTTGGCGAGCATCTCCAGGCCGAGGTAGAGGGCCACGACGGCGTGGGCCAGTTCCTCGGGCGGCAGCAGCCGGGCGGCGGGGGAGCCGGCCAGGGCGTCGCGGACGGTGCCGGCGGCGAACTCGCGCCAGGGGCGGATGCGGGCGGCGACCTCGGGTCGGAGGTCGGGCGTGAACTGCGCGGCGGCGATCATCTCGACCAGGACGGTGACGTGCCCCTGGTCGAGGTCCTCGTCGAAGACGGTCCTGGCCGCCTCGACCAGGTCGCCGAGGGAGCGCGACTCCTCGACCATCGCCTGGTAGCGGCGATTGCGCGCCTCGCTCACGGCGTCCAGCGCCGCGAGGTGGAGCCTGGCCACCGAGCCGAAGTGGTAGAAGATCAGCGACTGGTTGCAGCCCGCCCGCCCGGCGATCTCCCGGGCGCTGGCCCCGGCGAACCCCACCTCCCGCAGGGCCGCGCCCGCCGCCTCGACCAGCGCCGCGCGCGTGTCCCGCGCGCCCGTGCCGCCATCCGGCCGCACCGACCGCTTACCCCCGCTGCTCGCCACCGGGTGCCTCTCCTTCGTCCTCGGTCCGCCCGCCGGGAAGGGCCCGGCAAGGGATTTGAGCGACTGATCAATTTGAGCGATCGCTCAAAAAGTAGCACCGCGTCGAACCTCTAGCCAGAGCACGTCGCCCTCCATCGGGCGGCGGCGCAGGAGATGCAGGCAGCCGAACCCCTTCGTACGCTCGTCGAGGAGGCGTCAGCTGAGGTGGAGCCGTTGCGATGACCACACCGCGGGACCTGATGATCGTTGCCGTGGACGCCGGTGAGGGGCCGGCCGGCCGGCCGGTGGACAGCGGTGACGTCTCGCTCGCGCTGGCCGCGGCCGAGGTGGTCGACCTGCTCGCCGCCGAGGCCGTCCGGCTGGCCGAGGACCTCATCGTCCCCGGCGGCGAGGCGGGCGGCCGACCGGTGGACGACCCGCAGTTGAACGAGGCGCTCGCCGTCGTGGTGCGGGATGAGCCCTTCGAGACGGTCGGTGACTGGCTGTGGCGCCGGGGCCGTGGCCTGGCCGGCCGCTACCTGGCCGTGCTGGAGGCGGAGGGCGAGATCGTCCGCCCCCGCTCGCGCTGGCGCTCCCTCGCCCTGCGCCCCACCCGCCCCGAGCCGGCCGACACCCCCTCGACCCGCGCCGCGCTGGAGCGCCGTTCTTCCGGCGAGCCCCTGCTGTCCGCGCTGGTGGAGGCCGCGGGCATCGGTGACGAGCGGACCGGCGCGGCCGGCCGGGTGCCCGGCGGGGACGGGGCCACCGTGCTCGCCGCCCTGGAGGACGTCCTGACGGAGCTGAAGTTCCAGCGCCACCGACGGGCCCTGGACCAGGCCGCGTTCGACAACGTGTGGCGGGGCGAATGACCCCCGCGGACGGCGTGTCGCCGGTTTCGGAACTCGGGGGTGTTCCTCACCTGTCGTGACGAGAGGGGTCTACACTCTGCGGACCACGGCTTGTGCGAACGTGCCCGGGGCTCACCGCACCCCGCCCAATCCCGAAGGGGTACCGGACTTTTGATACGAATAGAGTCGATTACGAAGCGGTACCCGGACGGAACGACCGCCGTGGACAATCTGACGCTGGACGTCCCCGACGGTTCGATCACCGTGCTGGTCGGCCCCTCGGGCTGCGGCAAGACGACCACGCTGCGGATGATCAACCGGATGGTCGAGCCCTCCGACGGCCGCATCCTGCTCGACGGCAAGGACATCCACCAGCAGCCGGTCAACCAGCTGCGCCGTTCGATGGGCTACGTGATCCAGAACGCCGGGCTCTTCCAGCACCGGACCATCGTGGACAACATCGCCACCGTCCCCCGCATGCTCGGCTGGGACAAGGCCCGGGCCCGGGCGCGGTCGATGGAGCTGATGGAGCGGGTCGGCCTGGACGCCTCCTTGGCCAAGCGCTACCCGTACCAGCTCTCCGGCGGCCAGCAGCAGCGCGTGGGCGTGGCCCGGGCGCTGGCCGCGGACCCGCCGGTGCTGCTGATGGACGAGCCGTTCTCGGCGGTCGACCCGGTCGTCCGCAAGGTCCTGCAGTCGGAGCTGCTGCGGATCCAGGAGGAGCTGGGCAAGACCATCGTCTTCGTCACCCACGACATCGACGAGGCGATCCGGATCGGCAACATGATCGCGGTGATGAAGACCGGCGGGAAGCTGGCCCAGTTCGCGCCGCCGGACGAGCTGCTGTCCGCGCCCGCGGACGCCTTCGTGGAGGACTTCCTCGGCACCGACCGCGGTGTGCGGCGGCTGTCCTTCTTCACCTCCGCCGGGCTGGAGCTGACCACCGCCCCGGTGATCCGCGCGGACGCCACCGCCGAGCAGGTCGCCGAGGCCGCGGCCGGCGGGGCGCCGTACCTGCTGCTCACCGACGCCGACGGCCGGCCGCTGGGCTGGACCACGCCCAAGGCGGCGGCGGACGGCGGCGCCGGCGTGTCGCGGGCCGACCTCCTGGCGCACGGGCGGCCGTTCGCCGCGGGGCGCGAGTCGCTGCGGGACGCGCTGGACTGCGCGGTGCTCTCGCCGACCGGGTGGGCGGTCGCGGTGGACGCCGACGGCAAGGTGGCCGGCGTCGCCTCGCAGGAGACCATCGCCGAGGCCATCCGCGGCGCGCACGCCGCGCGGCTGGACGCCGAGCGGGGCGCCCGGGTCGGGGCCTCATGAGCGGCGGCAACGGCTACTTCGACATCCCCAGCGACCTCCAGCACTCCTACACCGGGCTGATCGCCCTGCACCTGCAGGAGGCGCTGATCCCGGTCGGCCTCGGCCTCGCGATCGCGCTGCCGCTGGCCCAGCTCGGCGTGCGCTTCCGCTGGCTGTACCCGCCGATGCTGTGGGTGACCACGGTGCTGTACGCCATCCCGTCGCTCGCCTTCTTCGTCTTCCTGATCGACTACACGGGGCAGAGCGAGACCACCGTGGTCATCCCGCTCACCCTTTATTCGCTGGTGCTGCTGATCCCGGCCATCGTCGACGGGGTGCGGTCGGTGCCCGACGAGACGCTGGCCGCCGCCACCGCCATGGGATTCGGGCCGCTGCGCCGCTACCTGCTGGTGCAACTGCCCATCGCGGTACCGGCGATCATCGCCGGGCTGAGGGTGGCGACCTCCTCCAGCATCAGCCTGGTCGCCGTCGGCTCGCTGATCGGCAACCAGGGCGCGCTGGGCAACCTGCTCGGGGACTCGCTGCTCTACCACCGCTACAACCTCGCGGTGACCTCCGTGGTGACCATCGCGGTGCTGGCGATCATCGTCGACGGCCTGCTGATCCTGCTGCGCAACGCGCTCACGCCGTGGATGCCGCGCGGCAACCCGCAGACCGGGCGCCGCGTGAAGGGCGCCGACGAGCCCGTCACGGTCACGGATCCGGCGACCCGTGCTCTGGAGGACGCCGCCCGATGAACATCTTCCACTACATCAACTCGTTCCTCGGCGACGGCTCCCACTGGCACGGGCAGACCGGCATCCCCACCCGCGTGGTCCAGCACATCTGGTACTCGTTCCTGGCCGTCGGCATCGCCACCGCCATCGCGCTGCCGGTCGGCCTGTTCAGCGGGCACACCGGGCGCGGCGGCAACGTGCTGGCGCTGGTCGCCACCGCCGCCCGGGCGCTGCCCAGCTACGGCCTGCTGGTGCTGATGTTCTTCTGGCTGGGCATCGGCCTCACGCCGGTGATGATCCCGCTGGTCGCGCTCGCGGTGCCGCCGATCCTGGTGACCACGTACGAAGCGGTGCGGACCGTGGACCCCTCGCCGGTGGACGCGGCCCGCGGCATGGGCATGGGGCCGTGGGCGGTGCTGTTCCGGGTCGAGATCCCGGTCGCCCTGCCGCTGATGCTCAGCGGGCTGCGGTCGGCCACCATCCAGGTGGTCTCGACCGCCACGATCGCCGCGAACGTCAGCTTCGGCGGACTCGGCCGCTACATCGTGGACGGGCTCTACCAGCGCAACTACGAGATCGTGGTGGGCGGCGCGACCGTGATCGCGGCGCTCGCGCTGGCCATGATCGCCGTGTTCTGGCTCGTCGCGCGGTTCGCCGTCTCCCCGGGAGTGCGGCGCGGCGGCTGACCCTCCCGCCGGCCGGTGAACGCCCGAGGGCCCCGGGCTCCCCGTCGCGGGGGGTGCCGGGGCCTTCGCACGTCCCGTGCGGCCGCGCCCCGGCGGAAGCGGTTCAGAGTCTGACGGGCCCTAGCCCCCGGCGCGGGCCAGGGCCAGCTCCAGGACGACCAGCAGCGCGTCGCGCACCGAGCCGCGCTCGCGGGCGTCGAAGACGACGACGGGCACGTGGTCGCCCACGTCCAGCGCCCAGCGCACCTCCTCCAGTTCGTGCTCGACCCGGCCGTCGAAGGCGTTGACCGCCACGGCGAACGGGATCTGCTTGTGCTCGAAGTAATCCACGGCCGCGTAGCAGTCGTCCAGCCGCCGGGTGTCGACGATCACCAGGCAGCCCAGCGCGCCCTGCACCAGGTCGTCCCACATGAAGCCGAAGCGCTCCTGGCCGGGCGTGCCGAACAGGTAGAGCTTGAGCCGGCTGTCGATCGTGAGGCAGCCGAAGTCCATCGCCACCGTGGTGGTGGTCTTCTCCGGGGTGTGGGTCAGGTCGTCCACGCCCGCGGCCACCTCGGTGATGGCCGCCTCCGTCGTCAGCGGGCGGATCTCCGAGATCGAGCCCACCGCGGTGGTCTTGCCGACGCCGAAGCCGCCCGCGATCACCATCTTGACCGGCAGCGGCGGCGCCGCCGCCCGGCCGCCGGGAGCCCGGTCAGCTGGTGTCACGGAGAGTCCCCCGGGAGTCCGGGATGGAACGGAGACCATCGATAACCCTTCGCAGTACGGAAAGATCGCGCGCGGTGTCGGCCCGGGGCACGTGCACCGACAGCAGGCCGCTGGAGCGGAGGTCCTCGGACAGCACGCGGACCACGTTGAGGTGCAGCCGCAGGCGGGCCGCGACCTCCGCGATCGACTGCGGCCGACGGCAGGCGGCGAGGATGTCGTGCCGCTCGAAGGAGAGCCGCTCCAGCTGCTCCAGCCCGGCCGCCGTCGCCACGATCTGGGTCTCGACCGGGAGCTGCGGCCCGGACCGGGCACCCGCCACCCGGCCGGACGTGACCAGGAACGGCCGGACCGCGGGCGCGCGGCCGACAGGATCGGCCGGACCCGTGAAGCCGTGCTCGCCCGGCGGTGTGTCACCGGCCGTCATGCGGCCTTCCTTTCCCGGACCCTCGTCGGGCCGGCCGGCTCGGTCACCGGGCGGACGGGTAACCGGCCGAACCGGCCGCGCCCACTGAGTTCTTGAGCTCCAGGACCAGCTGCGGGCTCAGCGCCGCGCCCGCGCGGTTGGCGAAGACGGTCATCTCGTAGGCGATGTTGCCGAGCTTCGCCTCCTTGGAGGCGACCACGCCCAGCACGGCACCGCTGCCGATGGCGGAGACCAGCACGTGGCCGCCCTCCAGGTCGATGATCACCTTGTTCAGACCGCCCAGGCCGTAGTTGCCGGAGACGCCCGCGGCCAGGCTGGTCATGCCGGAGACGATCGCGGCCAGGCGCTCGGAGTCGGCCGGGGCGCGCAGTTGCGACACGGCGATCAGCAGCCCGTCGGACGAGACGGCGATGGCGTCGACCACGCCGGCGGTCTCCGTAGCGAAACGGTTCAGCAGCCAGGTGAAGTCGGCGGCGGCGGCGCGCAGGTCGGTCTGCTGGGTGTGGCCGTCCGCGGGTCCGCCTGTCGGCGTGGTCACTGTTCGGCTCCTTCGTCGGTGGTGCTGGTACGGGTGTCTCGGTTCGCCCGCTCGATCGCTGCCTCGAACTCGTCGAGCTCCGAGCGGACTTCTTCGGCGTCGACCACGGGGCGCGGTGCGTCCGGCCTCGCCGGTTCCGCCCCGGTGCCCCAGGTGGACTTGAGGGTGGCGCCTCGGACGCGGCGCCGCAAGGGTGTTCGGCCGGCGGATGGGGTGGTGGGGCCGGTGGGCGCGGCGCCGGAGGGGCCCGGGGCCGGCCGCAGGGCCGGTCGCAGGTCCTCGGCGGTGTGGTGCCCGTGCTCCCTGCCGGAGGCGGGGGCGACGTGGCCGCCCCGCGTGCCGTCCTCCGCGCCGGAGCCGTGCCGGGGCCGCACGGCCGGGGCCGGGGCGGGACCGCCGTACGGCGCGGGGAGGTCGCGCCCGCCGCCGGCCGCCGTGCCGTGGTTCTGGCGGCCGGCCGGGCCCGCGTCCTGGATCCCGCGGACGGACGGGTACGCGTCCGCCTCGGTGACGGGGCCGGACGTCTGCCAGGCGTCCGCCGGGCGGCCGGGCGGGACCGGGGCCGGGTCGGGGGTGGCCCAACTCGGGGTGCGGGGCGCCGAGGTGGCCGTCGCGGCGCGGACCGGGCCGGTCGCCTGGGCCTCGGCGACCGGGCCGCCCTGGCGGCGCGGCATCCGGCGGGGGAGCGGGGCCAGCCCCGAGGCGTGGTCGCCGGTCTCCTCGGCCGGGGCGGCGTACCGCGGCGGCGCCGGGGCCTCGGGCTCGGCCGGCGCGTAGGCCGTCCGCTGTACCGGTTCAGCGTCGTAGTCCGGCCGGTACGGCGCCGCGGCCGGCGCGTAGTGCTCCGGCTCCCGGTGCTGCGCCTGCTCGTAGCGAGCGGACTCGTACGGCGCGGACTCGTAGGAGGCGGCTTCGTACGGCGCGGACTCGTAGGGAGCGGATTCGTAGGACGCGGCTTCGTACGCGGTGGATTCGTACGCGGTGGGCTCGTACGGCGCCTGCTCGTAGGCCGCGGGCTGGTACGGCGCGGACCCGTACCCGGCGGACCCGGTGGTGTCGTACCCCGCGTTCGCGTACCCGGCGCCCTCGTACGGGGCCGACTCGTAGGACTCGTACGGCGCCTGCTCGTACGGCGTCCGGCCGTACCCGGCGGACTGCTGGTACGGCGCCGGGCCGCCCATGGGTCCCTGGGGCGGAGCCTGCCGCTCGGGGGCGGGCTGCCGGTAGGACTCGGGCGCCTGCGGCCGCTGCGAGCCCAGCGGCCCGAGGGCGGCGTGCTCCGGGACGGGCGGCGCCGCGAACGGGCTCATCATCAGCAGCAGGCCCGACGGGATGGCGACCTGGGAGGTGACACCGCCGCCGGGGGTGCGGGTGAGTGTGACGCGCACGCCCCACCGCCTTGCGAGGCTGCCGACCACGAACAGGCCGAGCACCTTCGTGGGCACCAGGTCGAGCCGCTCGCGCCGGATCAGCCGGGCGTTCTCCTCGGCCAGCCGCTCGGTGCTCATGCCCAGGCCGTGGTCGGCCACCGAGATGAGCGCGCCGTCGGAGGAGGTGCGCACGGAGACCTCGACCTGGGTGCGCGCCGGGGAGAAGGCGACCGCGTTCTCCAGCAGTTCGGCGAGCATCAGGGTCAGGTCGGCGATGATGTCCGGCGCCACGGTGACGCCGGTGTCGGCGGCCACCACGACCCGCTGGTAGTCCTCGATCTGGCCGAGCGCGGCCCGCACCACGTTGGTGAGCTCGGTCGGGCCGGAATCCATGCCGGTCTCGCGGATGCCGGCCAGCAGCATCAGGCTGTCGGCGTTGCGCTGGAGCCGCACCGCGAGGTGGTCGATCCGGTAGAGCCGCTCCAGCAGTTCGGGATCGGTCTCGCCGCGCTCGACCGCGTCGATGAGGGAGAGCTGCCGGGCCGTCAGGTTGCTGACCCGGCGGCCCACGTTGCCGAACATCTCGGCCACGTTGCGCCGGCTGAGCACCTGCCGTTCCAGCAGCGCGGCGGCCGTGGTCTGGACCCGGTTGAACGCGGCGGCCAGGTCGCCGATCTCGTCCCGCGCGGTGATCGGCACCTCGCGCAGCCGGGGCGGCCCGCCCTCGGCCGCGTCGTCGTCGGCGACCCGGGCGAGCTCCTGCCCGGCGACCTCGGCCACCTGCGTGGCGGCCCCGGTCAGCGCCTGCACCGGCCGGATCACCGAGCGGCGGATCGTCACCGACAGCGCCAGCCAGACCACGAAGGCCAGCAGGCCCGCGGCCAGCAGCGTCGCGGCCCGCCACCAGGCGTCGTCGGACGCCTTGTTGGCGCGGTGGGCGATCTCGTTGATCAGCGTGTCGGTGACCTTGAGGCGGTTCTGCGCCTGGTTCTGGTACTCGGGGTAGGACGCGAGTGCCCGGTCCAGCGAGGCCCGCACCTGGGCGGGCGTCTTCGTCTCCAGCGAACTGGGGTCGATCTGCAGGCCCGCGTACTGCATGGCGATGTCGTTCCAGGTGGTGCCCTGCTCCATCGCGGCCAGGTCGCGGCGCTGGCCGTCGGTGGCGAACCGCTGGAAGCGCTCGGCCTCGGCGGTGTAGAGCCGGTAGGAGCCGACCGCGCCGGTGTACTCGATCAGCGCGTTGGCGTCACCGGTCTGCGCCGAGAACACCCCGGTCTCGAAGGTGCCGTGCGCGGACTCCGCGCGCAGCAGCGAGTCCAGCAGGTTGCCGGTGCGGGTGGTGGACAGGTCGCCGGGCATGTCCAGGCCGAGGCCGTCGATCAGGTCGTCCACCGCCGTGGTGTAGGCGGGGTCGATGTTGTCGGCCGGCAGGTAGCTCTGCTCGATGGTGGCCCGCAGCCCGCCCAGACCGGAGATCTGCTTGAGCACCTCGTCCTCGGCGGGCGGCAGGTGCGGGCCGAACTCCCTGCGGACCAGCGTCACCTGGGCGTCCACCGCGTGCTGCGCCTGCCGGTAGGGGACCAGCGACGGCCGGATGCCGGACGTGGCCGACTCGTAGCGCACCGACAGCAGCACCGCCTGGGCGTGCTCGGCCTCCACCAGGTCCACCAGCCGGGCCACCTGGCGGCTGTCCAGGACCAGCCGGGCGGCGGAGGCGGCGTTCTGCGCCTGCCCGACCAGCCCGGAGATCACGTACGCCATCAGCAGCGCGACCACCAGGAGCGGCGCGCCGACCAGCAGGTTGAGCTTGCGGCGGAAGGGCCATCGGTCCGCGAAACCCCCCATGCCGGCGCGCGACTTCGGCACCGGAACGGTCTGCTCCGGCGTGACCGTATCGTCCGCGGACACGGCGCCTCCTCCGTGATCTCTCCGATGACCAGCACGAGCAGGCGTGAGGGGTGGCCGACCGCGCGCATGGCCGGCCACCGGGCGGCGACGGCGGGGCCGAGGCGCCCGCGGGCCGCGACGGTTCCTTACGGACTCGTCGATCCCTTTCGGACTGTTCCGATCAGATCTGCTCAAGCTGCGCACGATTGGGAACGAAAACGGCCGGATTTCCCCCTTGGCTGTCCGAACACAGTCGCCAACTGCGGGGAGACTACCGCCTCCTGTCCGGCCACACCGGCCCACCCCGGCAAAAGTGCGTCAAGCCGCTCCGGCCGTCCGGGCACATCCCTGCCCCGCCATCCGCCTCCGCTCACGCACTGACGATCATCGCAATCAATCGGTAACCAAGGTTCTCTTGACGACCGGGAACCGGCTGGATTGGATCGCTGGACAAGGCGTAAAGCACCCACGCTCAGCAAACGATCACCATCCGAACCTATTGAGCCCGGAAGCGGAAATCGTGACTTCTCGCGTGAAGAGCAGCTGGTCCAGCCCGAGGTACCTCCGTCTGGCGGCGGTGGCGGTGGCGGCGGCCACCGCGGCGCCCCTGTTGGCGGGCTGCGGCTCGTCGAGCGACAAGGGCAGCGACCCGCTGGCCGGAAAGAAGGCCTCCGGCGGCACCGTCGTTGTCGGTTCGAACAACTACACCGAGAGCGTGCTGCTCGGGTACCTCTACGGGGAAGCGCTCAAGGCCAAGGGCGTGAAGGTCAGCTACAAGCCGAACATCGGCAGCCGCGAGACCACCTACGGCATGATGAAGAACGGCTCGCTGACGGTCCTGCCGGAGTTCAACGGCGCGCTGCTGGCCTACCTCGACGCCAAGGCCGCCCCGACCACCGTGGCCACCACCAACGCCGCGGCCGTCGCCAAGCTCGACCCGAAGCTCACCCTGCTGAACGCCTCCGCCGCGCAGGACAAGGACTCCGTCACGGTCAACTCCACGACCGCGAAGAAGTACAACCTCACCACCGACTCCTCGATCGCCGACCTGGCCAAGTACGGCAAGGACATCGCCATCGGCGCCTCGCCGGAGTTCCAGACCCGCCACCAGGGCCTGGTCGGCCTGAAGTCCGAGTACGGGCTGCGTCCCCAAGTCCTTCAAGGCGCTCGACGCCGGCGGCCAGCTCACCGAGGCCGCGCTGAAGAACAACAACGTGCAGGCCGCGGACATCTTCACCACCGACCCCACCATCAAGGCCGAGAACTGGGTGGTCCTCCAGGACCCGAAGAACCTGTTCGGCTTCGAGAACGTGGTGCCGCTGGTCTACAAGTCCGGCCTGTCGCAGCCCGGCGTGGACGCCCTCAACGCCGTGTCCGCGAAGCTCGACACCGCCTCGCTGCTGGACCTGGACACCCAGGTGCAGACCGACAAGAAGGACCCGCTGGCCGTCGCCCAGGCGTGGCTGAAGTCCGTCGGCCTGACCTGAGCCGGCCCGACCCGACCTGAGCCGACCGCAGTGGACGTCACCTCCGGGCCCCCGCCCCAGGGCCGCGCGCAGACTCCCTCCCGCACCGCGGAGGGAGCCCGCGTGCTGCTCGACGGGGCGGGGCTCGACGTCGCGGGGGTGGTCCGGCTCGCCGACCGGGCCGCCGAACCCGGCGTGCCCGAGGTGGCCTACGAGCGGGCCGCGCTGTCCTGGCACACCGCCCGCGAGCTGGCCGCGGCCGGCCGGCTGTACGGGCGGGACACCGGCGTCGGCGCCAACCGGATGGTCGTCGTCGGCGAGGCGGAGAAGGGCGGCCAGGACCTGCGGCTGCTGCGCAGCCACGCCGGCGGCATCGGCGACCTGCTCCCCGCCCGGCAGGTGCGCGCGATGCTCGCCGTCCGCGCCAACCAGGTGCTGGCCGGCGGCTCGGGCCTGCAGCCCGCCCTCGCCCGCGCGATGGTCGAGGCACTGCGGCTCGGCGTGCACCCGGCCGTCAACGAGTTCGGCGGCCTGGGCACCGGCGACCTCACCGCGCTCGCCCAGACCGGGCTCACCCTGATCGGCGAACGGCCCTGGCTGAACGGCGACCCGGTCGCCGGGACCGGCCCGGCCGGCGCCGTGCCCGCGCCCGTGACGCTCGACAGCGGCGACGGGCTCGCGCTGATGAGCAGCAGCGCCCTCACCCTGGGCCAGGCCGCGCTGGTCTGCCACGACCTCGACGCGCTGCTGCGCGCCACCCACGCGGTCGCGGCGCTCTCGCTGACCGCGGTCGGCGGCTCCCTGGAGGCGTACGCGGCGCCCGCCGTCGCGGTGCGGCCCTACCCCGGCGCGCGCCGGGCCGCCGCGGAGGTACGGCGGCTGCTCGGGGTGCCCGACCGGCCGGTCGTGCCGGGCGCGCGCATCCAGGACCCGTACGGCTTCCGCGCCTTCCCGCAGGCGCACGGCCCCGCGCTGGACGCGGCCGGCGCCCTGCGCGCGGTGCTCGACGTGGAGCTCAACTGCCCCTCGGAGAACCCGCTGATCAGCCAGGACGGGCCGGAGGGCGCCCCGGCGGCCTACCACCACGGCGGGTTCTTCGCCGCCCCGGTCGCCCTCGCCCTGGACCATCTGTGCCTGACCGTCCTGCACACCGCGCGCCTGTGCGCGGCCCGGCTCGGCCACCTCGGCGACCCCGGCCTCACCGGGCTGCGGCCCTTCCTCGCGGACGGGCCCGCCGCCGGCTCCGGGATGATGATCCTCGAATACAGCGCCAACTCCGCGCTCGCCGAGATCCGCGCCGCCGCGAGCGCGCCCGCCTCGGCCGGGCACGTGGTGGTCTCGCACGGCCTGGAGGAGGCCGCGACCTTCGCGCCGCAGGCCGCCCGGCAGGCCGCCCGCGCCACCGACGCCTACCGGCTGGTGCTGGCATGCGAACTCGTCACCGCCGTCCGGGCACTGCGCCAGACGCCCCACCAACTGCCGCCCGCGGTGGGCGCGCTGCTGGACCGGGTGGGCCCGCACCTGCCGGCCGACGCCGAGGACCGGCCGCTGACGGCCGACGTGGCGGCGGCCGCGGCGCTGCTGCCCGCGCTGGCGGAGCTGTAGCGCCGAGGGCGCTCGGCCGCACGCACGAGCTGTCGGTGCACGTCCGGGGCGCGGTCAACAACGGCTGCACCCTGGAGGAGATCCAGGAGACGCTGCTGCAGACGGCCGTCTACTGCGGTGTGCCCGCGGCCCTGGAGTCCTTCCGCGCCGCCGAGCGGGTGCTCACCGACCTCGGCCACGTCTCGGCCGCGCCGCCGCCCGCCGAGAGGTCGGCGTGAGCGCCGCGGCCGGCCCGGGCACGGCGCTCGCGCCCGGCGCGGTGCTGGGCTTCGTCGGCCTGGGCAACATGGGCTTCCCGATGGTGCGCCGGCTGGCCGCCGCCGGATACCGGGTCCGGGTGTACGACACCCGCGCCGAGGTCCGCGAGCGGGCTGCGGCCGAGAGCGGCGCGGTCGCCGTCGACCGGGCGGCCGGGGCCGCGGACGGCGCCGCCGCGGTGGTGCTGATGCTGCCGGACTCCGACGTCGTCCAGGCCGTGCTCGCCGGCGACGGCCTGATGGCGGCGCTGTCGCCGGGCGCCGTCCTGATCGACATGGGCTCCTCCCAGCCGGCCCGGACCCGGGAGCCGGCCGCGCGGGCGGCGGCCGGCGGGCGGGCCATGGTGGACGCGCCGGTCTCCGGCGGCACGACGGGCGCGGAGCAGGGCACGCTCACCGTCATGGTGGGCGGCGAGGACGGGCCGGTGGCCGCGGTCCGGCCCGTGCTGGAGGTGCTGGGCCGGCGGGTGCCGCACGTCGGGCCGGCCGGCGCCGGCCACGCCCTGAAGGCGCTGAACAACCTGCTGTCCGCGACCCACCTGCTGGTCACCAGCGAGGCGATCCTGGCCGGCCAGGAGTTCGGGCTGCGCCCCGAGGCGATGCTCGACGCGTTCAACGGCTCGAGCGGGCGCAGCGGCTCCACCGAGAACAAGTGGCCGAACTTCGTCCTCGGCCGCGGCTTCGACTCCGGGTTCGGGCTGCGGCTGATGCTCAAGGACATGCGGATCGCGGTCGGGCTGACCGAGTCCGTCGGGCGGCCGGCCCGGCTCGGGGAGGCGGCCGTCGACCTGTGGGCGCGGGCCGCCGAGAGCCTGCCGCCGGACGCCGACCACACCGAGATCGTCCGCTGGCTGGAACAGGCGGGCTCCTTCGGCGGGGCGGACCCGTCGGCGGGGTCGGAAGGGGCGGACGGAACAGGCGGAACGGGCGGAGAAGAGGAGCACAAACGGGAGCTTTGATCGTATGACGGTCCGGCCGTATGATCAGGGTGATTCCGGTGAGACAGGATGGCGGAGCGATGAGCGGACTTCAGGGCATCTCGGTGGGGCGGGTGGCCGCTCCGCTGCGCGAGAAGGTTCTCGAGGCACTGCGCGAAGCCATCCTCCGCTTCGACCTCAAGCCGGGCCAGCGGCTCATCGAGCGCGAGCTGATCGAGCAGATCGGGGTGTCCCGCACCACGATCCGCGAGGTGCTGCGCGAGCTGGCCGCGGAGGGGCTGGTGACGGTGATCCCGCAGAAGGGCGCCGTCGTCTACTCGCCCACCCCGTCGGAGGCCGAGGACCTGTACGCCGTCCGCATCTCCCTGGAGAGCCTGGCCGTCCGCCGCTTCATCGAGCGGGCCCCGCAGGAGAAGCACGCCGAGCTGCGCGGCACCGTGGCCGAGATGGAGCAGGCATACGCCGAGCACGACGAGATGCTCGACCTGCTCCGGGCCAAGGACCGCTTCTACGAGGTCCTGCTCGACGGCGCCGACAGCCCCACGGTCCAGCAGATCCTGGCCGGGGTGCAGGCGCGGGTGCAGCTGCTGCGGGCCACCTCCATGTCGCAGCCGGGCCGCCCCAAGCAGGTGCTGAGCGAGATCACCGCGCTGGTCGACGCGATCGAGGCGCGGGACATCGACGAGGCGACCCGCCTGTGCGCGGTGCACCTCACCAACGCCGCGGCCAGTGGCCGCGCAGGGCTCGCCGCCCGCGTCTGACGCTCCGAAGGGCGTCGAGGGGTCACCACCCCTGCCCGTGAGGGCCGCGCGGCGGAGGACGTCCACCTCCCCGGGACACCGTCCCCGGAGGCATATCCCCGGCGCGCCCCCGGCGGGCTGCCCTCATTCGGAATCAGCGACAGCAGCGATGGAGTCACGCATGAGCCTCACCGAGCGCCAGCAAGGACTGAAGGACCGCTTCCTCAGCGAACGGGGGAGCTGGAGCGACGCCTGGGAGAGCATCCTCGTCCTCGACCCGGACTTCCTGGAGTCCTACCTGAAGCTGTCCATGGTGCCGTGGCGCAAGAACCACCTTCCGGACAAGGTCAAGGAGTTCGTCTACATCGCGGTCGACGCCTCGGCCACCCACATGTACGCGCCGGGCGTGCGCCAGCACATCCGGGCCGCCCTGGCCTTCGGCGCCACCCGCGAGGAGATCATGGAGGTGCTGGAGATCGCCTCCGTGATCGGCATCCACGCCGCCACCGCCGCCGCCCCGGTCCTCCTGGAGGAGGCCGCCGCCCTGTACTGAGCCCCGGGCGACCGGCGGCCCCTTCCTTCGCCGGCCGCGGGCGGGAGACCCTCCCGCCCGCGGCCGGGGCCGTCGAGGAACCCTCACCCGGAGCGGACGCGGGGGAGGAAGCCCTCGGCCACCCACGCGGCCGCGGCGACCCGGGGCAGCTCGGAGCGCCGTGCGTAGAGCAGGTGGCGGACCGCCCACCGCGGGTCGTAGGCGCCGTAGGGCGCGCCGCCGTCGGCCGAGGGCAGGTTGAGCGAGAGGCGGGTGACACCGGCCAGCGGCGGCTCGCCCGTCCGGGCCCGCAGCAGCAGTTCGGTCAGGACGAGGTCCACCGTGCCGGGACCGGACTCCTCGTCGCGCCGCAGCAGCGCCAGGGTGAGCCCGTCCGTCCCCCACGGCACGAAGGTGAGCAGCGCGCAGGTCCGCCCGCGGCGGTCCCGGCACTCCGCGACCACGCACTCCGGGTCGGCCAGGTCCCCGAGCCGCCCCAGCCGCACCCCGCTCGCCCGGCCGCGCCGCCGCCAGGCGTCGGCCAGCCCCCGCAGCCGCGCCCACTCCCCGGCCGGCACCTCGCGCTGCCGCCGGACCACCACCTCGTACCCGGCCGACCGCATCGCCGCCGCCTCCCGCGCCGGACCCTCCGGCACGGAGCCGGCCGCCACCACCGGCTCCCGGCCGGAGGCCAGCCCGTGCAGCCCGGCCGCCGCGTACACACCCGCGCCCTCACCGCTGGCGTGGGCGACCGCGGGCACCCAGGCGTGGTCCCGGACGGTGGCCAGCCAGCCCCGGATGGCCGCGGGCCAGGCGGCCGGCGGCCCCACCGGGTCGCCGGAGGCGAGGGCCACGCCGTTGACGACCCGGTAGACGATCCCCGCCTCCTGCCCCGGGGCCCAGCTCACGTCGGCGTCCCGGCGCAGCGCGAAGTAGCCGAACGAGTCCGGGGACGCGTGCGTGCTCCCGGGCTCGCCGTACGGGGCGAGCAGCGCGCGCAGCCGCCGCTCGTCGGCCGGCCGCAGCCGGGCCCGGCCGCGCGGCGCGCGGAAGAACACCAGCAGCACGAGCAGCAGCAGCGCCACGCCGATCAGGTTGATCAGCAGGTCCGCCCACCCGGGCACCCTGATCCCGGGGTGGTCGAACAGCCCGGAGACCGTCAGCACCCGCACCGCCGCGTACCGGGCCGAGGCGCCCCACTGGGCCGGCCGGTCCTGGTCCGAGGCGTGCACCAGCAGGGTGCCGAGCCCCACCGCGACCACCGCCCCGGCCACCAGGCTCAGCAGGCCCAGCCCCACGTTGCGGCGCTCCCCGCGCACGTTGAAGTCCGGCCGGGAGGCCAGCAGCGCCACCAGCAGCAGGAGGGTCAGGAGCACGGAGACGTAGTTGACGGGGTGCCGGTGCGCCTCCGGCACCCCGATCAGGGTCGCGGTGACGGTCAGGAGGTACAGCGCGGTCAGCACCGTGGTCAGGATCCACGCCGCCCGTTTGCGCCGCCGCAGGCTCACCGACAGCACGAGGGCCAGCGCGGCCCCGGTGAAGCCGGGGCTGACCAGGAAGGGTGTGAGGTACTCGCCGTTCGTCGCCGCCCGCACCCCGGTGCGCAGCGGGGTGACCAGGCCGGTGACGAGGTTCACCACGGCCGCGATCCGCAGGTACCACACGGCGGCCACCGCCCCCGGTCCGCGCAGCGGGCGCAGCACGCGGGCCAGCGCCATCTCCAGCCGGGACGGCGGCACCTCCACGACCCGGGCCCGGGCCGGCGGCTTCTTGGTCAGCGACACCGGGGTCGGCGCGCCCGCCACCGCGTCCATGGCCGCGGTCTTCGCCGAGACCAGCCGGCGGTGGAAGCGCTCCTCGCGCCGCTCGGCCCGGGCCATCCGGCGCGGCCGGGAGGAGTAGCGCCAGCGCGCCCACGGACTTTGCGGCCGGGCCAGCCGCAGCGCGCCGACCACCGCGAGGAAGGGCAGCATCACGCCCAGCAGGCCCGTCCACACCTTGCCCTTGAGCAGGCACAGCACCACGAAGCCCAGCAGCGCGGCCGCGATCAGGTACGAGGTGTACGACGTGCCGCCGACGTAACCGCCGAGCGGGGCCTCGCCGATGAGGAGCAGCGCGATCACGGCGACGGCCAGGATCACCGCGTCGACCGAACGGCGGCCCTCCTCGCGCCAGTACACGTCCTCCAGGTGCAGCACCAGGGCGAACTCGTCCAGCACCAGGCCGCTGCCCACCCCGAACACCACGGCCAGGACGTCGTGGGCCAGCGGGCCGCCGTACACGCCGAACCCGCCGATGCCGCCGATCAGCATCATCGCCTGGCCGAACACCACGTGGTGGATGTGCATGCCGCCGGGCTCCACGTTGCCCGGCCACCAGCTCGTGCCGCGGCGGATCATCCGCGTGCTGAACCGGATGAACAGGAAGGAGACGAGCAGGCCGGCCAGCAGGAGGAACAACTGCCTGCGGCCGGAGCCGTCCGCCTGGCTGAGGTAGACCATGCGTCAAGCCTGCGGCCGCGCCCGCCGGATGCGGGGTCCGGCCGCCCGCGGCTCGCCCTGCCGGCGTGCCGCCTCACCCCTGCGGAGTACGCGCCCCGGGCCCGCGCTCCTCGCCGCCTCGGGCCACCCCTGCGTGTGCGGTGGGTTTTTGTCGGAGTGTGTGCCGGCCGCGGTCTGAGTGTGTTCAATTCTGCTGCCCAGGGGTTGACCCGGCGGTGGGCTGGCCCGACGCTGGCCGTTGAAAACGCTCTCTCCACCCCCCACGTGAAGGAGAAGCCCCGATGCACGCTCTCCCCCGGACCGTCTGGGCGGCGGCGCTGGCGCTGCTGCTGGTGCCGGTCACCGCGGTCCTCGGCTCCGCGCCGCGGGCGGCCGCGCTGGACAACGGACTGGCCAGGACACCCCCGATGGGGTGGAACGACTGGAACGCCTTCGGCTGCAACGTCAGCGAGCAACTCGTCGAGCAGACCGCCGACTACATCGTGTCGTCCGGCCTGAAGGACGCCGGCTACACGTACGTCAACATCGACGACTGCTGGATGGCCTCGCAGCGCGACTCCTCGGGCAACCTCGTGCCGGACCACACGAAGTTCCCCGACGGCATCAGCGGCACCGCCGCGTACGTGCACAGCAAGGGCCTCAAGCTCGGCATCTACGAGAGCGCCGGCACGGCCACCTGCGCCGGGTACCCGGGCAGCCTGAACCACGAGCAGCAGGACGCCAACAGCTTCGCCTCCTGGGGCGTCGACTACCTGAAGTACGACAACTGCAACAACCAGGGCGTGCCCTGGGAGACGCGCTACAACGCGATGCGCGACGCCCTGCACAACACCGGCCGGGCGATCGTCTTCAGCATGTGCGAGTGGGGCGAGGACAACGTGTGGACGTGGGGCGCCGGCACCGGCAACCTGTGGCGCACCACCGGCGACATCAACGCCTCCTTCGGCTCGATGCTCTCGATCTTCCACAGCAACGTGAAGCTCGCGCAGTACGCCGGGCCCGGCGCCTGGAACGACCCGGACATGCTGGAGGTCGGCAACGGCATGTCCTTCACCGAGGACCGCTCGGAGTTCAGCCTGTGGGCGGAGATGGCGGCGCCGCTGATCTCCGGCACCGACCTGCGCAAGGCCACCCCGGCCACCTTGTCGCTCTACGGCAACAAGTCGGTGATCGCGGTGGACCAGGACTCGCTCGGCCGGCAGGGCACGCAGGTGTCTTCCTCCGGCGGCCTGGACGTGCTGGCCAAGCCGCTGTCCAACGGCGACGTGTCGGTGGTGCTGTTCAACGAGAACTCCTCGGCGGCCACCATCGGCACCACCGCGGCCGCGGTCGGGATGGCGTCCTCCTCGTCGTACAAGCTCACCAACCTGTGGTCGAACGTGGTGAGCAGCACCAGCGGGGCCATCTCGGCCACCGTGCCCGGCCACGGCACCGTGATGTACCGGGTCTCCGTCGGCAGCGGCAGCAGCGTCGGCACGACCCACCCGCTGGTCGGCGCGTCCTCGCACCGCTGCCTGGACGTCCCGGGCGGAACGACGACCGCGGGCACCGCGATCGACATCTGGGACTGCGACGGCGGCACCAACCAGCAGGTCACCCCCACCGCGGCCGGCGAACTGCGGCTGAACGGCGGGACGCAGTGCCTGGACGCCTACGACAACCAGACCACCACGGGCACCAAGGTCGAGCTGTGGAGCTGCAACGGCGGGGCCAACCAGCAGTGGCGGCTGAACCCCGACGGCACCGTGACCGGCGTCCAGTCCGGGCTGTGCCTGGACGTGACCGGCGGTGACCAGCCGGCCGGGAACGTCAACGGAGTGGCGCTGGAGCTGTGGACCTGCAACGGTGGCGCCAACCAGCAGTGGAGCCTCGGCTGACACCTGCGCACCGCCCGTCCCCCCGGGCCGGACCCGTCCGGCCCGGGGGCCGACGTTCACCCACGGCTCACCTGCCGCTCTCCCACGAGTCGGCGGGAAGTTCGCCTGGATTGTGAGGGTTCGGGCGTCGTGCCCGTCGGGGGCGACAGTCCCGTCCCCTGAAAGGGCCCCAAGCGGTCGTCGTCCCGAGCGCCTCCGCCCATCCCGTCGCGCAGGGCGTGCCGCACTACTGCACGACCAAGACCCCGTACGCCCCGCAGGAGCAGCTGCGGGACTACCAGTCGGTGCCCAAGGGCTTCGCCCCGGTGTTCACCGAGAACGTGGCCCGGCACGGCTCGCGCGCGATGACCGACAGCGACGACGGCGACGCGATCCTCGCGGTGCTGGCGAGCGCGCGGCAGCAGGGCGGGCTGACCCGCCTCGGCGCGCGGCTGGCGCCGCAGGTGCAGGCCCTGCTGGCCGGCGCCGAGACCATCGGGTACGGCAACCTGGCCGGCCGCGGCGTGCAGGAGCAGCGCGGCACCGCGCTGCGCATGGAGAAGCGCCTGCCGTCGCTGTTCGCCGCCATCAAGGCCAAGGGCGAGCCGATCCAGGTCGTCACCTCCGGTGTGGACCGCGCGGTGGCCAGCGCCAACGCGTTCACCGACGGCCTGAAGGCCGGCGACCCGGCGCTGGCCGGGCTGATCCAGGCCCCGGTCACCAGCAAGGACCTGCTGTACTTCCACAAGCAGCCGCAGACCGCGGACTACCAGGCGTACCTGAAGAACGACCCGGACCTGGCGGCCGTCATCGCCCGGACCGACGGCGGGCCGAGCACCGCCGAGGCCGCCCGGCACGTCGTGTCGCGGCTGTTCGCGAAGGACTTCGCCGCCGCGATGTCCACCGACGACCAGATCTCCTTCTCCCGCTCGCTGTACGAGCTCTACAGCGCGGCCCCCGACCTGCGCGCCGAGGCGCCCGGCGTGGACCTCGACCCGTTCCTGCCGGCGCCGGACGCACACTGGTTCGCCTACCTCGACGACGCCGAGGAGTTCTACCAGAAGGGCCCCGCCTTCAGCGGCCGGACCATCACGTACGCCATGGCCAACCCCCTGCTGACCGACCTGTTCACGCAGGCCGAGGCGAAGGCCGACGGCAGCAGCGACAAGGGCGCGGTGCTGCGCTTCACCCACGCCGAGGAGGTCGAGCCGCTCGCCGTGCTGCTCGGGCTGCCCGGCAGCACCGAGGCCGCCCCCGCCTCCCCGGACGACCCGTACACGTACCGGAACAACCCCTGGCGCGGCGCGGACGTGGCCCCCATGGCGGCGAACATCCAGTGGGACCTGTACGCGGGCACCCCGCACCAGGGCAAGGGCGCCCAGCCCACCCAGTACCTCGTGCGGATGCTCTACAACGAGAAGGAGACGGCGTTCAAGCCCTCCTGCAAGCCCATCGCCAAGGGCAGCTACTTCTACGACCTGGACGAGCTGAAGAGCTGCTACAACCAGGGCTGACCGCGCGCCGACCGCGAGACCCCCGACGACCGGCCGGACCGGGCGACGACCCCGGTCCGGCCGGTCGCGTGCGCCCGGTGCCCGGCCCTCCGGCCGCGCCGCGAACGCCCGCGCCCCCCGCGCTCCCTCAGGGCCCGGAGGAAACTCCCGCCTCATTCGTCACACCCGCCCCCTTCCGCGCGCGGGCCGAATGTGGTGCCATCCGCCGTGACGACGTGCCGCACGGGCCACGTGCCGCTCATCCGCCGTTCACCGAGCGGGATGAGGGTCTGTGCATCCACCAACGACACTGCGAGGACATACCCGACATGTGCCTTGAAGGACATTGCGAGCACAACGTCACCATCCTTCCCGACGCCGCCAACGGCGAAGCGCCCGGCGGCACTTCGTCCGAAGGGGGCCCCGGCCGCAGGAGAGTCCTGGCCGCCGGGCTGGCCGGCGCGGCCGCGCTCACCCTGGCCCCGGTCTCCTTCGCCCACGCCGACTCCGGCGCCGGCGCCCCTGCGGCTCCCGCGGACGGTACCGAGGAGACCCGGGTCGTCACCGGCCACCTGGACACGGGCGCCGCCGACTTCGTCTACCTCCCGGTGGAGTTGCCCCGGGGCGTCCAGAAGATCTCCGTGTCGTACGCGTACGACAAGCCGTCCGTGCCGCCTGGCACCCCGGCCAACTCCTGCGACATCGGCGTCTTCGACGAGCGCGGCACCGCGCTGGGCGGGCGCGGCTTCCGCGGCTGGTCCGGTGGCTTCCGAACCTCCTTCGAGATCAGCAACGGCGAGGCCACTCCGGGCTACCTGCCCGGCCCGGTCAACGCGGGCACCTGGCACGTCGTCCTCGGCCCCTACCAGGTGGCGCCGCAGGGTCTGAACTACCAGGTGCAGATCACGCTGACCTACGGCCCGGCCGGACCGGCCTTCGTGCCGAACTACCCGCCGCAGCGCGCCAAGGGCCGCGGCCGGGCCTGGTACCGGGGCGACTGCCACCTGCACACCGTCTACTCCGACGGCAAGCGCCTGCCCGCCGAGGTGGCGGCCGGCGCCCGCGGGGCCGGGCTGGACTTCATGGTCTCCACCGACCACAACACCTCGTCCTCGCACGGGGTGTGGGGCGAGTACGCCGGCCCCGACCTGCTGATCGTCACCGGCGAGGAGGTCACCACCCGCAACGGCCACTGGCTGGCCCTCGGCCTGCCGGCCGGCGAGTGGATCGACTGGCGGTACCGCTCGCGGGACGACGACTTCGCCCGCTTCTCCCGCCAGGTGCACCGGCACGGCGGCCTCGTGGTGCCCGCCCACATGTACTGCGCCTACATCGCCTGCCAGTGGAAGTTCGGCTTCGACGACGCCGACTGCACCGAGGTGTGGACCGGGCCGTGGACGTACGACGACGAGCACGCCGTCAGCACCTGGGACCAGAAGCTCGGCGAGGCGGTGCGCACCGGCCGGGACTGGCTGCCGGCCATGGGCAACAGCGACGCGCACAGCGTCCCGAACGTCATCGGCCTGCCGCACAACGTGGTGTACGCCGACGACCTCGCCACGGACGCGCTGATGGACGGTCTGCGCGCCGGCCGCACCTACATCGCGGAGTCCTCGGCCGTCGAGCTGTCCTTCACCGTCACCGGACACGGCCGGCAGGCCGGGATCGGCGAGACGCTCGGCGCGCCCGCCGACGCCCCGGTGGACGTCCGGCTGGACGTCACGGGCGTGCCGAACGGCACGGTCCGGTTCATCACCGACGAGGGCCAGATGCACCAGCAGTCGGTGGACTCCTCCGGTACCGGCACGGTGACCTGGCGGACGACGTCCTCGCTCGCCGCGTACGTGCGCGCCGAGGTCCGCCACCCGATGGCGGACGGCACGCCCGGCCAGGGCAACACCATGGGCGACGCGCTGCTGTTCGGCCCGATGGCCGCGCTGACCAACCCGGTCTTCCTGGTCGTGAAGGACTGACGGCAAGGACCGACCCGTCAAGGACTGACCCGCCCTCGACGCGCGCCGCGCGGGTGCCACCCGCCGCGGACCGCTCCCGCCCGGGAGCGGTCCGCGGCCGCGTGAGCGGACCTCACGCCCCGGCGGGGCGGACCACGCGGTCGACGAGGTCGTGCCAGCCGGCCTCCAGGCGGTCGAGGGGCACGCCCCGGCGGGTGAGCAGGTGGTCGACCAGGCCCGGGTCGAGGAAGCCGAGCAGCGCCTGGGCGAGCAGTTCGAGGTCGCCGCCCGCGCCCGCGGCGCGCAGCAGCATGGCGACGTGGGCCAGCCGGAGGCGGTGCGCGGGCACGGTGTAGGTGCGCACGGGATCGGCGCGGCAGGCCAGGTACAGGTCCCCGTACAGGTGCTCGTGGCGGATGACGGCCGGCCCGAAGGCGTGCAGGCGCTCCACCGCGGGCGCGTCCGGCCCCAGCGGCGGCGGGCCGGCCATGAACGCGTGCTGGAGCTGCTCCTCGCGGTGCTCCAGGAGGGCGTTGAGCAGGCCGATGCGGTCGCCGAACCGGCGGAAGACGGTGCCCTTGCCGACCTGGGCCGCCGCGGCGACCGCCTCCATCGTGAGGCCGGCCACGCCGTCGCGGGTCACCAGCCGCGCGGCGGCGTCCAGCAGGCGGGCGCGGTTGCGGGCGGCGTCGGCCCGCAGCGGGGGCTGCTCCCCGCGGTGCTCGCCGCGGGGGATCGAGGGCGACCTCCACGGGGCCGGCCGGGCCGGTGGAAGGGGCGGGGCGGGGGGTGGGGTTGCCCGGCGGGCTCGTCGGCGGGCGGCGGGGGACATCGGTCCATGACGCCAGCGTAGCGCTCGGGGAAGAAAAGTGGACCGTGGTCCGTTTAGGTGCTACAACTTTCAAGTGGACCGCGGTCCGGTTGGTTCGCCGGGCAGGTCCGCCGCCGCTTCACCCCCTGCACCGCCTGCACCCCTTTCTTCATCGGCACCGCTTTTTCGAGGAGATCCCCGCCATGTCCGTACGCATCCTCGCCCTCGTCGGCAGCCTCCGCGCCGGATCCCACAACCGCCAGATGGCCGAGGCCGCCCTGCGGCACGCCCCCGCGGGTGTCGAGATCGAGCTGTACGAGGGCCTGGCCGACGTCCCCTTCTACAACGAGGACATCGACAACGAGGCCGACCTGCCGGCCGCCGCCGCCCACCTGCGCGCGGCCGCGCACAAGGCCGAGGCCTTCCTGCTGTTCTCGCCCGAGTACAACGGCACCATGCCGGCGGCGCTGAAGAACGCGATCGACTGGCTGTCCCGCCCCTACGGCGCCGGCGCGATCGCGGGCAAGCCGGTCGCCGTGGTCGGCACCGCCTTCGGCCAGTACGGCGGCGTGTGGGCCCAGGACGAGGCCCGCAAGGCCGCGGGCGTGGCCGGCGGCGCGGTGCTGGAGGACGTCAAGCTCTCCATCCCCGGCTCGGTGACCCGCTTCGCCGACCTCCACCCCGCCGACGACGCCGAGGTCGTGGCCGGCCTGACCGGGGTCGTCGAGCAGTTGGCCGACAAGGCCGTCACCGCCGCGGCCTGACCCGCGGCGCGTCGGGCGGACCCGGTCCGGGGGGTCCGCCCGGCTCAATATCGAGCGGCGCCCGCGGGTCCCGCGTCCGGTTTCCGGGGCCTTTGGACGCAGACTTCGCGGGCGCTGCCGTATGGCGCGGTGACCCGGCGTTCGATTCGCCCTAATATAGCCCGGTGTGAGGGCGATCTTCCCCAAGCAGTTCCTCGTCGGCCGGCCGCTGAGCACCGGTCAGATGCGCGAGACGCTGCTGCCCAAGCGGCTGGCCCTGCCCATCTTCTGCAGCGACCCGCTGTCCTCCGTGGCGTACGCCACCGAGGAGATCCTGCTGATCCTCGCGCTCGGCGGCACCGCGGTGCTGCACGTGACCTGGTGGGTGGGGGCGGTCATCGTCGCGCTGCTGGTGGTGGTGATCGCCTCCTACCGGCAGACCTGCCACGAGTACCCGAACGGCGGCGGGGCCTACGCGGTCGCCACCGCCAACCTGGGGCAGACCGCCGCGCTCACCGCGGCCAGCGCGCTGCTGGTCGACTACGTGCTGACCGTTGCGGTCTCGGTGGTCGCCGGGGTCGCGGCCATCACCTCGGCCGCGCCCTCCCTCGCCGACCACGCGGTGGGCCTGTCGGTCGGCTTCGTCGCCCTGCTGACCCTCATGAACCTGCGCGGGGTCCGGGAGTCCGGCCGGGCCTTCGCCGTGCCCACGTACGGCTTCGTGCTGGGCGTCTACCTGATGTTCGGCTTCGCCGCCGTACGGCTGGCGGGCGGCGCCACCATCCGCGCGGAGTCCGCCGGCCTGCCGCTGCACGCCTCCAAGGACTACACGGGCGTCGCGCTGGTGCTGCTCGCCATGCGCGCCTTCGCCTCCGGCTGCACCGCGCTCACCGGGGTGGAGGCGATCAGCAACGGCGTGCCCGCCTTCCGGCCGCCCAAGAGCCGCAACGCCGCGAGCACCCTGGCGGTCATGGGCCTGCTGTCCGTCACCATGTTCACCGGCATCACCGTGCTCGCCCTCGCCTACAAGGTGCACGTGGCCGGCGACCCCACCGAACTCGGCCTGCCGGCGAACGCCACCGAGCCCACCGCGCTCGCCCAGATCGCCCGGGCCAGCTTCGGCGACGCGAGCGCGCTGTTCTACGGCGTGCAGGCGTTCACCGCGGCGATCCTCGTCCTCGCCGCGAACACCGCGTTCAACGGCTTCCCGCTGCTGGCCTCGCTGCTGGCCCGGGACCGCTACCTGCCGCGCCAACTGCACACCCGCGGCGACCGCCTGGTGTTCTCCAACGGCATCGTGCTGCTGTCGCTGGCGGCCGTCGGGCTGATCATCGCGTTCGACGCGCGGGTCTCGGCGATCATCCAGCTCTACATCATCGGCGTCTTCGTCTCCTTCACGCTGTCCCAGGCGGGCATGGTCCGGCACTGGAACCGGGTGCTCACCGGAACCGCCGGACCGGCCGGACCCGCCGGAATCGCAGCCGTCACCGACCGGGCCGAGCGCCGCCGCGTGCACCGCTCCCGGGCGATCAACGCGGTCGGGGCGGTCTTCACCGGCGTCGTCCTGGTGATCGTGCTCACCACCAAGTTCGTGCACGGCGCCTGGATCGTCACCATCGCGATGCCGGTCCTGTTCGTCATGATGAAGGCCGTCCGCCGCCACTACGACCGGGTGGCCGCCGAGTTGGACGTGCCCGCCGACGCGCGCGCCGCCCGCCCGGCCCGCAACCACGCCGTCGTCCTGGTCTCCCGGGTGCACGCGCCCACCCTGCGGGCCATCGGCTACGCCCAGTCCATCCGCCCGGACACGATCGAGGCGCTGACGGTCTCCGTGGACCCGGAGGAGACCGAGGCCCTGCGCGCCGGCTGGGACGCGCACGGCTTCGACGTGCCGCTCGTGGTCCTCGACTCGCCCTACCGCGAGATGACCCGCCCGGCCCTCGACTACATCCGCGGCCGCCGCCGGGAGAGCCCCCGCGACGTGGTCACCGTCTTCATCCCCGAGTACGTCCTCGGCCGCTGGTGGGGCCAACTCCTGCACAACCAGTCGTCCTTGCGCCTCAAGACCCGCCTGCTCTTCACACCGGGCGTGATGGTCACCAGCGTCCCGTACCAGCTGCGCACCGCCCGCCGCCAGTCCCGCCCCGCCCCGAGGACCCCCGCGCCCCCCAGTGGTTGACCGCCGGCGCGTGCGGCTCATCCGTTGCGCGTGACTCAGCAGGCGTCAGGCGAATGATGGCATACCAGGTACCGATCGGTAGGTCGGGGTGCGCATATCCAGGATGTTTCGAACTCTTGACAGGCACAGGTCGAAATGTATGGTGGCATGCCATAGACCGCGTAGGTCGATGGCATACCGCTTGGCGGGCGCCGCGCCGGTTCGTCCCGCGGCCGGGCCCGTTGCTTCGTTTCGTCCGTTGTTCACCACTTCGACGTGCCGTCGGATAAGGAGACAGTGATGCCGAGAACCGGTTGGCGGGTGTCCCCGGGCAGGGGGGCGTCCGCCGTGGAGCGCGAACCCGGCGCACCCGCCCCGCGTGGGGCGGGCCGGCACCGGGCCAGGCGGATGCGGCGCAGCGTGTACGGCGCCGCCGTGGCGATGTCGCTGGCCCTGGGGATGGCCGGCCTCAACCAGTCCGCGCACGCGGACGGCGCGATCCTGGACCAGTACGGCCAGAAGACGAGCGTCGACTGGCCGGGCAAGGTGACCAGCGACGCGCAGCTGAAGGCCGACGTGACGGCCGACCGGAAGTACCTCGCCTCGCTCACCCCGCCCAAGCGCGACACCTACGGCGGCGACCTCGGCAGTCAGCACCCGATGAAGCTGGCCAAGACCGGTTACTTCCACGTGCAGACCGTCAAGGGCAAGAGCGTGCTGGTCGACCCGCAGGGCGACCAGTTCTTCAGCCTCGGCATCAACGGCTACGGCAGCGTGGGCGACACGTACACCGACGTCGACGGCCGCGAGCAGGACTACTCCTGGCTGCCCGGCAAGAGCGACACCGGTCCGCTCTCCGCCGGCTGGCGCACCGGCGACCAGGACGACTACTCGTTCTACAGTTCCAACCTGGTCCGCAAATACGGCAGTTACAACGAGCAGAACTGGTACGCCCAGCAGGTCGACCGGGTCACGGAATGGGGCTTCAACACCGCGGGCGGCTTCTCCAACCTCGTCGCGGGCGGCCCGAAGATCTCCTACGTGGCCCACCTGGACGACTCGCCGCAGTACTTCGTCGGCAACAGCAACATCCCCGACATCTTCCACCCGGGCTTCGCCGACGAGCTCGACACCAAGATGGCCGCGGCCGTCCAGCAGTACAAGAACGACCCGTACCTCATCGGCTACATGTTCTTCAACGAGATCAACTGGTCCGCCCTGCGCGGCCAGGTGACCGCCTCGGACGGGAACCAGGACGGCACCAAGACGGCGCTGATCCAGCAGCTGCGGAGCGAGTACCCGACGATCGACGCCTTCGACCAGGCGTGGGACCTCCAGGCCACCAGCTTCGACCAGCTGGTCTCGATGTCCTTCTCGCCGACGACCGACGCGGCCGTCGCGGACATCGACACCTTCACCGACACGTTCCTGGACGCCTTCTACAAGCTGTACGCCACCACCATCCGGCGGCACGACGCCCAGCACATGATCATCGGTGACCGCTGGTTCTCCAACGTGATCAACGACGACAAGCTGCGCGGCCAACTCGCCACCGCCGCCGGCAAGTACCTCGACGCGCTGACGTACAACTACTACAGCTGGGACCTCAGCCTCGACCGGATCAAGGACATCTGCGACAAGTCGGGCCACAAGCCGGTCATCCTCTCCGAGTTCCACTACGGCGAGCCGACCCAGGGCCTGACCTTCGCCGTCCGGATGGCCAAGGATCAGACCGACAAGGGCGAGCTGTACCGCAACTACGTGGAGAAGGCCGCCGCGAGCGGCATGGTCATCGGCACCCACTGGTTCGAGTACCTCGACCAGGCCGGCACCGGCCGCTGGTTCCAGGGCTACAACGGCGAGGCGGGCGCGATCGGCCTGGTCGACGTGACCGACCGCCCGTACAAGGACATGCTCACCAGCGTCATGCAGGCCAACTACTCGGTCTACAACCTGATGGACGGCAATCGGCCGGCGTACCAGTACCCGTTCTCCCCGACCCAGGTGGACCGGCAGTCCAACAACACCACCGAGATCCCGCACGCGACCGCGCCACCGACGATCGACGGCACCCTGGACGCCTCCTGGCCGGCCGGACCCACCCTCACCGTGGACTCCAGCGACCTCGTGCTCGGTGTCTCGGAGGAGGGCGTCGACGCCAACATGCGGCTGGCGTGGGACGACAACAACCTCTACCTGTACGCCAAGGTCGACGACCCGATCCCGATGCTCAACAACAACCACGGCTTCGACATCTGGAACGGCGACGCGATCGAGCTCTTCGTCGGCCCGCAGAACGTGGACGAGGGCGGCGGAATCCAGCTGAAGGACTCGCAGATCATCATCTCGGGCCAGCCGCAGGACGCCAATGGCACCGCCGAGGCGTACTGGTACAACAACAAGCCCGACCAGCCGGCCATCCCGGCGGTCGTCAAGCCGGCCGACGGCGGCTACACGGTCGAGGCCGCGATCCCGCTGTCCGGGCTGAACATCGACGCGGTCACCCCGCCGCAGCGCCTGCGCTTCGACATCGGGTTCGACGACGGCAACGGCGACCAGCGGCAGCGGCAGTACCTGTGGAACGGCGTGGACGGCAACGCCTCCAACCGCGACAAGTGGGGCCAGGCCACGCTCGTCGAGCAGGCGTCGGAGGGCGGCGGCACCCAGGCGCCCCCGACCACCGCGCAGATCCTCACCACCTCCTCGGTGGTCGACGGCCAGGTCGTCGTCTCCGGCACGGGCACGCCCGGCGAGAAGTTCGACGCCTACCTGGACGGACACCACCTCGGCACCATGACGGTCTACCCGGACGGCAAGGTGCAGTACCCGTTCAACCTGCCCAAGGGCACCCGGCCGGGGCTCCACCTGGTCACGGTCCTCTACGGGCACAAGGTCCTCGACGTGGGCGCGCTGATGCTCAAGAAGGCCCCCGCCTTCTCGTGACGGCGCACCCGCGGAACCCCTGAGCCGGCCGGGCCCCCTCGCACCGAGGGGGCCCGGCCGGTCCGCGTCCCGCCGGCCGGCCCGCCGTCGCCGGTGGGAAGCCGTCGGATCAGCGGCCGTCGCCCGGCAGCGGCTGCTCGCACCAGATCGTCTTGCCGGTCGTGGTCTGCCGGGTGCCCCAGCTCTGGGCCAGGCTGGACACCAGCAGCAGGCCCCGCCCGCCCTCGTCCAGCTCCCGGGCCCGGCGCAGGTGGGGCGCGGTGCTGCTGCCGTCGGAGACCTCGCAGATCAGGGAGCTGTCCCGGATCAGCCGCAGCCGGATCGGCGGCGCCCCGTGCCGGATGGCGTTGGTCACCAGCTCGCTGGCCACCAGCTCCGTGGCGAACACCGCCTCCGACAGGCCCCAGGAGTCCAGCCGCTCGACCAGCGCCTTGCGTGCCCGCTCCACGGCGGCGGGATCGTCCGGCACGTCCCAGGTGGCCACCCGCTCGGGCGGCAGCGCGCGGGTGCGGGCCAGCAGCAGGGCCACGTCGTCGGGCTGGCGGTCGCCGATCAGCGAGTCGATGACGTGGTCGCACGCCTCCTCCAGCGTCCGGGACGGGCGGGCCAGGGCCGCGTGCAGGGCGGCGATCCCGTGGTCGATGTCGTGGTCCCGTGACTCGACCAGGCCGTCGGTGAACAGGGCGAGCACGCTGGAGGGCGCCAGCTCCACCTCGGTGGCCTCGAAGGGCAGGCCGCCGATGCCCAGCGGCGGACCGGTGTGGCCGGTGATCTCCCGCACCTCGCCCAGGGGCGTGACCACGGCGGGGAACGGGTGGCCGGCGCTGGCCATCGAGCAGTGCCGCGAGATCGGGTCGTACACCGCGTACAGGCAGGTGGCGCCCAGGTCCGAGGCCGCCGCCGAGCCCCGGCTGCCGTCGCTGAACGGCTCGTCGCCGGCCAGCCGGATCACCAGGTCGTCCAGGTGCGTGAGCAGTTCGTCCGGCGGCAGGTCCACGTCGGCCAGCGTGCGGACCGCCGTGCGCAGCCGCCCCATCGCCGCCGAGGCGTACAGGCCGTGCCCGACCACGTCGCCCACCACGAGCGCCACCCGCGTGCCCGACAGCGGGATCACGTCGAACCAGTCGCCGCCCACGCCCACCTGGCGGCTCGCGGGCAGGTAGCGGGAGGCCACCTCCACGGCGGCCTGCCCCGGCAGGTACTGCGGCAGCAGGCTGCGCTGGAGGGTCAGCGCGGTCGAGCGCTCCCGGGCGTAGCGGCGGGCGTTGTCGATCGCCACCGCTCCCTTGGCCGCCAGCTCCCGCGCGAACGTCAGGTCCTCCGGCTCGAAGGGCGCGGTGGTCCGCGAGCGCCAGAAGCGGACCTCGCCGATCCGCGTGCCCCGGGACAGCAGGGGAGCGGTGATCAGCGAGTGCACCCCGTGATCGATCACGTACGCGGCGTGGTCGGCGTCGCCGGCCCAGTCGCGGGGATCGGACGCCGCCAGATCCGGCTCGATCCGGGCGTCGGGCACGCCGAAGTCCAGCGGCAGGCGGGTGCCGACGGGGTAGAACGGGTGGTCCGCGCGGATGCCGCCGACGGCCACCCGCTCGATCTGCTCCGGGCCGCGCCCGTCCGGCGGCTCCTCGCCGTGCAGCACGCCTGTGCGCAGGTCGACGGTGGCGAAGTCGGCGAACCGCGGCACCGCCACCTGGGCCAGCTCCCGCGCGGTGGCCGCCATGTCCAGCCCGGTGCCGACCAGCACGCCGGCGTCGTAGAGCAGGCGCAGCCGCTCGCGGGCCGCCTCGGCCCGGCCCCGGCTGTCCTGGAGGGAGGCGGCCATGGTGTTGAACGACGCGCCCAGATCGCCGATCTCCGCCGGCCCGGTCGTCGGCATCCGCACGCCGAGGTCGCCGCCGGCCAGCTCGCCGGCCACGCCCGAGGCCCGGCGCACCGGGCGGACGATCGCCCGGGACTGGTACACGGTGAAGCCGACGACCAGCAGCGTGGAACCGGCCAGGCCCGCGGCGGCGGCGGTCACCGCCCGCTCGGCGTTCTGGTCGGCGGAGTCCTGCCGCGACTGGAGCTGGTCGCGGGCGTCCGCGGTGTAGGTGGCGAAGTCGTCCCGCAGGGCGTCGACCCGCAGCTTGCCCTCCTCGGTCGACGCCAGGCTCGACGCCGAGGGGTCGCCCCGCTCGGCGGCGTCCACCAGCGGGATCGAGTAGTCGCGGATGAACGAGTCGATCTGCCGGTTGATGTCCGCGGCCAGCTGCTTCTGGTAGCCGCTGACGGCGGAGTCCTGGAACTCGCGCGCCTCGGTCGGGAAGGCGGCGCGGGCATCCCGCCACGGCTCCAGGAAGGTGTCCTGCCCGGTGATCACGAAGCCGCGCTGGCCGGTCTCCAGGTCGAGCACCAGCTGTTCGAGGTCCTCGGACTGGGTGATCGTGGTGCGGAAGGCCCTGGCCTGCGACGACGAGTGTCGCATGTCGTCGATGGCCAGCAGCAGGAGGGTGAAGGCGAGCCCGACCAGCACCGTCAGCAGCGCGCCCGCGACCACCGTGAGCCGGGTCAGCCCCCAGCGCCGGGCCCTGCCCGGCCGCGCGTCACTCACCGCGCCTGCTTCCACACCGCAAGTGACGCGATTCCGTCGAATGGCACGCAAAAACCCCCATGAGGGGAGAGTGCCCCCTCGGCGCGCCCGTACCCTCGCCGTGCCGCTCTTCGGCGCGGGCGGGCCCCTGGAGCCTGTCGCTTCCCTGTGACAGGGCTGTGACGGCGCCGTGGGCGCGGTCCGCGCGGCGCCCGCCCTAGGCTGCCGCGCATGACACATGGGGGATCGGGCCGCATCCGCGCCCACGAACTGCTCGCCTTCCGGCGGCACCACACCAGCCACTACAGCCATTACGGGCACCACTCGGGCGGCGGGAGCGGCACGCTCCTGATCATCATCGTGGTCGTGGCGGTGGTGGCCATCCTGATCGCCGTGGCCGTCAAGAACGCCTCGGGCGGCGGCGACTGACAAGGCATCACCGGCGCGGCCCCGCGGGGAGGTCCCGACGGCGCCGTTCCGGCCGGCCCCGGGCATGTTCCCGTCACCCTGGAGGGTGGATGTTACTGGTCGGTCGGGGTGTCGTGCGCCGGGGTCGGCCACACGGGGTCACCGTCGAGTCAGGCGGGCGCGCCCGGCCGACCTCGGCCGGGCGCCCACCCGATGGGAGGTCTGCCGTGATGTGGAACGGGCTGTGGAGGACCGTACAGCGGGCGATCGAGGCACCGGAACTCACGGTCCGCCTGATCGCGATTCTGATCACTATCGGTGCTCTGGCCGCCCTGTGCGGCTGGACCTGGCGAGCCTGAAACCGGCGCGGGCGCCGCTCGGCGCCCGCACTCTTCCGTCCCGACGACCTGATCCGACCCGGATCGCGCACCGGACACCGGCGCCGACCCGGTGCCCGGCGCCCGCCCGCCCCCTACGGGCCGGCGGGCACCCGGGCACCGGCCGTCACCAGTGCGGGTTGAGCTCGACCGGGCCCACGGTCAGGGCGTGCACCGCGGAACCCGAGCAGTGCTGGGTCTTCCACGGCAGGAAGAGCGCCGCCTTCTGGTTCGGCGGGTAGATCCGCAGGCCCTGCGCCGTGGCGAGCTTGCACGTCGAGGGGCTGTAGCCGCTCTGCCCGTTGGCGTCCCGGACCCGGGAACCGGCCGAGGCACCGGGCTTGAGCGTGACGGTGTGGTACGTCGTGCCGTCGCGGTCGGCCGCGTTGCCGGACTGGGCGCCGGCCTGGGCCACGTAGGACAGGCCCGGGTAGCCGGTCAGGGTGCAGGTGCTGCCGGACTTGTTGGTGAACTTCAGGATGAAGTACTGGCTGCCCGCGGCGGCACCCGCCGAGGTGCGGCTGACCTTCAACTGGCTGCTGGCGCAGCCGGAGCCCGCGGCGTGGGCGCCGGCCACGCCGCCCGTGGAGCCGGTCACGTCCGGCGCGGCGGAGGAGAGCGGGGCGCTGTCGGTGGAGGAGTCGGAGTTCGCCGAGTTGCCGTTCGGCACGGAGCCGCTGCTCGCCGCGGGCGCGGCGTCCTTCGCGGAGTCGGAGCCGTTGCTTCCTGAGGACGAGCAGGCGGTGAGCGTCAGGGCGGCGGCGGCCAGTACGGCGACCGGTCCGATGCCTCGGATCGCGCGGGCGGAGCTGTTGATGGGCATCGCGTCACTCCTCTCAGGCGGCGGCAGCCCTCCTGGCGCCGCGGTCATCAGCGATCATGGGCGATGGCTGCGGGCGGTGTCTCTAGTCGTTGCGAGGTCATGACGAAACCTCTGCCCTCCCGGGACACCGCAACAGCCCCGTCCGTGGCACCGGGTACCCCGCCCCCGGCGCCGTACGCCCCTTTTCCGCCAGGTGCAGGAATCCGCCAACTTCCGTGGCGGCGGGGGCAGTCGGCGATAGCGTCTGGCCCGGCCCCTCGCTGGGAGGGTGCCACGGCAGGGGGGACCACACCTGTGGAAGGGATATCCCGGCGTACCGTTCCGAACGCCGCCACCGGCACGGCCGCGGCGGCGACGCTCCTCACCGCGACGGGAACGGCCCACGCCGGCACCGTCGGCGACCAGGGCACCACGAAGGCTCCGCACGCCACCAAGAGGGGGACCGAGGCACCCATGGCCGTCACCACGACGACGCAGAAGTACGAGGCCTACGTGCTGAACGACGAGGGCGAGTGGGCGGCCCACGCGACGTTCGACGCGGACTCCGACCTCGGCGACATCTACGCCTTCGTCGACGCCGCCGCGGCCCGCATGCGGCAGAAGTACCCCAGCATCACCTTCACCACCGCGGTCCAGCGGTACGACCAGGTGATCACGGACATCGCCCACCCGTAGCCGCGGGGCGCTCCGCGCACACCCGGTCCGTGCCGCCGCGCCCGTCGTGGCGGCACGGACCGCGCGGTTCTCCGGGGGCGCCGGATCAGTCGGCGGTGTCCACCGGGTCCAGCAGGTGCGGGCCGTCGTTGCGGACGTTGTTGACCGCGGGCACCACCGGCCGCGCGGTCAGCCGGCCCTCGGCGGGGGAGGTCAGCAGTTCCAGCAGTTCCCCGGCGTCCTGGTGGACCGGGTCGAGCCAGGCGTCGTAGTCGGCCGCCTTCACGGCCAGCGGCATCCGCGGGTGCACCCGCCCGGCGGCGTCGGTCGCCTCCGTCGTGATCAGCGTGCAGGAGATCAGCCACGGCGCCGGGTCGTCCTCACCCGCCCGCGGGTCGCGCCAGAACTCGTACAGCCCGGCCAGCGCCATCACCGAGCCGTCCTCCGGCGCGATGAAGTACGGCTGCTTGCGCGCCTTGCGGCCGCCCTCGGCCGGCACCGTCCGCCACTCGTAGAACCCGTCGGCCGGCAGCAGGCACCGCCGCTTGGCGAACGCCCGGCGGTAGGCGGGCTTCTCGTGCACCGTCTCCACCCGCGCGTTGATCATCTTCGCCCCGGTGTCCAGGCTCTTCGCCCACGACGGCACCAGCCCCCACCGCAGCGGCCGCAACTGCCGCAGCACCTCCCCGGTCTCCCGGTCGGCCCGCTCCAGCACCCCCCATACGTCGTCCGTCGGCGCCACGTTCCAACTCGCCGCCAGCAGCTGCTCCGGCTCCGGCTCCCGCGTCACCTCGAACAGCCCGGCCAGCTCCCCGGGTCCCCGCGTGGACACATAACGACCGCACATACCCCCACCCTCCCACGCCCCCGGCCACGGGGGCACGGCCGGGGCGGGTGGGCGGACGCCCGGGTCACCAGGGGGCCAGGGAGCCGTCGGTGCGGCGCCAGGTGGGGGTGCGCCAGCGGTGGCCGCGTTCGGCGGCGGCGCGGACGGCGGCCTCGTCGAGGGTGATGCCGAGGCCCGGGGCGGTGGGGCGGTCGAGGTGGCCGTCCCCGGCGGTGAAGGGGGCGGGGTCGGCGAGGTAGCCGAGCAGCCCGCTCGCGTCGCCGTAGCCGATGCCGAGGGCCTGCTCCTGGATGAGGAAGTTGGGGACGGCGAAGTCGATCTGGAGGCAGGCGGCCAGCGCGATCGGGCCGAGCGGGCAGTGCGGCGCCAGCAGCACGTCGTGGGTCTCGGCCATCGCCGCGATCCGCCGGGTCTCGGAGATGCCGCCGGCGTGGCTGAGGTCCGGCTGGGCGACGGCGATGCCGGCGGCCAGGGCCGAGCGGAAGTCCCAGCGCGAGTAGAGGCGTTCGCCGGTGGCGATCGGGATGGAGGTGGAGCGGACCACCGCGCCGAGCTCCTGGGTGAACTCCGGCAGCAGCGGCTCCTCCACGAACATCGGCAGCAGCGGCTCCAGGAGGGGCAGCACGCGGCGGGACATCGCCCCGTTCAGCTGGCCGTGGAAGTCCAGCGCCACGTCCCGGTCCGGGCCGATGGCCTCGCGGACCGCGGCCACCTTCGCCACGATCCCGTTGATCGCCGCGGGCGTGTCCAGCGGCTCCATCAGGCCGCAGGGGTTGAGCTTGACCGCGGTCAGGCCCTTGGCCACCTGCTCGGCCGCCGACGCGCCGATCTCCTCCGGCGTCTCGCCGCCCACCCAGCCGTAGATCCGCACCCGGTCGCGCACGTGGCCGCCGAGGAGCTGGTGCACGGGCACGCCGAGGGTCTTGCCGGCGATGTCCCACAGCGCCTGGTCGATGCCGGCCAGGGCGCTGCTGAGCACCGGGCCGCCGCGGTAGAAGGCGCCCTTCGCGAGCATCTGCCAGTGCTCCTCGATCCGGGCCGGGTCCTGCCCCACGAGGTGGTCGAACATCTCCTCCACCGCCCGGGCCGTGGTGTGCGCCCGGCCCTCCACGACGGGCTCGCCCCAGCCGGAGATCCCCTCGTCGGTGTCCACGCGCAGGAACAGCCAGCGCGGTTCGACGAAGAAGAGCTCGTATCCAGTGATCTTCACGGTGCGGACCTCCGGTCCAGGTGGGCGGCCCTGGCGGGCCGGCGACCGCCGATGCCGGCGGGGTGGTTCGGGTTCAGGTGGGGACGGAAAGGACCGTCGGGACCGTCGGGGCGGGCGCGCTCACTCGTGGGAGGAGATGCTGCGGCCGCCGTCCACCAGCAGGCTCTGCCCGGTGATGAAGGAGGAGTCGTCGGAGGCGAGGAAGGCGACGGAGGCCGCGATGTCCTCGGGCACGCCGACCCGCCCGGCCGGGGTGAGCGCTTCGAGCCGGGCCAGTCCCTCGGGCGTCACCTCCTCCCACGCGGGGGTGATGATCGCCCCGGGCAGCACGGCGTTGAACCGGATCCGCCCGCCGTACTGCACGGCGAGCTGCCGGACCGGCGGACGCGGGACTGCCGTGCTACCCGGGCGCGTTCACCCCGACCGAGGTGTCGGCCGCGTGGCGGGCGGGCGCCGCCGCGGTCAAGCTCTTCCCGGCGGAGACCGGCGGCCCCTCCCACCTGCGGCACCTGCGCGCCCCTCTGCCGGACATCCCGCTCATGGCGGTCGGCGGCGTGGACCTCGACCGGGCCCGGGACTACCTCGACGCGGGCGCCCTCGCGGTGGGCGTCGGCTCCCCGCTGCTGCGTGGCGCCGACCGCGACCCGACCCCGCAGACCCTGCGTGCCCTCACCGCCCGCGCCCGCACCTTGCTGGCGGCGGTCGTCCCCTTGGAGGGGGTTGGCGCCGGGGGCGGCTCGGGCACGGCGGCTGGGCCGGGCGTTCCCGCCGAGGCCGTCGGCCGGGGCGGCGGAGACGGCTCCGCCGGGCAGGGCGGTTACGGCGGCGGTGGTGCTTTCGGTACGGCGTCTGGGCCGGGCCTTCCGACAGGCAAGGCCGTTCAAGCCGCCGGAGACGGCTCCGCCGGGACAGCCCGGCGCGCCAGCGGGGTCGGTCCGGGTACGGCGTCTGGGCCGGGCCTTCCGGCCGCTCAGGCCGCTCACGACAACGGCGTCGGCTCCGCCGGGACGGACCGGCGCGGCAACGGAGTTCGCCCCGCCACTCCGGCCCCCGGCCCCGCCACTCCGGCCCCCGGCCCCGTCGAGTCGGACCGCCCCGTCGAGGCCGACCGTTCCGTCGAGCCGGACCGTCCCGGCGGGGCGGAGAGCCGGTGAGCGGGGCTACCGGGGGCCCGCCCGTACCTCGTCACCCTCGGAGAGACCCTCGCCGTACTGGCCGCGCCCGATCCGGGCCCCCTCGCGGTGGGCGCGGGGCTGCGGCTCGGCCTGGCCGGGGCGGAGTCGAACGTCGCCATCGGGGTCAGCCGGCTCGGCGGCGCGGCCACCTGGATCGGCCGGGTGGGCGCGGACGAGTTCGGCGACCTCGTCCTGCGCGAGCTGCGGGCCGAGGGGGTCACCGCGCTGGCCGTGCGCGACCCGGCCCCCACGGCGCTGCTCGTGCGGGAGCGGCGCACCGCCACCCACAGCCGCACCCGCTACTACCGCGCCGGGATGGCGGGTTCGCGGCTCGGCCCGCAGGACGTGCCCGAGGACGTCGTCGCCGGCGCCGCGGCCCTGCACGTCACCGGCGTCACCGCCGCGCTGGGCGACGGCCCCGCCCGCGCGGTCCGCCGGGCGGTGGACATCGCCGCCGGTGCCGGGGTCCCGGTGAGCCTGGACGTCAACCACCGCTCCCTGCTGTGGAGCGAGCAGGAGGCCCGCTCCGCCCTCCTGCCCCTGCTGCGCCGCAGCGACCTGGTGTTCGCCGGCACGCACGAGGCCGTGATGGTGCTCGGCGGCGCCCCCGCGGGACCGGCCGCGAAGCTCGCCGAGGTTCTGGCCGAGGAACTGTGCGTCCTCGGCCCGGCCGGCGCCGTCGTCAAGCTGGGCGCGGACGGCGCCTACGCCCTCCTCGACGGAACCGCTTACCGTCAGCCCGCCGCGCCCGTACGGGTCCACGACTCCGTGGGCGCGGGCGACGCCTTCGTCGCCGGCTACCTGGCCGAACTGCTCGCGGGCGAGCCTCCGGAGCGGCGGCTGCGGACGGCGGCGCTGCTCGGCGCCTTCGCCGTGGGCACCACCGGCGACTGGGAGGGACTGCCGTGCCGGGCCGAGCTGGACCTGTTCGCCCACGCCGACGGGGACGTCCGCTGACCCCGGTGTGCAAGCGCTTTCTACGCACGCGCATCCTGGTGGCACCACCGTGTCCGTCAGGTCCGTCACGTCCGCCGCGTCCGTGAAACGAAGGGCAGACCCGCCGCCATGTCCCGTACCCCCGCGTCCCCCGCCGCCCGCTTCACCCTCGACTCCGCCTTCGGCGTCGGCCCCGTCCACCCGCGCGTGTACGGGTCGTTCGTCGAGCACCTCGGCCGCTGCGTCCACACCGGCCTGTACGAGCCCGGCCACCCCGCCGCCGACGCCGAGGGGCTGCGGCGCGACGTGCTGGCGCTGGTCCGCGAACTCGGCGTGACCACCGTCCGCTACCCCGGCGGCAACTTCGTCTCCGGCCACCGCTGGGAGGACGGCGTCGGCCCGCGCGAGGGGCGGCCGGCCCGGCTGGACCTCGCCTGGCGCTCCACCGAGACCAACGCGTTCGGCCTCGGCGAGTTCATGGACTTCTGCGGCAAGGCCGGCGTGGAGCCGATGATGGCCGTCAACCTCGGCACCCGCGGCATCGAGGACGCCCTGCGGCTGCTGGAGTACAGCAACCACCCGGGCGGCACCGCAGCTGTCGGACCTGCGCGCCGCCCACGGCGCCGCGAGGCCGTACGGCATCCGGATGTGGTGCCTGGGCAACGAGATGGACGGGCCCTGGCAGATCGGCCACAAGACCGCCGAGGAGTACGGGCGGCTGGCCGCCGAGACCGGCCGCGCGATGAAGATGCTCCAACCCGACCTGGAACTGGTCGCCTGCGGCAGTTCGGGCTCGGACATGCCCACGTTCGCCGCCTGGGAGGCGACCGTGCTGGAACTCGCCTACGACGTGGTCGACCACATCTCCCTGCACGCCTACTACGAGGAGACCGACGGCGACCGCGACTCCTTCCTCGCCTCCGCCGTCGACACCGAGCGCTTCATCGAGGCGGTCGTGGCCACCTGCGACCACGTCGGGGCGCGGCTGAAGTCGCGCAAGCGGATCGACCTCTCCTTCGACGAGTGGAACGTCTGGTACCAGTCCCGGCCCAACCCGCACCCCGTGCGGGACTGGCAGACCGCGCCGCGCCTGCTGGAGGACGTCTACACCGTCACCGACGCGGTGGTGTCCGGCTCGCTGCTCATCGCCCTGCTGCGGCACGCCGACCGGGTCACGGCGGCCTCGCTGGCCCAACTCGTCAACGTCATCGCGCCGATCATGACCGAGCCGGGCGGTCCGGCCTGGCGGCAGGCCACCTTCCACCCCTTCGCGCTGACCTCCCGGTACGGGCGCGGCCGGGTGCTGCGGGTCGAGCCCGACGGACCCGCGTACCCCACGCGGAAGTTCGGCGACGTGCCGCTGCTGCACGCCACCGCCGTCGCGGACGACGAGACCGGCGCCGTCACCGTCTTCGCCGTCAACCGCGGTCAACACGCCGCCCTGCCGCTGGAGATCGACCTGCGCGGGATCGACGCGCACACGGTGGCCGAGCACGTGGTCCTCGCCGACGCCGACCCCGAGGCCCGCAACACCCGTGACGAGCCCGACCGCGTCACCCCGCGCCCCGCCCGCGGCACCGCCGTCGACGGGGGAGTGCTGCGGGCCGAACTCGAGCCGCTGTCCTGGAACATGATCCGCCTCGTGCGGGCGCGCGGCTGACGCTCCGCCGGAAGGCGGCCGGTCCCTCCCGGGCGTGGGCGGGTGCTGCGGGCCCCGGGCGTGCGGGAAGATCGGGACGTCCCGTTCGTCCCGGCCGGGTGCGGGCCACCCGCCCCGGACCCTTCCGCAGAGCAAGGAGTCCGTGATGAGCCGACCGCCGATGAAGGACCCGCTGGAACTGCTCGACTTCGCCTCCACGCTCACCGACGAGGAGCGCCAGATCCAGGCGACGGTGGGGCAGTTCCTCGCCGACCGGGTCCGCCCGCACATCGGTGAGTGGTTCGACAAGGCGCACTTCGCCCGCGAACTCGTCCCGGAACTGGGCGCGTTGGGCGTGCTGGGCATGCACCTGGACGGCTACGGGTGCGCGGGGACGAACGCGGTCGCCTACGGGCTGGCGTGCATGGAACTGGAGGCCGCCGACTCCGGGTTCCGCAGCTTCGTGTCGGTGCAGGGCTCGCTGTCGATGTTCTCCATCTGGAAGTTCGGCTCGGAGGACCAGAAGCGCGAGTGGCTGCCCCGGCTCGCCGCCGGCGAGGCGATCGGCTGCTTCTGCCTGACCGAGCCCGACTTCGGCAGCAACCCGGCCGGCATGCGCACCCGGGCCGTGCGCAAGGGCGGCGACTGGATCCTGGACGGCTCCAAGATGTGGATCACCAACGGCAGCATCGCCGACGTGGCCACCGTCTGGGCCCAGACCGACGACGGCGTCCGCGGCTTCCTCGTGCCCCGCGACGCCCCCGGCTTCACCGCCCGCACCATCGAGAAGAAGATGTCCCTGCGCGCCTCGGTCACCGCCGAACTCCACTTCGACGGCGTGCGCCTCCCGGACGCGGCCCGCCTCCCCCTCGCCGAGGGCCTGCGCGGCCCCTTGTCGTGCCTCAACGAGGCGCGCTTCGGCATCCTCTTCGGCGCGGTCGGCGCCGCCCGCGACAGCCTCCAGGCCGCCCTCGCCTACGCCGACTCCCGGGTCCAGTTCGACCGGCCGATCAGCGCCTTCCAACTGACCCAGAAGAAGCTCGCGGACATGGCCGTCTCCCTCAACTCCGCGGCCCTGCTCGCCGTCCACCTGGGCCGGCTGAAGGACGCCGGCCGCATCCGCACCGCCCAGATCAGCGTCGGCAAGCTCAACAACGTCCGCGAGGCCCTCGCCATCGCCCGCGAGTGCCGGAGCATCCTCGGCGCCAACGGCATCTCCCTGGACTACTCGCCCATCCGCCACGCCAACAACCTGGAATCGGTCTTCACCTACGAGGGCACGAACGAGATGCACACCCTCGTCATCGGCCAGGAGCTCACCGGCCAACAGGCCTTCCGCTGACCGGGATCGCCGCCGCCCCGGCCCGACGCGGCCGCGGGCGGGGGCGGGGGCCGTTCACGCGCCCGCTGGTGCGGGTTGGGGGTGGGTGGTGGTGGGGCGTTGGGACCAGCGGGTGGCGATGTAGGCGCAGACGGCGAGTTGCATCTGGTGGAAGAGCATGAGGGGGAGGATGGCCAGGCCCGCTCGGGGGCCGAAGAGTGCTGCGGCCATGGGGAGTCCGGTGGCGAGGCTTTTCTTCGAGCCGCAGAAGACGATCGCGATCCGGTCCTTCTCGTCGAATCCGAGCCGGCGTGAGGTGAGTGAGGTGGCGCCGAGGGCGAGGGTGAGCATGGCGGCTTCCAGGAGCAGGAGGGCCGTCAGGCGGGTGGGGGTGATCTGGTGCCAGATGCCCTCGGCTGTGCCTTTGCTGAACGCGGTGTAGACGACGAGCAGGATGGAGGCGCGGTCCAGGCGGCCCAGCGGGCGCTTGTGCCGGCTGATGAAGGTGCCGGTCCAGGGGCGTAGGAGTTGGCCGAGCAGGAAGGGCGCGATGAGTTGTGTGGCGAGGGTCAGCAGGCCGTCGGCGGAGAAGCGGACGGTGGAGCCGATCGTCCAGGCGGCGAGCAGCGGGGTGAGGAGCATTCCCAGGAGGCTGGAGTATGTGCCGGCGCAGATGGCCGCGGCCACGTTGCCGCGTGCGGTGGAGGTGAAGGCGATCGAGGACTGGACGGTCGAGGGGATCACGCACAGGAACAGCAGCCCGGTGTAGAGCTGTGGGGTGAGCAGGTAGGGGGCCACCAGGCCGGCTGCCAGTCCGAGGGCGGGGAAGAGCGCGAACGTGCTGGCGACGACGACCAGGTGGAGCCGCCACTGCCGCAGTCCGTCGAGTGCCTCGCGGGCCGAGAGCCGGCTGCCGTAGAGGAAGAACAGCAGGCCGATGGCGATGTCGGCGGTGTGGCCGACGGCCACGGCCGTGCCGCCCGTGGCGGGGAGCAGCGCGGCCAGCGCGACCGTCCCGACGAGCGCCGCCACGTACGGGTCGACCGCCCGGCCGAGCCGACGCGGCCCGGACACGCCCGCCGACGACGGGGTCGGGCGCGGGGGGCGGCCGGCCGGCCGGTGGTGGGGCGCCCGGCCCGGGGAGGGGCCGGACGCCTGCCGTTCGCCCGCGGTCGCGGGGCTGCCGTGGTCCGGCCGCGGCCGGGCACGAAGCCGCAGCCGCCGCCGACCGTACGACCGGGGCTCGACGGACACCTCAGTCGTCTCCTTCCGATGTGGTGGGCTGCCCTGCGGGCGGCGGGGCAGCGGGGAGTTGCGGCGACCCCGCCGGCGCGGCGGCCTCCGGGGAGCCCGGGGAGCCCGCGCCTGCCGGGGAGGCCGGGGATGCGGGCGGGGCCGCGGCCACGTACGCCGGCGAGGAAGCCTCCCTCGGCGCGCCGTTGACGACGTCGCCGCCGTCCCCGTCGTGGTCGCTGCCGGCCGTTCCCTGGCTGCTGATCAGGGTGTTGAGGGTGCGGTCGACCTCCAGCCAGGAATCGGCGTTGGAGTTGTCGATGATCAGCAGCCCGTTGTTCGCCCCGTGCGACGGCGGCGGGGGATCGTCCTCGTCGTCGTCCGGGTTCGCGCAGCCGCAGTTCGGCATCGTGTCCGCGACGGCCGCGTGCCAGGCCGCCCCGCCGAGCAGCATGCCCGCGGTCATCACCGCGACCGCGACCGCCCGCGCCGGGACCGCCCGGCGTCCGTGCCTGCCCATGAACGTGGACCCCCGGCTCAGACGGACAGGGGCTGCCGTGCGCCCACGGTGGCGCCGTGCGTCAGGACGGTCCGGACATCGTGGTGGCGGCTGATGTTGCGCTCCAGCAGTTGGGTGGAACCCGCCACGCCCACCGAGCCCGCGCCGCGGTTCTCCGGCAACCGGCCGTCGGAGCCCTTGAGTTCGAGCATCGCGTCCTCGATCGCGCTGTGCGCGGCGAACAGGCACGGGGTGCTGTAGATGGCCACGTCGACGCCCAGGTCGGTGAGTTCGCCCAGCGACAGCCGCGGCGACTTGCCGCCGGCGATCTGGTTGAACAGCAGCGGCTTGTCCCCGATGACCTCGCGGATGCGGTGGATCCACTCCACGCTGCGCACGCCGTCGACGAGCACGACGTCCGCGTCCGTCTCGGCGAGCGCGGCCGCGCGCCGCAGGATGTCGTCCTCCTCCGTGGCGTCGGTGCGCGCCACGACCACCAGGTCCTGACGGCTGGCCAGCACCAGGTTGAGCTTCTCCAGGTATTCCTCCAGCGGCAGCGTGAGCTTGCCGTCGGCGTGCCCGCACCGGCGGGGCCGCTTCTGGTCCTCCAGGATCACCCCGGAGGCGCCGGCCTTCTCCAGCCGCTGCACCACGTGGCAGGCGACCTCGGGGTCCACGTAGCCGTCGTCGATGTCGACGAGCATGTGGTGGGTGGGGAACGCCATCCGCAGCCGTTCGGCGAAAGCGGCCATGTCCGGCCAGGCGATGAAGCCGATGTCCGGCAGGCCGTAGTAGGACGCCGCGAATCCGAAGCCCGAGACGAAGAAACCGTTGTAGTGCTGGGCCGCGATGGACGCGGAATACATGTCGTAGACCCCGATCAGCGGGGTCGTCCCGGCGGAGGCGATTTCGTTCCGCAGGGTGTTTCCGTACTGCACACGTGCTCCCTGAAGTGGGCATGGGCAAGGCCAGGACCTCGGCAAATACCGGGGTTTTACTCAGCTTTGCCGAACGTTGGTGATTCTCCAAATCTCCATGATCACCTCAACCCGGTTGGGCTATTTCCCGGTGCCGGGTTGCTCCGTGTCCAGTCCGCTGAATTCCGGATTTTCGGATCCGAGAAAAGAGGGAGAAAGCTTTCTCCTTTTTCCGGGCCGTTCACCGGCCGGGCGAGAGGCGTGATTTCGCCGATGCCCGGGCGCCCCGGATGGGTACGACTCCTGGCAAGAGCCCGCGCAAGGAGGGACGCATGAGGCGTTTCGACCGCGTCAGGGAGATCGAGCGCATGGACCCCGAGCGGGACTTCCTGGCGATCTACCGCCTGACGGCCACCTACGAGTTCCCCTGGGACATCACCCGCGCCCTCGAACTCGCGCTGTACCGCACCTACGCCGTACCGAGCATCGGCGCGCTGCTGGCCCGTACCGCCGAACTGACCGACCGCACGCAGAAGCGGTACGACGACACCGTCCTCCTGCTCGACGGCATGCTGGAGCACGGACTCGACACCGCCGAGGGCCGTGCGGCGCTGCGCCGTATGAACCGCATGCACGGCCACTACGGCATCGGCGACGACGACATGCGCTACGTGCTGTGCACCTTCGTCGTGGTGCCGAGGCGGTGGATCGACGCTTATGGCTGGCGGACGTTGGTGCCCCACGAACGCACGGCGATGGCCGTCTACTACCGAACGCTGGGCGAGCGCATGGGAATTCGCGAAGTGCCCCGCACCTACGCGGAGTTCGAGGCGTACCTGGACGCCTACGAGGCGGCGCACTTCGGCTGGGACGAGGGCGGACGCCGGGTCTCCGACGCCACCTTGAACCTCGTGGCGGGCTGGTACGGGCCGCTGGCGCCGGTCGTCCGCGCCGCCACCAAGGCACTGCTGGACGACAGCCTGCTCGACGCCTTCCACTACGCCCCGCCGCCACCGGCCCTCCGGGTCGCCTCCCGCACGGCCCTGCGCCTGCGCGGCCGCGCCGTCCGGCTCCTGCCCCCGCGCCGGACCCCCCACCACTCGCGCCGGAACCGGGAGGTCAAGAGCTATCCGGGCCTGGGCACGAGGCCGTTGACCGCCGAGCAACTGGCGGCGCTCGGCACCTTCCCCGAGAAGACTTCCGGAAAGATTCCCGAGCAGACCCCCGAGCGGAAGATCCGCGAGCAGGGACCCGAGTGACGACCGGACCCCGCCGGCCGTGCCCGGCGCGCGCGGCGCCGCCCGCCCGGCCGTGGAGGCCGGGCGGACGGCGCCTGTGGCGGGCTTGCCTCAGCGGCTCAGCGCCCGGATCAGCTGGGACTTCGTCATGGTCGAGCGGCCCCGGATGTTGCGGCGCCGGGCCTCGTTGTAGAGCTGGTCCATGGTCGGACCGCCGACGGCCGGACGGGAGCGCCGGACGCCGCGCTTGGCGGCCGCCGTGCTCCGGGTCGTGGTGCGGCCGGCGACGGAGCGCGAACGACCCGCGCTCACGGTCCGCGAAGTCATCGCCTTGGTACGCCGGGTGGACGTGCCGCGCTTGGTCCTGGTTGCTATGGGCATGGTGCCCGCCTTTCCTGTTTGGCTCGTCGGAGTGCGGTCCCCTGCCGGCAACTGCCGGCCGGGGCTCGTCGGCCGTCGGCTCCTTCCCGGGTTCGGTCAGGGCGCCTACCTGCTCGCCGACTCGCACAGTTCGCCGGGCCCGTGAACCTCCGGCCTCGGCGAGGTCACTTCGACCATGCACGGTCCTGCCCGGGTCGGCTACTTGACACCGTCGGCCGTGCGGGCCGTTCCGGTGATTTCCCTCCGATGGCCCGCCCGGGCGGGCGGATTCCACCGGAACCGGGTCGGTCCGCACCCCCCGCGGAGCCCGGTGCGCGGGCCGCGAGGGCGGCCGACAGGCACAGCGCCGCACACACGCCGGCCACCGCGGCCAAGGCGTGCGCGGCGCCCGCCGCACCGGCCTGCCGCCCCGCCAGCGCGAGGTAGCAGCTGCCCAGCAAGGGCACCCCCAGCGCCGCGCTGAGCTGCGCGTTCGTCGTGATGACGCCGGACAGGTCGGCGGCCAGACGCGTCGGCACCGACTCCGTCATCCGGGCGATGAGGGAGTTGTTGGAGGTGCCGAGCCCGAACCCGCCGACGGCCAGCACGGCGAACAGCCCGGGCCCCGACCGCCCGCCGGCCAGCACGTACGCCAGGACCGCCGCGTACCCCGCGGCCAGCAGCAGGCAGCCCGCCACCGGCAGCACCGCCCGGTACCGCTCCGGCAGCCCCGAGAGCAGCGCCCCCGCCAGCCCGAACGCCGCGACCCACGAGAGCATCGCGCAGCCGGTGTACGCCGGCCCCCGGCCCAGCCCGTCCTGGAGGTAGACGGCCATGACGAAAAGCAGGGCGAAGTACGTCAGGGTGGTCGCGCCGTGCGCGAGCAGCGACCGGCGCACCGCCGGCTCCCGTACGACCGCGGGCGCGACCAGGGGCCGCCCGCCCCGGTTCGCCAGGCGCACCTGGCCGGACCCGAAGGCCGCGAACACGGGCACGCTCGCAGCCAGGGACACCCACGTCCACGCCGGCCAGCCCTGGTCCCGGCCCAGCAGGAGCGGCACGACCAGCGCCAGCACGGCCGCCGAGAGCAGGGCCATGCCCTTCACGTCGGCCCCGGCCGCTCCCCGTTCGCCCGCGTCGGCCGGCATGAGGCGAACGGTCGCGGCGATCAGCAGCAGGCCCACCGGCACGTTGATCAGGAAGGCCGGCCGCCAGCCCGTCCCGAACAGGTCGGCGGCCACCAGCAGCCCGCCGAGCGCCTGCCCGGCGACCGCGCCGCCGGACAGCGCGGCGGAGTAGTAGCCGATCGCCCTGATCCGCCGCCGTCCGGTGTAGTGGAGCTGGATGCCGCTGAGCACCTGGGGGACCATGAGCGCGGCCCCGCCGCCCTGCACGAACCGGGTGACCACGAGGGTCACCGGGTCGGGCGCCAGCGCGCAGCCGAGAGAAGCCGCGGTGAACACCGCCATTCCGGTGACGAAGACCTTCCGGCGGCCGTGCAGCGCGCCCAGCCGCGCCCCGGTCACCAGCAGGACGGCGTACGCGATCACGTACCCCGACACCACCAGTCCGGCCTCGCCGCCCGAGGCCCCGAGGTCCGCCCGCACCGACGGCGCCGCCACGTTGGTGATCGCCGTGTCCACGTTGGCCATGAACGGGGCGGCCAGGAGGAGGGGGAGCAGGAGGCGGGGCGGCGGCGGGTGCCCGCCGTCCCCGTCCTCCGCCCGCTGGGGCGCCCGGTCCCGGGCAAGGGGTTCGTGGTCCATCGACCGCCGTCCTTCCGGCTCGCGTTGCACGTGGCAGCCACTATCCGGCGCGGGCGGGGGCGAACTCTGGCGGCGATCGGACGTCGAGGTGGGCGGGGGTGGGGGGCGTTCGCGTGCGGGGGTGCGGCGGCGCGCGTACGGGGGTACGGGGTGCGGGTGCGCGCCCGTCCTCAGCCGAGCCCGCGGTCGCGCCCCGCGAAGTACCCCGTGACGATCTGCGGCACCATCAGCAGCGCCATGAACGCCAGCGGCGGGCGCCACCCTCCGCCGTGCTGGTACAGCGCCCCGACGAGCACGGGCCCGGGGATCGACAGCAGGTAACCGGTGCTCTGCGCGAACGCCGACAGCCGGACCACGGTGGCGCCGTCCCGCCCGCGCATCCCGATCATCGTCAGGGCCAGCGGGAAGGAGCAGTTCGCCACCCCGAGCAGCACCGCCCACAGCCAGGGCGCGGTGGCGGGCGCGGCCCACAGCCCCGCGTACCCGGCGATCCCGAAGAGGCCGAGGGCCACCGCGATCCCGCTCTGGTGCCGGAGCCGCCCGGCGACGGCGGCCAGCACGAAGGACAGCGGCACCCCGAGCACCGAGGTGAGCGCGAAGAGCAGGCCCGCGTCCTCGGCGGACAGGCCCGCGTCCCGGAACATCTGCGGCAGCCAGCCCATGATCACGTACGCGGCCGTGGACTGGAGGCCGAAGAAGCAGGCGAGCGCCCAGGCGGTGGGGCTGCGGGTGAGGCGCACCGCGGGCCGGGCGTCCGCCGTGCGGGCGTCGCGCGCCGCGCGCGGGGAACGGGCCGCTCCGCCGCGGACCGGCGCCAGCCAGCACGGCACGGCGAGGGCGGCGAGGACCGCCCACGCGCCCAGGCCGAACCGCCACCCGCCGCCGGACGCGTGCGCCAGCGGGACGGTGACGGCCGCGGCCGCCGACGCCCCGAGGTTGAGCGCCATGGCGTACAGGCCCGTCATCATCCCCACCCGGTCCGGGAAGCGCTGCTTGACCACGACCGGCAGCAGCACGTTGGCCACCGCGATCCCGGCCAGCGCCATCGCGCTCAGCGCGACGAACGCGGCGGTGCCGCCGGCCAGCGGGCGCAGGGCCAGCCCCGCGGCCACCGCCGCCATGCCCGCGCCGATGACGCCCTCGGACCCGAAACGGCGGGCCAGCCGCGGCGCCACGAAGCCGACCAGCGCGAAGCACCCGGCGGGGACGGAGGTGAGCAGGCCGGCCACGGTCGCACTCATGCCGAGGCCCGCGCGGGCCTCCTCGAGCACCGGGCCGAGGCTGGTCACGGCGGGGCGCAGGTTGACCGCCGCCAGCAGCAGTGCGACCACGGCGAGGCGCAGCCGGATCGTGGAGGCCTTGTGCGGGGTGGACGGGGTCGCCGGGCCGGGTGATGTGGTCAGAGTGGCTGGGCCGGCCGGGGTGACGGGACCGGTCGGCGCGCCTTGGGCCGTTCGGTCGACGGGGTCGTGGGGTGGGTTCTCCTCGCTGTGCGGTGCCGCCGCTTTCTCAGGTGCCATGGCACGATTGTATAATCATGGGATGAGTCTACGTCCCGTCCCCCGTCCGTCCGGGCTCTTCGACCAGGTGGTCGCCCGGCTGCGCGAGCAGATCACCTCCGGCGCGTGGCCGGTCGGCTCCCGCATCCCCACGGAGCCCGAACTCGTCCAGCAGCTCGGCGTGGCCCGCAACACCGTCCGCGAGGCCGTCCGCGCCCTCGCCCACAACGGTCTCCTCGACATCCGCCACGGCTCGGGCACCTACGTCACCGCCACCAGCGAACTCGCCGAGGTCATGCAGCGCCGCTTCGCCGCCGCCGACCGGCAGGACGTGACCGAGGTACGGGGCACCCTCGAGGCGAAGGCCGCCGCACTCGCGGCCCGGCGGCGCACCGACGACGACCTCCGCCGCATGGAGACCCTCCTCGACCAGCGGGAGCGCGCCTGGGCCTCCGGCGACCGCGAGGCCTTCGTCGACGCGGACACCTCCTTCCACCTCTCGGTGGTGGCCGCCTCCCACAACGAGGTCCTCATCGAGCTCTACGCCGACCTCGGCCGCGTCATCCGCGAGTCCCTCCGCTCCCACTTCGCCCCCGACCTGCGACCGGACGCGTACATGGACCACCGGCGGCTCTTCGAGGCGATCAGGGACGCGTCGCCGGAGCGGGCCGCGGGGGAAGCGGCGTTCCACACGGCGAGCTGCCTGCCGGGGCGTGGGGCGGGCGGCCCGCCGGGGGAGTGAGGCGGGAGGCCCGTTGGAGGCGCGAGGCGGGCGGTCGCTCCCGGTGGGCCCGCTCCCGATTCCGTACGGGCCCGCGCTGCGGTCGTACGCTCCCCGAGCGCCCGCGTCCGTACGGCCCCGCAAGGCCGCGTCCGGACCGCCCCCGAGTTACCGGACCGCCCTCACAACTCCGCGAGCCTGTGCCGCAGTTCGGCCGCCATCGCCCCGGCGGCACGCTCGAACCCGGCACCTCGGTGGCGGTCACCCCGGCGGCGGACGACGAGGGCGACCGGCACTGCGGCAACGAGCCGCACTTCGTCATCCACATCCACATCCACGGCCCGGGCCCCGGTCCGCTGCCCGGGTGGATGACGGCCGGACCGGCCAACATGTTCCCGGGGTCGGCGATCGCGGCGTACTGATCCGTCCGTCCGGCCGATCGTCCGTCCGCGTACGGAGCGGAACTGCCGACTCGGGGCGGCCGGTTCGGGAGCTCCTCCGTGCGGCGCCGTCCAGCCGTCCAGTCGTCCAGCGCGTGCCGTGGGGGGCACGCCGGGCGGCTGGGCGGCGCGGCATGTACGTGCGTTCGCCGCCAACAGGACCTGCCTCGGGGTTAGTTGTCGGCACATCAGAAGCGCCCGGCGCTGAACTCCCGCCCGAACGCCCGCGTTACCCTCACCCCGTGCACTCATGGGAACGCATCGCCGCTCACCTCCGTACCGCCGTCGGGGACCTCGTCGTCCCGCCGCCCGGCGAAGGCGAGGGCAACTGGGCCGGCGCGCCGAGCGCCGTCCTCCACGACGGCGTGTGGTGGCTGGCCTACCGCGTCCGGCAGCCCGTGGGCCAGGGGCGCGGCATGGCCAACGTGATCGCCCGCTCCACGGACGGCGTGCGCTTCACCCCCGTGGCCGAGGTGACCCGCGACCAGTTCGGCGCCGCCTCCCTCGAACGGCCCGCCCTCGTCCCCCTCCCGGACGGCGGCTGGCGCCTGTACGTCAGCTGCTCGACGCCCTCGTCCAAGCACTGGTGGGTCGAATCCCTCGACGCCCCCACCCCGGAGGCGCTGCCCGGCGGACGCCGCACCGTCGTCCTCCCCGGCGACGACACCTCCGCCTGGAAGGACGTCGTCGTCCACCGCGCCGCCGACCAGTGGCGGATGTGGGCCTGCCGCCACCTCCTCGACGAGGGCGACGACCAGGCCGACCGCATGCACACCTGGTACGCCACCAGCGCCGACGGCCTCGACTGGGCCCTGCACGGCCCCGCTCTCGTCCCCGGCCCCGGCGGCTGGGACGCCCGCGGCACCCGCGTCACCGCCGTCCTCGCCGACGCCGGCCGGTGGGCCGCCTTCTACGACGGCCGCGCCTCCGCCGCCGAGAACTGGCACGAGCGCACCGGCCTCACCGTCGGCGACACCCCCGCCGCCTTCGCCCCCGGCCCCGAAGTCCGCGCCGACGCCCACGTCATGCGCTACCTCTCCCTCGTCCCCACCCCCACGGGCCACCGCCTCTTCTGGGAATCCGCCCGCCCCGACTCCTCCCACGACCTCCGCACGGATTTCCTCCCCCACCCGTCCTGATCCGATCGGCGCTCCCGATTTTCCCTCCGTCTCCTCCACGAAGCCCGGAATTCCCGTGAATTCGTGGGGGCCGTGGGGCCGGCGGTGAAATCGGGAAGGCCGGTTTCGCTCACTCGGGTAAAGCGCTCACCAATTCTTCACGGTCCCGCTTCGGGATGTGCGCGCGGCGCAGTCCCATGTTTTCCACGGGGACCGTCCGCTCGGCCGCGCGGGGAGTGAAGCAGGGGCAACCAGGGCCCCGGTCATGCGGGTTGAGGTGTCGGGACGCGTACGACGTGATCAAGCGCATTGGGGGCTGAGAGATGACAGCGACCGACCCCGGTTCCACCGGACCGGACGAACACGAGCCGAATCCGTGGGAATCCGAAGATCGCGGGACGGGTTCCGCCGCAAATGGATTACCCGTTGAGGACAAGCCCGTTCGGGGCAATCTTGCGACCACGCTCGGGAACATCAAAGAACTGCTCACCAACGTCGTCGGCATTGTCACCGTCGTCACGTCCGCACTCGCGACCTTCGGCGTCGGAGCGGTCGTGGGCCACAACGCCGACCCCCAGGACCCGGCGCCCGCCCACACGATCTACGTGACCGTCACGCCGACCGCGACCCCGACGCCGTCCACGGATCCGACCTCACCGGGCACCCCGTCCCCCTCCCTCGCCACCACGCCGCCCTCCGCCAACGGAACCCTCCTCGGCTCGTACAGCATCGACCTGGGCTTCGGGCACTCCGTCCCCCTCGGCCCGACCAAGCCCACGCAGGCGGAGTTCAGCACCTCCGGACTCGGTGACCTCGGGACGGCGTCCCCCGCCGACCACCTCGTCTTCGTCCCGATCAACGGCGACAAGATGGTGGCCCTCACCGGCGGCACCACTCCCACGTACGACGCCTGCTCGACGGACACCGTCTTCGCCGGCCAGGCCGACAGCGCTCCCGGCACCTCGTTCTGCCTGCTCGAAACGGGCCGCATCGCGGGTGTCGTCGTCACGTCGGTGCAACCCTCGTACGCCGTCCTGAAGGTGGGCGTCTGGCAGAACATCAGCTGATCGTTTCACGGTCCTCCGCCACCGGTCCTCCGCCACCGGGCCGCGGCCTTTCCGGGGCCGCGGCCCGCACCGTCGGGAGGCCGGCGGCAGGATCGCTGGGTGATCCGACGGCAGGACGGGACCCCTGCCGGGAACTCGAAAGCGGGCGTCGCCGGACAGTGCATGACCGTGACGACCCGACTCTTCGAAGGAAGACCATGAGTCCTGTGCGAGGCGACACTTGAGGGCCTCACCGCGTGTCGACGCACCCCTGTCCCCGGGCCCGCCCCGTCCGGCCCTGGTGGAAGCACCGGACCCGCCGGCTCCGCCCACCGCGTCGGACGCCTCCGTCATCGAGACGTCCTGGGACGACCCCGACGCCTTCGCCGTCCTGTTCGACCGGTACGCCGACGACATCCACCGCTACGCCGCCAGGCGCCTCGGGACGGAGGTCGCCGACGACCTCATGGCGGAGGCGTTCGTCGTCGCCTTCCAACGGCGCCGCACGTACGACGTGTCGAGGCCGCAGGCGCGGCCGTGGCTGTACGGCATCGTCGGCAACCTCGTCAGCGAGCACCGGCGCGCCGAGGGCCGCCATCTGCGGGCCATGTCGCGGGTGGCCGCGCGGGTGCCGGACGAGGGGAACGGCGGCGGCGAGCCCGTGGCCGAGCGGGTGGCCGCCCGCGTGGCGGCCGAGAGCGCCCGGGGGGCCCTGGCGGGGGCGCTGGCCAAACTGCCGGCCCGCTACCGGGACGTCCTGCTGGTGATCGCCTGGGGCGACCTCGACTACGCGGAGGCCGCCGAAGCGCTCTCCATACCTGTGGGCACCGTGCGTTCGCGGCTCCACCGGGCCCGCGCCAAGCTGCGCGACGCCCTGGGCGGCTTCGATCCCACCACTCCCGACGACGAACGATAGGAACCCGATCATGAACCCCGTGACCGTAGGGGAACTGGCGGCCGACACACCCCCGCTGACCGCCGACGCCCGCTCCGCCGCACGCCGGCGCCTCCAGAACGCCATGGACGAGGAGGGCCGGCGCCCGGTCGTCACCCTCCTGCCGCGGCGTACGGCCTTCCGCCTCGCCGTGGCCGCGACGGTCGCCGTCGCCGCCGGGGGATCGGCCGTCGTCGTCGCGGCCTCCGGCGGGGACGCCCGGCCCGGTGCCCGCCCCGCCGCCCGCTCCCCGCGGATGGCCCTCAGCGCGGCGCAGGTGCTGCACAACGCCGCGAGCAGGACGCTCACCGACGGCTCCCCGCTGCCGATTCCGCGCGACGACCAGTACCTCTACACCAAGACCCTCACCATCCGCACGCCCCTGCACGGAGGCAGACCGCCCCGGACCTGGACCGACGAGAGCTGGCTGTCCGTGGACGGCTCCAAGCCCTCCCTGCGGCAGGAACTCGGCACGGTCCACCACGACCCCGCGCTCGGCCCGCACGAGGTCCCCTCGTTCCCCACGCAGTACGCGCAGCTCCAGAAGCTTCCGACCGACCCCGACAAGCTGCTCAAGTGGCTGGGCTACGGCCAGGACGCACACGTCACCGCGGTCCGCGTCGACGGCGGATCCGCGAGCAAGGCCCCCGCGTTCGACCCCGACTCGCTCGTCTACGTCAACGCGTGTCTCCTGATGAAGGGCCCCCGCGTCATGCCCCCCGGGCTCCAGGCCGCCGCGTTCGAGGCCCTGGCGAAACTGCCCCGCGTCACCCTCGACCACGACGGCGTCGACGCCCTCGGCCGCCACGGCGTCGCCGTCTCCTACCCCCGCATGTCCTTCAGCCTCGTCTTCGACCGCACCACCTACGCCTACCTCGGCCTGCGCCAGACGGGCAGCACACCCAAACGGGTCGACGGCCACTGGAAGCAGACCGATTTCTTCACCGAGCTCACCGCCCGGGAACAGGCCGCCGTGGTCGACCGCATCGGCCAGCACCCCTGACCGCGAATGCGTGCGGAGATCGCCGGGTCAGACCTTGATCACGGTGGCCTTTCCGCCGCACAGCGCGGTCAGGTCCTCGGGATCCGAGGTGAGGACGGTGACGGGGCCGGGCGCGGCGAGGGCCGTGGCGCCGAGCATCGCGTCGACGGCGTACTTGTGCCCGTGCAGGCCGGCGTCGGTCAGGAGGGCGGCTGCCTGGCGGGCGATGGGCTCGGTGACGGGTTCGACGACGAGACGGGAGAGGGTCCACTCCAGGGCGGGGCGGTTGATCCGCGGGTGGACGACTTCCACGAGGGTGGCCGCGGAGGTGACCACCCGCAGGTCGTCGGCGCGGGCCAGGGCGAGCCAGGCCGTGACCGTACGGTCTCGGAGGACGGCTTTGGCCAGCCCCTCGCTGTCCAGCACGAGGGTGCCGCCGGGGACGGCGGGGGAGCGGCTCACGCGGCGCTCGCCCCGCCCGCCGCCTGGTCACCACGGACCTGGTGCAGCTGATCCCGCAGGGCCTGGATCTCCTCGTCCGTGATGGGGCCGTGCTCGGCCTCGGCGACGGCGATGAGCTCGTTGAGGTTGTCCCGCTCGATCTGCCGCGCGACGGCCGCGGCGACATACGCGGACAGCCCGGAGGGCCCACTGCGGGCCTTGGCGGCTTCGGCGATGTCGCGGGGCATGGTGATCGAGTACTTCCCGGTGGGCTCGCTCATGCTCTCTATCCTACCTCTAATCCTCCCCTGTGCGGCAGATCACGCGGTCGGGTCACCGCCGGACCCTTGACCCTCGTGGCGAACACCCCGCACACCGGGCAGGCCCGCGTCCCCCCTTCTTCCGTGACCAGATGCACCCTGCTGGTGCCGTCCTCCAGTCGCTCCACCCGCGTGACGGCCAAGCCGTCCAGATCGAGCAGCAACGTCGCATCGGTATCGTTGTCCAAGCCCGTGGTTTCCGGTGATCGTTCTGCGTAGAGAACAGAAATGATCACTCACGACCACGTGGCATCCTGCTGTCGGGGCCACCTTCACACCTCCGGGCCTCACACAACGTGACAGCCGATCAGCCCGCCCAAGGCCACACCGCTCAAGGTCGAAGACCCCCTTTCCACCGCTTCACGGACCGCCTTTCGACGGTACGGGAGGCGGTGACGCACGCATTGGCCGAGCTCAGGGATTCGCTGGGTCCGGATGAGATCAAGGTGTCTTTCGGTGTCACGTTCACTGCTGAGACCGGCGCGGTGATCGCCAAGACCGCCATGTCGGGCAACCTGGCGGTGGAGATGACCTGGAAGCAGTCCATCGAGGCATGAGAGAGCGCTTTGCCTCCTCCTGGCGACTGGGCATCCGACAGGGCGGTGCGCGGGGCAGGATTTCTGATCCATCCCGGTATCGCGCTCACCTGCGCACATAACGTGACCGATGACGATGGCAAAGCCGATGTCCTCGTCGACATCGCGGAATCGGACGGCGTACGCGTCCCCGCGGAGGCCGAACCCGTGCCTGGCTGGCGTGAGGACAGGAGTCGCGATCTCGCGATCCTCAGACTTCAGGGCGACCTGCCCGGCTCCCTGGTCCCCGCTGTGCTCGACGCGGGTCCGGCACCGGCCCCAGGCACCCTCCTCGCGGCTTTCGGCTTCCCCAGAGTTGGAGAGTCGAACCCCCGCCGATCGACGGTCGACCTGCCGAATCCCGGCGTATGGACCTTCGTCACGGTCGACGGCACCGACATGTACGGGAAACTGCTCCAGTGCACCTCACGCCAGCCGGACGGTGTTCGCGTCCAACAGGGTTTCAGCGGGGGACCGATGGTGGAGGAGAACACCGGACTCGTCGTCGCGATGACCGCATACGCGCAGGAGCGCCAAGCCCTTTCGTACGGGTTGCTGGCGAGAACCATCCGCGCGCACCTCCCGCCTGACATGGCCGAGGCCATACAAGCGGCCCGACGTACACCGCCCGCACTGGAGCATGTGGTGGCGGCGCTGAACAGGCGCGGCTTCGACGGCACCTGGTACCCGGACTTTCCCACAGCCCGCAACGGGCTCGCCCCGCTCCTCGGCTCGGATGTCGATTACCCGGACCTCGCCTATTACGTTGCGCTCACCGCGTTGGGCGGTCAGCGGCCGAGGGACCCGGCGGTGTTCGACGTCCTCCTCCGCATCGATCGGAGATTGGGTGCCGCGTACGCATCCGGAACCCGCACCCCGCATCTGCTCGCCCTCTGGGCGCTGGTGAAGGAGGACGGCTTCATCGGGAGGGGGATGGGGGACAGTCGCCCCTCCGCCGACGAATTACGCCCCGCTGCGATGCGGACGGATGCGGCGCACGCCGAAGAGATCTGTGCACTGGTCCCCGCACCCGAGTCGCCCACCTGGCAGTTGCTGAACCGTAGGAGGCCACATGCCCGCTGAGCCGTAGGCAGGTGTTCCGCCGCGCGTCGCGGCAGTCCGCAGGTACTTCACGCCCACACCCGCACAGCCGGCTGTCACTGAGCCTTTTCAGTGTTGCCACCGATCGGGTGACGGTGGCGGCGTGAGGGCGGGGTGCGCAACGGACAGGGCTCCTGTGCCGTTGAGGGAGGTGTTCTACGTCTCAACCCATCGGCATAGGAGCCCTGTTGGTTCCGTATCCTGCCGCACTCGACCTGCCTCACGCCCTGGTCGAGTGGGTCACGATGCTCATCGTCACCCGTGAGGGTGACAGGCGGTGCAAACTCCCGCCGCACCAGCGTGCGCTCGTCGCGCTGGTGTACCTGTGCTGTCACGACACCCTCGCCCGCATCGCGGCCGGCTTCGGGATATCTGTAGGCACCGCCCACGCCTACGTCACCGCGGTCACCGGCCTGCTCGCCGACCGCGCTCCGGGCCTTCTCAAAACGCTGCGCGAACACGATCCCGACTTCGTCCTCCTGGACGGAACGCTCGCCGAGTGCGACCGCGTAGGCGACAGCCGCGCCGACTACTCCGCCAAGCACCGCCGCCACGGCGTGAACGTCCAGGTCGTCACCGATCCGGCTGGACAGGTGCTGTGGATCTCGCCCGCCCTGCCGGGCCGCACCCACGACCTGACCGCGGCCCGCACCCACCCCCGCCGGGGCCATTCCGCTGCGCTGGTCAGCCGGACATCACACAGCCGTTCACCGCGTTGCTCCAGGTGGGCTGCATCGCGAAGGTGCCGGTCGGCAGGCTGATCGTGCCGAGGCCCTGCCAGGCGCACAGGTCGCCGTTCTCCTCACCGTCGGAGGACACCCATCCGCTGGTCGGCTCGGGGTCGGTGATGGTCTCGGCGTACTCGTGCCCCGCGACGATGCTGAACCCGTCAAGCCAGCCGCCCACGGCGTTCGCGCCGCAACTGGGACCTGCGTCCAGCACGTACGGCATGTTGATGTAGGGGACGTTGCCGTTGTAGTCGTGCCAGGCGCAGAAACCGGTGTTGGGGAAGCCGTCGGGCGACGTCCCGCTCGGGCTGAGCACCCACATCTGTACGTTGCTGCCGGAGACGCCGAAGTGCTGGGCGCCCGCGTTCGCCTCGGCGGCGATCTGCGCGGCGGATGCGGAAGAAGGCGCGGCGCCGGAGGCGTCGACCCAGGTTCCCTGCAGTACCGGGCCGTTGAAGGACGGCCCCTGGCCCGAACTGTCGGTGTACTGCGAGGTCACGCGCGACCAGGAGTCCTGGGACGTGCCGAGCCCGTTGAAAAGGTGCTCCATGTAAGCCATGACACCGTTGGTGTCGCTGTTCCACTGGCTTCCCCAGAACACCAGGTAGACCGCGGGATCGTGCTGGACGGGGCCGCCGCCGTAGTGCAGGACTCCGGACGCGGTCCGGGGCACGGCACGGGCTCGTCCGGTGGGCACGGTGGGCACGATGCCGAAATGGCCGAGCATGCGTGGTTTCGCGGTCCGGCCGTGTACGAGGACGTCATGCGCCCAGCCCGTTGAAGCGGCCGCACGGTAGTCGGCGGACGCCGCGCTCGCCGGCGCGCCTCCCAGGACCGCGGCCACGATGGCCGCTAAGAGCGCGAGCCCATGACGCCGCGGACGTAATGATCTGTTCTTGGTCGTAGCGCCGTGGGGTGAGCGCATGGCGAACCTCTTCTCCGTGAGGGGTTTGAACGATTGCGATCCGGCGGGAGCTGAGCGGATCGGCGACAGAGGCCGATTCCACGATGACAAGCAGACGTGTCGATGTACAGTCAATGCGTTGAATCCGGAACCCGGTACGGGCTTGTGGCAGCCTGGTGGCGGGAGTGCGGTCGGTTCATCCCGCGTCGGCGCGTCGGCCACAGCCGCGTGCAAGGGCCGGGTCCGGGCTCCTCGGTGGGGTCCGGACCCGGCCCTTCGCTGAGGGGCTCTACCAGCGCATGCCGAGTGCGTCGAGTTGCCCGCGGCGTTCGGGGGTGAGTTTGTCGGCTCGTGGCCTGGGGCTTGCCACTGACATGTGGCGATGGCACTTCGTGGCCTCGTAGCTGTCACGGGGCGGTGCATCCCCTGATGGCTCACTGGCCGGCATACCCGCCCGCAGCCGGTGGAGGTGCTATTCGAGCGCATCTGCCGAGAGAACGGCATCACCCAGCGGCTGACCAAGCCCCGTTCACCCACCACCACGGGCAAGGTCGAACGCTTTCATCGCACGCTGCGCGAGGAGTTCCTCGATCATGTGATGCCGTTCGAGTCGCTGGCCGCGGCCCAGGAGGCGATCGACGGCTGGGTACTCGCCTACAACCACCAGCGCCCGCACCAGGCCTTGAGCATGGCCACCCCCATCAGCCTCTTCCGGCCCCACACCGCCGCCAGCGTCCACGGTGCGGACGAGCATCCCGAACAGGACGACGCGGAAACGGAGTTGTCCATCGAGGTCCTCGAACCGCCTGTCCTGCCGCCGCAAGGCACCGCGGTCGAGTTCGCAATGCGGGTGCCGCCCAGCGGCGAAATCACCTTGGTCACGGGCAGGCATCGGGTGGGTATCCACCAGGCACTGGCCGGCCGGACGCTGACGGTCTGGGCGAACCACCGCAGCGTCCACTTCCTCCTCGACGGGCACCTCGTCACCACGGTCCCGTCCCGACTACGGCCGGAGGACATCGCCTACCTGACCATGCGCTACGGCGCCCGTCCGGCTGGCCCCGAGCCCGCACCCGCCGCCCTGCCCAGGGCCCGCAGCGGCACAGTCATCCTCGCCGCCGGCGAACCGGTCGAGGTCGACCGCAAGGTCCATCGCGACGGGATCGTCTGCCTGGCCCGAGGCCGCTACCAGGTCGGATTCGCCCTCGCCGGCCGCACGATCACCCTCCGACTCGACGGGCACCTCATGCACGCCATCGCCGACAACGCACTGATGGGGACGTGGCCCTGCCCCGTTCCGGCAGACCGTCTGGGGCAGGTCCTCGGGGCGCGGGCGGCCACGACCCCGCTTCCACCTCCGCCCCTGCCATCCGGTGCCATCCGGGCCCAGCGCAAGGTCCACGCGAGCGGCCGCTTCAAGATCAACGGCCAGTTCATCAAGCTCGGCCCGCGGCATGCCGGAAAGATCGTCACCATCGTCATCGAGGACACCCACTACCGGATCCTGCATGGCGAGGACGAACTCGCTGTCCGGCCGCGCAAGAACCTCAGGCCGATCACCAGGCTCTACGTCAAAGGCATGAGCACCCAGAAGGACCGTCAAGGATCTCCTGACGACAAACCGTCAAGGAAGTCCTGAGACCTCACACCGACAGGGCTTCGGGTGACGAGGATGTCGCACCGGCCGGCTCAGGCCTCGTCCCCTTCCCGGTACTGCTCATCGTCGATGGCAGTCCGTCCGCGCGGAGTTGTGAGCGAGGACCAAGGGAACGAGAGACGAGGGGGGCTCATGGCGATTCCGCTGGTGGCCTGGCGCCACCAGCGGAACGCCTCCTATCCGGCTGCGGATGCCGGATGTCAGCTACCTGCGCCGGGGGGCACCGGCACGGTCATGTGGTAGTTGAACACGCGCGTGTCGGTTTCGAACTGCAGATTCCTCTGCCAACATCCCAGGTTGGGCTTGTACTGGGCGGGCAGGAACCGCCCGGAAGTCCGGTGCTGCAGCCCCCACCAGTCGCCGAGAGCCTGCTGGTCCCCGGCGAATACCCACAGCGCCGGCAGTCCGTAGTTCCACGATGCCCCCACCTGGCCGAACAGTACCTCGTCCGAAGCGGAGTGGAAGTCGAAGTCGATGTTCCGCCCGGCATGGCTGGCGAAGTCGTTCTGGGCACGGGTGACAGCTTCCCGTGCATCGTCCTGTGCGGTAAACACTGGCATGGGATCCTCCTCTGAGTACCGTTGTGTGAGCCCTGCGGCGGTTCCGCGACACGGGCCCACGGCCGGGAACACCGGCATTTCGATCCTATTCATGCACCCGCACTTCGCATTTTTCCAGAAAATAAAAGACCCTCGCCTGGGTCCGATATGGGCCTCGGCGCGCCAGGCCGCCGGGGGAAAGCCCGGGAGAATTTCTGATCCCCACTCTGTTATTTCGCTTCCGCCGCCACGGCCGCACACGGCTCTCCGCACAAAGGTTCGTGGCACCGCTGTGCGACGCGCGCGTCCAAGGATTCCCGGGAGCCCGCACCACCGCATCTCCCACAACTGTCCGAGTGGGGAAGCGCGGGCAACACGGCCACGCGAGGAAAAAATAAGAGAAGGCAGCGGAAGCCGCCCGGTCCGCCGTGCATCCTGCGCATAACCCAGGGCGTCGCGGTCCGGTTAAGCGGCATCGCGTTCTGTTATTCCAAAACGGCCAATCCTCAGATCATCGGACATGAACGGTAATCCCCCACACTTCGTCTCATGACGAGCATCAGGCGCGAGGCACCTGCCGCGATTGAACAGTTCCTCGCAACGTTTGCCAAAGGCGGCACCCGTGGTCAGCGCCGCACCTATATGCGGGAGTACGTCGCCTACCTGTCGGCCGCGCTGGGACGCGCAGAGACACGGCTCACCGTCGGTGATCTCCTGGACCGCCGCAACGTCGACGACTGGCTGGCCGCGGCGAGCCGCGGTGCCACTCGTCGACGCAGAGGGGCCGAGGGACATGACGCACGGGCCGCGCCCAACTCCATGGCGGCCCGTGTGACCACCCTCAACACGTTCTCCCGCTTTTGCGGATCGCCTTTGCGTGTGCCACGGCCGCGCGCGGAACCTCCCCCGCCCCACCTGACATCGGTGGAGGCGCACCGTGCTCTGCGCCTGCTCGCGGCGCATCGCCCGAACGGGATGACCGCCGGGGTCTGGGAGCGGACCGTCGCCCTCGTGTCTCTCGCGGTCTGCAGTCGCCGGGGACTCAGGGACCTGCACGCCATGCGACGGTCGGATGTCGAACTCGACCGGCCGCTGCCCCGGGTCCGTGTGGCCGGCGAGTGGTACCCGCTGGATGTGCTCAGCGCGGGGCTCCTCAAGCAATGGCTCGTCAGGCGCGAGAGCCTGACGGCCGCTCATGGCCTTCACCACGGCGGCGGGAGCCTGTGGGTGGCCACCCGGAGGAGCAGCGCGGGACCGCGGAAGTCGACTGTCGCACCGTGGCCCTCCGCCCGGATCAGGACCCTTGAGGCGGCCCACCGCAATCTCACCACGCGGGTACTGGGCTGCGCTCTGCGGATGGAGCAGTTCTGCGGTGCCGATCGGCCGCCGCTTGTCCAGGGCACTCCGACGGGTCCTGCATTGGCTCCTCCGCGCGGTCGCCTCGCGCGTGGCGGAGCACGCCTGGTCGGTCCTGGACCGTGGCGGAGGACGCCCGGTGGGTCTGAATACGGCCCGGGCGGCACCGTGTCCGGGAGAGCCGGAACGGTTCCCGTGGCCGACCAGGTCCGCCGCGCAGCCGCCGTCGATGTACCGAAAAGGCCGACATCCTACCGGATGTTCCGTGCTCCTGCCGAGGCGGGCGGCGCGGAACCGGCCTCGCGGCGGCGCGAGGACAGGCACCCCCCGGTGCGGAAGTTGAGGATATGCCGCCTCTCCCGGGCGGGGTGCGCGGCTCCTTGTGGCAACCGCCCGTCGGCCCCGGCCGGATGCCGGGGCCGACGGGGGCGCGGCGGTTACAGTGCCCGCACCAGGTTTCGCATCTCCTCCGGGGCAGCGGCCCTGGTGTACGCGAGGAGGTTGCCCGGCTGCTTCTTCTCGCGGTCGCGCTCCACCATGTCGATGATCTGCCGGCGAAGCGCACTCGGGGTGCCGATGTCCTTGAGCGAGAGTTCCATCTGAGACGTGCTGGGGCAGCTCTCGAAGTCGACGATCGACTTCCGCGCGTGGTACGCCATCGCGTGGGTCGCCTCGTCGACGATCCCCGAGCTCCTCAGGTCGTAAACCCATGCGCAGTAGTCGATGCGCACCGGGACGTACGTCTCCTCCGAAGTCGCCGTGGCCGCGTGACCGTCCAGCGCGATCACGTAGTACGACTTCTCCCTCGCTCCTCCGGAGGCCTGACCCAGCAGGATGTTCGCACCGGTCGCGACGATGTCGGAGACGGCCTTCCGCCAGTTCTCCTCTGCGTTGGCCAGCAACGCGCTCACGGCTTCGTCGATCCCCTTGGCCGGCCCGGACGAACTCAGGACCCGCATTTCGGATACTTCGAACATCTTGTACCCCGGCGGAATCTCGTGAGTCGCGTCAGCCTCCTTGATCCTCTTGTCGGTCTTGTCGATCATCTGGGCCAGCTTCGCATCCGCAAGCTCCTGGAGCAGATGCAGACTGGACTCGACCTCCTTCGCCGTCGTACTCTGCTGCGTTTCGACGGCCTTGATGGCGTCGCGAACCATTCCCATGACTCTCTCCTTTCGTTCATTCCCGTCGGCCCTGGATCACATATCCGTGGCCGGTGCGCGAAAGCGCTGCGACGATCCTACGAGACGCCGACGAGAATGGCAGAGTCAGAGAAAATAACAGAATAAGGTACGGCGCCCACCGAGTTGTCCTCCGTGTCGTTGAGCGGAATTAGCGGATCGCTCCTGGCGCTATTATTGGCACTGCCCGTTCCCTGTACCGGTCTCTTCGGGGTCCGGCAGCAGGCAAGGCTTCGACGTAGTCACGTGACGTCCGGTTCGTGATGTTCTGCCAGCTCAGCAGACAGGGAACGCAACAGGCACGGCTTCCAAGATTATGGAGTTCTCGACGCCCCGTGATCCGACGGGAAAGCCTGCCTGCCGACGCACCATCCCTGATCCCGCACGCCCTTGACCAATTCCGTGAGCTCCCTGATGCCACGCCCGGGGAGATCCCCGGCCGGCCTGCTGGAGCGGCTGGCGGAAGTGCCGGATCCCCGCGATCCGCGCGGAAGACGCCACGCCCTCGCCGTCGTGCTCTCGCTGGCAGCGTGCGCCGTGCTGGCCGGAGCGACCTCGCTCGTTGGGGTCGGCGAGCGGATCGCGGATGCCCCGGAGCACGTACTGGAACAGCTCGGTGCCTGTCCGGACCCGCTCCTGCCCAAGCGGCTGACTCCCTCGGAATCGGCAGTGCCCCGCCTCCTGGCCCGCGTCGACGGCGACGCACTGGACCGCGCGGTGGGCCGCTGGCTCGCCGACCGCTTGCCTACTTCCTGGGCAGCAGTGCCCACTACATCGTGATCGTCAAGCGCAACCAGAAGAACCTGAGCAGGCAACTCCAAGCCCTCCCCTGGAAGGACATCCCCCTCCAGGGTCGCACTCGCCTCCGCGTTTCGTTTGCGATGGTGTCCGGATCTTGAGCGGGAACGCGAAAGCGCCTTCTGAGCTGCAATGCCGGTGAGTTAGTGCGTTGGCGCAGGTCAGGTGGGGTGCTTGGTGATTCTAAGTGTGTAGCGGACGTTACTGGGAGTGCGGGGCAGGTCCCGTTTTCTGACCTCGAAGGTGTTCTTGGACGGCTTCTTGATGCGCTGGCACTGGCGGTTGCGCCGGAGCGGGAGGAGGGCGGCCAGGAGTTCGGTCACGACCTCGCCGCGGGTGGTGCCCAGCGCGGTCGCGTCTGCTGCGGCCTGAGCGGCGACGGCCAGCCGGGCGAGCTGCACGGTGACGGTGAAGGAGATCCGGTGGGGGTCGATCCCGCCGTGTTCTGCCGCGCGCATCCGCAGCGAGCACAGTGCCTGGTAGACGGTGAGCAGGGCCTAGATTTCTTGGCAGATCAGCTCGGGTACCTTGGAGCGCAGGATGAATCCGGCGCCGCGCAGGCGGTTCTTCAGCTCCGCGAACCCGTTTTCGATCTCCCAGCGCTGGTGATATGCGGTCGCCAGTTGGTGAGCCGGGGCGAGGCGGCAGGGCTTCGTCGTTCAGCGGGTCTGTTCGACTTGATGGCGGTTCAGGTGATCGGCATGGCCGTGGGGTTCGTTACGTGAGGGCGGGACGGAGGCAGGCGCGACCTCCGGGTGATCATGAGGTGTCGAGTCCCTGATCACCGCAACGGAAGACCGTGCCTGCCCGCTCATCATCGTCCATCCCTGCCGGCCTGAGTCAACTCACCGACGCCCGCCCCGCTGTGCCCGGGGAACACCTGCATCTGCTGGACTGCTTCGTGACGGTGACCGATCCGCGCCGGGCCAAGGGCCGCCGCCATCCCCTCTGCTTCGTCCTCGCGCTCGCCGCGTGCGCGGTGCTCGCCGGCGCGAAATCGCTCACGGCGATCGCTGAACGGGCGGCCGACGCACCGGCCTGCGTGCTCAGCGCGCTCGGCGGCCCGAACCGCGAACCCGCCGGCCCCAGCGCTCCGGCCGAGGCCACGGTGCGCCGAGTCCTGCAGCGCGTCGACGGCGACGCCCTTGATGCGGCAGTCGGTGCCTGGCTCGCCGCCTGTGACCCGGGCCCCACGCCTGCCGACCAGGACACGGACCGGCGGCCCCGCCGGTCACCATCGATGGCCAGGAAGCGGAGATGAACGACCGGATCATGCAGGGGCTCGGCGAGGAGGAGTAAGCGGGCCTGAGGAAGAGTGAAGCCAGCGCCAGTCGACTGGCGCGGGTCGTGAGCCCCGGAGGCATCCGGGGCTCACTTCCGTGTTGGGACGCCCGTGACTCAGCTGAGTGCTTGGCCCTCTCAGTTGGTGCGCAAGTCGATTTGCGCATCCCCGGCGCACGTTGCGAGGGTCGGTGATCCGGCGTGCTGGTTCCCCAAATCCGGCCAGTGACGTGCGCGGACGGCCTTCAAGATCACAACGCTATTACAACGTGATCACTGTCATGAGGCTGCGTTCGGCGACCTTCGGTTGCGTAGCGCTGGGGGCACATAAGAAACCCCGCCTCCAGCGTTTCGGCTGGTGGCGGGGGACGCATGGCACTCACGCGGTGGTTTCGCGAAGTGCCCCCGGCAGGGCCACATGCAGAAGGTTGCAGGGGTGAGCTGGGGATTCCTGCGGGTCAGCTCGTTATTGAGGGCCGTTTCCAGCCCGCGACCCGTGGCGGCGTGGTGTGATGTCCACCGACCTATCCGTAGCGGTTACCGACTGTGTTCGGGATGCCCCTGTCGAGCGGCAAGTTACGCTCTGCGCGGTCGCCGTCCTACATGGGTACGGTGCTTGCACTTCACGGGGCAGTCGCGAGCAGCTTCGCTCCGCGCGTCGGCTCTTGGGCGGCCCGCAGCCGGGCGAAGGACTCGATCCGCTCGTCCGCGTTCGACGCGCCCAGCTCAGCCGGTCGGCGGCGCCGAAGGCGTAGTTGGCGTGGTCGGTTAACACACCCATGGAGATCACCAGCCTTGTGTCGAGGTTGCTGAGGGGTCCGTCAGGCGCGCAGTGCCGACCAGGTGTGGACGCCTACCTGGCCGTCGACGGTGAGGTGGTGGGCGCTCTGGAAGGACTTGACGGCGGAGCGGGTGTCGGCGCCGAAGTTGCCGTCGACGCCGTGCGAACCGAGGTTGTAGCCGCGGGCCTTGAGGATGCACTGCACCTCGACGACCCGGTCGCCGGTGTCGCCGTATTCGGTCAGCGCCGTGCCGGAGTAGTACGCGCACGACTTCCAGGGTTCGGATTTGTGCGTGGGGGTGGGGGCCGGCTTGGGGGGCGCGGCGGTGATGGTGACCGGGTTCGGCTGGGCGGGCGGTGGCGCCGGCGCCCCCTGGGCGGGCGCGGTCACGGTGGTGCCCGGCTGCGACGCGGCGTGCTTGGGAAGCGTGGTGTGCGGTGCGGGCGAACGTGCGCCGGACGGGCTCGGGGACGCGCTGGAGCGGCCGAGGGCCACCGACCGGGCCGCCGCGGCGGACGGCCCCGGGTGCGGTGCGCGGGCCTGCCGCACGGCGAACGCGGTCCCGGCGATCACGGCGAGCACCACTGCCGCGCCGGCCACGATCAGCGGGGTGCGGCGGCGCTTGGCGGCCGGTGCGGCCGGCGCCGACCCGGGCGTGCCGCGCCGCAGGATCGTCATCTGCTCCATGGGGGACAGGGCGGCGGTGGGGCCGCACCAGTCGGCGCGGGCGTGGATGACCTCGGTGAGCGGCTGCGGCCACTCGGGCGCGCGCGGGTGGCCGCGTGCGATGTCGACGATCTCCTGCGGGGTCGGCCGGCGGTCCGGGTCCTTGTCGAGGCAGCGGCCGACGAGTTCGGCCAACTCCGGGGAGCGCTGGGCGACCTGGGCCAGCACCGGTTCGCTCGGCGGGGAGTAGATGACCCGGTGGATCACCTCGGCCGTGGACCCGTCGCCGAACGGCCCGGTGCCGGTCAGCGACATGGTGAGCACGGAACCGAGCGAGAAGACGTCGGAGGCCGGACCGGTGTCGCCGCCGTTGGCCTGCTCGGGCGACATGAAGGCGGGCGTGCCCAGTTGCTGGCCGGTGACGGTCAGCACGCTGGTGTCGGCGGTCCGGGCGACGCCGAAGTCGATGACGCGCACCCCGTCCCGGCCGAGGAGCACGTTGGACGGCTTGAGGTCGCGGTGCACGATGCCGGCGTCGCCGATCGTCACCAGCGCCTCGCCGATCTCCGCCGCGAGCCGCCACACGGCGTCCGGCGGCAGCGGCCCGAAGTGCTGCACCGCGTCGGACAGGCTGAGCCCGGGGACGTACGCGGTCGCCATCCACAGGCGTTCGTCGTCGTCGAAGCCGGAGGCGAGCAGCCCGGCGGTGTGCGCGCCGTGGACCCGACGCACCGCCTCCACCTCACGTTCGAAGCGGAGCCGGAACTTCGGGTCCTCGGCGTACTCCGGCCGGATCACCTTGATGGCGACCAGGAACTCGGCCCGGTAGGCGGCGCCTTGGGCCATGTCCCGTCCGAGGTAGAGCCGGCCCATCCCTCCGCCGCCCAGTCTGGCCAGCACCCGGAACGGGCCGATGGCCGGCGGATCGGTCTTGCGCAGCGCGGCCGCGCCGAGGCGGTCGAGGTCGCCGGCGGTCAACTCACCTTGCGGGACTTGGCCGTTGTGGCTCGGATCGGTCTGAGACATCGGTGCTTCCTCGTGGGCCGCAGCCGGCCCGGTCCATGGTCCGACGCGGAGTCCGTGGTTCGACGCGGGTCCGTAGCTGGGCTCAGCCGTTTCCGCCGGCCTGCGAGATGTTGCGCAGCACGCTGTCGAACTTCTTCTGGAAGTCGTCCAGCGCGTTCTTGATCTTGTTGAGGTCGGCCTGCGCGCTGTGCCAGGCGCCCCGGAACTCGGCCGCGTGCTTGCCGTCCCAGTGGCTCTGGTCGCTCAACACATTGCCGGCCGAGGAGAGTTGGGTGATCGACTGCTGGAGGCCGCCGTCGATGATGCCGAGGAACCGCCTGCTCGCGGCGTGCGCCGCATCGTCGACCTTGACTGTTCCCGCCATGTTGCTGCTCCTATGCTGGTTGTGGATCGGATGGGACCGCCTGCGGTTACGGGGCGTATTCGCCGGGCTGGTTCGCCTTCGTGGGTTCGGTGGCGAACGGCCCTATGAAGCTGTTGATCATCTCTTGCAGGTCCCGGATATGCCCGCCGTTGACGTTCACCGTCCGGCTCCATGGAGACAGGGCCGGATAGTCGTATCCCGACTGCCCGCGGAATTTCGCGAAGAGCTTCGCCATGCCGTCCGGCTTGTTTAGATCAGGCAGCGCGGACCGGTCGGGGAACATCCCCGGGGTGTTGTACATCATCCGGGAGATCAGATAGACGCTGGCGTACATGTTCATGTACTTGATGGAATCCGCCAGGGCGTCACCGTCCACCGAACCGGACTTGGGGATGAACCCGCCCAGACCGTCCTTGATGCGGTCCTCGGTGAAATCGCCGAAGACGTTCTGGCCCACGTCGACCTCGTGGCCGAGCACCGAGCCGCCGGCGCTGACCCCGAGGGCCGCCCATTCCTCGGGGGGAAAGGCGAATCCGGCCGCGAACATGGAATCGACGACGACTTCCCGGATCTTGTCGTTGTTGGCGCCGTCCGTTTCGTAGACCTGGGCGATGCTCTTGTACAGACCATCGAAGCTCTGCATTCGCTGCCCGAAGCGGCCGGCCCAGTCCTCCAGCGCTGTCGGGTGCTCGCGCAGGTACGCCTGGCTCGGCAGCGGTTCGGCCATGGCCTTTCCGCCGGCCTTCATGAACTCCTTCAGTTCGGGAAGGATCGCGCTCAGGTCGCCGGCCGAGACTTCCTTGGGGAAGCTGTCGCCCATGTTCGTGACGAGCGTGTGCACGTCGGTCGGGCTCATATGCGGCACCGCGGCCTTCAGTAGCCCGAGGTACGCCTTCTGGCACTCGATCTGCGGGGTTAGGGCGTGTCCGGGCGGCGGGGTGTGCCAGTAGCCGGGACCACCGAGGAACGCCTTGAGCGCCGGGCCGTCGGACATCAGGTGGTGGACGAAATTGGTGGCCGCGGCCGGGTTGGCGGCCAACGCGTTCATGACATCGGCGCGTTCACTCGCGGCGATCGCGTCATGGCCGGGCATGAACGGCAGGGTCGACCCTTCCTGGGTCCAGATCAGGGCCTGCTCGACGTTGCCCTCCGCCCCGGGGGTCAGGGCGCCGGAGGCGTACGCGCTCACCAGGGCCTTGACGTCGGAACCGCTGCCCATCGCCTGCTGGATCTGAGCGGTGGTCAGCGCGTTGTAGAAGCCGGCGCAGAAATACGGTGAATCAGCGTGCGCGGCGAGCGCCTTGGAGACCTCGTCGAAACGGTGGACGTCCCCGTCCTTCGACAGCTTCCGGGCGAGCGCCGCACCGGCCTTGAGTTCGCCCTGGTGCTGTTGCTCCGCGTCCAGGGTCGCCATGGCGGACTTCACCTTGCTGTCGGTGCTCACGAACACCTGTTGCGCGGCGCCTGGCTGGGCCACCTGTCCGCCGACTCGCTGGAACGCCTGCCCTACGGTGCGCACTTCCCGGTCGGTGTAGTAGATGGCGGCCACCTTCGTGGCGACGTCCGAGTCGATGGTGAAACACTGCCCGCCGCCGTTCTCGTACTCCAGCAGCGTGGGAGAGAGGACTTTGCGCACCCAGTTCTGCAACTCCTGGGCGCCACACGTGCATTGGTCGGAGTAGGCGAAGAGGTTCGCCGGAATCGCGGAGACGGTGGCCATGGCGGATGCGTACCTAGTGCTTCTTCTGGGCGGCGTGCGCTTCGGCGGTCGCCTGGTCGACCTGCGTCTTGATCTTGCGGGCGGCGGCAGCGAGTTGGTCCAGCGCTGCCTGCTGGCGGCGGTATTCGGCGTCGAAGTGGTGGCGTTTGGCGCCCTGCCAGTTGTCGCTGTGCGAACCGCCGAGGCATCGCGAGTGCTGACCGGACCGCAGCCAAGCCAACCATTCGATCTTGGCCGCCAGTTGGGTGAGCTGACCGCTCAATCGCGTGGCGGCTTCGAAGTCGTACCTGACCCCCGGAGCCATTCGCACCACTTCCGTCTTCATGCCGGTGCCGGCTCGTCGGGTGACCGGGCCTGAGTGAATTCTTGTGCGCCGACGGCCCGTTGTCCTTGACCGCCAGCGCACACTTCTTGACTTGCGGCGCCCCCATCCGGTCGCGGAGGTCAGTACGCGACCTGCACGCCGCTCGCGATGCCGTCGCCGACCAGGTAGCCGCGGCCCGGCAGGCCGGCCATCCGGTCCTGGCGGGGCAGCGCGGTGCCGAGCAGGTCGCCGTCGAGGTCGTGGTCGGGGATGAGCAGCACCCCGCAGCGGCTCTCGCGCACCCGGTTCGTCCAGTGGCCGTAGGACCGGCGCAGCGCGTCGGCCCGGCCGGCCGCGACGAGGTGCCGGCCGGGTCCGGCGGCGGCGAGCCACCGCTCCAGCACGCCGGGCTCGTCCTCCACCGTGTCCGCGTCGTCGACCAGCACCAGGGTGTCCCCCGGGCACCCGGTTAGCGCGGCGTCGAGGTCGCCGTACGCGGTGACCAGGACCAGCGGCAGGCCCGGCTCCCGTACCGCCAGCTCCCGCAGCGGGGACCGCCGGGGCGCGAACGCCACGACGGTGGGGGGCTGTTGGGCGGTCAGGGCCAGCCTGGCGATCGAGGCCAGCGCGGTGCTGCGGCCGGAGCGTTGCGGACCGGCGATCAACGCGTGTTCGTGCTCGTGCAGTTGGAGCCCGGTGCCGGTCAGCGTCTCGGCGTCCAGGCCGACCGGCAGCCACCACGGCTCGGGGCCGATCGAGGCGGCGACCGCCAGCTCGCGGCAGGAGACCTGGACCGGCAGCAGCCCGATGCGCGGCGCGCTGCGGACCGCGCCGGGCCAGCGGGCGGCGGTGGCCGCGACCGCGGCGGGCAGGTCATCGCCAGGCCAACCGATCTGGATCACCTGGCGGTTGGCGGCCACCAGCGCGCGGCCCGGCACGTATCCGGGCACCGCGCCGCGCGGCACGTCGAAGTAGCCGTACTCGCCGGGGTCGGCCAGTTGCATCAGCAGTTTCTGCTGGGTCAGCGCCGCCCAGGCGCCCGGCACCGCGCCGGAGCGGTCGGCGGTGACGGCGAAGCGGATGCCGACCGTGGGCCCGTCCGCGTAGACCCGGGCGAGTTCGTCGATCAGGCTCATCCCGGCCACGTCCTTGTCGAAGTCCGACAGCAGCGCGCCGAGGTTGTCGATCAACACCAGCCAGTCCGGCGGGCGGTGGGCGCCGCCGGACTTGCGGTCGTCCAGTTCCCGCCGGAGCGCCTTGATCAGCCGGACCTGGCGTTCCCGCTCGCCGGAGCCGATGTACGCGCCGGTGTGCGGGAGTTCGCCGAGCGGCGCGAGCGATCCGGCGCCCATGTCCAGCACGAAGACGTGGCAGGCGTCGGGCGGCGCGGCGGCGGTGACGTCGAGCGCGAGCGCGGCCAGCGCGGTGGAGGTGCCCGAGCGCACGCCGCCGTAGACCAGCACGTTGCCGGCCGCCGGGTCCCAGCCGACCGGATACTGCCGCTGCTGGTCGGGATCGTCGGCCAGCGCGAAGGCCGGCAGCCCCCGGGCCTCGGTGTGGAAGCCGCGTTCGGCCGGCCAGGGCAGCTCGGCCTGGCGCACGACCGGGGGCAGCGGGTCCGGCCACGGGCGGCGCGGCGCGCCGAACCCGGCCAGCCCGACCGCCTCTTCGGCCGCCGCGACCAGGCGTTGCAGGTCGGTGGCGGCGCCCGGCGCCGTGGCCACCGCTTCGGCGGCGGGGCCGCCCAGCGTGAACGGGACCGCGGTGACCGGCTCGGTGACCGCGGTGTCGGGGGTGACGCCGGTGGACAGCGCGGTCTGCACTGGCATGACCTCGCGGGCGCTGAGCCGGTAGTACGCCCGGCCCCACTGCCGGCTGCCGATGTCGGCGGCCAGCGGGCTGTCGATCACGTCCTGCGAGTCGCCGGTGCTCTCCAGGCGCAGCGCGATGCGCAGCTTGACGTTGTTCTTGATGGCGTCGTTGACCGAACCGGCCGGCCGCTGGGTGGCCATCACCAGGTGCACGCCGAGGCTGCGGCCCCGCTGCGCGATGCTCACCAGCGAGTCGACGAAGTCCGGCAGGGCCTTGACCAGGGTGGCGAACTCGTCGATGACGACGGCGAGTCGGGGCATCGGCTCCAGATCGGGCCGTCCGGTGTCGCGCAGCCGCTGGTAGTCGCGCACATGGCTGAGCCCGGCGTCGCGCAACAGCCGCTCGCGATGCCGCAGTTCGGCCTCCAGACAGCGCAACGCCCGTTCGCTCAGCTGCTCGTCGAGGTCGGTGACCAGGCCCACGGTGTGTGGCAGCCGCGCGCATTCGTCCAGTGCGCCGCCGCCCTTGTAGTCGACCAGGACGAAGGTCAGGTGATCGGGGTCGGCGTCCACCGCCATGCTGACGATCAGGGTGCGCAGCAACTCGCTCTTGCCGGAGCCGGTGGTCCCGGCGATCAGCGCGTGCGGCCCGTCGTCGTCGAGGTCGACGGTGAACAGGTCCCGCTCCCCGACGCCGAGCACCGCCCGTACCCGCAGCGCCTCCACGCGTTCCCGCCAGCGGGTGAGCACACCGGAGCCGGAGATGGCCGGCAGGTCGAGCAGCGGGAGCAGCGGGGTGCGGTCCGGCAGCCCGGCGCCCTCGATCCGCAGCTCGGGATCCTCGAACCTGGCCAACGCCCGGGCCACCCGCCGTGCTTGGGCCACCGGCAGGCCGCCCAGCAGCACCCCGTCCACCACCTCGCCGGACGGCACGTCGCGCACCTTGCCCGTGCCCGCCACCCCGGCGGTCACCACCGAGGTGCACAGCGCGGGCAGCCGGGTGGTCAGCACCAGCGCGCCGCAGGGCACGGCGTGCCCGCCGATCAGGTCGCGCAACGGACAGGGCCGGCCCTCCAGCAGCGCGGCGCCGTCCACCACGACGAGCAGCACGGAACGCGGCCTGTCCCGCTCGTCGCGCGCCGAGCCGGTCGAGCGCGCGGCCAGCAGTGCCCGGGCCAGCACGTCCGACTGCTCGGCGCCGACCGCCACCAGCCGGGTCGAGCCGGAGCGCGGATCGGCGCCGTGCGGCAGCCACTTGGTCCAGTCCCAGTCCGGCAGCCGGTCGGGGTCGGTGAACAGCGCGACCGTGACGTCGGCCGGGCCGCTGCCCACCACCGCCTGGCACAGCAACGACCGGGCCACCGCGAGGCCGGCCCGCCGGTCGCCCTCGAAGCCGACCGCCTCGCCGGCCGCGATCCCCACCACGACCGGCACCTGCCCCAGCACCGCCAGCGACGACACCAACTCCGCGGCCTCCGGCGCCGGTCCGCCGGACCGGCCCTCCAGCGGCGCCGCCCACGGCAGGTCCGCGTAACCGGCCGCCACCTTCAGGAAGTCCGCCGCGCCCGGCCGGCGTTCCCACAGCCGCAGCCCCGGCGCGGTCGCCCGGTGCACCAACTCCGCGCTGTGCGGCTGGCCATGGAGGCGGGCCAGCACCTCGGCGGTGTGCCGGCGGCGCAATTGCTCGCCGAACTCCTCGATCCGCGCGGTGTGTTCGCGTACCCCGCGGCGCAGGCTGAACCGGCCGCGCAGCCGGTCCTCGGCGAAGTTGGCCACGAACATCAGCGGGGTCAGGGCCGCGATGGCCGCGTAGCGGATGTCGCCGGTCAGCGCCACGATGCCGCCGGCCAGCAGCAGCGGGCCGAGCATGCTGGAGATGCTGAACGGCGGCTTGTCCGCCCGCCGCATCGCCTCCGGCGCGGTGATCGGCGGCTGCTCGCCCGAACCGCCGCCGCGCGGTGCCCGGTTGAACGGCAGGGTGCCGCCCGGGCCGGCCTCCCGCACCGCGTTGATCCGCTGCGCGCGCTCCAGCCGGTCCGGCGGTACGACGTCGAGCAGCACCTCGCCGCCTAGCGAGACCAGTTCGCCCGGCAGCAGCACGGCCGGCTGCGCGAGCGGTGCGATGCGGACGCCGTTGACGTCGGTGCCGTTGCTGGAGCCGAGGTCGGTGAGGGTCACGCCGCCGTCCGGCGCCACGTCGAAGGCTGCGTGCAGCCGGGAGACCCCGGTGGCGGCCACCCGCACGTCCGCCTCCGCGCCCCGGCCGACCGTGGTGCGGCCCACCGGCAGCGGGATGGAACGGCCGCCCTCCAGGCCGCCAACCAGCCGCAGTACCACCGGCTGCTTGCGGGTCGAGACCGCTGCGGTGGTACGGGTCACGCGGGAACCGTGCACCAGGCCGGATTCACCAATCACCGTCTGCGGCAGCGCCAAGCGGCCGTCGATCCGCAGGCTGTGCCCAGGACACCCGAGCGCGGTGGCCAGGTCCGCGAGCGTCGCGTCCGGTCGGCCGATCCGCAGCTCCAACTCCTCCTCGGATCGGCCCTCATCGGCAAATGCCCTTGGCTGGCCGGCGTTCGCGGTTCGGCGTTCGGGCCCGGGCCCCTCCGGGTACGAAAACCCCGATCCGTCGTCGTAGATGATCCGCACCGTGCAACTCCCCTGGCCAATACGTGTTCGCGCACGCGTCCCCGGGGATTCTCCAGGCGCCCACGGGACATCGTCGTTGGCCAGGAGCGCACAGCTGTTGACGCTGGGTGCAAGGAACTTCCACTCGGTCCAGGGGGTGACGGGCCTTGAAGCAGCCTCGCGACTGTCGCGGGGGTGCTGTGCGGCGGAAAACGCGGGTAGCCCAGGATCATCGGCGGCACTGGGATCCGGGTACGCTTCCCGGCGCCGCCGGGGCAGGGCGGGCGAGGAATTCCCGGCCTGGCATCGAGGTTGGGGCTGGTCACGATCGGTCCTGGTCGCCCATCAGCGAAGCCAGCAGTTCCTTTTGATGGGCTAGCTCCTTCGTGACCCGGGCGAGAGTGGCCCCGTTATGGGCGATCAAGGTGCTCTGGTGCTCGGATTCGACGGAGGAGGCGATCCGTACCAGTCCTGTCTTCCGCTTGCAGGAGATGTCCGCACGGGCTACCGCCAGTTCCAGAGCGCTGGGTGTGATGGAGCTGTGCTCAAAACGGTGGTCCGCCGCGGCCTTGTACGGGTCGGCGTATGAGTACCCGGCGTTGGCCATGCAGCGGGACCAGGCGGCGAAGACCGCCGTCATCCGCGGATCGGACTCGGTCTGCTGGAAGGCCTTCTGGTCCAACTGGGCGACCACCGCCATATCCGCCTGGGCGCCGGAATCGATGTGTAGGGCGTCATTCGCCGCCTGGGCGCACTCGCTTAGGTTTTTACGTTCCGCCGCGGGGAGACCCGCGAGGGACCGGGGTTTGCCCGATCCCTTGGTGGCGGGGCTGAGCTGGTAGCCATATCGGCTGGCTATCGACAGATCGGTGATCCCATAGCGCCGGGAGTCGAACTCGGCGGTGGTGCGCACTTCCTGGTCCACCAGTCGGGCCGTAAGGCGGGGCAGGTAGCTGTAACCGTTATCGTTCATGCAGTCCCGCACGCCCCGGCGGTACACGTAGTCGCGCTCGGCTTGGTCACGGGGCGTGGGTTCGTACGCGTTCAACGGGTAGCGCGGCGAGGCGGATTCGACGGCCTTGGGGGCGGGAGTCTTCGCCGATGTGCCGTGGCTGGCCGGGCCGCAACCGGTGAACACGACGGCGACCGCGAACACGCAGAGCGCCGGCGCGGGGAGGTTCGTACGATTCGAGGCGCGCACCTGGAAACCCCTTGTCGTGTCGGGTGCCCGGTCATGGTCGATGAGGGGAGGGCACCCGCGTGCGAGGAGCGGCGCGGCGGCCAGGTACGGGGGCTTCCCCGCGCCCTCCTCCCCCACAACGCCTCCCGTCAGGGGCAGTTGTTGAAGTTGACGGACCGTTCGTTGTTGCGCATCGTGCTAGTGAAATTGCCGGCCCAGCCCGCGTCCAGCCAGTTCTCGTAGGAGCTGCCCGGAGCGGTGTAGTTCGCGTGGTACCAGGCGGTGACATGGCAGGCGGTCACGTTGCCCATAGAGGCACCGTTGTTGCCCACCACCTGACCGACGCCGCTCGTCCCGGTGCCGCAGTTCTTGAACTCGACGGCGTCCAGGTCCGGTACCGAACCGTTCGACTGGAAGCAGCCGTCCTGGAGCCCCTGGCTGTAGTAGATGCAGAGGCCATCGCAGGGCTGCCACCAACTCGACCACTTGTCGATGTTGTCGGCGTGGGCTGCGGGGGCGGTGATGGCTGCCGCGCCACCGAGGCTTGCGACGGTGGTGAGGACGATAGCCGCTCGCTTTGCGCGGTGCTTGACATGGGAGAGCATCCGGGCTCCTTCGGGAGAGGATCGGCGCATGACAGAACACGGTCGAGACCATGAGCCGGCGGGAGCGGTTATCCGCCGACCGCCGGGCGGGCGCACCCTGCTGCCGCTGTTCCTTTGAATGCGGCTCACCGGAATCGCCAGGGGACTGCCCACACGAGCAGTGTGCCGGTAGGTCAACGACAAGTCAGTGACCGAGAGTGCCTACGTCTTGACGTTTAGCGCAAAGTGGCCCGACCCGTTCTCCGCAATCGCGGAGGCCCGGAACAGGCGCTGTCACGCTGGTGGATGGCTTCAGAAGATCTTCTGGTGAGGAGTTTCCACGTGGAACATGCCGTCCCGCCTGCTCCGACTTCCGGCGGTGATCGCGGCGGCCGTCACCGATCCGATGCTCGGAGTCGCAAGGTGATCGAAGTCGACTGCGCTCGCTATTGGTGGTCCTCAACGAGCGACCTGGCGCCGGATACCCGGCCATCGGTTTCACGAGCTGTGTTGAGGGTGCCGAGCTTGACGCGAATTTGGTCGGCTTGGGGGTGATCGAGTTCGGTGAGGATGGCCAGGGCGTGTTGCCAGGCGGCGTGGGCGGCATCGGGGTCGCGGGCGGCGTGGTGGGTGTCGCCGAGGCGATCGAGGATGTCCGCTTCCAGGTAGCGATCGCCGAAGCCGCGGCACAGATCAAGGGCGTGTCGGTAGCCCGTGACGGCCTGGGAGTGCTGCCCCAGGCAGTGGTGGGCGTAGGCCATGCTTTCCCATGCATAGGCCTGCCGTTCACGGTCGTCGAATTCCTCAAGGAGAGGGAGGGCCTGCCGGCAGCAGGTCAAGGCCTGTGCATAGTCGCCAAGGCGGGCATGCGACCAGCCGATGGCGGTCAGGGTCTGCGCCTGCCCTAGTTGGTGACCGCAGGATCGATACAAGGCGTGGGCTTGGCGGGCAAGCGTGAGGATTTCGGGAACGGCGTGGGGGCCCTGCCAGCCCTTCAACCTGGCGAGTTCGATGTAGGCATCGGCCTGTCCGGGCAGGTTGCCGGTCCGGCCGAATTGTTCCAGGGCGTGGCGTAGGTGAGAGTGGGCGTCGTCGTATTTGCCGTGGCGGCGGTAGGCGCGGGCGACGATGCTGTGGGCGACGGGCTGTCCGATGGGGTCGGCCAGCCGGTCGGCGGCGTCTATCGCGGCGGTGCCGACGGTGGCCAGGTCGTGCCAGTGTCCGCGCCGGTCGAGGTAAGTGGCGAGGGATTGGGCCAGTTGCCAGGTGTGGTTGTCGAATCCGCTGGCGGCGGAGTAGTGCACGGCGGCCAGCAGCACGGCATATTCGGTGGTGAACCAGGCCATCGCCCGCTCGTGGTCGGCGACATGTTCCGGGGAGACCCCGGGTTGCGGCGGGGGCAGGATCAGCGAGTCCCAGGCCGGATCCAGCAGCCGGGCAGCGGTGTGCGCGATGTGCAGATAGTGGTCCAGTATCCGATGCGCCGCGGCGTGACGTTCCTGGTCGGGGTCGGTTGAGTTGGCCTGCTCGGCGGCGTAGTCGCGCAATAGGTCGTGGAAGGCGAACCGGCCGGGGGCGTGCTCGGTCAGCAGACTGGCCCGGGTCAGCTCGGCCAGCACCCCCCGTACTTCACGTGGCGGCAGGGCCGCCAGGCTGGCCGCCGCTGCGGCGGAGACGTCCGGGCCGGGATGCAGTCCCAGCAGCCGGAACAGCCGGGCCGCCGGCGGGGCGAGCGCGGTGTAGGACCAGGAGAACACCGCCCGCACCTCACTGGCCGGGTCGTCGGCGGACAGGACATCCAGCCGTTGGGAGGCTTCGGCCAGTTCCGCCGCCAGGGCGCTGAGGGGGAAACCGGTCTGGGCGGCGCGAGTGGCGGCAATGGTCAGTGCCAGCGGAAGCCGGGCACACCGGGCGATGATCTGCCGCACCGCCTCGGGCTCGGCGGCCACAAGCTCGGGACCGAGCCGGCGGACCAGCAGCTCCCGCGCCTCTTCCTCGGTGAGCAGGTCCAGGCTGATGGGGTGCGCGCCGTCCACGGCTACCAGGCCGGGCAGACGGTTGCGGCTGGTCACCACGGCCACCGCCCCCGTGTTGCCGGGAAGTAGCGGCCTGACCTGCTGTGAGTCTCGGGCGTTGTCCAGCAGCACGAGGATCTTTCGGCCGTCCAGGAGGCTGCGGTACATGGCGATCTGCGCCGCCGGACTTGGCGGGATGTGCTGCCGGGTGACGCCGAGGGCGTCGAGGAAGCCGCGCACCGCTTCGGCCGGGTCCATCGCTTGCGCCTGCGGATCGAAGCCTCGCAGGTTCACATACAACTGTCCGTCGGGAAACCGGTCCCGAACCTGGTGCGCCCAGTGCACCGCCAGAGCGGTCTTGCCGATTCCGGCGGCCCCGCTGACCGATGTGATCACCACAGTCCCTGCGCTGGCAGCCGACTCCACCCGCGCGGTGAGTGCGGCCGACTCGCGGACTCGGCCGACGAGGTGGGGGACGGCAGCGGGAAGCTGGTGTGGGATCACCGCAGCCCCTGGTCCGAGGACGGACGGCGCGCTCGGCGCGGCCAAGAACGGATCGGCGGTGAGTATCCGGTGGTGCAGGCGCTGTACTCCCGGACCCGGATCGGTGCCCAGCTCATCGGCGAGGCGACGGCGTAGCACCTGATAGTGCTCCAGGGCGTCGGCTTGGCGGCCACTGCGGTACAGGGCGAGCATTATCTGTCCGGCCACCCGTTCGTCCAACGGATACTGAGTTGCGCGAGCGGACAGATTCGGGAGCATTTCCGTGTCCCGGCCGCAGCGCAACGCGGTGTCGACGTGGTCGAGTTCAGCGGCTAGCCGTTCGTTCCCCAGCGTCGCACGCAGGCCGGTTGCCCACGGTGTGTCCAGACCGGACAACGGTTCGCCCCGCCACAGCCGCAGCGCCTGCTCGAACAGCTCCAAGGCCTGCTGATCGTCGCGCACGGTTCGCGCCTGGCCGATCAGGTAGCGGAATTCGTGTACGTCCACGGACTGTTCACCGACGGCTAGCAGATAGCCGCCCGATCGGCGCTCCAGGCGGACCTGGTCGTCGACGGCACGCAGCGCCGCGCGCAACCGGGAAAGGTAGTTGTACACCGTCTCCCGTCCGCGCTTCGGGTGCTGTTCGCCCCACACATGGTCGAGCAACTGGCCTGTGGAGACCGGGTGGTTGGCCTCCATCAGAAGCACTCCCAGCACCGCACGCTGCTTCGGATGCCCCAGATCGACCGCCACGCCGCCGGACTGAGCTTCGACGCCGCCCAGTAATCGGAACCTGACGCCCATTACAACCCCCAACTCCACCGACGTTTTCCCCGGTATACCACCCATGACCTGCGGGTTTAGGTTCTTCGCACAGTTTCCCCACGATCAACCCCTCATCGTGATTCCGCAGGGGCCTGCAAGCAGGCGGGCGTGGGAGCGCCGAGACGGCCGCACGGATGGCAGGAACGCGGTGCTCGGGCGGATGCCGAGGTCTGCCAGGTGAACTTCCGAAGCGAAGGCGCTCGGCCGACGAAGCCATGACGACTTCTAACGGGGAATCGAGATGTCAACGTTCACAGAAGTTCACAGCGCCGACCTGCCGGTTGGTGACAGGTTCAACCAATGGCACGAGTTGACCGCCGAAGGGCTGGTGCCACGGTGGATCACAACGTCGCGGACAGATGATTTGCACGCCTTGGCGGCCTCCATGGGGTCGGAGGATGTCCGTGTGACGGCTTCGGATCTCTCGGCGTCGCGGTCAGGACGCACGCCGACTTCGATCCGGCGGAGCGGTCCTGTGTGGATGCTGGCCCTGGTGACCCAGGGCTCGGTGGCGCTCGAGCAGAACCGCAGCTGTGCGGTGCTGAACCGGGGCGACTTGGTGTTCTACGACACTTCGTGCCCGTTCTCGGCCGAGTTACGCATCGAGGAGGGGGCGGCGCGCACCGTGTTCCTTCATCTGCCCCGGCACGCCTTGCGGGTGCGTGAGCGGCGGTTGCGCGACCTGGTGGCCCGGCGGATACCGTCGGACAGCGGCCCTGCCGCTCTGCTCGCCAGCTTCATGCGGGAGTTGGCGGACCAGAGCGGCGCCATCACGACGCAGACCTTTGACCGGCTCGCGTGGGTGGCAGCCGACCTGGCGTCGGTCGTTCTGAGCGAGGCGGCCGAGACCGAGGAGGGGGTTCCGGAGCCGACGCAGCGGACCGCACTCGTGCACGCCGTCAAGGCGTACGTCATCAGTCATCTCACCGACCCGGAGTTGTCGCCGACCGCGATCGCCACGGCTCACAACATTTCGGTGCGGCAGCTGCATGGTCTGTTCATCCATCAGGACCTCACGATCGGCGCCTTCATCCGGGAGGAACGGCTCAGAGGCTGCCGCACCGACCTGTCGGATCCGCGTCTCGAACACCAGAAAATCGGGCGGATCGCGGCGCGATGGGGGTTCACCGACCCCGCGGTCTTTAGCCGGACGTTCCGGGGACGGTACCGGGTCAGCCCGAGCGACTACAGGGCGAGCATGGCCCAGCAGCGGGTCCGGTCGGACCATTGACCGGGCCGCAGGCGGCCCGAACCGGGGGAGTTCGTGCCAAGTGGTGTGCCCGTTGCTGGGCGGAAGGAGGCGGCACAGAGTCGACCATCCGGCTATGTAGGTGAGTTGGATGTGTCGCGCCGTGCGGGTCGTCTGGGGGGTATGGCGAACGCGAGTCGGGGTGGGACTGAGGTCCGCCGGTCACCGCAACTGGCCGGTCGGCGGCCGGCTGGGCAAGCTGGTGGCAGTTCTGTGGTTGGTAGGAAGTGGCGGATCCGGTTATCAGACACCAGTTGGGCAAGGCGGCTTTCGACGCCATCGGGCCCATGTTGCTGATCGGATGGGCAGAGGTTGGCCCCGGACTATTGCAAGCCATTGGTGGCGCTCCGGTGGCGGCGGAAGGGGCTGCGTCCATCTCTCCTTCTACTGGGCACCACCCGTGTCGGCGACGGGTGAAAAGTGGTTCTGGATCACTTTCCGTGCAGCGCTGACAGACGGTCACGGGCCCCGCCCTCCGCCCCGCCCGGCGGTCACCCGGCCAGGAGGACGCGCTTGCGTAGCAGGGCCAGGCCCGCGCGGCCGAACATATGCCGTTTCAGCATCTTGATCCGGTTCACCTGCCCCTCCACCGCCCCCGAGCTGAACGGCAAGGTCAACCCCGCCTCCACCGCCCGCAGATCACACCCGATCCCGTTCACGAACGACAACAGCGAATTTGGATCATTTCCGGTGTTTTTCAGCGCGGCCATCCCCGGATGCCTGACGGTCAAGACCCGTGAGCGATGTGGAGGTAGAGGATGTCCTCTTCGCCGGCCTGGACGGTCTGCAGGTCGAGGAGGTCGAACTCGGCGAGGAAGCGGTCACCGTGACCGCCCGTGCGTGCACGGGCGAGGCTGCCTGCCCGGCCTGTGGGACGAGATCCCGGCGAGTCCACAGCAGCTACCAGCACCGTCTGGCTGACGCCGCGGCGGGCGGGCGGCCGGTGGTCGTGCGCCTGCAGGTCCGGCGCTTCCGCTGCCCGTCGGCGTCGTGCTCCCAGGCGACGTTCGTCGAGCGGATCGACGGGCTCACCTTCCGGCACGGACGTCGCAGTCAGCGACTGCACGCCGTCTTGCAGGTGGTCGCACTGATGCTGGCCGGACGAGCCGGCGCCCGCCTGGCCGCTGTCCTCAGCGCGGCGGTCAGCCGCTCCACCCTCTTGCGGCTGATCCACGCCCTGCCCGACCCACCGACGAAGACCCCGCGCGTCCTCGGTGTCGACGATTTCGCCCTGCGCAAGGGCCACGTCTACGGCACCGTGCTGATCGACGTCGAGACCCGCCGACCCATCGACCTGCTGCCCGACCGCGAGGCCGCGACCCTGGCACGTTGGCTGACCGGGCACCCCGGCGTCGAGATCATCTGCCGTGACCGCGCCAGCGGCTACGCCGAAGGCGCCCGCCTCGGCGCCCCGGAGGCTGTGCAGGTCGCAGACTGATGGCACCTGTTCCACAACCTCGCCGAAGCCGTGGAACGCTGCGTGACCAGGCACTCCACCCAACTACGCACCCCGGAGCCGGCGCCCGGCCCCGAGGCGTCCGCTGCCGCGGCCGCCGAACTGGAGAAGGTCACCAAGACCGCGAAGGCGCAACGCGCTGCCCACCGGTGCGCGGACCGCACCCGCGACCGGCACCAGGAGATACACGCCCTGATCGAGAAGGGGCTCACCCTGCACGCGATCAGCCGCGAGCTCGGTCTGGCCCGCAACACCGTGCGCAAGTTCGCCCGTGCCGCCACCGCCGAGGAACTGAGCGAGGGCAAGTGGCAGGGCCGCGCAAGTATCCTCGACGACTACAAGCCCTACCTCCACCAGCGATGGCAGGAGGGCTGCACCAGCGCCAAGAAGCTCTTCGAAGAGATCAAGGCCGCTGGCTTCCGCGGCGGTTACTCGGTGGTCCGCGACTACCTCCAGCCTCTGCGCGCCGGAGCCAGGCCCACCGACGGGGCCTGCAGGCCGCCGTCGGTCGGGGGGATGACCGGGTGGATCACCCGGCATCCCGACAATCTCACCCAGGATGAAACTCTGCAGTTCAAGGCCGTCCTGGCCCGGTTCCCAGAGCTTGACGCCACCGCCGAGCACGTCCGGACTTTCGCCGAGATGATGAACGCGCGCACCGGCCAGAAGCTCGCGGCCTGGATCGACAGCGTGAAGGCCGGCAACCTTCCCGAGCTGTTGTCGTTCGTGAACGGGATCGGGTGTGATCTGCGGGCGGTGGAGGCGGGGTTGACCTTGCCGTTCAGCTCGGGGGCGGTGGAGGGGCAGGTGAACCGGATCAAGATGCTGAAACGGGGCCGACGACCCGGTTCCAGGTGAGCCTGACACCGTCGTCTGCCTCGGCCAGGACCTGCGGACCATCGCCGATGCGCTGACCCGGCGTGCCGAGGAGATCCAGGCGCTGTCGTCGGTTGATTCGTGGAAGTCGCAGGCCGCTGACCGGTTCCGTGACGCCGCCGGCGACGCGGTGAAGAACCTGAGAAGGGCCTTCCACCGGTACGACGAGGCGGCAAAGGCCGTCGGCACCACAGTCATGGAGGGTAGTGAGGCGAACTGGGCCAGCGCGCTTGAGACCGCGCAGCAGGCTGCGGCCAAGGCGCTGCGGGACGCCCAGGACGCCGATGCCGAGCATCGGGCCCTTCAACGGCAGCTCGACCAGCTGCCGCCGAGTACCCCGCACGACGACCCAGCGGCGCAGAGGCTGCGTGCCCGGCAGAGCACCCAGAGCCGTGCGTTGGGCACCGCCAAGGGGGAGCTCCACGCGGCCAAAGATCTGCGGGATCGAGCCGAGCAGCACGCGGTCGACCGCATCCGGCACGCGATGCAGCACGACGGCCTCACCGACGGGTTCTGGGACAAGGTCGAGAACGCTGTCGACGGTGCCCTGTCGGTGGCCGGCAATGTGCTGAGCGCGGTCGGAGACTTTCTGGAGGACGTCGGGTACACGCTCGCCGACATCCTTCAGGTGTTGTTCAGCCCGCGATCGCTGCTCGGGATCGCGGAGACCCTTGGCGGCCTGGTCCTGATGGTTCTGGGTGCCGGCGGGGAGGTCGGCGGTTTCGTGCTCGACCTCAGCGTGGTCCTGAGCCCCGAGGGGGTCCTGCTGAACATCGCCTCCGCCGGGGTGATCACTGGTGGCGGCGCGCTCGCTTACACGGGCCTGCACACGTGGATGACGGCCATGGCCAACGGCGACTACAACGCCTGGCCACGGAACAGCCGCAAAGGCCCACAGCCGCCCCAGCCGCGCGATGCCGACCCGCTCGGCGACGAAGGGTACGGCGGCCACGGCGTCACCAAGCACGTCGGACGCAGCGACCAACAGCTGGGGGATCGCCTCGCCAACGAGCCCGGAGTCCAGGGCGCCTCCACGTACGAGAACCTCGGCGACGCCCAGAAGTTCTCCCAGCAGACCATCGACGTCAACAAGCAGCAGATCAGCAACTGGCTCCAGAAGGCGAAGTCGGGCAGCACGAAGGAGTTCGACCTTGCGGACACCGGGCAGGTCACGGGCCGGTCGCTGTCCCGCAGCGACTGGCAGAATGGGCTCGGCTCCAAGCCGGTGAACGGCGCCCGTGTCGTGCTGCGCGCCGATCCGAGCGCGCCTGGCGGCTACTACATTCTCACCACCTTCCCCTACGGCTGACCGCGGCGCGGGAATCATGACCAACACCAATGACAGCACGAGGCCAGGACGATGACACAGCCGGACATCTTCAACGATGACGCCCCGTGGGCCGAAAGGCTGCCGGAACTGAGACTCCTGCTGGAGGCCTACGCGTCGGTGCCGCGTGAAGAGCGGTTCACCGACACCGCGGACACGCAGTCGAAGGCGATGCGCTCCTACCTGCGGATGGCGACCTATTACCCGGGACGGGCTTTTCGGGCCACCGCCGAGATCCTGGAGGTGCTCAAGCAGGGCGTTGACGAGCCCGATGTCGCGTCCCACCTCGCCTCGATGCCCCCGATCATTCCGCCGGTCGGCCGTACCCGCGAGGAATGCCTGCTGTTCGCGGTCCCGCACCTGGTCGCGTTCACCGAGGGCGGCGAGCGGCCGGAGCCAGCAGCACCCGAGACCCGGTGGGAGTGGGGGGAGCGGCTGTCGAACCTGTCCATCCTGCTCGGCTACTTCCACCAGGACGCCGGCACCGAACATCCTGGCGCAGACGGGAGCGGGAGCCCGGACTACGCAGCCATCATGGCGGACTACTCCGCCACCACCTGGGAGTACCAAGCTGCCGCGGCGGTCGCCGAAATCAGTGAACTGCGCGAAATGCGCCTGCCGGAGGCACGGCTCGCCGAGGCGATGACCGCGCTGGCAGCCGGCCTGCTTCCGCCGTCGGGCCGGTCCCGGACAGTCGGCTGTCGGCGATGGCCGGATACCTGACCCAGCGCCTGGCGGATGCCGACTACGAGCGACCGGAAGGGCTGAACCCCGCCTACCCGCCGCACGACAAGCGCGCGTTCGCTCGGTGAGCCATGGCCAAGAAGCAGGCTCTGCTGAAGAACCGGCTGGCCCGGCACCTGACCAAAGGAGAGGTGGGCGTGGTGGCGGCCGCGCTGCGGCCGGCAGATGAGGACCGATCCCTGTTCGAGGTCTGCTGGGATGTGTTGAGCCCGGCTTATCCATTGGCCGTTTCGGATGCCGACGGCTTGGCCGACTGCTTTACCGGGCGGCCCCCGTTCGGGTCGGCGGAGGCCACCGGTTGGGTCGCCGGCGTTCTTGGCGCCGGACTCGCCTACCCGTCCAGCGGCGACCCGCTCGCCGACCCGAAACTGCGTGCCATCGAGGACGACGTGATCGCGGTACTCGGCCCGGACGCGGTGTGGCACTCCAACGGCGACCACCCGCTGCCGGCCTTCCGCGGGTGCCGATCGGAGCGCGGCTGGAACCCGATCACCCGCGCCACCTTCGACCTCGTGGTCGCCGCGCGGGGAAACAGGCTTGATCTGGTGCTGGCGCGGGTCGACGAGGACTGAGGCATGGAGGATCGGACCGGCTGACAGCGGCCCAGCTGCCGTGGCCCGCGTGCGCCGTCGAGAAGGACAACTCCGTCGAATCCCCACTGCATGGCTGCCGGGAGCCGGGCTTAGACGGCTCCTCCCACAAGGCGGGGCAACCCTCTCAGCTCCATCCGGCCCTTGGCGATCACGTTCAGCGCGGCCCCGGCGTCGGTGCCAGGCGGTAGGGGAGTGTCGGCGAGTAGGTCGTAGAGCGTGTACGGCACCGACAGCCAGCGTCGGAGTGCACACCAGTCCGCCGCTCGGGCGGCTGACAAGCCGTTCGCCCAGGGGCGCAGTTCGTACTCGGTGTTGTCGGCACCACTGGCGTGAATGAGGCCTGAACGGCGGACGAGGCACGGGAAGCAGGTGCCGCAGTTGGGAACGCGTGCGCCGTTCCTTCTGCGCACGGGAGGCTTGCCGCAGCTCAGCGTGGCTTCGAGGTCGGATGGGCTCAGGCCGGCATCGAGGGCGGCTCGGCATACCTGGCCCTTCGTCAGCCGGGCCAAGGGATTGATCACCCGCACGGTCTGTTCGTGATCGCTTATGGCATCAATGAGGCCGTTCAGGTGGTGCAGGGTCCACGGGTGCATGGAACGGGTTGAACAGGCCGCGGCCCTCGCCGGGGTAAGTGGTGGGTTGAGGGCGAGTTGGCCGTTCTCGGGCACGTGCACAACGGGAACCTCATGCGCGGCCGCGGCGCGGACCGCACTGGCTGCGTAAAACAGTCCTCGGGATCGTGAAGACGTCTCCAATCGCGTCCTTGCCCCGTCGCCGGTCGGGGTTTGGCTCATGGGTTGCAAGAAGACCGGGCGCGCGCCACGCGAGAGATGCTTAACCGCTTCGTATGCTTGCCGTTGCAGGCGGAGCAGACTTATCTCGCGGAAGGTGACGAGAAGCAGAGGAAGCGGGTCCTTCGCGCTGGCGCGGGTTGCTGCCCAGCTGAGGGAGTCGAGTCCACCGGAGAAGAGGGCGACTTCGGAGGCCCGGTTGTCGTCGGGGAGCGCTTCCTGGACCGGGCGGCGTGGGAGCGGGCGGAAGACGACTTCCCAGATGTCCGCCGTGAGCGTCTGAAGTAGTGCGGTGAGGTGGGTGAGAGAGTCGGTAGCCTGCCATCGATCCGGATCGGAAACGGGGACGGAAAGGTGGATGTGCCGTGTCCAGCGATCGTCTGATAAATCCCGTCGTACATGTTTGTCCGCCAGGAATATGGCGCGTGCGACGCGCAGCAGATCTTCGGCCCAATCCGGAACCGGACCGGGCAAATTATGCCTGCCGAGAATGCGGCTGTCGCGCTCCAGGAAACCTTTCTCGCTGACGACGATCCAGGAACCTCCCGGGTGGTCGTTGGGGTCCGCACTCCACCAGACCAGTCGTTCAAGGCGGCTCATGACGTGACTCTCCACTCCGCCTCGACTTTTTCCGTGACCAGGCCAAGAATTCTTCCCACCGTCTCCGGAACCAGCTGCCGCGCAATTGCTGGCAACGCGCTCACCGGATTCTGAACGGCCCCTATTACGGACTGTGTCTTGTCGATGGCTTCCGCGATCTCTGTGGCCTCTGTCGCTGCCTCGCACGGGTTCGGAACGAGTTCGAGCACTCGGTCCGCCACCCAGCTGGCGATTCGACCTTCCGGATCGACACCGTGGAGCACTGGTAGAGCTAGCTTGACGTGTTCCGCGACTACGGAGTGCAGGAACTCCGCGACGGTGTTTGCGAAGAAGAGTTGAAAGAGGTCGCAGAGAATGTCGGAGGAGACCTTGCGGCTGTCAGCAGACTCGGGGTTCATGGCTTCGCTCAGCTCCGGATGCTGCTCCAGTACCTGCTGGCTCGTCTTGCTGATTGCTCTCCGCAGTACGGATTCTGTGAACGTGCCACCATGGCCGCCGACCTGCCGAGTGAGGTCGGCGATGAATGATCCAGGGGACGATGGGCCGGCTTGAGCGAGTTGAGCCATGGCTTCGGTCAGACGTTCGCCGGCGGCGCACGTTGCGTCGTACAAGCCGAACGCCGAGGGGTCGCCGCGCATGGTTTCGTGCAAGGCAAGCAGGTGATCGCTGGCGATCTCCTCCAACCGCCGGTCTGCATCGGGACGTTGCGGGTTCCAACGGGCGAGCCGGCGGCCGGCCGAACGCCACCGACCACCGCCGGGGCCCTTCCACCGCGTAGATGTGCCCATCGCGCCCCCTGGTCCGACATCCTCCGTCCGGCTCGTTGTCATGGCACCAGATGCGAAGCCGCCCGGACAGGGCGCAAGTTGGCCATGATCATGAGGCTCGCCCAGCGCTTGATCGGCTAGCCTCGATCTTTCGTGACGGTCCGTCGAGTTCTTCGATGGGCCGTTTCGCCTGTCCGGGCCGGTTGTGGGCAGGGCGACGGCCCGGCTGTCGTGTCGGGTGGGCGCCGGGCTCCACGTCTCCGGTGGGTTCATCAGGTTCGTAAGAGCGGGAACTGGCTGGTCAGCCAGGGTTCGGGAGGGCTTGGAGTCGTTCGATCGCGGCTGTGACGACGTCGGTCCAGGGCCAGTGGCGGGCGAATCTCAGGTGCCGTCTGCGGGCGGTGGTCACGAGCTGGGCGGCGGTGGAGAACAGCCGCAGCCGCAGGCGGCGGGGTTCCCAGAGCCGGGCTTTGCCGGTCAGGGCGAGCATCG
>CAVWOS010000016.1:0-1589496 GCA_963756705.1 uncultured Actinomycetota bacterium | reverse complement strand
GGACTCGACACCATGCCCGGTACCGCCGCCGAGATCCTGCACGATGATGTGCGCCAGCTGATCTCCAAGTACAAACTGAATGCCGAATCCTGGGAAAGGATCGTTCGTACCGCGCACGAGTGTGGGATCCGCACCACCAGCACGCTGATGTACGGACACGTCGAGCGCCCCGAACATTGGGTCGAACAGCTCCAGCTCTTCCGGCGGATCCAGTCCGATACCGGTGGCTTCACCGAATTCGTTCCGCTTGGTTTTGTCCATAACAACACTCGCTTGTTCCTCGAAGGACATTCGCGTCCAGGTCCCACGCCCGGAAGAACACATCCGCATTCATGCGCTTGCCCGCGTCATGCTCGCCGGCAGCATTAACAACATCCAGGTCTCCTGGGTGAAGCTGACGCCTGAAATGTCACAGCAATGCCTGCAATCGGGAGCGAACGACTACGGCGGCACCTTGATGGAAGAGAACATCTCCCGCCTCGCTGGCTCAACCGCCGGACAGTACGTCAGCCCGGAACAGTTTGACGAGCGCATCCGCGAGCTCGGGCGCATTCCCGCCCAAAGGAACACTACATATTCACAAATCACACCTCGTCCTGCTGTAATGGACGAGGCAACGAGATGAAGATAGCGATCGTCGGTGGTACAGGTGCAGAGGGATACGGTCTGGCGTTGCGATGGGCGCGCGCCGGAGAGCACGTGGTAATCGGATCGCGCGACGAAGAGCGCGCTCTGGCCACCGCGGATAAGTTGCAAAAGGAAATCGGCGGCAATTCGCAGATCAGCGGCGCCGAGAATCAGCAGGCGGTCTCAGGTGCGGACGTTGTCGTGCTGACAATACCCTTCCAGGCGCATGCCAACACAGTCCGCCACATCAAGCCGGCGTTAAAGCCTGGAGCCATTGTCGTCGATGCTTCGGTTCCGCTCGCAACCGCCGTCGGCGGCAAAGTCACACAAACCATCGAAGTTTGGGATGGGTCGGCCGCGCAGCAGGCTCAGGCAATTCTGCCGAAAGGCGTCTCCGTAGCCGCGGCATTTCAAAACGTCTCTGCCGATCTGCTCAACGACAATCGCGATCTTGAGTGCGACGTCATCATCTGCACCGACGATCCGCATGCCCGCGAGGTAGTCACCGACCTGGTTCACAAGATCCCCGGCCTTCGCGCCCTCGACGGCGGCGCCCTCGAAAACGCTCACATCGTCGAAAAGATCACGGCGCTGCTCATCACCTTGAACATCCGGCACAAATCCCACAGCGCCGGCCTTCGCATCACCGGCCTCGAAGAACCCTCCCGTCGGCAGTGATTTGTCATTCCGAGCGTCGCGAGGATCCCTACCTCGACCACCGGCCTTCATGAGAGCTGGAGCTTTTTTGTCACTCCGAGCGCAGCGAGGAACCCCTACCTCGACCACCAGCCTTCATGAGAGCTGGAGCTTTTTTGTCATTCCGAGCGCAGCGAGGAACCCCTACCTCGACCACCGGCCTTCCGGGCTGTCAACCCCCTCACCCCACCCATTTCCCGCTAACCTCCACAAAACACTCGAGAAATAAATTTCCACCATCTGACAGGTTCACCCCACCCAATTTCGTATCCTTGAAGTAGGTCGAAATAGACCTGAGATTCAGCTCTTTGACAATCAAACCGTGCAGCCCCAGACATCCAGTCTGGGCAAAGTGTGCCTGATTTTTACTGGAAACTGGCTACTGGAAACTGGTAACTTCTTTAGATCGTGATCTTTACCTCTAACCCATTTAGATCGTGATCTTTAGCGGGAAAAAGCCCATAAGTCCTTTGTTTTCTGATAGCGGACCCTGGGGGGGTGGGTACCAGAACGGAACCCGAAAAAGCAACGAAGGGTCTCTGCATTTCAGCCCGGAGCTACAACTCTACCCCCACCGCCGCTGCGATCTCCGGCAGTCCGCCCTCGACGAGTTCGCCGTTCACCACCACCGACGGCGCGGAGTAAGCCCCATGCTTTTCCCCGAGTTCTTCAAGAAAGCGCGGCTCTTGCAAGCTGCGCTCCTCGAAGTTCACGCGATGCATCCCCAGGAACTCTTTCACTGTCCGGCATGCCGAGCACGATGGAGACGTATAAACGATCACTTCCACTTTTTTTCGCCCTCCAGGATCTCACGTTTGCGCTCCACTCCCCAACGATAGCCCGACAACGCGCCATCGCTTCTCACCACTCGATGACACGGGATCACCAGCGCCACCGGATTTGTCGCGCACGCACGAGCAACGGCCCGAACCGCTTTCGGATCACCGATCTCGCGAGCGACTTCCTGGTAGCTCTTCGTCTTTCCCGGCTCAATCTGCCGCAGTGCCTGCCACACCTTGGCCTGAAACGCCGTATGCCTTATGTCTAACGGAATTTCGTGTGTGACCGGCTTCCCCTCGGCGAGCTTGGCGATGTCCTTCACGAATCCCGCCAGGCGCTTGTCATCGCTGGTCACCTCGGCATTTGAAAATTCCTGCCGTAGCTCCTTCTCAAGGAGAGCCGCCGAGTCACAGAAGCGCACCGCGCAGACTCCCTTATCCGACGCAGCGACCAGCATATTTCCCGAGCCTGGTGTAGGAAGCAATCGCGAATCGGATCTTTTGCCCAGCGCCACCGGAGCGATATGTCGAAGGCGTCATTCCCAGCGACGACGTCGAGCGTTCATAGAGACGGCTTGGCGAGTTGAAACCCGCTTCGTACATCGCGGTGGTGACATCGTCGCCCTTCTGCAGGCGTGAACGGAATTTCAGGAACCGGCGCAGCTCGGCATATTGCCTTGGCGAGATCCCCAGCGCCTGCTTGAAGCTGCGCTGCAGATGGAACGGACTCAGTCCGGCTGTCTCCGCCAGTTGTTCCAGCGTAGGTTCGTCCTCAAGGTTCTGGTCGAGTTGGCGGCACACCCGCGTGATCATCTTCGGAAGCGCGCTATTGCCATTGGTCTCCGTGGGACGGCAGCGGCGGCACGAACGATATCCAGCGGACTCCGCTGCCCCCGGCTGTTCGAAGAACTCCACCTGCTCCGGCCGCGGACGCCGCGACGGACAGGATGGCCGGCAATACACGCCGGTCGAACGGACCGCATACACGAACATGCCGTCGTAGCGGCGGTCGCGCTCGAGCACCGCCTGCCATGCTTGATCGTTCTGGGTCTCGTCCGCTTTTCTGGTCACCAGGTAGAATCCGCTCTGCTGTAAGGCTGACAACATCGTGCTCCTCTCAAGTATCTCGCCTCTAGGTAGCCCTGAAGAAAGCTGATATCCGAAGCTTGCGGTCAAAATAAAAGCCGGCGCCGCGGCGCCGGCCTCGTTTCCTGCCAGTTTTACTTCTCAATCACTTTCTTGATCCGCTCGAACGCCCAGTCGATCTCTTCCCGAGTGATGACCAGCGGCGGCGCAATGCGGATGACCTTATCGTGCGTCTCTTTGCAGAGCACGCCTTCGGCCTTCAGCGCCTCGCAGAACGGACGGGCCGCACCCTTCATCTCGATGCCGATCCAGAGCCCAATGCCGCGGACTTCCTTCAGGTCCGGGCTCCGCAGCGTCTTCAGCTTGTTCAGGAAATACTCGCCGAGTTCCGCCGAGCGCTCGACCATCTTCTCCTCGACCAGCACCTCCAACGCGGCGCGAGCGACGGCGCAGCCCAGCGGATTGCCGCCGAAGGTGCTGCCATGATCTCCGGGCTTGAAGACGCCCAGGATCTCCTTCGACGAGAGCACCGCCGACACCGGATAGAAGCCGCCCGCCAGCGCCTTGCCGACGATCAGCACGTCGGGCGTGATGCCTTCATGCATGTACGCGAATAGCTTGCCGGTGCGCCCAAGCCAGACTGGATCTCGTCGGTCATCAGCAGCACGTTGTTGCGCGCGGCAGATCTCCGCAGCCTCTTTCAGGAAGCCTTTGGGCGGAATGATGATGCCTGCTTCGCCCTGGATCGGTTCCACCAGGAACGCGCAGGTATTCGGCGTGATTGCCTCCCGCAACGCCTTGGCGTCGCCGAACGGAATAACCTTGAAGCCGGGCGTGAACGGGCCGAAGCCGTCGCGATATTGCTCGTCGGTCGAGAAGCCGACGATCGTCACGGTGCGCCCATGGAAATTGTTGGCGCAAACGATGATCTCGGCCTTCCCGTCGGGAATGCCTTTTACCTTGTATCCCCACTTGCGCGCGGCCTTCACGGCGGTCTCGACCGCCTCAGCGCCGGAGTTCATCGGCAGCGCCATATCGAAGCCGGTCAGGTCGTGCAGCTCCTTATACAGCAGCCCAAGCTGGTCGTTGCGGAACGCACGCGACGTCAGCGTGACCTTGTGTGCCTGGTCCATCAGCGTCTGCAGAATTTTGGGATGACAATGTCCCTGGTTCACCGCCGAATAGGAGGCGAGGCAATCCAGATACTTCTTGCCCTCGACGTCGTAAACCCACACGCCTTCGGCGCGCTCGATGACTACGTCGAGCGGATGGTAGTTGTGGGCCCCGTACTCGTTTTCGAGCGCGACGTAGTCTTGCGTTCTCATAAGGTCGATCACGGCTTCTATCAGCATATATGAACCCTTTCTAAATTTGTAGTCGAGAGTCAGTAACAGTAACCCGTAGCCAGCAGCCAGTATCAAGAACCGCACTCATCCTGGCTATCAAGCAGCAATGTCAGAATGCCATCCGCACATAAAGCCCGTTTTTGGCCTGCCGGAAGTAGAGCGCGCCGGGATCGCTCGTCCACCGTCTTGTCCAGTTCCGCCGTTCGGGCAATGGATGCAGGATCATGGCATCGGTTCTCATCCGACTTAGGCACTTGAGTCGATGGCGAACCTCAGCTAGCCGGTGCGACCGACGCGATCCGGGCTGATTCGTGTCTGGTACACCACGTCCACTTCGCCGACGACTCGATCGATATCCGACTCCAGTTCGTAGTGCACATTGTGGCGATCGAGGTATTCGAGGATGTCCGGCTTCATCTGCATCTCCGGCGGGGCCACGAAATACACCTTCACGCGATCGAATTTCGCCAGCAGATAGGCCAGCGAACGCGCCGTCCGGCCCCGATCGAGTTCGCCGATAAACGCCACGCTCAGGCCGTTCAGCGGACGCTCGCGATAAATGGTATAGAGGTCAGCAGTGCCTGCGTCGGATGTTGGCCGCCGTTGTCCATCACCAGCATTGATTACCGGCACCGGTGAAACCTGCGCCGCACGCTTCGCCCCGCCCTCTTCGTTATGGCGAATGACGATGACATCGCAGTAGCCGCCGATGATGCGGATGGAATCCTCGACCTGCTCGCCTTCCATCTCCGACGAAAATGCCCGGGCATGCTCGGTCGAGAGCACGCGTCCGCCGAGCCGGTACATGGCAGCTTCGAAGCTGAAGCGCGTGCGCGTGGAAGGCTCGTAGAACAACGTCGCCATGATCCGGTTCTGGTAGTCGAGGGTGCCGCCGCGGGCGACAATTTTTTCCATCTGCCGCGTGCGGTCAAACAATTCCATCAGCAGCGGGACAGTGAACTGCTGCGACTCGTCCACATGGCAACCGGGTACTTTTCGTGGACCGGTTATGGTTGCGCTAGACATGAGCTACCTCTTCTTCTTGATGGCCGAACGCGACGTCGAAGGCAGGATGTGCGTGCCTGCGTTTCCCTGTACAGCGTCGAACAGGTGCTCGTACGACGTGATGATGACTTCCTTGCCGCCGATTAGGAAGCGAAACCCGACTCAATTTTTGGTCCCATATTGCCCGAAGGAAATTGCCCCGCCGCAAGATGCTTCGCGATCTCATCTGCGCTCATCGTGCGTATAGGCCGCTGCGTCGGTTTCTTGTAATCGAGATAAACAAAGTCAGAATCGGTGGAAATTGCGAAGATATCGACGCCCAACTCCGACGCCAGTAGTGCTGACGCGCGATCCTTATCAATCACCGCTTCAACGCCGATCAGCTTGCCATTCTCTTCCACAACAGGGATTCCACCGCCGCCGCACGCGACTACCAGGACGCCATCGTTGACGAGGTCGCGAATGACGTCCTGCTCGACGATCTCCGGGATCGGGCGATGGCACAACGCGACGATATCCGCGGGCGGCATCTTCGACAATCTGCCAGCCTAGGTACGCTCTTCTCTTTGGCATCCGCACGCGAATAGAACGGGCCGATTGGTTTTGATGGATGCGGCATAGCTGGGTCGTCGCTGCGGACTACCGACTGCGTTACCACCGAGACGACCGGGAATGCAGTTGCACGGCTTCGAGCTCCGTGTAAGGCCTGCACGAGCAGATAGCCGATTTCACCTTGGGTGGCGGCGCCGCAAACATCGAGCGGCAGCGCTGGAACCTGGTCGATGGCGCGTTCAGAACGGAGAAGATCAGCACCTACTTGCGGGCCATTTCCGTGGGTGATGACGAGCCGATAACCTTCGCGAGAGACGCACAATGGCAGCAGCGGTCCTGCGCGCGTTCTGCGCCTGTTCCGCAACGGTGCCCTTTTCGCCAGCGCGTATGAGCGAGTTACCACCGATCGCAATGAGGATAGTGTTCGTGCATCTAGATCGGTAGTTAGGAGTTGATTGTTAGTTGTTTGTTCTACTCCCATCGAAGACCACGATCTAAAGCCCGTCAACATCCGACCGAGCGTCGCAGATTGTAGAGCTATTCCTGAGCATTCGCTAATGTTAGTTAGCCCAGTGCTTGCGCAATCTCCATTTGAGTTTCTACTTCCGCGAGTGAGCCTCGAGCGATGCCTATAAACTAGTGAAGCTCGTTGCGTGAATTTCGTCCATATCCTTCTGCCATGTTGCTTGCGATCGAAACTCCAGCGCGCCTCAGTTGACTGTTTCGCCCATAATAATGTCTTCCTGTGGAAAATATTTTGTCACTCGGTATATCATCCGTTACAAGTTCCATCGCTTTATTCCATACATAAAGCTCGCGATGTATCCATTCATTCTATGCTACTCTCACTAGCTACTTCTTCACGCGTGCACAGCTCCCTCTCTGCCGTGCCCACCACAATCGCCTTCATACACTCCACCAGAATCGCCTTCTGCGCATGTAGTCGGTTTTCTGCCTCCTGAAATACGACCGAGTGGCGAGAATCGATCACTTCGTCGGTAACCTCGTCTCCGCGGTGGGCGGGCAGGCAATGCATGAAGATGGTGTTGTCCTTAGCGTGGGAGAACAGCGCTGGTTCACCTGGTATGGCATGAACACCTTCCGGCGCGCGGCAGTTTCTGATTCCTGCCCCATGCTGGCCCACACGTCGGTGTAGATCACGTCCGCATCACGTGCGGCTTCAACCGGATCATTGGTAACCGTGCACGAACCGCCCCACATCGCTGAGCGTTCGCGAGCCCACTCGATCGCATCCGCCTTGGCTCGTAACCATGCGGCGTGGCTACCCAGACGTTCGCGCCCAACTGCGCGCCCGTAAACATCAGTGAATGCGCCACGTTGTTGCCGTCGCCCACGTATGCCACCTTCAGCCCTTTGATCTTGCCCTTGATCTCCAGCATCGTGAGGTAGTCAGCCATGGCCTGGCACGGATGGCTGTAGTCGGTGAGCCCATTAATGATCGGGATGCTGGCATACTCCGCCATTCGCTCGACGATCTCGTGCGCAAAGGTGCGAATCATGATCCCCTGCACCATGCGCTCGAGGTTCTTGGCGACGTCGTACACCGACTCGCGCTTTCCAAGGTTGATTTCGGCCGGTGAAAGATAGAGTGAGAATCCACCGAGTTGATGGATTCCCACGTCGAATGTCACCCTGGTGCGAAGCGATGGCTTCTCGAAGATGAGGGCGAGCGTCTTGCCCTTCAGTGCATCGTGTACGCCTCGGGATGTAACTTGATATCGATCGCCAAGTCAAGAAGCCGCCCGATCTCTTCCGGCGTGAAGTCACGAATCGAAAGGAAGTCTTGCATGCTGTCTCCTAGGCGTGCACCGCCCGCCGTTCTTCCATCTTGTGGGTGAACTGCATGAGCACGTCGAGCAACGAAGGCTTGGTGATCTCCTCAATCTCGTAGCCCACGCGTACCGACGGCTTATTCAGCTTGAGCACACGGCCGAGATCGATCGGGGTCGCGACTACTACAACGTCGCAAGGTGTCCGGTTGATCGTCTCTTCCAACTCATGGCGCTGCGTCTCGTTGTAGCCCATAGCCGGCAGGATGCGATCGATGTGCGGAAACTTCTCGAACGTTGCCCGGATCGAGCCCACGGCAGTATTGCGTGGATCAACGCGATCGGCCGCGCCGTTTTGGCGAGCCGCGACGACGCCTGCTCCATATGGCATTTCGCCGTGCGTAAGCGTTGGGCCGTCTTCGACTACCAGCACCCTCTTGCCGCGGATCATGGAAGGATCGGTCGCGGTCACACGGCATGCTGCTTCGATTACCGTCGCCGACGGATTGCACTTCTGGATTTCCGCCGGATCACATCCACCGCATCCGACGGCGCCGTGTCCACCTTGTTGATCACGATCACATTCGCCCGGCGGAAATTCACTTCGCCCGGGAAGTAGCCGACTTCGTGTCCCGGCCGATGCGGGTCAACGACCACGATCTCGAGGTCAGGTTTATAGAACGGCGTGTCGTTGTTCCCGCCATCCCAAAGAATGATGTCGCCTTCCTTCTCTGCCTCGCGGAGGATCGCCTCGTAATCAACTCCGGCAAAGACCACCGAGCCCTTTATGATGTGTGGCTCGTACTCCTCGCGTTCCTCGATGGTGCATTCGTGCTTTTGCAGATCCTTCACCGACGCGAAGCGTTGAACGGCTTGTTTGGCGAGGTCGCCGTAAGGCATCGGATGACGAATAACCACCGGCTTCCATCCCATGGCGCGCAGGTCTTCGGCGACTCGGCGCGATACCGGGCTCTTGCCGCAACCAGTGCGCACGGCGCAGATAGAAATCACCGGCAACTCCGACTTAACTTCCGTGTTACGTCCGGGAAGCCAGAAATCGGCGCCGGCCGCGAGCACGCGCGAGCCCAGGTGCATCAGGTTCGGATAAGAAATGTCGCTATAAGAGAAGACGGCGTAATCCACCTTCTCTTTCCTGATTACCGCTTCGACTAGGTCTTCCTCGATGATGGGAATCCCTTCCGGATACCACTGGCCCGCCAGAGCTGCCGGATAGCGACGGCCTGCAATGTCGGGAATTTGCGTGGCGGTGAAGGCGACCACGCGATAATCCGGGTTGTTCCGGAACAAAACATTGAAATCGTGGAAGTCCCGGCCTGCGGCCCCAAGAATGACGACCTTCTTCATAAATCCTCCTGCTATAGGGCTCATCGTGACCCGGGTCCGGCAGTCAGGCAGTGAGAGAGGTCACCCGGACGGGTGAGTGATTGGCCGGTTCGGGGTGATGGTGAGAGATGGGCCGAAGAGAGGTGACGTGAGTCACACCATCGGGTACTAGCCCGCTACGGAACCCACCGCGCCGGCTCGTTCCGTTTCGTCGGAGGCTTTCAGTAGGTGGTCGCTCGACTCGACCAACTGCTTCTCTATCTCAGGATCTCGAAAAGGCTTTCCCAGTCGGACCCAAGCAAGGCTGAGCACTACAAGGAGGACGATACCGAAGCCAATGCTGATCGGATATCCGAACGGATGAAGAACGATCAGTGCGAACACAGCAACGTCCACTGCTAACGTCAACAACATGCGTGCGGCATATCGCCGTGTCATTGTCCCCGGCTTCAACCAATGAAAAAACATCTGATCCCCATTCGCCGCTGTGTAGGCTGAAATGATTTTCAGCGACTTAAATGAAAAAGACCACCGAATTATTCGGTGGCCATTTCATTGCGAGTGGTTCGGGTTAGTTCAACACCACCGGCACAGTCACCGTGCGCTGAATGCTGCCAGAGGTCGCTGTCACGGTTACGTTGTACGACGCCGGCGTAACCGTTGTAGGAGGATTTGAGGCTGAGCTGTGCGATGTGACTCCGCAGCCGATGCATGCTGCTACCGATGCAATCAGCACCAATCCCATCAGAAATACACTTCTACGTAACCGGGACGCGCCCAACAACGTGAATCCAAGCAGCGGCATACCCATGGACAACGTGAATGCACTGTTCGATCGCAGTGCAGACGTGCTAGCTGCTGCGGAGATGGTCAATGTTGCCGTCACCGCCTTCGATCCCGGAGTGACTGACTTAGGCGAAACACTGCAGGTGGCATTCGCGGGCAGTCCCGAACACGTGAGTTGAATCGCGCTGGTGAATGTGCCTGAGGGAGTAACGTTCAGTGTAACCGAGGCTGATTGCCCCGCAGCTACCGAGACGTTTGATGCTGCGTTCGAAGTGATCGTGAAATCAGGCGCGGGGCTCGGAGGTGGAGTCGGCGGAGGAGGCGTTGGACCGCCACCTGTGGCAGCGCTGGTCTCCAGCAGGATCGGCTTGAACCCAACGCTCACAACACCACTGGTCGGCACAGTCGCCCGTGCTTCCGTAGATGTCGCGGGATTGCTTGTATTGGCTGGCGGCGGTGTAAGAGACAGTAGATTTCGGATTCCAGACGACCAATCCCTTGATAGCCATTCGGACGCGTGATTCCGCAGGTCCAAGTCGAACTCGAGTCCTGGCTGCAAGTCTGCGACAAGATCGCGCCGACGAAGCTATATACCTGCTGGTAAGCCGTGCCCGCCTTCTGAACGCCCGAACCAGAGGTCCACAGCGTGCCCCAGGTGTCTTCCCGGCGTACCAGTAATAGCGCTGTACATTGGCGCGAAAGGTGCAGCATGTAATGACGCACCAGGAAGGCCGCCTGCTGATCCGGATCGCATATGCTCGACGAGCAGCTATCGGCGAGGCTCCAGCTTGCTTCTGTATCCCAAAGCGGCTTTGAACCTTGACCATTCGCATTCATTACCTTCCACATGTTCGCCGCGAGGGAATCGATGCTCTCAGGCGAACGATCTACGTAACCATGAAATGCGATTATGTCGGCGTACTGTCCGCCGCCCGCGCAGATACTGTGTCATCCACTGATCCGGCGAAGTACTGGTCCAGCGGAGGGCGTCCTCGGGCTCTTCGGCACGGCCCGGCGCGTGCAGCTCTCCGCGGCGGTTCTGGGAACGTTCGAGCAAGCCCAGCAGACCGTCGACAGGTTGCTGTCCGATCCGCACGGGCCGGAGGAATGGCGTTCCCATCAGGGCGGAAGGACAGTCTTCGCACGTCATGGAGTCGCAGAGCTCCTGGTACTGGCGGCTGAGCGCGGGGTGGCGCCTGAACTGCTGCCGGATGCGGTGGAGTACGCCGTCCTGCGAGCCTGGGCCGACGGTCAGCTGGCCTGCGACGGGAGGCTGCGGGTCACCCGCAGCGCGGAACTGGACATCCGGGTCGACGACTACCAGGAGGCAGATCGTCGCCTGGTCGCCGCCGCTGCCGGCGCGGTGATCGAGGCGTGCAACAAGCGCCGGCCGCGCAGCTTCGAAGTAGGAGCGGCTGCGGTGATCAAGCGGCAGGCCGAACTGAAGCGACGGCACATGCCCGTTCGCGAACTCCTCGCCCGCACCAAGGACGTGGTGCACCGAATCAAGCCGTGCTTCATGATGAGTCCGCTCACCGTGAGCCAGTTCCTCCCGGCGGACTTCACCTTCGACGTGGTGATCTTCGACGAGGCGTCCCAAGTACGGCCCGCCGACGCGGTGAACTGCGTCTATCGCGGCCGTTCCCTGGTCGTCGCCGGCGACGACAAGCAACTGCCTCCCACCTCGTTCTTCGACTCCTCGGTGGAGGACGACAGCGAGGAGTTCGACGAGGACGCGCCCGACTCCTTCGAGTCGCTCCTTCAGGCATGCAAGGCGGGTGCGCTGCGCGAACTCCCGCTGCGCTGGCACTACCGCAGTCGCCACGAAAACCTGATCGCCTTCAGCAACCGTTCGTTCTACGGGAACGCGATGGTGACCTTCCCCGGCGCCACCGACCAGGGCAATGACGTCGGCGTCGAGTTCTTCCACGCCGAGGGCACCTACGACCGCGGCGGCCGCCGGGACAACCGCACCGAGGCCGCGGTGGTGGCTGAGCGGGTGATCCACCATTTCGACACCCGCCCCGGCCGGACGCTCGGCGTAGTAGCGCTCTCGCAGGCCCAGGCGTCGGCCATCGACCAGGAGCTCCAGCAGGCCCGGCTGGCGCGCCCGGACCTCGACCCGTGCTTCACCGAAGACCGGCTGGGCGGCTTCTTCATCAAGAACCTGGAGTCGGTGCAGGGCGACGAGCGGGACGTGATGATCATGTCGGTCGGATACGGCCCGGACGTGAACGGCAAGCTCGGTCTCAACTTCGGCCCCATCAACAAGGAGGCCGGCTGGCGGCGCCTGAACGTCGCGATCACCCGTGCGCGCTACCGCATGGAGGTCGTGGCGTCCTTCGTGGGAGGGAGCCTCGGCGAGAGCTCCAACCCCAGCGTTCAGCACCTGAAGCGGTACCTCGAATACGCGGAGAAGGGGCCCTCGTCCCTGGCCGTCGACCTGGTGCAGCCGGACGCCGAGCCCGAGAGCCCGTTCGAGGTCTCCGTGCTCCAGGTGCTCCGCACATGGGGATACGACGTGCGGCCGCAGGTCGGGGTCGCCGGCTACCGGATCGACCTGGGCCTGCGACACCCATTGGTCCCCGGCGCGTACGCCCTCGGCATCGAGTGCGACGGGGCGATGTACCACTCCTCCCGGGCCGCACGCGATCGCGACCGGTTGCGCGAGGAGGTCCTGACCGGCCTCGGATGGACTCTGCACCGCGTCTGGGGCACCGATTGGTACCGGGACCGCACCGCGGGCGAGGGGCGCCTGCGGCAGGCGGTCGAGCGCGCGGTGGCTGCCGAGCCTCGCCGGGCCCCGGCCGAGCCGCCGCGTGTCATACCCGCGGTGACAGCCGTTCCGGCTCCCGCGGAAGAGCGGGTTCCCGTCGACAGCACACCGGATCGGCTCTGGAGCGCACCGTACGAGGTGTGCACGCTGGAGGTGACGCCGAGGTACGAGCTCCACACCGTGGAGGCCCGCCCCGCCCTGCGCAAGCTGCTGATCCGCGTGATCGAGACGGAGGGCCCGATCCACGAGGACCTGCTCGTCCAACGAGCCCGCGAGATATGGGGCGTGGGGCGTGCCGGTTCGCGGATCCGCGAGAACATTCACCAGGTCGTCCGGGATCTGGCCACCACCGGGCTGGTCGTGGCAGACGGCGAATTCCTCGACACCGTTGGCCGTTCGAGGTTTCGGGCACGGCATCCCGCGGCCGGCGTGCTGCGCAAATGTGCGCACATCCCGGCTGCTGAGAGGCAACTCGCCCTGCGAGAACTCACCTCGGAGAGCCCCGGTATGTCGCGCGACGAACTCGTCCGCCAGACCTGCGACTACTTCGGCTGGAAGCGCCGGGGACCGGACATTCGCTCCACGCTTGACGCGGACATCGCCGCGCTGCTCGCCGAAGGTGCCCTCTCGGAGACGGCCAGCGGCATGACGAGCAGCTCGTAGGGACATGCCGATGCACCGGTTGGGTTCCGGGGGATCATCGGCACAGGCGGACGAGGCAATTCAGGACACCTCGGGGAGAGGCGCGCGTGCACGCTCAGGAGACCACGTTCAAGGACCTCGTCCAAGGCGAGAAGCAGTACCAAGTGCCCCTCTACCAGCGGACGTACAGCTGGCAGCGGGGGCAATTGGAGCAGTTGTGGGACGACGTGCGGGAACTCGTCGAGGACCGGTTGGAAGGCCGCGATCCAGCGGCCCACTTCCTCGGCTCCGTCGTCCTGGCGCCCGGCCGGATCACCGCGGGCGGAATGCAGCGCTGGCTCGTGGTCGACGGGCAGCAGCGGCTCACCACCCTCATGCTCGCCTTCACCGCGCTGCGTGACCGTCACCGCGCGCGTGGAGCGACGGACTCGGAAGTGAAGGCCGACCGCATCCACGACCTGATGCTCGTCAACAAGTACCGGGGCGGTGACGACCACTACCGGCTGTTGCCCACACAGGCGGACCGTGAGGCCTTCACCGCCTGCGTCGAGACCTCTCCCAAGGCGGGCGGCCCCGGCAACGTCGGTGCCGCGTACCGGTTCTTCCTGTCGGCGCTGACCGAGGGCGAGGAGACCGCCGGTGAGGCGTGGACGGACGCGGTGGAGGACGTCCTGAGCGGTCTGCTGTCGATCGTTGAGATCACTGCGGCCGAGGGCGACAACGTCTACCGGATCTTCGAGTCGATCAACAACACCGGTGTCGGACTCAGCCAGAGCGACCTGCTGCGCAACTACCTCTTCATGTGTCTGCCGACCCGTGGAGAGTCGGTCTACCGCAACCTCTGGCTGCCCATGCAGGAGCTCCTGGGCCCTGCCAACCTCGAACTGCTCGTGTGGCTCGACCTGGTGGTGGGAGGCAACAGCCGGGCCAAGCAGAGCGAGATCTACCGCGACCAGAAGCGCCGCCTGGAACCCATCAGCACCGATGAGGCAGCGCTCGAGAAGGAGATCGCCGCCCTCGCGCTGCGCGCCGGACGCCTCGTACGCATCGTGCGGCCCGAGCGGGAACCCGACCCGGACCTGCGGGAAATCCTGGAAAGACTGTCCCGGTGGGGTGGCCAGACCCACTACCCCTTGGCGCTCCTGCTGCTCGACCGTGTGGACACCGGGCGGGCAACGGCCCGTCAGGCCGCCCAGGCGCTGGCTTACGCCGAGAGCTACATGGTGCGACGTCTGCTCACCGGGTACTCCACCATGGGCAGCAACCGGGTGTTCATGGAGATGCCCAAGGAACTGGAGAAGGACGACGACCCCGCGGAGGCGGTGCGTCGTTTCCTGTCGAAGAACACCGCGGGCGCCCGCGTCTGGCCCGACGACGATGCCCTGCGCGAGGCGATCCGTACGAGGCACTTCTACAAGGCGGGTCGCAGCAACCAGCGCTTCCAGGTCTTGCGCAGGCTGGAGGAGAGCTACGAAGGCAGCGAACCGGTCGACTACGCCAAGGCGCACCTCACCGTCGAGCACGTGCTTCCGCAACGCCCTGCTCATCAGTGGCTCGACCTCCTCGCCGAAGAGACGGAGGACGGGCAGACCCCGGACGAGCTGCATGCCCTGCTGGTCCACACACTGGGCAATCTCACGCTGTCGGCGGACAACGCGAAGTTGTCGAACCATCCTTTCCGCCGGAAGCAGGAGATCCTGGATTCCAGTGCGCTGCGGATGAACCAGGCCATCGCCGAACGGGAGCGGTGGGGACGGGCGGAGATCCTGGAACGCGCCGACGACCTCGCCGGCCGGGCCGTGCGGCTGTGGCCGGGACCCGTCCCGGGAACGATCTCCGCCGACGACGAGTGGACCGGCTGGAAGGAGTTGCGCGCCGCGCTCCTCGCAATGCCGGCCGGGACGTGGACGACGTACGGCGATATCGCGGGGCTGATCGGCACGCACGCCGTCCCGGTCGGCCAGCATCTGGCGACCAAGGCGGGAGTTCTCGGCGCCCACCGGGTACTGACGGCGGACGGCCGCGTCTCGGCGGGCTTCCGATGGCCGGACGGCAAGGGGCCCGGAGACGCGCGCGCCCTCCTGGAAGCCGAGGGCGTCGCCTTCGACGAGGCCGGTCGCGCTCGACGCTCCCATCGGCTGACCACGGCAGACCTGGCAGCGCTGACGGGCCGCGACGTCGACGAGGACTCCGCACCTGCCGCTGCGGGGGACGCCGCCGAGCAGCAGTCGGCCGCGGCCGTCCGCTTCGAGACGCAGCTGCGTGGCAACCAGACCACGGAGACCGTGGACGGCGTCCTGCGCGTGCTGCGCTTCTGGGAACAGCAGGGTGGTCATCTCGCCTATGGCCGGGCGAGCGAGACGAGTTGCTTCCCCACGGCACGGCTGGAGGGCGCACCTGGTACGCGCACCACGTGGCCCCTGGGGATCTACCCGGTGTCCGGGACGGTCGAGGTCGTTTTCCAGTACCTCAAGCGCCGCCCGCCCTTCGACGACGAACCGTTGCGGCGCGAGCTGCTCGACCGGCTCAACGGCATCGACGGGATCGGTCTGGCCGCAGCCAAGTTGGACCTGCGGCCGTCTTTCCCGGTGGAGGTCTTCGCGGAACACAGTGAGGAGCTCTGCGCGGTGCTGGAATGGTTCGCGCGCACCGTCGCGGCGGCCGGGAAGAGCAAGACCGGGATGCGGTACCCCGACGTGATCTGACGTTCGGGGTCACCCAGGGCGGCGACGCACTGCCTCGCACCGCGCGCGGTGCGAGGCCCGGTCGCCAGGCCGGCCGCTACGCGCGGGGTCCAACGGTCCCCGGGAACGACTCAGGGCCCCGATCCTCGGAAAGATCAGGGCCCTGGCCTGCTGCTATACCGTCGGGGTGGCGGGATTTGAACCCACGGCCTCTTCGTCCCGAATGCGGTCGGGGCGAGGTCGCTAGCTGGGCGGTTGGCATTGTTGCTGGTCAGGGGGTTGGGCTGGGTTGGGCTGGGGCGGTGTCGCGGGGGCTTGGGGAGCGGATCGGCTCCCGGATGGCTCCCAGAAAATCAGCAGCCTGACCTGCTGCATCACCCCAGACGCGGATACGGCCTGAGGCGCTGGCGTCAGAGCTTGACGACCACGACGCGGTCGCCGCAGAGCTTGCGCATGTCGTCCTCGTCGGACGTGAAGATCGTGACCCGGCCGGGCTGTCGGAGGGCCACGGCGGCCAGGGCGGCGTCGATCGCGTACTTGTGTCCGTGCAGCCCTGCGTCCTGCAGAAGGTCGATGGCGGCATTGGCGATCTGCTCGGTCACCGGCTCCACGCGCAGCCGGGACAGCGCCCAGCGCCAGGCGGGCCGGTGGAGCTTGGCGTGGTAAGCCTCCACAAGGGTCATCGAGGTCGTGACCACGGGGATGTCCGAGCGGTCGGCGTCCTTGATCAGTGCCCCCATCCGCCGGTCGCCGCGTACCCACTGCGACAGGCCCTCGCTGTCGAGCAGGTAGACCTGCCCGTCGCTCACGCGGCAGCTCCGGGGCGGTTGGCCGCGTCACGCGCCCGCTCCTCGCGCTCGGCGTGGGCGCGTTCGATCTCCCTGCGCTCGGCCTCCGCCTCCGCCAGCTCTTCATCCGTGACGGGCCCGTATTCGGAGTCCCACCAGGACACGGCCTCGTGCAGCCGCTCCCGCTCTCGCTGGCGCTCCACGGCCTGCGTGACGTACCGGCTGAAGCCCCCGGGGCCGACCTCGGAGCGGATCTCCTCGGCCAGCTCCTCAGGCAGCGTCACGGTGTACTTCTTGGTTGCCATACCATCGACCATACCGCCCTTGTTGTTGCTCGGCCAATCTGCCCGCACGCCCTCGCCCCGGCCTTTGAGCGCGGTCGGGGAACACGTGATCGCTTCGGTCTCCGGCGCGGCCGGCTGCCTGTCCCTGAGCCGGGTGACAGGTGCAGTCCCGGGCACGTCGTGTCCCCGCGGGTGGCTAGCCTTGCTGAAGGCGTCAGGGGCGGATGGTGTCCCGGCCGCCCGAAAGGAAGTTCCACGACGTGGGTGCGATGGTGAGGGCCTCTTCGTCGGCAGAGGGCGGCTCCTCCGACCTGGCCGTGACCGACCGTTCGCCCGCACCCGGGTTGGGTGCCCTTGACCGGGACCGGTTGCTCGCGTCGCTGCCGGAGCTGACCGCGGGTGAGGTGGTTTTCCTTCCGGCGGACCCTCCCCGGCTGGGGCGGATGGCCTTCTGGACGCCCGGCGGCGAACCCCCGGACTTCGGGGTGCGACCCGAGGAGCTCACGGTGGTCCGCCCGTACGGGCCGTCCGTGCGGAGGGCGCGAGTGCCGGCCGCGGTGGTGCCGGTGGGGCAGGCGCTGCCGCTGCTGACCCGCTGTCGCGCGCTGGGTGCGGACGGCAGCGGGCGGGCGTCGGCCGCCACGGCGTTCTGGGGCACCGCGGCTGTACTGGGTCTGAGCCTGCTGGCCCGGGGGCGGGTACTGCCCGGCGTGTCACCGGAGGGCTTCGACGCGTGGCGGGTGGGGCCGTTCGACGCCGGGGATCTGGAGCGGCTGCGCGGGCTTGCGGCCGCCATGCCGCCGCAGGCCCGCGCTGTTCCGGTCCCCGGCCGGACACCTCTCACGCTCCCGGCGGCCGAACCGCTGGTGCGAGCGTTCCTGGACGCGGTCGCCGACTCCCTCGCCCGTACCCCTGCCTCTCGCCATCTGGCCGGCGGGACGGCCTTCGCGGACGGCGCGCCGCAGGCCGTGCCCGAGCAGCGGGCCTGGGCGGCCGAGGTCGCCGCCGGCCGTGACGCGGGACTTCAGGTGTCGCTGCGGCTGGAGCTGTCGTACACGGCGGAACCGGGCGGGGAGGCGTGGGACGACGGGGAGGCGTGGGCCGGTGAGGAGGCCGAGGAGGCAGGCCAGGGTTCCTTCCGGGCCGTCGTCCAGCTGCGCAGCCTGGCCGATCCGACGGTGCTCGCCGACGCCGCGGACCTGTGGGCCGGATCGGCCGCCGCGGCCGAGCTGTTCGGCCCGCGGGCGCGCGTGGACACGTTGCTGACACTGCGCCGGGCCGCACGCGTGTGGCCACCTGCCGCGCGACTGCTGGAGGCGGCCGCTCCGGTCGGTTTGGAGCTGTCCGACGAAGAGGCCCTGGCACTGCTCGGCGAGGCGGCCGAGAGCCTCGCCGGGGCCGGGGTGGCCGTGCACTGGCCCAAGGAGCTGGTGCGCGGGCTGACCGCGTCCGGTGTCCTGGAACCGGCACGCAGGAGCACGACGTCCTCGGCCGGGTCCTTCCTGTCCTCCGGCGGCCTGCTGGACTTCCGCTGGCGGGTCGCGCTCGGGGACCAGGAGCTCACGGAGGAGGAACTGGAGCGGCTTGTCCAGGCCCATCGGCCGGTCGTGCGGCTGCGTGACCAGTGGGTGGTCGTCGACCCGGAGTTGGTGCGCCGCCTGCGGCGGGCTGCCCGGTCGGGGGCGCCCTCGCTGACCGCGATCGACGCGCTGGGTGCCGCGCTGACCGGCAGCGTCGAGGTGGACGGAGAGCAGGTCGCGGTCACCGCGGGTGGTGTGCTGGAGGAGTTGCGGGCCAGGATCGCCGATCCGGAGGTTCGCGCCGCACGTGAACCGCAGGGCCCGCCGAAGGGTCTGGCGGCGACGCTGCGCGACTACCAGCTGCGCGGCCTGAACTGGCTGCACCGGATGACCGCGCTCGGTCTGGGCGGCTGCCTCGCGGACGACATGGGCCTGGGCAAGACCGTGACGCTGATCGCCCTCCACCTGCGCCGGCAGGAGCGGAAGGCCACCGCCGGCCCGACGCTGGTGGTCTGTCCCGCCTCTTTGCTCGGCAACTGGGAGCGCGAGATCCGCCGCTTCGCGCCGACCGCCGCCGTACGCCGCTTCCACGGCCCCGGCCGCGAACTGGCCGGTCTCGAAGGCGACGCCTTCGTGCTGACCACGTACGGGACGATGCGCCGCGACACCGAGCGCCTGGCGGAGCAGGCATGGGGACTGCTGGTCGCCGATGAGGCCCAGCACGTCAAGAACCCGCACGCGAACACCGCGAAGGCGCTGCGCACGATCCCCTCGCGGGGCCGCGTCGCGCTGACCGGTACCCCGGTGGAGAACAACCTGTCCGAGCTGTGGGCGCTGCTCGACTGGACCACCCCCGGGCTGTTGGGCACGCTCTCCGCCTTTCGGGACCGCTACGCGAAGGCGGTCGAGGGCGATCGCGACGAACGGACGGCCCGCCGACTCGCTTCGCTGGTGCGGCCGTTTCTGCTCAGGCGGCGCAAGTCCGACCCCGGTATCGCGCCCGAACTGCCGCCCAAGACCGAGACCGATCAGCCGGTGTCGCTGACGAAGGAGCAGGTCTCCCTCTACGAGGCACTGGTGCGCGAACTCATGGCGGAGATCCAGGGATCGGACGGCATGGCGCGGCGCGGACTGGTGATGAAGCTCCTCACCGGTCTGAAGCAGGTGTGCAACCACCCCGCGCAATACCTCAAGGAACCGGCCGGCACGAAGCTGCCCGGCCGCTCGGGGAAGCTCGAACTGCTCGACGAAATCCTGGACACCGTCCTCGCCGCGGACGGGTCCGTCCTGGTCTTCACCCAGTATGTGACCATGGGCCGGCTGCTGGAGCGCCACCTGGCGGACCGGGGCGTGACGACCTTGTTCCTGCACGGCGGGACCACGGTCGCGCGCCGCGAGGAGATGGTCGACGCCTTCCAGAGCGGTGAGAAGAGGGTCTTCCTGCTGTCCCTCAAGGCCGCCGGGACCGGCCTGAACCTCACCCGTGCCGGGCACGTCGTCCACTACGACCGGTGGTGGAACCCCGCCGTGGAGGACCAGGCCACCGATCGCGCCTACCGGATCGGGCAGACCCAGCCCGTACAGGTGCACAAACTGATCGCCGAGGGAACGGTGGAGGAGAAGGTCGCCGACATGCTCCGTCAGAAACGGGAACTGGCCGACGCCGTACTCGGTACGGGCGAAGCGGCGTTCAGCGAGCTGAGCGACGCCGAACTCGCCGACCTGGTCGCACTGCGCGGTTCGCGGCGATGACGAAGGCGGCCGGGCAGCGCGCCCCCTCGCAGCGAAGGGCCGTCCGCACCTTCGACGCCCTGCCTCCCGCCAAGGGCAGTCGCGCCCCGTTCGCTGAGTCCTGGTGGGGCCGGGCGTGGCTGGCGGCACTGGAGGAGTCCTCGTTGGACCCCGGCCGCCTCCAGCGGGGCCGCACGTACGCGCGACGCGGCGCCGTCGGCCGGGTCACCATCGACCACGGTTCGGCCACCGCCACCGTGCAGGGCAGCCGCCCGGCCCCCTACCGCTCCAGGGTCCGGGTGCGGCAGCTCACCGATGAGCAGTGGGACCACCTCCTCGACGTGATCGCCGAGCGGGCCGCCCACATCGCCGCACTCCTCGACGGCGAGATGCCGCCCGGGCTCGCCGCCGACGCCGAGGCCGCGGGCGTGGCACTGCTGCCCGGTCCGCAGGACCTCGATCCGGCGTGCGACTGCCCCGACTGGGGCGAGCCCTGCAAGCACGCCGCCGCCCTCTGCTACCAGGTCGCCCGGCTGCTGGACCGGAACCCCTTCGTCCTGCTGCTCCTGCGGGGCCGCGGTGAGCACGAGCTGACCGACGAACTCGGCCGCCGGAACCAGGTCCGCGCCGCTGCCGAGGCCGCCGTCTCCCCGGCGGCGGGTTCGCGCACGGTCTTACCGCGGCCCCGTACCGGCGACCCCGCCGGGCCGGCGTTCTCCTCCGGCTCCGCACGGCCCCCGCTGCCCGCCCCACCGCTGCTGCCCGAGCAGGCCGGCCACGGCCCCGCGCTGGCGGAATCGGCCGCCCCCGAGCCCGGATTGGACCCGGTCGCGCTCGAACTGCTCGCCGACGACACCGCCCTGCGCGCCCACCACCTCCTGGCCGCGGCCCTGGACACTTCGCGGCACGCCGGCAGCGCGCCTCCCGTCCCGCTCACCGAGTGGCAGGACACCGTCCGCCTGGCCGCCGAGCACCCCAGCATTGAGGTCTTCGCCCGGCTCGCAGCGAACTGCGGACGCCCTCCCACCGCACTCGCTGCCGCCACCCGCGCCTGGCGCTTCGGCGGCGCGGCGTCCCTCGACGTGCTGGAGCATCCGTGGAACCCGCCCGCCGGGCGGCTGGAGCGCGACCGCGAGGCCCTGCGGGCGGACTGGGCGGACGGCGCCCCGCCCCGGCTGCGTACCTGGCGCAACCGCTGGACCGTCGAGGGCCGAGACGCCCAACTTCGGCTCAGCCGAGAGGGACTGTGGTACCCGTACACCAAGGACCAGGGCGCATGGTGGCCTGCCGGCCCACCGGACGCCGACCCCGCAGTCGTTCTGACCGCCCTTCTCCAGCGGTGACCTTTTCCGGACGGACGCTGCAATCCGTCAGCTCCTCGCCGTCCCGGGCGGGGTTTCGTCAGCGCAGGTCGTCCACAAGCAGGTCGAGAACGGCCTCTTCGTGCAGGGCGATGCCCAGGGCCGCCATGGCCGGTGTGAGAGCAGAATCCCAATGGGCCTCGCCGGGCTGGCCCGAGAGCGGAAGCTGCGGGGTGCCCCGTGCCTGGGTACGGGCGGCGAGCTGCTCGTAGTCCTCGGCGTGGAAGCGCCATGGTGCGGCGTCGTAGCGCCGCAGGACTCGGTTGGCCAAGGCGATCCCCGGCCAGTCGAAGTCGCCGTGGTACGCGAAACGGCAGCCCGTGGCGGCGAGGGCGTCGAGAAGCGTGAAGACCACCGTGGCCGCGCTGCCGGACGTGCAGACCAGAGCTTGCACGCATGCCGCGTCGGCCGCAGCTTCCAGCACCCGGGGGTTCTCGCAGATACGGATGAGCGTGCCGGGCGGTACGGCAAGCTCCAGGGAGTGCAGATCGCGGAGTGTCAGGTGCGTCTCGGCGTGGTGGTCCGCCCGGTCCCGCAGGGCCTGCTCGCGCCACCCAGTGCCTTCGGGGCGTAGGCCGTAGACGAGGACTGTGCTGGACACCTCGTCCGGTGTGACGCCGGCCAGCCGCCAGAGGGCTCGCCGGCCCGCCGCGTCCGCCGGGAGTTCGACTCCGTGGGCGAGCGCGACACCGCGCTGAACGAGCCGGGACAGCCAGGCCCCGTCGTCCAGCCCGTGCGCCGATCCCGTCACCTCGGTGGCGATCTCGCCCCTGCCCCGTACGGCTGCTCCTCCCGGGCCGAGGAGCATGACGAGGACGCGGAGAGCCTGGTGGAGGCTGCGGATCGCGGTGTCGGGCGTCACCCCGCGCGGTACGCCCGCCCGCCGGAGCACGTCGTACCACTGGTGTGCCCACGCCTCGCCGGATAGCGGGGAGGAGCTCAGCGTTTCGGACAGCGAGGACCACACGTGTTCGCGGCGGGCGTCCGCGTCCGCGCGTACCGCGCGCCGGTCGGTCAGTGGCGGTCCGAGGGCCTGGACGACTGCCACCAGACCGGCCCCGGCGGCCGAGGCGCGCAGGCGGGTGTCGAGTTCGGCGAGCCGCACGGTCGCCTCCGCGCCGGTGAGGGTCCTGCCCAGGAGCTGCGACAGGGCCGTCCGCTCGGGCACGCTGAGACCGGTGAGCCTGAGTGTGCCGGTCGCCTGCAACCCGTTGCGCTCCAGGCGGGCGCGCAGGCCGGTCCACAGCCGCTGGAGATCTGGTCCGGCGAGCCAGACGCGCGTCTCGGCGGGGATCGCGCTCATACGGACACCAGCCGCCGGTTCCGGCCGTTCCATGTGTAGTGGAGGGTGGCCACACCGCGGACGTGGGGGTCGCGCAGACACTCGTAGATGTGCAGGGAGGGGACGTCGGCCCAGTTGCCCATGAGGCGTTCGCTGGTCAGCACGAAGTCCAGGTCGAGGTCGACGAGGATGCGTCCCAGCCGTGCGTGGGTCGGCTCGTCCACCTTGGCGAAGGCGTCGTCGAGCAGGATCAGTCGCGGCGCGTGCGGGGCCGATTCGCCGAGGGTGGTGAAGTGCGAGGCAGCCGCGGCGAACAGGACGAGGTAGGAGAGCACGCGTTGCTCGCCCTGGCTCAGGCCGGTACGGCCGGTCAGCGGCCGTCTGCGCCCCGGGCGGGCATCCTCGACGACGAAAGCGTGGAAGCGGAACCAGACCCGGTAGTCGAGCGCGGTACGCAGGTGCGCGGCATAGCCGGCCGCAGGGTCGGCCCTGCGCGCTTCCTCGATCCGTCGTTGCAGTACCTCCCGCAGCTGCTCCGTCTGCGCGCGGGTGCGCAGGCCCGACGGGCTGCGCAGCAGTTCCACGGCGGCGCGCACGTCGGCGTCCACGTCCTCGTGCAGCTTCCACTGCAGCTCGACTCCGAGGCCGTGCGACGTGCGGACCGTCCTGAGCGTGTCGTTGAGGGCGGCGACGAGACCGGCCGCTGCGATGACCTGCGCTGACAGGTGGTCGCCGAGTTCGCCGGTGAGAAAGCGCTGGAACACCTCGCTTTCGCGCTGGGTCAGCCGGCCGCGAGCCTCGGCCGCCTGTTCGCCGATCCGCAGCCCGACGACGGCGACGTCGTGCGAGCCGTGGTCGTCGAGGAGCCGGCAGACCTTGATGCCGTCCCTTTCGAGCAGTTGCGCGTCGAAGCCGCCGGCCAGCGCGTCGCGCAGGGTGGTGTAGCGGTTCATGAGGGTGCTGTCGGACACGTCTCGGGTCGGTCGCCCGAGTCCCTCACTCACGGCCTCGGCGAGTTGCCTGAGCATCCGGATCCTGCCGCGGACGTCTGCCTCGGGCAGGTCGGCGTCACTGATCGGGAGCCCGGCCGTCTCCAGGCCGGCTCCTCTCGCCACGTCAGCGCGCCCCAGCGCCCCGCGCAACGCGCTTCCCGCAGCGATCACCGCGGACTCCTGACGCGCCAGGTCCCCTCGGAGCCGCGTCTCCTTCTCCTCCGACCGCACACGCCCGTCACGGGCGCGTTCCGCGGCGTCCTGCGCGGCGGGCAGGAGGCGTGAGGCCGCATCGATCCGCGACGTGACGGCTTCCTCGCGGGCCAGGATCTCGTTCTCGGTGGAGCCGACCGATTCCTCCAGCGTCGCCAGGCGGTTTCGGGCGGGACGCAGTTCGTCCATCCGGGACCGGTAGCCCGCCTCGGCGCCGAGGCGGGCCTGAACCGCGCTGTCGTAGGTCGCCCGCGCCGCCTGGCCGTCGCCGAGCGATCCGGACACACGGGGGAGGGTCCTTGTCAGCCGCCCGAGCCCGCTGAGCACGACGGTCAGGGCGGCGGCGGTACGGGCCAGGGCTTCGGTGTCGGCCGGCAGGTCGTTCGCGGTCGCCGCGGCCTCGGCCCCTGTACGGGCTTTCACCGCGGCGGTGCGCGCGTCGTCCGCCTTGCGGGCCGCAGCCGACACCTTTCCGGTCAGCTCCCGCACTGCTGCCTCCTTTCCGGCTGCCTCCCCCCAGGCACCGGACAGCCGCCGGGAGGGCGGGAATCGCCGCAGGGCGTCGTCGAGGGCCGTGCGGCGGATATCGACGCCTGCCAGTTGCTCCTCGACGTCGGAGAGCCGGTCGCTCACCTCGGCCATCCGGGCCTCCAACTCGGCGAGCTGCCGTCGCCGTGTCTCGGCACGCACGGCCGCCCCCACGAACTCGGCGGCGGGCTTGACACTGCGCCCGCTGAGCACCCCGAGACGCCAGCTGCCGTCCCAGTACACGGCGCTTGGGGTACGAGGCCCGTCGCCGGGCTTCAGGGAGACGGACGACAGTACGTGCTCGATTTGCTCGACGGCGACGCCGGTGCCGCTCGCGTCCACCGGGCGCAGAGCTGCCGCGAGGCTCGGGCCTTCGACCGCCGAGGCGCGGGGGTCGAGGAGGGTGTCGAGCGTGCCGGCGTCGAGAACGGCCCCGTCGGCGGTTACCCATGCGTCCAGCAGCCCGCTCGCCTGGAGCGCGGCTTCGAGATGGGCCTGCTGGGTGTCGGACAGCCCGTCCGCGAAGTCGACCAGCCGGTAGAAGGGCGTACCCGTCCCCTCCTGCCGGGCGGCCCGGCGATGCGGTGGGGGAGGGGGCGTGGGATCGGGCAGCCGTTCCCATTCGCGCCGCTGCTCGGCCATGCGGTCGAGCGTGGTGCGCAACTGCCGGGTCTCCACGGCGAGGTGGTCTCGTTCACCGGACAGCCGGCCGGCGCAGGGGGCGAGGGCGAGGTGGGCGGCCTCGGCGGCCTGGGCGTCGATCTCCGCCGGCAGGGTCCGATCCGCGAACGCGGCGTCGGGCGCCGGGTCGACCGCGGTCAGGGCAAGGATCTCGCCGAGGTCGGGGCAGTCGGGGGCGAGCGCGGTGTCCAGGCGGTCCGACCATGCCGCGACCTCCCGCCCGTACGAGGCGCTCTCCGCCACCACACGCGTGCGGGCCGTCTCCAGGTGGGCAGTGGTTTCCTGGAGGTCCTGCTCGTAGCGGTCCCGCTCGGCGTCCGCGCTGGCTGCTTCGCCGAGGGCCTTGCGGGCCCCGGCGAACAGCCGCTGCACTTCGGCGACTGCGCGCGAGCGGTTGGCGGCGATCCTCCTACCCGCTTCCAGCTGCTGGTGCCAGGCGTCCAGCGCCGCCGACGTCGCGACGGTGTCGAGGGCGACGACACGCTCATGCCGCGCAATGTGGTGCTCGTCGTCGGGGTCGGGCACCTCGACGGTGCGCGGTCCGTCGAGCTCGGTGTGCCGCGGGGAGACGGCCTCACCGAGGTGAGCGGCGGGCACCCCGGCCTTCTCGGCGTCCGACAGCAGCTCCTGGTGGTCGGAGGCGATGTCCTTGAGGCGGTCCGCCGCCTGCCGGAGTTCGCCGGTCAGTCGCTCGGCGGCGCCCTGCTCCGCCCGGTGGGCGGACAGCAGGGCCGAGCAGGACGTCATGGCGGCGGTGTGCAGCGCCCGGACGGTCGTGCGGCGCTCCGACAGCTCCTGCACGCTGCGGTAGCCGTCGCTGTTCTGCAACGCGGCGAGTTCGTCCTGGGCCGCCTCCCGTTCCTCCGCGAGGTGTGTCAACCTCTGCACGGCAAGGCGTTCTGCCTCCCGCAGCGCGCTGACCTCCTTGGCCGCGTCCCCGGCTTTTCTGCGCCATTCCGCGAGCACGTCCAGCTCGCCGAGGACCGCCTGGGAGGCTTTGCGCAGGCCCCCGGACAGGTAGCCGCGGTAGTCGTCGAGGAACGTGCGCAGTGCCGCGTCCGTCTTTTCGAGTCGGCCCAGCTCGTTGCGGACGGCATCCAGGTCGTGGAGGTTGCGTGCGACCTTCTCCACGACCTCGTCGTCCAGCCCGGGCAGTGTTTCACTCAGCAGGGTGACCAGGCCGCCGGATTCGATGCGGTCGCCCACGGTCGGCCGGCGCAGGCGGTGGAGGAGCTGGGTGAGGTTGCGGAAGCGTGTCGTGTCGGTGATCCCGAACAGCTCGCGGGCGACCCGTGTGCGGTGCTCGACGGCCCGTTCCGTCACGTTCTCGGCGCCGACGCACTCCTTCAGCTTTTCCATGGGCAACGGCCGGCCCGCTTCCACGAGATGCAGTTCGCTCGCCCACCCGGAGAGGGGTGACGAAGAACGCCGGGACGGCCCTGCCGGTGGACTTCGACGCCCGGATGGCCGCGCCCAGCGTGAGGAACTCCTCCTGGGCGCCGGCTTCGTCCGCCGGCCTGCGGAACTCGACCCAGAGATAACCCATGCGGTTGGTCTGCTCCACGCCGTCCAGCATCAGCCAGACGAGCGTGGTGCGGCCTGTTCCCGTCGCGTCGAGCGCACGTGCGTCGCCGTCGAGCAGGTACGGCAGCAGCATCTCCAGTGCCTTGGACTTGCCCGCGCCGTTCTTGCCGCGCAGGAGCAGTCTGCCGTCGCCGAAGGCGAAGTCCTGCTCGTCGTACTGCCACACGTTGCGGATGCCGGCCCGGTGCAGCCGGAACCGGCCTGCGGAAGTCGCCGGAGCTCGGCGCGGGGTGGGGACCGTGGAGAAGTCGGTGGTCATGAGGGGATCTCCTGCTGTCCGTCGGTCGCGGCGACCGTACGCCGGGCGGGCCGTACGGTGACCTGTGCGGCGTATCTGGCTGCGGCGGCCAGCAGCACCAGACCGCTGCCGGAAGCCCGCGCACCCGACACGTCGGTAACGGGCCGGCCTTCGGGAACGGCATCTTCGTAGCTATCGGGGAGACCGGCCCCCTCGGACCGCAGCGCGCCGTCGCGGGCAACGAGCCGCATCTGGACGAGCAGGTCCACGACCGCTGTACCCAGGGCGGAAGGACTGTCGACGAGTTCGCGTTGCCAGTTGCTGCGTCTCCCGTACGAAGCGACGACCTGCGCCAGGATCTCGTCGATCAGCCCGTTCGGGATCGTTACGCCGATGACGAGGCGGCCACCGGTCGCGGGATGGCCGGGACGGTCGGGACGCAGTCTCTCGACCAGTTCACCCAGCGCGAGCAGGGCGGCTTGCGCCACCGTCCCGCCGCCGGGGAAGTCCAGGTCCGACAGTTCGTCCTCGGGGTCCACCAGGGCGGCGCCCTCGGCCCGGATCTCCGTCTCCAGGCCCAGCAGTTCGGAGAACGCCTGGGCCTCACGGCGCTGCCGGGTACGCAGCCAGTCGCGTTCGGCGTCGGTCAACTCGTCGAGGTGGACGACGGGCGTCTCCACGAGCATCCGCCGCACGTACGTACGCGGCCCGCCGAAGCCCGGGTCTGCCGCCCGCCGTACGAGGTCGGCCCCGCTCGTGCTCTGCGTGAGCGGCCCGGCGACCACGGCGCGGGCCATCTCCCGGTCCACCGAGATCAGGGCCTCGGCGCCGTCTTCCCGCTCGACGGCCCCTACGCTCCCCTCCGTCTCGGCCAGCACACCCCAGCCGACCAGCTGGCGGAGAGCGGCGCCCAGCGTACGTTTGTCGGCGGCCCTGCCGACGTCCTCCCACTCCACACCGGCGTCGGCCGCCGCCGCCTTGATGTCCGCGACCAGCTGGGACAGCAGCATCTGCTCGGGTGCCGTGACCAGCACCGACAGGGCCAGGGCCACGCAGGCGTAGGTGCGCGGCGTGAAGGGGGTACCGCTGGACCGCTCCAGCCGGTGTCCCGCACCATGTCCCAGGCCCGCCTTGAACAGCCGGGCATAGGAGGTGTCTACAAGTAGCCGGTACCCGAGCACCTGCTGGAAACGCTGCGTGAGCCAGTCCGCGTGGCGACGGATCAGGGGGAAGAGGTCGGCGTGCGGGCCGTCGGCGGTCACCAGCGGATGGGCGAGCAGCAGTCGTCCCGCGCTGCGGCGCTCGGCCGCGAGTGCGACGTCGTGAGCCGAGGGCAAGGTCACGAGGCGCTCGCCCGCGTCTCGACGGACGTGTGGTCGGCGACGCTCATCACTGAGAGGTCCAGCCCGTCGAGCGTAAGGTCGCCGTCGGCCGCATGCAGCACGGTCGAGAAGCCGTCCACGGACCGGGCGGTGAGACGTATGCCCAGCTCCGCGTCCTCGCTGCTGGCGCCTTCCACCGCGAAACCGCTGGCCTGCCCTGAGGCGTTTCCGGCTCGGCGAAGCTGGGCGTTGCCCAAGGCGGTGGCCAGCAGTTCCAGCAGCAGCGACAGGGCCGCCGAGGTCAGCCGTAGCTGCGCGAAGCGACCGGAGGCGCTGAGCAACTCCTCCGCGGCGGCGCGTCTGGCCTCCACCTGGGCGCGGGCAGCCTCCGCCAGCCGCCGCTTCTGCTCGGAATGGTCCTCCACCGCCGAGGCCCTGCCCCGCTGCGCGCGGGAGCCCCGTTCCCGCAGGGCCACCGGCACCTCGACGACCGGGCCGGTCCACCAGCTCGTGTACGCGGGCACCACCTCGTCGGTCGCCGGCGGGATCCCGAGGTGCCGGGCGCCGTACAGACCGAAGGCGGCGACCGCGATGTCGTGCGCGTCCTCCGGAGCGGCTTCGTCGAACCAGCGAGCCAGCCGCAACAGGTCCTTGCGCCGCGACATCTCGCCCGAGGCCGAGCGCAGCATCCGTTTGGCGTTGGCGAGCAGGGACTGAAGCGCGCGCAACGTGGCGTCCCGGAGCTGGTCGACCTGGCTCCCCCGCCCCTCCAGGTCGGTGAACCAGCCCCGCAGCCCGTCCCAGTCCGCCAGCTCACGGCCGCGGCTGCGCTGGACCCTGGCCGCGGACTCACCGTCTGCGGCTGCCGGGACGCCCGAGAGACCCTGACTGTGGGCGTCCAGCTGCTTCAGCAGGCCGGGAAGGTGCGGCCACAGCCGGTCGAGCGCCCCCGCGATCCGTGGCGCACGGAAGGACACGTCCTCGGTGATGGCCTCGACGTAGTCGAGCAGCAGTTCCTTGAAGCCCTGGTACTCGGCGGAGTCCAGGTCGTACCGGGCCAGTACCTGCCCCAGGTAGGCGTAGAAGTCCCGCACGGAATCGGCGAATTCGGCGAACTGCACGAAGAGCGTGCTGATGCGCTCCAGCGCGTCCTGCGGCTCCGCGCCGCCCGGCCCCACCACCGACTCGGCGAGCTCCCGCAGCCCGCGTTCGACGAGCGCCAGCAGCTCGCTGCTGACCTCACGCGCCGCGTCCGCACTCGCGAGAACCTCTTCGGCGTCCCGCTGGACGCGCTCGCCCAGCTTCGAGAGCTGGTAGCGGGACCGCGCCCGCTGGTACTCGGTGATGCTGGCCGCCTTCACCGTGTGCGTGCTCGGCAGGAGGTTGCCCCACTTCACCAGCTGATCCAGCCGCGTGGCGAGCGTGTCGCCGTCCAGCGCCGCCGCCGGCCCGCTGACCGCTTCGAGCCTCTCCCGCACGTCCGGCACGGCCAGGTCGGCCAGCAGGGTCCCGCAGAAGACCCTCATGATCGCTATGTGCTCGAGCCGCTCGGGCGCGCTCAGATAGGCGTACGCCGTCAGCCGCTGCCACGCCCCGTCGCGTTCGGCTTGTGGTGATGGTACTTCTTGGGGCGGTTCCTCCATGAAGACGAGGCTACGCACCGCCACTGACAGCGGTGGACGCTTTGGTCCAAGAGCCCCCGCTCGCGCGGATCTCGGCCGTCAGCCGTGGCTACCTACCCCCCAACGAGTCAGCGCAGCACGCCCGGTCGGGACCGTAACCCGACCCCTTGGTTGCGCACCGATGACGCACGGCGATCAAACTGCAGGCAGGTTCGAGCGGTCCGGGTGCCCTACGTGTTCCCAGTTCTGCGGGAAGCGCGGTGAGTGAGCACCTCCGGTAGGGAAGTGAGCTGACGTCCGATCTGTATTGGTCAGATTTGATCAACCGGTAGCCGGGTGTTGCTGAGGCTCGGCAGTATGCGGTCAGGCTGGGACCTGTCGGACTTTGTCAAATCTGGAGAGATGCATGGCGATCACTGTGCTGCCGGTGACGGGGGAGCGGCCGGAACTGCTCGCTGCGGCCATCGCCCTCGGAAACCGTTATACGAAGTGGCTGGGCTTGCTCACGCCACCCGCCTACCTCATGTATGCCGATGACGGCGGGTTGCTGGTTGCGCTGGAGGGGGAGGAGGTCGTCGGGTACGCGCTCTTCGGCCTGCCCAAGCGTGACCAGCATGTGCGTCTCGTGCACCTCTGCGTGGCGGAGGAACGTCGGGGCACCGGGATCGCGGGTCTTCTGATCGCAGAGCTACGCCGTCGGCAAGCACATCGTGTAGGCATCCGGGCGAGATGTCGACGGGACTACGGGCTAAGCCTCGATCCACCGACGTGGCTCGAGAATGATCTTCTGCGGGGCTTGTGAGCTGGGTGTGGGGCGGTGGCCGTGGGTGGGCAGGGGGTATCCGCTGGTCTGCCCAGCTCTTCCACGAATGCGGCTCCGGTCGGGCCCTGGCGGGCGAGGTGGTCAGGAACGTCGGGCTGCTTCGGGTGGGCGGTGGACAGTGTCGAACAGGTGCGTCCAGGCGTGTTGCCAGGGCCAGTTGTCCGGTAGGTGCAGGGTGAGGCGCCGGGCGGAGCGGGCGATCCTGGCCGGGACACGGACGAGGTGGGTGCGCAAGGTGGCGGTGGTGGCCTTGGTGTGGAAGGCCGAGGTCAGGGCACCGGCGGCGCGGAGCAGGTTGTAGGCCATCGCCCACTGGATCAGCCAGGCTGCGTTGGCATGGAAGTGGCCCGAGGGCAGGTGGGCGAGGGCTCCGGCTTTGCTGTCGGCGATGACCTGCTCGACGACGGCGTGGTGGCGGTGTTCCCGCTCGGCCACGAGCGTCGGCGCGGGGTTGTCGGTGAAGAACGGGTGGTAACGCCAGACGGGGAACAACTCGCCCTGCTCACCGACGACGGCGGGTTTGGCCAGGTCACGGACCCGGCGCACGATGAGGCGGGCGGTGGCCTGCTCGCTCTTCTTCCGGCTCGCGAACGCGGTGTAGGCGGGTATCTCGGCGACCTGGGCATCGAAGATGAGCTCGCCGGTGTCGGGGTCGGGCACGGCGGTGGGGTAGGTGATCTGCTGCCATGCGGCTTCGTCGATGGCCAGGACGGCCCGTTTGACGGAAGGGTTCATGCCGCAGGTGACGGAGAAGTGAGCCCCGGCCCGGCGGCACGCGGCGATGACGCCGGCGTTGTAGAACTGCGAGTCCGCGCGCAGGATGCGCAGGCCGGTGCAGCCGGCCTCGACGGCGGTGGCCAGCGCCTGGCTGACAAGTTTCGGGGCGCCGCGGGAGTCTGCTGCCTTGCCGCGTCGCAGCCGCACGGTGGCGATCACCGGCCGGGAGGTGGGGGTGCAGATCGTGGCGAGCAGGGGGTGCAGGGTGCGGATGCCCTTGAACCGGCCGTACTCGGCGCCCTGCTTGGTACGGCCGTAGACCCGTTTGTGGGTGGAGTCGACATCGATGAATGCCTTCTCACCCGCGCCGGGCAGCAGCGGGGTGTGGGCTGCCAGTTGGGCCAGGAACCGGCGGTGCACGGCTTGGAGTTGGAGGGCGTGACCGTGGGTGAACGCGCGCAGGAACGTCCCCAGCGTGGACGGGGCACGCAGACCTCCGAACAGCAGGGGCATCGCGCCGTGCCGCAGGACGTCCAGGTCGTCGATGCTGTCCGCGCCCGCGACCATGCCGCCCACGATGCTGGTGACCTTCGCGTCCGCCGCCGCACCCGCGCCGTTCTTCGCTCCGGTCAGCTTCACCTTCTCGGTCACCAGCCGCGGCAGCCCGCACCGCTCGGCCAGCCGCATCACCGGGACCAGCCCGGCATACGCGACCAGATTCGTGTCATCGAACGCGGCGGACACCGCCGAAGCGGCATGGGAAGATTGCATCTCGCGGATGCACTCCAATTCTGTGGACATGGAACCCTAGGAAGTCCCATCGTCCCAGCTCAGAGGGCATCCGCGCCTTCATGTCCAAGCCCTGGACCGGCTATTGCCCGGCGGATCGAGGCTAAGTGCCATGTGGAGCAGTCTCGGCTTCGTTCCGAAGGGCGAGGGACTCGGGCGCGGTGGCGACAAGGAGACGCTCGACACGTGGTGGCTTGATCTTGGCCACGACGACCTGTTCACCGACGTGCAGAGCGACGCCTTGCTGGTCGTGGCCGTTGACCACAGCGTCTTTTCCGGGCTTCAGGGTGCGGGTGCCGAGCAGGCTGTCGAGGAGTCGCGGGCCTTGGAAGCCGGTTGGCTGGCGGACTTGATCGAACTGGCCTACACACCGCAACTGCTCCTCGATGTAAGGGAGATCGAGGATCGGAAGGAGCGGACGCACCAGCGTGCCGGTCTGTCCCGGCTCCGCTCTGCGTCCCCGGAGAAGGCTTCGGTGTCCGTTCGCCAGCAAGAGTTGGTAGCGGCGGTGAGCGGGCGGCTGACGAACGTGTCGATCGACGCGGAGTTGCGCCGCCGACTGCGTTACGTCGCCGAGACGGCGTGCGCAGGGTTGCAGGTCTTAGCCTCGATCCGCCGGGCAATAGCCGGTCCAGGGCTTGGACATGAAGGCGCGGATGCCCTCTGAGCTGGGACGATGGGACTTCCTAGGGTTCCATGTCCACAGAATTGGAGTGCATCCGCGAGATGCAATCTTCCCATGCCGCTTCGGCGGTGTCCGCCGCGTTCGATGACACGAATCTGGTCGCGTATGCCGGGCTGGTCCCGGTGATGCGGCTGGCCGAGCGGTGCGGGCTGCCGCGGCTGGTGACCGAGAAGGTGAAGCTGACCGGAGCGAAGAACGGCGCGGGTGCGGCGGCGGACGCGAAGGTCACCAGCATCGTGGGCGGCATGGTCGCGGGCGCGGACAGCATCGACGACCTGGACGTCCTGCGGCACGGCGCGATGCCCCTGCTGTTTGGAGGTCTGCGTGCCCCGTCCACGCTGGGGACGTTCCTGCGCGCGTTCACCCACGGTCACGCCCTCCAACTCCAAGCCGTGCACCGCCGGTTCCTGGCCCAACTGGCAGCACACGCCCCGCTGCTGCCCGGCGCGGGTGAGAAGGCATTCATCGATGTCGACTCCACCCACAAACAGGTCTACGGCCGTACCAAGCAGGCGCCGAGTACGGCCGGTTCAAGGGCATCCGCACCCTGCGCCCCCTGCTCGCCACGATCTGCACCCCCACCTCCCGGCCGGTGATCGCCACCGTGCGGCTGCGACGCGGCAAGGCAGCGACTCCCGCGGCGCCCCGAAACTTGTCAGCCAGGCGCTGGCCACCGCCGTCGAGGCCGGCTGCGCCGGCCTGCGCATCCTGCGCGCGGACTCGCAGTTCTACAGACGCCGGCGTCATCGCCGCGTGCCGCCGGGCCGGGGCTCACTTCTCCGTCACCTGCGGCATGAACCCTTCCGTCAAACGGGCCGTCCTGGCCATCGACGAAGCCGCATGGCAGCAGATCACCTACCCCACCGCCGTGCCCGACCCCGACACCGGCGAGCTCATCTTCGATGCCCAGGTCGCCGAGATACCCGCCTACACCGCGTTCGCCAGCCGGAAGAAGAGCGAGCAGGCCACCGCCCGCCTCATCGTGCGCCGGGTCCGTGACCTGGCCAAACCCGCCGTCGTCGGTGAGCAGGGCGAGTTGTTCCCCGTCTGGCGTTACCACCCGTTCTTCACCGACAACCCCGCGCCGACGCTCGTGGCCGAGCGGGAACACCGCCACCACGCCGTCGTCGAGCAGGTCATCGCCGACAGCAAGAGCCGGAGCCCTCGCCCACCTGCCCTCGGGCCACTTCCATGCCAACGCAGCCTGGCTGATCCAGTGGGCGATGGCCTACGACCTGCTCCGCGCCGCCGGTGCCCTGACCTCGGCCTTCCACACCAAGGCCACCACCGCCACCTTGCGCACCCACCTCGTCCGTGTCCCGCCAGGATCGCCCGCTCCGCCCGCGCCTCACCCTGCACCTACCGGACAACTGGCCCTGGCAACACGCCTGGACGCACCTGTTCGACACTGTCCACCGCCCACCCGAAGCAGCCCGACGTTCCTGACCACCTCGCCCGCCAGGGCCCGACCGGAGCCGCATTCGTGGAAGAGCTGGGCAGACCAGCGGATACCCCCTGCCCACCCACGGCCACCGCCCCACACCCAGCTCACAAGCCCCGCAGAAGATCATTCTCGAGCCACGTCGGTGGATCGAGGCTTAGCCACGCGTGATCCCGAGCTGGTGGGACTAACTGACCTCGTCTGGGACGTCGCGGGTGTCCGGGTGGTCTCGCCGGCCATGGTGACACTCCATGTTGACGAACTCCGGCAAGCCCAGGTTTATCGCCCGGCGGACCTCATGGGTACCGCGTTCTCTGCTGAGGAGGTGGCCTGCGGAGGCGAAGGGGAGCTGGTCGCCTTCTTCGATCAGGCCGACGGCGACAGCGGCACCGCGTTTGCTGCCCGGCTGGCAGCCCTCGGCTCCGACGGGGTGTTGTGGCGCAGGGAGTTGCTGCGGGACGAGAGTGGACACCCTGTAGCGCTGTACGCCTGGGCCATGGACGGTCGTACACTCAACGTCGCCTTTCTGCGGACGGCGGCACACCCGCTGGAGGAGACACTCGCCCGGCAGTTGCTCTTCATGCTTAAGCGGCTGGGGCGAGAGCGGGGCGCTCAAGTCGTCTGTGTCGCCGATCCGCACCTCTCGCCGGCTGCAAGGTCAGCTGCGGGCGCTGACGGCTTCGTCGAGGACGGGCAAGGCCTTGCGGCGATTCTCGTCGACGTGTGCGGACCGGCCGAAGCGGTTTCCGAAGCGGCAGCACGAATCTCGGGACGAGCCGGGCGTACAACACCTCGTCTGGACGCCCAGGCATCCGCCGAGATCGTGAGTGTGGCAGAGCGTGTGTGGTGGCCGGCGAAGCTCATCGATACGGCGCTGCCCTCCTTCATCGCGCCAGTGAAGCCCCGCTATTCCGCGGAGCTCTTCAACGTGCCCGCCATGCTCTTGCCGCGAGATGACGTGCTCGGCATCAGTCGTGAGCACGTCTACTACCGGTCCGCCGGCCACCGTGGCGAGTCAGTCCCCGGTCGGATCCTCTGGTACGTCAGCGAGGGGAAAGCCGGGCAGCAGGGCAAGATGGTGATCGGCTGCTCACGGCTGGACGACGTGGTTGTCGGTGATCCCGATACCCTCTTCTCACGATTCGAACACTTGGGCGTATATAGTCTTGCCGAGGTGCGTGCCCAGGCCGAACCGACCGGCAGGGTCATGGCGTTGAGGTTCTCGGACACCGAGATCTTTCCTGCACAGGTGACGCATTCGCGTTTGAACGCGCTGGCTGCGGGACTGGGACTACCGTTGTCGCTGATCACGCTGTCGAAGATCAGCAACACACTGTTCCAGGCTGTGTACGAAGAGGGGCACCGAAAGACGTGAGTGATCCGGAGCGCGCGATGCTGCTGTCCGTCCACCCGCGGTTCGCCACGGCAATCCTGGCCGGGACCAAGACGGTCGAGGTGCGTCGGCAACGTGTCGCTGCTCCGCCCGGAACCCCGGTGCTCCTCTACGCGACGGCGCCCACGATGGCGATCGTGGGTATGGCGCGGATCGCATCCGTGCAGGTGGCCTCCCCACGCGAGGTGTGGACGGCCAGTCGTACGAGCGCCGGAATCAGCCGACGCGAGTATGACGAGTACATGAGCGGTGCGACCAGGGCCAGCGGCCTGTCGCTCGAAGAGCCGATCACCTTCGGCGCCCCGGTCTCTCTGGCTGCGCTCCGGACCTCTGGCTCCTTCCATCCCCCGCAGAGCTATCGCTACCTGACCGGCGATGACCTCAGGAAGGTCGCCGCGGCCGCACCAGACCTCGGGGAGGCGCTGCCTGGCGCCTTGGGCGAACTTCCGCCGAGCGGGGGCGCTGGCCACCCGGCGATTAAGCGAGCATAGGGACGCAAAGGGCGATCATGGTCGCCAGAGATCCGGGTTGGGTCGGGTGCGGCCGATCGGCGAGGAGCTGGCGTGGCCCGCCATCCAGAGCCAAGAGACAGCGCCTGTACTCATCGCCTTCCACTGCATCTGAAGCCGTCGAGGCCGTGGTCACCACTGCCCTGACGCTGTGAACGGCTGCTGACTCTGCAGGTGACGTCGCTACGCTTGCCCCACTACGACCCAGACCCGTGACCGAAGGACTCCCTCGTGACGACGACCGCTGCGAAGCCCGGTCCTCCATCGCGTGAGCGCTGGTTTCAGCCGCGCCGGTCTGGGTTCCGGTGGGAGCAGGAAGGCCTTGAACACATTCGGCAGTTGATGCCGGCGGCCGAGCCGTACCGGGCATGGGCGACGTTCCGGTTCACCGGCGTCACGGGCCGGGTCAACGAGTGCGATCTGCTGATCGCCGTGCCCGGCGGTGTCTACTTGCTGGAACTGAAGGGACATCCGGGCCGTGTGGTGAACCACGGGGACACCTGGCAGTTCCATGGCGATCGGGTGCGAACCCTACGTAATCCCCTGCACCTTACCGACCTCAAGGCCAAAGAGCTGAAGGCACAGCTGGAGCGTGCCGCGCGCACGGCGGGGATCCCCGACGCGAAGATCCCCTTCATCAAGCCGGCAGTCTTCCTGCACGATCCCGACCTCGAGAGCGAGCTGGACGAGTTCCAGCGCGCGTCGGTTTTTGGACGCAATGGCGGCATGAGTGGTCTGCCCGGGGGCGGACCCTTGCTTCGTTAAACTCGCCTAATGGCCGCTAGGAGAGACAATCGATTCCGGCCCGGCACCAGGCATGTATCTGCCAGTGCCGTACGTGCGATTGCTATTGGAGGACGAGGTGACGCAGGGTCCGAACGGGGGTACGCGCCTCGGATACGGATACATCGATCGCTATCTCGGGAATACAGAGTTCACTGAGCTTGTCAAGAACGGACTTGTCGGAACAGTCGGTACTACCGTCGATGATTTGCGCACGCTCGGTTTGGAACGTGCAGGGGAGGGAATGTCTGTGTCCATCGTCGTAGACCGCGCCGCTGCTCCGCCGCGCGAGACAGTCAAGGAGCGCCACAGGCGAAATCACATCCGGGGGTACGATAAGACAATCGCCACGAAGATGAAAGGTTCGCAATCCCGGCGACCCGGCTTCGGACAACAGTCGCTGTTCGGACCTTGAAATCAACCACATCTATGCGCGCGTGAGTCGAGCCGCCGACAGTGGCCGATTGAGTGTGGTCAAAATGGATCACAACCAGACTGGGCCCATCGCACGACGAGGTTCTGTCTGGACATCAGTAGATGTCCTGTTTCTGTCCTGGTCGATCCCAGAGCTGAGGATCCGAGCTCCGAAGCCGCGCGGGTGCCTCAACCGCATTTCCAACCCTTCGTTTGGGTCGAGCTGGGTCCTCGGCAGGTGCTCAGTGACGTTTTCTCAACGAAGATCATTTCCAGATTCTGTTGAGGACAAGTGCGGCGCGGGCTATGTCGCCGATGCGGCTGGGGCTGAGGGAGACATGCTTGAGTGCGCGCCAGCGTTCCTTGAGTTCGGCGGCGGCGCGTTCGCCGAGGGCTCGTAGGTCTCTGATCAGGGTGTTCGTGGTGCGGGTGTCGGCGTGGAGGGCTTGTTCAGACTGGCCCTTGGGGCGGCGGACCGGGACGTGGATGCCGATGCCGGCACCGATGTAGCCCTTGTCGGCGAGCGTCGGCAGGCCATTGGCGGCGGCCTTGTACAAGGCGGGCAGAGCGTGAATGCGGGCGGCGGTGATGTCGGGCGTGGAGCCGGGCTCCACGTCGGAGACCCACAGCGGGGTCCCGTCCGGGGCGGACAGGAACTGCACGTTGCCGCCGAATGCCTTGTGCTTCTGGCTGAACCACAGGTCGTTGCCGTTGTCGCGGACTCCCGCAAGGCGGTCGGACTCGATGAGGGTGCCGTCCAGGATGACGTGTGTCATTGCCTCCCGCCGGCAGCGGTCCAGGACTTCATGCAGGTCGGGGGCCTGGTCGGCAAGGACGCCGATGCCCTCGTGGAGGTAGCGGTAGCCGGTGGCCTGGGAGATGCCGGCGTCGCGGGCCAGGCAGTGCACGCAAGCCTGCTCGCGGAACCAGCGCAGAACCAGTACGGCCTGGGGGAACGGACCCAGCGCCCGCGATCCCCGTGGGGTTCGCAGTTGCCGCCGATGGGCGGCCAGCAGGCGGGCAAGGAACTCGACGGTATGGCGCGGGACGTCGAGCGTGGCAACATAAGTGACCAACGTGAAGCCTCTGGTTCAGCGGACGATCTTGTGGTGAGAACCGTCCTACCAGGGGCTTTACGTCTATCCGTAGCCAGGTGGGTTCGCCCCATCCGCCCGCAGCCGCACGGATCACGACGTTTCGCGAAGATCATTTCGTTGAGAAAACCTCAGTGGGGTCTCAGGCGGGCGGTCGACGGCATTGAACGGGAGAGAAGGTGGCCAGCCAAGATTGGGGACCATTTGTCCACCTCGGTGAACGTGGACGGTAGTTCTACGCCCTGACTTGAATGAGGCCGTGCGTGCCGCTCGTTCGCCAGCCATCCCCCGAAGCGTCGAGCTCGCTCACTGTCCGGCCGTCCAGCCCCACCACGACGTCCGACTTCAGCGTCCGTAGTGCGGCCACCGGGCCTGGGAAGTATGCCGTCACGTCGGCGAACGGCGTGGTGGTCGGCCAGAGGCGGTCCTGGACCAGGCGACGGTAGTTGAGGTCCCCCTTCATGATCGTCAGTGTGGCTGTGGCGAAGTCGTCGCGCAGGTCGGTGGGCATCTCGGTGTACGGGAGCGGTGCGCAGGAGAAGGGGTGGGCACGGAGGGTGAGTCGGCCGGTGGTGAGGCCGTGGCGCAGGCGTTTGCCGATGTCGGAGGCGCGGCCTGGTACCGCGGTCAGGCGGTCGAGGCAGGCGAGGACGTCGGCGGTGGTGGCGTCGGAGACGTAGTACGGGTGGGGCTTGAGGTGGAGGAGGACTGACGCCGCTCGGCCGGTGGTAAGCAGCTGGTCGGAGAGGACCAGGTCGGGCAGCAGTTCCGGACCGGCGTTGTCGGCGATGAGGCATACCGTGCCGGGACGGCCGGCGTTGAGAACCTGCCAAAACGCCGCCGAGTCGTCGGCGACGAGGCCGGTGACGCGTTCGCCCAGTCCCTCGGCGCCCGCGGACAGCTGGAATCCGAGGTCGGCGCGATTGCCCCACAAGGAGGCGAGCAGGAGGGTGAGGTCCTGCTGCGGTGGCGGGAGGTGGAGAAGGTCGTCCAGGGCGGACAGCTCGTCGTCGACCTTCGGCCCCGCCAACTCGGCGTTCTTGAAGGGCGCGAAGGGGTCGACGCCCTGCCAGGGTCCCTCGGCGAAGTAGCCCAGGGCGGTCAGGAGTTTGCGGTAGAAGAAGCTCTCCGCCCACAGGAACGGCACGTCCGCCCAGCGTTGCCCGATGAAGTCCTCACTCCACTGCTGCCACTGCGCGGCGCCAGGCCTGGGGTCGTCCAGTGGTCTGATCAACCCTCCGTCGGCAGTCTCGTGCAGTAGGTCGTCCAGCGCCCGCTGCTGCTCGGGCGGGTATGGGGTGGCCTGGCGGACGCGTTCGATCAGGGCCGGGTGCCGCTCGTGGAGGACGCCCCAGGCGAACGACCCGACGGTGTTGCTGAGGATTACGGGCGCACGGTCGTCGGCGGCTGGCATGGGCATCATGTCGGCGGTCTTCCTCTGCGGCGGTCAGTTCGTGCGGATGGACAGGGTGACGATGCCGGCCGCGCTGCCGGCGACGACTCGGTGGGCGGACTGGTCGAATGCGGCGCAGTGCAGCGACGCGTCGACGCGTACTTGCGCGAGTTGCCGCTGCTCCGACAAGGACCACAGGCGGACGGTTCCATCGGCTGCCGCCGACACGAGGAGGTCAGTTCCCTCGACGAACTCGATCATCAGGACTCGTCCGGTGTGACCGGGCAGGTGAGCGACGAACCTGTCGGTGCTCAGGCTGCGGACGTGGATGTCACCACTCCCGGCGCCGATCGCCAGGTGCGTCCCGCGGCTGTCGATGGCCACGGTGCGGGCCCAGCCTGCCGGGTTCGTGAAGCGGCTGACGTGTTCGCCGGTGCGGCCCCGCCAGACGCGGACGGTACCGTCGCCACCGCTCGCTGCGAGCAGGTCACCGGCGTGGTCGAAAGCGATGGATCGTAGGCCCTGAGTTCCGCAGAAATCTGAGCCGATAGGTCAACGGCACCAACAAACACGCAGGTCAACGAGGTCGCGACTGGGGCAACAGCCGAAATCACCTAGGGCAACGCCTGGCACTCAGCAGTGCCCTTGACCTGTGCTGATGGTGTTAGCCTCTAGGTCATGTACTTGCGCACCGTGACCCGGAAGAACAAGAACGGGTCGAGCGTGCGGTACCTGCAGCTGGCCCACAACGAGTGGGACCCGGCAGCCCAGGTCTCCCGCCGCACCGTGCTCTACAACTTCGGCCGCGAGGACCAGGTCGACCGCGACGCGATCGCCCGCCTGATCGCCTCGCTGTCCCAAGTCCTCGCCCCCGGCCAGGCGATGGCCGCCACAGCCCCACCGGAGCTGACCTTCACCGAGTCCCGGCCGCTCGGCGGGACCCACGCCCTCGACGGCCTGTGGCGTCGCCTGGGAATCGACGCCATTATCCGGAAACTGATCAAGGACCCGCGCAGTCGCGAGCGGACCGAGCGGACCTTGTTCGCGCTGGTCGCCAACCGGGCACTGAAGCCGTCCAGCAAGCTGGCCGCCTCCCACTGGGTCAACGACGACGTCGCCATCGCGGGTCTGCCCGAGGTCGACGACGACGCCTGCTACCGGGCTATGGACCGGCTGCTGACCATGGAGAGCAAGCTCGCCGAGCAGGTCTACTGGGCGGTCGCCGACCTGCTCAACCTCGAAGTCGACCTGCTGTTCTTCGACACCACCTCCACCTACTTCGAGACCGGCCAGGCCGACGAGCCGCTCGCCCGCAATGAGTACGGACGGTGCCTGCCGCAGCCCGATCCGTCGGCCACCGGTGACGCGTCTGCCGACGGCGAAGACCCTGCCCACCTGAGGGGATTCCGCGCCTTCGGCAAGAGCAAGGACCACCGCGACGACCTGCCGCAGGTCATCATCGGCATGGCCGTCACCCGCACCGGAATCCCGATCAGGGTCTGGTCCTGGCCCGGGGCCACCAGCGACAGCGCGCTGATCCGCCAGGTCAAGGACGAGCTGAAGGAGTGGACTCTGGGCCGGGTGGTCTGGGTCGCCGACCGCGGCTTCACCTCCGCCGCCAACCGCCGCTACCTGCAACGCGCCGGCGGCCACTACATCCTCGGCGAGAAGCTCCGCACCGACTCGCCCGAGGTCAAGGCCGCGCTCGGCCGCCAGGGCCGCTACAAGACCCTGGCCGACAACATGCGCATCAAGGAGGTCAAGGTCGCCGACGCCGACGACCGCTTCGTCATCTGCCACAACCCCGACCAGGCCAAGCGCGATGCCGCCACCCGCGAGCAGTTGATCGCCCAACTCGCCGACGTCATCGACGGATCCGACAAGCTGTCCCGCACCAAGCGCGCCGAGTTGCGCGGCAGGCTGTCGACGAAACCCGGCCTGAATCGCTACCTGCGCGTCACCCCCGGCGGGCTGCTGCGGATCGACCGGAGCGTGGCCAAGGCCGAGGAGAACCTGGACGGCAAGTACCTTCTGCGCTCCTCGGACCCGAAACTGTCCGCCGAGGACATCACACTCGGCTACAAGCAGCTCCTGGAAGTCGAGCGCGGCTGGCGGGACATGAAATCGATCATCGATCTGCGGCCCGTCTACCACCGCCTCGAAGACCGGATACGAGCCCATGTGCTGCTGTGCTGGCTGGCCCTGCTGCTGATCCGCATCATCGAGACGACTTGTGACGACACCTGGTCCAATCTGCGACTCCAGCTGGAGCGGCTGCACATAGGCACGTTCACAGGCCCGGCCGGGACCTTCCGCCAGCGCACCGAGGTCACCAAGGCCCAGCAGACGATCCTGACAGCGCTCCAGGTCCCTGCCCCGCCCCGGATCCTCGAAGCCGCCCCACCGGCCTGACCAGGCACAACGCGACCGCCTAGGCACACGCCCCGGCGGCGCTGCAGCATGCGTTTGCACAGGTCAACCCACAGATTCGCGACCTAGGCCGCGAAGAGTTCTGCGGAACTCAGGTAGGCGTCCGACGCGGGCGTCCTGCTCCCACAGCACTTCTTCCCCGGGGAGGCTCCAACAGCGGATCGACCCGTCGCCCGTAGTGGCCGCCAGGAGGTCGCCGGAAGCAGGCAATCCCACACACCAGGTGCGGTGTGCTTCGCTGTTCAGCATCCGTGGCGGCAGTTCGCCGCCGACGGACCAGAGGCGGACCGCTCCGTCTCCACAGGCAGCCGCTGCCCAGTCGCCTCCGGTGGCTAGGGACCACACCCGGCCGGCTCCTGCGGCCAGGGCGTTGACTTTCTCGCCGGTCTCGGGCGAGTGAAGGTTGATGGTTCCGGTGCCGTCGCCGGCAAGGATGAGAGAGCCGTTGCGGGCGAACTGCACCGACCAGACGGTGTTGCTTCCAGCCGCGAGCAGTTCGGGTGGTCTTCGGTCGGAGCCGGTGAGCGACCACAGCCGGACGGCGCCGTCCTCACAACCGGCCACGACAGCGTTCTGCCGGTCGGCAATGGCGGTAGACCTCACCCAGTCGACACCGCGCGGAAGTCGCGTTGAGGCACTCGCTCCGTCCGGCGTCAGGAGGACGAGCTCGGGCTGCTCGGTGGCGGCAAGGATGGTGTCCGCGTCCGTGAATGACACCGAACGGACCCGGTCAGTCAGGTCGGTGTGCCGACGGACCAAGGCAAGCTTGCCGTCCCTCACGGACCAGACGGCGACGGATCGGTCGCCGGATCCGGAAGCCAGCAGGTGTCCGTCCCTGGCGAACGCCACTGACCGCACCCAGTCGCGGTGCCCGGCCTGCTCGTCAAGCAGTTCGCCGCTGTCGAAGGCGAAGAGTCGGATGAACTCGTCCTCGCCGGCCGCCACGACGTACCGGTTTTCGTCGTCCACCGTGACGGACCACAGCTGGGTGCCCCCGGTCTTCATGCTGCGCAGCAGCGTGCCCTGAGCGGTGTCCCATACGTGGATGCGGCCGTCCTCCGCGCCGGAGACGAGCAACTCGCCACCGCGGGCGAACACGACGGAGCGGACACGGCGCTGATGGCCGGGAAGCACAGCGGTCGGCACACCGGTCCGCGCGTCCCACAGCCGGATCGCACCGTCGTCGCCCGCTGAGGCAAGCAGCCGGGCGTCGGCTGAGAGCGCGGTGGTGAACACCCACCCCGTGTGTCCGCGCAAGGTGTACAGCAGGGTGTGTCCGGCTGCGTCCCAAAGGCGTACGACACCGTCTTCCCCGCCTGAGCTGACCAGGTGAGCGGCAGTGGCGACGCTTGTGACCGCGCCTACGTGGCCTTCGGTCGGCGCTTCGGCGGTATCGCGCGCCCAGCCGACGCCGAGGAGCGCGCCAGTCGGCCGGGACGGTGCACCGGCACCGGGATGGGCACGTTCCAGGGCCACCGACAGCGTCCCGCTCAGATCCGCGTCCGAGGTCAGGCCGTGAAGGAGGTACCCCGACCTGGCCATGGTGAGGGCTCGGCTGAGTTCGCTGCTGGATGAGGCGCCGGGGAGCTGGGCAATGCGATTCAGCACTGCCTCGTCGTCGCTGAGCGGCTGGTGGCCGACACGCAACACCTTGGCGACCACGAAGGCCGGGTCGGCGAGCAGTTGTGTGAGCTCGTCGTCCAGTCCGGCCTCGTGGAGGTGGTACGGCAGGTGCCGCCACATGTAGACGTGAGCGGCGTCGAGCGTGCGCCAGTCTGTGCGCCCCGGGGGCCGGTAGGCATCGATCAGGGACCGGTGCAGATCAGCCCACTGTCCATCGATTGAGCTGCGCAGATAGGCCCGGAAGACGTCGTGCAGCATGACCGCGTCACGGTCGGCCAGGTAGGCGCTGATCAACGAGCGATCCGCCAGGATCCTGCAGAACTGTCGCACGGCCATCGCCGTCCAACTGTTCGCGCCTCCCCACCAGCGTGTCAGCACCTGCAGGGGGATGGGGACCGCGGGCGGAAAGACGGCGAGAGAGAGGTAGCGCTCCCGAAGCCCGGAGGCGCCGTTGATCGAGACGCTCTTGTCCAGGCTGTGCAGGCTGGACGTGATGGCGTGGCCGATGGCGCTGCGGCGCTGGTCGGTGTCCCAAACGTCGAAGACCTGCGGTCCGTAGTCGCGCAGCGCGGCGCCTGTCTCGGAGGCTGCCCGTACGGCCGGAGCCCCGGATGAGATGTCCTGGGAGACGTTCGCCCCGATGACCGAGGCGAGCAGTGGCCAGCCGCCGCACATCCGGGCGAGGGCCTCCGTGTCCTGTTGTGCGAGGCCGGGAACGTTCCGGGCGAGCAACTCGGCCGTCTCCGCAGCCGTCATGGGGCCGACGCGGAGGATCCGGGACCCCATGGGGCAGGTGCGCAGGTTCCGCGTGGTGACCACACGCACGCAGTTCTCGCCGCCGAGGAGGAAGGGGGCGAGATCGGCGGCCGACCAGACGTTGTCGACGACGAGCAGGAGCCGGCGGTCGCCCAGCACATGGGCCAGATGGAACCCGGCCTGCTCCGGCTCGGTGAACGCGGGGCGCGGCTCGCCGAGGTGCACGCACAGGTCCGCGACCAGTTCGACCAAGCGAGCGGGAGAGCAGGTCTCCCCGGTCTCCACCCAGAGGATCTCCGGAAAGAGGTGCCGGACCCGTGGTGCGTGACCGATCTGAGTGGCAAGCGTGGTCTTCCCGAAGCCGCCAGGGCCGCAGATGGCGACCGTGCCGATGCCTTGCGCCGCGTCCGCCTCCTCCAGCATGGCGACGATGGCGTCGAGTTCGTCGGTCCTGTCAACCAAACCGGGCTCCGTGGCTGGTACGAGCGCGCGACGGTCCGGTGCGCGTTCCCCAGCCGACTCGGGTGTGCCGAGTGCCGTGTGGAACCGGCTCCGTACGTCCGCGTCTGCCTGGACGTATGCGGTGTCGAGAAGCGCTTGCGAGTCCTGCAGCGGAGCGATCCGATTGCCGCCGGCCTCCCACTTCGACACCGTGCGGTCACTGACACCGAGGTAGGCGGCAAAGCTCCGGACGCTCATCCGCAGTGCGGTGCGTAATGCCTTGGCTTCGCGTCCGGTCCAGTGCTGAACGGTTCCCACCGATGCCCCCTCGACCGCTGACGCCGACGGTAACAGCGTAGATCCTCCTCAACAGAGGCGAACGGATCCGGGTTCAGCAGGGGTTCGGCGCGGGTACGACGGTGTGCCCGGCACGGGGCGGGTCGGCCCCGCATCCGCTCGGCCGTGACCGTGCGGCAGGACTTCGGCGCGGGTGCGGCACGCGGACATCCCTCAGCCCGGCGGGCAGAGTGCACGCTCATGGAACCGGCGGGCACCGTCCCGCCGGCCGCCGCTGACTACGTCAAACCACGCGGCGGACGCCAAAGGAAGGTGGCACCGTGCTGGCCCAGGGGACCACGCGTGGCGAGAGCCACGCGATGACCTTGATGACCACCGCCGGCCAGCCCATGCCCGCTCCCGGGTTGCGCTGCGCCTTGGCCGCGGAGCCCCGCTCCGCACACGTCGCACGTCATCTCGTGCTTGACTGCTTCGAGGGGCAGTTGAACAACAGAGTCGTCGACGACGTCGACCTCGTTGTTGCCGAACTCGTCGCCAACGCCGTTGCTGCCATGGGCAACTCCGGGGCGGTGCAGATCGGGGCATGGATCGCGGGCAGCGATGTCGCCGTCGAGGTTGTCGACCAGGCCGGCGGCACTCCCCGGAAACCGGCTCATGATCCCTCCTCGGAGGACGGCCGCGGTCTTCTCCTCGTCGAGGGAATCACCCGGACCTGGGGCTGGACACCACTCCCTGGCGGCAAGGCCGTGTGGGGCTTCATCCCCGCGCTGTAGCCCCCAACTCAACCGCACGGGCTCACACCTGCGCATCTGGTTGCCCTGTCGCGCGGCCGAACCACGCCAACGCTCACCCTTTGAGAAGAAGGAAGTGCTATGGCTCAACCCTTACGTGCCCTCCAATCCGGCCGCCTGAAGGCCCCCTTCGGCGGAGCCGTCATCACCGGAGGCGCCGGCTTCGTCGGCTCGCACCTGTGCGACCTCCTGCTGGACCAGGGCACCGCAGTGGTGTGCGTCGACAACTTCAGCACCGGAGTCATGGAGAACGTCGCCCACCTCCGCAAACACAGCCGTTTCGACCTGCTGGTACACGACGTCACCGAGCCGATCGGGGTCGCCGGCGAGGTCGACCTGGTCCTCCACCTCGCTTCCCCCGCCTCGCCCCCCGACTACCTGCGCCTGCCGGTTCAGACGCTGGAAGCCGGCTCCCTCGGCACTCTCCGGTCCTTGGATCTGGCCCGCGAGAAGGGCGCCCGCTTCATCCTTGCCTCGACCTCCGAGGTGTACGGAGATCCGCTGCTGCACCCCCAACCCGAGTCCTACTGGGGGAACGTCAACCCGGTCGGGCCGCGAAGTGTGTACGACGAGGCGAAGAGGTTCGCCGAGGCAGCGACCATGGCGTACCGGCGTGAATACGGCGTCGACACGGCGATCGTCCGGATCTTCAACACGTACGGGCCCCGTATGCGCGCCGACGACGGGCGGGCGGTGCCCACCTTCGTTCACCAAGCCCTACGCGGCGAACCCATCACTGTCAGCGGGGACGGTTTACAGACCCGCTCGCTGTGCTTCGTCCGGGACACGGTCCTCGGCATCCTCGCCGTCGCAGCCAGTGGTCACGCCGGGCCGGTCAACCTCGGGAACCCTGCCGAACTCTCCGTGCTGGAACTCGCCCGCTGCGTGTGGTCGCTGTGCGGGACGGAAGACGTGCGCATCGAGTTCATCGACCGGCCGACCGACGACCCCGAGCGCCGCAGGCCCGACATCTCCCTCGCACACGCGGAATTCGGCTGGCGGCCCGTCACCGACCTGGAAACGGGTCTCCGGGAGACCGTCGGGTGGTTCGCGGACATGACGCGGGGGGCTGCCGCAAGGGGGCACGCATGACCACCGTCACCGCGTTCGGCGCGGAGTCGCCGGAGTACCCGCCAGGGTTCCTCTCGCTGGGCTACGGCCTACTCCTTGAGACCTTCCGTGGTGCGGCCCTTCAACACCTGCGTACGGAGGCCGACCAGTTGGTCCTGCGATTCACGGAGGGGGGCTTCCGATCGGAGGACTACTGGCACTTCACCCGCGCCGGAACCCATAGCCCCGTCCTGTACCGGATCCACAACCTGGAACGCCAGGGAGCCCCGGCGTTGGCCGCGCTGCATGCCGAGGGCAGCCCGTTGCATTTCCTGGCCGAGCCTGAGTTCCGCAGAACTCTTCGCGGCCTAGGTCGCGAATCTGTGGGTTGACCTGTGCAAACGCATGCTGCAGCGCCGCCGGGGCGTGTGCCTAGGCGGTCGCGTTGTGCCTGGTCAGGCCGGTGGGGCGGCTTCGAGGATCCGGGGCGGGGCAGGGACCTGGAGCGCTGTCAGGATCGTCTGCTGGGCCTTGGTGACCTCGGTGCGCTGGCGGAAGGTCCCGGCCGGGCCTGTGAACGTGCCTATGTGCAGCCGCTCCAGCTGGAGTCGCAGATTGGACCAGGTGTCGTCACAAGTCGTCTCGATGATGCGGATCAGCAGCAGGGCCAGCCAGCACAGCAGCACATGGGCTCGTATCCGGTCTTCGAGGCGGTGGTAGACGGGCCGCAGATCGATGATCGATTTCATGTCCCGCCAGCCGCGCTCGACTTCCAGGAGCTGCTTGTAGCCGAGTGTGATGTCCTCGGCGGACAGTTTCGGGTCCGAGGAGCGCAGAAGGTACTTGCCGTCCAGGTTCTCCTCGGCCTTGGCCACGCTCCGGTCGATCCGCAGCAGCCCGCCGGGGGTGACGCGCAGGTAGCGATTCAGGCCGGGTTTCGTCGACAGCCTGCCGCGCAACTCGGCGCGCTTGGTGCGGGACAGCTTGTCGGATCCGTCGATGACGTCGGCGAGTTGGGCGATCAACTGCTCGCGGGTGGCGGCATCGCGCTTGGCCTGGTCGGGGTTGTGGCAGATGACGAAGCGGTCGTCGGCGTCGGCGACCTTGACCTCCTTGATGCGCATGTTGTCGGCCAGGGTCTTGTAGCGGCCCTGGCGGCCGAGCGCGGCCTTGACCTCGGGCGAGTCGGTGCGGAGCTTCTCGCCGAGGATGTAGTGGCCGCCGGCGCGTTGCAGGTAGCGGCGGTTGGCGGCGGAGGTGAAGCCGCGGTCGGCGACCCAGACCACCCGGCCCAGAGTCCACTCCTTCAGCTCGTCCTTGACCTGGCGGATCAGCGCGCTGTCGCTGGTGGCCCCGGGCCAGGACCAGACCCTGATCGGGATTCCGGTGCGGGTGACGGCCATGCCGATGATGACCTGCGGCAGGTCGTCGCGGTGGTCCTTGCTCTTGCCGAAGGCGCGGAATCCCCTCAGGTGGGCAGGGTCTTCGCCGTCGGCAGACGCGTCACCGGTGGCCGACGGATCGGGCTGCGGCAGGCACCGTCCGTACTCATTGCGGGCGAGCGGCTCGTCGGCCTGGCCGGTCTCGAAGTAGGTGGAGGTGGTGTCGAAGAACAGCAGGTCGACTTCGAGGTTGAGCAGGTCGGCGACCGCCCAGTAGACCTGCTCGGCGAGCTTGCTCTCCATGGTCAGCAGCCGGTCCATAGCCCGGTAGCAGGCGTCGTCGTCGACCTCGGGCAGACCCGCGATGGCGACGTCGTCGTTGACCCAGTGGGAGGCGGCCAGCTTGCTGGACGGCTTCAGTGCCCGGTTGGCGACCAGCGCGAACAAGGTCCGCTCGGTCCGCTCGCGACTGCGCGGGTCCTTGATCAGTTTCCGGATAATGGCGTCGATTCCCAGGCGACGCCACAGGCCGTCGAGGGCGTGGGTCCCGCCGAGCGGCCGGGACTCGGTGAAGGTCAGCTCCGGTGGGGCTGTGGCGGCCATCGCCTGGCCGGGGGCGAGGACTTGGGACAGCGAGGCGATCAGGCGGGCGATCGCGTCGCGGTCGACCTGGTCCTCGCGGCCGAAGTTGTAGAGCACGGTGCGGCGGGAGACCTGGGCTGCCGGGTCCCACTCGTTGTGGGCCAGCTGCAGGTACCGCACGCTCGACCCGTTCTTGTTCTTCCGGGTCACGGTGCGCAAGTACATGACCTAGAGGCTAACACCATCAGCACAGGTCAAGGGCACTGCTGAGTGCCAGGCGTTGCCCTAGGTGATTTCGGCTGTTGCCCCAGTCGCGACCTCGTTGACCTGCGTGTTTGTTGGTGCCGTTGACCTATCGGCTCAGATTTCTGCGGAACTCAGGCCGAGCGCGTACTCGGAAAGCCTGCACGAGCCACCGCCTGCGCCATGATCGTCAAACTCCCCGGAGTGGCCGCCGCCGTGCCATGGCACAGGGACCGAACGGACGTGCCCGCCCGCACCATGTGCAACCTGAGCGTCTTCCTGGACGATTCCGACCCCGGCAACGGCTGTCTGGAGTTCGTGCCGGCGTCGCACCTGCTGCCCGACGACGCCGACGTGGATGCCGTCGCGGCGAGGGGACCGGCCCACACGCTGTCCCTTGCGGCCGGCGACGTGTCCGTTCATGACGTGCGCGTCGCGCATGCCTCACGACGAAATACCTCCCCGCGCATGCGCCGCAGCGTCGTCGTCGAATTCGCGCCTGCGGAACTGGAGTTGCCGTGAAGCGTCACGACGCCGGCCGATCGGTCCGGGTGGCGACCGTCACTGTCGGGACGAACGAGCACCGCTGGCTGGAGTCCTGCCTTGCGTCCCTGCTGGACAGCGACATGTCCGGCATCGAACTGACGGTCTGGTACGTCGACAACGCATCCCACGACGGCAGCTCTGCATTCGTCCAGGAACGCTTCCCCCAGGTCAAGGTAGTCGAGAACCCCGGCAACCTAGGATTCGCCCGGGCCAACAACGTCGGCATGGCCGCAGCCCTCGCCGAAGGCGCCGAGCACGTCTTCCTCGTCAACCCGGACACCAGAACGCCTCCGGCCCTGATCGGGCAGTTGACCCGTTTCATGGACGCCTGGCCGGACTACGGCGTCATCGGTCCCATGCAATACCAGTACGACGACGCGTCCCCGTGCGTGACGCTGGGCGTCCACAACGACTGGTCGAAGACCGCACTGCGCTGGGGCGAGCAGCACGCCTTCGCGGGCGACTGGCCCACCCACCCCTCACCGGCCGGTTCCTCGGAAGGCCGCGCGCCCAACACCCTGGAGCACGCGTACGTGCAGGGCGCGGCCTTCTTCGTCCGCGCGGAGGTGCTGCGGTCGGTCGGCCTGTTCGACGAGGTGTTCCACACCTACTACGAGGAGACGGACCTGTGCCGACGCACCCGCTGGGCCGGCTGGCGGGTCGCACTCCTGCTCGACGCCGGCATTCAGCACTTCGGTGGCGGTGGCACGACCGGCAGTTCCTACCGCCGGATCCACATGCGGCGCAACCGCTACTACTACCTGCTGACCGATATCGAGTGGCGCCCACTGGCCATCGCCCGGCTCACGGGGAGATGGCTGAGGGACGACCTGCGCGGACGCAGCGTCGGAGGGCGGACGACGCCACTGCGTGGGGTCGTGGAGACCACGGCAGCCGCAGGCTGGCTGCTCCGCCGCGTTCCGGTGATCCTGGGCCGACGCCGCGCCCATCGACGGCTCAGAGCGCAGTCGTGCGCACGTGCCGGGAGAGCGGCGGTCGGGCGATGACGGCCCGGCTCCGGTTCCTGTTCGCGGGGGTATTCCACTGGAACGCCGGCTCCAGCCACATGATCGCCGAGTACGCCCGTGCCGCTTCGGCGGCGGGGTGCGAGGTAGGCGTCTCCACCCAGCTGTCGCGGCTCGACGGAGCGGTCGATGAGCACCTGCCGCTCGTCGACGACGTCGGCTGGGCCACCCACCTGGTTCTGGTCTTCGAGGGGGCTCAGTTCCTCTCGGCACGACAGCGCGAGCTGTGCGAGGACGTTCCGCGCCATCGCAGATTCGTGATCGATCCGGACGGTCACTGGGGGCCGCACGTCCAGGCGGGGGCGGACGACAACGCCGCTCCGTATTCACTCGACTCCTGGCATGAGCTCTACGCCGGTCTGAGCGATGTCATTCTCCAGCCGCGGATCGGAAGCAGTCTGCCTGAGGGGGCGGAGTTCTTCAGCTACTTCGGCATGCCGCCGATCCACCGGCGCGGCAGCGACCAGCCCGGGTCTGACCGCCTTCCCTACGAGCTCCAGTACGTCGGAGCCAACTGGTGGCGCTGGGACTCGTTCGCCCGGCTGGTGCGGGCGGCGGAGGAAGCACGTCCGGAGATCAAGCGGATCAGGGTCTGCGGCCGCTGGTGGGCCGGGGAGCCGCATCCGCGGCACCCGGTCGCTACCGCCAACCGCCCCGGCTGGCTGGAGAAGCACGGTGTCGAGGTCCTTCCGCCCGTCCCGTTCGGACAGGTGGTCCAGCGGATGGCGGACTCCGCCATCACGCCGGTGCTCGCCCGCCCGCTGCTGGCACGGATCGGTCTCCTCACTCCGCGCATGTTCGAGACCCCCGCCTCGGGCAGCCTGCCGGTTCTGCCCCCTGAGCTCACGTACGCGATGGCGCTCTACGGGGACGAAGCCACGCCGTTCCTCCTCGGTGGCGACCCCGGCGACACACTCGCGCGGATGCTGCGGGCACCTGAGGCGTACCGCCGCGGCCTCGCCGCCATTCAGCACCGCCTCCACCAACGGTTCAACTACACGCGTGTGCTGGCCGAACTCGTGAGGTTCGCCCAGTAGCGATCGGAAGGCATCAATGCGTCGGATCATCATTTCCGGTGTCACGAGCTGCGAGAGCCGTGGCGTCGAAGCCCTCGTCCGTTCCATCGCCACTCAGATCAGCGTTTGGGGGGCGGATTCAACCGGTCGTCGCAACACCCTGATCTCGGAGGTGTGCGACGTGGCCACGGCGGACTGGAGTTTGAAGACCAGCGATGTTCCGGAGGGGCGGCGTCGGCAGTGGCGCGCTGACCGTGCGTTGCGGCCGGCGATGCGTTCGCCGGGGCGGCCTGATCCGTCTCGGGTCGTGCAGCGCCAGTTCTGGCGACTGATCGCCACGGGGGTCACGACGGTGGAGGCGTCGTTGGCGGTCGGCGTGTCGTGGCCGGTGGGTGCGAGGTGGTTTCGTCACGCTGGCGGCATGCCTCCGATCTCGTTGGCCGAGCCCTCGGGCCGGTACCTCACGTTCGAGGAGCGCGAGGAGATTGCGATCCTCATGGCGATGAGCAAGGGCGTGCGCGAGATCGCCCGCGCCCTGGGGCGTGACCCCGGGACAATCTCTCGCGAACTGCGCCGCAACGCCGCCACGCGCGGCGGCAAGCAGGAGTACCGCGCGACGGTCGCCCAGTGGAAGGCTCAGCAGGCGGCCAAGCGCCCGAAGAGCGCGAAGCTCCTGGGCAACGACCGGTTGCGTGAGTACGTTCAGGAGAGGTTGTCGGGGATCGTTCACCGGCCTGACGGGACGGTCGTCGCGGGACCGCAGACGCCTCCGTGGAAGGGGCTGAACAAGCCGCACCGGCAAGACAGGCGGTGGGCGACAGCATGGAGCCCGGAACAGATCTCGCACCGGTTGAAGGCCGACTTCCCCGAGGATGAGTCCATGCGCATCAGCCACGAGGCGATCTACCAGTCGCTGTTCATCGAGGGCCGTGGTGCGCTCAAGCGTGAGCTGGTCGCCTGCCTGCGCACCGGGCGGGCGCTTCGAGAGCCTCGGTCGAGGTCACGGAACAAGCCGCAAGGGCATGTCACCGCGGATGTCGTCCTCAGTCAACGTCCTGCAGAGGCCGCGGACCGCGCGGTCCCGGGGCATTGGGAAGGCGATCTGATCATCGGGACGGGCCGGTCCGCGATCGGCACGCTCGTCGAGCGCAGCAGCCGATCCACCCTCCTGGTGCATCTGCCGAGGATGGAGGGCTGGGGCGAGGTGCCGCCCGTGAAGAACGGCCCGCCGTTGGGCGGTTACGGCGCCGTCGCGATGAACACTGCCCTGACGGTGTCCATGACGAAGCTACCCGAGCAGCTCCGCAAGACACTGACCTGGGACCGCGGGAAGGAACTCTCCGGGCATGCCCAGTTCGCGCTCGAGACCGGGACGAAGGTGTTTTTCGCCGATCCGCACTCGCCCTGGCAGCGACCCACGAACGAGAACACGAACGGGCTGCTGCGTCAGTACTTCCCGAAGGGCACCGACCTGTCCCGGTGGTCCGCCGAGGATCTCGAGGCCGTCGCCCTGGCTATCAACAACCGACCCCGCAAGATCCTCGGCTGGAAGACCCCGGCCGAAGTCTTCGAGGAACAGCTACGCTCACTACAGCAGCCCGGTGTTGCAACGACCGGTTGAACTCGCCGGGGTTACGTCGCCGGGTCACGGTCCTCACCCAGACCCCCGGGCCGGACACCGAGGCCCTGTCAGGGCTGGATCTGGAGTGCGTCGCGGACCCCTTCGTGGTCTCCCGCTCCTGGCAGACCTTCCGGCCGACGGAATCCCCGGAATCCCTGGCAGTGCGGCAGACTCAGCTGGTCGGCGAGGCCGATCTCGTCATCGGGACAGGGGGTGACCTCCACACCTCCGATTACGGCGTGTCCACGCCCTACCTGCGCGTTCTCACCGCCGCGCAGCGGAACGGTGTGCCCACGGCCATGCTGGGGCAGTCGGTCGGCCCGTTCGCCGACCCCGATGAGGCCGCGGCGTGGGCGGCCGTCGCCTCTCGGTGCCGTCTGCTGACCATGCGCGAGAACGTGACTCGACAGTACGTCGTCGACCAACTCGGCTTACCGGCTGAGCGGGTTCGGCTCTCCTCGGACCCCGCCTTTCTCCTCCCCCAAGCGCTCGCCGAGCGGACCGCGGCGATTCGGGCGCGGCTCGGCCTCCGGACCGGGGAACGGTACGTGTGCGTCGCGCCCAGCCAGGGGATCACACGATTCAGCGCCATACGGGAAGAGGACCACGTGGCTGCGCTCCTCCGCCTGGTCCGCGGGCTGGCGAAGAAGTGGCGGGTCCCGATCCTGCTGGTGCCGCACTGCCACGACTCCCGTGCCCACAACGACGACCGGATCCTGGCCACCCGGATCGCTGCCGACTGCGGCCTGCCGCAGGTCATGGCCGTGCCGGGAGCACTCGGCGCCATGGACTACAAGGGAATCTTCGCCGGCGCCGAGCTGGCCATCGCCGAGCGACTGCACGCGGCCATCGGTGCGCTGTCCAGCGGTGTACCGGCCGTGGCCATCGGCCACTCCCAGAAGTTCAACGGCGTGCCCGCAGAGACGTACGGCCCCCACATACCGGTGGAGCACTTCCACAGCGACATTCACGCTTTCGCGCAGGTCCCGTCCACGGTCGACCGGCTGGTTCACGAGACGGACGTCCACGGCATGCAACAGGCACTCACCACCCGGCTCCCGCTGATCGTCCAGCGTGTGCGGGAGGACTTCACCCTTCTGGAGAAGGCCGCAACGGCCTGACCTCCTCTGCCTGCCCCCAGCACCCACGCCACCCAACCATGACAGGAGATCTTGCATGCCCACGCACTTGGTGACCGGCGGAGCCGGATTCATCGGCTCCCATCTCGTCTACGCCCTCATCGCGCGGGGCGACAGCGTCGTCATTCTGGACAACCTCGACGGCGGACGGCGGGAGAACGTCCCAAGCGACGCCACCCTGATCGTCGGCTCTGTCGCCGACCGGACCACCGTCGCCGAGGTCTTCGCTTCTCACCGGTTCGACGGGGTCTTCCACCTCGCTGCCTTCGCGGCTGAGGGCATCAGTCACGCGGTGAAGCACCACACTACTCGGTCAACGTGCTCGGGAGCATCAACCTCATCAACGAGTCGCTCGCTGCCGACGTGAAGTTCTTCGGATTCGCCTCATCAGTGGCGGTGTACGGCCACGGGCAAGTGCCCATGCGGGAAGAGCAGCAGCCGGTGCCGGCCGACAGCTACGGCAACGCCAAGCTCGCCGTGGAGCGCGAACTCGCCGTCACCATGCGGATGCAGGGCCTGCCCTTCTTCGCCCTGCGGATGCACAACGTCTACGGCGAGCGGCAGAACATGGGCGACCCCTTCCGCAACGCCGTCGCCATTTTCCTCAACCAGATCATGCGGGGCGAGCCGATCAGCGTGTACGGAGACGGCAGTCAGCGCCGCGCGTTCACCTACGCCCCGGACATCGTCAGCACGTTTCTCGCCGCCGCAGACCGTCGTGAATGCTGGGGCAGGGTCTACAACGTCGGTTCGTCCCAGCCCGCCACCGTGCTGGAGATGGCCCGTGCCGTCCGGACCGCCATGGGCGCCCCGGATCACCCGATCCTGCACCTTCCGTCCCGGGACGAGGTCCACGCCGCTTACACGGACAACGGCCTGGCGCGCGGCACATTGGGAGGCTGGCGGGACACTCCTCTTGCCGAGGGACTGAACAAGACAGCCGCCTGGGCCCGCCGGATCGGACCGGTCACCCCCTCGACCGCGCTGAAGGTCGAAGTCGGCCAGAAGGAGCAGCCCGACTGGTTCACCTGGGCGTCCCAGCGGGCGGGCAACCGGTGAAGCCGCTCACCTTCGCCCTCGACGTCGGCGGTGTCCTCTACTACGACGAGCCCTTCGAACTCGCCTGGCTGCAAGGCGTTCTGGACCGCCTGGAGGCCGCCGACCCCGCGATCACCATGGAGGACTTCCTCCAGAGGATGAGGTCCTTCTACCGCCCCCGACGGGCGGGTTCGCCTCAGCCCAGCTTCTTTCCCCCGAACGGAACCCACAGCTGGCAATGCGTGCGGGAGCGTTGGCACTCCCTCGTCCAGCCTGTTCCGGGAGCACTTGACGCGTTGGGTGGCCTGGCCGGCAGCTACGACGTGTGTGTGGTCGCTAATCAGCCGCCGGAGTGCCTGGCCGCCCTGCGTGCGCTCGGCGCGGAGAAACACCTGCGGCTCGTCGCGCTCGACTCCGTCGCCGGATACACCAAGCCCGATCCTCGACTCTTCCAGTGGGCGTTCCGTCGGCTCGGCTGGGAACCCGGACACACGGTGGTCGTCGGGGACCGGCCGGACCACGACGCGGCTCCCGCACTGGCCTTGGGCTGCACTGCTGTCGTCGTCGCGGTCGACGACGGTTGGACCGCCCCCGACGGCGTTGTGCCGGAGCTGGTGACCGTTTACCGGTCGCTGCGACGCGAGCGTCGGACGACCAGCGAAGAACTGGCGGGATACGTGACCCTCTCCGGACTGAGGGACATCGCACACTTCCTCCCCTCACTTCGCGGAGGTGTCGCATGAACGCTCCGGGACGGCCCGCGGTGACGATCGCGATCTGCAGCAACCGTCCGGGCGACCTCGCCGCCGCAGTCGACCGCACAGCCGGGTTCATGACGGTCGACGACCACCTACTGATCGTCGCCGACATGCCTGCTGAGAAGCTGCCGGCGCTGCCTGCCGCCGCAGTTGCCCTCCGGGTCATCTGCAACGGGAGCAACCGGGGACTCGCCTTCAGCCGTAACGAGGCCATGAAGGCGTCCCCCACCCGGTACTTGCTCTTCCTGGACGATGACATCGCGCCCAGCGCCGTAGCCCTGGACCGGATGCGTGGGGCCTTGGCCGCCGGAGCACACGTCGTCGGCACCCGCATCACCGCCGATTTCCAGGGGAGACCTCGTCCCTGGTTCCTCACCGCCGGCCAACTCCACTACCTCGGGTCCCACGATCCCGCACGGCCCGCGTCCATTTGGGGCGGCAGCTTCGGAGTCGACCTCGGTCAGGTGCGACCTCTCGGTGTCTCCTTCGTGTCGCCGGTTCCTGAAGACTGACCCCCAGGAGTCTTCCGAAAGTTGACCCCCCTTGTTGATCATGGAGGGTGCTAAACGTGGAGGACTGGGCCGAGATACGTCGTCTGCATCGGGCGGAGGGCGTGCCTATCAAGGAGATCGCGCGGCGGTTGGGGGTGGCCCGGAACACAGTTCGGGCCGCGTTGAACTCGGACCGACCACCCAAATACGAGCGGGAACCGCGGGGTTCGGTGGTCGACGATTTCGAACCACAGATCCGGGCCTTGTTGAAGGAATGGCCGAAGATGCCGGCCCCGGTCATCGCAGAACGGATCAACTGGCCGTACTCGATGTCCCCGTTGAAGAAGCGACTGTCTCTACTCCGGCCTGAATACGTGGGAATTGATCCGGTGGACCGTGTCCACTACGAGCCCGGCGAGATCACGCAGTGCGATCTGTGGTTTCCGGAGACGAAGATACCGGTCGCTGCCGGGCAGGAGCGGATTCTGCCGGTGCTCGTCATGACGCTGGGGTTCTCTCGTTACTTGTCCGCGGCGATGATTCCCACACGCCAGGGTGGCGACATCCTGTCGGGCATGTGGTCTCTGATCAGCGCGATTGGGCGGGTCACCAGAACGCTGGTCTGGGACCGGGAATCCGCGATCGGCGGCACGGGCAGAGTGACCGCGCCGGCGGCGGCATTCGCCGGGACACTGGCTACCCGGATTCAACTCGCGCCGCCACGGGATCCGGAATACAAGGGAATGGTCGAACGGAACAACCAGTTCCTGGAGACGTCTTTCCTGCCCGGCCGACAGTTCACCTCCCCGGCGGATTTCAACGGCCAGCTGGCGGAATGGCTGCTGCGAGCCAACTCCCGCACGGTCCGCTCGATCCAGGGTCGGCCGGTCGACCTTTTGGAGACTGACTATCTCTCGATGCTTCCGCTGCCTCCTGTCGTTCCGCCGATCGGACTGCACAACCGGATTCGTCTGGCGCGCGATTACTACGTCCGCGTCGACACCGTCGACTACTCCGTGGACCCGCAGGCGATCGGCCGGTTCGTCGACGTGACTGCCTCGCCGGAGATCGTGACGGTGTTCTGCGAGGGCCAGGTCGTCGCACATCACCAGCGGTCCTGGGCCAAGCAGGCCGTGGTCACCGACCCCGCCCACGCGGCCACCGCCGTCCGGATGCGCCAGGCCTTCGCCCTGGACCGCCAACGCCGCCAGGCCGCCATGCGGCACCACCCCGACGGCCATGCCGTCACACTGCGGGCCCTACCTGACTACGACGCCCTTTTTGGTGTCGATTTCGACCCCACACCAACGAAAGCGAGCAATGAATGACCACCGTCATTAAGGAGAGTTCGGGCCACAAGGACGGCCTCCCGTCGATGATCGCCTATCTCACGCGGGCACTCAAGATGCCGACGATGGGCGCCGTCTGGGAAGACCTCGCGGCCCAGGCGAGGGACGAGAGCTGGTCCCACGAGGAATACCTCGCCGCCCTGCTGCAACGACAAGTCGCCGACCGGGAATCGAAGGGATCGGTGATGCGGATCCGCACCGCTCACTTCCCGCAGGTCAAAACTCTGGAGGACTTCAACCTCGACCACCTGCCCTCGCTGCGGCGTGATGTCCTCGCGCACCTGGCGACCGGCACGTTCGTCGCGAAGGCGGAGAACGTAATTCTGCTCGGTCCGCCAGGGCTTGGGAAAACGCACCTGGCGATCGGACTCGGCGTCAAGGCCGCCCAGTCGGGCTACTCGGTCCTGTTCGACACCGCCAGCAACTGGATTTCCCGTCTCAGCGAGGCACACCAGGCCGGCCGCCTGGAAGCCGAGTTGAAGAAGATCCGCCGCTACAAGCTGATCATTATCGATGAGGTCGGCTACATCCCATTCGACCAGGACGCCGCGAACCTGTTCTTCCAACTTATCGCGTCCCGCTACGAACAGGGCTCGGTGATGGTCACCTCAAATTTGCCCTTCGGGCGCTGGGGAGAGACGTTCTCGGACGACGTCGTGGCCGCCGCGATGATTGACCGCCTGGTCCACCACGCCGAGGTTCTCACCCTGACCGGTGATTCGTATCGCACCCGCCAGCGACGCGAACTCCTCGCCAAGGAGAACCGCGCAAACCAGGACTGAACCAGCCTCGGGGGGTCAATTTTCAGAGACCCGCAAGGGGTCAGATTTCAGGAAGCGTTGACACGGCCCGCGTCCATTTGGGGCGGCAGCTTCGGAGTCGACCTCGGTCAGGTGCGACCTCTCGGTGTCTCCTTCGACGAGAACCTGGGCAGGGTCGGCGCGTCACTCGCCTCGGCAGAGGACACCACGTTCGTCCGTGAGTTGGTCACCCGGGGCGCGGTTGCGGAAGCCATCCACGATGCCCAGGTGCGCCACCTGATTCCGGTGTCGCGGCTTTCCCTGGCCTACCTGTTACGACGCGCCTTCTGGCAAGGGCGCAGCGAGGTACGGCGTAACGACGCCTGGAGCGGACTCGCCAAGGAATGGAGTCGCAACCGCGGCAGCGAGGGCGGTCTCCCGGGAAGTGCCCTCGCGGGGCTCTACACGGTGAGTGTCGCCCTGGGCATGTGTCACGAGGCGTGCTTGCGGGCCGTTCGGCACGCTCGGGCGAGGGAGGGACGGTAGATGCGCATCGCGATGCTGAACCCGCCGTTCCGCTACGGCGCGGACCCGACGCAGTGGATCACCGTGCCGCCGCAAGGCTACGGCGGTATCCAATGGGTCGTGTCCCATCTGATCGACGGCCTGATCGAGCTGGGCCACGAAGTAGTGCTGCTCGGAGCTCCCGGCAGCCAGCCTCGTCCAGGCCTGACCGTGCTAGCGGTCACCAGCGCTGCAGAAGCTGCGCGAGCTCTCGCGGAAATCCCGGTGGACGTCATCCACGACCACTCCAACGGGACGATGCTCACCGAACAATCCTCTCTCCCCCTGGTCTCAACCCACCACCTCACCGGGCCGCCGGCCATCAGGGCGAACTGCGTCTACGTGTCGGAAGCGCAGCGACGGCAGGCCGGGTCGTCGACCGCGCCGGTGATTCGCCTTCCCATCAACCCGGCCAGGCCCCGGCAAAGTTGATCACGCTGCCAGGAGCAGGTTGATGGGGCGGTCGGTGTCGCGGGCGTGATGCCGTAGGGCGGCGGCGATGTTGCGGTGTCCGTCCAGGCGGAGCAGGGTGATCGCGGTGTTGCGCAAGCCCGCCATGACACGGGGTGCGTTGCCGGTGCGGATCTGGGAGCGGTCCTCGTCGAAGGTAACGTCGCGGACCCAGTGCAGGCGATTTTCGATCTCCCAGTGCGACTGCACCCATGCGGCCAGGACCACGGGCGGTGCGGTCGCGGCGTCCGCGCTGGTGATCAGGTAGACGATCTCGACGGTCCGCCGGCCCTTCCTGGTGACGGTGCGCCGCAGCTGGGCGACCTGCATGGCTCCGCTGAACTCGACCCATGCCGGTACGTCGACGGCCTTGATGGTGCGGGTGGTGCACGTCCGTGCCCCCGAACCGTCTTGGTGACGGAGGGTATCGAAGCCCAGGGGAGCGCCTTGAGCTGCGCATACAACGACTTCTGATTGGCCTTCACGGTCAGGACGTAGTCACCGCCGGACCCGGTCACCAGGTCCGCCGTGTCGTGCTGGGTGTGCAACGCGTCCATCGTGACCACCACGCCGTCCAGGTCGAGGAGTTGAAGCAGATCCCGGGCGGCAGGGATCTCGTTGCTCTTCTCACCCACCGCGACCTGGCCGAGCACCGCCCCGGAACCGTGGGCGAGGGCGGCGACGAGGTGCGGGGCCGAAGTACCGCCACCGCGTGCGCCGCGGAGCGTCTTGCCGTCGATCGCGATCACCCTGCGGCCCGCGACGAGTGCTGTCCTGGTCAGTGCCCAGGCGCCCAGCGCCGCGTCGAGGCGGTCCGCGTCAAGACGGGCGAACAGGCGCCGCAGCGTTGACTCATCCACCCCGCCCCGCTCCAGGCCCAGCCGTTGCAGCGCGGCACTTCCGGCCTCCCGGGCCCACTCCCCGATCGCGGTGAACCCCCGTGCCCCGGCCAGCACCGCGCACACCGCCACGGCGATCGAGCGCCCACCGGATGCCGCACACCGCGTCGACGGCGCGGATCAGGTATCCCGCGAGCACTCGACCAGGAGCTCATGGTCCGGAACAGGCATGCGAACGGGCGCGGGATGAGAGACGATGACATGGCGCGGGCGTGATCCCCTGGTCGGACGGTCAGGAGGAACCTCCACCCAACCGGACCGGAACACGCCCGCGCACCTCTTCCATCCGTAAAACCCCACGTCACAGGGCTACAGAACAACTTTGCCGGGGCCCTGTCAACCCGGCGCACTGCAAGTTCCAGCGCCGGAAAGAGGACTACCTGTTGTTCATCGGCAGGGTCTCGCGGCACAAAGGTGTTCGAGAAGCCGCCGCGTTCGCCGCTGAAGCCGGCCTCCCACTGCGGGTCGCCGGCCCTGCTTGGGAAAGGGACTACTTCGACGCTCTGCTTGCGGGCTTTCCGGACACCGTCGAATACGTCGGCGAGGTCGGCGGTGCTGAACGCGTCCAACTGATCTCGGGCGCCCGGGCGCTCCTCGTACTCTCACAGTCCGTGCCTGGCCCTTTCGGCGGTGGATGGAGTGAACCCGGTTCGACGGTGGTGGCGGAAGCCGCGGCCAGCGGAACCCCGGTCATCGCGAGCGACAACGGCTGCCTGCCGGAGATCGTGCCGGGGGTAGGAGCCGTACTTCCGGCAGGGCTTTGCTCATCCAAGGGCGAAGCAGCGCGCATCCTGGAACGCCTGCCGACAGCCGACGAACTCCGGTCCACCGCGTTGGAGCGATGGGGACACCGCAGCATTGCCGAGCAGTACGTCCACCAGTACGTACGGGTGATGCGCGGCGGCGGTTGGGTCTAGCTGGACGGCACCTGCGCGGACCCGGGCCTGGGGTGGCGGCTTCGGGTCAGCGTGGGCGTTTGCCTGCGGCGATCCGCTGGCGGGCGGCCTCGTAGAGTACGACCGAGGCGGCGTTGGAGGCGTTCAAAGAGCTGGCCGAACCTGTCATCGGGATGCTGATGACGTGGTCGCACAACTCCCGCCACGCAGTGCTCAGACCGGCCGTCTCATTGCCGATGAGCAGCAGAACAGGCTGGGTGAGGTCGAACTCCGAGACGTCCGCCTCGCCGTCCTCATCGGTGCCGACGAGCGTCACCGGCCGCCCCTCCGTCCGCTCCTTCGCCAGCCACTCCATGACATCCCGGGGCGCCGGGCTACGCACCACCGGCACGGCGAACAGGGAGCCCGTCGTCGCCCGCACCGACTTCGGGTCGTACACATCCGCGGCATGGCCGGTGACAATCAGGCCGTCGGCGCCGAAGGCGTCGGCGGAGCGCACGATGGCCCCGATATTGCCTGGCTGCGTCGGCCGGTCGAAGAGCAGACCGAGGAAGCCGTCGTGCACTTTGATTCGGGCGAGGTCGTCCGGCGGCATCTCGACCACGGCCAGGACTTCTGGGGCCCCGTCCGCCTTCTCGCTCAGCTCAGCGAGCAGTTCCGGAGCCATGGCGACCCGGTCGGTACCGGTGCGGCGCAGCAGCTCCTCAGCCCACCGCGACAGCGGGCGGCTCGCGTCGTACAACAGCGCGTGCAGGGGCCAGCCGTGCTCCACGGCCATGGTGATCGGCCGCACGCCCTGGACCAGGAACTCCCTGCTCCGCTGCCGCTTGTTGCGGTTGCCGAGCAGCGCCTCCCACTGCTGGAAGCGGGCGTTGCGGGTCGAGATCCGCTGGACTGCCACCCGTCCTCCAAACCGATCTTTCTGCTGCCGACGTTCCCGCGCTCGGCCGTCGCCTGTTGCAGGGGATACCCGGGAAGATTACATGGATACGTCCGCCGCTGACGTTGTGCGATCAGCGGAGGCGAGTGACCAGCTCCCGTTGCGGGTTGCTTCGAGTTGGGGAAGGCCGATTCAGCCTCACCGACGTCGTTGCCGACTGGCGATCTGGGGAGCTGTCGCGTTGATCGGTGCGGCCGGGTTCACGGTTCCCGCAGGTTTGTCGATGAGGCGGTGGATGCGCCAGACGAGGACTTGGGCGGGGGAGCGGGCGTCGGTGAGGGCACGTTGGTCGGCTGCTTGGCGCAGGAGGCGGGCGGGGTCGTGGCCGGCGGCTGCCGCGTCGGTGAGGGTGGTGGCGAGAGCTGGCCAGGCGGGGTCGGCGACGATCTGTTCGGCGTGGTCGGGGACGGTTATCCGGAGTTGCCGGGCGTGGCGGGCGAGGGTGGATTGGGTCGGCGTGCGGCTGGTGAGAGCGGCGAGGGGAGCTGCTGCGGCTTGCTCGTAGGCGGCTTGGAGGTGGACCAGGGTTTGGTGGGCGGCTTGGACTTGCTGGTTGTGGTGGCGGGCGGCGTGCCAGTGGCGGATTGCGATCACGGCAAGGACGGCCGCGTCGAGAAGCATGGTGATGCCGGCACTGTCGGCGGTGGTGGGTTGCCGGGCCATGGTGCGGACGGCGTTGCGTAGGGCGCGGGCGTGCTGGTGGTCGGCGTGGATGCGGGAGCGGCTTGCCCGTTCGAACGCCGCCGCTGCCTGCTGGAGTTGGGGGCGGATGTCGTTGGGTGCGATGAAGGGGAGGATGTCGAGGGTTTCGGCGAGGGCGGCGATGTGGGCCTGTGATGCCGGGTCGTCGATTTGGTCGAGGTGGTGGGGGATACGTTCGGTGGCTGCGGTTACCTGGTGCCAGGGGTTGGGTCGGCGCGGTCCGGGCGGAGCAGGTTCGGTGCTGGTCAGGCGGGAGCGGATCTGGGGGTAGGACAGGTCGGGGGCGAGGGTGGAGCCGGAGAACCAGACGGGCTCTCCCGCACCATTGGTGTCGCCGTTGAGGGCGACCTTGTAGCCGCGGATGTCGCCGGAGGGGAAGCGGAGGATTTCGACCTGCACGCCGCTGTCGGCCAGGAGGTGGAAGAACTCTTCGGGCGTTGTCGAGGCGGCGGCGATCGTGCGGACGGTCCGTACGGAGTTGCTCGCGCGGGGTGCGGGTGCGGCCGGTGCGCCGGGCTTTCTCGGTTTCGGCGCGGGTGGGACGTTTGGCGGCTGTGCGGTCGCCACGGGGGACGATGCGGAGCTTGTAGTCGCGTTCGACGGTTTCGAGTTCGCGGTCGGCGCGGAGGTAGTCGTTCCAGTGGCGGGCGGTGCGTAGGTCGCCTCGGATGGTGGTGGCGGCGATGTGGATGTGGTCGTCGGCGTGGCGGACGGCGATCCATCGGCAGCCGTCGGGGTCGTTGTTGGGTGCGATGCCGGTGGCGGTCACGATGCGGCGGGCGATGTCGGCCCACTGGGTGTCGGTGAGGATGGGGTCTTCGGGGGCGGCGCGGACCGAGCACTGCCACACCGGCTGGGCGGATACGTCCTGGTCTTTGCCGCGGGCTTGGTTGAGGCGTAGTTCGAGGGCCTGGGTCAGTTGCTTCTTGGCGGTTTTGGGGTCGGGGTCGCGGCCGGGGTCTGGGGCGAAGCCGTCCCAGGAGGCGACGAGGTGGGGGTCGGTGTGTTCGTTGGCGCGGCCTGGTCCGTAGAGGTAGCCGAGGAGGCGGCGGATGGTCTTGCCGCGGGTGATCTTCGCGATCATCGGGCCGCTTTGCGGTGGGTGGTGTTGTGGGCGGCGGCTTCGATGCCGGCGATGGCTTCCCGGACGGTGTCCAGGGTGCGCTGGGCCTGGGCGAGGAGGGGGATGTCGGCGGGGTAGGGGTCGCCGCCGGCGTTGAGGCGGTGGGCGATCTGGTTGACGTTGCCGCCGATCTTGGCGACCTGGTCGCGGAGGGCGACGAGTTCGTCGATGAGGTCGTCGGTGGGTGTGCGGCGGCCGGGCAGGGGCTGGGTGCCTTCGATGAAGGCCATGACGACTGCGCCGACGAGGTGGGCGCCGGCGATCTCCATCTGCCGGGCCTTCGTTTTGATGGCGTGGTGTTCGGTGCGGCTGTAGCGGACGTCGACGCGGTGCGTGCGCTGGGTGCCGTCGCGTTTGCGGCGGCGGGCGACGCGGTGGACGGCGGCTTCGGCGGCGGCACGCATCGTCTCCGTCTCGGCCAGCGGCCCGACGACGGCGGGAGCGACGGCTTCTGGCTCTGGTGCCTCCTGGCGCCGGAGTCCCTCCTCCGCCACCCCCGGGGCGGAGGAGTCTGCGTGGGACCGGCCCTTGGACGGTCCAGCGCCATACCTTGCTCCGCCGGTGGCTGGGCTGGTGGTGTCGGTGTTCTCGGCGGCTTTCGTGTGTTCGGGGCTGATGACGGTGTGGGCGGCGGGATGCCTGTCCGGTGTCGGGTGGGCTGGCGTTTCGTGGCGGTAGGGCATGGGTGGGCTCGAATCTGTGTGGGGTGGACGGGATGGGTGGGGGCGTCAGCGGTGGGCGTCGCTGTCAAGGACACAGCCGGGTAGGTTCCGTTGCTGAACGAGGTGCATGTTCATGGGCTGAACGGAGGTCTTGTTCCGTGGGCGAACAACGCCGGTGGGGGTTCGCGGCCTGAACACGACGACCGTTCACCGCGTGAAAGGGGCCGGTGTTCTGCGGCTGAAGGACCCGGTGGGGGCATGCAGACCGGGGTCGGGCTCCGTTTCGTGCGGTGGTGGTCCGCCGGTTTGGGCGTTGACCGGGTGGGCGGACCGGGCATGGCCGGTCCGCCGGTTGGCCTGCGGAGACTTCCGGTCAGTGGGGGTCTGTCCTGTGGCGGAGGATGGTCATGACGTGGGTGAGGCGGTCCTCGCTGAGGGTGTGTCCGGCGGCGTGGACGTGGTCGCGGACCATGGCGCGTGTGGGGTTTTCGTGCGCGGTGAAGATCGGGCGGACCAGGTCGATCAGTTCGTCGAGTTCGGCGCTGGGCGGGCGGCCGATGCGGCGGACCGTGGCCGGTCCGTTGGAGGGAGGCTGAGGCTCGCACTCCCTTCCGTGCTGTGGGTCAGGCTCGTCCGGCGAGTTCAGTACGGGTTTGGTCGGCGTCGACTTCTGCTCAGGGATGTCGTCTTCCGTCTCATCTGTCCGTGGCCATGCGGGGCGGCTGTTGGCCGTTGTGGTTTGGCGGGTGATGAGTATGTGGAGGTGGACGGCTCCGGCGAGGGCGAGTGGGGCGATGGTGGACAGGATGCCGACGGTGGTGTCGTCGAGGTGGAGTCCGGGGCCGTGGGTTTGTTGGTTGAGGCGGATGGCGTGGAGGGCGTTGGACCAGACGCTGGCGAGGGTGGCGGTGGCGAAGAGGGTCCAGACGTAGAGGCGGGCGCGGAAGGGTGCGTTGCGCAGGACAAGGAGGGCGCGCACCCCGTAGGCGATGAACCCGTCGATGACGGTGGGGAAGAGGTAGGTCAGGGGTTGGCGGACGTGGATGGCGACGGCCATCTGCTGGAGGGCGTCGTAGGACAGGGCGCAGCCGGCCGCGCCGAGCAGGGTGATGGCGGCGCGGTCCCAGGCGGTGGCCTGGTGGGTTGCGGGGGTGGTGCTGGGCATCGGGGTCTCCAGGATCTTCCGCGCATGGGCAGGCGTCAGCGGAAGGCGAGTGCGGAGGTGAGCAGGTGAAGAGGCGGGTGGGCGGTCCTGTGAGGGCCGCCGCGCGCACCCGTTATTTCGCGGCGGTGGTGTGCCGTCTGCGGTCGTGGCCGGTGAGGATGACGCGGTGGGTCATCTCGGCGAGGCGGGAGGCGACGCGGTCTCCGACGGCCTCGCGCAGGTCGGCGACGGGCAGGTTGGTGGTGACCAGGGTTGGCAGCAGGTGGTTGTAGCGGTGGTTGACCAGGCGGTAGGTCAGCTCCTCCGTCCACGGGGACTGCTTGGCGGCGCCGAGGTCGTCCAGGAGCAGCAGCGGGCAGCGTGCCAGTGCCTGGAGTTGCCGTTCGGGGTCGTTGCCGTGTTGTGGGCGTTGGGCGGCGTAGAGGTCGGCGGCGGTGGTGGCCTCCCAGCGCAGGCGGACTCCGGCGGTCAGCAAGGCTCGGATCGCGCCGTACGCCTGGTGGGTCTTGCCGGTGCCGGTCGGCCCGGCGATCAGCAGCGACGGGCCGGCGCCGATGCCCGGTGCTCCTGCGGGACCGGGGCGCCCGGTACGGGCGATCTCGTCGACCCAGGCGGTGATGGCCGGGTGGTCGGCGAGCGCGCTCCGGTAGCGGGCCGGGATGCGGGCGTCTGCGAGCTGCACTGCGGTCACAGGTTCAGGCTTGGTAGTTGATGTGCCGGAGCGTGGGTCGATTCCGCGGGCGGTGAGGATGGCGGCGAGGCGGTTCACCGCGCCTGCGGCTACGCGGGGTTCGCGGGTGGCGGTGGTGGTCACAGGTCACCGCCGTAGGCGGACTCGACGTCGGCGGGGTTGGTCCAGGCGCGGTGCGGCGGACGCGTGTTGCTGGTCGCCGACGGTGTGGCGTTCATGGCCTCGTTGACCAGGCTCGGCAGCACGCTGGGGCTGAGCCCCTTGGTGCGCAGGCGGTCCAGCGCGGTGCGGATGTGGGTCGGGGCGATGTGCTCGGCCAGGAGGTGGTTGACCTCGCGACCGAGGTGCCCGAGGAACCTCTCCGGCGGGCGGTGCGCGCACGCGGCGACGTACTCGCCGATCAGATCCTTGGCCGAAACGGTGGGATCGGGTGTGGGGGCGCTTGCGCGCCCCGAAGGAACAGATCCTAGATCCACGATCCTAGGTCCTAGATCCGGACCGTGAGGGCTCACCGACTCCTCACTGAGCCCTCCGTGAGTCCTCGGCGAAAGCTCATCGAAGGTGTCCTGACCTGCGGTTTCCCGATTCGCCGAGGCTTCGCGGACGATGCGGGAGTCCTCGGTGAGTTCTCCGTGAGGGCTCAGTGAGGAGTCGGGGAGGACGAGGTGAGCCTGCCGTGAGGCATCACTGCCAGTCGTGTCATGGCGTGGGCAGGCGGGTGTGCGGACGCCGCTGGGGCGGTTGATCTTCTGGTGCTGGTGCCAGGTGACGATGTGCAGGTAGCGCTTGCCGTCGTGGCCTTCGTAGCGGCAGATGAGGTCGGCGGTGGCGAGCTGGGTGAGGTCGTCCTCGACGCCGAGGGGTCCGTGGTCGGGGCGCAGCGACCACAGCAGGCCGGCAATGACGGCGGGTTGGTCGCGCAGGCGGCCGTGGTCGTCGGCCTGGGTGAGCAGGCCGAAGAAGGTCCGCTCCGCGGACAGGGACACCTGGGCGAGGGATTCCGAGGCGAAGGCTTCGGGCTTGATGGTGCGTATCCGGGCCATCGTTCACCACCCCGCTGTCGGGGTGGGGCGCTGGTGGGGGGATGCGGGCACGGCGGGCGGGGCCGTACGCTGGTGCACAGAAGTTCCTCTCCTGGCGGGCTTCGGGGCGGCAACCCCGGGGCCGTGTGCCGGTCATGGTCGTTCAGGGATGGGCGGTCGTTTGAGGGTTCTGCTTCAGCCCCCGGCGTGTCAGCGCCGGGGGCTTCGTCATGTCTGGGGTCGGTGGGCAGGATGCGGGGACGGTAAGACAATAGCAGTCCTCTGCGGATCGCAGCAACTACTTGCAATCGGCAGGACGGCGTGTATCCTCGTAGTCTCCCTGCGGATTGCAGCGGTGCACTACGAACGGAAGGAGGCTGGTTGTGGGTGACAACGACCCGCCCATGCCCGGCCCGAGCATCAACCAGCTCGCCGGCGAGGAGAACATCGCCGTGAGGATCAAGCTCGAACGCGACGCCCGGGGCTGGAGCACCAACGCCGTCTCCGACCGCCTCAACGCCGCCGGCTACGAGATGAACCCCTCAGCGGTCTGGCGGATCGAGAACCGCCAAAGACGCGTCACCGTCGACGACGCCCTGGGCTTCGCCGAGGTCTTCGGGATCTCCCTGGCCAACCTCGTCGGCCCGCCCAGACTCGCCGCCCACACCCGCGCCATGGAGCTGGTCGACGACATCCGCCGCGCCTACCGCGCCTCCCACATGGCCAACCTCGCCGCAACCGAGGCCCGCGACGCCCTTGACGCCTACCTCGACCAGCACCCCGACGTCCGCGAGGAAGCCGAAGCCGCCGCCTCCCTGGCCATCGCCGAAGAACTCACCGGCCTCCCCCAGCCCTACCAGCAGCACACCCGACCCCGCCCCGACGAGGAGACCGAATAGCTCTGCTGCACCGCCCCAGCACCGCACCGCCCATCCCTGAGCACCACACCGGCAGGCGTACGGAGTTGCCGCTCCCCGCGCCCGCCAGAAGAGGACCTCTCGTGCGCCGCCCCGCCATACCCTTCACCTTCCCTGCCCGCGCCCTGACGGGGGAGGCGAGGACCCATGCCTGAACGCCCCCGTCACGAAATACCGGCGCCCCGCCTCTACCGACCCGAGGAGATCGCCGACATCCTCGGCTGCTCCGCCTGGTGGGTCCAGGACCGCGCCCGACGAAGGCTGATCCCCTACACGCGCGTCGGCCGGGCGTACCGCTTCACTGCGGACCACCTCGCCGAGATTATCCGCCTCAACGAGCAACGACCGGCACCGATACCGGAGAAGCCCTGCGTGGCTGTTCAGCGCCCGGTTCCCCGGCGATCCGCGTCGGCAGCTGCCCATCCTCCCGCCCAGGCAGAACGCCTCCGAGCCCGCTCTCCGCGTCGGCTACGCCGCGACCAGTTCGACACGGCCACGTAGCGCGACAACAGAGAGGAGGAGGCATGGGTTTCGCCGAGAAGCGTGGAAGCTACTGGCGCGGTCGGTTCAAGACCGCTCCAGGCAAGCACGGCACCGTCGTGGATGCGACGGGTGCGGTCATCAAGTTCCCCAACCGAAGGGAAGCGAAGCGGGCCGCGGACGAGGCAGAGTTCGCGTTCCGGCGCGGCAAGTGGCGCGATCCGGCGCTTGGCCAGGAGACGCTCGGTGAGTACGCCAGCCGCTGGTACGCCGCCCAGGACCTGGCCGCCTCGACCATGCAGAACTACCGGCGCCACATCGAGGAGCACCTGCTCCCGGACTTCGAGGACAAGGCACTCGGCGGCATCCTCCGGACCGACGTCGCCCTGTGGGAGAAGAAGGAGAAGGCGCTGTACGCCGCCTCCAGCGTCAAGACCTGGCGGGCGGTGCTCCACCTCATCCTGGCCGACGCCGTCGATGAAGGCCTCATCGACGCCAATCCAGCCACGACACGGCGCGGGCGGGGCAAGCGCGCCGGCCGCTCCCGCAACCGCGGACCGGAGAAGGCGATCACCGATCCGCTCGGCGCTCTGCTCATCGCCGAGCGGGCCGCCCTTCTCTCCGGGCGCGACGACGAGTTCGTCGCCGTGATCCTCAAGGCCTACACTGGCATGCGCTGGGGTGAAGTCGTCGGCTTGGAGACCGGCTTCGTACGTCCCGGCGCCATCCGCGTCGAGTGGCAGCTCTACGAACTCGACGGAGGCGAAATGGTGCGCTGCCCGCCCAAGGACGACAGCTACCGCACCATCGAAGTGCCGCCCTGGCTGACAGCCCTGCTGGCCGACCACATCGCCCGCACCAAGCCGACCCCGTGCTCCTGCCACGGCAAGACGTACGTCTTCCGAGGGCAGCGGGCGGCACGCACCGGAGGCCACCACGGTGCGAAGCTCATCGACGTCGCCCGGCGGGCCGGTACGTCCACCGGCACCGTCTCCAACGTCCTCAACCACCCGGACCGAGTCACCGAAGCGACCCGTACCCGCGTGCAGAAGGCCATCGCTGACCTTGGCTTCGTGCGCGGCGGCACCGTCGTCGGGCACACCCCGCACTGGCGCCGAAACGGCTTCTCCACCTGGCTGTTCGTCCCGGCGGTCTCGGGTTCGTACCCGAAGCGGGGCGGGGCCCGACCCGTGCCGCTTGTCGGCGACCCATGGCCAGGCATCCCGGTGCGGGGACGCAACTCCCAAGGCCGAGCGGACACTTGCTGGGTCCCGATCGCCAAGGGGCTCACCCCGCATGGGCTGCGGCACACCCACCGGACGGTGATGGAGGACCTGGGTACGGAGAAGGTCCTCATGGACGACCGCATGGGCCACTTCGACGGCTCGGTCTCGGCGCGGTACGCCCACGTCACGCCGGGTATGCGTCAGCGCCTCGTGCTCGGGTTGACCGAGCGGTGGGAAGCAGCTCTCGACGACCGGCTGGCGATGTGCCCCACGTCGCCGGTGCGTGTGCTCAACGATCTCCTGCGCGCACGCAGGGAGGCGCGCAGCCTGGCGATGCCTGGATGAAGTGCGACACCTGTGCCCCACGCGACCTGCGTGGGGCACAGGTGCTTCCGCCGTGTAACAGCTACTTCGATTGCTGGGGATCAGACAGCGAAGGCTTGACCGCATACGAGGCAGTGATACGGGCCCGAACTGCTTTCAGGGACCTTCACCGGCTCGTATGAGTGGCATGGCGATGTCACGATGACCATGTCGTCAGGCTCGGTGAGCGGAGCCGGCACGTCCGGTGCGTCGATGCCGCCTTTGAAGTCGAACCTCACGTGCTTGCTGCTGGCACTCTTGAACGCGTCCCGCAGTCCTTGCTCGATCTCTCGCGTCGCTGCAGGAACAGCCACGCCTTGGGTGTATTCGAGTTGCTCCTGCGTCCACCAGGAGACCATTCCAGCTGGCTGCCCGCACAGGGGGCAGTGATAGGCCGCCGGGGCGGGCTGCCCTTCGGCTTCCTCGTTGGCTGGACCGTGATGCCACTTGAACTGGCGTACGCAGTGCGGGCATTCCCGGCGGAGGAACCCGTCGTGATCCAGAGGCAAGGTCACCTGGATGTCCATGTCACGCTCCGCTCACGAACTCGTCGATCTCGAGTGATGTCCCATCGACTGTCTTGGCGGTGATGGTGATGTTGAAGTACGAGTTCGAGCGTGACGCGAGAGAGTCTGACGACACGCGCCCCACGCGCACAGACTTGCCTTCAGGCAGCTTCGGGACGGGGAACTCATCGGCGTTTCGCGTGACGAGCCCAACCTTGGCATCCGCGTCTACGTTTAGCTCGTACACGTCGCCGGGACCGTGGTTAGTGATCTCGACCGCGTCGATCTTGCCGCGCCCATTGTCGATGTACCGGGCCTTCAGCCGGGGTGTGCCCGACGCCTGCGATGACGGCAGTTTCCGGCCCATCGGGAGCCCGCCGCCTGGGGTAACGGGTGGGGTCAAGTCTCCGGCCTCGTGCCAGTCCGTTCCTGTCAGTCGGGTAGCGCACCCTGCGGTTTCTAGACGGGTCGCAAGTTCCTGCCGCTTCTTGACGCTGTTGTCGAGTCGGACGACATGCCGGCCGTGGATGTCGCTGAAGACCTTCACCTGTCCGAGTTCCACGATCACAGTGCGATCCGCGTCGCGGCCCATGGCCATGCCTGCCTCGAAGAGCACATTCGGGCGGGCCTGCATCTGCGGGTTGCACTCTGGATCGCCTGGGTAAGTCAGGCTCTCGTGCAGATAGGTGACGTCGTCCGGGGTCTATAGGACGACGACGGCCTGGGCGTTGCCGAATGCAGCATCGAGGATCTCACCGATATACGGGGAGCCCTTTCCCGTCATGCGGCCTGCTTCCGACCACTCGATCGGGTCGAGCCCGATGGCCCGCAGGAACTCAAACAGTCCTCGGCGTGCACGCTCGTTGCGTCCGTGGATCACGAACACTCTGCGGCGGTCCACCCCACGCCCGTCTTCTGCTTCGGTCGGCATGCCTTGCTCCCTGCTGATGTACGAGAGACCTGCGCCACTCGACGTTAGCGGCAGGGTCTGACACTGATACTCGTAGCGGGTTCCGGTGGTCGTGGCTCAGGGTCTGACTGACGTCCTGCTGGGCTGTCCTGCGATTGTTCTGTCCGGCTGCCGGGGCTCGTTCTCCATGGCCCTGGCCAGGTGGAACATGACACCCCCACCGCTGCCCTGGACGCTGCCGCCACCGAGCACAACCCGGGCCTGCGCGCCGCGTTCGGTGTCGGTCCCGACACCGCGGCCCAGCTCCTGGTCACCGCCGGAGGAAACCCCGACCGCCTGCGCACGGAGGCATCCTTCGCGGCCCTCTGTGGCGTCGCGCCCGTCCCCGCCTCCAGCGGCAGGACCAACCGTCACCGCCTCTCCCGCGGCGGCGACCGCGGAGCGAACGCCGCTCTCTACCGGATCGCCCTTGTCCGTATGTCCAGCGACGCCCGCACCCGCGAGTACGTCGCCCGGCAGACCGCGACCGGGCGCACGAAGAAGGAGATCATCCGTCTGCTCAAGCGGGCCATTGCCCGGGAGATCTTCCGCTACCTCACCACACCGGTCACCGTCCCGGACGTCTCCGACCTCCGCCCGGCACGTCAGGCCAAGAACATCACACTCACCACTGTCGCCGAGTACTTCGGCGTCTGGCCGGCGGCGATCTCCTGCATCGAACGCGGCACACGCCGCGACGACGACCTCGCCAGCGCCTACCGGGACTGGCTCACCGCCGCTTGATCACGCGCGAGTTTATGGAACGTCCGGGACGGCAGGCCACGGAAACCCGTCAGGGGACACGTCCGACGGCCGGCCAGTGCGAACGAAGTCCCTGTACTCATCCTGGACGACGTTCTCGTTGACCCACCGCCCCCGCTCGGCTCCAATGCGCTGTTCGGCAGTGATCAGCGCGGTCAGCGGGTCCTCAGCCGTGCCCAGTAGCCGACCGAACTCGCTGGCCTCGTCATCGGGGTTGAAGGGCGGGAACTCGCCCAGGTCCAGGAAGTTTTCACTGCCTGCGTCCTCGACGGTGTGGAGATACACGTCATAGGACGTCGTCGTCGGACGAACCTCGACATAGCACACGCCCCGGCGCTCTGCCGAGCCGCACGGCCCGAGGAACTGCTTAACCGAACGGCCCCGCTTCAAGGCGCCAAGGATGAACGACTCTGCCAAGTAACGCACCCGGCCAGAGTACGGCTCTCATCCCGCCGACATAGCTTGACGATCAATAGGAGCATCAACAGACCCAGGTGACGGGAGCGGCGGCCGGTCCGCGGGTTTGGCTCCCAATCGGCTCCCAAGACGCCCCCGGGAACGACTCAGGGCCCCGATCCTCGGAAGGATCAGGGCCCTGATCTGCTGCTATACCGTCGGGGTGGCGGGATTTGAACCCACGGCCTCTTCGTCCCGAACGAAGCGCGCTACCAAGCTGCGCCACACCCCGGTGCAACGAGGATTACTTTAGCGGACCTGGGGCTGGAGGCGAAATCAGGTTTCGGGAGGGCGGGGTGGGGGCGGAGGGTGAGGGGGTGGGGGCGGAGGGTTACGGGCGGGGGGTGAGGGTGAGGAGGGTCGCCTCGGGGGGGCAGGCGAAGCGGACCGGGGTGTAGCGGTTGGCGCCGCAGCCCGCGGAGACGTGGAGGTAGGAGGTGAAGCCCGTGGCGGTGTGGGTGGACAGGCCCTTGACCCGGTCGGTGTCGAGGTCGCAGTTGGTGACCAGGGCGCCGTAGAAGGGGATGCAGAGCTGGCCGCCGTGGGTGTGGCCGGCCAGGATCAGGGGGTAGCGGTCCGCGGTGAAGGCGTCGAGGACGCGGAGGTAGGGCGCGTGGACCAGGGCGAGGTTGAAGTCCGCGTCCGGGTCGGGGCCGCCGGCGACGGCCTGGTAGCGGTCGCGCTTGATGTGGGGGTCGTCGAGGCCGGTGAGGCCGAGGACCGGGCCGTGGTCGAGCTTGATCTGGCCGCGGGAGTTGCTCAGGCCGACCCAGCCGGCCGCGTCGAAGGCGTCGCGCAGTTCGCCCCAGGGGTTGCGGACGACGCCGTGGGCGCCGTGCTGCTTGCCGTTGAGGCCGTGCTGGCCGCGGGCCTTCTCCACCAGATACCGGCCGGGATTGCGGAACTTGGGGCCGTAGTAGTCGTTGGAGCCGAAGACGTACGTGCCCGGGAAGCGCATCAACGGCCCCAGGGCGTCGAGGACTTCGGGTACGGCGGTCGGATCCGACAGGTTGTCACCGGTGTTGACGACCAGGTCCGGGCGCAGCCCCGCCAGCGACTGCAGCCAGCGCCGCTTCTTCGTCTGGCCCGACACCATGTGGATGTCGGAGAGCTGGAGGACGCGGATCGGCCGTATGCCGGGTGGCAGCACCGGTACGTCGATCCGCCGCAGTCGGAAGGACCGCGCCTCGATACCGGCCGCGTACGCCACGCAGGCCGCGCCGACCGCCGTCACACCGAGGGGGATACCGAAGAGCGCGCGCATACGTCCATCGTGTCAGAGTCCGCTGTGCCCGAACGCCACGGACGACGGCCCCGCCGACGGGCCGTGGGCCGTCCGTGTGCCGCCGGTGGGCGTCCCATGGGCGTTCCGTGGGCCTCCCGTGGGATGCGCGGACGGTACGGGGACGGTTACGGAGGCGGCACGTCGCCGGGCGCGCGCGACGGCCGGTCGTACGCCGGGGCCGGGGGCCGTGCGGGGTCCGTCGTTATTGCTACGCGTCCGCCGCCCGGGGGTGCGAAAATCGGCCTCATGACCACGACGCTCAAACAGCGACTCAAGGACGACCTCACCGCGGCGATCAAGGGCCGTGACGAGCTGCGGTCGGCCACGCTCCGCCTCACCCTCACCGCGATCACCAAGGAGGAGGTGGCGGGTACGACGGCCCGGCAGCTCTCCGACGACGAGGTGCTCAAGGTGATCACCCGCGAGGCGAAGAAGCGCCGCGAGGCGGCGGAGGCCTTCCAGCAGGGCGGCCGGGCCGAGTCCGCCGAGCGTGAGCGGGCCGAGGGCGAGGTGCTCGCGGAGTACCTGCCCAAGCAGCTCTCCGACGAGGAGCTCGTGGAGATCGTCCGCGGGGCCGTCGCGGAGTCCGGGGCGTCCGGGCCCAAGGCCATGGGGGCCGTCATGAAGCTGGTGAACCCGAAGGTCGCCGGGCTCGCGGAGGGCGGCCGCGTCGCCGCCGAGGTGAAGCGGCAGCTCGCGGGCTGAGCCGACCGAGCCGGCCGAGGGGCCCGAGCGGACGAGCGGCCCGCGTCCGCGGGAAGTACGCCACGACCCAAGCGTAAGGGGCGCCACCCGAGGGTGACGCCCCCTACCTGTGCTCCTTGGCGCCCAGGGTGCCTGAGCACCTAGGACGCTGAGCACCTAGGTGCTCAAGGCCCGCTCAGGCCCCGCTCGACCTCGATCGAGCCTCGCTCAACCCCCGCTCACGGACCGCCCCGCGTCGAGCCCGTCGTCCCGCCCGACGGCAGCAGGATCGGCGGGGACCCGCCGCCACCGTCCGTCGTACCGCCGTCCGAACCGCCCGTGGTGCCGCCCAGGACGCCGCCGTCGGTGCCGCCGGTCGTCCCCGCGTCGGTGCCGCCGGTGATCGCGCCGGTCGTGGCGCCCATGATCGTGAAGCCGCCGTGGCCGGGGCCGTGGCCCTTGCGCTTGCCGTCACCCGGGGGCGTCGGCTTCTTGCTGGGGTCGGGCACGTTGAGCGGGACGGTGGTGAAGGACTCGTCCGGCTGGCCCTCCAGGGCGCCCTCCATGGCGTCCTTCCAGATCGGCGCCGGGCCGGTGGCACCCTCCACCTTGCCGTACCACTCCGGGCCGATCTTGATGTTGGTCATCTGCTGGTTGCGCTGCGGGTTGCCCATCCACACCGCGGCGGCCAGGTTCGGCGTGTAGCCGGCGAACCAGGCGGCGTACCGGTCGTCGGTCGTACCGGTCTTACCGGCCGTCTCCCGGCCGGGGAGGTTGGCCGCGGTACCCGTACCGTCGTCGACGACGCCCTTGAGCATGGTGTTCAGCGTGTCCGCGGTCTGCTGCGACATCGCCCGCGAGCACAGCGACTTGGGCACGGCCATGTGCTTGCCCTGCGAGGTGACGACCGAGTTGATGACGATCGGCGTGCAGTAGACACCGCGGTTGGCGAAGGCGGCGTACGCGGCCGCCACGCTCAGCGGCGACACCTCGTTGCTGCCCAGGGTCAGCGACGCGCCCTCCACCATCGGCCTGCCGTCGGCCCGGCCCACGCCCAGCTTGTCGGCCATCTTGATGATCGGGCAGAGGCCGACATCGGCTTCGAGGGCCACGAAGTAGGTGTTGATCGACTTCTTCAGCGCCTCGGGCATCGCGTACGGCCCGACCTCGCTCGGCATCTCGTTCTGGGTGCTGACGGTGCTGTGGATGGTGGATCCGCCGCACGTCGTCACGTCGGGGTACTGCATCTTGTTCGGCGCCGGGTACGTCTGCGCCGGCTTGTACCCGGACTCCAGGGCCGCGGCCGCGGTGATCGGCTTGAACGTCGAACCGTTCTGGAAGCCGGCGCCGCCGCCCATGTTCTCGTTGACCGAGTAGTTGATCTGGGTCTCGTTCTTGCCGAAGCCGTACGGCCGGCTCTGGCCCATGGCGACGATCTTGCCCGTGCCCGGCTGCACCATCGTCATCGCGGAGGCGATCGAGTCGCTCTTGTAGACGTGGTCGCTGATCCCGTTGAGCAGGGACTTCTGCGCCTGCGGCTGGAGGGTCGTGGTGATGGTCAGGCCGCCGGTGTTCCAGAGCTTGGCGCGCGCCTCCTTCGTCTTGCCGAAGGCGGCGTTCTGCAGGAACGTCTCGCGCACGTAGTCACAGAAGAAGCCGGCCCCGTTGACGGCGGTGATGCAGCCGTTCTTGGGGGTGCTGACCTTCAGGCCGAGCGGGGTCTTCTCGGCCGCCGCTGCCTTCGCCTGGGTGATGTCGCCGAGCTGGGCCATCCGCGCCAGGACGGTGTTGCGCCGCTCCAGCGCCTCCTTCTCGTCGTTGATCGGGTCGTACCGGGTCGGCGACTGCACCAGGCCGGCCAGCATCGCGGCCTGGGTGAGCGTGAGGTCCTTGGCGTGGGTGCTGAAGTAGCGCTCCGAGGCGGCCTCGACGCCGTAGGCCTGCTCGCCGAAGAAGGTGATGTTGAGGTAGTTCTCCAGGATCTTCTTCTTGCCGAGCTCCTTCTCGACCTGGATCGCGTACTTCATCTCCTTGATCTTGCGGCCCGCGGTCTGCTGGGTGGCCTGGGCGACCTTGGTGGGGTCGTCGCCGGCCTCCTCCACGAAGACGTTCTTCACGTACTGCTGGGTGAGCGTGGAGGCGCCCTGGGTGTCGCCGTCGGAGGCGTTGTGGCTCAGCGCGCGCAGGATGCCCTTCAGGTCCAGGGCGCCGTGCTGGTAGTAGCGCGAGTCCTCGATGGCGACGATGGCCGTGAGGATGTTGGGGCTCATCTTGGTGATGGGCACCACCGTGCGGTCGCGCGAGTAGACGGTCGCGATCAGCCCGCCCTTGGCGTCGAGGATCTTGGACGCCTGGCTCAGCGGGGGCTGCTTGAGCTCGCCGGGCAGCTCGTCGAAGCCCTTGACCGTCCCCTTCGCGGACAGGCCGAGAGCGCCGGCGGCCGGCAGGGCGATGCCCGCCAGGACCACACCGGCCAGCACGCTGACACCGAGGAGCTTGGCGACCTGTTGGGCCGTCGACAGCCCTCCGCCGGAACGCTTGTGAGCCATGGAGAGCAGCCTACGTCCCGATTCCCCGGACGCGCGCCCTGGTGTTCGCCTACTCTGTAACGGACAGGACGCAATCACCGCGCGCGTCTCTGTCCTCCCTCATCACTCTTGTGAGTGATGAGACGTGCCCGAATTCCGGTATATGCCCGAGGACTTGGCCCGTACGACCGGCGAACTGTCGTATTTGGTCCCATAGATCCGTTTGTGCCCCGCCGGTCACTCCGTTGGGTGATCTGCCGGGCACGCATAGTCCATTCGGGCCATGCAACATTGGGCCGGAAAGGGCTGTTGCGTCGCGCCTACCTTCCGTAACGTCCTCAACTGGCAGCGGTGAATATGCCGTTTGCCGCCGTGGGGGAGCCTCGATTCGGGAGAGGACGGCGCCAGCATGAGCAGCTGGGTAACCGACTGGAGCACGCAGGCCGCGTGCAAGACCACTGATCCGGACGAGCTGTTCGTCCAGGGTGCGGCCCAGAACCGGGCGAAGGCGGTGTGCACCGGCTGCCCGGTGCGGACCGAGTGCCTGGCGGACGCCCTCGACAACCGGGTCGAGTTCGGTGTGTGGGGGGGTATGACCGAGCGCGAACGCCGTGCGCTGCTGCGCCGCCGCCCCACCGTGACGTCCTGGCGACGCCTGCTGGAGACGGCGCGCACAGAGTACGAGCGCAGCACCGGGCTGCTGCCGCTCGACGACGAGGACTACGCGGCCGCGGGCTGACCCCCGCCGAGTCGCAGGCCGATCGCACGGAGCCCCTCCAGGTCGTGCACGTCGCCGGGCAGCGCCGTGACGTCGACCATGGGCACTTCGGGGTGCACGGACACGAAGCGGTCGCGGGTGCGCCGCTCACGTGCGACCACCTGCATCCGCTCGGCGTGCAGACGCAGCAGACCGGCGGCGAGGACGTCCGTACGGTGCTGGGTCGCGATCGGGGAGTCTCCTTCCGTACGGTCCGAAGTGCCGTCGGGGGTACTCGAGTCAGCCTTCCCGGCAGGGAGATCCACAATGCCGCCGGCAGCAAGATTTTCGATGCTTCCCGTGGCTGGTGTGGCTGTGGGGTTCCCCGCGTTCTCTTCCGCCTCGGCGATGGCGTCCTCCAGCGCCTCGGCGGCGGCCTGGGCGCGCTCCGAGGTGAGCCGGTCGGCGCCGCTGCCGTGCACCCGGTTGAGCACCAGGCCGGCCAGGGGCATGTCCTCGGCCGCCAGCCGCTCCACGAAGTAGGCCGCCTCGCGCAGCGCGTCCCGTTCGGGGGCCGCGACCACCAGGAACGCCGTGCCGGGCGCCTGGAGCAGGCGGAAGGTGGCGTCGGCCCGGGTGCGGAAGCCGCCGAACATGGTGTCCATCGCGGCCACGAAGGTCTGCACGTCGCGCAGCAGCCCGGAGCCCATCACCTTGCTGAGCGTGCCGGTCATCATCGACATCCCCAGGTTGAGGAACTTCACCCCGGCCCGCCCGCCGACCTTCGCCGGCGCCGTCAGCAGCTTGATGAAGCGGCCGTCCAGGAACGAGCCGAGCCGCTTGGGCGCGTCCAGGAAGTCCAGCGCGCTGCGGCTGGGCGGGGTGTCCACGATGATCAGGTCCCAGGCGTCCTGGGCGCGCAGCTGGCCCAGCTTCTCCATCGCCATGTACTCCTGCGTGCCCGCGAACCCGGCCGACAGCGACTGGTAGAAGGGGTTGGCCAGGATGGCCCGGGCCCGCTCCGGGTCGGAGTGCTGGACGACGACCTCGTCGAACGTCCGTTTCATGTCCAGCATCATCGCGTGGAGGGTGCCTCCGGCGGACCGATCAATTCCGGCCACCTCGCGCGGGGTGTTGTCGAGTTCGCTCAGGCCCATGGACTGGGCCAGCCGGCGGGCCGGATCGATGGTGAGCACGACCGCGGTGCGGCCCCGCTCGGCCGCGCGGACGCCCAGCGCCGCGGCGGTGGTCGTCTTGCCGACGCCGCCGGAGCCGCAGCAGACGATGATCCGCGTCCTGGGGTCGTCCAGCATCGGGTCGATCTCCAGCAAGGGGCTCTCCAGGCTCATCTCACTCCTCGCCGTCGCCCGCGCGGGCGTCTTCCAGCTCGTCGGGATCGTCCGGGTCGTCCGAATCGTGGGTGCCGCCGTCCGGGCCGCCCGGTGCGGAGGCGCCGACGGCCATCGGTGCCGCCTGCTTGCGCAGGCTGTCGGCGAGCCGGTACAGCCCGCCGAGGTCCACGCCGTCGCCGAGCAGCGACAACTCCCGTACCGGCAGGCCAAGTCCGGCGATCTCGGCGCGCTGCTCGCGCTCCAGCACCACCCGCCGGGCGTGCTCGTGCGCCTGTTCGAGCAGGGGGCCGACCAGGCGCTCGGCCGCCCCGCCGCGGCGCGCACCGCCCAGCCCGGCCTGTGAGAGCGACTTGGCGACGGCCGCGCGCCGCTTGCCGTTGCCGCCGTCCCGCTCCAGCGCGTCCAGCGCCGCCAGCTCGGCGTCGCCCAGCAGCACCGGGCGCACCATGTTGACGATCACCACGCCGACCGGCAGGCCGGCGGCGCGCAGCTCCGCGACCCCGTCCATCGTCTCCTGGACGGGCATCTCCTCCAGGAGCGTCACCAGGTGGATCGCGGTGTCGGCGGACTTCAGCACCCGCATCACGGCCTGGGCCTGGTGGTGTATCGGGCCGACCCTGGCGAGCCCCGCGACCTCGTCGTTGACGTTGAGGAAGCGGGTGATGCGGCCGGTCGGCGGGGCGTCCAGCACCACCGCGTCGTACACCGGCCAGCCGGCCTTGTCCTTGCGGCGCACCGCCTCGCACACCTTGCCGGTGAGCAGCACGTCGCGCAGCCCGGGGGCCACGGTGGTGGCGAAGTCTATGGCGCCGATCTTCTTCAGCGCCCGGCCGGCCCGGCCGAGCTTGTAGAACATCTCCAGGTAGTCGAGCATCGCCAACTCGGCGTCGATGGCCAGGGCGTGCACCTCGCCGCCGCCCGAGGCGGACGCGATCTTCCGCTCCTCGTAGGGCAGCGCCTCGGTCTCGAAGAGCTGGGCGATGCCCTGGCGCTCCTCCACCTCGCAGAGCAGCACACGGCGGCCCTCGGCCGCGAGGGCGAGCGCCAGTGCGGCGGCGACCGTGGTCTTACCCGTGCCGCCCTTGCCCGTCACGACGTGGAGCCTGACGGTGGATGACTGTTGAGGGCTCACTCTTGCGAGCCTAACCACTCGGTGCCCGTGGTACTCCGGTGGTGCCGGTTCGCCGTGCGGTGGCGTGACGGCGAGGCACTACAGTCGCGGTATGGCGAACAAGTGGGAATACGCGACCGTGCCGCTGCTGGTGCACGCGACGAAGCAGATCCTCGACACCTGGGGCGAGGACGGCTGGGAACTGGTGCAGGTCGTTCCGGGGCCGAACCCGGAGCAGCTGGTGGCCTATCTCAAGCGGGAGAAGACGGCGTGAGCGGCACGGTCGCCGCGCGCCTCGCCCAGCTGGGGCTGACGCTGCCCGACGTCGTCCCGCCGCTGGCCGCGTACCAGCCCGCCGTGCGCTCGGGCGCCTACGTCTTCACCTCGGGGCAGCTGCCCATGGTCGAGGGCAAGCTCCAGGTCACCGGCAAGGTCGGGGCCGAGGTCACGCCCGAGCGGGCCAAGGAGCTCGCCGCCGTGTGCGCGCTCAACGCGCTGGCCGCGGTCCGCTCGGTCACCGGTGACCTGGACCGCATCGCGCGCGTGGTCAAAGTCACGGGATTCGTCGCCTCCGCGCCCGACTTCACCGGGCAGCCGGCCGTCGTCAACGGCGCGAGCGAGCTGCTCGGCGAGATCCTCGGCGACAAGGGCGTGCACGCCCGCAGCGCCGTCGGTGTCGCCGTCCTCCCCTTGGACGCCCCGGTCGAGGTCGAGCTCCAAGTAGAGCTGTCGGAGTGGCCCACGGCTGCCTGATGCGGTGCCCGCAGGCGCGGAACGTCACCCGTTTTCCGCCGGCGAGCCGAAGGGCGCGCCGGTGTCGAAAAGGAGAGCGCGCGGAGGTTCCCCGAGGAACGAGGGGGATCGAGCACGGTCGACTGTCGACACCGGGTCTGAGCGCCCGGAGGCGAGCAGGCGCTGAAAAAGGGGCCCTCTCGAACATGTGGGCGTGGCCACGTAGGCTCCGGCCATGAGCTCGATGAACGCTGCCGCGTTTCCCGCGGGCTGGGCCGACCGTGTACGTGCGCTGGCCCGGGGGGAGCTGACCCCGGTGGAGCCGCGGACGGCGGCGACCGTGCTGCTGCTGCGGGACACCGCGGAAGGCGGGCCCGCCGTCCACATGCTGCGCAGACGCGCCTCCATGGCCTTCGCCGGAGGCGCGTACGCGTACCCGGGCGGGGGCGTGGACCCGCGGGACGAGCGGCCGGTGCGGTGGGCCGGGCCGCCGTTGGAGGAGTGGGCGGCGAGTCTCGGGGTGCCCGCGGCCGCCGCGCAGGCGGTGGTGTGCGCGGCGGTCCGTGAGACGTTCGAGGAGTCCGGCGTGCTGCTGGCCGGGCCGGATCCGCGGACCGTGGTCGCCGACACCACCGGCGCGGACTGGGAGGCCGACCGGGCCGCCCTGGTCGCTCACGACCTGGCCTTCGCCGACTTCCTCGCCCGCCGCGACCTGGTGCTCCGCTCCGATCTGCTCCGCCCTTGGGCGCGCTGGATCACCCCGGAGTTCGAGGAGCGGCGGTACGACACCTGGTTCTTCCTCGCCCTGCTGCCGCCCGGGCAGCGCACCCGGGACGTGTCCGGCGAGGCCGACCGCACGGTGTGGCTGCGCGCCGCCGAGGCGGTGGACGGCCACGCCCGCGGCGAGATGTTCATGCTCCCGCCGACCGTCGCCACCCTGCGCTCCCTGCTGCCGTTCGGGACCGCGGCGGACGCGCTGCTGGGCGCCGGGGAGCGCGACCTGACCCCGGTGATCGCGCGGGCCGCGCTCGACGACGCCGGGAACGTGGTGCTGACCTGGCCGGGCCGTGACGACTCCGTCCGGGAGGCGGGATGAGCGCCGCCCCGACCCCGCCGGGCCGCCCGCAGGCCACCGTCGGCGGGCGGGCCACCGCGCGGGCGCTGTGCGTCCTGGCGCCCAACCCGTCGCCGATGACGCTGGACGGCACCAACACCTGGATCGTCGCCGAGCCGGACTCCCCGCTGGCCGTGGTCATCGACCCCGGCCCGCTGGACGAGGGCCACCTGGCGCACGTGGTGGCCACCGCCGAGCGGCACGGCAAGCGGGTCGCGCTCACCCTGCTCACCCACGGCCACCCCGACCACGCCGAGGGCGCCGCCCGCTTCGCCGAACTCACCCGCACCCCCGTCCGCGCCCTCGACCCCGCCCTGCTGCTGGGCGAGGAGGGGCTCGGCGCCGGGGACACGGTGACCACCGGCGGGCTGGAACTGCGGGTGATCGCCACCCCCGGGCACACCTCCGACTCCCTGTGCTTCCACCTGCCCGCGGACCGGGCGGTGCTGACCGGCGACACCGTGCTCGGCCGAGGCACCACCGTGGTCGCCCACCCCGACGGCCGCCTCGGCGACTACCTGGACTCGCTGCGCCGCCTCCAGACCATGACCGTCGACGGCGACGTGGACACCGTGCTGCCCGGCCACGGCCCGGTGCTCGACGACGCCCGCGGCGCCGTCGAGTTCTACCTCGCCCACCGCGCCCACCGGCTGGCCCAGGTCGAGACGGCCGTGGAGTCGGGCCTGCGCACCGCCCCCGACCTGGTGGCGCACGTCTACGCCGACGTCGACCGCGCGCTGTGGCCGGCCGCCGAGCTCTCGGTCCACGCCCAACTCGACTACCTGCGCGAGCACGGACTGATCGACCTGCCATGACCTCCGCTCCCGTCTCCCCTTCCTTCGACCCCTGGTCGCCCTCCTTCGTCGCCGACCCGTACCCCGCGTACGAGGTGCTGCGCGCCGCCGGGCGGGCCCACTACTTCGCGCCGTCCGACCAGTGGCTGATCCCACACCACGACGACGTCAGCGCCCTGCTGCGCGACCGCCGGCTCGGCCGCACCTACCTGCACCGCTTCACCCACGAGGAGTTCGGCCGCACCGCGCCCCCGCCGGAGCACGAGCCCTTCACCACCCTCAACGGCAACGGCCTGCTCGACCTCGAGGCCCCCGCCCACACCCGCATCCGCCGGCTGGTCTCCAAGGCGTTCACCCCGCGCACGGTCGAACGCCTCGCGCCCACCGTGCGGCGGCTGGCCGCCGACCTCGTCGCCGACCTGTACGCGGACGGCGGCGGCGATCTCTTCTCCCGCGTCGCCGAGCCGCTGCCGGTGGCCGTCATCGCCGAGATGCTCGGCGTGCCGCCGGGCGACCGGGCGCTGCTGCGGCCCTGGTCCGCGGCGATCACCGGCATGTTCGAGCTGAACCCGACCGAGGAGACCGCCCGCCGGGCCGTGCGGGCCGGCGAGGAGTTCTCCGCCTACCTGCGCGAACTCATCGCGGTGCGCCGCACCGACCCCGGCGAGGACCTGATCAGCGCCCTGATCGCCGCGCACGAGGACGACGACCGCCTCAGCGAGCAGGAGATGGTCTCCACCTGCGTGCTGCTGCTCAACGCCGGCCACGAGGCCACGGTCAACACCACCACCCTCGGCTGGCTCACCCTCTTCCACCACCCCGACCAGCTCCGGCTGCTGGCCGGGGAACCGGACCGGCTGCGCGACGCCGTGGAGGAGATGCTCCGCCACGACACCCCGCTGCAGATGTTCGAACGCTGGGTGCTGGACGACATCGAGGTCGGCGGCACGGTCGTCCCGCGCGGCGCCGAGGTCGCCCTGCTCTTCGGCTCCGCCAACCGCGACCCGGCCCGCTTCACCGCACCCGACCGGTTCGACATCACCCGCCCCGCCGACGGCAACCGCCACGTCACCTTCGGCGCCGGCCTGCACTACTGCCTGGGCGCGCCGCTGGCCCGCCTGGAGCTGGCCGCGTCCTTCGACGCCTTCCTGCGCCAGGCACCGGGCATGCGGCTCGCCGAGGAGCCCGAGTGGCGGCCCGGATACGTGATCCGGGGCGTGCGGGAACTGCTCGTCAGCTGGTGAGGTCGCGGCGCCGCAGGCCGGCCAGGCCGGCTATGAGCCCTGCGGCGGCGGCCGCGGTCAGCCAGAGGTAGGGCTGCGCGGGCACCTGGCCGCCGGATATCCCGGGCAGCTTCGGCAGGTGGGTGAAGGGCGAGAGGTCCATCACCGGCTGCGGCACCCGCAGCGCCGGGCCGAGCTCGCCGAGCGCGGCGAACAGGCCCAGCAGCCCCCAGGCCGCGCCGGACGCCTTCGGCAGCAGGCCGACCAGCAAGGTGGTGAGCGCCGTCAGCACCCACACCGCGGGCGCCTGGGCCACCGCCGCGGCGGTGCACCGGGCCAGTTGGCCGGCGGCGTCGCCGGTCGCGGCGCCGTAGGCCAGACCGGTCACCGCGCCCGCGAGCGCCAGGAGCGCCGCCGGGCCGAGCAGGGCGTGCGCCAGGTGACTCGCGGCCCAGCGCAGCCGTCCCACCGGCAGGGCGAGGACGGCCTCCGCGTAGCTGCCGGTCTCCTCACCGCGCAGCCGCAGCACCGCCTGCACCGTGCAGAAGGCGGCGAGCAGGCCGAGCAGGCCCATGGCGGAGGCCAGGAAGGAGTCGGTGAGCCGGGAGTGGCCGCCCATCCGCTGAATGATGTCGTTCACCTGGTGGTTGCCGCCCACCAGGTCGCCCACGGAGTCGGCGACCGAGCCGTACACGGCGCCGGCGACGAGCAGGGCCGCGCCCCAGCCGCAGAGGGTGCCGCGCTGGAGCCGCCAGGCCAAAGCCAGGGGGAGGCGAGGGACGGCCGTGCGGCGGCGGGTCCGGGGCGCACCGGCAGGAAGCTCGCCCCGCTGTCGCGCCGGGCGGTCAGCGCGTAGCCGGCCCCGCAGCCCGCGACGGTGAAGCCGGCCAGCGGCAGCAGCACCCACCAGGACTCCCCGCCGTAGGGGTGCAGGTGTTCCAGCCAGCCGAGAGGGGAGGCCCACAGCAGGGGAGAGGAGCTTCCCTCCGACACCGCGTCGCCGGCGGCTCTGAGCAGGAAGGCGGCGCCGAGGACGGCACCGGCCAGGCCCTTGGCGAGGCGGGCACTCTCGGTGAGCTGGGCGGTGACGGCCGCTACCGCGGCGAAGGCCAGGCCGCCGCCGGCGACCTCCAGGCCGAGCGCCACCGAGCCGGCCGCGGGCGTGCCGAGGAGCGTCATCCCGGCGGCGATCACGGCGAACACGGCGGCGTTGGCGACCGCGGCGGCCGACAGGGCGGCGGTGAGCGGTGCGCGGCGGTCCACCGCCGCGGCGCCCAGCATCTCCTGACGGCCCGTCTCCTCTTCCTCGCGGGTGTGCCGCACCACCAGCAGGATGCTCATCAGCCCGGCGAGCGCGGCGCCGAGCACGCCCATCCGCCAGGCGGTGAGGCCGCCGACGCCGTCCCAGTTCTGGACCGGGCCGTAGAACGCCCGCAGCGGGCCGCTCGCGTTCATGCTGCGGGCCAGTTCGGCGCGGTCGGCCCGGGTGGCGTACAGCGTGCGGAAGGACGCGGCGCTGCCGACCACCGAGGCGGCCAGGGCGTACAGCCACGACGGGATCATGACGCGGTCGCGGCGCAGCGCGAGCCCGGTCAGGGCGGAGGTGCCGGTCAGGGCGCTCATGGCCGGGCCCCCGTGGCGGCGGGCTCGGCGTCCGGATCCGGTCCCGCCTCGTAGTGCCGCAGGAACAGCTCCTCCAGCGTGGGCGGGCGGCTGGTCAGGCCGCGCACGCCGGCGCCCGCGAGCAGGCCCAGCAGTCCGTCGAGCTTGTCGGAGTCGGCCTGGAGGGTGATGCGGCCCCCGTCGACGGACAGGTCGTGCACGCCGGGCAGCTCGGCCAGCCGGTCCGGCACCCGGGTCACCTCGGCGCTGACCGAGGTGCGGGTGAGGTGGCGCAGGTCGCCGAGCGCGCCGCTCTCCACGGTGCGGCCCTGGCGCACGATGCTCACCCGGTCGCAGAGCGCCTCGACCTCGCCGAGGATGTGGCTCGACAGCAGCACCGTGGCCCCCCGGTCGCGGGCCTCGCGCACGCAGCCGCGGAAGACCTCCTCCATCAGCGGGTCAAGGCCGGAGGTCGGCTCGTCGAGGACGAGCAGTTCGGCGTCCGAGGCGAAGGCGGCGACCAGGGCGACCTTCTGCCGGTTGCCCTTGGAGTAGGTGCGCCCCTTCTTCGTGGGGTCCAGCTCGAACCGGTCGAGCAGGTCGCGCCTGCGGGCGCCGTCGGTGCCCCCGCGCAGGCGGGAGAAGAGGTCGATGATCTCCCCGCCGCTGAGGTTGCGCCACAGTGTGACGTCGCCCGGCACGTACGCCAGCCGCCGGTGCAGCGCCACCGCCTCCCGCCACGGGTCGCCGCCGAGCAGGCGGGCGGTGCCCCCGTCGGCCCGGATCAGGCCGAGCAGCACGCGGATGGTGGTGGACTTCCCCGCCCCGTTGGGCCCGAGGAAGCCGTGCACCTCGCCGGTGCCGACGGACAGGTCGAGCCCGTCCAGTGCTTGTGTGCGGCCGAAGCTCTTGCGGAGCCCGGCCACGTCGATCGCCCCGTTCATGGATCTGAAACTACACTAATTTCAGAAATCTGTGAAGATTGAGTGGGAGGGCCTGTGGATAAACTGCGGACCGATCCACCGGGGAGGCGAGGATGAGCGAGCACGACGGCACGGACCCCGAGGTCATGACCTTCGTCGAGCGCTTCGCCGCCGAGATGGTCGAGGCCGGCATGCAGCGCATGGCCGCACGGGTGTTCTCCGCGCTGCTCGCCTCCGAGGAGGGCGCCCTCGGCTCGGCCGAGATCGGCGAGCGCCTCCAGGTCAGCCCGGCCGCGGTCTCCGGCGCCGTGCGCTACCTCTCCCAGGTCGGCATGCTCGCCCGCGAGCGGGAGCCCGGCTCCCGGCGGGAGGTGTACCGCGTGCGCAGCGACCAGTGGTACGAGTCGTTCACCGAGCGCGGCAGCATGCTGATCCGCTGGGAGAGCACCCTGCGCGACGGCGCCCACGTCGTCGGCGAGGAGACCGACGCCGGGCGACGGCTCGCGGAGACCGCCGAGTTCTTCACCTTCCTGCAGAACGAACTGTCCGGCATGATGGCCCGCTGGCGGGAGCACAAGGCGGCCTTCGAACAGGCCTAGCGGCCGTGGGCGGCCCTGGTCGGACATGGCCCCGCGCCCAGCGGGCGTCGGCGCACAGGCCGGGCGCCGCGCGGACGGCTACTTCGGGACGGTCAGCCGCCAGGCCGAGGGCTCCACGGTCCAGGTGCGGGTGCGCACCGGGCCGGCGATCGCCGAGTCCGCCCGGTAGCGGAAGTCCCGGCCCGAGACGGTGACGGTGCGGGCCTCGGCGCGCACCTGGTCCGTCCCCGGGGCGCGGCGCACGAAGATCTCCGCGAGTCCGGCGGGGGAGGGCCGCACCCGCACCTCGTGCACCGGCTGGTCGAGGTCGGCCAGCAGCACCCCGTCCGCCTCCACCCGCAGCCGCTGCCCGCGCTGCGGGGGTGTGCCGTTGACGGCGACGGGCGAGGTCAGGGTGCGCACCAGGGAGCGCGCGGTCTTCTCCACCGGCGTCCACCAGTGCGCGGCGGTCTGCGCGATCGGGGCGCCGCAGGGCAGGCTGAGGGTGCCCAGCACGATGCCGCCGCTCTCGTCCACGAGCAGGTCCAACTCCCGTGTCACGCCGTCGAGTACGGCCCGCGCGGCGGCCGGCACCGCGCCGGGGACGCCCAGCGCGCGGGCCAGGGTGGAGCGCGGCCCGATGGGCACCATGGACACCGGTGCCTCGTGCAGGGCGCGTTCGCGGCGCAGCGCGCTGACCGTGCGCAGCAGGGCCGCGTCGTCCCCGAGGACCACGGGATGGCGCCGCCCGCGGTGGGCCAGCGCCCGCTCGGCCTCCTCGGCGGAATCCGGAAGCGCGAATTTCACGGATACCGCCCCCGCACGCAGGACGTCCTTGGCGATCCGCACGGATTCGCCGTCAATGGCACGTGCGGCGGGGTCGATGACCACGAGCAGCGGATGCCCGGCCGGGACGTGAGCCGACACCTTCGTCCTTCCTCAGGTAAAATCTCGGTGCAAGAGCCCCTTGCGCGCCTTTGCGTCAGGGGCTTCGTCTATTCCGGGGCAGGTTCGACGGCTCTCTGCACGTTGGACATGCCCCGCCCGGAAGGGGTGTACGCCTGTGCCCGCACTTGTGCTGCTCGGTGCTCAGTGGGGTGACGAGGGCAAGGGGAAGGCCACCGATCTGCTCGGTGGCTCCGTGGACTACGTGGTGCGCTACCAGGGCGGCAACAACGCCGGCCACACGGTCGTCGTCGGCGACCAGAAGTACGCACTGCACCTCCTCCCCTCCGGAATCCTGTCCCCGGACTGTGTTCCGGTGATCGGCAACGGTGTCGTCGTCGACCCGGCGGTCCTGCTCTCCGAGCTGAGCGGACTGAACGAGCGCGGCGTCGACACCTCCAAACTGCTCATCAGCGGTAATGCGCATCTGATCACGCCGTATCACCAGACCATCGACAAGGTGACGGAGCGCTTCCTGGGCAAGCGGCGGATCGGCACCACGGGGCGCGGAATCGGGCCGGCCTACGCGGACAAGATCAACCGGGTCGGGATCCGGGTGCAGGACCTCTTCGACGAATCGATCCTTCTCCAGAAGGTCGAGGCGGCGCTGCACGACAAGAACCAGGTCCTGGTGAAGATCTTCAATCGCCGGGCCATCACCACCGAGCAGGTCGTCGAGGAATACCTGGGCTACGCGGAACGGATCAAGGGATTCGTCGCGGACACCACCCTGGTGCTCAACGACGCCCTCGACGCGGGGAAGGTCGTGCTCATGGAGGGCGGCCAGGGCACGCTCCTCGACGTCGATCACGGCACCTACCCCTTTGTCACCTCCTCGAACCCCACCTCGGGCGGCGCGTGCACCGGCAGCGGTGTCGGGCCCACCAAGATCACCCGGGTGATCGGCATCCTCAAGGCGTACACCACCCGGGTCGGTTCCGGCCCCTTCCCGACCGAACTCCTTGACGAAGACGGCGACAAGCTGCGCCAAATCGGGCACGAGTACGGCGTCACCACCGGGCGGGACCGGCGCTGCGGCTGGTTCGACGCGGTCATCGCGCGCTACGCGACCCGGGTGAACGGCCTGACCGACTTCTTCCTCACCAAGCTCGACATCCTCACCGGGTGGGAGCGCGTCCCGGTCTGCGTGGCGTACGAGATCGACGGCCGCCGGGTCGACGAGCTCCCCTACAGCCAGAGTGACTTCCACCACGCCAAGCCGATCTACGAGTACCTGCCCGGCTGGTCCGAGGACATCACCGGCGCGAAGACGTTCGCCGACCTGCCGAAGAACGCGCAGGGCTACGTCAAGGCGCTGGAGGAGATGTCGGGCGCGCCGATCTCCGCGATCGGCGTGGGCCCCGGCCGTGACGAGACGATCGAGATCAACTCGTTCCTGTAGCCGCGGCAGTACGTGTCTGAGCGCATAGGTGCCTGAGCACCTATGCGCTCAGGCATCTCAGCCGCCTCAGCCGCCGATCTTCGTGTAGGTCAGCGGAGCCTTGTCGTCCGTGGTGTCGCGGCGGCGCAAGTGGGTGGCGTCGACCAGCTCCAGGGTGGTCTCCTGGCCGCCGCTGCACGAGGACGCGGGCTGCCCGGACACCAGCAGGGACGGGCTCAGCTCGGCCGGTTGCCCGGCGTCCACCACCCGCATCGTCCAGGCGCAGGTGTACCCGTCGCCCTCGCCGGTCAGTTCCACGGACCCGTCGGCGTGAATGGTGAGCGTGCGGGTGTTGTCGCCCTGCTCGGGGCTGACGAAGGTGGTCTGCCAGGTGCCGACGATGCCGGCGGGCGCCGTGACCCCCGCCGGCTGCTTCTTCCGTGCCACGCCGGAGGTGCCGGCGGACGCGGAGGCCGATGCCGAACCGGTCGCGGCCGTCCGCCCGCCGTGCCCGCCCCGTTCGCCGCTCTCGTGGACGGCGATGTACGCGGTCGCCCCGCCGGCCACCACCACGAGGGCCGTCAGGGCGGCGACGAGAGGGCCGCGGCGCTTCCCGGGCGGTCCTGCGGGCTCGGCCACCTCCGCCTCCGCCCGTACGCCCTCCGGGCCGGCGCCGGCCACCGTCGCGGCAGCGTCCGCGCGAGCCCCCCGCGCCGGCTCCTCCGCCTCCAGCTCCAGCAGCCGCACCGCGTCCCGCCCGAGCCGGGCCACGATCGCCCCGGGCAGCCACGGTTCGCCGTCGAACTCCTCCGCCTCGGACCCGGCGCCGAGCAGCTGGCGGACGCCTTCCAGCGAGGGACGCTCCTCCGGGTCCTTGGCCAGGCACGCGGCCACCAAAGCGCGCAGCCCCGCGGGCACGGCGGACAGGTCCGGCTGCTCCTGGACGACGCGGAACATCTGCGCGTGCACCCCGCTGTCGCCGGCGCCGAAGGGCGGCAGCCCGGTCGCCGCGTAGGCGAGCACCGAGCCCAGGCAGAAGACGTCGCAGGCGGGGGTGACGCGGTCGCCCCGCACCTGCTCCGGCGACATGAAGCCCGGCGACCCGACCGTCGCGCCGGCCTGGGTGAGCGAACCGTCGGTGACCGTCTCCAGGGCGCGGGCGATACCGAAGTCGATCACCCGCGGGCCGTCGATGGTGATCATCACGTTGGACGGCTTGAGGTCCCGGTGGACCAGGCCCGCCGCGTGGATGTCGGCCAGCGCGTGGGTCAGCCCGGCCGCCAGGACCCGCACGGAGTGCTCCGGCAGCGGCCCGTACTCCTTGGCGACGACCTCCCGCAGCGAGGGCCCCGCCACATAGCCCGTGGCCACCCAGGGCACCTCGGCATCGGTGTCGGCGTCGAGCACCGGCGCCGTCCACCGGCTGCCGACCCGCCGCGCGGCCCGCACCTCGCGCCGGAAGCGCGCCCGGAACTCGTCCTGCTCGGCCAGGTGCGGTCGCACCAGCTTCACCGCGACCGTGCGGCCGCGCTCGGACCGGGCGAGGTAGACCCGGCCCATGCTGCCGCTGCCCAGCCGCCCCACCAGCCGGTAGGCGCCGATCCACCGGGGATCGTCCGCCCTCAGCTCGTCCATCCCGTGCCCCCGCCCCGCTTCCGCCCGCCCGGACCGCCGCCAGGACGGCGCCCTGTCACGGCGAAGAATAAGCGTACGAACGCCGCCGGATCAGGGGGTGGCGCAGGGCTCACAGGTCGGGACTCACAGGTTGACATCCTGTCGCGGTTTGCCCGCCGCCCGATACACGCTGTCGCTGTGCCGCCCCCGCGGGCCCTGCCTAGCCTCGGTCCATGACGCCGATGACCAGCGGGACCGCCTCCCGCGTCCCGTCCGCCGACCCCGCCGCAGGTGCCGCCGTCAAGGCCGCGGACCGGGCCCACGTGTTCCACTCCTGGTCCGCGCAGCAGGTCATCGACCCGCTGGCGGTGGCCGGCGCCGAGGGCTCGTACTTCTGGGACTACGACGGCAACCGCTACCTCGACTTCTCGTCCCAGCTGGTGAACACCAACATCGGCCACCAGCACCCCAAGGTGGTCGAGGCGATCCAGCGGCAGGCCGGCCGGCTCGCCACCTTGGCGCCCGGGTTCGCCGTGGACGTGCGCTCCGAAGCCGCGCGGCTGATCGCCGGGCTCACCCCGGGCGACCTCGACAAGATCTTCTTCACCAACGGCGGCGCCGAGGCGGTGGAGAACGCGGTGCGCATGGCCCGGCTGCACACCGGCCGAGCCAAGGTGCTCAGCGCCTACCGCTCCTACCACGGCGCCACCGCCGCGGCGATCAACCTCACGGGTGATCCGCGCCGCTGGCCCTCCGACACCGCCTCCGCCGGAGTGGTGCACTTCTGGGGGCCGTACCTCTACCGCTCGCCGTTCCACGCCGCCGACGAGGCCGAGGAGTGCGCCCGCGCCCTGGAGCACCTGGAGCAGCTGATCGCCTTCGAGGGCCCGCAGACCGTCGCGGCCGTCCTGCTGGAGACGGTCGTCGGCACCGCCGGCGTCCTCGTCCCGCCGCCGGGCTACCTGGCCGGGGTACGAAACCTGTGCGACCGCCACGGCATCGTTTTCGTCCTCGACGAGGTGATGGCGGGCTTCGGCCGCACCGGGCGCTGGTTCGCCGCCGACCACTGGGACGTCGTCCCCGACCTCATGACCTTCGCCAAGGGCGTCAACTCCGGGTACGTGCCCCTGGGCGGCGTCGCCATCTCCGAGGAGATCGCCGCCACCTTCGCCACCCGGCCCTACCCCGGCGGCCTCACCTACTCCGGGCACCCGCTGGCGTGCGCGTCCGCCGTCGCCACCATTGAGGCGATGCGCGAGGAAGGCGTCGTGGAGCACGCTGCCGACATCGGCGAGCGCGTCCTCGGCCCCGGACTGCGCGCCCTGGCCGCCCGCCACCCTTGCGTCGGCGAGGTGCGCGGCCTCGGCGTCTTCTGGGCGCTCGACCTCGTCCGGGACCGGTCCACCCGCGAGCCCCTGGTGCCCTACAACGCGACCGGCGCCGAAAACGCGCCCATGGCCGAGTTCGCGGCCGCCTGCAAGCGGTCGGGGCTGTGGCCGTTCGTCAACATGAACCGCACCCACGTCGTCCCGCCCTGCACCGTCACCGAGGCCGAGGCGGAGGAGGGCCTGGCGCTCCTGGACCGGGCGCTGGACGTCGCCGACCGCCACACCACGGCGGCGGGCTGACGGCTCCGGCGCATATATCGTGTGCGGGGGTCATACGTACGGTCATACACATGTACGACCGTGGGGCCCGGTCGCAGGGCGAGGAGGACGGGGAGACGGCATGCCGGAGGTCGGCGCATCGACGCAGGTGCCGCACGTGCGGCGCAGCAGCCTGCGCCAGCAGATCGCCGACGCCCTGCGCGACGAGATCCTCACCGGCCGCCTCCAGGCCGGCCGGCACTTCACCGTCAAGGAGATCGCCGAGACCTACGGGGTGTCCGCCACACCCGTGCGGGAGGCCCTGGTGGACCTCTCGGCGCAGGGGCTGCTGCACGTCGAGCAGCACCGCGGGTTCCAGGTCCGGCAGTTCACCCCCGACGACTTCCGCTCGCTCACCGAGGCCCAGGTGTTCGTCTCCGACGCCGCCTTCCGCGGCATGTCCGAGCACGGGATCGACGACCTGCCGGCCGACGCCGTCGCCTCCGTACGGCGCCGCGCCGAGGCCGCCGCCCACGCCGCCCGGACCGGGGTCCTCGACGTCCTGATCGGCTGCGACCTTCGCTTCTGGCAGGAGTTGGCGGCAATGGGTGGCAATCCGCACCTGAGCGAGTTCCTCGACCGGATGCGCACCCAGACGTGGATCTACACCGTCCCCCACCTGCGGGCCCTGCCCGATCTGGCCGGCGTGTGCTGGTCCGACCACGTGGCGCTGGCCGAGGCCGTCGCCGCGCGCGACACCGCGGCCGCGCTGCGCCTCACCCACGAGTACACCGCGCACACGCGCGACCTGGTCGAGAAGCTCGGTTCCGCGCGCTCCTGACGGAACCGGGGCGTGCGCCTTACCCTGTACGCACCGACCAGATGGAGTGATTCGTGGCCTGTGACCTGTGGCTGGTGCCACTCGTGGACGTGCTCTGCCACAGCCCGGAAAATCCCTTCTCCGAGGAACTCGCCCGCTACGACAAGGCGTTGAGCGACGCCGGACAGCCCCCCGTTCCCGTCTACAGCTACATGCCCGGCCTTTCCGGCGACGTGGCGCCGATCGCCTGCTTCGACTACGAGGCGCTGCACTTCCTGCGCCGCGCCTACCTGCTGGCGCTCCAGGGGCTCGAAGTCACCCCCGTCGACGCGCTCGGCGGCGATTACGAGCAGTTGCTGGAGATGTTCGAGAGCACCTCCCAGGCGTCCCACCTCGTCTGGCACTACGACCACGCGGGCGCCTATGTGCCGCTCGACTTCCCGCACCCCGTCGTCAACGACGAACTCCTCGAAGGCGGCGGCCCGTTGGGCTCCAGCCACGGACTGCTGCGCGAACTCGAGTTCGTCGCCCCCGCGATCGGCATCGACCCCGCCAACCCGCCGGCCGCGCCGGCGCCGCCCGAGCGCCACACCACCCTTGAGGAGCCGGCCGTCATGCCGCCTGCCGCCGACGGCACCGGACCCTTCGCCCGCGAGTCGCACGTCTGGCTCGGCCTGCACGCGGCGGCGACCCGCTCGCTGGGCCAGGGGTCGATGATCGTCTTCAGCTGACCGGGCCCGCGCCCGCCGGCCGTCCTCACCGGGGCGGCTCCGGCGGACGCTGGCGCGGCATCGTCGGACGGGTGCCGGGATGGGCCGGCCGCGGCCCCGCCGGGTGGTCGCCGCGCGGGAACGGCCGGGCCGAGCCCTGGGTGCGCAGCGACGCGCCCGCCGAGCGGGCGCCGAAGTCGACCATCCAGTCCGAGGTCTCCAGACGGACCAGATCGGCGATGTCGTCGCAGAAGCGGCGCAGGATGGCCAGGCAGCGCTCGGTCGCCTCCGAGGCGGTGCCCTCGGTGGGCCCCAGCACCTCGCGCACGCTCTCCGACGCCCAGTCGAAGCGCAGCGCCTCCAGGCGCCGCTGGACCGCCTGCGCGGTGGCCACGTCCCGCATCCAGCCGGAGGTCAGGCCGAGCGCGCGGTCGACGGCCACGCACACCCCGGCGAGGAGCAGCGCCACATAGCCCCAGAGAGCCAACCGGTCCCCGCCCCCGGCCAGTTCGAGCAGCGGCAACGCGGCGGCCACCGCCGCGCACCCGGCCGCGCCCGACCGCAGCCCGCGCGCCCAGCACCGCTTGCGGACCCGGTCGCGCAGGTACCACTCCTCGGTGCGCCGCGCGCCGTCCTCCGCCCACCGGTACAGCTCCGACAGCCGCTCGGCCGGCTCGCCCCAGTCGCCCAGCGGGAACGGCAGCGCGCGCAGGTCCTCGCGCTGGTGGTGCAGAGCCCGCCGCGGAGGCTCCCCCGGGGCCTCTTCGGGAAACATGTCCGGCTGGCTCACTGCACGCTCCCTCGGCTACCCGCCCGGTGTGAAGTTCCCTTCTTACCGCCGAACGGCTGAGGGGAATGGGGCGATCGCGGAAAATACGCCCGGAAGAACCGTGTGATCAGGTATAGGACGATCTCGGCATCGCTCGAAAGAGTGAGGTCGGCCCTGTGCGCGGGTGACCATTACCCTTGTGCACGTGAACGTCCTAGTCATCGGCGGTGGTGCTCGCGAGCACGCGCTGTGCCGTTCCCTGTCCCTTGACCCCGACGTCGCCTCGGTGCACTGCGCGCCGGGCAACGCCGGCATCGCCGAAGTCGCCGAACTCCACCCGGTCGACGCGCTCGACGGCGACGCCGTGGCCGCGCTGGCGCAGTCCCTGCGCACGGACCTCGTGATCGTCGGGCCCGAGGCACCTTTGGTGGCGGGCGTCGCCGACGCCGTACGGGCCCGCGGCATCGACTGCTTCGGCCCGTCCCGGGAGGCCGCCGCGCTGGAGGGCTCCAAGGCGTTCGCCAAGGACGTCATGGCCGCCGCCGGGGTGCCCACCGCCCGCTCGTACGTGTGCGCCACCCCCGAGCAGGTCGACGCGGCCCTCGACGCCTTCGGCGCGCCCTATGTCGTCAAGGACGACGGGCTCGCGGCCGGCAAGGGCGTCGTCGTCACCGGCGACCTCGCCGCCGCCCGCGCGCACGCGCTGGCCTGCGTCCAGGCGGGGCCCGACGGGTCCGGCGGGCGCGTGGTCATCGAGGAGTACCTCGACGGACCCGAGGTGTCGCTCTTCGCGGTGACCGACGGGCAGACCGTCCTCGCCCTCCAGCCCGCGCAGGACTTCAAGCGCGCCCTCGACGCCGACGAGGGGCCCAACACCGGCGGCATGGGCGCGTACTCGCCGCTGCCCTGGGCCGACCCCAAGCTGGTCGAGGAGGTCGAGCGCACCGTCCTCCAGCCGACCGTCGACGAACTGCGGCGGCGCGGCACGCCGTTCGCGGGCCTCCTCTACGCCGGGCTCGCCATCACCTCGCGCGGGGTGCGGGTGATCGAGTTCAACGCGCGGTTCGGCGACCCCGAGACCCAGGTCGTCCTCGCCCGGCTGCGGTCCCCGCTGGCGGAGCTGCTGCGCTCCGCCGCGACCGGGCAGCTCGCCGCCCACCCGCCGCTGCGCTGGAGCGACGGTGCGGCGGTCACCGTCGTCATCGCGTCGTACAACTACCCCGACACCCCGCGTACCGGCGATCCGATCTCCGGGCTCGGCGAGGTCGAGGAGAAGGACGAGCACGCGTACGTCCTGCACGCGGGTACGCGGCGCGAGGACGACGGCCGGCTCGTCTCCGCCGGCGGGCGCGTCCTTTCCGTGACCGCCACCGGATCCGACCTCGCGCACGCCCGCGAGCGCGCGTACCGCGCGGTCGACCGCATCAGCCTCGACGGCTCCCACCACCGCACGGACATCGCAGCAGAGGCTGCGCGGGCGTAGGGCCCGCCCACCCAGGCGGCCCGCGGCCCGGTCCTGCCCCGTGGGGCCGGTTTCCCGGCTACCCGCCGGTGCCGGGTTGCTCGCGCAGTTCCCCGCGCCCCTAAAGGGGCAGGTTCGGACGGGGCTGATCCGTGCCGGGTGCGGCGCCCCTGGCGGGGTTGCGTCTGCCCGACGGCGCCGGACCCCGGCTACCCGCCGGGGTGGGTTGCCCGCGCAGTTCCCCGCGCCCCTGAAGGGGCAGGTTCGGACGGGGCTGATCCGTGCCGGGTGCGGCGCCCCTGGCGGGGTTGCGTCTGCCCGACGGCGCCGGACCCCGGCTACCCGCCGGGGTGGGTTGCCCGCGCAGTTCCCCGCGCCCCTGAAGGGGCACGGCCGTATGGAGGCTACGCCGTATTGGGTACGGCTGCCTCCTACCTCAGTCGTTTTCCGCCGGGGAGCCGTGGGGGTGCCCCCACGCGAAGCTGTGGGGGAGCGCCGGTGTCGAAAGGGAGAACACGCGGAGAGCCCGAGGAACGAGGGGTCGGGCATGATCGACCGTCGACACCGGATCTGGGGGTACCTCCCAGGCGAAGCTCTGGGGGAGCACGGAGGCGAGCCGGCGCTGAAAAGGGCCACTCGGGTACCGAATCCGTACGAACGGCTCCCACGTGACGGCGCCCATACCTCCTACGCCCCTCCGTGCTACCCCCGTCGGTGTGGGCCCATGTGCGGGGCGGCTCCCACGTAACGGGATGCCCACGTCGTACGCCTCACCGTTGTGACGTTCCTCCGTACAGACCCCCCGTTGGCGCGGGACCTGCGCCCGGAGGCGAGTCGGCGCTGCAAAGGAGGCCGAGGCTCGCATGGATACCGGGGGGACGCCACCCCATGGAGTGATGGCTCGGCCGTATGGCTGACTCTCGCACGGGGCCCAACTAGGGTGCCCGGGAAGCGCACCGCGGGGACGTTGCGGCAATCAGCCGCACGGCATTGCGATGTCGGTCGGCGGTGCGACAGTGGGAGAAGGCCGTCACAGGGGCGGTCACCGCTACTGCTGGGGGTGAGCCGCCGATGGTCGGAGAAGCCGGTGAGGCCGTGGCGCGCGCCCGTGCCCTGGCGGTGCTGCGGGTGCGCGGCTACGGGCTGGCGCTGGCGCTGGTGCCCACGGCCGTGGCGGTGGTGCTGCACGCGGACCGGGCGAGCGGCCGGCTGGAGGGCTCGGTCTGGGACGGGGTCCGGTGGGGCGTGACCGCCGCCGCGCTGGCCGTGCTGGCGGTGACGGGCGCGGTCGCGGCCGTGATCGCGCGGGCCCGCCCGGCGGTGACGCCGACCGTCCGGCTGGCGGAGTCGTCCGCGCCCGACCTGTACCTGATGGTGCGCGACCTCGCCGACCGGCTGGAGGTCCCGGCGCCGTCGGCGGTGGAGCTCACCCCGGACTGCGACAGCTGGCTGGAGGAGCGCAGGCCGCCGCCGGGCACGAAGGGCCCGCGCACGGCCCCGGTGCTCGTCATCGGCTCGCCGTTCCTGTGGTGGATGCGCGTCGCCGAGCTGCGCGCGCTGCTCGCTCCGGTGGTCGCGGGCACCGCGGCGGCCGCGGACCCGGACATATCCGCGGCCCGGCGCTTCGTGCGCGGACTGGACGCGGCCGCGGGGGTCGCCGCCCGGCGCGGGCACGGCGTGCTGCGGCCGGTGTACGGGTTCCTCGGCTGGGTGAGCCGGCTGCTGCTGCGCGGCTGCGGTCCGCACGCGGCGGAGATGGAGCGCGGGGTGGCCGCGTCCGCGTCGGAGCGGGCGCAGGCGGTGGACTACGGGCTGCGGATCGTGGCGCAGGAGCAGGTGGGCCTGGCGTACGCGGGCTGGGACCGGCTGCTGACCCGGGTGGCGCTGCCGGCCTGGCGGATGGGCCGGTGGCCGTCCCGGCTGGACGCGGGCGTGGTGGCGGCGCTCACCGAGCTTTCGCGGCGGGACCGGCTGGCGGACGGGTTCGAGACGCGGCTGGGCGAGCGCCCGGCCTGCGACCTGCTGGAGGAGCCGGGGGCGGTGGACGAGGCCGTCTCGCTGCTGGCGGCCCGTCTCTTCCACGGCGGCCCGGCGCGGCCGGGCCCGGGCTGGCAGCCGGTCGGCTGGGCGGGCTACCCGGACGAGGTGGTGGACCGCATCTGGCGGGGCGAGGCGGCCCGGCTCATACGCCTGCTGGACGAGGCGCGGTCGACGGCGGCCGACGGTACGGAAACGGGGGACGGGGGCGGACGGGAGGGGCACCTCAGGGGGGAGCACGCGAGGGACGAGCGGATCGGGTGGGGCGCCGCCGCGGGCGGGGCCGGCGGCCGGCTGCTGCTCGGCGGCCGTGCGGCCCGGCGGACCGCGGCGGAGGGGGCGCGGCGGGCGCTGCGCGAGGACGGCGACGGGGCCACCCTCACCCGGGTGATCGACCGGCTCGTGGACGGCGGCAGCGAGGAGCTGGCCGCGCGGATCGGCGAGCTCGTCGCCCGGGACGAGGCGGCCCGGATGGCCGTCGCCGAACGGGTGGGCGACACCGAGGTCTATCCCTTGCTGCCGCCCCGCACCGGGCGCGAACTGCTCGCCGACCACGTCACGGCCCTGGTCTGCTGCGCCGCCGTGGACACGGCGGGGGCGGTGGCCGGCCTCGACTGGCTGGACGGCCCCACGCTCCTGTTCGACGGCGCCCGCCGCACGGACCTCGCCGCCCATGTGCTCGGGCTGGTCGAGCACGGCGACCCGGGCCCCCTGCGCGGCTGGCTGACCGCGCGCGGGGTGCGTCCGGACAAGCCGATCCGCCTGGGCTGAGCGCGGAACGGGGCCCGGCACCGCCCGACCGGGCCGGTACGCCCCCTCTTGACCGATGCTTTCCGGAAAATCACCACGAACGGTGACCACGGAGCTGCTTTGTGTGATGTGCTGGAGAAGTGGGCCGCACCATTGCACCGGGCGGCACCGCGCGCAGGGAGACGCGGGAGGGGAGGTCGAGTGCCGTGGGAGACGTCAGGCGGTGGGAGTCGGGGGCACTGGCGCACGGAGTGTCGGACCCGTTCGGGCTGGGCCCGCTGCCGTGGCTGCGGGGTTCGCCGCAGTACCTGGACGACGACGGCCAGGTGGTCCCCTGGTACGTGGACCTGGCCGCGAGCAACGGGCAGACCCCGCGCCGGCCGCACGTGTCGGGCCCGCGCACGGCCGACGACGTACGCCGCCAGATCAAGGGCTTCGCCGCGGAGGCGGCCGTGGCGCCCGGAGAGGCGATCGACTTCCGGATCACCGTGGACCCGCCGCAGGAGTTCACCGTCGACGTCTACCGGATCGGCCACTACGGCGGCGACGGCGCCGCGCACGTCAGCGTCAGCCCCCGGCTGTCCGGCATCGCCCAGCCGCCGCCGCTGGCCGCCGGGCGGACGGTCTCCTGCCACCACTGGTGGCAGTCGTGGCGGCTGCAGATCCCCGCGTACTGGAAGACCGGCGCCTACGTCGCGGTGCTCACCACCGCCGACGGCTACCGCAGCCACGTCCCCTTCACCGTCCGCGACCTGGACACCTCCGCCGACCTGCTGCTCCTGCTGCCGGACGTGACCTGGCAGGCGTACAACCTCTACCCGGAGGACGGCCGCACCGGCGCGAGCCTGTACCACGCCTGGGACGCCGAGGGGCGGCTGCTCGGGGAGAAGGAGGCGGCCACCACCGTCTCGTTCGACCGCCCGTACGCGGGCGCCGGCCTGCCCCTGCACATCGGCCACGCCTACGACTTCGTGCGCTTCGCCGAGCGCTACGGCTACGACCTCGGCTACGCGGACGCCCGCGACCTGCACGCGGGCCGCATCGACCCGACCCGCTACCGCGGCCTGATCTTCCCGGGGCACGACGAGTACTGGTCGCGCCCGATGCGCCGGGCCGCCGAGGAGGCCAGGGCGGCCGGCACCTCGCTGGTGTTCCTGTCCGCCAACACCATGTACTGGCAGGTCGAGCTGGCCCAGTCGGCCGCGGGCGACCCGGACCGGCTGCTGAGCTGCCGCAAGCGGCAGAGCGAGGGCGGGGTCGGGGTGGCATCCAAGGGCCGGACCGCGCTGTGGCGCGACCAGGGCGAGCCGGAGCAGTTGCTGATCGGGGTGCAGTACGCGGGCCGGGTCCCGCAGCCGTCCCCGCTGGTGGTGCGCAACGCCGGCCACTGGCTGTGGGAGGCCACGGGCGCGCGCGAGGCCGACGAGATTCCCGGCCTGGTGGCGGGGGAGGCGGACCGGTACTTCCCGCGCATCCCGCTGCCGGAGTCCACCGAGCGCATCCTGCTGGCCCACTCGCCGTACGAGTCCGGCGACGGTCGTCGCTGCCACCAGGAGACGTCCCTGTACCGGGCGCCGAGCGGGGCGTACGTCTTCGCGTCCGGAACGTTCGCCTGGTCGCCGGCGCTGGATCGGCCGGGCCACGTGGACGCGCGGATCCAGCGGGCCACGGCCAACCTGCTGGACCGGATCTGCAAGCACGACTGAGTCGGGACGGCTCGGGCGGGAGTTTTCCACAGGGCACCGCGGAGTTGTCCACAGGCCGGCCGACCCACGCGCGCCGGGCGTCCTCGGGTACGCGAGAATCAGGGGCAGAACCACCGAATGGGGAGGACCCGTCCATGCCCGGATTCGTCGACAAGCCCGAGCCCGTCGAGGTGCCCGGCCTCGTCCATCTGCACACCGGCAAGGTGCGCGATCTCTACCGCAACGAGGCGGGGGAGCTGGTGATGGTGGCCAGCGACCGCACCTCCGCCTTCGACTGGGTGCTGCCCACCCTCATTCCGGACAAGGGCCGGGTCCTCACCCAGCTGTCCCTGTGGTGGTTCGACCAGCTCGCGGACCTGGTGCCGCACCACGTCGTGTCCACCGAGGTACCCGAGGGCGCGCCCGCGGACTGGGAGGGCCGCACGATGGTGTGCCGCTCCCTGCGGATGATCCCGGTGGAGGCCGTGGCCCGCGGCTACCTCACCGGCTCGGGCCTGCTGGAGTACGAGCGGGACCGCACGGTGTGCGGGCTGGCCCTGCCCGAGGGGCTGGTGGACGGCTCGGAGCTGCCCGCGCCGATCTTCACCCCCGCCACCAAGGCCGAGGTCGGCGAGCACGACGAGAACGTGTCGTACGAGGAGGTCGCCCGCCGGATCGGGGCCGAGGAGGCCGTGCGGCTGCGCCAGGCCACCCTGGCCGTCTACACGCGGGGCCGGGACATCGCCCGCGAGCGGGGCATCATCCTGGCCGACACCAAGTTCGAGTTCGGCTACGCGCGGGACGCGGCGGCGGACCCGGACGCGTCCGGCGAGGAGAACCAACTCGTCATCGCCGACGAGGTGCTGACCCCGGACTCGTCCCGCTTCTGGCCCGCCGACGCGTGGCAGCCGGGCCGTCAACAGCCGTCGTACGACAAGCAGATCATCCGGAACTGGCTGCTCTCCGACGCCTCCGGCTGGGACCGCCACGGCGAACAGCCCCCGCCTCCGCTCCCGGAGGAGGTCGTGGCGCACACCCGGTCGCGGTATGTGGAGGCGTACGAGCAGTTGACCGGCACGCCCTGGCGGTAGGGCCCGCGCGGCGGCCTCCGGCGGCCGGCCGGTCCGGGCGCGGATACGGCGAAGGCCCCGGTCGTGTGACCGGGGCCTTCCTCCTGCTGGAGCGGACGACGAGATTCGAACTCGCGACCCTCACCTTGGCAAGGTGATGCTCTACCAACTGAGCCACGTCCGCAGGGCGTGGTGACACTGTACCCGATGCCCGACGTGGGCCGGAAACGTATATCGGGGCGAACCCCCACCCGCACCCGGATACGGCGAAGGCCCCGGTCGTGTGACCGGGGCCCTCTTCCTGCTGGAGCGGACGACGAGATTCGAACTCGCGACCCTCACCTTGGCAAGGTGATGCTCTACCAACTGAGCCACGTCCGCAGGTGCTGCGACCACTCTACCCGATCGTCCGACGAGCGAACGAAGGGGTAGGACAGCCAGAGCGGGTGACAGGAATCGCACACTGCGCCTCCCCCCTGGAAGGGGGGCGCTCTACTACTGAGCTACACCCGCGTGACCCCGATGACCTGGCCTTTTCGGCCCTGCCCTCGGCGTGAGCACCACACTAGCGGACAGCGGGGGGTGGCTGTCCAATCGACGCGGAGCGACCGGGTCCTTGACCCACCGCTCCCCCACCCCCCATTCGCCGCAACGCCAACAGCGGCTCCAGCCCGCCCCGTTGGTGCGGCGGTCTTCCTCCTCGGTCCCTGCGCGGGCGGCCTCGCCCTCCTTGCCCGCCCTCGGACAGGAGGGGCCCACAGCCGCCCACTCCAGGACCTCGATCGTCAGCCCGCCTTGTTGAAGGCCTCGTAGACCTTCTTCGGGATGCGGCCCCGGGCCGGCACCTCGAAGCCGTTGGACTGCGCCCAGGCACGCACGGTCGCCGGGGTGGGGGCGATCGGGGTGCGCTTGTACGCACGGCCGGAAAGGGTGCGGCGCCGGCCGGCCTCCACGTAGGGCGCGAGTTCGGTGCGCAACTTTTCCGCGTTCTTGGACGAGAGATCGATCTCATACCACTGGCCGTCGACGCCAAAAGCGATGGTTTCCTCGGCTTGTCCACCATCCAGATCGTCGGCCAGGGTGACCAGCACGCGTTGCGCCATAGGGATCGTCCTTTCTTACGCCGTCTGCTTGCGGTCGCGACGGGGCCCGACGGGGGGCTGAGTCCTGCGCGCGGCCGGGGCCGGGCACCGCGGGGAATGGGGACAGCGGAGCACCGGTTGCTGGTGCAGATAATTCCCGCGGAACGCACCGCGCAAGCCTCGCCGCAACGGGGACCCTATGATTTCCGGCGCAGTTACCACAGGTATTCCGTAAGCCGATACATAAACGTGATCAGGGATCCCGGGCGGCGCCCCGGAGCGGCGTGGTGACGGTCGGAATATCTACTCGCGTAGATTTCCCCACCGGGTACGCTGAGAGAACCTCACGCACCACACCACCGGGAGTGCCAGTGGCACGCGTCGTCGTCGACGTCATGCTGAAGCCGGAGATCCTCGACCCCCAAGGCCAGGCCGTGCAGCGCGCACTGCCCCGGCTGGGCTTCGACGGGATCTCCGACGTACGTCAGGGAAAGCGCTTTGAACTGGAGGTCGAGGGTCCGGTCGACGAGGCCGCCCTGGCCCGCATTCGGGAGATGGCGGAAACCTTTCTCGCCAACACCGTGATCGAGGACTTCAACGTAAAGGTGGAGTCGTGACAGCACGCATTGGCGTCGTCACATTCCCCGGGACCCTCGACGACCGGGACAGCCGGCGGGCCGTTCGGCTGGCCGGCGCCGAAGCCGTGCCGCTGTGGCACCGCGACAAGGACCTGAAGCAGGTGGACGCCGTGGTTCTGCCCGGCGGCTTCAGTTACGGCGACTATCTCCGGGCCGGCGCCATCTCCCGTTTCTCGCCCGTCATGGAAACGATCATCGAGCAGGCGAAGGCCGGAATGCCGGTGCTGGGGATCTGCAACGGTTTCCAGGTGCTCACCGAGGCACATCTGCTGCCCGGCGCGATGTTGCGGAACACCGATCTCCACTTCGTCTGCCGCGACCAGAAGTTGCGGGTGGAGTCCAGCGCGACCGCCTGGACCGCCGACTTCGCGGCCGGCCAGGAGATCTCCGTCCCGCTGAAGAACATCGACGGCCGGTACACCGCGGACCCGCGCACGCTGGACGCGCTGGAGGCCGAGGGCCGCGTGGTCTTCCGCTACGCCACCGGCGGCGACGGCAGGGAGGGGTACGGCAACCCGAACGGCTCGCTCCGCGACATCGCCGGGATCACCAACGAGGGCGGCAACGTGGTCGGCCTCATGCCGCACCCCGAGCACGCGGTGGAGTCGCTGACCGGCACCGGCGGCACCGACGGACTCGGATTCTTCACCTCGGTTCTGAAGAAGTTGGTAGCCGCATGACGCTGGACGCCGGAACAGCCGAGGAAGCGACTGAGCGCCCGGCCACGCACCATCTGCACCACATCGCGCGAAGGAGCGACCGAGCGTGACCCTCGATACGGTGAAGCACGCCGAGCAGACGCCCGAGGTCGACCTGCCCTGGAAGGAACTCGGCCTCAAGCAGGACGAGTACGAGCGGATCCGGGAGATCCTGGGCCGCCGGCCGACCGGCGCCGAGCTGGCGATGTACTCGGTCATGTGGTCGGAGCACTGCTCGTACAAGTCGAGCAAGGTGCACCTGCGGCAGTTCGGCGAGAAGGCCCCGCGTAGCGACGCGCTCCTGGTCGGCATCGGCGAGAACGCCGGCGTGGTGGACGTCGGCGAGGGCTACGCCGTGACGTTCAAGGTCGAGTCGCACAACCACCCGTCGTACGTGGAGCCCTACCAGGGCGCGGCGACCGGCGTCGGCGGCATCGTGCGCGACATCATCGCGATGGGCGCCCGGCCGGTGGCCGTGGTGGACCCGCTGCGGATCGGCGCGGCCGACCACCCCGACACCAAGCGGGTGCTGCCCGGGGTCGTCGCGGGCATCGGCGGCTACGGCAACTGCCTCGGCCTGCCCAACATCGGCGGCGAACTCGTCTTCGACGCCTGCTACCAGGGCAACCCGCTGGTCAACGCGGGCGCGATCGGCGTGATGCGGCACGAGGACATCCACCTCGCCAAGGCGTCCGGCACCGGCAACAAGGTGATCCTGTACGGCGCGCGGACCGGCGGCGACGGCATCGGCGGCGCCTCGATCCTCGCCTCGGAGACCTTCGACGCGACCAAGCCGTCGAAGCGGCCCGCGGTGCAGGTCGGCGACCCGTTCCAGGAGAAGCTGCTGATCGAGTGCACGCTGGAGGCGTTCGCCGAGAAGCTGGTCGTCGGCATCCAGGACCTCGGCGCGGCCGGGCTCTCCTGCGCGACGAGCGAGCTGGCGTCCAACGGCTCCGGCGGCATGCGGGTCGAGCTCGACGACGTACCGCTGCGCGACTCCACGCTCTCGCCCGAGGAGATCCTCATGAGCGAGTCGCAGGAGCGGATGTGCGCGGTGGTCGCACCGGAGAAGGTCGAGCGCTTCCTCGCGATCTGCGAGAAGTGGGACGTCATCGCCACCGTCGTCGGCGAGGTGACCGACGGGGACCGGCTGGAGATCTTCTGGCACGGCGAGAAGATCGTGGACGTGGACCCGCGCACGGTCGCGCACGAGGGCCCGGTCTACGAGCGGCCGTACGCGCGGCCGTCCTGGCAGGACGCGCTCCAGGCCGACGACGCGGGCCGGCTGCCGCGGCCGTCGACGCCCGAGGAACTGCGGGCACAGGTGCTCGCGGTGCTCGGCTCGCCGAACCTGGCGTCGAAGGCGTGGGTCACCGACCAGTACGACCGCTTCGTGCAGGGCAACACCGTGCTGGCGCAGCCCGAGGACGCGGGCATGATCCGCGTCAACGAGGAGACCGGCCTCGGCGTGGCCATCGCCACCGACGGCAACGGCCGGTACGCGAAGCTCGACCCGTACACCGGCGCGCAGCTCGCGCTGGCCGAGGCGTACCGCAACGTCGCCGCGGCGGGCGCGAAGCCGCTGGCGGTCTCGGACTGCCTGAACTTCGGCTCGCCCGAGGACCCCGAGGTGATGTGGCAGTTCGTGGAGGCGGTCCGCGGGCTCGCCGACGGCTGCCAGGTGCTGGGCACCCCGGTGACCGGCGGCAACGTCTCCCTCTACAACCAGACCGGCACCGCCGCCATCCACCCGACGCCGGTGGTCGCCGTCCTCGGCGTCATCGACGACGTTGCCCGGCGCACGCCGATCGCCTTCGCGGACGAGGGCCACCTGCTCTACCTGCTCGGGGAGACCCGCGAGGAGTTCGGCGGCTCGGCGTGGTCGCAGGTCGTGCACGACCACCTCGGCGGGATGCCGCCGGCCGTGGACCTCGAACGCGAGCGGCTGCTCGCCGAGATCCTCGTCTCCGCGTCCCGGGACGGCATGATCGACGCCGCCCACGACCTCTCCGACGGCGGCCTGATCGCGGCGCTCACCGAGTCCTGCCTGCGCGGGGGCCACGGTGCCCGGCTGGTCGTCCCGGAGAACCTGTCCGCGTTCACCCTCCTCCTCTCGGAGTCCGCCGGCCGCGCCGTCGTGGCCGTCCCGCGCTCCGAGGAACTCCGCTTCACCGACATGTGCGGCGCCCGCGGCCTCCCGGCCACCCGGATCGGCGTGATCGACGGCGAAGCGGTGGAGATCCAGGGCGAGTTCACCCTCCCCCTGGAGGAGCTGCGCGCGACCCACGAGGCAGCGATCCCCGCCCTGCTCGCCTGAGGGCACCCTTCCCCGCTGCCCCGCCCCGTCTCCGGACCGGGCGGGGCAGCGGCGTTCGTGCGCCTGGCATATGCCACTCGTTCGGGTGATCGGATCAGTGGGAGGTCGTATCGCAGGACGAGTGCTGTGCAGACTGCTGATCAGGAGTGAATACGCGATTGCTTACGGTTACGGCCTGCCTGATCGGCTTCCGGCTAATGTGGAGGACATGGACGCCGAGACGTACGCCAAACTCCGCCGGGTGGCCGAGGACCTACCCGAGATCTCTGGGGTCAGGACGGTCGAGATCGCCGACGGCGAGATCACCATGATGATGTCACCTGTTGCGCGGCATGAGTTGGCCGTCCTGCGGCTGGGGCGTCAGCTCGACACGCAGGTCTCCAAAACCCATGCCGGGTACGTAGCTTTCGGCGGAGCCGAACTGGAGGATCCGGGTCTGGGGCAACTGCGCCGTCCCGATCTCATGGTCTTCCCTGAGCGGATCCTGGAAGAGGACATCAAGGCACTACCGCCGGACGAGGTGCTGCTGGTCGTCGAGGTGGTCTCCAGGACCAACCCGAAGACCGACTACGAGGACAAGGTGGCCGCGTACGCCGCCATGCGCATCCCGCACTACATGATCGTCGACCCGCGCGACGGCACCGGGATCGTCCACTCGCTGCCCGGCTACCGGCAACGCACGAAGTTCGTCTTCGGTGAACTCGTGTCCGTCGGACCGTGGAAGGTGAACACGAGCGTCCTGCTGACGTACGGCTCCCGTCTGCCCATCGCCGACGGGACCGCACCCGCGTCCGACGACGGACTGCCCGATGCCGGTGTCACCGCGGGGGAGCGCTGATTCACTCGATCCGCGTCGCCGTAGCCACCCGCGCCGCCGTGCGGTCCCGCAGGGCCGGGACGATCGCGACGAGCATCAGCGCCGCGGCCACCGCGACCGGGCCGTACCCCACGTGGTCGGACAGCCACACCCCCTGGCTGTGGGCGCTGCGCGAGGCGGGCCGCTCCCTGCCGACGGCCCAGCTGGACTACGGCGACCCGCGCGGGAGCGCGGAGCTCCGAGAGGTCGTCGCCGGGTACCTGCGGCGGGTACGGGCCTCGGCGGCCGACCCCGAGCGCGTCGTCGTCTGCTCCGGGTAGGCGCAGGGCCTCGTGCTGGCCCTGCGCGCGCTGGCCCGCGCGGGCGTGCGCACCCTCGGGTACGAGGACCCCGGCTCGCCCGTCGACCTCCCGGCCGCCGCCGCCCGCGCGGGCCTGTCGGCCGTGCCCGTCCCCGTCGACGAACTCGGGCTCGACGTCGATGCGTTGGTCGCCACCGGCGCCCGCGCGGTCGTCGTCACCCCGGCGCACCGGTGGCCCACCGGCGTGACCCTCGCGCCCGAGCGGCGGCTGGCGCTGGCCGCGTGGGCGGAGCGGGCCGACGCGATGATCGTCGAGGACGACTACGACGCCGAGTTCCGCTACGACCGCGAGCCGGTCGGCTCGTTGCAGGGGCTGTGCGCGGGCCGGGTGATCGCCGTCAGCACCGTCAGCAAGTCCCTGGCGCCCGCACTGCGCATCGGCTGGCTGCTCGCGCCGCCGCGGCTGGCCGCCGGGATCGCCGCGGACAAGCACCTCGACGACCGCGGTTCGCCCGCGCTCGACCAACTCGCCCTGGCCCGGCTGATCGAGAGCGGCCGCTACGACCGGCACCTGCGCCGGACGGGGAGCGTCTACGCGGCGCGGCGCACCGCGCTGGTCGGCGCGCTGGCCGAACAGGCCCCCGGCGTACGGGTGACGGGCCTCGCGGCGGGCTTCCACGCGGTCGCGCACCTGCCCGCCGGCGCCGACGAGCACGCGGTGGTCGCCGCGGCCCGCGCCCGCGCGGTCGGCCTGTACGGCATGAGCGCCCACCGCTCGACCGGCGCGGCCACGCCGCCCCAACTCGTCCTCGGCTTCGGCAACACCACGGAGCGGGCCATCACCGCGGGCATCGCCGCGGTCCGCGACCTCCTGGTCTGAGGGGCCCGGAGGTCCCCCGCGTCCCCTTACCCCCTCGCGCCCCGTACGTAGTCATGTATGCCGGAAACGCCCGCGTGAGACGGCACGTTGTGGGAGCATCCGGTCAACTGGCCGACCGTCGTGGGGGTGTTTCAGGGGTGCGGGTGGAGATCCGGGCCGCGGGCGAGGACGGCGGCGGCGAACTGAGTGACTTCTTCCTGTGGTTGAAGGAGGCGGAGGGCGGACCCGAGGGGGTGCGGCTCGACGCGCGGCCGCCCCGTGCGGCGGCCGGCGGCGGGGGGAGCCCGCAGAGCGTGGTGGACCTCGCGCTCGCGCCGGGCTCCGCGACGGCCGGGCTCGCCGCGCTGTACGTGCGCTGGCGCGACGAACGCAGCCCCCGGCCCGCCGGCGGCCTCACCTTCACCCGCGCCGACGACGGCCTGTCCGTCACGGTCGGCGGCGAGTCGGAGGACGCCGTCCGCCAGGTGCTCGCGCTGCTCGCCGCGGCCCCGGCCATCGGCGGGCTCCTGCCCGGCTTCGGAGCCGGCCCCACCACCCGCACCCGGCGCCGCGGCGGCCCCTCCGGCACCGCGTTCGGCCCGGGCACGGCGTGACATTGTCCGCCGGTGCCTGACGCGGGCGCCCATCCGTGGTTGGCTGTCCCCGCCGTACGTCCGCACCCGCAAGGTGCCGCGTACGCAGGACCGTTGAACCACATCGAAAGGCTCGGGCATGTACGAGTACAAGGTCGTCTCCTTCCGTGAGTCGCTCATCGGCGACGCCCTCGACGGCGACAAGCTGGAGAAGACCCTCAACAAGCAGGCCGAGGACGGCTGGGTGCTGAAGTCCATCACCGCCGCCGACGTCAAGGGCCGCATAGGCCCGGGCGCCGTCGAGGGCCTCCTCCTCACCTTCGAGCGCCCCCGCGAGCGCTGAGCCCGGGCGTTTCCCGCCCCGCGTGACTACGCTCGGTTTCCGGATCCGCGTGGATTCGGAGACCGAGTGTGAGTGATTGGAAACAGATAGTATCTGAACGCGATATGCTCATCACTGAGCGTGACCGTCCGGGTACGGGGAGGTACAAGGGTGACCGCCGTGGACGACCGGCCGCAGGCGCAGGAACGCGCGGAAATGCTGCCGGAGACCTTCGAAGTTCTCGCCGCCGATGCCGCGCGCGAGGAGGAAGGGCTCCGTCTGGAGTTCATCGGTGGGAAGTTGGGGGTCAAAGCTGTGCCAGACGGGGCTCACACGGCGATCGTCATGTGGTTGCTGCGGCAGTGCATGCAGCAGCGACCGCAATGGGATCTCCACATCGGCCAGGGGCTGAAGGTGGCCACCTATCGCGGGGGCAGGGCCATCCCTGACGGCATCCTCGCTCCGGTCGCGCACTTCGTCGAGGCCGGGGAATGGGCCGACCCCGATGGCGTCCTGATGACCGTCGAGGTCACTTCGTACGACCGCGACACCAACCAGCGCGACAGGATCGACAAGCCGGCCGCTTACGCGGAGGCCGACATCCCGATCTACCTCCTCATCGACCGCGACAACCGTGAAGTAAGGGTCTACAGCGAGCCGATGGACGGTGCCTACAGGGATCGGCACCACGTCGCCTTCGGGAAGACCGTCGCCGTGCCGGGCCCCGTCCGGATTGAGCTCGACACCCAGCAGTTGCTGACCTGGGTGACGCCGAACGAGCAGTGAACCCGCCCCGTTAGGCTCGGGGCATGGCGGATGCGAGGAGTCGTCGGCGGGGGCGGGTGTACGAGCCGGAGCGGACGTGGGGGGCGGTCGTCGCGCAGGTGGGGCATGTGCGGGCGGCGGTCGGGGAGTTGGACGAGGGGCAGTGGAAGGCGCCCTCGGGGCTGCCGGGTTGGGACGTACGGCTGCTGGTGGCGCACATCCTGCGGCAGGTCGAGGCGCTGCGGGAGTTCCTCGGGCAGGAGCCGGTGCCGTCCGGCGCGCGGGTGAGCGACCTGTCGGAGTGGGCGCTGTCGACCGCGGGCATCGCCGAGCGGCTGGACGCGGGGACCCGCGAGACCGCGGCCGGGACGGCCCATCCGGTGGCGGCGCTGGCGGCCGCGGCGGAGTCGCTGCCGGGCGTTAAGGAGCAGGCGCTGCGCACCGATCGCGCACACCCGCACCCGTTCTCCGCGATGCGGGCCCTGGACTTCACGGTGACGCGGCTGGTGGAGCTGGTCGTGCACAGCGACGACCTCGCGCGCGCCACCGGCGTGGAGGTCGCGCTGGACCGGCAGGCCGTCGCCGCGGTCGTACGGCTCCTGGCGGACGCGCTGGCCGCGAAGGCGCCCGGCAACTCCGTGGAGGTGCGCGTGCCGCCGTACGCCGCCGTGCAGTGCGTGGCGGGCCCCCGGCACACCCGCGGCACCCCGCCGAACGTCGTGGAGACGGATCCGCTGACCTGGATCCGGCTGGCCACCGGGCGGGCCGCCTGGCCCGAGGCGCTGGACGCCGCCCTGGTGAGCGCGAGCGGCGAGCGGGCCGACCTGGCCCCGTACCTGCCGGTGATGGGCTGAGCCGGCCGTTCCCCCAGCCGGGTCGGCCCCTTCGAGCCCGACCCGCCACCCGTACAGATGCGGCCCACCGGCCCCCGCGGAAGTGGCCGGAAATGATCGCTCGCCCCGTCGCACCCGCCCACCGACCCCTCGCCCTAGGCCGGACGGGTGCAAGGTCACACCCCTTGTACCGCAAGGGGCTACGCGCATAGAGCGGAATCCCTCCACATCCCTCGTTCGGAGGAGGGGCATTTCTGCCCTAGACTCACCAATGTGCCTCGTGGTGACGGACGACTCAGCCACGACCTCCTTCCCGGCGAGAAGGGCCCCCAGGACGCCTGCGGCGTCTTCGGTGTCTGGGCCCCCGGTGAAGAGGTCGCCAAACTCACCTACTTCGGGCTGTACGCCCTGCAGCACCGCGGACAGGAGTCCGCGGGGATCGCAGTGAGCAACGGCTCCCAGATCCTGGTCTTCAAGGACATGGGCCTGGTCTCCCAGGTCTTCGACGAGACCTCCCTCCGCTCCCTGACCGGCCACATCGCCGTCGGTCACGCGCGCTACTCGACCACCGGCGCCTCCGTGTGGGAGAACGCGCAGCCCACCTTCCGTGCCACCGGGAGCGGCTCGGTCGCCCTCGGCCACAACGGCAACCTGGTCAACACCGCCGAACTCGCCGAGATGGTCGCCGCCCTCCCGCAGACCCCCGGCCGGACCACGAAGGTCGCGGCCACCAACGACACGGACCTGATCACCGCCCTGCTCGCGGGGCAGGTCGGGCCGGACGGCGCCCCGCTGTCGATCGAGGACGCGGCACCACAGGTGCTGCCGAAGATCAAGGGCGCTTTCAGCCTCGTCTTCATGGACGAGCACACCCTCTACGCCGCCCGCGACCCGCAGGGCATCCGCCCGCTCGTGCTGGGCCGCCTGGAGCGCGGCTGGGTGATCGCCTCCGAGACCGCCGCCCTGGACATCTGCGGCGCCGGCTTCGTCCGCGAGATCGAGCCCGGCGAGATGGTCGCCATCGACGAGCAGGGCGTGCGCACCTCCCGGTTCGCCGACGCCCGGCCCAAGGGCTGCGTCTTCGAGTACGTCTACCTGGCCCGGCCCGACACCGACATCGCCGGCCGCAACGTCTACCTCTCCCGGGTCGAGATGGGCCGCCGCCTCGCCAAGGAGGCCCCGGCCGACGCCGACCTGGTGATAGCGACCCCGGAGTCCGGCACCCCGGCCGCCGTCGGGTACGCCGAGGCCAGCGGCATCCCCTACGGCTCGGGCCTGGTGAAGAACAGCTACGTCGGCCGGACCTTCATCCAGCCCTCGCAGACCATCCGCCAGCTCGGCATCCGGCTCAAGCTCAACCCGCTCAAGGAAGTCATCCGCGGCAAGCGGCTGGTCGTCGTGGACGACTCCATCGTCCGCGGCAACACCCAGCGCGCGCTGGTCCGGATGCTGCGCGAGGCCGGCGCCGCCGAGGTGCACGTGCGGATCTCCTCGCCGCCGGTGAAGTGGCCGTGCTTCTTCGGCATCGACTTCGCCACCCGCGCGGAGCTGATCGCCAACGGGATGAGCGTGGAGGAGATCGGGCAGTCGCTCGGCGCCGACTCGCTCGCGTACATCTCCCTCGACGCCATGGTGGAGGCGACCACGATCGCCAAGCCCGACCTGTGCCGGGCCTGCTTCGACGGCGTGTACCCGATGGAGCTGCCCGACCCCGAACTGCTCGGCAAGCAGCTGCTCGAGGAAGAGCTGGCCGGCGGCGCCGACGCCGCCGACGCCCTGCGCAGGCCGTGAACCGGCGCCTTCCGGCGTCCCCGGCGACCGTCCGAACGACACGAAGGTTCCCCAGCCATGCCTGAGAACACCGGTGCCAGCTACGCCGCCGCGGGCGTCGACATCGAGGCGGGCGACCGCGCCGTCGCCCTGATGAAGGAGTGGGTCCGCAAGGCCACCCGCCCCGAGGTGGTCGGCGGGCTCGGCGGTTTCGCCGGGCTCTTCGACGCCTCCGCGCTCAAGCGCTACGAGCGGCCGCTGCTGGCCTCCGCGACCGACGGGGTCGGCACGAAGGTGGACGTCGCCCGCCGGATGGGCGTCTACGACACGATCGGGCACGACCTGGTCGGCATGGTCGTGGACGACCTGGTGGTGTGCGGGGCCGAGCCGCTGTTCATGACCGACTACATCTGCGTCGGCAAGGTCCACCCGGAGCGGGTCGCGGCGATCGTCAAGGGCATCGCGGAGGGCTGCGTGCTGGCCGGCTGCGCCCTCGTCGGCGGCGAGACGGCCGAGCACCCGGGCCTGCTGGGCGCCGACGAGTTCGACGTGGCGGGCGCGGGCACCGGCGTGGTCGAGGCCGACCGGCTGCTCGGCGCGGACCGTATCCGAACGGGTGACGCGGTGATCGCGATCGAGTCCTCCGGACTTCACTCCAACGGGTACAGCCTCGTCCGCCACGTGCTCTTCGAGCGGGCCGGCTGGTCCCTGGACCGCGAGGTGCCCGAGTTCGGCCGCACCCTCGGCGAGGAGCTGCTGGAGCCGACCCGGATCTACTCCCTGGACTGCCTGGCGCTGGCCCGGACCACCGAGGTGCACGCCTTCGCGCACGTCACCGGCGGCGGGCTCGCCAACAACCTGGCCCGGGTGGTCCCGGACGGGCTGCACGCCCGGCTGGACCGCTCCACCTGGACCCCGGCGCCGGTCTTCGGCCTGGTCGGCGAGCTGGGCGGGGTCGAGCGCCTCGAACTGGAGAAGACCCTCAACATGGGCGTCGGCATGGTCGCCGTCGTCCCGCAGGAGTCGGTGGACGTGGCGCTGACGGTGCTCTCCGACCGCGGCGTGGACGCCTGGGTGGCCGGCGAGATCAGCGCGCGCGAGGGCGCGGCACCGGCCGTGGAGCTGATCGGTGACCACGCCTGACCGTCGGTTCACGCGGTTCACGCACGGTGACCTGCCGAGGTGACGACGAAACCCGGTCCGGGGCGGGCCCCGGACCGGGTCGGAAAGTCGGCGGCGTCAAGCGCGACGGCGCTGTGACGAGGGGGACGGCTCGGACGACTCGTCGTCCTCGTCCTCATCGTCGTCGTTGTACAGATCCGCGTACTGAGCGTACGGGTCGTCGTCATCCAACTCGTCATCGTCCTCGACAGGCTCCGGATTAACCGGCCTCGACGGCGATGCGCCCAGCTCTTCGGCCAGACGTGAGAGATCCGTGCCGCCGCTGTTGTACTTCAGCTGGCGGGCGACCTTTGTCTGCTTGGCCTTGGCCCGGCCGCGCCCCATGGCTCGACCCCCTCAACGGCGGGGCTCGACGGCCCCGAGTCTTGACACGCGTTCATGAATCGGAGCGGCCTCCCGGGGGGAGACCGGTCCGTAGGGCCTCAACGGTACCTGCTTCCGACGCCGCACGGTACGCCGCCCGCACGACGCGCGTCGGAACAGGGGACATTCACGGCCCCGTCCTGCCTGGTCAGGCCCGATTTTACCTTCTTCTAGCGCGAACTTGCTATCGGGCCGTGCTGTGGGTCACGCCGGTCGCGTCCACCTCGTCCGCATCATCCGCCTGTACCACCCCTGGGCACCGCTCGCACGGGCCGTCAGCCGGTGGTCGGGCGCAGCCACGCGGCGGCCGGCGTGCGCTCCGCCATCCGCTGCTCGGCGAGCCGGTCGGAGGCGACGGCGGGCGGCACTCCGTCGGCCCGGGCGCGCTCGAAGATGGCCAGCGTGGTGTCGTAGATCCGGGCGGCCGTGCTCTTGGCCCGCTCGAAGTCGAACCCGTGCAGCTCGTCGGCCACCTGGATGACCCCGCCGGCGTTCACCACGTAGTCCGGGGCGTAGAGGATGCCGCGGTCGGCGAGGTCCTTCTCGACGCCGGGGTGGGCCAGCTGGTTGTTGGCCGCGCCGCAGACGACGGTGGCGGTCAGGGCGGCGACCGTCGCGTCGTCGAGGGCGCCGCCCAGGGCGCAGGGGGCGTAGACGTCGATCGGGGTGCGGACCAGCGCGTCGGCGTCCGCGACCGCGGTGACGCCGGGGTGGCGGGCGGTGATCCGCTCCACGGCCTCGGGCCGGACGTCGGTGATCACGACCTCCGCGCCGTCGTCCACCAGGTGGTCGACGAGGTAGTGGCCGACCTTGCCGACGCCGGCGACGCCGACCCGGCGGCCGCGCAGCGAGGGCTCGCCCCACAGCGTGGTCGCGGCGGCGCGCATGCCCTGGAAGACGCCGAAGGCGGTGAGCACGGAGGAGTCGCCGGCGCCGCCGTTCTCGGGGGAGCGGCCGGTCGTCCAGCGGTTCTCGCGGGCGACCACGTCCATGTCGGCGACGAAGGTGCCGACGTCGCACGCGGTGACGTAGCGGCCGCCGAGGGAGGCCACGCAGCGGCCGTAGGCGAGCAGCAGTTCCTCGGTCTTCAGCACATCGGGATCGCCGATGATGACGGCCTTGCCGCCGCCGAGGTCGAGGCCGGCCATCGCGTTCTTGTACGACATGCCGCGGGAGAGGTTGAGCGCGTCCTCGACGGCCTCCTCCTCGGAGGCGTAGGCGTGGAAACGCGTGCCGCCCAGGGCGGGGCCCAGGGCGGTGGAGTGGATGGCGATCACGGCCCGCAGGCCGGTGGCGCGGTCCTGACAGAGGACGACCTGCTCGTGTCCGCCCTGATCCGACCGGAAGAGCTTGGTCAGGACGTCCGTGCTGTCGATCTGAGTCACGTCGGTCACTGTGGTGACTCCCATAGTTCCGTTTTGTCCGAATGGGTTGATCGGGGTCGCGCCTCCCGTGCGGGTGGCGGAAGGCTCGATGGCCACAGCGTAGGCCCTGTGGCCGGGTTCGGGGTGCGAGCCTGTGCACAACATCGGCACCCGCGCCGCGGATGTTTTGCGCGCCGCATTTACCAGTGGCTCGGATCACCTCCCTGGAGCGTGATCGCGTGGGACGATCGGAGGGTCGGTACGGCGTCGAGGGAGCGGGTGTGGACGGTTCACCGGTACTGGTTCCGTACGCGGCCTATCTGCGCGTCTACGAGCCCCTGGCGGCCTTTCCCGAGCCCGAACGCACCCACTGGTACCGGTATGCGTCCGGGAACCGCGCCAGGGGCGCGCAGGACGAGCTGAGGCAGTCGCTGGCCGACCTGGTGCCCGTTCCGCCGATCGCGGTACCCGTGCACGAGAGCGGGGACGCGTTCGTGGCCGTGGTCGGGGGCGTGACGCACGTCTGCCCGTGGCGGACCCGGCTGCGCGGCTGGCTGGCGATGGAGCAGCTCGAGGAGCAGATGCCCGTCCCGGTGCTGGACGCCATGCTGCCGCCGGTGGTCCGCAGGCAGGCCGCGGCCGACCACGAGGCGTGGCGGGTGCGGAACCCGGACGCGCGCCCGTGGATCCGCAGCGCCACCTGGCACGTCCCGGTGCGCTGGTTCGTGCTGGTCGGCGACGACGAGCGGGAGTACGAGCCGGCGGGCGCGGGCGAGTCCAAGCAGCCGGTGCTGCGGTACCGCACGCCCATGGTGCAGGCCCGGCGCCGGGTGGCCCGGGGGCTGCGGGTGCTCAAGGACTCCCTGGAGGAGGGCCCGTTGATCGACGGGCTGATCGACGTGGGGCGCTGGCTGGAGGAGTTCCACCCGCGCTCGCTGGTCGAGCTGGACTACGGCGGCCTGGCGCACCTGATGGGCCCGGACCGGCTGTCGGCCGACCGTTCGGCGGCGGACGTGGCCGAGGGCATGGCGGCGTTGCGCGAGGGCGACTCGGCGGCGGCCGGGGAGGCGTACGAGCGGCTGACCGACCGGTGGCGGGCGGTCCGCGAGCTCCAGTTCGCCAACTAGGCGCGGGAGTCGGTCCCGGCGCGGGGGAGCGGCAGGAAGCCCGGGGAGCCCGGGGCGGTCCCGGCACCCGTCCCGGCGCCGGTCCCGTTGTACGGGACGGCCCCGTGAGGTCACGGTGATGTCACGGAACCTGGCGGGACCTGATGGACTGTTGTCTCCTGCCGCGCCAGGTGTTGTCTCCTGTCCCGTGGACGTCGGCTTTCGCCGTTGCTAGTGGTGCTATTGGCCCAAGCGTGACGCAGAGCACGTAACCGGACTCTTGCCCGCATCACCATCTGTCGTGCCAAAATGGGACATCGGGCCCGCTTCGGGCCCGCTTCGGGCTCGTATTGAAGGTGGGGATGTGGCGGATGATCGCGCTGTGACTGATCGTCACGCTGGTGTGACTGTCCGCTATGGACCGGTCCATCGGCTTCCGTCGAGCTTGAACACCTGAGAGGGCAAATCCATCGGTTTGGCCGACGCGGCTGGACGGATGGTGTAGTTGTAGTGCCGAGGACAAGCCGTTCGTCCTATTACCGACTCGGCCCGCGTTACGCCATTTCGGGCAACGCGGGTCAAGGTGCAGAATTTAGAGGAAAGAACCGCGTTGGTTCGGTTCTCTCGAGGAGGCCGCTCATGACCGCTCGCACCCCTGATGCCGAGCCGTTGCTTACCCCTGCTGAGGTCGCCACCATGTTCCGCGTCGACCCGAAGACGGTCACCCGCTGGGCCAAGGCAGGCAAGCTCACGTCCATCCGCACGCTGGGCGGGCACCGCCGTTACCGCGAGGCGGAGGTCCGGGCGCTGCTCGCGGGCATTCCGCAGCAGCGCAGCGAGGCCTGACCGCCCTCGGCCGGCCGACGGGGCCCCCACCCCGGACGTCGCGCCAGGGCAGCAACACCACTGATGCACAAAGGTTCACCTGAACCACATAGCTTCACCTTGGATCGCATCGGGCTCCGCCGGGCCCGATGCGATCCTCTTTTTGTGTCTGAGGCCACATGTCATCAGTGGGGTGCCATTGCACATATTCTATCGACACCTCTGCGGAGGGCCTCGGATTCCGTGATCCACGGACGACTTGACGTGACTCCCGTCACATGCGCGCCACTTGTGGATCTTGGCCGCCATGCGGTAGTGAACTGGGCCACTCCGAGGGCCTCTTGACGCACGAAAAAGCCCGCCTCCGTTGCCGGAAGCGGGCCTTGGTGACGCCCTCACGCGATGGTGCACGTGCCGCGCCCCGCATGGGTGCGGTGCGCGAACTGTGCGGTCCTGACGGGATTTGAACCCGCGGCCTCCACCTTGACAGGGTGGCGAGCACTCCAAACTGCTCCACAGGACCTGGAGTCAGCCTTCGCGCTTCTCGCGCTCCCGGCTGCGAGCATGACTGTACAGCAGGTCAGGGGGTGCGGTCGAACTCAGGACCAGCCCTCGTCCAGGGCCTTGAAGACGCGCTTGTCGGAGATCGGGAACGCCGTGCCCAGCGCGTGCGCGAAGTAGCTGACCCGCAGTTCCTCGATCATCCAGCGGATCTCGCGCACGGACGCCGGCACGGGCCGTCCGGGCGGCTGGGCGGCCAGCAGCTGGGCGTACTCCGCCTGGATCTCCCGCACCTTCTCCATCCGCGTGGTGTCCCGCTGGACGCCCGTCGGCATCTGCTGGAGCCGGCGGTCGGCGGCCACCAGGTAGCGCATCAGGTGCGGCAGGCGCTTCAGGCCGACCTCGGTGACGAACCCCGGCCGCACCAGGGCCGCCATCTGCTCCCTGACGTCCTGGACGTTGGCGACCAGCGCCAGGCTCGCGGTGTCCTTCAGCCGGCGCTCACAGGAGTGCCAGGCGGCCAGCACCTGCTGGACCTGCTGGACGGCCCGCCCGGTCAGCTCCACCAGGTCCGCGCGCACCGCGTCGAACAGCTTGCGGTACGCCTCCTCGTCCCAGGCCGGCCCGCCGTGGTCCGCGATGAGGCGGTCCGCGGCCGCGGTCGCGCAGTCCTCGAACAGCGCCTGGACGCTGCCGTGCGGGGTGCGCGAGAGCGCCAGCTTCTGCTGGTTCGACATGTGGTCGGCGGCGAACTTCGCCGGGTTCACCGGCACGTTGAGCACGATCAGCCGCCGGGTGCCGCGCCACATCGCCTCGGCCTGCTCCGGCTCGGTGTCGAACAGCCGCACCGCGACCGTGGCGCCCTCGTCCACCAGCGCCGGGTACGCCTTGACCGGCTGCCCGGCCCGGCGGGTCTCGAAGGTGCGCTCCAGCGTGCCGACCGTCCAGTCCGTCAGGCCGGTGCGCTGCTCCACCGACGCCAGCGCCGGGTCCGCGGCCCGCTCGAACGCCTTCGTGATGGCCTCGCGGGTCTTCGGCTTCAGCCGCTGCCGCAGCGCGTCGAGGTCCTTGTCCTCGGCGATCTTGCGGCGCCGCTCGTCGGTGACCCGGAAGGTGACCTTCAGGTGGTCGGGCACCTTCGCCCAGTCGAAGTCCTCCGCGGCGACCGGCACGCCGACCGTCCGCTGCAACTCCCGTGCCAGCACCGCCGGAAGAGGATCCGGACCGGCCACCGCGCGGTCCAGGAACGCCTTCGCGTGGTTGGGTGCGGGGACGTAGTGCCGGCGGATCGGCTTGGGCAGCGAGCGGATCAGCTCGGTGACCACCTGCTCGCGCAGGCCCGGGATCTGCCAGTCGAAGCCGTCGGCCCGCACCTGGTTGAGCACTTGGAGCGGGACGTGCACGGTCACGCCGTCGGCGTCCGCGCCCGGCTCGAACTGGTACGTGACGCGGAACTTGAGCGCGCCCTGCCGCCAGGAGTCCGGGTAGTCCGCCTTGGTGACGGCCTCCGCGTTCTCGTTGATCAGCATCGAGTGCTCGAAGTTGAGCAACTCCGGTTCCTCGCGGCGCTTGTGCTTCCACCAGGAGTCGAAGTGGGCGCCGGACACCACGTGTTCGGGCAGCCGCGCGTCGTAGAAGTCGAAGAGCGCCTCGTCGTCCACGAGGATGTCGCGGCGCCGGGCGCGGTGCTCCAACTCCTCGACCTCGCCGAGCAGTTTGCGGTTGTCGTGGAAGAACTGGTGGTGGGTGCGCCAGTCGCCCTCGACCAGGGCGTTGCGGATGAACAGCTCGCGCGAGACCTCGGGGTCGATGCGGCCGTAGTTCACCTTGCGCTGCGCCACGAGCGGGACGCCGTACAGCGTCACCTTCTCGTACGCCATCACCGCCGACTGGTCCTTCTCCCAGTGCGGTTCGCTGTACGTGCGCTTGACCAGGTGCTCGGCGAGCGGCTCGACCCACTCCGGCTCGATCCGGGCGTTGACCCGCGCCCACAGCCGGGAGGTCTCCACCAGCTCGGCCGACATGATCCAGCGCGGCGGCTTCTTGAACAGCGACGAGCCGGGGAAGACCGCGAACTTGGCGCTGCGGGCGCCCAAGTACTCGCCCCGGCCGCCGTCCTTGCCGTCCCGGCCGCTCTTGGCGGCCTCCTTGGCGCCGCCCTCGGCCGTGGTGTTCTTCAGCCCGATGTGCGACAGCAGCCCGGACAGCAGGGAGATGTGGATGTGCTGCGGGTCGGCGTCCAGTTCGGCCCCGGGCTCCCCGGTGCTGATGCCCAACTGCCGGGCGATCGTGCGCAGCTGGCTGTAGATGTCCTGCCACTCGCGGATGCGCAGGTAGTTGAGGAACTCCGTGCGGCACATCCGGCGGAAGGCGGAGGAGGACAGCTCCTTCTGCCGCTCGCGCACGTACTTCCACAGGTTGAGCAGGGCGAGGAAGTCGCTGCTCTCCTCGCGGAAGCGCGCGTGGCTCTGGTCGGCCTGCGTCTGCTTGTCCGAGGGCCGTTCGCGCGGGTCCTGGATGGACAGGGCCGAGGCGATCACCATGACCTCGCGCACGCAGCCGTTGCGGTCCGCCTCCAGGACCATGCGGGCCAGCCGCGGGTCGACCGGGAGCTGGGACAGCTTGCGGCCGACCTGGGTCAGGCGCTTGCGCGGGTCCTTCTGCTGCGGGTCCAACGCGCCCAGCTCCTCCAGGAGTTGGACACCGTCCTTGATGTTCCGGCCGTCCGGCGGGTCGATGAACGGGAACTTCGCGATGTCCCCGAGCCCGGCCGCGGTCATCTGGAGGATGACGGACGCGAGGTTGGTGCGCAGGATCTCCGGATCGGTGAACTCCGGGCGGGTGAGGAAGTCGTCCTCGGAGTACAGCCGGACGCAGATGCCGTCCGAGGTCCGCCCGCAGCGGCCCTTGCGCTGGTTGGCGCTGGCCTGGCTGACCGGCTCGATCGGCAGCCGCTGCACCTTGGTGCGGTGGCTGTAGCGGGAGATGCGCGCCGTGCCCGGGTCGATCACGTAGCGGATGCCGGGCACCGTCAGCGAGGTCTCGGCGACGTTGGTGGCCAGCACGATCCGGCGGCCGCTGTGCTGCTGGAAGACCTTGTGCTGCTCGGCCGACGACAGCCGCGCGTACAGCGGCAGCACCTCGGTGCCGCGCAGCTGCTTCTTGACGAGCGCGTCCGCGGTGTCGCGGATCTCCCGTTCGCCGGACAGGAAGACCAGGATGTCGCCGGGCCCCTCGGCCTGGAGCTCGTCCACGGCGTCGCAGATCGCCGTGATCTGGTCGCGGTCGGGGTCGCCGGCCCCCGAGGAGCCTGCGGCATCGGCTCCTTGATCGAACGGCTCCAGCAGCGGCCGGTAGCGCACCTCGACCGGATACGTACGCCCGCTGACCTCCACGATCGGGGCGTCGCCGAAGTGCCGGGAGAAGCGCTCCGGGTCGATCGTCGCCGAGGTGATGACGACCTTCAGGTCCGGGCGGCGGGGGAGCAGCTGGGCGAGCCAGCCGAGGATGAAGTCGATGTTGAGGCTGCGCTCGTGGGCCTCGTCGATGATGATCGTGTCGTACGCGCGCAGGTCCCGGTCGGTCTGGATCTCGGCGAGCATGATGCCGTCGGTCATCAGCTTCACCAGGGTGGAGTCGCCCACCTGGTCGGTGAAGCGGACCTTCCAGCCGACCGCCCCGCCCAGCGGCGTGCGCAGCTCCTCGGCGACCCGCTCGGCGACCGTGCGGGCGGCGATCCGGCGGGGCTGGGTGTGGCCGATCAGCCCGCGCACCCCGCGGCCCAGCTCCAGGCAGATCTTCGGGATCTGCGTCGTCTTGCCCGAGCCGGTCTCACCCGCGACGATCACCACCTGGTGGTCGCGGATCGCCGCCAGGATGTCGTCCTTCTTCTGGCTGACCGGCAGCGCCTCGGGGTACGTGATCTCGGGGACGGCCGCGCGGCGGGCGGCGGTCCGCAGCTCCGCCCGGTCGATGTCCGCACCGATCTCGGCGAGGACGGCGGCGCGGGCCTCCGCTTTGCGGATGCGGCGGGCGCCGTCGAGCCGCCGGCCGAGCCGCTGCTCGTCGCGCAGCGTCAGCGCGGGCAGCCGGGCGGCCAGCTCGGCGGTGGAGGAGGGTTGCGTAGACATACGCGGTCAAGCATCGCACCTGGCGGTGAGGCCGGGCCAACCCATTTCGCATGCCGATCCGGGCGGGGTTCCCTCGCGGGCTCTCGTGCGGGGCTTCGTGCTGGCCCGGTGCCTGGCTCGGCGCGGCGCCGGTTCCGTGAACGACGAAGGGCCCGTCCGGAGACGGGCCCTTCGTCGTGCGGTGGCTGGGGCCGGGGTCGAACCGGCGACCTACCGCTTTTCAGGCGGTCGCTCGTACCAACTGAGCTACCCAGCCGCAGCGGTCCTGACGGGATTTGAACCCGCGGCCTCCACCTTGACAGGGTGGCGAGCACTCCAAACTGCTCCACAGGACCTTGCTCTTGCGAGTGCCAATTCTTGCACAGCTCCTCGCGTGCTCCGTACCGCTTTTTCCCGGGGTTTCCTTGCCTGTGTGTGACCGGCGGATCACCCAGGGCGGATCAACGTCGCTGATTCAGCGTATCAGACCTGGGGTGCTGCTCCGTCCCGCCGCCGGTCGGCCCGAGGGGTCAACGGGGCGGCCCGGCGCGACTCGTCCGGGCGCATTGCCCGCCGCGGGGGACCCCTCCCGACCTGGGCCCGCTACACAGGGACGCGGGACCGACGGGGCGGGCGGAAGCGCCCGGGAGAGGAGCCGGAAGCCATGGGCGCACGGGCGTACGGGACGGCGATCGCCGCCGCGGTGATGGTGGTGGCCGGCTGTACGGCGCTGGCCGGGTGCGGCCCCGACGGGTCCGGGGGCGCGGGGGCCGCGGAGCCCACGTGGTTCCGCCCGCCGGCCGCCTCGCGCACCCCGGCCTCCTCGCACGCGCCGGCTCCGCCGCCCGGGACGGCGTCCGCCCCGTCGGCCGCGGACCCGGCGCCGACCGCGCCCACCGGGTCCCCCGCGCCGACCGCCCCCGCCGATCCGCACGCCTGCTACGACGGCACCTGCGAGATCTCCGTGTCCGCGGCGACGGAGATCCCGGTCGACGCCCACCGGTTCGGCTTCTCCCGCTTCCGGGTCGTCGACGTCGGCCCCGACGACGTCACCGTCGAGGCCACCGCCGAGGGCACCTACCTCCAGTCGACGGTGGGCCCCGGCGGCACGGCCGCGCTCAACGGCCTTGCCGTGCACGTCGATTCGGTGCACGGCGGCAAGGCGCTGCTCTCCCTCACGCCCGGCGCCTGACCGGCCGTCGCGAGGCGGGTGCCCGCCCCCGTCAGGCCGGTGACATTTGTCATCGGCAGCCAAGGACCGGCGGCCCTGCCGCCGGCACCCCCGCGACCGGGAGTGTGGTCGTCGACAGGACGGGCGGAGCCGAGGGGCGGGGACATGAGGGGCACAGCCGACGGGGGCGGTCGCGTCACGGACACCGTGGCGGGGCCGGCGCCGGACCGGGCCGGGGGCCCGGACGGCCGGGCGGCCGACCTCAGGGCCCCGGCACCGCCCGGGCGGCCGGCGGAACGCTCGCCGGTCGCCGCCCTGGTCCCGCTCCTGCTGGACGTCGGCGTGCCGGTCGGCGGCTACTACCTGCTGCGCGACGGCTTCGGTGTCTCCCTGGTGGCGGCCCTGGCGCTCAGCGGTGTGGTGCCCGCCGTGCGCACGGCGCGGTCGGCGTTACGGGACCGGTCGTTCAACGGGCCGGCCGGGCTGATGCTCGTCGTCAACGTGGTCGGCATCGCGCTGTCCTTCGTGGCCGGCGACCCGCGGCTGATGATCGTCAAGGACTCCGGGACCAGCAGCGTCGTCGGTGTCGCGATCCTCGTCTCGCTCTTCCGCGGCACCCCGACGGTGTCGGCGGGCCTGAAGCCGATGCTGGCCAAGGGGCGGGCCGAACAGGCGGCGGCCTGGGACCGGTTGGCCGTCGAGGGCAGCGAGTTCCGGCGCCTGGAGCGGGTGTTCGGCGTGGTGTGGGGGACGGTGCTGCTCGCCGAGTGCGCCGCCCGGATCGTCGGCGCCTACGCGCTGCGGTGGACACGATGGTCTGCCTGGGCACGGTGCTGCTGATCGGCGCCATCGCGGTGGCCAGTGTGCTCGGCGGGGTGCTGGCCACCCGCCCATGGAGAAGCTGCTGGCGGCCGAGGCCGAGGCCGCCGAGCGGGCGTCCGTGCCCGCCGCCTGACCCCGGCCGGCCGGCCTCGACCGGACCGGCGAGAGCTCGACGAGAGTGCGACGAAGGAGAGAACGGCCGTGCGCGGCAGGGGAATCACGTACGACACCGGCTTCTTCCCCGGTCGCAGGGACTCGCGGCCCGGCTTCACCGCGGCGGCGGCCCGCGCCGAGATGCGGGTGATCGCCGAGGAACTGCGCTGCACCGCGGTGCGCGTCACCGGCGGAGTGCCCGAACGGCTCTCGGACGCGGCGCGGGCGGCGGCCGCGGAGGGCCTGGAGGTGTGGTTCTCGCCCTTCCCGTGCGAGACGGAACCGGCCGCGCTGCTCTCCTACTTCGCCGACTGCGCCCACCGGGCCGAGGAGTTGCGCCGCGCCGGGGCCGAGGTCGTGCTCATGCTGGGCTGCGAACTGAGCCTGTTCGTCCCGGGGTTCATCGACGGCGACACCACTTTCGACCGCATCGCCGTCCTCGCCTCGGGCACCGCGGACTACGGACGGCTGCTGCCCGAGATCCGCGCCCGGCTCGGGCAGTTCTTCACCGCGTGCCTGGCCGAGGTGCGCGACATCTTCGGCGGCCGGATCACGTACGCCTCCGGGACGTGGGAATTCCTCGACTGGACGCCCTTCGACCTGGTCGCGGTGGACGCCTACCGCGACGCCCGCAACGCCGAGCGGTTCGGGGAGGAACTGCGGCGGCTGTTCTCGTACGGGAAGCCCGTCGTCGTCTCGGAGTTCGGCTGCTGCACGTACCAAGGCGCCGGTGACCGGGGCGGGATGGGCTGGGCGATCCTCACCGAGGACCGGCGGATCGACGGCGCGTACGTCCGGGACGAGGGCGAGCAGGTGCGCTACCTGCGTGAACTCCTCGCCCTGTTCGAGGAGTCGGGGGTGGACAGCGCCTTCTGGTTCACCTTCGCCGGGTACGAGCTTCCGCACCACCCCGCCGACCCGCGGCTCGACCTCGACCTGGCCTCGTACGGGCTCATGCGGGTCGGGCCGGACGGCGCGCTGACGGCGAAGGAAGCCTTCCACGCGCTGGCCGCCGCGTACTCCTCGACATACTCCTCAACGCATTCCTGAACTCCTCGTGCGGCGTGACGGGGCGGAGGAGGGGGCTGCCCCGCCACGCCCGCCGAGGTGCGGCCACGCGTGACAGCGTGGCCGTGGTCGCGGCGGCCGCGGGGAACCCGATCGATCCGGTGCGACGTGCCGGGCCGTGGCGGGTGACGCCGCGGCCGCCGAGCCCTTTCCGCCGGCCGGGACGGGTTCGGTGCGCGGGCCCTCGGAGCCCAAGCGCGGGCCGCTGCACGCGAAATGCCGTCGCCCCCGCGGGCGCGCCCCTCCTACGCTGGCCGCCATGGCCTCGATGAACGACGCGGTACGCAAGCTCCTCGACGACCCGAACCCCGCGGTCCTCGCCACCGTGAACCCCGACGGCAGCCCGCAGACGTCCGTGGTCTGGGTCTGCCGCGACGGCGACGACCTCCTGGTCTCCTCCGCGGCCGGCCGCCGCAAGGACCGCAACCTCCACCGCGACCCCCGCGTCAGCCTCACCGTCTACGACACCGCCGACCCCCAGCTCTACGTCGAGGTCCGCGGCACCGCCACCGTCCGCGCGGACGAGGGCCGCGCGCTGGCCGTCGCGCTCGACGAGGCGTACGGACCGGGCGCGGGCCGGAAGTTCCTCGAACTCCCCCCGGAGCACGTCCGGATCGTCATCCGCATCACGCCCCACCACATCGCGGGCACGGCCGCCACCGCGTGACCCCCCGACCGCCAGCGCCGGCACACCCGCTCCAGCGTCGACTGCACCAGGTCCTCCGCGGCCCCCAGCTCCCCGGTCAGTAGCACCGCCGTCCGGAACAGCGCCCCGGACCTGGCCCGCACGAACGCGCTGAACTCCGCCACGTCATCGCCGCGCATCCCACCTCCCCACCCTCCGGGCCGCCCCACGCGCACCCACCCCACCCAGACGCCCCCACCCCTCCGCCCGCTGCACGGGGAGGCGGGAAATCCCCCCGGGCTCAGACCACCGCGTGACCCCGTCCGGGCCCGCCACCACGCGGCCGCAAACACCGAGGCCTGCCACTCGCGGTAGCGGGTGGCCGGCCAGCGGGCCGGAGGCGGGAGCGGAGGAACCATCCCCGGCCCGGGCAGGGGGGTCTCAGCAGATGTGGAGCGCGCGCAGGACGTCGGACAGATCGACGAACTTGTAGTTCGTGTCGGTCCGGTCACCGTCGCCGGTCGAGACGTTGTATCCGTCCTGGGCGACGAAGATGCCGTGCGGGAAGGCGGAACCGAGCGGGGTGGCAAGAGTGGCGATGCCGTCGGTCTCCTCGGTGCCGTCGATCGCGCCGCCGGGGGCCGCTCGGAAGGAGCCGACCCAGCGGTCGTCGCGCGAGGCGTCGTAGGCGGAGTAGGTGTAGTCGCCCTGGCTGGAGACGATCACGTACTCGTGGCCGGAGGGCCCGCGGAAGAGGGTCACACCCTCGGTGTCAGGGGTGATGTGCGTGCCCCCGTAGCCGCGGTCCGGATGACCGCCTGGTCGCTGCGGGAACGGGTCGCCGGGTTCGCTTACAGCTCGGCCTGGGAGTACAGGCCGCGCATCACGAGCACCGGGTCGGCGGACGGGCATGCCCGAAGTCCCGGCAGAGCGCCGGCCGAAGGGGGGCAGCTGCGGTTCCTCGCCGCGGGCGGGGCCGGCGCGCGGCGGTCCGCCGGCCCGTCCCCGCCGCCGCTTGCCTGGCGTTCGGTGCTCATCGGCCACTTCCGGGCCGTGTCGACGTGGTCGGTTCCGCCACAGCGGACCGCACGGGAGGCGGGATCGATCCGCCCGAACCGACGACACCCGGCGGCCAACCCCGAGTGGGGCGGGCCGCCGGGCGGGATTGAGCCGATCATGAGGGGCGCGTGCGCCCTGCGAAGGGTCAGGCGGTGACGATCGGTGGTGGAAGCGGAGCGATCTCCCGGTCGAAGAAGTCACCGTAGGCTTCCGCGCGCTCGTACAATTCGTCGAAACCGGCCGAGGTCTCCTCGATCAGCGCCGGATCGGTGAAACGGTTACGCGCCCGTCTGCGTTCCCGTCGTCGTCGTATTGCACCTCGAACATCACCACGTCCCCGAGGATGACCACTTCGGGGACGGTGCGGTCCTTCTCGATCTGCGCGATCTTGCGGGCGTCGAGCACCCGGATCCGGATCGCCTACTTCCACCCGCAGCCGCAGGACGTGCATTTCCCATTGCACGTACGGAGTCACCGGGAACTCCACCACCCGGAGCCGTCGCATGGAGATGCCGCGCCGTTGCGCGTCCGTCTACTTGCTGGACGTAGGAATCAGCGTCTTTCCTCGATGAGCGAGAGCGCCTTGTCCCATTGCCCGGCGGCGAACGCCTCCCAACTGGAGAAGCCCCGCTCCTGCCAGTGCTGTCCCCGCTCGAGCTTGTTCAGGTGCCGGATGCCACCTGTCGAGGAGGCGGTAGTACTCCTTGTGGTACGCCGGACGGTCCAGCCGCTCACCGACGCTGGTGGCGAACGAGTCAAACATTCGGGATGTCCGGCTTCGCCGCGATCAGCATGCGCCGGGGGATCACGACGAGGCGCTCGTCCGGGCCGATCGACACCCCGGTGGGCAAATTCCTCGCCGAGGAATCCGTGAGGTCCCTGCCGATGACGGCTACGTCCCCGTTGTCGAGTTCCCAGATGTCGGGGCAGTCCGGTCCGTCGGAAGTGGTCGCCTAATTCTTGTGGTGACTTGCCGATCCGCCGCCGAAATCCCGTTCCGGGATCCGCTTCCCAGGGCCTCGTCACAGTCGCTCTCCCTCCTTTTCGGACATTAATCCGCATCAAACGTAGCAGTCAGTGGTCGGAGGAGCCTATATCAGTCGACGCGAACGCAGCAGAGAACCAAGCCATCTGGCATATGACAGGTGCGATTTGTCCGAGATGTCACATGTCTTGTCCGGCACGCGAGTTCGTCGGTGTAAGAGATATCCGTTCGGAACGCGCGGACGGTACGCACTTAATTCAGGACCGATCCGTAAATACCACTGGATCGGACGGTCGCCCATATATGACGGTCAGGGGAAGCTGTGGATCCGGAAATCACGTCACTCGCTCAAAGCGCCGGGGCCACCCTGGTCACTTTGATGGCCACCCATAGCCTGGCAGGCCCTGCGGGAGGGGATCATCCGCGCTGTGGAGCGGGAGTCGGCCCGCACCGGGTCGACATCGTCGCCGCCGAGTTCGCTGCCGACCGGCGAGGACGTGCTGGCGGCCGTAGCGCGAGGACAACGAGACGCTCGCGCGACGTACGCACGCAGTGGCAGGCACGGTTCCGGCGGCTGCTCGTCGAACACCCTGAGGCGGCGGCGGAGTTACGGAGGCTGCTCGACGAGCTCGATCCGCCAGGGCGCCGCGGGTCCGCGACCGACGGTCGCTGCGTGCCACCGCTTCCGGGCACGCCCGGATCTACCAGGCCGGACGAGACCAGCACATCACCGTTCGAGCGTATGAGCGGGTCGCATGGAAGGCCGTGCCTCGGACCAGGGCCGCGTCTACCAGGCGACCGGCGACCAGCACATCACCGAGCACCACCACCACCACGGTGACAGCGGGGCCGGCGAGGCCGCGTCCGGCGGGCCCGATTCCGTACGCCGGCCGGCCGTGGGCCGGGTCTCCCGTCGTGCTGCGCGACCGCAGCGAAGTGCTGGAGCGCCTGCGGGAAGGCCGTCGCGCCGGGCCGCGCGGGGGACGTCTTCGTCCTGCACGGCATGGGCGGCTGCGGCAAGACGGCGGTGGCACAGGCGCTTCTTCCGACCTGGCGATCGGCGAGAGCGGGCGGGTCGGCCTGTGGGTCAACGCCTCCGACCGCGCCGGTCTGCGGGCCGGCATGCTGGCCGTCGCGGCGGATCGGGGGGCCGGCGACGGCGAGTTGATGGCCGCCCGGCACGGGCACCGGCCCGCCGCCGATCTGGTGTGGGGGTACCTGGACCGGTCCGTGAGCCCTGGCTGCTGGTGCTCGACAACGCCGACGACCCGGCCGATACTCGCGGGACGGCAGTTGGCTGCGCGGCAGCCCGCGCGGCACCGTGGTGGTGACCACCCGTCGCGCCGCCGCCCGTTGGTGGCCCGGTGCGGAGTTGCAGCACATCGGGGTGCTGCCGCGTGAGGACGCCGCCCGCGTGCTGTGCGATCTCGCCCCGGACAGCGGCACGTTGGACGAGGCAGCCGAGATCGCCGACCGGTTGGGCCGGCTGCCTCTGGCGCTCACCCTCGCCGGCGGCTTCCTGTCCCACCAGGTGATCGACCCCTGGACGATGGACACCTACGGGCGCCGTCTGGAGAACTAGCGAGCGGGTCGCGCTGATCGACCGAGGAGCGGATGCTTTGACCGACGAGGACCCCCGGCACATGGTCGGTCCGCACCTGGCAGCTCACGCTCGACGCTTTCGAGGCGCGCGGACTCCCCGAGGCGGTGGCCCTGTTGAGACTGCTGGCACGGCTGGCGCCCGAGCCGCTGCCGCTGTCGGTGCTGAACCACTTCCGGAGGTCGGCACGGTGCTTTCCCGCCGGCCGGGCCGAGCGGGCGCTCGGCGCGCTGCTCGACCACTCGTTGACCCAATCTTGGTCGAGGTCGGGCGTGGGGTGCGTGCACACCCACGGCGTCCTGCTCGACAGTGTGGCCGCCGCCACCCCGCCCGAAGAGGTTCCCGCCGCTGGACGCGACCGCCGTGCGTCTGCTCGACGCGGCCGTACCGGTGCAGCCCGAGCCCGGGCCGTACGATCCGCGGTTGCGGCTGCTCGCTCCCCACGCACTGACACTGATCCGCAGGGCCGCGGAACCCGTCGGCCGTGGCCGAGGTGCTGGCCGTCACCACACGGCTGGCCGTCGCCCTGCACCGCACAGGCGACTATCTGTCGGCGTGGGAGACGGCCGGGGCCGCGGCGACGTTGGCCCGGCCGACGCTCGGCGCCGACCACCGCCTGGTGCTGGCCGCCCAGTCGAGGAGCGGGCGGGCGTTGTTCCGGCTGGGGCGGTACGACGAGGCCGAGCATCTGCTCACCGGCACTCGGGCCGCGCAGGAGCGGCAGTTCGGGGCCGAGGACCCCGACACGCTGGACAGCTGCCACGGGCTTCTGCTCGTGCTGGGCAACCAGGGCAGGCGGGAGGAGGCCTCTCGCCCTGCTGGATGCCACGGTGACGGGCCGCGCGTCGGTGCTCGGCCCCGCGCACCCGGCGACCCTGCGGGCGCGCGTCAGCCGCTTGGCGTGGCTCAACGCCGCGGAACTCGGCTCGCAGGAGAACCGGGAACTGCTGGCGCTGCCCGAGGAGTGCGCCCGGCATCTGGGCCCGTACCACGCCGTCACCGTGAGCGCACGGCACAACCATGCCCGAGCGCTCTTCGTGCTGGGGCACTTCGAGGAGGCCGACGAGGAGATTCGGCTGGTCGTCGAGGCGTACCAGCGGATCTTCGGGGCGTACCACCCCGCGGTGCTCGCCGGACGTCAACTGCACGCGCAGACCCGGTCGGCGCTCGGCGACGTGGAGTCGGGGATCGCCACGATGACCGACATCCTCGCCCGGCGGGAGGACAGCCTGGGCACTGACCACCACTTCACCAGGGCGAGTCGGGACCTGCTCGACGATCTCCGCTCGGGCCGGTGGCGGGCGCCGCGACGGGCGCGCTGACGTCCGGGCCCCACCGCGGGCTCAGGTGGGGGAGAAGCGGTGGCGGTAGGCGGAGGGGGTGATGCCGGTCGTGCGGCGCATGAGGTGGCGGAGGTTGGCGGCGGTGCCGAGGCCGCTGCCGCGGGCGACGACTTCGAGGCGGGACTCGCCGCGTTCGATCAACCGGCAGGCCAGGGCGAGGCGTTCGGCGGTGAGCCAGGCGAGCGGGGTGGTGCCGAGCTGGGCGCGGAAGCGGCGGTGGAGGGTGGCCGGGCTGACGGCGGCGCGAGTGGCGAGGTCGGCGACGGTGAGCGGGTGGTCGAGGCGTTCGAGGGCCCAGGCGAGGACGGGGGCGAGGGACGTGTCGGGCAGGTCGGGGACGGGGCGCTCGACGAACTGCCGCTGACCGCCGTCGCGGTGGCCGGGGAAGACCAGGCGGCGGCTGACGGCGTTGGCGACCTCGGCGCCGTGGTCGCGGCGGACGATGTGCAGCCCGAGGTCGAGGGCGGCGGCGCTGCCGGCGGCGGTGAGGATGTCGCCGTCGTCGACGAAGAGCACGTCGGGTTCGAGGCGGACGGCGGGGAAGCGGGCGCGGAAGGCGCCGGCCCACTGCCAGTGGGCGGTGGCCCGGCGGCCGTCGAGGACGCCGGCCTCGGCGAGGGTGAACGCGCCACTGCAGAAGCCCACCAGGCGGGCGCCGCGCGTATGCGCCCGCCGTATCGCGTCGAGGACGTCGGCGCGGCGGGGCGTCTCGACGTCGGGGCGGTTGGGGACGATCAACGTCTCGGCGGTGTCGGCCGCTTCGAGTCCGGCGACGCCGGAGAGGGTGAAGAAGCCGTCCCGCATCACCGTGCCGGGGGCGGCGGAGCAGAGCCGGAAGTCGTAGAGGGCGCGGCCGAGTTCGGGCCGGGACAGGCCGAAGACCTCGGTGGCGCAGCCGAGTTCGAACGGATTGGAGTTCTCGTCGACGACCACGACCACCCGGTGCGGCCGGCCGGGCGCGGATCGGACTTGCGAGGATTCTTGCGGCATGTGCGATTCCTAGCACTCGCGGCGCCAGGGCGACAGGCCGAAGGATGGGCCCATGAGCGATCAACCCGTCTCCCTCGGCGAGGCGCTGGCCTCCTTCGACGCCCTGTGGAGCCCGCGCATCGTCACCCGCGTCAACGACTACGACGTGCGCGTGGCGAAGGTCGAGGGCGAGCACCTGTGGCACGCCCACGACGGCACCGACGAGTTCTTCCTCGTCCTGGACGGCGAGTTGCGGATCTCCCTGCGCGAACCGGCCGGCGAGCGCACGGTCGTGCTGCCGCGCGGCGCGGTCTTCACCGTGCCGCGCGGCACGGAGCACAAGCCGTCCGCCCCCGGCGGCGCCGCGATCCTGATGTTCGAGCCGACGGGGACGGCGACGGTCGGCGACCGGCACGAGGAGGTCCCCGGCCACGTGGACGCCACCACCGGTCACCCGCTGGGCGGTTGAGGCTCCTGGTCGCGCAGGCCCTCGCGGAACCGCGCCGGGGGCGTGCCGTACTCCGTGCGGAAGGCCCGGCTGAAGTCGGCGGTGTTCCGGAAGCCCCACCGCGTGGCGATCTCCTGGACGGGCGCGCCGCGCCGCGCCGGGTCGGCGAGGTCACGGCGCGCGTGCTCCAGCCGCTGGTGGCGGATCCAGCGGGCGACGGTGTGCTCCTGGCCGCGGAAGACCTGGTGCAGGTAGCTCACGGAGATGTGGTGCACGGCCGCGATGTCGGCGGGACCGAGGTCCGGGTCGGCCAGGTTGTGCAGGATGAACTCCCGCAGCCGCAGGGCGAGCGCCCGGTCGCCGTCCTGCGCGGGCAGTTGCTCCTCGGCGTCCAGCAGCCGGGCGAACAGCGCGGCCGCCAGGTCCCGCAGCACCAGGCCCAGCCGGGGCCCGTCGGCGGGCGACAACTCCGCCGTGCCGTCCATCAGTTGCGTCAGGACGGCGGGCAGCAGGTCCCCGACCCGGTCCCGTCGCGGCACCCGCGCCCCGACCACCCGGTCGATCCGTCCGGCGGACAGCGGCATGGCGGCGCGCGGGATCATCACGGTCAGCGCCTTGTAGGAGCCGCCGCCCGGCGGGACCTGGAGCGTCAGGCCGCCGGCGTGCGAGGTGTCCCCGACGTAGAGGTCGCCGGGCCCGCACACGGCGTCGCGTCCGGCCGTCTCGGCGCGCATGGTGCCCTGCAACGTCAGGTAGACGGAGCACAGTTCGGGGTCGGACTGCCGCACGAGCCCGTCCGGCCGCCGCATGCCGGAATCCCCGCAGTCGACCTCCCACACCTGCACGTCGCCGAACTCCACCAGCCGCTGGCGCGCGTGGAAGCGGTCGGGCTCGTCGCTGAAGGTGTCCATCGGCGCGAAGGACCGCCGCACCAGGTCGCTCCAGATCCCGAATCGCTCCCCGTCAGGCAGGTCATCGGTCCGAAAGACCGTCTCCAGCATGGCGCCTCCCGCCCCACTCGTGCCCCGCGCCCGTCCATGGTCGGTCCGGGCGCGGGCCCGGGCAACCGGGATCACGGCGTGGGGAATGTGACGCTCCACTCCGGCGGGTGCGGGCGGGTGCCGGCCGGCGCCGCTGGGTGAACACGGCGGCGCGGCCGGGCCCTTGGGGTGGCCCGGCCGCGCCGGGGGTGGTGCGCCGGCGCCCTGCTCGTCAGGTGCTGGGCTTGGTGATGAGCAGCTCGGTGTTGTGGTCGGAGGTGCCGCCGAGCTTGGCCGCCGGAGTGGCGTAGATGTCGTTGAAGGCCAACTCCCGGTAGAGCGAGGCGAGGTTGGACTCGGAGGTGGAGCCGAGGTCGGTCGCGTAGGGCGCCGCGGACTCCACCAGCGTGGTGAACAGCGAGAGCGTGCCGTCGCCGTTGTCGGCGATCTCGATCAGCCGCGCGTGCTGCGGGAAGTCGATGTGGGACGCGGTGTTGATCTCCCAGAAGGCGCGCTCGGGGACGGCGTGGCCGTGCGGGGTGATCTGGTTGGCGTGCGTGTGGCCGTTCACCCAGGCGACGACGTTGGGGTAGCGCTGGAGCAGCGCGACCAGTTCGTCACCGGTGTGCCGGCCCTCGAACAGGTTGTACGGGTCGGGCAGCGTGTTGCCCATCGTGGTGCTGGTGTGGTGGCTGAAGATCACCACGAGCTGGTCCTGCGAACCGCGGCGCACCACGTTGCCGTCGGTGTCGTACCAGTGCGTGCTGTAGCTCTGCAGCACGGACTCCAGCCAGTTCAGCTGGGCGGTGCCGATCGAACCGTCCGCGAAACCGGCCCGGTTGGTGGTGTCGAGGCTGATGCCGAGGACGCCGTCGGAGATCGGGAAGGTGTAGTAGAGCTTGCCGCTGGAGGCCGCCGCCGAGGTGAAGCCGTGGCCGTACGGACCGGGGCCGGTGTAGGCGGCGTTGAGGTGCGCCTGCGCGAACTGCTTGGGCGTGAAGGGGGTGCGGCCCGCGTCGGGCGTCACCGTGCGTACCGGGCCGCCGCCTTCGAGCAGTTGGATCAGCATCGACACCGCCGTGACCGGGTCGTGCTCGATCGCGTCGGCGAGCTTGGCCGCGGTGGCGTCGTCCAGGCCCTCGATCTTCTTGCCGCCGGTGTACAGCGAGCTGACCAGGCCCGGGTCGGGCAGGGTGCCCTCGATGCTGTCGTCGTGGTTGCCCACCGTGGTGTACCAGGGCGTGTGCAGGCCGCCCGCGGTGAACGAGCGCTGTGAGGCGGCCAGGAAGCCCGGGATCTGCGGGAAGCCGGCCGTCTTGTAGTCGTCCTGGTAGGCGAGTTCGGGGTTCCAGTACAGCGACGAGCCGGAGTTCTGCACGCCCTCGTAGCGCGAGAGGTCACCGGTGTTCGGGGTGATCGAGCCGCCGCTCATCACCGAGAGGTACCAGTTGAGTTCGACCTGCTCGTGGTTGTCGGTGTTGTCGCCGGTGGCCATCACCAGCGAGAACGGCAGACCCGTGTACGGGCCCCCGGACAGGCTGTTGATCCGGTCCACCAGGGAGGCCGCCCCGCGCACGGTCAGCGCCTCGTGCGGGCGGTAGGCGGAGTCGATGTACTTCGCCAGGTACTCGAAGCGGACCGGCGACTCGGTGTCGGCCAGGTGCATGTCGGTGAACTGGACGAACGACGCCAGGCCGGTGCGGGTGGTGTCGCGGCCGGGCGCGCCGGCGGCCAGTTCGGTCCGGACGACCAGCGGCCAACCCGGGCCCGCGGCAAGCCTCTTGTACGTGCCGCTGCCCGTCGCGGTGGCGACCTGCTGGAGCGTGGTGCCCTCGACCGAGACGGCCCGCGCGGCGCTCGCGGCGACGGCGCGGTCCCGTTCGGCGGCGGACGCGTACCGCCCGTCGGCCAGCGTCAGCGCTGCCGCGGCCGCCGCCGCGGAGGCCCCGGTGAGGAACGAGCGTCTGCTGTGTCGGCTCATGCGAAGGTCTCCTGACGATCGGTCGGGTCGGACGTGCCTGCGGGGGCGTACGGGGGTGCCGGTGGTGCGGTCGTACGGATGGGGCGGGTGGCGCGGAACCGTATTACCAGCCGGTAATGGTCAACCGCCAGAGTCCCGACAGCCGTTGGACATTGCGTGAACCCGCCGTTGACCGTGGGCGGCGGTTCCCCGTCGGAACGGGCCGCGTCCGACCGGAGTTCGCCCAACGGGTGTCCCGCCGGGTGCCGGTGGTGATAATGCGCAGTATGGGCTCGTTGGTCACCGTGGTATCCGTCGCGCTGGTGATCGCGGGCGCCGCCGCGGCGCTGTTCTGGGTGGTGCGGGGGCGGCGGGGGTTCGGCACGCCCGCGGACCGGGCCGCCTACGCGACCCTGCACGCGGCCTCGCTGGCCGCGCCCCCGCTGCGGGACGGGCTCACCGAGGAGTCGGCCCGCCGCGCCGCCCGGCACCTGCGCGCCCTGCTGGGCACGCCCGCGCTCGCCGTGGTCGGCGGCTCGGCGGCGGGCGGCCGGACGCTGCTGGCGTGGGAGGGCCCGGGCCGCCGGCACGCGCCGCACGCGGTGGAGCACGCCCGGGAGGCCATGGACGCCGGCCGCCCGTGGCTGGTGCCCGCCGAGGCGATCGACTGCGGGGACGTCGACTGCCCGGTGCGCAGCGCCGTCGTGGTGCCGCTGATGGTCGACGGACTGGTGGTCGGCGCGCTGTCGGTGTACGCCCGGCAGGTCTCCGCGGGGCTGGTACGAGCGGCCGGCGAGGTCGCGCACTGGGTGATCTCGCAGCTCGAACTCGCCGAACTGGACCGCTCCCGCACCCGGGTGATCGAGGCGGAGCTGCGCGCGCTGCGGGCGCAGATCTCCCCGCACTTCGTCTACAACTCGCTGACCGCCATCGCCTCCTTCGTCCGCACCGATCCCGACCAGGCCCGCGAACTGCTGCTGGAGTTCGCCGAGCTGACCCGCTACAGCCTGCGCCGGCACGGCGAGTTCAGCACCCTGGCCGAGGAGTTGCACTCGGTCGACCGCTACCTGCGCCTGGAACGCGCCCGGTTCGGCGAGCGGCTGCGGGTGGACCTGCTGATCGCGCCCGAGGTCCTGCCGGTGGCCGTGCCGTTCCTGTGCCTGCAACCGCTGGTGGAGAACGCCGTCCGGCACGGCCTGGGCCCCAAGGCCACCTCCGGGCGGATCACGATCCGCGCCGAGGACGCGGGCGCGGAGTGCCGGATCAGTGTGGAGGACGACGGAGTGGGCATGGACCCGGAGGAGGTGCGGGCCCGGCTGGGCGGGGAGATCCGCGGCGACTCACTGGGCCTGGGCAACGTGGACGAGCGGCTGCGCGCGGTGTTCGGCGACGAGTACGGCCTGGTCGTGGAGACCGCCGAGGGCGCCGGGACGAAGATCAACGTCCGGGTGCCCAAGTACCGGAACGGGGTGCGCGCGTCGTGAAGCCGCTGCAGGTCCTGGCCGTCGACGACGAGCCGCCCGCACTGGAGGAGCTGACGTACCTGCTGCGCGGCGACGGCCGGGTCGGCCGGGTGCTGGCCGCCGGCGGCAGCGCGGACGCGCTGCGGCTGCTGGAGGACGGCAGCACCGACGCGGTGTTCCTCGACATCCGCATGCCGGGCCTGGACGGGCTCGACCTGATGCGCGTGCTCGGCCGGTTCGCCCGGCCGCCCGCGGTCGTCTTCGTCACCGCCTACGAGGACTTCGCCGTCGACGCCTTCGCGCTCAACGCCTGCGACTACCTGCTCAAGCCGGTCGGCCGCGAGCGGCTGGCCGAGGCGGTCCGGCGGGTGGCCGCGCTCATCGAGGGCGGGCCGGCGCCGTCCCCCGGCGACCGCTCCCCGACCCGCATCCCGGTCGAACTCGGCGGCGTGACGCGGTTCGTGGACCGCGACGAGGTGGCGTACGTCGAGGCGCAGGGCGACTACGTCCGGCTGCACACCCGGGCCGGGTCGCCCCTGCTGCGGGTCCCGCTGGCCGTCCTGCAGGAGCGCTGGGGGCCGCACGGATTCCTGCGCATCCACCGGAGGTTCCTCGTCGCGCTGCGGCACGTCGAGGAGTTGAGGTCCGACGCCGGGCACTGGACGGTCCGTATCGCGGGCGTCGAACTCCCGGTCAGCCGCCGGCACAACCGCGAACTGCGGGACGTGCTCATGCGGTTGGCCCCGCGCTCCGGGCCGGACGTCCCCCGGTGAGCGCGGGCCCGCCCGCGGGGCCCCCGCGCCGGGTGGCCGTGTCGGGGCCGCGCCGGGCCCGCGCGGGCGGCTGGTCGGCCCGGCCCGCCGCGGCGGACCTGCGCGCGCAGCCCCGGCTGGCCCAGGTCTACCTGCGGGCCCTGGTCCGCGACCAGTTCCGGCTCTCCCTCGGCGTGCTCGCCGTCCTCGCCGTCGTCCTCGGCGGCCTGCCCGCCGCGTTCGCAGTCTTCCCGAGCCTGCGCACCGCGCAACTGCTCGGCGTCCGGCTGGCCTGGCTGCTGCTCGGCGTCGTCGCCTACCCCCTCCTGGTCGGCGCCGCCCTCTTCCACATCCGCCACGCCGAGCGGGTCGAGCGCGACTTCGCCGAACTGCTGGGCCCCGCACCGCAGTCGGCGCCGGACCGAGCCCCCGGACCGGCACCGGAAGCCGCCGACCCGCCCCGGGACCGTCCCCCCGCCCCCCGGCTCCCGCCCGCCGACACCCCCGACACCCCCGGCGCGGACGCCGGGTGAACCCCGCGCTCGGCCTCGCGGCCCTCGCGCTGGTGCTGGCGGCCACCGTGGCCGTCGGCGTCTTCGGGCTGCGCGTGTCACGGGCCACCTCGGACTTCTACGTCGCCTCCCGCGAGGTGAGCCCGCTGTGGAACGCCTCCGCGATCGGCGGCGAATACCTGTCCGCGGCAAGCTTTTTGGGCGTGGCCGGACTCGTGATGGCCTACGGCGCCGACATGTTGGCGTACCCGGTGGGCTACGCGGCCGGCTACCTCGTGCTGTTGCTGCTGGTCGCAGCGCCGCTGCGGCGCTCGGGCGCGTACACGCTGCCGGACTTCGCCGAGGAGCGGCTGGGCTCGGCGGCGGTGCGGCGGGTGGCGAGCGTGCTGGTCGCGGTGATCGCCTGGCTGTACCTCGTCCCGCAGTTGCAGGGCGCCGGCCTGACCCTCCAGACGGTGACGGGCGCGCCCCGCTGGGTCGGCGCGGTCGTCACCGCGGTGGCGGTCGTCGGCGTCTCGGCGGCCGGCGGGATGCGCAGCGTCACCCTCGTGCAGGGCTTCCACTTCTGGCTGAAGCTCACCGCGATCGCCGTGCCCGCGGTGTTCCTGGTGCTGGCCTGGCGGTCGGCAGGCTCCCCCGCGCTGACCTCGCCCGACGTGCCGCGCTTCGCCCACACCACGGTGGTCCGCGTCGACGACCCGGTGCGGTTCGACGTGACCGCCCCGGTGACCGTCCGGGTCCGCGGCCGGCTCGACGCCGCCACGTACCCCGCGGACCCCGTGCCCGTACGCCTGGCCCCCGGCCGCCACGAGGCGGGCGCCGGGGCGCGCCTGACCTTCCCCGCCGGGGTGCCCGTCCCGCACGCGAGCGGGCTGCGGCCGGCCACCGGGGCGCGGTGGGCGCAGCCGCTGTCCGGCGCGGGCGGCAGGGCGCACCCGCTGTACGCCGTGTACTCGATCCTGCTGGCGACCTTCCTCGGCACCATGGGCCTGCCGCACGTGCTGGTCCGCTTCTACACCAACCCCGACGGGCCGTCCGCCCGCCGCACCACCTTGCTCGTCCTGGTGCTGCTCAGCGTCTTCTACCTGCTGCCGCCGGTGTACGGGGCGCTCGGGCGGGTGCTGGCGCCCCAACTGCTGCTCACCGGGCGGACGGACACCGCCGTGCTGGTGCTGCCGCAGATCGCGCGGGCGGGCGAGACGGGGCGGCTGCTGGCGGCGCTGGCCACCGCGGGCGCGTTCGCCGCCTTCGTCTCCACCGCCTCGGGGCTGACGGTGTCGGTGGCCGGCGTGGTCTCCCAGGACCTGCTGCACGGCTCGGCCCGCGGCTTCCGGTGGGCGTCGCTGCTGGCCGGGGTGCCGCCGCTGGTGATGGCGACCGCGACCGCCGGGCTGCCGGTCGCCGACGCGATCGGGCTGGCCTTCGCGGTGGCCGCCTCGTCCTTCTGCCCGCTGCTGGTGCTCGGCATCTGGTGGCGGGGGCTGACCGACCGGGGCGCGCTCGCCGGGCTGCTGGCCGGCGGCGGGCTGGCGGCGTCCGCCGTGGTGGTGACCAGCGTGCGCGGCCCCGGTGGCGGGTGGGCCGACGCCCTGCTGGAACAGCCCGCCGCGTGGACGGTCCCCGTGGCGTTCGCCGTCATGGTCGGGGTGTCGCGGCTGACCCGGCACCGGATCTCCGCGGCGGCCGTGGACCGGGTGATGCTGCGCATGCACCTGCCGGAGGACGTGTCCGGCCACGCGGCACCGCCCGGCGCGCCCCGACCGCTCACCGCACCGCGCCGACCGCCCGCCGCATCCGGCTGACCGCCCGGCGTACCGGCCGTACCGCCGGCCGATGGCCGCCGTGAGGACCGTGGCCCTTGGCCAACGGCCTTCCTAACGTGGCGCGGAGACCGGAAACGGCCCAGGCAGTGCGCTGCCTTCCTCGACGAGGAGGAACCGCCGATGAGCACCACGACCACCGCGCCCGAACCCGCCGCCCAAATCGCCGACCCAGGCCCGCTGGGACTGGCCGGATTCGCCGCCACCACCTTCGTCCTCAGCTCCTTCAACGCCCACCTGATCGACCAGAACCTGCTCACCGTGGTCCTGCCGCTCGCGCTGTTCTACGGCGGCCTGATCCAACTCCTGGCCGGCATGTGGGAGTTCCGCAAGGGCAACACCTTCGGTGCCACCGCGTTCGGCTCGTACGGCGCCTTCTGGCTGTCGTACGCGGCCTACGTGAAGTTCGTCGTCGGCACCCTGCCGCCGGACACCGCGCACCAGGCGACCGGCCTGTACCTGCTGATCTGGGCGGTGTTCACCGTCTACATGACGGTCGCCGCGCTGCGCACCAACGCCGCGCTCGTCGCGGTCTTCGTCGCCCTGTCGGCGACCTTCGTGGTGCTGACGATCGCGGAGTTCGCCACGTCCGAGACCGTCACCAAGATCGGTGGCTGGATCGGCCTGCTGACCGCCGTGTGCGCCTGGTACGCGTCCTTCGCCGTCGTCACCAACTCCACCTGGAAGCGGGCCGTCATACCCGTCGGACCGCTCGGCGGGACGCTCGCGCTCGGGCTGGGCCGGCGCGGCGGACCCGTGGAGGAGACCCACGCATGACGGGCGAGACCCTCTCCAACCTCCTGTCGGAGGACCGCCGTTACCCGCCCCCGCCCGAACTCGCCGCGCACGCCAACGCCACCGCCGACGCCTACGCCCAAGCCGCCGGGGACGGCCCGGACTTCTGGGCCGCCCAGGCCGAACGGCTGCACTGGGACCGGCGGTGGACGCAGGTGCGCGACTGGAGCCGGCCGCCGTTCGCCCGCTGGTTCGTCGGCGGCCGGCTCAACGCGGCGTACAACTGCGTGGACCGGCACGTGGAGGCGGGGCTCGGCGACCGGGTCGCCTTCCACTGGGAGGGCGAGCCCGGCGACACCCGCGCGCTCACCTACGCCGAACTGCGCGACGAGGTCTGCCGGGCCGCCAACGCCCTGCTGGCGCTGGGCGTTTCGGTCGGCGACCGGGTCGCGATCTACATGCCGATGATCCCCGAGACGGTCGTCGCCATGCTGGCCTGCGCCCGGATCGGCGCACCGCACACCGTGGTCTTCGGCGGCTTCTCCGCCGACGCGCTGCGCGGCCGCATCCTCGACTGCGACGCGCACGTGGTGATCACCGCGGACGGCGGCTACCGCAAGGGCGCCGCCGCCGCGCTCAAGCCCGCCGTGGACGAGGCCGTCGAGGGCTGCCCCGGGGTACGCAGCGTCCTGGTCGTGCGCCGCACCGGGCAGGACGTCGCCTGGTTCGACGGCCGGGACGTGTGGTGGCACGACCTGGTCGCCGCGCAGCCGGCCGAGCACGCGCCGGAGGCGTTCGACAGCGAGCACCCGCTCTACATCATGTACACCTCGGGCACGACCGCCCGCCCGAAGGGCATCCTGCACACCACCGGCGGCTACCTCACCCAGGTCGCCTGGAGCCACTGGGCGGTCTTCGACGTCAAGCCGGACCGCGACGTGTTCTGGACCGCGGCCGACATCGGCTGGGTGACCGGCCACTCGTACATCGTCTACGGCCCGCTGGCCAACGGCGTCACCTCGGTGCTGTACGAGGGCACGCCCGACACCCCGCACCGGGGCCGGTGGTGGGAGATCGCGCAGAAGTACGGCGTGACGATCCTGTACTGCGCGCCCACCGCGATCCGCACGTTCATGAAGTGGGGCGAGGAGCACCCGGCCGGCTTCGACCTGTCGCGGCTGCGGCTGCTCGGCTCCGTGGGCGAGCCGATCAACCCGGAGGCGTGGGTCTGGTACCGGCGCGTCATCGGCGGCGACCGCTGCCCGGTGGTCGACACCTGGTGGCAGACCGAGACCGGCGCCCACATGATCAGCCCGCTGCCCGGGGTGAGCACCTGCAAGCCCGGCTCCGCGCTGCGGCCGCTGCCGGGCGTCTCGGCCGACGTGGTCGACGACGCGGGGGAGCCGGTGCCCAACGGCTCCGGCGGCTACCTGGTGCTGACCGAGCCGTGGCCGTCGATGCTGCGCACCATCTGGGGCGACGAGCAGCGGTACGTCGAGACGTACTGGTCGCGCTTCCCCGGCCGCTACTTCGCGGGCGACGGCGCCAAGAAGGACGAGGACGGCGACATCTGGTTGCTGGGCCGGGTGGACGACGTCATGAACGTCTCCGGGCACCGCATCTCCACCACCGAGGTGGAGTCCGCGCTCGTCTCCCACCCGTACGTCGCCGAGGCGGCCGTCGTGGGCGCCGCCGACCCGACCACCGGGCAGGGGATCGTCGCCTTCGTCATCCTGCGCGGCACGGGCGAACGGGCCGCCGTCGAGCTCGGCGACGATCTGGGGCGCGAACTGCGGGCCCACGTCAGCAAGGAGATCGGGCCCATCGCCCGCCCCCGGCAGCTCCTGGTGGTGGCCGAACTGCCCAAGACCCGCTCGGGCAAGATCATGCGCCGCCTGCTGCGGGACGTCGCCGAGCACCGCGCGCTCGGCGACGTGACGACGCTGACGGACTCCACCGTCATGGACGCGATCCGCGACGGGCTGCCGGGCGCGGCCGGGGGCGAGGAGGAGTAGCCCCCAACAGACCCCCGGACGGCGGCCGTCGGCCCGGCCGCCGTCAGCCGGCCGTCGTCCGGGCCTCCCCGCCGAGCAGGGCGTCGCCGGCCTTGCGCGGGGCGGGCAGCCCCACTCCGGTAGCCGCGCCCGGGCCGGTGAACGCCGCTACGGGCGCGACCGGTTCGGGGACGAGCCGCGGATCTGCCATCGGGTGCGGCCCGTTGGCCGTCGAGACCGTGGCCACCGCGCACGGACCGGTGAACGCTCCTGCGGACACGGCCGGTTCGGGGAAGGCCCCCGCATCGTCCGCCCGCGCACCGGCCGTCACTTCGGTGGCGGCCTCGATCACCGCGATCCGTCCGCCCAGCCGGGGCGCCGGCAGCGGGCCCGGGTCGCCGGTGAGCAGCAGGCGGACCGCCGCCCACGGCAGGTTCAGCCCGGCGAACGAGGTCTGGAACAGCCCCGCCGACGCCCTCGGGTTGGCCTCCAGCAGTACCGGTCGCCCGGCGCGGTGGCGCAGTTGGACGTTGGAGAGGTACGCGAGCCCGAAGTGGCCGACCAACCGGCGGGCGATGTCCACCGGTTCGGGATCGTCCAGCAGGAGGCGGTAACGGCCCTGCTTGGCGCGCGGAACCGCGGTCAGCAGGGTGCCGTCGGGCGCCGAGAGGCAGTCGACGCTCACCTCCGGCCCGTCCAGGTACGGCATCACCAGGAACTCGGGCACCGCCCGGCCCGCGTCCGACGCGCGCCGCATCGCGCCGGCCACGGCGTCCACCGAGACCACCGGGGCGGGCGCCGCGAGCAGGTCGCTGATGCCCAGCGGGCGGTCGTCCACCAGACGGAACCCGAAGGCCGAGAACTCCCCGGCGGGCTTCATGCACACCCGCTCGCCCGACGCCGCCAGCTCACCCACCGCCGTCCGGAAGGACTCCGCGTCGGACACGACCCGCCACGGCGGCACCGGGACCCCGATCGGGCCCGCCGCCTCGTAGGTGCGGCTCTTGCTCGTGAGCACGTCGATCGCGGCCGGCGGCGAGCACATCAGGCGGGTGCCGGCCCGGGCGAACTCCTCCGCCCGCCCGGCGAGGGCGCCCAGCCGCCGCGGCGGGACGAGCACGTCGATGCCGTGCCGCCGGCAGAAGTCGAGCGCGAAGGCGGCGTACTCCTCGTCGCCGACCCGGCGGGGCTCGACCCCGCGCACGTCGCTCGCGGCGAGCGCGGGCGCGTCCGGGTCGACGTTCGTGGCGTAGAGGCGGACGTCCCGGCCGTCGGGGTTGTCGCGCAGCATGCGCATCACGAGAGTCGTGGCCACGCCCGCACTGCTGAGCCATATCCGTAGTGCTATCGCGATGCTCCTTCGGCTTCGACGGGAGGTGCCGGGGACGCCGGCGGCAAGGGGGGACCGGACCCGAACGCCCTGGACAGGCGGGGTCTTCGCCGATCCCGATCATGTGTGCTGCGGAGCATAGACCGGATCTGTGACGGGCGGATTTCGTGCCCGCCGGGCGACCGGTGCCGCTGGGGGCCAACGCCCCGGCGGTCCGGTTCCGGCCACCGCCGGACAACTCCCGGCGGTCCGGTTCCGGCCACCCCCGGACGGCCGCAACCTTCATGCGTGGGGCCCGAGTTGCGTACGGGGGACTCCGGCCGGTATCCACTGCGGTAACGCTGCGGGAGGTTGACGCCATGGTCGGAGTTGCCGGCGCCTGGAAGCGGTCCGCGCCCGGGCGGCTGTGGAAGCAGGCCACGCACATCGAGTTGATGCAACGCTCGATGGGCTTCGCCGCGCTGGGCTTCGTCACGCTGATGCCGCTGCTGGTCGTCGTCGCCGCCGCGACCCCGTGGGAGAACCGGCCCGGGTTCGCGCAGTGGGTCGTCGACGGCATGGGCCTGGACGCGCACGGCGCGCACAGCGTGCGCAGCCTGTTCGCCGCGCCCCGCACCATCCTGAGCGCCACCAGCGCGTGGAGCCTGGTCTCGCTGGCGTACTTCGGGCTCACCTTCGTCGCCGCCGTGGAGACCGGGTACCGCAAGATCTGGGAGCTGCCGGCCGGGGCGTGGCACCGCGACTGGCGCCGCGCGGTGTGGCTGGCGGTCCTGACCGCGTACCTGTTCGCCGAGTCGCAGAGCGCCGCCGTGCTGGGCAGCGGCCCGCTGCCCACCCTGGTCCGCTTCGCGCTCACCTTCGTGCTCGGCGTGGTCTTCTTCGCGTGGGGACAGCGCTTCCTGCTCAGCGGCCGGCTGCCCGTGCGCACCGCGCTGCCCGGCGCGGTGCTGACCATGCTCGGGCTGGCCGGACTGCGCTGGTTCTCCCACCTGTTCTTCGCGCCGCTGATCGTCTCCAACGCGCTCACCTACGGCCCGGTCGGCACGGTGCTGACGGTGGAGACCTGGCTGGTCGGCGTCGGCTTCGTGGTCTTCGGCGGGGCGCTGCTCGGCCGGCACGTGCGGGACGGGCGGATGCTGCGGCGGGGTGGCGAGATTCCGCGGCCGCGGCAGCCGGATGAGTGGTACGAGGTGCCCGAGGAGAACGCGACCGGGGTGCTGTGGCGGGCGGACGGGTCGGGCGGGGCCATCGACTGAGCCGGCCGGGCGCCGGCGGTGTCACGCCGACGGTGCGGGGCCGTTCGTGCGGCGGGTCAACGTGGCGGGGTGGCGGGCGGGTTGGACGCGCGGGGCGTTCCGGACATTCCGGTGCTCCGCGTGGCAGGGTGGCACGGTGGCCTCTTCCGATTCCGACCCCACCGACTCCACTGACCCCACCGACCGCGTCGACTCCACCGACCGCGCCGAACTGGTCGAGCAGCGCGGGGAGCTGACCCGCGCGCGGGACCGGGCGCTGCGGAACCTGCTGACCACCCGGGAGTACGTCGAGGAGGGCCGGCGTGCCCCCTCCGACGCGGGGGCCGCGTTCGGGGTGGCCGAGGCCGCGTGCTCGGCCGTCGGCGCGTTCGACACCGCGCATCCCGGGGTCCGGACGCCGTCCGACGCGGAAGAGGACGAGCGGGCGCTCGCCGTCCTGGCGCGGATCTGGGGCTGAGCGGCCTCGTCCCGGTATTCCGCGCGGCGAGACCTCTGACTAGAGTCAGACAATGGACGCGACACAGATCGACCAGGTGCGGCGGTTCAACCGCGCCGTCACCGAGCGGGTGGGAGTGCTCCACGACCGCTACCTGGGCCGGGACCGGCCCGTCGGCGAGGCCCGCCTGCTGTGGGAGATCGGCGAGGACGGGCGGACCGGGCCGGACGGTCTGAACGGGCCGGACGGCTCCGCCCCGTGGGAGCGCCTCGAAGTGCGGTCGCTGCGCGAGCGGCTCGGCCTCGACTCCGGCTACGTCAGCAGGCTGCTGCGCGCCCTGGAGGCCGACGGGCTGGTGACGGTGGAGCCGCACCCCCACGACCGCCGGGTCCGCACGGTCGCCCTCACCGAGGCCGGCCGCACCGAGCGCGCCCTGCTCGACACCCGCAGCGACGAACTCGCCGGTTCCCTGCTCGGGCCGCTCAACCCCGCCCAACGGGCCCGGCTGGTCGCCGCCATGGCGGAGGTGGAGCGGCTGCTGACCGCCGCCACCGTCACGTTGGACCCCGTGGACCCGGACCACCCGGACGCCGAACTCTGCCTGCGGGCGTACTTCACGGAGTTGGGCGCGCGCTTCGAGACCGGCTTCGACCCCGCCCGCAGCCTGCTGCCCGACGCGGGCGAACTCCGGCCCCCGCGCGGGGAGTTCCTGGTCGCCCGGCTGCACGGCGAACCCGTCGGCTGCGGCGGCCTCAAGCTCCCGCCGCACGCCCCGGCCGAGATCAAGCGCATGTGGGTCTCCCCGCGCGCCCGCGGCCTCGGCCTCGCCCGCCGCTTCCTGGCCGAACTCGAGGCCCGGGCCGTCCACGCGGGCCGCGACCTGCTCCGCCTGGACACCAACAAGACCCTCACCGAGGCGATCGCGCTCTACCACTCCAGCGGCTTCACGGAGGTCCCCGCCTTCAACGCAGAGCCCTACGCCCACCACTGGTTCGAAAAGCGCCTCCCGACTCCGTCGGGCTGACCTCGCGACCCAACGCCTGCCGCCCCCGCGGGGGTTCGCTCAACCCGCCGGGCGGCGGAGGAAGGCGGGGCGGAGGACGGCGGCCGCCGCGGCGGCGGTGAGGACGAGGGCGGCGGCCAGGAGGAGGGCCGGGCGGTAACCGTGGCGGAGGAGGGGAGCGGCGAGGAGCGGGCCGAGGACCTGGCCGGCGGAATAGCCCGAGGTGAGCAGGGCGACCGAGCGCGGGAAGCCGAGGCGGGCGCCCGCCGCGAGCGCGAGGGTGCTCACGCCGATGAAGGTCGCGCCGAACAGGACCGCGGAGGCCGACGCGGCGGCGGCTCCGCCGATGAGCGCGGGCAGGGCGATGCCCACCGCTTGGACGAGGAGTGCGAGCAGCAGCAGGTCGGCCAGGGAGCGTCGCCGTCCCAGCCACGCCCACAGCGCGGAGGACGGCACGGCCGCGAGGCCCACCAGTACCCAGGCACCGCTGCCGACCCACCCCGGCGAGCCCTGCCCGATCGCGGCGACCAGGAACGTACCCGCGACGATGTAGCCGACGCCTTCGAGGGTGTAGGAGGCGAACAGGGCGACGAACCAGCGGCGTCGGGACGCTCCGGGCCCGTCCCCCGCGGGCCCGCTCCGCGAGGCGCCGGACTCCGCTACGGCGGCCGGCGGTTCGGGCCGCAGGCGCCACGACGCGGCGCCGAGCAGTGCGGCGAGCCCCGCCGCGACCCACCAGGCCGCCCGCCAGTCGGCGAACGGCCGCAGCACCAGGACCAGCAGCCCGGACAGCGCGATGCCCGCTCCGACCCCGCCGAACGCCCATCCGGGCAGGTGGGCCGGACTCTCGCGCAGGTGCGTGAGCACGGAGCCCACCGCGAGGACGAAGACCAGTCCGCTGGCCACCCCGGCCGCCAGCCGCAGCGTCTCCCACACCGGGACGCTTCGCGTCGCGGGCATCGCGGCCATGCTGCCCGCCAGCACCACCAACGAGGTCCGCAGCACCGCGCGCGAGCGGACGAGTGCCGGGGTCAGGATGCCCACGAGCGCGCCGATGAGGTTGCCGACGTAGTTCGCCGTCGCCAGGTGCGCGCCGCCGGCCGAGGACAGGCCGGCCTGCGCGTGCATCAGCGGCAGGATCGGGGTGTAGACGAACCGTCCGACGCCCATGCCCGCGGCGAGCGCGGCGGCGGCCCGGACGACGTGCGCCCAGGGTCGGGGCGGCGGCCCGTCGCAGGCCCGGGCGGGGACGGTGGCGGTCAGGGGGCGCAGCGGCATGGCGGGGTCCTCGGGGGCGCGCGGGGTGGGCGATGGGGGCGGGTCGCTCGTACGGGGGCGGGTCCGTACGGGTGGGGGCCGGCGGCACGCCTCTTCAGGTACGCGCCGCTCGTACCGGCGCACGGGTCCGTCGGACGCAAAGGCCACGGACCCGCGTGTTCGTGCCGGCCGGGCCGCGGTCCGGTGCCCGGGCCCCACGCCTCTCATCGTGCGTCCGCGCCGTCCGGGGCGCCACGACCGCCTTCCTCCCTGCTGATAGGCGCAGCCTCCCACCGGACGTAACATGGCCACCGTGGAACTGCGTCAATTGCGGTATTTCGTGGCAGTCGCCGAAGAGCTGCATTTCGGTCGGGCCGCCGAACGCCTGCTGATCGCCGGCCCGTCCCTGTCCCAGCAGATCAAGGCGCTCGAACGCGACCTCGGGGTGCGGCTGTTCGACCGGGACCGCCGCTCGGTGGCGCTCACTCCGGCCGGTTCCGACCTGCTCCCACGCGCCCGTGGCCTGCTCGAGGGCGCCGAGGACCTGCGGCGCCGCGCCCGGAGGCTGTCCGGCTCCGCATCCGTACGGCTCGGCTACGTCAGCTGGCTGCCCCCGGACCTGACCGCCCGCACCTCCGCGGTGGCCCGACTCCGCCTCGACACCTGGGTCGAGCCCTCGCACACCCAGGCCGCCCGGGTCGCCGACGGCAGCCTCGACCTCGCGGTGTGCTGGGTGAGCGCGCAGGACCTGGAACGGTGGGGGCTGCACGCCGAACTCATCGGTACCGAGCGCTTGTTCGCCGTCTCGGCCGGAACCGGCAGCGGCGCGGTCGCGGCCCGCGACACCGTCGTCCTCCTCGACGACGACACCACCACGTGGGCGTCCTGGAACGCCTTCGCCGAGCAACTCGCCCACGGCACCGGGGCGCAGGTCTTCCGCGTGACCGACGGCGCCATCACCGGCCCCGGCTTCTTCGACCACGTGCGCCGCCACGCCGGCCGTCCGGTCGTCAACTCGCCGAAAGGCCAGACCTCTTCACTTCCACCGGACCTGGTCCGACGCCCCGTGACGTCCCCCGAGATCCACTGGACCTGGTCCCTCGTCCGCCGCGCGAACGAGGACCGTGCCGCCGTCCTCGCGGTGGCCGACGCACTGCGGGCCGATCCCGCCGCGCTCGGCCTGCACGACCCCGCCGTGTGGCTGCCACCGGGCGACCCGCACCGGCGCTGACCGGTTTCGCCGGGAGCGGGCGCGCCGCCCGCTCGTCGCGGGCGGCGCGGACGCGGGTCAGCTCACGCTGTAGGCGTTGAGGACCGTGGTCGTGGCGGTGTCGCCGTGGCTGTCGGTGACCTCCGAACGCAGCGAGACCGTACCGGACTCGGGGTCGTGGACGGTCATGCTCCCGGACGTGCCCGCGTGCTTGGCGCCGGTGGCGTGCCAGGTCGTGCCGCCGTCCGTGGAGTACCAGACCTGCACCTTCTGCACGGCGTCCGACAGCTGGTGCACCTCGGTGTCGTTCGGCTTGCTGCGCAGGAACCCGAGGTCGACGGTGGTGGTCGCGCCGGGCCGGGCGTGGTTCGACGCGTCCAGTGCCACCGGGGTGAAGCGGGTCAGGTACTCCCTGATCTGGTCGGTGACCGCCGGGTTGGCGTAGAAGTGCAGGCTCAGCGTCGACTTCGTGGACTGGGTGCCGGCCGCGAGCGTGTGGTTCGGGTTCGGGTGCCTGGTCGCCGACTCGGTGAGCGTGTACCAGCCCGCGCTTTTGATCACCGGGCTCAGGGTCACGCCGTCGTCGCCCTTCTGGGTCTTCTGGAGAAGGGTCGTGCCGGACTTGGTCAGCTTGTACGCGGTGGTGGCGGCCACGCCGATGGGCAGCACCGGATCGGTGAACATCACCGTGGTGTTGACGTACAGCCGGTGGCCCCAGGTGTAGGGCAGTTCGCGGCTCGGGCCCCACGCGGCGCGGTTGAGGGTGCGGCCGTAGCTCTTGCCGGCGCTGAAGTTCTGCGGGTTGGTGTAGTTGAAGTCCGCGCCCGTCTGCCGGATCGCCCACTGACCCGCCGACACGTGCGCGGTGAACACGTACGGCAGCTTCGCGTCCGCGGTCACGTCCCCGACCTCGTCCTCGCAGACGTCACCGTTGGCGAACTCGTTCGAGAGGTCGACCGTCGAGTCGCCCGTCTCCGGCCCGCTGCGCGCGGTGACCTTCACCGAGGCCATGGACGACTGGTGGAAGGTCGTCGAGATCCCGCTCGGCAGGCCCTTCTTGTGCAGCGCGACGGCCGCGTAGTACGGGCCGTGGACGCTCGGGTCCTGCGGACTCCAGGTCGATCCGTAGGCCACCTCGACCGAGCTGAGGGAGGTCGGGATCACGTAGAGGTTGCCCTGGTCGGCCCAGGCGAACACGCTCCCGACCCGACCGGGCACGCACAGGTCGATGTTGAACCGCTGGCCGTAGCCCTTGGGCGCGGCCGGGCTGAGCGACGCCTTCACCGGGTGGCCCTGGCGCGCGTCGATCGTCACCTTCGCCGTACCCGACACGGTGATCTGCTTCGCGCCCAACGTGTCCGTGAAGTCACGGGTGTTGAAGACGTCGACGATCACGTCGTAGGTGCCCTTGGGCAGCGTCTTGGCCTTCCCGCTGGTCAGGTAGTACGGGGTGCCGGTCTTGAGGTTGACGGCCTGCGGGTTCGCGACCACCGTCCTGCCGTCGCGGCCGATCGTGGTGACCGTCAGCGTGCCGGTCGTGGCCGCCGAGGCGGCCGGTGCGTTCATCAGGAGCAGCGGTGCGAGTGCCACGGCGGCACCGGCGAACGCGGATTTCCGTTTCATGGAGACCCCCCCGGGCCGTGAAGGACTTCGGTCGATTCAGTGAAGAAAAACGGCCGATCCTAGCACCTCCTCCCGGCGGGCCAGTCACGCGGTTTCCCCTCCACGCGCGGGGAGTTGGACAGCGGGATCCCGAAGCCGAGTGCTGGACCTCAGGAGTTGGCCGTCAGGAGTCGGCCCACCCCCGCGTGCACAGCACCAGCCGGTAGCCGTCCGGGTCCTCGATCGTCACGCCCCACTCGTTCCAGTACGGGTTGGGCGAGGCGACCCGCCGGCCGCCGTTCTCCTCCAGCGCGGCCACCAACTCCCCGGGCACCGGCCCGTCCAGGTACACCACGAGCAAGTCCTCCTCGGTGGGCCGCGGTTCCACCGTCCCGCCGCCCCCGTGCACCAACTCCAGGTGCCACGACGCGTCCGGCCGCCCCACCATCAGCAGGTCGTGCTCCCCCGGCTCGCCCCCGCCCTCCGCCCGGTACAGCACGCTCAGCCCCAGCCCGCCCACCCAGAAGCGCTCCGCCGCCCCCAGATCCCGGCTCGGCCGCGCGATACGGACATGACTCTCCCCGGTGAACGCCACAGCCCTCTCCTCACTCGTCCCGCCCCCTCGTTCCACCCGAGCCTAGGCACCCCACCCCCCTCTCCGTATCCGCCTCCGGCCCCGTACCCCCTCCTCCCCGCGACCTATGCCCCCTCGGGCCGTGCGGGTGTCGGTGGGGGCGGTTATTGTTCGGCTGCGTACTGAACGGGGAGGCACGGGTGGCTGAGCAACCGATGGAACTGATCCGGCTGGAAGGTGACGGCAGCAGTGTCGTCCTGCGGATCGGTGGCGGAGAGGGGCGGCAAGAGGCCGCCGGGTGTGGTGGGTTGGGCGCGGAGTTCGTGGTGGAGACGCCGTTCGTGCGGGGCAGCGTGCGCACGTCGGTGTCCGCGCAGGACCTGCGGGAGTGGCAGGAGGCGCTGGACGTGCTCGACACCGGGCACGGCGTCGCCTGGCGGGAGGGCGCCGCGGAGCCCGGGATGTCGATCGAGCGGGACGAGGCGGACGGGGAGCGGGCGCGCGTCACGATCAAGGACGGCGCGACGTTCCGGACGGTCGTCACGGTGAACGTCCCGCTGGGCGACGCCTGGTTCGACGACGCGTACGACCGTCTCGACCTGGTGTGGAAGACCTGGCCGTCGGCCGGGGATTGAGGAGCCGAGGGGGAGAGGGTGAGCCGTCCGCTGCTGTTCCTCGACGTGGACGGACCGCTCAACCCCTATGCGGCGCAGCCGGAGCGGCGCCCTGAGGGCTGCACCACGATCAGGGTGCCGCCGACCGGTCCGGCGGCGGACGAGGACGCCGTCCTCGCGCGCCGCCGGCGCCCCCTGCGGGTCTGGCTCAACCCGGACCACGGGCGGCAACTGCTGGGGCTCGGCTACGAGTTGTGCTGGGCCACCACGTGGATGGCCGAGGCGAACCGCTGGATCGCCCCCGTCCTCGGCCTTCCCGAGCTGCCGTTCGTCGACTTCGGCGAGGCGTTGTTCCGGGAGCGCCCGGACGGCGTCCACTGGAAGACGGCCGCGCTGGTGGCCCACGCCGGCGGCCGACCCTTCGCGTGGGTGGACGACGAGCTGAGCGACCTCGACGACGCCTATGTGGCCGCCCACCACCGCGCGCCCGGGCTGTTCCACCACGTCGACCCGCGGATCGGCCTGCGCGACGAGGACTTCCGTCTGCTCGCAGAGGCGGTCGGCCGGCTGGCGGGGCCGATTCCGCCGTATTGACGGCCCGGGCGCCGACGTGCCCGGCACGTACCCGGGCGGGGTCCCCCGGCGCGCGGGCCGCCCCGTCCCAGCCGTCCCGCCCTCCCCCACGCAGCACACGCGAACCCGCAGGTCAGCGCCCTACGCACCTCGTACCCCGTGGGTGATATGCGCCGAATGGGTGATTGTCCTATGTTGGGGGGTGCTGAGCGGAAGCGCCACAAGGTCGCGGGCAAAGGACCTGCGTCGCGGGGTCCCGTCCCTTGCGCGGGCTGTCCTGGGCAGACCACCGCGGCGGAACGGAACGGAGGGCCCAGTCGTGCTCGTAGCTGTTGCCACCGCCCCCAAGGAACGGCTGACCGTCACCGAGCGCGAGGTGCCGGAGCCCGGACCCGGTGAGGTCCTGGTCAAGATCACCGCGTGCGGGGTCTGCTACACCGACCTCGGCCTGCTCCAGGGCCACTACCCCTTCGCCCGCTTCCCGGTCGTGCCCGGGCACGAGATCACGGGGGTGGTCGACGCGGTCGGGCCCGGTGTGACGTTCCCCGAACGCGGTACGGCCGTCGGCGCGCAGTTCCTCGGCGACTCGGACCGCACCTGCGACCACTGCGTCGGCGGCGAGCCCATCCTGTGCCCCAACAAGCGGGTCAACGGCATCGTGTTCGACGGCGGGTACGGCGAATACGCCGTCCTCAAGGCCGACTTCGTGACGCCGCTGCCGGCGGGCCTGGACCCGGTGGCCGCGGCGCCGCTGATGTGCGCGGGCCTGACCGCCTTCAACGCCCTGCGGCAGGGCGGGATCACGCCGACCTCGCGGGTCGCCGTCATCGGCGCGGGCGGCATCGGCGCGCTCGCCATCCAGTACGCCCTTGCGATGGGCGCCCGCGTCGCCGTGATCGGGCGGTCCGCCCGGGGCGCGGACGCGGCCAAGACGGTCGGCGCCGAACGGTTCATCGCCTCCCAGGACACGGACCCCGCCGAGGCGCTCAAGGCATGGGACGGCGGCGCGAACCTGATCCTCAACGCCTCCCCGTCCACGGCGGCCGCGGCCGCCACGCTCACCGGCCTCGCGCCCGACGGCACGCTCGTGCTGGCCGGGTACAGCGCCGAGCCGCTCACGCTGCCGACCCAGCCGATGGTCCTCAACCGCCTGCACGTGATGGCGAATCCGTCCGGCTCGCCGCGCGACACCCGTGACGTCCTCGCGTTCTCGGCGGCGCACGGGATCCTGCCGGAGTTCACCGCGATCGGGCTGCGCGACGCCAACGGGGTCCTCGACGCGATGGCCCAAGGGCACGGCGGCAAGCGGTCGGTCATCGCTTTCGGCTGAGGCCGCGGCTGCGGCTTGCGCCTGTACGCGGTTACGGGTGCGGCCGCGCCCGGTCGGGTGGTGCGGGGCTCGGGTCGTCGTCCGGCGGCGAAACGTCGTCCGGGCACCGGCCCGCCCCCTTCCAACGCACGAGCCAAGCCAAGGAGTTGAGCGTCATGGGCAAGACGATCCTGATCACCGGGGCGAGTTCGGGCTTCGGCGCGCTGAGCGCCCGCCTGCTCGCCGCGGCGGGCCACACCGTCTACGCGGGGATCCGCGACACCGAGGGGCACAACGCGCCGGTCGTGGAGGAGGCCGCCACCTGGGCCACCGAGCACGGCGCCGACCTGCGGACCGTCGAACTCGACGTCCTCTCGCAGGAGTCGGCGAACGCCGCCGTCGACACCGTCATCGCCGAGCGCAAGCGTCTCGACGTCCTGGTGCACAACGCCGGCCACATGGTCACCGGTCCCACCGAGGCGTTCACGCCCGAGGAGATCGACGCGGTCTACGACACGAACGTGCTCGGCACCCAGCGCGTCAACCGCGCGGCCCTGCCGCACATGCGGGCCCAGGGCAAGGCGCTGCTGCTGTGGATCGGCTCCAGCAGCACCAAGGGCGGCACCCCGCCCTACCTCGGCCCCTACTTCGCGGCGAAGGCCGGCATGGACGCGCTCGCCGTCAGCTACGCGGCCGAACTCGCCCGCTTCGACATCGAGACCACCATCGTCGTCCCGGGCTCGTTCACCAGCGGCACCGACCACTTCGCCAAGGGCGGCCACCCCGCCGACCAGAGCATGGTCCGGGCGTACGACGGCAAGTACGCCGGGCTCATGGACCAGGTCCAGCAGCGCCTGGCCGCCCTCGCTCCGTCGGACGCCGACGCGTCGATGGTCGCGGAGGAGGTCGTCCGCATCGTGAACATGGATCACGGCACCCGCCCCTTCCGTGCCCACGTCGACCCCGCGAACGACGGGTCGGAGGCGGTGAGCGCCGTCGCGGACACCATCCGCGAGCAGTTCCTCACCCGCGTCGGGCTCTCTGACGTCCTCCACCCGCACTGACGGCTCCGCCCGTCCCGGCGCACGCCGCGAACCCCCGACCGGTTCCCCGGGACCCGGCGGGGGTTTCGTCGTGCCCGCGGCACGCTGCGCTACCGGGCGCGCCCGCTCACTGCGGGTCCCCTCACTGCGGGTCCGCCGGCGCCTTGGGGTCGTTCAGCGGGCCGACCCGGACCCGCAGCTTCTGCAGCTTCCCGCCGAAGGACACGGACCCTTCGACGACTTCGTCACCCCGCGCTCCCTCATTTCGGGCAATGTCCACGAAACTGGCCATTTCGTCGAGAGTGAGGAAGTGCTTCCCGAGTGCCTTGTGCTCAATCAGTTTCTCGGCCATGGGAGGCAGTCTCTCCCCACGTGGTCCCCCCGGACCACCGCGTGATTGCCCGATTCCGCCGGGCCTGGGGGGCGGGGCAACCCGTACCCTGACGTGCTGCTCCTTGCTCACTTGGCGACAAAATCCTGATTTCCCGTTGTTGTCGGGGAATAGAAATATACCAGCCGGTAAGGTCCATAAGAGAATCTTGGTACGGATTGTTGCCGCTTCTGTTACCGGTGCGTAATGTCCTCTTCGGCAAGGGCTACCGACATATTTCGGTGGCCGGCGTTCCAGGAAGTGAGTCCCGACCGCGCTCCCGGCCCGAACGGCCCGGCGGCGCGGGGCGTCAGGTACGTCAACTCCCTAGGAAGGAACCGCCCGTGCGCAAGTACACCGCCCTCAAGTCCGCCCTCGTCACCGGGGCAGCGATCGCCTCCGCCCTCGGTCTCGCCGTGACCAACGCCTCCGCGGCCACGACGTGGACGGTCTCCGGCATGCCCGCCTCCGGGGCAGCCACGCTCACGTCCACCAACACGGTGCTGACCGACACGGCCACCGGCACGCAGCTCAAGTGCACGACGGCCACCGCCGGCATCAACCTGACGAACGGCACGGGCAAGAGCGGCACCCCGCTCGGCACGGTCACCGCCGCGTCGTGGACGGGCTGCTCCGGCCCGCTGGGCATCACGTTCACCGTCACGCCGCAGAACCTGGCGTGGGCCAAGAACTCGGTCAGCTACAGCAACGGTGTCACCACCGGCACGCTGTCCGGCGTCGAGGCGCACATCAGCGGGGTGGGCTGCACCGCCGACTTCCGCGGCGCCAGCGCGACCTCTCCGGCGACCGTGGACGTGAAGTACACCAACTCCACGCACACCCTCACGGTGCTGGGTACGGGCAACCTGCACGCGTTCAACGTCTCCGGCACCTGCCTGGGCCTGCTCAACAGCGGCGACGCCGCCACCTACAAGGGCGACTACGTCGCCCCGGCCGCGGTCGTGATCACCTCTCCGTGATCCCGTCCTGACGCCACCGCCCCACCCGGAGACCCCGGCCCCCGCCGGGGTCTCCCCTTTCCCGTCCCCGTCTCCCGGGGCCGGCCCCGGGAGACGGGGACGGGTCAGTGGAACCAGACCACGAGTCTCACGTTCTCCGGTCCGTGCACCTCGCCCAGGGCCCGCATCACCCTCCACACCGGGCCCCAGTGCGTTTCCTCCCCCGCGACGGCCTGCCGGCTGCGGCTGCCCGAGCCGTCGGTCTCCCGCCAGTCGGCGGACGCGAGCTCCACCCCGGTGATCCACGTGGTGCCGAACACGTCCACGGCTCGGCCGTCGGCGAAGTACGTGCGCACGTCGTCGGACACGTCCTCGGGCAGGCCGCGGCCCTCGGCCAAAGGACGGAACCCGAAGCTGTTGCGGATTCCGAAGAGGCAGGCCAAGGCGTCGTACGCGTTGGCGGTGTTGAGGAAGCCGACGTCCATCGCGGTTTCCCACACGGTGTCCTCGTCGTCGAGCCCCCAGATCCGTGCGCCCGGCCTGCACTCGATCATCCCGCTGAAGTCCGTGGACATGCCGGGAGTATGCCTGCCCGGACCTGCGCCGTCGCCTCGAATTCACCGGCCCGCGTCCGGCAAGCCGAGCACCGCGATGCCGCTCTGGGGCGCAGCAACCGGCCCGCGGACAGGGGCCAGACGCCGATCTGCCGCGGCCTGCCTGACCGGGCGCGGCCACTGGCCGGAGCAAGGCCGCCGGCGTGAACGGTGTCCTCCTCTTCGGCGAGGCGAGCCCCAGCACGGTAGCCACTGAGCGACGAGCGGGATGAGCAGGGGTTCGGCGCCGCAGGTATAGCTACGGAAGGAACGCGCGCAGGAAGAAGGAGGTCGACCGTGAGCGGTTACACGCGCCGGAGACATCCGCGCCGAGCACGTCGCGCGGGCCGGTGGAGAAGACGCGGTGCGTGCCGGCAAGGATGACCTGCTTGCACAGGTCATGGGACGGCGGTTGGCGGAGTTGCGGCGTTCCCGTGGGCTCACCCAGCAGGATGTGGCCGATCGTATGGCGGTCACCAAGGGCCGTGTGTCACAGATCGAGCGGGGCCACATCTCCGGCCAGGAGGTCCTGGCTCGGTACGCGGCGGCCTTGGGCGGACGCCTCCACCAGGCGATCTGCTTCGATGACGGGGACATCGCCGCGATCGCCTGAACCAGGAGTCCGCCCGGCGGGGCCTTCTCGCGCAACGGGCGCGGCGCGGATGGCTACGCTCGCCCGCATGATCGAGGTTGTGCAGGTGTCCACCGCCACCGGGACGCGGGAGCAGGCGGTCCGGCTGGCGGAGTCCGTGGTGCGGGCACGGTTGGTGGCAGGGGCGCAGATCACCGGGCCGGTGACGTCGGTGTTCTGGCACCTCGGGGAGTTCGGTACCGGGGAGGAGTGGCAGTTGCTGCTCAAGACCACTGCTGAGCGGTATCCCGCGCTGGAAGCACACCTGGTGGAGCACCATCCGTGGGACAAGCCGGAGGTGCTCGCCGTCCCGGTCGTGGCCGGCTCGGAGCCGTACCTGCGCTGGGTTGCCGAGAGCACGCAGGCGCAGGAGCCGAAGTAGACGCCTGCGCGCGGTCTGGGCGGTCGCTCATCCACGGCTGAGCCGTCACGTCCCCGCCGACTCGTGCGAGCAGGGGGTGGGCGTTGAGCCCGCGCATGCCGGAGTACGCGGAAATCCCTGGCCGTTGATGCTCTGACCAGGGATTCCGTGCGTAGGCCGTGTGGGACTCGAACCCACAACCAATGGATTAAAAGTCCTGGCCGGGGCGTGCCGGGTGGTGGCGGACGGTGGGCCGCTGTCCGAAAGCCGCAGGTCAGACGGGGGCGGGTTTCCGCCCTGTCCGGGAGAGAGCGCCATGTGCTGGCACATCCGCTCACGCATCGCTCACGCACATGGTCCCACCCCTAGCGACCCGTCAGCGGTCAGGTCGACGGGGCACCGCGGCACCTGCCCACGCCGCAGTAGCCACGACCAGCGACTCCACGGCGGCATCGGGTACTCCGAGAAGGAAGCAACCCAGGCCGACGAGAAACGCTAGCGTGCCGATCCAGACAAGGCCACGACGGCCACAGCTTAGGGTGCGTTGGGTCGCCTCGCGCCACATCCGCCGACGGCGACGTCGACGCAAATCCTGGACGGGGGCCATGTTGCTGCTCTTCAAGTTCGTGCTCGGCCTCGTGGAGCCAATCGTCCAAGCAGGTGTCGAGCAAGTCGGGCTGTACGAACTCGCGGTGTTCGCCGCTGGGTGCGAGCAAGCTGATCAAAGTGCCGAACCTTCATGTAGCGAGCGGTGGCGGCACTTCGTGTGCCGACACAGACATCAGTCGGGCCGGGGCTCTCCGTGTTGCGGAGAGCCCCGGCCCACTCTGATCTCGGCTATAAGCCGGGGTATTCTTCACGGTCAGTCGGTGGTCCTTCCTGATCGGCAGCCGGACATTGCTGGGATCTTCACGCACGCTCGGCGAGCTGTATCTGCTCCCTCTTGGGCATGCAGCTTCGCGCGGAACGCGTCTGTCGGATACGAGGAGCGGTAAACCACCGCTCAATTATGTAGAAGACCCCAGTCGTCATGGCGATGAGGCCGTGAAAGGTCGTTGTAGCCAGAAGCGCGAAGCTGCGGCGCGGTTTGTTGGTCATGGATCCTCTCCTGTATCCTTGGCGGCCCACCGGCAGCAGGCCCCTCGGGAGCGCGGGCCACACTGCGTGTAACGGACCGCGCTCCCGGGGGGTGGCTACTCGGGGACCGGCCCCATGCCGAGCAAGCTGCGCGCGCGGGGCTCCTCCAGCCGCCGCCGCGCCCTCATCAGGTCGCTGCGGACGGTGGCCGGTTTGACCTCGCCGCCAAGCGCCTTGGAGATCTGGCTGCTGTTGAGGCCGTACGCCTCGGACAGCACGAACACCTTCATCTGCCTCTCGGTGAACAACGACGACAGGGTCTTGAGGGCATCGTCCAGTTCCACCCTCACTCGTCGGGACGACATGGATGCACTGCTCGGGATCCTCAAGCAGATGGGTGTCGTCGCCGACGTACAGGGCAGCGCGCCTGCCCATCACGCCGTAATGCTCGGTGACGGCGTTCATGCAGCAGCGCGTGACGTACGGGATGATTTTGTTCTTGGGGCCGTGGTTGCGCAGTTGGTGGTGAAGGCCAACAGTGACCTTCTGCCAGATGTCGTCGGCGTGGAAGCGGCCGACCTTAAAAGCGATCCGTGCGCGGAACTTGCCCCGGTTGGCGATCACCTCTCGCCACTGGGCGAGCGCCTCGGGGCTGAGGTCAGTCGGCTCCTGTCCCAGAGTGGGGGGATCGAGTACACGACGCCTGTCCGGCTTCATCATGGGGTTGTCGTCCTTAAAGGAAGGTTGATGCTGAAGTCTGCTCGCGGATGGCCCCGCGGCCACCGGCTTCGACACCAACAACCAGCCCCAAAGCACTACGCACCGTTGCGGGGCGAGGGTGTGTCCGAGGGCACACCAGACTCGGGAGTGGCGCAGACCACGGCTGATCAGCAGCGCTCTCCCTAAGGAGTCACAGAGGAACCCGCCAGGCGGAGTTGGTATGCCGAACTGGTACCGAGCTACTGGTCGTTAGGCTCATTCCATGACTGACTTTGTGCAGGTGTCCACCGCCACCGAGACGCGGGAGCAGGCCCTCCGGCTGGCAGAGTCCGTGGTGCGGGCGCGGCTGGCGGCCGGGTGCAGGTTGTGGGGCCGGTGACGTCGGTGTTCTGGTATCTCGGGGAGTTCGGGGTCGGGGAGGAGTGGCAGTTGCTGCTGAAGACCACCACAGAGCGGTACCCCGCCCTGGAAGCACACCTGTTGAAGCACCATCCTTGGGACAAGCCGGAGGTGGTCGCCGTTCCGGTCGTCGCTGGGTCGGAGCCCTACCTGCACTGGGTTGCCGAGAGCACGGAGCCGAAGGAGCCGAAGTAGGCGTCAGCCTGCGGCCTTCTCCAGTACGGCGTCCACTGCAACGAGACCGCGGTGCCCTTCCAGCCGTTTGAGGAAGGGGGTCAACCGCGCCCGAGGACGAACGGAGGCGACTCCGTTGGCGAGGTCCAGGGCCCGGTCGGCTGTGTCGGCGGCTTGCTCGACCTCGCCGGCCGTCAGGTAGGAGTCTGCGAGCCAGGACAGGTAGAGCGCCTTGTCACGGGCGTGGCTGTCGTCGTACGCGGCAAGGGCGGTTTCGAGGACGGGGACAGCCCGGAGCGGGCGTCGCAGTTCCGTCCAGCAGCGGCCGGTCATGATCTGGAGTTCGTTGCGGTCGACCCACGAGACCCAGTCGGGTTGGGGTGAGTCGTCTGCGTGGTTGAGGGCGTCCTCGGCAGCGGTCAGAGCGCGCTCGGTCTCGTCGGCGAGTCCGGCGACCGCGCACGCCCACGCGAGACGTTCGTGCAGCAGGGCGCGGACACCGGCCGGAGCGTCGGGGCCGATCGTCTGGCAGGACCGGGCGGCGATCTCGACTCCGCCTTTCCGGTCGCCGTTCACGGTCTGGTAGGCCAGGAACGCCAACGCGTTCCCCGCGAGGTCGTTGTCCCCGGCTTCCAAAGCTGCCGTGTGGCTCTCCTCGTAGAGCCCTCGTGCGTCGGCCTCCCGGCCACCGTCGAACGCAGCCCAACCGGCCTGCTGCCCCTGCTCGGCCAGGACGGACAGCAGACCCCGCCGGGTCTGCTCGGAGTAAGTCGTATCTCGGAGGAGCGACTTGGTGGCCTGGTACTCGCCCAGGTAGACCCGGTAGGTGTCGCCTCCGCCGAGTACGTCGTCCAGGCGACGCAAGCGTGCGGTACGGCGTCGGAGCTGGTCCGGGAGGTCCCGGCCGATGTGTCGACCGCTGGCCGGCCCGAACGAGTTCGGGTATGGCGACGGCCAGGCCAGCACCCGAACCTGCTCGGAGAAATCGCCTGCGCTGCACGGAGTTCACGTCTTCCTCGGTCGTACGGTGGTGTGCAGGCGTGGGCGCGCTCCCCTCCCAGGGACGGGGCGCCAAGCCGAGCATGTGGCCGGGGATACACAGAGCGTCGGCAATACACACGACCTTTTCGAAGCTGGTCACGCTTCCTCTGCCACGCGCGAGGCCGCCGACCCGCTCGGGTTTGATGCTGCACTCGGCGGCGATCTTCGAGTAGCTGATGCCAGCGAACTCCCGAGCCAGCCGGAACACCGTTCCGAAGTCGTGCGCGGTGATCGCGGACCGCATGTCTGCCCGCTCGAGTACGGCGCGGGGTAGCGCGGTCGGTGGTCGGTATTCGGTCATCTGCTGGCCCCGTCTTGCCTGTGCAACAAAGTCTGCGTCGCTGCGTCCCAAAAAGCCTACCCATGAGGGGTATACCCGCGCCGGGGAAGTAAGGCTGCTCTTCGAGCCGGACAGTTGGTGCTCGCTGCACGGTCTGCTCTCAGCCGTTGGTCGGTCCGTGCTGCTGTTCTGACCGACACAGCCCTGAGAGGAGCACTGCGGTGTCAACTCAAGCCTCCCGCTCACGTTCCCGCGCTCCGTCGCATCGACGTTCTTCCGGCCTGCGTACGTTGCCGCAGCGCAACGCGCACCCGCTTCGTACGAGGGGCTGTTCGTGATGACTCCCGCTCTCGTCGCCAGCCCCCACGGGTTGCGAGTCGAGGCTGAGGACGGTGCGGTGTCTGAGGCCCGGCGCAGAATCGTCGAGCTGGTACGGGCCTGGGACGTACCGCTGCCGCAGGAAACCTTCGGCGACCTGGAGTTGCTGTCCAGTGAGGTGATCACCAACGCGGTCCGCTACACGCGGGCGCCATGCGTGGTGGTCGTGCGGTGGACCGGCGTGCGGGTGCGCGTCGAGGTGACAGATGCTGGTTCGGCACGGCCGCAGCTGCGCGACGCCCCGCTGGAGGCGGAGAACGGACGGGGCTTGCTCCTGGTGGAGAGCTTGGCTGCCGCGTGGGGGAGTGCGCCGGACCCGGCGGGCAAAGTCGTTTGGTTCGAAGTCGGCCCGCCCGACGCGGCACCCCCGCCCAAGGGTCGGCGGCTGGTGGATCAGGTCCGCGCCGCGCTTCCCTTCACCCCGTCTGTCAGGCACCCCGCGCACTGGCGGCGACCCGGCCGCTTCTCCCGGTCCGCGGTGGCAGGAGCGGCCGAGCAGTGACCGAATCCGCCCGGCTGCCACCGCCCGGGAAAACAGCACCGTCCCTACGGCGCGTCTGTGCCGTCCGATGAAGGAGACCGCCATCCCACCTCAGCAGAGCACCACCGTCACCGAGGACTGTCCTCCCCGGAAGCAGCCGGCACCGTGGAGTACGCCGGGGAAGTGGACGATCACCACCGAGGGCGGATCGGCGACTTCCGGCTATCTGCCCGCGTGGGCGGAGGATGACCCGAGCGAGGTCGACGTACCGCTGGAACTGGTGTCGGCACGGCTGTCCGGCATGAACCATCGGAGCTTCTTCGAGGGTCCGATGATGCCGCTCACCGTCCCGGACGTGTGGGGAGGGGTGGAGGAGGACGCGGTCTTCGAGGGAAGCATCGACTGCAATCCCTACGACGCGGACCCCCGTCTCCGTGTGCCGGTCGTCAACCTCCAGGTCTGCGTCGGGCGTTGGATCGCTGGCCTGGACCCGCAGGGCCTCGCCGAGATCGCCGCGAAGCTCCGTACCCACGCCGACCTCCTCGACGAGAAGGCCCGCCCCGCGCTCATCGCTGCTCGCGAGGACTGGGCCGCCCACCACCCGGATTGACCACTCGCGGATACGTCGGCACGTAGTGCCGAAGGCGCAAGCAGCACGACATGCCGCTTCCCCCTTGCCGCCGCTCGCTCATGCGGCGGAGCGCGGGACAACCACTCATCCACCAGCGGAGGTTCCTGGCCCACGGCACCACCGCAGATGACCTGTTCGCCTGCGAAACCTACGCACGGATCTCTTGCCGACCAGATCATCGGCACCCAGCTCTCCGCTGATCTCGACGGCCACGAACTGAACGGCTACGCGGCAGTCGGCACACCGGCCCGCCCGGACTTCCCTACTCCTTCGAGGACGGCACCGCCGCTGCTGAGCCACCCCTCGACCGCCGACGGCATCCCGTACACCTCTTCCCAGCGAGGAGCGCCCTATGACTGCGACCCAAGTCCCCTTACCTGCCTCCAGCACCGACTGGACGGCCCTGCACAACTTCGCCGCGCTCCGAGGCCAGTTACGGGTCTCGTTCTCCCCGCGCTGCAACATCGCCTGCTGGTTCTGCCACAACGAAGGCGACGTCCCGCCGCCTGTGACCCGAGCAGGACCGATCCCAACAGCCGCGGCCCCGGCAACTCGACGCCCACGCCTACCTCGCTCTCATCGACTCACTGATGGGCGCCGGTCTCAAGCGCGTGTACTTCACCGGTGGCGAGCCGCTGACCTCGCCGATGGCTCGGCCGGTCCTGGAAGGCCTGGCCGAGCCCGGCCCGGACGCCTCGTACACGCTGATCACGAACGGGACCCGAATCCGTACCCACCGCTCCTGGCTGGCCAGGACGCACCTGGACAAGGTGAAGGTCTCCCTGCACTACTTCTCCGACGCCTCACTGCGGGCGATCGCCGGAACCCGCATCGGGATCGACACGGTCCTGGACGGCATCGAGGTCGCCCGCGAGATCTTCGAACGGGTCGAGCTGAACACGCTCCTGCAGCGGGAGAACGCCCACGAGGTCCGGCAGATCCTGGACTACGCCCTGGAGCGGCGACTGCCCGTGCAGTTCATCGAACTGGTGGCACCGACTTCAACGAGGGCCGCGCCGCCTCTGCGGTTCCGGCCGACGACATCATCGCGCACCTGCGGACGCTGACCAGCGACGAGCACATCGAGGTCGCCGGCGTCGGCCAGGGCCGCAGAGTCTTCCGCGTCGACGGCGTCGAGATCGACGTCATCCACCGCGATCTCGGCCGCCACCACGTCGGCCAGTGCGGCACCTGCCCCGCTGCGCGCCCAGTGCGTCGAGGGCTTCTGGGCACTGAGGGTCGACCACGGCGGCGGCGTCCAGCCCTGCCTGCTCCGCGACGACCTGCGGCTCGACGTGAACGACCTGATCGCCGACCCGGCCCGGCTCGCCCAGGCGGTCGCCGGCCATGTGGCGGCCTTCACGGAGGGAACCCTGTGAACCTGCCAGCTCCGTACCGGCCGGCGTACTTCGACGGGCCGCCGAATCCGTTCATCGTCCTCGAAGGCGTCTCCGGCATAGGGAAGTCCACGCTCACCCAGGCCCTGGCCAAGCGCCTGCGCGCGACATCGCTGCACACTCTTCCCGCTCCCCACACCGACTGGTCCTCCCTGGTGAACCAGCGGCTCCGCGCCCTGCCGCAGTTCGCCTTCTACCTGTCCGGGCTGCTGCACGCCGCCGACGCGGTGCGCGCTGCCCGGATGGTCGGCCCCGTCGTCGCCGACCGCTACGCCTCTTCCGTGATCGCGTGCCACGCCGCCGTCCAAGAGGTCGCCGTCGAGGAGGTCGCCCACCTCCTCGAACCCTTCCAGCCCTACCTGGAGACGCCCACCCACACCTTCTACCTGGGCTGTTCCGAAGCCGCCCTGCGGGAACGCCTCGCGGGCAAGCGCGACACCAAGCAGGACGACCTCGACCTGTTCGCGGTACCCGGCCGACTGGCCCGCCTGCTGGCCAACTTCCAGGCGGTCCAAGCAGCCGACCCCACGGCCATCGCCCTCGACACCGACGGCAAGTCCCCGGCCGACCTGGCCGACTGGATCACCGCCCACCTGGAGGCCCAGGGTGATTAACCCCATCGACACCGAAGCCGTCATCCGCGACGGCGGCGCGGCCGGCCGCTTTCCCGGCGAGATCCACGAGGGCGTCGCCTGGTGGCTCGGCGCATGCTTCGTCGCCCTCACTTCCGCGGCGCGGCTGGCTGTCGGCAGCGACGGCCAGCCGGTCACGGCTGAGTTCTTCCGCCGCCTGTGCAACGGGCGCGGTCAACGCCCGCCACCACGCCTGCCTGGTCACGGCCATCAGCGGGATCACGGAGGAAGCCTTCCTCGCCTTCACCCGACGCCAGCAGCCCCTCGCCGGCGCCTACCTGACCACGGCACCCGGCACTGACAGCGCGGACATCGTCCGCATCCGCCTCTACGGTGCGAACGGCCGACTGATCCAGGAAGACACCGGGCTCGCCCACATCCGCCGAATGATCGCCGAGGACCGCGTACCGATCCCCGTCAGTGACAGTGCCCAAGGAACCATCGAGCACCTTTCCCCCACCGCCCTGGAGACGACCCGGTGATCGACGCAGCCGAGATCATCCGCAGCCAGACCAACATCCTGTTCGTCACGCTGGACTCTCTTCGCTACGACACCGCCCGTACCTCCTACGACGACGGCCTCACTCCGCACCTTGCCTCGCTGCTCCCCGTGGGTGGCTGGGAACGCCGCCAGACGCCGGGCACCTTCACCCTCCCCGCCCACATCGCGTTCTTCTCCGGCTTCCTGCCCAAGCTGCCCCAGCCCGAGCAGCCGCCCCGGTTGTGGGAGTGCCGGCCGCCCGCGTTCAAGACCGTCCCGCCGCAGACCTTCGTCTTCGACGCCCCCAACCTCCTCGCCGGCCTCGCCCAGCACGGCTACCGCAGCATCTGCATCGGCGGCGTCACGTACTTCTCCCGCGAGACGCCACTCGGCTCGGTCCTGCCCGACCTGTTCGACGAGGACCACTGGCGGCCCGAGTTCTGCTCACCCGAGCCCGACTCCACCCGCCACCAGGTCGACCACGCCCTGGAGATCGCCGAACGCCACGAAGGGCGCCGCCCCGTCTACCTGTTCGTCAACGTCTCGGCCACCCACGTCCCCCACGGCCACTACCTCGGCGACAGCCGCGACACCGTCGCCTCCCAGCAGGCCGCCCTCGCCTACGCCGACGCCCACCTCAGCCGCCTGATCACCACCCTCACCGCCAAACGCCGCTGGCTGATCATCATGTGCGCCGACCATGGCGACGCCTTCGGCGAAGACGGCTACCACGGCCGCGGCATCGCCCACCCCGTCGTCATGAACGTGCCGTACGCCGCAATGATCCGCTGATGCCCTATACCCTCGCGCTCGGTATGAGCGACTCCCCACCTGGACCGAGGCCCAGCCCGCGACGCATCCGTCGTCGTGGCCCGGGACGACGACGGTCTCGTAGCCCTCCTCAGCGCCCACTTCCCCGACCACTGCGGCGACTACCTCTTCCTCCCCGGCGGCCGGAAAGAACCCGGCGAAACCGACGAGGAATGCGCACGGCGTGAACTGCGCGAGGAGGCCGGGATCACCGCCGACGACCTGGCGGCCGCTCGGCTCCTTCGCTCCTCACCCTCGCCTCGCCCGCCCGCGTCCACCTCTACGAAGCCCGCGACCTCACCTGCGGCCCGCAGGAACTCACCCCCACCGAAAAGGACTTCAAGCTCGCCTGGTGGCCATGGCAGGAGGCACTCGATGCCGCCACACAAGGCCGCTTCCTGCTCCCCGCCGGCCCCCTGGCTCTCCTCCTCGCCGACCGAGCTGATCAATCTGGTCGATCACGGCCTCGGCCGTGAGGGGCTCGCTCAAGTCGCCGGGCTTGTTTCTGCCCACCGCCGGATGCCCTTCTGGTCCCCGGGCGCCCTCGCTCGGGTACCGCCGTGTCCCCGTCCCCCGGCGGGGCACAAGGGCAAGACGGGCCGTAGGACCGTCCGACGCGACAACTTGCTCCGTCGGGGCGTAAGGAGTGCTTCCCCCACAACTTGCTGCGCCGCAGATGATCGTCCCCGTTGCTGCCATACCCCGGCGCTTCTCGTAGCGCGGTCCGCGTCTCTGGTTCCTTCTCGCCGGAGACGGTGAGCGACCCGTCCCACCCGTTGCGTTCCTGGTCAGCGCAGGTACGGATGGAATCCTGATGCGGGTCGACCCGTTGCGGGGAAACGACCCGTCCCCGTGCTGACCTGCACGGGGACGGGTGGGGCGAGTGGATGCGGGTCAGCGCCCGGCGCCGGAGGGCACGTCCTTCTGGGGGCAGTAGCGGGCCCAGGCGTCGATGAACTGCCTGCGGGCGAATCCCCTGCGCTGACTGCGGTCGGGGAAGCGGCGGTTGGCCGAGCTGATGCCGAAGTCCTTCAGCAGCAGTTGCAGACCCCGCGCGGTCAGACCTTGGGGACCGTACTCGCGCCACGGAGCCTCACCATCGGCGTTCAGCGCGGCGAGGATCTGCTCGGTCGGCAACGCCTCGGGATCGCCGCATGCGGCGAACACCGTGCGGATGTCGGCCAGGACGCGGGTCGTCAGCCCCGCCTCTTGGTCGTTGCTCTCCTCGTGGGCGGTCATCCCCAGGCACGCGTGACGCGCCCGTTGCGGCCATCCGCCTCCAGCGAGGTCCGCGACTGCCACCAGCGGCTCCCAGGTGTCCGCCGCCCGGTCCTCGACCGGCATCATCGGCTCCATCGACGCCGCCGCGTCGGTCAGCGGCACCAGCCATCCCACCAACCGTTCACGCAGGGCGTGCAGCAGCGGGGTGTCGTAGCGGGAGCGGAAGGAGCGGACGGTCTCGCCCGGTCCGCGCCTGCGCATCCGGATCACGACGGCACGGTCCATGATCGTGTCCGGCAGGTCGCCGATCCCGGCGAGCGCCGCCATGGCGAAGGTGGCGAACTTGGTGGGCTTGTGTTCCGGTCCGACGACCCTGGTGGTCGGGCGGTTGCGCTGGTGCCCCGAGTTGAGCAGACCGCGCATCTCCTCGTTCTTCTCGTCCACCTTCACGCTGCCGAAGATGGTGTCGGCCTCGTCCACCAGCAACGTGGGCGGTTGCGCCGTAATCGACCGGAAGATCGCCGCCGGGGTCGAGTTCACCGTGATGAACGGGTCGTGGACGGTGTCGTGCAGTACGTCCAGCAGCCGGGATTTCACGCACCGCTTCGCCGGACCGACCACCGCCAGACGCGGTGCGTGCTGCCAGGCGGGCTGGAGGTGGGTCGCCGCGATCCACAACGTGACCGCGTCCAGGGCTTCGCTGCTGGGCATGACCACGTAGCGGGCAATGGCCGACCGCAGCTCGGTCAGCAGGTCAGCGCCTTTTGACGGGGCGTCGCTCGGAGGCGGATCGACCGGGCTGGTCGGCTGGCCATCAGCGGTGACCGGCTGCCGGTCAGTGACCGCGGTCAGGCGACCGGGCGTTCCGGTCAGCCGGTCACTGACCGGGAGCGGCCGGTTCACTGCGGCCGACCTGTCGGCGGACGGCTCCGGTTCGGTGGTCAGTTCGGCGAGCGGTTCCCTCGTCGTACGGTCCGGCTGGCCGGGTACGGTGACCGGCGGCCAGGCCGCCGCAGGGGATGCGTCCCGAACAGCAGCTGTCATAGGCTGCATGCGTAGCTCCTCGACCGGTGGGTGCAGGCTGGCCGGCCCGCCCCCACCAGGGTTGAACGTTTCTGGCGTACAGGGGAGTTGTGAGCCTCCGGCGTTGGCGCGTCGGGGGCTCGTTCGTTCTCGGCGGTTGGCGCCGCGCGAGCGACCACGGACAGTACGACGAAGGTCTGGCGCAGTCCACGGGATCTTGAGTGACGCACGTCGTGAGCGCGTACGGGGACCACGGACGTCATGCCGCCAGTCCGAGCAGTGCTTGCAACTCGGCTGTCACCACGCGGTAGGCGTTGCCCAACCGCAGCACCCGGCACGGATACAGCCCGCGCTTGGCCAGCTCGTGGCCCTTGCTCCGCCCCAGCCCCAGTGCCCGGTTGGCGGTCTCCAGGTCCACGGCCGCTGGGAGCGCCAGCAGTTCGTCCTTGGCCATCCCCTTGACCGGTCGCGTCGTACCGTCCTCACGCATGCCTGCCTCCTCGCCTCTACAGCTCTCGGCGAACGCGGTCTCGTGTCCGGCTCCAAGCCCAGGTCAGGAGGGTGCCGCAAGTTATTGTGTCGCCATGACACAACGCGGTGCTGATGCTGGGCGGAATGAAGACGACGTCCCAGAGTGGGCCGACCAGGTCATGGCGACGGTGGCGGCCGAGGTCCGCCGACGCCGCAAGGAACTGGGCATGAGCGGCGAAGACCTGGCCCGCGCCTGTACCGACCTCGGTTACGCGATCCCCCGCAACGTCATCGCCAACATGGAATCAGGCCGCCGTGCCCAACTTCCCCTGGCCGAGGTCATGGTGCTCGCCAAAGCCCTGCACGTGGCGCCGATCTGCCTGATCTATCCCGTCGGGCTCGTGGACCGCGTGCAGGCGCTCCCGGACGAGGAGCTGACCGACACCTTCGCGGCGCTCCAGTGGTTCACCGGCGAGTCGGGCGGATACGACGGCCCCAGCCCCCAATTGCGCGAGCGCAGAGCCGCACCGCGACGGACCTGGTCAATGGATGCCGAGGGCAAGATCGTCTGGAAGGACGCCTCGGCAGACGGTCTCTGAACCTGCTGGGGGAAGCACCATGAAGGGCTCGACTCACCGCCGCTGCTACTGCCGTGACGCCGAAACCGGTCGGCCACTCGGCAAGGCGTGTCCAAGGCTCTCGAACCGCAAGCACGGATCCTACTCGGTACGCCAGGAGCTTCCCATACGGGCGAACGGCACCCGTCGCTCCTTCAACCGGGCCGGGTACGGCAGCCTCAAAGCCGCCCAGGCCGATCTGGATCACGTCCGCGCGCTCCTCGGCCTCGCCGACGCCGACGACCCGGACAGCGTCGAACGCGTCGCAATCCTGCTGGAGCGCCTGGTGGAGGAGAAGGCGCCGCTGCCCGACGTCGAGGAGATCCGCCGACGCCTCCGTTCCGGGCTCGACCTACGCGGCGGCACGACGGTCGGCGAGTGGCTGGACCTCTGGTTCGCGTCCAAGAAGCGCCGCAAGACGACGCTCAACGGCTACGCCTCGCACATCAACGTCCACCTCAAGCCGCGCATCGGCCATGTACGGCTCGACCGGCTCAACGTCGGCCACCTCGTGGAGATGTTCGACGGCATCGCTGACGCCAACGAGGTCATCGCAGCCGAGAACGACGCCCGCCGGGCACAGGTCGCCCGGTGCAAGCCGAGCGCGCCGGGTCGGCCCGTTGCCGCCGAACGGACGCGGCTGGCGCAGGAGCGGGCGAAGCTCGCCGAGATGCCACCCTTCCGCAAGGTGACCGGCCCCTCCACACAGCAGGCGATACGCCGCACCCTGCGCACCGCGCTCAACTCCGCGATCGCGCAGCAGCTCATCACCTTCAACCCGGCCTCCCACGTCGAACTCGCCTCGGGCCGCAGGCCGAAGCCCCTGCTCTGGACGGACGAGCGTGTACGGCGGTGGCGACAGACCGGCGAGATACCCGGCCCGGTCATGGTCTGGACACCGCAGCAGTTCGGCGTCTTCCTCGACGCCGCCCAGGAGGACCGGCTTTACGCCCTCTTCCACCTCGTTGGCTTCCGCGGCCTGCGTCGGGGCGAAGCCGTCGGCCAGGACTGGAGCAACGTCGACCTCAAGGCCGGCCTCATCACCCCGGCCAAGGAGATCGTGGTCGACGGCTGGGACCCGTACGAGGCCGACCCGAAGACGGACGGCAGCGCCAACACCATCGCCCTGGACAGCCTCACGATCGCCGCCCTCCGCGCTCACCGGAAGCGTCAGAAGAAGGACCGGAAGCAGTGGGGCTCGGCCTGGAACGACACAGGCAAGGTCTTCACTCGGGAAGACGGCTCCTGGCTCCACCCCGAGATGGTCTCCGAGACCTTCCGCTGCATCCACGCGACGACCGACCTCCCGCCGATCACCTTCCGCGACCTCCGCCACGTGGCCGCGACCCTCACTCACGCCGGCGGCGGCGACATCCACACGGTGAAGGAGGTCCTGCGTCACTCCACAATCGCGCTCACCTCGGACACGTACACCAGCCTGCTGCCCGAGTTGGACAGGGGGGTCGCGGAGAAAGCTGCCCGCCTCGTCCCCCGCGCGCTTCCGCCAGGTGGCAAGCTGACTGCCGTCGGCGCATCTCGACTCCGGCGATCATGAACAAACGAGTCGGCCTAACGCCTGCTACCTCGTGCGATTAAGGACGGATTGCACCGGGGCGCCGAGCATCTCGGTGTCCCGCACCCTGTCAAAGTCGAAGCGGGTGAAGAATGCCCTCCGACCGGCCGAGTCCTGCGGATCCGGGTGCAGGACGACCGACTCCAGTCCTACGGCGGCTGCGTCAGCGGCGAACCGCTGCATCAACGCTGTGCCGACCCCTTCGCGCCGAGCCAGAGACGACACCAGCAGATTCATGATCCGCGCCCGGGGAGGCGGGAACTCGCCCGAGTCGAACTCGCTTGAGTCGCAGAAGGTGCCCTCGACGAACCCCACAACCGCCGCATCGAGGACTGCGACATAGGTCCTCTCCCACGGTCGATGTTTCTTCTCGAAGAAGTCCACCTCGAACTGTCTCCAGTTCTCAGCAACGACGAGAGAGCGCAGACCCTCCTCGTCGTCTTCGGTCCATGCCACTATCTCCACGGCCATACGGCAACTATGCAGCCTCAACACCGCGTGCCGAGCAGCAGGATCGACTCGTTGAAAAGCCACTGCACCTTCAGCAGGTGGTCGCCCACGGCCCTGGCCTCGCCTGCCCGCTCACGCATCGCTCACGCACAGCCCCCACACATGCCTGTGCCCCGGCCGCTCCTAAGCAGCCGGGGCACCAAAAGCGCAGGTCAGGGTCCTCCGGAGAGGATCGACCTGGTAGGCCGTGTGGGACTCGAACCCACAACCAATGGATTAAAAGTCTCCGCCACGTCCATGACGTCATCTATCGACTGATTCCCCGTCATGCCGCTCTGTGCCGTCAAATGCCCAATGGTGCAGCTCAGCGGGGGAGTGACCGTGACGTTCTATGCCGCGCTATGTCATCCATCAACGGGGCGTTGCGTGGCGTTCGGGCCAGCAGCGGGCCAGCAGAAAGGGCCCCGACCCGCAGGTCAGAGGCCCTTCACACGCGGTCCCTCGAAGCGCCTTCAGGATACCGCCGGAAGCGGTCACGAAGAAGGACTGACGGCGCTCTTCGTCGCCTTCCTCGCCCGCGGCACCACCGCCGCAGCCTTCTCTGCGATCTCCCGATCAACCTCCGGCAGCAGCGACGTGTAGGTGTCCGAGGCGAGCACGATCGTCGAGTGCCGCAGCGTCTCCTTGATGGCGTGCAGGTCCCCGCCGCCCGCGTGGATCAGCGTGGCCGCGCAGTGCCGGAGATCCCGCAGGTTGATCGGCGGCAGTCCGACCGACTCGTAGATCCGGCGGAACTCCTTGGAGACGGTGTCCGGGTGCAGCCAGCTGCCGTCCTCCTGGACGAAGGCCTTGCCCGTGTCCGCCCACAGCGGAGCATCCTCGCCTGCCGTGCGCTTCTTCTCGGCCGCTGCGTTCCAGGCCGCGCGCTCGGCGAGCTGGTGCTCCCGGTGCTCGCGCAGAACCTCCACAGTCGCACTGTCGAGCGCGATGGTGGCCGCCGACCCGTCCGTCTTCGGCTCGGTCTCCACCGGCGTCCAGCCGTCCGCGCCGACGACGATCTCCTTCGCGATGGTGAGCAGGCCGCCATCGAGGTCGACACCGGTCCAGTCCTGGCCGACGCCCTCGCCGCGACGTAGGCCGCGGAACGCGATCAGGTGGAAGAAGGCGTACAGCCGGTGCTCCTGCGCGGCGTCGAGGAACGCGCCGATCTGCACAGGTGTCCAGACCATGACTGCGGACGGCTTCTCGCCCGTCTCCCGCCAGCGCGCGGTGTGCGCGGCCGTCCACAGCAGAGGCTTCGGCCGGCGGCCGGACGCCAACTCGACATGCTCAGCCGCGTTGAAGGTGATGAGCTGCTGCGCGATGGCGGCGTTCAGGGCGGCGCGCAGGGTGGCGCGGACGCGCTGCTTGGTGGCCGGCCCGGTGATGCGCCGGTACGGCTTCATCTCGGCGAGCTTGACCTTCTCCGTGGCGATCTGCTCGGCGATGCGGGCGCGCTCGAAGGCGCGGGGCACGCCGGGACGCGACCGCTTGCAGCGGGCTTCCTGCTCGCGCCGGGCCGCGTTCTCGGCGGCGATGACCTCGTTCTGGTCGTCGATGGCGTCGAACATGAGCTGTACCGGGGCGACGCCGAGCCGGTCGAGGCGGTGGTGTGCGAGGTGCGGCTTGAGGTGGACGCGGATGTGGGAGTCGTAGCCGGCGTTCGTGGTGTCGCGGGTCTTCTTCGAGGCCCGCCAGGTGTCGAGCCAGTCCCCCACAGTCATGGCTCCGTCGAGGGGGACGCCGACGCCCAGCTTGCGCTTCACCTCAGCTGCATCGGGGATCTTCTCGCGGCTCTTCATGACGTTCTGCAGGAGGTCACCGACACGACGGCCGGCGTCCTCGTCGTCTCCTGCAAGGTCCAGGATGGCGCGCACGCGGTCGAGGTCGGTCTGTGCGTCCTTGACCGTGGAGTAGCCAGTGCGCCGGAAGTTGCGGCGTTTCCCGTCTGCGTCGAGCGCCAGCTCCTGGCGGATGAACGGTGCGCCGTGGTTCTTCTTGGCGAGCAGGGCGCAGGCCGTGCCGAGCAGCTTGCCGTCTGGGCCGCGGCACTCGCACCGCTTCGAGACGCCGCCAGCGCGGCGAGATGTGGGCATTTCAGCTAGTCTCCGCTTTCACCTTGGTGATATTGCTTGAGCAGTTCCGCCCAATCTTTCTCTGCACTCTCGCGTGCCGCCTCCGTCGCCTTATCTTCGCTCTGTCTTACGCTCATCGAATCCACGATTTTCCTGAGTTCGGCGTATTGATGAGCGCGAGCGACTTGAAGCATGTACTCCGCGACGTACTCATCCTCCACTCCGAGTTTCGCCGCCGTCCGGCACATCTCCAACCCGGTCTCAACCCTGCGTTTGGCCGCTTCGTGCCATGCCAACCTGGCAAGATGCTCCCGGTGTTCGGCCTCCTGGTACTTGAGCCTAGCCGCTAGGAGCACAAGTTTTGGATCCTCGGATGCATCCCGAGTATCAAAAAGTTCTTGCCAGCTAATATCTAGAGCTTCGCAAATCGCGAAAACCTCATTGAGTCGCCAAGGTCGTTCCCCGCGCTCGATTTTTGCAATCTGCGTCTGCGCAAGGCGAACTTCCCCCGGTAGCTGACTCAGCCTTTCTGCGATTTGCTGTTGTGAGACTCCCAGTGCATTTCTGATCCTTTTCAGGTTCCAACTAGCCAGCGATTCGGCGTCCGCCCAGTCCATCACGTGATCACTCGACAGGGCATCGTCGTTGTCGCCCGGGGGGCTATCGGTCACTTCTCGAACCGCAGTGGCCTCGATGTCGCTGGCGAGCGACTGCTCCTCTGCGGACAGGTCGTCATAGTTCGTCATGGACTCAAGGTAGCAAGTATGAAACGGCTTGGCATCCCCTGTCGACACGTGTACCGTCGCCACAAGCACATAGCAGACTCGACCGAACGAGTACGGAACAGATCAATCGAACATCAGAACGCATCGGATGTGACCATGACAGACAGGGATGCCGTCACAACCGCTTCGCTGGCTCCGCCCCAACGAGGCATGCAGCTCGACACGTTGCTGTCGCTGCCCGTCGCCTTCGACCTCGACACGGCCAATCGCGTGCTGAGCATCGGACGCACCAAGGGCTTCCAGCTGGCGAAGAACGGCGACTACCCGTGCAGGGTCATGCGAGTCGGTAACACCTACCGCGTGAGCCGCGCTGACCTTCTCCGCCTGCTCAACATCGACCCGAACGGCGACGGCGCCTCGACTGCCATCGAGACGCCGCTTGCCGAGAAACACCACTCGACCGTCTGACCAGTAGAAAGCAGTGCCTCTCATGGATCAGCTTCCCACGGCCACCGTGCCGATGCCCACCCCGACCAGCACCGACCCGATCCGTACCGGCGGCGCCTGGACCGGCCACCGCACCTTCAACACCGCCGCCGTCCAGGCCACGGTCGCCGAGCTCACCGCTCAGGCCGAGGCGCCCACCCCGGAGCAGGAGGCCGCCTACGACGAGGCGCTGCGCATCGTCGGTGACTCCCCGGAGCGCGCCGCGCGCGCCCTCGAACTGATCGCGGAGGACCAGGCGCCCGCGTGCCCGGTGCACCCGTGGTGCATCGAGAAGGGCGCGCACACCTGGCACAACTCCGAGACCGTCGAGGTCACCGCCGAATGCGGCATCGGCAAGAAGCACAACCACAGCGACACCCCGCCGTACCTCGAAGTCCGGCTCATCAGCGAGGACAACCCGACGACCGGTGTGCGCGGCGACAACGCCGCGGTGATGATCGACGACTGCGAGGTCGACGCGGACGGCGCCCGCCACGAGGTGGAGAAGATCCGCGCGGCCCTGCCCCGGATCGAGGCCCTCGCCGCGCAGCTTGACGGCGCGGCCGCCCTGCCGACGTCCAGGTACATGCCGTCGCCGGAATGGGGCGACGCCGAGGAGATCCGTACCGTGGGTGCCGACAGCGCGATCCTCAAGGCCGCCCTGTTCGTGCCGACCGACGTGAACGGTGCGGACGAGCCCCCGGTGCTGGCGGTGTACTCCGGCGGCTTCGGCACGGACGTCGAGCTGGACCGCGCGGGCGCCCTGAACCTCAGGGCCCAGATGCTCGCGTTCCTGCCCAAGCTCGACGCGATGATCAGCTTGCTGCCCGCCGAGGTGCCGACCACGCCCCCGGAGAGCGAGAAGGCGCGGGAGACCGAAAGCGCTTCCGGTCAGGTGGCGCAGGCATGAGCGCCCTCGACAGCATGACGACTACACACGACCCCGACCAGGTCATCCCCTACGCGCTCACGCCGGCCGCCGAAGCTGCCGTCGAGGCTGCCAAGCGGTGGACCATCACCACCGTCAACGACGTCCGGGTCTCCGGCCACCTGCCCGCGTGGGCCGAGAAGGACCCCAGCCAGGACGACGTCCCCGCCGATCGCCTCCAGTTGCGGCTCGTGGACCTCACCCACACCCGGGACTACGGCGGCCCCACCGTCCGGGTCGACGGCCCGTTCGGTGAGGGAGGCAAGCACGAGATCGACGAGGACACGCTGTGCCGCGCGCAGATCTGGTGTGCCCCGCACTCCCTGGACCCCGAGCAGCGCGTCCCCTACGCCATCGTGACGGTGCTGGAGGACTGCGTCATCGGGGGCCTCGACCCGGCCGGCGTCGCGGACCTGGCCGCGAAGCTGCACGCGCAGGCCGCGGTCCTGGACCAGGTTGCCGTCGACCTCGCCGAGGCCCGCGCGGACTGGGCGAAGAACGGCGGCGCGCGATGACCGCGCCCATCATCCCCGTGGCGGCCGGGACGTTTCCCGGCCGCCCGGCCCGGGCCGGTGGTGCCGCCTACTGGGCGCGCATCGCCGCCATCGTCGACCAGGCGCCGCCCCTGACCGACGAGCAGAAGGCGACGATCCGCCTCGCCATCCACGGCACTCGCGGCAGGAGGGCAGCAGCATGAGCCCGACTCCGCAGGAGACGTTCTGGTCCGACCAGACGCTCGCGGCCGCGCAGGAGGCCGCCTACGACCCGTCGCTGCTGCCGGTCGCCGTCACGGCCGCCGACGGCAAGGCCCGCTGCACCTGGTGCGACTGCCCGGACGGGCCCGACTCGCCGCACAACAACCCGGACTACCGGTGCGCTGGCTGCCCGAGCCTCGCGGTGCACGTCGTCAGCGTTCAGGAAAGCCCGAGCCTGCGCTACGACTACCCGGCCTGCGAGAAGCACTGGGCCGAGATCGTCGCGCAGATCGCCGGCGCCGTGGGGAGCGTGCCGCGGTGACGGGCCGCCCCGGCGAGTGGCCGGAGGGCACCCGCCCGCCCGTCGAGGACGACGAGCAGGGTGCCCAGCACCTCGCCTCGGTCCGTGAGACGGCCCGGTTCCACGTCACGCTCGGCGCGATCCGCGCGGACCTGGAAGAGCAGCCCTCCACTCGTTCGATCCGCGCGGCGGCCAAGCGGTGGCATGAGGCCATCACCAACGTCGCCGACGAGCTGATCGCCGACCGCCGCCGGGGCGGCTGACCCCCTGACCGCGCGGCGCCCGCTGCCACCCCTCCGGCGGCGGGCGCCGCGCACCAAGCTTCCCCGACCGGCACGGACAGAAATGAGTCCACGTTCGTGAACAGCACCACTTCGGAGGCGAACTGATGGCCGACACCATCGCCTTCAACCGGCTCGCCGACTTCCTCCGCGACCGCGGCGAGCCCACCCGGTACAGCGGCGGCGCGCTGCGCACCCGCGGCATTTGCCACGGCGGAGACGCCGACGACACCGTCGCGATCCGCCGGGGCAACAACGGCGGAGCCGTGGTCTTCTGCCACAAGTGCCAGGGCAACACCGAATTCCTCGCCGCCATCGGCTGGACCGAGGCCGACCTGTTCGACGAGCCCCTGCCCGAACAGGAGCGGCGTCTCAAGGCCAGCGATGACCTGTGGATCCCCTGCAAGGACCGCGGGCACAAGCGCGTCGCCCAGTACGTCTACGAGGACGAGCACCGCCAGGTCGTCCACGGCGTGACCCGCTGCGACCACAAGTGCTTTGCCCAGTGGCGCCCCGACCCGGAGACCCGCTCTGGCCGGCGCTGGAGCCTCAACGACAAGCAGGGCAAGCGCATCGTCCGCACCGTCCCCTACCGTCTCCCCGAGCTGCTCGCGGCCAAGGCCGGGGAGCGCGTCATCTGGATCGCCGAGGGCGAGAAGGACGTTCACGCCCTGCTCGACCACGGCCTGGAGGCCACCTGCAACGCCGGGGGCGCGGGCAAGTGGACCGCCGAACATGCGGCGTTCCTCGAAGGCGCTGGCATCTTCATCTGCGCCGACCGCGACGAGGCCGGGGAAGCCCACGCCAGGGCCATCGTGGAGTCCCTCATGGACACGGCGCACAGCATCTACGTCGTGCAGGCCCGCACCGGAAAGGACGCCGCCGACCACTTCGCGGCCGGGCACAAGGACTGGGAGTTCGTCAACGTGTGGGCGCCCAAGCCCGCCCCCGGCGATCCCACGGTGGCCCCATGACGACCGCCCCGAGCTTCCTGCCGCGCGTCGAGAAGCCGGACTGGACCATCGGCATCCATCCGGAAGACGCGGAAGGCTGGGACGAGCCCGTACCGCTGGCACCGCCGGCGCCACTATCCCTGGACGCCACCAAGCTGCGGGGCATCGGCGCAATGTCGCAAGCCGTCTCCGACAGTCTCCAGGTACCCGTGGACCTCCCGGCCTGGCTCGGCATGGCCGTGGCGTCCACCGCCATCGGCGGGCGCCGCGCCGTCAGCCCCAAGCCCGACTGGATCGAGCCCGTCACGCTCTACACCATGCCCGTCGCCGCACCGGGCGAGATGAAGTCACCCGCCCTGTCGCTCATGGCGAAGCCGGTGTACGAGGAGCAGAAGGCCCGGCGCGAGAGCGACAAGGGTGAGGTAGCCCGTGACGCGCAGGACCGCCGCATCGCCGAGTCCGTCGTCTCCGAAGCCGAGTCGAAGGTCATCAAGGCCAAGTCGGCGGACGACCGGAAGAAGCAGCGCCTCGAACTCGACGCCGCACGCGACGAGTTCGAGGCGCTCGGCCCCCCGAAGGTCTACACCCAACTCATCGCCGACGACACCACGCCGGAAGCCGCCACGGACGTGATCGCCCAGCAGGGCGAACGCCTCGCCGTCCTGTCGACCGAGAGCTCGTTCCTCGGCAACATCGGAGGCCGGTACAGCAAGAACGCCAACCCCGAGATCGTGCTCAAGGCGTGGAGCCACGAACCCCACGCGGTCAACCGCAAGAGCGGCCAGCCGATCCTTCTCGAACGGCCCAACCTCTCGCTCGGGCTGGCCGTGCAACCAGGGTTCCTCACCGGAATGGGAGACACCGGCGACGTCTTCGAGGCGCGCGGCTTGATGGCCCGGTTCATCTTCGCCATGCCCGAGAGCCGGGTCGGAGACCGCGTGTACGACACCGCGCCGGTCCCCGGTGACATCAGGAACAGCTACACGTCCTCAATCCTCCGCATGATGCAAGCCGTCTGGGACGACAGCGAGTACCGGGTCATGCACCTCGACCTCAAAGCGCAGGAGCTGTTCCGCTCGTTCTGGGAAGCGCTGGAGCCGCGGCACAAGGCCCACGGCGACCTCGCGGCCGTCGAGGGCTGGGCCAAGAAGCTGCCCGGCCAGGTGCTGCGGATCGCGGCCGTCCTCGCCCTGTACGAGTCCCCGGAGACCCTGACCGTCAGCGGTGAGGTCATGGACGACGCCATCAGCCTGGTGCCGTACCTGATCTGCCACGCTCGCCTGGTTGCTGACCTGATGTCGGAAGAGCGGCAGTCCAAGCTCGGCCCGGCGCGCGCCGTCCTTGAGTGGGTCCGCCGCACCGTGCAGCGGGGCCGGTTCGCGGCTGGGGACGTCGAGAAGGCCGTCCGCGGTCAGAAGTGGTGCACCGAGATGGCGGACGTGGACGCCGCGCTCGATCTGCTGGAGCGGTCCGGCTGGGTGCGGCGGATCGCGCCGCCGGAACGGCCCGAGGGCTCGAAGGGCCGGCCGCCGAAGCCTCGGTTCGTGGCGAACCCGGCAACGTTCAAGGAGGCCGGCGGGTGACTTTTCTCCATTGTTTCCATGCGATCAGGGGGCCTCTACTTCTCTCCGGGTTCGTCTCGTAACCCATTTTTTATACAAATACTTACTCTCTGTAGCCAAATTAACCCCTCGTGCTCTACGTGCAGTTAGGGACGGTGGCTCGGTACATGTACCTCCCTACTGCACGACACATGGAAGAAATGGAAAGAACTCGATGACCAGTCCTACGACCGACACCTTCACTCAGCGCGCCGTAGCCGTCTTCGGCACCGTCGGGGCCGGCGTCCCCGCGTGGCCCTACGGCCTGGAGACCCCGCGCCGGCGCCCCGGGAACGTCTCCGAGGAGCGCTTCCAAGCCGCCGTCCGGCACGCGGCGACCGCTCAGCACTCCATCGTCGAGTGGGCCGAGAAGTACGGGCTGCGCTACAGCCGAACCGGCTGCTGCCAACTGTGGCTGCTGCGCACGGTCAGCCGAAAGTGCCCGCCTGGCGCCTGCCGGAACCACGGCGGCCTCGACTACGTGTGGCTGGACCACGCGAACGGATGGCTCCTCGACGGCCGGCCCGCCGCCCTGACGAGCGCGACCTACAGCCGCGGCTACGACGAGGACAACGTCGAGATCCGCCAGTGCCTCGACAGTGACAGTCGGCTGCGCGCCGCCTTCGGGACCGGCTGGTACGGACACGGCACGACGCAGGTCGTCCTCTGGCGCACCGACCGCATCGACGAGATCGCGCCCGCCTGACCGGACAGAAGCCACCTCCATAATCCACAACCCGCAGGCCAGCGACACCAGACCTGTGGACAACTCGCCGGACACGAAGGAGACCTGATGTCCGACACCGCCGCCGACCCCGACACCTGGGCCCCGCCCACGGCGCAGGCCACCGACCTGTGGACCGCCGCGTACCCGACGATGCGCGAGATTCTCGACCGCAACATCAAGGCCATGCGCGCCGTCCACCGGCCCGCCGACGAGCTGCGAGCGCTCACGGAGCTTCGGCGCCATCTCGGCCAACTCGACCGCGGCACCTACAAGCCGTGCACCCGCAGCGCCGGCGTCGGCCCACTCGGCAGCCCCTGGTCGACGCTGTCCCTCATCCGCGAAGTCCTCCGTGCGATGCCGATCAGCTCTCCGGCCGCCGGGATGCTGTACCGCACCGCGGCCGCGTTCGCCGACCTCGCCGCCGAGCGAGCGCAAGCACCCGCCCAGGGCGAGGCGGACCCACGGTGAACTGCGAACTGTGCGAACAAGGCCAAGGCGGTGACGCCTACCTGTGCGCCGGCTGCACCGCGGCGATCGGCCAGCAGCTCGCCGCGCTGCCGCTGCTGTACCGCAACCTGGCCGAGGAGTTGGTGCCACTCGGGTCGAATTGGCCCCGCGGCCACGGCGGTGGGCGCGGCACCCGGGCGGATGCGCCGATGCCGCTCGCCGAGCACCCGCTGGTGCTCCGCGCCAACGGCGGCATGGTCAGCATCCTGGAGTCCTGGCGGGCCGTCCTGCACGAGGACCGCGGCTGGACGGCGCCCGTCCTCCTGGCCGGGATCGAGCCCCGGGTGTGGGCAGCCGTTCAGCACCTGACGGTCAACCTGCCGTGGATCGCGGCCCAGTGGCCGGCCGCCGGGGAGTTCGCCCGAGAGATCCGGGACCTGTACCGAGAGGTCACCTCGATCACGGCCCCGGATCCGCGGCCCGGCGTCCGGATCGGGCACTGCCCGGCGATGCCCGACGGTCAGCTGTGCGGGGCCGTGCTGCGGATCGAGCGCGGGGAGGACACCATCCGGTGCCCCTGGTGCTCGGCCGAGTACCCGCAGCGCCTGTGGTCGTGGCTGCGCAACGTGCAGGACGAGCTGGTGCAGGCGTCGTGACGTCAGCTCTGCGCGCGTTCCGGCCGCTTGGGCAACTCGTCCGTCTCGTGGGTGAGCCAGCGGAGGAAGTCCCGGATGGCCTCGCCTCGGCCCCGGTCGCCGACCGCGCGCCCTGCGGCGTCCCACAGGTCGTGGTCGACCCGGATCGTCTTGCGCGGGGTCTTCTCGACGTTCGGCATGAGCCCGAGCGTAGTGCTTGCGGTGTCATGACACCAGGGCTACGGTGGGTGTCATGACACCGGGTCTTGGAACCGGAAGGAACACAGCAATGACCACCACCTTGGACGGCGGGACCGAGATGGTCGCGCCCACCGAGCAGGACGCACACCGGATCCCCGGGTGCGACGGCCGCTGGCACTTCGACGGGGTGTGCGAGACGACCCTCGCGGACCTGGCGACGCCGGGCGCGTCGCTCGTCGTCACCGTGAGCGCTGAGGTTGACCAGACGATGCAGCTCGTCGTCTGGGAAGGCGACGACGGCCGCGACCTCATCCGCACCAGCTCGCCGGCCGAGGCCCGCGCGTTCGCCGACCAGCTGCGCGCCCTGGCCGCTGCGGTCGACAAGGGCGCGGCGTACCTCGCCTGATCAGTACCACCTACAAACGAAGACGGCCCGCGGCCGGTGTTGGAGCACCGACCGGGGCCTAACCGAACCCCTGCACACACAGGAGACCGGCTGATCATGGATTCTTCCATGCCCCCGCGCGCCCAGGTGCGCCCCACCCGACGCCTCGTCGCCGTCGGCATCATCCGCAACGACAACGGCCGCATCGTCCGCATCACGGCCACCCCGGCCGGGGTCGCCGGCAGCAGCCGCCCGGCGGTGACCCGATGACCGACACCACCACCGGCGTCGAGCCCGGTACCCGCGACCTGCTCGCCGCGATCCGCGACGCCCTCACCGTGCCGCACCCGGCCCGCTTCACCGACAACGACCAGGCCCTGCGAGTCCTGATGAACCGGGCCGCCGGCGTCCGCGGCGTCCTGAACGCCATCATCGACGGCCGGGCGCTCCCCGAGCACGGCGTGACCCCCATCCGGACCACCGTCGCCGACTACCCCGTCCGCTACCCCGCCTACCAGCTGCCCGAGCAGGACGGCGGCGCGCGATGACCGACCAGACCGTCACCCTGGACACCAAGGACCGCGGCCAGGTCACCATCCCCGAACCCGCCTGGTGCACCGGCCACCCCGAACCGCAGTCCGGCCCCGACGGACTCGACGTTCGCCCGCTCGCCTGCGAGGTCTCCCACCAGGGCCCGTCGATCAACGTCACGGTCGGCACCGAGCACGGCCCCCGCCTGCTGCTCGAACTCCTCCTGTGGCAGGACCCGTTCCCCAAGCCCACCTACCGGAAGGGCGCCGAGGTGTACGTCGTCGCGCACCTCCTCGACGGCGACCACTACGACTACGACGTCACCGACCTGGAGAACCTCGCCACCGACCTCATGGAGGCCGCCGCGAAGGTCCGCCGTGTCGCCCACCGACTCGCGGCCGAACAGAGCGGCGGTGGCCGGTGACCGCCCGCCGCCGCCCGCTGTCCGTCCGCATGGATGACACGCTCGCCGCCAACCTCGCCACCATGGCCCGCGCCGGGCTGAACGCGTCCGACGCCGTCCGCGTCGCCGTCTCGATCGTGGCCGGCGCCTACGGCCACGCCTGGGACCGCAAGATCGTCCCCGAGGGCATGCAGCCGATCATCACCGGGTGCGCCATACAGCCGTATGACGGGCCGCCGAAGACGTAGGACAAGGCGTATGACGCAGGTCAGGGCACCGCGCGGCACCAACTGCGCGGTGCCCTCGCCGCGTGACGACCTACACCCAAGCCGCCCCGGCCGCCTGGCGTATGACGCACACTGGGGGCATGGAACCGCTGCACGTGCCCGCCGGGTGCATGTCCGCCCACCAGGCGGCCGAGTCCCTCGGCGTCGGGCTGCCCGCCGTCCGCAAGCTCGTCGAGCGCGGGCACCTCACCCGCGCTGGCGGCAGCCCTCGGCAGCCGTACTACGCCAGCGAGCAGGTGCGCCAACTCGCCCGCGCCCGCGGCCGCGCTTGACGCCTGGTCACAGAGGGTGTCACGCTTTCTCCGCAGACGTATGCCCCAAGGCTCCGGAGACCACAACGGTCCGGGGCCTTCCGCATGTCACAGATCCGTCACTCCCCCCGCATCCCAGACACAGCGGTGCGAACGTGGCCCCACCGCATCGCACACGCCAAGGGGGGCGCCATGCTCAGTGCCAAGGGCACCAACGGGACCATCAGCTTCGACGGGCAGACCATCACCATCGAGCGCAAGGGCTTCAACGCCCGCGTGTTCGTCGGCGGGGGAGAGAAGCGCATCCCCGTCGCAAGCATCACCGCCGTGCAGTGGAAGAAGGCCGGCCTCACTGCCGGGTTCATCCAGTTCACCCTCGCCGGCGGCATCGAGCGCCGCAGCAGGCCGGGCCGCACCACCTCCGACGCGCTGCACGACGAGAACAGCGTCACCTTCCACGCCCGGCAGCAGCCCGCCTTCGAGCCGATTCGCGCCGCGATCGACGAAGCCATCGCGGCCCGGCACGCGCCGCAGCCCGCCGCAGCCCCGGCGGCCGCGCCGTCCATCGCCGACGAGCTGGCGAAGCTCGCCGCGCTCCGCGACCAAGGCATCATCACCGCCCAGGACTTCGAGCAGGGCAAGGCCCGCATCCTCGGCGGCTGACCCACAGAGGTCCCGTACCGGCGTCCGGCTCTCCCGCAGCAGGTGCACCCCGGGCGCGCGGCGGGATGCGGTATCCGAGAGGACCGTGGCGGCGCCCCGTTGCCTAGGACGGGGCGCCGATCAGCTTCACGGGAGGTGAGCCGTGGCCGGCCGCCAGGAACTCACCTCCTACGCCTACCGCAAGATCCGCGCGCAGATCCTCGCCGACAGCGACACCTGCCACTGGTGCGGACACCCCGCCGCCGACGCCATCGACCACCTCACGGCCGTGGCCAAGGGCGGCGCCAAGCTCGACCCCGAGAACCTCGCGCCAATCCACGGCGTCGGCGGCTGCCCCACCTGCGGCCGCAAGTGCAACAACGAGAAGAGCGACGGCACCCGCGCCGCCCGCCTCGTCACCTCGGTCGACTGGTACGCCGGACCCTGAACGGAGGACTGACCCATGGCCGACCCGAAGCAGGGGCAGAAGCCGACGCTCCAGCCCGAGCGTTCGCCGCTGCCTCTACCGCCTCCGCCGCCAGCGGGACTGCCCGCCCACGGAGCCTTGCGTATGCGGGACATCACCGACGGAATGTGAGCCTCTGACCTGCACAAACGCGGCCCGACAAAGCCGCAGGTCAGAGAGCCGCAAGATTTTTTAGAGGGACCCGGCTCTCAGCCCCACGCCCACCTTTTGTTTTTCTCTCCCCGGTCGGATCCCGGCCGGATGATCATGGACGGGAGGGGACGGCATGGGCCCCGTGGAGACGGCCGTCCGCAGCGACGTCGAGCAGCTCGGCGACCTGGTTGGCGTCGAGCCGTCGTTGTCGGAGATGGCGTACACGCTCGCGCGCCGGATCGATGCTGCGGCGACCGGGGAGTGCGAGACGTGCGGGGAGGCGGTCGCCCAGGACGACAAGCTGCTGCCGCAGTTGAACCGCGAGCTCCGCGCGACGCTCGCCCAGTTGCTGGAGGGGCGGGCCGCGGACGATGACGACGACCTCGGAGACCTGGGCTCCCCCGACTGAGTTCGCCGAGGATCTGTACGAGCGCTACGGGCTGACGTGCCCGCCCCGCTGGGGAACGCCGCGGCACCCGGACCGGCCGTCGCTGGGACCGAAGCTGTGGAAGGTCATGACCAAGCTCGGCGCCCCGCCGATGCCCTGGCAGAAGTACGTGTCGGACGTCGCCCTGGAGATCGATCCGGACACCGGGTTGTTCGCGCACCGCGAGGTCGGCCTGTCCGTGTCCCGGCAGCAGGGGAAGACGGAGCTGTGCTTGGGCGCCCAGGTGCACCGGGCGCTCGCGTGGCCGCGGCAGAACATCGTCTACGCCGCCCAGACCCGGGGCATGGCCCGGCAGCGCTGGGAGGACGAGTTCTGGGAGAAGATCTCCGGCTCGGACCTCGCGCGGCTGGCCCGCATCAGGAAGAGCAACGGCAACGAGGCGATCCTGTGGCCGGGCAAGCGCTCGAAGATGGGCATCACGGCGAACACCGAGAAGGCCGGCCACGGGCCGCCCTTGGATCTCGGGTTCATCGACGAGGCGTTCGCCCACGAGGACGACCGGTTGGAGCAAGCCTTCTCGCCGGCGATGCTGACGCGGGCCATGGCTCAGCTGTGGTGGGCGTCGGCCGGCGGCACGACCAAGAGCGCCTGGCTGAACAAGAAGCGGCAGATGGGCCGTGCCCTGATCGAGGCGTTGTTCGCCGCGCTCGCCGAGGACATGGAGGCCGCCCGACCGCGGGCGGCGTACTTCGAGTGGTTCGCGCCGGATGAGATGCCCCGGGACGACCCGGCGACCTGGCGAGCCACGCTGCCCGCGCTGGGGTACACGGTGACCGAGGCCATCATCCAGGCCGAGCTGGAGAAGATGGACCCGGCCGAGTTCGACCGGGCCTACCTGAACAGGACCAGGAAGCCGACCCCACCTTCAGACCCGAACGTGCCCAAGGCGAACTGGCCGGACCTGGCCGGGGACCGGTGGCGGCCGGGCGCCGACGTGGCGCTCGCCTTCGACGTGGCCGACGGCCGGGACTACTCCTCGATCGCCATGGCGTCGCTGCGCGAGGACGGACGCACACACCTCGAGGTCGTCGACCGCCGCCCGGGAACGGACTGGCTCGTCCCCGCGGTGACCCGGCTCGCACGCCTGTGGAAGCCGCTGGCGGTCGCGGTGGCCGGACGGTCGCCCGCGGCCTCGCTGGTCGACGAGATGGTGGCGGCCGGGCTGCGGGCCCCGGGCCAGACGGACCCGGCCGAGCGCGGCGACCTGGTGGTGCTGCGGCAGGGCGACCAGATCGAAGCGTGCGGGCAGATCGCCGACGCGATCCGCCAGGGCCGCGTCACGCACATCGACCAGGCGCCGCTGACCGGCGCGGTGAACGGCGCCCGAACCAGGCGCAGCGGAGACGCGTGGACCCTGGACCGCCGCTCGTCGCTGGTGGACATCTCCCCGCTGTGGGCGGTGACGCTGGCGCGGTGGGCGCTGTCCGCGCGGGCCGGCGCCGCCGACGACTACGACGTGGCCGACTCGTTCGGGTGAGAGGGGGCAGCATGAGGCTCTGGCCGAAGCGGCGGGCCGCGCGTGCCGCGCAGCTGGTGACCGCCGAAGAGCTGCTCAACCTGGAGAGGCAGCGCCGGTTCGGCGGGGGCGGTGTGCACGTCACCCCGGACACCGCGATGCGGCACAGCGCCGTGTGGGGGTGCTTGCGGCTGCGCGCGGACTTGGTCTCCTCGATGCCGGTGGACGTGTATCGGCGTGTCCAGGGTGTGCAGGTCGAGGTACCGGCGCCACCAGTGCTGGTCACCCCGGGCGGGACGGCGGTCGGCATGCGGGAGTGGACGTACTCCACGCAGATCGACCTGGACCGGGCCGGGAACTGCTTCGGCCTGATCACCGAGCGATCCGGGGTGATCGGCCCAGACGGCCGCGGGCTGCCCGCGCGCATTGACCTGGTGTCGCTCGCCGACGTCGTGGTGCGCTCCAAGGGCGCACAGATCACCAAGTACGTCATCGCGGGCACCGAGTACGACCCGTGGGACGTGTGGCACGAGAAGCAGTACACCGTGGCCGGCCTGCCCATGGGCCTGTCGCCGGTGGCGTTCGCGGCTTGGACGCTCGAAGAGTCCCTGAACGCGCAGCAGTTCGCCCGCGACTGGTTCGCCGGCGGCGCGATCCCCATGGCCGAGCTGACCAACACTGCCAAGACGATCAGCCCGAAGGACGCCCGGATCGCGCGCGAGCAGTTCCAGGCCGCGGTGTCGACCGGAGACCTGTTCGTCCACGGCAACGACTGGGAGTACAAGCCGATCCAGGCCGTGGCGTCCGCGACGCAGTTCATCGAGGCCCGCCAATTCGGGCTGTCGGACATCGCCCGCTTCTTCGGCTGCCCGGGCGACATGATCGACGCCGCGGCGTCCGGGAGCAGCGTCACCTACGCCAACATCACCCAGCGGAACTTGCAGTTCCTGATCATGCATCTGGGGCCGGCCATTGGCCGCCGGGAGGACGCGTTCAGCCGGCGCCTGGTGTCCAACCCCCGGTACGTGAAGCTCAACAGCGACAGCTTGCTGCGGATGGACCCGGCGGCCCGCGCGGCGATGTTCGCCGCCCAGATCAACTCGCGGACCCTGACGCCGGACGAAGCCCGGTCCTACGAGGAGCGGGCGCCGCTGACCGAGGACGACTACGCCCAGTTCGACCGGCTCTTCGGGAACCGCAACGCGACCACGCCCACCACACCGCCCGCCGCTACGGGAGCAACGTCATGAACGCCATCACGCTCGCCGCCGCGGCGGCAGAACGCGCCCAGCACGTGCGGCAGCGCGCCGACCGACCCTCGCAGCGCCGCAGCGCCGAGCACCCCCAGGCCCGCGCCTCGGTCCGGGCCGTGCTGTCCGGCGTGCAGCTGCGCGACGCCTCCGACGGCGGCGGCACCCTGGACTTCTCTGGCCACGCCTCGGTGTACGAGCAGGGCTACGAGATGTGGGACATGTTCGGCCCCTACACCGAGATCGTCTCGGCTGGCGCGGGCGCCGACTCGCTCGCGCGCGCGGACCTCGATGTGCCCCTGGTCCTCAACCACGACCAGCTCCGGCGCCTGGCCCGCACCACCACCGGCACCCTCACCCTCGCCGAGGACGACACCGGCCTGTCCGTGCTCGCCCCCGGCCTGGACCCGGCCGACCACGACGTGGCGTACATCGCGCCCAAGCTCCGCTCGGGCCTGATCGACGAGATGTCGTTCGCGTTCCGCATCGAGTCCGGCCAGTGGAGCCCGGACTACACCGAGTACCGCATCAACCGGTACGACATCCACCGCGGCGACGTGGCGATCGTCGGGTGGGGCGCCAACCCGTACACCACCAGCACCCTGCGCACGCCCGCGAAGGCCCCTGGGTCCGCACGGGCCCGGGCGCTGCTGGAGATCGCCATCAACCGCTGACCCCTGAACTTCCCGCCCGCCGACAGCGGGCGGGGTACTGCCCTGCGCTCTGCGCGCACGAGACCGCCCGGCGCCATGTGCCTCGGGCGGCCGTCTGACCTGGACCGGGGCGTCTGGAATCCCATCCACCAAGGAGATGACGAGCCATGACGCTCGAAGAGATGATCGCCACCGCGCGTACCGCGCTGGACACCGCGATCGGCAACCGCCAGCGGGAGCAGGACGCGCTGATGGCGCTCCGCTCCGACGACAACCTCACCGAGGAGGCCGTGGCCGCCCAGGTCACCGCCCGGGACGCCGCGGACGCCGAGGTGACCCGCCGCCAGACCGCGCTGGCCGAGCTGGAGGCCGAGCAGGTCCGCGAGAACGAGCTCGCGGCGCTGTCCGCCCGCACCGCCCCGACCGGCAACCGCCCGCCGGCCTACGACCGGGCCGCCCGCGTCGGCGCCGAGGAGCGCACCTACCGGCCCGACCAGGACCGGCGCGGCTCCGCCTTCGAGACCGACGTCGCCGCCGCGTTCCTCGGCGACTACGAGGCCCGCGACCGGCTCCACCGGCACATGACCGAGGAGCGCGTCGAGCGCGGCGCCCAGCTGACGCGCGCCGCCGGTACCGGGGCGTTCGCCGGCCTGGTCGTGCCGCAGTACCTCACCGACCTGTACGCGCCCGCCGCGGCCGCGCGGCGCCCGTTCGCGGACGCCTGCCGGCCGCACGACCTGCCCGCGCAGGGCATGACGGTCAACCTGTCCCGGATCACCACCGCGACCAGCACCGCGCTCCAGGGCACCGAGAACACCGCGGTGTCCGAGACCGACATCGACGACACGCTGATGACCATCAACGTGCAGACCAACGCCGGTCAGCAGACCCTGTCCCGGCAGGCCATCGAGCGCGGCGCCGGCGTCGAGCCGATCGTGCTCGACGACCTGTACCGCCGGTACGCCACCACCCTCGACGGCACGCTGCTCAACCAGGCCACCAACGGCCTGACCAACGTGGCCACCGCCGTCGCCTACACCGACGGCACGCCGACCGTCGCGGAGATGTACCCGCACGTCCTGGAGGCCCTGGCGGGCGTCGAGTCGGCGCTGCTCGACGAGGCGTCCGGCGACAACATCGCCGTGATGCACTCGCGGCGCTGGTACTGGATGCAGAACGGCATGTCGTCCACCTGGCCGCTGATCTCGCAGCCGGGCATCGCCGCGCAGATGGCCGGCACGAACGCGGCCACCACCTACGGCAGCGGCGTGCGCGGGACCCTGCCCAACGGCACCCCGGTCATCGTCGACAACAACATCGCCACAAACTACGGCGCGGGCACCAACGAGGACGAGGTGTACGTCGTCGACCGCAACGAGTGCCACCTGTGGGAAGACCCGAACGCGCCGATGTTCATCCGGGCCGAGCAGCCCAAGGTCGCGTCCCTGGGCGTCCTGCTCGTGGTCTACGGCTACTTCGCCTACACCCACGCCCGCTACGCCCAGGCCCGCAAGATCGGCGGCACCGGCCTGGTGACGCCGACCTTCACCGGCGTCTGATCCCTCGCCGGCCGCGGCCCGCCATCACCGGGCCGCGGCCGGCCCCTCGCTCAGGAGGAAGCGATGTCCGAGGAACCCCAGACCGACGACCCCATGGTGGCGGCGCTCCTGCGGGAGCGGGAGGGCTACGTCCAGCGTGGACTGGACGACCGCGTGGCCCAGGTCGACGAGCAACTCACGCTGCGCGGCTACACCGCGCCCGACGGCGGCAAGCCGAAGGCTCCGGCCATGCGGTCCACGCCGCCGAAAGGCCGCCGCAGCCGGAGCAGCGAGACGACCTGATGGCCAACTACGGCACGGTCGACGACCTCAAGCAGCGGCTGAACATCGAACCCGGCGACACCAGCCGTGACGCGCTGCTGACGTCGGCGCTGGGCGCCGCCTCGCGCGGCATCGAGCGCACCACCGGGCGCCGCTTCTGGCTCGACGAGGAGCCCACCGTCCGCACGTACAACCCGCGGCGCCGCCTGGTGCAAGAGGAAGACGGGCAGCTCTTCCTGACCGACGACATCGGCGACGACGAGGGCCTGGTCGTGGAGACCGGCGGCAACGGCAGCGCGTTCTACTCCGTGACGGACTTCGAGACGTGGCCAGACAACGCCCTGGCCGACGGCGAGCCCATCACGGGCCTGCTGCGGCCCATCAACATCTGGGCCGTCCCCATCACCCGTATCCGGATCACGGCCCGTTTCGGCTGGCCCGCCGTGCCCGACGAGGTCACCGAGGCCGCGCTCATCCAGGCCACCCGCCTGTTCAAGCGCAAGGACAGCCCCGAGGGCATCATCGGCAACGCCGAGTGGGGTGTCGTGCGGCTGTCCCGCCGCGACCCGGACGTGTGGAACCTCATCGAGCAGTTCGTGCTGCCCGGCTTCGGCTGACGGCGGGAAGGACCACCATGGACATCTCCGCCGTGCGGAACGCGATCGCCGATGCCGCTCGCACCGTCTCCATGCCTGCGGGCACTGCCAAGCTGACCGCGACCGGGTACGCCACCGACGCGGTCACCACGCCGCAGTTCTACGTCGGCGACTACACGATCACCTTCGACCGGACTTTCCGCCGAGGGCAGGACGAGATCGAGTTCACCGGCGCCGTCCTGGTCAGCCGGTCGGACGACCTCGCCGGCCAGAAGACCCTGGACGCGCTGCTGTCCGGGTCCGGCCCGACCAGCCTCAAGGCCGCGATCGAGGCGGCCCGCGGCGGCCCGGGCGAGTACGCCCTCGGCGGCCTGGCCGACGACCTCCACGTGGTGCGGATGCAGTCCTACCGCTGGTACGAGGTCAACGGGATCCAGTACCTGGGCGCCGAGCTGACCATTCGGGTCATCGGAGAAGGAGAGCCGGCATGAAGCAGATCTTCACCGACGTGCGGCTGTTCGCCGTCGGCGCCGACCTGTCCGGCGACTCGAACAAGGTCGAGATCACGGCCGAGGTCGACGAGAAGGAGACCACCAACTACCGCAGCGGCGGCTGGAAGGAAGTCCTGGGCGGGCTCGCATCGAGCGCCTTCACCGGCGAGGGACAGTGGGAGGCCGGCGACCCGTCGAAGGTCGACGACGCCTCCTGGTTGCAGCTGGGCGGGACCGGCCCGTGGACGGTCAGCCCCACCGACGCCACGGTCGGCACCCTGGCGTACTTCACCCAGGCCCTGCGGTCGTCCTACGCCCTCGGCGACGAGGTCGGCAACGTCGCGCCCTGGTCGGGCAAGGCGTCCGGGACGTGGCCCATGGTCCGCGGGCAGATCGCCCACCCGCCGGGCACCGCCCGCACATCCTCGGGCACCGGCACCGCACTGCAACTCGGCGCCGTGGCGGCCGGGAAGCGGCTGTACGCCGCCGTTCACCTGCTGTCGGTGAGCGGGACCGGCAGCCCCTCGATCACCCTGCGGGTCGAGAGCGACGACAACGCCGGGTTCACCTCGGCCGCCACCGCCGTCACCTTCACCGCGGCGACCGCCCCCGGAGGCCAGATCCTCCGCAGCGACGGCACGGCCATCGCCGACAGCTACTTCCGCATCGGCTGGACCGTCACTGGCACCACGCCCTCGTTCCTCTTCGCTGCCGCGCTCGGCATCGCCTGATCGGAGACCCCTCATGCCCAAAATGGTCCTGCTGGCCGAGTACGTCAGCCTCAACGCCAACGACCTGTCCGCCTACGCCAACAAGTGCGAGATCACCGTCGAGGTCGACGAGAAGGACGTCACCACCTACGGGTCCGCCGGGTGGAAGGAAGTGCTGGGCGGCCTCAAGTCCGGCACGGTCGCCATCGAGTTCAAGCAGGACTTCGCGGCCACCAAGCTCGACTCGATCATGTGGCCCCTGCTCGGCACCGTCGTGCCGTTCGAGGTGCGCGCCGACCAGGCCACGGTCGGCACCAGCAACCCGAAGTACACCGGCAACCTCTTGGTGAAGGCGTGGAACCCGATCACCGGCAGCGTCGGCGACGACGCCACGGTGAGCGTGTCGTACTCCACCTCCGGCGCGGTCACCCGCGCGACAGCCTGATGCCCGACCCGTCCCCGATCGAGATGCAGGTGTCGGCCGAGGGCATTCAGCGCCTCGGGCGGGCCCTGGCCGCCGAGGAGGACGGCAAGGCCCTGCGCAAGGAGCTCGCCGCGAACATGCGCGCGGCGCTCCAGCCGGCCGCGGACATGGCCAAGTCCAACGTCATGTCGATGCGCTCCGAGCACGGTGCCGGCGGCGGCCCCGGGCTGCGGCAGGCCATCGCCAAGAAGGTGAAGCCCGAAGTGAAGCTGGGCGGCCGCTGGTCCGGGGCCCGGGTCAAGGCCAAGAAGACGCCGAACGTGCGGAACTTCCGCAACGCCGCCAAGCGCACGCAGAAGCCGGGCGGGTGGCGGACCCAGTCGTGGGGCGGCACCTGGCGGTTGCAGATCGGCCGGTTCGAATGGTTCGACCGGGCGATGGCCGGCCGCCAGCACTACTACCAGCAAGCGGTCCTGGCCGCGATGGAGGCCATGGCGCGCCGCGTGGCCGAACGGAACCGAGAATAGGGAGCTCCCGTGTACCTCGTGTACCAGCCCGAGGGGTCGGACGAGCCGACCCGCTGGCCGTACAACCCCCGCAAGCTCATGAGCGCGGAGCGGGAGGCCATCGAGAAGCACACCGGCCGGGACTTCGCCGACTTCACCCAGGCCGTCATCAAGGGCAACTCCGCCTGCCGTCGGGCCCTGCTGTGGGTGATGCTCAAGCGCGACCACCCGACGACCAAGTTCGGCGACGTCGACTTCGCCTGGGACGAGCTGCGGCTGGAGTACAGCAAGCAGGAGTACGCCCAGATGATCGCCGACGCCAGCGACAACCTCTCCGGCGAGCAGCGGGAGCTCACGTTGCAGGGCCTGCGCGCCGAGCTGGAGAACGCGGTCGACGACCCGGAGCAAGAGGGAAAAGTCCTGCCGCCGGTCGTCGCCTGAGCCACCTCGGCAACGCCGCGCACCTGCTCGGCGTGCGCCCGTGGGAGTGGGACCGGCTGACCGCCGAAGAGGCGGATCACCTCCTGGACTGGCTCGACCAGTACGCGAAGGACATCGAGGCGCAAGAGGCGAAGATGAGGGGGTGATCCCGTGGCGTCGGACACGTCGCTGGTGTTCAACCTGGTCGCCCGCGACCAGGCATCCGAAGCCCTCGGCCAGATGAAGGAGAAGTTCTCCACGGCCGCCACCGCCATCTCGGCGGGCGTCGCCGGAGCGTTTGCGACCGGCGTGGCCGGCGCGCTGGACCTGTCCGCGGCGGGCAGCAAGCTCCAGGCACAGCTGGGCATCACCCCCGCCAAGGCCAACGACCTGTCCAAGGTGGCCGCGAAGGTCTACGCCCAGAACTGGGGCGAGTCGATCAGCGACGTGGACGAGGCCGTCAAGGGCGTGTACCAGCAGATCGGCGACGTGTCTGCGGTCAAGGGCGGTCTGCAAGGCGTCACCACGGACGTGATGGCGCTGAGCCAGACTTTCGACCAGGACCTGGGCGGGGTCACCAATGCCGTCGGCCAGATGATCAAGACCGGGTTGGTGAAGGACGCCCGCGAAGGGCTCGACGTCCTCACCAGGGGCTTCCAGACCGGCGCGAACAAGGCTGACGACCTGCTCGACACGATGAACGAGTACGGGACCCAGTTCCGCAAGCTCGGCATCGACGGTGCCACGGCAACCGGACTGCTCAGCCAGGGTCTCAAGGGCGGCGCGCGGGACGCGGACCTTGTCGCAGACGCCATCAAGGAGTTCTCCATCCGCGCGATCGACGGCTCGACCACGACCGCGCAGGGCTTCAAGCAACTCGGCCTGAACGCGCACCAGATGGCCGAGCAGATCGGCAAGGGCGGGTCGTCCGCCAGCCAGGGCCTCGACACCGTCCTGGACCGCCTCCGGAAGATCCCCGACCCCGTCAAGAGGAGCCAGGCCGCCGTCAACCTCTTCGGCACCCAGGCCGAAGACCTCGGCAACGCCCTCTACTCCCTCGACCCGTCCAACGCCGTGAAGGCCCTGGGCAAGGTCTCCGGCGCCGCCGACCAGATGGCAAACACCGTCGGCAACAACCCGTCCGCGGCTCTGGAGACCTTCAAGCGGTCCGCCCAGATGAAGTTGGCTGCCATCGCGGGCAACTTCATCCAGTTCGGCATGCAGAACGCCGGTGTAGTCAAGCCGCTGGCCGCGTCGCTGGGCACCCTCGCCATCGCCATCGTGGCGATCCGGGCTGGCCAGATGGCCTGGACCGCGGCCACCTCGGCCTGGTCTGCGGTGACCACCGTGGCCACCGGTGTCCAGTGGCTCTACAACGCAGCTCTGGAAGCCAACCCCATGACGTGGATCATCATCGCGGTCATCGCGCTGATCGCGGTCATCGTGCTGATCGCCACCAAGACCACCTGGTTCCAGCAGATCTGGCACGCCTCGTGGGGGGCCATCACTACGGCGGCCTCCGCCACCTGGAACTGGATCAAGAAGCACTGGCCGCTGATCCTCGGCATCCTCACCGGGCCCATCGGCCTGGCGACCGCCTACGTCATCCAGCACTGGGACGGCATCGTCAGCTTCTTCACCAAGCTGCCCGGCCGGATCGGGAAGGCCACGTCGGGCATGTGGGACGGGATGAAGCTCGCCTTCCGCGCCTCGATGAACTTCATCATCGGCGGGTGGAACCGGCTGAAGTTCTCCATCCCCTCGATCGACACAGGGATCCCCGGTATCGGCCGGATCGGCGGCACCTCCTTCGGCGTCCCGCAGATCCCCTACCTGGCCAAGGGCGGCCACATCATGGCCGGCGGCATGGCGGTCGTCGGCGAACGCGGGCCCGAGCAGGTCTACCTGCCCCGCGGCGCCACCGTGCAGCCCCTCACCCGCGGCGGCGCGGGCGGCCACATCGTCGTCGAGGTGCGCCTGCCCGGCGAATCCGATCTGCTGCGCGCCAACCGCAAGCTGGTCCGGGTCCAGGGCCGCGGCAACGTCCAAGTCGCTTTCGGCACTGGCTGAGGAGGTACACCGTGGCGTTCCCGCAGACCCCGCTGACCACGATCACCGAGCTGAACCTCGGCGGGGTGTGGACCGACATCACGCACGACGTCTACGACCGCGACCCGATCACGATCACCCGCGGGCAGCCGGACGAGTCCCCGCGGTGCGACGCCGGGACGTGCACCCTCACTCTCAACAACCGGTCCGGGACCTACTCGCCCCGCAACCCCCTGTCCTCGCTGTACGGGCTGATCGGCCGCAACACACCGGTGCGCGTGTCGGTCGCGGCCGGCTCGCCCTGGCTGGGCGTGGCCGACAGCACCGCACCGGCCGCGCGCGTGAGCACGCCGAGCACCACCGCGCTGAACATCCTCGGCGACCTGGACGTGCGGTTCGACGTGCAGCCGCTCGACTGGGACAGCGGCGACGTGGTGGAGCTCGGCGGGAAGTGGGGTGCGGCCGGGCAACGGGCGTGGGTGTGCTACCTGTTCGCCGGGCAGCTGCGGCTGTCATACACCACCGACGGCACCACCTCGGTGACGAATCTGGTGTCGCTGGCGTCGGCCGAGCTGCGGCCGCGCATGGTGGTGCGGGCCGTCCTCGACGTGAACAACGGCAGCGGCGGCCACACCGTGCGGTTCTACGTCGGGTTGAGCATGACGGGCCCCTGGACGCAGGTCGGCGCCGACGTCGTCACCGCCGGCACCACCGCGACCGCCTCGACGACCGCGCCGGTCGAGATCGGGGACGTGTCCGGCTTCACCGCCACCGCGAACGCTGCGGCCCGGCTGTATGCAGCGCAGATCCGGTCCGGCATCGACGGCACGATCGTCGCCAACCCGGACTTCACCGCGCAGACGGCGGCCGCGCTGACGTTCACCGACAGCGCCGGCGTGTCCTGGACTGCCAACAGCACCAGCGCGATCACCAACCGCCGGGTGCGGTTCCTCGGCGAAATCTCGGCCTGGCCGCCCCGCTGGGATGTGTCCGGCAAGGACGTGTACGTGCCCGTGCAGGCGTCCGGCATCACGCGCCGCCTCGGCGCCGGCAGCTCGCCGCTCCAGTCCACCCTGGCCCGCGCCGTCCCCGCCGACCCGAGCATCCTGGCGTACTGGCCGATGGAGGACGGGCAGGGCGCCACCCAGGCGTACTCACCGATCCCCGGCGTGTCGCCGCTGCGCACTTCCGGCCTGACCTTCGGCGCGGACGACTCCCTCGCCGGCTCGAACGCGCTGCCCACGCTCGCGGGAGGCGCCACGATCGCGGGCGGCGTGCCGGGCGGCGCCTCGACCGGGGAGTGGCACGTTGAGTTCGTCTACAAGATCGAGACCGCCCCGGCCGGCGACCCGAGCGCCCAGCTGCTGACGGTCCTCACCACCAACAGCACCTGGCGGATCGGCGTCGGTGCGTCCGCCATCCACGTCGACGTGACCGCGCTCGACGGCACCACCAACCTCAGCTCGCTTACCATCACGCCGCCCACCGGGTTCTTCGGCGTGTGGAGCCGGCTCCTGCTGGAGGTGAGCCAGTCCGGGTCGCTGGTCAGCTACACCCTGGTCTGGATCAACGTCGGCGGCGACACCTTCGGCTCGATCTTCTCCTACACCGGGACCATCGGCGTGCCGACCGGCGTCCGCACCACCTTCGACACCGCGCTGGACGGCATGTCGTTCGGGCACCTCGCGGTGTTCAACACCCTGGACCCGACCGCGTTCGACCAGGCCGACACCGGATACGACGGCGAGACCGCCGATGTCCGGCTCGCCCGGCTCACCACCGAGGAGTCCGTGCCCCTGGTGTCGCCCTTCGGGCACGCGGGCACGGCCGCGATGGGCCCGCAGCGCTCCGACACCTTCCTCAACCTCTGCGGCGACGCCGCGGCCGCCGACCGGGGCATCCTCTACGAGCACCGCGACAGCGTCGCCCTCGCATACCGACCCCGCATCAGCCTGTACAACCAGCCCGTCGCCCTCGCCCTGGACTACAGCGCTGACGGCGAGGTGGCGCCGCCGCTGGAACCCGTCGAGGACGACACAGCGACCCGCAACGACGTCACCGTCACCCGGCAGTCCGGCAGTTCCGCGCGGGCCACGCTCGGCACCGGCACACTGTCAACACTGCCGCCACCGTCCGGTGTCGGCCCCTACCCCACCAGCGAGACCGTCAACGTCCACTCCGACGAGCAGCTGCCGGACGTCGCGGGCTGGATCCTCCACCTGGGGACCTGGGACGGCCCGCGGTACCCCGCCGTATCCGTCGACCTCGCGGCGGCGCCCTGGCTCATCGACCAGGCCACCGCTGCGGACGTCGGCGACCGCATCCAGATCAGCCACCCGCCCGCCTGGCTCCCGCCGGAGGCCATCGACCTGCTCGGGCAGGGGTACACCGAGACGATCGGCCAGTACGACTGGGGCCTCACCTTCAACTGCACGGCCGCCGGACCGTGGACGGTGGGGATCATCGAGGACGCCGCCCGGCCAGCGCGGTTCGACACGGACGCCTGCCAGCTCGCCACGGGCGTCAACTCGACGGCCACGTCGTGGTCGGTGACGACGACGCACGGCCCGCGGTGGGTGGACAGCGCCACGTACCCCGCGGAGTTCCCCATGGACTGGATGGTGGCCGGCGAGCGGGTCACGGTGACCGCGATCTCCGGCACCGGCACCACGCAGACCGCGACCGTCGTCCGGGCCGTCAACGGCATCCACAAGGCGCAGAGCGCCGGGGCCTCGATCGCGCTGGCCGACCCCACATACATCGCACTGTAGGAGGTGCCTGTGGCGATCCTCGCCGGGCTTCGGCTGACCGCAGCCGTCTGGTACGACAACGTCCCGCACACGATCACCGGGGGGTACGCGGCCACCACAGTGGCCACGTCCACGCCGAGCGGCACGCCGACGCAGGAGACGGCGTATTTGACGAGCGGTTCCATGACGCTCCGCAACGGGCGCGCGTACCGGATCACCGTCTCCACGCTGATCACCGGCACGAGCCCGGACACGGCGCGGATGTGGGTGCGGCGCACCAACACCAGCGGCTCGGTGCTGCTGGACACGCAGCGCATCGCGATCCCGTCCAGCGGCAGCAATGGCCGTGTGACCTGGGAGAACATCGCCACGAACCAGTCCGGCGCGGACTTGACGGGCGTGCTGGTGGCGACGATCGCGCGCGCGTCGGGGTCGGCGGCTGTGGTCGGCACCAATGCGAGCGGGACTTCGCCGAGCTACCTCCAGGTCGAGGACATCGGGCTGGCAACGGACTACCCCACCGCAACAGCGATCACCTAGGAGGTGCGCCGGATGGCGCTCACCGCACCCACCTTCGGCGGCAGCAACAGCGGCACCTCGTGCACCGTAAGGGTGCAGTGCGTAGACCTGCCGCTGGACATCACGATTCCCCTGACCACGCAGCAGATCGCGGACCTGACGGACGCGGACCTGCGCGAGCACATCGACGCCCTGGTCGCCGCCCTGGCCCCGCTGGTGTCTTCGGGCATGCAAGTCACCGGCGGCGCGACCTGGGAGATCTATGGGTCTACTCCGGCGGCCACCGCATGAAGGGCGTCGACTACTCCTCCGGCCACCCCGGCGGGGCCGCTCTCAAGGCCGCAGGCATCGGCTTCGCAGCCCGGTACGTCTCCCACACGCCCAGCAAGAACATCAGCGCCGTCGAGGCCACGGACCTCGCGGCGCACGGCGTGTGGACCGTCCTGGTGTGGGAGACCACCGCCAACCGGGCGGGCGCCGGCCGCGCCGCAGGCATCGCCGACGCCCACGATGCGCTCGCGCAGGCGACCGCGGCCGGGATGCCGCCGGGCAGGCCGCTGTACTTCGCCGTCGACTGGGACGCCAACCCGGCCGTGGTCGTGCCGTACTTCCAAGGCGTCGCCTCGGTGCTCGGCCTCGCGCGGACGGGCGTCTACGGCGGGTTCAAGGTCGTCTCCTACCTGCTCGACCACCAGCTCGCCGCCTGGGCGTGGCAGACCGCGGCCTGGTCCGCCGGCCGCTGGGACCCGCGCGCGCACATCCGGCAGCCCGCGACGACCGTCCAGATCGGCGGCGTCGCCTGCGACAACGACACCAGCCAGCAGACCGACTTCGGGCAGTGGATGCCCGGCGGCATCACACCCCTGGAGGACGACGTGGCGCTCACCCCCGACCAGACCAAGGCCCTGGCCATGCTCCCGCAGGTCGCCAGCGACACTGCGGCGCTCCGGGCCAACCTGCTGCACATCGGCAGCCTCGACGAGAAGGACGCCAAGGGCGCACCGGTCGAGCACGCGGCCGGGTACTACCTGGCGCACGCCTTCCACGACACCTCGGGGGCGATCTGGCCCGCCCTGGTGAAGATGTCGGCGAACCTCGCCGCCCTCCAGGCCGCGGTCGGCGCCCTGGCGCAGGGCGGCGGGATCACCGCCGAGCAGATCAAGGCCGCGGCCGAGGCCGGAGCCCAGGCGGCGCTCGCCGAACTCGGCGACGCGCTCAAGCCCCTCGCGCCGACGACCGACTGACCGCCCGGCCGCACACCCACCAGCAGATCGGAACCCCCATGACCCTGTACGACACCCTCGCGTCCCTGTGGCGCACCGCCGTGCCGATGGTCGTCGGCGCGCTCGTGGCCGCGCTGGCCCACGCGGGCCTGCACGTGGACACGGCCGCCGCCACGGTGTGGCTTGGCACGGCGTTCAGCGCGGCGTACTACGCCCTGTTCCGCGTGCTGGAGGCGCACGTCTCGGCCCGGTGGGGATGGCTGCTCGGTCTCGCCCGGCCGCCGGCATACACCAAGCCGAAGCCGCCCCAGGTGAGCGCCCTCAGCACCAGCCCGGCACCGCGGGCCTGACCCTAGGAGCCGCACGTGGCCGACCCGACCGCCGCTGAGGTCAACCGCCGCCTGGACGACCGGTTCGGCGAACTGCGGCAGGACATCACCGACCTCGGGCGCCGGGTCGACGGCAAGGTCAGCCAGGACGTCTACGGGGTCCAGCACACCGCGCTGCTGAACCAGATCGCAGACCTGAAGGCGGAGAACGCCGCGCTGAAGGCCGAGCGGAGTCGGGACGCCGAGCGGCTGGCGGCGACCCGCCGGTGGCTCATCGGCGTGGTCATCGTCCCGATCCTGGCCGTACTGCTGCCGACGCTCTTGAGCATGGGAGGCAAGGGGTGACCCGCACCGAACTACGCAAGGCCGAGCAGCAGCAGGCCCGCCGCAGCGACCTCCTGGCCGTCCTGCTGGCGGTCGCTGTGGGCGCGCTGCTCGCCTGGATCATCTACAGCGTCCAGGGCCTGGCGCATGACCTGCGGACGGCCAATGACGCGCGGGACGCGCTCGCGCACCAGGTGCAGCAGCTCGGCGCGAGCCCGGTCGCCGGGCCGCCGGGATCCCGGGGAGCGGCCGGGCCGGCCGGGGTCGGTGCTTCGGGACCGCCCGGGCCGCCGGGGCCCGCCGGCGAACCGGGGCCGCGGTCGACCGTCCCCGGTCCATCCGGGGCGCCGGGGTCGCCCGGTCCGGAGTCGACGGTGCCGGGGCCGGCGGGCGCGACCGGGGCCGCGGGCCAGCCCGGCGCGGACTCATCCGTCCCGGGCCCCCAGGGGCCGAAGGGTGATCCGGGCGAGCAGGGGGCCAAGGGCGATCCGGGCCAGCCCGGTCCGGCCTGCCCGGACGGGTACTCGCTCCAGGCGCCCTCCTGGGACCCGGATGCGCTGGTGTGCCGGCGCACGGACGCGCCGCCCTCCAGCCCCACGCCCACGCCCACCAGCGGGCTGCCCGCGCTGCTCGACCGGCGCCGCACCTGACTGAGCCCCCGCCTGGTCCTTCGGGACTGGGCGGGGGCCTTCTTCGTTCCCGCCCGCTGTCGGTGGCGCCCGTTACCGTGGCGGCAAACCCATCCACCTGGGCAGTGCGGTGGACAGCCCGGCCGGTTGCGCGGCCGGGCTCACCGAAGGACGTCGATCGCCTTCACGATCAGGGCCCGCGCGTCCGCGCCGTACACGGCCATCGAGCGCAGCTGGTCGAACGCCTGGAGGTACAGGGCGATCTCGCTGGGCTGGGTCACCTTCACCCGCGCCGACAGCAACTCGACCGACACCAGTGCCTCGTCATAGACGTGGAAGACCTCTTGCGGCCAGAGATCCCGCTCGTTGGTCGTGCTGGGGATGATGCCGAGCGACACCGCGGGCAGAGCGCCGGCCGTCAGCAGGTAGCCGAGCTGGGCGGCCATCGCGTCGTGGTCGCCGAGCCGGTAGTGCAGCACGGCCTCCTCGATGAGGAGGACGAAGCGCCGGCCCGACCCGTGGATGATCTGGGACCGCTGGAGTCGGGCGAGCGCGGCCTCGGCGGAGTCGTCCGGGATGTCGAGCAGGCGTGCGTTTGCAGACAGCAGGGCGCGGGCGTAGCCCTCGGTCTGGAGCAGGCCGGGGACGAGGGTGGGCGAGTAGACGCGGAAGTGCGTGGTGGCCCGGTACAGGTCGGTGTACGACTCTTGGAGCTGCCGCAGGCCGGCGCGGACCCGGCGGCGCCAGTCGGTGTACAGGGACTCGGCGTTGCGGGACTGGGCGATGATGTCGGGCGCCTGGTCGCCGGCCGAGCACGCCTCGCACCACAGCCGGATGTCGCTCGGGGTGGGCGCCGTCTTGGCGTTCTCGATCCGGCTGACCTTGGGGTGGGTCCAGCCGCAGTTGCGGGCCAGCTCGGTGCCGGTGATCCCCGCCTCCGCGCGCAGGTCGCGGAGACGCCGGGCGACTGCCTCTCGGGCGGCTTGGGCAGCGGACGACGGGGATACGGGCATGTGAGGGCGTGACCTCTCGCTATCTGATCTTGTACTCGTCGTGCGGGACCGCCCGGGACCACACGGCCTCGAACGCGCTGGCGCACAGCTGCGCGGCGGCCTGGTCCTCGCTGATCTCGCCGCCGCCGGACGCGCCGTCGCCGGTGAAGTGGTTCCACCGGATCAGGTGTCCGTCGAACAGCCAGAAGTCGTTGCCGGGCAGGGCGATGTCGGAGGCCCGGCGGCGAGGGAGCCACCGCACCTGTTCGCCGGCGCCGAGGTTGACGACGGTCCCGGCGTGCTCGAAGCGGATGTAGTCGCTGACGGGCTCCGAGACGATCCGGGCCCTGCGGACGACCACGCCGCGGGCAGTGGCGTCCTGGACCAGGTCCACCCAGGGCGCCCAGTACGGCGACGCGGGATCGAGGTCCCGTTCGCCGGTGGCCTGCCACCGGGCGAAGTCATCGGCCTCGCCGTCCACCCCGTAGGCGTCGCGCATCTCCAGGTGAACCGCCGAGGTCCACGCGCCGGCGAAGAGCTCACCGAACGTCGGCACTGAGGGCATCGCACGCCTCCCTGATCTTCGGCACCAGCCGGGCGGGAATCCGGATGACGGCCTCGTTGTCGGGGACGCCCACGGCGTGACCGGGGGCCTCGAAGGACTCGCACTCGGCAAGCGTGGCCCCGTCGGGCTTCCAGCCCTGAAGCACCAGTTCTCTCTTCTCTTCGTCGATCCACACGGTGGGGCTCTCGCCCGTACCGGTCTCGGGGTCGATGCCGATGAACCGTAGTGCCACGGTGCCCTCCAGGTCTCAGCGTGTGCACGGATGTACGCCACAGTCACCCGCTCAGGGCAGTCGGTCAAGACCGCCTCTGGGCTTTCACCCGCACAAACGATGTGCCGTGAACATTCGTGAACATTGCTCGACGTGACGTACACGTCGCTCGTAGCGTCGTGATGGGCCCGTTTCGTCGCCGATGCGGTGCGGGCACGAAGAAGCCCCGCGGCCGATGGCACGGCCCGGGGTTCGGTCAACCCGAACTGAGGCAGGTCGACATGACGGATCCTACCGACGGCCCGGCGGGTGCCGGGCGCCTTTCCCCTCCATCTCTCGTGCAGGGCCTCCAGGTGTACGACGAGACGGCCCGGCGGTTCGGCACCGTCGCCGAGGTGTGGACCACCGATCTCGTGTACCTCCGGCCCCTGGGCGGCGGCCTGGAGTGGGAGGCACGTCGCGGCGCCGTCCGGCCGGCCCTGACGTCCGAGCTGCTGGCCCTGCGTGTGGCGGCCGAGCGGAAGGCGCGGGTGACGCTGTGACCCGGGCCGTGATCCGCTTCGCCGACTGGACCATTGCGCTGGACAGGTCGGAGGGCGCCTCACCGCCCCTCTTCGAGATGGAGTGCACCACCTGCTCGGAGCGCTCCCCGGCCACTGAGGACAGCGGCGAAGCCCAGGACTGGGCGCTCCGCCACTCCGGCCGCAACCCGTCCCACACCGGGTACCGGGGGATCAGCACCTCGTTCTGGCGGACCTCGATGCAGGACGACCCGGCATGACCGCGCCGCCGCGGTGCGCGCACTGCCAGGCCCCGATCCAGCCCGGCAAGGGCCGGGAGGTCAACATCGACCAGGGCACCGGCGCCGCCCCGACGCTGACCGTCCACGACGACCCCGCCGCGTGCGCCCGCACCGTCCCGGTCCGGCGCACAACCTGACCCCTGCACGCCCCGCACCGGGACCAGCCCCCCAGGCGCCCGGTGCGGGGTCCGCCCGCCACACCCCGACCAGAAGGAGCCCCACCACCAATGAGCACCGCTGTGGCCGCCCTCGACGCCCGCACCCTGCTGCCGCACGACGACTTCGCCGGCGTCGTGACCACCGTCCTCGACAACAACGACGGCATGGACCAGGCGACCGCCGAGCGCATCGTGGTCGACGCCCTGGCGTTCGTCGCCACCGCCGCCCGGGTGCCGGGCGAGCCCATGGCACCCTCGCGGATCGTTGACGAGGGCTGGCACGCCCTGGTCCTCCACACGGCCGTGTACGCGCGTCTGTGCGAGCGCCTGGGCCTGTTCGTCCACCACTACCCGGAGCGCCCCGATGAGACCCGGCAGAAGCCCGGCGTCCTCGCGCACACCGTCAACCTGATGCGCGCGGCCGGCTACCGCCCGGACCCGGAGCTGTGGGCGCTGCCGGCCGAGGGCCGAATCTCGGTGGCCGCGCAGTGCGGGCACGCCCCGATGTGCGGCGTCAAGGACCCCAAGGTGGCCGCCGCCGCGTAGACCCCGCCGTGCCGCAGCACCCCCACGGGCGGCACGGCGGACGACGAGCCCCCGGCCGGGAAGGCGGCCGGGGGCTCGTCCATGGGCGGCCCGAATGGCGGCGAGCGGCGGCCCAGTATCTCCTGGAGACATGGACGAGCCCGAGAGCAGTGAGTTCTGGAAAGACCGGCAACGCCGCCTGGCGGCTTGGTGGGACACAGCCGGCGAGGAGGTGCAGGGCCGGCTTCTGGCCCTTGAGGTCAGCGACCCGGTGCCGGGCGACATCGCGCACGAGCTCTTCTCGACGGGGGTCCTCCCCATCACGGACGTTGGGCGCCGCCCGAATCCTGGGATGACGCCCCAGCCGGCGTGGCTGCGCGCGTTCCTGGCAGAGAAGCGCCAGCAGTCCGGAGGACACACATGATCGCCTACCTCTCGGGCCAGCAGCGGGCCAGCAGGTGATCTCTACGGCTCCCGGAAAGCACTCGACCCCAGGCGACTGGGCGTCTGACCTGGGGTCATGCGGTAGGCCGTGTGGGACTCGAACCCACAACCAATGGATTAAAAGTCCACTGCTCTGCCAATTGAGCTAACGGCCCGCGGGGACAGCATATCGGTGCGGGCGGGTGGGCTCAGCAGGGTTACCCCTGGGAGGGGGAAGGCCCGGGCCCGCCGGGGTGGGCGGGGCCGGGCCTTCCGGGGCGGCGGGGGTCAGCCGTTGCGCTTCCAGCGGGGCTTGCGGTCCGAGTGGGAGCCGGAGGACGGGCCGTTGTCCCGGTTGTACGAGGTGGGGCGGTCGCGGTCGTCCCGGTTGTAGGCGGGGCGGCGGTCGTCGCGCGAGTAGGTCGAGGTCGACGGGCGGCGGTCGTCGCGGCTGTACGAGGGACGCCGGTCGTCGCGCGAGTAGGTCGAGGTCGAGGTCGACGGGCGGCGGTCGTCGCGCGAGTACGACGGGCGGCGGTCGTCCCGGTTGTAGGCGGGGCGGCGGTCGTCGCGCGAGTAGGTCGAGGTCGACGGACGGCGGTCGTCCCGGTTGTACGAGGGACGGCTGTCGTCGCGGTTGTAGGACGGCCGGCTGTCCCGGTTGTAGGCGGGGCGGCGGTCGTCGCGGTTGTAGGACGGGCGCCGGTCGTCGCGACGGTCGCGGTCGCCGTACGACGGCCGCCGGTCGTCACGCCGGTCACGGTCGCGATCCCGGTCACGGTCGCCGTACGACGGCCGCTCGTCCCGGTCGCGCCGGTCCCGCTGGAAGTTGCCGCGCTCGTCGCGCCGCGGGTACGCCGGCCGCTCCTCGCGCGGCTCGGGCACCGCCGCGGCGGCGGCAGCGGCGGCGGCCACCTCGGCGGCCAGCTCCGCCGCCTTCGCGGCCACGGCCTCCTCCGGGTCCTCGCCCCGCTCGCGGGCGGAGCGGGCGGTGAGCCGCTCGGCCTCCTCGCGGAGCTCGGCCGCACGCTTCTGGGCGCGCTCCAACTGCCGGGCGAGGTCGGCGACCTCGCGCTCGGCCTGGGCCGCGGAGTTCAGCACCGCGTCGGCCTGGAGGTCGGTGAGCGAGCGGGCGCCGGTGATCCGGGCCACGTCCGCGTCGAAGACGCCGGCGCCGCCGATGACGTGCCGCGAGGCGTCCACGCCCGCGTCCTCCATCAGCCGGAAGATCTGCTTGCGCTGGTGCGGCAGGGCCAGCGAGACGACGGTGCCGGAGCGGCCGGCCCGGGCCGTGCGCCCGGAGCGGTGCAGGTAGTCCTTGTGGTCGCCGGCCGGGTCGACGTTGAGCACGAGGTCGATGTCGTCGACGTGGATGCCGCGGGCGGCGACGTCGGTGGCGACCAGCACGTTGACGCGCCCGCCCTTGAAGTCCTCCAGGGTGCGGGTGCGCGCGCCCTGGGTCATGCCGCCGTGCAGCGCGTCGGCCCGCACGCCCGCCTCGACGAGCTGCTCGGCGACGCGGTCGGCGCCCATCTGGGTGCGGACGAAGATGATCGTGCGGCCCTTGCGGGCGGCGATGGCGGCGGTGACCGGCGCCTTGTCCTTGGGCTTCACCACGAGCACGTGGTGGCTCATGGTGGTGACCGCGCCCTGCGCCGCGTCCACCTCGTGGGTGATCGGGTCGACGAGGTAGCGGCGCACGAGGGTGTCGATCTCGTTCTCGAGCGTCGCGGAGAACAGCAGCCGCTGGCCGCCCGGCGGGATCAGGTCGAGGATCTCGGTGACCTCGGGCAGGAAGCCCATGTCGGCCATCTGGTCGGCCTCGTCGAGCACGGCGATCTGCACCTGGTCGAGGGCGGCGGAGCCGCGGTTGATCAGGTCGCGCAGCCGGCCCGGGGTGGCGACGAGCACGTCGACGCCCCGCTCCAGCGCGTAGATCTGGTTCTGCATCGAGGTGCCGCCGCAGACGACCTTCATCTTCAGGCCGAGCACGTCGCCGTACGGCTGGAGGGCGTCGGCGACCTGCATCGCCAGCTCGCGGGTCGGGGTGAGGATCACTCCGCGCGGGCGGCGCTTCTCGGTGCGGCTGCCGGAGAGCAGGGTGAGCATCGGCAGGCCGAACGAGAGCGTCTTGCCCGAGCCGGTGCGGCCGCGGCCGAGGATGTCCTGGCCGGCCAGGGCGTCCGGGATGGTGGCGGCCTGGATCGGGAACGGGGTGACGACGCCGTTCTGCGCCAGCTTGCGGACGATCGCCTCGGGCAGGCCGAGGTCGGCGAACGTGATGCCCGGGTCGGAGTCCGCGTCCGCGTCCGTGTCGGACACGGCGTCGGCGTCGGTCTCGGCGTCGATCTCGATGTCGACGTCGACGTCGGCGTCGGCGCCCTCGGCGTAGTCCGCGTCGCGGACGTCATCGCGAACGTCTTCGCGGACATCGCCGCTCAGGTCGTCCGCCGTCGCCACGGCGGCGTACTCGGGCAGGGTGGAACGGTCGGCACTGTCAAGTGACATGCTGAAGCTGAACCTCTCGGAGACTTACGGCACGCGCCAGCTCCGTAGGTTGCTTACAACCGCCTCGATGCGGTCAGCCACAGGAGAAAAGGAACGCGCCACAGGGCGCGTGATGTCAGGCGCCAGGCAAATGGGTTTGGGGGTCAAACGATCTACCAGCATACGCATCGGGCGCCGCGGACGCCAATCACCTGACCAGCGGGCCCCTCCCGGGGGTTCGGGACCCCTCCGCGCCCCTCACCCCGCACCGCCCGGGCCCCCGTCGCCGCCCCCGTCCGCGCCCCCGCCGCCGGCCGTCCCGGACGTGCCCGTCGGGGACGGCGAACCGGTGTCGGACGGGGGCGAGGACGGGGGCGGCGACGGGGGCTGCCCGCCGGCCGAGGTGGCGGGCGGGGCCTCGGTGGGGGAGTGCTGGGCGGTCGGCCGGGGGCCGTGTCCACCGGGCGTGCCCGCCCCGTCACCCGGACCGCTCACCGACGGAGCCGCGGACGTGCCCTGCGGCGACGGGCTCGCGTGCGCACCCGAGGGAGGCGGCGTGAGCCGACCGCCGGGGCCGCGCGGCGGCAGCAGGCCTCCTCCGCGCGGCACGTCCGCCACCCCGCCCGTGCTCGCGGGGCTCCGGCTCGGTGCCTTCGAATCCGGCCCGGCGCTCCCCGCGCTCACGCACGCCGCGGCCCCGGCGGCCACCGCCGCCACCAGCGCGGCGGACCGCAGCCCGGCCCGCACCGCCGCGGGGTGCGGACGCGCCGCCCTCCCCGGGCGGCCGGCGGGAGCGGGAACAGGGGCAGAAGCAGGAGCAGGAGCAGAAGCAGGAGCAGAAGCAGGAGGAGGGGCAGCGGGGACGGGAGCTGGCAGCACGGTGGGCGCACCTCAAGGTCTCTGACGTGGGCGCGCCCCCTTCCCGGTGCGCGCCGCGGCTCTCCCTCTGTCCAACGCCCCCGCGACGGGTCAGGACACGCCCGCGGGCGCGGACGGGCCCGGCGCGCGCACCCGAATCGCCTCCCGCACGGTCCTGCGCGAACGGGCCCGTTCCGGACCACAATGGCTGTGTGCTGGAGATGACACGTGAGGCGTTCGAAGAGCTGGTGGGCGAGGCGCTGGACCGGATCCCGCCGGAGCTGACGCGGGTCATGGACAACGTGGCCGTCTTCGTCGAGGACGAGCCGCGGCCGGAGGACCCGGAGCTGCTGGGGCTGTACGAGGGGACGCCGCTGACCGAGCGGGGCGAGTGGTACGCGGGGGTGCTGCCGGACCGGATCACGATCTACCGGGGGCCGATCCTGCGGTTCTGCGCGACGCCGGAGGAGGCGGTGCACGAGGTCGTGGTGACGGTCGTGCACGAGGTGGCGCACCACTTCGGCATCGAGGACGCCCGGCTGCACGAACTGGGCTGGGGCTGACGGGACCCGCACGCGCCGGAAGCACCGGAGCCGGGAGCACGGGAGCCGGGAGCGTCGGAGCCCGGGAGCACCCGAGCGGCGTCCGACCCACCCCGATCCCGCGCCCGCCGAAACCGTTTTGGCGATCCCCCCGCCGATCCCATATGCTGCGCGCGTCCCCGAAGTGCGCCGAGAGGCCACCCCGGACGGCCATTCAGCCCTCATCGTCTAGTGGCCCAGGACGCCGCCCTTTCAAGGCGGTAGCACGGGTTCGAATCCCGTTGGGGGCACCTTTCTCTTTGGTTTTTCGCTTCGCGCTCCCGGCTGTGGTCCGCCGGGGAACCGCACCCCTCCCCGCACGCGTGCTCCTTCCCGGGGAGGGAGTCGCCATGGGGCTGATCCGGCACCGCTGTCCCGTTCCGGACGAGGTGCGCGACTGGATCGACACGCAACTGGCCTGGTGCGTCGCGGAGTTCGGGGAGCCGGCCCTGCGCGCCCCCGTCCTCCTGCCGTCGGCGGAATTCTTCCCGCGGCCGTTCACCGGCGGACGTGCCGAGGCGCTGCGGGTGGTGGACGGAATGTGCCGGCACATGGGGGTCGAGCGCGACCTCGTCCGCGTGGAGTACGACGGCGAGGACACGGCCGGCGGGGTCGACGGCGCCGCGAGCGCCGACGAGCTTTTGGCGAGCCTGCCCGGGTTCAGCACGCGGTCCAGCGGCGCGGCCGGCCACTACCGGCGGGTCGGCGGCCGGGCCGTCCTGACGATCGACGCGGAACTGACCCGCGAACCGGTCACGCTGGTCGCCACCGTCGCGCACGAGCTCGGGCACCAGCGCCTGCTGGGGGAGGGGCGCGTCACGACGGAACGCCGGGACCACGAGCCGCTGACCGACCTGCTGACCGTCTTCCTCGGCACCGGCCTGTTCACCGCGAACGCCGCCTTCCAGTACACGCAGACCAGCCGCTCCTGGGGCACCCGGCGGCTGGGCTACCTCGACCAGGCCGCCTTCGGGTACGCGCTGGCCCGGTACGCCCGGCTGCGCGGGGAGGCCGACCCGCCGTGGGCGGCGCACCTCACCACCAACCCGCGCGCCTATCTGCGGCAGGGGCTGCGGTACCTCTCCAGGCTCGGGTGACGGCTCTGCTACGAGCATGTGTCGGAACGGACACGGCCGACGGTTTCCCGGCCCGGCGCCGCGCTTCCTAAGAACGTTCCACCGGCGCCGTACGAACGCGCCCGGCCGCCGTCCGGCCCGCGCCGGGACCGCACTCCGCCCGACCCCCACCCGCCGTGCCCGGCACGCCCGTTGACGGCTGCCGCCGCGGCCGGGAGCCCGTCGCGCCCCCTCCCGGGAGCGGTTCGCGACAACGTTGCCATCGACGGGTCGGAGGTCGGCTCCGAGGTCAGCCCCGCAAGGAAACTCCCGCGTAACCCTTGACGGCTCTTTCCCATCCGGTTCTTAATTGTCGGACTGTCCGACAATCATTCGGTCGGAAGTCGGGGCATCCAGGGTGCTATCGGCTTGTATGCGGACGCAGATCGTACACAGTACGTACCACCGCACACAGCCCATATATCTCACATGTTCCATATCTGTGCCAGAGCCAGGAAAGGGTGCAATCCATGCTGAAGCGTAGCGTGTTCGGGTTTTTCGCCGTGCTTCTGACGCCGGCTCTCACTGCGGGCTGTAGCGGCAGTACCGCGAGTGGCGGCTCGTCGGGGAAGAAGAAGCTCGGCATCGTCGCCCTCGTCGCGACGGACGCCCTCAACCAGGCGGTCATCAAGGGCGCCACCGCGGAGGCCAAGAAGGCGGGTTGGGACGTGACCATCACCGACACGCAGGGCAGCCCGGACAAGGCCAACGCCGCCATGACGGCGTCCTCCACCACGCAGAAGGGCGACCCTATCCACTTCTGGTTCTCCACAGCTCCTCGGCGCGGGCTACGTGCGCGCGGACGCGAAGATCCCGGTGGTGAGCTGGGGCGGCGAGCTGGTCAACGGCATCGTCGCGACGACCAGCGCGCTCAAGGTCGGCCAGGACTCGGTCGACGCGATGCTGAAGGACTTCGGCGACCAGGGCCAGGTGCTGGCACTGACGTACCACACCGGCGTGCTGTGCCTGTACCGCGGCATGGCCTTCGACAAGTCCATGAAGGCGCAGTCCGGCATCAAGGTGACCAGCAACGAGGTCGCGATCCCCGGCCAGGTGCAGGACGGCACCAAGTTCACCGCCGCGTGGCCGTCCAGCCCGGAAGAGGAGGCGGGCGACTGGGCGCTCTGGGGGCCTGGGCGAGCAGGAGATGGGTGCATCGCGGGTGAAGCAGCCGGCCGTACCGACGTGAAGACGTACTCCATCAACGGCAGCCCGCAGGCGCTGCAGGCGGTGAAGAACGGCACGATGACGCAGATCATCTGGCAGGACGGCTACACCGAGGGCAGGTGCCTTCGCGCGGCCGACGCTCGCTAGGCCGGCTCCTCCCGGCGGCCCAAGAGCATCCACGTCCCCGGCGATGGTGGTCGACAAGAACACCATCGACCAGTTCCTCAAGGACCACCCCACCGCGATGTCCTGACCGGCCCCGACGCCGTCGGGCCGGCCGCGACCGTACACGCGATCCGAGAGAACCGAGAGAAGGGCATCTCGCTCCCATGCGCACCGAGGACACCGCCTGGCTGCGGGTCAGGGGCCTGAGCAAGCAGTTCGGCGGGGCACGCGCGCTGACCGGGGTGGACCTGGACGTCCACCGCGGGGAGGTGCACGGGCTCGTCGAGGCCAACGGCGCCGGGAAGTCCACCCTCGATCCGCTGCCTGGCCGGCGTCACCGTGCCGGACCAGGGCGGGATCGACGTGGACGGCTCGGCGGTCGCCGCGATGACGCCGCGGGACGCCGAGCACGCCGGGCTGGCGTTCATCCACCAGGAGCTCAACCTGGTGCCGCACTTCAGCTCGCTGGAGAACATCCTGCTCGGCGCGCCGAAGGTGAAGCGGGCCGGGTTCATCGACTGGAAGGCGTCCAGCCGGACGGCGTACGAGGCGGCCGCGCGGATCGGGTGGAGTTCTCCCTGGACCGCCGGGTCGACGAGCTCAGCGTCGCCGAGCAGGTGGCGACGATCGCGTCGTAGTCGGCGTGCTCCTTGCACCCTTGGAGACCGTCTCCGACCGCGAGCTTCGGCGTGTACCCGGCGTCCTTGAGGTGTGTTCGGCGGCGCTCGCCGCGAGGCCGGCGTCGTATTCGACGTCTCACAACGTTCCCGGCCCCCGAGGCGGTGGGACAGGACAGCGGTGGAGGTAGCCGGTGCCGGTGCCCACTTCAAGGACCTTCTGACCGGGACGGACCTCCGCCACTTGGGCGGTTCGTACCACCAGGGAAGGAAGCGTGGCCGAGGAGGTGGGGCTGCCGGAGACCGGGCCGGTGGCGTCGGCCGCGTCCCTCTCCGCGACCTGGGCGACCCATGTCCGGTCGGAGTAGACCATCCGCAGCCACTCGTCCCGCCCGACCTCAGCCAGGTGAATGGGTTCCCACCCGGCGCCGGTGGGACGGAAGGCCGCTGAGCCGAGGAACAGCCGCAACGGCGTCGCGCCACCCGGTGTCAAGGGCCGGATCGGCGGCGGCGATCTCCTCCGCCAGGGCGAGGCGCAGCACGGCGGGGTCAGCGGGCACAGTGTTCTCCGGGGGTTCGCGAGCGTCAACACGCCGTCGCCGAACGGCCGTTGGACAGCGGCGCGCTGGGGGCCGGCCGCCTCCGGATTCGCCCGGAAGAAGTCGCTCCACTTCATCGTGATTAGTTGATTGACAAAATGAACCAACTCCGAGCACACTCGCCTCGCCCGCCGTACCCCGCGGCGGCGTGAAGCGCACAGCCCTCTGCACGAGCAGGAGAGCAGTTGTGAGGAGACCCAGGAGACCCAGCCGGCTGATCAGTGCCGCACTGGCCATGGCGACCGGTGCCGCGCTGGCAGGCGCCGTGGTCGGCGGGACGGCGGCGGGGGCGACCACCCCGACCCAGCCGAGCACGGAGACCGCGCGTTCGCTGTACATGAACAACTGGACGGACACCACCGCCCTGTGGGGCGACACACAGCTCGCCCAGACCGACAGCAACACCCAGTACGGCCCGCGGATGATGGAACTGCACTACTCGCCCGGCGGCACCGCGTCCGCCGCCTCCGCGGTGAACCAGATCGTCGACTACACCGGCTTCTTCCGGGACGAGACGCACGGCGTGAAGTACGACCAGGTGCACGGCTTCGGTGCCGCGACCGGCTACCTGGACTCCGGCGGCATCCTGCGCTCGGACTACGGCGCCTACAACGGCACCGCGATGCCCGTCACCATCGGGCGGGACTACGCCACCGTGCCCAACCAGCACTTCACGGTGGTCACCTACCGGCTGCACAACACGACCGGCTCCGCGGTCACGATGAACGTCCTGGACTCCCTGCACCTGAACAACACCGGCGCGTCCTCGGGCAAGACCGTCACCGCCACCTACGACGCGACCCGGAACGCGGACGTCGTCGACATGTCCGCCAGCGGGCAGTACGGGTTGGTGCTCGGTTCGTTCGGCGCCCCGAGCGGGCACCAGGTCGGCGACGACACCGACTCCAGCACCGCCAGCGCCACCGTCGCCCCCTGGTACGCCTTCGACGCGAACGGCACCCTGCCGGGCAACGGGTCGGTCACCGCGGCCAACGTGGACGTGGCGCTGTCCAAGCAGGTCACCGTGCCGGCCAACGCCACGGTGAACACCTCCTTCTACCTCGCCATCGCCACCACCAAGGCCGACGCCCTCGCCGCCGCCGACATCGCCCGCGCGAGCAGCGACACCTCCTGGCAGACGACCACCACCACCGCGTACACGAACTGGCTGGCGGCCGGGAAGCAGGTCACCTCGACCTTCACCGACACCGGGCTGTCCACCGCCTACGACCGCTCGCTGGTCGCGATCAAGCAGAGCCAGAACCCGGCGCTGGGCACCTGGCCGGCGGCCACCAACCCGATCGCCTACGGCTACAAGACCTGGATCCGGGACTCCGCGGTGACCGCGCTCGCCCTCGACAGCGCGGGGCATCACAGCGAGACCGACAAGTACTTCCGCTGGCTGGCCAGCATCCAGCGCACCGACGGCTCGTTCGGCACCACGTACGACGAGTGGACCGGGCAGTGGGTCAGCTTCGTGGAGCCCGAGAGCGACTCCGTCGGGATGTTCCTGATGGGCGTGGAGCGGCACTGGCAGCAGACCGGTGACACCTCCTTCCGCGACGCCATGTGGCCGGCGGTGCAGAAGGCGGCCGGCTTCATCACCTCCGGCATCGGCTCCAACGGCTTCGGCCCGGCGGACAACTCCATCTGGGAGGAGAACGTCGAGTACAACGCCTTCACCCAGGCCACCTACGAGGCCGGGCTGTGGGCGGCCGAGCAGTTCGCGCAGGCCAAGGGCAGCACCTCGCTGGCCGACAGCTGGAGCGCGTCCGCCGGCTCCATCGCCACCGCGCTCCAGCGCTCCTCGCTGAGCTCCCCGGCCGGCATGTGGAACGGCCCGGACAGCTACTACGACCGGGCGGTCAACACCGACAACACCGCGCGGGTCACCCCGGTCGACTCCTCCTCCGACGCCCTGCTGGCGCTCGGCGTGATCGACTCCGCGAGCAGCCGCGCCGCCGCGCACGTCTCCAAGGTCACCTCGACCCTGACCCACGACACGTGGGGCATCGCCCGCTACTCCGGCGACAACTTCTACTACAGCTCGCCCTACAGCCCGGCCGGCAACGAGGCGCTCGCCGCCGAGCCGTCCTGGCCGCAGATGAGCATGTACCTGGCGCTGTACTCGCTCTTCAACGGCGACAAGCCCACCGCCCTGTCCCGGCTGACCTGGTACGTCTCCCGGACCGCGCTCGGATACATGCCGCCGGGCGAGGCGGTCTCCAACGTCTCCCTCAAGCCGCTGGTCTCCACCATGGTGGAGCCGGTGACCGGCGCCTGGTACGTGCTGGCCGCGCTGCAGTACGGCGGGCAGACCGACACCCGGGCGTACGCGGCCATCGCGCAGGCCGGCACGAACGCCACCCTCACCGTCAACGCCGGCACCACCGGCGACTGGCCGCAGTGGAACGCGGTCCCGTACTTCACCGACCAGGTCGGGGACGCGCTGAACGGCGACGCGGACACCGACATCCGCGACGTGGCCGCGGCCAACGACTCCGGCAACCTCTACCTGCGGGTGGACAACTCCAGCGGGCACCTGCCCGCCTACCTGACCACCCCGCTGTTCGGGGTGGACGTCTACTCCGCCGACCTGTCCGGCAGCGCGAGCACCCCGACCACCACCGTCGGACTCGACGGCTCCACGCTGTCGCGCCCGGTGTCCTACGCGGTGGCCCGGCGCTCCGGCGACAACCGCTACCTGCGCTACCACGTCTCCGGCGGGGCGTGGGTGCAGGACGCCGACCTCACCTCGGTGATCGCCCCGCAGTGGGACCCGACCACCGGCCGGATCGAGATGGTGGTGCCCCGATCGGCCCTGGCCGGCGGCGCGACCACCGACGGCACGACCGAGCCGCTGCTGGTGAGCCTGGAGCACCAGAACCCGAGCACGTCCGCCTGGACCGACGACGACGACGTGGCGCTGCGCTACCGGCTCACCGGGGCGTCCACCGCCGCGCTCTACGGAAATGTGAGGTAGTTCGCGGTGGCCGGGCGGCGACCCCGCCCGGCCCCGCACAATCGAACCCGTGCGCACTCATCACAAGTCCCAGCCGAACCAAGGAAGTTCCGCCATGCCGCAAGCACCGGGCGCCCCGGACCGCACCGCCGCACCACCGGCCGTCCTGCCGCCGGAGCAGGCGCGCCTGCCGGAGCAGTGGTCACCGCGGGAGAAGAGCCTCGCCGCGCTGTTCACCAGCATCCTCACCCGGGGGCCGATCTCCCGGCGGGACGCGGCCCGGGCCATCGGCATGTCGCAGGCGGCGGTGACCAAGCTGGTCAAGCCGATGATCGCGCACGGCTACGTCACCGAGCAGGAGGGCTACTCCGAGGGTCCCGGCCGGCGGCTGATCCCGCTGGTGATCGACCCGCGCCGGCACCACGCCATCGGCATCAAGGCGACCGAGCGCGAGCTGATCGGGGTCATCGTCGACCTGCACGCGGAGGTGCGGCACTCCAGCCGGGTGCCCATCGGCGACCTGCGGCCGAAGGCCGTGGTGCGGGCGATGGCCGACCTGGCCCGGGACCTGGAGCAGGGCGCGCCCGACGTGGAGGGCGCCAACGTGGGCGTCGGGGTCGGCCTCGGCGGCCACGTCGACGGCCGCAGCGGCCTGGTGCGGTACTCGCCGATGCTGGACTGGCGGGACGTGCCCCTGCGGCGGATGCTGGAGGACGAGCTCGACCTGCCGGTGGTGATCGAGAACGACGTCAACTCCCTGGCGCTGGCCGAGCAGTGGTTCGGCGCCGGGCGGGACACCGACTCCTTCGCCCTGGTCACGGTCGGCTCCGGCGTCGGCGGCGCGATCGTGGTGGACGGCACCCTGCTGCACGGATTCAGCGGCGCGGCGGGCGAGTTGGGGCACAACATCGTGGACCCGGCGGGCCCGGCCTGCCACTGCGGCAAGCGCGGCTGCGTGGAGACGTACGCCAGCGACGGGGCGATCCTGTCGGTCATCGGCAGTGGCCGCGGCGGCATCCCGCCGGGCTCGCTGGCCGAGGCGCTGGAACTGGCGCAGTCCGGTGACGAGGTGGCCCGGCAGGCGTTCGCCCGGGCCGGACGGGCGCTGGGCCAGGGCCTGTCCGGGCTGGTGAACCTGCTCAACCCGCCGCTGGTGGTGCTCTCGGGGGAGGGCATCAGCGCCTCCGACATGTTCATGGACGCCCTCGGCAACGAGTTGACCCGCGGCAGCTTCTCCACGGCCGCCGAGGACTGCCGGCTGGTGGTCCGCCCGCTGCCCGACGAGACGTGGGCGCGCGGCGCCGCGGCGGCGATGCTGCGGCAGGGCGTGCTGCGCTATCTGATGGCGCTGACCAGCGAGGTCCCGCTGTGAGCCGGGTCCCGGCGGACGGGCGGACGTTACCCGGAGCCGGCCCGGCCTGATCCTCCGCGCGGGTCCGGAGCCAAGCCTTCCGCTTTTCCGGAGAGTTGCCCTCCGCGGATCTGAATAGATTGCTTGACGAACGAAAACAACGCCACTAACGTCCCGATCCACCCTCAACCACCCTCCTGGAGAACCCACATGAGACGTCACCGCAAGGGAGCGCTGGCGCTCGGCGCGGCCGCCGGACTGTGCTCGGCACTGCTGGCCGGCTGCTCGTCGAACGGCGGCTCGTCCGGCTCGTCCGCGGCCAAGGACGACGGCCCGGTCACCCTGACCTTCTGGGGCACCTACGGCAACGGCGGGAACAAGACCCAGACCGACGCCCTCAGCCAGACGATCATCCCGGCCTTCGAGAAGGCCCACCCGAACATCAAGATCAGCTACGTCGACGTGCCCTACGACTCGCTGCTGCAGAAGCTCACCACCTCCGCGGCCGGCGGGAAGCTGCCCGACCTGGTGCGGGCCGACCTCGGCTGGGTGCCCAAGATGGGCGCGCTCGGGGTGTTCGCCGCGCTGGACCAGAAGATGAGCGACTACCAGGGGCTGGCCGCCAAGGACTACCCGGGCAGCGTGGCCACCAACAAGTTCGGCGGCCACTTCTACGGGCTGCCGCTGGACGCCAACACCCGGGTGGAGATAGCCAACTCCGCCGCGCTGAAGAAGGCCGGGCTCACCGCGCCGCCCGCGAGCTTCGACGAACTCAAGGCGGCCGCACCGAAGTTGAAGGCCAAGAAGATCGCGGCGTTCGCCGACTCCGGCCTGCAGGGCTGGAACGTCTACCCGTGGATCTGGTCGGCGGGCGGCTCGGTCACCAACGACGACCAGACCAAGGCGACCGGCTACCTCAACAGCCCGCAGAGCGTGGCGGGCGTGCAGATGCTCGCCGACCTGTACAAGGCCGGCTCCATCCCCAACCTGATCGTCGGCGACAAGGGCGCGACCCAGACCTCCGACGGCCTGCCCAAGGGCTCCTACGGCACCATCCTCGACGGCCCCTGGATGACCGGCATCTGGGCCGGCCAGTACCCCTCCTTCAAGCCGGTGTACGCGCCGGTGCCGGCCGGTCCCGGCGGCTCGGTCTCCGTGGTCGGCGGCGAGGACATCGCGATGACGTCGGCCTCCAAGCACCAGGCCGCGGCCGAGACCTTCATCCGCTTCACCCAGACCGCCGACTTCCAGCTCGCCATGGCCAAGACCGGCCAGATGGCCGTGGTCTCCGCGCTGTCCGACCAGGAGGCCGCCGCCTCACCCGAACTGGAACCCTTCATCAAGCAGTTGGCCACCGCGCGGTCGCGCCCGTCGGTGCCGCAGGCCCCGCAGATCGACACCGACCTGTCGAACGAGCTGACCTCGGCGTTCCAGGGCAAGCAGACCGTCCAGCAGGCGCTCGACAAGGCCGCGGGCGAGATCGACCCGCTGCTGACGGCGACGCACTAGGGCAGTGATGGCTTCCCCCTCGACACCCTCCGTCACCCAGCGCGGTGCCGCCCGCACCGCGCTGGCCTTCATCGCGCCCGGCTTCCTGCTGTTCGCGGTGCTGGTGATCTACCCGATGGTCCGGGCGTTCCAGATGAGCTTCTACGACTGGAACGTGATCGCGGGCTCCGCCAGCGAGTTCACCGGCTTCCACAACTACGTCCGGGCCTTCCACGACCCGGTGTTCTGGCGGGCGAGCACCAACAGCGCGGTCTACATGGCCTTCACGGTGCCGCCGCAGGTGGTGCTCGGGCTGCTGGTGGCGATGCTGCTGAACAACCGGGCCCCGGGCCGGGCGCTGTTCCGGGTGCTGTTCTACCTGCCGGTGGTCACCAGTTGGGTGGTGGTCTCGCTGCTCTTCCAGTACCTGTTCGCCGACAGCGGGCTGGTCAACTGGATGCTGCACGACGTCACCCACCTCACCTCGAAGCCCACGCCGTGGCTGGCGGAGCGGTGGACCGGGATGGCCGTGGTGTCCGCGCTGGGGGTGTGGAAGGGCATCGGCTGGTCGATGATGATCTTCCTGGCCGCGCTCCAGGGCGTGCCGAAGGAGCTGATGGAGTCGGCCGCGATGGACGGCGCCGGGCCCTGGCAGCGGTTCCGCGCGGTGACGCTGCCCGCGGTGCGGCCGGCCGCGGTATTCGTCACCGTGATGCTCGTCATCGGCGGCTTCAACGTCTTCACCTCGGTCCTGCTGGTCACCGGCGGGGGACCGGCCGACTCCACCCAGGTCCTGCTCACGTTCATGTACGCGGAGGCGTTCAAGAACCTGGACTTCGGCTACGGCTCGGCGATCGCGGTCCTGCTGACGCTGCTGGTCTTCGCGCTGTCCCTGGTGCAGCTGCGGCTGTTCCGCTCCGACCCCGAGGAGGCCTCGTGACCGGCGCGGCACACGCCTGGTCCGGGCGGATCCGGACCCGCGGCCCGCGCGGCCGCCTGCGCGCCCTGGCCGCGGCCCGGTACGCGACCTTGGTGGCGGGCTCGGCGGTGATGGTGCTGCCGTTCGTCTACATGCTCTCGACCTCGTTCAAGAGCCAGACGTACGTGCTCAGCATCCCGCCGCAGTTCGTCCCGCACCCGGCGACGACGGCCAACTACTCCGGCGCGTGGGGCTCGCACGACTTCGGCCGCTACTTCGTCAACTCGCTGGTGGTGGCGGTCTGCACGACCGCGCTCAGCCTGCTGCTCAGCTCGATGATGGCCTACGGGTTCGCCCGGTTCCGCTTCCCCGGCCGGGAGGCGCTCTACCGGGTGCTGCTGCTCGGCCTGATGATCCCGGCGATGATGCTGATCATCCCGCAGTTCATCCTGGCCAAGTACCTCGGCCTGCTGGACTCCCTGGCCGGCCTGGTGGTCTTCTACGTGGCCGGCTCGCTGCCCCTCAACACCTTCCTGCTGCGCGGCTTCTTCGCGGCGATCCCGGTCGAGCTGGAGCAGGCGATGCGGGTGGACGGCGCCGGGGCGTGGACCCGCTACCGGCTGCTGGTGCTGCCGCTGGCCAAGCCCGCGCTGGCCACCGCGACCATCTTCACGTTCCTGGCCAGCTGGGACGAGTTCGCCTGGTCGCTGACCATCATCACCACCCCGTCCAAGCAGACGCTGCCGCTGGCGATCGAGCTGTTCCAGGGCCAGAACTCCACCTTGTGGGGCCTGGTGTTCGCCGCGTCGGTGATCGCCGTGCTGCCGGTGATCGCGGTCTTCCTCGTCTTCCAGCGGTACTTCGTGCAGGGACTCACGTCAGGAGCGGTGAAGGGATGACGACCACGGTCGAGTTGCTGCCCGAGCGGACCGTGTACGCGGCCGGTGCGCCGGTACGGGTCGAGGTACGCGGAGCGGGCGGGCCCGGGGTGCTGAAGCTGTTCCGCCTCGGCGCCCCTTACACCGAACTGGCCGTGGACGGCGACGGGTTCGCCGACCTCGGCGCACTGCCGCCCGGCGGGTACGGGGTCGAACTGGCCGCCGCGGCCGGCGGGTCGGCCCGGACCGCCGTGCAGGTGGCCGAGGACCCGCGCACCGCGCTGCGCTACGGCTTCGTGGTGGACTTCCGGCCCGGCCGGGACGTCGCCGCGGTCACCGACAACCTGCGGCGGCTGCACCTGACCGCCGTGCAGTTCTACGACTGGGCCTACCGGCACGCCGACCTGCTCGGCGGCGGGGAGGACTACGAGGACGCGCTCGGCCAGCCGGTGGCGCTGGAGAGCGTGCGGGCCCTGATCGAGGGCTGCCACGCGGTGGGCTCCGACGCCCTCGGGTACGCCGCGGTGTACGCCGTGGGCCCCAAGGAGTGGGCCGGCTGGGAGCACGACGCGCTGCTCACCCCGGGCGGGGAACCGTACGGCCTCGGCGACTTCCTCTTCCTGGTCGACCCGGCCGCCCCCGACTGGCTGGACCACTTCACCGGCGACCTGGCCGACGCGGTCCGGCGGGTGGGCTTCGACGGCTTCCACCTCGACCAGTACGGCTACCCCAAGCGGGCCCACCGCCCGGGCGGCGAACCGGTCGACGTGGCACGGTCGTTCACCACCCTGATCGGCCGGGTGCGCGACGAACTCCCCTCCGCCCGGCTGGTGTTCAACAACGTCAACGACTTCCCCACCTGGGCCACCGCCCGCACCCCGCAGGACGCGGTCTACATCGAGGTCTGGGAACCGCAGCACCGGCCTGGAGCACCTGGCCCACGTGGTGACCCGGGCCCGCGCCGAGGCCGCCGGCAAGCCGGTGGTGATCGCCGCCTACCAGCACGTGTACGACAGCGCGCCCGCGCCGGCGGCGGACCTCGCCACGGCGCTGACCATGGCCACCCTCCACTCGCACGGCGCCACCCACCTGCTGTGCGGGGAGGCCGACCGCATCCTGGTCGACCCCTATTACGTCCGCAACCACACGGTCGAGCCGTCCACCGCCGCGCTGCTGCGCCGCTGGTACGACTTCCTGGTCGAGCACGTGGACCTGCTGGGCGATCCCGGCGCCGCCGAGGTCACCGGTTCCTACGCGGGCGGCTACAACGACGACCTCGACGTCTCCTACGAGGGCACGCCGGTCGGGCAGTTCGCGGCGCCGGGCGCGGTGTGGCGGCGGGTCACGCAGGTCGGCGACCAGTTGGTCGTCCACCTGATCAACCTGGCCGGCCAGGACGACACCGCGTGGGACGCCCCGCGCAACACCCCGGCCGACCCCGGCCCCGGCACGCTGCGGATCCGCAAGTCCGGGCCCGGCCTGCCCCGGGTCCGGGTCGCCGACCCCGATCGCCAAGCCCGGCTGGTCGACGTGCCCGTCACCGACGAGGGCGACTGGGCGCGGGCCGTCCTCCCCGCCCCGCACCTGTGGCAACTCGTTCTCATCAACCCGTCCACCGACTGAGAGTTCGGAACCTCCCCCCTCCCCAAAAGCCGCAGCCTCGCTTCCCCCCTCCACCAGCCCCCGATCCGCAGCGAATTGGAGCACTCCATGCAAGGTCGCACCCCTCGCTCGCGCACGCACGCCCGGCTCAGACGGGTCCGGCTGCGCGGCGCCGCCGCCGTCGCGGCCGCGCTCGTGGCCGGGTTCCTCGCCTACGCCCCGGCCGCCCATGCCGCCGGGGGCACGGTGAGCCTCACCGACGCCTACGTGGACCAGGCGCGTTACAACCCCGGCAGCTCCGCGACCGTCTCGGCGGTGCTGAAGGAGACCAGCGGCGCCGGGTCCTGGTCGGGCAACGTCACGTACGCCCTGACCCACTTGGGGGCCACGGTCTCCACCGGTTCGGTCGCCGCGAGCGTGGCCGCGTCCGGCACCTCGACCGTCACCTTCTCCGTCACCCCGCCCAGCACCGACTTCACCGGCTACCTGGTGCAGATCAGCGCCGGCTCCTCCACCGCCGCCACGGCCGTGGACGTCTCCAGCACATGGACGCACTTCCCCCGCTTCGGCACGCTGACCTCCTACGGCTCGGGCACCACCGCGACCTCGGCGGACGCCGACGTGGCCACGCTGGTGCGCGAGTACCACATCAACGCGCTCCAGTTCTACGACTGGATGTGGCGGCACGAGAACCCGGTGGAGCACAACACCGACGGCAGCCTGCCCTCCACGTGGACCAGTTGGAACGGCGACGTGATCTCCACCAACGCCGTGAAGACGTACATCACCGCGGCGCACAACCGCGGCGTGGCGGCGATGCCGTACTCGATGTCGTACGCGGCGCTGGCCGGTTACGGCACCGCCTCGCCGGGGGTGTCCTCGACGTGGGGGCTGAACTACGCGAGCGACGGCACCCCGTGGGCGTTCCAGATGCACAACGGGGACCCCAACACCGCCCTTTACATGATGAACCCGGCCAACACCTCGTGGCAGAACTGGATCACGGGCAAGTACGCCGACCAGGTCACCTCGATGGGCTTCGACGGCACCCACCTGGACCAGCTCGGCAACTGGGGTGCGATGAAAGACACCTCGGGCAACTCCGTGGACCTGGAGGCGGGTCTGGCCTCGCTGGCCGCCGCCACCAAGACCAAGCTCGCCACCACCTCCGGCAAGGTCGTCGGCATCAACGCCGTGGACGGCTTCGGCGGCGCCGACATCGCCGCGGGCAAGCACACCGACTACCTCTACAGCGAGTTGTGGGACAACCACGAGGCGTACGGGCAGATCAAGAGCTACCTGGACGACCAGCAGCAGGCGTCCGGCGGCATCCCGTCGGTGATCGCCGCGTACCCCAACACCAAGGACGACGCCGGGCCTTCGTACGAGGCGGAGTCCGGTTCCTTCGGCGGCGGGGTCACCACCGCCAGCGACCACCCCGGCTACACCGGCAGCGGCTTCGTGGCCAACTTCGGGCAGAGCGGTGACAGCGTGACCTTCACCATCTCGGTGCCCGAGTCCCGCCGCTACAGCCTGGTGTGGAAGTACGCCAACGCCACGGGCGCCGACGCCTCGCGCAGCGTGAGCGTGGACGGCACCGCGCTCGGCAAGGTCAAGATGCCCTTCGACCCGGGCAACAACTGGAACACCTGGCACTTCGACTCCGACATCACCACGCCCGTGCTGAGCCCGGGCACCCACACCGTGACCATCTCCGTGGGCTCCGGCGACTCCGGCTACATCAACCTCGACAACCTGGTGCTCGGCACCCTCGACACCACCTCCGTGCAGCTGGAGGACGCCGCGATCGCCGCGTCCGGCGCGACCCACATCGAGATGGCCCAGGGCGACTCGATGCTGTCGGCGCCCTACTTCCCCGACCACGACAAGCAGATGACCAACGCGCTGCGCGCGTGGATGAAGGACTACTACGACTTCATCACCGGCTACGAGAACCTGCTGTACGGGCCCGACGTGCACTCCGTGGACTCCGGCAGCCAGTTCGTCAAGATCGCCGGCGTCACCACCAGCGGCGACGCGTCCGGCGGCACGGTGTGGACCAACGTGAAGAAGACGTCCACCGACGACGTCATCCACCTGATCAACCTGCTGGGCAACGACGGCAGTTGGCGGCACGCGGGCAAGGCGGTGCCGACCGCGCAGAGCAACCTCGCGGTCAAGTACTACCTCGGCCCGGACGAGAACCCGACCGCGGTGCACGTCGCCTCGCCCGACAGCGGGCACGGCGCGAGCACGTCGCTGTCCTACACCACGGGCACCGACGCGGCCGGCCGCTACGTCAGCTTCACCGTCCCGTCGCTGGCCGACTGGGACATGGTCTACATCGACCGCACCTTCACCACCCCGACCAACAACCAGTACGAGGCGGAGAAGGCGGTGCTGACCGGAGTCGGCACCAACACCGACCACGCCGGGTACACCGGCACGGGCTTCGTCGACAACTTCACCGACGCGAACAGCGGTGTGTCCTTCACCGTCAACGCCGCCACCGCCGGCAACAAGAACCTCGTCCTGCGGTACACCAACGGCGGTTCGACCGCGACGCGGATCATCGCGGTCGACGGCCGGCAGATCGCCACACCGACGTTCCCCGCCCAGGGCACCTGGGACAGCTGGACCACGCTGAGCGTCCCGGTGAGCCTCACCGCCGGCCTGCACACCGTGGTCGTCTGGACCAACGGCGGCACCGGTGCCATCAACCTCGACAACCTCACTTTGGGAGCAGGCTGACCTTGTACGAGCTTCCGACCCCGCGGGGACCGCGTTCCTGGTGGCGTGACAGCGTCATCTACCAGCTCTACGTCCGCTCCTTCGCCGACCACGACGGCGACGGTGTCGGCGATCTCGACGGGATCGCCGAGCGGCTCGACCACATCGCCTCGCTCGGCGTGGACGGGCTGTGGCTCAATCCCTGCTACCCGTCGCCGAACCGGGACGGCGGCTACGACGTCGCCGACTACACGGTCGTCGACGAACGGTACGGCGGGACGGCCGCGTTCGAGAGACTGCGCGACGCCGCGCACGCGCGGGGCCTGAAGCTGCTGATGGACCTGGTGCCCAACCACTGCTCGGCGGACCACCCGTGGTTCCGCCGGGCGGTGGCGGCCGGCCCCGGCTCCCCGGAGCGGGGCGTGTTCCACTTCCGCGACGGCCGCGGCCCGGACGGGTCGCAGCCGCCCAACAACTGGCGCTCGACCTTCGGCGGTCCGGCCTGGACCCGGCTGACCGGGCCCGACGGCGTACCCGAGCAGTGGTACCTGCACAGCTTCGACTCCAGCCAGCCCGACTTCGACTGGTCCGACCCGCGGGTCGGCGCGATGTTCGACGACGTGCTGCGGCTGTGGTTCGACCGCGGGGTGGACGGCTTCCGGATCGACGTCGCCTACGCCATGGTCAAGCACCCCGACCTGCCCGATCTCGACGACCCCGACGGCGAGAACCCGTACTCCTGGAACCAGCCCGGCGTGCACGAGATCTTCCGGCGCTGGCGGGGTATCGCCGACTCCTACGACCGCGACCTGACCCTGCTCGGCGAGGTGTGGCTGCCGCCCGCCGAGGCGGCCGCGTACATCCGGCCCGGCGAGCTGCACCAGGTCTTCACCTTCGACCTGCTGCAACAGGGCTTCGACGCCCAGGAGTTCCACGCCTCCATCACCCAGAGCCTGGAGTCCCTCAAGGAGGTGGAGGGGCAGCCGGCCTGGACCCTCAACAGCCATGACGTGCACCGTTCGGTGACCCGCTACGGGCTGGTCCGCGCCGACCCGGCGACCACCTCCGACCTCAACGCGATCCGCACCCGCGCCCGCGGCGACGTGGACGTGGCGCTCGGCACCGCGCGGGCGAAGGCGGCGGTGCAGCTGATGCTCGCCCTGCCCGGCACCCACTACCTCTACCAGGGCGAGGAGTTGGGCCTGCCGGAGGTGCAGGACCTGCCGGACGACGCCCGGCAGGACCCGATCTGGGAGCGCTCGGGGCGGGTGGAGCACGGCCGGGACGGCAGCCGGGTGCCGCTGCCGTGGCGGGCCGGCGCCGAGCACTTCGGGTTCTCCTCCCCGGCGGCGGGCGCGGCCGCCCCCTGGCTGCCGCAGCCGGACTGGTTCGCCGGCTTCGCCGTCGACCGGCAGGAGGACGACCCGGACTCCGTGCTGGCCTTCTACCGCCGGGTGCTGCGGACCCGGCGCGAACTCGACCCGTCCGCGCCCTTCGAGTGGATCGAGCTCGGCCGCGAGGACGCGCTGGCCTTCCGCCGGGGCGACCACGTGTGCGTCACCGTCTTCGGCGGCGAGCCCGTCGAGCCGCGTCCCGCCTGGGGCGCGGCGGTGATCTCCAGCGGTACCGGTGTCCCGCTCACCACCTGGTACCGCGTGGAGCCGGCCACCTGACGGCCGGGTCCGGCCGGGCCGCCCGCACCCCGTTCCCCGGGGCCGGGCGGTCCGGTCCGGTCAGCTCCGTCCCCCTGGCGTCAGCCCCGTCCCCCCCGGCGGTCAGCCGCGCTCGCCCACGTACTGGTAGACGAAGCCGCACACGCCGGCGCCCAGGATCCCCAGGCCGATCAGGAACAGCCACACGCCGAAGACGACGCCGAGCATGAGGACGCCCGAGCCGAACGCGACCGCGACCGGGTAGGGGCTCTCGTCGGGGAAGAAGTCCACCGGGCCGCCGCGCGCGGTGATGTCGGCGTTCCGGTCGTCCTCCGGACGGCGGCCGCGCAGCCGGTAGTTGCGGCTGAAGAAGAAGCAGATGATCGAGGCCATGAGGAACGACACGCTCAACGCGCAGATGCCGACCGGCTCCTGGGCCCACCACGCGTAGACCGTCCCGGTGACCAGGAAGAACCCGGCCACCCCGGCGAACAGGATCGACTCGGCCCTCATCCGCCGCCCCTCTCGTCGGTCTCGGTGCCGGACGGCCGCAGGGAGACGGGCAGTTGCGGGCTCGCGATCGGCGGGTGGTGCAGGTCGAAGGCGGGGGAGTCCGAGCGGACCCGGGGCAGGGTGTGGAAGTTGTGCCGCGGCGGCGGGCAGGAGGTGGCCCACTCCAGCGAACGCCCGAAGCCCCAGGGGTCGTCGACGCCCACCTTGGGCGCGTACTTCGTCGTCCGCCACACGTTGTAGAGGAACGGCAGCGTGGACAGGCCCAGCAGGAAGGCGCCGATGGAGGAGACGGTGTTGAGGGTGGTGAAGCCGTCGGCCGCCAGGTAGTCGGCGTAGCGGCGGGGCATGCCCATCTCGCCGAGCCAGTGCTGGACCAGGAAGGTGGTCTGGAAGCCGGTGAACAGCGTCCAGAAGTGGATCCTGCCGAGCCGTTCGTCGAGCATCCGGCCGGTCCACTTCGGCCACCAGAAGTAGAAGCCGCCGAACATCGCGAACACCACCGTGCCGAACAGCACGTAGTGCAGGTGCGCCACCACGAAGTAGCTGTCGGTGACGTGGAAGTCCAGCGGCGGCGAGGCGAGCAGGACGCCGCTGAGGCCGCCGAGCAGGAAGGTCACCAGGAAGCCGATCGCCCACAGCATGGGCGTCTCGAAGGAGAGGCTGCCGCGCCACATGGTGCCGATCCAGTTGAAGAACTTCACCCCGGTCGGCACCGCGATCAGGAACGACATCAGCGAGAAGAACGGCAGCAGCACCATGCCGGTGGCGAACATGTGGTGCGCCCACACGGCCGCCGACAGCATGGTGATGGCGATGGTGGCGCCGACCATGCCGACGTAGCCGAACACCGGCTGCCGGCTGAAGACCGGGATGATCTCGGTGATCACCCCGAAGAACGGCAGCGCCACGATGTAGACCTCGGGGTGGCCGAAGAACCAGAACAGGTGCTGCCACAGGATCGCCCCGCCGTTGGCGGCGTCGAAGACCCGCGCGCCGAACTTCCGGTCCGCCTCCAGCACCAGCAGGGTCGCGGCCAGCACCGGGAAGGCCAGCAGCGCCAGGATCGAGGTGAACAGGATGTTCCAGGTGAAGATCGGCATCCGGAACATCGTCATCCCCGGCGCCCGCAGGCACACGATGGTGGTCACGAAGTTCACCGAGCCCAGCGTGGTGCTCAGCCCCGCCAGCACCAGGCCGGTCGCCCACAGGTCGCCGCCCGCGCCGGGGGAGTTGACCGCGCTGTTCAGCGGCGCGTACGCGAACCAGCCGAAGGACGCCGCCCCGCCGGGCACCACGAACCCCGACACCACGATCAGCGCGCCGAACAGGTACAGCCAGTACGTCAGCGCGTTCAGCCGGGGGAAGGCCACGTCGGGCGCGCCGATCTGCAGCGGCATCAGGGCGTTGGCGTAGCCGGCGAACAGCGGGGTGGCGAACAGCAGCATCATGATGGTGCCGTGGATGGTGACCATCTGGTCGTACTGCGCCGGGCTGAACAACTGGATGCCCGGCCGGGCCAGTTCGGCCCGCATCCCCATCGCCAGCAGCCCGGCGAACAGGAAGAAGCAGAAGGACGTGGCCAGGTAGAGGTTGCCGATGACCTTGTGGTCGGTGGTGGTCAGGTAGCCCAGCAGCCGGTTGCCGGTGCGGCTGCCGCGCTCGGCGTACGGGTCGGCGGGCCCGGCCGCCGCCGGCTCCGCCTCCTGCTCGGTCCGCGTCATCGCGTCCCCCGCTCCCGCTCGGCCGGGGCCACCGCGGCGGTGTGCCGCGGCTCGGGCTCGGCGAGCGCCTCCGTGACGTGCGGCCGCTGCTCGGGCGTGGGCCGCAGCTCGACCCGGCGGCCGTAGTACCAGCGGCTGACCGCGGCGCGCAGCCGCCGGTGGCGGGGCGAGGCGGCGTCGGGCGGCGGGGCCGGGCGGGGCAGGTCGCGGACGAGGAAGCGGTAGAGCCGCTCCGGGGCCAGCGGTTCGTGCGCGGGCTCCATGCCGCCGTACACGCTCTGGCTGACCAGGCCCGTGCCCTTGCCGTGGGTCAGCAGCCGCCGCTCGCGCGACTGGAGCGCCAGGCACAGCCGCTTGGTGACCAGGAAGGCCAGCACCGGGGCGACGAAGACCGACACCCGGAAGATCCAGATCAGCGTGTTGATCGAGGAGTGGAAGGAGTAGGCGATCACGTCGTTGCCGCCGGCCATGAGCAGCACCGCGTACCAGACCAGGGCCGCCACCCCCAAGGCCGTGCGGGTCGGCTTGTCCCGCGGCCGGTCGCACAGGTGGTACTCGCCGCGGTCGCCGGTCACCCACCGCTCGAACACCGGGTAGCCGATGAGCACCACCGACAGCAGGCCGGGCAGCACCACCGTGGGCAGCAGGACGCTCCACATCAGCACGTGTCCGGCGGCGACGGTGTCCCACGGCGGCATCAGGCGCATCGCGCCCTCCAGGAAGCCCACGTACCAGTCGGGTTGGGCGCCGGTGGACACCAGGTCGGCGCGGTAGGGGCCGTACGCCCACACCGGGTTGATCTGCGCCACCGCGCCCAGCGCCGTCAGCGCGGCGAAGATCATGAAGAACAGGCCGGTGGACTTGGCGATGAACTGCGGGAACATCGGCTGCCCCACCACGGTGCGGTTCGGCCGGCCCGGCGAGCTCCACTGGGTGTGCTTGAGGTAGACCACCAGCACCAGGTGCACCGTGACCAGGGCGATCAGCAGCCCCGGCAGGAGGAGCACGTGCAGGATGTACAGCCGGTTGTTCAGCAGCGTGCCGGGGAAGGAGCCGCCCCACAGCATGAACGCCAGGTAGGTGCCGGCCACCGGGATCGACATCACGATGGTGTTCGCGGTGCGCAGCCCGGTGCCCGACAGCAGGTCGTCCGGCAGCGAGTAGCCGGTGAAGCCCTCCAGCATGGCCAGCAGGAAGAGCGTGACGCCGATCATCCAGTTGGCCTCGCGCGGGCGGCGGAAGGCGCCGGTGAAGAAGATCCGCATCATGTGCACGCCGATCGCGGCCACGAACACCAGCGCCGCCCAGTGGTGGGTCTGGCGCATCAGCAGCCCGCCGCGGACGGCGAAGCTGATGTTCATCGTGGAGTTGAACGCCGTGGACATCCGCACGCCCTCCAGCGGCAGGTAACTGCCGTGGTACGGGGCCTCGCTGAGCCCCGGGTCGAAGAAGAGCGTGAGCCAGGTGCCGGTGAGCAGCAGCACCACGAAGCTGTAGAGGGCCAGTTCGCCGAGCAGGAAGCTCCAGTGGTCGGGAAACGCCTTGCGCAGGAGGGCCTTGGCGGCCTCGGCCGCCGGCAGCCGCCGGTCCAGCACCACGAAGCCGGTGCGGGCCGCGTCCCGCCCGGCGGCCCTGATCAGCCGTGGTGTCCGCCGCTCTCGCCAACGCATCCGCGCACCCGCTCTCTCGTCCTGGCCCCGGACCCCCGGACCGCCGATCACCCGGTTCCGGCCGCCCGCCGAAGGGGGCGCCGCCGGCGGCGGGCGGGCCCCATGTTTCTCCGGGGGCACGGCGCGGGGTTTCCCGGCTACGCGGAGTCGCCGCTTCGGGCGGGCAGATTCACCCGTTCGTACGGGATGTGTGACCGGTTTGCGCGGGATCGCGCCGGGCAGGCGACCACGTGCACAGCGGGGTCGCAGAGGAGGACGCACACATGACGCAGCAGCGATCCGCAATACCGACGCACACCAAGACCTGGAGCCTGCGGCTCGACATCCGGGAGCAGGACGACAACCTCACCACGGTCGACGCGGCGCTGGACACCGGCGACCGCACCCTGCGCAGCCGCACCACGGCGCACCGTAACCCGCAGGATCCGCCCGCCCCGGAGATCGGGGACGAGTACGCGGCCGGACGCGCGCTGCTCGAACTCGGCCGGCAGCTCCTGCACGAGGGGACCTCGGACGCGGCGGCCAACGCGCGCGGCATCGAGAAGGAGTTCCCCGGGTGAGCGGACACCGGCCCCGCGGGCCCGTCGCCGTCCCCACGGCGGCTCCGTCGTCACCCGCGGTCGGCCCGTGAGGGCACCCCGATGACGCGGCCGCGCACGGCCGCGCAGCGGATCATCGCCGAGCACCTGGCCGACGGCCGGCCCGAGCCTGGCGAGGAGATCGCGCTGCGCGTCGACCAGACCCTGTGCCAGGACGCCACCGGCACGCTGGTGATGCAGGAACTCGAAGCGCTCGGGCTGGACCGGGTGCGGACCGGGCTGAGCGCGCAGTACGTCGACCACAACATCCTCCAGGCCGACGAGCGCAACGCCGAGGACCACCTCTTCCTGCGCTCGGCCGCCCAAAGGTTCGGGCTCTGGTACTCCCGGCCCGGCAACGGCGTCTCGCACCCCGTGCACATGCGGCACTTCGGCAAGCCCGGCCAGACCCTCATCGGCTCCGACTCCCACACCTGCGCCGGCGGCGCGCTCGGCATGATCGCCATCGGCACCGGCGGGCTCGACGTCGCCCGCGCGATGGCCGGCGAACCGCTGTACCTGACCATGCCCCGGATCTGGGGCGTCCGGCTGGAGGGCGAGCTGCCCGACTGGGTCAGCGCGAAGGACGTGATCCTCGAACTGCTGCGCCGGCACGGCGTGCGGGGCGGACTGCACAAGATCCTGGAGTATCACGGCCCCGGAGTGGCGCGGCTGTCGGCGATGGACCGGCACGTCATCGCCAACATGGGGGCCGAACTCGGCGCCACGGCCTCCGTGTTCCCCGCGGACGACGTGGTCGCCGACTACCTGCTCGCGGCGGGCCGGACCGGGGACTTCCGGCCCGTCGCGGCCGACGAGGGCGCCTCCTACGACCTCACCGAGCGGATCGACCTGTCCGCGCTGGAGCCGCTGATCGCCAGGCCGCGTTCGCCGGGGAACGTGGTGCCGGTCCGCGAGGCGGCCGGCACCCCGGTGGACCAGGTGGTGATCGGCTCGTCGGCGAACCCGGGGCTGCGGGACTACGCGGTGGCCGCGGCCATGGTGCGCGGCCGGCACACCCCGGCCGGGATGAGCCTGGACGTCAACCCCAGCTCGCGCGAGACCTTCCAGGACCTGCTGCTCAGCGGTGACGTGCTGGCCCTGACCGCCGCCGGCGCCCGCATTCACCAGGCCGGCTGCCTCGGCTGCATCGGCATGGGCCAGGCCCCGGCCGCCGGCCGCCACTCCCTGCGCACCTTCCCGCGCAACTTCCCCGGCCGCTCGGGCACGGCGGACGACTCGGTGTGGCTGTGCTCGCCCGAGACGGCGGCCGCCTCCGCCCTCACCGGCGAGATCACCGACCCGCGGGACTGGGCCGCGCGCGAGGGCGTCCGCACGCCGCGGCTCGACCTGCCCGCGCGGCCCGCGCTCAACACCGCGATGCTGGAGCCCCCGCTGCCGCCCGAGCGCGCCCGCGCGGTCGAACTCGTGCGCGGCCCCAACATCTCCGCCCTGCCCGACTTCGACCCGCTGCCCGACGAGATCGACGGCCCGGTCCTCCTGGCGCTCGGCGACGACGTCTCCACCGACGAGATCTCACCCGCCGGCGCCAGGGCCCTGCCCTTCCGCTCCAACCTGCCGCGGCTCGCCGACTTCACCTTCGTACCCGTGGACCCCTCCTACCCCGAGCGGGCCCGCGCGGCCGGCACCCACCTCGTCGTCGCCGGCGGCAACTACGGCCAGGGCTCCTCCCGCGAACACGCCGCCATCACCCCGCGCCTGCTCGGCCTGCGGGCCGTCCTCGCCGACTCCTTCGCCCGCATCCACTGGCAGAACCTCGCCAATTTCGGCGTCCTCCCGCTGGAGTTCGCCCGCCCCGGCGACCGTGCCCGGATCTCCCGGGGCGACCGGCTGCGCCTGTCCGGCCTGCGCGCCGCGCTCGCGCCCGGCGCCGAGGCCCGCCTGACCGCCCACAACACCACCAGGAACGAGGACTACCCCCTCGTCCACCACCTCTCCGACCGCCGGCGCGCGGCGATCCTGGCCGGCGGCGTCATCCCGTCGCTGCGCGGCTGACCGCCTCCCCCTGCCGAGGGGACGGGCCCCGGTCGCTCACGGGACGAAGGCGCGGCGGGTGGTGCGGCGGTAGGTGCGGGGCGAGGCGGCGTAGGCGTGGTGGAAGCAGCGGGTGAAGTAGGAGGGGGAGGTGAAGCCGCAGCGGGCGGCGACGGTGGTGACGGGGTCGTCGGTGGCGGCGAGGAGGTGGGCGGCGTGCCGCAGCCGGAGCTCGGTGAGCCAGGCGGTCGGGGTGGCCCGGTAGTGGCGGCGCATCGTGCGGGCGAGGTGGGCCGGGCTGACGTGGGCGAGGGCCAGCAGCCGGGGCAGGCCGGCCCGCAGGTTGTCCTCGTGGCGCATGGCCGCGCAGGCCGCGGCCAGCCAGGCGGGCGGGCCGGGTGCCGCGCCGGCCGGTGAGGGCAGCAGCGGCACGATCCGGGTCCAGAAGGCGACCAGGTCGAGCGTGGTGGGACCGTCGTGGAACCGCTCCAGCGCCGCCCGGCACGCCTGCGCGGCGACGGCCCCCGCGTCCGCGTCCCACCCGCCGGTTCCGGGCGCGGCGGTGAGCGGTCCCCGGTGTACGGCCTCGGTCTCCTCGCCGGCCGGGCCCGGGCGGGCGTCCTCGTATCCCGTGCTCGTGCCCGTGCCCGTGCCCGTGCGCAGCGGCGGCAGCGCGGAGGCGTCCCAGGCCGCGGCCTGGTCGAGGCCGACCAGGGCGGTGAAGCCGTGCCAGGTGGAGGCGGGGAAGGCGATGTTGTAGAAGCGCATGCCGTCCGGGCCGGCGCCGGTTATGCCGTGCTGGTCGCCGGGCCGGACGAGGGCGATGTCGCCGGGGCGCAGCCGCTGGGTGCCGCCGGCGAGCCGCTGCTCGCCCGCGCCCTCGGCGACGACCATCACCTCGTAGTAGTCGTGGTGCCCGTGCGGGCTGGAGTCGCCCCGCAGGTCGACCAGCGCCGCGTGGTACGGGCGGCCCCGCGCGTAGGTTTCGAAGCGCTCCTCGGGGACGAGCATGTCACCACGGTACGAGTACGGGTCGCTCCCGTGCTATCCGGCCAGTGCTCCGCTCGGCAGAGTGTCACCAGAGGTCAAGTCCGCCCCTGGTCCCGATCCGGAGGATTCACCGCACATGAGCAGCAGTCCCCAGACGCGGCCGGCCGCGCTGGAGCAGTACGAGCGCGACGGCTACACGATCTTCCGCGACGTGATCGACGCGGAGCTGATCGCCGAGGCGGCCGACCACGTGGCCTGGCTCGGCCGCCGGCACCCCGAGGTGCGGCCCGAGCGGCTGGGCCACACCTTCCTGCGGGACGACCCGTTCTGGGTCCGGCTGATCAGCGACGAGCGGCTGCTGGACCTGGCGGAGCTGTTCGTCGGCCCGGACATCGCGCTGTTCGCGTCGCACTACATCAGCAAGCCGCCGTTCTCCGGGCAGCCGGTGCTGTGGCACCAGGACGGCGCGTTCTGGCCGCTGGAGCCGGTGAAGGTGGTCACGCTGTGGCTGGCGGTCGACCACTCCACGCCGGAGAACGGCTGCGTGCGGCTGGTCCCGGGCAGCCACACCCGGGAGCTGGCCGGCATCCGCGACAACACCGAGGTCGACAACGTGCTCGGCGCGGAGATGGCCGCGGAGGTGGACGAGTCCAGGGCCGTGGACATGGTGCTCGCCCCCGGCGACGTGGAGGTCCACCACCCGAACATCGTGCACGGCAGCAACGCCAACACCTCGCCCAACCGGCGCTGCGGGCTCACCATCCGCTACATCCCGACGTCCACCCGGATCACCGGCGACGAGCAGCCGTACCCGAGCGCGTTCCACTTGCGTGAGGCTCCGGGAGTCAACGTCTACCAGCCCCGTCCGGTGTACGACCCGGCCCGCCACTTCGCCTTCCGTGGCGCGCCGACCCCGGCGTGAGCCCGGCGGGCCCGGACCGGTGGCCGGCGTGCTCCCGGGCTCAGGACCGCTTGCGGGCGGCGCGCTTGATGACCGGCATCGGCAGGCCGTCGGTGCCGGCCTGGGTGAGGACGTCCAGCGAGTCGAGCAGGTGCTCCTGCATCGCCTGGACCGCGCCCTCGACGTCCCGCCGCTCCAGCGCCTCAAGGATCGTCTCGTGCTGCCGCATGCCGACCTGGATCCGGCCGAGCTGACCGGAGGTCGCCCGCCGCACGTCGGTCATCACGTCACTGAGGGAGTCCACCAGCATGAGGAACAGCTCGTTCTCGGTGGCCTTGGCGATGGCCCGGTGGAACTCGACGTCGGCGAGCGACGCCTCCTCGGGGTCGGACTGCACCTCGTTGAGGTGCTCGTGCACCCGGCGGATCTCCGCGATGTGCTCGTCGGTGCCGCGCTGGGCGGCCAGCCGCACGGTCTGCAGCTCGATGGTCTGCCGCACCTCGTGGATCTTGCTCGGGTCGAGCAGGCCCTTGCGCCGCAGGAACAGCGCTATGGCGTCGCTGACGTTGGAGCTGTCGACGCGCGCGACGGTGGCGCCGGAGCCGGAGCGGACCTCCAGGATGCCGCGCGCGGCCAGATCGCGGACGGCCTCGCGGATCACCGTGCGGGACACGCCGAACTGGTCGCCCAGCTCGCGCTCGGAGGGCAGTTTCGCGCCCGGCGGCAGGTGGGCCTCGCGGATCGCGGCGAGCAGCCGCTCGCTCACCACGTCGGACAGTCGCGGCGTTCGGGCCACCGGGTCGAGGCTCAGGGACGCGTCGTTCATCGCGACACCGCGTCACGGAGATCTGTCACTGTCACCTGAGAACACCCACCTTGGGAACCATGCCGCATCCTGCCGCCGCCGGCTCGGTCGGCCGGTCGTTGGAAGAGCCACGGAAGTTGTACGACGGAATACCAGACTACTACACCGGTTCGGCCGGCCGAGGGTGTCGGAGCGTGGCGGCCGCGCTGCTTTCCGGTATTCCCCCGCTCCGCGCGGTGCCGTGACCGGCTCTCGGAGCGGCTGTGTGAGCTTCCACGGTAGGCCGTCGGTCGAAAAACCACCACAGCCCGGGCTGTGAGCTTCCTCTTCTTCGGAGAAATGGCTCGTGACCTGGGGCTTAGAAGGGTGGGAGGTTCCTCCGAAGTCCACCGGGTCGAACTCTTGTGGGCCTTGTCGGTCGTGTATATGGTGGCATACCACAGACCATGCCCCGACCAGGTGACGGGGCCGACCTTCGCCCGTCGCCGCAGGCGACACCTCCCCGCGCCGTCCGTCAGGAAAGGTCCCTCGCCATGCCCCAACCCGCGGTGCTGCCGCTGCGAACCGTCGGTGAGTGGAGTGTGCGCTCCGCGAAGGAGTACGAGAACCCCTTCACCGATGTGACGCTCAGCGCCCGGTTCACCGGCCCGGACGGCGAGACCCTCACGGTGCCCGGCTTCTACGACGGCGAGCGGACCTGGAAGGTGCGGTTCAGCGCCGGCCTGGCGGGCACGTGGACGTACCGGATCCTCGCCCACCCCGCCGACCCCGAGCTGGTGGACAGCGGCTGCTTCGAGGTGGCCGGGCGCGAGGTCGACGGGTTCCTGAAGGCCACCCCGGGCGACGCGTGGGGCTTCCGCTACGAGTCGGGCCGGCCGGCCTTCCTGCTCGGTGACACCGTCTACAACCTGATCGCCGAGACCTACCTCGGCAACGACATCCGCCCCTACCTCAGCCGCCGGGTGGAGCAGGGCTTCAACCTGCTGCGGGTGAGCGTGAGCGTCAACGCCTTCTGCCCGCCCAACGCGATGGCCCACTGGTCGGACCGGACCATCTGGGCGTGGGGCGGCAGCCCGGTCAGCCCGCAGCTGGACCGTTTCGACCTCGGCTACTTCGCCGCCGTGGACCGGACCGTGGAACTGGCCGAGGAGGCCGGCATCGGGCTGGAAATGATCATGCAGATGATGGGCTGGGCGACCCCGTTCAACAACCGCAACCTCTTCACCGCCGAGTGGGAGGAGCTGTGGGTCCGCTACCTCGTCGCCCGCTACGACGCCTACACCTGCGTCTACTTCTGGACGCTGATGAACGAGTACGAGTTCTACCCCAACGGCGAACTCCTGTACGGGATCGCGGCGGACCGCTGGGCGATGCGGCTGTCCCGGGCGGTCAAGGCGACCGCCCCGCACGGCCACGTCGTCTCCGTCCACACCGGGCCCGAACTGCCGCCGCTGGCCCACCGGTTCCGGGCCGACCCGGACGCGGTGGACGCCGTCCAGTACCAGACCTGGGGGACCATCGGTAAGGACGACGGCTGGCTGGCCGCCGGCATCGAGGACACGATCGCCGAGGCGCTCGACGGCTGGCGGGGCTCGGCCGTCTTCTCCGAGTACGGCTACGAGACCGACCCCGAGCTGAAGCACATCATGCCGGGCCACGGCTACTGCGACGTGGAGCACACCCGTCGCGGCGGCTGGCGCGGCGCCTTCCGCTCGCTGGGCGTCGTGCACGGCTTCCACCAGACCTGGTGGGGCTTCGGCGATTACGCCAAGGACCAGGAGGGCGTCACCGCGCTCCAGCACCTGCGGCACTTCTTCACCGACGTGGTCTCCTTCGAACACCTGCGACCCGCACCGGAGTTGGTGCTGGACGGCCCGACCTCGAAGGGCCACCGGCCGCTCGTGCTCGCCGACGCGGGGCGCCGCGAGGTCGCCTGCTACCTCCCCGTCGGGGAGTCCGTCACGCTCGACGTCCCGCACGCCGACGTGGTGGAAGCCCTCTGGTACGACCCGCGCAGCGGGGAGTCGGCCGCCGCCGGGACCGGCGACGCCGACGGACGGACCCGCGCCACCGGTCCGGGCGGCGGGCAGCCCCGCCCCCACGACTGGGTGCTGGTGCTCCGCACCCGCTGAGACACGACCGCGCCGCACCCCCACGCGCGGCCCCAGTTGAGAGGTACGCGGCAGACGCGCACCCCCCACGACCACTGTGACCCCAGACCGGGCGAAGAGTTCGTCCCGGTCGACTGATGTCCCACCATCAGGAGGGCATGAATGCGCAAGAGACGGCTGTTTGTCACCGTCCTGACCGCGGTGGCGTGCTTCTTCGCCATCCAGCTGCCGGGAGCCGCCCCCGCATCCGCCGCCGACACCACCATCCAGGACACGAACACCGGGACGGGCACCAACCAGGTGCAGTACACCGGCAGTTCGTGGACGCACTGCGGTGGCTGCTCGGTGACGACCGACGACAGTTCCTACTACTACGGCATCACCGTCGGTGACAGCTACACCGTGCGGTTCACCGGCACCGAGCTCACGGTGTACGCCCGGACCGACACCAACGGCGGTATCGCCAACGTGACGGTGGACGGCGCTTCGGCGGGGACGGTGGACTTCCACACGACCGGTACGCCGTCGAACGGGGTGCGGTGGACGTCCGCGACCTTGTCGTCGGCGAGTCACACGGTGGTGTTCACCATCAGCAGCGCCACCAACAGCACGCAGCACGTGGTGCTGTTCGACAAGGCCGTGGTGACCTCCGGCGGCACCGGCGGCGGCACGACCATCAGCGGCCTGCTGGGCGCCGGCGTCGCCGATCCGTACGAGTTCGGGTCGTGGCTCGGCAAGAGCCTCCAGGTCTGGGAGACGTGGAACAACTACCCGGACTGGACGACGATGCAGGGCATCCCGTCGGTGCACACGTACTTCACCGGTGAGGGCTCCGCGCCGTTCAACGTGCGCTTCCCGGGCCGGCTGTCCTTCAGCCAGCCGCTGTTCGCACAGAGCGAGACCACCGCCAACTGCTCGGCCGGCGGGGACGACAGCCACTACACCGCCATCGCGACCGCGCTCAACAACGCCGGGTTCGGCAACGCCGTCATCCGGCTGGGCTGGGAGCAGAACGGCGACTGGTTCTGGTGGCACGCCACATCTTCCAACGCCTCCGCCTGGGCGCAGTGCTTCCAGCCCGCCTACACCAAGTTCAAGGCGGTCAACCCGAACTTCGTCATCGAGTGGAACCCCAACAAGGCCACGAACATGTCCGGGTTCGACACCCGCACCACCTACCCCGGTGACGCGTACGTCGACGTGATCGGCGTGGACTACTACGACCAGTACCCCGCCTACCCCGACCAGTCCGCCTGGGACTCCGACTACTCCCACACGGAGAACGGCGGCAGCCCGACCGGCATCGGCTCCTGGATCTCCTACGCCAGTAGCCACGGCAAGCAGATCGCGTTCCCGGAGTGGGGCCTGAACACCCAGAACGACCCCGCCAACCCGGACAACGCCTTCTTCATCGGCAAGATGGCCGATACCTTCGCGGGTCTCGGCACCAGCCTGTTCGAGCAGTCCATCTTCACGCTGCTCGCCAGTTCACCGACCCCGACCTGCAACTTCGCGATCCACATCAACAGTTGCAACCCGAACGCCACGGCGGCCTACAAGTCCCGCTTCGGCAGCTGATCCTCCCCCTCGGTGGCGGCGGGGCCCTCGGGCTCCGCCGCCACCGGCACGTCCGGGCGCGGGCCCCGGCCACGTCCGGCACACCGGCCGCGGGCCGACCGTCGTCGGCCCCTATCTCGCCGCCGGGCAGGGGTCGTTGGAGCCCGCCCGGCTCACCGCCCGGCTCACCGCGCGGCTCCTCACCGCGGCCGGCTGGGAGACGCGGGCCAGTTCCGCGGTGCGCGCCGAGATCTGGAAGAAGCTGGTGCTCAACGCCGCCACGCTGCCCACCGCGGCGCTGGCCGGGCTGGCGGCCGGCGAACTCGGCGTGCCCGGACCGATGCTGGACCTGGTGGACGCGCTCGCCGCCGAGGTGGTCGCCGTCGCGCGGGCCCAGGACCTCGACCTCGACCTGGCCGAGCGGGTGGAGCGCATCCACACCGTGCTGGCCGGCGCGGGCAAGGGCAAGGCGTCGATGCTCCAGGACGTCGAGGCCCGCCGGAAGACCGAGATCGAGCGGGTCAACGGGGCGGTGGCCCGGCTCGGCGCCGAACTCGGCGTGCCCACCCCGCTCAACGGCGCGATGGCCGCCCTCGTCGGCGGCCTCGAACGCGGCCGGCTCCAGGAGAGCCCCGCGTAACACCCGCGCCCCCGCGGGCGCCCTTGAACACGTAGGGCCCCGGCCGAGTCCCTGACACCTCGGCCGAGGCCCTACGGCCATTCCGCCCTACCCCGCTCTCGTGGTCGGTCTTCCTCCTCGTTCCCTTCGCGGGCGGCCTCTCCGTCCTTGCCCGCCCTCGGGCAGGAGAGGCGCATCAGCCGCCCACTACGGGAACTCGCGCGTCAGCCCTCCGCAAGAAACAGCAGCGCGTCCTGCCCCTTACACGGGTTCTCCACCACGAAGCCGCGGCCGTTCGCGCGGGCGGCTTCCACCCGGGCGGCCTCGATCGTCTCCGTGCCGGGCAGCCAGGTGCCGGTGCGCGGGTCCCACCAGCGGGCCGTCCAGTCGCCGAGGGCCGACTCCGGGAGGGCGGTCGCGTCCACGTCCACCGCGCGGCCGATCGGCGCGTAGACCAGGAACCGCGGCTCGTCCGGGTGGGCCAGCACCGCGAGGTGCGAGCCGCACATGCCCCGGTTGGAGCGGATCAAGGTGGTGCAGGGACACGACCCTCGCGGTCAACCTCACCGGCGCGTTCCTCGTCGTCAAACACGCCCTGCCGGCCTTGCGCGCCGCCGGATCGGGCTCGCTCGTCCTGTGCGGCTCGCCCACCGGACTGACCATGTGCGGTGGCGGCTGCGCGGCCTACGCCGCCTCCAAGGCGGGCATGATGTCGCTCGCCCGCACGGTGGCCGCCGACTACGCCGCCGACGGCGTCCGCGCCAACGTCATCGTGCCCGGCACCACCCGGACCCCGCTCATCGCCGAACTGCTCGACGACCCGGCCACGCACGCGGAACTGCTCTCCGGCACCCCGCTGGGCCGGCTGGGCGCACCCGACGACCTCGACGGCATCGCCCTGTTCCTCGCCTCGGACGAATCCCGGTTCGCCACCGGCGCCACCTTCAGCGTGGACGGCGGGCTGACCCAGCGCTGACCGCCGAAGGCGGAAGAGCGCCCCCGTGGCACACCCCATGCCACCCGACCAACCAAGGAGTACCTCCTCATGACGCAGACCGACCAGTCCCCGGGGGTGGCCGGCACCTCGCCGAGGCCCGAGCCCGGATCGCCCCCGGCCGGTCCGGACGCGGCACCGCGCACCCCCGCCGGCACCGCCTCGGACCAGCGGGGCCCGGCCGCCCCGGCCGCCGACCCGCAGGAACTGCTCGCCCTGCTGCGGGCCAAGAGCACCGAGATGCGGCTGGCGAACCTGCGCGAGGTGGAGGTCTCCGGCTCCGGGCACTACGGGCCGAGCTTCTCCTGCATGGAGATCCTGGTGTGCCTCTACTACGCCTTCCTGCGGGTGCGCGGGGACGAGCCGCAGTGGGCCGCGCGCGACCGCTTCGTCATGGGCAAGGGCCACGCCTGCTCCGCGCTCTACCCGATCCTCGCCGACCTCGGCTTCTTCCCGGCCGAGGAGCTCGACACCTTCACCCGGCTGGGCAGCATCCTCGGCGACCACCCGGACATGAAGAAGGTGCCCGGCGTGGACTTCTCCTCCGGGTCGCTCGGCCACGGGCTGTCCATCGGCACCGGCATGGCCGACGGCTGCCGGCTCCAGGGCCACGACTCCCGGGTCGTGGTGATGCTGGGCGACGGCGAGCTCAACGAGGGCCAGGTCTGGGAGGCCGCCGGCTACGCCTCCCACCGCCGCCTGTCCAACCTGCTCGCCGTGGTCGACGCCAACAAGGTCAGCGTCGACGGCATCACCGCGGACCTGCTCGACTACGAGCCGCTGGAGGCCAAGTTCGCGGCCTTCGGCTGGACCACCGAGCGGATCGACGGCCACGACCACGCCGAACTGCTGGCCGCCCTGGGGCGGTTCGCCGCCCGGTCCGCCGATCCGGACGCCCGTCCCACGGCCCTGATCGCCGACACCGTCGCCGGCAAGGGCATCGACTTCATCGAGGGGATGGCCGAGTGGCACGTCGGCTACCTCGGCGGGGCCGACCTGACCCGGGCCGTGCGGTCCATCGAGACGATGTTCGACGGGACGGACCCGGTGAACGGCGATGCCGCCGCCACCGCCGTCCCCGACGCTGAGGGAGCCCTCTGACATGCGTACCGCCATGACCTTCTCCGCGGACGGCACCCGCAACAAGGCCGACCTGCGCGACGAGGCGTCCTTCGACCACGTCGGGCGGGACGCCGGCGCGTCCTTCGCGGCCGGCGCCGTGCTCGCCGAACTCGCCGACGCCGACCCGCGGATCGTGGTCGGCTGCGCCGACCTCACCTACGTCACCCGGCTCCAGGACTTCGGCGTCCGGCACCCCGAGCGGTTCCTCTACTACGGCATCTCCGAGCGGAACATGCTCGGCGCGGCGGCCGGCCTGGCCACCACCGGCCTGATCCCGTACGTGTGCACCTTCGCCTGCTTCTCCGGCATCCTCGGCTACGAGAACATCCGCACCGACATGGCCTACCCGAACCTGCCGGTGCGGGTGCTGGCCACCCACGCGGGCATCTCCATGGGCTTCTTCGGCACCTCGCACCACGCCACCGAGGACCTGGCCGCGCTGCGGGCCGTCGCCGGCCTCACCATCGTCTCGCCGGCCGACCCCGTGGCCACCGCCGCGCTCATCCGCGGCACCGTCGACCTGCCCGGGCCGGTGTACTTCCGGATCGGCCGGGGCCGCGAGAAGCCCGTCTACACCAGCGAGGACCAACTCGTCCTGGACCGGCCGACGGTGCTGCGCGAGGGCCGCGACGTGCTCATCGTCGCCACCGGCGTCATGGTGCAGGAGGCCCTGCGCGGAGCGGAGCGGCTCGCCGCGGACGGGGTCGAGGCCACCGTGCTGGACGTGCACACCGTCAAGCCGTTCCCGGCGGAGGCGATCGCCGCGCACGCCGCCCGGCACCCGGCCGTGCTCACCGTCGAGGAGCACACGGTCGAGGGCGGCCTCGGCACGCTCACCGTCGAGGCGCTCGCCGCGGCGGACGTACGCACGCCCGTCCACAAGCACGGGCTGTGCGACGAGTACGCGCTGGTCGGCCCGCCCACCCACCTCTACCGTTACTACGGGCTCGACGCGGGCGGGATCGCCACGGTCGCCGGCCGGCTGGCCGCCGACCCCGGCAGCCCCCCGCTCGTCGGCCGCGCCCTGTGGACGGAGGAGGACCGGCGGTCGGTGTACGCCGCGTACGGCGTCGCCCGCTGAACACCGGCCGCGGCGCGGCCGGTCGGGGAGGAAGGGAAACGTGGACGCCTTCGGTGACCACCCGTTCGGGTTCGACCCGGCGTACGGGTACGGGCGGGCGGAGCTCGAACGGGTCGGACCGCCCGACCACGCGCCCGCGGACTTCGCCGACTTCTGGCGGCGGCGGTACGCGGCGGCGCGCGCGGTCGAGGTGGCCCCGCGCCGCGGCCGCCTGCCGCGCCGCAGCCGGCGGCACGGCGTGCACACGTACACCGTGGCCTTCACCTCCACCGGCGGGGTGCGGATCGGCGGCTGGCTGACCGTGCCCTCCGACGGCCGGGTCGAGCGCGGGATCGTGCTCGGCCACGGCTACGGCGGGCGGGGCGGCCCGGACCTCGCACCGCTCGTGCCGCGCGCGGCCGTCATCCAGCCGGTGGCCCGCGGCCTCGGCACCCGCAGCCTGATCCCCGGCGTCCCCTCCGACGCCGGGGGCCACGTCCTGCACGGCATCGCCTCGCGCGAGACCTACATCCACGGCGGGTGCGCGGCCGACCTCTGGTGCGCGGCCACCGCGCTCACCACCCTCGTGCCCGCGGCCGCCGCCCGGCTCGACTACGTCGGCAGCAGCTTCGGCGGCGGCATCGGGGCGCTCGCGCTCCCCTGGGACGAGCGCTTCTCCTCCGCCCACCTGGAAGTGCCCAGCTTCGGCAACCACCCCCTGCGGGTCACCCTCGACTGCGTCGGCAGCGGCGCCGCCGTCCGCGAGCGGTACCTCTCCCACCCCGAAGTCCTCGACGTCCTCGCCTACTTCGACGCCGCGACCGCCGCCACCCACGTCCGGGTCCCCGTCCAGGTCGCCGCCGCCCTCTTCGACCCCGCGGTCCCCCCACCCGGCCAGTTCGCCGTCCACAACGCCCTCCCCACCCCCCACCGCCACCTCCACGTCCTCCCCGCGGGCCACTACGACCACCCGGCCGCACCGGAAGCGGCAGCCGCCGAACGAGCGGCCCTCGTACGGTTCCTGACGGTGTGACGGCTCAGCGGCTCAGCCCTCGGCGCCAGGCACAGGCGCCGCCTCGGCTTCCCGCAACCGTCGCCGCAGGGGCTCCAGCCGCGCCGGATCGACGTCCATCTCCCGCTCGACGTCCGCCAGATCCCGTAGTGCCTCGCGCACCCGCCAGACGGTCGGTCCGCGCGACAGGAACTCCTCGAGTTCGGTGGCGGCCTCGCCCCATGCACCCGTCGCGCAGCGGACCACCACGAGGTTCCCCATCGCGTTCATCCCCGTGATCCCCGCGCCGGACGCGTCCTCGGCGAACATCTCGGCCGCGGCCCGCCAGTGCTCCTGCTCGTCGGGACGGCCGAGCGCGTGCAGGATGACGGCCGTTCCGAGATGGAGCCACCCGTGGGCCGGATCGAGTGCGCGAGCTCGGTCGAGGTCGGTCAGCGCCTCGTCGTACCGCCGCAGCGCGTGGTACGTCTCGGCGCGGCCGGTCAGGGCCCACGCGTACTCAGGGTCGAGTGCGAGGGCCCGGTCGAAGTCGGTCAGCGCCTGCTCGTACCGGCGCATGAGGCGGTAGGTCTCGCCGCGGTCGGCAGCGATCCAACTGCTCTCCGGGGCGAGTTCCAGGGCCCGGTCGTAGTCGGCGAGGGCCAAGTCGTACCGCTCCATCGCGACATAGGTCTCGGCACGGCTGCCGATGGCCCACATGTAGTCGGGGGAGAGCGCGATGGCGCGGTCGAAGTCGGCCAGTGCCTCGTCGCATCGGTCCATCCGTCGGGAGGTCTCGCCGCGGCCCGCGACGACCCAGCCGCTCTCGGGAGCGAGTGCGACAGCGCGGTCGTAGTCGGTGAGAGCACGGTCGAACCGCTCCATCGCGCGGTAGGTCTGTGCGCGGCTGACGAGGGCCCACAGGTACTCCGGGGAGAGCGCGAGAGCGCGGTCGAAGTCGGCGAGGGCCTCGTCGTACCGGTTCATGAGGCGGTGCGTCTCGCCACGCTCCGCGAGGATCCAGTCGGCGTCCGGGGCGAGTTCGATGGCCCGGCCGAGGTCTGTCAGCGCCTGTTCGTACCGTGCGGCGGCGCGGTGGCTCTGCCCTCGACTGCCGAGGGCCCAGGCGTAGTCGGGGTTGAGCGCGAGGGCCCGGTCGAAGTTGCCGACGGCCTCGTCCGGCCGACCCGCCAGGCGGTGGGTCTCGCCGCGGCCGGCCAGCAGCCAGTCCGTTTCGGGGGCGAGTTCCAGGGCGCGGTCGTAGTCGGCGAGCGCCAGGTCGTACTTCTCCGTCGCGCGGTGGACCTGTGCGCGATTGCCGAGGGCGGAAGCGTACCCGGGATCGAGTTCGATGGCCCGGGTGAGATCCGCCAGTGCCTCCTCGAAGTGGTTCATCAGGCGGTGGGTCTCGCCGCGGCCGGCCAGCAGCCAGTCCGTTTCGGGGGCGAGTTCCAGGGCGCGGTCGTAGTCGGCGAGCGCCAGGTCGTACTTCTCCGTCGCGCGGTGGATTTGTGCGCGATTGCCGATGGCCCAGTAGTACCGGGGGTTGAGTTCGATGGCGCGGTCGAGGTCGGCCATGGCCTGGTCGTACTGGCCCAGTGCGCGGTGGGTCAGCGCGCGGCTGGCGAGGCCCCACGGGTAGTCGGGCTCGAGCGCGATGGCCCGGTCGAAGTCGGCCAAGGCCTGGTCCAACCGGCCCGTGAGGCGGTGGATTTCGCCTCGGCCCGCGATGACCCAGCCTTCGTCCGGCTCCAGTTCGATGGCGCGGTCGAGGTCGGCCATGGCTTGGTCGTACTGGCCCAGTGCGCGGTGTGTCTGGGCGCGGCTGGCGAGGGCCCACGCGTAGTCGGGGTCGAGCGCGACGGCACGGTGGAAGTCGGCCAGCGCCTCGTCGTAACGGCTCAGAGAGTGGTAGGACTTCGCCCGGCTGACGATGTACTCGGCTTCCGTGGGGTCGAGTGTGATGGCGCGGGTGAATCCGGCCAGCGCCTCCTCATGCCGCCCCGTCAGGCGGTGGACCTCCGCCCGGCTGCCGACGTACTCACTGTCCGCCGGGTCGAGTGCGACCGCGCGGTCGAGGCAGACGAGGGCTTCGTCGTTGCGCCCGGCCAGCGCGTGGGCCGCTCCGAGGCCGTAGTGGGCGCGCGCGAGGTCGGGGGACAGGGATAGGGCTGTGGTGCAGTCGGCGACGGCCTGGTCGTAGCGCTCGGCCAAGCGGTGTTCGCGACCGCGGAGGGTGTGGGCCAACGCGCGTGCGGGGGTGGGGAGTTCGGTGGCGGCGATGAGGTGGGTCAGGGCGGTGAGGAGGGCGGTGTCGTCGTCGGCCGCGTCCTGGAGGCGGGTGCCCCAGGAGACGAGGGCCGCGGTGTCGGTGTCGTGGCCGGCCTGGGCGAGTGCCTGAGCCCAGCGGCGCAGCGGGGCGGTGCCGGTGTCGCAGGCGTGGACGACGTTGTGGAGGGCGTCGGGCAGCGCTTGGACGGGGTCCGCGCACAGGCGGTGGTAGGTCTCGTTGACGCGGTGGTCCTGCCAGTCGGGATCGGCCCCGTAGGCGTCGGGGGCGAGCGCGGACTCCCTGGCCTCGCGCCGCCGTTGGAAGGCCTCCGCGAGTCGGGTGTGCTGGTGGCGCCACTGCTCGGGGGACTGGGTGCGCTGGAGGCGGAGCATGGGCGCGCGGACGATGTCGTGGTAGCGGCAGCTGCCGCCCTGGCCGGTGACGAAGGGCAGCTCGCGCAGCCACGGGTACTGGTCGGCCGCGGCCGCGGGCACGGCCGCCCGGTACACGTCCTCGTTGAGCTGGAGCGGGAGCGCGCAGGCGAGCGCCGCGGCCCGCCGCTCCCCGTCGGGGATCCACCGCAGGAAGCGGTCCACCGCCGTGCCCGAGGGGTCGCCGATCGCCTCGGGGTCGCTGGGCCGGGTCTGGGCGAGCAGGTCGACCAGCACGGGCAGCCGCCCGCTCAGCTCCAGGACGACCTCGATGACCTGCTCGTTCGTGATCCCGTGGGCGGCCAGCAGGTTCCGGGCCTCGGCCTCGGTGAACTCCTCCAGCGCCACCTCGCACACCAGGTACTGGTGGTCGCCCCAGCAGCGCGCGTCCAGCCGGCCCTGGCCGGACAGCGTGGCCACGACGTTGTCCGGCAGGGACCCGTACACGTCGCCGGCGAGCACGTCCCGCAGCCACTCGTTGAGCAGGGGGCCGGTCCGCTCGAACACGTCGAAGAAGAGCGCGATCCACGGCCGCCGCTCCGCCGCCTTCTCCAGGTCGGCCAGGAACGCGGGGGTGAGTACCCGCAACGGGGAGAAGACCAGCCGGAGGTCGTCGTGCCCGCGGAACCGGGCCCCGATCACGGCCCGCAGCCGGTCGGTGCCCTGGGCGAGCGCCTGCGGATCCATCGCGCCGGCGATCGCGCCGACCCCTGGCAGCAGGCCCAGCCCCGCCAGCCCGGCCTGGGCGATGACCGTGCTGGACGTCGAGGCCGAGGCCGACGGCGGCCCGCCGGGGTCCGTTGCGGTGTCCAGGCCCAGGAACCCCGGCGACGTCTCCACCTCGTGCCGCCGCTGCCGGTAGGCGGCCAACTGGTCCTGGAACGCCTTCATCGGCACGCCCTGCTGCTCCAGTTGCGCGCTGACGGCCTCCATCGCCTCGATGACGCTGTGCACGGTGTCGTCGACGTACGCGGTGACCGCCTGCCGGGCCTGGGCGGCGGCCTCCCACTGACGCACCAGCGAGGTCTTGCCGACCCCGGCGTTGCCGTGCACGTGGAAGAGGTACTGGAAGGCGGCGTCCTGCGGATCGCGCGCCAGGTTGTCCCGGAAGACGTTCAACTCGCTGGTGCGGCCGATGAATCCGCCGGCCCGCCGCCGCCGGTTCAACTCCTGCCGCGACATCCTCTGCCTGGCCACCCGCCGCCCCCTCGCCGCCCGTGGAACCGTGTCCGGAGGCCATTTTCCGGCATCCGTGCCGCCGTTGCGGGGATATCGGCGGTCGCCCGGGCCAACGGCCGTGTGCCGAGGCGGAGTTGAACCGGGGGAGGCCCGCGGCTGCGGACGGGCCTAGGTGAGGGGGAAGAGGGAGGTGAGGCGGGGGAGGCGGCGGCGGGCCTCCGCGGCGTCGCGCGCGCTCCAGCGCTGGCCGCGCGGGCCGAACCCGGCCGGGCGCTCGGCCGCCGCGTCGCGCAGGCATCGCGCCGCCGCGTAGAAGGAGTCGCCGCAGTCGTCGAACGCCCCGGTCGCCCGCTCGTACGCCCGGGGCGCGAGGAAGGTGAGCGACTGCCACTGCGGCCGGTCCTCCGCCGGCCACGCCGCCCGCGGCCGGCCGGACAGCCGCAGCACCTCGGGCGCCTCGGCGAGGGCGTCCGGGTCGCAGAGGGCGGCCTCGAAGGAGCGGCGCCCGAGCCCGACCAGCCACTGCTGGAAGAAGCAGAACACGTCGTCGGAGCACCAGCCGCCGAAGAGCAGGTCGGCCGCGGCCCACAGGTTCCAGGTGAGCGCCTCGCCGACCACGTACTCCACGCACGCCTGGAAGTGGATGATCTCGGCGGGCGGGCGCCGGGCGAGCGTGCTCAGGAGCCAGGCGTCGCGCTGCCCGCCGTACAGGCCCCGGCGCCGGACCTCCGCTACGAGGCTCCACAGGGCGTCCGTCTCCATGCACGGGACTATGCCAGGGACCCTTGAGGGGACGGGTGGGATTTTCACCCGGTGGACACACGTTTTTGACGTCGTGTCAGCGGGGGTTGGGTGCGCCTGCCGCGGGCCGGCCGCGTGCCTGGTGGGACGGCCCGGGAACGCTCCCGCCGCGGCGCGGGGCACCGGCCGGAGCGGGGGAGGGACCCGGGGCCGGAACTGGTCGGACCGAGCGGGGCGGGCCGCGCCGGGTCGTTCCGGTGCGGCCTCACAGCGGGCCCGCCCGCCGTGTGTGCCGGGCGTAACCGGCCGCGCGCCGCGGGCGTGACAGTGCGGTAACGGGCATTTCGTACGGTCGCCCGGTCAGCCGTTTCCGGGAGAGGGGTCGCTCGTGTCCGAGCCCGTGTCCGAGCCCCCGTCCCGGGCCGCGCCATCCCCGGCCGCCGCGCCGTTTCCGGTGGCCCCGGCCCCCGCCGCGCCGCCCCCGGCCGGCCCGCCCTTCGAGCCCGAGCGCGTCCGGACGGTCTGCTCCTACTGCGGGGTCGGCTGCGGCCTGGTGCTGGACATCGGCGCCGGGCCGGACGGCCGCCGCACGGTGCTGAAGGCGTACGGCGACAAGGAGCACCCGGCGAACTTCGGCCGCCTGTGCACCAAGGGCGCCACCACCGCGGACCTGCTGGCCGCGCCGGGCCGGCTGACCACCGCGCTGGTGCGGCCGCGGCGCGGCGGCCCGGCCGAGCCCGTCCCGGTGGCCGACGCCGTCGCCGGCACCGCCCGCCGACTGCGCGCGATCGTCGACGAGCACGGCCCGGACGCGGTCGCCTTCTACGTCTCGGGCCAGATGAGCCTGGAGGCGCAGTACTTGGCGAACAAGCTCGCCAAGGGCTTCGTGCGCACCGCCTGGATCGAGTCCAACTCCCGCCTGTGCATGGCCAGTGCGAGCAGCGGCTACAAGCTGTCGCTGGGCGCCGACGGTCCGCCCGGCTCCTACCGGGACTTCGAGCGGGCGGACCTCTTCCTGGTGATCGGCTCCAACATGGCCGACTGCCACCCGGTGCTCTTCCTGCGGATGATGGACCGGGTCAAGGCGGGCGCGAAGCTGATCGTGGTGGATCCGCGGCGCACCGCCACCGCCGAACGGGCCGACCTCTTCCTTCAGTTGCGGCCGGGCACCGATCTCGCCCTGCTCAACGGCCTGTTGCGCCTGCTGGTCGAACAGGGCGGCACCGACCCGGACTTCATCGCCCGGCACACCGAGGGCTGGGAGGCGATGCCGGAGCTCCTGGCGGACTATCCGGCCGCCGCCGTCGCGGAGTTGACGGGGTTGCGCGAGGAGGACCTGCGGACGGCGGCCCGTTGGATCGGCGCGGCGGCGGAGTGGACCAGCTGCTGGACGATGGGCCTCAACCAGTCCACGCACGGCACGTGGAACACCAACGCGCTGATCAACCTGCACCTGGCCACCGGCGCCATCTGCCGCCCCGGCAGCGGGCCCTTCTCGCTCACCGGCCAGCCCAACGCGATGGGCGGTCGGGAGATGGGCTACATGGGCCCCGGGCTGCCCGGACAGCGCTCGGCGCTGGTCGCCGAGGACCGGGCGCGGACCGAGGAGTTGTGGGACCTGCCACCCGGCACGCTCCGCGCGGACGGCCCCGGCGGCGGCACGGTGGAGATGTTCCGGCGGATGGCCGAGGGCCGGATCAAGGCGTGCTGGATCATCTGCACCAACCCGGTCGCCTCCGTCGCCAACCGCCAAGCGGTCCTCGACGGTCTGGCGGCCGCCGAACTCGTCGTCGTCCAGGACGTGTTCGCCGGCACCGAGACCACCGCCCACGCCGACGTCGTGCTGCCGGGCGCGCTGTGGACGGAGGACGAGGGCGTCTTCGTCAACAGCGAGCGGAACCTGACGCTCGCCGGGCGGGCGCTCGACCCGCCCGGTGAGGCCGCCGCCGACTGGCGGATCATCGCCGAGGTCGCGCGCGCGATGGGGTACGGCGCCGGGTTCGGACACGCGAGCGCCGGGGAGGTCTTCGAGGAGCTCAAGAACGCCTGGAACCCGGCGACCGGCTACGACCTGCGGGGCGTGACGTACGAGCGGCTGCGCGAGACGCCCGTGCAGTGGCCCGCGCCCGCGCCGGACGGCCCGGACCGCAACCCGATCCGGTACGCCGGGCCGGACGGGCCGGTCTTCCCGACCCCGAGCGGGCGCGCCGCCTTCTACCCGCGCCCGCACCTGCCGCCGGCCGAACTCCCCGACGACGAGCACCCGTTCGTCCTCAACACCGGCCGGGTCCAGCACCAGTGGCACACGCTCACCAAGACCGGCCGGGTCGACCGGCTGAACCGGCTCGACCCCGGGCCCTTCGTGGAGGTGCACCCGGCAGACGCGGCCCGGCTCGGCATCGCCGACGGGGACGCGGTGGCCGTCACCTCGCGGCGCGGCCGGGCCGTGCTGCCCGCGGTGGTCACCGACCGGGTGCGCGAGGGCTGCTGCTTCGCGCCGTTCCACTGGAACGACCTGTACGGCGAGGAGTTGAGCGTCAACGCGGTGACCAACGACGCGGTGGACCCGGTCTCCTTCCAGCCGGAGTTCAAGGTGTGCGCGGTGGCGCTGGCCCGGGTGGGCGGGCCGCAGCCGCGGGAGGCGCCGACGAGCGCGGCGCCGGCCCGACCGGCCGCCGGGGAAGCCGCGATCGCCGTGCTGTGGGCCTCCCAGACCGGCACCGCCGAGGAGCTCGCCCGGACGGTGGCCCAACGCCTCACCGCGGCCGGGCACATGACCACCCTCGCCGGCATGGACGGGGCCGACCCGAGCGCCCTGCCCGCGTCCGACGTCCTGCTCGTCACCAGCACCTTCGGCGACGGCGGCGCCCCCGACAACGGGACCGCCTTCTGGGACGCGCTGGCCGCGCCCGGCATGCCCCGGCTGAAGAGCCGCCGCTACGCCGTACTCGCCCTGGGGGACTCCTCGTACGACGACTTCTGCGGCCACGGGCGGCGGCTGGACCACCGGCTGGCCGAACTCGGCGCCGCGCGGCTCGTCCCGCGGGCCGACTGCGAGCCGGACTACGCGGCGACGGCGGAGGAATGGCTGGAAAACGTGCTCGCCGCGCTGTCGGGGGAGGGCGGGGCACCCGGCGCGGCACCCGCCGTGGCGCGGCCGAAGACCGCCCCATCCACCCCAGGCGCACCCACCGACCCAGCCGGGACCCCCGCGTCGTCCCGGACCGCCCCCGTCCTGGCCCACCTGGTCGGCAACCGCCTGCTGAGCCGGCCCGGCGCGGCCAAGGAGGTCCGCCGCTTCACGTTCGACACCCGCGCCTGCGGCCCCGGCTTCCGCTACGAGGCCGGCGACGCCCTCAGCGTCACCCCGGTCAACTCCCCGGCCCTGGTGGGCGAATGGCTCGACGCGATCGGACTCGACCCGCACGCGGCGGTGGACGTGCCCGGCGCCGGCCCCACCGCCCTCGGCGAGGCGCTGCACCGGTGCTTCGACATCACCCGGATCACCCCGGCCTTGCTGCGCTTCGTCGCCGACCGCACCGGCGACCGCGACCTCGCCGCGCTCCTGCGGCCGGGCAACAAGGACCGGCTCGCCCAGTGGTCCTGGGCCCGCCAGGCCGTGGACCTGCTGGCCGAGCACCCCGTCCGGGCCACCGGCGCGGAGTGGGCCGGTGTGCTGCACCCGCTCCGGCCGCGCCTGTACTCCATCTCCTCCAGCCCGCGCGCCGACCCGCACACCGTAGCGCTGACCGTCTCCGTGATCCGGTACGAGAACCGGGCCGGGCGGCCCCGCCAGGGCGTCTGCTCGCCCTTCCTGGCCGACGCCGTGCCCGGCGCCGCCGTACCGGTGTCCGTCCGGCGCGCGCCGCGCTTCCGGCCCCCGGCCGACCCGGCCGCCCCGATGGTGATGGTCGGCCCCGGCACCGGCGTCGCGCCCTTCGTCGGCTTCCTCGACGAGCGCGCCGCCCTCGGCCACCCGGGCCCCAACTGGCTGTTCTTCGGCGAGCAGCACCGCGCCACCGACTTCTACTACGAGCCCGAACTCGCCGCCCTGCGCGCGCGGGGCGTGCTCACCCGCCTCGACACCGCCTTCTCCCGCGACCAGCGCGCGAAGGTCTACGTCCAGGACCGGATGCGCGAGCACGGGCCCCTGCTGTGGCGGTGGCTCCAGGACGGCGCGCACCTCTACGTGTGCGGCGACGCGGCCCGCATGGCCAAGGACGTGGACCGCGCGCTGCACGAGATCGCCGTCACCCACGGCGGGCTCGCCCCCGAGGCGGCGACGGCCTACCTCAAGCGGCTCGCAGCGGACCGGCGGTACGCGCGCGACGTCTACTGATCCGCGCCGCGGCCCGCCGCCCGGCCGGGGGTGCGGACCTGCGAACGCCCCCGTCCCGGCCGCGACTTCGTGACCTCGGCACACCCCGGGGACAGGCGTGTCACAGCCCCGTCACAGCAGGAGGCGGGGCCCGGCCGGTCCGGCACGCTGTCCCGTATGCGCACCCGTCTCGCCGCCGCGGCCACGACCGCCGCCGCCGTCCTCGCCCTCGCCGCCTGCTCGTCCAACAGCGGTGACAACACGGCCGGTTCCACCCCGTCCGCGTCCGCGGCGACGCCCTCCGCGTCCGTGAGCAGCCTCCCGCCCAAGCCCCAAGGGCCCGCGCTCGCCGCCTACTTGGCCGCGCTGAAGGTGGTGGACCCCGATCTCGTCACCGACCAGGACGGCGCGGTCGAGGACGGCCGTACGCAGTGCGCGGTCCTCTCCGCCGACCCGGACACCGCCGACCACCTCGCGGCGCAGCGCTTCAGCACGCCCGGGAAGCAGCTCACCGACGCCCAGGGCAAGCTCATCGACACCGCCCTGCGCGCCACGCTCTGCCCGTCCGTGTAGCCGGTCCGTACGGCCCGCCGACCGGTCCCGTGCCCGTGCGCGACGACAGGGCCACGGCGTTCACGGTCGGTAGCCGTTCCGCGTCCCTCCGCATAACGAGTGACACACACTCACATCACCGACCAGCCACATTCGGCGACCGATTCGCCGCCACATCCCACGCCTTGCCGGATTTGTTCACCCGCTGAACTCTCGGGATCGGCTTGGAAAACCTCCCCGGCTCTATTAACGTTCGATAACGCAGCGCGGTCGTCACCGCCGCCGCCAGGACGGCGGACCGCGCGCTTGCCGAATCCCGTCCGCGGGAACCGGGGACCCGAGAACATGGGGTGAATCGGGCAGCGTTCAGGCCCGTAGGAGACCTTCTTCCTCCGAACCCGTCAGCTAACCCGGTAGGCGAGAGGGAAGGAAAGGAGAGCGCCCGTCGTGGCGTCCGACCAGCTTGCCTACGCGCCCGCCCGGCCCGAGGGCGACACCGCCCAGGAGCGGGACGACTTCCGGATGCCGCGTCCGCGCGGCGCCGCGGACCACGCCGATCTCGGCGCGGGATTCACCCCCGAATTCACTCCGGGCATGGCCGCGATGGCCGGCGCCCACACCGGCACGGCCGGTGCCGGAGCCGCGGGCCTCGCCGTCTTCCCGGCGCCGCTGCCGCCCGCCGCGCCGATGCCGCTGCCCGACGCGGGGCCCGGTGCCTCGTTCGTCACCCCCGGCTACGACCCGAAGACCGTGACCCTGCCCGCCCCGCTGCCGCCCGCGGCCTTTCCGGCCGGTGAACGGCCGCCGGTGGTACCGGTGTTCGAGGAGCGGGCGGCCGCGGAGGCCGTCGACGCGGTGGCCGTGACGGCCGTGGCGGTCGAGGAGCCGGCCGCCCCCGCCGCCGACCCCGGCGAGGCCCTGTGCGCGCGCATCCTCGGCGAGGCCACGGCCCGCCGTGAGGCCGCGGCCCGGGCCGAGCGCGAGGCCGTCGAGCAGGCCGCGGCCGCGCAGGCGGCCCGGGAGGCCGCGGAGCGCAAGGTGCGCGAGCGGGCGGCGGCCGCCAAGGCCGCGGCCGAGGTCAAGGCGCGCGAGGAGGCCGAGGAGGCCGCCCGCGCCGAGGCCGAGCGGCTCGCGCGGCTCGCCGAGTCGTACATCAAGCCGGTCACGTCGTGCACCCTCGGCGCGGGCTTCGGCGAGGCCGACCCGTGGGCGAACCTGCACGCGGGGCAGGACTTCACCGCGCCCACCGGCACGCCCGTGCACGCCGTGCACGGCGGCACCGTCACCTCGGCCGGCTGGGCCGGCAGCTTCGGCTACCGGGTCGTGCTGACGCTCGACGACGGTACGGAGCTGTGGTACTGCCACCTGTCCACGATGGTCGCGACCGAAGGACGGGTCACCACGGGCGACACCGTCGGACGCGTCGGCGCCACCGGCAACGTCCCCGCGCCGCACCTCCACCTCGAGGTCCGCCCCGGCGGCGGCGCGCCCATCGACCCGCTGCCCTGGCTGCGCGGGCACGGCGTCTCCGTCTGACCCCGAACACACTCCCACCGGCCGGTGGTCCCGGCAACAACCGCACCAGGCTGCGCCCCCGCGGGTGCCCCGCCGTGCCCGGCAACCCCGGACCCGGCTCCCCGTCCGCCCAGCCCCCACCGGCCGGTGGCCCAACTCCCGTGTTCACTTCCATGACTTGGGGTTCCTCCCCTGCGAAGTGCGAGGGGAGCCGCTGATCGTGTGCACCGCAGCTCGGCACGAGTCACGTGTTGGCTAGTGCCTTTTCGATGAAGGTCACGGACTCGCGTGGGCTGAGGGCCTGCGCGCGGAGCATGCCGTAGCGCAGCTCCAACACGTGGATGTCGCGGGGGTCGGTGATCAGGCGTCGGGTGAGTTGTGTCTCGGAGTAGCCCACAGCTGTGCCGTCGCTCAACTTGAACACCTGGAGTTCGCCGCCCAGGCCCGCGTGGTCCTCGCGTTCGGTCGGCATCACCTGAATTTCGACGTGACGCAGCAAAGCGAGTTGCAGAAGGTGTTCGAGTTGCCCCCGCAGCGCTGCCCGCCCGCCGACCGGTCGCCGCACGGTGGCTTCCTCAAGAACGAAGGTGAGCGTGGCCGTCGGGGTTCGGGTGAAGATCCCCGTGCGGGCCAGTTGCGCGTCCATGCGCCGGTCGAAGTCGTCCGGCGGCAGAGCCGGGCGGCTCATCTCCAGCAGTCCGCGTGCGTACTCCTCGGTCCGCAAGAGAGTGTGCACGGTGTGGCTGCTGTAGGCGCCAGACTCCACCGCGTCCGCTTCCAGCCGGGCCAGGTCCCGCAGCTTCTTGGGGTAGCGGACCTGGGAGACTTCGGCCGTGAGTTCGGAGAGCATGCCGCCCGCCTTGCACACGCGATCCGCGTTGTCCAGGAACTCCGCTTTGGGGATGCGGATGCCGCGCTCCACCTTGGAGACCATCTCGTCGCCGTAGCCGATGGCCGCGCCGAGTTCGGCCTGCGTCAGTCCCGTCCGCTCCCGCCACCTCTTGACCAGGCGGCCCGCCATCCGCAGGACGCTGATGGACTCGTCCTCCACATCCGTGCCCGTGTCCCGCTCCATTTCCATACGTGCCCGCTCTTCCTTGCGCTTGGTGCTGATTGGTTCTGTCGGACCCGTCCCGACGGTGTCGGGTGTGTGACGCGGAACACCGCGAGGACGGGAGATGCCGCTGCCCTTGCCCGGATACGGCAGCCATCGGGGATGGATCAGTCGTGCCGGGGACTCGGGGGCAGCCTGGGGTGGCGCATGTCCCAGTCCGCCAGAGCGGTGATCAGCGCCCGAACGACCTTGCCCATGAGCAGGTCGTGCAGGTCCCGGAGCTTGTCGGCGAACGCGGCAAGCTCCTCGGGGCCCATGTCCGGAATCCACACGTCGTCGACGATCTGGATGCTGACGCGCGGCACGGACGCGTCGGGGCCGTTCTCGTGGAACGGGCGACACTGCAAGTACGGGACGAACACCGCTGTGTCCTCCCCCGGCTCCTGCATCCCGTGACGCACCCGCATCAACTGACCGCCGAAACACACCTCGTGCGTGATGTCGGACAGCTTCGGGATCAGCCGGTCCAGCGCCACACCCCTCCCGCTCGGGTCCTCATCCGCCCAGACAGGCAGGTATCCCGTTATCGTCTCGCCGCTGGTCGTGTCGATGGACCAGACCCCATCGGGCCAAGTATCGACGTCATACCCGAAGGTCCAGGTCACCCGGACACCTCCGCGCCGTCCTCGGCACACACCGCCCACACCAGTTTTCCGGGACCCCCCTCCCGGTCGCTCACTCCCCAGCACCCACCCGTGAGCGCGTCCACCAGGGCCAGGCCCCGCCCGGACTCTGCGTACGTGGACGCGTCCCGGGGCTCAGGCTTGCTCTCGCTGGGGTCGTGCACCTCGATCCGCACCGACGACCCGAGCCGCTCGATCCGCGTACCGATCAAGTGCCCGTACGGCGGAAACGCGTGGTTCAAGGCGTTCGTGACCAACTCGGAGAGAACCAGCTCGGCCGTGTCCTTGAGCTGCGGCAGCCCGCAGGCGTCAAGGTACTGGGCGAGGAACTGCCGTGTCCTGCCTACCGATTGAGGCGCAGGCGGCCACATCTTCAGGACACTGAACGGCTGTGCGGCCAGCGTCGCCGGCGCGGGCGGGGTCATCGCTCGCTCCCCGCGCATACGAATAAGTGGCGGATAGGCTCTTGCACGTCAGCGCTCCTCGGGCGTTGGCCATGCCCCCGGGCCGGTCGCACGGTCGCGGGGGTCCTGTGGCTGGCTACGCTGCCGAACCATCGCGCGCTACGGGAGTTGACGGGCGTTGACTACACTCGGAAGTCAACGGTCAACACCCTGGAGCGGGCATGGACGACTTCCCAGCACGCGTCCGCGCTGCGCTCGCAGCGCAAGGCTTGAGCATGCGGCGCGCCGCAAGTGCCTTGAACTATGACGTCGCTTACCTGAGTCGTGTCCTCAACGCGAAGCAAGCGCCATCCCTGCAATTGGCGGAGGCGCTTGATAAATTGTTGTCCACAAATGGTGAATTGGCGTCGCTAACAAAGAAGACGGGCGCCGTCGACGCACCTCTTGTGACGAGTCCTTGGAACTCCAGGGCTCCACTGGCCGATGATGATGAAACGGGTGCCTGGGAACTGGCTCGGCGAGTACAGGCGAGCGATGTTGGCGCAGAGACTCTTGACCGACTCGAACGCGCCTTTGGTGAATTGGCCACCGCCTATCCGAATACTCCTCCACAGGGACTTTTGGAGCGGGTTGGGCGGCATTCTTCGTATGTTACGAGCCTGCTCGACCGAAAAAAGACACTCGCCGAACATCGACGCTTGCTTGTCGTTGGTGGTTGGCTTTCTCTTTTGGGCGCCACTCTTCATATTGATCTGGAGCAAGTTCATGCAGCAACTGCCCGACTGCAAACGGCCGTCCTGCTTGCGCGGGAGACGGAGCATCGAGAGATTGAGGCATGGTGCTACGAAACGGAAGCGTGGCGTGTCCTTACGGACGGCGATTACATGCGCGCCGTCGAATTGTCGCAAGTCGCGCAAAGCATCGCTCCTGCCGGAACATCAGCACTCATCCAGGCAACCGCCCAGGAGGGACGCGCACGCGCCCGACTCGGCCATGCAAAAGAAACATATGCGGCCATAGATCGGGTGCAGTCCATGTCCGCCGCGTTGCCCGTTCCTGATCGGCCCAAAGAGCACCACTATCAGTACGACCCTGCGAAACTAATTTCCTATACTGCGACTACCCTTGCATGGTTGGGTGATGGCGCAGCGGAACCATACGCGCGTGAGGTTATCGCGCGCCTGAGTCCATCGGATGACGTCACAAGATGGCCGCGCAGAGTAGCATCGGCCAATATCGATCTAGCTTTGGTTCTTCTGACCCAAAATCGTTTGGATGAGGCATGCGACTCCGCACAGAAGGCAATTCTGAGCGGGCGCGTCGTGCCGTCAAATCGTTGGCGTGCCCTGGAAGTGGTCAAGGTGGTTGAGGAGATGAAGCTGCCGGAAGCATCCGACCTGCGCGAGGCATACGAAGGACTTAAGGCCATAGAGGCATAGAGACTGCGACGCGAAAGGGTGGCACCGCCCTGGACGGCATCTGCATCGGGTTGCTCGAAGACCGTCCGCAGCAGTGAGGCTGGCTGTCCAACGTCGCCTTCCCCACACCCGAACACCTCGTCCAGCGCATCCGACAAGGCCTACGCCACATCCAGTACCGCAGCCACCTCACAGACGGCTGCCTCGCCGAAACACGACTGACGATCAACCCCTGATCACAGACCACATCACGAGTTCAACCCCCTGTAGCAAGATGCGGGCAACTCACCACCGGCGGGTGGCCGCGGGCCGACCGCACAGCCTCTTCGGGGGCGAAGCTCGCGCATCCGGAAGGCGCTTCCCCCCGCTTTCCCGTGCAGAGCACTTCTTACGTTTCCGGCGCCAGCCAGCGCACGCGCAGGGCCGCGGTGATGAAGCCCGGGCCGAAGGCCGCGACGATGCCGCGGGCGTTCGGGGCGGGCGGGGTGGAGAAGGTGCGGCGCAGGACGTCCAGGACGCTGACGCCGCCCGCGTTGCCCATCTCCGCCAGGCTCGCCCGCGAGTGCCGTACGAAGTCGTCGGCGACGTCGAGTCCCTTGACGACGTGGTCGAGGATCGCCGGGCCGCCCGGGTGGATGACCCCGAAGTCCGGCGCGGGCGTCCAGGCCGCGACCTCCGGCATCACCTCCCCGACGGCGTCGATCGCGGCCCGCGTGCTGTCGAAGTGGTAGCCGTCCTCCTCGACCCGCAGGTAGTACGCCGCGGTGCTGCCCGGCAGCCAGAACTCGAAGGTGTCCTCGACCACCGGCCCCGGCCCGAGCGGCTCGTCCGTGACCAGGCAGGCCGCCGCCGCGTCGGAGAACAGCAGCTTGTAGATCACCGCGCCGATGCCGTGATCGGCGTTCTGGTACACCGTGGAGAGCGTCTCGGAGACGACCACCAGCACCCGCCGCCGCCCGGCCGCGACCAGCCTCGCGGCCTGCACCAGCGCCTGCGCCCCGCCGGCGCAGCCCAGTTGGGTCATCGGGACCCGCGCCACCCGCGGCGACAGCCCCAGGTCCTCGACGAGGTGGACGTCGAGCCCGGGGATGGACAGCCCCGTGCTGTGCGAGGTGACGACGGCGTCGACGTCGGCCGGCCCGAGTTCGTGCTCGGCCAGCACCCGTCTCGCCGCCCGCGCCCCCATCTCCCGTACGTGCGCGTACGCCGCGGCGTTGCGGGGCGCGAGTGCGCCCGGCGTGGCCACTTCGGCGAGCGGCGCCACCCAACTGCGGGTGAGCACCCCTATCCGGCTGCCGTAGCGGTCGATGGTGTGGGGCCGGGGATGGTCCGGCTGGTCCGCGTGGATGCGCGCCACCACCTGCTCGGTGGTGACGGTGTGCGGCGACCGTACGACGACCGGGCGGGAGAGATGGGCGCGGGGGATCGCCGCCGGGCGCGGAGCGGCGGGAACCGACGGGGAGTTGGACGGCGAGACCGTGTCGTCGGTGGGGGCGGCGGCGTCGGCCGCGGTTTCGGCGGCGGTGCGGGGCGCGGATGTCTCAGAGGTCACGGCGGTTCCTCCCATCAGACAGGTGGTGAAGCGGCCCCTGTGGTCACGTCGGCCGCCGGAGCCGGCCGGTGGGCGAACCCGGCCGCGAATTCGACCAGTCGGATCAGATCGGGCGGCGTCCGTACGCCGTCCAGCGCGCGGTACTCGATCGAGGCGAGGATCGCCATCCGCTCGGTCAGCCCCCAACGGGGCCTGGTGTCGGTGGAGATGAGCTCGGCGGAGATGTCGGCGACGCCCCGCCCGGCGGCGTGCGCGGCGTGGATGCGCTCGCGCAGCTCCAGCAGGTAGTCGGCGTGGGCGCGCACGTCCGCGGGCGTCATCACCGGGCCGTGCCCGGGCACCACGACCCGCGGATCGCACTCCAGCACCCGCAGCGCGGCGCGGTGGACGGACTCCAGCGGCCCGGCCCAGTGCACGGGGTGGTCCTCGCAGAACAGCACGTCGCCGGCGCACACCACACCGTCGTCGGGCAGGTTGACGATCAGGTCGCCCACGGTGTGCGCGGGGCCGACCTCGATCAACTGCACCGCCACGCCGCCGATCTCCAGGTCGAGCCGGTCGCTGAAGGTGCGGGTGGGCCCCACGGTGTCGGTCACGCCGAAGTCGCCGTACCGGCCGAAGTGCCGGGTGATGTAGGCGCCGAGGACCGACTCGGGGTCGGCGTGGGCGATCAGCCCCGCCAGCGCCGCGGGGCTCGGCTCGGCGCACAGGTGCTCGCCGTTGGCGGCGGTGGTGATGATCTCGGCGGCCGGTCGCCCGGGCGCCGAGGGGTCCGCGGTGAACAGCGCGTTGCCGTAGCTGTGGTCGCCGTTGCCGTGGGTGTTGACGACCGTCCCGATGTGCGTGCCCGGGGCGAGCACCTCGCTCGCGAGCCGCAGCAGGTGCCGTGTCATGCCCGCGGTGTACGGGGTGTCGACCAGCAGGGCGTCGCCCTCGCCGGCCACCAGCACGCAGTTGGCCAACCCCCACGTCGCGTGCCCGTCGGGCAGCCACGCGTGCACGCGCGGCGTCAAGGCCCGCAGACCGCGGGGCAGTTCGAAGCTCATGACGTCTCATTGTGCTGGTCGCGGCGCCGATCCGCGCTGGTGGGGCCGTCATCGGGTGCGACGACGGTGCTGGTGGGGTCGCCGGGGCGGGTGGGGCCGCCGCCGCGCGGCTCCGGGTCGACCGGCGCGGTCGCGGGCGCGTGCATCATCGGCTGCGGCAGCGGCGGCTCGCCCTGGTCGAACAGCACGAACATCAGCCGCCCGCCGGGCACTCCGAAGGGGCCCGCCGCGCACATCGTCACCCAGCCCGGGCCGAGTTCGGAGTGCAGCAGCGGCCGGGCGCTCTCCGCCCGCGGCTGGAGGTACTCGGCGGCCGGCGCCGCCAACTGCTCGGCCACCAGCGGGTCGAGGCGGCAGTCCGCCTGGAGCCGGGCGAGTGTGCGGTTGTGCGGGTTCGCCGCCACCGCGGCCCTCAACTGCGGTACCAGCAGCGGCAGCCAGCTGTCCCGCCAGTCCGCCAGTGTGACCCGCGCCTCCGGGTGCAGCAGCATCCAGCGCATGGTGTTGTCCGGCACCTCGCGCCGCAGGAACATCCGGGAGAACGCGTGGTTGTACGCCACCAGGTCCCAGGCCACGTCGTTGATGTAGGCCATCTCGTCGAACCCGGCCAGCACCCGCTCCCACGGCCGCGGCACCGCCGTGCCGAGGCGCGGGTCGAGCGGGTAGGAGGGCGGCGTGCCGGTCGCGTACAGGACCAGCGCCTCCCACTCGTGCTCGGTGAGGTGCAGGATGCGCGCGATCGGGTCGAGCACGTCCGTGCCGATGCTGGCGAGCTTGCCCCGCTCCACGTACCCGTACTTGTGCTCGGGCCAGCCCAGCAGCCGCGTCATGTGCTCGTGGGTGAGGCCCTCGACCTTGCGGCCGCGCGGGTCGGCCCGGGGGGCGAGGCCGAAGTCGGAGGGGTCCACGCGGGCGCGCGCCCGGGCGAGCAGGGTCCGCAACGCCTCGCGGTCGCTCATGTACGACGTCCTCCCCCTGCCGGTCCGGGCGCCGCCGCCCGGCCGGGAAACACCACTGCGCGGTCCGGCACCGCGGACCGCGTCCCCCACGGTCACACCGTACGTCCGCTCACAGGTCCCGGGGGTCGAGTTCGCGGGCGAGTTTGTAGCCGACCTCGAACCGGCTGCCCGCGCCCAGGCGTTGCATCAGCCCGGCCATCACGTCCTCCACCACCGCCCGGTCGATGCCGAGTTTGCGGGCGATCCGGTCGTCGCCGTACCCGTTGGTCATCAGCCGGATCACCGCCCGCTCGCGCTCGCTGAGTTCGGCGTGGTGCGGGCGGGCGCTGGCCCGCGACAGGGGAGTGGCGCGCTGCCAGTAGGACTCGTAGATCGAGGTGAAGGAGCGGACCAGGACCGAGCCGCGGATGCGGATCAGCGACGGGCCGAGCGGGTCGCCCGGGCCGCCGCCGGGCAGGCACACCGTGTGCCGGTCGTAGATGAGCATGTCGTGGGCGACGTGGTCGATGACCCGCACAGTCACCCCGACGTCCGACAACTCCCGCAGGAAGCGGGCGTATTTGGGCTCGCTGAGCAGATCGCAGGGGTACATCGAGCGGACCCTTATGCCGCGCCGGGCCAGCGCCGCGTCCGACTCCAGGGCGCGGTCCAGTACGTCCCGTTCCTCGGGCATCGGCCCCTGGTGCAGGGCGTCCACGGACTCCCGCAGGCTCGCCGTGATCACCCGCAGCGCCCGCGCGCGGCTCTCCGGACCGGCGAACTGGTCCACCCGGAAGGGCTGTTGGCGGCGGGAGAGGGCGGGTTGGAAGACGGTCAGCAGGCGCTGGGTGGATTCGCCGACGGTCCGGGCCCGGCGCAACGGCGCGCCGGGGTCCACGGCGTGACCGCACGTCAGACCGTCCAGCACCCTGTCGGGCGTCCACTCGCGCGGTGCCCGTCCCGGCGCGGGCGCCTGCTCGGACACCTGTTGGGACGCCTGTTTGGACGCCTGTTCGGACAACGTCCCCTGCGCCGGCTCTGCTCCGAACTCGGACTGCATCCCCCAGGACCTCCTCGTTCGCCGAAAAACGCCGCGGCCCCGGTGTCCTCCGGCGCGTACGAGCCCCCGTGGGCCGCGGGGCAACCCCCCAGGCACAGAGTGTTACAGCGGGATCACTGGTTTTCCAGGGCGAATCCGTCGAGGAAATCAATCGCCCATATCCCTCGGATGGCACCATACCTCGCCTTTTCCCGGACGGCTCTCTGCTGTGCGGATCCCATGGGCACCAGGAGTCCCGCGACGGAGCCTCCTCCCCACCCGCCGCGCGGCCGACGGTTGACGTGCGCACCGAATCTCCCCAACCGGTGGCGGCAGTTCATCTTGCGGGGGCGGTCCGTCCGTCGTGGCTCCCTCCGCGGACACCCCCCGTCAGGGACCGACGGCCCGCGGCGCCCGGGTACTCCCCGCCGGCCGGACCGGCGGGGGAGGCGCTCGGCGCTACGGCCGCGCGGAGGAAAGCCCGAGGCTGCGGTGGAGGGCCGTCTCGCCGACCGGGGTGAGGCGGACCGCGCGGCCGGAGCCGATCCGCTCCAGCCAGCCCGCGGCGAAGAACCGCTCGCAGATCGCGGCGCCGGCCGCGCCCGCCAGGTGCGGGCGCCGCTCGGTCCAGTCCAGGCAGGTGCGCACCAGCGGGCGGCGCGCCGCGCGCAGCGCCTCGGGGTCCGCGCCGAGATCCCGCAGCCACTCCAGCCCGGCGGGCGTCAGCGTCCAGCCGTCGCGGTCCGGGCCCGTCAACGGCCCCCGCGCGACAACGGCCCCCGCGCGACAACGATCCCCGCGCGACAACGGCCCTCGCGGGCCGCACGCGTCCGACGGTGCCTGCGTGACGTACGGGCTGACGTCCTCCGGCGAGGCGTTCCCGCGAGGCCGGGCGCGATCGGGCCTGGTCCTACCGAGAGCCCGCGGGCCGGCCGCGGTTCATCCCCCTTCGGTCGCGGCCGGCTGCCACTCGTGGTCCAGCAGGCCGAGGACGACCTCGTCGAGGAACCGGCCGTAGACCCAGCCGGCGCCGCGCCGGGTGCCCTCGACCGTGAAGCCGGCCCGGGTCGCGGCCTTGAGCATCGCCTCGTTGTCCGCCATGGTCTCGATCTGGAGCCGGTGCAGCCCGCGCACGGTGAAGCCGTACGCGCACAGCACCCGCACGATGTCGAGGCCGAGCCCGCGGCCGCGGAAGGCGGGGCGCAGCGCGAGTCCGAGGTGGGCCGAGCGGTTGTGGGTGTCGATGTTCCACAGCAGGGCCTCGCCCGCGAGTTCGCCGGTGGCGAGTTCCACCGCGGAGAAGGGCACGAAGGTGTCCACCGCCGGGCGGGGCGCGAACGGGGAGTCGGGGGACTCCAGGGCCACGGGCCGCCAGGGGCGGTTGTCGCCGCGCGACCGCGTCACCACGTCGTTGTACAACTCCGCTATCAGGACCGGGGCGTCGCTCTCCTGCCGCGCCCGCAGCGCGACCTTCTCTCCACGCATCACCGTGCCTTGCTACTCCTTCGGCCGGGGCGGGGCAACGGGGTTTCCGGCGGTGGGGCGACGGGGCTTCCCGCGGGGGGCTCCGGCGGGTGGGACGGACTTTCCGGCGGGGGCTCGTTCGAACGCTTGTTTGACGACGGTCCCGCGTGGCAGGGTGGGCCGCCATGACGGCACCGACCCTGCCCGGCCAACTCTCCCGTACCCGCTGCTTCACCGCCGGTGTCCCGGGGGCGTTCACCGTCGCGCCGGACGGGACGACCGTGCTCTTCCTGCGCTCGCGCGCCGGCGACGACCTCGTGGACCGCCTGTGGGCGCTGGACGTCGGCTCCGGTGAGGAGCGGCTGCTGGCCGATCCGTCGCGGATGGCCGCGGCCGGACTCCCGCCGGAGGGCGGCGGTTCGGACTCCCCGTCCTCGGGGGCGCCGTCCGCGCCGTCCCCGTCCGGTCAACTCCCCGCGCCCGCGGGCGGGATCACCGCGTACGCCACCGACGCGGCCGTGCGCTCGGCCGTGTTCGCGTGGGACGGCGGGCTGTGGGCGGTGGACGTCCCCGAGGGCCGGGTACGGACCCTGCCCGCCGCGGGCCCCGTTTCCGACCCGCGCCCCGACCCGGCCGGCCGCCGGATCGCGTACGTGTCCGGCGGCGCGCTGCGGGTGATCGAAGCCGACGGCACCGGCGACCGCGTGGTCGCCGCCCCCGACGGTCCCGACATCGCCTTCGGCACCGGCGTCCACACCGACACCACCGCGCGCCCGAACGAGGGCTCGCGCGGGTTCTGGTGGGCTCCGGACGGCTGCCGGCTGCTCGTCGCCCGGGTCGACCGCGGCCGCGTCGGCCGGTGGTACCTCGGCGACCCCGCCGATCCGGCCGCCGAACCGCGCGTCGTCCGCCACGCCGCCGCCGGCACGCCCCAGGCCGAAGTGACGCTGTGGATCGCCGGGTTGGGCGGCGGCCCGCGGACCAGGGCCCGTTGGGACCGGGACGCCGTCGCCTACGTGCCCGGCGCCGGCTGGGACGAACACGGCCCGTACGCCGTCGTGCAGAGCCGCGACCAGCGCACCGTCCGCGTGCTCGGCATCGACCCGGCGGACGGCCGTACGCGCGTGCTCGACACCCAACACGACCCGCACTGGGTGCAGTTGGTACCCGGACTGCCCGCCCGCACCGCCTCCGGAGTCCTCCTCGCCCACCGTGACCTGCCCTCCGAGCCTTACGGCACACGCCACTTGACCGCCGACGGCGTCCCCGTCACCCCGCCCGGCCTCCAACTCCGCGCCGTCCTCCACGTCCAGGGCGAGGACGTGCTCTTCACCGCCTCCGAGGAGCCGACCGAGACCCACTTGTGGAGTTGCCGTCCCGGCCCCGGCGGGCACCTGCGCCGCCTGACCGCCGGGCCGGCGGTGCACACCGGTGCGCGAGGCGGCGGCACGCTGGTACGGGTCGCGCGCGGGTCCGGCGGCCGGACCGATGTCCTGCGCGCGGGCCAACCGCCGGTCCCCCTCGGGTCGTTCGCGCAGCGGCCGGTGCTGGAGGAGCGCGTGACCCGGCTCGTCCTGGGGCCGCGCGGCCTGCGGGCGGCCCTCCACCTGCCCTCCTGGCACCGCCCGGGTGAGGGCCGGCTGCCGGTGCTGCTCGACCCGTACGGCGGCGCGGCCCGCCAACGCGTCACCGCCGAGCGGGACCGGCGCACCCTCGTGTCGCAGTGGTTCGCCGAGCAGGGCTTCGCGGTGCTGGTGGCCGACGGGCGCGGCACGCCGGGGCGCGGGCCCGGCTGGGAACGGGCCGTCCACGGCGACCTGTTCGGGCCCGCCCTGGACGACCAGGTCGCGGCCCTCCACGAGGCCGCGGCCCTCCACCCCGACCTCGACCTCGGCCGCGTCGGCATCCGCGGCTGGTCGTTCAGCGGTTCGCTCGCCGCGCTCGCCGTCCTGCGCCGTCCCGACGTCTTCCACGCCGCGGTCGCCGGCGCCGGCGTCACCGACCAGCGCCTGCACGACGCCCACTGGCGCGAGCGCTTCCTCGGCCACCCCGACGAGCACCCCGAGCGCTACGACGCCGCCTCGCTCCTGCGCGCCGCCCCGGCCCTCACCCGCCCGCTCCTGCTCGTCCACGGCCTCGCCGACACCGTCGTCCAGCCCGCGAACACCCTGCGCCTCTCCCGCGCCCTGCTCGCCGCCGGCCGCCCCCACGAGGTCCTGCTCCTCCCCGGAGCCCCCCACCAACCCCTGGGCTCTCCCCTCACCGAGCCCCTCCTCCACCACCAAGCCGCCTTCCTCCACCGCCACTTGTCCCCTACGGCGAACTCGTGAAGGCCCCGCCCGCCGAACGGCCCGCCGGATAAGGTCCGTTGCCGTGCGGCCACCGGGGCGCGCGGGGCAGGCCCGAGCCTGCCGTCGAAGAACCCCTCAACGCCGGCCCGGCACGGGGGGACATCGGGGGAGGAACCATGACCCATCCGGCTGTCATCGAAAGCCGGTTACTGGAGCGGTCGAGCAAACTCCGCGGCTGGGGCGCCGCGCTGCTCCTCGTCCCCGGCCTGCTCTGGATCTACGCCATGTACGAGCTCTACACGCCGTGGGACTCGCACTACGGCAAATACGACTGCTCCGCGCCCGCTTTCGGCGACCGCGGCATCCTCTACACCGGTGCGCTCACCGACGGGGACACCCACGACTACGACACGGCTGTGGCCTGCGCCCGTGACCGCGACTGGCCCCAGCCCGTGGCGGCCCTCGCCGTCTCCCTCCCCTTCGCCGTGACCGGCGCCTCCCTGCTCACCGCCGGCCTCGTCACGGCCCACCTCCGCCACCTCGAACGCGACCTCGCCCACGCCCGGCAGTGACCGCCCCGCCTACTCGGCTGCTCCGGAACCGACCCCCGGGCCGCTGCCGAACCAGGTGTTGTCACTCTCGGTACAAGAATGAACGCGTTCGGTTGGCGTTGATCGAATCCGACGGGTAGGATCCTGCTCAATCCTCCCAATTCCACCGACAAATGACCCCGGCGGTGCGCCAACACCCCGGGGTCCGACACCGAAGAGAGAATTCTTCCGTGCGCATCAATCTTACCGCGCGCACCCGCGCCTTCACGGTTCTGGGCAACGAGGTCCTGCGGGACCGCCGCCTCAGTTTCACCGCCCGCGGGATCCTCGCGTACCTCCTAATTCGTGTGTAGGCAGAGCCCGCTCAGTGCGGGCGCTGCTGGATGGATCGGTGCGGAGGGGTTTCGCGTCGGCCGCGTGGGCGTCGGATGGACTCCTGGTGTCTCCCGGCCCGTCGAGGCCTGACGACAGAGCGGTTGCCTCCGGCGTCTTCGGACCGCCGCGGAACCCGTCCGCGCCGACTGGGCGTTGATCGTCGTGGTGCGAGCCCGCCGCAGGGTGACCTCCTGTTTCCCTCCCGAGCCTTCGAGCTCTGCGCAAGACAGAGGCCCCCGCGACGCGCTGGCGTCACGAACGGCTGGTGAGATGGCGGACCCGAGAGTCCTGGAATTAGGTCGCCGCGTGGCCCACACAGGCTTGCCACCTGTACAAACGCACACAGCGAGGAGTACGGATTGAACGTGTACTGCGGCATCGACTGGGCCGAGCAGCACCACGACGTCGCCCTCATCGACGAAGCCGGCACGCTGCTGGCCAAGCGGCGCATCAGCGACGACGCGGCCGGCTACCGCGTGCTGCTCGACGTACTGGCCGAGCACGGCGACACCCCGAAGGACCCGATACCGGTGGCGATCGAGACCAGTCACGGCCTGCTCGTCGCGGCCCTGCGCACCGGCACACGCCGGATCTACGCGGTCAACCCACTGTCCGCCGCCCGCTACCGAGACCGGCACAGTGTCAGCCGCAAGAAGTCCGACCCGGGCGACGCCCTGGTCCTGGCCAACCTCCTGCGCACTGACATGCACGCGCACCGGCCGCTGCCCGCCGACAGTGACCTGGCCCGGGCGGTCACCGTGCTCGCCCGCGCCCAGCAGGACGCCGTCTGGCACCGCCAGCAACTGGTCAACCAGGTCCGCTCGCTGCTCAAGCTCTTCTACCCGGCCGCTCTGGATGCCTTCCAGGGCAAGCAGAACGGCCTGGCCCGGCCCGAGGCCCGTGCCGTCCTGGCCGCGGCCCCGACCCCGGCCCGCGCGGCGAAGCTGTCCGCGGCACAGCTCCAGGCCGCCCTGCGGCGCTCGGGCCGCGAGCGCGGCATCGACGCCGAGGCCCGCCGCCTCAAAGAGGTCTTCCGCGGCGACTACGCGCACCAGCCGCAGGCCGTCGAAGACGCCATGGGACGCCAGCTCGCCGCCCTCGTGATCCAGCTGGATGCCGCGTGCCGGGCCGTCGACGACCTGGCCGGGGCGGTGGAGGAGTCTTTTCGCAAGCACCCGGACGCTGAGATCCTGCTCAGTTTCCCCGGCCTTGGCGTCCAGCTCGGCGCCCGGGTGCTCGCCGAGATCGGAGACGACCGCGACCGCTTCACCGACGCCCGTGCCCTGAAGGCATACGCCGGCTCGGCCCCGATCACCCGTGCCTCCGGGAAGAAGAAGTTCGTCGGCCGCCGCTTCATCAAGAACGACCGGCTGATCGCCGCCGGCTTCCTGTGGGCCTTCTCCGCCCTGCGCAACTCGCCCGGAGCCGACGCGCACTACCGCCGCCGACGTGAGGCCGGGGACTGGCATGCCCAGGCCCAACGACACCTGTTCAACCGGCTCCTCGGCCAGCTCTACCACTGCCTGCAGACCCGCCATCTCTTCGATGAACAACACGCGTTCACCCCCTTCTCAGCCGATCAGGCCGTCGCGGCTTGACTTCTTAAGCACGTGAGATGTCTGTCGTTGCCGGACGGGGCGCGCGAGGACGTACGCACCCTCGCCGACAAGAACCCCGGGCTCGGCCGCCGCGGCGTGGCCAAGGCCCTCGACGAGCTGGTCGCGCTCGGGTACTACGTGCGCCGGACGGTCCGCGACGAGATCAGCGGCCAAGTCCGCACCGAGACGCACGTCTTCGACCGTCCGCAGGACCCGGCCGAACCGCTTCCCGTCCCGGCGGGAACCGGTCCACCGGCCGCCGGCGGCGCGGGAAGGTTCCCCAAGGGGAAAAAGAACCGGGAAGAAGTACCCTCCCTCCCCGACCCGGTCGTCGTGCCCGACGCGCTGGCCTCCGGTGCCGCCTTGCTCGCCCGCCTGGTCCGCGCGGAGCCCCGGCTCGCCCTCAGCGCCGCCGACGTCCTCGCGTTGGCCCCGCTCGCCCTCGCGTGGGTCGACGCCGGGATCCCCGATGGCGAGGCCCGCGCCCTCCTCGCCGACGGCCTCCCACCCTTCGTCCACAGCGCCCGGGCCCTCCTCGCCAACCGCCTGGTCCGCAAACTCCCGCCGCCCCGCCGGTCCTCGCCCCTCGCGGAGTGCGGCAGGTGCAGCGACCCGCTGCCACGCGGCCAGTCCACCGGCATCTGCGCCCCCTGCTCCGGAATCACGGTGCCCCTGCCCCGGGCGGCGGAATGCCTCGCCGAACGCGTCGCCTCCATCCGCGCCCTCATCCGCCCGCCCCGAACCGCCGACCGCCCGTGCTGACGTTCGGCGTTCCACGTACGCAGCGCCGCTCATGAGTTCCCAGTCGCAGGTCACCCACCTGTGGGCCAGGATGCGGCACTGCACAGGAGTTACTGACGTTCAAAGGGTGGTGTCGGCAGGGCTGACGGTCCATGATCCCTGCGGTATGCCGACTTCATGAGGTATGCGCAAGGAGGCGGGCTGACCGACGAGCGGCGGGCTTTCCGCGAGAAGTTGAGGATGAAGGCGGCCGAGCGGTTCGCCCTGGGCGACGAGAGCGTGGTCATCGCGCACGACCTGCGGGTCAGCGTCCGGTCGGTACAGCGCTGGCGCAAGGCATGGTTACTGGACGGGCCCAGAGCCCTGGCCTCGAAGGGTCCTGCGTCATTGCCGCTGCTCAGCGACGAACTGTTCGCCGTGCTGGAGCAGGAGCTGGCCAAGGGTGCGGTGGCGCACGGCTGGCCGGACCAGACCTGGACCCTGTCACGGATCAAGACCCTCATCGGGCGTCGGTTCCACAAGAGCTACACGGTGCAGGGTGTTGCCGTGCTGCTCAAGCGGCACGGCTGGAGCTGTCAGGTGCCTGCTCGCCGGGCGGTGGAGCGGGACGATGCCGCGGTGGCTGGCTGGGTGAAGGAGACCTGGCCGGGCGTGGAACGGCCGTGGCGGCGCTCGGGGCCTGGCTCGTCTTCGAGGACGAGGCCGGCTTCTCGATGACGCCGCCGACCGCCCGCACCTGGTCCCCTCGCGGCCGCACTCCCATCGTGCGCGTGCGGGGCCGCTCCCGCCGCCGGTTATCCGTCGCCGCCCTGGCCTGCTACAAACCCGGCGAGCGCTCCCGGCTGATCTACCGGCCCTGCCCCGACGCCCGGCCCGACGGACGCAAAAGCTTCTCCTGGAAGGACTACCGCGACCTGATCCAGACCGCCCACCAGCAGCTCGGCGGACCGATCGTGCTGGTCTGGGACAACCTGAACACCCACCTGACAGCCGGGATGCGCCGCTACATTGCCGAACGGGACTGGCTCACCGTCTACCAACTTCCGCCCTACGCACCCGACCTCAACCCAGTCGAGGGCATCTGGTCGGTACTGAAGCGCACCACCACGGCCAACCGCGCGTTCGCCGACCCACACGACCTGATCACCGCCGTCCGGCAAGGCTTACGACAGCTCCAGTACCGCCCCGACGTCCTCGAAGGATGCCTCACCGGAACCGGACTGACACCCGCCCCACCATGACGACATCACGCATTCAAGGTCAGTAGCGTCAGCTCACGGCAATAGCGGAGTACGTCCACACGTCAGCGGGCATGGGGTGGTGGAGGTCCCAGATGATGCTCATGGGCTTGCTGCCCTGGTACTCAACGAACTCCGCGGGGCCGAGGAGTATCCACGGTTGTGGTCCCCCGATGTCGGTGTGCTTGAAACGGCGTACGAAGAGCAAGACGTGTGTGCCCTGCGAGGCATGCGTCCGATACCGCATGCCAGTCTTCGAGGTATCGGGAGTCGTGCCCTGGCTCTCCCAGTGGAATCTTGTCTCGCTCAGCGCGTAGTCCCGATAGCGGGTCTGCGGGGAGAAATCCTTCTCGTCTTTCTCCAGAGTGACGAAGAGGGCGTCGGTCTTGATGTTCGGACACCATCTCACGCCTGCCTGGAAATTCTTGGGGGAATGTTGACCGAGGGCGACCTGCCCGAGCGCGGCGAGTATCTCCTCCCGGTTGTATGAGCCGTGAATCGTCAGCGGAAGTCCGTAGTGATCGCCAATGAGTGAGATGGGGACATGTTCGGTGTGAGCAAGGTTGTACGCAAGGATCTCCCGCACTTCGTCGCGGAAAGCGTGCTGAGTTGCCAATGAGCGGAAGGCAGCCTCATAGCTGTTGAACGTCGCTCCATCGGGCCAGAGTGAGAAGAAGAGCATGGGGGCGTAGGCCTGGAGTTGGGTATCCAGTTCATCGTACCCAGCGGTCTCATCTTCCAGGAGACGGGTGTAGGCCGCGATGCGCAGCGGGTCATCGACGTGATGGAACGCAGGTGTGCGCTTCAAGAGTTTTTCTTCACCCGTCGGTGAGTCGCCGATGAGGAGCGATGCGCGTCGGAGCAGCCCGGTCCAAGAATTTCCCCCGCGGTAGATCTGCTTGATGTCCCGGCCGCTCTCTCGGAGATAGTCCGCGAGGCGGGGGCGGGCGTACGATGCGATCTCTGCTGCCAGTCGGGGTGCATTGATGCTGATCTGGTCGCGGATGTTCTTGAGGACGCGTTCCTTTGCTTTCCGCTCCAGAATGATCTGACAACCTGAAGGCAGTTGTGGAAAGTCCTGCTCCACGCTAGCCAGCAAGCGGTTCCGTCGCAGGTTGGTGAGCGCGCTGAACTGTTCCTCGAAGCGGAACTCGACTCGGTGCTGGCCGATGAAGTCGAGGACGGTGAGGACCGCCTTTCCCTCGCTACGCCGCAGTCCTCGCCCGAGTTGCTGGAGGAAGATGGTGGCGCTAGACGTTGGACGCAGAAGGAGGAGCGTGTCGACGTCCGGGATGTCGAGGCCTTCATTGAGGAGGTCTACTGAGAAGATGATCTGTATCTCACCCGACTTCAACGCGGCAAGGCCGTCTCGACGCTGGTCTGCGGGTGTTTCGCCGGACAAGGCGACCGCGTTCAGTCCGGCGGCGCGGAAATACTCGGCCATGTAGTGCGCGTGTGCCAGGGAGACGCAGAAGCCGAGAGCCCGCATGGAGCCGGGGTCGCCCACCTTGTCCAGCACTGCGCGTACGACGATTCTTGCTCTGGCCTCGTTGCCGGTCAGCAGGTTACTCAACTCAGTGGCGTCGTAGCCGGCAGAGCTTCGCTTCCAAGTGATACCAGTAAGGTCTGTGGTGTCCGTGATTCCGAAGTAGTGGAACGGGCTGAGAAGGTCGTTTTCCAGTGCCTCCCACAGACGCATCTCAGCGGCGATCCGACCATCGAAAAACTCATCCTGAACGTTTGGCCCGTTCATCCGCTCTGGTGTGGCCGTAAGGCCCAGCAGTTCGACCGGACGGAAGTGGTCGATGATCCTGCGGTACGTCTTCGCGGTGGCATGGTGGAACTCATCGATCACCACGACATCGAAGTGCTCAGGGTCTAGTTGTTGCAGTCGATCGGAGTTGAGTGATTGGACACTCGCGAACACGTGCGCCCAGTCCTGTGGGATGTCACCCGAGTGCAAGTGTTCCCCGAAGTCCGCCTCGATCAGAACGTCTTGGTAGGTTCGCAGCGACTGCTGCAAGATCTCCTTGCGGTGAGCCAAGAACAAGAGGCTCAAGTTCCGCCCGAGCTTCTGTCGAAGGTTGCGATAGTCCAGGGCTGCCATCACGGTCTTGCCGGTGCCAGTTGCTGCAACCAGAAGGTTGCGATGCCTGCCGTGGACCTCGCGTTCGACCTCAAGGCGTTCGAGCATGTCCCGTTGGTATGGGTAGGGACGCACCTCAAGTCCAGACAAGCTGATGGACGGTCGCCCCGACCTGTTGCCGCCGGCTGCCTCAAGCGCTGCTGAGAGTTGAGCCCCGTCGCGGTCCGGGTCGTATGCCTCGAAGGTCGACTCGCTCCAGTACGAGTCGAAGGTTGCCTCGAACTTCCGCATCACGTCAGGCGTCGCTATCGATGACAACCGCACGTTCCACTCCAGGCCGTCGAGCAGCGCCGTTCTGGAGAGGTTCGAACTACCGACGTAGGCCGTGTTGTATCCGGTCTCGCGCCGGAAAAGCCATGCTTTCGCGTGAAGGCGAGTAGATCGAGTCTCGTAGTTGATCTTCACTTGTGCGCCGAACTCGCGGACAAGCCTGTCCAACGCCCGCCTTTCGGTGGCGCCCATGTAGGTCGTGGTGATCACTCGGATGGGCACCTCGCGCTCGCGGGCTGCCGTGAGGGACTGCTCCAGGACACGCAGGCCGTGCCACTTGACGAAGGCGCAGAGCAAGTCGATTCGGTCGGCCGTAGCAAGCTCTGCCCGAAGTTCGAACCCAAGGCTCGGCTCTTCAGGTGAGTTCGTGAGGAGCGCTGCGTCGGAGAGAGGTGTCGCCGGTCGGTGAATCTCGTAGACACCCGGTGCCTGTTGTTCGGCGACCGCCATGAGCCGACGCGGGCCGTCCGCCACCAGGCTGATCCACTGCTCGGCCCCGTCAATGGTGCTTACAGCGGTGAGAATCTGGTTGGTGGCGAGCACTTGCTCAGCCGGGGTGAGCCCCTGCAACACGCGTCGTACGGTGGTGCCGATGTGCCGGGCCAGCACATACGGAGTGGATTCCTTGCCGACGAGTTCGTCGATCGCGCGCAGTCGCGAACCATCGAGTTGTGCTATCTGGTTGGCGAGCCGCTGAGTGATCAGCTCCTCATAGAGTCCGGCGACAGGCGCCGCAAACCCGTCCTCGCCTGGCGTTACGTCGGTCACGGAACCAGCCCCCTGGCCTGCATAAGTCGAGCTGTATGTCTACCAGTAGGCGCGGACAGTCACCGAATGTGCGGCCCTGAGTGCGGGGGTGCCAGCACGTGGGGAGCCTCGATCAGGTGTCGCGGTGTACCGCCTTGAGCTCGGTGTGGGCGGTGGCGGCTGCGGCGAGGAAGAGGAACCACGACGGGGAGGTGTCTGCGTCGGTGGGGCGAGAGTCGGCCGGGGCCGTGGGGAGTGCGGCAGCGGTTGGCGGGACCGCCGTGGGGGCGGCGGCGGTGGTGGAGACGTAGGCGGACATCGGGCGTGCTCCCGGCGGTTCGACAGCGATGGCTGGGGGCCGGGCCGCCGACACGTGGGGGACCCGGCATACGTAAGACGGGCTGCCGCGCCGGTTTGTGACATGGGTGTCCCGACCCACCCGCACGTGGCCGGCGGTGTGCGTTTCGCCGAGGTCTGCCGTAGGTCGCTCAGGACGTCGTTGGGTACGGGCGCAGGTCCGCAGTGGAGAGGTTCCAGGGGCCGACGGTCACGGTGTCGCCGAAGGCGTAGTCGTGCTGGGCGCGGTAGCGCGGGCCGTCGGGGCCGGAGCCCGGGTCGGAGAAGGCGGTGAGGGTGCCCTTACGGGGGTCGACCAGGAGGTAATGCTCGATGCCCATGACCGAGTAGTCGCGGACCTTCTCGATGTAGTCGTTGGAGTGGTTGGAAGGGGAGACGATCTCCACGACCAGAGGGAGATCCTCCGGGTGAAAGGGGTCCATCGTGTCTTCGTCGAAGACCTCGTTCGGGACCACGATCACGTCGGGTCGGCGCAACCTACCCAGCGAAGCGTCCTCGACCTCTCCACCGGTGTGGGCGACAAGAGACGGATCGAGTTGTCGGTCAAGTTGCTGGCGGATGCGAAGGGCGTTGCGCTCGTGGGGCCTCGGCGGTGGCATCCTCAGGACGATCTCGTCGCCGCTGATCTCATAGCCACGGACGGTGTCGGGCGTGTGCTTGGCGAGCTCCTCGGCGACCGCACGGATGCGCTCGTAGTCCATGTCCTCATTGTCCTACACGATCCCGACCTCCGGGTCGTGACAGTCAGCGGTGCTTCGGCGCCGGGGGTGGTGGGGCGAAGGGGGTGGAGGGGTCCCGGGGCGGGGTGGGCTCGGGGGCCGCGGTGGGGCCGTACGGGCCGCCGGCCGCGTTCGGGATCAGGCCGGGAGGCGGTACCTGTCCCGGGACGGCGTACCCCGTACCCGTAAGGCCCGGGGCCGCGTACCCCGTACCCGGGTAGGGCGGGGGCGCGTAACCCGGAGTCGGGGCGCTTCCGCCCCACCGTGGGGGGACGTGGGGGAACGGGCCCGGGTACGGGGCGAGTTGGGAGGGCCAGAAGCGGGGGAGGCTCTCGGGGAGGGCGGCGCGGGCAAGCGCGGGCTGGGCCCAGGCCTTGCGGTGCCAGAGGTGCGCGAGCAACTCCCCCTCGCGGGCGGCGAAATCGGCCTCGGGCGCACCCCGCGTGGCGGCGGCGCGCAGGAAGGCGAGGTGGGTCGCGAAGGAGATGTAGTCGCGGACGGCCCGGCCCGCGGCCTCGCCCTGGAGTCGCCGGGCCTCGCGCCGCGCCTCGCCCCGGATCCGCATCGAGGCGAGCGCGTACGCCTCGCCGGGCGGCAGCCAGCCCGCGGCCGCGTACATGGGCAACTGGTTCCGGATGGTGCGCAGTTCGTTGGAGCGGGCCCAGAAGGCGAGCCACAGCACCAGCCCGAAGGCGGGGACCATCACGACGGAGTAGACCGTCAGGAACCCCACGGGGGACAGTTGCGCGGTGCCGTTCCACGTGCCGTGCAGCACCATCGCGAGCAGCCAGCCGGCCACCGGCGGCGTCCAGCGCCAGCGCCAACGACGGCCGGGCCGCAGGGTCGCGGCGAGCGCGAAGCCGATGCCGGTCATGGACGTGAAAAGGGGGTGCGCGAAGGGCGTCATCACCACCCGGACGACGAAGGTCGCGAACGTGGTGGAGACCCCGTCGGTGCCCAGCGCCTTGTCCTCGCTGAACGCGCTGCCGAGGTAGAGGATGTTCTCGGTGAACGCGAAGCCGGTCGCGGTCAGCCCGCTGAACACGAGGCCGTCCACGATCGAGCCGAAGGTGCGCCGCCGGAAGAGGAAGAGCAGCAGCACCGCCGTGCCCTTGGCGGTCTCCTCGACCAGCGGCGCGACGAACGTGGCGCCCCACTGGTCGGACTGCGTGGGGGTCGCGGCGAAGGTCGAGGCGAGCAGCTTGGCCCCGTACTCGTTGGCGAAGATCGCGACGAGCGTGGCCGCGCAGGCGCCCCAGGAGAAGGCGAAGACGAGGTTCTGCCAGGGGCTGGGCCGCACGTGGTCCAGCCACAGGTACGCCCACGCGATCAGGGGCACCGGCACGACCGCCAGCACCAGCCCGACCGCGAACGGCTCGGTCCCTATGTGCTGGCGCACCACCGCGAGGATGATCACACCGCAGACGGCGAGTGCGGTGAACAGCGCCCCGGTCCGCACCGCGCGGCTCTCCCAGAACGGCCGCCGGGGCGCATAGTGCACCGCGGCCGGCTCGGGCGTCGCGGCGCCGTCGGCAGGCGAATCGGGCGGGAACGGGTGCATGTGCGTGGACACCTGTAGACAGTACGGGTGCCGGGGCGCACCGCGCGAGGGCAGGGGCCCTGTTCCTGTCCGGGGGACGGACCGAAGACGGTCGAGGGTGACGCCACGGCCCACGCGCCGGCCGCCCGCCCCCGCCGCCGGGACACTCGCCCCGGGCCGAAGGGAACCCGCCCCCGCGCCCCTCAGACCCGCACGAACAGCAGGTCGCGCACCACGTGCCCCTTCGCCAGCCCCTGCCGCTCGAACTTCGTCATCGGACGGAAGTCCGGCCGGGGCGCGAAACCCGCACCGCACGTGTTCGCCAGGCCCGGCGCCGCCGTCAGCACGTCGAGCATCTGTTCGGCGTACGGCTCCCAGTCGGTGGCGAGGTGCACCACCGCGCCCGGCCGCAGCAGCGGTGTGACCAACGCCATGAACTCCGGCTGCACCAGCCGCCGCTTGTGGTGCTTGGCCTTGGGCCAGGGATCGGGGAAGTAGACCCGTAGGCCGTCCAGCGAGGCCGGCGCCAGCATGTCCCGCAGCAGGACGATCGCGTCGCCGTTGGCCACCCGGACGTTCGTCAGGCCCTCCCGGTCGGCGAGCGCGAGCAGGTTGCCCTGGCCGGGCGTGTGCACGTCCACCGCGAGGATGCCGGTCGACGGGTCGGCGGCGGCCATCCGCGCGGTCGCGTCGCCCATCCCGAAGCCGATCTCCACGACCACCGGCGGCTCGGCCGGGCCGAACAGCGCCGCCAGGTCCAGCGGCGTGCCGTCCAGCTCCACCCCCCACGTCGCCCAGTGCCGGTCGATCGCCGCCGCCTGGGCCTGGGTGATCCGCCCGCGCCGCGCGTGGAACGAACGGATGCGGTGCTCGGCACGCGACCCGGCCGGGTCGGGGGCGGGGCCCGAGGGGAACTTCACGGAGGTGGCAGATGGAGTCGACACAGTGCCCCCGATTCTACGGCGCCGCCCGCGTGCGCCGCCGAGGGCCGCGCAGGGGCTGTGGACAACCGCAGCGGCGGCAGGAGGGCCGCGGGAGAACGGCAGGACGGCGGCGCGGCCCGCGGGGGCTCACGGACGGGCCCGAGCCCCGCCCGCGTCGGCACGTACGCGTCGGCACGTACGCGCAGCCCGCGCCGCCCGCCCGTCCCGCGAAGCCCGCTCCGGGGCCTCACCCCGTCTCCAACGCCTCCAGCGCACGCCGCGCGATCTCCCGCCCGATCGGCAGCGCCGCCGTCGCCGCCGGCGAGGGCGCGTTCAGCACGTGCACGAACGGCCCCTCGCCCGCGAACAGGAAGTCGTCGATGAGCGTCCCGTCCGGCAGGACCGCCTGGGCCCGTACCCCGGCGGGCGCCGGCCTCAGGTCCTCCGGCCGCAGCTCCGGCAGCAGCCGCCGCGCGTCGGCGGTGAAGGCCCGGCGGGACAGCGAGCGGCGGATCTCGCCGGCCTCCTGCCGCCAGTGCCGGGCGGCGATCCGCCAGGTGCCGGGGAACGCGGCGATGCCCGCGAGGTCGCGCGGCCGTACGGTGCGCCGCCGGTAGCCCTCGCGGGCGAGCGCGGGCACGGCGTTGGGGCCGAGGTGCACCGAGCCGTGCACGTCCCGGGTGAGGTGGACGCCCAGGAACGGGAAGGCCGGGTCGGGCACTGGGTAGACCAGCCCGCGCACGAGGTCGGCGCGCGCCGCAGCCAACTCGTAGAACTCCCCGCGGAAGGGGATGATCCGCATGCCCGGGTCGTGGCCGGACAGCCGGGCGATCCGGTCGCTGTGCAGGCCGGCGCAGTTGACCAGGACGCGCGTGCGCAGCTCCTCCGTGCCCGCCGCGCTGCCGGCCGCCCGGGTACGGACCACGGGGCCCGAGTCGTCACGCGTCACCGCCGTGACCGCGCGGCCGTAGCGGATCCGCCCGCCCGCCTCGGTGACCAGCTCGGCCAGCACCCGGGCCAGGGCAGGGAAGTCGCACACCCCGGTCGAGCCGACGTGGATCGCGGCGAGCCCGGCCACGTGCGGCTCCCGCTCGGCGATCTGGGCCGGCCCCAACTCCGTGATGGCCAGGCCGTGTTCGCGGCCGCGCTGGGCCAGGGCGTGCAGCCGCGGCAGTTCGGCCTGTCCGGTGGCGACGATCAATTTGCCGGTGACCGCGTACGGGACCCCGTGCGCGGCGCAGAACTCCGGGGTCTCCGCGGCGCCGGCGAGGGCGTAGCGGGCCTTCAGGGAGCCCGGACGGTAGTAGATGCCGCTGTGGATGACGCCGCTGTTGCGCCCGGTCTGGTGGCGGGCCGGGCCCGGCTCCTTCTCGAGCACGGTGACCGACGCGTGCGGCGCCTGCCGGACGATCGCGTAGGCCGTGGACAGGCCGACGATGCCCGCCCCGATCACCACGACGTCCTGTGCGGGAATCAAGGGGGCCAGGGGGCTCAAGGGGGCCGCGGGGACCAAAGGACCAGCCTCCTCGTGCTCGGGGTGCGCCCGGTCCTCCGGGCCGGTCTGCCCGGGTGGGCCGCGCCCGGGCCCTCCCGCCCGGGGCGCGCCCACTATGTCACGCCGGGGCCGCCAGCAGGGGTCGCGCGCGTTCGCGCAGGTCCAGCACCTTGGGGTCGTCGTTGTACGGCTCCAGGCGGTGCAGCAGGTCGCGGACGTACTCGGTGGTGCGGGCCGAGGAGATCCGCCCGGCCACCTCGACCGCCTTGAGCCCGGCCGCGCAGCACGCGTCGAGGTTGCCCGACTCCAGCTCGGCGACGGCGGAGACCACCAGCCGCAGCCCGTGCGAGCGGACGAACTCCTCGGTGGGCCGGGCCAGCGCCTGCTCGGTGAAGCGCTGCACCTGCCGCGGCAGCCGCAGGTCGCGGTAGCACTCGGCGGCGTCGGCGGCGAGCCGGTCGTAGGAGTAGAACCCGAGCCAGCTGGGGTCGGTGTCGCCTTCGCGGGACCGCTCCAGCAGCGCCTCGGCGGCGGCGAGCGAGGCCCCGCAGGCCGCGGCCTCGCCGGCCTTGGCGTGCGCGCGGGCCTCGACCAGGTGGAAGAAGCTCATGGTGCGCGAGGTGGCCAGGCTGCGGTTGCGCTCGATGGCGGCCTGCGCGAGGTCCACGCCCTCGTCGGAGAAGTTGCGGTACGTGGCCTGGAGCGACATCGACGCCAGCACGTAGCCGCCGAGCGGCACGTCGGCGGCGGCCCGGGCCAGCCGCAGCGCCTGGATGTAGTAGCGCTGGGCGGCCTCCTGTTGGCCGGTGTCGAAGGCCATCCACCCGGCCAGGCGGGTGAGTTCGGAGGTCGCGCCGAACAGCGCGCGGCCCACGTCGTCGCTGTAGGAGCCGAGCAGCAGCGGCGCCGCCTCGACCCGCAGGCACTCCGGGACCATGCCCGAACGCCAGTCGCCGCCCCCGTACTTGGAGTCCCAGCGGCGGGCGTCCTCGGCGGCCTCGCGCAGCTTGGAGACATCGGTGTGCCCCACGTGCGCCGTGCCCGGGGCGGGGGCGTCCCGTGCGACGGTGGCGTCGGCCGGGGTGATCAGCCAGCGCGAGGCCGGCGTCACGTAAGCGCTCACTGCGAAAGATCCGGCCAAGCTCTGCCAGATGCCCCCGCCGCCCGGGCCGCGGCGCCCGGCAAGATCCAGCCGCCACAGGTCGGTGGCCGATTTCACCGCCTCCCCGACGTCCCGCGGGAAGGCCAGGCCGACCTCGGGGGCGGGGTCGGCGTCGGCCAGCCCTATCTCGTGCAGCGGCACCGGGCGGCCGAGCTTGCTGCCGATCGCGGCGGCTATCAGGTGGGGCGCGGCGCCCTGCGGGACCATGCCCTTGGTGACCCAGCGGGCCACCGAGGTCTTGTCATAACGCAGCGTCAGACCACGTTGCGCGCCAAGGTCGTTGACCCTCCGGGCGAGTCCGGCGTTGCTGATGCCCGCCATGGCGAGAAGGGTGCCGAGTTTCTCGTTCGGCCCGCGGTGTTCTCTGTTCACTGCGGTTCACCTCGTGATGCCGCTGGGGGCAGGCCGACGCGGCCTGGTCATGACATGGGGTGCGGGGGTCGCCCTCCCCTGGAGTCCGATTCAGCCACCGCCGGAGCCGCCGCGCGGCCGGTGCGGTGCATGGGCCGGACACCCGAGCCGCGCGTAGGTGTGCGAACCGGGTACACCCAGCGTAGTTCGCCGCATCCCGACCGTTAAGAGCCTTGTGCCGGATGGCCGGAAACCTACGGTCCCACAGTCGGGGGCGGTACGTCGACGGACGTGCGATCCGGTGTGTGCTCCCGGTACATGTGGCCGTGCGCCCGTCCGTGCGCTCTGTGCCGGTCCGGGCCGCGGCGCTTGCATGGGGCGGTGGGTCGGCCCGTGGCCCCGGCAGGCGGCTATGACGGGGCTGAACGGGCCAGGGGGTTCCGCTGCCACAATCCCCGCGGGTGGCGGAGCGGTCCGGGGGGCGCGCTCGCGCTCCCCGGGCCCCCGACCGACCGCGGTCGAACTGCCCTGATCCATCATGCCCGTTGCTGGACGCGATCACGGCGGCGGGGACGTTCCGTGACCGTTCCCGACCGTCCCGGGGCCCTTCGGTCGTATCGCCGCGGCATATCAACTGCGGCATGTGCCGCAGACTTTGGCGCGAATCCGACGTTTCGTCCGACGCGCCCTCCGGCCCCGGACCGGGCCCCGCGCGGGCCCTCCCGCGTGAGCCCGGCGCGCGCGACCCGGTGCCCCTTCGTGCACCCGTGCGCCTCTTTGCGCGCTTCCACGTGGCAGCATGGTCTTTCGGACGTCCGACGTGGCGGCCGGGCGGGTGCCTGCCGCGGCGGCGGACCGGACCCGCACCGGCTGCCCGTCCACAGCCCGTGGAGGCGACGATGCGGTGGTTGGTGGGGTGGAGCAGAGCCACCGCTGGTCCGTTGACCGGCGCCAGGGCCGGGACCCTGCGGCCGGTCGGCGCCCAACTCCTGTGGGGCGACCCCGATCCGCTGTGGGCGGTGGGGGACTGGCGGCCCGACGAGATCCGCGTGGTCTACGCCGCCCCGGGGGCCAACGGCGGTGCGCAGCACGGCGGTTCGTACAACGGCGGCTCCTGGGGCAGCGGTTCGTACGGTGACGGGTTCGGCCCGGCGTCGGACGGCGGCGGCTCCGGCCCCTATCCCCAAGGCGCCGCCTACGACCGCCCCTACGGCCGACAGCCTTACGGGCAGCGGCCGTTGAACGGCGGCGGCCCGATGGGCGGGGTGGCCCGGCTGGCCGTGCTCGGCCGCTGCGGCGCCACCGACGCGGAGTTGAGGCTCGGCCTGGTCGCGGCCCGCGGCGGCGCGCTGCGCCACGTCACCGCCTGGCCGGGCAGTTACACCGCCGTCCTCCAACTCGGCCGCCGCATCACGGTCCTGGGCGACCTCGCCGGCGCCCGCCCGGTCTTCCACACCCGCTGGTCCGGCGGCACCGCCTACGCCACGGCCGCGCTGCCGCTGGCCGACCTGATCGAGGCCGGACTCGACGTCACCCACCTCGCCGCCACCCTGGCCTGCCCCGACGCGCCCGAGGCATTGATGGACGGCACCCCGTACCTGGGCGTGCGCCGGGTGCCGCCCGGGCACGCGCTGATCCTGCGCGACGGGGCGCCCGAGGTCAGCGGCTACGAGCCGGTCGCGTCCCTGGCCGTCGGCCACCAGCCGGCCAGCGCCGCCGACGCGCGGGCCGCCGTCGAGGGCGTCCGCGACGCGCTCGTCGAAGCGGTGCGCACCCGGCTGGCCCAGCCCCGGTTCGTCCCCGACGGCGCCGGGGACGGCACCCCCGCGCCCGGCATCGGCGCCGACCTCTCCGGGGGCAGCGCCTCCGCCACCCTCGCGCTGCTCGCCGCCGGCCTGCCGGGCATGCCCGGCACGCTGCCCGGCGCCCCCGGCTCCCTGGCCGGCGAACGGCTGCTCGCCGTCACCTTCAACGACCTCGTCGGTGAACTCGGCGCCGCCGACGCGCACGAGGCCGAACTCCAGCGGGCCGGCGCGATGGCCGCCGACCCCCGGCTGCGGCACATCGTGGTGCCCGGCGGGCCCGAGGCGCTGCCCTTCGCCGACCTCGTCTCCGGCGGGCTCGGCATCCTCACCGACGAGCCCGGGCCCAGCCTCGTCACCGCCGAGCGCCACCGGCGGCGGCTCGCCGGGGGCGGCGCCGACCACCTCATCGGATACGGCGCCCGGCAGGTCCTCGACGCGCACCCGGCCCGGCTGGCCGACCTCCTGATGGACCGCCGCCGGCGTCATCTGGTGCGCCCGGTCGCCGCGTTGACCCGGGCCGACGGCGGGGGCGGCGGCGTGCTGGCCGCGCCGCTCACCGCGTTCACCGTGCCCGTCACCGTCTACCGGGCCGCCCGACGGCTGGCCCGCACCCCCTACCGCCAAGGCGTCGAGGACGCCGCCACCGCGCTCCTGCGGCGCGACGCCGGCGTCTCCGGGACCGGCGCGGGCGGCGCCCTGTCCGCCTCCCTCGCCGCGATGGCCTGGGCCCGGCCCGGGCCCGCCGCCCGCTGGCTCACCGGTGAGGCGCTCGCCGAGATCTCCGGCCGGCTCCAGGACGCCGCGCGGCGGCCCTGGCCGCTGGAACGGCCCGGCGAGCGGCGGGCGTCGGCCGCGCTCGCCCGGCACGCGGCGGACTACCGCGTCCTCGAGCAGGCCGCGGCCGTGCCCAGTCAGCGCCTGCACGCGCCCTTCCTCGACAACCAGGTCGTCCGCGCCTGCCGGGCGCTGCCCGGCGCCCTCCGGGTCCGGCCCGGCGCCCGGGCCGAGGTCCTTCGCGTCGTCCTCGAAGGCGCGGGTGTGCGCGAACTCCCGCCCGGGTGGGGCGGCGGGTCCTCCGCGTCCGCCTCCGCGGCGGCCGCCTCCGTCGGGCTGCGGGCCGCCCTCGATCCCGTCCTCGACCTCTTCGACGCGCCGCTTCTCGCCGATGCGGGGCTCGTTGACGCGCGTGTCGTGCGGACGGCCCTGCGCGCCGCCGGCTCCCCCGCTTCCTCCGGCGGGGCGGTTGTCGGCGATCTCTCCCTCGAAGGGCTCGCGCAGATCGTGGCGACCGAGCTCTGGTTGCGGCGGTTGCTGGCCCGGCGCGGGTCCTGCTGGACGGGGGAGGACGCGCCTGAGCAGCGGGCCGTTTACCGGGGGGTTCAGCGGCTGGCCCTCTGAGGTCGCTTGCCGTCCCTCCGGGGTTTCCTCCCACCCGCCCGCTTCTGCTCTTCCGCAGGGTGCGGGTCTCTGGTGGGTGGGTCGGTGCCTGACGGAAGTGCGGGGGTACGAGGCCTTCCCGGGTGGGCTTCGTAGGCAGGGTCGCCCGGAAGACCCCTGAACCCCCCCACCTTCCCGCGGCCGCCGACGATGCCGGAGGGGACGGCGCGGGGGTGCCCCCGCAGGCCGGCGAACGCAACACCGGCGATCAGGTGTCAACGAGACGGGAACGTTCGCCGGCCGAGGAGGTACCCCCGGGGCGGCACCGACCCACCCACGAGAGACCCGCACTCCGCGGAAGAGCAGAAGCAGGCGGGCGGGTGGGGGAGAACCCCCGGAGGGAGCCGCACCCCGCGGAGGAGGCGGGCCACGGTGTCAGCGCCCCCGGGTAGGGTGAGCCGCATGGCGGTGTGGGACGAGGTGGTGGGCCAACCACGGGTCGTGGCGGAGCTGGAAACGGCAGCGAGGGACGCCGACGCCCTGGTCACAGCCGAGTCCGGAACCGGAAAAGCCGCACCCGCGAAAACCCCTCCATCCGGAGACGGAAAAGCCGCACCGGCGGACACACCCTCTTCCAGCGGAGCCCAACGCTCCCGGATGACCCATGCCTGGCTCCTCACGGGCCCCCCGGGCTCGGGCCGCTCCACCGCCGCCCGCTCCTTCGCGGCAGCCCTCCAGTGCACGAGCCCGGACCGCGCACTCGGCGCCGCCCCCGGCTGCGGCTTCTGCGACGGCTGCCACACCACCCTCATCGGCACCCACGCCGACGTGGAGACCGTCCGCACCGACGGCCTCACCATCGGCGTGAAGGAGACCCGCGAGCTGGTCCGCCGCGCCAACCTCTCCCCGGCGGGCGGCCGCTGGCAGGTGATCCTCCTGGAGGACGCCGACCGCCTGACGGAAGGCGCCGCGAACGTCCTGCTGAAGGCGATCGAGGAGCCCGCGCCCCGCACGGTGTGGCTGCTGTGCGCCCCCTCCGTCGAGGACGCCCTGCCGACCATCCGCTCCCGCTGCCGCCTGCTCACCCTGCGCACTCCCTCCGCGGAGGCGGTCGCCGACGTGCTGACCCGCCGCGACGGCGTCGAGCCCGAACTGGCCGCCCGCGTCGCCCGTGTCGCGCAGGGCCACATCGGCCGGGCCCGCCGCCTGGCCATGGACGAGCAAACCCGCTCCCGCCGCGCCGACGTCCTGCGGGTGCCCCTGCGCGTCGCCGACATCGGCGGCTGCCTGCGCGCGGCCCAGGAACTGGTCGACGCGGCCGCGGAGGACGCGAAGGCGGTCGCGGAGGAGGTCGACGCGAAGGAGACGGAGGAGCTCCGTGCGGCCCTCGGCGCCGCCGCCGGCACGGGCGGCCGGATGCCCCGGGGCACCGCCGGCGCCATGAAGGAGCTCGCCGACCGGCAGAAGCGCCGCTCCACCCGCACCCAGCGCGACACCCTCGACCTCGCCCTGACCGACCTGGCCGGCTTCTACCGCGACGTCCTCACCCTCCAGTTCGGCGGTTCCCCCGACCGCGTGGCCAACACCGAGGCCCTCGACGGCATCGAGCGGATCGCCGCCTCCTCCCGCCCGGAGCACAGCCTGCGCCGCATCGAGGCGGTCCTCGCCTGCCGCGACGCCCTGGACCGCAACGTCGCCCCGCTGCTGGCCGTCGAGGCCATGACGCTGGCCCTGCGCGCGGGGTGACGCCCGGGTCCGCGGCCCCCGCCCCCCGCTGTGCTTCCTTCGGGTGATCGAGGCGCCCCCGACCGCACCATCTCCCGGCCGTCGGCCGCGCCCCGATGCAAGGTGAGGCAGCGCCCCGCCGTTCGCCCTGTCCCCGCGGGGCCGCAGCCGTCCCGAGGGGGCCCACGTCGTGACCGATGCCGCGGATGCCGTACATGCCGTACTGACCGCCCTGCTGCTCCTGGCCGTCGGCGTGGCCGTCGTCCTCGCGCTGCGCGCGGTCCGGCACTGGCACCGCGAGCGTCTGGGACGGGCGTACGAGCTGCCCGTCGACCGCCGCGGCACCCTGCTGCGGGCCGGCGCCTCCGGGGGCGTCGCCCTGCTCGCCGCCCTCCTGGCCGTCCCCGTCCTGCACGGCCCCGCCGCCCGCGCCCCGGCCGCCGCCGCCCCCGCCAAGCGGGTGGCCGCCACGCTGCCCGAGCCGGTCCCGTCCCCGCCCGCCCGCACCCCCGAGCCCGCGCCCCCGCCACCGGAGGTCCGCACCCTCGGCCACCCCGCCGGCGGCCTCCTCCAGGTGCTGCGCGACGGCACCCGCGTGTGGCTCCCCCCTCGGTACGACTCCGCGCGCGCCGCCGGCCTCTCCTACCCGGTGGTGCTCGTGCACGCCGCCGCCGACGACCCCGACCTCTACCCCGCCTTCGCCCGCCAGGCCGACCGCGGCCTCGCCGACTCCTTCCTCCTGGTCAGCCCGCCCTCCTGCGGCCCCGACCAGTCCGCCGTGCTCGCCGAGGTCTCCCGCCGCTACCGCGCGCTCACCGCCCGCGCGGCCCACGCGGTGGTCGGCATCGGCCCGCAGGCGCCGTGCGCGGTCCACGAGGCGCTCGCCCACCCGGACCGCTACCGGGCCGGCGCCGGGGTCTCCGGCCGCTACCCGCCGCTTCCGCCGCCCGCCGGCCCCTACCCCGCCCTGCTGCTGGCCGCCGCCTCCGGCGAGACCGCCGCCCGGGCCTCCGCCCTCAGGCTGCGGACCTCGCTGCGCCCGGTCGGCGACCAGGTGCGGTTGATCGACGGCGTCGCCAAGCGGCGGGACCTGCTGGGGCTGGTCGACTCCTACCTCACCGAGAAGCTCGACGGTCCTGCCCGGCTGGGTCCCCCGACCGCCGCCCCCTCGCCCGGCACACCCCACGGCGGCAGTCCGTCCCGCCCGCACGCCAAGCCCCACGGCGGAAGCCCCTCCCGCCCGCGCGCCACCACCCATCCGCGCGCCACGCCCGGCGCGCACACCTCCCACCCCAATCCTCCGCACCCCGCCCCCGCCCGCCCCCGGCACACGACCCCGGCGGCGCGTACGAGCCCGCCGCGGTCCGCCCCTGTCCGTCCGCACCCGCCGCGCACGCCCCGGGCCCACCCGGCCCCTGCCCGTCCGCACCCGTCCGGCGTGCACCCGGCCCGCCCCGTCCCGTCGCACCCGGCCTCCGCGCACCGGCAGGCACCCCCGACCGCCCCAGCCACTCCGACCACCCCTGCTCTCAGGCACCCGTAGCTCCGTAAATCACTCAAAAGGCGACACGATCGACGATCGCCGGAGCCCGGCGCCGGATACGCTCGCAGTCACCCGACGGGAGGACCCGAGTCGCCGATGCACTCCACGCGCCTGCTCCGCGTCCCGGTCGTCGTGATCACGATGGCCGGGCTGCTGCTGACCGCCTGCACCTCCGGGGGGAGCGGCCACAAGGCGGCGGCGTCCTCCCGGGTCCCCGCCGCCCCCGCGACATCTGCTCCCGCCGCCGACCTCACGCCGTACTACCGGCAGAAGCTCGACTGGCAGGGCGACTGCGGGGTCCCCGGCTTCGACTGCACGAGCATGAAGGTCCCACTGGACTACGCCCACCCGCAGAAGTCCGACGACCTCACCCTCACCGTCGCCCGGAAGAAGGCCACCGGCTCCGGCAAGAAGCTCGGCTCCCTCCTGGTCAACCCCGGCGGCCCCGGCGGCTCCGCGATCGACTACCTCCAGTACGCGGCCCTCGGCTACCCCGCGGCCGTCACCTCGGCGTACGACATGGTCGCCGTCGACCCGCGCGGCGTCGACCGCAGCGAGCCCGTCGAGTGCGCCACCGACAAGCAGATGGACGCCTACACGGCCATCGACACCACCCCCGACAACCAGGCCGAGATCAACGCCCTCGTCCGGGCCGACCGCACCTTCGACGCCGGCTGCGACAAGCGCTCCGCCAAGCTCCTCCGCCACGTCTCCACCGTCGACTCCGCCCGCGACATGGACGTCCTGCGCGCCCTGCTCGGCGACCCGAAGCTCAACTACGTCGGCAAGTCCTACGGCACCTTCCTCGGCGCCACCTACGCCGGGCTCTTCCCGCAGCGGGTCGGGCGCCTCGTCCTCGACGGCGCGATGGACCCCTCCGTCAACGCCCTCGAAAGCAGCCGCGCCCAGGCCGGCGGCTTCGAGGTCGCCTTCTCCGCCTTCGCCAAGGACTGCGTCAAGCGCTCCGACTGCCCGCTCGGCACCAGCTCCGTCTCCGCCGCCGGCACCCGCCTCGACGCCCTCTTCACGTCACTGGACGCCCACCCGCTGTCCACCGGCACCCCCCGCAAGCTCACCGAGGCCCTCGGCACCACCGGCGTCATCGCGGCGATGTACGACCAGTCCGCCTGGCCCGGCCTGCGCACCGCCCTCGCCGCCGCCGAGAAGGGCGACGGGGGCCCGCTCCTGAAGCTCTCCGACAGCTACTACGAGCGCGACGACACCGGCAAGTACAGCAACCTCATGTACGCCAACGCCGCCGTCAACTGCCTCGACCTGCCTCCGGCCCTGCGCTCCCCGGCCGACGTGGAGAAGGCCCTGCCCGCCTTCCGCAAGGCGTCCCCGCACTTCGGCGTCTCGCTCGCCTGGTCCTCGCTGATCTGCGCCTACTGGCCCGTGAAGCCGACGGGCCACGCCGCGAAGATCACCGCGAAGGGCGCGGGCCCGATCCTCGTCGTCGGTACCATCCGCGACCCGGCGACCCCCTACGCCTGGGCCGTCTCCCTCTCCTCCCAGCTCTCCTCCGGCCACCTCCTCACCTACGACGGCGACGGCCACACCGCGTACGCCCGCGGCTCCTCGTGCATCGACTCCGCGGTCAACGCCTACCTCCTGCGCGGCACCGTCCCGCCCGCCCACAAGACCTGCACCTGATCCCGCGGGCCCCGGGCACCCCTCCCGGGGGGTGTCCGGACCACCCCCCGGAACCCTGTAGACTTTCCCCCGCTGCCGCCGCCATCCTGATGGACGGCACGCACCATCCCGCAGCAAGCCGCCTTAGCTCAGTTGGCCAGAGCAACGCACTCGTAATGCGTAGGTCTCGGGTTCGAATCCCGAAGGCGGCTCCATCGCAAAGGCCCAGGTCAGAAGCTTCTGGCTTGGGCCTTTGCGTGTGCCAGTCATGGCGATGGCTACCGGGCGGCTGGGTACGGGACGGCTTGCGTGAGCGATCCGCACACTTACGCGCGGAAGTCCCCATCCGGCGGCTCGCCACTTGCTCCGCCATCAGCGCCCACAACGTCATGGACCGAAGAACTACGACTGCTGCACTTTCAGGAGAACCAGGCCCCGGCAACCCTTGCCGGTTTCTGAGCTGACGCGTCATCGCCATTGACCAGGATCACCGCGGAACTGCTGGGCTGGTGCTCGGCCCAGTCGGTGCGGGCTGCCAGGAGGCGGGGCCGTATGTCGTGGTCGAGCCGGTCGGCCTGGGCGCGGAGGAGTGCGGCCAGGTCGGTGACGCCGTCGGGGTCGAGGTCGGTGATCCAGCAGTCGTTGACGACGGCGACGTTGACCACCGGCATTCGTGCCTGGGGTTCGCCGGCGTAGGGGCGGCAGTCGATCGTGCCCCACAGGACGGCTGTCTCCTCGGTCTGGGTTTCGTCGCGGTCGGTAGCGGGGTTCCAGATCTGCATGGTCTGGCCCTCGAAGGTGGCCTGGTGCCGGATGTCGGCTAGCGCGATGGGCAGGCGCTCCAGCGGGACGCCGTCTTGACTCGGGTCGTCCTGCGCCCACGTGGGCAGGTAGCCGGAAGCCGGGTAGCCCGACGTCGTGGTGATGGCCCAGCAGTTGGGAGACTCCGGCGACGGGCCGATCTCTCGCAGGGGCATGGCGGATGTGGTCATAGAGAGAACTCCTGGATGAGGAAGGATCGGACCCGGTCTACTTCGACGCCGGATCCAGGTTGATTACGGCGAAGTCCTTGAGCGCCATGACGAGTTGGCCGGCTCGCACCCAGGGCATCACCGGACTGCCGAAGGGGACCACCTGAGCGTCCACGGCCCTCGGTCCCGATTTCGTGGCCTGGTACAGGGCGCCGTTGACGCCGTACGGCTCGAAGGACCGCACCCGCAGCGCGACGACCGCCGGACGCAGGTGGGGGCAGGCAAGGACGGCCTGCTCGGCGCAGGGTTGGAACACCGGCGGGTGGCCGGTGAGCTCACCCCCAGGACGCAACTGGTGCCGGATGGCGTCGACCAGCCACAGCACACCTTCCGCTGTGCGGTCGGCTGGACCGCCGCACACCTGACAGCGCAGCTCACTCATGCACAGCCGCTGCCTGAGGCTGTGGACGTTCCCGAACTCCGGCCGCCCCCGCCCCGGCTGCGACGGCGTCCGCACCCACAACACACCATGCTCGTCACGGTCGAAGGCCCGCTCATCGGCGTACCGGATCCCCTTCCCGTCCCGCCGCAACACCACCGGCATGCTGCTCTTCCACTCCGCAGTCCACCGGACGATGTACGGCACCGGGGCCGGCCGTGGGGTGCAGCTCCAGCGGGCTCATGCCGCTTCCCCGGAGGCCCCGGTGATACGGCATCCCGAGAAACCGCCTGCGGCCACCCGAGTGGTCTTCTCCCGGGATCGGTCCGGGCTGGAGCAGGGAGGCCGGTGCTGGAACATCGTCTGCCTTTCGTTCAATAGCGCGTCCTGCTGCGGAGGGGTGCTCGGGCCTGCGGGAGCCGACTTGCTTTGATAGGTGCAGGTCATTGGCGATTCGCTACTTTTAAGGCATGCCGAAGCTGGCGTAACAGTCGAGTTGCCGTCTGCGCCTGCGGTCACCGCTGGTCCTGGGGCGGCTGGAGACGGCCTGCGGGTCGTCGCAGAGGCCCGTGTCCGCCGTGTCGGCCTCCTGACAATCCGTCGTGCTGCTGCGCGAGGCTGCGACGGTGCCCCCGGACACGAGCGGCACCTCGGCCCACACGACCTTGTCCGGCCCCGGTCGGCAGAGGTAGTGGCCCCAACGCGTGCTCAGCTGCGCAACGAGGAAGATTCCTCGTCCTCCGGTCGCTTCGACGCCGACTTCCTTGAGCATCGGCGGTGCCGGATCGTGGTCCCGTACCGAGATCCGCACCATGGAGTCGGTGGCTTCAAGCACCAACGCGACGGTGCTGACGGACTCCAGGTCGGAGCAGGAGAGCGGTCGGTCGACCTCCGTACCCGGGTGACGGACCGCGTTGGTGACCAGTTCGGATACGACGAGACGGGCGGTGTCGACGGTCTCCTCGGAGCACACGCCCCAGCCCCGCAGCATGTCCACGACGTGTCGCCGGGCCCAGGCAACCGAGTTGGGCGTATCGGCCAACGTGAGGGTGCTGCTCAGGGCTGGTGCCTGGGACACGATGTGCCTCCCGGTCGGGAGAGGAGCGTTCGGCCGCTGGCTCTCGACTCGTTTCTCGGTGCGAGGCGCCTTGCCCGGAGGCGAGGCGGATCTTGGACGACGAAGCGTTCGCGAGGAGCGCCCCGTTCGCCGGCACACGGACCGGGGCGGTGAACGCTTCTGGTCCCTGCGGCGGGCAGAGCATCTACGGAACCGCGTCGGCCTCGTCCGCAGTAGGGGCAACAGGGGATGTAATCAGACATGCAGGGATGCGCAAGCGCGTGAGGAGGACGTGATGGCCAACATCGCCGACGGCGGGGCAACGGGCGGCCGGGTCGGTCGCTTTGAGGGCCGCCGGGTGGTTGTCACCGGTGGTTCTCGCGGCCTGGGGGAGCAGGTTGTGCGGCTGCTGCTCTCGGAGGGAGCCCGTGTCGTGACGTGCGGCCGGTCGTCCGATCATCTTGACGCGCTACGGGCTGCCGTTGAGCCTTCCGAGCGGCATCGGCTGGTGACCCGAGTCCTTGACGTCGTCGAACCGGGCACCGTCGAGACCTTCGTGGCGCAAGCGGCCGACGAACTGGGTGGCTTGGACGGCGCGGTCGCGAACTCAGGCGGAGCCCGAGGCAGGGGCATCGGCGAGGCCACGCACCAGGACTGGTCGACGACCTGGGAGCTCAACGCGGGACACGCCGCCCGGCTCATCGGGGCGGCGGCTCCCCACCTGCGGGCGTCGGGTGGCGGGTCCGTGGTGGTGGTCTCGTCGATCTCCGGATCCCGGCCGGGCCCCCAGGCGCAGTACGGCGCCGCGAAGGCCGCTCAGATCCACATGGTGTCGTCGCTGGCCCGGGAACTCGGCGGTCGCCCATGAGAGGTTCCGCCACATCCTCGAAGCAGCGGTCCACGCACGTCCCGACGACTTCCGGGCGCTCGCGGCCGAGCACGAATACGCGGTCACCATGCCGGACGGCGTCGAGCCGACGTGGTGGGTCCACCTCGTCCTCATCTACTTCAAGCGCCTCTACCTCAACGGTCCGTCCCCACGGCTATGCACCCGACGGCCGGTGTGCACGGCGATGGTCGACTGCCCGCACCGGAAGCGTGGAACGTGACCACGCTGGCCGTGATCGGCAACGTCTCCTGCGACACCACCCGCTACCCCGACGGCCGGGGCGGCACGAGCCTCGGCGGAGCGGCGCTGCTCTTCGCCCTGGCCGCCGCACGGGCAGGAATCCGGGCCGGCCCCGTCTGTGTCCTGGGAAGCCAACTCAGCCACCTCCCTGAAGCGGACGGGTTCTCCGCGCTGGACTGGTCGGCGGCGTCTTGCATCACCGGCACCACGACATCGTTCGATCTCACCTACGGCGTAGCCAGCGAACTCCTCACTGCCACCGCGGACTACGGAGTCGCCGAGGAACTCACCGACCACGCACTCGCCCATCTGGCCCGGTCCGCCGCCGACATGTACCACGTGTGCTGCCGCCGCCCGCTCGGCATAGGAAGGGTGCTCGCCGAACTGGCCAGGCGGCGCGTCGACTTCAGCCTCGACTTCTACCTGCCGAGTGCCGCATCCCTGATCCGCGAGGCTCTCCCGTGGCTGCCGGACGCCTCCACCGTCTTCGTCGACGCAGCGGAGTACCAGCTTCTTCGTGGCCTGGTCGATGTGACCTGCCTGCGGGAAGTCGTGATCACCGACGGCCCTCGTACCGCGCGCGTCCTCAAGTCGGGGCAGACGATCGCCGAGGTCCAGCCGCCAGCCCGTACCGCCCGCGACGTCACCGGAGCGGGCGACACGCTGGCCGGCACCTACCGGGCCCAACGCGCCCGGGGTGCCTCCGCTCAACAGTCCCTCACCCGCGCGGTGTCCGCCGCCGCCGAGCACGTCACAGCACCGCCCCTGCCGATTCCGGCGCCCCGCCGCGCCTGACCCGTCCGTTGGGAGCACCCGGTGTACTACATCGCCCACCGACTCTTCGCTGCACACGACCGCGCTCTTGCCGCCGGCCTTGCGGAGCGCCTGGCTGACAAGACCGGCCCGGACCGCGTCTTCCTGCCCTTCTGCGACACCGACGAGGAGCAACTGGTCGCCACCGTCAAAGGACGGCGTCTCTTCGACCTGGACCGCGAACGCCTCCACCGGATCGACGCCATGCTGGCCATCCTGCACGGCCCCAGCCTGGACGACGGCGTCTGCATGGAGATCGGCTACGCCTGGGCCTCCGGCGTCCCGATCGTCGTACTGACCACCGACTTCCAGACCTACTCGCTGACGGAGGACGGGCCACGACTCGCATTCCCCGACCCATTGATCGAGGCGGTGGCGACTCACGTCATCAGGTTCCCCCGTCTCGGCGTGCCGGGCATCGCGACACAGGAGGAGACGGACTCACGCTTCACCGTTTTCCGTGAACGCAACGTCGTACAACTGGCATCCGTACTCGACGCCGCCGTCGAGGTCGTGCTTGACCTGCCAGCGCCCGCCCGGCGCACACCACGTCCCCCGGCCAGCCGTACGACCTTCATCGAGCCGTCCCCGTACGGCACATGGGGTATCGACCACCTTGTGCGGGCATGCGTCGCCGTCGGCAGCAGGGTCGTCGTGCCGCAGCGCTTCGCCGCACCCGAACCCGTGCGTGCGGCTCAGGCAGACCTGACAGCCGCTGTGGGCGCTAGGCAGCTCATCGTCGATGTCTCCGGACCGGAAACGCCGCCTGGGGGTGCGCTGTTGATCGGCGCTGCGTCCGGCTCCGGCACACCCACCGCGGCCTACGCACCCCGCACCGGCTACACCCACGCCACCGGGCGCGAGCCCAACTGGCGGAACCTCATGATCCAGTACGCCGTCCAGACCCGGCTCGACACCCCTGAGGCCGCCACCGCCTGGCTGTCGGCATGAGCGTCGAACAGATCGCCGCAGGCCACCGGACCCTGGTCCTCGAAGGATGCGACGGCGTGGGCAAGACCACCCTGGCCCAACGCCTGTCCGCCCACCACGGCTTCACCGTGGTGCACTCCCCGCGAACTCCGGACCACCTCGACCTCGCCGACCGCTACCGAACCATCCTGGCCCAGGAGGGCCGCCTCCTGTTCGACCGCTGCTTCCTCAGCGAACTGGTCTACGGCCCCCTCCACCGGGGCCGCTCCCGCATCACCTGGAGCGAGGCCATCGACCTCGCTGAAACCGTCATCGCCCGCGACGGCCTGCTCGTCCACCTCACCGCACCACCATCCGTCGTCCACCAACGGCTCCTCACCCGCGACGGCGAAGCCATCAGCCTGGACGACGTCACCGCCCTCATCACCGCCTATCGCCGCGTCTTCGACACCCTGGCCGACTACGCCCCCGTCCTGACCATCGACACCAGCACCCCAGACCGCCCCACCGCAGAGTGAATCTCCCCGGACCCCCTCACTTCGGCCACCCGCACCCCGCTAGGCTGCGACCTCACCCGCCGCCCCACCGCCGGAGGAGCCATGGACATCCAGTTCGCCCAGAAACTCGCCTGGGAGAACAAGACCGCCAAGGGCTTCAACACCACCGACGTGCCCCTGGAGTTCGGCCTCCTCACCGCCGAGATCGGCGAAGCCTTCACCGCCTGGCGCAAGGGCCTCCCCGACTTCGGCGAGGAACTGGCCGACGTCTTCCTCTACCTGGTGGCCCTCGCCGAGATGAACGACATCGACCTCGCCGACGAGGTCGCCCGCAAGATCGACAAGAACAGCCGGCGCACCTACGAACGCAACGAGCACGGTGTGCCGATCAGGACCAGCGCAGGCTAAGCCTCGATCCGCCGGGCAATAGCCGGTCCAGGGCTTGGACATGAAGGCGCGGATGCCCTCTGAGCTGGGACGATGGGACTTCCTAGGGTTCCATGTCCACAGAATTGGAGTGCATCCGCGAGATGCAATCTTCCCATGCCGCTTCGGCGGTGTCCGCCGCGTTCGATGACACGAATCTGGTCGCGTATGCCGGGCTGGTCCCGGTGATGCGGCTGGCCGAGCGGTGCGGGCTGCCGCGGCTGGTGACCGAGAAGGTGAAGCTGACCGGAGCGAAGAACGGCGCGGGTGCGGCGGCGGACGCGAAGGTCACCAGCATCGTGGGCGGCATGGTCGCGGGCGCGGACAGCATCGACGACCTGGACGTCCTGCGGCACGGCGCGATGCCCCTGCTGTTCGGAGGTCTGCGTGCCCCGTCCACGCTGGGGACGTTCCTGCGCGCGTTCACCCACGGTCACGCCCTCCAACTCCAAGCCGTGCACCGCCGGTTCCTGGCCCAACTGGCAGCCCACACCCCGCTGCTGCCCGGCGCGGGTGAGAAGGCATTCATCGATGTCGACTCCACCCACAAACGGGTCTACGGCCGTACCAAGCAGGGCGCCGAGTACGGCCGGTTCAAGGGCATCCGCACCCTGCACCCCCTGCTCGCCACGATCTGCACCCCCACCTCCCGGCCGGTGATCGCCACCGTGCGGCTGCGACGCGGCAAGGCAGCAGACTCCCGCGGCGCCCCGAAACTTGTCAGCCAGGCGCTGGCCACCGCCGTCGAGGCCGGCTGCACCGGCCTGCGCATCCTGCGCGCGGACTCGCAGTTCTACAACGCCGGCGTCATCGCCGCGTGCCGCCGGGCCGGGGCTCACTTCTCCGTCACCTGCGGCATGAACCCTTCCGTCAAACGGGCCGTCCTGGCCATCGACGAAGCCGCATGGCAGCAGATCACCTACCCCACCGCCGTGCCCGACCCCGACACCGGCGAGCTCATCTTCGATGCCCAGGTCGCCGAGATACCCGCCTACACCGCGTTCGCGAGCCGGAAGAAGAGCGAGCAGGCCACCGCCCGCCTCATCGTGCGCCGGGTCCGTGACCTGGCCAAACCCGCCGTCGTCGGTGAGCAGGGCGAGTTGTTCCCCGTCTGGCGTTACCACCCGTTCTTCACCGACAACCCCGCGCCGACGCTCGTGGCCGAGCGGGAACACCGCCACCACGCCGTCGTCGAGCAGGTCATCGCCGACAGCAAAGCCGGAGCCCTCGCCCACCTGCCCTCGGGCCACTTCCATGCCAACGCAGCCTGGCTGATCCAGTGGGCGATGGCCTACAACCTGCTCCGCGCCGCCGGTGCCCTGACCTCGGCCTTCCACACCAAGGCCACCACCGCCACCTTGCGCACCCACCTCGTCCGTGTCCCGGCCAGGATCGCCCGCTCCGCCCGGCGCCTCACCCTGCACCTACCGGACAACTGGCCCTGGCAACACGCCTGGACGCACCTGTTCGACACTGTCCACCGCCCACCCGAAGCAGCCCGACGTTCCTGACCACCTCGCCCGCCAGGGCCCGACCGGAGCCGCATTCGTGGAAGAGCTGGGCAGACCAGCGGATACCCCCTGCCCACCCACGGCCACCGCCCCACACCCAGCTCACAAGCCCCGCAGAAGATCATTCTCGAGCCACGTCGGTGGATCGAGGCTAAGCCACCCTGCTTGCAATTCCCTGGCCGGGCTCTGGCGATGTGATGTGTATCGTCCGCGCTCGGGGAGTTGCCTGGGCCCGCTGCGCCACCTCAGACAGCGCACCGAAGGCGGCTGGTTCGACGACTACGCTGAAGCTTTTGCGCCCGTCGGGCCGGGCGTCCGGGCAGGGCCGGTAGATCAGCCGGGAGCGGTGGCCGGGTTTGTAGCAGGCAAGGGCGGCGACGGATAACCGGCGGCGGGAACGTTCCCGTTACGCGCACGACAGGAGCGCGTCCGCGGCGGGCCCAGGTGCGGGCGGTCGGCGGCGTCATCGAGAAGCCGGCCTCGTCCTCGAAGACGAGCCAGGCCCCGAGCGCCGCCACGGTCCTTCCACGCTTGGCCAGGTCTCCTTCACCCAGCCAGCCACCGCCGCGACGTCCCGCTCCACCGCCTGGCCGGCGGGTACCTGACAGCTCCAGCCATTCCGCTTGAGCAGGGCGGCAACCCCTTGCACGGTGTAGCTCTGGTGGAACCGACGCCCGATGAGCGTCATGACCAGCGACAGGATCCAGGTCTGGTCCGGACAGCCGTGCGCTACTGGCCCCCTGGCCAGCTCCTGCTCCAGCACGGCGAACAGTTCGTCACTGAGCAGCGGTAACGACGCCGGCCCCCTGGAGACCAGAGTCCTGGCCCGCCCAGGGACCAGGCCTTGCGCCAGCGCTGTACCGATCGGACGCTCACCCACAGGTCGTGCGCAATGACCGTGTTCTCCTCGCCCTGCTGGAACCGCTCGGCCGCCTGCATCCTCAACCTCTCGCGGAAGGCCCGCCGCTCGTCGGTCAGCCCGCCACCTTGCGCATACCTCATGCAACTGGCATGCCGCAGGGATCACGGGCCGTCAGTCCCTGCCGACACCACGCTTTGAAAGTCAGTAGGTGGCGTCCTCCTAGCCCGCCGTGTACCCGCGCAGAATCGCTCGTTTGGCCTCGACCGCTGCCGGGTCGACCGGGCCGTGGCCGGCTTCCGCCTCGTCGATGAGCTCGCGCAGTTGGATCCGCTCCAGTTGGCGCTGGATGAGGGCTCCGACGTACGCCGATACACCGCTCTTGCCGGTGCGTGCCTTGAGGGCCGCGATGGTCCCTTCGTGGAGGGACAGGGAGACCGGGTGTACGGGCCCCTCGCCGGGCCGGGGGTCCGGGGCGGTGGCCTCGGTGACAGTCATGGTTCCGGTCAAGTCCAGACCGCGATCACTTCTTCGGGCCCCCAGACCAGGTCGATCCCACCTCGGTCGACATCGGATGCGACGCCTGTCTGAGAGGCCACCACCAGCCCGGTGCTCCCGGGGGTGAAGCCGGGGACCTGGGGGGCGGCGCGGAGGAGGTCGGCGAGGTCGTGCCGGTCGAAGGGGGTGGCGAGCCACTTGACGGAGCCGACGAAAGCGATGTGCTGGGCCGTCGGGGCGCGGTCCGCGCCGACCAGGTCCAGTTCGGGGTCGAACTGCCGGTTCCACCAGCCGCCGACGGCCTCGACCTTGTCCCAGGGCAGGGAGCCGTCGGCCGCGGCCAGTTCCAGGGACTGGCGGACCAGGGGTTCGACCGCCCTGCCGCGCCAGGCGGGCCAGCGGCGTTCGAAGAGCCGGAAGGCTGCCTCCGGCCGGCCGCGTCTGACCTGCTCGTGGACGGCCCGCAGGACGGCCAGGTAGAGGCGCAGACTGCTGTCGGAGACCCGGTAGAGCGACGGCTTGCCGGGGCGGGTGGAAAGGGGCTCGTCCACGGCCAGGACCCGCTTCTCCTCGACCAGTCGGCGCAGCAGCGGGGACAGGGATCCCGAGGGCAGAGCCCCCTGACGGCTGCCCGCGGTCGCCGCGATGTTGGCATGGGTACGGTCGCCGCCGCCGACGGCTTCCAGGACTCGGCGGGCCTGGTCGGGGGCGGGGAACTCGGCCAGCAGGGAGGATTCCGGGACGCCGAAGAGGGCCGAGGCCGGGTCGGCGCACTCCTGCTCCAGGAAGGCGAGCACGGGGGTGCCGTGCGGCCAGGCGCGCAGGATTCCGGGCAGGCCTCCGGAGACGAGGTGGGCGTCGACGGCGTCGGTGGCGTCGAGTCCGAGGGCTTCCCCGGTCTCGGCCGGGTTCAGCGGGCCGAGAACGAGATTGTCGGCGCGGCCGTAGAAGGGCCGGTCATAGGCGGTCAGGCGCTCCATCATGTGCAGGTCGCTGCCGAGCAGGAGCAGGAGCACCGGGCGCTTGGCCAGGAGGCGGTCCCAGGCGGTCTGCAGCGCTCCGTCGAACAGGTCGTCCTGCTCCGAAAGCCAGGGCAGTTCGTCGACCACGACCACGGTGGGGTGATCGGGCAGTACCGCTGCCAGCGTCCGGAACGCGTCCGGCCAGCTGCCCGACGCGTCCGTCGGGACCAGTTCGCGGTCCGCGGGGAGCGAGGAGTGCCTGAGGTCGGCGAGGAACTCGGCGACGGCTTCCACCGGTGAAGCGCCCTTGGTCGCGGTGAAGAACAGGTACGGCACCCCGGCTCGGTCGCAGAACTCCTGGACCAGCCGTGATTTGCCGACCTGCCGTCGCCCTCGGATCGCCACCGCGGCCCCGGCTCCCGAAGCGGTGACCCGTTCGAGCCGCTTGCCCAGCAGGTTGAGCTCGGTCCTGCGACCCACGAAGGAGGACGACATGCTCGTACCGCCATTTGGGTAGACGCAATCTACGTAGATTCAATCTACCAAACTTCGGCAGAGCGGCCTCGTTGCGGCGTGAGCGACCGCCGACCGTTCGGCGGCCGCCCCCAGCGATCAGCGCCTCGGGTCCCGTCCCCGTACCGCGTCGCGTCGTGACCCAAGAGGCGCCGCCCCCGGCGGCGGGGGAAGGACGCGCAGGCCGTAGCGCGCCCAGACGAAGCGCTGGAAGACCAGCGTCAGCGTCCCCGCCAGGAACATGCCGGCCAGGTTGACGCCGAGCTGTATGAGGGAGGACCTGACTTCGCCCCAGTGCGCGAGCGGGATCGCGACGGCGAGGTTCCCGGCGGCGGGGACCGTGGTGACGGAGATGAAGACGCCGACCAGGACCGTGCTCTTGCCGGCGGTGAGCGACAGGATGCCGGCGATGCCCGCCAGCACGGCGACCACGAACGACCACCGGTCCGGGCTGACGATGAAGTCGGTCAGGGTCCGGTCGTCCAGCATGGCGGGGTGGATCCAGCCGACCGCCCGGCCGAGCGCCGCCCAGGCCGTCGTCACGGCGATGGCCACGGTGAAGCCCACGACGAGGCTGCGCAGGGCCGTGCCGGCGAGGCGGAGGTCGCGGCGCAGGGCCGCGAAGCACAGCGCGGCGACCGGGCCGAACTCGGGCCCGAGCACCATCGCTCCCACGATCAGCACCGGCTGGTCGAGCAGCGCGCCGATCGCCGCGATCATCGTGGCGAGGGTCAGGAAGGTCAGGAACGCCCAGGTGGCCTTCGTGTCGGCGGACACCCGCGCGGCGAGCTCGTCCCACACCACGGCGTCGTCCGGGTCTCCCGGGGCCAGCCGCTCGGCCTCCTCGGCCCCGGCCGAGATCGACAGGTCCAGCTGCTCCATCGTGATCGATCCGGTGCCGTGCAGGCCCAGGTCGCGGAGCCGCGCCAGCGCCGCGTTGGCCGCCTCCCGGGCCAGATCGAACTCGACGACGTCGCCGGCCGGGTTCACCGCGATGCCCCGCTGGCAGGTGATGTTCACCGCCCCCACGCACTCCTCGGCGACCGCCACGACCTGGTCGGTCGTGGACGCCGGAGTCAGCACCCTCACATGCAGCACGCGTGTCCGCTCCTCACCATGCCCGGTCGGTGGCTCTCCCGCGCGGATCACCCTACGTCCGGTCGTCCGGTGCGCTGTCGTCGGCCTCTGCGTTCGGCCGACGGCGGACGCTGGTGGCGATGGGCCGGGTCTCCGGCCGACAGCCCCTGAGTTCTGGCGGAAACGCGGCAGGCTTGGTCCACCCGATACGGGCTTGCCCCGCCGTCGACCGGCGGGACCGAGCCCGTCATGTACGAGGCGATGGGGCTGAGGAGGAACTCGAAGGCGTCGGCAACCGGCCAAGGCGTCCCCAGATACCCCAGCGGGATCGCCCTGGCCGCGCGTACGCGGTACTCGGGCTCCGATTCCCATCGGCCCGGGGCCCTCCGGCGCTCGCGGACCGGCCCCGCGCACCACGAGCGCCGGGTGATCGAGATCCGCGGTCGAACCTCCGCGATGGCCGTCAGATCGGGCCGGGACCGGCTTCGGTGGGGGCCGAGCCCCGGATCGGGGGCGACGTCATGGTATAGACCCACAGGGCATCATCGGCCGCGAGGTTCAACGGGTGCTGCCCGTGCAGGAGGACGAAGCGCCCCCGCTGTCCGTCCGGCGCAGGTCGTCTATGCGATGCGGCTCCCCGCCGATGCTCGCCCACTGCCCGATTCTGAGCATGTCCGGTGAGTGAGGTGCCGGTGCCGACACGCGTGACCCGTCCGCGAGCACAGCCGATGTCGGCGACGCTATGTGTGAGACCTCAGCATTCGAACGTTCCGGGTTGGTCATACGGAGTGGCTCCCTCTTCTCGGGTCGGCCGCGCGGGGCGGCCGTTTCGCGGAGTTGCGGGTGCGGCTTCCGGGCTCGTGACGGTGGCCTGCTTCTCTGCGTCGAGTGCGCACGGTGAGGCCGGCAGTGGCGGTGGTCCGCGAGCGGACTCTGTGTGGCGGTGTCGTCCGTCCTGGACCGCGTTCGGTCCGGCCACGACGTGTGGGAAAGGTGGAGGGCGACCACCCGGTGCCGGTTCCGTCATGGTTTTCCGCCGTCGAGCGTTGCCCACACGGCGGTGCCGTGGGCGGGGTTTCCGCCGACCGACCGGTGTCCCCACCCGTGGGACAGCAGTTCCACGAGCCAGAGGCCCCGGCCGCTCTCTTCTTCGGTGCCCGCCGGCGCGGCGTCGGGTAACGGTCGGTACCTCATCCGATCCGACACCGTGACGGTGACCACGCCGTCCGTGCTGACGTCGATCGCCAGCCGAATGGTCCCCCTGCCGTACTTGAATGCGTTGGTGACCAACTCCGAGGCGATCGTGAGTGCCTGTTTTCGATCCCCGGTTTTGAGTAGCTTTGGGCCCTAGGCTGGCTTGGTGTCCAAGGACGCCGGGGAGGCTGGGGAACGGGTGTGTGAGGGCTGCGGTGAACGGTTGCGGCCGGGCGCACGGCCAACTGCCGTGTACTGCTCAGCAGCATGTCGTTCCAGGCGGTGGCGCCGGGACCGCCGGTTGCGCAAGCGGGTGGCTGCGGAGTTGAGTGGTGCCGGCAGGGCCGAGTGCCCCCAGTGCGGGGCGACTTGGGTGGCTGGGGTGGACCGGCGTTCGAACGCGGTCTACTGCTCGCGGCGGTGCGTCATGAGGGCCTGGAGGGCCCGGAAGGAAACGTTCGGCGAACGGTCACAGTGACCGCATCGCGAACGCATTCGTAGCCCAACTCCGGTCAGAACGTGGTCAATTGCGGTCGTCCGTTGTGATCGTCGTATTTCCGGTCCGACTCTCGGTCGAGAAGCGAGCCGGGTCTCGCCACGGCCGCTTGGCCGTGCACCGGTCCGCCGTGGGTGGTGAATGCCATGCCCGAAGAGATCGAGTCCGCCGACAAGGTCGGCAGTGTCAGTGGGAACCGCTATGCGGCGATCGTGGCTGAGCTGCGGAAACTGGTCGAGACGTCCAGCCGCATCCAGTTCACGATCGGCGACTACGCACTCGAGGTCGAGCCGATGCGCGAGGCCGGCGGCCAGGAGCGGGGCGACGAGCTGTTCACGGTCAAGGACTCTCTGTTCCGTCTGGCCGAGGACATCGGACTGTCGTACTCGACGGTGAGGACGGCCAGGTGGGCCGCGTCGAAGTGGCCGGAGGACCGCCGGGTGTCGGGGGTGTCGTTCACCGTCCACAAGATCATGGCGTCCATCGTCGACGACGAGGAGCGGTGGGCCACGGTCCTCACCCCGCCCGAGGGTAAGAGCCGGTGGACACCGGATGAGGCCAACCGGCGGGTGGGCCGGCAGGTCGTCAAGCCCGTCACCCCGCAGGAGAAGATCAGCGCGATTCACACCCTGGCCCGTGACGAGGACGTCGCCGCGGCGGTGACCACCGACTTCCTCAAGCGGCCGACGGTCGCTGCGAAAGTGCCCGAGCAGGAGAAAGTCCGGGTGGTGGAGGAGTTCACCCGCGACGAGGCGGTGGCGACCACCGCGGCGACCAGCCTGCTCCGTAGGCCGGACGTCGCCTTCCGGGCGATGTCGGACGACACCGCCCGCCACCAGGTCAACCATGCCCAGGTCGAGCGGGGCCGGCAGGCCCGCGAGCACTTCGATGAGACCAGCCCCGTCGCCCCGGCCATCCGCAACATCGACCGGTCGGTGGAGTTCCTGGACCTGGTCACCGCCTGCCACTCCTTCGTCGCGGCGGCCGGCCGCGTCGTCCCCGGCCTGCGCGACCGCCAGCTCGGCGACGACGAACGCACCATCGTCCACGAGAACGTCGCCCGGGTGAGGGCGACGCTGGACTGGATCGAGACCGCGGTCGACACCGGCAAGGTCGACGTCGACGGCGAACTGGCCAAACTGCTGCAAGGCGAGTAGGCGATGCCCCGCGCTTCCGAGCGCAGATCACCCGCCGCCCAGCGACACGCCGACACCGTCCGGTTCGTACTCTTCGAGGCCCGCCCGGCCGGTCTGACCTTCAACCAGCTGGTCAGATCCAGCGAACTCTCGCCCCACCAGACCCGCTCCGGCCTGGCCTGCCTCCGGGACACCATCACCGAACGCGGCTGGCCGCCCCTGATCTGGACCAGGAAGGACGGCTACAAGTTCTGCGCCGACCCGGCCGAACTCCAGGCATACGAGGTCGCGATCATCCGCGGGAAGCTCACCGAGATCCGCCGGTTCATCACCGGGACGGTCGCTCCGCACGCAGCCCTCCAGCCCAAGGGCCGGTGGATCAAACACCTCAACACCCAGCTCAGCTCGGTCGAGTCCACGCTCGACGTCATCGCCGACTTCACCGATGCCTGACCGGCGGGGCCGGCCGCGAAGCGGCCGGCCCCGCCCCGTCCTTGAGGGAGGAAACGTTGCCGCGGCGACGCTGCTATCCCTCGGACACCTGGGACGACGAATGGGCCCTGATCGAGCCCATGCTGCCGACACCGGCCTGCGAAACGAAGGCAGGGGGCCGTCCTGAGAAGCATCCCCGCCGGGAGATCGTGGACGCGATCCGCTACGTCGTGGACACCGGCTGCAAGTGGCGGGCCCTGCCCAAGGACTTCCCGCCCTGGCGCACGTGTTACGGGTTCATGGCCCGCTGGGCCGCCTGCGGCGTCGTCGGCCAGATCCGTGACCAGCTCCGCAAGCGGATCCGCCGCGAGATGGGCCGGGCTCCCGGAGCGGTCGCCACCGTCATCGACTCCCAGTCGATCAAGGCCGCCGACACTGTCGGCAAGGACTCCCGCGGCTACGACGCCGGCAAGAAAATCAACGGCCGCAAGCGGCACCTGGTCGTGGACACCAAGGGCCTGCCGTTGTTCGTCATGGTCACCCCGGCCGACATGACCGATCGCAACGCGGCCAAGGAAGTGCTGTTCCGGCTGCGGCTGATGCACCCGGAAATCACCATCGTCTGGGCCGACTCCGCCTATGCCGGACAGCTCGTGACCTGGGCCAAGACCTACCTGGACCTGACGATCAAGACCGTCAGCCGCCCGAAGAACGTCCCCGGGTTCGTCGTTCTGCCCCGGCGCTGGGTCGTCGAACGCTCACACGCCTGGATCATGCACGCCCGCAGACACGCGCGGGACTACGAACGGCTCATCCAGCACTCGGAATCGCTCATCACCTGGGCCGCGATAACGCTCATGACCAGGCGAATTACCCGCAGAAGCTCTCGCAGAACCGGGCAGCCGGACTCTCGCGAAGCGCAACGGGACTGATCGAAACGGCGGTGGCGGTCACCACCGCAACCCAGAAGCCGCCCGGTTCCTCGGGCCCTGGGCCGAATCCTCCCACCACCACCGAAGCCTGTCAGCGGCGCCTTCGAGTTGGCTGGATCTTCAACACAGCCGGGTCGAAACCCTGACCGCACGGTGAGTGACGCTACCGCTTCGTGCGGCGGGGTGAGGCTTGCTGGATGTCCGCGCCGGAGCCGACGTGCCGCTTGGTCTCCTGGGGGCCGTGCCAGTCCAGGCACATTACTGTGGCGTCGTCTTCCAGGTGGCCGCCGGCCTCGTCCAGGACGGCGGTGCTCAGCGTCAGCGCGGTCTCGCGAGGGTGCAGGTGGCGGGTGTCCTTCACGAGGGCGGACAGGTCCACCTTCTCCACGCCGCGTTCGAGCATGCCGTCGGTGAGCATGATCAGCCGGTCACCGGGACGCAGGTCGAGCTGCTGGACTCGGTAAGAGTGGGAGATGGGCATGAGCAGCCCGAAGGGCTGGTCCGCTTCCAAGGCGATCTCCTCCACCTCTGCGTCGCGCATGCGCAGCGGCCGGGGGTGGCCCGCGTTGACCAGCTCGGCTCGACCGGTGTGGAGGTCGATGCGCACCAGTTGCCCGGTGGCGTGACCGTGTGGCCTGTGGTCGGCCAGGGCCTGATCGGCCTGGCGGGCCTGTTCCATGAGGTCGGTCCCTTGGCGGCGGGCGCCGCGCAGGGCCCCCACCAGGACCGTCGCCGACAGCGCGGCCTGAAGGTTGTGGCCCATGGTGTCGGTCAAGGACAGATGGAGGGTGTCGCGGTCGAGGGTGTAGTCGAAGGTGTCGCCGCTGATGTCTTCGGAGGGCTCCAGAGTTCCGCACAGCGCGAACTGCGCCGCCTCACAAGTAAGCGAGAGGGGCAGCAACTGGTGCTGGATCTCCGCGGCCAGGCTCAGGGGTCTGCTGCGCTTCCCCCAGGTGTAGAGGTCGGTGAAACGCTGGTTGGCGATCACGATGTAGGCCAGGATGTGCGCGGCCTCACCCGCCGCGTCGAGCACCTCCTGACCTGGGCCTGCCGGCAGCAAGAGTTCCAGCACACCTATGGCATCGCCGCGGTTGGTGACCGGAAAGATCACCCGCTCGCCCTCGTGGGTCGTCTCCTGGTACGGCCGCTGGGTGCGTACCACATGCTCGTAGACGCTGCCGAACAGGTCGATTCTGGCAGCGTGCCGCCCAGCCCCTGCCTTCGCCCGCGAGGCCGTGGACAGCGGCACCACCGCTTTCCCGGTCAGGTCCACGATGAGGAACGAGACTCGCGTGGCGCCGAAACGCCGCAGAAGGTCCTCGGCGACCACGTCGACGGCCTCCACCGGCGCCGCCGTCTCCGCTGCCGTCAGCAGTCGGGGAAGATCACCTTGCCCATCCACCACACACCGCTCCCGTTGCGACCCCCACCTACCAGAGTGAGGAATACCACGAAGAGCGTCAACCGGGCACCGCCCACATCGCAGAACACGTCACTCACTGTCACCGTACCGGTTCACCCCAGGCGGCCCGCCCATTCCTTGATCACAAAGGCCGGAGGTTGAGAAACAGGTACTGACCGCCGATTCCGCGATATCCGGGTTCACTCGGGACCCGGCCAGGGCCGCGGAGACGTAACGCCGCGCTCGGCCTGAACCGGACGTGACCGTTCAAGTTCTGCCGTTCAGCGTCGGTGCCCATGCCGCCGAAAGTACAGGATTCATCATCTTGCGCGGTCCCGCCCCCGAACTCGACGTCGTGCACCTGTCCAACCTGAGCGGAGCCCTTTACCTGGAGAAAGCCGCAGAGTTGGACAGGCACCGGAATGTGTTCGAACATTTGCGTTGCCAAGCGCTTTCCGCCAGAGAATCATCTGAAATGATCGCCGCGGCCAGCGGTCGGTTTGCCGCAGCAGCACACGAGGAGTCCTGATGCACGATGCCCGTCTTGGAGCCCACGATCACCTGACCTGGAGAAAGTCGAGTTACAGCGGCGGATCGGGCTCCGATTGCGTCGAAGTGGCACCGCGACCCGGGGGCCTGCTCGTCCGGGACTCCAAGGACCCCTCCGGTGGGGTACTGAGCTTCCCCGCTGCCGCCTGGTCGGCGTTCGCCGAGGATGTCAGGAACGGACGCTTCCCCTACTGAGCGCCTGGCCGGGCGGGAGGTTCTCGCCGAAGGCCGCCCGGGGCCCGGTTGCTTCACGGCGATCGATTCGTTCCTGCGTGCTCAGGTCGCGAAGCCGTGACCGCGGGGTGCCCGCAGTGCGCGGTCGGTCGGCGCCCGGAGGACTTCCCGGGCGACGTCACGAGGCGCTTCAACGGTGGCGGGCCGTCGCGGCGGGGGCGGCTGCTCCCCGGCGGCTCCGGGTATCCGGAGCGGCTCCGTGCTGGGCCACTGTCGTACTCAAATGTCCATTTTGAGTATTTATGATCATATTGATCATTTAATTCTCTCGTGGGGGTAATGTTCACTGGTGGACATCCGGAGGGAGCAGTGGTGCTGAGCAAGGACCGCGTGGCTGTTCTGTCTGCCCTCACGGGGCCGCTGGTCGTCTCGGCGGCCTTGTCTCCCCTGAGCACCGGTTTCCCCGTCGTCAACGCGGCTCTGGTCCTGCTCGCGGTCGTGGCCGCCGTGGCAGCCGTCGGGAACCGCGTCGCCGGACTTGTCTCCGCCCTTTCTGCGGCCGTCTGGTTCGACTTCTTCCTCGTTCCTCCTCAGCATTCGCTGGATCTCACGCACTCCGACGACCTCTGGACGATGGCCCTGCTTGTCGTCATCGGAGCTGTCATCACGGAGGTGGCCGTCCGTGCCCGGCGGCAGCGCGAGAGGAGAGAGGCGACCGACCAACGGCTCCGGCTGCTCTACGAAGCGGGCCTGGCGGTGGGAACCACGCTGGACGTGGAGCGGACCGCGCGGGAACTGGCGCGGGTGGTGGTTCCCGTGTTCGCCGATCAGGCCGCCGTGGACGTGTACGACCCGGTGCTCCGCGGTGGGGAGCCGCCGTCCCGAGACGGGGCCTCCCTGCAGCGGGTGGCCGTAAGCGGCATCCCCGGAGCGTCTCTGCCACCGCCTCTTCCTGCTGAACCGGGAGACCGCGTGCCCACCCCCGGGCCGGGCCCGGGCGGCGGGCTCGGGGACGAGGGCTTTCTGCTGACGGTTCCTTTGAAGGTCCGCGGTGTGCGGTTGGGCGTCGTTCACTTCCGGCGGTCGGACCAGCGTGCGCCGTTCCGGGAGAACGATCTCTCCTTCGCCGAGGAACTGGGCGCGAAGGCCGCGGAGGCCATGGACAACGCGCGCCGCTACGTCCGGGAGCGCTCCACCGCGCTGACCCTGCAGCGCAGCCTGCTGCCCGGGGGGTCACGGGCCCAGCAGGCGGTGGAGACCGCTTCCCGCTACCTCCCCGCGGGTGGGCGGGCCGGGGTGGGCGGGGACTGGTTCGACGTGATCCCGCTGTCCGGTGCCCGGGTCGCCCTCGTCGTGGGCGACGTGGTCGGACACGGCATCCACGCCTCGGCCACTATGGGGCGCCTGCGCACGGCTGTCCGAACGCTGTCGGAGATGGAGCTGCCGCCCGACGAGTTGCTCACCCACCTCGACGACCTGGTCAGCCATCTCAGCGCCGACCAGCCTTCCGTTCCGGTCGACGGAGACGGTGTGGCGTTCGGCGAAGTCGGAGCCACCTGCCTGTACGTGATCTATGACCCGGTCACCCGGAGGTGCCAGTTGGCCACCGCCGGCCACCCCCTTCCCCTCCACCTCACTCCCGACGGCGTCGTCCGCGACATCTCCCTCTCCGTCGGCCTGCCCCTGGGAGTCGGGGGACTGCCCTTCACGACCACCGAGCTGGAACTGGAACCCGGCAGCGTCCTGGCGCTCTACACCGACGGACTGGTCGTTTCCCGCCGGCGGGACTTCGATCGGGGCCTGACTGAGTTGCGCGCGGCTCTCGCGCGACCCGCTTCGTCGCTGGAAGCCCGTGCCGATGCGGTGGTCGACGAGGTCCTGGTCGAAGGATCGGGCGACGACGCCGCACTGCTCCTCGCCCGTACCAGGGCCCTTTCCCCGGACCAGGTGGTCAGCTGGGACATCCCGGCCGACCCGGCTCTGGTCGAACGCGCCCGCAGACTGGCCATCGAACAGCTCCACGCCTGGGGGCTGGCGGCCACCACCTTCGTCATGGAGCTGGTCGTCAGCGAGCTGGTCACCAATGCCATCCTCCATGGTGCCCAGCCCATTCAGCTCCGATTGATCCGTGACCGCACCTTGATCTGCGAGGTCTCGGACGCGAGCGGCACCGCGCCGCACATGCGCCGGGCCCGCGACTTCGACGAGCACGGCCGCGGCCTGCTCCTGGTCGCCCAGCTCACATACCGTTGGGGGACCCGTCCGACCAGCGGCGGCAAGACCATCTGGTGTGAACAACAGCTGCCCGTCGACTGAGAACCGTCGGGTGGGGTGCCCGCGGGTCCGTACCGGCGAGCACAGGATTCGGGCCACGCCTATGCCCGGTGGACAGCCGGTTGACGGACGCCTGTGGACCCTGCGGCCGAGGACGCACCCGGTCGCCGGATGCGGGAGTCCGGGAGGGGGACGTCGTCGGCAATCGGGCGTGTCCTCCCCACCGCAACGGAAAGCCCCCGATCGATCCCCCACGTCACAGCCCTCCCACAGCTTCCCCTCCCACCGGCGGCCCGCCGGTATGGCGGGAACCGACACTTCCGGTTCCCGCCTTGTGGGGCCGCATGCCATAGCTGTGGCCAGTGGGGCGACCTAACGTCTGCCCCACGCCGAAGCCGTCGGCGGCTTCGGCGCCAGCACCGGCAGGGGTCGACATGACAACACCGCAGGCCATTTTGTCCACTCACGACGTCGTGAAGGACTTCCAGGGCTACCGTGCCGTGGACGGCGTCGACCTGAGCGTCGCGGAGGGCACGGTGCACGCCCTGGTCGGTCCCAACGGGGCCGGCAAGACGACCCTGTTCAACCTGTTGACGGGATTCCTCGCCCCGTCCTCGGGCCACATCCGGCTGGCCGGGCAGGACATCGCCGGGCTGCCGCCGGAGCGGGTCGCGCGGCTGGGGGTGGCCCGCTCGTTCCAGGTGACCAGCCTGTTCGAGGGGCTGACGGCCCGCGAGCACGTCGAGTTGGCGCTCCAGGCCAAGGCCGGCGGCGGGCACCGATTCTGGCGCTCGGAACGGCAGTTGGGCCGCTTCTCGGCCAGGGCGCGCGAAGTGCTCGCGGACGTGGGGCTGGAACCGCTCGCCGAACTCCCCGCCGGCAGCCTGCCGTACGGCCGCAAGCGCGCCCTGGAGTTGGCGCTCGCGCTGGCCCTCGACCCCCGACTGCTGCTCCTGGACGAGCCGACGGCCGGCATGGGGCTGGAGGACGTCGACCGCACGATCGCCCTCATCGACCGGGTCCGGGTCGGCCGCACCGTCGTGATGGTCGAGCACAACATGAGCGTCGTCGGCTCGCTCGCCGACGCCGTGACCGTGCTCCAGCGCGGCCGGATCCTCGTCGAGGGACCGTACGCGTCCGTGCGCAGCGACCCGCGCGTCGTCGAGGCATACCTGGGAGCGGACGTTGCTTGAGGTACGGGGCCTGAGCGCCCACTACGACCAGGCCAAGGTGCTGGACTCGGTGGACCTGCGGGTCGGCCGGGGCGAGGTCGTCACCCTCGTCGGCCGCAACGGGGCCGGCAAGACGACCCTCATCAACTGCGTGATGGGCCTGCACCGCCGGATGACGGGCAGCGTGCTGTTCGACGGGCGCGACCTCACCAACGCGCCCTCGCACCGCCGGGCCAGGGCCGGCCTCGGCCTCGTCCCCGACGACCGCGGCATCTACGCGGGCCTGACCGTCGAGGAGAACCTCACCCTGCCGCCGGTCCCGGCCGGCGCCGGCTCGCCCTGGCCGCTGGAACGGATCTACGACGCCTTCCCGGTGCTGGCCGCCCGCCGCCGCGCCCCGGGCGGCAAACTCTCCGGCGGCGAACAGCAGATGCTCGCGCTGGCCCGGGTGCTGCGGACGGGCGCCCGCGTGCTGCTGTGCGACGAGCCCACCGAGGGCCTCGCGCCGATCATCGTCCAGCGGATCGGCGAGATCCTGCGCGAGGCCAAGGAACACGGCCTCGGGGTGCTGCTGGTGGAGCAGAACCTGCGCTTCGCCACCACCGTCGCCGACCGCCACTACCTGCTGGACCGCGGCCGCGTCATCGAGTCGCTGGCCAACTCCGACGTCCGGCAGCGCGAGAACGAACTGCTCGCCTACCTCGGCCTGTGACCCGGCCCGAACTCCCGTCCCACCGCGGGAAGTACAGCCCAACCCCACCCCGTCACCCCAGGAGGATGTCATGAGACGCTCTCGGCTGGCCGCCACGGCCCTGGCCGCCGCGGCGGCCCTGCTCGCCGGCTGCGGCGGGGGCGGCCCGGGATCCGGCGGGGGCAAGATCAGCAACAACAGCCTCACCCTCGGCGTGCTCACCGACCTGTCCGGCGTGTACGCGGACCTCGCAGGTCCGCACGCGGTCGACGCCGTCCGGATGGCCGTCGACGACTTCAAGAAGAAGTACGGCGACAAGGCCGTCACCAAGAACATCAAGGTGGTCTCGGCCGACCACCAGAACAAGCCGGAGATCGCCAACACCCAGGCGCGGGAGATGTACGACCGCAAGCAGGTGGACGCGATCTTCGACGTGCCGACCTCCTCGGCCGCCCTCGCGGTGGCCACGGTCGCCAAGCAGGACAAGAAGCTGTACTTCAACGTCGGTGCCGCCACGACCGAGTTGTCCGGCAAGAGCTGCAACAAGTACACGTACGAATGGGCGTACGACACCTACATGCTCGCCAACGGCACCGGCACCGAGGTGACCAAGGCCGGCGGCGACAGCTGGTACCTGCTCTACCCCGACTACGCGTTCGGCCAGGACATGCTGGCGAAGTTCGGCCCGGCGATCACCGCCGCCGGCGGCAAGGTCGTCGGCAAGGACCCGACGCCCTTCCCCAGCGACAACTTCTCCACCTTCCTGCTCAAGGCCGCGGCGAACAAGCCCGCGCCGAAGGTGCTCGGCGCGCTCCAGGCCGGCGGCGACCTCGTCAACCTGGTCAAGCAGTACCAGCAGTTCAAGCTCAAGGACAAAGGCATCCAGCTGGCCATCGGCCTGCTCTTCGACTCCGACATCAAGTCGATCGGCCAGCAGAACCTGGCGGGCACGATGTACACCTCCGCCTGGTTCTGGGGCCTGGACGCCCAGTCGCAGAGCTGGGCGAAGCGGTTCAAGGCCAAGACGGGCGTGTGGCCGAGCTTCGACCAGGCGGCCAACTACTCCGCCGCCACCCACTACTTGGAGGCGGTCCAGAAGGCCGGCACCGACAAGTCCGACACCGTCGTGAAGCAGTTGGACGGCAGCACGTTCAGCGACTTCTTCGCCCGCAACGCGCAGATCCGGGCCGCCGACCACCGCGTCGTCCACGACGCCTACCTGCTCAAGGTGAAGGACCCCTCGGCCAGCACGGTGGACGGCGACTACTCGCAGCTCGTCAAGACCATCCCGGCGGCGCAGGCGTTCGAACCCCCGTCCTCCGACTGCCACTTGAGCTGACCGCGCGCGAACCGGCCCTCGGGCGACCGGCGTGACCGGACGACGGCGAAGCCGCCGCTGACAGACAGGACCGACATCCATGACCTCGTTCCTTCAACAAGCCTTCAACGGCCTGGTCAGCGGCGGTTTCTACGCCCTGCTCGCGCTCGGCCTCGCCGTGATCTTCGGCATGCTGCGGGTGGTGAACTTCGCCCACGGCGCGCTGTACACGCTCGGCGCGTTCGGCGCGGTGATCCTCTCCGACAGCTTCGGGCTCGGGTTCTGGTGGGCGCTGCTCGTCGTGCCCGTGGTCGTCGGCGCCTGCGGACTGGTGATGGAGCGGCTGCTGGTCCACCGGCTGGCCGCGCTCGACCCGCTCTACAACTTCCTGCTCACCTTCGGGATCGCCCTGGTCTGCCAGGACCTGCTGCGCTGGAAGTACGGCTCGCACTCGCAGCCGTACGCCGCGGCGCCGTTCGGCGGCACGCTGAACCTGGGCCTGTTCACCTATCCCGCCTACCAGGTCTTCGTGTTGGGGGTGTCAGTCGCGGTGTGCCTGGCGGTGTGGCTGCTGCTGACCCGCACCCGGGTCGGCACCGTCGTCCGGGCCGCGACCGAACGCCCCGAGCTCACCCGGGCGTTCGGCATCGACACCGGCCGCTGGGTCACCCCGGTGTTCGGCTTCGGGGTGGCCGTCGCCGCGCTCGCCGGGGTGCTGGCCGCGCCGATGCGCGCGGTCAACTCCGACATGGGCGCGGACCTGATCATCACCGTCTTCGCCGTCGTCGTCATCGGCGGCCTCGGCTCCATCCCGGGCGCGGTCGCTGCCGGTTACGTCATCGGCATGCTCCAGGCGCTGGCGGACCTCTACACCCCCGCCCTGTCCCAGACCTCCGTCTACCTGCTCATGGCCGTCGTGCTGCTGGTCAGGCCGGCGGGGCTGTTCGGCAAGGAGGAACAAGCGTGATCCTCACCGCACTGAACCGCCTGCACGGGCATCCCGCCTGGATCCGGTGGGGCCTGCTCGCGGTGGGCGCCGCGGTGGCCCTCGGCCTGCCCTGGTTCCTCTATCCGCCGGTGGCCACCGACATCCTGTGCTGGGGCCTGTTCGCCGTCGCCTTCGACCTGCTCCTCGGCCACGCCGGGCTGCTGTCCTTCGGGCACGCCGCCTTCTGGGGCAGCTCGGCGTACGTCACCGGGCTGATCGCCATCCACAGCGGGCTGCCGCTGTACGTCGCTGCGCTGGGCGGCGCGGCGGCCGCGGGCCTGCTCGCCCTGCCCATCGGGATGCTCGCGGTGCGGCGCAGCGGCATCTACTTCGCGATGGTGACGCTGGCCTTCGCGCAGATGGTCTACTACCTGGCCAACCAGTGGGACGGCCTCACCGGCGGGGAGAACGGCCTGCAGGGCATCCCCCAGAAGCTGCCCGGCGTCGACCTCAGCGACCCGTTCGTCCTCTACTACGCCGTCCTGCCGGCCGTCCTGCTCGGCCTGGCGGTGGCCTGGCGCATCGTCCACTCGCCCTTCGGCCGGGTCGTGGCGGCCATCCGCGACAACCCCGCCCGGGCCCGCGCGCTCGGGTACCCCGCGGACCGCTACCGGGTCGTGGTCTTCACCGTCTCCGCCTTCCTGTCCGGGCTCGGCGGCGGCCTGTACGCGATCAACCACGGCTTCGCCTCGCTCCAGGAGGTGTACTGGACGACCTCGGGCAAGGTCGTGGTCATGACGGTGCTCGGCGGGATCGGCACGCTGTGGGGGAGCCTGGCCGGCGCCGCGACCATCGTGCGGCTGGAGGACTGGCTGTCCACCTCGGGCTTCGAACAGGTCGACGTGGTCACCGGCGGTGTGTTCATCGTGGTGGTGCTGCTGTTCCGGCGCGGCATCTGGGGAACGGTGGGGCATGTGCTGCGGCCTCGGGAGGGCGCTGTGCCCCGGTCGCCGGACGGTTCGCCGGACTGTTCCCTCCAGGCGGCCTCCACCGATGCGGGCCCGGGTCCGGAGGCCGTCGCCCCGGCGCCGGCTACGTCGTCCTCCGGGCGGGAGAAGCCTGGCGGACGTCAGCGCCGGAGCTGACCCGGCGGTGTGTCTCCTGGGGGCCGTGCCAGTCCAGGCACATCACCGTCGCGTCGTCCTCGAGCCTGCCGCCCGCCGCGTCCAGCACCGTGGTGGTCAGCGCCAGCGCGGTCTCCCGCGGGTGCAGGTGCGCGGTCTTCTTCAGCAGGGCGGGCAGATCCACTTTCTGCGCGTCGCGTTCGAGCATGCCGTCGGTGAGCATGACCAGACGGTCGCCGGGGCGCAGGTCGATGTCCTGGACACGGTAGGAGGCGGTTGGCGGCAGGGGTATGCCGAAGGGGCGGTCCACCTCGCAGGGGACCTCCTCCACGGCACCCCCGCGCAGTCGCAGCGGCCGGGGGTGGCCGGCGTTCACGAACTCCGTCTGCCCGGTGCGGAGGTGGATGCGCAGCAACTGCCCCGTGGCGTGGCCCCGGTCGTTGGAGGTCAGGGCCAGGTCGGCCCGGTGGGCCTGCTCGGCAAGGTCCGCTCCCGCGCGGCGGGCGCCGCGCAGCGCTCCCATGAGGACGGTGGCCGTCAGAGCGGAGTCGATGTCATGGCCCATGGGGTCGGTCACCGACAGGTGCAGGGTTTCCCGGTCCAGCGTGTAGTCGAACGTGTCGCCGCTGATCATCTCCGAGGGTTCCAGATTCCCGCACAACGCGAATTGGGCGGCCTCACACGCCAGCGACGACGGCAGCAGTTGGTACTGGATCTCCGCGGAGAGGGTGGGAGGCCTGGAGCGCTTGCCCCAGGTGTAGAGATCGGTGAAGCGCTGGTTGGCGATCACGATGTACGCCATCGCGTGGGCGGCCTCGGCGATCGCCTCGAGCATGCCCCCGCCGGGATCGGTCGGCAGCAGTACCTCGAGCAGACCGATGGCGTCGCCCCGGTTGGTGACGGGGACGATCACCCGCTGTCCCTGGTCGGTCACCTCCTGGTATGGGCGCTGGGTACGGATCACCCGCTCGTAGACGCTGCCGAACAGGTCGATCCGCTCGGCCGCCCGCCCCGCCTCCTCGCTGGCGGCGATGGACAGGCGCGCCAATGCCTTCCCGGTCAGGTCCAGGATGAGGAAGGAGACCTGCGTGGCGTCGAACCGCCCCCGCAGGTCGTCGGCGACCACATCGATGGAATCCACCGGTGCCGCCATCTCCGCCGCTGTCAGCAGCCGGGAGAGGCCGCTTTCCCACCTCAATGGTCAGGTCCCTTCGCGCCCCCTTCGGACACTCTCCATTTCCAGAGTAGAACCGCCGCGGGGAGGACGCGACCTGCCGCGGAGGCGTGAGGGGCGCGGAGGGCCGATGCGGGTGGCCGCCCGCACGCCCCCGATGGTCCTTTCCGCGCCGGAGGCACGAGGGCTGCTGAAACGTTCCTCTCGGACTTCAGCGGCCCTTTTCCCGGCTGGTGCGATCATCGCTGCATTGCGCCGGTCGAGTGGCAACCGTACCAAGCCCTTTTCCCGGGACGGTTTTGCGGCGACAGTCTCTCTACTCCATATGAGCCCATACGAGCCCGTCCGGGGCTCGCTGGGGAAAGCGGAACGGGAGGTCCATCGTGACCATCGCGGAGTGGCTGAAGCAGAATGTGACCACCGACGAAAGAGCGCTCGCCTGGTACAACTCGGCGGAATGCGAGGACCGCATCGTCCGTGCGTACAAGGAATTGCTGAGCGGCTACGACATCGACACCTCGACGATCCTCAAGACGACCTGCCTCGTCGAAGGGAGGCATTCCGGTGTCGTGCGGGTGCGCGACAACAACTACTTCTCGATCTGCGCCCACCACTTCCTTCCCTTCTTCGGGAAGGTCAGCATTTCGTACGTCCCCGGGGACCGGATCCTGGGCCTCGGCAAGTTCCCCCGCCTGGTGCAGGCGTACAGCCGGCGGTTCCAGATCCAGGAACACCTGGTCAGGGACATCGCCGAGGAGATCATGACCTCCGGCGGAGCGCAGGCGGTCCGGGTGACCTCCAGCGGACGGCACATGTGCATGTGCAGCCGCGGGCCCTCCGACCACACGGTCATCACCGACACCTCCTACGTGGCCGGTCAGCAGGAGTTGCTCGGCAAGTACGGCCTGGCGGACTGATCCGGGCCCGTCCGGCGGGAGGCCCAAGGGTCCCTCCCGCCGGGCGGCGCGCGCCCGCCGCCGCTGCCCCCTACGCCTTCCCCGCCTCCGCGTCCCCCCTCCGGGCGCGGCGCGACCTCCGGGAGACCGCATGCCCCTCGCGCACGGAAGCGGTGACGCCGCTCCGGACCCGCCCTGGCGGCAGGTCGGCGCGACCTGGCTCGCCGGCGTGCTGGCCGCCGTCGCCCTGGGCGCGGTCGCCCCGGTCAGCTCCGAGATCCAGACCTCGTGGGGGCTCTCCTTCGGCACGGTCACCCTCGCCACGGCGTGCATGACCGCCGTGGGCGCCGTCCTCGGCATCCCGGTGGGCTGGTGGACCAGCCGCCTGTGCGCCCGGCGCGCGCTGCTCGCGGGGCTCGTCGTCCTCGCGGTGACGGCCGGGCTGAGCGCGCTCGCCGACTCCTGGACGCTGCTGCTCGCCCTGCGGACGGCGGAGGGCGCCGGCTACCTCCTCGTCTTCGTGGCGGGGCCGATCGTGCTCACCGGGCTCACCCGGGGCCGTACCCGGGCGGCGGCGCTCGCCCTGTGGGGGACGTGCGTGCCGACCGGGCTCGCCCTCGCCGCCGCCGCGGGAGGGGCCCTGGCATCCGGCCTGACCTGGCGGTCCTGGCTGGGCCTCACCGGCGTCGGGCCCCTGCTGCTGGTCGGCGTCCTCGCCGTGGCGCTTCCGCGTGCGGAGGTTCGACGGCGGCCGGCCGAGGCGTACGGGCCGGGGCCGGCGGGCGGCCCGGAGGTGCGGGGGTCGAACGTTCGGGGTTCCTCCGCCCTCTCCGGCACCGGCCTCCGCGCGGTGGCCCGGTTCCTCGGGCCCGCCGGGGCGTACGCCTGCCTGTCGGTGATCGGCGTGGCCATGGCGGTGGTGGTGCCGGCCTTCCTGACGCAGGTGCGTCACGAGCCGACGGCGACGGCCGGAGCGGTCGCGGCCGTCGTCACCGCGTGCAGCGCGCTGGGCGGCCTCGTCGCCGGCTGGCTCCTGCGCCGGGGCGCCACCCTTACGGCCCTGGTCCCGCTCGCCGCCCTGATGCCGCTCGCCTGCCTTCCGGCGTTCTCGACCGGACTGCCCCTCGGGCTCGGCGTGGCCGCGGCCGCCACCGTCCTGTTCGTCGACGGACTGCTCATCTCCGCGGTGTTCGCGGCCGTGCCCGCCCTCGCCCGCCGGGCCGAGGACATCGACCTCGCCAACGGGGCCCTCGCCCAGTTCGGCAGCATCGGCGTGCTGACGGGTCCGCCCCTGTTCGGCCAGGCGGTCAAGTACGCCGGCTGGGGCGCCACTTCGGCCGCGACGGCGCTGTTCGCCGCGGCGGGCGGCGGGTTGCTCCTGTTCACCGCCCGCCGCGTCGCCCGCGCGGGGCCCGACCTTGCGTCCCCGCCGGAATTCGCGCCGCCCGCACCGGCGCGGGCCCGGACCGCGGGCGATTCTCCGCCCCGCCGAACAGAGAACGGATCACCGCGCGGACCGCAACACGGTTCACACCACGGAGAGTTCCTCGGCAGGAGGCCCGAATGAGAATCGACTTCCTCCGGCCGATCGACAACTCCTTCCACGAGTACTGCCTGAACTGCCGCGCGGAAACCGTCGATTGGATCACCGCCGACGGAAAGAAGCGCTGCCGGTGCCGGTCGTGCGGTGAACAGGCCGACCGCGCCCTCGTCATCGACCCGGACATCTCGTGGTGGACGGACGAGGACGGCGAATACTGGCACGAAAGCGCCGGGGTCTTCGTCCGCGACCCCCGCGGACGCTTCCTCTTCTTCCAGCGCCTCGCCTTCCCCTTCGCCCTGACCGTCCCCGCCGGCCACGTCGAGCGCGGCGAGTCCCCGCACCGCGCGGCCGCCCGCGAACTCCTGGAGGAGGTCGGCATCCCCGCCCCCCGCCTCCACCGCGTCACCAGCGAACCCCTCCTGGGCGACGTCTGCCGGCGCGGCTCCGACGCCCACCTCTGGCACGCCTACCTCCTGACCACCCCCGACGCCTCCGACGTGACCGTCAACGACGAGGGCACCTCCCCCGTCTGGCTCACCCTCGACGAAGCATCCGCCCACCGCCTCACCTTCGCGGTGTCCCACCTCATCACCACCCACCCCGACCGCCTGACCGGGCTCAGTTGAGGAGGGCCTGCCAGGTGAGGGGGCCGACGACGCCGTCGGCGGTCAGGCCGTCCGCGGTCTGGAAGGAGACGACGGCGGCGCGGGTGGCGGGGCCGAAGTCGCCGTCCACGGTGAGGGACGCGCCGTGGGCGGTGAGCAGGTACTGGAGGGCGGTGACGGTGGGGACGTCGGCGCCCTGGGAGACGACCGGCCAGGAGGTGCCGGGCGGGGGCGGCGGCGGGTGTAGGGGCCGTGGGCGAAGGCGGCGAGGCCGGCGGCGGTGCCGTTGAAGGCGTCCTGGTCGCCGGGGAAGGTGCCGCTGTCGGCGTGCTGCCAGACCGTGTACGTGGTCCAGCCGTCCGGCAACGGGGTGGGGGAGCCGCCGTAGTTGGCGATCCACAGGGGGTCGTGGGCGCCGGGCGAGGTGGAGTCGGCCGTGCAGGTGGACCACCAGTCGCGGGTGGAGTACACGATCGGGTAACGCCCGGTGCGGGCCCGGTACTCGGTGCTGAAGGCGTTGATCCAGTCGACCATCGCGCTCGGCGTGAGGCCGTAGCAGGTGGCGCCGTAGGGGTTACTCGAAGTCGAGCGCGCCGACGGCCGGCCCGGACGTACGGGCCGCCGAACGGGCCGCCAGCCCGGACCCCATGTGATCGGCCTCCTCGTGCCACGGCCGGACCGGCGCCGCCGCCCTCGCGCCGGCGATGCCGTGCGGTACGGCGGCCAGCCCGGTGAGCAGGGTGAGGGCAGCGGCCGCGCCGCAGGCCAGAGTTCTCTTCATGGAAGGGGGCTCCGTTTCTCGGTGACTCAGGTGACCCGGTGACTCAGCTGACCCGGTGGTTCGGTGACAGGGGGGAGGAAGGGGGCCGGCCGTACGGCCCGGCGCCGCGGCGGGCCGGCCCGCGGGACCTACGGCCGCACCAGCCCGTAGAACACCGAGCCCGACAGCGGGTACGGCTTGTCGTAGACCCCGATCTGGCTCGCGTCGTCCGGGTTCGCCGTGTTGCCCGACACCACGTACACCGTCGTGCCGTCGACGTGGTCGACGATCCCGATGTGGTACCGGTTCGTCGCCGTGCCGAAAATGATCATGTCGCCGGGCTGCGCCGACGCCAGCTGACTCGTGCCGTACCAACGCCCGTGCGCGACCGCCCAGTCGTAGACGTCGGGCACGTACGTCAGGAACGGAACGCTCTCGCTCGCGTCGCGCCACACCCACGTGGCGAAGGCCGCGCACCAGTCCGCGCAGATGCTGTACGGCTTGCCCGGCACGCAGTTGCCGGAGTCGGCGCGCACGCCCAGCTGGCTCTCGGCCGCGGCGACGATCCGGGGCCGCTCGGTGGCGAGGGAGTGGCAGCTCACGACGAGCCGGGTGACGCCCATCGCCTGCATCGTGGCGGGCCCGGCGATGCCGTCGGCCGTCAACTGGTGTGCGCTCTGGTAGGACTTGACCGCGCTCGCGGTGCCGCTGCCGTAGTCGCCGTCCTGCGCCACCCCGGCCTTCGCCTGGACCTGCTCGACGACGGACTCGAGCGAGTCGAGCGTCCGCGGCCCGATCAGCCCGTCGATGCCCAGGCACCGGTCGGCCTGGAAGGACTCCGCCGCCGCCTCGGTCTGCGGGCCGCTGACCCCGTCCACCGAACCGGCGTCGTACGCCAGGCCGTTGAGGTCCTCCTGGCCGAGGCGGACATCGGCCGTGGTCGCCGACGCCGGGGCGGGCCCGGCCAGGACGGCCCCGGACACCAGCGCGGCCGCCAGTGCGGTGAACCCCGCCGCCCGCCAAGTACGGTTCCGCATAAGGGAGTTCACGGAACTGCTCGTCATGGTGACGTATCCCCCTCTATGGACGTTCCGCCACCGCGTGGCGCGGTGGTGCTTCGTTTGTAGGGGAAGTGCGTTGTCCGTGGTCGATGGCTGGACGCCGGACAACAGGCTTCGCACAATGAGCAGTTTGTTCAGACAGACAGGAGAGGCCGGTGCCTCGCAGCGAGCGGCCGTTGGACGACGACGAGGACAGCCCGCTGGTCGGGTTCGCCGCGGACCTGAGGAGCCTGAGGGAGAAGGCCGGTGCCCCGCCGTACCGGAAGCTGGCCCGTACCGCCCACTACTCCTCGACCACGCTCGCCGACGCCGCCGCGGGCCGGAAGCTGCCGAGCCTGCAGGTGACCCTCGCCTACGTGCGCGCGTGCGGCGGCGAGACCGCGGTGTGGGAGGAGCGCTGGCACCGGCTGTCCGTCGAGCTGACCCGGGCCGAGGAGGAGCCGCAGGCCGCGGCCGAGGGCGCCGAGGACTGCCCGTACGTGGGGCTGAGCGCGTTCGAAGTGGCCGACGCGGGACGGTTCTTCGGGCGGGAACGGCTCACCGACGACCTGGAGGCGCGGGTCCGCGGACACCGTTTCGTCGCGGTGTTCGGCGCGTCCGGGTCCGGGAAGTCCTCCGTCCTGCGGGCCGGCCTGCTGCCCCGGGTGCAGCGTCCGGGGCCCGGCCCGGATCCGTGGACCACGCTCGTCCTCACCCCCGGCCCGCACCCGTTCGAGGAGTGCGCGGCCCGGCTGGCCGCCCTCACCGGCGCCTCGGCGGCCGCCCTTCACCACGACCTGCGGGCCAACCCCCGGGCGCTGCACCTGACCGCGCTCCAGGCACTCGCGAGCCGACCGCCGGACGCCGAACTCCTCATCGTGGTCGACCAGTTCGAGGAGGTCTTCACCCTCTGCGCGGACCGGGAGGAACGCGCCGGGTTCGTCGCCGCCCTGATCGCCGCGGCCGACGCGGCCAACAGCCGGACCCGGATCGTCCTCGGCGTGCGGGCCGACTTCTACGCCGCCTGCTCGCAGTACCCGGACCTGGTGGAGGCGGTGCAGCGCTCGCAGGTGCTCGTCGGCCCGATGACCACCGAGGAACTGCGCCGGGCCATCAGCGGCCCCGCCGTCCAGAGCGAGTGCACCGTCGAAGGCGCCCTGCTCGCACGGGTGGTGGCCGAGGCGACCGGGCAGGCCGGCATCCTGCCGCTGGTCTCCCACGCGATGCGCGAGACCTGGCGCCGCCGTCGCGGCAACACCATGACCGTCAGCGGCTACGAGGCCGCCGGCGGCATCCCGCACGCGCTGGCCAACACCGCCGAGACCGTCTACGGCGGCCTCACCGCACAGCAACAGCGCCTGGCCCGCGGCATCTTCCTGCGCCTGGTGTCGCTCAACGACGGCAGGGCCGACTCCAAACGCCGCCTGGCCAGGGACGAGTTGGACCCCAGCACCGACGCCGTCCTCGACGCGCTCGCGCAGGCCCGGCTCGTCACCCTGGACACCGGCACCGTCGAGATCACCCACGAGGCGCTGCTGCGGGCCTGGCCGCGGCTGCGCGACTGGATCAGCGAGGACCGGGCCGGCCTGCTGGTCCAGCAGCGGCTCACCGACGCGGCCACGGCCTGGAACCGCGAGCACCACGACAGCAGCGCGCTGTACCGGGGCGCCCGGCTGGCCACCGCTCGCGAGTGGGCGCAGGCGCACCACGACGACGTGCGGCTCAGCCCCCGGGTGCGGGACTTCCTGACCGCCTCGGGCAGGTTCGAGGACCGCGGCACCCGGCGGCGGCGCGCCGCGGTGGCCGCGCTGTCGCTGCTGACGGTGCTCGCGGTGGTCGCCGCCGGGGTTGCGTTCCAGCAGCGTTCGACCGCCCGGGCCGAACGGGACAGCGCGGTCTCCGGCGAAACGCTCGCCGAGGCGGGGGAGTTGCGCGGCGCCGACCAGTCGCTGGCCGCCCGGCTGGACGTGGCCGGCTACCGGATCCACCCCACCCGCATGCTGGCGACCGACCTGATGAGCACTCAATCGTCAGCGCTGTCAACGCCGTTGACCGGCCACACCGGCACCGTCTACGCGGTCGCCTTCAGCCCGCGCGGCCACCTGATGGCCACCGCCGGCGCCGACGACACGATCCTGCTGTGGAACACCGCCGATCCCGCGCACCCGGCCAGGACCGCGACCGTCCGGGCCCGCAGCGCCGGCGTGATGTGGCTGGCGTTCAGCCCCGACGGCCGCACGCTGGCCTCCGCCGGCCGCGACCACACCGTCCGGCTGTGGAACCTCACGCGCCCGTCGCACCCCGCCGCCTGGGCGCCCCCGCTGCGCGGGCACACCGGCATCGTCTTCTCCGTCTCCTTCAGCCCCGACGGCCGCACGCTGGTCAGCGCGGGCGACGACGGCACGATCCGGCTGTGGGACACCGCCGACCCCGCCCGCGCCTCGTCGATCGGCGTACCGCTGCGGCACCGCGGGGGCGGCGCCATCGCGTCGGCGACCTTCAGCCCCGACGGCCGCACGCTGGCCTCCGCCGGCCACGACCACACCGTGCAGCTGTGGAACGTCACCGACCCGGCCCACCCCGAGCCGTGGGGCAAGCCGCTGACCGGCCACACCGACACCGTCTACGCGGTCGCGTTCAGCCCCGACAGCCACGTCATGGCGAGCGTCGGCAACGACTTCGCCGTCCGGCTGTGGAACGTCGCCGACCCCGCGAACCCCGTCGGCCTCGGCGCGATCCCAGGCGCCGCCACCAACACGATCTACGCGGTCGCCTTCAGCCCCGACGGGAAGGTCCTGGCCACCGCGGGCGCCGACCAGACCGTCCGGCTGTGGAACCTCACCGACCCGGCCGCGCCCGTCCCGCTGTGCCCGCCGCTCACCGGCCACACCGAGTACGTGTACTGGCTGGCCTTCAGCCCGGACGGCCGCACCCTGGCCAGCGCCGGCGCCGACCGCACGGTACGGATGTGGGACCTGCCGCGGACCGTGCTGCCCACGCCGAGCTACGAGAACACCGTGGCGTTCAGCCCGAACGGCCGCGTCCTGGCCGCCGGCAGCACCGACGGCGCGATCCGGCTGTGGAACACCGCCGACCCGAGCCGCCCGGCGCCTCTCGGCACCCCGCTGCTGGGCAACAAGAACGCCGTCAACAAGCTCTCCTTCGACCGGGACGGACGGCTGCTGGTCAGCGCCGGCCGCGACGGCACCGTACGGCTGTGGGACACCTCCGACCCCGCGCACGCCCACCAGTTGGGCAAGCCCCTCACCGGGCACACCGCCGCCGTGACCGCCGCCGTCTTCAGCCCCGACGGCCGGCTGCTCGCCAGCGCCGGGTTCGACAACACGGTGCGGCTGTGGGACATCGCCGATCCGGCGAACCCGCACGCGATCGGCGATCCGATCACCGCGCACACCGACGCCCTGCACGCGCTCGCCTTCAGCCCCGACGGGCGCACCCTCGCCAGCGCCGGGGCCGACGACACCACCCGGCTGTGGAACGTCGCCGACCCCGCCCGTCCCCGGGCGTGGGGCCCGCCCATCGCCGCGCACACCAGCGGGGTGGAGGCCGTCGCCTTCAGCCCCGACGGCCGCACCCTGGCCACGGCCGACGACGACCACACGGTACGGCTGTGGAACGCCCGCGACGGGCGCCACCCGTCGTCCTGGGCCGCGCCGCTCACCGGCCACACCAGCTTCGTGATGTCGGTGGCGTTCAGCCGCGACGGCCGCACCCTCGTCAGCAGCGGGAGCGACGGCGCGATCCGGCTGTGGGACGTCGCCGACCCGGCCGCGCCCACCGCCTCCGGCGGCGCCATCAGCGTGCACACCGGTCCCATCGACCAGGCGGTGCTGAGCCCGGACGGCCGGACCCTGGCCAGCGCGGGGGACGACCACAACGTCGTCCTCCAGGCGATGGGCACCGGCGAGGCGATCCGCCGGGTCTGCGCGACCACCGACCACGTCCTCACCCGGCAGGCGTGGGACCACTACATCTCCGCGCTGCCGTACCGGCAGGTGTGCGGCTGAACGCCCGCTAGAGGCTCAGGAGTTGCCGCCTGCGCCACTCGCCGGGCGTCAGGCCGTACGCCTGCTTGAACGTGCGGCAGAACACCGCGTCGCCGCTGAACCCCCAGCGCGAGCCGATCCGTCCGACGCTCAGATCCGAGAGGGCCGGGTCGGAGAGGTCGGTGCGGCAGCGACGCAGCCGCTGCTCCAGGATGTAGCGGCCGACGGTGCGGTTGTCGTGCTGGAACAGGTACTGCAGGTGGCGCACCGACATGTGGTGCGCGCTCGCCACCCTCCGCGGCGACAGGTCCGGGTCGTGCAGGTGTTCGGCGATGAACTCCGTGAGCCGGGCGAGGACTTCGGCCTGCCGCGAGGGTTGCGGCTCCCGCGGCCTCGCCGCCGGCACGCTCGACAGGAACTCCACCGCGAGGTCGATCGCCGCCGACCCCAGCCGTTCGGTGCGGGCGCCCGCCAGTGAGGAGGCCACCTCCGCCACGCCTTCGAGGAACCGGGCCAGCACCGCGGCCGGACCCGACACCGACGGCACCGGCCGGCCCGCCAGCCGTCCCAGCAGCTCGTCCGGGATCGGCAGCGCGCGCGGCGGCAGCCGTAACACCGTCGCGCACGTCGGCCCGCCGCCCTTCGCCACGGTCGCCCTCCGGGCCGGGTCCCACAACATCAGGTCCCCCGCCCGCAGGCTCGTGCTGCCGCCGTCGTACGCCACCTCGACCGGCGCCCCCGACACCAGCGTCAACGGCCAACTCGCCCTGCCCCCGCCCGCCTTCCCGTCCCTCGATCCGTCCGTCCCCCTGTCCCCGAACGCCGCCGCCACCCCGTCGTGCAGCACCGCGACCCGCACCCCGGCCCCGAGGCGCACCTCGGAGTCCGCCACCCGCACCCGGTCCGGCCCTGTTCCGTCGTTCATGTCCCCAACCCCGTTGCTGTGCGCTTCCGTTCCGCCGTTGTACTGCGGCGGCCCATGTCAGGTGTCGGGGCGCGGCCACCGGACAACGGGGTCAGGACATCGCGGAGGCTCGACCCGGCCGCGAGGGGCGGGGGTTCACCAGGGGAGGGGGCCGGCCGCGTCGGTGTAGGTGCCGGTCGGGCCGTCCGGGGCGACCCGGGCCATGCGGACGATGACTTCGGCGCCCTCCTCGACGGACTGGACGCCGGAGTGGTGGTTGAGGTCGGTCGCGGTGAAGCCGGGTTCGACCGCGTTGACGCGGAAGGACGGGAACGCCTTGGCGTACTGGACGGTGAGCATGTTGACGGCGGTCTTGGAGGCCGGGTAGGCGACGCCGGGGTAGGCGTGGGCGTGGTCGCCGGGGGTGGTCATCCGGGTGAGGGAGGCCAGGCCGCTGCTGACGTTGACCACGACCGGCGCGGGCGAGCGCGAGAGCAGCGGGAGGAAGGCGCGGGTGACGCGGACGAGGCCGAAGACGTTCGTCTCGAAGGTCCGCCGCATCACGTCGGCGGTGAGGTCGGCGGCGCCTGCCACCGCCCGGCCGCCGGTCATCTCGTGCTGCACACCGGCGTTGTTGACGAGGACGTCGAGCCCGGCGCCGGCCTCCTCGACGGTTCGGACCGCGGCGGCCACGGAGTTGTCGTCGGTGACGTCCAACTGGACGGCGCGCACTCCGAGTTCGTCGGCGGCCCGGCGGCCGCGGGCGAGGTCGCGGCTGCCCAGCCACACGGTGTGCCCGGCGGCCGCGAGCCGGCGGGCGGTCTCCAGGCCGAGACCCTTGTTCGCTCCGGTGATGAGTGTCGTCGTCATGCCTCCACCGTGCGGCGCCGCGCGGGCGGAAGCCAGCGGGCCGGTTTTCCTGGGACCGGCGGTACCAGGAAGGGACGGCCGCGCGGGTGCACAGTGGTGGCATGGCGGGAACGGAGTTCGGGCACACCGTGCGGCGCTGGCGCGACCGCGTCTCCCCGGAGGCGGCGGGGCTGCCGGCCGGCGGTCGGCGGCGGGCGCCCGGGCTGCGCCGGGAGGAGCTGGCTCTGCTGGCCGGGATCTCGGCCGACTACGTGACCCGGCTCGAACAGGGGCGGGCGGGCAACCCGTCGGAGCAGGTGGTGGAGGCCCTCGGCCGGGCGCTGCGGGTGTCGGCGGAGGAGCGCGCGCACCTGTTCCACCTCGCCGGGCTGGTGCCGCCGGGGCGGGGCACCGTGCCGGCGTTCATCACCCCGGGCGTGCAGCGGGTGCTCGACCGGCTGACGCACACGCCCGTGGCCGTCTCCGACGCGGCCTGGACGCTGCTGCTGGCCAACCCGCTGTACACCGCGCTGATGGGCGAGCGGCGCGGCAAGGAGCGCAACGCGGTGTGGCGGGACTTCCTCGGCCCCGGCAGCCGGGTCCGGTACGCGCCGGCCGAGCGGCGCGCGGTGGAGGCCGCGCAGGTCACCGCGCTGCGGATGGCGGCCGTCCGCTACCCGGCGGACGCGCGGCTGCGGCGGCTGGTGGCGGAACTGCGCTCGGACAGCCCGCGGTTCGCCGAGCTGTGGGACTCCGGCGCGGTGGGGCGGTACGAGGCGGCCCGCAAGATCGTCGACCACCCGCGGGTCGGCCGGATCGCGCTCGACTGCGACGTGCTGACCGTCGCCGGCAGCGACCTGCGGGTGATGATCTTCACCGCCGAGCGCGGTTCCGCCGACGCCGAGCGCCTCGCCCTGCTGTCCGTCCTCGGCACGCAGAGCCTGCTGCCCGGGTAGCCGCTACTGAGGGTGAGCTGGCGGTCGGCCGCGGGTGACGGGGGCGGTGCTCAGGGCGGTTCGCCGGGCGCGGCGGCGGGTCGAACGCCCTCGGCGGCGGCACGGTTCATGGACATATTCTCGGGCATGTGGCGACTTCGCCGCACGGTGACGAGCGCGCGATCACGGTCAGTGACGCCATGGCGGTGATCGACGCGCGCGGTGTCGTCGTGGGCTGGAGCGCGGGGGCCGGCCGGCTGACCGGGTACGGGGCCGCGGAGGTGGTCGGACGCCCGGCGGCGCGGCTGCTGGCCGGCGAGCCCGTCACCGCGTGGCGGGCGCTGCGCCGCGACGGACGGGCCGAGGTGTCCGTACGGCGGCGGGACGGCGGGCGGACGCGGGCGGCGCCGCCGACCCGGGGGAGCCCTGTGCGCCTCGTTCGTTGAGCCCGCCGCGCTCGTCGCCGAAGGCTTCGCCGACCCCCGTACGAGTTGGCCCAGGCGCAGCCGACCTGTCCGAATCGCACCCCAGTTGCACCGCGTTCACCTTCTCCCCCTATGATCCGTCCGCTCCGGACGCGGTCGCGGCCCGGAGCGGCCAAGACGTGTGTTCCGGGGCCGAGGGGGCTCATAAGCAATGGGGTTGGGGAGAAGGTCCGGCGCTGCGCACCGCAGACGGCCGGGCGTGCGGACGTGGACGGCGGTCGGCGCCGTGGTCGCCGGATCGGCCGGGGCCGCCGCGCTGATGCTGGGCACGGGCTCGGGCGTGATCGCCGACGGCCCGATCAAGACGGCCGTGCGGTCGCTGGATCTGACCGGTTCTGGCGGGGTGCGGGCGCTGCCCGCGCGGTCCACCAAGCCGTTCAGCATGGTGGGCGTGAGCTGGGAGAACGCGGGGGCGCCGCTGCGCGGGAGCGTCGAGGTGCGGACCCGTACCGCGACGACCGGACGGTGGACCGGCTGGCTGGCGATGGCGCAGGCCGACGAGATCCCGGACCCGGCCGAGCGGGACCGGGACGGGGTGCGCGGCGGGATGTCGCCGATGTGGACCGGGCCGTCGGACGGCGTGCAGGTGCGGGTGGTGGCCGCGCGCGGTGCGGCGACGCTGCCGGCCGGGCTGACCGTCGACCTGGTGGACCCGGGGCAGAAACGTTCCGGCACGAGGGCGTCCGGGAGTTCTCCCGCGATCGCGCCGGCCGGCTACGTGATGGACGCCACTGACACCCCGTCCGCGACCGACTCGCCCACCGACGGCGGCGCGCCGACGGACACCGCGTCCGCCACGCCGAGCGACACCGGCGCGCCGGCCGAGTCGCCGACCGCGAGCGACGCGCCGAGCGGGCAGCCCTCGGCCACGGACAGCGCGACGGACACCGCCACGCCCGGCGAGCCGTCGGCCACCTCGGCCTCGGCGATGCCCAGTTCCCCCGCGTCCGCCTCCCCGTCGCCGACGGCGAGCCCGTGGCCGTCCCAACTGCCCACGCTCGCCCAGGCGTATCCCGACTGCCCCGGCAGCGGCTCCGGTTCACCGACCGACACGCCCGCCCCGCCGGACCCGGTGCCGGCCGCGACCACCTCGACGGTCGCGCCGCCCACCGTGGTCACCCGGGCCGGCTGGGGCGCCGACGAGTGCGCCCGTGACGACGGCTACCCGCTCTACGGGACGGCGGTGAAGGTGGTGTTCGTCCACCACACCGACACCACCAACAGCTACAGCTGCACCGACTCGCCCGCCATCGTGCGCGGCATCTACGCCGAGCACCTGCACGAGGGGTGGCGCGACATCGGCTACAACTTCCTCGTCGACAAGTGCGGCACGGTCTTCGAGGGCCGGTTCGGCGGCATGGCGCTGCCGATCGTCGGGGCGCAGACGTACGGCTTCAACACCGACAGCATGGGCATCGCCGCCATCGGCACGTACACCGACCTGTCCGGCGGCGACTCCAGGGCCAGCACGTTCCCCGGCGCCGCGCCGTCCACCGCGATGAAGGGCTCCATCGCGCGGCTGGTGGCCTGGAAGCTGGGCATGACCGGCGCGAGCGCCACCGGCACGGCCACCCTCACCGAGGGCGTGTCCGACTCCACCGGCTTCACGCTGAACAAGACCTACGGCTTCAGCACCGTCTCGGGGCACCGCAACGGCTTCGCCACCGACTGCCCCGGCAACCAGCTCTACGCCGCGCTGCCCGCGATCCGCTCCTACGCGGCCGGTCCGGTCGCCGGGTTGGCGATCAGCGGGGTCAGCGGCGTGTACGGGACGCAGAAGCCGGTCACGTCCTACGTCACCGGCACCGCCGCCACCGTGCACTGGACCACCGCGACACCGGCCGCCGTCATCTCCGGGTTCGACGTCCTCGTCGACGGCAAGGTGGCGGCCCACACGTCGGGTTCGGGCACCTCCGCAGCCCTCACGCTGGCCGGCGGCACCCACCGGATCCAGGTCCGCGCCACCCACGTCACCGGGAAGACCTCGCTGTCGGCGACCGTCACCGACATCGCCGACACCTCGCACCCGACGTACTCCACGGCCCCGTCGGTCAGGACCCGTACGGGGACGGTGAGTTCGACCGCCGTACCGGTCACCGTGACCTGGAAGGCCGCCGACAACACCGGGCTGCACGCCCAGTCGGCCACCTCGCCCACCGCCGCGGCCCTCGCGGCGACCGCCACCTCCTGGAACACCACGGCCAAGCCCGGAACTTCGGATCTCTTCGGCCTCAAGGCGACCGACCTGGCGGGCAACACCGCCACCGCGTCGGTGCACAGCACGCCGAGCATCCTCCAGGAGACCTCCACCACCCGGTCCGGCAGCTGGACCCGCCGCGCCAACTCCAGTTACCTGGGCGGCTACTCCTACAGCTCCGGCGCCAAGAACGCGTCCATCTCCTGGACGTTCACCGGCCGTTCGGTGGCCTGGATCGTCTCCCGCGCCGCCGCCTCCGGCCAGGTCTACGTCTACCTCGACGGCACGAAGCTCTCCACGGTCGACCTCAAGTCCGCCACCACGTCCTACCGGCAGGCGATCTGGACCCACACGTGGTCCTCCTCCGCGAAGCACACCCTGAAGATCGTGGTCGTCGGAACCTCGGGCCGCCCCACGATCACCACGGACGGCATCGCCGTCGTCAACTAGCCTTGCCGTTTCCGCACGTTCACCTCCCCGGGCCTCTCACAGGGCCCGGGGAGCTCGTTGTCAGGAGGTATTCCGTGCACAGACCTCTCGCGGTCGCCGCGGTGCTCGGCGCGTGCGCCGCGGCCCTGTCCGTCCCCGCCACGGCGGGTTCCGCGGCGGCCGCCGCCCCGTACAAGGGCGCCAACACCGCGTCCGTGCAGGACGACTTCAACGGAGACGGGTACCGGGACCTCGCGGTGGGGGCGCCCAGCGCCTACGTCGGCGGTGTCGAGAAGGCCGGAGCCGTGGTGGTGCTCTACGGGTCCGCCTCCGGGCTGAGCGCGTCCCGGCGCACCGTGATCACCCAGGCGAGCGCCGATGTTCCGGGCGAGCCCGAGGCGTTCGACGAATTCGGCGGTACCGTCGCCGGCGCCGATCTCGACGGCGACGGGTACGCCGACCTGGTGGTCGGCACGCCAGGCGAGGACGTCGGCACCACCGAGGACCGCGGGACGGTCAACGTGATCTGGGGCGGGCCGTCGGGGCTGTCCGGCGGGGCCACGCTGTCCGCGCCGTCGGGATTCGGGCAGGGCCGGACGTACTGCGGGTTCGGCCGCTCGCTGGCGGTCGGCGACATGAACGGCGACGGGGCTCCGGAGGTCGCCGTCGGATCCGGGTGCGAAGGCGTGGTGTACACCGGCCCGTTCACCCGTGCGGGCCAGCCCGTGGGGGTCAGGACGATGGCCTGGCTCGGTGAGACCCGGGGCGTGGCGATGGGCGACGTGAACGGTGACGGCAAGGCCGAGCTGTTCTGGATGCCCGGCGCCACGGACACCATCCTGCGTGGCCCGGTCTCTCTGGACAACGGCACGTCGCAGCCCACCTCGCTGCCTCTGGCCCACGGTTACGAGGGCCAGATCGGGGACGTCAACGGCGACGGCTACGGCGACCTCGTCACCGGGTCCTACGAGGAAAGCACCGCCACGGACCCCTCCGGCGCGCACATCGGCGGCGAGATCGCGGTCCTCTACGGCGGGCCGAACGGCATCACCACCGATGAGACCCCGACCGTCCTCACCCAGGACACGGCCGGTGTGCCGGGCAGCGGCGAGACGGGCGACGGCTTCGGCTGGTCGCTGAGCGTCGGCGACGCGAACGGCGACCACTACGCCGACGTCCTGGTCGGCTCCCCCTTCGAGGCCATCGGCACCGTGGCGGCCGCGGGGCAGGCCACACTGCTGTTCGGTTCGGCCGCGGGCCTGACCGGCACGGGGTCCGTCGCGTGGAACCAGAACACCACGGACGTCTCCGGCGTGGCCGAGACGGACGACAGCTTCGGCGGCGCGGTCCACCTCGCCGACCTCACCGGCGACGGCAAGGACGAGGTCGTCGTCGGCGTCCCCGGTGAGGACACCTCGGGCTGCATCTGGCTGACCCGCGGCGCCGCCCCCGCACCGAGCGCGACCGGATCCGTCACGATGTCGGGGCGGACCGCCGGGGTGACCTCCACCGACGCGGACGGGTGGGGTCTGGGCGCGTCGTTCACCAGCCCCTACGCGGCCGAGTAGGGAGAGGGGAACGAACCGGCGGACGACGGTGAGCCGCTCCCCGCACGCGGTGGGAGCACACGAAAAGGTCTCCCGCCGCGTGCCACCGGCGGCCTAGAATCCCGCCTGCCCGGTGCGAAGGCCGCGAGTGACGCGGCGTCAGGAACCGGGCGTTCCCAGGGGGGAAGACATGTCACTGTGGAAAGGCCGTGCCGGGCTGCCGAGATATGGCCGCCGGGCGCACCGAGCGCGGGCGGCCGTCGCCGTCCTCGCCGCCGCCTCGGCGGTGTGGCTGGCGCCGACGGGCGGGGCGTTCGCCGCGACCGGCCCGGCCGGCGGGTCGCCCGCGAGCCACGCGGCGCCGGCGAAGACGGGATCCCGCGCCTCGGCGCCGGCCCACCAGGACGCCAAGAGCCCCAAGGCGGCCAAGTCGGCCAAAACCGTCTCGTCCGCGCCCCGGACCGCCGCCGGGCTCAAGGCGCAGGCGCGCACCGAGCACGCGGCCGCCGTGCGCGAGACCGCCGCCGCGGATCTGCCCGAGGCGTGCTCGGGCGCGCTGGCGCCCGACACCATCTACTCCTGCCCGGCGATGCCGCAGGCGGGCAGCACCTACACCTTCACCCTGCCGCAGGCCACGGACCTGGTGTTCGTCCAACTCGTCGGTGCGAACTCGTTCGGGGAGTACCCCGCGGTCACCGCGCCGGACGGAAGCACGGTGGCCTGCGACCACCCGGACGACTCGCAGGGGTTCGGCGACCTGCGCTGCGCGACCGACCAGGCAGGCGTCTACACCCTCGGCGTCCCCCATGCCGCGGGCGCCGACTACGACTTCACCGTCGCCTACCGCGCGCTGCTGTCGGACACCGCCTGCACCGCCGTGACGGCGCAGGACACCGCGCTGGGCGCGCCCGTCGCGCTGAGCGGATCCCTCGCCGCCGGTTCGCCGGGCGACTGCTACGACCTGCCGATGGCCTCCGGCGACATGCTGCGCGAGCACCTTTCGGACTGGCGGGCCACGACCGCGGTCTACGACGCCACCGGCACGCAGGTGTGCCGCAGCGCCGACACCGCGGACCCCGAGGACTGCGCGCTGACCGGCACCGCGCCCTTCCGCCTGCTGGTCAGCCAGGGCGAGGGGGCGCAGCTCGACTACGCCCTCACCGCCTCCCGACTGTCCACGCCCGACGGCTGCCCCGTGCTGGCGCCGCAGGCGTACGGCACCGCCCCCGACGTCACCTCCGCCGTGCGCTGCCGCGTCCTGCACGTGACCGCCGCCGGGACGTACGGGTACGGGACGGCCACCGGCGGCGACTACGACGTCACCGGCGGGCTGTACCGGTCCGACGGCACCCCGGTGTGCACGGATCCGACCGCGAACTGCACGCTGACCGCCGGCGACTACACGTGGGCGCGCGCCGGGAACGACAGCGGTCCGGCCGACTTCGGCGTCTGGTTCCGCGGCACGGCCGCCACCGGCGGCTGCTCGGCCGGCCGTGACGACGACTTCGCCTCCGGTCCGCTGGCGGGGAGCTTCGACGGCGTCGCGGAACAACTGTGCTGGACCCTCCCCACGGCCTCCGGCCACGGTCTGTACCTGCTCGACCAGATGGTGTACAGCGGGGTGGCCGACGCCGCGGTGTACGACGCCGCGGGAGTCCGGCAGTGCGACGACGCCTACTCCTTCGGCGTCTGCAAGCTGACCGGCACCGCACCCTTCCACGTGGTGCTGGCCGGCCCCTCCAGGGGCGCCGGACCCGACTACGGCACCTACCGGTACACCGTCCAGCGCACCGACGGCACGGCCGGCTGCACGGCCTGGCCGCAGTCCGCGTTCGGCGGTTCGTGGGGCGCCTCGCCGGAGCTGACCGCCGACCAGCAGATGGCGTGCCTGTCCATCCCGGCGAACCAGCACGCGGCCTCGGAGCTGTTCGACTACACCAACACCCGCAACCGTCTCGACGCCACCGTGCAGGTGTACGACGGCGCGGGCAACAAGGTCTGCGCCAACACGGGCAGTTCCGCGCAGATCTGCCGCCTCCAGAGCGGGGTCGGCTACATGGCCGTGCTGGTGGGCACGGGCTACAGCGAGACCTACGACCTGGTCCGGCGGGACGTCTCCTCGACCGCGTCGTGCCTCACCCCGGCCTCGCTGACCGTCGGCGGCGCCTCCACCTCGTTCTCGTTCACCTCCGCCCTGGACAGCCGCTGCCTGCGGGTGACGGCGGCGGCCACCGACAAGATGTGGCTGTCGGTGCGCACTCCCACGGCCGACTACGAGACCGGTGCGGACCTCGGCGTGGTCGACGCGTCCGGCCAGCAGGTCTGCTGGCAGCAGGGCGTCTCCTGCCACATCACGGGATCGACTTCCTACGTGGTGTTCGTCCTGGCCTCGGGCTACGACGGCAACGCCATCGACGCGCACGTGGACACCTGGCGGATCGGGACGGCCTCGGGCTGGGTGCCCCAGTGCACCGCCACCACCCTGTCGCCGGACGGCTTCCCCGTACGCAGCGGCACGCTCACCGAGTCCGCGAGCGGGTCCTGCGCGGTGATGAACCTCAGGCCGTCGATGAACTTCGACCTGTACGGCACCGAGAGCGACCCGAACGGTGCCTCGGCGTGGGTGAGCCTGTTCGCGCCCACCAGCTTCACCGGCTCGGGGATCGACACCGCGTTCCAGTGCAACGGCCAGAGCTTCGGGTTCGACTTCAGCTGCTTCACCAGTTCCTCCCTCACACCCGGTCAGTACGTCGTGGTGATCTCGGCGCGCAACGCGCCCACCCCGGCCGAGTACTCCTTCCAGGGCGTGTGCACCTTCGGCTGCTCCACCCCGCACCAGGCCGCCGACCTCACGTCCGTCAGCCCGGCGAGCGGCCCCACGGGCACCATGAACCAGGTGGTCGTGCACGGCTCCAACCTCAACCTCGGCACCGAGGTGAGCCTGGCGCACAACGCAGACACCGTCGCGTCCGGTCAGCCGGTGTCCGTCAGCGCCGACGGCACCTCGCTGACCGTGCTGCTGTGGACCGGCCAGGCCGACCCGGGCACCTACGACGTGGTGCTCGGCCAGCCCGGCTACACGGTCGGCACGAAGTCCACCGGCTACCTCCCCGACGCCTACACCGTCACCGCCGCTCCCACGGCGGCGCAGAGCAGGCTCGTCCCGGTCACGCCGACCCGTTTCCTTGACACGCGGAACGGGACGGGGGCGCCGAAGGCCCGGGTGGGCGCCGGCGGCACGGTGAAGCTGGCCGTGGCGGGAATGCACGGGGTGCCCTCCTCCGGGGTCACGGCGGTGACGATGAACGTGACGGTGGTGAACCCCACCACCGGCGGCCACGTCACCGTCTACCCCGACGGCCAGCCGCTGCCCGCGGTCTCCAGCGTCAGCTACCAGGCCGGGCACACCATCGCGAACCTGGTGACGGTGCCGGTGCACGACGGGGTCGTGGACCTCGCCAACAGCGCGGGCGACGTCGACCTGCTGGCGGACGTCACCGGCTACTACACCGACGGCGGCGCCGGTTCGGCGCTGACCCCGGTCACGCCGACGCGCTTCCTGGACACCCGGAACGGGACGGGGGCGCCGAAGGCCCGGGTGGGCGCTGGCGGCACTGTCAAGCTCAAGGTGGCCGGGGTGCACGGGGTGCCGTCCTCCGGGGTCACGGCGGTGACGATGAACGTGACGGTGGTGAACCCCACCACCGGCGGCCACGTCACCGTCTACCCGGACGGGCAGTCCGCGCCGGACGTCTCGAACATCAACTACGGCGCCGGTCAGACCATCCCCAACCTGGTGACCGTGCCCGTGACCGACGGGACCGTCGACCTCCTCAACAGTGCCGGCAGTGTCGACCTGCTCGCCGACGTCACCGGCTACTTCTCGGCGACGGGGTCGGCCTACACCGCCACCGACCCGGTCCGGCTGCTCGACACCCGCAGCGGGCTCGGCGCGCGCGTCGGGCAGGTCGGGCCCGGCGGCACGGTGAGTTTCCGGGTGAGCGACGTGGACGGCGTCCCGGCCGACGGGGTGACCGCAGTGGCGCTCAATGTCACGGTCACGGCCCCCACGGCGACCAGCCATCTGACGGTGTATCCGCACGGCACGGCGCTGCCCGGGGTGTCGAACCTCAACTACCCGGCCGGCACGACCATCGCCAACCAGGTCGTCGTCCCCGTGGTCGACGGCCGGGTCTCGCTGACCAACTACGCCGGCGACGTACAGGTCCTCGCCGACCTGGACGGTTACTACACCGGAAGCTGACCCGACTCCCGGCGCGCCCGGGCGCAGGCGGAGACCGTCCGCCGCGCCCGGGCGCGCCCTTGTGCCGGGCGCGCCGGGAGTCGCGTCAGCCTCCCGCCAGGCTCACACCCTCCTCCGGTACACCCGCAGCGCCGTCGGCACGAACACCGCCGCGATGCCCGCCGCCCAGACCAGGGACCACAGGACGGGGGAGGCGACGGGGCCGCCGGTGAGGAGGCCGCGGAAGGCGTCGGCGAGGTGGGTGACGGGGTTGACGTCGACCCAGGCCTGGAGCCAGCCGGGCATGGTGTCGACGCGGACGAAGGCGCTGCTGGTGAAGGTGATCGGGAAGATCAGGGTGAAGGCGAAGACCTGGACCTTCTCCGCGTCGCCGGCGAGCATGCCGATGAGCACCGCGCTCCAGGACATGGCGGCGGCGAAGACCAGCAGGAGCAGCAGGGCCAGGACGAAGCCGCCGAAGCCGTTGGTGATGCGGAAGCCCAGGATCAGGCCGAGGCCGATCATCAGCAGCATGGCCCACAGCTGTTTGCACAGGTCGGCGGCGATCCGGCCGAGCAGCGGCGCGGCGCGGGCGATGGGGAGGCTGCGCAGGCGGTCGAAGACGCCCTTGGTCAGGTCGGCGTTGAGCGACATGGCCGTGTACATCGTGGTGAACAAGGCGTTCTGCACGATGATCCCGGCCAGCGCGTACTGCAGGTACGCCTTGGGGGAGCCGGCCATCTGGCCGCCGAAGACGTAGGTGAACAGGAAGACGAACATGATCGGCGTGATGCTGAAGTCGATCAGTTCGAGCGGGTTGTGCTTGATGGACACCAGGCTGCGCCAGGCCATGGTGGCGGTCTGCCGGACGGCCGGCAGCGGGCGGACCCGGCCGGAGCTGCCGAGCGCGGCGTCGGCGGTCGCGGTCATGTCGGCCTCCCCGCCTGCTCGAACGCGTCGTCCTCGGGTTCCTCCGGCCCGTCGTCGTCCCGGTCCTGCGCCGCGGGCTCGGCGCGGTGCCCGGTCAGGGCCAGGAACACCTCGTCCAGGCTGGAGCGGCGCAGCGCCAGCTCGGCCACCGGCAGCTCCGCCTGGTCCAGCCGCCGGACGACGGCGGGCATCACCGCCGGGTCGTTGACGGGGGCGGTGACCAGGTCCCGTTCGACCTTGGCCTGCGGGCCGGCCACCTCGGCGACCATGAGGTGGGCCCGGGCCAGGTCCTCGGCACGGACCGGGCGCAGTTGCAGCACCTGGCCGCCCACCTGCGACTTCAGCCCCTCCGGGGTGCCCTCGGCGATGACCTTGCCCTTGTCGATCACCACGATCCGGTCGGCGAGCTGGTCCGCCTCGTTGAGGTACTGCGTGGTGAGCAGCGCCGTGACCCCCTCGGAGACCAGGCCGCGCAGCATCTCGTACAGCTCGCCGCGGCTGTGCGGGTCCAGGCCGGTGGTGGGCTCGTCGAGGAAGAGCACGCGGGGGCGGCCGACCAGGCTCGCGGCCAGGTCGAGGCGCCGGCGCATCCCGCCGGAGTACGTCTTGGCGGCGCGCCCGGCCGCGCCGTCCAGCTGGAACCGGTCCAGCAGGTCGGCGGCCCGCGCCCGCGCCTCGCGCCGGGGGACGCCGAGCAGCCGGCCGATCATCAGCAGGTTCTCGGTGCCCGTGAGGTTCTCGTCCACGGCCGCGTACTGGCCGGTCAGGCCGATGGTGGCACGGACCAGGCCGGGCTCGCGCAGCACGTCGTGGCCGGCGACCACCGCCCGCCCGGAGTCCGGGGTGATGAGCGTGGCGAAGATCCGTACCGCGGTGGTCTTCCCGGCGCCGTTGGGCCCCAGCAGGCCCAGCACGGTGCCTTCGCCCACCGTGAGGTCGATCCCGTCCAGCGCCTGGGTGTCCTTGAAGCGCTTGGTCAGCCCCTCGGCCTCGATGGTGTTCGTCATGGGCGGTCCTCCGCATGGGTCCGCGTCGGGAACGGCAGCGTCAGGGCGCGCGCGGTCGGGCCGGGACAGCCCTGGACCGTTTTGCGCCCTTCCTCCACTGTCGCGCACGGCACTGACAACGCGCGCGCCCACGGCAGGTGGCCACGCCTCTACGGAGGGTCACGCCGTGCGGCGGGGCCCGCCGGTCAGTCGTTCTCCGCGCTGACGGCGTTGCGCCACAGCGTGACGTCCCACTTGGTGTACCTGCTGGCGTCGTCGTCCCCCGACCCGCCCTTGTACGTCAGCAGCGCCACCGTCCCGGCCTCGGTGAAGGCGCAGATCTGCGAGCCGGACGACACCTGCTCCAGCTTGATGTCCTCGGTGTAGCGGGTGTCGTTCACGCAGGTGGACAGGGAGCCCTTCTCGCCCGGGTCGAGCAGCACGAGCTTGGTGTTGTACGCGCCGAAGCCGCAGCCCATGAAGTCGCACATGAAGTAGAAGTCGTCGTAGTTGTCCTCGTGCGGGTGGAGCGTGGAGTCGGCGAACTCCAGGTGGTAGCCGTTCGGGAGCTGCACGCCGGGGTGGGACTCCGCCTTGGGGGCGCCGCCGCCGTGCGAGGACCCGGAGGAGGACGACCCGCTCCCGCCGCTGCTGCTCGACGAGGCGCTCCCGCTGCCGGAGTCGTTGTTGCCCTTGCCGAGCGCGTTGAGCACGGCGCCGGCTATGGACAGCAGGATGAAGCCGCCGACCACGGCGGCGATGATCACGGGCGCCTGGCTCTTCTTCTTCGGCGGCAGCGGGCGCGGCGGGTAGGGCCGCGGGCCGTAGCCGGGGTGCGGGGTCGGGTAGCCGTACCCGGTCGGCCGCATGCCCGGCCCGCCCGGTCCTATCGGCCGCCCGGGCGCGCCCGGGTACCCCGGGCCCGACGCCATGGGCGGCGGGGTCGGCGCGCCCGTGCCCATGCCCGTGCCCATCTGCGGGCCCGTGCGGTGGCCGCCCGTGCCCGGCCCGCCCACCTGCGGCGCCGCCTGCGTCGGCTGGTGCGCGAACGGCTGCGACGCCGGTGTCGGCGGCGGCGTGCTCGGTGCCACGGGCGGCGGGGTGGACGCGGCCCGGGTCGGCTGGTGGGCGAACGGCTGGGCGCTCGGCGGGGGCGGCGGGGTGCCCGGCGCGCCGGACGGGGGCACCGGCGGGGGCGTCGACTGCGCCAGGGCGGTGGGCGGGTGTCCCGGCAGGGCGTGGCGCTCCGGGATCTGCGCCGCCAGCCGCTCCGGCAGCCACTGCTCGGGCCGCACCAGTTGGGTGCGGTCGGAGGCGGCCTGGCACATCGTCACGACCTCGGACAGGGAGGGCCGGTCGGCCGGGTCCTTGGCCAGGCAGCGCGTCACCAGCGGGCGCAGCTCGTCGGGCAGCCCGGACAGGTCGGGCTCCTCGTGCACGATCCGGTAGAGCACGGCGTGCGAGGGGCCGTCGCCGTAGGCGGGGGAGCCCAGCACCGCGTACGCGGCCACCTGGCCGAGCGCGAAGACGTCCGTCGCGGGGGTGATCTCGCGGCCGGCCGCCTGCTCGGGCGACATGAACGCCGGGGTGCCGACGGTGACGCCGCTGTCGGTCAGCGCGGTGGCGTCGGCCGCCCGGGCGATGCCGAAGTCGATGACCCGGGGGCCGTCGGAGGCCAGCAGGACGTTCGACGGCTTCAGGTCGCGGTGCACCAGCCCGGCCGCGTGCACGGACTGCAGCGCCTCGGCGGTGCCGGCGATCAGCAGGAGGACGGTGGTCAGCGGCAGCGGGCCGTGGTCGGCGACGGCCGCGGCGAGCGTCGGGCCCTGGACGTACGCGGTGGCCAGCCAGGGGCGCGAGCCGTCGGTGTCGCTGTCGACGACGGGCGCGGTGGACAGGCCGTGCACCCGGCGGGCGGCCTGCACCTCCTGGGCGAACCGCCGCCGGAAGGCGGGGTCCTCCGCGAACTCCGGCCGGATCACCTTCACCGCGACCGGCCGTCCGGCGGGCGTGTAGGACAGGTACACCTTGCCCATCCCGCCGGCCCCCAGCTTGGCCGCGATCCGGTACGTCCCCACCACCGTCGGGTCGTCGTCCGCCAGCGGTTGGAAGACCCCTTCGGGCTGCGCGCTCATGTCAGCTGTCCCCGTCCCCGTCATCCCCGTGTCCCAGGGCCCCCGTAAACGCCCATGGGGCAAGGAGACTACCGTCCGGCGCCCGCCCGCGCGCGCCGCGTGGGGCGGGGGTGTCCCTTCGGTGCGGGCTCGGTGTGAGGAGGGTTGACACGGGCGGGCTCCGGGAACATGGTTCCAGCATTCGGTATTTGTTTACCGAGTCGTGGAATTGATCCAGTGTGCCGTGCACCGGCCCGTCCCCGGGGAGCATCCACGTGAGACTCCGCAGCAGACCGCCCGCCGCGAAGGAGCGAGCCGGGACGGCGGCCGAGGACGGTCCGGGCGGGGCGGGTTCCGATGGTGCCGGGACGGCCGGTCCGGGCGCTTCGGGAGGGGCCGCGGCGGGGGTGGCGCGGGTCGCGGAAGTGCTGCGCGCGCGGATCGGCGCCGCGAAAGTCCTCACCGACCAGGCCCAGTTGCGCACCTACGAGTGCGACGGCCTCGCCGCGTTCCGGGTCCGCCCGGCGGTGGTGGTGCTGGCGGAGGAACGGGCCGACGTGGTCGAGACGGTGCGCGCGTGCGCCGCCGCCGGCGTACCGTTCGTGGCCCGGGGCTCGGGCACCGGGCTGTCCGGGGGCGCCGTGCCGGTCGCCGACGGGGTGCTGATCGTGCTGTCCCGGATGCGCCGGGTCCGCTCGGTGGACCCCGACAACGCCCGGGTGGTCGTGGAGCCCGGCGTCATCAACCTGTGGGTCACCCGTGAGGCAGCCCCGCACGGCCAGGCGTACGCGCCCGACCCGTCCTCGCAGCAGGTCTGCTCGATCGGCGGCAACGTGGCCGAGAACGCGGGCGGCGCGCACTGCCTGAAGTACGGATTCACCGTCAACCACGTCACCGGCGCCGAAGTGGTGCTGCCCGACGGCGAGGTGGTGCACCTCGGCGGCACCGCGCCCGAGCATCCCGGACTCGACCTGCTCGGCGCGTTCGTCGGCAGCGAGGGCACCCTCGGGGTGGCCACCGAGGTCACCGTACGGACCGTCCGCGTGCCGGAGTCGGTGCGGACGATGCTGGTCGGCTTCCGCTCCGTGGCGGACGCGGCCGGCACCGTCAGCGACGTCATCGCCGCCGGCATCCTGCCCGCGGCCGTCGAGATGATGGACGCGCTGGCCATCGAGGCCGCGGAGGCGGCGGTGCGCTGCGGCTATCCCGAGGGCGCCGCGGCCGTCCTGGTCGTCGAACTCGACGGCCCCCGGGCCGAGGTGGACGAGCAGTTCCGGCAGGTCGAACAACTCGCGGGCGCCCGGGGCGCGTTCGAGACCCGGATCGCGCGGGACGCCGACGAGCGGGCCCTGATGTGGAAGGGCCGCAAGTCCGCGTTCGCCGCCGTCGGCCGGATCAGCCCGGCCTACTACGTCCAGGACGGGGTGATCCCGCGCACCAAACTGCCCGAGATCCTCACGGAGATCGGGCGGCTGGCCGACGACGCCGGCATCCGCGTCGCCAACGTCTTCCACGCCGGCGACGGCAACCTGCACCCGCTCATCCTCTTCGACGACACGGTGCCGGGCGCCGGCCACGCCGCCGAGCAACTCGGCTTCGCCATCCTCGACCTGTGCGTCGACGCGGGCGGGTCGATCACCGGGGAGCACGGGGTGGGGCTGGAGAAGAAGTCCCGGATGGGGCGGCAGTTCAGCGAGGACGACCTCGACACCATGCACCGGCTGCGCCGCGCCTTCGACCCGGCCGGGATCGCCAACCCCGGCAAGCAGTTCCCCACCCCGCGGCTGTGCGGGGAGCGGCCCGGGGCGCGGACCGCCGCGGACACCCACGACCCGGCGCTGGGCGAGGTGTTCTGAAGTGGCGGCTGCGGACGGAACTTCGGGGGCCGGTGAAGGGCCGGTGACGGTGGCCGGGATCGCGGCGGCCGACGCCGTCACGCCCGGCTCGGCGGAGGAGGTCGCCGAGGTGCTGCGGTCCACCACCGGGACCGTCGTCCCGGTCGGCGCCGGCACCAAGACCGGCTGGGCCGCCCCGCCGGACGCGTGCGACCTGCTGCTGCGCACCACCGGACTCGACCGGATCACCGAACACGCCCCGGGCGACCTGGTGGTGGTCGCCGAGGCGGGCGTACGGCTGGCGGACCTGCAACGTCGACTCGCCGTCCACGGGCAGACGCTGGCGCTCGACCCGCCCGAACCCGGCGCCACGCTCGGCGGGATCGTGAGCGCCAACGCCTCCGGCCCGCGAAGGCTGCGCTACGGCACCGCGCGCGACCTGCTCATCGGCGTCACCGTGGTGCTCGCCGACGGCACCACCGCCAAGGCGGGCGGCAAGGTCGTGAAGAACGTGGCCGGTTACGACCTCGGCAAGCTCTACACCGGCGCGCACGGCGGGCTCGGCGTGGTGGTGTCCACGACCTGGCGGCTGCACCCGCTGCCCCCGCACCGCGGGGCGGTGGTCGTCCCGGTGGCCGACAGCGCCCGGGCGGGCCTGCTCGCCGCCCGGTTGGCGCGCTCCACGCTCACGCCGACCGCGGTCGAACTGCTGTGGGCGGCCGGCGGCGGTCACCTCGCGGTCCTCTTCGAGAGCATCGCCGCCTCCGTGGAGGCGCAGTCCGAAGCGGCCGTGGCGCTGCTCGGGCCCGGCGCCGAGCGGGCCGCGGGGCCGCCGGAGTGGTTCGGGGCGCGGCCCGAGGGCGAGCTGGTGCTGCGACTGGCCTTCGAACCCTTCGCGCTGCCACGGGTGTTGGACGCGCTCCCGGACGGCGCCCGCGTGACGGCCTCGGCCTGCACGGGAGTCGCCTACGCCGCCGTGCCGCGGGACACCGACCTGGCCGCGCTGCGCACCGCCCTCGCGCCCTGGGACGGCTCGGCCGTCGTGCTCGCGGCGAGCGGCGTCCCGCCCGCCGCCCTGGACCACTGGGGCCCCACCGGAGACGCGTTCGCGCTGATGACCCGCGTCAAGGACCGCTTCGACCCCACCCGCCGCCTCTCGCCCGGCCGACTCCTCGGAGGACTGTGATGCCCCCGCAAGCCTCCGGCGGCACGCCGGACCACGCCGCCTCGGCGGAGCCCGCCCCAACGGGCGGCGCCGCCCGGTCGGTCGGTGACGCCTCGGCGGCGGGAGCCGGGCCCGCGGGGGGCGTCGGTGCGGGTGACGCTTCCGCCGTGCCCGCCGCCCCCGCAGTCGCGGCCAGTGCGCCGCGCGCCACCGTCGGGCTGGGGATGCCCCGTTGGGCGCTGCCGGCGGGGGAGGGGGTGTTCGACGGGCACCACCCGCCGGACGCCGCACTGGTCGGAGACTGCGTGCACTGCGGCTTCTGCCTGCCCACGTGCCCCACGTACGTGTTGTGGGGGCAGGAGATGGACAGCCCGCGCGGGCGCATCGACCTGATGAAGGGCGCGTTGCAGGGGGACGCCTTCGACGCGGGCAGCGTGCGCCACCTCGACCAGTGCCTGGGCTGCATGGCGTGCGAGACGGCCTGCCCGTCCGGCGTGCAGTACGGCAAGCTCATCGAGGCCACCCGGGCCCAGTTGGAGCGGCGGGTCGAACGCCCGCGCGCGCAGCGGCTGTTGCGGGCGCTCGTGTACGGCCTCTTCCCGTACCCCCGACGGCTGCGGGTCCTGCGCGGACCGCTGCGCGCCTACCAGGCCGGCGGGCTGGGCCGGTTGCTGGCCCGCACCGGCCTGCTGGCCCGACTGCCGCGCCCGCTGCGGGCGATGGAGTCCCTGGCCCCCCGGCTCGGCCCCTTCCGGCGGCTCCCGGAGCGGGTCGCCCCGCTGCCCGCCGCCGGGGAGGGGGCCGCGGCGAGCCGCCCGCGCCGCACGGTCGGCCTGCTCACCGGCTGCGTGCAGGGCACGTTCTTCCCCGACGTGAACGCCGCCACCGTACGCGTGCTGGCCGCCGAGGGCTGCGAGGTGGTGGTGCCCCGGCGGCAGGGCTGCTGCGGCGCGCTGTCGGCGCACGGCGGCCGGGAGGCGGAGGCGGTGCGCTTCGCCAAGTCCGTCGTCGAGACCTTCGAGGCCGCCGAGGTGGACGCGATCGTCGTCAACGCGGCCGGCTGCGGCTCCCATCTCAAGGAGTACGGCCACCTGTTGCGCGACGAGCCGGGCTGGAGCGAGCGGGCGCGGGCGCTGGCCGCGAAGGTCCGCGACGTCACCGAACTGCTCGACGAGATCGGCCCGTCGGCCCCCCGCCACCCGCTGCCGATGACCGTCGCCTACCAGGACGCCTGCCACCTCGCGCACGCCCAGGGCGTACGCGACCAGCCGCGCCGCCTGCTGCGCGGCATCCCCGGCGTCGAACTTCGCGAGCTCACCGAGCCGGAGATCTGCTGCGGGAGCGCGGGCACGTACAACCTCCTGCACCCGGAACCGGCCGGCGAACTCGGCGCGCGCAAGGCGGCGGCCGTGCTGGCCACCGGCGCCGAGGTGATGGTGACGGCGAACCCCGGCTGCTGGATGCAGGTCGCCTCGGCGCTGGCCGGCATGGGCCGCCGGCTGCCCGTCGCACACACCGTGCAGGTGCTGGACGCGTCCCTGCGGGGCGTGCCCGTCACCGAGTTGCTGGCCCGCGCCCTGGACGGGCCCGGCACCGTGGCGTCCGCCGCCACACCTCCCCCCGCCCGGCGCCCCCGCGCCGAGCACTCCCCGACCCCCGTCCGCGATGCCGCCCGCGCGGCGGCCGAGACCACCACGGAGCCGCACCCCTGAGGCGTGGCCCCGTGGCGTGGAACCCCTCAACTCCGACGCAGGAAAAGGGTGCATCCATGCTGCTCGCCACCTACCACCAGGACTACAGCCCGGTCGGCGACTCGCTCGGCTGGTCGTCCCTCCTCGCCTTCCTCCCGCTCCTCGTCCTGTTCGTCCTGCTGGGCGTGCTGCGCATGAAGGCGTGGCTCGCCTCGCTCATCTCCCTCGCCGTCAGCCTGGTGCTGGCGACGGCCGTCTACTCGATGCCGGTCGGCGACGCCCTCAACAGCGGTCTGCTGGGCGCCGCGTTCGGGTTCTTCCCCATCATGTGGATCGTCATCAACGCGATCTGGGTCTACAACCTCACCGTGGAGACCGGCCACTTCGACGTGCTGCGCCGGTCGTTCGCCTCCGTCAGCGACGACCAGCGGGTGCAGGCGATCATCATCGCGTTCTGCTTCGGCGCGCTCATGGAGGCGCTGGCCGGGTTCGGCACGCCGGTCGCCATCAGTTCGGTCATGCTGATCGCCCTGGGATTCCGGCCGTTGAAGGCCGCGACTGTCGCCCTGGTGGCCAACACCGCTCCCGTCGCGTTCGGCGCGATCGCCGTGCCCATCACCACGCTGGCCGGCGTCACCAGCCTGCCGGTGGACGACCTCGGCGCGATGGTCGGCCGGCAGACCCCGGTGCTGGCGCTGTTCGTGCCGCTCGCCCTCGTGTTCATCGTGGACGGACGGCGCGGGCTGCGGCAGACCTGGCAGCCGGCCCTCGTGTGCGGGGCGGTCTTCGCGGTCTTCCAGTACCTGTCCTCGAACTTCTGGTCCGTCCAACTGGCCGACATCATCGCCGCGTTGGCCTCCGCTGCGGCCGTGCTCGCGCTCACCCGGGTGTGGCGGGCCGCCGAGCCGTACACCGAGAGCGAGGAGGACGACGGCTTCGGGGCCGGCGCGGGCACCGGCGGCGCGGCCACCGGCCCGGACGGCGACGGCGGCGCGCCCGTCGTCGGCGGCACCCCGGTGGGGGCGGGCCGCACCGACGCGCCGGTGCTGACCCGGGTCGCCTCCGAGCCCGAACCGGTGCCGCGCGACACCCCGTTGGACGTGTTCCGGGCCTACGCGCCCTACCTGGCCGTCATCGTGGTGTTCGTGCTGGCCACCCGGGTGCCGGCGATCACCGGCAAGGCGCCGGCCAAGCCGGGCACGACCGGCACCGGCATCGAGTCGGTGACCCACATCGTCAACTGGCCCGGCCTGCACATCGTCAAGGCGTCCGGCGATCCGGTGGCCACCACCTTCAAGCTCAACTACCTCTCGGCGGCGGGCAGTCTGCTGCTGATCTCGGGGCTGGTGAGCATGGTCCTGCTCGGCGTCGGCGTCCGGCGCGGCCTGGCCGCCTACGGACGCACCCTGGACCAGCTGAAGTTCGCGATCCTCACCGTGATGCTCGTGCTGGCCCTCGGCTACGTGATGAACGAGTCCGGCGCGACCACCACGCTGGGGCTGTGGGTCGCGGGCGCCGGCGGCGCGTTCGCCCTGCTGTCGCCGCTGCTCGGCTGGCTCGGTGTCGCCGTCACCGGCTCCGACACGTCGTCCAACTCCCTGTTCGGCGCGCTGCAGATCACCGCGGCGCACCAGGCCGGGCTGTCACCGACCCTGATGGCCGCGGCCAACTCCTCCGGCGGGGTGCTCGGGAAGATGATCTCGCCGCAGAACCTGGCGATCGCGGCGGCCGCCGTCGGCTACGAAGGGCGCGAAGGCGTCATCTTCCGGAAGGTGTTCGTGTGGAGCGTCGTCTTCGTCGCCTTCATGTGCGTGCTCGTCTACCTGCAGAGCACGTCCGTCCTCGACTGGATGGTCGTCAAGTAGCCGGGCCGCCGTACCTCCCGCCCGGCCGGGTGTAACGAAAGAGGGGCCCGAGCGCGTCGAGTTGGCGTGGGGGAACGGGTCCCCCCGGGAGGAGTGGACCACATGAGGTTCACACGCGGGACCGCCGGGAGCCTGGCCGGGTTCGGAGCCGTCGCGCTGGCGCTGACGGTGGGCGGCTCACCGGCCGCCGCGGCACTCGGCGGCACGGCCGGATGGACGGAAGTCTCGACGGGGCAGGTCGCCGTCATGAGCCTGGGGCAGCCGAGCGCGTCGCTGACGTGGGCCGGCGGCGCCGAGGTCACCAAGGACGCGTCGGGCGTGACGACCTTCCTGCCCACCTTGTTCGCGCGCGACACCAAGGCCGGCGGGGGATGGCAGCAGGTGAAGCTCAAGGGCGCGGGCTCCTGGGACAGCCGCGTCAACGACATCTCCACGAACGCCGACGGCTCGGCGTTCTTCGTCGGGGACCAGGGGACGTCGGACGGCCAGGGCGTCCTGGTCGGCCGGTACACGGGCGGCGCCTGGAAGCTGACCGACGACACCGGCCTGCCCACGGGCACGATCGACGCCTCGCTGCTGTCGGTGAGTTCGGTCTCCGGCCAGGACGCCTGGGCGGTCGGCCAGGGCTACACGGACTCCGGCTTCACGCAGATCCCCGTCGTCCAGCACTGGAACGGCAGCAAATGGAGTTCGGTGAAGATCCCGGGCTCGGCGAACTGGAGCCTGAACCAGGTCGACGAAGTCGCCCCCGACGACGTGTGGGTCGTCGGTGTGGACGAGAGCACCGGGCAGTCCCTCGCGGTGCACTGGAACGGCCACAAGTGGACCCGCACGTCCACTCCGACGTACGGCGACACGGGCATCCTCTTCGACGTCACCGCCCGCTCGGCCGACGACGTGTGGGCCGTCGGCTGGTCCACCGACACCGACAAGCAGCGCCCCGCGGGGGTGGCACTGCACTGGAACGGCACCGCGTGGACCCAAGTGCCGCTGCCCGACGGCACGTTCTCCCTCCAGTCGGTGACGCTGCTGCCGGCCGGCGGGATCGCGGTCGTCGGGGGCAACGACGACAGGACCGTCGGACTGAGCTGGTCGCGGGCCGGCGGCTGGACGTCCCTCGGCCTGCCCGACAGCGACGCCCAACTCCCGCTGGGGGCCGGCGCGGTGATCAACTCCGGTGACCACCTCACCGTCGCCGGCTGGCACTACGTGCGGAGCGACGCCGGGGACAGCTTCGACCACGGCGTACTCCTCACCGACTGAGCGAGGGCCGGGCCGGACGGTCACCCCCGCGCGCGGGGGTGACCGTCCGCGCGATCAACCGCGCGGGAGCGAGGTGTTGGTGACCGGGAGCTTCCGCTCCGCGCCCGCCACGTAGAAGTCCCGCGGCGCGGTGCGCAGTTCGAACGTGTCGTCGTAGTCCGAGACGCGCACGGACAGCACGAGGAAGCCGTCGTCCTCGGCGGTGGTCTTCACCTTCTTCCTGTTCACCTGGTAGCTGACGGAGCTGGCCCGGGTGTCGGCGGTCACGGTGGTGTCCGCCCAGACCCCGTCCTCCGGGGTGCCCAGGTCGCCGTCCTCGTCGTAGAGGGCGGTGATCGCCACTCCGTGCTGGACGTTGAGCAGACTGCTGCCGGGCAGGTGGTCGACGGCGACGCCGGGGATGCTGAACGTGCCGTCGGCGCCGGTGACCGGCTTCCCGAGGTCGCGCGGCTCGGTGTAGGTCGGGTCGATCGGGTCGCCCCACGGGTTCCAGGTGGTGAAGAGGACGACCTCCTGGTCGGTGACGGGGACGCCGGCCGCCGGGGTGCCGTCGGCCCTGGTGAGGGTGCCGGTGACGTCGACGGTGCGGTGGTCGTGGTCGGTACCGGCCGGGTTCGCGCTCACGGTCAGCACGAAGGGGGCGCCGGGGGCGGGGTCCGCGGGCTCCGCCGAGGCGGCGGGCGCGGACAGGACGCCCGCGGCGAGCAGGAGGGCGGCGGTGGCGGCGAGCCGCGTCGGCAGGGACTTCCTGGGCACGGGTCAACTCCCATGTGGGTTCGGGATGTCAGGAGTTGCGCCGGGCGGCACCGGTTCCGCCGCGGCGCGGGTGGGCGACGCATCAGGTGCGACCGGTGCGGGGGTGGGAGTTGTCCGGGTTGGGGGTTCACCTGGACGTCGGGTGCGGGTCACCGGGCGGTGGGCTCGGCCGGGCGGGCGGCGCCGAGCGGTTCCGCCCGGCGGCTTGGTTCGGCGGCCCCGTGCGACCGGTCCCGGCCGTCCGGTTCCGTCCGTCCGGTCCCGCCCGGCCGCTTCGTCCGGCCGGGCGGACCGTCCGGGGCGGGGTGCCCGGCCCGCGGCGCCCGGGGCGTCAGGACAGGAGCGCCGCGACGGAGTCGACGACGAGGCGGCGGCGGGCCGCCATGTCCTCCCGGGCGTCCAGCACCGCGTCGAACTCGGGCATCTGCGCGCTCCAGAAGCCCGACAGGTGCAGGACGAGGCCGAGCAGTTCGGCCGCGGAGAAGCGGGTGGGCAGCAGGCCCTCGGCCTGGGCCGCGGCGACCGCGCGGACCTTCGCCGTGTTGGCCTCGACCACGACCGGGATGACGCCGCCCGTGCCGGCCCGCTCCAGGCGGTACCAGGTGGCCAGCCGCTGCACCCAGGGACGCTCCTGGTAGGAGTCGAAGAGCCGCCCGGCGTACTCGGGCAGGTCCGCCGCGTCGATCGGCACGGCGTTGACCGTCTCGCGGCACATGGCGTCGAAGACGGCGTCGAAGAGGCCGTCCTTGCTGCCGAAGTAGTGGTAGATCTGCGCCTTGTTGCTCTTGGCGACCGCCGCTATACGGTCGACCCGGGCGCCCGCGATGCCGTAGGCGGCGAATTCCTGGGTCGCCGCGTCGAGCAGTCGGCGCCGGGTGGCGTCCGCGTCCCTGTTCATGGCGTCCACCGTATCAACTAACCGGACAGTTGACATCCTCTCCCGCGCGAGGTTCCATGGAGTCATTGCTAATCAACCGGTTAGTAAATAACTCGGACCCTGGAGGAACCCATGTCCGTCTTCCTCATCAGCGGAGCCTCGCGCGGCCTCGGCCGCGAGATCACCGAAGCCGCGCTGGCGGCCGGCCACCAGGTGGTGGGCGGTGTCCGCAGCCCGAAAGCGCTGGACGACCTCACCGAGCGTCACGGCGAGCGGCTCGCCGTCGTGCCGCTGGACGTCACCGACACCGAGGCCGCGCGCGCGGCCGTCCGCACCGCCGTCGAGCGCTTCGGCCGCCTCGACGTCCTGGTCAACAACGCCGGCTACGCGAACGTCGGCGCGGTCGAGGACGTGGACTTCGAGGACTTCCGGGCCCAGATCGACACCAACCTGCTCGGTGTGGTCCGGCTCACCCAGGCCGCCCTGCCCGTGCTGCGCGAGCAGCGCTCCGGGCACATCGTCCAGGTCTCCTCCGTCGGCGGCCGCATGGCCACCCCCGGGCTGTCCGCCTACCAGTCCGCGAAGTGGGCCGTCGGCGGCTTCTCCTCCGTGCTGGCGGCCGAGGTCGCCCCCCTGGGCATCAAGGTCACCGTCCTGGAGCCCGGCGGCATGCGCACGGACTGGGCGGGCTCCTCGATGCGGGTCGACCCGATCCGCCCGGAGTACGAGCCCACCGTCGGCCCGATGGCGGCCCTCCACGGCCCCGACTGGGTCCCGGCCAGCGACCCCGCCAAGGTCGCCCGCCTCCTGCTCGACGTCGTCGCCCTCGACACCCCGCCCCTGCGGCTCCTCGTCGGCCCCGACGCCTACGCCTACGCCACCGCCGCCGGCCGCGCCCTCCTCGCCGAGGACGAACGCCACCGCCCCCTCAGCGTCTCCACCGCCGCCGCCGACGCCACCCCCGCCCAACTCGACCCCCTGGGCCACGCCCGTAACGCCTGAGCGCGTAGGCGGGTCAGAGCTCCAAAGAGGACATCGCGGCCGCCTCCTCCTGGGCGCGGGCCTGGGCGCCGGAGAGTTTGCGGAGGGGGACTTCCTTGATGGTGAGCATGAGGAGGAAGCCGAGGGCGGCGACGCCGGCGACCAGGAGGAAGACGAGGTGCATCGAGCTGGCGAAGCCCTGTTTGAAGGGGGCGGCCAGGACGGGGTCGAGGTGCTTGAGGAAGGAGGAGTCGCTGGCGACGGACTTGGCGCTGTCCGGGCCGAGGGCGTGCGGGTGGGCGCGGACGGCGGCCTGGAAGTCGGGGTGGGTCGAGGCCCGGGAGAAGGCGGTGGTGATCTTGCCGCTGACCGTGCTGAAGAGGACGGACAGGAAGATCGCGGTGCCCGCGGTGCCGCCGAGCTGGCGGAAGAAGGTGGAGGACGCGGTCGCCGTGCCCATGTCCTGCGGCGGGACGGCGTTCTGCACGGCGAGGGTGAGGGTCTGCATGGTGAAGCCGAGCCCGATGCCCATGAGGGCCATGAGTGCCATGGTCCGCGGCAGCGGCGTGTTCCACTGCACCTCGAAGTGGAAGAGCAGCAGCGTGACGCTGGTCAGCGCGGTGCCGATGACCGGGAAGATCTTGTAGCGGCCGGTGCGCGCGGTGGTCTGGCCGGTGACGATCGCCGCGCTCATCATGCCGAGCATGAGCGGCAGCATCAGCAGCCCGGAGCGGGTGGGGCTCGCGTCCTTCACGATCTGGAGGTACTGCGGGATCATCACGATCCCGCCGAACATCACCATGCCGGTGATGACGCTGAGCAGGCTGGTCCGGCTGAACACCTCGTTGCGGAACAGCCGCATCGGGATCAGCGCCTCGTCGCCCATGCTCCGCTCGACCAGCACCCAGGCGCACACGCCCGCCACGCCGACGACGTAGCAGAGCACCGACCGCGTCGAGCCCCAGCCCCAGGATTCGCCCTGCTCGGCGACCAGCAGCAGCGGGACGACCCCGACGGCGATGGTCACCGCGCCGCGCCAGTCGATCCGGTGCTCGCGCCGCCGGTGCGGCACGTTGAGCACCCGGGCCACCACGTACAGCGCGACGATGCCGATCGGCACGTTGACCAGGAACACCCAGCGCCAGCCGGCGATGCCCAGGATCGTGGACTGCCCGGCCAGGAAGCCGCCGACCAGCGGCCCGGCGACGCTCGACGTGGCGAAGACGGCGAGGATGTAGCCCTGGTAGCGGGCCCGTTCGCGCGGCGAGACGATGTCGCCGATGATCGCCAGCGCCAGGGACATCAGACCGCCCGCCCCCAGGCCCTGGAAGGCGCGGAAGGCGGCCAGTTCGACCATCGAGGTCGAGAACGTGCAGGCGACCGAGCCGATGATGAAGAGGGTGATCGCGGCGAGGAAGAACGGCTTGCGCCCGTAGATGTCGGAGAGCTTGCCGTACAGCGGGGTGGCGATGGTCGAGGTGATCAGGTAGGCGGTGGTGGTCCACGCCTGCTGGTTCAGGCCGTGCAGATCGTCGGCTATGGTCCGGATCGCCGTGCTGACGATGGTCTGGTCGAGCGAGGCGAGGAACATCCCCAGCATCAGGCCGCTGAGGATGGTCAGTATCTGCCGGTGGGTGAGGCCGCCGGGGACGTCCGGCGCGGCCCGGTGCCCGGCGGAGGACCCCGCCCCGGACCGGGGGTCGGGGCCCGACGCGGGGGCGGGCGCGGTCTGGCTGCTGCTCACGTGGACGTCTCCTGGCTCTGCCGCTGGGCTGCTTCGATGACGGCGTCGTTGAATCGGGCCAGCAGCCGGACGAATTCCCGGCGGTCGCCGGCGGGCCACCCGGACAGCGCCTGGGCCAGCCGCTCGTCGCGCAGGGCGCGGTAGCGCTCGACCGCCGCCAGCCCCCGCGCCGTGGGGGAGAGCAGTCGGCCGCGGCCGTCCCCGGGGTCGGGCCGCTTCTCGACGAGCCCGCGCTCGACCAGCGAGCGGACCTGGCGGCTGACGGTGGACTGGTCGAGCAGCGTGTCGGCGGCGAGGTCGGTGGCCCGGCGCGGCCCGCCCTCGGCCAGCCGCCCCAGGAGCAGCCGGTCGCCCCAGCCCTCGTCCCGGAGCCGCAGCCGCTGCCGCAGCGCGCCCGCGAGCCGCATCAGCCGCCCGAGCTCGTTGCCGAGGGCGGCCCCTTCGGCACCCGGGGTGAGGTCCGCCGCCGCGGCCGGGGCGATTCCGGCATCCCTGACGCCCATGCCCGCCTCCTCGCCGCCCGCGTCCACGCACCACCGGAAAAGGTGGTTGCCCTCAGCAACTTATATTACGTGCGTGGGCCAAGCAAATGATTTCCGGGAGGGTCTGCCTGCCCGCCTGCCCGCCTGCCCGCCTGCCGGGGCTGTCCGTCTGCCGGGCCGCCCGTCCGTCCGCAGCCCGTCCGCCGGCCGCGCCCCGCCTCAGGCAGGGGCCTCGCGGACCACGTCCGCGGCCGCCTTGTCGTCGCGCATCCCCAGGAAGCGGGGATGGCGCAGCATCCCGTCGCGGGTCCACTCGGTGAAGGCGATCTGGGCGACGAGCACCGGCTCGGCCCAGTGCGCGGTCCGCTCCCGCACGGGATCGGCGAACGGCGAGGACGCGCGGCCGAGTTCGTCCAGCCTCTCGCGCACCTGCCGCAGCAGCCGCTCGCTCCAGCCGGTGCCGACCTTGCCGGCGTACCGCAGCGCGCCCCGCTCGTCGTGGTAGCCGAGCAGCAGCGCGCCGAAGCCGATCCGGGAGCCGGAGGGCTCGGTGAACCCGCCGACGACGAACTCCTGCCCGGCCGAGCACTTGAGCTTGAGCCAGTCCGGGGAGCGGCGCGGCTGGTAGGCGGCGTCGGCGCGCTTGGCGATCAGGCCCTCCCAGCCCCGCGCGCACGCGTCGGCCAGCAGGTCGTGCTCGCCGCTGTGGTTGCGGTGCGGGGTGTAGCGCAGCGGCGGCCGGAAGGTGAGGGCCTCGCGCAGCAGGCTCTTGCGGGTGCGCAGCGGGACGCGGGTGGTGTCCCAGCCGGCCAGCGTGAGGACGTCGAAGACGTAGTAGAAGACGGTGACGGGGCTGGCCCGCACCGCCACCGGGTCCGTCAGGCCCATCCGCTGCTGGAGGAGGCCGAAGTCGGTGCGCCCGTCGCGCAGCGCCACGATCTCGCCGTCCACGGTGAAGTCCGCGCAGGGCTGGGCCTCCAGCGCGGCCACGACCTCGGGGTAGGTGGAGTTGATCGCGCGGCCGGTGCGCGACAGCAGCCGTACGCCGTCCGCGTCGCGCAGGGCCAGCACCCGTACGCCGTCGAGCTTGCGCTCGAAGATCCACCGGTCGGCCGCCCGCTCGAAGGAACTCCAGGTCAGGCGGGGGGAGTTGGTGGCGAGCATCGGCCGTACCGGGACGGAGCCGCGGTGCGCCGGGACCGGGCGGAGCAGATCGCGCCGCTCGGGCGGTACGGCCGGCCGGGTCATCGGTCCGAGTGCCAGACCGGGCCGCCGGCGGCCGCGACCTGGGCCAGGGTCCGGCCGGTGCGCACCGAGCGGGCCCGGGCCGGGTCGGGCGTGCCGTGGGAGGAGGCGCCCGCCCGGTTTCGCGCGGCGAGGCGCCCGCCGACCTGTCCGCCGACCTGCCCACCGCGCCCGCGCCGGCTCTCGTCGGCCTTGACCAGCAGCCACGCCTCGCCCTGTGCGTGCCCGCTGTCGTCCTTCTCGCCCTCGCCGGGGCGGAACCGGGTGAGCGCGTAGCGCCCGTGCAGCTTGCGGCCGTGCAACCGGAAGGAGGCGTGGCCGCGTTCGAGCGCGCGGGCGAAGGGGACGGGCCGGCCGGCCCGGTCGGTGCTGACGTTGCGGAAGGTGCCGGTGTCCCAGACGATCACGGTGCCGCCGCCGTACTCGCCCGGCTCGATCACGCCCTCGAAGTCCGCGTACTCCATGGGGTGGTCCTCGGTGGGCATGGCCAGCCGCTTGTCGTGCGGGTCGTCGGAGGGGCCCTTGGGGACCGCCCAGGACTTGAGCACGCCGCCGGCCTCCAGCCGGAAGTCGAAGTGCAGGTTGCGCGCGTCGTGGATCTGCACGACGAACATCGGCTCGCCGTCGGCGCCGCGGTCGCCGCCGCGGGGTTCGGCGGTGCGGGAGAAGTCCCGCTTGCGCCGGTACTGGCTCAGGGCGTCCTGGGCGTCCTCTGCGGCCACCGCGCCTCCCTCGGGCTCGCGTCGCCGTGCGTGCCGGGCTTCCACCCGACGGCTCTCCGGTCCCCGGCGTCCCAAACCCCGGCCGGCGGCGCCCGGCGCCCGGCTTGACATAGACAGACCGGTCTGTCTAATCTCTGGGCTTAGTAGACAGACCTGTCCAATAGTCGCCCGGGCAACCGGGCCACCGAGCCGTCGAGTCCTTCGCAGGGAGCTGCCATGTCCGTTGTCCAGACCGCCCGGGCCCTCCGGGCCGTCACCGTCGGCACACCGGAGGCCGCCCCGGGCCTCGCGCCGGGAGCAGCGACGGACGCCGCCCCGGACCGCACCGCCGAGCGGCGGCGCACCGGTCCGCCGCCGATACCCGGCCGGCGGCTCGGTCCCACCGCGTCGCTGGCCCTCCTCGCCTCGATCACCGTCTCGCTGCTGTCCGCCTCCAGCGCCCCCACCCCGCTCTACGCCGTCTACCAGGGCGAATGGGGCTTCTCCGCGATCACCACCACGGTGATCTTCGGCATCTACGCGCTCTCGGTGCTGGCCGCGCTGCTGGTCTTCGGCAAGATCTCCGACCACGTCGGGCGCCGCCCGGTGCTCTTCGCCGCGCTGGCCGGGCAGGCCGTCGCGATGGTGGTGTTCGCCGAGGCGGGCGGGGTCGGGGTGCTGATGGCCGGCCGGGTGCTCCAGGGCGTGGCCACCGGCGCGGCGCTCGGCGCGATCGGCGCCGGACTCCTCGACGTCGACCGGGTCAGGGGCGCCTCCCTGAACTCCTTCGCGCCCCCGGTCGGCACGGCGTCGGGCGCGCTGGTCTCCGGGCTGGTGGTGCAGTTCCTGCCCGCGCCCACCCGGCTCGTCTACTACCTGCTGCTCGCCGTCTTCGTCCTCCAGGCCGTGGGTGTGGCGTTCCTGCGCGAGACGGTGACCCGCAAGCCCGGCGTGCTCGCCGGCATGACGCCCGAGATCCGGATGCCGCGGGCGGCCCGCGGGGCGATCGCGGTCGCCGCGCCCGTGCTCTTCGCGGTGTGGTCGCTGGCCGGCTTCTACGGCGCGCTCGGCCCGGCGATCACCGCCCGGCTGACGCACTCGCACGCGGTGGTCTACGGCGGCTCCGGCCTGTTCGTGCTGGCCGGCGCGGCAGCGCTGGCCGTCCCGCTGCTGCGCGGCCTGGGCACCCGTGCGGTCATGGTGGCCGGTGTGGGCGCGCTGGTCGCGGGCATCGGCGTGACGCTGCTGGCGATCGGCTCGGGGGCCGGCGGCGCGGGCGCGGAGACCGGGTTCTTCCTGGGCACCGCCGTGGCCGGGTTCGGCTTCGGCGCGGGCTTCCAGGGCAGCATGCGGATGGTGGTGCCGCTGGTCGCCCCGCATGAGCGGTCGGGCGTGCTGTCGCTGCTGTTCGTGGTGTCCTACCTGGGCATGGGCGTGCCCGCGGTGATCGCCGGGGTGCTCGTGGTGGACGGCGGCGGGCTGCTGCCCACCGTGCGGGAGTACGGTGCCGCGGTGGTCGTCCTGTCCGTGGCCGCGCTGGCGGTGCTGCTGCTCGGCGGGCGCGGGCGGCCGATGCCCGCAGCCGTCAAAGTCGGTGAGGTCGGCGAGCCGTCGAGGTCGTAGTGTGGCCGGCCGTGGCGGCGTGGCGGGCCCGTTCGTACGAGCGGCGGGCGCGGGGGCGAGGTGCCCCGCGCGACCGCCGGAAGCCGTAGAATAGACAGACCTGTCTGGGAAGAGCTGGGAAGAGGGAGTGTGAACGGGATGAGCACCGGCACCCCGGCCAAGCAGTCCGCGCGCGAGCGCCTGCTGGCGGCCGCCAACGAGCTCTTCTACGCCGAGGGCGTGCAGTCGGTCGGCATCGACCGGATCATCGAGCACGCCGGTGTGGCCAAGGCGTCCCTCTACAACACCTTCGGCAACAAGGAGGGGCTGGTCGGCGCCTACCTCGCCACGCGGCGCGAGGGCAACGTCGAGCGGATCCGGCGGGCCCTGACCCGTTACCGCACCCCGCGCGAGCGGCTGCTCGGGGTCTTCGAGGCCCAGGGCGAGCACTTCACCTCGCCCGGGTTCAACGGGTGCGCGTTCGTCGCCGCCAGCTCCGAGGCCCCGTACGGAGGCTCCGTGAAGGAGGTGGCCGACGACTACCGCGGGTGGATGCGCGAGCTGTTCACGCGGCTGGCCACCGAGGCGGGGGTCGCGGACCCGGAGACCCTGGCCCGCCAGCTGCACCTGCTCTACGACGGCGCGACCCTCGCGGCCCGCATGGACCGCGACCCCACCGCCGCGTCCACCGCCCGGGCCGCCGCCGCGGTCCTGCTCGACGCCGCGGGGGCCGGGGCGGCGGCGGAGGAGCCCGGCCCGCTGTCCTGAGGGTTCGGACATCCTCGCGCGAGGCCGTTTAAGTCCTGATCTGCCGGAAACATGACCCTTGTACCGTTTCGGGTGGCCGCAGGCATCCTCTGAGTTTTACGCTGAGTAAGGATGCAGCAGCTTCGGAATGGAGATCCGAAGGGAAACATCCGGCAAGAAGTGGACTGCACTTGCGAGGGAGGTGGCTTGAATGGCCACCGATTCGTCTCACTCTCACTCCCGTTCCTCGACGACGGCCCAGGGGTCGCACGGGCAGATCGAGGAACACCCGGACATCGTCTCGCTGCGCAATCGTTACGCGGCGGTCTCCGCCAAGCCGATGGCCGGGCTGATCGAGGGACTGTGCCTGCTCACGGGCCTGTACCTGGCGATCTCTCCGTGGGTGGTGGGGTTCGACAACTTCACCAGCCTGCAAATCAGCAACCTGGTGACCGGCATCGCGCTGGCCGTTCTGGCCATGGGCTTCGGCTCCATCCTGGAGCGGACCCACGGGCTCGGCTGGGTGGCCGTCGCAATCGGGATCTGGACGATCGTGGCACCGTTCGCGGTCGTCGGAAGCGCGGACACCACCAGGACGGTCACGAACAACGCGATTGTGGGTGGCGTCGCGTGCCTGCTTGGGCTGTGCACGATGGCGATGGGCCTGATGAACAGGCGGCGTCGCACCGTCAACCACTGACGGTCTGATCCGTCGTCGCAACGGGGCGACCGGCGGGCGGTCCCTCTCCGGAGGGGCCGCCCGCCGCGTGCGTACGGTGGGGGCGGGCGTGGGCGGTACGGGCGCCTTCCAGGGCGGCCGTCACATCCGCGCGGCACCCGACGTCATGGAGATGTGAACCCTTTGACGAGCGACGACGCGACCCCCGGTGAGGGCGGCGGCCCCGGCGGCGGGCGGCCCGGCGCGGGACCGGCCGACGAACTGCTGGCCGTCCGCTTCGAGGAGCACCGGCCGCACCTGAGAGCCGTCGGCTACCGCATGCTCGGCTCGCTGAGCGAGGCCGAGGACGCCGTCCAGGAGGCGTGGCTGCGCCTCAACCGCACCGGCGAGGACGGCATCGACAACCTCGGCGGCTGGCTGACCACGGTCACCGCGCGGGTCTGCCTGGACATGCTGCGCTCGCGCACCTCCCGCCGTGAGGAGCCGCTGGAGGTGCGCCTGCCCGACCCGGTGCTGAGCGGTCCGGACGGGGTGGACCCGGAGCAGCAGGCGCTGCTGGCCGACTCCGTGGGGCTCGCCCTGCTCGTGGTGCTCGACACCCTCACCCCGGCCGAGCGGCTCGCCTTCGTGCTGCACGACATGTTCGCCGTGCCCTTCGACGCCATCGCGCCCGTGGTGGGCCGCACCCCGGCCGCCGCCCGCCAGCTCGCCAGCCGGGCGCGGCGCCGGGTCCGCGGCGCCGAGGCCGAGCCCGACCGCGATCCGGCCCGGCAGCGGCAGGTCGTCGACGCCTTCGTCGCGGCTTCCCGCTCGGGCGACTTCGAGGCGCTGCTGGCCGTCCTCGACCCCGACGTGGTGCTGCGGGCGGACACCGGCGAGGGCGCGGCGGCGCGCTCGGGGGAGATCCGGGGCGCCGAGAAGGTGGCCGGGCAGGCGCTGCTCTTCCGCCGGATCGCCGGGGACCCCGGCCAGGTGCCGGTCCTGGTCAACGGCGCGGCGGGCATGCTCGTGCTCGCCGGCGGCACGCCGCTGTCCGTCCTGGCCTTCACCGTCCGGGACGGCCGGATCACCCAGATCCACATCCTGGCCGACCCCGCCCGCCTCGCCCGGCTCCCCCTGCCGGGCACGCCCTAGGCCGACGGCCCGGGCGCGGGCCTACGGGGCCGCGCCCGGCCCCGCCTACAGCTGCTGCGGGGTCGGCTTCCCGCGCAGCGCCGAGGCGGTGGCGGCCAGCAGGGACATCGCCGCCGCGGTAGCGAAGACGATGATCAGGCCGTGGTGGAAGGGGGAGGAGATCAGGTCGGGGAAGAACGACTTCCCGGTGAGGACCTCCCGGTTGTGCGCGGGCAGGGTGGGGAGGGTGCCCGAGGGCTTCAGCAGGGTCTCCACCGGGTTGATGCCGAGGAACGCGGAGAAGACCGTGGACACCGGCGGCAGCCCGGCTGCCTGGTGGGCGACGCCCGGCGGCACGCCCTGGGCCCGCAGGCCCGCCTCAAGGGCGCCGGGGAGCCGGTCGGCCAGGCCGATGATGAGCAGCGAGAAGAAGACCCCGATGGACAGCGACACCCCGGAGTTCTGGAAGGTGGAGCGCATCCCGGAGGCGGCCCCGCGGTGGGTGGCCGGCACGCTGCTCATGATCGCCGAGGTGTTGGGCGCGGAGAACATCCCCGATCCCATGCCGTTGACCAGGATCAGCAGCGAGAACGCCCAGTAGGGGAAGTCGATCGGCAGCAGGAGCAGCCCGACGAAGCTCGCCCCGAACAGCAGCAGCCCGCCGGTGGTGAACCAGCGCACCCCGAACCGGTCGGACAGCGCGCCCGACACCGGGCCGGCCAGCAGGAATCCCGCGGTCAGCGGCAGCAGGAAGATGCCCGCCCACAGGGGCGCGTCGGCGTAGTCGTAGCCGTGCAGCGGCAGCCAGATGCCCTGGAGCCAGATGATCAGCATGAACTGGAGGCCGCCGCGGGCCACCGAGGCCAGCAGCGCGGCCGCGTTGCCGGCCGCGAAGTGCCGGTTGCGGAACAGCCGCAGGTGGAACATCGGCTGCCGTACCCGGGCCTCCACGACCGCGAAGGCGATCAGCAGCAGCACCCCGCCGATCAGTCCCGCCAGCACCTTGGGGCTGGTCCAGCCCATGGTGTGGCTGCGGTAGGGCTGGATGCCGTAGGTGATCGAGACCAGCAGCAGCCCGCAGCCCAGCGCGAAGGTGAGGTTGCCCCACCAGTCGATCCGGGCCGGCTGGCTCGCGGAGGTCTCCCGCAGCGAGCGGTAGGCCCAGATGGTGCCGAAGACGCCGACCGGCACGTTCACCCAGAACACCGCCCGCCAGTCCCAGGCCGACAGCAGCCCGCCGAGCACCAGGCCGATGAACTGGCCGGACAGCGCCGAGATCTGGTTGATGCCCAGCGCCATGCCGCGCTGGTGGGCCGGGAAGGCGTCGGTGAGGATCGCCGCGGAGTTGGCCATCAGCATCGCGCCGCCGAGCGCCTGCACGATCCGCCACCCGATCAGCCACAGCGCGCCGGCCTGGCCGTGCGCGGGGTCGAAGGACAGGGCGACCGAGGCCAGGGTGAAGACCACGAAGCCGAGGTTGTAGATGCGGACCCGGCCCACGATGTCGCCCAGCCGCCCGAGGGTGACCACGAGCACCGCCGTGACCAGCAGGTAGCCCATGATCATCCACAGCAGATAGCTGATGTTGCCGGGCGCGAACGGGTCGAGGTGGATGCCGCGGAAGATCGCGGGCATCGAGATGATCACGATCGAGGAGTCCACGGTGGCCATGAACATCCCGAGGCTGGTGTTGGACAGCGCCAGCCACTTGTAGCGGTCGGGGCGGTCCGGCCGGCCGGCGCCCGCGGCCCCGTCCGGCCCGGCGGGCGCCTTCGTCCCCGCCGCGCCGCCCGCCTCGGCCGGGCCCTGCTCCTGGTCGAGGGGGCGCTCAGACATGGCGGGTGATCCTCTCCAGCAGCGGGAGGGCGACGGCCAGTTGCTCCTGTTCGGCCGGGCTGAGCTGCTCGGTGATCGCGGCCACCAGCCGGCGGGAGCGCTCGCGGCGGGCGCCGTGCAGGCCCTCCAGGCCGGCCGGGGAGAGCGAGACGACGATGCGCCGGCCGTCGTTCGGGTCCTGCTCGCGGTCCACCAGACCCCGCTCGGCCAGCACCCCGACGATCGTGCACATCGACTGCGGACGGATGCCCTCGCGCGCGGCCAGCTCCGAGGCGGTGGCCGGCCCCTCGCGGTCCAGCCGGACGAGCGCCGAGGTCTGGGAGAGGGTCAGCTCGTCGTCCGGCTTGAACTGCCGCAGCCGGCGCACCAGCGGTCCGACCGCGGCTCTCAGGTCGGCGGCGAGCCGGACCGGGCCGCTGTCCTCGCCGCCGGGAGGGGCGGCGGTGCCGGTGGGACGGACGTGATCGTGGGCACCCGTTGATGACATAATCATCAGTATAAACTTATCAGTTCATCTTATCAGTTAAGACTTATGATAAGGATGATCCTCATGAGTGAACTCCCCACTGGCTCCCTGACCGCGACCACGATCACGATCACCGGTCACGGCGGCGACGAGATCGAGGCGTACCTGGCCACCCCCGAGGGTGAGGGCCGGCGCGGCGGGGTCGTCGTCATCCACCACATGCCCGGCTACGACCGCGCGACCAAGGAGATGGTCCGCCGCTTCGCCGAGCTCGGCTGCGACGCGATCTGCCCCAACCTGTACACGCGTGAGGCGCCCGGCGCCGCGCCCGACGACGCGGCGGCCGTCGCCCGCGCCCAGGGCGGCGTCCCGGACGAACGGCTGCTCGGTGACGTGGCCGGCGCGGCCGACCACCTGCGCGCGCTGCCCACGTCCAACGGCAAGGTGGGCGTGATCGGCCACTGCTCCGGCGGCCGGCAGGCCGTGCTCGTCGCCTGCAACCTCGACGTGGACGCGGCCGTCGACTGCTACGGCGCGTTCGTCACCGGCACCCCGCCGGAGAACTTCCCGCTGAAGCTCACCAACCTCGTCGACCAACTGCCCGCGCTGCGCGCTCCGCTGCTCGGCCTGTTCGGCGCCGAGGACGGCTACCCCAGCCCCGAGCAGGTCACCGAGCTCGGGCAGATCCTCACCGAGCACGGCAAGGAGTTCGACTTCACCAGCTACGAGGGCGCCGGGCACGCCTTCTTCGCGGTGGACCGCCCCAGCTACAACGTGGCGGCGGCCAACGACGGTTGGGAGAAGATCGCGGACTTCTACGGCCAGAAGCTGGGGGGTTGAGCGCCATGTGCACCTACACCACGGTGCGGGCCGCCGCCGACGGCAGCGCCAAGGGGCCGAACGGCTCCTGGTTCCACGTCACCGACGTGACCGTGTACTTCGACCACCCGGTCCACGCGATGGCCGAGCACACGCTCAACATCGACTTCGCGAACCCGGCCAAGGGGCCCGGCGCGCGGGTCGCCCTGGAGCTCACCGCGGAGTCCGCGCAGCGGCTCCTCGCCGCGATCCAGGAGGCGCTGGCGGCGGTGCCGGCGGACATGCTGGTCTGAGCGGCGCCCGCCGGGGGGCGGGTGCCCCCGGCGGGGCCTGGCGGGCCGTTCCGGTCGGCCCGTCCGCGCGGTCCGCTGCGCGCGGGCATGGCGTTACGGGGTGCCCGGGGCGGGCGGTGTCAGACTTCTGACATGCGGAAATTCTCCTTGGACGCGCTGGTACGAGAGCACATGGGTCGGGCCGCCGGGGCCTCCAACGGGCGCAGCTCCCAGACGGTTTTCGGGGGGCACGAGCAGGTGCTGCGGCAGACGCTCATCGCCCTCCGGGCAGGGACCATGACGGGGGAGCACGGGTCGCAGGGGGAGGCGACGGTCGCGGTCCTGCGGGGGAGGGTTCGGTTGGTCTGCGGGGAGGACGCGTGGGACGCGATGGCGGGAGATCTTCTCGTTCTCCCGCCGGAGAGGCATCGGTTGGAGGCGGAGGAGGACTCCGCGGTGCTCCTCACCGTAGCGATCACCCCTCACCCCGCGCCCTGAGGCCCCCACCTTCCGCGGGAGGCCCCGCACCCTCGTGCTGCCGGCCGTCCCGTCCCCCGGGGCCGGGGTGCCCTCGCGGAGTGCGGTTCTCAAGGGCCGCGGGGAACTGCGCGACCAGCCATCTGCGGCCCGCGGGTCGTCACGCCCCCAAAGGGGCTGTTCCTGTCGCCTCGCGACCACCGGCCGGTGGCCTGCTGAGCGCGCAGTTCCCCGCGCCCCTGGGTGGTTGACCTTCGCCCGCAAGGGCACCCCCACGTCCGGGAGGGGTGAACGCCGTCCGCGAAGGCACCCCAGCCCCCCGGGAGGGATGAACACCGCCCGGGAAGGCACCCCGCGCTTCTGCGGGAAAGTCGGTCGTAACGTTTTTGGGGGCCCGGCGCGTCGGAAGGGGTGGAGGCGGGACGGGGAGGGGGCGGGCGGGATGCGGAAGGCGCAGACCGAGGCGTACGTGGAGTTCGCGGCCGCGAGGGCAGCCGCGTTATTCCGGTCGGCGTGCCTGCTCTCCAGCGGGGACACCCACCTCGCGGAGGACCTGGTCCAGGAGACGCTGGGCCGGATGTACGCGGTGTGGGGCCGGATGGCCCGGGTGGGCAACCCGGCCGCGTACGCCCAGACCGTCCTCGTCCGCACGTTCCTGACGCACCAGCGGCGCCGCAGCAGCCGGGAGAGCCCGGCGGCGGTGCTGCCGGACCGCCCGCGGCCCGGGGCGGAGGGGGACGACGCGCTGCGGATGACGCTGCTGGCCGCCCTGGCCGGGCTCGCGCCGAAGGACCGCGCGGTCCTGGTCCTGCGGTTCTGGGAGGACCGTTCGATCGAGGAGACGGCGGCCGTGCTGGAGACCACACCGGGCGCGGTGCGCACCCGCACGGTGCGGGCGCTGGCCCGGCTCAGGACCGAGCTCGGATGCGGCCTCGGCGACCTGATCGCCCGCTAGGGCCCCCAGGCCCTGGCCGCGCACCCCGTCACACCCCGACACACCTCGACCCGCCCGGCGACGGCCCGGCGGTCCGAGGCCCCGTACCCCGCCTGTGCACGACCCCGTACGACATCCCCTGACCCAGAAACGGTGGTGCCCCATGCCCACGTACTTCGACGACGACCCGGTCGGCCCCCCGGACTTCGACGGCGAACTCCTCGGCGACGCCCTGCGCCGTACCGCGGAGGGACTGCCGGCCGCCGACACCAGGGGGCTGGTCCGGGACGGGCTGGTCCGCGGCCGCCGGATGCGGCGGCGCCGTGCGGCCTCGGTCACCGCCGGGGTGGCCGTCCTCGCGATCGCCGGGGCCGGCGGCGTGCTGGCGGCGGCCGGCGCCGGGCACGGGCAGGGCGGCGGCGTCGCCTCGGCCCCGGCCCGGCCCGTGCTGACCTCGGTCGCGAAGGCCACGCCCGCGCCGCGGGCGATGAGCGGCGCGCAGGTCGCGCACCTGTTCGTCTCGATGCTGCCGCAGGGGAAGGTGTCCGGGGTGACCGCCCGCGGCACCCGCTCCGGGGACCCGTACGCGCACGTGGTCCTCGACGACGGCCGCGGCCCGGCGGCGATCGAGGTCGGCGTCGCCCGCGACGACGGCCCGCCGGCCCCCTGCCCGCCCCACGACGCCCCCGGCACCTCCTGCACGAAGACGCACGTCCACGGCGGCACCCTGACCGTCCTCAAGTCCTACGAGTACCCCGACCACCGGGCGGAGACGAAGGACTGGCTCGCCACGTTCGTGCTGTCCTCCGGCGCCTCGGTCCAGGTGAGCGAGTGGAACGCGGCGGCCGAGAAGGGCGCCCCGGTCAGCCGTCCGAACCCGCCGCTGGACGCGGCGCGGCTGCGCGCGCTCGTCACCGATCCCCGCTGGCAGAAGGTGATCGACGCCACTCCCGAGCAGGAGAAGGCGGCCGGTTAGCGGTTCGGCCGGGCCGGAGGAGATCGTCGGCGGGAGGGCCGGGAGCCCCGCCGGGGGTCCTCGGCGGGGCTCCATCGCAGCTCACGGGGTACGGCCGGGCCCCTCCGGCCGTACCCCGCGCGGGCGGACGGCGACCGGGACGTGACCGGAAGGGTCTTCCCGTTCACGAGCTTTTTGCGCATGCTTTGAGTAGCCGGGTTGCCGTCGGCGACGGTGCTCGGGTGACAATGCGACAGTCGAAGCTGTTTGTCGGCCCTGAAACGAAGCGAGGATCCCATGTTGCGAAACGGGCTGGAGCCGTGGCACCTGATCGTGGTGGCGATCGTCGTCATCGTGCTGTTCGGGTCCAAGAAGCTGCCTGAGGCGGCCCGAGGTCTGGGCAAGTCGATGCGCATCCTGAAGTCCGAGGCGAAGGCGATGAAGACCGACGACGGCCCGTCCGCGGGCAGCGCGCCGACCTCCTCGACCACCCCGGCCCCCGAGGCGATCAGCCCCAGCGAGGTCGTGACCGCCACCGAGGCGCAGCGGCAGGAGTCCGCGACCGGCTCCGTCAAGTAGTCCCGGACGCCCCGCCCACATCCGAAGATCACCACCGCGCAGGTCCCCCGCTCTCCGGACCCGCCCTCCTTGGTACGTTCATGACGTCGGGGGACGGGAAGAGTCCCCGGAGAGCGCACGAGGGGGCCTGTGGTGGCGTCGGGGGCGGGGCACGGAAGTGTGCCACCGGAGTTCGTCGCCGGATTCGCGGAGACGCTGGCGGACATCTCGCGCAGTTGCCGGGCGGTCAGCCGCGGTGAGCGCGAGAGCCGGCGGGCGCTCGGCGAGCATGCCGCCGACTCCGGATACGGGCTGCGCGAAGTGACCGCCGTGCACCTGGCCGCGGCCCGCCGCGCCTGGCCCGGCCTGCCCGGGGTGGCGAGCGCCCGCGACACGGCCGAACTGCGCCAGGTCGGCAGCGCCGTGCTGGCCGCCGTGGAGGCGGGGATAGCCGCGCTCGCCGAGGGCCACGAGCGGGCCCAGCGGCACGCGCTGCGCCGGGCCGAGGCCGCGCGCCGCGCGTTCGTGGACGACCTGCTCTACGGCCGCAGCGACCCCGGGCGGGTCGCCGAACAGGCCGAGCGGTTCGGGCTGCGGCTGGCCGACCGGCACGTGGTGGCCGTGGCCGCGCCGCCCCCCGAGGGGTCCTACGATCAGGCGCACCCGCTGCTGCGCCGGATCGAGCGCGAGCTGGCCGGGCGATTCGGCGACCACGACCTGCTGATCGCGCCCAAGGACGGGCGGCTGGTCTGCGTGGCGCCCACCGCGCAGCAGGCCGCGTTCGACGCGTTCGTGAAGCTCGCCGCACTCGGCCGGATCGCGGTCAGCCGCCCGCACAGCGGCGCGGTCGGCGTGGTGCGCTCCTACGAGGAGGCGCTCAGCGCCCTCGACCTCGCCGACCGGCTCGGGCTGACCGCGCCCGTGCTCAACGCGGCGGACCTGCTGGTCTTCCCGGTGCTGATGCGGGACCGGGCGGCGATGTCGGACCTCGTGCGCACCGTGCTCGGGCCGCTCGCCCACGCGCGCGGTGGCGCGGAGCCGCTGGTGGAGACGATCTCGGTGTACGCGGCCGCGGGCTACGTGAACGCCGAGGCCGCCCGGCGGCTCGACCTGAGCGTGCGCGCGCTGTCCTACCGGCTGGAGCGGATCGCCGCGCTCACCGGCTTCGACCCGGACGACGCGCTCCAGCGCTACACCCTGGAGACGGCCGCCCTCGGCGCCCGGCTGCTGGACTGGCCCGCCAAGCCGCTGTGAGCCCGCGGGGGAGCGGTACGGCGGCCCCGCTCACTCCACGGCGTCGGCGTCATTCCACGGCGTCGGCGAGGCAGTCCGCCCCGGCCTCCGCCTCCGCCTCGGCGCACTCGCTGCGGGCCTGCGCGCACTCGGTGCGCAGGCCGGCGGAGATGGCCAGCCCGATGTCCCGCAGGGTCGCGAGCTGCGCGGGCGTCAGGACGTCGAAGAGGTGCTCGCGGACGGCCGTGACGTGCCCGGCCGCGGCGGTGTCCAGCGCGGTGAACCCGGCGTCGGTCAGCTCGCACACCGACCCCCGGCGGTCGTCGTCCACCGGCCGGCGCCGGACCCAGCCGTTCTTCTCCAGCGCCGTCACGGCGTGCGACAGCCGGGACCGCGAGGAGAGCGAGGCGCTGGCCAGCTCGCTCATCCGCAGGCAGCGGCCGGGCTGCTCCGACAGCCGGACGAGGATCTCGTAGTACGCCATGGGCATGCCGGAGTCCCGGCGCAGCTGCCGGTCGATGTGGGCCGAGAACTCGACACTCGCCGTCATGTACGCCCGCCAGATCTCCTGCTCGGAGTCCGTCAGCCACCGCACGTCGCTCATGGGTCCATCCTAGTGTGGTTGAGCTTTCAACTCTTTCGGGGTAGGCTCGCCGACAGGCCGATCATCGTCCGTGTCCACCCCCGAGCCGCCCCGAGGAGCGTCTGCCATGAGCACCACCACCGAAGTGATCGACGGTTACGTCACCGGCACCTGGACCATCGACGCCGTGCACTCCGACGTCTCCTTCTACGTACGCCACCTGGGCATCTCCAAGGTCCGCGGCCACTTCGCCGAGTTCGAGGGCACGATCGTGACCGCGGCCGACCCGCTGGAGTCCACGGTGAACGCGGTCATCAAGACGGCGTCGGTGAACACCAAGAACGACATGCGCGACGACCACGTGCGCGGCGCGGACTTCCTGGACGTCGAGCAGTTCCCGGAGCTGACCTTCTCCTCCACCGCCGTGCGCGCCAAGACCTCCGAGCTGTTCGAGGTGGACGGCGAGCTCACCCTGCACGGCGTGACGAAGACGGTCACCCTCGAACTGGAGCTCAACGGCTTCGGCAAGGGCTTCGAGGGCAACCCGGTCGCCGGGTTCTCGGCCGCCACCGAGATCAGCCGGACCGAGTTCGGCGTCACCGGCGGGGCCGCGGGCGCCGCGGTCAGCGACAAGATCAGGATCGCCCTGGAGATCGAGGCCACGCAGGCCGCCTGACCCTCCGGGCGGGCCACACCGCCGAGCGGCCCCCGGCCGTCGTCACCGCGCTTCCCGCGGACGACGGCCGGGGGCCTTTTGGTTGCGGGACGCTTCAGGACACCTTGGGGCCCCCAAGTCTGCCGGAAACCGGCAATGCAGCACGGGCCGGTGGGCTGTCACCATCTCCACGGCGGTCGAAGGCGGCCAATGGAGGGGGGAGGCGGACCGGTCATGGGGGAGTTCACCGGCGTCTGCCTGGCGTTTCCGACCGTGCTGTGGGGAGGGGCGCTGGTCGTCGTGGTCGGCTTCTGGTCTCTCGTGCTCGTCGGTGCCGCCGACGCGCACGGAGCCGGCCACCACGGCGCCGGCGGACACGGCGTCCACCACGGGGGAGGCGCGCACCACGGCGTCCACCCCGTGGGCGCCCACCACGGAGCCGCGGCCCATCACGGAGCCGGGGCCCACCACGGGTCCGTCTCCGCGCACGCCCCGCACACCGCCCCGCACGCGGCCGCGACGCACGGCTCCGGGCGCCCGGTCGGCGAGACCGGCCTGCTGGCCGGCGCGGGCCTCGGCGGAGTACCCGTCACCGTGGTGCTGTCGCTGCTCGTTGCCCTCGCCTGGTTCCTGAGCCTGGCCGCCTCCGCCGCCCTGGACGGCGCCGGGGCGCACGGCCCGCTGCGGGCCGTGCTGTCCTGCGCGGTGCTGGCTGGCTCCCTCGTCGGGTCGTGGACGCTGACGTGGGTGCTGGTACGGCCGCTGCGCCGGCTCTTCCCGTACGAGGTGCCGCCGTCCCGCGAGGACTTCGTCGGCCGGATCGGCGTGATCCGGACCGGGACCGTCACCCCGCGCTTCGGGCAGGCCGAGGTGGCCGCGCCGGACGGCTCCACCGCGGTGGTCCAGGTCCGGCAGACCGGTGAGGACGCCTTCGCCGCCGGCGGCACCGCGCTGCTCTACAGCTACGACCCCGAGGGCGAGTTCTTCTGGGTCGCCCCGTTCGAGGACCCCGCCGCCGGCCCGCCGGGCGGCCCGGCCATCACCTGACACCCACTCACATCCGCTTTTCCGCATCGAGGTTGATCCGTCATGGATGCCACCGTCATCGGGGTCGGCGTGCTCGTCGCCGTTCTCGCGCTCATCGCTCTGGGCATGGCCGTCACCGTCACCAAGCTGTTCCGCAAGGTCGCGCAGGGGCAGGCGCTGATCGTCTCCAAGTCCAAGCACGTCGACGTCACGTTCACCGGCTCGGTGATCCTGCCGGTGCTGCACAGCGCCGAGTTGATGGACATCTCGGTGAAGACCATCGAGATCCAGCGGACCGGCCGCGAGGGCCTGATCTGCCAGGACAACATCCGCGCCGACATCCACCTCACGTTCTTCGTCCGGGTCAACAAGACCAAGGAGGACGTGATCAAGGTGGCGCAGGCGATCGGCACCCAACGGGCCAGCCACCAGGAGACGTTGCAGAAGCTGTTCAGCGCGAAGTTCTCCGAGGCGCTCAAGACCGTCGGAAAGCAGCTGGACTTCGTCGACCTCTACACCCACCGCGAGCACTTCAGGGACCAGATCATCCAGGTCATCGGCACCGACCTGAACGGCTACCACCTGGAGGACTGCGCGATCGACTTCCTGGAGCAGACCCCGATCACCCAGCTGGACCCGGCCAACATCCTCGACGCGCAGGGCATCCGGAAGATCACCGAGCTCACGGTGATCGAGCACGTGAAGACCAACGACTTCCAGCGCACCGAGCAGAAGGAGATCACCCGGCAGAACGTCGAGGCCCGCGAGACCATCCTGGAGCTCGAACGCCGCCAGGCCGAGGCCGAGATCAAGCAGCGCCGCGAGGTGGAGACGCTGCGGGCCCGCGAGGAGGCGGCCACCGCCAAGGTCCAGGAGGAGGAACGGCTCGGCTCCCAGGGCGCGTTCATCCGCACCGAGGAGCACCTCGGCGTGCAGCGCGAGAACCAGGCCCGCGAGGTCGCCGTCGCGCAGAAGAACCGCGAGCGGGTCATCGCCGTGGAGAACGAGCGGATCGAGAAGGACCGGCTGCTCGAAGTCGTCGCCCGCGAACGGGAGACGGAGCTGGCCCGCATCGCCGCGTCCAAGGACGTGGAGGGCGAGCGCCGCGAGGTGGCCGACGTGATCCGCGAACGGATCGCCGTGGACCGCACGGTGGCCGAGCAGGAGGAGTCCATCAAGCAGCTGCGGCTGGTCCAGGAGGCCGAGCGGGAGCGCCAGGCGCTGATCATCACCGCCGAGGCCCAGGCCCAGGAGAAGCTGGTCAAGGACATCAAGGCCGCCGAGGCCGCGGAGGCGGCCGCGCAGCACAAGGCCCGCGAGGCGCTCACCATGGCCGAGGCCCGCAAGCGCGCCTCGGAGCTGGACGCCGAGGCCAAGATCCGGCTCGCCGAGGGCGTGCGGGCCGAGGCCGCCGCGGCCGGACTGGCCGAGGTCGAGGTGCGCGAGCGCAGCGCCAAGGCGATCGGCCTGATCGGCGTCGCCGAGGCCGAGGCGACGCGGGCCCGGCTGGCCGCGGAGGCCGAGGGCGAGCGGGCCAAGGCGCTCGCGGCCGCCGACGGCACCACCGCGCAGGCCGCCGCCGAGGCGGCGATGATCGGCGGCCGGCTCAAGGCGGAGGCGGCCGGCCTGACCGAGAAGGCCGCGGCGATGGCGGCGCTGGACGACGCCTCGCGCGGCCACGAGGAGTACCGGCTGCGGCTGGCCGCCGAGAAGGACATCCGGCTGGCCGGGCTCGACGCGCAGCGGCAGATCGCCGAGGCGCAGGCCACCGTGCTGGCCACCGGGCTGGAGAAGGCCGACATCAGCATCGTGGGCGGCGAGAGCGTCTTCCTCGACCGGCTGGTCGGCGCGATGAGCGCGGGCCGCGCGGTGGACTCCTTCGTCGCCAACTCCGAGACGGCGCAGGCGATGGCGGCGTCCTGGCTGGACGGCTCCGGCCGGTTCACCGAGGACGCGACGCGCATCCTGTCCGCGATCGGCAGCAGCACCAACGGGGCCGGACTCGCCGCGCTGCTGGGCGGGTTGGCCGGCGGTACCGACGCGCGGAACGGGGCGGCGGTCCGACTCCCGGAGCAGGCACAGGAGTCGGCCGGCGCGGCCGGCAAGGCCGGTGCGGTCGCGGCCGCCCCGGCGTCCCGGCGCGCGGCGAACGGCCGTGTGACGAAGTGAGCGAGGCACGCGGGGAGGGGGGCGCCGGGTCCGGCGACGGCGCTCGCCACACCCTCGACGCGGACGCCTACCAGGTGCTCCGGGACCGGCTGGCCGCCGCCGGGGCCGAGCTGGCCCGGCGGGCGGAGGCGCTCAACTCCGCGCGCACGGAGGCGTTCGGGACGGTCGAGCTGCGGCTGGAGGCCACCGAGCAGGTGCGGACCGACCGGCCCTCGCTGCCCGGCGACATCGCGCCCGTCGGCCCCTGCCTGCTGCTGGCCGCCAACCCGGCCGAGGTGCGCGAGGTCGGGGACGTACTCCGACTCGTCGCCGTGGACGGGCAGTCCGGGCCGCCGCCGGCCGGCCTGCTCGACGACCCGCAGTTCGTCCGGGACTTCGGCGAGCTCTACCGCTACTACCGGCAGACCCGGGTGGTGCGCGTCCGGGTGGCCGACGGGCGGCTGCTGGTCGTCTTCCGCACCGGCGCCGGCCCGTCGGACGTGCGGGTGCTGGGCTGGCGGATCGCCGCCGACGGCACCTGCGCGTACGAGGGCACCGCCCGCGAGGAGGACCCCGAACCGCCCGAGGCGGTGCGGTGGGCGGCCGTGGACCGCTCGGCCTACGTTCCCGGCCGGCACCCGCACATCGCGCTGACCGCGCCCGACGGAGGAACGCTCACCCTCGACACCACCGGCGGCGCGCTCACCCTGCGCACGGGGGAGACGGTGCTGCGCGAGCCCGTCGAGGACGCCCTGCAGTCCCTCGCCGACGCCGAGGCCGCCTACGCCACCGCCGGGCCGCTGATCCTGCTGCGGGTCCGCCCGTACCGCGAGAGTGCCGAGCGGTACTACGCGGTCAACACCCGTACCGCGCGGGCCGAGCGGATCGACGCGCTCGGCCAGACCTGCCTGCGGCTGCCCGACGACCAGGGCGTCGTCTTCCCCGGCGGATACGCGCTCGCCACGGGTGGCACCCGCGCCTTCGCGCTCGGCACCGAGACCGACGGCGACGGCGGCAACGCCCAGCCGCGCTGGGAGTTGGAGCGGCTGGTGCGCTCGGCCAACGGCGAGGACGTGCTCTACGTCTTCCACGCCCAAGGTGACGGCCGCCGTCTCCTGCTGCCCTACAACCTCGTCCGGAAAGAGGCCGACGCGCCCCTGCACGTCCAGGGCAGCGCCCTGTTCCCGGACGGCACGCTGATGGTCCTGCGGCCCGCGGACGGCGCCGAACCCGGCCGCGTGCACACCCTCCAGCGCTGGCGCACCCCGTTCGAGGCCGACACCTTCGCCGCGGCCCGGCCGCCAAGTGACCACCCGCTGGCCCGGATCGGCAACCCCGACCTGGTGGCCGCCGTCTCCGACGCCTTCGCTCTGGCCCGCGCCGCCCGGCGCACCGAGCCCGCGGCGGCGGTGTACGAGGCGCTGACGTCCGACGCCGAACGCGTCCTGGACCGGCACCACTGGCTCTCCGACCCCGCCGCCGGCGGCCTGGCCGAACCGCTCGCCGAGGTGCGCGACACCGCCCGCCAGGTGCTCGCCGAGTACGCGCGGGTACGGGAGTTGACGCAGCGCGCGCGGCAGCGCGTGGACGAGGCGGAGGCGCGGATCACCGCCCTCGGGCGGCGGGTGCGCGGCGAGGCCGCCGCGTCCGCCGAGGAGTGGGTCGCGCGGCTCACCGAACTGCGCCGCGCCCAGGGCCACTTGGTGACCCTGCGGGACACCCGGTACGCCGACGCCGACCGGCTCGACGCCCTCGATGCCCTGCTCGTACGGGAGTTGGGGCACGCCGCCGACAAGGCAGCGGCCCACTTCGCCGACCCGCGCGCCTTCGACGGCTACCGGCAGCGGGTCGAGGAGGTCACCGCGCGCGTCGCGGACCTCGCCACCGCCGCCGACGCCGATCCGCTGGCCGCCGTCCTGGACGAGCAGGCCGAGGGCCTCGGCACGGTCACCGGGACGGCGGCCACGCTGGAGATCGCGGACGCCACCGTCCGCACCCGCGTGCTGGAACTGGCCGCGGACGTGCTCGGCGCGGTCAACCAGGCCAGGGCCCGGCTCGCGGCCCGGCGCCGCGAGCTGCGCGGCGCGGAGACGGCGGCCGGGTTCGCCGCGGAGAGCGCGCTGCTGGCGCAGAGCGTGGGCGCCGCGCTGGCCGCGGCCGACACCCCGGAGGCGTGCGAGGAGCACCTCGGGCGGCTGCTGGCGCAGGTGGAGAACCTCGCGACCCGGTTCGCCGGCGACGCCGAGCGGCTGGCCGCGCTGGACGTGCGGCGCGAGGAGATCCAGCAGGCGCTCACCGCGCGCAAGCAGGCGCTGGTGGACGAACGGGCCCTGCGGGTCCAGCGGTTGGCGGCCTCCGCGACCCGCATCCTGGACGGGGTGCGGCGCCGGGCCGGCACGCTCGCCTCCGCCGACGACTTGCACACGTTCTTCGCCTCCGACCCGATGGCCGCCGAACACCGGCGGATCGCCGAGGAGTTGCGCGGCCTCGGGGACCCCGCGCGGGCCGCCGAGCTCGACGCGGCCCTGGACGCCGCCCGCGCCGCCGCCGGCCGCTCCCTGCGCGACCGCGCCGACCTCTACGAGGACGGCGGCGCCACCCTGCGGCTCGGCCGCCACCGCCTCCCGGTCAACACCCAGCCGCTCGACCTGGCCCTCGTGCCCCACGGCGACGCGCTCGCCTTCACCATCACCGGCACGGACTACCTGGCCCCGGTCACCGACCCCGCCTTCGCCCCCACCCGCCCCTTCTGGACCCGCCCCCTCCCCTCCGAGTCCCCCACCCTCTACCGAGCGGAATACCTGGCCGGCTGCCTCCTCCTCGACACGACCGCGCCGCCCGCGGCTGCGGGGAGCGCGGGTGGTTCTGCGGGCGGCGGGCCTGCGGCTCCGGGCGCGGCCCGGGGCGGCGTGGGGGTCGGCGGTTCCACCGATGGCGGTGCGCCCGGCCGGGCGGGCTCCGGGGCTGCGGGGAGCGGTCCTGCGGACGGTTGGCGGGGCAGCGGGGCTTCCGGCCCTGGCGGTACGGCCGGAGGGGCCGGCTTCGCGGCTGCGGGTGGTGTGGGGCCTGGCCCGGCGGCGGCTGATCCTGCGGTGGCGGAGGGCCTGGTGCGTCCGGCTGCGGCCGAGTCGGCGCAGGACGCGACCGCGGGCGGGCCGGATGGGTCTCGCGTTCCTGGCGTGGCCGCGGACAGCGGGGGGATCGGCCGTTCCGTCCCCGGCGGTGCGCCCGGCCGGGCGGGCTCCGGGGCTGCGGGGAGCGGTCCTGCGGACGGTTGGCGGGGCAGCGGGGCTTCCGGCCCTGGCGGGGCCGGCTTCGCGGCTGCGGGTGGTGTGGGGCCGGGGCTGGCGGTGGCTGAGCTCGCGGTGGCGGAGGCCGTGGTGCGGGGGGCTGTGGCCGAGCGGGGGGCGGAGGGGTACGAGCGGGGGGTGCACGATCATGATGCGGCGCTGATCCTGGCCGCGCTGGCCCGGCTGGTGCCCGAGGCGGGGCTGTTGCGCCATGCGGCCGCCGCGCGGGCTGCCGCGCAGGTGTTCTGGGCCCACGGGACCGGGCCGGAGGACCGTGCGGCTTGGACGACCCGGGCGCGTTCCCTGACCCGCGCCCGTGGTGTCTTCGGCGCCGCAGCCGAGGGCGCGCTGGCCGCGCTCGCGGCCGAACTCGGCGCCGCGGCGGGCGCGTTCCTGGCCGCTTCGGGCCTGGTCGGCCTCGCCGACGCGGGGCTCGCCGGGGACCCCCGGGCAGCGCTGGGCGCACCCGAGGACCCGCCGTACGGCGGCGCTGAGGCGCTCGACCCGGCCTCGTCGGCCCGCCTTGCCGCGGGTCGGCCGTGGGACGGGTACAGGGGCAGGGCAGTGCCCGCTCCGGCCTCGTCGGCCCGCCTTGCCGCGGCTGGCGTCGGGGACGGGTACGGGGGCAGCGGGGCGTTCGAGCCGAGCCTGCCGGGCGGGTCGGCGGCGGGCGCGCCTGGGGCCCGGTACAGCGGCGGCGGCGAGGCGCCGGCCACGGGCGCGGGTCGGTACGACGGGGGGTGCCGGGAGGTCGGGGAGTATCTCGTGGCCGAGCTCGGCGAGGAGCGGGGCGGGTTCGCGGGTGGACCCGGGGCGCGGGCGCTGCGGGGGCGGTTCGCGGAGGCGCTGGGCGGGACGGAGGCCGTGCCGTTCAAGGAGGTCGTGGCCGAACTGGACGCGCTGGGCCGGGATCTGGCCGCCCGGTGGCAGCTGGCGCTGGCCTGGCTGGGCGGGTTCGAGGCGGACCCGGGCGACCGGGCGGAAGCCGCCGCCGCGTTGGTGTGCGGGAACGAGATCGCGCGCTACGAGGTGGACGCCGAGGTCGCGGTGACCGTGACCGGACTGCTCGGCGACCACCCCCGGCTGGACCACGGCCTGTTGGAGCTGCGGCTGGACGAACTCCTCGGCCGGGTGCGGCGGTTCCGCACCTGGGAGGTGCCCGCATATCGCGCGTACCAGCGGCACCGCAGCGCCCTCGTGGCCGCCGAACGCGAGCGGCTGGCCCTGGAGCGCCACCGGGCCCGCCCGCCGGCCGGCTTCGTCCGCAACCGGCTGCTGGACGAGGTGTACCTGCCGCTGGTCGGCGACAGCCTGGCCAAGCAGTTCGGCCCGGCCGGTGGCCTGCTCATGCTCATGTCCCCGCCCGGGTACGGCAAGACGTCCCTGGTGGAGTACGTGGCCGGCAGCCTCGGCCTCGCGCTGGTCTCCGTCTCCGGCCCGGCGCTCGGCACCGCCACCACCTCGCTGGACCCCGGCCGCGCCCCGGACGCGGCCGCCCGCCGCGAGCTGGAGAAGGTCGAACTCGCCCTGCGGATGGGCTCCAACGTGCTGCTCCACCTCGACGACATCCAGCACACCTCGCCCGAGCTCCTGCAGAAGTTCATCCCGCTGTGCGACGCGCAGCGCCGGATCGAGGGCGCCCACGGACCGTACGACCTGCGCGGCAAGCGGTTCGCGATGTGCATGGCCGGCAACCCGTACACCGAGTCCGGCGGCCTGTTCCGGGTGCCGGACATGCTCGCCAACCGGGCCGACGTGTGGAACCTCGGCGACGTGCTCAGCGGCCGCGAGGAGCTCTTCGCGTTCAGCTACGTGGAGAACGCGCTGACCGCCAACCCGGTCCTCGCGCCGCTGGCCGCCCGCGACCGGGCCGACCTCGAGCTGCTGGTCCGGATGGCCGGCGGGGACGCCGTGGACGCGTCCGCCCGGCCGGAGGACCTGCTCCACCCCTACCCGGCGGCCGAGCGCGAGGAGATCCTCGCGGTGCTGCGGCACCTGCTGCGGGCCCGGGCGACCCTGCTGACGGTCAACGCGGAGTACATCGCCTCGGCCGCCCGGCACGCCTCGGCCCGCACCGAGCCGCCGTTCCTGCTCCAGGGCTCCTACCGCACCATGGCCCGGATCGCCGCGCGGATCACCCCGACCATGAACACCGCCGAACTCGACGCCGCCGTCGCCGACCTCTACCGGGCCGAGGCCCAGACGCTGGCCTCCGGCGCCGAGGCCGCGCTCCTGCGCCTCGCGGAGCTGCGCGGCATCCTCACCGCCGAGCAGGCCGCCCGCTGGGAGCAGGTGAAGTCCGCCTACCGCGCCGCCTGACCGGCCCGCCCCGACCCGGCCCCGCGCTCAGCCGGGAGCACGGGGCCGAGCCGGGGCGTGGGCGGGCCGCGGGGCCCGGGTCAGACGGACAGGGGGGACAGGGCCAGCGGGCGCACCTTGCCCTCGATCATCGCGCCGAGCCCGCGCACGGCGACCGTGTCGGGGTTCGGCGCCACGTGCACCGGCATGTCCGTGGCCTCCCGCAGCATCAGGTCCAGCCCGGGCATGTGCGCGCTGCCGCCGGCCAGCATGATCCCGCGGTCCCCGAGGTCGGCCACCAGGTCGGGCGCGCAGCGTCGCAGCACGGAGGTGATCGCGTCGACCACGGTGGTCAGCGGCGCCCGCATCGCGCGCCGGACGCCGTCGGTGTCCACCTGGACCGAGCGGGCCAGACCGCTCACCACGTCCCGCCCGTGCACCTCGATGGTGGCCGCGCCGCCGACCGGGGGCGCGCCGAGCATCCGGTGCAGCGGCCGCACCGCCTGGCTGGGCAGCATCAGTTCGTGCCGCCCGCGCAGGTGCCCGATCACCGCGTGGTCGATCGTGTCACCGCCGACCGGCACCGTCTCCGCGGCCACGATCGACCCCAGCGAGAGCACGGCGACCTGCGTCGTCCCCGCCCCGCACACCACGATCATGGTGGCCTCGGGGTGCTCGACGGGCAGGCCGCAGCCGACCGCCGCACTGATCAGGGTGTCGACCAGCTCCACCCGGCGCGAACCGAGCCCGTACATCGTCTCGACCGCCGCCCGCCGGGCCACCGGCGCGCTGCCGTGCGGCATGCACACCGCCGCCCGCATCGCGGCCCGCCCGCGCAGCGCCGGCATCCGCGTCCAGCGCCGTCCGAGCTTGTCGCCGAGCACGTGCCGGAGCATCCGCTGGGCCATCTCGATGTCGATGACGGCGCCGCCGGCCACCGGCCGGGCCACCCGGATGTGGTCGGGCGTGCGGCCGGACATCGTCTCGGCCCGCTTGCCGACGGCGATCAGCGCGCCGGTGCGGACGTCGACCGCCGCCACGCTCGGCTCGTCCACGATCACCCCGCCGCCGCGCAGGTAGACGCGGGTGCGGGCGGCTCCGATGTCGACGGCCAACGTGCAGCGGCGCAGTTGTTCCAGGGTGGGGGCGAGCACGTGGGGGATCACAGGACGGCCTCGCGACGGCGGTGGGAGTGGGGGTGGTAGGTGGCCAGCGCCCAGATCACGAACGTGTCGATCCCGATCATGATCACGGACCAGACGGGCTGGTAGGGCAGGAACATGAAGTTCGCGACCAGGCTCAGCCCGGCGATCGCGATGCCGGCGTAGCGGGCCCAGGGGGCGCCGGTGAGCAGCCCGCAGCCCACGATGATCGCGACGACGCCGAGGGCCAGGTGGATCCAGCCCCACGCCGTCACGTCGAACTTGTACGTGTAGGCGCCGCGGGTGGTGACGTAGACCGAGTCCTTCGCGATGCCGACGATGCCCTCCAGCACCGCGATGACCCCGCCGATGAGCAGCATCATCCCGGCGAAGACCGAGCCGCCGGCGGCCCACGCCTCGCGCCTGGCGTTCGGGTCGTGGCCGACCGGCCCCGTGGAGCCCGGCGGTTTGGAGCCGGGTGGGGGCATGCCGGGGGTGTCCTGCGGGTGGCTCATGCGCGCGCTCCCGAGATCCGTCGAAGGCCGTGGCGGGAACGTCCGGAGTCGTGCGGACCGTGGGGACGGATCCGGGCGAAAGCCACCTTGATGACAAAAGGATGTGACGGATCGTCCTATTTTTCGACCGATCCTCCGCCGAACGAGCCGCGGCCGTGCGGGCAAACTCCCCCGGACGGCGCAGCCGCGGCGCGGTCAAGTGCCGCTTGTTCGCCCTTGAACTATCGCGGCTCCTCCAGGCGGAAGCCGACCTTCACGCCGACCTGGAAGTGCCCGATCCGGCCGTCCTCGATGTGCCCGCGGATCTGGGTGACCTCGAACCAGTCCAGCTCGCGCAGGGTCTGCGAGGCGCGCTCGACGGCGTTGCGGACGGCGTCGGCGATGCTCTCGGTGGAGCTGCCGACGATCTCGGTCACGCGGTAGGTGTGCTCGGTCATGGCCTGTCCTCTCGGCGTACTGGGGGGGTGCGGGGCGGCGGGGAAGTGCGGGCGGGGGCGGCGGTCGGGCTCAGTGGTGGAAGGCGGTCGCCACGGACGCGGGGCGGTTCATCGGGCCCGGCTGGCGGCGCAGTTCGGGCAGCAACCGGCTCAGGTCGTCGATCAGCAGGTCGGCGAGGTCCTCGGAGAATCCGTTGCGGCACACCACCCGCAGCACGGCCAGGTCCTGCCGGTCCGCCGGGTAGGTGTAGGCCGGCACCAGCCAGCTGTGCTCGCGCAGCCGCCGGGACACGTCGAAGACGTCGTACGCGGTCACCTCCGGATGGGTGGTGACCGCGAAGACCGGCAGCTGGTCGCCCACGGTGATCAGCCGGAAGTCGCCGAACGCCTCGAACCGGTCGGCGAGCGAGGTGGCCACGTCCCGGCTGGACTGCTGCACCGCCCGGTAGCCGTCCCGGCCCAGCCGCAGGAACGAGTAGTACTGGGCGACCACCTGGGCACCGGGCCGGGAGAAGTTCAGCGCGAAGGTCGGCATGTCGCCGCCGAGGTAGTTCACCCGGAAGACCAGCTCCTCCGGCAGCGCGTCGGCGTCCCGCCACAGCGCCCAGCCGACGCCCGGGTAGACCAGGCCGTACTTGTGCCCGGAGGTGTTGACGGACGCCACCCGCGGCAGCCGGAAGTCCCATACCAGGTCCGGGTCGAGGAAGGGCGCGATCATCGCGCCGGAGGCGCCGTCCACGTGGACCGGGATGTGGATCCCGGTGCGACCCTCGTAGTCGTCCAGGGCCGCGCAGATCTCGGCGACCGGCTCGTAGCTGCCGTCGAAGGTCGAGCCGAGGACCGCCACGACGCCGATGGTGTTCTCGTCGCACAGCGCCAGCGCGGATTCCGCGTCCAGGTGCAGGCGGTCGCCGGTCATCGGGGCCAGGCGCGCCTCGACCTCCCAGAACGCGCAGAACTTCTCCCAGCAGACCTGGACGTTCGCGCCCATCACCAGGTTCGGGCGGGCGGTGCCCGGGTAGCCCGGGGTGCGCTTGGACCAGCGGCGCTTGAGGGCCATCCCGGCGAGCATGCACGCCTCGGAGGAGCCGGTGGTCGAGCAGCCGACGGCGGAGGCGGGGTCGGGGACGTTCCACAGGTCGGCGAGCATGGCCACGCAGCGGCGTTCCAGCTCGGCGGTGCGCGGGTACTCGTCCTTGTCGATCATGTTCTTGTCGGCGCACTCCGCCATCAAGGTGGCGGCCTGGGGCTCCATCCACGTCGTCACGAACGTCGCCAGGTTCAGCCGTGAGTTCCCGTCGAGCATCAGCTCGTCGTGCACCAGCTGGTACGCGGCCATCGGGGCCATCGGCCCGTCCGCCAGCCGGTGCTTCGGCGGTGCCGTCTCCATGCCGCCCACCGGGTCGGCGGCCCCGTAGAACGGATTCACCGCCATCTCGTTCGGCGCGCCGGAGCCCCTGTGCAAAGCCATTTCGCCGCCTCCACGTCCGGCGGCAACCCGACATTCCCGCCGATTCCCGACCTTAAGGGCCCTCCTGTCCGCCCGCCTCCGGAGCGGCGGCCGCCAGGGGGCGGGAGGCGAGGTGGAGGGAGCGGCAGAGCCGCACGGCCGCGCGGTTGGCGTCGTCGACGACGAGGGCCGGCACGGCGAGCCGGTCGCGCCCGGACAGCCCGGGAGCGGCCACGGCGGCGGCCGCGCCCCGGACGAAGGCGCGCGCACCGTCCCCCGGGTGCTGGACGGCCCACCGCAGGAGGGGGTCCGGCGAGGTCGGCCCGCCGTGCGGATCGACTTCCTCGGCCACCGGCTCAGGAACCGGCCCCGGCCAGCGACAGCTTCGCGGCGAACCCGAGGAAGACCGCGCCCGCGCCCGCGGACAGCCCGGCGGCCAGCCGGTGCCGCCGCCGGAACGCGGCGGCGAGGTAACTCCCGCTGAAGATCAGCACGGTGAGGTAGGTGATGCTGAACAGCTGGGCCCAGGTGCCGAGGAAGACGAAGGACAGCGCCGGGTGGGCGTAGTCCGGGTCCACGAACTGCACGAAGAACGCGATGAAGAACAGGATCGCCTTCGGGTTGAACAGGCTCACGATCAGGGCCCTGCGGTACGGCCGTTCGACCGGTTCGGCGCCGACCGCGAGGGCGGCCCCGCTCCCGGACGCGGCCGGACCGACCCCGGGGACCCCTCCAACTTCGGCCTCGTTCGCCGTCCGGGCCACCCGGCGGGCCGGCCGCTCGCGCCACAACCGCCGCGCCCCGCGCATCATCCCGACCGCCAGCCACGTCAGGTAGCCCGCGCCCGCGAACTTCACCACGTCGAACGCCACCGGGCTCGCCTTGAGCAGCGAGGCCACCCCGCCCGCGGACAGCGTCATCAGCACGGTGTCGCCGCACACCACGCCCGCCGCCGCGCGGTAGGCGGTGCGCGGCCCCAGCCGGGCCGCCACCGACAGCACGTACAGCGAGTTGGGCCCGGGCAGCAGCACGATCACGGCCAGCCCGGCCAGATAGGTCGAAAGGTCAGTCGTCCCCAGCATCGGACAAGTGTGCCATTGCGGTCACGCCCCGCCCCAGCGGATTTACGGACGGGGCCGCGCCGCCTCACAGCAGGGCCCGCAGCTCCGCCGCGTTCGCCCGGGTGATGTCCCACAACTCCCGCTGCCGGTCGTGGACATCGGCGACCGCGGCGTCCTGGTCGTCGAGCACGCGGTCCGCCGCCTCGGTGAGCCGCGCCGCGAGATGGCGGTCGTGCACGGACACGCCCCACTCCGGCCGCCCGATGTCGGACAGGAAGTAGGCCATCTTCGGGTGCGAGATGAGGCTGACGATCGGCGTGCCGCAGCCGAACGGGATCATGCCCGCGTGCCCGCGCATGCCGATCACCAGGCGGGTGCGCGCGTAGACGTCCCGGATCCGGTCGCAGTCGAAGCCGTACATCGGGATCACCGGGAGCGAGAGGCCGTGCTCGCGGCGCAGGTCGACCGCGATCCGCTCGTCGTCCAACGCGTGGGCTGCGCACACCACTTCGGCGCGGGTGCGCAACGCCCGGACGGCGGCGGCCATTTCGGCCAGGAAGTGCCCGTAGTCGTGGCCGAAGCGCAGCCCGGCCCGGTCGTAGGCCGCGTTGATCAGGACCGTGTCCTCGCGCCGCTCCGGGTCGCTCCAGCCGGCGACGAGGTGGCGGGTGACCGTGGTCGGGCAGGGCTGGAACCGCACCCGGTCCTGGAGTTCGTCCGGCAGCAGCCGCCGCACCCGCTCGATCGAGCCGTGGTTGCGCAGCCCGAAGAACGACGACTTGCGGACGAGGGTGCGCAGCGCGGCCGTGAACCGCCGGTGCCGGTAGGACTGCCCGTCGAAGGCGTTGAAGCCCACCGCGTAGACCACGACCGGCACGTCGACGCGCTCCAGCAGCTCGTCCGGCACGTTCCACTGCCAGCCGCTGTTGCCGTTGGGCGCGGTGTCCGGGATGAACAGCCCGCCGCCGCCGATGACCAGCCCCCGCCGGGCGTTGACCCGGGCGAGCGCGGCCTCGTCGAAGAGCCGGTGGGCGTGCAGGGAGTGCCACCGGCGCGGGCCGATGTCGCTGCCGAAGGTGAGCCGGACCGACTCCGGCAGCAGCTTGTCGCCGGCGTTGCCCTGCTGGGGCATGTAGAAGGCCACATGGGCGAGTTGGCCGCCCGCGGGGCCTTCCTCGACCGGCGTCCGGCCGCCGTCCGTGCCCGGCAGGTCCAGCGTGCGGCGCTCCAGCACCTGTCGGCTGGGGCCGTGCGTCGGGTCGGCGGACAGCCCCGCCGTCGCGTACCGGGCCGCGCCGTCGTCGTCGCCGTGCACCCAGGCGATGTGGGCCAGCCGGGCGAACCCGGTCGCCGCCCGGTCCGGGTCGGCCGTGGACAGCAGCAGGTGGGCGCGCGCCTCGTCGTACCGGGAGACGCTCATCAGCGCGTGCCCGTACACCTCGTGGGGCCACGCGTCGCGCGGCGGGATGCGGACCGAACCGAGCAGGTCCACCGCCTCCTGGTACTCGCCCGCGGCGATCCGGGCGGTGGCGATCCGGCGGGCGGCGGCGACGTCGCCGGTCCGGGCCACGTACGGCGTGCCGAAGTGCACCAGCAGGTCGTGGTGGGCCGAGGACAGGGCCATGAACGCGGCCTGGAAGTCGGCGTCGGACGGCCCGGCCTCCTCCGGGCCCCCTGCCGCCGCGCCGACCGCCTCCGCGTACGGCTCGGAACCCGGCCCGGCGAACGGTCCGTCGGCGTCCAGCGGCACGAACCCTCCGTCCAGGACGGCCTCCAGGACACCCGTCCCGAACCGCTCGCGCGCGTACCCGCCGCCGTGGGCGACCTCCTCGATCCGCGCGCAGAACTCGTCGGTGAGGTACGGCTGCTGGATCACCAGCACGTCGGTGTCGAGTTCGCCGCCGCGGTCCCCGGGCGCCGCGGCCAGGCCGTCGCGCAGCCGCAGCAGCGCGTCCGGGCCGCCGCGGGCCACCAGGGCGGGGTCGAGGACGACGACGGTGCCGTAGCCGCGGACGCGGAAGGTCTCCAGGAGCGCGAAGTCGGCCCACGAGCCGCCCGCCGCACCGGACTTGGCGTAGCCCGCGCAGCGCTCGGCGTCGATCCGGCGCAGCTCCGCCCTTGGGTGCAGGGCGTGCACGCGGGCGGCGGCGTCCCGCGGCAGGCCGTCGTGCAGCACGAGGAAGTCCTCGCACACCCCGGGCGCGGACAGGGCCAGGCTGCGCAGCAGCCGCAGGAACGCGGGCAGCCGGGTCGCGTCGACGTGACTGGCGAAGGCGATCCGCCGCTTGCCGGTCAGGGCCGCGCTGTCGGCGCCCGGAAGGGAGCCGCCGGACCCGGCGGCGGGGGTGGGAGGGAGGGCTTCGGTGGCGCTCATCTCAGCGAGATCACCGGGCCGTTGACGTGCTGGGCGCGTTCCATGACCCACGCTTTCTCTCGGGTGCAGCGGTCCGCCGACGGGACGGGCAGGCGCATCGCCTCGGGCAGGCGGTAGGCGCCGGTGGTGAAGAAGTCGAAGCCGATCAGGTCGAACGTCGGGCTGACGTCCAGGAAGTCGATCAGCCACGTCGTGTTGAAGCCGGCGGTCGGCACCGGCGGCCAGACGTCGGCGTACATCCGGCCGACGCCGCGCACCGGCCAGCGCAACGACTCGTCGCCGACGTGCTGTTGGGCCCCCGGCACCAAGTGCTCGCGCAGGGCGTGCCGCCAGTCCGGGGACTCGCCGCAGAACACCAGCCGGATGCCCGCGGGCCGGTCCCAGTTGTGGGTGTGCCGGTGGCCGGTGGCGTGGACGTCGGTGCGCACGCCGGTCGCCTCCGGGTCGATCCGGAAGGAGTTGAAGCGGACCACGACGTCGTACCCGTCGATCCGGCTGCCGAGCGAACCGCGGCCCACCGTCTCGGAGTTGGCGACCAGGCACAGCGACTTGCCGCTGATCAGGTTGCGGAACTCGCCGAGGGACAGCCACTCGGCGCCGCCCACCGTGGGGTCGGGGAGCGGGGCGCGCAGCAGGTGGCGGTGCTGGTCGGCGTAGAGCTCGGCCACGCGGGCGAGCAGCGCGGGGTCCGCGGCGGGGCGCCCTTCGGAGGGCGCCAACTCCCGTTCGAGGTACGCCTCGGCGGCCGACTCCAGGTCCTCCACGGGGTGGCCGGTGCCGGGTGGCGGTGCGGCCGCGCCGAGCCGCTCCAGCAGCGCGGCCAGTTCGCGCTGCGCCGGCAGGGCCGCGGTCAGACGGGAGACGGTTGCGGCGACGCCGAAGGAGTCGCGGTCGGTACGGGCCAGGTAGCGCTCGTACGCGTCGACCGCGCCGGCCAGGTCGCCGACCGCCTCCAGCACCCGGCCGCGCAGGCGCCAGCCCGCCCGGGAGTCCTTGCGGTGGGTCAGCACGGTGTTGCTGAGGAGGACCGCGAGGGGGCGTTCGGCGGGGCCGCACGCGAGGGCCTTGGCGCCCGCGTCGAGGAGGGCGTCCAGCAGTTCGGTGGAGAGCGTCCCGGCGGCGTCGGCGTCCCCCTGCGTGGTCGGGAGGGCCCGCAGCGCCTCCGCCAGCGCGGCGCGGGCGGGGTCCGAGGGTTCGTTGGGGGCCGCGGCCGGCGACCCGGCGTACCGCGCGCACGCCCGCAGGCACTCCGCGATGCCGGCCGGCTCGACCGGGGTGACGGGTCCCGCGTCCTGCCCGCGGACCCGCGGCCCGTCGTCCTCGGCCCTCTCGCGGGGCCGGAACCAGCGGCTGCGGGTCTTCGTCATGGCGCTCCAAGGGTGTCCGGGGTACGTGCGGCTCTTCCCGGCGGCACAGGCCCTCACCCGGACCCCCGCGGCCGGGTGAGGGACGCTCACGGTAGGACCCTCCGGTGACGCCCGGGTGAACCCCACCCAAACGCCTCCGGCGCGGCCTCCACCCACCTCCGACCTCGCCCGCCCGTAAGGCGCACCCCCGGGGCGCTGGGAGGTACCCCAGAGCCGGGGGTAGCGGCGAGAGGCGGCGCATCCGCCCCCGTGCGTCGGGGACCTAGCGGAGTGCGTTCACCCACCTGAGAGGCGCGGGGAACTGCGCGACAAGCCATAGCGCGGCCGCGGGTCGTCTCGCTCCCGAGGGGGCTGTTGCTGTCGCCCCGCGACCACCGGGCCGGTGGCGGATTGCTCGCGCAGTTCCGCCCCCGGAGCTTCGCCTGGGAGGTGCCCCCAGCGGCCCCTGGGGGGCACCCTGCCCCCCGGAGGGTCAGGAGAGGTGGGGTTGGTGGGTGGGGGCGGGGCAGACGCGGTTGCCGGCGTGGTCGAAGACGTAGAGGTGGGCGAGGTCGACCAGGAGAGGGACGCGGTCACCGCGGCGGACGCGGATGTCGGGCCCGGTCCGTACGACGAGATCACCGGTCTGGGTCTCGGGAGCGACCCCCTCGGCGCCGGAAGAGCCGTTCCCACCGCCGGAACCGTTCGCACCTCCGGAGGACCCCTCACGGTCCAGGACGGACGCCTGAAGCCGCCGCGCGGCCTTCTGCGCGAACTTGCCGAACCCCCCGGAGGAACTCGGCGCCCGCCGACTGGTCGTCCGGGGCGCGGCCGGCCGCGGAGCCTCCAGCTCGGGCACCACCGCGGCCCGCGACCCGGTGTTGAGGTGCACCAGCGACTCGTGCCCCTGGTACTCCACGTGCTCGACGAACCCGCTGATCACGACCTCGCCCGCGTGCGCCTGGCTCGGCTGCGCGATCCGCACGGCCTCCGAGCGCAGCCCGACGATGACCGTCCGCCCCTGCTGGATCCGCAGCATCTGCTGGTCCTGCGTGAGCGGCTCGGGCAGCCCCAGCCGCTGCCGACCGAAATCGATCCACATCCCTCCGCTGAGTGGAGCGATCACGGTCGCCTGGAGCAGGTTGATCCGGGGAGTGCCGACGAACGCGGCCACGAACACGTTCTCCGGCAGGTGGTACGCCTCCCGCGGGGAGCTGACCTGCTGGAGCACCCCGTTGCGCATGATGGCCACCCGGTCGCCCAGCGACATCGCCTCGGCCTGGTCGTGGGTGACGTACACCGTGGTGACGCCCATCCCGTGGGTGAGCCGCGCGATCTCCGCCCGCAGGTGCGCGCGCAGCTTCGCGTCGAGGTTCGACAGCGGCTCGTCCATCAGGAAGACCGTCGGGTGCCGGGAGATCGCCCGGCCCATCGCCACCCGCTGCCGCTCGCCGCCGGACAGCTGCCCGGGATAGCGGTCGAGGATCTCCTCGATGCCGAGCATCCGCGCGGTCTCGTTGACCCGCGGCCCGTGCTCCTCGCCCGGCATCTCGAACCGCAGCGGGAAGCCGATGTTCTCCCGGCTCGTCATGCTCGGGTAGAGGGCGAAGTTCTGAAAGACCATCGCCATCTTGCGGTCGCCGGGCGCGAGGTCGTTGGAGTACTCGCCGTCCAGCAGCAGCTCGCCGGTGGTGATGTCCTCCAGCCCGGCGATCATGCGCAGCACAGTGGACTTCCCGCAGCCCGAGGGGCCGAGCAGGACCAGGAACTCGCCCGGCGCGATGTCGAGGGAGAACCGGTCCACGGCCGGCAGGGGCTGCTTGGGGTAGTACTTGGACACCTCATGGAGGGTGATGGCGCGAGTCATATCGGGTGCCGCCAGGTTGTTCGGACGCTGTGACGGGGCAGGACCATCGACACGTGTGGGGCGTGGATGTCCCGTGGGGCGTGCCGGACGTGCCAGGATGCGCGGATAACGCTGCGCAGACCGTAGTGCACTACCTGTAGGTTGCGGAACGTTTGTATCAACACTGGATTGATACTTTTGGGTCGTGACGAACCTCGCGCTCGGCCCCAGCTGGCTCGACCCCGACCATCTGATCAACACGTACGGCCTGTGGGGCGTACTGCTGATCGTGTTCGCGGAGTCCGGACTGCTGATCGGATTCTTCCTGCCCGGTGACTCCCTGCTGTTCACGACGGGTCTGCTGGTCGCGTCCGGAACCCTGGACCGGCCGCTGGCCCTGGTGGCGGCGCTCGTCGCGGTGGCCGCAGTGGCCGGGGAGCAGACCGGGTACCTGTTCGGCCGCAAGGTGGGCCCCTCGCTCTTCCGGCGGCCGGACTCCCGGCTGTTCAAGATGGAGAACATCGAGAAGGCGCACGCCTTCTTCGAACGGCACGGGCCGAAGGCGATCGTGATGGCCGCGTTCGTGCCGATCGTGCGGACCTTCACCCCGATCGTGGCCGGGGTCAGCCGCATGAACTACCGGACGTTCCTGACGTTCAACGTCATCGGCGCCACCCTGTGGGGCGCGGGCGTGACGGTGATGGGCTACTGGCTCGGCCAGATCGCCGTGGTCCGCAACAACATCGAGGCCATGCTGGTGCTCGTCGTGCTGGTGTCGGTGGTGCCGATCGGCATCGAGTACCTGCGCTCGCGCCGCAAGGACAAGGCCGCCGGGCACGAGGCCGGGTCCGGGCCGGCCGGCGAGAGCGAGCGCGAGGTGATCGCGGCCGCCTCGCGCGGCGGCCGGCACCGGGCGCAGAAGCGCTGACGCCATGTCCGCCGAGCACCTCGGGCCCGAGCCCGCCCGACCCGTGACCGACCCCGCGGCAGCCGCCGAGGGGCAGCCCGGGCGCGCCCCCGGCCCGGCGGAGGGCGGTCGGCCGGCCGGCGGCGGAACGGCGCCGAGACCGGCGAGCGCCGAGGAAGGGCACTCCCGGGCCGCGGACACGGCGGCCCCTTCGGGCTCTTCCGGCGGGCGCGGCGCCCCTTCCGGTGAGCGGCCCGCCGTCCGCCCGCAGCGCGCGGCCCCGTCCGCGGACCCGGCCGCCCCCTCCGGCGAGCACGCCGTCCCGTACCCCGAGCACGCCGCCGCCTTCACGCCGCCGGACGGGATACCCGTGATCGTCCTGCCGCCCGAGGGCGGGCTGTGGCAGGACCGGATGCGGGCGATGATCCGGCTGCCCGCGACCGAGCGGCCCGCGCCCGCCGCCAAGGCGCACGCCTCCGGCCACTCCGTGCCCCGCGTCCTCGACCTCACCCTGCGGATCGGCGAACTGCTGCTGGCCGGCGGCGAGGGCGCGGAGGACGTCGAGGCGGCCATGTACGGCGTCGCCTTCGCCTACGGGCTGGCCCGGGTCGACCCCACCGTCACCTTCACGCTGATGGGCATCTCGTACCAGCCCACGCCCGCCGCGCCGCCGGTCACCCTGAGCCGTACGGTCCGGCGCCGCGGCACCGACTACACCCGGCTCGCCGCGGTGTTCCACCTGGTCGACGAGATCACCGCGCACGAGGTCACGGTCGAGGAGGCGTACCGGCGGCTGGCCGACATCCGGCGCAACCGGCACCCGTACGGCACCTGGGCGCTCACCGGCGCGGCCGGGCTGCTCGCGGGGGCGGGCGGCGTGCTGGTGGGCGGCGGGCCGGTGGTCTTCGCCGCGGCGGCGCTGGCCGCGATGCTCGGCGACCGGCTGGCCTGGCTGCTGGCCGGGCGGGGGCTGCCGGAGTTCTACCAGTTCGCGGTCGCCGCGATGCCGGCCGCCGCGATGGGCGTGCTGATCGACCTCTACGCGCACTGGATACCGGGCGCGACCGACGTGCAGTCCTCCGCGGTGATCACCGGCGGGCTCTTCGCGCTGCTGCCCGGGCGCGCGCTGGTCGCCGCCGTGCAGGACGGCCTGACCGGCTTCTACATCACCGCGTCCGCCCGCCTGCTGGAAGTGATGTACCTGGTGGTGGGGATCGTCGTCGGGGTGACCCTCGTGCTCTACGCCGGGGTCTCGCTCGGCGCGGACCTCAACCCGGACGAGGCGCTGCGGGTGTCCGACCGGCCGTGGGTGCAGTTGCCGGCCGCGATGGTGCTCACGCTCGCCTTCGCGGTGCTGCTCCAGTGCGAGCGCGGGGTCCTGCTGCTCGCGACCCTCAACGGCGGCGTCGCCTGGACGTTCTTCAGCGTGCTCCACGAGGGCGCGGGCACCAACCAGGTCGCCGCGACCGCCGCCGCGGCCGGACTCGTCGGCCTCTTCGGCCAGCTGATGGCCCGCTACCGCTACGCCTCGGTGCTGCCGTACGTCACGCCGGCCATCGGGACGCTGCTGCCCGGTTCGGCCACGTACTTCGGGCTGCTCGCGCTCACCGAGCACCACCCGTCGGGCGCGCTCACCCAGCTCACCAAGGCCGCCGCGTTGGCGCTGGCGCTGGCCATCGGGGTCAACCTCGGCAACGAGATCGCCCGCCTCGCCCTCCGCCCGCCCCCGGGCCCCTCCGCCCCCCGCCGCGCCGCCAAACGCACCCGCGGCTTCTGACCTCCCGTCGGGCTGCCGGAACCGGGTGCCCCACCCACCGGTGGTCGCGGGCCGACACCAACAGCCCCGTCGGACGCGAGACGACCCGCGGCCCCGAGCCGGGAAGCCTGTGGGGGCCGGGCGCAGCACGCGAGGGTGCCCCCTTCCCGGGGAGGAAGGGGGCACCCTCGGAGGTCCGGCTTGGCCCGCCCGGCGAGGGCTCAGTGGCCGCCGTGCTCCTTGAGCCGCCGGAAGGACTCCTCGATCTCCGCCTCGGCCTCGGTCCGGCCGACCCAGTTCGCACCTTCGACGGACTTGCCGGGCTCGAGGTCCTTGTAGACCTCGAAGAAGTGCTGGATCTCCAGCCGGTCGAACTCCGAGACGTGGTGGATGTCACGCAGGTGCTCCACACGCGGGTCGGACGCCGGCACGCACAGCACCTTGTCGTCACCCCCGGCCTCGTCCGTCATCCGGAACATGCCGATCGCGCGGCAGGTGATCAGACAGCCCGGGAAGGTGGGCTCGTCGAGCAGGACCAGCGCGTCCAGCGGGTCGCCGTCCTGGCCGAGGGTGTTCTCGATGAAGCCGTAGTCGGCCGGGTAGCTGGTCGAGGTGAAGAGCCTGCGGTCCAGGCGGATACGACCGGTCTCGTGGTCCACCTCGTACTTGTTCCGCGAACCCTTCGGGATCTCGATCGTGACGTCGAACTCCAAGGCCCTACTCCTCCATGATCAGCGCACAGTGCGGGTGGTTAAGTGTCTCCCACGCATGGGTGTGGTGGCGAAAGGGGCTGGTCGGCTGTGCCGCTCGGCAGGACGTGGCAGGTCGTGGCGGGGTCGGCCGCGATAGGTCTGGCGGTGGCGGCCGTGGCGGTGGCCGCGGCCGGTCCGTGGGAGTCAGGACAGCGTAAGGCCGAGCGCGCGTACGCCGTCGCCCGGGACGGCCACGCGCCCGCCCGCCCCTCCCGCCCGGCCCCGCGCCGCGCCGCCGCCCCCGCCCTGCCCCGCCCGGTCGCGGCCCGCCCGCCCGCCGGGCCGGTGCTCGCGCCCGTCGACTCCGCAGCCGCGCCCGGTACCGCCGCGTTCTCCTCCCGGCTCGACCCGCTGATGTCCGCGGCCGGGCTGGGCCCGGTGACCACGGGCACCGTCGTGGACGTGCGGACCGGCCAGGTGCTGTACGACCGCCGGGGCGCCACGGCCACCACGCCCGCCTCGACCACCAAGCTCGCCACCGCCGTGGCCGCCCTCGGCGCTCTCGGCCCCGGCCACCGGCTGACCACCACCGCGGTCGTCACCGGCCACGACCGGGTCGTGCTGGTCGGCGGCGGCGACCCCACCCTCACCCTGAACGGGCTCGCCGCCGACACCGCCGCCGCGCTCAAGGCCCGGGGCACCACCACCGTGAGCCTCGGCTACGACACCTCGCTCTACAGCGGCCCGGTGCTCCACCCCATCGGCCACAACGACAACCTCGCCCCCGTCACCGCGCTCATGTCCGACGAGGGGCGGCTGGACGGCAGCGGCAGCGGCCCCGCGCCCCGCGCGTACGACCCCGCCTCCGCCGCGGCCGCCCGCTTCGCCGCGCTGCTGGCCGGCCACGGCGTGACCGTGCGCGGCACCCCGCGGCCGGGCAGCGGCAAGGGCGGCACCAGGCTCGCCGCGCACAGCTCCGCGCCGCTGTCCCAGCTCGTCGAGCGGATGCTCACCTACAGCGACAACGACCTCGCCGAGGCACTCGCCCGCCAGGTGGCCGGCGCCGCCGGGCGGCCGATGAGCTTCGCGGGCGGCGCGGCCGCGATCCGGGCGGACCTCGCCCGCGACGGAATCCCCCTGCCGAACGCCTCCTTCCACGACGGCAGCGGCCTCGACCACCGCGACGCCCTCGCCCCCCGCACCCTCGCGCGCCTGCTCGCCCTGGCCGCCGACCCCCGCCGCCCCGAACTGTCCGCGGTGTTCACCGGCATCCCCGTCGCCGACTTCACCGGCACCCTCAGCACCCGGTTCGCGGGCTCGTCCGGCGCCGGCGTCATCCGCGCCAAGACCGGCACCCTCACCGGCACCAACACCATCGCCGGCACCGCCGTCACCCCCGCCGGCCGCCTGCTGGCCTTCTCCTTCATGACCCAGGGCACCACCTCCGCCCCGTCCGCCGAATCAGCCCTCGACCACCTGGCCACCGCCGTAGCGAGCGCGTGAACCAATGGCCCGAGCCCACAACTGGCGACCCAAAGCGGGACCGGCAACGTACCGTGAAGACATGACGAGCATCGGTGGAAGCGAGATGGTCGACTGGAACCTCGCCGTGGCGACCGCGCAGCGGCTGACCCGGCCCGGCCCCGAGGTGAGCCGGGACGAGGCGCGGGCGATCGTGGCGGAGCTGCGCACGCACGCGCGGGAGTCGGAGGGGCACGTCCGGGCGTTCACGCGGATGTACGGCACCGAGAAGGACGCGGCGGTGCGCCCGCACGGCACGCCCGTGCTGATCGTGGACCGCCCGGGCTGGGTGCGGGCCAACGTCGCCGGGTTCCGCGAAGTGCTCAAGCCGCTGCTCGGCAAGATGGCCGCGCGCCGGCCAGGGGGCGCGGGCGGGGCGGTGCTGGGCACCGTGGGCGGCAAGGTGACCGGGGTCGAGGTCGGGATGCTGCTGAGCTTCCTGTCCTCCCGGGTGCTCGGCCAGTACGAGACGTTCGCCCCGCCGTCCCGGGACATGCCCGCCGGGCCGGTGAAACCCGAGCCGGGGGAGGCGCGGGCCGGGCGGCTGCTGCTGGTCGCCCCCAACATCGTGCACGTCGAGCGCGAACTCGACGTGGACCCGCACGACTTCCGGCTGTGGGTGTGCCTGCACGAGGAGACCCACCGCACCCAGTTCTCCGCCGTGCCGTGGCTGCGCGACCACATCGAGGGCGAGATCCAGTCGTTCCTGGAGGAGACCGAGCTGGACGCCTCCACGGTGATCGAGCGGGTCCGCGAGGCGGTGCAGACCTTCACCGGCTCCGGCTCCGGCCGCGACGACGAGACGCAGGACGACGGCCGCAGCCTGGTCGACCTCGTGCAGACCCCCGCGCAGCGCGACATCCTGGGCCGGCTCACCGCCGTGATGTCGCTGCTGGAGGGGCACGCCGACTACGTGATGGACGGGGTGGGCCCCGAGGTGGTGCCCACCGTGGCCGAGATCCGGGAGAAGTTCGGCCAGCGCCGGGCCAGCGGCGCGGGCCGGCTCGACCAGGCGCTGCGCAAGCTGCTCGGCCTGGACGCCAAGATGCGCCAGTACCGGGACGGCGAGCGGTTCGTCCGCGCGGTGGTCGACCAGGTCGGCATGGACGGCTTCAACCGGGCCTGGACCTCCCCGAACACCCTGCCCACCAAGGCCGAGATCGCCAAACCCGCGGACTGGGTCGCGCGGGTGCATCGGCGGGGCGACGCCTGATCCGTGCGCCTCCCGTACCGAGTTTGACGTCCGGTTCACCCGTCCGAGGGACCGTTTCCGCAGGGTCGCGCGTGCGATGCTCGGGTCGTGCCCGGGGTTCTGTCACCATCTGAACACCCTGCGTCAACGACACTCGAACCCCGTGCTCGCACATGCACCTCTGTTCAGCACACCCCTCACATCCTCCCCAGGAGGGATCCGGACATGGGACCCCACCCCACGGTCGCGGCGATACGCCTGGCGGTCCGTCGCGTCCTGCACGACGTGATCAGCGAATCCGCCGCGCCGCACCCCCTCGTCCTCGCCGCGTGCAGCGGCGGAGCCGACTCCATGGCGCTGGCCGCCGCGCTGGCCTTCGAAGCGCCCCGGCTCGGCGTGCGGGCCGGCGCCGTCACCGTCGACCACGGCCTCCAGGCGGGCTCGGCCGACCGCGCCCAGGAGGTCGTGGAGCGGCTGCGCGCCCTCGGCCTCGACCCGGTGGACGCCGTCGGCGTCACCGTCGGCAAGCAGTCCGCCGCCGCGGCCCACGGCGGCAACTACGGCGGCCGGCCGCGCAACGGAGGCCGCCGGGTCGGCCCCGAGGCGGCCGCCCGCGACGCGCGCTACGCCGCGCTGGACGCCACCGCCGAGCGCCACGGCGCCGCGGCCGTCCTGCTCGGCCATACCCGTGACGACCAGGCCGAGACGGTGCTGCTCGGCCTCGCCCGCGGCTCCGGTACCCGGTCGCTGTCGGGCATGGCCGCGGTCTCGGGGGCCGGCGGCCGCTACCGCCGCCCGTTCCTGCTGCTGGACCGCGACACCGTCCGCCAGGGCTGCCTCGCCCAGGGCATCACGGTGTGGGAGGACCCGCACAACCACGACCCCGCCTACACGCGCTCCCGGGTCCGGCACGAGGCCCTGCCGGTGCTGGAGAAGTCCCTCGGCAAGGGCGTCGTGGAGGCGCTGGCCCGCACCGCCCAGCTGTCCCGCGACGACGCCGACGCGCTCGACCAGTGGGCCGCCGACGCCCAGGCGGACGCGGCGGGCGAGGACGGCAGCCTGGACGTGCGCCGGCTGCACTCGCTGCCGGCCGCCGTGCGCCGCCGGGTGCTGCGCCGGGCCGCGGTCGCCGCGGGCTCCCCGCCGGGCTTCCTGTTCGCACGGCACATCGAGGAGGTGGACCGCCTCGTCACGGGCTGGCGGGGCCAGAAGGCGCTCAACCTACCCGGCGCCGTCACCGCGCGAAGGTCGAATGGCAGACTGTTCTTCTCGCCGTCGTAGACCTGAGCCCGAGGACGTACCGCGCAGTGAACGAGACCGACATGGGTGCCGAGCTGGAGAAAGTACTCATCTCCAAGGCAGACATCGATGCGAAGCTGATAGAGCTGGCCGCCGAGATCGACCGGGACTACGCGGGCAAGGAGCTGCTGATCGTCGGGGTCCTCAAGGGCGCCGTGATGGTCATGGCCGACCTGGCCCGCGCCCTGTCCAGCGACGTGACGATGGACTGGATGGCGGTGTCCTCCTACGGCGCCGGCACCAAGTCCTCCGGCGTCGTGCGCATCCTGAAGGACCTGGACACCGACATCGCCGGCCGGGACGTGCTGATCGTCGAGGACATCATCGACTCCGGCCTCACGCTGTCCTGGCTGATCACCAACCTCGGCTCGCGCGGCCCGGCCTCCCTGGAGGTCTGCACCCTGCTGCGCAAGCCGGAGGCGGCGAAGGTCGAGATCGATGTGAAATACACTGGTTTCGACATCCCGAACGAGTTCGTGGTCGGATACGGGCTCGACTATGCCGAGAAGTACCGCAATCTCCCCTTCGTGGGCACACTCGCCCCGCACGTCTACGGCGGCTGAGGGAACCAGTTCCGGTTTCCCGCCGTTGGAGCAGAGGAAAGCGGGATTGTTAACGGTCGGCGGCAACCTCGGGTGACAATGCTGAGGTACCGTCCGAAGGTCGGGACACATACGAAGGATGCATGCCGCCGCCGGGCGGCCGTGCCTCACTGCGGCAGGAGGGACGGGGCGACACCGCCCCGCATGGATGGACGTGAAGCGCTATTTCCGTGGGCCGATCATGTGGATCGTGCTGGCTGTCCTCGCCGTGGTCGTGTTGATGAACGTCGTCGGTTCGGGCGGCGGATACAAGACGGTCGACACCGGCAAGGTCATCCAGGCGATCGACAGCAACCACGCCCGTTCCGCTCAGCTGACCACCGGGGACGACAACTCGGTCAAGGTCAAGCTGAAGGACGGCTTCAAGATCGAAGGCAGCTCCCAGGTCCGCGCCAGCTACATCGGCGACCAGGGCGCGGCCATCGCCGACAGGCTGCAGAGGATCCAGGACGGTCAGGTCAAGGGCGTCTCGCTGCCCGACGGCTACACCGTCTCGCCGTCGAAGCAGAACGCCTTCGTGGGCATCCTGCTCTCGCTGCTGCCGTTCGTACTGATCGTGCTGGTCTTCCTCTTCCTGATGAACCAGATGCAGGGCGGCGGCTCCCGCGTCATGCAGTTCGGGAAGTCCAAGGCCAAGCTGATCACCAAGGACACCCCGAAGACCACGTTCGCCGACGTGGCCGGGTGCGACGAGGCCGTCGAGGAGCTCCAGGAGATCAAGGAGTTCCTCCAGGAGCCCGCGAAGTTCCAGGCCGTCGGTGCCAAGATCCCCAAGGGTGTGCTGCTCTACGGCCGCCCCGGCACCGGCAAGACCCTGCTGGCCCGCGCGGTGGCCGGCGAGGCCGGCGTGCCGTTCTACTCGATCTCCGGTTCCGACTTCGTCGAGATGTTCGTCGGCGTCGGCGCCTCCCGGGTCCGCGACCTGTTCGAGCAGGCCAAGGCGAACGCCCCGGCGATCGTCTTCGTCGACGAGATCGACGCCGTCGGCCGGCACCGCGGTGCGGGCCTCGGCGGCGGCCACGACGAGCGCGAGCAGACCCTGAACCAGCTGCTCGTCGAGATGGACGGCTTCGACGTGAAGGGCGGCGTGATCCTGATCGCCGCCACCAACCGGCCGGACATCCTCGACCCGGCGCTGCTGCGCCCGGGCCGCTTCGACCGGCAGATCGCGGTGGACCCGCCGGACCTCCAGGGCCGCAGGGAGATCCTCGGCGTGCACCAGAAGGGCAAGCCGGTCGCCCCGGACGTCGACCTGATGGCCGTCGCCCGGCGCACCCCCGGCTTCACCGGTGCCGACCTGAGCAACGTGCTCAACGAGGCGGCGCTGCTGACCGCCCGCAGCGACCAGAAGGTCATCACCAACGCCACTCTGGACGAGGCCATCGACCGGGTGGTCGCGGGACCGCAGAAGCGCACCCGGATCATGTCGGACAAGGAGAAGAAGACCACCGCGTACCACGAGGGCGGCCACGCCCTGGTCGCGGCGGCCTCGCCGAGCTCCGACCCGGTGCACAAGATCACCATCCTGTCCCGCGGCCGCGCCCTGGGCTACACGATGGTGCTGCCCGACGAGGACAAGTACTCCACGTCGCGCAACGAGATGCTCGACCAGCTCGCCTACATGATGGGCGGCCGGGCGGCGGAGGAACTGGTCTTCCACGACCCGACCACCGGCGCCTCGGACGACATCGAGAAGGCCACCACCACCGCCCGCGCCATGGTCACGCAGTACGGCATGACCGAGCGGCTCGGCGCGATCAAGTTCGGCTCCGAGAACTCCGAGCCGTTCCTCGGTCGTGAGATGGGTCACCAGCGCGACTACTCCGAAGAGGTCGCCGGGCTGGTCGACGAGGAGGTCAAGAAGCTGATCGAGACGGCGCACAACGAGGCCTGGGAGATCCTGGTCGAGAACCGGGACGTGCTGGACAACCTCGTGCTGGCGCTGCTGGAGAAGGAGACCCTCAACAAGGAGCAGATCGCGGAGATCTTCCGTCCGATCGTCAAGCGCCCGCCGCGTCCGGCCTGGACCGGCTCGGCCCGCCGTACGCCGTCCACCCGGCCGCCGGTGCTCTCCCCGCGGGAGCTGGCGCTCACCAACGGTGTCCAGCCGGCCAACGGCAACGGCCCGACGGTGTCCACCACGAAGCCGGCCGTCGAGCCGGTGGAGCTGCCGGAGGACGGCAACGGGGAGAACCGGGGCTGACGCGACAGGTGGGCCGCCCCGGCGGCCCACCGAGAGCCGGATCACACGGATCGCCGCAGGTCCTGGCCCCAGCAGGAATGCCGTTCGCGGCCCCAAGGTTTTAGCCTTGGGGCCGCGGTCGTGTTTCGGGGCCGTGTCCCAACCTCGGAAGCCGTCGGGAGCCGCCCGGATCGGCCCGCAGCAGGAGGTGCCAGGCACTCATGACCGACCCCGTGTCCCTCTACGGCGAACCGTCCCCCGGAGAGTTCGACGCCAAGCGGGCCGAGGCCGCCGTGCGCGAGCTGCTGTACGCGATCGGCGAGGACCCCGACCGTGACGGGCTGCAGGACACCCCGGCCCGGGTCGCCCGCGCCTACCGGGAGATATTCTCCGGGCTCCGGCAGCAGCCCGAGGACGTGCTGACCACCACGTTCGACCTCGGTCACGACGAGATGGTGATGGTCAAGGACATCGAGGTGATGTCCACCTGCGAGCACCACCTGGTGCCCTTCGTCGGGGTGGCGCACGTCGGCTACATCCCGGCAAGTACCGGCAAGATCACCGGCCTGTCGAAGCTGGCCCGGCTGGTCGACGTCTACGCCCGCCGCCCGCAGGTGCAGGAGCGGCTCACCACGCAGATCGCCGACGCGCTGATGCGCATCCTGGAGCCGCGCGGGGTGATCGTGGTCGTGGAGTGCGAGCACATGTGCATGACGATGCGCGGGGTGCGCAAGCCGGGCGCGAAGACCATCACGTCGGCCGTCCGCGGCCAGCTGCGGGACCCGGCGACGCGGGCCGAGGCGATGAGCCTGATCGTCGGCTGACCCCCGCAGCGGCGGCGGCGAGCCTGATCCCCGCCGCGCCGGCGGCGGACCGCCCTCGCCTCCCACGGGGCCTATGCCTTCTTCGGGTCGGGGACGAGCTGGGCGGACAGCCAGCGCAGCGCGGCGGGTATCTCGCGCCCCCACGTGTTGAAGTTGTGGCCGCCGCTCGGGAGGATGATCGACGCCACCCGGGCGGGCGCGTGCACCATGCCGATGAAGCGCAGGGTGTCGCGGTAGTTGTGCTCACCTTGGCGGCTGCTGGTCACCAGCAGGCTCACCGGGGGCTGCGGCAGGTGCCGGAGGCGCCACGGGAGGTCGTTGGCCCGCCGTACGGCCGGATCGCCGCCGAAGAGGTCACCGGTGGTCCGGTCCTCCGGGCAGGAGTAGTCCGGCGACAGGCCGACCGCCGAGGTGAAGGAGCCCGGGTACTGCAGGGCGAGCTTGAGCGCGCAGTAGCCGCCGGTGGAGTCGCCGATGACGCCCCAGCTCGCCCCGCCCGCGCCGACCCGGTAGTGCGCGGCGACCGCCGAGCGCAGGTCCCGGGCGAAGAACTCCGCCGTCTGCGGCCCGCCGGGCACGTTCATGCACTCGGTGTCGCGCGGCGGCACCACGGTCGGCCGCAGCATGACCAGCACCATCGGCTGCTCGGTGCCCTTGCGCACCTGCCGGGCGGCGATCTCCGGGTACTTCAGTTTCCGGTAGAGCTGCTCGGCCACCCCCGGGTAGCCGGTGAGCACGACCACCGCGGGGAAGACCCGCCGTGGCTCGGTGAAGTACTGCGGCGGCAGGTAGACGTACCCGGTGGTGGAGATGCCCGAGCGGCCGCCGCTGAAGGCCACCTTCTGCAGCTGCCCGCCACGGCGCGGCGAGCCGCCGCCCGTGCCGTGCGCCGACCGCGCGCCCAGGACCTCCAGCCGGCCGCCGGTGTGCGACAGGTCGGTGGCGTTCACCACGGTGCCGGGGGCGGTCTCCTTGCCGAAGAGGTCGGCCCAGGAGGCGTAGAAGCCGAAGGAGGTGTTGGCGAGCAGGGCGAGCGCGCACAGCAGGGCGACCTGCGTGGCCAGCAGCGCCCCGATCCGGCCCAGCACCGGTGCCGGCCCGCGGCGCGCGAGGCGGGGCCACAGCCACACCGTGGCCCCGAACAGCACGGCCGCGAGCAGCACGGCGAGGACCAGCAGGTTCGTACTCGTCAGTCCCATGGCGCGTCAGGGTGTACTTTCCGTCTCGGCTCTAAGCGCCGCCGAGGGGGAACCCGCAGCCACGGGTTCACGTCCTAGAGGGCGCCAATTATTCGTACCGGTGCACGTTGCGGGACACATCCCGTGATTCCCGGTGATGTTGGGGTTTGGGTGTCCCATGTCTGCACAGGTAGAGGGCGAAAGCATGGTTCGGGTTCCGCGGGGAGGCGGGGATGTCCGCTGAGCGCGCCGCCGAACGGCGCTACAGCCGCTGGGTGCCGCAGGCGTCCGCGGTGCCGAAGATCTTCGGCTCCGCCGCGGCGGTGATCGGCCTGCTCGACGTGGTGTCGGCGGTCTTCCCGGCGTTCCGCAACGGGCGGATGCACCGCATGGCCGCGTTCTTCCCCGGCACCGTCAGCTCGCTGGCCGCCGCCACCGCGGTGGTGACCGGCATATTGCTGCTGATGCTCGCCCACGCCCTCAAACGCGGCAAGCAGCGCGCCTGGTGGGCCACGGTGGTGCTGCTGCCGGTGGGGGCGGCCACCCAGCTGATCTACCGGCACTCCTTCTTCGGCGCCGCGGTCTCCCTGGGGCTGCTGGCCCTGCTGGTCCGGCACCGCGGGGAGTTCACCGCGCTGTCCGACCCGCGCACCCGCTGGCGGGCACTGGCCAACCTGGTGGGCCTGAGCGCGCTCGCCTTCTTCCTCGGCCTGGTCATCACCAGCGCCCACCCGTCCTCCGAGCGCGGCAACCCCGGCTTCATGGACCGCTGCCTGCACGTGCTCTACGGCCTGTTCGGCTTCGAGGGCCCGGTGCGCTACACCAGCGACCACGTGGACGACCTGGTCGGCTACTCGCTCGGCGGCCTCGGCCTGCTGATCGCCTGCTCCACCGTCTACCTCGTGCTGCGGCCGGCCCGCCCGGTCGCCGAGCTGAGCGAGGCCGAGGAGGACCGGCTGCGCGCCCTGCTGGCCCGGCACGGCGCCCGCGACTCCCTCGGCCACTTCGCGCTGCGCCGGGACAAGTCCGTGGTCTTCTCGCCCAGCGGCAAGGCCGCCGTCTGCTACCGCGTGGTGTCGGGGGTGGCGCTGGCCAGCGGCGACCCGATCGGCGACGTGGAGGCGTGGCCCGGGGCCATCGACGCCTTCACCGACCTGGCCCGGGCGCACGCCTGGCTGCCCGCGGTGGTCGGGTGCAGCGAGACCGGCGGCGAGGTGTGGACCCGTGAGACCGGCCTGGACGCCCTGGAGCTGGGCGACGAGGCGATCGTCGACGCGGCCGACTTCACGCTCTCCGGCCGCGCGATGCGCAACGTGCGGCAGATGGTCAAGCGGATCGAGCGGTCCGGGTACGAGTGCCGGGTGCGCCGGGTGCGCGAGCTCGGCGAGGACGAGCGGCAGCGGGTGCGGCTGGCCGCCGACGCCTGGCGCGGTACCGACACCGAGCGCGGATTCTCCATGGCGCTGGGCCGGTTCGGCGAGGAGGCGGACGGGGACTGCGTGGTGGTCACCGCCCACAAGGAGCGCGAGACGGACGCCCCCCACCCGGAGCTGGGTGACCTGCGGGCCGTGCTGCACTTCGTGCCCTGGGGCGAGGACGGCATGTCCCTGGAGCTGATGCGGCGCGACCGCAGCGCCGATCCCGGGCTCAACGAACTGCTCATCGTCACCGCCCTCCAGCAGGCGCCCGGGCTGGGCGTGAACCGTGTGTCGCTGAACTTCGCGATGTTCCGCTCCGCGCTGGCCCGCGGCGAGCGGATCGGCGCCGGCCCGGTGCTGCGCGGCTGGCGCGGGCTGCTGGTCTTCCTGTCCCGCTGGTTCCAGATCGAGTCGCTGTACAAGTTCAACGCCAAGTTCCAGCCGGAGTGGGTGCCGCGCTTCCTGGTCTTCCCCAACTCGCGCGACCTGCCGAGGATCGGATTCGCCATCATGCAGGCCGAGGGCTTCGTCACGCTCTCGCTGCCGCTGCCGGACCTGCTCCAGCGCTTCCTGCCCGGCCGGGCCAGTCGCGCGCCGCACCGGCACAAGCCCTGTTACGCCGAGGTGCAGGACCCGCACCACCGACGGGCGATCGCCTAGGGTCGCGCCGGTCGCCCCGGTCGCTCAGCCGAGGTGGTGCCTACCCGTAGGCTGAACCCATGAGTACGTCACAGGCCCGGACCGGGCCCCTCGGGCTGCCGGAGTGGGACCGCTGCGCGGTGATGGGCGTGGTCAACGTCACCCCGGACTCCTTCTCCGACGGCGGGCAGTGGTTCGACCCGGAGCTGGCCGTCAAGCACGGCCTGGACCTGGTCGCCCAGGGCGCCGACCTGGTGGACGTCGGCGGCGAGTCCACGCGGCCGGGCGCGTCCCGGGTGGACGAGGCCGAGGAGCTGCGCCGGGTGGTCCCGGTGGTGCGCGAACTGGCCGCCGCCGGGGTGCTGGTCAGCGTGGACACCATGCGGGCGAGCGTCGCCGAGAAGGCGGTGCGGGCCGGCGCCCGGCTGGTCAACGACGTCAGCGGCGGCCTGGCCGACCCGGCGATGATCCCGGTGGTGGCGGCCGCCGAGGTGCCCTTCGTCCTGATGCACTGGCGCGGCCAGAGCATCGACATGAACAACCGGGCGGTCTACGCCGACGTGCTCGGCGAGGTGCTCAGCGAGCTGCGGGCCGGCCTGGAGCGCGCGGTGGACGGCGGGGTGGCCCCCGAGCGGATCGTGCTCGACCCGGGCCTGGGCTTCGCCAAGAACGCCGACCACGACCTGACGCTGCTGGCCCACCTCGCGCAACTGGGCGCCCTGGGCCGCCCGCTGCTGGTCGCCGCCTCCCGCAAGCGCTTCCTCGGGCGGGTGCTGGCCGCCGAGGCCGACGCGCCACCGCCGCCGGCCCGGGAGCGGGACGCGGCGACCGCGGCGGTCACCGCGATCGCCGCCCGCGAGGGCGCCTGGGCGGTGCGGGTGCACGAGGTGCGGGCCAGCGCGGACGCGGTGCGGGTGGCGCGGGCCATCCAGCACGCCTCGGTCGGCGGCACCGGGCGCTCGGGCGAGGGCGCGGCGTGACGGCCCGTACCGCGGAGGCGCGGGCCGTGGAGCGCGCCAACCAGGCGTTCTACGACGCCATCGAGACCTCGGACCTGGACGCGCTGGAGGCGGTGGTGCTGGACGGGCCGCTCGCGGAGTCGGTGACCGCGGTCCACCCGGGCTGGCCGGTGCTGCGCGGGCGCGGCGAGGTGATGCGGTCGTACGCGCTGATCATGGCCAGCACCGAGTACATCCAGTTCTTCCTCACCGACGTGGAGATCGCCGTGGACGGCGACGCGGCGCTGGTGAGCTGCACCGAGAACATCCTCACCGGCGGCCCCGCCGAGGAGGACGGCTCCGCGGGCTCGCTGGTCGGCGGCCTGGTGGTGGCCACGAACGTCTTCCGCCGCACGTCCGACGGCTGGAAGCTGTGGTCGCACCACGGCTCGCCGGTGCTCGCTGAAGACGACGATGAGGACGGGGCAGACGGGGCAGACGGGGCGGACGGCGCCGACGGGGACGACGACGACGGCGGCCCCGAGGGGCCCGAGGACATCGGCGACCCCGGCGGGCTCGAAGTCCTGGGCCCCGACGACCTCGGCGACCGCGACCCCGACGGCCCCCGCGACCGGCGGGACGACCGCGACGACACCGAGGAGTGAGGCAGTGGACCGGGTCACGCTGCGCGGGCTGAGCGTCCGCGGCCACCACGGGGTTTTCGCGCACGAGCGGGAGAACGGCCAGATCTTCGTGATCGATCTCACACTGGGTCTGGACACGGCTCCGGCCGCGGCCGCCGACGACCTGGAACAGACCGTGCACTACGGTGTGCTGGCCGAACAGGTCGCGGCCGTCGTCTCCGGCGACCCGGTCAACCTCATCGAAACGCTCGCCCAGCGCATCGCCGACGTGTGCCTGGGGCATGAGCGGGTGCAGGAGGTCGAGGTGACCGTGCACAAACCGGACGCGCCGATCACCGTGCCCTTCGACGACGTGACCGTGACCCTCACCCGGAGGCGCCCGTGAGTGGAGAGAGCCCCGTCAACCCGCTGTACGGGTCCTCGGACCCGGTCGTGCAGCCCGTCCCCGCCGCCGTCACCGCGCGGGTGGACGCGGCCGACAGCACCCTGCAGAACCCCAGGACCGCCGTGATCTCCCTGGGCGGCAACCTCGGGAACCGGCTGGAGACCCTCCAAGGCGCCGTGGACGCGCTGGAGGACACCCCCGGCGTGCGGGTGCGCTCGGTCTCCCCGGTCTACGAGACCGACCCGTGGGGCGTGCCGGCCGGCAGCCAGCCCAGCTACTTCAACGCCGTGGTGCTCGTCCGCACCACCCTGCCGCCCGTCGACCTGCTGGAGCGCGGCCACGCCATCGAGGAGGCGTTCCTGCGGGTGCGCGAGGAGCGCTGGGGCCCGCGCACCATCGACGTGGACATCGTGGCGTACGACGAGGTGGTCTCCGACGACCCGGTGCTCACCCTCCCGCACCCGCGCGCGCACGAGCGGGCCTTCGTGCTCGTACCGTGGTTCGACGTGGACCCGGCGGCGCGGCTGCCCGGCCGCGGTCCGGTCGCCGACCTGGTCGCCCAGGTCACCGACCAGGGCGTGCGGCGCCGCTCCGACGTGGAACTCCGGCTGCCCGAATGAACGTTGGGACCTGCGGCGGGCGGCACCGGGGCGCGCGCCACCGGACGATGTGGAGGCTGACGCCGACGTGAGGACACTGCGGATCAGGACCCTGGCCGGGATCTTCGTCGTCGCGGCCGTGCTGGCCTGGGCGGCGGCCCACCTGTGGGACACCTTCGGCACGCTCCCCTCGGTGCCGGTGGCCGCGCCGGTCGTGCTCGCGCTGATCGCCGTGGCGCTCTTCGCGACCGGCCTGTCGATAAGGACCCGGCTGCGCGCCCAGCGCGAGCGCCGCCCCGGCGCGAAGGGCGTCAACCCGCTCGCCGCCGCCCGCGCGGTCGTCTTCGGCCAGGCCAGCGCGCTCGTGGCGTCCCTGGTGGTGGGGCTGTACGGCGGCACGGGCCTGTACCTCGTCATGTACCGGCTCGACATGGACCCGCGCCGCCAGCAGGCGATCTACGCCGGGCTGGCGGTGCTGGCCGGCGTCGCGGTGGTGGCCGCGGCGCTCTTCCTGGAGCGGGTCTGCAAGATCCCCGAGGACGACGACCACCAGCAGCGCGGCGGCGCGCAGCGCAGCCGCTGACCCCGGTCCGCGGTCCGTGCTGACCGTGCCGCCGGCGGTGTGTCGCGGCGCGATTAAAAGTTCAGCAATGCCACGCCAGTTGAACGTCTCGGGGCCCGAGACGGGCTTGATCAGGCTGGCAGGTACATGGTTCACTCCGAGCATGGTCACTGGTGCGCGGCTTTGGTACCACCGGAAGGTCTATGACGACCTCGTCCGGTACGCCAGCTGCGTGTGTACCGACGCGCGCTGAGGCGCGCCTCCGGTCCACCATTCACCTTGCGTGCCCTCTGCGCGGCCGCATGACCTCACAGGTTGGTTACCCTTGTCCGCCGTTTCGCGTGTATCCAGCAACGAAAATTCCGGCGCCGGGGAGAGCTCCGTCCGCACGGAGGGCGCCCTCGCCACGCAGGCCCCCGCCGCCGCCCCGACGGCCGCGGAACTCCTCGACTTCGCCCGCTCGGTGGCCGCCGACCCGGCCCGCGTCGCCGAACTCCCGCTCGACCCCGAGGGCCGCACCTGGGTGCGCCTGGAGGGGCCCGGCGGTTGCGAGGCGTGGCTGATCGGCTGGCCGCCCGGCGCCGAGACCGGCTGGCACGACCACGGCGGCTCGTACGGCGCCTTCGTCACCGCCGCGGGCGAGTTGACCGAGGAGTCGCTGGCGGTGCCGCTGCCCTCCGAGGGCTGGCGCTCCCTGGAACTGGCCGACGGCCTGGACCGGGTGCGCGTGCTGCCCGAGGGCAAGGGCCGCGCCTTCGGCCGCCAGCACCTCCACCAGGTCGTCAACCACTCGCCGAGCACCCACGCGGTGTCCGTGCACGCGTACTACCCGCCGCTGCCGCTGATGCGCCGCTACAGCCGCAAGGGCAGCACGCTCCGCCTGGAGATGGTCGAGCGCCCCGAGGAGTGGTGATGGCGGCCCGACGGTCGTCCTCGCTCGCCGACCACCTGGCCGCGGTCCGCGCACGCCTCGACCGCCTCACCCCCGAGGCGGCGCAGCGGGCGGCGCGGGGAGGGGCCCTGCTGGTCGACATCCGCTACGCCGCGCTCCGCGACCGCGACGGCACCGTCCCGGGCGCCGTCATCGTGGAGCGCAACGAACTGGAGTGGCGGCTCGACCCGGACGGCGACCACCGCGTCCCGCAGGCCACCGGCCCCGACCTGACCGTGGTGGTGTTCTGCAACGAGGGGTACGCCTCCTCGCTCGCCGCCGCCGCGCTCCAGGACCTCGGCCTGCACCGGGCCACCGACCTCGACGGCGGCTTCCAGGCCTGGCGCGCCGCCGGCCTTCCGGTCGTCCCGCCGAGCGACCGCCCGACCCGCCCCACCCCGTCCATCGCCGACTGATCCCGCCCACCGGCCGGTTAGCCTCACTGGGCGGTCCGCGCAAGGGTCGGTTACCGGCCACCAGGGCGTTTGCCGCGGTGGCGCGCCCCCGAGCTGGCCCGACGGCGCCGGGGCGCGGGAATCGCGGCCCGGATCGCCCCGGAATTCACGCATCCCACACCCCACGAAGGCGCCGCGCGCGCTAAATTTTGGCCATGCCCCGTGGACGCCACCGCCATTCAGAACCGCTGCACCGGTTGCTGCCGCCCATGACCGTCGCCGGCACCGCCGCCGTGCTCGCCGTGGCCGCCCTTTTCGCCGGTGATACGGGGCTGTTGCGGGTCCTCGCCGTCGCCGCGGCGCTCACCGCGGTCGCCGGCAGCGCGATAGCCCGCGCCTGGGACCGCGCCGCCGGCCGCCGCGTCGCCGAACTGACCACCCTGCGGTCCCGTGACGAGTGGCGCGCCGACGAGCGGGTCGCCGAGCTGGAGACGGACCTGGAGGAGTACCGCGAGATCCGCGGGCGGCTGGAGAAGAAGCTGCGCGGCAAGCGGTCCGAACTGGCCCGGCTGCGCACCGAGCACGCCGACCTGCTGCGCCGGTACGCCACCGCGGAGAGCGAGCGGGCGCGGGCCCTGGAGGCCAAGCGCCGGCTCCAGCTCGAAGGCGCGGCCGCCCGGCAGCCGCTGGCGCTCGGCACCGGCTCCTCCCCGGTGGGACCCGCGGCCTACCTCAAGGCCGCCGAGGCGCTGCGCAACCTCTCGCGCAACGCGGCGCGCCGGCAGGCCACCGCGACCGTCGAGGAGGCGCGGCGCCGCGAGATCGCCGCACCCGAGGAGCCGCAGGGCCGGCACGCGTCCGGTGCGGTGGCGCCGCTGCCGGTGCGGGAACGGCGTCTCGTGCCCGCGGTGGCCGCGGCCGTCCTGCCCTACGCCCAGCCGCAGCGCGGATCGGGGCACCCCGGCCAGCGGACCCCGGGCGGCTTCGACTTCTTCGGCACCAAGGCCGGCGGGCCCGAGCCGGCCGCGCCCCGGGAGCACCCGGAGCCCGTCGGCGGCGTGGTCGACCTCACGGCGCACGACGAGACCGAGCAGCTGGACGTCACCGGGCTGCGCGCCCAGGCGTAGCCGGGTCAGCGGGGCCTGATTCGGCCTGGGCCGACACTATTTGGCGCCGTTCAGCCCTACCCGGCACTATTTAGTGCTACTTGACCCTGCTTAGCCCTACTTGTCGACGTCGCCCACCACGAAGAACATGCTGCCCAGGATGGCGACCATGTCGGCGACGAGGGTGCCGGGCAGCAGAACGGTGAGCGCCTGCACGTTGTTGTAGGAGGCGGAGCGCAGCTTCAGGCGGTGCGGGGTCTTCTCGCCCTTGGAGACGAGGTAATAGCCGTTGAGCCCGAGCGGGTTCTCGGTCCACGCGTAGGTGGAGCCCTCGGGCGCCTTGAGCACCTTGGGCAGCCGCAGGCCGATCGGCCCGGGCGGGAGCTCGGCCAGCCGCTCCAGGCACGCCTCGGCCAGGTCGAGGGAGTTGTGCACCTGCTCCAGCAGCACCTCGAACCGCGCCAGGCAGTCGCCCTCGGTCCGGGTGACGACCTTCAGCGTGTCTGCCAGCTCCCCGTACGCCAGGTACGGCTCGTCCCGGCGCAGGTCGAAGTCCACGCCGGAGGCGCGTGCCACCGGGCCGCTGACGCCGAAGGAGTGCACGTCGGCGGGGGCGAGCACGCCCACCCCGCGGGTGCGCGCCCGGAAGATCTCGTTGCCGAGCACCAGGTCGTCGATGCGGCCCAGCCGCGACCGGACCCCGGCCACGGTCGTCCGCACCCGGCCGAGCCAGCCGTGCGGCAGGTCCTCCTTGAGGCCGCCGACCCGGTTGAACATGTAGTGCATGCGGCCGCCGGAGACCTCCTCCATCACCCGCTGGAGCTCCTCGCGCTCGGTGAACGCGTAGAAGATCGGGGTGATCCCGCCCAGTTCCAGCGGGTAGGAGCCCAGGAACATCAGGTGGTTGAGCACCCGGTTGAGCTCCGCGAGCAGGGTGCGGGCCCACACCGCGCGCTCGGGCACCTCCATGCCGAGCATCCGCTCCACCGCGAGCACCACGCCCAGCTCGTTGGAGAACGCCGACAGCCAGTCGTGCCGGTTGGCCAGCACCACGATCTGCCGGTAGTCCCGGGCCTCGAACAGCTTCTCCGCGCCCCGGTGCATGTACCCGACGATCGGCTCGGCGGTCCGGATCCGCTCGCCGTCCAGCACCAGCCGCAGCCTGAGCACGCCATGCGTCGAGGGGTGCTGCGGCCCGATGTTCAGCACCATGTCGGTGCTCTCGGCGGCCCCGCCGACCCCGATCGTGGTCTCCGTCATGGCCCCCATCCTCTCAGGCCGCCGGCGGCTCCTCACCGGGGGCGGACAAGAGGTCCGCGCAGCGCGGGCCGACGGGCGTGGCCAGCCACAGGAAGTCGCCGAGCCCGCCGCGGGCGGTGAGTTCGGCGGCCTGCGTGGCGGCGGAGAGCGCCCGGACGTACCCGGCGGGGTCCTGGGCGGCCAGCGCCAGCGGGGGCCGCGCGCCGCTCACGCCCAGGTCGGCCAGGGCGGTCCGCTGCGTGGTCAGGGTGCCGGGGAGCGCGTCCATCGCCACGTGGGCGGTCAGGTCGCGGCTTCCGTCGGGGACGGGCGGGACCTGGCGGCCGTCGCGGTAGCCGGTGAGGGTGCCCAGCGGCGGGCGGGCCCGCCGGGTGTGGCCGTAGTCCACGGCCACGGCCAGCCCTTCGGCCAGGCTGTCCACGGCCCGCCGCCAAGCCGCCTCCCGGGTCCGCCCGATCTCTGCGCGAAGTCCCTCGACCGGCGGTTCCCCGTCTCCGGCGGAGGACGGCTCCTCGACCCGTGGCTCACCTTCCCCGTCTCCGGCGGAGGACGGCTCCCGCTCCCACGGCCACCACCGCTCCAGCCAGGCGGCGTCCTCCCCGCCCAGCTCCGGGCCGAGCCGCTCGGCGCCGTCGCGCGGGCGGACCTCCACGGCGTGCGGCCGCCCGCCGGGGCCGGGCGCGGCCACGGCGAGCGGCACGTTGTCGAGCCACTCGTTGGCGAAGAGCAGGCCGCGGGCGCCCTCGGGCGGCGCCGTCCGCCAGGCGACGCGGGGGTCGAGCCCGCCCGGCCGGGGCGCGCGCTCCACCGCGTGGCACCGCACCCGCGCGGCCACCTCGTCGGGCAGCGCGGCGAGCACGCCCGCCGCCAGCTCGCCCGAACCGGCGGCCATGTCCACGAAGTCCAGCACGTCGGGCCGGCCCAGCGCCGCGTCCACGCGGGTCAAAAGGAGGGCGACCGCCCGCGCGAACAGCGGGGAGGCGTGCACGGAGGTGCGGAAGTGGGCGGCGGGCCGTTGACGCAGGAAGAAGCCGCCGGGACCGTACAGGGCCCGCTCCATCGCCTCGTGCCAGGGCAGCCATCCGTCGCCCGGCCCGGGCGGCCCGCTCTCCGTGGCGCCGGTCACACCGGAACCTTAACCCGCGTCCGGCGCGTCCCCAGTCTGGGCAGGGTGGCTCCCGGTGCCGGTAGGGTTCGGGGCAGACCAGGTACGAGGGAGTGGAAAGCGGATGACGGCCGGAAACGACGGCAATCCGGAGAGCGACGACCCGTTCGGGTACCTCTACCGGTCCGAGGACGGGCAGCAGCAGCCCGACCCGGCGGCGGGACAGCCCGGCGTGCCCCGCACCTCGTACCACCAGGTGCAGCGGGTCGGCGAGCGCCGGCCGGCGCCGCAGAGCGGGTACGGCTACCCACCCCAGCAGCCCCAGGGCGGGGGGTACGGCTACCCGCAGCCCGGCTCGGCGCCGCAGCAGTCCGGCCAGGGCGGCGGCGGTTACGGCTACCCGCCGCAGGCGCCGTACGGCCAGCCGCAGCAGGGGCAGCAGCAGTACGGCGGCCAGCCCGGCCACCAGCAGCAGTCCTCGTACGACTTCCCGCAGGGACCCTCCGGCGGGCGGCGCGGCGGCCCGGACGGCGGGCCCGACGGCGACAACCGCAAGGGCCTGCTGATCGCGGCCGTGGCCGTGGTCGTCGCCGTGGCGATCGGCATCGCGTTCGCGATGACCAACGGCTCGGGCGACAAGAACAAGCCCGACGCGCAGAACTCGACCGCCGCCTCGTCGAGCACCGCGCCCAGCGCGCAGCCCAGCACCCCGGCCGCCGAGGACACCCCGTTCGCGTCGGACAAGGTGGACGCCTCGACCCTCACCCTGGCCGGGGCCGCCGCGGCCGCCAGCCAGGTGCCCGGGGCCAGCGCGAGCGGCGGCACGTACGTGGCGGTGGCAGCCCAGGGCGACGGCGCGACCTGGACCGTCACCGTGCCGAAGAAGGGCGACTACACCTTCTTCATCAGCTACGGCAACACCGGCGGGGACGCCACGCTCTCCCTCACCGTGAACGGCAAGCCCCGTGACGGCGCGGTGAACATGAGCAACTGGAGCAAGAGCAACGACCCGACGAAGGCGTGGTACACCACGTACTCCTTCGTGGACCTCAGCAAGGGCGCCAACACCCTGTCCCTGAGCTGCACCCCCACCGACACCAACTGCGCGGTGGATCTCGACCAGGTGTGGCTCAAGCAGGGCCAGGTCAAGAAGTAGCCGTCGGGCGGCAGCCGTCCCGGGGGACGCGGAGCGGCCGTCAGGCGGCGGCCTGGACCTCCACCTTCGGCAGCATCCGCGCGTAGGCGACGGGGTCGTACTCCCCGGCCGCCGGGGCCATCACCGTGGCCGCCGACAGCGCCACCGCCCGGGCCAGCCGCTGCGGCCAGGCCAGCCCCTCCACGTGCCCGGACAGCAGCCCGGCCACCGCGGAGTCGCCGGCGCCGGTCGGGTTGCCGGCCAGCCGGTCCGGCGGGCGCGCCCGCCAGCCGCTGTCCTCGGTGACGGCGAGCATGCCGTCCGCGCCGAGCGAGGCGGCCACCGCCCGCGCCCCGCGCCGCCGGGCGTCCCGCGCGGCCCGCGCGGGCTCGGCGAAGCCCGTCAGGCCGGTCAGCTCGTCGGCGTTGGGCTTGATCAGGTCCGGCCGGGCGGCCAGTCCGCGGCGCAGCGGTTCCCCGCCGGTGTCCAGCAGTACGTACACGCCCGCGGCCCGGGCCTCGCGCACCAGGTCCGCGTACGCGCCGACCGGGACCCCCGGCGGCAGGCTGCCGCACAGCGCGACCGCCCCGGCCTCGCCGGAGGCCAGCAGCTCCCGGTACAGCCGCTGGAAGGCCGTCCACTCCGCCGGGCCCACCGTGGGGCCCGACTCGTTGAACATCGTGGTGTTGCCGGTGGCGGTGTCCACCACCCCGACCGTGCGCCGGGTCTGGCCGGCGACCGGCACCAGCGCGTCGGTGATCAGCTCGGCGTGCGGCACCGCGGCCAGCCGGCGCCGCAGTTCCTCCCCGGCCGGCCCGCCGGCGAACCCGGTCACCGTGGTGCGGTGGCCGAGCGCGGCCAGCACCCGGGCGACGTTGACCCCCTTGCCCCCCGGCCGTTCGATCGTGTCGAACACCCGGTGGGTCGTGTGGGGGCGCAGCGACGGGACCCGGTAGGTCACGTCGAGGGCGGTGTTGAGCGTGACGGTGATGATCACCTGTCGATGATGGCAGCGCCGGGCCGCCACTCCCACCCCGAAGTACCCCCCTTTTACACACCCGTTGAACATGCGACGGTCCGGGCGCGCCTCCCGGCGGGCGGCCGCGCGCCGCCTTTCCGGGGCGGCGCGGGCGCTCAGAGCGACGGGGGAGGGGTGATCCACGCGCCGCGGCGCATGACGGCGACGACGTCGAACCCGGCGTCCAGCACCACCAGGTCCGCGTCCTTGCCCACCTCCAGGGAGCCCACCCGGTCGGACAGGCCGATCATCCGGGCCGGGTTGGTGGAGATGGCCCGCACGGCGTCGGGCAGCGGGATGCGGTCCACGGTGACGGCCCGCTTGAACGCCTTGTCCATGGTGAGCGTGGAGCCGGCGATGGAGCCGCCCTCCGCGAGGCGGGCCACCCCGTCGACCACCTGGACCTTGAGCGGGCCGAGGTCGTACATGCCGTCGCCGAAGCCGGCCGCGTCCATCGCGTCGGTGATGAAGGCCACCCGGTCCGCGCCCGCGCTGCCGAAGGCCAGGCCCAGCACGGAGGGGTGCAGGTGCACGCCGTCGTTCACCAGCTCCACGGTCACGCGCTCGTCCTCCAGCAGCGCCGCCACCGGTCCGGGCGCGCGGTGCAGCAGCGGCGGCATCGCGTTGAACAGGTGGGTGGCCACGGTCGCCCCCGCCTCGATGGCCTCGCGGGTCTGCTCGTACGTGGCGTCGGTGTGGCCCACCGCGGCGGCCACGCCCAGCTCGGCCAGCAGCCGCACCGACTCGACGCCGCCGGGCAGTTCGGAGGCGAGGGTGACCATGCGCACGGCCCCGCGCCCGGCCTCGACCAGCTTGCGGACGGTGGCCGGCTCGGGGTGGCGCAGCAGGGTCTCGTCGTGCGCGCCCTTGCGGCACGGCGAGATGAACGGGCCCTCGTAGTGGATGCCGGCCAGGTCGCCCTGCTCGACGAGTTCGGACAGCAGCGCGGCCTGCCGGGCGAGCACGTCGAGGTTCTCGGTGACGGTGGAGGCGACCAGCGTGGTGGTGCCGTGCTCGCGGTGGGTGCGCACGCCCACGAGCACCTCCTCGGCGGTGCCGGAGGTGAAGGACGCCCCGCCGCCGCCGTGGTTGTGCACGTCCACGAAGCCGGGCACCACCGTGCAGCCGGTGAGGTCGACGGTGGCGGTGGAAGCGTCGGCCGCGTCGGCCGAGGCGGCCACGGAGGCGATCCGGCCGTCCTCGACCGCGATCCGGCCGCCGTCCACCACTCCCGAGGGCAGCACCACGCGGGCGCCGGCCAGCACCGTGCGCCGCGTTGCCTGCGTTGTCGTCTCGATGGCCATCAGGCGGATACCTCCACGGAGATCAGGTCCCAGGCGAGCAGACCCGCGCCCAGGCAGCCGGCGGTGTCCCCGAGCGCGGCGGGGACCATGAGCGGGACTTTCTGGAAGGTGACACGCGCCTCGACGGCCGCCCGCAGCGGGCCGAACAGGGTCTCGCCGGCCTCGGCCAGGCCGCCGCCGACGATCAGCACCTCCGGGTCGAGCAGGGTGAGGCCGGTGACCAGGCCGTCGGCGAGCGCGTCGACCGCCTCGGCCCACACCGCCGCCGCCCGCGGGTCGCCCGCGCGCACCGCGGCGGCGCAGTCCGCCGCGTCGGCCTCCGGACCGCCGCCGGCCGCCGCCCACGAGCGCGCGACCGCGGCCGCGGAGGCGTACGCCTCCAGGCAGCCGCGCTGGCCGCAGCCGCAGGTCCGGCCGCCGGGGCGGACCACGATGTGGCCGATCTCACCGGCGTAGCCGTGCGCGCCGGACTCGATCCGGCCCTCGATGCCGATCGCGCCGGCGATGCCCGTGCCCAGCGGCACGAACAGGAAGCGGTCGGCGCCGTCGCCCGCGCCGATCCGGCCCTCGGCCAGGCCGCCGGCCCGCACGTCGTGGCCGACCGCCACCGGGATGCCGCCGAGCCGCTCGGCGAGCAGGTCCCGCAGCGGCAGGTCGGTCCAGCCCAGGTTGGCCGCGTACACCGCGATCCCGGCCGCCTCGTCCACGATGCCCGGCACCACGACGCCGGCCGCGGCGGCGCTCTGCCCGAACTCCGCGGCGCCGTGATCGCGCAGGTCGGCGGCGAAGTCCAGGATCGCGGCCACCACGGCGTCCGGACCGCGCTCGCGGCCGGTGGGGCGGCGCGCCTGGTGCAGCAGCGTGCCGTCCGGGCCGACCAGCGCGGCCTTCATCCCGGTGCCGCCCACATCGAGGGCGATGACGTGTCTCACGTGTACAGTCTCGCCGCTACGGGTGTAAAGGTCTAGTCCACTTCGCCTGGAAGATCGATTCTCCTGATCCTCATGGAGGAACGAAGGATGAACGCGGAGGGTACGGAGAAGATCGGGCACCTGTTACGTAAGCGAGAGCTCACATGGTGTAGACCTTGGCTCACGATGTGCGGAAGACTCATTGCTTCCCCCGGCCCCGGCAGTTGCCGGCGGGCCGACGGCACATCAGAAACACGTGGTAATTCAGAGGATGGTAAGAACCTTGCAGCGGCGACGACTTCTGGGCCTGGCGGCCAGCCTGACCTGCGCGGTGTCCCTGACCGGGGTCAGTGCGTGCGGTGGCAGCTCACCGCTGAACAAGAACGTCACCCTGCACATGATCGCGGCGGACTACGGCGACCCGAAGGCCGGCAACAGCTCCACCGCTTATTGGAACGCCCTGGTGCGCTCCTTCGAGAAGAACAACCCGAACATCAAGGTGGACGTGGACGTCGTCGACTGGACGCACGTCGACGAGAAGGTCGCCTCCATGGTCAAGGAGGGCCACGCGCCGGACATCGCGCAGATGGGCTCCTACGCCGCCTACGCGGCCGACAACGACCTGTATTCCGCGGACGACCTCTTCACCGTCAGCGAGCAGGCGGACTTCATCCCCTCGCTGGCCGCGGCGGGCACCGTCGACCACACCCAGTACGGCCTGCCGTGGGTGTCGAGCTCGCGGATGTTCTTCTACAACAAGAAGCTCTTCGCCACCGCGGGCATCACCAAGGCGCCCGAGACCTGGGACGAACTGGCCACCGACGCCAAGCTGCTCAAGGCGGACGGCGTGCAGACGCCGTACGGCCTGCCGCTCGGCCCGGAGGAGGCGCAGGCCGAGGCGCTGATGTGGATGCTCGGCGCGAACGGCGGCTTCACCAACGCCGTCGGCAGCTACAACTTCAACTCCCTGGGCAACCAGCAGGCCTTCGGCTGGCTGAAGACCCACCTCGTCGACGCGCACCTGGTCGGCCCGAAGGACCCGGCCAAGACCGACCGGCAGGAGGTCTTCGACGCGTTCCTGGCCGGCAAGGCGGGCATGATCAACGGCCACCCGACGCTCCTTGCGCAGGCCAAGGCCAAGGGCATCGAGGTCGGAGTGGCCCCGCTGCCCGGCCAGAGCGGCACCGACCAGGACACGCTCGGCGTCGCCGACTGGATGATGGCGTTCAAGCAGAACGGCAACATGGACGCCGACGCGAAGTTCCTCCAGTACGTCTACACGGAGAAGAACACCGTCGCGTTCCTCGACAAGTACGGGCTGCTGCCGGTCACCACGTCGGCTTCGCTGGCGATGAGGGACAATCCCAAGGACAAGGACTTGGTGCAGTTCCTCAACCTCCTGCCGGAGGCGGTGTTCTACCCCGTCGGCAAGACGTCGTGGGGGCCGGTGAGCGACCGGTTGAAGAAGACCATCGGCGAGGCCGTCCACGCGGACCCGAAGGCGGTTCTCTCCGACCTGCAGATCTACGCCGAGGGACAGGACAACGCCGCGCAGAGCTCGTAGCTCGCAGCGGCACGGGGAGTGGGCCGATGCCGATCGAGGAGCCGGAGCGGGTGCCGCCGGAGTCGGCGTCCTTCGAGTCCGCGTCGGCCCAGCCCGTGGAGGAGCCGGCCGTCGCTTCGGCCGAGCCGGCTGACGGGTCCGGGCTGTCGGGGCTCGACCGGGCGGTGCTGGACCTCGCCGCCCGCGGCTGGACCGGGCCCGGTCCGCGCGACCGGGCCGTCCGCGAACGGCTGGGCATGTCGCCCACGGCCTACTTCCAGCACCTCAACGCCCTGCTGGACGATCCCGCCGCCCTGCGCCACGACCCCGTCACGGTCAACCGCTGGCGGGCGGCCCGGGCCCGGCACGAGGAGAACCGCTAGACGGCTCCGGCGCGGTGGGGTGCTCAGGGCGTGAGATGTGCGGCCGTACGCGGGGCGCGCGCCCGGCGGGCCCGGGTAGGGTCGGCTGCATGGCCTCCGCCGACATCCTCACGCCCCACACGCCCGAGGGTAAGGACGCCCTCGCCGCGCTGCTCGGCCAGCCGGAGCGCGCGGTGGTCGCGCTCGACTTCGACGGCACCCTCGCACCCATCGTGCCCGACCCCGAACGTGCCCGCGCGGACCCCGGCGCGGTGCCCGCGCTCGCCCGGCTGGCCCCGCGGGTGGCGGCCGTCGCCGTGATCACCGGCCGGCCGGCGGGCGTGGCCGTGCGCTACGGCGGGTTCGCCGGGGTGCCCGGGCTGGAGCACATGGTGGTGCTCGGCCACTACGGCGCCGAGCGCTGGGACGCCCGCACCGGCGAGGTGCACGCCCCGGCCGACCACCCCGGCGTCACCGCGGTGCGGGCCGAACTGCCCGGGTTCCTGGACGGGATCGGCGCGTGGCACGGCACCTGGATCGAGGACAAGGGCGGCCGGGCCGTCGCCGTCCACACCCGCCGCACCGAGGACCCCGACGCGGCCTTCGCGGCCCTGCGCGGGCCCCTGGCCGAACTGGCCGAACGCCACGACCTCATGGTCGAACCCGGCCGCTACGTCCTGGAGTTGCGCCCGCCCGGTATGGACAAGGGGGTCGCGCTGGCCCGCTACCTCGCCGAGGTCGACGCGGTCGGCGTGCTCTACGCCGGCGACGACCTCGGCGACCTCGCGGCCTTCTCCGCCGTCGAGGAGCGGCGCGGGCGGGGGCTGCCCGGCCTGCTCGTGGCCAGCGCCGGCACGGAGGAGTCCCCCGGCGAGCTGCTCGCCCGCGCCGACCTCACCGTCCCCGGCCCGGCCGGCGTCGTCGCCCTGCTCGACTCCCTCGCCGACGCCCTCCCGCCGCGCTAGCCTTCCGGGTACCCAGACAGGTCCTGGTCCTTCCTCGCCGCCCGGGGCGTGTCGCGGACGGCGCGGTGGTCGATGCGCCAGCCGTGCTGGCCGCGGACGGCGGTGTCCTGGTAGGTGACGCTGCCGCAGGAGCCGTCGGACAGCACGCCGATGCCCTTGGACAGCAGGGCGACCCGGCCGTCCGGGAGCGGGTCGAGCACGGTGTTGGTGACGTGGTGGCCCACGGGGTTGCGGGGCCCGAGCGCGAGGGCGGCCTCGCGCAGGGCGTCCAGGCCGCGCAGGATCCCGTGGCCGCTGCCCAGGCCCGTCAGGTCGTAGGTCACGTCGGGCGTGAACACCTCGTCGAGGCGGTCGAGCGCGCCGGCGTCGACGAGGTGGCCGTGCCGGGCGGCCAGTTCGGTGAGGGCGGCCCGGTCCTCGGGGCCGAGCGGCGCAGTCTCCGGCACCTGACCGAGTGAGGCGAGCGAGGCGAGCAGGGCGGGGAGGCGGCCGAGGACCCGGGCGCCGGCGAGCGGGTCGGCGTAGTCGCGGGAGTGCACGACGAGGCCGTCGCGGACGGTCAGGAACATCGCGAACTCGAGGGTGAACGGCTCCCCGTCCGCGAGCATCCGCCCGGTCAGGGTGTACTCGGCGACGGCCACCTCCGGGTCGGCGGTCGCGTGGACGCGGACCCCGTCCACGCGCTCGTAGCGGCGCACGGCCGCCCCCGCCCGGAAGCGGGCGCGCAGCTCCTCGCGGGTGGTCTCGATCCGCCGGGGGTACAGCGCGGCCGGTGCGAACGGCATCTCGATGACGACCCGGGGCGCGTAGAAGTCGGCGAGGGCGCCGGGGTCCTCGTGCGTCGTGGCGGCGACCAGCCCCAGCGCGGTCTCGCGCGCGGTGCGCGGGGCGGGACGGGCGGGCGCTGGGTCCGGTACGTGGTCGGGTACGCGGTGGTCGAATACGGGGTCGGGTGCGGGGTCCGGCGTGGGCGCGGACGGCTGTGCGGGCATGCGGAAGTCCTCCCCGGGGCGCCGGTCAAACGGAGAGTGCGCCCCGGTTTCACCGTACCGGAGAGCGCGCCCCGTTTGAAGCGGCTTCGAAGCGGCGCGGTCCCTTCGGCCTTGGGGGCGCGCGGGTCCGGGCCGTACGCCGCCCCGCCGTCCCTTCCTCCGCCTTGCGTCCGGCCGCGGGCCCCGGGGCGGCCCGCGGCGGCCCGGCCGTCCGGTACGTTCACCGTCGAGGACCGGAAGGAGCCGCGGGACATGGCAGAGGAGAAGCCGCTGCGGGCCGACGCGCGGCGTAACCGCGACCGCCTGCTCCAGGTCGCCAAGGACGCCTTCGCCGCGGAGGGCCTCGCGGTGCCGCTCGACGAGATCGCCCGGCGGGCCGGCGTCGGCCCGGGCACGCTCTACCGGCACTTCCCCACCAAGGAGGCGCTCTTCGAGGCCGTCGTCCACGAGCGGCTGCACCGGCTCATCCACCACGCGCGGGAGCTGGGCGCCCACGACGACCCCGGCGCGGCGCTGACCGCCTTCCTGGAACACCTCGTGGCCGAGGCCGCCGCCAAACAGGACCTGGTGGACGCGCTGGTCGGCGCGGGCATCGACGTGCGGGCGGCCGTCACCGCGACGGCCGCCGTCCTGCGCGACGAGATCGCGCTGCTCCTGACCCGCGCCCAGGAGGCACGGGCCGTCCGGGCGGACATCACGGCCGCCGACCTGATGGCCCTGCTCTCCGGCTTCCTGTACGTGCTGCGAGCCCGGCCCACCGCCGACGCCGACCCCGCCCGCACCCTCTCCGTCCTCCTGCGCGGCCTGCGGGCGTAGGGCGCGGGTGCCGACGAGCCGGGGGCGGGTCAGGCCACCCGCTGCACCACCCACTCCTGGTCGCCGTCCCCGCCGAGGGTGACGATGCCCGGCTCGTCCTCGCTGGTCAGCGAGCCCGCGACGGTGACGTCGGCGAGGGACAGCGTGGACGGCAGCCCGTCGGGGCCGTCCACCCGCCACCGGTCGACGGACGTTCCGCACCGGGCCACCTTGACCTGCTCCGGGACGGCCGCCGTCGGGAACAGGCCGAGGCAGCGGCCGGGGTCCGAGGTGGTGGCGAAGGTGACCGTGCCGTCGGGCTGGTTGGTCAGCACCCACTCGGTGGTGTCGGTGCACGTCTCCAGGTGCGCCCCCGGCAGGTTCCCGTTGGGCACGACGCAGCCGCCGAGGCTCGCGTCGCGGATCTGGTAGATGCCGTTGTCGGCGGCGCCGGCCCGAGGAGCGGCCAGGGCGACCGCCGCCGCGGCGGCCGCGGCCAGGGACAGCAGGGATCGGATGCGCAACGGGACTCCTCAGGCGGATGGGCGTCGACTCGGTGACGGGCCCTCGGGCCCACCTCCAAGATCACCCACCCCCGCCCCTCCCCCCGCCCCCGTCCCGCCCAAGTCCCCCGACCAGCCGAGCGCCCCCACCCCACGCGCGCCCCACCTCAGACCTTGACCACCACGACGGCGGAATCGGCCCGGCTCAGTCCGTCAGGGCGCGGAGTTGGGCGAGGAACCAGCGGGTGGGGGAGAGGGCGGTGGCCGCGGCGGAGAGGCGTTTGGTGCGCTCGGCGCGCTCGGCTTCGGGGAGGGTGAGCGCGGCGTTGAGGGCCGCGGAGGTCGCGCGGATGTCGTAGGGGTTGACGGCGAACGCGTCGTCGCCCAGTTCCTCGTAGGCGCCCGCCTCGCGGGAGAGGACGAGGGCGACTCCTTGGTCGGAGACGACCGGGACCTCCTTGGCGACGAGGTTCATGCCGTCGCGGATCGGGTTGACCAGCGCCACGTCGGCGAGGCGGTAGGCGGCCAGCGAGCGGGCGAAGTCGTCGTCGACCTTGAGGATCACCGGCCGCCACCCCTCGGTGCCGTACTCCTCGTTGATCCGCTCGGCCACGCGGGAGACCTCGGCGGTGTAGTCGCGGTAGAGGGCGAGGTCCTGGCGGGAGGGGTAGGCGAAGGCGACGTGGACCACGCGCTCGCGCCAGCCCGGGTGATCGGTGAGCAGCTGCCGGTAGGCCAGCAGCCCGCGCACGATGTTCTTCGACAGCTCGGTGCGGTCCACCCGCACGATCAGCCGCCGGCCCGGCCCCGCCTCGGCCCGCAGCGCCGCCATCCGCTCGGCCACGTCGGGCCGGCCGGCCCGCTCGCGCAGGAACTCCCCGTCCGCGCCGAGCCCGTGCACGTCCAGCCGCGTGGTGCGGCCGCGGTGGGCGATCTCAGTGGCGCCGGGGCCGTCGGGGCCGGCCGAGACGTCCGCGCCCAGCACGTCCGCGCAGCACGCGGCGAAGGCGTCGGCCCAGCGCCGGGTCAGGAAGGCCGCCCGGTCGGAGCCGAGGATGCCCTCCAGCAGCTGGGCCGCGACGTCGTCGGGCAGCAGCCGGAAGTAGTCGGGCGGCGCCCACGGGGTGTGCGAGAAGTGGCCGATCCGCAGGTCCGGGCGGCGGGCCCGGAGCAGCGCGGGGACCAGCGCCAGGTGGTAGTCCTGCACCAGGACGGCGGCGCCCGGCGCCGCCTCCTGCGCGAGGGCGTCGGCGAACGCCTCGTTGTACGCCTCGTACGAGGCCCACTGGCCGCGGAACTCCTCGTCGAAGACCGGCTCCAGGGGCGTCTGGTAAAGCATGTGGTGTACGAACCACAGCACCGAGTTCGCGATCCCGTTGTAGGCCGCGCCGAACACCTCGGGGTCGATCGCCAGCATCCGCGAGCCCGGCTCGGCCACCCCGCGGCGCACCGCCTCCCGGTCGCCCTCCGACAGCGCCGCGCACACCCACACCGCGTCCGCCTCGGGCCCGATCGCGCTGAGCCCGGAGACCACCCCGCCGCCGCCGCGGCGGCCGGTCAGCGAGCCGTCCTCGCCGACGCTGTACGAGACCGGGCCCCGGTTGGACGCGACCAGCACCCTGGCGCCGTCGTTCGTACCCTCCATGCCCGCGAGCCTAGCCAGGCACGGGGTGCCTCAAACGTCCGCGGCGGCCACCCGGCCCACACCGCCGCCGCCTCGCGGGCCCGCACCCCCGGCCCGTACGGCCCCGCTCAGGCCGCCGGCCGCCGCGCGTACTCCGGCACGTGCCGCATCGGCGGCCGCTCCTCCGCGTCGACGGAGTGCGTGCGCGGCACGAAGCCGTCCTCGCCCCGGGTGTACTGGGTGATCCGGGGCCGCACCAGGGTCCGGGCCCGCGGGGGAGCCGCAGCTGGGCCGTGCGGTAGATCGCCGCGGCCATCCGCCCCAGCGCCTGCCCGTCCTGGTGCCGGTGGTGCCGCACCCCGACGTCCACCTGGGCCAGCGCGTCCAGCCCGACCAGCCCGAGCGCGTCGACGAGCATCGCCAGCTCCACGCCGTACCCGACCGGGAAGGGCAGCCGCTCCAGCAGCGAGCGGCGGGCCGCGTACTCCCCGCCGAGCGGCTGGACGAAGCCGGCCAGCCGCGGCCAGTGCAGGTTGAGCAGGGGCCGCGCCACGAGCTCGGTGACCCGGCCGCCGCCGGCCGGCACCACCGCGCCGCCGGTCTCCAGCGGCCGGTCGTACATCGCCTTGACCAGCTGCACGTCCGGCTCGGTCAGCAGCGGGCCGACGATCCCCGAGACGAAGGAGGAGTCGAAGTCGCGCAGGTCCGCGTCGACGAAGCAGACGATCTCGCCGCGGGTCACCAGCAGCGAGCGCCACAGCACCTCGCCCTTGCCCGGCGCCGGCGGCAGCCGGGGCAGGATGTCGTCCCGGCACACCACCCGCGCGCCCGCCTCGGCCGCGACCTTCGCCGTGCTGTCGGTGGAGCCGGAGTCGACCACCACCAGCTCGTCGACCAGCGGCACGGCGGCGGACATCAGGTCCCGGCGGATGGCGGCGACGATGGCGCCGACGGTCGGCTCCTCGTCCAGCGCGGGCAGCACCACGCTCACCGTGCCGCGCTCCCCGGCGGCCCTCTTGGCGGCCAGCAGCTGGTCCAGCGGGCGGTCGGCGGCCGACCACGAACGGCTGGCGAGCCAGCGCTCCACCTCGTCGAGCACGCCAATCTCTCCCGTCGCGGTCCGGGGCGCGGACCTGTGGATCCATCTCGCGGTACGGACGGTACGTTCCACCGTCACACATGTCGGTTACAGTCTTGAACAACGCGAGAGCCCCCCGCATGCCGGGGGTGCCCCGCGGGACAAACGCATCGGACCACCGCGCCCGGTGCCATACCGCTCATCCAGAGGGGCAGAGGGAACGGCCCGTTGAAGCCCCGGCAACCCTCCCGCCGACCGCGAGGTCACGCACGGTGGGGAAGGTGCCAATTCCGTCTCGCGACGCGACCGCGCGCGAGGAAGATGAGGAGAAAGGGCCTCGCCTGTCATGGCTGCGCAACCCCCCGTGAACACGGTCAGCAGCACCGGTTCCGCCGCGGAAGCGGACTCCCCCTTCGGACCGGCCGCCGCGCTGTCCTGCCGCGAGTGCGGCACCCGCGCCCCGCTCGGCCCGGTCTTCGCCTGCCTGGAGTGTTTCGGGCCGCTGGAGGTGGCCTACGACCTCCCGCTCGGCGACCCGGAGGGCCTGCGCAAGCGGATCGAGGCCGGCCCGACCAGCATCTGGCGGTACGCCCCGCTGCTGCCGGTGCCCGCCGACGTGGCCGCCAAGCCGAACCTCAACCCCGGCTGGACCAAGCTGGTCAAGGCCGACAACCTGGCCCGCGAGCTGGGCGTCACCGGCGGCCTGTACGTCAAGGACGACACCGGCAACCCGACCCACTCCTTCAAGGACCGGGTCGTCGCCATCGCCCTGGAGGCCGCCCGCACCTTCGGCCTGACCACGCTCTCGTGCTCCTCCACCGGCAACCTCGCCGGGGCGGTCGGCGCCGCCGCGGCCCGCGCGGGCCTGCGCTCGTGCGTGTTCATCCCGCACGACCTGGAGGCCGGCAAGGTCGTCATGGCCGCGGTCTACGGCGGCCAACTGGTCGGCATCGAGGGCTCGTACGACGACGTGAACCGCTTCTGCTCGGAGCTGATCGGCGACCCGGTCGGCGAGGGCTGGGGCTTCGTGAACGTCAACCTGCGCCCGTACTACGGCGAGGGCTCCAAGACGCTGGCCTACGAGATCGCCGAGCAGCTCGGCTGGCGGCTGCCGGACAACCTGGTGATCCCGATCGCCTCCGGCTCCCAGCTCACCAAGATCGACAAGGGCCTCCAGGAACTGATCAAGCTCGGCCTGGTGCCGGACAAGCCGTACCGGATCTACGGGGCGCAGGCCGAGGGCTGCTCGCCGGTGGCCGCGGCCTTCAAGGCCGGGCAGGACGTGGTCCGCCCGGTGAAGCCGGACACCATCGCCAAGTCGCTGGCCATCGGCAACCCGGCGGACGGCCCGTACGTGCTGGACATCGCGCGGCGCACCGGCGGCGCGGTCGAGGACGTGACCGACGAGCAGGTCGTCGACGCGATCAAGCTGCTCGCCCGCACCGAGGGGATCTTCGCCGAGACCGCCGGCGGGGTGACCGTGGGGGTGCTGAAGAAGCTGATCGAGACCGGGCAGCTCGACCCGGCCGCCGAGACCGTCGTGCTCAACACCGGCGACGGACTGAAGACCCTGGACGCGGTGGCGCCGACCACCGGACCGACCGCGACCATTCGCCCGACCCTTGCCGCGTTCCGAGAGGCTGGCCTCGCATGAGTGCTTCCGTCCGTATCCCGACCATTCTCCGCACCTACACCGGCGGCCAGGCCGAAGTGTCGGCCCAGGGTTCCACCCTGGCCGAGATCATCGAGTCGCTGGAGAAGAATCACGCGGGTATTTCCGCGCGAGTTCTCGACGACACCGGAAAGCTGCGGCGTTTCGTCAACGTGTATGTCAACGACGACGACGTCCGCTTTTCCCAGGGTCTGGACACCGCGGTGCCGGACGGCGCCAGCGTCTCGATCATTCCCGCGGTCGCGGGCGGTTGAAACCCCCGGATCGGCTCCGGCCTTGCGCCAACTCGCCGCAGGGCGGCGGACGTTGGTCGTACGGCCGGGTTCCGGCGGGTTTGTGCCCCGCTCACCGGGGGTTCACTCGCACGAGTGGGCGGGGCACCCATGTGTCGGGTCGTGATCGCGTGCGCGATAGGGTTGCCAGAGGCAAGCCCATTACCTCGAAGGTGAGCGCGGCGATTTATCGCCAAATTCATGCGCGAATTGCGGCTTGTGTCCCTTGTGTCCGGCCCGAGTTGCCCTGCCTTATCATTCTTTCCCGGCTTATTTCCGATGGGTCGCGCCAAGAATTCTCGTCCAATTGACCTGTTGCAGTGGGCATCCGTGCAGATACATTCAGCCGCGGTCGACGCGTTCCGGCGCACGCCCCCCAGGTCCCCGTTCGTCATTGGACGGCGGGCCTGCCTGGGTGGGTGAGGTCTGACCCGGTCCCGCGAAGTGCGGGGCCGCGATAGGGCCAGTAATAGGGGAGTTAGGAATGGCTCAGGGCACCGTCAAGTGGTTCAACGCGGAGAAGGGCTACGGCTTCATCGCGGTCGACGGTGGTGCGGATGTCTTCGTCCACTACAGCGCGATTCAGATGGACGGGTACCGCACCCTCGAGGAAGGCCAGCGGGTCGAGTTCGAGATCTCGCAGGGTCAGAAGGGCCCGCAGGCGGACATGGTCCGGCTGGCAGGCTGACCACATCCCGGCGCGTTCGGCCATCGACGCGACGTCTTCACACATGAGAGCCGCACTCCGCACCGGAGTGCGGCTCTCGTGCGTCCGCGGGCGCTTGCACTCGCAGGGGGTGAGTGCTAATCATTGGCGTTAGCACTCTCCGAGTGAGAGTGACAGAAGGGCCGGGTCGGTGAGGCTCGTTCGGGTACCGGTCAGGATCCGGTGGCCGGCGTGCCGTCCGTCGCGGGCACCACGCGGTCCCGAGCGCAAACAACCCAGTCCGCGGAGGACACTTCACCATGGCCAAGATCATCGCGTTCGACGAGGAGGCACGGCGCGGCCTTGAGCGCGGGATGAACCAGCTCGCCGACGCCGTCAAGGTCACCCTCGGTCCCAAGGGCCGCAACGTCGTCCTCGAGAAGAAGTGGGGCGCCCCCACGATCACCAACGATGGTGTCTCCATCGCCAAGGAGATCGAGCTCGAGGACCCGTACGAGAAGATCGGCGCCGAGCTGGTCAAGGAAGTCGCGAAGAAGACGGACGACGTCGCCGGCGACGGCACGACGACCGCGACCGTCCTGGCCCAGGCACTGGTCAAGGAAGGCCTGCGCAACGTCGCGGCCGGCGCCAACCCGATGGCCCTCAAGCGCGGTATCGAGAAGGCCGTCGAGGCCGTCTCCGCCGCCCTGCTGGAGCAGGCCAAGGACGTGGAGACCAAGGAGCAGATCGCTTCCACCGCCTCCATCTCCGCCGCCGACACCCAGATCGGCGAGCTCATCGCCGAGGCGATGGACAAGGTCGGCAAGGAAGGCGTCATCACCGTCGAGGAGTCGCAGACCTTCGGTCTGGAGCTCGAGCTCACCGAGGGCATGCGCTTCGACAAGGGCTTCATCTCCGCCTACTTCGCCACCGACCTGGAGCGGATGGAGGCGTCGCTCGACGACCCCTACATCCTGATCGTCAACTCCAAGATCTCCGCGGTGAAGGACCTCCTCCCGCTGCTGGAGAAGGTCATGCAGTCCGGCAAGCCGCTGCTGATCATCGCCGAGGACGTCGAGGGCGAGGCCCTGTCCACCCTGGTGGTCAACAAGATCCGCGGCACCTTCAAGTCCGTGGCCGTCAAGGCCCCGGGCTTCGGTGACCGCCGCAAGGCCATGCTCGGCGACATCGCCATCCTCACCGGCGGCACGGTCATCTCCGAGGAGGTCGGCCTCAAGCTGGAGAACGCGGGCCTGGACCTGCTCGGCCGCGCCCGCAAGGTCGTCATCACCAAGGACGAGACCACGATCGTGGACGGCTCCGGTGACGCCGACCAGGTCGCCGGCCGGGTCAACCAGATCCGCGCCGAGATCGAGAACAGCGACTCCGACTACGACCGCGAGAAGCTCCAGGAGCGCCTGGCCAAGCTGGCCGGCGGCGTGGCCGTCATCAAGGCGGGCGCGGCGACCGAGGTCGAGCTCAAGGAGCGCAAGCACCGCATCGAGGACGCGGTGCGCAACGCCAAGGCCGCCGTCGAGGAGGGCATCGTCGCCGGTGGTGGCGTGGCCCTGCTCCAGGCGTCCGGCGTGTTCGACAAGCTGGAGCTGGAGGGTGACGAGGCGACCGGTGCGGCCGCCGTCAAGCTCGCCCTGGAGGCCCCGCTGAAGCAGATCGCCATCAACGCCGGCCTCGAGGGCGGCGTCGTGGTGGAGAAGGTGCGCAACCTCACCCCGGGCCACGGCCTCAACGCCGCCACCGGTGAGTACGTGGACCTGGTCGCCGAGGGCATCATCGACCCCGCCAAGGTGACGCGCTCCGCGCTGCAGAACGCGGCCTCCATCGCCGCGCTCTTCCTCACCACCGAGGCCGTCATCGCCGACAAGCCGGAGAAGGCCGCCCCGGCCGCTCCGGGCGGCATGCCCGGCGGTGACATGGACTTCTGATCCCCACCCGGGATCCACGTCCACCTGCGACGCGCCCGGCACGGCGCCCCTCCCTCAGGAGCGGGCCCGCGCCGGGCGCGCCGTTTTTCACGGCCCGCCGCGGTGCGGGCATCGGGGCCCCGTGAAAAGCCGCGCGGCTACGCGGACAGCGCGCAGGGGTGGGTGAGGAAGTTGCCGAGGAAGCCGGTGGCGTCGCCGTCCTTGTGGGCGTGGGCGGCGCCGGTGAGGGAGCCGTCGGCGGACCGGCGCAGGGTGAGGGCGAGCCGGGGGCTGTTGATCCGGGCGTCGGCGGTGGGGAGCTGGAGGGGGAGATCGGCGCGCAGGTCCCAGAGCCGCGAGGCCGAGGCCGGGGCGGTGGCGGCGTCGCCCTCGATCGTCACCTCGACCGAGCGGTCGGGCAGGACGCGCAGGACGAGGGGCACGTCCCGCTCGGGAGTGGCGATCCGGCCGGTCCAGCGGCCCTCCGGCGCGAGTGGCCGGGCGGGGTCCGGGACGGCCGGGCTGACGGACTCCTCGCGGTAGCCGGGGACGAGGGCGGTCAGCACCTCCCGGACGACCGTGTCCCGCGCCGCCTTGGAGGTGGTGTTGGTCAGGACGGCCACCGACAGGTCCCGCTCGGGCACGGCGACGAGCATGGCCGCCACTCCGGGCCCGCCCCCGCCGTGGCTGATCACCCGTGGCCCAGCGCCGGTGGAGACGCACCAGCCGAGCCCGTAGCCGAGGCGGTCGTTGACCGGCAGCGGGTCGAGTGCGGCGGCCGCCGTCGCCGGTGCCAGGAGGCGGGCGAACGACTGGGCGAACAGGGCGAGTTCACCGGCGGTCGCCCAGCCGAGGGTGGCGCCGGGGTGGCTGCACCCGTAGTCGGGGTACGCGCGGCCGTCGGCGGTGAGGCGGACCGCCGCGGGGCCCGGTCCGGGGTGAGTCCGGGCGATACGGCACGCGTCGAGCCCGAGCGGGGCGAACACCCGCTCGCGGACGAAGGATTCCAGCGATGCGCCGGTCGCGTCCGCCAGCAGGCGGCCCAGCACGCGGTAGCCGAGGTTGGCGTAGTCGAAGGCCGTGCCGGGGGCGCGGTGCGGCACGGCGTGCCGGTCGGCGTCGGGCGTCGGGCGGCCGTCGCCGTAGTGCCAGTCGTAGTAGGCGGCCAGGCCGCCGCGGTGCTGGAGGAGTTGGCGGGCGGTGGGCCGCGGCCAGGCGTTTCGTGGCCGGTCGCCCAGCGGTCCGGGCCCTTCCGCTGCGGCCCCGCTCGGCCAGGACCCGCGCGCTTGCGCCACGTATCCGCCGTACCCGCCGAACTCGCCCGGCACGGGCGCGTCGAGGTCCAGCAGCCCCTCGTCGGCCGCCAGGCACACCGCGGTCGCCGTGATCGGCTTGGTGACCGACGCGAGCCCGTAGACGGTGCCGGGCGTGGCCGCGCGGCCGTTCGCGGGGTCGGCGAGGCCGAACGCCTCGGCGAACACCACCTCGCCCCGGTGGGCCACCGCCAGCGAGAGTGACGGGCAGCCGTGCTCCGCCAGCGCGCGCTCGGCCGACGCGCGCAGCCTCTCGCCGGCCTCTTTCGCTTTCACGTCAACCCCCTCCGCGCCCGCGGGCCCAGGACGCGGCCCAGCCTCGCACGGCGGCCCCGGGCAGGTGGTGCCGGGGGCCGTGCCGCGCGCTGGCGTCCCTTCGGCGGACGTGCCGTGCCGGGTCGTGCCGGTGCACCCTCGGAGGTGCCGGCCGGATGTGCCGGGCCGTGCCGGCCGGACGCGCTGGCCGGACGTGCCGGTGCGTCCCCGGACGGGTCGGCCGGAGGCGCTTCCCGAACGCACCGGTCAGACGCACCGGTCCGGGGGCAGTACGGAGTGCCGGGCGCGCCGCCGGTCAGGGGTTGGCGGCGTTGAGGGCGGCCCGCAGGTGCCCGTTGGACTCGGCGAGCAGCCGGGCGGCGGTGGAGGCGTCCACCCGGGCCAGCAGGGTGAGGATGGCGGGCTTCACCTCGCCGTCGGTGGCGGTCAGCGCGTCCTCGATGGCCGTGTCGGGCGCCCCGGTGGCCAGGGACACGATCCGGCGGGAGCGGGCGCGCAGCTTCTCGTTGGACGCGCGGACGTCGACCATCAGATTGCCGAAGGTCTTGCCGAGCCGGATCATCGTGATCGTCGAGAGCATGTTGAGCACCAGCTTCTGCGCGGTGCCGGACTTCAACCGGGTGGACCCGGAGACGAGTTCGGCGCCCACCACGACCTCGATGCCGTGGTCCGCGGCGGCGGCCAGCGGCGAACCGGCGTTGCAGGACAGCCCGATGGTCAACGCCCCCGCCCGCCGGGCGAATTCGACGGCCCCGACGGCGTAGGGCGTGCGGCCGGACGCCGAGATGCCGACCACCGTGTCGTCGGCGGTCAGGCCGAGCGCGCCCAGGTCGGCGGCGGCCAGCTCCTTGCTGTCCTCGGCGCCCTCGATGGAGGTGACCATCGCCTCGGGCCCGCCCGCGATGAGCCCGACCACCTCGCGGCCGGGCGTGGTGTTGAAGGTCGGCGGGCACTCGCTGGCGTCGAGCACGCCGAGCCGTCCCGCGGTGCCGGCCCCCGCGTAGACGAGCCGTCCGCCGCGCTCCATGCGCGCCGCGATGCCGTCGATGGCGGCCGCGATCTGCGGCAGCTGACCTGCCACGGCCACGGGGACGGTGACGTCCTCCTCGTTCATGATCCGCGCGATCTCCAGTGTGGACAGCCGGTCGATCTCGGCGAGTTCGGGCCTGAACGCCTCGGTGGTGAGCGTCTCCAGCTCACGGCGCAGCTCGGTGTACTGGTCGGTCATGTGCGGCTCGTTCATCCTTTTCGCGGGTTCCTGTGCCGGTGTGGGGGGATGGGCGAAGGGGTGAGAAACGGTGAGGGGACGACGGGGACGGGGACGGGGACGGTGGCTTCGCGCCTCGGGGACGGAAACCTGGGGCCGGGGAGGGCCGTTGACGCAGGTCAGCCGCGCACGCGCGGGGTGTGGCGGTGGGCGAGGGCCTCGTACGACGCGGACAGGGCGGGCGCCGCGGTGTCGTAGGTGCGTTGCGCGACGCCTATGAACAGGCAGTCCACGACCAGGAGTTGGCTGGTCCGGCTGGACATCGCGGCCGGCCGCAGCTCGCTCTCGCGCGAGCTGGAGGTGGTGAGCACCACGTCCGCGTACTGCGTGACGGCGCTGTCGGCGCGGCCGGTGATCGCGATGGTGGTGGCGCCGTGGTCGAAGGCGGCCCGCAGCGGTTCGATCACGTCGTGCGTCGAGCCGGAGTGGGTGATGGCCAGGGCGACGTCCCCGGGCCGCAGTTGGACCGCGTTGGTGACGGCCAGGTGCGGGTCGACGTGCGCGTGCGCGATCAGCCCGATCCGCAGCAGCTTCTGCGCGAGGTCCTGCGCGACCAGCCCCGAGGCCGCGATCCCGTACACGTCGGTCCGCCGCGCGGACGCCAACGCGGTGACGGCGGCCTCCAGTTGGATCATGTCGAGCTGCGAGGCGGTGTCGGCGAGGGTCTGCTGCTCCTCCATGGCGAGCTTGGTGACCACGTCGACGAGCGGGTCGTCCACGGCGATGTCGGCCGTGACGGCGGGGGCGGCGCCGGTGGCCTGGTGTGCGGCGAGCGCGGCCAGGGCCAGCCGCAGGTCGCGGTAGCCGGGGTAGCCGAGCAGCCGCGCGGTGCGGACGACGGTGGCCTCGCTCGTGCCGGTGCGGACGGCGAGCGCGGTGACGGTCAGGTGCGAACAGCCGGCCGGGTCGCCCGCGACGGCTTCGGCCACCCGCTGCATGGAGCGGGTCATCGACGGCGCGAGAGTGCGGACCTTGGCGGCGAGGGCCCCCGGGTCGGGGGGCGTGACGGGGACAGCGGGCGCGTCGGGTACGCCTCTGAGGGCGCGGACGCTCGGGGAGAAAGTTTCCTTCACGCTATAGGTCACCTTGTGAAAGGTATTTTCACCGACGGCCACCGTCAAGACCGCCGACCGCGCGGCGCGACCCCTTTCACCAGCGGAGGCCCTCCCGGGCCCCACCCGGCGGCCCCGCGCGGGCGGACGGGCCGGTGCGCGGGCCCGTCCGCCGGCCGCCGTGCGGAACCCGGCGGTCCGCAGCGGGCGGGGCCCGGGCGGGCACGAGGGAGAATGTCCGCATGGAGGATCATGCGGACCACCGCTCCGCCGAGGAGGTGCTGCACGGCGCCCGCGCGCTGGTGCTCGCCGACCTGACGGCTCGCGGCGGCGCGTACGGCGGCGGGGAGGTCGCCGCGCACCTGCCCGAGGCGGTCTCGCTGCTGGAGGACGCGCTCAGTCGCCGCCGCTGGTGGCTGGAGCAGTGGGCGGACGGCGCGGACTACGTGGCCGGCCTGCTCGCGCAGGACGTGCAGGACGCGCTGATGGAGCGGTACGGCCGCTGGCCGCTGTGCCCGGTCTGCGAGGAGCCGCACGCGCTGGCCGTCGAACCCGAACTGGGCGCCGACCCGCACTGGGTGTGCGAGGCGCGCGGCGAGGTCGTCGCCCCGCTGGGCTCGCTCGCCGGGCGGGCGGGGTGAGCGGGCGCCGGTGACCGTCTACATCGATCCGCCGACCTGGCCCGGCCACGGCCGCCACTGGTCGCACCTGGTCAGCGACACGTCCTTCGAGGAGTTGCACGCCTTCGCCGCCCGGCTCGGCGCGCCGCTGCGGGCGTTCGAGCGCGACCACTACGACATCCCCTCCCACCGCTACGCGTCGGCGGTGCGGCTGGGCGCGGTCGAGGTCGGCAGCAAGGAGTTGGTCCGCCGCCTGACGGACGCGGGACTGCGGCGCCGCCGCTTCCCGGGCCGATTTGGCTGATTCCGGCCGGTCCTCACCGATCCCGGCTGTTCCCGGCTGATCCCGGCTGATCCCGGCTGTTCCGGGCGGGCGGACACGGCCGACCCCGGCGGCCTCCGCGGGCCGCCGGGGTCGGGTGGGTCCGGGGCTCAGGCGCCCAGCAGTTCCAGCTCGGTGGCCATGTTGCGGCGGGCGACCGGCTCCCACTCGGAGCGGCCGTACGGGGTGCGGAAGAGGTGCGGGAGGTCGAGCAGCCGCAGCAGGATGTCGGCGCGGCCGGTGCGGAAGACGTCGTCCGGCACGAAGGCGTACTCCTCGCGGACCGCGGCGGCGTAGGCGGCGTACTCCGCCGGGTCGCCGGCCAGCACGGCGAGGTCGGCGTCGCAGAGGACCTCGCCGTTGCGGTCGCCGGGGGCGGGGTCGTGCAGGGTGGTGAGCCGCACCAGGCGGGCGACCTCGGCGACCCGGTCCTCGGGCAGCCCGGCCTCGCGCAGGGCGCGCTCGGCGAGGTGGGCGCTGCGCTCCTCGTTCTCGCTGCGGTCGGGGCGGTACACGGCGTCGTGGAACCACGCGGCGAGCGCCACGGCGTCCGGGTCGTCGCAGTACGCCGTCAGCTCGGTGACCCGGCTCAGCACCGCGATCAGGTGGTCCAGGGTGTGGTAGGCGCGCTGCGGTTCCGCCCAGCGGTCGAGGAGGTCCTCGCCGTACGGGACGGGGTCGGGTGCGGGCTCCGCGTCGGACCGGCAGCGGTGCAGCAGGTCGCGCCACTCCGCGAGCAGGGCGTTGTAGCGCGGGTGCAGGGGGGCGGTGGACTGGGACGGCATGCGGGCTATTGTGCGCCACCGCCGTCCCAGGGCCCCCACCCTCCCCCGAATTCCCCGCGTTCCCGGGGCTCCCGGGGCTCTCACGGCCCGGTTCGCCTTGTCCGGACGGGGGTTCGGCCGTTTCGACCGGTGGGGTGCTCTCGCGTGGCGGGGGCGAGTGTGGCACCCTACCTCATATGTCTAGACCAATTTTTGAGGTGATCGCGCTCGGCGCGGAGGATGCCGTGGCCGCCCAGACCGGCGGAGCCGACCGCCTCGAACTGGTCACCGACATGGCCGCGGACGGGCTGACCCCGTCCCGGGCCGTGTTCGGCGCGATCCGCCGCGCGGTGCGGATCCCGCTGCGCGTCATGCTCCGGCTGTCCGACGGCTTCAGCGCGGGCGAGCCGCGCGACCTGGACACGCTGTGCGAGGCGGCCCGCGGGCTGCGGGCCGAGGGCGCGGAGGAGTTCGTGCTCGGCTTCCTCGACCCGCGCGGCGGGCCCGACCTCGGCGCCGTCCGCGCCCTGCTGGACGTCATCGGCGACTGCCGCTGGACCTTCCACCGGGCCATCGACCGCGCCGTCGACCGCGACGCCCTGCGCCGCCAACTCGCCGGCCTGCCCGGCCTCGACACGTACCTCACCGCCGGCTCCGCGGCCGGCGTCGGCGCGGGCCTCGACGTCCTGCGCGCCGAGGCCGCGCGCTGCGGCGAACCCGGCTACGAGCCCCACCTCCTGGTCGGCGGCGGCCTCCTCCTGGAGCACGTCCCCGAACTGCGCGCGGCCGGCCTCGACGGCTTCCACGTCGGCGGCGCCGTCCGCGCCGGCGGCTGGGCCGGGCCCGTGGACGTGAGCGCGGTCCGCAAGTGGCGCGAGGCACTGGACACGCCGGTGGCGGTCGGCTGACGCCGCACGCCGCACGTCGCACGCCGGAGGGGGCGCGTGCACCCGGCGCGCACGCGTGCGGGTGCGCCGCCAAAGAGCCGTGAGCGCCCGTCAAACTCACCCTTTCGGGTGTAACGCCGGACGGACGGGCGGTCGGATGATCTTTGCCTGCGAGGCTGCGGGGGTGGACGGACGACACGGCAACGAAGACCGGCTGCACGCCCTGGAACAGGCGATTCTCGCCCTCGGCGGCAGAGAGTTCCCGGCCCTGCGGCACGTGGGGCTGGCCCGCGTCGAGGACGCGCTGGGGGCGGCGGGCCTGATGGCCACGGTCGGCCTCGCACCGGACCGGCAGGGCCGGGCCGCACTCGACGGCTTCCGGCTCAGCCGTACGGTCAACCACCTGGCCGCCCTGCACGGCATCGGCGAGCACGTGCAACTGCGGACGCTGGTGGACGAGGACTTCGTCCGCCTGGCCGCCGGGACCGGGACAGCGAGCGAGACCGTCACCGTGACCGCGTCGGACCGCATACCCGCGGTGCCGCGGCACGCGACCCCCTGAACCGCGGCACCGGCACCCGGCTCAGCACGCCCGCGGCGCGCGTGGGACTCCTCCGCCGCGCGGGTGAAGTCCCGCCGGAGCGTGCCGCTCTGGCCTCCGGGTCGGCGCGCACGGCGCCGCCGACCGCTCCGCCGCCCGGTGCCGCCCGCACCGGACCCGCCCTACGCGGCCCGCTCGTCCCCCCACGTGCCCAACTCGCCGGGGAGCGGTGACGCGTGGAGGACCGTCAGGCCGGAGACGGCGCGGGTCAGGCAGACGTACAGGCGGCGCAGCCCGGTGCGCTCGTCGGGCTCGGCGGCCACGATCGCGGCCGGGTCGTCCAGCACCACGTAGTCGTACTCCAGGCCCTTGGCCAGCGAGGCCGGCACGAGGGTGAGCCGGGCGGTCGCCGAGGTCTCCGCGCCGGGCGCCAGGTGGAGCAGGCCGGCCGCGTCGAGGGCGGCGGCCAGCGCCGGCACCCGCGGGTCGGCGGCGATCAGGCCGATCGAGCCCTCCTGCCCGAGGGACTCGCGGCAGGCGGCCAGCACGGCCGCGTCCAGGCCGTCGGCCTCCACCGGCCGGACGAAGAGCGCCCCGGCCGACTCGCGCACGGAGGTGGCCGGCGCAAGCCCGGGCGCGATGGCGGGCAGCAGCCGGGAGGCGTAGGCGATGACCTCGCGCGGCACGCGGAAGCCCCGGGTCAGCTCCTCGACGCGCGCCTCGGGCTTGCCCAGGTGCGTCAGCGCCTCCGCCCAGGAGGCCGTGGCCCACGGGGTGGTGCCCTGCGCGAGGTCGCCCAGGATCGTCGCCGACCCGGTGGAGCAGCGCCGCCCGACCGCCCGGTACTGCATGGGGGAGAGGTCCTGCGCCTCGTCCAGCACCACGTGCCCGAGCGAGCCGGTGCGCTGCACCAGGTCGGTCGCCTCGTCCACGAGCACCGCGTCGGCCGCCGACCACTTCGCGGAGCCGAGCCCGCGGGCCGGCTTCTCCCAGAGCACCGTCCGCTGCTCGTCCTCGGTCAGGATCCCGTCGGCGCACGCGGCGAGGAACTCCGGCTCCGACAGCAGCCGCAGCACCGTTCTGGCCGGGTCGACCGGCGGCCAGCACTCCTTGACCGCCGCCTTCACCGCCGGGTTGCGGGCGACCGTGTCCTGCACCCGGTCGTCGGGCGCCTCCCCGGCCCGCTCCATCTGCACCAGGATCGCGTGCGCGACCCGCTGCGGCAGCGCCTCGCGGGCGGCGCCGTACCGGATGTCGCGCGCGGCCAGCTCCCGGACGATTTCCTCCAACTCCCAGGCCGGCAGCCGCCAGCGGCGCGAGCCGCGCACCACCACGACCGGCTCGGTCGGCATCCGGATGCCCGAGCGCACCGCCCGCCGCAGCACCTCCGCCATCCGCGCGTCGCCCTTGATCCGGGCCGACGCCGCGGAGTCGGTGCCGCGCACCTGGACGTGGGCCACCAGGTCGTCCACCGTGGCCTGCTTGACCTGGAGCTCGCCGAGGGCCGGCAGCACCTGCTCGATGTAGCGCAGGAAGGACGTGTTCGGGCCGATGACGAGGGTGCCGGTGCGGGCCAGCCGCTCGCGGTGCGCGTACAGCAGGTACGCCACCCGGTGCAGCCCCACCGCGGTCTTCCCGGTGCCGGGCGCCCCCTGCACGCACACCGTGCCGGACACGCCCGCGCGGACGATCTCGTCCTGCTCGGGCTGGATGGTGGCCACGATGTCGCGCATCGGCCCGACGCGGGGTCGCTCGATCTCGGCCTGGAGCAGCTTGCTCGACGTGTCCGCCTCGGCCGGGTCGGACAGGTGCTCGTCCTCGTAGGCGGTCAGGTCGCCGCCGGTGTAGCCGAACCTGCGGCGCAGCCGCACGTCCATCGGCTCGGCCCGCGAGGCCCGGTAGAAGGGCTGCGAGACGGGGGCGCGCCAGTCGATGACCATCGGGTCGCCGTCGGCGTCGTGGACGTGCCGGCGGCCGATGTAGAAGTTCTCCCCCAGCGCGCCCTCCGTCAGGTCCGTGCCCGGGGCGTGCAGGTAGTCGAGGCGGCCGAAGAAGAGCGGGGTGCCGGCGAGATCGGCCAGCGCCTTGATCCGCACCTCGATCTCGCCGGCCAGGATCTTCGCGTTCACCCAGTTCCCGGTGACGTCGCGGATGTCGAGTGCCTCGACGTCCTCCCGCATGGCCCGCAGCGCGGACCGGGAGGCGAGCAGGTGCGCCTGCTCGCGCGCGAGCGGGTCGGGCGGGAGGGCGCCCCCGGCGGCCGCGGCCGCGGCTCCGTCCCTGGGTTGGTGCTGGACGTGCGAATCCTGGGCGTGCGAGGGCACGGCGTTGCCTCCGGCTGAGAACGAGTGCGCGTACGCGCCGGTACGCGCGGCGATGTCACGAGGGCCGGCCGGTTTCCGTCCGGGCGGCGGCACTCCCGTCCGGGAGGCGGCAAGACGGGGGATCATACGCTCCCCGGGCGGGCCGCCGCGAACCGTTTTCCCGCCGCGGCCCCACACGGTGCCCCCTCCGTGCCTCCGCCCCGTCCCACGCCGGCCGCCGCCCCGCCGCCCCACCGCCTCGGGGTCGTCCCCGAGAGGCGCCTCAGGGTCGGGGGCCACCTCCGTGGGGGACCTCCGGGGGACGAACTACGACCTCGGCCCGACGTACTCCGAATGCCTGATTTCGTACGGTGGGGACATGGCCTCCACCACATTTCCCCCAGGTCCGCAGGTCCACGGCGGCACCGCGCTCGGTGCCGGGACCGACCACCCCCGCCACACCCTCGGCAGCGCCCTGCGGGCCCTGCGCGTCTTCGCCCGCGCCGCCGTCGACGTGGTCGTGCTCGGCCGCGAGGGCATCCGCTGAACGCCTGAACGCCTGAACGCCTGAACGCCTGAACGCCTGAACGCCTGAACGCGACCGAGCGCGACCGAGTCCGCGCCCCGGACCGTACGGGACCGGATTCAGAGATCGGACGCGTCCACGATGCGGTACGCGTACCCCTGCTCGGCCAGGAAGCGCTGCCGGTGGGCGGCGAAGTCCTGGTCGACGGTGTCGCGGGCGACGACCGAGTAGAAGCGCGCCTCGTGGCCGTCGGCCTTCGGCCGCAGGACCCGGCCGAGCCGCTGGGCCTCCTCCTGGCGGGAGCCGAACGTGCCGGACACCTGGATCGCGACGGTGGCCTCCGGCAGGTCGATCGAGAAGTTCGCCACCTTCGAGACGACCAGCACCGAGATCTCACCCTGCCGGAACGCCTCGAACAGCTTCTCACGCTGCGCGTTCGTCGTCTCACCCTTGATCACCGGCGCGTTCAGGTGCTCGCCCAGCTCGTCGAGCTGGTCGATGTACTGCCCGATGACCAGCGTCTGCTGCCCCGCGTGCTTGGCGACCAGCTGCTCGGTGACCTTCCGCTTGGTCGCGGTGGTCGCGCAGTAGCGGTACTTCTCCTCCGCCTCCGCCGTGGCGTACGCCAGCCGCTCGGAGTCGGTCAGGTTGACCCGCACCTCGACGCAGTCCGCGGGCGCGATGTACCCCTGCGCCTCGATCTCCTTCCACGGCGCGTCGAACCGCTTCGGCCCGATCAGCGAGAAAACGTCCGACTCGCGGCCGTCCTCGCGCACGAGCGTCGCGGTCAGCCCCAGCCGGCGGCGCGCCTGGAGGTCGGCGGTGAACTTGAACACCGGCGCGGGCAGCAGGTGCACCTCGTCGTAGACGATCAGCCCCCAGTCCCGGGAGTCGAACAGCTCCAGGTGCGGGTAGACGCCCTTCCGCTTCGTGGTCAGCACCTGGTACGTGGCGATGGTGACCGGGCGGATCTCCTTGCGGGTGCCGCTGTACTCGCCGATCTCGTCCTCGGTCAGCGAGGTGCGGCGGACCAGCTCGTGCTTCCACTGGCGGGCCGAGACCGTGTTCGTCACCAGGATCAGCGTGGTGGCCTTCGCCTCCGCCATCGCGCCGGCGCCGACCAGCGTCTTGCCCGCGCCGCACGGCAGCACGACCACGCCGGAGCCGCCGTGCCAGAAGCTCTCCACGGCCTGGCGCTGGTACGGGCGCAGGCCCCAGCCGTCCTGGCGCAGGTCGATCGGGTGCGCCTCGCCGTCCACGTATCCGGCGAAGTCCTCGGCGGGCCAGCCCAGTTTGAGCAGCGCCTGCTTGATCTGGCCGCGCTCCGAGGGGTGCACGGCGACCGTGTCCTCGTCGATCCGCGCGCCGACCAGCGGCTGGATCCGCTTGGAGCGCAGCACCTCCTCCAGCACCGGGCGGTCGGTGCTGGTGAGCACCAGGCCGTGGGCGGGGTGCTTGCTCAGCCGCAGCCGTCCGTAGCGGTCCATCGTCTCGGCGACGTCCACCAGCAGCGCGTGCGGCACCGGGTAGCGGGAGAACTCCATGAGCGCGTCCACGACCTGTTCCGCGTCGTGGCCCGCGGCCCGGGCGTTCCACAGGCCCAGCGGGGTCAGCCGGTAGGTGTGGATGTGCTCGGGGGCGCGTTCGAGTTCGGCGAAGGGGGCGATGGCGCGGCGGCAGGCGTCGGCCTGCTCGTGGTCGACTTCCAGCAGGAGCGTCTTGTCGCTCTGGACGATCAGGCAGGACACGCGGGGGACCTCCGGGCGGGGTGGGACTCAGGCCTCGACGTGTGGGGGGGCGGCGGCCACGGCGGGCAAGCAGACCACTCTACTGCGGATGCCCCGGCCGACCGGGTGGCGCGGATCACGGCCGCCGCCCCGCGACACGCCGGGCGGCGGCCGGTCCACTCCGTTGGCGCCGGACGGCAGGCGGGGGCGAGGCGCGGGTGTGGCCATTCGTGCGAATCTGACGCGTCTCTTACGTCGATACGAGATGAAGAGTCCTATTTGATGCTTATCTGCCACCATGAATCCTCAGCACATGAATCCCCCCACCGAGCCGCGGCGGCGGGGGAAGTTCCGCGCCGTCGCGGCATCCACCGTCGTCGTCGGCGCGGGAGTCATGGCAGCGGCCGGCATGCTGCTGCCCGGGACCGCGTCCGGCGCCACCTTGCAGGACGCCGGCTTGCCCGACCTGGGCTACGGCCGCACGGCGGACACGTCGTGGCCGAACCCGGACCAGGGCCGGCAGGCGGCCGACCCGGGGCAGGCGGACCCCGGCAGTGACCAGTCGGCCGCTGATCAGTCCGCGGCCGATCAGTCGGCTGCCGATCAGTCCGGCGCCGACCAGTCCGCCGCAGACCCGGCGGGCTCCGGCGGCCAGCAGGCCGCCGGCCACGATGCGACCGGCTCCGGCGGCCAGTCCGCCGCGGACCAGCAGTCGGACGCCCAGCAGTCCGGCGGTCAGCAGGCGGGCGGTGAGCAGGCGGACGGTCAGCAGGCCGGTGGCCGGCCGTCCGACAGCCAGCAGTCCGACAGCCAGCAGTCCGACGGCCCGCAGTCCGGCGGGCACGACTCGCAGGGCTCGGCCGACCAGCAGGCCGGTGGCCAGGACGAGACGGGCTCCGGCGATTCGTCCGCGGCCGACCCGGAGGCGGACGGCCCGCACTCCGGCCGCCCGCAGTCCAGCCTGATGGACTGGCTGAGCCTCGGCGACCAGTCCGCGGCGCACCATGAGTCGGACGGCCAGCAGTCCGACGGTTCGCAGGCGGACAGCCAGCAGCCCGGCGACCAGCAGGCGGACGGTCAGCAGGCCGGTGGCCAGCAGGCCGGTGGCCAGGACGAGACGGGCTCCGGCGACCCGCAGCAGGCCGAGGGCCAGGACCCGGCGGGTTCGGACGCCCAGCAGTCGGACGGCCAGCAGTCGGACGCCCAGCAGCCCGGCGACCAGGACGCGACCGGCTCCGGGGACCCGTCCTCGGCGGACCAGCAGTCCGACGGTTCGCAGGCAGACGGTCAGCAGGCCGACGGTTCGCAGGCCGGTGGCCAGGACCAGGCGGGTTCGGGCGACCAGCAGTCCGACGGTCAGCAGGCGGACGGCCAGGCCGGGCCGGGCGCGAGCCCGGAGCCGAGCGACAGCTGCCCGCCCACCACCCCGCCGAGCACGCCTCCCACCACTCCGCCGACGACCCCGCCTGGGCACGGTGGTCACGAGCACCCCATGCCTCCGGGTCACGGTGGTCACGAGCACCCGACTCCGCCCGGACATGGCGGTCACGAGCACCCGACCCCGCCCGGACACGGCGGCGGCGAGCACCCCGGCTGGCCCGGACACGGTGGTCATGAGCACCCCATGCCTCCGGGTCACGGTGGTCATGAGCACCCGACTCCGCCCGGACATGGCGGTCACGAGCACCCCATGCCTCCGGGTCACGGTGGTCATGAGCACCCGACTCCGCCTGGGCACGGTGGTCATGAGCACCCGACCCCGCCCGGACACGGCGGTGGCGAGCACCCCGGCTGGCCCGGTCACGGTGGTCACGAGCACCCGACTCCCCCCGGTCACGGTGGTCATGAGCACCCCATGCCTCCGGGTCACGGTGGTCATGAGCACCCGACCCCGCCCGGACACGGTGGTCATGAGCACCCGACTCCCCCCGGGCACGGGGGTCACGAGCACCCCATGCCTCCGGGTCACGGTGGTCACGAGCACCCGACCCCGCCCGGACACGGCGGTGGCGAGCACCCCGGCTGGCCCGGTCACGGTGGCGACCACCACCCGACCTGGCCGGGGCACCCGACGCCCCCGTCCTACCCGCCCACCCACCCGGGTCACGGCCACCCCCCGACCCACCACTGGCCCACCTCGCCGTCGAGCATGCCGCCGTCCCTGCCGCACACCGGCTCCTCGGCGGAGACCGAGTGGGCGGCCGTGGCCGCCGTGGCCGCGCTCGGCGCCGGTGGTGCGCTGATCCTCGTGTCGCGCCGCCGCGCCCGGCACGCCTGACCGAGCCCGCGCGCACGTTCTCGCGGTAACGGAAACCCCGGCCGTCGTACGCCCGTCCCCCGGCGTACGGCGGCCGGTTCCGGGTATGCGGCAGGCACGACCACAGCGAGGCGAGGGGGAAGGGTTCATGGCGCTACGGGTCCCGCTCTTCCATCGCTCGGCCGACGGTTCACAGGCCGCTCCCGAATCGTCGGCGAAGTCCGATCGGGCGGCGGAACCGGCGCGTCGGGCCAAGGGGAAGGCCACGACCGGGGCCGGCTCGAAGTCGGCGGCCAAACCGCCGGCGGGGAAGGCCGCGTCCAAGTCCAGGAGCAAGTCCGCGTCCACGACCGCCAGAACGGTCAAGGCGACCAAGACGAGCAAGACGAGCAAGTCGGCGAAGTCCGCCAAGTCGGCGAAGGCGGCGCCCAAGTCCGGTGCGCGGCAACCCGCGAAGTCCGTGGCCGCGAGGGCCAAAGCCGCCGTGGCCTCACCGGTGCGGCGGAAGCCGGCCGCCGCCTCCCGTACGAAGCCCGCCGCCAAGTCCGGTACGAGGGCCCGCGCTTCGGCGGCGGCCCGCCGGTGGTGGACCCGGCCGGACGACACCGGCCGTACCGCCGGGGGCGGTTCGCGTGCCGGCGGCGCGCGCGAGAGCGGCCGCCCACGGGTGCCGCGCCTCCAACGCCGATCGATGGGCGCGCTGTTGGCCCGGACCGCGGTCATCACGGTCGCGTTCGTCTGCATGATCGCCTTCGCCGTCGCGCTGGCGAAGGCCACCTTGGTCCCGTCGCCCGCATCGGACGCGCTCATCCACACCAACCTCCGGCCGGGCGCGTCGATCCGGGCCTACCTCGACCAGCCCGAACTGCGCGACGCCGTGAAGCAGATCGGCGGCAACATCCTGCTCGGCGTGCCCTTCGGCATCCTGCTCCCGGCCCTCTTCCCGCGCACCCGGGGCCTGTTGAGGGTCGCCGTCGTCACCGCTCTCGTGATGGTGATGGTCGAGACCGCGCAGGGCCTCATCGTCGAGGGCCGCGCCTTCGACATCGACGACGTGATCCTCAACACCACCGGCGCGCTGCTCGGTTACCTCCCCTTCGGCCGCCGCCTCGGCCGCGCCCTCCACCCCCGCCGCCGCCACTGGTGGCACACCCTCGGCTACGGCACACCCCCGCCGCAGGACCCCCCGCAGAAGTGACCACCCCGGCGTCGCCCCCGGCTGTGCGGTCCGGGGGCTACGCCGGGATGAACCCGGACGAGCAGCGCTTTCCCCCCAGCCGGAGGGTGCGGGTCAGTGCGCCATGTCACACTTTGAGTGACGACTCCCGAGGAGGAGGTGGCGTGATGAGCGTTGCGCACGAAGACCACTACGGTCCGTGGACCATGGAGGAAGTGCTCGCATTGGGGGAGGACCGCGGGCAGCGGCGGGAACTGATGGGGGACACACTGATCATGTCGCCGGCTCCGGGTACCAAGCATCAGAGGGCATCACTCCGCCTGGCCATGCTGCTGGACGCGGCAATCCAAAGCGCCGGAGCCCACTTCGAGGTGCTCGAGGCCGTCAATGTCGTGCTGCCGGACGGCCTCTTCATTCCGGACATCGCCGTGGTGGACGCTGCCGCGGCGGCTGAGGATCCGGTGACGTACGACGCCGAGGCGGTCCACCTCATCGTCGAGATCGTCTCGCCGTCCTCGGCCGGCCGCCGCATCGACCGGCTGCTCAAACCGCCCTACTACGCGCAGGCCGGAATCGAGCACCTGTGGCGACTGGAACTGGAGTCGGCGCCCCCGCTCGTCGTTGCCGAACTCGAAGCCGGGCGTTATGTGGACCGGCTCGTCGCACCGGGCGGGCGAAGGACGCTGGTGGAGAAGCCGTTCGCGGTGGACGTGGATCCCGGCGCGCTCGTGGCGTCGCGCGGCTGATCCCGGGGTCGGCCTCACGCCCCCGGCCTGCGGTCTCAGGCGCCGCGACGCGCCGAAAGGCTCCCCGGCGGGGGCTACGCCGGGTCGTCGGAGAGGGCTGAGACGCCCGTGACACGGTGGAGGGCGAAGGTGCGGACCTCGTCGGCGGTGTGGTCGTAGGCGGTGACGTAGCCGCCCTCGACGCGGACGGGGGCGATGACGCGCTGGGTCGCGGTGCCCTCGGCGTTGACGTAGCCGATCCACAGCGACTCGCCGGCGAGCGTCGCGGCCTGCATGGTGGCGAGGGTGTCGGCCGAGGCGCTGCGCGGGGGGCCGTCGGTGCGCGGGGCCGGGGCGCGGCGGGGCGCGGTGGCGGCCCGGTCGCCGGCCCGGACGGTCTTGACGGCCAGGCCCAGCAGGGTGTCGTCCGGCACCGGGGGACCGTCGGTGACGGGTGCCGGCGGGGTCCGGCGCGGGGTGCGGCGGGCGTCCGGCCGGGTGATCAGCACGTCGCCGTCGGCGGACTCCGCGGCCGGTGCCAGGCCCATCGCGCGCAGCCGTTCCAGCAGCGTCGTCGGGTCGGCCTGGGCGGCCAGCACGGTGGGGGCGAGGCGGCGCAGGCCCAGCCCGTTCGCCCGTCGGTCCGCGAGCAGTTCGGTGAGCAGGGAGTCGTCGTCGCAGCGCAGGTACGCGGCGGCGGCCCCGACCCGGAGGGTGCCGTGCCGGCGGGCCACGTCGTCGACGAGGTAGCTCAGCGGCTGCGGCACGGGCGTGCGCGAGTGCGCGGCCAGGAACGCCTGCACCTCGGCGGCGGACCGCCCCGCGTCCAGCGCCCGCCGCACCGACTCGGGCGTGAAGCGGTAGACGGTGGCGCCGCCCTTGGACTCCACGTCGGCCAGCACGCCGAGCATCTCGGCGAGCGGGGCGGCGAGCGGGCCGGGCGCGACGGCGGTCAGGTCGGCCTGGAGCAGCACGTGGTCCAGCGGCTCGGGCAGCAGCGGGGCCAGCGCGGCGGCCGCGGCGCTGACGTCCCCCTCCAGCAGCGGCCGCGCGTGCGCGGCGAGCGCGCCGCGGCCGGTCACGCCGAGCGCCTCGGCGTCCTGGAGCGTCCAGCGCAGCAGGTCCGCGCGCAGGGCGTCCGCGCCCGGCCGCAGCGGACGGTCCCAGCGCAGCCGGGCCGGCAGCGCGTCGTGGTCGGCGGCGGAACCGGGCGGCAGGCCGGCGAGCAGTTCCAGCACCCGGCGGCGCACCTGCGGGGCGAGCGGACGGTCGAGGTCCGGGCCGAGCGCCGCCAGGGCGCGGCCCTTCGGGTCGCGGGTGCCGACCAGGCCGGGCGTGCGGGTGGCGACCAGCCAGGCGGCGGCGAGCACCCCCCACCGCTCGTGGGCGGGCAGCCCGGACCACTCGTCGGCCGCGGGCGTCGGCGCGTACACCTCGTCCACCTCGCCGTCCGCGGCGATCAGCCCGGCGGCGTACGCGAGTTCGAGCCAGAAGGCGGCCTGCGGCTCGGGCAGGTCGAGGACGGCCGCGGTGCGCTTCAGGTCGCGCACGCTGAGGCCGCCGGCCCGCAGTACCGGGGGGCCGCCGGTCTCCCACGCGGTGAGGAGCTCGGTGACGGTGCTGACGGCGGCCAGCGCCTGCCCGGCCGCGGTCGGGTCCACCGTGCGCGCGGCGCGGGGGACCGGTACCACCTCGGGCGGCAGCGGTTCCGGCGTGCGGTGCGCCCGGCCGCCGCGCAGGGTGAGCGCGGCCTCGCGGGGCAGCACCACGTTGTGCGGCCCGGCCGGCAGCAGCAGGCCGCGGGCCAGCAGCCACTGGACGGGAGTGGCCGCGTCCGCGGCCCGCACCACGCCCAAGGCGTCGCGCACCTCGCCGTACGGCGGCCCCCACACCAGCCGGTCCAGGACCGCCCGGGCCTCCTCCGGAGCGCCGTCCAGCAGCGCGGCCAGCGCCGCCGGGTCGGCGAACAGACCCGTCAACGCGCCGATCGCGCTCACCGGATCGTGGGTCGCGGGCAGCCCCGCGTCCTCCACGATCTGCTGCATCCGGGCCGGCGACATCCCGGCGGTGGCCTCCCCGACCGACGGCCCGAGGCCCGTCCCGGACGCCACGCCGACCGACGGGCCCAGCGCGTCCCGGCCCGCCCGCACCAGCCGCACCCGCTCCGGGGCGCCCCACACCATCCCGCAGTCGCGCAGCGCCGCCACGGCCTCGGCCAGCCCGTCCTCCACCGCCCGCACCAGTTCCGCGGGCAGCGGCTCGCCGAACACCGGGCCGCCCCCGCGCCGCCGCGGCGCCGAGCCCGCCATCAGCGTGCGCAGCGTCGGGTACGGGCACGGGTCCGGGGCCACCGCCAGCGCCTCGGCGACCTGCCGGGGGAAGGCCGGCAGCTGGTCCAGCGCGCGCAGCACCGAGGCACGGGTCGCCGCGCGGGTGGCGAGCTGGGTGAGGTCGTTGGGGACGGGCGTGAGCAGGTCCGGCCGGGCGCGCAGCAGACGGGCCAGCGCCTCGTCGTCGCGTGCGCGCAGGTCCTCCGCGAGCGTGCGCGGCTCTCCCGTCTCCATCCGTCCCACATTAGCCGCACCGGGCGGACGGGACGGGTACGGTCGTCTCGGCGGGACGAGGACAGGACGAAGGGGGCCGGGCGGTGGGCGTCGAGAGTGACCGGCTGGTGTTCGACTACCTGAGCCGGGTCGGTGACCTGGCGCAGACCGCGCTGCCCGCCGCCCAGCGCATGCAACTGGTCGCGCAGCTGCGCAAGGACATCGAGCGGGAGCGGGGGGACGGCGATTCCCCGGCGGCCGTGCAGCGGATCCTGGGGCGGATCGGCAGCCCGGACGAGGTCGTGGAGGCGGCGTCCGGCACGGCCGGATCGTCCGGTACGGGCGGGGCGGAGCGGTCCGCCCCCGCCGCGCCCCCGCCCACCGAGCCGCCCGCCGGCACGTACGGGCCCTTCGCCAAGCCGCGCCGCCCCGCGTCCGACCCGGCCGCGGGCGGGAAGGAACCGCCGCCCCGGCTGCGCAAGGACTCCGGCGACCCGGACTGGTGGCGGACCGGCCCCCGCGAGGGGCGCGTACCGGGCGGCGACGAACTGACCGGGCTGCCCGGGATGACCGGCGAGATCCTCATCCCCTTCGACGACACCGCGATCGGCGAGCGGGAGGCGGCGCCGGGCGAGGGCGACCCGCGCGCCGCCGGGGCCGCGGCCGCCGCCTCGGAGAAGGCAGCTCCGGAAGCCGAGGCCGCGCCCTCGAAGCCCAAGCGCCGCCTTCTGCCCCGGCTCCGCAAGGGCGGCGGCCAGGCCGGCGGCGCCAAGAGCGGGCGGCGCTGGGGCAGTCCGATGCTGCTGCTCGCCGCCGGGCTGCTCGTCGTCGGCGCGGTGATGGGGTCCTGGATCCCCCTCCTGCTGGGCTGGGGAGCGGGCTGGCTCTCCCGCCGACTGACCCGCACCCAGGCGAAGTTCGCCGTCCTCGGCATCCCCGGCACCGCAGCCCTCGGCCTCTTCGTCTGGCTCTGGGGACGCAACGCCGGCAAGTGGGGCACGCCCATCGCCCAGGGCCACATGAACCAGGCCCTCCAGGACGCCCTCCCCCTCACCGTCCGCCTCGCCGCCACCGCCTCCGCCCTCTTCTTCCTCACCCGCGCCCGCACGTAGCGCCCCTCCAGGGGGCGCGGGGAACCACGCGGGCAACCCGCCACCGGCCCGGTGGTCGCGGGGCGACAGCGACAGCCCCTTCGGGAGCGGGACGACCGGCGGCCGCGTGATGGCTGAGCGCGCAGTTCCTCGCACCCCCCGGGGGCTGGACCTGCTCCGTCAGGAGGAGCCCTCGTGTCCGCGGGCCGGGGCGTCGCGAGGGGTGCCCCGGAGGTGGCGGAACGGGCGGGGGAGAATGGGCGGGTGGACACGGACTTCGCTGGGCTGACCGTCGGCTTCGACCTCGACATGACCCTGATCGACTCCCGCCCCGGCATCAAGGCCGTCTACGACCGCCTCGCCGCCGAGACCGGCGTCTTCATCGACACCGACCTGGTGGTCACCCGCCTCGGCCCGCCGCTGGACGACGAGTTGGCGAACTGGTTCCCCGCGGAGCGCATCGCGGAGATCGCCGACCGGTACCGGGAGATCTACGTCGACCACGCGATAGCCCCGACCCTGGCGATGCCGGGGGCGGTCGCCGCGGTGGAGGCGGTGCGCGCGGCGGGTGGACGGCCGCTCGTGGTGACCGCGAAGCACGGGCCGAACGCCCGCCTGCATCTGGACCACATCGGCATCGAGGCCGAACTGCGCGGCCGGCTCTGGGCGGAGGCCAAGGCCGAGGCGCTGGTCGAGTACGGCGCCGCCGTCTACGTGGGCGACCACGTCGGCGACGTGCGCGGCGCCCGCCGGGCGGGCGCGCTGTCGGTCGCGGTGGCCACGGGACCCTGCCCCGCGGACGAGTTGCGCGCGGCCGGCGCGGACGTCGTGCTGAACGACCTCACCGAGTTCCCCGCCTGGTTCGCCGGCTACCCCTCGGCCGCGGCCTGACCGGAGGAGTCCGCTCCCGGGCCCGACGCACCGGCGCCCTGGCGCTGGGAGAGCGCGGCCCGCAGCAGCCCGCCGAGGGCGAGCGCGAGGCCCGCGCCCATCAGCATCGACACGAAGTACGCCGGCGTCGGCAGCGGCCGGGTGCCGAGCATCAGCGGCGCGAGTGTCACGAGGGTGCCCACCGCGCCGACCAGGAAGACGACCGCGCCGATCCGTACCAGCAGATCGCCGGGCCCAAGGGTTTGTCTGCTCACCGGACCAGGGTAAGTCGCTGGGGTAGGACGGCGGGGAGGTACCTCCCGGGGGAGGCTTCGGGGGAGGCATGGCCGCTTTGGCGTCTTGCCACACGGCGGCGGGCCATTAGCCTTGGTGCCAGCGGGTCTCGAGTGACCCGCTGCTGCCTTATTCAGAGCGGTTTCGAGCACCTTCTAGCAACGAGGACGAGGTCGGAAGTGCCCACCGGCAAGGTCAAATGGTTCAACAGCGAGAAGGGCTTCGGCTTCCTCTCCCGCGATGACGGCGGCGACGTCTTCGTGCACTCCTCGGTGCTGCCCGACGGAGTGGCGGCGCTCAAGCCCGGCCAGCGCGTCGAGTTCGGCGTCGTCGCAGGACAGCGCGGTGACCAGGCGCTTTCCGTGACGCTGGTCGATCCGGCCCCGTCGATCGCCGCGGCCCAGCGCCGTAAGCCGGACGAACTCCTGCCCATCGTGCAGGACCTCACCACGCTGTTGGAGGACGTCGCGCGTTCGCTGCAGCGCGGGCGGTATCCCGACAAGGAGCACGGGCACAAGATCGCCTCGGTGCTGCGGGTGGTCGCGGACCAGCTCGACGTCTGACATGCCTTTAGCCGCGCTTTACCGGAGGGGGCTCCTCCGGTAAAGCGGACGGCGGTAATTCACGTCACACCCGTCACGAATACCGGACGTTTCCGCGCCGCCCGCCGCGACACCGCGGCGGGCGCGTCCCTTTCGCACCGGCTTTCAGAAAGCCAGCGCGTCCTCGTCCAGCGCCGGCACCAGTCCCTCGGCAGCCGCCCGGGTCAGCAGGCCCCGCACGGCGGCGTACCCGTCCGCGCCGAGGTCGGCGGTGAACGCGTTGACGTACAGCCCGATGTGCTGGTCGGCGACGGCCGGATCCATCTCCTGGGCGTGCGCGAGCACGTACGCGCGCGAGGCCTCCGGGTCGTCCCACGCCCGCCGCACGGACGCGCGGACGGCGTCGGCCAGCGCGTGCAGCCGCTCCTTGCCCAGCGACCGCTTGGCGATGATCGCGCCGAGCGGGATCGGCAGGCCCGTGGTGGCCTCCCAGTGCTCGCCCATGTCCGCCAGCTTGTGCAGGCCGTAGTCCTGGTAGGTGAACCGGGCCTCGTGGATGACCAGTCCGGCGTCCACCCGGCCGTCCCGCACGGCCGGCATGATCTCGTGGAACGGCAGCACCACGATCCGCCCCACCCTCCCCTTGGCTTCGCCAGGGGCAACCCCACCCGGCACTTCGGCGGCCGCCCACAGCCGGAAGAGCAGGTACGCCGTCGACCGCTCGCTCGGTACCGCCACCGTGCGGCCGGCCAGGTCCAGTCCCGGCTCGCGGGTGAGCACCAGCGGCCCGCAGCCGCGGCCCAGCGCCCCGCCGCACGGCAGCAGCGCGTACTCCTCCAGCACCCACGGCAGCACCGCGTACGACACCTTCAGCACGTCCGACTCGCCGCGCTCGGCCATGCCGTTGGTGAGGTCGATGTCGGCGAACGTCACGTCGAGCGCCGGGGCGCCTGGCACCAGGCCGTGCGCGAGGGCGTGGAAGACGAAGGTGTCGTTGGGGCAGGGGGAGTACGCGATGCGCAGCGCCTCACCGGCCGGTTCGGCGGTGCGGGTGTCCGTGTGCTCGGCCATGGTCGCTACCCTCCAGGGCGTTCGGTCTCCAGGGCGGCCGGGAGCTTCCCGAACGCCGTCGTCAGTGCCGCCAGCGCCTCGCCGATCCGCCAGGCCGCCCGGTCGCGGGGGCCGACGGCGTTGGACACCGCGCGGATCTCCAGGACGGGCAGGCCGGCCGCCGCTGCCGCCTCCGCCACGCCGAAGCCCTCCATCGCCTCCGCCACCGCCCCCGGGTGGCGCGCGGCCAACTCCGCGGCCCGCTCGGCGGTTCCGGTCACCGTGGACACCGTGAGGACGGGGCCGTGGGCCGCTCCCAGCGCCTCGGCCACCGCCCGGGCCGCCTCCCGCGGCGGAAGGTGCGCGGAGCGCCCGAAGCCCAACTCGGCCACCGGTACGAAGCCTTCGGGCGTCTGCGCGCCCAGGTCCGCGGCCACGATCGTCTCGGCCACGGCCACGGTGCCGACGGGGGCCGCGGGCGCGAAGCCGCCGCCGATCCCCGCGCTGACCACCAGGCCGTACGGGTGTCCGGCCGCCTCGGCGCGGGCCAGCGCGGTCGCCGTGGCCGCCGCTGCCGCCGCCGGTCCGACGCCGCCCGCGATCACGTCCGCGTTCACCCGCGCCGTCCCCGGTTCGGCGCCGAGCGCCAATCCGGCCGCCACCGCGTCGCGTTCGGCCGCCACCGCGGTCACGACCAGCAGGCGGGGGGTGGTCATGGGGCCGCTGCCGGGCGTCACTCGCCCCGGGTGAGCTTGAACTGGATGACCCGGGTGGAGCCCTGCCCGGTGGTGTCGGTGGCCTCCACGATGTTCAGCGTCACCGTCTTGGTCACCGACGGCTGGCCGGTCTGCGGGTCGGTCTGCTGGAAGAGCGAGGCGCTGTCGATCTCCCAGTAGGTCTTGTCCTTGAGCACCTCGTTGGTGACCAGGGCCGTGTTCGCCGCGATCAGCCAGCCCTTGTCGCCGATGGACGGGTCGACGCCGATACGCACCTTGTCGCCGACCGGCACCGTGATGTGGTGCGTCGGCGTGCCCTGGAGGCAGGCCAGGAAGATCTTCTGGGGCAGGGCCGTGCCCTTGGCGTAGCAGCCGTGCTCGGCCTCGGCCTGGACGGACTTCGTGCCGACCGTCACCGTCGCCTGCGCGGTCGGCTTGTCGCAGGCGGTGAGGGTGAGCAGACCGAGGGCGAGGGCACCGAAAACGGTGGCGGTGCGGCGATTGTTCATGGAGGTGAGGCTACCGGGCGGGTGCCTCAGGCCCGCGCGGGGGGCGGTGGGCGCCCGGCCGCCACCGGCCCGCGGACCGCGGGGGTTCGGGCCGTCCGTGCCCGGGTCGCGCCGCCGGAGCACCTCGCCGGGTTCGGCGGCCTCGGGCCGTCCGCACCCGCGTCGCGCCGGAGCACCTCGCCGGGTTCGGCGGCCTCGGGCCGTCCGCACCCGCGTCGCGCCGGAGCACCTCGCCGGGTTCGGCGGCCTCAGGCCACCCGCGCCCGGGTCGCGCCGCCCCTGCGGGCGCCCAGCAGACCCCGGACCGAGACCGCGAACCCGGTCAGCACCAGGGCCGCGGCCACCGCCATGCCCAGCGAGCCGTTGAGCGGCAGCAGGATGCCGAGGCCGCCGCCGACCACCCAGGCCAGCTGGAGCACCGTCTCGGAGCGGGCGAAGGCCGACGTGCGCACCTCCTCGGGCACGTCCCGCTGGATCAGGGCGTCCAGCGACAGCTTCGCCAGCGCCTGCGAGATGCCCGCGACCGCCGCGATCGCGGCCACCGTCACCAGGCCGAACCAGCCGGCCGCGACCGTGGCCGCGCCCAGCGCGCACACCAGCACCGTGGCGATGATCACCTCGGGGCCGCGCGACTTCAGCCAGGCGCCCAGGGCCGTGCCCAGCGCGTTGCCCACCCCGGCGGCCACCACGACCACGCCGAGGGAGAGTTCCGGGGACAGCCCGCCGACCGGGTGCTCGCGCAGCATGAAGGCCAGGAACATGGTCAGGAAGCCGGACAGGGCGCGCAGCCCGCAGTTGCCCTGGAGGGCGTGCAGCACCGAGGAGCCCACGCCGAGCAGGCCCGGCTTGCGGGCCCTGCCGCCCTTCCTGAGGTCGATCGCCGGCCGCGGGGCCTCCTCCTCCGCCGACAGCCGCGCCTTCTCCTCGCCGCGGGCGGAGTCCACCTTGGCGGGCAGCGCCATGCACAGCACCGCGCCGCACACGAAGATCACGAACGCGCCGTAGAGGGTCCACTGCGGCCCGATCTGGTGCAGGCCGGCGCCGAGCGGGGCGGCCACCGCGGTGGCGAGCAGACCCGAGAGGGTGACGCGGGAGTTCGCCTTGACCAAGGTGGTGCGGGCCGGCAGCAGCCGCGGCACGGCGGCGCTGCGCAGCACCCCGTAGGCCTTGGAGGCCACCAGGACCCCCAGGGCCGCCGGGTAGATCCCCAGGCCCGCCGTGGAGACCATGCCGGCCATCGTCCAGGCCAGGACGCCGCGGGCCATCATGGACATCGCCATGGCCGCCCGGCGGCCGTGCTGGAGCCGGTCCAGCAGCGGGCCCACGACCGGCGCGAGCACCGCGAAGGGCGCCATGGTGACCAGCAGGTAGAGCGCGACCCGGCCGCGGGCCTCGCCGCTGGGGACGGAGAAGAACACCGTGCTGGCCAGCGCCACCGTGATCAGCATGTCGCCGGCGGAGTTCACCGCGTGCAGTTCGATCAATTTGGCCAGGCCGGACTCGCCGGCGCCGCCCGCGTGTGTCGACCGGCGGATACGGCGGCGCAGCGCACCCGCCGACCGCCCCACGCCGCTCACGAGGGTGCGCCCGGCCCTGCGCACGGGCCCCGGGCCCGCGGTCACGGTTCGTGCCACGACGCAATCCTGCCCCAATTGGAAGTGCGCGCACCCCATCGATTGCCGCGGGTGTGCCCACCGGTACCGTGCGATCGCGCAGAATAGGTGTAACAGGTTGCGCCCGAGGACGCTCGGGCAGATCCGGGGAAGCAGGGAACGAAGGCGTTGAAGCGGTCCGCCGGTCCGCTCCGCCGCCGTACTCCGCGCCCGGGGTCCGCCCGCCCCCGCAGCGCAGAACGTGAGCGGCGTAGAGAGAGAAACGATTTCTGTGAGTCCTGCGATGCGAAGCCGTACCCCAGACCGCTTGTGCGCCGAGGCGGTCGATGTCGCGCGGGCCGTGACGCAGGCGGAGGTGGGAGCCGGATCGGTCGGCGAGCACCTCGGCGTCGTCGCGGAGGGCGATCGGGTGGTGACCCACCTGTTCGCCTGCACCGAGCCGGCCTACCGGGGGTGGCGGTGGGCGACCACGCTCACCCGTGCCTCCCGGGCGAAGAACGTCACGATCGACGAAACGGTGCTGCTGCCCGGGGCGGAGGCGGTGCTCGCCCCGGAGTGGGTGCCCTGGAGCGAGCGGCTGCGGCCGGGCGACATGGGGCCGGGCGATCTGCTGCCGACCGAATCCGACGACCTGCGGCTCGAACCGGGCTGGGTGCCCGGTGAGGACGGCGGGGGCGAGGCCGGGGCGGTGCCGGTGCCGGAGGTCGCCGAGGGCGCGGAAGGGGCCGAGGGCCTTGCGGACGGGGTCGTGCCGTCCATCGCCGTGATCAACTCCGTGGCCGCGGAGATGGGCATGGGACGGCCGCGGGTGCTGTCGCGGTACGGGCTGCACACGGCCGCCGACCGCTGGGAGGAGCAGTTCGGGGCGAAGACGCCCATGGCGCAGGCCGCGCCCGCGCACTGCCTCAGCTGCGGGTTCCTGGTGCCGATCGCGGGGTCGCTGAGCCAGGCGTTCGGGGTGTGCGCGAACGAGTTCTCGCCGGCCGACGGGCGGCTGGTGTCCCTCGCGTACGGCTGCGGGGGGCACTCCGAGGCGGCGGTCATGCCGAAGGCGCAGGAGCCGGCGCCCATGGTTCTTGACGAGTTTCGTGAGACCGATGCGCTGTCTTTGCATCCCGACCGGGCCTCCTCCGTGGACGCCCCCGACCCCGCCGAGGAAGACCTCGGCCACTCCTAGCACCGGCCCCCGCCCCTGAGCGGGGTCCGCCCCTCCCCAGGGCGGCAGGGTGCCCTCGCGGGCGGCGTTCAGCCCTCCCCGGGGGCTGGGCTGCCCTCGCGGCAGGCGTTCACCCCTAGGGGCGCGGGGAACTGCGCGCTCAGCAGGCCACTGGCGGGTGGTCGCGGTGCGACTGGAATTGCCCCTTTGGGGGCGTGACGACCCGCGGCCCGCAGGTGGGCTGGTCGCGGGTCGTCACGCCCCCAGAGCTTCGCCTGGGAGGTACCCCCAGCGCCTCTGAGGGGCTGAGGTCTTCCGTCGCCCGGCCCTGGAGCGGGCGGCATGGGGTGCTCTCGCGGGCGGCGTCCAGCTCTCCCCGGGGGCTGGGGTGCCCTCGCGGCAGGCGTTCACCCCCTAGGGGCGCTGGGGGTACCTTCCAGGCGAAGCTCTGGGGGCGGAACTGCGTGCTCGGCCACGATGCGGCTGCGGGTCGTCCCGCTCCCGAGGAGGCTGTTGCTGTCGCCCCGCGACCACCGGGCGGTGGTGGGCTGGTCGCGCCGTTCCCCGCGCTCCTGGCGGGGGCGCCCCCACGCCGCGGAGGGCGGGGAATCGGGGGTGGGCGCGGAGGCGGTACGGTCACCGGAGGGGGCCACGGATCGCCGGGGCCCCGCAACGGACAGGGAAGGCCGTCAGTGACCCGCCCACGCGTGATCCGTACGAACCCGGAAACCGGCCCGGAGGGCGCTGCCGCGGGTGACCCCTTCGGCACCCAGGCCCTGCGCGACGCCGTCCTGACCGCCTGGGCGTCCTCGGCCGCGCGGTTCCGGGAGGACGCCAACGCGGAGGAGGACCTGGCGCTGGGCGGCCACCGGGACCGGCTCGTCGTGGAGCTCGCCCAGAACGCCGCCGACGCGGCGACCCGCGCGGGCGTACCGGGCCGGCTCCGGCTGACCCTGCACGAGGCGGACGCGAACGGCCCCGCGTGCCTGGCCGCGGCCAACACCGGCGCCGCCCTGGACGCGGCCGCCGTGGAGTCGCTGTCCACCCTGCGCGCCTCCGCCAAGCGGGACGACGAGGGCGCCGCGGTCGTCGGCCGGTTCGGCGTGGGCTTCGCCGCCGTGCTGGCGGTCAGCGACGAGCCGGCGGTGCTGTCGCGGACCGGCGGCGTGCGCTGGTCGCTCGCCGAGGCCCGCTCGCTGGCCGGGGAAGTGACCGGCCTGAAGGACGAGTTGCGGCGCCGGGACGGCCATGTCCCGCTGCTGCGGCTGCCGTTCGCCGCCGAGGGCCGCGCCCCCGAGTCGTACGACACCGCCGTGGTGTTGCCCTTCCGCGACGGCACCGCCCGCGACCTGGCCGTCCGGCTGCTCGACGCGGTGGACGACGCGCTGCTGCTGGCCCTGCCGGGGCTGGCCGAGGTGGTCGTCGAGACCCCGTCGGGCACCCGGACCCTGACCCGCCGCCGACTGGACGGCGGCGACGTGCTGATCGAGGACAGCGCCAGGCCCGCCCCGACCCGCTGGCGGGTCGACTCCTCCGGCGGATCGCTGAGCCCCGAACTCCTGGCCGACCGGCCAGTGGAGGAGCGGCTGCGGCCCACCTGGTCGATCACGTGGGCCGTGCCGGTGGACCCCGAGGGCGCCCCGGCCGCGCCCCGTACCGCCGCCGTGGTGCACGCCCCCACGCCGACCGACGAGCCGCTGGGCCTGCCCGCGCTGCTGCTGGCCACCTTCCCGCTCGACCCGACCCGCCGCCACACCGCGCCCGGCCCGCTCACCGACTTCCTGGTCGAGCACGCCGCCGCGGCCTACGTGCGGCTGCTGGCCGGCTGGCGGCCGGTCGGCCCCGGCGTGGTGGACCTCGTGCCCGGCCCGCTGGGAAAGAGCGAACTCGACGCCGAACTGCGCCGCCGCATCCTCGCGGACCTGCCCCGTACGGCGTTCCTGCCGCGGGCCGCCGAGGCCACCGCGGTCGAGGCGGGCGGCCCCGCCCCCGACCCCGACGCCTGGGACGACGGCGGCCCGCTCACCGGGGAGGGCGACGCCCTGCGCCCGGTGGAGGCCGAAGTGGTCGAGGGCGCCACCGCGCAGGCGGTCCGGGTGCTGGCCGAGGTGCTGCCGACCCTGCTGCCGTCCACGCTCGAACGGCGCCCCGCGCTGCGGCAGTTGGGTGTGGCCCGGCTCTCGCTCGCGGACGCGGTGGACCGGCTGGCCGGCGCCGAGCGGCCCGCCGACTGGTGGTGGCGGCTGTACGACGCGCTGGCCGGCACCGACGCCGACGTGCTCAGCGGCCTGCCCGTCCCGCTGGCCGACGGCCGCACGGTGGTCGGGCCGCGGCAGGTGCTGCTGCCGATACCGGCCGACACCGCCCACGCCGACTCCGACGCGGACGGCGCCCCGGCCGTCGACCCGGCCGTGCTGGCACGGCTCGGCCTGCGGGTCGCGCACGCCGACGCGGCCCACCCGCTGCTGGAGAAGCTCGGCGCGGCCCCCGCCACCCCGCGGGCGGTGCTGAACACCCCGCAGGTGCGTACCGCCGTGGCCGCTTCGCTCGACGACGACCGCGGCGGCTGGGACGAGGAACGGGGCCTGGAGCCGGAGGAGTTGGCCGACGTGGTGCTCGGCCTGGCCCGGGCCGCGCGGCTCGCTCCGGGCGAGGAGCCGTGGCTGGCCGGGCTCGCGCTGCCCGACGAGGACGGCGAACTCGCCCCGGCCGGTGAGCTGGTGCTGCCCGGCAGCGAGCTGGAGTCGGTGCTGCGCGAGGGCGAACTCGCCGCCGTGGACGCCGATTTCGCCGAGCGCTGGGGCGAACAGCCGCTCACCGCGGTCGGGGTGCTGGCCACCTTCGCGCTGGTCCGCGCCGCCGACGTGGTGCTGGACCCCGACGACCTCGACCCCCGCGACACCGACTGGGCCGAACCCGACGACGTGGGGCTGCTCGACGCGGTCGACGTGTGGTGCGAGGACGTGCTGGACCAACTGCCCGACACCGACGTGCCGCCGGTCGCCACCGAGGTCGTCGGCGTCCGCGACCTGGACCTGGTGGACGACGACGCCTGGCCGCAGGCGCTCGCCCTGCTCTCCCGGCCGCCGCTGCGGGAGGCGGTGACCTCGCCGGTGCGCGTGCTGCTGCCCGACGGCACCACCGAGTCCGTACGGCCGTACGCCGCCTGGTGGTTGCGCGACCACCCGGTGCTCGACGGCCGCCGCCCGGTGGGCCTGCGCACGGCCGGCGGCGACAGGCTGCTGGCCGGCCTCTACGAGGAGGCCGAGACCGACGAGGGCGTGGACGAGCAGGTGCTGCGGGCGCTGGGCGTGCGCACCTCGGTGGCCGCGCTGCTCGGCGAGCCCGGCGGCGCCGCCGAACTGCTCACCCGGCTCGCCGACCCCGACCGTCCGGTGACCCCGGCCCAACTCCACGGGCTCTACGCGGCGCTGGCCGAACTGGACCCCGAACAGGTCACCCTGCCCGACGATTTGCGGGCGGTACGGGACGGGGTGCCGGTCGTGGTGGACGCGGCCGACGCGCTGGTCGCCGACGCGCCCGACCTGCTCCCGCTCGCCGCGGGCCTGGCCCTGCTGCCCGTACCGCCGCGGCTGGCCGGGGAGTTGGCCGAACTGCTCCAGGTGCGGCGGCTCAGCGCGGCGGTCGAGGCGGCGGTGGTCTCCGAGGGCGAGCCGCACGAGGTGCTGCCCGCGGTGCGCGACCTCCTGCCGGGCGCGCCCGGCACGTACGTCGAGCACGAGGAACTGCTGCTCAGCGGCGGGGTCGAGGTCGACTGGCGCTGGGTGGACGGCGTCCTGCACGGCTCCACGGTCGAGGGGGTGGCCGCCGGGCTGGCGTGGGCGGCGGGCCACTGGGAGCGGCGCTTCGAGCTCGCCGCGCTGTTGGAGGACCCGACCCGTACCGAGGAGCTGGCCCGGGACCGCTGGTTCGACTGACCCGCCCCGTAACCGGTCCCGGCCGCCTGGGAGCCCCCGCGCCGCTCGCGCGCGGGGGAGCTACCCGAGCTACCCGGCCCGCTCGGAATCGGCCTGCTCGCGCCGCAGCCGGTCGCGGGCGATGGCGTCCCGCCGGGCGCGCACGTACTGCAGGCCGATCAGTCCGCAGCTGCCGCCGGCCAGGCAGCACCAGATGAACCACGCGTGCCCGTGGTCGGCGTACCACCCGTAGAAGGGCACCTGCACCAGGAACAGCACGAACCAGACGATCACGCCGACCGCGATGGTGGCGACGTCGTTGGCCTCCAACGGCTCGGGCGCCTCGCGCAGGGGACCCCGCTGCTTGCTCATGCGCTCATCGTAGGCGGCGCGTGTTCGGGCAGCCCGCCCTGGGCCGGGGGAGCGGCGAGGGCGGGCGCGCGGCCGGATTTTATGCGCGCAGATGGCGGCCGTACAGGAGTCCCGCACACCTTGGTGTCCGGTTCCCGCCACGGTCGCGGCCGCGCGGTGACGCGGTCCGGCCGCCAGGGAGCCGGGGCCGTCCCTCCCGCTTATGCTTAGGCAAAGTAATGAGATAGTCTAAGGACGTGACCGAACTCTCCGAGGACGACCGTGCCGCGGTCAGCGACGTGCGGAGCGCCGTGATGCGCCTGTCCCGCCGGCTGCGGCACCAGCGCGTCGACGAGTCGCTCAGCCCCACCGAGATGTCGGTGCTGGGCACGCTGGCCCGCTGCGGCTCCTCCACCCCGGGCGAGCTCGCCCGCAAGGAACACGTGCAGCCGCCGTCGATGACCCGCATCGTGGCGATGCTGGAGGCCAAGGGCCTGGTCCGCCGGGAGCCGCATCCCGACGACCGCCGCCAGGTCGTGGTCACCCGTACGGAGCAGGCCGAGGCGATGCTCGCCGAGAGCCGCAACCGGCGCAACGCCTGGCTCGCCGAGCTCGCCCAGGGCCTCACCGCGGAGGAACTGGCCGTCCTGCGCCGCGCCGCCCCCGTCCTGGAGAAGCTGGCGCACCTGTGACCTGCCGCACCGCGGCACCGAAGAACGGAACGACATCACCGACACCACCATCAGCGGAAACCGAAGAAGGGCAGGCGAGACCCGATTGAGTTCGGCAGCCGGAACAGACACCGCAACCGAACCTGACCGTCCCGCGGAATCGCGGACGGGCACCTTCAGCTCCCTCAAGATCCGTAATTACCGGCTCTTCGCGACCGGCGCCGTGGTCTCCAACACCGGCACCTGGATGTCGCGGATCGCCCAGGACTGGCTGGTGCTCAGCATCACCGGCTCGTCCTTCGCCGTGGGCATCACCACCGCCCTGCAGTTCCTGCCCATGCTGCTCTTCGGGCTCTACGGCGGGGTCATCGCCGACCGCTACCCCAAGCGCCGCATCCTGATGTGCACCCAGGCGGCGCTCGGCATCCTGGGGCTGGCGCTGGCCGGCCTCACGCTGTCCGGCGTGGTCCAGGTCTGGCACGTCTACACCATCGCGTTCCTGCTCGGCATGGTCACCGTGATCGACAACCCGACCCGGCAGACCTTCGTGATGGAGATGGTGGGCCCGGCCCAGGTCCGCAACGCCGTCTCGCTCAACTCCGCCAACTTCCAGTCCGCCCGGCTGATCGGCCCGGCCGTCGCCGGTGTGATGATCACCGCCGTGGGCAGCGGCTGGGCCTTCCTCTTCAACGGACTGTCCTTCCTCGCCCCGCTGACCGGCCTGCTGATGATGCGGACCTCCGAGCTGCACACGGTCGACCGCGTCCCGCGCGGCAAGGGCCAGCTGCGCGAGGGCCTGCGGTACGTGGCCGGGAAGCCGGAGCTGATCTGGCCGATCGTGCTGGTCGGCTTCATCGGCACCTTCGGCTTCAACTTCCCGATCTGGCTGTCCGCCTTCACCAACAAGGTGTTCGACGCGGGGGCCTCCAGCTACGGCCTGCTCAACACCCTGATGGCCGCCGGATCGCTGCTCGGCGCCCTGCTCGCCGCCCGCCGCGGCCGCACCCGGCTGCGCATCCTGGTCGGCGCCGCCCTGCTGTTCGGCCTGCTGGAGATGCTGGCCTCGACGGCCCCGTCGTTCTGGGTCTTCGCGGTGCTGCTCGTGCCGATCGGGATCTTCGGGCTGACCTTCAACACCACCGCCAACGCGACCGTGCAGCTCGCCACCGACCCGGTGATGCGCGGCCGCGTGATGAGCCTGTACATGATGGTCTTCGTCGGCGGCACGCCGCTGGGCGGCCCGGTCATGGGGTGGATCACCGACACCTTCGGCGCCCGGATCGGCTTCCTGTCCGGCGGGGTCATCGCCGCGGCCGGCGCCGTCGCGGTCGGTCTGGGGCTCGCCCGGGCCGGCGGACTGCGGCTGCGGGTGAACCTGCGCCGGGGCGGCGGCCGTCCGCTGCTCGCCTTCGAGCCCCGCGACCCGGCCGCTTGCGGACCCGGCGGCGACCGGGAGGCGCCCGGCTCCAACGCCCGCGCGGCTGCTCCCGGCCACGACCACGCCGGCTCCGACGCCGGGCCGGACCGGGTCGCGGTCGGCGAGCCGGATCCGTCGGCCACGCGCGAGCCGGCTCCCACCGTCCACGGGCCGGCTCCCACCGGCGGTCCGTCGGCCGACGCCCGCAAGGCCGTCCGCTCCGGCCCGGACCCCGAGCCGGCCGTGCCCGGGGCCGACTCGGCGGCTTCCGCCGGTCCCGCCGCTTCGCCGGGCACCCGGCTCAGGGCGGACGCATGAGGATCCAGGCGCCGCCACCCCCGGCCGCCGGGCCGGTCCTGCGGCTGCCCGGCGGTGACGGGTCGCGGGTGGGCCGGTGAGGCTCTTCGTCGCGGTGCTGCCGCCGCCCGCCGCCGTCGCCGAGCTGGCCGAGGCGCTCGGGCCGGCCCGGCGGCTGCCCGGGGCCGACGAGCTGCGCTGGACGCCCACCGAGAGCTGGCACTACACGTTGGCCTTCCTCGGTGAGGTGCCCGACGCCCTACGGCCCGCGCTCACCGAGCGGCTGGCCCGGGCCGCCCACCGCCACGACGCCTTCGAGCTGCGGGCGGCCGGCGGCGGCCACTTCGGCGACCGCGCCCTGTGGGCGGGCGCGGAGGGCGATCTGACGGCCCTGGCCCGGCTCGCCGACACCGTACGGGCCGCCGCCCGGCGGGCCGGGGCGCCGGCCGACGAGGAGCACGGCTTCCGGGCGCACCTCACCCTCGCGCGGGCCCGCCGCGGCGGCCGGGTGCGGCTGCGGCCGTTCGCCGAGGCACTGGCGGGCTTCCGCGGCTCCGCCTTCGGCGCGGACACGCTGTGCCTGGTGCGCAGCACCCAGCCCGGTTCCGGGGTGCCCGGCGAACAGCCGCGCTACGACACCGTGGAAGCCTGGCCGCTGGGAAGTGCGCCCCCCACCCCCGGCTAACCTCTCAGGGTGGACCCGAAGACCCGTACCCGTGTCATGACCGCCGCCTTCGTCCTCATGCTCGCGGTCGTCATCGCCGCCGCCGTCACCCACTGACCGGCGCGCGGCCGCCCCGTCCGCCCGGGCTCCGGGCGGACGAGGGCATCCGGCGAGGGGCCGGTGCCTGCCACGGCGCCTACCAGGCGAAGGACTCCGGGGACGGGCCGGGGCCGGGGAAGATCTCGTCGAGCGCGCCCAGGAACTCCTCGGACAGCTCGAGCTCCACCGCCCGCAGCGCGGAGTCGAGCTGCTCGGCGGTGCGCGGCCCGACGATCGGCCCGGTCACCCCCGGCCGGCTCAGCAGCCAGGCCAGCCCGACGTCACCGGGGTTCAGGCCGTGCTTGTCGCACAGGTCCTCGTACCGCTGGACGCGCTCGCGCGTCTCCGGCGACTCCAGCCCGTCGGCGGCCCGCCCGCTGGTGGACCGCGAGACGGCGCCCTCGCGCTGCTTGCGCAGCACCCCGCCGAGCAGGCCGCCGTTCAGCGGCGACCAGGGGATCACGCCCAGCCCGTAGTGCTGCGCGGCCGGGATCACCTCCATCTCGGCGTCCCGCGCCGCGAGGTTGTAGAGGCACTGTTCGCTGACCAGGCCGAGCGAACCGCGGCGCGCGGCGGCCTCGTTGGCCCGGGCGATGTGCCAGCCGGCGAAGTTGCTGGAGCCGGCGTAGAGGATCTTGCCCTGCTGGACCAGGACGTCGATGGCCTGCCAGATCTCCTCCCACGGGGCGTTCCGGTCCACGTGGTGGAACTGGTACAGGTCGATGTAGTCGGTCTGGAGGCGCTTCAGGCTCGCGTCCACCGCCCGGCGGATGTTCAGCGCCGACAGCCGGTCGTAGTTCGGCCAGTCCTGGCCCTCCGCGGCCATGTTCCCGTACACCTTGGTGGCCAGCACCGTCTTGTCGCGCCGGCCGCCGCCCTGCGCGAACCAGGTGCCGATGATCTCCTCGGTGCGGCCCCGGTTCTCACCCCAGCCGTAGACGTTGGCGGTGTCGAAGAAGTTGACCCCGGCGGCGAGCGCCGAGTCCATGATCGCGTGGCTGTCGGCCTCGTCGGTCTGCGGACCGAAGTTCATCGTGCCGAGAACCAGGCGGCTGACCTTGAGGCCCGTGCGTCCGAGCTGTGTGTACTCCATGGCAGCCAGCCAAGCCGTTGGAGTGCGCTCGAATCAAGGCCCTTCCGGCGCGCCGGGCGCCGGACACGGCCCGGGGCCGGTCCGGCTCCTTCTCCGCCGCGCCCGCGAACGGGATGGCAGGCTTGGTCCATGCGCCTGTTTCCCGCGGCGGCCGCCTGCGCCGCTCTCGCCCTGGCCTGCGGCCCGGCCACCCCCGCCGCCGCGGACGGCGGGCCGTCCGTGGCGTTCCACATCACCGATCCGCGGATCACCGAATCGAGCGGCCTGGTGGCGAGCCGCCTGCACCCGGGCGTGTACTGGACGCACAACGACAGCGGCGACGGGCCCTACGTCTACGCGATAGACGCGGCGACCGGGAAGACCCTCGCCACGGTCACCATGCGCGGCATCCACCCCCGCGACGTGGAGGCGATCTCGATCGGCCCCGACGGCGACCTCTACCTCGGCGACATCGGCGACAACCTCGGCGGCACCTGGCCGGAGGTGTGGATCTACCGGTTCCCGGAGCCGAAGCGGCTGACCGACCGGGTCGTGGACGTCACCCGCTACACCGTCCGCTACGACGCCGGGCCGCGCAACGCCGAGGCGCTGATGGTCCAGCCGCGCACCGGCCGGGTCTACATCGCCAGCAAGAACGAGGACGGCGGCCATCTCTACGAGGGCCCGGCGAAGTTGAGCGCGTCCGGCGTCAACGTCTTCCGCTCGATCGGCGACGTGGCCTGGGTCACCGACGGCGCCTTCTCGCCCGACGGCAGCCGCCTGGTGCTGCGCGGCTACTTCTGGGCGACCGAGTACCGCTGGCAGGGCGGCCGCCCGCACCGGATCGGCGACCTCCACGTGCCCCTCCAGCCCCAGGGCGAGTCCGTGGCCTTCGCGGCCGACGGCCGGTCGGTGGTCTTCGGCAGCGAGGGCAAGGACAGCGCGGTGTGGAAGGAGCCGCTCAGCGGCGCCGACCTGCCCGCGAGCGCCGCCTCCTCGCCCTCTTCGACCTCCTCGACCTCGACACCCACGCACGGCGCGACCCCGGGCCCGACCGCGACCGGCGGCGCGGCCAGGAGCGGCGCCACCGACCCCGCCGCCGAGGACCGGGGCCACAAGGTCACCGGCAAGGTGCTCGGCTTCGCCCTGCTGGTCGGCATGGGCTGGGCCGGCGTGCGCCTGCGCAAGGCGCTGCGCCGGCGCCGCGACTGAGGGGCGGCCGCCCCGTGCCGGGGCGGCCCGGTGGCACGGCGAAGGGCCGCCCCGAGGTAGGACGGCCCTTCGGCGCACGCGGTTGACGGATCGGTCCCGGGCCGGCCGGCGGACCGGGAACCGGCCCGCCCGCGGCCCCGGGGTCAGAGCCGCTCGATGACGTAGTCGACGCAGGCGGTCAGCGCCTCGACGTCGGCCGGGTCCACGGCCGGGAACATCGCGACCCGCAGCTGGTTGCGGCCCAGCTTGCGGTACGGCTCGGTGTCCACGACGCCGTTGGCCCGCAGGACCTTCGCCACCGCGGCCGCGTCGATGCCGTCCGCGAAGTCGATGGTGCCCACGACCTGCGAGCGCTTCGCCGGGTCCGTGACGAACGGGGTCGCGTGCGCGGAGGCGTCCGCCCACCCGTACAGCCGCGAGGAGGAGTCCGCGGTGCGCTTGACCGCCCACTCCAGGCCGCCCTGGCCGTTGATCCACTCCAGCTGCTCCTTGAGCAGGAAGAGGGTGGACAGCGCGGGGGTGTTGTACGTCTGGTTCTTCGTCGAGTTGTCGATCGCCGTCGGCAGGTCGAAGAAGGCCGGGATGTGCCGGTCGGACGCGGCGATCGCCGCCGCCCGCTCCAGGGCGGCCGGCGAGAACGCGGCCAGCCACAGCCCGCCGTCGGCCGCGAAGGACTTCTGCGGCGCGAAGTAGTACACGTCGGTCTGCGTGATGTCGACCGGCAGGCCGCCCGCGCCCGAGGTGGCGTCGACCAGGACCAGCGCGCCCTCGTCCGCGCCCTCGACCCGGCGCAGCGGGGCCGCGACACCGGTGGAGGTCTCGTTGTGGGTGAAGGCGTACACGTCGGTGCCCGCCTCGGCCACCGGCTCCGGGTGCGTGCCCGGCTCGGACTTCACCACGGTCGGGTCGTCCAGCCACGGCGCCTGCTGCGCGGCCTTGGCGAACTTCGAGGAGAACTCGCCGAAGGACAGGTGCTGCGACTTGCGGCTGATCAGGCCGTGCGTGGCGATGTCCCAGAACGCCGTGGAACCGCCGTTGCCGAGCACCACCTCGTAGTCGTCGGGCAGCGAGAACAGCGCCCGCACGCCGTCCCGGACCTGCCCGACCAGGTTCTTCACCGGCGCCTGGCGGTGGGAGGTGCCGAGCAGGGACGTCCCGGTCGCGGCCAGGGCGTCGAGCGCCTCCGTCCGCACCTTGGAGGGGCCCGACCCGAAGCGTCCGTCGGCGGGCTTGATGTCAGCGGGAATCTGAATGTCGGCCACGTTCGCAGCGTAGTGCGTCACGGGGCCCTCGCAGCACGCGTTCCATGCGGTGAGACGGTGCCGGGCCGGCGGGTGTGCGAACGGTCGTTCAGGGCCGTACGCCCGGGTGGCCGGCCACCTCCCGCACGCTGCGCGGGCCCGGCCCGACGTACCGCGCGGACGGCCTGACCAGGCGACCGGTGCGCTTCTGCTCCAGGATGTGCGCCGACCAGCCGGCCGTGCGCGCGCACGTGAACATCGATGTGAACATGTGCGCCGGCACCTCGGCGAAGTCCAGCATGATCGCGGCCCAGAACTCCACGTTGGTGGCCAGCACCCGGTCCGGGCGGCGGGCCCGGAGCTCGGCCAGCGCCGCCTTCTCCAGCGCCTCGGCCACCTCGAAGCGCGGCGCGCCCAACTCCCGCGCGGTGCGCCGCAGCACCCGGGCCCGCGGGTCCTCGGCCCGGTAGACGCGGTGGCCGAAGCCCATCAGGCGCTCGCCGCGGTCGAGCGCGGCCTTCACGTATCCCTCCGCGTCGCCGGTCCGCTCGATCTCCTCGATCATGCCCAGCACCCGGGACGGCGCCCCGCCGTGCAGCGGCCCGGACATCGCGCCCACCGCGCCGGACAGCGCCGCGCCACGTCCGCGCCCGTGGAGGCGATCACCCGGGCGGTGAACGTCGAGGCGTTCATGCCGTGCTCGGCCGCCGACGTCCAGTACGCGTCGAGCGCCGCCACGTGCCGGGGGTCGGGCTCGCCGCGCCAGCGGACCATGAACCGCTCGGTGATCGACTGCGCCTTGTCGATCTCCCGCTGCGGCACCATCGGCACGCCCTGCCCGCGCGCGGACTGCGCCACGAACGACAGCGCCATCACCGCGGCCCGCGCCAGGTCGTCCCGCGCGGTGGCCCCGTCGATGTCCAGCAGCGGGCGCAGGCCCCACACCGGGGCGAGCATCGCCAGCGCCGCCTGCACGTCGACCCGTATGTCACCGGAGTGCACCGGGATCGGGAACGGCTCGGCCGGCGGCAGCCCGGGGCTGAACTGCCCGTCCACCAGCAGCCCCCACACGTGGCCGAACGAGACCTGGCCGACCAGATCCTCGATGTCCACGCCGCGGTAGCGCAGCGAGCCGCCCTCCCGATCGGGTTCGGCGATCTCCGTCTCGAACGCGACGACTCCTTCGAGTCCCGGCACGAAGTCGGACATGGGGCGGCTCCTTCACGGTCCGTCGGTGCGGCTCTGCCAGGGGTCATGCCCCCCGCGGCTCCCGGTCACCCCGTGCGCCGCGGCCCGGCCGGGGGTGAGTTCGCACACACCGGCCACCCTCGCACAACCGCTCCGCGGGGCACACCCCGCCTCCGCTTCCTGCAAGATGTGCGGGTGCGACAACCACACGACACCGACGTCCAGGTGCAGGGCGACGACCCGGCGGTCATGCGCCGCCAGTACCGCGCGGCCGGCCTGACCGAAGCCGACCTGGCCGGCGACCCCTACACGCAGTTCGCCCACTGGTTCGCCGACGCCGTACGGGCCACCGGCAGCGGCCTGCTCACCGAGCCCAACGCCATGGTCGTCTCCACCGTCGGCCGAGGCGGCGCGCCCAGCTCCCGCACGGTGCTGCTCAAGGGCTACGACCAGCGCGGATTCGTCTTCTACAGCAACTACGACTCGCGCAAGAGCCGCGAGCTGGCGGAGAACCCGCACACCTGCCTGCTCTTCCCCTGGCACCCGATGGCCCGCCAGGTGATCGTCACCGGCACGGCGGTCCGGGTCTCGGCCGAGGAGACGGCGGCCTACTTCCACAGCCGCCCGCACGGCTCGCAGCTCGGCGCCCGGGCCAGCCGGCAGTCCACCGTGGTCGCCTCCCGCGAGGTCTTGGAGCAGCGGTACGCCGAGCAGGCCGCCCGCTTCCCCGAGGGCACCCGGGTTCCGGTTCCGGACCACTGGGGCGGCTTCCGGGTCGAGGCCCGCACCGTGGAGTTCTGGCAGGGCCGGGAGAACCGCCTGCACGACCGGCTGCTCTACACCCGGTCCGACGCCGGCTGGTCGGTCGACCGGCTCGCACCGTAGGGGCGCCGGGAAAACGAACGACCCGCGGGCTGCTCCTCGGAGAATGGCTCCGAGCACCGGCCGGACAAATCCGACGAGCCCGCGGGTCGGGTGACTGCGTGGGTTTGGCGAGCACAGTGCACGCCGGGTGCGCGGAACTAGCCCGCAGTCACCTCACGTGTCCGAGTGCAACTCATGCTTCAGACCACCTCCCTTCGTGTGTGCCGCCACACTAAGAACGTTCCCGGACATCGCACAACCCTTTTTCCGGTTTCCCGTGTGACCCGGGCCACACCCCGGTTGAATGTCGTGACGTGCGGTCTTTCGATGCGCAGTCCAAGGGAGGCGAGCAGCTGCTGGCGGCGCTGCTCGACGGTATGGAGGCGGGCCTGTGCGCCTTCGACCGGGAAGGCGTGGTCACCCACTGGAACGCCGGGGCCACCCGCGTGCTCGGCTGGACCGCCGCGGAGGCGGTGGGGCGGCGCGGCTTCGACGGGTGGGCGGCCCGGTCCGCCGACGCCCGGCAGGCCGAGGAGCGGCTGACCGCCGCCATGGCCGCGGAGGGCGGCCAGGCGCACGAGTTCGCGCTGCTCACCAAGGACGGCCGCCGCGTGCTGGTCCGGGCCCGGTCGGCCGCCGTGCGGGCCCCCGACGGGCAGCCGAGCGGCCTGTACTGCGCCTTCTCCGAGGCGCAGGCGCAGCTGGACCTGGAGCGCGGCGCGGCGCTCGGCGCGTCCCTGCTGGCCGACGCGTCCTGGGGTGTGGTGCTCGTCGACGCCGACCTGCGGCCCGCCCAGGCCAACGGCCGGGCCGCCCGCCTGCTGCGGGCCGGCCGCGCCACGCTGCTCGGCCGCCCCCTGGCCGACCTGCTCGCCCAGGGGGCGGAGGAGGTCGAGAACGCGCTGCAGTACGTGCTGGCCGAGGGCGCGCCGGTGGCCACCGCCGACATCTGGGTCGCCCCGCGGGCGGACCCCGCGTCCTCGCGCTCGTGCTGGCGCAGCGGCTTCGTCCGGCTCGGCGCGCCGGCGGGCGCCGGACCGGTGCCGCTGGGCGTGGGCTGGCTGTTCGCCGACGTCACCGCGCAGAAGGAGGCCGAGCAGGAGAACACCCGGATCCGCTTCCGCTACCAGCAGCTGCACCGCGCCGACCGGTCCGCCGCCGAGTGCGAGAGCGCCCTGGAGGCTGCCGCCCTCCACCTGGACTTCGCACTGGCCGGGTTCGCCGACCACGCGCTGGTGGACGTGCTCGACCCCAACGGGCACCTGGTGCGGATCCTGGCCACGCCCGACGGCGGGACCGGCCCCAGCCGGGCCGACCCCGGCAGCCTCGACAACGCATTGCCCGTCGCCTACGGGCCGGCGCACCCCGCCTTCCAGGCCCTCGAACGCCTCGGCAGCGTCCGCACCAGCTCCGGGGCGCCCGCCCCGGGAGGCGCCGGCGACTGGGCCGAGGCGCGCCACTGGCCCGCCGGCACCGTGCACGGCCTGGCCACCGTGCTGCGCAGCCGGGCCCGTACGGTCGGCGCCCTCACCTTCCTGCGCGGCGGCGGGCGCCGGCTGTTCGACCGCGCCGACGTCTCGTACGCCGAGGACGTCGCCGCGCGGGTGGCCGCCGCCCTCGACCTCGCGCGGCTGATGCCGCACGAGCCGGCCTGACCCGGGCGGGGGCCGGGCGGGAGTCGGCGCCGCCTACTGGCGGAAGAAGATCCGCTCGCGGTGCTCGTCGAAGACCTTCGCGTTCCAGGCCAGCCCGCCGTCCACGTTGCCGGACCGGATCATCGGCGGGGTGAGCCCCCTGGCGGCGAGTTCGGTCGCGGCGGTGGCCACGACCGCCTGCATCAGCGCGCTGATCACCACCGTGGACGCGGGCCCGTAGGGCGCCGGGATCCTCGGGTCGGCCAACTCGGCGTCGCCGACCGGGATCTTGGAGTCGACCACGACGTCGCAGTGGTCCTTCAGGAACGTGCCGCTGGCGTGCCGCGGCCGGGTCTGCTCGGCGTACGCGAGCGATGTGACGCCGACGACCGTCATCCCCAGCGCCCGCGCCTCCAGCGCCATCTCGATGGGGAGCGTGTTCCGCCCGGACAGCGAGATCACGAAGAGCACGTCGCCGGCCCGCGCCGGGCTGGTGCCGAGGGCCGCGCCCGCCAGCCCCTCCACCCGCTCCAGCGCGCTGCCGATCGTCGCCGGCACGACGTCGACCCCGATCACGCCGGGTACGGAGAGCAGGTTGATCAGGGCCAGGCCGCCCGCCCGGTACACCACGTCCTGGGCCGGCAGCGAGGAGTGGCCGGCGCCGAAGACGAAGACCCGGCCGTCCCCGGCGACCGCGTCCGCCACCGCGGTCGCGGCGGCACGTATGGTGGCGGTCTCCTCGTCCCTGACCCGGCGCAACAGCGCGATGGCGGCGTCGAAGTACCGGTCGGACACGTCGTCGAGGGGGTCGCTCATGCGGATCACCGTGCTGTCCGGCCGCGGCCGGTGTCAAGAAACGGAATCGGCGCGGGCCCGGCGCCGTCCGCGCCGGGGCCGGTTGTCGGTGGTATGGGTCAGAATTGGTCGAGGGCCACGTCACGGAAGACACGAGGGGCGCGCATGTCCGGACTGATCGACACGACGGAGATGTATCTCCGCACCATCCTTGAGCTGGAGGAGGAGGGTGTGGTCCCCATGCGCGCCCGAATCGCCGAGCGCCTGGACCAGAGCGGCCCCACGGTCTCGCAGACGGTGGCGCGCATGGAGCGCGACGGCCTGCTGCACGTGGCCGGGGACCGGCACCTGGAGCTCACCGACGAGGGGCGCCGCACCGCGACCCGCGTGATGCGCAAGCACCGCATCGCCGAGTGCCTGCTGGTCGACGTCATCGGCCTGGAGTGGGAGCAGGTGCACGCGGAGGCGTGCCGCTGGGAGCACGTGATGAGCGAGGCGGTGGAGCGCCGGGTGCTGGAGATCCTGCGCCACCCCACCGAGTCGCCGTACGGCAACCCGATCCCGGGCCTGGAGGAGCTGGGCGAGTCCGGCGAGGCCGACCCGTTCCTGGAGGAGGGCATGGTCAGTCTCTCCGAGCTCCAGCCCGGCAGTGCCGGGGCGAGCGTGGTGGTGCGGAGGATCGGGGAGCCGATCCAGACCGACGCCCAGGTCATGTACACCCTGCGGCGGGCCGGTGTGCAGCCCGGCGCCGTGATCAGCGTGACCAGCGCGGCGGGCGGTGTGCTGGTCGGCAGCGGCGGCGAGGCGGCCGAGTTGGACGCCGAGGTGGCCTCCCACGTCTTCGTCGCCAAGAGGTAGCAAGTCGGCTTTCCGCGCCGCTCTCCCGCACGGCCCTCTGCACGACCGCCCCGCACGGTCTTTCGCGCGGCCCTCCTGCGCCGCCTTCTCGCGCCGCCTCCGGCCCGCCCCTGATCCTTCGAGGCCCCGACGCCTGGTGAAGGCGCCGGGGCCTGTCCCTCCCTGCCCCTGGCGGGGTGTCCCCCTGGAGGTTCCCGGGACCCCGAGCTTCCCGAGACCTCCCCGCGGCTCGCTTCCCCTGCGCTCCGCGTCCCGCAGAAGTCCTCCCCTCGGCTCGGGCGGCCAATCCTTGAGCACCGTCACTCGAACGAGCGGTGTTGGGCGCGCATCCCCCGTGTTCGAATAGAAGTTCGATAGCGTGGCCTCGGGAAAGGGACGGAACCGGAACGGGCGGGGCAGGGGAGGAGGTGCGGCGCATGATCAAGCGGTACGACGTCGCCGGAGCCGACGGGCTGCGGCTCACGGCCTGGGAGTACGCGGGCGCGGGCGCGGATGCGGCGGCGGCCTTGGGAGCGGACCGGCGGGCGTCCGCCGGCGGATCGGGGCGGCCCGCCGTCCTGATGCTGCACGGGCTGCTGGGCCGCGCCTCGCACTGGGCGCCCACCGCCCGCCGGCTCTCCCCGCGCCACCGCGTCCTGGCGCTGGACCAGCGCGGCCACGGCCACAGCGCCAAGCCCGAGGGCCCGTACACCCCGGAGGCCTACGCGCTGGACGCACTGGCGGCGATCGAGCAGCTCGGGCTGGCCCCGGTCGTGCTCGTCGGCCACGCCATGGGCGCCCTCACCGCCTGGCAGTGCGCCGCCCGCCGGCCCGACCTGGTGGCGGCGGTCGTCCTGTGCGACATGCGGGCCGCCGCGCTGGGCGAGGCCGGCCAGCGCGAGTGGGCGGACTGGCTGCGCACGTGGCCGCTGCCCTTCGCCACCCTCGCCGACGTGCGGCAGTGGTTCGCCGCCGAGGACGCCTGGGCCGATCCGCCCAGCCCGGCCCGGGGGGAGTTCTTCGCCGAGGTGATGGCCGAGGGCGAGGACGGCTGGCGGCCCCTGCACACCCCCGAGCACGTACTGCGCTCCCGCGACCAGTGGATACGTGACGCGCACTGGGACGAGCTGGCGGCCGTTCCCTGCCCCGCGCTGGTGGTGCGCGGACCCGGCGGCGAGCTGGGCCGGGCCGAGGCGCAGGAGATGGTCCGGGTCCTGCCGCGCGGGCGGTACGCGGAGATCGCCGACGCGGGGCACCTCGCGCCCTGGGAGCAGCCCGACGCCTGGAGCGAGGTGGTCGAGGGCTTCGTGGCCGAGGCGCTCGCCGAGCAGAAGTCCGCCGCCTGCGGTGGCGCGGCCTGAGCGGGAGCGCCCGACCGGGAGCGGCCAGGTGGTGACCGGGGGGCGACCGGGCCGCTCGGTGCGCGGCGAAAGCTCGGTCGGCGCGTCGGCGGGTTGCCTGCTGGTAGCTTGCGGTCCGGTGGTAATGGACCGCGGGATGGGGGAGTGGACGGTGCGCAATCGGGGCAACTGGCGAAGTCCGGGTCGAGCGTGCGCCCGTGGATGGGCGCGCCCGGGGGCAGCGGCGGCGGTCGTCACGGCCGCGGTGGTGCTGAGCGGGTGCGGCGGCGGCGGCGACGAGGCGACGAAGGAGCCGACCGCGCGCACGACGGCCACCGCGGCGGCGCCGTCCACCACCGGGGCGCCCACCGCCACCGACGTCGGCACACCGTCCGCCGGCACGCCCTCCGCGAGCACGTCCGCGACGGCCACCGGGGGTGGGGAGAGCACCGATTCCACCCAGGGTGCCACCCAGGGCGTTGAGGGCATCTGGCTCTCGATGGAGGACGGCGTCAAGGTCCAACTCGTCCTCGGCAAGGGCAAGGCCGGGCTGACGAGCGCTCACCTGTGCGGCGGCGGCTACACCGAGCACGGCGGCGTCGACATCGTCCTCACCTGCATGGACGGCGACAAGGAGCGCACCTCCGGGCATGGACGGCTGACCGCCGACGGCAAGACGCTCACCGTGCGGTGGACCGGCGGTCCGACCGACACCTTCACGCGCACCGGCCTGCCCAGCAGTTGAGGCCCCGGCGGTCCGGCGGTCGCCGTGCGTGAGCCGCCCGGGCCGTCCGCGACGGCTCCGGAAGCGGAATCCGCAGGTCTGCTTCGGCCGCATCGCAGCACGTCAACACCCGTGCGCGGGGCGGCCGACGCGTCACGACGTCTTTGAGTTGTCCGTATTACGCAACAACTGTGAGGGGTTCCCGGAGGAGTGCTGCAATACCGGGCGCCGTACGCTAGCGTCCGTGAGGCGGGCGAGGCGCCCGCACGTTCCTGAGTAACGGGGAGGATGCCTAATGTCGATCCACGGTGCTGACATTCAGCAACTGCGTGACCTGTCGAGCAAGTTCAGCACCCAGGCGGGCAACCTGAGCACGCTCATCAGCGGGCTGCAGACCGCGACCCACAGCAGCGACAGCTACTGGAAGGGCCCGGCCGCCGACCGCTTCCGCAACGAGTGGTCGCAGCTCAAGCCGACGTTCGACAAGTTCGTGACGACGCTGCACGACGCCTCGAAGTCCGCCAAGACGAACGCGGACAACGTCGAAGCCGCCACCCGCTGACGACCGTACCGGCAGCGGCCCGCAGGTCCGCGCAGGTATGACGAAGGGCCGGGCCCGGGGAACTCCCCGGGCGCCCGGCCCTTTTGCGTGCCATGGCTCAGTCCTGTCGCCGCCCACCCTGCGGCGTCTCCCTGCGACGGGACGGCCGCCGCACCCGCGCGGGGCACGGCGGCCGCGGCCGCTCCGGGCTCAGCCGAGCGCGACCGCCTGGATCTGCGTCACCGTGCCGCCGCGGATCAGCAGGCCGCGGCCGGCCGGGCCGCCGCCCGCGTCGCGGGGCAGCCGCACGTTGAACAGGTCGCCCTCGGAGGCCCCCTGCGGTGCCAGCAGCAGACCCGTGCGCGAGCGGCGCGACTCCACCAGGAAGCCGCGGTACTGCGAGCCCATCGAGTCCGCGGCGCCCGCCGCGATCAGCCCGTGGTCCCCGTCCATGCCGGAGCGGATGACCTCCTCCAGTGCCGCGTCGAGCGGCTGGTCGTAGAGCAGTTCGGCGTCGTCGACCACGACCACGAAGGTCCCGCCGGGGGCCCGGGCGGTCAGCTCGTTCAGGTCCTCCGCGCTCGCGTCCGCGCCGAGCATGCCCAGCACGCCCGGCTCGTCGGCCCACTCGCGCAACGGCGAGCGGCGCGGGGTGATGAGCACCACCGGAGTGCCCCGCCGGATCAGCGACCGGGTCGCGGCCATCAGCGTCGTGGACCGGCCGGACTTCGGCGGGCCGGCGATCACGAAGCCGGGGCCGGACTCCTGGAGGTCGACGCCGACCGGCTGGAGCTCGTCGCCGCCCACCCCGACCAGCGCCCACAGCGGGGACGGCGCGGTGAAGTCCGGCTCCAGCGCCATCGCCTCGGCGTCGGTGATCCGCGGCGGCAGGGCGTCCACCCGCATCGGCCGGGTCTGCCGCGGCAGCCGCCCGAAGCGCGCGGCCGCGTCCCTCCCGATCTGCTGGAGCGCCTCCACCTGCGCCTGGCCGGACGGATCGGCCGCCAGCAGCGCCACCTGGCTCTCCTGCACACCGTGGTCGGTGGGCCGCAGCGCCCGCCCCGACGGCATGTTCTTGGGCACCTCGCGCGGCGCGAGGCCGCCCATGCTGTAGTCGTTCGGGTCGGCCATCCGCAGCACCAGCTTGTCGGCGAACACCGAGGAGATCGCCCCGCTGAAGCCGGAGCGGTCCGCCGTCATGATCACCTTCAGGCCGGCCGAACCGCCCTCGCGGAACAGCCGGCTGGCGCTGTCGATCAGCTTGCCGTAGTCGTACGCCTCGAACGTGGAGGTGTAGCCCTCCCAGTTGTCCAGCAGCAGCACCATCCAGGGCAGCCGCTCCTCCGGGGTGGCCGCCATCGCCCGCTGCTCGGCCGCGCTGGACGCGCCCTTCATCGCCAGCAGTTGCTGCCGCCGGGAGACCTCCGTGGCCAGCCGGTCCAGCAGCCGGGCCAGCCGCTCGGGCTGGTCCCGGGTGACGACGGCGCCGCAGTGCGGCAGCGCCACCAGCGGCAGCAGCGCGTTCGCGCCGCAGTCGATCGCGTACACGTGCACGTCCTGCGGCGAGGTCTCGCGGGCCAGCGCGCCGGCCAGCGTGCGCAGCGCGGTCGAGCGGCCCGAGCGCGGGCCGCCGACGATCAGCACGTGCTCGCCGTGCACCAGGTCCACCGCCAGCGGCGCCCGGGCCTGCTGCGCCGGCAGGTCGGTGAGGCCGTACGCCACCGGCGGCACGTCCCCGGTCGGAGAGGTCCCGGTGGCCGGCAGTTCGGCGGTGACCACGTGCTCGGGCAGCGGGTCCAGCCACGGCTTGCGCGGCGCCGGGAAGCGCATCAGATCCGAGGCGTCCCGGACGGCGTCCACCAGCACCGCCAGGTCGGTGACCATCGTGCCGTCGTCGGCGTCGCCCTCCGGGCCGCGCGGCACCGGCCGGCCCAGCGCCGACCAGCCCAGCGCCCGGATGTCCGCCCGGGCCCGGACCTGGCCGACCGCCGGCCGGCGGCCACCGATGCGCGCCGACTGCACGCCCACCAGCGACTGGGCGCCGGATCGCACGTACGCGCGGCCCGGGGTGGACTTGGCGATCGCCCCCGAGTCGGGTGCGTCGATGACGTCCCGCGACTCCTCGGCGTCGGTGACCCGCAGCGCGATCCGCAGGTTGGTGTTGGCGCGGATGTCGGCGCTGACCACACCGGCCGGGCGCTGCGTGGCCAGCACCAGGTGCACGCCCAGCGAACGGCCCCGTCGGGCGATGTCGACCAACCCGGCGATGAAGTCGGGCAGTTCGGCGACCAGCGAGGCGAACTCGTCGATGATCAGCACCAGTCGGGGCATCGGCTCCAACTCGGGCTTGAGCCGCCGCGCGTCGTTGTAGTCCTCGATGTCCTTGGTGGCCGCGTTGAACAGGATGTGCTCGCGGTAGTGCAACTCGGCGGCCAGCGAGGCCAGCGCGCGCTCGGTGAGGTGCGCGTCGAGGTCGCTGACCATGCCGACGGTGTGCGGCAGGCGGGCGCAGTCCTGGAAGGCGCTGCCGCCCTTGTAGTCGATGAGCACGAAGTTGAGGGCGTCGGGCCGGTTGGCGACCGACAGCGAGGCGATGATCGTCTGCAGCAGTTCCGACTTGCCGGCGCCGGTGGTGCCCGCGACCAGCGCGTGCGGGCCGTCCTTGCGGATGTCGAGCACGAAGGTGCCGTCCGCCCCGATGCCGATCGGCGCCGCGGTGGTCGAGCCGCCGCGCTGCCAGCCGCCCGCCACCTGCGCGCCGGCCGGGTCGGGCATGCCCAGCAGGTCCAGCAGCCGGGCGCTCGTCGGCAGCGCGCTGTCGGCGTCGTCGCGGCTCACGTCGCGGACCGGCGCCATCGAACGGGCCACCAGCTCGCACCAGTCGGGGCCGACCTGGTCCGCCAGCACGTCGCCCAGCGCCTCCAGCCCGCCGCCGCGCAGGTACACCCGGCTGACCGCCTGCGGTGCCCAGCACACCGCGAGGCGCACCTCCTCCGGCAGCAGCCGCTCGTCCTCGTCGACGCAGAGCGCGAACATGCCGAACCGCGGGCCCTCCTGGAGCAGTTGGGGCACGCCCTGCATCCGGCGCAGCACCCGGGCGCCGTCCAGCACCAGCAGCACGTACGGGTCCGGGCGCAGGCCGACCGCGCCGCCGTTGGCCGCCGACTCCGCCTTGCGGCGGGCGAGTTCCTGCAGCAGCTCGTTGATCCGGCGGGTGGTGGACTCCCCGTCGGTGCCCATCAACGACACGCACTCCTGGCCCTGTTGGGGGGCCAGGTGCGGCAGCCAGTGCGCCCAGCCCCACGACGCGGCCGCGTCCGGCGCGGAGGACAGCACCACCATCGACAGGTCGCGCGGGCTGTGCAGCACCGCGGCCTGCGCCACCATCCAGCGGGCGGTGGTCAGCGCCCGCTCCCGGGCGCCGGCCACGCCGATCACGCCCAGTTCGGAGAACGGCAGCGGCACCGGCACGTCGTGCACCAGCGGCGGCACCGGCTTCGGGGTGTCGTCGGTCGTGTGGCCCCGGGGCTGGAGTTCGATGTCGGCGGGCAGGTCGGAGACGCCGATGCGCAGCCGCATCGCGTCCGGGTCGGTGATCCGGCGCTCCCACAGCCGCCGCCGCGGGCCGGTGGCGAAGAGCAGGACCTCGGCGGCGTCCGGGTAGTTGGCCCGGCGCTCGCGCTGGTCCGACAGCCGTGCGGTCTCCAACTGCTGCTCGTACTCGGCGAGTTCGGTCTTGTAGTTCTTCGAGGCGCTGCGGTCCTTGCGCTTGCCCTCGCGGGACTCGCTGACCCACTGGCCGATCAGCAGGATCGGGCTCATCAGGCAGAACAGCAGCATGTAGACCTGGTGCACCATGAAGTACATGGCCAGGCCGAAGGCCAGCGGCACGATCGCGGTGAGCATCTGGAAGCGGACGCCCTCGCCGCGCTTGGGCTGCTGCGGCACGTACAGCCGCGCCCGCGGCGGCAGCGAGGACAGCCGCGGCGGCCGGTTGTAGGCCAGGCCGCCCTCGCCCATCGGCGACAGGTGCGCGTCCGGCGTGCTGGGCTCGTCCAGCACCAGCACCGAGTCGCCCGCCTTGACCTGGGCCCGCAGCGGCCACGGCCGCTCCCCGTCGACCGGCTCGTTCTCCATCGTCAGTCCCGCGCCCGGCGCGCCGGACAGGGTGACCCGCCCGTCGGCCGCGACCGACACCCGGGCGGCCGTGGCGGGCATCGCCGGGTCCCCCACGGTGATCGTGCAGCCCTTGGCCGAGCCGATGGTGGCCGAGCCGACCGCGAGCCTGGCCACCCGGCCGGCCCCCGGTCCCGCGCACACCCGGACCTCGTAGCGGCCCGACGGCTCGCCCGCGCGCATGAACGGCCCGATGGAGTCGTCCACGGTGATCCGCATGCCGTCGCGCAGCACGCTGGTGGCCGGGGCCTGCGGGTCGCACGGCACGCCGTCGGCCCACAGCACCGGCGCGGTGGGCACCCGTGCCTGCTTGCCGGGCGGCGGATGGCCGGCGTACTGCCCCGGGAACTGCACCACCACGGCGCCCGCGTGCCCGGCCGGCTCCTGCTCGGCGCCCCCCGCGCGGGACAGTGCCAGCGCGACGTCCTCCGCGGTCGCGGAGTCGTCCCCGCTCACCAGGACGTCCTGCGCGGCCGCGTCCACGCCCTGTTGTACGACCGTCACGGTCACGCGCATTGGGTTGTTCCCTCCCCGTCGGGCCCGCCCGGGGCCCCCATCCACCTATCCACACGAGGCTATCGGCCCCCGCAAACCCCCGGTAAGCCCCTCCACACGCCCTCCACCTGCTGACACCTCCTGCGTATCGGGGCGGATCCGGTGAGGGCGTCGTAGGGGCGAGCGGTGCGCACGGAACCGCTGGGGCGCGCTGTGCCATCCTTTTTTCCGTGACGCGGCGGCTCCCCCGGGACGCGGCGGCGTGCACCGAACACAACGGGGACGGAACGGGGAGGGACAGCCGACGTGGGCGAGTTCTCAGGGATCGATGCCAACGCGCTCCAGCAGATGACGAATTCCTTCAAGAGCGACAAGGACACCCTCAGGGGTCGCGCGTCCTCGTACAAGACGGAGTTCGCCAACAAGGGCCTGGACACGGGCTCGTTCACCGAACTGATCGGCATCTGCGGCTGGTTGGACGACCAGATGCCGATGCTCACCCGCCGCTACCACCTGGCGATAGCCGCGGACAAGCCGTACCCCGGGCACCAGGGCCTGGTCTCCATCGACGAGTCCATGGTCGGCACCACCGCCCAGTCCCAGAAGGACGGCAAGGCGCTCGCCGACCAGTTCAACAAGTCCCTCGACGGCGGCGACGACCCCTCCGAGGACCTCTTCGCCGCGCTCCAGGCCCACGCCGACGACCCGGACTACCTCAAGGCGTTCTACAACCAGCTCGGGCCGCAGCGGCTCATGATGATGACCAACGACATGGCCGACGAGAACATGTACGGCCGCTACGGGGACCACCCCGACCAGGTCGACCACGACCGCGACGTACTCGCCAAGACCTTCGGCACGTACACGAAGGTCGCCTTCGAGGGGCAGACCGCCCAGCAGAAGCAGGCCAGTTGGAACAAGTGGTTCGACAACTTCCAGAACCCGATGACCAAGACCTTCCGGTCGGACTACATCACCGCGCTGCTGCCGGGCGGTTCGCAGGACAAGGACTTCCTGGTCGCGCTCGGCGACCGGGTGTGGTCCAACGACCCCAACAAGAGCGGCTCGCAGTACCTCAACGGCGGCTCCGGCCACGGCGAGTTCGGCAAGGACCACCTCACCCAGCTCTTCGGCGCCATCGGGACCAACCCCGAGGCGTCGGGTGAGTGGATGGACCACAACTACGACACCATGCAGAAGATCATCTACCCGGGCATGGTGAACCCGCTCAACCAGCCGCAGTCGCGGATGGACGCCTTCGTGAAGATGATGCACGCCGGCACGATCGACCTGAAGACGACCAACCGCCCGCTCGCCGAGCAGCTCACCGCCCGCATCATGATGGACAACTACCGCCACCAGAACGGCGACTCGAGCAAGCTCCACCCGTTCGACCCGGTCGACTACTACTACTCGCAGCTGGTCACCGCGTACTGGAACGACATGGAGTACGGCATCACCTCGCCGACCGGCGACAAGCTCTTCGGCGCCGACGCCACCGCGGGCGGCTTCACCACGAAGATGTCGCAGTGGGACCAGAAGGCGTTCGTGGCCGGCCAGGACCCCAACCGCCCCGGCCTCGAAGTGGGCGCCCCGCTGTGGCAGGCGCTGCTCAACGAGTCCGCCCGCGACCCGAAGGCCGCCGGCGAGGAGAGCGCGCTCTTCGACGCGTACCGCAACAAGATCGACCAGACCCGGGTGCTGACCAACGGGCCCGAGCACGCCCAGGACTACATGTCCATGAAGCGCGGCCTGATGATGAAGGCGTACGGCACCGCGTTCACCTACGCCGAGGGGTCGATCGAGACCGACGCCAAGGACTGGGCGGACGGCGTGAACAGCGCGCGCAAGGCGCTGATCGAGGGTGCCTACGACACCGCGGCCACCGTCGTCACCGACGGCGGGGAGGCCGCCGCCACCGGCGCCAAGGACAACGCGGTCAGCATGCTCACCGACGGCGCGAAGAGCCTGCTCACCGGCTGGCTCGAGGACAAGCTCAGCGTCAAGCCCGAGGAGGCGCCGGGCAACCTGGCGGACAAGTACAAGAAGATCTCCGCCGCGCAGCTCGACACGTCCTGGGAGGACGAGTACCGGCGCCTGGCCAACGACCAGCTGATCAACGGCTACGACCCGACGAACATCACCCACCCCGTGACCCTGACGCCGGTCCACAAGGAGGGCCACACCTATACGGGCAACCCGGCCGACTACATCAAGAACCCGGCCGACAACTTCCTCACCAAGGACCACACGGTGATGGACCTCGACTCGATGAGCCCCCGGCAGCGGACGGCCTACAACAACTGGCTGCAGGACCCCGCGGTCGTCAACGTGGTCGAGCAGAAGGGCTTCACGCAGGGCACGCAGTTCCAGAACATCCCCGACAGCTGAGCCCCGTTCCCCGGCGGGGGAGGCCCCGCCGGGAGCGCCTCAGCTCACATCGACGGGATGGCCCGGCGGACGACCGCGGTGGCGGTCTTCGCCGGGTCGCAGGCCCGCGCCCCGTCGCCGCAGGTGTCGTTGGCGGCGTAGAGGTGGCCGTCGTACACCGCGAGGGTGGAGCTGTCGGTGAGGACGCCGGCGAGCTGCCCGTCCTCGGTGTCGTAGCCGACGAACTGATTGGTGCGCGAGGCGGTGGCGTACGCCCGCTGGGAGGCGGTGAAGTCGCCCTTCCAGTCGAAGCCGGAACCGAGGCCGCTGTGCAGATCCTTGCCGTTCAGGGCCGGGACGGGGGCGCCGGTGGAGAAGAACAGCGCCTGGCTGACGTCGTCGTAGGCGATGCCCGCCGGGCGGTTCGGGTCGCCCTGGTAGGGGGTGGCCAGCTGCCCGGTGAGGCTCCGGCCGTACGGGGTGTACGGCAGGCTCGGCTGCTGGAGGTCCTTCGGGGCGTTGACGACCACGGGGGTGGCCAGCCCGGCCTCGGAGACGCTGATGAGGGCGTCGCCGGTGTTCACGTACAAGGTCTTGCCGTTGACGGCGAGCGCCCCGGCGTTGGGGCGGCGAGCCAGCACCACCGTGCGCGCGGGCGCGCCGTCGGCCGGGTCGAGCGCGGTGGGGCCGGCGCCCTTGGCGTCCGCCTCGGCCTGGGTGCGGACCTGCTTGCCGGCGACGGTGGTCACCTGGCCGCCGGAGAGCTTGTGCACGAAGCCGATGGACGGCGAGGAGAGGTAGTCCGAGAAGTACACGGCGCCGTCGCCGCCGACGGCCACTCCGAGTACCTGGTCGGCGGTGAAGGAGGACGCGGGTCCGTCCGGGTGCACCGCGGGCCCGTTCGCGCCGCCCGCCACGACCCGCTGGGCCGCGCCGCCCGAGCCGACGTGCCACAGGCCCTGCCGGCCCAGCGCCAGGTAGTACGAGCCGTCCGGGGCGGCGGCCGCCTGCCCCGCCACGTGGCCGACGGTGCCGGCGGGCGCGTACAGGGAGCCGGCCGGCAGCCCGGTGACCGGGTGCGCGACGGACTTCGCGGCGCCCCCGGCGTCCGTGGTCCACAGCACGAGGCCCTTGGCGTCCGCGGTGAACAGTGCGACGGTTCCGTGCGCGCCGACCGCCATCGCCTCCAGCACACCGGGGACCTTCGTCTCGGTCCCCGGGCTGCCGGCCGCGCCCGTGCCGCCGCCGAGCACGAACCGCACCGCGTCCTTGGGGCCCTGGGGCCCCGTGGTCGACGGGTCGCCCTTCGAACCGTGCCCGCCCCCGCCTCCGCATCCCGCCGCCCCGATGCCGGCGGTGAGCACGAGCGCCACGGCGGGCGCCCACGCGCGCGTGCGTACCGATGCTGACATGTGCGGCATGACCGGCTCCCCTGCGATCGACATCGACTGTGGATGGTATCGGTGATGCGGATGCGCTCCCAGGGCAGCCGGTGGAGAGTCGGTGCCGGTACGGGAACGGATCGGCTCCGGCCGCGGCGAGCGGTGGCATGATGGCCGTACAGCGACGATCAACAACCGCACACGTACGGACACACGGGGGACAGACATGGGCGGCGGAGCACCTCAGCAGCAGGCGACGGTTCCCAACCCGGCGATAAGGGACCTGCAGAGCCTGAAGACCCGGCTCCAGGGCGAGATGGGCACGCTCAACGACACGCTCAAGACCACCTGTTCCGACATGGGCGGCAAGAAGGTCTGGGTCGGCTCGGCCGCCGACACCTGGAGCACGGAGGTCAGCGGTCGCCGCCAGCGCATCCAGCAACTCCTGGCCAAGCTCATCCCGATCATCGACGCGGAGATCAAGAAGCTCCCGGAGAAGGTCACTCCGACCGACGCGAAGCTCTACCGCATGCAGTAGTTCCGCGTCGGCCGGCCTCCGCAAGCAGGACGCAACCAGCTGAACGCGGAAGCTCTTCGTCATGAGGAGGCGCTGCACCGCACGGGTGAGGCCCGGTCCGGCCGCGGGGTTCGCTCGTGGCGGTGAAGAGCCCACCGCGCCGGGGAACGGCGGTTGCTTCCCCAAACATTCACGACTGGGAGTGGAGCAGCGCGCTCCCGTTCCCCGATACTGGGAGCGGCACACGTGCCGTGGGGGAGCGATGCAAAGCGGTCCGGAAACCCGTGTCGTTCTGTTGCAGAGCTGTATGCGGGTTGTCACGGGATGCGCCTTGAGGGCGTTTGTTCGGCGCTGGTAGCGTGCGGTGACTTGACATCGGCCTGTGGATCGACGCCGGACCGGAGCGCGTCGATCTCTCCCCACGCGGCCGATTTCTTCTGCGGCACTTTCTTGTGCGGCACGCAGGCTCGACGGGGGCAGTGACGTGAGGACCAGGGAACGTTCCGCTGCGGGCGGCGGCAGTGGCCGTCAGTCCGTTCCCGCACCGACGCTGGGCGCACCGGTCGGCGGGGACCGGCTGCCCGTGGCGCCGCGGGAGCGCAAGCCCGCGCTCGCCGCGCTGGCCGTCCTGCTCATCCTGCTGGGTGCGCTCGGCGCGACCGTGATGGTGCTGCGCGCCGGCGACAAGGTCTCCGTCGTGGAGATCACCCAGAACGTGGCCGCGGGCCAGCCCGTTCCGGAGAGCGCGATCACCGAGGTGGACATCTCGGAGGTCGACGGCGTCGACTTCATCCGCTGGAACCAGCGCGGCGACCTGACGACGGGTTACGTCGCCAAGACCAACCTGGAGCCCGGCTCCGTGCTGTCGGTCAACATGATCACCAAGAAGGGCGGCCCGGAGCAGCAGGCGGGCAAGTCGCTGATCGGCATCTCCGTCAAGGAGGGCCAGTACCCCATCGGGCTGCACGCGGGTGACACGGTCGCCGCGTACCGGGTGGGCAACGACGTCAAGGACTCCTCCGGCACCTCCACGTCCGGCACCGGCGACTCCGGGACGGCCGGCCCCGCCGACACCCTGATCAGCGACAGCCTCGTGGTCGAGACCAACCCCTCCGCCTCCGACAGCTCGTTCGGCGGCGACGGCAGCATCACCATCAACGTGCTCGCCGACAACTCCGACGCGGGACAGCTGACCATCGCCGCCTCCGCCAACGAGGTCGCGCTCGTGCGTGTGCCCTCCAAGAACTGAGCGATCGGCGAGAAGACGTCATGGCACTGATCGCAATCGCCGCCGACAAGGGTTCGCCGGGCGTCACCACGGCCGCCGTCGCGCTCGCCGCCGTCTGGCCGCGCCGCGTGCTGCTGGCCGAGGCGGACCCGGCCGGCGGCGACCTCGTCTACCGCGCCACGGGCGCGCACGGCGGGGTCCTCAACCCCAACTCCGGGCTGCTGTCGCTGGCCGCCACCGCCCGGCACGGCCTGGCCGCCGAGCAGTTGTGGGACCACGCGCAGCCGCTGGTCGGCGGACTCGACGTCCTGGTGGGCCTGGGCGGTGCCGAACAGGCCGCCGGGCTCACCGGGTTGTGGCCCATGCTCGGGCAGTCCTTCGCGATGCTCGCGCAGTCGCAGAGCGGCGCGGCCGACGTCATCGCCGACTGCGGCCGGATCGGCCCGGACTCCCCGACCCTCGAACTCTTCCCGCACGCCGCCCTGGTGCTGCTGGTCAGCCGTACGGCGCCGGAGCAGCTGGCCCGGGTGCGCGACCGGGCCGGCGCCCTGTCGGCGAAGCTGCACGGTTCGCAGCGCGGCGCGGCCGCCCTCGGCTACCCGCCGATCGGCGTGCTGCTGATCGCCGAGACCGGCGAGAGCGCCCGGCTGACCGCGCAGGTCAACGAGATGCTGGTGGCCTCGCAGATCTCCGCCCGGGTGGTGGGCACGCTCGCGCACGACCCGGCCGGCGCCGAGATGCTCAGCGGCCGGCGCCGCGGCCGCCTGGACAAGTCCCTGCTCATCCGCTCCGCCCGCCAGATCACCGCCGACGTACCGCAGCGGTACGGGGTCCTGCGATGAGCGAGATCGACCACCAGCTGGTCAAGCGGTTCCGCCAGCAGGCGGGCGACCGCATCGCCGAGCAGCGCCGGCTGGACCAGGCCGAGAACCGGATGGCGATGTCGTCCGAGGACGAGCGGCACTTCGCCCGCGCGATCATCGCGCAGATCCTCGAGGACTACGCCCGCTCCGAGATCTCCACAGGCCGCACGCCCCCGGACGCGCAGGCCGAGGAGGCGTACGCCGCGGCCGTGCACGCCGCGCTCTTCGGGGTCGGTCGGCTGCAGCCGCTGCTGGACGACCCCGAGGTCGAGAACATCGACATCAACGGCTGCGACATGGTCTTCGTCGGCTACTCCGACGGCCGCGAGGTCCAGGTCGACCCGGTCGCGGAGTCCGACGAGGAACTCGTCGAACTCATCCAGGTGCTCGGCGCGTACTCCGGCCTGTCCTCCCGGCCGTTCGACTCCGCCAACCCGCAGCTGGACCTGCGGCTGCCCGACGGCTCCCGGCTCTCCGCCGTCATGGACGTCACCCGGCGGCCCGCGCTGTCCATCCGCCGCGCGCGGATGGGCAAGGTCTTCCTCGCCGACCTGATCGGCAACTACACGGTCACCCCGGAGGTCGGCTCCTTCCTGGCCTCGGCGGTGCTGGCCCGCAAGAACCTGATGATCGCCGGGGCCACCAACGCGGGCAAGACGACGCTGCTGCGCTCGCTGGCCAACGTCATCCCGGCCTACGAGCGGCTGATCACCGTGGAACGCGCCCTGGAGCTGGGGCTCGACCAGTTCCCCGACCTGCACCCCAACGTGGTGGCGTTCGAGGAGCGGCTGCCCAACTCCGAGGGGCTGGGCGCCATCGGCATGGCCGAACTCGTCCGGCGCTCGCTGCGCATGAACCCCTCGCGGGTCATCGTCGGCGAGGTGCTCGGCGACGAGATCGTCACCATGCTCAACGCGATGTCGCAGGGCAACGACGGCTCGCTGTCCACCATCCACGCCAACAGCTCCGGCGAGGTCTTCAACCGCATCTCCACCTACGCCCTCCAGGCGCGGGAGCGGCTGCCGGTCGAGGCGTCGCAGATGCTGGTGGCCGGCGCCATCGACTTCGTCGTGTTCATCGAGCGTCGCAACGACTTCCAGCGCGGCGGTACCCTGCGGCGTGTCGTCACCTCCGTCCGCGAGGTGAACGGCGTGGACGGCCGGGTCCTTTCCAGCGAGGTCTTCGCCGACACAGGGGACGGTGTGGCGATGCCGCACGCGCCGATCGCCTGTCTCGACGAACTCCTCGCCCATGGCTACCAGCCCACGGGGGTGTGGCGGTGATGTCCGGGATCTTCTCCCTGACCGTGATGTACGCGCTGCTCGGCGGCGCGGTGGTGGGCGGCGGTATCGCGCTGTTCGTCGTCGCGCTCCGCGGATGGGCGCCCAAGCCGGTGCGGGCCGGGCAGACGCCCGGCGACCGCGCCTCGGAGCTGGCCCGCTTCCTCACCCAGCGCGGCTCGCTGGCCGCCGTGGCCGGCCTGGTGGTGCTCGCCCTGACCCGCTGGGTCGTGCTCGGCGCGGCCACCGCGGTCCTGGTCTTCATCTGGGACCGGCTGTTCGGCGGCGCCGCGGACGAGCGGGCGGCGATGAAGCGCGTGGAGGCGCTGGCGAGTTGGACGGAGTCGCTGCGCGACACCATCGCCGGCGCGGTCGGCCTGGAGCAGGCCATCCCGGCCTCGGCCCGGGCCGCCTCCCCGGCGCTGCGGGTCCATCTCGACGCGCTGGTCGACCGGTTGCGGGCCCGCTGGCCGCTGCCGGAGGCGCTCCAGCACCTCGCCGACGAGATCAACGACGCCTCCGCGGACATCATCATCGCCGCGCTCATCCTCAACGCCCGCCTGCGCGGCCCAGGTCTGCGCGAGGTGCTCGGCGCGCTGGCCAAGTCGGCCCGCGAGGAGGTGGACATGCGCCAGCGCGTGATGGCCCAGCGGGCCAGCACCCGGCGCAGCGTGCAGATCGTCGTGGTGGTCTCGGTCGTGTTCGTGCTGGGCCTGGCCATCTTCAACCGCGGCTTCGTCAAGCCGTACGGGACCGTGGTCGGCCAGCTCGTGCTGGGCGTGGTGTGCCTGCTGTTCGCGGCCGGCTTCTGGTGGCTGCGCAAGCTGTCCAAGATCGAGACGCCCGACCGCTTCCTGGTGCACGCGCCCGAGCGGACCGTTCAACAGCCCGCCGCCGGCCAGTTCCCCGCGCCCGGGCACGGGGTACCGCAGGGGCTGCCGGGCTACGGGGTGCAGGGCACCTCGGCCGGGCACGGGCCCGCGCACGCAGCCGGCCAGTCGGCCGTACCGGGACAGGGGGCCGCCCGATGAACTTCATCCTCTTCACCTGCCTGGCCGGCGGCCTGGTCGGCGTCGGCGTCTTCGCCCTGGTCCGGGCGCTGACCCCGACCCGGCGCAGCGCGGTGTCCACCATCGCGCAGATCGACGCGCTGCGGGCCACCGGCGCCACCAGCGGTGCCTCGGGCACCGGCGGCGCCCATGACGTGCGCGGCCGGATCGGCGAGCGGATCGCGGATTTCTACCGCCAGCAGGGCTGGGAGATGCGCTCGCTGCGCGCCGACCTGGCGGTGCTGGACCGCAGTTGGGAAGCGTTCCTGGCCACCAAGCTGATGCTGGCCGCGGCCGGGCTGGTCTTCGGGCCGTTCCTCTTCGCGGTGGTCTGGGAGGTCGGCTTCGGCCTCAACCCGATCATCCCGGTGTGGCTGGCGCTGGTCTTCGCGGTGGTGTTCTTCCTGCTGCCCGACCTCGAAGTGCGGCGCGACGCCGCCGAGAAGCGCAAGGACCTGCGCCGGGTGGTCGGCGCCTACCTCGACCTGGTGTCGATGAACCTGGCCGGCGGGCGCGGTCTGCCCGAGGCGCTGATGGCCGCCGCCGAGATCAGCGACGGCTGGGCGCTGATGCGGATCCGCAACTGCCTGGCCGACGCCCGGATCACCGGCACCAGCCAGTGGGTGGCGCTCGGCCAGCTCGGCACCGACCTCGGTGTCGAGGAACTCCAGGACCTCGGCGTCACCCTCGCCCTGGTGGCCGACGACGGCGCGAAGGTCCGCGAGTCGCTCGCCTCGCGCGCCGAGACGATGCGGCACCGGGAGCTGGCGGAGATCGAGGGCGAGGCCGGCCAGCAGTCCCAGTCCATGCTGGTGGCCCAACTCCTGCTGGCCGCCGGCTTCCTGGTCTTCCTGATCTTCCCCGCGGCCATGCGCGTGTTCCAGGTCTGATCCGCTTCCCGCCGTCCCTGCCCGTTCCCGACCCGTCCCGACGATTTCGCCGTCTCCCGCCGTCTCCGCCGTTGTTCAGTCGTCGCAACGAGAACTGCCGACCGAGAGGACTCACGCCGTGAACCGCTTCCAGATCAACGACCCGACACTCAATTTCGCGGTGGTCTACCTCCGCGGCCGGATCGACCGGCTGCGCAGGGAGGATCTGTCGCGCGGCGCCTCCGCCGTGGAGTGGGTGGTCATCTCCGCGATCGTCGTGGGCATCGTCGCCTTCGTCGGCTACGCGATCAAGCAGGCGCTGTCGCAGAAGTCCAACGACGTCAAGAACTGCATCTCCAGTGCCAACGGCGACTCCGCCAACTGCTGACACCGGACGCGGGGGCGCTGATCACATGAGAGGGACGAGCCAGGGGCTGCGCCGTGCGGTACGCCGCGGGCTGGACGCCGCGCGCGGCGACAGCGGTGTGGGCGGCGCGGCGGCGACGTGCCGGGCCGGCCGCGCGGGGGCGCGGACCGGCGGCGACCGCGGCATGACCGCGATCGAGTTCGTGTTCCTCACCCCCGTGCTGTTCTTCATGATCTTCGCCACCGTGCAGTTCGGGATGTACTTCTTCGCCGACCACGTGGCCCAGGCCGCGGCGCAGGCCGGCGCCCGCAAGGCCCGCGACGACGCCGACGCCGATCCGTCCGGCTGGTCGGACAAGGCCACCGGCACGGCGAGCGACTACATCCGCCAGCTCGGGCCCAACCTGCTGGACAGCCCGAAGGTCCGGGCCCGGCAGACCGACGCGACCACGGTGCAGGTCCGCGTCACGGGCAAGGTCCCGTCGGTCTTCCCGGGGATGAAGTTCACGGTGAACGAGGTCTCGCAGGGTCCGATCGAGCGCTTCGTACCGGACTTCGGAGGCTGACGCGATGCGGATCAGGTCAGGGCCGCAGGCCCCGGACGGCGGGGGGCGCGGGGGCTGCGGGATCGACGACCGCGGCATCTCCACCATCGAGGTGGTCATCCTCGCGCCCGTCATCATCATGTTCATCCTGGTGCTGGTCGGCTTCGGCCAACTCGTCGACGGCCGGGGCGCGGTGGACGGCGCCGCGCGCGACGCGGCCCGCGCGGGCTCCCTCCAGCGCACCCAGAGCTCCGCGATGGAGCAGGCGACCTCGGCCGCCCAGGCCGACCTCGACGACACCTGCGTCGGCGGCACGCTGAACGTCAGCCAGACCAGCGCGGGCTTCAAGGCGGACACGCTGTTCACGGTGCAGGTCAGCTGCACCATCCGCGGCCTGGACCTGCACCGGACCATCACCTCGTCGGCGTCCTCACCGCTCGACCCCTACCGCCGGGCGGGCAACTGATGGCCGCCGTACGCCTCCGGGCTTCCCGACTGCGGGCCCATCTGCGGGCCCATCCGCCGGTACGTCTGCGGGACGACCGCGGATCGGGCGCGGCCGCCGTGCTGATCTTCGCGCTGGTGTTCATGGCGCTGGCCGCCTTCGTGGTGGACGGCGGGCTGTCGATCTCCAAGCGGGAGCGCGCCGCCGACATCGCCGAACAGGCCGCCCGCTACGCCGCGCAGAACATCGACATCGAGGCGCTGCGCGACGCGCCGAGCGGCACCCAGGCGGTCATCATCACCGACGGCTGCACCGGCCGGGTCAAGGAGTTCGCGCGGCGCTCCGGGCTGTCGGTCGCCGACGTCGCGCACTCGTACTGCACCTCGGCCCAGCCGGACCGGGTGGCGGTGACGGTGCAGCTCACCTACGAACCCATCCTCACCGGCTTCTTCTACAAGCACAGCATCGTGGTGCACGGAACCGCCGCCGCCGTATCGGTGACCCGCTGACCCACGACCCCAGACCAGGCCCCGTACCACCGAAGGCAGAGGAAGCAGCCATGGCACGCACGACCGCCACGGGACGTAGCCACGCCCAGCAGGGTGGACCGGCCGGGCAGCCGCCGCGCAGGCGGCGGTCGTTCGGCGATCTCGTACGGGCCTTCGGCGCCTTCCTGGCCCTGGCCGTGCTGGTGGTCGGCGTGCCCGGCGCGCTGCTGTACTTCATCGGCTCGCCCTTCCCGCACCACTTCGACTCCGACCTGCTCCAGCAGCCGATCACCTCGGAGACGTTCCTCAACACCCTCGCCGTGGTGGTGTGGCTGGCCTGGGCGCAGTTCACCGCGTGCGTGCTGGTGGAGGCCAAAGCGGCGATCTCCGGCGTCGGGATGCCGACCCGGGTGCCCGGCTCCGGCGCGAGCCAGCTGCTGGCCCGGCAGCTGATCGCCGCGCTGCTGCTGGTCGGCGTGAGCACCGCGGGCCTGATCCCCGGCCTGTCCCAGCTCGGCCAGCAGCACCAGATGGAGAACCAGGCCCGGCCCGGCGTGGCCGCGACCGCCCAGCAGACCCCCGGCCAGCAGCACGCCGGCGCCCACCAGACCGGCTCGGCCGCGCGGCAGCAGGCCGCCCGGCAGCAGACGGCCGACGCGCGGGGCGGCTCCGGGCACACCGCGCAGAAGGCGACGAAGTTCTACCGGATCAACCCGCCCGAGGGCCGCCACCACGACTCGCTCTGGGAGATAGCGCAGCGCCACCTCGGCGACGGCCGCCGGTACAAGGAGATCTACGAGCTCAACAAGGACCGGGTGCAGCCCGACGGTTCACGGCTGTCGCAGGCCAGCCTGATCCGGCCCGGCTGGGTGATGGAGATGCCCGCCGACGCGACCGGCGGCGAACTCGTCGAGATGCCCGTGGCCGCCCCGCACGTCGCCCCCGACATCCAGCACTACGCCCAGCACGGCGGAGCCGAGGACACCGCCGCCGAGGGTGCCCACGCGCAGGCCCAGACCCCGGCCGCCGACCAGGGCGGCAGCGGCGGAGGCGCGGGCGGCGGGCACGTGGCCGGCGGCGCGGCCGAGTCGATGCACGCGGTCTCGCACTCCCACGGCTTCGACCTGGCCGAGGCGCTGATCGCCGCCCCGCTGCTGGCCGCGGGCCTGCTGGCGGCGCTGGGCCGGCGCCGGCGCACCGCGCTGTGGCAGTCGCTGACCGCCGGGGCGCTGCGCACCCCGCGCACCCCCACCGGGCCGCAGGCCGACGTGGCCGACGCGCTGCGGATCGGCGCGGACCAGGACGCGGTGTCCTTCCTGGACCGGGCGCTGCGCTCGCTGTCCGCGCGGCTGGACGCCGAGGACCGCAAGCTGCCCACGGTGTACGCGGCCTGGCTCACCGAGCAGTCGCTGCACCTCCAGCTGGCCTGGCCGGAGGGCGAGCCGCCGCAGCCGTGGCGGCTGGGCCAGGACGAGACCTTCTGGCAGCTGGAGCGCGCCGACCTGGCCGAGGACGCGGACGTGTCCGCCACCGCGCCCTACCCGGGCCTGGTGGTGCTGGGCACCCTCGACGGGGCCCGGCTGCTGCTCAACCTCGAAGCGGTGCCCGGCATCGTGGCGCTGGCCGGCGCGCGGGGCGACCGCGAGGCGGTGCTCTCCTCGGTGGCCGCCGAACTGGCCACCAACGGCTGGTCGGACCGGATGACGGTGACCCTCGTCGGCTTCGCCGAGGACCTCACCGCGCTGGCCCCGGCCCGGGTCCGGCACATCGCGACCGTGCCCGAGGTCGTGGAGATCATGGCCGCCGAGACCGTGCAGCGGGCCGGCGCCCTGCGCACGGCCGGCCAGGACAGCGTGCTCACCGGCCGCACCGGCCGTGCCCAGCACACGCAGTGGGCCCCGCACCTGGTGCTGCTGGCCACCGCGCCCACCGAGGAGGAGGCACAGCGGTTGTCCGAACTGGCCGCCGACGCCGGACGGCTGGGCATCGGCTACCTGGTCGCCGCCGGGCGCGGCGAACTGCCGGGCGCCGCCTGGGAGCTGGAGGTCACCGCGGAGGGCCGGCTGCTCGCGCCGCTGCTCGGGCTGGACCTGGAGGCGCAGATGCTGCCGCGGGCGCAGTACGAGGCGGTGCTGCAGCTGTTCGCCGAGGCCGGGGACGACGGTCCGGGCCCGGACGCGCCGCCGTTCCTGGTGGACCTGTCCGACCAGGGCCGTCCCGGGGTGTACGCGCGGCTGCTCGGCCCGTTCGAGGTCGTCGGCGTGGACGCGCCGAGCGCCGAGCGCAGCGCGCTGCTGCACGAGGCGCTGGCCCTGCTGCTCCTGCACCGCGAGGGCGTGCACCCGCGGGTGCTGGCCTCGGCGCTGTGGCCGCGCGGGGTGACCGAGGACGTCCGGGACGCGCTGATCGCCCGGCTGCGGGACTGGCTGGGCACCGACCCCGACGGCGGGGAGCGGCTCACCCTCGACTCCACCGGCCGGATCGTGCTGGCCACGTCGGTCGTCTCCGACTGGGACGTGCTCCAGACGCTGCAGCACGAGGCGACCGAGGGCAAGGCGGCCGGCGACCCGGCGGCGCGGCGGCGGCTGCTCACGGACGCGCTGTCGCTGGCCCGCGGGCGGCTGTTCGAGGACCGGGCGCCGGGCCGCTACGGCTGGCTCAGCCACGAGATCGTCGACGCCCAGCACCCGGTGCTGGTCGCCGAGATCGCGCTCGCGCTGTCCGCGCTGCACCTGGAGGCGAACAAGCCGAAGGCGGCGGTGGCGGCGGTCGAGACCGGGATGGCGGTCTCCGGCGCCGACGAGCGGCTGTGGCTGGCGTACCTGCGCGCCACGCACGCGACGGGGGACCCGGCCCGGCTGGAGGCGGCGGCGAACTTCCTCGTCGCGCGCAGCCACGAGGTCAACGGCCCGGCCCGGGGCCTGCCGCCGCGCGTCGAGGCGCTCCTGGACGAGTTCCTGCCCACGTGGCGCGGCAGCATCGCCAACTGACCGCCTTCGGCGCGGACTTCCGCGCCCTCCGGTTCGCCGGTTCCGCCCCCGTCCCGCAGTCGCGAGGCGGGGGCGGACCTGTGCCTGGGTGCGGGCGGGCCCGTGCCGGAGGCCGGGTGGACCTGTACCGGAGGCCGGGAAGGCCGCCGGGGACGTTCGTCCGGAGCGTCACGGGCCCGCGCGCGAGGAGGCGTTCTTCACACCGGCGCCGCAACACCGTTGAGTGGAGGGGTGATAGCGTCGCATGGTGTAATTGACGATTCAACGAGGTTGTGATGGCGCAGAGCGCGGAACCCGTCCGGCGGCTGGGGGCACCCGGGAACGAGCCGCTCACCGTACCCTCGCACCCCGCCGAGGAGGGCCCGCCCCGGCGGCTGATCGTCCTGCTCGCCGTGGCCTGCGGCCTGACGGTGGCCAACCTCTACTACGCCCAGCCCCTGCTGAGCGAACTGCGCGGCACGTTCGGCATCTCCGCCGTCACCGCCGGCGGCCTGATCACCGCCACCCAGCTCGGCTACGCCCTCGGCCTGCTCCTCCTCGTGCCGCTCGGCGACTTCGTGGAGACGCGCCGCCTGGCCACGGTGCTGCTCACCGCCACCGTCGTCGCCCTCGTGGCCGGCGGCACCGCGCCGGACTTCCCGGTGCTGCTGGCCGCGTCGTTGGTGTCGGGCGCCACCCTGGTCGTCGCGCAGATCCTCGTGCCCTTCGCCGCCGACCTGGCGCCGGACCGCACCCGCGGCCGGGTCGTCGGCCAGGTGATGAGCGGGCTGCTCACCGGCATCCTGCTCTCGCGCACCTTCGGCAGCCTGCTCGCGGGCGCGGCCGGCTGGCGCGTGGTCTACCTCACCTCGGCCGTCCTGATGACCGTCCTCACCCTGGTGCTGCGCCGCTCGCTGCCCCGCCGCGCGCCCTCCGGCCGAGCCGTCAAACTCTCCTACGGCGCGCTGCTGCGCTCGACCGTCCGGCTGCTGCGGACGCACCCGCCGCTGCGCCGCCGCGCGCTGTACCAGGCGGCGATGTTCGGCGCGTTCTCCGCCTTCTGGACCACCGTCTCCTACGTCCTGACCGCCCCGCCCTTCGGCTACCACCAGTGGCAGGTCGGCCTGTTCGCGCTCGCCGGCGCGGGCGGGGTCCTCGTGGCGCCGCTCGCCGGGCGGTGGGCCGACCTCGGGCTCGGGCGGCCGATGACCGCGGGCGCCTTCGCCGTGGCCGCGCTGGCCTTCGCCCTCGCGGGCGCCGGGCGCCACCACGTGACCGCGCTCGGCGCCGCCGCCGTGCTGCTGGACGCCGCCGCCCAGACCACGCTGGTGCTCGGCCAGCACGTGGTCTACCAGCTCGACGCCGGCGCCAGGTCCCGCCTCAACAGCGCCTTCATGGCCACCTTCTTCGTCGGCGGCGCGGCCGGCTCGCAGGCGGGCTCGTACGCCTTCCACGCGGGCGGCTGGACGGCGGTGGCCGCCCTCGGCGCCACGCTGCCCGTGCTCGCCCTGCTCGGCTGGCTGACCGAGCCCGGGCTCATCCCTTGGCGACGGCGCTGAGGATCTCCGGCAGCCGCGCCAGCAGGCGGGGCGCGGTCAGCCGCAGCCCCGCCGCCGCCACCGCGAAGCCGTAGGCGAGGCCGACCGGCAGCACCGTCCACAGCAGGGCGCGCCCGCCGGCCAGGTGCAGCGCCACGTCCAGCACCACCACCGGCAGGATCAGCGCGGCGCCGCACAGGGTGCCGCCGAAGACGTTGGCCATCACCAGCGGCCCGTTGCCCGGCGCCGCGTTGCCGAACGGGCTGTCCTGCGACACGGCGTACGGGAAGCGCACGCTCGCGAAGGCGCCCGTGCATATCAGCGCGCCCAGGAAGGCGAAGGCCATGCCGAGCACCTCCGGCAGCACGTCCGTGCGGTGCAGCAGCAGCGCCGTGGCCACGGTGACGACCGTGACGTACGGCAGCGCGACCGCGCCCAGCATCAGCGCCCGGCCGCGCAGTTCGAGCTCCGCGTCCCGCCGGGTGGCGATGGTGGCCGCGACCGTCCAGAACGCCGAGGTGTCCAGACCGAACTGGTTGAACATCTGCATGCCCAGCAGCCCCGCCGTCCACAGGCACTGGTAGACCGACCCGTGCTGGACCGTCGCCACCAGCGGCAACAGCAGGCCCACCGCGAGCCCCGTCACCCACGACGCCCGCAGCCGCGGATCCCGCGCCACGTAGCGGAACTGCCGCTCCATGACGGTGCCCGCCCGGCTCAGCGCGAACCGCTCCGGCAGCAGCCGCGCGAGCGGCGAGCGGCCCGAGGCGCCCCTGCCGGGCACGCTCTCGGGCGTGCCCGCCTGGAGGGTGGAGGAGTCCGGCGACGTCATCAGCCGGGTCAGGATGCCGTGCCACCAGCGCAGCACCAGCGCCACCACCACGGCGCTGAGGGCCAGTTGGGCCGCGGCCAGGCCGTACGCGCCGCGCGAGACCGACCGCACCGCGTCGACGGCGGGCGCCGGCGGGAGCCAGCGCAGCACCGAGGCGACCGAGGTGACCCGGTGCAGCCCGTGGTGCGAGGACAGCGAACTCAGGCCCAGGTTCAGCAGTTGGGCGCCCACCGCGATGAACACACCGCTGAGCAGGGCCAGGTCGCGGCCCTTGCGGCTGGTCAGCAGCCGGGTGTTGGCCGCCGCGACCGCCCGTGACACGGCCACGCACGTGACGAGCAGCAGCGCCACCGCCGGCACCGCGACGACCACCGCCGCCGGACCGTGCGCCACCGCCGCCACGCTGCCGACCGCGATCACCAGGGTGAACAGCGGGCCGACCCCGACCAGGGAGGAGACCAGCAGCGCGGTCACCAGCGGGCGGGGGCGCAGCGGGAGCATCGCCAGCCGGGTCGGGTCCAGGGTGTCGTCGCCGCCGAAGAAGAACAGCGGCATCACCGTCCAGCCCAGCCCCAGCACCGCGGCCATGGTCACCGCGCCCGCCGGCGCGTACTCGCTGTGCCGCAGGGCGACCATGCCGAGGCCGTCGGCCACCGCGCAGAGCAGCGCGAGCGTCACGCCGACCAGCCAGCCCGCGGTGCGGCCGCGGGACTGCCGCACCCCGTTGCGCAGCACGGAGAGCTTCAGGCGCACGAAGGTGCCCGTCACCGAGGGCACCGGACCCGCTTCGGCCGCCCGACCCGCGACGGCCGCCCGCGCGGCGCTCACCGCGCGCCCCCGCCCAGCCAGTCCAGGCCCTCGCCGGCCCGGCGGTCGGCGCCCACCAGGGACAGGAAGGCGTCCTGGAGCGAGGCGGCCCCGCCGCGCACCCGCTCCAGCGGGCCGTGGGCGACGATGCGGCCCGCGGCCATCACCGCGACCCAGTCGCACAGGCTCTCCACCAGCTCCATCACGTGCGAGGAGAAGACCACCGTGCCGCCGCTGGCCGTGTAGCGCTCCAGCACCCCGCGGATGACCTGCGCCGAGACCGGGTCGACCCCCTCGAACGGCTCGTCCAGGAAGAGGACTTCCGGGTTGTGCAGCAGCGCCGCGGCCAGGCCGGTCTTCTTGCGCATGCCCGTGGAGTAGTCGACGACGAGCTTGTGCTGCGAACCGGTCAGGTCCAGCACGTCCAGCAGCTGCGTCGCTCGCTGGTCCACCTCCGCCGCCGGCAGGCCGCGCAACCGGCCGGTGTAGGTGAGCAGTTCGCGCCCGGACAGCCGCTCGAACAGCCGCAGCCCCTCCGGCAGCACCCCGATCCGGGCCTTCACGCCCACCGGGTCGGACCACACGTCGCGGCCCGACGACCTGCACCAGGCCCTCGTCCGGCCGCAGCAGGCCCGTCACCATCGACAACGTGGTGGTCTTCCCCGCCCCGTTGGGACCCACCAGGCCGATGAAGCGGCCCGGCGGCAGCTCCAGGTCGATGCCGGCCACGGCCACCTGCTCACCGAAGCGCTTCCACAGCCGGTGCACCCGCACCGCGGGCGGCCGGCCGTCACCGCCCGTGCCGGACCCGCCGCCGTCCGCGGACGCGCGCCCGCCGTCCTCCGTCGCCGATTCCCGCGCCTCGCCCATCGCCGGTGCCTCCCCGTGCGCCCCCGTGTGCCCTTCCGCCGGTCGCTCGGCCGGCGTGATCCCGTACGCCCGCCACTGTAGTGGTGACCACTGACAGTGACGGACGGGCGACGCTGCGGAAGAGTGCGCGGTCGGTACGCCGACGGGGCGACGGGCCGCCGTCAGCGGTTCGCGCGGGCCTCCGCGGCCTCCCGCCCGCAGGCGTACGCGAGCGCGCTGAGCAACTCCCCGGCGTCCGGCAGCCAGCGGTTGACCTCGGTGGGCCGCCGCGCCCACTGCGCGCAGCCCCCGGACCCCGTCCGCGTCGGCGGCGCCACGATCCAGTCGCCCTCGGCCCGCACCACCAGGTCCAGCGAGTCCGGCGGGGTGCCCAGTCCGCGCAGCTGGCCGGGCACCTTTGCGGCGGCGCCCGGCAGGACGAGGAAGACCATCCGGCGGGCCGCGGTCGACGCCACCGGCCCCACCGGCACGCCCATCCGCTCCATGCGGGCCAGCGCGTGGAAGCCGGCGCTCTCCGAGACGTCGATCCCGTCGAAGGTCCGCCCGGTGGGCAGCAGCACCGAGGCGCGCGGCTGCTTCTGCCACATCCGGCGCACCACCATCGCGCTGCCGCTGGCCTGCGCGGCCCAGTCGGCGCGGGTCGGATGGGCACCGGGGGCCGGGCAGCCGGGCGCGGCGCACGAGCAGCGCGGGGCGCCCCCCGGGTCCATCTCCAGCCACGCGCCGGGCAGCACCTCCCAGTGCCGGTCCTGCGTGTAACCGAGCGCCGCGTCGAGCAGTTGCGGGCCGACGAGCGGGCGCGCAACCGCCAAGGTGTCTTCCACGCGCTGCACAACTGTCCACCCCAGCCGGAGTTACGGGCGCGCGCCCCGTGTGCCACGCCGGGCGCACGGATGCACTCCCGGGGGCGCGTGCGGGCATGGCCCCCTGGATCCGGGTAGGCAAAGGGACGGGTCGGGCGTACCGGCCCTTCGTGCCGCAACCGCCTGGTTCGGGTGAATCGCCGTCATGTCGCGGTTTTCCCGTCGCGGCACGGGAAGGAACGACCACGAGGACGAGGAGGGGGACCGATGGCCGCACGGCCGCTTGTGGCGCGCCAGCCCAACGAACGGCTCCAGGCGCTCATCCAGGAAGCGGGCTGCTCCAACGCCGGTCTGGCCCGCCGGGTCAACATGTGCGGTGCCGAGCACGGCCTGGACCTGCGCTACGACAAGACGTCGGTGGCGCGCTGGCTGCGCGGGCAGCAGCCGCGCGGCCGGGCCCCGGCCGTCGTCGCCGAGGCGCTGGGCCGCAAGTTGGGCCGCGCGGTGTCCATGGACGAGATCGGCATGGCCGACGGCCGCAACCTCGCCACCGGCATCGGTCTGACCTTCGCGCCCACCGTGCTCGGCGCCATCGAGCAGGTCTGCGAGTTGTGGCGCAGCGACGTCGGCCGGCGCGACTTCCTGACCGGCTCCACGGTGGCCGCCTCCGCGCTGGTCGAGCCCAGCCGGGACTGGCTGATCACCCGCCCCGACCAGGGCGTGGCCCGCAACGGCGGGGCCAGGGTGGGCGCTTCGGACGTGGATGCGGTCCGCGCCACCACCCAGGCGCTCACCGACCTCGACCACCGCTTCGGCAGCGGCCACATCCGCCCGGTGGTCGTCCACTACCTCAACAGCGTCGTCTCCGGCCTGCTCGCCGGCAGCTACCGGGAGGCGGTGGGCCGCGAACTGTTCTCCGCCGTCGCGCGGTTGACCGAACTGGCCGGCTACATGGCGGTGGACACCGGCCAACCCGGCCTCGCCCAGCGCTACTACATCCAGGCGCTGCGGATGGCCCAGGCCGGCGGCGACCGCGCCTACGGCGGCTACATCCTCGCCGCGAGCATGAGCCACCTCGCCGCCTCGCTCGGCAACCCCCGCGAGATCGCCCAACTCGCCCGCGCCGCCCAGGAAGGAGCCCGCGGTCAGGTCACCGCCACCGCCGAGGCGATGTTCTACGCCGCCGAGGCGCGCGGCCACGCACTGCTGGGCGACGGCCGCGCCTTCTCCACCGTGGCCGGGCTCGCCCTCGACGCCATGGAGCGGTCGCGGCCGGAGGAGGACCCGGCCTGGATCGCCCACTTCGACCGCGCCTACCTCGCCGACGAACTCGCCCACTGCCACCGGGACCTGGGTCAGTCCGAGTCCGCCGCCGGCCGCGCCGAGGAGGCGCTGGCCCTGCACCCCCGCACCCGCACCCGCCGGCGGGCCATCGACCTGCTGCTGCTCGCCGACGCCCAGGTGCGTCAGCGCGAGGTGGAGCAGGGCTGCCACACCGCAGGCGAGGCCGTCGTCCTGCTGTCGGGTCTGCGCTCCGACCGCGGCGTGGAGTACCTGGACGACTTCCGCCGCCGGCTGGAGCCCTACGCCCGGGAGCCCGCGGTGCGGGAGTTCGAGGCCCGGCTGAGCGAACGGGAGGCGGCCTGAGGGGAAACGAGGAGTGGTACGGGGCCGCTGGGAGGCGGGGTGCACCGAATCGTTACCGGACCGACACCCCGTCCCCACGGCACCGTCAATGCGCTGGGCAGACCCGGCGGCACCGGGCCGCGCGCCGCGGGCGGGCCGCCCGCCCCGGTGTGAGGTGGCGCTCACGCGTTCGGACGCGTGGTCGGGTTTCCGCCGAACCCGGTAGCGTAGTCCGACGGTTCCGTCTTTTGCGGCAGGTTCCGACGGTTCCACGGACGGACACAGAGGGCGGGAGTGGGCGGCGATGCACAGCAGCGGACCTGGCGAGGAATCGCCGGACGCGTACCGGGGCGTCGTACTCCCCTCGGGGCAGCAGCAGCCGGTGTACGGGGAGCACGTCCAGCCGGCCGCGGGCACCCCGTGGGGCACGCCCGTCCAGCAGCCGGAGCCGGCCGACGCCACGCAGATGCTCCCGCCGTACCCGGGCGCGATGCCGCCGGCCCCGCACCAGCCCCCGGCCGTCCCGGTGGCCGACGCCACCCAGATGCTGCCGCCCTACCCTGCCGGTGACCCGGGCGCCGGTTTCCCCGCGCCGCCGCAGCCCGGCGGGGTGCCGCCGATACCCCCGCAGGCGCCCGAACCGGCCGCCGCGGAGGCCACCCAGGCGCTGCCCCTGTCGATGTTCCAGGATCAGCACGGCGGCCCCGGCTACGACCAGCAGGGCGGCTACGCACCCCAGCCCGGGGCGTTCGAGCAGCCCGGCGGGTTCGGGCAGCAGGGCGGCTTCGAGCAGCAGTCGTACGACGGTTCCGGACCGTCCTTCGGCGGCGGCCGGGACACCTACGGCGCCGGGTACCAGGACGCCGGCTACGAGCAGCCCTCGCAGCCCGACAGCGACTACGACCACCTGTTCCGCCACGACGTGCCGAGCCCGGCGCCGATGCGCCCGCGCATCATCCAGCCGCCGGACCGCCAGCAGCCCGGCCAGCCGTACGCCCAGGCCGGCCAGCCCCCGTACGGCCGGCAGCCCGGCGGCTACGAGCAGGGCTACGACCAGGGCTACGACAACGGCTACGGGCACGACGGTGGTGACGGCGGCGGCCGCCGCAAGATGTCGCCGAAGGTGCTGATCGGCATCGTCGTCGCCGGCTGCGTGGTGGCCGGTCTGGTGGTCGGCGGCCTGCTCAACAGCGGCGGCAGCGCCAGCGCCGACAACACGTCCGCCACCGGCTCGGCCACGCCGTCCGCGGGCTCGACCGCGAGCGCCGGCTCCGGCGGCACCGCCGCCGACCCCGCCAGGCAGCAGGCCGTCGCCCTCGACTCGCTGCTCAATACCAGCGGCACCAGCCGCAGCTCGGTGGTGAGCGCGGTGGAGTCGATCAAGAACTGCGCCAACCTGCCCGGAGCCGCGACCGACCTGCGGACCGCCGCCTCCCAGCGGCAGACCCTGGTCACCAAGCTCGCCGCCCTCTCCGTCGACAGGCTGCCCGACCACAGCGCGCTGACCGACGCCCTCACCAAGGCGTGGAAGGCGTCCTCGGCCGCCGACACCCACTACGCGAACTGGGCGAACCAGGCGCAGAACAACCACAAGGTGTGCAAGGGCGGACACGCCAGGGGCACCCAGGAGACCCAGCTCGGGGATCGGGAGAGTGGTACGGCCACCGTGGAGAAGAAGAAGGCCGTCAAGCTCTGGAACACCATCGCGGGCAAGTACGGGCTCACCAAGCGCCAGTACAGCCAGCTCTAGCCGGGACGTCCCGGCCGGTCACCGTCGGCGGGCCCGCCCCGTCCCGGCCGCTCTCGTGGGCGTGGGCGCGCCGCCTCCGCCTCAGCGGACCCCGGGGTCGGACGGCGGCCGGAGCGTCGTGGTGAGGTTCACGAAGCCGGGCCGGGCCCGCACCAGCCGTCCGTCGCGCACCTCCTGGTAGACGACCGTCGGGTTGGACATCCGGGCGTGGTCGGGGATGGCGAGCATGTTGGCGTCCGTCCAGCCGAGGTCCGGCGTCAGGCCGCCGGTGGACAGCCGCGAGGTGGCGTTGAGCGCCCGGCGGACCGTGTCCGCGGTGATCGGGCCCTTGCGGCCCACCTGGCGGGCCACCTGGGTGAACACGTCGTAGGCGATCCACGTCGTCTCTGCGCCCGGATCGGCGGCGTCCAGGGTGTCGTCGCCGAAGGCGTACTTCTTGATGACCGCCTTCATGGTGTCCCACCGCCGGTCCGAGGCCGGCGGGTACCAGTCGGTGATGCGGGCGTTCTCCAGCGGGCTCTCCGGCCCGCCGCTGGCGTCCACGACCGACTGCTGCACGCTGCCGATCACCGAGGACAGCTGCACCTGGGGCGTCTCGTCCCCGGAGCGGCGCAGGGCGTCGAAGAAGGTGCTGGTGTGGTCGCCGAGCACCGCCGAGACGCAGGACGAGGAGCTGTCGTCACCGACCGCCCGGCCGGCGATGTCGGTGTAGTCGCTCATGTCGTCCTTGGTCAGCAGGTCGCGCACCGGCTTGCGGTGGCCCGCGGCCAGCCCCTCGTTGAGGAAGATCGGGAACTGGTCGCCGGTGATCGAGTCCGGCCGCACCAGCGTGACACGCTCGCACGTCTGCGCCAGCTGCCGCCCGCTGCCGGCCAGCAGCGCCGGCAGGCCGCCGTTGACCGGGAAGGACATCAGGCTCTCGTACTCGTCCTCGGTGATCCCGTAGCCGCCGATGTACGGGATGTCGTCGGCCTCCAGCGCCGGGATGAAGGCGCTGCCCTCCTGGCTGTACGAGCCGACCACGGCCACCGCGTGCGCGTCGGACGCCTGCTGGGCGCAGCTCTCGACGGCGGCCGCCCTGTTGTGCTCGTTGCAGGTCAGCACCTTGAGCTTGTGGCCGTCCAGACCGCCCTCGTCGTTGACGTACTTCTCGACGGCCTTCGCCATGGCCGGCATGCCGGGCATGTTGGTGGAGTCCGTTCCGGTCGGCGCCCAGGTCATCACGGTCACGGTTCCCGATGAGCCCCCCGCGCCGCCCGGAAGCACGCCGCAGCCACTGATCAGCCCGCCGACCAGCGCGGACACCCCCAGCAGCGGAAGAAAGACGCTATGGGCGGTGCGAAGGCGACGATCAGTCATACAAAGGGAAGATTCCGTTCGATCATCAACTTTCGGGTGACCGCGGGCGAACGAGCCGTCACTTTCAGGTGAATTACAGGTGTCGTTGCGCGATTGCGTAGCATCGCGGCCGTGCAGGGTTCGGAGAAGTCTTCCCGTCGCGGCCGTGCCTCCTCCACGATGGGGAGCATGCCGCTCAACGACATGCCGTGGTGGCGCTGGCGCAGCAACGTGCGCTCGGCGCTGCACATGATCAGCGACCCGGTCTTCCAGATGGAGGTCTGGCGGACCGGCCGCGAGGGATACGGGGACGTCACCGACGCCGTCTACCGTCTGGTCGAGGACACCTGGCTCGACAACTGGTCGGCGGAGAAATACGTCGGCACGATCTTCCGCGACTCCCAGGAGGGCGCGCTCGTCGACGTGGCGGTGCTGCGGGTGCTGAAGATCCTGCACCAGGTCGGCGCCGACGCCCCCGTCGTCGCGTACCTGGACCACCCCGGCTGGCCGGAGGCGGTACATGCCGCGCGCGAGGCCCACGTGCGGCTCGCGACCGCGGACGGGGAGGACCCGGACGCGCCGCCGCGCTCGCTCGAGGTGCTGGCGATCTACAACGGGAGCGCGGCCCCCACGCCGTAGCGCCCGCGGGGCGGGGCCGGGGTCGGCGCGTGCCCGGTGATGCCTGGGGTGCCCGGAGATGCCCGGGGAGGCTGTCTGTCTGCTGGACAGGGCCGCACGGCCGGGCCGGTCTGTGCGAGGCTGGCGCCGTGAACGCACAGCAGCCGCAGCCGTCGCCGGAGCACATCCTGACGCTGTCCTGCCCCGACAAGCAGGGCATCGTGCACGCCGTCTCCAGCTACCTGTTCATGACCGGGTGCAACATCGTGGACAGCCAGCAGTTCGGCGACCGGGACACCGGGCTGTTCTTCATGCGCGTGCACTTCTCCGCCGACCCCGGGGTGACCGCCGACAAGCTGCGGGCCAGCTTCGCCGCGGTGGGGGAGGCGTACCGGATGGACTGGCGGCTGTACCCGTCGCAGGAGCGGATGCGGATCCTGCTCATGGTCAGCCGGTTCGGCCACTGCCTCAACGACCTGCTCTTCCGGGCCGGCACCGGGGCGCTGCCGGTCGACGTCGCCGCGGTCGTCTCCAACCACACCGACTTCCGCGAGCTCGCCGGCTCCTACGGCGTGCCCTTCCACCACCTGCCGGTCACCCGGGACACCAAGGCCGAGGCCGAGGCGCGGCTGCTGGACATAGTGGAGTCGGAGGGCGTCGAGCTGGTCGTCCTCGCCCGCTACATGCAGGTGCTCTCCGACGACCTGTGCGCCAAGCTGTCCGGCCGGATCATCAACATCCACCACTCGTTCCTGCCGAGCTTCAAGGGCGCCAAGCCGTACCACCAGGCGCACGACCGCGGGGTCAAGCTCATCGGCGCGACCGCGCACTACGTGACGGCCGACCTCGACGAGGGGCCGATCATCGAGCAGGAGGTCGAGCGGGTCGGCCACGAGGTCACCCCCGAGCAGCTGGTCGCGGTCGGGCGGGACGTGGAGTGCCAGGCGCTGGCGCGGGCCGTGAAGTGGCACAGCGAGCACCGGGTGCTGCTCAACGGGCGGCGGACGGTCGTCTTCGCGTAGCGCGCCCCCGGCGGGGCCCTCGCACGGGGCACGGCCGGGTTCGGGGAGCGCGGCCGGATTGGGGGAGCCGCCTGCCCGGCTCCCTACAGGCGCGACAGGGACGCCGTCGCGAAGAGGACGTCCCGGATCGCGGCCGCGTCGCCCACCATGCCGGCGGCGGTCCGCTCCGGCTCCACGTGGCCCGCGGCCAGCTGGCAGAACTCCAGGCTGTCCATCGCCACGTGCGCGACCGTCCGCTCCTCCGACGCCACCGCGCCCGGCGAGTCCAACGGCAGCAGCCAGGTGCCGCCGCCGGTGCCCTCGATCTCCAGCCGCAGCGATCTCCCGGGCTCGCCCACCGCGCCCAGCCGGGTGCCGGACGCGGTGAGCCCGGCCCTGCGCCGCTCGGCGAGCGCGGTCGGCAGCAGGCGGGCGGCCAGTTCGATCATCCGGTTCAGATGGCCGGGCGCGGGCGGCTCGTACGGGTAGTCCACGGCCTCGGCGATGTCGGCGGCGTGGATCCAGCACTCGAAGGCGCGGTCCAGGAACGCCTCGCGCAGCGGCAGCGAGAAGGAGCCGTAGTCGACGTCGAGCCCGCTCACGCCCTGGCCCGCGAAGGAGACCGTCCGCACCAGGTGGTGGCCCTGCTCGCGCCACAGCGAGCGCACGGTGGCACCGGGCAGATGGCGGCTCATCGCCCAGTGCGCGGCCGTACGGTCCTGCGGGTCCACGGGCAGGTCGGCCGGCGGGCGGCCGCCGCCGAGGCGGAACCCTCCCGGACCGGGCCCGTCCTCCGGGCGGTCCCGGGGGCCGAGGGCCGCGGGGCCGTCGGCGGTGCGCGGGCCGGTCGCGGCGGCCGGGTCGTGCGAGTCGTTCGAGTCGTTCGGGGCGTCCCCGTCGCGCCGGCCGGAGCCGCGGGCGGGCAGGCCCAGCGACCTGGCGACCAGGCTGTCCACGGCGGTGAGGTGGGCGATGACCTGGGCCACGGTGAACTCCCGCACCACCGGGGCGCCGTCGAACCACTGCAGGCGCACCGGCGTCTTCCAGTAGCCGTCGCCGAGGTCGCGCAGGAGGGCGTCCAGGCGGGCGGCCTCCGCGTCGTAGGGGCCGGCCCACTCGGGCACGGGGATGCGGGCCGGACGGCGGCCGAGGCAGCCCTCCAGCACCCGGGCACGCAGCAGCGGGTCGAGGTCGAGCGGCTCCTCCTGGTGCAGTAGGGCCACGGCCCGGCGCAGCCGCAGGGCCTCCTCCGCGCAGGTCGCGCAGTCGGTGAGGTGGACCTCGACGGCCAGGGCCTCGTCCCGCGGGCAGGCCGACAGCGCCCACGCGCCGAGTAGGGACTTCAGCGTGCCGTGCTCGTACTGCGGGAGCCGCTCGGAAAGGGAGGCCACCGGGCGGGTGCGCGAGGGAGCGGCGGGGGTTTCGGGGCGAATGGTCTCCCGTGGGGCTTCGTCGCGGGTGCCGGTGCCGCCGTCGGTCGCGGGGCCGGCCGCGGGGCCGGTCGTGCGGCCGGGAGCCCCGGGGGAGCCGTCGTTCGGGGAGTCCTTCCGGCAGGTGTCCTCGTCGCACGGGCCGTGGCCGTACGTGCCGCCGTCGCCGTCGTACGCGGGGCCGCTCATCTCGGGCTCCGCAGTCTGCCCGGGTCGAGCGGCCCCTCGGACTGCCCGTCGGGCTCCATCGCCGTGGAGAGCATCTGCAGGCCCAGCCGCAGCCTGCGGCGGGCCTCGTCCTCGCTCACACCGAGGCCGGCCGCCGCCGCGCGGTAGTCGAGCCGCTCGCGGTAGGCGAGTTCGAGCGCGGCCCGCAGCGGGGCGGGCATCGAGGTGACGATGAAGTCGGCGCGCGCCGCGGTGTTCGCCTCCCGGACCCGGGCCTCCACGACCGCCGGGTCGGACTCCCCGTGGCTGCCGTACTGCCGCAGCCGCTGCACCGCCTGGCGCTGGGTGATCCGGGCGATCCACGAGCGCAGGGTGCTGTGCCGGGGGTCGTAGGCGTCGGGGTTCTCCCAGATGTAGCCGAAGACCTCGCGGGTGATCTGGTCGGCGGCCTCGTCGTCGGCCGTCACGCGGTGGGCGAGGCTGTGCACCAGGGAGGCGTAGCGGTCGTAGAGCTCGCCGAGCGCGGCTTCCTCGCCCCGCGCCAGCCGCTGCTGCATCTTGCGGTCCCAGCGGGGTGGTGCGGGTGTCGCCATGTCCCGGCCCCCTTGCCTCGTACCACCGATGGCCCCCGACCCGCGACCGTGGGTGTCCGCGCCCGCGCCGCCGGATGTGTCCGCTCCGTCTTTCCTGCCCGCATTCGTGTCCGAAATCTCGTCCGGAGGAATTCCGATCCCCTGTTGACGACGGTACCGGCCCCCCGGCGGGGCGTATGCCGCTTTGCACCAACCTGGCACCAGGTGTGACCGTCTTTGGTCGTCCGTTATCCGGGTGTGACCGGAAGATGGCCGAGTGACGACTGAGTTGGGGCATCTTGGAGTATGAAGTTCTGAAGGGCTGAGGTTCAGACGAACCGGAGCGGCCCGCAACTGACGTCGGCAGCGAGGCGAGGTGGGAACGGGTGCTGGTGAACCGGGCCGAGCAGGACGGCTGGGCGGTGGTGACGGTCACGGGCGAGATGGACCTGCTCACCTCGCCGGCGGTCCGGCAGCAGGTGCACGACGCGGTGGCCGACGGGCTGCGCCGCGTGGTGCTGGACCTTTCCGGCGTGCGGTTCTGCGACTCCAGCGGGGTCGGCGTCCTCATCGGCGCCCGGCGGCTGATGCGCTCGTGCGCGGGGCGGCTGCGGATCGTGCTGCCCGCGGAGGGCCCGGCGGTGTCCCCGGACGCCTCCGGCGGGGCGCACGTCAACCGGGTGCTGGCCGCCCTGGGCGTGCGCCGGCTCTTCGAGGTCTTCCCGGACCTGGCCTCGGCCACCGACGACTCCGCCCGGCCGATGTCGGCCTGAACCGTTGCCGGATGATGGCGGCATGGTGCGACTCGACTTCGTCCAGGGCGACATCACCGAGGCCCGCGTGGACGCCCTCGTCAACGCGGCGAACTCCTCCCTGCTCGGCGGCGGGGGCGTCGACGGCGCCATCCACCGCAAGGGCGGGCCGGACATCCTCGCCGCCTGCCGCGCGCTGCGCGCCTCCCACTACGGGCGCGGGCTGTCCACCGGGCAGGCCGTCGCGACCACGGCGGGGCGGCTGCCCGCCCGCTGGGTGATTCACACCGTCGGGCCCGTGTGGCGGCCGGAGGAGGACCGCTCCGAACTCCTCGCCTCCTGCTACCGGGAGTCCCTGCGCGTCGCCGACGAGCTCGGCGCCGCCTCCGTCGCCTTCCCCGCCGTCTCCACCGGCATCTACGGCTGGCCGCTGGACGACGGCGCCCGGATCGCCGTCCACACCGTCCGCGCGGCCGAGGCCTGGCTGGAATCGGTGGAAGACATCCGCTTCGTCCTCTTCACCGACGACGCCTACGCGGCTTTTGCGGCTTACGCGTAGATTTGCGACCCCGCGCGGCTTCGATTACGGAGCGTCCGCACGGTGTTGTGTCCGGAGCGTGACTTGTTACGCCGTGGAGTCGGCCCGGTCCTCGGGTAATCTCCATCGAGTGCGCGTACCTTCCAGGCTTTCCCACGGTGCCACCCGGCCGGTCCGGGCGGCCCGCAGCCTTGGTTCCGCGCCCGGTCCCCGGATGCGCCGCACAGTATGCGGCATGACCCCTCCATCGCGCCGGAATATGCCCGAAGCGCTTGTCGCGGTGACTGACCGTCAACCATGCTATGTGACTCCGAGATCACACACGGTGATCCTGGGTGGGCATACGGCGTCGGATCAGCCGGTTCGGGTGGTGTGAGAGCAGTGCAGGTGCTTCAGGTGCAGCTGGAGGTCGGGGCCGATCCCGCGGAGGTCGGCCGGGCCCGGCGCTGGGCTCGCTCCCGACTGGCGGGCTCGGGCATAGGGGCCGACGAACCCCTCGCCGAAACCCTGCTCCTGCTCATCTCGGAACTCGTCACCAACGCCGTGGTGCACACCGGCTGCCCCGCGGTCCTGCGCATGCTCTTCCCCACCGCGCCGGCCCAGCCCGTCCGGGTCGAGGTCGCCGACGCCAGCGAGACCCCGCCCTCCCCCCGGCACGCCCGGCGCGAGGACACCGGCGGCCGCGGCCTCGAACTCGTCGACGGCCTCGCCGACCGCTGGGGCTGGCACCCCGAGGGCCACGGCAAGCAGATCTGGTGCGAGATCGACCGCACCGCCGCCCTGACCTGAGCGCCCTCCCGCCCGAGGCCGTCCACCACCCGGTCGCTCCGGCGCGCGGGGACCACGGGCCGGAGCGCTACGGACGCGCCGCGGTCTGGAACGTCCGGCGGTACGCGGTCGGCGACACCCCGAGCACCGCGTGCAGGTGCTGCCGCATCGAGGCAGACGTCCCGAACCCCGCCTGCCGCGCGATCTGGTCCACCCCCAGATCCGTCGACTCCAGCAACTGCCGGGCCCGCTCGATCCGCTGCTGGCTCAGCCACTGCCCCGGGCTCAGCCCGACCTCCTCCCGGAACCTCCGGGTGAAGGTGCGCACGCTCATCGCCTCCCGCCCCGCCAACTGGCGCAGGGTGAGCGGCTCGTGCAGCCGCTCCAGCGCCCACACCCGGGCCCGCTCCGTGCTCGCCAACTGCGGGTCCGGCAGCGGGCGGCGGATGAACTGCGCCTGACCGCCCTCCCGGTGCGGCGGCACCACCGTCCTGCGGGCGACCGCGTTGGCCACCGCCGTCCCGAAGTCCCGCCGCACGATGTGCAGGCACAGGTCGAGCCCGGCCGCGACCCCCGCCGAGGTCAGCACGTCCCCGTCGTCCACGTACAGCACGTCCGGGTCGACCCGCACCCGCGGGAACAGCCGCTGAAAGTGCTCGGCGCTCGTCCAGTGCGTGGTCGCCGGGCGCCCGTCCAGCAACCCCGCCGCCGCCAGCACGTACGACCCGGTGCAGATCGACACCATCCGCGTCCCCGGCCTGATCACGTCCAGCGCCGCCGCCAGCTCCTCCGTCAGCCGTCCCTCCTCGTACACCTGCCCCAACTCGTGCGACGCGGGCACCACCACCGTGTCCGCCTCCGCCAGCGCGCGCGTCCCGTGCTCCACCACGATCGGGAAGTCCGCGTCCGTCTCCACCGGCCCCGGCCGCAGCCCGCACGTGACCACCTCGTACAGCGGCTCCCCGTCCTGCTGGCCCTGCGCGGCCCCGAAGATCCGCAGCGGGATGCCCAGCTCGAACGGGATCACCCCGTCCATCGCGAACACCGCGACCTTGTGCCGCCCCGGCCGGCGGAAGACGGCGCCGCCCTCCGCCGCGGGCAGCCGCACTCCGTCCTCCACCGGTCCAGCGGAGCCGCCTGATCCAGCAGATCCAGCCGAACCAGCAGGTACAGCCGGTCTGGCCGGCCCACCAGTCCCAGGCGTCCATGGCGAGGCATCGCGCGCCCCGCTCTCCCGGGACGCGGCCTCGCGCACGGTGGCTCCCTCGGAACCGGTCATGGCCCGATTCTTCCACAGCGTGACCCTTGGGCCACTCGTCCCGCCGGACCGCTCCCCGGACACTGATCCGGTGACGCAGACATCTCCCTCACCCGCGCGCACCCCCGCCCCCGGTGCCGGCGACAGCCCCGCCGTCCAGGGCCGCCGCCCGCGCGTACCGATGCACCGTGCCTGGGCGGTGGCCGCCGTCACCCTGGTGACGATCATCGGTGCCGCAGCCTTCGCCTCCCTTCCCGGTCTCCTCATCGACCCGCTGCACACCGAGTTCGGCTGGTCGCGCGGCATGATCGGCTTCGCGGTCTCGGTCAACCTCGCCCTCTACGGGGTGACCGCACCCTTCGCCGCCGCGCTGATGGACCGCTTCGGCATCCGGCGCGTCGTGTCCTGCGCACTGCTCACCATCTCCGTCGGCGCCGGGCTCACCGTCTTCATGACCCAGGTCTGGCAACTCGTCCTGTGCTGGGGCGTGCTGGTCGGCCTGGGCAGCGGCTCCATGGCGCTCGCCTTCGCCGCGACCGTCACCAACCGCTGGTTCGTGGCCCGCCGGGGCCTGGTGACCGGCATCCTGACCGCCGGGGGAGCGGCCGGCCAACTGGTCTTCCTCCCCCTGCTGTCATGGATCACCGAGCACCACGGCTGGCGGCCCGCCGCGGGCACGGTCGCGCTCGCGGCCGTCGCGGTCGTGCCCTTCGTGCTGGTGCTGCTGCGCGACCACCCGGCGGACGTGGGCCTGGCGGCTTACGGCGCCGCGGAGTTCACCCCCAAGCCCGCGCCGGTCACCGGGGCGGCCGGCCGGGCCCTGCGGGCGTTGGCGGACGCGGCACGCGGTGGCACCTTCTGGCTGCTCGCGGGCGCGTTCGCGATCTGCGGCGCGTCCACCAACGGCCTGGTGAAGACCCACTTCGTGCCCGCCGCCCACGACCACGGGCTGCCGGTCACCACGGCGGCGTCGCTGCTCGCCGTCATCGGCATCTTCGACATCGCGGGCACGGTGGCCTCCGGATGGTTCACCGACCGCCTGTCGCCCAGGCGGCTGCTCGCGATGTACTACGGGCTGCGTGGATTGTCCCTGATGTTCCTCCCCATGCTGTTCGCGAACAGCATCCATCCGTCCATGGTGCTGTTCATCGTCTTCTACGGCCTGGACTGGGTGGCGACCGTGCCGCCGACCATCGCGCTGTGCCGTGAGCACTACGGCGAGAACAGTGCGATCGTCTTCGGCTGGGTGCTCGCGGCGCACCAGATCGGTGCGGCCCTGGTCGCCTACCTCGGCGGGGTCGCGCGTGACGCGCTCGGTTCGTACGACGTCGTCTGGTACACCTCCGGTGGGCTGTGCGCGGTGGCCGCGCTGCTGTCTCTGGTGGTCCGCCACCGGCCGGTCCCTGGGCCCGCGGTGTCGGTCACCGGTTGAACGCCCCGGAGTTTCCCGCCGTTTCCGAAATCGCCCGGTTTCACTCGCCCGAGTGAACATTTGTGCGAGTGGGGAATGGGGAGGTGGTCTGAGCTGGGGTGATGTGGGGTGGGGGTTCGCCGCTCGCCGCGGGGGCGGTGCGAGTGGGGCTTCCGGCGTTTGCCGGGGGCGGCCGCGTGCGGGTCGGTCGACGGCGTGCGGGCCGAGCGGTGTGCCAGGCGCGGGCGGTCGGCCGGGTCCGGGCGGGGCGGTGTCGGCGGTGCGGGCCGGTCCCGGTGGGGCAGGGTTGTCCCGTGCGGGGTCTCGCGCGCACGCGGACGGGCGCACGCGCGCGTACGTACATGTGGCGGGGCGGCCACGGCAGCCCCGAGCGGCCGGGGCGTCACGCTCGCGCGGAGGTTGGCGGCCCGCCCGGACGCGTGCCGCATTTCCGTGTACGTATATACGTGTGCGCGGCGCGGGTCCCCGGACCCGCCTCCGGGCCCGGGCCCAGGTCCAAGCCCGCCTCCGGGCTCGGTTCCGCCCCGGCCTACGGCCGCCGCCTGCGCGCGGGTTTCCCCGGCCTGCCCCGAAAGCCCGCCCGCCCCCAGCTCCGGCCGGACCTACGCCCGCCCCCTCATCGGCCCCGTGTCGCGGCCCGCGCAATCCGCCGCGCGTCGATCGCCATCTCGCGGAACATCCCGCTGATCGGGTTGGTGAACCCGGTGAAGTACAGCCCCGGCGCCCCCGGCGAGGTCTTCGCGCCGTGCACGACCGGCCGGCCGCGGTCGTCGAGCACGCCGAGGTGGCCGACGAGCGATTCGAGGCCCCGCCGGTAGCCGGTCGCCGCGATCACCACGTCCGGGCGGATCTCGGAACCGTCCGCCAGTCGTACCGTCTCACCGTCGAACTCCTCGACCGCCGCCACCGGTTCGACCTTCCGCGCGCGCACCGCCGCGACCAGCCCGACGTCCTGCACGGGGATCGCCCCCTCCAGCACCCGCGAGTACAGACCGTTCTCCGGCCGCGGCAGGCCGAACTCCGTCAGGTCGGGGACGCCCGCCCGCTCGACGTACGGGGCGATCTTGTCCACCACCGAGACCGGCAGGCGGCGGCACACGATCCCGCTGGCCTGCGCGGGCCAGCCCATGGTCGAACGGCGCAGGATGTGCGGAGGCGTGCGGACCGCGAGCCGGACCCGGCCCGCGCCGCCCTCGGCCAGGTCGACCGCGATCTCCGCGCCGGTGTTGCCCACGCCGACCACCAGCACGTCCTTCCCCTTGTAAGGGTCGGCGTTGCGGTACGCGGAGGCGTGAAGAAGATCGCCGGTGAAGGTGTTTCGTCCGGTCCAGGAGGGTATGTACGGCGTGTGGTTGTGGCCCGTCGCCACCACGACCACGGGAGAGGTGAGCACCCGGCCACCGGTCGCGGGCAGTCGCCAGCCCGTCTCCGCTTTTCCTGTCCCGCCCCTCTCCTCCGCTTGCTCTGCCGACCCTGCTTTCTCCGCACCCTGCGCGCTCCCCGCGCTCTCCGCCTTTTCCACGCGCGAGACCTCGATGCCGGTGGCTATGTCGAGGTCGTGGTACTCGGTGTAGAGCTCCAAGTAGCGGACCACGTCGTCGCGGCCGACCCACCGGCCGAACTGGCGCGGGATGGGCAGACCGGGCAGCGCGGAGAGCCGCCTGGTCGTGTGCAGGTGCAGCCGGTCGTAGTGGCGGCGCCAGGACGCGCCCAGTTGCTCCGCGCGCTCCACGACCAGCGGCCGCATTCCCCGCTGCCGCATGGCCGCCGCCGCGGCCAGTCCGCCGGGACCGGCGCCGATGACCAGCGCGTCGGGCGCGGCGGTCGCCGACGGGGGGCGTGAGGCGGAGGGGGTCGGGTCGGCCATGGGGCACTCCTGCAGCCTGAAAAGTCGTACCTGAAGGAAAGGTGGTGTTATCGGACGGTAGCCCGTAGCGCGCTGCGAGCGTAGCGCCCGAGCGAGCTTCCTTTGTACGGGCCAGGCAACGAACCGGTCAGGGCCTGGTGTTGTCGGGAAGGTGCGTCGCCGTGGGCTCGCGCCCGCGCCACCCGCCACCGGAATGGAGCCGCACGCAGCGGCGCGGGCGCCCATGCCCTCCTTCGGGGAGGGGCGGGCACCCGCGCCGGTGCGTGACGGTGTGGCAGGACAGCGAGTTCGGGCCGGCGGTCGGCCGGGGCGTACGCCGGGCTACTTCAGCGGCTTCCTCCCGGTCACACCGAGGTGGACCAGCAGCGCCAGGTTCGGCTTCAGCTCGGAGACCTTGACGCCCGAGCCGGTGAAGCCTTTCTGGTGCGCGGCGACGCCGGCCAGCATGGTGACCAGCGAACCGGCCACGGCGGGCGCGCTGACCTGCTTGTCGACCCTGCCCTTGCTCTGGAGCTCCTTGATCGACTCGGTGAGGGAGCCGGTCACGGTGTTGAGGATGCGGGTGCGGATCCGGTTGAACCGCTTGTCACCCTCGGCCGCGCCGAGATCGATGACGCGGAGGATGGCGTCGTTCCGCCGCCAGAAGGCGAGGAAGCCGTCCACCAGTTCGTCCGCGGTCTGCGCGCCGGACCGGCCGGCCCAGGAGCGGCCCTCGACCAGTCCGGTCAGGCTCACCCCTTCCTTGGCCGTCTCGTCGGCGAGCTCCAGGACGGCGCCTTCGACGTCGGGGAAGTACTGGTAGAAGGTGGCGGGAGAGGTACCCGCCATCCGGGCGACGTCGATCACCTTGACGTCCCGGTAGGGCGATGTGCTCAGCATCTCGCCGAGGCAGTCCAGCAGCTTTTGCCGCGTGGCCTGTCCTCGGCGGCCGGCTACACGGCCGTCGACGGTACGAACTTGTCCTGTCATGCCGTCAGTTTACCGGCGGGTGATCAGCGCGCGATCTGGCTGCGTGCAAACGGGGAAGCATCGCTTCCGTTTGATGAAATGCCAGTTCAGAGCCGTGATTTTGGTCTCGTTTCACCCCTTGGGAAGGCCGATGGGTTTGGGTTGAATGGGTGATTTGTGCACCCGCTCCGCGTGTCGCCGCACATGCGACATGGCGGCTCTCGAGAATTGACCATATGTTCGAATAGAAGGGCCCCGCGTGAGGCAGATCACTGGCTACGGTGGCGGGGACAGCGTGTTTCGGACACGCTGCGGACCGCCGCGGGCGCCGGATCGCGCACCGCGGACGCATGGACGTACGAGAGGACCGGTCATGCCAGCATTCGGCGAAGGCGCACCCTGTTGGGCCGACGTGTCCCTGCCCGACCTCGCCGCGGGCCGGAGCTTCTACGGCGAGCTCTTCGGCTGGTCCTTCAGGGATCAGGGCGAGAAGTTCGGCCATTACACGATGGCCACGCTCGACGGGAAGAACGTGGCGGCCCTGATGGCCAAGATGGACCCGGCCATGCCCACGGCCTGGGGCGTCTTCCTCGCCACCTCAGACGTGGCGAAGACGGCCGCGAAGGTCACCGAGGCCGGCGGCCAGTTGATGTACGGCCCGGACGCCGTCGGCACCGAGGGCATCATGGCCGGCGCGATCGACCCCGGCGGCTCCTTCGTCGGCCTGTGGCAGCCGGCCGGGCACAGCGGCTTCGAACTCGTCAACGCGCCCGGCTCCTTCTGCTGGACCGAGAACCACACCCCGGAACCGGAGGCGGTCGACGCCTTCTACGACGCCCTCTTCGGCTACGAGACGCAGCAGATAGGCGACGGCGTCCACTTCGACTACAAGGCGTGGACGCTGCCCGGGGGAGAGGACCCGGTGGGCGGGCGGATGAAGAGCGGCGGGGACGACCCGGCCGACCCCACGTCCGCGTTCCAGGTCTACTTCACCGTCGCCGACTGCGACCAGGCCGCGGACACCGTCCGGCGCCTCGGCGGCGAGGTGCTGAGGGACCCCCAGGACACGCCGTTCGGCCGCATGGCGGTCGTCGCGGACGACCAGGGCGCCCGGTTCGCCGTCATCGACACCGAGCGCCGTGCGGGGGAGGGTCCCGGGGCCTGAGCACCCGTTCCTGCGACAACGGCCGCAAAAAGGCCGTGCTCTGAGGTCATAGGTATTCCTGAGACCTGAGAGTCGTCCGACACCTCCCCGGTGCCCGCTCCGGCGTGGCGGCGGGCACACCCGAACCGGACGGCGGATGATAACGAGTTCGCTCCGCGGGCGTGTCGAAGCCGTCCCGGGTTAGCAACCGGGCCCCAACCCAGGAAGAATCAGGCCCGTACCCTGGCACGGAAGCACGGGAGCCAGCGAAGGGCCGCACGGGGCCGCAGAGCAGGGGAACGGCCGCGGACAGCGCGGGCACGGGGAGGTGGCAGGGAGTGGAGCAGCTGACGCAGCACGACCCGAGACGGATCGGCCCTTTCGAGGTGCTCGGACGGCTCGGCGCCGGCGGCATGGGGCTGGTCTATCTCGCACGCTCGGCCTCCGGTCGCCGGGTGGCGATCAAGACCGTCCGGGCGGAGCTCGCGGAGGACCAGCTCTTCCGGGTCCGCTTCACCCGTGAAGTGGAGGCGGCCCGGGCCGTCTCCGGCTTCTACACCGCCGCCGTCGTGGATGCCGACCCGCGCGCCGCCGTGCCCTGGCTCGCCACCGCCTACGTCCCGGCCCCCTCCCTGGAGGAGATCGTCAACCAGGCGGGCCCCATGCCCGCCCAGGCCGTCCGCTGGCTGGCGGCCGGCATCGCGGAGGCCCTCCAGTCCATCCATGCCGCGGGCCTGGTGCACCGCGACATGAAGCCCTCCAACGTCCTCGTCGTGGAGGACGGCCCGCGCGTCATCGACTTCGGCATCGCCTCCGGCGTCTCCAACACCCGACTGACGATGACGAACGTCGCCGTCGGCACCCCCGCGTACATGTCGCCCGAGCAGGCCCGCGACTCCCGCAGCGTGCGCGGGGCCAGCGACATCTTCTCCCTCGGCTCGACCCTGGTCTTCGCCGCCACCGGGCACGCCCCCTTCCACGGTGCCAACCCCGTCGAGACCGTCTTCATGCTGCTGCGCGAGGGCCCGGACCTGGTCGGCCTGCCCGACGAGCTGCGCCCCCTGATCGAGTCCTGCATGCGGATGGAGGCCGAGCAGCGCCCCACCCCCGCCGACCTCCAGGCGCAGCTGGCCCCGCACCTGTTCTCCACCGGCGGCGACGACACCGGCACGGCCTCGGCCTGGCTGCCGCCCGCCGCCGTCGCGCTGATAGAGGAGCGCCATCGCGGCCGGGGCGCGCCGGTCCCCAGCGGTCGCGGCGCCCACGCCGCCGGCCCGCAGATCCCCCAGGCGCCGCCGCCCCGCCCTCAGCAGCCGCCGCGCCGGCACGTGGCGCCCGAACCCGTACAGCAGGCGCAGCCCATGCAGACGGCGCCGGTCCAGCTCGCCGGGTCCGCCCCGATCGGCCCCGGCCTGCGCGCCGGCCAGGCGGGCGGCCACAGGATGGCGGCCGGCCCCGTGCCCGGCACCGAGTGGGTGCGCCCGCGCGGCGCCCGCCGCCAGGCCGAGCCGCAGACCGCCTCTGTACCGCCGCAGCCCCAGCAGCCCCCGCCGGGCGAGTGGCGGCCGTGGAGGTTCCGCATGTCCAACGACGTGTGGGGCACCCCCGTGGTGGAGCACGGGCTGATCTACGTCACCTCCTTCGAGGTGCACGCGCTCGACGTGGCCAGCGGCCGCCGCCAGTTCAAGACCCGGGACGTGGCCTGGACGATGGCCGTGGACGGCGGCCGCATCCAGGCCTCCGACGGCCCCAGTCTGTTCGCCCTCGACGCCACCGACGGCGGCGAGCGGTGGCGCACGTCGGTCGACGGCTGGGTGTACGCCGTGCGGTCGGCCGCCGGCACCGTGGTCACCGGCACCCGCGGCGGCGGCGTCCAGGCGTGGGACGCCGAGCGCGGCACCCTGCGCTGGGAGCGGGCCGGGGCGCAGACGGAGTTCGAGTCCCCCGAGTCGGGACCGGCCGTCGTCGACCGCGCCGTGTACTACCAGGGCGGCGGCCTGCTGCACGCCGTGGACGCGATGTCCGGCGCGGAGCTGTGGTCGTACCCCGTGGGGGAGCCCGGCGCGGCCGGGTCGCTGGTCACCCGCCCGGTCGTGGTGGACGGCGTCGTCCATCTGACGGCGGGCACCCACGTCCTCGCGCTCGACGCGCGCACCGGCGCGGAGCGGTGGCACTTCGAGGCGCCCGCCGTCATGTTCGCGCCCCCCGCGTACGTCCCCGGCCCCGGGTCGTCCGGCGGCGGCATCTACGTCGCCGACCACCTCGGCACGGTGTACGCGCTCGACCCCGCCGACGGCCGGGACCGCTGGCGGGTGGCCACCGAGCCGCGGCAGTCCGTGGAGCCCGTGGTGGTGGCCGCCGGAGGGGTGCACCTGGGGGCGGGCAGCGCCCTCTACACGCTGGACGCGGTCAGCGGGACGCCGCGCTGGCGGTTCGCCGCCCAGGGCGAGATCGTCGGGTCGCCCGCCGTCGCCGACGGCCGGGTGCACTTCGGGTCGAAGGACCACTGCCTGTACACGGTGGACGCGCAGGGCGGGCAGCTGCGCTGGAGGCTGGAGACCGGCGGCGAGATCACCGGCTCCCCGGTGGCCGCGTCCGGCGTGGTCTACGCGTGCTCCAAGGACCGCTGCGTGTACGCGCTCGACGCCGCCAAGGGCACCGGCGCGGCCTCGCGCCGCGCCTGACGCCCCTTCCGGTGCCGTCCCCGCTCGCCCGCCTGCCCCGGCGGCTCGGTTCCGCCCGGCGCGTACGGCGAGGTGTCGGTGTCCGGCGGGTCCAGTGACGTGCGGGAATCGTCCGGCGGCCGGGTCTGCGGCGGCTCGCCGTAGCGCGGCGGCGGCCTGCGGCCGGGCATCACGAAGGCGCCCACCAGGAGCAGCAGCCCACCGCCGAGTGCCCAGGCCACCCCGGAGTCCAGGCCGTTCCCGCCGACGGTGAGCCCGTCGGAGAACTGCGCCTGGCGCACCATCCACAGCACCGTGAACCCCAGTACCAGCACGGCGGCCAGCGACACCACCAGCCGTGAGCGCAGCAGTACGCCCAGAAGGGTGAGCAGCGCCGCGAAGGCCATGGGCAGGAACAGCGAGGCGAACAGCGATGCGTCCCGCGTGGTGACGCCGGTGCCCGTGAAGAGGTCGTCGATGCGGATGTCACTGCCGTGGCGGCCGTCGTACCAGGGACGGAAGGGGCTCCAGACGGCGGCCGCCGCGCCGATGAGCGCGAGCGTTGACCCCAGGACTTTGCGGACCATCGGGTGCCACCGCCTCGTGTCGCTCGCTCGGCCCCCCGCCCGACGCTACGCCGAGGCCGATGGGGCTGCCACGCGAGTCGGCCGCCCGGTGCGCGCCGGCTGCGGGCACGCGCCGGGCACACAAAAGGGACTGGCCGCGGCGCCCCCTCCGCGCCGCGGCCAGTCACTCGGCCCCCCGGGATTTCGCTGCTTCCCCCTGCGATCCCGGCCCCCTGGGCCGCTCCGGTTCCCCCCGATCCCCCTGTTCCCCCTGGTCTCCCCCGGATGGTCCCCACCCTCCGAGGGGGCTGTGCTCCCCGTCTCCCCGCGCTGGTCTCACGCGGGCCGGCTCCGGTCGTCCGAGCCGGCCGGCCGCCGGGTCCGTCGGCCGGACCCCGGCGGGCCCGGATCTCAGGCCGTCGGGCCGCCGTCCGCGTGGATGTTTCCGTCCGGCTTCACCGTGGCCTTCACGCCGGCCTTGGTGCCGTCGGCGTGGATGTTCTCCGGGTCGAGGACGCCCTCGCGCGTCTCGACGGTGATGTCCGCGTGGATGTTGTCGGGTTCGACGACGTTGCCGCCGGCAGCTGCGGTTTCCGTGCTCATGGTGCTCTCCTGTGCCGTTGGGGACGTGCTGTGGTGAAACCCACCCGGTGACCACCCCCGTACGTCACCGGGCGGGTGGCTCCTGCCAGTGATGGAATCCTGACAGCCCTCGATAATCAACCGATAAACGGGCATGGTGAGTTGTGCCACCCGCGTGTCACACGGCGACGGACGAGGCGGATCCGTCGCCCAGCAGACGGCGCACCTCCTGCGACTCCGGCGAGTCGAGCGCGGTGTAGATGCGCAGCGAGTCGTGCCAGCAGGCGTGGGCGCGCACCGGCTGGCCGAGGCCCGCCAGCGCCCGCCCGAGGACGGTGAGGGCGTTGGCGATGCGCCATTCCCCGCCGACGTCCCGCAGGATGACCAGGGACTGCTCCGCGTGCGAGGCCGCCTGCCGCCACTGGTCGGCCCTCAAGTGGGCCTGCGCGAGCCGGAAGAGGGTCACGCCCTCCCAGAACTGCTGCCTGGCCTCACGGAAGATGCGCAGTGCCTCGCTGAGGGCGTCCAGTGCCTCCTCCAGCCGGCCGGTCGCGGTCAGCGCGATGGCCAGCGCGTACAGGCCGTTGGCGGGCCGGAATCCGGCGCCGAGGTCGCGGTAGATCTGGACGACCTGGCGCGAGTTCTCCAGGGCCGCCTCGGTGTCCCCCAACTCCAGTTGTACGCGGGAGAGGTTGCTCAAGGTGGCCGCCTCGCCGTAGCGGCTGCCGTCGGCGCGGAACGCCTCCAGCGCGACGGCGAAGTACTGGGCGGACTCCTCGAAGCGGCGCGTGTGCAGGGCGATGATGCCGCGCATGTTGGGCGCGTAGCTGCTGGCCATGGGGTCCTCGGAGGCGACCCCGAGGAGGTGGGCGCGGGTGATCTCCGCGTCGGCCTCCGGGAAGCGGCCGGACAGGCACAGCAGTTGGCCCAGCCAGATGCGGGCCCGCGCCTCGATCAGGGCGTCCCCGCGCGCGTGCGCGCGGGTCACCAACGCCCGTGCGGCCTGCTGGTATTGGCGCGCGTAGATGCCGGACTCCATCAGGTCCTGCGTGGCCAGCAGCAGGTCGACGGCCCGCCGCATGCGGTCCTCGCAGCCGCCGACCGCCGACTGCTCGACGGCGGCCAGCAGCCCCTGCGCCTCGGAGAACATCCACGACACCGCCTCGTCGCGGGCGGTGAAGTCCAGTCCGGGACGGGTGGTGGGGGCCAAGTGGCCGAGCGCCCGGTCGCCGGGGCGCTCCAACGCGTAGGCCTTGGCGGCCGAGGCGAGGTAGAAGTCGAGCAGCCGGGAGAGCGCGGCGCAGCGCACCTCGTCGGTCTCGTCCTGCTCGGCGCACTCGCGCGCGTACAGCCGCAGCAGGTCGTGGAAGCGGTAACGGGCGGGCCCGGCCGACTCGATGAGGCTTATGTCGACCAGCGCCTCCAGCAACTCCTCGGTGTCGTACGGGTCGCGGTCGAGCACGGCCGCGGCGGCGTCGAGGGAGACGTCGGGACCGTCGGGCAGCGACAACAGGCGGAAGGCGCGGGCCTGTTCGGGCGACAGGTGGCCGTAGCCGAGGGCGAAGGTGGCCTTGACGGCGAGGTCGCCGGCCCGCAGCTCGTCCAACCGGCGCCGGTGGTCGGCGAGTTTGCGGGCGAGGACGGAGACCGTCCACGTGCGGCGGGCCGCCAGCCGGGAGGCGGCGATCCGGATGGCCAGCGGCAGGAAGCCGCAGGCGGCCACCACGTCGAGGGCCGCCTGGCGTTCGCTGGTGACCCGTTCCTCGCCGACGATCCGGGTGAACAGCAGCAGCGCTTCCTCCGGTGACATGACGTCGAGGTCGACCAGGTGCGCGCCGGCCAGGTCGACCATGCGCACCCGGCTGGTGACCAGCGCCGCGCATCCGGGGGTGCCGGGCAGCAACTGCCGGATCTGCGCGGCGTCGTAGGCGTTGTCCAGCAGCGCCAGGACCCGCCGGCCGTCCAGGGTCGAGCGGTAGAGCGCGGCGCGCTCGGCCAGCGACTCGGGGATCGCGGGGTTCGGCACGCCCAACGCCCTCAGGAACGCTCCCAGTACGGCCTCGGGATCGGCCGGACGCGCGTCCGTGCCCTGGAGGTCGATGTACAACTGGCCGTCGGGGAAGTCGTCCCGGGCGTGGTGCGCGACGTGCACGGCGAGCGTGGTCTTGCCGACGCCGCCGATGCCGGCGACCGCGGAGACGGCCATGACGCCGCCGCCGCGCGAGGCCTCGGCCAACTGCTCGCCCAGTTCACGGACGAACGCCGCCCGTCCGGTGAAGTCCGCGACGGTCGCGGGCAGTTGTGCGGGCCGGACCAGCTCGGCGGCGCCGTGCAGCATGCCGGCTGGCGCGGCCAGCCCCGGGTCGGCCTCCAGGATGCGCTGGTGCAGGTCGGTCAGTTCGGGCGAGGGGTCGATGCCCAACTCCTCGGCCAGCAGCCGCCGGGTGTCGGCGTACACGCCGAGCGCCTCGGCCTGCCGGCCGCTGCGGTAGAGGGCGAGCATCAGCAGGCCGCGCAGCCGTTCGCGCAGCGGGTGCTCGGCCGACAGCGCGGTGAGCTCGGAGACGGCCTCGGTGTGCGCGCCCAGTTCGAGGTCGAGCTCGAACCGGGTCTCGACCAGGCCGATCTGCCACTCCGCCAGCCGTACGCGCTGCGTCTCGGCGTACGGCCCCGGCAGACCGGCCAGCGGCTCCCCGTGCCACAACTCCAGGGCGGTGACGAGCAGTTTGCGCGCCTGCTCCGGATCGGCGCCCCGCATCCGCTCGGCCTCGGCGGTCAGCCGCTCCACGACGGTGGTGTCCAGCGCGTCGGGGGCGACGTGCAGCGCGTAGCCGCCGGAGTCGGTCACCAGCGCGTCGGGACCCAGCGCCTTGCGCAGCCGGAAGGCGTACGAACGCAGCGCCGCGAGCGCGGTGTTGGGCGGGAACTCCCCCCACACCGCGTCCAGGAGTTCGGACGCCGTCGCGGTACGGCCGCCCCGCAGCAGCAACGCGGCCAGCAGCGCCCGCTGCTGGGGCGCGCCGGTGCCGATCGGCTCGTCGTCGCGCCAGGCACGCACCGGGCCGAGGACCGCGAAACGCAGCCCGCCTCCCGGCCCTGTCCTGGTATCCATTCTCTGCCCCCAGAACCGTCGGCCGATCCGGACCTTCCCCAGTGCCCGGCTCTCCGCGCGTATATCAATCGTTCATCGCTGGGCGGAACAGTTGTCCGCATGGCATGTGGAGCCGAGGGTTCGGCCCTGTCCATGCCAGTTTGCCGTGTCGGGCGGCCGGGGTCACCCCGTGCATGGTCCCGATCCGGCCTCGCGGCAAAAGTTGGGCTGAATTTGAGGTTCCGTCTGTGCGTGCGCGGAGGTTGTGCTGTGTGGGGACTGATCGTGCCGGTGTGCGTTTCACGATCGGCCGGGTGACGGGGACACCATGTCGGCCTGGCGCGCAAGCGAATCACCCGTACGTGTCGTTTCCGGGGATCTGTCACGGGAACCCTCTCAATTGTCCGAAGCGGCGATGCGCCGGCCGACGCTGCGCCGGACGTGCACTGCCCCGGGGATTCGGTCCGTTCCGCCCATATCCCCCGGGACGGGAGAGATGAGCGGCGGCGGGAAGTACCACCGGTCCCGGCGCGGCGGAGGCAGCGGCGGCGGTGGCGCCTTCTCCGGCGACATCGGGCGGCTGCCCGGTCCGCTGCTGCGGCTGCGCGCGGAGCAGCGCCCGCAGCAGGTGCCCGAACTGCCGTACGCGAGCGCGGCGGTGACCGGCACGGCCGGCTGCACCTTCGCCGAGCTCGACCGGCGGGCCCGGGCGATCGCCGCCCGGCTCGGCGGCATGCTCCAGCCCGGCAGCCGGGTCATGCTCGTCTACCCGCAGGGTCCCGACCTGGCGGGCGCGTTCTTCGGCTGCCTGTACGCGGGCATGGCCGCGGTGCCGCTGGTGCTGCCCGCACCCGGCGACACCTACGCGGTCGCCCGCGCGGTGCGCCGCTGCGAGCCCGCGCTGGTGCTCACCGGCTCCGACCACTGGGCGCCGCTCGCCGTGGACCGCGGACGCACGCCCGTGGTCGAGGCGGACGGCATCCGGGTCACCGGCGAGCCCGTCTGGCGGCTGGCCCAGCAGTGGCGCCCGGTCGGCGTGCTGCGCGGGGCGCCCGCCTACCACCGCTACCACGACGACGGCGAGATCGGCGGCCGCCTCGAACCCGCCATGACGCACGCCGACCTCGCGGTGGTCATGGACGAACTCGCCCAGGCCGTACGCCTCGGCACCGACGAGGAGAACGTCGGCTGGATCGCCGCCGTGCACGGGGTCGAGGACCCGGTGTGGCGCATCCTGCTGCCCGTCCGGATCGCGCTCTGACGGCGGGCGGGCGGCGGGCGGCCACCGCCGGCCGCCGAGGGAGCCCGCCCGGCGGCGGCGCGCTTCGGCGTGCGGCCGGGGCCCGGGCGTCGGTGCCGGGTCACGGCGCGGCGGGGCCGAGCCAGACCGGGTTGGTGAGGGCCGCCGCGGGGCCGGGCAGGCCGAGGAGAGCGAGCCAGTCCGGCGGCGGGTGCCGCACCTCCGCCCGGACGTAGGAGGCCGCAGCCGCGGTGGTGGTCCACTCCACGACGCCCGACTCCGGCAGCGGGGTGGCGAGCACCTGGCCCAGGTCGGTGACGAGCCGCGCCAGTGCGCCGGTGGGGGCGCCGCGTACCTCCAGCCGTACGGTCACCGGGGCGTCGGACGGGACGGGCAGCCGCTCGCCGATGCCCGCGCGTTCGCCGTCCGGCCCGGAGGCGGAGAGGTCGAGGCCGATGCCCGCCGACTCGGCGATCCAGGTGCGGCCGGCGCGGATGCCGGCCAGCAGCGCGTCACGGTCGAGGGCGTCGGCGAGCACGACGGTCTGCGGCAGGCCGACGGCATCGGGGTCGCGGTGCGCGTCGGAGTTGCCCATCGCCGGGACCCACCGGCCGTCGCCGCGGCGGGCGGCGGCGGAAAGCAGGTTGTCCCAGGTGAGCAGGGCCGCCTCGTCGTCGGGGGTCCAGGCGCCGTTCCACACCTCGATGGCGTCGGCGTCCTCGTAGCCGAACCGCCACTGCCCGGCCAGGCTCGCGCCGTACGGGTGGGCGGGCACCACGATGCCGTGTGCCCGGCGGACCATCCGGGCGAACCGTTCGAAGGCACCGTCGCGGGCGCGGTAGCGCCAGTCGATCCAGGTGCCGCCGTCCAGTCCGATCGCCAGATAATGGCCGTTGCGGGTGGTGACTTCCTCGCCGGTGAGGATCAGCAGATCATCGCCCGCGTGCGGCCCGAGCAGACCATGTGCCGAACTGGTGTTGTGCTCACTGGAATTGATGAAATCCAGCCCGGCCGCCCGGGCGAGGGCAGCCAACTCCTCCAGGGTGCGGCCGCCGTCGGAGTGCACGGTGTGCAGATGGCAGTCGCCCCGGTACCAGCCGCGCCCGCGCCCGGCCACCCGGACGGGCGGGTAGCGCGGCGGGGGAGTCGTCCCGGGATCGCCGGGGTCGAGGGTGACGGTCACCTCGTAGTCCAGGCCCCGCGGCGAGACGGTGTACGGGCCGAGCACCACGTGCCAGGTGCCCGCGTCGACCGGTCCGGCCAGGTACCCGGGCGTCGCCTCCTCCGCACTGATCGCGAACCTTGTGCGCGCCCCGCCCGACCACCCGCGGAAGCCCGGGCCGCCCGGTTGGGTGCCGCGCTGGTCGAAGATCCCGATGTCGCAGGCATTGCCGAGCACGCCCGATGGGACGGTCGGACGGTCGTACGTGTACGCGACGGTGATCCGCCGCACCCCGGGCGGCACCTCCACCGGCAGGTACACGAAGTCGGCCGTGCCCGGCGGCAGGTGTCCGGTGAGGGTGAGGACCTGGGCCTGGTCCTGCTCCGGGCCCTGGCCCAGGGTTCGGCCGCGGTCCCGGCAGTCGCCGGGGCCGCCGGCGTCGGACGCGGCGGAGGCGTTCACACCTCCAGCGTAAGGAAAGCGGCCGCGCGGGCGCCCGCCGAGCACGCGTCGGATCATCGCACCGGTCCGGCCGCCTCCTGCGTGCGTCACTCGCACGAGTGAAGAGCGGGCGACGTCACCCTGTGCGGCGGGGGTGTGACGCGGGAGGATCGGTGCGACGGAACGACCATCGCACCGGAGGTGGCCGCACATGCGCGTCGCTGTGACGATCTTCCTGACCGATGAGACGGTCGGGCCCGTCCGTCTCGCGCGTGAACTGGAGGAACGCGGCTTCGACGGCCTGTACCTCCCCGAGCACACCCACATCCCCGTCTCCCGGCTCACCGACCACCCGGCCGGCGGGACGCTGCCCAGGGAGTACACCCGGACGCTCGACGCCTTCGCCGCGCTGTCGGCGGCCGCGGCCGTCACCACCCGGCTGCGGCTGGGCACGGCCATCACCCTGGTCGCGCAGCACGATCCGATCGTCCTGGCCAAGCAGATCGCCACGCTCGACCTCCTGTCGGGCGGCCGGTTCACCCTCGGCGTCGGCCTCGGCTGGAACCGGGAGGAGGCCGAGGACCACGGCGTGGACTGGGCGCGGCGGCGGGCGGCCGTCCGCGACCGGATCGCCGTGATGCGTGCGCTGTGGGCGCCGGAACCGGTCGCCCACACGGGTGAGTTCGCGTCCGTGCAGGCCAGTCACGCCTATCCCAAGCCCGCCGGCGGCGAAGTGCGGGTCCTCCTCGGCGGCGGCGCCGGTCCGCGGACGTTCGCGGACGTGGCCGCGTACGGCGACGGCTGGATGCCCATCGGCGGCGGTGGCCTGACCGACGCGCTGCCCGACCTGCGCGCCGCCTGGCAGCACGCGGGCCGCGGCCCCGCACAACCCGTCGTGGTGCCCACCGCTGTCCGGCCCACCCCCGGCAAGCTCGCCCGCCTCCGCGACCACGGCGTCGACGAGGTGATCGCCCAACTCCCGCCCGCCGGGCTCTCCGAGGTACTGCGCACCCTCGACGACTACGCCCAATTCCTCTAATGGGCTTGTCGGGCTGTGAGGAAGAGTACGGTCCGTAGCCGCCGGCAGGTGAGCACTCCCGTCCTCCGAGCCATCGCGAGTTCTGAGGTCAGACCGTGCCCCTGCTGGTCGGCCGGGAGGCCTGACTGCTGATGGGATGGCGTGCCCGCCGGGCGGTTGGGATCATCGGACCGGCGGGTCACCCGCGTGGTGGGGTCATCGGACCGCGGGTCACTCCGGCGGTTGCGATGATCGGACCGGAGGTCACTCGCGCGGGTGGCGGGTGCGCGCCGTCACCCGGCGCGGTCCGATGATCGGGTCGCGCATCACCCCTCGCGGTCGGATCATCGGACCGCAGGTCACCCGCGCCGGGAACCCACCCACGCGGGCTATTCCTCGTACCGGTGGGGCGCGGGGTGACATTCCCGACAGCGCGTCGCGGCGGATGGGGCCGCAGGGGGCCGGTGGGAGGCCGGTGGGCGCGCATATCCTCGGGGGATGAGCCTGCCGCCGACTGCCAACGCCATGCGTCGCGCCCTGCACCGTGCGGAGGAGGGGGTGGCGCTGGATGTGGGCGAGGCAGTGGTGCTGCTGCGGGCGCGGGGCGATGATCTGACGAGATTGTCGTCGGTGGCCGCGCGGATACGGGACGCCGGGCTGGAAGCCGCCGGGCGGCCGGGGGTGATGACGTACTCCCGTAAGGTTTTCATCCCGCTGACGCGGTTGTGCCGGGACCGGTGTCACTACTGCACGTTCGTCACCGTGCCGGGGAAGCTGCGCCGGGACGGTCATGGGATGTTCCTGTCACCCGATGAGGTGCTGGACATCGCCCGGCGGGGCGCCGCGATGGGCTGCAAGGAGGCGCTGTTCACCCTCGGGGACCGCCCCGAGGAGCGGTGGCCGGAGGCGCGGGAGTGGCTGGACGCGCACGGTTACGACGACACGCTCGCCTACGTGCGGGCGATGGCGGTGCGGGTGCTGGAGGAGACCGGGCTGCTGCCGCACCTCAATCCGGGGGTGCTGTCGTGGACCGACCTGCAGCGGCTGAAGCCGGTCGCGCCGTCGATGGGCATGATGCTGGAGACCACGGCGACCAGGCTGTGGGCGGAGCCGGGCGGGCCGCACCACGGTTCGCCGGACAAGGAACCGGCGGTCCGGCTGCGGGTGCTGGAGGACGCGGGCCGCTCCAACGTGCCGTTCACCACCGGCGTCCTGATCGGGATCGGCGAGACGTACGAGGAGCGGGCGGAGTCGCTGTTCGCGATCCGGCGGGTGGCCCGGCGCTACCACGGGGTCCAGGAAGTCATCGTGCAGAACTTCCGCGCCAAGCCCGACACGGCCATGCGCGGCATGCCCGACGCCGAACTGGACGAACTGGCGGCCGCGATCGCGGTGGCGCGGATCGTGCTCGGCCCGGCCGCCCGCATCCAGGCGCCGCCGAATCTGGTCGACGACGAGTACGCCCGTTTCGTCGAGGCGGGCATCGACGACTGGGGCGGCGTCTCCCCGCTCACCCCCGACCACGTCAACCCCGAGCGACCTTGGCCGCAGATCGAGGAGTTGGCCGCGCGCACGGCCGAGGCCGGGTTCGCGCTGAAGGAACGCCTCACCATCTACCCGGAGTTCGTGCGGCGCGGCGAGCCCTGGCTGGACCCGCGGCTGCTCCCGCACGTCACGGCGCTCGCCGATCGGGCCACCGGGCTGGCCCGCGAGGACGTCCGGCCCGCCGGCCTCCCCTGGCAGGAGCCGGAGGACGCCTTCCCGGCCGCCGGGGGCCGCACCGACCTGCATCGCACCATCGACACCGAGGGCCGCACCGCCGACCGCCGGGACGACTTCGACGAGGTGTACGGCGACTGGGAGGCGCTGCGCGAGCAGGCCGCGCCGGGCCTGGTGCCCGACCGGGTGGACGCCGATGTGAAGGCCGCGCTGTCCACCGCGGCCGACGACCCGACCCGGCTCACCGACGCCGAGGCGCTGGCGCTGCTGCACGCCGACGGCCCCGCGCTGGACGTGCTGTGCCGGATCGCGGACGAACTGCGCCGGGAGGTGGTCGGCGACGAGGTGACGTACATCGTCACGCGGAACATCAACTTCACCAACGTCTGCTACACCGGCTGCCGTTTCTGCGCCTTCGCCCAGCGCCGCACCGACGCCGACGCCTACACCCTGTCCCTGGACCAGGTGGCCGACCGGGCGCAGCAGGCGTGGGAGGTGGGCGCGGTGGAGGTCTGCATGCAGGGCGGCATCCACCCGGACCTGCCCGGCAGCGCGTACTTCGACATCGCCCGCGCGGTCAAGCAGCGGGTGCCGGGGATGCACGTGCACGCCTTCTCGCCGATGGAAGTGGTCAACGGCGCCTCGCGGACCGGCCTTTCGATCCGGGAGTGGCTGTCCGCCGCCAAGGAGGCGGGCCTGGACTCGATCCCGGGCACGGCGGCCGAGATCCTCGACGACGAGGTCCGCTGGGTGCTCACCAAGGGCAAGCTGCCCACCGCCACCTGGGTCGAAGTGGTCACCAACGCCCACGCGTTGGGCATCCGCTCGTCGTCCACGATGATGTACGGCCACGTGGACCAGCCGCACCACTGGCTCGGCCACCTGCGCCTGCTGGCCCGGCTCCAGCGGGAGGCGCTGGAGGCCGGACGCGAGGGGTTCACCGAGTTCGTCACACTGCCCTTCATCCACACCAACGCGCCGGTCTACCTCGCGGGGATCGCCCGCCCGGGCCCGACCGCGCGGGACAACCGCGCGGTGACCGCGATGGCCCGGCTGCTGCTGCACCCGTACATCCCCAACATCCAGACCAGTTGGGTGAAGCTCGGCACCGAAGGGGCGGCGGAGATGCTGCGTTCGGGGGCCAACGACCTCGGCGGCACGCTCATGGAGGAGACCATCTCCCGCATGGCGGGCTCGGCGTACGGCTCCTACCGCTCGATCCGCGACCTGACGGCGATCGCCGAGGCCGCGGGACGGCCGGCCCGGCCCCGTACCACCCTCTACGGGGAGGTGCCCGAGGAACGGGTGGCCGCCGCGCTCGCCTCCGACGGCCACCTGCCGCAACTCCTCCCGGTGCTGGGAAACTGACGGTCCGTCGGCCGCAAAAAGCCGTCAACCGGCCCCGGGCGGAGCCGTCGTGACCGGCCGCGCGGCCGCGACCGCCCGCCGCACCCGCCGTTGCGCGGACGCCGATGCACCGGCCGCGGCCAGCGCCTCCACCACCGCGCCCGCCACCGGCGGCACGTCCAGCACCTTCGGGCGGGCCAACGGGGCCTCGGCGGCGAGCCGTTCGCGGATGTGGGCGCCGAGCAGGACGTGGTCGTTCTGGAGCGTGCCGCCGCCGAGCACCACCGGGGTCGGGGTGCGCAGCAGCCGCAGCCGGCGCAGCAGCGCGGTCACCATGGCGGTGATCTCGTCGCCGAGGCGGGTGACGATGCCGCGCGCCACCGCGTCCCCGTGGTCGGCGGCCCCGAACACCAGCGGGGCCAGCGCGTGCAGTTCGGCCAGGGCGATGGCGCCCGAGCCCACCGCCAGCGCCACCGACTCCACGCTGCGCCGCCCGAAGGCACCGGGCAGCACCTCGCGCAGCCGGGTGGCCGGGCCGCGGCCGTCGCCGGCCCGGACCGCTGCGCCCAACCCGGCCCGCGCCACGGCCAGTCCGCCACCCCAGTCCCCGGTGTAGTCGCCGAGGGACAGGAAGCGGGCCGACCGGCCTCCCGGGTGCACCCCGGTCGCGTTGATCCCGGCGCCGCAGACCACGGCCACGCCCCAGTGGTCCGGCGCGCCCGCCCGCAGGACGGCGAGGGTGTCGTTGCGCACGAGGGTGCGCCGGGCGACGCCCAGGCCCTCCAACTCCCGCAGCGCGCCGCGTTCCTGGGCGGGCCGGTCCACGTTGGCCAGGAAGTACGCGCCCACGCCGAACGGGGTCCCGACCGGCTGCCCGGCCGCCGCCAGCGCCTCCCGCCCCAGGTCGTGGAGGCGGCGGGCGGTGAACGCCATGCCCTCGGTGTGCGGCCGGGTGCCCCGGCCCCGCACCCAGGCCAGCAGCCGCCCGTCGGTGTCGGCCAGCACCAGGTCGGTTTTGGAGTTGCCGCCGTCGATGCCCGCCACGAGCTCAGCCATCGACGGCCCCGGCCACGGCCCCTGCCCCGCCACTGAACGGCCGTCCGCACCCGTCCGGCTCTCCCGCCCGCGCCGGAGCGCGTCGGGGGACGGGCGTGCCGCCGCCCGTGGCAACACTGGTCTGCACTGTGACTCCCGGAAGAGATACGGAGGTTGGAGAACCGCCCCAAGGACACGCGGCCACGCGGGCCCGGCACGCGGCCACCCGCGCCCCGGCAACCCGCGTGCGAACCGCCGCCCGCCCGCGCGAACTCCCACGCGCGCGAACCGCCGCCCGCCGCCCCGCCCTTGGCGCGCCTCAGCCCTTGACGCCGGTCAGCGCGATGCCCTCGACGAACACCTTCTGCGCCAGGAAGAACAGCACCAGGATCGGCAGCAGGAACATCAGCGACGCCGCCATCTGCAACTGGTACGCGTTCTGGTGCCCGTTCTTGGCCAGCTGGGTCAGTGCCACGGCCAGCGTCTGGCCGGTCTGGCTGTTCCCGGTGTAGAGCAGCGGGTTGTAGAAGTCGTTCCAGGCGAACAGGAACGAGAACAGCCCCACCGCGGCGATGGCCGGCCGGATCATCGGCACCAGCACCTGGCACAGGATGCGCAGTTCGCCCGCGCCGTCGACGCGGGCCGCCTCGGTCAGCTCGTCGGGGACGGTGAGGAAGAACTGCCGCAGCAGGAAGATGCTGAACGCGTCGCCGAAGAAGGAGGGCACGATCAGCGGCTTGAGCGAGCCCACCCAGCCGATGTGCGAGTAGAAGACGTACAGCGGCAGGGAGGTGACCTGGGCGGGCACCATCATCGCGGCGAGCACCACCATGAAGAACGCCTCCCGGCCCCTCCACCGCAGCCGGGCCAGCGCGTACGCCACCGGGACCGACGACACCACGGTGCCGACGGTGGAAAGCCCCGCGTACAGCACGGTGTTGAGCAGGTCGTGCGCGAAGGGCATGGCCGAGAAGACCTTGCCGAAGTTGCCGAACTCCCACGGCGAGGGCCACAACGAGCCGGTGCCGGCCTGCTTCTGCGTCATGAACGCCGTCAGGACGCCGATCACCAGCGGCAGCAGGAAGCACAGCGCCAGCGCCACGGGGACGGCGTGCTCGGCCAGCCCGTACAGCAGTCGGCGGCCGGGGGCGGCCGTGCGGCGCCGGGCCGCGTCCACGGTACTCATCGGCCACCGCCCGAATAGTGCACGAAGCGGCGCGAGGCGCGGATGAACACCACGGTCGCCGCGAAGATGACGAGGAAGAGCAGCCACGCCATCGCGGAGGCGTAACCGGTCTTGAAGTACGAGAAGCCCTGCTGGTACAGCTCGGTGGAGTAGAAGAGCAGTGAGTTGGCGGGGTAGCCGAGCAGTTCGTTGCTCGACGCCTCCGCGTTCGCCGAACCCGAGGCGACGAACGCCTCGGTGAAGTACTGGAACGCGTAGATCATCCCGGTCAGCAGCGAGAAGTAGACGACCGGCGAGATGGCCGGCAGCGTCACGTTGCGGAACCGCTGCCAGACGTTGGCGCCGTCCAACTCGGCGGCCTCGTACAGCTCGCGGGGCACGTCCAGCATCGCCGCGGAGAAGATGACCATCGTGTTGCCGCTGGCCCACAGGGCCATCATCAGCAGGCTCGGCTTGGACCAGGAGGGGTCGGAGAACCAGCCGGGCCCGTGCACGCCCACCAGCGACAGCAGCTTGTTCAGCGGGCCGACCGGGTTGAGCAGCACGATGAAGGACAGCGCGGCCGCCACCACCGGCACCATGGACGGCAGAAAGTACAGCGTCCGGTAGAGGTCGCGCCCGCGGCGGGCCCGGGTGATCACCCAGGCGGTGAACATCGCCCACAGGGTGCGCAGCGGCACCATGATGACGACCATCCACAAGGTGTTGCGCACCGAGACCCAGAAGGTGTCCGAACGGCTGAACAGGTCGCGGTAGTTGCGCAGGCCGACGAAGTTCACCGGCCGGTAGGAGCCGGCCTGGAAGTCGGTCAGCGAGTAGTAGACGGTGGCCACCAGCGGGTACACCACGAAGACGGCCAGGCCGATCACGAACGGGGACAGGAAGGCCAGCACCACCCACCACCTGGCCCTGCCCGGATGACGCCGCCGCCCCGGCGCGGGGCGCCGCGGCGCCCCGCCCGGAGCGCCGCCGTCGCGGGCGGCGACGGAGGTCATTGTCACTGCCCGCTCTCGGCGTTGAGGGAGTCGATCTTCCTGCCGACCGAGGACAGGCCGCCCGACGGGTCGGCGGAGCCGCCGCGCTCGTACCGGAGCAGGAAGGTGTCCCAGGTGTTCAGGTCCTCGATGCCGGACGGGGTGAGCGACTTGTAGTAGGAGCCGGGGTTCTGGAACATGTCGACCATCGGCTTCCAGTGCGGGTCGTCCGCCTTGTCCCACGACTTCAGCGCGTCGAAGGTGCTGGGGATGTTGAAGACGGTGTCGGCGAGGGAGTTCAGGAAGGCCGTGTCGGTGGTCAGTTGCTGGAGCGCGAAGAAGCCCTCCTGCTTGTGCTTCGAGCCGGCCGACAGGTAGGCCACCGTGCCCACGGTGGTGCCGACGCCGTAGCTGCCCGCCTCCGAGTCCAGCACCGGCATCGGGACCACGCCGTAGTCGAAGTCCGGCTTCTTCGCGGCGATTTCGCCGACGTGCCACTCACCGTCGAACTCCATGGCGGCGGCGCCGGTCAGCATCGGGTTGCTCGCGTCGTCGGCGTGCGGCTGGTACCGGCCGACGAACTTCTGAACGTCGGCGGACCCGTAGAAGTCGATCAGGCCCTTGTCCCACTGGAGCAGCTGCTTCCACTTGGGGTCGGAGCCGAACGTGGTCTTCCCGTCGGAGCCGTAGAACTTCGTGCCGCTGTGCACGCCGGTGTACATGTACCGGTTGCCGTCGAAGTCCGAACGCGGCACGAAGCCGAAGGTCTTGACGCTGCCGTCGGAGTTGCGCACGGTGAGCTTCTTCGCGTCGGCGGTCAGCTCCGACAGGGTCTTCGGCGGCGTCGTGATGCCCGCCGCGGCGAACATCTTCTTGTTGTAGTAGAGCGCGTACGCGTCGGTCAGCAGCGGCAGCGCGCACTGCTTGTCCTGGTACCGCGTGTAGACGAGGGTGGCGGCCGGGAAGGTCTTCGCCGGGTCCACGCCGGCCGACTTCAGGTAGGGGCTCAGGTCCGAAACCGTGCCGTTGTAGCAGAACTTGGCGACGTTGTCGGGCGCCGAGGCGATGAACACGTCCGGCGGGTCACCCGCCGCGACGGCCTTGGCGTAGGCGGCGTCGTCCTTGTTCGGCACGAAGTCCACCGTCAGCCACGGGTACTTGGTGTGCAGCCGGCCCAGCGCCGACTTGAACGCCGCAACCTCGTTGGGCAGGTGGTTGAAGGTCCACACGGTGACGGTGGTGGGGGCGTGCGAGGCGCCCGCGGATATCGCGGATTCCGGCTGCGACGACTTCGGCCCGGTGGAGGTGCAACCGGCCAGCAGCAGGGCGGCGACGGCCGCGCCGCCCGCAGCCCGAGTGGTAGCTTTGATCACTGATCGTCCTTCCTCAAAGGATGGCAATCCTGGGCGAGTGGGTCGGTCGATGGGCCCGGGCGGTGCAACGCCCGGGTGTTCGTGAGAGGCGGCGCTGTCCGGCAAGACAGCGTCGCCGCGACCCGGCCCCGGTGGCAGCGGGGACAGGCGACGTGTTCAGTCGGCACCTTCTTGTGGTCGGGCTGCCTCCTCGGTCCCTTCGCGAGCGGCCTCGCCCTCCTTGCCCGCCCTCGGGCAGGAGGGGCCCACAGCCGCCCACTGCGGGACCTCGCTCGTCAGCCCGCACCTTCTTGTGGTCGGGCTTCCTTCTCGGTCCCTTCGCGGGCGGCCTCGTGCCTCAGCCGCCCACTGCGGGACCTCGCTCGTCAGCCCTCCTGGACCTGCGACGTCCTCGTCGCTTCGGAGAACGCCGACTCCCGGGCGAGGTTCGCCGCCATCGTGGTGGCGCCGACGAGCACCGCGTCCGGGCCCAGCCCGGAGGCCACGATCCGCGGCCGGAAGGTGCTGAAGTCGGCGAGGTGGCCGGCGACCGGGTCGAGCAGCAGGTCGCCGTTGGCTCCGATGGAGCCGCCCAGCACGATCAGCGCCGGGTCGATCAGGGGCACCACGCAGGCCACCACGTAGGCGATGCTGCGGGCGGTGTCGTCCACGATCAGCGCCGCGGCGGGGTCGCCGTCGCGGGCGAGCGCGAAGACCGTGCGCGGGCTGCCGTCGCCGGGCAGCCCCAACCGGCGGGCCTCGGCGCTGATGTAGCGCGCGCCGAGGTGGTCCTGCACCAGGTCCCGGCGCCGGCCGGGCGGTGCGATCATGCGGTCGCTGGGCAGGTATCCGGCCTCGCCGGCCACGCCGGTCGCGCCGCGCCGGACCCGACCGCCGACCACCATGCCGAGGCCCAGGCCGACGCCCAGGCTGATCAGGACGAAGTCGTCGACCTCGGTGCCGCATCCGTGGGTGCGCTCGGCGAGGGCGGCGAGGTTGACGTCGTTCTCCAGCACCAGCGGCCGCGGGATCATCCGGCCGAGCGCCTCGCCGAGGCCCTCGCCGGCGTCGGGCAGCCCGGCGGCGTAGGAGAGCCCGCGGCCGTCGGCGCCGACCACGGCCGGCAGGCCCATGACGACCTGGGTGATCTCCTCCAGTCGGAGGCCGACCTCGGCGGCGAGTTCGGCGCACATCGCGTGGATCTGCTCGACCAGCGCGTCGCGTCCGGGGCGGCCCTCCTGCTCGCGGCGCGCGCGTTCGGCGCCGGTCACGTCCACCACCGCGGCCCGCACCCTGCGGTGCCCGATGTCGACGCCGATCGCGAACGCGCAGTCCACGTCGACCTGGTAGAGCACCGGCGCCGGTCCCTTGCGGCCGACGGCCGGGCCGGCCTCGGTGATCACCCCGCGCCCCAGCAGCAGCCCGACCGCGGCGGCGACCGTCGGCCGGGACAGCTTGGTGCGGCTCGCCAGGTCCGCGGTCGTCAGCGGCCCCTCGCGGTCGATGGCCTCCAGCACCGCACGCCCGTTGAGCGAGCGCAGGAGGCGCTGCGGGCCGGCGGGATAGCGGTGGCTCACGGTGGTCTCGCCTCGCAAGGGGATCGCAGGTGGTCTCTATCAGTAAGAAAGTTGCTTATTTATACGCGCGCCCCTGTCCGCGCACAAGCGGTGCCGAGGTCGCGTTTCGGCAACGCCCGCGCGGCCCGGCGACCCGCTTCTTCCCCCCGCCGCCCCCGAAAAGTCGCCCGGGGTTCTTCCCCCGGGGCCCGGCCGGATGATGAAGTCCCCTGGGAATCACGAGAGTTGCGACGACCTGAGGGGGAGATGTGACAAGCGTCGGAAGACGGGCCGGGGTTCGGGTCGGCGCGGCGGTGCTCGCCGCGGCCGCAGTGATGGCCGGGAGCCTGACGGGCGCCTCGGCGGCCTCGGCGGACGACGGCGGGCTGCCGTACGACCATGTGGAGCAGATCGCGCAGGGCGTGCGCTACGGCGAGTTCACGGTCACCGCCTCGAAGGGCACCGTGCACGGCTACGTGCTGACGGTGGACCTCGCCGACCCGCACGTGCGCGTCGACCTGCTCACCCCGGGCGCCGTCTCCGCCCGCGAGGCCGTCTCCGGCCTCGCCGACGCCTCGCACGCGGTGGGCGCGGTCAACGGCGACTTCTTCAACATCAGCGAGGAGCACGCCGGCGTACCGCCCACCAACTCCTCCGACGGCCCGGAGATCGCCGCCGGCCGCGCCCTGAAGGCGGCCGTGCCCGACTCCCAGCGGTTCGGCCCCGCGATGCCGCCCGGCATCACCACCCAGGACGTGATCGGCGTGGGCACCGACCGCCGGGCGCGGCTGGACCGGCTGGTGCTGGCCGGCGCCGTACGCACCGCGCGGGGCACCTTCGCGCTGGGCGGGTTCAACCAGTACGCCCTGCCCCAGGGCGGCATCGGCGCCTACACCGCGGCCTGGGGCACCGTCTCCCGCGAGCGCGCGGTGTGCGGCTCCGACCTCAAGCGCGCCGACCCGTGCAGCACCGACACCTACGAGGTCGCGGTGCGCCACGGCCGGGTGGTCGCGGTCGCCGACGCCCCCGGCGAGGGCGCCATCGCGCCCGGCACCACCGTGCTGGTCGGCCGCGACGCGGGCGCCGACACGCTGCGCGCCCTGCACGTCGGCGACCTCGCCGGGGTCGGCGAGCGACTGGTGCCCACCGACAGCCGCGTCCCGTACCGGATGGCCGTCGGCGGCTTCCCGATCCGGCGCGACGGCGCCCCGCTGGCCGGGCTGGACACGAAGACCGCCGCGACCCGCACCGCGGCCGGCTTCGGCGAGGCGGGCCGCACCTTCTACCTGCTGGCGCTGGACGGGAACGCCGAGTCCAACGCGGGCCTGACCATCGCCGAACTCTCCGACCTGATGGGCCGGGCCGGCGCCGACGACGCGGTCAACCTCGACGGGGGCGGCTCCACGACGCTCGTCACCCGCGGACCGGGGGAGACGGCCTCGACCGTCCGCAACCACCCCTCGGGCGTCGCCGAGCGCCCGGTCGCCAACGCGATCGGGGTGTTCGGCGACCGTCCCTGAGGAGAGCGGCGCCCGTCCCCGAGGAGAGCGGGCCGGGTACGCGTACGTCCGCGTACGTACGGGCATGTACGAGTGGGGCGGGTCCGCGAGAACCGTCCGGGAACGCGCCCCTCAAGGCGCCGGGAGCGCACCACCTTGCGTCGAAAACGCGCTCCCGCGCGCCCGCGGCGTACCGGGAGAATCCCGGAAAGGCGGCTTTCGCGGACAAGCCCGTACCTACCGTCGGCCCCCTTCCGCTCCTGGTCACGTCGGATATCGTGCTGGCGCAGAACAGATCGGATGGGGGATGTTCGAAGGGGACCGCCTTGACCGCAGTGTGGGGACGCGCGCAGCAGCAGGACTTCCGCAGCCGCGTGCGCGGATGCCTGCTCGGCGGCGCGATCGGTGACGCGCTCGGCGCGGGGGTCGAGTTCGAGTCGCTGGAGGCGATCCAGCAGACCTACGGGCCGGACGGGGTGAGCGACTACGTGCCCGCCTACGGCCGGCGCGGCGCGGTCACCGACGACACGCAGATGACGCTCTTCACCGTCGAGGGCCTGATCCGCGCCCAGGTCCGCCGCGACACCGGCGCCTGGCACCCGCCGACCGACCTGCACCGCGCCTACCTCCGCTGGGCGGCCACCCAGAGCGAGTGGGGGCCGGACGAGCGCCGCAAGGACACCGGCTGGCTGGCCCGCGAGGAGTGGCTCTACGCGCGGCGGGCGCCCGGCGGCGCCTGCCTGAGCGGGCTGGCCGACGACCGGATGGGCACCCTGGAGGAGCCGAAGAACCCCGGCTCCAAGGGCTGCGGCACCGTCATGCGCTCCGCGCCCTTCGGCCTGCTGGTCGGATGGGAGCCGCAGCTGGTCTTCCAACTGGCGATCGAGTGCGCCGCCCAGACCCACGGCCACCCCACCGGGCAGCTGGCGGCCGGCGCCTTCGCCGTCATCGTGCACGGGCTGGCCCGCGGCGAGGCGCTGGACGGCTCCGTGCAGCACGCCCTGGCGCTGCTCGGCGCCCGCCCCGGCCACCAGGAGACGACAGACGCGCTCCAGAGCGCCCTGGGCGCCGTACGGCAGGGCATGCCCTCCCCGCAGCGCGTCGAGGCCCTCGGCGAGGGCTGGACGGCCGAGGAGGCGCTGGCCATCGGCGTGTACTGCGCCCTGGTCGCCGAGGACGTGCGGCACGGCCTGCTGCTCGCGGTCAACCACTCCGGCGACAGCGACTCCACCGGCTCGATCTGCGGCAACCTGCTGGGCGTGCAGCACGGCGAGACGGCGCTGCCGCCGGCCTGGATATCGGAGCTGGAGGGCCGCGCCACGATCCTCCAGCTCGCCGACGACTTCGCCATGGAGATGACGCAGGCGCCCGCGCTGCACGGGCCGGCCGGCGCCAGCCCGGCGTGGCTGAACCGCTACCCGGCGACCTGAGGCGGTCGTTGGCGGGCGGTGCCGTAGTTCGGGGGCCGTCGCACCCGGGCGGTGCGGTGCGGGCCGCCGTTCGTGCGCTTGTCGTTCGCCGGCCGTCGTACGCGGGCGGTTCCGCCGGGTTGCCCGGATTCCGGAAAGTAGATGGACAGGGCAACGATTTTCCGTAGGCTGCCCGGCATGACGACCTTCCGCGGGAATCCGCCCGAACTCGCCGGCCGCGCCCGCTCGATCGGCGCCTCCCCGGTACGGGAGATCCTCGCGCTGACCGCCCGGCCGGAGGTGATCTCCTTCGCCGGCGGGCTGCCCGCGCCCGAACTCTTCGACGCCGACGGGCTGCGGGCCGCCTTCGACCGGGTGCTCGCCGAGCGCCCGCGCGCGGTGCTCCAGTACTCCACCACCGAGGGCGACCCCGAGCTGCGGGGCGCGGTGGCCGCGCGGCTGACCGGCAAGGGCCTGCCCACCGGGCCGGACGACCTGCTGGTGACCGGCGGGTCGCAGCAGGGCCTCAGCCTGATGGCCACGGCGCTGCTGGAACCGGGCGACACCGTGCTGGTGGAGAACCCGACCTACCTCGCCGCACTCCAGTGCTTCGGCTTCGCCGGCGCCCGCGTGGTGCCCGTCCCCACCGACGAGGACGGCGTCGTCCCGGAGGCGCTCGCCGCGCTCGTGCGCGAGCTGCGGCCCAAGCTGCTCTACCTGGTCCCCACCTTCCAGAACCCGACCGGCCGCACCCTCCCGCTCGCCCGCCGCCGGGCGGTCGCGGAGGTGGCCGGGCGGTACGGGCTGTGGATCGCGGAGGACGACCCGTACGGCGAGCTGCGCTTCGAGGGGGAGCACCGGCCGCCGGTGGCCGCGATGCCGGAGGCGGCCGACCGCACGATCTTGCTGGGCAGCTTCTCCAAGGTGCTCGCGCCGGGGCTGCGGCTGGGCTGGCTGCGCGCCCCGGCCGGGATGCGCCGCGCCTGCGTGATCGCCAAGCAGGCCGCGGACCTGCACACCTCGACCGTCGACCAGGCCGCCGCGGCCCGTTACCTCGCCGACCACGACCTGGACGTCCATCTGGCCCGGGTCCGTACCGCCTACCGCGCCCGGCGGGACGCGCTGCTGGCCGGGCTCGGGGACGCGCTGCCGGCGGGCAGCACGTGGAACCGCCCGGAGGGCGGGATGTTCGTGTGGGTGCGGCTGCCCGGCGGCCACGACGCCACGGAGCTGCTGCGCGCGGCCGTCGCGCGGGACGTCGCCTACGTGCCCGGCGTGCCCTTCTTCGCCGCCGACGCCGATCCGGCGGCGCTGCGGATGTCGTTCACCACGCACACCCCGGAGGAGATCGCGACGGGGCTGGAGCGGCTCGCCGGGATCTTCTGACGGGCCTCCGGCGGTGTCGGGTGGCCCCCTGCGGGGCCCGGCGCCGCAACCGGTGCGTCGGCGCCGCGTGTCGGGCCCGAGGGGGCCGCAACGGCGGACCGGTCCGGGGGAACCCCGGCCCCGAGGGACTGGGGACGTGCCCGGACCGGCAGCGAGCCCTCTCGCCCAGGACGGCGGCCGGTCGAGAGGGCTTCGCGCTCTACCGCGCGCCACGTGCGCGCGCCGGCGCCCGGCGGGAATCAGCGCAGGTCGAACGAACCGTGCTCCACGCCGGAGACGAAGGACGACCACGCCTCGGGGGAGAAGGTGAGGACCGGTCCCCGCGGGTCCTTGGAGTCGCGTACGACCACCGCCTCGGTGGCCGGTGACTTCACCTCCACGCAGGCGCCGTTGCCGGTGGACCGCGAGGACTTCGTCCACGCGGGGGTGCTGCCCAGCTTGATTGCCATGTCCGACTCCCGGTCTGTGCTGGCGAAGCGGCGTGATTTGCGCCTTGACTGACGCGAATGACGCTACTCGCCACCCTCGTTCGGCGGTGGGGCACTTCACCCGACTGGATGGCAATTCCCCGGCATTGCCCACGAGTTGGGCCGACCGCCAGTAATATGCCGCGCCGCCGGCGACCTTCCGCCCCCGGCGCCCCCGGCGACCGCTCAGGCGTAGCGCTGCGCGGCCTCCAGGATGAAGTCCCGCGTCTGCTCCGCGCTCAGCGCCTGCGCCCGCAGGTGCTCGTACATGACGCTGTACGCCTGCACGTCGGTGTCCTTCTCCAGGTACAGGTCGCTGTTGACGCCCTCCAGGTACACCACGGTGGCGTCGGTGGAGTCGGTGAACTCCAGCACCGCGAACTGCCCGCTCAGCCCCGGGTGCGCGCCCGCCTCGAACGGCAGCACCTGCACGGTCACGTGCGGGAGGTGGCTCAAGTCGACCAGGTGGGACAGCTGTTCGTGCATCACCTGGGCGTCGCCGACCTTCCGGCGCAGCGCCGCCTCGTCGATCACCGCCCACATCCGCAGCGGGCCGTCGTGGTCGGTGATCCGCTCCTGGCGGCGCATCCGCACGCTCACCCGCTTGTCGATCTGCTCCGCGGTGGCCTCGGCGAGGTTGCCCGCGATCACCGCGGTGGCGTACGCGTGGGTCTGCAACAGGCCCGGCACCACCTGGGGTTCGAACACCCGCAGGCTCGCCGCCTCGGTCTCCAGGCCGATGTAGACGCTGTACGGGATGTCGCCGAAGGCGTGCCACCAGCCCTGCTGCCGCGACTCCTTGGCCATCTGCATCAGCGAGTCGACGATCCGGTTGTCCTCGACGCCGTAGACCCCGCACAGGTCGCGCACGTCGCGCTGGCTGATGCTGCGGCGGCCGTTCTCCAGCCGGCTGATCTTCGACTGGGACACCAGCAGCCGGGCCGCGACCTCCTCGGCCGTCATCCCCTTCTGCTCCCGGAGCTTGCGCAACTCCGATCCCAGACGGCGGCGCCGGACGGTGGGGTTGACGTTGGCGACCACAGGGACTGCACCTCCACGCTGAACCGTACTGATGGTCAGCAGCCTGCCACTAGCGGTCATCACCGCGCTGGCGAATACGCGGAACAAGCTTGCTCTGCGAGACGGATGCGGGCCTGCGCGAACGCGGACGGTGAGTGGCCCGCAGACGGCGCGCGGGACGCCGGAACCGCCGGGCCCCAGGCCCCGCGGTCCGTCGCCCCGCGCGCCGCAGACGCGCCCGAACGGGCGTCGCTGCGAACGGACTTCGGAGTGCTGCCGTGCGCTGTGCGTGCGGTGCGTGTCGTACGCCGTGCGGGCACCGCGGATCGGTGCGTGTGCGGCCGTGCCCGCGCGGAGGGTCCTCGCGGCCGACGCCGGTCCTCCGGCGACCCGCCGCGGGTCCGCCGCCCGTCCCGCCCGTCCGCGCCGCCCGGTGGTGCCCGGTCCCTGCCGGCGGGCACCGCGGCGGCCGCGTCCGCGGCCGACTAGGCGGGACGTGCGGTGGGTCGTGGGCATCCCGCGACCCGTGAACGCCGTGCGCCGGTCAACGGGCTCCGGCCCGTGCCATGGTGTTGTGCCCCGCCGAGCGCTGTGGGGCCGGGGCCCGCCTCGGCTGGGCCGCCACCCCGTTCTGCACGTCCATGACGGCGTGCGCGACGAGGCCGCCCATCGGGTCGTACCGGATCAGGTCCCGCAGGCGCGATCGCGACGACCGGCCCTCGTTCCCCGGGTACAGGTGCTTGCCGAGTCCCACGGAGTGGGCGAGCGCGGCGAGCGCGGCGGTCCGCGGGTCCGGCGGTACGCCGGTGCGGATCGCGTTGTCCAGCCGGGACCTGATCTCCCGGCTGACCGCGCTGTCGGTCGCCTGGTACCGCGTGGTCGGCAGCACGCCGCACATCTGGCCGGGCACGGCGTGCACCATGCCGCACCGCTCCAGATGCGCGAGGTAGGTCTGGCGCAGCCCCAGCCGGGGCCCGCCGATCCAGTGGACGGCGCGCACCGGGCTGCCGCGGCGTCGCAGCAGTTCGAGCGCGGAGTCCAGTGTCGGATCTCCAGTCGGCCGTGGGTGCACCACGGCGATACGATCCCCGTCAGGGGCTATCCGTCCGGCCAGGGCCAGCTCGACGAGCTGCGCCCCGGCGAGGCCGAGGTCGAGCGACTGCGGCTGCGCCGTGGTCCCGGTGGTCGGGTCCAAAGCGAGCAGCAACAGCTCTTCCGGAATTGTTCTGCGGCTCTTGCCCATCCATGCCTCCCCGCGTGGATGAATGACAGGGTGACGCCTCTCACACCGGCCTGTCGAGAGCGCCTTTGCCATATCGGCGGGAACCGGGTGGTATGTCGTTCTCGTCTACGGGGTGGATGGGGTGTCGCAGACGGGCTGCGTACCTGTCGCGGGACACTTGCCAGTGTGATCCCCAACCGGTAAAGGCGCCATCTTGAGGTGTCCCTGACGGTGTGTGAACTGATCGTCACGATGCGTGGAGGAGGACTGTGTGGCGGGCGATGCCCCCGGCAGGGAACAGCGGCGCGACACGTCGGGGGAGGTGGGCGGGGCGGTGACGGCGGATCCGAGGCTTGCGGTGTTCCGGTCGCCCGGTGAGGGACGTGAGGCAGAGGTGACGGAGCGGCCGCGCGGGGACGCCGCGGGCGGTGCCGCGGCCGGCCGAGCCGGGGGACGTTCGTCGAACGCCCCGGAACCGGCGGAAGTTCCCAGCTCGGAGGCGGATCGGGAGCCGTCCGCGGCGTCTACCGACGCCCCGTCGAGGGATACGGCCGACGACGTAGCGGCCGTCGACGATCGGACCGAACCTGGTACGCCCGCGTCCACACCCGCCGCCCGCGCGGCGGTGAAGTCGGGTCCGAAAACGGAATCGAATCGTGACCATGCAGAGGGGGCGGTTGGGGCTGATGAGGCGACAGAGGCTCCTGGGGCTGCTGATGCCGGCAAGAGTTCGGCGGAGTCCGGGCGCCCGGCCAGGTCGGCGGCCGCGGACGGGCCGGAGCCGGCCGCGCGGGTGACGCGGTCGCAGGAGCGGGCCTCCTCCGACGACCAGGCCCCTTCCGCGCAGTCCCCGCAGGCTCCTTCCGCGCCGGGGCGCACTCCGGTGGCCCAGAGCGGCGCACCGACGGCGGGCGGCCACCAGGGTGAGACGCCCGAGGCCCGCTCCGGACGGGACGAGCCGGCCGCACGGGAGTCGCGCGACGCGGCGGGTCCGGCCGCGTCGGACGGCACGGACGGATCCGGTGACGGGCGGCCCTCGACGGGCGGCGCCGGCGGTTCCTCGGGCGGTACGCGGCCTTCGACGGGCACGGGCGGTTCCACGGGCTCGGCGGGCTCCGATGCCGACGCGGGCCGTACGTCCGCCGGTGCCGCTGCCGCGTCCGCCGCCAACGGCGACGCTGCCGACGCCGAGCCGGCCTCCGCGCCCGCCGACGACACGCCCTCCCGCTCCACCGGCGCGGCCGCGACCACGCTCGCGCCCCCCGCCCGGCCCGCCATAAAGCCTCTGGTGTCCGATCTGCCCGAGCGCCCGGTGACGGAGCCGTACGGCGGCCCCGACAGCCGTCCGGGGGCGTCCCGCGCCCCGATGGCGTTCGGCACGCCGGGCACGCCCACGAAGGCCGCAGGGGCCCCGCAGGCGCCCGCCTCCGCGCCCGGCGCCCCCTCGGCCCCGCTGCCGCCCGCCAACGCCCCGTCCGCGGGGCGCGGGAGCACGGCCGCCCCGCTGCCGCCCGCAGCGCCGCCGGCCGCCCCCGGTGGGCGCGACCCGCGCCCGCCCCGGGCGGCGGACGGGAGCGGACGCGCCCAGGAGACGGCGGAGGTCGCCGGACCCGAGGGCACCCGGCGCATGCCGATCCCGCCCGCGGGCGAGCAGGCCCCGCTCAAGCTGCTCGCCGAGCTGACCAACACCCCGCCCCCGCCGCAGACCGCGCTGCGCACCGTGGTCCGCCGGCTGAAGATCTGGACGCCGCTGGTGGTCCTGCTCGCGGTGGTCGTGCTGGTCGTGCAGGCCGTCCGCCCGCTGCCGTCACCGACGTTGGCGCTGACCGCGGCCACCTCGTACACCTTCGCCGGCGATCCGCTGCCGAAGTCGATGCCGTGGCCGACGCAGGGCCAGTCGGTGGTGGAGGTCGAGGGCCTCGGTTCGCTCGGCACGCACGGCACCCAGAGCCCCGTGCCGATCGCCAGCGTCACCAAGGTGATGACGGCGTACGTGGTGCTGCGCGACCACCCGCTCAGCGGCAAGGAGAACGGCCCGCTGATCACCATCGACAAGCAGGCGGCGGAGGAGGCCCAGCCCACCGGGGACCAGTCCTTCGCACCGGTCAAGGAGGGGCAGCGGTTCAGCGAACGGACCATGCTCCAACTACTGCTGATTCCGTCCGGCAACAACATCGCCCGGCTGCTGGCCCGTTGGGACGCCGGCACGCAGGACGCCTTCGTGGCGAAGATGACCGGCACGGCCGCCGCGCTCGGCATGACGCACACCACGTACACCGGCGCCAGCGGCATCGAGGAGACCACCGTCAGCACCGCCGAGGACCAGATCAGGCTGGCCCGCGAGGTGATGAAGAACGACGTGTTCCGCTCGGTCGTCTCGCAGCCCAACGTGACGATCTCCGGCGTCGGCCGGATCTTCAACAACAACAGCGACCTGGTGCACGTCGGCGTGGTCGGCATCAAGACCGGGTCGAGCACCCCGGCCGGCGGCGCCCTGATGTGGGCGGCGCACCGGACGATCGACGGGAAGCAGCAGCTGATCCTCGGCGTGGTGCTCCAGCAGCGCGGCGGCACCACCGTCTACGACAGCCTCCAGACCGCCCTCCAGCGCAGCCAGAAGCTCATCGAGTCAGTGCAGGGCGGCCTGACCTCGGCGACGATAGTGAAGAAGGGCGAGGTCGTCGGGCACGTCGACGACGGGCTCGGCGGCAGCACGCCGGTCGTCGCGGCGGCGAACCTGACCGCGATCGGCTGGGGCGGCATGCGGTCCGGCCTGACCCTGACGCCGGAGGCCGACGGCCTGCCGCACAGCGCCAAGGCGGGCACGAAGGTGGGCACGCTCAGCTTCGGCGCCGGGTCGGCCCGCACGTCCGTGCCGGTCGTCCTCCAAGGCGACCTGCACGAGCCGTCGTTCGGCACGAAGCTCACCCGCCTGGGCTGAACTCCGATTCTCCCGCGAACGGTTCGTCCCCGGGGCGTACGGACACCTCGTCCGTGCGCCCCGGGGTGTTTGTGCGACCCGCCTACCGGGACAGCGGGGAGAACGTGCGCAGGCGCAGGCTGTTGGTGACGACGAACAGCGACGACAGGGCCATCGCGGCGCCCGCGATCATCGGGTTGAGCAGACCGGCCGCCGCCAGCGGGACGGCGGCGAGGTTGTAGGCGAAGGCCCAGAAGAGGTTGGCGCGGATGGTGCCGAGGGTGCGCCGCGCGAGGCGGATCGCGTCCGCCGCGGCGAGCAGGTCCCCGCGCACCAGCGTCAGGTCGCCCGCCTCGATCGCCGCGTCGGTCCCCGTCCCCATCGCGAGGCCCAGGTCGGCCCGGGCCAGCGCCGCCGCGTCGTTGACGCCGTCGCCGACCATCGCCACCACCCGGCCCTCGGCCTGGAGCCGGGCCACCACGGCGACCTTGTCCTCGGGGAGCACCTCCGCGTGGACGTCCCGCTCCTCGATCCCGACCCGCTCGGCGACCGTACGGGCCACCCGCGCGTTGTCGCCGGTGAGCAGCACCGGCCGCAGCCCGAGCGCGCGCAGCCGCCGCACCGCCTCCGCGCTGGTGGGCTTCACCGCGTCGGAGACCACCAGGACGGCCCGGGCCCGGCCGTCCCAGCCGACGGTGACCGCGGTGCCGCCGCGCTCCTCGGCCGCGGCCCGGGCCGCCGCCAGTTCGGGCGGCAGTTCCTGCGCGTGCTCGCTCAGCAGCCGTTCGCGGCCGACGAGGACCGCGCGGCCGTCGACGACGCCCCGCACGCCGAGCCCGGGCACGTTGGCGAACTCCCCGGCGGCCGGCAGCGGGCCGCCGAGCCGCTCGGCCGCCGCGCGGGCGATCGCGCGGGCCACCGGGTGCTCGGAGGCGTCCTCCAGGGCGCCGGCCAGTCGCAGCACGTCCTTCTCGTCCTCGCCGTCGGCGGTGTGCACCTCGGTGAGGGTCATCGCGCCGCTCGTGACCGTGCCGGTCTTGTCGAGCACCACCGTGTCGACGGCCCGGGTGGACTCCAGCACCTCGGGGCCCTTGATGAGGATGCCGAGCTGCGCGCCCCGGCCGGTGCCCACCAGCAGCGCGGTCGGCGTGGCCAGCCCCAGGGCGCAGGGGCAGGCGATGATCAGGACGGCGACGGCCGCGGTGAAGGCGGCCGTGGGCCCCTGGCCGAGGGCGAGCCACGTCGCGAGCGTGCCGAGCGCGAGCGCGATCACGGCCGGCACGAACACCGCGGAGACCCGGTCGGCCAGCCGCTGCACCGCCGCCTTGCCGTTCTGCGCGTCCTCCACCAGCCGGGCCATCCGGGCGAGTCGCGTGTCGCCGCCGACCCGCAGCGCCTCCACCACGATCCGGCCGCCCGCGTTGACCGTCGCCCCGGTGACGGGCGAGCCGGGCCCGACCTCCACCGGTACGGACTCGCCGGTGAGCAGCGAGGCGTCGACCGCGGAGCCGCCCTCGCGGACCACCCCGTCGGTGGCGATCTTCTCCCCGGGGCGCACCACGAAGTGCTCGCCGACCGCCAACTCGGCTGTCGGAACCCGCACTTCACGGCCGTCGCGGAGCACCGCCACGTCCTTGGCGCCGAGTTCGAGCAGGGCCCGCAGCGCGGCGCCCGCCCGGCGCTTGGCCCGCGCCTCGAAATATCGCCCGGCCAGGATGAACGCGGTGACGCCGGCGGCCGCTTCGAGGTAGATCTGGCCGCTGCCGCCGGCGCGCGACACGGTGAACGTGAAGGGGTGGGTCATGCCGAGCATGCCCGCCGTGCCGAAGACCAGCGCCCACAGCGACCAGCCGAAGGCGGCCAGCACGCCGACGGACACCAGCGTGTCCATGGTGGCGGCGCCGTGCCGGGCGTTGGTGAACGCGGCCCGGTGGAAGGGCCAGGCGGCGTAGCCGACGACGGGGGTGGTGAGCCCCAGTGCGAGCCACTGCCAGCCGGTGAACTGCCAGGCGGGCACCATCGACAGCGCCACCACCGGCCCGCCGAGGACCACCGCGGTCCACAGCCTCCTCAGCAGGGAGCGCGCCTCGGGGTCCCGTCCGGGCGCCGGGGCCGGCCCGTCCTCCCGGGCGGCCGGCTCGGCGGGGGCGGCTCGGGGAGCCGGGGGAGCGGGCAGCACGGCGCTGTACCCGGTGGCCTCGACCACCGCGACGATGTCGCCGACCTCGATGCCCTCGTCGTACTCGACCCGCGCCTTCTCGGTCGCGTAGTTGACGGTGGCACTGACCCCGTCCATCCGGTTCAGCTTCTTCTCGATGCGCGCGGCGCACGACGCGCAGGTCATGCCGCCGATCGCCAGCTCGACCCGGTGCGCCCCGGGCTGCCGGTGCGCGCGTGCGGTGGTGGTCGCCACTTCCACTCCCTGGTCCGGTCACTGCGTGGTGCCGCCGGGCGGGGCCCGGCGGCGGTCGGTCAGGCCCTGCCGACGAGCTCGTAGCCCGCCTCGTCCACCGCGGCGCGCACCGTCTCGTCGTCGAGCGGGCGCTCGGACGCGACGGTCAGCCGGCCGGTCTGCGCGACCACCGTCACCGAGGTGACCCCCGGGATCGCGGTGATCTCCTTGCTGACCGCGGACTCGCAGTGCCCGCAGCTCATGCCCGACACGGAGTAGACGGTCTCGCTCATGGTGTGCTCCTCTGCTGCTGATCTGCGGGTACGCGCGGCGCGGGGTGCCGAGCGCGTACGACGACGGCGCGGCCGGGTCGGTCTCCCGTCCCGACGCGTACAACGTTATACCCCCAGGGGGTATTCCCGGCCGCGGCGGGGTCCGTGCCGCGCGGCCGTCAGGCGGCCGCCCGCGGTGCCCCATGCGTGGGCCGGCGCACGGGGAGCGGGACTTGGGGCCGGGGCGCGGGGACTGAGACCTTCCCCACCCCCGTCCCGCCTGCCGTCCGCGCCGTGGCCCCGCCTACCCTGGACCGGTCGGCGCGTACCCAACGGGACGCGACCTTCCCCGCACCAGGAGGCGGCAGCGTGCTGCGCACCATGTTCAAGTCCAAGATCCACCGGGCCACCGTGACCCAGGCGGACCTGCACTACGTGGGCTCGGTGACCATCGACGCCGCGCTGATGGAGGCCGCCGACCTGCTGCCCGGCGAACTCGTCCACATCGTCGACGTCACCAACGGCGCGCGCCTGGAGACCTACGTGATCGAGGGCGAGCGCGGCTCAGGGGTGATCGGGATCAACGGAGCCGCCGCGCACCTGGTGCACCCCGGCGACCTGGTCATCCTCATCAGCTACGCGCAGGTCGACGACGCCGAGGCGCGCGGACTCAAGCCCGCCGTCGTGCACGTGGACGCCGCCAACCGGATCGTCGCGCTCGGCGACGACACCGCCGAACCCGTCCCGGGCACCGCCACCGTCCGTCCGCCGCACGCGGCCGCCCGCGCCTGATCCGGCGCCCGCCGCGGGGGCTCGCGCCGCTCCGTCCCGCCGGTCCCTTCAGGCCGCCCGGACCACCGCCGAGCCCCGCACGGGCCCGGACAGCGGGCGTATCTCGACGCGGACGCCACGCGCGGCGGCGGTCCACTGGGCACGCAGCCGTGCCAGCTCCGCCAGCTCCACGGCCGTCCAAGGCCGGTCGCCGTGCTCCTGCACATACGCGCGCAGGTTCGCGTTCGCCTGATCGAGATCCTCCCCGTACATGTGAGCAACCCTAGACGGGACCACTGACAGTCCGGCAACCGTATTGCGACGGTGCGTGGCCGGCCGGGTGCGCACCGGTACCGGTGTTTTCGGTCCCCGGCCGGCTCCGGGGGCCTGACCTGGGCGCGAAGGCGATTGTCGGTGCCTGCTGCCATGCTGAGATGTGAGAGAGGACACAGCGGCCGGTTCGGTTGCAGATCGGTCCGATCCGGTGCCATCCGCCGCGATCGGGACGAATCTCGCCGCAAACCGCCGAATTCGGCACGCGCACCCCACAACCCACGGAGGTCGGCCCCATGCTCACCAACGACTACGTGCCCGGCGCGCCCGACTGGCTGGACCTGGGCAGCCGCGATCTGGCGGGCGCGGTGGACTTCTACCACGCCCTGTTCGGCTGGGAGTTCCAGTCCATGGGCCCGGAGGCCGGCGGGTACGGCACCTTCCAGCTCGCCGGGCAGACCGTGGCCGCGCTCGGCCCGCTCCAGGACGACAACGCGGAGCCGGCGTGGACGGTCTACTTCGAGACGGCGGACGCCGACGCGACCACGAAGGCGGTCGAGCAGGCCGGCGGAAGCGTCCGGGTCGCGCCCATGGACGTCTTCGACCAGGGCCGGCTGGCCGGGTACACCGATCCGGGCGGCGCCGAGTTCGCCGTCTGGCAGCCCGCCGCGACCAAGGGCCTGGACCGGGTGGGCGCGGGCGCCCTGTGCTGGACGGAGCTGTACACCACGGACGCACAGGAGGCCAAGCGCTTCTACGGCTCCGTCTTCGGCTGGGACCTGGAGGACATGCCGCTGCCCGGCGGCGCGGGGAGCTACACGATCGTGTCCCGCTCCGGCGGCGGCCAGGAGGGCTCGCACGGCGGCATCATGCAGCTCGGTACGGACATGCTGCCCGACGGAGTCGGCTACTGGCAGCCGTACTTCGCGGTCGCCGACTGCGACGCGGTGGTGGCGAAGGCGGCCGAGCGCGGGGCGACGGTCCTCATGCCGGGCACCGACATGGAGGGCGTCGGCCGGATCGCCCTGCTCAAGGACCCGGAGGGTGCGCATTTCGCGCTGTTGCGGCCCGCCGAGACGATGGCCTGATCCCGCGGCGCGGGCTCGGTGGCGGCGGTCGCGGTCCGGGCCGGCGTGTCCGGTCGCCGGGCCGCGCCCGGTTCACCCCTCGTCGGCCGCCCCCGGCCAGCACGCCAGGCGGCGCGCGCTGGTGAAGCTCAGCTCCCGGCCCGTCAGCGGGTCGGTGAACTCCAGGGTGCGGGCGAGCAGTTGCAACGGGCTCGCGAAGGGCCCGGGGCGGCCGCCCGCACCGCCGCGCCCTTCGCCCGCGCCCTCGTACGGGTCGCCCTCGTACGGGTCGGAGCCGTACCCGTCGTCAGGACCGTCCGGCCCGTCGTCCTCCGGCGGCTCGGGCAGGACGTCGGGATAGAGGGGGTCGTTGAGCAGCGGCAGCCCCAACGCGTTCATGTGCACGCGCAGTTGGTGGGTGCGGCCGGTCGTGGGGGTGAGCCGGTAGCGGGCCAGGCCGCCGCCGTGGGCGGTGAGTTCGATCCGGCTCTCGGCGTTCGGCGGGCCGGGCACCTCCTCGGCCGTCATCCGCCCGCGCTCCTTGACGATGCGGCTGCGCACCGTCCGCGGCAGCGTCACCGCCGGATCGTGGGCGGCCACCGCCTCGTACACCTTGCGCACCAGGCGGTCGTGGAAGAGCGTCTGGTAGGCGCCGCGGTCCTCGGGGCGCACCACGAACAGCACGAGGCCGGCGGTCAGCCGGTCCAGCCGGTGCGCGGGGGAGAGCAGCGGCAGGCCGAGGTCGCGGCGCAGCCGGGACAGTGCGGTCTCGGTGACGTGGCTGCCGCGCGGGGTGGTGGCCAGGAAGTGCGGCTTGTCGGCGACCACGATCCGCTCGTCCCGGTGCACGATCCCCACCGGGAAGGGCACGGGCCGCTCCGGGACGAGGTCGCGGTGGAACCACACCCAGGTGCCCGGCACGTACGGGGTCCGCGCGTCGACCGGGCCGTCCGCCGTCACGAAGCGGCCCGCGGCGAGCATCTCCTCGACGCCCGAGGTGCCGACGCCGCGGCTGTAGCGCGCGCGGAGGTGATCGGCGACGGTGGCCCAGGGCAGGACCTCGCCGGAACCGTCGGGGCCGCTTCCCCCGGCCGGACCGGGCAGGCGGATGCGGACGGCGTCCACGCCGTCGCGCTGTTCCAGCGGCGAGCGCGGCATCTTGCGCCACGGCCTGCGCGTCACCGTACGGTCACTCCTTCGCCTCGTCCCGAGGTCCGCGCCCGCGCCACGCCGGGCCGGACGGGCCCGCGCGTCACCGTACGGTCACCTCTCGCGTCGGTCACTGGTCCACCCCGCGCCGCCGGGCGAGCCGGGGCCGGACCGGGCCCGGAACCGCCACCGCGGACCCGTGCCCCGCCACCCAGGCTAGGGCGTCCGCGATGTCGAGTCGTCCGCCCGCGGGAGTGGGGTGCGCGGCGCGCCGGCCCCCACGACCTCCGGCCTGAGAGGACCCCGCCCCGTCATCGACCCCCGTCGACTCCTTCGGCCCCGGCGATCAGGGACACCGCCCGAACGAAGCTCCGAGGGAACGCCGGACCTCGACCCTGTGATCCGGTCGGGCCGGGAGTTACGCCTCCGGTCCGCCGCCGGGGAGGCCGGACCGAAGGGCCTCGGCCGGCTCCCGCCGCTCGGGAGCGGAGCCGTCGGGCCCGGCCAGGGCGTCGCGCCGCAGCAGGCCGTCGAGCCGGTCGATCCGGGCGGCGTCGCGCTCGGGGACGCCGCCGGACGGCGCGGGCGGGGCGGCCGCGCCGGACGCGGGCTCACCGAGCCGGTCCACGTAGCCCTCGTGCCGCTCCCACGCCTGGAGCGCGGCGAGCAGTTCCTCGCGGGTGGCGTTCGGCTTGCCCTGCACCACCACGACCACGTCGGCGTAGGGGGTGAGCGGCACGATCGCGGTGTCGAGCGGGGTGCCCACCGAAAGGGTGCGGGCGATGCGGAAGGGCAGGTCGGGACCGAGCGGGTAGCGGGGCGAGCCCGACCCGCCCACGACCTCGTCCGAGGGCAGCGCCTCGCCGCCCTTGACGATCTTCTCGATCGAGCCGCGGCCCCAGCCCAGGGCCCGTTCGACGCTGAGCAGGGTCCCGGTGACCCGCTGGAAGGCGTGACCGCGCTCGATGGTCTGGATCACCGTCCGCTTCACGCCGGCGGCCCGGCCCAGTTCGACCTGGCTGAAACCCTTGCCCTTGCGTGCGGCTCGTACGGCTCCGGCCAGTCGAACCCAGTCTCCGTCCATGGGTCCTCATCATGCCTCAGCTTGCGGTTACCGGGGGGAGTTCCGCCGCGCGGGAAATTCCGTGGACCGCGTGGCGGCGGTCTGCCACGGTGGCGGACATGACGACCGAACCGACCCGCGGACCCCAGGCGGCTCGGCCGTCACATCCGTTCGCCGGGTGCCCAGGGTGAAACCCCTGGTCGACGCGTACGAGGAGCCCGGCACCCCCGACCACCGCGGCCCCGGCCGCTACCTGTGGTGGCTGATCGCCCGTCAGCCCCGCCGGACCGCCGGCGCGGCGGCGCTGGGCAGCGTCTGGATGGTGCTGATGGCGCTGTCGCCGTACGTGATGTCGCGCGCGATCGACGACGGCCTGGTGCCCGGGCACATGGGGGCGCTGGCCGGCTGGTGCGCGGTGCTGTTCGTCATGGGAGCGTTCAACGCCTGGGTGAGCATCATGCGGCACCGCACCATGACCCGGCTGCGCATGGACGCCGACTTCCGCACCGTCAAGTCCGTGATCGGGCACGCCACCCGGCTGGGCGCGGCCCTGCCGCGGCAGGTCGACGCGGGCGAGATCGTCACCATCGGCGTCACCGACGTGGCGCAGATCCGCCAGTCCCTGACCCTGGTCGGTCCCGGGTTCGGCGCCGTGGTGGCCTACGCGTTCGTGTCCGTCATGCTGATGTCGATCTCCGGGTCGCTGGCCGCCGTAGTGCTGCTCGGCGTGCCGGTCCTGGGCGTGCTGATCGGCCCGCTGCTCGGCCGTCTGCGCGGCGCCGAGACCGACTACCGCCGGCGGCAGAACGCCCTGACCGCCCGCATCGGCGACCTGGCCGGCGGCCTGCGCGTCCTCAACGGCCTGGGCGGCAAGGGCCTGTACGCCGACGCCTTCCGGGAGGACTCCGCCGAGGTGGTGGCCCAGGGCTACCGGGTCGGCGCGGTGACCAGCTGGGTCCAGGCGCTCGGCGCGGGCCTGCCGACGGTCTTCCTCGCCGTGGTCACCTGGCTGGCCGCCCGCATGGCCGCCGAGGGGGACATCACCATCGGCCAGATGGTCGGTGTCTACGGATACGTCGCCGTCCTGGTGGTGCCGGTCTCCTTCCTCATCGAGTTCGGCTACGACCTCACCCGCGGCCTGGTCGGGGCCGGCCGGGTGGTCCGCTTCCTGTCCCTGGAACCCGATCACGGCGCGGCGCCCCGCACCGCGGACGCGCCGGCGCGGCCCGCCCCGCTGCGGGACCCGGAGTCGGGCGTCCAGGTGGCGCCCGGCACGCTGACCGCGCTGGTCAGCGCCCAGGCCGCGGACGCGGCGGCGGTGGCCGACCGCCTGGCCGGGTTCACGTCCTCGGCGGCCACGTGGGGGACGGTGCCGCTCGTCGAGATGGCGCCGAACCGGCTGCGCGAGCGGATCCTGGTCGCCGACAACGAGGCCGACCTGTTCGCCGGCACGCTGCGCGAGATCGTCGCGGGCCGCCGGCGCCCGGGCGAGAAGGACGACGCGGCGATCACGCGCGCCCTGCACGCGGCCGCGGCCGACGACGTGCTGGCCGGGCTGCCGGACGGCCTCGGCGCCGCCGTCGACGCGCAGGGCCGCAGCCTCTCCGGCGGCCAGCGGCAGCGGGTCCGGCTGGCCCGGGCGCTGCTGGCCGACCCCGAGGTGCTGATCGCCCTGGAGCCGACGTCCGCGCTGGACGCGCACACCGAGGCGGTCGTCGCCGAGCGGCTGCGCGCGGCCCGCGCCGGCCGCACCACCCTGGTCACCGGCACCTCCCCGCTGCTGCTGGACCAGGCCGACACCGTCGTCTACCTGGAGGACGGCCGCGTCGCCGCGGTCGGCACCCACCGCGAACTCCTCGGCGGCGCACCGGGATACCGCCGATTGGTGGCGCGCGGAGGGGACGACGAGGAGGAGGACAGGGACGTGGGCGTGGACGGGGAAGGGGGCGCCGGCGTCGTACCGGACGTCCACCCTCCCGCACCGGTGGTGCCCTCGCCGCGCGACCCCGCCCCGAGCGCCGCCGCCGACGACGAGAGGGACGGCGCCGGGCCGTCCGGGAAGGCCGTGCGATGACCGCGCAACTGCCCGTCGCCGACGCCCCGGCCGTGCGCCGCGCGGCGGTCCGGCTGATCCGGGACGACGGCCGGGCCGTCTCGGTCCTGCTCGCCCTCAACGTGCTGGCCGCCGGCGCCGGACTGGTCGGCCCCTGGCTGGTCGGCCGGATCGTCAACGACGTGCAGGCGGGCGCCGGTCCGCACACGGTCGACCGGCTGGCGCTGGTCATCCTCGTGTTCGCCGCCGCGCAGTTCCTGCTCGCCCGCTACGCCCGGTACGTGGGCCACCGGTTCGGCGAGCGCACGCTCGCCCGGGTGCGCGAGCAGTTCGTGGACCGCGCGCTGGCACTGCCCGCCGGGGTGGTGGAACGGGCCGGCACCGGCGACCTCACCGCCCGCGGCACCGCCGACGTCTCCTCGGTCGGCACCACCTTGCGGGACATCGGGCCGCAGATGCTCATCTCCCTCGTCCAGGCGCTGTTCATCGTCGGCGCGGTCTTCGCGATCGACCCCCTGCTCGGCGCCTGCGGGCTGGTCGGCGAGGCCGGGATCTGGTTCGGTGCCCGCTGGTACCTGCGGCGGGCCCGCCCCGCCTACCTCGCCGAGGGCGCGGCGGTCTCGGCGGTCACCGACATCCTGTCCGGCACCGCCGCCGCGGCCCGCACGATCGAGGCGTTCGGCCTCCAGGAGCGACGGATCACCGCCAGTAGGGACGCCATCGCGACCTCCCGGCGGGCCCGCTTCCACACGTTGTTCCTGCGCAGCGTGTTCTTCCCCGTCGCGGACGTCTCCTACGTCGTCCCCGTGGTGGCCACGCTGATGGTCGGCGGGCTGCTGCACCGGCACGGCCTGGTGAGCCTGGGCGCCGTGGTGTCCGCCGCCCTGTATCTGCGGCAGCTCTCGGAGCCGCTGGACGGGGTGCTGATGTGGATCGAGGACCTGCAGAGCAGCGGCGCCTCCTTCGCCCGGGTCGAGGGGCTCGGCCGGGCGCCGCAGGCCGTCGCGGCCGGCGAGGGCGCGCCCGTCCCGGACGGCGACCGGATCGACCTCGCCGGGGTGCGCTACTCCTACGGCGGCGGCGCCGAGGTGCTGCGCGGGGTGGACCTGACGGTGCGGCCCGGCGAGCGGCTGGCCCTGGTCGGGCCGTCCGGCGCCGGCAAGACCACGCTGAGCCGGCTGCTGGCGGGTGTCGACGCGCCGACCGCCGGCACGGCCACGGTGGGCGGCGTGCCGATCGCCGAACTGGACGCCGAGCAGCTGCGCCGGCAGGTCGTCCTGGTCACCCAGGAGCACCACGTCTTCCACGGCACCGTCCGGGAGAACCTGCTCGATCGCCGAGCCCGCCGCCACCGACACCGAACTGCGCGCCGCGCTGGCGGCCGTCGGGGCGGACTGGGCGGCGGACCTGCCGGACGGGCTCGACACCGTGGTCGGCGCCGGCGGCCACCCCACCGACGGCTCCCAGGCCCAGCAACTCGCCCTGGCCCGCGTGGTGCTGGCCGATCCGCACACCCTGATCCTCGACGAGGCGACGGCGCTGCTCGACCCGCGCACCGCCCGCCACACCGAGCGCGCGCTGGCCACCGTGCTCCAGGGCCGGACCGTCATCGCCATCGCGCACCGCCTGCACACCGCGCACGACGCCGACCGGGTCGCCGTCATGGAGGACGGCCGGATCACCGAACTCGGCACCCACGACCAGCTCGTGGCCGCCGGCGGCGCCTACAGCTCGCTGTGGCACTCCTGGCACGGAGACCCGGACCCGCGGGGCGCCGTGACGCGCGGGTGACGGTACGCGCGGCGCGTCACGAGTCGTAGTTGACGGTGACGGCCTCCGACGCCGGGAAGGACTGGCAGGTCAGCACGTAGCCGGCCTCGACCTCGGCGGGTTCGAGCGCGAAGTTCCGCCGCATGTCCACCCGCCCCTCGGTGACCAGGGCGCGGCACGTGCCGCAGACCCCGCCCTTGCAGGCGAAGGGCAGGTCGGGCCGCGTGCGCTGCGCCGCGTCGAGGACGGCCCGGTCGGCCGGGAGCGCCGCCGTGGTCGAGCGCCCGTCGAGCACCACCGTGACCTGGCTGACCGGGCCCGATCCCACCGCCTCGTCGGCGTGCCGCAGCGGCGTGACCGGCTCGTCGTCGGCGAAGAACAGCTCCCGGTGCACCCGGTCGGCGGGCACGCCGAGCCCGGTCAGCACCCGCTGCGCCTCGGTGATCATGCCGTGCGGCCCGCACAGCCACCAGTGGTCGACGCTCCCGACGTCCACCAGGCCGTCGACGAGCGCGGCCAGCCGCTGCGCGTCGAGCCGCCCGGACAGCAGCTCCGCCTCGCGGGGCTCGCGGGAGAGCACGTGCGCGAGCTGGTACCGGGCCGGGTAGAGGTCCTTGAGGTCGGCCAGCTCGTCGCCGAACATCACCGTGCCGGTGCGCCGGTTGCCGTAGAAGAGGGTGACCCGCGCGCCCTCGTGCGCGGCCAGCACCGACTCGGCGATGGAGAGCATCGGCGTGATGCCGGAGCCCGCCGCGATCAGCACGTGGTGGTCGGGCGTGCCCAGTTCGGGGGTGAACGCACCCGTGGGCGCCATCACCTCCACCGTGTCGCCGGGCCGCAGTTCGTGCACCAACCACGACGAGAACAGCCCGCCGGGCACGACCCGCACCCCGATGCGCGGCGCGGTGCCGGCCGGGGAGCAGATGGAGTACGAGCGGCGCTCGTCGCGCCCGTCGACCTCGCGGCGCAGCGTGAGCGACTGGCCCGGCAGGTGCGCGAACTCCTCGGCCAGCTCCGGCGGGATCGCGAAGCCGACCGCGGCCGCGTCCTCGCACAGCGGCTGCACCTCGGCCACCCGCAGCGGGTGGAAGGCGGGCCGGCGGCGGCGCGGCGGGGTGCCCCCGCGCCGGGTGTCCGCCGCGGCGGCCGCACCGGTGGTCGGGGCCATCACAACTCCTTGACGTGCTCGAAGGGTTCCAGGCAGGCGCGGCAGCGCCACAGCGCCCGGCAGGCGGTGGCGGAGAAGCGGGACAGCTCCTCGGTGTCCGCCGAGCCGCAGCGCGGGCAGCCGACCGGGCGGCGGGTGGCGCCGAGCACCAGCGGCACGGGACCCGAGCCCCGGACGGGAGCCGGCCCCGGCGGCGCGATGCCGTGCTCGCGCAGCTTGCGCCGGCCGTCCTCGGTGATCCAGTCCGTGGTCCACGGCGGGTCCAGCTCGGTACGGATCTCCACCCGCGCGAATCCCGCGGCCCGCAGCCGCGCGGCCACGTCCGCCCGCATCTCGGCCATGGCCGGGCAGCCCGAGTAGGTCGGCGTCAGACGGGCGGTCACCGCCCCGTCCGGCCCGACCTCGACCCCGCGCAGCACGCCGAGGTCGGCGAGCGTGAGCATGGGCAGTTCGGGATCGGGCACCTCGGAGGCGATCCGCAGCGCGCGCGAACCGTCGAGCGGGGCCACCGTGTCGTCCGAGGGGTGCGGGGCCTTCGGATCGCCCTGAGCGCAGGGCCCGTTGGGCGCCGCCGGCCGCTGCGGGGCGGGCGCTCGACGGGACCGCTCGGGCACGCGGGTCACCACGTCGCTCCCGGATGCGCGCGGGCCACGCTCTGCAACTCGGCCAGCAGCGGGGCCAGATGATCGGTGTGGGCGCCGGACCGGCCGCTGCCCGCCGTCGCATCCGCCGCCGCAGCGCCCCGCGTGGCCGACCGGTCGGCCGTGCCGGTCAGTTCGGCCGGGTCCAGCCCGCCGGCGGTCAGCACCTGGCCCAGTACGGTCAGCGTCTCCTCGCGCACCGCCTCGCCGTCGACGCCGAACCCCGGCCGGTCGGCGAGGAGTTCGGGCAGGTACGGGGCCACGTCCTGGAGCGCGGCGCGCATCCGGCGGTGTGACTCCGGCGTGCCGTCGCCGAGCCGTACCGCCCACTCGGCGGCGTACTGCCGGTGGTAGGTCAGCTCCGGCACCGCCTTGGCCGCGACCGCCGCCAGCACCGGGTCGCCCGCCGAGGCCAGCCGCGCGCACTGGGCCAGCCGCCACACGGACAGCACCAGCATCCGCACGACGCAGAACGCGAAGTCCCCGCCGGGGAGTTCGGCCAGCCGCACGTTGCGGAAGTCGCCCGCGTCCCGCAGGTAGGCGTACGCGTCCTCGTCGCGGCCGGTGCCGTCCACCTGGCCGCAGCGCGCGTACAGCAGCCGGGCCTGGCCGAGCAGGTCCAGGCCCACGTTGGCCAGCGCGACCTCCTCCTCCAACTCCGGTGCCCGCGTGCACCATTCGGCCAGCCGCTGGGCGCTCACCAGGGCGTCGTCGCCGAGCGCGAGGCACAGCGCGGCCAGCGCCGAGGCGTCCACGCCCTCCGGCACGGCGGTGTCCACACCGTGCAGCGGGTCCTGGAAGCCGGTGCCGAACGCCCAGCGGGCGTCGGAGTCGTCGTGGTCCTCGGCCAGCGACAGGTACACGTGTTCGTCGTGGGCGCTGTCGTGGAGGCCGTCGCGAGGGCCGTCGTCCTGGTCGCTCATTGCCGCCGGGCTCCTAGATGTGCGGGACGTCGTCGGGGATGTCGTAGAAGGTCGGATGGCGGTAGACCTTGTCGGCGCTGGGCGCGAAGAACGGGTCCTTCTCGTCGCGGGTGGAGGCCGCGATGTGCGAGGAGCGGACCACCCAGATGGACACGCCCTCGTTGCGCCGCGTGTACAGGTCGCGGGCGTGGGTGAGCGCCATCGCGTCGTCGGCGGCGTGCAACGAGCCGACGTGCACGTGGTTCAGGCCGCGCTTGCCGCGCACGAACACCTCGTACAGCGGCCAAGTGCCCCTGTCCGCCTGCTGCTCGGTCATGCCGGTTCTCCTTCTCGTGCCGGGGGCTCCGCCGGGGCGTGGGCCGAGGACCGCGCCGCCGGCGCGCCGGCGGTCACCCGCTCGCGCGCGGACCGCTTCGCCGCGTGGGCGGTGGCCGCCTCGCGCACCCACCCGCCCTCCTCGTGGGCGGCCCTGCGGCGGGCCATCCGCAGGTCGTTGCACGGCCCGTCGCCGCGGATCACCCGCATGAGCTCGGACCAGTCCGGGGTGCCGAAGTCGTGCCGGCCGCGCTCCTCGTTCCAGCGCAGCTCCGGGTCGGGCAGGGTGACGCCGAGCTTCTGCGCCTGAGGCACCGTCATGTCGACGAAGCGCTGGCGCAGTTCGTCGTTGCTGTGCCGCTTGATCTTCCAGGCCATCGAGGCGGCCGAGTTGGGGGAGTCCCCGTCGGGCGGCCCGAACATCATCAGCGACGGCCACCACCAGCGGTTCACCGAGTCCTGCACCATCTCCCGCTGGGCGTCGGTGCCGCGGGCCATCGTCAGCAGCAACTCGTAGCCCTGGCGCTGGTGGAAGGACTCCTCCTTGCAGATCCGCACCATCGCCCGCGCGTAGGGGCCGTACGAACTGCGGCACAGCGGCACCTGGTTGCAGATCGCCGCGCCGTCCACGAACCAGCCGATCACGCCGACGTCGGCGAAGGTCGGGGTCGGGTAGTTGAAGATCGAGGAGTACTTCTGCCGGCCCTCCAGCAGCCGCTCGGTCAGGTCCGCGCGGTCCACCCCGAGGGTCTCGGCGGCCGAGTACAGGTAGAGCCCGTGGCCGGCCTCGTCCTGCACCTTCGCGAACAGGATCGCCTTGCGCCGCAGCGACGGCGCCCGGGTGATCCACTCGCCCTCCGGCTGCATGCCGATGATCTCCGAGTGGGCGTGCTGGGCGATCTGCCGGATCAGCGTCTTCCGGTAGCCGTCCGGCATCCAGTCCCGCGGCTCGATGCGCTGGTCCCTCGCGATGGTGGCGTCGAACCGCGCCTGCGACGCGTCGCCCCCGTCCGCAGCCTGCGCGGCGCCGAGCGCGGGATCTGAGGTCATGATCTCTCCCAACCGACCGTTCGTTCGGTGTCAAGTCTCGCGGATTCCGTCCCACATCGCAAGAACTGTCCGCCCCGGCGGCGGGCGGCGCCGTACCCGGCGCCGGGTGGGGCGGCGGGGGCCCGTACGCGGACGGGTGGCGGCGGGGGCGCCGGGTGCGGGCGTTTCCCGGTTCCGGCGCGCCGTATGCGCCATCGGCCTGGCCAGGCGCGGCCCGGATGCCGCTGTCCTCGGGTCGCCGGAACCGCCTCCCCGGGGGCCCCGCGCGGGCTCTCCCGTTCGCTCGGCCCGTCCGCAGGACCCTTCGGGGCGTCCGGGTGGAGGGGTGGGGGCTAGGGTTCCGCGGATACGGAGGTGCCGGCCGGGCGCGGGCGGCGGAGCGGAGGTGGGTGCGGATGGCCGGAGCGGGAGCGGCGGGGATACCCGGGGTGGGGGCCGGGACGGGCGGCCGGGTGCTGGTCGTGGACGACGACGCGGCGATCCGCCGTTCCCTCGTGCGCGGGCTGCGGCTGCGCGGCTTCTCGGTGAGCGAGGCCGACGGGGGAGCGGTGGCGCTCGACCTGCTCGGCCGCACCCCGCCCGACATCCTCGTGCTGGACATCTCGATGCCCGACGTGGACGGCATCGAGGTCTGCCGCACGCTGCGGGCCGACGGCAGCGACCTGCCGGTCCTCGTACTGTCCGCGCTCGACGAGGTCGCCGACCGCGTCGCCGGGCTCCAGGCGGGCGCCGACGACTACCTGGTCAAGCCGTTCGCCCTCGAAGAGCTGGTACTGCGGCTGCACGCCCTGCTGCGCCGCCGCCCGCCCCGCGCGGACGACCGGGTGCGCGCCTGCGGCCTCGTACTGGACCCGGCGGCCCGCTCCGTCACCCGCGACGGCGAGCCGCTCGACCTGACCCGCCGCGAGTTCGAGCTCCTGGAGGTGCTCGCCCGCAACGCCGACTTGGTCCTCACCCGCGACCAGCTCCTCGACCGCGTCTGGGGCTACGACTTCGACGTCCGCACCGACGCCGTCGACACCTTCGTCAGCTACCTGCGGCGCAAGCTCGAAGCGGGCGGGCGGCCGCGGATCCTGCAGACGGTGCGGGGGGTGGGGTTCGTACTGCGGGAGGCGGCGGGCGCGGGCGGCCAGGCCCAGGGGCCCGGCGGCGCGGACCGTACGGATCCGGGCGAGGCCCCCGCCGCGGGCCCCGGCTCCGCCCCCGGCGGCAGGGCCCGCCGTTCCGGACGGGAGCGCCCGCGATGAGACTCTCCACCCGCATCGCCCTGGCCGTCGGCGTGGTCGTCCCGCTGCTCGTCCTCGCCTCCGGCTGGGTCCTGGTCCGCCTGGTCGGCCGCGACGTGCACGCCCAGACCGACGCGCACCTGCGCCAACGGGCCGTCGCCGTACGCCCCGACGCCCGCAACCTGCTCCGGGCGCTCGCCAACGACCGTCCGCCGAGTGTCGAACAGGCCCGCGAGCACAAGCTGTTCAGCGCCGGCCTCGACATCGGCATCCGCGTCACCGGCCCCGACGGCAGCGTCTCCGGCGGCCCGCAGCCCGGCGCGGACGCGGTCCTGCCGGCCGTCGCCGACGCGGCCCGGCCGGTCACCGTCGCCGACGGCGGCCGCAGTTGGCGGGTGCTGGCCGTGCCCGTCACGGTGGGACGGCCGGCGGTCACCGGCACGCTGTGGCTGTTCGCCGCGGACGACGCCGGGCGCGCCCAGATCGCCCAGACCCGCCGCCGGGTGATCGCGGTCGCCGTCGTCACCGCGCCCGTGGCCGGCGCCGCCGCCTGGTTCGCCGCCGCCGGCCTGGCCCGGCCGCTGGTCCTGCTGCAACGGCGGGCGGGCGGCATCGACCCCCGGGTCAGCGCCGCCCGGCTGGAGCACCGGACCACCGGCGTCCCCGAGGTCGACGAGCTGGCCCGCACCCTCCAGACCGTCCTCGCCCGTTACGACGAGCAGGCCGCGCGCACCGCCGAGGCGTTGGAGGCCGCCCGCTCCTTCGCCGCGTCCGCGTCCCACGAACTGCGCACGCCGCTGATGAGCATGGGCATCAACCTCGACGTGCTCGGCGGCACGCCCGCGCCGGGCGCCGACGAGCGGGCGGAGATCGTCGCCGACCTGCGGGCCGAGCACGAGCGGCTGATCGGGTTGCTCGTGATGCTGCGCGCCCTCGCCCAGGGCGACCTGGTGGCCGCCGACGCCTTCACCGCCGTCGACCTCGCGGAACTCGCGGACGCCGCCGCGGCCGACCTGCGCCGCGCCCACCCGGCCGCGCGGGTGCGGCTCGGCCTCGCGCCCGGGTGCGTGGTGCACGGCTGGCCGCAGGGGCTGCGCTCGGCGGTCGACAACCTCCTGACCAACGCGGTGGTGCACGGGACGGGGGCGGACGGGGTCGCGCGGATCGCGCTGACGGTGCGGCCGGGGTCCCCCGGGGCCGGCGCGCCGGGTGGGGGCGGCCGGGGCGTCGGCGGCCCCTGGCCTACCGCTCCCTGGCCCGGAGGTCCCCCGGCGGCCCCCGGCCCGGCGGTCTTCGAGGTCCTGGTCGACGACCAGGGCCCCGGCATACCGCCCGAGACCCGCCCGCGCGTCTTCCAGCGCTTCACCCGCCGCCCGTCCAGCCCCGGTTCGGGCCTGGGCCTGGCGCTGGTCGCCCAGCAGGCCACGCTGCACCACGGCACCGTCAGCGCGGCGGACCGCCCCGGCGGCGGCACCCGTTTCACGCTGCGGCTGCCCGCCGTACCGCCCGTACCGGCTGTGCCGCCCGTACCGCCCGTGCCTCCGGCCGCCGGGGGCCCCGGAGCTCGCGCGGGCCGCGGAGATCCCGCAGGCCATGGCGCTCCCCAAGGCCCCGGACAGCGGCCACAAGGTTTCCACAAAGACGGTTCCTAACGTGCTCGGTGAGCCGGACGAGAAGTCCGCACGGAACAGGAGGAATCAGCGTGACCACCATCCGACTGAGGAGCGCGGCCGCCGTGGCCATGACCGTGGCCGCGGTGCTCGGCGCGACCGGCACCGCCACCGCCGACACCGGAAGCACCCCCAGCAGCACCCCGAGCACGAGCACGAGCAAGGCCGGCACCGCGAAGACCGCGGACGGGGCCAAGAGCCTGTGCAGGCGCCTCCCGAAGATCGACGCGCGCATCGACCGCGCCCTGGCGCGGCTCAACGGCCCTGCGACCGAGCGCGGTTCGATCGCCCGCCTGCAAAAGCGCGTGGACAACGCCAAGGCCAAGAACCAGACGGCCGTCGAGACGTTCCTCAACGACAGGCTCACCTTCCGCACGTCCCTGGTGCCGATGCTCAACCAGCGCAGCACCGACCTGGACGCGGTGCGCTCCTGGTGCGACGACCAGGGCTACAAGTCGGCGGGCACCAAGTGACCCGGACCGTCCGGGCGTTGGCGATCGCGCCGGCCGCCGTGCTGGCCGCGGCGCTGCTGCTGACGGGCTGCGGCCGCGGCGGCCACGCGGACTCCTCCGGGTCCGCGCCCGCCGCCACCGCCGGCAGCGCGTCCACGGCGCCGGCCCCCGACCCGTCCCAACTCGCCCACATGCAGAAGCTCGTGGACGACGCGGACTCCGCCGCCGCCCGGGCCGACGCGGACGCCGCCGGCGACAACTGAGCCGCGCGTACGGGGAGTCCGCGGACCGAACCCCTCGACCCGGGCGGAGGAAGCGCGCCTTCCGCCCGGGTTCCCTTGCCCGGGGTACGCCGAGGACACGGCCTATGCTCCGTCCATGGCCGACCCCAGGATCCTCACCGTCCGCCCCGAACCCGGCGAGTACGCCTGGACGTTCGGCGGCGCCGCGCCCGTCGCCCGGATCGAGCCCGGGACCGTGCTCGACCTCTACACCGAGGACTGCTTCGCCGGACGGGTGCGCTCCGCCGGTGACTTGGTCTCCCAAGTGTGCGAATTCCCGTTCCTCAACCCGCAGACCGGGCCGTTCCACGTGGTCGGCGCCGAGCCGGGCGACACCGTCGCCGTGCACTTCGTCTCGCTGGAGCCCGCCCGTGACTGGGCCGCCTCCACCACCGTCCCCCTCTTCGGCGCGCTGACCGGCACGCACACCACCGCCACCCTCCAGCCGCCGCTGCCGGAGGTGGTCTGGATGTGGGACCTCGACCGCGAACGGCGGACCTGCGCGTTCACCACCCGCGAGGGCGGCATGCGGCTCGAACTGCCGATGGACCCCATGCACGGCACGGTCGGGGTCGCCCCGGCCAACCTCGAAGTGCGCTCCGCCCTCGTGCCCGACGCGCACGGCGGCAACATGGACACCCCCGAGATGCGCGCCGGCACCACCTGCTTCCTCGGTGTCAACGTCGAGGGCGCCCTGCTCAGCCTCGGCGACGGCCACGCGCGCCAGGGCGAGGGCGAGACCTGCGGTGTCGCGGTCGAGTGCGCCATGAACACCGTCGTGATCGTCGACCTGCTCAAGGGCGTCGCCACCCCCTGGCCCCGCCTGGAGTCCGACACCCACATCATGTCCGCCGGCTCCGCGCGCCCCCTCGAGGACGCCTTCCGCATCGCCCAGCTCGACATGGTCCGCTGGCTGCAACGCGACTACGGCTTCGCCGAGTTGGACGCCTACCAGTTCCTCACCCAGGCCGGCGAGTCACCTCTGGCCAACGTCTGCGACACCAACTACACCGCGGTCTCCAAGCTCCGCAAAGCCTGGCTCCCCACGGCCACCCCGCACCGCGACCTCCACCACCACCTCCGCGAGACAGCCGTCCGCCTCTTCGGCTGATCCCCCTGCCCGGGGGACGGCCCCCTCGCCCCGGGCCGTGACCCCTCGCATACGCGTACGGCCCCGGACCGTGGTGGTCCGGGGCCGTACGACAGGCGTCCCGCGCGGACGGACCCTCACCCGGTCCCGTCCCCGCCGTCTTTCCGCTGTGCCCCAGGCAGGATTCGAACCTGCGACACCGGCTTTAGGAGAGCCGTGCTCTATCCCCTGAGCTACTGGGGCGTCCGGGCCCGTGGGGGCCGAGCGCTCGTCCGACAGAGTACCGGATCACCGCTCACGCGCACGCGGCCGATACCGGCCGCCCGGGCGACGTGGGCGATGCAGGCGGCATGGGGCGACACGGACGACGTGGGCGGCAACGGCGACGGTTCCGCCGGTCCGGGCCGGGGGCGGCCGGGAACAGGCCGGGGACCCTGATCGTTTGCGTGGTTGAGAGGTCAACCACATGGGTGGTGGGAGAACGATGCAGTTCGGAATCTTCACGGTCGGCGACGTCACCCCGGACCCGACCACCGGGCGGGCGCCGAGCGAGCACGAGCGGATCAAGGCGATGGTCGCCATCGCGCTGAAGGCCGAGGAGGTCGGGCTCGACGTCTTCGCCACCGGCGAGCACCACAATCCGCCTTTCGTACCGTCCTCTCCTACGACCATGCTCGGTTACGTCGCCGCGCGGACCGATCATCTGATCCTGTCCACGGCCACCACCCTCATCACCACCAACGACCCGGTGAAGATCGCCGAGGACTTCTCCGTGCTCCAGCACCTCGCCGACGGCCGGGTCGGCCTGATGCTGGGCCGCGGCAACACCGGGCCGGTCTACCCGTGGTTCGGCAAGGACATCCGGCAGGGCATCCCGCTGGCGGTCGAGAACTACGCCCTGCTGCACAAGCTGTGGCGCGAAGAGGCCGTGAACTGGGCCTGCCGCTTCCGCACCCCGCTGCGGTCCTTCACCTCCGTGCCCCGCCCGCTGGACGGCGTACCGCCCTTCGTGTGGCACGGCTCGATCCGCAGCCCCGAGATCGCCGAACGGGCCGCCTACTACGGCGACGGCTTCTTCGCCAACAACATCTTCTGGCCCAAGGAGCACTTCCGGCAGCTGATCGGCCTCTACCGCGAACGGTTCGCCCACTACGGCCACGGCACCCCCGAGCAGGCGATCGTCGGCCTCGGCGGCCAGGTCTTCATGCGCCGCGACTCCCAGGCCGCCGTCCGAGAGTTCCGCCCCTACTTCGACAACGCCCCCGTCTACGGCCACGGCCCCTCCCTGGAGGAGTTCACCGAGCAGACGCCCCTGACCGTCGGCTCGCCCCAGCAGGTCATCGACAAGACCCTGACCTTCCGCGAGTCCTTCGGCGACTACCAGCGCCAGCTCTTCCTGATGGACCACGCCGGCCTCCCCCTGAAGACCGTGCTGGAACAGCTCGACCTCCTCGGCGAGGAGGTCGTCCCGGTCCTGCGCCGCGAGTTCGCCGCCTCCCGCCCCGCCGCCGTCCCGGACGCCCCCACCCACGCCTCCCTGCGCGCCCGCCGCGACGCCGAAGCGGCACAACCCCCGGCCGCCGGTCACCCGCAGGGGTGACCTGCGCACCCCGGGCGGGGTGACCGCGCGGGGCGGTGGTGTGATCGTCGGACCGCCTCGATGGGGTGACCATCGCCCGGCGATGATCCGATCGTCGGACCCTCGCGCTAGGGGTGACGTGCCGGCCCGATGTTCATACCGGCCGACGATCGGTCGGCCGACCAACCCGCGGTGCATCCACATCGCGGACGCCGCCGATGGGAAGGTGGCACATACAGCTATCGTTCCCGGCGTGGCAGCCAACGGGACGGACGCGGCGAGCCGTACGCCGCAGGTGGTGGCATCACTCGACGGAGTGAGTGTGCGCCGCTACACCACGGGCCAGGTCATCCTCGACGACATCACCTGGACGGTGCGCTCCGGCGAGCACTGGGCGCTGCTCGGCGCCAACGGCGCCGGTAAGACGACCGTCCTTCGGATGATCGGTGCGCTCATGCACCCGACCACCGGTTCGGTGGAGGTCCTCGGCCACCGCCTCGGCCGCGTGGACGTGCGCGAACTGCGCACCCACATCGGCCTGGTGTCGTCCGCGCAGAAGGTCCCGCTGGACGCCCCCGCCCATACCGTCGTACTGACCGGCCACTCGGGCACCGTGCAGCCGCTGTGGCGGCAGTACGACGCCGAGGTGCGCGAGCGCGCCCAGGAACTGCTCACCGAACTGGAGATCAAGGACCTCGCCGACCGCCCCTACGGCGTGTGCTCCGGCGGTCAGCGCGCCCGCGTCCTGGTGGCGCGTGCGCTGATGGCGAACCCCTCACTCCTGCTGCTGGACGAGCCGTTCAACGCGCTCGACCTCCCCTCGCGCGAGGACCTGATCGACGCGATGCACCGCTTGGCGCTCACCCGCACGAACCTGGCGACCATCACCGTCACCCACCACTTGGAGGAGCTGTCGCCCGCGATCGGGCACGTCCTGCTCCTCAGGGAGGGCCGGGTGCTCACCTCCGGCCCCGCGGCCGACGTCCTCACCGCCGAGCGGCTGAGCCGGTGCTTCGGCCGCCCCATCGAGGTCAGCCGGCACGAGGGGCGCTGGCTGGCCCGCTCCGGCCGCCGCTGAGCCCGGGGCGCCGGGGATCCGATTTCGGCGCGCGGCTCAGCGCAGCCAGGGGACGTCCGCGCCCTCCGGCTGGTGCAGCCCCTCGGCGATGATCCGCGAGATCTCCCCGAGCCGCGCCGTCTGCTCCGGCGTGAGCCGGTCGAAGATCGCGGTGCGCACGGCCGTGACGTGGCCGGGCGCCGTCCGCACCAGCTCCTCGTATCCGGCGTCGGTCAGCACGGCGATCTGCCCGCGCCGGTCGGAGGGGCAGTTCTCCCGGCGCAGCCAGCCGTTCCCCTCCAGGCGCGAGACCGCGTGGGACAGCCGCGACCGGGTGATCTTGGTCTGCTCGGCGAGCTGGGTCATCCTCATCCGGCGGCCGGGCGTCTCCGAAAGTGTGCTGAGCAGTGCGTAGTACATGTGCGGCATGCCGGCGTCGCGTTGCAGCTGCCGGTCGAGGTGGTCCTCCAGCAGCACGGTGGCCTGCAGGAACGCCCGCCAGGTCGCCTGCTCGTCTTCGGTCAGCCACTTCATGTGCTCATCCTAGGTGTGACTTTTTGAAGCTTCAAAGAACTCTGATCCGATGATGTGACGCGCGTCACCCGCGGGGCGGGAAATATCCGGGGACCGATTCCCCGTTTGTTCATACGAACGTGGGACGGTGACCGCGTAGGCCGCCGTCCCGGCGCACGACCCTCGCGCCGCACCGTACGAGACGAACCAGGAAAGGACGCGCCGTGATGTCCGTCCGCACCGACCGCCCCGCCAGGCCGCGCACCACGGCGAGGCTGCGCGCGGACGCCACCCGCAACCGCCGGCGGATCGTCGACGCCGCCCGGGAGGCGATCGCCGAGTTCGGCGCGGACGTGCCGCTGGACGAGGTCGCCAAGCGGGCCGGGGTGGGCAACGCCACCCTCTACCGCCACTTCACCGACCGCAGGGAGCTGATCCGCCAGGTCGTCCTGTCCGTCATGGACCGCACCGCCCGGCGCGCGGAGGACGCCCTCGTGGAGGAGCCCGACGCCTTCGCCGCGCTGCGGCGCTTCGCCTTCGGGGCGACGGAGGAGTACATCGGCGCCCTGTGTCCGATGATCTCCGAGGCCTTCGACCGCCAGGACCCCGAGGTCGCCGCCCAGATGGGGCGCCTCGAGGGTGCCGTCAACGCGATCGTGGCGCGGGCCCAACGTGACGGCCTGCTGCGCGGCGACATCGGGTATGGCGACCTGATGCTCGCCCTGGCACAACTGGCCCGGCCGCTGCCCGGCGCCGACCGCGCGGGCTTCGCCCGCTTCGCCCACCGCCACCTGCAACTGCTCCTCGACGGTATGCGCGCCCCCGGGCGGTCGGTGCTCGAGGGGGCTCCCGTAACTCTGGAGGATCTGCAAAGCTGCCATAAATAGTTCGCAAGTCACACCAGTCGGGTTATAGCGTAGGCAACTTCGCCGCGCTCATGATCGGCTCTACGGATCGTCGGGTCAGCGCACCGCGCACTCTCCCCGCAGCCGAGCAGCCTCCGACGTCACAGAAGACCGCTCACCTTTCCCGGTACGCCGGCGCGCGATCCGCACACCGATCCACGGCGGCAGGAACCAGCTGGCACACGTCCCCGCGTCCTGTCATTCCAAGTTCATTAGTGAGACAAGTTATGCCTGACATGCTCCAAAAGCCCGACCCCAACCGCTGGAAAGCTCTTATATTCATCGCGATCGCCCAGCTGATGGTGGTCCTGGACGCGACCGTGGTGAACATCGCACTTCCGTCCGCGCAGCGGGACCTCGGCATCTCCGACGGCAACCGCCAGTGGGTCGTGACCGCTTACACCCTGGCGTTCGGCGGCCTGCTGCTCTTCGGCGGCCGGGTCGCCGACCTGTGGGGGCGCAAGAAGAGCTTCATCGTCGGCCTGCTCGGCTTCGCCGCGGCCTCCGCGCTCGGTGGCGCGGCCGTGAACTCCGGGATGCTCTTCGGCGCCCGCGCCCTCCAGGGCGTCTTCGGCGCCCTGCTCGCCCCCGCGGCCCTGTCGCTGCTCGCGGTGATGTTCACCGACGCCAGGGAGCGCGCCAAGGCGTTCGGCGTCTACGGCGCCATCGCCGGCGCCGGCGCGGCGGTCGGCCTGATCCTCGGCGGCGTCCTCACCGAGTACCTGAACTGGCGCTGGGCGCTGTTCGTCAACATCGCCTTCGCCGCAATCGCCGTCGTCGGCGCGATCACCTTCGTCCACGAGCCCGCCCAGGGCCGCAACCGCAGCCGCCTCGACATCCCGGGCGTCATCCTCGCGAGCGCCGGCCTGGTCGCGCTCTGCTACGGCTTCAGCCGCGCCGCGAGCGACGGCTGGACCTCCGGCGGAACCCTCGGCCTGCTCATCGCCTCCGTCGGGCTGATCGTCACCTTCGTGTTCATCGAGAGCCGCGTGCAATCGCCGCTGCTGCCGCTGCGCGTGGTGACCGAACGGAACCGCGGTGGCGTCTACCTGTCGCTGGGTCTCGCGATCATCGGAATGTTCGGCCTGTTCCTGTTCCTCACCTACTACCTCCAGGTGGTGATGGGGTACTCGGCGCTGAAGTCCGGCTTCGCCTTCCTGCCGATGGTCGCCGGCATGATCGTGGGCTCCACGCAGATCGGTGCCCGGCTCATGCTCAAGGTGCGCCCGCGCCTGCTGATGACGCCCGGGTTCCTGGTCGCCGCGGCGGGCATGGCCATCCTGTCCCAGATCAAGGTCGACTCCGGCTACGCCTCCGTGCTGCTGCCCGGTCTGATCCTGATGGGCCTCGGTATGGGCACGGCGTTCATGCCGGCGATGAGCCTGGCCACCCAGGGCGTGCGTCCGCAGGACGCCGGTGTCGCCTCGGCCATGGTCAACACCTCGCAGCAGGTCGGCGGCTCCATCGGCACCGCCCTGCTGAACACCCTGGCGGCCAGCGCCACCGCCGCCTGGATCAAGGACCACCAGCACAGCAAGGCCGACCTGAAGAACCGTCTCTTCATCAACGAGTCGAACGTCCACGGCTACTCCGTCGCCATCTACTGGGCGCTGGGCATCCTGGTGCTGTCCGCGGTCCTCGCGTTCGTCCTCATCGACGCGGGCGTCCAGAACACCGCGCCCCGCACCGAGGGTGACGAGGCCGTCGAGGACGTCGTGGTGCCCGTCATCGCGCACTGATACGACGAACGTCTCGGCATACGTCGTACCGCCGCGTGACATACGGCATGACGTGGGGAAGCCGTTCGTACGCTGATGCGCCAGGTCCCCGTCGCTTCCGTTCATACGAAGCGGCGGGGACCTGGCGTTCGTCATAGGTCGTACCGGCACGTGAGGGTGACACGCGCGCCGGTCACCCCTGAGTGCGCGGTACGACGATCACAACCCCTCGGGCCAGTTGTACGACGTCGGTACCTTCACCTTGTCGGCCGGGGAGCCGTACACGACGGCGATCTCGGCGTGCGCGGCCAGCTTCAGCGCGGCGGGGTCGCCGTTCTGCTCCTTGCCGTTGACGTACACGTGCAGCTCCTTGCCGCCGCCGGTCTTCAGCGGGCCGAGCGCGTCCTCGCTGATCGGCACGTTCCACTCGGTCATGAACTGCCCGAGGGTGAAGTCCTTCTTCACCGGCGACTCGATGTGCACCACGCCCGTCGTGTCATGGGTGTGCAGCGGGCTGATCTGCTGCTGGGCCTCGTCGATGCCGATGAGGGCCGGCACGGTCACCGCGCGGCCGTCGACGTACACGTCCAGGTGACTGTGGATGTGCAGCACCTGACCCTCCTGGCCCAGCATCGGCAGACCCGCGGCCTTCACCCGCGCCGAGGGGTCGGCGGGCGCGGGCCAGGACACGGTGGAGGCGGCGGGCTTGTCGTCCGTGGCGGGCGCTTTCGTCGCCCCGGAGGCGTCCTTGCCGCCGGAGCCGCAGGCCGCCAGGAGTACGGCGCCGGTCACAACGGCCGCGCCGGCCGCGATACTTCGCTTCTGCATGAGCGGGGGGTCTCTCCTCTTCAGCCGAACTGGACGGAGCGTTTGGCCAGGCCCATCCAGAATCCGTCGATGATGCTGCGCTGGGTGCCGAGCTCGGACCCGGCGGCGCCGAGCGTAACGAACAGCGGCGCGAAGTGTTCGGTGCGCGGATGGGCCAGCCGCCCCGCGGGGGACGTGTGCTCGAAGTCCAGCAGCGAGTCGACGTCCTGCGACTCCAGCGCCCGGTGGCCCCAGTCGTCGAACTCCACCGACCAGCTGGGGGCCCCCGGCCCCGCGTGCCGCAGCGCGGCGAGGTTGTGGGTGAAGAACCCGCTGCCGACGATCAGCACGCCCTCGTCCCGCAGCGGCGCCAGCCGCCGCCCGATCTCCATCAGCCGCTCCGGCTCCAGCGTCGGCATCGACACCTGGAGGACGGGGATGTCGGCCGCCGGGAACATCTCCACCAGGGGCACGTAGGCGCCGTGGTCGAGCCCGCGGTCCGGCACGTCCTGAACCGGGTGCCCGGCGCCGCGCAGCAGCTTGCGCACGTCCTCGGCGAGCGACGGCGCCGCGGGCGCGTCGTAGGTCACCCGGTAGTAGTGCTCGGGGAACCCCCAGAAGTCGTACACCAGGGGTACGCGGGTGGTGGCGCCGATCGCCAGCGGCGCCTCCTCCCAGTGTGCGGAGACGACCAGGATCGCCTTCGGCCGCCGCAGCCCGCCAGCCCAGGCGGACAGCTGCCCCGGCCACACGGGATCGTCGGCGAGCGGCGGGGCGCCGTGCGAGAGGTAGAGCGCGGGCATGCGCTCCGGTGCCTGGGTGGGCATGGTCGCCTCCTTGAAGCTTCAATCGTATGGGACGACGGTAGCGCGATATTCTTGAAGTCTCAACTAACTCGCCCACTCGTCGGTCATCACCCCGTCCGGTGACCGCGCGATGCCCGTTCGACGATCAGCTCAGCTTCTTCTCGAACCAGGCCACGTCGTGATATGTACCGAACTTCCGGCCGACCTCCTCGAACACCCCGACCCGGCGGAAGCCGAAGCGTTCGTGGATGCGCACCGACGCTTCATTCGGAAGGGCGACGCCCGCGTACGCGCGGTGGACGTCCTCGGTCGCGAGTTGCTCGAATAGTTCCTTGTAGAGCAGCGTGCCGACACCGCGTCCACCCGCGTCCGGCGCCAGATAGATGCTCGTCTCCACCGACGTCGCGTACGCCGCCTTCGGCCGGAACGGCCCGCTGGTCGCGTAACCGAGAGCACGCCCGTCCGGTCCGGGTATCCGGGCAACCAGAAGGCGGTGAGGGCCGTCTTCCGGATGGGACAGCAGCCACGGGCGGCGCTCGTCGGGGGTGAGAGGGGTGACGTCGAACGTGATCGGCGTCTCACGGATGTAGTGGTTGTAAATGCCGGTCAGCGCCGCCAGATCGTCCTCTTTACCGGGACTGACCTGCACATTCATACGATCCGACATCGTATGACCTCTCTATGTGGCCCGACAGGGTACTGCATGATCATAAAAAACAGGCGACGACATGGGAATTGTGTCCGGATTCCAGTCGTTATCCAGATCGGATGGGGCAGCCGCAGGACAAGGGCAGAGCCGCAACACGGCGGCAGCCGGAGTCGTGGCCGGACCCACACCGAGAGACCGATCGCACCTTCGTATAGGGAGCTCGCATGGCAACCCGTGCCGTCGCCCGTCGTCAAGCAGGCGGGACGAGCAGTGTTCGCGCCGCAGGCGGGGAAGTCGCCGACCGCGACCTCGTCGGCATGTACCTCGACGAGATCGCGCGCACGCCGCTGCTCGACGCCGCCCGGGAGGTGGAGCTGTCCAGGGACATCGAAGCGGGCGTGTACGCCGAGCGGATACTCGCCGAGGACACCGACCTGCCGGCCGCGTCCGGCGGCGGCGCCGTCCGCGAGGAGCTCGAAGCCCTCGTCGCCGCGGGCGAGCGTGCCAAGGACGTCTTCATCCGGTCAAACCTTCGCCTCGTCGTGGCCGTGGCCCGCCGCTACCCGCGCAGCGGCCTGCCGCTCCTCGACCTGATCCAGGAGGGGAACGCCGGCCTGGTGCGCGCGGTGGAGAAGTTCGACTACGCCAAGGGCTTCAAGTTCTCCACCTACGCGACCTGGTGGATCCGCCAGGCCATCACCAGGTCCATCGCCGACCAGTCCCGCACCATCCGGCTCCCCGTCCACCTCGTCGAGGAACTCGGCCGCATCCGCCGCGTGCAGCGCGAATTCAACCGCGAGCACGGGCGCGACGCCGAGCCTTCCGAGATCGCGTCGGAGCTGGGATCCACCCCCGACCGCATCTCCGACGTCCTGGACTGGGCCCGCGACCCCGTGTCCCTGAACATGTCGGTGGACGCCGAGGGGGAGACGGAATTCGGCGACCTGGTCGAGGACGGCGCCGCGCCGTCCCCCGAGGACTCCGTCCTCGTCATGCTGCGCCGCGAGGAACTCGACGGCCTCATCGACCGGCTCGACGACCGCACCGCCTCCATCATCCGCGCCCGCTACGGCATCGTCGACGGCCGCGAGCGCACGCTCACCGAGGTCGGCAAGGAGCACGGCCTCACCCGTGAGCGTATCCGCCAGATCGAGAAGCACGCCCTAGCCGACCTCAAGCGGATGGCCCGAGCCACCGGCCTCGACTACGAAGCCGCCTGACCACCACAACAGCCGCCACGCGGCCCACAGACCCGAACCCCGGTGCATCCCCCCGCGCCGGGGTTCGGCCTGTCCCTGTCCCGCACTCCGAGCCGTAGTGAGACGCTGCCTGCCATGAACGACGACAGCTCCGACGGCGGCGCGGCCGAGGAAATCCCCGGTTCCCACCCCGGCGAACCCCACCACGAGGGCCTCGGCACCCGGCTGAACTGGCTGCGCGCCGCCGTCCTCGGCGCCAACGACGGCGTGGTCTCCACCGCCGGCATCGTCGTCGGCGTCGCGGGCGCCACCGACTCCCGCTCCGCGCTGCTCACCGCCGGGCTCGCCGGCCTCTTCGCCGGATCGCTGTCCATGGCCGCCGGCGAATACGTCTCCGTCAGCACCCAGCGCGACTCCGAACAGGCCGCCCTCGCCCTCGAACGCGAAGAACTCGCCGCCACACCCCAGGCCGAACTCGACGAACTCACCGGCCTGCTCCACGACCGCGGTATCAGCCTCGACCTCGCCCGCGAGGTCGCCGAACAGCTCACCGCCCGCGACGCCCTCGACGCCCACGCGCGCGTCGAACTCGGCATCGACCCCGACGAACTCGTCAACCCCTGGCACGCCGCCTGGGCGAGCTTCGTCTCCTTCACCGCGGGCGCGCTGCTCCCGCTCCTGGCGATCGTGCTCCCGCCCCAGGACTGGCGGCTGGCGGTCACCGTCGCCTCCGTCCTCATCGCCCTCGTCGGCTGCGGCTGGGTCAGCGCCCGCCTCGGCGGCGCACCCGTCCGCCCAGCCGTCATCCGCAACGCCGCTGGCGGCGCCCTCGCCATGGCCGTGACCTACGCGGTGGGCACCCTGCTGGGCGCCACCGGAATCTGATCACCGGCCGCCCCAGTTGCCGAACGCCGGCATCAGCCCTGAGCGGCGCCGCCGTCGTCCAGATGGCGCGTCTCGAGGGTCGTACCGACCGCCACCGTGGCCGCGCACACCAGCCCGGCCCACAGCACGGCGCGCGTCCCGGTGAGCACGCACGCGGCGACCGCCAGTGCGGACACGGGCATCGTGAGCTGTTGCGCCAGTCCGCGCTTGTAGTGACGTGCATGCAGCACCCACACCGCGAGCAGATACACGGCCGTGGGCAGTATGACCGCGGCCGAGGCGGACCGGACGGCCACATGGGCTGTGCCCACCGCCTGCTCCACGGCGATCTCCAGGCCCGCGCCGATGGCCGCGGCGGAGGTGAAGACGGCGTAGTGGCCGTACCCCCACAGGAAAGCTTCGCGGTTGGACGCGAGGTGTTCCTCGATGGGGACGGCGAAATAGATCCACCAGGCCGAGAAGACGATGAGAAGACCGCCGGCGGCGATGGGCAGCAGCGCGTCGAGCGCCTGGTGCTCATCGACGGCTGACTGCACTGCGACGGTGGCCGCGGCCACCGACTCGCCCAGCACGATGATGGTGAACAGCCCGTACCGTTCGGCGATATGGCTCGGGTGCCACGTCGTGGGCGCGGCACGTTCCGCGAGCGGTGGGACCGCCAATTCCGCCGCGGCCATCATCACGAACGCCCACACGGGTGGCCCGCCGTGCGGAATCAGCAGGAGGCACCAGCCGACCTGGCACAAGATCACGCCGATCGCGTACCTGAACGCGGTGGTCCGCGCTCCTCCCGACTCCGCCACGCCCGCCCGCAGCCATTGGGTCACCAGCGCCAGACGCATCACCGCGTATCCGATGGCCGTCAGCCGGAAATCGTTGTCGTCGAACGCCCTGGGCCTGAGTTCCGCAGAAATCTGAGCCGATAGGTCAACGGCACCAACAAACACGCAGGTCAACGAGGTCGCGACTGGGGCAACAGCCGAAATCACCTAGGGCAACGCCTGGCACTCAGCAGTGCCCTTGACCTGTGCTGATGGTGTTAGCCTCTAGGTCATGTACTTGCGCACCGTGACCCGGAAGAACAAGAACGGGTCGAGCGTGCGGTACCTGCAGCTGGCCCACAACGAGTGGGACCCGGCAGCCCAGGTCTCCCGCCGCACCGTGCTCTACAACTTCGGCCGCGAGGACCAGGTCGACCGCGACGCGATCGCCCGCCTGATCGCCTCGCTGTCCCAAGTCCTCGCCCCCGGCCAGGCGATGGCCGCCACAGCCCCACCGGAGCTGACCTTCACCGAGTCCCGGCCGCTCGGCGGGACCCACGCCCTCGACGGCCTGTGGCGTCGCCTGGGAATCGACGCCATTATCCGGAAACTGATCAAGGACCCGCGCAGTCGCGAGCGGACCGAGCGGACCTTGTTCGCGCTGGTCGCCAACCGGGCACTGAAGCCGTCCAGCAAGCTGGCCGCCTCCCACTGGGTCAACGACGACGTCGCCATCGCGGGTCTGCCCGAGGTCGACGACGACGCCTGCTACCGGGCTATGGACCGGCTGCTGACCATGGAGAGCAAGCTCGCCGAGCAGGTCTACTGGGCGGTCGCCGACCTGCTCAACCTCGAAGTCGACCTGCTGTTCTTCGACACCACCTCCACCTACTTCGAGACCGGCCAGGCCGACGAGCCGCTCGCCCGCAATGAGTACGGACGGTGCCTGCCGCAGCCCGATCCGTCGGCCACCGGTGACGCGTCTGCCGACGGCGAAGACCCTGCCCACCTGAGGGGATTCCGCGCCTTCGGCAAGAGCAAGGACCACCGCGACGACCTGCCGCAGGTCATCATCGGCATGGCCGTCACCCGCACCGGAATCCCGATCAGGGTCTGGTCCTGGCCCGGGGCCACCAGCGACAGCGCGCTGATCCGCCAGGTCAAGGACGAGCTGAAGGAGTGGACTCTGGGCCGGGTGGTCTGGGTCGCCGACCGCGGCTTCACCTCCGCCGCCAACCGCCGCTACCTGCAACGCGCCGGCGGCCACTACATCCTCGGCGAGAAGCTCCGCACCGACTCGCCCGAGGTCAAGGCCGCGCTCGGCCGCCAGGGCCGCTACAAGACCCTGGCCGACAACATGCGCATCAAGGAGGTCAAGGTCGCCGACGCCGACGACCGCTTCGTCATCTGCCACAACCCCGACCAGGCCAAGCGCGATGCCGCCACCCGCGAGCAGTTGATCGCCCAACTCGCCGACGTCATCGACGGATCCGACAAGCTGTCCCGCACCAAGCGCGCCGAGTTGCGCGGCAGGCTGTCGACGAAACCCGGCCTGAATCGCTACCTGCGCGTCACCCCCGGCGGGCTGCTGCGGATCGACCGGAGCGTGGCCAAGGCCGAGGAGAACCTGGACGGCAAGTACCTTCTGCGCTCCTCGGACCCGAAACTGTCCGCCGAGGACATCACACTCGGCTACAAGCAGCTCCTGGAAGTCGAGCGCGGCTGGCGGGACATGAAATCGATCATCGATCTGCGGCCCGTCTACCACCGCCTCGAAGACCGGATACGAGCCCATGTGCTGCTGTGCTGGCTGGCCCTGCTGCTGATCCGCATCATCGAGACGACTTGTGACGACACCTGGTCCAATCTGCGACTCCAGCTGGAGCGGCTGCACATAGGCACGTTCACAGGCCCGGCCGGGACCTTCCGCCAGCGCACCGAGGTCACCAAGGCCCAGCAGACGATCCTGACAGCGCTCCAGGTCCCTGCCCCGCCCCGGATCCTCGAAGCCGCCCCACCGGCCTGACCAGGCACAACGCGACCGCCTAGGCACACGCCCCGGCGGCGCTGCAGCATGCGTTTGCACAGGTCAACCCACAGATTCGCGACCTAGGCCGCGAAGAGTTCTGCGGAACTCAGGCTGGGGACGCCGGCCGCCAGGATCAGGACGCCGACGATCTGCACCAGCGTCGTGATCCGGTAGGGCACGTCGTCGGTGTCGTAGGCCGAAGCGAACCACGAGAAGTTCATCCAGGCCCACCAGATGGCGAAGAACACCAGCAGGTAACCCACCACTCCGTGCCCGGTCTCGTGGTGCGTGACCGCGTGCACCAGACGGCTGCCCGCCTGGGCCACAGCGACCACGAAACACAGGTCGAAGAACAACTCCAGGGGAGTGGAAGCCCGGTTCTCCTCGGATCGGCTGCGTGCGGTCATACGGCGCAGCGCCCCACCGGAACGTGTGGGCTGCGTCATGCCGGAATCACCTGGGCCAGGTGGAGGACGGTATTGCTCATGCAGGACACCCTGAGGCAGCACAGGGCCGGGGCGCACCCCAACGCGCCAGTTCGTCCCACCCGCCCTCCGCCCGCGACACCTCAGCTTTCTCTGTGCGCAGCAGGCCCCTCCAGAGCCCCAGTACTCAGAAAACTCTCCAGCCGGACCAGGTACGGCCCGATGTCCAAGCCCTGCCCGGACAGCCAGGCATCGGAGTAGTACTTCTCCACGTAGCGCTCTCCCGGATCGCACAGCAGCGCCACCACGCTGCCGTGCTCACCGCGCTCACGCATCTCCGAGATGATCCGGAACGCCGCCCACAGGCCGGTCCCCGTGGAGGCCCCTGCCCGCCGCCCGAGGAGGCGCTCCAGGACCCGGACGCTCGCGATGGACGCCGCGTCCGGCACCCGCATCATCCGGTCGACGGCGCCCGGCACGAAGCTCGGCTCCACCCGCTGCCGGCCGATCCCCTCGATGCGCGACCCGGTCGCCGTGGTCGCTCCTGGGTCGCCGTCCCGCCAGCCGGGGAAGAACGCCGAGTTCTCCGGGTCGGCCACGCAGATCCCCGTTGTCGCCTGTGCGTAGCGGACGTAGCGGGCCAGTGTCGCCGACGTTCCGCCCGTCCCGGCGGTGGCCACGATCCACGAGGGGACCGGGTGACGTTCCATCGCCATCTGCCGGAAGATCGATTCCGCGATGTTGTTGTTGCCGCGCCAGTCCGTCGCCCGCTCCGCGTACGTGAACTGGTCCATGTAGTGGCCGCCGGTCTCCCGGGCCAACCGGGCCGCCGTCTCGTACACCTCGCACGGGTTGTCCACCAGGTGGCACCGGCCGCCCTGGAATTCGATCAGCTCCACCTTTGCCCGGACCGTTCCCCTGGCCATCACGGCCACAAAGGGGACACCGATCAGTCGGGCGAAGTACGCCTCCGAGACGGCCGTCGACCCGCTGGACGCCTCGATCACCGGTCGGCCCGGCCTGACCCACCCGTTGCACAGGGCGTACAGGAACAGCGAGCGGGCCAGCCGGTGCTTGAGCGAGCCGGTCGGATGTGTCGACTCGTCCTTCAGATAGAGGTCGATGCCCCAGTCCGCCGGGAGCGGAACCGACAGCAAATGGGTATCGGCGGACCTGTTGGCGTCGGCATGGACCTTCCCCACAGCCTCGCTCAACCAGCGGCGGTACGCGGGGTCGCTTCGGTCGATGTCCAGTTCCTCCGCGGGCGCGGGTTCCTGTCCTGGCTGCGGCGTCGTCGGCTCGGGAGTGGTCATGAGGCCAGGTATATCCGGCAGGCTGTCTCAAACCGGAACTTGGATCGGCTCGGTACACCAGCTTGGGCAGAGAGAGTGCCCATGGGTCCTCCGGCCCGCCGTACCCTGGTGGCATGAGCCCAGGCCACGACCCCGAGCGCACCTCCGATACGCCCGTTGACGGCACCTCGGGCGCGGCCGCAGGTGGTGGCGCATCTGGAGCCGGGACATCCGTGGCCGAACCGGGGGCTTCCTCTTCCGCGACGGCAGCTTCCTCGACGGGCGCCTCGGGCGCCCGGCTGGTCTTCGACGACCCGCTCGACCGTGTCTCCGCCGACGACACCGACCGCGGTTGGGGCGGCTCCTCCTCCAGTTCGGTGGACGACGACTTCTCCCGATTCCTCAACGAGAAGCCGCCGCACCACCTCTGAACCAGTTCATGGCTTTGCCGAACCCCGTCGAGCACGCTGTTCGCGGCCCCGGCCACTGCGGCGGCCGTGGTGGCGATCACCTCGGCCACGAGGAGTTCGGAACCGCCCGCCTCGTCGCCCTGTGACGGCACCTGAGTCGTCTCATGGTGCTGCTCTCCGCCTGCCTTCCGCTGGGATACGGCCAGAGCCCAACGGGTTCCCTCGTACCGGAGACTCCTGAGCACCGGTTGTTGAGCCTGCCCCTCGCCTGTCTCGCGGTTTCGTGATGTGCGGCCCCGATGCGCGTTGCCTCTGCCAGCCAGGGGCTCGTTACCAGGCTGCTGCGACTTCTGCGGCCTGTGCTCCTCAGCGGTAGGCATCCTCCCCGAGGCCCCGCTGACGGAAGGCGCGCTGTCACTGCACGACTTGCTCCGGGACGCTGTTGCCGCCTCGTCGGCCGTGGCGGGAGGGGTCAGCACAGGACCACCCCCAGAGGAGAGGTCGCGGCGGCGCCGGAGAGGGCGGCTGCCGTGCGGCGCGGGACCGCCAGCACGACCAGCGCGCCACCCGGCCCTCCTGCCACCTCGACCAGCGCGGCGCCCGAGTCGGACGGTTCCCGTCCACTCCTGCTCACCGGCACGTCGACCACCTTCACGTCGGCGGCCACCACTCTGGCTCCTGCCATGACGTCCACACGGGTGCCCGGACGCAGCAGCGCCACCACCGCCGCGTCGGCGATCCGCACAGGAGCCCGGACAAGACTCGGGGCCGGAGGTTTGTGCAGTGCCACGGCAACCGAGGGGGCACGCGGCGTGGCAGCGGCCACGCGAGGGGGAGGACCGCTGTGGGCGGCGGACACGGCGAGGGCGGCGGCCGTGGCCATGAGGACGGGGACCACCACCCGTCGTCGCCGGATCACCGCGCTCAGAACCGCACCGACGCCACGACCGCCCGCCCGAATCGGCGGGAAGTCCGGAACGGCGCAGCGCGGAGGCGTGAACGGCTCCGGCACAGCTGGCGCGGAGAAGGAAACGGACGGATCGAGCGTCGAGGAAGGACTTGAAGACAGCATGGAACAGACCGCCTGACGTGGATGGATGAACCGACCGTGATCCGGTCGGCACATCCACGATGGCGCAAATCGTCCGGCGGCGTCCGGGGCCCTGTGGACAACCGTTTTGCTGTGAATAACTCGGCCACCCGTGAGGGTGAGCTCTGGCCTGTCGTCCCGGCAGGAACTCCCCGCCGTGTTAAGGCAGGGTGATTCCCGGTTCCTGGCCGCCCAGCGCGTTCATGCACAGGCAATCGCGATCGGCGTTGTCGGGAAGCGCACGGATCACGTCGAAGAGCACGTTTCGCATCCGGCCGACGTTGGCCGCGAACACTTCCAGGACTTCATCGTGCGAGACGCCCTCGCCCGTGTCCGCGCCCGCGTCCAGGTCGGTGACCAGGGTCAACGACGTGTAGCAGAGGCCGAGTTCGCGAGCGAGTACTGCTTCGGGGTGCCCGGTCATACCGACCACGGACCACCCCTGGGCCGCGTGCCACAGCGATTCCGCGCGCGTGGAGAACCGCGGTCCCTCGACGACCACCAGCGTTCCGCCGTCCACGGCCTCCCAGCCGCTGGACTTGGCGGTACCCACGGCCGCGCGGCGTCCGGCGGGGCAGTACGGGTCGGCGAAGGTCACGTGCACCACGTTGGGCACCTGTCCGTCGGGGCGGGGCTCCCCGTCGAAGTACGACTGCGCACGCGACTTCGTACGGTCCACGAGCTGGTCCGGCACGAGCAGCGTGCCGGGCCCGTACTCCGCCCGCAGGCCGCCCACCGCGCACGGACCGAGCACCTGCCGGGCGCCGACCGAGGCGAGGGCCCACAGGTTGGCGCGGTAGTTGATCTTGTGCGGCGGAAGGTGGTGCTTGCGTCCGTGCCGCGGCAGGAAGGCCACCCGGCGACCGGCCACCTCGCCGAGGAAGAGCGAGTCGCTCGGCATCCCGTAGGGGGTCTCGACAGTGACTTCCATCACGTCTTCGAGGAATGAGTAGAAGCCCGACCCGCCGATGACGCCGATCTCGGCCTGGGCCTGCGATCCATCGCTGCTCTGCACCATGTCGATCACCCTAATCCGGCCCCGGGAGCACGACGAACCCCCGCCGTGAATATGGCGGGGGTTCGTAAGATCTTCGGCTGATCGGAGGAGGCGGCTGTGATCAGGCGGCCGACGTGCTGCTCGACGTCGAGGTGCTGGAGCCCGAGGACGACGACGCCGTGCTGCTCGAATCGGACGACTTGCCGCTGTCGGAGGACTTGGTGTCCGAGCCGCTGCTCTTCGTCGAGGTCGACGGCGAGCTGCCCGACGACGAGCCACGGCTGTCGGTCCGGTAGAACCCCGACCCCTTGAAGACCACGCCCACCGCCGAGAAGACCTTGCGCAGGCGTCCGCCGCAGTCGGGGCACTCGGTCAGCGCGTCATCGCTGAACTTCTGCACCGCCTCAAGGGCCTCGCCGCACTCGGTGCACTGGTACTGGTAAGTCGGCAATTGCTCCTCCTGGCACTCTCACTTATTGAGTGCTAACGACGCTCAATAGTGCAGCATTTCCTCTCGCCAGTCCACCGAGACCGGCGCACGGTGAGCGATCACACCCGCGGCCCCGGCGAAGCGGCTTCTGGCTCTGCTCTGCCCCCGCTTCCCGGCAATGACACACGTCGGCCAGGAAGCCCCGGCCCGGCCGCGTCAGGCGCCTCGTCGTCAGCCCTTGCCCAGCCAGCCGGCCAGCTTGCCACCCCTGCCGACCGCCCGCAGCCGGTCCTCGGCGGCGTCGCGTACGGCTTCGGTCGTCACGACCAGCAGGTCGTCGCCGCGCCGCAGCACCGTCGTCGGCAAGGGTACGAAGCTGGCTCCCTCGCGCACCACCAGGGTGACCGCGGAGCCGTGCGGGAGCCGGAGCTCGTTGACCTCGACGCCGTGCATCCGCGATCCCGGCGGGATGGCCACCGACAGCAGGTAACCCTGGAGGCGCTCCAAGGGGGCGGACTCGATGCCCAGGTCCGACGTTCCGCTCACGTCGGTGCCGCCGACGCGCAGCATGCGCGCGACCCAGGGCAGCGTGGGCCCCTGCACGAGGGTGTAGATGATCACCAGTACGAAGACGATATTGAAAATGCGCCTGCTGTCGGCCACCCCGGCAACCATGGGGATGGTCGCCATCACGATCGGCACCGCACCGCGCAGACCGGCCCAGGACATCAGTCCCTGCTCGCGCCAGGGGATGCGGAACGGCAGAAGGCTGACGAGCACCGACGCCGGGCGGGCGATCACGGTGAGGAAGAGCCCGATGACGATCGCGGGCAGGATGTCGTCACCCAGTTCGTGCGGGGTGACCAGAAGGCCCAGAAGGACGAACAGGCCGATCTGCGCGATCCAGCCCAGCCCCTCGGCGAAGCCCCGGGTGGCCGGCCGGTGCGGCAGCTTGGCGTTGCCCAGGACGAGGGAGGCGACGTACACGGCGAGGAAGCCTGAACCGTGGGCGGTGGCGCCGGCGGCGTAGGCGCCCACGGCGATGGCCATGACGGCGATGGGGTAGAGGCCCGAGGCCGGCAGGGCGACGTGCTTGAGCCCGTAGGAGCCGATCCAGCCCACCGCGAGGCCGATGGCCGCGCCGATCGCCAACTCGAGGGTGACCTTGCCGATCAGCTCGTACCACGGGTTGATGGGGCTGGTGCTGGAGAACGCCACCACCAGGATGATCACCGGCGCGTCGTTGAACCCGGACTCCGCCTCAAGGAGGCCGGTCACCCTCCTGGGCAGCGAGGTGTTCCTCAGCACCGAGAACACCGCGGCGGCGTCCGTCGACGACACCACTGCCCCGATGATCAGCGCCTGGCGCCAGTCCAGCCCCACCAGCAGATGTGCGGCGGCCGCGGTGATGAAGACGCTCGCCAGGATGCCCACGGTGGCCAGTACGGCCGCCGCGGGCACTATGGGCTTGATCTCGTGCCACTTGGTGCCGAGGCCTCCTTCGGCCAGGATCACCACGAGAGCCGCGTAGCCGAGTACTTGGGTCAGCTGAACATCATCAAAAGTGAAGCCGAAAAGACCGTCCTGGCCGATGATCACACCGATGCCAACGTAGATGAGCAGCGTCGGCAGACCGCTGCGCGAGGCCAGTCGCACCGCGACGACGGCGACCAGCAGGACAGCGGTTCCGATCAGCAGAATTTCGTTCAGGTGGTGGACAGTCAGGGGCCCGGTCCTTTCAACTTCATTGCCTTGGCTAAGATTTTACCTTCCCTTGGCATGCAACCGTCCAGCGCATGGCCGCCAAGGCGCCGAGTCGGGTGACCACAGCGCGCGGGCCTAAGGTGGCCCTTGCACAACGAGCGCTTGATCGCCCCGGTTCACCCTGCCCCTGAAGGACAGCGATGCCCGCACGGAAGAAGACCCGCCGCGTACGCCTCATCGTGATCGTGTTCGTGCTCCTCCTGGTGGCAGGCGCCGGATACGGCTCGTACTGGGGCGTCAGCACCGTGCGTGCCTCGTTCCCGCAGACGACGGGCTCCCTGGCGCTCAAGGGCCTGTCCGCACCGGTCGACGTCAAGCGTGACGGCAACGGCGTCCCGCAGATCTACGCCGACACTCCGGACGACCTCTTCCGCGCCCAGGGATACGTACAGGCGCAGGACCGCTTCTGGGAGATGGATGTACGGCGCCACCTCACCTCGGGCCGTCTGTCGGAGATGTTCGGCAAGAGCCAGGTCGAGACCGACGCCTTCCTGCGCACCCTCAATTGGCACGGCATCGCGCAGCAGGAATACGACACGAAGCTGGACCCGACGACGAAGGAGTACCTGCAGGCGTACACCGACGGCGTCAACGCGTACCTGAAGGACCACAGCGGTGCGGCGCTGTCCCTGGAGTACGAGGCCCTGAAGTTCGCCAACGACTACAAGCCGCAGCCGTGGACCCCCGTCGACTCGGTGGCCTGGCTCAAGGCGATGGCGTGGGACCTGCGGGACAACATGCAGGACGAGATCGACCGCGCGCTGATGACCAGCCGCCTCACCCAGGCGCAGATCAAGCAGCTGTACCCGGCCTATCCGTACGACCGCAACCATCCGATCATCACCGACGCCGGCTCGGTCGACACCATCACCCACGACTACCAGCCGGCAGGTTCCAGCAGCCCGCAGGGACTCAGTGGCAGTGTCGACTCGCAGCTGGCCGGTCTTTCTCAGATCATCGACCAGATGCCGACGCTGCTCGGTCCGACCGGCAGCGGCATCGGTTCAAACTCCTGGGTCGTCTCCGGCGAGTACACGACGACAGGCAAGCCGTTGCTGGCCAACGATCCGCACCTGGCTCCCGAGCTGCCGTCCATCTGGTACCAGATGGGCCTGCACTGCCGGACGGTGGGCAAGGAATGTCCATACGATCTGACCGGATTCACCTTCTCCGGTATGCCCGGAATGGTCATCGGACACAATCAGAGCATCGCCTGGGGTATGACGAACCTCGGCGCCGACGTGACCGACCTCTATCTGGAGAAGGTCACCGCCGACACGTACCTCTACGACGGCAAGCAGAAGAAGTTCAAGATGCGCCGAGAGACGATCAAGGTCGCCGGCGGCAAGGACCGTACGATCATCGTTCGTGAGACGAACAACGGTCCGATCATCTCCGACCGCAGTGACGAGATCCGCACCGTTGGCAAGACCGCGCCCGTCGACGATCCGCCGGGTGGCGTCAACAGCGGGTACGCCGTCGCGCTGCGGTGGACGGCGCTCGACGCCTCCAAGACCATGGACGCGGTCTTCGAACTCGACCGGGCGACCGACTTCCAGCAGTTCCGCGATGCAGCCCGCGACTTCGCCGTGCCGTCGCAGAACCTGATATACGCCGACACCCAGGGCCACATCGGCTACCAGGCCCCCGGCACGATCCCCATCCGCCCCCAGGGCGACGACGGCACCTACCCGGTGCCGGGCTGGGACTCGCACTACAACTGGACGGGTTACATCTCACCCCAGGCGATGCCCTGGGAGGAGGACCCGAAGGACGGCTACATCGTCACGGCGAACCAGTCGGTCATCGACCCGGACAAGTACCCGTACATGCTCACCCAGGACTGGGACTACGGCGCGCGCAGCCAGCGCATCACCGACCTCATCACGTCCAAGATCAAGGGCGGCGGCAAGATCTCCATGGACGACATGCAGTCCATGCAGAACGACGACAGCAGCGAGATCGCCAAGCTGCTCGTGCCGTATCTTCTGAAGATCAACATCACCAACGACAAGGGTGACTACGTACGCGACGCGCAAAAGCTGCTCGAAGGATGGGATTACAACCAGGATTCCGACTCGGCGGCAGCCGCGTACTTCAACGCCGTGTGGCGCAATGTGCTCAAGCTGGCGTTCGGCAACAAGCTTCCCAAGGAGCTGCGGCCCAAGGGCCAGTGCCTGAGGGTGCCGCCCGCGGGGCAGACGGGGCCGGTCGACGACCTGAGCGGGGCTCCGAAGACTGTTGAGGAGTGCGGCGAGCGCGACGCGGACGAGGCGCAGCCGGACGGCGGCGACCGCTGGTTCGAGGTGGTGCGCAACATCCTCCCGGAGGTCGACAACCCCTGGTGGACGATGTCCACGACCGCGTTCTTCGGTCTCGACCAGGACAGGGCCCACCACACCACGCGTGACCAGCTGCTCCAGCAGGCCATGAAGGACGCCCGCTACGAGCTGACCGCCAAGCTCGGCAAGGACATAAGCACCTGGAGCTGGGGGCGCCTGCACAAGCTGACCCTGAAGAACCAGACCCTCGGCACCGCCGGCCCCGGCGTCGTCAAGTGGATGCTGAACCGCGGTCCCTGGCAGCTCAGCGGCGGCGAGGCGGCCGTGGACGCGACCGGCTGGAACGCGGCCGGCGGCTACCACGTGGAGTGGGTCCCGTCGATGCGGATGGTCGTCAACCTCCAGGACTTCGACAAGTCCCGCTGGATCAACCTCACGGGTGCCTCGGGGCACGCCTACAACGCCCACTACACCGACCAGACCCACCTGTGGGCCGACGGTGAGCTCCTGCCCTGGTACTTCTCCGACGAGCGCGTCGAGAAGGCGTCCAAGGCGAAGATGGTGCTCACGCCGTAGCGCCGCTCCCGGGCTGCGGGAAGCGGTGGACGCCCTCGGGCGTCACGGCCGCGTCCACGAGGTGGTCGTGCGGTTCCCTCGGAACCGTGTCGACCACCTCGTTCGCGTAGAGCAGCACCACGAGCGCCGGGTGCCTGCCCGCCGCCGTGAGCCGCTCCAACACCCGGTCGTACGACCCGCCGCCGCGTCCGAGCCGGACACCGCCGCGGTCCACCGCGAGGCCCGGCAGCAGGACCGCGTCCGCTTGGGTGACCGCTTCGAGGCCGAGTCGCGCGCCGGTGGGCTCAAGCAGTCCGCGCGCGGTGCGGTCAAGAGCGTCCGGGCCCTCGTACACCGCCCAATCCAGGTCATTGTCAGCCAGTAGGACCGGCAGAAGAACGCGCGTACCGTCACCGCGCAGTGCGTTGATCAGGTCATGTGTCCCCGGCTCGCCACCCATGGAGACGTAGGCGGCCACCGTACGCGCCCTTGCAAGTTGTGGCAGGTCACGTACCCTCTCAGCCAGTGCACGGCTCGCCGCCTGGCGTTCATCCGCGGTCAACCCACGCCTGACTCCCAGGAGTTGTTCGCGCAGCTCGGCCTTTCGGAGTCGGGCACCGCACATATCATGCACAATCGCAGCCAATCAGCCAATATCCATCAGTTCTTCATCTTCCGCACATTCGAGGCCGCTATGGTGCACGGCATGACGAGTTCACGTATGCGGATCTCCAAGGCTGTCATCCCCGCAGCCGGCCTTGGCACGCGGTTCCTGCCGGCGACCAAGGCCACGCCCAAGGAGATGCTGCCGGTGGTCGACAAGCCGGCGATCCAGTACGTGGTCGAAGAGGCGGTCTCCGCACGACTGTCCGACGTTCTGATGATCACCGGTCGTAACAAGCGTCCTCTGGAGGACCACTTCGACCGCAACTACGAACTGGAGGAAGCACTCACTCGCAAGGGTGACGACTCCCGGCTCGCCAGGGTCCGCGAGTCCAGCGACCTGGCCACCATGCACTACGTACGGCAGGGCGACCCCAAGGGCCTCGGCCACGCGGTGCTGTGCGCCGAGCCGCACGTGGGTGACCAGCCCTTCGCCGTCCTGCTCGGTGACGACCTCATCGACCCGCGGGACCCGCTGCTGTCGCGCATGATCGACGTCCAGGAGCAGTTCGGCGGCAGCGTCATCGCGCTGATGGAGGTCGACCCCGAGCAGCATCCACCTGTACGGGTCGCGCGGCCATAGTGCCGACCGACGACGAGGACGTGGTGCGCGTCACCGACCTGGTGGAGAAGCCCGACACCGACCAGGCCCCGTCGTTCTTCGCGGTCATCGGCCGCTATGTGCTCGACCCGGCGCGTCTTCGAGGCGCTCAAGCAAGACCGAGCCCGGCCGGGGCGGCGAGATCCAGCTCACCGACGCCCTGCGCGAACTGTCGCACCGCGACGGCGACGGCGGTCCCGTGCACGGCGTCGTCTTCACCGGCCGCCGCTACGACACCGGCGACCGCGGTGACTATCTGCGTGCGATTGTCCGACTGGCATGCGAACGTGAAGACCTGGGCCCGGATTTCCGTGCCTGGCTGCGTTCGTATGTAAATGAGGAGATGCAAGAGTGAGTCACGGCGACGACCGCGTGTGGTCCGTCAGCGAACATCTGGAAAGCATCCTGGGGCAGGTCGCCCCTCTGGAGCCGATCGAGCTGCAACTCCTCGACGCCCAGGGATGCGTCCTGGTCGAGGACGTCACGGTGCCGGTCGCGCTGCCACCCTTCGCGAACAGCTCCATGGACGGCTACGCGGTCAGGGTCGCCGACACCAAGGCGGCCACCTCCGACCACCCCGCCGTCCTCGACGTGATCGGCGACGTCGCCGCGGGCAGCGCCGAACCGCCGGCCGTCGGCCCCGGCCAGGCCGCGAGGATCATGACCGGCGCGCCGATCCCGCCCGGCGCCGAAGCGGTCGTCCCCGTCGAGTGGACCGACGGCGGGACGGGTGGCGGACCAGCGGTCACCATGGACGCCTATGCCGCGAACCCGGCCGGCGCCGCGGGAGAAGTGCGCGTGCACAGGCCGGTGGCGCCGGGTCAGTACGTCCGCGAGCGCGGCAGCGATGTCGCGGCGGGCGAGCTGGCGCTGGCCGCGGGCACCGTTCTCGGGCCCCCGCAGATCGCGCTGCTGGCCGCCATCGGCCGGGGCGCGGTGATGGTGCGGCCCCGCCCCCGGGTGGTCGTGATGTCCACCGGCAGCGAGCTCGTGCAGCCGGGCGAAGAGATCGGCCCCGGCCGCATCCACGACTCCAACAGCTACGCCCTCACCGCTGCGGCGCGGGCCGCCGGCGCCATCGCGTTCCGGGTGGGCGCCGTGGCCGACGAGGTCGAGACGCTGCGCGCCACCATCGAGGACCAGCTCATCCGCGCCGACGTCATCGTCACCAGCGGGGGAGTGAGCGTCGGTGCCTACGACGTCGTCAAGGAGGCGCTGTCCTCGCTCGGCGGGTCCTTCGGGGAGGACGCGGAAGAGGCGGCCGGATTCGTCCACTTCCGTCGGCTGGCCATGCAGCCCGGCAAGCCGCAGGGCTTCGGCCGGATCGGCCCGGACCGTACTCCGCTGCTCGCGCTGCCCGGCAACCCGGTGAGCGCCTATGTGTCGTTCGAGCTGTTCGTCCGACCGGTCATCCGCACGCTGATGGGTGCGGAGTCCGTTCATCGGGAAGTCGTACGAGCAGTGTGTGTGGCGGCCGTCGAAGGCTCACCCGAGGGCAAGCGGCAGTACCTGCGCGGACGGTACGACAAGAGGACGGGTACGGTCACTCCTGTGGGTGGCTCCGGATCCCACCTGGTCAGAGCACTCGCACATGCCGATTCGCTGATCGCCGTACCGGAAGAGGTCACCGATGTCCCCGCCGGCGGCGAGGTCGACGTGGTCCTGCTGGACTAGCACGGCGTCGCCCGGGTTGCGGGCCAGGGGTTCGGCGCCGGGCGGCGGCCGGTACGGTGTCTGCCCAACGGACCGCACCGGGAGAACGATGAGCACGGAGCCCCATCACTTCACGCACCTTGACGAGACGGGTGCCGCCCGCATGGTCGACGTGTCGGGCAAGGAGGTCACCGCGCGCACGGCCCGTGCCACGGGACGTGTCCTTGTCGCACCGCGCGTGATCGAACTCCTGCGGGGCGAGGGCCTGCCCAAGGGCGACGCCCTCGCCGCCGCCAGGCTCGCCGGGATCATGGGGGCCAAGCGCACCCCGGAGCTGATCCCCCTCTGCCACCCGCTGTCGATCTCCGGTGTGACGGTCGACCTCGCGGTCGCCGACGACGCCGTCGAGATCGCCGCCACGGTGAGGACCACCGACCGCACGGGCGTGGAGATGGAGGCGCTGACGGCTGTGAGCGTCGCCGCACTGACCGTGGTCGACATGGTGAAGGCCGTCGACAAGGGCGCGGTCATCACCGACGTGCGCGTGGAGGAGAAGACCGGCGGTGCCTCCGGCGACTGGCACCGGTCATGACGCGCACGGAGAGCCGGGGGCTGTTGCGCGCGCTGGCCGTCACCGCGTCCAACCGCGCGTCCGCCGGGGTGTACGAGGACCGCGGCGGCCCGCTGATCGTCTCCGCGCTGCGCGAGTTGGGCTTCGCCGTGGACGGCCCGCGGGTCGTGCCGGACGGCGAGCCGGTCGGGCAGGCGCTCGCCGAGGCGGTCACTGCGGACTACGACCTGGTGGTCACCACCGGGGGCACCGGGATCTCGCCCACCGACCGCACCCCCGAGGTCACCCGGGCGGTGCTGGACTACGAGATCCCGGGCATCGCCGAGGCGATCCGCGCGGCCGGCCGCGAGAAGGTGCCGACCGCCGCGCTGTCCCGTGGCGTGGCGGGGGTCGCCGGAAGCACCCTGGTGGTGAACCTGCCCGGTTCGACCGGCGGGGTGAAGGACGGCCTGGCCGTCCTCGCGCCGCTCCTCGTACATGCCGTCGATCAGATCCGTGGCGGCGATCACCCGAAAGAGCAGTCGGATCATCACTCGGACGATGATCCCCATACCGTCACTGGGAGACCGAGCTGAACGGGTCCTGGCCGGCTGAGCTGGTGGACGGGGACATCACCCTCCGCCCGATCCGGATGCGCGACCAGCGCGCCTGGCGCGAGGTCAACCGCCGCAACCGTGAGTGGCTGCGCCCCTGGGAGGCGACGGTGCCGCCCGCACCGCCGGGTCACATCGCGCAACGGCCCACCTATCGTCAGATGGTCCGACACCTGCGCAGCGAGGCGAACGCCGGGCGCATGTTGCCGTTCATCATCGAGTACCAAGGTCGGCTGGTCGGACAACTCACCGTCGCAGGAATCACCTGGGGCTCGATGTGCTCGGCGCACGTCGGCTACTGGGTGGACGAGGCGGTGGCCGGCCGCGGGGTGATGCCGACCTCCGTGGCGCTCGCCGTCGACCACTGCTTCCGCCGGGTCGGGCTGCACCGGGTGGAGGTGTGCATTCGCCCGGAGAACGTGCCGAGTCGCCGGGTCGCGGAAAAGCTGGGGTTCCGCGAAGAAGGGCTGCGCCCGCGTTATCTCCATATCGACGGAGGATGGCGTGACCATCTCGTATACGCGCTCACCGTCGAGGAAGTCCCCGAGGGGCTGATGCAGCGCTGGCGGCGGATGCGACCGGACACGGCACGTAAATAAAACGATTGTTCGATATTAAAGCTCGTCCGCAAAAAATCTGGCCGTATCAGCCAGATCGTGCGACACACCGAGCTGAATTGCCAATGGCGTGTCGCGATCACCCCTACCGTGTAAGCCGTGAGCAGTAGCGGCCTCATCTACGCAGTCATCGTCGGGGCCTGGGCTGCCTATCTGGTGCCGATGTGGCTCCGTAGGCAGGACGAGCTCAACGAAGCGCGTCCGACGGAACGCTTCAGCACCGCCATCCGGCTCCTGTCCGGACGGGCGGCGATGGAGCGCCGCGTCGCGAAGGCGCGAGATGAGACCGTCGACCCGGAACCGGACGCCGACGCAGCGGACGACGACACGGACACGGGTGGCCCGGTCGACGTCCGCGAACTCGCCGTGCCCGCGACCGAAGTGCGTCGCCCGGCCGGCCGCCCCGCGCCCGCGCCACAGCAGGCCGCGCCCCCCGTGGCCGCCCGCAACCCGCGCGCGAAGGTGCTGGCCCGCCGCCGCCGTACGACGACGATGCTCTTCCTCGCCTTCACCGTCGGCGCGGTCGCGGCGGCGGTCGGCGGCCTCCAACTGCTCTGGGCGCCGGCTCTGCCCGCCATCCTGCTCACCGTCTACATCGGGCAGATGCGCCGCCAGGAGCGCCGCCGCTACGAGGTGCGGATCGACCAGCGTCGCGCCGCCGAGGCCGCGCGGCGCCTGCGCTCGCGGCCCGCGCCCGCCAAGCCGCGCGTCGAGGAGCGCGAGGAGCGCCCCGTCCCCGCCAAGCTGGCGCCCAAGGCGAAGCCCGCGCCCCGGCCCGCCCCTCCCGGCGGTCGGCCGCCCCGTCCGGCCGACCGCCGCGCCGTGGTCGAGCAGACCGACCACGCGGAGTGGGTCGACCAGCAGCGCGCCCAGCAGAGCCCGGACGACGGCTGGGACCCGGTACCCGTGCCGCTGCCCACCTACGTCACCGCTCCGGTCGCCCCCCGTACCTCCGGCGACGTCGATCTGGGCGCCCCCGGCACCTGGAGTTCGGCGCGATCCGGTACGACGCCCGCCGACCCCGCCCACGGCCGCGAGCCGCGCGAACGGCGAGAGTCCGGGGACGGGCGCGAGCCCGAGGGCCAGCAGGCGCCCGCCCGTCGCCCCCGCACAGGACGCACGCCGCTGTTCGACCAGTACGCCGACCCCGACCGCCCCCGCGCCGCCAACGAGTGACCTCGCCCCCGGGGCGAGGCCGCCGCGCGTCCCGTACGGACCAGCCCGTATTGCGTTCACGACCACCCGTGTCGGGATGCTAGAGTTTTCCTCGTTGCAAGGGCCTGTGGCGCAGTCCGGTAGCGCACCTCGTTCGCATCGAGGGGGTCAGGGGTTCGAATCCCCTCAGGTCCACAACAAGCAAAAGCCCTTACCGGGTTGATACCGGTAGGGGCTTTTTCGTGCCCATAGTGCCGCGGGCGTACGGGCACGGCTCCTCGTTGTTCGCGACGCCTCCGGGCGCGCCTCCGCCGGGTCCCCGCCGCTCGGACCGGTGCACGTCCGACGGCCTCACACCGCCACTGTCCGTGGTGGAAGGGGAGCAGACTGCTGAGAAGCTGGCCCGGATAGGCTGCCCGGCATGACCGAACCCGGAGCCGGCACCTGGCCACCTGACCCGATCCGGACCGAGCGTCTGGTGCTGCGCGAGCCGGAGACCCGGGACCGCGCGGCGCTCATCGAGCTGCTCGCCTCGCCGGAGGTGGGCACCTATATAGGTGGCTCGCGGCCGCGTGACGAGTTGGAGCGCACGTTCCCCGAGACGCCCGAGAAGCGCCCCGGCCGTTTCGTGATCGACCTCGACGGGGCCATGATCGGCACCATTGAGCTCAACCGGCGTGACGCGGCGCATCGCAGCCAAGTCCCTCCCGACAACGGGGAGGCCGAACTCGGCTACCTCCTCCTGCCGCAGGCATGGGGACGCGGGTACGCCGCGGAGGCGTGCACGGCGGCGCTCGGCTGGTTCGCCGACACCTTTCCCGGCGAGTCCGTGGTGCTCTGCACCCAGACCGCCAACGGCGCCTCGATGCGCCTGGCGGCGAAGTTGGGCTTCACAGAGGCACAAAGGTTCGAGGAATGGGGCGCCGAGCAGTGGTTCGGTGTGTGGCCCCCGGTTCCGGCGGCCGGTTGAGTCGCCGACGCCGGCACGGCGTTGGCGCGTTGAGTACCGCCTGCGCCAGTCCGGTCATGACCGCAAGGCGCTGAGCAGGGGTACTCATGAGGTTGTCGGTGGCGGGCGGCAGGATGGCGCATGAAGCGTTCACCGCTGGCCGCCCTCACCCTCGTCTCCCTGCTGGCCGTGGTGGGCGCGGCGGGTTGCGGGACGCGGACGGCCGGCGAACCCGGGGCCGCCGGGACGGGCCACGGCGGCACCAGCGCCTCGCCCGCGCCGACCAGGCCGACGGACTTCCCGTGCCCCGGGGAGACAGCCGCGCCGACGACGGCCGCCCCGGAGGGCCAGGGCTCGTCGACGCCGGCCGTGCCGCCGACCGACCACTACGCCGAGAACCACGGCTTCATGGTTCCGTACCCGCTCTACGGGCAACAGCGCTGCGACGGCCTGGCGGCGGTGAAGAAGATCACCGCGGCTCTCGAACTGCTCCGCCTGAAGCGCGAGTTCAGCCCGGGCAAGGTGCACGACGTGCTGACCGGCCTCGGTTACGACTCCGGGAAGGTCACGACCCAGATGAACGGCGACACCGGGGTCGCGTTCCTCGTCGACGCCACCCCGATCTGCCTCAAGGGCGCGATGTACGCCTCCGAGACCGAGGCCGACTCCTTCGCCGGGTACCCGGACCGCATCGGCTGCGACCGGCCCAGAGGCGGGCACTGAGCCGGTACGGTGCCAGTTGCCCTGCCGGTCGTCAACCGAGCGCGTAGGCGATCGCCGACAGGCTGGCCATCGACACCAAGGTGCTCAACAGGACGGTGTCGCGGGGAAGCTCGACGTCGAGGCCGTACTCGGAGGCGAAGATGAACGCGTTCTGCGCGGTGGGCAGTCCCGCGCAGAGCGCCACTGCGAACAGCGCGTGGCCGCTCAGGCCGAACGCGTAGCGCGCCAACACGTAGGCGAGCAGCGGGTGGACGGCGGTCTTGAGGGCGACCAGGGCCCGGCGCTGCGTCCTTGAGGCCGGGTTCGTGCGGGTGCGGGTGTTCAGCGACAGGCCGAGCGCGAACAGCGCGGAGGGCACGCCCGCCGCGCCCAGTGTCTGGATCGGTGAGGTCACCTCGGACGGCATGTGGACGCTCAGCGCCGCGAGCGTGAGCCCGACCGCCGAGGCGCCGACGACCGGGTTGCGCAGCGGGAGTTGGAGGATGCGCAGCCACAACCGCTCGGTGCCGCGGTGGGTGTCGAGGTCGATCATCACAAGGATGAGCGGCGTCACGAACAGCATCTGGAACAAAGCAGCGGCGACGATGAACGACGTGTCGTGCAGCACGCTGACCGCGATCGGGATACCGAGGTTGGCCGAGTTGACGTACGAGCCGCACATCGCGCCGATCGCCTGCTCGGCGGGCCGGCGGCCGAACGCCTTGCGACTGAGCACGAGCGCGACCGCGAAGACGGCGAGCAGGCTGGCGGCGAAGGCGCCGACACCGGGGGTGGCGAGGTCGCGGACGTGCGAGCGGGACATCGTCAGGAACAGCAGCGACGGCATCGCGAAGGTGAAGGCGAACCTGCCGAGCACGTGCTGCGCCTGCTCGCCGAGCACGTTGTAGCGGCCCGCGAACCAGCCGGCGGCGACAAGCACCCAGATGGGGAGGAAGCCGAGAGTGACCGTGTCCACGTGCGTCTACTGCGCGATGTACTGCGGCGATGTTGCTCGCGTCATGACGGTCATCTTTTCGGACCGGTGCGGTGAGTGTCCGAGCGGGGTGACTTCGCGGGCGCAAGGTTGACGTCGTCGAGGTGTGATGTGGTCTGTAACACACCGCCGCAGGGAAATAATCGGACGAGCCGAAGAGCTTGAGACTTCAAGATCTTATGAGGGAGTCGCGATGCCGATAGACGCGAGTGCGGCGGTGGCGGACGCGGGTGTCCGTACGAAGGTGCGTGTTCCGTTGCGGTTCTCCGACGGGTGGGGGACGGAGGCTGACGTCCATACGTTCAGCGGACTGGCGGACGGCAAGGAGCACGTGGCGCTGGGGCTGGGTGACTACCGCAACGCGGTGTTGCCACTCGTACGACCCCATTCGGAATGTCTGACGGGTGACGTCTTCGGCTCGGAACGGTGCGACTGCGGGCCGCAGTTGCGGGAAGCGGTGGAGCGGATCGCCGCCACTGGCGGTTATCTGCTGTATCTGCGGCAGGAGGGCCGCGGGATCGGCCTGTACGCCAAGCTCGACGCCTATGCGCTCCAGGACGGCGGCCTCGACACCTATGAGGCGAATCTCGCGCTCGGCCGGGGCGAGGACGAGCGGGACTACACGGCCGCCGCGCAGATGCTGAAGGCCCTCGATGCCGGTCCGATCAGGCTGCTGAGCAACAACCCCGACAAGGCAAGGCAGTTGGCTGCCCTGGGTGTCGACGTGGCGGAGCGGGTTCCGACCGGGGTGCATCTCTCGGAGTCGAACATCCGCTACCTGCGGGCGAAGGTCGAGCGCACGGGTCACACGCTCGCGCTGGCGGCCTGAGCGGAATCGTCGAGGGGTGTTGGGCTGGGCGGGTTCGGAGCGGCAGGTGGCGCGGCCCACGATCGAAACGGTGGCGTTTCGATCGCGGGCCGTCTAATCTCATAGGTGTACGACACCGTTTCGACAAGACGCCCCTGGGCCGTCGCTCATCGCCGTACGATCAAGGGCGCACCGAACCGCTGACCAGGGAGGACAGGACATGTCGCCGGAGGCGAGCACTGCCGGGCGCCGTACCCGTCTGACCCCGGAGCGTGAACGCGAGCTGTACCAGGCGGTGCTCGACCTGCTGACGGAGGTCGGTTACGAGGCGCTCACCATGGACGCGGTGGCCGCTCGCACCCGCTCCAGCAAGGCCACACTCTACCGTCAGTGGAAGGGCAAGCCGGAACTGGTCGCCACCGCGCTGCGGCAGTGCAAACCGGTGTCGCTGGCGGACATCGACACCGGGTCGCTGGTCGGGGATCTGCACGAGTTGGTGCGGCTGCACGACGCGCAGGAGATCAAGCGCGATCAGGAACTCATGCGCGGGCTCGCGCACGCCGCCTTCCGGAACGAGGACCTCTTTCGCGCCCTGCGCGAACTGCTCATCGAACCGGAGCTGGCCAGCTTCCGCGAACTCGTCCATCGTGCGGTGGACCGCGGCGAGGTGGACGCGGACAACCCCGCACGCGAGTTCGTGCCGCACATGCTCTTCGGGTCCGCGCTCGCCCGCCCGATCATCGAAGGCATCGACCCGGACCCGGAGTACAGCCACGGGTACATCGACGCGGTGGTGGCACCCGCGCTCGGATTGTCGTAAGTCGGGTGTTCACACGTCCGACAGGAAGCCCGTCGGACGTATGAACGCGTCGGGTGAGCGCCCGTCCGAAGAATGCTGGTCCGATCAACCGACCGTCCGGCGGGTGCTCACCCTGATCGTCATACCAGTACCGGCTGCCGCGTACCGCGTTCGAAGTCGAGCAGCCACTGCTTGCGGGCCAGGCCGCCGCCGTATCCGGTGAGGCCGCCGTTGGCACCGATCACCCGGTGGCAGGGGACGATGACGCTGATGGGGTTCTTGCCGTTGGCGAGGCCGACCGCGCGCGAGGCGGTGGGCTTGCCCATGGCCTCGGCGAGTTCGCCGTAGGTGACGGTCTCGCCGTAGGGGATGTCGTTCAGGGCCGTCCAGACCCGCTGCTGGAACGGCGTGCCCAGCATGTTCAGTTCGACGTCGAAGGCGGTGCGGTCGCCGGCGAAGTAGGCGGCGAGCTGCTCCGCGGTCCTGGCGAGCACGGGGTGTTCGCCCGGGAGGCCGAAGGTCTCTTCGGCGGGACGGTGGCGCTGCTCGGTCATGTAGAGGCCGACAAGCCGGTCGTCCCGTGCGACCAGCGTCAGCGGGCCGCACGGGCTGTCCACGACGGTGTGAACCGCGCCCGTCGGTGTTGTGGTCGTCGTCATCGTGCTTGGCCTTTCATCACGGAAACGCGGTGTGCGTCAGAGGGTCGGGTGGCGACGGGATCAGCAGGAATGATGTTGATCGGGTGATTCCCCGTCGCCCATAGGTACTGGGTTGCGTACGACCGCCACGGCTGCCAGGCAGCGGCGTGACGGGTCAGCGCCGCGGGGGTGGCGGGCAGCCCGAGGGCCTTGGCGGCGTACCGCACGCCCAGGTCGGTCGGAAGGAAGGCGTCCGGGTCGCCGAGCGCCCGCATCGCGATCGTCTCGACCGTCCACGGTCCGAAGCCCGGCAGCGCCGAAAGGCGCGTTCTGGCCTGCTGCCAGTCGCTGCCGACGTCCAGATCCAGGTCGCCCGCCAGCAGGGCCTCCAGCAGGGCCGCGAGGGTGTTCCTGCGGCTCTGCGGCATCGCGAGGGCGGTCGGATCGTGGTCGGCGAGCACTTCGGGTGACGGGAACAGGTGGGTGAGGCCGCCGCCCGGGTCGGTGACCGGTTCGCCGTGGGCCGTCACCAGGCGCCCCGCGTGGGTGCGTGCCGCAGCCGTCGAGATCTGCTGCCCCAGCACCGCGCGCACCGCGAACTCCGGGCCGTCCGCGACCCGTGGCACCCGCCTTCCGGGTGCCTTGGCCACCAGGGGAGCCAGGGACGGGTCGCCTGCCAGAAGCGCGTCCACGGCCTGCGGGTCCGCGTCCAGGTCGAGCATCCGGCGGCAGCGGCTGATCGCCTGTGCCAGGTCGCGCCAGTCGGTCAGCCACAGCCGGCAGCCGATGTGGTCGGGCTTCGGGCTGAGCGCCACGATGCCCGGTCCGTGCGGCAGCCGCAGGGTGCGCCGGTACGCGCCGTCGCGCCATTCCTCCACACCCGGTACGGCGGTCGCCGCCAGGTGCCCGAACAGGTTGTCCGGGGTCAGGGGCTGCCGGAAGGGCAGCCGCAGCACGACGGAGCCGGGGGTGGCCGCGGGACGGCCGACCGCGACACGGGCGCGCAGTGCGCTCGGTGCCAGCGCGAACACCTCGCGCACGGTGTCGTTGAACGTGCGGATGCTGCTGAAGCCCGCCGCGAACGCCACCTCGCCCATCGGCATCGCGGTGGTCTCGATCAGCAGCCGCGCGGTCTGCGCGCGCTGAGCCCTGGCCAGCGCCAGGGGTCCCGCGCCGAGTTCGGCGAGCAACTGCCGCTCCACCTGCCGGGAGCTGTAGCCCAGCTTGGCCGCAAGGCCGGGAACGCCCTCGCGGTCCACCACACCGTCGCCTATGAGCCGCATGGCCCGTGCGACGACGTCGGCGCGCTCGTTCCACTGCGGCGAGCCCGGGCTGGCGTCCGGGCGGCAGCGCTTGCACGCCCTGAACCCGGCCTGCTGCGCCGCGGCCGCACTGGGGTAGAAGGTCATGTTCTCGACCTTCGGCGGCACGACCGGGCAGCTGGGCCGGCAGTAGATCCGGGTGGTCAGCACGGCCGTGAAGAACCACCCGTCGAAACGGGCGTCCTTCGACCGGACCGCCTTCACACAGGCGTCGAAATCCGTGAACACCCCTCCAGCATCGCGCCTCGTCATGCGGTCGGTCTGGCGGAAATCCGACATGAAGGTCGGCGCTGGTCCGGCCGCGCGGTCGGGCGGGTCCGGGCAGGCCACAGCGCTTGTGTAAGGCCCGCACGCCACATTGCCGCACCCTTGCCTGACGTCCATGGGCGCCAGGAGCGCCGCTCGACGGCGGAATCCGACACCATTGTGCCCAGAGTCATGGCCGCCCGGGACGCTAGTCGCTCACCTTGCTGCTGGGCTCGTAGCGCAGGTCCTCGTACTCGGGGTGCCTGGTGATCCATGCGTCGACGAAGGGGCAGATCGCCAGTACCTGGCGTCCTTGGGCGCGGGCGTCGTCCAGGGCGTGCCGGGCCAGGGCGGACCCGATGCCGCGCCCTTCGTAGGCGTCCTCGACCTCTGTGTGCAGGAGGGCGACCACGTCGGGGGAGCGCATGTAGACGATGATCCCTGCCGGCTCCTCGCCGTAGTGGGCCTCGTAGCGCCGCTGACCGGGGTCGTCGGTGAAGGCGATCTCCTCGGCGGCGCTCACGAGCGGTAGCCCTCCACCGTGGACGAGGGGCGCACGCGCGCGCCGCCCGGATCCTCGCCCGCCTCGGACAGGGCGCGCCGCTGGCGCAGCAGGTCCCAGCACTGGTCGAGTTCGCGCTCGAGTCCGACGAGGCGATCGCGTTCGCTCTCCCCGTCGCCCTCGCCCGAGGCGAGCAGGTCGCGCAGCGCCTTCTCGTCGGCGACCATGCGTTTGATCCGGCCGAGGATGGCCTGTTCGGCATTGGCGTCGTGTGGCTGGTGCACGGGACACCTCCCGATCGGTGCGACATTTCCACTGTCGCAGGTCGTCCGCCCCGATGCGCGGGAACGGGCCGGGGAAGCCGCTCAGGGGGCCCTGTGAGGCCCTTCGGCGGCCTCTTCGTGATCTTCCCGGCAGACGGGCTCTGCGGAGGCGCCTGCGGCCCTGGCGGCCTGCTCGCGCATCCAGGCGTCGATCTCGGCGCGCATCCGGCGGTCCATGGCCAGCGACATCTCCGCGTCCACGATGTTCTTGGCCAGGGGGCGCAGCCTGTGCAGGGACTCGGTGAAGCGATGGGCGTTCTCGGGTCGGACGGAGTCCATGTCGCCGACCAGGTGGGCCTTGATGACCTGGGTGAACAGGTCGGCGATGGCGTCGACATGACCGCGCACCTGGCGTCCGGCGGCCAGGACGACCGACAGCGGTATGCCCTCGCGCACCAGGGCCGCGGAGGCGTCGAGGAGTCGGCGGCTGATGTGTACGACCTGCTCGCCGTCGACCATTATGTAGCCGATCTCCAGGGCGGTCGTGAGGTTCTCCGGGCTCACGTCCTCACCGAAGTAATCGGCGAGCTCCTGGGGGGTGAGCCTTACCGGGGTCTCGTCCGACCAAGGGGCGGTCAGGGCGCCCTCGAAGCCGAGGAGTTCGGCCACGCCGTCCAGGGTGCGGCCCTTCTCCCACGCCGCGATGAGCTCGGCGATGCCGCCCAGGGTGTGGCCACGATCCAGGAGGGCGGCGATGGTGCGCAGTCGGGCGAGGTGGTCCTCGGAGTACCAGGCGATACGGCCCTCGCGGCGAGGCGGCGGCAGGAGGCGTCGCTCGCGGTAGAAGCGCAGCGTCCTGACGGGGATGCCGGCGGCCTTGGCGAGTTCCTCGACGCGGTATTCACGCGCCGCCCCGGTCCCGTTGTCGTCCACGATGCCAGCCTATGGGGTGGGGAAACGTGTGCACCGCCGCTTGCGGACGGTGGGCGGCGAAAACCCGCCCCTACCCCTACCGCAGGTAACCGCTGGTGCCCTACAGTCCCATTGTGCCAGTGATTGCTGGCGCGATCGCGGCAAGGAGGGGCGGTGCCATGGACGACGACCTCGAACACGTGCGGGTGGCGGTGATCGGGTCCGGGTTCGGCGGGCTGGGGGCCGCCGTGAGGCTGCGAAGGGAGGGGATCACCGACTTCGTCATCCTGGAGCGCGCGGACGCCGTCGGCGGCACCTGGCGCGACAACAGCTACCCCGGCTGCGCCTGTGACGTCCCCTCGCACCTGTACTCGTTCTCCTTCGCGCCCAATCCCGAGTGGCCGCGCGCCTTCTCCGGCCAGGAGCACATCCGCGCCTACCTCGAACGTGTCACCGACACCTTCGGGCTGCGGCCGCATCTGCGCTTCGGTGCCGAAGTGCGGCAGGCGCGGTGGGACTCCGCGGCGCGCCGCTGGCACCTGACGACCGCCCGCGGCGAACTCACCGCCGACGTCGTCGTGTCTGCCACCGGCCCCCTGTCCGACGCCAAGATCCCGGACATCCCCGGGATGGAGACCTTCACCGGCCGGGTCTTCCACACCTCGCGCTGGGACCACGACTTCGACCTGCGCGGCAAGCGGGTCGTGATGGTCGGCACCGGGGCCTCGGCGATCCAGATCGTGCCCTCGATCCAGCCCGAGGTCGGCCGGCTGACCGTCCTGCAGCGCACCCCGCCCTGGGTGCTGCCGCGCGCGGACCGGCCGATCAGCGCCGCCGAGCGCTGGCTGCACGCGACGATCCCGAGTACGGCCAAGGCACGGCGCGGACTGCTGTGGCTCCTGCGGGAGTTCCAGGTCGGCGCGTTCGTCAGGCAGCCCAAGCTCATGAAGGCGGCGGAGGCGATCGCGCGGCAGCACCTGCGGCGGTCGGTGAAGGACCCGCAACTGCGGGCCAGGCTCACGCCCGATTACACGATCGGGTGCAAGCGCATCCTGCTGTCGAGCACCTATTACCCGGCACTGGCGCAGCCCAACGCCGAGGTGCTCACCTCCGCGCTCACCGAGGTGCGCGGCTCGCGTGTGGTGACTGCCGACGGCGACGAGCGCGAGGCCGATGCGATCATCTTTGGAACCGGCTTCCACGTCACCGACATGCCGATCGGTGATCGGGTTGTCGGATCGGACGGTCGCACCCTCGCCGAGCACTGGAAGAACGGGCTGGCCGCGCTGCGCGGCAGCACGGTGGACGGATTTCCCAATCTTCTGTTCATCATCGGTCCGAACACCGGCCTGGGGAACAGCTCGATGATTCTGATGATCGAGTCGTCACTCAACTACATGGTCGATTATCTGCGCACGCTCGAGCGCACGGGCGCCGCGGCGCTGGAGGCCAAGCCGTCGGCCGTCGCCGCCTGGAACGAGGAGGTGCAGCGCCGGGTGTCGCGGACCGTGTGGAACACCGGTGGCTGCAAGAGCTGGTACCTGGACGCCAACGGCCGCAACTCCACTGGCTGGCCCGGCTCGACCGCCGAGTTCCGGCGGGCGACGCGGAAGCTGGACCTCTCCGAGTACGAGCAGCTGGCGCCGGCCCGGCACGGTTCGGGGCGCGAGCAGGCCGTCTCGGCGGAGGTGGCGTCATGACCCTTCCCTACGAGGCCGTGCAGCCGCGCGAGGAACTGTCCGCGGCGTCCGCCGACGGGACGCGCATACACATCGAGGAGTACGGGCGGGCCGATGGTCCTACGGTCGTCCTTTCCCACGGGTGGACGTGCTCGACCGTCTTCTGGGCGCCATTGGTGCGGGCCCTGTCATCCGATTACCGGTTGGTCGCCTACGACCAGCGCGGTCATGGTCGCAGCGCCGCACCTGCCACCCGCAAGGGTTACGACCCCCGCTTCCTGGCCGATGATCTGGAAGCCGTACTGCAGGTGACGGTGCCCGACGGCGAGCGCGCGGTGCTCGTCGGCCACTCCATGGGCGGTATGACGATCATGGCGGCTTCCGGACGTGCAGCCGTGCGCAGCCGTACCGCCGCCGTGCTGCTGGCGAGCACCGGAAGCGGAAGGCTCCTGGGCACCACCGAGGTGCTGCCGGCGCGGTTCAGCGCGCGCCGTCTGCGCCGGGCCTTCCACAGGCAGCTGCTCGTCTCGCGGCTGCCGCTGGGGCGGGTCACCTCGGTGTCGAGGGCGGCGCTGAAGTACGGGGTGCTCAGCCCGGGTGCGACGCCGGAGCAGGTGGCGTTCTGCGCGGCGATCGTGCACGCCTGCCGGCCGCGCCACCGTTCCGGATGGGGCCGGGTGCTCGCCGTGCTCGACCTGGACGCGGACCTCGCGGAGCTCGCCGCGCCGACGGCGGTCCTGGTCGGCACCGCCGACAAGCTCACCCCCAAGGTGCACTCGCGCGGCATGGTCGAGGCGCTCCAGCACTGCGTCGGGCTGACGGAGCTCCCGGGTATCGGCCATATGACTCCCGTGGAGGACACCGCGGCGGTCGAAGCGGTGGTGCGCGCCCTGGTGGCCGACCATCTGACGGATGATCGTCCGACATCGGGTGATCCGACGGCGGACAGTTCGACGAACCGACCGGTGAACGCCACCACCGTCGAGGAGGAGAAGAGCGCATGACCGGATCATCGTTGGACGGCCGTGTCGTCGTGGTCACCGGCGCGGCCCGCGGGGTCGGCGCGCTGCTCGCTCGCAAGCTGGCCGACCGCGGCGCGCGGCTGGCACTCGTCGGCCTCGAACCCGAGGAGCTGAAGAAGGTCGCCGAGGCGATCGGCGGCGACACCGCGTACTGGACGGCGGACGTCACCGACGGCGCGGCGATGAAGGCGGTCGCCGGCGAAGTGGTCGCCCGCTACGGGCGGATCGACACAGTGGTCGCCAACGCGGGTGTGGCGACCGGCGGCCCGTTCCTCGAAGCGGACGCCGACACGTTCGATCGGGTGATCCAGGTCAACCTGATGGGCAGCATCGCGACCGCTCGCGCGTTCCTGCCCGCGCTGGTCGCCTCGCACGGCTATTACCTGCAGATCGCATCGCTGGCGGCGATCACCCCCGCGCCGATGATGGCCGCGTACTGCGCGAGCAAGGCGGGGGTGGAGGCGTTCGCGCACTGCCTGCGCGCGGAGATGGGCCACCGGGGCGTGAAGGTGGGCGTCGGATATCTGAGTTGGACCGACACCGACATGGTGCGCGGAGCCGACGAGGATGAGGCCCTGCGGTCGCTGCGGGCCCGGCTTCCCTGGCCGGCCAACCGGACGTACCCACTGGAACCGGCCATCGACCGCATCGTCGCGGGGATCCTCAGACGATCGCCTCATGTGTACGGGCAGCGGTGGCTGCGCGGGATGCAGCCGGTGCGCGGCTACCTGCCGTCCTTGATCGGCGGCGCACTCGGAAGGCGCGAGATGCGCAGAGCGGAACCCGCGCTGGCGCGCAACGCGGGCGTACGGCGCGGTCTGGTGGGTCGGGGAGGGGCGGCCGACGAGGCGGCCAGATCGTCCGCTCATCACACTCCGTAGTCGTAATCGGCCGCTGACCTGGGGTTATTGTCCCAAGATGCGGCGGTAATCCCGTCATGACAATCTTGTCGAGGCCCCATCCCCACAACTCCAGGAGGAGTAACCATGGGTGCTTTCGATTCGTTCAGCGACAAGGCGGAGGAAGTCGGCCGGAAGGCCAAGGACGCCGCCGGCAACGGCAAGCGGAACCGGTCCGGCGAGCGCGAGGGCCGCGAGCAGGCCGAGCGCGGCGCGCGCCAGGAGGGCCGTGAGCGCCGCCCCGGGCACGAGGACGAGGCGCGGCGTCGCATGGGCCAGGAGCCGCGCGAGGGGCGTGGCGACAACCGCGCCTGACCTGCTGCTGAGTTGACGTCGACGTGGCGCGTGCGTTGATGCTCAGCGAACACCGTGAGACGGAAGGGACACCCCGATAGGGGTGTCCCTTTCTGGTGTCTGAAGGTACTTGCGCGATTGGCATGCTACGGACATCCTCTTAGCTGTGTGGGTATCTACCCGCATAGAACGGCTCCATCCTGATCGCCCCCAAAATGTCGCCGGACCACCCACAAGGCGGGTCCGGCACGCCTCCAGGAGGATCCTTCCGTGCAGTTCACCGCCACCAAGCGCGGCGCCGCAGCCCTCGCGCTCTGCGCCGCGTCCGCCCTCGCGCTCCAGGGACTCATCTCGCCCGCCGCGCACGCGTCGGCGCCCGCAGCGGCCCCCACCGCTCACAAGTCGCCGGTCAGCACCATAGAGACGAACGTCGCCCGCACGTTCGCCGCCTCCCTGTCCAACGCCTCGTGGAGTGCCCAGGTGCGTACCGCCGCGCTGGGCTCCAAGGAGGTCAGCCTCGGCGCCCTGACGTCGAAGGAGTCCGTGCCCGCCGGCCTCAACGCGGCTGTCTCCGGTGCCGACCGGAAGATCGCCGCCGCCAAGGGCCTCGGCACGGACGCCGGTTCGCTGCTGCGCCTGCGCCTGGGCACCCAGGACATGCGCTCCGCCCTGACCGCCTCCGCCTCGCCGCTGGTCGCCGCCGCCACCGGTGACGACTCCGTGGCCACCGTCACCGCCTACGACAGCGCGGGCCACGCCCACGCCCTGAGCACCCGCAACGCGCCGAACACCCCGGTCTACGTGATCGACATCGACGTCAACAAGGCGATGTCCACGGGCCTGGCGCAGCTGGACAAGTCGCTCGCCAAGGCGGGCCTGTCCTCGCCGGCCGTCGCCAAGCCGAACGACGGCGGCTTCTGGAGCACGAAGGTCGACTCGGTCTACCTCAACGACGACGAGGAGCCGTGGATCCTCGGCGACGCCGAGATCTTCTCGATCGTCAGCGGCTTCGGCCTCGACGGCGTGGTGCGCGTCGACACCGTCGACATGCCGTACCTGGACAACGACCACCACACGTACTACCCGAACCAGCTGCTGGTGAACTGGTCGAACTACAAGTACAACACCGCCGACGTCGTGATGATGGAGGACGACGGCGACACCAACTACGCCAGCCTCGCCAAGGCCCTGGCCGACGCGCTGCTGACCATCACGGACCAGGGTGCCTATGTGCCGCTGGTGGACGCCATCCTGGCGGCCATCCCGTCGGCCTGGTACACCAACGACGCCGACTACGTCGACTCCTGGTACGCCCTGACCGAGGGCTCCTCCGGCACGCTCTACGGTGCCCGGGGCAACGGTCAGATGACCGTCGAGCCGTACTGGGTGTCGGCGCTCTGACGCACCCTCGGCAACGGTGATCCCGCCGCGTCGCCGCACGTCACCCGTAAGGGTCACATGTGCGGGGGCGCGGCGGGAGAGCCGTTACGCTTTGTCACGGGAAGGGCGCTTCCTGAACTGCGGCGGAGAGTGACTTCGACCAGCCCCATCCGCACAGCCTTCAGGAGCGCTCTTCCTTTTGTGTGCGCGGCGGCAATGGCGGACGGGCCCGGTCGGGGCGTGAGGACAGGTCCGGCGGCACCGCCGCGGGATGCTCCTCGAGCAGCGACAGCGCCGTACGCACGGCGACCGCCAGTTGCGCGTGACGGCCCTCCGCCCAGTCCAGCGGGGTGCGCAGGGACTCGATGTCGGGCGCGACACCATGGTTCTCGACCGACCACCCATAGGCGTCGAACCAGGCGGCGTTCATCGGAATGGTGATCACCGTGTTGTCGCCGAGACGGTGACGTCCGGTCATACCGACGACACCACCCCAGGTGCGCGAATCGACCACCGGTCCCAGGCCCAGGAGCTTGAACGCCGCTGTGATCATGTCACCGTCGGACGATGTGGCCTCGTCGGCGATGGCGACCACCGGCCCGCGCGGCGCGCTGCCCGCGTACGAGACCGGCTGCGCGTTGCGGGTGAGGTCCCACCCGAGCACCGAACGGGTGAGTTTCTCGATGACGAGTTCACTGATGTTGCCGCCGGCGTTGCCGCGCACGTCCACGATCAGGGCCTCGTAGGCGACCTCCTTGCGCAGGTCGCGGTTGAACTGCGCCCAGCCGGAGCCGCCCATGTCCGGGATGTGCAGGTAGCCGCAGCGGCCGCCGCTGAGGTGGCGGACCACCTTGCGGCGCCGTGCGACCCAGTGCTGGTAGCGCAGCGGTCGCTCGTCGATCAGCGGGACGACGGCGATCCTGCGAGGCGCGCCGCGGCCGTCCTGCGGGGCGAAGGTCAGCTCCACGGTGGTGCCGCCCGCGCCCGCGAGCAGGGGGTACGGTCCCGCCTTCGCGGGGACGCGGCGGCCGTCGATGTGGGTGAGGACCGCGCCCTCGCGGATGCCGGTGCCGGCCAGCGGGGAGCGCGCCTTGGAGTCGGAGGACTCGCCGGGGAGGATGCGGGCGACGGTCCAGGTGCCGTCCTTGTTGTGGCGGAAGTCGGCGCCGAGCAGGCCGATGGGGCGCTGGTAGTGCGGCGGGCCCTCGTTGCGGCGGGCGGGCTGCACGTTGGCGTGCGACGTGCCCAGTTCGCCGAGCACCTCGCGCAGGAGATCGGCGAACTCGTCGGGGGTGGCGACGCGTTCGACCAGCGGACGGTACTGGTCGAGGATGGCCGGCCAGTCCACGCCGCACATGTCTGGGGCCCAGAAGTGGTCGCGGATGAGGCGGCCGGCCTCCTCGTACGCCTGGCGCCACTCGGCGGCGGGGTCCGCCTCGTGCAGGACGCGGCGCATGTCGACGTAGACGGTGGAGTCGTCGTCGCCGCGCTCGGTGACGGGGAACACCGCGAGTTCGCCCTCGTCGAAGACGGCCAGCCGCGATCCGTCGCCGCTGACCTCGTACCAGTCCATGTGACGGACCAGTTCGTCGCGCTTGGACCTGCCGAGGTCGAAGTGCTCCAGGGTGGGGCGGGCCGAGGGGTCGGCGGGGTTGGCGAACGTCTCGCCGAGCGCCCCGGAGATCGGCCAGCGCAGCCACACCAGGCCGCCCCGCACCGGTTGCAGCGCGCTGTACTTGGACGCCGACACCGGGAACGGCGTCACCCGGCTGGGCAGGCCCTCCGCCTCCACCACCACCGGTCCGTTGCCGCCGCCCTCGCCGGGGTCGAGGCCGCTGCCCACGGGACTGCCGTCGACACTCAACGCGAAGGGTGACGGCGTCGCCGAGTTCAGCGGGACGAGGTACGGGCGGCAGCCCAGGGGGAACGACAGGTCGCCGGTATGAACGTCGTACACCGGGTCGAAGCCGCGCCACGACAGGAAGGCGAGGTAACGGCCGTCGCGCGTGAAGACAGGCTGCTCATCCTCAAAACGGCCGTAGGTGACATCGATGATCGTATGGTCGGCCAGTCGGGCGATCTTGATGGAACGCAGCGACCGCCCGACGCCCGGGTGCGACCAGGCGAGCCACGCCGAGTCCGGCGAGAAGGCGAGGTCGCGGACCGGGCCGTTGGTGGACCGGATCAGCTCCCGCACGCTGCCCGCCGCCGGGGGGAGCTGGTCGGAGGGGTGACTCCCGCCGGAGCCGACAGTGGGCTCGCCCTCTCCGGTGGGGACCAGCAGCAGCCTGCCGTCGTGGGCGGCCACCGCGAGGGTCGTGCCGTCGGGGGAGGAGACCAGTTCCAGGACGCGGCCGAGCCGCCCGACCGCCAGGCGGGCGTGGGGGCGGTCGGGTGAGCCGTTGGCGGGGACGTCACCCGCGCGGGTGACCGCGCCGTCGGATGGTGCGATGACCGGATGAGGTGTGGGGCGGTCGCGGTCGTCGTCGTGGGTGCTGGGCGGATGGTCGGACGGTGTGGTCGTCGGGTTGTCGTCACCGCGGTCGTGTCGCTCTTGGTGATCGTCGGTTGCGGGGCCCGCGAGGTCACCCGCACCGGTGACCGGAGGGCCCGCCTGCGGCGCGCGGTCACCTGAACGGGTGGCCGGTCGCGCGTGGTCACCCGCACGAGTGGGTGCGGGGCTGCGTTCACCCGGGCGGGTGGCTTCGCCGGTCCACAGCGTCAACCCGCTCCGTACCCCCGCGCCCGCGCCCGTCGCGCCGCCCGGATCCGTGCCCGGGAGGAAGCGGCGGCCGGGGAGAGGGGTGAGTTCGACGCCGTCCTCGCCCTCGACGTCGGTGACGTAGACGATCAGGCCGGTGGCGCCGAGCATCTCGGGGAGGCGGACGCGGGCGCCGGGGACGTCGGAGAGGGTGTGGGCTGGGCCGTCGCGGTGGGTGAGCCAGTAGAGGCTGCCGCGGACGCAGACGGCGCTGGCGCGGCCGACGCGGTCCATGGCGAGGCCGTCGAGGTTGGCGGCGGCGGGCACCTGGTAGGGGCGGCGGCCGCTGCGGGGGCCGCCGAGGCGGACGTCCAGGCGGCGCGGCCGGGCGTCGGGGGAGCCGAGGTCGTCGACCAGCCAGAGGTCCCCGGCGCACTGGTAGACGACGCGGTGGCCGTCGGTGGCGGCGTTGCGGGCGTAGAAGGCGTCGTGGTCGGTGTGGCGGCGCAGGTCGCCGCCGTCGGGTCGGCAGGAGTAGAGGTTCGCGACGCCCTCGTGGTCGGAGAGGAAGGCGATGCGCCCTGCGGCGAACATCGGCGAGGACAGGTGCCCGGCGAGGCCGGGCACGAGGCGTTCGCCGTGCAGCCACAGGCGGCCGGTGGCGCCGCCGCGGTAGCGCTTCCAGGCGTGCGGCTGGTGCGGCGGGGTGCCGGTCAGCAGGAGGGTGCGGCGGTCGCAGCCCCGGTCGTGGACGGCGAGGTCGGAGACCGGCCCCCAGGGCAGCGGCCCGCCGGGGCCGGAGTCGGCCGGCACGCTGTGCGCCCAGGTGTGATGGGCGAAGGGCTGACCGTGTGACGATACGGCCAGCACATCACCGTCCGGAGTCCACGAGCACACGCGGGTGTCGGTGCTGCCCCAGTACGTCAATCGGCGCGGAGTGCCGCCGTTCACCGGTACGAGGTACACCTCGGGGTCGAGGCTGCGCCAGCTGGTGAAGGCGATGGTCGTACCGTCGGGTGAGAAGCGCGGAGTGCCCACCCGGGTACGGTCCGCGGTCACCCGCCACGCGCGCCCCGGCGGCTCGCCCGCGGACCCGAGCGGGGCCACCCAGATGTCGTCCTCGGCCGCGAAGCACAGCAGGCCGCCGTGCACGTGCGGGAACCGGAGGTACGCGCCGTCGCTCACCTCTCCCATGGTTCGGCGCGCCCGGGGTGGCAGCAACTTTTCCGCCTCGCCCTGCCCCCGCCCCGCCTCGGCCCCGCCTCGGCCCCGCGCACGCCGTCGCACGCCGGAGGCCGTGCCGGGCACGCGCCCAGCCTCCGCGCGCCCCCACCCGCCAGCGGGCCCCGTATCCGCTCCGTTACGCCGTGGCCCGAGCCGCCGCCCGCCCCGCGGTGCGCCCGGAGAAGATGCAGCCGCCCAGGAACGTCCCCTCCAGCGAGCGGTAGCCGTGCATCCCGCCGCCGCCGAAGCCCGCCGCCTCGCCCGCCGCGTACAGACCGGCCAGCGGCTCGCCGCGCCCGCCGTCCACGCCCGCGTCCCCGGCGGAGGACGAGTCCGCGCGGGAGGCGGCCAGCACCCGCCCGTCCAGGTCGGTCTCCAGGCCGCCCAGCGACTTGCGGGTGAGGATGTTCAGCCGGACGGCGATCAGCGGACCCGCCTTCGGGTCGAGCAGGCGGTGCGGGGCGGCGGTGCGCACGAGCTTGTCGCCGATGTAGTTGCGCGCCCCGCGGATCGCGGTGACCTGGAGGTCCTTGGTGTAGGTGTTCGCGATCTCCCGGTCGCGCGCCTCGACTTCGCGCCGCAGCGCGCTCTCGTCGATCAGCCCTTCGCCGGTGAGGGCGTTCATCCCCCTTACCAGGGCGCCGAGTTCGCGTTCGACCACGAAGTCGACGCCGTGCTGCTTGAACGCCTCGACCGGGCCGGGCGCGCCCGGCAGCGCGCGCTTGAGCACCTCGCGCACGCTCTTGCCGGTCAGGTCGGGGTTCTGTTCGGAGCCGGAGAGCGCGAACTCCTTCTCGATGATCTTCTGGGTGAGGACGAACCAGGTGTACTCGTGCCCGGTGCGCATGATGTGTTCGAGCGTGCCGAGGGTGTCGAAGCCGGGGAAGTACGGCACCGGCAGCCGCCGTCCGGTCGCGTCGAGCCACAGCGACGAGGGGCCGGGCAGGATGCGGATGCCGTGCCGGGCCCAGATCGGGTTCCAGTTCTCGATGCCCTCGGTGTAGTGCCACATGCGGTCGCCGTTGATGCGCCGCGCGCCGGCGTCCTCGGCGATGCCGAGCATGAGTCCGTCGACGTGCGCGGGCACGCCGGAGAGCAGCTTCTTCGGTGCGGTGCCGAGGCGTTCGGGCCAGGCGGCGCGTACCAGGTCGTGGTTGCCGCCGATGCCGCCCGAGGTGACGACCACGGCCTGCGCCCGGAGTTCGAAGGTCTCCGTGACCTCGCGCGAACTCGCCTCGCCGCGGCGCGCGTTGCTCGGTTCCAGCACCTCGCCGGCCACGCCGTCCACGGCGCCGCCGGTCGTGGTCAGCGCCGTGACCCGGTGGCGGAAGCGGAGTTGGACCCGGCCGCGTTCGACGGCTTCGCGCACGCGCCGCTCGAACGGCGCGACGACGCCGGGGCCGGTGCCCCAGGTGATGTGGAAGCGCGGCACGGAGTTGCCGGGGCCGGTCGCCAGGAAGCCGCCGCGCTCGGCCCAGCCGACCACCGGGAAGACGCGCAGGCCCTGTTGGTGCAGCCAGGCCCGTTTCTCGCCCGCGGCGAAGTGCACGTACGCCTCGGCCCACCGGCGCGGCCAGTGGTCCTCGGGGCGGTCGAAGCCGGCGGTGCCGAGCCAGTCCTGCCAGGCCAGTTCGACGTTGTCGCGGATGCGCATCCGCCGCTGCTCGGGGGAGTCGACGAAGAAGAGCCCGCCGAACGACCAGAACGCCTGCCCGCCCAGCGATGCCTCGGGCTCCTGGTCGAGCAGGATCACCTTCCGCCCGGCATCGGCCAGTTCGGCGGTGGCGACCAGCCCGGCCAGCCCCGCGCCCACCACCACGACGTCCGCGTCCAGCGCCATGCGCCCGCTCCCTCGCTCGACCTTACTCGCCGGTAAAAAAACTCGTCGGGAGCACGTTACGCGAGCGGGCCGCGCGGGTCAGCGGGGTGTACGCGATCGGTCCGACGGCGCTGCGCCGTACCCGATCTGACGCGTCATCAGGAGCGGGGCTGCTTCGTGGATATGCCGATCCCCGGCTTCTCGTGCTTCAAGCATTGACAGGAGCAGGGCAGCTCTCCAGTATGGGAGCGCTCCCACGTTAAGAGCGTGTAACCGAACACTTGAACACCGCACCACCTCCCTTGACCTCCCGAAGCTCCTTCGAAGGTCCATCCCCCAATTGGAGGTTGTACGCACATGGCAGTCCCGATACTCCGGCGCAGAACCGCCGCACTCCTCGCCGGCGCGCTCGTCGTGTCCTCCGGCGCGGTCGCGGCCGCGCTGACCACCGGAAGCGCCGAAGCGGCCGCGTCCGGCTGCTCGGTCCAGTACAGCGTGTCCACCCAGTGGGACACCGGGTTCACCGCTTCGGTGACGATCACCAACAACGGTTCGCCGACCACCAGTTGGCAGCTCGGCTGGAGCTTCGCAGGCAACCAGACGGTCACCCAGGGCTGGAACGCCACGATCACGCAGTCGGGTTCGGCCGTCAACGCGGCCAGCCTGTCCTACAACGGCGCGATCGCCACCGGCGGCACGGTCAACTTCGGCTTCAACGGCAGCTACAGCGGCACGAACACCGCGCCCACGTCGTTCACGCTCAACGGCGTGACCTGCGGCGCGGCGGGCGGTACGGGCGGCACGACGGGCGGCGGCACCACTCCCCCCACCTCGCCGCCCCCCACCACGCCCACCTCGCCCCCGCCCACCGGTTCGCGGGTGGACAACCCGTACGTGGGCGCGAAGGGTTACGTCAACCCGGAGTGGTCGGCCGAGGCGGCCGGCGACGGCGGTTCGGCGATCGCCAACTCCTCGACGGCCGTGTGGCTCGACCGGATCGCGGCGATCAACGGCGCGGACGGCGCGATGGGTCTGAAGGCGCACCTCGACGAGGCGGTCGCGCAGGCCAACGGCCAGCCGCTGACCGTGGAGTTCGTGATCTACGACCTTCCGGGCCGTGACTGCGCCGCGCTCGCCTCCAACGGCGAGCTGGGCCCGACGGACCTGGCGGCGTACGAGTCGCAGTACATCGACCCGATCGCGTCGATCATGTCGAACTCGGCGTACTCCAAGCTGCGGATCGTCAACGTCATCGAGCCCGACTCGCTGCCGAACATCGTGACCAACGCGGGCGGGGCCGCCGGTTCCACCACGCAGTGCGCGACGATGAAGGCCAACGGCAACTACGAGAAGGGCGTGGGCTACGCGCTCGCCAAGCTCGGCGCGCTGTCGAACACCTACAACTACATCGACGCCGGCCACCACGCCTGGCTCGGCTGGGACAGCAACTTCGTCCCCTCCGCGCAGGAGTTCCTGAAGGCCGCCACCACCAGCGGCGCCACCGTCCACGACGTGCAGGGCTTCATCACCAACACCGCGAACTACAGCGCCACCACGGAGCCGAACTTCAAGGTGACGGACTCGGTGAACGGCACCACGGTGCGCCAGTCCAAGTGGATCGACTGGAACAACTACGTGGACGAGCAGAGCTACGCCACCGCGCTGCGCTCGGAGTTGGTCAGCATCGGCTTCGACAGCAACATCGGCATGCTGATCGACACCGGCCGCAACGGCTGGGGCGGTTCGTCCCGGCCGACCGGTCCGGGCGCGACGACCAGCGTGGACACGTACGTCGACGGCGGCCGCATCGACCGCCGCATCCACGCCGGCAACTGGTGCAACCAGACCGGTGCCGGCATCGGCACCCGTCCCACCGCGGCGCCGGCCACCGGGATCGACGCCTACGTGTGGATCAAGCCCCCGGGCGAGTCGGACGGTTCGAGCAAGGCCATCGACAACGACGAGGGCAAGGGCTTCGACCAGATGTGCGACCCGAACTACGGCGGCAACGACCGCAACGGCAACAACCCGACCGGTGCGCTGGCGAATTCGCCGCTCGCGGGCCACTGGTTCTCCGCCGAGTTCCACCAGTTGGTGCAGAACGCGTACCCGCCGCTGTCGTAACCCGTCGGCCGTGACACCCGGCGCCTGACCGCCCCGACGCGTCAGCCGCCGAAGGCCACGGCCGGACGAGGACAGCGGATCCCCCCACCGGGCCCGTGACGGGGCCGCCCCCGGTCGCCACGACCGGACGGCGGTCCCGTCACGGGCCCGCGGCGCGGTCCGCCCGGCGTCCGCGGACCGGGTGTTCGTACGATCGTGGGAGTACGGACGGCAGGGGGCGATCGGGAGGCAGCGGGCATGGACGGCGGCGAGGGCGCGGGGCGGGGCGGGGCAGCGGCCGGTACGGGGGCCGGGACGGAGCTCCACGGGGAGGCCGCGGACGGCTGGGAGCCGGTGCGGGCGGCCTTCGCGGACGGCTTCGCCCGGCGCGGCGAGCGGGGCGCGGCCGTGGCCGTCTACCACCGCGGCCGCAAGGTGGTGGACCTGTGGGCGGGCCGCGCGGACTTCGACGCCGGCGCGGGCGGCAGCGCGGACGGTGCCCCGGGCGACGACCGCGACGGCGGGCGGCTCTGGTTGTGCGAGACGGCGCAGACCGTGCGGTCGGCCGGCAAGGGCGTGGCGGCGGCCTGCGTGCTGCTGCTCCACCAGCGCGGGCGGCTCGACCTGGACGCGCCGGTCGCCACCTACTGGCCCGAGTTCAAGGCGCGCGGCAAGGAGCGGGTGACGGTGCGGGACGTGCTCGCGCACCGGGCGGGCGTTCCCGCGATCGACGTGCCGCTCACGCCGGAGGAGGCGCTCGACGGGGTGTCGGGGCCGCAAGCGGTGGCAGCGCAGGCGCCGTTGTTCCCGCCGGGGGTCGAACACGGTTACCACGCACAGACGTTCAGCTGGCTGGTCGGCGAACTGGTGCTGCGGGTGGACGGGCGCACCGTGGGGCGGTTCTTCGCCGAGGAGGTGGCCGGGCCGCTCGGCGCGGACCTGTGGCTGGGCCTGCCGGCCGCCGAGGCGCACCGGGTGGGCCGGATCGGGGAGGTGCCCGCGCCCGAGGCGCCCGCCTCGGGCGGCCTGCGGGCCCGTCCGAAGCCGAACGTGCGCGACGCGTACGCCGATCCGCGGTCGCTGACCAGCCGGGCCTTCGCCGCGATCACGCCGGCCCCGGACGAGAACGACCCCGCCTACCGGGCCGGCGAGTTGGCCGCCTCCAACACCGTGGCCACCGCCCGCGCGCTGGCCCGGTTCTACGCGGCGCTGGTGGGGGCCGTGGACGGCGCCGGGCGGCTGTTCACGCCCGGGACCGTCGCGGCCGCGCACGCCGCGGAGGCGGACGGGCCGGACCGGGTGCTGGTGGTCAACACCCGTTTCGGCCTGGGCTACATGCTGCACGGCGGGGCCTCGCCGCTGCTCGGGCCGGCCTCTTTCGGGCACCCCGGACGCGGCGGGTCGCTGGCCTTCGCCGACCCGGAGGCGGGGATCGGCTTCGGCTACGTCACCAACGGCCTGCAGAAGAACGTCACCGCCGATCCCCGCGCCCAGGCTCTGGTCAGGGCGGTTCGGCGGTGCCTACCCTGACCCGATGACGGGACTGACGGGACGCTTCGACACGTACGGCGTGATGGTGACGGGCGGGGCCCGCGGGATCGGCGAGGCCACGGCGCGGCGGTTCGCCGCGGAGGGCGCGGCGGTGCTCATCGCCGACCTGGACGGGGAAGCGGCGGTGCGCACGGCCGAGGCGATCCGCGCCGACGGCGGACGGGCGGAGTCGATCGCGTGCGACGTCGCCGACACGGGCCTGGTGGACGACGCCGTCGCGTACGCGGTGGACGTCTTCGGAACCCTGGACGTCCTGGTCAACAACGCGTACTCGTGCAGCGACCACCACGAGGAGTTCACCGAGGAGAGTGACGAGGCCTGGCGGCGCGACCTCGACATCACCCTCACCGGTGCGATGAGATGCTCGCGCGCGGCGCTTCCCCATCTGACCATCGCACCGGAGCGTCGCGGCGCGATCGTCAACATCGGGTCGGTCAACGGATTGTCGTACTTCGGCAACCACTCCTACAGCGCCGCCAAGGCCGCGCTCATCTCCCTCACCCGCACGCTGGCCGTGCAGGCGGCGCCCGCCGGGGTGCGGGTGAACCTGGTGGCGCCCGGCACCATCCGCACGCCCGCGTGGGCGGGGCGCGAGGGCGTGCTGGACGCGGTGGCGTCGGCCTACCCGCTGGGCCGGGTCGGCGAGCCCGCCGACATCGCGGCGGCCGTCACGTTCCTCGCGTCCAAGGACGCGTCCTGGATCACCGGTGTCACCCTCCCGGTGGAGGGCGGCATCCTCAGCAGCAGCACGCGCTTCGTCGACGCGTTGATCTCGGCCGAGGAATGATCGTCGTACCGGTAGCGGTGCGGTCACCCGGGAGGGTGACCGCACCGGCCGATGATGCGATGAGTGACGGTACGACGAGCGGTGACGTGTCGGCGGCAGGGTGACGGGGCCGGGGGTGACATGACGTGCGACGGGACGATGATCAGCCCGCGTGCAGCATCAGTCCGATCCCGGTGACCACCACCACGGCCGCCACGATCCGCGGCCGGCCGAAGCGCTCCTTGAAGAACACCGTTCCGATGGCCGCCCCCGCGATGATGGAGGTCTCGCGCAGCGCGGCGACCGGCGCCAGCTCCGCGCGCGTCTGCGCCCACAGCACGAGCCCGTAGGCCGTGATGGACAGCGCGCCGCCGAGCAGGCCGCGCAGCGCCACGGGCCGCAACTGGGCGAGCAGTTCGCCGCGCCGCCGGCCGAAGGCCACGACCGGGACGACCAGGCCCTGGAGGAGCAGCAGCCAGGAGATGTAGCCGAGGGAGCTGCCCGAGGCGCGGACGCCGACGCCGTCGACGACCGTGTACCCGGCGATGGTCAGACCGGTGCCGACGGCGGCGGCCAGCGCGGGCCAGTTGGGCTGCCGGCCGCGCATGCCCCACAGCGCCACCCCGCTGAGCCCGGCCGACGCGACCAGCACCCCGGCGGTCTGCCACGGCCCCGGCCACTCGCCGACGAACACCGCGGCCAGCAGGGTCACCGCAGGAGGCGCGACCCCGCGCGCGATCGGGTACACCTGCCCGAACTCGCCGAGCTGGAAGGACCGCATCAGCAGGTACTGGTAGCCGAGGTGGATCACCACGGACGCGATCAGGAACGGCCACGCCTTCCCGTGCGGCACCGCGGCGAACGGCGCGAGCACCGCCGCGCACAGCGCCCCGCCCCCACCCACGAGGGTGAAGGCGAGGAGCTGGTCCCTGATGCCGTGGGCGATCGCGTTCCAGGCGGCGTGGGTGAGGGCCGCGGTGAGGACCGCGGCGGCTATCAGCGGGGTCATGACGCCGGCCCGGTCAGGAGGCTGCCCTCAGCACCGCGGCGACGATCGGCCCGGCGGACGCGTTGCCGTGCCCGCCGGCCAGCACCAGGCCGGCCGCGGCCACGTTGTCGTGGTAGGCGGTGAACCACCCGTTGGGCTCCCCGGTGGCTTCCTCCGCCGAACCGGTCTTCGCGCCCACCGTGCCGCCGAACCCGTGCAGGTCGACGTAGGCGGTGCCGGAGGTGACGGTGTCGTGCATCATCCGCATCAGGCCGTTTTGCACGCGGTTCGGCAGGGGTGATGTGCCGATGGTCGTACGGCCCTTGATCAGATCGGCCGACTGAAGGATGGTCGGCTGGTGGAACTCACCGTCGCGGACCGTGGCGGAGACCGAGGCCATGTTGAGTGTGGTCATCAGCAGTTGGCCTTGTCCGATCATCTCCGAGGTCATCTCGTCGCCTGTGCCGCCCGGGATGCTGCCGTCCACCGTGGTGGTGCCGATCTGCCAGGTGGCGCCGAGGCCGTAGTACTTCTTGCCGGTCTCGGGCAGCGAGTCGGGGGAGAGGTGGCCGGCGAGCTGGATGAAGCCGGTGTTGCAGGACTGTGCGAAGTCCCAGTCGAGGGTGGCGTTCGGCTTGTCCGGGGTGACGTTGGTGTAGAGCTTCCCGTAGCCGTAGTTGGTGTGATTGACGCACCGGGCCGGCGAGTCGGGCGTCAGACCCGTGTTCAGCAGCGCCGTCGAGGTCACGATCTTGAACGTGGAGCCCGGCGCCTGCGCGCCCTGCAGCGCGAGGTCCTGGCCGGTCGGGGGGTTGAAGGCGACCGCCAGCACGCCGCCGGTGCGGGTGTCCAGCGCCGTGACGCCCGAACCGCCCTGCGTCTTCACGGCCTTCTCCGCCGCGGCCTGGATCGACGCGTCCAAGGTGGTGCGCAGTTCGGCGGCCTTGCCCGCGCGCAGCACGTGCACGGTCGTGGTCTGCTGCCCGCTGTTGTTCTGGATGAACGTCTCGATGCCGGCCGTGCCGCCGTGCAGCGCGGAACCGTAGCGGTCGCGCAGCTGGCCGAAGATGTTGGTCAGCGACGGGTAGTCCGCGGCGGTCATCACCTTGCCGTCGCGGTCGAGGAGCCGCACGTCGGGGGTCTGGGCGCGGTCGGTGACGAGCGAGTCGCCCTCGCGCAGGTCGGGGTGGAGCACCGAGGGCGCCCACTTGACCACCACTTGATTGTTCAGGCCCCGGACGACCGTCAGCGACGAGTCGTAGTGCCAGGCACTGGTGAGGCCCTGGAAGGAGACGTTCGCGTCGACGCCGTACGGCATCCCGCCGGCCGTCGGGGCGCCCGGGGTGATGTGCACGGACGTCACGTGGGCCTGCTGGCGGTAGTCGGTGAGCGCCTCGGACGCCGTCGTCGGCGAGTCCGTGAGGTCACCCGCCTTGCCCGCGTCACCCGACTGCCACGCGGTCAGGAACGCGTCGGCCGCGTCCTTGACCTCCTTGGCGCTCGGCGGCGCCGAACTGATCGGCGAGATGACGGACAGTGGGCTCTGACCCGCCCCCGAGTCACCGCCGTCCAGCGCCGAATAGATGTTGTAGGCGCCGTATCCGGCCACGCTCAGCATCGCGACGAAGACTCCCCCGACGATGCCGACCTTGGCACCTCTCTGCATGGGCACGCGGCCCACCCCCTCCCCTTGAGCGCGTTCCGGTGAACACGCTCTCAGGAATGTAGGCACCACCGATATGCCGCAGGTCTCGATCAGAACACGGGTTCGTACGGAAATCGCAGGAACCACCCGCGTCACACGGGCGAGGGACCCCGTACCGGTGTACCGGCGCGGAGCCCCTCATATGTGTGACCGTCGGCTCAGATCCAGCTGTCGAGCCACATCCTGGCCTGCCAGGACGTATAGGGGATCGTCATACCTGTGTAGATCGGGAAGAAGTAGATGAAATTCCAGATGATGAGCAGCACGAGGGTGCCGGCGCCCACCGCGCCCCACATCCGTCTGTTCTCGCTCGCCTGCGGTGGGCCGAGGAAGGCGCCGACCATCATGGCGACGGCGAGGCACAGGTACGGGACGAAGGCGACCGCGTAGAAGTAGAAGATCGTACGGTCCTGGTAGTGGAACCAGGGGAGGTAGCCGGCGCCCGCCGCGCAGACGATGGCGCCCGCGCGCCAGTCGCGGCGCATCACCCAGCGGTAGAGCAGGTAGACCAGCGCGAAGCAGGCCGACCACCACAGCAGCGGGGTGCCCAGGGCGAGGATCTCCTGGGAGCAGCCGCCGGCCGCCCTGCAGCCGGACTGGCCGAACTTCGGGGACTCGAAGTAGTACGAGACCGGGCGCCCGAGGACGAGCCAGCTCCAGGGGTTGGACTGGTACGGGTGCGAGGCGTGCAGGTTCACGTTGAACTGGTAGACCTGGTACTCGTAGTGCCACAGGCTGCGCAGCGGGGCCGGGATCCAGCCCCAGGTGCCGCCGCGGCCGTCGGCCCAGTGCCGCCCGTAGCCGTTGTCCGACATGAACCAGCCGGTCCAGGTCAGCAGGTAGGTGCCCAGGGCGACCGGGATCATCGTCAGCAGCGACCAGCCGAGGTCCTTGCGCAGCACGGCCAGCCGCGGCCGGCGCGCGCCCGCCACCTTGCGCGAGCCGATGTCCCAGGCCACCGTCAGGACGGTGAAGAAGGCCAGGAAGTACAGGCCGTTCCACTTGCTGGAGGCGGCCAGGCCCAGCATGACCGCGGCCGCCACGCGCCAGGGCCGCCAGCCCATGCCGGTGCGCGAGCCCACCCGGTCGTCGGGCCCGGCGTAGCCCTCCTCGTCCACCGGCAGCGCGGCCGCCAGCCGTGCCCGGGACCAGTCGCGGTCCAGCACCAGGCACCCGAAGGCGGCCAGCGCGAAGAACATGATGACGAGGTCGAGCAGCGCGATGCGGCTCATCACGAACTGGAGCCCGTCGACCGCCATGAGGAGGCCGGCCACGCAGCCCAGGGCCGTGGAGCGGAAGATCCGGCGCCCTATGCGGCACAGCATCAGCACCGACAGCGTGCCGAGCACGGCCATCATGAAGCGCCAGCCGTAGGGGTTCAGGCCGAACATCCACTCGCCGGTCGCGATGACCCACTTGCCGGCGGGCGGGTGGACGACGTAGCCGCCGGCGTTCGAGAGCGGGATGACCTGGGGGTGGGCGAGGATCTGCGGGTTGGAGATCTTGCCGTCGGGCCAGGTGCCCTCGTAGCCGAGCTTGAGCAGGGCCCAGGCGTCCTTGGCGTAGTACGTCTCGTCGAAGACGACGTCCCGCGGGCTGCCCAGGTGCCAGAAGCGGATCACGCCGGCGAAGACGGTGACCGCCAGCGGGCCGAGCCAGCCGGACCACTTCGCCATCAGGCGGGCCGCTGCCGGGCCCAGGCCCAGCATCTGCCACATCCGGGCGCCGGGCTCCGGGAAGGGCGGCACAAGGCGCTCCCGGGTGTCGATCCGGTCGCTGTGGGCGTACCCGAACCTGCGCAGGCGCAGCGCCCACGCGCTCGGCTCCTGCTGCCCCCGCACGCCCTCGTCGGCCCGGTCCTCGGCCACGGTCTCACTCGTCACCGGGCCATCGTAGGGAAACCGTCTGAGATTGCGATGAGGTCGGCGCAGCCGGACTGTGTTTGATCCGAGTTCGTCCGATAATCCGGCCTGGGAAGGTGACCTCCCGCGTCCCTCCTAGACTCACTCCCGTGACCAGCTCATCCGCAGGAGTCCTCGTCCTCGCAGGCACCCCCATCGGCGATCCCGCGGACGCGCCGCCGCGGCTGGCCGAGGAGCTGACGGCCGCGGACGTGGTCGCCGCGGAGGACACCCGCAGGCTGCGCCGCCTGACCCAGGCGCTCGGCGTCGAGCCGCCGGGCCGGGTGGTGTCGTACTTCGAGGGCAACGAGACGGCGCGCACGCCGGAGTTGGTGGAGGCGCTGGCGGGCGGCGCCCGGGTGGTGCTGGTGACGGACGCGGGGATGCCGTCGGTCTCCGATCCCGGCTACCGACTGGTCGCCGCGGCCGTGGAGCGCGGCATCCGGGTGACCGCGGTGCCGGGCCCGTCGGCGGTGCTGACGGCGCTGGCGGTGTCGGGTCTGCCGGTGGACCGCTTCTGCTTCGAGGGGTTCCTGCCGCGCAAGCGGGGCGAGCGGCTGGCGCGGCTGCGGGAGGTCGCCCAGGACCGCCGCACCCTGGTGTACTTCGAGGCCCCGCACCGGATCGACGACACCCTCGACGCCATGGCGGAGGTCTTCGGCGGGCAGCGGCGCGCGGCGGTGTGCCGCGAGCTCACCAAGACCTACGAGGAGGTGCGCCGGGGGCCGCTGGAGGAACTGGCGCGGTGGGCCGCCGAGGGGGTGCGCGGCGAGATCACGGTGGTGGTCGAGGGCGCCGCCGAACCGGGCCCCGCGGACCTGACCCCGGCCGAGCTGGTGCGCCGGGTGGCCGAGCGGGAGGTGGCGGGGGAGCGGCGCAAGGAGGCCATCGCGGCGGTCGCCGCACAGGCCGGTCTGCCGAAGCGGGACGTGTTCGACGCGGTGGTGGCGGCCAAGCACGGCGGCGGCTGACCGCGCACGTCACGGGGTGCGCCGGAGCGGCGAGGGCGGTCGAACGGAGTGTGACGGGTATCACTCGTGCAGGCGCACCGCACTAAACGCGGCGCATGGCAAAGCAATCTCTCCCATCTCTCTCATACGCGCCAAATCTGCCTCAAGACTCGTCCCCAGCCGGTGCGGGGCGGCCTGATGAGGCGTTCGCTGGTGGGGGAAGTCCCGTCCGGGCACGGTGTCCGGAGGGCGCTCAGGAGCTGCCATGAGCGACACCATAGGAAGCGCGGGTTCGCCGGCACCGATCGCCGGCGACGTCCGGGCCGGTACGGTCACGGAGGCGTACGCCTTCGCCTGCATGCACTGCGGGTACGGGTGGGAGCAGGCCTACGAGATCGAGCACCACACGGACGTGTCCGGGCACCAGTTCGTCACCTATGTGGCGGACGGCGAACAGGTGCCCTCGCCGCTGACCCGGCCCACCTGCCAGAACTGTGACGGGCACCTTGTGCGCATCATGCGTTCCGGCCAGGTGTCGGGCATCGCCGCGCGCCGGCACGTCCCCCGCACCGAACCCGTCGCCCGCGCCGACCAGGCCCCGCACCGCACGCACGCCTGGTCCGTTCTGAACTTCCTGCACCACCGGCACGACGAGGCATAGCCGTCTCCTCCGGTTCGGCCCCGGATCCAGGGACCAGTCCCCGTCCCTAGGATCGGACCCATGCCGACGGACAAGCCCACGACGACGCCCAAGGCGCCGAAGACGACACAGAAGAAGCAGACGCCGCAGCACAAAAGAGGCGGCGACCAGCACATCGCCCCACCCGCGCCGGAACCGCTGCGGATCACGGTCGCGGACTCGCACACCCACCTCGACATGCAGGCCGGCACGGTCGCGGACGCGCTCGCCGCGGCGGTGGCCGTCGGGGTCGGCACCCTGATCCAGGTCGGCTGCGACCTGGCGGGATCGCGCTGGGCGGCGCAGACGGCGGCGGCCCACGACACCATCTGGGCCACGGTGGCCCTGCACCCCAACGAGGCGCCCAGGATCGTGCACGGGGACCCCGACAACTGGTCGCGGCAGGGGGAGCGGACGGCGGGCGGGATGCCCGCGCTGGAGGCCGCGCTCGACGAGATCGAGGCGCTGGCGGCGCTGCCGCAGGTGCGCGGGGTCGGCGAGACCGGCCTGGACCGCTTCCGCACCGGCCCCGAGGGCACGCGGGCCCAGGAGCACTCCTTCCGGCGGCACATCGCGATCGCCAAGCGGCACGGCAAGGCGCTGGTCATCCACGACCGGGACGCCCACGACGACGTGCTGCGGATCCTGCTGGAGGAGGGCGCGCCGGACACCGTCGTCTTCCACTGCTTCTCCGGGGACGCCGCCATGGCCGAGGTGTGCGCGGAGCGCGGCTACTACATGTCGTTCGCCGGGAACGTCACCTACAAGTCGGCGCGGAACCTGCGGGACGCGGTGGCCGTCGCGCCCTTGGAGCGGCTGCTGGTGGAGACCGACGCGCCCTTCCTGACCCCGGTGCCGCACCGCGGGCGCCCCAACGCGCCGTACCTGATCCCGCTGACGCTGCGGGCCATGGCGGCGGCCCGCGGCGAGGACGAGGACACCGTGGCGGCGGCGGTGGCGCGGAACACGGCGCGGGTGTTCGGGTACTGAGACGGGCCGCCGGGGCCGGCCGCGCGCCGCAGCCGGATCCGCCCCGGCCGCTCGCGCGTTCGGGCGCCCCGGGCGCTGCGGATAGCCTTGCCGGTGTGAGTACGACAGACCCCGGTGCCCTGCTCGGGCCGGCCGACGTCCGCGACCTGGCCGCCACGCTGGGGGTGCGGCCGACCAAGCAGCGCGGCCAGAACTTCGTCATCGACGCGAACACGGTGCGGCGCATCGTGCGCGTGGCCGACGTGCGCCCGACCGACACGGTGGTCGAGGTGGGCCCGGGGCTCGGCTCGCTCACCCTGGCGCTGCTGGAGGCCGCCGACCGGGTCACCGCGATCGAGATCGACGACGTGCTGGCCGCGGCCCTGCCCTCGACGGTCGCGGCCCGGATGCCCGGGCGGGCGGACCGCTTCGCGCTGGTGCACGCCGACGCGATGGACGTCGTCGAGCTGCCCGGGCCGCCGCCGACCGCCCTGGTCGCCAACCTGCCCTACAACGTCGCCGTCCCGGTGCTGCTGCACATGCTCCAGTCGTTCCCGAGCATCGAGCGGACCCTGGTGATGGTGCAGTCCGAGGTCGCCGACCGGCTCGCCGCGGCGCCCGGCAGCAGGGTGTACGGGGTGCCGTCGGTGAAGGCCAACTGGTACGCCGAGGTGAAGCGGGCCGGCGCCATCGGGCGCAACGTCTTCTGGCCCGCGCCCAACGTCGACTCGGGCCTGGTATCCCTGGTGCGCCGAGAGCCGCCCGTCACCACCGCCAGCCGCGCGGACGTCTTCGCGGCCGTCGACGCGGCCTTCGCGCAGCGCCGCAAGACCCTGCGGGCGGCGCTGGCCGGTTGGGCCGGGTCCGCCGCGGCGGCGGAGGAGGCGCTGGTGGCCGCGGGGGTGTCGCCCCAGGCGCGGGGCGAGGCGCTGGACGTGGCGCAGTTCGCGGCGATCGCGGAGCACCGGCCGGTGGGATGACGGTCGTACGGACGATCACCGGAAAAGCGACCACCCGAAAAGCGATCACCGGAAAAGCGATCACCCCACGAACGATCACCCGAAGAGCGACCACCCGACGAACGACGATCGCAAGACCGACGATCCGACGAACGACGATCCCAAGAACGACGAGCGTACGGACGACCGCCGTACGAACCGAGGAGAATCCGAACGTGACCGCTGTCACCGTACGCGTGCCCGCCAAGGTCAATGCGCAGCTCGCCGTGGGCGGGCGGCGGCCGGACGGGTTCCACGACCTGGCGAACGTCTTCCTGGCCGTCGGACTGTACGACCACGTCACGGCGCGTCCGGCCGACAAGCTGACGATCACCGCGGAGGGCCGTGACGTCACCGGCGTCCCGCTCGACTCCACCAACCTCGCCGCGCGCGCGGCCCTCGCCCTCGCCGACCTGCACGGCATCGCCCCCGACGTGCACCTGCACATCGACAAGGACATCCCCGTGCAGGGCGGCATGGCCGGCGGCAGCGCGGACGGCGCCGCGGCGCTGCTGGCGTGCGACGCGCTGTGGGAGCTCAAGACGCCGACCGAGGAACTGCTCGCGCTCGGCGGCGAGCTGGGCAGCGACGTGCCCTTCCCGCTGCTCGGCGGGGCGGCGCTCGGCGTGGGCCGCGGCGAGCGGCTGACGGCGCTGGAGGTGAGCGGCACCTTCCACTGGGTCTTCGCGCTCGCCGACGGCGGGCTGTCGACGCCCGCGGTGTACGGCGAGTGCGACCGGCTGCGGCGCGAGGCCGGCGGCGGGGACGGCGTGGGCGAGGTGCCCGAGCCGGTCGCGGACCCCGCGCTGCTGGCGGCCCTCGCGGCCGGCGACCCCCGGGCGCTGGCCGCGGCGCTCGGCAACGACCTCCAGGACGCCGCCCTGTCGCTGCGCCCGGCGCTGGCCGCGACGCTGGCGGCCGGCCGCGAGGCCGGCGCGCTCGCCGGGATCGTGTCCGGCTCCGGCCCCACCTGCGCCTTCCTCGCGCCCGACGCCGAGGGCGCGGCGGACATCGCGGTCGCTCTCGGCCACTCCGCGCGGATCGCCGTCTCCCCGGCCCCGGCCGCCACCGTCCTGCGCTGAGCCGGGGCCCGGCACGCGGCCGTGGCCTCCCCTCCCCCCCGTGCGCCACGGCCGCCGCCTTCCCGCCCCGAGCGGCGCGGGAGCCGCCCGGCGGCCCGGCTAGGCTGGGCACGCAGCCCGAAGGTCCATCCCACCAGCTCCGGAGAGAACCCGTACGTGGCCGTCAACCTCGTCAACGTCGAAGCCGTCAGCAAGACCTACGGCACCCGCACCCTGCTGGAGTCCCTGTCGCTCGGCGTGTCCGAGGGGGACCGGATCGGGGTGGTGGGCCGCAACGGCGACGGGAAGACCACGCTGATCCGGATCCTGGCCCGGCTGGAGGAGCCGGACGCGGGCCGCGTGACGCACCAGGGCGGGCTGCGGCTGGGCGTGCTGACCCAGGGCGACGCGCTGGACCCGCGGGCCACCGTCCGGCGGGAGATCGTCGGCGACCGGCCCGACCACGACTGGGCGGGCGACGCGAAGATCCGCGACGTGCTGACCGGCCTGTTCGGGGCGCTGGACCTGCCGGGCTTCCCGGACGGCCTGGACACCGTGATCGGCCCGCTGTCGGGCGGCGAGCGGCGCCGGATCGCCCTGGCGAAGCTGCTGATCGCCGAGCAGGACGTGATCGTGCTCGACGAGCCGACCAACCACCTCGACGTCGAGGGCATCTCGTGGCTCGCCGCCCACCTCCGGGCGCGCCGCGCGGCCCTGGTGTGCGTCACCCACGACCGGTGGTTCCTGGACCAGGTGTGCACGCGGATGTGGGACGTGCAGCGCGGCACGGTCCACGAGTACGAGGGCGGTTACAGCGACTACGTGTTCGCGCGCGCCGAACGGGAGCGGATCGCCGCCACCGAGGAGGCCAAGCGGCAGAACCTGGTGCGCAAGGAGCTGGCCTGGCTGCGCCGCGGCGCCCCCGCCCGCACCTCCAAGCCCCGCTTCCGGATCGAGGCGGCCAACGCCCTGATCGAGGACGTGCCGCCGCCGCGGGACAGCGCGGAGCTGATGCGGTTCGCCAACTCCCGCCTGGGCAAGACCGTCTTCGACCTGGAGGACGTGACGGTCACCGCCGGTCCGAAGGAGCTGCTGCGGCACCTGACCTGGCAGCTCGGCCCGGGCGACCGGATCGGCCTGGTCGGCGTCAACGGCGCCGGGAAGACGTCGTTCCTGCGGGTGCTGGCCCAGGCGGCGGCCGACCCCGACCGGCAGCCCCCGCAGGGCAAGGTGGTGGTCGGCCGGACCGTCAAGCTCGCCTACCTCTCCCAGGAGGTCGCCGAACTCGACCCCGAGCAGCGGCTGTTGCAGGCCGTGGAGTCGGTGCGGCAGCGGGTGGACCTCGGCAAGGGCCGGGAGCTGACGGCCGGTCAGCTGTGCGAGAAGTTCGGCTTCGGCAAGGAGAAGCAGTGGACGCCGGTCGGCGACCTGTCAGGCGGTGAGCGCCGCCGGCTCCAGGTGCTGCGGCTGCTGATGGACGAGCCCAACGTGCTGTTCCTCGACGAGCCCACCAACGACCTCGACATCGAGACGCTGACCCAGCTGGAGGACCTGCTCGACGGCTGGCCCGGCTCGATGGTGGTGATCAGCCACGACCGCTACTTCCTGGAGCGCACCACCGACCGGGTGTTCGCGCTGCTGGGCGACCGGACCCTGCGGATGCTGCCGCGCGGGGTGGACGAGTACCTGGAGCGGCGCCGCGCGGCGGTGGAGGCCGCGGTGCCGCCGCCGGCCCGGGAGCGTCCGGCCGCGGACCTGCGCGCCGGCCGGGACAGCCGCGCGGCCAAGAAGGAACTCCAGCGCGTGGAGCGCCGGTTGGACAAGGTCGGCGAACGCGAGGGCGAGCTGCACGCGCTGATGGCCGATCACGCCACCGACTTCGAGAAGGTCGCGGCCTTCGACGCCGAACTGCGCGCGCTGCGCGGTGAGCGCGAGGATCTGGAGACGCGCTGGCTCGAGCTCGCGGAGGACGTGTAGTAGCCCGGTAACGGATCAGCGGCGGCCCGGGGCGTCAAGAGGGCCGGGTGATAGAAAGATTTCCTGTTCATCGCCCCAACTCCGCCCAACCGGTACGAAGAAGGACCTGCTGATGTCGCAGCCGCCCCCGCCCCCGGGAAACCCGCCCCCGTACGGGACGTCCGACGGGGCCGTGCCGCCTCCGCCTCCGCAGGGCCCGCCGCCCCGGCCTCCGCAGACGCCGCCGCCGGCCGGCTACGGCTACCCGGCGCCGCCGACGCCGACCCAGGCCGTCCCCTCGCCGCCGCCCCCCGGTGGCAGCCCGTACGGGACGCCGCCGGCCCAGGCGCAGAATCCTTACGCCGCCGCGCCCACCCAGCCGGCGTTCCCGCAGGCGCAGTTCCCCCAGGGCCCGCCGCCCCCGCAGGGACAGCCGCCGCAGGCCCCTCCGCCGCCGGCGCCGGCCCCCGGCTACGGCTACCCGAGCCAGCAGAGCTACGGCCAGGACTACGGCCAGCAGGCGTACCAGGGCCGGCCCGGCTACCCGGGGCAGCCGCAGTACGGCGCCCCCACCCCGCCGCCGCCCTCGTACGGCTACCCGCAGCAGACGCCGCCGCCGTACGGGATACAGCCGCAGTACGGCGGCCCGGGCGCGCCCGGCGGGCGGTCCAACAGCCGGGTGGTGATCATCGTGGCGGCCGTGGTGGCCGCGGCGCTGGTGATCGGCGGCGGCGTGTGGTTCGCGACCAAGGGCGGGGACGGCGACAAGAAGAAGCCGGTCGCGACCTCCGGCGGCCCCAGCGGCGGCCCGGTGAAGCCGAGCCACAACAGCAACCTGGCCTTCAAGTGGGACAAGCCCGCCGAGACCGTGGCCGAGAAGGACAACCTCAAGTACGCGCTCGGCCTGTGGTTCACCACCAAGTACGTGGTGAAGAACCAGATCAACCAGGTCGTCGGGTACGACTCCGCCACCGGTACCCAGGCGTGGGCGGTTCCGGCGCCCTCCAGCGGTGACTGCACGGCCGCGCGCGACACGTACAACAACATCACCGCGGTCCAGTACGGCGCCCACTGCGAGAAGGTCATGGCGATCGACCTGAACGCGGGCAAGATGCTGTGGACGCAGGACCTGCCGACCGCCTCCGGCGGCCAGAAGGACTTCGACTTCACCGAGATGGCGATCAGCGGCGACGCGGTCGGCATCGACTGGACCGAGGGCTCGGTCGCCTACCGGCTCAGCGACCAGAAGGTGCTGTGGCGCTCCGGCGACGGCGACTGCGAGGACGACGGCTACGCCGGCGGCACGCAGTTCGTGGCGGTCGTCAACTGCAACTTCGACAGCTACAAGGTGCAGGTCATCGACCCGGCCAAGAACGGCGCCTCGAAGTGGTCGTGGACCGCGCCCAGCGGCACCGAGGTCAACGCGATCGTGTCCACCGACCCCGTGGTGGTCGTGCTCGGCACGCAGAGCGAGCTCTACACCGACGTGGCGGTGCTGAACAACGGCCGGCTCCAGTCGCGGGTGTCGCTCGGCACGCACAAGTACCGCATCGACGACGACGGCACCGAGAAGCAGGCGCTGCACAACGTGCTCGTCGACAAGGACACGCTCTACCTGACGCTGGAGAGCCAGAGCGGCAGCAGCGGCAAGGTGCTCAGCGGCATCGCGGCCTTCAACCTCAGCGACGGCAAGCAGAAGTGGGTGTCCAAGCCGACCGGCAACTACGACATCGACGGCATCGGCTTCCAGGACGGGAAGGTGATGGCGTTCGAGCCGCCGGACTACGACCAGGACGGCCGGATGGTCACCCTGGACCCGGCGTCGGGCGCGATCACGACGTACGCCACCTTCGCGAGTGACGCGTACCACCGCCTGGAGATGAGCTCCACCCGCGACTACTTCGTCTGGCACGACAATCGTTTCTACGATGTGGCGAAGACCATCTACTCCGGTGAGTCCGACCAGACGTATGTGATCGTCTACGGCTGACCCGGCCGTACGACCAGCCGCTGAAGCGACGGTGTGACCGTTCGACGATCCGTCGAACGGTCACACCCGTGGTCCGATCGGTGGGAAGAGGCGCGCGGTCGTGCCGGAACGGAGTAGTTTCGCGCCGAGCACCCGGTTCCTCCGTATCGCACGGTTGGGAGCGGCCCGGCCGCGGTAGGGACTGGGGACCGGGACCCGCGCCGATCCGGGGCCGGGGGGATGGGGGAGACCCGACATGGGTGTACGGCTCGTCGTGGTCGACGACCACCGGTTGCTGGCCGAGGCGCTGGCCTCCGCGCTGAGGCTGCGCGGGCACCGGGTGCTGGCCGCCACGGCGCCCTCCGCGGGATCGGCCGAGCTGGTGCTGAGCCGGTCGCCCGAGGTGTGCCTGTTCGGCACCGCGGCGCCCGCCGAGCCCGGCGCCTTCGACACGGTCGCCCGGATCAAGCGGGAGCGGCCGTCGGTGGCCGTGGTGGTGCTCGGCCCGGTGCCCGACCCGCGGGGCATCGCGGCGGCGTTCGCGGCGGGCGCGTCCGGCTACGTGCGGCACGACGAGCGCATCGAGGGCGTCGAGCGGGCCATGGCCAAGGCCAGGACCGGCGAGGTCGCGGTGGCCCAGCCGCTGCTCCAGGGCGCGTTCGCGGAACTGCTCAACCCGGCGCGGCAGCCCGACGACGAGGGCATGCGGCTGCTGGAGATGCTCACCCCGCGCGAGATCGAGGTGCTGGTGCGGGTCGCCGAGGGCGAGGACACCCGGGTGATCGCGGCGGGCATGCGGATCGCGCCGAGCACCGCGCGCACCCATGTGCAGCGGGTGCTGATGAAGCTGGGGGTCGGCTCCCGGCTGGAGGCCGCCGCCCTGGCGGCCCGCACGGGGCTGCTCGAACGCGCGGCCGCCGAGCCCTCGGACCGGCCCTAGCAGCCCCTCCCGCCTCCCCACGCCGCCCGTGCGCCCCGCCGGCCCGCGCGTCCGCCCCGAAGGGCCGTTACGCGTGCGCCGGGCGGCCCCGGGTGTCTTCCGGCCGCGCCGGCGCCGGCCTCCCCCGCCCGGGCGCGCCCGCGCCCCTCCCGTACGCCCGCCACCTGCGCCGACGGCGCCCGCGCCCGCCCAACTCGGCGTCGGCGGAAGGCCGTTGCGCCGCAGCGACCCGTGGCGAACCGTGGCGACCCGTGCCGATGTGCCGCATCTGTTCGCCTTTGTTTGGTAATGCCCTTCTGTGTCCCTTCCACCGCTCGCCCGTCGTGCTTTTGTTGGAAGAACCTCGCCACGCCCCGTGCATTGACTGTACTGTTGTGTTGTGATTCCTTGTGTGCGGTTCTGTTGATTGAAACGACTGCATGAATGTCTGCGTGAATGAAGTGGTGTGAGGTGCCGTAGGTGAAGAAGACGCCGACCCGGCTCGCGGACGGCCGTGAGCTGATCTACTACGACTCCGCTGACGCCGTCGTCCGCGACGCGGTCGATCCGCGCCCGCTGGACCCGGTGGCCACCACGTCGGAGCTCCGGTACGACCGGTTGCTGGGTGACACCGTTGCCATCGCGTCGCACCGGCAGGGCCGGATCTACCATCCGCCCGCCGACCAGTGCCCGTTGTGCCCCTCCCGCGACGGCAAGCACACCGAGATCCCCGCCGACGACTACGAGGTCGTCGTCTTCGAGAACCGCTTCCCGTCGCTGACCGGCGACCAGGGCCGCTGCGAGGTGGTCTGCTTCACCCCGGACCACGACGCGTCCTTCGCCTCGCTCACGCCCTCCGCCGCCCGGTTGGTGCTGGACGCGTGGATCGACCGCACCCGGGACCTGTCGCAGCTGCCCGGCGTGGTCCAGGTCTTCCCGTTCGAGAACCGCGGCGCGGAGATAGGCGTCACCCTCGGCCACCCGCACGGCCAGATATACGGCTATCCGTTCATCACCCCGCGCACCTCGCTGATGCTGCGCTCGCTCGCCGAGCACCGCGAGCGCACCGGCGGCAACCTCTTCGACGAGGTGCTGGACCGGGAGCGGGCCGACGGCAGCCGGATCGTGCTCGGCGGCGAGCACTGGACGGCGTTCGTGCCCTTCTCGGCGCACTGGCCGTACGAGGTGCACCTCTACCCCAACCGCCGGGTGCCCGACCTGCTCGGGCTCGACGAGGACGCCCGCGCGGAGTTCCCGCGGATCTACCTGGAGCTGCTGCGCCGCTTCGACCGGATCTTCGGCGACGACCAGCCGCCCACCCCGTACATCTCCGGCTGGCACCAGGCGCCCTTCACGTCACCCGATCGGCGGGACTTCGCCCTGCACCTGGAACTCTTCACCATCCGCCGCACGTCGGGAAAGCTGAAGTACCTCGCGGGCTCCGAGTCCGGCATGGGCGCCTTCGTCAACGACGTGCCGCCGGAGACCGCCGCCGCGCGACTGCGAGAGGTGGCCACCAAGTGACGGACCACAGGAAGCTGCTGGTCACCGGCGGCGCCGGATACGTGGGCGGGGCCGTCGCCGCCTACCTGATGGAGGCCGGCCACCGGGTGACGGTGCTGGACGACCTGTCCACCGGCTTCCGCGCGGGCGTGCCCGAGGGCGCGCACTTCGTCGAGGGCCGGGTGCAGGACGCCGCCGAGGTGCTCGACGGCTCCTACGACGCGGTGCTGCACTTCGCCGCCTCCTCGCAGGTCGGCGAGTCCGTGGCCGACCCCGAGAAGTACTGGCGCAACAACGTGGCCGGCACCCTCGAACTGCTCGCCGCCATGCGGAAGTCGGCGGTGCGCACCCTCGTCTTCTCCTCGACGGCCGCCACCTACGGCGAGCCCGCCTCCGTCCCCATCACCGAGGACGACCCGACCGCGCCCACCAACCCCTACGGCGCCACCAAGCTCGCCGTCGACCACATGATCACCGGCGAGTGCGCCGCCCACGGGCTGTCCGCGGTCTCGCTGCGGTACTTCAACGTGGCGGGCGCGTACGGCCGGCAGGGCGAGCGGCACGACCCGGAGTCGCACCTCGTCCCGCTGGTGCTCCAGGTCGCCCAGGGCCGCCGCGAGTCCATCGCCGTCTTCGGTGAGGACTACCCGACACCCGACGGCACCTGCGTGCGCGACTACATCCACGTCGCCGACCTCGCCGAGGCCCACCTGCTGGCCCTCGACCGCGCCCCGCGCGGCGAGCACCTGATCTGCAACCTCGGCAACGGCAACGGCTTCTCCGTCCGCGAGGTCGTCGAGGCCGCCCGGCAGGTCACCGGCCACCCGATCCCGGCCGTCGGCAAGCCGCGCCGCCCCGGAGACCCCGCCGTGCTGGTCGCCTCCGCCGACCGCGCCCGGCAGCGGCTGGGCTGGTCGCCGCGGCGCACCGACCTCGCGGAGATCATCCGCGACGCCTGGGCCTTCGCCGAAGCGCTCCGGGCGGAAGGCACACGATGAGGGGCACGATGGGGGACACCATGACGGACGACGCCGCGTTCGAGACCGCGTTCAAGGACGTCTTCGGGCGCGCTCCCGAAGGCGCCTGGGCCGCGCCCGGCCGGGTCAACCTGATCGGCGAGCACACCGACTACAACGACGGCCTCGTCATGCCGTTCGCCCTCCCGCACACCACCCGGGCGGCCGTGGCGCGCCGCGACGACGGCCGGCTGCGGCTGCACTCGGCCAACATGGCCGAGGAGGACGGGACCGGCGTGGTGGAGCTCGCCGTCGCCGACCTCGCCCCCGGCGCCACCGAGGGCTGGGCCCGCTACCCGGCCGCGGTGCTGTGGACGCTGCGGCAGGCCGGGCACGCCATCGGCGGCGCGGACATCCACTACGAGAGCACCGTGCCGGTCGGCGGCGGGCTCTCGTCCTCCGCCGCGCTCCAGGTCGTCACCGCCCTGGCGCTCACCGACCTGCACGGCGTGCGCGAGGTGTCCCGGCAGGACCTGGCGCTGCTGTGCCAGTCCTCGGAGAACACCTACGTGGGCGCGCCCGTCGGCGTGATGGACCAGACCGCCTCCGCGTGCTGCGAGGAGGGCCACGCGCTGTACTTCGACGTGCGCGCGCTGGAGCGGCGGCTGGTCCCGTTCGACCTCGCCGCCGAGGGGCTGCGGCTGCTCGTGGTGGACACCCGCGTCAAGCACGCCCACGCCGACGGGGCGTACGGCGAGCGGCGCGCCGGCTGCGAGGCCGCGGCCGCCGCGCTGGGGCTGTCCTCGCTGCGCGACCTCGCCCCGGAGGGACTGGAGGCCGCGCTGGCCGCCCTCCCGGACGACCGGCTGCGCCGGCTGACCCGGCACGTGGTCACCGAGAACCGCCGGGTGGAGGAGGTGCTGGCCCTGTGCGAGGCGGGCCGGACCCGCGAGATCGGGGCGGTGCTGACCGCGGGGCACGCCTCGCTGCGGGACGACTTCCAGGTCTCCTGCGCCGAGCTCGACCTGGTGGTCGACACGGCGCTGGCCGCGGGGGCGCTCGGCGCGCGGATGACCGGCGGCGGGTTCGGCGGCTCGGCGATCGTGCTGGTGGACGAGGCCGACGAGGCCCGGATCGCGGCGGCCGTCGAGGCGGCCCTGCCGCAGTGCCGGCACTTCGCCACCACGCCCGCGCCGGGCGCGCGCCGGCTGTGGTGACCGGGGGACTGCGCAGGCTCTGATAGGGCCGCTGCCCGCTTCGCGGCGGGGTGGCGCGACAGCAGCGAACGGCGGCCGCGGGCCGAGGCCCGCAGCCGCCGTCACGCCTTGCGGTGGCCGACCAGCCGGGGGTGCTGCTCCAGCCCGGACAGCCCGTTCCAGGAGAGGTTGACCAGGTGGGCGGCGACCTCGGCCTTCTCCGGGTGCTGGGCGTCCAGCCACCACTGCCCGGTGAGCGCCACCATCCCGACGAGCGCCTGCGCGTAGAGCGAGGCGAGCTTCGGGTCGAAGCCGCGCTGCTCGAACTCGTGCCCGAGGATGTCCTCGACCTGGGTGGCGATGTCGCTGATCAGCGACGCGAAGGTGCCGGTGGACTGGGCGACGGGGGAGTCGCGGACCAGGATGCGGAATCCGTCGGTGTACTGCTCGATGTAGTCCAGCAGGGCGAAGGCGGCCTGCTCCAGCAGCTCCCGGGGATGGCCCCCGGTGAGCGCCCCGGTGACCATGTCGAGCAGCTGGCGCATCTCGCGGTCGACGACGACCGCGTAGAGCCCCTCCTTGCCGCCGAAGTGCTCGTAGACGACCGGCTTGGACACGCCCGCCTGATGGGCGATCTCCTCCACCGACGTGCTCTCGTAGCCGCGCTCGGCGAACAGGACGCGGCCCACGTCGAGCAACTGCTCCCGCCGCTCCGCACCGGTCATCCGGACCCGCCGGGTGCGCCGTGCGGCCGGGCCCTCGGCGCCGGGGGCCGTCGTCCTGTCTCCTCCGTCGCTCACATGCTCATCATGCCGCTTCCCGGACGATTTCCCGATCGGTTTCCTGGCGACGGGACTCGATCCGCTCCGGCGTTGGCCAGCGCACGTCCGTGGCCCACCCGGCCATCTCGAACCAGCGGATCACGCGGGCGCTGGAGTCGATCTGCCCGCGCAGCACGCCGTGCCGGGCACAGGTCGGGTCGGCGTGGTGGAGGTTGTGCCAGGACTCGCCGCAGGAGAGCACGGCCAGCCACCACACGTTGCCGGAGCGGTCGCGGGACTTGAACGGGCGCTTGCCGACCGCGTGGCAGATCGAGTTGATCGACCAGGTGACGTGGTGCAGCAGAGCCACCCGAACGAGTGAACCCCAGAAGAACGCGGTGAACGCGCCGTACCAGGACATCGTGGCCAGGCCGCCGACCAGCGGGGGCAGCAGCAGGGAGGCTGCGGTCCACACCCAGAAGTCGCGCGAGACGCGGCGGATCGCCGGGTCGTTGATCAGGTCGGGCGCGTACTTCTGCTGCGGGGTCTGCTCCTCGTCGAACAGCCAGCCCATGTGGGCCCACCACAGGCCCTTGAGCAGGGCGGGCAGGCTCTCGCCGTAGCGCCACGGGCTGTGCGGGTCGCCCTCGGCGTCGCTGAACTTGTGGTGCCGGCGGTGGTCGGCCACCCAGCGCACGATCGGGCCCTCGACGGCCATCGAGCCGGCGATCGCCAGCGCGATCTTCAGCGGCCGGCTGGCCTTGAACGAGCCGTGGGTGAAGTGGCGGTGGAACCCGATGGTGATGCCGTGGCAGCCCAGGAAGTACATCCCGACCATCAGTCCGAGGTCGAGCCAGCTCATGCCCCGGCCCCAGGCCAGCGGCACCGCCGCGGCCAGCGCCAGGAAGGGGATGCAGATGAACAGCAGGAGGGCGATCTGCTCGACGGACCGCTTCTGATCGCCGCCTCTGGTGGCGCTCGTATGCGGTTCTTTTCCTGGGGAACCGGGTTCCCGGGGCTCGGTGAGCACGTCCGTCTGTGTGGTCATGTGCGTCCCTGTCCAAGTGGAGGTGAGGGCTGGATTTGTGGTGGTTGCGCACGTGACTTACAGGTCCGTGCGGTACGTAACCTACGGCTCCGTAAGTATTGCAGCGGTGTCCCTCTGGCAACAGGACCAGTCGGGTAAGGGTTGCCTTCCTTCGGTTGTCGTGCTGGTGTCCCGCGGCCCGCGACGGGTGCAGGGCGGCCCAAAGCAGTCCCGGACAGGGCCGGACAGGGCCGGACAGGGCCCGGATCGGGCCGGAACGCCCCGGATCACCGTCGCGCCGACCCCGCCGCGTACGGCATGATGGGTCCCGTCCGGGTGGTCCGGGTCGGGGAGTTCACCCCGACGGCGGTCGCCGGTTCGGTCCGCCGTGGTGTAATGGCAGCACTGGGGCTTTTGGTGCCTTAAGTCCGGGTTCGAGTCCTGGCGGCGGAGCTGAACGGGCTGTGCGTGCTCCCCTCGGTAAGCTGCGGGTGTCCAGCTCCGCAAGCCGAGGAGTCTCCCCCGTGAGCCCCAACCCACCCGCTGCCGTCGTCATCCTCGCCGCGGGTGAGGGCACCCGCATGAAGTCGGCCACCCCGAAGATCCTGCACGAGATCTGCGGCCGCACGCTGGTCGGCCACGCCGTCGCCGCCGCCCGCGCCCTCGACCCCGAGCACCTGGTCGTCGTGGTGGGTCACGCCCGCGAGCAGGTCGTCGAGCACCTGGCCGCCAGCGACCCGGACGCGGTGACCGCAGTCCAGGAGCGGCAGTTGGGCACCGGGCACGCGGTGCGCACCGGTCTGGAGGAGCTGACCCGCCGGGGCGCCACCCTCGACGGCACCGTGGTGGTCACCTACGGCGACGTCCCGCTGCTCACCCCCGAGACGCTGGCCGCCTTCACCGCCGCCCACGAGGCCCAGGGCAACTCCGTCACCGTGCTGACCGCCCAGGTGCCCGACCCGACCGGTTACGGCCGCATCGTGCGCGGCCCCGACGGCCAGGTCACCGCGATCGTCGAGCAGAAGGACGCCGACGAGGCGCTGCTGGCGGTCAAGGAGATCAACTCCGGGGTGTACGCCTACGACGCGCGGCTGCTGGCCGAGTCGCTGGGCAAGGTCACCACGCACAACGCGCAGGGCGAGGAGTACCTGACCGACACCCTGGCCATCCTGCGCGAGGGCGGCCATCGGGTGGGCGCGTACGTCGCCGCCGACCACCACGAGATCGCCGGCGTCAACAACCGGGTGCAGCTCGCCGAGGCCCGCCGGGCGCTCAACGACCGGCTGCTGACCCGCGCGATGCTGGACGGCGCCACGATCGTGGATCCCGCCTCGACGTGGGTGGACGTCACCGTCACCTTCTCGCCCGACGCGGTCGTGCACCCCGGCACCCAGCTGGCGGGCGCCACCAGCCTCGCCGAGGGCGCCGAGGTGGGCCCGCACAGCACGCTCACCGACACCGCGGTCGGGGCGGGCGCCCGGGTCGCGTACACCGTCGCCGACCACGCCGAGATCGGTCCCGAGGCGTCCGTGGGCCCGTACGCCTACCTGCGGCCGGGCACGCGGCTCGGGGCGAAGGCGAAGGCGGGCACGTACGTCGAGATGAAGAACGCCTCGATCGGCGAGGGCACCAAGGTGCCGCACCTGAGTTACGTGGGCGACGCCACCATCGGCGAGCACACCAACATCGGGGCCGCGAGCGTCTTCGTGAACTACGACGGCGAGGCCAAGCACCACACCACGATCGGCAGTTACTGCAAGACCGGGTCGGACAACATGTTCGTCGCACCGGTCGTCGTCGGGGACGGCGCCTACACCGCCGCCGGCTCGGTCATCACCAAGGACGTGCCGGCCGGGTCGCTGGCCGTCGCGCGGGGCCAGCAGCGCAACATCGAGGGCTGGGTCGCGCGCAAGCGTCCGGGCAGCGCCGCAGCTCAGGCCGCCGAGCGGGTGCGGCGGCAGGGCGACGACAAGCCCGAGTGAGGGACGTCTCATCCGCCTGCTCGCAGGTGCACAGGAGCACGGTGTGGGGCGTACCGTGTGTGGTGCATACACTTCCGCCGGCCCGCACAACGGGGTGCACCGCCGCGGCCAACATCAGCCGAACGCCTGTCGAGCAGAGTTGAACACCAAGGAGACGGTGCAGTGACCGGGATCAAGACGACCGGTGAGAAGAAGCTGATGCTCTTCTCCGGCCGCGCCCACCCCGATCTGGCGGAGGCGGTGGCGAGCGAACTCGGTGTCGAATTGGTGGCGACCCGCGCCTTCGACTTCGCCAACGGCGAGATCTACGTGCGCTTCGAGGAGTCGGCCCGCGGCGCGGACTGCTTCCTGATGCAGAGCCACACCCGCCCGATCAACCAGTGGATCATGGAACAGCTGGTCATGCTGGACGCGCTGAAGCGGGCCTCCGCGCGGAGCATCACCGTGATCGTCCCCTTCTACGGCTACGCCCGGCAGGACAAGAAGCACCGCGGTCGCGAGCCCATCTCCGCCCGGCTGATGGCCGACCTGTTCAAGACGGCGGGCGCCGACCGGATCCTGACGGTCGACCTGCACACCGACCAGATCCAGGGCTTCTTCGACGGCCCGGTGGACCACCTGTTCGCGCTGCCGGTGCTCGCCGACTACGTGGGCGCCAAGGTGGACCGCTCCAAGCTGACCGTAGTCTCGCCGGACGCCGGCCGGGTCCGGGTCGCCGACCGCTGGTGCGACCGGCTCGGCGCGCCGCTGGCCATCGTGCACAAGCGCCGCGACCCCGACGTCGCCAACCAGGTGACCGTCCACGAGGTCGTCGGCGACGTCAAGGACCGGGTGTGCGTGCTGGTGGACGACATGATCGACACCGGCGGCACGATCTGCGCCGCCGCGGACGCGCTGTTCGCCAACGGCGCCGCGGACGTCATCGTCACCGCCACCCACGGGGTGCTCTCCGGCCCGGCCGCGGACCGGCTGAAGAACTCCAAGGTCAGCGAGTTCGTCTTCACCGACACGCTGCCCACCCCGGCCGACACCGACCTCGACAAGATCACCGTGCTGTCGATGGCGCCCACCATCGCCAACGCGGTCCGCGAGGTGTTCGAGGACGGCTCGGTGACCAGCCTGTTCGACGACGCGAACTGAGGCCGCGCCCGCGGTCGGCGGCCCGCCCGCGACCGTAGATCGATTTCGTCCGGGGTCCCCCTGCCGGTTACGCTGTCCGCGTTGCTCGGCGAGGGAGGCCCCGGACGCGTGTCCGGACCGTCTCCGTGATCGACGCGCTCCTCGTGACCGGACCCTCCCCCGCGGAGGCGCCCGCGTGGAACGGCCCGTCGGGGGTCGGGCGACGTGATACGTCGGTTCGCCGAATCGTCCGAGATACCCCCACGAGGAGTGACCTCATGTCCGAGGTGAAGATCGCCGCCACGCCGCGCACCGAGTTCGGCAAGGGCGCCGCCCGCCGCGTCCGCCGCGCCGACCAGGTTCCCGCCGTCATCTACGGCCACGGCGCAGACCCGCAGCACGTGGCCATCCCCGGCCACGACCTGCTGATGGCCCTGCGTACCCCGAACGTGCTGATCTCCCTCCAGATCGACGGCCGTTCCGAGCTGGTCATCCCCAAGGCCGTGCAGCGCGACCCGCTGAAGGGCTTCCTGGAGCACGTGGACCTGCTGTCCGTCAAGCGCGGCGAGAAGGTCACCGTCGAGGTCCCGGTCGTCGCCGAGGGCGAGCTGGCACCGGGCGGCAACCTGTTGGAGCACGTGCTGAACGCGCTGCCGGTCGAGGCCGAGGCCACCCACATCCCCGAGTCCTTCACCGTCTCCGTGGAGGGCCTGGAGTCCGGCGCCTCCATCCTCGCCAAGGACATCGCGCTGCCCAAGGGCAGCACGCTGGCCGTCGAGGAGGACACCGTCGTGATCCAGGTCGTCGCCGCGCAGATCGAGGTCGAGGAAGAGGCCGAGGAGGAGGCGGAGGGCGCCGCCGAGGCCGCCGCCGAGGAAGCTCCCGCCACCGAGGACTGAACCGATGCGGACCGGCCGCCGTCGTACCTCCCGGGGTGCGGCGGCGGCCGTCGCTTCTGTCCCCCCACTCTCGACCCCGAGCGATACGGAGAAGCGGATGAGCGACACCGAGGGCCCATGGATGGTGGTGGGCCTGGGCAACCCCGGGCCGGAGTACGCCGGCAACCGGCACAACATCGGCTTCATGGTGGTGGACCTGCTCGCCGAACGGGTCGGCGGGAAGTTCAAGCGGGCCCACAAGGCGCAGGCGCAGGTCGTCGAGGCCCGGATGGGGCCGCCGGGACCGTCGAGCGCGCGGGTGGTGCTGGCCAAGCCGATGTCGTACATGAACCTGTCCGGCGGCCCGGTCACCGCGCTCAAGGACTTCTACAAGGTGCCCACCGACCGGATCATCGCGGTCCACGACGAGCTGGACATCGACTACCCCACCCTGCGGCTCAAGCTCGGCGGCGGTGACAACGGCCACAACGGGCTGAAGTCCATCACCAAGTCGCTCGGCGCGAACTACCTGCGGGTGCGGGCCGGGATCGGTCGCCCGCCGGGCCGGATGGACGTCGCGGCCTTCGTGCTCAAGGACTTCGCGGCCGCCGAGCGCAAGGAGCTGCCCTGGTTCGTGGACCGGGCGGCCGACGCGGTGGAGGCGCTGGTCGCCGAGGGCCTGGAGCGGGCGCAGAGCACGTACAACAGCTGACGCGCCGTCGCGCCGGCCGGGCCGGCGCACGACGGTTCGAACAGGTGGGCGGGGCCCGCGGGTTGACCTGGAGGCATGGCATGGCCAAAGATCGCCCGCATGGTCAAACGGAGCCGGTCCCGCCGGACCGCGGAGACCGCCTGGGGACTGGTCCTGCTCACCCGGGTGGTCGTCACCGCCGCACTGGCGCTGCTGATCCTGGTGTCGGGCGGCTGGGACTCCTGGCGCACCGCGCAGTACATCGCGCTCACCAAGGGACGTGAGCGGGGGACGGTGACGCTCGCCCACTGCGGCGACACCGTCTGCACGGGTCCCTTCACGCCGTCCGGCACGGCGACCGCCCGCCCGAAGGTCAGGGTGAGCCTGCCGATCCGGCACCACGTGGGCGACGAGGTCCCGGTGGTGATGGAGCCCGGCACCGACACCGCGGTACGGGCCGGGCGGGGCGGGCTGCTGTTCTCCCTCGTGCCCCTGGGCGGCGCCCTGCTGCTGGCGGCGGTCGTGCTCGCCGGCGGGGTACGGATGCGCAGGACCGGCTGGTGCCTGGCCGTCGCGGGCGCCGCGCTGCTGGCCGGCGCCTTCCTCACGCTTCCCGGCTAGGGCCTGGCCTCAGGAGCGGCCCGGGCCCGGCCGATGGGAAGCGTGCGCCCGACCCGAGGGGAGCGGGCCGGACGCACCCTCACCGGCGCGGTCCCCGTCTCACGCCCGGGTGGCGGTCGGCATCAGGAACTCCAGCCGGTTGCCGACCGGGTCCTCGCAGTAGAACCGCATGTGCCCGGGCAGGTCGTAGTCCCACACCACCCGCGCGCCCTTGGCCTCCAGCCGCTTGGCGAACACGTCGATGGCGGTGACGAGGATGCCCGGGTGGGCCTTGCGGGCGGGCCGGAAGTCCTCCTCGATGCCCAGGTGCAGCACCGCGCTCCCGGCGGTGAACCAGCACCCGCCGCGGCCGGCGAGCACCGGCGGCTTGGCCGGCTCGGACATGCCGAGCACCCCGGTGTAGAAGGCGCGCAGCCGTGGTTCGCTGCCGGGCGGCGCGGCGAGCTGGACGTGGTCGATGCCGGTGATCACGCGGGACGCTCCTGCTCGGAGGTGGCGGCGGTGGTGGACGCGCCGGCGGTCGGGGCGACGGTCGTGGCGACGGCGAATATCCGCCGGAACGGGAAGACCGTGCCGTGCGCGCCCGCCGGGTAGGCCTTGCGCAGCAGGTCCCGGTACTGCCCGACGAACTCCCGGGCGGCGGCCGGGTCGTCGTCGAGGACGGTGAGGATCGGCCGCAGCGCGGTGCCCTTGGTCCAGTCGAGGACCGGGTCCTCGCCCGCGAGCAGTTGCACGTACGTGGACTCCCAGACGTCCACGGTCGCCACGCCCAGCCCGGTGAGGCGTTCGAGGTAGTCGCCGGGGCTGAGGATGTGCACGTAGCGGCGGCCGTGGTCGCCGAGCCGAGGCCGCCAGCGCGGGGACTCGCAGAGCTCGGCGAGCAGGGCGTGGCTGGGCGCGGTGAAGTTGCCGGGCACCTGGAAGGCCAGGGCGCCGCCGGGGGAGAGGTGCTCCAGCCACGCCGGGAAGCGGTCCGCGTGGCCCGGCACCCACTGCAGCGCCGCGTTGGACACGATCAGGTCGAAGGTCTCCTCGGGGGTCCACACGGCCGCGTCCGCCCGCCGGAAGTCCATCTCGCCGCCGCCGGCGGTCGGCCCCGCGTAGCGCTCGGCCTCGGCCAGCATCTCACCGGAGCTGTCGTAGCCGGTGATCCGCGCGCCCGGCCACCGGCCGGCCAGCAGCGTCGTCACGTTGCCGGGGCCGCAGCCCATGTCGGCGATCCGGGGCGACCGGCCGCCGGGCAGCGCGGGGATACGGGAGAGGAGGTCGAGGAACGGGCGGGTGCGGTGGGTGGAGTGGCGCAGATACTGTTGTGGGTCCCACGTTGGAGCTGCTTGCATCGTTTCGTACTCCCTGGGCTGGTGCGGAGCCGCTGCCGAACCGAGGGGCGGCGCGGTGGCCGACGGCGACCACGGGTCGCTTCCGCCCCTCTCTTTTCAGCCTCCCCCGGAGATATCTTGATGTCAAGAGACTTCATGTCGACAGACCTATTACACTGATCGCCATGGAGGACGAGGTCGACCGGCTGGTCGCTGCATGGCGCCGTGAGCGCCCCGACCTCGACGTGGAACCGCTTGAGGTGCTCAGCCGCGTCAGCAGGCTGGCCCGGCATCTGGACCGGGCCCGCCGGCTCGCCTTCGCCGAGCACAGCCTGGAGCCCTGGGAGTTCGACGTGCTGACCTCGCTGCGGCGGGCCGGCGCCCCCTACCAGCTCTCGCCCGGCCAGCTGCTCACCCAGACGCTGGTCACCTCGGGCACGATGACCAACCGCATCGACCGGCTGGCCAAGAAGGGGCTGGTGGAGCGGCTGCCCGACCCGAGCGACCGGCGCGGTGTGCTCGTCCGCCTCACCCCCGAGGGCCAGGACCGGGCCGACCAGGCGCTGGCCGGGCTGCTCGACCAGGAACGGGCCATCCTCGCCCGGCTCAGCGGCCGGGAGCGGGCGGAACTGGCCGCGCTGCTACGACAGCTGACCGCGCCGTTCGACAACGTCCCCACCTGAGGGAAGCACGTCCACCGGGCCCACCCCGGCCCGGCGGGCCAGCGCGACGGCCGCGAGCGTGGAGTGCACCCCGAGCTTGCCCAGCACGTTCTGCATGTGGGTGCGGACGGTGTGCGGGGACAGGAACAGCCGTTCGGCGACCGCCTTGCGGCCGAGGCCGGCCACCATGCAGCGCAGCACCTCCTGCTCGCGCGGGGTCAGCGACTCCACCAGGCGCTCGCTCTCGGTGCGGTGCCGGCGCGCGGCCGTCAACTCCCGCAGCACCCCGGTCAGCAGCGCGGGCGGCAGGTGCGTCTCGTCCCGCAGCACACCCCGGACGACCGCCAGCAGGCGGGACAGCGAGCAGTCCTTGGCCACCCACCCCGAGGCGCCGGCCTGGATCGCGCGCGCGGCCCGCACCGGGTCGTCCCGCTCGGCCAGCACGACCGTGCGGGTGCCCGGGTAGGCGGAGCGGACCCGTTCCACGAGCGCCAGTCCGTCGAGCACCGGATCGCGCGGCTCCAGGGGACGCTCCACCGCCCGCTCGGGCCCGCGGCCCGGCGAGCGCCCGGCGGGCCCGTGCACGGACCGGTCCAGCGGCCGGGGTTCGGTGAGCGCGGCGGATCCCGCCAAGGACGCGGACGACGCGGCGGACAGCGCGGGCGCCGTCTGCGGCGGCACCGCGGCCAGTGCCATGGGCGGGCGGGGCCCGGCGCCCAGGTCGGCGTCCACCAGCAGGACGTCGTAACGGCGGTTGTCGGTGGCGGCCCGGTCCAGACACCGCTGGGCGGCGGCTCCGCTGCCCGCCGCCGACACGTCGACGTCGGGCTCGGCCGCCAGCGCGGCGGCCAGCGACTCGGCGAAGATGCGGTGATCATCGACGACGAGAACGCGGATGCGACCCACGGACACCACTCCCGATTCAGGGCACTCCCCCAGTGGCGACGGGGCGTGAGGTTCGCTTGGGATCCGGCACCCGGACCAAGGACCGCCGTCCCTGCCCCCGGGTACCGGACCCCGCGCGTCTCGCCCCCTGATGCAACGCCGGCCCCCACCGGCGTCGTGAAAGAAAGAGTAAAGGTTCCGCGAGGGAATGGGGCCCTCTCGGCGGAACTAATCCGCCGAGAGGGTGGCCCCCGCCTCCCGCCGCGCGTGCGCGAAGGTGGCGCGCGGCCGCCTCAGCCGGTGTTGCGCAGGCCGGCCGCCACGCCGTTGACGGTCAGCAGCAGCGCCCGCGACAGCAGCGGGTCGGGCGTCTCCCCGCGGGCCGCGGCCTCCCGCTGCCGGGCCAGCAGCGTGACCTGGAGGTAGGAGATCGGGTCGAGGTACTGATCGCGGATGTGGAAGGTCTGCGCCAGCACCGGGCTGCCCGCGAGCAGTTCGGACTCGCCGGTCAGCCGCAGCACCTCCTGGACGGTCAGCTCGTGCTCCGCCTCGATGGTGGCGAACACGTGCTTGAGGTCGTCGGGCACGAGCGTGTCCACGTAGTGGCGGGCGATCCGCAGGTCGGTCTTGGCGAGCGTCATCTCGACGTTCGACAGGAAGTTGCGGAAGAAGTGCCACTCGCCGAACGCCTCGTCCAGGACCCCGTCCAGGCCCGCCTCGCGGGCGGCCCGCAGGCCCGAGCCGACGCCGAACCAGCCGGGCACGATCTGCCGGGACTGGGTCCAGCCGAACACCCACGGGATCGCCCGCAGGCCGTCCAGCCCGGCCCCGGAGTCCGGGCGGCGCGAGGGGCGCGAGCCCAGGTGCAGCTCGGCGAGCTGGTCGACCGGCGTCGAGGCGAAGAAGTACGCGGGCAGGTCCGGGTCCTCGACCAGCCGGCGGTAGGCGGTGTGGGCGGCGTCGGAGACCACGTCCATGGCCGCGTCCCAGCGGGCCAGCGCCTCCTCCGACTGCCGGGGCCGGGTGTGCAGGGCGGACGCCTGGAGGGTGGCCGCGACCGTCAGCTCCAGGTTCTCCCGGGCCAGCGAGGGGATCAGGTACTTGTCGGAGATGACCTCGCCCTGCTCGGTCACCTTGATCTGGCCCTCCAGGGTGCCCCACGGCTGGGCCAGGATCGCGGTGTGCGACGGGCCGCCGCCGCGGCCGACCGTGCCGCCGCGGCCGTGGAAGAGCCGCAGCCGCACCCCGTGCCGGTGGGCGACGTCGCGCAGTCGGCGCTGGGCGCGGTGGATCTCCCACTGCGAGGTGGTGATGCCGCCGAACTTCGAGGAGTCGGAGTAGCCGAGCATGACCTCCTGGACGTCCCCGCGCAGCGACACCAGGCGCCGGTAGGAGGGGTCGGAGAGCATCTCGTCCAGCAGGCGGTCGGCGATCCTCAGCTCGTCGGTGGTCTCCAGCAGCGGCACGATGCCGATCTTGGCGACCCCGGCGTGCAGGTCGATCAGGCCGGCCTCGCGGGCGAGCACGGCCGCGGCGAACACGTCGTCCGAGCCCAGGCACATCGAGATGATGTACGACTCCACGACCTCGGGGCCGAACCGCTCGAACGCCTGCCGGACGGTGTGGAAGACGCCGAGGGTCTTCGCGCCGGCCGCGTCCAGCGGGGCCGGGGTCGGGGCCAGCGGGCGGCGCGAGCGCAGCTCCTTGGCGAGCAGCTTGCGGCGGTACTCGCGCGGCATGTCCGCGTACCGCCAGGACTCCTCGCCGAGCCGGTCGAAGAGCTGGCCGAGCGCGTGGTGGTGCGCCTCGGCGTGCTCGCGGACGTCCATGGTCGCCAGCTGGAGGCCGAAGGCGGCCAGCGTGCGGATCGTGCGGTCGGTGCGGCCGTCGGCGATCAGGCCGCCGCGGTGGGCGCGCAGCGACTCCTGGATCAGCTGGAGGTCCCGCACCAGCCCGGAGGTGCCCAGGTAGTCCCGGCCGGGGACGTGCGGGGTGCCCGACGCCAGCCGCTCGCGGGTGTTGACGAGCTTCTGCCGGACGCAGGTGGCCTTCAGCCGGTACGGCTCCTCGGCGTTCAGCCGCTTGTAGCGCGGGCTGATCTCGGGGAGGGCGACCAGGTCGTCCGAGAGCGAGTCGAGCAGCTCCTGGCTCGCGCCGGAGTTGCGGATCGAGTTCGACAGCGCGCCGCGCAGGAAGTCCACCAGCTCCAGCGCGTCGGTGATGCCGTGCTCGTGCTGGAGGATCAGCACGTCCCGGGTCACCTCGGGGGTGACGTTCGGGTTGCCGTCGCGGTCGCCGCCGATCCAGGTGCCGAAGGTCAGCGGGCGGGTGTGGGCCGGCAGCGGCACGCCGACCCGCTCCAGCTCGGCGGCCAGGTCCTCCAGGACGTCGCCGACCGCGCCGGCGTGCAGCTCGTCCAGGTAGTAGATCGCGTTGCGGGCCTCGTCGGCCGGCTCCGGGCGGACCACCCGCAGCTCGTCGGTCTGCCACAGCAGGTCGATGTTCTCGGCCAGCCGCAGGTCTGCCCGGCGCCGGTCGCCGGCGGAGGTGTGCTCGCCGGTGTCGTGCCCGGCCTCCAGCTGCTCGGCGATCCGGCGCAGCTTGTTCAGCACCGAGCGGCGGGCGGCCTCGGTGGGGTGGGCGGTGAACACCGGCCGCACGTTGAGGTTGGCGACGGCCTCGCGCACGTGCTCCTGGTCGCCGTCCTTGAGCATGTCGGCGGTCTGGGCGAGCAGGCTGCCCTCGGTGCTGCGGCGGGCCCGCAGGTCCCGGCCGCGGTGCACCTGCTCGGTGACGTTGGCCAGGTGGAAGTAGGTGGAGAAGGCGCGGACCAGCTTGGCGGCCGTCTCCACGTCGGTCTCCCCGAGCAGGGCGGCCGCGGCCTCCCCGTCGCTGCGGGTCAGGGCGCGTACCTTCTCCACCAGGTCGAGGAGTTCCTGGCCCTCCTGGCGGACGAGGGTTCCGCCCAGCAGCTCGCCCAGACGCCGGATGTCGGCGCGCAGGGCTGTGCTGCTGTCCGGGGGCGTGTCGGCGCTGCTCACAGGTGCGGCTCCTTGTCAGGGAATGGGCGACTCTGGGGGCCTATCAGGCTCGCGGACCGCGCTGTCCGGCGGCTCCCAGGATAGGTGGCCGCCCGCTTCGTGAGAGGGCTGGCCCACAAAGCGGACACCGGGGCCCGCCGGAGGGGACGCCGCGGGCGGTCGCGGCAGGCGTGCGGCACGGGCCCGGGACGGGGACTGATCCGCGGCACCCCGCACCGCCTAGTCTGGTCGGCATGAGTACGACGGGGGTGCGCATAACGGACGAGAGGGATGGCGGACGGCCCCGGTCCGGCTGGTGGTGGTGGACGCGGCGGCGCGGCTTCCTGCTGGACGCGGCGCTGGCGGCGGTGTCGGCGGTCGAGTGCGCCTTCGAGGGCGGCACCTTCGCCGACAAGACCGGGATCCCGGCCGGCCTGGGCGCGCTGGTGGGCATGCTGGTCGGCGCGGTGCTGCTGCTGCGGCGGCGCTGGCCGATCGCGGTGGTGCTGGTCGCGGTCGCGATCACCCCCGCGCAGATGGGGTACATCCTCTCCCTCGTCGGCCTCTACACGCTCGCCGCCTCCGAGGTGCCCCGGCGGATCACGGCCGCGCTCGCCGCGATGAACGGCCTCGGCACCACGCTGGTGGCCTTCCTCAACTTCGAGAACAGCCTGCGCGGCTCCTCCCAGGGCAACTCCATGGCCGTGCCGCTCACCCTCTTCGTCTCGGTGCTGATGGCGCTCGGGCTCACCGCGCCGCCGGTGCTGCTCGGCCTGTACGTACGGGCCAGACGGCGGCTGGTGGAAAGCCTGCGGGAGCGCGCCGACGGGCTCGAACGCGAGCTGGAGCTGCTGGCGGAGAAGGCGCTGGAGCGGGCCGAGCGGGCCCGGGAGGCCGAGCGGGCCCGGATCGCCCGGGAGATGCACGATGTCGTCGCCCACCGGGTGAGCCTGATGGTCGTGCACGCCGCCGCGCTCAAGGCGGTCGCGCTCAAGGACCCGCAGAAGGCGTCGGCGAGCGCCGAACTGCTGGGGGACATGGGACGGCAGGCGCTCACCGAACTGCGACAGATGCTCGGGGTGCTGCGCACGCCCTCGGGCGGGACGGGCCCGGCCGTGCCCGCGGCGGCCGTCGGCGGGATGGGCGGCTCGGCGCCGGGCACGGCGGCGGAGGCCGGCGGCGAGGCCGCTCCGGTCGCGGCCGTCTTCGACGAGGGGCCGTGCCTGGCCGAACTCGCGCAACTCGTCCAGGAGTCGAAGGCCGCGGGAATGGGGGTCGAACTGGCCGTCGAGGGCGAGGCGCGCCCCTGCGGGCGGCGGATCGAGGCCACCGTGTACCGCGTGGTGCAGGAGGCGCTGACGAACGTGCGCAAGCACGCGGCCGGTGCGCAGGCGCAGGTCAGGCTCGCCTACCGGGAGGCCGAGGTTGCCGTCCTCATCACCAACGGGCCGTCCTCCGGTGCCCTGGCCCTCGCCGCCCCGGCGCTGCCCGGCGGCGGACACGGGCTGGTCGGCATGCGCGAGCGCGTCACCGCCCACGGCGGCGGCTTCGCCGCCGGGCACACGCCGGACGGCGGGTTCCGCGTCTCGGCGATGGTGCCGTTGCAGGCGGCGGTCTGAGCGGGCCGTACCGGCGGGCGGCAGGTTCCGGGGCCCGGGGGCTCACGGGTCGGCGTCGACGTTTTCGGGGCAGGTGCGTGTGCCGGTGGCTCGGCTCGGCTCGGCTCGTTTCGGGCGGGGCCCGGGTACTGCGGCGACGGTTCGGCGCCGATGTACGGCGGGGCTGGTGCGGGCGGCGGGGTGGGTGCCGGCGGCGTGGGGCGGGTCAGGAGAACTGGCCGGGGTTCTGCTCCGGGGGGCGGTTGCGGGCGGGGGAGCCGGTGAGCGTGGCGAGGGTGGCGCGGATGTGGGCGAGGTGGGCGCGCACCTGGTCGCGGTGTTCCTCGTGCTCGCGCAGGACGCGCTCGGCGTCGCGGCGGACCCGCTCCTCGTGCACCCGGGCCTCGGACAGCAGCGCGCCGGCCCGCGCCTCGGCCTCGGCCTGCCGGCTGCGCAGGAACTCCTCGGCCTCGGCCCGCTCGCGGTGCGCCTCCTCCAGCCTGCGCTCGGCGGCGGCCAGCAGGTCGGCGAGCCGGCTGTCTACCCCGGCCTGCCGCTCGGCGAGTTCGTGCTCCAGGTTCTCCAGGCGTTCGCGCTGCTCGGACTCGACCTCGGCCATGCTCCGGTCGACGTGCTGCCGCATGGCCTCGAGCGCGGTGCCGGCCTCCCCGCGGACGGCGTCGGCCTCCGCGCGGGCGGTGCCGAGGATGTCCGCGGCGCGGCCGCACGCCTCGTCGAGCACCCCCTGCGCATGGTCCTCCGCGGCGGCCAGCCTGGCCGACGCCGCCGCGCGGGCCTCGTCCTGGAGGGTGCGGCGGGCGGTCTCGGCGGCGTCCCGGGCGTACTGCGCCTCGACCTCGGCCCGCTCCCGTACCGCCGCCGCCTCGTCCTCGACCAGCTTCAGCAGTTCCTGCGCGCCCGGCCCGAGCGCGGCGAAGGAGACCGGGCCCAGCGCCTCGACCTGCCGCCGCAGTTCCTCGCACTCCGCGTCCATCTCGTTGGCGAGCACGGTCAGCCGGGCCGCCCGCTCCCAGGCCGCGTCCCGGTCCTCGGACAGCTCGTCCAGGAAGCGGTCCACCTGCTCGGGGCGGTAGCCGCGGCCGCGCCCCGCGCCGAACCGCCCCCGGGCCGCCCTCGATGCGGTCGTCTCACTGCTCATGGCCACTGCCCCTCGCTGTCGGGCCGTTCCGTATTGTCCATTTATCGCGTATGTCCGAATTGTACGAGCGCCGACACTCCGACGGTCTTCTACCCCGGACCATGCGCGAACACGGACGGGCCGGGCGGAAGGCACTCCTTCCGCCCGGCCCGTTCGAACCGGTCCCGCACCGCGCGGCCTTCCGCCGCGCCGGCCTCCTACAGGAGCCCGTCCCACATCTGCTCGATCAGCACCGACCACCAGTTGTCCGGCGAGGCGATGGCCGCCGGGTCCTGCGCCGCCAACTGCGCCTGGAAGTCGACCGTCCAGCGCCCGGCCTGCTCCGGGGTCAGCCCGATCCGCAGCCGCCACATCCGGCCCAGCAGCGCCAGGCAGCGGGCGAACTCCGGCAGGCTGGAGTTCACGAACTGCGGCGGCACCGGCTGCCCGCCGGGACCTGCCTCCAGAGGCACCGCCACGATGTGCGCCGTGCCGTACTGGACGCACAGCTGGCGCCCGAAGTCGTTGCCCATCACCAGGTACGAGCCCGAGTCCGGTGAGGGCTGGACACCGCGCTGGGCCGCCAGTTCGGCGAGCGTCGGCACCGGCTGGCCCGGCTGGGCCTGCGCCCAGAAGAACGGGCCGAAGTCCACCGGCAGCCCCGACCACACCAGCGTCTGGGCGACGATGTCCGGCACGCCCTGCCGCGACACCGCCCGCTGGTCGAACCGGAAGACGCCCTGCGGGCCGAACGCGCCCGCGAGCTCCTGCCCGATCACGTCCAGCCCCACCGGCGGCACCCGCAGCACGCCGTGCGGGTCCGGCATCGGCACCCGCTGCGGCTGCGGCCGGGCGGGCGCGCCCGCGACCTGGTGCAGCTCGCCCTGGTGCGTGAGCAGGTGCTGCACGCCCTGCCGGCGGCTCGCGTGGTCCCGGCCGTAGGGAGCGGTGTGGCTGATCCGCACCTGCGGCCACGTCTCGCGGATCATCCGCGTGCAGTAGCCGCCCGGCAGGTCGCACGACTCCAGCTCGGTGTGGAGCTCCAGCACCTGGTCCGGGCCGACCCCCAGCGAGCGCAGCTCGTGCAGGATCTGCCACTCCGGGTGCGGCGTGCCCGGCGCCGACCGCCGGATCAGCTGCTGCTCGCTGCCGTCCTGGCCCCGGTAGCGGAGCACGGCCATGTAGCCGGGTCCCACCGTCGGCACGGAACCGCCCTGCGGGTAGCCGTACGCGGGCGGCGGGGGCGGCGGCATCGCCGCTCCGGCCGGACCCGGCGGGGGCACCGTCGGACCGGCGAGCATCGTCGCCGCGTAGTGCGGGTCGTTGCCCTGCGGCGGGGGCGGGGTGCCCTGGCCCGGCGGCGGGGTGCCGACTCCGGGTGGGGGCGGCGGAGGCTGCGGGCCGCCGGCGCCCGGCGGGGTTCCGATCGGACCCGCCAGCATCGTCGCCGCGTAGTGCGGGCTGCCCGGTCCCTGCGGGGGCGCGCCCGCACCCGGCGGGGGAGTGCCGGCTCCCGGCGGCGGCGGGGGTCCGGTCGGTCCGGCCAGCATGGTGGCGGCGTAGTGCGGGTCGCCGGGGCCGGGTGTGCCCGCGTACGGCGGGGGCGGGTTGCCCGGGCCGGGCTGGGGCGCGCCGCCGTACGGCGGGGGCGGCGGAGGGGCTCCGGGGCCCGGCGGGGGAGTGCCGGCTCCCGGCGGCGGCGGGGGTCCGGTCGGTCCGGCCAGCATGGTGGCGGCGTAGTGCGGGTCGCCGGGGCCGGGTGTGCCCGCGTACGGCGGGGGCGGGTTGCCCGCGCCGGGCGGAGGCGTGCCCGCGTACGGCGGGGGCGGCGGGACGTCACCGCCGGGAGCGGGCGGCATGCCCTCCCGGGCGGCGCGCGCGGCGGCCAGGTCCGCGACTCCCGATCCGCCCGCGCCCACCGGCGGCGGCAGCGGCACGGACGGGCCGGACGGCGCCGGGTACGGCGAGCCGCCCATGGTGTACGGCACGCCCGGCCGCGGTGGCGCGGCCGGGGGCTCGCCCTGCTGCGGCGTGAGCATCGTCCGGGGCAGCGAACTCCCGCCCGGCATCAGCTCGGTCGGCGCGTCGGCGCCCCGGGGTGGCTCCTGCGGCAGGTCCACGTCGCTGATCGGCGGCGCGAAGACGGTGGCCGGCACCGCGACGGACTGGCCCTCGCCGGAGTCGCTCACCGTCTTCCCGGCCCAGCTCCCGCTGCCCGAGGACGCCTGCGCGGTGGGGGCGGCCGGTGCGGCCGGGGCGGCGGGGGCCTCCGGAGCGGTCGGCCGCCGGTAGTCGATCCTGCCCAGGGAGGGGGAGCCGGCGGCTGAGCCGGCGGAGGAGTCGGCCGGGCCGGCGGACTCGGAGGAAGCGGGGGAACCCGACGCACCCGAGGGCCCAGGGGAGGCCGCCCCCAGGGAGTAGTCGGCACCCGAAGCTCCCGAGGCGTCGGCCGGGCCGGAGGAGGGGGCCGCGTCAGCGGTCCCGGCGTCCCGCCCGGACCCTTCCCCGGTGCCGGACACCGCCCCCGCCGCGTCGGCCGCCAGGGAGCCCGGGCCCGTGTCGGCCGGAGCCGCCGCGGACTGCCCCTCGGCGCCGCCCGGGACCGCGCCACCGGTGTCCCCGGGCCGCCGGTAGTCGATGCCGCCCGAGCCCGTGGACGCGGAGGCCTGCTCCGGGATCCCGGCCGGGGGGGAGGAAGAGGGGGAGGCCGGTGAGTCGTCGCCCGAGCCGGACCAGCCGCCGCCGAACCCGGGCGCGCTCCGGCCGAAGGTGGCGGAGTTCCCGCCCGAGGTGGACGAGCGCCGGTCCGGGATGCCCATCCGGTCCGCCGCGTCCTGGAGCCACTGCGGCGGGCTCAGCAGGAAGGAGGTCGCCTCCAGGTCGAGCCGCTGCGGGGGTTCGGGGACCGCGTCGACCGGACCGGCGCCGTACTCCTCCTCGTAGCGGCGGATCAGCTCGCCGACGGGCAGGCCGGGCCACAAGGTGGCCTCACCGCTGTCGCGGGCGATGACGACCCGCACCGAGCCGCCGTCGTCGGAGGACGGGCCGCCGTCCCTGGGCTCGGACCACACGACGAAGCCGAGGTCGAACTCGCGGACCTTGACCTCCCGGGACTGGTACCCGGGGACGTCCGCGTTGATCCAGCGCTCCGCGCGCTCCTGCGCCTGTGCGAAAGTGACCATCGCCTGCCTCACCCCTCCACCGGCACGGCGGTGGCGAAGCCGCCGTCGACCATCAGGTTCGCGACCGTCTCCAGCTCCGGCGGGTTCCCGGCCAGCCGCAGCAGGAAGTCGTCGAGCGTGTCGCCGCACGGCAGCAGCAGGTCCGCGACCCGGGCGGCCGGGGTGTCCCAGCGGTCGCCGTCGCGCACGTCGTCATAGGCGCAGAACCAGACCGAGCCGCTGCCCTCGCCCTTGACCCGGACCGCCAGCACGCCGCCCTGCACGTACCCGACGGCGAGGTACTCCTTCGTCAGGTGGTCGCGCAGGCACTTGTTCACGTACACCAGGTCGTTGACCGCCGCCTCGTCCCGCACGGAGAAGAAGGGCTGGTCGACCAGCAGTCCGAGCTGCGGGTCGAGTGCCACGCCCCTGGGCGCGCAGCCGCCGGCCGCCTTGAGGAAGGTGCGGTAGGAGCCGGGCAGCCGGTAGCCGAGCTCCTCCTCCACGTCGCACACCTGCTGCTCGGTGACGGACACCGCTTCCTTGGGCAGCCCGAAGTGCACCGGGCGGGTCTCCTGGAGCGGGCGGGTGCCGCGCTTGACGTGGTCGGCGACCGAGGTGGCCAGTCCGCCGTGGTGCCGCAGCAGCGACTTGACCTCGACCGGGATCAACTCCAGCCGCCGGGTGCCGCGCACGTGGTGCCACGTCCAGCCGTGCGGGGTCGCGACCGGGGGCAGGCTTCCCCACAGCTCGTGGCCGGCCGCGTGCAGCGCCGCGTTGGCCGACACGTAGTCGGTCAGGCGAAGTTCGTCCACGCCGAAGCCCTCCGGGGGCTCGGCGATCTCCGCGGCCGCGCGGGCGTAGGGCGCGAAGTCCGGGTAGCCGGCGTCGTCGACCCACACGCCCTGCGGGTGGCGGGCGGCGCGCACCGGGTCGGGGAAGTGCACGACCTGTCCGGCGTAGGCCGCGTTCGGCGGCGCGGACTGTCCCGCGGCTCCGGGCCCGGGAGGTGCTCCCAGTCCTTGCCGGCCTGTCGTCATGGCTGTTGCCCCCTGCTGCGTCCGAGCTGTTGACGACAGCCTAGGGGGTGCGGCCGTTCACGCGTCCGCCCCGGTCCCGACCCTGTGGACAACTTCGGCCACCGGATCGCCGCCGAATTGTCACGCGGCCCCACCAGCGGCTTCACCGGGGCCCGCGCGCGCTTCCCCCGCCGTCCTGGTAGGGCGTTCCGGGCTCCGGCTCCAGCCCCGTGTCCTGCCCAGGCTCCGGCCTCAGCCGCCGGACCCGGCCGAGCGGAGCCGGTCCGTCTGCTTGCGCGGGATCGCCGGCCGCAGCGCGGGCGGTCCGTGGTCGGCGCGGACCGTCTCGTAGGCCGCGGTGGCGTTCCCCGCCCGGACCACGGTGACCAGGACGGCGCTGGCGGCGCCCGCCGCGGCGTCGGTGACGGTGTAGGCGACCTGCTGGTCGCCCAGGCTGTCGCCGGGGGCCGCCACGGCCTTCACGGTGAACGCGGTCGTGGCGCCGTTGCGGGTCGTCCGGTAGCCGTGACAGGTCTTCAGGGCCCCGGCCAGCGCGTCGAGCACGGACTCGGCCTCGCCCGGCTTGTAGGAGGCGACGACCTCCAGTGTGATCGTCTTGGCCTTCGCGTCCTTGGCGGCGGTGTCGGTGACCATCGCGCCCGCGTAGGCGTGGCGCGCGTGCGCGGGCGTGCTGCTCCACTGGTCGGCCACCGGCGCGCAGGCCGGGGTGTCGATCTTCTGCGCCCCGCCGAAGAGCCGGACCTTGGGACTCGCCGGCACCACCTGCACGCGGGGGACGTCCTTCGAGGTGAGCAGCGCGTGGCCGAGCGCGGCGGCCGGGAGTACTCCGTCCTTCGGGGCGGGCGCACTGCCGTGCCCGCTCCCGCCGCAGGCGGCGGTCAGGGCGAGCACGGGCACCAGAACGGCGGCCGCGGGCAGGGCCGGGCCGCGGCCGGCGAGTCGGCGTCCACGTATGCGCATCGGTGAGTTCCCCTGTGTCGTGAGCGTGCCCGGTCTCCGCCGCGGCCGCGGCGCCCCGGGCGGGGGAGCGCGTCCGGGCTCGCGCCCGGGTCCCCGCGGGCGGCGGCCCGCTGCCGCGCGACTCTACGGCACCGGGCCGGCCCGCACGCCGTCACCTGCGCGCGGCCAGCGCCGCCCGCAGCTTCTGGTCCTCCTTGCGCGCGATCTCCAGCGGCACGTCGCCCGCGCCGCCCTTGGAGTGCATGGAGATGTAGGACGCGATCGTGTCGCCGGTGCGGACCACCGTCACCAGGGCCGCGCCCGTCTTCTTGTCGGCGGTGTCGGTCATGACGTACGACACCGACGCGTCGCCGACCTCGACCGCAGGCCCCTTTCTGATGGTGAAGGGGGTGACCGCGCCTCCGGAGTCCCTGCCGTCGAAGGACGCGCACGAACCGAGCGCCGACCGGATCCCGTCCATCACCTTCTGCGCGTCGCCGGGCGCGTGACTGGCGATCAGCATCTGGTTGATCTGGGTGGGCGGCGCCGTGCCCGAGTCGCTGGTGCGCGCGAAGGCGGCGCCCACGGAGGCCATCCGGTGGATCAGCGGGCGCGTGCTGGTGACGTCCGCCAGCGGCTGGCAGTCGGCGGGGCTGGCGACGAGCACGGACTGCGCGTCGGTGTCGCCCTGGGCGCCGAGGTCGTCGGGGTCGAACTCCTCGGGCGCGGTGGTCGCCACGCCGTCGTCGGTCTGCGACATCTGCACCACCCAGCCGGGCACGTCGTTGTCGGTGACCAGCGCGCGGCTCAACTGGGCGAGGCTGAGCGGCGCCTTGCCGGCGAACACGGAGGAGGGGGAGGGCGGACCGTCCGCGTCCGCCTTCCCGCCGGAGGAGTGGGCGGAGCAGGCCGCCGCGAGGAGCAGCGTCGGTAGCAGTGCGGCGGCGGCGACACGGGAGTTGCGCATGGCGTCACATTCCCTTCCGGCCGTGTGGGGGGTCCGCGGTCGCGGGGGCCGGACCTCGATCGTCGCGGCACCGTCCACCCGCCGTAAATGGCGCCGCCGCACCCTGTGCGGACCCTGTGGCGCCCACCGGCCCGCCTACGGCGAACGGCGGTTGTGCGCGTACTGTGCTCATCCCACCGAAGTAACGTCACAGGACGGTGACATAGCCCGCACAGAACGGTAGGCGGGTCCCGTTTCGCTTCCCCATCCAATGGCGCGTTTGGCACTCTGATCGCCATACGGGGGAGCGCCCGCGCCTGCGGGCGGCATGGAGGGAAGCACCTGAAACATGACAACTCACCTGTCGGCGGCGGGGACCGCCGACCCCCGGCTGAGCTGGAGCGCCCCGCCCGACTCCGCGGGTCCGCCCGCCCTGCGGCATCGCAGGGACGGCATCCTGCCCGCCGTCGCGGCCGCGCTGTCCATCCGTGACGAGGTGCTGACCTGCACCGGCGCCAAAGGTGACCAGCCGCCCCCGCTCCACCCGATCGTGCGGGACTTCCTGGACGCGCTGCCGGTCGCGCAGCGCGAACGGTTCACCGGACGCTGCCCCGAGGCGGTGCTCATTTCACGCCATCTGTACGCGGTGGAGGCCGGCCGCGGCAAACGCGCCTCGCGCCGCCCCCTCACCCAGGGCGAGGCACGCAAGGCGCTGCGCGGCGCGAAGATCACCGCGCGCCGCATCAGGGAGGACGGCGACCCGGCGCACGGCACCTACGTCCCGCCGTGCCGCTCCTGCGCGCCCCTGCTCGCGCACTTCGGGGTACGTCCCGTCGACCCGGCCGAGGACGGCGCGTGAACGCCCGGATGGCGGGCGGCACCCGGTTCCCGGCCGGCGTCGACGCGGCGCTGCGGGCGGCCGGCTGGCGGCCGGGGCGCTGGAACATCATGCAGGCCGAGGAGTGGGCGGACCGGCTGCGCGGCCACGAGTCGCCCGGCGGGCACCGGCACGCCGTCTTCCCCGCCGTGGTGGAGGCGTGGGCGGAGTTCGGCGGCCTGACCGTCACCGCCTCCGCGCCCGGGCGGCAGATCGCCCCGAGCGCCGTCGTCATCGACCCCCTGCACGGCCTGCACCTGGCCCGTACCTGCGCAGACCTGGGACGCGCCCTGGAGACGGAGGTCAGCCCGGTGGGCACGGAGTCCGGCTCCGGCGCCCTGCTCGCCATGGACGCGCGGGGCCGGGTCTACGCCATCGACCACACCGGCGACTGGTACGCGGGCGGGAACCTCGACGCCGCGCTGTCCGCCCTGGTCGGCGGGGTCCTGCCGGTCCGCCTCACCGTGAACTGACCCGCGCGGGCCGCTGCCTCCCCGTGACGGACACCTCGCGTACACGACATGTTCGCGCCGTCGGCCGCTACCCTGGCGGCGGAATTCGGCCCGAGGAGCCCAACCCCTAGGGGGAGATACCTATTTCCGGGGACAGCCGGTTCGTACCGGCGGATGACGTTGTCTGTTCGGGGAATCCGTAGGGTCGTACAGGGGCGACGAACCATCCCGTGCCGGGGTGGGGCTACCCCCACCCCGGAGACGGCGCCCTGCCCCATGGTGCGGGTTCACCGGTTCCGGAAGAGTCTGGGTAGACGGCGGGACCCCCCGTCCGCTACCACCACGCACACGACAAACGACCAACGGGAGACTGAAGTGACGACGGCGATGACGGATGCCCCAGCCGGGGGCAGTGGAGAACGCTCGGCCGTTGCCGCTGCCGGCCGTGCCGTGACCAAGGCGTACGGCATCGGTGAGACCCGGGTGCTCGCGCTGGACAACGTGGACGTGGACATCGCCCGCGGCCGCTTCACCGCGATCATGGGCCCGTCCGGCTCCGGCAAGTCCACGCTGATGCACTGCCTGGCCGGGCTCGACACCGTCAGCGAGGGCCGGATCTGGATCGGCGACACCGAGATCAGCTCGCTCAAGGACAAGAAGCTCACCAAGCTGCGCCGCGACAAGATCGGCTTCATCTTCCAGTCGTTCAACCTGCTGCCGACGCTCAACGCCGTGGAGAACATCACCCTCCCCATGGACATCGCCGGTCGGAAGGTCGACAAGGAGTGGATGGACCGGGTGGTCGAGACCGTCGGCCTGGGCGAGCGGCTCAAGCACCGCCCGACCCAGCTGTCGGGTGGTCAGCAGCAGCGTGTCGCGGTGGCCCGTGCCCTGGCCGCCCGCCCGGAGATCATCTTCGGTGACGAGCCGACCGGAAACCTCGACTCGCGGGCCGGCGCCGAGGTGCTCGGCTTCCTGCGCCGCTCCGTCGACGATCTCGGCCAGACCATCGTCATGGTCACCCACGACCCCGTCGCCGCCTCCTACTCCGACCGGGTGCTCTACCTCGCCGACGGCCAGATCGTCGACGAGATGGACAACCCGACCGCCGAGTCCGTGCTGGAGCGCATGAAGTCCTTCGACGGTCGCGGGAGGACCTCGTGACCGTCCTCAAGGCATCGGTGCGCAGCTTCTTCGCGCACAAGGGGCGGATGGCGCTCTCCGGGATCGCCGTCCTGCTCTCGGTCGCCTTCGTGTGCGGCACCCTGGTGCTCACCGACACCATGACCGCCACGTTCAACCGGCTGTTCGGCTCCACCGCCTCCGACGTCACCATCAGCGCCAAGACGGTCGACGACGCCCAGGCCACCGGCCTGCCGGACATGGTGCCGGCCACGCTGCAGAGCACCCTGGCGAAGGTGCCCGGCGTCGCCTCCTCCTACCCCGACATCACCAGCACGTACGTCACGGTCGCCGACTCCCACAACAAGAGCATCAGCCCGGACAGCGGCGCCCCGACCGTCGTCAGCAACTGGGACCCGACCGAGGGGAAGGCCGTCGAGCTCTCCTCGGGCAGCCTCCCCAATGGGCCGGCGCAGACGGTCGTCGACGCCGACACGGCCGACAAGCACCACCTGAAGATCGGTGACCGGCTCCGGTTCATCGCCGCTCCCGGCGACTTCGACCTGACCATCTCCGGCATCGTCACCTTCAAGACCACCAACCCCGGTGCGGCGGTGCTCTACATCGACACCACCACCGCGCAGGAGAAGCTGCTCGGCACCACCTCCGAGTACACCGGCTACGGCCTGACCGCGGCCAAGGGCGTCACCGACGACCAGCTCAAGTCCAGCGTGAAGGCGGCGATCGGCTCCGGCTACACCGTCCACACGGCGGAGGAGACCAAGAAGGAGGAGCAGGACTCCCTCGGCGGGTTCCTGAACTTCATCAAGTACGCGATGCTCGGCTTCGCGGGCATCGCCGTGCTGGTCGGCGTCTTCCTGATCGTCAACACCTTCTCCATGCTGGTCGCCCAGCGCACCCGGGAGATCGGCCTGATGCGAGCCCTCGGCTCCAGCAGGCGGCAGGTCAACCGGTCGGTGCTCATCGAGGCCGTCATGCTCGGCGTGATCGGCTCCGCGCTCGGCATCGGCGGCGGCATCGGACTGGCCGTCGGCCTGATGAAGCTGATCTCCAAGGCGGGCCTGGAACTCGACACCTCGATGCTCACCATCAAGGCCACCACGCCGATCGTGGGCCTGGTGCTCGGAGTGATCGTCACCGTGCTGGCCGCCTACATCCCCGCCCGCCGGGCCGGGAAGATCTCGCCGATGGCCGCGCTGCGCGACGCCGGAACCCCCGGCGACGCCAAGGCGGGCAGGATCCGCGCCGCGATCGGCGTGGTGGTGAGCGCCGCGGGCGCCTTCGCCCTGGTCGGCGCCGCCAAGGCGGACAAGGCGTCCACCGGCGGCAGCCTGCTGGGCTTCGGCGTGCTGCTCACCCTGATCGGCTTCGTGATCGTCGGCCCGCTGCTGGCCGGTGTGATCGTCCGCGGCGTGAGCGTGGTGCTGCTGCGGTTCTTCGGGCCCGTCGGCCGCCTCGCGGAGCGCAACGCGCTGCGCAACCCGCGCCGTACCGGTGCCACCGCCTCCGCGCTGATGATCGGCCTGGCGCTGGTCGCCGGCCTGTCGGTGATCGGCTCGTCGATGGTGGCCTCCGCCAACGACCAGCTCGACAAGTCCGTCGGTGCCGACTTCGTCCTCCAGGTCGGCGGCGGCTCGCAGCCCTTCACCCCCACGGAGGAGAAGGCACTGAAGTCGGTCAGCGGCATCGAGCACTTCACCGACTACACGATCGTCAACGCCCGGATCACCCTCCCCTCGGGCAAGCTCATCAAGCAGCGCATCGCCGCCGCCAGCGCCACCTACACCAAGGACGTGACGCTGAAGACGACGCAGGGCAACCTGGCCGACGCCTACGGTCCGGACGCCCTGTCGGTGCCCGAGAGCGTCGCGAAGGCGAACCACCTCAAGCTGGGCGACGAGCTGAGCGTCGCGATGGTCGGCGGATCCACCGCCAAGCTCAAGATCGCCGCCGTCACCAGCGACGACACCGAGATCGAGCACGGCACCTGGTTCACCAACATCGACACCGCCCGGAAGTACCTGCCGGCGGGCAAGATGCCCGGTGACATCAACCTCTTCGGCCAGGCGCAGCCCGGCAAGGCGAAGGAGGTGTACGCCGCGCTCAAGGCGTCCGTCGCCGACTACCCGCAGGTGAAGGTGCGCAACCAGGCCGACTACAAGGTCCTGGTGAAGAAGCAGATCAACCAGCTGCTCTACCTGATCTACGCGCTGCTGGGCCTCGCGATCATCGTCGCCGTCCTCGGCGTGGTGAACACCCTCGCCCTGTCGGTGGTGGAACGCACGCGGGAGATCGGCCTGCTGCGGGCGATCGGCCTGTCGCGTCGTCAGATGCGCCGGATGATCCGGCTGGAGTCGGTGGTCATCGCCCTCTTCGGCGCCGTGGTCGGCCTCGGCCTCGGCATGGCCTGGGGCACGACCGGTCAGAAGGTGCTCGCCTCGCAGGGTCTGGGCGTCCTCCAGATCCCGTGGAGCACGATCATCTCGGTCTTCATCGGCTCTGCGGTGGTCGGCCTGCTGGCCGCGCTGCTGCCGGCCTTCCGGGCCGGGCGGATGAACATCCTGAACGCCATCGCGACCGACTGACCCCCGGGCGGTCCCGTCGCACCGACGGCCCCGGAAGCGCGCTCCGCGTGCCTCCGGGGCCGTCGTGCGTACCCGTCCCCGGGGATGCCCGGTTGGGACCGGGTGGCGGCCGCCCGGGGCCGCGGGATCGGGTGGCGGCCTCAGCCGCCTTTGGCCGCTCCGTCCGGCGCCGGGGCTTCGGCCGACGGGACGGCCGCCGCGGATTCGGTGACGTCGTCGGCCCGGACGAAGGCGATGCGGTGGTTGAACCGGATCGGGTAGTAGACGGTGGTGCCGACCACCCGGGTCTGGTCGCCGGGCGCGCTCTGGTCGATGTTCTCGGCGTAGAAGTAGTCGCTGGTGACGGCGTCGCCGGCGGCGTACGCCTGGCCGGCCGGGAACGTGTAGCCGAGCGGGCCGACGATCTGGTTGGCCTTCTTGGCCACCGCGGAGATGACCGCGGGGTACGCGGACGCCTCGGGGTAGGCGCGGCCGTAGACCGGGACGGCGGCGCTGCCCTTGGGCGCGACCACCCGCGCCGCCGTGGTGCCCGCCTTCGCGAACTGCCCGCCGGGGTTGGAGAACCACGCCTTCTGGCCGCCGTACCAGATCGCCGTCCAGTCGCCCTGGACCTCGGCGACGACGAAGGTCTGGCCGGCGACGGCCTTGTCGGTGACGTCGGCGGCCTGCGTGGTGCCGTCGGAGGCGCCCTGGGCGTGCATCACCGCGTCCTTGATCAGGGGCGCGGTGGCGGACGGCGAGGTGCGCAGGTACACGAAGCTGGTCGGCTGCGCCTTGCAGGAGCGGGTGCAGCCGGTGAGCGCGGGCTGGTTCGCCGAGGTGAAGGGCGGGTCGATGGTGAGCGTGCCGCCGGCCACGGGCGTCTGGCCGCCGCTGATCGGGGCGCCGAGCAGGTCCATGTAGTGCGACCAGTTCCAGTACGGGCCCGGGTCCCAGTGCATGCCGGAGATCTGGGCGGTCTGGGGGGCGGGCACGTCGTCGTGGCCGATGACGTGCTGCCGGTCCAGCGGTACGCCGAAGCGCGCGGCCAGGTAGCGCACCAGGGCGGCGGAGGACTGGTAGAGCGACTCGGTGTACCAGGAGGCGCCCGAGATGGCGATGCCCTCGTGCTCGATGCCCACCGAATGGGTGTTGACGTAGTAGTTGCCGGCGTGCCAGGCCACGTTCTTGGTCTCGACGAGCTGCGTCACCAGGCCGTCGGAGGAGCGCACCAGGTAGTGCGGGCTGGCCAGGGCCGTCGAGTCCTGGAACTCGCTGATCGAGCCGCTGTAGCTGCCCTCGGTGTCGTGGATGACGATGTACTGGACGGCGTTGCCGTCGGCGGGGCGGTTCGCGAGGTCGTAGTTACCGTACTTCGACTTGTCCTTCGGGTCGTTCTGCTTGTACGCGGCCGGGACGAAGTTGCAGGTCAGGCCGGAGGGGCACTCCGGGGTGGGGGCCGCGGCCGCCGTGCTCCCGCCGGCCGGGCCGCCGTCCTTGACGCGGGCCCGGGCGTCCTCGTCGGCCGAGACCAGGCCGAGGTCGCGGAGGCCGGCGACCTCGGGGATGACGGTCGGCTCGGGGGCGAGGGCGATCTTCTGGCCGGTGTCGGTGGTGCGGGTGGCGCCGGCCCTGAGGGTGGCGTAGACGCGGTCGGCGTACTGGGCCGCGCCCTGGGCGTCGGTGGACTGGCTGAACTTGGCGACGGCGGCGTACCAGGCGCCGGGGTCGGCGGGCAGCTTGCCGGTGAGCTGCTTCTCGTACTGGGCGAGCAGCGCGGCGCCGCCGCGGACGCTCTGGCCGCTGTCGGTGCGCAACTGGGCCCGCGTGGCGTGCGTCAGGGCCGCGGCGGCGTCCAGTGTGCGGTAGGCGGCGGTCTCCGCGGTCTCCGCGGTCTCCGTGGCGTCCGAGGTGTCGGCGGCGTCCGTGGCGTCCGTGGGCTTCTTGGCGTCGGCCTTGCCCGTGGTGGCGGTGCGGGGGGCGGGGCGGACCCGGTCCGTGGGGCGGGCGTGGGCGTGGGCGTCGCGAGCCGGGGAGGCCGTGCGTGCCTTTCCCCCGGTGGTGGGCGCCTCGGCGCCGCGCTGGTCGGTCTCCACGGCGTGCGCGACCCGCAGCGCCGCGTCGTCCACGTGGGTCAGGCCCATCACGTTGTAGTTGCCGGTGGTGCTCGGGCTGCCGCCGTGCGCGTCCCACCGGCCCTGCTGGTAGGCCACCGCCATCAGTACACCCGCGGGCACGTGGAACTCCTCCGCCGCGCGGGTGAAGTCCCGCTGGAGCGCGCCCGCCCTCATGGCCTCCGTGCCGGCGCGCACGGCTCCGCCGACCGCTCCGCCGCCCGGCGCCGCCTGCGCCAGACCGGCGCAGGACAGCGCGCCCGCGGCGAGCGCGGCGACCGCCGCCACCCAGCCGCGGCGGCGCGAGGTCCGCTTCCCCTGTTCCTCCTGCAAGGCCGCCACCTTCCTCGGCTCGCCCGGGGTCCCGGGTGGACCCGGCCAAGATCGCAACTTAACAGCGGAAAGGGACGTATCGGCCCGTACCGGGGCGGTGTGGCGGTGCGCGTCACTGGTACGTCGTACGCTGGAGGGACCCCGGCCCGTGACACGTGTCGGGCGGTTCGCGTTGCCCCGGGGCGGGGGATCGGTGCCCCGAGGGGCGGGCGGACGGCGCTGTTCGTCCTGCGCGCGCCGGGCGCGGCGGGTGCGGTGCGGGGGCGCCGTCGGGCCGCCCGCGGCGGTCCGTAGGGTGTGCGGGGTTGTCCGCTGTGCTGCTGTCAGTCGGCTTTTCTCCTGGGACGGAATCCTGATGAGTCTGAACGGTCTGGTCGACGCCGTCGTCGAGGACGCCGCCCTTGCCGAGGCGGTGGAGGCCGCCCGCTCCGGGGCCCGGCCGCAGGTGGACCTGGTGGGTCCCCCAGCGGCCCGCCCGCTGGCGATCGCCGCGCTGGCCGCCAGCGCCGGGCGCACCGTGCTCGCGGTGACCGCCACCGGCCGGGAGGCCGAGGACCTCGTGGCGGCCCTGCGCTCGCTGCTGCCGCCGGACGCCGTGGCGGAGTACCCCGCGTGGGAGACGCTGCCGCACGAGCGGCTCTCCCCGCGCAGCGACACGGTCGGCCGGCGGCTGGCCGTGCTGCGCCGCCTGGCCCACCCGCGGGCGGACGACGCCGGGGCCGGCCCGGTGCGGGTGGTCGTCGCGCCGATCCGCTCCGTGCTCCAGCCGCAGGTCAAGGGACTGGGCGACCTGGAGCCGGTGTCCTTGCGGACCGGCCGGACCGCCGACCTCGGCACGGTCGTCGAGGGGCTGGCGGCCGCCGCCTACTCCCGGGTGGAGCTGGTCGAGAAGCGCGGCGAGTTCGCGGTGCGCGGCGGCATCCTGGACGTCTTCCCGCCGACCGAGGAGCACCCGCTGCGGGTGGAGTTCTGGGGCGACGACGTCGAGGAGATCCGCTACTTCAAGGTCGCCGACCAGCGCTCGCTGGAGGTGGCCGAGCACGGCCTGTGGGCGCCGCCCTGCCGGGAGCTGCTGCTCACCGAGGAGGTCAGGGAGCGGGCCGCGGCGCTGGCGGCCGAGCACCCGGAGCTGGGCGAACTGCTCGGCAAGATCGCCGAGGGCATCGCCGTGGAGGGCATGGAGTCCCTCGCGCCCGTGCTCGTCGACGACATGGAGCTGCTGATCGACGTGCTGCCCGCCGGGTCGATGGCCGTGGTGTGCGACCCGGAGCGGGTACGGACCCGGGCCGCCGACCTGGTGGCCACCTCGCGGGAGTTCCTGGAGGCGTCGTGGGCGGCCTCCGCGGGTGGCGGCGAGGCGCCGATCGACCTGGGGGCGGCCTCGCTGTGGTCCATCGCCGACGTACGGGACCGGGCGCGGGAACTGGGCCTGCCCTGGTGGTCGGTGAGCCCGTTCGCCGCGGACGAGGCGGGCGGCGACGGCGGGTCCGGCCGCCGCGACGAGGACCGCATGATCGGTCCGGAGCTGGAGTTCGGCGACACCCTGCGGCTGGGCATGCACGCGCCCGAGCTCTACCGCGGCGACACCGCCCGGGCGCTGGCCGACACCAAGGGCTGGCTGTCCGAGGGCTGGCGCGCGGTGTTCGTCACCGAGGGCCACGGCCCGGCCGCCCGCATGGTCGAGGTGCTGGGCGGCGAGGGCATCCCCGCCCGGCTGGCCGACCCGGCCGGGGCGCTGAACGGCGTGCCCGCCCCCTCGGTCGTCCACGTGGCGACCGGCTCGATCGAGCACGGCTTCGTCGACCCGGCCCTCAAGCTGGCGGTGCTCACCGAGACGGACCTGTCCGGGCAGAAGTCCACCACCAAGGACATGGGGCGGATGCCGTCCCGCCGCCGCAAGACCATCGACCCGCTCACCCTGGCCGGCGGCGACTACATCGTGCACGAGCAGCACGGCGTCGGCCGCTACGTCGAGATGGTGCAGCGCACCGTGCAGGGCGCCACCCGCGAGTACCTGGTGGTGGAGTACGCCCCGGCCAAGCGCGGCCAGCCCGGCGACCGGCTCTTCGTGCCCACCGACCAGCTGGAGCAGGTCACCAAGTACGTCGGCGGCGAGGCGCCCTCGCTGCACCGGCTGGGCGGCGCCGACTGGACGAAGACCAAGGCGCGGGCCAAGAAGGCCGTCAAGGAGATCGCCGCCGACCTGATCCGTCTGTACTCGGCCCGGATGGCCGCCCCCGGCCACGCCTTCGGCCCCGACACCCCCTGGCAGCGCGAGCTGGAGGACGCCTTCCCGTACGCGGAGACCCCCGACCAGCTCACCACCATCGCCGAGGTCAAGACGGACATGGAGAAGTCCGTGCCCATGGACCGGCTGATCTGCGGCGACGTCGGCTACGGCAAGACCGAGATCGCGGTCCGCGCGGCGTTCAAGGCGGTGCAGGACGGCAAGCAGGTGGCCGTGCTGGTGCCCACCACGCTGCTCGTGCAGCAGCACTTCAGCACCTTCTCCGAGCGGTACTCCCAGTTCCCGGTGAACGTCCGGGCGCTGTCCCGGTTCCAGACCGACACCGAGGCCAAGGCCGTGGTCGAGGGCCTGCGGCGACGGCTCCGTCGACGTCGTCATCGGCACCCACCGGCTGTTCTCGTCCGAGACCCGGTTCAAGGACCTCGGCCTGGTCATCGTCGACGAGGAGCAGCGGTTCGGCGTCGAGCACAAGGAGCAGCTGAAGAAGCTGCGCGCCAACGTCGACGTGCTCACGATGTCCGCCACCCCCATCCCGCGCACCCTGGAGATGGCGGTGACCGGCATCCGCGAGATGTCCACCATCACCACCCCGCCGGAGGAGCGCCACCCGGTGCTCACCTTCGTCGGGCCCTACGAGGAGAAGCAGATCGGCGCGGCCATCCGGCGCGAACTGCTGCGCGAGGGCCAGGTCTTCTACATCCACAACCGGGTCGAGTCCATCGACCGGGCCGCCGCCCGGCTGCGCGACATCGTGCCCGAGGCCCGGATCGCCACCGCCCACGGGCAGATGGGGGAGTCCCAGCTCGAACAGGTCGTCGTCGACTTCTGGGAGAACAAGTTCGACGTCCTGGTGTCCACCACCATCGTCGAGTCCGGCATCGACATCTCCAACGCCAACACCCTCATCGTGGAGCGCGGCGACACCTTCGGCCTGTCCCAGCTCCACCAGCTGCGCGGGCGGGTCGGCCGCTCCCGCGAGCGCGGCTACGCCTACTTCCTCTACCCGCCGGAGAAGCCGCTCACCGAGACCGCGCACGAGCGGCTCGCCACCATCGCCCAGCACACCGAGATGGGCGCGGGCATGTACGTGGCGATGAAGGACCTGGAGATCCGCGGCGCGGGCAACCTCCTGGGCGGCGAGCAGTCCGGCCACATCGCGGGCGTCGGCTTCGACCTGTACGTGCGCATGGTCGGCGAGGCCGTCGCGGACTACCGCTCGGCCCTGGAGGCCGGCGGCGAGCCGGAGGAGACGCTGCTCGAGGTCAAGATCGAGCTGCCCGTCGACGCCCACGTCCCCCACGACTACGCCCCCGGCGAGCGGCTGCGCCTGCAGGCCTACCGCGCCATCGCCGCGGCCACCACCGAGGAGGACATCACCGCCGTCCGCGAGGAACTCACCGACCGCTACGGCCCCCTGCCCGAGCCGGTGGAGAACCTGCTGCTCGTCGCGGGCCTGCGCATGCTCGCCCGCAAGGTCGGCGTCGGCGACATCACCCTCCAGGGCCCCAACGTCCGCTTCGGCCCGGTCGAACTGCGCGAGTCCCAGGAACTGCGGCTCCAGCGCATCTACCCCCGCTCGGTCGTCAAGCCGGCCGTCAAGCAGGTGCTGGTGCCGCGCCCGGCCACCGCCCGGATCGGCGGCAAACCGGTGGTCGGCCGCGATCTCCTGCGCTGGACGGCGGAGTTCCTCACCACCGTGCTGGACAACTGACCCGACGGCCCGCACCCGACGGGCCATCGTCACCCTCCTTCCTTCAGGATTGGTCTGGACCTTGACAGGTCCAGACCAATCCGTTTGAGTGTTGGATCGACCCCACTTCGCAACCCCCCCCACAAGGAGTGGTCACGTGTCGAGACAACGGCTGATCGCCTTCCTCACCGCCTTCGCGGTCGCCATCGGACTGGCGATCCTCATCCCCCTGTCGTCCCCCGCCTCCGCCGCGACCTGCGCGGCCGCCTGGAACGCCTCGTCGGTCTATACCGGCGGGCAGTCCGCCTCCTACAACGGCCACAACTGGTCGGCGAAGTGGTGGACCCAGGGCGAGACGCCGGGCGCCGCGGACGTCTGGGCCGACCAGGGCACCTGCGGCTCGGGCGGCAGCGGCGGCGGCACCTGCACCTACCCGGACTGGGCCGCGGGCCACAACTACGTGACCGGCGACATCGTCCGTTACAGCAACGGCAACTTCTACATCGCCACCCACGACAACCCGGGCTACGACCCGACCATCAGCACCTGGTACTGGAGCCCCTACACCTGCACCGGCGGCACCACCCCGCCCCCGACCGGCGGATTCGTCGTCAGCGAGGCCCAGTTCAACCAGATGTTCCCGAGCCGGAACTCCTTCTACACCTACAGCGGCCTCACCGCCGCGCTGAGCGCCTACCCCGGTTTCGCCACCACCGGCAGCGACACCGTGAAGAAGCAGGAGGCCGCGGCCTTCCTCGCCAACGTCAGCCACGAGACCGGCGGCCTCGTCTACATCGTCGAACAGAACACCTCCAACTACTCGCACTACTGCGACACCAGCCAGCCCTACGGCTGCCCGGCCGGCCAGTCCGCCTACTACGGCCGCGGCCCCATCCAGCTCAGCTGGAACTTCAACTACAAGGCGGCCGGCGACGCCCTGGGCATCGACCTCCTGGACAACCCCAACCTCGTCCAGACCGACGCCTCGATCGCCTGGAAGACCGGCCTGTGGTACTGGGACACCCAGACCGGACCGGGCACCATGACACCCCACAACGCCATGGTCAACGGCGCCGGCTTCGGTGAGACCATCCGCAGCATCAACGGCAGCATCGAGTGCAACGGCGGAAACCCGGCCGAGGTCCAGGACCGCGTCAACGCCTACCAGAACTTCACCTCCATCCTCGGTGTTCCCACCGGCGGCAACCTGTCCTGCTGACCGCCGCTCCACCTGCCGGCACCCCGGGGCGCTGGCCCCCACCCGTGCCGACCCGACGCGCCCCGCCCGCCCCGGGGGGGCGCGTTAGTGTGCCGAAATGACCATCGCCTCGGGTACCGACATCCGCCCGCTCGCACCCGGCCGGCGCGCCCGCCTGCTGGTCGCCGACATCGACGGCGGCGAGCCCCGGCTCGTCCACGAGACCACCGGCAGCGCCCTGGAAGCCCCCAACTGGTCGCCGGACGGCCGGTGGCTGGTCTACAACCACGACGGACTGCTCTTCCGCATCCCCGCCGACGCCCGCCCCGGAGACGGGACCGCCCCGGAACGGATCGACACCGGCGGCATCACCGACGCCAACAACGACCACGTCATCTCACCCGACGGCCGCACCCTCTACCTGTCCGCCGGTGACGGGCACATCCACGCCGTGCCCTTCGACGGGGGCGAGCCCCGCCGGATCACCAACGACCACGCGCCCGGCCCCTTCCGCCACTTCCTGCACGGCGTCTCGCCCGACGGCCGCACCCTCGCCTACGTCGGCGTCGAGCCCTGGAACGGCGACGCGTGGGGCTACCGCAACATCTTCACCCTCCCTTCCGACGGCGGCCCCGACACCCGGCTCACCGACAGCCCGGCCCCTGCCGACGGACCCGAGTTCACCCCCGACGGCGACTGGATCCTCTTCAACTCCGAGCACGGCGCCCTCGCCCCCGGCCACGCCCAGCTCTTCCGGATGCGCCCGGACGGCTCCGACCTCACCCGGCTCACCTCGGACGAGCGCGTCAACTGGTTCCCGCATGCCTCGCCCGACGGCCGCCACGTCCTCTACATCAGCTTCCCGCCGGGCACGCAGGGGCACCCCGCCGACCGCGACGTCGTCCTGCGCCTGACCACCCCGTACGGAGACGGCCACCGCGACCTGCTGGCCTTCTTCGGCGGACAGGGCAGCCTCAACGTCAACAGCTGGGCCCCCGACAGCCGCCGCTTCGCCTACGTCGACTACCCGGTGGACTGAGGCCCGGCCCGGGGCGCCCCGCCCTGCCCGGCCCGGGCAGCCCGCCCTGCCCGGCTCAGGGCGGGCCGGGTCTGGCCGGCCGTCCGGGCGGCCCGCCCTCAGACGCGGTGCAGGACCACGTACCCCTGCTCGTTGGCCACGACGTCGTACGTGACCCCCGGGTTCAACTGCTTCGCGTAGGTCACCGGGTCACCGGCCCACCCCGAGGTGTTGTCGATCGCGATGTACTGCGGCACGACCCCGGGCGTGTCACCCACCCAGTACACCGTCGTCCGGTGCACCAGCCGGCTGATCGGCCCGACGTTCGCCTCCACCGTCGCGCCGTCCGGGATCGTCCTGAGCGCCTTCTCCACGGCCTTGGTGCGCGCGTCCACCTTGTAGGTGGCCGAATGGCTGAGCGAGGCCAGCGGCAGGGTCAGTGTGAGGGCGAGCGCCGCCCCCGCCGCGGCGGCCGGCAGCCCGGAGGCGTACGACCGCAGCCACGGCTGACTGCTCCGGCGGGACGTCGCCACCGCGTCCACCAGCGCCAGCACCACCACCGGCATCAGCACCGCGCTGTAGTGCCAGTCCGTTCCCCAGTAGTGGTCGTCGTGCGAGACGAACCGCCAGCCGATCGTCGGCAGCGCGGCCAGGATCAGCGGCGACCGCAGTGCCAGCAGCCCGGTGGTCGGCAGCAGGATCCACAACAGCGTGTGCACCGCCGTGCCGAACGGGATGTGGCCGGGCATCGGGGCCCCGTCGCCGTTGAGCTTGCCCCAGTACGCGTACCCGCCCGCCTTGTTGAACGCCGGGATGATCACCCCGAAGGCCAGTGCCGACATCGCGACCCCGAACCCGGCGAGGGCGATCGCCCACGGCCCGTACCGCAGCGCGTCGGTGAGCGGCTCCTCGCGCGCACCCCCGCTCTCCGGTCCCGCGTCTCCCGACGGGTCCGCCGCCACGTCCCCGCTCCGGCCCTCCGGCCCGGCCTCGCCCTTCTCCACCGCCGGGCCCGCGCCTTCGACCGGTGCGCCCACCTCGGCGGGCTCCACGGCCGTACGCACGGCCCCGGCGGTCTCGGGCCGGGGCTCGGACTCGGTCCGGGTACGCCACCAGACGATCACGCCGATCGCGGCCGCCGTGACGCCCATGTCCTCCTTCACGAAGACCAGCGGCACCGCCCACCACATCGCCGTCGCCCAGCGTCGGCGGAGCACGCCCTCCAGGGAGAAGGCCAGCATCGGCATCGCGAACGCGATCTCGTGGAAGTCGAACTCGACCGCCCTCTGCACTCCCCACGACAGCGCGTAGGCAACGCCGATGGCCAGGCCGCGGCCCCGCCCGAGCAGATGCGCCGCCCCTCGCGTGATCGGGATGACCGACACCGCGAACAGCAGGGCCTGCGCCACCAGGAGCGTCACCGGTGTGGGGAACACCCGGTAGAACGGTGCGATCAGCGCGGTCACCGGGCTGAAGTGGTCGCCCAGTATGTTGAAACCGGGTCCCTTCAGGTCCGCGACCGGCGCGTGCAGGTGGGCGTAGGACTTGACCGCCTGCTCGAAGATGCCCAGGTCCCAGGACATCGTCAGCATCTGCCGGTACCGCGTCACCGACAGCGCCGTGTAGGCGGCGAAGAAGACGACGGCCAGAAGATAGGGGTCGAGTCGGCCCACCCGCGGCCCGGCGGACGGGTCCGCCGCGGGCGCGGCCTCCCGTGCGCCGGCCTCCTGCGTGGCGGCTCTGGCTTCCTGCGCCGGGATGACGGCCTCGGCCCTGTCCATCGTCGTCCTCCCGTGGCAGCCGGGGTCGGGGTCTGCCGGAAAAGATACGGGACGAGGCTGTGCCTGTGGTGCCAGTGCGGTGGCGACATGCCGCCGCTGTCCGCAACCGGTCGGTCACTGGCCGGGCGGCGCCGGTCGGGCCCGCGGGCGCGGGTCGGATCAGGCCTTGCCCTTCAGGTCGTCGGCTATGTGCCGGGCGACCTTCTCCGCGGTGCCGCTGCCGTTGCCCTTGCTGCGGTCACTGGACAGCACGGTGGCCACCGCCGTGCCCACCCGGGAGGCGACCAGGGTGGTGCCGGACTGCCAGGCGGGGGAGTCCAGGGTGATCACGCAGGCCTCGTCCCCGACCCCCGGCAGGGCCTTCTCGGTGACCGTCACCTTCGAGCGCGTGTCGGAGTCGGTGAAGGAAGGGCAGGCCGAGGTGATCCCGGACAGCGTGCGGAACACGTCCGAGGCGGTGGTGCCCTTGAAGACGTCTATCTCCTGCGAGACCTCGGTCACCGCCTTGTTGTCCACCCGGTCCTGCTGGGAGAAGGACACTCCGCTGACGCCCGTGATGCCGATCCACGAGTTGGTGTCGAGCCGGGCGCAGTCCGGCCGCGCGGGGCGCTGCGTCGCGGGCTCCTGGTAGGAAGTGCCGGTGTCCTGCGTGGACGAGGGGTCGATCGCGAGCGCGGAGTCGAAGAACGACGCGGGCGCGAGCAGACCGGTGAGCTGCTTGCCGGTCAGCAGCGCCGGCGCCGCGGACGCGGAGGCCGTGCTCGCGGCTTTGCTCGCGGTGTCCGCTCCGGACGCGCCGCTGCCGCCCTTGCCCTGACAGGCGGTCAGGCCGAGGGCCGCGACGGCGCACAGGGCGAAGACCGTGCCGTGTCGGATGAGGTGCTGGCGCATGGGTGTGCCCTTCCGCAAGAAAAAAGGGAGTGGGGGCGTCGTCGGTCGCGCCGGGGCGACCGCTCGCCTTGATCGATGAGGCAATCACAGCATGGCATGTGAACCGAGTCAACCTTGATCCACGAATGAGTGAAGTTCACGCCGTGAAGTGGGTTCATGAGTTTCGCTGGGTAGTCTCGATCTTGCGCGTGACGTGCGCGCGAAGGAAAGCGGACGGCAGGATGACATCGGACGCGAACGCGGATCCGCGCTCGCGTCCGACGGGGAAAGGAGCAGGGCAGTGTCCGAGAACGTGAACGAAGTCACCGCGGCGTCGATCGCCCGGCTGGCCGGGGTGGGGCGCGCCGCGGTCAGCAACTGGCGGCGTCGGCACAACGACTTCCCCCGGCCCATAGGCGGCACGGACACCAGCCCCACCTTCGAACTCACCGCGGTCGAGCGGTGGCTGCGCGACCAGGGCAAGCTGGCCGCCGTGCCGCTGCGCGAGCGCGTGTGGCAGCAGGCCGACAGCCATCCCGCGGGCACCCCGGCGGCCCTGCGGATCGCCGGCTCTCTGCTCCTGCTCCTGCGGGAGCGGCCCCGGCTGTCCATCAGCTACACCGCCGCGACCGACCGCGAGCTGGCCGAGCGGGCGTCCACAGACTTGCACGGCATGCTGTCCGCGCGGTTCGGGGAGCGGCACCCGGTGCGGCTCCCCGCTACGTTCGACGACGCGATCCCGCTGCTGCGCGGTGCCACCGACCTGGCGGAGGAGACCGGTCCCGGGCAGGCCTACGAGTTCCTGCTCGGCCGGTATCTCGACGCCAATCCGCGCCAGTTCACCCTCACCCCGCCCGGCCCGGCCGAGCTGATGGCGGAGCTGGCCGGCGGATCACCGGGCAGCGTGCTCGACCCGGCCTGCGGCACCGGCTCCCTCCTGCGCGCGGCGGCCGCCACCGGTTTCGTGAACGCGCAGGAAGCCGACCCCGACCTTGCCGGACTCACCGCGCTGCGGCTCGCGCTGTCCACCGACCCGGTCGTGCGCATCCGGGTCCGCACCGCCGACAGCCTGCGGTCCGACGCGTACGAGGGGCTGACGGCGGACACGGTGCTGTGCCACCCGCCGTTCAACGACCGCAACTGGGGCCACGACGAGCTGGGGTACGACCCGCGGTGGGAGTACGGCTTCCCCGCCCGGACCGAGTCCGAACTGGCCTGGCTCCAGCACGCCCTGGCCCATGTCCGGGAGGGCGGCACCGTGGTGATGCTCATGCCGCCAGCCGCGGCCTCCCGACGTTCGGGCCGCCGCATCCGGGCCGACCTGCTGCGGCGCGGAGCGCTTCGGGCGGTGATCGCCCTGCCCGCGGGGGCCGCGCCCCCGTACGGAATCCCGCTGAACCTGTGGGTGCTGCGCAGACCGGGGGCCGACACCAGGCCGACCGCGGACCTGCTGCTCGTCGACGCCGCCGCGGTGCCCGCGCACGGCGCGGAGAAGGCGCCCTGGCACGCGGTGCGCGAAGCGGTGCTCGACGCATGGCACACGTTCGACCGGGGCGGCGCGGCCGAGGGCCGCCCCGGCATAAGCCGGGCGCTGCCGGTCATCGACCTCCTCGACGACGACGTGGACCTGGCTCCCGCCCGGCATCTGCCGCCGCCCGCCACGGCGGCCGGAGCCGAGGAACTCGACATGGTGCGCGCCGAGTTGGCCGCCACCTTGCGCCGCACCGCCGAACTCGCGCCGGCCCCGCCCGCGCTGGGCGAACCCGCCCACTGGCCCACCACGACGATCGGCGAACTCGCCCGCTCCGGCGCGGTGCTGCTGAAGGCGGGCGGCTCGGGCACCTCACCGGAGGACGACAGGGAACCCTCACCCGTCGTCCTCACCGAGTACGACGTCGCGGCCGGCGCCGCCCCCACCGGGATACTCCCCGCCCCGGCGCCGGGGGTGCCCTTCGAGGAACCGGTGCTGACCGAGCTCGGAGACGTGGTGGTGCCGGTGTTCGGCGGGGGAGCGGTGGCCCGGGTGATCGACGAGGCCACGGCCGGCGCGGCGCTTGGCCGCAACCTCTACCTGCTGCGGCCCGACCCGGCGGCGTTGGATCCGTGGTTCCTGGCCGGCTTCCTGCGGGGCACGGCCAACAACCGGCAGGCCAGCAGTTACGCCTCCACGGCCACCCGGCTCGACGTGAGGCGGCTTCAGGTGCCCCGGCTGCCGCCCTCGGACCAGCGGAGGTACGGCGAGCGGTTCCGCACGCTCGCGTCCTTCGAGGAGGCGCTGCGCCAGGCGGCCGCGCTCGGCGGGCAGCTCGTACAAGGGCTGTACGACGGGCTGACCGACGGCACGGTGCGGCCCGAATAGTTATCCACAGGTGGGGTGGGAGCGGGGGACGGCTGTCCGCTCCGGCCGCTACGCTCGCCGTGCGTCGGTCGACGCGCGGGGGCACAGGTCCGCGCGGTGGCGGACCACGGACGAGGCGTTGACGGCTCGTCACCCCGGTATCGGTTTCGACGTCCAGGAGCATGCGATGTACGGCCCAGGCCAGGCGATGCCGCCCCAGCGGACCAGCCCAGGGGTGGTCATCACGCTGCGCGTGTTCTTCACGGTGCTGCCGATCATCAGCCTGAGCCTGCTCGGCTGGGTGTCGATGCTGCGCCTGGCCTGGGTGCGCAAGCGCTCGCTGGACTGGACGATGCTCGCGGTCGAAGCCGGCCTGTCGGTCGTCGCCTTCACGTTCTTCGGGTTCTCCCACGACGACAACGACACGCAGGCCAACGTCGGCGGCACGCTGCTGATGATCTGCATGTTCGGCACCGCGCTGTACTTCCTGATCGAGGACATCCGCCGACCGCAGGCCGGCCACCACCAGGCATGGCCCGCGGCGGCGGGCTACCAGCCGAACCCGTACACGACCGGGATATCCGGGGGCCCCGGCCCCACCCATTACCCCCAGCAGGGCTATCCCGCGGCGCAGCAGTACGCGCGGCCCACCCCACCACCGGTCACCGCGGCGACGCCGCCGCCCGCGGTGCCTCCCATACCCAACACCGCCCCGACGCCCCAGCCCGGGCCGCGCATCAACCAGGTGCGCGCGGAACTGGACGAGCTGAGTGACTACCTCCGCAAGGAGGAGGGCAGGTGATCGGTCGGCTCATCGCCGGTCGGTACGAGCTGGCCACGATCATCGGCCAGGGTGGCATGGGTCAGGTGTGGACCGCGTACGACCGGCAGTTGGACCGCAGGGTCGCGGTGAAGCTGCTGCGCCCCGACAAGGTGGCCGACCGGGAGAACGTCGCCGAGTTGCGGACGCGGTTCGACCGGGAGTGCCGGGTCACCGCGCAGGTGGACCACCCGGGCCTGGTCACGGTGCACGACGCCGGGGCCGACGGGGACGAGCTGTACCTGGTGATGCAGTACGTGGAGGGCGCCGACCTCGGCGACCACCTCGCCGAGCACGACCCGTACCCGTGGACGTGGGCGGTCGCGGTCGCGGCGCAGATGTGCGCGGTGCTCTCGGCCGTGCACGCGGTGCCGATCGTGCACCGGGACCTCAAGCCGCGCAACGTGATGATCAAGTCGGACGGCACGCTGACGGTGCTGGACCTGGGTGTCGCGTCCGTGATGGACACCGACACGACCCGGCTCACGCACACCGGTTCGCCGATCGGCAGCCCGGCGTACATGGCGCCGGAGCAGGCGATGGGAGGGGCGGTCGGGCCGCGCACGGACCTGTACGCGCTGGGCGTGCTGATCCATGAACTGGTCAGCGGGCACGTGCCGTTCGCGGGGTCGACGGCGCTGGGGGTGCTGCACCGGCACCTGCACGAGGCGCCGGTGCCGTTGCGGCAGCTGCGGCCGGAGGTGCCGGAGCCGCTGGAGTCCCTGGTGCTGCGGCTGCTCGCGAAGGACCCCCAGCACCGGCCTGCCGGGGCGCAGGACGTGTACCGGGAGTTGGCGGCGCTGCTGCCCGCACCAGGGGCGCACCACGCGCCGCTGGGCCCGATGGACCCGACCAGGCCGTTCCTGCGCCCGCAGGCCCCGTGGCCGGACCGCCCGGCGGCGATGGCCGAGCCGGTCGGGCCGACGCTGGTCGTTCCGGCGCCCGCGTCGGGCACCGACCTGGTCGCGGCGGTGGACGAGGTGAAGCGGCTGCTGGACGCGGGCCGGATCACCCAGGCCGTGGACATGCTGGGCGGCCTGCTGCCGGCGGCGGCGGAGAAGCACGGCGAGCACTCGCCGGTGCTGCGGACCCTGCGCAAGCAGTACGCGGCGACGCTGATGGAGGACGGGCAGTACAGGCGGGCGCTGCCCGAACTGAGGCGGCTGTCGGACGAGTTCGCATCGCAGTACGGCGGGGCGGACCGGCAGGCGCTGCGGTTCAGGTATGAAGCGGCGCAGTGCCTGGAGCAGTTGGGCGACATGGCGGTCGCGCTGACGGAGTACCGAGTGCTGCTCCCGTACTTCGAGCGGTACGCGGCGACCGACCCCGGACCGCCGCTGGACATCCGGCGCAGGATCGGCCAGTTGCTGCTGTCGGCGGGCGACCGGCGCGGGGCGCGGGAGGTGCTGACCCGGCTGCTGTACGACGCGGAGCGGGTGCACGGGCCGCATCACCCGTTTCCGGGGGAGGTGCGCCGTACTCTCGCCTGGCTGGGGCAAGTTCAGGGATAGCAGGGCAGTTGGGGGGAGGGCGGGGCCGCGCTCCCCGGGTGGCTTTTTTCGAGTTTCGAGGGGCGCGCATGGACAGACGGATATCCCGGACCTTCGCCTGCGCCGCGGCGTTGACCGTGGCGCTCGGTGTGGCGGGTTGCAAGGACAACACGCTGGGCGCGGATCCGGCGAGCGGGGGTCCGACCAGTGCGGGGGCGCCGAACGCGCCGCACGGCAGCGCACTGGCGGCGGCCGACGCGCTGCCGGTGAAGGGCCGGGCGCCGAAGACGGGCTACTCGCGGGAGCAGTTCGGGCCGGCCTGGTCGGACGTGGACCACAACCACTGCGACACGCGGGACGACATACTCACGCGGGACCTGACGGCGAGGTCGTACCGGTCGGGGACGAAGGACTGCATCGTCACCGGGGGCACGCTCAACGACCCGTACACGGGCACGCGGATCGTCTACAAGCGGGGCGCGAGCAAGGTGGACATCGACCACGCGGTGGCGCTGTCGGACGCCTGGCAGAAGGGCGCCCAGCAGTGGTCGAAGGACAAGCGCAAGGACTTCGCCAACGACCCGCTGAACCTGCTGGCGGTGGACGCGTCGACCAACCGCCGCAAGAGCGACGGGGACACGGCCACGTGGGTGCCGCCGAACAAGGGGTTCCGCTGTTCGTACGTGGCCCGGCAGGTGGCGGTGAAGAAGAAGTACGGCCTGTGGGTGACGTCGGCGGAGAAGGCGGCCATGCGCAAGGTGCTGGACACCTGTCCGAAGCAGGCGCTGCCGGCGGGCTGAGCGCGGGCTCGCGGGGCCGGTCTGCGGTGGTTCGCGGCGGCGGACGGCCCCGGGAGGCGATCCCGTTCGGCGGAGTGCTGGATCTCGGCGGGGCTCGGTACATATCCTCGGGGGCGATCATCTCATCAGCATCGCGAGGCTCGTTCCCCCGCCGGGAGGCACCATGGTCCGCCGCCGTACCGCCGTCTCGATCGCCGCAGCCGGGTTGCTGCTGGCGTCACCCGCACTGACCGCGTGCGGTTCGGGGCCGGCCCATGCCGGCGCCGCGGCGATCGTCGGGAAGCACCGGATCACCGAATCCACGCTCCAGACGCAGGTGAACGCGTTGCGGGCCGCCCAGGCCGGCTCCCCGCAGGGCGGGGGCCAGCAGCAGGGCGCGGACCTGTCGACGCAAGAGCTCACCAGCCTGGTGCAGAGCGAGGTCATCGCGCGCGCGGTCGACGACGCCGGGGTGACGGTGAGCGACGGCGACGTGCAGGCCAACAAGCAGCAGGCGCTTCAGCAGTTCGGGGGCAGCGAGAAGGCCCTGGACGCGTACCTGCTCCAGAACCAGAACGTGCCGCCCTCCGGCGTGGACGCCTTCTTCCGCACCAATGTGCAGATCATCAAGCTCACCGAGGAGCTCGGGTACCAGCCCGGCAGCGACCCCGGGGTGGCCGCGCTGATCGCCGACCTGTCCAAGACCGCCAAGCGGATGGGCGTCACGATCAACCCCCGCTACGGCACCTGGGACCCGTCGAAGGCGACCATCGGCAAGGCCGCGCAGCCGTGGCTGGTCGACAAGACGCTGGCCGCCGCCCCGGCCGCCCCCGGGGTCGCGTGATCACGCTGTCGGTGGCCCGGGGTACGTTCGAGGTGTGAACCACGAACCCGATCCCGCCGCCCCCGGCCGGCTGGTGCTGCTCACCACCAGCCACCGGGTCGCGCCCGGCCAGCTGACCTGGCCCGCGTGGCAGACGCTGCGCGCGGCCGACCGCGTACTGTGCGCGGATCCGGACCACCCGCAGCTGCCTTACCTGCGGGAGGCCGGGGTGGCCGTCGAGGTCGCGGCGCCCGGCGGCCAGGAGCTGGTGGACGCCACGGCGGGCGGCCGTACGGTCGTCTACCTGCCGCCGGACGGCGCCGCGGACCGGCCGGTCACCGACGAGCTGGCCCGGCTCGGCGGCTCGGGCCGGATCGCGATGCCCGACCTGGAGCTGCTGCCGGGCTCGTACGACGTGCCGGGGGCCCGGCTGCTCGACCTCGTCCAGGTGATGGACCGGCTCAGGGCCGAGTGCCCGTGGACGAGCCAGCGCACGCACGAGGACCTCGCCAAGTACGGCATCGAGGAGATGTACGAGCTGGTCGAGGCGATCGAGCAGGGCGACCGGGAGGCGATCCGCGAGGAACTGGGGGACGTGCTCCTCCAGGTCGTCTTCCACGCGGCTATCGCGGACGGCGACCCCGACGAGCCCTTCGACATCGATGACGTGGCGGGCGCGCTGGTGGCCAAGCTCGTCCACCGCCACCCGCACATCTACGGGGACGAGGTCGCCGAGACCCCGGAGCAGGTGCACGCGAACTGGCAGCGGCTCAAGGCGGTCGAGAAGTCCCGCGCGTCCGTCACGGACGGGGTGCCGCTGGCCTCCCCGGCGCTCGCGCTCGCCGCACAGCTCGCCGGGCGGGCCCGGGACGCGGGCCTGCCGCTCCCGGCCGAGCCGTCCGCTCCCCTCCATGACGACGAGAACGCGCTCGGCGCGCACCTGCTGGCCCAGGCCGCCGCCGCCCAGGCCGCGGGCCTGGACCCCGAGGCGGCCCTGCGCCACGCCGCCCGCCGCTACCGCGAGGCCATACGCGCCGCCGAGGCCCCGGACGCCCCCGAGGCTCCCGGCGCCGGCCACTCCGCACCGGACGAGGACCGCTAGCCGTATGCGCGTCGAGGTACCCCACGCCTGGCCCACCGACGAGGCCGGGGCCCTGGCGCTCCAGGACCGGCTGCGCCCGCTCGCCGACCACCGCGGTCCCGGTCCGGCGGCGCTCCGCCACGTCGCCGGGCTGGACGTCGCCTACGCCGGCGACGGGCGCGGCACCGGGGACCTCGTCGCGGCGGCCGTGGTCGTCATCGACACCGGCACCCTCGCCGTGGTCGAGCAGGCCACCGCGGTGGCGCGGACCGCCTTCCCGTACGTGCCGGGCCTGTTCGCCTTCCGCGAACTGCCGGTGCTGGTCGAGGCGCTGCGCGCGCTGACGGTCACCCCCGACCTGCTGCTCTGCGACGGGCACGGCCTCGCGCACCCCCGCCGCTTCGGCCTGGCCTGCCACTTGGGCGTCCTCACCGGGCTGCCCACGGCCGGGGTGGCCAAGACGCCGTTCACCGGGGCGTACGACCCGGCCGCCCTCGGCGCCGACCGGGGCGCCCACGCGGACCTGGTCGACGGCGGCGAGACGGTGGGCCGGGCGCTGCGCACCCAGGGCGGGATCAAGCCGGTCTACGTCTCCACCGGCCACCGGATCGACCTGGACACCGCCTGCGCCCGGGTCCTCGCCCTGGCACCGCGGTTCCGGCTGCCGGAGACCACCCGCCGTTCGGACCGCCTGAGCCGGGACGCTCTGGCGGCGGCACGGGGGAAGGACGCGGCGACGGCGTCCTGACTCCAGCCGGACTTCGCCCGACCCCCGCCCCGGCCCCTCGCGGCCTCCGCCCGCCCCTCGTCCCGGCCCCCGCCGTGACTTTGCTTCCTCACCCGGAAGCGGCCCTCCCCGCGCCGGATACCGTGCGGGGGTGACCGACCCCGCACCCCGCCACGAGCCGCCCGCACCCGGGCCGGCCCCCGCAGACGTACCCCAGCCGATGCCCGAGCTGTTCTCGTGGGAGTTCGCCACCGATCCCTACCCGGCGTACGCCTGGCTGCGGGAGCACGCGCCGGTGCGGTGGACGGTGCTGCCGAGCGGTGTGGGGGCGTGGCTGGTGACGCGGTACGCCGACGCGCGGGAGACCCTGGCCGACCCGCGGCTGAGCAAGAACCCGGCGCACCACGCGGACGAGTCGGGGGCGAAGGGCCGGACCGGCATCCCCGGCGAGCGCAGCGCCGACCTGATGACGCATCTGCTGAACATCGACCCGCCGGACCACACCCGGCTGCGCCGCCTGGTCTCCAAGGCGTTCACCCCGCGCACCGTGGCCCGCTTCGCGCCGAGGGTCCAGCAGTTGACGGACCGCCTCGTCGACGCGTTCGCGGGCACCGGGCGGGCCGACCTCATCCACGACTTCGCCTTCCCGCTGCCCATCTACGCCATCTGCGACCTGCTCGGCGTGCCGCCCGAGGACCAGGACGACTTCCGCGACTGGGCGGGGATGATGCTGCGTCACCTCGGACCGGGTCAGACGTCCGCCCCGCGCGGGGGAGTGGCCCGCTCGGTCAAGCGCATGCGCGCCTACCTGGTCGAGCTGATCCACCGCAAGCGCGGCGATCTCGGCGACGACCTGATCTCGGCGCTGATCCGGGCCAGCGACCACGGCGAGCACCTGACGGAGAAGGAGGCCGCCGCCATGGCGTTCATCCTGCTCTTCGCGGGCTTCGAGACCACGGTCAACCTCATCGGCAACGGCGTGCACACCCTGCTGCACCACCCCGCCCAGCGGGCCGCGCTCCAGGAGTCGCTGGCCCGCGGCGAGAGCGGCCTGCTGGAGACCGCCGTCGAGGAACTCCTGCGCTTCGACGGTCCGGTGGAGCTGGCCACCTGGCGCTACGCGACCGAGCCGCTGGAGATCGGCGGGCAGCGGGTGGCCGCGGGAGACCCCGTCCTGGTCGTGCTGGCCGCCGCGGACCGGGACCCGGCGCGGTTCGACCGGCCCGATCACCTCGACCTCGCCCGCCCGGACAATCCGCACCTCGGATACGGCCACGGCATCCACTACTGCCTGGGCGCCCCGCTGGCCCGGCTGGAGGCCAGGACCGCGCTGGCCTCCCTGCTGACCCGCCTTCCCGACCTGCGGCTCGCCGCCGATCCGGCCGATCTGCGCTGGCGCGGCGGCCTGATCATGCGTGGACTGCGGTCGTTGCCGGTGGAGTTCACACCCGAGCTGGGTCAACGTTGACTGACGCGCCGTCAGTACTGTGATCCGGACGTGATGAGCGCTACATCGGCTTGTGATCCGGGCGGTGGGGCCGCTACGTTCTGCTCGCAGCGCGAGGCCACGAACGGCTCGCGGGACGCGCCGCGTCACATCGACGCGGGAGCCGCGGACGGGAAGTCGGTCGGCGGCTCCGTCGGGGGCGCGTACGGCAGACACGAAAGGCGACCGCACATGCTCTCGTCCGGCAACGGCCGACACAGACGCCCCCGGCCCACCCCCGCCGCCGTGGTGACCGTGGCCACCGCCGCCGCGACCGGCGCCGGGATCGCGCTCCCCCTGCTCGGGGCGGGCTCGGCCCAGGCCGCCGACACCGGCACCTGGAACAAGGTGGCGATCTGCGAGACCGGCGGCAACTGGACCGCCAACACCGGCAACGGCTTCTACGGCGGCCTCGCCATCACCCAGGACACCTGGGACCTGTACGGCGGCGACGCCTACGCCAAGCGTCCGGACCTGGCCACCCGCGACCAGCAGATAGCCGTGGCCGAGCAGATCCTGACCGACCTGGGCCCGAACGCCTGGCCGGGCTGCGAGATCACCACCGGGCTGCTCATCGACACCGCGCCGCCGTCGGTGGACCCGACCTCCACGCCCGTTCCGGACCCCGCGGGCCCGACCGGCATCCTGCCCGCCCCGGCGACGCCGACCCCCGACCCGTCCGGGACCGCCACGACGCCCCCGTCGAGCATCCTCCCGGCCGACCCCACGGCGCCGGTGACGGACCCGACCGGCACGCCCCCGGCCACGACCGGACCGGTGACCACCACGCCCGGCCAGGCCGACCCGACGACGCCCTCCGACGGCTCGCAGGGCTCGGGCCGGCACGGGAAGCCGTACAACCCCACCGTCGAGCAGCTGGCCGCAGCGGACCAGGCCACTCGCACCGAGGTCTTCTCGGTCATCGCGGGCCTCACCGGCGTCACCACGGGCACCCCCGGCACCAGCGGCCACGGCACGCACAAGGGCACCACGCACACCGGTGGCCCCGCCAACTACACCGTGGGCTCGGGCGACTCACTGATCAGCATCGCCACCGGCCGGCACGTGGACGGCGGTTGGCACCACCTGTACGACCTGAACCACAAGTTGATCGGCGACGACCCGGACCTCATCAAACCGGGCGAGATCCTCAATCTCGGCTGAACCGGGGGCTCGTGGCGACCGCAGGACAAACCGGACGTTTCAACGTCGCGCCGCGCGGCGGAATGTGACAAGCGTCTCTTTGTCGACTGTGACCGACCGCATGCGGAGCGCTGACGCCGACGCCTGTGACCTGCGGCGATACCCAGCTCTGGGGTGACCGACCGTAGTTGGTGTCCGAAATCGGAATGTTTGAACAACTCGCCGCGGTGTGTTTAACGTTTCTCCGCTCGCCACAGCGAGACCCGCCGCAGCGGAACGCCGAGTCCTGCCGCCGCCCGACGGGATCGACCGACGCGAAAGCGCCGCAGGCAGGAGCGGGGGACCCAAGGTCTTTCCGCCGGACCGGCCGGACGCGCGCAGCAAGGACAGCACACCGCTGGCGCGTACGGGGGCCACCGTCCGGCTCGGGGTGAAGCCGATACGCCGCACGCGCGGCACGGCCGGGCAACTCACGTCCGAACCCGACAGCTGACCTCGCAGGCGTCGGTGAGGGCCAAAACATCATGGGTAAGCACCGTCGTGCCTCGAAGAGGCTTGTCCGCATCGCCACATTCGCCGGCGCCGCCGGCGCCGCGATCACCGTGCCGCTGATCGCCGCCACCTCCGCTTCCGCCGCGTCCGTCGCCACCTGGGACAAGGTCGCCCAGTGCGAGTCGGGCGGGAACTGGCACATCAACACCGGCAACGGCTACTACGGCGGGCTGCAGTTCTCGCAGTCCAGCTGGGAAGCGGCCGGCGGCCTGAAGTACGCGCCGCGCGCCGATCTCGCCACCAAGGACCAGCAGATCGCCATCGCCGAGGTCCTGCTCAAGATGCAGGGTCCCGGTGCCTGGTCCTGCGCCTCGGCCGGCGGCCTGACCGCGGGCGGTCCCGCCCCGGACATCCACCCCGACGCTCCCGCCGGATCCAGCACCACCACCCCGGCGAGCAGCACCACCACCAAGCCCAGCGGCTCGAGCTCCTCCGGCAGCTCGACGCCGGCGTCCTCGTCGTCCGCCAAGCCGGCCGCCGGCTCGGTCCACACCTGGACGCACCCCAAGGGCCACGGCAGCTACACCGTCCGCTCCGGCGACACCCTCTGGGGCATCGCCAAGGCGCACCATGTGCGCGGCGGCTGGCACCGGCTGTACGCCCTGAACCACGACACCGTCAAGGACGCGGACCTGATCTACCCCGGTCAGCACCTGCGCCTGTCCTGACCCCGCCCGCGCGCCGGCGGACCCCACCCGCCGCCGGCCGCCGGGCAGTGCCCTCACCGACGCCCGGCCGAACGCCGGACGAACAGGTCACCGCCGCTCCGGCCGGGTACGCGCCCTCCCCCGCGCGTGCCCGGCCGGTGTGCGCGTCCCACAGGCCGGGCCGACGGCGGGTCAGGACAGGGAAGGCGGTTAGGCTCGTCCCGACAACGACGAGAAGACATTCAGAAGGAGACAACGTGCCGTCCATCGACGTCGTCGTAGCCAGGGAAATCCTCGACTCGCGAGGCAACCCCACCGTCGAGGTCGAGGTCGGCCTCGACGACGGCAGCACCGGCCGCGCCGCGGTCCCGTCCGGCGCCTCCACGGGCGCGTTCGAGGCCCTCGAACTCCGCGACGGCGACAAGAACCGTTACCAGGGCAAGGGCGTCGAGAAGGCCGTCCTGGCCGTCATCGAGCAGATCGGTCCGGAGCTGGTGGGCTACGACGCCACCGAGCAGCGGCTGATCGACCAGGCGATGTTCGACCTGGACGCCACCCCCGACAAGTCGAGCCTGGGCGCCAACGCCATCCTCGGCGTCTCGCTGGCCGTCGCGCACGCCGCCTCCGAGGCGTCGGACCTGCCGCTCTTCCGCTACCTGGGCGGTCCGAACGCGCACGTGCTGCCCGTCCCGATGATGAACATCCTCAACGGTGGCTCGCACGCGGACTCCAACGTGGACATCCAGGAGTTCATGATCGCCCCGATCGGCGCGGAGTCCTTCTCCGAGGCCGTGCGCTGGGGCGCGGAGGTCTACCACACCCTCAAGGCGGTGCTGAAGTCCCGCCAGCTGTCCACCGGTCTGGGCGACGAGGGCGGCTTCGCGCCGAACCTCGGCTCCAACCGCGAGGCGCTCGACCTGATCATCGAGGCCATCAAGCAGGCCGGGTACGCGCCGGGCCAGGACGTCGCGCTCGCGCTCGACGTGGCCGCCTCCGAGTTCTACAAGGACGGCGTCTACCACTTCGAGGGCAAGGAGCGCACCGCCGGGGAGATGACCGAGTACTACGAGGAGCTGGTCGCGGCCTACCCGCTGGTCTCCATCGAGGACCCGCTCTTCGAGGACGACTGGGACGGCTGGAAGGCCCTCACCGAGAAGCTCGGCGGGAAGGTCCAGATCGTCGGCGACGACCTGTTCGTCACCAACCCCGAGCGGCTCCAGCGCGGTATCGACAGCGCCACCGCCAACGCCCTGCTGGTCAAGGTGAACCAGATCGGCTCGCTCACCGAGACGCTGGACGCGGTGGAGCTGGCCCAGCGCAGCGGCTACAAGTGCATGATGTCGCACCGCTCCGGCGAGACCGAGGACGTCACGATCGCCGACCTGGCCGTCGCCACCAACTGCGGCCAGATCAAGACCGGCGCCCCGGCCCGCTCCGAGCGCGTCGCCAAGTACAACCAGCTGCTGCGCATCGAGGAGATCCTCGACGACGCGGCGGTGTACGCCGGCCGCAGCGCGTTCCCCCGCTTCAAGGGCTGAGTCCCTCCGCCCCGCGGCGGTCCCGGGCCGGTGCCACCGGCCCGGGACCGACCCGGCGGGGGCCGGGACCCTGCCTTCCGTACGTCCCCGCACCCGGTCCCGTACCGTGGGCGGGGACGTACGGGCAAGGGCACCGGCGCGGCATCACGACGGCGAGGGGAGTCACGGCGTGGGGGCGGATCGCTTCTCCACCGCGGCCCGGCTGCGGGTCATCGGGCAGGAGGCGCAGGCGCGGGTCTACCGGGCCGCGGCCCGGCGCCCGGTGCGGCGCAACAAGCTCACCGGACGGGCCGCGCTGCTCGCCCTGGTGCTGTGCGCCATGGTGGTGGCGCTCGCCTATCCGATGCGGCAGTACGTCTCCCAGCGTTCGCAGATCGCCGACCAGCGCCGGCAGGCCCAGGAGGCCGAGCGGAAGGTCGAGCAGCTGCGCGAGGAGAAGGCCCGCTGGCAGGACCCCGCCTACGTCGAGGCGCAGGCCCGCGCGCACCTGCACTTCGTAATGCCCGGCGAGACCGGCTACTCGGTGGCGAGCCCGCCGCGCTCCGGCGCCGACAAGTCGGCCGAGCGCAGCGCCGTGAACGAGGCGGCCGCGCACCGTCCGTGGTACGACAATCTGTGGGACGGCGTCGACCAGGCGGACGCGGCGGCCTCCCGCCGCTGACCGACCGACGGCCCTGACCGACCGACGGCGCGGCCACCGGCCCTCACCGGCCCCGGCCGGACGCGGCGCCCCGCCGCTCGTCGCCCGGCGCGCCGGCCCTTCCCGATCCTCCCGCCCACCTCACGCAGAACGGCTCATGGACACCACTCCGGAACACACCCCTCCCACCGAGGCCGACCTCGCGGTCGTGCGCGAACAGCTCGGCCGACCGCCGCGCGGCGTACGGGCCGTGGCCCACCGCTGCCCCTGCGGCAACCCCGACGTCGTGGAGACCTCGCCCCGGCTGGAGGGCGGCGCCCCCTTCCCGACGCTGTACTACCTGACCTGCCCGCGCGCCGCCTCCGCGATCGGCACCCTGGAGGCGGAGGGCGTGATGAAGCGGATGTCCGCCCGGCTCGCCGAGGACGAGGAGCTGGCCGCGGGCTACCGCGCGGCCCACGAGGACTACCTCGCCCGCCGTGACGCCGTCGAGGTCCTGGAGGGCTTCCCGAGCGCCGGCGGCATGCCCGACCGGGTCAAGTGCCTGCACGTGCTGGCCGGTCACGCCCTGGCGGCCGGCCCCGGCGTCAACCCGCTCGGCGACGAGACGCTGGCGCTGCTGCCCGACTGGTGGGCCAAGGGACCCTGCGTCCCCCGGCCCGGCGCCGAGGAGGAGCGGTGAGCGGGCGGGTGAGGGTCGCCGCGATCGACTGCGGGACGAACTCCATCCGGCTGCTGGTCGCGGAGCTGGACCCGGCCGCCGGCGAACTGACCGACCTGGACCGGCGGATGCGGATCGTCCGGCTCGGGCAGGGCGTGGACCGCACCGGCCGGCTGGCGCCCGAGGCGCTGGAGCGCACCTTCGCGGCGTGCGAGGAGTACGCCGAGGCGATCGCCGGGTACGGGGTGCCGCCCGAGCGGGTCCGCTTCGTGGCGACCTCGGCCTCGCGCGACGCGGAGAACCGCGACGCCTTCGTGCGGGGCGTGGTGGAGCGCCTCGGGGTGCGGCCCGAGGTGATCTCGGGCGACCAGGAGGCGGAGTTCTCCTTCACCGGCGCCACCCGCGAACTGACCGGCGAGCACGGCCTGCCCACCCCGTACCTGGTGGTGGACATCGGCGGCGGGTCCACCGAGTTCGTGCTCGGCGGGCGCGCAGTGGAGGCCGCCCGCTCCGTGGACGTGGGGTGCGTGCGGATGACCGAGCGCCATCTCGTGCACGACGGCCGGATCACCGACCCGCCCACCGCCGGGCAGATCGCCGCGATCACCGCCGACATCGACGCCGCGCTCGACGAGGCCGCCCGCACCGTGCCCCTCGACCGCGCCCGCACCCTGGTCGGCCTGGCCGGATCGGTGACCACGGTCTCCGCCATCGCCCAGGACCTCCCGGCGTACGACTCCACGGCCATCCACCACTCCCGGGTCTCCCTGGAACGCGTCCGCGAGATCACCGACCGCCTGCTGGCGGCCACCCACGCCGAACGGGCCGCCATCCCGGCCATGCACGAGGGCCGCGTCGACGTGATCGCCTCCGGCGCCCTCGTCCTGCTGCGGATCATGGAGCGCACCGGCGCCAAGGAGGTCGTGGTGAGCGAGCACGACATTCTGGACGGGATCGCGTGGTCTGTTCTGGATTGATCGGCAATGTTCGAGGTTGATCCGCTTCGGGTGGGGTAGAGGTCGATCGGCGACGGGTAAGCAAGCGCTCGGGCAGTAGTCCGCGTCACAGTGGCCGGCTGGTGACTCGCGGCCGTACGGGCGGGTAACTTCCCCCTCGGCCCCCTGTTCCGAAGGCCTCGATGAGGAGTGCTCTGATGCCCGAAGCAGTGATCGTCTCAGCCGCCCGTTCGCCGATCGGGCGCGCCCACAAGGGATCGCTCAAGGAACTGCGTCCGGACGACCTGACCGCCACGATCATCAGGGCCGCGCTGGACAAGGTGCCGCAGCTGGACCCGCGGGAGATCGACGACCTGATGCTCGGGTGCGGTCTGCCCGGGGGCGAGCAGGGCTTCAACATGGGGCGGATCGTGGCGGTGCGGATGGGCATGGACCACTTGCCCGGCTGCACGATCACCCGCTACTGCTCGTCCTCGCTGCAGACCACGCGGATGGCGATGCACGCGATCAAAGCGGGCGAGGGGGACGTCTTCATCTCGGCCGGGGTGGAGACGGTGTCCCGCTTCGCCAAGGGCAGTTCCGACAGCCACCCGGACACGATGAACCCGCTGTTCGACGAGGCCCGGGCGCGCACGCAGCAGCGGGCCGAGCAGGGCGTGGGGGTTCCCCCGGCGGAGCGGGGGGGAGAGTGGCACGACCCGCGCGAGGACGGGATCGTGCCCGACGCGTACATCGCGATGGGTCAGACCGCGGAGAACCTGGCGGCGTACAAGGGCATCACGCGCGAGGAGCAGGACGCGTTCGGCGTGCGCTCGCAGAACCTCGCGGAGGCGGCGCTGAAGAACGGCTTCTGGGAGCGCGAGATCACCCCTGTGACGCTGCCGGACGGCACGGTCGTCACCAAGGACGACGGGCCGCGTCCGGGCGTCACCATGGAGGGCGTGGCGGGCCTGAAGCCGGTCTTCCGCCCCGACGGCACGGTCACCGCCGGCAACTGCTGCCCGCTCAACGACGGGGCGGCCGCGGTCGTCGTCATGTCCGACACCAAGGCGCGCGAGCTGGGCGTCACGCCGCTGGCGCGGGTGGTCTCCACCGGGGTGTCCGCGCTCTCGCCCGAGATCATGGGCTACGGCCCTGTGGAGGCGTCCCGGCAGGCGCTGGCGCGCGCGGGCATGTCGATCGGCGACATCGACCTGGTGGAGATCAACGAGGCGTTCGCCGCTCAGGTCATTCCCTCCTACCGGGACCTGGGCATCGACCTGGACCGGCTGAACGTCAACGGCGGTGCGATCGCGGTGGGCCACCCCTTCGGCATGACCGGAGCCCGCATCACCGGCACGCTGATCAACAGCCTCCAGTTCCACGACAAGCAGTTCGGTCTGGAGACGATGTGCGTCGGCGGCGGCCAGGGGATGGCGATGGTGCTGGAGCGGCTGAGCTGAGCCGGGGGAACCACTGCTGAGCTGTGCCGAGCTGTACTGAGCTGTGACGGGACGGGTTTCCGTCACGTCGTGTGACGATGCGACTTCACTGTGCACGGAGTGTGACGTATGTCGCAATCCTGCGGCCCCCGGGGGCTTGTTTCTCCCGGGGGTGGGAGCATCTGTGCAGGTCAACGGGAGGGTCGTGGGGCGGGTCGCAAGGTCGGTCGTGTCCCTTTCATGACGTTCCGCGCTGCAAAGGCCAGGGGTTTAACGGCAGAGTGATGGGTGGGGGAAGTTTCATCCACCGTCCTGGTGGGAAGTGCTCGGGTCGCGTCAGTCGGGAGAACGTCAGTGAGTGTCCACTTCACCGTCCTGCTGGTCGCCGCGGGGCTCGCCGTGGCCGCGGGCGCGGCTGCCCTGATCACCGCACGGGTCACCCGCCGCGAGGTGTCCGCGCTCCGCCGGGACCTCCGCGGCTTCGCCGTACCCGCCCCCCGGGACAGCACGGCCGACATCCGCACCGCCGTGGCCGAGGCGCTGGCCGACGAGCGGGAGCGCGAGCTGGCCGAGGCGCGCGCGTTCTGGGCCGAGCAGGAGGCCCGTGAGGCCGCCGTGGACGGCTTCCGGGGCGCGCACGGCATCGCGGGCGAGGCGGGCGACTACGCCGACCTCGGCGACTTCCCCGCCTTCTCCGACTTCGCCGGACTCCCTGACCTGCACGACCTGCCGGACCTCCCCGGCTACTCCGACTTCCCCGCCCACCCCGGCGCCGCCGACCACGACGGTCCGCCGGCCCTGCCCTACCTGCCGCGGCAGGCCGACTTCGCCGGGCTCGAACCCGGTGCGGCCGGCGATCCCGAGACGTCCGAAGCGGTACGGCCCGCGCCCGGCTCGATCCCGCACCCCTCCGGCCCGGACTTCGCGCCGTCCCCGGTCGTCGCCTCCCAGGACCAGACCGCGGACCGGCTCTCCGACCTGGCCGACGGGCGCATCCCGCTCTCCGACGTGCGGCCCGGCCCGCTGGACACGCTCGACGTGTACGTCTTCGCCGACGGCACCACGCTGTGCATGACGCCCGGGCACCGCGAGACCGCGCTCAAGCTCTGCGAGGCGCTGGACCGCGGCGAGGAGCCCGTCCTGCGCGGGGGCTCCGCGATAGCCGGCGCCTACGCGCTGACCTTCGCGTACGGCGACCAGAGCGTGTACGTCCTCGCGGACCGCGTGGTGGCGTCCCTCTGAGTCCCTGCCGGCAACAGGGGGAGCCCGGCTCCGGGCCGGGGCAGCGGTAAGGCCGGCGTTCCTGGCGCCTGCCCCTTACCGACGCCTCTCGGCTTCAGCCCACGACTACGTTCAGCCCACGGCCTTCGCGGCCCCGGTCACCCGTGCCAGCGCCTCGGCGGTGAGCGCGTCCGCGCGCCCGGGCTCCGTACGGTCCAGCGCGCGCTCCAACTCGTGCCCGGCCACCGAGAGTTGGTCGCCGACCGCGAAGACGCCGTCGTCCGGGAGCCCGTGGGGCGCGCGGGCGGGGAATTCCAGCACTTGGGCCTCGCGGGCGAGCCAGCGGGCCAACTCCAGCCCCTCGGCGGCCGCTCCGGCCTGGAGCCTGCGTTGCGGGAGCGACCGGAGCCGTCCGGCGAGGCGGTCCACGGCGGAGTGCAGCGCGGTGCGATCGGACATGGCTGTGACCCTACCCGCGCGCCCTTCACGTCGTCGCACCCATATCCGCACGTCCGGCATGGTTGCCAACGCGGGACGTCTCGGGCACGGTGGGGTAACCGGACCATTTACCGGAGGCGCCGATGTCCCAAACGCATTTCTCCGAGGAAACCCACCGGAATCTGATCGACCGCATCCCGCAGTGCACAGGCCGCGAGGTCAGCGACTGGCTGCGTGCCCTCGCCGACGGCCCGTCCTTCCTGCGCTTCGACGAGAAGGTCAGCTGGCTCCGCAGCGAGCACTCCCTCTCCTACGGCCACGCCAAGGCCCTCGTCCACGAGTACGACCTGCGGCGGGCCGCGCGCAATCTGCGCTAGCGCCTTCGCGCGCCACCCGGCCCCGCCCCTTCACACAACCCTCATCCGACGCCCCACGGGCCGCCGGGGAGTTCGCGCTCCCGGGCGGCCCGTTCGACCGTCCGCCGCCAGGTGCTCGAGCGGGCCCGGCGGCGCGTGGTTCAGTCGCGCAGGATGGAGATCAGCCGCAGCAGCTCCAGGTAGATCCACACCAGCGCCAGCGTCAGGCCGAACGCCGCGAGCCACGACTCGTTGCGCGGGGCGCCGTAGCGGATGCCGTCCTCGATCTGCTTGAAGTCCAGCGAGAGGAAGAACGCGCCGAGCGCGATGCCGACCAGGCAGAAGACGACGCCGAGTCCGCCGGTGCGCAGGCCCAGGCCGTCCCCGCTGCCGAAGGCGGCGAAGAGCAGGTTGACCACGACGGCCAGCACGAAGGCGAAGGCGATGGCCGTGCCGATCCGCTGGTAGCGCGCGGTGACCCGGATGATCCGCGCCCGGTAGGCGAGCAGCATGCCGGCGAAGACCGCCATGGTGCCGAGCACGGCCTGCACGGGCGCGCCCGCCCACGCCTCGTTGTAGACCCGGCTGAGCACGCCGAGGAAGATGCCCTCGAAGGCCGCGTAGCCGAGGATCAGCGCCGGCACCGGGGTGCGCTTGAACGCCTGCACCATGGCCAGCACGAAGGCCACCAGCGCCGCGCCGAACGCCATGCCGAGGCTCAGCGGCAGCACGAACCAGCCGAGCACCACGCCGAGCACCACTGTGCCCAGGGTGAAGGCGGTGCGCAGGACGACGTCGTCCATCGTCATCCGGCCGGTCTCGCGCGGACCCGCCGACGGCCCGGCGTACATCCGCTCCATCTCGTCGGTGGTGAGCGGGTGCGGGCTGTCGTACGGGTTGCGGGGCTGCCCCGCGTACGGGCCGCCGCCGGGTGCGGCGGGCGTGCCGAATCCGGCGTACGGGGTCTCCCGGGTGAAGCCCCGCCGGGAGAAGACGGGGTTGCTGGTCCTCATGTGCGCTCCTCCGTGGCCGAGTGCCGCGATTGCCCCTCAAGAGTAATGGATTGGCAAAGGATTCAGTGGAGGGAGTGCGCGTCCGCGCCGCCGTCCGGTCAGCCGCGACGGCGGCGGAAGAGCCCGCGCCGCGGCCGTGCCCGCCCGGCGGGTTCGTGCGCGCCGCCGGGCTCGCCGGGCGTCCGGCGGGCCTCCGAGGCGGCCTCGGCCATCTCGCCCACGCGCCCCGCCGTGTCCTCTGAGTCCTCTGAGTTCGCCGGCACCTTCTCGTCGGACCGCCGCACCATGGCGAGCAGGTCGCGGGCCAGCGAGGTGTAGGTGTCGTCGAGCCACGGGCAGAGCAGCACCAGGCGGCACAGCGAGCCGAGGATCGTCACCTCGCGGGTCTGGTACGCCTTCGCGGCGGCCAGCATCCGCTCGGTGACCCGCAGTCCGACGTCCGCGCGCAGGGACGGGTCGACCCAGGCGTGGGCGACCATCGCGAACGCGGCGGTCTCGTTGACCCAGTCCTCGGGGCCGTTGAGCAGGTCCAGCAGCACCGAGCGGCGCACCGACCCCTCCCACGGCTCGTCGGCGCGGTGGTGGGCGAGCCCGAGGCAGGCGAAGGTCTGAACGGTGCGCACCCACAACTCGGGCCGTTCGGCGCGCAGGAAGCGGCCCGCCTCGTCGTCGGCCGGCCGCGGCGGGTGGACGAGGACGCCGAGCAGGTCCTCCAGCGCCATCCCGGACAGCCGTACGGCGTGGTCGTAGGCGGCCGGGATGTGCGGCCAGCTCGCCGCTGCGGTGTCGCGGACCAGCCGCGCGGCCTCGGGCGAGGGCGGCGGCACCGCGGGGTGCGCGCTCATCCCCTCGTACCGCCACACCGCGCGCTCCACCGGGGAGGTGGGCACTCGCGGGTCCGGGCTGCCGACGGACTGGTTGGACATCGCGCCGTTCGGAAAGGTCATCAGGAACGCCAGGGTGGCGCTCGGCGGCTCGATCGCCGACGCGGCGAGCTCGATGGCGTGGCCGCGGGACTCCTCGGCGTCCGGGCTCTCCAGGATCTGGTGCAGCACGTTGACGGTCGCCTCGCCGGCGCTGGCCACCACCCCGAGCCAGGGCTCCCAGGCGCTGTGGCGGCCGAGCACGGTGGCGGCGTAGGGGTGCTCGGGCCGCGCGCGCAGGTGGTCGGCGAGCGCCAGCAGGTGCGCGGGGTCGCCGTCGGCGGCGTGCCGCACCCCGTGGACGGCCGGGGCGGCCTGCGGGTGGTCCGGGTCGGCGGCCGCGGCCCGTTCGGCCCACGGCAGGCCCTGTGCGGCCCGTCCGGTGCTCACGTACAGCTCGGCGATGTCGACCATCAAGGACAGGTCCGAGGCGTCCCGGCCGATCTCCTCCTCCCAGACCCGCAGCGCGTCGTCTGCCCGGCCCGCGGCCCGCAGCGCGTACCCGAGCATCACGCTGGGCACGTGGCCCGGCTGGATGCGCTGGGCCCGCTCCGCCCAGGCCACCGCGCGGTCGGTGTCCCCGATCCGGCGGGCCAGCGCGGAGGCTATGGCGGCGAGTTGGGCGTCGTCGCGGTGGAGGTCGACCACCGCGGCGGCCAGGTCGTAGAAGGGGCGCACCGCCTCCCGGGTGTCCTCGGCCAGCGGGTCGGGCAGCGCGCCGCCCACCGCGCGGGCCAGCGCCTGCGTCATGGCCTGCGGCGGCACCCGGCCCGGCAGCGACTCCTGGGTCAGCCAGGCGACGTGCGACCAGGGCAGGTCGGGCTCGGCGCGGATGGCGCCCGCGATCAGGCCGATCGCCTCCGTCCAGGCTCCGAGCGCCGCCTGGAGGTGGGCGCGGCAGACCATGGCGCCGATGTAGGGGCGGTCCAGCGGGAAGAGTTCGAGCGCGGGGGCCGGTCCGCCCGCCCGGGCGGCCAGTTCGGCCAGCGCCTCGTGGGCCTCGGGCAGCCGCGGGTCGGTGGCGAAGGCGTTGCCCAGGTGGCCGGCCGCGTGCGGCAGGTCGCCGCCGTCCATGATCAGCCGGGCCAGGGCCGTCTCGCCCTCGGCCTCCAGCCGTTCCTGGCCGCCGCCGGCGCACGACTCGGCGTCGCCCGCGTGCGGTTCGTATCCGTCGCTCACTGTCCCCACCTCTTGGTGCGCCTGCCGGACCTGTCGCGGGTGTCCCGCTTCGCTCCGCAGGTCCCGGGCCGACGGTATTACCCATGGCCCCCGGCCCTCGGCGGCGGGGTGGCCGGTTCGCACCCCCTTGCCGGTCCGGGCGCGCGGAGCCTTCGGTGCGCGGGGACCGTTCGAAACGGGTCGGCCGGCGCGCCCGGAGTGACGCGACTCGCCCCGATACCAGGTGGACGGCGGCGGGCGGACGCGGTATCACTGTGCTGTGGAAACGAACACGCGTTCGAGAACCAGGGAGCAGGCCATGCCACGCCCCGACCACATCCGCGCCCTGCGCGCGGCCCTGCTGACCGCCGCGCGCGGCCTGCCGGTCTTTCCGCTGTCCCGCACGAAGCTGCCGGCCGTCCGCTCCCCGCACCGCGACGAGCCGCGCGCGGCCGACTGCCGGGGCGAGTGCGGGCGCCCGGGGCACGGCGTGCACGACGCCACCACCGACCCGGCCACGGTCCGCGCGCTGTTCGCGGTCGCCCCCTGGGCGACCGGCTACGGCATCGCCTGCGGCCTCGCCCCCGACCACCTGATCGGCCTCGACCTGGACGTGAAGCACGGCGCCGACGGGCCGGCCTCGCTGTGCGCGCTGGCCGCCGCGCACTCCTTCGAGGTGCCGGACACGGTCACCGTGCTCACCCCCAGCGGCGGCCGGCACCTGTGGCTGACCGCCCCCGGGCCGGTGCCCAACTCCGTGGGGCGACTGGCCGAGGGCATCGACGTCCGGGGCGCGGGCGGCTATCTGGTGGGCCCCGGCTCCCGTACCGTCGCGGGCCACTACCTGCCGGCCCCGGGCACGTCCCGGCTGCCGATCGCCGAGGCGCCCGCCGCGCTGCTGCGGCTGGCCGTTCCGCCGCCCGCGCCGCCGCGCCCGCCGGCCGGTGCCGAGCCCCGCCATCCGGTGGAGAAGCGGGCGGCGGCGCTGGTGCGCTTCGTGCTCGATTCACGCGAAGGAGAGCGCAACGGGCGGCTGTTCTGGGCGGCCTGCCGCGCCTACGACGCCGGGCTCGGGGAGGCCCTCGCGCCCGCGCTGGTGACGGCCGCGGTGCACGCGGGTCTGGGCGAGCGGGAGGCGGCGGCCACTGTGGCGTCCGCCGGCCGCCTCCGGGCCTCGGTCGAGCCCCGTTGAAATGGGGGAGTGCCCGGAGCCGGACTTGAACCGGCACGCCCCCAAGGGGCAGCGAGGTTTAAGCTCGCCGTGTCTGCGTTCCACCATCCGGGCCGGCGGGGCGCAGTGAAAAGCGTATCCGGGTTGGGAGTCGCGAGAAGGACGCCCAACTAGCCATGTTGTCTTATTTTAGGGGTTGCTGACGTGTTGTCAGTTCCTCCACCGGCCTCCCGCCGCACGACAGGCGCTGTGGGCAGCAGCCTTGCCCCTCACGCACAGATGACGTGAATTCGCTCTCCGCAACTGGCATTCGGGCACATCAGGACAGCCACGCCGACCGCGTGGGAGGCATCCCTGAGGTTCCGTCAGTCTCCGTGCGCACGGCCATGACCTGGTTCACCCCGATCCGGTTGCGCTCGAAGGACACCGCGGACGCGGCCATGTAGAGCCGCCAGACCCGGGCCCGTCCGGGGCTGGTGGCCGCCACCGCCTCGTCCCAGTGCTCCTCCAGGTTCGTCACCCAGGCGCGCAGGGTGCGCCCGTAGTGCTCGCGCAGCGCCTCGACGTCCCGCACCTCGAAGCCCGCCTCCTCCAGCCGGCCCACGGTGCCGGCCACCGGCGAGAGCTCGCCGTCGGGGAAGACGTAGCGGTCGATGAAGTCGTCGATCCGGTACGCCTGTTCGTCGAGCAGGGGGCGGCGGCCGATCTGGTGGTTGAGCAGGCGGCCGCCCGGCTTCAGCAGGGCGTACAGGGCTCGCGCGTACTCCAGGTACCGCGCGCTGCCGACGTGTTCGGCCATGCCGATGGACGAGATCGCGTCGTAGGGCGCGTCCCTGACGTCGCGGTAGTCCTGCACCCGGATCTCGATCCGGTCGGCCAGCCCCGCCTCGGCGACCCGCTTGCGGGCGAGCGCGGCCTGCTCCGCCGAGAGCGTGATCCCGGTGGCACGGACGCCATAGTGCTCAGCCGCGTGCAGCACCATGGTGCCCCAGCCGCAGCCGACGTCCAGCAGCCGCTGCCCCTCCCGCAGGCCGAGCTTGCGGCACACGAGGTCGAGCTTGGCCCGCTGCGCCTCCTCCAGGGTGGTCTCCGGCGTCTCCCACAGCGCGCACGAGTAGACCATGCTCGGGCCCAGCACCATGGCGTAGAAGTCGTTGCCCACGTCGTAGTGGTGCGAGACGGACGCCTTGTCGCGGTGCTTGCTGTGGATGGCGCCGGACCGGCGGCGCACCTCTTCCGGCGGCGGCGCCGGCGGCAGGCCCGGCCCGGCCAGGGAGAGCGCGGAGCGGGCGAAGCGGTAGGTCGCCGGGTCGCGCAGCATGGCGAGCGCGAGCCGCAGGCCCTCGGGCCGGTCCTCGCCGGCGCCGGTCTCCGGGCGGTCCCACAGCGTGCCGGAGATCAGGTCGAGCGCCGCGTAGAGGTCGCCGTCGATGTCCAGGTCGCCGGCCACCCAGGCGCGGACCATGCCGAGCTCGCCCGGGCGCCACATGATCCGGCGCAGCCCCCGGCGCCGGCGGAAGACGAGCGCGGGCGCGCCGGGCGGCCCGGCCTCGCTGCCGTCCCAGGCACGCACGCGCAGCGGGAACGGGCCGGAGAGGGCGTGTTCGGCGAGTTCGAGGATGCGGGAAGCCGCGTCAGCCATGCTGCCGAGCGTACGGCCGGAGGTGCCACATGGCGCCCGTGACGCGCAAATTTACCTTGTGGATACACGCACTTGGCCCGTCGGGGCGCGCCGACCGGCCCGCGGGCCTGGTGCGGCGGGAGTGCGCGGGTATGCGAAAGGGCGCCCGCACCACGGATGGCGAGCGCCCTCTTGCGTCGTCCCCGCCCCGCTGGGACCCCCGGTCAGGGGGTCGGGCGGGACGGGAGCGGGTCCGGTGTCAGGAACCGACCTTGGCGGTCTCGGCGGCCTTCTCGACGGGCGCCGCGACGGACCTCGCCGCCGGGGCGGCCGGCCGCGCGGCCTCGTAGAACTCCTCGCGCGGGTTCTCGATCGCGCCGAGCGAGACGACCTCGCGCTTGAGGAACATGGCGAGCGTCCAGTCGGCGAAGACCCGGATCTTGCGGTTCCAGGTCGGCACGGCCAGGCCGTGGTAGCCGCGGTGCATGTACCAGGCGAGGCGGCCCTTGATCTTGATCTTGGTCTTGCCCAGGACGATCATCGCGACGCCCTTGTGCAGGCCGAGGCCGGCGACCGCGCCCTTGTTGGCGTGCTTGTACTCGCCCTGCGGGAAGCCGCGCAGACCCGACACCACGTTGTCGCCGAGCACCTTGGCCTGGCGCAGCGCGTGCTGGGCGTTCGGCGGGCACCAGGCACCCTCGCCCGCGGCGAGGTCCGGGACCTGGGCGTTGTCGCCCGCGGCCCAGATGTAGTCGGTGCCGCGCACCTGGAGGTTCGGGGCGGTGTCCACGTGGCCGCGCGGGCCCAGCGGCAGGCCGAACTTCGCCAGCACCGGGTTCGGCTTCACGCCGGCGGTCCACACGATCGTGGACGCGTCGACCTCCAGGCCGTTGGCGAGCACCACGTGCTTGTCGACGCAGGACTTCATCGACGTGTTGAGGTAGACCTCGATGCCGCGCTCCTGGAGGTGCTCCAGGCCCCACTTGCCGAGCTGCGGGCCGACCTCGGGGAGGATCTTGTCGGCGGCGTCGACCAGGACGAAGCGCATGTCCTCGCGCTTCACGTTCGGGTAGTACTTCGCCGCGTCGCGGGCCATGTCCTCGACCTCGCCGATGGTCTCCGCACCGGCGAAGCCGCCGCCGACGAAGACGAAGGTGAGCGCCTTGCGGCGGATCTCCTCATCGGTGGTGGAGTCGGCCTTGTCCAGCTGCTCCAGGACGTGGTTGCGCAGGCCGATGGCCTCCTCCACGCCCTTCATGCCGATGCCGTTCTCGGCCAGGCCCGGGATCGGGAAGGTCCGGGAGACCGCGCCGAGCGCGATCACCAGGTAGTCGAAGGGCAGCTCGTAGGACTCGCCCACGAGCGGCTCGACCACGGCGACCTTGCGGTCCTGGTCGATGCCGGAGACCCGGCCGGTGAGCACCTCGGCCCCGGGCAGCACGCGTCGCAGCGGGACGACGACATGGCGCGGGGAGATGCTGCCGGCCGCTGTTTCCGGGAGGAAGGGCTGGTACGTCATGTACGAACGCGGGTCGACGACCGTGACGGTCGCCTCGCCGTACCGCATCTTCTTCAGGATGCGACGCGCCGCGTACAGGCCGACGTAACCGCCGCCTACAACGAGGATCCGAGGACGCTCCGTGGTGCTCATGCTTCGAGTATCCAGCACGGGTAGGGGGGTACCTCGTGAGGCCCTTCACAAGCATGGGGGCAGTATCTGTTATAGTGCGCACCTTCATGTTCGGGCGGCTCGCGGGTGGTATTCCCCCGCCGGAGCCGCCCGACGTCGTCCACGGCCCTGAGCAGCGTCGATCGGTCCTCGCGCGCCCGCCGCCCCGGGCGGTGCAACATCACCGAAACACCGCTTTACCGCGCCCGTGCCCCCGCCGGCCCCGCGCGGGAGGGAAAGTCGGCCCACCGGGCGGGAACTTCATGTGAAGAGTTTCACAAAGAATCCCGGGTGGCCGACATGCGGACGGCCGCGCACCCTCCGCACAGCCGCTCACCAGGAGAGATCCCTCCTCAGCTGAGCGTACGACGGCGCCCTCAGCCCCGTCGATCGGCCGCGTCCTCCACCTCCGCGGCGGCCCCGTCGCGGGCCTCGCCGGCCCCCTCCCCCGCGGACTCCCCGGCGCCGAGCGCCTCGGGCTGCTCCTGCACCACCGGGCGCCGTCGGCGCCGCATCATCAGCGCCCACCGGCCGCGCGGCCCGGAGGCCACCGCCTGGGCGGCCGCCACCTCGGTGCCGCCCTCCGCCGCGGCCTCGGCCGCCGCCTCGGCGACCGGCAGCAGGCCCTCACCGCGCCGCACGTCCGGCTGCTGGGTCTCCGGCCACAGCCCGAGCGCGGCGCACAGCGTGGGCAGCACGGCCATGGCCGCCGTGGCGTACCCCTCGGCGGAGGGGTGGAAGTTGTCCGGCCCGAACAGCTCGCGCGGCCGCGCCTCGAACTCCGGGCCGAGCAGGTCGCCCAGCGAGACCGTGCGCCCGCCGAGCTCCACCACCGCGATGGTCTGCGCCGCCGCCAGTTGGCGGCTCGCCCGCCGGGCCAGCCAGCGCAGCGGCTGGTAGACCGGCTCGACCGAGCCCAGATCCGGGCACGTGCCGACCACCACCTCGCTGCCGGCCTCCCGCAGGTGCCGTACCGCGTCCGAGAGCAGGCGCACCGAGGCCGCCAGCGGCATCCGGTGCGTGACGTCGTTGGCGCCGATCATGATCACGACCACGTCGGGCGGCTGGGCGGCGGAGTCCAGCAGCAAGGACACCTGGCGGTCCAGGTCGTCGGACTGCGCGCCCGGCAGCGCCACGTTGACCAGACGCACCGGCCGCTCGGCGATCGCCGCGAGCCCCGAGGCCAGCAGCGCGCCCGGTGTCTCCCGGGCCCGGTGCACGCCCTGACCCGCGGCCGTGGAGTCGCCGAGGAAGCCCAGCAGCAGCGCGCGCTCCCCGGTGCGGTCGGCGAACGCGGAGCCGTAGCGGCCGTCGGCCCGCGGCGGCTCGTCCGCCGACCCGCCGACCACCCGCTTGGCCAGCCGTACCTCCGTCAGGAGCAGGCCGATGGCCGCCCCGCCGAGCAGGCTGATCCCCCCGCCGCCGAACGCCGCCGCGGTCGCGATCCGCCGTGCCACCCTCGCCCTGGACATCGAAGCGCCCACCTCCACTCCCGTGCCCTCGCCGTGCCTCGTCGTGTACACCACCTTTGCTGCCCCATCCGGCAGCGCCCTCAACGTCTCAACGTCGTCCACCGGGTCCGCGTTTCGCGCAGGCTCTAACCTGGGTGCCACCTTCTCGGAGAACCCGGAGACACACGGTGCAGTTTCACGACTCGATGATCAGCCTCGTCGGCAACACCCCGCTGGTGAAGCTCAACAGCGTGACCGAAGGCATTCAGGCAACCGTCCTGGCCAAGGTCGAGTACTTCAACCCCGGCGGATCGGTCAAGGACCGCATCGCCCTGCGCATGATCGAGGCGGCCGAGCGCAGCGGCGCGCTCAAGCCCGGCGGCACCATCGTGGAGCCCACCTCCGGCAACACCGGGGTCGGCCTGGCGATGGTCGCCCAGCGCAAGGGGTACCACTGCATCTTCGTCTGCCCGGACAAGGTCTCCGCCGACAAGATCAACGTCATGCGGGCGTACGGCGCCGAGGTCGTCGTCTGCCCCACGGCCGTCGACCCCGAGCACCCCGACTCGTACTACAACGTGTCCGACCGCCTGGTGCGCGAGACGCCCAACGCCTGGAAGCCCGACCAGTACAGCAACCCCGAGAACCCGATGTCGCACTACTACTCCACCGGGCCGGAGCTGTGGAAGCAGACCGAGGGCCGGCTCACCCACTTCGTGGCGGGCGTCGGCACCGGCGGCACCATCTCCGGCACCGGCCGCTACCTCAAGGAGGCCAGCGAGGGGCGGGTGCGGGTCGTCGGCGCGGACCCGGAGGGCTCGGTCTACAGCGGCGGCTCCGGGCGGCCCTACCTGGTCGAGGGCGTCGGTGAGGACTTCTGGCCGACCGCCTACGACCGCGAGGTGGCCGACGAGATCGTGGCCGTCTCCGACAAGGACTCCTTCCAGATGACACGGCGGCTGGCCCGCGAGGAGGGGCTGCTGGTCGGCGGCTCCTGCGGGATGGCGGTCGTGGCCGCGCTGGAGGTCGCCCGGCGGCTCGGGCCGGACGACGTGGTCGTCGTCCTGCTGCCCGACAGCGGCCGCGGCTACCTGTCGAAGATCTTCAGCGACGAGTGGATGAGCTCGCACGGCTTCCTCGACGACGAGGGCGAGGCCCGGGTCACCGACGTGATCGCGCGCAAGGACGGCGGGATGCCCAACCTCGTGCACATGCACCCCGACGAGACGGTCGGCGAGGCCATCGAGGTGCTGCGGGAGTACGGCGTCTCGCAGATGCCCGTGGTCAAGCCCGGCGCCGGGCACCCGGACGTGATGGCCGCCGAGGTGATCGGCTCGGTGGTGGAGCGCGACCTGCTGGACGCGCTGTTCAGCAAGCGCGCCACGCTCGACGACCCGCTGGGCAAGCACCTCTCCAAGCCGCTGCCGCAGGTCGGCTCCGGCGAGGCGGTCAGCGACCTGATGGCGGTGCTGGAGAGCGCGGACGCCGCGATCGTGCTGGTGGAGGGCAAGCCCACGGGTGTCGTCAGCCGCCAGGACCTGCTCGCGTTCCTGGCCGCGCACGGCGCCTGACCGGTCGGGCGGGGTTCGCGGAAGTGGTACACCCGCGTCACGTGTGCGCAGCACGGACTTAACAACGGTCCGGCACATTGGGTGATGTCGAAAGGCGGCCGGCCCGGCTCACCGGCCGCCCCGGCACCCAAGTGGCGCCAAGGCTTCCGGAGCGGCTCCCGGACTCCATGGTGGCCCAGGACGCGCACGCCCGGCCCTGACCCGGCCCGCGTCCCTGGCGGGGACCACCGTCGTCCCGCCCCCCGGGCATCACGCCCCGGGGGTGCGGTGGTCCCCGCCCCTCCCCCCTTTTTGGCTCGCTCGCCTCCGGGTGCTTGGGATCCGGTGTCGACGGTCGATCATGCTCGACCCCTCGTTCCTCGGTGTCTCCGCGTGTTCTCCCTTTCGACACCGGCGCGCCCTTTGGCTCGCTCGCAGAGCCTGGAGGGCTGCGGACTCCTGGCCCTCGGGTCGGTTACGACCAGTCGTCGCGGGGCGGGCGGTCCTTCGAGGAGAAGTGGCTGCTCACGACCTGGGCGGCGTTGACACCGACGATGCCGGCCCAGGCGATGAAGAGGCCGCCCGTGCCCGCGAGGGACGCGCTGATGGCGGAGAGCGGGATCGCGATGACCAGCGTGAATCCGGCGAAGCCGTAGCGGGCGAACCGGGCGCCGGGGCGCGGCGGTCCGATGGGCCGGCGGTCGGCACGGGCGAACGAGGTCTGCTGCTGGGCCAGTTCGCGGCGCACACGCTGTTCGACATGGCTGTCGACGCGTGCGTTGATCTTCTCCATGAACGAGTCGACGAGTTCCGACTCGTACTCCTCTCCCAGGTCCTTGCGCGCCTGGAGGGTCGCGGAGAGTTCTTTCTTGAGCTCAGGGTCGCGGGCGTCCATGACCCCACGTTAGGAGTCGCACCCCGTGGGCGACACTGGGGATAGCCCCCGATTCACCCCGGGGGCCAGCCGTCCCCGAGGAGGACCCCGATGCCCGATGTGCCCCTGCTGACCGCCCTGCACGCGGGCAAGGACCGGGCGGACGCGGTGTGCGTGGACGGCAGGGCGTGCTCGTACGAGGAGCTGCTCGGCGCGGCCGGGGCGGTCGCCCGGCGGGCGTCGGGCCTGAGCGCCTTCGCGGTGGAGGCGACCGCCTCGCTGGAGACGGTCGCCGCGGTGGTCGGCGGGCTGCTGGCGGGCGTGCCCGTCGTGCCGGTCGCCCCGGACGCGGGCCCGGACGAACGCGCGCACGTGCTGCGCGACTCCGGCGCCGAGGTGATCGCCGTGGACTTCTCCGAGCGCGCCGACTTCGCCGGCGCGCCGGCCGGGGAGTCCGCCCTGGTGCTGTACACCTCGGGCACCACCGGCCCGCCCAAGGGCGTGGTGCTCTCGCGGGCCGCGATCGCCGCCGACCTGGACGCGCTCGCCGAGGTGTGGGAGTGGACGGCGGAGGACACCCTGGTGCACGGCCTGCCGCTCTTCCACGTGCACGGGCTCGTGCTCGGCGTCCTGGGCGCGCTGCGCACCGGCAGCCCCCTGGTGCACACCGGCCGGCCCACGCCGGCGGCGTACGCGGCCGCGGGCGGCAGCCTCTACTTCGGGGTGCCCACCGTGTGGCACCGGGTGGTGCGGGACGGGGCGGCGGCCAGGGCGCTGGCACCGGCGCGAATGCTGGTGTCGGGCAGCGCGCCGCTGCCGGCGCCGGTCTTCGCGGGCCTGCGGGAGCTGTCCGGCCACGAGCCGGTGGAGCGCTACGGGATGACGGAGACCCTGATCACGGTGAGCGCGCGGGCGGCGGGGGAGCGGCGGCCCGGGGCGGTCGGCACCGCGCTGCCCGGCGTCTCGACCCGGATCGCCGACCCGGTCGACGGCATCGGCGAACTCCAGGTGCGAGGCGCCACGCTCTTCGACGGCTACCTCGGCCGCCTGGACGCGACGGCGGCCTCGTACACCGAGGACGGCTGGTTCCGGACCGGCGACATCGCGGCCATCGAGGCGGACGGCACCCACCGGATCGTCGGCCGCGCCTCCACCGACCTGATCAAGTCCGGCGGTTACCGGATCGGCGCGGGAGAGGTGGAGAACGCGCTGCTGGCCCATCCGGCGGTCCGCGAGGCGGCGGTGGTGGGCGCGCCGCACCCCGACCTGGGGCAGGAGATCGTCGCCTATGTGGTGGCGGACGGGGTGGGGGAGGCGGAGCTGACGGACTTCGTGGCGTCCCGGCTGTCGGTGCACAAGCGGCCGCGCCGGGTCCGCTTCCTGGACGAACTTCCGCGCAACGCGATGGGGAAGCCGCAGAAGCGGTTGCTGCCGCCGTTGTGAGGCGGGGCGGAGTGCGGCCCGGGCGGTGGTGATCGTCCGCCCGGGCGGCTTGCGCCTGCCCGGGGCAACCGGCGGGCCGGGCCGGGTCCGTGCGGAGGGGGTGGGTCACGCTTGCCGCTAACCGGGCGGCAAGTAAAATCAGGGCACAACCCACACCCCATTGACCACTACCGGACGGCAGAGCGCCGTCCGGGTCGCCGATACCCGGGTCCCGCTCCAAAGGGTGGCGGTGATATGTCCTGCCATGGAGGCAGCACCGCATGTTCCACCGCATCGGGCGCACCGTCGTCCGCCATCCCGTGTGGACGATCGTGGCGTGGCTCGTCGCCGCCGTAGCGATCGTCGCCACAGCTCCCACCCTCCCGTCCAACAGCGACGAGAGCAGCTTCCTGCCCAGCAGCTACGAGTCCATCAAGGCGATGGACCTCCAGGAGAAGGCGTTTCCCCAGGCCTTCACCCCGGCCGCGATCGTCCTCTACCAGCGCGCCGACCACGGGGCGCTGACGGCCGCCGACAAGGCGGACATCAGCCGGATCACCACGGCGCTGGACGGCAAGCACATCGACCAGGTGCTGAAGGTCGTCCCGGGCGCGCCGTCCAAGAACGGGCGGTACGACACGGCCCTGGTCCAGATGGACAAGAAGTCGGCCGGCCAGCCCAAGCAGGCCGACGCCGCCAAGGCGCTGCGCGAGGACTCCACGGCGCTGGCCCGGGGCACCGCGCTCAAGGTGCAACTCGGCGGCCAGGCCGCCCAGAACCTCGACCAGCAGGACGCGGGCAAGACCTCGGACGTGGTGGCGCTGGTCGGCTCGCTGCTGATCATCATCGTGACGCTGTCGATCATCTTCCGCTCGCCACTGGTGGCGATCCTGCCGCTGGTGATGCTGATCGGCGTGGTCTTCACGGTGGCCAACGCGCTGATCGCCGACGCCACCAAGGTCTTCGGCCTCCAGGCGAACAGCTCGATCTCGGCGCTGCTGATCGTGGTGGTGCTGGGCGTCGGCACCGACTACTTTCTCTTCCTGATGTTCCGCTACCGCGAGCGGCTCAGGGCGGGTGACGAACCCAAGCAGGCGATGATCAACAGCGTCACCAGGGTCGGCGAGGCCATCGCCTCGGCGGCGGGCGCGGTCATCATCGCCTTCTGCGCGCTGGCCCTGTCCACGCTCGGCTTCCTCACCCAGCTCGGCCCGGCCCTGGCGATCCTGGTCGCCGTCACGCTGGTCGCCGGCCTCACCCTCTTCCCGGCGGTCTGCTCGCTGATCCCGCCGCGGGTGCTGTTCTGGCCCGGCAAGAGCTGGCACAAGGAGCCCTCGGACGCGCGTTTCGCGGCCATCGGGCGCACCGTCGGCCGCCGGTCGGGCCTGGTGGCGCTCGTGTCCGGCGCGGTGATGCTGCTGCTCGCCCTCGGCACCTTCGGCTACAAGGCGTCCTACGACCTGGCCTCCGGCTCCATGCCGAAGACCAAGGAGTCGATGGTCGTGCAGGACACGCTGCAGACCGCGTACTCCGCGGGCGCCGCCGAGCCGACCGACGTCTACCTGGAGAGCACCGGCGGCAAGCCGCTGAACCGGGCGGACTTCGCCCCCTACGAGGCCAAGCTGCGGACGGCTCCGGGCGTTGCGGACGTGGCCTTCGACCCGAAGGCCGACCTCAACGCGGCGGGCACCACCGCGAACTTCACGGTGACGCTGAAGTACGAGGCGTCCAGCGACAAGGCCATCGCTGCGGTGGGCGACGTGCGCACGGTCGCGCACGACAACGCGCCGGCCGGGACGCGGGCGCTGGTCGGCGGCTCGTCCTCGATCTTCAAGGACATCAACGCGGCCGTGAACCACGACTACCGGACGGTCTTCCCGGTGGCCGCGCTGCTGATCATGGTCATCCTGGGGCTGCTGCTGCGCAGCGTGGTCGCGCCCTGGTACCTCATCGCGTCGGTCGGCCTCGGCTTCGGCGCGACGCTGGGGACGACGGTGCTGCTGTTCGGCCGCGGCGACGGGCTGCTGTTCCTGCTGCCGATCATCATGTACCTGTTCGTGGTCGCCATCGGCACGGACTACAACATCCTGATGATCGCCCGGCTCCGGGAGGAGGCCAGGGAGGGCAGGTCGCCGCGCGAGGCGGCCAGCGAGGCGCTGCGGCACGCGGGCCCGACGATCGGCGCGGCCGGGTTCATCCTGGCGGCGACCTTCGGCACGCTCATGCTGTCCGGGAACTCCTTCCTGACGCAGATGGGCTTCGCGGTCGCCTTCGGCATCGTGGTCGCCGCGTTCGTGATGGCGATGTTCTTCACGCCGAGCCTGACCGCGCTGATCGGGCGCGCCGCCTGGTGGCCGGGCCACGCGGACCGGGGCGCTGCCGCCGAGGCGGTGCCCGCTCCGGCCGGGTCGGCCGTCGGCGGCAGCGGCGGTGCCGGTGACGGGACGCGGGAGGCCGCGGAACTGGACGGGACCGGGCAGCGCTGAGGCCCGCGTGGCCGGCGGACCAGGCGGGTTCGCGGGCCGGGCGGAGTTGTCCACAGGGGCCGGGCAGGCGGTGATCGCCTGCCCGGCCCTTCGGTTACGCTGGCGGAGCAGTGGTCGCGGAGAGTGATCGGCTGCGAGCGGTGGGAAGCGAGCGGGCCAAGCCGGCCGCGAGCGGCGGGGAACGAGGGGGAGAAGGGGGAAGTGGCGGTGGGAGGGGTCATGGCGGTGTTCCGAACGCGTCCGCGCTTGCCGGACTGCATATCCTCATGCAGAGTCGTGTCCTGTGAATAGCGCGTGGAACGGGAGCGACGGCACCGGTGGGGCGGACGACGGCGGCGGATCCCGCGGCGGCGGTGGCGGTGAGAGGGGTCCCGGCGGCCCCGGAGGCGGCGGCGGTACGGATCCGGGCGCGGCGGGCGGCGCCTCGGGACGGCTGCTGAAGCTCTTCGAGGCGCACCGGCTCACCCCGACCCAGCGGCGGATCGCGCACTGCCTGGTCCGCAAGGCCGACGACGCGCCCTTCCTGTCCAGCGTGGAGGTGGCCGAGTTGGCGGGCGTCAGCCAGCCGTCCGTCACCCGCTTCGCCGTCGCCCTCGGCTTCGACGGGTACCCGGCCCTGCGCAAGCACCTGCGGGAGGTGGCACCCGCTCCGGTGCCGGCGCGGGAGGCGGCCCGCAACGAGTACCAGCAGGCCGTCCACGCGGAGATCGAGAACCTGCGCCACCTGGCCGAACTGCTGGCCGATCCCCAGCCCGTGGCCAGGGCCGGGGCGGTGCTGGCGGCCTCGCGACCACTGCCGGTGCTGGGGCTGCGGGCGGCCGGCGCGCAGGCCCGGGGGTTCGCGTACTTCGCGGCGAAGGTGCACCCGGACGTGCGGCTGCTGGACGAGGGCGGCACGATGCTCGCCGACCGGATCGACGGCGCGGTGCGGGCCGGGGCGAGTGCCCTGCTGTGCTTCGCGCTGCCCCGCCACCCGCGGGAGGCGGTCGATGCGCTGGCCTACGCGCGGGGGGCCGGGCTGACCGTGGTCACCGTGGCGGACAGCGCGTTCGCACCGGTGGCCGGGCACAGCGACCTGCTGCTGCCGGCCGCCGTCGGCACCGGGCTGGCCTTCGACACGGCGTGCGCGCCCATGCTGCTCGGGCGGGTGCTGCTGGAGTCGATGTGCGACGCGCTGCCGGACGCGCAGGCGCGGCTGGAGGAGTTCGACGCTCATGCCGCGGCCCGCGGGGTGTTCGTGGACTGAACACCCCGCGGGCCGGCTGGGGACGGTGCGGGTGGGGCGGGCCGAGCGGGTCGTGCGTGGTGCGGGCCGCACGGGTCGTGCGGGTGACGCTCGGCGCTTGCCGTACGGGTCGTGCGGGGTGCGGGTCAGGCGGCGGCGCGGAGCCTGCGGCTGCGGACGAAGGTGAAGAGTCCGCCGCCGACGGCGAGGGCCGCGGCCCCGGTCCAGGCGACGGTCAGCGTGCCGTCGCTGCCGGTGTGGGCGAGCGAACCGTCGGGTTCGAGGTTGGAACCCGTGCCGCCGGAGCCGGAGGTGGCGCCGGTCTGGGCGGCGGAGTGGTTGCCGTTGGAGTCGCCGCCCGTGCTGCCGGTGCCGCCCGTGGAGCCGGAGCCGCCGCCGGGCACGTGGACGGTGAAGGTGCCGGTGCTGTTGGAGGTGGGCTGGTCGTAGGGCGGCAGGCCGCCGTAGGCCAGCTGCGGACGGACGTCGCCGCTGGTGGTGGCGGGGGCGTCGCTGTCGACCTTGACGGTGAAGGCGAGCTTCTCGGAGTCGCCGGCGTTGAACGGCCGGTGGAGTTCGCAGATGTACTGCGGCGCGCCGAGGGCGGGCTCACCCCTGCCGTCACCGGTCCAAGGGCCGCACCCCGCGGGCACCTTGGTCGTGGTGGTGCCCTCGGGGATGTCGACCAGCAGGCTGAGCTGGTCGTCGGAGGTGACCAGGTAGACCGACGCCGGGCCGAGGTCTTGGACGGTGGCGGTCAGCGTCACCTCGCTGCCGGGCGCGCCGGTGGCGGTGTCACCGGTGACGGCCAGGTCGGCGGTGTTGGCGGCGTTGACGATCCAGGTCGAGGCCTGCTGGTCGGGCGTCGGGGAGGCGTCGCCGTCGGGCACCAGGGACACCGGGTCGGCGCCGGCGCTCTTGACGGTGGCCGGGACGGTGGAGGAGGTGGACTTCACGGTGTAGCGGACGTACTCGAAGAGCGCGGACTTCCTGACCTTGAGCTTCAGCGGCGTGGACAGCCGGTACTTCTTGCCGGGTGCCACGGGCGTGGTGAAGTGGCACACCGCGTCCTCGACGGTGATGCCGGCGCCCAGCGGGTCCTTCGTGGTGCCGTAGTCGCAGTTGGAGAAGTGCTGGGCGAAGGTGAGGCCGGGGGAGACCACGAACGTGTAGTCCGTGGCCGCGGAGGTCAGCGAGCCGATGTTGGAGACCGTGACCGGCGCGGTCAATGTGCTGCCGGGCTTGGCGTCGTCGATCTCCTTGGTGTTCCCGACGGTCAGGCCCACCTTGCCGACGGTGACCTGCACCGTGAAGGACTGGAGGGTGGCGTCGGAGGCGGTGCCGCTGATGACGGCCGTGCCGGTGGTGCCCAGCGGCGCGCCGGACTTGGGGGTGACGTCCACCAGGCCGCCGGTGCCGTTTCCGTCGACCTCGTCGTGGTTCCAGGTGCACAGGCCGCTGACGCAGTAGTCGTCGGTGGTGTCCACGAAGGAGGAGATGCCGGTGATGTCCACGGTCACGTGGACGTCGTGGATGGTGTGGCCCTGCGTGTCCAGGCCCCACCCGACCTGTCCGTCGCCGTCGGACGGCACGGCGAGTCCCACCTGGGGGGAGCCGGACAGCTGCAGGGTCGGGTTGTCGTCGGCGTGTGCGGGGCCGGCGGCCAGCGCGCCCCCCAGCGCGGTGACCGCGCAGGCGGTCAGGGTGGCGCCCCACCGGCGCCAGGTGTTCGGTGACATGTTCGTGTTCCCCCCGGGTTTCCTTGAAGGTTGTCGCGATGTGTCCAGTGCGACCCATGAGGGAGGTGAATGGTTGTCCGGAAAGGGGGTCGGGGCTCTTTAACGAAAATCTGAGGTTGGCGAACTACTCTCACCGGCACATGAGCTCTCGGGCCCTGGGCGCCCGGGGGAAGTGCCGCGCGGACAGCGGTGCCGGGCACGCGTGTGAGCGTGCGGACGAGGAAGCGGGAGAGCCGGAAGGAGCGCGAAGTGGCGCGTGGGGCCTACACATTGGCGCGGGTGGCGGTGACGGTGCGCGCGGCGGCGCGCTGGCTGTGGTGGCTGGGGGTGCTCGCCGCGGTCCCGGGGACGGTGGTGACCTTCAGTCCGACCGGCCGGCGGATCGGCGTGATGGCGGGCGCGGCGCTGTTCGTGGTGGCCGTCGTGGTCACCGTCCTGGTGCGGGGCGGCCGGCACGGGGAGCGCGCCGAGGGCGCGTCGCGGGCCGCGAAGTCCGTCCACCTCCAGGACAGCAGGGTCACCGTCCGCGGCTGGCTGCGCCGCAGGCGCTGGTGGCTGGTGCTGGCCTTCGTGCTCGCAGGGGCCGCCAACCTCGCGCTGCCCTGCGCCGCCGGCATGCTGCTGGCCGGGGTCGGGGCCGGGCTGTGGGTCCGGGCACTGCGGGTGGCCGCGATCGAGCGGTCGCGGGACGCGCTGCTGTGGATCCGTACGGACGGCGACCCGGCCGTCTACCAGTTGACGGGGATCGCCGCCGGCGACGCAGGCCCCGGCGGCGCGCGCCGCCGAGGCGCCCCGCGACCGGCCTGAATCGGAGCGCCGCCCCGCGCCGGCCGGCTACTCGGCCGCGCGGGGCAGCGGGGGCAGGCCGGCGCCGCTCTCCGCGAGGAGCTGCGCCGGGCTCTGGGCCGCCCGGACCGGCGCGAAGTCCACGGCGCCGTCGGCACGGGTGAGGTAGGCCCAGACCGCGGGCCGGGGCAGCGCGTTGTAGGCGAAGTGGTTGGAGAAGTAGTAGGCGCCGGTGTCGAGCAGCGCCACGTGGTCCCCGCCGGCCAGCAGCGGCAGCGCGCGCCCCTTGGCCACGAGGTCGCCGGCGAAGCAGCAGGGCCCGGCCACGTCCTGGACCACCGGATCGCCGTGCTTCTCGCGCCCCTTGGCGTCGAGCGCCAGCACCCGCAGCGGCCAGGCCTCGGGGACGAAGACCGTACGGGTGGCCACCTGCGCGCCCGCGTGGGTGACCGCGATGGGCCGCCCGCCGGCCGACTTGGCGTACTCCACGCGGGCCAGCACCGTGCCGTTCTTGGCCAGCAGCGAGCGGCCGAACTCGGTGACCAGGCCGTAGCGCCCGTCGAAGAGCCCGGGCACCTCGGCCCGCAGCAGGTCCGCGTAGTCGGCGAAGGCGGGGGTCACCTCGTCGGAGCCGAAGTTGACCGGCAGGCCGCCGCCGATGTCGAGGGTGGTGACCTGCTGCCGGCCGGCCGCCTCGTTGATCCGCTCGGCCAGGTCGTAGGCGGCCCGCACGCCGGCGGCCATCAGCTCCAGCGGCACCCCCTGCGAGCCGGTGTGCGTGTGCAGCCGGTTCATCCAGGGCCGCTCGGCGTACGCCCGCAGCACCCACTCCAGCGCGCCCGGGTCGCGCAGCGCCACCCCGAACTTGGAGCTGGACGTCGCCGTGCTCATCGCGCCGATGCTGCCGCTGCCGATCTGCGGGTTGACCCGCAGGCCGACCGGCGAGGCGGAGGGCGCCGCGTCCCGCAGGGCGTCGATGCGGGCGAGTTCGTCGGCGTTGTCGGCGTTGACCGCGACGCCGAGTTCGAGCGCCTCGCGCAGTTCGGCGGTGGTCTTGGCGGGGGAGTCCAGCACGATGCGGTCGGCCGGGATGCCGGCCTCCCGGGCCACGGCGAGCTCACCGGGGCTGGCCACCTCCGCGCCGAGCCCGCACTCGCCGAGCAGGGCCAGTACCGGTACGAGCGAGGCGGCCTTCACCGCGAAGGTGTGCGTGACCGCGACGCCCGGCGTCGCGAAGGCGGCCCGCAGCGAGGTGGCCGATCGCTCGATGCCCGTGATGTCCAGCAGACCGACGACCGGCTCCGCCTCGGAGACCAGTCCCCGTTCCACCGCGGCCCGCAGCGCGTGCCCCCGCCGTATTCCCAGCTCGTCCGTCATGTCAGACATCCCACCATCCCGTTCTCGGGCGTCGCCACCCGGGTCCTGTTGACTAGAGCTATTCAGATAGTCAGGATGTGAATAGTTTTCGCCATGACGAGGAGGCAGGCCCGATGACGGGACCGAGGCCGGTCCGCGCGCCGCGCGGCACCGAACTGAGCGCTCAGGGATGGCAGCAGGAAGCGGCCCTGCGCATGCTGCAGAACAACCTGGACCCGGAGGTCGCCGAGCACCCGGACAAGCTCGTCGTCTACGGCGGCACCGGCAAGGCGGCCCGGGACTGGAACTCCTTCGACGCCATGGTGCGCACCCTGCGCGGCCTGAAGCAGGACGAGACGATGCTCGTGCAGTCCGGCCGGCCGGTCGGCGTCATGCAGACCCACGAGTGGGCCCCGCGCGTGCTGATCGCCAACTCCAACCTCGTGGGTGACTGGGCCACTTGGGAGGAGTTCCGCCGGCTGGAGGCCCTCGGGCTGACCATGTACGGGCAGATGACGGCCGGCTCGTGGATCTACATCGGCACCCAGGGCATCCTCCAGGGCACCTACGAGACCTTCGCCGCGGTCGCCGAGAAGCGGTTCGGCGGCAGCCTGGCCGGCACCATCACCCTCACCGCCGGGCTCGGCGGCATGGGCGGCGCCCAGCCGCTCGCGGTCACCATGAACGGCGGCGTGGTCATCTGCGTCGACTGCGACCCGCGCGCGATCGAGCGCCGGATCGGGCACCGCTACCTCGACGTGCGGGCCGACTCCCTGGACGACGCGCTGCGGCTGGCCACCGAGGCCCGCGACGCCCGCCGCCCGCTGTCCATCGGCGTGCTCGGCAACGCCGCCGAACTCGTGCCCCAACTGCTGGAGATGGGCGCGCCGATCGACATCGTCACCGACCAGACCTCCGCCCACGACCCGCTCGCCTACCTCCCGCTCGGCGTCGACTTCGCCGACATGGCTTCCTTCGCGGCCGACAAGCCAGCCGAGTTCACCCAGCGGGCGCGGGAGTCCATGGCCCGGCACGTGGCCGCGATGGTCGGCTTCCAGGACGCGGGCGCCGAGGTCTTCGACTACGGCAACTCCATCCGCGGGGAGGCCCAGCTCGCCGGCTACGAGCGGGCGTTCGCCTTCCCCGGCTTCGTGCCCGCCTACATCCGGCCGCTCTTCTGCGAGGGCCGCGGCCCCTTCCGCTGGGCCGCGCTGTCCGGCGACCCGGCCGACATCCACCACACCGACCGGGCGATCCTCGACCTCTTCCCGGAGAACGAGTCGCTGGCCCGCTGGATCCGGCTGGCCGGCGAGCGGGTGCACTTCCAGGGCCTGCCCGCCCGCATCTGCTGGCTCGGCTACGGCGAACGCGACCGCGCGGGCGAGCGGTTCAACGAGATGGTCGCCGACGGCACCCTCAAGGCGCCGATCGTCATCGGCCGCGACCACCTCGACTGCGGCTCCGTGGCCTCGCCCTATCGCGAGACCGAGGCCATGCTCGACGGCTCCGACGCCATCGCCGACTGGCCGCTGCTCAACGCGATGGTCAACGTGGCCTCCGGCGCCTCCTGGGTGTCCATCCACCACGGCGGCGGGGTCGGCATCGGCCGCTCCATCCACGCCGGCCAGGTCACCGTGGCCGACGGCACGCCGCTGGCCGCCGAGAAGATCCGCCGGGTGCTCACCAACGACCCCGGCATGGGCGTCGTCCGCCACGTCGACGCCGGCTACGACCGGGCCGAGGAGGTCGCGGCCGACCGCGGGGTGCGCGTGCCCATGCGCGAGGAGGGCCCGTCGGCCACCGACGGCGGGGCGGGCCGGGAAGGCCAGGAGGGCCGGTGACCGAGCCCGCCCGGCCCACCGGTTCCGACGCGCCCGGACCGGCCGCCGCACCCACCTCCGGACCCCGGCCGTCCGCCGCGGCGGCCCCCACCGGCTTCCACGCGATGTGGCGGGACCTGGCCGCCATCGGCCGGGACCCCGGCAGCCGCGGCTACCGCCGCTACGCCTGGACCGCCGCCGACGCGGACTGCCGGGACTGGTTCCGCGCGCAGGCCGAGGCCCGCGGCCTGGCCTACGAGGTCGACCGCAACGGCAACCAGTGGGCCTGGCTCGGCGACCCCGCCGCCGGGGACGCGGTGGTCACCGGCTCCCACCTGGACTCGGTGCCGGACGGCGGCGCCTTCGACGGCCCGCTCGGCGTGGTCTCCGCCTTCGGCGCCCTCGACCTGCTGCGCGACCGCGGCCGGCGGCCGAGCCGGCCGCTGGCCGTCGCCAACTTCACGGACGAGGAGGGCGCCCGCTTCGGCCTGGCCTGCGTGGGCTCCCGTCTGACGGCGGGCCAGCTCGACCCGGACCGGGCCCGGCGGCTCACCGACGCCGACGGGGTGACCCTCGCCGAGGCGATGGAGCGCCGCGGCCAGGACCCGGCCGCGATCGGCCCGGACCCCGAACGCCTCTCCCGCGTCTCGGCGTACGTCGAACTGCACATCGAGCAGGGCCGCGCGCTGGACCTCCAGGACGCCCGGGTCGGCGTGGCCTCCGCGATCTGGCCGCACGGCCGCTGGCGGTTCGACTTCCGCGGCGAGGCCAACCATGCCGGCACCACCCAGCTCGACGACCGCCGCGACCCGATGCTGACCTACGCGAACACCGTGCTGGCCGCCCGCAAGAAGGCCCGGCTGGCCGGCGCGCTGGCCACCTTCGGCAAGGTCGCGGTGGAGCCCAACGGCGTCAACGCCATCGCCTCCCTCGTCAGCGGCTGGCTCGACTCGCGCGCGGCCGACGAGGAGACCCTCGCCGCCCTGGTCGAGGCGATCGAGCAGGCCGCGCGGGAGCGCGGGACCCGCGACGGCGTGGCAGTGGAGGTCGTCCGGGAGTCCTTCACGCCCGTCGTGGAGTTCGCCCACGACCTGCGCGACCGGATCGCCGCCCTGGCCGGGGACGCGGCGCCGGTCCCGGTGCTGCCCACCGGCGCGGGGCACGACGCGGGCATCCTGGCCGCGGCCGTGCCCACCGCCATGCTCTTCGTGCGCAACCCCACCGGCGTCTCGCACTCCCCGGCCGAGACCGCGGCGGAGGACGACTGCGTGGCCGGGGTCACCGCGCTCGCCGACGTACTGGAGGGGCTCGCGTGCGGGTGACCTACTGGCTGGAGCACGCCTGGCTCGGCGACCGGGTCGAGCCGGGCGTCTTCTTGACCGCGGCCGACGGCCTGATCACCGAGGTCCGCACCGGGGTCGCGGCCCCGCCGCCGGGCGCGACCGTGCTGCGCGGCCTGACCCTGCCGGGCCTGGCCAACGCCCACAGCCACGCCTTCCACCGCGCCCTGCGCGGCACCGCGCAGGCCGGCGGGCCGCCCGGCCGGGGCACCGGCGGCGGCCCGAGCGCGTCGGCGCCCACCTCCTTCTGGACCTGGCGCGAGGTCATGTACGAGACCGCCCGCGCCCTCACCCCCGATTCCTACTTCGACCTGGCCCGCGCGGTGTACGCCGAGATGGCGCTCGCGGGTATCACCTGCGTCGGCGAGTTCCACTACCTCCACCACCGGCCGGACGGACGGCCGTACGCCGACCCCAACGCCATGGGCGGGGCGCTGATCGCGGCCGCCGAAGAGGCGGGCATCCGGATCACCCTGCTGGACACGGTGTACCTGCACGGCGGCCTGACCCGCGACGGCCACACCCCGCTCGAAGGCGTGCAGAAGCGCTTCGGCGACGGCACGGCCGACGGCTGGTTCGACCGCTGGTCGCGGCTCGAGGCCACCGGGCGGGCCCGGATCGGCGCGGCCGTGCACTCGGTACGGGCCTTCGCCGAGCCGGACGGCTACGCGCTCCTGGCCGAGCGGACCGGGGACGCGCCGCTGCACGTCCACCTGTCCGAGCAGCCCGCCGAGAACGACGCCTGCCTGGCCGTGTACGGCCGCACCCCCGCCCGCCTGCTCGCCGACGCCGGCTTCTGGAGCCCGCGCACCACGGCCGTGCACGCCACCCACCTCACCGACGAGGACATCGCGCTGATCGGCGGGGCGGCCGGCACGGTGTGCATGTGCCCCACGACCGAACGGGACCTGGCCGACGGCATCGGCCCCGCGCCCCGGTTGCGCGCGGCCGGCAGTCCGGTGAGCCTGGGCAGCGACAGCCACGCCGTCATCGACCTGTTCGAGGAGGCGCGCGCGATGGAGCTCGACGAGCGGCTGCGCACCCGCGCCCGCGGCCACTGGACCGCGGCCGACCTGCTGCGCGCGGCCACCGAGGACGGGCACGCCTGCCTGGGCTGGCCCGAGGCGGGCCGGCTCGCGGCCGGCGCGCTCGCCGACTTCACCACGATCGCGCTGGACTCCGTGCGCACCGCCGGTCCGCGGCCCGAACTCGGCGCCGAGACCGCGGTATTCGCGGCGACCGGGGCGGACGTGCGGCACACCGTGGTGGCCGGGCGGCAGATCGTCCGGGACGGGCGGCACCAGCTCGTCGAGGACGTGCCCGCCGCACTGGCCGCGGCCATCGCCGCGACCCGCGACTGAACCCGCCGTCTCCGGGGCTGGTGCCCGGCCGCGCGCCCGCCCCGGCACCCGGCCCGGCCCCGGCGCCCCCGAACGACCCGACCCGCCCGCACGCACGCAGGAGGAAGCAGGCCATGACGGACAGGCCGACCAGCAACGCCAGCACGGCCATCACCGGCATCGGCAGCCTGGTCACCAACGACCCCTCCCTCGTGAGCGCGGACAACCCCCTCGGACTGATCACCGACGCGGCCGTCGTGACGGACGGCGGCCGCGTCGCCTGGATCGGTCCCTCCAGCAAAGCACCCGCCACCGACAACCGGGTCGACGCCGGCGGCCGCGCGCTCCTGCCCGGGTTCGTGGACTCCCACGCCCACCTGGTCTTCGCCGGCGACCGCACCGCCGAGTTCGCCGCGCGGATGTCGGGCCGGCCGTACACCGCGGGCGGCATCCGCACCACCGTGGCCGCCACCCGGGCCGCCTCCGACGCCGACCTCGCCGCCAACCTGACCCGGCTCCTGGACGAGGCCCTGCGCCAGGGCACCACCACGATCGAGACCAAGTCCGGCTACGGCCTCACCGTCCACGACGAGGCACGCGCGCTGCGGATCGCCGCCGAGCACACCGACGAGGTCACCTACCTCGGCGCGCACGTCGTCGCCCCCGAGTACGCCGACGACCCGGCCGGCTACGTCGCGCTCGTGACCGGGGAGATGCTGGACGCCTGCGCGCCCCACGCCCGCTGGATCGACGTCTTCTGCGAGCGGGGCGCCTTCGACGGCGATCAGGCCCGCGCGATCCTGGAGGCGGGCGTCGCCCGCGGCCTGACCCCCCGCGTCCACGCCAACCAGCTCACCCACGGCCCCGGCGTGCGGCTCGCGGTGGAACTCGGCGCCGCCTCCGCCGACCACTGCACCCACCTCACCGACGCCGACGTGGCCGCGCTGGCCGACGGCGACACCGTCGCCACCCTGCTGCCCGGTGCGGAGTTCTCCACCCGGGCCGCCTACCCGGACGCGCGCCGGCTGCTCGACGCGGGCGTCACCGTGGCGCTGTCCACCGACTGCAACCCCGGCTCGTCCTTCACGACCTCGATGCCCTTCTGCGTCGCCGTGGCGGTCCGGGAGATGGGCATGACGCCCGACGAGGCGGTGCGCGCGGCCACGTACGGCGGGGCCCGGGCCCTGCGCCGCGGCGACGTCGGCACGGTGAGCGTCGGCGCCCGGGCCGATCTGCACCTGCTGGACGCGCCCAGCCACACGCACCTCGCCTACCGGCCGGGCGTGCCGCTGACGGCCGCGGTGTGGCGGGCGGGGGTCCAGCTCATCGGGGTGACCGGCACCGGCCGAGGGACGGGCCGCGGGTGATTCCCGGGCGCCGGCCCCTTGGCGGCCGGCCTACGCCCTCACTCCTCCACCATCAGCCCGCGCCGCAGCCGCTCCAGCGTGCGGGTGAGCAGCCGGGAGACGTGCATCTGCGAGATGCCCAGCTGCTCGCCGATCTCGGACTGGGTGAGGTTGCCGACGAACCGCAGCGACAGGATCTTCCGGTCGCGCGGCGGCAGTTCGGCGATCAGCGGCTTGAGGGACTCCAGGTACTCCACGCCCTCCAGCTCGTGGTCCTCGTAGCCGATCCGGTCGGCGAGGGCGCCCTCCGGGTCGTCCTCGGCGGGCTGGGCGTCCAGGGAGCTGGCGGTGTAGGCGTTGCTGGCCGCCATGCCCTCGATGATCTCGTGCTCGGGCAGGTCGAGCCGGTCGGCCAGCTCCCCCACCGTCGGGGCCCGGTCCAGCTGCTGGGCCAGCTCGTCGCCGGCCTTGGCCAGGTCCAGCCGCAGCTCCTGAAGCCGCCGGGGCACCCGTACCGACCAGCTGGTGTCGCGGAAGAACCGCTTGATCTCGCCGACGATCGTGGGCATCGCGAAGGTCGGGAACTCCACCCCGCGGGCCAGCTCGAACCGGTCGATCGCCTTGATCAGGCCGATCGTGCCGACCTGGATGATGTCCTCCATCGGTTCGCTGCGGGTGCGGAACCGGGAGGCGGCGAACTTCACCAGCGCGAGGTTGAGCTCGACCAGGGTGTTGCGCACGTACGAGTACTCGTAGGTGCCTTCGTCGAGGGTGTGGAGCCGGGCGAAGAGCGTCTTGGACAGGGCCCGCGCGTCGACCGGCCCGATCTGTTCGTACGGAGGGATCTCCGGGAGCCCCTCCAGACCGGTCGCCGCTTTGCGGGGGCCGGTGTCCCCCTGCTCATCCTGTCGCTGATCCAGGCCCAGCCGGGGTGCCATGTGCTCATCCCTCTCATGCGGCGTAGGGGTGTACTTCCTCTGCCGTACATCCACCCCTACCCCCTGATGGCGGTACCCCGCAAGTCCTGCGGCACTCTCGGGAGCGGTTCCGATACGCGGCGTTGCTGGTGATTTGCTCGACTACCGTGCGCGGCGGCGGACAGCGTAGGGTCAAGGTCACGTCGCGGGGGGCGGACGTGGGTGACCAGGCATGCAGCGAGGAGCGCAGATGGACCGCGAGGCGGTGGGCACGGCAGGACTCGGTCGGCTGCACGTCGAGGTCGGGCAGCAGGGGAAAAGCACGGTGATCACCCCGTCGGGAGAGCTCGACCACCACACCGCCGACGTGCTCGCCGAGCCGATCGACGCGGCCGTGGACGCGGGCGCGACCCGGCTCGTGCTGGACTGCTCGGGGCTGGAGTTCTGCGACTCCACCGGCCTGAACGTGCTGCTGGGCGCGCGCCTGCGGGTCGAGGCCCTGGGCGGCGGGGTGCACCTGGCGGCGATGCGGCCCACCGTGGCCCGGGTGTTCGAGATCACCGGTGCCGACGCGGTGTTCACCGTGCACGACACACTGGAGCAGGCGCTGCGGGAGTGACCGGGCGCGGGACGGGGGCAGATGGTGTGCAGCGGTAGCTGCCGGACCGTACGGGCATCCGTGCGGTACGGCACGTGTTCCCGGAGATCCACCGGGCAGAAGACTGATCGGACCCAGTCGGACATCCGTGAGGTGAGGCCCTGATGAGCACCACCCGGCCCTACGCCGCGGATGACCGTGGCCCAGAAGCGGGCGACAGCCCTCCGCCGGCCGGCGAGGTGAGCGCCCCCTCCGGCGGCGACCGCGTGCCGGAGCCGCCGCGCCGGCTGACGCTGTCCGGCGAGAGCGGGATCGTGCCGCGCGCGCGGGACTTCACCCGGCAGGCGCTGCGGGACTGGGGCTGGCTGCCCGCCGCCACCGCCGACCGCCGGGCGGCGGCCGAGGACGTGCTGCTGGTGGTCTCCGAGCTCGTCACCAACGCCTGCCTGCACGCAGGCGGCCCGGAGGAGCTGCGCATCGCCCGCAATTCCAAGGCACTGCGGCTGGAGGTCGTGGACAGCGGCGCGGGTGATCCGGCCCCGCGCACCCCGCACCGGGCCGGCCGGCCCGGCGGCCACGGCATGTTCATCGTCCAGCGGCTCTGCCTGGACTGGGGCGTGATCCGCCACGGCGACCGCCCGGGCAAGACCGTCTGGGCCGAGCTGGCCGCGCCGCAGTAGCCCACCCGCTCCACACGCCCGTAGCCCCCGGGGCCGCGGGCGTTCTTCCGCGCGCCCGCACACCCTTCGCCCGCACGCCTTCCGCCCGCGCGCCCGTCCCTGCCCGCACGGCCCCGAGACCCGGCGGCGCGAAATTACGTAACAGTGCTTGTACAAGCGCTGTTACGATTCCGCCCGTGACGGACAACGTGACGGAGAAGACGACGGACGACGTGCCGGAGGACGGGAGCCCGGACGCCGCCCCCTTCGACCCCAGCGTCGAGAGCCTGTGGCGCCCGCTGCGGCTGCTGCTGGCGGCGATGGACGACGACATCGGGCGGCTGTACGAGGAAGCGGACATCGAGGGGCTCAAGCCCACCTACGTGATGGAGCTGCTGCGGCTGCACGCGCGCGGCCCCCTGACGATCACCGAACTGGCCGACTCGGTGCAGCGTACGCACTCCGCGCTCAGCCAGAAGGTGGCCGCGATGCGCAAGGCCGGGCTGGTGCGGACGGTGGCGGGCAGCGACGCGCGCAGCAAGAAGGTCGTGCTCACCGCGAAGGCCCGCGCGATCGTGGCCCGGCTGGCCGCGGAGTGGCAGGCCACCGAGGCGGTGGTCGCCGAGATCGACGCCGAGATCCCGTACCCGCTCAGCCGGGTCGTCACGGACATCGAGCGCGCGCTGGCCCGCAAGAGCTTCCACGACCGGATCGCCGAGCGGCTCGCGCGGGACCCGGCATGGCGGTGAGGAGCGCGCTGGCCGACCTCTCCCCGCTGAGGAGCTCACCGGCCTTCCGGCGGCTGTGGACCGGCCGGACGCTGTCGGGGTTCGGCGGCCAGATGACGCTCGTGGCCGTGATGTACCAGGTCTGGGCGATGACCGGGAGCACCGTGTGGAGCGGCGCGGTCGGCCTGGCGCAGGCGCTGCCGGTCATCGCGTTCGGGCTGTTCGCGGGGTCCTTCGTGGACCGCGCCGACCGGCGGCGGGTCTACCTGGTGGCCACCGCCGGGCAGGGCGTGTGCTCGGTCCTGCTGGCCGTCCAGGGCCTCACCGGGCACGTCCCGGTGCCGGGCCTGTTGCTGCTGGTCGCGGCGCAGTCCGGGCTGGGCGCCGTGGGCGGGCCGGCCTCCCGCACCTTCTTGGGCAAGCTGCTGCCGAAGACCGAGGTCGCGGCCGGGCTGGCGCTCCAGCGCATCTCCTTTCAGAGCGCCATGCTGCTCGGGCCGGCCCTCGGCGGCCTGGTCGTCGGCTGGCTGGGCGTCGGGGGCTGCTACCTGGTGGACGCGCTGACCTTCGCCGCCGCGATGTACGGGGCCTTCGGGCTGCCGCCGATGCGGCCGGAGGGCGAGAGCGCCCGGCCGGGGATCGGCGGGGTGCTGGACGGCCTGTCCTTCATGGCCCGCACCCCCTCCGTGCGCGGGGCGCTGCTCACGGACCTGGCCGCCACCGTGCTGTCCATGCCCACCAGCCTGTTCCCGCTGGTCAACGCCGAGCGGTTCGGCGGCAGCCCGCGCACGCTCGGGCTGTTCCTGACCTCGATCGCGGTCGGCGGCCTGCTGGCGTCGGTCTTCTCCGGCCTGTTCACCAGGCTGCCGCGGCCGGGTCTGGTGATGCTCGCCGGGTCGGCCGGGTGGGGCCTGTCGCTGATGCTCTTCGGGCTGGCGGCGAACCCGTGGGAGGGTCTGGGGTTCCTGGTGGTGGCCGGCGCCGCCGACACCCTGGCCGTGGTCTCCCGGGGCACGATCGTGCAGCTGTGCACCCCGGACGAGCTGCTGGGCCGGGTCAGCGCCGCCGAGCAGATCGTCGGCCAGTCCGGGCCGGACGTCGGCAACATGCGCGGCGGGCTGGTGGCCGGGGCCACCTCGGGGTCGGCGGCGCTGGCCAGTGGCGGGCTGCTGTGCCTGCTGGCGGTGGCGGCGATCGGCGCGGGAACCCCGGGGCTGCGCTGGTTCTCCTCCGCGCCCGCCGCCGCGCCGCCGGCCGGGCGGCCCGCGCCGGCCCCCGCCGACTGACCTCCCGGGCCGGCCCCGTTCCGGGCTCCCGGGACCCCGCGGGCCCGGTCCGGCGGGGCCCCGGCGCCCCGCGCGGACGGGTATGCGTACCACCGGAACGGGACGGTCCCGTGCGGACTACCATCAAGGCCATGACCCGCGTACTTCTCGCCGAGGACGACGCATCCATCTCGGAACCGCTCGCACGCGCCCTGCGCCGCGAGGGGTACGAGGTCGAGGTGCGCGAGGACGGACCCACCGCACTGGAGACGGCGCTGCTCGGCTCCGTCGACCTGGTGGTGCTGGACCTGGGCCTGCCCGGGATGGACGGCCTCGACGTGTGCCGCAGGATCCGCACCGAGGGCCACACCTTCCCCGTGCTGGTGCTGACCGCCCGCGCCGACGAGGTGGACACCGTCGTCGGCCTGGACGCGGGCGCCGACGACTACGTCACCAAGCCGTTCCGGCTGGCCGAACTGCTGGCCCGGGTGCGGGCCCTGCTGCGCCGCGGCACCACGGAGGCGGCCCAGCCCTCCACGCACGGCGTGCGGATCGACGTCGAGTCGCACCGCGCCTGGATGGGCGACGACGAACTCCAGCTCACCGCCAAGGAGTTCGACCTGCTGCGGGTCCTGGTACGGGACGCCGGGCGGGTGGTCACCCGCGAGCAGCTGATGCGCGAGGTGTGGGACACCACCTGGTGGTCGTCCACCAAGACCCTCGACATGCACATCTCCTGGCTGCGCAAGAAGCTCGGCGACGACGCGGCCAACCCCCGCTTCATCGCCACCGTCCGCGGCGTGGGCTTCCGCTTCGAGAAGAACTGATCCGCCGGGCCCATGCGCCGCCGCCTGATCATCTCCACGCTGATCGTGGTGCTCGTCGTCATCGCCGTCTTCGGCATCTCCCTGGTCATCGTGGAGGCCAGGACCATCCAGAGCAGTGCCAGGGACGGCGTGCAGTCCGAGGCGGTGCGGCTGGTCGGGATCGTGGAGAACCGCATCCTGGCCGGTGAGCCGATCACCGCCAAGGGCCTGGACCGGCAGATCACCGACGACCGGTACGCGATCGTCCGGGTGCCCGGCCACCCGGAGGTGCGCCTCGGCGTACCGCCCAAGGGCGGTGTGATCGCCTCCACCGAGCGCGGCGACCACGACGAGTCGGTGACCGTGCAGGAGGCGCGCTCCACGGTCAGCCAGGAGGTCGGCCGGACCCTGCTGGTGATCCTGGCGGTGGCCCTGCTGGCGGTGCTGGCCGCGGTCGCCCTCGCGGTGCTCCAGGCCCGGCGGCTGGCCGACCCGCTGACCGACCTCGCCGAGACCGCCGAGCGGCTCGGCTCCGGCGACCCCCGGCCCCGGCACCGCCGCTACGGGGTGCCGGAGCTGGACCGGATCGCCGACGTGCTGGACGCCAGCGCGGAGCGGATCGGCCGGATGCTCACCGCCGAGCGCCGGCTCGCCGCCGACGCCTCCCACCAGCTGCGCACCCCGCTGACCGCGCTGTCGATGCGGCTGGAGGAGATCGTGGCCACCGCCGACGACCGCGAGGCGGTCCGGGAGGAGGCGGCCATCGCGCTCGGCCAGGTCGAGCGGCTCACCGACGTGGTGCAGCGGCTGCTCACCAACTCCCGTGACCCGCGCACCGGTTCGGCGGTGGACTTCGACCTCGACGAGGTGATCCGGCAGCAGGTCGAGGAGTGGCGCCCGGCCTACCGCAACGAGGGGCGCCAGGTGGTGGTGTCGGGGGCCCGGTCGCTGCGGGCGGTCGGCACCCCGGGCGCGGTCGCCCAGGTGCTGGCCACGCTGATCGAGAACTCGCTGATGCACGGCGCCGGCACGGTCGCCCTGCACACCCGGGTCACCGGCAACCAGACGGTGATCGAGGTGTCCGACGACGGCCCCGGAGTGCCGACCGACCTCGGTCCGCGGGTCTTCGAGCGCACGGTCAGCGGCCGCAACTCCACCGGGCTCGGCCTGGCCGTCGCCCGCGACCTCGCCGAGGCCGACGGCGGCCGGCTGGAACTCCTCCAGCAGCGGCCGCCGGTCTTCGCGCTCTTCCTCGCCCAGGAGATCGCCCCGCCCCCGCCGCGCGAGGACGTCGTCGCCTAGGGGCCGGTCCGCACGGCAGGATCCACGCGACAGGCCCTACGGCTCAGCGGCCGACCCGTCCCGCGGGGGTCCGCTTCTGCCGTCCGACCCGGGCCGCGGGGCCGTCGTCGTCGGCGAGGAAGGACTCGGCCCGTTCTACCGCCTCCTTGGCGGGCAGGGCGCGGAAGACCCAGGTGCGGTAGGACCAGAAGCGGAAGAGGGTGGCGATCCCGATGCCGACGAACTTGAAGACGTTGCTCTCCAGCTGGCTCCGCCAGCCGAGGCCGTAGGTCGCCAGGTAGAGCACGCCGTTCTCGATCACCAGGCCGACGAGGCTGAACAGCAGGAAGAGGCTGAGCTCCTTCGCCCGGTCCGCCCGGTCCCGGTCACGGTAGGTGAAGTACCGGAAGCCGAGGTAGTTGAAGGCGATCGACACGATCGTGGCCAGGATGCTGGCCCGCACCGTCTGGAGTTCGGTGCTGTGCCGCACGAGGTTGAACACCCCGATGTTGACCAGCAGGCCCGCCCCGCCCACCGCGCCGAACTTGGCGATCTCGCGATAGAGCAGGCCGAGCCTCGTCCGCAGTGCGCGCAGTCCACTCATGATGATCGCTCGGCCCTGTCTGTGGGGAGTCGGGTGGACCCCGCCCGGGCCGGTGCTGCCCGGAGGCCGAGACCCGAGGGGGAGAAGTGGCGGGGGTGGGGGAGCATCCCGCACATGCTAGCCGCCTTGTGCGAAAATACGGCGATCCACGCCCTCCGTTCCTGTGCCGGGAGGGCGGATACCCTGGTAGAGCCCATTTCAGCGGCTCGCGCCGCCCCGCGACCGCGGCGGCGGGGCAACCCGCTCCCGCGCACCTCCGGCAGGACACATCGTGACTTTCCCCGTAGTCGGCATGGTCGGCGGCGGCCAGCTCGCCCGCATGACCCACGAGGCGGGCATCCCGCTCGGCGTCCGCTTCAAACTGCTCAGCGACACCCCCCAGGACTCCGCCGCCCAGGTGGTCTCCGACGTCACGGTCGGTGACTACCGGGACCTCGACACCCTGCGCGCCTTCGCCGCCGGGTGCGACGTGATCACCTTCGACCACGAGCACGTGCCGACCGAGCACCTGCGCGCCCTGGAGGCCGACGGCATCCCCGTCCGGCCCGGGCCCGACGCGCTGGTGCACGCCCAGGACAAGGGCGTCATGCGGGCGCGGCTGGCCGAGATCGGCGCGCCCTGCCCGCGCAACCGGATCGTCGCCGACCCCGCCGACGCGGCCCGCTTCGCCGCCGAGGTCGGCGGGTTCCCGATCGTGCTGAAGACCGTGCGCGGCGGCTACGACGGCAAGGGCGTGTGGGTCGTCGACTCGCAGGCCGAGGCGGCCGAGCCCTTCCGGGCCGGCGTGCCGGTGCTCGCCGAGGAGAAGGTCGGCGTTCGTCCGGGAACTGGCCGCCAACGTGGTGCGCTCGCCGCACGGCCAGGCGGTGGCCTACCCCGTGGTGGAGTCGGTGCAGGTGGCCGGCGTGTGCGACACCGTGATCGCGCCCGCGCCGGACCTGTCGGAGGAGCTGTCCGGGCAGGCACAGCGGCTGGCGCTGACGCTGGCCGCGGAGCTTGGCGTGGTCGGGCACCTGGCGGTGGAGCTGTTCGAGACCGCGGACGGGCGGGTGCTGGTCAACGAGCTGGCGATGCGCCCGCACAACAGCGGCCACTGGACGCATCGAGGGCGCCGTCACCTCGCAGTTCGCCAACCACCTGCGGGCGGTGCTCGACCTCCCGCTCGGCGACCCCCGCCCGCGCGCGCCCTGGACGGTGATGGCCAACGTGCTCGGCGGCGACTACCCCGACATGTACGCGGGCTACCTGCACTGCATGGCCCGCGACCCCGGCCTGAAGATCCACATGTACGGCAAGGACGTGAAGCCCGGCCGCAAGGTCGGTCACGTCACCACCTACGGCGACGACCTGGCCGAGGTGCGCGAGCGCGCCCGCCACGCGGCCGACTACCTGCGAGGAACGATCGATGAGTGAGCTCCCCCGCCGAGTCCCCCCTGGTCGGCATCGTGATGGGCTCCGACTCCGACTGGCCGGTGATGGAGGCGGCGGCGACCGGCGCTCGACGAGTTCGACGTCCCCTACGAGGTCGACGTCGTCTCGGCGCACCGGATGCCCCGGGAGATGATCGGCTATGGCGAGCAGGCGGCCGGCCGCGGCCTGAAGGCGGTCATCGCGGGCGCCGGCGGCGCCGCCCACCTGCCGGGCATGCTCGCCTCGGTCACCCCGCTGCCGGTCATCGGGGTGCCGGTGCCGCTGAAGTACCTCGACGGGATGGACTCGCTGCTGTCGATCGTGCAGATGCCCGCCGGGGTGCCGGTGGCCACCGTCTCGGTGGCGGGGGCGCGCAACGCGGGGCTGCTGGCGGTACGGATCCTGGCCGCGCACGACCCCGAACTGCGCTCCCGGATGGAGGAGTTCCAGTCCGGTCTCGGCGAGACAGGCCGCCGAGAAGGGCCGGCGGCTGCGTGCGAAGGTGAAGGGTGCCGCGGGGTTCGGCTTCGCCCAGTGAGTCCGGCGGCACGGTAGCCGCCCGCCGTCCGCCCCCCGCACCGAGGAGTCGTCCCCGTGGACCCGTTGCTCGCCCGTGCCCGTGACCTGCTCGCCGCCCACCCCGTCGTCGACGGCCACAACGACCTGCCGTGGGCGCTGCGCGAGCAGGTCGCCTACGACCTGGACCGGTTCGACCTCGCCGCCGACCAGAGCGCCCTCACCCACACCGACATCCCGCGGCTGCGGGCCGGCGGCGTGGGCGGGCAGTTCTGGTCGGTGTACGTGTCGGTCGAGCTGACCGGCGGCGCGGCCGTCACCGCCACCCTCGAACAGATCGACGTGGTGCGCCGGATGACCGAGCGCCACCCGGACGCCTTCAGGCTGGCGCTGACCGCCGACGACATGGAGGAGGCCCGCGCGGCCGGCCGGATCGCCTCGCTCATGGGCGCGGAGGGCGGCCACTCCATCGACTGCTCGCTGGCGGTGCTGCGCTCGCTGTACGAGCTGGGCGTGCGGTACATGACGCTCACCCACAACGACAACACCCCCTGGGCGGACTCCGCCACCGACGAGCCGGCCCACCACGGCCTGACCGCCTTCGGCGAGGAGGTGGTCCGCGAGATGAACCGGCTCGGGATGCTCGTCGACCTCTCGCACGTCTCCCCGGACACCATGCGCGACGCGCTGCGGGTGAGCGAGGCGCCCGTGCTGTTCTCGCACTCCTCCGCCCGCGCCGTGTGCGACCACCCGCGCAACATCCCCGACGACGTGCTGGCCCTGCTGCCGGGCAACGGCGGGGTGGCGATGGCCACCTTCGTCCCGAAGTTCGTCCTGCCCGAGGCCATCGCGTGGACGAACGCGGCGGACGAGAACATGCGCGCCCACGGGCTCCACCACCTCGACACCACTCCCGAGGGTATGGCCGTCCAGCGCGCCTACGAGGAGGCTCACCCGCGCCCGACGGCGACCGCCGCCACGGTGGCCGATCACCTCGACCACATGCGAGAGGTGGCCGGCGTCGACCACGTCGGCATCGGCGGCGACTTCGACGGCACCGCGTTCACCCCGGCCGACCTCGCCGACGTCTCCGGTTACCCGAACCTGATCGCCGAACTCCTGCGCCGCGGCTGGTCCGAGGCCGACCTCGCCAAGCTCACCTGGCGCAACGCCGTCCGGGTGCTGCGCGACGCGGAGTCGGCGGCCGCCGTGCTGCGCGCGAAGCGCGGCCCCTCGACCGCCACGATCGGCGATCTGGACGGCTGAGCCGCCCGGGCCTGCGGGCCCCCGAACCCTCACCGAACCCCCGCGTCCGCGAAGGCCGCGGGGGTTCAGTGCGCGCAGAGGCAGAACGGGTGGCCGGCCGGGTCCGCGTACACCCGCCAGTTGCGGGTGCCGCCGAGGTCGTCCTCCAGCAGCGTGGCGCCCAGCGCCAGCACCCGCTTCTCCGCCTCCTCCATCTCCGCGCGCGGCACCGAGACGTCGAGGTGGAGCTGCTGCGGGCGCTCGGGGTCGGGCCAGGCGGGCGGCCGGTGGTCCGTGACCTTCTGGAAGGCGACGACGACCTGGCCGGCCCCGCGGCCGAGTTCGACCCAGGTCTCGTCCTCCTCGTCGACGGTGCCGCCGATCACCTCCGCGTAGAAGGCGGCCAGCGCCCTGGGGTCGGGGCAGTCGAGGGCGACGGCCTGGAGCGTGCCGATCATGGCGGTTCCCTTCGGTTCCGGTGGACGGACGCGCTGGGACGGCGCCCGACTGGTTACCGCTACACCGCATCATGAGGTAACGGTTACCTCATGATGCCGTCCCGGCGGTAACGTGGCAAGGGTGGAACAGCCCGGAGACCGCCACGCCGCGCCCGCCCGGCTCGCGCTCGTGCAGGACCTGGTCAACACCGTGGACTTCGAGGGCGGCGTCGAGGAGTTCGGCACTCCGGAAGAGCTGACCGCCTGGGTGCGCGGGCGCGGCATCGAGCCGGACGCGGACTTCGACGCGGACGGCCTCGCGCGGGTGCTGGAACTGCGCGAGGCGCTGCGGGAGGTGTGCGCGGCCCACGCGGGCACCGACGTGCCGGCGGAGACCCTGGAGACGCTGGCGGGGCTGCTGGCCGCGGCGCCCCTGAGCCTGGCGGTCGACGCGGAGGGGAGCGCCCGCGTGGCCCCGGCCGCCGGGCTGACCGGCGTGCCGGCTCTCACCGCGCGGATCGCCGCGGCGGTCGCGGAGGCGGCGGCCGACGGCACCTGGCAGCGGCTCAAGACCTGCCACTCCCACACCTGCCGCTGGGTCTACTACGACCGCAGCCCGGCCGGGCGCAGCCGCTGGTGCACGATGTCGCTGTGCGGCAGCCGGGAGAAGATGCGCCGGTACCGGGGGAGCCGGGCCCGCCGGGCCGAGGCGGGCGGGGACCGGTGAACGGGGAGGCGTGAAGCGGCCCGCCGACCGCCTCAGCGGCTGACCGGCCGCCGCCCGAGGACGGCCGGTCGTTCGGGCGAGGAGCGTACGGCTGTGGTCGTACGGCCCGGTTCTGACGGCCTGGCTCAGACCGCCGGGCGGCCCATCGCGCGGTAGGTCCAGCCGGCCTTGCGCCACAGCTGCGGGTCGAGCGCGTTGCGGCCGTCGAGGATGTGCGGGCGGCCCGCCGCCTCGGCCAGCCGCGCCGGGTCCAGCTCGCGGAACTCGCGCCACTCGGTGAGGTGCAGCACGACGTCCGCGCCGCGCACCGCGTCCAGCGCGGAGGGCGCGTACCCGAGGGTCGGGAAGACCTGGCGGGCGTTGTCCATGCCCTTGGGGTCGTAGACGGTGACCTGGCCGCCCTGGAGGTGGATCTGGCCCGCGACGTTGAGCGCGGGGGAGTCCCGCACGTCGTCGGAGTCGGGCTTGAACGTCGCGCCGAGCACGCCGATCCGGCGGCCGAGGAAGCTCCCGCCGACGGCCTCGCGGGCCATCTCGACCATGAGCGTGCGCCGCCGCATGTTCACCGAGTCGACCTCGCGCAGGAAGGTCAGCGCCTGGTCGGCGCCCAGCTCGCCGGCCCGGGCCATGAAGGCGCGGATGTCCTTGGGCAGGCAGCCGCCGCCGAAGCCGATCCCGGCCCGCAGGAACTTGTGCCCGATCCGGTCGTCGTACCCGATGGCCTCGGCCAGGGTGGAGACGTCGCCGCCGGCCGCCTCGCACACCTCGGCCATCGCGTTGACGAAGGAGATCTTCGTGGCCAGGAAGGCGTTCGCCGCCGTCTTGACCAGCTCGGAGGTCGGGAAGTCGGCCACCACGAAGGGGGAGCCCTCGGAGATCGGCCCGGCGTACACCTCGCGCAGCACGCTCTCGGCGTGCTCGCTCCTGACCCCGACCACGATCCGGTCCGGGTGCAGGGTGTCCTCGACCGCGAAGCCCTCGCGCAGGAACTCCGGGTTCCAGGCCAGCTCGGCGTCCTCGCCGGCCGGTGCCAGCTCGCGCAGCATCACGGCCAGCCGGGCCGCGCTGCCCACCGGCACGGTGGACTTGCCGACCACCAGCGCGGGCCGCCGCAGGTGCGGGGCGAGCAGCGAGAAGGCGCTGTCCACGTAGCTCATGTCGCACGCGTACTCGCCGTGCTTCTGCGGGGTGTTGACGCACACGAAGTGCACGTCGCCGAACTCCCCGATCTCCTCCCAGGAGGTCGTGAAGCGCAGCCGCCCGCTGGAGCCCTCGATGCCGGCCACGTGCCGGGCGAGCAGGTCCTCCAGCCCGGGCTCGTACATCGGGGTTCTGGCCTGGGTGAGCAGGTCGACCTTGCGCGGGTCGATGTCGAGCCCGAGGACGTCGAACCCCAGCTCCGCCATGGCGGCGGCGTGGGTGGCGCCGAGGTAGCCGGTCCCGATGACGGTGAGCTTCAAAGGCATGCGGGAGAGCATAGTCAACACCGACCGGGCCGAATCCAGGGTGGGGGACCGGTCGTGGGGCCACAATGCGTGCAGGATCGGGGTCTACCGGGGTGGGGGTGCGATCGTGGGCGAGAGCGTCGGAAGCGGCGAAGGTGACGGCGCGGGCGGGATACCGGGCGCGGGGGGCGACACGGGGCGCGAGGAGGACACGGCGCTCGACGACCTGCTGACGGCGCGGGAGGAGCCCGCCGGCGCGAGGCCGTACGGCAAGGGCGGCACTGATGGCACCGCGGCATCGATGACGCGGACGGCACGGATGGCGCGGACGGTGCCGACGGATCCGGGTCCGACGGCGAAGGCGACCCCGCACCCGTCCCGGCGACCGCGCCCGACCGCCGGGCCCGGCGCCGACGGCGCACCCGCCGGGTGCTGTACGCCGCGCTGGTCCTGCTGTGCGCGGGCATCCTGCTGATCGTGGGCGGCGGGTGCTGGGCCGTCGAGCACTACACCGGCAAGGTGGAGCGCATCCCCAACGCCTTCCCGACCAACGTGCCCAAGGCCGCGCTGCCGCCGCCGTCCAAGGACGGCAGCCAGACCTTCCTCCTGGTCGGCCTGGACGCGCGGTCCGACCTGCCGACCACCGGCAAGGACGCGAAGGCGGCCGAGTGGAAGCCGGGCGCCCAGCGCAGCGACACGATGATGCTGGTGCACATCCCGGCCGACCACAAGAACGCCTATGTCGTCTCGCTGCCCCGCGACTCCTGGGTGAGCATCCCCGGCCACGGCAAGGCCAAGCTCAACGCCGCCTTCTCCTGGGGCGGCCCGCCGCTGCTGATCGACACCGTGCAGCGGCTGACCCGGGTGAGGATCGACCACCTGATGGTCATCGACTGGAGCGGCTTCAGGAAGCTCACCGACGCCGTCGGCGGGGTGGACATCACCGTGGACAAGACCGTCCCGCGCCGCAACGGCCCCGGCGGGGTGTGGACCGCCGGCACCCACCACATGGACGGCGACGAGGCGCTGGACTACGTACGCGAGCGCTACGGCCTGCCGCGCGGCGACCTCGACCGCACCCACCGCCAGCAGAACTTCCTGCGCGCGGTGCTGGCCAAGATGCTCTCCGGGGGCACCCTCTCCAAACCGCTCACGCTCAAGCACACCCTCGACCAGGTCACTTCCGTGGTCAGCGTGGACGACAAGCTCTCCGACGGCGACCTGCGCGACCTGGTCTGGGACATGCGCGAGGTGCGCTCCAAGGACATGGTCTTCATGAACGCCCCCGTCGCGGGCTTCGACACCATCCAGAAGCAGTCGGTGGTTCTGCTCGACCAGAACGGCACCTCCGAACTGTGGGAGGCCATGCGCAACGACACCATGGCGCACTTCGTCGCCACGAACACCTTGGACGAGCTCGGCACCAAGGTGTCGTGAAGGTCACGCGCGGGGATGCACTCCCGGTGGTGGGCCAGGCGGTGGCCGCCGCCGTACGATCGTGGGACAGCAGTGGTTACTTAACGGTAGTTAGCACCCGGGAGTGAGGCAGCAGTGGCCGGATCCTCAGACTTCGATCTCTTCCGGACCTCCGAGGAGCACGAGATGCTCCGGGACGCGGTCCGGTCGCTCGCCGAGGCCAAGATCGGCCCCTACGCGGCCGAGGTCGACGAGCAGGCCCGCTTCCCGCAGGAGGCGCGCGAGGCGCTGGAGGCCAACGACCTGCACGCCGTCCACGTGCCGGAGAAGTACGACGGGTCCGGCGCCGACGCGCTGTCCACCGTGATCGTGATCGAGGAGGTCGCCCGGGTCTGCGCCTCGTCCTCGCTCATCCCGGCCGTCAACAAGCTCGGCTCGATGCCGGTGGAGCTGTCGGGCTCGGAGGACCTGAAGGCGCGCTACCTCGGCGCCCTGGCCCGCAAGAAGGGCATGTTCTCGTACTGCCTGTCGGAGCCGGAGGCGGGCTCGGACGCGGCGGGCATGAAGACCCGGGCGGTCCGCGACGGCGACGACTACGTGCTCAACGGCGTCAAGCGGTGGATCACCAACGCCGGCATCTCCGAGTTCTACACGGTGATGGCCGTCACCGACCCCGACAAGCGCTCCAAGGGCATCTCCGCCTTCGTGGTGGAGAAGTCCGACGAGGGCGTGTCCTTCGGGGCGCCGGAGAAGAAGCTCGGCATCAAGGGCTCGCCGACCTGCGAGGTCTACTTCGACAACGTGCGCATCCCCGCCGACCGCATGATCGGCGACGAGGGCACCGGCTTCGCCACCGCGATGCGGACCCTGGACCACACCCGCGTCACCATCGCCGCCCAGGCGCTGGGCATCGCCCAGGGCGCGCTCGACTACGCCACGGGCTACGTCAAGGAGCGCAAGCAGTTCGGCAAGGCCATCGCGGAGTTCCAGGGCATCCAGTTCATGCTCGCCGACATGGCGATGAAGCTGGAGGCCGCCCGGCAGATCACGTACGCGGCCGCCGCCAAGTCCGAGCGCGGCGACGCCGACCTGACGTTCTTCGGCGCCGCGGCCAAGTGCTTCGCCGCCGACGTGGCCATGGAGGTCACCACGGACGCGGTCCAACTCCTCGGTGGATACGGCTACACCCGTGACTACCCGCTGGAGCGGATGATGCGGGATGCGAAGATCACCCAGATCTACGAGGGTACGAACCAGGTGCAGCGAATTGTGATGGCTCGCCAACTCCTCAAGGACTGACCGCAGTCACCGCAGCCCCAGGGGCCCCGTTCGTCCGCTCGCCGGACGGGCGGGGCCCCTGTCGTGCACGCTCCGTAAACCAGTGTTCGTCTCAACTCTGTAATAAAGCCTCGCGGTTGTGCGAGACGATCGGCGAAATTTGGGGGGTTGGGGAGGTTTAGGGGCCGATTTGCGATCAATTGACAGAGGCTCTAAGGCACTTGTAGACGTGTGTGGGCCATCGGTGGAGACGGGGGGCGAATCGTCCGCCACTGAGTGGCGTTCCGGGCTTCTCTACGAATCCGCTGAAGGGCAAAAGTGTCCATATCCCCCCGCACCTCTCGCATGGTGCGTTCCGTAGGCGTTGCCTCCGCCGCAGCCGCCATCGCGCTGGGCGTCGCAGGCACCGCATCCGCGTGCAGCATTTCCGAGTTCACCTCGTCGATCGGCTGCGACCAGCCGAGTGGCAAGGGCACCATCACGGTCCTCGACAAGGACGTCTCCCGGTCGCAGGTCACGATCACCGTCCTGAGCGGTGACACCACGGTGGCGACCAAGCCCGACGTCGTGGGCAACGGTGACACCGGCACCGCGGTCACGTTCCCGGGCATCGACTGGACCAAGGGCGCGACGTACACCGTGCACGTCACGCGTACCTCCCGCGGCAAGGAAATCGTCGTCGGCGACCAGACGGTGACCGTCCCGAACGAGGACTGCGCCGCGCCCGCCGCGCCGCCCGCCACCCCGGTGCCCACGACCACCTCGCCGGCCCCGACCAAGACCGCGCCGGCTCCGGCCACCTCCAGCGCGGCCGCGGTGGCCGACACCAGCTCGCCCTCCCCGTCCCCCAGCGGCAACCTCGCTGAGACCGGTGGCGGCAGCAACACCGGGATGATCGCGGGCGTCGCGGGCGCCCTCGTGGTCGTCGGAGGCGGCGCGGTCTTCATGCTGCGTCGCAAGACGGCTTCCGCCCGTCACTGATCGGTCACGGTCGTAACAGGTCCGCATCCACGTTCGTTCGGACGCGTACCTGTCACCCGTAGGCGATACGCTGCGACGCCGCCACCGGTTCCGGTGGCGGCGTCGCACATGTTTCAGCAAGTCGAAAGTTGGGGGCTCGACCCGTGCCTATTCGCAAGTCCACGATGCAGGAGCAGGTGGCCCAGGCCATCGCCCAGATCAACCCGTCCGACCGGCCGATCGTCACCATCCACACCGTCACCGGGCCGAGCCCGTGGCTGATGGACCAGCTGGGCCTGCTGGCCCAGGCGTTCGTCAAGTACTACTTCGTCACCGTCACCGAGCAGGCCGTGGTCTTCCACAAGGCCGGCCGGATGACCGCCCGCCCGAAGGAGCTCGTGGCCGCGATACCGCGCGCCGAGGCGGCCGGCCTGGTCAGCGACGTCAAGCGCCGGGCGATGTGGAGCTCGCTGCGCTTCCAGCTGCCGGGCGAGGCCAAGCCGACCCGGCTGAACGTCGGCCGCTACTGGCGCAACGAGCTGGACCAGTGGGTGCCGGCCGTGACCGGCCAGCCGATCAACGCCTGAACGACGCGCGCCCGCGAGGGCGGCGCGGCACAACCCGGGGAACAAGGAACGGCCCCGGCCGCACGGTCGAAGAGACCGCGGCCGGGGCCGTTCCCGTGGTCGGAGCGGACCAGGGCTACGGAACAAGGGCGCCAGGGGGCCCAAGGGCCAGGAGGCTAGGAGCTGGTGACCTTCTGATCCTGCTTCAGCTCGTCGAAGAGCGTCTTCGCCTTCGTCATGTCCCACTTCACGGCGTCGCCGTCGTTGGGCGTGTAGAAGTTGGCGTTGGCTATCGGCACGGTGACGGACTTGCCGCTGCCGCTCGTCACGCCCTTCATCGCCCAGAACATCTGCGCCAGGTCGATCAGGCTCATGTTCTTGTCCACGATGAGGGTGTCCAGGCCGTCGCCGATCACCGGGTAGAGCTTGAACGGGTTGAGCACGGTGGACGGCGAGGCGGCCTGGTGGGCCAGGGTGGACAGGAACTTCTGCTGGTTCCGCATCCGGCCCAGGTCCTGGTCGGCCTCCTGGTGCCGCTCACGGACGTAGGCGAGCGACTCGCGGCCGTTGAGCTTCTGGCAGCCCGCCTGGAGGTCCAGGCCCGACGCCTGGTCCTTGACCGCCTTGGGGATGCACATGTTGACCCCGCCCAGCGCGTTGACCAGGTTCACGAAGCCGGAGAAGCCGATCTCCGCGTAGTGGTCGATGTGGATGCCGGTGTTGTACTCGATGGTGCGGGTGAGCAGCTCCGGCCCGCCGTCGGCGTAGGCGCGGTTGAGCTTGTGCGTGGAGGCGGCGTACCGGCGGTGTGTCTCCTTGCCGGTGAAGGCCGGTATGGTCACGTAGGAGTCGCGGGGCAGGCTCATCATCGTGGTGCCGTTGTCGCCCGTGTGCAGGATCATCATCGAGTCGGTGCGCTGGCCGGAGTCGGCGCCGGTGTGCAGCTGCTTCTCCTCGGCCTTGCTCAGGCCCTCGCGGCTGTCCGAGCCGACGATGAGGTAGTTGGTGCCCTTGCCGGACGGCGGGCGGTCCTCGACCTTGCTGAGGTCCACCTCGCGGCGCACCTTGGAGTCGGCCCAGAAGTACGTGGAGACCGAGACCACGAGCAGCACCACGACGAGCCCGAGCGCCGTGTAGCCGATCTTCCTGCGGGTGCTCCAGCGCGGGGCGCGCGGACCCGGGCCGCCCGGGCCGCCGGCGGACGGAGGGCCGTACCCGCCGCCCGGACCGCCGGGCTGAAGGCCCGGCTGGGGCCTGCGGGCGGCCTGCGGCGGCACCCCGCCGCCGTACGAGGCGGCGGCCCGGCGCGGCGACAGTTCGGGGGGCAGCGGGGGCTCGGAGGACCGGCGCTGCTCGGTGTCATCGCTCCAACCGTTCATGTCCGTCAGTGTGCCCGGCGGCCGTGCGGCCCCCGCAATCGCAGGCGGTTCTGTAGCAGACCCGATGCATTCGGCCACCGGCCGCAGCCGTTTCGTAACGGACATTCGGGCCGGACATAGGGTGGAGCCGTGACCGACGCATCCGCCACCCCCGGCGACCTGGGCGGGGACGCCCCGGCCGGCCCGGCGACACCGCTGCCGACCCCGGCTGTCCCGGTGATCCCGGGCAAGCCCACCTCGGCCTCGCGCATCCTGCTCTCCCACATCATGAGCGCCCACGACACGAACCTGCTCGGCACCGTGCACGGCGGCGTGGTCATGAAGCTGGTCGACGACGCCGCGGGCGCGGCCGCCGGCCGGCACTCCGAGGGCCCCGCGGTGACCGGTGCCATGGACGAGATGGCCTTCCTCAACCCGGTCCGGGTCGGCGACCTCCTCAAGGTGTCGGCCCAGGTGAACTGGACCGGCACGACCTCCATGGAGATCGGCGTGCGGGTGGTCGCCGAGCGCTGGAACGAGTCCGGGCCCGGCGAGCAGGTCGCCAGCGCCTACCTCGTCTTCGTGGCCGTGGACGCCGAGGGGCGGCCGCGCCCGGTGCCGCAGGTCCTGCCCGAGACCGACCGGGACCGGCGGCGCTGGCAGGAGGCCCAGATCCGCCGCACCCACCGGCTGGCCCGGCGCCGCGCGATCCTGGAGCTGCGCAGCCGCCGCGTCGCCGAGGGCCTGGACGGCTGAGCGGGCGCCGCCCTCAGCAGCTCACCGCGTCCGTGCCCGGGCGGCGCCTCAGCAGCTCACCTCGTCCCCGGTCCGGGCCACGCCGCTCGGCTCCTGGGCGCCCGCCGTCACCGGCCGCACCTTCGTGTAGTCCGGGCCGAGGGTGACCCGCATCACCGGCCCCTGCCCGGGCACCTGCACCAGCTGGGCGCCGGGGAGCGCGGCGGCCACGGTCTTGACCGACCGGTCCCAGCGCGGGTCGTACGCGATGACCGTCCGGGCGCTGCGCCGGTCGGCGGTGGTGGGCAGGCCGAGCGTGACGAAGCCGGTGGCGTGCAGCGCCTGCTGGGCGGAGGAGGCCAGGCCGGTGGTCCCGGTGCCGTTGGCCACCCGGACACTGATCCGGGACGGCGGCACGTCGACCCGGGCGCCCTTGTGCCGCGCCTGGTGGTGGGCGGCCAGCGGCTGGTCGGAGCGGATCGCGGCCCACAGCCGCCCCGCCTTGTCCGGGTCCCATTTGACGGTGGAACCCACCCCGGGCACACGGTAGTTGAGGTTGCTCAGCGGCACGGAGACGAACTCCGAGGAGTCCGCGGAGAAGCCCCTCGTCCCGCGGGCCAGGGTGATCAGGTCGGCGGCCCCCAGTCCCTTGTCGGCGCGCACCGAGCCGAGCACGGTGCTCGCCACCCGCTCCAGCCGCACCGGGTTCGTCAGGGTGCCGCCGCTGGTGATCCGGTGGATGACCTGGGCCACGAACCGCTGCTGGCGGTCCATGCGGCCGAGGTCGGAGTCGGCGTCGATGTGCCGGGAGCGCACGTACTGCAGCGCGCGGCCGCCGCCCAGGGTCGTGGTCCCCGCCGGGAGGTCGAGCCCGGTGTAGGAGTCCTTCAGCGGACGGGTGGTGCACACCGGGACCCCGCCGAGGACGTCCACGGTCTTCATGAAGCTGACGAAGTCGACCTCCAGGTAGTGGTCGACGTGCACGCCGGTCAGCTGCTCCACCGTGCGGACGGTGAGCTTGGGGCCGCCGTCGGCGTACGCCTCGTTGATCTTCGCCGGGTGGGTGACCGCGACCGCGTGGCCCGTGGTGGTCCGGGTCGCCGCGCTCCTGGCCGCCGCGCCGCGGGAGGCGCCCGGCAGCCGTACGAAGGTGTCGCGCGGGATGCTGACCACGCTCGCCCGGCCGCGGTCCTGCGAGAGGTGGACCAGCATGATCGTGTCCGTGCAGTGGCAGGGCACGCCGCCCAGGTGGTACGCCGTGCGCTCGGCCTTGGTGAGCCCGCCGCGGCCGTCGGTGCCGACCAGCAGGAAGTTGGTGCCCTTGGTGCCGTCGGGACGGTTCTGGATGCCGCTGAAGGCGTCCACCCGGTCGATGGCGCCGCTGACCCCGGTGACCACCGCGTGGCCGATGCCGCTCGCGGTGATGACGAGCAGGGCGAGCCCGCCGGCGATCCGCGTGCTGAGCCGCACCGGTGGCCGCCGGCCGGCCGGGGTGCGGCGGCCGGGCGGGGGCCGGCGGCGTCGGGTGGGCGGCAACGGGCGACCTCCGGGCGTGGGGGAGAGGACCGGTTCAGGCTAGGGACAAATAGGACTGTCGGTCCCGCCCCCACGCGCTGGTGTCCCCCGATAGCGGTAACGTTTCCCACGATGAACGCCGCCACCGGCTCCGCGCTCCCTGGCCCGCCGGGTCATCGCCTCCCGCGTCGTCGCGGGCTGAGCCCGGCGCGGTTCGTCCGCACCCGCTGATCCGGCCGACCGCCCGGACGAACCGCCCGGACGACCCGTCCGGTACGACGAAGGGGCGCCCCTCGCGGGGCGCCCCTTTCGCGTGCCTGCCCGGCTCAGAACCGGTAGGTCGGCAGGATCTCCATGCAGCCCTTGGTGTCCGCGCCGTTGACCGCGTCGGCGTCGGTGGGCACCGACCCCGCCTTGGGCAGCGTCTTGCTGTAGTCGGTGCCGGTCGTCCAGTCCGCGCCGACGGTCAGTGTGATCGTCTGCGCCGAGGAGGACGCCTTGACGTGGCTCGCCGGGATCTTCAGCGCCTTGGCCACGGCGGTGGCGTCGGCCTTGCCCTGGTCGCCCTGGCCCGAGGGGTAGACCAGCGTGGTGCTCCGGGCCGGGGCCGGCTCCTGGGAGGCGGTCGCCTGGCTGAACCCGTCGGTGACGAGGGTGTCCTTGAGCGAACCGGCCCGGCCGGAGGTCGCCACGCCGTCGGAGGTCCCCGCGGTGCCGTTGACGACCGTCACCGGGATGTCGGACTTGGCCGCGGCGGGCGGGCCCGCGGGCTTCGTGGTGGCCGGCTTGCCCGACGCGGAGGCGGTCGGCTTCGCCTTGCCGTTGGCGTCCATCGCGATGTCGTTGCGCAGCAGCGACCAGACGGTGGCCGCGGACGGGGCCGGCAGGTAGTGCGCGTTCGGGTCCTGCGGGTCCGCGATGCGCGGCATGGTGAGCATCGTGATCCGGTTCGGCGGGATCGTCTTGAGCTGCATGCCGAGGTCGTAGAGCTTCTTCGGCGTGCCGATCTCCTTGGACACCTCGAACGCCGACATCGCGGTGGTGGCGATCTTGTTGAGCCGCGACGGGTTGGTGAAGAGATCCTGATTGCGCAGCTGCCGGATCAGCGAGCTCATGTACATGTGCTGCGCCTCGGAGCGGCCGGCGTCGCTGCCGAAGGCGTGCCGGGTGCGCAGCCACTGGAGGGCCTGCTGGCCCTTGACGACGTGGGTGCCGGCTTTGAGGTGCAGGTGCGAGCCGCCGGGCTGGGCCGCGGTCGGGTGGTCGTCGACGTTCTCCTTCACGCACACCGGGACGCCGCCGACCACGTCGGCCATCTTCACCACGCCGGCGAAGTCGATGGTCAGCCAGTGGTCGATGTAGACCCCGGTGAGGTTCTGCACGGTGGCCAGGGTGCAGCCCGCGCCGCCCCGGGAGAGCGAGGCGTTGATGATGTCGTTGGTCGCCGGGTAGACCTGGTGCGTCTTCGGGTCCGTGCACTTGGGTATGTCGACCCGGGTGTCGCGCGGGATGCTCACCACGGACATGTTCGACCGGTCCGCCGACAGGTGGGCGATCATGATCACGTCGGCCCGGGCGCCGGTGGCGTCGGCGGCGCCGCCGAGCTTGGCGTCCTCCGGGTCGGAACGGGAGTCCGATCCCAGGATCATGATGTTCATGGCCGACTCGCCCTGGGAGTTGGCCTTCGCCTTCTTGACGCTGGACTCGCCGCTGCTGCGCTCGCCCTTGCGGATCTTGCTCGCCAGGTACTCGTAGTAGCCGTACGCGGCGCCCGCCGAGCCCAGCACGCCGACCGCGGCCACGATGGCTATCCAGCGCAGGGCCTTGCGGCCGCCGCGCTTGGGCCGGCGCCGGCCACCGCCGCTCCTGCGGTGGCCGCCGGTGTCACCCGGCCCGCCGGGTCCGCCCGTCCCCCCGCCGCGCGCGGCACGGCGTCCGCCCGCGCGCGGCCCGGGTATCGCGCCCTCGTCCGCGGCTTCGCGGGCGGGGCTCGTGCCGGGGGCGTCGGGCGCGTAGGAGCGGTGGGCGTCCTCGGCGTACGGTTCCGGGTCGTCCTGGGCCGGCGCGTACCCGCGCCCGCCGCCCTGGGCGTAGCCCGTGCCGTCGTCCGCCGGGTAGCCCCGTCCGTCCTGAGGGGCGTACGGCTGCCCGGCGTCCGGGGGGTAGGAGCGGGCTTCGTCCTGGTAGCCGTCCTGGTACCCGTACGAATAGGAGCCCTGGTCCCAGCCCAGGCCGCCGGGGTTGGAAGCCCCGTCGTACCCGGGCCCTCCCACCCTGCCGTCGCGCATGCGAACTCCTCCACTGCTACCGGCCCGGCTTGTCAGCCGTCTGCACGTCTTCTCGGTCCTGGTCGTCCGGTCGTCTCCGTGAGAGACGGCCGGCGGTCGCCCGAAGTTGCACTTCGAAGCTGTGACTTGCTGTGACTCCTCGGCTGGAAGGACGCCGTGCTTCCACCGGAGCGGTGGCTACCAGCGGTAGACGGGCTGGACGTCCATGCAGCGCGATTCCGTGCCGTTGTACACGTCCGCCGTGCTCGGTACCGAACCGGCCTTCGGGAGCGTGGTGCTGTAGTCGGTGCCGTCCTTCCAGTCGGCGCCGACAGTCAGGGTAATGGTGTCGACAGTGGAGGATGCTTTCACATCCGCCGCGGGGATCTTCAGGGCCTTTGCCACGGACAGGGCGTCGGACCGGGTCCGGGCCCCGCCGCTTCGCGGATACGCCACCGTCGTGGTGTCGCTCCCGGTGGCCCGCGGGGAGGGTGCGGACTTGGCGAAACCCGCGCTGACCAGGGCGGTGCTGACGGCGGTGGCCCGGTGGTCGGTCGTCGTGCCGCCGTGGGCGCCCGCTGTGCCGTTGATCACACTGACCGGGACGGTGGCGGGGTCGGACGCGGGCGGGCCGGCGGGCCGCGTGGTGGCCGGCTTGCCCGACGCGGTCGGCTTCGCCTTGCCGTCGGCGTCCATCGCGACGTCGTCGCGCAGCAGCGACCAGACGGTGGGGGCGGTGGCGGGGTCGGGCAGGTAGTGCGCGTTCGGGTCCTGCGGGTCCGGGATGTGCGGCATGGTGAGCATCGTGATCCGGTTCGGCGGGATCGTCTTGAGCTGCATGCCGAGGTCGTAGAGCTTCTTCGGGGTGGCGATCTCGGAGGAGACCCGGAACGCCGACATGGCGGTGACGGCGATGCCGTTGAGCCGCGACGGGTCGGCGAAGAGGTTCTGCTCGCGCAGCTGCCGGATCAGCGAACTCATGTACATGTGCTGGGCCCTGGCCCGGCCCGAGTCGTCGCCCCAGGCGTCCCGGGTGCGCAGCCACTGCAGCGACTGCCGCGGGTCCAGCACGTGGGTGCCCTTGGTGAGCTTGAGCCCCGAACCGCCGTGCGGAATGGCCCGGGTGGGGCGGTCCCACACGTTCTCGTTGACGCAGACGGGGACCCCGCCGACGCTCCCGGCCATCTTGACCACGCCGGCGAAGTCGATCTCCAGCCAGTGGTCGATGTAGACCCCGCCGGTGAGGTTCTGCACGGTCGCCAGGGTGCAGCCCGGACCGCCGCGGCCCAGCGAGGCGTTGACGATGGTGTTGACCGGCGCGTAGACGGTGCCGGTCGTGGAGTCCGTGCAGCGGGGGATGTCCACCCGGGTGTCGCGGGGGATGCTGACCACCGACATGTTGGTGCGGTCCGCGGACAGGTGGATGATCATGATCACGTCCGCCCGGGCGCCCGCGCTGTCCGCGGCGCCGCCGAGCTTGCGGTCCGCGGCGTCGGCGCGGCTGTCCGAGCCGAGGACGAGGATGTTCATCGGCGTCTTGCCGGCCGCGTCGGCCTTGGGCTTGACCGCGTGGGTGTCGCCGCTGACCCGCTCGCCCTCGCGGATCTTGCCGGCCAGGTACTCGTAGTAGCCGAACGCGGCCCCCGCCGTGCCGAGCACGGCGACCGCGGTGATGCCGGCCACCCAGCGCACGATCCTGAGCCCGCGGCTCCTCGGCCCCTGCCGCCCGCCCCTGCGGTGTCCGCCGCCGGACGGCGTGGCGCCGCCCCCCGCGCCGCCCGCCGCGGCGGTGGGACCGCCCTCCCCCGGTATGCCCTCGTGCATGTACCGCCCCTCCCCAGGACCACGCGCGTACGGCTGTTCGCAGAACAGACCGCCGCGCCCCGGGGGCCGGTTGCACGCACGGCGGCGGGAGTGAGGAAGATCACGCCGCGTCAGGGTTTGCGGAGGGCCGCGGAACGCCTCAGTCCACGCAGGCGGTGCTGTCCGCCGTGAGCGTCCGCAGGCCCTTCGGCGGCGTGGTGGGCGGGGCGATGGGCACGCCGGGCGCGGTGTAGTCGGCGCCCAGGGTGAGCGACATGTACTCCAGCGGCGCCGCGTCCTTCGTGCCCTCGACCAGCGCGGAGGCCGGCAGCCCCATCATCTTGGCCAGCCGCCGGGCCTGGTCGGCCTGGTTCGGCGCGTAGTCCAGGAACGTCTTCGCCACGTGCTGGGCGTCGCCGCCGTTGTCGGACCGGTTGACGCCCTCGTCGTTCTGCAGCCAGGTGAGGACGTCCTGCGAGGCGCCCAGGACGCCGCTGCCGTTGTGGACCGTCACCCGGGTGTCGTGCGGGGTGGCCAGTGGGCCGACCAGCTTCGGGTCCGGCTCCACCGGCCCCCGGGACAGCGGGATGTCCTGCTTCACCAGCGAGAACAGCTGCGTCGCCGCGGCCTGGTCGAGCACCGTCGAACCCGCGCCGCCCGTCCCGGCCTTCACCGGCAGCTCCGCGAACGTGAACTTCTTCGGGTCGATCCGCCCCAGCGCGCCGACCAGGCCGTCCAGTTGCTCGACGCTGCCGATCGGGGTGTCCACGGTGAGCGCCCGCGCGGCCGTACGGGCCAGCGCGAGGGTCTTCCCCGGCTCGGTGAGCGATCCCGAGGTCCGCACCTTGCGCAGCAGGTCCGCCAGGAACTGCTCCTGGACCGCGATCCGGGCCAGGTCGTCCCCGCCGTGCGGCACCTTCCGGGTCCGGACCAGTCCCAGCGCCTGCTCGCCGGTCAGGTCGTGCGACCCCGCGCCCAGCGACAGGCCCCGCCCGGCGTCCGCCAGCGGCTGGTCCAGGCACACCGGCACGCCGCCTACCTGTGCGGTCAGGGTCTTCACCGCCGCGTAGTCGACCATCAGGAAGTGGTCCACCCGCACGCCCGTCAGCTGCGCCACCAGCCGCATGGCGCACCCCGGGTCCCGCCCGGACAGCACCGCCGATATCGGCTGCCCCTGCGCGCCCTTGGCCACCTGGCCGCTCACCGGGCAGTCCGGGACGTCGGTGACGAGGCCCGGCGGGATGCTCACGGCGGTGGCGGCGCTCCGGTCGGCGGACAGGTGCACCAGCATCAGCAGGTCCGCCGAGCCGGTGTCGTCGGGCGAGCCGCTCTCGTGGCCGAGCCCGGCCCGGCTGTCGGTGCCGATGAGCAGGAGGTTGAGCGGTCCGGAGCCGATCGGCGCGTTGCTGCCCGCGTTGCCGACGTCCAGCGTGTGGATCTCCAGCGGGCTGTGGTGGAAGGCGGCGTACCCGCCGAACCCGCCCGCCAGGACGGCGGCCGCGACGGCGCCCGCCGCCCACAGCAGCGTCTTGGGCTTCTTCTGCCGGCGCTTGCGGCGGCTCGGGGCACCGGTCGCCGGGGATCCGCCCGCGCCAGCCCGCCGGCTGCCCCGCCCGGAGGCGGCGGCCCGGCGGCGCGCGGGGGGCCGTTCGGGCGTGCGCGGGGCCGGGGGCCGGGGTTCGGCGGCGGGAGCGTCCTCGGGGGTCGGTGCGGGGTGGCCGGCGGCCGGCTGCGGCTCGCCGTACGCCTCCTGCGCGGGGCCGGCCGGCTCCGCGGGCCCCAGCCGCAACTGGTAGGTGCCGGTGACCGGGTCGAGCACCCACTGGTCCGCCGGGTCGACGTACCCGGAGCCTTGCGTGTCCACCGTCCCTCAGGTCCTCCATCCGCGGTCGGCCGGGAGCGCCACCTTAGTTCATCAGTCTTTGCCGCAGAGGTCGCGGTCGGCCGTCGTGCCCTGATAGGTGGGGGCGTTCGAGGAATCGCCCGGACTCGCGGTGGAGGTGGCGGAGGGGCTCGAACTCCCGCTCGGCGTGGCCGTGTCCGTGCCGCCCGGCGTAGGTGTTCCGTCGGTCCCGCCGGTTGTGTCCGCGCCGGTCGTGCCCGAGTTCGGGGCGCCGCCGTCCTGGTGCGACGCGTGGCTGCCGACCTTCACCGGCTGGTCGGCGCGGATCGCCGCGAAGAGCGTGTCGGCGGCGGGCGCGACGAGCTGGTCGCGGTTGCGGTCCGCCACGTAGGGCTCCTGCGGGACCGTCAGGAAGTGGATCTGCCCGGTGGGTATCTTCTGCAGGCTCTGCGCGAGCTTGTACAGGTCGTTGAGCGTGTCCAGGCCCGGGTCGGCGGTGAGCGAGGCGGTCGCCGCGTCCAGCAGCGGGTAGAGCTTCAGCGGGTTGAGCAGCACCCCGTCGCCCTGCACCTTCTTGATCAGGGACCCGAGGAAGTCCTGCTGGCGCTGGATGCGTTCGGTGTCGCTGCCGTCGCCGAGGCTGTGCCGGGCCCGCACGTAGCCGAGCGCCTGCTCGCCGTCGAGCGTCTGCCGCCCGGCCGGCAGGTCGAGGTGCGCCTGCTGGTCGTGGACCGGCTCGGCCACGCAGACGTCCACGCCGCCGACCGCGTCGACCATCTTCTTGAACCCGCCGAAGTCCACGATCAGGTGGTGGTCGATCCGCACCCCGGTCATCTCCTCGACCGTGCGGATCGTGCAGGCCGCGCCGCCGAACTCGAAGGCCCAGTTGAACTGTTCGAAGGTCGGGCTGACCGTGTCGCCGTCCGGCTTGGTGCACTGCGGCACGTGCGCCATCAGGTCGCGGGGGATGCTCACCGCGGTGGCGTTGCTGCGGTCGGCCGACAGGTGCAGCAGGATCGTGGTGTCCGAGCGCTGGGTTCCGGTGTCGCGGCCGTACTTCCCGTTGCCGTCGCCGCGGTTGTCCGAGCCGATCAGCAGGATGTTCTCGGCCTCGGTCGGCGCCTCGGTCGGGCGCTGCGACTCCTGGGCCTTCAGCTCCGTCTCGGTCACCGTGTCGGTGGTGATGTTGGCGTCGAGCCGCTGGTAGAGGTACCAGGTGCCGCCGGCCACCGCCAGGACCAGGAAGGAGGTGCACACGGCGAGGACCCGCAGCCATCTTCGGCGCGGTCGCGCGCCGGGCTCGGCGGCGGGAGCGGAGTCGTCCTGCGGCGGCTCTGCTGGCGTGGTCACGGCGGTCCCCTCGGTCGATGGGTCCGGCGCGATGCGCGCGGCCCGGTGGTCGCCGGGAGGATTCGGGCCCGAGTGCCCGCACGGCAATCGTTCAGACGGTCGAAAACCCCCGATGGTTGCCCTGGGAACCCGTTCCGTGCGGGTATTGGGCGAATCTTCATGCAGGGTTCACACCGGACCCGCACGTCGTCGGTGCGGCCGACAGCGTACCCGCGCCGGTCAGGCGGTTGCCGCGGGGGCGGTGTGCGTGACCCGCTCCTCGTCGCGGCGGCGGGCCAGCCCCTCGGCCGGCAGCCGGTCGAGGTGGCGGCACAGCACCACCGAGGCGTCCGCGGCAAGCGGCGCCAGCAGCCCGGCGGACAGCCCGTCCCAGCCGTCGAACGGCAGCCCCGACAGCAGGCGCGCGCCCGGGACCAGGCCCAGCGCCACGGCCCGCTCGCGGGCCCGGGACACCACGTCGCCCGCGGTCAGCCCCTCGCCGTCCGGGAGTTCGAGCGCGGGCGCGTCCGGGCCCACCGGCACGTAGGGCGCGAACCGGTCGCCCTGCCCCGGCACCTCGACCGCGTAGTCGGCGAAGCCCGCCGGCGGCTGCGGGAAGCGACCGCCCAGCGGCCGCAGCGCCAGCGCCATCCGCTCACCGCGGCAGGACGACGCCTCCTCCAGGGTGTCCGGGCCGCTCACCACCAGGTCGGCGTCCGCCGGGTCGCCGCCCGGCACCACGACCACGCCGGTCGAGAACGCGGCCATCAGCCACACCGCGGTCTGCCAGTGCGCGGGCAGCAGCAGCGCGAGCCGGTCGCCCGGCTGGGCGTTCAGCCCGTCCTGGAGGAGGTTCGCGGTCTTCGCCACCCAGTTGCCGAACGTGGCCACCGACAACTCGACGCGCTCACCGGTCGCGTCGTCGTAAAAGGTGATCAGGGGGCGGGCCGGGTCGGCGCGCAGGGCGGCGGCGAGGAGTCCGGCGGGGGTTCGGGCGGCGGGCGTCACGACCGCCAGGCTACCCGTCGCGGTCGGACGGCCGGTGCGCCGCGTCCCCGGGCCGTGCCCGTCGCGTGTCCGCGAGCGCCCGCGCGGGCTTCACGCGGGAACGGCGCTGGACGCGGTCGCCGGCGTGCGGCGGTTCCGCGGGGCGCCTCGGGCACGGGCCGACCTCGGCGGCGGGGCCCGCCCCACCGGTTCCGGCGATGGCCCGGGTACGGCGAGGGCGTTGGGCCCCGGCAGGTCGCGGACCGCGGAGCCATCCGTTCGCGGGAGAGCTGCGGATAGACTGCGCGGCCCGGGCGGCGGCCGTCACGGGCGGCACAAGGGGCACAGCCGTCACAGCTGACAACCTGTCAGGCAATGGCTCATCAGCTTTACGCCTTATGTCACTATCTCCCCATGCGCGCACACCACGCCTCCGTGACCCCGGCACCCCTTCCAGCGAACGGCGCCGGCCGGTCCGCGGCGCCCGAAGCCGTCCTGCTGGTCGGCGGCCGGGGCACGCGGCTGCGCCCGCTCACCGTACACACCCCCAAGCCGATGATCCCGGCCGCCGGAGTGCCCTTCCTCACCCACCAGTTGGCCCGGGCGCGGGCGGCGGGCGTCGAGCACGTGGTGATGGCCACCTCCTACCTGGCCGAGGTCTTCGAACCCCACTTCGGCGACGGGTCCGACCTCGGGCTCCACCTCGAGTACGTCACCGAGACCGACCCGCTCGGCACCGGCGGCGCCCTGCGCAATGTCGCCCACCGCCTGCACTCCGCGCCCGGCGACCCCGTCCTCGTCTTCAACGGCGACATCCTCACCGGCCTGGACATCCCCGCCCTCGTCGCCACCCACCGCGACAGCGGCGCCGACGTCTCCCTGCACCTGACCCGGGTCGACGACCCGCGCGCCTTCGGCCTGGTGCCCACCGACCCCACCGGTCGCGTCACCGCCTTCCTGGAGAAGCCGCAGAGCCCGGAGGAGATCGTCACCGACCAGGTCAACGCCGGCGCCTACGTCTTCACCCGCGCGCTGCTCGACGAGATCCCGGCCGCCCGCCCGGTCTCCGTCGAACGCGAGACCTTCCCCGGCCTGCTCGCCCGCGGCGCCCACCTCCAGGGCATGGTCGACTCCACCTACTGGCTCGACCTCGGCACCCCGCAGGCGTTCGCGCGCGGCTCGGCCGACCTCGTCCTCGGCCACGCCCCCTCGCCCGCCGTCCCCGGGCGGCGCGGCGAGCGCCTCGTCCTGCCCGGCGCCCGCGTCGCCCCCGACGCGAAGCTCTCCGGCGGCACCTCGGTCGCCCCCGGCGCCGTCATCGGCTCCGGCGCGCTCGTCCAGGGCAGCACGGTCCTCGCGGGCGCCCGCATCGAGTCCGACGCGGTCGTGCGCGACTCCCTCGTCGGCGAGGGCGCCCGCGTCGGCAGCCGTACGGTGCTCCAGGGCGCGGTGATCGGCGACCGGGCCGACGTGGGCCCGGACAACGAACTGCTCACCGGGGTGCGGGTCTGGTGCGGGGCGCGGATCGAGGCGGGCTCGATCCGCTTCTCTTCCGACGTGTAGACGCGGCGGGGTCTTGCCGGGGCGCCGGGGTGCGGGTGCCCGGCGGGGGGGCGGTCGCGTCGGGTCCCGGGTGCCTGGGGGAGGACGGCCGGCGGCGCCGGGTGACGTCCGTGGCCGTACGGACCGGGCGCGGGTGCCAGGTGTGCGGGGTGCCCGGTCGGCGGGCCGGCCGCGTCGGTAGTCTCGGCGGGTGCCCTCGGAAAACGTCCGCCCCGTCCGTACGCGTACGTGGGTGCCCACCGGGCCCCTCGACGTGCGCAGGACGCTGATGCCGCTGCGGCGCGGGGGCGGGGACCCCGCGTTCCGGATCACGCCCGACGGCACGGTGTGGCGGACCGGCCGCACCCCCGCCGGGCCCGGCACCCTCCGGCTCACCGGCAGCCCCTCGGCGATCGAGGGTTCGGCGTGGGGGCCCGGCGCCGACTGGCTCCTCGACGCCCTGCCCGCACTGCTCGGCGCCGACGACGACCCCTCCGTCTTCGTGCCGCGCCACCGCCTCGTGCACACCGCCCACCGGCGGAACCCGGGGCTGCGCCTGACCCGGACCGGACTCGTCCTGGAGTCCCTGATCCCGTCCGTCCTCGAACAGAAGGTCACCACGCAGGAGGCCTACCGCGCCTGGCGGCTCCTCCTGCTGCAACACGGCGACCCCGCGCCCGGACCCGTCGGCTCCGAGGTCCCCGGCGGGATGCGGGTCATGCCCGACGCCCACGGCTGGGCGCGCGTGCCCTCCTGGGACTGGCGCGGCGCCGGCGTCGACAACAAGCGCGCCTCCGCCATCCTGCGGGCCGTCCGCGTCGGCTCCCGCCTCGACACCCTCGCCGGCCTGCCCTGCGAGGAGGCGTCCCGGCTGCTCCAGACGGTTCCCGGGATCGGTCCGTGGACCTCGGCGGAGGTCCTCCAGCGCAGCCACGGCGCCGCCGACGCGATCACCGTCGGCGACCTCCACCTGCCCGGTCTGATCGGCTACGCCCTGCTGGGGGAGCGGGACGTCGACGACGAGGGCATGCTGCGCCTGCTGGAGCCCTACGCGGGCCAGCGGCACCGGGCGGCCCGGCTCATCCTCACGGCGGGCCTTTCCCCGCCGCGCCGCGCGCCCAAGCCGGCCCCGGCCCGGCACCGGTAGTCCGCGGCAGAAGCCGGCGCTTCGGCAACCGCCGGCGCCGGCGGGAGGAAGGGGTCAGCGGACCGTCAGGAACGGCTCGGCCTCCCGAGGAGCCCGGGGCGCCGGCGCGGAGGACGCCCGCCCGACCGCGATGGTCCCCAGCGGATCCCAGGACGACGGCAGCGACAGCGCCTCGCGCACCACGTCCGCGCAGAACAGCGCCGACGAGACCCACGCGGAGCCCAACTGCTCCCCGGCGAGGGCGACCAGGAAGTTCTGCACGGCCGCCCCTCCGGACACGAGGAACATCTCCCGCTCCGCCCGCGCCCGCCGCGCGTCGGGATAGGCGTGCGCCCCGTCGGCGACGAGGCAGGGCACCACCAGGTACGGCGCGTTCCGCAGCACGTCCCCCCGCCGCAGCCGTTTGGCGATCGACTCCTCGGAGAAGCCGTCCCCGCGCAGGTCCGCCTCCCAGGCGTCCCGCATGGCGTCGAGCAGTCGCCCCCGCGCCTCGGGGGTCTCCAGCAGGACGAAGCGCCAGGGCGTGGTGTGGTGCGGCGCGGGCGCGGTGACCGCGAGCGCGACCGCGCGCCGTACGGCCTCGGGATCGACCGGCTCGTCGGTGAACGAGCGGACCGTCCGCCGCAGCGCGACCGCCTCCCGCACCGCCTCGGAGGCGCCGAGCCGGAACATGTCGTTGACCGCGGAGCGGATCAGCGGCCGCACCCCCGCGTCCTCGGCCGGATCGCCGTCGGAGCGCAGCACACCGGCCAGGCCCCGTACCACCGCGATCGGCAGCCCGGACGCCTTGCCCTTGACCAGGTCGCCGGCCGCGGCCAGTTCGTCCGCGGTCGCGGTGACCGTCACGGACAGGGGGTTGCCGTGGCTGTCGAGGCTGCCGCGGTGGTCGTCCAGGACCCGCACCCCGGCCGCGCCGATGGCCACGTCGGTGAGCCCCTCGCGCCAGGGCCGCCCGAAGGTGTCGGTGACGACGACGCCGACCCGCACCCCGAGCGCGTCGTGCAGGCCGTCGCGGATCCGGCGGGCGGAGGCGTCGGGGTCCTCCGGCAGCAACAGCACGGTGCCGGCCGGGGTGTTGGACGCGTCGACCCCGGCCGCGGCCATCACGAAGCCGTGCCGGGTCTCCACGATCCGGGTCCGCCCGCGCCGTGCCACCAGCCGTACCGTCTCGGCGTCGATGGCCGCCTCCCGGTCCTCGGCGTCCACCACCCGCCCCTCGGCCTTGCTGACGATCTTGGAGGTGACCACCAGCACGTCGCCGTCGGCGAGGGCGACCCCGCTCGTCACCACCAGCTTGGCGATGTCCGTGCCCGGCTCCACCTCGCCGACGCCGGGGACGGCGAAGACCTCGTAGCGCGGCGCGGTGCTCATGCCCGGACCTCCTCGGCGAGCGTCAGTGCCTCCCGGGCCATCCGCTCGGTCGCCTGGGCGTCCGCCATAAGCAGCGGGACGGCCCGGCAGCGGATGCCGGCCGACTCGACCTCGTCGACGACCCCGGCGTCCACGGTGTCCACCAGCCAGCCGTCGAGCAGCCCGCTGCCGTAGTGCGCGGCGACGGCCGCGGCCGTGGACTCCACGCCGATCGCCGCGAGCACCTTGTCGGCCATCCCGCGCACCGGCGCGTTCCCGATGATGGGGGACACCCCCACCACCGGCACCCCGGCCTCGGCGATGGCCTCGCGCACCCCGGGCACGGCGAGGATGGTGCCCACGCTGACCACCGGGTTGGACGGCGGGAAGACGATCACGTCGGCCGCCGCGATGGCCTCCAGCACGCCCGGCGCCGGCTTGGCCGTCTCCGCCCCGACGGGCACGACCGCGTGCGCCGGCACCGACGCCCGCAGCCGTACCCAGTACTCCTGGAAGTGCACGGCCCGGCGCTCGCCGTCGATCTCGACCAGCACATGCGTCTCGATCCGGTCGTCCGACATCGGCAGCAGCCGCACCCCGGGCTGCCAGCGGGCGCACAACGCCTCCGTGACGGCGCTGAGCGGGTAGCCCGCGCCGAGCATCTGGGTGCGCACGATGTGGGTGGCGAAGTCGCGGTCGCCCAGGCCGAACCACTCCGGCCCGACCCCGTAGGCGGCCAGCTCCTCCTTGACCGTGAAGGTCTCCTCGGCGCGCCCCCAGCCCTGCTCCTCGTGGATGCCGCCGCCGAGGGTGTACATGACGGTGTCCAGGTCCGGGCAGACCTTCAGCCCGAACAGGTGGATGTCGTCTCCGGTGTTGCCGATGACGGTGATGTCCGCCTCCGGCGCCGCTGCCTTGAGGCCGCGCAGGAAGCGCGCTCCTCCGATACCGCCGGCCAGAACCACAATTCGCATGTGTCCCAGTCTGTCAGCCCGCCCCGGGCCGCAGGACGGGCCGTTACGACTCCACGGCCAAGGGGGCGGCATGCGGCGCCGGCGTGCACGCGTGGGGCGTCATCTCCGTCAGCCCGGGGAAGTACACGTGCAGGCTGACGGCGCCCTCCAGCGTCTCGTTGACCACCTCGTGCACGTATCCGGGTGCGAAGGCGCGCTGGTGACCGGGCGCCAAGTGGCGGCGCACCTCGCCGCGCGGGCTGCGGACGCGCTCATGCAGGGTGCCCTCCAGGACGGTGAGGACACCGGACGACAGGCCGTGGTCGTGCAGCCCGCTGCCCTGCCCGGGCAGCCAGCTGAGCAGCCACACCTCGTAGCCGGGACCGGTCTCCAGGCGCGCGTACCACCGCGTGGTGGCGTCGTAGCGCACCTGCGGGCGCCATCGCGCGCGGTCCGCGGCGATGGAACGGGCGAGCCCGGCGAACTCCGCGAGGGTGTGCGGATGCCGGGACACCGGCGGGAGCAGGTGGGGCAGAGCGAGGGGGTCACCGGCGATCGAGACGTCGGAGTACATGGGGTGTTCCTCACAGATGTCGCGTGATGGCGGAGTGCCGGTGGCCGCGCACGGGGGCGGCGCCGGTCAGGGGATCAGCGGCAATGTCAGGAACAACAACAGCTCTGCGCGAGCACGACGCAGCAGGACTCGCCTCGGCGGGTCCGGAAGGGCGCGTGGCACTCGGCGTACATGGCATCAAGGAGACCTGCTCGGACGGCCCGCTGTCAACCGGATGTCCGATATATCCATCCGTGTTCACCTGATCCGGCAAGGTCTGAAGTCGAAGGGTTTGCGCCCGCGGCGCTGCGGATATGTGGTGCCGCATCCGTGCAGATCCGATGCAGATCCGATTCCGGTCTGGGAGAACCCTTCGTCCTGGTGTGACGTTGTACTTCTGTGATCGAACTGTGATCCCCACCGCTTCGCTCGAACGGCGGAACGTGCTGTGGGGCTACGGCGTCTGACGAGATGTGAGTGGTGGAACTGTGGGGCCGAAGTTGACGGATGCGGGCTTTTGGACCGATATCAACACTATCCGTCACTTCTTGGTTCACCGGAGTGAATAACGGACCCAATAGCAGATCTCGGCTTGACTGGCCCGGATCGGCACACTTGTAATTTCACTCGTGTCGTTCAGCCGGACCTGGTGACGGCAGGCAACATCACGGGGAAGCACAACAGACAGGGGCGCGCATGACCGAGCAGTTCCAGTTGCTGCTGGCTGAAGAGGCCGACGAGGAACTCGGTTGGCAGGAGCGCGCGCTGTGTGCGCAGACCGACCCCGAATCCTTCTTCCCCGAGAAGGGCGGCTCCACACGCGAGGCCAAGAAGGTCTGCCTCGCCTGCGAAGTGCGCTCCGACTGCCTGGAGTACGCCCTGGCGAACGACGAACGCTTCGGCATCTGGGGCGGCCTGTCCGAGCGGGAGCGCCGCCGACTGAAGAAGGGCGTCGTCTGATCCGCTGAATCGCATGGATGTGCGGGCGGTGTCGTGCGCCGCCTCGGGGCCCCGGCCGACCACCGGACCCCGTCCCGCCACCCGCCACCGCCCGTCCTGTCCAGCGTGTTTGACGCCGAACCCGATCCCGACCCGGCCCGCCGCCCGTGCCCACCCGGCACGGAGGCGGGCCGTCGTTGTCCGTACACCCGGACAGCTCCACCGGTATGAGCCGTTAGTGTGGGGGCCCGTCCAAGACGCCGGCCCCGCGGCACGCGGGGGCGGGCGTCCACGCAGTCCAGCGAACCAGGGCCCGAACCTCGATGTCCGTGAACAGCCCCGCACCGGCCGCCACTCCGCCCGGCATCCCTGAGTTCCCGCGCCACGTCGTCACCGCGGTGCTCGTCGCCCACGACGGCGCGCGCTGGCTGCCCAAGGCGCTCGAAGGGCTGCTCACGCAGGAGCGCCCGGTCCAGGACGCGGTCGCCGCCGACACCGGCAGCGCCGACGAGTCCGCCCGCATCCTCGCCGACTCCCTCGGCGACCAGCGGGTCCTGCACCTGGCCCGGCGCACCGGCTTCGGCGCCGCCGTCGACGAGGCCGTCCGCTCGGCCGTCCCGCTCACCGCCGCCGAACTGCCCTACCTCCAGCGCCGCACCAGCGGATGGGACCCCGTCAACCGCAGCTGGGACGACGGCGCGCAGGACGGACCGGACCTGCCGCACGGCGAGCCCGTCCACTGGCTGTGGCTGCTGCACGACGACTGCGAGCCCGACCCCGGCGCGCTCGCCGCCCTGCTGCGCACCGCCGACGCGTCCCCCTCCGCCGTGATCATCGGCCCCAAACTGCGCAGCTGGTACGACCGCCGGCAGCTCCTGGAGGTCGGCGTCACCATCGCCCGCAGCGGCCGCCGCTGGACCGGCCTGGAGCGGCGCGAGCAGGACCAGGGCCAGCACGACCAGGTCCGCCCGGTGCTGTCGGTGTCCTCCGCGGGCATGCTGGTGCGCCGCGACGTGTGGGAGGAGCTCGGCGGCTTCGACCGCCGGCTGCCCCTCATGCGCGACGACGTCGACTTCTGCTGGCGCGCCCAGGCCGCTGGCCACACCGTCCTGATCGCCCCCGACGCCGTGATGCGGCACGCCGAGGCAGCCTCCCGCGAACGCCGCCCGGTGGACTGCGCCGGCCGCTCATCGGTCAACCCGCACCGTGTCGACAAGGCCGGCGCCGTCTACACCCTGCTCACCAACACCCGCGGCCCGCTGCTGCCGTACGTCCTGCTGCGGATCGTCGTCGGCACCCTGCTGCGCACCCTCGCCTACCTCGTCGGCAAGGTCCCCGGCCAGGCCGTCGACGAGATCGTCGGCCTGCTCGGGGTGCTGCTGCGGCCCGAACGCCTGCTGGCCGCCCGCCGCCGGCGCGGCCGCGGCGCCGTGCCGCCCTCCGAACTGCGGCCGCTGTTCCCGCCGCCGGGTGCGACCGTCCGCGCGACCGTCGAGCAGGTGGTCAGCAACTTCTCCGGCCGCGCCGACTCCGCCACCGCCGCCGTCGGCCGCCACGGCGGCGGCGTCGAGTCCGGACCGGGCGACGACGACGGCGACTTCCTGGAGATCGAGCAGTTCGCGCGCCTGAAGCGGATCGCCCGCAAGCCCGGGCCCGTGCTCTTCGCCGTCCTGCTCCTGGTCTCCCTCGCCGCCTGCCGCGGCCTGCTCGGCGGCGGCACCCTGATGGGCGGCGCGCTGCTGCCCGCCGACCCCGGCGCCTCGGACCTGTGGGGCACCTACACCGGCTCCTGGCACGCCCTCGGCACCGGCGGCACCCAGGCCGCGCCGCCCTACATCGCGGTCCTCGCGATCTTCGCCACCGTGCTCTTCGGCTCCACCGGCCTCACCCTGACCCTCTTCCTGGTCGCCTCCGTGCCGCTGGCCGGTGTCGCCGCCTACTTCGCCTCGCGCCCCCTGGTGGAGTCCCGGCTGCTGCGCGCCTGGGGATCAGTCGCCTACGCCTTCCTGCCGGCGGCCACCGGCGCCCTGGCCGCCGGGCGGCTGGGCACCGCCGTCCTGGCGATCCTGCTGCCCCTGATGGCCCGCACGGCCATGTCCAGCGCCGGACTCCAGCTCGCGGACACCGCCATCGAGCGCGGCGCGCGCCCGGGGTGGCGCGCCACCTGGGCGCTGGCCCTGATGCTCACCTTCACCACCGCCTTCACGCCCGTCGTCTGGCCGATCACCCTCGTGCTGGCCGCGGCCGTGATCGGCTGGCGGATCGCGTGCGGCCAGCGGCAGCTCCTGGTGCCGCACGCCCTGCGCTTCGCCGCGCTGATCGTCACCCCGATCGTGCTGCTCGCGCCCTGGTCGCTGACCCTGCTGGGACACCCCGGGCGCATGCTCAACGAGGCCGGGCTCGCGTACAGCACCAAGACCGCCTCCGGCGTGGACCTGCTGCTGCTCAGCCCCGGCGGCCCCAAGGGCTCCGGCGGGCTGCTGCTGACCGGCCTCGTCCTGGCCGCGCTGGCCGCCCTCCTGCGCGACGACCGCCGCACCGCGATCGTCTCCGCCTGGGCCGCCGCAGCGGCCGGCCTGCTCTTCGCCGTCATCGAGAACGGCAAGGACTGGGCCGGCCCGGCCACCCTCGTCTACGGCCTCGCGCTCCTGTGCGCCGCCGCCATCGGCGCCGAGGGCGCCAACGAGCGCATCGCCGCCAGCGGCTTCGGCTGGCGCCAGCCGGTGGCCGGACTCATCGCCCTGGCGGCGGCCGTCGCCCCGCTGCTCGCCGCCGCCACCTGGGTGCTCGACGGCGCCGACGGCCCGATCCACCGCCGCGACCCCGAGCAGGTGCCCGCCTTCGTCGCGGAAGAGGCGACCACCCGCGACCAGCCCCGCACCCTGGTGCTCGGCGGCACCCCCGCACACGTCTCGTACGCCCTGGTGCGCGGCGCCGGCGCCCGCATCGGCGACGCCGAACTCGCCTCCGAGGCGCCCCGGGACCACGCCCTCGACACCATGGTGGCGAACCTGGTCGCCGGCTCCGGCGCCGACCAGGGCAGCCGACTGGCCGGGTACGCGGTCCGCTACGTGCTCGCCGAGAACGGCGCCACCCGCGCCTTCAGCCGGGTCCTGGACAGCACCCCGGGCCTGACCCGGGTCAGCCAGGCCAACGGCATCGAGCTGTGGCGGGTCAACACCGACGTCTCCCGGATGATGATCCTCGGCAAGGGCGCCAAGCCGGTCACCGTCGCGTCCGGCCGCGTGGAGGCCCACACCCAGGTGCCCGCCGGCGTCTCCGGGCGGGTCCTGCGGATCGCCGACTCCGTGGCCCCCGGCTGGACCGCCACCCTCGACGGACAGGCGCTGCCCTCCGTCCGCGTCGACGGCTGGGCGCAGGGCTTCCAACTGCCCGCGGCCGGCGGCCGGCTCGACGTCACCTACGAGGAGCCGGTCACCCACACCGCGTGGCTGTGCGCCCAGGCGTTCCTGCTGCTCTTCGTGATCGTGATGGCCCTGCCCGGCCGCCGCAGCGACATGGACGACGACCTGCCCGAGGCCGAGGGCGCCGCGGTCGCGGACGTCCCCGCGCAGGCGAGCGGCGAGGGCCGCCGCGCCCGCCGCCTCCAGGCCGCAGCCGAGGCCGAGGGCATGGCACCCGAAGCACCCGCCGCCCCGGTCGCGCCGCAGGCTCCCGAGCCGCCGCAGGAGGCCCCGTACGAGCCGGAGCCCGGCTTCCCGGCCGCGCCCGGGTACGACCCCGCGGCCGAGGGCGGCTACGACCCGTACGCGGCCCCGGCGGCCTCCGAGGGCTACGGCTACCAGGAGACGGGCTACCAGGAGGGCGGCTACCAGGACCCCGCCTACGCGCAGGCCGCCCCCGGCTGGGAGGGCGGGCAGCAGCAGTACCCGGGCGGGTACGAGCAGCAGCCCGGCTACCCCGAGGGCTACGGCTACCCGCCGCAGCAGCCGGGCTACGACCCCTACGCGCAGCAGCCCGCCCAGGGCGAGCAGGTGCCGTACGAGCAGGGCTACGGCGAGCAGCCCTACGGTGACCAGCCCGGTTACACCGACCAGGGCCCGTACTACGCAGAAGGCGACCAGCAGCAGCGCCGCGACGGGAGCGACTACCAGTGAACCGCAGCACCCTCTCCCTGGCCGGCGGGGTCGTCGCGCTCGCCGTGCTGACCGGCGCCGCCTCCCTGACCGGCGGCAGCGACTCGACCGCCGCCGCCTCGGGCCCGGTCGCCCGGCTGCCGGTCCAGCGCAGCACCCTGCTGTGCCCGGAGCCGTCGTCCTCGGAGTTCGCCTCCACCACGTATGCGTCCTTCACCCCGGCGGCCGACGACTCCGCTTCCGGCGGGGACTCCGGCTCCGGCGGCAACACCGCGACCCTCGTGCCGATCGTCGCCAAGCCCAAGCCGTACAAGCCGCTGACCGCGCCCGGCAAGCCCGTCACATACACCACCGACAAGGCGGAGGCGCCGGCCCTCATCGGCACCGCCAACGGCAGCCTGGCGCCCGGCTGGACCGTCCAGCAGACCACCGTCGTGGACGACGGGCCGGAGCGCGGCCTGCTCGGCACCTCGTGCGTCGTCCCCGACAGCGAGTTCTGGTTCCCCGGCGCGAGCACCCGGTCCGACCGCCAGGACTACGTGCACCTGGTCAATCCCGACGACAGCCCCGCCGTCGTCGACATCGAGCTCTACGGCAAGGACGGCCTGCTCAAGGCGTCCACCGGCGACGGGATCACGGTCCCTGGCGGCACCTCCAAGCCGGTGCTGCTCTCCACGCTCGTCGCCGACAAGCAGGCCGACCTGACCGTCCACGTGGTGGCCCGCAGCGGCCGGGTCGGCGCGGAACTCCAGGCCACCCACACCGACGACGGCGCCGACTGGCTGCCCGCGGTCGCCGAGCCGGCCACCGACCTCGTCCTGCCCGGCATCCCGGCCGACGCCACCGACGTCCGCCTGACCGCCTTCGACACCGGTTCCGACGACGCCGACCTCACGCTGAAGCTGGCCACCTCGTCCGGCTCGATCACCCCGGCCGGCCACGAGACCCTGCACGTCAAGAGCGGGATGACGACATCGGTCGACCTCGGCGCCCTCACCAGGGACGACGCCGGCTCGCTGATCATCGGCTCCAGCAGCGTGCACCCCGCGCAGCCCGTCGTCGCCGCGCTGACGATCACCCGGGGCAAGGGCGACAAGCAGGAGATGGCCTTCCTCCCGGCGACCGCGCCGATCACCACCCGGGCGACGGTGGCGGACAACCGCACCAAGGGCTCGACCCTCTCGCTCACCGCCACCGGCAGCGCCGCCACCGTGCGGATCACCTCCTCGATGGGCAGCTCCGGCGGCACCTCGGCGACCAAGACCGTGATCGTCAAGGCGGGCTCCACCATGGCGCTGCCGCCCCCGCCGCCGCCCAGCGCCAAGGGGTCGTACGCGGTGACCGTGGAGCGCGTCTCCGGTGGGCACCTCTACGCCTCGCGGATGATGGCGCTGCCGCTGGACGGGGTGCAGATGTTCACCATCCAGGCGATGCCCGACGACCGGGGCATGGTCGCCGTGCCGAACGCCGGACCCGATCTGCGCATCCTCGACCGGTAGCGGTCGCGTGCGGAGGGCCGGCCGGGCCACCGGCCGGCCCCGTCGATTCCGGGGCCGTCCGCCGGACGGTCCGCGCCGTCAGTCCTCGCCGTACTTCGGGTCGACGCTCTCGGGCGACAGCCCCAGCAGCTCGGCCACCTGCTCGACGACGATCTCGTGGACCAGCAGCGCCCGCTCGTCGCGGCTCTTGGCGCGGATCTCGACCGGGCGGCGGTAGATCACGATGCGGCTCGGCCGGTTGTCCGCGGCCCCGATCAGCCGGCCCAGCGGCACCGGGTCGCCGTCCGGCGACCCGTCCTGCGGCAGGGGCACGTCCTGCACGGCGAACTCCACGTCCGCCAGCTGCGGCCAGCGCCGCTCCAGGCGGTCGGCCGCGTCGCGCACGAGGTCGTCGAAGGCGTCCGCACGGCTGAGCGCCAGCGGCACCTGCGGGGGCGCGATGGGTCCGCGCATCCCGCGGCCGTGGCGGTCGCGGTGCCGCGGCCCCGGCGGGGGCGGAGGAGTGGTAGCCGAGCTTTCCATCAGCGTGAGCCTAGTCCTCGTGTTCGGTGGGCACAGCAGCGCGTCCCGCCCACCGGCGCCCCACGCGTGCCGAGGACGCCGCCGGGCCGGCGAGCGGTGCCCCTGCCTCGTTCTCTCCCCGTTCCTCTTCCCGTTCCGGACCCCTCGCGCGACGATTCCGGGACCGCATCAGGCCACCGAGGTGACGGATATCCGCCACCTGCCGGTCGCCCTCGCCGCCCGCCCGGCCGCGGCCCGGAGCGGCACGGTCGGTGGGCGAATCCGGCACCGCGGCGGTAGCCGCAGGTCAGCGCCGCCGGGGCGGACCGGGCGATTCGGGGCGAGTGCGGGCGACACGTCCGGGTGAGCCGGCGGAGAGTCGTCGCGGCCCGCTCAAGAGTGCGGTACCGTCCAACCTCGTGAGCCCTGTACGTCGCTGTTCGCGCACCGCATGCGGCCGACCCGCCGTCGCGACGCTGACGTACGTCTACGCGGATTCCACCGCCGTGCTCGGCCCGTTGGCCACCTATGCCGAACCCCACTGCTACGACCTGTGCTCCGAGCACTCCGAGCGCCTGACCGCCCCGCGCGGCTGGGAGGTCGTCCGCCTGGCCACCGACGTCGGCCCGGTCCGCCCCAGCGGCGACGACCTCGAGGCCCTGGCCAACGCCGTCCGCGAAGCAGCACGGCCGCAGCAGCGGGTCCAGGGCGGTGGCCGGGACATCGACCCGCTGGAGGTCGCCCGCCGCGGGCACCTGCGGGTGCTCCGGTCCCCCGAGTCCTAGGCCCTTCCGGCCGGTTGCCCGGCCCGCTGCCCCGGGCCGTTCCCCCGCTCCACCGCGTACGTGCCTGGTCACAGCGGTCGCGCGGCTCCTTCCGGACCCCCGCCGCCCGCGGGCCCGCGAACCCCTTCGGATAGGTTGTCCGGGACCGAAACCCCCCGGCCGGGCCGGGAACGTCCCACAGAGGTGTCCAGTGGCCGATTTGTCGCAGCTCGTCAAGGCATACGACGTCCGCGGCGTCGTACCCGACCAGTGGGACGAGCCCCTCGCCGAGATCTTCGGCGCCGCCTTCGTCACCGTCACCGGTGCCGACGCCCTGGTCATCGGGCACGACATGCGGCCGTCCTCGCCCCCGCTGTCCCGCGCCTTCGCGCGCGGCGCCTCCTCCCGCGGCGCGGACGTCACCGAGATCGGCCTGTGCTCCACCGACGAGCTGTACTTCGCCAGCGGCCGGCTGAACCTGCCCGGTGCCATGTTCACCGCGAGCCACAACCCCGCCCAGTACAACGGCATCAAGATGTGCCGGGCCGGCGCGGCGCCCATCGGCCAGGACACCGGGCTCTCCGACATCCGCACCCTCGCCGAGCGCTGGTCGCAGGAGGGGATCCCGGTCAGCCGGGCGACCCCCGGCACGATCACCGCGCGGGACGTGCTCGGCGACTACGCCGACTTCCTGCGCTCCCTCGTCGACCTGTCCGGCATCCGGCCGCTGAAGGTCGTGGTGGACGCCGGCAACGGCATGGGCGGCCACACCGTGCCCACCGTGCTGTCCGGCCTGCCCCTCGACCTCGTGCCGCTGTACTTCGAGCTCGACGGCACCTTCCCCAACCACGAGGCCAACCCGCTCGACCCGAAGAACCTCGTGGACCTCCAGGAGAAGGTCCGGGAGACCGGCGCCGACATCGGACTCGCCTTCGACGGCGACGCCGACCGCTGCTTCGCCGTCGACGAGCGCGGCGAGCCCGTCTCCCCGTCCGCCGTCACGGCCCTGGTCGCCGCCCGCGAACTGGCCCGGCACCCCGGCGGGACCGTCATCCACAACCTGATCACCTCCTGGACGGTGCCCGAGGTCGTGGCCGAGCACGGCGGCACCGCGGTACGCACCCGCGTAGGCCACTCCTTCATCAAGCAGCAGATGGCCGTCACCGGGGCCGTCTTCGGCGGCGAGCACTCCGCGCACTACTACTTCCGCGACTTCTGGAACGCCGACACCGGCATGCTCGCCGCCCTCCACCTGCTCGCCGCCCTCGGCGGCCAGGACGGGACGCTGTCCGCCCTCGTCGCCGACTACGACCGCTACGCCGCCTCCGGCGAGATCAACAGCACCGTCACCGACCAGGCCGGACGGACGGCCGCGGTCCGGGCCGCCTTCACCGGCCGGGAGGGCGTCTCCTTCGACGAACTCGACGGGCTCACCGTCACCGGCTCCGACTGGTGGTTCAACCTGCGCGCGTCCAACACCGAGCCGCTGCTGCGGCTGAACGTCGAGGCCCGCGACGCCGCCACCGTCGGGCGCCTGCGCGACGAAGTCCTCGCCATCGTCCGCGACTGAGGACGGGTCCGCCCTCCCGCCCGCGGCGCTGCGCGGGAACGGGCGGACGGCGCGGGCGTCCGGGGGCGGCGATAGGCTGAAGGAACGGCGGGGAAGCCACCGGACGGCGGCCGACCCGCCCGCGCCCGACGCTTGACGGACGCTCGACATCCGACGCCCGGGTTCGCGGCCGAACCCGTCACCGCATGCCGGCCGCCCCGGCCGCCACCGCCCCACCGCACGGAGGACACGCCATGCCGCTCGTCGAACCCAGCCTGCTGGAGATCCTCGCCTGCCCGGCCTGTCACGCCCCGCTGCGCGAGGACACCGACGCCGACGAGCTGGTGTGCTCCTCCGACACCTGCGGCCTGGCCTATCCCGTCCGCGACGAGATCCCCGTCCTCCTCGTCGACGAGGCCCGCCGGCCCGCCTGACCCGGCGCCGTACCCGAGACCGACCGGGAGGTCGCGTTGTTCGACGAGTCGCTGCTGGACGACCCGGATGCCCTTGCCCGCGCCGACGTCCACGGGCTGCTGCGCGGTGTCGCCGGCGCCGGGGCCCGGGTCCGCACCGCGCTGCGACTCGCGGACGAGGCCGGACTCGCCGCCCTGCGGCCCGACGGCCACCCCCGCGCCGTGCTCGTCGCCGGCAGCGGCCCGGAGTCCGACGCCGCCGCCGACCTGATCGCCGCCCTCGGCTCCGGCATCTGCCCGGTCGAGCACCTCATCCCCACCGGTCCCACCCCCCAGCAGTCCCGCTGGACGCTGCCCGGCTGGGCCGGCCCCCTCGACCTGCTGCTCCTCCTGTCCGACCAGGGCACCGAGCAGGGCCTCAGCGACCTCGTCGCCCAGGCGTACCGGCGCGGCTGCACCGCCGTGGCCGTCACGCCGGCCAAGGCCCCGCTCACCGAGGCCGTCGCCCAGGTCCGCGGGATGGCCCTGCCCTTCGCCGCCCCCGGCAACGGCTTCGACTTCCCGCCCGCCTTCGGCGGCCCGGCCGGCACCGCCGGCGCCCCCGACACCGGCGCCTTCTGGGCCCTGGTCACCCCGCTGCTCGCCCTGGCCGACCGGATCGGCCTGATCAGCGCGCCCGCGGCCGCCCTGCACGGCGTCGCCGACCGGCTCGACGAGGTCGCCGCCCGCTGCGGCCCCGCCGTCGCCACCTACACCAACCCCGCCAAGACCCTCGCCGCCGAACTCGACGACGCGCTGCCCCTGCTGTGGAGCCAGGGCCGCATCGCCGCGGCCGGCGCCCGCCGCTTCGCGACCGTCCTGGCCACCCGCGCCGGACGCCCCGCCCTCAGCGCCGAACTGCCCGCCGCCCTCACCGCCCACGGCCCCCTCCAGGCCGGAGCCCACTCCCTGGCCGGCGACCCCGACGACTTCTTCCGCGACCGCGTCGACGACGACGAAACCCTGCGGCTGCGCATCGTGCTGTTCCAGGAAGCGCCCGACCAGCCCTTCTCCGCCGCCCCCGCCGCCCGCGAGCAGGCGTACGCCCACGACACCCCCCTCAGCGAGATCACCGCCCCCGGCGGCACCCCGCTCGAGACCGCCGCCGAACTCCTCGCCCTCACCGACTTCGCCGCCGCCTACCTGGCCATCGCCTCGACCGAGAGACCCTGACCCGGAATGAACCTCCTCAGCAACACCATCCGTCCGTACGCCTGGGGCTCCACCACCGCCATCCCCGCCCTCCTCGGCACCGAGCCCACCGGCGAACCCCAGGCCGAACTGTGGATGGGCGCCCACCCCGGCGCCCCCTCCCGGATCGACCGCGGCGACGGCCCCCTCACCCTCGACGCCCTCATCGACACCGACCCCCGCCACGAACTCGGCGACGCCACCGTCAAGCGCTTCGGCCCCCGGCTGCCCTTCCTGCTCAAGGTGCTCGCCGCCGGAGCGCCCCTGTCGGTCCAGGTCCACCCCGACCTCGACCAGGCCCGGGCCGGCTTCGCCGACGAGGAAACCCGCGGCATCCCCCTCGGCGCCCCCGAGCGCAACTACAAGGACGCCAACCACAAGCCCGAGATGATCGTCGCGCTCTCACCCTTCGACGGACTGTGCGGCTTCCGCCGGCCCGCCGAAGCCGCCGACCTCCTCGACGCCCTGGCCGTCCCCGCGCTCACCCCCTACGTCGACATCCTCCGCGCCCAGCCCGAGGACCAGGCCCTCCGCGAAGTCCTCGCCGCCGTCCTCGGCGCCGAAGTGGGGGCCATCGCCGACACCGTGCACGCGGCCACCGAAGCCGCCGCCCGCCTGGGTGACACCCCCGGCACCCCGCACGCCACCGCGTACGCCGCCTACGCCAGGGCCGCCCGCAGCTTCCCCGGCGACCGCGGCGTCATCGCCGCGATGCTGCTCAACCACGTACGCCTCCTGCCCGGCGAAGCCCTCTACCTCGGCGCCGGAGTCCCGCACGCCTACCTCGACGGCCTCGGCGTCGAGATCATGGCCAACTCCGACAACGTGCTGCGCTGCGGCCTCACCCCCAAGCACATCGACGTCCCCGAACTCCTGCGCGTCGTCCGCTTCGAGGCCGGCGACCCCGGAGTGCTCCGCCCCGAGGCCGGCCCCGACGGCGAGGAGCTCTACCCCGCTCCCATCGACGAGTTCCGCCTCTCCCGCTACCTCCTCGTCCCCGGCGCCGAACCCCGCACCCTCGACGCCGGCGCCCCGCAGATCCTGCTGTGCACCGACGGCGAGGCCCACCTGCGCACCGTCGACGGCGGCCCGCAGGCACTCCTGACCCTCACCCGCGGTCAGTCCGCCTACCTCCCGGCCGCCGAGCGCACCGAACTCACCGGCGACGCAACCCTGTTCCGCGCGACCGTGGCCGCCTGAACACGCGCCGCATCGGGCCGGCTGCAAGAATGTCCGTCCGCAACGCCCGTCACGACCGAGTGCCTGCCGGGGCCGACCGAAGGGACATCCAGCACCTATGAGCGCGTCAGGCGGAACCAAGGCGATCTTCGCGGCACTGAGCGCCAACCTCGCCATCGCGGTGGCCAAGTTCGTGGCCTTCGCGTTCAGCGGCTCCTCCTCGATGCTCGCCGAAGGTGTGCACTCCCTCGCCGACTCCGGCAACCAGGCCCTCCTGCTCATCGGCGGCAAGCGGGCCAAGCGCGCCGCGAACGAGGAACACCCCTTCGGCTACGGCCGGGAACGCTATGTCTATGCCTTCCTCGTCTCGATCGTGCTCTTCTCCGTCGGCGGCATGTTCGCCCTCTACGAGGGTTACGAGAAGATCCGCCACCCGCACCCCCTCGACCACTGGTACTGGCCGGTCGGCGTGCTGCTGTTCGCGATCGTGGCCGAGGGCATGTCCTTCCGCACCGCCATCGCCGAGTCCAACCACACCCGGGGCAGCCAGTCCTGGGTCGAGTTCATCCGCCGCGCCAAGGCGCCCGAACTCCCGGTCGTCCTGCTCGAGGACTTCGGCGCGCTCATCGGCCTCGTCCTCGCCCTGATCGGCGTCAGCATCTCCCTGGCCACCGACAGCGGCGTCTGGGACGGCATCGGCACCCTCTGCATCGGCACCCTCCTCATCTGCATCGCCCTCGTCCTCGCCGCCGAGACCAAGTCGCTGCTCATCGGCGAGGGCGCCGCCGCGGACGTCGTCACCCGGATCCGGCAGTCCGCCGTCGACGGCGAGGCGGTCACCGGCGTCATCCACATGCGCACCCTCCACCTCGGCCCCGAGGAACTCCTGGTCGCCGCCAAGATCGCCGTCCGCCACGACGACACCGCCGGTGAGATCGCCCGCGCCATCGACGCCGCCGAGGAGCGCATCCGCGCCGCCGTGCCGATCGCCCGCGTCATCTACCTCGAACCGGACATCTACAGCGAGGCCGCCGCCGCGGCGGGCCCCGACCCCGACCAGACGCCCGGCGGACGCTGAACGCCCCGACATCCGCGACCCACTGCGCCTGATGTGCCGCCCGGTGTAGATTCGTACCCAGCCAGACGTCGCTGCTGATGGCGGTCGGGCGGTCACCCCGAGGTGGCCGACCGAGGGAGAGAGGGCCTCCGACGGATTGCGCTGCCGCAAGGGGACAGGTGTGCCCGCAGGACGTGGCATTCCAGCGCCCCCGGCAGCGTGTGTCCCTGTCCGCCTCGACCACTCCGAGGAGCAGCCCGCATGACCACCACCGCCACCGACTTCAAGGTCGCGGATCTTTCGCTTGCCGCCTTCGGCCGCAAGGAGATCACCCTCGCCGAGCACGAGATGCCCGGCCTGATGGCCCTGCGCAAGGAGTACGCCGCCACCCAGCCGCTGGCCGGCGCGCGCATCACCGGCTCCCTGCACATGACGGTGCAGACCGCCGTGCTCATCGAGACGCTCGCCGCCCTCGGCGCCGAGGTCCGCTGGGCGTCCTGCAACATCTTCTCCACCCAGGACCACGCGGCCGCGGCCATCGCCGTCGGCCCCAACGGCACCCCGGAGAACCCCCAGGGCATCCCGGTCTTCGCCTGGAAGGGCGAAACCCTCGAAGAATACTGGTGGTGCACCGAGCAGGCCCTGACCTGGCCGAACACCCCCACCGGCGGCCCCAACATGATCCTGGACGACGGCGGCGACGCCACCCTCCTGGTCCACAAGGGTGTCGAGTTCGAGAAGGCCGGCGCCGTGCCGGACACCACCGCCGAGGACAGCGAGGAGTACGGCTTCATCCTCGGCCTCCTGCGCCGCACCCTCGGCGAGAGCCCGCAGAAGTGGACGCAGCTCGCCTCCGACATCCGCGGTGTCACCGAGGAGACCACCACCGGCGTCCACCGCCTGTACGAGATGCAGAACGCCGGCGAGCTGCTCTTCCCGGCGATCAACGTCAACGACGCGGTCACCAAGTCGAAGTTCGACAACAAGTACGGCTGCCGCCACTCGCTCGTCGACGGCATCAACCGCGCCACCGACGTGCTCATCGGCGGCAAGGTCGCCGTCGTCTGCGGCTACGGCGACGTCGGCAAGGGCTGCGCCGAGTCCCTGCGCGGCCAGGGCGCCCGCGTGATCGTCACCGAGATCGACCCGATCTGCGCGCTCCAGGCCGCCATGGACGGCTACCAGGTCGCCACCCTGGACGACGTGGTCGAGACCGCCGACATCTTCATCACCACCACCGGCAACCGCGACATCATCATGGCCTCGGACATGGCCCGGATGAAGCACCAGGCGATCGTCGGCAACATCGGCCACTTCGACAACGAGATCGACATGGCCGGCCTCGCCAAGATCCCCGGCATCGTCAAGGACGAGGTCAAGCCCCAGGTCCACACCTGGACCTTCTCGGAGGGGAAGACGCTGATCGTCCTGTCCGAGGGCCGCCTGCTCAACCTGGGCAACGCGACCGGCCACCCCTCCTTCGTGATGTCCAACTCCTTCACGGACCAGACGATGGCCCAGATCGAGCTCTTCACGAAGCCCGAGGAGTACCCGGTCGGCGTCTACGTGCTCCCCAAGCACCTCGACGAAAAGGTCGCCCGCCTCCACCTGGACGCGCTCGGCGTCCGGCTCACGACGCTCCGCCCGGAGCAGGCCTCCTACATCGGCGTGAACGTCGACGGCCCGTACAAGCCGGACCACTACCGCTACTGACCGGCGCAGCCGCGCACCCGCGCGGTTCAGCCACCGGCGCACAGATCCACCGCACACCGGCCCCCGTCTCGCCCGCGAGGCGGGGGCCTCGCCAGATTTCGGGACCCAGCGATGCCCCGCGGACGCTACTCGTTCCACGACACGCATGACCACACTCCCCTCGGTGAAGAACACTTCCACTGCGCCACCGGCCCCTCCGGATGGCGCTACACCGCGCAGACCACCGCGCCCGACGGCGGGCACGCCGGATCGATCGACCTCACGATCGACTCCCTCGGCCGTCCCATCCGGCTCGAACTGCACGCTGCCTCGTGGCAGGTGCGCGCGGCCGCGCTCGACGGCGTGACCTGGGTCCGCACGGACCCCTCGGGCGAGCACGCGCAAGAAGGAAACGCGCCCGCCCACGCCTTCACCGGCGTATCGCCCGCGTTCCTGATCGCCAACGCCCGGCTGCTCCGCCTCGCGCCCGGCGGCCCGGCCACGCGCGTACGTCTTGTGTCATTCCAGTCCCCCGTGCTCGCCCCGCTCACCGTCGACCAGTCGTGGTCGCTGGTCTCCAGCACAGCACACTCCGCGGACAGCGGTTTTCTGCCTGTGGACAACTTCCGCGTGGCCGATCTCGCGACCGGCGAGCAGCACGACGTCCACATCGCCGGCGACGTCGTGCTCGCCGCGCCTGGCATCGAGCTCGAGGAGCTCGACACGCCCCCGTCCAGCTTCGGCTGATTTGACGCTCCCAAGGCCGGGAGGTAGGTTGGAACGGTTGTCACGAACTGGATCAGTCCAGGCGTGAACAAACCCAGATCCTTGCTACTTCGCCCGTCGAAGACATCGAAGCCCAGCCGAGAGAAATCTCCGGTGGGGCAAACGTGTCCCCGAAAGGCGGGTGGTAATTCGGACCCGCAAAGGTCTGATAGAGTCTGGAACACAACGAAGGGAAAGCCCGGAGGGGCCCGGAAGCGGCAGCCGATGGCAGCTTCCGTTCCTTGAGAACTCAACAGCGTGCCAAAAGTCAACGCCAGATATGTTGATACCCCGTCCTCGTACGTGAGACGTGGTTCCTTTGAAGAAATACACAGCGAGGACGCTGTGGACGGTCGGGATTATTCCTCCGGCTGTCCCGCTCTTGCGTGTGTGGACCGGATTACCGGTATTCATTCACGGAGAGTTTGATCCTGGCTCAGGACGAACGCTGGCGGCGTGCTTAACACATGCAAGTCGAACGGTGAAGCCTTTCGGGGTGGATCAGTGGCGAACGGGTGAGTAACACGTGGGCAATCTGCCCTGCACTCTGGGACAAGCCCTGGAAACGGGGTCTAATACCGGATATGACTGTCTGCCGCATGGTGGATGGTGGAAAGCTCCGGCGGTGCAGGATGAGCCCGCGGCCTATCAGCTTGTTGGTGGGGTGATGGCCTACCAAGGCGACGACGGGTAGCCGGCCTGAGAGGGCGACCGGCCACACTGGGACTGAGACACGGCCCAGACTCCTACGGGAGGCAGCAGTGGGGAATATTGCACAATGGGCGAAAGCCTGATGCAGCGACGCCGCGTGAGGGATGACGGCCTTCGGGTTGTAAACCTCTTTCAGCAGGGAAGAAGCGAAAGTGACGGTACCTGCAGAAGAAGCACCGGCTAACTACGTGCCAGCAGCCGCGGTAATACGTAGGGTGCGAGCGTTGTCCGGAATTATTGGGCGTAAAGAGCTCGTAGGCGGCTTGTCGCGTCGGATGTGAAAGCCCGGGGCTTAACTCCGGGTCTGCATTCGATACGGGCAGGCTAGAGTTCGGTAGGGGAGATCGGAATTCCTGGTGTAGCGGTGAAATGCGCAGATATCAGGAGGAACACCGGTGGCGAAGGCGGATCTCTGGGCCGATACTGACGCTGAGGAGCGAAAGCGTGGGGAGCGAACAGGATTAGATACCCTGGTAGTCCACGCCGTAAACGTTGGGAACTAGGTGTGGGCGACATTCCACGTTGTCCGTGCCGCAGCTAACGCATTAAGTTCCCCGCCTGGGGAGTACGGCCGCAAGGCTAAAACTCAAAGGAATTGACGGGGGCCCGCACAAGCGGCGGAGCATGTGGCTTAATTCGACGCAACGCGAAGAACCTTACCAAGGCTTGACATGCATCAGAAAGCCCTAGAGATAGGGCCCCCCTTTGGGCTGGTGTACAGGTGGTGCATGGCTGTCGTCAGCTCGTGTCGTGAGATGTTGGGTTAAGTCCCGCAACGAGCGCAACCCTTGTCCTGTGTTGCCAGCAGGCCCTTGTGGTGCTGGGGACTCACAGGAGACCGCCGGGGTCAACTCGGAGGAAGGTGGGGACGACGTCAAGTCATCATGCCCCTTATGTCTTGGGCTGCACACGTGCTACAATGGCCGGTACAATGAGCTGCGATACCGCGAGGTGGAGCGAATCTCAAAAAGCCGGTCTCAGTTCGGATTGGGGTCTGCAACTCGACCCCATGAAGTCGGAGTCGCTAGTAATCGCAGATCAGCATTGCTGCGGTGAATACGTTCCCGGGCCTTGTACACACCGCCCGTCACGTCACGAAAGTCGGTAACACCCGAAGCCGGTGGCCCAACCCCTTGTGGGAGGGAGTCGTCGAAGGTGGGACTGGCGATTGGGACGAAGTCGTAACAAGGTAGCCGTACCGGAAGGTGCGGCTGGATCACCTCCTTTCTAAGGAGCACATCTTACGGAAGCGGTCAGAGGCCAGTACATCGGCGAATGTCTCGCTGCTGGTTGCTCATGGGTGGAACGTTGACTATTCGGCACGGTTCGTCTGGCTGGTGTCTAGTACTGCTTCGGCGTGGAACGCGTGGTGGAGTGGATCGTGTCGGGCACGCTGTTGGGTTCTGAGGGAACGAGGTTCCTCGTGTGCCTCCCTGTCCTGTTGCGGTTGGAGGTGGCTGGTTGTTTGAGAACTGCATAGTGGACGCGAGCATCTGTGGCCAAGTTTTTAAGGGCGCACGGTGGATGCCTTGGCACCAGGAACCGATGAAGGACGTGGGAGGCCGCGATAGGCCCCGGGGAGCTGTCAACCGAGCTGTGATCCGGGGGTGTCCGAATGGGGAAACCCGGCAGTCGTCATGGGCTGTCACCCGTGCCTGAACACATAGGGCAGTGTGGAGGGAACGCGGGGAAGTGAAACATCTCAGTACCCGCAGGAAGAGAAAACAACCGTGATTCCGGGAGTAGTGGCGAGCGAAACCGGATGAGGCTAAACCGTATGCGTGTGATACCCGGCAGGGGTTGCGTTTACGGGGTTGTGGGAGTCTTCTTCATCGGTCTGCCGGCCGGTGGGAGAGTCAGAAACCGTTGGTGTAGGCGAAGGGCATGCGAAAGGCCCGGCGTAGAGGGTAAGACCCCCGTAGCTGAAACTGTACGGCTCTGCTTGTCACTTCCCAAGTAGCACGGGGCCCGAGAAATCCTGTGTGAATCTGGCGGGACCACCCGCTAAGCCTAAATATTCCCTGGTGACCGATAGCGGATAGTACCGTGAGGGAATGGTGAAAAGTACCGCGGGAGCGGAGTGAAATAGTACCTGAAACCGTGTGCCTACAAGCCGTGGGAGCGTCGCGATGCGTGCTTGCGCGTGTCGTCGTGACTGCGTGCCTTTTGAAGAATGAGCCTGCGAGTTTGCGGTGTGTTGCGAGGTTAACCCGTGTGGGGTAGCCGTAGCGAAAGCGAGTCCGAATAGGGCGTTTGAGTAGCACGCTCAAGACCCGAAGCGGAGTGATCTAGCCATGGGCAGGTTGAAGCGGCGGTAAGACTGTCGTGGAGGACCGAACCCACCAGGGTTGAAAACCTGGGGGATGACCTGTGGTTAGGGGTGAAAGGCCAATCAAACTCCGTGATAGCTGGTTCTCCCCGAAATGCATTTAGGTGCAGCGTCGTGTGTTTCTTGCCGGAGGTAGAGCACTGGATAGGCGATGGGCCCTACCGGGTTACTGACCTTAGCCAAACTCCGAATGCCGGTAAGTGAGAGCGCGGCAGTGAGACTGTGGGGGATAAGCTCCATGGTCGAGAGGGAAACAGCCCAGAGCATCGACTAAGGCCCCTAAGCGTACGCTAAGTGGGAAAGGATGTGGAGTCGCAGAGACAACCAGGAGGTTGGCTTAGAAGCAGCCACCCTTGAAAGAGTGCGTAATAGCTCACTGGTCAAGTGATTCCGCGCCGACAATGTAGCGGGGCTCAAGCGTACCGCCGAAGTCGTGTCATTGCAGTACATACGCCCAACGGCGGCTGTGATGGGTAGGGGAGCGTCGTGTGCCGGGTGAAGCCGCGCCGGAAGGCAGTGGTGGACGGTTCACGAGTGAGAATGCAGGCATGAGTAGCGATACAAGAGTGGGAAACTCTTGCGCCGATTGACTAAGGGTTCCTGGGTCAAGCTGATCTGCCCAGGGTAAGTCGGGACCTAAGGCGAGGCCGACAGGCGTAGTCGATGGACAACCGGTTGATATTCCGGTACCCGCTGTGAAGCGTCCAGTATTGAATCCTCTGATGCTAAGGCCGTGAAGCCGCCTCTGATCTCTTCGGAGTGAGGGGGAGTGGTGGAGCCGCTGACCCGAGGGGGTAGTAGGTAAGTGATGGGGTGACGCAGGAAGGTAGTCCAGCCCGGGCGGTGGTTGTCCCGGGGTAAGGGTGTAGGGCGTGCGGTAGGCAAATCCGCCGACATGTGGCTGAGACCTGATGCCGAGCCGATTGTGGTGAAGTGGATGATCCTATGCTGTCGAGAAAAGCCTCTAGCGAGTTTTATGGCGGCCCGTACCCTAAACCGACTCAGGTGGTCTGGTAGAGAATACCGAGGCGTTCGGGTGAACTATGGTTAAGGAACTCGGCAAAATGCCCCCGTAACTTCGGGAGAAGGGGGGCCATGTCTGGTGATGGAATTTACTTCGTGAGCTGGGGGTGGCCGCAGAGACCAGCGAGAAGCGACTGTTTACTAAAAACACAGGTCCGTGCGAAGCCGTAAGGCGATGTATACGGACTGACGCCTGCCCGGTGCTGGAACGTTAAGGGGACCGGTTAGTGGGGTTTCGATTCCGCGAAGCTGAGAACTTAAGCGCCAGTAAACGGCGGTGGTAACTATAACCATCCTAAGGTAGCGAAATTCCTTGTCGGGTAAGTTCCGACCTGCACGAATGGCGTAACGACTTCTCGACTGTCTCAACCATAGGCCCGGTGAAATTGCACTACGAGTAAAGATGCTCGTTTCGCGCAGCAGGACGGAAAGACCCCGGGACCTTTACTATAGCTTGATATTGGTGTTCGGTTCGGCTTGTGTAGGATAGGTGGGAGACTTTGAAATCGCGGCGCCAGCCGTGGTGGAGTCGTCGTTGAAATACCACTCTGGTCGTGCTGGATGTCTAACCTCGGTCCGTGATCCGGATCAGGGACAGTGTCTGGTGGGTAGTTTAACTGGGGCGGTTGCCTCCTAAAGGGTAACGGAGGCGCCCAAAGGTTCCCTCAGCCTGGTTGGCAATCAGGTGTTGAGTGTAAGTGCACAAGGGAGCTTGACTGTGAGACTGACGGGTCGAGCAGGTACGAAAGTAGGGACTAGTGATCCGGCGGTGGCTTGTGGAAGCGCCGTCGCTCAACGGATAAAAGGTACCCCGGGGATAACAGGCTGATCTTCCCCAAGAGTCCATATCGACGGGATGGTTTGGCACCTCGATGTCGGCTCGTCGCATCCTGGGGCTGGAGTCGGTCCCAAGGGTTGGGCTGTTCGCCCATTAAAGCGGTACGCGAGCTGGGTTTAGAACGTCGTGAGACAGTTCGGTCCCTATCCGCTGCGCGCGTAGGAGTCTTGAGAAGGGCTGTCCCTAGTACGAGAGGACCGGGACGGACGAACCTCTGGTGTGCCAGTTGTTCTGCCAAGAGCATGGCTGGTTGGCTACGTTCGGGAGGGATAACCGCTGAAAGCATCTAAGCGGGAAGCCTGCTTCGAGATGAGGACTCCCACCCACTTGATGGGGTAAGGCTCCCAGTAGACGACTGGGTTGATAGGCCGGATGTGGAAGCCAGGTGACTGGTGGAGCTGACCGGTACTAATAGGCCGAGGGCTTGTCCATAGTTGCACGCGTCCACTGTGTAGTTCTGAGGCAACCAGGACACTGTGTTGTTTCATGGTGTTTCGGTGGTCATAGCGTTAGGGAAACGCCCGGTTACATTCCGAACCCGGAAGCTAAGCCTTTCAGCGCCGATGGTACTGCAGGGGGGACCCTGTGGGAGAGTAGGACACCGCCGAACAAATTGTGAGCCCTGGCTCCGAGTGAAAACTCGGAGCCAGGGCTTTTTTGCGTTCCGCGGTGCGATTGCCCGGCCGTCACGTTTCCGCGCGTTCCCGTCGCCCGGCCACCAAGGCCCGGGCGGGGCCGGCCCCGCAGCGGAGCCTCCCCGAGGGCAGTACCGCAGCAGCGCCCAGAGAAGCCAGTACCCGAGGCGCACCAGACATGAAGAGACCCCCGGGACCGCGCCTGTCCTGCCCTGTGCGGCGCGTTCCCGGGGGTCGTGAACGTCAGTCCCAGCCTTGCGGCGTCAGTCCTGCTTGGTGAGCTCCACCGCGCGGAGGAGCTCGACGTCGAGCGACTCACGGCGAATGCGCTGGTCCATGTAGAGGAAGGACGCGACGCCGGCGCTGATGGGCAGCGTGAGCGTCGTGGCGACGGCGGACCCGATTCCCGTGATGACGAGGAATCCCCAGCCCATGTGGGTGTCGCTGCCGAAGAAGGTGCTGAGGCTGTCACCCGTGACGGCCGACGCGATCAGCATGAACGGCAGACTCACGACCGAAGAGGCGATGTAGATCAGGACGACGGCCAGGAGCTGCACGCCCAGGGCCCGCCACCACGAGCCGCTGATGAGCTTTCCCGACCGCTTGATCGCGGCGATGATCCCCTGCTTCTCCAGCATCAGGGCCGGTGCGGCCAGGCACCACTGGATCCCCAGCCAGGCAGCCACGAGCAGTCCGCCGAGCACTCCCAGGAAGGCCAGGGCGGCGCCTCCGGCCCTCGCACCGCTCAGCGCGACCAGTACACCGGGCAGCGCGCCCAGGGCCACCACGCCGACATAGGTCACCACCAGCAGCAGGGTCAGCCCGATGAGCTGGTGCAGCCGCGGCCTCATGTCCGCCCAGATGTCCGCCGCCGTCACCGGACGGTTGAGCGCCGACCGGCTGCACGCAGTGGCGAGGATCGCCGTGGCCATGAGCGTGCCCGTCATGCCGACCAGGGCCGTCACGCTGAGGCCCGCGTAGACACCAGTGATGGCCCGGAGGATGTCGTGGGTGCTCGGGTTGGGGTTGTGGCGCAGGTCGGTGAGGCGTGAGTCGTCGACGAACAGGCCTTGGACGACCACGGCGACAGCCTCGACGATCACGGCGATGACGCCGGTGAAGCCGATGATCGCGCGCCAGTGCCGTCGAAGGGTGCTGATGGAGGCGTCCAGGATCTCGCCGACGCCCAGCGGGCGGAGCGGGATGACACCCGGCTTCGGTGCCGGCGGCCGGCCCCAGGGACCGCGCTGGGCCCAGGCGCCGGGCGGCGGGGAACCCCAGCGGGGTCCACCCGGTCCGTCCTGCCCGGACCAGTACTGCGGTTGCTGCTGGTACGGCGGGTGGGGCTGCTGCGGCGGGGTGGGGGCGGGAGGCCCGCCGGGCGGCGCCCAGCCGATCCAGCCGCTGGTGGGTGGTGGCTGCTGCTGCGCCCAGCCGGTCCTCGGGGGCTCCTGGCCGTCCCGAGGTCCTTCGCCGTCCTGGCCGGCCGGGGTGTCCTGAACGCCTGGGGCGTCCTGGACCTCTTGGACACCCTGGCTGGTCGGTGCTGCGTCCGGCTCGGGCGGGGACACGGACGGAGCGGAGCCGTCGCCGTCCCCCGGCTCCGGAGAGTCGGAGGATCCGGGCGATGCCAAGCCCGGAGTGTTGGTCATCGGAGGCTGCCCCTTCGTCATGCGTGGCGTAGTTCTGGCGGTCATCGTGTCACGGGCTGCCGTCGATCGGGCCAGGCAGGGCAGACTGAGGGAATGGGTGATCACTTCGCGCGACCTGACAACGGTGACATTCCCGCGCTGCGGTGGGAGGAGCCTCCGGAGGGGCCGGTACTCGTGCTGCTCGACCAGACCCGGCTTCCGCACGAGGAGGTCGAGTTGGTGTGCACGGACGTGCAGGCGCTCGTGGGGGCGATACGTTCCCTCGCCGTCCGGGGCGCGCCTCTGCTGGGGATCGCCGGCGCCTACGGGGTGGCGCTCGCGGCGGCCCGCGGTTACGACGTGGAGGAGGCCGCGGACCTGCTGGCGTACGCGCGGCCGACCGCGGTCAACCTGGCCTATGGCGTGCGGCGGGCGGTGGACGCCTACCGTCGGGCGGCTCCGCACGAGGCGGCGGCCGCCGCTCTCGCCGAGGCTCGCATCCTGCACGCCGAGGACGCGGCGGCGAGTACGGCGATGGCCGAGGAGGGCGAGCGGCTGCTCTCCGAGCTGGTGCCCGGTGGGGGTTACCGGCTCCTGACCCACTGCAACACCGGCGCCCTGGTCTCGGGCGGGCAGGGGACCGCGCTGGGCGTGGTGCTCCGCGTGCACCGGGACGGCGAGCTGCGGCGCCTGTGGGTGGACGAGACGCGGCCGCTGCTCCAGGGAGCCCGGTTGACGGCCTTCGAGGCGGCGCGGGCGGGCATGCCGTACACGCTCCTCGCGGACAACGCGGCCGGCTCGCTGTTCACCGCCGGCGAGGTGGACGCCGTGCTGATCGGCGCGGACCGGATCGCCGCGGACGGCTCGACGGCCAACAAGGTCGGCAGCTACCCGCTGGCCGTCCTGGCCCGCCACCACGGCATTCCCTTCGTCGTGGTGGCGCCCACGACCACGATCGACCTGGTGACCCCGGACGGCGCGGCGATCGAGGTGGAGCAGCGCCCCTCCTCGGAGGTGACCGACCTCGCCCCGTCCCCGCTGGGTGCCCAGGCCTACAACCCGGCCTTCGACGTCACCCCTCCCGACCTGATCACGGCCATCGTGACCGAGAACGGCGTGGTCTCCCCCGTGACTCCCGAGCGCCTGGCGGCCGTCTGCCGGTAGGGTGCGCGGGCTACCCCCGCGTAGGTTTTCCACAGGCTGTCACTTGGGGTCGGCGCAAGTGGTGACAACCATGGACAATGGTTGCGTAGCGTGACCTCGATCACCAAAGGTCACCGGCATCGATATACAAATGGGATGATGGCGCGGCCCAGACGAAAACCGCCCCTCCACCAGCACCTATGTGCCAGGGAGGGGCGGTTGACATCAACGGCTGACATCAGTCCGGCCGTTCGACCGCCTCTTGGAGCCGTTCCAGCCGGCCCGGCTGCCTCAGCAGAAGGTCGAGCCGTCCCACCGCCTCGATCACGTCGGGATCGAGCGCTTCGGCGTAGATGTCCATGGTCGTAGAGATCCGGCTGTGCCGCAGGATCGCCTTCACGACGCGGGGATGCACCTTGAGGTGCACGAGCAGGGTGCCGCAGGACTTCCGCAGGCCCTTGGGGTTCATCTTGCCCAAGCCGGCCATCTCCCGGACCCGCTGCAAGGACTGGTACAGGTTGTCCGACTGCCAGGGTTGACCGGTGCGGGTGACGAAGACGTGGCCGGCGGGGTCGTCGTACCAAGGCCGACCAGATGCGAGCGCGGAATCCCGGAGCCACGCGGTACGCATCCGTTGCCACCGCAGGGGCGCGATGCACTGCGCGGGGAGGGGCAGCGGGGCCTTCGATGTGGCGGTCTTGACGTCCACGTCCACCGTGCCGGCCCCGGTGCGCTGCAACTGCTGCTCGACCCAGATCATCCGCTGGTCAAGGTCGATGTTTTCCCACCGAAGGCCGCAGACCTCCGCTCGTCGCATCCCCAGCAGGCACAGCAGCAGAAACGCCGGGTAGTACACGGTGCGCCGGCGGGCTTCGGCCAGGAACCGCAGCACCTCCACGGCGGTCCAGCTCTCGCCCCGTTCGGTGGAAGCGCGGACGTGCACGAGCTTGGCCACGTTCCGCGTCAGCCCGAAGTCCTCTTCCATCGCGGCCGTGAGCGCGGCCGAGAGCACCCGGAGCGCCTGCCGGGCGGTCTTGCTCGACACGTCCCGAGCGAGCTTCGTCATCGCGGCCCGCAGCTCCTTGACGCCGAGCTTGAACATCACCTTATGCCCCAGGTACGGCCGCAGGTACAGCCGGCACGTCTGGTGATACGTGCGGTAGCTGCCGTCCGACAGGTACGGCCGGACGATGCACTCCAGCCAGTAGTCCAACCACTGGTCCAAGGACATGTCCCGGGTCGGCGTCGGGATGCCCTGGTCGCTCTTGTCGATCAGCTCACGGCGCTTGCGGTCGCATTCGTCGTACGAGCCGCCGTACACGAACTTCCGCTTCTTGGTGCCGTCCGGCTGTGGCACGTACACCGCAGCCTGGTACCGGCCGTCAGAGCGCTTGGTGACCGTGCCCGAGCCGTTCGGGTTGCGCTTCCTACCGCTGGCCATCAGACGCCGCCCTCCAGGCCCTTGAGGAAGGCGTGCACGGCCCGAGTCGAGACCCGGCGGGATCGGCCGATGGTCACCGACGCCAGGCGGCCCGTGCGGAGCAGCTCGTAGACCGTCGAGCGGCCGAGCTTGAGCCGTGCCATCACGTCGGGCACCGTCAACAGTTCGTCGGTCATGCCTGATCCCCCCAGTCGTCGTCTTGTTCGTGGCGTGCTTGGCGTGCGGTGTCGCGGGCTTGGGTGATGTCGCGGTGCGATCTGTTCGGCGAGCCAGGATTCGCCGGGGGTGTGGCCGTGTCCGGCGTATGTCCAGTGGGCGATCACGAGGGTGGTCGCGTCCGGGTCGGCGTCGAGGTCGGGGAGGCCGCGTTCCTGCGCGTTCCTGGTCGGCGCGATAGTCGGCGCGGGCTTGGCGGAGGGCTCCGAGGGTGGTGGAGTAGCGGCGGGCCTTGGTGGAGAAGTGGCCCCGGAAGCCGAGCATGTGAGCCCAGTCCCACAGCCGGCGGTCCGGGTAGTGCGCGTCCAGGTCCCAGCAGGCTTCGATCAGGCGCCGGGTGTGCGCGGGGAGGTCGGGGAGCTTGTCGAGTTCGGCGAGTTCCCCGATACGGCGGTCTACCGTGCCGGTCGTCTCGGCGGCTTTGGTGGCGTACTTGGCGACGTAGGAGGCGACGGCCTGTTCGGTCAGGTCCTCGCCGTGTCCGAACGCGCCGATGGGCTGCACGTCGAGCTGTGTGCCCCAGCGCAGGACCCGGGCGGGTTGGTCCCCGGCGGCGGGCACGGTCGACCGTGGCGCGACGGGCGGCGGCGGCGCAGGGCGTCGGCCAGCAGGTCAGCGGTCGCCCACGGCGGGGGCGGGGTGTCGGGCCCGTCGGGTCCGTCGAAGCGGATGACGGCGTGGAAGTGGATCAGCGCCGCGTTTCTGGTATTCGGCGACCTTGCCGTACGAGACGCGGAGGCGTTCGCTTGAGTTCTCGTTGGGTGATGCCGACGCGGGCGGCCATCTCGCGGGGGAGGTAGATGGTGACGTATCGCCACAGGTGTCGAGGCGTGGTTGTTCCACAGCACCGCGCCCGGCATAGTCGTACGTGCTCGGGGTCCAGGGGCGGTGCCAAGTTCCGGCGAGCCGTCGTGGTGGACAGTGCCGCAGCGGCAGCGGCCGGCAGCCGGGCGGTTGTGGACCGGGCCGAAGGAGGGAGCCGTCAAGGTGGCGAAGACCCGGGGGTGATCCACGACCGTCGAGGGGACGCCCTTGCGGTCGCCGGTCAGGCCGGACACGGATGAGCTGGTAGGTGTCGCCGGCGTAGGTCCAAGCGCAGGCCGGGCAGCGCGAGGCACGGCGGTTTCCGCAAGCGACGCGCAGCCGTCCGCCCGGCTCGTTCGACGGTCGAGTAGCGAGTCGAGGACCGTGCCCGGTCGCGGGGTCGAGGGTGGTGGTCTAGCCCGCGAGGTGGATCGGGTCGGAACAGCCACCGGTGCGGGCGATCTGCTGCTGCCAGCGGTCGAAGCCCGGTTGCCCGGCTACCCTCAGCAAGTCCTTCCAGGTGGCCGGGTCCAGGCCCGCCGGGATGGCGGTGAGCGTCACTCGTCACCGTCCTTGCGCGGGTGGGTGTCGATCCAGCTGCTCGGCGCACACCTTGTGGACGGGCTTGCCACGCTCGGAGCGCAGCGGGGTCGGCGTGCCGCACAGGACGCACGGCTTGTCGCCGGAGTGGTCGAAGTGCTTGCCGTCGCGCCAGTCCAGGAGCGTCACGGCGCTCACCGGCCGGCGGTGAGCGAGGCAGCGGGCGGCGGGTGGTGCCGGTGCCCTGGCAGGTCCGGCAGTTGACGCGGGATGGCGTGGCGCGTGTGCCGTCGAGGGTGCGGGCGCCGGTGGTGATGGCGACGCTCGCGTGAGCCGTCGCAGTCGCCGCAGATGTGGCCGGAGACGTGGGTGTGCTGGGGCATCATGGTGATCCCTTTCGGGTCCGTTGGATCAGGAAGTGGGTTGAGGCGCCCGGGGCGGCGGAAGTTTGGCGACCGAGGCCGCCCCGGGGGCCGGTTAGCGCTTGGCGTGCTGGTTGAGCAGGGAGCGCAGAACCACGGCGCACGACCGCGATGGAGATGGCGGTGATGGCGACGGCCAGGAGCATGGAGACCAGGACCGCGCCGACGACCAGCACGGCGGCGGTTCCGCCCGCGATGAGCGCGAGGGTGCTTCCGGTGGTGAGCTGGACCGTGGGCCGGGCGGCGGCCGGCACCATGGCGGCCGGGTGCTGTAGTGGCAGGCGCAGGCCGGGGCGTGCGGTTCGGCGTGCGGGACCGGGAGGGTTCCGGGGGCCGGGATGGTCGGTGGCCTGGTGGAGCGAGGCGGCGGTGTGCTCGGGTCTCATGGCGAGGTCCTTCCGGGTCACGGCTGGCAGCGGTGGGTCTGGGCGGCGAGGTCGGCGGCGGCGCGGTCGGGGTAGTCGGCGGACCAGCCGCAGCCGGGGGCGGTGCAGGCCGCCACGTGCTTGTCCCTTGCCCCGGCTTGTTCGTGGTGGGTGCCGACCTGCACCGGTCCGGTGCTTGCGTGACGTTGCGGAAGCGGTCACGGAAGCTCATGGGGCGGGTGTCTCCTTCAGGTGAGTTGGGCGGTCATGGCTTCGGCCAGGAGCGGCGGGACGCCGAGCCGGGCGCGCAGGGTGTCGGAGTCGATGCGGTTTCCGGTACGGGTGTGGTGGTCGTCGGCGACCTTGCGTGCGTGGTCGACCAGCGCGGCGGGCAGCAGCCGGGAGTGCCGGGCGAAGGCCCGCAGCCGTAGCCGGGGCGGGGGCGGGCTTGTCCTCGGTGACCGGTTCGGCAGCAGGGGCCGGGGCCGGGGCGGGTGCGGGGAGTTCCGGCAGCGGGTCCGGGACGCGTTCCACCGTGATCTGCTCGGCCGGTTCGGCGACCGGGCAGGGTGGTCTTCGTGCTGTTCGGCGGTGGGTGCGACGAGGCCGTGTACCTGGCGCATGAGGGCGCCGAAGGCGAGCAGGGCGGCGGACGGGGGGATGGCGGCGACGACGTAGCGCAAGGGCGCCTGGTGGGAGCCGACGCCAGCGACGTTCAGGCCGATCGATCCGAGCGACCCGGCAACGGTCAAGCCGACCGCCCACCAGTCGGTTCGGCCCCGCAGCGCGGCCAGGAACATGAGGACTTCACCGGCGACGATGAACAGGTCGAGGGTGGCGGGCCAGGCCCAGCGGCGGGCGGTGGTGATGGCGAGCCCGTTGTGGCGGGCCACGTCGGCGAGGTGCGCGTACGACAGCCAGAACGCGGCGGCGGTCAGGACGACGATGACGACTCCCGCGACGAGGACCGCGCTGCGTTCAGCTTCCGGTTTCGTCATGACGGGGCTCCTTTCTGTGGGGTGGGTCAGGTGGTCGGGGCGGTGCCGGTGCCGAAGCAGGCCAGGCACATGCCGTCCTGCTGGCCGACGACGCGATGCCGGCGGCCCACCCGGACGGACACGGCGACCGTTCCGGTGCCCTTGCAGGCCGAGCACTTCTCGGGCACCGGTTCGGCGGGGGCGGGGGGCTTGGCGGACGTACGGCGGGCCATGGGATACCTCTCTTGTCCGGCCGTTTTGGGCATGGCGGGGGTATGGACTCGGCGCGAAAGGTCGCGCCAGCCGAGGAGCGAGGGGTGTCAGTCGGTGGCCGGGACCGGCTTGGCCAGCGACGGGCCAGCCGCCGGCGCCGAGGCGGGGACGGTCGGCGCGTCGGGGCGGAACGGCTTGAGGGTGGGCAGGTCGGGCACGAGGTGCGCGTACTGCCGGCAGATGGCCGCAGCGTCTGTCAGCGTGGTGTGCGGAGTGCGGATGCGGGACCAGCCACCGGAGGTGTCACCGGCCACCGCCAGCCCGGGCCGGTCAGCAGGAATCATGGTTACCGCCTGGACCGCATCCGGGGCGATGTCGCCCAGGCCCATGTCAGCGGTCTGCTTGTCGTTGACCCGGTGCACCACCCGCCCCGTCAACTGGGCCCGAAGCGTGGTGGCGCCCTTGCCGAGTTCGGAGCCGAAGCGCTGCCCGCACACCTCCAGGTAGATCCCCACCGCGCGAGCAAGCTGGGCCAGGCGCACGAGCTGAGCAACCATCCGGTCCCGCCGTTCCTCGTCCTTGCGCGAGACAGTCAGGAACAGCTCGGCCACCTCGTCCACCAGGACCACGATCGGCACCGGCCGCACCGCAGCGGGCAGACCCCACAGGTCGGAGGTGATCACACCGGCCGGAGTCGAGGCGGTTATGCCCTGATGCCGCTTGAGCAGGTCGAAGCGGGCTTCCATCTCACCGACGAGCGCATCCAGCAGGCCGGACGCCTCATCCGGAGTGGTGGCCAGCGCCGACAACCGGGCGGCGAACGCTACAGCTCTACGCCCCGCTTACAGTCGATGCCGACCAGTGCCACCGGAAGTCTGGCCAGGCCCGTGATGAGATTCCGCTGGTACACGCTCTTACCCGACTGCGAGGCGCCCAGGGTCAGGGCGTGCGGAACGGCCTGGTAGTCGCGGACGAACGCGGTTCCGTCCTCCCGCAAAGCGACCGGCACCACCAGCGGACCACGCGCCCGGACCCGGCGGGGCAGCCGCACCCGACGCAGCACGTCATAGCCGGTCATCCGCAGCTCCACGAACCCCGGCCCGGTCGAGACCACGTGCACCGCGTGCACACCGAACGCGTGCCGCAGACGCTCACTGGCCGCGATCACGTCCGCCGGCTCCATCCCCAGGACAAGGCGGAGGGTGACCCGAAGGCCGGTCGAGGCCGGGCGAATACGGCGGACCTTGGGTGGCACCGGCAGCACCTCACGCCGGGCCACGTTCCGCACGAAGAACGCCCGCAGCGCCGACGGCTGAACCGTCAAACCGCACACGTCCATCGTGGACCGGTAGCCCATCCGGAACCGGCCGTAGGTGACCGGCAGCCCCACCAGCGACCAGTACACGCCCGGCGCCGTATGCTTCGCGTATCCGAGACCACCGGCCCCCGCGATGGGGCGGCGAGCTCCAGCAGCGTCGCAAGGTCCGTCATGATCAGGCACTCACGATCGCTGTCGCGCGGAACGCGATGCCGTGACGGGTCTGACCGTTGAACGTGTTCTCCCAGTCCCGTGCCTTCAGCCCGATCACCGACACCGGGGTACCCGGGTTGAGCCCCTGCTCCGGCAGACCCGTCTGCGGGACCGTCACCTGGTACAGGTTCGCCGTCCCCCTCGTCCGAGATCAGCAGGCCCACCGTGGACAGCGGCGCACCCGTCTCCCGGTCGATCGCGATCTCACCGGTCTGCTTGCTGACCAGCTTCGGCGTCGGGCGCGGTCGCCACGAACACCACAGCGGTCGAAAGGTCAATCTTGAACGACGGCATTGCATCTCCCTCAGCGAGTCGGTGCCCACTCAGCGGAGCGGCACCGCGACCAGTGGTTTACTGGCCTACTCCACAAGGTAGCGGTGGCCTAGGCCACTGTCCAGTGTTTTTGGTCGCGAAAAAGGGACGGGTCGCCGTCCCTCGTTCGCTCGCGGTTCTTTGTCCTAGTTCAGGGTGTAATGCCGTAGTCGTAGGAAGACCACCGCTCGGTGACTGCGACGGATTCCCCGTATTCCACAACGTCGCCCTCCGTGTCGTAGATCCAGTTCCGCCCGGCGAGCACCGCCGTGCCGTCAGGAACCTGAAGGTTCTCGGCGTCCGATGCGGTAGCGGAGCGTGCGCAGACCTGATCGCGCCCGCTGGCGAACTTGCGATGGGTGGTGGCTTCCACGTAGGCGGGAGTTCCCTCTACAAGCCGGTCCGTGAGGAGGAGCTTTGGTGGGTCTGTGCCAGGTCACCAGCGAACCAGGAGGTCGATGCGGAGACGGGAACGTCGTCCCGGAAGGTGATCCGCTGGCGACGGATGGCCTGTGATCCAGGTTCCAGTCCCAGGGCAGCGCTGACTTTCCTCGGGGGCGTCTACCAGCTCGGCAGCCACGATCCGAGCCCTCTCGTTGCGGGTCGATGCGTCCCGTCCGTCGCATGGACGTAACGCGGTCGCGTGCTCGAGTGGCCGGCGGTGCTCTGCTCTCCGCACCACGGTTCCTACGCCTTGGATCGATCTTCGACCAGTCCCTCCGAACGGAGGGCGGCAAGCACCTTGGTCGCTCGTGGCTCGTGAGACGGACCAGCCGGAAGCGATCTCCCGCTCGGATGGCACAGCGTCACCAGGGAGGAGCTTGCGTTCGTCGATCTGCGAGCGGATCGCATGGAGGATCTGAAGATAGGGCGGGAGGGTTCGTTCGACGTGAGGCGTCATGATTCCTTCCTAAGGGGCGGTGGACTAGGCCACTATCAAACCTAGCGGGTGCCTGCCGGTTTTTCCTAGTGGGTACCCACTATGTGAGAGCTAGGCCACGGAAGGTGTTACAGGTTTCTCTACCTCATCAAGCTACCCCGGCGTCGCTGCCGCTCCGCCGGGCGCTCACGGCTCTCGGTCGCGCTCCGCTCCTGCCTTCGGCCCGCGCCACACTCGGTATGAAGGGACGTGTCCTGGTCGTCGACGACGACACCGCGCTGTCAGAGATGCTTGGCATCGTGCTGCGCGGAGAGGGTTTCGAGCCGTCGTTCTGCGCGGACGGCGACAAGGCACTGGCGGCATTCCGGGAGGCCAAGCCTGATCTTGTGCTCCTGGACCTGATGCTGCCCGGACGGGACGGCATCGACGTGTGCCGGCAGATCCGGGCGGAGTCGGGCGTGCCGATCGTGATGCTCACGGCGAAGAGCGACACGGTGGACGTGGTGGTGGGCCTGGAGTCCGGGGCCGACGACTACGTGATCAAGCCGTTCAAGCCCAAGGAGCTGGTGGCCCGGGTGCGGGCGCGGCTGCGCAGGGCGGAGGAGCCGACCCCCGAGCAGCTGACCATCGGCGATCTGGTGATCGATGTGGCCGGGCACTCCGTGAAGCGGGACGGCCAGCCGATCGCGCTGACGCCGCTGGAGTTCGACCTGCTGGTCGCGCTGGCCCGCAAGCCCTGGCAGGTGTTCACCCGTGAGGTGCTGCTGGAGCAGGTGTGGGGCTACCGGCACGCGGCGGACACCCGGCTGGTGAACGTGCACGTGCAGCGACTGCGCTCGAAGGTGGAGCAGGATCCGGAGCGTCCGGAGATCGTCGTGACGGTCCGCGGTGTCGGCTACAAGGCCGGACCCGGCTGAGATGTGCGCGGCGTACGAGCGTGAGCGCCTGGAGGACCGGTTGGCAGACCCCATGCAGGGTCTGCTTCCGGTGTTCCGCTGGTGCGTGCGCTGGGCCCGGCGCCCGCTGCAGCCCGCGACGAGGCTGTGGCGGCGCAACCTTCAGCTGCGTGTGGTCGCCTTCACGCTGCTGATGTCGGTGGGCGTGGTACTGCTGCTCGGCTTCGTCGTGATCGGGCAGGTCAAGAACGGTCTGCTCGACGCGAAGGAGAAGGCGGCGACGAACCAGGCGACCGGCGGCTTCTCCATCGCGAAGGACCTGACGTACGAGGACATCCAGTCGCAGGGCGGCTCGGGCAGCCAGCAGGGCTCGGTCGAGTCCGGTACGTGGCTGACAAACCTGGTCGCCCAGCTGGCCAGCGGTGGCAAGGGCGTCTACTGGGTGGTGGCGCTCAGCCCGGGCAGCGGCAGCAAGTCGTTCTTCGGGGAGGGCGTCTCCAACGCCCGCGGCCCGCGTGCCTCGGGCAACGTGATGCCCGACGACAGCATCCCGCAGCCGCTGCGCCAATCGGTGAAGACCCGTACCGGTGTCTTCAAGCAGTACACGCTGGTCAGGACCGACGACGGTCACGCGCCCAGGCCGTCGCTGGCCGTGGGGGAGCGCCTGACGGACATCAACGGGAACACGTACGAGCTGTACTACCTGTTCCCTTTCGACCAGGAGGAGAAGACCCTCGGCCTGGTCAAGGGCACGTTGGCGACCGCCGGGATATTCGTGGTGGTGCTGCTGGGCGCCATCGCGTGGCTGGTGACGCGCCAGGTGGTGACGCCGGTGCGGATGGCGGCCGGGATCGCCGAGCGCCTCGCGGCCGGCCGGCTGCAGGAGCGCATGCAGGTCACCGGCGAGGACGACATCGCCAGGCTCGGCGAGTCCTTCAACAAGATGGCGCAGAACCTCCAGGTCAAGATCCAGCAGCTGGAGGACCTGTCGCGGATGCAGCGCCGCTTCGTCTCGGACGTGTCGCACGAGCTGCGCACCCCGCTGACGACGGTGCGGATGGCCGCGGACGTCATCCATGACGCGCGGACGGACTTCGACCCGATCACGGCCAGGTCGGCGGAGCTGCTGCAGAACCAGCTGGACCGGTTCGAGTCCCTGCTGTCGGACCTGCTGGAGATCAGCCGGTTCGACGCGGGCGCGGCCGAGCTGGCGGCCGAGCCGATAGACCTGCGCGAGGTGGTGCGGCGGGTGGTCGACGCCTCCGAGCCGCTCTCGGAGCGCAAGGGCAGCCGGGTGATCATCCGCGGCGACGCCCAGCCGGTGATAGCCGAGGCCGACGCCCGCCGGGTGGAGCGCGTGCTGCGCAACCTGGTGGTCAACGCCATCGAGCACGGCGAGGGCCGGGACGTGGTGGTGCGGCTGGCGAGCGCCGACGGGGCGGTCGCGATCGCGGTACGGGACTACGGCGTGGGGCTCAAGCCCGGCGAGGCGACCCGGGTCTTCAACCGCTTCTGGCGGGCCGACCCGGCGCGGGCCCGTACCACCGGGGGCACGGGCCTCGGGCTGTCCATCGCGGTGGAGGACGCGCGCCTGCACGGCGGCTGGCTCCAGGCGTGGGGTGAGCCCGGTGGCGGGTCGCAGTTCCGGATGACGCTGCCGCGGACCGCGGGCGACAGCCTGCGCGGTTCGCCGATCCCGCTGGAGCCGGACGACTCCCGGCGCAACCGCGGGCTGAATTCGTCGGGGCTGCCTGCCAAGGTGGCGGCCGCGCCGGTCCAGGTGCCCGTGCCGCGCACGGGCGGCGGGCCGGCGGCGGACGCGGAGGCGGGCCGCGCACGGCCGGCCGGTCCGTTCGACGTGCCGATGCAGGCCATGCCGCCGATGCCGAAGGTCCCGCCCCGGCCGCCGGCGGCGGATCCGGCGGCGCTGCCCGGCAGCGGCGCGCGAGTGGTGGGGCGCAGGGAAGCGGTGCGGGAGGACGACCTCTGATGGGCATGAGGGGCGGCGGCCGGAGCCGGCTGCCGCGGTACGGGCTGCTGTCGCTGTGCGCCGCCCTGCTGCTGGCCGGGTGCACGTCCATGCCCAGCAGTGGCGAGGTGAGCAAGGTCGGCGACGGCTCTCGCGCGGACTCCGACTCCCAGGTGCGGGTGATCCCGATACCGCCTTCGACGGGCGAGAGCGCCATGGACATCGTGCGCGGCTTCCAGGACGCGATCACTTCCAGCGACCCGGACTTCGCCACGGCGCGCAAGTACCTGGCGAAGGGGGTGAAGTGGAATCCTGGGTCGGGGATCACGGTGTTCTCGGCGGCGCAGCAGGACTACCAGGAGGACGACACCACCGGACGCAAGGAAGGCTGGGTGACGGTCTCGCTGTCCAGCACGAAGGTCGCGACGGTGGACGCCAAGCACGCCTACGAGCCGTCGCAGGGCCCGTTCCAGGCGCCGTTCCACCTGACCCGGCAGGGCAACGAGTGGCGTATCGACTCGCTGCCCCAGGGACTGGTGATGTCGCAGGTCGACTTCCAGCGCGTGTTCCACACGGTGAACATGTACTACTTCGCGCGGCTGGCCCCGAAGAGTGACGGCATGGGCACCCGTCCCGGGCCGCTGGTCGCGGACCCGGTGTACCTGCCGGACGCCCCCGACTCGCTGAAGTCCACGGTGTCGGCCCTGCTCGGCGGTCCGAGCGACTGGCTGGACCCGGTGGTGACCAACGCGGCTCCCATGGGGGCGCAACTGGACGAGGACGCGCCCGACAACGGAGTGACGCTGGACGACTCGCAGCGGCTGAAGGTGCGGCTGGACGCCTCCGGGGACGATCTGCGGGGCCGGCGGTGCACCGAACTGGCCGCGCAGCTGTTCACCACCGTGCAGGCGCAGTCGGTGCCGACGCTGGCCTCGGCCGAGGTGGACCGGAAGGACGGCTCCCCGGCATGCGTGCTGCGCGGTGACGCGGCAAGCGCCTACAGCCCCGGGCGCCTGGTCGGCAGCGCCGGCCGGCAGTTCTTCATCGCGGTCGGCGGCGATCAGAACCTGCTGGAGACCAGCGGCGACGATCCGAGGGCGACCCCGGTGGCCGGGCCGCTGGGCGGCCGCAAGGCCGGCCTGGAGTCGGTGGCGGTGCGGCGGGACGGCGACGCGGCGGCGGGTGTGCGGAACCAGGGCCGGGACCTGGTCGTGGGTTCCCTCATCGCCGACGGCGCGTTCGGCGCACCGGTGGTGACCAGTCAGGCCGCCGACCCGAAGAACCGGCTGAGCGCGCCCAGCTGGGACGGCGCGGGGGATCTGTGGGTGGCCGACCGCGATCCGGCGAACCCCCGGCTGCTGGTGCTGCACAGCGGGGTGGGGCAGCCGATCGTGGTGTCAGTGCCCGGGCTGGAGGGGCGTGTGCAGTCGCTGCGGGTGGCCTCCGACGGGGTGCGCATCGCGCTCGTCGTCCAGCAGGGCGCCGTCTCGCGGCTCCAGCTCGGCCGGATCGTGCGCGAGGACGTCGGCAATCGGCCGGCCTTCTCCGTGACGGGCCTGCGGCCGCTGACGCCCCCCGAGGAGAACGTGACGTCGGTGTCGTGGGCGGGCCCGAGCCGGCTGGTGGTGCTGGGCACCGAGTCCGGCGGCGCGCAGCAGATCGAGTACGTGAGCACGGACGGCTCGACCGGCTCGGCGCTGCAGGGGGTCAGTGAGGCGACCTCGGTGGCGGCCTCGGAGAAGCCGAACACTCCGCTGCTGGCGTCCTACGACAAGCGGGTCTACCGGCTGCCGCCGACGGACAACAACTGGAAGCAGCTGTCCCCGGAGGGCAGCGACCCGGTCTATCCGGGGTGAGGACGGCGGGCTCCCGGCCGGGAGCCCGTCCTTCTCCGGCGGCCGGGCGGGCGTGACGCCCCGCGGCGCCGCCGCCGGCGGTCGCGAGCCGTGCGGCGAAGCGCACCACGACCACCTGCGGCAAACCCGCGTCCACCTGCCTGCCCCCCAAAAAACGGCCTGACCTGCCGTTTTCCGAGTTGTCCACAGGCCACGAACGGGTGACTGGCGGCGGGCTCGCGGCAGCCCGCACAGTGGAGTCATGCGGGGCTGGTGGCGGGAGATCGCCGGGCTGGTGCTCCCGGTGGACTGCGCGGGCTGCGGGCACCCGCGGACGGAGCTGTGCGGGCGGTGCCAGGGGCTGCTGGGCGGGGCGGCCACGGTACGGCGGGTGCGTCCGTCGGTCGAGCCGCCGGGCCTGCCACCGGTCTACGCGGCGGGCCGGTACGGCGACGAGGTGCGGGCCGTGGTCCTGGCGCACAAGGAGCGGGGTGCGTTGGGCCTGGCCCGTCCGCTGGGCTCGGCGCTGGCCGGGGCGGTCGTCCGGGCGGCGTGGCGGCCCGTTCCGGGGGCGGCCGGGGCCGGTGGACCCACCATGCCCGGTGGGTACGCGGCGGGGGCGCCACCGCTGGTGCTGGTGCCCGTGCCCTCGTCGCGGCGGGCGGTGGCCCAGCGCGGGCACGACGCCACCGCGCGCATGGCCCGGGCGGCGGCCCGGGAGCTGCGGCGGCGGGGCGTGCCGGCCCGGGCGGCGGCCGTGCTGCGGCAGCGGCGTCCGGTGGCCGACCAGAGCCTGCTGGGCGCGGCCGGACGGCTTGCGAACCTGTCCGGTGCGGTGGAAGCTGCCGGGACGGCCGGGTCGCTGCTCACGGCCGGACCGGTGGTCGTGGTGGACGACCTGATGACCACGGGGGCGTCACTGACCGTCGCCGCGCGGGCGGTCGCGGTCGCCGGCGGGCGGGTGGCGGGCGCGGCCGTGGTCGCGGGTCCTCGTGAGCCGGAGGTTGATCAGATCAGTATTACCGCAGGTAGCAGGCGGTGAGGTTCACCCGAATGGAGGTATGTCGTCCGTGGGGATGCCGAGAAGCATGCCCCGGGATTATGTTCGGGGAAGAGGGAATCGAACACCGGGGGTGTTGATCTTCCCTCTGGGGCAGAAGGAGGTGAAAGCCGTGGCTTCGCTCACCTGGATGCCCCGGGCGGCGAAGCGGTAGCCGACGCAGTGGCCGGGAGGGACTGACGTTCGACCGGCCTCAGGAAAGGGGTCGCCCCCAAGGGCGGGGGAGGCCCGGAACGGAGTTCTGCGTGGACATCGTCGTCAAAGGCCGCAAGACCGAGGTGCCCGAGAGGTTCCGGAAGCACGTGGCCGAGAAACTGGAGAAGATCCAGAAGCTCGACGGCAAGGTGATCAGCCTCGACGTCGAGGTGTCCAAGGAGCTCAACCCCCGGCAGGCGGACCGCAGTGACCGGGTCGAGATCACTCTCAACACCCGGGGGCCCGTGGTTCGCGCCGAGGCCTCCGCAGCCGATGCGTACGCCGCGCTGGACCTCGCGGTGACCAGGCTGGAGGCCAGGCTGCGCAAGGCCGCGAGCAAGCGGCACACGCGCAGGGGGAACGGACGCATTCCGGCCTCCGAGGTGGCCGAGAGTGTGCCGGGAGCAGCGCGCATCAACGGGGACGGCATGCTGGCCGCCGAGCACCCGGAGAACGTCGGCGTCGTCCCGACGATGAGGATGGGCTCGCTCGAAGTGCGGGGCGAGGGCCCGCTGGTGGTGCGGGAGAAGACGCACGCCGCCGCACCGATGTCGCTCGACCAGGCGCTGTACGAGATGGAGCTGGTCGGTCACGACTTCTACCTGTTCATCGACAGTGACAGCAAGCAGCCGAGTGTCGTCTACCGCCGGCACGGCTACGACTACGGCGTGATCCACCTGAACTCCGATCAGGCGGGGGTGGAGACGCCGGCAGGGGCGGGCGGCATGCTGCACCGCTGAGCCCGTCCGGTTCACGGAACGGGCCGGCCGTGTCAAGTGCGGCCAGGTGCCCCCGGGTTCACTCCTGGGGGCACCATCGTGTCGGACGTGAAATGCTGGACCAGTGGTCAACTCTGGTCTGAGGGGGAGGATCTGATGCCGGACTTCCAACACGGGGCGAGCGGCGAGCGGCGTCCGGCCCCCTGCGACGAACCTTCCGTTCCGGCCCGCCCGGAGCCGATCCGGGTCCTGGTAGTCGACGATCACGCGCTGTTCCGGCGCGGCCTGGAGATCGTGCTGGCGCAGGAGGAGGACATCCAGGTCGTCGGCGAGGCCGGGGACGGGGCCGAGGCGGTGGAGAAGGCCGCGGATCTGCTGCCCGACATCGTGCTGATGGACGTCCGGATGCCGCGCCGGGGCGGTATCGAGGCCTGCACCTCCATCAAGGAGGTGGCCCCCAGCGCCAAGATCATCATGCTGACGATAAGCGACGAGGAAGCCGACCTCTACGAGGCGATCAAGGCGGGTGCCACCGGCTACCTGCTCAAGGAGATCTCCACCGACGAGGTGGCCACGGCGATCCGCGCGGTGGCCGACGGCCAGTCGCAGATCAGCCCGTCGATGGCATCGAAGCTGCTCACCGAGTTCAAGTCGATGATCCAGCGGACCGACGAGCGCCGGCTGCTGCCCGCGCCCAGGCTCACCGACCGCGAGCTCGAGGTGCTCAAGCTGGTGGCGACGGGCATGAACAACCGGGACATCGCCAAGCAGCTCTTCATCAGTGAGAACACGGTGAAGAACCACGTGCGGAACATCCTGGAGAAGCTCCAGCTGCACTCACGGATGGAAGCCGTGGTGTACGCGATGCGCGAGAAGATCCTGGAGATCCGCTAGGGCCCCGCGCCCCACGAGCCGTGCCGCCGGTCCCGACCCCTCCCGGAGCCGGTCGCACGTGCGACCCGGCGGGCCCGGTCCCCCTCTCGCGGGGGCCGGCCCGCCGGGGAGCTGCTCGGCGGCAGCCGCTCAGCGGCGGTCGTGGGTGCGCCGGACCGCCGCCGTCAGCGGTTCGCGCAGGGACTCCGGCAGCACCCGCTCCACGCGGGCTTCCTCACAGCCGACCCAGCCGGCCGCCTCCGCGATGGCGTCCGCCGCGGGCTGCACGGCCTTCGGCCCGTCCAGCGTGACCTGCCGCGCCACCAGCGTGCGGCCCTCCCGGGCCGGGTCCACCCGGCCCACCAGTCGCCCGCCGGCCAGCAGTGGCATGGCGAAGTAGCCGTGTATCCGCTTCGGCTTGGGGGTGTACGCCTCCAGGCGGTGGGTGAACCCGAAGATCCGCTCGGTGCGCGGCCGGTCCCAGATCAGCGAGTCGAACGGGGAGAGCAGGGTCGTGCGGTGCCGCCCGCGCGGCTCGGCGGCCAGCGCGGCCGGGTCCGCCCAGGCCGGCTTGCCCCAGCCCTCGACCTCCACCGGCACCAGCCCGGTGTCCGCTATCACCGCCATGACCTGCTCGCCCTTGAGCCGGTGGTAGTCGGCCAGGTCGGCCCGGGTGGCCACGCCCATCGCCGCGCCGGCCTGCGCGACCAGCCGCCGTACGCACTCGGTGTCGTCCAGATCGTCGTGGAGCAGGGCGTCGGGCACGGCCCGCTCGGCCAGGTCGTAGACCCGCTTCCAGCCGCGACGCTCGGTGCACACCACATCACCGGTGTCCAGCAGCCACTCCACCGCGATCTTCGTCTCGGACCAGTCCCACCACGGGCCGCCGTTCTTCGCGCCGCCCAGCTGGGTGGAGGTCCGCGGGCCCTCCGCCCGCAGCTGGTCGAGGACGGCCTTGCAGGAGCGGTCGGCGTCCTTCATCACGTGCCAGCGGAAGCCGCGTGCCCGCCGGGAGCGGCGGCGGAAGGCGAAGTGCGGCCATTCCTCGATCGGCAGGATGCAGGCGGCGTGCGACCAGTACTCGAAGGCGTGGTTCCCCGACCAGTACGCCTTCTCGACCGCCTCGCGGCCGACGGCGCCCAGCCGCGCGTAGGGGATCAGCTCGTGCGAGCGGGCCAGCACCGAGATCGTGTCGAGCTGCACCGAGCCGAGCGAGCGCAGCACCCCGCGGGTGCCCGCCCGCCGCTCCGGCGCCCCCAGGAACCCCTGCGCCCGCAGGACGATCCTGCGGGCCTGGTCGGCGGACAGGCTGAGCCGGGGAGGCGGTACGGGGGTCATGCCGGGAAGCCTAGAGCCGACCACTGACATCGATGCTGGTACTCGGGTTCCGGTGGCCGTGGCTCTGCCACTGACTGGCGTCCTGCTGGGCTGCCTTCGGCTTGTTCTGCCCGGCCACCGGAACCTGTCCTTACGGCTCCGGCCGGGCGGAACATGACCTGATAGGAGCTTGGCAAGAAGCCCCCTCGATGTCCTGTCTGCTCCGCCCGGCCGGGTCTACCTCCGGTCGGGAAGGCACCTTCAGCATGACATCAGCAGTCGAGGCGGATACTGCGGACCAGGAGGTGTTCGGCGGGGTCGACTCCCATGCCGACACCCTCCACGTCGCGGTCATCAGCGACAACGGAGGTCGTCTCGCAGACGCGCAGTTCGCCACGACCACGGCCGGATACGCCGCGGCCCTGGCCTTCCTGACCGCCCACGGCAACGTGACCGCGATCGGGGTGGAAGGCACATCCTCCTACGGGGCCGGCTTCACCCGCGCCGCCCGCACGCACGGGCACCGGATCATCGAGGTCAACCGACCCGACCGGGCAGAACGCCGCCGCATCGGCAAGTCCGACCCCATCGACGCCTACGCCGCCGCCCGCGCCGCACTGTCGGGGCGGGCCGACGCCGAGCCCAAGGACGACAGCGTCGCCGGCATACGCGCCCTCCACAACGCCGCCCGCTCTGCGGTCAAAGCACGCACCGCAGCACTCAACCAGATCACGCACATCCTCATCACCGCCCCGGGCACCATCCGGGCCAAGTACGGGCAGCAACTCAAGGGCACGCAGCGAACCCAGGCCCTGGCCCGGCTGCGCCCGACCGGCGACCCGGTTCACGTTGCGGTCCTGACCGCGCTCAAAAGCCTCGCCCGACGCGTCACGGAACTGACCACCGAGCACGAGGCCCTGACCCGGGCACTGGACGAAAAGGTCACCGCCTGCAACCCCGGGCTGCGGGCCGCCTACGGTGTAGGCCCCGACACCGCCGCCCAGCTCCTGGTCACCGCAGGCGGCAACCCCGAGCGCTTGCGCAGCGAGGCCTCCTTCGCGGCCCTGTGCGGAGCCGCACCGGTCCCCGCCTCCAGCGGCAAGACCAACCGGCACCGCCTGTCCAGGGGCGGCGACCGAGCCGCCAACGCCGCCCTCTACCGCATCGCCCTCGTCCGCATGGCCAGCGACCCGCGCACCCGCGCATACGTGGCGCGGCAAACCGCCGCAGGCCGGACGAAGAAAGAGATCATCCGACTGCTGAAACGGGCCGTCGCCCGGGAAATGTTCCGCTGCCTGACCACCACTGTCACCGTCCCCGACATCGCCGACCTCCGACCCTTGCGACAGTCCAAGAACATCACCCTCACAGCGGTCGCCGACCACTTCGGAGTCTGGCCAGCCGTGATCTCCACCCTCGAACGAGGAACACGCCGCAACGACACCCTCACCAACGCCTACCGAACCTGGCTCCAAACCGCTTGACGATCAATAGGAGCATCAATCCGTCCCGACCAGCGGATTCACTCGATCCGGGCTACTTGCCGGGCCACTTCCGGGCTACTTCCGGTTGAAGGGGAGGTACGGCGTCGCGGTCGCCAGGGACCAGTCCGAGGGCAGCAGGGAGCCGATCCAGGCGTCCCTGCGCGTCTCCAGGTGGGGGACCTTCGCGCGCAAGGTGCCCTCCATCACGAAGCCGAGTTTCAGCGCCACCGCCCGTGACCCCTCGTTGCCGGCCTCGGCGACCCACTCCATGCGCTCCACGCCGAGGGCGTCGAACGCCCAGCCGCAGACCGCGCGGGCCGCCTCCACGGTGTAGCCCTTGCCGCGCTGCTCCTTGGCCGTCCAGTACCCGAGTTCGGCCTGGCGCTGCGGCGGGGCCAGGTGCAGCCGCATCAGGCCCATCGAGCTGACCAGGGCGCCGGTGTCCTTGGTGAAGACGCCGAAGTTGTACATGGTGTCCTCGCGCCAGCCGGCGGGGCACACCTCGTCGATGAAATGGCCGGCGTGCGCGGGGGTGTACGGGGAGGCGACGCTCGTCCAGCGCGGTATCTCCGGGTCCTGGCAGGCCGCGTACACCATGGCGACGTCCCCCCGTTCCAGGGGCCGCAGCAGCAGGCGTTCGGTGGTGAGGGTGATCGGCTCCATCGGCGGGCACCTTTCGGGCGGGGAGCGGCGCGGCCGCCCGTCCCCGGCACGGCGGCGCGGGCGGCACGGACGGCACATCGGACGCCATTTCGGGCGTCCGGAGAACTGGGGCCGAGTATCCCGGAGCCCCGGGGCCCCGGGAAAACCGTTTTGCCGCGGCCGGGCCTCCCGGCCCGCAGGTGTCCTCGCTTACGATGGCCGTTGCAGCAGGGCCAGGCAGACCCCGCTGTGCCCCGCGCATGAACCGCGCCCGGCCCGACCGGCAAGGAGTCAGCCTACGTGTCCGTCCTCAGCAAGATCATGCGTGCAGGTGAAGGCAAGATCCTGCGCAAGCTGCACCGCATCGCGGACCAGGTGAATTCCGTCGAAGAGGATTTCGTCGACCTCTCCGATGCCGAGCTGCGGGCCCTCACGGACGAGTACAAGCAGCGGTACGAGGAGGGCGAGTCGCTCGACGACCTGATGCCCGAAGCCTTCGCGACCGTCCGTGAGGCCGCCAAGCGCGTGCTCGGCCAGCGCCACTACGACGTGCAGTTGATGGGCGGCGCCGCCCTGCACCTCGGCTACGTCGCCGAGATGCGCACCGGTGAGGGCAAGACGCTGGTCGGCACCCTGCCCGCGTACCTCAACGCGATCTCCGGCAAGGGCGTGCACCTGATCACGGTCAACGACTACCTCGCCGAGCGCGACTCGGAGTGGATGGGCCGGGTGCACAAGTTCCTGGGCCTGTCGGTCGGCTGCATCCTGGCGAACATGTCGCCCGCCGAGCGGCGCGAGCAGTACGCCTGCGACATCACGTACGGCACCAACAACGAGTTCGGCTTCGACTACCTGCGCGACAACATGGCGTGGTCGAGGGAGGAACTGGTCCAGCGCGGCCACAACTTCGCGGTCGTCGACGAGGTGGACTCGATCCTGGTGGACGAGGCCCGTACCCCGCTGATCATCTCCGGCCCGGCCGACCAGGCCACCAAGTGGTACAGCGACTTCGCGCGCCTGGTGCGCCGTCTCAACCGCGGCGAGGCCGCCAGCCTCGGCAAGGAGGAGACCGGCGACTACGACGTGGACGAGAAGAAGCGCACCGTCGCCATCCACGAGGCGGGCGTGGGCAAGGTCGAGGACTGGCTGGGCATCGACAACCTCTACGAGTCGGTGAACACCCCGCTGGTCGGCTACCTGAACAACGCCATCAAGGCCAAGGAGCTCTACAAGAACGACAAGGACTACGTCGTCATGGACGGCGAGGTCATGATCGTCGACGAGCACACCGGCCGCATCCTGGCCGGCCGCCGCTACAACGAGGGCATGCACCAGGCGATCGAGGCGAAGGAGGGGGTGGAGATCAAGGACGAGAACCAGACGCTCGCCACGATCACCCTCCAGAACTTCTTCCGCCTGTACGACAAGCTCTGCGGCATGACCGGTACGGCGATGACCGAGGCCGCCGAGTTCCACCAGATCTACAAGCTCGGCGTGGTCCCGATCCCGACCAACCGCCCGATGCAGCGCATGGACAAGCCGGACCTGATCTACCGCACCGAGGAGGCGAAGTTCGCCGCGGTCGTGGACGACATCGTCGAGCGGCACGAGAAGGGCCAGCCGGTCCTGGTCGGCACCGTCTCCGTCGAGAAGTCGGAGTACCTGTCGGCGCAGCTGTCCAAGCGCGGCGTCCCGCACGAGGTGCTCAACGCCAAGCAGCACGACCGTGAGGCGTCGATCGTCGCGCAGGCCGGCCGCAAGGGAGCCGTCACCGTGGCCACCAACATGGCCGGCCGCGGCACCGACATCAAGCTCGGCGGCAACCCCGACGACCTGGCCGAGGCGGAGCTGCGCCAGCGTGGCCTGGACCCGGTCGAGCACGTCGAGGAGTGGGCCGCGGCCCTGCCCGAGGCGCTCAAGCGCGCCGAGGCGGCCGTGGAGACGGAGTTCGAGGAGGTAAAGGACCTCGGCGGGCTGTACGTCCTGGGCACCGAGCGGCACGAGTCGCGCCGGATCGACAACCAGCTCCGCGGCCGCTCCGGCCGCCAGGGCGACCCGGGCGAGTCCCGCTTCTACCTCTCCCTCGGCGACGACCTGATGCGGCTGTTCAAGGCGCAGATGGTCGAGCGCGTGATGTCCATGGCCAACGTGCCGGACGACGTGCCGATCGAGAACAAGATGGTCACCCGCGCCATCGCCTCCGCCCAGTCGCAGGTCGAGCAGCAGAACTTCGAGATCCGCAAGAACGTCCTGAAGTACGACGAGGTGCTCAACCGGCAGCGCGAGGTCATCTACGGCGAGCGCCGCCGCGTCCTGGAGGGCGAGGACCTGCAGGAGCAGGTGCAGCACTTCATGGACGACACCATCGACGCGTACATCGACGCCGAGACCCGCGAGGGCTTCGCCGAGGACTGGGACCTGGACCGGCTGTGGGGCGCCTTCCGGCAGCTCTACCCGGTGAAGGTCACCATCGAGGAGCTGGAGGAGGCGGCCGGCGACCGGGCGGGCATCACCGCCGAGTTCATCGCCGAGTCCGTCAAGGACGACGTCCACGAGCAGTACGCCGAGCGGGAGAAGCAGCTCTCCGAGGACATCATGCGCGAGCTGGAGCGGCGCGTGGTGCTGTCGGTGCTGGACCGCAAGTGGCGCGAGCACCTCTACGAGATGGACTACCTCCAGGAGGGCATCGGCCTGCGCGCCATGGCGCAGCGCGACCCGCTGGTGGAGTACCAGCGCGAGGGCTTCGACATGTTCACGGCCATGATGGACGGCATCAAGGAGGAGTCCGTCGGCTACCTGTTCAACCTGGAGGTCCAGGTCGAGCAGCAGGTCGAGGAGGTCCCGGTCTCCGACGCCGCCGAGGCGGAGGCCGCTCCGTCGCTGGTCAAGCAGCCCGAGATCCGGGCGAAGGGCCTGGAGGCGCCCAAGCGCGCCGACAGGCTGCACTTCTCCGCCCCGACCGTGGACGGCGCGGGCGGCGTCATCGAGGGCGACTTCCAGGACGAGGCCCCCAGCGGCGCGACCACGGACGACGGCCTGACCCGCGCCGAGCGCCGCAAGGCCGCCAAGGGCGGGCGGCGCCGCAAGAAGTAGGCGCGAGGCGTTCGTACGATCACCGGCCTGGGGCCGGGCCCTCACCGGCCCGCCCCGGGCCGGTGCCGTGCGTGCCCGCGCGGTCACCGTGCGACGACCTCCGTGCAGCGCCAGCGGGCCGCGCCGTAGCCGAGCCCGGAGTCCTCGTCGCCGGGCTCCAGGCGGAAGGCGATGGCGCGGACCACGCCCTCGTCGAGCGCGACGACGGCGGTGACCTCCAGCGCTCCGCCGGCGGTCGGGAAGACCCGGCAACGGCACACGTGCGGGGTACGCCCGCGGGCCCGGCGCCGCCAGTCCTCGCGCTCGTTGTGCAGCTCCCACAGGTTCTGGTACGCCTCCTCGCGGACCCGGCCGGCCAGCGAGGTCAGCGGGCGGCGGCCGGTGAGCACGTCGAGCAGGCGCTGGGCGAACCACACGTGGGGCGGCAGAGGCCGTACGGCCGGGCGTGGCCGCGCCGCGGGACGGCGCTGGTCCCTGCGGCCCGGCGGGGCGGTGCCGGCCGCGAGACGCCGCACGGAGCGCGGTGCGGGGTGCGCCGGGGAACGCGGCGGGGCGCCGCGCCCGGCCGGACGCGGCGCGGGTCCGGCCGCCGGACGGGCGGGCGGGGTCGGACGGGAGTGGTCGGTCGTGCGCACGGGCTGCCCCCAAGATCGTCACCGGATGTGAGGCCGGTTCTAGGGGGCCGGGAAGGCCGGGGGCAAGCGGCCGCCACGTCATCGGGAGGCCCGGCGAGATTCACCTATCAAGGTGGTGGCGCATCGTATGCTTCACGCCATGCGCGTCTATATTCCCACTACTCTCACCGGGCTGGCCGAGTCGTACAAGGCCGGTGAGCTGGGGCCCGCGCCGCTGGACGCCTTCGCCGTGACGCCGGGGCTGCGCGAGTGGTACGTCTCGGACGACATCGAGGAACTGGAGTACGCGGCGCTGACCCGCGCGGCCCAGGCCTCCCTGCGGCTGCTGGCGGCGGACCCGGACGCGACGCGGCGGCGCGTGGTGGTCGCGGTGGACGTGGCCGACAACGCGGTGCGCCACGACCCGGACCGCGGCCTGGACCCGGCGGCGCTCGGGCAGGTGCGGCTGGTCCGCGAGGTGAAGCTGGCCGAGGCGGCGGCGGTGCACGTGGACGCCGACGACGCCGAGCCGGACGTGCGCGCGGCGGCCGAAGCGGCGGGCGCGGCCGACGCCGGCGACGACGACGCCCAGTTCACGGTGGACGGCGCCGAGGACCACGAACTGCTCTGGTACGCCACGCAGGAGATCCCCCATCTGATCGGCTGACGGCCGCAACCGGCGGGCCCTCCCGCCCGGGCCGGACCCGTCCCCGACCGGCGGTCGCACCGAGTCGTCGCTCGGGCTGTGCCCGGTTATCCACAGGCCGTAATCCGCCTGTCGCACCGCGCGAGTACCGTTCTGGATGTGAACGCGCATCTCGTGTGGGACTGGAACGGCACCCTGTTCCACGACATCAACGCGGTGATCGAGGCCACGAACGCCTCGTTCGCCGAGATCGGTCTTCCGCCGATCACGCTGGAGCGGTACCGCGAGCTGTACTGCGTGCCGGTGCCCCGGTTCTACGAGCGCCTCATGGGCCGGCTGCCCTCCGACGAGGAGTGGCTGGTGATGGACGAGACCTTCCACCGCTACTACTGGCAGCTGGCCGGCGGCTGCGGTCTGGCCGAAGGGGCCGCCGAGTTGCTCGCCGCGCGCCAGGCCGCCGGCGGCACCCAGTCGCTGTGCTCGCTCGCCCCGCACGAGCGGCTGCTGCCCATCGTGGACGCGCATGGCATCACCGGCTACTTCCGGCGGGTCGACGGCCGCACCGGCCCGTCGGGCGGCGGCAAGTCCGAGCAGCTGGCCCGCCATCTGGCCGCCATGAGCGACCTCGACGGCCGCCCCGTCGTGGTCATCGGGGACGCGCTGGACGACGCGGCGGCCGCGGCCCACGTGGGCGCGTACGCGGTGCTGTACGACGGGGGTTCGCACAGTCGAGCGAGTCTGGAATCAGCCGGGGTGCCCGTGGCGGACACCCTCGCCGAGGCTGTCGCGCAGGCCGAGCGCATAGCCCGCTGACCTGCGGTGCGTCCCGGTTCCTGGCCATAGGGGCCAAACCGCGGCGGTGTATTTGTACGAAGGCGGCGAGGACAGGCACCCCGACCGGAGCGATAGCCTGGCTGGCGTGATCACCGTTGATCCGTACACCGAGGGCCGAACCGTGCTTATGGGCATGGCGAATCCCTATTCCGGCATAGCGTCGTCGCAGAGCGGAAACCCCGCGTCGCGCGATGTCGTGCCCACACCCGACGTCACGCAACGGCGCGCGACAGGAGTCAGAGGACATGCAGACCAAGCTGGACGAAGCCAAGGCCGAGCTGCTGGAAGAGGCAGCACGGGCAGGTGAGAACAGCCCGGCGGGGGGACAGCCACCCGGCCAGGGCCTCGACGCAGAGGCGCTGACCGCGTTTCTCCAGCGTTACTACCGGCACAGCGCACCCGAGGACCTGATCGGCCGTGACCCGGTCGACGTCTACGGCGCCGCGCTCTCCCACCACCGGCTCGCCGAGGCGCGGCCCCAGGGCACCGCCAACGTACGGGTCCACACCCCGACCGTGGAGCAGAACGGGTGGCAGTGCAGCCACACCGTGGTCGAGGTGGTCACCGATGACATGCCCTTCCTGGTCGACTCGGTCACCAACGCGCTGACCCAGGCGAACCGGTCGATCCACGTCGTGGTCCACCCGCAGTTCCACGTCCGCCGCGACGTGACCGGAAAGCTGCTGGAGGTGATCGGCTCCGCCTGCGGTACGGAGGGCGAACCGGTCGCGCACGACGTTCTGGTCGAGTCCTGGATCCACGTCGAGATCGACCGCGAGACCGACCGCTCGGACCTCAAGGAGATCGCCGACGACCTGCGCCGCGTGCTGTCCGACGTCCGCGAGGCGGTCGAGGACTGGGCCAAGATGCGGCAGGCCGCGCTGAACATCGCCGAGGGGCTGGCCGCCGAGCCGCCCGCCGAGCTGGAGCAGGAGAGCGGCGAGGCCCGCGAGCTGATGCGCTGGCTGGCCCAGGACCACTTCACCTTCCTCGGCTACCGCGAGTACGAGCTGACCACGCAGTCCGGTGCCCAGGGCACGGAGGACGTGCTGGTGGCCGTGCCGGGCACCGGGCTGGGCGTCCTGCGCTCGGACCCGCAGCACCCGCACGCCGACGGCACGCACCCCGAGCACCCGGGCCACCCCGTCTCGCCGTCCTTCAGCCGGCTGCCCGCCGACGCCCGCAAGAAGGCCCGCGAGCACCGGCTGCTGGTGCTGACGAAGGCCAACAGCCGCTCCACGGTGCACCGCCCGTCGTACCTGGACTACGTGGGCGTGAAGACGTTCGACGCCGAGGGCAACGTCAAGGGGGAGCGCCGCTTCCTGGGGCTGTTCTCCTCCGCCGCGTACACCGAGTCGGTGCGCCGGGTGCCGGTGGTCCGCCGCAAGGTCGAGCAGGTGCTCGACGGCGCGGGCTTCTCGCCCGACAGCCACGACGGCCGCGACCTGCTCCAGATCCTGGAGACCTACCCGCGCGACGAGCTGTTCCAGACCGGTGTGGAGGAGCTGCGCTCCATCGCCACCAGCGTGCTGTACCTCCAGGAGCGCCGCAAGCTGCGGCTGTTCCTGCGCCGTGACGAGTACGGCCGCTACTTCTCCGCGCTGGTTTACATGCCGCGCGACCGCTACACCACCGAGGTCCGGCTGCGCCTGACGTCCATCCTCCAGGAGGAACTGGGCGGGCACAGCGTCGACTTCAGCGCCTGGAACACCGAATCGGTGCTCTCCCGGCTGTACTTCGTGATCCGCGTCGACCCCGGCACCCGGCTGCCGGAGCTGACCGACGCCGACGTGGAGCGGATCGAGAGCCGGCTGACGGCCGCCGCCCGCTCGTGGGCGGACGGCTTCGCCGAGGCGCTCAACGCCGAGTGCGGCGAGGAGCGGGCCGCGGAGCTGACCCGCCGCTACGCCGACGCCTTCCCCGACGGTTACCGGGCCGACTTCGCGCCGCGCGCCGCGGTCGCCGACCTCCAGCACATCGAGGGCCTGGGCGAGGACGACTTCACCCTCAACTTCTACGAGCCGGTCGGGGCCGCGCCCAACGAGCGGCGGTTCAAGATCTACCGCACCGGCGGCCCGGTCTCGCTGTCGGCGGTGCTGCCGGTGCTCCAGCGGCTCGGCGTGGAGGTCGTCGACGAGCGGCCGTACGAGCTGCGCCGCTACGACCAGTCCCGCGCGTGGGTCTACGACTTCGGGCTACGGCTGGACCCGGCGCTGGGGGAGCTCGGCGACGACGCCCGCGACCGCTTCCAGGAGGCGTTCGCCGCCACCTGGACCGACCGCGCGGAGAACGACGGCTTCAACTCCCTGGTGCTGCGTGCCGGTCTGGACTGGCGGCAGGCGATGGTGCTGCGCGCCTACGCCAAGTACCTGCGGCAGGCCGGTTCGACCTTCAGCCAGGACTACATGGAGGACACCCTCCGCACCAACGTCCACACCACCCGGCTGCTGGTCAACCTCTTCCAGGCCCGGCTCTCCCCGGACCACCAGAAGGCCGGCAGCGAGCTGACCGACGGCATCCTGGAGGAGCTGGACGGCGCCCTGGACCAGGTCGCCAGCCTGGACGAGGACCGCATCCTGCGCTCCTTCCTCACCCTGATCAAGGCCACGCTGCGCACGAACTTCTTCCAGCGCGCCGAGGACGGGACCCCGCACCCGTACCTGTCGATGAAGTTCGACCCGCAGGCCATCCCGGACCTGCCCGCGCCCCGCCCCGCGTACGAGATCTGGGTGTACTCGCCGCGGGTGGAGGGCGTGCACCTGCGGTTCGGCAAGGTGGCCCGCGGCGGTCTGCGCTGGTCCGACCGGCGCGAGGACTTCCGCACCGAGGTGCTGGGCCTGGTCAAGGCGCAGATGGTGAAGAACACGGTGATCGTGCCGGTGGGCGCCAAGGGCGGCTTCGTCGGCAAGCGGCTGCCCGACCCGGCCGCCGACCGCGACGCGTGGCTGGCCGAGGGCATCGCCTCGTACAAGACCTTCATCTCCGGCCTGCTGGACATCACCGACAACCTGGTGGGCGGCGAGGTCGTCCCGCCCAGGAACGTGGTGCGGCACGACGAGGACGACACCTACCTGGTGGTGGCGGCCGACAAGGGCACCGCGTCGTTCTCCGACATCGCCAACGAGGTGGCCGTCTCCTACGGGTTCTGGCTCGGGGACGCCTTCGCCTCCGGCGGCTCGGTCGGCTACGACCACAAGAAGATGGCCATCACGTCCTCGGGCGCCTGGGAGTCGGTGAAACGACACTTCCGGGAGATGGGCCACAACACGCAGGAAGAGGACTTCACGGTCGTCGGCATCGGCGACATGTCCGGTGACGTGTTCGGCAACGGCATGCTGCTGTCGGAGCACATCCGGCTGGTGGCCGCGTTCGACCACCGGCACATCTTCCTCGACCCCAAGCCGGACGCCGCGACCTCGTACGCCGAGCGCCGCCGGATGTTCGAGCTGCCGCGCTCCTCCTGGGCCGACTACGACACCTCGCTGATCTCCTCCGGCGGCGGCGTGTTCCCGCGCACCGCCAAGGCCATCCCGGTCAGCGCGCAGGTGCGGGCGGCGCTCGGCATCGAGTCCACCGCGCCCAAGCTCACCCCGGCCGAGCTGATGAAGGCCATCCTCAAGGCCCCGGTGGACCTGCTGTGGAACGGCGGCATCGGCACGTACGTCAAGGCGTCCAGCGAGACGCACGCGGACGTCGGCGACAAGGCCAACGACGCGATCCGCATCAACGGCACCGACCTGCGCGTCAAGGTGGTCGGCGAGGGCGGCAACCTGGGCTTCACCCAGCTCGGCCGGATCGAGTTCGCCCGCTCCGGCGGCCCGGACGCCGCCGGCGGACGGATCAACACCGACGCGATCGACAACAGCGCCGGCGTGGACGCCTCCGACCACGAGGTCAACATCAAGATCCTGCTCAACAGCAGCGTCACCGACGGTGATCTGACGGTCAAGCAGCGCAACAGCCTGCTGGCCGAGATGACCCATGAGGTGGGCGACCTGGTGCTGCGCAACAACTACGCGCAGAACGTGGCGCTGGCCAACAGCATGGCGCAGACCACCAGCCTGCTCCACGCCCACCAGCGCTTCATCCGCCGGCTGGAGCGCGACGGCCAGCTGGACCGCGCGCTGGAGTTCCTGCCCAGCGACCGGCAGATCAAGGAGCGGGCGGCCGGCGGCCAGGGGCTGACCCAGCCCGAGGTGGCGGTGATGCTCGCCTACGCCAAGATCACGGTGGCCGAGGAGCTGATCCACACCGAGCTGCCCGACGATCCCTACCTGCGCACCCTGCTGCACGCCTACTTCCCGGTGCCGCTGCGCGAGAGGTTCGGGCCGCAGATCGACAACCACGCGCTGCACCGCGAGATCGTGACCACGCTGCTGGTCAACGACACGATCAACACCGGCGGCACCACCTTCCTGCACCGCTTCCGCGAGGAGATCGGCGCCACCACCGAGGAGATCGTGCGCGCGCACACCGCGGCCCGCGCGATCTTCGACCTCGGCGCGATCTGGGACGAGGTGGAGGCGCTGGACAACACCGTGGACGGCGAGGTGCAGACGCAGATCCGGCTGCACTCGCGGCGGCTGGTCGAGCGGGCCACCCGCTGGCTGCTCAACAACCGCATGCAGCCGCTCCAGATCGCCGAGACCATCGACTTCTTCGCCGAAGGGGTCGCGGCCGTCTGGTCCCAGCTGCCGAAGCTGCTGCGCGGCGCCGACATGGAGTGGTACGAGTCGGTGCGCGACCAGCTGGCCCGAGCGGGGGTGCCGGAGGACCTGGCGATCCGGGTGGCCGGGCTGTCCTCGGCGTTCCCCGCGCTGGACATCGTGGACGTGGCCGCCCGCACCGGCAAGCAGCCGCTGGACGTCGCCGAGGTCTACTTCGACCTCGCCGACCGGCTCCAGATCACCCAGCTGCTCGACCGGATCATCCAGCTGCCGCGCGACGACCGCTGGCAGTCGATGGCCCGGGCCGCCATCCGCGAGGACCTGTTCGCGGCGCACGCGGCGCTCACCGGCGACGTGCTGCGGGCCGGTGAGGACGGCGCGACGCCCGAGCGGCGCTACAAGGCGTGGGAGGAGCGCAACTCCGGGCTGGTCGGCCGGGCCCGCACCACGCTGGAGGAGATCCAGGGCTCGGAGGAGTTCGACCTGGCGAGCCTGTCGGTGGCGATGCGGACCTTCCGCACGCTGCTGCGCACGCACCACTAGGACGGATCCGGGACGGGGTCCGTACGGCACCGCGCCGTACGGACCCCGCCCGCCGGGACCGGCAGCCCGAACAGCCCCGCGGGCGGCGGCGCAATGATGTCGCCAGGAGGAGCAGAACCGGCCGGCCCCGCGAGGGCGGGCCGGACGAGCCGGTGGAGCCGGACGCCCCGGAAGAGCCGCGCGCTAGATGAGCGGCGCGGCCGGAGCCGCGGAGGCCGAACCGGCCGTCCCCGGGCCGCCGTCGGCCACCCGCTCCTCCGGCTGGTTCTCCGCCGCCCGCTGCAACGCGCTGGCCAGCAGCGCCAGATCGGTCGGGCCGTTGCCCAACTCCCGCACCTGGCGCCGGGCCGGCGGGTCGCCCATCCGCTCCCACTCCAGCGGGACGACGGTCGGCCGCAGCGTCGCGGTCCGCGGGATGCGGGCGCTGACCCGCGCGGTCTGGAAGGCCGTGACGGCGCCGCCGGGGCGACGCAGGTAGCCGCGTCCGGGCAGCGCGTCGTCCAGCCCGGCCGGGTCCTCGACGTGCACCAGCAGCGCGGCCGACTCCGGGTCCGGCATGCGCAGCGCGATCCGCAGCCGGGCCCGCTCGTCCGCGTCCGTGCCCGCGGTGCGCTCCGGGCGGCCGGTGGTGGCGAAGAGGTGGACGCCCAGCCGTTCGCCCTCCCGCGCCACCGCCTCCAGCGCCCGTACCACGCTGCCGGCCGCGGGCCGTCCGGGACTGCCCAGGCCGGGCGCGACCAGCGCGTCGAAGTCGTCGACCAGCACCACGAGCCGGGGCAGGAACGGCTCGGCCGAGCCCGCGGCACCCGCCGCCCGTCCGCCCTGGTGCGGCAGCCTCAGCCCGACCGTCCGGCGGGCGTGCCAGGCGCCGAAGTCCTCCTCGCCCAGCACCTCGCGCCGCCGCTTCAGCTCGGCCGTCAGCGCCTGCGCGAACTCCCGCATCCGCAGCGGGTCGGAGGCCACCAGGTGCGTCGACACGTGCGGCAGGTCGGCGCAGGAGACCAGCCCCTCGCCGTGCTCGGTGCCGGCGCCGTCCACCAGCACCAGGGCCAGCCGGTCCGGCCGCTCGCCCGCGGCCAGGGAGGCGGCCAGCGCGCGCAGCAGCTCCGTCTTCCCGGCGCCCGGCGCCCCGCCGACCATGGCGTGCGGCCCCTCGGCGACGAGGTCCACGGCCACCCGGCCGCCCGACCCGACCCCGATCACCGCCGCCGCGCTGGCCACCGCGGTCTGCGCGTCCCCCCACCGCGAGGCGATCCGCGCGGGGGTGGCCAAGGCCAGGTCCAGCTCGTCCAGCAGCCGTACGGTCGCGGGCAGCGCGTGCCGCGAGGGCACATCCGCCACCGAGCCGCCCTCGCGCAGTGGCGCCAGCGCCCGTGCGAAGTGCTCGGCCCAGGCGGAGGACACCGCGTCCACCACGATCTCGTTCCCGCCCGCCGCCTCCCCGCCGCCCGCGGCAGCCTCCGGCCCCGCGGGGGCGGGCCGCCCGGCCGCGCCCGGGTCGAGGTGCTCGCCGGCCACCGCGAAGGCCGCGCCCGGCCCGCCGGCCTCGGCAGTAGCGCCGGCAGCTCCGGTCGCCGTCACCTGGAGCGTGGTCGCCACGTCGCCGGACAGGCGGGCCGTCACGCCGTGCTCCAGCACGGGCCGGTCGCCGGGGGAGACCAGGGACAGCGCGTGGACGCCGACGGAGGGCCCGGCGGCCGCGATGCGGGCCAGGGCCTCGCGCAGACCGGGGGAGCCGGGGTCGCCGTCCAGGACGAGGAGGGTGAAGGGCCCTTCGTAGGCGGCCGCGGCCGAGGCCACCGCCGCCTCGTCGGCCGACGCCCAGGCCGCGCCCAGCGGGCCGGCCTCCAGGCGTCGCGCGAGTTCGCCGGCCCGGGCCTCGACCTGGTCGCGGTCGAAGGCCAGCAGCAGGCGGCAGTCCTGGCCGTGCGCGGGGCGCAGGTGCGGGAGCCAGTTGAGCCAGGACCACTCCTCGGTGCGCTGGTCGGCCGCCCGGGTCCGGTCGGCGCTGACCAGCACCACCTCCAAGGTGGTCGGGGAGTGCAGCGCGCACAGCTGGGCCAGCACGGCCCGGGCCAGCCCGGACAGCCGCGGCCGGGGCCCGGCCAGCGTGAGACCCGAGGTCCGCGGGGCGCGCAGGTCCACCGTGCAGGGCACGCCGGGCAGCACCTGGGAGCCGTCCCACGCGGGCAGGTCGGCGGTGCCCAGGCGCACGGTCAGTGCGTCCGGGTGGTCCGGGCCGCGCTCCCACAGCCGCGGCCCCGGGCCGAGCGCGGTGAGCAGCACCGCCGCCGGGTCGGGCCAGCGCTCGCGCAGCACCTCGGCCTCGCCGTCGTCGCACTCGTCGGGGCCTCCGCCGGGCCCGCGCCCGGTCGCCAGCCGACGCGCCCACGCGCCTATCGCGCCGACCACGCCGCCCCGCGCCGGCGGTTCGCCGACCCCGCGCCGCGGCCGCTCGCCGGTGGCCCGCCGCCCGCCGCCCTCGCCGCCCGCCCCGTCACCGGGACCCGTACCGAAACCCGCCGCGGCACCGGCGCCCGCACCGAGACCCGCGCCGGAAACGGAACCGCCACCGGAACCCGAGCCGTGCGGCCCGTCCCCGGCGCCGAAGCCCCGCCCGTACGTCACGGCCTCCGCGCCCGGGGGATACGCCTGCTCGCCCCGCCCGGCGGGCCCCCGCTCCGGACGGGCCGGCCGCTCGTACGACCAGCCCTCCGCCGAAGCCGAAGCCGAGGCCGAACCCGAGGCCGAACCCGTCGGCTCGTATCCCTCCGGCCGCCGGGCCACGTGCAGGTGGCCGTCGTTGTCGGGGGCGGTCGCCAGCGGCGGCGCGGCGGGCGCGCCGGCCGGTGCCAGCCGCAGCGTGGACTCGCCGATGTGCAGCAGGGCGCCCGGGGGCAGCGGCACCGGGCGCTCGCCGACCAGATGCTCGGCCAGCAGCGTGCCGTTGGTGGAGCCGAGGTCGGTGACGGTGATCCCGCCCTCCGGCCCGACGGCCACCTCGCAGTGCAGCCGCGAGACGTCCGGGTCGTCGAGCGGCACGTCCGCGTCGGCCGACCGCCCGATCCGGGCCTGCCCGCCCTGCAGCAGATGAACACCGCCCGCGTCCGGCCCGCCCACCACGTGCAGCGCGGCCAGGTCCGCGGGCGGGGCGCCGTACTGCCCGAAGCGGCCGTACTGGCCGTGGTCGCCGTACTGCTCGGCGGGCGCGTGCAGGGAGATCAGCGCGCCGTCCACCAGCGGCGGCACGCCCAGCACCGCCTCGGGGGCGAGCCGCCCGGTGCCCGCGAAGAGCACCACGGAGGCGCCCGCGGACCGGCCGCCGGGCTGGGCCGCGCCGGCGGCGGAGGCCAGCGCGCCGGCCACGGTGCCGAGCACGGTGCCGGCGGGCGCGGTGATGAGCACGTCGCAGCCGCGGGTTCCCCGGCCGCTGCGCGGCCCGAGGACGGTCAGCCGGATCTGCATCTCGTCCGCGGTCCCTTCTCCCCGGGCCCGGACGCACGGCGGGGAGTCCCTCCCCGCCCACGCACGGGCCGCGTCGACGTACATGTACGCACAGCACGTGACCCACGTGGCGAAACCACGTGTCCCAGGCACGGCCGGCGGTCCCCCGTCGTTCGTCCGCCGAGACCGTACGGAGGCATCCTCCCACCCGCGGCTGACACTCCGTTGACGGTACCGCCTCCGGCGATCTTGACGGACCGGCCAGAGACCGTACTCCCTCGCCAAGCGGCCGTCGAAGGGCGCAGGTCGGGAGCCCGGCCGCCGGCCGCCGCCGGGGCCCAGCGGCGCCGGGAGCGCACTTGATCGCCCGGCGCACCGGCGCGCGCCCGCGCACCACGGCCGCGCGCCCCGCCCCCGCGGGGGTGACGGCCACGGCAACCAGAGACCCGCGACCGGCGTCCTACCGAGGAATCGGGCACTCCGACGGCCCAGGCTCTAGGCTGGCCGGATCGGACCCGATGAGCCATCACGCAAGCAGGGAGCGCATGACGTGCGGCCGGTAGGCAGCAAATACCTCCTCCAGGAGCCGCTGGGACGCGGCGCCACGGGCACGGTCTGGCGCGGCCAGGTGCGCGACGAGGAAGGCAGCGCGGTCGCGGTCAAGGTGCTCAAGGAGGAGCTGGCCGGCGACCCGGACGTCGTGATGCGCTTCCTGCGCGAGCGCTCGGTGCTGCTGCGGCTGCGCCACCCCAACATCGTCCGGGTCCGCGACCTCGTCGTCGAGGGCGACCTGCTGGCCCTGGTCATGGATCTCGTCGACGGCCCCGATCTGCACCGCTACCTGCGGGAGAACGGCCCCTTCAGCGCGATCGGCGCCTCCCTGCTCACCGCCGGCGTCGCCGACGCGCTCGCCGCCAGCCACGCCGACGGCGTGGTGCACCGGGATCTGAAACCGGCCAATGTGCTCCTCGCCACAGTGACGGGCGAGGACGGCGCCGAGCGCATGCATCCGATGCTCACCGACTTCGGCATCGCGCGGCTGGCCGACTCGCCCGGCGTCACCCGCACCCACGAGTTCGTGGGCACCCCCGCCTACGTGGCGCCCGAGTCCGCCCAGGGCCGCCCGCAGACGTCGGCGGTGGACATCTACGGCGCGGGCGTGCTGCTGTACGAACTGGTCACCGGGCAGGCCCCGTTCCGCGGCGACAGCGCCATCGAGGTGCTCCAGCGCCACCTCAACGACACCCCGCAGCGGCCCGGCAACGTGCCCGAGCCGCTGTGGACGGTGATCGAGCGCTGCCTGCGCAAGGACCCCGCGCAGCGCCCCGGCGCCGAGAACCTCGCCCGCGCGCTGCGGGTGGTGGCCGCCGGAGTGGGCGCGCACGCCAGCCCCGCCGAGGCGGAGGCGGCGCTCGGCGTGGGCGCGCTGCTGGCCCCGGAGGCCGATCCGGCGCCCGTCCCCGGCACCGGGGGCGGCGCGGACTCCTCGTCGAACACCACCCAGGTGCTGCCCTCCGGCAGCGCGGCCCACGACCCGAACGCGGTCACCAGCGTGCTGCCCGGCGGCGGGCAGGCGCCGCCGGCCGGGGCCGCCGACAGCACCCGGGTGCTGCCGACCGCGCAGGAGCCCCAGGGCCCGCCGCAGGCGCAGGGCCCGCACCCGTGGGAGTCGCAGCTCGACGCGGCCCGGCGGCGCAACGACCAGACCGAGATGCGCCCCGTCGCGCCGGAGATGGACCCGCTGTTCCGGCCCCCGGTCCGCCGGCCCCAGCCGCAGCAGCCCCAGCAGGGTTACGGCGGCCAGCAGGGCCGCCAGGGCCAGCACGGGCAGCAGGGCCAGCAGTACGGTGGCGGCCGCCCCGGACAGCCGTACCCGCCGCAGGGCGGCGCGCCGGGCCGCGGCCAGGGCTACGGCTACCCGCAGCAGCACCAGCCCCGCTACCCGCAGCCGCAGGGGTACGAGCCGCAGCGCCCCGCGCGCTACGAGCCGCAGCGCCCGCCCGCGCCGGTCGCGGAACCCGACCGCGGGCGCGCCCCGCGCGAGCCGCGCCGCAGCGCCAACCCGGTGAAGATCCCGGGCCTGGGGTGCCTCAAGGGCTGCCTGACGGTGGTCCTCGTCCTCGTCGTCGTCTTCGTGATCGTCTGGTACACCACGCCGCTGCCCGACTGGGTGCACAGCACCCGCAACCTGTGGGACGCCACGTCGAGTTGGGTGAACACCGCGTGGGACAAGATCTCCGCGATCACCGGCGACTCGGGCGGCGGCTCCGACGGCAACTGAGGGCCCGGCCGGGAGCGGTGGACGGGAGCGGCCGCAACGGGCCCGCAACTGAAGGCAGTTGACGTCGGTCCGACCGCGATCTGCAGCGAGGGGACGGCCCGCCGAACGGCGGGCCGTCCGCCGTTCGCACCCGCCGCGCCACCCCCCGTTCGCGCCTCCCGCGCCCCGATCGGCCGCTCACCGTGGGGATTTGTCGACTTCCGGAGGGTGATTTCTCCGCAAGAACACCCCCTCACCCGTCTCCGGTCCCCCGAACAGGCGCTGACCCGCGTAGTTTTGTCGCCAACACAAGGCAACGCCGGGCGGCGCGGAGCCGTTTCGACCCGTGCACGCGGTGGGAAACGGGTCGAGCGGCCGACGGGCCGTCGCGGCGGACCCGCGTGCGGCGAGCGACGGACCGCGGAGGAGTCGGAGCAGTCTTGGCCAGGAAGATCGGCAGCCGGTACACCGCCCACCAGGTGCTCGGGCGGGGATCCGCCGGGACGGTGTGGCTCGGCGAGGGCCCCGAGGGCCCGGTCGCCATCAAGCTGCTGCGCGAGGACCTCGCCTCCGACCAGGATCTCGTCGGCCGCTTCGTGCAGGAGCGCACGGCCCTGCTCTCCCTCGACCACCGGCACATCGTCGGCATCCGCGACCTCGTCGTCGACGGCAGCGACCTCGCCCTGGTGATGGACCTGGTGCGCGGCACCGACCTGCGCTCCCGGCTGGAGCGCGAGCGCCGCCTGGTGCCCGAGGCGGCCGTCGCCATCGCCGCCGACGTGGCCGACGGGCTGGCCGCCGCCCACGCCGCCGGCGTCGTGCACCGCGACGTCAAACCCGAGAACGTGCTGCTGGACTCCGCCGCCCCGCCCGGACCCGGCGGCGCCCCGCCCGCCCTGCTCACCGACTTCGGCATCGCCCGCCTGGTCGACTCCCCGCGCCGCACCCGCGCCACCCGGATCATCGGCACCCCCGACTACCTCGCCCCCGAGATCATCGAGGGCCTGCCGCCGCGCGCCTCCGTCGACATCTACGCGCTGGCCACGGTGCTGTACGAACTGCTCGCCGGATTCACCCCGTTCGGCGGCGGGCACCCCGGGGCGGTGCTGCGCCGCCACGTCACCGAGACCGTCGAGGTGCTGCCCGGACTGCCCGACGACCTGTGGCAGGTGCTCGCGCAGTGCCTGGCCAAGGCGCCCGCCTCCCGGCTGACGGCGGGGGAGCTGGGGGCGCGGCTGCGCGACATGCTGCCGGGCCTGGCCGGGCTGCCCGTGCTGGACGTCACGATGCCCGGCGACGGCGGGGACGCCGACCTGTACGACTACGACGACGAGGACGACGAGCCGCTCACCCCGCCGCCGTTCGGCGACGGGCGCGACCGCCGGCGCGGCGCCGTCCCCCTGGTGCGGGGCGCCGCCCCCGACTCCAGCCGCGACACCCACACCAGCATCAAGCTGCCCACCGCGGAGGAACTGGCCGGCTTCGGCCAGGCCGCGCGGGCCGCACGCGCCGGGAAGCCCCGTGCGTCCGCGCCCGACCGCCCCGCCAGCCCCCGGCACCGCGCGGTCGCCGACGCGATCCGGCAGCGCCGGCTCAAGGTCGCCGCCGCGGCCGCCGCGGCGCTCGCGGTGGCCGGGCTCGGCGGCTGGGGCATCGCCTCGGCCGGGTCCTCCGACCACGGCGGCCACTCCACCACCGATCCGGCCGGCCACGGCCACGACGCGCCCGCGCCCACCGCCACCACCCACGGCACCCCGAACGCGCCCACCGCCGGCGCCGCCTCCCCGCAGGGCCGCACCGGCGCCCCCGTCGAGCTGCCCCGCTGGTCCGCCTTCCACAACGCTCCGGCCGCCGGCGTCCGCCTCACCGGCGGCCCGCGCGCCCTGGTGATGGGCGGGTCCACGTACGTCTTCGCGCGCGGCGCCGACAAGAACGTCTGGTACGTGGTGCGGGACGGCTCCGGTTACGGTCCGTGGCACAAGCTCACCGGGATAAGCGTCGACGGCGACCCGGCGGTGGTCTCGGCCGCGCCCGGGCGGATCGACCTCTTCGCGCTCGGCACGGACGGCCTGCTCTACCGCCGCACCCTGTCCGCCGGGTACTGGCAGCCCTGGATCCAGGTGGACGAGCGCACCCACTTCGACGCCGCGCCCGCCGCCGCGTCCTCGCAGCCGGGGCGGATCGACCTGGTCGGCCGGGTCGGCGGGGACCTGGTGACCGCGTCCCTGGTCGGCGGGCGGTGGAACGCCTGGGCGCTGGTGCCGACGGCGGGCCGGATCGCCTCCGCGCCCGCGCTGGTCTCCCGGGCGCACGGCAGCCTCGACGCCTTCGTGGTGCGCAAGGCCGACGGCGCGGTGCTGCGGCTGCCCTACTCCGGCGGCGCGTGGCGGCCGTCGAGCGTCGTCGACGGGCTCGACAGCCCGGGCGAGGACGGGCGGCCGGAGGCACTGGCCGTCGGCGGCCACCTCTACGTGTTCACCGGCGGCGGCCAGGCCGAGATCTCGGGCTCGGCGGCGCCGCTGGCGCCCGGCGGGCCGTTCGGCACGGCGGGCTCCGCCCGGTCGCTGGAACTGTTCGCGCTGACCGCGCAGGGGCGGCTGGCGCGGGCGACGGCGCAGGTCTGAGAGGGGGTCCGCCGCGGGCGGGCCGGGCCGTGGGACCCCCGGCGGGCGGGCCGTCGCAGTGCTGCCGGGCCGGGGGATCGGCGCCGGGCCGGACCGTCGGACCGCCTCCGGGGCGAGCCCGGACCGCCTCCGGATCGGCCTCGACCGCCTCCGGGGCGACCGAAAACCGCTCATCACCCGACCAGCCGGTACGCTTGGCCCCGTGGCGATCGTCGACGTATCCGAAGAGCTGAAGTCCCTCTCCTCCACCATGACCTCCATCGAGACGGTCCTCGACCTGGAGCGGATGAGGGGCGACATTGCCGCGCTGGAAGAGCAGGCCGCGGCCCCCTCGCTGTGGGAGGACCCGGAGAACGCGCAGCGCGTCACCAGCCGGCTCTCCCACCTCCAGGCGGAGCTGCGCAAGGTCGAGACCCTGCGCGGGCGCATCGACGACCTCGGGGTGCTCTTCGAGCTCGCCGAGGCCGAGGACGACGCCGACACCAAGGCCGAGGCCGAGTCCGAGCTGGACGCCGTGCGCAAGGCGCTGGACGAGATGGAGGTCCGCACCCTCCTGTCCGGCGAGTACGACGCGCGCGAGGCGCTGGTGAACATCCGGGCCGAGGCCGGCGGCGTGGACGCGGCCGACTTCGCCGAGCAGCTCCAGCGGATGTACCTGCGCTGGGCCGAGCGGCACGGCTACTCCACGGAGATCTACGAGACCTCCTTCGCGGAGGAGGCGGGCATCAAGTCCACCACCTTCGTGGTCCGCGCCCCCTACGCGTACGGGACGCTGTCGGTCGAGCAGGGCACGCACCGCCTGGTGCGCATCTCGCCGTTCGACAACCAGGGCCGCCGCCAGACGTCCTTCGCGGGCGTCGAGGTGCTGCCGGTCGTGGAGCAGTCCGACCACGTCGAGATCGACGAGTCCGAGCTGCGGGTCGACGTCTACCGCGCCTCCGGCCCCGGCGGCCAGGGCGTCAACACCACGGACTCCGCGGTGCGCATCACCCACCTGCCCACCGGCATCGTCGTCTCCTGCCAGAACGAGCGCTCGCAGATCCAGAACAAGGCCAGCGCGATGAACGTCCTCCAGGCCAAGCTGCTCGAGCGCCGCCGGCAGGAGGAGCAGGCCCTGATGGACTCGCTCGGCAAGAGCGACGGCGGCAACTCCTGGGGCAACCAGATGCGTTCGTACGTCCTGCACCCGTACCAGATGGTCAAGGACCTGCGCACCGAGCACGAGGTCGGCAACCCGCAGTCCGTGCTCGACGGCGACATCGACGGGTTCATCGAGGCGGGCATCCGGTGGCGCAAGTCCCGCGAGAAGGCCGACGCCTGAGCGGAGGCCGGGGTGTCCCCGGGGCGTGAGATGTCACAGTGCTGTGGAGAAGTGCCGCACACTGTCGGGTAATTCACCCATAGCGTGCTTAATGGCCTTGACGCGTCCGGTGAAAGCCGAGACCGTGTTGGCGGCCTGCGCACGTTTGAGGCGTGAGCGTACGGGGGAGAGCGCATCCGATCCCTCCAGTAGCACCGACTCGGTACGTCGGCGCGGCCCGAAGCAGATCTCTACTGGGGGTACTTGACAGATGAGAAAGCGCAACACACGGCTTCGTGTCGTGCGCATCACGGCCGCGGCCATCATCGCGGCCGGCGCCTCCCTGACGGCGGTGGGTGCGGCCGAGGCGGCCAGCAACCCGACCTCCGTCCAGAACAACTCCTCCGAGGACGGCGGCCTCCTGGGCGGCCTCATCGGCGGCCACACGGACGAGGGCTCCGCGACCAACGGCACCGACGCGGGCAACACGTCGGACGGTTCGACGTCCGGTGGCAACACCTCGGACGGTTCGACCTCTGGCGGCAACACGTCCGACGGTTCGACGTCCGGTGGCAACACCTCGGACGGTTCGACCTCTGGCGGCAACACCTCGGACGGCTCCACGTCCGGTAGTACGACCGACGGTTCGACGTCCGGCGGTAGCACGACCGACGGTTCGACCTCGGGCGGCGGCCTGATCACGGGTGGCAACAGCTCGGGCGGCGGCCTGATCACGGGTGGCGACTCGACGGGCGGCGACACAACCGGCTCGACCACGGGTGGCAAGACCGGTGGCTCGACCACGGGTGGTTCCTCCTCGACGGGTGGCTCCTCCAGCTCCGGCGGCTCGACCACGGGCGGCTCGTCCTCGACCGGCGGCTCCTCGACCTCCGGCGGGAACGACAACACCTGCACCCTGACCGGCGACAGTGTCGACTGCGGCAACAACGCCAGCACCGACAACAACCAGCAGGTCCAGCAGGGTCAGCCGACCTCGCAGCTCGCCGAGACCGGCTCCAACGGCACCACCTTCATGATCATCGGCGCCGCGACCCTGATCGCGGGCGGCATCGGCTTCCGCCTCAGCCCGCGCTTCATCGGCGGCAACGGCGGCGCCGGCACGGCGGCCTGATCGCAGCTCCACCCACGCACCACCGCACCACCGCAGCAGCACGAAGGCGGGTCCGGGAAGATCTTCCCGGACCCGCCTTCCGCTGTTTCCACGGCGCGAAAAAGGCCCTCGGTCAGGCCGTCGCGTGCTCCACGACGAGGGCCACGGCCAAGAGGGTCAGGAGAAGGGTGATGAGGGCCGCGGGGGATATGGAGGACCAGCCGCCCTCCTGCTCCAGGCGGGCCCGGTTGGCACGGCACACCGGGCAGCGGCCTTCGCTCACGGGGCCGGCGCAGTTGGCACACACCAGTCGGTCGCACGTCATGGCGATCTCCTCCTCCGCCCGGTGAACGCCCCCGGTCACCACATTGTTCCCGAGCCGGCCGGTGATACTCCCGTGTACGTCGGCGTACACCTGACCTCTGCTCTTTCCGATGCCCTTGTCTCCATGCTGCCAGGTTTCGCCGCCCCGGGCGCCCCGGGGGCGAGAACTCGGGCCGGAATCGTCCCGTTCGCGCCCCGGCCCCGACCCCCGCGGTCGGGCGTGGTGCGGCTTCTACCCCAGCCGCGCGTGTCTCGCAACCCGGACGGGAAAGTCCCATCGCGGCGGTGCGGGAGGGGGTCATGACGGGTTTGCCCGGATAAGCCCTGTGGCCCCGGCCACCAACCCGCGGCCGCGACTGCGCGCCCTCCGTTCGTTCGCGTAGTCTCGCCCCCACATCCCCTATCGAGACCCCATCGAAACTTCGACCCTGGTGCCAACGTGATTCGATTCGACAGCGTCACCAAGACCTACCCCAAGCAGAACCGCCCCGCCCTGCGGGACGTCTCTCTGGAGATCGAGAAGGGGGAGTTCGTCTTCCTGGTGGGGTCGTCGGGCTCCGGCAAGTCGACCTTCCTCCGCCTGATCCTGCGCGAAGAGCGCACGGACACCGGCATGGTGCACGTCCTGGGCAAGGACCTGGCCCGCCTGTCCAACTGGAAGGTCCCCCAGATGCGGCGCCAACTCGGCACCGTCTTCCAGGACTTCCGGCTGCTGCCGAACAAGACCGTCGCGGAGAACGTGGCGTTCGCCCTGGAAGTCATCGGCAAGCCGCGCGGCACGATCCGCAAGACCGTCCCCGAGGTGCTCGACCTGGTCGGCCTGGCCGGCAAGGACGACCGCATGCCCGGCGAGCTGTCCGGCGGTGAGCAGCAGCGCGTGGCCATCGCGCGGGCGTTCGTCAACCGGCCGATGCTCCTCATCGCCGACGAGCCGACCGGAAACCTCGACCCGCAGACCTCGGTCGGCATCATGCGCCTGCTGGACCGGATCAACCGCACCGGCACCACCGTGGTGATGGCCACCCACGACCAGAACATCGTCGACCAGATGCGCAAGCGCGTCATCGAACTGGAGAAGGGGCGACTGGTACGCGACCAGTCGCGCGGTGTCTACGGCTACCAGCACTAGGTCCTCCGGGACCCCGGCCGCTGTTCCCCCCGTCGACCCGCTCGCACCCGCACCCTTCCCGAAAGGACCCCGACCCCCATGCGCGCCCAGTTCGTCCTGTCGGAGATCGGCGTCGGTCTCCGCCGCAACCTCACGATGACCTTCGCGGTCATCATCTCGGTGGCGCTCTCGCTCGCCCTCACCGGCGGCGCCCTTCTCGCCAACAAGCAGGTCGACGCGATGAAGGGCTACTGGTACGACAAGGTCGAGGTCACCATCTACATGTGCAACAAGGCCGACGCGAGCAGCACGCCCAGCTGCGCGCAGGGCGCGGTGACCGACGACCAGAAGGCGCAGATCCTCTCCGACCTGAAGAAGCTGCCGGTCGTGGAGAAGGTCTACTTCGAGTCGGCCGAGCAGGCGTACGCGCACTACAAGGAGCAGTTCAAGGGCAACCCGCTGGTCAACGCGGTCACTCCGGACCAGATGCAGCAGAACTACCGGGTCAAGCTGAAGGACCCGACGAAGTTCGAGGTGGTCGCCAGCGCCTTCACCGGGCGCAAGGGCGTGCAGTCGGTCGAGGACCAGCGCAAGGTGCTGCAGAACCTCTTCGACCTCCTCAACGGCATGACCCGGGTCGCCTACGTGGTGCTGGCGTTCATGCTCACCGTCGCCATGCTGCTGATCGTCAACACCGTGCGGGTGTCCGCCTTCAGCCGCCGCCGGGAGACCGGCATCATGCGGCTGGTCGGCGCGTCCAGCTTCTACATCCAGATGCCGTTCATCATGGAGGCGGCCTTCGCCGGCCTGGTCGGCGCCGGGCTGGCCTGCGTGATGCTGCTCGGCGGGCGGTACTTCCTCATCGACGCGGGCCTGAAGCTCCAGCAGAAGATCCCGCTGGTGTCCTTCCTCGGCTGGGGCCCGGTGGTGCAGGTGCTGCCGCTCGTGCTGCTGATCGGCGTGCTGATGCCCGCGCTCGCGGCGTTCATCGCGCTGCGGCGTTACCTGAAGGTGTGATCCGGCGGCGCCGGCCGGACCCGGCCGGCGCCGTGACCTGCGGCGTACCCGCTCAGGTCGCCGCCGATGACGGTACGGGGTGGGCGGATCCTTCCGTACGCGTCCCGGTTCTGCCCTAGACTTCCCGCCATGTCCGGCCCGTCGCTGTTCGGGACGCCCCGCCGCTGGCGCCGCGGGGCCACCTTGACATTGGTGTTCAGCACGATGCTGGCGGGCGGTGCGGCGGCCGGCAGCCTGGCCGAGACCGGCGCCCAGGCCCGCCGCGCGCAGGGCGCCCGGATCGAGGCCGCCCCCGTCGGCGAGGAGTACGCCGACCGCGGCGCCCCGCCCCGCACCGTCGGCCCGACCGCCGCGCCCGCCAAGGGCACCAGGAGCGCCCCCGCCCACTCCGGCGGCGGCAGCACCCCCCTCGGCCCGGCCCGCATCGCCCGGGAGATCGCCCAGGGCAAGATCGGCCCGGCCGCGGTACGGCGGATGGTCAGCCGCAGCGGCGACCGCTGGTCGTCCTTCTACACCGCCCGGGAGTTCGCGGGCTTCCAGCAGGCGCTGGAGGGCCGGTACGTGGGCGTGGGCCTGTCGGTCCGGCGGATCGACGACGGACGTATCCAGGTGGCCGAGGTCCAGAAGGGCAGCCCCGCCGCCCGGGCCGGACTGCTCGCCGGCGACGTCCTGGCCACGATCGACGACGTCCGGTGCACCGGGCTGCCGGTCACTGAGGTCGTCGCGGACCTGCGCGGGGACAACGTGCCGGGCAGCCCGGTCACGCTCGGCGTCCGCCGGGGCGAGCGCGCCTGGTCGGTGCGCCTGCGCCGGGCGGACCTGGCCACGGACGCGGTCACCGTCACCCGGCACGCGGACGGTCCCACCGACATAAAGATCGACGCCTTCACCAAGGGGGTCGGGCGGCAGGTCGAGCAGGCCGTGCGCGGCTCCGACCGGGGCGTCCTGCTGGACCTGCGCGGCAACTCCGGCGGCCTGGTCGAGGAGGCGGTCGCCACGGCGTCGGTCTTCCTCGACGGCGGGCTGGTCGCCACCTATGACGTCAACGGCCGGCAGCAGGCGCTGTACGCGCGCAGCGGCGGCGACACCCAGGTGCCGCTGGTGGTGCTGGTCGACGGCGGCACGATGAGCGCGGCCGAGATGCTCTCAGGGGCGCTCCAGGACCGCGGCCGGGCCGTCGTCATAGGCTCGCGGACCTTCGGCAAGGGCTCCGTGCAGATGCCCAGCACGCTCGCGGACGGATCGGTGGCCGAGCTGACCGTCGGGCACTACCGGCTGCCGGACGGCCGTACGGTGGACGGCAAGGGCATCACGCCCGACGTCCAGGTGCCCCCGGGGCAGGACCCGGTCGCCGACAGCCGCGAGGTATTCGCTGGCCTCGCGGCCCCCTCCTAGTGGGACAATGGCCCGGCTATGGCTAAAGAGACCGGTCGCAAGATGATCGCGCAGAACAAGAAGGCGCGGCACGATTACCACATTCTCGACACCTATGAGGCGGGGCTGGTGCTCACCGGCACCGAGGTGAAGTCGCTGCGGCTGGGCCGCGCCTCGCTCGTCGACGGCTTCGCCACGCTCGAAGGGGACGAGGCGTGGCTCTACAACGTCCACATCCCCGAGTACACGCAGGGCACGTGGACCAACCACACGGCGCGCCGCAAGCGGAAGATGCTGCTGCACCGGGCCGAGATCGACAAGATCGACCAGAAGTCGCAGGAGACGGGCCACACCGTGGTCCCTCTCGCCCTGTACTTCAAGGACGGCCGGGTCAAGGTCGAGATCGCGGTGGCCAAGGGCAAGAAGGAGTACGACAAGCGGCAGTCGCTGCGGGAGCGGCAGGACCGGCGCGAGACGGACCGGGCGGTGTCGGCGGCGCGGCGGAAGCAGCGCGGCGGCTGAGGCCCTCGGCAGGCCCTCGGTGGGTCCCGGGCAGGCTCCGGGTAGGCCCGCTTTCCGTTGGCGCCACCGGGTGACCGGCGGGAATACGGTGGCCGCCGCGAGCGCTGATCCCGTACGATGGGCTCAGCACCACCGGCTGGATCCCTCGGGTTCCACCGGCGTGCACCTTGAAAACACCACATGGGGATGATCGGTTTCGACTGGGGATGTCGAAGCAGGGGAAGCGAGCCGAGGAAGCGGCAATGATCTCGTTAACCATATGCCGAAACCAATAATCGCCAATTCCAAGCGCGATTCCTCCGCCTTCGCTCTCGCTGCCTAATTAGCAGCTAGCGAAGACTCTGCGGAGTGTCAGCCCGGGAGTGTTCCCGACCCGGATCCTGGCATCATTCAGGGGACTCAACCGCTAGGCCCGGCCACGGGGCCCAGCGGGAAATCTCACAGTGGCTGGGCCCGTCGGCGGCTTGTCCGCGTGACTGCCGGGGCCGAGAAAAGCACAGCGGACTGCGCTCGGAGAAGCCCTGGTTCCGCACCACAGGACGCGGGTTCGATTCCCGCCATCTCCACCATTGCGTGCTTACTCGAACCCGCGCCATAGAGCGCGGTACGGAGAAGGCCCGCAGGTGTAACGGCGCCACCCTCAGGGGTGGCGCCGTTTTCGTTGTCCGGCCCGTTCGGGCCTGGTCGTCGGGCCACCTCGACGAGGGGCGCCACGGTGCCGGTCAGCTCGTCGGACGCCACATACGGGCCGTCCTCGTCGGCGTCGAGGTACAGGCGCTGGAAGAAGGCTTGGTTCAGCACGCGGCGTGCGCGCTTGCCGGCCTGCCGGTACAGCTCCTGGGGGTCGGCGAGCAGGCCCGTTAGGTAGGCGAGGGTGTCACGGCCGGTGTCGGCGTCGGGGCGGTTCATGTCGTCGAGCTGTCGGGCGATGCGGGTGCGCTCGTCGCGGATGGCGCGGAGACGGGCGGCGATCTTCTCCTGCGGCCAGTCGGCGTCTCCGATGAGGTCGAGGAAGCGGTCTTCCTGGGACCCGAGCCGTTTGAGTTCGGCAGAGATCCGCTTGCGCATGTCGGCGTTGATCGTGGCTGAGGCCGTCATCGTTTCGTCCACGCGGGATGTGATGCGGGCGCGGAGTTCCGCTGGCAGGGCGATGGTGGAATAAGCGTTCACCACGGCCGCCTCGACGCGTGCGACGGGCAGGTACGGCAAGTCGCACGTGTGGCTCTGGCGGCCTTGGCAGAAGTAGTAGAAGTACAGGTCTCCGGTGTGGCTCTTGCCCCTCATGATCATGAGGCGCTGATGGGAGCGGTGACACCACAGAGAGCCTTTGAGGTAATGGTTGTGGTTCCGTTCCCGGGTCCCGCCCGCGCGGCGAGCCGTCAGCATGTGCTGCACTTGGCCGAACAACTCCGGGGTGACAAGCGCCTCGTGCCGCCCCGCGTACTCCTGGCCGCCGTGGCTGACGTAGCCGAGGTAGTAGCGATTCCGCAGCAGGTTGCCGAGGGAGTTGATCGAGATCGGCCGGGCCGGGTAGCGGCGTGTCGGACGGGTGCGCAGCCCGGCGTCGGTGAGCGCCTGAATGAGGGCGTGGAAACCGTAAGCCCCGGTCGCGTACAGCTCGAAGGCCATGCGCACCAGTGGGCCGCGCCCGGGGTCCACGACCACCGTTCGGACCTCGCACCCCTCGAACTTCTCGCGCACGTTGAGGTATCCGAGGGGCGCGACGCCCAACGAGCCGCCGTGCTTGACCTTCTGGCCCATCTTGTAGGCGATGTCCGCGCCCGAAGCTCGCGATTGGTACTCGTTCACCCCCCTGAGTTCCGCAGAACTCTTCGCGGCCTAGGTCGCGAATCTGTGGGTTGACCTGTGCAAACGCATGCTGCAGCGCCGCCGGGGCGTGTGCCTAGGCGGTCGCGTTGTGCCTGGTCAGGCCGGTGGGGCGGCTTCGAGGATCCGGGGCGGGGCAGGGACCTGGAGCGCTGTCAGGATCGTCTGCTGGGCCTTGGTGACCTCGGTGCGCTGGCGGAAGGTCCCGGCCGGGCCTGTGAACGTGCCTATGTGCAGCCGCTCCAGCTGGAGTCGCAGATTGGACCAGGTGTCGTCACAAGTCGTCTCGATGATGCGGATCAGCAGCAGGGCCAGCCAGCACAGCAGCACATGGGCTCGTATCCGGTCTTCGAGGCGGTGGTAGACGGGCCGCAGATCGATGATCGATTTCATGTCCCGCCAGCCGCGCTCGACTTCCAGGAGCTGCTTGTAGCCGAGTGTGATGTCCTCGGCGGACAGTTTCGGGTCCGAGGAGCGCAGAAGGTACTTGCCGTCCAGGTTCTCCTCGGCCTTGGCCACGCTCCGGTCGATCCGCAGCAGCCCGCCGGGGGTGACGCGCAGGTAGCGATTCAGGCCGGGTTTCGTCGACAGCCTGCCGCGCAACTCGGCGCGCTTGGTGCGGGACAGCTTGTCGGATCCGTCGATGACGTCGGCGAGTTGGGCGATCAACTGCTCGCGGGTGGCGGCATCGCGCTTGGCCTGGTCGGGGTTGTGGCAGATGACGAAGCGGTCGTCGGCGTCGGCGACCTTGACCTCCTTGATGCGCATGTTGTCGGCCAGGGTCTTGTAGCGGCCCTGGCGGCCGAGCGCGGCCTTGACCTCGGGCGAGTCGGTGCGGAGCTTCTCGCCGAGGATGTAGTGGCCGCCGGCGCGTTGCAGGTAGCGGCGGTTGGCGGCGGAGGTGAAGCCGCGGTCGGCGACCCAGACCACCCGGCCCAGAGTCCACTCCTTCAGCTCGTCCTTGACCTGGCGGATCAGCGCGCTGTCGCTGGTGGCCCCGGGCCAGGACCAGACCCTGATCGGGATTCCGGTGCGGGTGACGGCCATGCCGATGATGACCTGCGGCAGGTCGTCGCGGTGGTCCTTGCTCTTGCCGAAGGCGCGGAATCCCCTCAGGTGGGCAGGGTCTTCGCCGTCGGCAGACGCGTCACCGGTGGCCGACGGATCGGGCTGCGGCAGGCACCGTCCGTACTCATTGCGGGCGAGCGGCTCGTCGGCCTGGCCGGTCTCGAAGTAGGTGGAGGTGGTGTCGAAGAACAGCAGGTCGACTTCGAGGTTGAGCAGGTCGGCGACCGCCCAGTAGACCTGCTCGGCGAGCTTGCTCTCCATGGTCAGCAGCCGGTCCATAGCCCGGTAGCAGGCGTCGTCGTCGACCTCGGGCAGACCCGCGATGGCGACGTCGTCGTTGACCCAGTGGGAGGCGGCCAGCTTGCTGGACGGCTTCAGTCACGGCAGCTGTAGTTCCGGATTCTGTGCTGGTGGGCGGCTTGCGGGGTCGGGTGTAGGTACAGGTACGGCCACCGTGATCATGAACGTTTGTGACGACGTTTCAGGATCAGGTGGCCGTGGAGGCCACGATAGCCCGGGCTGCGTGGGGCAGGCTGTTCGGGGCAGCGATGGATGCGATCGCGGGCTGCTTGGCCCGGCGGGAGACCCGTGCCACGGCGGCGGAGATGGTCACCGGGCTGCTGGCGGAGGTGGACACGCGCAACTGCTGGACGCTGGCTGAGGCCCTCGGGCATCCAGGCCCGCACCGGCTGCAGCACCTGCTGTCACGGGCGAGGTTCGACCACGACCGGGCCCGGGAGGAGATCGCCCGCCTGGTCGTCCGTGAACTGGCAGGTCAGGAGGTGGTGCTGGTCGCGGACGAGACCGGGGACGCGAAGTCCTCGACCGACTGCGTCGGCGCCGGACGCCAGTACTCCGGCGCGATCAAAGGCGTCGGACTGTGCCAGGTCGCCGTTCACCTGGCCGCGGTCACCGAGTCGGTGCGCGTGGTCATCGACCGGGCCCTGTATCTCCCCGCAGACTGGGCCGCGGACGAGGAACGCCGTCAAGCGGCCGGCGTCCCGGAAGAGATCATGTTCGCCACGAAGCTGCAGCAGACCGCCGCCATGGTCAAGAACGCGCTCAAGCTGGGCATCCGGGCCCGCTGGTTCGCCGGCGACGAGGTGTATTCGGGTCGTGGACTCCGACAGAGTCTGCGGAAGCTCGGCCTCGGCTACGCGGTCGGCGTCTCCCACACCTACCCCGTCACGGACGGAGCCGGCCGCCGGTGGATGGCCCGTCAGATGATCAACAAGGTGCTGCCGCACCAGTGGATGCGCATGCGGACCGGACACGGAACGAAGGGCACCCGCGAGTACGACTGGGCCTGGCTCGGTGTCCGCGCGGACGACACCCCCGACGGACACCCAGACGACGGCACCAGCGTCCTGGTCGCCCGCCGGCACCGGTACACCGGCGAGATCTCCTTCTTCCGCTGCTGGTCGCCCGCGCCTGTCACCCTCGCCCAGCTGGTCGAAGTGATCTGCCGACGGTGGCGGATCGAGGAGACCTTCCAACTCGGCAAGAGCTTCACCGGCCTGGACGAAGGGCAGGTGACCTGCTGGAACTCCTGGATGCGCTGGTCGCTGTTCTGCCTTGTCGCATCCGCCGTCCTCGCCCTGACCACCACCGCCACGACCACCACAGGCCCTTCCGGACCGGTCTGTCTCGTCCCGTTGACCTGCCCCGAACTCGTCCGGCTCCTGCGGGCGTTCGTCCTCACACCACCAGCCCGAGGCGCGGAACACCTCCTGCACTGGATGGCCTGGCGCCGCCATCATCAAGCCATCGCACGAGCCTGCCACCAGCACCGACACGCTCTCCAGGACCAACCCTGACCAGAACTACAGCTGCCGTGTCAGTGATCCTGAGTTGAAGCAGGCCATCATTCAGAACGGCCGCGGCGAGATGTACATGGACTCGCTGGAGATCTCGACCGACAACTCCAACGGCGGCGAGTTCTGGGGCTCCACGCTCATGGGCGAGTTCCGGTCGCGCCGCGGGTACGGCCTGGAGCCGTACCTGCCGTACGTCATCAGGCTCGGTGCCCACGCCCGCGACACATCGTTCCCGCTCACCGGTTCCGACCAGGTGGCCGTGGACAAGGTGCGGAACGACTTCTTCGAAACCCTCACGGAACTGTATATCGACAACGTTCTGACGCCGCTGCGGGTCTACCTGCACGACGAGATGAACATGAAGCTGCGGGCCGAGATCTCCTACGGCGTGAACTACGAGATCACCACGCCGGCCCAAGGGGTGGACTACGTGGAGACCGAGTCGCTGGAGTTCGGGAACCAGTTGGACGCGCAGCGGTCGCTGGCGGGCGCGGCCCACACGCACGGGCTGCGGTACTCCAGTGAGACCGGGGCGATCAGCGGAGAAAGCTACACCTGGCCGCAGGACCGGTTCCTGCAGATCGTGAACACCCAGTTCGCCTCCGGTGTCAGCCACACGGTCTTTCATGGCTACTCCAGCATTTCGGGGGCAGACTCCAGCGATCCCTCGAACCCCTGGGACGGTACGTACTGGCCGGGGCACGAAGGCATGTACCCCTGGTTCTCGGAGCGGTGGGGGCCGCGTCAGCCGGAGTCCACGCAGTACGCCGACTACATGCGGATGATCGCCCGCACCCAGGCCGTGCTGCAGCAGGGCAAGCCGCAGATCGACCTGGCCGTGCTGCGCACCGACTACGCCTACAACAACGGCCCTTCCAGCACCGGCCCCGGCGTCGACAAAATGCGGCACCGCAAGGCCGCGTACTTCAAGGACCTCGAACTGCAGGACAACGGGTACACCTACGACTACTTCGCACCCGAGATCCTGGAGGACAAGACCGTCACGTACAGCAGGGCCGAGGGCCTGATTCCCGAGAAGGTGGGGTACCAGGCGCTCGTCGTCTACCAGGACTCCCTGCGGTTGACGAGCGCCCTGGCAGTTCACAAGCTCGCCAGACGAGGTCTGCCGGTCGTCATCGTCAACGGTCTGACCGAGACGCTGAGTTCGACCCGGACCCATCTGAACGCGAAGGCGGCGGTCCACACCCTCGGCAACGAGGGGACGGACGCCGAGCTGGCGAAGGTGATGGCGCGCATGGAGAAGCTCCCGAACGTCGTGGTGGTCGACGCGGACGTCCCGCAGAGCGCGACCGACCCCGACCCGGCGGCCGCGGACTACGAGCAGACGTACTACTACGGCAGGACCGGGGTGTTCGACGCTCTGCGGCGGCTCGGGGTGCGACCCCGGGCCGAATACGCCGAACCGAACCAGACCGTCCTGACGGCCATGCGCAGGACCGGGGACACGGTGTACCTGTGGGCGTACAACTACAGGGAGAAGCGGGGCGACTACTTCAACCATCCGATCGACACCGGGACCGCCACGACGAGGGTCAGCGTGGACGCGGTCGGCAAGCCGTACCGGATCAGTACGTGGTCCGGTCGCATCGAGCCGCTCGCGCTGTACGAAACCACCGGCGGACGGACCTCGTTCGACGTGACCTTGGCCCCCGGCGAGACCACCGTGATCGCCATCGACCTGAAGAACAAGGCCGCCGCGCCCCTGCGCGGCACGAACGCGGCACGGGGCCTGGTGACCGACGACGGCGCGGCCGTCCTCGCCACCGACTCGGGCCGCTACACCGCCAGGCTCGCCGACGGCTCCACCGTGACGAAGAAGATCTCCGTGCCGGACGACGTCGACCTGACCAACGCCCGGTGGAACCTGGTGCTCAGCAGCTGGACGCCCGGGGACAAGGTGACCTTGACCGAGGTGCGAGAGGGCTACACCACCAAGGAGGTCTACTTCACCACGAAGAAGTCCGGCATCGAGGTGGGCACGACGGCGCTCGTCCCCTGGAAGGACATGACGTTCACCGCCCAGGATCCGGCGTCGGTATCCGGTGTCGGCGCGTACAGCACCACGTTCGATCTGCCCGGCACGTGGAACGCCACCAACGGCGCCTGGCTGAACATCGGCTCCACCGGTGGCGCGCTGGCCCACATCTGGGTCAACGGACAGCGAATCCCCGGCTACGACTTCATCGCCGGACGCATCGACGTCAGCGCCGCCCTGAAGCCCGGCACCAACACCCTTCACATCGAAGTGTCCAGCTCGCTGCGCAACCAGATGCGATCCCTGGGCTACCCCAACCTGCCCGAAGCCACCACCATTGCCGGCGCTGTGGCGGCGTACGGTCTGCAAGGCGACATCTCACTGACCACCTACACCGTCGCAACGGTCGAACAGTCCGTTCATCCCCGGTGACACCAAGCTTCGGGTAAGAGGTGAGGACCTCCGCTCATCCCATGCGCCGACGGCGTCCCTTCCGAGGGGCGCCGTTTTCCGTTGTCCGGTGGTCCGGAAACGAAACGGTTGAAGATGCTGGAGGGAGGATTAGGATGAACGGGGTAAAAAGGTCCCATGGCGTGGAAGGGGATCGCCGTGGGACGCCGTGCCCGACGGCTGGATCGGAGTGAGGGAAATGCCCATGCCAGCTCACCCGCCGAAAAACCCCTCAAGTCCCTTCGCGTCCTTCAGCGGTCACCATGTGGGCATCCGCGTTCCGGATTATGAGGCGGCGAAGGCCTGGTACACCGGGAAGCTGGACTTCCGGGTGCTTCACGAGTGGCCCTTCGGCGAACTGAAGCTCGCCTACCTCTGCCCGCCCAACGACGACGAGTTCCATCTGGAGTTGCTGGCCGGACCGGTGCCTTACCCGAACGAGGTCCTCGACGACCTCGGGGCCAGCCTGCAGCACGGCGGTTACCAGCACGTGTGCGTCCACGTCGACAACGTCGACCAGGCATGCGCGGAACTCGCCCGCCGTGGAGTCGACCTCATCGGTGACCCTTTCGAGGTCGAGGACGTCAGCCGGCGGCTGGCGTTCTTCCGTGACCCGTGGGGCAACATGATCGAACTGTCGCAGAAACTGTCCGGCGCCGGTTCCTGATCGGCCCGGAGGGCAGGTCAGGAGGTGTAGCGCTTGCGGAGGATTTTGCGTTTGCGGGTGCCCTCGGTGTTGTCGCCTTTTTCGACGAAGACCAGGTTGTGGTAGAAGTGCACGCCGGTGACGGTCTTGTCGGTGGCGGACGGCTCGTAGGGGTCGGTGACGAACTCCTCGTGGTTGAGGCCGTCCGCCAGGCGTTTGAGCATCGCCATCGACGTGCGCGGGTCGTCGACGTCCGCGCTGCCGCCCCATTCCGGCCAGTACGAGGTCTGCGTGTCCTCCACGACGTAGACGCCGTTGGCGGCGAGCCGCGGGAAGAGGAACGCGAAGGTGGCGATGACGTGTTCGGGGCGGTGGCTGCCGTCGTCGATGACGACGTCGAGGCGGCCGATCTCCTCCGTGACGGCGGTCAGCAGCGCGGTGTCGGACTGGTCGCCCTGGAACACCCGGATGCGGGGTTCCTCGACGAAGGACTTGTCCTCGATGTCGAGGCCCCAGATCCTCGCCCGGGGGAAGAAGTGCTTCCACATGCGCAGGGAGGCGCCGCCCTGGCGCTCCCGTGAGTAGCCCCCGATGCCGATCTCCAGCAGATTGATCGGCTGGTCGCGCAGGTGTCCGAGGTGGCGGTAGTAGTGCGGGGTGTAGCGGTGGTCGCCCCACTTGTCCGTGCGGAACCGGATCGCCAATCGGGTCAGCTCGTCGTCCCCGACGGCAGGGGCGCCGAACAGGGTGCCCGCCTCGGCGGCCCTGCCCAGGCCGCAGCGCCAGCACCGTTGTCCCAGCCCGTCCACATCGACGAAGTAGTGGTCGTGCGGGGCGTCCATGCCTGTCGCCGTGCCTATCGCCGTGCTCGTCATTTCTGCAGGTTATGCGGGTGCCGTGGGCCTCGCACCCGGAGCGGGACCCCGGCGGACGGGCCGGGGAGGGGGCCCGGGGAGGCGGGGACGCGGTAGTGGCGGAAGGCGGGGGCGGCGGCCAGGAGGGTGACGGCGGTCAAGGTGGTGAGGAGGCCGCCGGCGGTGATCGTCCAGGCGGGGCCGAGGGCGGTGGCGGCGGCGCCGTGGGTGAGGGCGGCGAGGCGGGGGCCGCCGGCGGCGATCACGGTGTCGGTGCCCTGGAGGCGGCCCCGGAGGTCGTCGGTGACGACCGTTTGGAGCAGGGCCTTGCGGAAGACGCTGAGGACGGTGAGCCCGGCGCCCGCGAGGGCGAGGAGGAGGGCGGCCCCGGCGAGGGAGTGGACGCGGCCGAAGCCCGCGATCGCCAGGCCCCACACGCAGACGCCGGCGGTCAGGGCGAGGCCGTGGCGCCGGACGCGGGTCAGGCGGCCGGAGAGGAGGCCGGCCAGCACGCCGCCGGCGGACATCGCGCCGTAGAGCACGCCGACGCGGGACGTGCCGAAGGACTGCTGGGCCAGCTGGGGGAAGAGAGCGGCCGGCATGCCGAGGAGCAGGGCGGCGAAGTCGGCGAGGTAGGTGGGGAGGAGGACGGGGTGGGTGGCCACCAGCCTTAGGCCGTGGGCGAGTTGGCGCGGGGCCGCGGGGCCGCGCGCGCCGGGGGCCGTACCGGTGGCGGCGTTGTGCCGGGCCGCGCCCGGCCCGGGGATCGGCGGCAGGGCCGGGAGGCGGCTGACGGCCCAGAGGGTGCCGCAGAGGGCCAAGGCGTCGGCGAGGTAGAGGGGTTGGGTGCCCACGACGGGGAGGAGGGCGCCGGCCAGGAGGGGGCCGAGGACGCCCGCGGTGTTGACGGAGGTCGCCTGGAGGGTGAGGGCGGCGGGGAGCCGGTCGGTGGGGACGAGCCGGGGGACGACCGCGCCCGAGGCGGCGGCGTTGGCGCCGAAGAGGGCCTGCTGGAGGGCGACGAGGAGGAAGAGGGGGAGGACCGACCGCGGTCCGAAGGCGGTCTCGGCCCACAGGAGGAGGGAGGTGGCGCCGATGCCGGCGTTGGTGGCGAGCAGGAGTCGGCGGCGGTCCCGGCGGTCGGCGGCGGCGCCGCCCCACAGCGCGCCGACGGCCATGGGCAGGAAGCCGACCAGGCCGGCCAGGCCGACGAAGGTGGACGAGCCGGTGAGCGCGTAGATCTGCAACGGCAGGGCGACCGCGGTGAGTTGGCTGCCCAGCGCGGTGACCGTGCCCGCCGCCCACAGCCGCCGGAAGGCGGGCAGCCGCAGCGGCCCGCCGTCGAGCAGAAGTCCGAGGCGCCGATCCGTCGTGCGTGCACCTGCCGCGCCACGAACCGCCGACCGTGCACCTGCCGCGCCCCGCGCCGCCGCGTCCCGACCCACCCCGTCCCGACCCGCCGTCATGCCCCGTCCCCCTTGCCGCGGCCCCGAGATGCCGAGGTCCCGAAGTGCTGAGGTTTCCGAGGGTGCGGCCTGCCCCAAGGACAAGGTCAACCGCGGGACGCGGGGGGAGCCGTTACGCGGACGGCTCGGCGGTGCGCAGGACGAGCGGTTCGGGGGAGAGGAGTTCGGCGGTCCAGTCCCAAGGGGCGTCCGGCGAGGTCGCGGTGACGGTGACCGTGTCCCCGGCCCGGGACAACAGGAAGGCCGCGGCGGTGCTGCCGTCGGGCGCGGGGACGGCGAGGACCGTGGCGGCGCCGTCGGCGGGGGCGTACACGCGGAGGGTGAGGCCGCGGGCGTAGTCGTAGTCGGGGCGGTCCTCGCGGGCGCCCCAGGGGAGGACGGTGCCGGGGCGGACGAGGAGCGGCAGGCTGAGGGGGCCGTGGGTCTCCTCGACCCAGCGCGGGCCGTCGACGGTGGCGCCGGTCAGCAGGTGGGTCCAGGTGCCGGCGGGGACGTAGTAGCGGACGAGGCCGTCCTCGGTGAAGACGGGGGCGACGAGGAGGGAGTCGCCGAGCATGTACTGGCGCTCCAGGGGCGCGCAGGTGGGGTCGTCGGGGAACTCCAGGGCCATGGCGCGCATGACGGGGACGCCGTCGGCGCGGGCCTGCCGGGCGGCCTCGAACAGGTAGGGCATCAGGCGGAGTTTGAGGCGGGTGAAGTGGCGCAGGACGTCGACCGTTTCCTCGCCCGCCCTGCCCGCCCCGCTCTGCTCGTCGAAGAGCCACGGCACGCGGTAGGAGTGGCTGCCGTGGAGCCGGCTGTGCGAGGAGAGCAGGCCGAAGGCGATCCACCGCTGGAACAGGGCGGCGGACGGGGTGCCTTCGAAGCCGCCGATGTCGTGCGACCAGAAGCCGAAGCCGGACAGCCCCAACGAGAGCCCGCCGCGCAGGGATTCGGCCATCGACTCGGCGGTGGCCTCGCAGTCTCCGCCCCAGTGCACGGGGAACTGCTGGCCGCCGGCGGTGGCCGAGCGGGCGAACAGGACCGCGTCGCCCTCGCCGCGGCGGGACGTGAGCAGGTCGAAGACCGTTCGGTTGTAGAGCTGTGCGTAGTAGTTGTGCATGCCCTCGGGGTCGGAGCCGTCGAACCAGGCGACGTCGGTGGGCACGCGCTCGCCGAAGTCGGTCTTGAAGCAGTCGACGCCCGTGGCGAGGAGGGCGTCGAGCTTCTCGGCGTACCAGGCGCGGGCGGCGGGGTTGGTGAAGTCGACCAGGGCCATGCCGGGCTGCCACAGGTCCCACTGCCAGACGTCGCCGTTCGGCCGCTTCAGCAGGAAGCCGCGGTCACGCCCCTCGGCGAACAGCGGTGAGCGCTGGGCGATGTAGGGGTTGATCCAGACGCAGACCCGCAGCCCGCGCTCGTGCAGGCGGCGCAGCATGCCCTCGGGGTCGGGGAAGACCCGCGGGTCCCAGGTGAAGTCGCACCAGTGGAACTCGCGCATCCAGAAGCAGTCGAAGTGGAAGACGGACAGCGGCAGTTCGCGTTTCGCCATGCCGTCGATGAAGCCGGTGACGGTGGCCTCGTCGTAGGAGGTGGTGAAGGACGTGGACAGCCACAGGCCGAAGGACCAGGCGGGCGGCAGGGCGGGCCGGCCGGTGAGGGCGGTGTACCGGCGGAGGATCTCCTTCGGGGTGGGGCCGTGGATCACCAGGTATTCCAGCGACTGGCCCTCGACGCTGAACTGGACCCGGGAGACGGCCTCGGAGGCGACCTCGAAGGAGACCTTGCCGGGGTCGTTGACGAAGACGCCGTAGCCCGCGTCGGTGAGGTAGAACGGGACGTTCTTGTACGCCTGTTCGCTCGACGTGCCGCCGTCGGCGTTCCAGATGTCCACCACCTGGCCGTTCTTGACCAGCGGGCCGAAGCGCTCGCCGAGCCCGTAGACGTGGGTGCCCACGCGCAGGCCGAGTTGCTCGCGCAGGAAGTGGCGGCCGTCCGAAGTCTCCAGGATCGCGGTGGACTTGGCGCCGGTGGAGGTGAGGGTGCGGCCGCCGGCCCGGAACTCCAGGCGGTACGGGCCGGTGCGCGGGAGGCGGACGGACAGGTCGCCCGAGGTGAGGGTGGCGTACTCGCCGTCCTCCGCGGCCTCGGCGAACCCGGGCGCGGGCGGGGGCGTGAGCGCGAAGCGCGGCCCGCGGTCGACACCCCCGGCGAGGTGGGTGACGCGGACCGCGATGACCCCGGGCGCGGGCGCGGTGCACGTGACGGTGAGGGACGGGCCCTTCAGCAGGTCGCCGCGGTGCCGGATCGGGTGCGTGGGGGCGTGCGCCTCCAGGGCGCCCGGGGACGTGGTGACGTCGAGTACCTCGACCGGATACGCGGCCTGCACGCCTTCGCGCAGCAGCCAGTAGCCATCGGTGAACTTCACGGCCCGCCCCTCGGATGGATGTGGTTGAAGCGCTTCGACAGGCGAACGTAAAGGGGCGCCGCACGCGTGTCAATGGAGGACGGGGAATGCCGTCGCCAACAGCCGGGGTCAGTGCGGACGCGGCCGGGACCGGTGGCGTGAAGCGCTTCCGCACGGAAGGCCGACCGGGGGCGGACGGAGCCGGCGCCGGCCGCGGGAGGCCGCTCACACCGGCCCGCCGCCCCGGGTGAGTGCATGGTTGCGCTCGCGTCACCTCGCGCCACGGCCCGGAAACCCGCCGTTCCTAGGGTCGGCACCACGAAAAGGCAGGACGGCACGGCACGACACGGCAGAAGACACGGCAGGACGACCAGGCAGTGACGGCGGCGGGAGGCGTGATGACGGGTGGCCGGTGGATCGAACGGTGGGACCCGGAGGACGAGACGTTCTGGACCGAGGGCGGCGGACGGCGGACCGCCGCCCGCAACCTCGCCTTCTCCGTCCTGAGCGAGCACATCGGCTTCTCGGTGTGGAGCCTGTGGTCGGTGATGGTGCTCTTCATGGGACCGGCCTACGGGATCGACCCGGCCGGGAAGTTCTTCCTGGTGGCGGTCCCGACGCTGGTGGGCGGGGTGCTGCGGGTGCCGTACACCTTCGCGGTCGCGGTCTTCGGCGGGCGCAACTGGACGGTCGTCAGCGCGCTGCTGCTGCTCGCGCCCACGGTGGCCGCGGCCGTCGTGATGCGGCCGGGGGTGTCGTACGGGACGCTGCTGGCGGTCGCGGCGCTCACCGGGGTCGGCGGCGGGAACTTCGCCTCCTCGATGACGAACATCAACGCCTTCTACCCGCTGCGGGAGAAGGGCTGGGCGCTCGGCCTCAACGCGGGCGGCGGGAACATCGGGGTCGCGGCGGTCCAACTCGTCGGGCTGCTGGTGATCGGCACGGCCGGGGCCGCGCACCCGCGCCTGGTGCCGGCCCTCTACCTGCCGCTGATCGTGGTGGCCGCGCTGCTCGCCGCGCTGTACATGGACAACCTCGCGCCGGTGCGCAACGACACGGGCGCGGCGCTGGAGGCCGCGCGGGACCCGCACACCTGGATCATGGCGCTGCTGTACGTGGGGACGTTCGGGTCGTTCATCGGCTACAGCTTCGCCTTCGGGCTGGTGCTGCAGAACCAGTTCGGGCGCACGCCGCTCCAGGCCGCGGACCTGACCTTCGTCGGACCGCTGCTGGGGTCGCTGGCGCGGCCGGTCGGCGGCCGGCTCGCCGACCGGTTCGGCGGGGCGCGGATCACCCGGTGGAACTTCCTCGGCATGGCCGCGGCGACCGGCGGGGTGATCGCGGCCTCCCGGGCGGGGTCGCTGACGGCCTTCCTCACCGGGTTCACCGCGCTGTTCGTGCTCAGCGGGCTCGGCAACGGGTCGGCGTACAAGATGATCCCGGGGATCTTCCGGCGCAGGGCCGAGGCGCGCGGGCTGACCGGGGAGGCCGCGGCGGCCTGCGGGCGGCGGCTGTCCGGGGCGTCGATGGGGCTGATCGGGGCGGTGGGGGCGCTCGGCGGGGTCGGCATCAACCTCGCCTTCCGCACGTCGTTCCTGCACGCGGGGACCGGCACGCCCGCCTTCACGGCCTTCCTCGCCTGCTACGCGGTGTGCTTCACGGTCACCTGGGCCGTATACGGACGGCGGCCGGCGACTGGATCCGCCGGTGCCAGCGGGACGGAGGCGCCCGCGCCCGTGGCGGCGTACGCGGAGGTGTGAGCGCTCCGCGCGGGCCCGGTGCGGGGGAGCCGGGCGTAACGCGGGGGAAACCGGTGAGAACCGAGGACGTCACCCGGCGTTGGGACGATGAGCGCTTCCCGGGGCGATCGGGTACGGCGGACCGCCGGGCGGAAGGCGACGGAGACGGCAGCGCCGACGGAGACGACGGCGACGGAGAGGGCGGCGGGCCGGGACGGCGGCACGGCGGCAGTGAGGTGGGCAGGGCATGGAAGCGCGGTCGGAATCCGGTACGGACGACGAGTCGGCGGAAAGCGGGGTCGGCGCGGCCGGCGGGGTGCCGCCGCTGGCTGGGTTCACCGTCGGCGTGACCGCGGCCCGGCGCGCGGACGAGCTGGTCGCGCTGCTGGAACGGCGGGGCGCCGCGGTGCTGCGGGCTCCCGCGCTGCGGATCGTGCCGCTCGCCGACGACACGGAGCTGCTGGCCACCACCCGGCGGCTGCTCGACGACCCGCCGGACGTCGTGGTCGCCACCACCGCGATCGGGTTCCGCGGCTGGCTGGAGGCGGCCGACGGGTGGGGGCTCGGGGAGGCGCTGCTGGCGCGGCTGGCCGAGGCCGAACTGCTGGCCCGGGGGCCGAAGGTGCGCGGCGCGGTACGGGTTGCCGGGCTCACCGAGGCGTGGTCGCCGGTGTCGGAGTCGATGGCCGAGGTGCTCGAACGGCTGCTGGCGGAAGGGGTGGAGGGCCGGTGCGTCGCCGTGCAGCTGCACGGGGAGCCGCTGGCCGGGTTCACCGAGGCGCTGCGGTTGGCGGGGGCGCGGGTGGTGGCCGTACCGGTGTACCGGTGGCTGCCGCCGGAGGACCTCGGGCCGCTCGACCGGCTGCTCGACGCGGTGTGCGCGCGGAGCGTGGACGCGGTGAGCTTCACGTCGGCGCCGGCCGCGGCGTCGATGCTGGCGCGGGCCGAGAAGCGGGGGTGCGGGGAGGAAGTGGTCGGCGCGTTCCGCGGGGAGGTGCTGGCCGCGTGCGTCGGGCCCGTGACCGCGCTGCCGCTCCAGGCGCGGGGGGTGCCGACGAAGCAGCCGGAGCGGTTTCGGCTGGGGCCGCTCGTACGGTTGCTGGCGCGGGAGTTGCCCGGGGCCGCGCGGGTGCTGCCCGTGGCCGGGCGCCGGGTGGAGGTACGGGGGCGGGCCGTGGTCGTCGACGGGGAGGTGCGGGGGGTTCCGCCGGCGGGGATGGCGCTTGTTCGCATGCTCGCGCGGAGGCCGGGGTTCGTGGTTTCCCGGGGGGAGTTGCTGAAGGTCCTTCCCGGGGCGGGGCGGGACGAGCATGCCGTGGAGACGGCGATGGCTCGGTTGAGGGGGGCGCTGGGGGATCCTGCGCTCGTGCAGACGGTGGTCAAGCGGGGGTATCGGCTTTCGCTCGATCCGCGGGCGGAGGGCAAGTACGGCTCGCCGTAGGCCGGTTCGTACGTTTTCCGGCTCCCCCGGAACCGGAGTGGCTCCGCCTCGCGGTTTCCGGGTCCGGCCGATCCCGTCCGTGCGGCGCCTTTCGTTTCCGGGGCCGGCCCTTCCGCACGCGCGGCTGCTTCCGCGGACCACCCCTCCGCCCCCGGCGTACGTCCCCCACTCCGTGGGATGTCTCCCACCCGCCCACCCGTGCGGGTAAGAGGTCAACTTTCCGTCTTCTTGCGGGGCTCCTCGCCGTCGGCGGCTTTCCGTGGGCGGGTGGGGTCGGCTTCCGTCTTCGGGCGGGCCGTTCCGCTGTTGGCGGCTTTCCGTGGGTGGGCGGGGGTGGGTGGGGGTGCGGGTGGGTGGTCAACTTTCTGTCCACTTGTGGGGGCTCCCGCCGTCGGCGGCTTTCCGTGGGTGGGCGGGGGCGGTTGCCGCCTTCGGGTGGGCCTTCTCGCCGTTGGCGGCTGTCCCTGGGTGGGCGGGGGTGCAGGTGGGAGGTCGGGCTTCCGTTCACCTGTGGGGCGTTCCGCCGTTGGCGGCTTTCGCTGGGTGGGCTGTGCACGTGAGTGGCCGACTGTCCGTCCTCCTGCGGGGGCGCCCCGCCGTTGGCGGCTGTTCGCCCGTGGATGGGTGGGCCTCGTAGGGAGACTGCGGCATTCCGTATGGGTGAGGCGTCGTGGCTCGGGAGGCTGCTTTTACGGGGGGCGTGGGGGTAGACGGGGGTGTGGGGCCCACTAGCCGGGGTCGGGGGTAGAGGGCACTCTGGGGTGGGAGGTGCGGCGGATGCGGTTTGACGGGGGCCGGGTGTGCCTGGATCTGGTGGGGGCGGCGGAGGAGGGTCTGCCCGACACGGAGCGCCTCGCCGAGTGGCTGTACGGGTCGGGCCTGGTGCCGAAGGGCGTTCCGCTGCCGCTGGGGTCGGACTGGCCGCAGCGGTTCGCGGCCCTGCGGGACCTGCTGGCGCGGCTGGTGGCCGCGGAGGTGGACGGCGCGGGACCGTCCGGCCGCGATGTCGCCGCGCTCAACGGCTTCGCGCTCCCCGCTCCACCCGTTCCGGCCGCCGTTCGCGGCAACGGGGCGGGCTGGGCCGGAAACGGTACCGGGGACGGCCTGCGCAAGGCTCTCGCCACCCCGCCGACCTGCGAGGCGCTGCTCTCCGCCGTGGCCCGCGACGCCGTGGACCTGTTCACCGACGCCCTCGCCCGCGGCCGCCTGCGCCGCTGCGAGGGCGAGCACTGCACCCGGATCTACCTCGACACCTCCCGCGGCCGGCGCCGCCGCTGGTGCAGCAGCGAGATATGCGGCAACCGCGAACGCGTCGCCCGGCACCGTCGCCGCAGCACGTCCAAGGAAAAGGAAGAGGAAGAGGAACCGGTCGGCCGGGAGCGGCGCTGAGGCGGCCCCTCCCCGGCGCGGGCGCCCGGGTCGTCCCACCCGCAGCCGGGCCAGCCGGGGCAGCCGGGCCAGCCGGGCCGACCGGGGCAGCCGGGCCGACCGCGCAAATCGGGCTCCCCACGGCTCCCCCGCCGCCCCGCACGGCCGCCCCCACCCCTCCCCGCCGGGAAACGAGTGACGCCGGGCGCCGGCTCGCCCGTTCCCGGCCCGCCCGGGTGGGCATAAGCGCGCAGGTCGCGTACGGTTGCAGGCTGCCCCACGCACGGACGTGGAGGGGCGACGCACACCAGAAGGGGGTCCTGCGTGGCCGCGCAGACCACAACTCCGGGGGTCCGGGACCAGGAGATCGCCGCCGAGCAGGCGCATCTGGACCGGGTGTACCGGCGTCTCGAGGAGAAGATCCACGAGGCGGAGTTCCTGATGAGCGACGCCGCGCAGCGCGGCCACGTCGGCACTCCGGGCGCCCTGGCCGAGCGCGACGCGCTGGTCTTCCGGGCGGGCATCCGGCTGAACCGGCTGAACAGCGAGTTCGAGGACTTCCTGTTCGGCCGGATCGACCTGCTCACGGGCAAGGACGGCCAGAAGGGCGCGGACGGCGCCTACACCTCGGTGGAGCCCGCGGACGACGCGATCCGCCCCGACGCGACCGCGGACATCGCGGAGACCCTGCACATCGGCCGGATCGGCGTGCTGGACGCGGACTACTCGCCGCTGGTGATCGACTGGCGGGCGCCGGCCGCCGCGCCGTTCTACCGGTCCACGCCGGTGGCCCCCGGCCGGGTGGTGCGCCGCCGGGTGATCCGGTCCAAGGGCCGCCAGGTGCTGGGCGTGGAGGACGACCTGCTGCGCCCGGAGCTGGACACGGGGCTGCCGGTGGTGGGCGACGGCGCGCTGATGGCGTCGCTGGGCCGGGCACGTACGCACTCGATGCGGGACATCGTCTCCAGCATCCAGGCCGAGCAGGACCTGGTGATCCGCGCCCCCGCGGCCTCCGTGACCGAAGTCACGGGCGGGCCGGGCACCGGCAAGACCGCGGTCGCGCTGCACCGGGCGGCGTACCTGCTGTACCAGGACCGGCGCCGCTACTCCGGCGGCATCCTGTGCGTGAGCCCGACCCCGCTGCTGGTGGCGTACACCGAGGGCGTGCTGCCGTCGCTGGGCGAGGAGGGCCAGGTGGCGATCCGCGCGGTGGGCTCGCTGGTCGACGGGGTCACGGCCGACCTGTACGACGACCCGGCGGTGGCGCGGGTCAAGGGCTCGGCGCGGATGGTGAAGGTGCTGCGCAACGCGGCCCGCGGCTGCCTGGAGTCGCCGCCGGCGGCGTCCGGGGCGCCCGCGAGGCTGCGGGTGGTCGCCTTCGGGCGCCGGCTGGAGCTGTCGGAGCAGGAGTTGGAGTCGGTGCGCCAGCAGGTGCTGGGCGGCACAGCACCGGTCAACCTGCTGCGCCCGCGGGCCCGCCGGCTGCTGCTGGACGCCCTGTGGCGCAAGACCGGCCGCCGTTTCGACGACGCCGAGCTGGCCGCGGACGAGCGCACGGGCTTCGACGAGGACGTCGCGGACGAGACGGATTTCACGGACTTCCTCGACGCGTGGTGGCCGCTTCTGGAGCCCGCCCGGGTGCTGGCCGCGATGGCGGACGAGAAGCGGCTGGCCCGCTGGTCGCGCCGGGTGCTCTCGCCGCCGGAGGTGCGCCGGGTGGCGCGCTCGCTGCGCCGGTCGGGCACCTCGGTGCACGACGTGGCGCTGCTGGACGAGCTGGGCACGCTGCTGGGCCCCGCGGCCCGCGAGAAGCGGCGCGAGGTGGACCCGCTGGAGCAGCTCACCGGGCTGGAGGAGCTGATGCCGGAGGGGGCGGCGGAGAGCCGCCGGGAGCGGGCGGAGCGGCTGGCCCGGGAGCGCACGGAGTACGCGCACGTCATCGTGGACGAGGCGCAGGACCTGACGCCCATGCAGTGGCGGATGGTGGGCCGCCGGGGCCGTACCGCGACGTGGACGGTGGTCGGCGATCCCGCGCAGAGCTCGTGGACGGACATGGACGAGGCCGCCCGGGCCCGGGAGGAGGCGCTGGGGACGCGCCCGCGCCGCCGTTTCACCCTCACCGTCAACTACCGCAACCCGGCGGAGATCGCCGAGGTGGCCTCCACCGTGCTGGCGCTGGCCATGCCCGGCACCCCGTCGCCGCGGGCGGTCCGCTCCACCGGCGTGCTGCCCCGCTACGAGGTCGCGGGTACCGATCTGCGGGCGGCGGTGCGCGGCGCCGTCGAGCGGCTGCTGGCCGAGGTGGACGGCACGGTGGGTGTGGTCGTGGCGATGAACCGTCGTGCGGAGGCGCGCGGTTGGCTGCGCGGGATGGGCGAGCGGGTGGTCGCGCTCGGCAGCCTGGAGGCCAAGGGCCTGGAGTACGACGCCACCGTGGTCGTCGGTCCAGCGGAGATCGCGGAGGAGTCGCCCGCGGGGCTGCGGGTGCTGTACGTGGCCCTGACCCGGGCGACCCAGCGCCTCACCGTGCTCGCCCTGGACAAGGACCTGCCCGACGCCGCCGGCGTGCCCGACCTGCTGCGGCCGTAGGACGGGGAGATCCCGGGGCCGGGGGAGGCCGGGCCGCCGCGCGAGGCCCCGGACATGCGAGCGCCCCCCGTGAAGGGGGGCGAAGCTTGCGACACCGACCCGCCATGCTCGCCTCGCGGCAAGTGGGCGCTCGAAGCGCCTATGGTTGGGCCCGGGGGCTTGGATCGGGCCGGTGCCGTACTCAGGCTAACAAACCCTCCGCCGAAGCTCTTCCCACCCGGCCGGAATTCCTGATGAACGGGTCCGGACGGGCCGGCCGTCCGTGAGGCCCGTCACCGTGGGGACCTCGCCCGACTCCTCCCGTATCGCGGAAGTACGATTCCAAGTGCTCCTGTCGCGTTTCCCGGTACTCGCTGGTAGGTGCAACGATCGTTCCGCGTTGTCCCACGACGCGGTGCGGAACCACCCTCGGCAGGAATCGGAAGAAGGTCGTCATGGCAACGGCGCCAAGTGTCTCGTACTCGATCACGGTACGGCTGGAGGTCCCCGCGAGCGGGACCGCGGTCGGCCGGCTGACCACCGCCGTGGAGTCCTCCGGCGGCTCGGTCACCGGTCTGGACGTCACCGCGTCGGGCCACGAGAAGCTGCGCATCGACGTGACCATCGCGGCCAGCTCCACCGCGCACGCCGGTGAGATCGTCACCAAACTGCGCGACATCGAGGGCGTCACGATCGGGAAGGTCTCCGACCGTACGTTCCTGATGCACCTCGGCGGCAAGATCGAGATGAACGCCAAGCACCCCATCCGCAACCGTGACGACCTGTCCATGGTCTACACGCCCGGTGTCGCGCGGGTCTGCATGGCCATCGCCGCCAACCCCGACGACGCCCGCCGGCTGACCATCAAGCGCAACTCCGTCGCCGTGGTCACCGACGGCTCCGCGGTGCTGGGCCTGGGCAACATCGGGCCCAAGGCGGCGCTGCCGGTGATGGAGGGCAAGGCGGCCCTGTTCAAGCGCTTCGCGGGCATCGACGCGTGGCCGCTGTGCCTGGACACCCAGGACACCGACGAGATCGTGGCGATCGTGAAAGCGATCGCGCCCGGCTTCGCCGGCATCAACCTGGAGGACATCTCCGCGCCGCGCTGCTTCGAGATCGAGGCGCGGCTGCGCGAGGCGCTGGACATCCCGGTCTTCCACGACGACCAGCACGGCACCGCGATCGTGGTGCTGGCGGCGCTGACCAACGCCTTGCGCTGCGTGGGCAAGGAGATCGGCGCCCTGCGGGTCGTCATGTCCGGCGCGGGCGCGGCCGGGACGGCGATCCTGAAGCTGCTGCTGGCGGCCGGCGTCAAGCACGCGGTGGTGGCCGACATCCACGGTGTGGTGCACGCCGAGCGGGCGGACCTGGTGGGGGCGGGCGAGGGCTCCGCGCTGCGCTGGATCGCGGACAACACCAACCCCGAGGGCGTCACCGGCACCCTGAAGGAGGCCGTGGTCGGCGCGGACGTCTTCATCGGCGTGTCGGCGCCCAACGTGCTGGACGGCTCGGACATCGCCCGGATGGCGGACAAGGCGATCGTCTTCGCGCTCGCCAACCCCGACCCGGAGGTGGATCCGGCCGAGGCGCGCGAGCACGCCGCCGTGGTGGCCACCGGGCGCAGCGACTTCCCCAATCAGATCAACAACGTGCTGGTTTTTCCCGGCGTCTTCCGCGGACTGCTCGACGCGCAGTCCCGGACCGTCAACACCGAGATGCTGCTGGCCGCCGCCCGCGCGCTGGCGGACGTCGTCGGCGAGCACGAGCTGAACCCCAACTACATTGTGCCCAGCGTCTTCAACGACAAAGTGGCGGGCGCGGTGGCCGACGCGGTGCGCGAGGCGGCCCGATCGCAGTCGGCACTCCCGGGAGACGGATTCCCAGCGTCGACCATCTGACGACGGACCGTCATGGGGGCGCTCCCACACCCTCCTCTCAGCGGTTTTTCCACGACTCGCGCGGGCGGGCGATTGGCTTTCCCCCCATATATGGGGGCAGGATGCACACCTGGGCAGTGAGGCACACAGCAACAGCTTCGAGCTCGCGCCCCCCATGGAGAAAGAACACGGGAGTACAGATATGAACCGCAGTGAGCTGGTGGCCGCGCTGGCCGATCGTGCCGAGGTGACCCGCAAGGACGCCGACGCCGTGCTGGCCGCGTTCGCCGAGACCGTTGGTGAAATCGTGGCCAAGGGCGACGAGAAGGTCACCATCCCCGGCTTCCTGACCTTCGAGCGCACCCACCGCGCCGCCCGGACGGCCCGCAACCCGCAGACCGGCGAGCCGATCCAGATCGCGGCGGGCTACAGCGTGAAGGTGTCGGCGGGATCGAAGCTGAAGGAAGCCGCCAAGGGCAAGTAAGCCCGACAGCAGGGCCGTCCCTGTCCAGACAGTGACGTGAACGACCCGAGGGCGGTCGCGCCCCCGTGCGGGGGGCGGCCGCCCTCGGCATGTCCGAAAACCGTCGCCGCCCGGCCCCGGGACCCCCCGTGCCGGCGAACGCTCAGGCCATGGCCGGATCCTGACGGGCCGTGCGGCCGGGCAGCTCGAAGCGCGCGCCCAGCGTCTCCAGCTTGGCCAGGAAGTTCTCGTAGCCGCGGTTGATCAGGTCGATGCCGTGCACCCGCGAGGTGCCCTCGGCGGCCAGCGCGGCGATCAGGTACGAGAAGCCGCCGCGCAGGTCGGGGATGACCAGGTCGGCGCCCTGGAGCTTGGTCGGCCCGGACACCACCGCGGAGTGCAGGAAGTTGCGCTGCCCGAACCGGCAGGCGCTGCCGCCCAGGCACTCGCGGTAGAGCTGGATGTGCGCGCCCATCTGGTTGAGCGCGGAGGTGAAGCCCAGCCGGGACTCGTAGACCGTCTCGTGCACGATGGACAGCCCCGACGCCTGGGTGAGGGCCACCACCAGCGGCTGCTGCCAGTCGGTCTGGAAGCCCGGGTGCACGTCGGTCTCCAGCGCGATGGCGTCCAGCGGGCCGCCCGGGTGCCAGAAGCGGATGCCCTCGTCGTCGATCTCGAAGGCGCCGCCGACCCGGCGGTAGGTGTTCAGGAACGTCATCATCGAGCGCTGCTGGGCGCCGCGCACGTAGATGTCGCCGCGCGTGGCGAGCGCCGCGCTGGCCCAGGAGGCGGCCTCCAGCCGGTCCGGGATGGCCCGGTGGGTGTAGCCGCCGAGCTTGTCCACGCCGGTGATCCGGATGGTGCGGTCGGTGTCCAGGGAGATGATCGCGCCCATCTTCTGGAGCACGCAGATCAGGTCCTCGATCTCCGGCTCCACCGCGGCGTTCGTCAGCTCGGTGACGCCCTCGGCGAGCACGGCGGTCAGCAGCACCTGCTCGGTGGAGCCCACCGAGGGGTAGGGCAGCCGGATCTTGCAGCCGCGCAGCCGCTGCGGGGCCTCCAGGTACTGGCCGTCGGCGCGCTTGTCGATGGTGGCGCCGAACTTGCGCAGCACGTCGAAGTGGAAGTCGATCGGCCGGCCGCCGATGTCGCAGCCGCCCAGCCCCGGGATGAAGGCGTGGCCGAGCCGGTGCAGCAGCGGGCCGCAGAACAGGATCGGGATCCGGGAGGCGCCCGCGTGCGCGTCGATGTCGGCCACGTTGGCGCTCTCCACCCGGCGCGGGTCGAGCACCAGCTCGCCGGGCGCGTCGCCGGCCTGCACGGTCACCCCGTGCAGTTGCAGCAGGCCGCGCACCACCCGTACGTCGCGGATCTCGGGTACGCCCTGCAGTCGGCTCGGTTCGCTGCCCAGCAGGGCCGCGACCATGGCCTTCGGCACGAGGTTCTTCGCGCCTCTGACCCGGATCTCGCCTTCCAGGGGTGTTCCACCGTGGACAAGCAGCACATCGGCGATGTCGGTCATGGATCTCGCGATCGTCGGGGGCGTTCGGGCGGGCATCGGTGGCGTGCGGCCATCGGATCACGCGGCCGCGCGTCAACCACGAAGAAAGGGTAATGCGCCGGGCGGCCCCAGCCGTGCGCGCCGACACCGGCGTTGACCCTCCGCGCGGCGCCGGCTTGCGGGATCATGAGCACCATGACCGAGGTGTCCTCGCTCACCGGGCGACTGCTGGTGGCCACCCCGAAGCTGGCGGACCCCAACTTCGACCGGGCGGTGGTGCTCCTCCTCGACCACGATGCCGAGGGGTCCCTCGGCGTCGTCCTGAACCGTCCCACCCCGGTCGGGGTCGGTGACGTGCTGGAGCCGTGGGCGCCGCTGGCGGGCGTGCCGCGGGTGATCTTCCAGGGCGGCCCGGTGTCGCTGGACTCCGCGCTGGGCCTGGCCGTGGTGCCCGGCGAGCCGCGGGCCGGCGGCGAGGGCGACCCGCTGGGCTGGCGCCGGGTGCACGGCGCGATCGGCCTGATCGACCTGGAGGCGCCGCCGGAACTGCTCGCCGCCGAGCTGGGCTCCCTGCGGATCTTCGCCGGGTACTCCGGCTGGGGCCCGGGCCAGCTGGAGAAGGAACTGGTGGACGGCGCCTGGTACGTGGTGGAGTCCGAGCCGGGGGACGTCTCCACCCCGCACCCCGAGAAGATGTGGCGGGCCGTGCTGCGCCGGCAGCGCGGCGAACTGGCGATGGTGGCCACGTATCCCGACGATCCGTCTCTCAATTAGGCTTGACGGTTATGAGCACTCTTGAGCCCGAGCGCGGGACGGGCACCGGAACTCTGGTCGAGCCCACTCCGCAGGTGTCCCACGGCGACGGGGACCACGAGCGCTACGCGCACTACGTCCAGAAGGACAAGATCATGGCCAGCGCGCTCGACGGCACGCCCGTCGTCGCGCTGTGCGGCAAGGTCTGGGTGCCCGGGCGCGACCCGAAGAAGTACCCGGTGTGCCCGATGTGCAAGGAGATCTACGACGGCATGCCCGTCGGCGGTGGCGGCGGGGACGGTTCCGGGAAGTCCGGAAGGGGTGGCAACGGCTGACGGCGGAGCGTTCGGCGCGCCGGACGCGCCGGACGACGACGCGAACAGCGGGGAGCGCGTGCACGCGCTGGTCGGACAGGGCCGGTTCGCCGAGGCACACGCTCTGGTCAGTGACGCCTTCGTGGAGCGCAACGGCAGCGCGGGCTACCTCCTGCGCGCCTGGGTGCTCGCGCAGGAGCAGCGGCCCGCGGCGGCCCGCGAGGCCGTGGACTGGGCGCTGGCGATCGCCGGGCCCGCCGAGGCCGCCGACGTCTTCGTGCTGGCCGGGGTGGTGCTGCTGGCGCTGGACGAGGCGCACGCGGCCCTGACGGTGGCGCTGCGCGCGTCCGGCGTGGATCCGGGCGGCTGGGAGCCGTCGGTGCTGCTCTCGGACGTCTACCGGCGGCTGGGCCGCGTTCCCGACGCGATCGCGGCGGCCCGCCGGGCGGTCGTGCTGGCCCCGCGCGAGGCGGAGGCCCAGGTGGCGCTGGCCCGCTCGCTGTCGGCCGGCCGCGGCCCGCTGGGCCGCACACCGCGGCGGTACCGGGCCGAGCACCGGGCGGCGGCCGAGCGCGCGCTGGCGCTGGGCGCCTCGCCGGCGCAGCTGGTCGCCCCGCGCGGCGGCGCGCTGCTGGGTGGGGTGGGCCTGGCGGTGTTCCTGGGTGTGCAGGTCTACCGGATCGAGTCCGGCGGCACGTGGGAGCTGATCGCGTCCGGGATCGTCTTCGCGGCCACGTTCGCGCTGATCGTGGTGCTGGCCAACGTGGGGGCGCGGCGCACCGGGGTCAGCGCCCGCTCGCGGCTGCGCGGCATCCGGGCCACCACGCGGACGGAGATGGTCGGCGACGCCTGGCTGTGGCGGATCGCCGCCGTGCAGGTGGGCGCGCTGCTGCCGCTGCCGGCGCTGGTCACCACCGGGCTGGCCGCCGACCGGGCCTGGCGCGGCCACCCCTGGCCGCTGTGGGCGGTCGCGCCGCTGGGGCTGGCCGGGCTGTGCGGGGTGACGGCGATCGTGTTCGCGGTGCCGTGGTGGTACGGGCGGATGTTCGCCCGCCGCATCCTGCGGTACGCCGGACTGGTGCGGCTGCAGATGGTCGCGGTGGGGCTGCTGGTCGGCGGCACCGTGGCGCTCACCGCCCGCGGCGGGGCCGCTCCGCGCACGTGGGCGTACGTCGCCCTGGCCCATCTGCTGTGGACGGTCGGCGGCTGGCTGGCCGCGACGGCGATGGCCTCCCGGCTCCAGCTGCACCGGCGCCGCGCGCTGTGACCGAGGGCCGGCACCGGCGCCAGCGGTGAGCGCGAAGCGGCCCCGCCCCCTGTGATCAGGGGGTTCCGTTCCGGACCCGCGTGCGCGAGGACGGCGGGACGGCGGGCGGACCGGGGGCGGGTCCGCGTCGAATCCCGGGCGAATCCCGGGCAGATTGGTCTATGCCAATTGGCATGTCTCGGGCAGGATGAGCCCCATGGACCTCATCCCCACCCCGAGCCACGCGGCCACGTACTCCGCGGACACGAGCTTCACCCTCACCTCCGAGACCGTGGTGGCGGCCGGCCCGGGCACGGAGAAGGCCGCCCACTGGCTGCGCACCGTCCTCGGCGCCGCGACCGGATTCCCCTTCGCGCCCGGCGAGTGGTCGCCCGGCGGCGTGCTGCGGCTGGCCGTGGACGAGACGGTGCCCGGCGGCCCCGAGGGCTACCGGATCACCGTGGACCCGACCTCGGGCGTGCGGATCACCGGCGCGGCCCCGGCCGGCGTCTTCTGGGGCGCCCAGACCTTCCGGCAGCTGCTCGGGCCGGACGCCTTCCGCCGCGCCCCGCTCGGCCCGCGCGCGTGGAGCGTGCCCGGCTGCCACCTCACCGACGCCCCGCGCTTCGGCTGGCGCGGCTTCATGCTGGACGTGGCCCGGCACTTCATGCCCAAGGACGGGGTGCTGCGCTACCTGGACCTGATGGCCGCGCACAAGCTCAACGTGCTGCACCTGCACCTGACCGACGACCAGGGCTGGCGGGTGGAGATCCGCCGCTACCCGCGGCTGACCGAGGTGGGCGCCTGGCGGGAGCGCACCAAGGTGGGGCTGCACGGGAGCACGCTGTGGGACGAGCGGCCGCACGGCGGCTTCTACACGCGGGACGACATCCGCGAGATCGTCTCCTACGCCGCGGACCGGCACATCACGGTGGTCCCGGAGATCGACATCCCGGGCCACTCCCAGGCCGCCATCGCCGCGTACCCCGAACTCGGCAACACCGACGTCGTGGACACCGCCGCCCTGGGGCCGTGGACCGCGTGGGGCGTCAACCCCAACGTGCTGGCCCCCACCGACGCCGTGCTGCGCTTCTACGAGCACGTCTTCGACGAACTGCTCGACCTCTTCCCCGGCACGTTCTTCCACGTCGGGGGCGACGAGTGCCCCAAGGAGCAGTGGCGCGCCTCGGCCACCGCGCAGGCCCGGATCGCCGAACTCGGCCTGAAGGACGAGGACGAGCTGCAGAGCTGGATCATCCGGCACTTCGACGGCTGGCTGGCCGAGCGCGGCCGCCGCCTGATCGGCTGGGACGAGATCCTCGAAGGCGGCCTCGCGCCCGGCGCGGCGGTCTCCTCGTGGCAGGGCTTCGCCGGCGGGATCACCGCGGCCCGGGCCGGGCACGACGTGGTGATGTGCCCGCAGACCGAGGTCTACCTGGACTGGCGGCAGTCGGAGTCGCCCGACGAGCCGGTGCCGATCGCGCACGCGCGCACCCTGGAGGACGTCTACCGGTTCGAGCCCGTGCCCGCCGAGTTGACCCCCGAGGAGGCCGCGCACGTCATCGGAGCGCAGGCCAACCTCTGGACGGAGACGATGGATTCGGCCCGGGTGGTGGACTACATGGCCTTCCCGCGGCTGGCCGCCTTCGCCGAGGTCGCCTGGTCCGCGCTGCCCGCGCCCGCCGAACGGGACTGGCCGGACTTCGAGGCCCGGATGCGCGCGCACTACGCCCGGCTGGACGCCCTGGGGGTCGAATACCGGCCGCCCGGCGGCCCGTTGCCCTGGCAGCGCCGCCCCGGCGTCGTCGGCCGCCCCAAGGACGGCCCGCCCCCGATCGTGTGACCCGTCCGACGACCTGTTCCCCCGGGCCGCACCGAGCTGGCACCGTGGACCCGTACCGTCGCAACAGCGGGGAAACGCGGCAATGCCGACACCGCGGACTGTTCCGGCAAGGGCGCACGATCGCGATCGGGAGGGATGGAACGGTACTTCGCGGACCCTCGCGCCGACGGCCCGCGAACATGTGCCAGAGTTGCCACGTCCGGGCTGTCAGCACGTACGGTACGGCTACCGCGTGACGGAGGTAGGCCGGGAAGGGGCAGCTGCGTGAGCACGTATGCAGGGCAGGCGGCGGAGGCGGCGAACGTCACGCTGCCGTCCTCGCTCGACGAGGCGGTGGAGATGCTGGCCGCCATGCCCAGCGCCGTGCCCGTCGCCGGCGGCACCGACCTCATGGCGGCCGTCAACTCCGGCCTGCTGCGGCCGGCCGCCCTGGTCGGCCTCGGCCGGATCAGCGAGATCCGCGGCTGGCAGTACGCCGACGGGGCCGCCCTGCTCGGCGCGGGCCTGACCCACGCCCGGATGGGACGGCCGGACTTCGCCGCGCTGATCCCCGCCCTGGCCGCCGCCGCCCGCTCCGCCGGACCCCCGCAGATCCGCAACGCCGGCACCCTCGGCGGCAACATCATCACCGCCGCGCCGACCGGCGACGCCCTGCCGGTGCTGGCCGCGCTGGAGGCCGGCGTGATCCTGGCCGGCCCCGAGGGCGACCGCGAACTACCGGTCAGCCACCTGCTCACCGGCATGGACCCGCTGCGCCCCGGCGAGTTGCTGGCCTTCGTCCGCATCCCGCTGCTGCACGCCCCGCAGACCTTCCTCAAGGCCACCGGGCGGACCGGCCCCGGCCGCGCGATCGCCTCCGTGGCGCTGGTCGTCGACCCCGCCCGGCGCCAGGTGCGCTGCTCGGTGGGCGCGGTGGCGCCGGTGCCGCTGCGGCCGCTGGAGGCCGAGCAGTGGGTCGCGACCCTCATCGACTGGGACGGCGACCGCAGCCTCGCCCCCGAGGCGTGCACGGCCTTCGGCGAATACGTGGCCGCGGCCTGCATCCCCGACCAGCCCGGAATCGAACTGCCGCCCGCCGCCGTCCAGTTGCGCCGTACCGTGGCCGCACTGTCCCGCCGAGCGCTCGGGAGGGCCCTGGCATGACCGACCAGCAGCCGCACGCCCCGGGCGGGCCCGGCACCTCCGGGTCCTGGCAGCCGGTGCCCGGGGGCGGGGACTACGACCCCGACCAGACCATGCACGTGTCCTTCGCCGCCCAGCTGCCGCCCGAACCCCGGCCGGGCGAGGACCCGTTGAGCGCGCACGGACCCGTCGGCCCCGGCGCGCCCGGCACCGACCCGGCCGCCACCTGGACGATCCCCGTCATCCGGGACGACGGCGACGACTCGGGGGAGTACTCCGGCGAGTACGCCATGGGCTCCTTCACGCCCGCCTGGGACCAGGCCCCCTCACCCGCCGCGCCCACCCAGTCCTTCCCGGCCGGCCTGTTCGGTCAGGGCGCCGCGGCCGCCGCCCAGGCCCGCGCCGAGAACCGGCCCGCCGAGCCGCCCGCCGCCGACGCCGGACCCCACAGCGAGCAGTGGACGATGCCCTACACCGGGCCCGAGGCCGGCGAGGCCGTGCCGTGGCAGCCCGCGGGCACCCCGGGCCGGCCGGCCGAGGCCGCCTGGACCGGCCTGGTCGACGACCCGGAGAGCCCCCTCGACCCCGCGCCCTTCGGGCACACCGGCACCGAGCACGCCGGCGGCCACGCGCCGGCCGACGCGCCCGGCGGGTACGGCGCCGCGCACCCGCCCGCCGACGGCTACCGGGCCCCGGGCGGCTACGGCGAGGAGGCCGGCTACGTCGAGGAGGCGTACGCCCAGGACGCCTACACCGGCGCCTTCGCCGACGAGCCGCACGGGGGCTACGCCGGGGACGGCGAGGCGCCCTACCCCCAGGACGGCGACAGCGGCTTCCTCCCGCTGCCCGAGGGCGGCTACGCCGAGCCCGCGTACGGCGAGGAGCCTGCCGCTCCCGGCGACCCCGACGGCGCCTCCTACGACGGCCCGGCGCGCCCCGAGGGCGCCGTGGCGGACGAAGGCGCCGAGGACTCCGGGAACGCCGCCGAGGAGGCCCCCCAGAGCGCGGAGGACCCGTCGGAGGGCCCCGCGGAGGGTCTCCCGGACGGGGACGAGGACTTCACGGCCGACGCGGCCGGTGAGGGCTTCGACCCCGAGGACGCCGCTGCCGAGGGCTTCCAGGAGTTCGCGGAGTTCGACGGCGAGTTCGACGCCGAGGAGGAGCCCGAGCCCGAGCCGGTCGAGGAGAGCCGCAGCGAACACCCGCTCGCCTCCTACACCCTGCGGGTCAACGGCACCGACCGACCCGTCACCGACGCCTGGCTCGGCGAGTCGCTGCTCTACGTGCTGCGCGAGCGGCTGGGCCTGGCCGGCGCAAAGGACGGCTGCGAACAGGGCGAGTGCGGGGCCTGCTCGGTGCAGGTGGACGGCCGGCTGGTGGCCTCCTGCCTGGTGCCCGCGGCCACCGCCGCCGGCAGCGAGGTGCGCACCGTGGAGGGCCTGACCGTGGACGGCCGGTCCTCGGACGTGCAGCGCGCCCTGGCCGACTGCGGGGCCGTGCAGTGCGGCTTCTGCATCCCGGGCATGGCCATGACCGTCCACGACCTGCTGGAGGGCAACCACCAGCCCACCGACCTCGACGTCCGGCACGCCGTCAGCGGCAACCTGTGCCGCTGCTCCGGCTACCGGGGCGTGATCGACGCCGTGCGGCAGGTCGTCGCCGAACGGGGGGCGGAGGACGAGCCGGCCGCCGACGACCCGGCCCGCGTCCCCCACCAGGGCGGGCCGGCCGGCCCGGCGGGAGGCACCCAGTGAGCATCATCGAGGGCCCCGGGCCCGTCACCGACACCCTGGCCGGGCCGACCGCCCCGCACGGCATCGGCGCCTCCCTGCCGGCCGCCGACGCGCTCGCCAAGACGCAGGGCACCTACCCGTACGCCGCCGACCTGTGGGCCGAGGGGCTGCTGTGGGCGGCCGTGCTGCGCTCGCCGCACCCGCACGCGCGGATCACCCGGATCGACACCGCCGAGGCCGCCGCCATGCCGGGCGTGCGGGCCGTGATCACCCACGAGGACGTGCCCGGGGACGCCATGCACGGCCGCCGGGTCGCCGACCGCCCGGTCTTCGCCGCCGACATGGTGCGCCACCACGGCGAGCCGATCGCCGCCGTGGCCGCCGACCACCCCGACACCGCCCGGCTGGCCGCCGCCGCCATCCTCGTCGAGTACGAAGTGCTGGAACCGGTCACCGACCCTGAGAAGGCGTTCGCCGCCGAGCCGCTGCACCCCGACGGCAACCTGATCCGGCACATCCCGCTGCGCTTCGGCGACCCGGAGGCGGTCGGCGAGGTCGTGGTCGAGGGCCTGTACCGGGTGGGCCGGCAGGACCCCGCGCCCATCGGCGCCGAGGCGGGCCTGGCCGTGCCCCGGCCGGACGGAGGGGTGGAGCTGTACGTGGCCTCCACCGACCCGCACGCCGACCGGGACCTGGCCGCCGCCTGCTTCGGGCTGGAGTCCGACCGGGTCAAGGTCGTGGTCACCGGTGTGCCCGGCGCGCTGGGCGACCGCGAGGACTCCGGCATCCAGCTCCCGCTCGGCCTGCTGGCGCTGCAGACCGGTTGCCCGGTGAAGTTCGTGGCCACCCGGGAGGAGTCCTTCCTCGGCCACGCCCACCGCCACCCCACCCTGCTGCGCTACCGCCACCACGCCGACGCCGAGGGCCGGCTGGTCAAGGTCGAGGCGCAGATCCTGCTGGACGCCGGCGCCTACGCCGACGCCTCCTCCGACGCGCTGGCCGCCGCCGTCGCCTTCGCCGCCGGCCCCTACGTCGTGCCGCACGTCTTCGTCGAGGGCTGGGCGGTGCGCACCAACAACCCGCCGTCCGGGCACGTGCGCGGCGAGGGCGCCCTCCAGGCCTGCGCGGCCTACGAGGGCCAGATGGACAAGCTCGCCGGCAAGCTCGGCCTGGAACCGGCCGAACTGCGCATGCGCAACGTGCTGGCCACCGGCGACCTGCTGCCCACCGGCCAGACCGTCACCTGCCCCGCGCCCGTCGGCGAACTGCTCAAGGCCGTCCGCGACGCCGACCTGCCGCCGCTGCCCGACGGCGACGACGAGTCGCAGTGGCTGCTGCCCGGCGGCATCGCCGGCGCCGGCGAACCGGGCGCGGTGCGCCGCGGGGTCGGCTACGCGCTCGGCGTGGTCCACGTGCTCGGCGCCGAGGGCGCCGACGAGGTGTCCACCGCCACCGTGCGCGTCCACGACGGCCGGGCCACCGTCATCTGCGCCGCCGTGGACACCGGGCAGGGCTTCGCCACGCTGGCCCGGCAGATCGTCCAGGAGGTGCTCGGCGTCGAGGACGTCCGGGTGCTGCCGTCGGACACCGACCAGCCGCCCGCCGGGCCGTCCGCGCGCGGTCGGCACACCTGGGTGTCCGGCGGGGCGGTGGAGCGGGCCGCGAAGATGGTCCGCACCCAGCTGCTCCAGCCGCTGGCCGCGCAGTTCGGCATGTCCGTGGAACTGCTCTCCATCGCCGACGGCAAGATCACCTCCTACGACGGGGTGCTCTCCACGACCGTCGCCGAGACGCTCGACGGCAAGGAGCTGTGGGCGACCGCGCAGTGCCGCCCGCACCCCACCGACCGGCTGGACGACACCGGGCAGGGCGACGCCTTCGTCGGGCTCACCTTCTGCGCGGTGCGCGCCGTGGTCGACGTGGACATCGAACTGGGCGCGGTCCGCGTGGTCGAACTGGCCGTCGCGCAGGACGTGGGGCGGGTGCTCAACCCGCGCCAGTTGGCCGCCCGGATCGAGGCGGGCCTCACCCAGGGCGTCGGGATGGCGCTCATGGAGGACCTGCGGGCGCCGCGCGGCATCGTCAAGCGCCCCAATCTGACCGGGTACCCGCTGCCCACGGCCCTGGACGCGCCGGAGATCCGGATCGTCCGGCTGGTCGAGGAGCGGGACGTCGTCGCGCCGTTCGGGGCCAAGGCCGTCTCGGCGGTGCCGGTCGTCACGGCCCCGGCCGCGGTCGCCTCGGCGGTACGGGCGGCCACCGGCCGCCCGGTCAACCGCCTGCCGATCCGCCCGCAGGCCGCGATCGTCAAGCCGTCCTGAACGCGGCGGGGGCACCGGGATTCCTCCCGGCACCCCCGCGTCCTTCTCCGCGCGCGCCGCGCGTCTATGCGCCGATCTCCTTCGCCAGGCCGCGCAGGGCGACCAGGCTCAGCTCCAGCAGCGAGCCGCCGAAGGTGACGCGGGTGGCGCCCAGGGCGCCCAGTTGGCGGGGCGAGGGGCCGCCGGGGGAGTGGAGGGCGTTGACCGGTGCGCCGACGCCCGCGGCGATCTCGCCGAGCGCGCCCGGCGGGCACAGGATCGGGTACACGCAGTCCGCGCCCGCGGCCGCGTACAACCGCCCGCGTTCCACCGCCGCCCCGATCTCCGCCTCGCCGCGCAGGAAGGTGTCGATCCGCGCGTTGACGACCAGCGCGTCACCGGCGGCCGCCCGCACCTCGGCGAGCCAGTCGGCCTGCTCACGGGGCTCCTTGAGCCGCTTGGTGGCCGGGTCGGAGTCCTCCAGGTTGCAGCCGCAGGCGCCCGCCTCCAGCAGGCGCTCCACCAACTCGGCGGCGGGCAGCCCGTACCCGGCCTCGACGTCGGCCGTCACCGGCAGGTCCACCGCCCGCGTGATCCGGCCGATCGCGGCGAACATCTCGGCCGGCGGCGTCCCCTGCCCGTCGGCGTACCCCAGCGCGGCCGACACCCCGTGGCTGGGGGTGGCCAGCGCCGGGAAGCCGGCCTCGGCGAACACCCGGGCGCTGGCCGCGTCCCACGGCCCGGGCAGGACCAGCGGGTCGCCGGCCTCCCGGCCCAGGTGCAGGGCCCGCAGGCGGGCGGCGGGCCCGGTCACGTGAGGGCCCCCGGCTGGGAGCGGAAGCTGACGCCGAAGCGGTTCCAGGCGTTGATCGCCACGATGGCGCTGATCAGCCGGACCAGCTCCTCCTCCGCGAAGTGCTCGGCCGCGCGCGCGTACACGTCGTCCGGCACGAATCCTTCGGTCAAAAGCGTTATGGCCTCCGTGAGCGCCAGCGCGGCCCGCTCCCGCTCGGTGTAGAGGCCCTCCACCTCCTGCCACGCGCTCAGCATGACGATGCGCTCGTCGCTCTCGCCGGCCTTGCGCGCGTCCTTGGAGTGCATGTCCAGGCAGAAGGCGCACTTGTTGATCTGCGAGGCCCTGATCTTCACCAGCTCCGCGACCACGGGGTCCAGCCCCTTGGCCGCCGCCTGGCTGAACGCCGCCATCGAACGGAAGACGTCCGGCGCCTGTTTCACATAGTCGGCTCGCTGTGTCATGCCCCAGACGCTACGGGACGCCGGTCCCCGGGACACGGACCAGTCGGGCCCGGGTTCCCTGGGCCATTGCGGCCCGCCGGCCCGGCCGGAACCGGTGGCCGGGCGGGCCGCGTCCTTGGTCCTGGCGCCCCGGACGACGGTAGGGTGCGCTGGTTCGGGTGCGCTGCGGCGCACGGACGCACAGGCGCGCACGGGCGCGGGAAATTGGGGGGCCGGTCGTGGGTCTGCTGGACGCGATACGCGGCGAGTTCATCGACATCGTGGAGTGGACCGACGACAGTCGGGACACCCTGGTCTGGCGTTTCCCGCGCCACGACAACGAGATCAAGATGGGCGCCAAGCTGATCGTCCGCGAGTCGCAGACCGCGGTGTTCGTCAACGAGGGCCAGATCGCCGACGTCTACACCCCCGGCACCTACACCCTCCAGACGCAGAACATGCCGATCCTGTCCACCCTCAAGGGCTGGAAGTACGGCTTCGACTCGCCCTTCAAGGCCGAGGTGTACTTCGTCACCACCCGGCAGTTCACCGACATGAAGTGGGGCACGGCGAACCCCGTGATCGTGCGGGACGCCGAGTTCGGGATGGTGCGGCTGCGGGCCTTCGGCTCGTTCGCCGCGAAGGTGGTGGACGCGGCCGCGCTGCTGCGCGAACTGGCCGGCACCGACCCGCAGTTCCGCACCGAGGAAGTGCAGGAGTACCTGCGGCAGTTGATCGTCGGGCGGCTGTCCAACGTGCTGGCGACCGCGGGTGTGCCGATGCTCGACCTGGCCACGCGGCAGGACGAGTTGGGCACCCGGCTGGCGGGCGTGCTCAGCGCGGAACTCGCCTCCGTCGGCATCTGCGTGCCGAAGTTCGTCATCGAGAACATCTCGCTGCCGCCCGAGGTCGAGCAGGCCATCGACACCCGCTCGCGGATGGGCATCGCGGGCAACCTCGACCAGTACACGCAGTTCCAGGCCGCCGAGGCGATCGGGGACGCGGCCCGCAACCCGGGCGGCGCGGGCGAGGGCCTGGGGCTGGGCGTCGGCATGGCCATGGGCCAGCGGATCGCCGCCTCGCTCACCCCGCAGCAGCCCGCGCCGGCTCCCGCGGCAGCTCCCGCTCCCGCGGCTCCGGCCGCCGCCGTGCCGCCGCCGCTTCCCCAGGCCGCCCAGTGGTTCGTCGGCGCCGGCGGGGTGCAGCAGGGGCCCTACGACGCGGCCGCGCTGTCCGGCCTGGTCGGGGCGGGCACCCTCACCCGCGAGACGCTGGTGTGGAAGGACGGCATGGCCGGCTGGCTCCCGGCCGCCCAAGTGCCCGAGCTCGGCGGCCTGTTCGGCGCCGTGCCGCCGCCGCTGCCGCCGCAGGCGTGAGGACCGGCGCGGTGCCGCCGGGGCGCGCGGCACCGCGCGGCTGACGTCGCCGCCCCCATCGCGGGCCGCACCGGGCGGGCCGCCCCGCCGGCCGACGCGGGACATCGGGCCCACCACATCGGGCCCACCACATCGGGGCCGCCGCACCGGGCGGGCCGTACGGAGCCGGGCGCATCGCACCGGGCGGGCCCAGCACTTCGGGCCCGTCGCACCGGGGCGGCCCCATCGCAGGGCCGCCGCCGGCCCACGCAGCACAACGAACCGGCCGCACCCAGGACGGCCGTACCCAGGACGGGGAGCAGAGGGATGAGCACGGAAGAGCGCGGGCCCGACGGCTTCGCGGCCGGCGCCGGATTCGCCGGCGCGGACGCGGGCGAGCGGTCCTACCCCTGCCAGGCGTGCGGCGCCACCGTGGAGTTCGCGCCCGGCGCGGGCACCTTGCGCTGCCCGTACTGCGGGGCCGAGCAGGCACTCGCGGCGGTGGACCGCGAGGTGCGCGAGCACCCGATCGAGGAGCTGGCGTCGCTGCCGGTCAAGCCCCGGTCGGCCGACCTGGGCGCCGCCCGCGCCTTCCTGTGCCCCGGCTGCGGCGCCCGCACCGAGACCGACGACCTGTCCGCGCGCTGCCAGTTCTGCGCGACGGCGCTGGTCGCCGACCCCGAACTGACCGAGCGCGTGGTGCCCGAGGCCGTCGTGCCCTTCGGCCTCGACCGCGGCGCCGCGCGCGGACGGCTGGGCGAGTGGACGTCCTCGCGCTGGTTCGCGCCCGGCAGCCTGAAGAAGGTCACCGAGGCCGAGACGTTCAAGGGCAGCTACCTGCCGCACTGGACGTACGACGCGGCCACCACCTCGTACTACGAGGGCCAGCGCGGCGACTACTACTACACCACCGAGTCGTACACGGCGACGGAGAACGGGCAGCAGGTCACCAAGACCCGCCAGGTGCGGCACACCCGCTGGCACCACGTCTCCGGCACGGTCCGGCGCGGCTTCGACGACATCCTGGTGGCCGGCACCGGGCACGTCTCCGCCGAGCAGCTCGACAAGCTCACCCCCTGGCCGCTGGAGGAGGCCCGGCCCTACCAGGCCGAGTTCCTCGCCGGGTTCCAGACCGTCCGGTACGACGTCGAGCCCGAGCAGGGCCTGGAGACCGCCCGCAAGCGGATGGCCGACGTCATCCGCACCGACTGCCGCAACGACATCGGCGGCGACGAGCAGCGGGTCGGCTCGGTCGACACCCAGTACGCCGACGTCACCTTCAAGCTCGTGCTGCTGCCGGTGTGGTTCCTCACCTACCTGCACGCGGGGCGCAGTTGGCAGGTGATGGTGAACGCCCGTACCGGAGAGGTGATCGGCGAACGCCCCTACAGCGCGGCCAAGATCACCGCCGCGGTCGTCGCGCTGATCGCGCTCATCGCCGTGATCGTGGCCGTGGTCGCCCTCAAGTAGCCCCGGCGGGCGACGCGTTCGCCCCCGGAGACGCGAACGCGCCGCGGGACGTGGCCCGCGGCGCGCCGCCGCTCGGAGACCGTGGCGGGAATCGAACCCGCGTCACTCGCTTTGCAGACGAGCCCCTCAGCCACTCGGGCACACGGTCGGTGTGTTCCGCTGGTACGACCATGCGCCCCGCGCCGGGGGCCGGTCAACGGAACCGGCGCGGCCGCAACAGGACCGCCACGGGGCGACATCCGGGGCCACACGCGGCAACGCGGCCGCCATCCGCCGTTCACGAACCCCCGCCCGGCACACGCCTCCCCGACCTGGACGCGCGGACCTGGACGCGAGCCCCGGCCCAGGTCCCGCGACGGAGCGGGGATCGGTCTGCGGGGCAGGAGCGTACGGCGGTTTCACCCCTTACGCTGTGCGGGTGACAGTGGCGGACACACGAGGCGAGCAGCCGACATCGGGGGCCGGGGCGAAGGACGGGGCGGACGCGGCCGACGGCGGGGGCGGCGTGCTCTCCCGGCCGTACCGGGCCCTGACCTTCGGCATCGTCTCCGTGGTGCTGCTCATCGCCTTCGAGGCCACCGCCGTCGGCACCGCGATGCCCGTCGCCGCGCGCGACCTGCACGGGCTCGGCCTGTACGCGTTCGCGTTCTCCGGCTACTTCACCACCTCGCTGCTCGCGATGGTCGTCAGCGGGCAGTGGTGCGACCGCACCGGGCCACTGGCGCCGCTGACCGCCGGCATCGCCGGGTTCGCCGCCGGCCTGGTCGTCAGCGGCACGGCCTGGTCGATGGACGTGTTCGTGCTGGGCCGCGCCGTGCAGGGGATCGGCGGCGGGCTGGTGATCGTGGCGCTGTACGTGGTGGTCGGACGGGCCTACCCCGAGCACCTGCGGGCCTCGGTGATGGCCGCGTTCGCCGCGTCCTGGGTGGTGCCCTCGATGGTCGGGCCGCTGGTGGCCGGCACCGTCACCGAACACCTCGGCTGGCGCTGGGTGTTCCTGGCCATCCCGGTCCTCGTGGTGCTGCCGCTGGCGGTGATGCTGCCCGCGCTGCGCCGGACCGCCGCGCGCGGCCCCGAGACGGAGGGCGGGACCGCGCTCGACGCCTCGCGGATCTGGCTCGCCGCGGCACTCGCCGCAGGAGTGGCGCTGCTCCAGTACGCCGGGCAGGACCTGCGGTGGCTGTCCGTGCTGCCCGCCGCGGCCGGGGCGGCCCTGCTGGTGCCGACCGCGCTGCGGCTGCTGCCCCGCGGCACCTTCCGGGCGGCCCGCGGGCTGCCCACGGTCATCCTCATGCGCGGGATCGCGGCGGGTTCGTTCATCGCCGCGGAGAGCTTCATTCCGCTGATGCTCGTCACCCAGCGGGGGTTGACGCCCACCTTCGCCGGGCTCTCCCTGGCCGGGGCCGGCCTCACCTGGGCGCTCGGCTCCTGGATCCAGGCCCGGCCGCGGCTGGAACCGGTCCGCGAGCGGCTGGTCCGGATCGGGATGCTGCTCAGCGGGTCCGCGATCGCGGCGGTGCCGCTGGCGCTGGACCGCTCCGTGTCCACGTGGGTCGTGGCGATCGCCTGGTGCGTCGGCGGGCTCGGCATGGGGCTCGCCATCTCCGCGCTCAGCGTGCTCATGCTGCGGCTTTCGCCCGCGGCGGAGGCGGGGGTGAACTCCGCGGCGCTCCAGGTCTCCGACGCGCTGTCCAACATCGTCATGGTCGCCGCGGCCGGGACGGCGTTCACCGCGCTCGGTGGGGGGTCGCCCGCGGCCTCCTCCCACCCCTCCTCCCACGTGGCCGCGTTCGCCGCAGTCTTCCTCCCGGCCGCCGCCGTCGCCCTCACCGGCGTGGCCATCTCTCCCCGCCTCGCCCCGGACTCGGTGAGGTAGCGTTCCTCGGGCGGGACGAATGGTGTCCCGAAGGGGGCCCGCATAGTCCGGGGGACACGCGGGTCACTAGCTCCTTCTGCGTCGACCGCAGCAATCTTTGCGGCGATAATGCGGTCATGTCCGGTTTTCCCGCCTCCCCGGCCCGGGGACCCCATGCCCATCCCTTCCGGGTGCTCATGGTCTGTACCGGCAACATCCACCGCTCACCGATGGCCGAGCGTCTTCTGGCAGCGCGCCTGGGCCGGTACCGGACGGCCTTCCGCGTGACCAGCGCAGGCACGGCTGCCAGGGGCGGAGAGCCCATGGATCCGGTGGCCGCGGACCTGCTCGCCGGACTGGGCGGTGACGCGCGCGACGCGGTCGCAAGCCGGCTGACCGCCGAACTGGTGGAGAACGCCGACCTTGTCCTCGGGGCCACGACGGAACACCGCGACGCGGCGGTGCGGCTCTCCCCCGTGTGGGCCCTGCGGCGGGCCTTCACCTTGCGTGAATTCGCTCGGTTGCTGCGGGTTGAGGACGCCACCGAAGCGATGGAGGCCACCGAGCGGGCAGCGGCGCTGGTCCGTGGGGCATGGCTCCGCCGGGGGAGGGACGGCCGCGGCGTGGACGACGACGTGGCCGACCCCTACGGGGCACCGCTGGAAGTCGCGCGCTCGTGCGCCGGACGGATCGCGGAGTCGGTGGAGCGGATCGCCGCGGCGGTACGGGGCTGATCCGTGGTGGTGGATGTCACCGGCCGCATCGGGCATTCGTGCGCACGGTGGCTCGGAAAGGCCGCACCAGCCGCTGGCGCAGCATAAGGGGCGGCTGTGTGGACGGAGGTTCCACCAAATGCAGTTCGAGGCTACGGGCCGATTGCCGGGGAATCTCCACGTCCAGGTTGAACACTGGATGCCCGCGCTCCGTCGTGGTGTTCACCAGCGCGGTCCTGCCGTCCAGGGCTGCGCTGACCAAGCCGGTTCCTGTGGTCGCGTAGTAGGAGACCAGCAGCCGGTTGTCGCCCGGCCGGGTGGCGTAGTCCGGCGCGTCCACACGCTGTGTGACATATCTGGGCAGCCCGTCGGCGGGCGCCCGGTTGATGAGTGTCACCTTTACCGTGACCTCCCGCCCGCCCGGGCCGCACTGCCCTGCCCTCCAGTCAAGTTTCCGGTCGAGGTAGTAGTCGAGCTTCGTCCCGGCCGCGTTGTTCACCACCAGTCCCGAGAACGGCGCGGAACCCTGCGGCAGGATGCCTGCGAAGTGATCACGTTGGAGCTCGCGCTGCTCGGACGAATGGGAGCTCCACGCGGTGATCCGTCCTTGCCGCAGCTCTGTTCGCAGGGCGGACAGCAAGGCCGGATAGTGCTGAGCGTCGGCACCGAGCAGCTTCCCCGCGGCGGCGCCGGCTACATCGATGAAGAAGCCCTTGCGCTCCGCGGTGTCGTCAAAGGCCGCGTAACTGGTCCGCTCGGTCAGGTCCAGCACATTGCCGGCGGTCACGGACGTGCCGTCGGCCAGCCGTGCGGGACCGGTGACCGCGAGCAGCCCGGCCATCGCGCGCGGGTCGACGGCGATCACCCCGTCGACCTTCGTGCCTGTCTGCCGCAGCCAAGCGTTCGTCCAGATGCGAGCGGCGTAGGGGAAATGCGGGCTGAGGTTGGCGTTGACCCAGGTGAGCGTGGGGGCGTTCTGCGCGTAGTCGGCGGCGAACTCACGGCCCAGGTCCACGGTGGCCTTTGCGCCGGACATGGCCGAGTCGTTGCCGAAGTTCCCGAAACTCAGCCTTCCCTGAGTTGCGGTCAGGACGGCGAACGCACCGGGCAGTCCTCCGGTACCGCGGGACTCGGCGGTGTTCTGGAAGATCACCAGATAGCGCCGCACGTCCCGCTCGCCCAGCATGGCGGGCAGGGCCCGGGCTGCCGAGGCGGCCTCGTCGCTGGTCGGCGCGAGCCGGTCGAGTAGCCCCGTGAGCCGGGCGCGGGCCCGGTCCACGGTCGGCAGCCAGGTACTGCGCGGCAGGCCGTCCGAACGTTTGCGAGTGTTGGAGGCCACCTGAGCCGCGTGGTCGAGAGAGGGAGCCTCGCGGCGCAGGGCTGCGAGATCGACGGGGCTTGCGCCGGCCGGCCTGTCGTCGGTGAGGCCGTCGGCGAGGCCCACCAGCGGGGGCAGGACCTCCGCGGTGACGAGATGAGCGGCCCCCGCGACTCCGCGCACACTGGCGGCGGGGTCGCCCAGCAAGGGGATCCGGGCCGCCAAGTACCAGGCCGGGCCCGTGGTGTAGCGGTGTGCTCGGGCGGCGTGGACGGCGGCGGAGCGCAGTGCGGATGCCGGAGCGGCGGGGCCCGGGCTCAGCGCGGATGCCTTCGGAGCGGTCGGCGTCCTGAGGTCACGCAACTCGGTCAGACTGCGCTCAGCGGCGAGCAGTTCGCCCCGAGCCAGCACCCCCGTGGTCGCGACCCATGCGGACCCGGCCGACAGCAGGGCTGCAACCGCCCATAGGGACGGCCGTACCAGGCGGTGTAGCCGTCGCCTGGCACAGCCGTCGCTGTCGGACCTGCGGCGCGTTCTGCGGGTACGTCGCATCAGCGGCTACGACCACCCGTCACCTGTTCGGCGAGTTCTGACCGCGCCGACGCCGGCGCAGCAGATAGGAGCCTCCGCCGAACGCGACCATCGCGGCAGTCGAGCCGGCCGCGAGTGTGGTGCGGCTCGGACCGTTCTCCCGCGAAGTGACCTGGCTTGCCACCGGCGCGGTGTTGATGTCCGCCGACGTGGTGTCCGCCGCTGTGCGTCCGAACAGACGTCGGACGATGACGGTCGACGACAGGACGCGCCCGGACTGCGTTCCACTCAGGGAGAAGGTGTGCGGGCCCGACGTCGTGTTCCTCGGGATGATGACGGTACCTGTGGCAGTACCGCGGGCATCGGCCCGAGTGACGCGCAGCAGCCTCGCGTCGAGTCGTGCCGCGACCGTTTCCCTCGCCGTGAAGCCTCTGCCGATGAAGAACAGCGGAAGTCCCGCGATCGGACGGTTGGTGCTGAGGAACAGCGAGCCGGGTCCCGGCGGATAGGGAACATGAGTAGCGGCGGCCGGCGTTGCGGCCGCGACTGCAGGTACAGAGAGCAAAGCGGCGACCGGAATTGCTGCCGCGATGCGTCGAATCACGCCTATGGGCATCGTCACCGGGCTCCTTCGACTTGATTCCCGCCTGTCGCAGCACGACAGGGCACACGGGTGTGACACTTATATGTATATGCCGTGAGTGGTTGTGGATAACGCATCGGGAGGTAATGCACTCCGATGGAGCAGCGACGATCAATAGGCACCCTCTCCCCGCAGCACGGCCTTTGGGGTGCGGGCAAGAATGGCCAGGTCCAGACGGAGCGACCACGTGTCGACGTATGTCAGGTCCAGCCGCAGGGTTTCCTCCCAGTTCAGAGTGGACCGGCCACTGACCTGCCACAGGCCGGTGAGCCCGGGACGGACCAGCAACCTTCGGCGTGCCCGCTCGTCGAACGCCGAATCCTCCACCGGCAGCGGTCGCGGTCCGACCAGCGACATGTGGCCCATGAGGACGTTGAACAACTGGGGCAGCTCATCAAGCGAGAAGCGGCGCATCCAGCGGCCCGTGCGGGTGACGCGCGGATCCTGGCGGATCTTGAACAGATGCCCGCCGGTCTCGTTGTGCCCGGCGAGGGAACTCCGCTGCTGGTCGGACCCGACATGCATGGTCCGGAGCTTCAGGACGTCGAATTCCTGACCGTTCAATCCGGTTCTGCGCTGTCGGAAGAGCACGGGTCCGGTACTGCCGAGCTTGACGGAGGCGGCGGCCGCGAGCAATACCGGGGACAGCAGCAGGATCAGGGCCGAGGCGCCTACGACATCAATGACCCGCTTGACTGCCTTTGCCGCTGAGCCGGGCATCCGGACCTCTTCTCTCTGCTCGTGCCGGGCACGCGCGAACTGCTCTGACGGCGGGTGAACTTCGCCCAATCGATTCCCAGAATTGCGCATATCGTACATGTCGATGTAAACATGGCGTCAGCTTTGATGTCCGTATTGACGTGCTGAGCCCGACCGCCTCCCGGGCCGGGTTGCTCGCTTGAAGCAGAGAGGACTCTCATGCGCGCGGTAGTGACTGGCGGAGCCGGGTTCATCGGCTCCCACCTCTGCGAGCGATTGCTCGCCGATGGCGGTGATGTTGTCTGCGTGGACAACTTCCTGACGTCCGGTCTGCACAACATCGAGCATCTGATGACGCACTATCGGTTCCAGTTCAGCTATGGCGACGTCTGCCAGGAGCTCGACGTGGACGGTCCGGTGGACGCCGTGTTCCACCTGGCCTCGCCCGCTTCGCCGGCGGACTACCTCAGGATGCCCCTGGAGACCCTGCGGGTCGGGTCGGCCGGCACCTGGAACGCCCTGGACCTGGCAGCCGCCAAGGGCGCCCGGTTCCTGCTCACCTCCACCTCCGAGGCGTACGGCGACCCGCGGATCCACCCGCAAACCGAGGACTACTGGGGCAATGTCAATCCGGTGGGGCCCCGCTCGGTGTACGACGAGGCCAAGCGGTTCGGCGAGGCTCTGACCATGGCCTACCGCAGAAGCCGCGGACTGGATGCCAAGATCGTCAGGATCTTCAACACCTTCGGTCCCCGGATGCGACCCGACGACGGCCGGGCCATTCCCACCTTCGTCCGGCAGGCGCTGGAGGGGGAGACCGTCACCGTCACCGGCGACGGTACCCAGACGCGGTCCCTTTGCTACGTCGATGACCTGGTCGCCGGACTGGTGACGATGATGTCCTGCCCGCACGGCGGTCCGGTCAACCTCGGAACCCCGCATGAGGTCAGCATGCTCGACCTCGCCCGGTGGATCATCGACCTCACCGGCTCTGCTTCGGAGATCGAGCTCGTGCCCCGGCCGCAGGATGACCCGGAGAAGCGCCGCCCGGACATCACCCTGGCCCGCGAACTGCTGGGCTGGGAGCCCAAGGTCTCGGTCGAGCACGGACTTCGCGCGACCATCGCGAGCTTGAGCAGCCGCATGAACCAGGAGGCTCCGGCAGGGTGCGGCGCCGCGCTGCCCACCGCCGAGCGGGTCTCCGAACCGGCCCTCACCGCGGGAGCGGCCTCATGACCGTCCTGGTGGATGACGCATCGGGCCCCACGGTCCCGGTCGTGGACTGCCTCGGGGTGCCCATCGCCGCCCACACCCGTCGGAGTGCGGCCCGCGAGGTCGTCCGGCTCGCCCGGCAGCACCGCGCCACGCGTGCGGCGGCTGGTGGCCGCGGAAGCGACGTACACCTGTGCAACGCCCATACCCTCTCCCTCGCCGACCGTGACGCCGAGCTGCGCGGCATCCTGAGCGGCGCCGCACTGAACTTTCCCGACGGACAGTCGGTGGTGTGGGCCAATCGGTTGCTGCATCGTGGCGCGCCGCTGCCCGCCACCCGGGTGTACGGCCCCGACCTGTTCCTGGACGTGTTCGGCCACGGGCAGGACGACGGGCTGCGGCACTACCTGCTCGGCGGTACGCCAGACGTCCTGGAGGGACTGCGCGCTGAACTGGTCAGACGCTTTCCGCGGGCCCGCATCGTGGGCACCTGCTCGCCGCCGTTCCGCTCCTTGACCGACCGCGAGCTGCGTGAGGAGGAACAGGACATCCTCGCCTCGGACGCGGACATCGTCTGGGTCGGCCTCGGAACCCCCAAACAGGACGTCCGGGCGGCACACCTCGCTGCGGCGCTTCCGGTGGTGAGCGTGGCCGTGGGCGCGGCCTTCGACTTCGTGGCCGGGCACAAGCGCCAGGCGCCTCGATGGGTGCAACGCGGCGGACTGGAGTGGGTCTTCCGTCTCGGTTGCGAACCACGCCGCCTCTGGCGCCGCTACCTCTTCGGCAACGCCCGTTTCCTCAGCGGTGTCGCCCGGCAGGCGGCACGGACCGGGGCATGGCGTCGCGTGCCGTCCCGGTCCCTTCCCCGGACAGCTGCCGCAGGACGGGAGCACGTCTCGTGAACGGCATCCTCGCAACGTACCGCGGACCTGGAGACGACAAGAACGGGACAGCGTTCCACGGACTCCGGCCCCCACGGACAGCGAGCACCGAGAGGGACGAAGAGCCGGCCCAGTCGTCCCCGGGTGAGTCCACGGCCCACGAACGGGTCCGAGCGGCCGTACTGGGCCTGGGGTACGTGGGGCTGCCCGTGGTCCTCGCCGCGGTCGAGGCCGGTGTGGAGGTCGTCGGATTCGACGTGGACGCCGGCCGGGTCGCGGTTCTGGAACTGGGCCGCAGCCCGGTCGACACCGTCGCCGACGAGGCCCTCGGCCGCGCATTGGCGACCGGGCTGCTCACCTTCACCAGCGACCCGGGCCGTCTCGCGACGGCCACCGTGTACGTGATCTGCGTTCCCACGCCGCTGCTGGACAGGCTGCCGGACCTGTCGATGGTCACGTCCGCGGTCGAGTCCGTGGCGAGGGTGCTGAGCCCCGGCGACCTGGTGAGCCTGGAGTCGACCACCTATCCAGGCACCACGGAAGGTCTGGTGGCCGAACGGATCGAGAAGATCTCCGCGCTCGTCCCCGGGCGGGACTACCACCTCGTGTTCTCCCCGGAGCGGATCGACCCGGGCAATCCTGAATTCGGGTTCGGCAACACGCCCAAGGTCGTCGGTGGGGTCACTCCCGCGTGCACGACGGCCGGTGCGGCCTTCTACCGCAGGATGGTCGCCCGCGTGGTGCCCGTCTCGACTCCCCGTGAGGCGGAGACGGCCAAGCTTTTGGAGAACACCTTCCGACACGTCAACATCGCCCTGGCGAACGAGATGGCCGTATTCTGCCGTGAACTGGGCATCGATCTGCGCGAGGCCATTGGCGCGGCGGCCACCAAGCCCTTCGGGTTCATGCCCTTCCACCCCGGCCCGGGAGTGGGGGGACACTGCATTCCCATCGACCCGGCGTACTTCTCCTGGCGGGTGCGGCAGCTCGGGCTGTCCTTCCGGTTCGTCGAACTCGCGACCGAGATCAACGACCGGATGCCAGCGTACGTGGCCTCGCGCACCGTGGAGATGCTCAACGGTGTGCGCAAGCCGCTCAACGGCGCCTCGATCGTGCTGGTGGGAGTGGCCTACAAGCCGGGGATCGGGGATGTGCGCGAGTCACCCGCTTTCTCCGTCGCCGAGCGGCTCATCCGCTCCGGCGCAGAGGTGAGCTGGCACGACCCTCTCGTGTCCGAGTTCGTCGTCAACGGCCGGGCACTGCCAGAGGTCAAGTCGCTCGACCTGGACAGTCCGGCCGGTCTCGACCTCGCCATTCTGCACACCGACCACTCGTGCCTCGCCCTGGACGCCCTCGTCCGAGTCGCGCCCCTGGTACTGGACACCCGCGGGACGCTGAGAGGCTGCGGCCTCGACCACGTGGAGGGGCTGTGACGCGGATGTTCCGGGGCCGGGGCCGGGGCCGGGGAATGCGGGAAAGCGTGGGAAGCGGATGTCGGAGGGCCGGGTGCGGTCCTGCGCGCGGTTGCCGCCGAACGGGGGTATCCGCCCGCGTTCGGCGCAAGGAAACCGAGCAAGTCCGCACAACCCTTTGCGTCCACGGATATACGGCACATGTACGCAGTCGCGGTGACGGCTCGTCGCCGCTCTGCGGCTGGTCCGCTTTCCAGCCCGGCCGCTGAGAGGAATTCCATGCGTACGGCTGCGACCAACCCGGTCCAGATCGACGGCTCATGTTGAACGAGGCGGTGGAACATGTCGATCGTGGCGAAAACACGATGGGCATTGCGGCATCCTGCGTCATCGGCCCGTCCGGCCACGGTGTTGACCCGACTGGCGGTCTGGCGAATGCGCACGGCTCTGGGGCTCGGTGCGACCGTACCGATCGCCCCGGATCGCACGCGTTTCTGGTGCCCGCCCGAGTGGCGCGGTAACTCCAAGGTGATGTATGTGTGGCGTGATGGCTACGAAAGGGAGCTGGCTCAGTTGCACCGCTGGGTCCGCCCCGGAGACGTGGCTGTCGACGTGGGCGCGCACTACGGGGCTTACACCATTCCGCTCGCACGTCTGGCCTGAGTTCCGCAGAAATCTGAGCCGATAGGTCAACGGCACCAACAAACACGCAGGTCAACGAGGTCGCGACTGGGGCAACAGCCGAAATCACCTAGGGCAACGCCTGGCACTCAGCAGTGCCCTTGACCTGTGCTGATGGTGTTAGCCTCTAGGTCATGTACTTGCGCACCGTGACCCGGAAGAACAAGAACGGGTCGAGCGTGCGGTACCTGCAGCTGGCCCACAACGAGTGGGACCCGGCAGCCCAGGTCTCCCGCCGCACCGTGCTCTACAACTTCGGCCGCGAGGACCAGGTCGACCGCGACGCGATCGCCCGCCTGATCGCCTCGCTGTCCCAAGTCCTCGCCCCCGGCCAGGCGATGGCCGCCACAGCCCCACCGGAGCTGACCTTCACCGAGTCCCGGCCGCTCGGCGGGACCCACGCCCTCGACGGCCTGTGGCGTCGCCTGGGAATCGACGCCATTATCCGGAAACTGATCAAGGACCCGCGCAGTCGCGAGCGGACCGAGCGGACCTTGTTCGCGCTGGTCGCCAACCGGGCACTGAAGCCGTCCAGCAAGCTGGCCGCCTCCCACTGGGTCAACGACGACGTCGCCATCGCGGGTCTGCCCGAGGTCGACGACGACGCCTGCTACCGGGCTATGGACCGGCTGCTGACCATGGAGAGCAAGCTCGCCGAGCAGGTCTACTGGGCGGTCGCCGACCTGCTCAACCTCGAAGTCGACCTGCTGTTCTTCGACACCACCTCCACCTACTTCGAGACCGGCCAGGCCGACGAGCCGCTCGCCCGCAATGAGTACGGACGGTGCCTGCCGCAGCCCGATCCGTCGGCCACCGGTGACGCGTCTGCCGACGGCGAAGACCCTGCCCACCTGAGGGGATTCCGCGCCTTCGGCAAGAGCAAGGACCACCGCGACGACCTGCCGCAGGTCATCATCGGCATGGCCGTCACCCGCACCGGAATCCCGATCAGGGTCTGGTCCTGGCCCGGGGCCACCAGCGACAGCGCGCTGATCCGCCAGGTCAAGGACGAGCTGAAGGAGTGGACTCTGGGCCGGGTGGTCTGGGTCGCCGACCGCGGCTTCACCTCCGCCGCCAACCGCCGCTACCTGCAACGCGCCGGCGGCCACTACATCCTCGGCGAGAAGCTCCGCACCGACTCGCCCGAGGTCAAGGCCGCGCTCGGCCGCCAGGGCCGCTACAAGACCCTGGCCGACAACATGCGCATCAAGGAGGTCAAGGTCGCCGACGCCGACGACCGCTTCGTCATCTGCCACAACCCCGACCAGGCCAAGCGCGATGCCGCCACCCGCGAGCAGTTGATCGCCCAACTCGCCGACGTCATCGACGGATCCGACAAGCTGTCCCGCACCAAGCGCGCCGAGTTGCGCGGCAGGCTGTCGACGAAACCCGGCCTGAATCGCTACCTGCGCGTCACCCCCGGCGGGCTGCTGCGGATCGACCGGAGCGTGGCCAAGGCCGAGGAGAACCTGGACGGCAAGTACCTTCTGCGCTCCTCGGACCCGAAACTGTCCGCCGAGGACATCACACTCGGCTACAAGCAGCTCCTGGAAGTCGAGCGCGGCTGGCGGGACATGAAATCGATCATCGATCTGCGGCCCGTCTACCACCGCCTCGAAGACCGGATACGAGCCCATGTGCTGCTGTGCTGGCTGGCCCTGCTGCTGATCCGCATCATCGAGACGACTTGTGACGACACCTGGTCCAATCTGCGACTCCAGCTGGAGCGGCTGCACATAGGCACGTTCACAGGCCCGGCCGGGACCTTCCGCCAGCGCACCGAGGTCACCAAGGCCCAGCAGACGATCCTGACAGCGCTCCAGGTCCCTGCCCCGCCCCGGATCCTCGAAGCCGCCCCACCGGCCTGACCAGGCACAACGCGACCGCCTAGGCACACGCCCCGGCGGCGCTGCAGCATGCGTTTGCACAGGTCAACCCACAGATTCGCGACCTAGGCCGCGAAGAGTTCTGCGGAACTCAGGTCTGGTCGGTGACGCGGGTCGAGTGGTGGCGGTGGAGCCGGCCCTGCACGCCCTTTCCGTCCTGGCACGGAATATTCGCATCAACGGCCTGGACAATGTGCAGGTGCTGCCCGTGGCGGCAGGGAACGCCGCTGCTTGCGGCACCCTGTACCTGCACGGTGACCGATCCCGTGCCTCATTGCGCCAAACCCTCGAAGCGAAGACCGGGGTCGAGCAGGTCAAGGTGGTGAGGCTCGACCAGGTCATCTTGTCGGACCGGCGGGTTGCACTGATCAAGATCGACGTCGAGGGATATGAGGCCCAGGCGCTCGAGGGCGCTGAGGGCATCCTGCGCCGGGATCGGCCCGTGGTCATCTTCGAGTACCTGCCGGGAATGACGCTGGCTGCCGGACTGCCCGCGTCAGGCGCGTGGGACCTCTTGAGATCACACGGATACCAGATGCACAGAGTGACGGACCCGGGAGATGTGTTCCACGTGGTCGGTCCGGATGAAGGCCGCGGCGCGACCAGCAACGTGGTCGCGATCCATCCCGGCGGCCCTTCGGACACGGACGAGGTCTCAAAAGGCGAGAAGAACACCGTGGCTCGGTGAACCCCTGCGGCTCAACACGTCGATGAGCACCTGCTTGTGGGGGCGGCGGCGCCCTCCACAGGCAGGCAGACGGCTGTGGTCATTTCGGTGCGGGTGCGCGATGGACGAGTGACAGGCATGGGGGTCGCCGTGGTCGCGGCCTTCCGACCTCTTGTGGCCGGACGCAGGCGTCGGCGCCTCGACGGGTGCGCGGCAACGGTGCCTCGATCGGGACAGTCCGGCCGGAAGGGCTGTGACGCGGGCTCCGGACGGGGGATTCTCGCAACCTCAATGGAGTAAGGAAGGGCATGACGCCGCAACACGCGCGGGCCGTGCGGTTATACAGCGTTGCGGTGCCGGGGCCACGTCACCGACTTCAGCCACCGTCCGTCCGGTCATCACCCCGACGGCCGAGAGGACGCCATGCACGCGGAAGAAGCCAGAACGACGGAGACCGCCGACGGGCACCGGCCGCGGGCACTGCGGATCGTGCTGGTCGCCTATGCGTGTGACCCCAGTCGCGGCACCGAGCCAGGCATGGGATGGGCCTGGGCCGAGGCCGTCGCGTCACGTGGACACACGGTCGAACTGCTGATCCGCCCCGACCGGGACAATCTGCGCCACATCGTACGGCGCATCGAAGCCCTGGGCCCTGCGGGCAAGAACATCATCACCCACGTGGTCCCGGCTCCGCCGGCCCCCCGCTGGAGCGGGCTGCTTCCCGGCGGGCTGCGGGGCAGGGCCGAGGAGTTCCTGCGTTACGACGGCTGGCAGCGCCATGCTCTGGATCACGCACGTCGTCACGGATTGGCCCGCGCGCACCTGGTGCACCATGTCTCGTACGGATCAATGGTGGGCGGCTGCGCGCTGCGAAGCCTTGGGCCGCCTCTGGTGTTCGGCCCGGTCGGAGGGGGACAGACCGCGCCACGCCGGCACCGCCGCTATCTGGGTGCCGGATACCGGCAGGAGGTGCTGAGGCAACTCCTCTGGGTCCGCGGGCTCAGTCTGCGCCCGTCCTGCCGGGCGACCTTGCACGATGCCTCCGTGGTGCTAGCCACCAACCGCGACACCGCGCGCCGCATCCGTCGCCTCGGGAGGGTGGACACCGGACTGATGCTGGCCGACGGGCTGCGGGAGGACATGGTCCGTGAACTGCCGAGGCCCACGCCGCGATCCGGCCCTCCCACCGTGCTGTGGGTGGGCCGACTGAACCCCCTCAAGGCGCCCGGACTGGCACTGCGCGCCTTCTCGCTGCTGGCGGCCGGGCTGCCCGGTGCTCGCCTGGTGATCGTCGGTGACGGTCCGCTGCGTCACGAACTGGAACGCCTCGCATCCGAGTTGAAGGTGTCCGAGGCGGTGTGCTTCCGGGGCCGACTGCCCTGGGAGCAGACCATGGCCGCCTATGACGAAGCCGATGTCCTGCTCTTCACAAGCCTTCGTGACTCCTTTGGGGCGCAGACGCTGGAGGCATGGGGTCGCGGGCTGCCGGTGGTGCATCTCGACCACCAGGGTGTCGGGGACTTCACGGCGCCCGGAGGCGCGGTGCCGGTCGCCCTGGGAAAAGCCGCAGATCTACCGAGGCGGCTGGCAGACGCACTGGCGGAGGTGCTGGCCGACGAGCAGGTCCGCGAGCGGATGGGCCGCGCCGGGCTGGAATGGGCGCGGCGGCACACGTGGACGGCCAAGGCGGAACATGCCGAACGCCTCTACTACGCCGTAACGACGCCCTCGCCCGCCGCGAGAGGAGACGATACGCGTGCGGGTGCATGAAGCCAGTGAATGCGACCGGTCGGCCGCGGCGGCGGCACCGTCGGGGCGCACGCCGGGCCGGTTCTTTTTCTTCGAGCCGCAGCCGGCCCGCCCGGCTGACCGGGCCGCGACATCCTCGGCGGGCCGGCACGTGCTCTTTCCGGGGCGGCCGTACAGGAGGACATACCCCATGAAAAGCCTGGTGCGACGGGTCTGGCAGCGGGTACACCGGCTGTACGCCGTACGCCGGAACGTCCACGCACCCGCCGACGTGCACATCGGCATCGGCTCCGTTCTCTGGGCCCCCCGTCGGCTGGTCGTGGGCCGGGACGTGTACATCGGCAAGGGGTGCACGATCGAGGTGGACGGGTGGATCGGTGACGGCGTGCTCATCGCCAACCACGTGGGAATCGTCGGGCGGAGCGACCACGCCATGCGCCAGGTGGGCGTGTCGATTCGCCGTGCCGACTGGGTTGGGGACCATCCGCACCGGCTGAGCCGGCCGGTGCGGATCGGGGACGATGTCTGGATCGGTTACGGCGCGGTGGTGCTCAGTGGTCTCACCATCGGACGCGGTGCCGTGATCGCCGCGGGAGCCGTGGTCACCTCGGACGTGGCCCCGTACGCCGTCGTGGCGGGAAACCCCGCTGCAGAGGTCGGACAGCGGTTCGAGGGCGAGCAGATCACCGCCCATGAGCGGCTCCTCGGCGGATCGGCGGAGCATACGCCGGGGCGAGAGGGGACCTGTCCAGCGCCGACCGTGTCCGTGCTCCCCGGCGGGCCGTCGGACGGCGGGAAGCGGTGAAGCGGGTCGTCTGCGTCCAGGAGAGGCTCCTGCGGTATCGCGTCCCCTTCTTCGACCTGCTCCGCAGGACCCTCCTGGAGGACGGCATCGCCCTCGACCTCCGTTACGGCTCCGCCTCGCGGACGGTCGCGCTGCGCGGGGACAGCGCGGATCTGTCCTGGGGTACGCACGTACACAACCGCCGCCTGCGGCTGGGATCGGCGCACGAGGCGGTCTGGCAACCGGTGGTCGCGGCGTCGCGGCGGGCCGACCTGGTCATCGTCGACCAGGCGTCCCGGCTGCTGTCCAACTACGTCCTGCTGGCCCGTCAGCAGTTCGGCGGCACGCCGGTCGCGCTCTGGGGCCATGGAGCGAACCTCCAGCCCGACCGGTCGGTCTTCTCGCGTGTGGGCGAGGCGGCGAAGCGCGGCTACTCCCGGGTCCCGCACTGGTGGTTCGCCTACACCGAGGGAACAGCCGACCGGGTGGCACGCCTCGGCTTCCCACGGCAGCGCATCACCGTCGTCCAGAACGCGGTCGACACGTCGTCGTTCCAGGAATGGTACGACGGCGTGTCCCATGACGAGGCCGAGCGGACTCGTGCCGCTCTCGGCCTGCGCGGGCCCAACACCTGTCTGTACATCGGCAGTCTCTATCCGAACAAGCGGATCGGGTTCCTGCTCGACGCCGCCGAGGTGATCGCCGAGGCGGTGCCCGGCTTCGAACTCGTGGTGGTCGGATCGGGACCGGATGAGGCCATGGTGCGGCGGGCCAGCGCCCGCTTCCCGTGGGTGCGTCACGTCCCCGCGACCTTCGGCCGGGACAAAGCCGTGCTCGCCCGTGGCGCACGGCTCCTGCTCGTCCCGGGTGCCGTGGGGCTCGGCATCCTCGACTCCTTCTCGTTCCGGCTGCCGATGGTGACGACGCCGGAGGCACAGCACGGTCCGGAGATCGAGTATCTGCGCGACGGTGCGAACGGCCTCATGACGGCAGCAGACGGCACGCCTCGGGGCTATGCCGAGACGGTGATCCGCCTGTTGCGCGACCCGGGACGGATCGTGAGTCTGAGGAACGGCTGTGCCGCGTCCGCAACCGTCTACACCGTGGACGCCATGGTGCGGCGCTTCTCGGCAGGAATCAGGGGAGCACTGGGGCACGTGGAGCCGGGGACCGTGGCGCTGTGACAGCGGACGGCGCCGGCCGGGGGACGGACCCGGATCTCCGCGGGGCCTCCCCGTGGCCATGGACACCGAGGGGCTTCGCCGTCCGTCCGACGAACCGCTCCGAGGCGGGTCGCCCTGTCGGCGGATGCCGTGCTCGATCGTTCCCGCGTGTCCGCCGCAGGCGAGGCAGTATGCCTTCTTCATGCCGATACATTCCTGTCCGTGACCGGGCGCTCGACTGCGACGGACGCACCGCGGCGACGGTGATCGCGTCGGCTCGGTCTCGGCGCCCCGACCCGGCCGCGACGGCGTACCGGGCCTCGCCCGGGCGGGCGAACTCGTTCAGGAAGGCTGAGAACCGATCGTGAGTGGGAACCTCCATTTCGGCCGTCGGGAAGTCATCAAAGACTCGGCTCCGGACCGGTCGCCGGAAGCTGGTCCGAACGACGCCCTGCTGGATTCCCGGCGTGTACGTGTGCTGCATGTGCTCAATGAGCTGAGAGCGTCCGGCGCCGAGGTCATGCTGCGCAGTGCCGCACCGGAGTGGGACAGGCACGGGATCGACGCGCACATTCTCGCCGTGGCCCCGGCTGCGGGTGCCTACGCCGAGGAACTGCGTGCCGCCGGCTACGGCGTTGTCCACGAGCCCGACGAGCCGTTGCGGGCGGTTCCCGCACGGCTCAGGCGGCACGTGCGGGCCGGCGGGTACGACGTTGTCCACCTGCACGCCGAACGCGGGAATTTCTGGTTCGCCCTTGCCGCCCGCAGCGCCGGGGCTGCGGTGATCCGTACGGTGCACAACGCCTTCGAGTTCACCGGCCCCCTGCACGTGCGGCGTACGGCGCAGCGCAGGCTGCTCCGGTCCGCCGGTGTGGCCCACGTCGGTGTGGGTCCCGGAGTGGCGGACAACGAGCGACGCCGGTTCGGGAATCCGGTCGAGGTCGTCGAGAACTGGTACGACAGCGTCTACGAGCCGCCGACACCGCGGCAGCGCGCCATGGCGCGGGCCGCGTGGCGACTCGCTGACCACCACCTGGCGGTGGTCAGCGTCGGCAACTGCGCCCCGGTCAAACGCCACGAAACGATCCTCGACGCCATGGCCCATCCCGACGCGCCGCCTCACATGGTCTACCTCCACGTGGGAGAAGAGCGGGCGGACCGTGGTGAGCGGCGGCTCGCCGAGCGGTTGGGAGTGTCGGACAGGACGCGGTTCGGCGGACGGGTCCACCCCCTTGAGGCGTTGCACGCCGCGGACGTCTTCGTCATGCCGTCCGCACACGAAGGGCTGAGCATCGCCGCCCTCGAAGCGCTCGCCACCGGTCTGCCCGCGGTTCTCGCGGACGTCCCGGGGCTGCGCGACATGGCGGAGGTCACCCCGGCCGCCGTACTGACCGACGTCGCCCCCGACCGCCTGGTTGCAGCCATCGGCCGGGCGGCGGGGCTCCCCGAGCCCCAACGGTCCGGCCGCTCGTCCATCGCCGATGTCCGGGAGCGGTTCGGGATGGCCCGCGGGGTCGCCCACTACGCGCGGATCTACCGGAAGGTCGCCCGTTCCCCGCAGCGCCGATGGACGCTGGGGTGAGGCCACCGTGCCGACGGCAGGTATCTGATGGATGCCGGGTGCAGGGTGACGGTGTTGGCCCGGAGGGGTGAAGTCCTGAGGTACGACGCGAAATCGATCTATTTGTGGGGGTATGCTGCCTCTTGTGATCGTCAAACGGCTGTCCGAAGCGGCCGCGTACCTGTGAAGGGTCCAACGTGAGGGACGTTTCGTGCGGAGGCGCCGACGGACCGCCGGCCCGGCCCGCACGAACGGAGCAGAAGTGACCTCGGTCGTGGTGCTCATGACCTGCTTCAACCGGCGGGAAATCACGGTCGAATGCCTGCGATCGCTGGCAGGACAGGGCGGACCGGGGGTGTCCGTACGAGTCGTGCTCACCGACGACGGCAGTATCGACGGGACCGGGAAAGCCGCCCGTGAGGTATGGCCCGGCATCACCATCATGCAGGGCGATGGGTCACTGTTCTGGGCCAAGGGCATGGCGCTGGCCGCGTCAGCGGCAGGTGACTGCGATTTCCTGCTCTGGCTCAACGACGACGTCATCCTGGACCGCGGGGCACTGGCGCGGTTGCTGCGCACGCACCGGTCCCTTGCGGGCCCCGGTCAGGGCCCGGTCGTCGTGGGGGCCCTGCGTGACCCGCAGACCGGCACCGTCACCTACTCGGGGGTGGTTCGCGGCGGTTTTCCCCGCCCGATGCGTTTCACCCGGGTGGTTCCGGCCGGAACCCCCGTTCCGGCGGACACCATGAACGGCAACCTGGTTCTCGTACCGCGCGGAGTGGTGGAACGCGTCGGTCACATCGACGGCGGCTTCAGCCACGGTATGGCCGACTTCGATTACGGTCTGCGCGCCCGGGCCCTCGGATGCGAGGTCTGGGTCGCTCCCGAGACCCTGGGCACGTGTGCCCGCAATCAGCCGGCTCGGGGGTGGACCGACCCCGCGTTGCCGGTGCGCACGCGGTTGCGCTCGATGCTCTCGCCCAAAGGACTTCCGCCACGCAGTTGGATGCGCTTCACCCGGCGGCACGCCGGGTTGATGTGGCCGGTCTACTGGCTCTCGCCATATGTCCGCTTCGTGGCGAGTGCTCTGCTCACCGGCAGGCCGGGCATCAGGGAAAGGCACGCCGCATGCGAGTAGCGATCGCAGGTCCTGTGGACCTCCCACTCCTCACCCGACTGCTGGAGCCCGGCGTGGAGACCGCCGTTCCGACCGGTCTGGGAGGACCAGTCCTTGCCGCACTCGTCGCGGAGCTTTCCCGGATCGGCCACGAGGTGACGGTGGTGACCCTGAGTCCCGGGATCGATGAACCGGTGTACGGGCGTGTAGGAGCCGTGGACGTCCTGACCGGGCCCTACCGCTCGCGGCATCGCGCCAGAGACGCCTTCCGGTCCGAGCGGCGGGCAGTTCGCGATCTCCTCGACGCGGCGGACGTCGATGTGGTCCACGCGCACTGGACATACGAATTCGGATTGGGCGCCCTGGACAGCAGGCACCCTGCCCTGATCACCGTGCACGACTGGGCGCCCGCGATCCTCCGGTACGCGAAGGACCCCTATCGGGCCGTGCGGCTGGCGATGCAGGGCCGCTGCCTGCAAAGGGCCGCGGATCTCACCGTGGTGTCCCCGTACATCGGGGCTCGACTTCGACGTTGTGGTCGCGGCTCCCCAACCCTGGTACCCAACGGCCTGTCCGCTGATGCGTTCCGCCCGGGCCGGTCCCGGTCCTACTCTTCAGTGCGACGTGTTCTCACCGTCAACTCGGACTTCTCACCCAGGAAGAACGTGAGGTCCCTGCTCCGGGCCTTTCCCGCCGTGCGCCGAGGGCTCAAGGACGCAGAACTGGTGCTCGTCGGTCCTGGGTCCGAGGCCGGCGGCGTCGCCGAGGGATGGGCACGGGTAAACGGGCTCGCCGACGGGGTGGTTTTCGCCGGTCCGAAGACCACCGAGGAAGTCCGAGCGGAGATGGACGCCTCGGACCTCTTCGTGGCTCCCACGCTCGAGGAATCCTTCGGGATGACCGTCATCGAGGCCATGGCACGCGGGCTCCCGGTCGTGGCGGGGCGCTCGTCGGGAGCGGTGCCTTGGCTGCTGGACTTCGGCCTGGCGGGAGAACTGGTCGACGTCCGCAGGCCGCAGCAGATCGCCCGGGGCGTCCTGCGGCTGGCGCGGGACGCCCCGCTCCGGGAACGGCTCGGCCGGGACGGACTGGATCGGGCGAGGCTGTTCACGTGGTCCGCGCTGGTGCCGTCCTACGAGGAGGAGTACCGGCGCGTGGTGCGCGACCGTGGACGCCGACCACCGTCAGCGTGGGCGTCCGATGCCCGTGCGGCGGTATGCGAACCTCCTGCCTCCTCCTTGAGCGGATAGGGGACGTGTGTGCCTGTCGATCTGCTGACCGTGATGCGGTTCTGTGTGGCGGGTTCCTTGTTCGCGGCGCTGCTGGGGGTGTTCGTCCGGCACCCGAGGGCGGGGATCTTCCTGCTGCTCCTGCCCGGTCTCATCGACGAGGCTCTGCGGCAACAGACACTGGGCACCTCGCTGTTCGGAGTGACCGTCGCTCCCGCCGACGCCGCAGCCGTCTGCGCGTTGATCGTCTCGGTCCTCCGCCTGGCCGAACGCCGGGTTCGGCTCGGCCGGGGTCTGACCGGAAGCGCGGCGGTGCTCGCCCTGGTGGCGGTGTCGGTGGCCCGGGGGATCGGCGACTTCGGGTTCCAGACGGCATTCAACGAGAGCCGCCCGTATGTCTGTTTCCTGGCCGCGGTGCTCTACGTCGTCACTTCGGACCTGGGGAAGCAAGCCGACAGGTTCGCAGCTGTCACCTGGACAGTGCTGGCCTGTGTGTTCACCCTCTTCTGTCTCGGCCGTTGGTCCACCACGGGGATCACGTCCTCCAGCGCGTCCATGCTGGTGAACGGCCAGGTGGTCTCCGGCCGCCCGGTCTCGGCCGCAACCGCCTTGGTCATTGCCCAGGCGGGAATCCTGCTCCTCACCATGTGTTGGCGGAGGCGGCGACTCCTGGCGCTCGCGGTGGGGCTGCTCCTTGTGGTGCTCCTGCTTCAGCACAGGACCGTCTGGGTCGTCACCGTCGTCGCGATGGTCGCCTACCTGGTGCTGGGGGGCCGGGCGGCGGGGCGGCAACGCCTGCTCGTCGGGGCTGTCGTGGCGTTCGGAGGCGCTCTCGCGTTTCTCGGCTACTCGGCGTTCTCGCTCAGCACCCAGGTGGGGCATGACCTCCAATCCTCGTACACATCGATGAGCGGGCCGCAGAGCAGTTTCGCCTGGCGGGTCACCGGTTGGCGAGACCTGCTGAGCGAACCGCGGGGGCTTGTGGACACTCTGCTGGGCCACCCGTTCGGTACCGGATTCGCACGCCTCATCAACGGCCACATCGTGAATGTCAGTCCGCACAACTGGTACCTCCAGACGTTCCTCCGGATCGGACTCGTGGGCCTGCTGACGATGGTCGGGGTATACCTACGGGCGCTCGTGGCCCTGCGATCCGGATCGCGTGCGGACCTGCTCTGCCGGCTGGTGCTGCTCACCCAGCTGATCTACTCCATCACCTACGCCCCGTCCATGGAGCAGGGAGTCGCCCTGGGCCTGGTGCTCTGGCACCTGCGGAGTCGGGGAGCCGTCGCTCCTCCCCCCGTGCCGCAGGCGCGGACTTCCCGATTGCCCCAGCCCGTCGGAGTGGTCAGGAGTGCGTGACCTTTCCGCGTGGGCCCTCTCCCGTGTCGCCCGAAAGGATTCCGGATCTGCGATGGCCCCGCCCACGGTCCTCCACCTCAGCAACGGACGACGTCTGGGTCCGGATCTCGGCTTCGGCAAGGACTTCGGCGACCTGGCCGCGGACGGGCTGCTCTCCCACGTGCCCGTGGCCCCGCTCGCGGGGCTCGCCGAGGGCAAGGAGCACGCCCTCCGTGAACTGTCCCATGTCGCCCGACAAGCCCGTCCCGACCTGGTCTTCCTGCAGTCCCCGCACGCCTTTCCCTGGTCGGACGCGGATGTGGCGCGACTGCTGCGGCAACTCGGCTCGCCGCCCGTGATCTACTGGGAGGGAGATCTTTGGGGAGGTCGCAAGGCATTGACCGAGAGCAGCAGGGCATGGCTGCGCCGGGCCGACACGGTCTTCAGCGTCGCTCTCGGCAAGCAGGCAGAGATTCTCGGCCGCCACACCAGACGTCCCATCCGATACGTCTGCCATGTCGTACCGGCGCATGTGCGCGTGCCCGGGCCCGTACCTCCCCTCGGCCATTCCGCGCACGACGTGATGCACATCGGTGGCTGTTACATGCGCTTCCGGTTGTTCGAGGGCGTCGGCGGCGCGCGGGAGCGCCGGAGCCTGGTCCGGAGGCTCAGCCGAATCCCCGACTGCCGGGTCGCCGTCCACGGGTCCGGCTGGCGCGGACCGAACGCCCTCGGCCCGGTTCCTTACGCCGGGCAGGTCACGGCACTGCGCCGTGCGCGGGTCAGTGTCGGCTGGGAGCACTTCCGGGAACGGCCCGGCTATTTCTCCGACCGGCTGCCGATCAGCCTGTACGCGGGCCGCCCGCACGTCACGTGCCGACCCCCCGGTGCCGACTGGCTGCCGGGCCCCGATCGGGGACTGCACCTGGTGGACACGATCGACGAGGCGGTGGGACGCGTGCGCGACCTGTTGCGCGCCGATCCGGCCGAACTGTACGCGGCGGGCCTCGCGGCCAACCAATGGGTGCGGTCACGGTTGACCACGCGCAACGCGCTGCGCCACATGCTCCGTTCCCACCTCGCGGTGCCGCCGCCCCCGGCCGACCCTTGGGAGGCGATCGCAGCGATGGACGCGCTCTCCCTGAGGAGGGGCCGCTGCGGTCGCCAGTCGCGGCGTACCGAGTCCGTCTGACCGTGCGACCCGTGGCCCCGGCCGGTTCGGTGAAGGCCGCGGAACCATTCGGGGCCGCAACTGGGAGGTGATCGCCTCATGGAGTCGGCGAGGCCACCGCGTGCGGCCCCTGGCCTTCGGGATCGCCTGGACCTTCCCTCCCCGTAGCGGTGCCCGCCCCGGTGCGGCCCCTGCCGGTTCTCAGCAGACCGGCATCGACAGCCGCGGCGTACAGGGGAAGACGCGCGCGCAGCAACGCGCAGGCCGCCATCACCGGCGCCATGGACACAAGCCCGCAGGCAAGTCTGAGGGCCGGAGTCCCTGCCATCCCGCCGCCGAGCGCGGCGGCGCCGCCGAGCGCGCCGCCGACCGCGAGGTGGACGAGGTGGATACGGACGGAGACCCGCGCCGGCAGCAGGCCGATGCGATGCCATCGGCACAGTTGTACGGTGTGCCCTGCTGCCTGCCCCGCCGCTGCGGCCAGCGCCATCAGCGCAAGGCTCCGCGTCGAGGCCGCGGAGGCAAGGGCGCAGCCCGTGGTGATCACCACCGCGGACTGAGTTCGTACGAGCGTGCGGGGGGCGCCCCGCGCTTGGTCGATGGACGATCCCGACGAGCACAACAGAGCGAAGGCCGCTCCCACCGACAGGATGCGGACGAGCGCCGCCGCTGCTTCCCAGCCCGGTCCCAGCAGGACGGTCAGGGCGATCGGTCCGATACCGGCCACTGCTCCAAAGCAGACGAAGGCCGCTGCGGAAGTGGCACACAGAGCATGCTCCGTGGCGCGAGCGATGGGGATTCCTCGCCCGCGCCGCTCGGCGAGCAGCGGGGTGGTGGTCCGGCTCAGGCCCTGGGCCAGGAATGTCACGGGCAACCCCGTGAAGAGGGAGGCGCGGGAATAGGCTCCCACGGCGGTCGCGCCGAGCAGCCTGCCCATGGCCCAGAGCGGTCCACTGTTGACGAAGAACTCGACAAGGCTGTAGCCCGTCAGAAAGCTGGTGGAGGCGAGGAGGCTGCGGGCCCGGACCGGCGGGCCCGCAGCCAGCCGTTGTGAGGTCAGCGCGACCGTGCCGGCAATGAGGGTGACGGCCGCGGCGACGGGTTGTGCGGCGGCCAGTCCGAGAGCGCCCCAGCCGTTGGCCAGTAGCGCCGCGCCCATGCCCATGCCGGTTGTCTGTCCGATGAGTTCGGACACCACCGCGCCGCGCGCGCGGCCTACCCTGCGCAGCGTGGAGACCACCACCGACACTCCCGGCTGCACCAGGAACTGGAACCCGAGTACCTCAAGGATCCGGGTGAGCCCGGACACCCGCCACAGTTCTCCGCAGAGCGGCGCGGCCAGCTCCACCAGCGCGAAGCAGACCACGCCGGACGCGGCCCCGAGCCGTGCGGCGGCCCGCACGGTGGGACCCGTCAGTTGCTCGGCGCGAAGCAGGCAGGTCGACAGGCCCGCGTTCGCGAAATAACCGAGGAACTGGACAGTGGTGAGGGCGAGCGCGTAAGCCCCGAAGGTGCGCGGAGCCACCGTCCGGCCGGTGTAGGCGGTGTACCCGAGTTGGAATACCACGGTGACGGCGGCGCCGCCGTAGTTCCAGCCCAGACTGGTCAGGGCCGAGCGTGCTGCCGTACTCCGCCCCACGGCCTGTGCGGTGGTCATCCGGGGGACTCGCACGGACCCGGCCCGGGCACCGCTGTCCTGGGTGTCGCGGTCATCGGCACGCCGGATCCTTTTCTGTGCTCTGGGTGAAGCGGCGTCGGCGGATCCTGCCGGCGCGGAGGCGGTCGAGGACGGATCTTGGCCGGCGAAGAGTGGCTCCCCGGCCAGCATCGGTGCCTGGGCAGCCGCCTGGCGGCACGACACGCCCAAGATGGCTACATATCCGTTATCTCCGCAATAAGGTGGTCTCATGATCATGAGGCGCATGGCGCGAGAGACCCGCGACATCCTGATGCGGTCGCACGGATTCCAGCGGGCCGTCCAAGCGGCCGCGGCCCGTGGCTGCGTTCCGCGGTCCTTGTGGGTGCGGCTGACCCCTGCCGGGCTCTTCACCCTGCACGCTCCGGACGGCAGTCCGTTCTACTACCAGTGCGCTCCCGACGACGTTCTGGGCAGCAGCGTCGTCTGGACGGATCTGCGGCACTGGGAAGAGACCACTCATCCGCACTTCTACCGGATGGCCCGCCAGGCTCGGGGCTTCCTCGACGCCGGGGCGTTCTCCGGCCTTTACACCCTGCTCGCCTGCCGGGCGAATCCGAACCTGCGCGCGGTGGCGGTGGAACCCAATCCGCAGACACTGCCCAAGCTTCAGCGCAACGTTGTGGTGAACCGCCTGGAGAGTCGGGTCACCATCGTTCCCAAGGCGCTCTCAGGGCAGCCGGGCCGCGCCCGACTCGCCGTCCCCCGGTGGGCCGCCGCCGCCTCTCTGGTTCGGCCCGTGACCTCGGAACGCGTGGTCGACGTCGAGGTGACCACCGGTGACGACGTGGTCGGCGACCTCCCGATCGACCTGGTGAAGATCGATGTCGAGGGTCTGGAGGCCGAAGTGCTGCGCGGGCTGGCGAAGACCGTCGCCGCTCACCGGCCGGCCGTCATCGCGGAGTGCCTCGACCGACCCGCCCTGGACACCCTGCGCGCGACGGCGAAGGACCTGGGTTACGAGTACATCCACCACTTCGGCCCTCGCGGCCTCATCCGGGTCGAGCCCGGATTCGTCCCCACCTGGCCGCACGAGAACTTCCTGGTCACCGCAACGCCGCCCGCTGCCGAGCACTCCGCGCCGGTCGTCCGGTCCGCTGGTCGGTTCGGCAGACGGTGAGCGTGCCGCCTCCTCGCCCGGGCCGGCTGGCGTTCATCGACGGGCTTCGTGGCATCGCCGCGTTCGTCGTCATGGGGGGACACGCGGCGGCCCTGGTGGCACCCGCGTTCCCGGACCGCGTCGACGTGTTTCATTCCAGCCCGGAGCACGTGCTCCTGTGGCCGTTCCGCTTCGGCCAGCAGATGGTGTGGCTGTTCATCCTGCTCAGCGGATTCGCGCTCCACTGGTCCGAGACCGACCGGATTGAACGGGGCTTGGGCAGCACCCCGCCGGGTGTCTATGCCGCGCGTCGGATGTGGCGCATCCTGCCGACGTACTACGTGGCGCTTGCGGTCGGGCTCGGCGTCGTGGTGCTGCTGCGCGGGCTGGTCGCCGACCCGCTGCCGCAGGACAACACCTTCAGGCTGACCACGGGCGGTGTCCTCTCGCACCTGGCGCTTGTGCACAATCTCAGCGACGGGTGGCTGTTCCAGGCAAACCTGCCGCTGTGGTCGATCGCGCTGGAGGTCCAGCTGTACCTCCTGTTCCCGTTGCTGTGGACGGCGGGAGGACGCCGGCTGCCCTTGCCCTGCGCGGCCGGCATTCTCATCGTCGGCGTGTGGGCGGTGGACTGGCTGACGGGTCTCGCGTTGTTCGGCCTCGCCGGTTGGTTCTTCGCCGGAACCGTACTGTCCGGTCTCGTACGCCGTCGGCCTCTGCCTCGGCGCCCGGGTTTCGCGGTGGCCGCGGGGTGCATCCTGCTGGGGGCGACGTGCCTGTCCGCCATTCCCACCACCGTGATGAAGGGCGTGTGGTTGGTGGGGTTCTGCTGCCTGGTGGCGGCGTTGGTCGAGGCTCCCCTCGGCGGCTGGAATCTGCCCACGCGTGCGCCGATGAGATGGCTCGGCCACAGGTCGTACAGCCTGTACGCCATCCACTTCCCGATCCTCCTGCTGGTGTGGGCGGCGCTGTCGCGCGTCGGTCTGCCGCACGGTGCTGCGGCGGTCGCGACGCCGGTGACCGGCGTATCGGTCGCGCTGGTCGCCGCGCACCTCCTGTACCTGCTCGTGGAGTGCCCGTCCCTGGCCAAGGTGCGCCAACAACGAGCTCACCGGACCGCCGAGGCGGCCTCGCAGGCCGGACCGGTCGAGGTGTCCGCGCGCCGGTGACCCGGACGGAGCGCGCAGCGGTTCGAACGAAACGATGCGCCCCGGACACCGTGAAGGACGTCGTCCGCATTCACCGCATCGCGGGTGCGGAGGGGCTGGGGGATGCCATGATCTCCTCGGGCGTGAGGGTCCGCGGCAGAGCGGCGAGTTCCGCGTCGACCATGAGACGGGCGAGTTCCGGCGCCCGTACGGTCGGCCGCCAGTCGAGGATTCGTTCGGCTTTGGAAGCGTCACCGACGAGGTCGTCGACCTCCGAGGGGCGCAGGTAGCGTTCGTCGAACCGTACGTGCTCCTGCCAGTCCAGGCCCACGTGGGTGAAGCAGTGTTCGACGAAGTCACGCACGCTGTGACTGACACCGGTGGCCACGACGAAGTCGTCCGGCTCGTCCTGCTGGAGCATGCGCCACATCGCATCGACGTACTCCGGCGCGTAACCCCAGTCACGGCGCGCGTCGAGATTGCCCAGGTAGACCTCCTTCTGCAGGCCGGCCTTGATCCGAGCGGCGGCCGCGGCGACCTTTCGGGTGACGAAGGTCGGTCCGCGGCGCGGCGACTCGTGGTTGAACAGGATGCCGTTGACCGCGTGAATGCCGTAGGCCTCCCGGTAGTTCCTGGTGGTCCAGTAGGCATACACCTTGGCAGCACCGTATGGGGAGCGGGGGTGGAAGGCCGTGGTCTCGTTCTGGGGCGGCGGTGTTGCGCCGAACATCTCGGAACTGGAGGCCTGGTAGAAGCGGCAGGGCAGATCGATCGCCCGGATGCCTTCCAACAGCCGTGTCGTGCTCAGCCCGGTGGTGTTTCCGGTGAATTCCGGCTCGTCGAACGAAACCCGGACATGCGATTGCGCGGCCAGGTGGTACACCTCGTCCGGTCGCACCTTCGCCAGGAGGCTGGCCAGACGAGTGCCGTCGGTGAGGTCGCCGTAATGGAGGAGCAGGCGGGTCCCCGGGTTGTGCGGATCGCTGTAGAGGTGCTCGATGCGGTGTGTGTTGAAGGTGGAGGCACGCCGGATGATGCCGTGCACCTCGTATCCCTTCTGGAGTAGCAGTTCCGCCAGGTACGAACCGTCCTGGCCGGTGATGCCGGTGATGAGTGCTGTCCTGTCGATCACGTTGGCTCCTGTCCCCGGTGATTCATGTGACGCTCCGTAAGCGTACGATTCGGCGACCTGAAGACGCGTAATTGACGTGATATGTCATCATTCGTGTATCTCGCTGCATATGGTGGGTTCCGTATGCACTGGATCGATCGGGGACGGACAACTTGGATCTGCGCGACTACCTACGTGTCCTCTCTCGGCGCTGGCGTGTCGTCGTGACCCTGACCCTGCTCGGCACGGGTCTGGGTGTTCTCGCCACCTATGTCACTACGCCCGAGTACCGGGCCGGGGCCACGCTCTTCGTGTCCATGCACGACCAGACCGACACGACCCAGCTCAATCAGGGAAACGTCTTCATCCAGGCGCGGGTGCAGTCCTACGCCGAGATGGCGGCGAGCCCCCTGGTCACCCGGCCCGTCGTGAAGTCGCTGAAGCTCCCCATGAGCCCGGAGCAACTGGCGAGCCGGATCACGGCCACGGCCGGCTTCGACACCGTGCTGGTGCGCATCAACGTCACCGACACCGAACCGCGCCGGGCCGCCAGGATCAGCAACGCCGTCGCAGAGCGGTTCGCCGACATGGTCAGCGGACTGGAGCGGTCGGCCGACTCGAAGACCTCACCGGTCAGACTGAGCGTCACACAGCCCGCGACGACGCCCGGCGCGCCCTTCTCCCCGCGGCCTCTGGTCAACCTCGCTCTCGGGCTGCTGTCCGGACTGGTCCTGGGGATCGGTTGTGCGGTGCTGCGCGAGTCGCTGGACACCTCGGTACGCACCCGGCGGGCGCTGGCCGACCTGGTGTCCGGGGCCGACGGGCCGCCGGTCCTCGGCAGTATCGTGCACGACTCGCACAACACCCAGCACCTGGTGGCCGCGCGGGAGGACGCGCACGGACTGCGAGCCGAGGGCTTCCGGCAGCTGCGCACGAACCTCCGGTTCGTGGATGTCGACCGGCCGCCCAAGGTGATCGCGGTGACCAGTGCCCTGCCCGGTGAGGGCAAGACCAGTGTCGCGGTCAACCTGGCAGCGACGTTGGCGGAGTCCGGTGGCAAGGTGTGCCTGGTGGAGACCGACCTGCGACGTCCCACCGCGGCCCGTGTTCTCGGCCTCGTCGGGGACGCCGGCCTGACGACGTGTCTGATCGGCCAGGCCCATGTGCAGCAGGTGCTGCAGTCCGCAGGCACGTTCACGGTACTGACCAGCGGCCCGGTACCGCCCAATCCCGCCGAACTGCTCGGCAGCGAGCAGTTCGGCACCGTGCTCGGCATTCTGTCCGAGGAGTTCGACACCATCGTGGTCGACACCTCCCCGGTGCTGCCCGTCGCCGACACCTCGGTACTGGCTCCGGCGGTCGACGGCTACGTGCTGGTGGTGCGCGCCGCGCGCACGGGGCGGTCCCAGGTCGTTGCGGCCCTGGACGCCCTTCGGCGTGGCGGAACACCGGTCCTGGGCACCGTCCTGAACATGGCTCCGCTGAAGGGCGAGGGGGAAACCTACGGATACGGGTACACCTACCGGCCGCAACACCGCGTGGCCGGCGGACTCTCCAGGCTGCTGCACCCGGACGGTCGCGGGACGCCGACCCGGACAGAGACACTCCACGGCGCTTCGGCCAGACAGCCGACGGAGAGGGAAACCGTCGGCAACAGCGAGCCCGCACGTCCGATCAGTGACTCATGAGCGACCAGCCGACCGCGAAGGCGACTCCTCGGGCCGCGGCCGGGGAGAAGGCCGACGAGTCCCTCCTGCCTCCCGGCGCCCGCGTGTTCGTCGCCGGCCATCGCGGTCTGGTCGGGTCGGCGGTCACCCGTCGGCTTGTCGCCGCCGGGTATGAGGTGATCACCCGCAATCACGGTGACCTTGACCTGCGTGACACGGCGCAGACCGGTAGGTTCCTGGCGGACACCCGGCCGGACGCAGTGGTGTTGGCCGCCGCGAAGGTCGGCGGCATCATGGCCAACAGCACCTTCCCGGTGCAGTTCATCGAGGACAACCTGCACATCCAGCTGAGCGTCGTCGCGGGTTCGTACGCCGCGGGGGTGGGCCGACTGCTCTTTCTCGGCTCCTCGTGCGTCTACCCCAAGTTCTCCCCCCAGCCGATCCGCGAGGAGGCGCTGCTCACCGGCCCGCTGGAGCCGACGAACGAGGCGTACGCGCTGGCCAAGATCGTCGGGATCGTCCAGATCCGGTCCTACCGGAGGCAGTACGGTGCCTCGTACATCTCGGCGATGCCCACCAACCTGTACGGCCCGGGTGACAACTTCGATCTGGCCACCTCGCACGTCCTGCCCGCACTGCTCCGCCGCTTTCATGAGGCGAAGCGTGACGGCGCGGCCGAGGTGGTCCTCTGGGGTTCGGGCACCCCGCGCCGGGAGTTCCTGCACGTGGACGACCTCGCCGCCGCCTGTGTGCTGCTCCTGCGCAGCTACGACGGTGATGAGCCGGTCAACGTGGGTTGCGGTACCGATGTCACGATCCTTCAGCTCGCCGAGACGGTGAGGTCGGTCGTCGGCTACGACGGCCGCATCGCCTGGGACACGTCCAAACCCGACGGCACGCCGCGGAAGCTGCTGGATGTCTCCCGCCTCGGCGCACTCGGCTGGAAACCGGACATTCCCCTTCACGAAGGGATCGCGTCGGTCTACGCTCATTGGCTTGCCGCGCGGTAGGGCACGGATCACGGAAGCGGGTCGAGCGTCACGTCGGCGCTGGGCGTGAAACGAGGGAAGAGGCGTACGCTTCCCGTTGCTGTGCAGCTGTTGGTGCCCTGGCCGGAAAGGTTTGCCTGGTCGGCGACGCCCGGCACGGCGCCTCGCTGCGTGTCGGAGTCGCCCGAGTACGCCCAGTACGAGGGCGATCCTCCGCCTTGTGATCCACAGCACCGGACGCAGTCGACCAGGCAAAGCATTCCAAACAGGACACTAGCGCAGCGCGTCGGAGACCTCGGTGGCCGCCTCGACGACCCGCAGCCCCACCCGCTCCGGCACCGACTCCGCCAGCATCACGACACCGACGCTGCCCTCCACGCCGGGAACGCCCACCAGCGGGGCGGCCGCGCCGCTCGCGCCGGCCTCCAGCTCGCCGGAGGTGATGACGTACCGGACCTGGTGGGCGACGCCGCCGGTTCCGAGCGCGCGGTCGGGGGCGTCGGCCGGGTCGCCCGTTTCGCTCGCGGCGCCGGCACGTGACGCGGCGAGCCGGGATACTTCCGCGAACTCGTCGTCGTTGATCGGCTCCCAGCCGAGCCCGTCGGCGGCCGGCCGCAGGCCGCGCCCGGCGAGGATGGCCCGGCCGGCCGCGCCCCGCTCCAGGGGGTGCCGGAACCCGGTCCGGTAGGCCACGTGGTAGTCGGTCCAGGTGGGCTCGACCACGGCGACCGCCAGTGCCTCCGTGCCGTCGACCAGGGTGAGGTGGGCGGTCGCGCCGATGTCCTCGGCCAGCGAGCGCAGCGCGGGCAGGGCGGCCTCGCGCAGCAGCGGGTGCACCTGGTGGGCCAGGCCCAGGACGCCGAGACCGACCCGGGCCCGTCCGCCGAGGTCGCGGCGGACCAGTGAGTGCTGCTCCAAGGTGGCCAGCAGACGGTAGACCACCGTGCGGTTCACCCCGAGCTTGGCCGCCAACTCGGTCACGGTCAGTCCGTGATCGGTGTCGGCGAGCAGCTTCAGGACCCGCAGGCCCCGGTCGAGCGTTTGAGACGTCTCCGCGGTCAACGACGCCCCTTCCTCGTGAATCGGCGACCTCTCTCACGGTGGGAGGCACTGCCGGTCCCGGGGCAGTGCGCGGAGAGGACCCCGGCTGTCGGCATGCGCTCGCGCTCCGGGGCCGTGGGGCCACGAGGCGTCGCGTGAGCGGCACCGTAGCGAGGGAGTACCGCTCAGCGGAAGAGGTCGTCCACAATCCGGGCAGTCCCTTGACCCGACTTTGAGGTTCGCCCGGCGGCCGTTCGCCTACAATACGGCCGACATCATCGCATTCGGGTCGCCCACTCCTTGATCTTGCCGATCCGCTCGGTGAGCTGGCCCGCGGTCGCCTCCGCGCTCGGCGGCCCCCCGCACACCCGGCGCAGTTCGTTGTGGATCACGCCGTGCGGCTTGCCGCTCTGGTGGTTGTACGCGGCCACCAGCGTGTTCAACTGTTTGCGCAGTTCGAGCAGTTGACGGTGAGTGACGATCGGCCGCCGCTCCGCGGGCAGTTCGAGCAGATCGGCCTCCTCGTCCGGCTTCTTGCGGCTGTGCGCGATCTGCCGGGCCTGCCGGCGCTGGAGCAGCATCTGCACCTGGTCGGGCTCCAGCAGCCCGGGGATGCCGAGGTAGTCCTGCTCCTCCTCGCTGCCCGGGTGGGCCTGCATGCCGAACTCGGCGCCCTCGTAGAGCACCCGGTCGAAGACCGCGTCGGACTCCAGCGCCTCGAAGGGCAGCGCGTCGTCCTCGGTCATCTCGTCGTCGGCCCGCTCGGCGTCCTTGAGGAGTTCGTCCTCCTCCGCGAACGGGTCCTCCTCGCCCTGCTTCTTCGGCCGGTCGAGCACGTGGTCGCGCTCCACCTCCATCTCGCCCGCGAACTGCAGCAGGGTCGGGATGGTGGGCACGAAGACCGAGGCCGTCTCGCCGCGCCGCCGGGAGCGGACGAACCGGCCCACCGCCTGGGCGAAGAACAGCGGCGTCGAGATGGTCGTGGCATAGACGCCGACGGCCAGCCGCGGCACGTCCACGCCCTCCGAGACCATCCGGACCGCGACCATCCAGCGTTCCTCGCTCGCCGCGAACTCCTCGATCCGCTTCGAGGCACCCACGTCGTCGGAGAGCACGACGGTCGCCTTGTGGCCGGTCAGCTCCTTGATCAGCTTGGCGTAGGCGCGGGCCGAGTCCTGGTCGGTGGCGATGACCAGGCCGCCCGCGTCCGGGATGGACTTGCGGACCTCGGTGAGCCGCTGGTCGGCGCTCTTGAGCACGTTGGGGATCCACTCCCCCGTCGGCGCCAGCGCGGTGCGCCACGCCTGGCCGATGGCGTCCTTCGTCATCGGCTCGCCCAGCCGGGCGGAGATCTCGTCGCCCGCCTTCGTGCGCCAGCGCATGTTGCCGGAGTAGCTGAGGAAGATGACCGGGCGGACCACGCCGTCGGCGAGCGCGTTGCCGTATCCGTACGTGTAGTCGGCGGCGGAACGGCGGATGCCGTCGTTGCCCTCCTCGTACACGACGAACGGGATCGGGTTGGTGTCCGAGCGGAACGGCGTACCGGTCAGCGCCAGGCGGCGGGTCGCCGGGTCGAACGCCTCCAGGCAGGCCTCGCCCCACGACTTGCTGTCGCCGGCGTGGTGGATCTCGTCCAGGATCACCAGGGTCTTGCGCTGCTCGCAGCGGTTGCGGTGCAGCATCGGGCGCACGCCGACGCCGGCGTACGTCACGGCGACGCCGTCGTACTCGCGTCCCAGCGGGCCCGCGCTGTACTCCGGGTCGAGCTTGATGCCTATCCGCGCCGCCGCGTCCGCCCACTGCTTCTTCAGGTGCTCGGTGGGGGCGACCACGGTGATCTGCTGCACCAGGTGGTTGTGCAGCAGGTACGAGGCCAGGGTCAGCGCGAACGTGGTCTTTCCCGCGCCGGGTGTCGCGACCGCCAGGAAGTCCCGCGGCTGCTGGGCCACGTACGCGTCGATCGCGCCCTGCTGCCAGGCGCGCAGCTTGCCGGCCGTGCCCCAGGGGGCGCGGCCGGGGAAGGCGGGGGAAAGGTGGTGGTGCGAGTGCGAGGCGGTGGTAGTCACGGTCTCCGTAGGGGGTCGGCAGGTCCGTACGGGGCGTACGGTCCAGGTCCGGTCACCGCGCGGGTACGGCCTGCGGTGATCCTGCGGTCGTACGCCCCCCGGGTGGCCCTGAGGTCGTACGAAAACCGCCTCAGCGTACCGGTTGCCCCGAGCCGCCCCGAGGCACCACGCCCCACCCCCACCGACCGTGCGCCCCGTCAGTCGCCCGTCGCGGCCACGCGCTGCTCGATCCGGACCCGGATCCCGGCCGCCCGCGGGTCGTCGTACGCCGCGAACTCCGTCAACGCCTCGGTCCAGCACCGCCGTGCCGTCTCCGGCTCCTCCGCCTGAGTGCCTCGGCCGGCCGGTCCAGTTCGCCTGCGTGGTTCCAGGAGTCCCCGAGTTCCTCGTGCACGGCCGCGGCTTGGCGGTGGAAGCCGGCCGCCTCTTCGCGACGTTCCGTACGCGTGAACGTCTCTCCTGTACCCCGCCAGGTGAGTGCCTCGCGGCTGCGGTCACCGAGCCGACGGTGCAGCGCCGCCGAACGCCGGTACGACGTGAGGGCGTCGCCGTACTGACCCGAAGCCTGCTGGACATGGCCGAGCGTGATCAGCCAGAAGCCCTCAAGACGGCGGTTGCGCAGGGCCAGTGCGATGTCGAGGGCTTCTTCGATCAACCGCCGGGCCTCACTCAGCTCACCCCGCTCACGGCAGAGTTCGGCAGCGAGATGGGTCGCGTTGCCCCGGCTTGCCCGGTCGTCGGGTGCCGAGCAGGAGGTCAGTTGCCGGAGGACGTCCGCCGCGTCGACCAGTGAGCAGCACCGTCTGTGCACCCTGGTCATTCTCCCGCTCGGCTGCTTCCAGCCCCGTCTCTCCCAGTTCCGTCCAGCCCGTGACGGGGAAAGAGGGCGGCAAAGCGGTCCACAACACGACGGCGAGCTGCCAGGTGAGGTGGTCAAGCCCCGCGGTGGCGGTGGCACGTACGGCCGCGGAGCCGTTGCCGTATTCCCGCTCGGACCAGTCGACCGCCGCGTCGTAGTCGGCGAACTGTACAGCACCCGGCACAGGGTGTGTTCGCCGACAATCGTCACTTCCGGCAGGGGACCCGCGTTCTCCGAGGCGGTGACGGCCTCCGCGGGAAGGACCCGAATCCGCTCCCCGAACTCCGCACGCTGCCGCAGTGAATGCAACTCCCATTGCGGGTACGGCGACAGAGGCTCGCAGACCACCCGCACGCGGTGGAAAGCCGTGCCGCGCCGCTCGTCGTCCAGAGCGACGGCCCGGAGGGTGTCGCGTCGCTTCTCGAGGAGCCGAAGGGCCGCCTGCCAGTCGCCCCGCCGGAGCGCGTCCGGCTGTCGCTCCCCTGTTCCTCGAAGTGCTGGGCCCGCTCCAGCTTCCATGAGTCGAAGTCGCGGGTCGCCCGCTCGCGTTCGCCGAAGTCGCGGGAGTACGACTCGGCGGACAGCCGGTCGCCCTGGCCGGGCGGAAGGACGGGAAGAACGGGTTCAGGCATCGGGAATGTCCGGCTTCGCAGCGCTCAGCAGGTTGCCGGGGATCACGACCAACCGCTCGGTGGCGCCGAGGGACACCCCCTGCGGCAGACGCCGGTGAGATCTCTGCCGATCACCGCGATGTCACCGTTGCCGAGCTGCCAGATGTCCGGGCACTGATCCCTGTCGTCCGAATTTCCCAGCTCCGCTGCGGATTTTCCCAGCCGGCGTACGAATGACGCGGAAGGATCGGCTTCCCACGCGTCGGTCATGACCGCCTCCAGTTCATTGTCGAGTGTGATCCAGATCACATCCGGGTGCCCGATCGCGTGTACTGATCGAATGCTGTTCCGGCCACTGCGGGTGCACCGGCGTCTCCGGGTGGACCCGTGGGGGATCGGGGGCGGGGGTGAAATAGGGTCGGCGCATGCAAGCCCTCTCTCGCCGGACCGTGACCCTCGCCGCGTGCGCGGCCGCGGTCATCGCGCTGGTGCTGGTCGCCGCGCTGGCCCCGCTGCCGATCTCGATCGTGGTCCCCGGGATCACCGCGGACGTCCTGGGCACGTACCAGAAGACCGAGGTGATCACGGTCAGCGGCGTGCCGGTCCGCCGGACCAGCGGGCAGCTGCGGATGGTGACCATCGCGGCCACCGCGCCCGACGCCCCCGTCCACCTGTCGGACGTGTGGACGGCGTGGTGGAAGCGGAGCCAGGCCGCGATGCCGCGGGACGCGGTCTACCCCAGCGGCGGCTCGGTCAAGGAGATCCAGAAGGAGAACCAGCGGCAGATGGCGGACTCCCAGCAGGACGCCACCACGGCGGCCCTGCGGCACCTGGGTCTGTCGCCGTCGAAGGTCACCGTCACCCTGCGGCTCGCCGACGTCGGCGGGCCGAGCGCGGGCCTGCTGTTCACCCTGGGCATCATCGACAAGATCGACGGCGACGGGCACGGCGGTGACCTCACCGGCGGCCGGGTCATCGCCGGCACCGGCACGATCGACGGCTCCGGCAAGGTCGGCGCGGTCGGCGGGGTGCCGCTGAAGGAGAAGGCCGCCCGCAACGACGGGGCCACCGTCTTCCTCGTGCCGCGCGACGAGTGCTCCGACGCGCAGGCGCAACTGCCCTCCGGCCTCACCCTCGTCCCCGTCACGACGCTGGACAACACGCTGTCCGCGCTGGCCGACCTGCGCGCGGGCCGCAAACTGCCCACCTGCTGAGACCCGCCGCCGGTACGGCCCGCGGCCGGGCGCCGCGGGCCGTACCGGCCGGGGTTCCCGCTACGCGCCCGCCCCGGCGGGTTCCGGCGTCCCGGTCCCGGCCGCGCTCCCCGCGCTCTCCCAGTCCCGGAAGGCGGGCAGCACCAGCGGGCTGAGCGTGGTGACGAGGTAGATCGCGCTGACCGTCAGCATCGCGGTGGTCAGCCCGGCGTACTGCACCACGTAGCCGCCGAGCAGCGAGCCCAGGGGCACGGCTATCAGCACCCCGGAGGTCACCGCGCCGAACACCCGGCTGCGCAGCCGCTCGGGCACCATCCGGACCATCTCCGTGCCGATGATCGGGTTGAGCACGCCCGCCGCGAGCCCGCACACCGCGCTCGTGACCACCAGCGGGGCCAGCCCCGGCACCAGGGCGGCCACCGCCGTGCGGGGGAAGCCGCAGACCAGGAAGCCGCCGATGAACAGGCCGCGCTGCGGCAGCCGGTGACCGAAGACCCCGTAGAGCAGGGACCCGCACAGCGCGGCCCCGGCGATGGTCCCGGACACCACGCCCACGCCCACCGAGCCGCCCAGGTGCTCGCGGGCGTCCACCGGCAGCAGCACCGCCGACCACGCCTGGTCCAGCGCGTTGGTCACCATGACCATCGACACCACCGCGAACAGCAGCCGCGCCCCGACCAGGTACGCGTAGCCCTCGGCCAGTTCGGCCCGGTACCCGGCGAGGGTGGGGCGCGCGGCCCGCACCCGGACGCGGTCCCGGACGCCGAGGCCGATCAGCAGCGCGGACACCGCGAACGTGCCGGCGTCCAGCAGCAGCACGTTGGCGGCCCCGATCACCGCGATCAGCCCGCCGGCCAGGGGCGCGCCGAGCATCCGGGCGCCGCGCGAGGCGCTCTCGTAGGCGCTGGACGCCCTTGCGATGGTGGTCCCGGCCCGCTCGGCCAGCCGCGGCATCAGCACCTCGCGGGCGGTCTCGCCCGGCGCGTGGAAGAGCCCGCTGACGCCGACCAGCGCCAGTAGCGCCCCGAAGGAGAGGTGCCCGGTCAGGTGCAGGACGGGCACGGCGGCGACGGCCGCCGCGCAGACGGTGTCGGACACCACGCTGCTCACGGTGTGGCCGAGCCGGTCGATCAGCGGGCCGCCCAGCAGCGCGGCGAGCACCACCGGCAGCGTGGCGGCGAAGGCGACCACGCCGGCCCGGGCGGCGCTGCCGGTGGTCTCCAGCACGAACCACGGCACCGCCACGACGGTGAGCATGTTGCCCGCGATGGAGATGACGTTGGCGGCCAGCAGCAGGCCGAGCGGACGGCGGTCGCGGGCGGGAACGGCCGGGACGCCCTGACCGGCTGGGTCGGTGGGATCGGTGGGATCGGTGGGGCCGCCCGGGTCGGCGGCGGGTACGGCGGACGAAGGCATGACGAGGGTCCCCCCTGGTGGTGGCGCGCGGGCGCGCGCCCGCGGTCACTCGGAGCGGCGCGGGAAGGCGTGGTAGTGGATGCGGACGGCGGCGGTGCCGTCGGCCGCGGGGCTGCGCGGGTGCTCGTCGGCCGGCGGCTCGGGCACCCGGTCGCGGTAGGACTCGATGAGGGCGTGCACCTTCTCGTCGAGTTCGGCGGCCAGTTCGGGGGTGAGCCGCAGGGTGAAGCTGCTCAGGTCGCCGGCGCTGCGCCACGGCTCGGGCAGGTCGTGCATGGTGCCCACCCAGGTGGTCAGCTGCCGGCTGTGGTCGACGACGAGTTCGTGCAGGAAGGTGCTCATCGCGCCGCGCACCTCGGGGTTCGGGTGCCGCAGGTAGGTGTCGAGGCTGTCGAACCGCGTGCCCCGGTGGACCGCCTTCCACCACCGCTCGCGGGCGGTGCCGCGGCCGGGGTCGTCCTCCACGAAGCCGTGCGCGGCCAGCTGCCGCAGGTGGTAGCTGGTGGCGCCGCTGGACTCGCCGAGCCGGTCGGCGAGCCCGGAGGCGGTGGCCGGGCCGTACTCCTGGAGCGCGGACAGCAGCTGCATGCGCAGGGGATGGGCCAGGGCGCGCAGGGCGCGCGGGTCCATGGTGCGGATCTTCGGTTTCTCGGGCACGGCAGCAGGCTACGAATGCAAAGGTTTCTTTGCAAGGGTTTTTTGCAAAGAAACCTTTGCGATCGGCTCGCGGGCCTCCGGAACGGTCCCCGCGGCCGGGCGGCCCACGCCTTCCGCCCGGTCCGGGCGTCCGGCCCGGTTCAGGCGTCCCGCGCGGCCTGCTCCACCAGCGGGATGATCCGCAGCGGCACCGGGTTCTCCATGACGATCGCGGTCGCGGCCCGGACGATCCCCTCGAAGCCCACCACCCGGTCGATCACCCGCTGGAGGTCCGCGTTCGAGCGGGCCACCAGCCGGCAGAGCATGTCCCCCTCGCCGGTCGTCGTGTGCAGTTCCAGCACCTCCGGCACCGACGCCAGGTGCGCCCGCACGGCGCGGCCCATGCCCTGCTTGATCTCCAAGGTGGCGAACGCGGTCACCGGATAGCCCAGCGCCGCCGGGTCCACCTGCGGCCCGAACCCGCGGACCACCCCGTTCGCCTGCAATCGGTCGAGCCGCGCCTGCACCGTGCCGCGCGCCACGCCCAGCCGCCGCGACGCCTCCAGCACCCCGATCCGCGGCTCGCGGTCCAGCAGCGCGATCAGCCGCCCGTCCAGCGCGTCGATTCCCATCCCCGCCCGCCTTCCATGGTCATCCTGCACAGATTGACCGGACGATCGTGGCTTCCGCTGGTCATTCTGTCCAGCCAAATCGGGAACGATTGCGCATTCTGGACGGCGGGAGGACGCTTCTGCCATGGCTGAGACCGCTGAGAACAAGGATGCTTTCCCCGTCAAAGGCATGGACGCCGTCGTCTTCGCCGTGGGCAACGCGAAGCAGGCCGCGCACTACTACTCCACCGCGTTCGGGATGCGCCTGGTGGCGTACTCCGGCCCCGAGAACGGCAGTCCCGAGACCGCCTCCTACGTCCTGGAGTCGGGCGGGGCGCGATTCGTCCTCACCTCCGTCATCAAAGCCGAGACCGACCGCGGCCGCGCGCTGGCCGCCCACGTGGACGCGCACGGCGACGGCGTGGTCGACCTCGCCATCGAGGTCCCCGACGCCCGGGCCGCCTACGCCTACGCCGTCGAGCACGGTGCCACCGGCGTGGAGGAGCCCTACGAGCTCAAGGACGGGAACGGCACGGTCGTGCTCGCCGCCATCGCCACCTACGGCGAGACCCGGCACACCCTCGTCGACCGCTCCGGCTACGACGGCCCGTACCTGCCCGGCTTCGAGGCCGCCGCCCCGATGGTCGCGCCGCCGGCCAGCCGCTCCTTCCAGGCGGTCGACCACTGCGTCGGCAACGTCGAACTCGGCCGGATGGACGAGTGGGTGGCCTTCTACAACCGGGTCATGGGCTTCACCAACATGAAGGAGTTCGTCGGCGACGACATCGCCACCGAGTACTCCGCGCTCATGTCCAAGGTGGTCGCCGACGGCACCCGCAAGGTCAAGTTCCCGCTCAACGAGCCGGCCGCCGGCAAGAAGAAGTCCCAGATCGACGAGTACCTGGAGTTCTACGGCGGGCCCGGCGTCCAGCACATCGCGCTGGCCACCAACGACATCGTCGCCTCCGTGCGGCGGATGCGGGCCGCCGGCGTGGAGTTCCTCGACACCCCCGACTCGTACTACGACACCCTCGGCGAGTGGGTCGGCGAGACCCGGGTGCCGCTGGACGAGCTGCGCGAGCTGAAGATCCTCGCCGACCGGGACGAGGACGGCTACCTGCTGCAGATCTTCACCAAGCCGGTGCAGGACCGGCCGACGGTCTTCTTCGAGATGATCGAGCGGCACGGCTCCATGGGCTTCGGCAAGGGCAACTTCAAGGCCCTGTTCGAGGCGATCGAGCGCGAGCAGGAGCGGCGCGGCAACCTCTGAGGGCTCCCGCGCGGAGGGTGGTGCCCCCGTGCTCCCGGCCGGTGCCGTCCTCCGCGGAGGGGGGCGAGGTTGAGGGGCGCGGGGCGGCCTGCAAGGCTGCACCCATGCGCGACGACGTGGTGGCCGCACTGGCCGAGGGACTCCCTGCGGAAGCGATCCTGACCGATCCGGACGTGACGGCCTCCTATGCCCGGGACATGGCCGGCTTCTCGGACGCCGGCTTGCCCGCCGTGGTGGTCCGGCCCGCCACGACGGAGGAAGTGCAGCACGTGATGCGGACGGCCACCGCCCTCCGCGTCCCGGTCGTGCCCCAGGGCGCCCGCACCGGCCTGTCCGGCGCGGCCAACGCCATCGACGGCTGCGTCGTGCTGTCCCTGGAACGGATGGACCGCGTCCTGGAGATCGACCCGGTCGAGCGGATCGCCGTGGTCGAGCCCGGCGTGGTGAACGCGGTGCTGTCCCGGGCCGTCGCCGAGGAGGGCCTGTACTACCCGCCGGATCCCTCCAGCTGGGAGCAGTGCACCATCGGCGGCAACATCGGCACCGGCGCCGGCGGGCTGTGCTGCGTGAAGTACGGCGTGACGGCCGAGTACGTGCTCGGCCTGGAGGTCGTGCTCGCCGACGGTCGGCTGCTGACCACCGGCCGCCGTACCGCCAAGGGCGTGGCCGGCTACGACCTGACCCGGCTGTTCGTCGGCTCCGAGGGCACCCTCGGGGTGGTGGTCAAGGCGGTGCTCGCGCTGAAGCCCGCCCCGCCCGGGCAGCTGGTGCTGGCCGCCGAGTTCCCCTCCGCGGCGGCCGCGGGCGCCGCGGTGTGCGCGATCATGGCGGGCGGGCACGTGCCCTCGCTGCTGGAGCTGATGGACGCCACCACGATCCGCGCGGTCAACGAGCTGGCGAACATGGGGCTGCCGGAGTCCACCGGGGCGCTGCTGCTGGCCGCGTTCGACACCACCGACCCGGGGGCCGACCTCGCCGCGGTCGGCGCGCTGTGCGCGGCCGCCGGTGCCACCGAGGTGGTCCCGGCCGAGGACCAGGCCGAATCCGACCTGCTGCTCCAGGCACGGCGGCTGTCGCTGACCGCGCTGGAGCGGGTGTCGACCTCGATGCTCATCGACGACGTGTGCGTGCCGCGGGTCCGGCTGGCCGAGATGCTCGACGGGGTGGCCGCGATCGCGCGGAAGTACGAGCTGACGATCGGGGTGTGCGCGCACGCCGGCGACGGCAACACCCACCCCGTGGTGTGCTTCGACGGGCACGACGAGGAGGAGACCCGCCGGGCCCGCGAATCCTTCGACGCGATCATGGAACTCGGCCTGTCGCTGGGCGGCACGATCACCGGCGAGCACGGTGTCGGCGTACTGAAGAAGGACTGGCTGGCCCGCGAGCTCGGCCCGGTCGGCCTGGAGGTGCAGCGCGGGGTGAAGGCGGTCTTCGACCCGCTCGGCCTGCTCAACCCGGGCAAGCTGTTCTGACCCGGTGACGGGGCGGCCCGCCACCCCGGATCAGGCACTGGCGTCCGGGGTGTCGTCGAGGTCCTTGTGCGCGGGCTCGGCGGGGCCCGAGGGCCGGTGGGAGGCGCCGCGCCGCCACACCTCGTCCCCGGCCGCCGGCGCCAGCAACTGGCTGAGGCCGTCGTCCATCGACAGCTGCTCGTGCTCGCTGCCGGGTGCGACCGCCCGCAGGGTGCGCTCCAGCCAGGCGGCGACCGGTGAGGAGGGCGCCTCCAGCAGCGCCTCGCCGTCGGGCGAGCTGAGGGCGAGGCAGATCACGCCCCGCCCGCCCACCTTCGTCGGCCAGATCCGCACGTCGCCGTGCCCGCACGGCCGGAACACCCCCTCCACGATCAGTTCGCGCGCGAACGTCCAGTTCACCGGCGCGTCCGAGCCGACGTGGAAGGTGACGTGCACGGCGTAGGGGTCGTCCGTGCGGTAGGAGAGCAGGGCCGGCACCGGGATGCTGCGCTCCGGGGACAGCACCAGCTGCATCTCGAGTTCGCGTTCGACCACGTTCATGAGTCCGACGTCCTTTCCTCGGCGCGGGGCCCCTGGGGCGGGTTGCGAGGTTCAGGGCCTGCACCTGGAAGAGAGCACGTGCCTCTCCTACCATTACGCGACTTTCGAAGATTCAGTTCAGATTTCTCGAACCTCGCGCGGGTGGGCGGGGTTCGGGGTATGGACGGGCCAACGGGAGTGGTCCGTGCCGGGGCGGACCCGCCGGGTCTCCACCGTCTGGTAGATGTGGAACTCACACCCCCCGGCCCAGCAGATACGGAACCTGTGAACCATGAGCGCACCCACGTCTGGCTCCTCCGGTTCTTCGTCCTCGTCGTCCGGCTCCGCGTCGGGTTCGGCGTCCGGCGCGCCGGCTCCCGGGTACTACCCGGATCCCTCGATTCCGAACTACATCCGGTACTGGAACGGGTCCGCCTGGGTGCCGGGCACCAGCAGGCCCGCCCCGCCGGAGGGTGAGGGCGTCGTCGCCCCGCGGACCCCCGCGATCGACGAGTCGGGTCCCATGTTCCTCGACGAGGACCCGGCCGCGCCCACGGCCGAGCAGGGTCCGGGCAACTCCCTCGAATCGGCGGCCGCCGCCGACCCCGCGGGCTACGGCGAACCGCCCGCCGACCCCCGGACCCAGGGCCCCTCCTGGCCCGCGCCCCAGCAGGGCCCGCACCTCCCGCCCATCTCCTGGGGCGCGCCGCCCGCGGGCGAACAGTGGCAGCCTCAGCCCTCCGGGGGCCAGGGCCCGCATGCCGACGGTCCCGGGTGGCCGGGTGCGGGGGAGCAGCGGGCGCCGGAGCGGCAGAGCGGGGCGCCCGGGCCACAGGGCGAACTTCCCGGTCCGCAGGGCGCGCCGGGGCAGGGTGGGTTGCCGGGTCGACAGGGGCAACTGCCCGGTGTGCAGGGGCAGTCGGCGGGGTGGCCGGGTGCGGGGGAGCAGCGGGCGCCGGAGCGGCAGGGGCAGGTGCCTTCTCAGCAGGGCGGGCTGCCGGATCGGCAGGGGCAACTGCCCGGTGTGCAGGGGCAGTCGGCGGGGTGGCCGGAGCGGCAGGGGCAGGTGCCCGCGCAGCAGGGCGAACAGTCCGCTCGGCAGGGGCAATCGGCGGGGTGGGCGCAGCCGCTGCCGCCGTCGGCCGTGCCGCCGCAGGCGCGACCTCCGCAGAGTGCTCCCGGGCAGCCGTTCGGAGGTGCGCACCAGCAGCCGCAGGCCCAGCCGCAGCCCCAACCCCAGCCGCAGCCGCAGCCCTCGGCGGGGGCCGGGGTGGAGCAGCCGCTGCCGTGGGCCGCGCAGGTGCAGGACCTCGCGCGCGGGGAGGGCGGGGTCGCGCCGTGGAAGCCCGTGCCGAGCGACCCGTTCGGTGCCTCGCGCGGGCACGACCGGCCCGGCGGCCTCGTCCGCAGGCTCGCCGCGCGACTGATCGACATCGTGCTGCTGGCCGCGCTGACCGCACCGGCCGCCGTGCCGCTGGGCTCGGCGGCGTACCACCACGCCAAGGACAAGGTGGACCAGGCCCGGCTGACCGGAGAGACGGTCCGGGTCTGGCTGATCGACGGCACGACGGGGGCGCAGCTCGGCGCGGTGCTCGCCGTCTTCCTCGTCGCGGGCCTGCTGCTCGAGGTCCTGCCGACCACCCGGTGGGGCCGTACGGCGGGCAAGAAGCTGACCGGCCTCAAGGTGCTCGACATCGAGGGCCAGATGCCGCCCGGTTTCGGCGCGAGCCTGCGCCGCTGGCTCACGCAGACCGTGCTCAACCTGGTCGCGGTCGGCGTGGTCGGACTCGTCTGGTGCCTCTTCGACCGCCCCTGGAAGCAGTGCTGGCACGACAAGGCCGCCCGCACCTTCGTCGCCCAGGTCTGACCCCGCTCCCAGCGGCCCACCGGACCCGGCCGAGCCCGCCGTACTCCGATCGGAGGCCGCCCACGGGCGGGGGTGCGGGGCGCGGGATTGACTCGGGGCATGAGTAGCGACCAGCCGCCGCCCGGCTCCCCCGATGACCCGTTCGCCAAGCGCCCGCCGGAGGGCGGCGGCGGGTGGGGGAGGCCCGGGGGCTCGTCGCAGGAGCCGCCGCCCGGGGGTGAGCCGCCGCCGGAGCAGCCGCCGTCCGGCGGGGCGTACGGGGGCGGGCCCTACGGCGCTCCGCCGCCCGGGCAGGGCGGGCCGTACGGGCAGAGCCCCTACGGCGGCGGCCCCGACCCGCTGGCGGGCATGCCGCCGCTCGCCGACAGCGGCAAGCGGGTGCTGGCCCGGATCATCGACATCATCATCGTGCTGATCCCCTCCTTCCTGCTGGACTGGGCCGCGGTCGGCATCCGGGAGGGCGACTTCACGGCGGGCCGCTCGGCGGTCGGCGGCGTGTTCACCGCCGGCATCGGCTTCCTCTACGAGTTCCTGATGACACGTTCGACCGGCCAGACGGTCGGCAAGAAGCTGATGAAGCTGCGGACCGCGATGCTGGCGGACGGCCGGGTGCCGAGCTCCAACGCCTCCGCCGCGCGTGCGGCGATCCTGTGGCTGCCGGCGTTCTGCTGCTCGTGCGTGTGGTTCCTGATCATCGGCCTGACCGTGGCCGTCGACCGGCCGTACCGGCAGGGCATCCACGACAAGGCGGCCAAGACCGTGGTCGTCCAGGCCGAGTGAGGCCGGCGGGCCGCTCCGGAGCGCGTGCGCACAGGGAAGCCGTACGACCGCGGCGGCGGTCGTACGGCTTCGCCGTCCTCACGCGGCGGTCAGCGCCGCAGCGAACTCTCGCTCACCCGCGGCTCCATCCCGCCGCGGACCCGGGCGCGCGGCACGGGCAGCGAGCGGGCCGGAGCGGCGGGCGCCGCGGCGGCGCGTCCCCGCGGCCGGAGCACGGCCGCCACGAGCAGCCCGAGCACGAGCCCGGCCGCGGCGACCGCGACGGCCCCGGGGCCGGACCGCACATCCGACAGCATCAGCACCGCGAAGGTGGACAGGACGACGGTCAGGGAACCGTAGGCGACTTGCGCGATCGTAGGACGTGGCATCGGGGGGACCGTCCTCGGAAACGTCGATGCGGGGGCATGGGTCGGCGACGGCGGGCACGCGGGCGGGCGGGCCCGGTCGTCGCCCTACGGTTTCGGATGCCCGGACCCCGCGCCGGGTAAGCCCGCCCTTACCTGTGGCGCGAAGCACAGGGGGGCGCACGGGGTCGCACGCCTGACCGAAACGGCCCGGTACGTGCGACGCCGCGGTTCCGGCCACCCGCGGCCGCCACCCGTCGGCGGGGCAGCGGCCCGAGCGCCCCGCGGAAACCCGTTCGGGTCCGCCCCGACCTGCGCGGACACGCGTTCAGGGGGCCTCCCCTGGTGGCCCGCGGCCGATGCGCACAAGATGTGGGCATGGCGACCGGCGGATTCACCAGGCTCCCCAGCGGCACGGTCGTCGTGGCGATCCGGCTGCCCCACCCGGCCTGCCCCGACGAGGCCGTCCGTGTGGTGCTGCACGCCGTCAACCGGCAGCGGGCCATGACCCGGCTGAGCAACCTGGGCTTCCGCGGCGCCCGGCTGACCGGCAACGCGGAGCCGCCCACGCCCGACGAGATCACCGCCGTCCTGCACCACCCGGACGGCCTCATATGGCGCGACTACCACGCCCGGCCGGGCGCGCCCTGGCACCCGATATCGACGCTCAACCGGGTCCCGCACCACCCCTAGCGGCGGACCGGACCTCAGCCCACCACCGGCTTGCCGGTCAGCTCCACACCCGCGTCCCTCAGCTGGACCAGCGCCCGGTCGACCGTCTCCCGGGCCACTCCCGCGGTCAGGTCGAGCAGCACCCGCGTGGTGAAGCCCTCGCGGGCCGCGTCCAGCGCGGTGGCCCGCACGCAGTGGTCGGTGGCGATGCCCACCACGTCCACCTCGGTCACGTCCCGGCCGCGCAGCCACTGCGCCAGCCCGCCGCCGTTCTCGTCGGTGCCCTCGAAGCCGCTGTAGGCGGCCGCGTACGCGCCCTTGTCGAAGACGGCGTCCACCGCGCCCGAGGCGACCGCGGGGGCGAAGTTCGGGTGGAACCCGACCCCCTCGGTGCCGGCCACGCAGTGCACCGGCCACGACGTCACGTAGTCGGGCCGGTCCGAGAAGTGCGCGCCCGGGGAGATGTGGTGGTCCCGGGTGGCCACGACGTGGCGGTACGAGCCCGCGGTCTGGCCGATCAGGTCGGTGATCGAGGCGGCGACGTCCGCGCCACCGGTCACCGCGAGGCTGCCGCCCTCGCAGAAGTCGTTCTGCACGTCGACGACGATCAATGCGCGGTGCATCTTGCCCTTCCGGCGAATGAGTTCTCCACGGTCCGAGCCTAGGCACTCCCCACCACCCCCGGGAACCCCTGTCGCACCGCGCGTAGACGCCGTTCGACGGGGGCTCCCGGGGGCGGAACCCGGGGTGCCCTTCCGCTCGGTCCCTAGACGAGTTCCGTGGGGAGCACGGGCTCCCCGCGGGAGAGCTGGGTCGCCGACAGCGGCAGCCCGCCCCGTACCTCGATGTGCCGGGCCCGCACCGTGTCGAGGGGCTCGCGCCCCACCACGGTGCCGCCCAGTACCAGGGGGACCAGCAGCTGCCGGCCGGCCAGCTCCTCGGGCACCGGCCCGCTGCCGATGACCTCGGCCTCGGGGACGCCCTCCTCGTCCAGCCGCCGGGCGGCCCACTTGCGCCCCCCGACGCTGGTCTTGCCGCCCAGCGCCTTCTTGGCCACCGGGGTGAGCGGCGCGTCCGGCCCCTGCGAACCGGCCGATCCGTCGCCGGAGGCCCGGGCCACCAGCTTGTAGACCATCGAGCACGTGGGGTGCCCGCTGCCGGTGACGAGCGAGGTGCCGACCCCGTAGGCGTCCACCGGCGCGGAGGCCATGGACGCGATGGCGTACTCGTCCAGATCGGAGGTGACCACGATCCGGGTGTTCTTCGCCCCCAGGTCGTCCAGTTGGTGCCGCACCCGGTGGGCGAGCATCAGCAGGTCGCCGGAGTCGATCCGCACCGCCCCCAGCTCGGGCCCGGCCACCTCCACGGCGGTGCGGACGGCCTCGGCGAGGTCGTAGGTGTCCACCAGGAGGGTGGTGCCCCGGCCCAGCGACTCCACCTGCGCGGTGAAGGCGTCCCGCTCGCTGTCGTGCAGCAGGGTGAACGCGTGCGCGCTGGTGCCGATGGTGGGCAGTCCGTAGCGGAAGCCGGCCGCGAGGTTGGAGGAGGAGCCGAATCCGCCCACGTAGGCGGCCCGCGAGGCGGCCACGGCGGCCAGCTCGTGGGTGCGCCGGGCGCCCATCTCCATCAGCGGCCGGTCCCCGGCCGCCACCGCCATCCGGGAGGCGGCGGCCGCGATCGCGGAGTCGTGGTTCAGTATCGACAGGACCACCGTCTCCAGCAGGACCGCCTCGGCGAAGCTGCCCTCCACCCGCAGGATGGGCGAGCCGGGGAAGTACACCTCGCCCTCGGGGTAGCCCCAGATGTCGCCGGTGAAGCGGTAGCCGGCCAGCCATTCCAGCGTGGCGGCGTCCACCACGTCCTCGCGGGCCAGGAACTCCAGCACCACGGGGTCGAAGCGGAAGTTCTCCACCGCGTCCAGGACCCGGCCGGTGCCGGCGACCACGCCGTAGCGCCGCCCCTCCGGGAGCCGGCGGGTGAAGACTTCGAACACCGAGCGGCGGTGGGCCGCCCCGCCGGCGAGGGCGGCCTGGAGCATCGTGAATTCGTACCGGTCGGTGAACAGGGCGGTGGACGGCACGTCCACCGGCAGTCCGAGGTCTGCTGTGCTCATGCCCACCAGCGTACCCTTGATTTCGTCAAACTGACGAGATCTCTGGCGGTGTGGGCCCCCTCACACGCCCATTTGTGCGAGACGCCCACCGGGCGGCAGCATGGAACCTGTGAGTGTCGCGCCTGCTGAGATCGAACGCACCGAATCGAGCGAAGCCTTCTCCGAGGTGCCCGCGCCAGACGTGCCGTGGGTGACGCTGGTGCACAATGACCCCGTCAACCTCATGAGCTATGTGACGTACGTCTTCCAGGCGTACTTCGGCTACTCGAAGGGCAAGGCCACCGCACTGATGAAGGACGTCCACTACAAGGGGCGGGCCGTGGTCTCCAGCGGTTCCCGCGAGGAGATGGAACGCGACGTGCAGGCCATGCACGGCTACGGACTGTGGGCGACCCTCACGCAGGACCGCTGATGGCACGCCGACGCGCCCGCGCCGGATACTTCGAGCCGGTTTCCGGCGGCGGGGCAGCCATCGCGCTCGACGAGGTCGAGGTCTCCATCCTGCGCAACCTCGCCGTCCAGCTGCTCGAACTGGTCGGACCCGGCGACCGCCCCGAGGGCGAGCAGCCCGACCCGCTCGCCGAGTTGTTCGCCGAGGGCCCCACCAAGCCGCCCGAGGACCCCGCGCTGGCCCGGCTGTTCCCCGACGCGTACGAGGAGACCGGGGACGCCGCCGAGTTCCGCCGCTTCACCGAGAACGACCTGCGGGCCCGCAAGCGCGAGGACGCCCTGGCCATGGTCCGCCGGCTCGACTCCGGCGGCCCGGTGCTCGAACTGGGCCCCGACGAGGCCAAGCAGTGGCTGGGCACCCTCAACGACCTGCGGCTGACCATCGGCACCCGGCTGGAGGTCACCGAGGACGAGGACAGCGAGCTGTACCGGCTGCCGGACGACGACCCGCGCAAGCCGCTGGTGATGGCCTACCTCTGGCTCGGCGGCCTCCAGGAGACCTTGGTCGAGGCCCTGCTGTCCTGACGCCGTGCGCCCGGCTCACACTTTCCGGTGAACGGGCGCGGCACCCCCCGGCGGCGCCCGCGCCCGGCCCCGCCGCGGTGGTTACGTATCGGGTCATGGTGGACGAAACACGCGTGGCGCCGTCGGACGGCCCCGGCGACGGCGGTGCGGGCGGCGCAGAGGGCGCGGGCGGCGCAGAGGGCGCCGAGGGCGCGGGCGGCGCCGGGACCTCACCCGCGGGCCCGCCCGCCGGGTCCGGCGAGGGGTACGCCCGGGGCCTGGGCAGCCGGCAGATCCAGATGATCGCGATCGGCGGCGCCATCGGCACCGGCCTCTTCCTCGGCGCCGGCCGGGCCATCCACCAGGCCGGCCCCAGCCTGATCCTGATGTACGCGCTCGCCGGCGCGGTCGTCTTCTGCATCATGCGCGCGCTCGGCGAACTGCTCACCTACCGCCCGGTCTCCGGCTCCTTCGCCGACTACGCCCGGGAGTTCCTCGGCCCCTTCACCGGTTACGTCACGGGCTGGACGTACTGGCTGATGTGGGTGGTCACCGGCATGGCCGAGGTCACGGCCGCGGCCACCTACATCGCCTACTGGTGGCCTGCCGTCCCGCAGTGGAGCGCCGCCCTCGGCTTCCTGGTGCTGCTCTACGTGGCGAACCTGATCTCGGTGAAGCTCTTCGGCGAGGTCGAGTTCTGGCTGTCGATGATCAAGGTGACGGCGATCGTCGGCATGATCCTGATCGGCCTCGGCGTGCTGGTCCTGGGCGTCTCCGCGGCCGGCGACACCGCGTCCGTCACCCACCTGTGGCACGACGGCGGCTTCTTCCCGCACGGCGTGGGCCGCTCGCTGCTCACCCTCCAGATCGTCATGTTCGCCTACCTGGCCGTGGAGTTGGTCGGCGTCACCGCGGGCGAGGCGGAGAACCCCCGCACCACCTTGCCGAAGGCCATCAACACCCTGCCCTGGCGGATCGTGCTCTTCTACATCGGCGCGCTCGCGGTCATCCTCTGCGTGGTGTCCTGGACCGAATTCCGGCCCGGCGTCAGCCCGTTCGTGGCCGCCTTCGCGAAGATCGGCATCCCGTTCGGCGCCGGCGTGGTCAACTTCGTGGTGCTGTCGGCCGCGCTGTCCTCCTGCAACTCCGGGATGTACTCCACCGGCCGCATGCTGCGCGACCTCGCCGCCAACGGGCAGGGCCCGCGCGCCTTCACCCGCCTCAGCGCCCGCCGCACCCCGGCCCTGGGCACCACCGCGTCGGTGGTGATGATGAGCACCGGCGTGTGGCTCAACTACGTCGACCCGGCGGGGGCGTTCACGTACATCACCGCCTTCGCCACCGTGGCCGGCGTGTGGACCTGGGGCGTCATCCTGTCCGCGCACATCCGCTACCGGGCCGCCGTACGGGCCGGGCGGGCCGCGCCCGCGTGGTTCACCGCGCCCGGCGGGGCGGCCGCCAGCTGGTGCGCGCTGGCCTTCCTCGCCCTGGTCCTGGTCCTCATCGGCGTCGACGCCGACGCGCGGATCTCGCTGTACGGCGTGCCGCTGTGGCTGGCGGTGCTCGCGGCCGGCTACGTCGTGCTCCGGCGCCGCGACCCCGGTGCCTTCGCCCGCCGCGAGCACCTGCCGCCCGACGGGGGCGGTCAGCCGGGGCAGCCGGGGCAGCCGGGCCAGGCCGGGCCGGCCGAGCGGGACGCCGCGGCCCTGTGAACCCCTCGCGATCGGCTTTTGTTACTTTTCCCGCATGCTGACCATCACGCAGGAGCTGAAGGACGCGATCGTCGCCCACGCCCACGCCGACCACCCCGACGAGGCCTGCGGGATCGTGGCCGGCCCGGCGGGCAGCGACCGCCCCGAGCGGTTCGTCCCCATGCTCAACGCCGCCCGTTCGCCCACGTTCTACGAGTTCGACTCCACCGACCTGCTCAAGCTCTACCGCGAGCTCGACGACCGCGACGAGGATCCGGTGATCGTCTACCACTCGCACACCGCGACCGAGGCGTACCCCTCCCGCACCGACGTCTCCTACGCCAACGAGCCCGGCGCCCACTACGTGCTGGTCGCCACCGCGGAGGAGTTCTCGGACGCGTCCTTCCGGTCCTTCCGCATCGTGGACGGGCGGATCACCGAGGAGCAGGTCGAGGTGGTGGCCGCCTACTCCTGAGCCGTCCCACGTCCCGGATGCTGGGACGGGGGCCGCTGAGCCCGGAGGGGAATCGATACGATGAGCCCATGGTTCTCATCGACGTGAGCGAGAAGACGCCGGGCACCCTGCTCGTGGCGCGGCTGCACGTCGACCTGTGTCGCCGCACCAGTGCGGCGTGTCCGCGCGCCTGAATGCCCCCGCGTACGGCCCGGGAAGCCCGGCGTACGGCGCAGTACGGCCTCACCCAGCACGTCACCCCGCCTCTTCCGCACCCACAGGAGCGCAGCCATGGCCATCGAGGTCCGCATCCCGACCATCCTCCGTACCTACACCAGCGGCCAGAAGGCCGTGGAGGGCGCGGGCGCCACGCTCGACGAGCTGTTCACCGACCTGGACAGCCGGCACACCGGACTGCGCGAGCGCGTGGTCGACGGCGGCGAACTGCGCCGCTTCGTGAACGTCTACCTCAACGACGAGGACGTCCGCTTCCTCGAGGGCATCGCCACCAAGATCACCGACGGCGACAACGTCACCATCCTGCCCGCCGTCGCCGGCGGAGCCCGCTGATGCGCTACGACAGCCCGCTGGCGGCCGTCGGGAACACCCCGCTGGTCCGCCTGCCGCGCCTGTCGCCCTCCGACGAGGTGAGCGTCTGGGCGAAGCTGGAGGACCGCAACCCCACCGGCTCGGTCAAGGACCGCCCCGCCCTGCACATGATCGAGCGGGCCGAGGCCGACGGCGTGCTCACCCCCGGCTGCACCATCTTGGAGCCGACCTCCGGCAACACCGGCATCTCGCTGGCCATGGCCGCCCGCCTCAAGGGCTACCGCATCGTCTGCGTGATGCCCGAGAACACCTCCGCCGAGCGGCGCGAACTGCTCGCCATGTGGGGCGCCGAGATCATCTCCTCGCCCGCGGCGGGCGGTTCCAACACCGCCGTCCGCGTGGCGAAGGAGCTGGCCGCCGAACACCCGGACTGGATCATGCTCTACCAGTACGGCAACGAGGCCAACCCCGGCGCCCACTACGCCACCACGGGCCCGGAGATCCTCGCCGACCTGCCCACCATCACGCACTTCGTGGCCGGACTCGGCACCACCGGCACGCTCATGGGCGTCGGCCGCTACCTGCGCGAGAAGGTCCCGGGCGTCAGCGTCGTCGCCGCCGAACCGCGCTACGACGACGTCGTGTACGGGCTGCGCAACCTCGACGAGGGCTTCGTCCCCGAGCTGTACGACGCGACGGTGCTCACCACCCGGTTCTCCGTCGGCTCCGAGGACGCCGTCCGCCGCACCCGCGAACTGCTGTCCGAGGAAGGCATCTTCGCCGGTGTGTCCACCGGCGCCGCGCTGCACGCCGCGCTCGGCGTCGCCCGCAAGGCACAGCGGGCCGGCGAACGGGCCGACATCGTCTTCGTCGTCGCGGACGGCGGCTGGAAGTACCTGTCCACCGGCATCTACACGGCGCCCTCCACCGAAGCGGCCGTCGCCGCCCTGCACGGCCAACTCTGGGCCTGAACCCGACGCGCACCGCCCCGCCGGCCGGGGCGGACCGTCCGTTCCGCCGCTGGTCCACCGCTGATCCGGGGATTCGCCGATGTGCCGGGGAGCACGCCCTCCATACACCCGCCGCCCGCGGGATCCGCGCACCCGCGCGCACCGGGCGGACCGAACACACGGTCCGGGTACCGCCTCCGCACACCCGGACTGGTGATTCCGCCCACAACCGGCGCCGGTGACACCGCACCGCCTCGCGCCGCGCTTTACGCTTCCTAGAACAAGGAACCAGGCGGGCATTCCCCGCCGCCCCCCACCCGAGCCGGATTGGGGCGATGCGCCGCGCCCACGGAGGTGTACCCCGCGATGAACCTCACCGTCGTCGGCTGCTCGGGCTCGTTCCCGTCCGCGGACTCCGCCTGTTCGAGCTACCTGCTCGAAGCCGACGGATTCCGCCTGCTGATCGACATGGGCAACGGAGCCCTCGGTGAACTCCAGCGACACGTCGGGCTCTACGACCTGGACGCCGTCCTCCTCAGCCACCTGCACGCCGACCACTGCATCGATATGTGCGGCTACTTCGTGGCCCGCTACTACCGCCACGACGGCGGCCCCGCCTCCGCCATCCCCGTCTACGGCCCCACCGGCACCGAGCGCCGGCTGAGCATCGCCTACGGGGACGTGCCCGACGAGAAGTGCATGAGCGAGGTCTTCGACTTCCGCACCCTGCGGCCCGGCTCCTTCCGGGTCGGCCCGTTCGAGGTCACCGCCGACCAGGTCAGCCACCCCGTGGAGGCGTACGGCTTCCGCATCGAGTACGACGGCCGGGTGCTGGCGTACTCCGGCGACACCGGGGTCTGCGACCCGCTGATCGGCCTCGCCCGCGGCGCTGACCTCTTCCTGTGCGAGGCGTCCTTCACGCTCGGCAAGGAGGACATCCCCGGGCTGCACCTGAACGGCCGGGAAGCCGGCGAGGCGGCGACCACCGCCGGGGTGGACCGGCTGGTGCTCACCCACGTCCCGCCGTGGACGAACCCGTCGGTGAACCTGCGCGACGCGCAGGCCGCCTTCGACGGGCCGGTCGAGCTGGCGAAGGCCGGGGCGGTCTACGAGATCTGAGCCGGACGGCTCCCGGAGGACTCCCGAGGGCTCCGGCTCGACCCCCGTACGACGGGTGCCCGCGGTCCGGGCGCGGGCCCGCCCCCCGCCCGGAACCCCGCCCCGGCCCCCGCGGCTGGATCCCGCCGCCCGTGAAGTCGTTGCAACGGTGGGTTACCGTGACATCACGGACCGGGGGGACCGTCGGCGGTCCGGGAAACGGAGAGACCACAGATGCCCACCAAGGCGGAGAAGATCGTCGCCGGTCTCGGCGGCGTCGACAACATCGAGGAGATCGAGGGCTGCGTCACCCGGCTGCGCACCGAGGTGGCCGACGCCGACCGGGTCGACGAGGGCGCCCTCAAGGCGGCCGGCGCGCACGGCGTGGTCAAGATGGGCACCTCCGTCCAGGTGGTCATCGGCGTCGACGCCGACGAGATCGCCGAGGACATCGAGGACATGCTCTGACGCGAGGGCCCCCTGGGTGCGGGGGCCCGCGCGGAAGGCGGCGCAAGGCCCGCGAAAGCCGCTCCGACGGGCTTGCACGCCGCGGGGCCGGGGCGCAAGCGGAACCACCGGGATACGGCCATTTCACGGGCGCGGCGAGGCGCCGGGCGCTCACCCGGATAGGCTCATCCGCATGTCACGATTCGACGGCCGTACCCCCGAACAGCTCCGACCGGTCACCATCGAACGGCGCTGGAGCAAGCACGCCGAAGGGTCCGTCCTGGTCTCCTTCGGCGACACCCGCGTCCTGTGCACGGCCAGCGCCACCCAGGGCGTGCCGCGCTGGCGCAAGGGCAGCGGCGAGGGCTGGGTCACCGCCGAATACGCCATGCTGCCGCGCGCCACCAACACCCGCGGGGACCGCGAGTCCGTCCGCGGCAGGATCGGCGGCCGCACCCACGAGATCTCCCGGCTGATCGGCCGCTCGCTGCGGGCCGTGATCGACTACAAGGCGCTCGGCGAGAACACCGTCGTCCTGGACTGCGACGTGCTCCAGGCCGACGGCGGCACCCGCACCGCGGCGATCACCGGCGCGTACGTCGCCCTCGCCGACGCGGTCACCTGGATGCAGCGCAACCACTTCATCAAGGCCAAGTCCCAGCCGCTGACCGGCACGGTCTCCGCGGTGAGCGTGGGCATCGTCGGCGGCGTGCCGCTGCTCGACCTCGCCTACGAGGAGGACGTCCGGGCCGAGACCGACATGAACGTCGTCTGCACCGGCGACGGCCGCTTCGTGGAGGTCCAGGGCACCGCCGAGGGCCAGCCCTTCGACCGCGCCGAACTCGACGCGCTGCTCGCCCTCGCCGTCGACGGCTGCGCCCGACTCGCCGTGGCGCAGAAGGCCGCGCTGGACGAACTCCCCGAAGGGTGACGACCCCGGCCGGGTAGGTCCTTCGGGGCCGTACCCGCCCCCTTCGATCACACCGGCACCATCCGCCGAAACCCGTCGCGCGGGGCACGTCGGGCACGTCGAGCACGGAGCGCACAAGGATCACAGGGAGCAGGCAACCCGCGCGGGCACGCGCCGCGTGTGTACAGATGCGCACGCGGCGTCCCGCCGGGTGCGGAGCCGAGGAGGGTCAACGATGAACCGTCGTCGCACCGCCACGAACCACCGCACCGCCGCCCACCGTTCCCCCGCCGCCGGCGCCCGGCGCACCGCCCGGCGCGGCCTGACCGCGCTGACCGCGCTCATGGCCGGGCTGCTGCTCACCGGCGCCCTGACCGCCTGCGACGACACCACCATGGCCTGCGCCAAGTCCGCCGCCACCATCGTCGGCGACATCCAGGACCTGGAGGACTCGGCCACCAACGTCGGCCAGATAGCGGACGAGAGCCGGCGCAAGGACACCCTCAAGGCCCTCGACCGGCTCCAGTCCGACATCGGCAAGGCCGGCGGCAAGCAGCACAACGCCAAGGTCGGCAGCGCCCTTTCCGACCTCGACCACTCCGTCGGCCAGGCCCGCAAGGACGCCAAGGCGGGCCGCACGGTGAACGTCAACGCCGTCGCCAAGGCGGCCTCCCACCTGACGGTCGCCTGCACCTCGGGATAATCACCCCATGACCCGCCGCCTCGTACTCGCCACCCGCAACGCCCACAAGGTCACCGAACTCCGCGCGATCCTCGCCGCGACGGGGCTCGACGTCGACCTCGTCGGCGCCGACGCCTACCCCGAGATCCCCGACGTCAAGGAGACCGGGGTCACCTTCGCCGAGAACGCCCTGCTCAAAGCCCGCGCGCTCGCCGACGCGACCGGACTGCCCGCCGTCGCCGACGACTCGGGCCTGTGCGTGGACGTCCTCGGCGGAGCCCCCGGCATCTTCTCCGCCCGCTGGGCCGGCCGGCACGGCGACGACGCGGCCAACCTCGACCTGCTGCTCGCCCAGCTCTCCGACATCGAACACCCGCACCGCGGCGCCCACTTCGCGTGCGCCGCGGCCCTGGCCCTGCCCGACGGCACCACCCGGGTGACCGAGGGCCGCCTGCGGGGCGCCCTGCGGCACACGGCGGCGGGCTCCGGCGGGTTCGGCTACGACCCGATCCTCCAGCCGGACGAACCCGACGAGAACCCGGAGTTCGTGCGCGGCCGTACCTGCGCCGAACTCACCGCCGAGGAGAAGAACTCCATCAGCCACCGCGGCAAGGCGTTCCGCGCCCTGGCCCCGCTGGTCGCCGAACTCCTGGGCTGACGCGGCCGGTTCGGCCCGGTGGGCCCTTCACCTGCTCGGGGGAGGGCCGAACGCTCCGCCCCCCGGCCGCGTTTTCCGCGCGGGGGCGGGCGGGGCGCGCGCGGTGCGCGGACATCAGGTGCGGCCGGTGGGACTCGAACCCACACGGGGGATTACCCCACTGGGACCTAAACCCAGCTCGGCTGCCAGTTTCGACACGGCCGCTCGACCGGGTCATCGTACCGAAACCGGCGCACCCGCGGCACGGCCCCGCCCGGGCCGCTCAGACCCCCAGGTCGCGGATGAGCTTGGCGACGTGGCCGGTGGCCTTGACGTTGTAGAAGGCGTGGGCGATCAGACCGGCCTCGTCGACCACGAAGGTCGAGCGGATGACCCCGGTCACGGTCCGGCCGTACATCGTCTTCTCGCCGTACGCCCCGTAGGCGGTCAGCGTGGTGCGCTCCGGGTCGGAGACCAGGGTGACCTTGAGGGACTCCTTGTCGCGGAACTTGGCCAGCTTCGCGGGCTGGTCGGGGGAGACGCCGATCACGTCGTAGCCGGCGGCGGCCAGCAGGTCGAGGTTGTCGGTGAAGTCGCAGGCCTGCTTGGTGCAGCCGGGGGTCAGGGCGGCCGGGTAGAAGTACACGAGGACCTTGCGGCCGCGGTGGTCGGCGAGCGAGACGGGCGTGCCGTCGGCGTCGGGCAGGGTGAAATCGGGCGCGGTGTCGCCGGGGGTGAGACGGTCGGACATGGGGGAAGGCTCCTGAGCGAACGGGGTGCCGACGCGGCATGGGCCGCGTCGTACTGACAGACTGTCCGAACGCTACCTAATCAGGCATGGAGGCAGTGCGGTGTCGGAAGGTGCCAGGACCCCCGCTCAGATCGAGGCGGACATCGCCCGCCGGCGGCAGGACCTCGCGGAGACGCTCGACGAGATCGCCGTGCGGGTGCACCCGGTCACGATCGTGCGGGACACCAGAGCGAAGGCCGTCTCGGCGCTGGACCGCACGGTCGGGCAGGCGTACGTGGCCGCGAACCGGGCGGTCAGCCGGGCCAGGGAGCGCTTCGTGGACGAGGAGGGCGCGCCCCGCGTCGACCGGATCGTGCCCGCCGCGCTGGTGGGCGTCGCGGTCGTGGCCGTGGTGGCCGGTCTCACGGCACGGCGCCGCCGCAGGTAGGTTCGGGGCCGTGAGTTCGAACAGTGAGCACGACAAGCTGCCCATCCGCATGCTGCACGACCGCGTCCTGGTGCGGCAGGAGGGCGGCGAGGGCGAGCGCCGCAGCGGCGGCGGCATCCTGATCCCGGCGACCGCGGCGGTCGGCCGCCGGCTGGCCTGGGCCGAGGTGGTGGCCGTGGGCCAGAACGTGCGGACGGTGGAGGTCGGCGACCGGGTGCTGTACGACCCGGAGGACCGCGCGGAGGTGGAGGTGCGGGGCGTGGCCTACGTGCTGATGCGCGAGCGCGACCTGCACGCCGTGGCCGCGGAGCGGCTCCAGGGCACCGACGACTCGACCGGCCTGTACCTCTGATTCGCGGCCGGTGGCGCTGACCCGTCAGGAAGCCTCGGGGCCGGGGCTCAGCCGGTGCCCAACTCGGCGTTCTGTTCGCCGAACCGCCCGTCCGTGACCGTCTCGTCACTGAACGTGCTGTCGTCGGTGCCGCCGGTCCCGCCCGTCGTGCCGCCGAAGCGGCCGCCGTCGGTTCCGCCGTCGGTGCCCCCGAAGGTGGGCGGCGCCGCCGTCGGGTCCGTCGGGGTGTCGGTGCCGGTGGGCGGCTCGGTCGTGGGCGGCGTGGTGTCCGTCGGCGGCGTGGTCGGCGGGGTGGTGGTGTCCGGGGGCGTGGCGTCCGTGGGCGGCGTGGTGTCGGGCGTGCTGGGCTCGTCGGTCTCCGGCGGCTCGGTGGCGGCGCCCTGCTGGAGGTCGAGGTCGAAGTCGGCCGGCGCGGTGTCGGCCAGGGCGGCCGCGGTGTAGTCGGCCCACACCTGCCCGGGCGGGCCGCCGCCGTTGATCCGGCCGAGGTGCATCGATCCGTCCAGCGACTCCTGGGCGCCGTCGGCGGGGTTCATGCCCAGCAGGGCGACCACGGTGGCGAGCTTGGGCGTGTAGCCGGCGAACCAGGCGGCCTTGTCGTCCTCGGCGGTGCCGGTCTTCGCGGCCGACGGCCAGCCGGAGCCCTGGGCCGCGGTGGCGGTGCCGTGGGCGCCCTCCACGACGCTGCGCAGCACCGCGGTCGTGGTGTCGGCGGCCTGGCGCGGCACGGACTGCTCGGCCTCCCGGTGGGGCAGCCCGATGTCGTCGCCGTCCTTGGTGACCTTGACCACGAGCGAGTACGGGATCTGCCGGCCGTGGTTGGCCAGGGTCGCGTAGACCTGGGCCATGGCCAGCGGGCTGGCGCTGGGGCTGTCGAAGGCGCCCAGGGCCATCGCCGGCGTCTTGGGGATGGCCACCGAGGCCGGCATGCCGAGGTCGTGCGCGGTGTCGATGACCTTGGAGGTGCCGACGTCCTGGGCCATCTGCGCGAAGACGGAGTTCACCGACTGGTCCATGGCCCGGGTGACGCTGATGTCGCCGTAGTCGGTGCCGTCCTCGTTCTCGGGCGCGTAGCCGACCGGGCCGTCGGGCCCCTGCACCGGCCGCCGGCTGTCTCCGTCGTAGATCGTGGTCGGCGTTATCCGCTCGCCGTCCTGGGTCTGCGACCCGTGCTGGAGGGCCGAGGCGAGGATCACCGGCTTGAAGGTGGAGCCGGGCTGGTAGGTGGAGTTGGTGGCGCTGCTGACGTACTGCTTGGTGTAGTCGACGCCGCCGTAGAGGGCGACCACGTTGCCGGTGGCCGGGTCGATGGAGACCCCGCCGGCCCGCACGTAGGAGTCGGCCTTGGTGTGGCCGAGCTGGTCGTAGACGTCGCGCCGGGCCGCCTCGACGAAGGCGTCCTCCTTGGGCTTCTGGATGGTGGTGACGATGCGGTAGCCGCCGGCGTGCAGCTCGTCGGGGTCCACGATGTGGTTCTGGGTCAGGTAGTTGTTGACGGCCTCGATGATGTAGCCGCGCTGGCCGGCCTTGCTGGCGATCGGCTTGGGCCGGCCGATCTTCGGGAAGGCGGTGGAGTCGCGCTCGGCCTTGGTCAGCCAGCCCTCCTTGACCATGCCGTCCAGCACGTAGTTCCAGCGCGCCTTCGCCGCCGGGGCGTTCTCCGGGTGCGCGGCCAGGTCGTACTCGCTCGGGGCGTTGAGCAGTGTGGCCAGGTAGGCGGCCTGGCCGGTGGTGAGGTCCGAGGCGTTCTTGTCGAAGTACGCCTGCGAGGCGGCCTGGATGCCGTAGGCGTTGCGGCCGTAGTAGCTGGTGTTCAGGTAGCCGTCGAGGATCTCGTCCTTGGTGACGTTGCGATCCAGCTTGATCGCGATGAAGAACTCCTTGACCTTGCGCGAGGCGGTCTGTGCCTGGGTGAGGTAGTAGTTCTTCACGTACTGCTGGGTGATCGTGGAGCCGGACTGGCGGCCCTTGCCGGTGGCGGTGTTCCAGGCGGCGCGCACCATCGCCTTCGGGCTGACCGCGGACTCGTGGTAGAAGTTCCGGTCCTCGGCGGCCAGGGTGGCGTACCGGGCGTCCTTCGCGATGTCGCCGAGCGGCACGTTCTGCCGGTTCACGGCGCCGTCGCGGGAGAGCTCGGTCTTGCCGTCGGCGTACAGGTAGACGTTGTTCTGCGCGACGGCGGCGGCGTTGGGGTCCGGGATGGAGACCAGCGCGTAGCCCACGAAGAAGGCGCCGATGAGGAACAGCAGGCCGATGAGGGTGCCGCCGGTCAGGAAACGCCAGGAGGGCAGCAGGCGGCGCAGGCCCCTGCGGCGCGGCCGGTCGGCCCGGCCCGTGTCCGAGGCGTAGGGCGCCCACGACTGCCCCGGCAGTGCGCCGGTCGCGCCGCCGAGCCTCCGGTTCGGAACGTCACTCATGTCTGTTGGGACTCCTCGGCCGCCCCGGGGGTTGGCCCGCGGCGGCACATCATGGACCAATCGTTACGTACGCGTCCGTACACCCACGTAGCCCTCCGACCCACACTGTCGCATCATCTGCCCAGCCCGGATCGGCGGCACGCATCCGTTGCAGGGCTGTGACAGCGGGTTCCGGCCGTTCGGCGGGGGCGACCTCACCCGTTCGGGGCGGCTAAAAGCGTTGGCGGGCTTGCTCGCCGGGCGGTTAGGCTCGTCGCTTTGTCCCTACGAAGGTGTCCCGTGTGACGCGAGTGACGTGAGGGGGTTCACAGTGATGAGCGGCTTCTACGCCGCCGTGGTCAGTCGGGGATTCCGCCGCTACGCCACCTACCGCGGCGCCACCGTGGGAGGGCTGGTCACCAACACGGTCTTCGGCTTCATCGTCGCCTACAGCTACATCGCCCTGTGGGACCAGCGCCCGCACCTGGGCGGCTACACCGAGGCGCAGGCGCTGACGTACGTGTGGGTCAGCCAGGCGATGCTCATGCCGATGTCGCTGATGGGCGGCGGCTTCGAGGAGGAGCTGATGGAGCGGATCCGGTCCGGGGACATCGCGGTGGACCTCTTCCGCCCGGCCGACCTCCAGATCTGGTGGCTGTCGGCGGACCTGGGCCGGGCCGGCTACCACCTGCTCGCCCGCGGGATCGTGCCCCTGCTCTGCGGCTCCCTGGCCTTCGAGCTGGCGCTGCCGGCCGCCCCCCTGCCCTGGCTGCTGTTCCTGGCCTCCGTGCTGCTGGGAGCGGTGGTCAGCTTCGCCCTGCGCTTCCTGGTGGCCCTGAGCGCCTTCTGGCTGCTGGACGGCGCGGGGATGCAGCAGATGGCCTTCCTGGCCGGGCTGTTCTTCTCCGGGCTGCTGCTGCCGCTGTCGGTCTTCCCCGGGTTCCTGGGCACGCTGGCCCGGGCGCTGCCGTGGGCGGCGATGCTCCAGGTGCCCGCCGACGTCCTGATGGGGCGGCACCACGGCACCGGCGCGCTGCTCGCGCTGGCCTTCCAGGCCGCCTGGGCGGTGGCGCTGCTGGGCGCCGGCCGGGCGCTCCAGCTCACCGCGGCCCGCCGGGTGGTGGTCCAAGGTGGCTGAGCGGATCCTCGCCGAGGCGGGCGCCGGGCCCGCGGCGCCCTTCCCCGGGCGGCCCGAGACGTACCTGGAGCGGGCCCGGGAGAGCGCGCGGGTCTACCGGCTGGTGGTCGCCATGTGGGTGCGCTCCACGATGGCCTACCGGACGTCCTTCGTGCTCACCGCGTTCGGCAACTTCGCCGGGACCGGCCTGGACTTCGTCACGATCATGCTGATGTTCTCGCACATCCGCGTCCTGGGCGGCTTCTCGCTGCCCGAGGTGGCCTTCCTCTACGGCTCCACCAGCACCGCCTTCGGGGTGGCCGACCTGGTGATGGGCTCCATGGACCGGCTCGGGCGGCGGGTGCGCGACGGCACGCTGGACGTCCTGCTGCTGCGGCCGGCGCCGGTGCTCGCGCAGGTCGCCGCCGACCGCTTCGCGCTGCGCCGGCTGGGCCGGGTCACCCAGGGCGCGCTCGTGTTCGGCTGGGCGCTGATCCGGGTGGACGTCCACTGGACGCCGGTCAAGGTCCTGATGGTGCCGATGATGCTGGTCTGCGGCGCCGTCATCTTCAGCGCGGTCTACGTGGCCGCCGGGGCCTTCCAGTTCTTCGCCGGCGACGCCGCCGAGGTGGCGAACTCGTTCACCTACGGCGGCAACACCCTGCTCCAGTACCCGCCCGGGATCTTCGCCCGCGACCTGGTGCGGGGCGTGACCTTCGTGGTGCCGCTGGCCTTCGTCAACTGGCTGCCCGCGCTCCACATCCTCGGGGAGCCCGACCCCCTCGGCCTGCCGGCCTGGGTGGACTTCTGCCCCCCGCCGATCGCCGTCGCCTGCTGCGCCCTGGCGGGCCTGGCGTGGCGGACGGGCCTTCGTTCGTACCGCAGCACAGGGAGCTGACCGTCCATGGCCGAGACCGAACCCGCCAGCCGCACCGCCCTGGACGCACAGAACGCGGCGGACACGGCGGACGCAGCGGATACAGCCGCCCCCGGGAACGGGGCGCCCGCAGCCCCCCTCATCGAGCTCGAAGGCGTCGAGAAGGTCTTCGACGTCCGCCGCAAGGCGGGCCGGCTGCGCCGCGAGCGCCACCAGGTGCGCGCGGTGGACGGCATCTCCTTCACCGTGCCGCGCGGCGAGATCGTCGGCTACATCGGGCCGAACGGCGCCGGCAAGTCCACCACGATCAAGATGCTCACCGGCATCCTCAACCCCAGCGCGGGCCGGATCCGGATCGGCGGCATCGACCCCACCCGCGAGCGGGCGCGACTGGCCCGCCGGATCGGCGTGGTCTTCGGCCAGCGCACCACGCTGTGGTGGGACCTGCCGCTGCGGGACTCCTACGAGCTGGTGCGGCGCATGTACCGCATCCCCGACCCGGCCTACACCCGCAACCTCGACGCCTGCGTCGAACTGCTCGACCTCGGCGAGCTGCTCGACGTCCCCGTCCGCCAGCTCTCGCTCGGGCAGCGGATGCGCGGCGACATCGCGGCGGCCCTGCTGCACGACCCGGAGGTCCTCTACCTGGACGAGCCGACGATCGGCCTGGACATCATCAGCAAGGCCCGGGTCCGGGACTTCCTGCGCGACTTCAACGCCGAGCGCGGCACCACCGTGCTGCTCACCACCCACGACCTCACCGACATCGAGTCGCTGTGCCGCCGGGTGATGGTCATCGACCACGGCCGCCTGATGTACGACGGGGACCTCGGCGGGCTGCACGCGGTCGGCGAGAGCGAGCGCACGCTGGTCGCCGACTTCGCCCGCGAACTGCCGCCCGTCGACCTCCCGGGCGCCCGCTGCGTCGGCGTCGAGGGCCCCCGCCAGTCCTTCGCCTTCCCCGCCGCCGCGAGCGCCGCGCCGCTGGTCGCGGCGCTCGCGGCGGACCACCCGCTGGTCGACCTGTCCATCCGCGAGCCCGCGATCGAGGACGTCATCGCCCGGATGTACGGCAGCGAGCTCCCGAAGGGCTCCTGACGGGTCCTCGCCCGCCAGGGGGCCCCGAGCGGTCCCTTCGGCTCAGCGCACTCAGCGCACTCAGCGCAGGGACGCCAGGGCCGCCCGGACCCGGTCGACCGCCGCGGCGGACGTGGACGCGTGGGCGGACAGCCGCACGGAGGTGGCGCGGACGGAGGGCGTGACGCCGAAGGCGTGCAGGGCCTTGGCGACGTCGGCGGCGTCGGTGCCGGGGAGGTGGAAGGACACGATGCCCGCCCGGCGGGCCGGGTCGACGGGGGAGAGCACCTCGCCGCCGCGGCCGCGGACGGCGTCGAGGAGTTCGTCGACCCGCGCGGAGATGTGGGCCTCGATCGCGGGCACGGTCGCCGACTCGACCAGCGCGAGGGCGGCTTCGAGCGCGGCCGCGGCGACCGGGCTGAGGTTCGTGACGCTCCAGCGGGCGGCGCCGGGCGCGGGCGGGTGCTCGCGGTCGTCGAAGACGGCCACGTCCTCGATGCCGGTCCAGCCGGTCAGGGCGGGCTCCAGGCGCTCCAGGGCGCGGTCGGAGAGCACGGCGAACCCGGTGGACCAGCTGGCCCGCAGCCACTTCTGGCCGCCCGTGACCACCACGTCGGCCGCCTGCCAGGGCAGGTCGGCGGCGCCGAAGCCCTGGATGGCGTCCACGATCAGCAGCCGGTCGGGGCCGATGGCCTCGCGCAGCCCGGCCAGGTCGGCGCGGAAGCCGGTGCGGAAGTCGACGGCGCTGAGGGAGACGGCGACCACGTCGTCGGTGAGGGCGGCCCGGACGGCGTCCACGGTGACCCCGGGCGCGCCGCCCAGGGCGTCGGGGCCGAGCCAGCGCGGGACGGCCCGGCCGAGCTCGGCGGAGCGCCGCCACGGGTAGTGGTTGGCCGGGAAGTCGCCCGAGGGCACCAGGACGGTGCCCGCCGGCAGCCCGAAGGCCGCGTGGAACAGGCCGGTGGAGGCGTTCGGCAGCAGCACGGTGTGGTCGGGGTCGGAGCCCGCCAGGCGGGCCGCCGAGGCCCGGGCCCGGCCGTCGGCGCGCATGAGGGTGTTCACGGTGTCCTGGTCGGCCCGCGCGGACGCGGCCAGCGCGTCGGCGGTGGCCGTCCGCACGTCGGCGGACGGCGGGCCGTAGCGGGCGAAGTCGAGGTAGCCCTCGGGCTCCTCGAAGTGCTCGGCGTACCCGGCCAGCCCGCCGGTGGTGTGCTGCGGTGACATCGCGGGAAGTGCTCCTCGGGTGGGTCGGGACGGCGGGCCGGTGTGCTCGGCCGGCGGCGCGGCCCCGGTGGGGGCCCGCGGGCCGGGCCGGAGCCCGCCATGACCGGGTGTGCGGTCGGGCCGAAGATACGACGGCCGGGCCGGCGCCCGGCCGCCGCCCCCGCACCGGTCCCGGACGCGCCGGGAGCCCTCGGGGACCCTCGTGCGTTCCCCTGACGGCAATGGCGGTGAGAATACGCGGGTGGAGCCGATGGACACGGGGAGCACGGACAGGGCGCGGCGGGACGTGCCGGGGGCGCGGACGAACGGGTCCGGGCCGCCGGGGGCGGGCCCGCGGCCGGCGCGCGCGGTCTCGGCCGAGCGCGACGAGGAGCGGCGCCGCGGCGTGCGCCGGATGAAGCTGATCGCGTCGGCGTTCCTGCTGGTGGCCACCGTCGTGTACGGGCTGGCCCGCTGGGCGCAGGAGAGCGGCGCGGGCGGCTGGGCCGGATACCTGGCGGCGGCGGCCGAGGCGGGCATGGTCGGCGGGCTGGCGGACTGGTTCGCGGTGACCGCGCTGTTCCGCCGCCCGATGGGCCTGCCCATCCCGCACACCGCGATCATCCCGACGAAGAAGGACGTGCTGGGCGCGAGCCTGGGCGAGTTCGTGGGGGAGAACTTCCTGTCCCAGGACGTGGTGCGCGAGCGGCTGCGGTCGGTGGGCATCGCGGGCCGGCTGGGCGGGTGGCTGGCGGAGCCGGCGAACGCGGACAAGGTCACCGAGCAGGCGTCGGCGGCGCTGCGCGGCGTGCTGACGGTGCTGCGCGACTCCGACGTGCAGGCGGTGGTCGGCGAGGCGATCACCCGGCGGGCGGACGCGCAGGAGGTGGCGCCGGGGCTGGGCAAGATGCTGGAGCGGGTGGTGGCCGACGGCGGCCACCGGCGGATGGTCGACCTGATCTGCGTGCGCGCCCACGACTGGCTGGTGGAGCACGGCGACCAGGTGATGGGCGCGGTGAAGGAGGGCGCGCCGGGCTGGACGCCGAGGTTCGTGGACCGGAAGGTCGGCGAGCGGGTCTACCGGGAGCTGCTGCGCTTCGTCACCGAGATGCGGGACTCGCGCGAGCACCCGGCCCGCGGCGCGGTGGACAAGTTCCTCGGCGACTTCGCCCGGGAGCTGCAGTCCGACCCCGACACCCGGGCCCGGGTCGAGCGGGCGAAGACGGACCTGCTGGCGCGCGGCGAGGTGCAGGACCTGATCGCCTCGGCGTGGGGGTCGGTGCGGGCGATGGTGGTCGCGGCGGCGGAGGACGAGCGCAGCGAACTGCGGCTGCGCACGCGGGCCTCGCTGCTGTCGCTGGGCCGCCGGCTCGGCTCGGACGAACGGCTGCGGGCGAAGGTGGACACCTGGCTGGAGGACGCGGCGGTGTACCTGGTGACCACCTACCGGGCCGAGATCACCTCGCTGATCAGCGAGACGGTGGCGGGCTGGGACGCGGATCTGACGTCCCGCAAGATCGAGGCGCACGTGGGCCGCGACCTCCAGTTCATCCGCATCAACGGCACGGTGGTCGGCGCGCTGGCCGGGCTGGTGATCTACGCGGTCTCGCAGGCTGCGGGCGGCTGAGGCCGCCGGGCCGCGGGCACCCGATCCGGCCGGCCGCGCGGGTGTCCGTGCCTGCCCGTGCTTGTCCGTGCCTGTCCAGTGGCTGGGCGGGGCTTGCGCGACCGGGGACGGTGGTCGGAGGATCTGACGGGATCGGCCAAGACATCCGATGATCCCGGGTGATTGGTCGGACTTGCTCTGGCCAATTGTCCCGACCGACTGTCCCGGTCGACTTCTCGGCCGTCCGCGGCCGGACCGCCTCGACGTACGGAGTACCACTGTGAAGCTGCTGCGTGTCGGACCCGCCGGGGCGGAGCGCCCCGCCCTGCTGGACCGCGAGGGCGTGCTGCGGGACCTCGGAGGTCTCGTCGCCGACATCGACGGCGCTTTGCTCGCCGACGCGGCGGCCATGGCGGGCATCGCCGCGGCCGGGGACGACGGCTCGCTGCCCGTGGTGGAGGGCTCGCCGCGGGTCGGGCCGCCGCTGGCCCGGATCGGCAAGATCGTCTGCGTGGGCCTCAACTACCACGACCACGCCGCCGAGACCGGTGCCCCGCCGCCCGCCGAGCCGGTGATCTTCATGAAGGCGCCCGACACGGTGGTCGGGCCCGACGACACCGTGCTGGTGCCGCGCGGCAGCGTGAAGACCGACTGGGAGGTCGAACTCGCGGTCGTCATCGGCCGGGAGGTGCGGTACGCGGCCTCGGCCGAGGAGGCGCTCGCGGCGGTGGCGGGCTACGCGATCGCGCACGACGTGTCCGAGCGGGAGTACCAGATCGAGCGCGGCGGCACGTGGGACAAGGGCAAGAACTGCGCGACGTTCAACCCGCTGGGCCCGTGGCTGGTCACCGCCGACGAGGTGCCCGACCCGCAGGCGCTCGGGCTGCGGCTGTGGGTCAACGGCGAGCTCAAGCAGGACGGCTCGACGGCCGCGCAGATCTTCCCGGTGGCCGAAGTGGTGCGCTACCTCAGCCAGTTCATGGTGCTGTACCCCGGTGACGTGATCAACACCGGGACGCCGGCCGGGGTCGCGATGGGGCGGCCCGAGCCGAAGCCGTACCTGCGGGCCGGCGACGTGGTCGAGCTGAGCATCGACGGACTGGGCCGGCAGCGGCAGGAGTTCGCCTCCGCCTGACCCGGCCGCGCGGGGGACGGGAGGACGGTCCGGCGGGACCGGCCGCGGTGCCGGGCCCGCCGAAGCGTCACAGCTCCACGGTGCGCCCGCTCCGCGCCGAGCGGTGCGCGGCCTCGATGACGTCGAGGGCGGCGGCCGCCTCCAGCGGGTCCACCGGGGGCGGCGTCCCCGCGCGCAGCGCGAGCTCCACGGCGGCGTAGAAGGCCGGGTAGTCGCCGCGCACCGCGGGGACGGGTTCGGTCGCGCCGTCGACGTCGTCCGTGCCCACCGTGCCCCAGGCGGACTCCGGTTCGGCGCCCCACGGCGTGCCGTCCCCGGGCCGCAGCCCCTGGCGCAGCGCGGGCTCCTGGCCGTCGAGCCCGTGCACGACGAAGCCGCCCGCGCTGCCCAGCACCCGGAAGCGCGGGCCGAGCCGGGGCGCGGCGGCGCTCATCCACAGGTGGGAGCGGACGCCACCGGTGTGGGTGAGCGCGATGAAGCTGTCGTCGTCGGCCGCGGCACCCGGCCGCCGGGCGTCGCTCTCGGCGTAGACCAGGCGGGCCGGGCCGAAGAGCGTGAGCGCCTGGTCCACCAGGTGCGCGCCGAGGTCGTAGAGCAGCCCGCCGACCTCCGCCGGGTCGCCCGACTCCCGCCAGCCGCCCTTGAGCCGGGGCCGCCAGCGCTCGAAGCGCGATTCGAAGCGGCGGACCTCGCCGAGTCGCCCCTCGGCGAGCAGGGCGCGCAGGGTCAGGAAGTCGCTGTCCCAGCGGCGGTTCTGGAAGACGGTCAGCAGCAGGCCGCGGGCCTCGGCGAGGGCGGCCAGCGCGCGGGCCTGCGCGGCGGTCGCGGCGATCGGCTTGTCGACCACCACGGGCAGCCCGGCGTCCAGCGCGGCGGTGGCCAGCGGCACGTGGGTGCGGTTGGGGGAGGCCAGGACCACGAGGTCGAGGTCGGCGGCCCGCGCCCACACCTCGTCGGCGCCGGCCGCGAACCGTACGCCCGGGTGCTCGGCCCGCGCCTGCTCCCGGCGCCCCGGGTCGCCGGTGACGATCGTGTCGAGGGCGAGTCCGGGGGTGGCCGCGACCAGCGGGGCGTGGAAGAACGCACCGGCCGGGCCGTAGCCGACCAGGGCGACCCGCAGCGGGGCGCGGGAAGGGCTCGCGGGGGAGGTCATGGGGCTCAGACGAGGTCCACGATGTCCGCGATGGACTCCACCACGGTGGTCGGCCGGAAGGGGTAGCGGTCCAGGTCGGCGCGGGTGGTCAGCCCGGTGAGCACGAGGAAGGTCTCCATGCCCGCCTCCAGCCCGGCCAGCACGTCGGTGTCCATCCGGTCGCCGATCATCGCGGAGCTCTCGGAGTGGGCGCCGATGGCGTTCAGGCCGGTGCGCATCATCAGCGGGTTGGGCTTGCCGATGAAGTACGGCTCCTTGCCGGTCGCCTTGGTGATCAGCGCGGCCACCGAGCCGGTCGCGGGCAGCACGCCCTCGTTGGAGGGGCCGGTGTTGTCGGGGTTGGTCGCGATGAACCGCGCGCCGCCGTTGATCAGCCGGATCGCCTTGGTCAGCGCCTCGAAGGAGTACGTCCGGGTCTCGCCGAGGATCACGAAGTCCGGGTCGGTGTCGGTCAGGACGTAGCCGGCCTCGTGCAGCGCGGTGGTCAGGCCCGCCTCGCCGATCGTGTAGGCGGTGCCGCCGGGGTGCTGGTTCTCCAGGAACCTCGCGGTGGCCAGCGCGGAGGTCCAGATGTTCTCCGGCGGCACCTGGAGGCCGATCCGGGACAGCCGGGCGTGCAGGTCGCGCGGGGTGTAGATGGAGTTGTTGGTCAGCACGAGGTACGGGCGGCCGGTGTCGCGCAGCTTCTTGATGAACGCGTCGGCACCGGGCACCGGGACGCCTTCGTGCATCAGCACGCCGTCCATGTCTGTCAGCCACGACTCGATGGGCTTGCGCTCGGACACGGACGGTCTCCTTCGTGGGCGGGCGGTCCGGGCTCCAGCGTAAGGGGCGGTTCCGCGGGGCGGCAGCCCCGGCCCCCGCGAGCGCCCCGCCGACCCGATCCATCACTCTCCGTGCGGCATCGGTCGCCCGGATGGCCCTCCCAGGCGCCGCCCGGGGTGCGGGCCGGGCCGGGCAGCGGAATCTTCGTAGGCACCGGGTGCGAGTCCGCGCTCCCGGCTGAGCCGGAGGTCCTCATGTTCGCTCGGAAGCTGTCCGCCCTCGCCGCCGCAGGCACGGTCGCCGTCCTCGCCGTGGGAGGCGTGTGCGGGCAGGCCCTCGCCGACGAGGGCGACACCGGGGCGGGCGCCGTCACGTCGAGCCCCCTGACCGGCGACGCGACGCAGGACCCCCTGGCGGACCCGGGCACGGCCGCGGACCCGTCGGCCGACCCGGCAACGGACCCCGGCACTGACCTCGGATCGGCTCCGGGCACTGACCCGGCAGCGGCTCCCGACGCGGGGACCGACCTCGGCACGAGCGCGGACCCGGGCACGGACACCGGCACCGGCACCGGCACCGGCACGGACCCGACCACGGACGCGTACGCGGGCACCGCCACCCCCTCCGGCGGCGGCATGGACGTCTCCCCGCAGAGTGTGGCGCCCGGCGGCGTGGTCGCCCTGCACCTGGCGGCCTCCTGCTCGTCCGGCAAGCAGGCGAAGGCGAGCGCCTCGGTGTTCGTCGACACCGTGACCCTCGCGCCCGCCGGGAGCGGCCAGGGCATGGACGGCAGCGCGTTCATCCGCAGCGACGCGGTCGCCGGCTCGTACCGGATCTCCGTGCGGTGCGACGGCGCCACGAGTACGGCCCAGGCGTCCCTCACCGTCGTCGCCTCCGGCGGCACCACGCCCGTGACGCCGACCGCGCCCGTCCGTCCGGTGCCCGCCGGGGGCGGCGGCGCGGCCGAGCAGCTCGCCGCCGGGCCCGCGGTCGCCGGGGCCGGCACCGGCCCGCTGCTGGCGACCGGCGGCGCGGCCGCGATGGGCCTGCTCGGCCTGGCGGGCCGCCGCCGGATCCGGGCGCGCCGCGCCGGCTCCCGCGGCTGAGCGGCGTGCTCGGACCGGACGGCGGCCCGGGCGTCCCCGCCGACACCCGGGCCGGGGCGGACGCGCGGACGTGGACGGCCGTCGGCGTGGCGCTGCTCCTGCTGGCCGCGTGGCTGCTGGGGCGGCACGGGTGGTCCGGCCCGGGCGGCCCGCTCGCCGGGGACTCGGCCGCGTCCAAGGCCCCCGGGCGGGCGCCCGCGGCCGCCGGCGCCCTGCCCCCGCACCCGTACCCGGCCCACGCGGCCCTGCCCGCCGCCGACCCGGTGCGGCTCGACATCCCCTCGCTCGGCATCCACGCCCCCGTCGTGCGGCGCGGGCTGACCGACGGGACGATCGACCCGCCGCCGTACTCCACGCCGGGGGTCACCGGCTGGTACGGGGGCGGGTCGGCGCCCGGCACGGGCGGGGCCGCGCTGATCGTCGGGCACGTGGACACCGAGACGGGCCCGGCGGTCTTCCTGCGGCTGGGCGACGCGCGGCCGCACGCCGAGGTCGACGTGACCCGGGCGGACCGCTCGGTGGCCGTCTTCACCGTGGAGGCGGTCGAGGTCGTGCCCAAGGACCACTTCGACGCGGCCCGCGTGTACGGCGCCGAGACCCCCGGCCGCCCCGAGCTGCGCCTGATCACCTGCGGCGGCACCTTCGACCCGGCCGCCCACGCCTACACCGCCAACCTCGTGGTCTACGCGGCCCTCACGTCCTCCCGCCGGGCCTGACCGGCTCCCGGGCACGCATCGGTCCGGGACCGCCGGAGAGGGCGCTCAGGCCACGCGGGCGGCGGGGGAGAGCAGCAGGAGGACGACGTCGTCGGCGAGGGAGCCGCCGGTGTGCCGGAGCAGGTCCGCGTAGACGCGCTCGACCGCTCCGTCGAGGTCGTGCGAGGAGCCGCCCACGAGCCGCCCGACCCGCTCGGCCAGCGGGTAGAAGGTGTTGTCGCGGGGGTCGCGGGCCTCGATCACCCCGTCCGTGCACAGCACCAGCACGTCGCCGGGCAGCAGCCGCACCTGCCAGGGCGTCGGGCCGGGGGCCACCCGGCTGGCCCCGGGACCGCTGGAGGCGGGCGGCACGACCAGGTCGGCGAGGCCCAGCGGCACCCACGGGTCGGCGGGTTCGAGGGTCTCCACGGTGCCGTCCCGCGACACGCGCAGCGGCGCCACGTGGCCGTAGTGGAGCAGTTCGACGGTGTCGGACGGGTCGAACTGCGCGAAGAGCGCGGTGATGAAGTCGCCGGTGGTCACGTGCCGGGCCACGCTGGTGTCCACCCGGCAGGCGACGCTGTCCAGGCCGCCCTCGTCGTAGGCGGCCTCCCGGAACGCGCCGAGCACGATCGCGGAGGTCTGCACGGCGGCCAGCCCCTTCCCGCGCACGTCCCCGATGACCGCGCGCACCCCGTGCGGGGTGTCGAGGACGGAGTACAGGTCACCGCCGATCTGGGCCGCGTCGGCGGCGGAGACGTACCGCGCGGCCAGGCGCACGTCCCCCACCCGGGGCGCCGGTGGGCGCATGAGGGCGCGCTGGGCCGCCTCCGCGACGGTGGCGATCGCGGTGAAGGCGCGGTTGCCGGTCTCCCGCCGCCAGGCGATGTAGATGCTGAAGAGGCAGACCAGGCCGTAGGCGAAGAGCTGCCCGATGAGCACGTCCTGGTCGGGGATGTCGGTGACGTTGTCGTACGGCGCGAGGGCGCCCTGGACGGCGGCGCCGAGCAGGCACAGGAAGAGGGTGCGCTTCCAGTCGACGGTGATCGCCGCGAGCGCCGGCACGGCCACGATGCCGGGGGTCAGGAAGTGGTCCGGGCCGGCCAGCAGGTCGGCGGCGATCACCAGCAGCAGCGCGGTGATCGGCAGCGACATGCCCAGCCGGGAGAGGTACTCGCTCTCCAGCCGCTGCACCGCTCTGACCCAGGCGTTCTTCACTGGGATACCCATCTGGCCTTTCCCGGCCTCAGCCGCGCGTCCCACCCCGCCACGGGTGCGGTCGGCCGGGGCCGGTGCGCCGTGGCGGAAAACGCTCCGAATAGATCCAACGTTCCGCGCTTCATCCTTTCGTGCAACTGGATACCACCACAGACATCCGGAGGTCATTTCCGGTCCTTCTGCGGCCCAGGGTGAACACTCTGCGACATGAGGGGGAGTTGGGGTGGCTGGGACGGACGGGACTTCCTAGGGTCGGCGTGTACCTGTCACCCATCCGTACGCACCCGAAACCGGCACCCACTCGAAACTGGCGCCCGCCCCGTCCCGACATCCGCACCGCCACCCCTGGAGGACCCCTGTGCGCACGCCCCTGATCGCGTCCACCGCCCTCGCCGCGGCCTTCGGCCTGCTGCTGGCGGTGCCGGCGGCCGCCTCCCCCGCGGGCCCGGGCGCGCCCGGCATCGGCGACCCGTACTACCCGACCTACGGCAACGGCGGCTACGACGTCTCGCACTACGACCTCGACCTCGGCTACCAGCCGGCCACCGACACCCTGACCGGCACCACCACCGTCACCGCGACCGCGACCCAGGGCCTGACCAGCTTCGACCTGGACTTCGCGCTGGACGCCAGCAAGGTCACCGTGGACGGCCGGCGGGCCGCCTTCGCCACCAGCGGCGAGCAGGAGCTGGTGATCACCCCGGACCGCCCGGTCGCCAAGGGCCACCGCATGACCGTGGCCGTCACCTACTCCGGGGTGCCCTCCGGCGTCGAGCGCTACGGCTTCACCTCCTGGCAGCGCACCTCCGACGGCGGGGTGGCGGCGAACGAGCCGGAGTCGGCCTGGTGGTGGTTCCCCAGCAACGACCACCCCGCGGACAAGGCCACCTACGACGTGACGGTCCGGGTCCCCAGCGGCGAACAGGCGATCAGCAACGGCCTGCTGCTGTCCCGGCGCACCCGCGACGGCTGGACCAGCTTCCACTGGCGGCAGGACCTGCCCCAGGCCACCTACCTGGCCACCCTCGCGGTCGGCCACTTCGACCTCACCCACAGCCGGACCCGCACGGGCGTGCCGGTGATCAACGCCTACAGCGCCGACCTCGACCCTGCCACCGCCGCGCACGCCCGGGCCGGCGTCGAGCGGACCGGCGAGATCATCGACTTCCTCAGCGGCTACTTCGGCCCGTACCCCTTCGACGCGGCCGGCGGCTACGTCCCCGACGTGCCCTCGCACTTCTCCCTGGAGACGCAGACCCGGGTCTTCTACAGCCCCTCCTTCTTCGCCACCGCCGACAACACCGGCGTGGTCGCCCACGAGCTGGCCCACCAGTGGTGGGGCGACGACGTGTCCCTGGAGCGCTGGTCCGACATCTGGCTCAACGAGGGCTTCGCCAGCTACGCGGAGTGGCTGTGGGCCGAGCACGAGAAGACCGGCACCCCGCAGCAACTCGCCCAGCAGGTGTACGACGCCCACCCGGCCGACGCCGCCTTCTGGACGGTGGAGCCCGGAGACCCGGGGGCGCAGAACCAGTTCGACGACGCCGTCTACGACCGGGGCGCGCTGGCGATCCAGGCGCTGCGCGACACCATCGGCGACACCGCGTTCCTGAAGCTGCTCAAGACCTGGCCGGCGCAGCACCGCTACGGCAACGGCACCATCGCAGAGTTCGAGGCCCTCGCCGAGCGGCTGTCCGGGCAGGACCTCGGATCCTTCTTCACCACCTGGCTCTACACCCCGGCCAAGCCGCCGGTCTTCCCGGCCGCGCCCGCCCGCTGACCCCGGGCACCCGCCGCCCGGTCGCACGGCCCCGCGCCAGGTCGTCCGCACGGTCCGCGCACGCGAAAGGCCCCCCGCTTCCGCGGAGGGCCTTTCGCCTTCAGGTGCGCCGCCAGGGACTCGAACCCCGGACCCGCTGATTAAGAGTCAGCTGCTCTAACCAACTGAGCTAGCGGCGCCTGCTGACGTGGATGATCGTACCCCATCGCCAGGGGCGCCCCCAAACCCGTTTCCGGTGCCCGCTCGGCCCTAGAAGGCCATGGTCAGCAGCACCGGCGCGGCCCGTTCGTGCAGGGTGTCCACGGCCGGGCGCAGCCGGTGCGCCTGGGCGTACGGCATGGACAGCGCCAGGCACGCCACCGTCTTGCCGATCGTCACCGGGATCGCCGCGCACACCGTGCCGACGGCGTATTCCTGCAGGTCGAGCGTGGGCACGCTGGCGGGCTGCCGCTCCAGCTTGGTGAGCAGCACCCGGTCGTCGATCTCGGTGCGGGAGGTGAGGCGGGCCGGGCGGTGCCGGGAGAGGTGCTCCAGCCGCCCGTTGTGGTCCAGCTGCGACAGCAGGCACTTGCCGACGGCGCTGGCGTGGGCGGCCGAGCGGAAGTCGACCCACTCGTTGACCTTCGGGGTGTCCGGGCCGTCGGCGAAGTCGATGATCCGCACCTCGCCGTCGTCGTAGCGGCTGAAGTAGACGGCCGCCCCGACCTCGTCGCGCAGTTCGGCGAGGATGCCCTTGAGCTTGTCGGCGAGCGCCATGTCGCGGTTGGCGGCCCCGAGCAGGACCAGCGACTCGCCGACGACGTAGCCGCCGCCGGGCAGGAATCCGAGATAGCGCTCCCGGCGCAGCATCGCGAGCACCTGGCTGAGATAGCCCATGGGCACGCCTATTTCGCGGGAGAGTTGTTCGGCGCTGACGCCGTAGTGGTGGGAGTGGACGGATTCCAGTACCCGCATCGCGTACTGCACGGCTTGCACCGCCGGCTCTACCTGTCGGTGTTCCAGCGCCACGGCGACCCCCTGGTAAGACCGTCTGCGTACTCGGTGGTCCTTTGGTTCCGCCGCCCGGTCGTGGGTCAGTGGCAAGGCTGACCCGGCAGCTCGACCGCTTCCACGATAGACCCAATGCCCTTTCCGGAAGAGGAGGTTGGGGGCATTTCCGGGGGTCCGCAGGCGTATACGCAGGAAGGGGCTACGCTGGCATATGCCAAGGTCATTGCCCCTTTTTCCGCCCCCGCCGCCGTCCGCGGGAAAACCACCGGAAAGCCCCCGGAATTCGGCGCGGAAGGCGGGCCGGGCGGTTCCGCGCGGCTGGCGGAAGGGCCGGGCGAACCGCTCCCCACGGGCTCGATCAAGCCGCTGTCAAGCCGCCGTACGGGTGACGAACGGCTGGAGGGGCAGGGTGAGGCCGCGCGAGGCCGCGGGTCCCGGGCGGTCCGGGTCCCCGAAGCGGTGCCCCGGGAATATCCGGACGCCCTCTCCGGTTCCGCGGAGGGCGGGTCCGGCGCACCGGTGCCCGCCGCGGGCGTCCCGCGCCGACCGGGGACACCCGCCGCAAGTACCGTCACGCACGATCAAGGAGGCGCCCGCCGTGGGTGATGCACGCCAGGGCGACACGGGACACGGTATCCGGGGCACGGTCCGCGGCACCGCCCCCGTGCCACTGTCCGTACTGGACCTCGCCACCGTCGGCAGCGGCTGCACCGCCACCGACGCGCTGCGCACGAGCGTGGAGATCGCCCGGGTCGCCGAGACCCGCGGCTACCACCGGATGTGGGTGGCCGAGCACCACTCGATGCCCGGCGTGGCCAGCTCCTCGCCCGCGGTCATCCTCGCCCACCTCGCCGCGCACACCGCCACGCTGCGGCTCGGCTCCGGCGGCGTGATGCTGCCCAACCACGCGCCGCTGGTGATCGCCGAGCAGTTCGGCACCCTGGAGGCGCTGGCCCCGGGCCGGATCGACCTCGGCCTCGGCCGCGCCCCCGGCACCGACGGCGCCACGGCCGCCGCGCTGCGCCGCACCGACTCGCTGCGCGAGGGCGCCGACGAGTTCCCGCGGCAGCTGAGCGAGTTGACGCACTTCCTGGACGACGCCTTCCCCGACGGGCACCCGTACGCGCGGATCCACGCCATCCCCGGACCGGTGCAGGCAACCGCGCCCGGCGGGGTGCAGTCCCCGCACCGGCCGAGCGTGTGGCTGCTCGGATCCTCGGGGTTCAGCGCCCAGCTGGCGGGCGCGCTGGGCCTGCCGTTCTCCTTCGCGCACCACTTCTCGGCCGCCAACACCGTGCCCGCGCTGGCGCTCTACCGCGAGTCGTTCCGCCCCTCCGAGGTGCTGGACCGGCCCTACGCGTCCATCGGCGTCTCGGCGCTGGCCGCCGAGGACCCGGCCGAGGCCCGCCGCCAGGTGCTCTCCGGCGCGCTGGGCATGCTGCGGCTGCGCACCGGCCGCCCGGGCCTGATCCCGACGCCCGACGAGGCGGAGGCGTACCGGTTCAGCCCGGTGGAGCGGGAGTTCGTGGAGTCCTGGCTGGGCAACGTGGTCTACGGCGACCCGGGCACGGTCCGGGCCGGGCTGGACGAACTCGCCGCCCGCACCGGCGCGGACGAGCTGGTGATCACCGCGAACGCGCACACGCCCGGCGCCCGGCTGCGCAGTTACGAGCTCATCGCGGACGCCTACGGGTTCCCCAAGGACATCGCCGCCGGCTGAGGAGGCCCCGCGACCGCCTCGGCCGGCCGATCCGATGATCGGCTGGTCCAACGCCCCGATCGCCGGGGAAGTGCCGCCGCGCGGTGGGAAAGCCGCTCGTCAACCCCGTTGACGGGCGGCTTCGCCGTGTCCGCGGGAGGGCACGGGGCCGATCCGGCCGCCGAATGGTCTAGTCCAAGTCTGGTTCAGACCATTGACGTGCACTTGACCAAAGGTTAACCATGCTTGGCGCACCCCCTGTTGTTCCTCCCTTCCCCCACGGAGGCTCCTGTGAAGTCCAGGAAGAGAGCGTTCACGGCCGCCGCCTTGAGCGCCGCCCTCGGCCTCGGCGCGTTCGCCGCGCTGGTCGGTGGCATCGGCACCGCCCAGGCCGACACCACGCACGCCGCCAAGCCGGCCGCCGCCGCGGCGGCCACCAGCGGCGGCGTCAAGATCGCCTACTACGACCAGTGGAGCGTCTACGGCAACGCCTTCTACCCCAAGAACCTGGACACGGAGGGCATCGCCGGCAAGCTCGACGTCCTCAACTACTCGTTCGAGAACATCGATCCGACCAACCTGACCTGCTTCGAGGCCACCAAGGCGTCGGACGCCACGAACGAGCAGGACCCCAACGCCGGTGACGGCGCGGGCGACGCCTTCGCCGACTATCAGAAGTCCTTCGGCTCGGACATCAGCGTCAACGGCACCGCGGACGTCTGGAACCAGCCGATCGTCGGGAACTTCAACCAGCTCAAGGAGCTGAAGGCGAAGTACCCGAACCTCAAGATCGTCGCCTCGATCGGCGGCTGGACCTACTCCAAGTACTTCTCGGACGTGGCCGCCACCGACGCCGGCCGCAAGAAGTTCGTCAGCTCCTGCATCGACATGTTCATCAAGGGCAACCTGCCCGTGCAGGGCGGCTACGGCGGCACCGGCAGCGCGGCCGGCATCTTCGACGGCTTCGACATCGACTGGGAGTACCCGGGCTCCCCGGGCGGCCACGTCGGCAACCACTACAGCGCCGGCGACACGGCCGACTACACCGCCCTGCTGGCGGAGTTCCGCAGCGAGCTGAACGCCTACGGCTCGGCCAACGGCGGCAAGCACATGCTGCTCACGGCGGCCCTGCCGGCCGGTCAGGACAAGATCTCCAAGATCCAGACCAACCAGATCGGCCAGTACCTCGACTACGCCAACATCATGACGTACGACATGCACGGCGCGTTCGAGACGACCGGCCCGACCAACCATCAGGCCCCGCTCTACCAGTCGCCGAGCGACCCGTCCGCGGCGATCTCGCCCGGAACCGAGAAGTACAGCGCGGACAACGCCATCAAGGCGTGGACCACCGGCGACTCGGCCTACGGCATCCCCGGCGGCATGCCCGCCAACAAGGTCACCATGGGCTACCCGCTGTACTACCGCGGCTGGTCCGGGGTGCCGGCCGGCAGCAACAACGGCCTGTACCAGTCGGCGACCGGCCCCGCGTCGGCCCGCGGCCTGAGCGCCGACCGCGGGCACCGCGTACTACAAGGAACTGACCGGGATCGTCGACAACGCCTCGGACACCTTCTGGGACGCGGCCTCGCAGTCCAACTACTTCTACAACGGCAGCGAGTTCTGGACCGGTCTGGGCTCGCAGCAGATCCAGGCCGACGCGGACTACGCGCACTGCCACGGCCTGGCCGGCTCGATGATGTACTCGCTGCTGGACCTGGACAGCTCGACGACGCTGCTCAACAAGATCGTCACCGCCACCAACGGCTCGGCGTCCAGCTGCAGTTCCGACCCCGCCGACCACCCCGCCCACGACGCCGCCGACCACCCCGCCGACGACGCCGCCCACCACCCCGCCCACCGGCGGCACCTGCACCCTGCCGTCCTGGAGCGCCTCGGCGATCTACGTCAACGGCAACCAGGTCTCCTGGAACGGCCACAACTGGCAGGCCAAGTGGTGGACCACCAACGAACAGCCCGGCACCACCGGTGAATGGGGAGTCTGGCAAGACCTCGGGGCCTGCTAGGTCCGCTCCGCGGAGGACCTGAACACCGCTCGCCCCCTTCCCGGGCCCGCGTCCTTTCTCCCCCCGAGGACGCGGGCCCACTCCCTTTCGAGGGGTGCCGCGACCGCCCGGGTGTCCCGGCGGTACGGCGGACTCAGCCCAGCAGCTCCGCGATCGCCTCCGGCCGCACCGGGCGCGAGTAGTGCCAGCCCTGGCCGGTGTCGCAGCCGATGCGGCGCAGGCGCGCGGCCTGCTCGGCGTTCTCCACGCACTCCGCGGTCACCGTCAGGCCCAGCCGGTGGGCGAGGTCGACGAGGGCCTCGACGATGGTCTCGTCGGCGGGGTTGGGGTGTTCGGCGGAGCGGAAGCCCTGGACGAAGGAGCCGTCGAGCTTCAGCACCGAGACCGGCAGCCGGCTGAGGTAGGCCAGGTTGGAGTAGCCGGTGCCGAAGTCGTCGATGGCGATCCGCACGCCCATCTCGTGCAGCGCGTGCAGCGCCTGGAGCGGCCGGCCGGCCGACCCCATCACCGCGGACTCGGTCAGCTCCAGTTGCAGCAGCCGCGGCGGCAGCCCGGTCTCGCGCAGGATGGCCGCGACGTCGGTGACCAGGTCGGAGTCCCACACCTGCCGTACCGCCACGTTGACGCTCACGGCCAGCGGCGTGCCGGGCCGCATCCGCTGCCAGGCGCGGGCCTGCCGGCAGGACTCGGCCAGCACCCAGCGGCCCAACTCCACGATCGAGCCGTCCTCCTCGGCCAGGGCGATGAAGCGGCTCGGCGCCAGCCGGCCGAAGTCCGGGTGCTCCCAGCGCACCAGCGCCTCCACCCCGCGCAGTTCGCCGGTGTCGAGGGCGACCAGCGGCTGGTAGTCGAGCACGAACTCGCCGCGCTCGACGGCCTGCCGCAGCGTGCGGGACAGCGCCTGCCGGGTCATCCGGTGCTCGTTGCGCTCCGGGTCGAAGAGCGTCCAGCGGCCCTTGCCGTCGGCCTTGGCCCAGTACAGCGTGGTGTCGGCGGCCTGCATCAGGCCGGTGGGCGAGGTGCCCTGCGCCTCGCGCTCGACCACGCCGATGCTCGCGGAGACCGCCAGCCGCTGCCCGGCCACGTCGAAGGAATGCCGGAAGGCGTCCAGGACGGCCGCGGCCAGGTCGGTGGCCTGCCCGGTGCCGGTGGAGTCCCGCAGCAGCAGGGCGAACTCGTCGCCGCCCAGCCGGGCGACCAGATGGCCGTCCGGTGCCGCGCAGGCCGACAGCCGGGCGGCGACCGACGGTGAGCAGTTCGTCGCCGACCCGGTGCCCGAGGGTGTCGTTGACCGCCTTGAAGCCGTCCAGGTCCAGGTAGCACAGCCCGATCCGGCCGGTGCCGCTGCGCGGCGCGCGCTCGCAGGCGTCGGCCAGGCGCTCGAAGAACAGCGCCCGGTTGGGCAGCCGGGTGACCGGGTCGTGCATCCGCAGGTGCCGCAACTCCCGCCGCAGCGCGTCGCGTTCGCCGACGTCCTCGACGGTCAGCAGCAGTGGCCGGGTGCCGGTGCGGGCCAGGGTGATCTCGGCCCGCAGGCTGCCGCCGTCGGGCCGGGCCAACCGCCGGGTGCAGCGCAGCCGGGGCCGCCGACCGGTCAGCACCGCGTTGAAGGCGGCGTTCGTGTGCGGGTCCCCGCTCAGCCCGAGCAGGGCGCCGACGCTTGCCGACGTCATCCGTTCGGGTGAAGTCCCCAGCAGCCTGGCGAGCGCGGCGTTCGCGGCCAGCACCGTGCCGTCCCCGTCGAGCAGCGCCATCGCCGAGCGGGCGACGGCGAAGGCCGCGCGGTAGTCGCGCAGCTCGGCCTCGGACGAAGCGCTGCGCTCGGTATGACTCTGCGTGATGATCTGTGCGGTGCTGTCGGGCTCCACGTCCGGGCCGCCCGCGGGTCCGCCCATGGACTGCTCCCTGTTCGCACTTCCGTCGCTCGCGATCATATGGGCAGGCGGAGCCGCCGATCCAGCGTCGCCATGGTGATTCTCGGCACGCGTGCTGACGGATCGACGGATTCCGCTGCTTTCCGCCGCTTTCCCGCGCGTCCGGTTCGAGCAGGTGTCCGTCGCCCGCACATCATGACGGAGGGTAGCCGCACCCCGGGGGTCCGCCGACACCCGCTCGGCGCAGCCGAACTCCGCATAGGGTGACAATTCATAGCAATGTGGTGGAGGTGTTCGGACGGACTCACGAACCCTCCCCGGAGGTCCCTGTGCGGTGGTCGGACAGCGCGTCGGACGGCGCGCCGGGCAGTGCCGCGGGCGCGCGCGTCCCCCGTACCGCCCGCACGCCCCGGGCCCCCGGGGAGCCGCGCCGGGCCGCCCGCGCCGCGGCCGCCGCCGTCGCCGGATTCGCCGCCCTCGTCGCCTGGACGCTGATGACCGGTCCGGCCGCCCACGCCCAGGCGGGCCTGGCCTGCGTGCTGCCGCGCACCGCCGTCCACCACTCCGAGGGCGTCGACGGCTGGCAGAGCGGCTACCGGCGGCCCACCGGCGACGTCCGGGCGCTGATGGTCTTCCTGAGCTTCCCCGACTCCACGCCCGACCTGACCCCGAGCCAGGTCGCCGCCGACCACTACCCGGCCACCGCCGACTTCTGGCGCCGCGCCTCCTACGGCCGCTTCCGGCTGCACCTGCACGCCGAGACCCGCTGGCTGCGCATGCCGCGCCCGGCCACGGACTACCTGATCAGCCGCGACTGGGACGCCGCCGACCGCGCTGCCTACCTGCGCGACGCCGTCGCCACCGCCGACCCGACCGTCGACTTCCGCGGCTACGACGTGGTCTACCTCGTGGCCGACCCCGACGCGCCCGGCGTGGACTCCGACGCCACCAAGGTCGTCAACCTCGCCACGCCCCTGGTCGCCGACGGCAACGCGATGCACCGCCTGGTCACCGTCTTCGAGCACCACCCGCCCGACCGCGACGTGCTCGCGCACGAGACCGGCCACGTCTTCGACCTGCCCGACCTGTACTACCGCCCGCCGGCCGGCAGCGACGCCGACTGGGACACCCACGTGGGCGACTGGGACCTGATGGGCAGCCAGTTCGGCCTCGCGCCCGACCCCTTCGCCTGGCACAAGTGGAAGCTCGGCTGGCTCGACGGCGACCAGGTCGGCTGCGTCACCGGGACCGGCACCCGCTACTACGACCTGAGCCCCGACGAGACCCCCGGCGGCACCAAGCTGCTGGTCGTGCGCACCGGCGTGGACACCGCGCTGGCCGTGGAGGCCCGCACCCGCGCCGGCAACGACCGCACCGCCTGCGACGAGGGCGTGCTGCTGTACGACGTGCGATCCGACCGCGATTCCGGCGACGGCCCCATCGACGTGATCGACGGCCACCCCGGCCACTCCGCCTGCGCGGCCACCTCCGTCTACCCGCCGCTGGCCGACGCGCCGCTGGGCACCGGCGAGTCCTACACCGTGCCCGACGGCTCCACCGAGGTCACCGTCATGGGCCGCACCACCGCCGGCACCTGGACGGTCCGGGTCACCGAGCGCCTCCCGCGCCACGGCGCCGACACCGCTCTGAACGGCTAGGGCCTGTCGTGTGGATCAGGCCGGATCAGGGAGCGGGGTCTGGTGGGTGCGATCGCAAGGCGGAGGAGGGAGTCGACGCGGAGCCGTCGATGACCGACGACAACGCGGCGAGCGGGCGTGCCAGGGCCCGCGAGCCCGGCAAGATCCACACGACAGGCCCTAGCGGCGTGGCCCCCACCCGGACCGGGCTGCGGATCGCCGCCCTGGCCGTGTGCGGGCTGTTCACAGCCGGCTCCACCGTGATCGTCGAACCCCGGCTGGTCGGCGCGCCGGCCTCCCCGCCGCCCGCCGCCCGGCCCTGCGCGCTGCGGGCCGCCCCCGGGGTGGCCATGTCCGAGGGCTTCCCCGAGCACCCGCCGCGCGGGCCCGACGCCGAGTTCGCCTCCTCCACCGGCCGGCTGCGGGCGCTCACCCTGTTCGTCGACTTCCCCGACGCCAAGGCCCCCTACGCCGCCCGCCAGCGCTACGCCGAGTTCTTCCCGGCCGTCCGGCAGTGGTACGCCCGCGCCTCCTACGGCCGGCTCGACTACCGGCCCACCCCGGTGCTGCGCTGGATACGGATGCCGCGGCCGTTCTCGGCGTACGGGATCGGCCGCGGCTACGGCTGGGACGCGCACACCGCGATGATGCGCGACCTGCTCAAGGTCGCCGACAAGGACATCGACTTCCGCGGCTACGACATCGTCAACATCCTGGTCACCCCCAACGCCGGCCCGCCCGCGGACGAGGCCGTGCTCTCGGTGACCTGGACCGGCGCCTCGGCGGCCACCACCGACGAGGGCGCCCACCTCAACCGGGTCTCCCTCATCTACGGCCACGACCAGTCCGGCTTCCGCGTGCTCGCCCACGAGAACGGCCACACCTTCGGCCTGCCCGACCTCTACGCCGCCGACGACTTCCAGCGCACCGACCGGCTGTCCGGGCAGTGGGACACGATGTCCCTGGACTGGGGGCTCCAGGGCGACCTGCTGGCCTGGCACAAGTGGCGGCTCGGCTGGATCTCGGACCGGCAGGTCCACTGCGACGCGCGGCCGGGCACCCGCACCTACTCACTGACGCCGGTGGAGGTCGCCGGCGGGCCCAAAGCGGTCGTCGTCCCGCTCACCGCGACCACGGCGTACGTGCTGGAACTGCGGCAGCGGACGGGGAACGACAAGCACGCCTGCCGGCAGGGCGTGCTCGCCTACCGGGTGCGCACCGACGTCGACTCCGGCCAGGGCCCGGTGACGGTCGCCGACGCCCACCCGCACTCCGCCGCCTGCGACTTCAGCAGCGGCTCCTTCAACTCGCTCAACGACGCGCCCTTCCGGCCCGGGCAGCGCTTCGACGACCCGGTCGACGGGTTCGGCTTCCAGGTGCTGGGGCCGGACGCGTCCGGGGCGTGGAAGGTCCGGGTCACCCGCCGCTAGGCCCGGGCCGTCCGGCGCGGGCGGACGCGCGCGGGGCCGGCCCGGGCGAACCCGGACCGGCCCCGTACGTCGTCGCCCGATCAGTCGAGGAGCTCGGCCTCAAGGGTGATCGTCACGCCCGCCAGAGCCTTGCTGACCGGGCAGTTGGCCTTGGCGTCCTGCGCCGCAGCCTCGAACGCCTCCGCCGTCAGCCCGGGCACCCGGGCCTTCACGGACAAGGCGATACCGGTGATGCCCTCGCCGGGCTGGAAGGTGACGTTCGCCACGGTGTCCACGGACTCCGGCGGGGTGCCGGCGCCGGCCAGGCCGTGCGAGAGCGCCATCGAGTAGCAGGAGGAGTGGGCCGCGGCGATCAGCTCCTCGGGGCTGGTCTTGCCGTTCGCCGCCTCGGCCCGCGACGGCCAGGACACCTCGTAGGCGCCGACGCCCGAGGTGTTCAGCTCCACGGTGCCGTGACCGGTCAGCAGCGGACCCTTCCACTGGGTCGTCGCGGTGCGGGTGGTTGCCATGAGGAAGCCTCCAAGAGTACGAACCAGGCCGGCGGTCGTGCGCCGCCGTCTGAACGCTACCTCGCCGCGCGGCCGCGCCCGTCGTGCTCCCGCCGCGTCCTTCGTACCCCCGGAACGCCGAAGGCCCCCCGCTCGCGCGAGGGGCCTTCGTTTCAGGTGCGCCGCCAGGGACTCGAACCCCGGACCCGCTGATTAAGAGTCAGCTGCTCTAACCAACTGAGCTAGCGGCGCCTGCTGACGTGGTAGACAGTAGCACCCGGTCCGGGCCCAGGTGAAATCGCCGCCGGTCACCCCGTCCCGGGTGCGCTGACCAGCGGTGGAACCGTCTTCGTCGGTTCCTCGCGGACCGCCCGCACACAGGCCCACAGCAGCACGTCCGCGGTCGGCAGCCAGGGGTCGCGGGTGTCGGGTGCCACCACCCACCGGGCGCCGACCTGCTCCGGGTCGCCGTCCGGCCCGGGCGCGAAGAGCGGGGGTACGGTCACCGCGTCGCCGTGGCCGTGGCAGAGGATCGCCGGCAGCGCGCCCGCCCACTCCTCCCACCCCAGCAGGGCCGGCAACCGCTGGGCCGTGCCCACCGCGGCCAGCAGCTGCACCCGGCCGCGGTGCACGACCACCGGGCCGCTGCCCGGTCCGGCCGCCCACAGCTGCTCCAGCACCCGCCGCCCGAAGAGCGCCGGCAGGTTCACGACGTCGAAGGCCGTGCCGCACGGCAGCACGCTCGCGGTGGTGGGACGGGCCGTCCACAGGGCCTCGACGCTGCGCGGGAACGCGCTGGCGGAGGCGAGCCACGCGGCCCCCTCCGGGGTGACCTGGGTCGTGTGCCGGCGTCGCTTCATCTCGTCCATGCCGTCTACGTCTACCGGCCGGACATGGTTGCACCGGGAGAATCCGGTGAAAACCGTACGGCGGCGGGCGAGGTGGAGTACCTTACCTCGACTCACGCCGGAACGTGGTGGTTCGGTCACACGGCGTGTTCGTCGGGGGCGGGCTTGCCGGTCCTGGGCTTGGCCGGGTCCTGCCGGGCCGGGCCGCGCCGGAGACGCGCCCGCGGTCGCCCGGGGCCTACGGGGCCACGCCGCCGCCCTTGATCAGGTCCTCGCCGTACTCGACCATCCGGCGCGCGTAGTCCTCGGTCCAGCCCGCGTCCTCGGCGATCTCCGCCGGCGACAGCCGGTCGAACCGGCGCGGGTCGGCGAGCTGGGCCGCGGCGATCGCCTGGAACTCCGTGGCGCGGTCGGCCGCCGCCCGGAAGGCCAGCGCCAGCTCCGTCGCCCTGCCCAGCAGCTCCCGGGGGTCCTCCATGGACTCCAGGTCGAAGAAGCGGTCCTTGCCCTGCTCGGACTCCATGCCCGGTTCGAAGCGCAGCGGCACGGGGCGCTTGGGTCGCGCCCCTTCCCGCTCTCGGGCCGGTTCCGTCATCGTGCCCTCCCTCTCGCGTCCTCTCGGGTTCCCTTTCCCCGCCCAACCTCCCCATTCTCCCCCGACCGCGGGGCACCGATGCCTCCCACCCGGCTGGGATGGCCCCCGCCGGGTGGTCAGCCGAGGCGGGCGGCGGGGACACGGTGCTCGGCGAGGTGGGCCAGGACGGCGTGGTTGGCCTCCCAGCCGTCGGGGAACTTGACCGTGACCCCGAGCAGGACCGGCTCGGAGGACGGGTGCTCGTCCAGCAGGTCGGCGACGCCCGCCCGGCACACCACCACGCACGCGTGCCGGTGCCGCGAGGCGAGCACGCACAGCCGCCCCGTCTCCAGGTGGAACGCGGTGGCGTCGGGCCGCCCGGACAGCGGGTGCAGCACGACCGTGACGTCGAACTCCCGCCCCTGGAGCCGGTTCGCGGTGTCCACCGCCACTCCGGACACGCCGAGCGCCGCCAGTGCCGCGCGCACCGCGGCCGCCTGGTCCCGGTGCGCGGTGCCGACCGCGATCCGCTCGGCGGTCAGCGGGGAGGGGTCGGGGTCCGGCGCGGAGTACGTCAGGCCGCCGCGGTCCAGCAGCCGCCGCACCACCAGCGCCACCGCCCGCACCGCCTCCGGATCGGTGCGCGGGGTGTGCCGGGCCGGCAGCTCCAGCAGGCCCCAGCCGGACTCCGCCGCCTCGTCCAGCACCCGGTCCGTCGCGCCGCCGTCCGGGCGCACCCCGAACACCAGCCGCCGGTCGCCGTACCCGGTGCCGCTGCGGAACGGGGTGTACGGGTAGAACGCCCGCGAGACCAGCGGCGCGGCGGTCGCGGGCAGCCGCCACGACACGGGCAGCCGGTGCTGCGGGAGGTCGGGGTTGTGGGCGAGCAGCGTGACGACCGCGCTGGCAGACGGGTCGTAGCTCAGCCCCGCCCACTGCTCCGCCCCCACCACGCTGAACGGGTCCAGCTGGCCCGGGTCGCCCACGAACAGCGCCCGTTCGAACAGCCCGGCCACCTGGAGCAGCGCGTCCGAGCGCATCTGGTACGCCTCGTCGACGATCGCGTGCCGCCACGGTTCGACGTCCTTGACGTACGCCCACTTCGCCGCCGTGGCGATCACCACCGCGCGGTCGCGCAGGTCCGCCACGGAGGTGGACTTCCTCAGCTGCGGGTGCCGGTCCAGCGCCGGGTCGGGCGGCGAGTCGCTGCCGTGCAGCCGGCCCACCGGCAGCTCCGGGTCGGCCGTGGCCAGCCGGTCGGCCAGGTCGTCGACCTGCGCGTTGGTCTGCGCGACGATCATCAGCGACTCGCCCGAGGCGGCCAGCTCGCGGGCGGCGCGGACCACCAGCGTGGACTTGCCCGCGCCTGGCGGGGAGTCCACCACGACCCCGCGCGCGGTGCCGTTCAGCGTGCTGTCCAGGATCGCCGCGGTGGCCCGGGCCGCGGCCCCGGCCGGGTCGAAGGGCGCGCCGCCCGCCGCCCCCTGCCCGCCCCGGGCGATCGCCTTCCCCTCCGTGTCCGGGCCGTCGACTCGCACGGGCTGCCTCACAGGTAGTCCTCCGGGGTCACGGGGTCGGGGGCGTCGGGTGGGGCGGGGGTGCCCGCGCCGGGCGGGCCGCCGTGGGTCCACGGCGTCTGTTCGGGGTCGGGCAGCGCGGGGCCGCCGCGGGGCTCGTGCTCGAACAGCGTGAACGTGACGTCGTCGCCGGGCTCGGGGACCGACCCGGGCTTCGGGGTCCGCCCGCTGCCCATGCCGCCGGTCAGCCGCACGGTCACCAGCCACTCGGGCGGGGTGTCGGTCGCGGCCGGGTCCGGACCCTCCGCTTCCGGCGGTGCCCCCTGCGCGGGGACGGCGGGAGCCGGGTGCGGGCCGACGGAGACCAGTTCGGCGGTCTGGGCGGACTTCGCCTCCGGCAGGGAGCGGTACGCCTTCGCGCCGGCCTCGGCCTGGGGGAGGTCGGAGGTGAGCAGGGTGACCAGCGGGCGGGGCATGGGACGGCGGCCCTCGGACCAGGTCATCTCGACGTCGAGGACGCTGCCGGTGAAGGCCTCGCCGGCCAGCCGCCGGGCGGCCATCGCCAGCGGGTCGTCCAGCGCCTCCTGGGCGGACAGCCGGGCCTGCGCCGTCTCGCGGCCGGCGAGCTTCTGGGCGGCGGTGATCGCGTCGTCCCGCTTCGGCTGCGGCGGCTCGCCGGCCCGCACCCGGTCGCGGTGGCCGGTGAACGACCAGCGGTCCCGCTTCCAGCGCTCCTCGGTGTGCGCGGCCGGCGGGAGGGACCGCAGCAGGTCCAGGCCGTGCCACACGTCGTCCCAGGTGGGGCGGAGCTGCGAGGCGACGAGGCGGCGGATCTCCGCCTCGGCTGCGGCGAGTTCGGCGGCCGCGCGGTGGGCGGCCCCGGCCGTGCCGGCGTCCCGCCGCTCCTGCCCCGCCCGCTGCACCGCGGCCCGGGCCCGGTCGTAGCGGGTCGTCGCCGGGGCGAGCGCGCGGTTGTCGAACGTCGGGTCGGTGGCCGGGCCGGCCGGCGGGCTGAGCAGCAGGCCGTCCGGGCCGCGCCCGGTCTGCGCGCGGGCGGCGGCGCCGGGGCCGTCCAGCCCCGGCGGCGGGTCGATCCAGCCGAGCAGGCCGCCCAGGTGCTGGTCCTCCATCGCGCTCTGCCCGCTGGCCCAGTGCCGGGTGAGCAGGCCGGTCATGGCGAGCAGCAGCGCGCTGCCGGGGGTGCGGGACCGCTCGGCGTAGTGGGTCAGCCAGCGGCCGAACAGCGGCACGGGCACCGGCACCGGGTGCGGCGCGTCCGGGTCCTCCACCGTCCGCAGGAAGCGGGTGGAGCGGCCGAGCAGCCGTACGTACTCCACGGCGGCGCTGTTGGGCACCACGATCTGGAGGGCGTCGGCGCACACCTCCGTCTCCTCGCGGTTGCGGGTGGCGGGCTCGACCTCCAGGTCGTCGCCGTAGGCGTCCAGTCGCGGCAGCAGCGCCCCGGCGAGCCCGGCGAAGAAGGCGAATCGCAGCTCGCGGTCGAGCGGTTGGGGGACGACGAGGAGTTCCGGCGCGTCCCGGTCGGTGCCGATCAGCGCGCCGAGCGGGGCACCCACCTCGCCGGCGGTGGTCAGCGGGACCAGGACCAGGGGCCGTTCGCTCAGGTGGGTGTGGCACACCGTCGCCGCCGGGACGGCCCGGCCGGCCGCCACGGCCTCGGCCCGGGCGAGCGTCTGCATCACCGTCACGCCGGGCTCCCGCCCGCGGGGGCCGGCCGCACGCCGGGGCCCGTCCCCGGCGAGGGGTGCGGCACGGCGGGCGCCGGTGCGGGTGGCGGCGCGGAGGCGGCCAGGGCCTCGGCGCGCAGGGCCGCCGCGCGGCGCAGGGCGGTGACCGCCGGGTCGTCCGGGTCGCCGGCCCTGCCGTGCGCGGCGGCGAGGACGGCCTCCACCGTGGTCAGCTCGCCCAGTTCGCCGCGCAGCGACCGGCCGAGGGCCTCGACCTTCCCCGCGGCGCGCGAGCTGTCCCGGCAGTGGAAGGCCAGTTCGCAGGTGGACAGGCACTCGGGCGCGTACGCGGCCGGCACGGAGTCCACCGCGGAGCACAGCTCGTGCCGCGGGCGGGTGGGCGTCCGCCCGTCGGGGCCGCAGGCGAGGTCGAAGGTGGTGCCCTCGGGCAGCGCGTCGGCGATGTCCGCGATGCGGGTGAGCCGGGTGAGCTGGCGGCGGGTGACGGCGAGCTGTTTGCGCACGTCCACCCGCTCGGCGGTGGGCAGGTTGGAGAAGTCCTTCGGGCAGACCAGCAGGATCTCCGGCCGGGTCCGGCCGGGCGTCACCGCGTCGAGCGCGATCACGTACACCGCCGACTGCCGGGCCGCCGCGCCGACCTTCATCGCGTCCGCGCCGCCGTCCAGGATCGGGAAGGACTTGATCTCGATCACCGTCCAGCCGCCGTCGGGCGCCACGGCCACCGCGTCGGGTTCGAGGTAGGCGGTGGAGCCGGCCACGTCGAGCGCGAGCAGCGGGTGGTCGAGCAGGGTCCAGGTGCCCGGGGCGGCCTCGGCGAGCGCCAACTTCGTGCGGGCCACCCGGCCCTCGGGCCCGGGGGCGGCCAGGTCGGGCACGGTCGCCGTGCCGTCCGCGCCCATCAGGCGCAGCAACTCCGTGCAGCCGTCGGACTTCACGCGCGCCTCGAAGGCGTGGCCGCGGGAGAAGGCGAACCGGGACTGGCCGAACCGGGCGGGCGACCCGAGCGCCTCGGCGACCGCGCCCTTGTCGACGCCCGCGGCGTCCAGCAGGGCCCGGCGCCGGCAACCGGGGTTCGCGGCCAGCGCGGCCAGCGCCCGGGCGTCGAGCGGACGATGCGGTGCGTCGGGCCCGCGCAGTGCGGCCAGCCGCTCCCGCAGGGGGTGCGTAGTGCTCACCCGCGCAAGTGTGGCACCCGGCAATGACAAAGGGGTTGTTGACGTTCGCGCCGGCCGCGGCAGCGGTACCGCGGCCCGGCCTCGGTGGGGGATGCCGCTCGTCGCCACGAGGCGGCGTGGGCAGGCCCGTTCGGTGGCTGCCGCCGGTCGGCGGGCGGGGGTTTCGCCTGGGCGAGGGCCCGTTGGTTTCGTGGGGTGGCCGGGACGCCCGGGGGCGGTCGGCGCGCCGATGCCCGCGGGGCGTCGGGTGCCGCGCCTCGGTGAGGTGGGCGGGTTCGCGGTCGCGGCGTTCGGGCCTTTCGCCTGGGCGGGGGCCTGTTGGTCTCGTGGGGCAGCCCGGGTGGCAAGGGTGGCGCGCGGTGTGTCGATGCGACGCGGTGCCGGGCGGGGCCGGGCGCCGTGCCTCCGTGGGAGTGGGCGGGTTCGCGGTCGGGAGTGGTCGGCGGGCGTTTTGCCTGCCCGGGTGGCGGGTGGCGTGTCGATGCCCGCGGTGTCGGTCGGTGTCGGGCGCCGCGCCTCGGTCGGGCGGGCAGCGGGTGTTGCGGGGTTGCCCGGGGCGAACTGAGTACGCCGACTCATGCCGGGACCCGGCGGCGGAGCCACAATCCGTGACATGACGACGATTCCGGCGGGTCACGGCCTGTGTCCCGGGTGCGGGTGGTGGGGGACGGCCCCTGGCGCGGACGGTCCGGTGTGCGCCCGGTGCGCGCTGCCGCGGACGGGGCCGATGGCCGACGAACTGCGGGGGATCAACACCGCGTTGGCCGCTCTGGACGAGCGGCGCGCCGGGCTGCTGCGCCGCCGGTCCCACCTCCTCGGGGCGTGGCAGGCCCAGCGGCCCCCGGTGCGCCGGCCGGGCGCGTGGGGCCCGCCGGTACCGCCGGGCGCTCCCGCGCCGCACGGCCCGAGGACGGGGCGTGAGACCTCGCCGGTCGCGGTGCAGAACGTGCTGCTCACGCTGGGCGGCGTCCTGCTGGCGATCGCCGCGATCGCGTTCACCGTGATCAGCTGGGGCCACCTCGGCATCGGCGGCCGGGCGTCCGTGCTCGCCCTGCTGACCCTGGCGGCGATGGCGGTGCCGACCGTCCTGCTGCGGCGTTCGCTCGGCGCGACCGCGGAGGTGGTGGCCTGCGTCGGCCTGGTCCTGCTGCTCCTCGACGCCTACGCGGTGCGGCACACGTTGCTGCCGGGGCCGGCCGCCGCCGACTACGCGGCGGGGGCGATCGCCGTGGTCGGCGCGGTGTGGGGCGGGTACGCCGCCTGGACCCGGCCCCGGCCGCCGGCCGGCCGCGGCCTGCTGCTGCCCGCGCCGGTCGCGGTGCTGCTGCTCCAACTGCCGTTGCCGCTGTGGTCGATCGGGGAGGGCTCGGCCTACGCGACCGCGGCCGCGCTGCTGGTCACCGCGGTGCTGGACGGCGTGCTGGTGGCCGTCGCCGCGTCACGGTCGGCGCTCGTCGTGCCGCGGACGGCCGCGGTGGTCGCGGGCGGGGTGATCGGGGGCCTCGGACTGCTGGAGGCGGCGGGCCTGTGCCTGCACGCGCCCGGCACCGGCGCGGCGCTGCGGGCCGCCGCGCTCGTGGCGGGCGCGGGCGCCTTCGCCCTGACGGCGGCGGTCCGGGTGCTGCGGGGGCAGCCCGCCGAAGGCGCGGACCGCACGGCGCCGACGGTGCTCGGCGCGGTGGCCGGGCTCAGCGCGCAGGTCGCGTGCTGCGGGGTCCTGCGCACGCTGGCCCCCGGCCACTGGGCGTGGCTCGCCTGCCTGGCGTGCGCCACCGCGCTGCTGGCCGGGGCCCGGGCGGCGTGGCGCACCGGGCGGTGGCGCCCGGCGGTGGCCGGCGTCGCCTTCTCCGCTCTCGCGGGGCACGCGCTGGTGGCCCTGTGGGCCGCGCCGCCGCTGGCCCTCGCGCTGTTCGGCCCGCTGCACTGGGGGGACGCGGTCTGGTCCGGCGCGCCCGCCGGAGCCCTGGCCTCGGTCGGCGACGCGGACGGCCTCGCCGCCCTGCCCTTCGCCGTCGCCGCGGCCGCCTGGATCGGCGCGTCGCTGGCCCTGACCGCCCTGCGCCACCCCCTCCGCCCCACCTGGGCGCGCGACGCCGCCCTTCTCTGCGCGGTCGCCGCCGCGGGCGCCCTGCCCGTGGCCTGCGACCTGCCGTTCGCCGTGGCCCTCGGCCTGCGCCTCCTCCTCGCCGCGCTCCTCCTGGCCGCCGGCGTCCTGGTGCCCACCCGTCTGCGGCCGCCGACCTCCGCACGCCCTTCGGGACACCCGAGCTTCGCGTTTCCCCGCTGGACCCCCGGCACGGGAACGCCCTCCGACCCGGGAGCCGTTCGCACGGACGACGGTGCGGGTGTGGGCGGCGGGAGGCGCGGGCAGGGCGCGGGTTCCGACGGTGGAGCGGCCGGGGCGGGGCGGGCGGGGTTCCGGGGGGTGGCGTTCTGGAGTGCGGTGCCGGTGGCAGGGACCGCGGCGGGGTGGTCGCTGGCCGAGCGCGGAGCGACGGTGGCGGTGATGGCCGTGCTGACCGTGCTGTTCGGGGCGGCGTCGTGGCGGCCGCGCGTGGGGGAGACGCGGGTGGTGGCCCCGGTGCTGGCGGTGGTCTCGGCGGCGTCGCTCGCGGTGGCCGCACCGCTGGCCGCGGGGTGGGCGGCGCACGAGGCGTCCTACGCCGTGCTGGGCGTGGCCGCACTCGCCCAGCTGTGGGCCTGGCGCGGGGCGGGCCGCGCGGTGGAGTACGCCGGGGTCGGCGCGGGAGCCCTGGCGGTGGGGTTCGCCGTGCCGGACCTCACGACGCTCGCCCTCGTCCTGGGGCTGGCCGGCGTGGTCACAATGGCGGTCGCGCTGCGGGCGGACCGGCGCCCGTGGGCCTCGTACGCGGCGGCGGCGCTGTGGATCGCGGCCAGTTGGGTGCGTCTCGCGGCCTCGCACGTCGCCGTGCCCGAGGCGTACACCCTGCCGCTGACGGTGGCCGCGCTCGGCGTGGGGTGGCTGCGGCGGCGGCGCGACCCCGAGGCCACGTCGTGGGGCGCGTACGGCGCCGGGCTGTCCGCGACGCTCGTGCCGAGCCTGGTCGCCGCGTGGGACGACGCGCACTGGACGCGCCCGCTCCTCCTCGGCGCAGGCGCGCTGGCCGTCACCCTCCTCGGCGCCCGGCACCGCCTTCAGGCGCCCCTGCTCCTCGGCGGCGGCGTCCTCGCCCTGGACGCCCTCCACGAGCTGGCCCCGTACGTCCTCCAGGCGTTCGGCTACCTGCCCCGCTGGCTGCCCCTCGCCCTCGTCGGCGCGGTCCTCCTCGCCCTCGGCGCGACGTACGAACACCGCCTGCGCGACCTCCGCCGCGTGCGGCACGCCCTGGGCCGCCTCCGGTGAGCCGCGGGGCGCCACCCCCGGCCGTCCCGGGCTGCTTGACCAGCCGGAACCCGGGCCGCCCGGCCCACGCCCGCAAGAACTCCGCCGTGCCCAGCACCACCGGAGACGCGTCACCGGGGACCCGCACTACTCCCACCACCCCCGGGAGCCCGGTGATCAAGGGCAGCTGCCCGTCCGCGAGTTCGGCCTGGACCACACCGCCGAGGACGTCCGTGACCGCCGCGCTCAGCAGGGCCGTGGCCACGTGGTCGATCCGGGCGTTGCGGCCGGCGCCGACGCCCACCGCGTGGGTCGGCGTGAAGCCGAGGACGGCCTCCACGACCTCCTTGGTGGGGACCCGTCGTCCCGCGGACCGAGCCTCGTCGGCCGGGCGAGGCCGAGCCGCTCCAGGGGAACGCTGACGTCGAAGGAGCCGGGGCGACGCTGCTCGAAGCGGGAGGACAAAAGGAAGGGGCCGCGGATCAGTGCGCCGAACGCGCGCGGGGCGGGAGGAGGGACGGACTCCGCCGGCTCGATCACCAGGTACGGGCCGGGCATGTGGCGAGCCCTTCCGCCCGGTGCGCTAGCTGCGGGCCGGTTCGCCGCCGTGGACGGGCGTGTTCTCGCCCGGCGGCGGGGAACTCGGGCGGGGGAGCGCGGCGCGGGGGCCGGGCGGGTTCGCGGACTTCGGGTTCGCCGACTTGGGGGCTGCGGGCTTCGGGCCCGCGGCGGGGGCGGCGGTGTCCGCCGCACGGGCGGCGCCGGCCGGCCCGGCGGGCGAAGAAGGCTCGGCCGAGTCGCCGGAGGACTCGGCGGAATCAGCCGCGCCCGCGCCCGGCCGGAAGCGCGCCAGGAGGCCGTCGACGATCCGCAGCGACGGCTTGGCGAGCACGAAACCGATGCCCATCACCAGCACGCCCGCGGCGGCGTCCAGCAGGTAGTGGTTGGCCGTGCCCATGACCACCAGCGCGGTGACCACCGGGTAGAGCACGCCGAGCGCGCGCACCGTCCAGTGCCGCCCGAAGCGGAAGAGCATGATCCCGCACCACAGCGACCAGCCGACGTGCAGGCTCGGCATCGCGGCGTACTCGTTGGTGAGGTGGCCCATGCCGCGCGGGGCGCTGGCGTCCGACCCCCACCAGCCGTAGGAGCCGTACTGGGCCATCGTGTCTATGAAGCCGTTCCCGCCGGGCAGCAGCCGGGGCGGCGCGGTGGGCAGCACGGTGAAGCCGATCAGGCCGATGAAGGTGGAGACCAGCAGCCAGGTGCGGGCCGACCGGTACTGCGTCGGCCGGCGGCGCCACAGCCAGACCAGCACGATGGGCGTGACTATGTAGTGCAGCGAGGCGTACGCGAAGTCGGCCGGCACGCCGAGCACCGCGTGGCGGGAGAAGAGCCGGTTGAACCAGCCCTCCGGGTCCAGGTGCGTCAGCCGTTCGAAGTGCAGGATGTCCACGCCGTGCTCGACGGCGTCGTTGACGTGCCCCCGGACCAGCAGCCGCCCGCCCGAGTACAGCCCGTAGACGACGGCGATGAGCGGGAGTTCGGTCCACCAGCGGAGCCGGCCCCGGTAGGCGGCGGCGCGCGGCGCGGTGGCGGTGATCGTCATACGGACGTGTCTCCAGGTTCTCCGAAGGCCGCGGGTCGGCGGATCAGGGCGTGGCGTACGCTCTACCGTACGACGTACGCTAAATCGTACAGACACTGCCCCCGAGGGGTCGGCGGAAACCCCCGGTTCGTTCGGTGTTCAACGGACGGTGGCAGGGTATGCACTGTCGAAGGACGCCCGGGGCCGCTCTCCGGGTTGCCTGCCGCGAGGTACGAAGGACGAGAACAGAGAATCCCGATGTCCGTCTCCCAGCCGGTCCGCTCCCCACGGCGCCGCGCTCCCCGCAACACGCTCAACCCGGATCGTATCCTCGACGCGGCGATCGCACTCCTGGATCGCGACGGCGCCGAGGCCTTCACCATGCGCGCGCTCGCCGAGCGGCTGGGCGTCGGCACCATGGCGGTCTACTCCCACTTCCGCGGCAAGGACGAGATCAGCGACGCGGTCGCCCAGCGGCTGCTGGACTCCGTGGAACTGCCGCGCTCGGACGGCACGGGCGGCGGCGACCCCCGGCGCGAGCTGCGCGAGGTGTGCCTCGGGGTCTACCGGCTGTTCACCGAGCACCCCTCGGCGCTGCAACTGCTCACCAACCGCCCGCTGCGCGGCGACGACGCCATCGCCGTCATCGACCGGATGCTCTGCCTGCTGCGCCGGGCCGGGCTGCCGCCGGAGGAGGCGGTCCGCGGGCACGTCGCCCTGATCCAGTTCACGGTCGGCTCCGCGCTGTGGAACACCCGTCCCGGCGCGGTGTGCTCGGAGGGCGAGCGCGACCGGCTGCCGGCCAGGCTCGACGCCCTTCCCCCCGAGCGCTACCCGACCCTCGCCGCGCTCGTGCCGGATCTGGTCCGGGTGCACGAGGACTCGCTGGCGCAGTACGAGTGGGGCCTGGACCGGATGCTGCGAGGGCTGCTCGGCGACGCCTGACCGGCCTGGGACATGATGGAGGGTCCGCTCCCGCCGTCCGAAAGGCCCCCGCCATGCCAGCGCGCGTCCACCTGATCCGGCACGGGCAGACCGCGTGGTCGCTGTCCGGACGGCACACCGGACGCACGGACGTGCCGCTCACCGCGGAGGGCGAGCGGACCGCGGAACTGCTCGGCGCCCGCCTCGCCCGGCGGCCGTGGGACGGCCTGCCGGACACCGAGGTGCGCACCTCACCGCTGGTCCGCGCGGCCCGCACCGCCGAACTGGCCGGGCTCACCCGCGCCAAGGAGTGGGACGCGCTCGTGGAGTGGGACTACGGGCGGTACGAGGGGCTGACCCCGGCCGAACTCCAGACCCTGCGGCCGGGGTTCCTGATCTGGCGGGACGGCGTGCCGGGCGGCGAGGAGCTGGCGGCCGTGGCCGGGCGGGCCGACGAGGTCGTCGACTGGGCGAAGTCGTCGGCGCGGGACGTGGTGGTGGTCTCCCACGGCCACTTCCTGCGGGTGCTGGCCGCGCGCTGGCTGGGGCGGGAACCGTCGTTCGCGTCCGCGCTGCGCCTCGACCCGGCCTCGCTGTCGGTCCTCGGCTGGGCGTACGGGGAGCCGGCGGTGGAGCGGTGGAACGACACGGGCCATCTTGAGGAAGCCGGCGCGGGTGCCCCGGGTGGTGCGGGCGGCACTCAGGACGGGTCCGGCCGCTGACCCCGGTCCGGCGCGCGAGCGGGACCGGCGCGGATCCGCTCGGCGGCGGCCGGCCACCAGCTCCGGACGGAAGCTGCCCGGCCGCCGGCCCCGGATCCCCGCGCGAGCGGGACCGGCGCCAACCGGGCCGACCGTGGTGGTCCTGGACCTCCGCGCGAGCGGAACCGGCCGGGTCGCCGCCCCCGTCTCCCTCCCCACCACCCCCATGCCCCCGCCCCCCTACCCCCGAAAAGGGGCACCGTGGGCGATTCGCCAGGTAACGCCACCCCCGGCGGCAGGGGTCCTCGGCGGGGTGCGGCCGTTGTATGGGTGTGGTGCCGAACGGTTTCGGCACCCCGAAGGGAGGTCCGCCGTGGAGAACCCCCGTGGTGCCCATGCCTCTGGCCCAGGTCCGGAGAGCAGCACGCCCCCGACCCGGGACGTCGTGACCGTACCGTCCCGGCAGGGGCTGGAGGCGGTCGACCTGATGCGGCTGAGCACCGGGGTCGGACCGGTGCTGCACGACCGCACCGACGGCAGCCTCGGCTTCCTCGTGCCGCCGGGCACCGCCCAGGGGTGGGACGTGCCCGGCAGCCGGTGCCACAGCACGGACTGCGAGCCGACCTCCGCGGGCGCCGGGTGGCTCGTGCCGCCGCCCGCGGACGCGTCCGTCACCGACCCGGAGGCGCTGCGCGAGGCCCTCGGCGCGGCCGCCCGCACCCTCCAGCTCGCCGACGCCTTCGACCCGGAGCGGGCCCACGAGAACTGAGGGCGCGCACGGGGCGGTCGGGCCGGGCCCGATAATCGGGTCATGGGACGGGAACGGCGGGTCGGGGAGAGCCGCACCGCGGCGGTGGACGGGGGCACCGCGGAGCTGCGGCGCGATCCCGAGCGCGCCGAGGGGTGGACGCTGCTGGTGGACGGCGCCCCGCAGTCCCACGTGGACCTGGCCGACCCGGGCGTGCTCACCTTCTCCTACCAGCGCCGGATCGGTCATGTGATCGACCTGGCCGCGCCGCCCGGCCGCCCGCTGCACGCCGTCCACCTGGGCGGGGGCGCCCTGACGCTGGCCCGGTACACCGCGCACACCCGCCCGCGCTCCACCCAGACGGTGGTCGAGAAGGACACCGCGCTCACCGCGTTCGTCCGCGCCGAGCTGCCGTGGGACCCCACCTGGCGGATCAAGGTGCGCGGGGGCGACGCGCGCGAGGGGCTGGCCAAGGTGCCCGACGGCTGGGCGGACCTGGTGATCGCCGACGTCTTCGCCGGCGCCCGCACCCCCGGCCACCTGACCTCAGCGGAGTTCCTCGCCGAGGTGCGCCGGGCGCTGACCCCGCTGGGCACGTATACGGCGAACCTCACCGACGGCGGCCCGCTGGGCTTCCTGCGCGGCCAGGTGGCCACCGCCCGGGCCGCGTTCGGCGAGGTGGCGCTGGCCGCCGACCCGGCCGTCCTGCGCGGGCGCCGGTTCGGCAACGCCCTGCTGGTCGCCTCCGACCGCGCCCTGCCCGTCGACGGCCTCACCCGGCGGGTGGCCACCGACCCGCACCCGGGCCGGGTCGAGCACGGCCGCGCGCTCGCCGACTTCGCCGCGGGCGCGCCCGTCGTCACCGACGCCACCCGCGCCGACTCGCCCGCCCCGCCCGCGGGCGCCTTCGACTGACGCGCGGGTCCGCCCGCCCGCGGTCCGGACCCGCCCGCGCCCGCCGTTTTCCCCGACCGCGCCCCGCCGTTCCCGCCGCCCCGCCCGTGATGCGGGTCCGGACCGCCCGCCCTACGCTCGACAGCGGCCCGCATCCGGACGACGACGCGACGACGCAAGGACGAAGCGGATGGACAGCAGCCAGCGGCCCGGGGCCGCCCCCGCCACGACCCTGCGGGTCAACGGCCGTGAGCGGCGGGTGCCGACCGACGGCCGGCTCACCCTCCTGGACCTGCTGCGCGAGCAGCTGGGCCTGACGGGCACGAAGAAGGGCTGCGACCAGGGCGCGTGCGGCGCCTGCACGGTCCTGCTCGACGGCCGGCGGGTGGTGTCCTGCCTGCTGCTGGCCGCCCAGTGCGAGGGCCGCGAGGTCACGACGATCGAGGGCCTCACGGACGAGCACGGCGGCCCCGACGGGGAGCTGCACCCGCTCCAGCGCGCGTTCGTCCGGCACGACGCCTTCCAGTGCGGCTTCTGCACCTCGGGCCAGATCATGTCCGCGGTCGGCCTGCTGGCGGAGGGCCGGGCGGGCTCCGACCGGGAGATCCGCGCGTACATGAGCGGCAACCTCTGCCGCTGCGGGGCCTACCCGAACATCCGCGCCGCGATCCGCGAGGCGGCGGCCGAGCATCAGGCGGCGCCGGACGGGGCCGGCCCCGGCGGCGGAGCGCCGCGATGACCGCCGCCCTCCCGGCGCACGTTCCCGACCCGGTCCCGGAGTACGTCCGCCCCCGGGACGTCGCCGAGGCCGTCGCGCTGGTCGCCGCCGACCCGGGCGCCGCGTATCTGGCCGGCGGCACCACCCACCTCGACCTGCTGCTGAAGGACGCGGTGATCGCCTCCACCCGGCTGGTGGACATCGGCCGCCTCCCCTTGCGCGGCACGGCCGTGACGGGCGGGGTGCTGCGGATCGGGGCGCTCACCACGATGGAGGAGCTGGCCGCCGACCCCGAGGTCGTGCGCCGGCTCCCGCTCATCCGCGAGGCCCTGCTGTCGGGCGCCTCCCCGCAGCTGCGGAACGTGGCGACCGTCGGCGGCAACCTCCTCCAGCGCACCCGCTGCCGCTACTTCCGCGACCGCGCCGTGCCGGCCTGCAACAAGCGCGCCCCCGGCTCGGGCTGCGCGGCGGTGGCCGGCCCGGCCCGGGGGCACGCGGTGCTGGGCGCGGGCCCGGACTGCGTCGCGGCGCACGGCTCGGACCTGTGCGTGGCGCTGGCCGCGCTCGACGCCCTGGTGCGCACCGAGGGCCCGGCCGGTCCGCGCACTCTCCCGCTCACCGAGCTCCACGTGCCGCCGGGCCATCGCCCGGACGTCGAGACCGTGCTGGCGCACGGCGAGCTGATCACCCACGTGGACGTGCCGCTGCCGCCCGCCGACCTGCGCGCGCACTACCTGAAGGTGCGCGACCGGGCCTCGTTCGAGTTCGCGCTGGTGTCGGTCGCCGCCGCGCTCGCCGTGCGGGACGGTCTGGTCACCGGGGCCCGGCTCGCGCTGGGCGGGGTGGGCACCGTGCCGTGGCGGGCGTGGGAGGCCGAGCAGGTGCTGCTCGGCGAGCCCGCCGGCGCCGAGGTCTTCCGCGCGGCGGCCGAGGTGGCGCTGCGCGACCCGTTCACCGTGCCGGGCACCGAGTTCAAGGTCGAACTGGCCGCCCGGGCGGTCGTCCACGCGCTGGAACGGGTGGCCGGACCGCCCGCGTCGGCGGACGAGCGCTTCCCCGAGGAGTGGCCGTGACCGACCCGCCGTCGTCCGCCGAGGTGCTGGGCGAGCCCGTCGACCGGATCGACGGCCGCCTGAAGGTCACCGGCGGCGCCCGCTACCCGTCCGACGTCTCCCTCCCGGGCATGGTCCACGCGGCGCTCGTGCAGTCCACGGTCGCGGCCGGCACGATCCGCCGGATCGGCACCGGCGAGGCGCTGGCCGCGCCCGGGGTGCTGGCGGTGTTCACCCACGAGAACGCGCCGCCGCTCGCCGACGGCCCCTCCTCGCTGCTCGGCCCGCCGCCGCGCTACCCGCTCCAGGACGCCCGGATCGTGCACCACGGGCAGCACGTGGCCGTGGTGGTGGCCGACACCGCCGAACGGGCCCGGGCCGCCGCCCGGCTGGTCCGGGTGGCGTACGAGGAGGCCGAGCCGCGGCTGGACCTGGAGGACCCGGCGGCCACCGTCACCGCCGACCCGTACGGCATGGACAGCGAGCGCGGCGACGTGCCGGCCGCGCTGGCCGCCGCCGACGTCGTGCACGACGAGACGTTCCGCACGTCGCCGGTCAGCCACTGCCCGATCGGGCCGTTCGCCACCGTGGCCGCCTGGGAGGACGGCCGGCTGCTGGTGCACGAGGCGACGCAGTGGCCGGTGTTCGCCCGCACGGTGTTCGCCACGATGTTCTCCGTGCCCGAGGAGCGGGTGCGGGTCCTCGTGCCGTACCTGGGCGGCGGGTTCGGCGCCGGGCTGCGCACCTCGCCGCACTCGGTGCTGACGGTGCTGGCCGCGCGGGAGCTGGGCCGCCCGGTGAAGCTCGTGCTGACCCGGCCGCAGATGTTCACCTCGATCGGCCACCGGCCGCCGACCGTCCAGCGGATCGCGCTGGGCGCGGGCCGCGACGGCCGGCTGGTCGCCCTCCACCACGAGGGCACCGCGACGACCGGGGCCGAGGAGTTCAACGCCGAGCCGATGACCGCCGGCACGGCCACCGCGTACGCCTGCCCCAACGTCGTCACCCGCGACCGGCTGGTGGCGCTGAACATCCCCAACCCCGCCGCCATGCGCGCCCCCGGCCACACCGAGGGCAGCTTCGCGCTGGAGTCGGCGATGGACGAGCTGTCCTACGTGCTCGGCATCGACCCGCTGGAGCTGCGGCTGCGCAACCTCGCCGAGGTCCACCCGCCCAGCGGCCTGCCCTGGTCCAGCAACGGGCTGCGCGCGTGCTACGAGGCCGGCGCCGAGCGCTTCGGGTGGCGCGACCGGGACCCGGAGCCGCGCGCCGGACGGGACGGGGAGTGGCTGGTCGGGCAGGGCATGGCCGGGTCCACGTACTCCTGGTGGTCGGCGCCCTGCCGGGCCGAGGTCACCGTCGCCCGGGACGGGACCGCCCTGGTGCGCAGCGCGGCCACCGACATCGGCACCGGCACGTACACGATCGGCGCGCAGGTAGCCGCGGAACTGCTCGGGCTCGACGTGGACCGGGTGCGGGTCGAGATCGGCGACACCGATCTGCCGCCCGCCCCGCAGTCCGGCGGCTCCGGCCTCGCGATCGCCTTCACCGGCGCGATCGAGGAGGCCGTCCACCAGGTGCTCGCGCGCCTGACCCGGATGGCGCGGGACGACCCGCGCTCGCCGCTGCGGGGGCGGCGCCCCGAGGAGGTCGTCGCCGCCGGCGGGCGCCTGCACCTGGCGGGCGACCCGTCGGTCGGCGAGGGCTGGGGCGAGATCCTCGACCGGCACGGGCTGCCGGTGCTGGCGGCCACGGGCGAGCGCGATCCCCGGCCGCCGCAGGAGGGCGCGGACGTGGCCCGGGCCGGCGCGTTCGCGGCCACGTTCGTCGAGGTGCGGGTGCACGAGCGGCTCGGCGTGGTGCGGGTGTCCCGGGTGGTGTCGGCGGTCGACGCGGGCCGCGTGCTCAACCTCAAGACGGCGCGCAGCCAGATCGCCGGGGCGGTCGTCATGTCGCTCGGGATGGCCCTCCTGGAGGAGACCGTCCTCGACCCCCGCGACGGCCGCTTCACCAACGCCACGCTCTCCGACTACCTGGTCCCGGTGCAGGCCGACGTCCCCGACATCGACGCCCTCTTCGTCGGCCGCCCCGACCCCCACGCCCCCCTCGGTGTCAAGGGACTCGGCGAGATCGGCCTCACCGCCACCCCGGCGGCCGTGGCCAACGCGGTCTTCCACGCCACGGGCGTCCGTTCCCGCGCCCTGCCGCTGCGCCTGTGAGTGCCCGCGCCCGCCCGCGGTGACCGGCTTCCGCGCGGGGCCCCTGCCCGGGAAGGCCGAACCGGCTCCGCCGGGCGGCCGTACAGGAGTGGCGGGGGTGAAGGGGTGAAATTAGCTTCGTGCTGGCGGCAATGCCGCTTTTCTCCCCATTCGTAGACCTTGAGGGGTCGTCAGAAAGCGGGTTTTCCCGATGATGAAACGAGTAGCCGTGGCGGTCGCGTGCCTGGCAGGCACCGCGGCGACCGGAATGGTCGCCAACCCCGCGAACGCCGCGAGCACCACGCACGTGGTCCGCCCGGGTCAGTCGATCCAGGCCGCCGTGGACGCCGCCCGCGCGGGCGACACCGTCCTGGTGATGCCCGGCACCTACCAGGGCAGCGTCCGGGTCACCCGCCCGGACGTGACCGTCCGCGGCGCCAACGCCGACCGGACCGTCCTCACCCCGGCCGCCAGGCCGGCCAGCGAGGCCTGCGCCGCCCAGACCGGCGTCGGCATCTGCGTCTCGGGCGCGGACCGGGTCCGGATCGAGTCCCTCACGGTGAGCGGCTTCGCCAAGTACGGCGTCTTCGCCTCGGACACCGACCGCCTGACGGTCACCCACGTGCGCGCCACCGCCAACGCCCAGTACGGCATCGGCGAGGAGCGCTCCACCCGCTCGCACGTGGTCTCGAACCGCGCCACGGGCAACGGCCAGGCCGGCCTGCTCGTCGCGAACACGGTCTCGGAGGAGGGCGGCGCCACCGACACGATGGGCACCATCGTCGCCGGCAACGCGCTGGACAACAACCACCAGGGCCTCGTGCTCCGCCGGGTGCGCGACGTGACGGTCGAGTCCAACCACGCCACGGGCAACTGCGCCGGCATGATGCTGGTCGGCGACGAGAACACCCCGCACGCGGGCGACCTCCGTGTCCACGACAACACGGTGACCATGAACAACGCCACCTGCGCGGCGACCGACCGGCTGCCCGTGGTCCAGGGCGCCGGCATCGTCATGACCGGCATCGAGAACAGCACGGTGACCCGCAACACCGTCATGGGCAACGTCGGCACCTCGACGATGTCCGGCGGCATCGTGCTCTTCCCGAGCCTCGTCGGCACCCCGAACCGGGACAACACCGTGCAGGCCAACACCCTGAGCGGCAACGGCCCGGCCGACCTCGCCGACCACGACACCGCGGGTGTGAACAACACCTTCAGCGGCAACTCCTGCCAGGTGTCGATGCCCGCGGGCCGCTGCTGACCCGTGCGGCCCCCCGGGCGCCCGGCGCCCGGACCGGCGGGTCCGGCCGGCTCACCCGCGCGTGAGCCCCGGACCCGCCGACCCCCGTGGGTCCCGCGGGACCCCCGTGGCCCGGCGGCTCGCGGCACCACCGCGAGCCGCCGGGCCCGTCCGCCGCCACCGGCGCCCGCCGTGGGACCCACGCGCACCCCACCGGCTCCCCCTCCCCCACCACACGAGACACCCGTACCGCCACCAGAAAGGGCGGCCCCATGACGACCACTCAGGACACCGCGAACAGCGCGGCGGCCGCGGCGGCCGCGGAAAGCGCGCGGTCCGCCTCGATGCGGCTGCGCGAGATCGTCTTCGGCGCCGCCTGCGCCGCTGCGGTCCGCGCCGCGGCCAGGCTCGGCGTCGCCGACGCCCTGGACGACACCCCGCAGACCGCCGACGAACTCGCCGAGCGCCTCGACGTGCGGCCCCGGGAACTGCGCCGCCTGCTGCGCGCGCTGATCTGCTACGGGCTGTTCGCCGAGACGGCGGACGGCCGCTTCACCCACACCGACATGTCCCGGCTGCTGCGCGAGGACGAGCCGGGCAGCCTGCACCACATCGCGCTGTGGTGCACCGAGCCGTGGACGTGGGACGCCTGGCCGCGGCTGGACGACGCCGTCCGCACCGGCAAGGACGTCTTCGGCGACCTGTACGGCAAGAGCTTCTTCGAGTACCTGCACGCCGACGCCGCCGCGTCCGCCCGCGTCTTCGACAAGGCGATGAGCGCCTCCAGCCGGACCGCCGCCGCCGACCTGGCCGCGTACGTCGACCTGACCGGCGTGGACAGCGTGGTGGACATCGGCGGCGGCCAGGGCCTGGCGCTGGCCGCGCTGCTGGAGAAGAAGCCCGGCCTGCACGGCACGCTGCTGGACCTGCCGGCCGTCGTGGCCGGCGCCGACCGGCGGCTGCGCGAGGGCGGCCCGCTGGCCGACCGGGTGCGGCTGGTGCCCGGCGACTGCCGGGTGGAGATCCCGGTGCGCGCCGACCTGTACGTCATCAAGAACATCCTGGAGTGGGACGACGAGAGCACCCGCGCCACGCTGCGCAACGTGGTGGCCGCCGCTGAGCCCGGCGCCCGGGTCCTGGTGATCGAGAACCTCGTCGACGAGAGCCCGTCCATGCGCTTCACCACCGCCATGGACCTGCTGCTCCTGCTCAACGTCGGCGGCTCCAAGCACACCACGGCGAGCATGCGGTCGCTGATGGACGAGGCCGGACTCGAGGTGAGCGCGGTCCGCCCGGTCAACCCCTACCTGCACGCCTTCGAGGCGGTCGTCCTGAAGTAGCCGCGGCCGGCCGCGCACGCGCACCGCCCGTACCCCCGGAAGGGTACGGGCGGTGCGCGTGCGCGGCCGGCGTGGGGTCAGACCCCCCGCTCCCAGCGGTAGAACTCGCGGGCCATGGCGTCCTTCGGCTCGCGCCAGGTCGCCGGGTCGTACGCGGAGACGTACGGCGAGAGCACCTCGCTGATCCGGCGGAACTCGGGGTGCTTGACGTGCTGCGCCACCGAGGGGCCGGGCGGGCGCTCGGCCTCGATCAGGTGCAGGTACACCTCGCCGAACTGGAACAGGCTGCGCCCGGTGACACCGATCAGACCGGGCAGTTCACCGCTGTCGGACTCGGTGAACGCCTGGGCGATCTCGGTCGCCGAGTCGGGCTTCATCCGGGCGACGATCAGGCTGCGGTACATCGCTCACCCCTTGCCGGCGCGGCGGGCGCGGCCGTTGAGACCGGCCACCCCGGTCTCGGCGGCCCGCTTCTCGACCTGCTCGCGGATCCGCTCCATCTGGATCACCGAGTTGGTGTTGATGTGCTTGGTCATGCCCGCGTCGTCCACGGGCGCGTCCGGCTTCATCGCGAAGTCCTGGATCCACCGCATCTTCGTGCCGCCGGGCACCTCGGAGTACTCCCAGCGGATGTCCATGTGGTCGAACGGGCCGGTCTCGACCCGGCGGGCGGTCACCGACAGGGTGCGGCGGTCCATGGTCCGCTCGGAGACCCAGCTCCACACCTTGCCGTTGTCGTCCGGGTGCATCGTCAGCCGGAAGGTCACCTTCTCCCCGGCCCGCTCCATGATCTCCACCGACGCGTACTCGCTGAACAGCGTCGGCCAGCGCTCCAGGTCGTTGGTCATCTCCCAGGTGAGGTCCACCGGGGCGGCGATGACGATCTCGTTGTCGGTGTGTCCTACGGTCTGTCCTGCCATCTCCGGCTCTCCTTGCGGCTGGTGGCGCGCGGTCATGCCTGCGCGGTGGCGGCGAGTTGGGCGTTGACGTTGGTGAGGAAGGCGTGCGGGGTCTTGCAGGTCTCCGCCTCCTCGCCGATCCGGGCGCCGTACCGGTTCTCCAGTTCGGCGACGATGCCGAGCAGGCCCAGCGAGTCCAGGTTGAGCTGCTCGAAGGTGGTGGCGGGGTTGTCGGCCATCTCCCGCGGGTCCACCGACAGCCCGGCCCGGCCCTTCATCAGGGCGGCCAGCTCGTCGAAGGTCACGGGTCCGCGCGCGGTGGTGTCGGCGGCTTCGCTCATGGGGTGCTTCTCCTAACAGTGGGGGGAGGGGTGGGCGGGGTTGGGGGAGAAGGGGGTGGCCACGGCGGTCAGCGCCGATCGTCGTGGCCGTGGAGCACCAGCGCGGAGTTGCCGCCCATCAGCCCGCGGCTGAGCACCAGCGCGGTGCGCAGCGGCACCGCCCGGGCCTCGCCGGTGACCACGTCCAGGTCGTGCCGCACCTCGGTGACGTTGGGAGTGGGCGGCACCACCCCGTGTTCGAGGGCGAGCACGGCGGCGGCCGCGTCCAGCGCCGAGGCGGCGGAGTACGCGCGGCCGAAGCCGGTCTTGGGGGCCGTGACGGGCACGGTCGCGGCCCGCGGGCCGAGCGCGTCGGCGATCGCCAGCGCCTCGGCCTGGTCGGCCGCGGGCACCCCGAGCGCGTCGGCGAAGACCACGTCCACCTCCTCCGGGGCGCACCCGGCCTCCTCCAGCGCGCCGCGGATCGCCCGGGCCAGGCCCTCGCGCGAGCGCTCCCAGCCGCCGGTGCCGCTGAAGGTCGACGCGTGGCCGGCCACCACCGCCCGGCTGCGGGCCCCGCGCTCACGGGCCGCCCGCTCGTCCTCCACCACGAACATGGCCCCGCCCTCCGCGGGCGCGAACCCGCAGGCGTCGGCGGTGAAGGGCAGATAGGCGCGCAGCGGCTCGGCCGCCAGGCTGAGTTCGGGATAGCCGAGCTGGCACACCACGGAGTACGGAGCCAGCGGTGCCTCGGTGGCGCCCGCCACGACCGCGGCGGTACCCCGTCCGATGGTGCGGCGGGCGTGCCCGAAAACGTCCAGCCCGCCCGTCTCGTCGTTGGCCAGCACCCCGCAGGGGCCCTGGAAGCCGCCGCGGATGGAGATCTGGCCGGTGCTGGCCGCGTAGAACCAGGCGATGGACTGGTACGGGCCCACGAACTGCGGCCCCTTGCCCCACAGTTGCTGGAGCTCGCCCTGGCCGAACTCGCCGCCGCCCGAACCCGCCGCGGTCACCACGCCGATGGCGAAGGGCCGTTCCGGGTCCTTCGCCAACTGCGCGTCCTCCAGGGCCAGTTCCGCCGCGGCCATGGCGAAGTGGGTGAACCGGTCGGTCTGCACCAGGAAGCGGTCCTCCACCATCGCCGACGGGTCGAAGCCGTCGATCTCGCCGGCCACCTTCAGCGGCAGGTCGGTGCAGCCCTCCCGGGTGACCGGGCCCAGCACCGACCGGCCCTGCTGCACCGCCTTCCAGAAGGGCTCGGTGCCCACGCCGTTGGGGGCGACCACGCCGAGCCCGGTCACCACCGTCCTCCTGCCTTCGGCCCCCGATGCGCTCATGACGTGCTCCTTTCGGCGTGGGAGAGCACCACCGCGGACTGGAACCCGCCGAAGCCGCTGCCCACCGACAGCACGGACCGCAGCTTGGCCTCGCGCGCCGTGCGCGGCACGTAGTCCAGGTCGCAGTCCGGGTCCGGTGTCTCGTAGTTGGCCGTCGGCGGCACCACGTCGTGCCGCAACGCCAGCGCGCACGCCGCGAGTTCGATCGCGCCGATCGCGCCGAGCGAGTGCCCGACCATCGACTTGATCGAGCTCATCGGCACCTTGCGCGCGTGCTCGCCCAGCGAACGCTTCACGGCCGCCGTCTCGTGCCGGTCGTTCTGCTTGGTGCCCGAACCGTGCGCGTTGACGTAGTCGACACCGGAGCGGTCGATCCGCGCCTCGGCCAGCGCGTGGTCGATCGCCTCCGACATCTCCCGGCCCTCCGCGGTCAGCCCGGTCATGTGGTAGGCGTTGCCGAAGGTCGCGAAGCCGCGCAGTTCGCAGATGATCTGTGCGCCGCGGGCCCGGGCGCGCTCCATCTCCTCCAGCAGCAGCACGGCCGCGCCCTCGCCGAGCACGAAGCCGTCCCGGCTCGCGTCGAACGGGCGCGAGGCGTGCGCCGGGTCGTCGTTCCGGGTCGAGGTGGCCTTGATCGCGTCGAAGCAGGCCACCGTGATCGGCGAGATCGGCGAGTCGGCCGCGCCAGCCACGATGATGTCCGCCCGGCCCTCCTTGACCAGGTGGAAGGCGTGGCCGACCGCGTCGAGGCCGGAGGTGCAGCCGGTCGACACCGTCTGCACCGGGCCGCCCGCGCCCACGTCCTCGGCGACCTCCGAGGCCAGCGCGCTCGGCTGGAACGCCCGGTGCAGGTGCGCACCGGCCTCCGGCGCCGTCACGTCCCACCGGCTGCCGCCGGCGCTGACCTTGACGTAGTCGTGCTCCAGCCGGGTGGTGCCGCCCACCGCGGAGCCGAGGCAGACACCGATCCGCCACGGGTCCTCGGCCGCGACGTCCAGCCCGCTGCCGCGGACCGCCTCACGGGCCGCCGCCAGCGCGAACTGCACGTAGCGGTCCGCGCGGCGGGTGGTCTCCGCGTCCAGCCCGGCCGCCGCCGGGTCGAAGTCGCACTCTGCGGCTATCCGGGAGCGGAAGCCCTCGGGGTTGAAGAGGGTGATGCCGCGGGTCGCGGTCCGCCCCGCGGTGAGCAGGTCCCAGAAGGCGGGCACACCGACGCCGCCGGGGGCCACCACCCCCAGGCCGGTGACCGCCACCCGCCGGGTCATGCCCGGGCCCCGGCCGGGTCGGGGGGCGCCGCCTGGTCGGCGGCGTCCTCCTCGGTGTCCACGTGCCCGAGCTCGGGCCGCGGAGCCAGCGGCCCCAGGTGGAAGACCATCCGTGCCTCGGTGTCGCCGATGTTGCGGAAGCGGTGGCGCATGTCGACGGGGATCATCAGGCCCTCGTCGGGGCGCAGCGGGAAGGTCTCGCCGTCGAGGTCCACCTCCAGCTTGCCGCTGACCACGAAGACGAATTCTTCGGAGTACGGGTGGTAGTGCTCGCCGATGCGCTCGCCCGGCTTCATGATCGCCAGGCCCATGAAGCCGCTGGTGGCTCCGGTGGTGGTCGGCGTCAGCAGGGCGCGCAGGTCACCGCCGCGCCGGCGGTTGGGGCTGGTGTCGTCGAGATGCACGATGCGGGTTTTGTTCATTCGGGGGCTCCTTGGGCTGAGGCCTCGTTCTCGTCTGCGGGTGAGCGGCTTTTCGGTTCGTGAGGGGCGGTGCGGTTGTCGTCGGGCCGCGGCCCGGTGGGCCCTGGCGGGGGCCCGTCTGCCCGACGGGGTGGGTCCCCGGCCGCCGGCCGGTGGCCGGTTGCTCGCGCCGTTCCTCCCCCAGAGCTGCGCCTGGGGGTGCCCCCAGCGCCCGTTTCGGGGCTCCGTCTGCCGGGCGCGGTCCGTTTCCGGCTGCCGGTCCGGTGGGCGGGCGCCCGCGCCCCTTGCGGGGCGGGGCGCGGGGCGTTTGTCGGGTGACCCCCGGAAGGGCTACTCCGCCCTGCGGTCGGTGATGGGCCGCATGGGCTGGCCGCCGAAGGAGACGCCGGAGGGGTCGGCGTCGTCGGGGCCGCCGGGGATCAGGAGGTCGCGCAGGGCGGCCGCCTTGCCGGAGCGGTCCACCGCGGCCGCGGCCGACGCCGACTCGCGCACGTCGGCCACCCGGACGAGGTTGTCGCCGCGGCAGAAGACCGTCGCCGAGGCCAGCGGGTGCGCCGGGTCGGCCGCGGCGGCCGCGTCCATCTCGGACAGCAGCCGCGCCGCCTGCGCGCCCTTGCCCGGCCGGACGGGGTAGCAGAAGGCGTGCCGGACCAGCGGCTCGGCCGAGGTCGCCCCGGCCGCGTGGTCCACCGCGGGCAGCGCCGCCCGCGCGAAGAACGCCCGCGCGGACCCGGAGTCCGTCAGGTCGCGCTCCTCCTCCAGGTAGGGGTTGATCGCCTCCTCCACGGCCCGCACCTCGGGCTGCCCGGCCACGTGCCGCAGCGCGTTGCCGAGGTCGCCGGCCACCTCCACGGCCCGCACCACGCGGTTGCCGTGCATGTAGAGCGAGGTCCGCAGCAGCCGCGTGGTGTCGTCCACCCTGGCCTTGGGGGAGCGGTAGTCGGCCAGCAGCTTCGCGACCGCGTCCTCGCTGCCGGGCTTCACCGTGAAGGTGATGGCGTGCCGCACCACCCCGCCGTTGCACAGCGGCGGCGCGGGCACCGGGTCGGTCCCGGCGGCCTGGGCCGGCCGGCCCTTGGCGCGCGGGGCCGCGCCCGGCTCGGGCGTCTCCCGCTCGACCAGGAAGCGCAGCGACGTGGTGTCCCGCACGCACCCGTGCAGGGGCTCGACCATCTTGCGGTGCTCCGCGCTCTCCACCCACTCCAGGAAAGGCTCGCTGCTCTCCCACTCGCTGGTGATGAGCCACTGGGAGGAATTGCCGAGCGACTGGCACAGCTGGTCGCTCAGGTGCCCGGGCACCGCCGCCACCTGGTGCCGGATCTGCTCGTACGCCTCGAGGAACCGCTGCTGCATGCCGTCGAGCACGTCGAGCAGGAGGATGACGCGCAACCGGGTCGTGCCCGTGCCGGCGCTGCTGGTGGAGGGGGCGGGCCGTTCGTCCAGGGTGGTCACGGGATTCGTTCCTCTCGGGGTGCTGGCCTGTGGGGGGAGGCGCGAACGCGTACGCGGACGGTCGGGCCGCCTGATCCGATGCTCACGCCGGGCAGCGATTCGTGCGCGGTGCATGAGGCGGGCGAGTGAAGCGCCGTCAGGGCGGGCCCCCGCCGGGCGGTCACAGGGAATGGAGCAACGCAGCCGGGAAGCACCCGCGCGGCGGGCCCGGGGACCCACCGCCGCGCGCCCCCCAGTCCGGAGAGAACCTCATGACGTCGCAACCCGACGCGTCGCACCCCGAAGAACGCGTTCCCGTCCTCATCGTGGGCGGCTCCCTGGTGGGCCTGTCCGCCTCCCTCTTCCTCGGCCGTCTCGGCATCGACCACCTGCTGGTGGAACGGCACGCCCGCACCTCGCACCACCCGCGCGGGCGCGGCAACAACGTGCGCACCATGGAGCTGTACCGGGCGGCGGGCGTCGAGCCGCTGATCCGCGCGGCGGCCTCCGTGCTCAAGGACAACCACGGCATCCTCCAGGCCGACACCATCGCCGGCGCCGACCAGGAGTGGCTCTTCCGGACCATCGACCCGGGCGGCGCGCTGTCCCGGCTCAGCCCCTCCGGCTGGTGCCTGTGCAGCCAGAACGACCTGGAGCCCGTCCTGCTGCGCGCCGCGCAGGAGCTCGGCGGCGACATCCGCTTCAACACCGAGCTGACCTCGTCCGCGCCGGACGCCGACGGGGTCACCTGCGAGATCACCGACCGCGCCACCGGGGCCGTGCGCACCGTGCGCGCGGACTACCTGGTCGCCGCCGACGGCCCGCGCAGCCCGGTCCGGGAGCGGCTCGGCATCCCGATGACCGGCCCCGGCGACCTGTTCCACAACGTGAGCATCACCTTCCGGGCCAAGAAGCTGGCCGACGCGGTCGGCGACCGCCGCTTCATCGTCTGCTACCTCACCAACCCCGACAGCCCGGGCGCGCTGCTGCCCGTGGACAACACGGAGAACTGGGTCTTCCACGCGCCCTGGAAGCCCGACGACGGCGAGACCCTGGAGGACTTCACCGACGAGCGCTGCGCCGAGCTGATCCGCACCGCCGCGGGGGTGCGCGACATGGAGGTGGAGATCACCGGGAAGGCCCCGTGGCACGCGGCCGAACGGGTCGCCTCCCGCTACGGCCAGGGCCGGGTGCTGCTGGCCGGCGACTCGGCGCACGAGATGTCGCCCACCGGGGCCTTCGGCTCCAACACCGGCATCCAGGACGCGCACAACCTGGCGTGGAAGCTGGCGGCGGTGCTGCGCGGCTGGGCCGGGCCCGGCCTGATCGACACCTACGACGCCGAGCGCCGCCCGGTGGCGCTGGCCACAGCCGCCCGCGCCTCCTCCCGCTCGGCCGAGCACAGCCACCCCGGGTACGACGTCAGCCCCAGCACCGGCCCGCGGCCGGGCATGATGGCCGTCGTCCTGGGCTACCGCTACCCGGGCGGCGCGGTGGTCGGGGTGGACCCCGAGCGGCAGCCGGTCCCGGACGACTTCAGCCCGCTGGCCGTCACCGGCGGCCGGGCGCCGCACCTGTGCGTGCGCAGGACCTCAGGTGGTTCCACGGGACAGGCCGTCCCGGCCGACGAGCGGATCTCGACGCTCGACCTGTACGAGCGCGACCCCGTCCTGCTGGTCGGCCCGTCCGGCGCCGCCTGGTACGAGGCGGGGCTGCGCGCCGCCGAGCGGACCGGCGTGCCCCTGCGCTCCTACCGGATCGGCGAGGACCTGGTGGTGGAGGACTTCCCGGCGCCCAAGCCCGGCGGGCCCGCCGGACCGCCGCCCGGTCGGCCGCCGGGGAGCCCGTCTGGCCCGGGGCGGCCGGTCGGCGGCGCCGACGGACCGGCCGGACCGGACGGACCGCCGAGCCGGGCGCGCGCCGCCGCGCAGGACGGCCCGCCCGACTTCGGCCGCAGCCACGGCGTGCGGGACGAGGGCGCCGTCCTCGTCCGCCCCGACGGCTTCGTGGCCTGGCGCGCGGAGGGCGCGGACCCCGACCCCGAGGGGACGCTGGAGCGCGTGCTGCGGGAGGTCTTCCGGCTGCCCGCCGGCAGGCCCTAGCCGCCCGGACGACCCGGTGCGGCACGCCGAAGGGCTCCCCCGTCCGGGGGAGCCCTCTGCTCCGAACGGGTCCGCTACGGCGTGACGCGGTAGCGGCCGGCCATGCCGTGCATCATGTGCATCGCCACGTGGCAGTGGTAGATCCAGTCGCCGGGGTTGTCCTCCAGGTACTCGATGGTCAACGTCGTGGAGGGGCCGAGGAGTTGGGAGTCGGTCCAGCCGTCGGCGGTGCGCCAGCGGTGGCCGTGCACGTGGAAGACGTGGAAGTCGTCGCCGAGGGTGGCCACCCGCCACCGCACCCGGTCGCCCGCCCGGGCGGTGAACGTGGGGGCGTTGTCCACGAAGGCCCCGCCGTTGCACAGCGCCAGCTCGTGCTGGAGGGAGGGCACCACCCCGGCCGACACGTCGTGGAAGAAGAGCACGAACTCCTGGTCCACCTCGGGGGTGCCGGCGTCCGTGACCGCGAGCATCCCGAACATGCCGAGCTGCGCGCCGATCTCCATCACCTTCATGCCCGTGCCGCCGGGACCGTGTCCCGCGGAAGTGGCGTCGGAGCCGCTGCCGTCGCCGGGGCCGCCGCTGCCGGAGCCGCTCGTGCCGCCCGTGCCGCCCGAACTCCCCGTGCCGCCGCCCGAACTCCCCGTGCCGGCCGACCCGTCGGCGGTGCGCGGGATCGACTGCGGCGCCGCGTGGTCGTGGTACGGCCAACTCCCCACCGAACCGGGCACGCACAGCCAGGTGTAGGTGTAAGTGCCCTGGTACGGCACGGCGGTTCCGGGCCGGTCCGGGGCGTCGTCCATCCAGCCCCCGTCGCTGTCGGGGGCGTAGCGCACGCCGTGCGGGTGGACGCTGTGCGGCCACTGGTAGTGGGAGTCGTTGTTGCGGAAGTGCACCCTGATCTCGTCGCCGACCTCGGCCCGCAGGATCGGGCCCGGGATGCCGCTGTTCGGGCCGATGCCCTTCGGGCCGAGGTCGGCCGGCAGCGGCTCGCCCCAGTTCGCGGTGTAGGCCCGGTAGCCGATGGCCTGGTACGTCGTCCCGCCCGCGGCGAAGGTCATGCCCGTCATGCCGTCCCGGCCGTTGGGCACCGCGTTGTGCGCGAACGAGTCCGCCTGGATCCAGAACTCGCGCACCCGGCCGCTGGGCGTGAAGTCGTCCGGCGCGAAGGGGTCGAAGGCCGCGCTCCGGGGCGCCGCGGCCGCCGGCCCCCCGGCCGGGACGGCCGCCTCGGCGGCGGGCACGGCGGAGAGGGCCAGCGCCGCCGCGCCGCCGCCGGTCAGCGCGCGCAGCAGGCTCCTGCGGTCGCTGCCACGGGGCGATTCGGGTTCCGGGTCCGGTGACATGGGCGTCCTCTCCCTCGGCTGTGGGGCTCGGGTGTACGGGCCGCGGCGGAACGGTTCTGCCGGAACCGACGCCGTGAACTGGTGGAACGTCAGGAATCGTCGGCGGCATCGCACCTGACGGGCGATCGCCGACCTCACCACCATGGGCGCACTGGATCTGACACGCCGTCCGATCCGCGCCGAGCGGGTGACCGAATGGCGGATGATCCGGCCCGACGTCACCCGGACGGCGGACACCCCCACCCCCGGGCGGCTCTCTCCGGTGGCGAAGCCCGACGGCCTGACTAACGGTGATCTTGTCGTCACTGCGCTTTGTCTGGCTGGCGTCTTGTCAGCCGGCGCACGTCGCGTCGGAAGGACTGATCCATGCGTACTGCCCGCACCCTGGTGGCCGGTGCCGCTCTCACCGCCTGCCTCGCCCTCGCTCCCGCCGCCTACGCCACCGGTGCCGTCAACGCCTACGACCCCAGCGGCTCCGGCTCCTCCTCGTCGTCCTCGCACGGCTCCGGCTCCTCCTCGTCGTCCTCGCACGGCAGCGGCTCCTCCGGCGACTCGAGCTCCTCCTCCAGCTCCAGCGAGCACGGGGACGGCAACGACCCGCACCACCCGCACGGCGGCATGCACACCGGTGGCGGCTGGATGGCCGGGGACAACGGCAGCGGCCTGGCCGCCGGCTCCGTCCTGCTGCTCGGCGGTGTGGGCGCCGGCGCGTTCGTCCTGCGCCGCCGCCGCTCGGCCGGCGCCGTCGCCTGACCGCGTACGACCCCGGCTGATCGGCGTCTCCTGCGGCCGATCCGCGATGCCCGGACCGGCGTGGCCACCGTCCCCGCGCGACGGTGGCCACGCCCGTTCCGTTCGCCCGGCACACCCCGGTAGCCCCGTCGGGCCGGAAGCCCCGGCAGCTCCGGCGGCCCCGGCGGGCCGCACCCGAGGTGTCCGGCGGGAGCGCGGCGGCGCCACGAGCGCAGAAGCAGGCAGGCCAGCAGCAGGCAGAAAGAAGGCGGTCCGCATGTCCACCCCCACCCCGCAGCCGCCGGCCCGGGACCCCGGCACCCGCGCCCTGCGCTGGGCCGCGGCGGCCGCCCTCGCCGGGGCGTTCCTCGTCTACCACTCGTTCGACTCGTCCGGCTCCGACGTCGCCGTGGGCGCCCCCGCGCCCGAGCCCAGCTTCAGCGCGCCCGCCGCCCCGGTGGTGACGCCCCTGACGCCGTCCTCCGGCTCCGCCGCGACCGCGTCCCCCGGACCGACCCGGGCCCCCGGCCTGGCGCTGCCGGCCTCCCCGCCCACCCGGCTGGTCATCCGCAGCATCGGGGTGAACGCCCCCTTCACCCCGCTGTCGATGAACGCCGCCGGCGTCCTGCAGCCGCCGCCCGACACGAACAGCAACCTGGCCGGCTGGTACCAGGCGGGCGTCACCCCGGGCCAGCTCGGCAACGCGATCGTGGCCGGCCACGTGGACACCAGGACCGGCCCGGCCGTCTTCTTCCTGCTGCCGTTCCTGCGCAAGGGCGACCCCGTCGACATCACCCGGGCCGACGGCACCGTGGCCACCTTCAAGGTCGACTCGGTGCAGACCTTCTCCAAGGGCGCCTTCCCCGACCAGCTGGTCTACGGCGACACCCCCGACGCCCAGATGCGCCTGATCACCTGCGGCGGCGCGTACGACCACAAGAAGCAGGACTACGAGTCCAACGTCGTGGTCTTCGCCCACCTCGCCTCGACCAGGAAGGCGTGACCCGAACAGCGTGACGGGCCCCTCGGCCGCTCACGCACGGCGCGGGTGCGACGGCACCCTCGAACCGTCGCACCCGCGCCTCGTCCCCTCAGGACTTCCCGTCCTCCTCCGGGAGGTCCGGAAGGACGTTCTCCCGCGCCACCGAGGCGTACCAGTGGGCGCTGCTCTTGGGGATGCGGCGCTGCGTGCCGAAGTCCACGTAGACCGCGCCGAACCGCTTGCTGTAGCCGTAGGCCCACTCGAAGTTGTCCATCAGGGACCACAGGAAGTAGCCGCGCACGTCCGCCCCGTCGGCGATCGCCCGGTGCACCGCCGCCAGGTGGCCGTGCAGGTAGGCGATCCGCCGCGGGTCGTTGACCGTGCCCTCGGGCGAGATGTAGTCGTCGAAGGCGGCGCCGTTCTCCGTGACCATCAGAGGCAGCGCCGGGTGCTCCCGGCGCAGCCGCGTCAGCAGGTCGTACAGCCCGCTGGCGTCGACCGCCCAGCGCATCGCCGTGGTCTCCCCGGGCGGCTGGTGGAAGGCCACGTGCTCCGAGCCCGGCCACGGCGAGTGGTCGCTGACCCCGTGCCCGTCGTTGCGCGGCACCGCCGGGCCGTACCGGCCGTCCGACACCAGCGTCGGCGTGTAGTAGTTGACGCCCAGCAGGTCGATCGGGCGGCCGATCTCCGCCAGGTCGCCGTCCCTGACCAGCCGCTCCCAGTCGACCAGGTGCCCGGTGTCGGCCAGCAGGTCGGCCGGGTAGCCGCCGCCGAGGATCGGGCCGAGGAACACCCGGTTGCCGACCGCGTCGATCCGGCGGGCCGCGTCCAGGTCGGCGGGCGAGTCGGTGAACGCGCGGACCTGGTGCAGGTTCAACGTGATCGAGGTCTGCGCCGTCTCCGGCAGCACCGAACGCAGCACCCCGATCGCCCGGCCGTGGGCGAGGTTGAGGTGGTGCGCGGCCTTCAGCGCCGACTCCGGCTCGGTCCGCCCGGGGGCGTGCACCCCCGAGCCGTAGCCCAGGTAGGCCGAGCACCAGGGCTCGTTGAGCGTGGTCCAGAACGCCACCCGGTCGCCGAGCGCCCGCGCCACCAGGGTCGCGTACTCGGCGAACCGCTCGGCGGTGTCCCGGACCGTCCAGCCGCCGACGTCCTCCAGGTCCTGCGGCAGGTCCCAGTGGTAGAGCGTGGCGACCGGGGTGATGCCCTTGTCCAGCAGCTCGTCCACCAGGCGCCGGTAGAAGTCCAGGCCGCGCTCGACGGCCGGGCCCCGCCCGGTGGGCTGCACCCGCGACCACGACACCGAGAAGCGGTACGCCCCCAGGTTCAGGTCCCGCATCAGCGCGACGTCGCCGCGGAAGCGGTGGTAGTGGTCCGCCGCGATGTCTCCCGTGTCGCCGTTGTGGACGCGGCCGGGCGTGTGACTGAACGTGTCCCAGATCGAAGGCGTGCGGCCGTCCTCGGCCGCGGCGCCCTCCACCTGGTAGGCGGCGGTGGCCGCGCCCCAGACGAAGCCGGGCGGGAAGCGGAGGGAGGCCGCGGGGTCCGGGACGACCCGGCTCGCCGGGCCCACCGGGATTTCGGCACTCTCTGAACGGACAGCTGTCATGGCGGGGGACTCCACGGGAATCAGGGGGTCGTCGGGTGGTCAGGACGAGCCGGGCGACTGCGCACGAGAGGGGCCTGGGGGCCGCGGGAACGGGGGCCGCGGACCGGACGGGGGTCAGCGGGGGTCAGCTCTTGACGGCGCCGGCGGTGATGCCGCCGACGATCTGCTTGCCGAGCACGGCGAAGACCAGCAGCAGCGGCAGCGTGGCGACCAGCGCCCCGCACACCACCACGGCGTGGTTGATGGTGTGGTTGCCCGAGCCCAGCCCCTGCAGCGCCACCTGCACGGTCGGGTTCTGCTGGTTGAGCGCGATGAACGGCCAGAAGAAGTCGTTCCACGACTGGACGAACACCAGCATCCCGAGCACCGCCATCGCCGGCCGGGCGACCGGGAAGACCACGTGCCAGATGATCCGCAGCGAGTTCGCCCCGTCCACCCGCGCCGCCTCGACCAGCTCCACCGGCAGCGCCTCGGCGAGGAACTGCCGCATGAAGAACACGCCGAACGCGGCCACCAGCGAGGGCAGGATCACCGACTGGATGTGCCCGACCCACCCCACGTTGGTGACGATCTGGTAGAGCGGGATCACCGTGAGCTGCGGCGGGATCGTCATGGTGGCGACCACCACCGTCAGCAGCGCGTTGCGCCCGCGGAACCCCAGCTTGGCGAAGGCGAATCCGGCCAGCGTGGCGAACAGCACCGTGCTGAGGGCCACACACCCGGCCACGATCGTGGAGTTGACCAGGGCCGTGGTCATGTCGACCTGGTCCCACACGATCTTGAGGTTGTCGATCAGGTGGCTGCCGGGCAGCAGCGGGGTCGGCGGGGTGACGATCTCGGTGTCCGTGCGGGAGGCGGCGACCACCGTCCAGTACAGCGGGAACAGCGACAGCAAGGTGGCCACGACCAGGAAGAGGTACGCGATCGGCCCGCCGCTGTGCTGCTTGCCCGCGCCGCCCGCCCGCGCCCGGCGGCGGGACGGCTTCGGCGCCGCGGCCGGCCGCCGGGGCGAGGACGCGAGCGGCCCTGTCAGTTCGGCCATCGGTCAGCCCCCAAGCTTCCGTCGGTTGCGCATCACGAGCAGCTGGACCGCGCCGATGAGCAGCAGGATCAGCAGCATCACCCAGGCCACGGCGGACGCCTGGCCCAACTCGCCGATCTGCCAGCCCTTGTCGTACATGTACAGGCCCAGCGTCTGGTACTGGTGGTCGGTACCGCCGGAGTAGCCGACGGTGCCGCCGAACATCAGCGGCTCACCGAAGAGTTGGGTGGCGCCGATGGTGGACACGATGATGGTGAAGAAGATCGTCGGCCGGATGGACGGGATCGTCACGCTGAGGAACTGCCGCCAGCGCGAGGCCCCGTCGAGCGCGGCCGCCTCGTACAGGTCGGCGGGCACCGCCTGCATCGCGGCCAGGTAGATCAGCGCGTTGTAGCCGGTCCACCGCCACGTGACGATCGTCGAGATGGCGATCTGCGCGGGCCACTTGGACGACGACCACTGCACGTGGTCCACCCCGACGTGCCCCAGGAACTGGTTGACCATCCCGTAGTCGGGGTTGAACAGCTGGACGAAGACCAGCGTCGCGGCGGCGATCGAGGTGGCGTACGGCGCCAGCATCGCCACCCGGAAGAAACCCCGGGCCCGCAGTTGGTAGTTGAGCAGGTGGGCCAGGCCCAGCGCCATCATCAGCTGCGGCACGGTGGAGATCACGCCGAGCGTGAAGGTGTTGCGCAGCGCGGTCCAGAAGAAGGTGTTGTCCCACAGCTCGCGGTAGTTGCGCAGGCCCACCCACTGGGCATGCGTGCCCAGTTGGACCTCGTTCAGGGACAGCCAGCCGGTGTAGATCAGCGGGAAGAGCCCGAAGGCGGCGAAGCAGAGGAAGAAGGGGGCGATGTAGACGTACGGCGACGCCTTGGTGTCCAGCCGGTACAGCCGGGAGCGCCAGCCGGCCGGCGGGCCCGGGTCACCGCTCGCGCGGGTGTCGCGGGGGGCGGTCCGGGACGACCGGGGGCTGCCGTCGGACGTCGCCCTGACGGAGGTGGCCACGGGGGCGTCCTTCCGGTAGGGGGTCAGCGGGATGTCGGGGGCGCGCCGCGGGCGTTGCGGCTGCCGCGGGGGCGCCGCGGGTGGCGGACGGGCCGGACCGCCCGGCAGGTGGAGGTGGCCTGCCGGGCGGCCCGTACTCCGGTCGGCCTCGGTCAGCTCTCGTCGCCGACCTTGTCCTTGACCTGGGCCTGGACGTTGGCCCACGCCTTGGCCTTGGAGGTGCCGCGCTGCTCCATGTCGAGCAGGCCGTTCTGCGTGATGATGTCCTTGACCGCGCCGTCGTTCGGGCCGATCGGGGCCGGCTGGATGTTGTGCGCGGTGTTGGTGAAGATCTTCCCGACCGGGGTGCCGGGGAAGTAGTCGTTGGTCGTGTTCAGCACCGCCGGGTCGTTCAGCGCCGCCTTGGTGGACGGGATGTTGCCGAACTTCTGGAAGACCTTGATCTGCTGGGCGGGGGCGGTCAGCCACTGCGCCAGCGCGGTCGCCTCGGCCGCGTGCTTGCTCGACTTGGGCACGGCCAGGAAGGAGCCGCCCCAGTTGCCGGCCTCCGGCGGCTGGGCGATGTCCCAGTTCCCCTTGTTGGCCGGGCCGGCGTCGCTCGCCACCAGGCCGACCATCCAGCTCGGGCAGGCGACGGTGGCGAACTTGTTCGTCTTGAACGCCGCCGACCAGGTGTTGTTGGAGTCGAACTGCTGGAGCTTGGCCGTCAGCCCGTCCTGCACCGCCTCGGTGGCCAGGTCCCACGCCGTGCTCACACCGGGGCTGTCGGCGTAGACCAGCTTGCCGCTCTGGTCGGAGTACTGCGTGGTCTGGCTGGAGAGCACCGCGTTGAACAAGCCGCTGGCGGAGTCGGTGAAGGCCACGCCCTTGGGCGCCTTGGCCTTGAACGCGTTGCCGACGTCCACGAACTTCTGCCAGTCCCCGGCCCATCGGGCGGCGACGGCGTCGCGGTCGGTGGGCAGTCCGGCCGCCTTGAACATGTCCTTGCGGTAGCAGATCGCGGTCGGGCCCACGTCGGTGCCCACGCCGATGATCCGGCCGTCGGAGGTGGTGGCCTCCTTCTCCTTGTAGTCCAGCCAGTCGTCGGCGTTGAAGCCCTTGACCGACTTGAAGTCCACGAACTTCGAGGCGTACTGCGGCTGCACGGCGTTGGCCACGAACCCGATCTCGATGGCCTGGATGTCGTCCAGACCGCTGTTCTGGGTCAGGTGCAGCTTCAGCGCGTTCCAGTACGCACCGCTGTCGGAGACGTTGTCCTCCTTGACGGTGATGTTGGGGTGCAGCTTGTGGTACTCCGAGAAGAGCTTCGCGCCCGTCTTGTCGTCATAGCCGAACGAACCGAAGTCACCGATGCGCAGGGTGATCTGCTCGTCGGACGACGAACCCTTGCTGTCGTCCTTGCTGTTGCTGCTGCAACCGGTGATCAGGGTTGCGCAGGCTGCGAGACCCGCGACCGCGATGACGGCGGCCTTGCGGGTTCTGCCGGAAGTGCGCATTCCACTCTCCTTGGTCAAGGTGGGCCTCTTGCGATGCGATGCGGTGGTGCGGTCCCCGGGTGATCGCGCGAAACGAAGGAGGACGCGGCGGACGCGGCCGGTGCTGTCGTTCATGGGAGCGCTCCCACTAGGCTCTCCGGAACATTCACGCCTCGGAGGGGTCGGTGTCAAGACGTGAAGTCGATTTCGTTGCATGAACGTGCCCGTGACGGACCGATGGTCACTTCTTGAACGTATGGCCCCGCCTGGGGCTTGTACTGTGGGAGCGCTCTCACGCCGCGCGCCGATGCGTCACGGTCGAGCGCTAAGGTGGCGCGCAATGAGTACAGGAGGCGGAAGTGGCCATGAACGGGCGGCAGAGCGGACGTCCCACCCTTGAGGAGGTGGCGGTCCGGGCCGGAGTGGGGCGCGGCACGGTCTCGCGGGTCATCAACGGCTCACCCAGGGTGAGCGACCGGGCGAAGGCCGCCGTCGAGGCCGCGATCGCCGAACTCGGCTACGTGCCGAACCGGGCGGCCCGCGCGCTGGCCGGCAACCGGACGGACGCCATCGCGCTCGTCATCCCCGAGCCCGAGACCCGGCTGTTCGCCGAACCGTACTTCTCGGACATCATCCGCGGCATCGGCGCCGAACTCGCCGACACCGACATGCAGTTGCTGCTCACCCTCATCCGCACGCCCAAGGAGCGGTCCCGCTTCGCCCAGTACCTGGCCGCCCACCGGGTGGACGGCGTGCTGCTGGTGTCCGTGCACGAGGACGACCCGCTGCCCGACCTGCTGGAGCAGCTCGACATGCCGGCCGTGCTCAACGGGCGGCGCTCCGACCTGGAGTCGGTCTCCTACGTCGACGCCGACAACGTCGGGGGCGCGCGGGCGGCCGTCGCCCACCTCATCGCCCGCGGCCGGCAGCGCGTCGCCACGATCACCGGGCCGCCGGACATGTACGTGGCGCGCTGCCGGCTCGACGGCTACCGGCAGGCCGTCGCCGCGGCGGGCGCCGGCGCCCGCGAGGAGCTGGTCGCCGCGGGCGACTTCACCGAGGAGGGCGGCCGGCGCGCCATGCGCGAACTGCTGGCCCGCTGCCCGGAGGTGGACGGCGTGTTCGCCGCGTCCGACGTGATGGCCGCGGGCGCCCGGGCCGTCCTGCGCGAGGCGGGCCGCCGCATCCCCGACGACGTGGCCCTGATCGGCTTCGAGGACTCGGCCATCGCCCGGCACATGGACCCCCCGCTCACCTCCGTCCGCCAGCCCACCGAGGAGATGGGCCGCACGATGGCCCGGGTGCTGCTGGAGGAGATCGCCGAGCGGGACTCCGTGCGGCGGCACGTGGTGCTGGCCACGGAGCTGGTCCAGCGCGAATCCGTCTGAGCGGGTGCGCCCGGCCGCCCGCGCCCGGTGTGGACCGGGCGCGGGCGGGCCTGCCGGCGGTCACTCGAAGGCGGCGGCGAACATCCCGGCGCGGTACGAGCCGCCTTGCTGGTGCACGATCACGGCGAGCCGGTTGGCCGCGTTGATCTGGGCGACCAGGCAGATCAGCGCGGCCAGTTGGTCGTCGTCGTAGTGCTTGCGCACCGCGTCCCAGGTGGCGTCCGACACGCCCTGGTGGGCGTCGGCGAGCCGGGTGCCCTCCTCGGCGAAGGCCAGCGCGGCCCGCTCGGCCTCCGTGAACACGGTGGACTCGCGCCAGGTGGCGACCAGGTGCAGCCGGTCCGCGCTCTCCCCGGCCGCCGCTGCCTCCTTGGTGTGCAGGTCGACGCACCAGCCGCAGCCGTTGATCTGGCTGGCGCGCAGGGACGCGAGCTCCTGCGTGGAGCGCGGCAGCGGCGAATTGTGGATCACCAGCGCGGCGTTGGCGAACCGCTGGGCGAACTTCCCGGCGAGCTCGTTGGCGAACAGGTCGAATCGGGTGTCCATGCGAACGTCCTTCCTCAGCAGTGCCGCACCGGTCGGTGGGCGGCATCCACGAGATGCCGGCGTCGCGCCGGGTGTGACAGCGGCGCGGGTGTGACACACGCCTCCTCGCGCCGATGTCACAGGACGGCGCCCGGCGGCGTCCTGTGGGCGGGGCACGGACCGGGACCGGAAGGGGAGCAGCGGTGACGAGCGAGCAGGGCGACGGCGGGGGGCACGGGGCGGGTCCGGGGGAGCGGCGCGGCGGCCCGTCGGCGCCCTCCGCCGGGCCCGGGGAGCGGCCGGAGGACACCGGCGGGGGCGCGGGCGCGGACCCCGCCACCGAGGCGTTCGTCGCCCACCGCAACCTGCTGTTCACCGTCGCCTACGAGATGCTCGGCTCGGCCGCCGACGCCGAGGACGTCCTCCAGGAGACCTGGCTGCGCTGGGCCGGTGTCGACCTCGCCGCCGTGCGCGACCGGCGCGCCTACCTCGTGCGCGTCGTCACCCGCCAGGCACTCGGCCGGCTGCGCACCCTCAGCCGCCGCCGGGAGTCCTACGTCGGCCCCTGGCTGCCCGAGCCGCTGCTGACCGCGCCCGACGTCGCCGAGGACGTCGAACTGGCCGAGAGCGTCTCCATGGCCGTGCTGCTCGTCCTGGAGACCCTGACCCCGACCGAGCGGGCGGTCTTCGTGCTGCGCGAGGTGTTCGCCCTCGGGTACGAGGAGATCGCCGCCGCCGTCGACAAGTCCCCGGCCGCCGTCCGCCAGATCGCCCACCGGGCCCGCGCCCACGTCGCCGCCCGCCGCCCCCGCGGCCCCGTGTCCCGCGACGAGACCCGGCACGCCCTCGACGCGTTCCGGCGCGCCGTCGACACCGGCGACCTCCAGACCCTCGTCGACGTGCTCGCCCCCGACGTCGTCTTCCTCGGCGACGGCGGCGGGGTCCGGCAGGCCGTCGTCCGCCCGGTGCTCGGCGCCACGAAGGTCGCCCGCCTCCTGGCCGCCGGCCTCGACCACCTCCGCACCGCGGGCTCCCTGCTCCCCACCCACGTCAACGGCCACCCGGCCCTGGTCTTCCGCGTCGGCGGCGAGGTCGACACCGTGCTCGCGCTCCTCGTGGAGGAGGGCCTGATCACCGGCCTCTACGCCGTCCGCAACCCCCACAAGCTCGCCCGCATGAACACCGAGACCGCCCTCACCCGCTGAGCCGGCCGGCCCCGACCCGTCAGGAAGCCGCGAGCGGTGCGGCGCACGTCGCCCGGCCGAAGGTGCCGTAGGCGGTGGCGTGCTGGACCGCCTTGCCGTGCACCGTGACGGAGCAGGTGGCTCGGCCGCCGTCCCGGCCGAGGACGATGCTGACGGCGGCGGGCGTCTTCCCCTCGGCGACGTCGGTGGTCTGCCGCCAGGGCAGGTGGGCGGTGATGGTGGTGGCGCGGGTGCCGGCGCCGCGGGTGAAGGTGATCTGTGCGGTGCCGGTGCCGTCGACCGTGTAGGAGACCGGTACCTTCCGGGTCTTGGCCGGCCCGGCGTCCGGGCGCCCCGGCCCGCCGTCTCCGGCGCGGACGAGGACGACCGTGAGTGCGGCGGCGACGCCCAGCGCGCCGGCGGTGATGAATGCGGCTCGCTTTTTCGCTCTTTCCACGGCCGTTGCCTTTCCCGGGGTGCGATTGATGGCGCGAGGACTGTTTATACCGTGCCTTCCCCGTCGGTCGCCAGGTGCCTGAATTCTCCGCCGGGTGTGATGCAGATCAATGTTTGGTGCGGGGTTCGGCAGATGCGGAATCGGCGATTCCAGGATCGCGGACCCGCGGCGCCCATGGATCGCTCATGATTCGGTAAAGGCTGTGCGGCTCCCGTGGGTGGTCGGATCGGGATAAATCCCACGAGATGGCAGGTCCGCCGGAGTCCTGTGTGATCGCTGTGTCCGGATAAGGCGGCTGTTGCACTGAGCTGCGTATGCCCTTGACCAGGATTGATCAGAGGGCGTGGAATCCGCGCTTGGTCGAGCTTCCGTGTCCCCACCACGGTTGTTTCCCGGCCATGGGCTTTTGTTCCCGGGGGGGATCAACCCGTTTTCCCGTGATGGCGCATGGCCTGGTTCCGGCTGCCTTTTTGCTGGTCGAGATCAGGAGACTGATTATGCGGGCACGTTGGGTGCGAAGAGCGGCGACGGCGGTGGTTTCCGGTGCGCTGCTGACGACTTTCATGCAGGTTCCGGCTTTCGCTGTGGCGACGGCCGGGCACGGGAAGCAGTCCGTGGACCGGAAGGCGGATCCGTCGCCGGGATTCACGCCGGGGAAGGTGCCGAAGCCGCCGGCGGGGCCGGCGGGGGCGATCGCGGACCGGCAGAAGCTGCCGCCCGGGAAGAAGCTCCCCCCGGCGCACCGGGTGCGGGAGTTGACGTCGCTGCGGACGTCGTCGGCGCGGTTCTGGCGGATGTCGGACGGGACGACGCAGGCGGTGGTGTCGGCGGTCCCGGACGCGTACAAGGCGGCTTCCGGTGGTTGGAAGCCGATCGACACGTCGGTGGGTGCCTCGTCGCGCGAGGGTTACGCGCTGGCGAACACCTCGAACCTGGCCCGGACGTACTTCGGTGCCGATGGCGGGCACCTGGTGCGGTTCGAGGCGGGTGGCGGCCGGTCGGTGTCGCTGGGGCTGGAGGGGGCTCCAGCGGCACTGAAACCGGTGGCCAAGGGCGACACGGTCACGTACGCCGGTGTGCTGCCTGGGACGGACGCCACCTACCGGGTGGGGCTGGGCGCGGTGAAGGAGGACCTGGTCCTCCGTCAACGGCCCGCCGGCGCCGTGTCGTTCACGTTCGACCTCCGGACGGACGGCCTGACGCCCAAGGCACAGCGGGACGGGTCGATCCGGCTGTACGGCTCGGGTGAGACGGGCCGGCCCGTGGTGGTCATCCCGGCGGCGGTGATGTTCCAGGCCCCGGCGAACTCCGATGCCCCGGTGGCCGATCTGACCCACGGCCGGGTGACGCAGAAGCTGACGCGGCACGGTGCGTCGTGGCGGGTGACGCTGACGCCGGACGCGAAGTGGCTGGCCGCTCCCGGGCGGCGGTTCCCGGTGTCGGTGGACCCGACGATCACGCTGGCGCCGACGCCGTCCACCTCACAGGACGTGATGGTGGACTCCACGCAGCCGACGACGAACCTCAACGGCACCTGGCAGCTGGGCGTGGGCACGACGGCGACGGGCAAGCTGCGGTCGCTGCTGAAGTTCCCGGTGACGGGGATCCCCGCGGGGACGAAGATCACCTCGGCCCAACTGGGCGTCTACTACAACCAGGTGCACACCGCGAACACCAACAGCGTGGCGGTGGAGGCGCATCGGGCCACGGGTACGTGGGACGCCTCCACGGCGACGTGGAACAGCACCAGCGCCCTGTCGGGTGAACTGTCGGGCACGACGGTGCAGTTGGACGACGGTGACGCGGGGACGGCGGCGCACGGTGCGTGGCCGTACTCGACGAACACCGCGTTCACCCCGTTCGCGGTGAACGGGGACTACGCCTTCAACAAGGACACGGTCGCGGGGGACACGTACACCTGGCAGCCGACGGTGCCGGTGGCGGGTTCGTACCGGGTGGACGTGCACTCGATCCCGGCCTCGGACCGGGCGACCAACGCGCCCTACACCGTGACCTACAACGGCGGCACCTACAACGGGACGGTCGACCAGTCGGCGGGGACCGGTGGGGTGTGGGTGCCGTTGAACGGCGGCACCGCGCTGCCGTTCGCGGCCGGCACGGCGGGCAAGGTCGTCCTCGGCGACGGTCCGGCGTCGGCATCGACGTCGGTGATCGCCGACGCGGTGCGACTGGTGCAGTCCGGCACGCAGACCAAGGCGGCCGGCTCCTACGACCAGTGGCACAGCTTCCCGGTCACCGACACGGTGCAGCAATGGGTCGACGGCACCCAGACCAACAACGGCTTCGTGCTCCAAGCGGCGGACGAGTCCACCCTCGGTCAGGGTGGTCCGCTGTACGAGGCGTCGGAGTTCGGGTACGGCGGTGAGACCGCGACCTACCCGAAGCTGACCATCACCTACGGCACGCCGGGCGTGACGCTCAACCCGCCGACGGTGATCCACGCCACGGGCGCCGAGCTGTCGTGGCCCGCGTACGCCAACACCACCGGCAACCCGGCCGACGACCTGGCGGAGTACCAGGTGCACCGGTCGGTGTTCCAGGGCTTCACGCCCTCCTCGGCCACCCTCGTCGCTCCGGTGGCGGCCGGCACCACGTCCTTCACCGACACCACGGCGGTGCCGACGGACGCGGACGCCGCGGACCCGTTCCACGCGGTGTACTACGAGGTCGCGGTGAAGACCAAGGGCGGCCAAATCGTCGGCGGTCCCGTGCAGTTGGCGGAGCTGCCGAAGGCCGGGCAGACGACGCAGATCATCCAGGCCGGGCAGACCGACACCACGCTGTCCTCGCTCCAGCCCACGACCGCGCACGACACGATCGCCTCCGACGGGGTGAACCAGAAGTGGCTGGAGGTCGGCAACAACTCCGCCACCTTCGGCAAGACGCGGGCGGTGCTGAAGTTCCCCACCTCCTCGCTGCCTTCGACGGCGCGGGTGATCGACGCGCAGATGCAGGCGTGGTCCACGATCACCACCAACTCCGGCGGGGGATCGGCCACCTACGAACTCCACGGCCTGACGAAGGACTTCGACGAGGCCACCGCCACCTGGAACAACGCCACGTCCTCAACGGCGTGGACCACGGCGGGCGGTGACTACTCCGGCACCGTCTCCGACACGATCGCGGGCGTCACCAACGACCCCGTACGGCACTGGTGGGACGCCACCTCCCTGACCCAGGGCTGGATCACCACTCCGACCTCGAACCACGGCGTGCTGCTGAAGGTCGCCAACGAGTCCACCACCTCGGGCGCGCAGGAACGCACCGTCTTCGCCTCCTCCGAGACGTCCGAGCCGCAACTGCGCCCGCAGTTGGACGTCACCTACGTCGACGCCACGACCGACTCCACCTATTACGCTCCCGCCACCCCGGCGCGGATGACGCCGGGCACGACCTACAACGTCGACGTCACCGTCACCAACACCACCAACGCGACGTGGTCGGCGGCCGACGAGGCGCTCTCCTACCGCTGGACCCTGCCCGACGGCACGGACGTCACCAACGGCGGCAACCAGATCCAGACCGCCCTGCCGGAGGACCTCTCGCCCGGCGAGACGGCCACGATCCACGCGCAGGTCAAGGCGCCGACCAACGCCGACTCCGGCAACCCGACGAACAGCCGCACGGCCTACGCGTTGACCTGGGACGCCTACAACACGGCCACCAGTACGTGGAATTCGACCGGCGGTGTGGCGGGCCTGGCCCAGCCGGTGACGATCGAGGACCCGACCTCCGACACCATCGGCCTGGAGAAGTTCTACTCCTACGCGGGCAAGGACACCGGCGCCGGCTCCTCGGTGATGGACAACCTCGCCTCGGGCAACGCGGTGTGGTCCTACAACGCGTTCACCAACCCCGGCCGCGGCCTCGGCACCTTCGTGCGGTTCGCCTACAACTCCCTGGACACCTCCGACACCGTGATGGGCCCGGGCTGGTCCCCCCAGGCCAGCGCTCCGATGCGGCTCGGCGGGGCACTGGACTTCCACCCCAATCCCAACCCCACCACCGTCACACTGGTCGACGGCGACGGCACCTCCTCCGTTTTCACCAAGCAGAGCGACGGCACCTTCAAGGCGCCGGCCGGCGTGCACTACCTGCTGGCGCCGAAGTCCGGCACCGACTGCACGCCGGACAAGGACGACACCCCCGACGCCTGGTCGATGACCAGCCCGGACGGCACGCGCTCCTTCTACGACTGCGACGGCTACGTCACGTCGATCGTGGACAAGAACGGCAACACCGAGACGTTCACCTACGCCGACCGCAAGTCCAACAACAAGCCGGTGAAGTTCCTCCAATACATCACCGACCCGACCGGCCGGCAGACCCTCACCCTCACGTACTACGACAAGGGTGACGCGTACTCGTACGTCGACGACAACGGTGCGGTGCAGTCGGGCACCAACCTGACCAACCCGAAGATCATCGACCACATCACGTCGATGACCGACGTCTCCGGCCGGAAGATCACCTTCCTCTACACCACGCAGGGCCTGATGGCCCAACTCACCGACGGTGCGGGCTCGTCCCAGCCGAAGGTGTTCGGCTTCACCTACGACGCCACCCAGGGCACCAAGAACGTCAAGCTGGTCAAGATCACCGACCCGCGCGGCCATGCCACCAACCTGGCGTACTACGCCCCGCAGACGGGCGACAACCCGAAATACCACTGGTGGGCCAAGACCATCACCGACCGGCTCACCCACAGCGCCGACTTCGCCTACGCCGCGGACGCCGGCACGCCCGCGTTCACCGATACCACCGTCACCGACGCACTGCTGAACAACTCGACGACCGTCACGGACGACTTCGGTCGTCCGGTGCAGATCACCAACGCCAAGAACCAGGTCACCAAGCTCACGTGGGACGCGGACAACAACGTCACCCAGCAGGTCGAGGACAACGGCGCCACCACCAAGTGGACCTATGACCCGAAGACCGGCTACCCGCTGACCACGCAGGACGCCGAAGCGGTCAAGAACGGCTGGCCGGCCACGGTCTACGCGTACCAGACCCGCGTGGACGGCTACTCCGCGGACCTGTACACCAAGACGTCACCCGAGGGCCGCAGGTGGCAGTTCGGCTACGACTCCTTCGGCAACCTCACCGGCGTGACCGACCCCAAGGGCGTCGCCACCACCTCCGTCGCGGGCGACTACACCACGACGTACGCCTACGACTCCTACGGCCAGTTGCAGAGCGCCACCGACGCGAACCAGCACACCACCACCTACAGCGACTTCGATCCCAACGGCTACCCGCGGACCACCACCGACCCGCTGACACACAGCAGTCGGACGGTTTACGACGTCCGCGGCGAAGTCACCTCGGCCACGGATGAGTTGGGCCACACCACCACGCAGACGTACGACGTGTACGGGCGTCCGCTGGTGAAGGAGGTGCCCAAGGACCAGGCGGCAGGCGTCTACGTCACCACCCCCGCGCCGGTCTACGACGCGAACGACAACGTGGTGCAGTCCACCGCCCCCAACGGCGCCGTGTCCACGGCCGTCTACGACGACGCCGACCAGATCACCTCGGCCACGGCGCCCAAGGACCACACCACCGACCCCGATCGCACCACCACGTACGCCTACGACCCGGTGGGGCAGTTGACGACCACCACCGAGCCGAAGGGAACGCTGACCGCCTCCGACGGCACCGACTACACCACCACCAATTCCTACGACTCCATCGGCGAGTTGACCGATGTCGTCAACGCCACGGGCGACAAGGTCAGCTACCGGTACGACGACGTCGGCAACGCCACCGAGATGATCGACCCGGTCAAGAACGCCACGGCCGACACGACCGACTTCACCACCAAGACCGATTTCGACTTCGACCACCGGGCGGTGCAGGTCACCGACGCGGCCGGTTCGACGTCCCACACGGGGTACGACAAGGACGGGCTGCAGACCACCGCAACCGACCCCGAGGGCAACACGGTCACCACGACCTACGACGAGCGCGGCAAGGTCGCACAGACGCAGTCCCCCTACCAGGGAACGGCCGGGTCGCCGACCTACCGCACCACGACCTACGGCTACGACCAGGTCGGCAACACCACCGAAGTCATCTCGCCACGGGCCAACGCCGCAGGCACCACCACGGCGTTCACCACGCAGTCGGTCTACGACGAGTTGAACCGGGTCAAGGAGACCATCGCTCCCTACGACCCGAACGACGCGACCTACAACCACCCGGTCTCCACCTACACCTACTTCGACGCCGCGGGCCGGGTCTCCAGGACCTCCGCGCCGCCGTCCAACGGGCAGACCGTCCGCAACGACACCACCTACACCTACTACGACGACGGCCAGACCAAGACCTCGACCGACCCGTGGGACATCACCACCACCTACGACTACGACGAGCTCGGTGACCAGACCGCCCGCACCCTGACCTCGGCCGGCGGCTCCTCGTCGCGGACGATGGGCTGGACGTACTACCCCGACGGATCCCTGGCCTCCCGCACCGACGACGGCGTGCCGGTCGGGCTGCAGGTGGTGCTGGCCGACAACTCCGACACGCAGAACACCTCGTCCACCGGCACCTGGGCGACCGCGACGACGGGTGACCCGACCACGGAACAGGGCTACGACTACCGCACCCACGCGGCAGGCTCCGGCACCGACGCCTTCACCTGGCAGCTGAACGTCCCGCAGGCCGGCACCTACACGATGTACGCCCGCTACCCGCAGGTCAGCGGCGCGGCCACCGGCGCGCTCTACACCGTCCACCACGACGACGGCAGCACGACCACCGCGACCGTCGACCAGACGAAGAACAGCGGCAGTTGGGTGTCCCTCGGGTCCGCCGCCTTCCAGCAGGGCAACACCTCGTCGATCTCGCTCGCGCAGAACGCCGGCGGCACCGTGTCTGCGGACGCGGTAAAGCTCGTGCGGAACAACAGCACGGACACCGACAACGAGAAGCACGCCTTCACCTACACCTACGACCCCAACGGCAACCTGACCCAGATCGCGGACAGTTCGCCGGGCGCCGCCGTCGACGGCTACGGCGTCGACTACGACGAGCTCAACGAGGTCGCCAAGGTCACCGAGTCCGCGGGCGGCACGGAGAAGACCCACACCTCCTACACCTACGACCCCGACGGCAAGCCCGCCACCGTCGACCACCCGGGCCAGTACTCCACGTACACCTACGACCTGCGGGAGCTCGTCAAGACGGCCGCGGTGGGCGACTCCGCCACCGACCCGTCGCCGAAGACCACTTCCTACACCTACACCGACCGCGCACAGCAGCTGCGGCAGACCAAGGCCAACGGCAACACCCTCGACACCACCTACTGGCCGTCCGGCGAGGTCCACACCCAGACCGAGAAGACCTCCTCCGGCACCCTCGTCGACAGCCACACGCTGACCTGGGACCCGAACAGCAACAAGTCCGAGGACATCGCCAGCAAGCAGAACGCCGACAACCACGCGGCCTACCTGAACTCCACCACCGACTACACCTACGACCCCGCCGACCGCCTCGCGAAGTCCGTCAAGACCGGCAACGGCGCGACGACCGACACCTACGTCCACGACGACAACGCCAACGTCGTCTCGCAGGTCGTCAGCGGCGCGTCGACCACCTACACCTACGACCGCAACCGCCTGCAGTCCTCCGCCTCCGGCGGCACCTCGGCCGGCTACGACTACGACCCCTTCGGACGGCTGGACACCATCAGCTCGGCCGGCACCGTCGTCGAACGCAACACCTACGACGGCTTCGACCACGTGGTGCAGAACACCAAGGCCGGCGCCGGCGGGACCAGCACGACCACGAACTACACGTTCGACCCGCTGGACCGCACCAGCTCCGAGACCGCGAACGGCAAGACCACCGACTACGCCTATCTGGGTCTGTCCGACCAGGTACTGGACGAGACGGTGGCCGGCCAGCTCACCAAGTCGTACCAGTACAGCCCATGGGGCGAGCGGCTCTCGCAGATCACCCACAACAGCGACGGCACGACCACCGACGGTGTCTACGGCTACGACAGCCACAGCGATGTCGAGACCGTCACCGACGACTCCGGCCAGACCAAGGCCACCTACGGCTACACCGCGTACGGGTCGGACGACTCCAGCGAGTTCACCGGCATCGACAAGCCCGACACCACCGACCCGACCAAACAGCCCTACAACGCCTACCGGTTCAACGCCAAGCGCTGGGACGCCACCACCGGCGACTACGACATGGGCTTCCGGACCTATGACCCGGGCCTGAACACCTTCACCACCAGGGACATGTACGACGGCGCCCTCGCCGACATGAACCTGAGCACCAACCCGCTCACCGGCAACCGCTACGCCTTCGGCGGCGGCAACCCCACCACCAACATCGAACTCGACGGCCACATGCTGGCGCCGGTGGGCGGCGGCGGTGGCGACAGTCCGAGCGGTGACGGCAAGCCGCCGGCCGACACCACGCAGAGCGACTGGTTCCTGGGCCAGCTGAAGGACATCGCGGCGGAGGTGGAGGCAGAGGACGAGGCGGCCATCTTCAAGCGGGTCTTCCTCAACGTCTGGGGCTGGAACTCCGCACCCCAGGGCAGCGGGCTCAGCGACTACGACCGCAACGATCCCGACTACACCAAGGGCCTGCTGGTCACCCCGGACTACGAGGCGGAGTCCGCGCAGGGGGACACCTGGCCGGTGAACATGGACGACTGCGAGTCCGGCAAGAGCGCCGCCTACTACCAGCCGCTCGACTCGCAGGGCCGTGCGCAGAGTGCCCGGGCCTGCCTGACGAACGGTGACTTCGGCTGGGTGGACGGCGAGACCGGCGAGATCAAGGGCAACGCCGACTCCTGGCTCCGGGGCACTCCGGTGCCCCGTCCGCCGGACGGCAACCCGCTGTGGACGCCGCCCGGCATGGGCCGCGGCCTGCACCGCGGGCACCTCCTGGCCAACCGCCTGGGCGGCACCGGTGAGGACCGGCGGAACCTCACCCCGGAGTACGCGAAGGTGAACCTGGTGACCATGAGCAAGGTCGAGAAGGGCGTCGCCGCGCGCCTGGACTCGGGGGACACCATGTACTACGAGGTCACACCCCACTACAGCGGCAACAGCCTCGTCCCCGACAACATCGGCTACTTCTGGAAGGACATCACGACCGGCGAGAAGGGCTGGGGGAGCCTGCCCAATACGCCGACGGGCCGGTAGCCCGGCGTCCGGACGCAGGTGCGGCCTGGTAGCGTCCGCACCTGCGTCCGGGCCCGAGGCTCCCGACCTGCCCATACACCGATGGACAAGAAGCGAGGTGTGCGTTGATGCGGGTGGACTCCCTGTTGAGCGCCACCGGCCGGAGCACGCGCGGCAGCGCGCAGCCCTGGCCGGGGATCGAGTCCGAGCTGGGTACCGAACTACCCTCCGATTACAAGCAGTTGTGCGAGGCCTTCGGCGTCGGCGAGTTCTCCGAGGCGGTCTCGGTGCTGTGCGCCGACGACACCCTCATCGGGGATCTGCTGACCATGTGGCGTGGGCTCCTGGAGGAGGACGGCGGCGGTGAGCTGTTCCCGCCGCACCGGATCCACGCGCCGGGAACGACCGGGGGACTCATCCCCTGGGCCACCACGCGCGCCGGCGACCTCTTCTTCTGGCAGGTCACCGGGGGCCCGGTGGACGCCTGGCCGGTCGTCGCGTCGATGGAGGACGCCGAGGGGCTGCACCGGTACGAGATGACGGCCACGGAGTTCCTGTACCGGGTTCTCACCGACCCCGGATTCCGGCCCTACTCCGTGGCGGGGGCCGTGCCGGAACCGTTCTTCGAGGAGGCCTGACATGCGCCGCACAGGCAGTTGGGTGCCGCCGGCGGTGGCGCTCGGCATCGCGGTCGCGGGGGCGGTCCTGGCCGTGGTCAGCCTCCTGGTGACGACGGGCGGGACCGGATCCGACAAGACGATGCAGGTCGCGAGCGCGTCGATGGAACCGACGTATCCGCAGGGCAGCGACGTCACCGTGCGGAGCGTCGACGCCTCGCCCGTACGGCGTGGCGAGGTGGTCACCTTCTCCGCTCGTGACTGGGGCGCGGACGACGTCTTCATGCAGAGGGTGATCGGCGTCGGCGGCGACCACGTCGCCATCAGCCCGGCCGGGAAGGTCAGCGTCAACGGCACTCCTGTGACCGAGCCCTACCTGGGGAAGGACGGTGACATGCCCGGCGTCCCGGTGGACGTCACCGTGCCCGCGGGCCGGCTCTTCCTCCTCGGTGACCACCGGGCGACCGCCATCGACTCACGGGCCCACCTCTCCGAACACGACGGCACCATCGCGCGCTCGGCCGTCGTCGGCCTGGTGGTGGACCACCCCGGCGCTTCCTCCCCCGACCGCTTCTGGACATGGGTGGGCGCCGCCGTCGCCGCCGCGGGCCTGATCGCCGCCGCCGTCGCCGCGGCCGTCCGGCGCCCATGACGCGGACCCCCGGGTCCGTCACCCGCGACGACGGCGGGTTCCGCCTCGTCGCGGCGCACGGCGGAATCGTGTGGCCGCCGCTGTTCGGCCGTCTCTCGTCCGGCCGGACGGTCCTGATTTCCGGTGCGGCGAATCCGGACCATCTCCTTCGCTGCTGGGACGCGATGTCGGGGGAGTCGGTCTGGGAACTGCAGGAGGGTGAACTGCGGTACGGGTGCTTCGACCTCGCCCTGGTCGAGGCACCCGACGGCCGGGACGTCCTGGCTGTGGCGACAGAAGTCGGTGTGCATCGATGGGACGCACGCTCCGGCGTCCGGATGGAGAACACCGACCAGCTCACCCTGGGAACGGTCTGGGGACTCGACTCCGTCGTGGCGGCCGACGGTTCGGTCCTGCTCGTCGGGGCGGGCAACGATCACCTGGTGTATCGGTGGGACCCGATCAGCGGTACAGCGGTGGGAACACCGCTCGCCGGGCACTGCAGCAGCGTCAAATGCGTGGCCGCGGGCGACGTTCCCGGACGTGGCGTGCTCATCGCTTCGGGAAGCGACGACGGGACGGTTCGCAGGTGGGACGGATCCACCGGGGAGTGCTTTAGCGTCAGCGAGGCCGTCGCCGCGGAGACCCTGGATCTCGATCTCCTGGTGTCCCGTTCCGGCGTCTCCGTACTCACCTGCGCGGACAGCGACGGGGTGCTTCGCCGGTGGGACGCGGTGAGCGGGGAACCGCTCGGCAAGCCGATCGAAACCGATGAGATGGTGGGCTCCCTGACCTCCGTCGACGTCGGCGGCGAACCCCGCGTCATCGCCTCTTCCGAGAGCGGTCTCGTCCGCCAATGGCACGCCGTGACCGGCCGCCTGATCGAAGAGTCGCAAACGGGCATGTCCGTCGCCGCGGTGGCACTGCCCGACGGCCGTGCGCTCCTCGCCTCCGGCACGGAGGACGGGGACGTCAGCGTTCGCCCGGCATGAGCGCCTGGCCCCGCCGCGCCCCGCAGTTCTCCTCCTGCCTCGACGCGGAATGACTCGCACCGCGAAAGTGAGCGACCCCATGAACGAATCCCCCGCTCCCGTGGACCTGATCCACCTCGTGGACGAGGACGCGAACCGGTGCGTCGTGCGGGTCACGGGGCGGTTCCGGGAGGGAGTGCTGACCGCGCACGACATCCTGTGCGCGGACGTCCTGGTCTCGGCGAGCTTCGTGGACGCCCGGCTGGAGACCCTTCTCTCGCCGGGCGATCTGGACTCCTGGGAACGGGGGCTGTCCGCCATGGCCCCGGGGCGGGACGCCGGTATAGGCGGCGACCGCGGACTGAGACTCTCCCTGCACCAGCACGACGCGGACCACTGGTCGGTCCAGGTCCACGACCCGGACTGCCTGACCACGCTCTTCGGTATCCGCCCCCCGGAGGACTGGATCGCCGACCACCACGCCCGGCTGGACCGCGTCCGGCGGACCTGGCCCCGAGAAGTGGTCGAGACGTCCCCGGGCGCGTACGAGTGGAGCCCTGACCGCCGCCGGGCGAGCGGCCGGTCCTCGTACCGCTCGTCATAAAGGGCGGCGGTGGGTGGCACGCTACGCTGGCCGGAAGTCCCTTCGAATGGACAGGAGTTGGGAGATGCCCGGTCGCACGGGCACGCGGTGACGCCGACGTAAAAGGTCGCCGGCCGGTTCGCCGGTCCGTCATTCGCGTGCCGTCCTCGGGTTGTGCGGGGCCGGGCCCCGCTGCCGCGGCACAGCGCGTTCTCTTTGTGCTGCCCAGCGACTCGAGGGGTCCTCGTGCCGTCCCGTTCCTCCTCCTCTTCCTCCGCATCCTCTTCCGTCGTGTCCCAACGCCCGCCCGCCGCACCGGGTGTGTGGAAGGACGCCGACTTCCGCCGCCTGTGGCTCGGGCAGGCCGCGTCCCAACTCGGGGAGCAGGCGGGCCGGGTGGTGCTGCCGCTGCTCGCCGTGGCCGTACTCGGCGCGGGGCCGGGGCAGTTGGGGGTGCTGCGGGCGGTGGAGCAGGCCCCGGTGCTGCTGCTCTCGCTCGTCGCCGGCGCGTGGGTGGACCGCCGCCGCTGCCGTACGGTCATGGTGGCGGCCGACCTCGGCCGGGCGGTGGCCCTGGCCGCGCTGCCGGTCGCGTCCGTGCTCGGCCTGCTCGGCTTCCCCGTCCTGCTGGCGACCGCCTTCCTCGTCGGCTCGCTCGGCCTGTTCTTCGACGTGGCCTACCAGGCGTCGCTCGTCCGGCTGGTGCCGCGCGACCGGCTCGCCCGGGACACCGGCGTGCTGGAGGGCACCCGTTCGGCCGCGCAGTTCGCGGGGCCCGCCCTCGGCGGCACGATGCTCTCGCTGTTCACGGCGCCGGGCGCGGCCCTCGTCTCCGGGCTCTTCCTCGCGGTGTCCGCCGGGTCGCTGCGCCGCATCCGGCGCGGTGAGGAGGTCCCGGGGACGGAGAACGCCGCGGCCGACGCGGAGTTGGGCACGGGGCGGGGGCGGGCGGACCGACTCCCGCCGCTGCGGCGGCAGATCAGGGAGGGGCTCCACCTGGTCGCCGCGGACCCGGCGTTGCGCGCGGTGTGCGCGGCCTCCGCCGCGTTCCAGTGCGCGTTCGCCGCTTTCATGACGGGCTACCTGCTGTTCCTGCCACGGCAGTTGCACCTGCCGGGCGCGGACGTCGGGCTGGTGCTCGCGGCGACGGGGCCCGGCGCGGTGGCCGGGTCCCTGCTGGCGGCGGCGCTGCCCCGCAGGTTCGGGTACGGCCTCGTGCTGGTGTCCGCCGCCGCGCTCGGCGACGGGGTGACACTGTGCGTGCCGGCCGTGCACGGAGCCGCCGGCACGACCGTCCCGCTGCTGATGGCGGTCAACTTCGTGTTCGCGCTGGGCGGTCAGACGGTCGACGTCACCGTGATGGCGATCCGCCAGGCCCTCACCCCGGTCCGGACGCAGGCCAGGGTCGTCGCGACCATGAACGTCGCCGGCCTCGGCCTCGCCCCGCTCGGCTCGCTCCTCGGCGGCTTCCTCGTCCCCCTGTGCGGCCTGCGCACGACCCTGCTCCTGACCGCGCTCGCCATGACGCTCTCGCCGCTCACGATGGCCCTCTCCCCGCTCTCCCGCCTCGGCACGGCCCTCCCGGCGGACACGGCCTAGCGGCGGGGCTCGTGCGCCCCGGGGAGCGGCGGGGCGCCGGTCACGCCCATGACCAGCGAGAAGAGCGTGGTGTCGGCCGCGATGAAGAGGCGGTTGCGCCGCGCGCCCCCGAAGCGGATGTTGGCGACGACCTCCGGAACGTTGAGCCGCCCGAGGAGCGTGCCGTCGGGGTCGTAGCAGTGGACGCCGCCGGACATGGCGGCGGCCCAGAGCTGGCCGCGGCTGTCGAAGCGGATGTTGTCGAAGGTGCCGTCGCCGCAAGCGGCGAAGATCCTCCCCTCGTCGAGCGTGCCGTCCTCCCCGACGCGGAAGGCACGGATGTGGTTCGCGCGGCTGTCGGAGACGTACAACTCCCTTTCGTCGAGGGAGAAGACGAGGCCGTTGGGCCCCTGGAACCCGTCGGCGACCAGCCGCACCTCGCCACTGCCGGGGTCCACCCGGTACACGTGGCACGCGCCTATCTCGCTGTCGGCGACGTGCCCCTCGTAGTCGGTGGTGATCCCGAAGTCCGGGTCGGAGAACCAGATCGAGCCGTCGGACTTCACGGCCGCGTCGTTCGGGCTGTTGAACCGCCTGCCCTCGAACCGGTCGGCGATCACCGTGATCGAGCCGTCGTGCTCGGTCCGGGTGACCCGGCGGTTGCCCTGCTCGCAGGTGACGAGGCGGCCTTCGCGGTCGAGGGTGTTGCCGTTGGTGAAGCCGGCGGGGGAGCGGAAGACGCCGACCGACCCCGTGGTCTCGTCCCACCGCAGCATGCGGTCGTTGGGGATGTCGCTCCACACCGTGTAGCGCCCCGCGGGCACGTACAGCGGCCCTTCCGCCCAGCGGCAGCCGGTGTACAGCGTCTCCAGGTACGAGTCCCCCACATGGCACTTCCGGGCCCGGAAACGGTCGTCGAGGATCTCGTACAGCGGCGGTGCGGCGGCGGTCGTCATCGTGGTGTTCCTCGCGGCAGGGGAGTGCGGTGCGGGCGGGCCCGTCCGAATCCGGTACGGTGATCACCTCATCATGCGGAACGAGATTCGTACGATCAAGGGTTTTCCCGGAGGAGGTCCGTGGTGGACGCCGTCGACCGTCACCTGCTGGCCCTGCTCCAGGAGGACGCCGCCACGCCCTACGCGTCCCTCGGCCAGGCGGTCGGCCTGTCCGCGGCGGCCGCGCACGAACGGGTGCGCAAGCTGCGCGAGCGGGGCGTGATCCGCCGCACCACCGTGGAGGTCGACCCGGTCGCGGTGGACCGGGGCGTCCTCTCCTTCGTGACGGTGGACTCGACCGCGTGGATGGGGGACTCCGCCGACCGGCTCGCCGCGATCCCGGAGGTCCAGGAGGCGCACATCGTCGCCGGCCGCGCCTCGCTGCTGGTGAAGGTCCGCACCGCCACGACCGAGCAACTCCAGGACGTGCTGCGGCGGTTGTACGCGATCGAGGGGGTCAGCGGGACGCAGGCGACGGTGGTGCTGGAGACGTTCTTCGAGCGGCCGGTCGCTCTGTGACGGTCCGTCGCCGCCCCCGGCCCCGCGCCCCGGGGGCAGCGGCGTACGACCGCTCCGGCCGCCCCGCCCGGGACCCTCACCCTGATGGCCGTGACCTGCGGTTTCCACCCCGGCCGCGTCCGGCGACCTGACTTAGATTCGCGGTATGGCACTCTCCCGCGAAGAACGCGAAGCATTCCTGGCCGAGCCCCGCGTCGCCTCCCTGAGCGTGGCGGCCGGAAGCGGCCGGGGGCCGCTCCAGGTACCGATCTGGTTCTCCTACGAGCCCGGCGGCGAGCCCTGGGTCCTCACCGGTGCCGACTCCCGCAAGGCCGAGCTGATCCGGGCGGCCGGCCGCTTCAGCCTCCTGGTCGAACGCACCGACCCGACCATCCGCTACGTCTCCGTCGAGGGGGCGGTCAGCGACATGTCCCGCGGCCCGGACGACGTCCACCGCGTCATGGCCTCCCGCTACCTCTCCGGGAAGGCGCTCGAACGCTACCTGTCCTTCGCCGAGTCCGAGCTCGGCGACCACGTCGTCATCCGCATGCGCCCGCAGCACTGGCTCGGCGCGGACCTCGGCGGGCTTTAGGCCCCTGCCCGCGGCCCGCGGCCCGGGTGCCGGGTGCCGGGTGCCGGGTGCCGGGTGAAAACTCCTCGCCCCCGGTCGGACCCGCGCCGTATCCTCCTGAGTCCCGAACGGGTCGGGCGGACGACGAGGGCGGGAGGGCGCGGGAGATGAGCTTCCGGCTGGCGGCGTACGCGGTGTGCGTGGAGGACGGGCGGGTGCTGCTCGCCCGGTGGGTCGGGCCCTCGGGGAAAAGCAACTGGACCCTTCCCGGCGGCCGGGTCGAGCACGCCGAGGACCCGTTCGACGCGGTGATCCGCGAGATCGCCGAGGAGACCGGCTGCGACGCGGTGGTCGAACGCCTGCTGGGCGTCGACTCCCGGGTGATCCCCGCGGCCGAGTCGTGGGCGGGCGCCACGCACCAGAACGTCGGCGTCTTCTACCAGGTCCGGATCACCGGCGGCGTGCCGCGGCCCGAACCGGACGGCCCCGTCGCCGAATCCGTGTGGACCCCGATCCCCGAGGTCGCCGCTCTGCGCCGCTCCTCCCTGGTCGACGTCGGCCTCGCCCTCGCCCGGGACCTCCCGGCGACCGGCCACGTCGGCCCCGTCCGGATCGGCGGCCTGGTCCAGCACTGACGCCCGCCCGCGTACGGGCGCGCCGGGAGTCCGGGTGGTCCGTGCGCGCCGTGCAACCTCCTCGGCGGGGCCGGAGTGAATACGTGCGGAGGGTCTGCCCCGGCGACCGGGGCGGCTCCCGCGGGGCGACCCGCGGACCGTACGACTCACGGCACGAACAGGAGCGACATGTCCTACCGCGAAATCCTCGCCGCCACCGTCCTGGGCGCCGGCGCCGCCGCACTCTCCCTCACCGGGACGGCGGCGTACGCCGCGGGCGGTACCGGCGGTGTCCAGGTGGTGCGGCCGGGCCAACCGGTCGACACCGGGCACGGCGTGGACCTCAAGCTGACCCGGAGCGAGAGCTGCGTCGGTACCCCCGACCTCTGGAACTGCAGCAGCGTCACCAACGGCAACCAGCCCCCCGGCACCGTGAGCGTCCGCACCCAGGGCGACTCCACCGGCACGCTCTACGCCCCGCTCTACATCGGCAGCGGCAAGGTGGCCCGGATGACGGTGACCTCGCAGGGCGCCACGTACGACGTCCAGGTGGTGCGGCTGGCCGGGCACCCGGGGTACGCCGGCGGGTACGTGTGGGGCGCGCCCGACACGTCCGGCCCCGGCGCCTTCCCCCAGGTGACGGTCTACGACGCCGCGGGCCACGTCCTTGCGAGCCTCTGACCTCTGGTCGTCGGCCGCCGAGATCCCGGTCCGAGGCACGTCCGCGCGCCCGGGACCGGGGCCGGGTGCCGCCCCCCGGGCCGGACGGACGCCCGCGCACGGCGGGCCCGCGGTGGCCGGGCACCCCGCGTCCGACGAGCACGTGGACTTCGAGACCTACGCCGCCGTCCGCTGGTCCCGCCTCGTCCGCACCGCCTACCTGCTCACCGGCGACCACCACGAGGCCGAGGACCTGGTCCAGACGACGCTGGCCAAGGTCTACCTCGTGTGGTCGCGGGTCCGCCGCCTCGACGAGCCCGACGCCCACCTGCACCGCTCCCTCATCAACAACAACCTCAGCCGCTTACGCAAGCGGCGGGTCGTCCAACTGCTCACCCCCTGGCTGCCGGAGCGGCCCCGGGAGCCGGCCACCGCGCAGGTCGAGCAGCGCGCGCTGCTCCTGGACGCCCTGTCCCAACTGCCGCCCCGGCAGCGGGCGGCGGTGGTGCTGCGGTACTGGGAGGACCTCAGCGAGCAGCAGGTCGCGGAGATCCTGGGCTGCAGCCCGGGCAACGTCAAGAGCCAGGCCAGCCGCGGCCTGGCGAAACTGCGGGCGCACCCGGCACTGGCCGGGGCGGCCGCCCGAGAGTGAGGACAGAGGTGAGGAATGAGCACGCGAGCGTACGACGGCGGGCCCGACCCTGAGGGCGCGGCGGCAGCCGCGGGGCCGCAGGCGGGGGGCGGCACGGGACCCGGCGGGGCCGGCCGGATCCTCGACCCCGAGCCGTCCGACGGCTGCCCGGACATCACCCCCGAGGCGCGGGTGCGCGAGGCCCTGCGCGGCGCCGCCGCCGGCGTGCGGCCCTCGCCCTGGCGTCCCGGCGCCGTGGCGGACCGGGCGCGCCGGCGCCGGCGGGGCCGCCGGGTCGCGGTGACGCTGCCCGCCGTGGCCGCGGTCCTGGCGTGCGCCGGGGTGACGGTGATGGTCCGCCACCAGGGCCCCACCGAGGCGGCGTCCGCGGTCACGCACGGCGGCCCGACCCGGAGTCCGACGACCACCGGGCCGACGCCCTCCGCCACGCCCGGTCTGTCGTTCCCCCCGATCCGCTACGTCCAGCCCGGCCAGGCCGTCTCCGTCGGCGCCGGGCAGCGCATGAAGCTGGAGCCCACCAAGGTCCTCCTGGGCGGCAGGAACGACTACTGGGTCAGCCGGAACCTCGACGACGGCAACATGGGCGACGACACCGTCGGCCTCACCGTCAACGGCGGCGACAAGCACGTCGCTGTCGTCTTCGCCACCTACAAGGGCACGGGGACCCCGGCCCGCATGACCGTCACCTTCGCCTACACCGGAGCCACCTTCCCGCTGCGGATCGTCACCCTCACCGGGAACCCCGGTTACGCCATGGGATACGTCGACATCCCGCTCCAATTCATGCCGAGCAGGCCCCCTTCGTCCGAGGACCAGGTCGTCATGGTCTACGGCGCCGACGGCACGGTCCTGGCCACCCTCGGCAACAGGGCGATGATTCCGACCCCTGCGAGCTGACGCCCGGCGGACGTGCCCTGTCACTCACTCGTGGTGTGCGCGATGATACGGAGCGCAGTCGCCGAGGGAGGGAGGCCGCGTTGACGGCCGACGGGACGGGTCACGCGGTGGTGGTGGGAGCAGGGCTGTCCGGGCTGCTCGCCGCGCACGTGCTGGCCGGGCGCTTCGCGCGCGTGACGGTGGTCGAACGGGACGGGTTCCCCGAGGGGGCGACGGCCCGGTTCCGGCCCGGCGTCCCGCAGTCCCGGCACGTGCACATCCTCTGGTCGCGGGGGCTCGCCGTGCTCGACGACCTGGTGCCGGGCCTGCGCGCCGACCTCGAAGCGGCGGGCGGGGTCGTCGTGCACGCGCCCGAGCGGATGCGCTGGTTCTCGTCGGCGCGGTGGTTCGACGGCGTCCCGGGCACGCACTACCTGTCCGTCTCGCGCGAGACGCTGGAGTCGACGCTGCGGCGCAGGGTCGCCGAGCGGTCTTCGATCACGTGGATGACCCGGCACGAGGTGACCGGGCCGGCCCCGGGCGGGAGTTCGGCGTCCGGGAGTGCGTCCGGGGGTACGGGCGCGGCCGCAGGTGCGGCGACGAGTGCGGCCGGTGGCGCGGTCGGTGGCGTCGTCCTGCGCGAACGGGGCGGTGACGGCGGGGAGTTCACGCTCCCCGCCGAGTTCGTGGTCGTCGCCAACGGCCGCGGCTCCCGCACCGCCGACTGGCTGATCCGGCTCGGGTACCCCGCGCCGGCCACGGACCGCATCGACGCCCACCTCGGCTACTCCTCCCGCTACTACCGGCGCCCGTCCGCCGACGGCCGCCCCTGGCAGGCGATGTACCTCCAGGGCGACGCCGAGTCGCCCCGCAGCGGCGTGATCGTCCCCCTCGACGGCGAACGCTGGCTGGTCACCCTCATCGGCCAGGGCGAACACCAGCCGCCCACCGACCCGTCGGACTGGCTCGACTTCGCCGCGTCCCTGCGCTCCGCCGAGTTGGTCCGGGCGCTCGCCGACGCGGAGCCGCTCTCCGACCCGGTCGTGCCCGCGCGCCGCCTGGGCGATCGCCACCGGCGAGGACAACCGCTACCCGGGCACCGACGGCCCCGCGCCGGTCCGGCTCGCCCGCCTCCAGCAGGACTACATGGCCCGCGTGCTGGCCGCCGCCAACACCGACCCGGTCGTCTCCGCGGCCTTCTTCGCCGTCCTCTCCCTCAACCGCCGCCCCGAATCCCTCCTGTCCCCGCGCATCGCCACCCGCGCCACCCGCCGCCCCCGCACCCCGCAGCCGCCCTCGCCGTGATCAGTTCGGCGGCCCGCTCGACATCGCTTTCCGTCGTGGTGCGGCCGAGGCTGAGCCGCAGGGTGGCGCGGGCCTGATCCCGGGTGAGCCCGATCGCCGTGAGGACATGGGAAGGTTCGCCGCTCCCGGTGTTGCAGGCCGAACCGGTCGACGCCGCGAGGTCCGGGATGCGGTCGAGCAGGTCCGCTGCCTCGATGCCGGGAAGGGTGAGACTCAGGTTCCCGGGCAGCCGCCGGTCGGGGTCGCCGTTCACCACTGCTCCGGGGAGGGCCGTGAGGAGCATCTGCTGAAGCCGGTCGCGCAGGTCACTGACGTGGGATGCGGCCGGTACGAGGTCCGTGGTGATCAGGTTCGCCGCCGCGCCGAAGCCGACGATGCCGGGGACATTGAGCGTGCCGGCCCGCAGCCCGCGCTCCTGCCCGCCCCCGGCCTGCTGGGCGGCGAGCGGGCGACCCCCGCGGACGTAGAGGGCACCGACTCCCTTGGGCCCGTACAGCTTGTGGGCGGACAGTGATGCGAGGTCGACCCCCGACTCCTCGACATCGAGCAGGCCGTACCCGGCGCTCTGAGCGGCGTCGGTGTGCAGGATGATGCCGCGAGGGGACGTTAACTCCGCTATTTCCGACAACTGTTGAACCGTGCCGATCTCGTTGTTGGCGTGCATCACCGACACCAGCACGGTGTCCGTGGTGAGGGCGGCTGCGATGTCGGCGGGGCGGACGAGACCGTGCGGGTCGACCCCCACTCGGGTGAACGTGTAGTTGTGGAGTCCGACGAGCCGCTGGCAGGCCGCGAGGACAGCCTTGTGCTCGACGGCGGAGCTGATGACGCGTCCGCCGTACGGACGGACCGCGAGTGCGCTGCCCACGATGGCGAGGTGGTCGGCCTCGGTGGCGCCGGAGGTGAAGATGATCTCCGACTCGCGCGTGGCGCCTACCAGTTCAGCGACTTGACCCCGTGCCGCGCGGACGGACCGTTCGGCGCGGCGGCCGAGAGCGTGCGGACTGGAGGGGTTGCCGTACTCATGTGTGAGGAAGGGCAGCATCGCTCGCAGGACCCGCTCGTCCAGCGGCGTGGTGGCCTGGTGGTCGAGGTAGATCGGACCGTTCACGCGGCGTGCTCCTCGCCCCGGGCAGCGGTCGGAGCCGTCACACCGTACTTGTGCTCCCCGTCGACCAGGTCCCAGTAGAGGGCGCGTGGCCGCATCCCGTCGAGAACGGAGAACGCGGTGGCCAGACAGTGCCAGTTGCGGTTGGGGTGGGCCAGCGCCATGACGAAGGCGTCCGCGAACAGGCGGCGGAGGCGTGGGGCCAGCGACGCGCGGGTCGGCTGCGGTCCGAACAGGTGCAGGAAGCCCTGCTCCCTCAACCATGTTTCGGCCTGTTCCGCGCCACCCCCACCGACCAACTGGCCCCCGTCGGCAAGGGTTCTTGCGGCCAGTCGCTCCAGCCGACGGTGTCTGCGGGCCCCTTCGCCACCCGGGAAGCGATCGCCGGTGAACCGCCATTCGTGCCAGCGAGGCTGTGCGCAGTGGTTCCAGTCGATGTCGTCGAGATGGGCGGTGACCTGCGGCGCTATCTGGCCGCGCGTCAAGTCGCCGACGTCGTAGCCGGGTCCGAGCGCTTCCAGGGTGAAGGACCCCCGACACCCCTGACCACTTCGGTCCATCCGGATCAATACCGTCAGCTTGTTGGTGAACCGGTTGGTGGGTTCGGCGAGGATCACCGCGCGTCCGTCGGCCAGCAGCCCGGCAGCCCTGGGCGGGATCTCCTCGACGGGGAAGGTGTTGCCGCCCTGGTAGTACCGATTCCGCTCCGTCCCGCCGTCGGAGCGGATCATCAGGTTCTTCCTGCCGGTTGCGGATGCGAGCATGTGCGCGGCGGTGCGGAGTGCGGTAGCGCTCTGCCCAGGCGAAACCAAACAGGCGTTCAGCACGGGTACATGCAGCGAGTGCAGAAGCGCCATGCTCTGCCACTTCGGCCACCGCCGGTCCGCGGCCGCCGCTGCGAGCTCGTCGCTGGTGAGCGCGTGCAGCGGGCGGGGCAGGGACATCGTCATGGCGCCGTTCCCCCGTTCGTACGTCATGCGGCTTGAGAGGTACGCAGGTCGGCGGACAACTCGGCGAGCGTGCGCTGCCCATGGGCGGTGAACGGGTGGTCGCGCCAGTCGTATTGCGCGCCCAGGCCGAGTTGGTCGGCGACGACCCGGCGGACGAACTGGCGGGCGAAACCGGCGGAGGGCCAGTAGTAGTGCTCGTCCCGCCGCGGCGAGAGATACAGGTACGAGCTGTCGGCGACGGCCGGCAGATCTGCCAGGGAGCGGAGTCGTCGGCCCAGGCCCCCGGTTCTCCGATAGGCGGCCACGACGGCGTCGACGTCCGGGACGGGGATCAGGTGCAGATGGCAGTGGCTGCAACAGGAGGCGCCGAGTTCGCAGTCGCGTGGTCCGTGCTCCGCCAGGACGACCGGGCCGTAGCGGGCTTCGATCAGCGTGCGCATCTCCTCCGACTCAGCGGCGACCAGTTCCATGCCCTCGGGGGCGACATCGGCGGCGGCGTCCAGGTGCTCCAACGGCATGAAGAGGCAGTAGCCGGGAGTCAGGGCCCCGACCGTGGGCAGCAGTACCCAACTGCCCGCGGTCTCGGTGATGACGCGGGTGGTACTCCCGCGTGTGCTGAACTCGGTGCAGAACTGGCAGTCCACGGTTCACCTCTCGGTCTGGTCGTCGAAGAACTCGTCGGCATAACGGCTCTTCAGGTCTGCCTCGCGGCCGTAGAACGGGTGCGGCCCTGTGTTGTCCCCGCTGTGGAGCGCGTCGAGGGCGATCAGCAGCAGACGGGCCAGCGGCATGCCGTGGTGGAGCCGCAGCGTGGCGGGGCCGGTGTTGACCAGTTCGAGCGTCACGTGACCGTGCCAGCCGGGCAGGACGAACGGGCTGGTGATGTGGATGGCAAGGCCGACTCGGGCAAGGTGGCTCAGGCCCCCGATCACCCCCATCAGGCCGGCGCCCAGCCGCAGGGGGTGCTGCACCCCTCCGAGCACGATCTCCCCGGGCGCCAACTCGTAGGTGTCCCACGCGGTGACCGGCTCGCCGTAGAGCCTGTCGATGCTCGACTGATCGGTGAGATCGACCACGGTCGTGTCGCTCGCGGTCAGCGGCTGGAGCGGTGAGCCGAGTGTCAGCAGCAATCCGTTCCCGCGGAGTGGACCCTGCCATTCCAGGGCGTCCTGGCCGATCATGCCTGTGATCGTCTTGGCTGAGAGCATGGCTCACCCCCGGATGTGGGCAGACTTCTGGTTATCGCCTTTCAGATCGAAGGCAGCTGCTGAAATGGTCCCCAGGATCGTGCGCGATATCCATATGTCCCATAAGACTTTTAAAGGTTTTCTCGGCATGAAATGCGGAGATGTTCAGTTCTGCTGGCCATGCGGACAGCACGGGCCGATGAGGGCCGCGTCAGAGAGGGGGCGTGATGGTTCCGTTATCGCCATCGGGGCCGTTGGGGGTGCCGGGACCGGAGGGGTTTCCCGTTGATCTGCTGTCGTGCCCACCTGACCTCCTGGACCTGACCTGGGACCAGATGCGGACGTTGATCGTCGTCCGCGAGGCGGGAACCGCGCTGAGGGCGGCCAAGCTGCTCGGGCGCGAGCAGTCCAGCGTGCAGAAGCAACTCGACATTCTCAATCGCAACTTCCAGTCCCTGACGGGCGAGTTGCTGGTGGTCAAGCAGGGCAGGGGCAAGGACTTCCTGTTCACCCCGACCGGGCTGGAGGTCGTCGAGCGCGCCCGGCTCACCTTCGCCGGCTGGCTCCAGGGCATCGCCGACTCGCGTCGCCGGCTGGGTTCGACCCTGACGGTCGGGACGACCGAGTTCACTCTGGGATTCCTCGGCCGGGTCTGGGAACGAGTGGCTCCGCAACTGACTTCGTACGAGGTCGAGTTGAAGGTCGTGCACGTAAGGACCCGGGACTTCTGGAAACGTCTCGACTCCAACCAGGTCGATCTGCTCTGCGGGGGTCTCGCTGCCGAGACCGCGGCCGAACGAGTCGCCCCCGACTACGACTTCGTCGAGTGGCACCGTGAGGGACTGGCCCTGCTGACCAATTTGCCGGTGCGCGAACTCGCCGTCAGGCGTGTCGGTCGCGAGCGGCTGCGGACTCTCCCGCTGATCATTCCCTCCAACGGGGTGATCACCGATTTCGTCGAGCGCTGGTACGGGCCCGACTTCCGATCGCAGTTGCAGATCGCTGCGGAAATCGACGACATCTACTACGGGCTCGCACTCCTGCGATCCCGCATGACTTACGGGTGCATGCTGTGTGCCCGCTCCATCGGCCAAGCGGCAGTCGAAGGCCGTTTGCCGACCGGGGACGACTTCCGGCTCATCGAGCTGGCCGATGACTTCCGGCCGGTGCTCCAGTTGGTCTCGGGTGTCTTTGCCCGCAAGGGAGAACGCGACACCTACGACGCCTCCCACCCACTGAACATCCTCTGGGACGCCTTTCGGACCGAGGCCGCTTCCGGTCGGCCGCTGCCCCTGTGACCTCAAGGACTTCTCGTGCTGCTGGCTTCGGTCAATCTCAACAAGCGTCTCGGCTCCACGGTCCCCCGCGCGAACCTCGCCGCATGGCTGCGGGACCAGGGCGTTCAGCTACTGCTCGCGCAGGAGCCGTACAAGCCCGCCGATCGGACGCCGCCCATGCCGGTGGGGTTCCGTTTCGCCGGTGGCGACGGGCACCTTGGAGCGTGGATCAGTGAGGACCTTGACGCGCCCAGCGTCTTCTCGCCGTTCACCTGGGTTCAGCGTGTGGAGTTGGAGTGGCTGCTCGTTCTCCAGGTACATCTCGACGCACACCGGTCGGCGACCCGGACCGCCCAACTGGGCGAACTGGCACGCATGGTCGATTCGGAGAACGGGCGACCCCTCTTGATCTGCGGGGACTTCAACCTCTCCCCGCGTCAGGAGGACGGGCTGTTCGGTGACGAGATCAGCACCTTCACCACCGAGACGGAGCGAACGGCCCTGCGCCGCCTGATATTGAGTGCGGGGCTGGTCGACACCACCGCACACGTGGAGCCGGAGTTCACCTTCGAACGGGTCTTCTCCGGCCGGTGCAGCCGCTTCCGCTGCGATCTGGCTCTTCTCAGCGACCACATGACCGGGAGCACGACGGTCACCGTGGACACGGCAGTGCGCAGCGGGCCGAGAGACTTCACCGACCACTCCGCCCTCCTGATCGACCTGCCTGTCACGATGCCGACCGCAGAGCCGGACGATGTCCTCTTCGCACTCGGAGAGTTGACCAGCGGCTACCCGCACAAACAGGAGCAGACGGTTTACCGGCCGCATCGAACCGCGATGAGCCGTCCGTCCCCCTCGCCGGCCGCAAGGGCCGTCACCCGGTACCTGATACCCGCCCTGAAAGCCACCAGCGTCCTCGACCACGGTTGCGGCCGGGGCGCGGACGTCGCTCACTACCGCGCGTTGGGCCTGGACGCCGAGGGTTACGACCCGCACGACGGCTTCGGCTGGCCCCGCCCGCAGCGCCGGGGCTTCGACCTCGTCACCTCGATGTTCGTCCTCAATGTTCTGCCGGACCCGTGGCAGAGAATCCAGACACTCAGAGATGCGGCGTCCTATGTCCGATCTGGCGGGCACGTCGTAGTGGTGACTCGATCTCCCGAGGAGATCAGCACGTTCGCAGGCGCCAACGGCTGGTCGTCACATCACGACGGCTTCTGGTCCAGTCGAAGCCGCGGGACGTTCCAGCGCGGGCTCGACACGCCGGAGATAGTGGCACTCGCCCGGCGAGCCGGTCTCGTTCCGGCCACTCATGCCCCCGGAATGAAACTTCCCGGCGTCTGCCACGCGGTTCTGGTCAAACCCAAGGTGCCATAGGGGACGGATTCAGCGGTTGCCGATCCAGATGATCCGATCGGCGAAACCTCCCCGCTCAATGGCTTTGGTCCGGCGGATCTTCTCCAACTGATCTGCGTCTACGCCCAGTTGTGCCGCGATGGCACGTACGACCTCCAGCACGTCAGCGAGTTCCTCCGGAGCGGACGCGTCGTCCGAGGCCAGGAATTCCGTGACCTCCTCGCCCAGTTTGTCCCGCAGTCTGCTGCGGTACTCCTCCGGGCTCGCGATGTAGGTGATCGGCTCGGCGCCGCCCGTGCGGATGATCTGTGGAATGCGGTCGCGCACTAACTTCCCGCGCGTGGAGTAGCCATCCACTTGTCGCACCCATCGCCGCGAGACGGTCCCAGCCGCCGTCCCTCATGCCGCCGCAGCCTAGGCATGGGGGTTCGCCGTCCGCCAGAGTTCGGGGCGGCCGAACCCGTACGAGGGGGACTTGTGCTATTTCGCGAGTTGTGACGGCAATCGTTGTGCGGGGTATCCGCTGGCGTCAGACCTTGTGCGGCCTCGGGCAGGCGGCCATGGACCCCTTTGGTTCAGGCATCCATGGATACGCGCCCAGAAACCAGGAAGATGAGCCCCATGAGCCGGTCGGAGCGCGGGGCGCTGCATCACGTGGAGTTGTGGGTGCCGGACCTGGGGCGGGCGGTGGGGAGTTGGGGGTGGCTGCTGGGGGAGCTCGGGTACGAGGTGTTCCAGGAGTGGGGAGCGGGGAGGAGTTGGCGGCTCGGGGCGACGTACGTCGTGGTGGAGGAGTCGCCGGCGATGAGCGCGGACACGTACGACCGGTGCCGGCCGGGGCTGAACCATCTCGCCTTCCACGTGGCGGACCGGGCCGAGGCGGAGCGGCTGGCGGTGCGGGGCGCGCGGCACGGCTGGCGGCTGATGTTCCCGGAGCGGCATCCGTACGCCGGGGGCGAGGGCCACTGCGCGGCGTACCTGGAGAACGAGGACGGCTTCGAGGTCGAGTTGGTGGCGCCGGACGCGCCGGAGGCCGTTGACGCCGCGTACGAGGGCTGAGACGTGACGGCGGGGTGGGACTCAGGTCCCACCCCGCCTACCTGGCGGCCGCGACGACGACGGTGTGCCAGGGTCTCAGGACCGCGGTCGGGTCAGTGACGGCCGCCGCGGTGCTCGCCGCCGTGGCGGTTGGTGTGTCCGTGCTGCCGGCGGCTGCCCCACGACTCGGTGTCCACGACGTGGCCGCGGCCGTCCCGCAGGGTCACCGTGTCCGACGCGTTCTTCAGCGCGTAGTAGCGGCGGTCCTGGTAGAGGTCGCGTGTGGTGTTGTGGCCGACGCCGGAGTGGATCCGCACCGAGGCGTGGCCGGCCAGCCGGAGCTGGCCGAACCGGTAGGTGGTGTGGCGGTCGGTCGCCGACAGCGTCCAGCCGCTGAGGTTCACCGCGCCGCGCCCGGTGTTGGTGACGGTGACCCATTCCGCGTTGAGGGAGCGGTTCGAGTGATTGTCCCGGCCGGGGCTGTTGTACTGGACCGCGCCCAGCACCACCGCGGAACGCTGCGGGTGGTGGCGGTGGTGGTCGGCGGCCGCGGCCGGAAGCGCAGCCGCCGCCAGGAGGGCGCCGGCTGCGGCGACCGTGGCGCTGAGGCGGGTGGTGAAACGGGACAATTGCGACAAAGCAGTCCCCCTTCGGACTGGGGCGCGGCGGTGACACCGTGCCCGATCGGTGCGTGTTCCCGGCGTTTTGCCGAGGGCACCACTGTTGCCGTCCGAAGTCCGGCAGAAATGGGCGAATCGCTCCATGTTACAAAATCAAGACATTTCGTCACCTTGTCGGTGGGCGCTTCGAACGGACGACCCCACGCCGGGGTTCTTGCGCAGGTGGCAGGGGGTTCACCCCGCTCCCGCGAGCCGTCACCGCACCGGCGCGGCCGCCACCTCGTCCAGCGCGATCCAGAAGCGCAGCTTCCCGCTCCGCTCGTCCTCGAAGACCCCGCCGCACGCCTCGATCACCTTGCGCGAGCCGACGTTGCCCGGGTCGCAGGTGACGAGGGCGCGGTCGATGCCGAGCCCCTTGGCCACGGGCAGCGCCTCCCGGAGCATCGCCGTCGCGTGGCCGCGCCGCCGCGCGGAGGAGCGCACGTCGTAGCCGATGTGGCCGCCCCACGCCAGGAGCAGCGGGTTGAGGCGGTGGCGGACGGACAGCCGCCCGAGGTACGTGTCGCCCTCGGCGTACCAGAGGTTGGTGGCCGGCACGCGGCCGTCCGACCGGTCCGCGTCCTCCCGCGCGTCGGCCCGCAGCGCCTCGGCGTAGCGCGCGAAGACCTCCGGGTCGCTCCACGTGGCGCCGTACCGTGCGAGGTCGCGCCCGACCATCGAGTCGTCCCCGGGCCCGCCCCTGCCCTCGGCCCGGAACTCGGCCATGGCGGCGAGGAAGGAGGTGCGGAGGCGTACGTGCGGAAGGATCAGTTGCGGCATCGGCCCATTCTCGCCATGGGCCGAGCCGCCTTCGAACGATTGTCGGCGCGATTGTCGGGGCGGGCGGAAAAGCTCCCCCGGGCCTCCGCCGGAGCAAGCCGCAGGCCGGGGGCCGGGGCCGGTGGCCACTCCCCGGCGCTGCCGCTACTCCCCGGTGCTGCCGTCGATCGCCTCGCGGATGAGGTCCGCGTGCCCGTTGTGCCGCGCGTACTCCTCGACCATGTGCAGCAGGATCCAGCGCAGGCTGGGCGCGCGGCCGTCGGCCCAGGGGCTGGCCGCCACCTGCTCCAGCCCGCCGCCGTCCGCCAGCGCCTCCGCGACCATGGCCCGGGAGAGCTCCACCTTGCTCTGCCACAGCGCGATGAGCTGCTCGGGCGTGTCCTGCGCGGCGGAGTGCCAGTCCCAGTCCGCGTCCGCGTCCCAGTCCACCGTGTCCCACGGCGCCGACCACTCCCGGGCGCGCAGCGTGCGCGCGAACCAGTGCTCCTCGACCAGCGCGAGGTGCTTCAGCATGCCGCCGAGCGTCATCGTCGACGGCCCCACCGTCGCCGCCATGCCCTCGGCGTCCAGCCCGGCGCACTTCCAGGCCAGCGTCGCCCGGTGGAAGTCCAGGAATCCCTGGAGCGTCCCCGCCTCGTCGTCCCCGATCGGCGGCTCCGGCCGACCCTGCTCATCCACCACGGTCATGCGCCGAGTCTAGGCCCGCCCTCCGACAACACACCTCGACAACGCCCACGCCCGTACCCGCGCGGCCCCTACCGGCGGCCGCCGAACTCCCACCCGTGGACCTCCACGGACGCGTAGGAGTGACCGGCGAGCACGGTGAGCGCCGCGTCCGGGCCCGGGGCGCGCAGGAGCGCGGCCGTGCCCACCCACGTGGAGGCGTCGTCGGACAGGAGCGCGCCGAAGGCGATCAACTCGTCGCGGTCCGCGGGGAGACGGGGCCCGTCGCCGGACTCGGGCGCGAGGCCGAGGACGAGGTGGCGGTCGCCGCCGACGGAGCCGCCGGGGAAGTCCCACATCGTCCGCCCGAGCAGGTCGCGGAACCGCCGCAGGAGGACGTCCCGGTACACTCCGGCCTGGTAGCCGGGCTCGTCGAAGGCGAACGCCCGCGCCGCCGCCGGGTCCGGCAGGTCGAGCACGTGCACGCTGCCGGTCGGCGCCTCCCCGTCCGCGCCGTCCGCGCCGTACGTCGGCCCGCGCGCGATCATCCGCTCCCCGAAACGGTCCATGTACGCCCAGTGCTCCTCCAGGAGTTCCTCGCGCAGCGGCAGGGAGCCGGGCCGGTCGCGGTGGAGGCAGAAGAAATCCATCCCCCGATTCTCCCGGGAGCGGCCCGGCACGGGCGGGAGGGACCCGGCGCCGGTTCCGCGGGGAGTACGGCGCCGGTCCGCAGGGGCGCCACGGCTCCGGTCCGCGCGCGGCTACCGCGCCGGGAAGCGGAACCAGCCGTGCCCGGGGCGGAAGTGGCCGCCGGAGCGCAGGTGGTCGCCGACGGCCCGCTGGAGCGCGGAGTCCCGGGGGAGCGAGGCGACCGGGAGGTCGGGATTGCCGAAGACGAAGCCGACCGGGCCGCGGTCGTCGGGCTCCTCCTCGCGCGGGACGAGCGCGAAACGCCGCTGGAAGCGCACGATGTTGGCCTCAGGCGGGAGGTACGCGGCGAGTTGGGGGTCGAGCAGCCAGGAGTGGCACACGGCGACGGGGAAGGGCTCGTCGGGGAAGTACCTGGGGAAGAACTCCCGGGCCCGGGCCAGTGAGTCGTCGCACGCCTCGGGCGTCAACGGTCCCTGGAAGTCCGGGATGTGCACGGAGAGGGCGAGGCCGTCCGGCCCGGTCGCCACCCCCGCCGCGGCCACGCCCCGCCCCATGCGCCCGCCCAGCCGGGCCCGTTCGAACTGCAGCCGCCCCAACTGGTAGAGCAGGCCCCGGAAATGGAGGCTGAGCCAGCCTGTGTTGCCGAGCCCGGGCGTGCCGAACTTCCGGCGGTACACGGCCATCTGGCGGCCGAGGTCGGTCAGGGTCCGCCGGGACACGTCCTCGGGCACGCCCCGCTCCCGGTGGTACGCCCGGGTGTGCGGGGCCGTGGCCGCGAAGACGAGCGTCGCGAACCACGGGTGCGCCGGCTCCTGCGCCGACTCCGGCAGGTCGCGCGTCCCCTGGTCGTCCCGCCCGGCCGGCACCGTGCCCAGGGCCCCGGCGAACAGGTCCACCGCTTCGGCGAGGCGGCGGACCAGCCCCGGGTCGCGGGCGAGCGCGGCGCGGGCGGCGAGGACCAAGTCGACGTTCTCGTGCGGCACGGCCAAGTCGATCAGCGACTCGGCCAGTTCGGTGCCCCAGGGGAGCAGCGTCGTCGCGCGCATCGCGCCGTCCTTCCGGTTCCTGAGCCGTACACATCCACCGATCCGAACAGCCTATGCGCGGCCCCCGGCCGCCCGGTCCGCCGGTGCGGACAGCAGGCGGGTCAGCCGGACGGCCGTGGCGGTCACGGCGGCGCGCCCGGCGGACCACAGCGCGACCGTGTCGGAGCCCGGCAGGGCGGCGGGCAACCGCTCCTGGACGGCCAGCAGGTACGAACGGCGCAGCTCCGCGTTGACGTTGACCTTCGCGACCCCGCGGGCCAGCGCGCCCAGCAGCTGCTCCTCGGGCATCCCGGACGCCCCGTGCAGCACCAGCGGCACGCCCACCCGGTCCCGTATCGCCGCGATCCGGTCGAGGTCGAGCACGATGGGCTCGGCGGTGAAGCCGTGCACGTTGCCGACCGCCACGGCCAGCGCGTCCACGCCGGTCGCGGCCACGAACTCCGCCGCCTGCCCGGGGTCGGTCATCGCCCCGCCCGCGGCAGTGGCCCCCGTGGAGACGTCCTCGTCCCCGGCGAGCGACCCGAGTTCGCCCTCGACCCACACGCCCGCCTCGTGCGCGCGGGCGACCGCCGCCCGGGTCAGCGCCACGTTCTGCGCGAAGGGCAGGTGCGAGCCGTCGATCATCACCGACGTGTAGCCGGCCTCGACGCACGCGTCGATCTCGGCCAGGTCCCGGCAGTGGTCGAGGTGCACCCCGACCGCCGCCTCGCTCTCGCGGGCCGCGCGCACGGCCATCGCGGCCAGCGCGTCCCGCCCGGCGTGCTTGAAGGCGCTCGACCCGGCCTGGAGGAGCACGTCCCGCCCGGTCTCCTCGGCCGCGGCGACGATCGCCTGGACCGTCTCCAGGTTGTACGCCACGAAGCCGGGCAGCGCGCGCCCCTCGCGGTCGGCCCGGGTGAGGGCGTCGGTTCCGTGCGGCAACATCAGTGGCTCCTGAGCAGGTCGAGGCAGTCGGCGAGCGCGTCGTCGTCGCCGACGTTGCCCGCGAAGATCACGTAGGGGACGCCGTGGCTCGGCCCGGACTCCGGCTGCCACAGCGAGACGATGCCGGGCAGCAGGGTGCCGCGGGCCCACGCCCGCCGGATGCCGAGCGCGCCGGTGGCGATGTCGCTGGAGGTGATGCCGCCCTTGGCCACCACGAAGGCGGGCCGGCGCGCACGGGTCACCGCCCGGACGGTCTCCACCAGCGCCGCCGACACCTGCCGGGACAGCGCCAGGCTCTGGTCGGCGTCCGCGCCGGTGACCAGCTCGCGGCTGGTGCGCAGCACGACGTCGGTACGGTCCAGCGCCGCGGCCACCGCCCGCGCCGTCTCGGCGACGTGTCCGTCGTGGCGGGCCGGATCGAGGACCGCGGCCACGTCGAGCTCCCACTCGGCGACGCCCTCGCGGGTGCGCAGCACGGCGAGTTGACGGGTCGTCAGATTCACGTGGGAGCCGACGGCGATCAGGCCGTGCGGCGCCGCGTCTTGCGTGCGCGGCAGTTCGGCGGGGGTGAGCGGAGCCCGGGCGGCCTGGCCGGCCCGGGCCCGCACGAAGGACGGGCCGACCCGGTACAGCGGTCGTACGCCCCGCTGTTCGGCCCGCGCGAGGGCCAACGCGAGCACCCGCAGGTCGTCGTCGCACACCGCGTCCGCGACGGCGTACCGGCCCGGCCCCAACGCGCCCAGCAGGTCGGCGACATGGTCCGGGCCGCCGGTCCGCAGGTCCGCCAGCGTGACGGCCAGCACGTCCCCGGCCGCGATCCGCCCGCCGGACTTCTCCGCGATCCAGGCCCGCAGGTCGGAGTTGCGGTAGCCGAAGGTGGCGTCGCGGGCGAACTCGCCCTGCCCGACCGGCAGCATGCCCCGCGCGGTGCGCATCCAGTGCACCGCGTCCACGGTGATCCGGCCCGCCTCGATGTAGGCCGGGACCACGAGCACCCCGCCGGACACCCCCGCGCCCACGGCCGCCGACTCCTCGGCCAGCACGTCGGTCTCCAGCGGGAAGTGGCCGCGCAGCGTGGAGTCCCCGCGGCTGGCGATCACGTACGGCACGCCCTCGGCGCGCGAGGCCTCGTCGAGGGCGCGGACCACGGCCCGGTTGCGGGCGGCGGCGTCGGCGGGCGCGAGGCTGCGGGTGTTGGTCAGCACGAAGAAGGCCGCGCTGTCCTGGCGCAGCGCCCACCGCAGGTCGTCCACCGACCAGTCGGTGAGCACGGGGAGGCCGGCGATCGTCTGGGTGCCGGTCGGGTCGTCGTCCAGCACCACCAGGCGCGGGCCGCCCGCGAGGGCCGCGTCCACCTCGGCGGCGCTCACCGGCCGCACCGGCGGCAGCCCCGCGAGCAGGTCGTCGGCCGGGACCGGGCCCTCGGGCACGGCGGCGGCTGCGGAGCCCGCGGCGGGGGGCGGGGGAGAGACGTGCTCCATGGCGGCTTCCTGGGCTCCTGGGTGCGGGTGCGGGTGCGGGTGCGGGTGCGGCGTTCGAGTCGGGCGGCCGGGGCGGGATCAGGCTGCGCGCCGGGCCGTGAACGGGCCCGGCCGGCACGGGGATCGAGCGGTCAGCCGGTGCGGCGCGGCGACGCGCGCACGTGGGTGCGCAGGTCCTCGGCCGTCTGCGTCATGTGGGCGTCCATCGCCCGGCGGGCCCCGTCCGGGTCGCGGGCGGTCAGCGCGTCGAGGATGCGCGCGTGGTGCTCGATCGCGTGCGCGCGGATCTCGGGCACGGCCGAGGTCTCCCGGCGCGATTCCACCAGCAGCCGGCCGAACGGCTCGAAGAGCAGCGGCACGAACGCGTTCCCGGTCGCCCGTACCACCGTGTCGTGGAAGGCGAGGTCGGCGTCCACGAATGCCTCCGTGTCGTGCGCCCGCGCCGCCTCCCTCATCGCGTCGAGCAGCACGGCGAGTTCGGCCAGGTGCGCCCCGGTGCTGCGGACCGCGGCGAGTTCCGCGGCGCCGACCTCGATCAACCGCCGTGCCTCCAGCAGTCGTTCGGAGACCATGCCGCCGCCCGGCGCCGCCGCCTCGGCACGGATGAGCGGTTCGATCGCGGTCCACCGGTCCGGCGGGTTCACGTACGTCCCGCGCCCGTGGTGGATCCGCACCACGTTCTGCGCCCGCAGCACCTTCACCGCCTCGCGCACGGTGAGCCGGCTCCCGCCGTACCGCTCGCCCAGCTCGCCCTCCGGCGGCAGCAGCGTCCCGGGCCCGTACTCCCCCTTGATGATCGCGCTCAGGATCCCCTCGGCGATCTCATCGGAAAGCGGCATCCCATCCCACCCATCAGACGTCAGATGTCTGCCAACGTAGGCGCCCCCCTCCCCGCGGTCAACCCCCGTCCACCTGCCGGAACACCGCCGCCGGGCCGCCCGCGGCCGGACGGCGGACCGCCGGGGGCGGGCCGCGGAGCGCGGTCCCGCCCCCGGCGGTTCCTGTGGGGGGATGTGTGGGGGGATGTGGGGGCTGCGGGAACGGGTTCAGGGGGTCAGCGGGTCACCAGCCCACCGCGACCTCGAGCCACTGCGGGTTGGCGTGCGAGATGTACGAGGACTGGCCGGCCACGTCGTCGTACGGGAAGCCGTACGCCAGGTGGTTGATCGCGTGGTCGTGCCAGAACTTGGCGTACCAGTTGGCCGGGTCGCCGCCGGTGTAGAACTTCGTCGGGTCCTGCTGCTGGGCCGACGGCAGGTTGGCGGTGTGCCGGTTGAGCGCGGCGCACATGTTCGGGTTGCCCGCCAGCGAACCGGCGCAGCCGAAGATGTTCGACGTGGGCTCGTTGACGCCGACCGACTGGGCGTAGGAGGTGAAGTAGCTGGCGTTCGCCCCGCCGGCCCGGAAGCTCGGGTCGCTGCCCGGCGCGATGATCCGGTACGGCGCCTGCGTCTGGGCGAGCACCTTGAACTGCGTCGGCACCGCGTTCTGGAACTGCTGGAACGTGGCGTCGCGGCTCTGGTTGAACAGGTCCTGGCTGTCACCGACCTGCACGTCGTACCCGTCGTGCGTGTGCAGCCGCATCGCGAGCGGCAGGCCCCAGGCGTCGACCCGGGTGGTGTTCCCGTTGAACTGGGCCGCGCCGATGGTGAATTCGATGAAGTCGTAGTACTGACTGGTGGGCGACCCGAGGTAGAAGTACATCCGCCCCGAGGAGTTGGCCGGCATGTCGAAGTACGGCTGGTCGGCGATGGAGTGGGTCTGCCCGTTGAAGCTCCAGTACACCTGGCTGTCGGGGTACTGGCCGTTCGTGCGGTTCAGGATCGCGATCTCCAGCACGTTCTGCGCGGCCGGGATCTTGCTGGTGTCGCCCCAGAACGCGTCGGACGGCGGGGGGCTCGTGGGCGGCGGGGTCGAGCCCGCGGTGAGGTGGACCGCGAACTCCCACAGCGAGTCGCCGTACGGCAGCGCCCGCGCGGTCGCGGAAAGCCGCACGTAGCGGCCGGTGCCGCTCACCGTCAGGTTCTGGACGCCGCCGGTTCCCGTCGTGGTGGAGTACACGTCGGTCCAACTGCTCGCGTCGTTCGAGACCTGGATCTTGAACGCGGTGGCGTACGCCGCCTCCCAGTTGAGCCCGACGCCGCACACCGGCAGCGAGGAGCCGAGGTCGACCTGAATCCACTGCGGGTCGCTGAAGGCGCTGGACCAGCGGGTGCCGGTGTTGCCGTCGAAGGCCGCCGAGGCGGGGAAGCTCGCGTTCTCCGTGGAGGAGGCGCTGGCCGGACGGTTCAGGGCCGCGTTGTCGGTGCCGCACGCGGCGGGCTGCAGCGCCCCGGCCGGGGACTGCGAGGTGACGACGAGCGCCAGCCCCGCCAGCAGCGCGAGCAGCAGGGTGAGGACGAGGTACGTCCGGGATCTGTCGTGCCGTGACGGCGACGGGCGCACCAGCGCGGAATCGGTGCCTGACATGGGTTCTCCTTCAACCGGGTGGGGGCCGTGACGGAGCTGTCGGCGGAGCGGTCGTGAGAGCGCTCTCTCGCGCTGTGATGTTTACAAGGCCCTTACGGCCGCGTCAATGAGTCGCACAATAATGGCCGGTTGCCCCTCCCCGGGTTTCGACTCCCGAACGCTGCACGGCCGTCGGCACACCCGGTGCGAAGCGGCGTGAAGAGGGGCGGCCCCGTGCACGCCATCCATGCACGGGACCGCCCCGGTCCGAGGTGCCCGGGGGCCGCGACCCCCGGGCGCGGGCGTCAACTCAACGACGCCAGGTGGTTCTTGAGCCCGAGCCCGTAGTTCGTCGGCGTCCCGTCGTACGACGAGATCAGCGACGGGCCCGACGAGCAGTCCCACGTGTTCCAGGTCCAGCCGAGGTAGGACAGGTGGTGCGCGTCCAGCCAGTTCATGAACGTGTCCACGAAGGAGTGGGCGCAGGTGTTCTCGCCCGTCTCGCCGGCGACCAGCGGCACCTGCGCGGCGACCGGCGCCAGTTGGGAGTCCCAGCAGGAGGAGGACGAGCAGGTGTTGAAGTTGTAGACGTGCACCGACGCCGCGAGATTGCCCGTGGCGTCGGTCGGCTTGTGCGCCAGCCAGCCGGTCAGGTCGTTGGAGTAGGCCAGGCCGCCCAGCATGATCACGTTCTTGGCGCCGGTGCCGCGCACCGCGTCCACCAGGTCCTGCATGCCGGCCACGTCGTAGCCGATGCCCGGGCAGGTGCCGCCGTCGCGCCAGCAGGTCCACGCCTGCTCGGAGGTGGAGGTGGCCCGGTCCGGGTAGGGCTCGTTGAACAGGTCGAACACCACGGAGGTGTTGGACTTGAAGGCGTTCGCCACGCTGGTCCAGAACGGGATCGCGTACTGGGAGTCCGGCATCGGCTTCTGGCAGGTCGCGTTGACGTCCGAGCAGCCGGCCGAGTTGCCGGTGTAGGTGCCGTGCGTCCAGTGCAGTTCGACGATCGGCGTGATGCCGTGCGCGAGCAGGCGGTTGACCCAACCGGTGATCGCCGCGATGTAGTTGGCGCCGCCGTCGGCCGCCGGCACGTACGACAGCCCTTCCCAGCAGTCCTCGTTGAGCGGCACGCGGACCGCGTTGACGCCCTTCCAGCTGGTGATGGCGCTGATCGCGGTGTCGTCGACCGGCCCGTCGAAGATGCCGTTGCCCTGCGCGCAGGCGAACTCGGTGCCGGATCGGTTGACGCCGTGCAGCACCACCTGCTTGCCCGTGGAGTCCACCAACGCGTTGCCGGAGACGTGCAGTTTGGGCGGTGCGGGGTCGCCGACCGGCGGTGTGGTCGGGGGAGTGGTGGGCGGGGTCGTCGTCGGCGTGGTGGGGGGAGTGGTGCCGTCGACGTTGCAGGTGGTCCCGTTCAGCCGGAAGACGGTCGGGCCGGGGTTGGCGCCGGACCAGCTGCCCAGGAAGCCGGCGCTGACGCTGCCCCCGGTGGGGATCGCGCCGTTGTACGACTCCGACGCGACGTTCACGGTGGTGCCGGACTGGGTCCAGGTGCCGCTCCAGCCCTGGGTCACCTTCTGGCCGCCGGAGAAGTCGAAGCCGAGGTTCCAACTGGTCGTGGGGGCCGCGTTGTTGGTGATGACGACGTTGCCCTGGAACCCGGTGTCCCACTGGTTGGTGACCGAGTACACGACGGAACAGGCGGGAGCTGCGGCGCCGGCCGAGCCCGCGCCGAGTGCGGGTAGCAGCGCGGTCGCGGCCGCCGCGGCGGTCACGGCGGCGACGGAGAGCGCCGCGGTGCGCGTGGGTCGTCGCATGAGCGACTCCTCGAGGTGTGGGGGATGAGGAGGTTCACGGTTGTCACGAGAGGTGAAGGCAAGCGTGAATGCGTGGACGCGCTCCCACTGGTCCGCCGCAGACCCTAGCGGCTCGGGCGCGCCGCCGGTAGGGGTGGGGCCGAGGTGACGGGTGACGTGCCGTCGACTGATGAAGGCTGAGGGCGCGCGGGGGCCTCCTTACCGGCCTGAACACCCATTTTCCGTTTGACTCTTGACTGCCCCTTGACAGTCATCGGCTGCGGCTCGATGGTGGGAGCGCTCCCACTGGTTCGCTCCCCCCATGCACCCCCCATGCACCCCCCATGCACCCCCATGCTCTCCCATGCTTGGCAACCCCCCCCCACAACGAACCGCGAGGAGGACCTCTCGCATGCCCAGAGGAAGACCATTCGGGAAGCGGCTGCGCAGGCTGGTGACGGCCTTCGCGGCCGCACTCGCCGTGCCGCTCGCCATGACGGTGGCCGGCGGCTCGGTCGCACACGCCGCCAGCCTCCAGTGCAGCGTCGACTACTCGGTCAACGACTGGGGCTCCGGCTTCACCGCCAACACCAAGATCACCAACCTCGGCAGCACGGCGATCGACGGCTGGACCCTGACGTACGCGTACTCCGGCAACCAGACGCTGCAGAGCGGCTGGAACGGCACCTGGTCGCAATCCGGTCAGAACGTGACTGTCAAGAACCTGGACTGGAACAAGACAATCGCGGCCGGCGGCGGCAACGTCACGGCGAGTGCCAACTTCAACTACAGCGGCACCAACACGGCGCCGACCGCCTTCACGGTCAACGGCACCGTCTGCTCCGGCGCGCACCAGCCGCCGCTGCCGGTGCTGACCAGCCCCGCCTCCGGCGCCACGTACACCGCGGGCGCCACGATCCCGCTGGCCGCCACGGCGGTCGCCGCGGACAGCGCGACGATCACCAAGGTGGAGTTCTACAGCGACACCACGCTGCTGGGCACCGACACCACCTCGCCGTACACCTTCAACTGGGCGTCCGTGCCGGCCGGCGACTACTCGCTCTACGCCAAGGCGTACGACTCGCTCGGCGCGAGCGGTGAGTCCACCCCGGTGGGCGTGCACGTCGCCTCCGGGCCGTCGATCGTCGCCTCACCGACCCAACTGTCGGTGCAGCAGGGCAAGACCGGCACCTTCGGCTTGAAGCTGTCGAGCGCCCCGTCGTCCAACGTGACGGTCTCGGTGGCGCGTTCGGCCGGCAACACCGGCCTGAGCGTGCAGTCCGGGGCGAGCCTGACCTTCACCACCTCCAACTGGAGCACCGCGCAGAACGTCACCGTCGCGGCGGCGAGCACCGGTACGGGCGCGGCGACCTTCAGCGCCACGGCCACCGGCTACTCCAAGGCGGACGTGACGGTCACCGAACTCGCCGCCACCGGCGACTACGCGGCGCGGTTCCTGTCGCTGTACGGGAAGATCACCGACCCGTCCAACGGCTACTTCTCGCCGGAGGGCATTCCCTACCACTCGGTGGAGACGCTCATCGTGGAGGCCCCGGACTACGGTCACGAGACCACGTCCGAGGCGTACTCGTACATGATCTGGCTGCAGGCCATGTACGGCGAGGTCTCCCAGGACTGGAGCAAGTTCAACGCGGCCTGGGGAACCATGGAGAAGTACATGATCCCCACCCACGCCGACCAGCCGACCAACAGCTTCTACAACGCCAGCTCCCCGGCCACGTACGCCCCGGAGCACGACCTGCCCTCGCAGTACCCGTCACAGCTGGACAGCAGCGTGCCGGTGGGCCAGGACCCGATCGCGGGCGAGCTGAAGTCGGCCTACGGCACGGACGACATCTACGGCATGCACTGGCTGGAGGACGTGGACAACGTCTACGGCTACGGTGACACGCCCGGTGGCGGCTGCGAGGCGGGCCCGACGGCGGACGGCCCGTCGTACATCAACACCTTCCAGCGCGGCTCGCAGGAGTCGGTCTGGGAGACGGTGCCCCAGCCGACCTGCGACACCTTCAAGTACGGCGGCACGCACGGGTACCTGGACCTGTTCACCGGCGACTCCAACTACGCCGCCCAGTGGAAGTACACCGACGCCCCCGACGCCGACGCGCGTGCGATCCAGGCCGCCTACTGGGCGGACACCTGGGCCTCCGCGCAGGGCAAGGAGGCCGACGTGAAGGCCACCGTGGCCAAGGCCGGCGAGATGGGCGACTACCTGCGGTACTCCTTCTTCGACAAGTACTTCAAGAAGATCGGGAACTGCACCAGCCCGACCACGTGCGCGGCCGGCAGCGGCAAGGACAGCGAGCACTACCTGCTGTCCTGGTACTACGCCTGGGGCGGTTCGTCCGGCTCCGGCGGCGGCTGGGCGTGGCGCATCGGTGACGGCGCCTCGCACTTCGGCTACCAGAACCCGCTGGCCGCCTACGCGTTGACCACCGACCCGAACATGGCCCCCAAGTCGGCGACCGGCAAGACCGACTGGACCACCAGCCTCGGCCGGCAGCTGGAGTTCTACCAGTGGCTCCAGTCCAGCGAGGGCGCCATCGCCGGCGGCGCGACGAACAGTTGGGGCGGGGCGTACGCACAGCCGCCGTCCGGCACGCCGACCTTCTACGGGATGGCGTACGACTGGGAGCCCGTCTACCACGACCCGCCGTCGAACCAGTGGTTCGGCATGCAGGCGTGGTCGATGGAGCGCGTCGCCGAGTACTACCAGCAGACCGGTGACGCCCGGGCCAAGAGCATCCTCGACAAGTGGGTGGCCTGGGCGATGTCCCAGACCACGATCAACTCCGACGGCACCTTCAAGATCCCGTCCGACCTCCAGTGGAGCGGCGCGCCCGCCACGTGGAACCCCAGCAGCCCGAGCGCGAACACCGGACTGCACGTGACGGTCTCCGCCTACGGCACGGACCTCGGCGTCACGGCGGCCTACGCCAAGACGCTGTCGTACTACGCCGCCAAGTCGGGGAACACCGCCGCCCAGACGATGGCCAAGCAGCTGCTGGACGGCATGTGGAACCACTACCAGGACCCGCTGGGCATCGCCACGCCCGAGACCCGCGCGGACTTCTCGCGGTTCGACGACCCGGTGTACGTCCCGTCCGGATGGACCGGGACCATGCCCAACGGCGACAAGATCAACTCCAGCTCGACCTTCATCGAGCTGCGGTCCTTCTACAAGAACGACCCCAACTGGTCGAAGGTGCAGGCGTACCTCGACGGAGGCTCCGCCCCGTCCTTCACCTACCACCGCTTCTGGGCCGAGGCGGACATCGCGATGGCGATGGGGGCGTACGGCCTGCTCTTCGGCCAGTGACCGGCCGGCCCTAGAGCGCTTCCGACCCCGAGCAGGGGGTGGCGGGGATGACCCGGAGCGGCCCGCGCCCGAAGACACCGCCCCGGCCCGCCACCCCCACCCGGTCCCATGCGAAAGGGCCGTCCCCCGCTTGCGCGGAGTGACGGCCCTTTCCCGGAGGGTGAGTGACGGGACTCGAACCCGCGGCATCCTGGACCACAACCAGGTGCTCTACCAGCTGAGCTACACCCACCACGAGCGGCGCTTTTCCTTCGGAGTGGCGCCGCGAGGAAAAGTGTACAGGGTGGAGAGAGGTGGTCGCTCCCCGATTAGTGCCCGGCCCCGCCGGTGTGTTGCGCGGCGGGCAGGACGTGTTTGGCGGCGATCGCGCGGGAGGTGTCGGTGTCCGGCCCGGGGGCCGGCACGAAGACGGCCTCGCGGTAGTAGCGCAGCTCGGCGATGGACTCGCGGATGTCGGCCAGCGCCCGGTGGTTGCCGTTCTTCTCCGGGCTGTTGTAGTAGGCGCGCGGGTACCAGCGGCGGGCCAGCTCCTTGACCGAGGAGACGTCCACGATCCGGTAGTGCAGGTGCTGTTCGAGCCCGGGCATGTCCCGCGCGAGGAACCCGCGGTCGGTGGACACCGAGTTCCCGCACAGCGGCGCCTTGCGCGGCTCGGAGACGTACTCCCGCACGTAGTCCAGGACCGTCTTCTCCGCCTCGGCCATGCCCACGCCGCCGTCCAGCTCCTCCAGCAGCCCCGAGGCGGTGTGCATCTTCCGGACGATGTCGGGCATGGTCTCCAGCGCCTCGGCGGGCGGGCGGATCACGATGTCCACCCCCTCGCCGAGGACGTTGAGCTCGGAGTCGGTGACGAGCGCGGCCACCTCGATCAGCGCGTCGTGCGCCAAGGAGAGGCCGGTCATCTCACAGTCGATCCACACCATCCGGTCGTTCATACGTCTCACCCTACGGGTCGGTCCCGTGGACCCGGCAGTGCGGCGCCCAGCCCGCGGCCGGCCCGCAGCCGTCCGCGCTGGGGACCGTGCGACGGCGGCCCGTCGCCCGGCTCGCCGCGGCCGGGCTGCTCGGGCAGCCGGGTGGCGTGCTGGTAGCCCTCCGGGTCGCCCTTCCCGGGAGGCGTGAGCACCTGCGGGGCCGGCCGGCTGCGCAGCGGAGGCACCTCGGGCGGCGGCACCGCCCGTTCGGAGTCGTCCTGCGGCCGGCGGGCCCGGTAGGCGGCCCGGTACGAGGCGGGGGAGGACCCCAGCTGCCGCCGGAAGTGCCCGCGCAGCGCCACCGGCGACCGGAAGCCGCACCGCCCGGCCACCTCGTCGACGGAGTAGTCCGAGGTCTCCAGCAGCCGCTGGGCCTGGAGCACCCGCTGGGTGATCAGCCATTGAAGGGGCGCGCTGCCGGTCAGCGAGCGGAACCGGCGGTCGAACGTACGCCGGCTCATGTACGCGCGCGCGGCCAGCGCCTCCACGTCGAACTGCTCGTGGAGGTGCTCCAGCGCCCACGCGACGACCTCGGCCAGCGGGTCCGCCCCGATCTCCTCGGGTAAAGAGCGGTCCATGTGCCGGGGGCCGGTCTGCCAGTCCGCGCGCCGCGGCGGCACGACCAGCCGGCGGGCGAGCGCGGTGGCCGCGTCCGCCCCGTGGTCGGTGCGCACCACGTGCAGGCACAGGTCGATCCCGGCGGCGGTGCCGGCGGACGTGAGCACGTCCCCGTCGTCCACGAACAGCTCGCGCGGGTCGACGTGCACGGAGGGGTAGCGCTTGGCGAGCGTGGGCGCGTACATCCAGTGGGTGGTCGCCGGGCGGCCGTCCAGCAGCCCGGCGGCGGCGAGCACGAAGGCACCGGTGCACAGCCCGATGATCCGCGCGCCCTCCTCGTGCGCCCTGCGGATCGCGTCCAGGGCCTCCGGCGGCGGCGCCTGGGATATCGAGCGCCAGGTCGGCACGACCACCGTGCCAGCCCGCGACAGCGCCTCCAGGCCGTACGGGGCGGTCAGCTCCAGGCCGCCGGTGGTGCGCAGCGGCCCCTCCTCCCCGGCGCACACCAGGAGCCGGTAGCGGGGCACGCCCGCGTCCTGGCGGTCTATGCCGAAGACCGACAGGGGTATGGAACTCTCGAAGATCGGCCCGCCGCTGAACAGCAGCACGGCGACGACCTCCGGTCGGCGTCGCGCGGAGAGCTTGCGAACGGCGCGAGGCGATGCCGATGGTGCTTGCGACGGACTTTCCGTCGCCGTACCGGAACTGGACTCCTGGCCCATGGAGCTCAAGCCCCCCTCGTATCGACGCGTCGTCACCTCGGTCCTGCCACAACTCCCCCGCGAGGCCACCATGATCAAATCTACTGTGTCAGGTGGGGCGTTAGTGACAAGTTCACCATCTGACGCTAAGTCGACAAGACAACGTGGCGTAAAGCATTCGATCACGAAGCGTTTCACTCGATGAGCCGACTGGGAAGTACGCCTCATGCCACTCGGGCCCCGGAAAACACCTCCCGGGTCCCGCCGCATCGTAGAACCGCAGGTGGCAGAGGTGTTAGTGAGACCCTCGTCCAACAGGCGTGCGAGGACCGGAAGTTGGCTGAAAACCATCGGTCCGGCGGCGGATCGGCGTAAAAGGCGTCAGCTCGTGCGCCCGTGTGCTTCCGTGTGCATCGACCGGGCCCCGTGGGGCCCCGACGGCGCCGTCGGACCTGCTGACCGGCCGGGCAAAGGTGCCGGCCCGACCGGCCGCGGATCACCGGAGACCGTCATCCGTACTCCGGTTGTGAGTATCCGCTGACGCGCGCTCCGGCGGCGGAAACAATGCGCCCCCATGATGCGCCCGTGCGCCGAACCGTGCTGCGGGTTGGCGTGATGACGTTGCACTCTTGGCCGGGCTCCGGCATTCTCCTGGGAACTCGGGGTACGGGCTACCTGTGAAGCCTCCGTCAGGCCTGGGCAGGCGGTCGTCGCGGCCGTACTCTGGAGAGAGTGGGACGGGAAGTGGCGAACTGGCCTAAACCGGCCGCTGCGGCGGCCCGCCCCGCACAAATTGTTCTGTCCGCTGCTCGGCGCGTCAGCGCCGCCTTCGCCGAGAATCCGCATCATGCCCGGTCATGAGATTCCCGAGCCCGCCGACGGCAGGCCGCTCGCCGAGTCGGCGGCACAGTCCGAGCTGCCCTCGACACGGCCGCACCCATGCGACCCCGCCTTCCGGCACGGCGTCGTGGTGGGTTTCGACGGTTCCGTTTCCAGCGAGCGCGCGCTGTCGTACGCGATCGGAATGGCCCGCAGGACCCATTCCGCGCTGATCATCGTCCACGTCGCCAACCGGCTGCCGGCCACGGTGTGGGCCGGCTGCGAACCCCCGGTGTTCGTCGACGTGCCCGACCACCGCACCGAGGTGCTCGGCCTGGAGCTGGCCTGCGCCGAGCACCTGGCCGAGATCTCCTGGGTGCTGGTCGAGCGCGGCGGCGACATCTGCCACGAACTGGAGGAGGTCGGCCGGGAGTACGAGGCCGACGCCATCGTGGTCGGTGGCACGCACGGGATGGTCGGGCGCATCTTCGGCTCGGTCGCCGGGCGGCTGGCGCGGCGGGCGCAGCGACCGGTGGTCGTCATCCCGTAACGGGCGGTGGCTCCTTGGGAGCGCCTCGATCGGCGGGGGCCGCACCCCCGGGTACGGGAAAGGCCCCGGCGGCGTGCCGGGGCCCTCACCGGTGACCGTCCGCGCTCAGGCGGTCACCGCGCTCCTGCTGTTACTCCACGGTGACCGACTTCGCCAGGTTGCGCGGCTTGTCGATGTCCCGGCCCAGCGCGAGCGCCGTGTGGTATGCGAAGAGCTGGAGCGGGATGCCCATGAGGATCGGGTCGAGTTCGTCCTCGTTCTTCGGCACCACGAACGTGTGGTCGGCCTTCTCCTGCTCCTGGTGCGCGATCGCCAGGATCCGCCCGCTGCGGGCCTTGATCTCCTCCAGCGCCGCCCGGTTCTTCTCCAGCAGGTCGTCGTCCGGCACGATCGCGACCGTCGGCATCGCCGGCTCGACCAGCGCCAGCGGACCGTGCTTCAACTCCGAGGCGGGGTACGCCTCGGCGTGGATGTAGCTGACCTCCTTGAGCTTCAGCGCCGCCTCCCGGGCCACCGGGCAGCCCCGGACCCGCCCGATGAAGAGCATCGACTTCGCGTCGGCGAAGTGCAGCGCCAGCCGCTTGATCTCCGGCTCGCCCTTGAGGATCTCGTCGATCTGGCTGGGCAGCCGGCGCAGCCCCTCGATGATCCGCCGCCCGTCGGCCACCGACAGGTCCCTGATCCGGCCCAGGTGCAGGGCCAGCAGCGCGAACGCCACCACCGTGTTGGTGAAGCACTTCGTGGACACCACGCACACCTCGGGCCCGGCGTGCACGTACATGCCGCCGTCGGCCTCGCGGGCGATCGCCGACCCGACCACGTTGACCACGCCCAGCACCCGCGCGCCCTTGCGCTTGAGCTCCTGGACGGCGGCGAGCACGTCGTACGTCTCGCCGGACTGCGAGACGGCCACGTACAGCGTGCCGGGCTCCACCACGGGGTTGCGGTAGCGGAACTCCGAGGCGGGCTCCGCGTCCGCGGGGATACGGGCCAGCTCCTCGATCAGCTGCGCGCCGATCTGGGCCGCGTGGTAGCTGGTGCCGCAGCCGAGGACCTTGATCCGCCGCACGCCCCGGGCCTCCCGGGCGTCCAGGTTCAGCCCGCCCAGGTGCACGGTGGCGAACCGGTCGTCGATCCGCCCGCGCAGCACCCGGTCCACGGCCTCGGCCTGCTCGGAGATCTCCTTGTGCATGTAGGTGTCGTGGCCGCCCATGTCGTACGACTCGGCCTCCCACTCGACGGTGGTCGGCGTGGCGGTGGTCCGGGAGCCCTCGATCGTGTACGTGCGGAAGTCGTCGGCCTTGAGGGTGGCCATCTCGCCGTCCCCGAGGGTGACCACCTGGCGGGTGTGGGTGACCAGTGCGGCCACGTCGGAGGCGACGAACATCTCCTTCTCGCCGATGCCGAGCACCACCGGGGAGCCGTTGCGGGCCACCACGATCCGGTCCGGGAAGTCCTTGTGCAGCACGGCCAGGCCGTAGGTGCCCTCGACCGTCCGCAGCGCCTCGCTGACCTTCTGCTCCAGGGTCTCGGCCTGGGAGCGGGCGATGAGGTGGGCGAGCACCTCGGTGTCGGTCTCGGAGACGAAGACGGTGCCCTCGGCGGTCAGCCGGGCGCGCAGCTCGGAGGCGTTGTCGATGATCCCGTTGTGGACGATCGCGACCGTCTCGTCGGCGTCGAGGTGGGGGTGGGCGTTGACGTCGCTCGGGGCGCCGTGGGTGGCCCAGCGGGTGTGGGCGATGCCGGTGGTGCCGGCGAACCGCTTGGGGATGCGGGCCTCCAGTTCGCGCACCCGGCCCTTGGCCTTGACCGTCCGCAGATCACCGGTCTTGCCGGTGATGACCACGCCCGCCGAGTCGTAGCCCCGGTACTCCAGCCGCTGCAGGCCTTCCAGCAGCAGAGGAGCCACGTCCCGCTTGCCGATGTAGCCGACGATTCCGCACATGTGCCGTCCCTCTCGGTCGTACTTTCGTTCTCGTACTCGTCCTCGTACTGGGTGCTGCGTGTCGTGCCCGATGAAGGCCGCCGGCCGGGCGCTCCCTGCCCTGAGGGGAGCGCCCGGCCGGCGGCCCGTTTCAGCCGTAGACGATGCGCCGGAGCTGGCGCTGGGAGAGTGCGGCGGGGGCGACCGCCCGGTGCGGCAGCTCCTCGCCGATCCGCTCGAAGATCTCCGCGTTGACCAGGCCCTTCGCCTGGAGCTCGCGGTGTCTGCGGCGGACGAAGTCCTCCGTCGTCTCGTCGAAGTACGCCAGGACGTCCTGGACGACCCGCACGGCCTCGCCGCGGTGCAGCGGGGTGGTCCGTACGAGGTGGTCGATCAGGTCCTCATAGGAAGACGGAGCCGTCCGGCGTTCGAGCACCTGTTGATAGTCATCAGTCGGGACCCGTATTGCAAGAATTCTGCCCGGTATCGGGCACAGATGCGTGTCTAAAGGGTCCGAAGGGGTGAAGCCTGTGGGTTTCCGGTGCCCTGCGTGTGGGGCGGGGCCCTGATGCGTCGGGCCGGGACGTGCCGCGGCGGCCCGGGCCGGTGTCGGTCCGGGCCGCCGCGGGGAGCGGGGGCGCGTTCTGCCTCAGCCGGTCAGGCCGAGCTCCCGCGCGATCAGCATCCGCTGCACCTCGCTGGTGCCCTCGCCGATCTCCAGGATCTTGGCGTCCCGCCACATCCGGGCCACCGGGTACTCGTTCATGAAGCCGTAGCCGCCGTGGATCTGGGTGGCCTCGCGGGCGTTGGTCACCGCGATCTCGGAGGAGTAGAGCTTCGCGAGCGCCGCCTCCTTCTTGAACGGCTCCCCGAGCACCAGCCGGGAGGCCGCGTCGCGCCAGGCCAGCCGGGCGGTGTGGGCCCGCATCTCCATGTCCGCGATCTTGAACTGGATCGCCTGGTTGTCGCCGATCGGCCGACCGAAGGCCTTCCGCTCCCGCGCGTACGTCAGCGACTCGTCCACGCAGCCCTGGGCCAGCCCGGTGGCCAGCGCCGAGATCGCGATCCGGCCCTCGTCCAGGATCCGCAGGAACTGCGCGTAGCCGCGGCCCAGCTCACCGAGCAGGTTCGCCTGCGGGACCCGGCAGTCGCTGAACGACAGCTCGCGGGTGTCCGACGCGTTCCACCCGACCTTGCTGTACTTCTTCGACACCGTGAAGCCCGGGGTGCCGGACGGCACGATGATCGAGGAGATCAGCGGCGCCCCGTTGTCCTTGCGGCCGGTCACCGCCGTCACCGTGACCAGCCCGGTGACGTCCGTCCCGGAGTTGGTGATGAAGCACTTCGTGCCGTTGATGACCCACTCGCCGGTTTCCTTGTCGAGCTGGGCGGTGGTGCGGGTGCCGCCGGCGTCCGAGCCGCAGTCCGGCTCCGTCAGCCCGAACGCGCCCAGCATCTCGCCCGAGCACAGCTTCGGCAGCCAGGTGCGCTTCTGCTCCTCGGTGCCGAACCGGAACACCGGCATCGCGCCCAGCGACACCCCGGCCTCCAGGGTGATCGCCACCGACGAGTCCACCCGGGCCAACTCCTCCAGCGCCAGGCCCAGCGCCAGGTAGTCGCCGCCCATCCCGCCGTACTCCTCCGGGAACGGCAGCCCGAACAGGCCCATCCTGCCCATCTCCCGCACGATCTCGTACGGGAACTCCTCGTGCTCGTAGTACTCGCCGATCTTCGGCGCGACCACGTCGTGCGCGAACTGCTCGACCGTGGCACGGAGCGCTTCGTGCTCCTCGGACAGACGGTGATCGATCGTCATGGCTACTGCTCCTGGTGGGTCAGGGCGCGGACGGTACGGGACGGGCTGGGCCGTCCCAGCTGCTCCGCCATCCAGACGCTTGTGGCGCTGAGGCGGTCGAGGTCGACCCCGGTGTCGATGCCGAGCCCGTGCAGCATCCAGACGAGGTCTTCGGTGGCGAGGTTGCCGGTGGCGCTCTTGGCGTACGGGCATCCGCCCAGCCCTCCGGCCGAGGCGTCCACGACGGTGACGCCCCGCTGGAGTGCGGCCAGCGTGTTGGACAGGGCCTGGCCGTAGGTGTCGTGGAAGTGGACCGCGATCCGCCCGACGGGCACGGCGCCGCCCGGACCGTCGGTCAACTCGTCCAGCAGCGCGGTGACATGACCGGGCGTGGCCACCCCGATCGTGTCCCCGAGGCTCAACTCCGTGCAGCCCAGCTCGTACAGCCGCCGGGCCACCGCCGCGACCTGCGCCAGCGGCACCGGGCCCTCCCAGGGGTCGCCGAAGCACATCGAGAGGTACCCGCGCACCGATGCCCCGGCCGCCCGGGCCCGGGCCACCACCGGCTCGAACATCGCCAGCGACTCCTCCACCGTCCGGTTCAGGTTCGCCCGGGCGAAGGACTCCGTGGCGCTGCCGAACACCGCGATCTCCCGCACGCCCAGCTCCAGCGCCCGGTCCAGGCCCCGCTCGTTGGGCACCAGCACCGGCAGGCGCAGCCCCGGGTCGGCCGCGAGGTCGGCCAGCAGCGGCATCAGCTCGGCGGCGTCGGCCAGTTGGGGCACCCACTTGGGGTGGACGAAGCTGGTCGCCTCGATCGTGGTCAGCCCCGCCTCGGCCAGCCGGTGCACGAACTCCGCCTTCACCGCGGTCGGCACCGTGGCTTTCTCGTTCTGCAAACCGTCCCGCGCGCCGACCTCGTGGATCCGCACGCGGTCGGGCAGCCCCCCCGACCCCGGGGCCGGCGGCATCGGTACGGTCATCGGCAGCCCGGCGGTCCGCCCGTCCTCCGTCGCCCCGCTCATGACGCCTCCTCAGCGCTGCGGGCGGAGCGGTGCGCAGCGGCGCCCTCCGCTGCCGCCGCCTTTTCGCTCTCGGAGGCGCCGCCCTCCGCAACCGCGGCCCGGGCGTCGTCGGGGGGGCCTCCCTCCGCCGCGGCGGGGGTCACGACCACGAGCACCTGATCCATCGACACCGAGGCGCCCGCCACGACGTCGATCTCGGTGACCGTCCCGTCGTGCGAGGCGGTGATCACGTGCTCCATCTTCATCGCCTCCACCACCAGCAGGCTCTGACCGGCCACCACGTCCTCGCCCTTGGCCACCTTCACCACGGTGACCGTCCCGGGCATCGGGGCGGTCAGCGCGCCGCCGCCCGAACCCGCCGCGGCCCCGCGCAGCGCCGCCGCCACCGGGTCGTACGGGGCCACCCGCCAGCTGTCGCCGTCCCGCCCGAGCCACTCGCCGGCGTGGTGGAACGCGCTCACCGTGTCCTCGCGGTGCAGCAGCACCCGGTCGCCGTCGGCGGTGATCCGCGCCCGCACCTCCGGACCGTCGCCCACCCGCGCCGCGCCCTCCCGGACCCGCACCTCCACCGGCTCGTGGCCCGGCACCCGCAGGTGGTGCACCGTCCAGGCCGGCTCCCCGCTCAGCCGCCAGCCGCTGGGCACCGAGAACGGGTCCGTCCAGCCGTTCGGGTCCGCCGCCGGCTCCAGCGCCCGCTGCCGCAGCAGGGCCGCCACCTCGTACACCTCGTCCGGCACCGCCGTCGGCAGCAGCTCCGCCGCGTCCCGGTCGATCAACCCGGTGTCCAGGTCGCCCGCCACCACGGCCGGGTGGTCCAGCAGCCGGCGCAGGAACCCGGTGTTCGTCTCCAGGCCCAGCACCACCGTGCCGCCCAGCGCCGCGCGCAGCCGGCGCAGCGCCGTGGCCCGGTCCGGGCCGTGCGCGATCACCTTGGCGAGCATCGGGTCGTAGGAGGTGCCCACCTCCGTGCCCGGGGCGAGGCCGGAGTCGACCCGCACCCCTGGACCGGACGGCTCGCCCAGCTCCAGCACCGTGCCCGCCGACGGCAGGAAGTCCACCCGGCCCTCGCCCGGCCGGGCCGTCTCCGCGCAGATCCGCGCCTCGATGGCGTGACCGGTCAGCGCCACGTCCCGCTGGGCGAAGTCCAGCGGCTCCCCGCAGGCCACCCTGAGCTGCCAGGCCACCAGGTCCAGCCCCGTGACCAGCTCCGTCACCGGGTGCTCCACCTGGAGCCGGGTGTTCATCTCCATGAAGAAGTACGCGCCCGGGTCGCCGCCCGGCACGATGAACTCCACCGTGCCCGCCCCGGTGTACCCGCAGGAGCGGGCCGCCTGCACCGCCGCCTCGCCCATCGCCTCCCGGGTGGCCGGGTCCAGCAGCACCGACGGGGCCTCCTCGATCACCTTCTGGTGCCGCCGCTGCAACGAGCACTCCCGCTCGCCCAGGTGCACCACGTTTCCGTGCGCGTCGGCCAGCACCTGGATCTCGATGTGCCGGGGGCGGTCGATCCACCGCTCCACCAGCAGTGTGTCGTCCCCGAACGAGCCGCGCGCCTCCCGCCGGGCCGCCGCGATCTCCTCCGCCAGCGACTCCTCCTCGCGCACCAGCCGCATGCCCTTGCCGCCGCCGCCCGCCGACGGCTTGAGAAGCACGGGCATCCCGATCTCCCGTGCGGCCGCGGCCAGTTCGGCATCGGTCAGCCCGCTGCCGCTGCTGCCGGGCACCACCGGAACCCCTGCGGCCCGGACCGTCTCCTTGGCCCGGATCTTGTCGCCCATCAGCTCGATCGCCCCGGCCGGCGGGCCGATGAAGACCAGCCCCGCCTCGGCGCAGGCGCGGGCGAACGCCGCGTTCTCCGCGAGGAAGCCGTAGCCGGGGTGTACCGCCTGCGCTCCCGCCACGGCCGCCGCCCGCACCTGCTCGGCGGCCGAGAGGTAACTGCCCACCCGCACCGCGGTGTCCGCCTCCCGCACATGCCGGGCCTCGGCGTCGGCGTCGGTGAAGACGGCCACCGACCGCACGCCCAGCTCGCGCAGGGTGCGCACGACCCGGACCGCGATCTCGCCGCGGTTGGCGACCAGCACGGTGTCGAACATCGCCCGGCGGGGGCTCTCACTACCTGTCATGTCGGCTCTCACATCCGGAAGACGCCGTAGCCCGGCGCGGTCGGGTCGGCGGTCGGCAGCGGCGCGTTGGCGCAGGCGGTCAGCGCCAGACCCAGCACGGTGCGGGTCTCCAGCGGGTCGATCACCCCGTCGTCCCACAGCCGCGCCGTGGCGTAGTACGCGTTGCCCTGGGTCTCGTACTGCTCGCGGACCGGCGCCTTGAACGCCTCCTCCGCCTCCTCGCTCCACTTCTCCCCGGCGGCCGCCAACTGGTCCCGCTTCACGGTGGCCAGCACCGACGCGGCCTGCTCGCCGCCCATCACCGAGATCTTGGCGTTGGGCCACATCCACAGGAACCGGGGGCTGTAGGCGCGGCCGCACATCGAGTAGTTGCCCGCGCCGTAGGAGCCGCCGACCACCACGGTGAGCTTGGGCACGCGGGCGCACGCCACCGCCGTCACCATCTTCGCGCCGTGCTTGGCGATGCCGCCCGCCTCGTACTGGCGGCCCACCATGAAGCCCGAGATGTTCTGCAGGAAGAGAAGCGGGATGCCCCGCTGGTCGCACAGCTCGATGAAGTGGGCGCCCTTGAGGGCGGATTCGGCGAACAGGATGCCGTTGTTCGCCACGATGCCCACCGGGTGGCCCTGCACGTGGGCGAAGCCGGTGACCAGGGTCGTGCCGTACTCCGCCTTGAACTCCGCGAACCGGCTGCCGTCCACCAGCCGGGCGATCACCTCGCGCACGTCGTACGGCGTGCGCGAGTCGACGGGCACCACTCCGTACAGCCCGGCGGGATCCACCGCGGGCGGCTCGGCCGGCCGGACCGTCCACGGCGGCGCGCCGCGCAGGGGCAGGGTGGCGACGATGTCGCGGACGATGCTCAGCGCGTGCGCGTCGTCCTCGGCGAGGTGGTCGGTGACGCCGGAGGTCCGGGAGTGCACCTCACCGCCGCCCAGCTCCTCGGCGGTGACCACCTCGCCGGTGGCGGCCTTCACCAGCGGCGGGCCGCCGAGGAAGATCGTGCCCTGGTTCCGCACGATCACCGCCTCGTCGCTCATCGCCGGGACGTAGGCGCCGCCGGCCGTGCAGGAGCCCATGACGGCGGCGATCTGCGGGATGCCGCGCGCGGACATGGTGGCCTGGTTGAAGAAGATCCGGCCGAAGTGGTCCCGGTCGGGGAAGACCTCGTCCTGCCGGGGAAGGAAGGCGCCGCCGGAGTCCACCAGGTAGACGCACGGCAGCCGGTTGTCGAGGGCGATCTCCTGCGCGCGCAGGTGCTTCTTGACCGTCATCGGGTAATAGGTGCCGCCCTTGACCGTGGCGTCGTTGGCCACCACGACCACCTCGCGCCCCGAGACCCTTCCGATGCCCGCGATCACGCCCGCCGCGGGCGCCTGCCCGTCGTACATCCCGTCGGCGGCCAGTGGGGCCAGCTCCAGGAACGGCGAGCCGGGGTCCAGCAACCCGTCCACCCGGTCCCTGGGCAGGAGCTTGCCCCGGGCGGTGTGACGCGCGCGAGCCTTCTGGCCCCCGCCGAGTCGCGCGGCGGCCAGTTTGTCGCGCAGCGTGGAGCTGAGCGCGGCGTGCGCCTCGGTGTTGGCGCGGTACGCCTCCGACGCCGGATCCGCGGCGCTGGACAGTGTGGGTGCTGCCATGGTTCGGCCCCCCGGATGTTAGCGAGCGTTAACGTGATGACTCCACGTTAACGCTCGCTAACGGGATTGTCTAGACTCATTTCCATGAACCCGACGAAGGCTGTGGAAAACCGGCGCGAGCAGATCCTCAGGGAAGCCGCTCGGCTCTTCGCCGAGCGCGGATTCCACGGGGTCGGAGTGGACGAGATAGGCGCCGCGGTCGGCATCAGCGGCCCCGGGCTGTACCGGCACTTCCAGGGCAAGGACGCGATGCTCGCCGAGCTGCTGGTCGGGATCAGCGGGCGGCTGCTGGCCGCCGGCAAGATGCGGGTGGCCGAGGCGGAGGACCCGGTGCGGGCGCTGGACGCGCTGATCCGCGGGCACATCGACTTCGCGATCGACGACCGCCCGCTGATCACCCTGCACGACCGCGAGCTCGACCGGCTGCGCGACTCCGACCGCAAGCTCGTCCGCCAGCTCCAGCGGCAGTACGTGGAGGAGTGGGTCGCGGTCGTCCGCCTGGTCCACCCCGACGCCACCGAGCTGGAGGTGCGCGCGGCCGTGCACGCCGTGTTCGGGCTGCTGAACTCCACCCCGCACATCGGCGGTCAGGGCGATCTGCCCAACCGCGCGGCGATGGCGGCCCTGCTGCACCGGCTGGCGCTGAGCGCGCTGGAGGCGCTCGACGGCGGATCCGCCCTGGACACCGGAGCGGACCCGCGGGTAACTTTCTGAGCGCTTGCTTATCGCGCGAGGGGATGGGAGGCGCGCTGTGCGTCGTACGGTGTTCAACGAGGACCACGAGGCGTTCCGCGAGACGATACGCGCGTTCATCGAGGCCGAGGTCGTCCCCGAGTACGACCAGTGGCTGGCGGCCGGGCAGGTCCCGCGCGAGTTCTACCACCAGCTCGGCGAGCTGGGCGTCTTCGGCATCGAGGTGCCCGAGGAGTACGGCGGCGCGGGCGAGGAGAGCTTCAAGTTCCAGGCCGTGCTGAGCGAGGAGTGCGCGCGGGCCGGCGTCACCTTCGGCGGCAGCGGCGTCCACTCCGGCCTGTGTCTGCCCTACCTGATGGCCTACGCCGGCGACGAGCAGAAGAAGCGGTGGCTGCCCGGCTTCGTCACCGGCGAGACCATGTTCGCCATCGCCATGACCGAGCCCGGCACCGGCTCCGACCTCGCGGGCATGAAGACCTCCGCCAAGCTGTCCGCCGACGGCACCCACTACGTGCTCAACGGCGCCAAGACCTTCATCACCGGCGGCGTCCACGCCGACCGCGTCATCGTCTGCGCCCGCACCGCGCCGCCGTCCCCCGAGGACCGCCGCGCCGGCATATCCCTGTTCGTCGTGGACGCCAAGTCCGACGGCTACACCGTCGGCCGCAAGCTCGACAAGCTCGGCCTGAAGACCTCCGACACCGCGGAACTGGCCTTCTCCGACGTGGTCGTGCCCGTCGAGGACCTGCTCGGCGAGGAGGGCAAGGGCTTCTCCTACCTCGGCCAGAACCTCCCGCAGGAGCGCCTGGCCATCGCCGTCGGCGCCTACGCCCAGGCCGCCGCGGCCATCCGGTTCGCGCAGGAGTACGTCCAGCAGCGCACGGTCTTCGGGACCACCGTGGCCTCCTTCCAGAACACCAAGTTCGAACTGGCGGCCTGCAAGGCCGAGGTCGACGCCGCCCAGGCCGTGGTGGACCGGGCGCTGGAGTCCCACGACCGGCACGAACTGACCGCCGCCGACGCCGCCTCGGCCAAGCTGTTCTGCACCGAGGTCGCCTCGCGCGTCATCGACCGCTGCCTGCAACTGCACGGCGGATACGGTTATATGAACGAGTACCCGATCGCCCGCCTGTACGCGGACAATCGGGTGAACCGGATCTACGGCGGGACCAGTGAGGTCATGAAATCGATCATCGCCAAGTCGATGGGCCTGTGAACGACGACCCGACGGCCCTGGAGTCCCTGCTCGCGCTCCTCGACCTGGAGCGCATCGAGCAGGACATCTTCCGCGGCTTCAGCCGCTCCGCTGTCGTGCCCCGGGTGTTCGGCGGGCAGGTGGCGGCCCAGGCCCTGGTGGCCGCGGGCCGCACCGCGCCCCCGGACCGGGTCGCCCACTCCCTGCACGCGTACTTCCTGCGGTTGGGCGACCCGGGCGCGCCGATCGTCTACCAGGTCGACCGCATCCGCGACGGCCGCTCCTTCACCACCCGGCGGGTCGTGGCCGTCCAGCACGGTCAGCCGATCTTCCACCTCTCGGCGTCCTTCCAGACGTTCGAGGAGGGGCTGGAGCACCAGGAGCCGATGCCGGACGCGCCGGACCCGGAGACCCTGCCGTCCTCCACGGACCTGCTGACCCGGCACACCGACCGCTTCCCGGACCCGACCGTCGTGGACCGGCTCCTGGTGGCCCGGGCCGCCGTCGACATCCGCCATGTGGACGACCCGCCCTTCCTCACCGCGGGCGAGCCGCGCGAGCCGCGCTCCCAGGTGTGGTTCCGGACCATGGGCAAGCTCGCCGACGACCCGCTGCTGCACGTGTGCCTGGCCACCTATGTGTCGGACATGACGCTGCTGGACTCGGTGCTCCTGGCACACGGGCGCGGCGGATGGGCGGTCGGCGACGTGGTGGGCGCCAGCCTCGACCACGCCATGTGGTTCCACCGCCCCTTCCGGGCCGACGAGTGGCTGCTCTACGACCAGCAGAGCCCGTCCTCCTCCGGCGGACGCGGCCTGGGCACCGCCCGGATCTACACCCAGGACGGGCGGCTGGCCGTGTCGGTCATCCAGGAGGGGCTGATCCGGGTGCCGCGCACCCAGGGCGCCTGAGGGCTCACTCCCGGCCCCTGCGCGTTCTGGTGCGGCGCTGCCGCGTGTCGGGACGGTGTCTGCCCCCGCCGCCGGAGCGGGGCGGCAGCGGGCGCCGCAGGTCGGCCGCGGCCAGCAGGTACGCGGTCATCGGCGCGTAGAGGTGCGGCGGCACGTTGTCGTCCAGGGGCACGGTCACCTGGACGGCGCCCTCGGCCTCGCCGACGAAGAGGGCCGGGTCGTTGCTGTCGGCGAAGCCCACCGTCTCGATGCCCCAGCTGCCCGAACAGCCCGCCCAGCCGTGGTCGGCGACCACGAGGTCCGGCAGGTCCTGGCCCTCGCGCTCCAGGGCCCTGAGCACCTCGTGCATCGGGTCGGGGGAGTGGGTGTGCACCAGGCCGCCGGCCCGGTGCAGCATGAAGACGCCGGCCAGCTGCCGGATCTCGCCGCTGTCGGCGTACAGGTGCTCCTCGGTCGGCCCGACCACTCGGCAGCCCGCGGTTCGCAGGGCGGTGGCCAGCGCCTGGTGCACCGCGAACAGGCCGGCCGGATGCCCGCTGGCCAGCAGCACGGTGGAGCGGTTCTCCGCAGCCTTGTGCAGCACCGAGGCCATCCGGTCCAGCGCGGCGATGGTCAGCTCGGGATCGATGGTGTCCTGCCCGTGCCGGTGCGCCGGGTCGGCGACCACCCCGCAGCGCTCCGCCATCAGCTCCAGCACCGCCGACTCCTCGGTCCAGCGGTCGCCCAGGTCCAGCCCGAACCAGTAGTAGCGGTTCCCGTCCGCCAGCTCGCGGTAGTGGTCGAGGTTGTTCTCCCGGGGAGTGGCGACCTCACCGGCTATCCGGCTGCGTATGAGATGACCGGCGAGGGCCTGGCGGGTGGGCGCGACAGGCGCCGGATCCATGGGCATGCGCACCATTCTCCTTCCCCGCCACCGCCGCGTGCGACGCCGGGGAGATCGACGCCGAGGCGTGATCACGGGTCGCCCGGGCGGCCGATCGAATCACCCGAAGGGATTACGACCAAGGTCGCACTCCTGTGCGACCTTGGTCGTTGATTGGTTGGGGGAGGATGAAACGCGGAGTGCGGCGCGTTGGCAGCCTCGGGACAGCGCGACCGACGACATGGGCGATCGTCCGATCGGTGGGAGGACCGTGTGATGAGCATGAGGCCGGAAACAGCGGCGAAACCCAGCCCCGACCAGGGCTGGGTGCGTCGGCTGTCCGGATACGCGTGGCGGTACCGGCGCAGTGTGCTGCTGTCGCTCGGCGCGTCGCTGGGAGGCATGGCGGTCACCGCACTGGTCCCGCTCGTTCCCAAACTGATCATCGACGACGTGATCGTCAAGCACGACAAGCCGCTCGCGCCCTGGGCCGCCGCCCTCGTGGTCGCCGCGGTCGTGGTCTACGTCCTGACGTACCTGCGCCGCTTCTACGGCGGCCGGCTCGCGCTCGACGTCCAGCACGACCTGCGCACGGACATGTTCCGGTCGATCATGCGGCTCGACGGCCGCCGCCAGGACGAGCTGAGCACCGGCCAGGTCGTCGGCCGGGCCACCAGCGACCTCCAGCTCATCCAGGGACTGCTGTTCATGCTGCCGGTCATGATCGGCAACCTGCTGCTCTTCCTGCTCTCCCTGGTCGTCATGCTCACCCTGTCGCCGATGCTCACGCTGGTGGCGCTGGCGGTCGCGCCCGCCCTGTGGTTCATCGCCGACCGCTCCCGCACCCGGCTCTTCCCCGCCACCTGGTACGCGCAGGGGCAGGCCGCCGCCGTCGCCGGGATCGTCGACGGCTCGGTCACCGGTGTGCGGGTGGTCAAGGGCTTCGGCCAGGAGCAGCAGGAGATGGACAAGCTGGAGAAGGTGAGCCGCCGGCTCTTCGCGGGCCGGCTGCGCACGATCCGGCTCTCCGCGGTCTACGCACCCGCCCTCCAGGCGGTGCCGTCCCTGGGCCAGATCGGCATGCTCGCCCTCGGCGGCTGGATGGCGGCCCGCGGCCAGATCACCCTGGGCACCTTCGTCGCCTTCTCCACCTACCTCGCCCAGCTCACCGGACCGGTCCGGATGCTCACGATGATGCTGACCGTCGGCCAGCAGGCCCGCGCGGGCGTGGAGCGCGTGCTCGAACTCATCGACACCCGCCCCACCCTGGAGGAGGGCGCCAAGACCCTCCCGCCCGGCGTGCCCGCGACCGTCGACTTCGACGACGTCAGCTTCGGCTACACCGAGGAGCGGCCGGTCCTCGACGGCCTCGACCTGAGCATCGAGCCGGGCGAGACCGTCGCGGTCGTCGGCGCCTCCGGCTCGGGCAAGTCCACCCTGTCCCTGCTGCTGCCGCGCTTCTACGACGTGACCGGTGGCGCGGTGCGGATCGGCGGCACCGACGTGCGGGAGCTGTCCTTCGACTCCCTGCGGTCGGTGATCGGCATGGTGCCCGAGGAGAGCTTCCTGTTCTCCGACACCGTGCGGGCGAACCTCGCCTACGGAAAGCCCGACGCCACCGACGAGGAGGTCTTCGCCGCCGCGCGCGCCGCCCAGGCCCACGAGTTCATCTCCGCGCTGCCCGACGGATACGCCACGGTGGTCGGCGAACAGGGCCTCACCCTCTCCGGCGGACAGCGCCAGCGGGTCGCCCTGGCCCGCGCCATCCTCACCGACCCCCGGCTGCTGCTGCTCGACGACGCGACCTCCGCCGTCGACGCCCGCGTCGAGGCCGAGATCTTCGACGCCCTGCGCGAGGTGATGCGCGGCCGCACGACGCTGCTGATCGCCCACCGCCGCTCCACCCTCACCCTCGCCGACCGGATCGCCGTCCTCGAAGCGGGCCGGCTCGTGGACATCGGCACCCACGAGGAGCTGGAAGCCCGCAGCCCCCTCTACCGCGCCCTGCTCACCGACCCTGACGCGCTCGGCGCCGACGTGGTCGAACTGGACCCGGCCGGAGCCCTGGCCGCCCGCGCCGAGCAGTCCGCCGACCTCACCGAGGACTGTCCGGACGACCGGCTGCTCCTCGACGGCGGGGCAAAGACCCCGGTCGACGGCTCGGGCGGCACCACCCCCGAACTCTGGCCGGAGGACCGGCGCCCGACCGGCGAGGACGACCCGGGCGCCGACCGTTCCGGCGCCGTCACCCCGACTCGCGGCGGTCCCGGGGCGATAGCCAGCGCCCTCTTCGGCATGCCGGCCACCCCCGACCTGCTCGAGAAGGTCGCCGCCCTGCCGCCCGCGCTCGACACGCCCGACGTGGACGAGGACGAAGCGCGCCGGGCCGACCACGCCTTCGGCCTGCGGAGCATGCTGTCCGGGTTCCGCGCCCCGCTGCTGCTGAGCCTGGTGCTGGTGGCGGTCGACGCCGTCGCAGGACTCCTGCTGCCCGTGCTGATCCGGCACGGCATCGACGCCGGTGTGACCCGGGAAGCCCTCGGCGCGGTCTGGGCGGCCTCCCTCCTCGGGCTCGGCCTGGTCATCGTGCAGTGGGTGGTGGAGTGGGGCTCGACCCTGCTCACCGGCCGCACCGGTGAACGCGTCCTGTACTCGCTGCGCGTGAAGATCTTCGCGCAGCTGCACCGCCTCGGGCTCGACTACTACGAACGCGAGCTGTCCGGCCGCATCATGACCCGGATGACGACGGACGTCGACGCCCTGTCCACGTTCCTCCAGACGGGCCTGGTCACCGCCCTGGTCAGCGTGCTCACCTTCGCCGGCATCCTGGTCGCGCTGCTGGCCATCGACGTCCAGATGGCCCTGCTGGTCTTCGCCACCCTGCCGATCCTGGTCGTCGCCACCGTGGTCTTCCGCCGCCGGTCGGTGAAGGCGTACGAACTCGCTCGCGAGCGGGTGGCCGTCGTCAACGCCGACCTCCAGGAGCACGTCGCCGGACTGCGCGTCGTCCAGGCGTTCCGCGGCGAGGAGCACGGCGCCGCCCGCTTCGTCGCCCGCAGCGACGACTACCGCGAGGCGCGAGTGCGCGGTCAGTTCCTGATCTCGGTCTACTTCCCCTTCGTGCAGCTGCTGTCCAGCGTCGCGGCCGCCCTGGTGCTGATCTCCGGTGCCCACCGGGTCAGCGCGGGCACCCTCACCGCGGGCGCGCTGGTCGCCTACCTCCTCTACATCGACCTGTTCTTCTCGCCCGTCCAGCAGCTCTCCCAGGTCTTCGACGGCTACCAGCAGGCCAGCGTGTCGCTGGGCCGCATACGCGAACTCCTGCGCGAGCCGACCACCACCCCGGCCGCCGACGAACCGCGCCCCGCCGGCCGGCTGCGCGGCGAGGTCGTCTTCCAGGACGTCCGCTTCCGCTACGCGGGCGCCGGAGCCGACGCCGCCGAAGCCCTGGCCGGGGTGGACCTGCGCATCCCCGCGGGGCAGACCGTGGCCTTCGTCGGCGAGACCGGCGCGGGCAAGTCCACCCTGGTGAAGATGGTCGCCCGGTTCTACGACCCCACCGCCGGAGCCGTCCTCGTCGACGGCACCGACATCCGCAGGCTCGACCTGACCGACTACCGGCAGCGCCTCGGCGTCGTCCCCCAGGAGCCCTACCTCTTCGCCGGCACGGTGCGGGACGCCATCGCCTACGGCCGCATGGACGCCACCGACGCCGAGGTGGAGGCCGCCGCCCGAGCCGTGGGCGCCGACGCGATGATCGCCACCCTGGAGGCGGCTACTTCCACCAGGTCACCGAACGCGGACGCAACCTCTCCGCCGGACAGCGCCAGCTGATCGCCCTGGCCCGCGCCGAACTCGTCGATCCGGCCATCCTGCTCCTCGACGAGGCCACCGCGGCCCTCGACCTGGCCACCGAGGCCCTGGTCAACCAGGCGGCCGACCGGCTCTCCAAGCGCCGCACCACGCTGGTCGTCGCCCACCGGCTGAGCACGGCGGCCCGCGCCGACCGCGTCGTCGTCCTCGACCACGGCCGGGTCGTCGAGGACGGCACCCACGAGTCGCTGCTCGCCCGTGACGGCCAGTACGCCGAGCTCTGGCGGACCTTCACCGGCGAGGTGCGGGCAGTGGCCTGACGACCCTGTTCCGCCCGCTCACGCCCGGATCAGGCGGCGGCCGACGGCCAGTGGCTCCGCAGCCGTTCGACCGCCGCCGTGATCGACGGCCGCCGCGACGCGCCCTCCCGCCAGAGGGCGTACAGGCGCCTCACCGGCGCGGGCTCCAGTCGCATCACCCGCACCCCGTCCGGTACCGGCCCGCGCCCCAGCCGCGGGACCAGGGCGATCCCGAGACCGGCGGCCACCAGCGCCACCTGCGTGCTGAACTCGCTCACCTGGTAGGCCATGTCCGGCTCCGCGCCCGCCTCCCGCAGCGTCCGCACCAGCCAGTCGTGGCACACCGAACCCGCCGGCTGGCAGATCCACCGCTCCCGCGCCACGTCCGCCCGCGTCAGCGACCCGTGCCCCGCCAGCCGATGGCCCGCCGGCACCAGCACATCGCACCGGTCGTCCCCGATCACCTCCCGCGCCAGCCCTTCCGGGGCCGGCAGCGGCGCGATGTCCCAGTCGTGGACGACCGCCAGGTCCACCGCGCCGCGCAGCACCAGGTCCACCGAGAGGTGGGCGTCCACCTCCACCAGCCGCAGGTCCAGCGACGGGTACGCGGCCACCAGTTCCGCCAGCACCGGCGGCAGCAGCCCGGACGCCGCGGTCGGGAACGCCGCCATCGTCAACCGCCCGCCGGGACGGCCGCGCTGCTCCTCCAGCGCCACCTCGGCGGTCTCCACGATCCGCATCAGCTCCTGCGCCGTCGCGACCAGCAACTGGGCCGCGTCCGTCAGCGACACCCCGCGCCCCTGACGCTCCAGCAGCGCCGAACCGGCCTCCCGCTCCAGCTTGGATATCTGCTGCGACACCGCGGACGGCGTGTAGCCGAGAGCCTCGGCCGCCGCTCCGATCGACCCGTACGTGTGCACCGCGTGCAGCGCCCTCAGCCGCCCCAGATCGAGCACCCCTCCGTTCTCCTTCCTCGTTGACCACAGGTCCCGGGCGACCCTGCCCGGGGCCTGCCTCAGGCCGACTCCGACAGCAGCCGGATCAGGTGCTCCCGGGCCGGGCCCAGCAGCCCCGGCAGGTCCGCCGCCTGTGGATACCACCGCTTCTCGTACTCCCAGCACAGCCAGCCGTCCCACTCCGCCCGGCTGAGCACCTCCACGGTCTCCGCGAGCGGCAGCATGCCCGCCCCCAGCGGCAGCGGAGTGGTGTCCGTGGCCGAGGCGACGTCCTTCACCTGCACATAGCCCAGGTACGGCGCCAGCACGGGGTAGCTCGTCGACGGCTGCTCCTCGGCCAGCCAGGTGTGCATCACGTCCCAGATCGCCCCGACCGCCTTGTGCCCCACCAGCCCCAGCACGCGGGCCACATCGGCGCCGGCCCGGTGCGAGTCGTGCGTCTCCAGCAGCACCCGTACCCCGAGGTCCTCGGCGGTCGGCGCCACCGCCGCCAGCCGGCGCGCGGCGATCCGGTCCGCCTCCGGCCCCGGCTGCTCCCCGCCGCCCGGGAAGACCCGGACGTAGGGGGCGCCCAGATCCGCCGCCAGGGTCAGCGCCGCCCCGATCTCGTCGAGCACCGGGGCGTCGTCCCCCTGCGCGGCCACCTTGGCGTAGGCGGCCACCGTGAGGATCTCGATCCCGGCTCCGGCGAACCGGTCGGCGACACGGGCGCGTTCGTCCGCGGAGAGCCCGGTGTGGACCGGCCCCTCCTCGCTCGCGCGCAGTTCGACGCCGTGGTAGCCGTGCTCGGTGGCGAGCCCCACGACCTGGTCGACGGGCAGTGCGGGAATCCCGAGGGTGGAGAAGGCGAGTCTCATTGGCCGGACACTAGGCACCGCTCCGGGCCCGGTCAACCGTGATCGGCCACTCGTGTCTATCGGCACCGCACACCCCCGCGGCCCCTCCACTCACAGCGCGAGGCGCCAGTCCTGGCCCACCAGCGCCTTGCCGAAACTGTGGTGGGGGTCCTCCGCGACCAGCTCGAATCCCGCCCGCTCGTAGATCCTCCGGGCGTCGGCCAGCACGTCGTTGGTCCACAGCACGATCTGCGCGTAGCCGGTCCGGCGGGCGAAGGCGAGGCACTCCTCCACCAGCCGCCTGCCTATGCCGTGGCCCCGCGCGGCCGGATCGACCAGCAGCAGCCGCAGCCGCGCGGTGTCGGGCGCCTTGTCCCGCACGCAGAAGACACACCCCGCCCGCTCGCCGTCCAGCTCGGCCACCCACATCGCCTCGCGGTCCGGGTCCCGGTCGGTCGCGTACTCCGCGACGATCCGCGTCACCAGCTCCTCGTACTCCCCGTTCCAGCCGTACTCCCGCGCGTACACCGCGGCGTTGCGCTCGATGACCCAGCCCAGGTCACCGGGGCGCGGACCGCGCAGGGTGATCCGCGGGCCGCGGGTGACCCGGTGGTCGTCGCGCAGGATCTCGCGGACCGTGCCCATCGCCTCGGTCAGGCGGGACCGGTCGGTGGGCGCTATCCGGCCGAGCAGCGAGCCCACGGCTTCCTCGGACCGCTCCTCCAGCAGGGCGGCCGCCTCGCGCCCGCGCACGGTCAGCTCTATGCGCTGCCGCCGGGCGTCCTGCTCGGAGGGTCTGCGCGTGACGAGATCGCCCTCCTCGAACTTGGCCAGCATGCGGCTGAGATGGCCGGCGTCCAGCGACAACTCCACGCGTAGGTCGGCCGCGTCCGTGCGCGGCGCGTGCGCCAGCTCATACAGCACCCGCGCCTCGGTCAGGGTGAACGGCGTGTGCAGGTGGCGGCTGTAGTCGAGCGCGCCGATGAGGTTGGTGTAGAAGCGGTTGAACTCGCGGATCTCCCGAACGGCCATGACGGTCCCCTCCGAAATTTCTTTGCCTGAGTCAAAGATAGGCCCGCGCCGAATCCGGTGGAGGATTTTTCTCCCAGCCTGTGGATAACCTCAGCGGGCCCGCTCGGCCGGCGGCGCGGTGGACCCCCGGACCATCAGTTCCGCGGCCACCGTGGCCACTCCGCCCGGTGGCGGGGTCAGCCGGTCCATCACCAGCCGTCCCGCGCGGGCGCCCGCCTCCTGGAGGGGGATGCGGACCGTGGTCAGCGCGGGTGAGGCGTCCACGCTGAACGGCAGATCGTCGAAGCCCGCCACCGACACGTCGCCCGGAATGCTCAGCCCGCGGTCCCGCAGGGCCGCGCACACGCCGAGCGCCACCGTGTCGTTGGCCCCGACGACCGCCGTCACCGCCGGGTCCCTGCGCAGCAGTTCGAGCGCGGCGTCGTACCCGGAGGCGCGGTCGTACCCGCCGTGCACGGTCAGCCGCTCGGACAGCGCCCCGGTCGGCGTGCCCGGCCCGAACCCGCGGGCCTCCAATGCCGCGCGGTGGCCCTCCAGCCGGTGGCGGGTCGTGCTGCGTTCGACCGGACCGGTCACGTACCCGATCCTGCGGTGACCGAGGGACAGGAGGTGCTCGGTCAGCCGGCGGGCGCCGCCGCGGTTGTCGAAGGCCACGGTCGTGATCCCGCCGGAGTCGTCCGGCGGGGGGAGCGGGGGCCGTCCGCACAGGACGACGCGGGTCCCGGACGCGGCGAGCCGGTTCAGCCGGGCGGCGACCGCGGCCGTGTGCTCCGCGTTCTCGACCGCGCCACCGGTCAGCACCACGCCGGCCGCGCGCTGGCGTTCGAGCAGGGTGAGGTAGGTGAGTTCGGCCTCCGGCGACCCGCCGGTGTTGCAGACCACGGCGAGTTTGCCGCCCGACGCCTGCGGACCGCGCGCGCTGATCTCGGACTGGAGGGCGCCGGCGATCAGCCCGAAGAAGGGGTCGGCGATGTCGTTGACGAGGACGCCCACGAGGTCGGAGGTGGCCGCGGCCAGTGCCCGGGCCTGCCCGTTGACCACGTAGTCCAGCTCCCGGACCGCCCGTTCGACCCGCTCGCGGGTGCTGCCCGCCACCGGGTAGTTGCCGTTGAGCACGCGGGAGACCGTCGCCGACGACACTCCGGCGCGTGCTGCGACATCGGCAAGGGTCACTGCCATATCGTCCGGTCCTCCTCGTCGTTACGAGCCGTCGGGGCCGGTCGGCCCGACTCCGGCCGCCGCGCGCCGCGGCACATGCTCTCACCTCGTGGACATCCGTGGGTCCGGCCATCGAACCGCCGTGGTCAGCGGGAAGAAAGCGCTTTCTCTTCCACCCTGGCACACCTTGCCGATCGCCACGCCTTCAAGCTAGCGTGACGCGGAAGAAAGCGCTTGCTATGAGCCGCGGGGCAACCACCCCCAGTCGTCGCGCAGGCGCTCCACCGCCCGGCCCGACCGCCACCAAGGACCCATGGAGAGGACCCCATGACACGCAGGACGATGCGGATCGCCATGAACGGCGTCACCGGACGCATGGGCTACCGGCAGCACCTGGTCCGGTCCCTCCTCAGCCTGCGCGAGCAGGGAGGGCTCGACCTCGGCGACGGCACCCGCCTGTGGCCGGAACCCGTGCTGGTCGGCCGCCGCGAGCACGTCCTTCGCGAGATCGCCGAGCGGCACGGCATCGAGCACTGGACCACCGACCTGGAGTCCGTGCTCGCCGACCCCTCGGTCGAGATCTACTTCGACGCCCAGGTCACGTCGGCCCGCGAGGCGGCCGTGAAGCAGGCGATCGCGGCGGGCAAGCACATCTACTGCGAGAAGCCCACCGGCACCACGCTGGAGGGCGCGCTGGAGCTCGCCCGGCTCGCCGAGGCGGCGGGCGTCAAGCACGGCGTGGTGCAGGACAAGCTCTTCCTGCCCGGTCTGCTCAAGCTCCGCCGGCTGGTCGAGGGCGGCTTCTTCGGACGGGTGCTGTCCGTCCGCGGCGAGTTCGGCTACTGGGTCTTCGAGGGCGACTGGCAGAGCGCCCAGCGGCCGTCGTGGAACTACCGCGCCCAGGACGGCGGCGGCATCGTCGCCGACATGTTCCCGCACTGGGAGTACGTGCTGCACGAGATCTTCGGGCGGGTACTGAGCGTGCAGGCGCTGGCCACCACCCACGTCCCGCAGCGCTGGGACGAGCAGCGCAAGCCGTACGACGCCACGGCCGACGACGCCGCCTACGGGATCTTCCAGCTGGAGGGCGGCGCGGTCGCGCAGATCAACTCCTCCTGGGCGGTGCGGGTCAACCGGGACGAACTGGTGGAGTTCCAGGTGGACGGCACCCACGGCTCCGCGGTCGCGGGGCTGCGCAAGTGCCGGGTCCAGCACCGCTCGGCCACGCCCAAGCCGGTGTGGAACCCCGACCTGCCCGCCACCGAGCCCTTCCGCGACCAGTGGCAGGAGGTGCCGGACAACGCCGACTTCGACAACGGGTTCAAGGCCCAGTGGGAGCTCTTCCTCCGGCACGTGGCGCTCGACGAGCCCTGGCGCTGGGACCTGCTGGCCGGCGCCCGCGGCGTCCAGCTCGCCGAGCTGGGCCTGAAGTCATCGGCCGAGGGCCGCCGTTACGACGTCCCGGAGCTGTCGCTGTGAGCATCCTCCTGCCCGACGAAGCGGGCCGATCGCGCTCCTACGAGCCCAGGACGCGGTCCGTCGCCCTTGAGGCGAAGCTGCCGCTGCGCAGCCGGGTGGTGTTCTCCGCCGCGCACGTGGTGGCCGACCCGCTGCGGACCGCCGCCGACGCGCCGGCGGCGGTCGACTGGGACGCCACGCTCGCCTTCCGGCGGCACCTGTGGGACCGCGGGCTCGGCGTGGCCGAGGCCATGGACACCGCCCAGCGCGGCATGGGCCTGGACTGGGCCGGGGCACGGGAATTGATCCGCCGCTCGTCGGCCGAGGCGCGGTCGGAGGGCGGCCGGATCGCGTGCGGCGTCGGCACGGACCAGCTGACCGGTCCGGCGGCCACCCTCGACGAGGTCTCCGCCGCGTACGAGGAGCAGTTGGCCGTCGTGGAGGAGGCCGGGTCGCAGGTGATCCTCATGGCTTCCAGGGCGCTGGCCGCCGTCGCCAAGGGGCCCGACGACTACCTGGAGGTGTACGGCCGGCTGCTGCGCCAGTCCTCCGAACCGGTGATCCTGCACTGGCTCGGCCCGATGTTCGACCCCGCCCTCGCGGGCTACTGGGGGAGCGAGGACCTGGACGCGGCCACCGGGACCTTCCTGGAGGTCGTCAACGCCCACCCGGACAAGGTCGACGGCGTCAAGATCTCCCTGCTCGACGCCGGGCGCGAGGTGGCGCTGCGCCGGCGGCTGCCGCGGGGCGTGCGCTGCTACACGGGCGACGACTTCCACTACCCCGAGCTGATCGAGGGCGACGAGCAGGGATTCAGCCACGCACTGCTGGGCATCTTCGACCCGCTGGCGCCGCTGGCGTCCGCCGCAGTCGGCGCCCTGGACACCGGGGACGCGGCGGGCTTCCGGCGGATCCTGGACCCCACCGTGGAACTGTCGCGGCACCTGTTCTGCGCGCCGACCCGCTTCTACAAGACGGGCGTCGTCCTGCTCGCCTGGCTGGCGGGCCACCAGTCGCACTTCACCATGGTGGGCGGGCTGCAGTCGGCACGCTCGCTGCCCCACCTGGCCCGGGCCTACGAACTCGCCGACCGCGTCGGCCTGTTCCCCGATCCGGCCCTCGCCGAGGCCCGAATGCGCCAACTGCTCGCCCTCCATGGAGTCGACGCGTGAACCAGGACAGCCCCGCGGACCTGGTCCGCCTCAGCATCAACCAGGAGACCGTCCGGCAGTGGTCGCTGCCCGAACTGGCCGAAGGGTGCGCGGCGCTCGGCATCACCTCGGTCGGCCTGTGGCGCGCCCCGGTCCAGGCGTACGGGGTGGGGCGTGCCGCGAGCCTGATGCGCGACAGCGGACTCGCCGTCACGTCCCTGTGCCGGGGCGGTTTCTTCACCGCGTCCGACCCCGCGGCGCGCGCCGAGGCCCTGGACGACAACCGGGCGGCCATCGACGAGGCCGCCGCGCTGGGCACCGGCACCCTGGTGCTGGTCTCCGGCGGCCTGCCGGACGGCGACCGCGACATCGCCGCCGCCCGGGAACGGGTCGCCGACGCGATCGGGGAACTGGCCCCGTACGCGGCCGAGCGCGGGATCCGGCTGGCGATCGAGCCGCTGCACCCGATGTACGCCTCGGACCGCTGCGTCGTCTCCACCCTCGGCCAGGCCCTCGACATCGCCGAGCGCTTCCCGGCGGAAACGGTCGGCGTCGTCGTGGACACCTACCACCTGTGGTGGGACGACCTCGCGCCCGCCGGGATCGTCCGGGCCGGAGAAAGCGGAAGGATTGCCTGCTTCCAGCTCGCCGACTGGGTGACGCCACTGCCCGAAGGGGTGCTGCTGGGCCGTGGGCAGCTCGGCGACGGGTGCGTCGACCTGCGGGGATTCCGCGAGCAGGTCGACGCGGCCGGTTACCGGGGCGCCGTGGAGGTGGAGATCTTCAGCCCCGCGCTGTGGGCCCGGGACGGGGCCGAGGTGGTCGCCGAGATCGCCGACCGCTACCGCCGCCACGTGCTCTGAAAAAAATCTTGGAAATTTCGCATCCGGAGTACAACCCTTCCTCCTGATGGCGTGTCGTACTTGGCATCACGGCTCCTAGGGAGGGCTCAGGGGGCCGTGACGGTAAGTACGCCCGAGGGGGGCTTCGGGGGTAGTAGGGGGAGATCGAGAGGGGTCCGGCGACTGCCGGACCCCTCTCGCGTGTCCGGGGGAGGACGGTGCCCGCCGGGCCGTTCGAACGGCAGTCAGGGAGTTGTCCACAGGCCCGAGTCGCCGCCCGCCCGCGGTGTCCGTCCGCGCGGGTACCTTCGGAGCAGATCATCCGCGACTGCCGGAAAGGAGGGCCGGAGATGGGAGAGTCGCCGCACCTGTCGGTCCTGGAAGGCGTCCTGGAGCGGATCACGTACGCCAACGAGGACAACGGCTACACGGTCGCCCGCGTGGACACCGGCCGCGGTTCCGGCGACCTGCTGACGGTGGTCGGGGCGCTGCTCGGCGCCCAGCCCGGTGAGTCGCTGCGCATGCACGGCCGCTGGGGCTCGCACCCGCAGTACGGCAAGCAGTTCACCGTGGAGAACTACACGACGGTCCTGCCTGCCACGATCCAGGGCATCCGCCGCTACCTCGGATCGGGGCTGATCAAGGGCATCGGACCGCGCATCGCCGAGCGGATCGTGGAGCACTTCGGCACCGGCACGCTGGAGATCATCGAGACCGAGCCCAAGCGCCTCGTGGAGGTGCCGGGGCTCGGCCCCAAGCGGACGAAGCTGATCGCCGCCGCGTGGGAGGAGCAGAAGGCCATCAAGGAGGTGATGGTCTTCCTCCAGGGGGTGGGGGTCTCCACGTCCATCGCCGTGCGGATCTACAAGACCTACGGCGACGCCTCGATCTCCGTGGTGAAGAACCAGCCGTACCGGCTGGCGGCCGAGGTCTGGGGCATCGGCTTCCTGACCGCGGACCGGCTGGCCCAGGCGGTCGGCATCCCGCACGACAGCCCCGAGCGGGTCAAGGCCGGCCTCCAGTACGCCCTGTCGCAGGCCACCGACAGCGGCAACTGCTTCCTGCCCCAGGAGCAGTTGATCGCCGACTCGGTGAAGCTGCTCCAGGTGGACACCGGCCTGGTGATCGAGTGCCTGGGCGAACTGGCCGACGAGGAGGGCGTGGTGCGGGAACCGGTGCCCGCGCCGGACGGGAGCGGCGAGCCCGTGAAGGCCGTCTACCTGGTGCCCTTCCACCGCGCGGAGATAGCGCTCGCCGCCCAGCTGGGACGGCTGCTGCGCGGCCCGGAGGACCGGATGCCGGCCTTCCAGGACGTGGAGTGGGACAAGGCCCTGGCCTGGCTCGCCACCAGGACGGGCGCCGATCTCGCCCCCGAGCAGCAGGAGGCGGTGCGGCTGGCGCTCACCCAGAAGGTCGCGGTGCTCACCGGCGGGCCGGGCTGCGGCAAGTCCTTCACCGTGCGCTCCGTGGTCGCCCTGGCCCTGGCCAAGCGGGCCAAGGTGGTGCTCGCCGCGCCCACCGGCCGCGCCGCCAAGCGGCTGGCGGAGCTGACGGGTGCCGGGGCCTCGACCGTGCACCGGCTGCTGGAGCTCAAGCCGGGCGGGGACGCGGCCTACGACAAGGACCGGCCGCTGGACGCCGACCTGGTGGTGGTCGACGAGGCGTCGATGCTGGACCTGCTGCTCGCGAACAAGCTGGTGAAGGCCGTGCCGCCCGGCGCGCACCTGCTGTTCGTGGGGGACGTGGACCAGTTGCCGAGCGTGGGCGCCGGAGAGGTGCTGCGCGACCTGCTGGCCCCCGGCAGCCCGGTGCCGGCGGTGCGGCTGACCCGGATCTTCCGGCAGGCCCAGCAGTCCGGCGTGGTGACCAACGCGCACCGGATCAACTCCGGGCAGTCCCCGGTCACCCAGGGGCTGCCGGACTTCTTCCTCTTCGCGGAGGAGGACGCCGAGGAGGCGGCGCGCCTCACGGTGGACGTGGTGGCCCGTCGCATTCCGGCCAGGTTCGGCCTCGACCCGCGGCGGGACGTCCAGGTGCTCACTCCGATGCACCGGGGACCGGCGGGGGCCGGGGTGCTCAACGGGCTGCTCCAGCAGGCGGTGACCCCGGCCCGGCCGGACCTGCCCGAGCGCAGGTTCGGCGGCCGGACCTTCCGGGTGGGCGACAAGGTCACGCAGATCAGGAACAACTACGACAAGGGCGCGAACGGCGTCTTCAACGGCACGGTCGGGGTGGTCACGGCCCTGGACCCGGTCGAGCAGCGCCTGACCGTCCGTACGGACGAGGACGAGGAGATCGGCTACGACTTCGACGAGCTGGACGAGCTGGTCCACGCGTACGCGGTGACCATCCACCGTTCGCAGGGCAGCGAGTACCCGGCAGTAGTGATTCCCGTCACTACGAGTGCATGGATGATGCTCCAGCGCAACCTCCTGTACACGGCTGTGACCAGGGCAAAGCAGCTCGTCGTACTGGTCGGGTCGCGGCGCGCGATAGGTCAGGCCGTACGGACGGTGTCGGCGGGTAGACGCTTCACGGCTCTCGACCACCGGCTGGTTCTGGGCGCAAGATAGGCACTCGGTGCCACTTTTCGGCCCGATGGCCGACCCCGAGTGCACACCCCAGTGCCAAATGGGGGACAGTGGACGTAGTCAGGGCACCTCGAAGAAGAGGCAAAACCGTCGGTGAGGGAATGACGTGAGCGACAACTCTGTAGTACTGCGGTACGGGGACAGCGAACACAGCTACCCCGTTGTGGACAGCACCGTCGGCGACATGGGCTTCGACATCGGAAAGCTGCGTGCCGACACCGGTCTGGTCACCCTGGACAGCGGCTACGGCAACACCGCGGCTTACAAGTCCGCGATCACCTTCCTCGACGGTGAGCAGGGCATCCTGCGCTACCGCGGGTACCCGATCGAGCAGATCGCCGAGCGCGGTTCGTTCCTGGAGACCGCGTACCTGCTGATCAACGGTGAGCTGCCGACGGTCGACGAGGCGTCGGAGTTCAAGAACCAGATCACCCAGCACACGCTGCTGCACGAGGACGTCAAACGGTTCTACGACGGCTTCCCGCGCGACGCGCACCCGATGGCGATGCTGTCGTCCGTGGTCAGCGCGCTGTCGACGTTCTACCAGGACAGCCACAACCCGTTCGACCCGAAGCAGCGCGACCTGTCCACGATCCGGCTGCTCGCCAAGCTGCCGACGATCGCGGCCTACGCGTACAAGAAGGCCGTCGGCCAGCCGGTGGTCTACCCGCGCAACGACCTCGGCTACGTGGAGAACTTCCTGCGGATGACCTTCTCGGTCCCCGCCGAGGAGTACGTGCTCGACCCGGTCGTGGTGAGCGCGCTCGACAAGCTGCTCATCCTGCACGCCGACCACGAGCAGAACTGCTCGACGTCCACCGTCCGCCTGGTGGGCTCCTCGCAGGCGAACCTGTTCGCCTCGATCTCGGCGGGCATCAGCGCGCTGTGGGGCCCGCTGCACGGCGGTGCGAACCAGTCGGTGCTGGAGATGCTGGAGCGCATCCAGGCCGACGGCGGCGACGTCGACGCCTTCATCCGCAAGGTGAAGAACAAGGAAGACGGCGTGAAGCTCATGGGCTTCGGGCACCGCGTCTACAAGAACTTCGACCCCCGGGCGAAGATCATCAAGGCGGCGGCGCACGACGTCCTCTCGGCGCTCGGCAAGTCCGACGAGCTGCTCGACATCGCGCTCAAGCTGGAGGAGCACGCGCTCAGCGACGACTACTTCGTGTCGCGCAAGCTCTACCCCAACGTGGACTTCTACACCGGCCTGATCTACCGCGCGATGGGCTTCCCGACCAGCATGTTCACCGTGCTGTTCGCGATCGGCCGGCTGCCCGGGTGGATCGCCCAGTGGCACGAGATGATCAAGGAGCCCGGCTCCCGCATCGGCCGTCCGCGACAGATCTACACCGGTGTCGTCACCCGCGACTACGTGCCGATCGAGGCCCGCTGACCGCAGGCGGCTCCAAGAGCTGAGAAGCGCCCCGCGACGGATCCCCCCACGGGTCCGGCACGGGGCGCTCCCGTTCCCGGAGCGGATCCCCCCACGGGTCCGTACCGGGCGTTCATTCGGCGGCCGCGCCGAGCCGGGGCGATGGGCCGGGAGGGCCGCTCAAAGCTCCCCGGGCGTCGCCCCGGCGACGCGACCGGTCCGTCCCCCAAGACGGACCGTACCTCAACCCCGTGCACCGGCTCCGCCGGGGGCCGGTGTCCAAGACATAAGACCCATGAAACACCGTGATGGTTACATTCCAAACTATGTGATCCGTGTCTCTTCTGGGAAGGTGTTTTCGCAGGCTACCCCGCTCGATGTCGGCGCGGGACGATCCCGTAGCGTGCTGTCTCTCCTCAAGGGGCGGAGCACATGGCAGAGAACGGGACAGAGGTTCGTGACATCGTCGTGACCGGTGGCGGCACGGGAATCGGGCTGGCCATCTCCACCAGGTTCGCCGAGGACGGCCATCGGGTCACGATCGTGGGACGCCGGCGCGAGGTGCTGCACGCCGCCGCGGACGATCTGCGGTCCGTGCACGGGCTGGACGTCACCCCTGTCGTGTGCGACCTCGCCGACCCCGACGACGTGGAATCCGCGCTGCCGCACCTGCCGGAGCGGGTGGACGTCCTGGTCAACAGCGCCGGCAGCCGCGAACTGGCGGTCGGGGCCGGGCCGCACGGCCTGCTGGCCCGCTGGCGCGGCGACTTCGAGCGGAACGTGCTGACCGCGGTGCTGCTGACCGAGTCCCTGCGGGACCGCTTCACCGACGGCGGCCGGGTGGTCACCGTGACCTCCGTGGCGGCGCTGCGCGGCGGCGGCTCCTACGGCGCGTCCAAGGCCGCGCTGCACGCCTGGAACCACTCCCTGGCCGCCCAGCTGGGCCCTCAGGGGGTGACCTGCAACATCGTCGCCCCCGGCACGGTGGCGGGCACGGAGTTCTTCGGCTCGCGGCTCAACGAGGCCGAGCTGACCCGGCGGGCCGGCCGGACCCTCGTGGGCCGGGTCGGCCGCCCGGCCGACGTGGCGTCGGCCGTGCTCTTCCTGGCCTCGCCCGGAGCGGGCTTCATCACCGGCGAGATCCTCCAGTGCAACGGCGGAGAGCTGCTCGGCCGCTGAGCCGCCGGACCGGCGCCAAGTCGCCCCTTCCCCGGCGCGGTTGCCCCCTCTGAGGACCCCGACGGCGCCCCGGGCCCCGGAAACCGGGTTGCCCGCCCCTGCCACCGGTGTCAGCGTGGAGATACGAGGTGGGAAGAGGGGCGGTGACATGGACGTTGCACAGAATGTGTCGTCCTTGGACTTCACCTCCGGGCTCGCCGAGTACCTGAGGGGTGGCAACGCCGTCTGGGCCTACCTGTTGCTGGCCGCGACGACGGCCCCGCCGCTGGTGCCCAACTCCGTGCTGCTCGTCACCGGGGGTGTGCTGGCCGCGCAGGGGCGGCTGGACATCGCACTGGTCCTGCTGGTGGTGGCCGGCAGCGCCGTCGTGGGGGACATGCTCATCCACCGCACCGGCGGGGTACTGAGCGGGCGGGTGCTGGCCCGGATGAGCCGTCGGCCGCGCCAGGCGGCCCTGCTGAACTGGTCGGCCCGGCGCATAGAGCGCTACGGCATCCCGTTCGTCATCGCCGTCCGCTTCCTGCCCAGCGGCCGGGTGGTCGGCGGACTGGCGGCGGGCGTCGTACGGTACCCGGCCCGCCGGTACGTGATCGGCGCCGGCGTGGCGGAGCTGGTCTGGGCCTCGTACTCCGTCGGCGCGGGCTACTTCAGCGGGCGCGCCGCCTCGAACTCCTTCTACGCGCTCACTCTCGGCCTCGGCATCTCGCTGGCCGTCGCAGGCCTCGGCACCGTGGTCCAGTGGATCTCGGCCCGCCGGGACCGCCGCGGCGGCGCGGCCGTCCGGCCGTCGGTCGTGGTGGCCGCCTCGCCGGCCGGTCCGCGCGGTCCCGGGGTCGAGGGGCGGGTCGACATCCGGCGCGTACTGGTCCCGAAGCCCTCGCCGCCGCCGCAGCGGCGCTCGGACGGGCTGGAGGACGATCCGGCGGACGGCCCGGTATGCCGGCCGGCCGGAGGCGGCGGCCGACGGGACGGCCGCTAGCGGGTCCCGTTCGGCCGGCTCACGCGGGCGTCGAGGCGTCCGCCGGGGCGGCCTCGGTGCCGATGTACGGCGCGAGGTAGCGGTAGAGCATGTTCTGCAGTTCGCGGACGTACAGCTCCCGCTGGTCCTCTTCGTGCTGGGCGATGAGGTCGAGCCCGGCCTTGAACATGGCGAGCGCCATCTGCGCGATCAGCGCGCGCTCGGTGAGCGACAGCGACGGGGTGCGGACCGCCAGCAGTTCGGTGATGCGCGACAGCAGCGACTCGTGCAGCACGTCGTGGTCCTCGGTGATCCGGCCGGGCGTGTCCGGGCCCTTGATCAGCGCGAGGAACGCCGGATTGCCGTGGACGAACTCGATGAACGGCTCGGTCACGGCCACCACCAGCTCGTCGAGCGGGAGCCGGGCGGTCCGCGGGGTGAACACCCGCCCGTGCGTGGCCTCCATGTCCTTGATCAGCTGGCCGCTCAGCTCGATCGCGATGGCCTCCTTGTTCGGGAAGAACTGGTAGAGCGTGCCCGGGGACACGCCGGCCTCGCGGGCGATCGCGTTCGTGCTGGACGCGGTGTAGCCGAGCGTGCAGAACACGCGCGCCGCGGCTTGGAGCAGTTGCGTGATGCGCCGCTCGCCGCGGGCCTGGCGGCGCCGCGGTGCCTTGTCGTCCGCCTCGGACACGTTGACCCCCAGGGAGGATTGACAAACACGAGCGGACACTCGCATTCTTGAAATGCGAGCGAGTGCTCGCGTTCTCGATTCTATGCCTTCCTGCTGTTTTACGGGGGAGAGGACACCTCTGTCATGCCCGAAGCCAACCGAGAGAGCTCGGCCGGGGGCTGGACGCGGGCCGTCACGGCCCGGCCCCGGCTGACCCTGCTCCTGGCGCTGCTGTTCACCGCGCTCGCGGTCGTCGCGGGCAGCGGCGTCGCGAACCGCCTCTCCAGCGGCGGCTGGGAGGCCCCCGACTCCCAGTCGTCGTACGCCACCAAGGCGCTCGCCCAGCACTTCCCGGCCTCCGAGCCGAATCTCGTCCTGCTCGTGACCGCCCGCGGCGGCGCGGGCGTCGACAGCCCCGCGGTCTCCGCCGCGGGCGGCGAACTGGCCCGCAGGCTGGCCGCGGACCCGTCGGTGACGGGCGTGACCTCCTACTGGCCCACCCGTTCACCGCTGTTGCGGGCCGGGGACGGCGGTTCGGCGATGATCACCGCCCAGCTGCGGGGCGACGACGACGCGGTGGGCAAGGAGGTGAAGCGGATAGCGCCCCTCTACCGCGGCGGCCACGGACCGGTCGAGGTGACCGTCGGTGGCACGGCCGCCGTGCGCCACGAGATTCAGACCACCGTTCAGGAGGACCTGAAGCGGGCGGAGATGATCGCGCTGCCCATCACCTTGGTGCTGCTCGTGATGGTCTTCGGCAGCGCGGTGGCCGCGCTCCTGCCGCTGGGGATCGGCATCGTGGCGATCCTGGGCACCGGCGCGGTGCTGCGCGGCATCACCGAGTTCGCCCACGTCTCGATCTTCGCGGAGAACCTCACCACCGCCCTCGGCCTGGGCCTGGCCATCGACTACGCCCTGTTCGTGGTGCGCCGGTTCCGGGAGGAGCTGCGCCCCGGGGTGACCCCGCGCGAAGCGGTGGCCGCGACCCTGCGGACCGCCGGCCGCACCGTCCTGTTCTCCGCGCTGACCGTGGCGGCCTCGCTCTCCGCGATGCTCGTCTTCCCCCAGTACTTCCTGCGCTCCTTCGCCTACGCGGGTGCGGCCGTGGTGCTGCTGGCCGCCGCGGCCGCGCTGATCCTGCTGCCCGCCGCGCTGGTGCTGCTGGGCGAGCGGGTCAACGCCCTCGACCTGCGGACGGTGCTGCGCCGCCGCAGGAGCGGTGGGGCGGGCGGCGCCGCGGGCTCGGATCAGGACTCCGGCGCCGGCTACGCCCGGGTGGCGCGGCTGGTCATGCGCAGGGCGCCGGCCTTCGCGGTGGGCGCAGTCGCGGGCCTGCTCCTGCTCGGAACGCCGTTCCTCCACGTGAAGTTCGGCACCGCGGACGACCGGCAGCTGCCCGCCTCGGTGGAGTCCCACGTGGTGCAGCAGCACATCCGCGAGGACTTCCCGAGCAATCCGGTCGGCGCGATCACCGTGCTGGCCGAGGGCGCGGACCGGGGCCAACTGGCGGCCTACGAGCAGAAGCTGGCCCACCTGCCCGGCGTGGCGCGGGTCGCCGATCCGGTCACGGCCCCCGGCACCCGCGTGTCCTACCTGACCGTGGTGCCGAAGGGCGAGGCGGTGGACACGAGCACGCAGGGCCTGGTCAAGCGGATCCGGGCGGTGCCAGCGGACTTCCGGGCCTCGGTGACCGGGCAGGCGGCCGTGCTGGTCGACAGCAAGGACGCCATAGCGGCGAAGCTGCCGTGGGCGGCCGGGATCATCGCCCTGATCACCTTGGTGCTGGTCTTCCTGCTCACCGGCAGCGCGGTCATCCCGCTCCAGGCGGTCGTGCTCAACGCGCTGAGCCTGACGGCGATGTTCGGGGCGGTGGTGTGGGTCTTCCAGGACGGCCACCTGTCGCGGGCGCTCGGCTTCACCTCGACCGGAACGATCGAGACGACCCTGCCGGTGCTGATGTTCTGCGTGGCCTTCGGGCTGTCCATGGACTACGGCGTGTTCCTCCTGTCGCGCATCAAGGAGGAGTACGACCGCACGGGTGACCACCAGGCGTCCATCGTCTTCGGGTTGCGGCGCACGGGCGGCCTGATCACCGCGGCCGCGGCGATCCTGGCCGTGGTGATGGTCGCGATCGGCACCTCCCGGGTGACCGACACCAAGATGCTCGGGCTCGGCATCGCGCTGGCGGTGCTGATGGACGCGATGGTGGTGCGCACCCTGCTGGTCCCGTCGGTGATGCGGCTGACCGGGCGGGCCACCTGGTGGGCGCCGCCGGCCCTGCGCCGCTTCCACGCGAGGTTCGGCATATCCGAGGGCGGCGGGCAGTCCGCGGCCGGCGGTGGGCCGGTGCCGCCCGCCCGTGAGGTCCAGGAGCCCGAGCCCGCCGGCCGGCGCTGAGCGCGGGCGGGGTTCAGCCGGGGTCCCGGCGGCCGCGGTTCCCCGGCCGCCGGGCGTTCCAGGCCCGCACGGTGTCGGCGTACCAGAAGGGCTTGCCGCTCTGGACGACGTCGGGTTCGGGCAGGTGGCCGTGCTTGCGGTACGAGCGCACGGTCTCGACCTGGACGCGGATGTGTGCGGCGATGTCGGCGTACGACCACAGGGTCCGGTCGGTCATGATCTGCCTCCGTGTGGCGGGGAACGTTGATCAACACCTTTGTTCCGGTCAACGAATGGAAGCCGCGACCGCATGGGTCTGTTGATCATCTGTGACACGGAACCCGCGTAACGGTGACAAACCAGGACGGGGGGAGGTCCCTCGGCTACGGCCGGGCGGGCGCCGATCCGCCCGCGACGACGAGGAGGAGGTGGGCTGCGGCCGAGGTCATCGCGTCGCGGGCCGGGCGGAGGTAGCGGCGGGGGTCGACCACGGCGGGGTCGGCGGCCAGGTGCTCGCGAACGGCGGCGGTGAAGGCGATGTTGAGGGCGGTGCCGATGTTGACCTTGGTCATGCCGGAGGTGACGGCCTGGCGGAGTTCGTCGTCGGGCACGCCGGAGGAGCCGTGCAGGACGAGGGGGACGTCGACGGCCTCGCGCAGGCGGGCGATGAGGTGCTGGTCGAGGCGGGCGGTGCGCTCGGTCATGGCGTGCGAGCTGCCGACCGCGACGGCCAGGGCGTCGACACCGGTCGTGGAGGTGAAGGCGGCGGCCTCGGCGGGGTCGGTGCGGACGCCCGGGGCGTGGGCGCCGTCCTTGCCGCCGACCTCGCCGAGTTCGGCCTCGACCCACACCCCCCGGGCGTGGGCCCAGGCGGTGATGCGGGCGGTGGTGCGGAGGTTGTCGGCGTAGGAGAGCGTGGAGCCGTCGAACATCACCGAGATGACGCCGGAGGCGATGCCGGTGTGCAGGAGCGACTCGTCCTTGACGTGGTCGAGGTGGAGGGCGACGGGCACGGTGGCGGCGGTGGCGGCGCCGGCGGCCGCGGCGAGGAGGGGAGGAAGGTCACCGCCGTGGAACCGGACGGCGTTCTCGCTGATCTGGAGGACGACGGGCAGCCGGGTCCGCTCGGCGGCGGCGATGACGGCCTCGGCGTGCTCCAGGGTGATGATGTTGAAGGCGGCCACGCCCCGGCCGGACGCGCGGGCGGCGAGGACGAGTTCGGCGGTGGCGGCGGTGGGCATGCGGCTGCCTCGGCTCCTCGGGAGAGTGGACGGGGAGGGCGGGAGAGAGTGGGAAGGGTCAGGCGAGGATGACCGAGCGGGTCAGGTTGCGCGGGCGGTCGGGGTCGTAGCCCTTGGCCTCGGCGATGGCCACGGCGAGGCGCTGGGCGCGGACGAGGTCGGCGAGCGGGTCGGCGGTGGGGCGGCACTCCAGGTGGCCGCCGACCTCGGCGACGTTCTCGGCCAGGCCCTCGGGCAGGGGGCCGAAGGACCAGGTGACGCGGCCGGGGCCGGTGATGCTGATCGGGCCGTGGCGGTACTCCATGGCCGGGTACGCCTCGGTCCAGGCGCCGGCGGCCTCGCGCATCTTGAGCGCGGCCTCCTGGGCCAGGCCGTAGGTCCAGCCGGTTCCGAGGAAGGTGACCTGCTCGGCCGCGAGGGACTGCGGGGAGAGGGGGTCGGTGAGGGCGGCGCGGGCGTCGTCGACCGCCGAGGTGAGGTCCTCGCCGAGGTGGGCCCGGAGCAGGGCGAGCGCGGTGGTGGCGAAACGGGTCTGCACGACGGACCGCTCGTCGGCGAAGTCGAGTACGGCGATGTCGTCGGCCGCGTCCATCACCGGGGTGTGCGGGTCGGCGGTGATCGCCGTGACCGGCACCTGGCCGCGCAGTTGGGTGCAGGCGCGCAGCACTTCGGTGGTCGTGCCCGAGCGGGTGATGGCGAGCAGGCGGTCGTAGCGGCGGCCGAGGGGGAACTCGGAGGCGGCGAAGGCGTCGGTCTCCCCGTGTCCGCTCCGCTCGCGCAGCGCCGCGTAGGACTGGGCCATGAACCACGAGGTGCCGCAGCCGATGACCGCGACCCGCTCGCCGCGGGCGGGGAGCTTCGCGGCCAGCTCGGGCGCGAGGGCGGCGGCGCGCTGCCAGCAGTCGGGCTGTGTCAGGATCTCGGCGGTGGTCAAGGAAGAGGCGGACATGCGGGGCTCCTCACAAAGGCCGGCGGGTGCGCGGTCGGGGGCGGGGCTGCGCTTGCTTCCGCCAGTGTAGATGATTGTTTCTGCTCGAAAGAAGCCTCCTTCAAGCGTAATCACGCATAACGTGGAAGTGAATGCGAAAGTGTCGACCGGTACGTTCCCGGGGACAGGAGCAGGTGGGGTCGTGGCCAAGCAGCAGCGGTGGAGCGCGTTGATGGAACTGCTCGCCGAGCGCGGGCAGGTGGAGGTCGAGGACGCCGCCGCGGAGCTGGCCGTCTCCGCCGCCACCATCCGGCGCGACCTCGACGAACTCGCCGCCCAGCAGATGCTCGTGCGCACCCGCGGCGGCGCGGTGGCGCACAGCGTGTCCTACGAACTGCCGCTGCGCTACAAGACGGCGCGGCACGCCCCGGAGAAGGAGCGGATCGCGCAGGCGGCGGCCGACCTGGTCACGGCCGGGGACGTGGTGGGGCTCAACGGGGGCACCACGACCACCGAGACCGCGCGGGTGCTCGCGCTGCGCCACTCCCGCGGGGCCGCGCCGGCGGGCGGTGCCCCCGAGCTGACGGTCGTCACCAACGCCCTCAACATCGCCTCGGAGTTGGCGGTGCGCCCGCAGATCAAGCTGGTGGTGACCGGCGGGGTGGCCCGGCCCCAGAGCTACGAGCTGGTGGGCCCGCTCGCCGCCGGGGTGCTGGAGGACGTGGTGCTCGACGTGGCCGTCCTCGGGGTCGACGGCCTCGACCCCGAGCGCGGCCTGATGACCCACCAGGAGGACGAGGCGGGCATCAGCCGGCTGCTCGCCCAGCGGGCGCACCGCGTGGTGGTCGTGGCCGACTCCTCGAAGATCGGCCGCCGTGCCTTCGCCCGGATCTGCGCGCTGGAGCGGGTGCACGTGCTCGTGACCGACAGCGGGATCCGGCCGGAGGACCGGGAGCGGATCGCAGAGGCGGGGCTGCGGGTGCTCACCGTCTGAACCCGCGGGCCCGCTACCGCCGAGGCCCGTCGAGCGGCCCTCCGTTCAGCGCCCGGCGAGGTCCTCCGTCGCCAGCCTTCCGGCGTTGGCCGTGCGCCCGAGGAACTCGGCGATCATCACCAGTTCGGCGGGCTCGTACCCCGCGCACACGTCGTCCATGGCGCGGTGCATGTCCGCGTACAGCCGGGCGATCTCGGCCTCCTTCTCCTTGATCACCTGGACCAGGACCGCGCGCCGGTCGCTCGGGTTGGGCGCGCGCACCACCCAGCCGCCGTGTTCGAGCCGGTCGAGAACGCCGGTGAGGGTGGCCGGGTGCAGCCCCGCGCAGCGGGCGAGGGCGGTGGGGCCGATGGGGCCCTGGCGGCTGATCAGGTTGAGGCACTCCAGATCCGAGTCCCTGAGCCGCAGATGGGAGCCGACCTGGTGGTTCAGCAGCGACATCTGAAGGCTCAGGTCGCGCAGGCCGTCCTTGATCCGGCTGATCAGCCGTTTACGCCGCCGGGCCGTCGATGCCGCCCCCGACAGTGTGGAATCCATATGCAACGATCCTCACATCGCTCGCTCGCCCGCCGGTCGCCCACCCGGGACACCGCGCGATGACCAGGTCGGGATCATTTCGCCGGCGGGTGCTCGAAGCCCGCCGGGCGCGGCTCAGGCGCACACTTTCTCACACCGCCCATTCCCGCTCGTAGCTCTTCCGGGAAACATTCGCGGGCTCTCCCCAAGGCCGGGATGCGGACGGGAAAGGGGATGCTCCGGGGGTGGGTGGGGCGGCGGTCAACAGGTCTGGACCAGGCGTTTTACCGTCCTCGGCGGGTTTGGGCACCCGTCGCCCGGACCGATCCGGTCGGGCGTGCCGCCTTCGCCGCGGGCCCCGCCCGCAGCGGTCCGGCGCCCCGCCGGGAAGCCTGCCGGGGCGCTCGGGGCGTCCGGGGCGCGGTCTCGTCGTCGTGGGTGTCGCGGGCGATCTCCGCGCGGATCGCCGAACAGGAGCGGCTGATCAGGCGGGAGACGTGCATCTGCGAGATGCCGAGCTGCTCGGCGATCATGCTCTGCGTCATCCCGCCGAAGAACCGCAGGTAGAGGATGCGGCGCTCCCGTTCGGGCAGGCGGCACAGCTGCGGGCGGACCGCCTCGCGGTCCAGGACGACGTCCAGCGCCGGATCGACCGCGCCGAGCGTGTCCAGCAAGGAGAGCGGGCCGGCGTCCGCGGAGCCGTGGGTCTGGGCGTCCAGCGACAGCGAGGTGAAGGATTCCAGGGCCTCCAGCCCCTCGGCCGTCTCCTGTTCGGTCAGTCCCGCGTGCTCGGCTATCTCGGCGGCGGTGGGCGAGCGGCCCGGCACCGTCTGGACCAGCTCCTGGTGCGCCGCCCTGACCCGGGCGCGCAGCGTCTGGATCCTGCGGGGCACGTGCACCGACCACATGCAGTCGCGGAAGTGCCGCTTGATCTCGCCGTCGATGGTGGGCACGGCGTAGCTCTCGAAGGCCGTGCCGCGGGCAGGGTCGTACCGGCTGACCGCCTTGACCAGGCCGAGGGCGGCCACCTGGCGCAGGTCGTCCAGCGACTCGCCGCGGTTGCGGTAGCGACCGGCCAGCCGGTGCGCCATCGGCAGCCAGTCGGTGGCGATCTCCTGGCGCAGCCGTTCCTTCGTCGCGCCTTCCGGCATGCGGGCCAGACGCAGGAACGCCTCCGCCGTGTCGGGGGCGTCGTCGTGGGGGTGCTTGGACCGGGCAGGTGAAGCCATGCGTCACCAGTTCCTCACGTTACGGGGAGTGACCGTCGGAGAAGGGGCCGAGAATGGCATGCCCGGACACGGAAGGGCTAAATCATCTCACATAAGGTAATAGCCATAACTCACCGTCTTGTGGATAAAAGGGATGCGGAATCGCCGAGGCGGGCGCACAATGAGAACCCTCAGCCCGACACCGCCCCGGACCCCGCCACCGGTGGCGGCCACGCCGCCCCCTCGACCACCAGCTGCCGCAGCCCTCGCAGCTCGCGCGGGCAGTTCCAGCCGAGCACCCCGACCACCTTGCCCCGGTGGCCGTAGCCGGCGACGAACTTGCGGTCGGCCGGCTCCCCGTGCAGCACCGCCACCTCCGCGTCCGCCGGGAAGATGCCGTACGCCTGGATCCGGGCGTCGTACTGGTCGGTCCAGAAGTACGGCACCGGGGCGAACCGCTGCTCGGCGCCCAGCAGGTTCCCGGCGACCGCCATGGCCTGCTCGGTCGCGTTCATCCGGTGCTCCAGCCGCAGCCGGGTGCCGAAGTGGTCGTGCCGCCAGGAGGCGACGTCCCCGGCCGCGTAGATCCCCGGAGCCGCGCGGCAGAACGCGTCGCACTCCACCCCGTCGCCCAGCGCCAGACCGGAGCCCGCCAGCCAGTCGACCGCGGGCCGCGCGCCGACGGCGACCACGACGAGTTCGGCCTCCAGCGTCGTACCGTCGGTCAGCTCCACCCCGGTGACCCGCCCGGCCGCGTCGGCGAACCGCCGCACCCCGGTGCCGCAGCGCACCGCCACCCCGTGGTCGGCGTGCAGAGCGCCGATCAACGCGCCGATCCGTGCGCCGAACTGACGGTGCATCGGCACGGGAAGCGGATCGACCAGGGTCACCTCCAGGCCCATCCCGCGGGCGGCGGCGGCCACTTCGGCCCCGAGGAAGCCGGCGCCGACCACCACCACCGCGGGCCGCTCCAGCAGCCGCGCCCGCAGGGCCAGGGCGTCGTCGAGGGTGCGCAGCACGTGCACCCCGGCCAGGTCGGCGCCGGGCAGGCGGCGCGGGGTGACCCCGGTGGCGATGACCAGGTCGTCGAAGCCGATCCGCTCGCCGTCCGCCAGCAGGACCTGGCGGCCGGCCACGTCCAGGCCGGTCGCGGCGCGCCCGAAGAGCAGGTCCGCGCCGAGCTTGTCCAGGTCGGCCTCGCCGCACAGCGCTAACCGGTCCGGCTCCCAGCTGCCGGCGAGGATCTGCTTGGACAGCGGCGGCCGGTCGTAGGGGGTGTGCGGCTCGTCCCCGATCAGGGTCAGCGCGCCCTCGTAGCCGCGGGTGCGCAGGGTTCGCGCCGTGGTGAGCCCGGCGGCGGACGCCCCGACGACGACGATCCGGCGCGGGCCCGTCACGCCTCTTCCACCGTGATGGCCAGCGCCGGGCACAACTCGGCGGCCTGGCGGACGATCTCGAACGACTCGGCCGGCGGGGTGTCGGTCAGCAGCACCACCACGCCGTCGTCGTCGCGCTGGTCGAACACGTGCGCCGCCGCCAGCACGCACTGGCCCGAGCCGATGCACTTGTCCTGGTCAACGAATACCCGCATGTCCCACTCCCTGAGGTGATTTCCGGCGGTGCGCCATCGGCTCGAGGAACGATGCTGCCCTACGGAGGCGGCCGCTGCCTACCTCGCCGTTGCCCGTCCATCAGGCGAAATCGGCGGCGCGGGAGGGAAGTCCGGCCGTGTTCCGGGCGAAGGTCCACGTCGTGCGGGGGACGGGCCGCCCATCGGCCCGGAACCCGCGCGCGCGAAGGATTCCGGCCGTACCCCGGGAACTACCAGACCGGGGGATGCCCCCGCCAACTGCCCGCCATTAGCGTACGGATCGCCCGTCAGCTCCGCATTCGAAACCGACGCAGCGATCTCACGTCGAGAAATGTCTGAATGCTCGGGAATCAGATTTGACGGAGGTCCCCGGGAGAGCCCGACGGTCCGCCCGGACGATTCGTCGCCGACGCACTACCGCTGCGCTGCGTAGAACGAATTGAGGAACGATGCAGAGTCTTGTACCGCTGACCGACGAAGAAGCCGATTCCGCGGTCGGGGAATTCCTGCCGGGCGATGTCGGCGGGCACAGCCGTGCGGACTCGGCGATCACCCCCGAGGAACTCCTGGGCGAGCAGCCGCTGACGGAGGCCGCGGCCCGTTCGGTGGGCACGGGCAGGCTGACGGTGCGCCGGGTGCTGGGCGGCGCGGACGACCGGCTGCTCGTCGTGGTCGGGCCGTGCTCCGTGCACGACGTGAACGCCGGCCTGACGTACGCCAAGACACTGTGCGAACTCGCCGAGGACCTGGCCGAGGACTTGGCCGTGGTCATGCGGGTGTACGTGGAGAAGCCCCGTACCACGGTCGGCTGGGCCGGGCTGCTCAGCGATCCCGGGCTGGACGGCGGCCTCGACCTCACCCGGGGGCTGCGCACCGCCCGGGCGCTCATGATGGCGATCGCCGACTCCGGGCTGCCCATCGCGACGGAGTGGCTGTCGCCCACCGCGCCCGCTTACCTCGCCGACCTGGTCGCGTGGGGGGCCATCGGCGCGCGGACCGTGGAGAGCCAGGTGCACCGCCAGCTGGCCAGCGGCCTGCCCATGCCCATCGGCATGAAGAACGGCAGCACCGGCTCGGTGGGCGTGGCCGTGGACGCGGTCCGCTCCGCGGCCGCCCCGCACGCCTACCTCGCCCTCGGCCGGGACGGCCGGCCGGTCACGGTGCGCACGAGCGGCAACCCCGACTGCCACGTGGTGCTCCGCGGCGCGCCCGGCGCGCCCAACTACCACGCCGAGCACGTGCGGGAGACGGTGCGGCTGCTGTCGGCCGCCGCGCTGCCGACGGGGCTGGTCATCGACACCAGCCACGGCAACAGCGGCAAGGACCACGAGCGGCAGGCCGTGGTGGCCCGCGAGATCGGCGAGCGGATCGCGGACGGGGACACCGACATCCGGGGCGTCATGCTGGAGAGCTTCCTGCTCCCCGGGCGGCAGGAACTCGGCTCCTGCGAGCCGGTGTTCGGCCTGAGCATCACCGACGCCTGCATGGGGTGGGACGCCACCGCGGAGGTGCTGCACGACCTGGCGGCCGCGACCCGTCGGCGCAGAACCGTACGGGCGGCGGCCCGCTGAACCCCGCGGCGCCGCAGGGAAATCCGGGGTTTCCGCGCGCGACTCCCGAGCACGGGGGAATGGCGCGGATGCCGGGACGCGCGCGCACGATCACGCTGTCAGGTCGAGGGATAGTGGCGCCTGACCGCGCTTCATAGGCTGAACGAGTAACAGATTACCGTGCCGCACGACTTCGGCCCAGAGTTTTGACATGGGCCGGTCCGTGACAGGGCGGCAGGAATAGCACCCTCCCTACGGTGGGCTTCCGAGGCTGCTCGGAAGGCGCTCACCCGGAGCATAAGGAGAGCGGCAGAATGACTCCTCGACCGGCGCCGAACCTTCCGGATTGGCCCCAGTTCGACGACCGGGAACGCCAGGCCCTGGAACGTGCGCTGAACCAGGGTCAGTGGTGGCGCATGGGCGGGAAGGAGGTGGATTCCTTCGAGCGCGAGTTCGCCGAATATCACGGCGCCCCGCACGCGCTGGCCGTCACGAACGGCACCCACGCGCTGGAACTCGCTCTGCAGGCGATGGGCGTGGGTCCGGGCACCGAGGTGATCGTGCCGGCGTTCACCTTCATCTCGTCCTCGCAGGCCGCGCAGCGGCTGGGCGCGGTCACCGTCCCGGTGGACGTCGACGCCGGCACCTACTGCATCGACGTGGCCGCGGCCGCCGCGGCCATCACGCCGCGCACGCGGGTCATCATGCCGGTGCACATGGCCGGGCTCATGTCCGACATGGACGGGCTGGAGAAGCTCGCCGCGGACTCCGGCACCCTCATCCTCCAGGACGCCGCGCACGCCCACGGCGCGCGCTGGCAGGGCAAGCGGGTCGGCGAGCTGGGCTCGGTCGCCGCCTTCAGTTTCCAGAACGGCAAGCTGATGACCGCGGGCGAGGGCGGCGCCGTGCTCTTCCCCGAGGGGGAGATGTACGAGGAGGCGTTCCTGCGCCACTCGTGCGGCCGTCCGCGCACCGACCGCCGCTACCTCCACCAGGTGGCCGGCTCGAACATGCGGATGAACGAGTTCTCGGCCGCCGTGCTGCGCGCCCAGATGACCCGCCTCGACGAGCAGATCGTCGTGCGCGACCGCGGCTGGCAGGCGCTGTCCGGGCTGCTGGCGCAGATCCCCGGCGTCGTGCCGCAGTCCGACGACCCGCGGGCGGACCGCAACCCGCACTACATGGCGATGTTCCGGCTGCCCGGCTGGACCGAGGAGCGCCGCAACGAGCTGGTCGACCGGCTGGTGGACGCGGGCGTCCCGGCGTTCGCGGCCTTCCGCGCGATCTACCGCACCCCCGCGTTCTGGGAGTCGGCGGCTCCGCAGGAGTCGGTCGACGACGTCGCCGCGCGCTGCCCCAACGCCGAGGCGATCAGCCAGGACTGCGTGTGGCTGCACCACCGGACCCTGCTGGCCTCCGAGCAGGTCCTGGGCGACGTCGCGGCCATCGTGGCCGAAGCGGTGGCGGCGGGATGACGATCCGGACCGTACTGATCGGGCTCGGCTGGTCGGGCCGGGAGATCTGGCTCTCCCGGCTGCTGCCCCGGGACGACTACGAGGTGGTGGCCGCGGTCGATCCCGACCCGGCCAGGCGGGAGGCCTTCACCGCGGAGACCGGCATCCCCGCCTTCGCCGGCATCGACGGGCTGGAGGCGGGTGCGGCCGACCTCGCGCTGGTCGCCGCGCCGAACCACGCGCACGCCCCCCTCGGGCGGGCCCTGCTCGAGAAGGGGTTCGCCACTTTCGTCGAGAAGCCGGTGTGCCTCACCACGGCCGAGGCGGACGCGCTGGCCGAGGCCGAGCGCGTGGGCGGCGGGCTGCTGCTGGCCGGCAGCGCCTCGCGTTACCGGGCCGACGTCGCCGAACTGCTCAAGGTGGTGCCGGAGCTCGGCCGCCTGCGCAACGTCGAGCTGACCTGGATCCGGGCCCGCGGGGTGCCGCAGGGCCGGGGCTGGTTCACCAACCGGGCGCAGTCCGGCGGCGGAGTGCTGGTCGACCTGGGCTGGCACCTGCTGGACGTGCTGGAGGAGGTCGTCGGACCGGTGGACTTCGACCGGATCGCCGCGTCCGTCTCCGACGACCACGTGAACGACCCGAGCTGGACGGCCGCTTGGCGCAAGGACCTCCCGGCCCCGGCCTTGGAGGCCGACGTCGAGGACACCGTGCGGGGGTTCCTCGTCACCGACACCGGCCTGTCGGTGGGCCTGCACACCAGCTGGGCGGCCCACGCGGCCACCCACGACGTGACGTCGATCCGGGTCGAGGGCAGCAACGGGAGCGCGACGCTGCACACCACGTTCGGGTTCAGCCCGAACCGCGAGCCGCGGCCCCGGATCACCGCCGTCCGCCAGGGGCAGGTGCGCGAGATCGAGGTCCCGGTCGAGCCGATCGGCGCCGAGTACGACCACCAGCTCGACGACCTGAGCAGCCGGCTGTCCGACCCGTCGTACCGGGGCAGCGCCCTCGCCGGCGTGCGCCGGATCGTCGCCACGATCGAGGGCATCTACGCCGCCGCGGCGGTGCGGGCCCCCATGGCGGCCGTTCCCGCGGCGGCTGTTCCCGCCGGATCCAGTACCGCAGAGGCGGTGTCGTGCTGATGGGCGTTCCGATGCGCAACGCGGTGGTCTTCGATCTCGACGGCGTCCTGGTCGACAGCCACGAGGTGATGGGCCGGGCCTTCGCCGTGGCCTACGCCGAGACGATCGGCCCGGGCCCGGCCCCGTTCGCCGAGTACCAGCAGTACCAGGGCCTGTACTTCCCGGAGATCATGCGCCGGATGGGCCTCCCGCTGGAGATGGAGGACCCGTTCGTCCGCGAGAGCTACCGGCTCGCCGACCAGGTTCCCGTGGTCGACGGCGTCGTCGATCTGCTCGGCACGCTGCGCAGCCGGGGGTTCCGGCTGGCCGTGGCCACCGGCAAGGCCGGGCCGCGGGCCCGCTCCCTGCTGACGACGCTGGGCCTGATCGAGTACTTCGACCAGGTGGTCGGCTCCGACGAGGTCGCCAACCCCAAACCGGCCCCCGACATCGTGCTGCGGGCGCTGAGCCTGCTGGAGGCGAAGCCCGAGGCCGCCATCATGGTCGGCGACGCCCGCGCGGACATGCTGAGCGCGCGGGGCGCCGGGGTCACCGCCGTGGCGGCGACCTGGGCGACCGTCGACGAGGCCGATCTCATCGCGTCCGGACCGGACTTCGTGATCCGCACCCCCGGAGAGCTGCTGCCGCACTGCCCGCAGATTCCCGCACGAGGTCCGGGGTGGTAGTCCGCAGTCTGCATTTCGCCAGGGAGCCGCGGCCGGAATCCGCGATGCTGGGCGTCGACCTCGGGGGGACCAAGGTCGCGCTGCGGGCCGAGACCGACCGGGGAGGGGTGCGCGAGCACCTCTTCCACTGGCGCGGGCGCGGCCTGGACTCCGATCTGGAACAGCTCGCCGCGGAGGTCGCGTTCCTCCGCCAGCAGGTGCCCGGGGGGTTCGGCTCGGTCGGGGTCGCGCTGCCCGCGTCCGTGGGCGCGGACGGCGTCGTCTCCGCCTGGCCGAGCCGCCCGGAGTGGCTCGGCCTGAACGTGCGCGCGACCTTCCAGGAGCTCTTCGCCGACACACCCGTGCGGTGGGCCGACGACGGGGAATTGGGCGCCCTGGCCGAGGCACGGGTGGCCGGCTGCGACGACCTGCTCTACGTCGGGGTCGGCACCGGCATCGGCGGCGGCCTGATGGCCGGCGGCGTGCTGTGGCCGGGGCTGGACCGGGGCTCCTTCGAGCTCGGCCACCTGGTCACCGACGCCGACGGTTCGCGGTGCCAGTGCGGGCGGCTCGGCTGCCTGCAGGCCACGGCCTCCGGGCCGGCCACGCTGGCCCGCGCGTCGCGGCTGCGCGGCACCGAGGTCGTCTACCAGGAGCTCCGGCAGGGGCTGCTGGCCGACGAGGAGTGGGCCGTGCAGTCCGTGGACCGCTCCTGCCACCGGCTCGCCGTGGCGATCACCGGGATCCAGGAGCTGCTGCGCCCCGACCTGGTGGTCGTGGGCGGGGGGTTCGCCGCGGGGCTGCCGGGGTTCACCGACACGGTGGCCCGCCACGTGAACGCCCTTGCCAGGCCCAGTGTGCCGCCGCCGGCGGTGCGGGCCTCGCACCTGGGCGGGCTGTCGACGCTGCACGGCGCCGTGGTCCTGGCCCGGCTCATCGGGCGGACGGAGAACACCGCGATGATCGGGGTGGGCGGCATCGAGAATCCGGGACCGGGCCCGACGGACTGTCCCGTGAGACAGTGAGCGAAACGGCGGGAGGATTAGCCCGCCCAGCGGGGGACATGACCAGCCCGGCCGGCCCACGAGGTCCGGTGGGGCGCTCGTGGCGAAAGGCCGGCTACTGGCGTAGTCGGCCTTGACGCGTGTCCGCCGTTCCCTCGCGGGGATCAGCGGGCCGGCCGGGGCGGTTGCCCGGGGCCGGCCGCGGTGCTTTCGGGGGCGGTGCGCGGGAGGGGCGTTCGGGAGGGCACGCGGGGTGCAGGGCGTACGGGAGTTCCGTGAGGACACCCGGCCGCAGTCGTACGAGGGCGGCGGCACGGGCACGCCGTACCGCCGCCGTCCGTCAGACCAGGTCGACCGGCCGGCCCAGCTCCATCGACCGCCGGGCGGCCAGCACGACGCTCAGCACGCGCAGACCGGCGGCTCCGTCGGGCCCGGTGCGCTCACCGGTGGCCGCGCCGGCCAGGAAGCGGTCGAGCACCTCGGCGTGCGCGGCCGCGTCCTCGGTCTCGCACCGGTCCCGCCCGGTCGCGGTGTCGAACCTGTCGACCACCCGGGCGTACGGCTCGAACTCGACGTTGCCGGTCGTGCCGAAGACGCTGATCAGCGGCCCCTCGGCGGCGGCCGTCGCGGAGACCCGGACGTCGAGGGCGGCCGTCGCGCCGCTCTGATAGGCCACCGTCACCAGCGCGGTGCCGCCGGCGCCGTCGGCGGTGGTGGGCAGGGCGTCGCCCTGCGCGTACACCCGCACCGGGGGGTCGCCCGCGAGCATCCCGTCCACCAGGTCGGCCAGGTGCGTCAGACGGGCCGTCAGGTCGTCCCCGGGGCGGGCCGCCTCGCCCGCGGCCGTGTGCACGCCGTGCACGGTCAGCAGCGTGCCGAGGGCGCCGTCGGCCACGATCCGCCGCAGTTCGGCGAACGCCGGGCCGCACCGGGCCGGGCCGCTCACGACTAGGCCGACCCCGGCCCGGGCGCACGCCTCGACCATGGCGGCGGCGTCGGCCTCGTCGACGGCCAGCGGCTGCTCGCACAGCACGTGGGCGCCGGCCGCCGCGGCCCGTTCGACCAGGGCGCGGCGCCCGGCGGGCGGGCCGGTCACCACGACCGCGTCCGGCCCGGCGGCCAGCGCCTTGTCGACCGACGTGACGGGGACGTCCAGCAGGTCGGCCGCGTGCCGTCCCCGGTCGGGGTCGTCGTCCGCGGCGATCAGTTCCACATCGGGTCGTGCCCGCAGCAGCCGGGCGTGGTCCAGCGCCCGCTCGTGCGCGAACGACAGCAGCGCCACCTTCATCGGCGGCCGCCGTTCCCGCCGAGCTCGACCGCCCGGCCGGTCCACGCGGATTCCGCGGCGGCCTCGGTGATCCGGGCCACCTCCAGCGCGTCCTTCCCGGTCACCCGGGCCTCCTTCCCGCCGGTCACGGCGGCGGTGAACTCACGCATCTGTGCCACGAAGGGCGACTCGCCGAAGGCCCGCGGCACGTCGGCCACCGACCCCCCGGCCACCCGCAGCGGCTGGGGCCAGGTGGAGTCGTACCGCACGGATCCTTTCTCGCCGGACACGTGGAAGGTCGACCGGTGGCGGGTCGGTTCCGCGGCCCAGCCGCAGACCACCTGGCTGACCGCCCCGTTGGTGTGGGTGAGCACCGCCGTGCCCATCGCCACCCTTCCGGCCGGGGCGGGCGCGGCCAGGTCGCCCCGGTAGGAGGCGTACACCCGGGCCACGTCGCCGAAGACCCAGTACGCCAGGTCCACACCGTGCGCCATCGCGTCGGTGAGGACGCCCCCGGAACGTGCCGACAGCGTGTCGGTAAACGCCCGGGGGTGATGACCGACGCTGGTGAACCGGCCCACCGCGCCGGCACCCAGTTCCCCCGCGGCGACCAGCTCGCGCAGCCGCGCGTAGGCGGGGAAGTACCGGGTGCCGTACGCGGGGTAGACCGGTACGCCGGCCGCGTCGGCCGCCGTGACGATCTCCTGCGCCTCCTCGACCGTGGTGGCGAGGGGCTTCTCGCACACCACGGCGACCCCCGCGGCGATCGCGGCGAGCGCGAGGTCGCGGTGGGTGGCGGTCGGGGAGCAGATGTCCAGCACGTCGGCGCCGTCGAGAGCCGCCTCGATGCTGTCCACCGTCTCCACGGGGCCGGCGGGGCCGGCGCCGAACTGCCCGGCCAGCTCGGCCGCGCGCTCGCCGTCCGCGTCGTGGACCCGCACGCGGGCCCCGGCCCGTATCCACGCGCCGAGGTGGATACGGCCCATCAGCCCGGCACCGATCAGGGTCACGTCCATAGCCGGTACCGCTCCTGTCAGGTCTGCCGTCGGTGGTTCGTCGGACTCGGGCGCTCAGGCCAGGCGCGCCTCGAGGTGCCACGCGTCGAACCAGATGGCGCCGCTGGAGTCGATCTCCACACCGGGGCAGAGCTTGCCGTCGGCCGGGGGCACCTCGCCGATGCCGGGCACGCGGGTGCGCAGCCGCTCGAAGTCCAGCGTGGTCTCGTAGCGGACGGAGGTCAGCGACTCGACGCTCCACGCCCCGACGAAGTCGGCCCGCAGGGTGTCCTCGGTGACCGGGACGAGGAAGTGCGCCTCGGGCAGCTCGTTGGTGAAGCTGAGCAGGTGCAGGCGGGCGCCCGACCGGCCCACGCGCGCCAGCGCGTCGACGTACAGCTTCCGGTCCTCCGCGGTGAGGCAGTGGTAGAGGCCGCTGTCGAGGATGGTGTCGAAACGCCCCTCGAAGCCGGCCAGGCTCGTGGCGTCGGAGACGCCGAACTCCACCTTCACGCCCGCGGTGGTGGCACGGGACTTGGCCGTCTCCACGGCGGTCGGGGCGCTGTCGATCGCGGTGACGTCCAGACCGCGGCTCGCCAGGTAGATCGCGTTGTCGCCGAGGCCGCAGCCGATGTCGAGGACCGACCCGGTGAACGCCCCCTTGTCGACGAGCTGCACCACGGCGTCCTGCGGCCGGCCGATGTCCCACGGAGCGCGCCGCGCGCCAACAACTCCGGGCAGGTAGCCCTTTTGGTAGCCCTGCTCGAAGGTCGTGGCTTCGGTGGTCATGCTGTGCTCGCTTTCCGTCAGTGACAGGAACTCGGCCACCATAGGGCGCGGTTGTCGGCGCCCGGCATCCTCAATGCGACTACACACGAACACCCGGGAATGGTTCGACATCGCCCGGAAAGGCGTCCGCTGTCCCCGCGCGGGAAGACGGCCCGCGCCAAAGCGCCGGTAATGCGGGCGGCCCGCGCGGGACGCGTTGCGGGACGCGCCCGGCGCCCGCCGCCGCGCTGTCAGAATGAGGGATGGAAGGCGGCCGCCCCTCGCTTAGCCTCACCGTGGACTGCTGACACCGCGCGGCGCGGCCGTGTCCACTAGAGGACGGACTTCCATGACTGAGTCGATCTCAGAGCCGATCTCATACCTCCAGCACTGGGATCGCACCGACCCGTTCGACCCGCCGACGGTGCTCACCGAGCTGCTCCACTCGCAGCCGCTGGCCCGCATGGTGTACCCGGACGGGCACGTCGGCTGGCTGGCGACCAATCAGGAACTGGCGCGCGAGGTCCTCAGCAGCCACGTGTTCAGCCACAATTTCCACACCGCGCACGTCCCGCTGACCAAGCGGGGCGAGGTGTTCCCGTCGGTGCCGATCGTGCCGGGCGGCTTCATCCACATGGACCCGCCGGACCACACCCGCTACCGGAACATCCTGAGCAGCGAGTTCGGCGTCCGGCGGATGGAGGCGTTCGCCCCGGTGGTGGCCGGCATGGCCACCGAGCAGCTGGCCGAACTGCGGTCCAAGGGCTCGCCGGTGGACCTGCTGCCGACCTTCATCCGGCCGCTGTCCGCGCGGGTGCTGTGCGAGGTGATGGGTGTTCCGCAGGAGGACAGCGCCACCCTGGTCGCGCTGACCGACACCACCAACGACGAGAGCATGGGCCTGGAGGAGGAGCGCGAGGCCACCACCAAGGCGTACTTCTACGTCCTGGACCTGGTCGGCAAGCAGCGCACCGCGCCCGGCGACCACATCATCGGCCGGCTGGCCGCGATGCCCGAGCTGACCGACCGCGAGATCACCAACATGCTGGTGATCGTCTTCGCCGCGGGCTTCGCCAGCTGCGAGGCCGCGCTGGCCATGTCGCTGCTGGCGCTGCTGCACCACCGTGACCAGCTCGACGCCTTCCGCGTCGCCCTCGACGCCGGTGACGACGCCCCGATCGAGGAACTGCTGCGCTACACCACGGTGAACCAGTTCCAGATCTTCCGCACCGCGCTCAGCGACGTGGAGCTGGGCGGGGAGCTCATCCGCGAGGGCGACACGGTGACGGTGGCGCTGCCGGCGGCCAACCGCGACCCGTCGAAGTTCGCCTGCCCCGAGAAGCTCGACCTCGGCAACGACGCCTCGGGCCACCTGGCCTTCGGTTACGGGGTGCACGCCTGCGTCGGCCAGCGGCTGGCCCGGCTGGTGCTCAAGGAGGCGCTGTCGCAACTGCTGAGCGGGCTGCCCGAGCTCGCCCTCGACGTGCCGTTCGCCGAGGTGCCGGTGCGGCTGCGCACGTCGGTGCTCGGCCTCCACCGGCTGCCGGTCCGGTTCTGAGCAGGTGACCGGTACCGCAGCCGTCCCACCAGGAACGACGAGACCACGGGGCTGAGCGAAGAGATGACTGACACAGTCGCCGTCGTGACCGGCGCGGGCCAGGGCATCGGCGCGGCGATCGCCCGGCGCCTGGCCGGCGACGGGATGTCCGTGGCGGTGATCGAACGCGACGGGGCCGCCGCGGCCGACACCGTGGAGGCGATCCGTGAGAAGGGCGGCACCGCCCTCGCGATCGCCTGCGACGTGACCCGCACCGCCGAGGTGGACGCCATGGCCGAGCGGGTGGCGGCCGAACTCGGCCGCCCCGGGGTCCTGGTCAACAACGCCGGGATCACCCGGGACGGCCTGCTCTTCGCGATGGACGACGAGGACTGGGACGCGGTCGTGGACGTTCACCTGAACGGCTCCTTCCGCTGCGTCCGGGCCGTCGCGCCGCACATGGCCGCACAGGGCCGCGGCCGCATCGTCAACCTCAGTTCGATCGCCGCGCTGGGAAATCCCGGACAGGCGAACTACGCCACCGCGAAAGCCGGAATCCAGGGGCTCACCAGGACCCTGGCGATCGAACTCGGCCCCGCCGGGATCACGGTGAACGCCGTCGCCCCGGGATTCGTCGACACGGCCATGACGGACGCGGTCGCCCGGCGCATGCGAAAGGACCCCGCGCTCCTGCGCGCGGAGGCCGCTTCACGGGCGCCGCTGCGCCGGGTCGGGGTTCCCGAGGACATCGCCGGCGTCGTCGCCTTTCTCGCCGGACCGGACGCCGGATATCTCACCGGGCAGACGCTCTACGTCGACGGCGGACCGCAGTAGGACCCGGCGGATTCCGCCGCCGTTTCGGAAGAACATGACGTCCGAAGTCCGCGCCCTGTCGGCGGCCGGGGAAACCGGTCGCCGACACCGGGGCGCTTTTTCCCTGTGGTCCTTCTTTCCTGCCTGCCGGGACGTCGGCCTCAGTGCGAGGACTGCCCGGGGCGGTAGCGGAAGATGATCCGGCCGCGCGTGAGGTCGTAGGGGCTGATCTCCAGCAGCACCCGGTCGAACGGCAGGATCTTGATGTAGTTCTTCCGGATCTTCCCGCTGATGTGCGCGAGCACCTTGTGCCCGTTCTCCAGTTCCACTTCGAAGGTGGCATTGCGCCGGCACTCGACGACCGTGCCCTCGACTTCGATTCCGTGACTTGTCTTCGCCATGTTTTCGCACTTCCGTGATGGGGGGTTGGTGCGGTGGGGGGAACATCTGGGGGCGTGACCGGCCGGCCTGTCCCGGGCGAACGTCGGGCTCAGGCGGGTGGGGCGGGGGTCAGTCGAGCACCAGTTCCACGTTGCAGCTCAGCCGCTCGGTGCCGATGCCGTCCAGGAGCGCGACGGCGGCCTGGTTGCCCTCGTTGAGCTCGGCGGTCGCGGTGGGGACGCCGCTGCCGTGCAGGGAGCCCAGGACGTGGGCGAGGAGCGCGCGGGCGATGCCCTTGCGCCGGTGGCCGGCCCGGACGGCGACGAGGCCGATGCGGGGCTGGCGGGGCACGGGCGCGATCCGGACCAGGCCGACGTACTCGCCGTCGACCGCGGCGACCGCGTACTTGGCCGGGTCGACCAGCGCGCCGGTGTCGACGGGCGTGTCGTCGTCGGCGCGGGGCAGGACCTCGGCCGGCATCTCGTGCCACCCGAGGGTGGACTGGACCTCGTCGCGGATGGCGCGGTCCAGTTCGCGCAGGGGCTCCGCCTCGGCCTCGCCCGGGGCCAGGATGGTCACGCCCGCCGGCGTGAGCGCGGGGTCGAGCCCGGTGGCCGCGGGGTCGGTGGGCAGCAGGCACATCCACTCGCGGCGCCTGGCGGTGAAGCCGGCACGCTGCCAGTGGGCCGTCAGCTCCGCGTCGGTCTCGTCGACCATCGTGTGGAGCGGCCGGGGCAGGTAGGCGAGCATGGCGTCGGCGAGGCGGTCGACCGCGGTGGGGTGCCAGGCGTCGATGCTGACGAAGAGCCGCCCGTCGAGCCGGCGCCAGGCCTCGCCCTCGCCGACGACCCGGTCATCCTCCAGCGCGTGCCACTGCCTGTTGGCGACGCGCGTGATCTCTACGGTGTGCTCGCCGGCACCGGAGGTGGAGGGTACAGGATTCATAGGTCATTGCCTTTCGGGATGTGCCTTGCCGAGGCGCTCCCGGGGACCTACGTCTATCGCCCGGCCGTGACGAAGAGGGGGAGCACCCACATCGATACCACGTTCATGGGTCTCACCTCCTCGCAGATGCGCCACGGTCCACCCGATGTTATCAGTCCGCGCGACACAGCGTCCATCGAAGGACCCGCCAACGGATCAGGCGCGGGGCGGTTGTTGGGCGGGACGAGCAGTGGTCCCCTCCGTTCAGGTCCGATCGGATCCGTTCGGAACGCACCGCGCGGGCACTGTCAGGCTGAGGGATGCTGCCGCCTCGGCCGCCCGTCTAGCGTGACAAAGCTCCCGCATTCTGAATCCGGCGAGGCCGACGCACGGAGCGGTGTCGCACGGCCCCGACCAAGAGATGACGTGCGTAGTCGTTAGCCGTTTGTTTGCCGCTCATTCGGTTCGAAGGCGATATCGAAGTCAGTGACGGTGCTGCGCCGGTGCCTGCGGACAGCGTCGGCGGGTGAGCTTCCAGCGGATCGCGCAGGCAAGGTTCGGAAATGTCGATCCGCCGGCCCCAGGAAGGACTGTCATGACGGACGGAGAAGAGAACGTGCCCGCGTCCGAACCCATTGCGATCGTCGGAATCTCGTGCCGTTTTCCGCAGGCGGCGGACAAGGACGGTTTCTGGCGGCTGCTGGCGGGCGGCCTCAGCGGTGTGGGTCCGGCGCCCGACGGCAGGTTCGCGCTCGGTCCGGGCAGGGGCGCCGCGCCGACCGGCGGATTCCTGGACGACGTGGCCGGGTTCGACCCGGAGTTCTTCGGGATCTCCGCGCGCGAGGCCGTCGCGATGGATCCGCAGCAGCGGCTGGCCCTCGAACTGGCCTGGGAGGCCTGCGAGGACGCCGGGATCGTCCCCGCGACGCTGGCCGGCAGCGGCACCGGCGTCTTCCTCGGCGCGGTGTGGGACGACTACGCCACCCTCCTGCACGGCAGCAACGAGCTGTCGGCCTACGCGATGACGGGCCTGCACCGCGGCATCATCGCCAACCGGGTGTCCTACGCGCTCGGGCTGACCGGCCCGAGCATGATCGTGGACGCGGCGCAGGCCTCGTCGCTCGTCGCCGTGCACCTCGCCTGCGCGAGCCTGCGCTCCGGCGAGTCGACGCTCGCGCTGGCCGGCGGCGTGAACCTCAACCTCGTCTGGGAGAGCAACGACGTGTCCGCCAGCTTCGGCGGACTGTCCCCCGACGGCCGGTGCCACACCTTCGACGCGCGGGCGAACGGCTACGTGCGGGGCGAGGGCGGCGGCGTCGTGCTGCTGAAGCCGCTGGCGCGGGCGCTGGCCGACGGCGACACCGTCTACTGCGTGATCCGCGGCAGCGCCGCGAACAACGACGGCTCCACGCCGGGCCTGACGGTGCCGAGCCCGCGGGCACAGGCCGACGTGCTGCGCGCCGCGCACCGGACCACCGGGATCGACCCGGCCGAGGTCCAGTACGTGGAGCTGCACGGCACCGGGACCAGGCTCGGCGACCCCATCGAGGCGGCCGCGCTGGGCTCCGCCCTCGGACAGGCGCACGCCCCGGGCCGTCCGCTGCTCGTCGGCTCGGTGAAGACCAACATCGGCCACCTCGAAGGGGCCGCCGGTGTGGCCGGCCTGATCAAGACGGCCCTGAGCATCCACCACCGCACGCTCCCGGCCAGCCTCAACTTCGAGACGCCGAACCCCGACATCGACTTCGACGGCCTCAACCTGCGGGTGCAGCGCGAGTCCGGCCCGTGGCCGTCCCCCGACCGGCGACTGGTCGCGGGCGTGAGCGCGTTCGGCATGGGCGGGACGAACTGCCACGTCGTCCTCGCCGAACCGCCGGCGCCGGCCATGCGGTTGGACGAGGGCGCCGCCTGTCAGCTGCCCCCTGTCGTGCCGTGGGTGCTGACCGCCCGCACCGAGCGGGCGCTGCGCGAGCAGGCCGGCCGGCTCCGCGACCGCCTCGCCGCGAGCCCGGGCGCCTCCGCCCACGAGGTGGGGTGGTCGCTGGCCACGAGCCGGACCGCCTTCGCGCACCGCGCGGTGCTGCTCGGCGCCGACCGGGAGGAACTGGCGGCCGGACTGGAGAAGTTCGCCGCCGGCGACGCCTCCGGCGCCGTGCAGGGCCGGGCCGACACCTCCGGAGTGGTCTTCGTCTTCCCCGGCCAGGGCAGCCAGTGGGAGGGCATGGCGCTGGACCTGATCGACTCCTCGGACGTGTTCCGCGCCGCCGTGCGGGAGTGCGAGGAGGCGCTCGCCGCGCACGTCGACTGGTCGCTGACCGCCGTGCTGCGCGGCGAACCGGGCGCCCCGTCGCTCGACCGCGTCGACGTGGTGCAGCCGGTGCTCTTCTCCGTCATGGTGGCATTGGCCCGGCTGTGGCAGTCGCTGGGCGTCCGCCCGGCCGCCGTCATCGGCCACTCCCAGGGCGAGATCGCCGCCGCCCACATCGCGGGCGCGCTGACCCTGGAGGACGCCGCGGCCGTGGTCGTCCTGCGCAGCCGGGCCGTCGCGGACATCGCCGGCGGGGGCGCCATGGCCGCCGTGGCGCTGCCCGAGGACGCGGTGGCGGCCCGGATCGAGGCATGGGACGGCCGGCTGGACATCGCCGTCGTCAACGGCCCGAAGACCGTGGTGGTGGCGGGCGACGCGGCCGCCGTCGCCGAGTTCGTCACCGCCTGCAAGGCCGACGGCCTGCGGGCCCGGGCCATCCCGGTCGACTACGCCTCGCACACCGCCGACGTCGAGCCGATCCGGGAACGGGTGCTCGCCGACCTGGCGTCGATCACCCCCAAGCCGGCCGGGATCGCCTTCTGCTCCGCCGTGACGGGGGAGTTCCTCGACACCGAGCGGCTCGACGCCGCGTACTGGTACGGCAACCTGCGCCGGCGGGTCCGGTTCGCCGACGCGGTGCGCTCCACCGCGGACGCCGGCCACCACGTGTTCGTCGAGATGAGCCCGCACCCGGTGCTCACCCTCGCGGTGGAGCAGACGCTCGAAGGCCGGCCGGAACCGGCGGTGACGGTCGGTTCGCTGGCCCGCGACCACGCGGCCTGGCCGAAGCTCATGGCGTCGCTGGCCACGCTCGTCGCGCGCGGCCTGGAGCCCGACTGGCGGGCGGTCCACGGTGACGGCACCGCCCGCGTCCCCCTGCCGACCTACCCCTTCCAGCGCGCGCACTGGTGGCCGGACTCCGAGCCGGACGAGCGGTTGGAGCCCGAATCCCCGTGGCGGACGCGGCTGTCGGAGCTCGGCGAGGACGAGCGGCGCGAGGTGCTGGCGGAACTGGTCCGGGGCCACGCGGCCACCGTGCTGGGGCTCGACTCGCCCGCGGCCATCGACCAAGAGGCCACGTTCAAGGCCCTCGGGTTCGAGTCGGCCAGTGCCGTCGACCTGCGCAACCGGCTGGCCGCCGCCACGAGCACCGCGCTGCCCGCCTCGCTGCTGTACGACCGGCCGACGGTGGCGCAGGTCGTGGAGCACCTGCGCGAGGCGATCCTGGGCGGAGCCGTCGCCGAACAGCCGGTCCGGCGGCGGGCGGTGGCCCCGGCGGCGGACGACGACCCGGTCGTCATCGTCGGCGTCGGATGCCGGCTGCCCGGCGGCGTCGCGTCGCCGGAGGACCTGTGGGACGTGGTGGCCGAGGGCCGCGACGTGATCGACGCCTTCCCGTCCGACCGGGGCTGGGACCTGGCGGGCCTGTTCGACCCCGAGCCCGGCACACCCGGCCGCAGCTACGCACGCGAGGGCGGCTTCCTCGACGGCGCGGCGGACTTCGACGCCGCCTTCTTCGGCGTCAGCCCGCGCGAGGCGCTGGCGATGGACCCGCAGCAGCGCGTGATGCTCGAAGTGGTCTGGGAGGCGCTGGAGCGCGGCGGGATCGACCCCAAGTCGCTGCGGGGCAGCGACACCGGCGTGTTCGTCGGCGTGTTCGGCTCGTCGGCCGTGACCTACGGGGACAGCGGCGCGGGGTCCGACGACCGGGCGGAGGGCTACCGGCTGACCGGCGGCGCCGCCAGCGTCATCTCCGGGCGGGTGGCGTACACCCTGGGCCTGGAGGGGCCGGCGATCAGCGTCGACACGGCGTGCTCGTCGTCGCTGGTCGCCGTCCACCAGGCCGCCTCGGCGCTGCGCGCGGGGGAGTGCTCGGTGGCGCTGGCCGGCGGCGTCACGGTGATGGCCACCCCGGGCCTGTTCGTGGAGTTCTCCCGCCAGCGCGGGCTGGCGCCCGACGGCCGCTGCCGGTCGTTCGCGGAGTCCGCGGCCGGGACCGGCTGGTCGGAGGGCGCGGGCGTGCTCGTGCTGGAGCGCCTGTCGGACGCGCGGCGGCAGGGCCACGAGGTGCTGGCGGTCGTGCGCGGCTCGGCCGTCAACCAGGACGGCGCCAGCAACGGGCTGACCGCGCCCAACGGCCCCTCCCAGCAGCGGGTGATCCGCGCCGCGCTGACGAACGCCGACCTCGGCCCGGCCGACGTGGACGTGGTCGAGGCGCACGGCACCGGCACGCGGCTGGGCGACCCGATCGAGGCGCAGGCGCTGCTGGCGACCTACGGGCAGCGGGACGCGGACGCGGAACCGGTGTGGCTCGGCTCGCTGAAGTCGAACATCGGGCACACGCAGGCCGCCGCCGGCGTGGCCGGGATCATCAAGATGACCGAGGCCCTGCGCCGCGGGGTGATCCCCCGGACCCTGCACGTCGACGCGCCCACCTCGCACGTGGACTGGACCGCCGGGCGGGTGGCCCTGCTGACCGAGGAACGGGCGTGGCCGGAGCTGGACCGCCCGCGCCGGGCGGCAGTGTCCTCGTTCGGGATCAGCGGCACGAACGCCCACGTCATCCTGGAGCAGATGCCGGCCGAGGCTGCGGAGGAACCGGTCGGCGCCGCGGCTCCCGACGAGGAGTCCGGGGCCGGACTGCCGCCCGTACTCGTGCTGTCGGGCCACTCGCGCGAGGCGGTCCAGGACACGGCGGCGGGGCTGCTCGACCTGCTCGGCAGGGCCGGGGCGAGCTCGCGCGACGTCGCCCACGCGCTGCTGGGCCGCAGCGCGTTCGAGCACCGGGCGGTCGTGCTCGGGCAGCCGGACGGCGAGGCGGCGGGCGCCCTGCGGGCCCTGGCCCGCGGCGAGTCCGGTCCGGACGTGGTCGAGGGCGCGGTCACCCCCGGCAGGTCGGCCTGGCTGTTCACCGGCCAGGGCGCCCAGCGCGCCGGGATGGGCCGCGAACTCTACGACGCCTCACCGGTGTTCGCCCGGACGGTCGACGAGATCCGCGGGTACTTCGACCCGCTGCTCGGCGGATCGCTGCGCGAGGTGATGTTCGAGGACGGCGCCGGAGTGCTGGACTCCACGATGTGGACGCAGGCGGCGCTGTTCGCGATCGAGCTGGGGCTGGCCGCGGTGCTGCGGTCGTGGGGCGCCGAACCCGACGTGGTCGTCGGGCACTCGGTGGGCGGACTGGCCGCGGCCTGCGCCGCCGGCGTCATGTCGCTGCCCGACGCGTGCGCCGTGGTGGCGGCCCGGGGCCGGCTGATGCAGGCGACCGACGACGGGGCCATGGTCGCGCTCGCCGCCTCGGAGGACGAGGTCGCGGGCATCCTGGACGCGGACCGGGCCGGCGGCATCTCGCTGGCCGCCGTCAACGGGCCGCAGGCGGTGGTGCTGGCGGGCGACCCCGACGCCCTGGCCGCCGCCGTCGCGCAGTTCCCGGACCGCAAGACCCGCTGGCTGCGGGTGCGCAAGGCCTTCCACTCGGCGCACATGGCGCCGGTCGTCTCCAAGCTGGAACAGGTCCTCGCGGGCGTCACCCTGACCCCGCCGCGGATCCAGGTGGTCAGCGACGCCACGGGCGCGCCGCTGACGGACGAGCAGGCGGTCTCGCCCCGGTACTGGGCCGAGTGCGTGGTCCTGCCGGTGCGGTTCGCCGCCGCGGCCGCGACCCTGCGCACGCTCGGGGTGTCCCGGTGCGTGGAGCTCGGCCCGGACCCGGTGCTGACGGCCATGCTCGGCGAGGACGGGCCGGCGGGCGCGCCGCTGCTGCGCACCGGCCGCCCCGAGGTCCGGACCGCCGTGGCGGCGCTGGCGCACCTGTACGTCCACGGGCAGCGGGTGGACTGGTCGGCGGTGGTGCCCGCGGGCCGCCGCGTCGCCCTGCCCACCTACCCCTTCCAGCGTGACCGCTACTGGCTGACGCCGGGCGTGCCGCGCGAAGCCGCCGACGCGGTGGGGCTGGCCCGGGTGGAGCACGCGATGCTCTCCGGGACGACGGACCTGCCGGGCGGCGCCGGGCACGTGTTCACCGGCCTGCTCACCCCGGACGCGCCGGCGTGGGTGCGCGAGCACGTCGTCCACGACACGGTGATCCTGCCCGGGGTGTCCCTGCTGGACACGGTGGCGCACGTCGCCGGGCTGGTGGGCTGCGACCGGGTGGACGAGCTGACGCACTACGTGTTCATGGCCTTCCCCGAGCGGGTGGGCCGCCGCCTCCAGGTGTTCGTGCAGCCCGCGGACGCCGCCGGGCGCCGCGAGTTCGCGGTGTACTCCCGCCCGGTGGACGCGCCCGCCGACGCCGAGTGGACCCGCCACGCGGCCGGCTTCCTGTCGTCCGGCGCCGGCGCGCCGGCCTTCGACCTGCGCCAGTGGCCGCCGGCCGGGGCCGAACCGGTCGACGTCGACGCGTTCTACGCCGACGCCGCCGACGCCGGCTTCTCCTACGGCCCGCACTTCGTCGGCCTGCGCCGTATCTGGGCCGACGGCGACGTCCGCTACGTGGAGGTGAGCCTGCCGGAGGGGACCGGCCCCGACGGGTACGGGGTCCACCCCGGCCTGCTCGACTCCGTGATCCAGCCGTGGGCCGTCGTGCCCTCCGACGGCGAACGGCCCACCCTGCGCGTGCCGTTCTCCTGGACCGACGTCGTGCTCCACGCCCCCGGCACCGGCCGGCTGCGCGCGCGGATGACCCCGATCGCCGACGGCCGCATCCGCGCCGAGATCGCCGACGACGCCGGCAACCCGGTGATGACGGTCGACTCGCTCGTGCTGCGGGAGGCCAACCCCGAGCAGGCGGCGGCCGCGGCGGGCGGGACGCGGGTCCTGGACGACCTGCGCCAGGTCGCGTGGATCCCGCTGCCCTCCCGCGACGTGCCGGCCGCCGGCACCACGGTGGTGCTCGGCGACGCGGCCCGGGTGGCCGCCGGCTGGGACGGCTACCCGGACGTGGCCGCGCTGGCGGCGGCGGTGGCGGACGGCGCGGCCGTGCCCGACACGATCGTCGCGCTGCTCCGCGCCGAAGACGCCGAGGGCGCGGACACCACCGAGGACGCCGCCGAGGTCGGCCGGGCGCTCACCCACCGCGCGCTGGCGCTCGTCCAGGGCGTGCTCGCCGACGAGGCCCTGACCTCCCGCATCGTCTTCGTGACCGAGGGCGCGGTGCCGCCGGTCCGCGACGTGGCGGCGGCGAGCGTGTGGGGCCTGATCCGGTCCGCCCAGACCGAACACCCCGGCCGGTTCGCGCTGATCGACGTCGACGGCGAGCGCGGACTGCGGTCGCTGCCCGCGGCGATAGCCGCCGGTGAGCCGCAACTGGCCGTCCGGGGGCGGAAGTTCCACGTTCCGCGGCTGGCCCGGACCGACACCTCCACCGCGCGGCCGACGTGGACCGCCGGAGGCACGACCGTGATCACCGGCGGCACGGGCGCGCTCGGCGCGGTGGTGGCCCGGCACCTGGTCACCGAACACGGCGTGCGGGACCTGCTCCTGCTCAGCCGGCGGGGCGGGGACGCCCCGGGCGCGGCCGACCTGGCGGCCGAACTGACCGCCCTCGGCGCCGAGGTGACCGTCACGGCCTGCGACATCGCCGACCGCGCCGCGCTGGCCGACGTGCTGGCGCCGTCGTCCAGGGGGCCCGGCGCGGCGCCGGTCCGCGCGGTGGTGCACTGCGCGGGCACGCTGGACGACGGCGTGGTGGCCGCGCTGACCCCCGAACGCCTGGACACGGTGCTGCGGGCGAAGGCGCGCAGCGCGTGGAACCTCCACGAGCTCACCCGCGACCTCGACCTCGACGCCTTCGTGCTGTTCTCCTCCGCGATCGGTGTCCTGGGCGGGCCCGGCCAGGGCAACTACGCCGCCGCCAACACCTTCCTCGACGCCCTGGCCGACCTGCGGGTCTCCCAGGGGCTGCCCGCGGTGTCCCTCGCGTGGGGGCTGTGGGCGGAGGAGTCGGGCATGGGCGGCAGGCTCGGCGACCAGGACCGCGCGCGGCTGGCCCGCACCGGCCTGGGCCCGCTGCCGACCGCGGACGGGCTGGCCCTGCTGGACGCCGCGCTCGCCGCGGACCTGCCGCTGCTCGTGCCGGCGCGGCTGGACCTGAAGGGCGTCGGCACCGACCCGGAGTCGATCCCGCCGCTGCTGCGCGAGCTGGTCCGGCCCGCGCGCGGGCCGGCCCGCAAGGAGGACGTGTCGCAGACGTCGCTGGTGCGGGAGTTGGCGGGCCTGGACGAGGCCGAGCGGCTCCGCCGCCTCAAGGAGGTCCTCCGCTCGGAGATCGCCTCCGTGCTCGGCCACAGCGCCACGGCGTCGATCGACCAGCGCCAGCAGTTCCAGGCCCTCGGCTTCGACTCGCTCAGCGCCGTCGAACTGCGCAACAACCTCAACCGGATCACCGGCAAACCGCTGCCGGCCACCCTCCTGTTCGACTTCCCGACGCCGCAGGACCTCGCGGCGCACCTCAACCAGGAGCTCGCCGGGGTCAAGGTCGAGGCGGCTGCGCCGGCGCGCCGGCAGCGGTCGACCGGCAACGACGCCGTCGACCCCGTGGTGATCGTGGGCATGGGCTGCCGCTACCCCGGCGGGGTCGCCTCGCCGGACGCCCTGTGGGACATGGTCGCCGGGGCGGTGGACGCGGTTTCGGAGTTCCCCAACAACCGCGGCTGGGACCCGGCGGTGGTGGACCCCGCGGGCGGCCCCGGCCGGACGTACCTGGGCGCCGGCGGATTCATCCACGACGCGGACGAGTTCGACCCGGAGTTCTTCCGGATCAAGCGGCGCGAGGCGCTGGCGATGGACCCGCAGCAGCGGCTGCTGCTGGAGGTGACCTGGGAGGCGCTGGAGCGCGGCGGCATCGACCCGACGACGCTGCGGGGGAGCGACACCGGGGTGTTCTTCGGCGCCGTCACCCAGGAGTACGCGTCGCTGGCGCGGGTCGGCACCGAGGGGGTGGAGAAGTACCTGCTGACCGGCACGACCGCGAGCGTGGTGTCGGGGCGGGTGTCCTACACGCTCGGCCTGCAGGGCCCCTCGGTGACCGTGGACACGGCGTGCTCCTCGTCGCTGGTGGCGCTCCACCAGGCGGCCGCGGCCGTGCGGTCGGGCGAGTGCACGGTGGCGCTGGCCGGCGGGGTCACGGTGATGGCGACGCCGGGGATGTTCGTGGCGTTCGCCCAGCGGCGGGGCCTGGCGCCCGACGGCCGCTGCAAGTCCTTCTCGGAGTCCGCGGACGGCACGGCGTGGGCCGAGGGCGCGGGCGTGCTCGTGCTCGAACGGCTGTCGACCGCGCGGCGGCAGGGGCACCGGGTGCTGGCCGTGGTGGCCGGCTCGGCGGTGAACCAGGACGGCGCCAGCAACGGCCTGACCGCGCCCAACGGCCCCTCCCAGCAGCAGGTCATCCGCACGGCCCTGGCCGGCGCCGGCCTGACCACCTCCGACGTGGACGCGATCGAGGCGCACGGCACCGGCACGAAGCTGGGCGACCCGATCGAGGCGCAGGCGATCCTGGCCACCTACGGGCAGCGGCCCGAGGGCGCCCATCCGGTGTACATGGGCTCGTTCAAGTCCAACATCGGGCACGCGCAGGCGGCCGCCGGCGTCGGCGGCGTGATCAAGATGGTCGAGGCCATCCGGCGCGGGTCCCTGCCGCCGACCCTGCACCTGGACGAGCCCAGTTCCAAGGTGGACTGGTCGGCCGGCGCCGTACGGCTGCTGACGGAGAACCAGCCCTGGCCCGAGGTGGACCGCGCGCGGCGGGCTGCGGTGTCGTCGTTCGCGATCAGCGGGACCAACGCGCACGTGATCATCGAGCAGGCGCCGGACGACGTCGAGGCCGGTAGGGCCGAAGCGGCTGACGCCGGCGCGGAGTCGGCCGCGCCCGCGGTCTGGATGCTGTCGGGCCACAGCGCGCGGGCGCTGCGCGGACAGGCCGCCCGGATGCGGGACTTCGCCGCCGCGCGGCCCGACCTGGACCCGCGCGCGGTGGGCCGCTCGCTGGCGGCCCGCACCGGCTTCGAGCACCGGGCCGCCGTGGTGGGCCGCGACCTCGGCGAACTCGTCGGCAAACTCGGCGCCCTCGCCGAGGAGTCGGCGGCCGCGGACGTGTTCGCGGGCCGGGGCGGTCCGGACGGGAAGACGGCGGTGGTCTTCCCAAGCCGGGCGGACCGGTGGGCGGGCGCGGGGCGCGAACTCCACGCGGCCTTCCCGGCCTTCGCCGAGGCGTTCGACGAGGTCTGCGCGGTGGCCGACGAGGCGCTCGGCGGCTCGCTGCGCGAGGCGCTGTTCGAGGACGGCGACGGCCGGCTCGCGTCGGCGGCGGTCGCGGAGGCTGCGTCGCTGGCGGTGGGCGCCGGCCTGTTCGCGCTGCTGGGCTCCTGGCGCGTGGCGGTCGACCACGTCGTGGGCCACGGCGTCGGCGAGGTCGCGGCGGCGCACGCGGCCGGTGTCCTCACGCTGCCCGACGCCGTGCGCGTGGCGGTGGCGCGGGGCCGGCTGCTGGAGCGGCTGCCCGAGGGCGCCTCACCGGACACGGTGCCGGCGGGCGACTGGGAGGCGCTGGTGGAGCCGCACCTCGCGGAGTTCGCCGCGGCGACGGCCGGGATCGGCAGGCGCGCGCCGGCGATCCCCCTGGCCTCCGCGCTGCCCGGGCAGGCCGACCCCGCTTCCGGCGAGCCGGTGGGCTCGCCGGAATACTGGGCGCGGCGCCTGCGTTGTGCGGGACGTCTCACCGACGGAGTGCTCGCGGCGCGCGCCGCGGGGGCGACGCGGTTCCTCGTCGCCGGGCCCGAGGGCGACGCGGTGGAGGCGATCACCGGCTGCCTCGCCGAGGCGGGCGGGGTCACGGACGCGGACACGGTGGTGGCCATGCTGCGGCAGGGCCGCCCCGAGACGGACACGGCGGCGGCCGCCGCCGCGGCGCTGTTCGCCACCGGGGCCGAGATCGACTGGACGACGGTGCTTTCCGGTACGGGGACGGCGCGGGTGGAACTGCCGACGTACGCGTTCCAGCGGGACCACTACTGGCTGGGCGTGAATTCCGAGGCAGTGGCCGCCTGGCCGAACTGAGGCCGGGACCGGAGTTCCGCCGAAAAGCACGCGTGCTTTTCGGCGGAACTCCGCCGGACACCGAAGTGAATACGGTGGAGTTCGCACCGGCCCGGGCGGGCCCGGACGCGTCGGCACCGGGGGCGCGCGCCGCTGGTACCGTCGAGGCGCTGCCCGCCGGGCGGCGGCCGGCCCGGCGCCGGCCGCGCGGACGGCGCTGTCGTCCGGGTGCTCCCGGGCGCCTCCGGGGCACGGACAGGGAAGTGAGCGGGCTCACGGCGGAGTTGTCCGTCGCGGGCACGAAGGGGCGCAGGGCGCGGAGTCGGCGCGGAACCCGCTGGTGGGGGACGGTCGGCGCGTGGTCGGCAACCCTGACGGGTGACATGGCCGACGAGTGGGTGAGCTCACCCATTCCGGCTCAAATGCCACCACGGACTGGCGTCTGCCCGAGACCTCGACTAGAGTGTTTTGGGATTAATGTCTTGACTCATCTACGGTCAGTTACGGAGAATTTCCAGAATATGGCAAGAAATTCGGGGGGTGTTGACGTCGAAGGCATCGTCATCGAATGTCTGCGCAACGCCACCTTCAAGGTGGAGCTCGAGAACGGCCATCAGGTCCTCGCGCACATCAGCGGCAAGGTTCGCAAGAACTTCATCAAGATCATGCTGCACGACCGTGTGCTGGTGGAGCTCAGCCCGTACGACCTCACCCGCGGCCGCATTCGCTACCGCTACCGCACCTAGTCGGTGTCCTGGACGCCTGGGCGGGCGCACACCACCCGCCGACGGGCGTGTCCACACCCCATGACAGGGCCCGCGGGTACCACTCGCAGGGCCCTGTACTGCTCCCGCGTCCGCGCGGCGGACCTCAGCCGAAGTCCGGCCGGCCGGTCCGGGTCCGCTTGATCTCGTAGAAGCCCGGGATCGCCGCGAGGCCGACGGCGCAGTCCCACAGCCGGGCCGCCTGCTCGCCCTTGGGGGCGGGGCTGACGACCGGGCCGAAGAACGCGATCTGCTCGCCGTCGGGCCCCGGCAGCGCGACGACCGGCGTGCCGACCTCCGCGCCGACCTTGCTCATCGCCTCCTTGTGGGAGGCGCGCAGCTCGGCCTCGAACTCGAAGTCCTCCTGCTCGGCGTACGCGATCAGTTCGCCGGGCAGTCCGGCGTCCGCCAGCGCGCCCGCGACCGTCCTCGGGTCCGGGCGCTCGCCGTTGTCGTGGATCCGCGTGCCGAGCGCGGTGTAGAGCGGGCCGAGGACCTGGGCCCCGTGCTTCTGCCAGGCCGCGGTGGCCACCCGTACCGCCGGCCAGGACTTGGCCGCGATCATCGCCCGGTGGGCCGCGGTCGACTCGTCGCCCTTGTTCTCGTTGAGGACGGCCAGGCTCATCACGTGCCAGCGGACCTCGATGGCGCGCAGCCGCTCGACCTCGCGCACCCAGCGGGAGGTGATCCACGCCCACGGGCACACCGGGTCGAACCAGAAGTCGACGGGGGTCGGGCCGGACTCCGGCGCGGTCTCTGTCGCGGCCTGGGACATCGTTCTCCTCAGCGGGCGGGGGTGCCTCCCCGCCTACCGGTGGGGGTCGAGGGGGAGGGCGGGGAGGCACCCTCTTTCACCGCGGGCCCGCGTGATTCCACGCGGGCCCGCGGTGAAGCGTGTGCGGGCCTGTCGTGCGCCGCGATGGCGCGGATATCACCGATCCGATCGATCCCGTCGATCCCCGCCCATTGCGCCGATCCCGCCGATCCGGGGGACGTTCGCCGATCGCGTGGATCTCGCGAATTCCCCGGCGCCGATGACGGAATGAGCGCTTGTGGTGCGCGGGCGCGAAGCCGGTCGTGCCGGTTGGCATCCGAGCGTAGGAGGCGGTCCGGGCCCGTACATCCCTCGGCCTGGTAGATCCCGGCCGGCCCGCCAAAGGCGGCCCGTGCCGCATCCGTGCCCGGCGGGATTTTCGCCGCCGTGACTACTTGGGTGGGGGATCTGGCGTCCGTGCGCGCGTTCGTAGGGTGGGCGGGATTGGGGCCGGGATGCCCGGGGTTGTGGTGCGGTCCGGTCTGCTGGTTGTTGCCGGTCACGTTTACGGAGGGCTTCACACTAATGACTCGCACGCCGGTCAGTCCTGAGGACCTGGACGATCTCGATCTCGCCGATCCCGTACTCCACGCCGAGCGCGACCTCAGCGAGGTGTGGCGTTATCTGCGTGCGGAACGCCCCAACTACTGGCACGCCCCGCGCGGGGACCAGCCGGGATTCTGGGTGTTCTCCCGCCATTCCGACGCGATGTCGGTCTACCGCAAGAAGGAGTTCTTCACCACGGAGCGGGGCAACGCCCTGCCGACGCTACTGACCGGGGGTGACTCCGCGTCGGGCTCGATGCTGGCGGTCACCGACGGGGACAAGCACACCCAGTTGCGCAACATCCTCAACGCGGCCTTCTCGCAGCGGCGGCTGGCCAAGATCCGCGAGGCGATCCGCAAGACGATCGACGAGCTGATCGTCGCGGCGATGGAGAAGCCGCAGTGCGACTTCGTCTACGACGTGTCCGCGAACATCCCGCTCGGCGCGATCTGCGGCCTGATGGACGTCCCCGACTCCGACCGCCGCCACCTGCTGTCGCTGACCTCGCACGCCTGGAGCTCGGACTACGCCGACGCGCCCGCCGAGGAGAACTGGCGGGCCAAGAGCGAGATCCTGCTCTACTTCGCCGACCTCGCCGAGACCCGGCGCGGCAACGAGGACGCCGACGATGTGGTCAGCCTGCTGGCCAACTGCAGCATCAGCGGGAAGCGGCTCAGCGACGCCGACCTGATGTCCAACTGCTACGGGCTCATCATCGGCGGCGACGAGACCGGCCGGCACGCCATCTCCGGCGGCTTGAAGGCCCTCATCGAGCACCCCGACCAGTGGCGCGCGCTCAAGGAGGGCACCGTCGGCCTCGACACCGCCGCCAACGAGGTGCTGCGCTGGACCGTGCCCTCGCTGCACGGCGGGCGCGTGGCCACCGGCGACACCTTGGTCGGCGAACAGCCGGTCGCCAAGGGCGACATCATCAGCGTCTGGATCTCCTCGGCGAACCGCGACGGGGAGGTCTTCGCCGACCCCGACCGCTTCACGCTCGACCGCACCCCCAACAAGCACGTCACCTTCGCCTTCGGCTCGCACCTGTGCCTCGGGCACGTGCTGGCCCGCATCGAGATCGAGGAAGTGCTCGACTCGCTGCGCACGCACGTGGCCAAGGCCGAGCAGATCGGCGAGGAGAGCTGGATCTACTCCAGCATCCTGCACGGGATGAGCTCCCTGCCCGCCGTCCTCACCCCCGAGTCCCGGCCCCGCGCCTGAACCCGTAGCCGCCCACCGCCCGTGCCGCCGGTCCGGCGGCACGGGCGGTGCCGGGGTCGGACCGGACCTCCGCCGACCCGCTCAACGAGAGGAGGACGGTGGCGTGTCCGCCTCGTCCACGCAGCCGGCGGACGTCGTCGTCGTCGGCTGCGGCCCCAGCGGTGCCGTGCTCGCGATCCTGCTCGCCCGCCAGGGCCGGCGGGTCACCGTGCTCGAACGGCACCGCGACGTCTTCCCGCTGCCCCGCGCCACCAGCTTCGACGGGGAGACCGCCCGGCTGCTCGCGGCCGCCGGGATCGGCGACCACCTGCCGGGCATCTCGTCCCCGGCGACCGGCTACCAGTGGCGGGGCAGCGCCGGGCAGGTGCTGCTGGACATCGCGTTCGGCACCCGCGGCCGGTACGGCTGGCCCGACGCGAACACCATGCACCAGCCCGCGCTGGAGGAACTGCTCGCGCGGGAGCTGGCGGCGCGGCCCACCGTCACCGTCCACCGCGGCCTGCGGGTCGTGGACATCACGCAGAGCGCCGACGGCGTCACCGCGACCGCGCGGGACGAGGACGGCGCCGCCACCACCTTCGAGGGCCGCTGGCTGGTCGGCTGCGACGGCGCGAACAGCGTGGTGCGCGAGCAGGCCGGCGTGGCGGTCACCGACCTCGGGTTCTCGTACGAGTGGCTGCTGTGTGACGTCCGGCTGCACGAGGAGCGGGAGTTCGTGCCCACCAACGTGCAACTGTGCGATCCGGAAAGGCCCACCACGCTCGTCGGCAGCGGCCCGGGCCGCCGCCGCTGGGAGTTCATGCGGCTGCCCGGCGAGTCCTCCGCCGACCTGGAGGACGAGGCCACCGCGTGGCGGCTGCTGAAGCCGCACGGCGTGACGCCGGACACCGCGACGCTGCTGCGCAGCGGCGGTTACCGCTCCCGGGCGATGTGGGCCGACCAGTGGCGGGCGGGCCGGGTGTTCCTCGCCGGCGACGCCGCCCACCTGATGCCGCCGTTCGCCGGGCAGGGCATGTGCTCGGGTATCCGCGACGTCACCAACCTGGCGTGGAAGCTCGACCTGGTGATGGCCGGCCGGGCCCCCGAGCAACTCCTGGACACCTACACGGTCGAACGGCGCGCCCACACCAAGGCCGCCATCACCGCGTCGGTCAAGCTCGGCCGGGTCATCTGCGTGACGGACCCCGCCGCCGCGGCCGACCGCGACGCGGCGATGAGCGCGAGCGGCGGCGGCCGCACCACCGGCCCGCCCGAGGCGGTCGCGCTGACCGCGGGGCTGCTCCAACCCGGCGCGGGCGGCCGTGGTGGCGGCGCGGTGATGCCGGCCGGCCGGGTCGAGGCCGACGGCGCCACCGGCCGCTTCGACGACCTGGTCGGGCGGGGTTTCGTGCTCGTGACGACCGAGGCCCCGGACGCGCTGGACGCGCGGGCGCGCGCCGCGCTGGCCGGGATCGACGCGAGGACCGCTTACGTGACGCCCGCGGACGCGGCACCGCAGGCGGGCCGGGTGCGCGACGTGGACGGCGTCTACCACGCCTTCCTCGACGCCCGGAACGCCTCGTCGGTCCTCGTCCGGCCGGACTTCCACGTCTACGGGACCGCCGCCCCGGGCGGCGTCGCCGACCTCGTCGAGGGCCTGCGGCGGCGGCTCGACGGGGACTGAGGCCGAACCCTTGTCAGGCTGAGGGATCTCAGCCGCCCATCCCGACATTTAGCGTCGAAGACCGTGCGCCGACGCCGGGATGACCGTCCTGATCTCCGCGCGCGGCCTGTTCCAACGGACCTGGAGGACCGATTTGAGCACCACGCCGGAACCGGAGCTCGTCAAGGCCCTGCGCGAATCGGTCAAGGAGACCGCGCGGTTCCGCCAGAAGACCGAAGAGCTCCTCGCCGCAGCCACCGAACCGATCGCGGTCGTGTCGATCGGCTGCCGGTTCGCCGGCGGGATCGCCGGTCCTGAGGACTTCTGGAAAGTGGTGTCCGAGGGGACGGACGTGTACACGCCGTTCCCCGACAACCGGGGCTGGGACCTCGACGGGCTCTACGACCCCGACCCGGAGACCCCCGGCACCACCTACGTCGAGCAGGGCGCGTTCCTGCACGGCGCGGACCAGTTCGACCCGGCCTTCTTCGGCATCTCGCCCACCGAGGCGCTGGCGATGGACCCGCAGCAGCGGCAGTTGCTGGAGGTCTGCTGGGAGACGCTGGAGCGCGCCCATATCGACCCGCAGACCCTGCGCGGCTCGGACACCGGCGTGTACGTCGGCATGGTGCACCAGGACTACGCCCCCGACCTGACCGAGGCGATGGACTACCTCAGCCTGGAGCGCGCGCTCGGCAGCGCCGGCGGCATCGCGTCCGGCCGGGTGGCCTACTGCCTGGGCCTGGAGGGCGCCGCGGTCACCGTCGACACGATGTGCTCGTCGTCGCTGGTCGCGATCCACCTGGCCACGCAGGCGCTGCGCCGCGGGGAGTGCGGGATGGCGCTCGCCGGCGGCGCCACCATCATGTCCACGCCGGGCGGCTTCGTCGGGTTCGCCCGCCAGCGCGGTCTCGCCTTCGACGGGCGGTGCAAGTCCTTCGCCGCGGCCGCGGACGGCAGCAGCTGGGCCGAGGGCGTGGGCGTGGTGCTGCTGGAACGGCTGTCGGACGCCCAGCGCAACGGGCACCGCGTGCTCGCCGTGATCCGCGGCTCGGCCATCAACCAGGACGGCGCCTCCAACGGCCTGACCGCCCCCAACGGCCCCTCGCAGCAGCGGGTCATCCGCAGCGCGCTGACCTCCGTCGGCCTGACCACGGACGACATCGACGCCGTCGAGGCGCACGGCACCGGCACCACCCTCGGCGACCCGATCGAGGCGCAGGCCCTCTTCGCCACCTACGGGCAGGGGCGCGACACCAGGCGGCCGCTGCTGCTCGGCTCGGTCAAGTCGATCCTCGGGCACACCCAGGCCACCTCCGGCGTGGCCGCCCTGATCAAGACGGTCCTCTCGCTCCAGAACCGCTACCTGCCGGCCACCCTCCACGTGGACAGCCCGACCCCGCAGGTCGACTGGTCCCCCGGCACGGTCGAACTGCTCACCGAGGGCCGCGCGTGGCCCGACCACGGGCGCCCGCGCCGCTCCGGCATCTCCTCCTTCGGCGCCAGCGGCACCAACGTGCACATGATCGTGGAGGAGGCGCCCGAGGCTTCCGGGATCGCGACGGAGCAGGAGCGCAAGGCCCCGGCCGTGCCCGAGGGCACCGCGCTCCCGTTCCTGGTGTCGGCCAAGAGCGCGACCGCGCTCGCGGGCCTCGGCCGCCTTCTGGGCGAGGGGATCGACCGGACGGACGGTGCGGCCACCGGACTGGCCGACCTGTCCGCCGCGCTGCTGACCGGCCGGGCCCGGATGAACCACCGCGCGGTGGTCGTGGCGCGGACCCGCGAGGAGCTGCGGTCCGGGCTGGAGCTGGTCGCCGAGGGCAGGGGCGGCCCGGGCGCGGTCACCGGCTCGGCCAAGGCGTCCGGTCCCGGCCGGACCGTGTTCGTGTTCCCCGGCCAGGGCACCCAGTGGGCCGGGATGGGCCGCGAACTGCTCGACACCTCCCCGGTGTTCGCCGCGCGGATCGCCGAGTGCGAGGCCGCCTTCGAACCGTGGGTGGACTGGTCGCTGACCGAGGTGCTGCGCGGTGACGGCAGCGAGCTGAAGCGGGTCGACGTCGTCCAGCCGGTGTGCTTCGCGATGATGCTCGGCCTGACCGAGGTGTGGAAGGCGGCCGGCGTCGTCCCGGACGCGGTGGTCGGCCACTCGCAGGGCGAGATCGCGGCCGCCTGCGTCGCGGGCGCGCTGTCCCTCGCGGACGCCGCGCGCGTGGTCACCCTGCGCAGCCAGGCCATCGCCGAACAGCTGCCGCGCGGCGGCGGGATGGCCTCGGTCCGGCTGCCCGAGGACGAGGTGCGCGCGCTGATCGCCCCCTGGGGCGAACGGCTGGAGGTCGCCGCGCTCAACGGCCCCTCGGCGGTGGTCGTGGCCGGCAACGGCGACGCGCTGGACGAGTTGGCCGCGACCGCGGCCGAGCGGGACATCCGCTTCCGCCGGATCGACGTCGACTACGCCTCGCACAGCCACTTCGTGGAGAGCATCAAGGGCGATCTGCTGAGCGACCTGGGCGGGTTGGCGTACGCGGCGCCCGAGGTGCCGTTCTACTCGACGGTCGACAGCCGCTGGCTCGGCGAGGGCGACCGGCTCGACGCCGACTACTGGTACCGCAACCTGCGCCGGACCGTCCGCTTCGAGGCGGCCGTGCGCGCGCTGGTCGCGGAGGACCACCGAGTCTTCGTCGAGGTCGGCGCGCACCCCGTGCTGGCGCCCGCCGTCACCGACGTCGGCGACGCGCTGGACGCCGACGTCCTCGCGGTCGGCTCGATCCGCCGCGACGAGGGCGGCCCGGCCCGGCTGCTCGCCTCGGCGGCCGAGGTCTTCGTGCGCGGCGTCGACGTGGACTGGACCGCGCTGGTCGCCGTCGGCACCCCGTCGACGACGGTGGAGCTGCCCACCTACCCGTTCGACCACCAGCGGTTCTGGATCACCCTGCCCGGCGGCACCACCAGCGCCGAGGCCCTGGGCCAGACCACCAGCGACCACCCGCTGCTCGGCGCCGTGGTCGAACTCCCGCAGACCGGCGGTCTGGTGTTCACCGCCCGGCTGTCCCTGGCCACGCACCCGTGGCTGGCCGGCCACCGCATCCAGGACGCCGTGGTGGTGCCCGGCACCGCCTACGTGGACCTGGCCATCCGGGCCGGCGACGAGTTCGGGTTCGGCGTGCTGGACGAACTGGTCATCGAGTCGCCCCTGCTGCTGCCCGAGGACGGGGCCGTGCGGCTCCAGGTCTCGGTCGGCGGCCCGGACGCCTCCGGCCGCCGCCCCGTCGAGGTGCACGGCCTGAAGGGCTCCGAGGGATGGGTCCGCCACGCGTCGGGCCTGCTGTCGGATTACGCCGACAGCACTGCCGACACAGCCACCGCCGGCAGCGGGTTCGACTTCACCGCCTGGCCGCCCGAGGGCGCCCAGCGGGAGGGGATCGACACCTTCTACGCCGACCTCACCGCGCGCGGGTACGACTACGGGCCGGCCTTCGCCGGGCTGACCGCGGTGTGGCGGCGCGGCGAGGAGATCTTCGCCGAGGCCGTCCTGCCCGCCGACCAGCGCGAGTCGCTGGACACCTTCGGCATCCACCCGGCGCTGCTGGACGCCGCGCTGCACGCGAACGCCTTCCACCGCCGCGACGACGACCGCAACGTCCTGCCGTTCGCCTGGAACGGGGTCCGGCTGCACGCGAGCGGGGCCGGGGCGCTGCGCGTGCGCGTCGCGCCGTGCGGCCCCGACGCGCTGGCCTTCGACGCGGCGGACGACAGCGGCTCCCTGGTGCTGACCATGGACTCGCTGGTCTCGCTGCCGATCACCGACCTCAAGGCCCAGTCGGGCGCCTCCGGGCCCGCCGCCTCGTCGGCGCTGTGGCAGCTCGACTGGTCCCGCCTGCCGGCCGCGGCCGCGGACCCGGTCGGGAACTGGGAGGTCGTGGCGAACTCCGGCGACGTGGCCCGCACCGCGATGGCCGAGGACCTCGGCGACCGGCTGCCCGACCTCGCCGTGCTCGACCTCGCCGCCGCACCGGAGAGCGAGCCGCTGCCGCTGCTCGGCCGGGTGCTCGGCGTGCTCCAGGCGTGGCTGGAGGAACCGGCGCTGGAGCCGGTGCCGCTCGTGGTCGTGACCAGTGGCGCGGTGCCGGCCTCCGGGTCGGTCGCCGACCCGGCCGGCGCCGCCGTCTGGGGCCTGCTGCGCTCGGCCCAGGCCGAGAACCCGCAGCGCTTCGTCCTGGTCGACATCGAGTCCGGCGCCGACCGGGAACGCTCGATCGCGGCCGCCCTCGCCACCGGTGAACCGCAGACCGCCGTGCGCGCGGACGCCGTCCTCGCGCCGCGGCTCGGCCGCGCCCAGCTCACCGACCCGCCGTCCGAGGTGGGCTTCACCGCCGACGGCACGGTGCTGATCACCGGCGGCACCGGCGTGCTCGGCGCGCTGCTGGCCCGTCACCTGGTGCGCGAGCACGGGGTGCGGCACCTGCTGCTGGCCAGCCGCAGCGGCGAGGCCGCGCCGGGCGCCGGCGCGCTCGTGGAGGAGCTGACCGGGCAGGGCGTGTCCGTGACCGTGGCCGCCTGCGACGTCGCCGACCGCGCCGCGGTCGAGGCGCTGCTGGCCGCCGTTCCGGCCGACCACCCGCTGACCGGCGTCGTGCACGCGGCCGGCGTGCTGGACGACGGCGTCATCGCCGGCCTCGACCCGCGCCGGCTGGCCGGGGTGTTCGCGCCCAAGGCCGAGGCCCTGCGCCACCTCGACGAGCTGACCCGCAATCAGCCGCCCGCGGTCTTCGCGGTGTTCTCCTCGGCGGCCAGCGTCTTCGGCTCGGCCGGCCAGGGCAACTACGCCGCCGCCAACGCCTACGCCGACGCCCTGGTGTCGGTCCGCCGCGCCGCGGGTCTGCCCGCGGTGTCGCTGGCCTGGGGCCTGTGGAGCCCGGTCACCGGCCTGACCGGCCAGCTCGCCGACGTCGACAAGACCCGTATGCGCCGCGGCGGCGTCCGGCCGATGCCGACCGACGAGGCGCTCGGCATCTTCGACGCCGGGGTCCACGCGGGCAACTCCCTGCTGGTGCCGATCAAGCTCGACCTCGCCGCCGTGCGGGCCGAGGCCGGCCCCGACGGGACCGTGCCGCCGCTGTTCCGGTCGCTGGTGCGCCCGGCGCGCCGGGTCGCCCAGGCCGGCGCCGAGGGCGCGCTGGCCGGCCGCCTGGCCGGGCTGTCCCTGGAGGAGCGCACCGAGCTGCTGCTCGACATCGTGCGCGCCGAGGTGGCGACCGTCCTCGGCCGGGGCGGCGACGACGCCTCCATGGACGGCACCCGGTTCAGCGACATCGGGTTCGACTCGCTGACCGCTGTGGAACTGCGCAACCGGCTGACGGCCGCCACCGCGGTCAAGCTGCCGGCGACCGTGATCTTCGACTACCCCACCCCGCGCGACCTCGTCCGGCACCTGCTGGAGGAGACGGGCGCGGCGACCGCGCCCGTGGCCCCGCGGGCGGCCGGGACCGCCGCCGCGACGGCGGCCGGTGCTGCGGCCGGTTTTGGTGACGACCCCATCGTCATCGTGGGCATGGCCTGCCGGCTGCCCGGCGGGATCACCACCCCGGACGAGTTCTGGTCGATGGTCGCCGAGGGCCGGGACGGGATGTCCCCGTTCCCCGACGACCGCGGCTGGGACCTCGGCGGGCTCTTCGACGACGACCCCGACAGCGCCGGCACCGCGTACGTGCGGCAGGGCGGATTCCTGCACGACGCCGGGTACTTCGACGCGTCGCTGTTCGGGATCGCCCCGCGCGAGGCGCTGGCGATGGACCCGCAGCAGCGGCTGCTGCTGGAGACCACGTGGGAGGCGCTGGAGTCCTCCGGCGTCGACCCGTCGTCCCTGCGCGGCGAGCGCGTCGGCGTGTACACCGGCATGTCGATCCACGACTACATCAGTTCGCTGGTCGACATCCCGGCCGAGCTGGAGGGCTACGCCACCACCGCGACCGCCGGCAGCGTCGCCTCCGGCCGGGTGTCCTACGTGTTCGGGCTGGAGGGCCCGGCCATGACCGTGGACACCGCCTGCTCGTCGTCCCTGGTGGCGCTCCACCTGGCGGCCACGGCGCTGCGCCAGGGCGAGTGCGAACTCGCGCTCGCCGGCGGTGTCGCCGTCATGGGCTCCCCGATCGGCGTGACCGGCTTCTCCCGGGCCCGCGGCCTGGCGGCCGACGGCCGCTGCAAGGCGTTCGCCGCGGCCGCCGACGGCACCGTTCTGTCCGAGGGCGTCGGCGTCGTCCTGCTGGAGCGGCTGTCCGACGCGCGCCGCAAGGGGCACCGCCCGCTCGCGGTGATCCGCGGCTCGGCCGTCAACCAGGACGGCGCCTCCAACGGCCTGACCGCGCCCAACGGCCCCGCGCAGCAGCGGGTGATCCGCGCCGCGCTCGCCGCGGCCGGCGTCGGCCCGGACGACGTGGACGCGCTGGAGGCCCACGGCACCGGGACCACGCTCGGCGACCCCAGCGAGGCCGAGGCGATCATCGCCACCTACGGCCGGGACCGTTCCGCCGACAGCCCGCTCTACCTCGGCTCGGTGAAGTCCAACCTCGGCCACACGCAGGCCGCGGCCGGCGTCGTCTCGGTGATCAAGATGGTCGAGGCGATGCGGCACGGCGTCCTCCCGCCGACCCTGTTCGTCGACGAGCCCACCCCGCACGTCGACTGGTCCGAGGGCACCGTGGAACTGCTCACCGAGGGCCGGGCGTGGCCGCAGACGCGGCGGCCGCGCCGGGCCGGCATCTCGTCCTTCGGCATCAGCGGCACCAACGCCCACCTGATCCTGGAGCAGGCACCGGCCGAGGAGCCGGCCGTTCCTGACGCCGTATCGGACGGCGACGCGCCCGGCGCGCTGCCCTTCGTGCTCTCCGCGCACACCCCGGCCGCGCTGGCCGGCCAGGCGCGGCGGCTGCGCGAGGCGCTGGCCGGCGCACCGTCCCCGGCGGGGACGGCTCGGACCCTGGCCGCCGGCCGCGCGCTGCTCGCCCACCGGGCCGTGGTCGCCGCGGCGGACACCGACGCCCTGGTCGCCGGGCTGGAGGCGATCGCCGCGGGCGCGGCGGCGCCGGGCACCAGCACCGGGTCCGCGACCGCGGACGCCCCGTCGTCGGTGGTGTTCGTCTTCCCCGGCCAGGGGGCGCAGCGGGTCGGCATGGGCCGTGAGTTGTACGCCCGCTTCCCGGTGTACGCCGAGGCGTTCGACGAGGCGTGCGCCCTGCTGGACGCGCGCCTGGCACCGGAGTTCGGCACGCCGGTGCGCGACGTGGTGTTCGCCGAGCCGGGCTCGCCCGGGGCCGCGCTGTTGGACCGGACCGTCTACACCCAGGCCGCCCTCTTCGCGGTGGAGACCGCGCTGTTCCGGCTGGCCCGGGCGTGGGGCGCGCGTCCGCGCCTGCTGCTGGGCCACTCGGTGGGCGAGATCACCGCCGCGCACGCGGCGGGCATGCTCTCGCTGGAGGACGCGGTGACCGTGGTCGCCGCCCGGGGCCGCCTGATGCAGGCGCTGCCCGCGGGCGGGGCGATGGTCGCGGTGGCCGCGACCGAGGACGAGGTGGCCCCGTACCTCGGCGCCGGGGTGAGCCTGGCCGCCGTGAACGACCCGTCGTCCGTGGTGCTCTCCGGTGACGAGGCCGATGTCCTCGCCGCCGCCGAGGAGTTGCGGGCGCGGGGCCGCAAGACCCGCCGGCTGGACGTCAGCCACGCGTTCCACTCCGCGCTGATGGAGCCGATGCTCGCCGACTTCCGCGCGGCGATCGCCGGCGTGGACTGGCAGCCGGCCCGCATCCCCGTCGTCGCCCCCCTCGGCGGCGACCCGACCACCGCCGAGTACTGGGTCGAGCAGGTGCGCCGCACCGTGCGGTTCGCCGACGCCACCGCCACCGCGATCGAGCGGGGCGGACGGCTGTTCGTCGAGCTGGGCCCCGGCGCCGCCCTGTCCGGCGCGGTGCTGGCGACGGCGGCCGCGCGAGGCGTCGAGGCGGTGTGCGTGCCCGTGCTGCGCGACAACCGCGACGCGTCGCAGACCCTGATCGAGGCGCTGGCCGAACTCTTCGTGCGGGGCGTCCCGGTGGACTGGGCGGCCCTGCTGCCGGCCGCGGCGCCCGCGGCCGCCCTGCCCACCTACGCCTTCGACCGCACGCACTACTGGCTGCGCCCGGAGCGCGCCACCGACGCGGCCGGCCTCGGCCAGGCCGCCGTCGACCACCCGCTGATGTCGGCCGTCGTCGTGGCCCCCGACACCGGCGGCGTGATCGGCACCGCGCGGCTGTCGCGGGCCACCCACCCGTGGTCGGCCGGCCACCGCCTGCACGGCGTCGACGTGCTGCCCGCCGCCGCGTTCGTGGACCTCGCGGTCCGGGTCGGCGACGAGGTCGCGTGCGGCGTGCTCCAGGAGCTGGTGATCGACACCCCGCTGGTGGTGCCCGAGGCCGCGGCGGTGCGCGTGGAGGTCGTCGTCGGATCCGCCGACGGCGAGGGCCGCCGCCCGGTCGCGGTCTACGGCGCCCGGGACGGCGCGGGCGGCTGGGTCCGGCACGCCACCGGGACCCTGGCCCCCCGCGTCCCCGCCGCCGCGCGGCCGCTGACTGAGGAATGGCCGCCCGCAGGGGCCGAGCCGGTCGAGGCCGACCCGGAGATCGCCGGGCTCCTCGGCGTGTGGAGCCGGGGCGAGGAGACCTTCGTCGAGGCCGAACTCCCCGAGCGGTCCGACCTCGCCGGGTCCGACGGCACCGAGGGCTTCGGGCTCTCCCCGGTCCTGCTGGAGGCGGCCACGCGGGCCGTGCTGGCACCGGGGACGACCGCCGCCCGCTGGAACGAGGTCGCCCTGTACGCGAGCGGCGCCCGCCGGGTGCGGGTGCGGCTGACCCGGCTCGGCGAGGACCGCTGGACCCTGGACGCGGCCGACGGGGCGGGCGAGCCCGTGCTCGCGGTCGGCTCCTGGTCCGCCCTGCCCGTGACGCCCGAGCAGCTCGGCACCACGGCGTCCGACGCGATGCACCGGGTGGTGTGGACCGCGGCCGCTGCGCCGCAGCGGTCCGAAGTGCCGGTGCGGACGGTCGCGGTGGCCACCGCCGCCGACGTCGCGGCCTTCGCGGCAGCAACTGACACGGCGGACACGGTCGACCCGACGACGGTCGCCGTCTTCGAGGCGGAGGCGGGCGGGCCCGCGCAGACCCTGTTGGCCGACGCCGCCACCGTGCTCCAGGCGTGGCAGCGCGAGGCCCCCGCGGGCGGCCGGCTCGTCGTGCTGACCCGCGGCGCGGTCCCGGCCGGCGGGGCCGAGGTCACCGATGTGGCGTCGGCCGCGCTGTGGGGCCTGGTGCGTGCCGCCCAGGCCGAACTGCCGGGCGACGGCGTGCTCCTGCTCGACGCCGAGCCCGGCGCGGACACCGAAGCCTCGGTCGCGGCGGCCCTGGCCGTCGGCGAGCCGCAGGTCGCCGTGCGGGGCGGCGGGACTGTCCTGGTGCCCCACCTCGCGCCCGCCGGGCCGCTCGCCGAGCGGCCGGTGGAGTTCGATCCCGACGGCACCGTCCTGGTCACCGGCGGCACCGGCTCGCTCGGCGCCCAACTGGCCCGCCACCTGGTCCGCGCCCGCGGGGTCCGGCACCTGCTGCTGGTCAGCCGGCGCGGGCAGGCGGCCGACGGCGCGGCCGAACTCGTCGCCGAGCTCTCCGACCTGGGGGCGACGGCCACCGTCGCGGCCTGCGACGTCGCGGACCGCGACGCGGTCGAGGCACTGCTGGCCGGCATCCCGGCCGGGCACCCGCTGACCGCGGTCGTGCACACCGCCGGCGTCCTGGACGACAGCCTGCTCGACGGGCTGACCCCGGAGCGCTTCGCGGCGGTCCTCGGCCCGAAGGCCGACGGCGCCCGGCACCTGGACGAGCTGACCCGCGACCGGGACCTCGCCGCGTTCGTCGTGTACTCCTCGGCGGCCGGCCTGCTCGGCTCGGCCGGCCAGGGCAACTACGCCGCCGCGAACGCCTACCTGGACGGCCTCATGGAGGTCAGGAGGGCGGCCGGCCGCGGGGGCGTCTCGCTGTCCTGGGGCCTGATGGCCCAGGACGGCGGCATCACCGGCAAGCTGGACGCCGCCGACCTGGCCCGCATCAGCCGCGGCGGCCTGGTGCCGCTGGGCACCGAGGAGGCGCTCGCGCTGTTCGACGCCGCCGTGGCCGGCGGCGAGGCGCACCTCGTGCCGATGAAGTTCGACCTCGCCGCGGCCCGCGCGGACGCGGCGGCCGGCGGACCGGTCCAGCCGCTGCTGCGCAGGCTGGTCGGCGCCCGCCGCCGGGCCGGCGGCACGGCCCCGGCCGGCGAACTGGTCGCCTCGCTCGCCGCGGAGCCCCCGGCCGAGCGGGAGGCGCGCCTGCTCGCGCTGGTCCGCTCCACCGTGGCGCTCGTCCTCGGCTACGCGTCGGGCGACGACATCGACCCCGACGCGCCGTTCTCGGCCGCCGGGATGGACTCGCTCGGCGCGGTGCAGATGCGCAACCGGCTCGGCGCCGCGAGCGGCTGCACGGTGCCCACCACGGTCGCCTTCGACTACCCGACACCGCGTCAGCTGGCGCGGTACCTCGGCGACCAGCTCTCCGGCGTGGACACCGCGGCCACTGCGGCGCCCGTGGTGGCGGCCCGCCCGCACGACGACGTCGCCGTCATCGGCATGGGCTGCCGGCTGCCGGGCGGGGTCCGCGGCCCCGGCGACTTCTGGAACCTGATCGAGCACGGCGGCGAGGGTCGCTCGGCGCTGCCGGGCGACCGCGGCTGGGACCTGTCGGCGATGCCCGTCGAGGCGGGCGGCTTCCTGGCGGACGCGGCCGAGTTCGACGCCGGGTTCTTCGGGATCTCCCCGCGCGAGGCGCTGGCCATGGACCCGCAGCAGCGCCTGCTGCTGGAGGTCGTGTGGGAGGCGCTGGAGGACGCCGGCCTGGACCCGGCGGCCCTGCGCGGCACCGACGTCGGCGTGTTCGTCGGCGTGATGGGCCAGGGCTACGGGATGTTCGGCGGTGACGAGCAGACCGACGGCCTGCGCGGCAGCGGCGGCGCGGTCTCGGTGGTCTCCGGCCGCGTGTCGTACGTCTACGGCTTCACCGGTCCCGCGGTCTCCGTGGACACCGCGTGCTCGTCGTCGCTGGTCGCGATGCACATGGCCGTCCAGGCGCTGCAGAGCGGCGAGTGCTCGCTCGCCGTGGTGGGCGGCGTCACCGTGATGTCGACGCCGGGCGCGTTCGTGGAGTTCGCCAAGAACGGCGGCCTGGCGGTCGACGGCCGGTGCAAGGCGTTCGCCGCCGCGGCCGACGGGACCGGCAACTCCGAGGGCGTCGGCGTCCTGCTGCTGGAACGGCTGTCCGACGCCGAGGCGCACGGCCACGACGTCGGCGCCGTGGTGCGCGGCTCGGCGGTCAACCAGGACGGCGCCTCCAACGGGCTCACCGCCCCCAACGGCTCGGCGCAGCGCCGGGTGATCCAGCGCGCGCTCGCGGTCGCCGGGGTCTCGCCCGTCGACGTGGACGTCGTCGAGGCGCACGGCACGGGCACCCGGCTCGGCGACCCGATCGAGGCGCAGGCGCTGTTCGAGACGTACGGCCGGCGCGACCCCGCCGACCCGCTGCGCCTGGGCTCGGTGAAGTCCAACATCGGCCACACGCAGGCGGCCTCGGGCGTGGTGAGCGTGATCAAGATGGTGCTCGCCATGCGGCACCGGAAGCTGCCGGCGACGCTGCACGTGGACGCGCCGACCCCCGAGGTCGACTGGTCCAGCGGCACGATCCGGCTGCTCACCGAGGCCGAGCCGTGGCCGGTGCGCGAGGGACGGGCCCGCCGCGCCGGTGTGTCGGTGTTCGGCGTCAGCGGCACCAACGCGCACATCATCCTGGAGGAGCCGGCGCCGCGGCCGCGGACCGAGAGCGGGCAGGCCGCCCACGGCGCGCTGCCGTTCGTGCTCACCGCCCGCACCCAGGCCCAACTGGACGCCTCGGCGGCCCGGTTGGCCGACTTCGTCGAGGAGCACGAGGTGGCGCCGGCCGACCTGGCCGGAGCCCTGGCCAACGGGCGCGCCTCCCACGAGGTGCGGGCCACCGTGCTCGCCGCGGACCGGGCCGAACTCGTCGAGCGGCTTCGGGCGCTGTCCACGGGCGGCGCCGACGAGGGCCTGGTCATGGGCCAGACCGGCCCCGGCTCCGGCGCGGTGTTCGTCTTCCCCGGCCAGGGCGGCCAGTGGGTCGGCATGGGCCGCGCCCTGCTCGACCACTCGCCGGACTTCCGGGCCTGGGTGGACCGCTGCGAGGCGCTGCTGGCCGGCTACGACGCCGACTGGACGCTGGAGCAGGCGCTGCGGGGCGAGAACGACCTGTCCCGGGTGGACGTGGTGCAGCCCGCCTCGTTCGTGATGAACACCGGCCTGGCCCAGCTCTGGGCCGCCGCCGGGGTGGTTCCCGAGGTCGTGCTCGGCGCCTCGCAGGGCGAGATCGCCGCCGCGTGCGTGGCCGGCCTGCTGTCGGTCGAGGACGCGTTCCAGGCGATCGTCGTGCGGTCCCGGCTGGCCGCGGGCCTGCCGATGACCGGCGGGATGCTCATCGTGGGCGTCAGCCGGGCGCGGATGGTCGAGATGCTGGCCGGCTACGAGGGCCGGATCGAGATCGGCGCCGTCAACGGCCCGGCGACGGTGGCGATCTCCGGCGAGGTCGGCGCCATCGAGGAGTTCGCGGCGATGGCCACGGAGGAGGGCATCTGGTTCCGCCGGATGAAGGCGGCCTACGCCTCGCACTCCTTCCTCGTGGACGAGCTGGAGCCGCCGATGATGGCCCAGCTGGACGGCATCGGGGTGCGGCCGGCCCGGCCGCTGATCCCGGGCTGCCGGTTCTACTCCGTGGTCGACGGCCGGTGGATCGGCCCGGACGAGCGGCTCGACGCCGCCTACTGGTACCGGAACCTGCGGATGCCGGTCGAACTGGACTCCGCGGTCCGCTCGGTGATCCCCGACCGGCGCGCGGTGGTCGAGGTGTCGACACACCCCGGGCTGCTCCCGTCCATCCTCGACATCGTCGAGGACGCGGGCCGGCCGACCGCGGTGGTGGCGACGCTGCGCCGCGAGCAGGGCGGGCCGGAGCGACTGGCGACGGCGTTCGCCGAGGCGTTCGTCGCGGGCCTGCCGGTGGACTGGTCGACGGTCGTGCCGGCCGCGGCCGCGGACTGGCACGGGGTGTGCCACGACCTGCCCACCTATCCCTTCGACCGCCGCCGCTACTGGCTGCGGCCCCCGGCGGCCGCCCAGGGCTCGGTCGGCCCGGCCGGCTCCGAGCACCCGCTGATCCCCACGCTGGTCGAACTGCCGCAGTCCGACGGGGTCCTGGCTCTGACCCGGCTGTCGGCGCACGACCTGCCGTGGCTCACCGCCGCCGGCGACGGCCGGATCGAGGTGCCCTCCTCGGTGTGGGTGGAGCTCGCGATCCGGGCCGGCGACGAACTGGACTGCGGCGCGCTGGACGCGCTCGAACCCCGCGTCCCGCTGCGGCTGGTGCCCGGCGTGGCGGTCCAGCTCCAGGTCTGCGTCGAGGGCGCCGACGCCGCCGGACGCCGTCCGGTGACCGTGCGGTCCGCGCCGGTGCGCGCCGAGGGCGGCCGTCCCGAGTGGACCTGCCACGCGGCGGGCGTCCTCGCGCCGACCCCGGCGGGCGACCTGCCCGAGGACGACTTCGCGGCCTGGCCGCCGGCCGGCGCCGAGCCGATCGACCTGTCCGGGCTGCCCGTCGTCACCGGCCGCGCGCTGCCGCCGGGCCTGACGGCGATGTGGAAGCGCGGCGAGGACGCCTACCTGGAGGTGGCCGTGCCGGCCGCCCGGCGCGACCAGGCCCGCGGGTTCGGGGTGCACCCGGACCTGCTGGACGCGGCGACGTACGCGGCGGGCTTCCGGCCCGAGGACGTCACGTCCGGGTGGCAGCAGGTCGTGCTGCACGCCTCCGGCGCGATGGCGCTGCGGGTCCGGCTGAGCGCGGTGGCGGGCGGCGTGACGCTGGCCGCGGCCGACGAGGCCGGCCTGCCGGTGCTCACCGTGGGCGTCGTCAGCGCCGGTCCCGCGCCCGCCGGTCCGGCCGAACGGGCCGCCGACGCGCTGCGGATCGCCTGGACGCCGGTGGACGCCGGATCGGACGCCGAGGCGGCCGACCTCGCGCCGGTCGGCACCGACGCCGACGTGTTCGACCTCGCGGAGGCCCCGGCCGACGCGCTGTTCGAGGCCGGCGCCGGCGAGGCCCCCGAGGTCTGCGCGCGGGTGCTCGCCGTCGCCCAGGCGTGGCTTGACGAGCCGGTGCTGGCCGACCACCGGATGGTGGTGCGGACCTGTGGGGCGGCCCCCGCCGACCCGGCCGGGACCGACCCGGCCGCCGCGGCGGCGTGGGACATGCTCGGCGCGGTCCAGGCCGAGTACCCGGGCCGGTTCGTGCTGCTCGACACCGCGGTCGGCGCCACCGACGAGGAGGTGCTGGCGGCCGCCGGGCAGGTGCTCGCCTCCGGCTCCGCGCAGGCCGCGCTGCGGGACGGGCGCGTGCACGTCCCGCGGCTGGTGCCGGTGACGGGCTCGGCCGCCGCGGCGACCGGCCCCGACCGGGACGGCAGCGGCCTTGCCGGGACCGGTTTTGGCCGGGACGGCAGCGGGTCCGCCACGACCGGCCTCGACCCCGACGGCACGGTCCTGGTCGCCGGCGGCACCGGCGAGGCCGGCGCGCGGGTGGCCCGCCACCTGATCGCCGCACACGGGGTGCGCCATCTCCTGCTGGCCGGCCGCAGCGGCGCCGACGCGCCGGGCGCGGCCGCGCTGGTGGGCGAACTCACCGGCCTGGGCGCCTCGGTGACCGTCGTGGCCTGCGACGTCACCGACGAGGCCGCGGTGCGGCGGCTGCCGGCCGAGGCGCCGGCCGGGCACCCGCTGACCGGTGTGGTGCACGCGGCCGGACTGCCCGACGACACCCCGCTCGCCGAACTCGACGCGGACCGGCTCACCGAGGTGCTCCGCTCCCGCGGCGAGGCCCTGCGGCACCTGGCCGACCTCTCGGCGGACCACCGGCTCGGGCTGTTCCTCGTGGTCACCTCCGCGGCCGGCATCACCGGCGGGGCCGACCGGGCGGCGACCGCCGCGGCCGACGGCCACGCCCGCGCGATCGTCGCCCGCCGCCGGGCCACCGGACTCCCCGGCTGCGCCCCGGTGCTGGTGACGGCGCCGGAGGCGGAGGCCGAAGCGGACGCGGCGCTGTCGGCGGCGATCCGCACCGGCGAGCCCTTCACCGTGCCCGCCCGCCCCGACCTGTGGGCCGGGCAGGCGGCCGGACGGGGCGTGCCGCCGCTGCTGCGCGGTCTCGTCCGCTCCCGCCGCCGGGTGGTGCAGGCGCAGGCCGGGGCGCGGGACGAGCTGCGGTGGGCGGACCTGCTGCGCGGGCAGAGCGGCGAGGCACGGAAGAAGACGATGTTCGATCTGGTGCAGGCGCAGGTGGCGGAGGTACTCGGCCTCGACCTCGACCAGCCGGTGCCCGGCGACCGCGGCTTCTTCGAACTGGGCCTGGACTCGCTGATGGCGCTCGAACTCTCCCGCCGGATCGGCAAGCACGTCGGCACCTCGCTGACCCCCGCGGGCATCTTCGGCAACCCGACCCCGGAGGCGCTCACCGAGCACCTGCTCGACCGCCTGGACAGCGACGCGTGAGGCCGGACGCCGGCGCGGCCCCCGCGGCCGCGCCGGCTCTCCGGCCGGAAAGGCAGTGGCATCAACCATGTACGACACCAACGTCTACCTGCGGCGGCTGGGCCTCGACCCCGAGCGCGACGGGCGCCCGGCGGCCGACCTGGCGACCCTCACCGCGCTGCACAAGCGGCACATGGAGGCGATCCCGTTCAACAGCGTGGGCTCGCTGGCCGTGCCGACCTCCGACGGCTCGCGGGTCGACCTCGTCGGCTTCGACGAGGACGCGACCTTCGACTCCGTGGTGGCCGGCGGCAACGGCGGCGGCTGCGTCCAGATGACCCGGCTGTTCCTGCGCCTGCTGCGCGACCTCGGCTTCGACGTCGACCTGATCGCCGGTACCACGGCCGAGGGCCAGGAGTCCTACGGCGTCGAGGTCGAGCACATGCTCATGCTGGCCCGGGTCGACGGCTCCTCCTGGCTGGTCGACATCGGCTACGCCGGTCCGTCCTTCGTGGAGCCGCTGTCCCTGGACGCCGTCGGCCGGGACCAGATGCAACTCGGCTGCCGCTACCGCCTGGTCGAGGACGGCGACGGGCTGCTGGTGCAGCGCCGGCCGCGGCTGGGCCGGTGGAGCACCGCCTACCGCTTCACCACCAAGGTCCGCGACCGGGCCGACTGGGTGCCGGCGAACGAGGCGGTGAACGCGGCGCTGGCCGCGGCCGCCGGGGACGGCGGACCCGAGCTCTACAGCAGGGCGGTCCACGACGGCCAGGTGGTGCTGAAGGGCCGCCGCCACCAGACCGTCCGGGCCGGCATCGAGAAGAACCGCACCCTCGTCGACGACGAGGAATGGCGCGCGGTCCGCGCCGCCATCCTGACCGGCGACATCGGCTGACACCGCGGCCGCCCGCCCCTCCGCACCCGAAGACCCGACAGAACAGGAACGGCATGCGCCGGAAAATCACCCCCTCAGAACGTATGTACGTCGGCGAGATCAGGACGCAGGCCGTGACGGTGTGCGTGGTCCGCGGCGGCGTCGACGCGGAACTGCTGGACGCGGCCTTCTCCGCGGTGCTGGCCGAGCACCTGCCGCTGCGCTGCCGGGTCGAGAAGGACGGCGACGACTTCTGGCTCACCCCGCTGGACCCGGCCGAGGTGCCGCGCCTGCAGGTCCGGCCGAACGGGCCCGGCGTGCTGCACGAGGAGTACAACAAGCCGCTGCACCTCGGCGGTCCGCTGGTGCGGGCCCTGCTGCTGACCGGGTCCGACGAGGACACCGTCGTCTTCGGCCTCGACCACGCCATCTGCGACGGCCGCACCGCGACCGGGTTCTGCAACCGGGTCTGGCAGCGCTACTGCGACATCCAGGCCGCCGGCGGGACGTGGGCGCCCGAGGCCGTCCCGCAGGAGTTCCCGCCGCCGCTGGACGAGCTGCTGCCGCCGCGCACCGACGCCGAACTCGACGCCTACGTCCAGGAGCGGCTGCGCCGGGCCGAGGGCGCGCCGGTCGCGTCGATGCCCTACCTGGCCGCCGCGACCGCCTCGGAGGTGCCCGCGGAGCGCGCGATGACCACGCGCCGGCTGCGGCTGACCGAGGCCGAGACCGCCGGGCTGCTCGCCTTCGCCAAGCACGCCGGGGTGACGGTCAACGGGCTGGTCGGCGCGGTGCTGCTGTCGGCCGTGCGCAACGGCCTGCCCGCGGACCAGGCCGACCACCGGCTGTCGGTGTTCTCCGCGGTGGACCTGCGCGACCAGGTGGCGCTCAGCCGGGACGCGATGGTGCCCACCGCCTCCTGGTTCCGCGACCTGATGGAGGTACCCGCCGACGCCGACCTGGTGAAGCTCGGCCGCCGCATCACCGAGGAGCTGCGGGCCGCGATCGACCGCGGCGAGACGGCCCTGGAGATCCAGTCCCTGAGCCGGCTGCTCCAGCACATGGAGGTGTGGCCGACCAGCCTGATGCTGACCAGCACCGGCCGGCTGGACGGCCCGCCGTCCCCCGCGGGCCTGGAGATCGTCGACATGACGAAGTTCGGCCTGTCGAGCAAGTGGAACCCGCAGATGCCCGGCGGCCCGCTGCTCGCCCAGCCGACGACGATCTACAACCGGTTCAGCATCGAGATGCCGTACAGCACGCAGTGCTTCACCACGGAGCAGATGGACCGGGTGCACGACCACATCCTGGAGACGCTGCGCGACTGCGCCGACCGGGTGCCGCGCCCGTGACCGCGGGGCCGGCCGGATCCCCTCCGGCCGGCCCACCCGTCAACTACCCATCTTGACGGTGCTCGTCCTGGTAGGCCTGGGTGATCATGTCCACGGCCACCTGGAGGACGGCCTCGCGCCGCTCCTCGGGGTCGCACTCCGAGGCGTGCAGGACGAACGAGCTCGCCTGGAGGGTGAAGAAGGCGCTCGCGCAGCGCACCTGGTCCACCAGGTCGCTGTCGGGGCTGATGAACATCTCGTGCAGGCGGCGGGTCTGGTCCTTGACGATGTCGCCGACCCGCAGGTCGCGCACGGCCGCCTGGTTCTCCTGCATGAAGCGGTGCAGCTGCTCGGTGTCGGCGAGAGCCCTGCTGTAGCGCCGGACGATCTCCTGCTTGGCCGCCAGCTCGTGCGGCTGGCGCCGGCCCCACTCGATCAGGTCCTCGATCGGCTGCGTCAGGTCCTTGAACAGGCTGACGACGATCTCCTCCTTGGACTTGAAGTGGTAGTACAGCGCCGCCTTGGTGACGCCCAGCCGCTCGGCGATCTCGCGCAGGGAGGTCTTCTCGTAGCCCTGCTCGGCGAAGAGTTCCAGCGCGGTGTCCTGGATGCGCTGGCGGGTATTGCCCCGGCGTCCCCGGCTATTTCCGCCCAAGGTGCCGTCCACGGCGACGTCCATCCTGTTGTTCCACCTTTTCGACGGCCGTGCCGGCCGGACTCGGCTTCGCGAGGGCGGCCGGTTCTCCGGCTGCAGGCGGCAAGTAAGCACGGCGCCGAGCGCGGCGTCAATGGCGGGTGGCGTCAACTGCGGCCCGTGACACGGCCGTCGGCCGGGCGCGGCAGGCGAAAGCGCTGGTCGTGGTCCTCCAACAGGCCGTTGTAGCCAGCACTTTGACGGTAACCCTAGCCACCTGACGGATGGCCGACGGCGCGAATCACGGTAACGTCGCCGAGGTCGCTGAGCGACTGAGTGAGTGCCGTTTCCCATCGGCGATTTCGAGCGTGAAGGTGAGTAGCAGGTTGCGCATTCTTGGTGTTTCGGGATCGCTCCGGAAGGAGTCGCTCAACAGCCGGCTCCTGGTCGCCCTGCGGCCATTGGCCCCGGAGGGCATGCAGATCGATGTCTTCGACGGGCTCGGCGATCTGCCGCTCTACAACCAGGACCTCGACGTCCGGGACGGTGTCCCGGAGCCGGTCCGGCGGTGGCGCGGCGCGATCAGTGACGCGGACGGACTGCTCCTCGTCTCGCCGGAGTACAACGGATCGATCCCGGGCGTGGTCAAGAACGCCATCGACTGGGCCTCGCGCCCGATCGTCAACTCGGCGCTGTCCGGCACGTGCGTGGTGACCATGACCGCCACCCCCGGACGCGGTCTGGGCCGCATGGGCCTGACCGACCTCAGCCGGGTGCTGCACGACTGCCACGCGCACGTGATCAGCGGTCCGTGGGTGGTACTGACCGAGGCCGGCGAAAAACTCAGCGACGTCGAGGACCCGGAGAGTGGCGCGTTCGTGCCCACGATCTCGGACCCGGTGACCCGTGCCCTCGCCACCGCCCAGCTCAACGCGCTGGCCGAGGCGATCAAGGGTGGCGCCGGGGAACACGCGGCCGCCCCGCTGCGTGCCTACTTCGCCGCTGTCCGCCCCCAGAACTAGGGAGTTGCGCGATGACGGATGCAACGACGGAAGCAGTAACCGGTCCGGTCGACCAAACCGACGCGGGCCGCACGAAATCGACGGCGCAGGTGTGGCGCTCGCTCGGGACGGGGATCGCCGCGGTGATCCTCCTGTCGCTCGTCGGCGGCCTGCTGGTCGGCCTGTCGACCGGTGCGAGCTTCGACAAGAACCACGCGGTTCGCCAGTGTGCCAAGGCGATCCGGCTCTGCGACCTGCTGGTGGTGTCCCCGCTCGCGATCGGGATCGGCGCCGCGCTCGTCGTCGCCGCCCCCGTCCTGCGGGTGCTGCGCGCCCGCCGGTCCGCCCCGGACCCGGACGGAACCCTGACCCGGCGCAACACGATCACCCTCGTCATCGCCGCGGTGAGCGGCTTCGTGACGGCGGCGCTGTTCTGGTCGGTCAGCGGCCTGCTGGTGCCCCGCACCTCGATCATGGCCGCCAACTGGATCAACGGCGACAGCAAGAGCCTGCTCCACGACGACTTCTACAACTACCGGCTCGGAAGCACCGAGACGTGGTCGATCACGGGGTCGATCACTCTCGCCCTCCTCCTGGTCGTGGTGGCGGCCGTCGCCGGACTGCGCCACGTCGCCCGCGAGAACCGGCCCTCGACCCGGCAGGTGGTGGCCACCTCCGCCGTCATCGCGGTCGTGGTCGGCGCCTTCTTCGCCTGGTTCTCGGTGTGGTCCTACGACAACGTGAAGATGACGTACGACAAGAACGCGCAAGGACAGCACCAGGTCGTCGTCACCCAGATCTCGAAGGGAGGGTCGCACCGATGAAGGATCTGCCCTACGCGCTCCTGTTCAGCATCGTGATGCCGTCGTTCGTGATCCTGCTGGTGTCCGAGTGGATAGCCTGGCGGCGCAACCGGGCCGAGGAGACCAAGCGCGGATTCCTCGGCCGGGACACCACCAACAGCCTGCTGATCAGCGTCCTGAGCCAGATCACCGGACCGCTGGAACGGGCCATCCTCCCGTTCTCGTTCGTCGTCGCCTCCTCCGCCCTCGTGCCCTGGCACATGCCCGGCAACGCGTGGTGGACGTGGGTGGTCGGCATGGTGATCACCGACTGCTGCTACTACTGGGCGCACCGCGCCGACCACCGCATCAGGTGGCTGTGGGCGGCGCACAGCGTGCACCACTCCAGCGAGTACTTCAACCTGTCCACCGCGGTCCGGACGCCGGCCTTCATGCCGCAGGCGATCTTCCTGCGCAACGCGGCCTTCATCCCGGCCGGGCTGATGGGCGTGCCCGCCTACGTGATCCTCTTCTGCCAGACGCTCGGCCTGATCTACCAGTGGCCGCTGCACACCGAGCGGGTCGGCAAGCTGCCCAAGCCGATCGAGTTCCTCTTCAACACCCCGTCGCACCACCGCGTCCACCACGGGTCCAACAACCCCTACCTGGACAAGAACTACGGGGCCATCCTGATCATCTGGGACCGGATGTTCGGCAGTTGGGCGCCCGAACTCGACGTCCCCGTCTACGGCCTGACCAAGAACATCGAGACGTACAACCCGCTCAAGACGAACTTCCACGAGTTCATCCTGATGTGCAAGGACGTCGCCAAGGCCCGTACGTGGAAGGGCCGGTGGATCACGCTCTTCGGTCCGCCCGGAGCCCATGTGGTCGGGGTGAGCCCGGTCGGCCCGCCCGTTCCGCCCGTCGCGGCTCCCGTGGCCGTGGAGGAAACGGCCGCGTAGCCCGGCTTTCCGACGGTGGCGGCGGAAGAGGATCCCCTCTTCCGCCGCCACCGTTCTTCTTTGTCCGCCCTTTGCGGGTCTACCGGCATGAGGGATGTCCGGTCCTTGGCCGCCGCATACGGTGTCCCGGAGTCCCGTGGGCAGGTCCGGATTCCGCTGTTTCCCGACCTTTGCCAATTCGCTCCAGGAAAAGGATTCGGCGGCGTGGACAGTGATCTGATCAAGGCTCTTCCGGTCTCCCTTCGGGAACACGCCGCAAGCGATCCCGGGAAGGTCGCATTCGAGGACGATCAACGGGCCGTCACCTACGGGGAACTGGAACTGCGCACCGGCCGGCTCGCCGGTCATCTGGCCGCCCTGGGGGTGGCGCGCGGTGACCGGGTGGCGATATACCTCCGCAACAGCGTGGCCTCGGTGGAGAGTTACCTCGCGATCGTGCGCGCGGCCGGCGTCGGGGTGCCGGTCAACCCGGCGTCCACACGGGCGGAACTGGACCACCTGCTGGCCGACAGCGGCGCGCGGGTCGTCATCACCGACCCGGCCGGCGCCCCCGAACTGGCGGGCCTGCCCGCCCTGTCCGGCGGCGCCACCGTGCTCGTGACCGGGTCCGGGCCGCGCCCGGACGCCGGGGCGGGCCACCACTCCTTCGAGGAACTGGCCGGCACCGCGCCGGAGTCGCCCGCGCGGGACGACCTGGACCTGCACGACGTGGCCTGGATGTTCTACACGTCGGGGACGACCGGCAAGCCCAAGGGCGTGCTGTCCACCCAGTACAACTGCCTGTACTCCGCCACCATGTGCTACATCCCGATCCCGGGCCTGCGCCCGGCGGACCGGGTGGTGTGGCCGCTGCCGCTCTTCCACAGCCTCTCGCACATCGCGTGCGTCCTGTCGGTCACCACCGTCGGCGCCACCGCGCGCGTCCTGGACGGCGGTTCGGCCGAGGACGTGCTGGCGGCGCTGCGCGAGACCCGCGCCACCTTCGTGGCCGGCGTGCCCACCGTCTACCAGAACCTGATCGGCGCGGCCCGCCGCGCGTCGGCCGCGCTGCCGGACCTGCGGGTCGGGCTCGTCGGCGGGGCCGTGGCGAGCCCGGAGCTGTGCCGGGCCTTCCGGGAGACCTTCGGGGTGCCGCTGGTCGACGCCTACGGCAGCACGGAGACCTGCGGGGCGATCACCATGAACCCGCCGCAGGGCGACCGGGTCGAGGGGTCCTGCGGGGTGCCGGTGCCCGGCGTGCGGGTGCGGCTCGTGGACCCGGAGAGCGGCGCGGACGTGCCCGCCGGGGTCGAGGGCGAGGTGTGGGTCAGCGGCCCGAACGTCATGGTCGGCTACCACAACCTGCCCGAGGTGACCGCGGCGGCGCTGCGCGAGGGCTGGTACCGCACCGGTGACCTGGCCCGGCGGGACGAGGCCGGCTATTTCACGGTGTGCGGCCGGATCAGCGACCTCATCATCCGCGGCGGGGAGAACTTCCACCCGGAGGAGGTCGAGGCGGCGATCCGCGGGTTCGCCGGCGTCAAGGACGTCGCCGTCGTCGGCGAGCCGCACGACCTGCTCGGCGAGGTCCCGGCGGCCTATGTGGTCCGGGACCGTACGGCCGGCCCGGACGTCGGCGCGCTGGTCCGGCACTGCCGGAAGGCGCTGCCCGCGGCCAAGGTGCCCGAAGTCCTGTACGAGGCCGCGGAGATCCCCCGCACCGCCTCCGGCAAGGTCCAGCGCCGCCTGCTCGGCGGACGGCCGGCCCGCCTGCGGTACGCCGCCGACGGCCACTACGACGCCGTCCTCGCCCTCACGTGGGCCCCGGCCGCGCCGGAACCGCCGGCCCCGCACCACTGGGCCCTGATCGGCCCCACCGCCCCCGCCCTCGCCGCCGCCTGGCCCGCCCCCGCCGACACGGTCTCGTCCCACCCGGAACTGGCCGCGGTGAGAGCGGGGGAAGGCGCCGCCCCGGCAACGGCCGTGCTGCTGCCGGCCGGTGACGCAGGGTCGGAGCCGGACGAGGTCCGGGAGGCCGCGCGGGAGCTGGGCGCGCGGGTGGGGGAGTGGCTCGCGCGGGCGGACACCGCCGGGACCGGGCTGCTGGTGGTCACTCGCGGCGGTGCCGCCACCGACGGCGACGAGCGGACCGACCTGGGCCAGTCCCTGGTCTGGGCGGTGGCCGTGGCGCTTCAGGAGACGTACCCGGACCGGGTCCGCGTGCTCGACCTGCCCGCCGGCGCGGAGCCGGACCGTAAGGCGCTGCGAAAGGCCCTCGCGATCGGAGAACCACGGGCGGCCCTGCGCTCCGGCGGCGTCCTCGTGCCCCGGCTGGCCCGCCGACCGGTCGCCGACCCGCCCACGGCGCCGGCGGACGGCGCCTTCGTGCTGACGGGCGCGGGCAGCCCGCGCGGCGCCGCCGTGGCCGAACACCTCACGGCCGCGCACCGCGTGGCGCGGCTGGTGCCGCTCGACACGGCGGCGTCCCTCGACGCCACGACGCTGCCGCACCCGGCGGACGGAACACCGGTGACCGTCGTCGTCGCGGACGGCGACGCCGACGTTCCCACGCTGGTCCGTGCCCTCGGGACCGACGGGGCGCCGGCCCGCCTGCTGGTCCTCGCCGATCCTCCGCGGGACACCGACTCCGCGATCACCCACGCCGTCACCGCGTGGCACATCGCCGAACACCGCCGCGCCGGCCACCCGGCCGCCCTCCTGACCTGGTCGCCAGAAGCACCGGGGGCGGGTGATGCGCGTGCCGCACAGGACGGGTTGGCGGCCGAGGTGGCCGAGGCCCGGGCCGTGCCGGACGGGCTGTCGGCGGGCGCTGCCGAACCCGGTGCCGTGCGTGACGGGCTCTCAAGTCGTGCGTCCGGGACGGGCTTCTCGCGTGCCGTGCGGGACGGGCTGGCGGGGCTGGACGCGCTGCTCGGTGATCCGGACGCGCCGCCGCTCGTGGTGCTGCGGCCGGTGCGGCCCGAGGTTGGTGGGGACGTGGCGCCGTTGATGCGGCTGCTGTTCCCCGAGTCCGCCCCGCAGGTCCGGCCGGACGAGGCCGTTGCCGGGGCGCTGCGCGAGGAGCTCGGCCGGCTGGACGCGCACGCCCAAGTGGCGCTCCTGGAACGGCTGGTGTGCGCGGAGGCTGCCGCGGTCGCGGACCTGCCCGCGGGCGAGACCCTGCCCGCCGACCGGGCCTTCCGCGACCTCGGTTACACCTCGAGCGCCGCCGTCGAACTGCGCAACCGGCTGGTGACGCGCACCGGCCTGCGGCTGTCGGTCGCGGTCAGCTTCGACCACCCGACCCCGCGGGCGCTCGCCGCCCACCTGCACGCCGAGCTGACCGGCGGCGCCGAACCCGCCGCCGAGGAGGCGCAGTTGGGGCCCGCCGACCCGGGCGAGCCGATCGCCATCGTCGGTATGGCCTGCCGGCTGCCCGGCGGCGTCGCGGGCCCGGACGACCTGTGGCGACTGGTCCGCGACGGGCGCGAGGTGCTCTCCCCGTTCCCGGACGACCGCGGCTGGAACCTCGCGGCCCTCTTCCACCCCGACCCGGACCGGCCCGGGACCTCGTACCTCGACCGCGGCGGATTCCTCGACGCCGCCGGGGAGTTCGACGCGGACTTCTTCGGGATCTCCCCGCGCGAGGCCGTGGCCATGGACCCGCAGCAGCGCCAGCTGCTGGAGACCTCGTGGGAGGCGCTGGAGCACGCGGGCCTCGACGCGGCCGCGCTGCGCGGCTCCGAGGTCGGCGTCTACTTCGGCCTGATGGACCAGGGCTACGGCGGCTCCGCGCAGCCGTCCCCCGAACTCGAGGGCTTCACCACGACCGGCACGGCCTCCAGCGTCGCCTCGGGGCGCGTCTCCTACTCGTTCGGGTTCCAGGGCCCGGCCGTCACCGTGGACACCGCGTGCTCCTCGTCGCTGGTCGCGCTGCACCTGGCCGGACAGGCGCTGCGGAGCGGCGAGTGCTCGGTCGCGCTGGCCGGCGGCACCACCGTGATGGCGACACCGCGGTCGTTCGTCGAGTTCTCCCGCCAGCGGGCGCTCGCGGGCGACGGGCGGTGCAAGTCGTACGCCTCGGGGGCCGACGGCACGAGCTGGGCCGAGGGCGTGGGCGTCCTCGTCCTCGAACGGCTCTCCGACGCCCGCCGGGCCGGGCACCGCGTGCTCGCCGTGCTCCGCGGCTCGGCGACGAACCAGGACGGCGCCTCCAACGGGCTGACCGCGCCCAGCGGTCCGGCGCAGCGGCGGGTCATCCGCCGGGCGCTGGCCGCCGCCGGACTCGCGGCCGGTGACGTGGACGCGGTCGAGGGCCACGGCACCGGAACCGTGCTGGGCGACCCGATCGAGGCCGAGGCGCTGCTGGCGACCTACGGCTCCGGCCGGCCCGCCGACGAGCCCCTGTGGCTGGGCTCGCTGAAGTCGAACATCGGCCACGCCCAGGCGGCGGCCGGGGTGGCCGGCGTCATCAAGATGGTGCAGGCCCTGCGGCACGGCGAGCTGCCGCCGACCCTGCACGTGGACGCGCCGAGCGACCGGGTCGACTGGGCCTCCGGCGCGGTCGAGCTGCTGACGGCGGGCCGGCCCTGGCCCGACCGCGGGCGCCCGCGCCGGGCCGGCGTCTCCAGCTTCGGCCTGAGCGGCACCAACGCGCACGTGATCATCGAGCAGGCCCCGGAGGATTCGCGGGAGCCCGCGGCCGTCCGCGCCGCCGCGCCCGCCGTGGTGCCCCTGGTCGTCTCCGCCGCCGGCCCGGAGGCGCTGCGCGCGCAGGCCGGGCGGATCGCGGCCCTGCTGGCCGGGTCCGACGACGCCGGCTGGATCGACGTGGCCGCCGCGCTGGTGGCGCGGCGGACGGCGCTGCGCGAGCGGGCCGTGGTGCTCGCCGCCACCCGTGAGGAGGCCGTCGCCGCCCTCACCGCCCTCGCCGAGGGCACCGAGGACCTGCCGCAGGTCGTGCGCGGCGGCACCGAGGGCGAACCGGCGCGCGGCGTGGTCCTGGTCTTCCCCGGCCAGGGCGCGCAGTGGCGCGGCATGGGCCGCGAACTGCTCGACGCCTCACCGGTGTTCGCCCGCCGGATCGAGGAGTGCGCCCGGCACCTGGCCGAGCACGTCGACTGGTCGCTGCTCGACGTGCTGCGCGGGGACGCCGACGACGAGCTGCTCCAGCGCGTCGACGTGGTGCAGCCCGCGAGCTTCGCCGTGATGGTGGGCCTGGCCGCGGTGTGGGAGTCGCTGGGCGTCACGCCCGACGCCGTCGTGGGCCACTCCCAGGGCGAGGTGGCCGCCGCGTGCGTCGCGGGCGCCCTGCCGCTGGGCGACGCGATGCGCGTGGTCGTCGTGCGCAGCCAGGCGATCGCCGTCACGCTGGCCGGCCACGGCGGGATGGCCTCGGTCGCCCTCGGCGCCGACGAGGCCGCCGCCCGGCTCGCGGCCTGGGCCGGCCAGGTCGAGGTCGCCGCCGTCAACGGCCCGTCGTCGGTGGTCGTCTCCGGGACGAGCGCCGCGCTGGACGAGGCGCTGGCCGCGCTGGACCGCGAGGGCGTCCGGACCCGCCGGGTGGCGGTCGACTACGCCTCGCACACCAAGCAGGTGGAGGCGGTCCGCGCGGCCCTGGAGGAGGGGCTGTCCGCCCTGGACGTCCGGCCGCCCGCCGTGCCGTTCCACTCCACGGTCACCGCGGCGCGGCTCGCCGACGGCGACCTGCTCGACGGCGACTACTGGTACCGCAACCTCCGGCAGCGGGTGCGCTTCGGCGAGACCGTCGCCGGGCTGGTGGAGCAGGGCTTCGGCGTCTTCGTCGAGGCCAGCGCCCACCCGGTGACGGCCCAGCCGATCGCGCAGATCGTCGACGAGGCGGGCGCCCGGGTCGTGCTGACCGGGTCGCTGCGCCGCGACGACGGCGGCCTGCGCCGGCTGCTGACCTCCGCGGCCGAACTGTTCGTCCGGGGCGTGCCGGTGGACTGGTCCGCCCTGCTCCCGGCGGACGGCGCCGCGTGGGTCGACCTGCCGTCCTACCCGTTCGCGCACGCGCACTACTGGCTGCGGAGCCGGCCCGGCGCGGGCACGGCGGCCGACGGCTCCCCGGATGCCGCCCACCCGCTGCTCGGCGGCTTCGTGCACGTGCCGGCGGCCGGGGTCGTCGCGACCGCGCGGTGGTCGCGGGACACCCTGCGCGACCTGCTCGACGACCCGGCCGGGGGCCGGGTGTCCGACGCGGTCCTGGTCGAGGTCGCGGTGCGCTCCGGCGACGAGGCCGGCACCCCGTTCGTCGAGGAGCTGACCGTCGAACTCCCGCTGGTCCTCCCGCCGCACGGCGCGCTCGACGTGCGCGTCGTCGTCGGCGAGGCCGGGCCGGACGGCGTCCGCCCGATCGACGTCTACTCCCGCGCCGAGGACGCGGCGCCCGACGCGGCCTGGCTGCGGCACGCGCACGGCGCCCTGGCCCGCGCGGCGGCGGCGCCGTCCGCGCCCGAACCCGGCGACGACCTCGGCGTCGTCGCCCTCCAGGACGCCGACGCCCCCGACGCGCGGCGCTTCGGCCTGCACCCGCTGCTCCTGGCCGACGCGATCCGCGCCGCCGTGCCCGAGGGCCACCGGCCCTGGCGCTGGCGGGGCGTCGCGCTGCTGGCCACCGGCGCGTCCGAGGTCCGCGTGACGGCGGCCTCCACCGCTGAGGGCACCTACCGGGTGGACCTGGCCGACTCCGCCGGGCAGCCGGTGCTGCGGGTGGACCGGATCGAGGTGAGCCGCCCGACCACCGTCCCCGGTCAGCCCGCCGGCGTGCCGGAGGGGTTCTTCCGCACGGTGTGGCTCCCGTGCGAGGTGCCGCAGGGCGCGGCGTCCGCCGCGTCGGCCGGTTCGACCGCGTCCGCCGGGTCCGTCGCGTTGGGTGTGCCCGCTGGTTCGACGGCGTCCGTCGGGTCTGTCGCGTTCGCCGCGTCCGCTGCCTCCACCGACTCCGTCGCGGAAGTCCGCACCGCCGAGGACGTGGCGGCCGTCGAAGCCGACCTGCTGGTCTTCGCGCCCGGCACCGCGGCGGACGACCCGCGGGCCGCGGTCGCGGACACGCTCGCCGTGCTGCGGGCGTTCGTCGCCGGCCCCGGTCACGACACCGCGCGCCTGGTCGTCGTCACGCCCGAGGGCACGGGTTCCGCCGCGGCAGCCGTCGGGGGCCTGGTGCGCTCGGCCCAGTCGGAGCAGCCCGGCCGGATCGTCCTGGTCGAGACCGACAGCGCCGCTGATACGGGCACAGCCAGCGGCACCACCACTGCCGATGCCGCTGCTGCCACCTCCGCCACCCACCCCGGCACCGACACCGCCGCTGGCACCAGCACCGCCGCCACCACCGGCTCTGCCGCCCACGCCGGCACTTCAACCGGCGCCGGAGGCGCCTGGGCGCGGGTGGCGGAGATCGTGGTCGCCCTGCCCGACGAGCCCCAACTGCGGGTGCGCGACGGCCACGTCGAGGTGCCGCGGCTGGTCCCGGTCGGCGGGGACGCGTGGTCCGTCGACGGCACGGCGTCGGTTCTCGACCCGGCCGGCACCGTGCTCGTCACGGGCGGCACCGGAACCCTCGGGGCGCTGACCGCGCGGCACCTGGTGGCCCGGCACGGCGTCCGGCACCTGCTGCTGGCGAGCCGCAGTGGCGCGGCCGCGTTCGGCGCGGGCGCGCTGTGCGCCGAACTGGCCGCGCTCGGCGCGGACGTCCGGCTCGCCGCGGTGGACATGGCCGACCGGGACCAGGTCGCCGCGCTGCTCGCGGCGATCCCCCCGGCGCACCCGCTGACCGCGGTCGTGCACACCGCGGGCGTGCTCGACGACGGCGTGCTGACCGAGTTGACCGCCGAGCGCGTCGACACCGTCTTCCGGCCGAAGCTGGACGCCGCGCGGCACCTGGACGAGCTCACCCGCGACCTGCCGCTCACCGCGTTCGTGCTGTTCTCCTCCGCCGCGGGCGTGCTCGGCAACCCCGGGCAGGGCAACTACGCGGCGGCCAACGCCGGGCTCGACGCGCTCGCGGCGCGCCGGCGCCGGGCGGGCCTGCCCGGCGTGTCCCTCGCCTGGGGCTACTGGGAGTCCGTCAGCGGGCTGACCCGGCACCTCGGTTCGGCCGACCTGCGGCGCAACCGGGACCTGGGCATGGCCGGCCTGACGGACCGGCAGGGCCTCGCGCTGTTCGACGCCGCCCTGGCCGGCGGCGCCGACGCGGCGCTCGTGGCGGCCCGGTTCGACCTCGCCGTACTGCGCGGCGCCGCCGCCGTCCCGGCCGTGCTGCGCGGGCTGGTCCCGGCGCGGCGGACGGTCGCGGCCGCGGCCGGCGGATCGGCGCCCGGCACGTTCGCCGAGCGGATCGCCGCGCTGCCCGACCCCTCGGCGCAGTCCGAGGCGCTGGTCGCGCTGGTCCGGCAGCACGCGGCGGCGATCCTCGGCCACCCCGACCCCGCCGGGGTGCGGCCGGACCGCGCGTTCAAGGACGCCGGCTTCGACTCGCTGACGGCGCTGGAGCTGCGCAACCGGGTGGCTGCGGCGACCGGGTGCCGGCTGGCCTCGTCGATCGTCTTCGACTACCCCACGCCGACCGCCCTGGCCGGCCACCTGCGGGACAAGCTGGTCGGCGCCGCCGCCCCCGCCGCGGCCGCGGTCGCGGCGGCCCGGACCGACGAGCCGATCGCGATCGTCTCGATGGCCTGCCGGTTCCCGGGCGGGGTGCGCGGACCCGAGGACCTGTGGCGGGTGCTGGAGGAGGAGACCGACGTCGTCACCGAGTTCCCGGCGGACCGCGGCTGGGACGTCGACGGCGTCTACCACCCCGACCCCGACCACCCCGGCACGATGTACGTGCGGCACGGCGCCTTCCTGGAGGACGCCGCCGGGTTCGACGAGACCTTCTTCGGCATCTCGCCCAACGAGGCGCTGGCGATGGACCCGCAGCAGCGGCTGGTGCTGGAGGCCTCCTGGGAGACCCTGGAGCGGGCCGGCATCGACCCCGGCACGCTGGCCGGCCAGGACGTGGGCGTGTTCGTCGGCGTGAACAGCCACGACTGGCTGGTGCGCACCCACGGCGCGGCCGACGTGGAGGGCTTCAAGCTCACCGGCACCTCCGGCAGCGTCCTGTCGGGCCGGGTCGCGTACCATCTCGGCCTCCAGGGGCCGGCCATCACCGTCGACACCGCGTGCTCCTCCTCCCTGGTGGCCGTGCACCTGGCCGCCCAGGCGCTGCGTTCCGGCGAGTGCTCGATGGCGCTCGTCGGCGGCGTGATGGTGATGAGCACGGTGGAGACGTTCGTCGAGTTCTCCCGCCAGCGCGGGCTGGCGCCCGACGGCCGGTGCAAGGCGTTCGCCGACGCGGCGGACGGCACCGGGTGGTCCGAGGGCGTCGGGCTGCTGCTCGTCGAACCGCTGTCCGCCGCGCGCCGGAACGGGCACCCCGTGCTCGCCGTCGTCCGCGGCTCGGCCGTCAACCAGGACGGCGCGTCCAACGGCCTGACCGCCCCCAACGGCCCCTCCCAGCAGCAGGTCATCCGCAAGGCGCTCACCGCCGCCGGGCTGCGGCCGGACGAGGTCGACGCCGTCGAGGCGCACGGCACGGGCACCACGCTCGGCGACCCGATCGAGGCGCACGCGCTGCTGGAGACCTACGGGCAGGGCCGCTCCGCGGACCGGCCGCTGTGGCTGGGCTCGGTCAAGTCCAACCTCGGGCACACCCAGGCGGCCGCGGGCGTCGCCGGCATGATCAAGATGGTGCAGGCCATGCGGCACGGCAAGCTGCCGCGGACCCTGCACGTCGACCGCCCCTCCACCCACGTGGACTGGTCGGCGGGCGCGGTCCGGCTGCTCGGCGAGGCCCGGGACTGGCCGCGCGACGGGCGCCCCCGGCGGGCCGGCGTCTCCTCCTTCGGCATCGGCGGCACCAACGCCCACCTGGTCCTCGAAGAGGCCCCGGAGGCACCGGACCGTCCGGCGCCGCTCGCCCGCCCCGACGCGCCCTGGACGGCGGTCCCGCTGTCGGCGCGGACCCCGCGGGCGCTGCGCGACCAGGCGGACCGGCTGGCCGCGTTCCTCACCGGGCACCAGGACGTCTCCCTCACCGAAGCCGCGCTGGCGCTGGCCGCCGGCCGCGGCCACCTGGACCGGCGCTGCGTGCTCGTGGTCCGCGACCGGGACCAACTCGTCTCGGACCTGGAGGCGTTGGGGCGGGGCGCCGCACCGGCCGTGGCGGGACGGCCCGGGACCGGGAAGCTCGCCCTCCTGTTCACCGGGCAGGGCAGCCAGTGGGCCGGCATGGGCCGCACCCTGGCCGCGCGCCACCCGGTGTTCGCGTCCGCGTTCGCCGCGGCCTGCGCGGCCGTCGAGGCGCACATGACGGACGCGCCCGTGCGCTCGCTGGCCGAGGTGGTGTTCGCCGAGCCCGGATCGGTGGGCGCGAAGCTGCTCGACCAGACCCGTTACACCCAGGCCGGCCTGTTCGCGGTGGAGACCGCGCTGTTCCGGCTGCTGGAGTCCTGGGGGATCGCGCCCGACCTGGTGGCCGGGCACTCCATCGGCGAGATCGCCGCCGCCCACGCGGCCGGCCTGCTGGACCTGGCCGCGGCCGGCGAACTCGTCGCGGCGCGCGGCGGGTTCATGCAGGCCCTGCCCGAGGGCGGCGCCATGGTCGCGGTGGAGGCGAGCGAGGACGAGGTCGCCCCGGTGATCGCCGCGTCCGGCGGCGCGCTCGGCCTGGCGGCGGTCAACAGCCCGACCTCGGTGGTGCTCTCCGGCGAGGAGCCGGCGGCGCTCGCGGCCGAGGAGGAGTTCCGCGCCCGCGGCCGCAAGACCCGCCGGCTCCAGGTCAGCCACGCCTTCCACTCGGCGCGGATGGACCCGATGCTGGACGGGTTCCGCGCGGTGGCGCAGCGGCAGGAGTTCCGCGCGGGCCGCGTCCCCGTCGTCTCCACGCTGACCGGCCGACTCGACGAGGACGGGCGGATGGCCACCGCCGGCTACTGGGTCGACCAGATCCGCGAGGCCGTGCGGTTCGGCGACGCCGTCCGCGCGCTGCGCGAGCAGGGCGTCACCACGTTCCTGGAGGTGGGGCCCGGCGGCGTGCTCTGCGCGATGGCGGCGGAGGTGCCGGGCGTCGACGCCGACGGCTGCGTGGCCGGGCTGCGCGAGGGCGGGTCCGAGGACGCCGGGCTGCTGACGGCCGTGTCGGAACTGCACGTGCGCGGCGTCCCGGTGGACTGGCCCGCGGTCCTCGGGCGGGAGGCCGCCGACGCGGCGCGACTCGTCGCCGACCTGCCCACCTACGCCTTCCAGCACCGGCGGTACTGGGTCGACGCCGACCGGCCCGCGCTCGCGCCCGCCGCCGTCTCCCGCGAACCCCACCGCGAGGAGGCCCCTCTCGCCGAGCCGGACCGCGAAGAGACGGCCCCCGTCGCCGGGCTGTCCGGCCCGGAGCGCGAACTCGCCCTGCTGGAGGTGGTCCGCGACACGGTCCGGATCGTGCTCGGGTACCGCGAGGAATCCGACGGCGAGGCCGCGGGCGTCGACTTGTACGACTGGTACGACGATGAGAAGCCGTTCAAGGACCTCGGCTTCGACTCCCTGGCCGGCGTGCGGCTCAGCCGCCGGCTCCAGGACCTCACCGGCGTCGACGTCCCGACCAGCGCCGTGTTCAACCACCCGACGCCGAAGGCGCTGACCGGGTTCCTGTCCGCCGAGCTCTCCGGTGGGACCTCCGGCGTGCGCGCCCCGCGCGCGGCGAAGGGCGCGGCGGCCGACCCGGACGAGCCGATCGCGATCGTCGGCATGAGCGTGCGGCTGCCCGGCGGCGTGGACAGCCCGGAGGGGCTGTGGCGCCTGGTCGACGAGCGGACCGACGCGATCACCGGCTTCCCGCTGGACCGCGGCTGGGACACCGACCGGCTCTACCACCCGGACCCGGCGCACCTGGGCACCAGCTACACCCGGTTCGGCGGATTCCTGCACGACGCCGCCCAGTTCGACGCCGGGCTGTTCGGGATCTCGCCGCGCGAGGCGCTGGCCATGGACCCGCAGCAGCGGCTGCTCCTGGAGACGTCGTGGGAGGCGTTCGAGCGCACGGGCGTCGACCCGCTGTCCCTGCGCGGCCAGGACGTCGGCGTGTTCACCGGGATCGTGCACCACGACTACGTCACCCGGCTGAACCGGGTGCCCGACGAGGTGCAGGGCTACGTCATGACCGGCACCTCGCCGAGCGTGGCCTCCGGCCGGATCTCCTACGTGTTCGGCCTGGAGGGCCCGGCGATCTCGATCGACACCGCCTGCTCGTCCTCCCTGGTCGCCATGCACCTGGCCGCGCAGGCGCTGCGGCGCGGCGAGTGCTCGATGGCCCTGGCCGGCGGCGCGACCGTGATGGCCAGCCCGGCGGCGTTCCTGGAGTTCTCCCGCCAGCGCGGGCTGTCCGCCGACGGCCGGTGCAAGGCGTTCTCCGACGGCGCCGACGGCACCGGCTGGTCCGAGGGCGTCGGCATCGTCGTCCTGGAGCGCCTGTCGGTGGCCGTCGAGCGCGGCCACACCGTCCTGGCCGTGATCCGCGGCTCCGCGGTCACCCAGGACGGCGCGTCGAACGGCCTCACCGCGCCCAACGGGCTCGCCCAGCAGCGGGTGATCCAGCAGGCGCTGGCCGCGGCGGGCCTCGAACCCGCCGACGTGGACGCCGTCGAGGCGCACGGCACCGGCACCTCCCTCGGCGACCCGATCGAGGCGCAGGCCCTGCTGGCGACCTACGGCGCCGGACGGGACCCGGAGGGCCCGCTGTGGCTCGGCTCCCTCAAGTCGAACATCGGGCACACCCAGGCCGCGGCCGGTGTGGCCGGCGTCGTCAAGATGGTCGAGGCGCTGCGCCGGGCCCAACTGCCCCCGACCCTGCACGCCGAGGAGCCCACCACGCAGGTGGACTGGTCCTCCGGCACCGTCCGGCTGCTGACCGAGGGCCGCGACTGGCCGCGGACGGGACGCCCGCGACGCGCCGCCGTGTCCGCGTTCGGCGCCAGCGGCACCAACGCGCACGTGATCCTCGAACAGGGCCCCGCGGCGCAGGCCCGCCCGGAGCCGGCGCCGGCCCCGGCGGCCGACGTCCCGGCCGTGCCGCTGGTGCTCTCGGCCCAGTCCCGCACGTCGCTGGCCGCGCAGGCGCTCCGGCTGAGGGACCTCGTGGCCACCGACGACGTGCTGCCCGCCGTGGCGTCCCGGCTGGTCACCGGCCGCGCGCTGCTGCCGGAGCGGGCCGTCCTGGTGGCCGGCTCCGCGGCGGCCGCGCAGGCCGGACTGGCCGCGCTCGCCCGCGGCGAGATCGCGCCGAACCTCGTCACCGGCGCCCCGGCCCGCTCCGGCGGCCCCGGCCGGATCGTCATGGTGTTCCCCGGACAGGGCACCCACTGGACGGGCATGGGCGCCGCGCTGCTGGACGACTCCCCGGTGTTCCGCGCGCGCGTCGCCGAGTGCGCGAGCGCGCTGGCCCCGTGGGTGGACTGGTCGCTGGAGGACGTGCTGCGCGGCAAGGCGGACACCGCCCTGCTGGAGCGGGTCGACGTCATCCAGCCGGCGGGCTTCGTCATGATGGTGGGCCTCGCGGCCGTGTGGGAGTCCCTGGGCGTGCGGCCGCACGCCGTCCTGGGGCACTCCCAGGGCGAGATCGCGGCCGCGTGCGTGGCGGGGGCGCTGTCCCTGGAGGACGCCGCCCGGATCGTGGCGGTGCGCAGCCAGGCCATCGCCCGGACGCTGTCCGGGCGGGGCGGCATGGTCTCGGTGCGGCTCGGCGAGGACGCGACGCGGGCGCTGATCGCGCCCTGGGGCGACCGGCTGGAGATCGCCGTCGTCAACGGCACCTCCGCGGTGGTGGTCGCCGGCGACGTCGAGCCGCTGCGGGAGGCCGTGGCGGCGCTGCGCGAACAAGGCGTCCGGGTGCGGGAGGTGCCCGTCGACTACGCCTCGCACACCCGCCACGTCGAGGACATCGAGGAGCTGCTCGCGCAGGTGCTGGGCGGCGTGACCGCGCACGCCCCGGCGGTGCCGTTCTACTCCACGGTGACCGGCGGCTGGGTCGCCGACGAGGGCGTCCTCGACAGCGGGTACTGGTACCGCAACCTGCGCGAGCGGGTCGGGTTCGGCCCCGCGGTCGCGGACCTGCTCGGCCAGGGGTTCGGCGCGTTCGTCGAGGTCAGCGCCCACCCGGTGCTGATGCAGCCGATCACCGACCTCGTCGACGAACTGCGCGCGCCTGACGCGCCGCGGCCGCCGGTGACCGGGACGCTGCGCCGGAACGACGGCGGGCCGTCCTGCCTGTTCGGCTCGGCCGCGCAGCTGTTCACCGCCGGCGTGCCGGTCGACTGGGCCGCGGCCCTGCCAGCCGCGGCCGGACCGGGCCCGGAGCTGCCCACCTACGCGTTCGAGCGGCAGCCGTACTGGCTCACCGAACCCGAGCAGGACGAACGGGCCGTCCCTGAGGCGGACCTGGAGTTCTGGTCCGCGATCGAGGAGGCCGACGGCGAGGCGCTGGGGAAGATGCTCGACCTGCCCGGCGGGACCATGCCGGCCCTCACCGCGGTGCTGCCGACGCTCAGCGAGTGGCGCCGGCGCTCCAACCAGCGCTCCGAGGTCGAGAAGCTGCGCTACACCGTCGGATGGAAGCAGGTCGAGCAGGACAGCGCGGGCGTGCCCGGCGGCCGCTGGCTGGCCGTGGTGCCCGCCGGTTCCGCGGCTGGTGACGAGGACCCCGCCGCCGGTGCGGCCGCCGCGCTGGTCGAGGCGTTGCTGGCCCAGGGGCTCGACGTCGTCACGATGGCGCTGCCGCACGGGGAGTCCACCGCGGGCGTCTCCGGCCGGCTGTCGGCGGTGCTGGCCGAGCACGAGAGCTTCGCCGGCGTGCTGTCCCTGCTGGCGCTGGGCCCGGACGCCGACGCGGACGACCCGACCGCGCTGACGGTCTCCACCCTGACGCTGGTGCAGGCGCTGGCCGGGGCCGGGGACACCGGACCGCTGTGGTGCCTGACCCGCGGCGCGGTGAACATCGGCATCCGTGACCGTGTGACCGCGCCGGCGCACGCCGCGCTGTGGGGCATGGGCCTGTCGGCCGCCCTCGAACGCCCGGACGGCTGGGGCGGGTTGGTCGACCTGCCGGCCGACCCGGACACCCGCGCGGTCGGGCGCCTGCTCGCCGTGCTCGGCGCGGGCGGCGGCGAGGACCAGCTGGCGGTCCGGCGCTCCGGGGTCTACGCGCGGCGGCTCCGCCGCGCGGCGGCCGTGGACCTGTCCGACGGGCGCCAGTGGCGTCCGCGCGGGACCGTGCTGGTGACCGGCGGGGCCGAGGGCCTCGGCCGGCACGCCTCCCGGCGGCTCGTGGAGGGCGGCGCCGAACGGCTGGTCGTCACGGTCGCCGGTCCCGACCGGCTCGACGACGTGGCTTCCCTGAGCGCCGAGGTGGCGCACCTGCGGCCCGGCGCCGTCGTCGAGTCCTGCCTCGAAGGGGACCGGGACGCGATCCTGCGGCTGGTCCGGGCCGACGCCGAGCGGCCGCTGACCGCGGTCGTGCACGCGGCCGACATCACCAAGGCCGGCCCGCTGGACGACACCGGAGCGGCGGACGTTGCCGAGATGTTCGAGGCCAAGGTGGCCACCGCGCTCTGGCTGGGGGAGCGGCTGGCGGACGACTCCCTGGAGGCGTTCGTCGTCTTCACCTCCATCGCCGGGATCTGGGGCGGCGCGGGCCAGGGCCTGTCCGGCGCCGCGAACGCGGTGCTGGACGCGCTGGCGGACCGGCTGCGCGCGGCCGGCGTCCCGGCGCTGTCGGTGGCCTGGGGCGCGCTGACCGAGGCGGGTGTCGGGATGGACGAGACGGCGCTGGCCCGGCTGCGGCGCCTGGGCCTGCTGCCCATGACGCCCGCGGCGGCGATGACGGCGCTGGAGCAGGCGGTGGTGGCCGGCGAGAAGTCGACGACGGTGGCCGGCATGGACTGGACCAGCTTCCTGCAGACCTTCATGTCGGTGCGGCCGAGCCCGTTCCTGTCGGACCTGCCCGAGGCCGTCGCCCTGGCGGAGGCGGCCCGGGCCGGCGGCGACGAGGCCACCCAGGAGCTCGGCTCTACGCTGCGCACGGCCACCGAGGCGGAGCAGAAGCGGATCCTGTCGCGGCTCGTGCGCAGCCACGCCTCGGCCGTCCTCGGCCACAGCAACCGCGAGGGCATCGGTCCGGCGCAGGCGTTCCAGGAGGTGGGCTTCGACTCGCTGGCCGCGGTCAACATGCGCAACAGCCTGATCGCGGCGACCGGTCTGCAACTGCCCGCCACGCTGATCTTCGACTACCCGAACCCGGAGGCGCTGGCCGAATACCTGCGCTCGGAACTGCTGCGGGAGAACGACCAGTTGGCCGGCCGGGAGTCGGAGGTGCGGCGGATCCTGGCCTCGGTGCCGTTCGAACGGTTCCGCGACGCCGGCATCCTGACGGCGCTGCTCGGCCTGACCGAGGAGGCGGACGCCGGCGGGGCCGCAGGGGCCGCCGACGGCGCCGGAGCGCCGGACGCGGCGGCCGACGAGGACGAGGACATCGACATGCTCGACGTCGAGAGCCTGGTCCAGCGCGTGCTGGGGGGCAAGCCGTGACGGCCGCCGTACGGTACCCGTCCGGGTCCCGCCCTCCATCCCCCATCTTGACGGCGGCGCGGCGGTCCGCGGGAGCGCCGCGCCCGCTGCCAGGGGCCGGTGCGCAACCGGCCTACCTGGGCGAGGGATGTGGCCTCCAGCCGCCCCGCCCTACTGTGCGATCGCCAATTCCGGAAACTGTCCGGAAACACTGCCACCCCGACCGAATCCCGAGGTTGCAACGAAATGGTTGAACAAGAGACAGTATCGGCGGGGCTGTCGCCCAGCCTGTCGGCCAAGAAGCAGGAGCGTTTCGCGTTCTTCGCGGCGCACGGCGGCCCCCTCTCGCCGGAGTACAAGGAGGCGCGCGCCGCGATGCCTTTCGGCAAGCGGCTGCTCTTCAACTCGAACTGGTTCGCCTTCTTCTTCGGGCCGTTCTACTTCTTCGCCCGCGGCATGTGGAAGAAGGGCATTGTGGTCCTCGCGGGCCTCATGACCTACTTCTCGATCGAGATCTCCCTCGGTGTTCCGAAGGAGTACCACTGGGTCGGCACGTGGACGTCCTTCGTCGTGATGTGGACCGCCAACTACGCGGACTACCAGAAGATGGTGAAGGACAAGGAGAACTGGAACCCGTTCCAGGGGTTCAAGGACGGACCGCAGTAGGGATCCGGGCCCGGCCCGGCGCGTCGACGACCGGGCCGACAGGGGTGCGCCCCCTGCTGACGAGAGGTCGGAAAGATCGATGAGCACGAACCCGTTCGAAGACGCGGATCGCCCCTACCTGGTGCTGGTCAACCACGAGGGGCAGCACTCGCTGTGGCCGTCCTTCGCGGAGGTGCCCGCCGGCTGGACGGTGGCGCGGGGTGAAACCGACCGGGAATCCGCACTGCGATTCGTCGAGGAGAACTGGACGGATCTGCGGCCGCGCAGCCTGGTCGCCGCTTCGGAATCCTGACCGGGCCGAATTCCTTTCGGCCCCGCCGCGGTCAAAGGCGAGAGAATATCCGGCGGCCGCCCGGTGGTCCATTCCGGTCACCGCGGCGGGCCCCGGTCCGTTCGCCGTCGCCGCTAGCGGAACGGCGCCGGCCGGACGGAACCGGGCGGCGTGGCCGGCGTCGACCCCGCCTAATGCGGCGGGAAGCCGAACTTCCGCTTGTGTGCACGCACTTGGGCATCGCTCGGCCGGATTTCCCGTGGGAGGACCGCGATCCACGGCAGGTCGTGCAGTGCGATACCCAAGTAGACGGCTCCCCCATCCAGTTGACCACCGGTACGGGCGGTCGCGTTCCGCATCCGGCCGGCCCGGACCGCGTGGGCCCGGGCGGCCCGCGGGGCGGTCCGGGGCGGATCCGGACCCGCCCCGGGCGGGGCCCGTCCGCACCGGGGGCGTACGCCGGAGCGCACTACGGAGCGCGCTCCCGATGTCGATCTTCCGGCGGTCTTCGCCGTTCTCGAAGGATCCGCAGGTGGCCCTTCACATAACCGGGCAGTCGCTCCAACTACGAGACAGGCGGCGGGATCGGATGAGAGCCTGTACGCGCTTCTCGGGGCGCAGCCAGAACGCGCCGGCCCCGCGTCCGCTGTCAAGGTGAGGGATATGGAGCGAATGCCGTCCAGCTAATGTTGCCCCGGTGTCGCAGGTCACCTTGACGAGCTCCAACGTACAAGCTTTATGTTAAATCGGACATTTTGGCATAAACGGGGGGTAAATCTTGATCGGGCAGCGGCACAGTGTTTCCATAGCCGGTGATCGTTACGCACTGACGAATTGCGTAACAGCCGGAATTTTGGGACATGCTCGTGACAGTTGGCGGTCCGGAGATCTCGCGGCGGGCATCTCCTACGCCGAAGCAGCTGCCCGGGCGGCCTGCGATCGCTGTGTGGAACCGTGTTCTCTCTACGCCCGCCTGCAGCAGGCGCTCTTCTTCGCCTCGATGCGCCGCCTCGACGCGGCCGAGAAGATCCTCGAAGAGGTGACCGTCGCCTCGGCAATACGCGACGACGTGAAGTTGACGGCCACAACCACTTTGGTGCGAGCAAAGCTGGCCCTCGTCGGCGGCGATCTCGTCGAAGCGGCCGCGCAGGCGGAAATCGGACTTCAGACGGCGGACGAGGTGGGCCTGACCACCTGGTCGCCGCTGGGCAACCTCATTCTGGCCGCGACGGCTTTGCGGCGGGGCGAACTGACCACCGCCCTGCACTATACGAACCAGCTCAAAGAGGATGCGGTATTCGGGCGCGAGATGCTGCCCGCCGGCCAGTCCGCCTGGATTGTCATTCAGGTCACCGAGGCGGAAAGGGGACGCGAACAGGCCGCGACCCTCGCCCGGGAACTGCTCGCCTCGGAAGCGGCCACCTGCGCGCTGTTCGCCGGCGAACCCGCGGCGATTCCGTGGCTGGTCCGGCTCATGATCTCCGAGGGCCGGCACGACCTGGCCGACTACAGCGTCCGCTTCGCCGACCGGCTCGCGGCCGAGAACCCCGACGTCCCCGCGATCGGCGCCGCCGCGCTGCACGGCGCCGGCCTGGTCCAGGGCGACCTGGACAAGCTGCGCCAGGCCGCCGACCTGCACACCGACGCGTGGGCCCGCGCCTCGGCCGTCGAGGACATGGGTGTGCTGCTGGCCGTGGACGGCGAGGGCTCCCCCGAGGCGGTGGAGAACCTCGAACTGGCCATGCGCTCCTACGCCGGGATGGGTTCGCTGCGCGACTCCTCCCGGGTGCGCAGCAGACTCCGGCGGATCAACGCCAACCCCCAGGCCCAGGCCCGGTTCTGGCCGTGCAGCCGCATCCCGGGCCTGACCGACACCGAGTACGCCGTCGCCAAGCTGGTCTCCAACGGGCTCACCAACGGGCAGGCCGCGGACCAGATGTTCCTGTCCCGGCACACCGTGGCGTTCCACCTGCGCAAGGTCTTCCAGAAGACCGGGGTCAAGTCGCGCCTGGAACTGGCCGTCATGTGGGACGAGTTGGACGCGGACCCGGACGAGGCCAGGCCGCGGACCGCCAGTTGACCGCCGGCTGACCGACCGCCCCAGCGCGCGATGTCGTCCCAGGCCTCATCGGTGGTCTCGCGGTGCGCATGCGCACAGCCGAAGGAGACGCAATGCCTGATGTGACACGGGACGCGACGCACGTCTCGGGGCGGACCCGCCTGGTGGCGGTGCTCGGCGACCCCGTCGAGCAGGTGCGGGCGCCGGCTCTGCTGAACCGGCAGCTCGCCGCCGAGGGCGTCGACATCGTGGTGGTCCCCGTGCACGTCCGCCCGGACGACTTGGAGACGGTCGTGCGCGGCCTCCAGCGGACCGCGAACCTGGTGGGCCTGCTGGTGACCGTGCCGCACAAGGCCGACATCCTCCGGCTCGCCGACGTCCGCAGCGAGGCGGCCGAACTCGCCGGCAGCACCAACGCGTTGCGGCGGCTGGACGACGGCTCGTGGCACGCGGACAACTTCGACGGCGCCGGGTTCTGCGCCGGTCTGGCCGAGGCCGGCCACCCGCCGCGGGGCCGGCACGTCGTCCTGGTGGGCGCCGGCGGCGCCGGATCGGCGATCGCTCCGGCCCTGCTGGCGGCGGGCGCCGACCGGCTGGTCGTGCACGACGTGGACGAGGTCCGTGTGAAGGAGGTCGTCCACCGCGTGGAGGGGCGCTGGCCCGGCAGGGTCGTCACGGCCGCGGATCCGGATCTGCGCGCGGCCGACATGGTCGTGAACGCCACCCCCCTCGGGCTGCGGCCCGAGGACCCCCTGCCCTTCGACCCGGCGCGGTTGCGCCCGGGCGCCCTCGTGGCCGACATCATCATGAAGCCCCGGGAGACCCGGCTGCTGCGCGCGGCCGCCGAGGCGGGGCACCCCGTGCTCCCTGGGGAGCCGATGCTCCGGCACCAGATGGACCTGTACCGCACCTACTTCGGGCTGGTCCGATGACGCGCACGGACCTGGCGGCGGGCCGTCCCCCCGAGGAGTCGAGGCGGCAGGCGCACGGGGGACCGCGCGAGCCGTCCCACGAGCACGCGCACGAGGAATCGCCCGCCACGCTGCTGGAGTCCCTGCTCCCCGCGTCGGTGGTGGTGCGGGAGATCCGCGGCCTGCCCTCCCAGGTGCTCGACCTCTACCCGGAGGAACTGGCGGTGGTGGCCGCCGCGGTCGACAAGCGGCGGCGGGAGTTCGCCGCGGTGCGGCGGTGCGCCCGGCGGGCGCTTGCGGTGCTCGGCCACCCGCCGGTGCCGCTGCTGCCCGGGGAGCGGGGCGCCCCCGTGTGGCCGGCCGGCATCGTCGGGAGCATGACGCACTGCGCGGGCTTCGCGGCCGCCGCGCTGGCGCGGGCGACCGACCTCGCCTCCCTCGGCATCGACGCCGAGCCGGACGAGATCCTGCCCGACGGCGTCCTGGAGGCGATCGCCCTGCCGCGGGAGCTCGCCCTCGTCGGGCGGCTGGGCCGGGAGCGGCCGGAGGTCCGGTGGGACCGGCTGCTCTTCTGCGCCAAGGAGGCCGTGTACAAGACGTGGTTCCCGCTGACCGGCAAGTGGCTGGGCTTCGAGGAGGCGCTGATCGAGCTGCGCCTGGCCGGCGCCGGGGCACCGGAGCCGTTACCGGCCGAGGCCGAGAGCGCGGGCGCGCCTGTGTCCCTTTCCGCGTCCGGGACCTTCACCGCCCGCCTGCTCGTCCCCGGCCCGGTCGTCGGCGGCGACCGGATCGGGGAGTTCGCAGGGCACTGGGGGATGGCCGGCGGCGTGCTCGCCGCGGCCATCGCGCTGCCCCGGCCGGCGGCTCAGACCCCGTCCGTCCCCCGCACGCAGGAGATCAGCGCCCGGGCGCCGAGCCGGTAGCCCAGCGGACCGAGCCCCACGATGATGCCGGCCGCGAGCGGCGCGAGCACGGACTCGTGGCGGAAGGTCTCGCGCGCCCAGACGTTGGAGAGGTGCACCTCGATCCAGGGGCGCGGGTAGTTCGCCAGGGCGTCGCGCAGGCTCCACCCGGCGATCATGAGCGCCCCCGGGTTCACGACCGCGCCCACCGTGTCGTAGTTGTCCTGGAGCGTCCGTATGAGGTCGGCCTCGGAGTCGCTCTGCACCGAGCGGACGTCCCAGTCCACCGCGGACACCTCGTCGACCACCGACTTCTCGATGTCGTGCAGGGTGGCGGTCCCGTAGATCTCCGGTTCGCGCTGCCCGAGGATTCCCAGGTTGGGACCGTTCAGCAGCAACATCGTGGCCATGCTTCACCTTTCGTTCGCCCGGCCGTCCCGGAGGCGTCCGGAACAGCGCGCGGGCCCGAGCAATTTCGGGTTCCGTCCGCGGTGTTCAGCGCTCGCGCGGCATGGCCGCCAGGCAGTCGGACACCAGCGCCTCCGGCACACCGGTCACCAGCTCCGCCCCGCCAGGGCCGTCCAGCACGAAGCCCAGCCCGGCTGTCGCCTTCTTGTCCAACCGCATCAGCGCGATCAGGCGCGCCGCGTCCACCTCGGCGGGCAGCCGTGTCGGCAGCCCGTACCCCGCGACCACCGAGAGGTGCTCCTCGCACCGCGCGTCGTCGATCCGGCCGAGCGCCCGGGCGAGTCGGCCGGCGAACACCGTGCCGATCGCCACGCCCTCGCCGTGCCGCAGCCGGAAGTCGGTGGCCCGCTCCAGGGCGTGCCCGAGCGTGTGGCCGTAGTTCAGCAGGTGCCGCAGCCCGGTGTCCCGCTCGTCGGCCATGACGACCTCCGCCTTGCGGGCCACGCTCGCGGTGATCTGCTCGTCCAGCGGGAGAAGGTGGATGCCCGGGACGCCGATGAAGTGGCAGCGGGCCAGCTCGCCGTAGCCGTTGATCCGTTCCCGCTCGGGCAGTGTCTCCAGGTAGTCGGTGTCGCACAGCACGGCCCGCGGCTGCCAGAAGGCGCCCATGAGGTTCTTGCCCTCGGGCAGGTTCACCGCGGTCTTGCCGCCTATGCTCGCGTCGACCTGGGCGAGCAGAGAGGTGGGCAGGTGGATCACCGGCACCCCGCGGTGGAAGAGGGCGGCGGCCAGCCCGACCGTGTCCGTGGTCGTCCCGCCGCCGCAGGACACCACCACGTCGTGCCGGGTCAGTCCGAAGTCCGCGAAGGCCCGGCACATCTCCATCACCGTGGCCCAGGTCTTGTGGCCCTCGCCGTCCCGCGCGGGCAGGGACAGGAAGGGCACGCCCGGGTCGGGCGTCCACTCCTCGGGGCGGGCCGAGACCACCACGGCCTTGCGGGCCCCGGTCATGGCGACGACCTCGGGCAGCGAGTGCCGCAGGCCCGCGCCCACCCGTACGCAGTAGGAGCGGTCGGCCAGGTCGACGTCGATCTGCCGGTACGGACCGTTCAGCGTTGCCGCATTCATTCTTCCGCCCCTGTGCGGACCGGAGTTCGACGACCCGGCCGGATTCGGATGTGCGCGGACGCCGTTTCGCCCACCTGTCTGGCATTCGCGAGGCTCGCTAATTCCCGCATGGGTACCACATAGCCCGGTGGGCAATGGCTGTGTCTATCCCCTGACCGAGTAGCCGCCCCGGCGGAGGGCGATTTCCGGCGCGGAACAGGGGCGTTCTCAGGAAATTCCGGCCGCCGGGCCCTGCGGGCGGGGCAGGATCTGCCGGGCGAGGTCCGCGCGCAGCCCGAACCGGCGCCACTCGCGCGGGTAGCCCAGCGACACCTCCTCGAACGGGACGCCGTCGTAGACGGTGGCGCGGGGGATGTGCAGGTGGCCGTAGACCACGGCCGCGGCGCCGAAGCGCACGTGCCAGTCGGCGGTGCGCACCGTCCCGCACCACTGCGTGAACTCCTGGTGGGTCATCACCTCGGTGGGCCGGCGCACCAGCGGCCAGTGGTTGACCAGCACCAGCGGGAGGTCGCCCGCCACCTCCGCCAGGCGCCGCTCGGTCGCCTCCACCCGCGCCGCGCACCACGCCTCGCGGCTCGGGTACGGGGCGGGGTCCAGGAAGAACTCGTCCGAGCAGACGATGCCGGCCTCGTACGCCCTGGCCAGCGACTCCTCCTTGGTCGACGTGCCCGGCGCGAGGAACGAGTAGTCGTAGAGCAGGAACAGCGGCGCGATCCGCACCGGGCCGCCCGCCCCCTCCCACACCGGGTAGGGGTCCTCGGGGGTGAGCACACCGAGCCGGCGGCACAGCGCCACCAGCGCCTCGTAGCGGGCCACCCCGCGCAGCGGGCTGGTCTCCTGACGGACCGTCCACAGCTCGTGGTTGCCCGGTACCCAGATCACCTTCGCGAAGCGGTCCCGCAGCAGGGTGAGCGCCCACTCGACGTCCGCCATCAGCTCGCCCACGTCCCCCGCGACGATCAGCCAGTCGTCGGCGGAAACGGGCTTCAGGCCCTCCACGATGTCGCGGTTCTCGGCGTAGCCGATGTGCAGATCACTGACCGCCCGGAGCACTCCTGTACGGTTCATCCGCCCAGAGTAGATCCTCGCGCCGGGCGCGCATTCCCCGGAACTCGCAGAACCCGAAGTCCTGTCAGGTTGAGGGATACAGGGTCATCGCGGCGACACCTAGCGTCGGTGGCGGACACACCGACGATCGGGGGACAACACCCGGGCCGGGCCGTTCTCGGCCGGCGGCCCGGAGGGAGTTGCTGCGGTCGCACACCATCTCTACGCCGGCGCGACGGGCGTACTACCGGAATGACGGTGGGCATGACGCAAAACATGAAATCCCTGTTGGACTACTACAAGACCCCGCGGTCCGACGGTGAGACGATCTACGCCATCTGGGAGCGCGGGGAAGCCTTCAATGATTCGGTGACTCCCTCCACCTACGTACCCGAATACCGCTCGCACATCCTGCTGAAGTTCCTCTCGCTCACCGAGGAAGGAAGCAGGATCTTCTCGTTCGGGTGCGGCAACGCGGCCGTCGAGGGCGCCCTGGTGGAGCACGGCCGTCGGGTCGGCGCCATCGACGTGTGCCCCGAAGCGGTCGAACTGGCCTGCAAGAAGGGCGTCGAGGCGTCCGCGAACGACTTCTTCGCGATATCCCCCGACGACGTGTCCGGCTTCGACGCCATTTACGCCGACGGGTTCCTCGGCCACCTCTTCGACAGCGTCGAGGAAGTCGGCCCCACCCTGCACAAGATCAAGGAACTGGACCTGAGGTCCGGGACCGTCCTGCTGTTCTCCAACGACGCGCCGCCGGACCGGAGCGTGCCGTTCACCGCGCACGAGCGGGTCGACAACTTCTGGTACCTGTCCAAGGACTACCTGGCGGAGCGTCTGGTCGGCTCGGGCGTCGAGGTGCTGGAGTCCTACTACTTCCCGTACGTCCGGCCGATCAGCGGCCTGCGCAACCGCACCATCGTCGTGGCGCGGGTTCCGTAACCACGCGAGGGAAGACCGCGGCCCGGACCGCGGGCCAACCACCAGAGCGAGTGATGTGCCCGACGAAGGCCCCTCACTAGCGTGCGAGACGCAGGTCGGCGCCGCCCTCACCGTGGCGCTGTCGGACCGCCGAGAGAGATACGTGATGCCGAGTGCACCCGCCGGGTTCTGACATGCCATCGCCGAGCGCGCGACGCGTCGCGGTGGTGACCGGCAGCGGTTCCGCCACAGGGGCCGAGGTCGCGCTGCGGCTCGCGGACCTCGGCATGGACGTGGCCGTCCTCGATCCCGCGGTCGACGCCTGTGCCGACGTCGTCGACCGGATCAGGGAGCGGGGCGGGCGCGCGATGGCGTTCCCGGTCGACGCGGCCGATTCCGGTGCGGTCGAGTCCGCGCTCGCCGACGTGACGGCGGAGTGGCGCGAGCCGCAGGTGCTGGTGAACCTGGTAGGCGCGGTGGGCCCGGTGGATCCGGACGGTCCGGGGAACCCGGCGACCCCGGTGACCCCGGGAAGCACAGCCGGCGGAGCCACGCGGCTGTGCGACCTGACCGACGCGCAGTGGGAGGCAGCGACAGGACGCCCGCTCCGCGGGGTCTTCGTCGCCAGCCGGCTGGCGGTGGACCTGATGTGCGAGGCCGGTTCGGGCCGCGTCATCACCGTGGCGCCCCCGCTGGCCGACGGCTCGGAGCACTCGACGCTGCGCGCCGGACTGGAAGGCTTCACCACCACGATCGCCCTGGAGTTGGAGGCGTTCGGCGTCACCGCCAACCTGATCGCGCCGCGACGGCCCCAGGTCGGCCTGCACTCCGGCCGGGCACCGGGTGACCTCCCGGGCAGCGCGGCCCGCTACGCGCGGGCCGTCGCCGACGCCGTTCCCGTGCTGCTGGGCGCGGAAGCGGTCGCGGTCACCGGGCAGACCGTGTACGTCAGCGCCGATGTGACGGACTGAAGATGTGAGCGACAACCGGGTCGAGGGATTGACGATGCCTGCAAACGAACACCACGTCCATCGGAGACACGAGCGCGCCGCGCTCGCTGCCGACCGACCGGAGGCCAACGAAATGATGCCGGAAGCATCGCACCGGCCGGTTGCCAACCTGGCCCGGCTGTTCGAGCGGCAGGTCGCGTCCCACGGCGACGGCGAGTCGCTGAACGTCGACGGAGTGGGGCTCTCCTACCGCGAGGTCGACCGGCGGGCCAACCGGCTGGCCCGGCTGCTGGCCCAGCGCGGGGCGGGCCCGGAGAAGATCGTCGCGCTGTCCTTCCCGCGCTCGGCCGAGATGGTCGTCGCGGTGCTGGCCGTGGCGAAGACGGGCGCGGCCTTCCTGCCGGTGGACCCCGAATACCCCGCGGACCGCGTGGAGTTCATGCTCACCGACGCGCAGCCACTGCTGGCCGTCAGCAACGGCACGGCCGCGGCCAAGCTGCCCGAGAAGCTCGACCGGATCGCCCTGGACGACCCGGCGGTCGTGGCGGAGCTGGCCCAGCTCTCCGAGGACGGCCTCGACGAGGTCGAGGTGCGCGCCGACGGGCTCGCGTACGTCATCTACACCTCGGGCTCGACCGGCCGCCCCAAGGGCGTCGCGGTCACCCACCGGGGCCTGGCCAACCTGGCCCGGGCCAAGGCCGAGCGGATGGCGGTGGAGCGGGACAGCCGCGTGCTGCAGTTCGCCTCCCCGAGCTTCGACGCGTTCCTCACCGAGCTGACGGCGACCTTCGAGAGCGGCGCGACCCTGGTCGTCCCGCCGGCGGACGCCACGCTGGTCGGCCCGGTGCTGGAGGAGGTCGTCGCCGGACGGGGCGTCACTCACGTCGTCCTACCGCCGGTCGCCGCCGCCAGCATGTCGCCGGACGCGGTGCCGGGGCTGGAGTGCCTGGTCGTCGCGGGCGAGGCGTGCTCGGGCGACCTGGTCGAGCGGTGGTCCGCCGGCCGGCGCATGATCAACGCCTACGGTCCGACCGAGGCGACCGTGTGCGCCACCATGACGCAGCCCCTCTCGGGCCGTCAGGCCCCGCCGATCGGCGCCCCGATCAACGGCGTGACCTGCTACGTCCTCGACGACACCCTCGGGGCGGCGGCCGCCGGTACCCGCGGCGAGCTGTACCTGGCCGGCGCCGGCCTGGCGCGCGGCTACCTCGGCCGCGGCGCGCTGACGGCGACGCGTTTCGTCGCCGACCCGTTCGCGGCGGACGGTTCCCGGATGTACCGCACCGGGGACCTGGTCTCCGTCCGCGAGGACGGCGGCCTGGACTTCCACGGCCGCACCGACGACCAGGTCAAGCTCCGCGGGTTCCGGATCGAGCTGGGCGAGGTCGAGGCCGCGGTGGTCGGCCACCCGTCGGTCGACCAAGTGGTCGCCGTGGTCCGCGAGGACGAGCCCGACGCCCGCCGGATCGTCGCCTACCTGATCCCGGCCGGCGACAAGACGCCCACGACCCGCGACCTGCGCGAGCACGCGGCCGCCTTCCTGCCCGCGCACATGGTGCCCGCCGCCTTCGTCGTGCTGGACGCCTTCCCGCTGACGCCGAGCGGCAAGCTCGACCGGGCGGCGCTGCCGGTCCCGGCCGCGGCCGCCGCGCCGGCCGGCCGGGCACCCGGCAACGCCGAGGAGGAGCTGTTCTGCACCATCTTCGCGGAGCTCTTCGAGGGCGCCGAAGTGACCGCGGAGAGCAACTTCTTCGAGCTCGGCGGGGACAGCATGCTCGCGGTCTCGGTGATCCGGAAGGCCCGCCGGGCCGGTCTGACGATCTCGCCGCGGTCGTTCATCGAGCAGCCGACCGTCGAGGCGCTGGCCGCCATCGCCCGGCAGAACAAGGAGAAGGCGCAGCTGTGACGTGATCGCCGCGGCCACGCGGCGATCGAACCGCCGAAGGGTGGTGGGGAGGGTTCCCGATCCGGTCGGGACCTCCCCACCACCCTTCGGCGTGCGCGGCCCGCGCGGCCTTCATGGGCGGCGCCCACGGCGGACACCAGGGGGAGAAAACAGTATCGGCCGTCCGGGCGGGTGCCCGGACGGCCGATGCCGCTGTCACATCAGGCCGGTGACAGGCACGCCTGGCCGAGGTGCCGGGCGAGGAACTGCGTGCTGCTGTCCGCCTCGAAGTCGGGCACCTGGTGGTGCGCGCCCGCGTTGGCGTGCAGCGTCTTCTCCTTGGAGGCGAAGGCGTCGAACAGCCCGAGGCCGTCCGCCCGTTCGATGTCCGTGTCGTCCCACTGGAGCAGCATCTGGACCGGGGCGGTGACCCGCGCGGCCGCCGCCAGCAGGGACGCGCTGGTGAAGAAGCAGCGGAAGACGCCGGCGCCGACCCGGGGGTCGGCCGCCATCAGCCGCACCCCGATCGCGGTGCTCAGCATCGCGCCGGAGTAGCCGACCGGGCTCGCGGTCCCGATCTCCGGCAGCTCCTGGAGGGCGTCCAGGGCCGCCTGCCACTCCGGCACGGCCCGTTCGGCCAGTTCGTCGCTGTACTCGACGACGACCCGGCCGATCGGCTGGCCGGCCAGCTTCGCCCTGCGCAGGCTCTCCCAGTGCTCCTGGTCCTCGGCCGAGGGCGTGCGGTCGCCGTGCCCGGGCAGGTCGATGGCGGCCACGCTGAAGCCCATCGTGGTCACCAGCTCGTGCGCGCGGCTCAGCACGCCCAGCGCCTTCTTGTGCTGGCCGCCGCCGTGCCCCTGGAGGACCAGGGGTGTGCGCTCCGAGGGGGATGCGGGCGACCAGAGCACGCCCGTCACCTCACCGACGGTGAAGTCGCGTTCGATCACTCCGCCCGATGTTGTCTCCGCGGTGAATCGCATGGGTTCGGTGCCTTTCCTTACGCGACCGCGCGCTTGAGGACGTCCAGCAGGGTGGACGGGGACAGGTCCTCGTCGGAGCGGGCCAGGACGTGCTGGTCGGGACGGACGAGCAGGGCGCCGCCCTCGGGGAGCGCGGCCTCCTTGTGCCAGGCGTCGGGGGTCTCCGCGAGCGCCGGGTCGACGTGCCGCAGGGTGATCTCCAGGCCGGTCGCGGCCGCGGCCGCGGCGACGGCGTCCTGCCAGGCGTCCAGGTCGGTGTCGGCCAGGACCGTGAAGCCGCGGCCGCACAGGTCCAGGGTGGAGAACTTGCGCTCGCCCTCGGTGAGCCAGATGTGCGGGACGCGGGTGCCGGTCTGGCCGGCCAGCGTCTCCACGTGGAGTTCCTCGGGCGCGCCGTAGCGGTAGCGGGTCATGGTCGGCTCCATGCCGATCAGGCTCGCCAGCGATGCCGCGTTCTCGGGGGTCTCCACACCGAAGCGGGCGTGGAAGTCGTTCATCACCGCGGACTGGTCGGCCGCGATCATCGCCCGCTGGCGGCGCTCGGCCGGGTAGGTGTCCAGCAGCGCGTCGCCGGCGGTGCCGGCCAGCACGGCGGCCAGCTTCCAGGTGAGGTTGTGCGCGTCGGCCACGCCGAGGTTCGGGGCGTAGCCGCCCCACGGCGGCTGGCGGTGGGCGGCGTCGCCCAGGATGAGGACCCGCCCCTTGCGGTACTCGTCGCAGACCCACGAACCGGTGTCCCAGGCCTCGTGGTTCATCAGCTCGACGTCGAAGTCGCCGCCGCCGACGGCGGTGCGGATGAGCTCCACGCAGCGCTCGGCGGGGTAGTCGGCGAAGGACTCCTCGGCGGGGTCGTACTCGATGTAGAGCGACCACTCGTCGGAGAAGTTCGTGGAGGCCATCAGGCCCTGCACGGGTCCGCCGGTCAGCCGCAGCTGGCTGAAGGTCTTCTCCGAGGAGCCCTCGGTCAGGTCGGCACGGAAGTACGTGCTGACGTAGTGCTGGCTCGCCGGCAGCTCCCAGCCGCTGGTGCCGAACGCCTTGCGCACCGGCTCGTTCTGGCCGTCGGCGACGATCATGTAGTCGGCGCGCAGGGTGGTGGTGCCCCCGGGACCCGCGAGGGTCGCCTCGACGCCCTCGTCGTCCGCGGTGAAGCCGGTGAGCTCGGTCTCGAAGCGCAGGTCCCCGCCGCGCTCGCGGGCGATCTCCGCCAGCAGCTGCTCGGCCTCCTCCTGGGGCGAGAACAGGAACTTCACCGGGCTGAGCTCGTCGCCCCGGTACCCGCGGGGGGCGACCTCCATCACCTCGGACCCCGCCATGGTGGGGCCGATGCGCACACCGAGCGCGCCCTGCTTTCTCGAGGTGAACGCGAGTGCCACCTCCGCCATACGGTTCTCGATATCGAGTTGGCGGAGAATCTCCACGGTCCGCTTGTGGATCACGCGGGCCTTCGGGCGCACCGAAAGGCCGCCCGCTTTGTCGACGAGTACGAAATCGACACCGTGGTACTGGAGCATCAGCGCGGCCGAGATACCCGGCATACCGCCGCCGACGATCAGTACCGGAACGTTGGCTTGTGGTGAGGAGTCCTGAGCGTTCATGAAGGTCATGCTCGCGCAGCGGCAGAGTTGCGCCCATCCCTCACCCTGACAGCGACGCGGCGGAGTCCTTTGTCGGGGGACAAAAGGTGGTTAGCCTCGCCGCTATGAAGGCGATAGTTTATTCGACGACCGGTGGCAGCGACGTCCTTGCATTCGTCGATCGGCAAGTGCCCGAGCCGGGTCCGGGCGAGGTCCGGGTCAAAGTGCTTATATCCGGGGTGAATCCGACGGACTGGAAGGCCCGGCAATTCGGACATGTCAATGGCAGGTTGATGTTCCCCGAAGTCATCCCGCACCACGACGGCAGCGGGGTGGTCGACGCCGTCGGACCCGGCGTCGACCAGGCCCGGGTCGGTCAGCGGGTGTGGGTGTGGGAGGCCGGCTGGCGGCGCGCCCACGGCACGGCCGCGCAGTACGTGGTGCTGCCCGAGCGCCAGGTCGTCCCGCTGCCCGCCGACGTCTCCTTCGAGGTCGGCGCGAGCCTGGGCCTGCGGGCGATCGCCGCGCACCGCTGCCTGATGTCCCTCCAGCACGGGCCCGACCGGCTCGGCCCCGGCGCCCTGAAGGGGCGCACCGTCCTCGTCGCCGGCGGCGCGGGAGCGGTCGGCCACGCCGCGACCCAGCTCGCGACCTGGTGCGGGGCGACCGTGATCTCCACCGTCGGCAGCGAGGAGAAGGCCGAACTCGCCCGCGCGGCGGGCGCGGCGCACACCGTCGACCGCAGGTCGGAGACGGCGGCCAAGGAGATCCGCGCCGTCGCGGCCGACGGGGTGGACCTGGTCGTCGAGGTGGCCGCGGCCGCCAACACGGCCGTCGACCTGGACGTGGTCGCCCCAGGCGGCACCGTCGCCGTCTACGGGACCGAGATGAACGCCCAGTTGACGCTGCCGATTCCGATGCTGATCGGCCGCAACGTGCGCTACCAGTTCGTGCTGGCGCTGACCGTGCCGCCCGCCGACAAGGATCTCGCCGTCGCGGACCTCTCCGCCGCCCTGGCCGCGGGCGTGCTCACCGTCGGCGAGGAGGCCGGTCTGCCGCTGCGCCGCTACCCCCTGGAACGCACCGGCGAGGCCCAGGAGTCGGTCAAGTCGGGGGCCGCCGGCAAGGCCTTGGTCGACATCGGCTGACGCCCGCGACTGTACGGATGAGGGATGTGCCGCCCACCGGCACCCTCCTAGCCTGCCGAGGACGCCAGGGTTGCGATCCGACGAGGAGACGAACGATGACGGTGCCGGTGGACGCGGAAGACCTGGTGCGGCTGGTGTCGGCACCCGGCACGAACGGCGAGCCGTTCGGCTACTACCAGCAGCTGCGTGAGGTGTCCGCCGGGGTGTACCGGAGCGAGCGCACCGGGATGGCGCTGGTCACCGGGCACGCCGAATGCCAGCGGGTGCTCAGTGAGAAGGACACCTTCCGGGTCGTCGACGCCGCGTGGATGGAGGCGAAGATGCCCGGCTGGAAGCCGTCCGCCAGCCAGGCGCAGTTCTTCTCCTCGCTCTTCTTCCGCAACCCGCCCGAGCACACCCGGCTGCGGGCGCAGCTGTCGCGGGGCTTCTCCAGCCGCCAGCTGCGCAACCTCGGCCCGATGGTGGAGCAGGAGGCCCGGACGGTCTTCGACGGCCTGCTGGGCAGCGCGCCCGGCGAGACCGTCGACTTCCAGGAGGCGGTCGCCGAGCCGCTGAGCATGGCCGCCCTCGGCGGCCTGCTCGGCATCCCGGCCGCCGACCAGCCGCGCTGCTGGACCATGCTCAACGAGGCGCTGCCGCAGCCCGACCCGAAGGCCGACGAGGCGACCCGGCAGGCCGTCATGAAGCGCGCCGACGAGGCCGCGCTGGAGATGGGCGCGTACTTCGAGCAGCTCGTCGCGGCCAAGCGGGCCGACCCCGGCGACGACCTGATCAGCGCCTACCTGTCCGAGCAGCCCGACGACCCGGACCGGCTGTCCGACGCCGAACTGGCGCTGGCCCTGCTGCCCATCTTCGGCGCGGGCGTCGCGGCGCTGAGCGCCACGCTCGGCAACGCCGTGCACACCCTGCTGGCCAACCCGGACGTCCTCAAGCGCCTGCAGAACGGGGACTTCGCGGCGGACCGGACCGTGGCGGAGATCTTCCGCTACTGCGGCGGCTACCACGTCACCCGCCGCTACGCGGCCCATGACGTCGAGTTGGGCGAGGCCGCGCTGCCCGCGGGCACGGTGCTGGTGCTGCTGCTGGCGGCGGCGAACCGCGACCCGAAGTCGTTCCACGAGCCGGAGGCGTTCGACATCGACCGGACCGGGCCCGGCTCGCTCGCGTTCAGCGGCGGGATCCACTACTGCCTCGGCGCCGCGCTGTCGAAGCTGGTGGCCGAGGCGGTCTGCCGCGAACTGCGCCGGGTGCCGGGGCTGCGCTCGGCCGGAGCGACCGAGTGGCGGCCGGACATGCTGTTCTTCGGCCCGCAGCGGGTCCCGGTGGCGATCGGCGCGGAGGACCGGTAGGGCCCGGCCGGCCGCTCACCGGCCTGCCGTTCCCGCGCCGGACGCCCCCGTTCCGCCGCCCCGCCGCTCGCGTCAGCCGCGGGACGCGCACGACCTCCCCATCCGACCGAACGAAGAAGATGACACCGGACTATGAGCACGACGCATGAGCACTACGTCCAGCAGATGCTGACCCGGTTCGACGCCGACCCGGACCGTTCCGCCATCGTCAGCGACGGTGTCGCCGTCACCGCCGCGGAAGCGGCCGCCGCCACCCGGCGGGCCGCCGCGGCGATGAGCGCGCGGGGGATCGCGCGCGGCTCCGTGGTCGCCGTCCTGACCCGTCCCAACACCGCCGCCACGCTCATCCTGCGCTGGGCCGCCAACCTGGTCGGCGCCACCGCGGCCCATGTGCGCGGCATCAACGCGGCCACCCCGGACGACGAGTTGCGCCTGGAGCTCCAGCGCGCCGTCGTCGCGGACCTCGGGGCCGACCTGCTCGCGGTCGACCCGGCCAACGCGCCGCGGGCCCGCGACCTGGTCGCGGGCCTGGCCGAGCGGCCCGTGCTGGCCGCGCTCGGCGACGTCGGCCCGGACGTCCTCGACCTCACCGCCGGCCCCGACGCCGAGGTCGCCGCATGCGCCGACCTCACCGACGACGACCTCGCGGTCATCACCTTGACCAGCGGCTCGGGCGGCGACCCGAAGGGCGTCTGCTGGAGCTTCGGGGTCAAGAACGAGATGATCACCTCCGCCGCGAACCGCAGCGCCGAGGCGACGTTCCTGATCACCGCGCCGCTCACCCACTCCAGCGGCTTCGGCGCCGACGACACGCTCACCACCGGCGGCCGGGTGGTCCTGCGCGAGGGGTTCGACGCCGCCGACGTGCTGCGGGACATCGCCGACCACCGCGTCACCCGGGTCATGCTCGGCGCCCCGCAGGTGTACGCGCTCGCCGCGCACCCCGACCGGCCGGCCACCGACATCTCCAGCCTGCGTGAACTCATCTACGGCGGCAGCCCCGCCGCGCCCGGCCGGCTGCGCGAGGCCTTCGACGTCTTCGGCCCGATCCTGATCCAGGTGTACGGCTCGACCGAGACCGGCGTGATCAGCATGCTCTTCCCCGACGACCACAAAGATCTCGGCCGGTGCGCCACCGTCGGCCGCCCGCTGGCCCCGCCCCGGCTGAGCGTCCGGAACCCCGAGACCGGCGTCGAGGTGGCCGCGGGCGAGCCCGGCGAGGTGTGGAGCAACCCGCCGTGGCTGACCTCCGGCTACTGGCACGCCCCCGAACTGACCGCGCGGACCGTCCAGGACGGCTGGGTCCGCACCGGCGACCTCGGCCGCCTCGACGAGGACGGCTACCTCCACCTGAGCGGCCGGATCTCCGACGTGATGAAGGTCAAGGGCATCCGGATCCACCCCGAGGACGTCGAACGCGTCCTCAGCGAGGCCCCCGGGGTGTCCCAGGCCGCGGTGTGCGGGGTGGAGAACGCCGACCGGGTGGAGCAGATCTACGCCGTGGTCGTCGCCCAGCCGGGCGCCGTCTCCGATCCCGAGGAGATGCGCCGCCACGTGGCCGGGGCGCTCTCGGACAACCACGTCCCCGCGGCGATCGACCTCGTCCCGCAGATCCCGATGGTCGGCACCGGCAAGCCCGACCGCGCCTGGCTGCGGGCCCTGGCCGCCACGGCGCTCGGCCCGGACGACGCCCGCGCGTCGAAGGAAGCAGCCCCGATCCTCCAAGGCGATTGAGCACCGGGACCTGGTCTGCCACCACTGGCGGCCGCCCGGCGCGGCCGCCGTCACCCTTGGAGGATCCCTTGAACCGCACCGCCATCCGCCACGTCGACCACATCCCGGCGGAGCAGCGCCGCGCCTGGGCCGCCGGCGGCTTCTACCCGGACCGGGACCTGTACTCCCAGTTCCGCGCCCACGTCGACCGCGATCCCTCGGCGCCCGCCGTGATCGACGCCGACGGCGTGGTCGGCTACGGCGAACTCGACGACATGGCCCGGCGGCTGGCCGCCGGCCTCGCCCGGCTGGGCATCGGCGACGGCGAGGTGGTGGCGGTGCAGCTGCCCAACGGCCGGCTGTCGTGCGCGACCGAACTGGCCCTGGCCGCGCTGGGTGCCATCGCGCTGCCCTTCCCGGTCGGGCGCGGCGAGCGCGAGGCGGAGAACCTGCTGCGCCGGTCCGAGGCCGTCGCCGTGGTCACCGTCGCAGAGCACCACGGCTTCCCCAACGCGGCCCGGATCCGCGAGCACGCCGTGACCCTGCCCGGCCTGCGCGCGGTCATCGCGGCCGGCGGGGACGTGCAGGGGTGCGTGCCGATGGACGCGCTGCTCGCCTCCGACGCCCGGGAGTTCGTCCACCGGCCGGTGGACCCCGACAAGCCGGTCCGCGTGCTGGTCACCTCCGGGTCCGAGGCCGAACCGAAGATGGTGCTGTACTCGCACAACGCCCTCTCCGGCGGCCGCGGCGCCCTGATGGGGACCCTGCACCACGACCGCGGCGCCATGCGCAGCTTCTTCCTCACGCCGCTGGGCTCGGCCTTCGGCTCCAGCGGCACCCCGGTCACCCTGGCGGCCTTCGGCGCGACGCTCGTCGTGCAGCCCGCCTTCGACCCGGCCGGCACCCTGGCCATGATCGAGTCCGCCCGCGTCACCCATGTGTTCGGCGTGCCCACGATGCTGCGGATGCTGCTGGACTGCCCGGCGATCCACGAGACCGACCTGAGCAGCCTGTGCGCCGTCGTCCTCGGCGGCGCCGCGCTGGACCCGGACACCGCCCGCCGCGGCAGCGAAATCCTGGGCTGCCCGGTGGTGCCCATCTACGGCTCGGCCGACGGCGTCGGCTGCCACAACGGCCTCACCCCCTACGACGGCACCATCGGCCGTCCCAACCCCGCCGTGACCGACATCCGGGCGGTGGACGACAAGGGTCTGCCGGTGCCCGCCGGCACGGCCGGGGAACTCGTCTCGCGGGGCCCGATGTCGCCGATGTGCTACTTCAACTCCCCGGAGCTGGACGTCAAGCTGCGCACCGCCGACGGCTGGTCCCGCACCGGCGACCTCGGTGTCTTCGACGAGAACGGCCGGATCACCATCGTCGGCCGCTCCAAGGACGTGGTCATCCGCGGCGGCCTGAACATCAGCCCGGCCGAGGTCGAGTCGGTGCTCATCACCCACCCCGAGATCAGCGACGTGGCCTGCGTGTCGGTGCCGGACCCGAAGTACGGCGAGCGCCTGTGCGCCTGCGTGGCCACGTCCGCGGAGCTGGACCTGACCGACCTGACCAAGCACCTGGCCTCCGCCGGGATGGACCCGCGCAAGTTCCCGGAGCGGCTGCTGGTGCTGCCGGCCCTCCCGCTCGGCCCCGCCGGGAAGGTGGACCGGCGGGCGCTGCGCGGGCAGGCGGCCGCGAGCGTGGCCGACGGCGACCTGCTGCCGGCCCAGAACCTGCCCGCGTGACCGTCCGGACCCGAGCCACCCGCCACGAACCTGAAAGGGGGGAAGGGGCGACCGCGCGCACCGTGCCCCGCCACCCATGAGCACTGTCAGCGAACCCGTCGCCCGCGTCCCGGACGGCGGCGCGGAGACCCCGGGCCCGCTCACGACGGCGGAGAAGCTGGCGGACCTCAACCAGCGCATGGAGAGCGCCGTCCAGCCGGGCAGCGCCTCCGCGGTCGCCCGCCAGCGCGCCAACGGCCGGATGACGGCCCGCGAACGCGTCGACGCGCTGCTCGACCCGGGCTCCTTCGTCGAACTCGACGCGCTGGTGCGGCACCGGTGCCCCGACCCGGCGATGGCGGCCCGGCGGCCGTACGGCGACGGGGTCGTGGTGGGCACCGGGACGATCAACGACCGCACGGTCGCCGTGTTCAGCCAGGACGCCACCGTGTTCGGCGGGGCGCTCGGCGAGGCGCACGGCGAGAAGATCGCCAAGATCATGGACCTGGCGGTCAAGATCGGCTGCCCGGTGGTGGGCATCAACGACGGCGGCGGCGCCCGGATCCAGGAGAGCGTGGACACGCTGGCCGTGTACGGCGGGATCTTCTTCCGCAACGTGCGCTGCTCCGGCGTCGTGCCGCAGATCTCGCTGGTCATGGGCCCGTGCGCCGGCGGCGGGGTGTACTCGCCGGCGCTGACGGACTTCGTGGTCATGGTCGACAAGACCAGCAACATGTTCATCACCGGGCCGGACGTCATCAAGACCGTCACCGGCGAGGAGGTCACTCTGGAGGAGCTCGGCGGCGGCCGCCTGCACAACTCGCGCTCGGGGGTGGCGCACTACCTCGCCGCCGACGAGGAGGACGCGTTCGACTACGTCCGGAACCTGCTGGACCACCTGCCGAGCAACAACCTCTCCGAACCGAAGGCGTACCCCCCGCCGCGCCCCCCGGCGGGCACCACGATCGACGGGCTCACGCCGACCGACCTCGAACTCGACGGCATCATCCCCGACTCGACCAACCAGGCGTACGACATGCACGAGGTGATCGGCCGCGTGCTGGACGACGGGGAGTTCCTGGAGGTCCACGAGCTGTTCGCGCCCAACATCATCGTCGGGTTCGGGCGGGTGGACGGCCGCAGCGTCGGTGTCGTGGCCAACCAGCCCACCCACCTCGCGGGCTGCCTGGACATCGACGCCTCCGCGAAGGCGGCCCGCTTCATCCGCATCTGCGACGCCTTCCACGTGCCCGTGCTGACCTTCGTCGACGTGCCCGGCTTCCTGCCCGGCACCGACCAGGAGTGGGACGGCATCATCCGGCACGGCGCCAAACTCGTCTACGCCTATGCCGAGGCGGTGGTCCCGAAGATCACCGTGATCACGCGCAAGGCGTACGGCGGGGCCTACGCCGCCATGGGCTCCAAGCACCTCGGCGCCGACATCAACCTGGCGTGGCCGCCGGCCGAGATCGAGGTGATGGGGGCGCCGAGCGCGGTCAGCGTCCTGCACCGCCGGGAACTGGCCGACCTGCACGGCGAGGAACTGCGCGAACGCCGCGCGAAGCTGGAGCTGAAGTACGCGGCGACGCCGTACGCCGACGCCGAGCGCGGCTACGTCGACGCCGTGATCCCGCCCTCGCACACCCGCAAGCGGATCGCGCACGCGCTGCGGATCCTCGCGGACAAGCGGGTGGACGCCCTGCCCCGGCGGCACGGCAACATCCCGCTCTGACACCCGCGTTCGCACCACGCACCGCGCCGTGTGCGCCCGACGGGATCCCGTCGGGCGCACACGGCGCGGGTGCTCGGTCTCGCGGACCGGTCAGGACCAGGCGACCGGCAGCGACGCCACACCGTAGATGGTGGAGCCGGTGCGGATCTCGATGTCCTCCGGCGCCACCGTCAGGCGCAGGTCCGGCAGCCGGGTGAACAGCTCCTTGAGCCCGATGCGCATCTCCAGTCGGCCCAGGTGGTGGCCGAGGCACCAGTGGGCGCCGTGGCCGAAGGCCAGGTGCGGGGTGTGCTCGCGGGTCACGTCCAGCCGGTCGGGGTCCTCGAACTGGCGCGGGTCGCGGTTGGCCGCCGCGAGCGAGCAGACCACGGTCTCGCCGGCCTTGATCAGCTCGCCGCCGACCTCCAGGTCCTCGGTGGCCGCCCGGAACGCGCCGAACTGCACGATCGTCAGGTACCGCAGGATCTCCTCGCACGCCCGGTTCACCACGTCCGGGTCGCCGCGGAACTTGGCGGCCTGCTCCGGGTGCTGGAGCAGCAGGAACGTGCCGAGCGCCAGCATGCTGGCGGTGGTGTCGTGGCCGGCCAGGAGCAGCAGGCGGCCCATCCCGGCTATTTCCTCGTCGGTCAGGGTCGGGTCGGCGGTCATCAGGCCGCTGAGCATGTCGTCGCCGGGGTCGGTCCGCTTGCGCTGCACCAGCGACAGCACGTACTCGTTGGTGGCGATCAGGGCCGCGCCGATCTGCGCGGACCGCTCGGCCCGCTCGCGCGGCAGGTTGGTCTGCGGGGCGCCGCCGGTGAACCGCTGGAAGTCGCCCCGCTCGTCGTAGGGCACGCCCAGCAGCTCGCACAGCATCAGCGAGGGCAGCCGCCTGGCGAAGTCGGCCACCAGGTCGGCGCTGTCGCCGGCCTTCACCATCTCGTCGAGGGTGTCGACGGCGTGCTCGTGGATGCGCGGCTCCAGCGACTTCATCCGCCGGACGGTGAACTGCCCGGTCAGCAGGCCGCGGTAGCGGGTGTGCTCCGGCGCGTCCATCTGGAGGAAGAAGCCGGGCCTGGGCTTGCGCGCGGCTTCGGGGAGGATGCGGTGCGGGGAGGTGGTCTTGCGGGAGTCGGCGCTGAACCTGGGGTCCGCCATGACGGACCGGACCAGCTCGTAGCTGGTCACCAGCCAGCCGAGCGATCCGTCGGCCAGGATCATCCTGCTGATCGGCTGGTTCTCCCGCAGGACCCGGTAGTCCTCCGGCGGATCGAACGGGTTGGGCCGGTTCGTCGGCAGTGGCGCCGCTTCAATCGTCATCCTGGTCTCTTCCAATGTTGAGTTCAGAGCGGGATGTCGCCGTGCCGCCGAGGCGGAGATCTCCCGCGCATGTCCGCGAGCGTCCGGCTTCTGGGTCCTGCCGGTGTCAGTCGACGCGTTCGGCGGCGAGCTGCCAGACGCGTGCCTTGATCCGGCCCTCTTCGTCGAGTTCCGGGGACGGGCTCGGGTCGCCGCCGGGAACCGCGGCGCCCATCATCTGCCGGACGCCCTCGGGGGTGAGCGCGGTCCGGTACCAGGTCTGCTCGAGCGAGGTGATGTTCCACCGCTTGCCGACGATCTCTTTGAGGTTCAACTCGCCGATCCGCTGCATGACCGGGAACTCCGCCGCCTGCTCCTCGGCGAAGCAGAAGAGGTGCAGCCGCGCGCCGGGCTTGGTGGCGCGGTGCAGCGCGTCGACGTAGAGGCGCTGGTTGTCCTCGGTCAGGCAGTGGTAGAGCGCGCTGTCGAGCACGGTGTCGAAACGGTTCTCGAAGCCCTCCAGGCTCGTCACGTCGGCGACGGCCAGTTCGACCTCGACCCCCTTGGCGCGGGCGCGCTTGCCCGCCTCCTCGATGGCCCGCGGCACCGCGTCGACGCCGGTGACCCGGTATCCGCGCGAGGCGAGGAAGACCGAGTTGTCGCCCAGCCCGCACCCGGCGTCGAGAACCTCGCCCCGGATCCGGCCCGCGTCCTCGAGCGCCACCAGCGCCGGCTGCGGTCCGCCGATGTCCCACGGTGTGGCCCGCCCATCCACGTGTGCGGTGAACGCTGACCAGCGCCGCGGCGGAGTGCCCACATCAGTCATTGGGTCCACATTTCTTAGCAAGTTCACAGCGCCGCCATCCATACGGCGCCGACGTGGTCGCAAGCTAACGACGGGCGGTCGGCAGCCGCATCCCTCGCCCTGACAGACCCGATGCACTCCTGTGCGGTTTTCGATGGCGCGCCCCATCGGAATCGTGCGAGGTTTGTGAACGCCCGCACGACCGCATTCCGGATTCACCGTTCGGGGATCAGCCGGTTTTCTGGGTGTTCTCCCGTTATGCGGACGCGGGGGCGCGGAGCGGGAGAAGGAATTCTTCACCACCGATCGGGACAACACCCGTGCGCGGCTTCCGGCCTGCGGTGAACGGCCCCCGGGCCGCATTCCCCCGCCCCGGCCGCTCCGGCGGTCGCGTGGCCGCGATTGCGGCGGAAACCCTTGTCAGGCTGAGGGATCTCAGCCACCCGCGCGGACGCCTAGCGTCGGGGGCCATACGCCGACGCGGGGCCGGACCGTCCCGAACGCGGCCCGTTCCCGCGGACTTGGAGGAGCCATTCGATCACACGTCGGAACCGGAACTCCACAAGACCGTGAACGAATCGGCCGAGGCGCTTCAGCGGTTCCCCGCCCCGTAGTGACGGGGGAAGTTCCCATCCCCCCTCGCCGCCGATCGGCGACACGATAAAGTCCCCCGTGCACATCCGTGCGTGAGCGGCTGTGCACGCACCGCGTCGGCCCGCGGGTCCGGATCGGCGGACCGAAGGCCCGCGGATCCGCCACGGTGCCGTGGTCCTCGGCCCCCGCTGACGAGTGACCCCCTGCCACCGAGAAGCGTGCGCTGACGGCCTCGTGACCGCTGGTCACGCCCCCGCACCGCAAGCCTCCGATCGAATTGAGGATCGTCATCCAGTCCCCGAACAGCAAGTCTCCGACCGAAGCGAGCACCGAGGCGAGCCCGGCGCCCCCCCGCAACATGCGGTGGGTCCTGCTGGGCGTCATGCTCTCGATGTTCCTCAGCACGCTCGACAACGTGATCGTCGGTACCGCGATGCCGACCATCACCGGCGAACTCGGCGGCCTGAGCCAACTGTCCTGGGTGGTGTCCGCCTACACCCTGGCCATGGCCGCTTCCACCCCCATCTGGGCCAAGCTCGGCGACCTGTACGGCCGCAAGGTGTTCTTCCTGTCGGCGATCACGGTCTTCCTGCTCGGCTCCGGCCTGTCCGGCGCCGCGGGCAGCATGAACGAGCTCATCGCCTTCCGCGCCCTCCAGGGCCTCGGCGCCGGCGGCATGGGCGTGGGCGCCCTGGCCATCATCGGCGAGCTGGTCTCGCCCCGGGAGCGGGCCAAGTACGCGGGCATGAGCGCGACCCTGGTGGCGCTCGCCAACGTCGGCGGCCCGGTCGTCGGCGGCTTCGTCACCGACCACATGGGCTGGCGCTGGGCGTTCTACCTCAACCTGCCGGTCGGCGTGGTCATGCTGATCTGGTGCCAGGTGACGCTGCACCTGAGCGCGCGGCGCAAGAACCCGCAGATCGACTACCTCGGCGCGGCCCTGCTGATGGTCACCACCACCTCGATCGTGCTCGTCACGACCTGGGGCGGGACCCAGTACGCGTGGGGCTCGCCGCACGTGATCGTCCCGCTCGTGATCGCCGCCATCGGCCTGCCGACCTTCCTGTGGTCGCAGACCCGCGCGCCCGAACCGATCATCCCGCTGACGCTCTTCAGCAAGCTCAACTTCACGCTGGCGATGGTGATGACCGTCGTGGCCAGCGTCGCGATGTTCGGCGCCATCACCTTCCTGCCGCTGTTCCAGCAGATCGTGCAGGGCGCCTCGGCCTCCAACTCCGGGCAGCTGCTGCTCCCGCTGATGGCGGCCATCCTCGTCGTGACGCAGATCGGCGGGCGGTTCCGGAAGAAGTCCGGCAAGTACAAGATCTACCCGGTGCTCGGCGGTGCCTTCCTCACCGTCGCCTGCGTGGGGCTGGCCACCATGGACACCGGCACCAGCCGGGTGACCTCGGCCGTCTACATGGCCATCCTCGGCGCCGGCATCGGCTTCCTGGCGCAGACGACCGTCACCATCGCGCAGAACAGCGTGGAGATGAAGGACATGGGCGCCGCGTCCGGCACCACCACCTTGTTCCGGACCCTCGGCGGATCGTTCGGCGTGGCCCTGTTCGGCGCCCTGTTCAACGCGCAGGTCGGCCACACCGGCGGGAGCATGATCAACCGCGACCCCTCCGCGCTCCACAAGCTGCCGCCGGCGCTCCGGGACAGCTACCTCCACGCCGTCGCGGCGGGTATGCGGAGCATCTTCACGGGTGCGGCCGTGCTCTGCGTGATCGCGCTGGTGGCCGCGCTGTTCATCGTCGAGGTGCCCCTGCGCCAGCGTGCCCCGCAGGCACCGGCGGGAGCTGCTCCCGCGGCACAGAAGGGATAGGGACGGACGGGGCGGCGAGCCGTCTCCCCGTCCTCCGGGCGATCCGTGCACAGCCGGCCCTCCGGCTGTGCACTTTCCTTTGCCCGCCGGGGGGGTTGGGGGCGGCGCCGAGGCGGGGACGGCGGGCGCCGCCGCCCGTCCGTGACGCCCGTCCGTGCCGCCGGTCCGTACAGGCAGGTCCGTGCCGCGCGTCGGGGCCGCGGGCGGGCCCCGGCCCGTTGCCGTTCAGGGGGAGGCGGCTCCAGGTGGGGGAGGAGGCCCCGGGCCGGGGGAGGGGCGGCTCCGGGCTGAGGACGAGGCAGCCCCGCAGCCCCGAGTGGGGCCCGAACGCCGGACGGTGTTCCCCCGGTGGCCGCACACTGCTGTCGCCACCGCGGAAACACCGCCCGTGTCGGCCGACCTTCCGTCGGCCCCGCCCCCGCTCGGGAAGGGGGCTCCGAACTACGCCTCCGACGCCGTTTCCGACAGGGGCGGCGCGGGCGGCGCGCTCACCGGCGCCGCCGCCCGCACGGCGCGGCCGGTCAGGCCGACGGAGGCCGCCACGGCCAGGCCGAGAACGCCGGCCGCCACGATCTGCACGCGGTAGTCGAGGATCGCGACCATGCCCGTACCCGCCAGCAGGGCGAGCCCGGTGGGCGCGTACATCAAGGTGTTGGACGTGGCCGCGACCCGGCCGAGCAACTCGGTCGGCGTCTCCCGCTGGACGGCCGTCATCGCCGAGATGACCGGCCAGGGTACGCCCACACCGAGCAGCAGCGTGCCGAACAGCACGACCGGGGTCCAGGGGGTCGCCCGCAGAAGCACACCGACCGCGAAGAGCGCGAGTCCGGCCGACGCGAACCTGCGCGCGGGCAGCTTCCGCATCAGGCCGCCGGCCGCCAGCCCGCCGGCGATCGACCCGAATCCCTGGATCGAGACCAGCACACCGGCGAAGGAGGGGGACCGGTGGATCCCGTCCAGCATCGCGAAGGTGGCCGTGTTGCTGAGGCCGGACAGCACCATGACCGTCAGACCGACCAGGACCAGCGGGCGCAGCACCGGGTGCCCCCACAGGTAGCGGGCCCCCTCGGCGGTGTCGGCGGTCCACTTGCGCTTGGGGCGGGCCCGGGGCTGCGTCTCCTGGACCCGGATCAGCCGGAAGGCCGCGGCCGCCGCGACGAAGGTGACGGCGTCCAGCAGCGCCACCGCCCGCCCTCCCCACAGGGAGAACAGGCCCGCGCCGGCCAGCGGCGCGATCAGCTTCATGCTCTCGATGGCGCTGCGCACGAGGCCGTTGAAGTAGCCGCGCAGGTCGTCCGGCACCGCGGCGGCCATCAGCGCGGTCTCGGCCGCCTGCGTGAGGACCATGCCCGTGCCGATCAGGGTCAGTACGGGGAAGAGCACCCACACGTCCCCGCGCGAGTGCACGGCCAGCGGGGCGGTCATGACGACGGCCAGGGCGAAGTTGGCCGCGATGAGCAGCGGGCGGCGCTTCACACGGTCCGCCATGGTGCCGATCACGGGCCCCGCGAAGGTCGGCAGCCACATGCAGAAGGCGATGAGTGCGGCGAGGCTGTTGGAGCCCGTGAGCGTCTTGACCCAGATTCCACCGGCCAGCAGCATGGCCGAGTCGCCGAAACCTGAGACGAGCACTGCGCCCAGATACAGACTCGCGTTGCGGTCCCGCAAGACCTTGAGCGTGTTCCCGCTCATGCCCTCCTCCTCCCATCGCACGTGATCGCGGTGTCCCGTTCGCTCCTCACGCAGCGCGTTGCGAGCAGGCCCGGCAGCCCGCTGTGGGGGAGTGTCCGATTCCCGCCGCCGCGTCGCGGACGGCCGCGACGGATGTCGGGACGACGTCCCGTGGCAGGAGGATCGGGTTCGGCTCACCCTACGAAGCCGGCTCGGCCGCCACTATCCCTCGACCTGACAGCTCGGCGGTCGGGGGCGGCCGTTTTTCCGTGCCCCGGCGGCAACGGCGGTCGGGGCCGAGCTCTGCCGGGCTCCGGCGCACGGGCCGGACCGGCAGAGCGGGCGGCGGCTATCCGGGCGTCGCGCCCGTGCGCTGATCGGTGCGCGTGCCCGCCGGCTGCGCGTCGCCGCGGTCCCTGCTGTCCGGGCCCAACGGTGCCAGCAGCCCCCGCTGCGATGCGTGCGCCCCCGCCTGGAAGCGGGATTCGGCGCCCAGCAGCGTCATGATCTCGGCCACGTAGCGCCGGTAGGTGCGCACCGACACCTCCAGTTCGCGGGCGGCCACTTCGTCGGTCAGACCGAGCCGCAGGCAGCTGAGGACCTGTCGGACGGTGTCGGAGCGGGCCCGGTCGCCGAAGCTGATCCGGTCCGCGGTCACCGTGGAGCTCTTCCAGATGGTGTCGGCCAGCGAGCCCAGGGCCCGGATCACCGAGGTGGACCGGATCACCGAGGCCCGGACGCCGACGGCGGACTCCGCGCAGACGAGTGCCTCGCGGCGGTCGACGATCACCGCGGTGAGCGGGGCCATCGCGAAGATCCGCATCTTCAGCGACCCCTCGGTGCTGGAGGAACGTTCCGCCAGCTGCCGGTCGAGCGTGCCGCGGGTGCACAGCATGCGAACGGTGACCTGCTTCGGGCCGGAGATCAGCAGTTCCGCCACCGCGCTGTTGACCGCGCGGGCGACCTCCGGATCACCCGACAGCAGAATGTCGACCGAGTCCTTCGCCTCCTTGATCATCTGCCGCGCCGATGACGCCACCTTGCCGTCCTCGGCCCGCAGTTCGCTGACCAGGGTGTCCCTGGCCATCCGGTCGCGGTGCTTTGCCATCATCCGGTCGATGAGCGAGCGGGCCTCCAGGAGGTCCTTTTCGAAGTCGTCGCTCACATACCCGACCCGGTCGATCTGCGCGGACGGATCGTGGATGCCGATGCCCGCGATGTGCCGTGCCGTCGTCGAATCGTTCACGCCCTGCTCCCTGCGCCGCGGTCGGGAATGTGGTCGGCCTGGTCACGGAACACCCGTCAGCCGCATTCCGGAAGCAAGCGCAGTTCGGCTGCCCGGACCCCCGCCTGGAAACGGGAGTTCACGCCGAGGTCGCGCATGATCTCCGCGACGTACCGGCGGTAGGTGCGGAGTGACACCTTCATGTCCTGCGCGGCGACGGCGTCGGTGCACCCGGCGTACAGGTGCTCCAGGATGCGCTGCACCATGTCGGTGTGCAGCCGGCCGCCGAGCCGGTCGTACTCGTCGAGGAGCACCGCTCCGCGCCACACGCAGGCGAACAGCAGCTCAAGGGTCCTGGCAGCCGCCGGGTCCTCCATGACCCGGCTGGTCACGTCGCTCTCCTGGGGCGCCCTGACCACCGCGGCCCTGCCGTCCATCACCAGCGCCTCGTCCAACGTGACGTCGGTGACCCGGACTTCGCAGTTCGGCACCCGCGGAACGATGTGCCGCACCAGGGGCGTGTCGAGCGCCCTCGGCGCGCACAGCAGTCGGACGGTGACCGAGCGGTCGCCGGCCCTGCTGCGCCGGACGAGTGCGGTCGCGATCTCGGTCGCCTGGTCGACGTCTCCCGACAGGGTCGCACTGACCCGCTGCCGTGCGCCGCCGACGAGGGTCAGAACGGCGCTCTCGCTGGTTTCGCGGTCGGATCCCGCTTCGTCGAGGACGCGCTGCGCCGACATCGAGCGATAAGCGGTCACGGTCGTATCGATAAGGGAGCGCGCCTCCAGAAGCCTCCGTTCGAAACTGTCTGAGACTGCCTCGTTAGGATTGGATCTGGAAAGTAAAGCCGTATTGATCGCCACTCTTCCCCCGCCCGTTAGGAAGTCAGCCGGTGCAGGCGGCAACATCTCAAGCCTGCCGAGGGAGATTATCTATCTCGTCTCCGCCGAGTCAATGACAAGACAATAATGAATCGTCAACAAACAATAGTCGTCCTATCGCTGCACTTGTAGCAGTTCGGCTCCCCTGTCCGGAGTTGGTCGTTATGTCGGCCGGGGCGCGAGAACGGTTCGGCAGTTTCCTGTTGCCGGCATTGCCCGACCGCGGGCGCGCGGCCGTCCGCCGAACAGCGGTTATTTCGCGAGGAGTTGCGGGTTCGGGCCGCGGAGCGGTTCATCCCGGGGCGAGTCGTGTTCGGAGATCGCCGAGGGGGGCGGCCGCGCGCGGCCGGCCCCTCAACCCCCGTAATGCGCCTGAGGTATCACGACTTCATCAGTTCAACCTCGACTGGCGGTGCCGTTGAACACCCGCACGGTACAGTCGTGGGACAGCGACAGCGACAGCGACAGCGACAGCGACAGCGACAGCGACAGCGGGCGGGGGCGGCCGATCCGGCGGGATCGGCCGCCCCCGCCCGCGCGGTCGAGGCGGAGGACGTCGGTGCGTCAGCTCATGGCGTCCTGGAGGCTCTTGGGCCGCATGTCGGTCCAGTGCTCGTTGATGTGATCCAGGCATGCCTGGCGGGGCGCCTCGCCGAAGGTCACCCGCCATCCGGCCGGCACCTCGATGTAGGACGGCCACAGGGAGTGCTGAAGCTCGTCGTTCACCAGGACGAGGAATGAACCGTCCTCGGCCTCGAATGGGTTGCTCACAGGTTTTCCCCTCGGAGTCGATCCCGGATTGCTGGATTCCTTCCATGGAAGCCGTCGGGCGCCGTCCGTCTCAAGACCGGCAGCAGGTAGCTGTCACGGTCGGCGGGGCCGGGGGCCGAGAACAACGGCGGGCGGTGGCCGGGGAGTTCGGTGGAGATGACCGACGGCGAATGCCGTGGCGAACGCCATGAGTACGAGGGACGCGCTGATGAACTCGCCTTGCCATGCTTGGCAGGAACCTGTCACTCTGCTGTACGCGGCCCGCCGTGGATCCGGTAGACAAGCGGTATGCTCCCCCGGCCTCCCGCGTGACGCCGCCCGTTTCGGGTCGAGGAAAGCGCGGCGCCGCGCGGTGCGTCGGCGGTTCTCGACCGCATTCCGCTTCTTGGCGGACGCGGTCATTCCCGCCTGGGGATCCGGTCCGTGGAAAGAGCACCGGAAGACGTTCCGCGAGCGGGTGGACCCCGCGCACGGCGACTGCATTCCGACGGCCCGAGGCCCTTGACGTGAATTCCGGGCCGCGGAGTTCATTTGCTTTCCCCCGTGAACCTGGAGCCCGGCGGCACATTCGGTTTCGACCGCGAGCCCCACGGGCCGTCAGGCCGCGCCGCCCCAGCGCCGGCCGCCGCCGTTCGCCGGCACCTCGTGCGGCTCGGCCTCGGGAGCGGCCCCGCGCCGGGCGACCACGACGCTCTCCCCGGCCCTGAGCCGGAGCGCACAACTGCCGGGTCCGGTGTCGCGCGCGTCCACCGAGCGGCTCGCGCCGCCGTTCTCGACCCGGATGTCGACCTCGGTCTCGATGCCGTGCCGCAGCGTCAGCGTCCGGCTCGATCCGCTGCGGATCCGCACCCAGTCCGTACGCCCCTGGGACCGCGCGGCGTCGACCACGAAGGCCCCGGGGGCGCGCAGGCCGAAGACCGAGGCGTCGGCCCAGTCCTCGGGGACGGCGGGGAAGACGTCCACCACGTCCGGATCACCGGCCACCAGGAGATCGAGGACGGCCTGTCCGGCGGCGAACGGGATCGCCAGGTCGCCGACCGGGCCGTTCCGGTACGCCGTGTTGGGCAGGAGCCGCGTGGTGCCCGCGGGCCCGCCGTCCAGCAGATGGCGCAGGAGGGTGCGCGCGAGGTCGCCCTCGCGCACCGCCGCGGCCATGGAGGCGCCGACCGCGAAGGACCGCCCGTCCCAGTCCTGGCGCATGCTCGCCCAGTGGTCGAAGCTGCGGGTCATGAGCGCCCGGTCGTCCGGACGGCTCCACCGCTTCTCGTACAGCGGGAAGAGCCACAGCAGGTGCCCGGCACGCGCGTGCGAGCGGGCCAGCCGGACTCCGGCGCCGACCGACACCCCGTCGGCGTCCTGCTGGTACGGGGCGAGCCGGGCGGCGATGTCCTGCCAGCGGCCGAGGTTCGGCTCGTCGAGGCCGAGGGAGCGCGTCGACTCCACCAGGGCCGTGGTGGCCCACCGCAGCAGCGACAGGTCGTGCGTGGCGTCGACCACGTCCCCGTAGCCGGGCGAGTGCGTCACCGGGAGGTGGTAGCGGCCGTCCGCCCCGGTGACCAGGAAGCCGGAGTAGAAGGTGACCGCGCTGCGCAGCAAGGGGTGCAGCGACTCCCGCAGCACGGCCTCGTCCCCGGTGTGCCGGTAGGCGTCCCAGACCTGCGGCACTCCCCAGGACAGCAGCAGGTTCTCCCTGGGCCCGGCCTTCGCGCCGGCGCCGGGGAAGGCCCAGGCGGGGTACGCGGGGACGGCGGCCGATCCGCCCTCGCCCAGGGCCGCCACGACGCCGCCGAGGTCGGTGTGGCCCGACCGGTTGAGCAGGGTGGGCGCGCTCTGCGCCAGCGGTGCCCGCGGGGACAGCAGGCAGGCGGCGGTGTACATCTGGGCCCAGTGGAACCGCTGCACGGTCCGGTCCGGGACGGACAGGTGGCTGCGTGCGTAGAAGTCGTGCCACCAGCCGCGGTGGTGGGCGATCAGCGCGGCCCGGTCGGCGGTGAGGACGCGCCGGGCGTCGCCCTGCCCCGCGGTCGCGGCGGCCGCCGCGCCGACGCCGGTCCGCCGCTCGGCGTGCGTCACCCCTGTGGCCTTGCCGCCTTCCGCGCCGCTCTGGAAGGACACCTCCCGTTCGCCGCCCTCGGCGGTCGTCGACACCAGCAGGACGCCGTGCCCGCGGGCCACCAGCGCGGAGACCGCCAGCGTGCCGGCGGTCGTGGCGATCACCCCGGTGAGTTCGGCGTTCCACAGGTCCAGTTCCAGCCCGATCCCGGTCACCGCGCCGACCGGCACCAGGTCGAGGAAGGCCGCGGCGGTGACCGCGCCCGGGCCGCCGTGGCCCGCGGCGCCCAGCGAGAACCGCAGCGCTTTCCCGTCCGGCCGCAGGAAGACTTGGACGGCCAGGGAGTTGTCCCCCAGGAACGGCGCGGCGGCGCGCTCCTTCGGTGCCTGGGACCACACCATCCTCGCGTCCCGCAGCGAGCTCTCGTGCGCGCCGGCCGCCGCCGTCTGCCCGTCCTGGCCGGCGGGGGCCCCCTCGGCCGGCTCCGCCGAGGCGGTCTCGGCCGCCCAGGCCGGGCCGGCCGCCGCCATGCCCGTGACGGCCGCGCTGCGGATGAACGTCCTTCTCCCGAGTCCGGCGTCCACTGCTGGTCTCTCCTCGTCGGCGCGCCGAGGGGCCGGCGGCGCGGCCGGCTCCCGATCAGTGGGTCGGCGAGGCACCGCGGCCGCCCACGGCAGTGGACCACAGCGGCGCCCCCGCGATCGAAGGAGCGTCGCAGACTGGCCGCAAGCGGCCCGGCGCCCAGGTCTCCCGGGCCGCGGGGGAGCACCGACTGGCAGGTAGCGGACACCGCGGACGCCCTCGACGGGCTTTCTTCCTAGTCTCCGCCCATCCGCGCGCACCCTGTCGCTTGTTCGGAGAGAAGAGAGCCGTGTCCTACCTCGGGTATCCCCGGCTGAATTTCGCGGGCACCTTCCAGGCCGACGTGCCGACCGCCAACAACATGCCGCCGTACTACGACATCGACCAGTGGGAACCCCACCTGGCACGGATGATGCAGCTGCCCGATCTCAACGGGCTCTGGAACCCCGGCGGAACGGGCGACCTCCGGCTGACCGACGTCCGGGTGACCAGTTGCCACGCGGCCGACGGCACGAGGACCACCGACGCCCGCGAGGACGGCCTGATCGGCGGCCGGCTGGTCGACGACGGCCTGCGGACGAACGGGAAGTTCGTCGACCTGGATCCCACCGACCAGACCGTCACCGAGCTGTACGGGATGCGGCCGGTCCTGCTGGATTCGACCGGTCGGCAGGCCCTGCGCGCCGACGTCCTCACGACATCCGTCGAGGACCTGTGGCTGCGCGCGCTGACCCCGGTCGACGTCCCCTACCCCTCGGGCGTCTACCAGTCCGTGCTGACCGGGCTGGAGTGGGCCGACGAGCTCGACTCCCCGCTGCTGAAGGACCTGCGCGCCCGCACCCAGGACGGCCTGCTGTCCATCAAGTTCACGATGGACTCCGTCGAACTGGGCTTCGCGGGACCGTCGGACAACGTGACCTTCGGACGCGTCGTGGGCGCCATCGGGCCGTACGTGGCCGGGGAGCCGAAGAGGTTCGTCGCCGGGCGCCGCCTGCGCAAGGTGGGGGACACCGGGCCGCTCACCGACGCCCCCTGCCGCATCGACGACGCGACCGGGACGGTCTTCGTCGACCTGGCCAACAGCATCCCGACCACCACGCCCAACGGCCCGCTCTCGGACGTCGGACCACTGCACCTCGCCGTGCTCGACGACAAGGGCACCGCCACCGTGCTCGCCCCGCTCACCGGAGTGGACGCGGACTTCTACGAGCGGGACGCGGGCATCGCCACCGCCCGGCTGACCCCGGACCAGGCGGCGCTCGCCGGACGCCGGCGGCTGGCCCTGGTGGACGGCTCGACGACCCCCGCGCCGATGCTGGCCGAGAACGCGGACGCGACCTGGATCCACGTCGACGGGAGCGTGCGGAAGCTCTACGCGGGCACCGGCGCCGGCGAGTCCGGATCGGCCACCGTGACCGCCACCCGGTACGGCAAGCCCGCTCACGGCCTGCGGATCTCCTTGACCGCGGTCGTCCCCGGGCAGCCGGTGTCCGTCCCGCCCGAGGTGGTGACCGACGCCGCCGGCCGCGCCACGATGACCTTCACCTGCCGGGCCCCCGGCAACCCCCGCGGGCCCATCGACGGCGATGTCGCACAGGTGGCGTACGGCTCCGTGCGCCGGCCGGGCGAGCCGGACGGGCAGGTGCACTTCCGGGTGTTCGACGCCTACCGGCCGCCCGAGCGCCCCACCTGGGTGCGCGACGTACGGCCGATCCTCCAGCAGTACGCGAACCTCTACCCGGTCATGCGGGACATCCTCGACCTCGGCAACTACAACCACGTGCTGCACCACGCCACGTACATCAAGCGCACGCTCATGGCTCCGCAGGAGTCCCCGAACCACATGCCGGTCACCCGAGACCTCTCCCCAGGGAAGCGAGACATGATCGTGAGTTGGCTGAACACCGCGCCGACGCCCCCGCTGCTCGACATCGCCACCGTGGACGACCTGCGGGACGTCCTGCAGCAGGCGATGATGCTGGAACTCTCGACCGTCCCGCCCTACCTGGCCGCGCTGATCTCGATCAAGCCCGACCGCAACGTGAAGATCGCCCGGCTGATCCGCGGTGTGGTCCTGGAGGAGATGCAGCACCTCGCGCAGGTGTGCAACCTGCTGAACGCGGTTGGCGGCACGCCGCAGATCGGTCGCCCGGGTCTGGTGCCCACCTATCCCGGCAAGCTGCCCGGACCGGTGCTGCCCGACCTCCAGGTCAGGCTGCGCAGGCTCTCCCTGGAGCACGTCAAGGACGTGTTCATGGCCATCGAGCAGCCGGAGCACCCGGTCGTGGACGGCCAGGTGTTCAAGGGCGCGGTCATCGCCCCCGACAGCGTCCGGCTCGACCGGTCGGGCAAGGTGCTGTCCGCCGACCCCGAGGCGATGGACGCCCTGGAGAGCTGGTTCACCAGTGCCGAGTACGAGCCGCAGACGATCGGGTGGTTCTACAACCAGATCGCCCGGGCCGTCGTGAAGCTCGACCACGGCGGCAAGCTCTTCTCGGGCGACCCGGCCCGGCAGGTCTCCTGGCCCGACGCCCCCACCACGCTCTACCACGTCCGGGACAAGCGCTCGGCGCTCCTGGCCATCTACCAGATCGTGGAGCAGGGCGAGGGCACCCCGACCGACCCCGGCCACCCGTCGGCCGCGAACGAACTCGGCCACTACTACCGGTTCGAGGAGATCGTTAAGGGCCGTGAGCTGGTCAAGAACGCGAAGGGGCAGTGGGTCTTCGAAGGAGCGGAGATCCCCTTCGACCCGGACGGCGTGTACCCGGTGATCGACGACGCCGACACCTTCCGGCTGCCGGCGGACACTCCCGGGCGGCGGGACTCGGCGCTCTGCGACGACGCCTACACCAATCTCCTCACGGCGCTGAACCGGGTGGTCAACGGCCACCCCGAGGAGCTGGACAACACGGTCGGCCTGATGATGAAGGTCCAGGTGCTGGCGAAGAACCTGCTGGCGACGCCCTCGTCGGACGGCGCGAGCACGGTGCTCGGCCCGGCCTTCCAGTCGTCCGTGCCGCTGCAGTAGCCGCGCCGGGCCGCCGCCGAGCAGCGACTCGCGGCGGCCCGCGGCGGCCGGGAACGGCGAACGGCCGGGTGGACCCTGGAAATCAGGGTCCACCCGGCCGTTGGTCCATCCCCGGGCGGGCGGCTACCGCGCGGCGGCCCGCTGGTAGGCCCGGGCGGTGAGCGGCACCAGGACGGCGAGCGCCACCCCGAGGGTCAGGCAGGACACGAGGACCGGGTGCTGCGTCGGGAACGCGTCGTTGGTGGTCAGCCCCTGGTTGCCCCACAGGTCGCGGCAGGCGGCGACGACCGAGCTGATCGGATTCCACTCGGCGATCACCTGGAGCCACCGCGGCAGCCCGTTCAGCGGCACGAACGCGTTGGACAGGAAGATGAGGGGCATCATCAGCAGCATCGCGACCGAGTTCACCGCCTCGGTGCTGCGGATCACCAGGCCGATCAGAGCGCCCAGCCAGCACATGGCGAAGCCGAGCAGCAGCAGCAGTCCGAAGCCCGCGGCGACCCGGAGCAGGCCGTTGTGCGCGCGCCAGCCGATCAGCGCGCCGACCACGGCCATCACGACGCAGCTCAGCGCGGTCATCAGCAGGTCGGAGACCGTCCGGCCCAGCAGCACCGCGAAGCGCGACATCGGGAGCGAGCGGAACCGGTCCACCAGCCCGTTGTGCAGGTCGCCGGAGACCCCGGCCGCGGTGGTGCCGACCGCCGAGAACATCACCTGGGTGAAGATGCCGGCCATGATGTACTCGCGGTAGTTCACCCCCGGCACCTGCATGGCGCTGCCGAAGAGGTAGCCGAAGACCAGCACCAGCACGACGGGACCGACCGTCACGCCGATCAGCTTCTCCGGGACGCGGGCGATGTGCCGCATGTGGCGCCCGGTCAACGCCATGGTGTCGTACGCGAGATCGCTCATGCCGCGGGCTCCTTCTCCTTCTCCTTCTCGTTCTCCCTCGCCTCTTCCCCGGTCGGCGTGCCGGCGTGGCCGGTGAGGCTCAGGAACACGTCGTCCAGCGAGGGCCGGCGCATCGCGAAGTCGGTCACCGTGATGCCGGCCCCCCGCAGCGCGGCGGCCGCGTCGGCGATCGTGTCGATCCCCGAGTCGATCGTCGCGGAGACCTGCCGGTCCTCCTCGGCGACGACGGGCTCGCCCACCGCGACCTTGGCCAGCACCCGTGCGGCCTCGGCCAGTTCGGAGCGGTCCGCCACCGTCACCTCCAGGCGCTCGCCGCCGACCTTGCCCTTCAGGTCGTCGGGCGTGCCCTCGGCGATCACCGTGCCCTTGTCGATCACGGCGATCCGGTCGGCGAGGTGGTCGGCCTCCTCCAGGTACTGCGTGGTCAGCAGGACGGTGACGCCGCCGGTGACCTGCTCGCGGACGGTCTTCCACAGCGTCATCCGGCTGGTCAGGTCGAGTCCGGTGGTCGGCTCGTCCAGGAACAGCACCGACGGCTCCCCGAGCAGGCAGGCCGCCAGGTCCAGCCGCCGCCGCATGCCGCCCGAGTACGTCTTGACCCCGCGGTCGGCGGCGTCGGCCAGTTCGAACCGCTCCAGCAGCTCGGCGGCCCGCGCCTTGGCACCCTTGCGGCCGAGGCGGTGCAGCTTGCCGATCAGGGTCAGGTTCTCCCGGCCGGTGAGCAGTTCGTCCACGGCCGCGTACTGCCCGGCCAGGCCGATCTGCCGGCGGACCTGCTGCGGGTCCTTCGCGACGTCGTACCCGGCGACCACGGCCCGGCCCTCGTCCGCCTCCAGCAAGGTGGCCAGGATCCGGACCGCCGTGGTCTTGCCCGCGCCGTTGGGGCCGAGCACGCCCATCACGGTCCCGGCCGGCACCGACAGGTCGATGCCGGCCAACGCCTGGTGGTCGCCGTACCGCTTGCGCAGCCCTTCTGCCTCGATGGCAGCGTCGTTCATATGACCCACCTCATGGATGTCGTCGGATGTCCGCGTGGCGCGGACCTTTGCGGGTACGGCGGGGCACCGGGTCAGCCGATCCGGGCCAGACCGCGTGCCGTGCGGCGCAGGGTGCCGCGGGAGACGGCGAGCGGGTCCCAGTCCTCGGTCCGCTCGGGCAGCAGGTCGGGGTCGCCGAGCACCGCCCCGCTGTGCACCTCGTGCACCAGCCGGCGGCCGAGGATCTGCGACGCGCAGGAGATGCCGCCGAGGGCGACCCCGGTGATGCCGCTGCCGTAGCGGGTGTTGGCGCCGACCACGTGCAGCCCGTGGACGGCGGTGCGGGTGTCCGGGCGGTTGCCCGCGCCGCCCCAGTTCGCCAGGCCGAACGGCGTGCCGCCGGTCGAGAGGGTGTAGCGCTCGTGGGTCAGCGGCGTGGCCGCCTCCAGGTGCACGATGTGGTCGCGGAACGGCCCGATGGCCTCCTCGGCGGCGCTCAGCATCGCCTCGGTCAGCCGGGCTTTCCGGTCCTTGTAGGTGCCCTTGCGGCGGTAGCGCCCGCCGGACGCCGGCCCCTCGGCCAGGCCCCAGTGGTCGTAGCCGGACGGGCACATCGTCATGATCTGGAAGTTGCTGTGCCCCGGCGGGCAGACGGTGCGCGATTCGGGGTCCTTGAGCGAGGCGAAGGACAGGAACAGGAAGTCCACCGGGTCCAGGTCGCTGCCGGCCAGCCGGTCGTAGTAGGCGTTGATGTCGTCGCCCCGGTACCACCACAGGTTGGCGTTCGGGCGCGGCGGCAGTTCGGTGTCCAGCGCGACGTACAGCGTGGCGAACGGCAGCCCCATCGTCGCGCCGGCCGTCTTGGCGACCAGACGGCGCGGGAAGTGCTCGGGGCCGACCAGGTCGAGCACGGTACGGCGGTAGTCCGCGTTCGACACCACCAGCGGGGCCGTGAACGCGCTGCCGTCCGCCAGACCGACGCCGACCGCCTTGCCGTCCTCGACCAGGATGCGCTCCACCGTGCAGCGGGTGCGCAGTTCGCCGCCGTGCGCCTCGATCGTCTCCACCAGGGCCGCCGCCAGCACCTGGCCGCCGCCCTCGGGGTAGTAGGCGCCCCGGACGTAGTGGTCGGTGACCGTGGCGTGCATGGCGACGCTCGCCTGGTCCGGGCCCATCCCGTAGTTGGGCGACTGGGCCGCGAGCACGGTCCTGGCGCGGACCGACAGGCCGCAGTGGTCGAACAGCTCGGTCAGGGTGCGCCGGCCCCACCGCACGGTGACCGGGGTGCGGGCGACGAGTTCGGTGACCGTCAGGTCGTTCGGCGACAGCAGCGCCTGGCGCATCTCCTCGCCGAGGCCGGAGATGACGTCCAGGAACAGGTCGATGCCGGGCCCGTCGGCCGGCAGCGCCTCCTTGAGCCGCTGCCGGTACGCGGACCAGCCGGCCGGCATGTCCATCGTGACGCCCGGGAGGACGATCCGGTCGAACCCGCTCTGGTCCATCTCCCGGTAGCGCACCCGCTTGTCGAGGCCGAGTCCCGCGAAGATCGCCGGCAGGATGCCGTCGGGGCCGCAGTCGCCGAGATAGTGCACCCCGACGTCGAACTCGTACTTGCGGCGGCGGCGGAACACGTGGCTGTTCCCGCCGGCGACGTCATGCTGCTCCAGGACCAGGACCCGATGCCCGCCGACGGCCAGATAGGCCGCGCAGACCAGTCCGCCGAGCCCGGAACCGACGACGACGGCGTCCCATTCTTCACGGTCTTCTCGGTTCGACATTCAGGTTTCCCCTTCCTGTTCCCGTTCGCACGATTGGCCTGACACCGTGGCAGCAAGTCCGGTCGGCACACCGGCGGCTGGCCGGAAACTGCCACTGCCCGGCGTTCATAGGAGGCGTAGGAGGGCGCAGGCGAGGACGCCGTCGCGGTCGATGGCGGTGATGAGGGTGGTGTGTCCGGGGTGGGGGTGTTGTTGGTGGTGGCTGAGGATGGCGGCGATTTGGAAGGTGGCGGTGGCGGCTGCGGTGTCGCCGATGGGGCCGGGTGCGGGGATGCGGTGGGGGGTGTGGTTTTTGAAGATGTGGTTGAGGGCGTGGCGTTCGTGGTCGCCGGTGATGCCGGGTGGGGTGGAGGGGGAGATGGCCCAGATGTCGTGGGGGGTGAGGTGGTGGTGGTTGAGGGTGTTTTGGATGGTTTGGGTGAGGGTGGTGGTGATGTGGTTGGGGTGGGTGATGGCGGTGGTGATGGTGAGGAGTTCGGCGAGGGGGTGGGGGTGGGTGTGGGGTGGTTGGAGTTGGAGGATGGCGCAGCCTTCGCCGAGGACGGTGGCGCTTTCGTCGGGTTGGCGGGTGTGGCGTTCGAGCCAGGAGCGGGCGGGTGAGTATTCTTCGGCGGCTCCGCACAGGACGGTGTGGGCGCGTCCGGAGGTGAGGAGGCGTCGGGCGTAGTTGAGGGCGAGGAGGCCGGAGGCGCGGCCGGCGGCGACGGTGGTGTTGGGGCCTTTGAGGCCGTACCAGATCGCACACTGCCCCGCGGCGCAGTTCATCACCGTGTTGGGGAACTTCGCGGGGTCGACGTGGTACGGCGCCTCGTTGACCCAGGTGTCGCGGGTGAGGTCCATCATGGACTGGGCGCTGCCGGTGGTGGTGCCCAGGACCAGCGCGGCCCCCTCGTCGGGGGTGAACGCGCCGTCCTGCCCCGGCTCGCCCCGCAGCAGTTCCCGTACGGCGGTGACGGCCAGGCCGGTGACCCGGTCCATCGACCGGGTTCCCTTCTTTCCCAGCACCTTGCGGACGTCGAAGTCCGGGACCAGGCAGGCCAGTTCGTCGGGACCGGACCACTGCTCGGTGTCCAGTGCCGAGACGGTGGCGCGTCCGCTGCTCACGCCCTGGACGAAGGCGTCCCGCCCGATCCCGTACGGCGACACCGCCGACCACCCGGTGATGACCGGCCCCCGCACCTGGCCCACCCCTTGATCACGCACCTGATCACGCACCGCGGTGCCCATCGCGCTCACAGCAGACCCACTCCTCATCGGTAGAAGACGCCCGGCGTGGTCGGCGCCCGCCGCCCGGGCCGTACCCGGGGCCCGCCGTGCGGTCCCCGTGGCCCCGGGCCGGCGCCGGGGCTGCGCGCTCACGTCCGGCGGCTCACAGGAAGAACACCGCGCGGTAGTCGGGCCAGCGGGCGGTCATCGATCCGCCCGGCACGCTCCGCACCCCGGGCAGCAGGCTGTCCTCGCCGGCCAGCCCGTACGCGAGCAGGTCCGGCTCCTCCGCCCACACCACGACCCCGGACTCCAGCAGCACGCCGAGGCCCTTCCCGGGCTCGGTGCCGGTGCTGAACGTCGTGTCGCCCAGCCGCAGCGGGGGAGTCCGCGCGGCGCGGGCCGCGTAGCCGACGGCCGGGCCGCGCAGCAGCACGTCCAGGCCGCCGAGGTGGCGGTGGAAGAGGAAGGCGCAGTAGAGCGCGTCGGAGAACTGCGTCTCCACGGTGCCCCGGTAGGCGCGTTCGACGATCGCCAGGGCGCGGGTGGACTCGGCCGTCGTCATCACATCACCCCCAGGTAGAGCGCCTTGTCGGCCGCCGCCACGTGCTCGGCGAACTTCGCCGGCGCCCGGGTCGGCACCTGCTCGATGTGCGCGACGGCCCCGCGGTCGTCACTGCAGAACCGGCAGGCGTACCAGTGCAGCCGGTCGGGGAAGGCCGCCAGCATCCCCCGCACGACCGCCGCCATCGACGGGTACGGCGTGGACCACTCCGCCAGGTTGCGCGGCTTGCCGTCGCCGAGGCCCTGCTGGGTCAGCATGGTGGCGTACCCGCAGGCCCAGACCTGTACGGTCGCGCCGCTCTCCAGCAGGGCCTGGGTCAGCCGCAGCAACGAGGTGACGAGGTCGCTCTCGTGCGGCGCGCCCATCACCGTCAGCAGCACGTCGGTGTGCGGAACTCGCGTCGGCATGTCAGTGCCACACCACCCTCACGTCCGGGTCGAGCAGGCGCGAGGAGACCTCGGCCATGTCCACGATCCGTGCCGTCGGCAGGAGGTGGGCGGCGCTCAGGCCGCGCTGGGCGAGGGAGAAGTCGTCCACCAGGACCTCCGCCCCGGCCGCCGCGGCCTCCCGGGCACCCCCGGTCGCCCCGCTCACCGCGGCGCCGACGCCCTCCTGGATCAGCAGGAGCTGCACCCGGTGCCCGAGCCGGGCCAGGTCGCGCGCGTCGCGGAGGAATCCGGCGCACGCGCCCCCGGCCCACGACCCCTGGCTCTCTATCAGCAGATGGGGAGTTCCGCCGGGCGGCCGGACGCCCGCTCCCGCTTCCTCGTTCACGGACCCGCTGCCCTCCATCGGTCATCGGTAGGTGTGCGGCACGACTCGGCCGCCGGGGCCAGCATCGCGGCGGCCGGCGGCGCGGCCCAGGGACGTTGCATGGTCCTGCCAGAACCTCTCGGCCGGCCTTGCTAGACGGGCACGGCGACGACCGGCAGCTTCGAGGCGCCGATCATGTCGCTGGTGTCCAGGAAGGTGATCGGCCGGTCGCGGTCGATCCTCAGCTCGGTGTACCGGTCGAGCAGCAGGTCGAAGACGACCCGCGCCTCCAGCCGCGCCAGCGGGGCACCGATGCAGAAGTGGATGCCCTGGCCGAAGCCGATGTGCCGGTTCGGCGTGCGGTCGAGGTCGAAGCGCTCGGCGTCCGGGAAGTACGTCTCGTCCCGGTTGGCCGCCGAGATCCAGATCTTCATGAACGAGCCGCCCGGGATGAACTGGCCGCCCAGCTCCGTGTCCTCGCCGGCCATCCGGATGAAGCTGCTGAACGACGGGCGCACCCGCATGATCTCCTCGACGGCCTGCGTCACCAGCGTGCGGTCCGCCCGGAGCCGGGCCCACTCCTTCGGGCGGCCGTCGAAGGTCAGCACGATGTTGCCGATCAGCGCCGCCGTGGTGGTGATGCCGGCGATCAGCATCAGCCCGACGAAGCCCACGATCTCGTCGTCGGCCAGCCGGCGCCCCTCCACCTCGGCGGCGATCAGCAGGCTGATCACGTCGTCCTGCGGGTCCGCGCGCCGCTTGCGGATCTGGCCGAAGATGTAGGTGTTCATGGACCGCATGTTCTTCGCCGCGTTGTTCAGGCCCTCCACGCTGGCGCCGCCGGTGTGCAGCAGTTCGGCCCACTGCTCGAACAGCTTCAGGTCCGACTGCTCGGCGCCGAGGATGGCCGCGATCACGGTGGCCGGGAGCGGGAAGGCGATCGACTCCGCGTAGTCGAACCGCTCCTCGCCGGCGACGCTGTCGACCAGGTCGGTGGCGACCTGGGTCACCCGCTCCTCCATGCCCGCGATGTACCGGGCGCTGAACACCTTGTTGACCAGCTGGCGGAACTGCCGGTGCCGCGGCTCGTCCATGGCCGCGATGTTCCCCTTGAAGAAGACGTCGTAGTCCTCCTGCGGGGGCGTGATCGAGGAGAGGTCGCTGACGAACACCTTCGGGTTCGACAGGACGTGCACGATCTCCTCGCGCCCGAACACCGACCAGCTGCCGTTGGACGGGTCGAAGGCCACCGGCTCGTTGTCCCGCATGTACCGCAGCCATGCGAAGAACTCCGCATGGGGTTCGGCGTCCGCCGCGAGGGTGGTCGCCCCGTGCCCCATCGGGCATCGCGCCATGCCCTCGTCCACTGTCCCGTTCCCGCTCATGAGGCACTCTCCCCTGCGTCCGCGTCCGCGACCGCGTCGATTTCCTGCAGTTTCTCCGCCAGAATCCGGCCGATCTCGGCGAGCGGTCCCGGCTTCATCAGATCCGTGTGCTTGCGGTCGACCTCCCGCGTCTCGATCCGACCGCCGACGTAGGGCCGCCAGGTGTCCGGCTTCGGGGAGATGTCGATCTTGTCGAGGGTGGCCACCACCAGGAGGATGTCGCCCGCGAAATGGTCGGGGTCGTAGCTGTTGAACATCTCGGCGTTGTTGGCGTAGATCCGGCTGATGGCGGTGATGTGCCGTTCCTCCAGCGTGGCCATGGCGCTGCCGAGCTTCTGGAGGATCTCGGTGACCTTCGTGTGCGTCAGCGGCGCCTTGCCGAGGTAACGGCGGTCGTAGCCGACCCAGTTGAGCAGGTCGGCCAGGACGTCCTGCTCGGTCATCGGAGGCATCCGCTGGCCGGGGTAGGTGTCCAGGATGCCGAGCAGGTCGACCCGCTCCCCGCGCTCCTGGAGCCGGGTGGCCATCGCGTGGGCGATCACCCCGCCCGCCGAGTAGCCCACCAGCCGGTACGGGCCGGACGGCTGCACCGCGCGGATCTGCTCCACGTAGTCGGCGGCCATCTGTCCGATGGACTCCGGGATCTCCTCCTGCTTGTCCAGGCCGCGCGCCTGGAGGCCGTACACCGGGTAGTCCTGGCCCAGGTGCCGGATCAGTCCCGAGTAGCACCAGCTCATCCCGCCGGCCGGGTGCACGCAGAAGACCGGCGTACGCGTCCCGGACGGCTTGAGCGGCAGCAGCACGTCGAGCGCGCCGCCGCGCTCGGTGTCGTCGAGCAGGTGCCCGGCCAGCGCGGCCGGTGTCGGCGCGTCGAACAGGCTGCGGATGTTCAGCTCGACGCCGAACGTCGTCTGGATGCGCTTCAGCAGCCGGGTCGCGAGCAGCGAATGCCCGCCCAGGTCGAAGAAGTTGTCATCGCCGGCGACCCGCTTGACCTCCAGCACCTCGGCGAAGAGCTTGCACAGGATCTCTTCCTGGGGGGTGCGGGGGGCCCGGCCGCCGGCCGGGGCGGCGGGGGCCTGGGGGGCCGGGAGGGCTTTGGTGTCGAGTTTGCCGTTGACGGTCAGCGGGAGCCGGTCGAGGGTGACGAAGGCCGCGGGGACCATGTAGTCCGGCAGCGACCGCGCGAGGTGGGCGCGCAGTTCCGCGGTGTCCGGCGCGGCGGTCGCGGACACGGGCACGACGTAGGCGACGAGGCGCTGGTCGCCCGGGGCGTCCTCGCGGGCGACGACGGCGGTCTGCGCGATGCCGTCGTGCGCCAGGAGGGTGTTCTCGATCTCGCCGAGTTCGATGCGGAAGCCGCGGATCTTGACCTGGTCGTCCGCGCGGCCGACGAATTCGAGGGTGCCGTCCGCGGTCCACCGGGCCACGTCGCCGGTGCGGTACATCCGGCTGCCCGGGGCGCCGAAGGGATCGGCGGTGAAGCGGTGGGCCGTGAGGTCGGGGCGGCCCAGGTAGCCGCGGGCCAGGCCGTTGCCGGCGACGTACAGCTCACCGGCGCTGCCGGGCGGGACCAGGCGCAGGGCGTGGTCGAGGACGTAGCCGCGCAGGTCGGGGATGGTCCGGCCGATGCCGCTCGCGACGGCGTCGCGGACGAGGGCGTGGTCCAGGGGCGCGTGGCTGACGTGGACGGTGGTCTCGGTGATCCCGTACATGTTCACCAGGACCGGGCCGGTGTCGTCGTGGCGGGCGTACCAGGGGTCGAGCCGCCGCAGGTCGAGCGCCTCGCCGCCGAAGACGACGTAGCGCAGGGCCAGTTGGGCGCTCAGCTCGGGCTGCTCCTGGTCGGCCTCGACGAGCTGGTGGAACGCGGAGGGGGTCTGGTTGAGCACGGTGACCTTCTCGCGGGCCAGCAGGGCCAGGAACTGCGCGGGGGAGCGGCTGGTGTCGAAGGGCACGACCACGAGGCGTCCGCCGTGCAGCAGCGCGCCCCACAGCTCCCACACCGAGAAGTCGAAGGCGAAGGAGTGGAACAGCGTCCACACGTCGTCGGGTCCGAAGCGGAACCAGTGGTCGGTGGCGCCGAACAGGCGGGCGACGTTCCGGTGCGGGACCAGCACGCCCTTGGGACGCCCGGTGGAGCCCGACGTGAAGATGATGTAGGCGGTGCCGGCGGGGGTGAGGGGCGCGGTGCGGTCGGCGTCGGTGGGGTCGGCGTCGCTGCGGCCGTCGAGGTCGGCGGGCCAGCCGGCCTCGTCGAGGGTGAGGACGGGGTCGGCGTCCTGGAGGATCACGGCGATGCGGTCGGCCGGGTAGCCGGGGTCGACGGGGACGTACGCGGCCCCGGACTTGAGGACCGCGAGGACGGCGACGACCAGGTCCAGGGAGCGGGGCAGGACGAGGGCGACGTGCTGCTCGGGGCCCGCGCCGCGCTCGATCAGCCAGTGGGCCAACCGGTTGGCGCGGGCGTTGAGTTCGCCGTACGACAGGCTGTCCGTGCCGAAGACCGCCGCGGTGCTTCCCGGCGAACGCCGCACCTGCGCCTCGAACAGCTCCGGCAGGGTGCGGGGCGCGGCGGCGGGGACCTCACCGTTCCACTCGAAGAGCGCACGGCGGATCTCGGCCGGGAGCATCAGCTCCGCCCGGCCCACCGGTCCGTCGATGCCGCCGCGCACCAGCGCGTCCATGAAGTGGAGGAACCGCTCCTGGTGCGCGGCGAGTTCGTCCCCGGTGTAGAGGTCCGGGTTGGCCTCGAAGTCGATGCCGAGGCCGCCGTCGTCGCTCCCGCCGTGGACGACGACGCTCAGGTCGTCGACCGGGCCCAGGTTGAGGGTGTGCGCGGTGCTCCGGTGCCCGGCGAAGCGCAGCGCGTCACCGAACATCATGATGTTCACGTGCGGGCCGACCAGCCGGTGGTCGTCGCCCAGCAGCCCGAGGTCGCGCCGGACGTCCTCGTACCGGTAGCGCTGGTGGCGCATCGTGCGGCGCATCCCGGCGGAGGCGTGGAGCAGCAGGTCGCGCAGGCTCATGTCGGGCCGCACCGACAGCCGCAGCGGCAGCATGTTCGACACCATCCCGGGCGTCGAGCGTGCGATCCGGCCGAGCCGCGTGGTGACCGGCAGGCCCACAATCGCCTCGGCGCCGCCGGTGAGGCCCTGGAGGTACGCGGCGAACACGGCCGTGACGACCGGCGGCCACGCCACCCCCGCCTCGTCGGCCGCCGCGCGCAGGGCCTTGACCGTCTCCGGTTCCAGCCGCGCGCTGCGGCGGACGAGCCGCCGGGGCACGAACGGCTGCGCGGCGGACAGGCCCACCGGCTCGGGGCGGTCGGCCAGGCGCTCGCGCCAGTACGCCCCGTCGGCGGTGAACCGCTCGGAGGCCCGGTACTCGACGTCCTCCGCCACCAGCGCGGCCAGCGAGCCGAACGGGTTGGGCGGTACGGGCGTCCCCGCGGCCAGCGCCGAGTAGACCTCCGCCGCCCGCTGCCCGACCAGCGCGCTGCTGAAGCCGTCCAGTGCGATGTGGTGGCAGCGCAGGTACCAGAAGTACCGCTCGGGAGCGACCCTGATCAGCGCGAACAGGAACAGCGGACCCGCGCCGAGGTCCACCGGCCGGGACAGGTCGTCCCACATCCAGGACTCCGCGGCCGCCCGCGGGTCGGCCTCCGCGCCGAGGTCCACCACCCGCAGCGACCAGTCCGGGTCGGCGTCCACGATCTGCCACGGCCCGTCGGTGTCCTCGGCGAACCGGGTGCGCAGCGCGTCGGTCTCCCGGACCACCTGGTGCAGCGCGGCGTCGAACAGCGCCTCGTCGACCGGTCCGTCGATCTCCAGGTACTGGCCGCCGTTGTAGATGGCGCTGTCCGGCGACATGCGCTGCGCGTACCACATGCCGGACTGCGCGGCGGTCAGCGGCAGCCGGACCTCCGCCGCGGCCGGGACGGGCGCGGGCGCGCGGTCCGGGGCCGCGACGGACGCGGGGTCGGACATGGTCGTCTCCTCGGATGTCTGCGGGCTCACCGGGTGTCGCTCCTCAACTTCGCGCGCAGCACCGGCCCGATCAGGTCCACCGCGTGCGGCTGCGTCATCTCGCCGTGCCGGCAGGCGATGTCGTGCACCTCGACCCGCCCGCCGACGAAGCGCTGCCAGGACAGCGGGTCGAGGTCGACGGGCGAGGTCGCGGCGCGGAGGAAGAGCAGGTCGCCCTCGTACCGGCCGGGGGTGAAGCCCTCGCTGATCCGGATCAGGTTGCGGTAGACCGCGTAGACGTTCTCCAACTGCCCGGTGTCCAGCGCCGCCAGCGGCGACCGGGCGGCGCGCAGCGCCTCCATCACGTCGGCCGCGTCGAGCGGCGGCACGGCCTGCCCGTCCGGCGCGGTGGGGGCGCCGCCGGCCGTCTCCAGCAGTTCGGCCAGGAACTGCTGCCAGTCGGGCTTGTCCGCGGCCGGGTTGACGTCCAGCGGATAGGAGTCGAGCAGGCACAGCAGCGCGACCTGCTCGCCCCGCGCCTGGAGCCCGGCCGCCATCGCCTGCGCGACGGCGCCGCCGAACGACCAGCCGAGCAGGTGGTACGGCCCACTCGGCTGCACCGACCTGATCCGGTCCACGTAGTCGTTCACCAGGTCCTCGGCCGTGTCGGGCAGGTCGCCGGCGTCGAGCAGGCCGCGGGCCTGGACGGCGTACAGCGGCCGGTCCGGCTCGATGCCGCGCAGCAGCCCGGAGTAGGGCCATCCGATGCCCATGCCCGGGTGGACGCAGAACAGCGGCGGTCGCTCACCGGCCGACCGGACGGGCAGGAGGACGTCCAGCGAGTCACCGTCGTCGCCGCCGCTCTCCAGCCGCGCGGCGAGGCCGGCGACCGTCGGCGCGTCGAACAGGGTGCGGATGGTCACCGCGGCGCCGGTCGCCGTCCGGACGCGGGCCGCCAGGTCGACCACGAGCAGCGAATGCCCGCCGATGTCGAAGAAGTTGTCGTCGATGCCGACCTCGGGCAGGCCCAGCACCTCGGCGAACAGCCCGCACAGCACCTCCTCGCGGCCGTCGCGCGGCGCGCGGGGGGCCGATGAGGCGGTGAAGTCCGGCTCCGGCAGCGCCTTGCGGTCCAGCTTGCCGTTCGACGTCAGCGGCATCGCGTCCAGCCGGACGACGGCGGCCGGCACCATGTGGCGCGGCAGCGTGTCGCCCACGTACGCGCGCAGCGCCGCCGGGGCGGCCGCCTCGCCGGCCCCGTCCGCCGCGACCACGTACGCCACGAGTCGGCTGTGGCCGTGCGGGTCGTCGCGGGTGACGACGGCGACCCGGTCGACCGCGAGGTGACCGGCCAGCACGGCCTCGATCTCGCCGGGTTCGACGCGGAAGCCGCGGATCTTGACCTGGTCGTCGGTGCGGGTGAGGAACTCCAGCGTGCCGTCGGCGCGCCAGGCCACCAGGTCGCCGGTGCGGTACACGCGGGAGCCGGCGGGGCCGAACGGGTTGGCGACGAAGCGCTCCGCGGTCAGTCCCGGCCGGCCCAGGTAGCCGCGGGCCAGGCCGTCGCCGGCGATGTACAGCTCGCCGGGTACGCCCGGCGGCACCGGGCCCAGCGCCTCGTCCAGCACGTACACCCGGGTGTTCCACACCGGGCGGCCGATCGGCGGGGCGGCCGGCGCGGGCGCCAGCGGGTCGCTCATGGTCGCCGCCACGGTGGCCTCGGTCGGCCCGTAGGCGTTGATCATCCGGCGGCCGGGCGCCCAGCGCGCCACGAGGTCGGCCGGCAGCGCCTCGCCCCCGACCAGCACGGTCCGCAGCCCCGAACCGCCGGGGTCCGGCAGCGTGGCCAGGACCGCGGCGGGCAGCGAGAGGTGGGTGCAGCCCGCCGCGGCGACCGCCGCGGCCAGTTCCTCGCCCACCAGCTGCCGGGGCCCGGCGGACAGCACCAGGCACGCCCCCGCGGTCAGCGTCATGGCGACGTCGCCCACCGACGGGTCGAAGTGCACCGCGACCCACTGCATCACGCGGCTGGCCTGGTCGATGCCCATCTTCTCCACGTGCGTCGCGGCGAAGCTCGCCAGACCGCGATGGGTGACGACGACGCCCTTGGGCGTGCCGGTGGAGCCCGAGGTGTAGATGACGTACGCCGGGTGGTCCACGGTCAGCGGCGCGGTGCGCTCGGCGTCGGTGACGTCGTGCGCGGGCAGGTCCGCGCACAGCCCGTCGGCCAGGACCACGTGCTCGGTCCCCGCACCGGCCGGCAGGTCCGGCCGGAACCCGGCCGTGGTGACCAGCAGCGCGGGCCGGGCCTCCTGGAGCATGAACGCGACGCGCTCGGCCGGGTGGTCCGGTGCGATCGGCAGGAACGCCGCGCCCGCCTTCAGCACCGCGAGCAGCGCGGTGACCAGGTCCACCGAGCGCGGCAGCGCCAGCGCCACCGTCCGCTCGGGGCCGACGCCGCGCGCGATGAGGTACCGGGCCAACCGGTTGGCCCGGCCGTTGAGTTCGGCGTACGACACCGACACCGGCCCGTCCGCCAAGGCGGTGTTGCCGGGGGTGCGGGCGGCCTGCGCCTCGAAGAGCGCGGGGAACGCGGCTCTGGGCACGGTGTGCGCGGTGTCGTTCCAGCGGTGCAGGATCCGGTCGCGTTCGTCCGCGTCGAGGACGTCGACGCGGCTGAGCGGAAGGGCCGGGTCGGCGGCGACGGTCCGCAGGACCCGGGTCAGCCGGGCGACCAGCGTCCGCGCCGTCTCCTCGTCGAACAGGTCCCGGCTGTACGACAGCGCGCCGTCGATCCCGGTCGGCGCGCCCGACGCGTCGTAACCGTCGACCAGTTCCACGGACAGGTCGTAGACGTCGCCGCCGGTCTCCAACGGCTCGGGCGCGACCGTCAGGCCCGGTAGGTCGAGGGTCCCGGCCGCGTTGTTCTGGAGGGCGAGCATGACCTGGAAGAGCGGGTGGCGCGCGGTGGAGCGTTCGGGGTTGAGCACCTCGACGAGGCGTTCGAAGGGCAGGTCCTGGTGCGCGTACGCGGCCAGGTCGATGTCCCGCGTGCGGTGCAGGAGCTGCTGGAAGGTGGGGTCGCCGGAGGTGTCGGTGCGCAGGACGAGGGTGTTGACGAAGAACCCGACGAGATCGTCGAGCGCCTCGTCGGTGCGCCCCGCGACGGGGGTGCCGAGCGGGATGTCCGTCCCCGCGCCGAGGCGGGTGAGCAGGGTCGCCAGGGCGGACTGGACGACCATGAACAAGCTGGCGCCGTTGGTGCGGGCCAGGCGGGTCAGGTCGGCCTGGAGCCCGGGGTCGAGGGTGAAGGGGACGGCGCCGCCGCGGCCGGACGCCCGGGCGGGGCGGGTGCGGTCGGCGGGGAGGGCGAGTTCCTCGGGCAGCTCGGCCAACCGGTCGGTCCAGTAGGCGAGTTGCCGCGCCAGCGCGCTGTCGGGATCGTCCTGCGCCCCCAGCTTCCGCTGCTGCCAGAGCGTGTAGTCGGCGTACTGGACGGGCAATGGGGACCAGTCCGGTGCCTCGCCGCCCCCCGTCCGGGCCGCGTACGCGGTGGACAGGTCGCGGGCCAGCGGGGCCAGCGACCAGCCGTCGGCCGCGATGTGGTGCAGGGTCAGCAGCAGCACGCTCTGCTCACCGTCGAGGGTGAACAGGTGTGCGCGGAAGGGAAGTTCGCAGCTCAGGTCGAACCCGCGGCCGGTCTCCGCGGCCAGCGCGCCGGACAGTTCGGCCTCGGTGAGGCAGGTCCGGGCCAGGGCGACGCCGGACGGTCCCCCAGAGCTTCGCCTGGGAGGGGCCCCCACAGAGCTTCGCCCGGGTGGGGGTGCCCCCGGCGAAGCCAGGGGGAGTGCCCCCAGCACCACCTGCCGCGGCACGCCGTCCACCTCCGGGAACACCGTCCGCAGGCTCTCGTGCCGCTCGGCCACGTCCCGCAGCGCCGCCTCCAGCGCCACCGCGTCCACGCCGCCCGACAACCGCAGCGCGAACGGCAGGTTGTACGCCGGGCCGGCCGTGTCCATCCGGTTGATGAACCACAGCCGGCGCTGCGCGTACGACAGCGGGACGGTGTCGGGCCGCGCCTCGGGCCGGAGGCTTTCGCCGGCGCGGTCGGCGCCGGGCAGGCACGCGGCGAGCCGTGCGGGCGTCGGGTTCTCGAACAGCGCCCGGATGGAGAGCTCCACACCGAGCGCGGTGCGGACGCGGGAGACCAGGCGGGTGGCGAGCAGGGAGTGGCCGCCGAGGTCGAAGAAGCTGTCGTCCACGCCCACGCGGGCCGCGCCGAGGATTTCGGCGAACAGCCCGCACAGGATCTCCTCCTGCGGGGTGCGCGCCGCGCGGCCCCCCGCACCGGCGGAGAACTCCGGAGCCGGCAGCGCCCGCCGGTCGAGCTTGCCGTTCGCCGTCAGCGGCAGCGCGTCGAGCGTGACGAAGGCGGCGGGGACCATGTGCTCGGGCAGCGACCGCGCGAGGTGCCGGCGCAGGTCCGCGCCGTCCGGGCAGGTATCGGCGGCGGGGACGACGTAGGCGGCGAGGCGCTTGTCGCCGGGGGTGTACTCGCGGGCGATCACCGCGGCCCGCGCGACCTCCGGATGCGCCGCGAGCACCGTCTCGATCTCGCCGAGTTCGATCCGGACGCCGCGGATCTTGACCTGGTCGTCGGCGCGGCCGACGTACTCCAGCGTGCCGTCGTGGGTCCAGCGGGCGATGTCGCCGGTGCGGTACATCCGGGATCCGGGCGGGCCGTAGGGATCGGCGGTGAACCGCTCGGCGGTCAGCGACGGCCGGTTGAGGTAGCCGCGGGCCAACTGGACGCCCGCGAGGTGGAGTTCGCCGTTCGTGCCGGGCGGGACCGGTCGCAGGGCGGCGTCCAGGACGTACACCCGGGTGTTCCACACCGGGCGGCCGATGGGCACCGGGCCGGGCGTGTCGTCGGCCGCGCAGGCCCAGTGGGTCACGTCGACGGCTGCCTCGGTGGGGCCGTAGAGGTTGTGCAGTTCGGCGTCCAGGACGGTGAAGAACCGCGTTCGCAGGTCGCCGGGAAGTGCCTCGCCGCTGGAGATCACCCGGCGCAGGCCGGTGCAGTGGGCAGCCGCGTCCTCCTGGAGGAAGGCGTGGAGCATCGAGGGAACGAAGTGGGCGGTGGTGACGTTCTGGGTGCGGATCACCTCGGCCAGGTAGGCGGGGTCCTGGTGGCCGCCGGGTCGGGCGACGACGAGGGTGGCGCCTTCGGTGAGGGGCCAGAAGAACTCCCACACCGACACGTCGAAGCCGGAGGGCGTCTTCTGCAGCACCCGGTCGTGCTCGGTCAGTCCGTATGCGGCCTGCATCCAGGCCAGCCGGTTCACGATGCCCTCGTGCGGGACGGCCACGCCCTTGGGACGGCCGGTGGACCCCGAGGTGAAGATGACGTACGCCGGGTGCGCGACGGACAGCGGCGCGGTGCGCTCGGCGTCCGTCACATCGCCGCCGGGGAGCGCGGCCTGCGCGGCCAGGGCCTCCGGGGTGTCGAGCACCAGTGTCTCGACGGTGCCGTCGGTGCCGACGGCTCGGACCGCGGCCTCGACGGCAGCGGTGGTCAGCAGCAGGGCCGGCCGGGACTGCTGGAGGACGTACGCGATCCGGTCGGCCGGATGGTCCGGGTCCACCGGCACGTACGCCGCCCCCGACTTGAGCACCGCCAGCAGCGACACGATCAGCTCCACCGAGCGCGGCACCGCCAGAGCCACGAACCGCTCGGGACCGGCGCCGCGCTCGACCAGCAACCGGGCCAGGCGGTTCGCACGCGTGTTGAGCTCGCCGTACGACAGGCGCTCACCCTCGAACACCACGGCCGTGCGCTCCGGCGCCCGCGCCGCCCACGCCTCGAACAGCTCCGGCAGCGTCGCCGGCGCCACCTCGTGCGCGGTGTCGTTCCACTCCACCAGCACCCGGCGCCGCTCGGCGGGGTCCAGCAGGTCCAACGCGCCGACCCGCTGGGCGGGATCCTCGGCGATCGCCGTGAAGATCCGCACCAGCCGGTCCGCGAGTGCGGCGACCGTGCCGGCGTCGAACAGGTCGGGCCGGTACGACAACCGCATCAGCAGCGTCTCGGCGGACGTCGCGGCGAGCGTCACCGGGTAGTGCGTGGCGTCCCGGGCGCCGGCGCTCGAGACCCGCACTCCGGCCACGGCGGCGTCGAGCACCGCCGCGTCGACCGGGAAGTTCTCGAACAGCACCAGGGTGTCGAACAGCGTGCCGAGGCCGGACCGCCGCTGGATGTCGGTCAGACCGAGGAACTGGTGGTCCATCAGCGCGGTCTGCTCGTCCTGGAGCCGGGTGAAGAAGGCGGCCAGGGGCTCGGCCGGATCCGCTCTGACCCGCACCGGCAGGGTGTTGATGAACAGCCCCACCATCGATTCCACGCCCGGCAGCTCCGGCGGCCGGCCGGAGACGGTCGTGCCGAACACGACGTCGTCCCGCCCGGTCAGCGCGGCGAGCAGCAGGCCCCAGGCACCCTGCACCAGGGTGTTCATCGTCCAGCCCCGGCCGCGGGCCAGCGCGGTCAGCCGGCCCGTCAGCTCCTCCGGCAGCGTCATCGTGTGGTGGGCCGAAGGGGCCGCCTCCCCGCCGGCGGCGTCCGCGACCAGCAGCGTCGGCTCGGCCACCCCGTCCAGCGCCACCCGCCAGGCGTTCCCGGCCGCCTCCCGGTCCTGCCGGGCGAGCCACGCCAGGTAGTCGCGGTACGGCGTCACCGCCGGCAGGCCGCCGGGGTCGCCCCCGGTCGCCAGCAGTTCGTACAGCGTGAACAGGTCGCCGGTGACCAGGGGCAACGACCAGCCGTCCATCAGGATGTGGTGGTTGGTCACCACCAGCCGGTGCTCCCGCGGCCCCATCACGACCAGGGCGAACCGGATCAGCGGCGGCCGGGCCATGTCGAACCCGCGCGCCCGGTCCTCGTCGGCGAACCGCCGGAACGCCTCCTCCCGCTCGTCCTCGGGCGTGCCGGTCAGGTCGACCTCGGTCCAGGGCACCTTGACCTGGCGCCGCACGATCTGCAGCGGCGCCCGGTCGTCGGACTGGCGGAACCCGACGCGCAGCACCGCGTGCCGCCGCACCAGGGCCTCGGCCGCGCCCCGCAGCGCGGCCGCGTCCAGCGGCCCGTCGAGCCGGTGCGCGATCTGCACCAGGTAGGGGTCGTCGGCGGCGCTGTCGAACGTCGCGTGGAACAGCAGCCCTTCCTGCAGCGGCGACAACGGCAGGATGTCCTCGATCTGCGCCGCCTTGGACCGATTGGGCCTCTTCACGGTCGGCTGCTCCGCTCGTCGTCCAGCTCGTCGCCGTCCTCGGACTCGTCGTCGAACTCGTCCTCGAACTCGTCCGACAGCGCGTCGATCTGCTCCTGCGTCATGGACACCAGGGCGACGTCGGACGGTGTGGCGCCGCCGGCGCCGCCCTGCTCGACGTGCGCGATCAGCGCCTTGAGCACCCGCGCCCACGTCTCGCTGAGGTCGCGGATGTCCGCCTCGTCGAAGAGCATCTCCGGCCAGGCCCAGCCCGCGACCAGCCGCAGACCGTCGGCGTGCTCCCGGGTGATCGCGTTCAGCTCCAGGCTGTGGGCCGCCGGCGCGTCGTCGTCCTGGAGGACCGGGACGTCCTCCGGAGCCGGCGACCAGTCCGCCGGCTCCAGCGACCCGGCCGCCACCCGGCCCAGGTAGTTGAAGCCGATCTGCCGGGGCAGCGCGTCGGAGAGCACCGCGGCGGTCTCCAGGTTCAGATGCCGCAGCATGCCGAAGCCCAGTCCCTTGTCGGGCAGCCCGCGCAACTGCTCCTTGACCTGCATGAGCACCTCCCCGGCCGTCTCCCCGCCGGACCACAGGTCGTCCCAGTCCAGCGGTCCCGGGTCCAGCCGCACCGGGAAGATGCTGGTGAACCAGCCGACCGTGTGGGACAGGTCGACCTCCTTGACGAACTCCTCGCGGCCGTGGCCCTCCAGGTCCACCAGCACCGCCGAGTCGTCGTCGCCGGACCTGCGCCGCCGCCAGTCCGCGACGGCCAGGGCCAGCGCGGTCAGCAGGACGTCGTTGACGCCGGCGTTGAAGGCACTGGGCACCGTGGTGAGCAGCGGGGAGGTGACCTCGGTCGGCAGCTCCTGCTCGATGAACCGGATGGTGCCCATCACGTCCTGGGTCGGGTCCAGCGGCCGCTCGCTCAGCAGCGTGTCAGGCGTCTCCAGGATCTCCTGCCACAGCGCCATCTCCTGCGCGCGCTCGGTGGCGTGCGCGCTGGTCACGAGGTGCTCGGCCCAGCGCTTGAACGACGTCCCCACCGCGGTCAGCTGCGGCGTGCGCCCGGCCGAGACGGCGCCCCAGGCGGCCGCCAGGTCGTATCCCAGGATCCGCCAGCTCACGCCGTCGACGACCAGGTGGTGCAGCGCCAGCAGCAGCCGGCCGTGCTCCTGCGGCCCGGCGTCGAACCACACCGCCTGGAACATCGCGCCCGCCTCGGGGGCGATCCGGTCGCCGGCCGCCGCGGTCTCCACGGCGAGCGCCTCTTCCCGCGCGTCGGCGTCGAGCCCCGTGATGTCCCGCCGCGTGATGCGGTCGGCGGCCGGGCAGGAGCCCGCGGGCCGGACCTCCAGCTCCCACAGGCCGCCGCCCTCCGGCCGGACCAGCCGCATCCGCAGCGCGTCGTGGTGGTCCAGCAGGCACTGCACGGTCGCCTCGAGCTGCTCCGCGGTCATCCCGGCCGGCGTGTGCAGGTACGTCGTCTGCGAGTACTTGCCGATGGGGCCGCCGCGCTGGCGCATCTCGTGCATGATCGGAGTGAGCGGAACCGTGCCGACGCTGGTGTCCGCGGCCTTGCTCACCGCGCCGCCCGCCGTGCCCGCGGCGGCCGCGATGGCCTCCACCGTCTTGTGCTGGAACACCATCCGGGGCGTGATCGTCAGACCGGCCTTGCGGGCGCGGCTGACCAGCTGGATGGACACGATGCTGTCGCCGCCCAGGTCGAAGAAGCTGGCGTCGGCGCTGACCTCGGGCAGCTTGAGCAGCTCCGCGAACAGCCCGCAGAGGATCTCCTCCTGCGGTGTCCGCGGCGGCACCAGCGCCGCCTTCGACCGGAACTCCGGTGCGGGCAGCGCCCTGCGGTCCAGCTTGCCGCTGGAGGTCAGGGGCAGCTCGTCCAGCGTCACCAGGGCCACCGGCACCATGTACTCCGGCAGGAGGTCGGACAGGGCCTTGCGCAGCACCGTCGTGTCCAGCTCGGAGTCCGCGGCCGCGGGCACCACGTAGCCGACCAGCTGCCGCCGTCCGGGCTCGTCCTCGCGGACGGTCACGGCCGCCCGGTGCACCTCGGGCTGCGCCGCGAGGGCCGTCTCGATCTCGCCGAGCTCGATGCGGAAGCCGCGGATCTTGACCTGGTCGTCGACACGGCCGAGGTAGTGGAGTTCGCCGTCCGCCGACCACTTCACGAGGTCGCCGGTGCGGTACATGCGGCTGCCGGCCGGGCCGTAGGGGTTGGCGACGAAGCGTTCGCCGGTGAGTCCGGGGCGGCCCAGGTAGCCGCGGGCGAGCTGGGTGCCCGCCAGGTAGAGCTCGCCGGTCGTGCCCGGGGCGACGGGTCGCAGGGCGGCGTCGAGGACGTAGACCCGCGTGTTCCACACGGGGTGGCCCATGGGGACGGGGCCGGGCCGGTCGCCGGCCGCGCAGGTGCGGTGGGTGACCTCGACGGCTGCCTCGGTGGGCCCGTAGAGGTTGTGCAGTTGGGCGTCGAGGAGGGCGGTGAAGCGGTCGCGCAGGTCGCCGGGAAGAGCCTCGCCGCTGGAGATGACGTGGCGCAGGCTCGTGCAGGCGGCGGCGGCCGGCTCCTCGAGGAAGGCGTGGAGCATCGAGGGGACGAAGTGGGCGGTGGTGATGCCCTGGGTGCGGATGGTGTTGGCGAGGTAGGCCGGGTCCTGGTGGCCGCCGGGTCGGGCGACGACGAGGGTGGCGCCCTCGGTGAGGGGCCAGAAGAACTCCCAGACCGAGATGTCGAACCCGGAGGGGGTCTTCTGCAGGACCCGGTCCTGGTCGGTGAGCCGGTACCGGTCCTGCCCCCAGGCGAGGCGGTTGGTGATGGACCGGTGGGTGACGGTGACGCCCTTGGGGCGGCCGGTGGAGCCGGAGGTGAAGATCACGTAGGCCGGGTGCGCCGGGGTCAGCGGGCCGGTGCGTTCGCTGTCCGTGACGTCGGTGTCCGGGTGGGCGTCCTGCGCGGTGAGGGTCTCGGGCGCGTCCAGGACCAGGGTGGTCACCGTCTGTCCGGCCAGGGCGCTGGTCGCGGTGGCCGTGGTGGTGAGGACCAGGCGCGGCGCGGACTGATCGAGGATGTACTCGATGCGGTCGGCGGGGTAGTCCGGGTCCACGGGCACGTACGCGGCGCCGGTCTTGAGGACGGCGAGCAGGGCGACGGCGAGTTCGAAGGAGCGGGGGACGGCCAGGGCGACGGTCTCCTCGGGGCCGGCGCCGTGCGCGATGAGCAGCCGGGCCAGGCGGTTGGCGCGGGAGTTGAGTTCGCCGTAGGAGAGCTGCTCCTCCTCGAAGATCACGGCGGTGCTCTCCGGCGCCCGCGCGGCCCGCGATTGGAAGAGGTCCGGCAGCGTCGCCGGAGCCACCTCGTGCGCGGTGTCGTTCCACTCCACCAGCACCCGCTCACGCTCGGCCGCGTCCAGCACGTCGATGCGGCTGAGCGGGCGGGCCGGATCGGCGACGACGGTCTCCAGGACCCGGGTCAGCCGGGTGACCAGCGACTGCGCGGTCTCCCGGTCGAACAGGTCGAGGCTGTACTGGAGGAACGCCTCGATGCCCGCCGGAGCTCCGTCCTCGGTGAACATCTCGGTGAGGTCGAAGGACAGATCGACCTTGCTGGTCGTGATGTCGACCTGCTGGTGGGCGGTCTCGACGCCCGGGAGGTCGAGGACCGGCAGCGGGTTGTTCTGGAGCGCGAGCATGACCTGGAACAGGGGGTGCCGCGCCGTCGACCGCTCCGGGTTGAGGACTTCCACCAGGCGTTCGAAGGGGAGGTCCTGATGGGCGTAGGCGGCCAGGTCGGTCTCGCGGGTGCGGGCCAGGAGCTGCTGGAAGGTGGGGTCGCCGGAGGTGTCGGTGCGCAGGACGAGGGTGTTGACGAAGTAGCCGACGAGGTCGTCGAGGGCTTCGTCGGTGCGCCCCGCGGTGGGGGTGCCGAGCGGGATGTCGGTGCCGGCGCCGAGGCGGGTGAGCAGGGTGGCGAGGGCGGACTGGACGACCATGAAGAGGCTGGCGCCGTTGGTGCGGGCCAGGTGGGCCAGGCCGGCCTGGAGCTCCGGGGTGAGCGCGAAGTGCACGGCGCCGCCGCGGCCCGAGGCCTGCGCGGGGCGGATGTGGTCGGCGGGGAGGGCGAGTTCCTCGGGCAGCTCGGCCAACCGGTCGGTCCAGTAGGCGAGTTGCCGGGCGATGGCGCTGTCGGCGTCGTCCTCGGCGCCCAGCGCGTCGTGCTGCCAGAGGCTGAAGTCGGCGTACTGGACGGGCAGCGGGGACCAGTCCGGTGCCTCGCCGCCCCCAGTCCGGGCCGCGTACGCGGTGGACAGGTCGCGGGCCAGCGGGGCCAGCGACCAGCCGTCGGCGGCGATGTGGTGGAGGGTGAGCAGCAGCACGCTCCGCTCGGCCTCGTCGAGGGTGAACAGGTGTGCGCGGAAGGGCAGTTCGCGGCCCAGGTCGAAGCCGCGGCCCGCCTCGGCGGCCAGCGCCTCCGGCAGGCCGGTCCCGCTGGTCGCGGACCGCGCCAGCACGATGTCCGGCTGCTCCTGGACGACCTGCCGGGGCACACCGTCGATCTCGGGGACGACGGTGCGCAGCGTCTCGTGCCGGTCGGCCACGTCCCGCAGCGCCGCCTCCAGCGCCGCCGCGTCCACCCCGCCCGACAGCCGGACGGCGAAGAAGACGTTGTACTGGGCGCTTCCCTCGGAGAACCGGTTGAGGAACCACTGTCCGCGCTGCCCGTGCGAGAGCGGGAGGACGTCGGGCCGCACCATGGGCCGGACGCCGTCCCTGGCGCCGGCCGCGCCGGCCAGCGCCCTGGCCAGCCGGGCGGGGGTCGGGTTCTCGAAGAGGGCGCGGATGGAGAGTTCCACGCCCAGCGCGGTGCGGACGCGGGAGACCAGGCGGGTGGCGAGCAGGGAGTGGCCGCCGAGGTCGAAGAAGCTGTCGTCCACGCCCACGCGGGCCGTGCCGAGGATTTCGGCGAACAGCCCGCAGAGGATGTCCTCCTGCGGGGTGCGCGGTCGGCGGGGTCCCGCGCTGCCGGAGACCTCCGGGGCGGGGAGCGCGTCGCGGTCGAGCTTGCCGTTCGCCGTCAGCGGCAGCGCGTCGAGCGTGACGAACGCGCTGGGCACCATGGAGGCGGGCAGCGTCCGCGCGAGTTCGGCGCGCAGGACCGCGGAGTCGGCGGCGCCGCCGGAGCCGGGGACGACGTAGGCGACGAGGCGTTGGTCACCGGGGGTGTCCTCGCGGGCGATGACGCGGACCTGCGCCACGTCCTCGCGCGCCGCGAGCACCGTCTCGATCTCGCCGAGTTCGATCCGGACGCCGCGGATCTTGACCTGGTCGTCGGCGCGGCCGACGTACTCCAGCGTGCCGTCGTGGGTCCAGCGGGCGATGTCGCCGGTGCGGTACATCCGGGATCCGGGCGGGCCGTAGGGATCGGCGGTGAACCGCTCGGCGGTCAGCGACGGCCGGTTGAGGTAGCCGCGGGCCAACTGGACGCCCGCGAGGTGGAGTTCGCCGTTCGTGCCGGGCGGGACCGGTCGCAGGGCGGCGTCCAGGACGTACACCCGGGTGTTCCACACCGGGCGGCCGATGGGCACCGGGCCGGGCGTGTCGTCGGCCGCGCAGGCCCAGTGGGTCACGTCGACGGCTGCCTCGGTGGGGCCGTAGAGGTTGTGCAGTTCGGCGTCCAGGACGGTGAAGAACCGCGTTCGCAGGTCGCCGGGAAGTGCCTCGCCGCTGGAGATCACCCGGCGCAGGCCGGTGCAGTGGGCAGCCGCGTCCTCCTGGAGGAAGGCGTGGAGCATCGAGGGAACGAAGTGGGCGGTGGTGACGTTCTGGGTGCGGATCACCTCGGCCAGGTAGGCGGGGTCCTGGTGGCCGCCGGGTCGGGCGACGACGAGGGTGGCGCCTTCGGTGAGGGGCCAGAAGAACTCCCACACCGACACGTCGAAGCCGGAGGGCGTCTTCTGCAGCACCCGGTCGTGCTCGGTCAGTCCGTATGCGGCCTGCATCCAGGCCAGCCGGTTCACGATGCCCTCGTGCGGGACGGCCACGCCCTTGGGACGGCCGGTGGACCCCGAGGTGAAGATGACGTACGCCGGGTGCGCGACGGACAGCGGCGCGGTGCGCTCGGCGTCCGTCACATCGCCGCCGGGGAGCGCGGCCTGCGCGGCCAGGGCCTCCGGGGTGTCGAGCACCAGTGTCTCGACGGTGCCGTCGGTGCCGACGGCTCGGACCGCGGCCTCGACGGCAGCGGTGGTCAGCAGCAGGGCCGGCCGGGACTGCTGGAGGACGTACGCGATCCGGTCGGCCGGATGGTCCGGGTCCACCGGCACGTACGCGGCGCCGGTCTTGAGCACCGCCAGCAGCGACACGATCAGCTCCACCGAGCGCGGTACGGCCAGGGCCACGGTCCGTTCGGGGCCGGCGCCGTGTGCGATGAGCAGTCGGGCCAGGCGGTTGGCGCGGGCGTTGAGTTCGCGGTAGGAGAGCCTCTCGTCCTCGAAGACGACGGCAATGCGCTCCGGCGCCTGCGCGGCCCGTGCCTGGAACAGGTCCGGCAGCGTCGCCGGCGCGACCTCGTGCGCGGTGTCGTTCCACTCCACCAGCACCCGCTCACGCTCGGCCGCGTCCAGCAGGTCGATCCGGCCGGTCCCCTGCTCGGGATCGGCCGCCATCACCTCGAAGATCCGTGCCAGACGGTCCGCGACCGCCCGCACGGCGGCCTCGTTCAGCAGGTCGGGGCGGTAGCCGAAGCGCAGCTTGATCCGTTCACCCGGGTACGCCACCAGGCTCAGCGGGTAGTGCGTGGCGTCGCGGCCGGTGAACCCGGAGACGCGCACACCGCCGACGGTCCGCTCCAACGCGTCCGCGTCCAGCGGGTAGTTCTCGAAGACGGCGAGGGTGTCGAAGAGCGCGCCGAGGCCGGCGCCGCGCTGGATGTCGGTGAGTCCGAGGTGCTGGTGCTCGATCAGGCCGGTCTGCTGGTCCTGGAGCCGGGTCAGGTACGCGCTCACCGACTCGGCCGGGTCCAGGCGGGCCCGGACCGGCAGGGTGTTGATGAACAGCCCCACCATCGTCTCCGCGCCCGGCAGCTCCGGCGGCCGGCCGGCGACGGTCGCGCCGAACACGACGTCGTCCCGTCCGGTCAGCGCGGACAGCAGCAGGCCCCAGGCGCCCTGCACCAGGGTGTTCATCGTCCAGCCCCGGGCCCGGCCCAGCGCCGTCAGCGCCGCCGTCAGCTCGCGCGGCAGGTCGGCCGTCAGCTCGCGCGGGGCGAGCGCGACACCGCTGCCCGCCTCCGGGGCCAGCAGCGTCGGTTCGGTGACGCCCTCCAGCACCCGGGCCCAGGCGTGCCCGGCGGCTTCGCGGTCCTGGGCGGCCAGCCAGGACAGGTAGTCCCGGTAGGGGGTCACCTTCGGCAGAACGGTGGCGTCGCCCGCGGTCCCGTAGAGCGTGAACAGGTCGTCGACGAGCAGCGGGAAGGACCAGCCGTCGACCAGGATGTGGTGCAGGGAGATCACCAGGTGGTGGCGGGCCTCGGCCAGCCTGACCAGGGTGAAGCGCACCAGGGGCGGCTTGGCCAGGTCGAAGCGCCGGGCCCGGTCCTCGTCCAGGAGCCGCAGGAGCGCCTGGTCACGGGCCGCGCCGGTCAGATGGCTGAGGTCGGTCTCGATCCACTCCGGCGCCGCCTCGCGCGGGATCACCTGCACCGGCCGGCTCAGCTTTTCGTGCCGGAAGGCGGCCCGCAGGTTCGGATGGCGGTCCAGCAGCGCCTGTCCGGCGGCCTTGAGCAGACCCGGGTCCAGCGGCCCGTCCAGGTCGAAGCCGAGCTGCACCGAGTAGGCGTCGACCGCCCCCTCGTCGTAGAGGCCGAGGAACAGGATGCCCTCTTGCAGCGGGGACAAGGGCAGAACGTCAGCGAGTCCCGACGTCGTCATGAGGGGTTCCTCCACTCGGATTCCAACAAGTCGATTGCGGCCCGTGACAGCGACACCAGCGGAAGGTCCGGGGGCGTCCGGCCGTTGATCCGGTCCGGCCGACGTGCGAGGCCAACGCGTCGGACGTGTCGAACGCGTCGCACCAGGCGTCGGCCAGGACACGGACGCGGGCCGTCCCCCAGCCGCAGCCCCGCGTGCCAGTGTCGCCGCGCGCCGCCGGAAACCGAGGCCGGTCGTCATAGTCCTGCCAAGATCGCCCGACTTCCTCGATGCCCCGGCCGGGTAATGCCGTGACGTAAGGAGCGGGATGGTTACGCTAAATGCCTTCTCGCCGCATCCGGCCGGGCGTGGCAGGAACCTGTCCCGAGGGTCGACAGCGCACGTCCGCGACCCGGTAAATAATGGGAATGACCTCCCCCGCCAGTCACATCGCCTTCTTCTGCATACCGTCTTCGGGGCACTTCAACCCGACCGTGCCCATGGTGTCCGAATTGGTCCGACGCGGACACCGGGTCAGTTACGCCACCACCGCCGACTTCGCCCCCAAAGCGGCCGCGGCCGGCGCGACGCCCGTCGTGTGCGAATCCGTACTGCCGTCCATGCAACGCGGAGTGCCGTGGCCCATCGGTGACACGGCGGCCATGTCCGACCTCTATCTCCAGGAAGCGATCGTGTCGCTGCCGGAGCAGACGGCCGCCTTCGAGGCCGACCGCCCCGACCTGATCGTCTACGACTGCCTGTCCTTCAACGCGCAGGTCCTGGCGCGGCGTTGGGGAATTCCCTCGGTGCGCACCCTGCCGACCCACGAGTTCGGGCCGGACATCTGGGACGAGATGGACCTGCTCAACCTCATGCTCGAGGAGGAGCCGGCCTGGCACGCCTACCGCCGGGCCTTCCGGGAATTCCTGGACGCCGCCGGAATCGACCTCGGCATCGACGAGTTCATCTACCGCGGCCACGCCGACCGGTATCTGGTCACCATTCCGCGGGAGGTCCAGAAGGACGCCGAACGGATCGACGACTGCTTCACCTTCGTCGGGCACTGCATCGACGAGCGGCGCGACGACGGGCAGTGGGAGCCCCCCGCCGACGACCGGCCGGTGCTGCTGGTCAGCATGGGTTCGGCGTTGACGCTCGACCCGGACCTCTACCGGATGTGCGTCGAGGCGTTCGGCGGCACGCGGTGGCAGGTGGTGCTCGTCGCGGGTGCCGGGGCCGACCCGGAGGCGCTGGGCGAACTGCCGCCCAACTTCGAACTCCACGCCTTCGTACCGCAGTTGACGGTGCTCTCGCGGGCGTCCGCCTTCGTCACGCACGGCGGGATGGGGGGCACGCTGGAGGGCCTGTACCACGGCGTCCCCATGGTCGTCCTGCCCCAGGTGTTCGACGCGTTCGGCAACGCGGCGCTGCTCGAGCGCCTCGGTGTCGCCGTGAGCTTCGAGGCCGGCGAGCTCACGGCGGGGCAGCTGCGCGACACCGTCGAGTCCCTGGCCGCGGATCCCGCGGTGGCCGCGCGCCTGGCCGAACTGCGGACCGCGATGCGCGCGGCCGGCGGCGCGAGCGCCGCCGCCGACGTCATCGAGGAATGCCTCCGGGACGTGGTCGTCGGAAGATGACTCTGCGGTCTGACGCGGGATCATCCAGGAGTAGGACGCCGGTCCACAGGGGACCTGGGAGCCTGGAACCGGTGAATTCGCTATCCACGGTGTTCGCGGCGTCCACGTTGACTGTGTCAAGCCATGCCGGCCGTATCCGAAGATGTCACGTCCACAAGGAGAAGTCCGTCCCATGAGTTTTCCCAGGAGCACGAAAAGCAGCACCGAGCGCACTGCTCCGACGCCCTTCGAATCCCTTCGTAAAACGGCCATCGTCGCTTTCGTGTGGGTCGTGCTGTTCGACGCTTTCCACGTGTACTGGGCGTGCGGCGGAAAACTCGGTTTCGGCGACGAGCCGGAGTCCTCGATCGAGCCGCCGGTGGACAGCCTGTCGAGCTGGATCTTCGTGATCATCACGGGCGGGATGTTCGTCGTCGGCACGATCGTCCCGCTGGCGCTCTACCAGGACTGGGGCCGCCGGGTCCCCGCGTGGATGCTCGCCACGTGCTGCTGGATCGCCGCCGTGATCCTCCTGCTGCGCGGCGTCTCCGCGTGGATCGACACCGCGCTGCGCGGCACCGGCCTGGTGCGCAACGGCCTGACCGGGCTCACCTACAAGCAGGAGACCGGCCTCGCCCATCCCTCGCTCTACACCCTGTGCTCCACCAGCGCGATCGACACGTACTTCGCCCTCGGCGGAGCCATCTTCCTCGTGGCCGCGATCGTCCACCGCCGGTTCCGGCGCGACGCCGCGGCGGATTCCGTGGCAGTGCGCGGCGCCGTCTCGCAGGACGCCGCCTGAAAGCGGCACACCACGAGGCCGGGCGGACCCTGGGATCCAGGTCCACCCGGCCTTTTGCCGTCCGGGAGCGGGGATGTGCCCGCGCACGGCCCACACGCGTCGGCCGCCTCCCGGCGACCGCCTACGCGAGCACCGCCGCCGACGGGACCGTCTTCCTCAGCCAGTCGGCGATCCCCGCGTTGACCTCGCCGGGCTTCTCCAGGGCCACCCAGTGGCCCGCGTCGATCACGAGTTCGGTGAGAGCGTCGCAGGCCGCCCGCATCGGTTCGGCGAGCCGCGAGGTGACCGTTTCGCAGGCGGGGTCCCACGAGGCGTGCACGAACAGGGCGGGAACACGCACCCGGCTGTCGTCGGGTGCGGGCCGGCCGGGTCGCACGCTGTCACCCGCGTTCGCGTACCACCGGTGCGGACCGAGGAAGCCGGTCCTCTCGTAGGCCCGCACGAGCGTGTCCAGCAGTTCCTCGGACAGCACGGTGTCGTCGCGTTCCATCTTCGGTGCTTGCCGGAGCGGTCCGAACCAGCCGCCCTGTGCGCGGACGATCGAGGTGTACGACGGCGTGCCGAGCGACATGGGATCTCCGCCGCGGAACACGACCACGAAGGTCGCCTCGAGGTCGGCCGCGAACTCCTCGGCGACGGACTCCGGTTCGTCGATGGCGAGCTGCATGTACTCCCACTGGCCGAGCGGGAACACCTCGGCGGGGTACAGGTCCCGGTCCACCAGGGGCGTCAGGTGCCCGAGAGTGAGTCCGCCCGGGATGTAGGGCACGGTCAGACTGGCGACGGCCCGGCAGCGCTCGGGCCGCCGCACGGCCATGTTCCAGACGACCTCGCTGCCCCAGTCGTGGCCGACCCACACGGCCGGCCGCCCGCCGAGGGCGTCGTGGAGCTCGACCATGTCGTCGACGACTTCGGCGATGGCGTAGGCGGCCGCGCCCGTCGGGACCGAGGACCCGCCGTAGCCGCGCATGTCCGGGGCGACGCACGTCCAACCCCGCGCGGCGAAGTACTCCACCTGCGGCCGCCACATGGCCCCGAGCCCGGGGAACCCGTGCACGAAGAACAGCAGCGGCCCGTCCGGCGGCCCCGCCCGCAGGTAGGACGTCCTGTGCCGGGGGCCGTCCAGCACGTGGGTGCCGATCTCCGTGCCCATGGTGATCTCCTCCTTTGACGCTCGCGGCTTCCCGCGCTGCGCGTCAGCAGGTCCCGACGTCATCAGGAGGGGTTCCTCCACTCCGATTCCAGCAAGTCGATCTCGGCCTGCGACAGCGACACCAGCGGAAGGTCCGAGGGCGTCCAGCCGCTGGCCCCGGTCCGGCCGACGTGCGCGGTCAGCGCGTCGAGGGCGTCGAACCAGGCATCGGCCAGGACCCGGACGTCGTGCTCCGCGAGCACCCCGTCCGGCCAGGACCACACCGCTTCCAGCCGCGGCCCGTCCGGGGTGTCGCGCGTCACCGCGTTCACTTCGAGGGCGTGCGCCAGCGGCATCGCCGCGTCGGCGCCCCCGCTCAGCACGTCCGCCAGCGGATCCGCCGTCCAGTCCGGCACGTCCGTGCCCTGCGGCGCGTCGAAGCGGCCTAGGTAGTTGAACGAGATCTGCGGCCGGGTCCCGCCCGCGAGCACCGCGGCGGTGTCGGGGTTGAGGTGGCGGAGCAGCCCGTAGCCGAGGCCGTTGTCCGGCAGGGCGCGCAGCTGCTCCTTGATCCGCTTGAGCGCGTCGCCCGCCGCGGGTCCGCCGGACCGGACGTCGCCCAGGTCCAGGTGGCCCGGGTCGAGCCGTACCGGGAACAGGCTGGTGAACCAGCCGACCGTACGGGACAGGTCGACCCCGTCGGCGAACTCCTCCCGGCCGTGGCCCTCCAGATCCAGCAGCACCGCGGTGTCGTCACCGCCCCCGCGCCGCCGCCTCCAGCTGCCGACCGCCAGCGCGAGCGCGGTCAGCAGCACGTCGTTGACCCCGGCGTTGAACGCGCCCGGGACGGTGGTCAGCACCGGCGCGGTCCGGTCCGGTGCCAGGGAGCGCGTGAGCGAGCGCGCGCTCCCGGCGGTGTCCCGCGCGCTGTCCAGCGGGCGGCTGCCGAGCAGCGGCTCGTGGTGGTCCGACATCGCGGTCCACAGCGGGAGTTCGGCGATCCGGGCCGGGTCGCCGGCGGAGGCCGTCAGATGCTCGGCCCAGCGGCGGAAGGAGGTGCCGACCGGTTCCAGCCGCGGCGCGCGACCGTCACGGGCCGCCTCCCACGCCTCGGCGAGGTCGGGCAGCAGGATGCGCCAGGAGACGCCGTCCACGACCAGGTGGTGCAGCGCCAGCAGCAGCCGTCCGGGCCGGTCGGGTCCCGCGTCGAACCAGACCGCCTGGACCATCCGGCCCGTCGCGGGGTCGAGCCGGTCGAGCGCCTCGTCCGTGCGCGCCCGGACGACGGCGGCCAGTTCGTCGCCCTCCGCCGAGCCGGCGTCCACCCGGGTCACGCACCCGTCCGCCGTGACGGCGCCGCGCGGGAGGACCTCCAGCGCCCAGGTGCCGTCCGCCGCACGGTCCAGCCGGATCCGCAGGGCGTCGTGGTGGTCGAGCAGCGCGGCGAGGGCCGCCGTGATCCGCTCCCCGCCCAGGCCGGCCGGCACCCGGATCAGCGTCGTCTGGCTGAAGCGGCCGACCGGGCCGCCGCGTCCCCGCTGCCACGCGACGATCGGGGTGAGCGGGACCGGACCGGTGCCGGCGTCCAGGTCCGCGCCACGGGTGTCGGTGGCGGTCTCGTCCGGCACGGTCGCCGCGCGGGCCAGCGCCTCGACCGTACGGTGCCGGAACACGTCGCGCGCGGTGACGACCAGGCCGGCCCTGCGGGCGGCGCTGACCAGCTGGATGGAGGCGATGCTGTCGCCGCCGAGGTCGAAGAAGTTGTCGTCCAGGCTCACTTCGGGCACCCCGAGCACCTGCGCGAAGACCTCGCAGAGGACACGCTCGCGCTCGGTGCCCGGCTCCCGGCCCGAACCGGTCCCGCCGCCATCGGGTGCGGGCAGGGCCTTGCGGTCGAGCTTGCCGTTCGGCGTCAGCGGCAGCTCTTCCAGCGCCACGAGCGCGGACGGCACCATGTAGTCCGGCAGCGCCTGCGCCGCGTTCTTGCGCAGCACGCCCAGGTCGGAGCGGGCCGCACCGGGCGCGGGCACCACGTAGCCGACCAGCCTGCGCTGTCCCGGCCGGTCCTCGCGGACCACGACCACGCTCTCCCCGACACCTTCGTGCCGGGCCAGCACGGCCTCCACCTCGGCCAGTTCGATGCGGAAGCCGCGGATCTTCACCTGGCCGTCGGCGCGCCCGGCGTACCGCAGCTCGCCGTCGGCGGTCCACGCCACGACGTCGCCGGTGCGGTACATCCGCGATCCGGCGGGACCGAACGGGTCGGCGACGAAGCGTTCGCCGGTCAGCGAGGGCCGGTTGAGGTAGCCGCGCGCCAGGCCGTCGCCCGCGATGTACAGCTCGCCCGGCACACCGTCGGGCACCGGCCGCAGACCGTCGTCCAGCACGTACACCCGGGTGTTCCACACCGGGCGGCCGATCGGCGGGGCGGTGGGCGAGGGGGAGAGCGGGGCACTGGTGGTGGCCGCGACCGTGGACTCGGTGGGCCCGTACGCGTTGACCATCCGCCGCCCGGCCGACCAGCGCGCCACGAGCTCCGCCGAGCACGCCTCCCCACCGACGACGAGCGTCTTGAAGGCGGGCAGGTCGACGGCCGGCAGGCTGGCCAGCGCGGCGGGCGGGATCAGCGCGTGCGTCACCGCGTTGCTCGCCAGCACCTCGGCCAGCGGCTCCCCGGCCAGCGGGCCCGGCGGCGGCACGACGAGCGCGGCACCGACCGGCAGCGCCATGCACACCTCCAGCACGGCCGCGTCGAAGCTCGGCGAGGAGAACTGCAGGACGCGGCTGTCGGGCGTGACGAAGAAGCGGACCACCTCGCTGGCGGAGAAGGCGGCGATGCCCCGGTGCGTCACGGCAACGCCCTTGGGCGTGCCGGTGGAGCCCGAGGTGTAGATCACGTACGCCGGGTGGTCCACCCTCAGCGGCACGGTGCGCTCGGCGTCCGTCACGTCGTGGTCCGGCCGGTCGGCGAGGCGCGCGGTCAGGGCGTCGTCCAGCACCAGCAGATCGGACGCGTCGGCCGGCACGTCGCGGCGCGTGTCGTCCGTGGTGACGACCAGCGCCGGACGGGCGTCCTGGATCATGAACGCGATCCGCTCGGCCGGGTAGTCGGGCGCGACCGGCAGATACGCGGCACCCGCCTTGACCACCGCGAGCAGCGCGGTGATCGCGTGCACCGAGCGCGGCAGCACGAGCGCCACGGTCTGCTCGGGGCCGATTCCGCGCGCGATGAGGTGGCGGGCCAACCGGTTGGCCCGTGCGTTGAGTTCGGCGTACGTCAGCGACTCGGCGGCGGACACCACGGCGGTGTTGCCCGGGGCACGCGCCACCTGCGCCTCGATCAGCGCGGCCAGCGTCGCCCGCGGCAGGTCGTACGCCGTCGCGTTGCGCTCCACCAGCACCCGGTGGCTCTCGGCGGCCGACAGCAGGTCGATCCGGCCGATCCGCTGCTCGGGGTCGGCCGCCACCGCGGAGAGGACCCGCACCAGCCGCTGCGCCAGTCCGTCGGCCGTCCGCCGGTCGAACAGGTCGGTGCTGTACTCCACCACGCCGTCGACGCCGAGCGGTTCGCCGTCCGCGCCGTGCCGCTCGACCAGGTCGAAGGTCAGATCGAACTTGGCCGTCGGAGTCCGCCGTTGCTCCATATGGCCGCTGATGCCGGGGAGGTCGAGGACCGGGGGCGGGTTGTTCTGGAGGGCGAGCATGACCTGGAACAGCGGGTGGCGGGTGGTGGATCGCTCGGGGTTGAGCTCGTCCACGAGGCGTTCGAAGGGGAGGTCCTGGTGGGTGTAGGCGGCGAGGTCGGTGTCGCGGGTGCGGGCCAGGAGTTGCCGGAAGGTGGGGTCGCCGGAGGTGTCGGTGCGCAGGACGAGGGTGTTGACGAAGTAGCCGACGAGGTCGTCGAGGGCTTCGTCGGTGCGTCCGGCGACGACGGTGCCGAGGGGGACGTCGGTGCCGGCGCCGAGGCGGGTGAGCAGGGTGGCGAGGGCGGACTGGACGACCATGAAGAGGCTGGCGCCGTTGGCGCGGGCCAGTTCGGTCAGGTCCGCCTGGAGGCCGGGGGTGAGGCGGAAGCGCGTGAACGCGCCGCGACCGGAGGACACCGCGGGGCGGGTGCGGTCGGCGGGAAGGGCCAGCTCTTCCGGAAGGCCCGCCAGCTGCTCGGTCCAGTAGGCGCGTTGCCGGGCCAGGGGGTTGGCCGGGCTGTCCCTGGTGTTCTCGTTGTTCTCGTTGGCCTCGGCGCCGAGGGTGGCGTGCTGCCAGAGCGTGTAGTCGGTGTACTGGACGGGCAGCGCGGTCCAGCCGGGTGTCCGGCCGTTCGTGCGGGCCGCGTAGGCGGTGGACAGGTCGCGGGTGAGGGGGGTCAGCGACCAGCCGTCGGCGGTGATGTGGTGGAGGGTGAGCAGCAGCACGCTCTGCTCGGCGGCGAGGGTGAACAGGTGCGCCCGTACGGGCGGTTCCCGTCTCAGGTCGAAGCCGCGGCCCGCCTCGGCGGTGAGGGCGTCGGCACATTCCGCCTCGGTGACGGCCGACCGGACCAGCGTGAGGTCCGCACGGTCCCGGACGACCTGGCGGGGGACACCGTCGACCTCGGGGAACACCGTGCGCAGGCTCTCGTGCCGCTCGGCCACGTCCCGCAGCGCCGCTTCCAGCGCCGCCTCGTCCAGCCTGCCCTCCAGCCGCAGCTCGAACGCCAGGTTGTAGGAGGCGTCGCTCTCGCCGAAGCGGTTGAGGAACCACTGCCCGCGCTGTGCGAACGACAGCGGGACGACCTCAGGCCGCTGCGACGCCGCCGTCAGCCGGGCCCGCGCCCGGCCGGCACCCGCCAACCGCCGCGCCAGCAGTTCCGGGGTGGGGGACTCGAACAGGCTCCGCACGGGCAGCTCGATGTCCAGCGCGGCCCTCACCCGGGACACCAGCCGGGTGGCCAGCAGCGAGTGGCCGCCGAAGTCGAAGAAGCTGTCCTCCGCGCCCATCCGGGGCATTCCGAGGATGTCGGCGAACAGCGTGCAGAGGATCGCCTCCCGCTCGGTGCGCGGGCCGCGGCTGCCGGTGCCGCCCGCGGGCAGCTCGGGGGCGGGCAGGGCCTTGCGGTCGAGCTTGCCGTTGACCGTCAGCGGGAGCTCGTCCAGCGTGACGAACGCGGACGGGACCATGTAACTGGGGAGGGTCCGCCCGAGGTGGGCGCGCAGGTCGGCGGCGTCCGGGTCGGAACCGGCGGCGGGTACGAGGTAGGCCACGAGCCGTTTGTCGCCGGGCGTGTCCTCGCGGGCGACGACGGCGGCGTGCGCGATGTGGTCGTGGGCGCCGAGAAGCGACTCGACCTCGCCGAGTTCGATGCGGAAGCCGCGGATCTTGACCTGGGCGTCGGTCCGGCCGAGGTACTCGATCGTGCCGTCCGCACGCCACTGGGCCAGGTCGCCGGTGCGGTACATCCGGGTGCCCGGCGGGTCGTACGGGCAGGCGACGAAGCGCTGCGCGGTCAGTCCGGGCCGGCCGAGGTAGCCGCGGGCCAGGCCGGTTCCGGCGAGGTACAGCTCCCCGGGGACGCCGGCCGGCACCGGCCGCAGCCGCTCGTCGAGCACGTAGGCACGGGTGTCGTCCATCGGCGTACCGATCGGCACCGTGCCGTCGGCCACCTCGCGGGTGCTGTGCAGGACGGCGAACGTCGTCGTCTCCGTCGGCCCGTAGCCGTTGGTCAGCACCGTCCGCGGCCACGCGGCCAGCGCCCGGGCGACCACGGGCGGTGACAGCGCCTCACCCCCGGCCATCACCTCGCGCATCCCGGCCAGCGCCGCGACATCGTGCTCGACCAGCAGGTTGAACAGAGCGGCGGTGAAGAACGTCGAGGTGACGCGGCGCTCGCGGATGGTGCTCAGCAGGGTGTCCGGGTCGAGTTCCCCGGCCGGTGCGACGACCACCTCGCCGCCGGACAGCAGAGGCACCCACATTTCGTAGGTGGAGGCGTCGAAGGCCGGCGGGGCGTGCATCAGCACACGGGCGTGGTTGCCGCCGCGCCACACGTGGTCGGCGGCCAGGCTCGCCACGTTGCGGTGGGTGACCGCCACGCCCTTGGGCCGGCCGGTCGAACCCGAGGTGTACATGACGTACGCCATCCGGTCCGGCCCGCCCGCGGCGAGGCCGTCGCCCTCCGCGCCGTTCGGGGTGCCGTGTCCCGGCGGTGGTTCGGCGCCGACGTCCAGCACCCGCATGCCCTCAGCGGTGGGGTGCGACGGCCCCGGCCCGTCCACGAGGAGCACGCTCGCCCCGGTGTCCGCCATGATCAGCCGCATCCGGGACTCGGGGTAGCGGCGGTCCAGCGGCACGTACACGCCACCGGCCTTGACCACGGCCAGGATCGCCACGGGCAGACGCACGGAGCGTTCCATCAGGAGGCACACCGCGTCCTCGGCCCCGTCGGCGCCGATCCCCAGCGCGCGCAGCCGGGCGGCGAGCCGGTCCGCGGCATCGGCCAACTCGCGGTAGGTCAGCCGCTCATCGCCGCAGCTGACCGCCACGGCGGCCGGGGTGCGGGCGGCCTGCGCCTCGAACAACTCCGGCAGGGTCGCCGGTGACGCCGCGGGCACCTGCACATCGGACATAGCTCTTCGCCTCACAAGGAAATCGCTGAAGAGTTCTCTTGGCCCCTGCGGACCTACGCGTGGCGGGGTCCACGTTGAAGGCGGGCAGAACGTCGGCCGTGCTCTCAGCCGCAGCCGCCGGCGTGCCCAGTGTCGCCGCCGGCCGCCGAGAACCGGGGCAGCTCGTCATAGTCCTGCCAAGATCGTTCGACCTCTTCGAGCTCCTGGCCGCGGAACTGGGCGACGTAGGGACGAAGGCGGTCGACGCCCCAGAACTTCTCCCGGCCGTGCACGAAGAACGGCACCCCGAACAGGCCGTCGTGGTAGGAGGAGATGAGGCATTCCACCCCTTCCTCACGAACGGCGGCGTCGTCGATCGCGTTCGCCAGCGATTCGGGGTTCAGCCCGATCTGCACGGCGATCTCCGCCATGGTCTCCCGCGCGGTGATGTCCCGGGCCTCTTCCCAGCGGGCCCGGTAGGTGTGCTCGACGAACTCCCGGCCGCGGCCCTCCCGCGCCGCCACCAGGTAGGCCAGGTGGGAGACCTCCCAGTTGGGGTCCTTGTCGATCGGCCAGGTCATCTTCAGGCCGCGGGCCCTCGCCAGCCTGGCCGTGTCCTGGAGGATGTAGAAGTTCTTCGCGCGGGACATCGCCACGATGGGCAGTTCTACGTCGGCCTTGTCCAGCAGGTTCTGGGTGACCTCGTCCGGCTCCCAGAACGGGATCCATTCCAGGGCGTCCGCCACGTCCGGGTACCGTTCGGTCAACTCCCGGTAGGCGAACCACGAGTAGGGGCTGCGCAGCGAGAAGTACCAGCGCGGCGGCTTCTTCTTTGCCATGGAAGGGCTCCTGGGGGTGGATTGAGCGTCAGAGGATGATGCCGCCGTCGATCTGGAACACGCCGCCGGTGATGTAGGAACTCCGCTCGGAGACCAGGTAGGACACCAGGTCGGCGACCTCCTCCGCACGGCCGAGGCGGCGCAGCGGTATCGAGTCGATCGCGTGCTTGCGGACCTTGTCGTCGAGGTCGGCCGTCATGTCGGTCTCGATGAACCCCGGGGCGACCACGTTCGCCCGGATCCCGTACCGGCCCACTTCCTTGGCCAGCGAGCGGGAGAAGCCGATGATGCCGGCCTTGGACGCGGCGTAGTTGGTCTGCGTGGCGTGGCCGTACACCCCGGCCACGGACGAGATGTTCACGATGGCGCCGGACTTGCGCTTCATCATCTCGAAGATGACGGCGCGGCAGACGTTGTAGACGCCCGTGAGGTTGGTGTCGACGACCTGGTCCCAGTCCTTGTCCCGCATCAGCAGCAGGGGGTTGTCCCGAGTGATGCCCGCGGAGGTCACGGCCACGTCGATCGGGCCGAGCGACCGCTCGGTCTCGGCGACGAACGCGCGGACCGAGTCGCCGTCCGACACATCGGCCTTCACCGCGAGCGACCTGCCGCCCGACTCGGCGATCTGCGCGTCGAGTTCCTTCGCCGCCTGCTCGTCGGAGCGGTAGCAGAAGCCGACGGCGTATCCGTCCTGTGCCAGCCGCAGCGCGGTCGCCCGACCGATGCCGCGCGAACCTCCGCTGATCAGGGCGACCTTGGGGGCCCCCGCTTCCTTGATCTCGGACATGTGACGTGTGCCGCCTTCCTGCCGTGCTGATGAGTGGGTGGGTTCGACGGTTCAGGCCGCGCCGGCCGGTCGCAGCCGGTCGCCGGGGCGGAACGCCATCACCATGTGGGACAGGCGCATCACGACCTCGCGGCCCACCAGGCTCTCCCCCTCGAAGATGACGGTGTCGGACAACGCCCGCACCAGCCGCACCCGGTGCTCCAGGACGTCCCCGGGGTGGACCGGGCGCAGGAACTCCACGCCCGACATCGCGCCCGCCAGCATCACCTGGCCGGTGTGCTCCGCGTCCGCGGTGCCCGGCTGGACGGCCAGCAGTCCCGCGGCCTGGCCCCAGGACTCGACCAGCAGCGTCGGCGGATAGCCGAACTGATCCACGGTCGCCGCGTCGTCCAGCGCCTGGTACCAGGGCTCGTTGCAGGTGACCGCCTTGATCGCCACCAGGCTCTCGCCGGGGACGAGTTCGAGCACCCGGTCCACCAGCAGCATCGGATAGCGGTGCGGCAGCAGCCGCTTGATCTCGGACGCGTCCATCACGCGGATCCTCCCGTGCGGTAGCGAAGGCGGACCTTGGCCGCCACCCCCCGGTCGGTGGACGCCACCGCGGCGCACTTCCACCCGTCGTCCAGGGCCGTCCACGTGAGGTCGACGCCGAGCACGTCACCGGGGAAGACCGCTCCGAGGAAGCGCGCGGAGTCCAGCGCCGCCAGCGTCAGGGCCGCTCCGCCCGGCGCGGTGGCCAGCGCCGACTTGTGTACGCACTCCACGACGCACACCCCGGGGAAGATCGGGAAGTCCGGGTAGTGGCCGGCGAAGACCGGCTCCGACGCGTCGATCCGTATCTCGGTGCGGGCCTGCTGCGGTTCCGGGGCGTCGCCGCCGGGCCGGGTCACCCGCACGGCGGCGCGCACCGGGCCGGCGGTGACGCGCACCGCGCTGCCCGCGATGGTGGGGGCGGTCACGACGTCGAGAGCTTGTGGAGCAGCAGGTCGTGGGCCTGCTGGAGGGAGACGACGGACCGCAGTTCGGACTCCGTGAACTTGACCCCGTACTTCTTCTCCAGCGCCACCACGACCTCGAGCGCCATCAGGGAGTCGACCTCGAGGTCGTCGGTGAAGTTCGCCTCGTCCGTGAGGTCGGCGGCCTCGATGTCGAGAACCCCGGCGACCGTCAGCCGCAGCTCCTCCTTGTCCAGCACGGTGGCGGTGTCCGGTGCGGCGACGGTGCCGGCGTCCGACGGTGAGATCGACATGGGTGTGGCATCCCTTCTCATAGGAGGCGTAGGAGGGCGCAGGCGAGGACGCCGTCGCGGTCGATGGCGGTGATGAGGGTGGTGTGTCCGGGGTGGGGGTGTTGTTGGTGGTGGCTGAGGATGGCGGCGATTTGGAAGGTGGCGGTGGCGGCTGCGGTGTCGCCGATGGGGCCGGGTGCGGGGATGCGGTGGGGGGTGTGGTTTTTGAAGATGTGGTTGAGGGCGTGGCGTTCGTGGTCGCCGGTGATGCCGGGTGGGGTGGAGGGGGAGATGGCCCAGATGTCGTGGGGGGTGAGGTGGTGGTGGTTGAGGGTGTTTTGGATGGTTTGGGTGAGGGTGGTGGTGATGTGGTTGGGGTGGGTGATGGCGGTGGTGATGGTGAGGAGTTCGGCGAGGGGGTGGGGGTGGGTGTGGGGTGGTTGGAGTTGGAGGATGGCGCAGCCTTCGCCGAGGACGGTGGCGCTTTCGTCGGGTTGGCGGGTGTGGCGTTCGAGCCAGGAGCGGGCGGGTGAGTATTCTTCGGCGGCTCCGCACAGGACGGTGTGGGCGCGTCCGGAGGTGAGGAGGCGTCGGGCGTAGTTGAGGGCGAGGAGGCCGGAGGCGCGGCCGGCGGCGACGGTGGTGTTGGGGCCTTTGAGGCCGTACCAGATCGCACACTGCCCCGCGGCGCAGTTCATGATCGCGTTCGGGATGTGCGACGGATCGATGTAGAACGGCTTCTCGTGGACCAGCGTGTCGCGGGTGATGTCCATCATGGACTGGGCGCTGCCGGTGGTGGTCCCCAGCACCAGGGCCACCTTCTCGCCTCCACCGGCGGGGCTGCCGGCGCCCTCGGCATCGGCGATCAGTTCCCGTACGGCGGTGACGGCCAGGCCGGTGACCCGGTCCATCGACCGGGTTCCCTTCTTGCCGAGTACCTTGCGGACGTCGAAGTCCGGGACCAGGCAGGCCAGTTCGTCGGGACCGGACCACTGCTCGGTGTCCAGTGCCGAGACGGTGGCGCGTCCGCTGCTCACGCCCTGGACGAAGGCGTCCCGCCCGATCCCGTACGGCGACACCGCCGACCACCCGGTGATGACCGGCCCCCGCACCTGATCACGCACCGCACCGGCCGGAGGGGCACTCAGCGCCGTGGCGGGGGCGCTCATTGGTCCACTTCGTTGTTGAAGGCACGCAGCACCCGCTCGTCGAAGGTGACCAGCCGGCCGCTGCTGCCGTTCTCGACCACTCCGTAGGCATGCGTGATCGTGCCGGTGGCGGTCTTCACCAGACGGCCGTCGCGCACCACGTAGTAGTCCAGCCGCGAGGTGTAGAGGAGGTTCTTGAAGATGTCGTCCACGGTGTAGACGACGTACAGGTCCTCTTCGAGCAGGGCCTCGTCCAGCATCGTCACCTTGGACGCCGTCACCGCCGGGATGTGGTTCTTCTCGTCGAGCAGCGTGCGGATCGAGATGCCGCGGGCGTCGACGAAGCGGTGCTTGGCCTCCTCCATCAGCCGCAGGTAGCCCGACATCTGAAGGCGGTCGAAGAAGTGCACGTACGGGTAGGGGATGCGGAACTTCCAGCCGTACGCGTTCTCCCCCGCCAGCAACTGGTCGAGCACGGGGTCGCTGTCGGTGCAGCCGCCGGAGACCAGCGCCGCGCCGGTGGCCGGCACCCCGGCGCCCGGCTCGGCGCCGCCGATCCGCGGGGTGACGAACTGCTCCAGGCCCTCGGCGACCGGCAGCCGCCGCAGCATGCGGACGTCGTTCTCGTCGTACCGCAGCGCCACCTTGACCTTCGAGGTGACGGCCTTCTTCGGTGCGCCGTCCCGCTCCACGGTGACCACGACCTTGAACGACAGCTCGGTGGCGTCGTCCTTCGTCACCGGGGTGACCTCGATCGACGCCTGGTCGTCCACCACGAGGGCGGTCTGCAGCCGGGAGTCGATCTCGGTGACGTCGAAGCCGAGGCCGTTCTCCTCGTAGAGGCGGCCGACCGGCAGGCCGCAGTGCCGGAAGTGCTCGATGACCGCCTTCTCGATCAGGTAGTTGACGTGCTTGAAACCGATGATGGTGCCGATGTTGGCCCCCTCGTACCCGGGGCTCAGGACGACGGTCGTCCTCTCGTTCAGCAAGGACTTCACCGGGGTTGCGGACATCGCTCTCCTAAAGGCTGTCGACGAACTGTCCGAGCAGCGCGGAGAACCGCTCCGCCTGCTCGAACATCGGGTAGTGGCCGCAGTCACGCAGCGTCCCCAGCCGGGCGGCGGGGAGGTCGGCGGTGAGCGCCTCGCTCTCCGGGGCGGCGAAGTCCCCCTCCCCGGTGACCACCAGCGCGGGCACGCCGATCAGTTCGGTGTGCAGCCAGGGGGTACGCAGGTACAGATCGAAGAACCGCATCCACCCGTACAGGCCGGCCCGTTCGCAGATCCGGCGGGCCATGTCGTGCTGGATCTCCGGGTCGATCCGTCTGCCCGGTCGCAGCCGGATGCCCTCCTCGGTGATCGCGAGGAAGTTGCGCTGCATGCCGGCCACCGCGTCCCACGCGAAGTCGTCGGGGGAGCGGCGGTAGAACGGCGAGACCAGCACGATCCCCTTGATCCCGTACGCCGCGCACGGGTCCTCGCCGCGCTCGGCCGCCCGGCTGAGGTGGTCGAGCAGCAGGTTCGCCGAGAAGGAGTGCGCGACCACGACGTCCACGCCGCCGGGCACCGCGTCCAGGCAGGCCGCCATCCAGTCCGGCCCGTCGTACTCCCGGCCCCACAGCGACACGTGGTCGCCGCGCCACGGCAGGTCCGCGACCCACGCGTCCACCGCGGCGGGTGCGTGCGGCCACAGCAGGTCCCAGACCGAGCTGCCACTCGCCAGGCCGTGCAGCATCAGCGTGCGCAGCCGGGGCGCGTCACCGGTGTGCCCGCGCCTCACGAGCAGGGGGGTCAGCGGCGCGGCGGGCCGTACGGCCGGGGGCAGCGCGCGGGTCTCCGGGCTCACCGCACGGCGTCCGGAGCGCGCAGCACCAGTCCCGCGGTCGCGTCGTCGTCGTCCCGGCCGGCCACCGCGTACACCGGCCCGTCGCCGCCGGCCGCGAACCAGCCGACCGCGCTCGCGCACTGGAGCACACCGAGCGCGGCCGAGGACTCGCCCCACTCGGCCGCCAGGTCGTACCGCGGCACCCCCGGCAGCGGCGTGCGGTCGGCCGGATCCTTTCCGTCGCCGGGGCCGAACCACACCGCGGGCGCGTCCGGGCCCAGCCGGTCCAGGCACCCGCGGACACCCGCGGTCCTGGCGGTACCGCCGATCAGTGCCAGCTCCACGGCACCGCGGGCCGGCCCGAGGCCGATCCGCTCCACGACCACCGCGGCGGCGCCGTCGACCAGCCGGTCGGCGCCGGCGAGACGGCGGACCGCCTGGTTGTCCGGCTCGACGCCCAGCACCAGCGCCCGGTCGGCACGGCCGGAACGGATCAGCGTGGCCGCCCACCGGACGGCGTCGAGGCCGCTGGTCGCACCGTTGCACAGCATCAGGTTCGGGCCGCGCAGACCGTACTTGACGGCCAGCGTCGACGCGATCACGTTGCTCGACGCGTTCGGCGTGTCCATCGGGCTCAGGCCGCCGGCGGAGCCCTCGTCGGCGATCGTCTCCACGATGGCGCAGACGGTGTCCACGTTCCCGTAGTTGGAGGCGATCAGCACGGCGACGCTCTCGCCCGGCACGGTCAGCCCGTCATCGCCGAGCAGCCCGGCGTCACGCAGCGCCTCGTCGGCGCAGCACAGCGCCAGCTGCGTCGCCCGGTCCTTGTAGCGCAGGCCCTTCTTGCCCAGCCGGGCCGCCGGGTCGACGGCCTCGGCGTCGTCCGGCCTGGCAGCCAGCAACTCCTGCGGCGTGCGCACTCCTGGCATGGCCAGGCCCACGCCGGTCACGGCGGTCATGGTCTCGCCGACGCTCCGAGTCGGAGCGGCTTCGGTCGTCGCCGTGCTCATCGGCCGGCCTCCACCACGGCCACGGCGTTGATGCCGCCGAAGCCGAACGCGTCGATCTGGGCGAGGTCCACCTGCTCCTCCACGGGGGCGTCGCGGACGATTCGGAACCCGGCCACCTCGGCGGCCGGGTTGTCCAGGCCGGTGATCGGCGGCACCACGCCCTCGCCCATGGCGCGCAGCGCGACCAGCAGGCTGAGCACCCCGGAGGCCCCCGAGGTGTGGCCGGTCATGGACTTCATCCCGGTCATCAGGGGGCCGCCGATGTGCGGGCCGTAGACGTCGGTCAGGGCGGTGGCCTCGGCGGCGTCGTTGAGCGAGGTGCCGGTGCCGTGCAGCATCACCAGGTCGATGTCCTCGGCTTTGACGCCCGCCCGGTCGTGCGCCTCCCGTACCGCGGCCGCGATTCCGCCGGGATCGGGCGCGGTGGCGTGGAAGGCGTCGCAGTTGACGGCCACACCGCGCACCCAGCCGTGCACCGCGGTGCCGTCGGCGGGCGCCGCACGGCGCAGGACGATCGCCGCGGCACCCTCGCCCATCACGGTGCCCTTGCGGTCGCGGTCGAACGGCCGCAACCGGTCCGGCGGGTCGAGCTGGAGCCGGTCGGACAGCCCGAACATGCTCTCGGTGATCACGTCCACTCCCGCGACGATCACCGTTTCGGTGTCCTGGAACTCCAGCAGGCTCACAGCCAGGGCCAGCGCGTACAGCGACGCCGAGCAGGCGTTGGAGATGGTGTGGGTGTCCAGCGCGCCGAAGCGCTCGCGCAGCGCGGTGCCGAAGTGCATCCGCTCGGCCCCGAACTCCTGGCCGTCGCGCCACCACAACTCCAGCGACCGCAGTTCGCGCAGACCGGTGCCGACCAGTATCGGGACTTCGGACAGGTCGTCGCCCAGGCCGGCGTCCCGCGCCGCCTGGCCCACCGCGTCGAGCAGCAGGTCGGTGGCCCGGCCGACCCTGTCGACCCGCGGGGCGGGCCGGTTGTCCACCTCGTAGAGGAAGTCGGCGTTGTACCAGTCGCGGTTGAAGCCGCGCAGCGGATGACGTCCCTCGCGGCCGGCGCACAGCGCGGTGAAGATCTCCTCGGGGTCGCGGCCGATGCTCGCCACCGCCCCGACGCCCGTGACCGGCAGCCGGCTCATCGCGGGCCCTCGTACTTGCCTAGGATCACGATGGAGTTGTTGCCGCCGAAGGCCAGTCCGTTGTTCTGCACGATCCGCAGGTCCGCCTCGACCGCCTGGTTCGGTACGCAGTCCACCTCGCACTCCGGGTCGGTGGTCACGTGGTTGATGGTCGGCGGGATGAAGCCGTGCACGATCGCCAGCGAGCACGCGATGGCGGCCAGCGCACTCGCGGCGCCCATGGTGTGGCCGAGCATCGACTTGATCGAGATCGCGCGCGGCGGGCGGTCGCCGTAGACCTCGCGGATCGCGCGCGCCTCGGTGATGTCGTTCGCCTTGGTACCGGTGCCGTGGGCCGAGATGAGGTCCACCTCGGACGGCTTGATGCCGGCGTTCTCCAGGGCGAGTTCCATGCAGCGCGCCACGCTGGCCTGGTTGGGCGCCACCTGGTGGTAGGCGTCGCAGTTCAGGCCGTAGCCCAGCACCTCGGCGTAGATGCGCGCGCCGCGGGCCAGCGCCGAGTCCAGGCTCTCCAGGACCAGGACGCCGGCGCCCTCACCGGTGAGGATGCCCTTGCGGTCGGCGTCGAAGGGCTGGCACAACTCCGGCGCGATGGTCCCGAGCCGGTAGAAGCCGGCGAAGGTCTTGCGGCACATCGCGTCCGCGCCGCCGCACAGTGCGAAGTCGACCTCGCCGGTGCGCACCGCGTCGAAGCCGTAGCCGATGGCGTAGTTGCCCGCCGCGCAGGCGGTCGGGATCGTGACGGCCTCGACGTCGGTCAGCCCCAGCTCATGGGCCACCGCCGCCGAGAGCCGCCCGGCCCGAACCCGGCGGGCGATGGTCGAGTCCATGTTCTCCGGACCGAACCGGATCTGGCTCTCGACGAGTTGGTCCAGGTCGAAGGACTCGCCATCGGTGGTCCCGATGGAAATCAGCCCGCGCTGCTCGCGCAGCGTCTCCACGTCGAGGTCGGCGTCCTCGATCGCCATCCGTGCCGCCGCGACCGAGAACTGGCTGGCCCGCCCGAGTTCGTCCACGTCCAGGGTGCGGATCCAGCGTTCCGGTTGGAAGTCGACGATCTCGCAACCGTTCGCGTGCGCGAAGCCCTTGGTGTCGAACGCCGTGATCGGTTTCGCACCGCTCCGCCCGGAGCGCAGTCCCTCGGCGAACTCGACAGCGCCCACTCCGATACTGGAGAAGACCCCGAATCCGGTCAGAACCACCCGGTGAGCTGTTGTACTCGAACCATTTTCCGCGAGAGTCGACATCGAATCCCCAACCAGTCTCGGCCTGGACAGCGAACGGAATTACCGGCTGGTGGACTCGGCGACGACCTCGTACACGCCCTGGAGGTTCACCATCCGGGCGAGTTCCGACTGGTCGATGACCACCTTGAACTCCTTCTCCAGGGACGCGAGGATCTCGATCGCGCGCAGCGAGTCGGCGTCGTGGTCCTCACGGAAGAGGCTGGTGTCGGTGACCTCGTCCTCTTCCAGTTCGAGGATCTCGCACACGATTTCCTTGATCTTCTCGCGGTCTTCGGTGGCAGTAGGCATGGTGACAGAACCTCTCACGAATCCGGGGCCGCTCGCCCGACAGAAAGCGGATGTGGGAACTGGCGCCCGCCATTCAGGATGGCGAGACATATTCGAGGATCAGTAGAGCATCGGATCGGCGACGCAATCCGTCGGCCGTCAGGAAGATGCCACGGTGATCCGACCGGCGAGTTCACGAATTGGGGCGTCCCGCTGAGGTTTGGGAGAGAAATGGCAGCCGGGAAACACCCGGAGCGAGAATCCGTCGGCGGGGGCGGCCGGGTGCCGCCGTGACCCGCGCGACACGGCGGACACCTCCGCCGTCATCTGGCCACCTCGGCGGGGCGCGGCGCCGGCACGGCTTCCTCCACGGCGTCCTTGGTCGCGACGGCCTCCGCCAGACGGTCCGGGCTGTCCAGGGCCAGCGCGGCCACGTCCCGGTCGATCCGCCGGGTCATGCCGGTCAGGGTGCGGCCGGGGCCCAGCTCCAGCAGCCGGCCGCAGCCGAGCGGCCCGGTCAGGGTCCTGACACTGCGCTCCCACAGCACCGGATGGGTGAGCTGGAGGGTGGACAGCTCCACCCATTCGCCGCCGTCCGTGTGCGGCTCGGCGTCCACGTTGGCCACGACGGGCAGGTGCCGGTGCGCGAACGGCGTCGACGTGAGCACGTCCCGCAGTCGCTCGGCGGCCGAGGCCATGAAAGGGCTGTGGAAGGCGCCGCCGACCGGGACCCGGATCAACTTGGCCCCGATACCGCGGCTTTCGACATTCGCCCGCTCCACGCCCTCCTCCGAGCCGGAGACGACCACCTGGCCGGGCGCGTTGATGTTGGCCACCCACAGCGGGCACCCGGACTCCCGAATCCCGCAGACGAGTTCGGCCACCTCCTCGTACGGGGCAGCGACGAGAGCGGCCATGGTGCCGCGGCTCAGATCGGCCGCCTCCCGCATGGCCCGGCCCCGCGCCGCGACCAGGACGGCCGCGTCGGTGACGGTGAGCGCTCCGGCGGCCACCAGCGCCGTGTACTCGCCCAGGCTGTGCCCGGCGCAGGCCACGGCTCCATCGGTCAGGCCGAGGCGTTCGGCCTCGCGGAGCGCGAGCACGGACACGGTGAAGATGGCCAGCTGGGCCAGGTCCGTCTGGCGCAGCCGCTCGTCCGGCGCGCGAAGGATCAGTTCCTCGACGTCCTCGCCCGTGTGCTGCGAGATCTCCTGGACGATCGCCCATGCCTCGGTGGAACGCCAGGGTTCGCCCATGCCTTGGCGCTGGGTCCCCTGACCGGGGAAAACCAGGCCGATCGGTACCGTTCCCAAGAGACTGCCTTCCTCGCCGTCGTCCTTGCCGCCCTCCGCCGGGGGCCTTGTCGGCCCCCGGCGGACCCGCGGCTCGCCGGCGCGCCGGGAACGGCGCGTGCCGCTGGTGTGCGTGCGGTCCGGCGGCGCGCTCGGGGGTTGGCGGGCCGCCGGAGGAATCCCGTCCTCGGTTCTCGCCACGGAGCGTGATTCCCAGGGATCATTACGGCTCCGGCCAACCCCGCGGGCAATGGCAGTTACAGGAAGATGCCATGAGGGCGCGGGTGGCCTGGCTTCCTACGGGATCATTCGTCCCGGCACCGACCGACGGCAGGCACACGCTGCCGCCTCTGCCGGACCTGATCCGCACGCAGGGAAGCCGCCTGAGGATCCGGTGCCCCGGGCGGGCTGTGGTCTTCGCCCAGCCCGGGCCGATGAGTCGGTCGTACCACCACACGAGCGTCAGTTGCCAGGAAAGGGAGAATCGTGCAACGCGTACTTGCCATCTCGCCCCATCTCGACGACGCCGTGTTGTCCGTCGGAGGCCGACTGTTCGAGCTGGCCTCGGAAGGCGTCGAGGTGACCGTCCTCACCCTGTTCGCCGGTATCCCGACCCCACCGTACTCGCTGTTCGCGGAACTCCTGCACGAGGAATGGCAGTTGACCGAGAACCCGGTCAACGACCGTCGCACCGAGGACATCCAGGCACTGAAGTGGCTGGGTGCCAGTGCCCTCCATGGTTCGTTCCTCGACATCATCTACCGGGCCGAGCCCGACGGGCAGTGGATGGTGGATCCCACCCGCCCCATGCCGACTTACGAGAACACTCAGGAACCGAGGCTCTGCGAAGGTCTGGCGGACCTGGTCACCGAGCACATCGCGCGGCTGCGGCCCGACCGCGTCCTCACGTGCGCGGCGATCGGCGAGCACATCGACCACTGGCGAACGCGGGACGCGGTACTGGCCGCTGCCGCGGACCAGGTCCCCGTCTGGTGCTGGGAGGACCTCCCCTATTCCCACCAGCTGTCCGCGCGGCCTCCGGCCCTCGTGGGCGGAGCGGAATTCGGCCGACCGGTGGCCGAGCCGTTCGGCGACCACGCCTGGGAGGCGAAGTACGAGGGAATCCACTGCTACCGGTCGCAGCACACGATGCTCTGGCCCAACGGCGAGGACATCCGCTCGTCCTTCGACACGCACGCGCGGAAACTCACACAGTCGCATGGTCTGACCGGACGGGCCGAGCTTTTCTGGCCGGTACGGCCGGACGGGCGCTGAGCGCGGGGGTGATCAGCAGCGATTCGGCGATCGCCCGCACCCGGGGCGACCTCGGCGGCCAGGCTTCCCCCGTCGGGGCGATCCGGTGGCGAGATCGGCTGCGTCGGAGCCGGCAGCCGAGCGATCTTCTCTCTCCCGGAGAGGGCGGCGGGATGCTCGCCGGCCCGGTCCTCCGGCGCGTCTGGAGTAAGGCGCGCCCGGCAGTGCTGCCGCAGACACGAGTACGGCGCCCCAGCAAATCTGTGACCTTCGTCACACTTCGAAAAACCATGAGCCGCATGAGGGCGGGCGCCCGTGGGCAGCCGTTTTCGGCCACCCTCCATCGGACGGATCGGGCTTGTGGCCAGGCCCTCGGCGGGATCCGGATCTCCCGTGAGGAAGCCTCGAAAAGTGCTCTGGCCTGCACAAACGGTCGGCTCCCATAGGGGAGGGCCGACCGTTCAGGGGTGCCCCCGGCAGGACTCGAACCTGCGGCCAAGCGCTTAGAAGGCGCCTGCTCTATCCACTGAGCTACGGGGGCCGGACAGTGGCCGCGGCTGTCTCCGCCCCTGGGTGGTTCCGTGACCTCGTACCGGGGTCAAGGATAGGGCGCCACACGCCTGCTGCCGGGTGCTTCACCCGCGTGACATGTTGTGGAGGTTCGGTGAAGCGGTCCGATAATCCCAGGTGGATGCGGAAGGCGCACCGCTTTTGACGCGTCGAAATGCTGCTGTTGTGCAGTCGTTATGCCGATGGCTCATTCTGTCCCCTGGCCCCCTCCAGCCCCATTGTGTCGCCGAACGGGCCGAATAGGGCACATCGCGAGGAATAGGCTTCAAAATCTCCGCAATATGGGGCATTCTGCCATTGTGGTGATCTTGGACGTACGTCTCGAGCTGCTCGACGCGCTGTCCCTGCTGCGCGACCGCGTCGACGCCGCGCGCTTCCCCCTCCCTCTTCCGGGGGCCGACCGGGCCCGCCGCACGCGTCAGGAGCTGCTCGCCCAGCTCGACGACTACCTCGTGCCCCGGCTCAAAGCCCCGGAGGCCCCCTTGCTGGCGGTGATCGGCGGGTCGACCGGCGCGGGCAAGTCCACCCTGGTCAACTCCCTCGTCGGCCGCCGGGTGAGCCCGTCCGGCGTGCTGCGGCCCACCACCCGGGTGCCCGTCCTCGTCTGCCATCCCGAGGACCGCGCCTGGTTCGCCGACTCCCGCGTCCTGCCCGCGCTCACCCGCACCTGGTCGGTGCGGCAGCGCTCGCGGGCCGACGAGGACGGGCAGGAGCGCCCCGACCACGACCGCACCGGACCCGACCGCCCCGGGTCCGAGCGCGCCGAGCTCCGGCTGGAGGCCGACGACTCGCTGCCGCGCGGCCTCGCCCTGCTCGACGCCCCCGACATCGACTCCCTCGTCACCCGCAACCGCGAACTGGCCGCCGAACTCATCTGCGCCGCCGACATCTGGATCCTCGTCACCACCTCCTCCCGCTACGCCGACGCACTGCCCTGGCATCTCCTGCGCACCGCCAAGGAATACGACGTCACCCTCGCCACCGTCCTCGACCGCGTGCCCCACCAGGTGGCCGACGACATCAGCCGCCACTACGCGGCCCTCCTCACCAAGGCGGGGCTGGGCGACGTGCCCCGCTTCACCGTGCCGGAACTGCCCGAATCCGCCGGCGGCGGCGGGCTGTTGCCGCAGACCACCGTGGCCGCGCTGCGTACCTGGCTGACGCACTGCGCCGAGGACCCGGCCGCCCGGCAGAACGCGGCCCGCCGCACCGTCATCGGCACCCTCGACTCCCTGCGCGGCCGACTGCCCGCGCTCGCCTCCGCCTCAGCCGCCCAGCACGCCGCCGTGCTCCGGCTCTCCCGCGCCGTGGAGGACGCCTACGCGCGGGCGACGGCCCGCGTCGCCACCGCGATCACCGACGGCACCCCGCTCTCCGGCGAGGCGCTGACCCACTGGCAGGGCTTCCCCGCCTGCGGGGCCGAAGCCCTCCAGGCCGCTCTCGCCGAGGAGTTGGCAGCCCTCCTACGCACCGAGACCGACTCGGCCGACGAACGCGTCGCGGAGGCATGGCGGCGGGAACCCGCGGGCCGCGCGCTGCTGGACGACCCAGCGGCCCGACCCGACCGCGAACGCGTGGCCGCGGCCGCCCGCATCGACAAGGGCGTACGCCGCTGGCGCCGGGCCCTCACCGAACTCGTCCATGACGAGGACCGAACGGCCCGCGCCGGGGAGCGGCCGGCCGCCGACCCGGAGGACACCGCCGCCCTGCTGGCCACCACGCTGCTCGGCGGCCGGGCCGGTCGACTCGCGGGCGAACTGCTCGCCGAGACCGCCGGCGCCCAGGTGGCCCTCCGGATGTGCGAGGTCGCCCGCGAACGGCTCGACGAGGTCGTCGCCGAACTGCTGTGCCGCGAACGGGAACGGCGGCTCGCACCCGTGGACCGCTACGACATCCCCGGCGGGCAGCAGTCCGCCCTGATCGCCGCGCTGTCCGTACTCGAGAAGGAGAGGTGACCCGGTGCCCGCCACCCCCTCGGCCCTGGAACCCCGTGCCGTGCCCGCCGACCCCGCGGCGCCGGACCCGCTGACCGCACGGGTCGTGGCCCTCGGCGAACTGCTCGGCCTGTCCGGTACCCGGATCGCCGCCGACGAACTGGCCGAGAGCCGGGAACTGCTCGCGCGCGTCGGGGAGCGGCGGCGGCTCTCCCTCGACCACACCGTGGTCGCCCTGGCCGGGGCGACCGGCAGCGGCAAGTCCACGCTCTTCAACGCGCTGGCCGGACTGGAGCTCTCCGCCACCGGCGTGCGCCGGCCCACCACCTCCCGCCCGGTGTCCTGCGCTTGGGAACCGGAGCGGGCGGCCGCGCTGCTGGACCGGCTCGGCGTGGCGCCGCAGGACCGCTACGCCCGCTACGGGGTGCGGGACATGACGGCCCTTCCGCCCCGGCCGGGACGGGCCGGGGCCGATGGGGGCGATGCACTCTGTTCAGTTGGCGACATCCGCGAGACCGGGACGGACCTCGACGGTGCCAAGGAGCGGAGCCTCGAAGGGCTTGTGCTCATCGACCTCCCCGACCACGACTCCGCGGCCGCCGGGCACCGCGAGCAGGTGGACCGCCTGCTGCGGCTGGTCGACGTCGTCGTCTGGGTGCTGGACCCGGAGAAGTACGCCGACGCGGCCCTGCACGAGCGCTACCTGCGGCCCCTGGCAGGGCACGCCGATGTCACCGTGCTGGTCCTGAACCAGGTGGACCGCCTCCCGGGGGACACGGCCGACTTGGTCCTCGACGACCTGCGGCGGCTGCTCGACGACGACGGGCTCGCGATGTGCGAGCACGGCGAGGCCGGAGCCGTGGTGCTGGCCGCCTCCGCGCTCACCGGGCAGGGCATGCCGGACCTGCGCGCCGTGCTGGCCCAGATCGTGGCCGAGCGCGCCGCGGCGGGGCGGCGGCTGGCGGCGGATCTGGACCGCGCGGCGCGCGAGCTTCGACCGCTCTACGTCGGTGCGGGTCCGGTCGGGCTGACCGAACCCGCACGCGAGGAGTTCACCGATCGGCTCGCGGACGCCGTGGGCGCGACCGGAGCCGGTCTGTCTGCGGAACGGGACTGGGAACGAGCGGCCTGGGACGCCTGCCGCTCGCCGTGGAGTCGACTGATCAGTGAACGGGACGGCGCGGGGGCCGGTTCCCGATTCGGCCGGAAATCGACTGGTTCACTCGTTCGAAGGACAAGGGGTCGGCGCACGTCCGGACTTGGGGCGGAGGCTGGATTTCGCCCGTTCGTCGAGGCCGCGCCCGCCGAGACCGCCCCTGCCGGGGCTGCCTGGTCTGGGGCCACCGGGCCCGCAGTCCGGAAGGCCCCTTCTTCTTCGTCCGCTCCCTCCTCCCCGTCCGCCCCGTCCGTTCGGCCCACCCGACCCTTTTCGTCCCCCCGCACCACCTCGTCCCGGCCCGCGGTCGACGAAGCGGTGCGGTGCCTCGCCGTCGACGCGGCCCGCGGCCTGCCCGAACCGTGGGCCCGGGCGGTGCGGGGCGCGGCCGGGCGCGGCGGCTTGGACCTGCCCGCCGCGCTGGACGCCGCGGTCGACCGTTCCCGGCCGGGAGAACCCGAGTGGGCCGGGTGGTGGTCGCTGGTCGCGGCCGGGCAGTGGCTGATGATGACCCTCGCGCTGACCGGAGCGGTCTGCCTGACCGCGGTCGCGACCGGCTGGACGGCGCTGGCGTGGTGGCCGCTGCTCGCCGTGATCGCGGCCGGCGGGCTCGGCGGGCCGCTGCTCGCGGGGGCCGGCCGGATCGCGGCGCGCGGCCCGGCCCGGCGGTACGGGCAGGCCGCCGAGCGGCGGCTGCGGGACGCGGCGGCCGACTGCGGCAGGATCGGCGTGCTCGAACCGGTCGCGGCCGAAATCGTGCGTTACCGCGAGGTCCGCGAGCAGTACGCGGTCGTGGCCGGAAATGTGCCCGCGTCGGCCCCGCATCGGCCGTCCGTGCCGGCCGGACGGCACGCCGATCACTCCTGCGGGTGACGAAGTTATCCACATCGGAGCGGTTATCCACAATTTCAAATTTGTTTCTCCGTGAACGCCCGATTTCGCGCACGATGGTCTTGTCGTGCTCCGCACGGGAGCGCGAGCGAGAAAGGAGTGTGCGATGAACGAGACCCTGGTGACCGTCGTGGGAAACGTCGCGACCGAGCCGGAGAGCCAGGTGACCGCGACCGGTGTCACGGTCACGCGGTTCCGGCTGGCGACCACGACCCGGCGGTATGACGCCGAGCGCGGGGCCTGGACGGACGGGCCGACCAGCTTCTACACCGTGCGCGCGTGGCGGAACCTCGGGAGCAACGTGCAGGAGTCGGTGAGTCTGGGCGAACCTCTCGTCGTCCAGGGCCGGTTGAGGATCCGGCAGGACGAGAAGGACGGCAAGCGCTACCTCTCGGCGGAGCTGGAGGCGGCGGCCATCGGCCACGACCTCGCGCGCGGAGTGGCGCGATTCAGTCGTTCCTCGTCGCTGCCGGTCGTTGTGCGCGCGGACGCGGGGGCCGCGCCGCCGCCCGTGCCCGCCGCCGCGCCGTGATGGCCCGGCTCATCCGTATTCGACGGCATTCTTCGGGTGGGTCCGGTCGAGGATTTATCGACAATCCCATAAGTATGCCGGTGCGCGCGTAACGATTGAGATTCGAAACCGCCTCTGACTGTCATCAGCGGTACCGGTGTGATTTGTGGTTCTTAGGATTTCGACGTTCGCATGCACGGGGGCTCGGATTTGCAAGGCGAGGCCCACCCTCATTCGTCATCAGTGCCTCGCCCGGAGGGGAATTTAGACATGTTCACGACCAGTAGGCGGAGTGCAGCCCGCTTGGCGGCGGCCGGTGTCGCCGCGGGCCTGCTCACCGCGGGCGCGCTCGCCGGAGCTTCCTCGGCGCTCGCCGACCCGGTGACGCCGTCGGCCAGCGGTGCCACCGCGGTCCTGCAGGGGCTGGCGGACGGCCAGTTCGACTACGCCACCACCAAGGCCCACGGCGCTGTCACCAGCGACCACCAGGCGGCCGGCCTGTTCAAGATGGGGGTCGCCGGCGGCGGCACCATCGAGACGTACTGCATCGACTTCAACCACCACACGGAGTCCAACGCCTCGTACAACGAGGTGCCGTGGAGTGACTCGACGCTGCGGGACAACAAGGACGCCGGCAAGATCGCCTGGATCCTCAACAACTCGTACCCCAAGCTGGACGTGCCGGGCCTCACGGACGCCCTGAAGAAGGCCGGCGTCTCGCTCGACCACCCGCTCACCGCCGGTCTGGCGGCGGCGGGCACGCAGGTGGCCATTTGGCACCTGTCCGACCCGTCGGTGGACGTGCAGGCGAACGACAGCGACGCGAAGGCCCTGTCCGACTACCTGGACAGCCACGCGCAGACCCTGGCGGAGCCCAACCCGTCCCTGACGCTCAACCCGTCCGCCGTCTCCGGCAAGTCCGGCGACCGGATCGGCCCGGTGACGGTGCACACCACCGCCGACTCGGTGACCGTCAAGCTCGGCGCGGGTGCCCCCGACGGCGCGAAGATCGTCGACAAGTCGGGCAACGTGGTGACCACCGCGCACGACGGCACCCCGCTGTACTTCGACATCCCGGCGGGCAGCGCCGACGGTTCCAGCACGGTGACCGTCTCCGCCTCCACCGACATCGAGATCGGCCGGGCGTTCTCGGCCATCGACACCTCCAGCCAGTCGCAGATCCTGGCCGGGTCCGACAGCACCACGGTCGACGCGGCGGCGACGCTGTCGTGGGCCAAGAAGGGCCCGATACCGGCCCTTTCCGCCCAGGTGGACTGCGCCAAGGGCGGGGTGGACGTCAGCGCCGCCAACCAGGGCGACGAGGACTTCACCTTCCAGCTGATGGGGAAGACCTACACGGTCTCGCCCGGCAAGTCCCAGACGATCACGGTGCCGGTCGCCGAGGACCAGAAGTACAAGATCGACATCACACTGCCGGACAAGACGGTGAAGACCTTCCAGGGCGTGCTGGACTGCAAGACGGCCCCCGCGCCGACCACGCAGGGCAACCAGCCCAGCCCGGCCGGCGGCGAGAACCTGGCCGAGACCGGTAGCAGCAGCTCCACCCCGATGATCGCGGGCATAGCCATCGCCCTGGTCGTCGTCGGCGGCGGCGCGGTCTTCTTCGTCCGCCGCAGCAAGAAGGGCTCCGCGGCCGCGGAGTAGTAGACCGGTAGCACACCGGTTCACGCCTCCCGGCCGGGTCCCGGCACACCTTCGCGGTGTGCCGGGACCCATTCGCCCCACTGGGTGGGCGTGCGGCAAGATGGGTGTATCTGCCCGCACGGGGCGGAGCGGATTGTTGGCCCCTCTCGATTGCCGGACGGTTTCTCTTGGCTGAGTACATCTACACGATGCGCAAGACGCGCAAGGCGCACGGCGACAAGGTCATCCTCGATGACGTGACGCTGAGCTTCCTGCCCGGTGCGAAGATCGGTGTGGTCGGCCCGAACGGCGCCGGTAAGTCGACCGTACTGAAGATCATGGCGGGGTTGGAGCAGCCGTCGAACGGGGACGCGTTCCTGTCCCCGGGGTACAGCGTCGGGATGCTGCTGCAGGAGCCGCCGCTGGACGAGTCGAAGACGGTCCTGGAGAACGTGCAGGACGGTGTCGCGGAGACCAAGGCGAAGCTGGACCGGTTCAACGAGATCGCCGAACTGATGGCGACGGACTACTCCGACGCCCTGCTGGACGAGATGGGCAAGCTCCAGGAGCAGTTGGACCACGCGGACGCGTGGGACCTGGACGCGCAGCTGGAGCAGGCCATGGACGCGCTGGGCTGCCCGCCCGGCGACTGGCAGGTCACGACCCTGTCCGGTGGCGAGAAGCGCCGGGTGGCGCTGTGCAAGCTGCTGCTGGAGGCGCCCGACCTGCTGCTGCTCGACGAGCCGACCAACCACCTCGACGCCGAGTCGGTGCAGTGGCTGGAGCAGCACCTGGCGAAGTACCCGGGCACGGTGGTCGCGGTCACCCACGACCGGTACTTCCTGGACAACGTGGCGCAGTGGATCCTGGAGCTGGACCGCGGCCGGGCGATCCCGTACGAGGGCAACTACTCCACCTACCTGGAGAACAAGGCGTCCCGGCTGAAGGTCGAGGGCCAGAAGGACGCCAAGCGGCAGAAGCGGCTCAAGGAAGAGCTGGAGTGGGTCCGCTCCAACGCCAAGGGGCGGCAGGCCAAGTCGAAGGCCCGACTGGCCCGTTACGAGGAGATGGCGGCCGAGGCCGACAAGATGCGGAAGCTGGACTTCGAGGAGATCCAGATCCCGCCGGGCCCGCGGCTGGGCTCGATCGTGGTCGAGGTCGACCAGCTGAACAAGGCGTTCGGCGAGAAGGTGCTGATCGACAAGCTGTCGTTCACGCTGCCGCGCAACGGCATCGTGGGCGTGATCGGTCCCAACGGCGCCGGCAAGACCACCCTGTTCAAGATGCTGCAGGGCATGGAGACGCCGGACGCGGGGTCGATCAAGGTCGGCGAGACGGTGAAGATCTCGTACGTGGACCAGGGCCGGTCGAACATCGACCCGAAGAAGACGCTGTGGGAGGTCGTCTCGGACGGCCTGGACTACATCAACGTCGGCCAGGTGGAGATGCCTTCGCGGGCGTACGTGTCGGCGTTCGGCTTCAAGGGCCCGGACCAGCAGAAGCCGGCCGGGGTGCTGTCCGGTGGTGAGCGCAACCGCCTCAACCTGGCGCTGACGCTCAAGCAGGGCGGCAACCTGCTGCTGCTGGACGAGCCGACCAACGACCTCGACGTGGAGACGCTGTCCTCGCTGGAGAACGCGCTGCTGGAGTTCCCGGGCGCGGCGGTGGTGGTCTCCCACGACCGCTGGTTCCTGGACCGGGTGGCGACGCACATCCTGGCGTACGAGGGCGACTCGAAGTGGTTCTGGTTCGAGGGCAACTTCGAGTCCTACGAGAAGAACAAGGTGGAGCGGCTCGGTGTCGAGGCCGCGCGGCCGCACCGCGCCACCTACAAGAAGCTGACCCGCGGCTGATGGCGCGGCACGTCTTCCGCTGCCCGGTGCGCTGGGCGGACATGGACGCCTACGGGCACGTCAACAACGTGGCTTTCCTGCGCTATCTGGAGGAGGCCCGGATCGACTTCATGTTCCGCCTGGCACCGGGTGAGGGAAGCGCGTCGTTCCGGGGCGGGTCGGTGGTGGCCCGGCACGAGATCGACTACCTGCGCCCGCTGGTGCACCGGCACGAGCCGGTGCTGGTGGAGACGTGGGTCAAGACGATCAGCGCGGCGTCCATGACGGTGGCGTACGAGGTCAAGGACGAGCTGGGGGTGTACGCGCGGGCGACGACCGTCGTGGTGCCGTACAACCTGGCCGAGCAGCGGCCGCGGCGGATCACCCCGGAGGAGAAGTCGTTCCTGGAGAAGTACCGGGACGACGGGGCCGTGGACGGGGCCGTGCCGGCATGAGCGTGCGGCTCGGTCTGGCGGAGGGCCCCGGCGGGCCCGCCGCCGCGGAAGCGGAGTTGGCCGCTTTCCTGGGACGGCTGGTCCGCTGGGACAAGGCCGCCGTGGTGCGGCTGAGGTCGGCGGAGGGTGAGCCCGCGCTCGGGGTGTTCGGGCAGCCGCCGTTCGGGGGCGTGCTCGCCGTGAAGAGCATGGCCCTGCGCGGCGGGGCGGCCGGTACGGAGCTGGACGCGACCGTGTCGGCGGGCGACCTGCTGGAGGCGGTGGGCGAGGCCGCGGCGGGCGGGGAGTTCACCGTGCCGCGGTCGGTGACCGGTCCCGCGTGGGCCGGGATGCTGCCGCCGCGCGGCGGTTGGCGGCGGGTGGAGGAGCTGGACGCGGACGCCGTGCGGGCGCTGGCGGCCCGGGTGGTGGCCGAATTCCGGTCGCGCACCGAGGCGTTGGTGCCCGAGCGGCGGACCCGGGCGGAACTCGACGGGCTGGCCGAGGAGTTGTGGCGGCGACCGCTGCCCGGCAGCGGGAGCGGGGCGACGCTGCGGATGGTGCACGCCGCGCACGCGTTGGGCTTTTTGGCGGCGGGTGGCGCGGGGGAGAACCCCGGGGAACCCGTGGTGGTGCTGTCGGCGGGGCCGTGGGTGCGGCTGCGCGCCGGGTACGGGTCGGTGGCCGTACGGGGCGCGACGGCGTTCGCGGGGCTGTCGGTCTCCCCGGCGTGAGCGCGCCGGGGTGAGGGTCCGCGCCCACGTCGGGGTGGACATGGGCGGCGGCGCCGGCGGGCCCGGCGGGTCTCAGCGGGGACCGGCCGCCTCGTCCTCCTCGGGACGGTCCGGCCAGACGCCGATGTGGTCCGGCTCCAGCTCCAGCAGCACGCGGGAGCGGATGTCCAGGGCGTCGGTGTAATCGCGGGGGAGCTGGAGCCGGCCGGCCCGGTCGACGGTGGCGTACTCACGGGCGACCACGGACTCCTGCCCGTGCTCGTCGACCTCGGTGCGGCGGACCACCTCGGAGGAGGTGCGGCCGTCGCGGATGGCGACGGTCCGGCGGACGGCGTTGGCGACGGCGTGGTCGTGGGTGACCACGACGACGGTGGTGCCCAGCTCCTCGTTCGCGGTGCGGAAGGACGCGAAGACCTGCTCGCCGGTGACGGAGTCGAGTTCGCCGGTGGGCTCGTCGGCCAGGATGACGGACGGGTTGTTGGCGAGGGCGACGGCGATGGCCGCCCGCTGCTGCTCGCCGCCGGACATCTGGCCGGGGTGCCGGTCGTGGCAGTAGCCGACGCCGAGCATGTCGAGCAGTTCGGCGGCGCGGGCGTTCCGCTGCCGCTTGGCGCGCAGTCCGCCGCGGCCGCCGGAGAGCTGCATGGGCAGCACGACGTTCTGCGCGGCGGTCAGGTAGGGGAGCAGGTTGCGGGCGGTCTGCTGCCAGACGAAGCCGACGATCTCCCGGCGGTAGCGCAGGCGGGACTTGGCGTCCATGGCCAGCAGGTCGTAGCCGCCGACGGAGGCGGCGCCCGCGGTGGGGACGTCGAGCCCGGCGAGGATGTTCAGCAGGGTGGACTTGCCGCTGCCGGACGCGCCGACCAGGGCCATCAGTTCGCCCTGACGCACCAGCAGGTCGAGCCCCTGGAGGGCCTGCACCTCCACACCGTCGGCGGTGAAGATGCGGACCAGGCGGTCGCAGGTGATCAGGGCATCGTGGCCGTAGGCGGGACCGTCCCGGCGGGCGGCCGCCTGGCGTTCCAGCTCGGCGAGGCTGGGCACGGCCGCAGCAGCGCCGGCGCCGGCGCCCGAACCCGCGACGCCGTTCCCCGCCCCCGCGCCCGGCGCACCCGCACCGGGCGCGGCCGAACCCGCAGCCGCCGCATCCGCAACACCGTTCCCCGGCGCCGCGCTCACACCCGCACCGTCCTTGCCCGTCGAACCGCCGCTCATACCCGGTCCCCCGCTCTCAGTTCCGTGCTCTCTCGGCGCCGTGTGCTCAGCCAGACCTGGATCAGCAGCACCACGCAGGCCAGTATCAGCAGCCCCGCCGAGGGCAGGGCCAGGGACCAGGGGTCGGCGCGCAGCCCCAGGCCGAAGTCGACAGGGGCGAGGGTACGCGGCCCCGTCCCGAACGTGAGGTCGCGCAGGTTCACGCCCGGACCGAGCAGCGGGATCACCGCGAGCCCGACCAGGACGCCGCCGAGCGACCCCAGCAGCGCCTGCGGCAGCATCTCCAGCAGCACCAGCCGCCGGGACTGCCGCCGGGTCATGCCCATCGTGCGCAGCCGGGCCAGCAGCGCGGTCCGCTGGGGCGCCGCCTGGAGCAGGGACAGCAGCAGCGCCAGCGCGCTGTACGCCGCCCCGGCCGCGACCGCCGCCAGGTAGACGCGGCGGGTGCCGTGCTGCATCGGGCTGTCGTCGAGCGCCGCCCGCTGCTGGCTGCGCAGCAGCACGCTCACGGTCGTGGTCGAGTGCGCCCCGGCCGCGATCAGCGCCTTCCCGTCGATCCGCTGCCCGGGAGCGGCCATCGCCAGCAGGGTGGTGATGTCCGTGTACTGCTGGAACTTCGCCGAGTCCGGGTGCTGGGCGGCCAGTTGGGCCGCGGAGATGATGACGAACTGCTGGCCGGGCGTGGCCGGGGTGGTCGGTATGACGGCCTCGGACCGGATCGCGGCGATGCCCAGGCCCGTGATGAGCTGGACGGTGCGCCCGTGGCCGAGCTGCTGCGCCAGCTTGGGGGAGAGCACCGCGGGCAGTGTCCCGCCGCGCCGCGCGGCGGGGTCGCTGAACACCTTCAGCGGGAAGGCCGGCAGCCCGATGGCCCGGGTGAGCCGGTCGTAGGCGGCCGGGTCGACGATGACCACCGAGTACGGCACGGAGAAGACCTCGTCCGCGCTGTTCGGCTCGACCCGCGCGGTGACGACCTGCCCGACGCCCTTGACCTTCCGCACCTGGGCGGGCAGTTGCTGGGCCAGGTAGACCTGCGAGTCCATCCGCGCGTCGGCGCCCACGGTGGCGGTGGCCGCGCGGTCGCGCCCGTGGTCGACCCCGGCCAGCACGGAGCCGCCGAAGGAGGCCACGGTCAGCGCCACCAGCATCGCCAGCAGCGGCAGTTGGCCGGTGGCGGGGGAGCGGCCGGCCCGGGCGAGCCCGAGGTGCGTGACGGCGCCGGTCAGCCGGGCGGCCGGCCGGGCCAGCAGCCGCAGCGGCAGCGGGTAGACCCGCAGCAGCACCAGCGCGGCGGCCACGGCCACGAGGACGGGGGCGGCGGCCAGGAACGGGTCGGCGCCCCCGCCCGCGCTCCCGCCGGTGCCGCGCTGCCGCAGGGCCGCCACCGCGCCCGCCACCAGCACGATGACGGTGAGTTCGACGACCAGCCGGCGGCGCGAGGGCCGGGCCGTGGCGAGGTCCTCCCGCTCGTTCGGCCGGGGCTTGCGCACGGCGAGGACCGCCCGCAGCGGCAGCGCGACCAGCGCGACCAGCGTCACGAGCGCGCCCAGCAGCACCGGCAGGTGCCACCGGGGGGTCGGCAGCAGGACCAGCGCCAGCGCCACGCCCATCGCGCCGCCGGGCACCGCCGCGGCCGCCGTCTCCCCGGCCAGCCGCCGGGCGATGCCGCGCAGCGAACCGCCGCGCGAGCGCAGGAGCGCGAACTCCCCGCGCCGCCGCTCCGCGGCGAGCCCGCCCGCCATGAGCAGCACCGCGAACGCGGTCGTGCCGACCCCGACCGCGGCGACCAGGAGCATCGGCGAGGCGGCCGTGCGGTCCTTGGAGAAGCCGTCGAGGATGCTGTCGAGGCCGCCCACCTCGTGGATGGTGGAGGAGCGGGTCACCGCCTGGAGCCGGGCGGACAGGGGGCCGCCGTTGAAGGACGACAGCTCCTTCTGGACCGCCGGCACGTCGTGCGCGGTGAGCGTCGAGCTGTTCAGCGGGTGGTACCAGTACAGGTTCGCCCCGCTGCCCGCCAGCGGGATCGAGACGGTGGAGGTGCGGTCGATGAGCAGCGTGAAGTGCCAGTACGGCTTCGGGTCCTCCCCGGGCGGGGTGAACGGCATGTTGACGACCGGGCCCAGCACGTCGTCGTCCTCGTGCCAGAAGTCCGCCTTCGGGTCGAGGGGCGCGAGGATGCCCGAGACGCGTATGCGCATCGCGGACTGGCCGCCCCCGACGAGCTGGATGACCTGGCCGACCTTCAGGTGCATCACCCGCGCGGTCTTCTCGGTGACGGCGGCCTCGACCGACAGCGAGCCGTGGCCGGTGCTGTTCCCGTGCGGCATCCGCCCGGCGATCACCCGGGTGTGCGCGGGGACCCCGGCCTGGGCGAGGAGGTCGGCCGCCGGGTCGTGCTGGGACAGCCGCGGCAGCTCCGGGTTCGGCACGTCGGACTCCCGCCCGGTGCGCACGCCGTAGATCCCGCCCGCGGCCAGCCGGATCGGCGGCTTGACGAGCTCGCGGAACTCCGTCTCCACGGTGTCCAGGGATTCCGGGCTCATGGCCACGCCCTGCGGGTCGTTCAACGCGTCGTAGGTGTCCGAGAGGGTGATCCCGCGGTCCTGCGCCTTGGAACCGCTCACGGTGCCCCGCAGCGCGGAGTCCTCGAACCGGTCCACCGCGCGCGGCATCGCGGCCGCGAGGAAGGCCGTCGCCAGGACGAGGGCGAAGGTGGCCAGCGCCGCGCCCTTGGCCGTGCGCAGCCTCACCCGCACCCAGGGCAGCCCGCCCCGGGAGCGGTCCGCGCCGCCGTCCGTCCCGCCGCCCCCAGGGGACGCCACGTCCACCGCGTTCACCGCGTCCTCCGCCGGATCGCTCGCCATCTCAGTCCTCCCCCTGCCGCCGCAGCGCCGTCGCCGGATCGCCGCGGCGTACCGCCGTGGCCAGGACGACCAGCACCGGGACGGCCACGATCACGGCCAGGAGCTCGGACAGCCGCCCGACGGGCATCACCACCAGCAGCGCGGGCACCGGTTGGGCGGCCTGCGCGGTCAGCACGATCAGCGGTGTCACCAGCCGGGTCAGCAGCGCGCCGAGCAGCACCCCGACGGCGAGTGAGACCACCACCAGAAGTCCCTGCTCCGCGGCGATCATCCGGGCGAGTTTGCGGCGCGGCGCGCCCAGCGCCCGCAGCACCGCGAACTCCGTGGTCCGTTCCCGGATCGCGCCCACCGAGGCCACCGCGAAGCCCACGGCGGCCAGCACCGCGGCGGCCACCACGGCCGCCGGCAGTGCCGACTGCGGCCCCGCGCCCAGCGGATCGGCCCGCAGGTCGGCGGCGGTCTCGTCGCGGACGAGCACGGTGTCCACGTCCGTGCGGGCGCGCAGCGCGGCCGCGACCTTCGCGCTCTGCCCGGGCTTGACGGACAGCCACCACTCGGTGGGCTCCAGCACCCGGGCGTCGCGGGACTCCAGCACCCGGTCGACCGACCGCAGGTCGAGCAGCAGGGCCCCGGCGTCCAGGTCGGGGCCGGCCGCCTGCACGGAGCCGTCGGAACCGCTGTCGCCGTCCGAGGCGTTCAGGTCCGAGGACGCGCCGCCCGAGGCCAGGGCGGACTGCGTCCCGCCGGTGCCGGGCAGGTTCCGCACGGACCCGACGAGCTTCACCTCGGTCTGCACGCCGCCCAGGTCGACCGCCACCAGGTCGCCGACCTTCGCGTCGATCGCCTTGAGGTAGCCGTCGGTGGCGATGCCGGCCAGCGGGGGAGCCTTCTCGTCCGTCCGCATCTGGAGGGTCGCGGTGGGCGCCGGGTCGAAGGGGTTCGGGTAGAAGGTGAGATGGCCGGTGTTGAAGGAGACCCGCAGCAGCGGGGACCCCGAGGCGGCCGGCCGGACCGCCGACGGCCGGCTCGACCGCGGTGTGTCGAGGAGCGTCTTGTCGTCGAAGGCCGCGGCCGACTTCCACGGCCCGACACCCGACGCCAGCGGCGTGGTGCCGCCGTCCGCGCCGGTGACCTCGGCCGAGAGCAGCGTCAGCTCCTGCCGCTGGTGCTGGTGGGGAATGACGTAGGTGGCGGTGAACTTGACCAGCCGCAGCGGACCGGCCGGGGCGCCGCCCGAGGTGCCCTCGCGCGAGGTGAGGTTCAGGACGAGCGACTGCCGGCTGCCGTCCGGGACGAGGGTGCCGACCGGGAAGTCGTACGGCACGCCCTCGCCGTCCATCACCGTGACCGTCACCTGGGCGGGCTCGGTGGTCGCCTCGCCGGAGTCGGGCCGCAGCGTCGCGGCGAAGGTGACCTTCCGCGCGCTGCCGGGCACGGTGAAGCCGGCCCGGTCGGCGGCGGAGGCCGTGCGCAGTGGCCGCAGCAGATCGGCGACCGGCCGGCCGCCGGCCAGGTCGGAGCGCAGCCGCATGACCTTGCCCGCCGCGGACGTGTCGACGGCCAGCGCGGTGGCCTGCCGGTCCTGGGTGAGGAGCAGGTCCTCCCGGGCCGCGGCCGCCGCGGCCGTGACGCCGGGCACCGCGGTGTAGATCCCGGCCTGCCCGAACGGCGGGGTGGTCACGCCGGTGACCCGTAGGTCGGCGCCGACCGCGTAGTCGGCCTGGTCGCGCTGCGAGCGGTCCCAGCTGGCGCTCTGCCCGATCGCGAACATGCCCATCGCCACGGCCAGGACCAGCAGCAGCGCGGCGCCCGCGCCGCGCCTCGGGCGGCGGGACAGCTGCCAGCCGGCCAGCGCCAGCGCCAGGCCCCGGCCGCGCGCGGCCCGCCGCTCGCCCAGCTTCGCGGCCATCGGCAGCAGCCGCAGCACCAGCACGGTGCCGGCCAGCAGGCACAGCGCGGGGGCGGCGACCAGCACCGGGTCCACGCCCAGGCCGCCGCTGGAGTTGGCGCTGAGCGCGCCGCTGCCGGAGGAGCGCCGCTGCAGCTGCCAGTACGCGACGCCGGCGATCACCAGCAGGCCGATGTCGGCGCCGGCCTGGAGCGCGCCGGGCAGGGCGCCGCGGCGGGAGCGGGCGGCGCGCTCGGCGGCGTAGGAGCCGCTGCTGCGCAGGGCGGGCACGACCACCGCCAGCGCGCAGGCCAGCGCGGCGCAGACGGCGACGAGCCAGGCGTCGGCGGTGTTCCCGTCGCCGAGCCGCACTCCGGTCCTGGCCATCGCGCCGGTCCCGGCCAGCATCCGGGTCACCGGCCCGGCCAGCAGCGGCGCGGCGAGCGCGGCGGGCAGGGCCAGCAGCAGAGCCTCCCCGGCCGCGAGCCGGCCGATCCGGGCGCGGGAGCCGCCGCGGGCGCGCAGCAGCGAGGTCTCCCCGGCCCGTTCCTCGGCCAGCAGCTGGGCGACGAGCAGCAGCGCGAAGCCGGCCAGGATGACCAGTTGCAGCGCGCTGATCAGCAGCGTGGAGCGGGTGACCAGCAGGCTGCGGTCGAGCGCGTCCAGCAGGGAGGGCAGGGCACTGGACATCTGGGCGTCCGAGGTCAGCCGCCCGTCGTGCAGGGCCGCGATGGTCTCCCGGACGCCGTTGTCGAGCCGGCCGATGTCGGAGGCGCGCGCGGCGCTGAAGTCGCCCGCGGCCTGCCAGGAGATGCCCGCGGGCGTGACCCGGCCGGAGGAGAAGGTGCCCGGGTCGGCCAGCAGCGGCCCATAGGTGGTGAAGGCGACGGTGTGGACGCCGCGCCCGGCCAGCGGGTCGAGGTGCCAGTACGGGGAGGCGGGGTCGGCGGGCTTGAAGACGCCGGTCACCTCGGCCCGCAGGCCCTTGCCGCCCAGCCGGTTGGCGAGCGGGATCACCCGGCCGGGCTTGACGCCGAGCGCGTCGGCGGCCACCTGCGGCATCGCCACCTGCACCTCGGCCGCGTCCCTGGCCGCCGGCCGCGGCCAGGCGCCCTTGACCAGGGTGAGCCGGGAGCGGGAGAAGGTGGCCAGCAGTGTCAGGTCCGGGTCGGTGCTCTTGGGGGCGCCCACCGCACGCATCGCGAGCGGCAGCCCGTAGGGGCCGGAGCGGGTGCTGCCCTCGACCGTGGCCGGCATCCCCGGGAAGGCGCCGGCGAGCTGCCCGCGCACCTGGGTGTCGAGCGCCTTGAAGTCGGCGGCGCTCACCCCGGTGAGGTCGGCCTGCCCCTCCACGGTCGCCCGGTCCGCGGCCTGGTGCTGGAGGGTGCGGCGCAGGGCCGCGTCGCCGATCGCGCCGGTGAAGGCGGTGAAGGTGGCGAGCACGCTGGTGGTCAGCAGGACCGTGAGCAGGGCCGCGGCGAGCAGAAGCCGGTGCGCGCGCACCCTGAGCAGCACGAACCCCGTCATCGATGTTCCCCCCGTCCCGGTACTGACCGGATGCTCTCAAATCAACGGGGGGTGCAGAACGTTGGGGGGGATTGTCGCAACGCGATCGTGACCGCAGCTCCACCGGAACGAGGCAGGCCGGTCTACGCGCGTATCCGAACGGACACGCACAGCGTCCGCCGGGGGGTCAGCCCGGGGTGTTCACCATCGACGCGGCCGCGTAGACGAGGTAGTCCCACAGCTGCCGCTCGTACTCCGGGGCGAGCTCCAGCTCGTCGACTGCGGCGCGCATGTGGCGCAGCCAGGCGTCGTGCGCGGCGCGGTCGACCGTGAAGGGGGCGTGCCGCATGCGCAGCCGCGGGTGGCCGCGGTTGTCGCTGTACGTGCGCGGACCGCCCCAGTACTGGATGAGGAAGAGAGTCAGGCGCTCCTCTGCCGGGCCCAGGTCCTCCTCCGGGTACATCGCGCGCAGCTCCGGGTCGCCGGCGACGCCCTCGTAGAAGCGCCGCACCAGGCGGCGGAAGGTCTCCTCGCCGCCCACGAGTTCGTAGAACGTCCGGTCCTGGAGGGTGCCGCGCGGGATCTCATTCACCCTTCCATCGTCTCAGACGCCCGGACGGAGGTCCGAGGTCGTAGGACCGCTCGCCCAAGGGCACGATGGAGGCATGACCGGGACCGGGAGCACCAGGCGGCGCGAGGGGCCGTACGAGGAGTCCGCGCGGGCCGTGTCCCGCGCGCTGCGGGCCCGCATGGTGCGGCGGATCGTGGCGGGCGGCGGGCTGACCGACCCCGCCTGGCGGGCCGCCTTCGAGGACGTGCCCCGGCACCTGTTCGTGCTCGACGACCCTGCCGATACCGCGGGCGCCGCCGCCGACGTCCCGGACGGCGTGGACGTCGCCGACTTCGGCAGCGGTGTGCCGGAGCTGATCGGGCCGGTCGGGCCCTCGGGCCGCCCCGGGCACGGCGGGCAGGGCCGGCGCCGGACGCTGCGGCGGCTGGCGGACGCCTACGCCGACCGTCCGATCGCGATCCGCGTGGTCGGCGGCGCGCTGGTCTCCTCCAGCAGCCAGCCGTCCCTGATGGCGCTGATGTGCGAGGCCCTGGGCGTACGGGACGGCGACCGGGTGCTGGAGGTCGGCGCCGGCACCGGCTACCACGCGGCCCTGCTCGCCCACCGGCTCGGCCCGGGCGCGGTCACCACCGTGGACCTGGAACCGGAGATCACCGCCGCCGCGCGCGCCCACCTCGACGCGTACGGCACCGAGGCCGCCCGCTCGGTGGCCGTCGTCACCGGGGACGGCGCGCTCGGCCACCCGCCCCGGGCGCCGTACGACCGGATCGTCGCGACCTGCGATCTTCCCTCGATCCCGCCGGCCTGGCTGGAGCAGTGCGTGCCCGGCGGCCGCGTCCTCGCGCCGATCGCCGACGGGCTGGCCGTCCTGACCGTGCGCGGGCCCGGCCGGGCGGAGGGGCGGTTCCTGCCCGCGCCCGCGTACTTCGTCCCCCTGCGCGGGGCGCACGCGGCGGCTCGGCCCGCGGACGGGTCGCAGACCGCCGCCTCCCCCTCCTCCCCGCCCTCTCCGTCCTCCTTCTTCGAGGACGGCCTGCCCGGCGGACGCGGCTGCTACGGGCTGACGGTCGAGGGCGACCGGCAGTGGCTGTGGCGGGACGACCCGGCGGGCCCGGCCACTTGGCCCCTCGTGCCCTGAGCGCACACGGCCGGACCGCGCCGACGCGGTGAGCCCCGGGCGCTCCCGCCTCCCCGCAGCCACCCCCGCGTTAAGAGCTCGGCTCCCACACCGACGCGTCGTGGGCGAACAGGACGCGGCGGGGGTCGAAGGCGAGCAGGCGGTCCGGCCAGGTGTCGGGGTCGGGCAGGGGCGGGGCGGCGCCCTCGGCGCGGGCGGTGGCGGCCAGCCGGGCCGCGGCGAAGTCGGAAGCCGAGGCGTGGGTCTGCCCGGCGAGCACCACCGTGCCGTCCGGGCGGCGCACCACCAGCGACTGGTGGCCCGCGGTGTGGCCGGGTGTCGGCACGATCCACAGGCCGGGGCGGATCTCCGCCTCCCCGGACAGCTCCTCGTACCGCGCCCCGCGGAAGTCCACCAGGTGCTCCAGGGTGTGCCCGCCCCCGCGGGCGAGCTCCATCTCGACGGCCTGGACCAGGATCGGGGCGCCGGCGAACAGAGGGTTGCCGCCGATGTGGTCGAAGTGCAGGTGGCAGTTGACCACCAGCGTGACGTTCCCGACCGCCGTCCCGGCCGCGGCCAGCGCCTGCCGCAGCGGGCGGCGCAGGGGCCGGTAGTGCGCGTCGGTCTCCGGGTCCGCGGTGCCGATCCCCGTGTCGAACAGCAGCAGTTCGCCGCCGTGTTCGACCAGGTAGGCGAGAGCGGGCTCCACCCGGGGCAGCCCGTCCGCCGTCTCCGAGCCGGGCCGCACGAACCAGCCGAGGTCCAGTCGGCGCACGTTGCTCATGCCGGCGACGCCACGCCACGCCACGGCCTGCCCGAGCCGACCGTCACACCCGGCGGACCGTGATCGTCGTCCAGGCGCCCACGTGCACCCGGTCGCCCTCGCCCAGCGGCACCGGTGTGAACGGGCGGATCGGTTCCTCGTCGAGGTTGACGGTGGTGCCGTTGGTGGAGCCCTGGTCGACCACGGCCCAGCCGCCGTCGGGCTGCTGGACGAGGACCGCGTGCTGGTGCGAGACGCCCGGGTCCTCCGGCGCCCGCGCCAGGTCGATGTCGGGCGCCTTGCCGCCGCTCTGCCGGCGCCGCCCGATGGTGACCTGGTTGCCGGTCAGCGGCACCTGGAGTTCGGGGGAGAACGCCGGGAAGTACAGGCCCTCCGCCTCCGGCCCGCTGCGGGCCATCATCGCGGTGAAGTACATCCGGTCGGCGGCGACCACCGCCGTCCACGCGGTGCCCGCGCGCGGCGGCGGGCCGGGCACCGCCGTGGGCGCCGCGTGCGGGCCGGGGCGCGCCGCCGGGTCGGGAGCCGTGGGCGGGGCGGGCGCGGACGGTCCGGGCCCCGCAGGTGACACCGGCGACGGCGGTGACGTCTGCGGCGGCGGTACGGCCGTGGCGGGCGGCGGGCCGCCCGCGGGCCGCACCGCGCTGGACGGCGGGGACAGCAGGAAGTCGCCCGAGGGCACCGGCTCCGCCGACCGGTTGACCTGCGAGGGCCGGGACCGCTGCGATTCGTAGCGCTCGTAGGGCGGGAACTCCGGCTGGGCCGGCGGCGACGGGTCCACCGTCACCGTCCGGGTGCCGAAGTTGTAGCGGCACTCCTCGCAGAACAGCGCCGCCCCCTCCCGCGGGGTGCCGCACTGCGGGCACTGCTCGGGCGCGGCGCCCTCGAAGCCGGGCGGATCGGTGGCGGCCGGGCCCTGGTAGGCCGGGACCGACGACGGCGTGGACGAGGAGGACACGGCCGACGGCGGCCGCGTCCCGTAGGACGAGGCCGGCGCCGCGATCCGCAGCCCGCAGGTCCCGCAGTAGTCGTAGGCCTCCGACTGGTGGCCGTTAGGACACATCGGCATGGTGCCGGTTCCCCCTCCCGCCCGCCGGGGCGGCTCCAAGGTCGTGCGCGGGCACCGTGAGCGGTCCGTACCCCACCGCTGTTTCGTACCCGACCACTACTTCTTCACGCGCACGGTCACCGTCGACCGCGTCTCCAAGGTCATCGCGTCGGCGTCCTCGACCTTCGGCTTCAGTCGCACAGTACCGTTCGCCGCGTCGACCACGTCCACCACCTTGGCCAGCAGTTTGGCGGTGTCCTCGTTGCCGGACACGCTGGCCAGCTGCACCGCGCGGCCCAGCTTCGCGGTCGCCGCGTCCACGTCGCCCACCTTGCGGGCCTCCAGGCCCTGCTGGATCACCTGGGCCAGTTCGGCCTGCCCGGTGTAGTGGGCGACCTGCGGGCTGATCCGGGTGGAGGCGGCCATGTCGTCGGTCCACAGCGCGCGCACCGTGCCGCCGTCGGCCAGGTTCACGGCGGTGCCGTCGGGCTGCGGCAGCACCAGCGAGATCTGGGCGGCCCGCATCTCCTGGTTGAGGGCCGCGGCCGGCACCCGCAGGCACACGTGGTAATCGCGGGACTCGTCGCCCCACGAGCCGGTGGGGTAGTCGCCCTTGTTCGGCCCGGCCTCGACGCGGCGGTCGGTGAGGTCCACCACGGTGGGCGCGACCTGCTTGACGAAGACGATCCGCGCGGTCTGCGGGGTCCACAGCCGCAGCGCCACGTCGGCGATCTCCTTGCCCATCGCCTTCTCCATCATCGACTGGAAGTCGGCGGCCAGGCCCGACGGGTCGGCGACGATGTCGACCGAGCCGAGCAGCGCGGAGGCGATGCCGGTCAGCTCCTTGACCTCCCAGTCGGTGCCGACCCCGCGCGCGTCGCAGGTGAAGCGGCCCGAGCACAGGTCGAGCGCGGCCTGGAGGTCCTCCGGCTTCTCGTGCTCGTTGCGGCCGTCGGTGAGCAGGATGGCGTGCCGTATCGACACGTCGGCCGTCGCCAGCAGCCGGTCGGCCAGCCGCAGCCAGGTGCCGATGGCGGTGCCGCCGCCCCCGGTGAGCTTGCGCAGCGCCTGCTTGGCCTGGGCGCGGGTGGCCGCGTCGGCGATCGCCAGGCCGCCGTTGGCCGGGTAGACCTCGCGCGCCTGGTGGGTGCCGGCCACGACCGCGAAGGCCACGCCGTCGCGGAGGGTGTCAATGGCGACGGCGGTGGCCTCGCGCGCGTTGCGCATCTTGGTCGGCGGGTACTCCATCGAGCCCGAGCAGTCGACCATCAGGACCACGCCCGCGCTGGTGCCCGAGCCGGACAGCGGCCGGCCGCCCGAGGTGCCGCCGCCGGTGGCGGTCACCGTGACGATGGCGTTGACCTCGCGGCCGCCCTCGGGCAGGAACTCGTTCTGGTAGACGTCGATCGAGAACCGGGGCACGTTCGACTTGGAAAGATTCGGCATGACCTGCACTCCTTAACGCTCAACGCCTCTGCTCGTCCGCCCCCGCGGGCCGGCCGGGCTCCGCGGAGGGAAAACCCGCGCGGGGCGCGGTGTTCGTGCTGATCGGGAACGGCAGCACCGCCACCGTCACGTTGTCGTGGCCGCCGCCGTCCAGGGCCGTGCCCAGCAGCGCGCGGGCCGCGGCCAGCGGCCGCTCGCGGGCGTCGGCGGGGATCGCCTCGGCCATGTCCGCGGCCGATTCCGCGTAGTTCCACAGGCCGTCGGTGCACACCACGACCACGCCCGTGCCGTCCGGACGGAAGGCCGCCACGTGCGGGTCGACCTCCACCGCGTCCGCGCCCAGCCAGCCGGTGATCGCGTGCGCGCGCTCGTCGGCGTACGCCTCGGCCTCCGACATCAGCCCGGCCGAGACCATCCGGGCCGCCCACGAGTCGTCCTCGGTCAGCCGGGCCGGGGGCGCGTCGCGGTCGTCCGGGATCCAGTACGCGCGGCTGTCGCCGATCCAGCCGACGGTGAAGACCGGGCCGGAGACGATCGCGCTCACGCACGTGCAGGCGGGCGCGTTGTACCGGCCGGGCGCGCCTGGCGGGTCCTCGTCGGCCAGCGCGGTCACCGCGTCGAAGGCGGCCATCAGCGCGGAGCGCATCGCCTCGCCGTGGTCCGTGCCGCGTTCGAGGGCGGCGCGCAGGCGCGCGCTGCCCGCCTCGGCGGCCGCCGCGGAGGCGTCGTCGGGGCGGTGGGCGGTGGACACGCCGTCGCAGACCACGGTCGCCACCGCGGGGCTGCCGTCGGGCAGGGCGAGGGCGGTCAGCGCGAAGGCGTCCTCGTTGCGGTGGTGCCGCAGGCCCCGGTCGCTGACGGCCGCGGCGCCGGCCGACTCCTCCTCCTGGTGGTCGCGCTGGCGCGGCTGGGCGTGCCCGCAGTGCTCGCAGTAGCCGTCCGCGTCCACCCCGCCGAGCCCGCAGGCCACGCACACCGGGCCAGCGCCGCCGGCCGGGCCGGAGGCGGCTGCGTAGGGCGCGCGCGGATCGGACACCGGCACGGACAGGCCGAGCGGCAGCGTCTCGTCGCCGTGCTGCGGCTCGTCCGGCTGGTCCGGCCCGCCGGCCGGGCCCGGGCCGGCCGGGGGAGCGAGCGGGTACGCCTCCACGTCGCCGGCCCGTGCGGGTTCCGCCGCCGGCGCGGCGGGCGCGGCCGGCGGCCGCGGTGCCGCCCTCGGGGCCGACTGCGGCGCCCGGGCGGTCACGTCGCGGCCGCAGTGGCCGCAGAACCGGTCCTCGGGGTCGAGGGGTTCCGCGCACTCCGGGCACGACGGCGGGCCGGGGCGGGCGGCCGGCGCGGAGGACGCCGGTCCGGGCGGTGGTGACAGCGGTTGTTGCATCGGGTTCACACCCACGTCCGGGGGCGGAAGCGGTTGGCGCGCTCCACCAGTTCGATCCTCGTGGTGCCCTGCTGGGCCAGCCGGGCCAGCACCCGGTAGGAGCGCTCCAGGCCGAACCGCAGCCCGCGCTCGTCGAGCGGGGAGCCGAGCACGGAGCCGGCCCCCGCCGCCCGGGCCGCGCCCTCCCCCGATCTGCCGGCCAGCACCCAGTCCAGGGCGCTGCCCAGCACCTCCGTGGCCAGCTGCTCGCGCCGGTCGGAGTCCAGGCCCTGCCGCTGGAGGTCCTCCACCTGGTGCGCGGCCGCGTGCAGGTCCGACAGCAGCGGCTCCTGGGGCGCGCGGTCGCGCAGCCGGGCCCGCACCGCCGCCACCCGCGCGGCCGTGAAGTGGATGGACGACTCGGGCACCGACTCCAGCGCCCGCACCGCGCCGGCCCGATCGCCGGACTCCAGCAGCACCCGGGCCAGCCCGAAGGCCGCGCTCACGTAGCTCTGGTCGGTCGCCCACACCAGGCCGTAGTACTCGGCGGCGTTGTCCAGCTGGCCCAGCACCTCCGCGCACACCCCCAGCGCCAGCTTGGGCGCGGGCTCGCCCGGGAAGGCGTCGTAGACCGCGTCGAAGCTGCGGGCGGCCGTGTCGTGGTCGCCGGTGCACAGCGCGGTCAGCCCGCGGTGCCACACCACCCGCCAGTCGCTGCCGGCGTCGGCGCCGTCCGGGCCGGTGAGGGTGTCCAGGACCAGCCGCGCGCCCTCGGCGTCGCCCAGTTCGAGGCGGGCCCGCACCTCGCGCAGCCGCTTCTCCACCGAGTCCTGCGGCGCCGCCTGCAGGGCGGAGACCATCTCGGCCGGGGCGGCGGCCGCCAGGCCCGCCAGGAAACCGGCGTTGGGGTCGCCCGGGTCCACGTGCGGCACCGGCAGGGCCAGGACGGCCGAGGCCGTGTCCAGCCGGGAGACCACCGGGCGGGACGGATCGCGGCCGGCGGCGCCGGGCGCGGCCTGCGGCGGCAGCGCGGGGACCGGCGGCAGCGCCGGGCCGCCCCGGGTGCCCTTGTCCCGCTTGCGGCGGGCCCGCTCCGCGCCGGTCGGCGCCCAGCACCGAGGTGTCGCCGGTCGCCGGCCGCACCAACTCGGTGTCGACCACCCGAAGTTCGGGGCCGAACAGGGTGGACAGGGCGGGCCGCGGGCTGCCCGTCTCCATGGCGACGACCTCCCGCAGCACGCCGAGCAGCTGGTCGGACATCTCCGCCGCCGAGGCGAACCGGTTGGCCGGGTCGGGGTCGGTGGCACGGACCAGCAGCCGGTAGAACGACTCGTACCGCCGGAAGACCTCGATGTTGCTCCGGGTCGGGCAGGCTGTCGACGAAGACGTTCGTGTAGCCCTGGAAGTCGAAGGTCAGCACGGCCAGGGTGCGCGCCACCGTGTACAGGTCGGAGGCGACCGACGGGCCGACCTCGGCGACCTCGGGCGCCTGGTAGCCGACCGTGCCGTAGATCGCGGACTCGGCGTCGTCCATCCGGCGCACCGCGCCCATGTCGATCAGTTCGAGGCGGTCCTCGGTCTGGATCGCGTTGTCGACCTTGAAGTCGCAGTAGAGCAGGTTGCGGCTGTGCAGGTGGCCGAGGGCCTCCAGGGCCTCGATGGCGAACGCGATGGCCTGCGTCGACCGGCAGCGGCTCCCGCTTGCCGTCCGGAGTGCGGCGCTCGTTGGCGATCTCCTTGAGCGACTTGCCGCCGACGTACTCCATGACGATGTAGCCGTCGAGGGTGCCGGTGCGCTGGTCGAGGTGCTCGACGAAGTTGTAGATCCGCACGATGTTGGGGTGCTCGATCTCGGCGAGGAAGCGCCGCTCGGAGACCGCCGCGGCCAGCGCGTCCTGGTCGCCGGTGTCCAGCAGGCCCTTGAGCACCACCCAGCGGTCGGAGACCGCCCGGTCCACGGCCAGGTAGATCCAGCCGAGCCCGCCGTGCGCCAGGCAGCCCACCACGTCGTACTGGCCGTGCACGATGTCGCCCGTGCGGAGCTTGGGCGTGAAGGAGTACGGGTGGCCGCACTTGGTGCAGAAGCCCTCGGTGCGGCCCGGCCGCCCGCCGCGGCTGCGGCCCACCGGCGCCCCGCACTCGCCGCGGCTGCAGAACCGCTTGCGCTCGGGCACCTCCGGGTTCTCCAGCACCGCCGCCGGCCGGGTCCGGCCGCGGCATCGCCGGCACCGACACCAGGCCCGCGCCGAGCTTGCCGCGGGTGGGACCGCTGGCGTCGGTACGGGAACTGCGCACCGACACCGACCGGCCCGGCGGCCGGACCGGTGAGCCCGCGACAGCCGCCCCGAGACCGAGCGGCGGGACGCCGGGAGGAGGACTGGACGAGCGCGACGTCGACGGGACCGACTGGACCGAGGGCGGCCGAGGGGGCCGAGGCGGCCGACGAACCCGACGGGCCCGTGCCGGCGGACCGGCCGGAGTCGGCGCCGGAGCGCGCGCCCGGCACGGCGCCGCCGGCGCGACCCGGCCGGCAGCGGCGCCAGCCCGCAGGTGTCGCAGTACAGCTCGCCGCCGCCCATGTCCTCCAAGGTCCCGTCGCAGCCGGGCCGCTGGCACTTGGTCACGGTTTCCCCCTCAGTCTTTCCCCGGCACCGCTGCCGTCACCGCTTGGTCGTCCGTCCTGCCGCCGCGCCCCGCCGGCTCCGCGCGCCGGTCATCCCGACTCCGCGCGGTCGGTCGGGGTACGGGCGTGCGCCGATCTCCGCGACGGCCTGCTGGTAGCGCTGCACCGCCCGCTCGGCCGCGGCGCAGATCGCAGGGCGCGCTCCACAGCAGCCGGCGGGCCTGGTCGTACCGTTCGATGAGCAGCGGGTCCTCGGCCATGCCGAGCCGGGCCACCTTCGCCCGGTAGGCGTCCAGCCGGCCGCGCAGTTCGGCGCGCACCGCCAGCGGCGCGGTCACCGCGGTCAACGAGTCGCGGGCCCGCAGCAGTTCCTCGTCGGCGTGCTCCTCCAGCCCGTCCAGCAGCGGGGAGAGCCGGTGCCACTGCGCGCCGCGCGCGGAACTCCTCGGCCGCCGCGAGCTGTTCGTGCAGCGCCGTCGGCCGGGCCGCTGACCGCGGGCACCTCGGAGGCGGCGATCTTCGCCAGCACCTCGACCGCGGGCGGCGCGCGCCTCGGTCAGGGTGCGGTCGGCGCGGGACAGCACGTCGCGCAGCCGCATCAGCCGGTGCTCGGCGTCGTCCCGGACGTGCAGCACCGCCTCGACCTCGCGGCGGATGTCCTCCAGCCGGCGTGCCGGCCTCGCTCGTAGCGCGGCGGTGTCCGGGCGCCGCCCCGGGGCCGCGCGGCCGCGCGGCAGCCAGAAGGCCAGCGGGTCGGAGACCGTACGGGCGCGCAGCTCCGTCAGCTCGCCGACGAGCTGCTCCAGGTCGTCGCCCGACGGGTGCTCGCCGGGGCGCACGCCCACGGAGTGCGCCAGCGAGCGCACCCGCTGGGTCTCGGCGGCCAGCAGGTCTATCCGGGCGGGCAGCGCGGACCAGACCGCGTCGGCGGCGGCCACCGTCTCCATCGCCTGGTCGTACCAGCCGTTCATCCGCTCGCAGCAGCTCGTCCAGGCTGAGCTGCTCCGTCAGCCGGGCCGGGCCGGTCAGCGAGCGGGCGTGCGTCCGGCACGTCGGCGCCGGTCACGGTCACCCCGTCGCCGCGCAGCAGTTCGGTCAGCTCGCGCCAGCTCGGTCTGGGTGGGCCAGCGGCGCCGGGCCCGCAGCTCGCGGGCCGTCGCGCCAGCGCGCCGGCGTACGCCTCGAAGTGGGCCCACAGCAGCGGTGATCGCCGCGTCGGTCGTGCGGCCCAGCGCTCCTTGGTGACACCGGTGAGCTCGGCGCCCTCCAGCAGCCGGCGGCCCGGGTGGTCCTGCAGGGCGAGCAGCGAGGACTCGATCGCCTCGTGCTCGGCGCCGAGCCGCGCCAGGGCGCGGTCCACCTCCTCCCGGCCCATCACCGGACCGGAAGGTCCCGCGACCGCCATCACACCCTCTTCCCGTCGTCCGCGTGCGCTGCCGCGTCGCTCGGCGACCGTCGCTCGTGCCGCTCGTGTCCTCTGGCGTCGTCGTCACTTGTACTGCGGCGGGGGCGGCCCCGTGATCCCCGGCAGGTCCGCGGCCAGCCACTGTGTGGTACGACCGCATCCACGGGCTGTCCGGCCCGCCCGCGCGGTAGGCGTCCAGCACCTGGTTGACCCGGCGGACCAGATCGGTGTCGCGTCGAGGTTCATCGCCACACCGTACGGCTCCGGGGTGACCGGGCGGCCCACCAGGTGCATCGACGGGTCCTGGGCGGCCTGCCCCGCGGCCAGCGCGTTGTCGGTGAACACCGCGTCCGCCAGACCCAGTTGCAGCCGCACCAGGCAGTCGAGCTGGTTGTCGACCGTCAGCACCCTGGCGCCGTGCGCACCGCTGGCCTGAGCCGTTGGCGCAGTCTCGCCGGTCGAACCCGTCGCCGTGCAGACCGTCTTGCCCCGCAGGCGAGTCGTCGAACCCGGTGATGGTCGAGCCCTTCGGGCACCAGCATCTGCTGGCCCGCCTTGAAGTACGGCGGTGGAGAACGCCACTTGGCTTGATCCGGTCGCAGTTGATCGGTCATCGTGCGGACCACCATGTCGACCTTGTGCCGCTGGATCATGGGGATGCGCTGGGCGGTCGGCACCGTCAGGTACTGCACCTTCGACGCGTCGCCCAGGATGTCCTTGGCGATGGCCTTGACGATGTCGATGTCGAAGCCCGCGATCTGGCCGGTGGCCGGGTCGCGGAAGCCCCACAGGTAGCTGTTCTGGTCCACCCCGACGACCAGCCGGCCGCGCTTCCTGATCGCGCTCCACCGCCGGGCCGTCGGTGGGCCCGGACGCGGGGTCCAGGCTCGCCTCCGGTCGGTGCAGGCGGTACCGGAAGCGGGGGCGTCGGAGGAGGCGCCGGACGTGTCCGAGGGCGCGTCCGCGTAACGGGCCGCCCGCCGCGGAGTGCCCGCCCGCCCGGCCGCCCGCCGGGGCCGCCGCTCCGCTCTCCGCCGGGGCGCAGGCCGCGGCGAGCGCCAGCGCGCACGCGGCGGCGACCAGGCCCGCGTGCGCGCCGCACCCGTACCCGCGTTCCCCTCACCGCTGTCCCCTCTCCGGCGCGTTCACCGGTACTCCGACAGCCGGCGGCCGATGCCCAGCACGGCGCCCGCCGCGCCCAGCACCGCCAGCAGCCCCGCGCCCACCGGCAGCAGCGTCAGCGCGCCGCGCCCGTCGCCGGCCGCCGACCGGAACTCCTGCTGCTCCTGCTCGACCGCCTTGTCCAGGCCCGCGTCCACCTCGTCGAAGCTCTGGCCGGTGGTCCGCCGGTGACCGTCTTGCCCCTGGCTGTCCTTGCCGCCGATCACCTCGGCGACGGCCGTCGTGTAGTCGCCGCTGTCGTCGCTGGCCCGCGCCTGGTCGTGCCGGCTCGCGCCAGGTCCGCACGCTGCTCGATCGCCGCCCGCACCGGGGTCGCCCCGCCTGGCGTTGTCCGCCAGCGCCAGCGCCTGCGCCAGCTCGCCGCCCGCGCCCGGCGCGTTCTCCGTGCCGGCCAGGTTCGCTCATGCCGGCCTCGAAGTTCGTCTCGTAACTGTCGCCCGAACCGCGGGCCACCAGCGTCAGGTTCTCGTCGCCGCGGGCCTGGAGCACCGCGATCCGCGCGTTGTTGAGCACCTGCATCGACTTCGCGCCGTGCGCGTACGAGGTGTCGAGGTGCGCGCGGGCCACGGTGTGCCCGACCACCAGCCACAGCAGGACCACCGCGGAGGCCGCGCTGGCCGCCAGCATGCCCTCGGTTGAACACCCGGTTGGTGCGGCGGTAGTGCCGGCGCTGCGCCCACACCAGCGCGGCCAGCGCGAGCACGCCGAGCACCCAGCCCGGCGTACGGCAGGGCCTTGGCGTCGGAGTAGTCGTCGCCCAGCCGGGCCGTCTCCGCCTGGTAGAGCTTGTCGGCCGCGTCCAGCAGCCCGCCCTTCGTCCGCATCTGCGTCGTCGGCGTACCGCAGATACGCGCCGCCCAGCGGCAGACCCTGCCGGTTGTCCGCCTGCGCGGTCGCCACCAGGTCGGTGTAGTGCGGCAGTTGGCGGTTGAGCGCGGCGATCTGGGCCCGGGCCTCGGCCGAGCCCGCGCTGTTCGCCGCGGCCTCCGTGATCAGCCGCGCCGCGGTGTCGATGTCCGTCTGGTACCGCTTGCGGACCGACGCGCGGCTCCTGGCCGCCGACGAGGAAGCCGCCGGCCACGGTCGCGTCCGCGTCCGCCAGCGAGCGGTAGATCTCGGCGGCGTCCGCGCTCAGCGGCGCGCTGTGGTGCAGCACGTTGTCGGCGGCCGCCTGGCCGGTCGGTCACCTGCCAGGCGGTGACCGCGCCGAACGCCACGCACCAGCAGAGCCAGTACGGCGCCGATGATCCGCAGCCGGCCCGGCTCCGTCGTCGCCGCGGCCCGCAGCCGCTGGACGGCCTCCCGCCAGGCGCGCTGCCGCCGCGGGGGAGCCGGGAGCGGCGGCGCCTTCGGCGGGACACCCGCGCCGCCCGCCGGGGACCGCCCCGGCACTGCCACTCGGCCCGTCGGCGTCTGCGTCACACACCCTCCCCCACACTCAACCCGCCGCGTGCGCGGAGGTCACGTCTCGCAGCAAAGTATGGCCGCCGCCCACCGCGGCCCTCCACCGCACGCCTTGTCCATGCCCCGGAGCGGTCGCCCCCTCACCTCCCCACACGCGCCGCCGCCCGCCGCGGTTCCGCTATCCGCCCACAAGCGGGCAACAGCGGGGCAACCGCCCCTCGCCGGGCCCGCTCGTGTGCCCGCCGTCGCTGCGGAGGCGCACGGGCCCGCTCCCCCGGGGTGGGAGCGGGCCCGTGCGCGTTTACGGGGGAGCGGCGCTACGCCGGACGCGGCAGGTAGTGGTCGCGCAGGGCGGCGAGGGCCTCGTGGGGCGCGGCGAGGTGGTCCAGGCCCAGGAGGGCGGCGCCCAGCACGGGCGGGGCCGTCACCACGTGGGTGCGGGCCTTCGGCGCGAACGACGCCAGGCGCGCGGTCAGCGCGGTCATCAGAGCGGGATTGCCCGCCGCCATCACGCCCCCGCCGAGCACCACGTCCACCTCCTCGTCCAGCAGGTCCAGCCGGCGCATCGCCACCGTGGCGAGGGCCACGATCTCCTCGGCCTGCCGTTCGACGATCGACCGGGCCACCGGGTCACCGGAGTCGGACGTGGCGAAGAGCACCGGCGTCAGCTCGTACCGGCGCCGGTTCGGTATCCGTTCCAGGTGCAGCGCCTCGATGAGCGCGTACATGGAGTCCAGCCCGAAGTGCGCCGGCAGCGCGGTGGCCAGCGCGGTGGGCTCGCCGCGCCCGTCCTCGGCCCGCGCCGCGAAGTACAGCGCCTCCTCCGCGAGCCCGGAACCCCCGCCCCAGTCCCCGGAGATCTTGCCGATCGCCGGGAAGCGCGCGGTGCGCCCGTCGGGCAGCATGCCCACGCAGTTGATGCCCGCCCCGCACACCACGGCGACCCCGCGGGGCTCGTCCACGCCCGCCCGCAGGATCGCGAAGGTGTCGTTGCGCACCGTGGTGCTGCGCGCCCAGCCGCGCGCGTGCACGGCCTCCTCCAACTGCCGCTCCTCGACCGGCAGGTCGGCGTTGGCCAGGCAGGCCGAGGTGTGCTCGGCCAGCGGCCGCCCGGCGCCGGGGCTCCCGGGCCCCACCGGCAGCCCCGCCGCCTCGGCGGCGCGCCCCACCACCTCGGCGAGCATCGAGACGGCCGGTTCGATCCCGACGGTCGGCGGCTGGAAGCCGCCGCCGCGCGCGGTGCCGAGCACCCGCCCGTCGGCGGCGACCAGCGCCACGTCGGTCTTGCTGTTGCCCGCGTCGACGGCGAGGACGCCGCCGGGGACGAGCGGCTCGTCGGCCGTGCCGGCCGCGCCGTCAGCGCCTTCTACGAGCGGGTCCGGGGTCACGCCCACGCCAGGTGCTCCCGGTTGTGCGCGATGAGCCGGTCCGTCAGGCCCTCGGCGTACTCGTACTGCCCGATCAGCGGGTGCGACAGCAGCGCGGTGAACACCCGGCCCCGGCCACCGCGCAGCGCGGCGTCCAGCGCCAGGTCCTCGTACGCCGTCACGTTGGCGATCAGCCCCGCGTACAGCGGCTCCAGCGGCGGGATCGGCAGCGGCCTGGGGCCGTCGCCGTCCACCCGGGCCGGCACCTCGATGACGGCGTCGTCGGCGAGGAAGGGCAGCGTGCCGTTGTTGTACGCGTTGACCACCTGCACGTCGCCGGTGCCGCGCAGCAGCGAGGAGGCGAGGGCGACCGCGGCCTCGGAGTAGTAGGCGCCGCCGCGCTTGGCCAGCAGCTCCGGCTTCTCGTCCAGCGCCGGGTCGCCGTACATCTCCAGCAACTGCTTCTCCATCTCGGCCACTTCGGCCGCCCGCGAGGGCTTCGTGCGCAGCTCGCGCACCACCTCGTCGTGCGCGTAGTAGTAGCGCAGGTAGTACGAGGGCACCACGCCGAGCCGGTCCAGCACGTCCCGGGGGATGTGCAGGTCTCCGGCGAGGGAGTCGCCGTGCTCGGCCAGCAGCCGGGGCAGCACGTTCTCCCCCTCCGGGCCGCCCAGACGCACCCCGCGCTCCCACGTCAGGTGGTTCAGGCCCACGTGGTCCAGGTGCACCTGGTCCGGCGTCACGTCGAGCAGCTTGGCGAAGCGGCGCTGGAAGCCGATGGCCACGTTGCACAGGCCGACGGCCTTGTGGCCGGCCTGGAGCAGCGCGCGGGTGACGATCCCGACCGGGTTGGTGAAGTCGATGATCCAGGCGTCGGGCGCGATCCGGCGCACCTGCTCGGCGATGTCCAGCACCACCGGCACCGTGCGCAGCGCCTTGGCCAGCCCGCCGGCGCCCGTGGTCTCCTGACCGATGCAGCCGCACTCCAGCGGCCACGTCTCGTCCTGGTTGCGGGCCGCCTGGCCGCCGACGCGCAGCTGGAGCAGCACCGCGTCCGCCCCCTCGACCCCGGCCGCCAGGTCCGACGTCGTCACGATCCGCCCGGGGTGCCCCTGCTTGGCGAAGATCCGCCGCGCCAGCCCCCCGACCAGCTCCAGCCGCTCGGCGGCCGGATCGACCAGCACCAGCTCCTCGATCGGCAGGTCGTCGCGCAACCGCGCGAACCCGTCGATGAGCTCAGGTGTGTACGTGGACCCGCCGCCCACGACTGCCAGTTTCATCCCTTGACTCCTGTGAGGGTCACGCCTTCGATGAAGGCACGTTGAGCGAAGAAGAAGATCACGATCACCGGGGCCATCACCAGAACGGTCGCGGCCATCGTGAGATTCCAGTTGGTGTGGTGGGCGCCCTTGAAGGACTCCAGGCCGTAGCTGAGGGTCCAGGCCGCCGGGTTGGAGCTGGCGTAGATCTGCGGGCCGAAGTAGTCGTTCCAGCAGTAGAAGAACTGGAAGAGGGCGACGGCCGCGATGGCCGGGCGGATCATCGGCACGATCACGGTGACCAGCGTGCGCAGCTCCCCGCAGCCGTCGACCCGGGCGGCCTCGGTGTACTCCTTGGGGATGGTCAGCAGGAACTGGCGCAGCAGGAAGATGGTGAACGCGTCGCCGAACGCCATGGGGATGATCAGCGGCACAGGCTGCCGTCCATGCCCATCTGCTTCGTCCAGAACAGGTACATCGGGATGATGACCACCTGGGGAGGCAGCATCATCGTCGAGATCACCAGGACCATGATCAGGTTGCGGCCGCGGAAGCGGAACTTCGCCAGCGCGTAGGCCACCGGCAGCGAGGACACCACCGCCAGGAACGTGCCGGAGACCGCGTAGACCAGGGTGTTGCGCCACCAGGTGAGGAAGCCGGGGGCGTTCCAGACGGTCTTGAAGTTGGACCACACGAAGGGGTGCGGCCACAGGTCGCGGGTGAGCGCCTGGTTGTCGCTCATCAGCGCGGTGAGCAGCACGAAGACGAACGGCAGGATGAAGAAGGCGGCGGCCGCGATGCCGAGCGCGTGCACGGCGATCCAGTTCAGCGCGCGCTTGCGCCGGGCGGTGCGCCGGGCGTCGTCGGAGGAGGGCGCGGCGGACGTGCCGGGCCGGGCGGCGCCGCGGGTGTAGGTCGCTTGGGTCATGGCGTCAGTCCTCCGCCGTCAGGAAGCCGCTGCGGCGGCGCATGAGCAGCGCGGTGAAGACCATCGACAGCGCGAACAGCACCAAGGCGAGCACGCAGGCCGATCCGTAGTCGAAGCGCTGGAAGCCCTGGCTGTAGACGAGCTGGGGCAGGGTCAGGGTCGACTTGTCGGGGTAGCCGGGCTCGAACGACTGCCCGGAGTTGCCGATGATGCCGGAGGCGACCTTCCCGGCGACCAGCGGCTGCGTGTAGTACTGCATGGTCTGGATCACCCCGGTGACCACGGCGAACATCACGATCGGCGAGATGTTCGGCAGGGTCACGTACCGGAAGCGTTGCCAGGGGCCGGCGCCGTCGAGTTCGGCGGCCTCGTACTGCTCCTTGGGCACGTCGAGCAGGGCGGCCATGAAGATGACCATCAGGTCGCCGATGCCCCACACCGCCAGCATGGTCAGCGCGGGCTTGGACCAGTGCGGGTCGGTGAACCAGCCGGGCGTCGGCAGGCCGAGGTCGCCCAGGATGTGGTTGACCGGGCCGGTGCCGGGGTTGAGCAGGAAGACGAACGCCATGGTGGCGGCAACCGGCGGCGCGAGGTAGGGCAGGTAGAACGCGGTGCGGAACAGCCCCGCGCCCGTCTTGATCTTGGTGATCAGCAGCCCGATGCCCAGGCCGAAGGCCACCCGCAGGGTCACCATCACCAGGACCAGCCACAAGGTGTTGCGCAGCGCCGGCCAGAAGAACGGGTACTCGGTGAAGACGTAGTGCCAGTTCTTCCCGCCCGCCCAGGTCGGCGGGTTGATCCCGTTGTAGTGCATGAACGAGAAGTAGACGGTGGAGACCAGCGGGTACACGAAGAAGACGCTGAACCCGATGATCCACGGCGAGAGGAAGGCGAGGGTGCGCAGGGCCGACCGGCGGCGCTTGGCCCTCAGCAGGGGGTGCACGGCGGAAGTCATCACTGGGCCTGCGCGATGTCCTTGTCGACCTGGGTGTCGACGCCCTGGAGTCCCTTGCGCAGGTCCTTGTCCTTGCCGGACTCGTAGGCGTAGCCGAAGTCCTGGAGGGTCAGCTGGTAGGCACCGCCGTTGACGCTGGGCGGGGTGGTGGTGCTGTTCGGGTTCTGGGCGATGTCGATGAAGGTCTGGAAGGCGGGGTCCTGGTCCAGCTTGGGCGACTTCAGCGCCGCGAGCGTGGAGGGCACGTTGTGGATGGCGTTGGCGAAGGACACCACCGCGTCGGTGTCGGTGGTCATGAACTTCACCAGTTCCCAGGCCGCGTTCTTCTTGGCGCTGTTGTTGGCGATGCCGATGATCGTGCCGGACAGGTAGCCCTTGCCGTAGGTGGCCGCCTGGTCGTCGGGCACCGGGAAGGGCGCCACGCCGAGGTCGTTCATGCCGGCGTCGCGGGCCATGCCGAGCCGCCACTCGCCGTCGATGCCCATGGCGACCTGGCCGGTGTGCAGCGGGTTCTTGGCGCCGAACTCGTCACCGAAGGTGTTGCGGTACTTCTCCAGCTCGGCGAACCCGCCGAGCGACTTCACCATGTCCTGCTGCCAGGTGAACATGGAGGCGAAGCCGGGGTCCTTGGCGACCTGGGACTTGCCGCCCGCGTCGAAGTACTGCACGCCCCACTGGGCGGCCAGGTGGGTGGTGGTGGACTCGTAGCCGTGGAAGTTCGGCATGAAGCCGAGCTGGGAGTAGGAGCCGCCGTTGGACTTGGTGAGCTTGACCGCGTCGGCCTTGAACTCGCTGAGGGTCTTCGGCGGGGCGCTGATGCCGGCGGCGGCGAACTCCTTCTTGTTGTAGTAGAGGCCGTAGGCGTCGCCGAGCAGCGGCAGCGTGCAGCGCGTCCCCTTGTACTGGGTGTACTCCAGCATCGGCTTGGGGAACGTGGTGTCGGGGTCGATGCCGGACTTCCGCAGGAAGGGCGCCGAGGTCCGCCAAGGCGCCGGAGGAGCAGAACTGGCCCACGTTGTCGGTGGTGAAGGACGAGACGACGTCGGGTGCCTTGTCGCCGCCGGCCCGCAGCGCCTGGTTGATCTTGTCGTCGGTGATGTTGCCCTGCACCTTGACGTGGATGTTGGGGTGCGCCTTCTCGAAGCGGGCGACGTTGTCGTTGATCGCCTTCAGCTCGTTGGGCGCGGACCAGCCGTGCCAGAAGGTGATGGTGACGTCCTTGCTCGCGTCGTCCGCGGCGCCGGACGAGTTCTGGCCCGTACACGCGCTCGCGAGCAGGGATATGGCGGCGGTGGCTGCCACGGCGGCGGCTGCCTTCGTCAGACGGGACACAGCTCTTTACCTCCGGGGAAGGGGGTGGCGGGGGGTGTGCGGTGCCGTGGGAACGGCGGTGCGGGCGCCGTTCCGTCGGCGGGTGGGTGGTGGGGCGATGGGGTCTGGTGCGGGGGTGCGGGGGTGCGGGGTGCGGTGGTCGGGGTCAGCGGGAGGTGTCGAACACCTCGTCGCGCGTGGTGGCGAGGGCGCTCTCCAGCGCGCCGCTGAGGACGGGGTGCTCGTGGACCGTGCCGAGCACCAGCCGCGGCCGGGGTACGGCGAGTTCGGCGAGTTCGGCCTGGATGAGGCCGAGCAGGGGTTCCCCGCCGGCGACGGTCACGTCGCCGGACAGGACGATGAGTTCGGGGTCCAGGACGGCCACGAGGGAGGCCAGTCCGGTGGCCGTGCCGGTGGCGCAGCGGGCGAGCAGTTCGGCGTGCGGTCCGCCGGTCCTCGCCGGCGGCGTACCGGGCGGCGGCGTCGGACAGCAGGGCGGCGGCCGCCACCCGCAGGGCGCCGGCGGGTGCGGCGATGCCCAGTTCGCGGGCGATCCGCAGCACCGCGTTGCAGCCGGCGAGCTCCTGGAAGCCGCCGTTGTTGGCCTTGGTGACGTTGCGCACCAGGGGAGTGCCCGGCACGGGCAGGAAGCCGACCTCGCCGGCGCCGCCGGTCCAGCCGCGGTGCAGTCGGCCGCCTATGACGATGGCGGCGCCGATGCCCTCCTCGTTCCACAGCAGCACGAAGTCGTCGTGGTCCCGCGCGGCGCCGATGCGCTGCTCGGCGACCGCGGCGAGGTTCACGTCGTTCTCGTACTCCAGCGGCATCGGCAGGGCCGCGGCCAACTCGTCCAGCAGGGTGGAGGAGTGCCAGCCGGGGAGGTGGCTGGCGTAGCGCAGCCGCCCGGTGCTGGGGTCGAAGGCGCCGGGGGTCCCTATCACCACGCGGTGCAGGTCGGCCCGGCTCAGCCCGGCTTCCTTGACGGCTCCGTCGAGGGCCTGGACGACCTGTTCGACGGCGCTGCCCGCGCGGTGGCGCGGGGTGGGCAGCCGGAAGGTGCCGACGGTACGGCCGGTGATGTCGGCGACCGCGGCGCGGATGCGCTCCGTGGTGACGTCCAGCGCGGCCACGTGGGCGGCGGCGGGGTTGAGGGAGTACAGCTGGGCGTTGGGGCCGGGGCGGCCGGCGGTGGTGCCGCTGGCCAGCACCAGTCCGGCGGCCTCCAGCCGGGCCAGCAGCTGGGAGGCGGTCGGCTTGGACAGCCCGGTGAGCTTGCCGATCCGGGTCCGCGACAGCGTGCCGTGTTCCAGCAGGAGGTCGAGCGCGGCGCGGTCGTTCATGGCGCGCAGTACGCGCGGCGTTCCAGGGGTGCCAGCCATGCGCGCCATCCTCCCTCAGTTCACTGTTAGGAAACTTTCCTATTGGCGAAAGTCAAGGTAGGCCCGCTGTCAACGCACCGTCAAGGGGGTCCGGCCCTGCCTGGACCAAGTCGTTATCCAGATGGGACGGGCGAAATGTGACGGCCCCCGGCGTCCAGCGTGCCAGGGGCCGTACAGGAGGAGAAGGGCGCGGGCGTCAGGTGTCCGCGCGGGGGGCCGGCGGGTTCACGGGTGTCAGCCGTCCGTGCCGGGGGCCGGCGGGTTCGCCGGCGGCGCGGCCTCGGGGGCGGCGGGGGAGGGCACGTGGCTCGGCGGGCGCTCCTCGGTCGCCGCCACGGACTCGTCCCCGCCGGACTGCGCGGGCAGCACCGCCGCCGGGCCGCCGGTGATGGCGATGCCCTCCCGGGTGAACGCCTCCCGGATCCGCCAGCGCAGTTCGCGGCCCACCTCGGCCGCGTGCCCCGGCATCGTGCGGGCCTGCGCCTGGATCACCACCGACTCCGAGGCGACCGACTCCAGGCCCAGCACCTTCACCGGCTCCCACAGCCGCTCGTCCCACGGCTCCTGCTTGGCCATCGCGTCGGCCGTCTCCGTGATCAGCTCGCGGACCCGCTGGAGGTCCTCCCCGGCGCCCACCTGCACGTCCACCACCGCGGTGGCCCAACCCTGGCTGAGGTTCCCGATCCGCTTGACCTCGCCGTTGCGGACGTACCAGATCTCGCCGTTGTCGCCGCGCAGCTTCGTCACCCGCAGGCCGACCTCGACCACGGTGCCGCTGGCGATGCCGGCGTCGATGACGTCCCCCACGCCGTACTGGTCCTCCAGGATCATGAACACCCCGGACAGGAAGTCCGTGACCAGGTTGCGCGCGCCGAAGCCGATCGCGACGCCCGCCACCCCGGCGCTGGCCAGCAGCGGGGCCAGGTTGATCTTCAGCACCGACAGCACGGTCAGCGCGGCCGTGCCCAGGATGAGGAAGGAGGCCACGCTGCGCAGCACCGAGCCGATCGCCTCGCTGCGCTGCTTGCGCCGCTCGGCGTTGACCAGCAGGCCGCCCAGGGCGGTGGCGGCCGCGGCCTCGGCCCCCCGGTTCATCCGTTCGATCAGCCGGCTGATCGTCCGGCGTACCACCGAACGGAGTACGACCGCGATGGCCAGGATCAAGACGATGCGCAGACCGGCGTTGAGCCAGTCCGCCCAGTTGTCGTCCACCCAGGTGCTGGCCTGGGTGACGGAACTGGGCACGTGGTCGAGGGGTGCGGCGGCACTGGGCGTCGCGGTGGACACGAGCGGGAACCTCCGTGGGACTGCGAGGCCACCAATCTAACCGCCCCCGGGTCCCAGGCCGCCTCGCCGCGGCCCCCTCCGCGGGCCCTCGGGGCCCGGAATCCCCGGGGATACGGGGGAGGGCGGGGGTGCCGGTGGGACGCGGGTGGGAACGGTGTGGTCCAAAACACCTTCAGTCCGTTACCCGGGCATGGTGGCGCGCCGCCCGTCCTTCCGGAGACACTGAGCCCAGAACGTCTCGGCGCGAGCCACGCGCCGCCGGCGCCTGAGGAGGCATCCGTGCCGCATGTCCTGGTCCTGAACGCGTCGTACGAGCCGCTCGGCGTCGTACCGCTTCGCCGCGCGCTCATCCTCGTGCTCAACAACAAGGCCGTGTGCCTGGAGGAATCCGGCGCCTACCTGCACAGCGAGACTCAGCAGCTGCCCGCGCCGAGTGTCGTGAAACTCACCAAGTTCGTCCGCGTCCCTTTTCGGGGCACCGTCCCGCTGACCCGCCGGGCCCTCTTCGCCCGCGACGGCGGCCGGTGCGCCTACTGCGGCGGCGCCGCCACCAGCGTCGACCACGTGATCCCGCGCAGCCGGGGCGGCCAGCACGCCTGGGACAACGTGGTCGCCGCCTGCAGACGCTGCAACCACGTGAAGGCCGACCGCCACGTCGCCGAACTGGGCTGGCGCCTGCGCCATCAACCAGCCCCACCCTCGGGCCTGGCCTGGCGGATCATCGGCACCGGTCACCGCGACCCCAGGTGGTTGCCCTACCTCCAACCTTTCGGCGCGGACGACGCCCTGGCCCGGATCGACGGCATATCAGCCTGAGATCCGGGCTTTGATGTTTCCGGAAGATCGCCGCTGACCTGCGCATTCGTGGGTCGGCGGCGATGTCCGGGCTGCCCGGCGGGTTCTGCGCGCCCCCTCCCCACGGCGCATGTCCGCCGTTACTCTGAGGCCCGACGGCAGTGATCGGCATCACAGAGGATGGTGATCGGCATTCGTGGTTCCGCGCGTCCGAACCCGGTGGACGATCAGGTGGACGAACACTGGCGCCGTCTGTGGAGCCACCGCGAGGCGTTGCTGAGGGTGGCCCGCAGGCGCTCGGCCAGCATCGAGGACGCCGAGGACGCGGTGCACGAGGCGATGCTGCGGGCCGCCGAGCACCCGGACGTGGACGTGGAACGGCTCGGCGCGTGGCTGACCACGGTCACCATGAGGCTGTGCGTGGATCGGTACCGCCAGGTGTGCAAGGACGACGCGGCGCACCACCGCACCGCGCTCGCCCCCTCCGGTCCGGTCCCCGTCGACGAGTTCGTGTGCGACCGCGCCGAGGCCGAATGGCTCGCCGACCGCAGCAAGGAGTTGCCCGCTCGCCAGGCGAAGGCGCTGCTCCTGAAGTCCGACGGCCGCGACGTCGACCAGATCGCCCAGGAGATGGGACTCAGCTACGAGGCGGTCGAGTCGCTGCTGGCCCGGGCCAGGCGCGCGCTGCGCCGATCCCTCGCCGCGACCATGGCCGTCGCGCTGGGGCTGTGGATACGGGGAAAGGGACTCGCGGGTGGAGGTGCGGCGGCGGCGGCCGTGGTCTCCGTCACCTCCGCGACCGCGGTCGGCGTCTTCGTCGCCGGCGACGGGCACTTCCGCGACCACCGGCCGCCGGCCCCCGTGCCGGCCGGCGCGTACGGCGCCGCCGCACCGGCACTGCCGGGGCGCGGCAGTGCCGGTGCGGCGGCAGTGCCGGTGCGGCCGGGGCGCGGCGCTGGCCGGCCCGGTCCCGTCGCCGGGAAGCCCGCGCCGGCCGGGCCGTCGGACGCGGTGGGCGACCCGCGGCCACGTCCCGGCCCTTCGGCGACGCCGGAGGCGACCCCCACGTCCACGCCCCTGATATCGGTCCAGCTCCCTCTGCCGCTCCTGCCGACGTCGGTGCCCCCGCTCCCCATGGCGTCGCCGACCCCCTTGCTCCCGCTGATCCTTTCGCTGGCCGTCCCGCAGCTCCCCGGTGTCACCGCTGGTCAGCCGTCCTCCCCGGCCCGTCCCGACCCGTGGTAGAAAAAATCTGAAATCCCCGCGACGGACGAGCCGTCCCCGCCCGTAGAGCACAGGACAGACGTGTTCCACGAGAAGGGACTTCAGCCAGTGGCTCCCAACCCGACGGCCGAGCGCGCGGCGCCCGGCCCCACATCTGGCTGATCGGGTCCGGAATGGGTGTTGAGATCCGGGTGGAGGGGCTGACCAAGTCCTTCGGCCATCAGGTCATCTGGCAGGACGTCTCCCTGACCCTCCCGGCCGGCGAGATCTCCGTCATGCTCGGTCCGTCCGGCACCGGCAAGTCCGTCTTCCTCAAGACGCTGGTCGGTCTGCTCCGGCCCGACCGCGGCTCGGTCACCGTGGCCGACCAGGACATCACGCGGCTGCACGATCGCGACCTGTACGAGGTGCGGAAGCTGTTCGGCGTGCTCTTCCAGGACGGCGCGCTGTTCGGCTCGATGACCCTCTACGACAACATCGCCTTTCCGCTGCGTGAGCACACCCGCAAGACGGAGGGCGAGGTCAGGCGGATCGTCCTGGAGAAGATGGACATGGTCGGCCTGATCGGCTCCGAGGACAAGCTTCCCGGCCAGATATCCGGCGGTATGCGCAAACGGGCCGGGCTGGCCCGCGCGTTGGTGCTCGACCCGCAGATCATCCTCTTCGACGAGCCCGACTCCGGCCTCGATCCGGTGCGGGTGGCCTATCTCAACCAGCTCATCGTCGACCTGAACGCACAGACCGACGCGACCTTCCTGATCGTCACCCACGACATCGCCTCCGCCCGCCAGGTCCCGGACAACATCGGGCTGCTGTTCCGGCGCGAGCTGGTCATGTTCGGCCCCCGGGAGAAGCTCCTGGCCAGCGACGAACCCGTGGTGGAACAGTTCCTCGGCGGCCGGATGCAGGGCCCCATCGGCATGGCCGAGGAGAAGGACGCGGCGCAGGTGGAGCAGGAACTGGCCGCGCTCGACGCCGCGCGCAACCCCGGCCGGCGCACGGGTGAGCCGGTCACCACCCCCCGGCTGCTGCCGAGTGCCGGTATCGGCCACTCGTCCCGCTGGCGGACGATCGCCGAACGGGAGGTCCGGACATGAGCCTTTCGCCGGTCGCCGGGCTCCGCAACTGCGGAGACCTGTTCGCCCTGGCCCTCGACGCGGTCCGTACGCTGCCCCGACGCCCTTTTCAGGCACGGGAGTTCATCCAGCAGGCGTGGTTCATCGCCAGCGTCACCATCCTGCCCACGGCGCTGGTGTCCATCCCGTTCGGCGCCGTGATCGCGCTCCAGATCGGCAGCCTGACCAAGCAGCTCGGCGCGCAGTCCTTCGCCGGCGCCGCCTCCGTGCTGGCCGTACTGCGCGAGGCCTCGCCCATCGTCACCGCGCTGCTGATCGCAGGAGCCGGCGGTTCCGCGATCTGCGCGGACCTGGGGGCGCGCAAGATCCGCGAGGAGATCGATGCCATGGAGGTGCTGGGCATCGACCCGGTGCACCGGCTGGTCGTGCCGCGGGTGCTCGCCTCGATGGTGGTGGCGGTCCTGCTCAACGGCCTTGTCTCGGTGGTCGGGGTGATCGGCGGCTACTTCTTCAACGTCATCCTGCAACAGGGCACACCGGGCGCCTACCTCGCCTCGTTCACCACGCTGGCCCAACTGCCCGACCTGATCGCGGCCGAGATCAAGGCACTGGTCTTCGGCGGCATCGCGGGGATCGTGGCCTCCTACAAGGGGCTCACCGCCAAGGGCGGGCCGAAGGGCGTGGGGGACGCCGTCAACCAGTCCGTGGTCATCACCTTCATGCTGCTGTTCGTCACGAACTTCGTCATGACGGCGGTGTACTTCCAGGTCGTTCCGCAGAGGGGACAGTGATGGCGCTCCTCGACCGCGACCCGCCGAAGGCCCTGGCCCGGGCCCTTCGCCGCCCGCTGAACGCGCTGGAGGAACTGGGCGCCCAACTCTCCTTCTACGGACGGGCCCTGGCCTGGACCGGCCGCACCCTGCGCCGCTACAAGAAGGAGGTGCTGCGGCTGCTCGCCGAGGTGAGCTTCGGCCGCGGCGCGCTGGCCGTCGTCGGCGGCACCGTGGGCGTGATCGCGTTCCTGTCCTTCTTCACCGGGACCGAGGTCGGGCTCCAGGGATACGCGGCCCTCAACCAGCTCGGCACCTCCAACTTCGTGGCGTTCCTGTCCGCCTACTTCAACACCCGTGAGATCGCCCCCCTGGTGGCCGGGATCGCCCTGTCGGCCACGGTGGGCGCGGGCTTCACCGCGCAACTGGGCGCCATGCGGATCAGCGAGGAGATCGACGCCCTGGAGGTGATGGCCATCCCCTCCCTGCCGTTCCTGGTGACGGCCCGGATGATCGCGGGATTCATCGCGATCATCCCGCTGTACGTGGTCGGGCTGCTCTCGTCGTACGTGGCGGCCCGCACCATCACCACCGGCCTGTACGGGCAGTCCGCCGGCACGTACGACCACTACTTCCGGCAGTACCTGCCACCGGTCGACGTGATGTGGTCGTTCGGCAAGGTGATCGTCTTCGCCGTCGTGATCATCCTGATCCACTGCTACTACGGCTATCACGCCAAGGGCGGCCCGGCGGGCGTCGGCGTGGCCGTCGGACGCGCGGTGCTCACCTCCATCGTCGCCGTCAACATCGTCGACTTCTTCCTCAGCCTGGCCATCTGGGGCGCCAGCACGACCGTGCGGATAGCGGGGTAGCCCATGCCGATGCCCGTACTGAACCGACCGCGGCCCGCCGGGATGCGCACCGGACCGCTCCGTCCCGGACGGACCTGGCGCCTGCGGCTGTACGGCATCGTCTTCCTCGGCGTCCTGGTCCTGCTGCTCTCGCTGACCGTGGCCGTGTACGAGAAGGCGTTCACCCCCGTCGTCCCGATCACCCTGCGGGCCGAGAGCATCGGCAACCAGCTCGATCCGCCCGCCGACGTCAAACTGCGCGGTCTGATCGTCGGCGAGGTCCGATCCGTGCACACGGACGGGACGACGGCGGTCGTCGACATCGCGCTGCGACCGGGAGACGTCTCCCTCATCCCGTCCGACGTCAACGCCCGGCTGCTGCCCAAGAGCCTGTTCGGCGAGGAGTACGTCGACCTGGTGATCCCCGCCAGGGCGCCGGGCACGGTCGTGCCTCACATCCGTGCCGGGGACGTGATCACCCCGGACCGCACCCGGCTCGGCATCCAGCTGCAGAAGCTGACGAACGATCTGCTGCCGCTGCTGCGCGCGGTCCGGCCGGGCGAACTCAACGCGACCCTCTCCGCGTTCGCGACCGCGCTCGAGGGGCGCGGTGACGCGATCGGCGCCAACCTCGCCCGGGTCGACGGCTACCTGCGCGGCCTCAACCCGCACATGGACACCCTCAGGACCGACATCACCCGGCTCGCCGACACCGCCCGGATCTACGGCGACGCCGCCCCCGACCTGCTGAACATCCTGGACAACGCGATCACCACCAGCCGTACCCTGGCGGACAAGCAGCAGGCGCTGGCCTCCCTGCTGACCGGAACCACCACCTTCGCCCGCACGGCCACGGGTGTCGTGGACGACGACGGCGGGCGACTGATCACCCTGGACCGCCTCTCTCGTCCCACGCTGGCCCTGCTCGACCGCTACGCGCCGGAGTACCCCTGTCTGCTGGCCGGGCTGACCGACGCGGAGTCGAACCTGGAAACGGCCTTCGCCGGCGGCCGGATGCACATCACCCTGGAGGCCGTCCTGCCGCGTGCGCCGTACCGGCCCGGTGAGGAACCGCGCTTCGACGACCGGTCCGGCCCCAACTGCCGCGGCCTGCCGCACCCTGCCGTACCGGCCCCCGCGGTCCAACTCGACGACGGCACCAAGCCGAGCGGCTCCGGCGCGAGCCCGCCCACGGGCCTTCTGTCGGCGGTCAGCTCGACCCCGGCGGAGCAGCACGTCATCGACTCGCTGGTGGCGCCGGTGATGGGTGTGCCCGCGGACCGGGTGCCCCCGGTGGCGACCCTGTTGTTCGGCCCCATGGCAAGGGGGACGGCGGTGAGCGTCGTATGAGGGGCGGCTCGCGGGACGTGGCGGGGCCGCTGATCAAGTTCAGCGTCTTCGCCCTGGTGACGATAGTGGCGACCGCCGTGCTCGCGACCACGATCGCGGGCTACGACTTCGTCCCCACCCACACCTACAAGGCCGTCTTCACCGATGTCACCAGCCTGGAGAGGGGCGACGACGTCCGCGTGGCCGGGGTGCGGGTGGGCCATGTCGAGGACATCCGGATCAAGGACCGCACGCTCGCCGAGGTGACGTTCACGGTGAGCCGCGAAAGGCCGCTGTTCTCCGGCACCCGCGCGATCATCCGCTACCGCGATCTGGTCGGCCAGCGGTACCTCGCCCTGGAGAACGGGCCGGGCAGCGGCGCGCCGCTCAGGCCCGGCGGCACGATCCCGCTGTCGCGGACCCAGCCGGCCCTGGACCTGAACGCCCTGCTGAACGGCTTCAAGCCGCTGTTCGCCGCCCTCAGCCCGAAGGACGTCAACCAGTTCGCCTTCGAGATCGTCAGCACCCTCCAGGGCGAGGGCGGCACGGTGGACAGCCTGCTCACCCACACCGCCTCGCTGACCTCGACCCTCGCCGACCGCGACCAGCTGATCGGCTCGGTGATCGACAACCTCAACAGCGTGCTCGGCACGCTCGACCAGCGCGACGCGCGCCTTTCCGGACTGATCCACCAGTTCCAGCGGGTGATCTCCGGCCTGTCCGGCGATCGCAAGGCGATCGGCGGATCGCTGTCCGCGATCAGCGACCTGTCGGCCGCCACCGCGGGTCTGCTGCAGGACGGCCGCCCCGCGCTGAAGTCCGACATCGCCGAACTGTCCAAGGTCACCGGGACACTCGACGCGAACAAGGGGACGGTGGAAGGCGTCGTGAAACGCTTGCCGAACAAGCTCAACGAGCTGATCGGTACGGCCTCGTACGGTTCGTGGCTCAACTTCTACCTGTGCGACTTCGACGGCAGGATCGTGCTGCCGAAGACGCCGCAGGTGCTCACACCGACGCTCCGCGTCGGGGCGGCGAGGTGTTCCTCGTGAGGACGGTACGCATCCCGCGGGTACGCATCTCCCTGCCCCGTATCCCGCGGGTCCGTATCCCGCGCCCGCGCCTTCCCCGCGTCCGCCGCCCGCGCCGGATCCCGTTCCGGGACCGAAACCCGGTGGTCATCGGGGCGATCGGCCTGCTGGTGATCGCGGCTCTGGTCCTGGCCGCGTTCAACATCGAGAAGCTGCCGCTGATCGGCGGAGGCCCCCGGTACTCGGCGGCGTTCTCCGAGGCAGGTGGCCTCAGGCCCGGGGACGAGGTGCGGATCGCCGGGGTCACGGTCGGCAAGGTCGACGGCGTCTCCCTCGACAAGGACCACGTCGAGGTGAGCTTCCGGATCACCTCCGGCGCCGTCTTCGGCACGAAGACCACCGCGTCGATCCGGGTGAAGACCATCCTCGGCGCCAAGTACCTGTCACTTGAACCCAAGGGTCCCGGCCGGCTGCCGGCGGGGAGCGAGATACCGCTCAGCCGTACCGTGCCGGCGTACGACGTGGTGGAGGCGTTCAGCGACCTGACCACCACGACCGAGGACATCGACACCTCGCAGCTGGCGACCGCGCTGGACACGATCTCGGCGACGTTCAAGGACTCCCCGCAGGAGGTCAAGGCGTCCATCGACGGGCTGTCCCGGATCTCCACGACCATCTCCAAGCGCGACTCGGCGCTGCGCGAGCTGCTCCGGCACGCGAACGGAGTCAGCGGTGTGCTCGCCGCCCGCTCCGGTGACATCACCACCCTCGTCGACAGCGGCAACAAGCTCTTCACCGAGCTCGAGGCCCGGCACGAGGTGATCAACCGTCTGCTGATCTCCGCCAGTGCCCTCGCCGTGCAGCTCACCGGGCTGGTCGCCGACAACCGGCAGCAGATCGGCCCGGCACTCGACCGCCTCGACAGCGTCGTCGGCGTGCTCAAACGCAATCAGACCAGTCTGGAGAGCGGGATCAAGCTGCTGGCGCCGTTCGCCCGGCTGTTCGCCAACGCCGTCGGCAACGGCCGCTGGTTCGACGGCTACATACAGAACCTGGTCGCCGTGCCGGCGCTCGCGTCCCCGGCCTCGTCCGTGGCCCACACCCCGGCCTCGTCCCCGGGAGGCTCCCGATGAACAGGCGATTCCTGCGATGGTCGGCGATCTGCCTCGCGCTGCTGATCGGCACGCTCGGCTACGCCCTGTGGCCCGGTCCGCACACCGTCCGGGTGACGGCGTACTTCCCCCGGACCGTCGGCATCTACCCCGGTTCCGACGTCCGCGTGCTCGGCGTCAGGATCGGCCGTGTCACGGCGATCGACCCGCAGGGCACCACGGTCCGCGTCACGCTGGAGTACCGGGCCGGCCAGCCGGTACCCGCCGACGCGCAGGCGGCGATCATCAACTCCTCGGTGGTGAGCGACCGCTACGTCCAGCTGCTGCCGGTGTACCGCGGCGGCCCGAGGATGCGCAGCGGCGACGTCATCCCGCAGAGCCGCACGGCCGTGCCCGTCGAACTCGACCGCGTCTACCAGAGCCTCCACAGCACCGCTCAGGCCCTGGGCCCGAGCGGCGCCAACAAGGACGGCGCCCTCTCCCGGCTGCTCGACGTCAGCGCCGCCAACCTCCAGGGTCAGGGCGGAAAGCTGAACCAGGCCGTCACCAACCTCTCCCAGGCCATCACCACCCTCTCCGACGGGCGGCAGGACCTCTTCGGGACCGTGAGCGGCCTCCAGGTGTTCACCGCGGCGCTCGCCGCCGACGACGGCAGCGTGCGGGCCTTCGACCAGAGCCTGGCCGGGGTCTCCGGCCAACTCGCGGCCGAACGGCAGGACCTCGGCACGGTCCTGAAGAACCTGGCCATCGCCCTGCCCCAGGTCGCCTCCTTCGTACGGGACAACCGCACGGCGCTCACCAGCAACGTCAAGGACCTCTCGCAGGTCAGCCAGGTCCTGGTGAAGGAACGCGGGGCGCTGGCCGAACTGCTGGACGCGGCACCCACCGCCCTGGACAACATCGTCAACGCCTACGACCCCGCCGCCGGCACCCTCGACACCCGCCTGAACCCCGAACAGGCGCAGGACCCGGGCGGGTTGGTGTGCTCCCTGCTGAAGTCCGCCGGCCAGGGCCTCCCGAAGACGGACTGCGCCGCGCTGCGCAAGCTCTTCGCGTCCCTGCCCCCGCTGTCCGCGGGGAACGGCAAGGCCACGCCCCCGCTGCTGTCCATCGACCCCACGCTCGGCGGCATCCTGGCAGGCCGGGCATGAGCCGCCGCGGTGTCGCCCGGTGGATCGCCCTCGCGTGCGTGCTCCTGGTGTCGGGGTGCGAATGGACCGGGCTGCAGGGTGTGCAACTGCCCGGCGGGGCGGGCTCGGGCGGCCGTTCCTACCGGGTCACCGTCGAGTTCCAGGACGTCCTCGACCTGGTGCCGCAGTCCGCCGTGAAGGTCAACGACGTCACCGTGGGGACGGTGGAGACGGTCCGGCTGCACGGCTGGACCGCCAGCGTCCGGCTGCGGATCTCCGGCTCCGTGAAGCTGCCCGCCAACGCCACCGCGGAGCTGGGCCAGACCAGCCTGCTCGGTGAGAAGTACGTCTCGCTGGCGGCGCCCTCCGGGGCCGAGCCGGTCGGCAGGCTCACCGACGGCGCGACCATCCCCTTGTCCCGCAGCGGGCGCAACACGGAGGTCGAGGAAGTGCTGTCCGCCCTGTCCGCCCTGCTCAACGGTGGCGGGGTGGCCCAACTCCACACCATTACAGTCGAGTTGAACAAGGCATTGGGCGGCCGCGAGGACCGCGTCAAGGATCTGCTCGGTCAGCTCGACACCTTCGTCGGCGGCCTCGACGCCCAGCGCGCCGACATCGTCCGCGCGCTCGCCGCCGTCGACCGCCTCTCGGGGTCGTTCGCCGCCCGGCACACCACGATCGCCCGGGCCGTCGACACCCTCCCGGCCGGGCTCAAGGCCCTCGCCGACGAGCGCGCCGACCTGACCACCATGCTGACCTCGCTGTCGGGTCTCGGAACCGTCGCCACCAAGGTGATCAACTCCTCCCGGGACGACACCCTCGCCAATCTGCGGCACCTCGACCCGATCCTCACCCGGCTCGACGCGGCGGGCACGGACCTGCCGAACGCGCTGGAACTGCTGACCACCTACCCCTTCCCGCGCAACGTCACCGGAGCCGTCAAGGGCGACTACGTCAACCTCGACGCCACCGTGGACCTGAACCTGGCCAAGCTCTACGGCAACCTGCTCGGGCCGGTGGCACCCAAGCCCTCTCCCACCAAGCCACCCTCGCCCACCGCCCCTCCCAAGGGGAAGGGAGGGAAGGGCCTTCTGCCCGGCCTGCCCGGTCTGCCCCTGCTCCCGCTGCCCACACCGAGCCCCGGTGGGCCCGGCGGTTCGTCGGGCGGAATCCTGTGCCCCCTGCTGTGCGGTAATGCCACCTACAGCACCGCCCCGGGCGGCCCCGACACCTCCGGCGTCGACCCCGCCCTCGCCGAGCTGATGACGCAGGGGGTGTGGGGATGATCGGCCGCATGGTCAGGCTCCAGCTCCTCGCCTTCGCCGTGGTCACCGCGGTCGGGGTGTCCTATGTCGGTGCCTCGTACGCGGGCCTCGCCGACCTCGTGTTCGACCGCCCCTTCGACGTACAGGCCCGGTTCGCCGACTCGGGAGGCATCTTCACCGGTGCCGAGGTCACCTACCGGGGCGTCCCGGTGGGCCGGGTCGGTGCCATGCGGCTGACCTCCGACGGTGTCAGCGTGGATCTGCGGCTGAACCACGGAACGCGGGTCCCGGCCGACACCCTGGCGGTGGTGGCGGACCGCTCGGCCGTCGGGGAGCAGTACGTCGATCTGCAGCCGCGTACCGATCACGGCCCCTACCTGCACGGCGGGAGTACCGTCGCCCGGGCCGACACCCGGGTCCCCCTGCCCACGACGGAGCTCATCATGAGCCTGGACCGGCTCGTCCAGTCCGTCGGCAAGCAGGACCTGCGCACCACGGTCGACGAACTCGGCAAGGCGTTCTCCGGCACCGGACCCGATCTGTCCCGGCTGGTCGACTCCGGCGACAAGCTGGTCCGGTCCGCGAGCGACACGCTGCCGCAGACCGTCTCACTCATCGAGAACTCCGAGACGGTGCTGAAGACACAGGTGGACGAGGGCTCGGCGATCACGTCGTTCTCCCACGATCTGGCGGCGCTGACTGGGCAGCTCAAGAACAGCGACGCGGACATCCGCCGGGTCATCGACGCCGGCACGCCCGCCGCCGGCGAACTCACAACCCTTCTCACCTCCACCCGCCAGAACCTGGCGGTGCTGCTGGCCAACCTCGTCAGCGGCGCGCAGACCGTCGTCGTCCGGCTCCCCGGTGTGGAGCAGACGCTGGTCGGCTTCCCCGTCACGGTCGCCGGCAGCTTCACGGTCGCCCCGGGCGACGGCACCGTGCACTTCGGGGTGGAGCTCAACGTCTACAACCCGCCGCCGTGCCGCCAGGGGTACGGGACGACCGCGCGCCGTGACCCCTCGGACACCAGCGAACGCCCCGCCAACACCTCGGCGCGCTGCACCGCCCCCCGCGGCGGCCCGACCTCGGTCCGCGGCGCCCAGAACGCGCCGGGGGCCGGTTCGGCGGGCACGACGGGCCGCGCGGCCTACGACCCGCAGTCCTACGCGGCGCCGTACGACCCCGCGACCGGCCTGGCCCAGGGCCCGGGCGGAACAACCGTGCAGATCGGCTCTACAGGCGGCGCGCGGAGCATCTTCGGAAAGGACTCCTGGGAATGGCTGATCGTCGGACCCCTGGCGTGATCAGGCGGGGCACGACCGGGCTCCTCACCCGCGCGGTCGGCGCGTCGCGGCGCGCCCCGGCCGCGGTGCTGCGTGCCTCGCGCCGCCGCGCCCTGCCGGCGGTGCTCGCCGTCCTCGCCGTGCTGCTGGCGGCCGCCTGCGGCTGGCTCGGCAGCCAGGTCCACCGGCGGCACCAGGAGGCGCGGCGCGACCAGGACGTGCTGGCCGCCGCCCGCCAACTGGCCGTCAACTTCACCTCACTCGACTACCGCCACTACGACCGGGACAGCGCGAACGTCACCGCGAGCACGACGGGCGAGTTCAAGAAGGAGTTCACGAGCCAGACGAAGGAACTCACCAAGCTGGTCACCGCGAACAAGTCGGTGTCCCAGGGGCAGGTGCTCGACGCCGGCATCGTCCGTGTGGACGACCGGTCCGCGCGGGTCCTGGTGGTGGCCGACAGCCAGGTGAGCAATGTCGCCTCGCCCCAGGGCCAGACCCGCAACTACCGGCTCCAGCTGGACCTGGTCCGGCAGGGCGGGCGCTGGCTCACCTCCGGCGTCGAGTTCGTCGGCTGACCGGACGGTTCCGCAAGGTTCCCCGAGGTCCTCGCAAGGAGAGCACCGATGCAGAAATCCTCCCTCCGCAACCGTCCCGGAGGCGGCGGGGCCGGGCCGCGCCATCTGTCCGCGGCCGCCCGGGCCGCCGCCAAGCGCGCCGCGAAGGCCGATGACGAGCGCGGCGCCGTACGGTCGCCCGCGCCGGAACCCGGTGCCGGACCGGCCCTTCCGGCGGAGGAACCCGAGGCGCCGGCCGCGGTCGAGGACTCGGTCGCCGAATCAGCCGCCGACTCAGCAGCCGAGCCGATCACCGAGCCGATCACCGAGCCGGTCGCCGACTCGGCCGCCGAGCCCCGGCCCGCGAGCGGCACCGCGGGCCGCCGCAACAGCGTCATCAGCGCCGTGCTCGCGGTCCTCGTGGTGGCGGGCCTGGTCGCGGGCGCGCTGCTGGCGAACGCGTACCGGCACGACGAGGCCACCCGACGCGCCCGGGTGCAGGCGCTCGCGGCGGCCCGCACGGCGGCGCCGGTCGTCCTGAGCTACGACTACCGGCACCTGAGCAAGGACTTCGCGGCGGCGCTCACCCACCTGACCGGCCCGTTCCGTGCCGAGTACCGCAAGACGACGGCCACCGTGGTCACTCCGACGGCGACGCAGTACCACGGAGTCGTCAAGGCGACGGTGGCTTCCCCGCCCGGGGGCCAGCAGGCGGCGTCGGTGGTCTCCGCCTCGCCCGGCAAGGTCGTCGTCCTGCTCTTCATGAACCAGACCACCCAGAGCACCAAACTCGACGCCCCCCGTGTGGACCTCAACCGCGTCCGCATGACCCTGACACACACCGCGGCCGGGTGGAAGGTGAGCGCCGTGGACGCGCTGTAGGGCGACTCGCGACCGTGCCCTTGCCGCGCGCACGGGCCTGCGGCCTCAGGGAGCGGTGGCGTACGCCTCGATCCCGTAGAGGGAGTAGCCGTACTTCGTGGCGCGGCGGACGCCCTGGACGCGGAGGTAACGGGTGGGGGCGGGGGAGTCGAGCCAGACGCTCTCGGTGCCGCCGGAACCGTCGGCGACCGTGGCGGCGGTGTGCCAGGTGACGCCGTCGGAGGAGGTCTGGATCTCGTAGCGGGCGGCGTAGGCGTCCTGCCAGTGCAGGACGAGGCGGCCGACCCGGGCGGGGCCGGCCAGCCGGACCTGGACCCAGGCGTCGTCGCTCACCGGTGAGGACCAGCGGGTGGCCGGATCGCCGTCGGCGACGTAGGAGGCGGGGAAGTCGGGGGTCTCGTCGCCCGAGGAGGTGGCGGTGGAGCCGGGCACGAGGTCGGGGCCCGCGGTGCGCGGGTGGACGTGGACGGTCACGGTCCGCTCCACGGTGCGTCCGGCCACGGTGAGGCGGACGGGCACGCGGTAGGTGCCGGGAGCGGTGGTCGCGGGCACCGACAGGCGCAGCGCGATCGGGGAGGTGGCCCCGCGCCGCAGCGTCCCGGCGGCGGGGGCGGTCATCCGCACCGGGCCGGAGTGGACCGGGGCGACGGTCACCGGCGTGTTCCGGGGCAGGCCGGAGGAGACGTCGGCGGTGATCGTGACCGCGGACCCGCCGGCCTCGGCGCCGGTCTCGGGCTGCCCCAGCGTCACGCGGGGCGCGCCGGAGAACCAGGGCACGACCTCGCGCACCCCGTTCCCGTCCGACAGCCGCACCGCGTCGGCCAGCACGCCCGCGCGCAGCTCGGCCCAGCCGCCCTGCCGGACGGTGCCGATCCGGCGCCAGGCGCCGCCGGCGACCCGCACCTCCACGGTGACGTCGGCCGGGGCGGTGCGCGGCGCCGGGTCGGACGGGAGCGACGGCCAGCCCAGGTCCGGGGGACCGGGCGGGAACGCGACCGGGGCCGGCGCGGGCGGTCCGGCCGCCACGGTCACGGTGTCGAGCCGGCGCGCGCCGCCGAAGTCCACGGTCAGCGGGCCGGGCCCGGCGCCGGTCGACAGGTCGCCGTCCACGGCGGAGGAGGCGTGCGGGCCGCCCGAGGCGGTCGGCCTGGACTGCCCGCTCACCGACACGGCGAACTCCCGTACGGTCACCGGCCCGCCCTGCGTGCCCGTCGACCGCAGCCGGACCTGCCGGGCTCGGGTGCCGGAGGGCAGGGCGGCCTGGATCACCGACCGGTCGTGGAACGCGGCGATCCGGTGCCAGCCCGTGCCGTCGTCGTCGCAGACCTCCAGGACCCCGTCGTGCAGGAAGTCGTCGGAGCCGCTGCCGTCGCCCATGGTGATCCGCACCGCGTCCACCGGGCGGGAGGAGCCCAGGTCCACGCCGAAGGCGTCGTCCGGGCCGGGCGGCGCGTCGCTCGACCAGACCGTGGAGTCCCGGCCGTCGACCATCGCCGAGGGGTCGGTGCCGCGGCCGGAGCCCATGGTCGTGGTGGCCGTGCGGCCGTCGGCCCGCAGGCCCGTCCAGGCGTCGCCCTCGTCGACCGCCCGGTCGAGGAAGCCGTCGAGGGTCTTCTCGCCGACCTTCGCGGTGCCCTGGTCGAGCGCGTCCCGCTCGGTGTCGAGCGACTGCCGGGCGCGCCAGGCCGCGGCGCCGTCCCCGCGCGCCTGCGCCGCCAGCATGTCGACGGCGTGCTCGCCGGCCGAGCCGTACGCCGACAGCCGGTCCAGCCAGGGGCGCACCTCGCCGCCGAACGTGCCGCCGGCCAGCCCGTCGAGGCTGCCCGGCGCGGTGCGCATCACCGTGAACGCCGACCGCAGCCGCGCCGCCGCCCCGGCGAGCCGTCCCGGATCTCCGGCGGCGCCGGCCAGCGCGGACCAGAAGTCCCCCACCAGCGGCTGGAGGTACGCCGAGTCCTCGCCGCCGAGTGCGGACGACTCCTCGTTGCCGGCCAGCGCCCGCAGCGCCGCGCCGGCCCGCGGGTCGCCGCCCGCAAGGTCGTCGATGGCCGCCTGCCAGGAGGCGGCCGGGTCGTAGCCGCGCGGGTTCCAGGCGAAGTCGGCGGCGGTGAACAGCGGGATGCGGGACGCGGCGGGCTGCTGCATGCCGCTGGCTATCAGCCCGGCGGCGACCGTGGCGACCGCCGGCTCCCGGCCGGTGTAGGGGCCGAGGAAGAGCCGGCCCGGGGCGAAGTCGTTGACCGGGTAGTTGTCCACGGTCAGCAGCGGGTGCCGCAACGCGGCGGTGGCGCGGGCCACTTGGGCACCGGTGATCTGCCGCGGCAGCACGCCGACGCCGGTCCAGGCGACCTCGACGCCCGGGTCCAGCTCCTTCGCCAGCGCCGTGCGGTAGGGGGTCGCGCCGTCCTGGTAGAACTCCGTGGGCAGCAGGGAGACCTCGGGGCCGCCTGTCCCGGCGGCACCGGAGTGCCCGGCGGCCGCGGCGCCGTACGTGCGCCGCAGGTGCGCCGCCACGGCGTTGGCCACCTGCGCCTGGGCCCGGGCGGCCGCGTCCGGACCGGAGCCGAACCGCGCGGCGTCCTGCGAGCAGTGCCACTCGCTGTAGCTCACGTCCTGGAACTGGAGCTGGAAGGCGCGCATGCCCAGCGCCCACATCGCGTCCAGCTTCTTCTCCAGCGCCAGCACGTCGTCCGGCGAGGAGTAGCACAGCGACTGGCCCGGGGCGACCGCCCACTGGAGGGTGACGTGGTCGCGGGCCGCGCGGGCGGCCAGGGCGCGGAACTCGGCGCGCTGCGCGGCGGGGTAGGGCCGCCGCCACTGGGCCTGCCGGTAGGGGTCGTCGCCGGGCGAGTACAGGAAGCGGTTCTGCTTGGTGCGGGCGAGGAAGTCCAGCTGCGCCAGGCGCTGCGCCTGCGTCCAGGGCACGCCGTAGAAGCTCTCGGCGGTGCCGCGGACGGGGGCGGTGGGCCAGTCCTTGACGACGGCCGCGGCGAAGCCGTTCTCCCGCGCGGCGGACCGGGCGGATCCGGGCCCGGCGGTCGAGGTCGTGGCCAGCTGACGCAGCGTCTGGGCGGCGTGGAAGAGCCCGTCGCCGCCCCGTCCGGCCAGGGCGACCACCGCGCCGTTGACCACCAGGCGGTAGCCGCCGGCCGGCAGGTCCTCCTGCGGCGGGGCGCCGAGGCCGCTCAGCACCGGTTCGGCGAGGTCGCCGGCGTAGACGGTGAGCCCGCCGCCGTTGCCGGCCGCGGTGGGCGGCGCGGTGGCGTCGGTGACGGTCGCGGCGCCGGCCGCCTTCAGGGTGTCGCGGATCACGTCGAGGGCGTACGGGTCCGCGTCCGGGCCGGCGACCAGCGTCACCGCCGGCGTGACGCGGGCGAACGCGCCCTGGAACCGCATGGTCTGGGGCCTGGGCCACACCGAGGGCCGGGACGCGCCGACGCTGCTGGGGGTGGTGGCGGACGACCCGGTGCTCGGAGTCGGCTTGGCCGGGGTGGACGCGAGGGCCGGGGCCTGCCCGAGCCAGCCGCCCACGACGGTGGCGACGATCGCGGCGGCGGATGTTCTGCGCAGCAATTTCCCTCCGGGAGCGACCAGTTCTGTCCGGCGAGCCCATCACTCGTGCCCCGCGCGTGTCAATGCGGCCCGCACGTTGTCCACAGGCCGCCCCGGTCGGTTCGGTGGGGGAAGAAGGCGGCGTGCGAGGATGGTCGTCGTCTCATCTAGCGAGAAGGAGTGGGCGAGCCGTGGCTGGTACGAACCTCACACGTGAGGAGGCGCAGGAGCGTGCGCGCCTGCTCGGCGTGGACGGGTATGAGATCGAGCTGGACCTGAGCGGCGCCCAGGACGGCGGGACCTTCCGGTCGCGGACGACCGTGCGCTTCGAGGCGCGTGAGGCCGGCGCCAGCTTCATCGACCTGGTGGCCCCCGAGGTGCACGAGGTGGTGCTCAACGGGGAGTCGCTCGACCCGGCGGCGGTGTTCGCCGACTCCCGGATCGCCCTGGAGTCGCTGCGGGAGGGCGCCAACGAGCTGCTGGTGGTCGCCGAGTGCGCCTACACCAACACCGGTGAGGGCCTGCACCGGTTCGTGGACCCGGTGGACAAGCAGGCGTACCTCTACACGCAGTTCGAGGTGCCCGACGCCCGCCGGGTGTTCGCCAGCTTCGAGCAGCCGGACCTGAAGGCCACCTTCGCCTTCACCGTGAAGGCCCCGATCGGGTGGACGGTGATCTCCAACTCGCCGACCCCGGAGCCGACCGCGGACGGGGTGTGGGTCTTCGAGACCACCCCGCGGCTGTCGACGTACGTGACGGCGCTGATCGCCGGCCCCTACGCCTCGGTGCACAGCACCTGGGAGGGCAACGGCCGCTCGGTGCCGCTGGGCATCTACTGCCGGCCCTCGCTGGCCGAGCACCTGGACGGGGACGCGATCTTCGCCGTCACCCGGCAGGGCTTCGACTGGTTCGAGGAGAAGTTCGCCCACCCGTACCCGTTCGCCAAGTACGACCAGCTGTTCGTGCCGGAGTTCAACGCGGGCGCGATGGAGAACGCCGGGGCGGTCACGCTGCGGGACCAGTACGTGTTCCGTTCCAAGGTGACCGACAGCACCTACGAGCTGCGTGCCGAGACGATCCTGCACGAGCTGGCGCACATGTGGTTCGGCGACCTGGTCACCATGGAGTGGTGGAACGACCTGTGGCTGAACGAGTCGTTCGCCACCTACACCTCCATCGCCTGCCAGGCGCACGCCCCCGGCTCGCAGTGGCCGCAGTCGTGGACCACCTTCGCCAACACCATGAAGACGTGGGCCTACCGGCAGGACCAGCTGCCCTCCACCCACCCGATCATGGCGGAGATCAACGACCTGGACGACGTGCTGGTCAACTTCGACGGCATCACGTACGCCAAGGGCGCCTCCGTGCTCAAGCAGCTCGTCGCCTACGTGGGCATGGACGAGTTCTTCGCCGGCGTGCAGACGTACTTCCAGCGGCACGCGTGGGGCAACACCCGGCTCACCGACCTGCTCGGCGCGCTGGAGGAGACCTCCGGCCGTGACCTGAAGAGCTGGTCGAAGGCGTGGCTGGAGACCGCGGGCATCAACATCCTGCGGCCCGAGATCGAGCTCGGCGAGGACGGCGTCATCGCGTCCTTCGCGGTGCGCCAGGAGGCCCCGGACCTGCCGGCGGGCGCCAAGGGCGTGCCGGTGCTGCGCCCGCACCGCATCGCCATCGGCTGCTACGACCTGCGGGACGGCGCGCTGGTGCGCACGCATCGGATCGAGCTCGACGTCGACGGCGCGCTGACCGACGTCCCCGAGCTGGCCGACACCCACCGCCCCGACGTGGTGCTGCTCAACGACGACGACCTGTCGTACGCCAAGGTGCGCCTCGACGAGCAGTCGCTCGCCGTGGTCCGCGACCACCTCGGCGACTTCACCGAGTCGCTGCCGCGCGCCCTGATCTGGGCCGCCGCCTGGGACATGACGCGGGACGGCGAGATGGCCGCGCGCGACTACCTGGAGCTGGTGCTGCACGGCATCGCCAAGGAGTCCGACATCGGCGTGGTGCAGTCCCTGCACCGCCAGGTCAAGCTCGCCATCGACGTGTACGCCGACCCGGCGTGGCGCGAGACCGGCCTGACCCGGTGGACCGAGGCCACCCTCGCCCACCTCCAGACCGCGACCGCCGGCGGCGACCACCAGCTGGCCTGGGCCCGGGCGTTCGCGGCCACCGCGCGCACCCCCGAGCAACTGGACATCCTGGAGGGGCTGCTCGACGGCAGCCGCGCCTACGAGGGCCTGACCGTGGACACCGATCTGCGCTGGACCCTGCTGAACCGGCTGGCCGCGACCGGCCGGGCCGACACCGAGGCGATCGACGCCGAGCTGCAGCGCGACCCCACCTCGGCGGGCGAGCAGCACGCCGCCGGCGCCCGCGCGGCCCGTCCCGGCGCGGCCGTCAAGGCGGAGGCGTGGGCGTCGGTCGTCGAGGACGACAAGCTGCCCAACGCCGTGCAGGAGGCCGTCATCGGCGGCTTCATCCAGAGCGACCAGCGCGAGCTGCTCGCGCCGTACACCGAGCGGTACTTCGCGGCCGTCAAGGACGTCTGGGAGAGCCGCAGCTACGAGATGGCCCAGCAGATCGTGGTCGGCCTCTACCCGACCTACCAGGTCTCGCAGGCCACCCTCGACGCCACCGACGCGTGGCTGTCGTCGGCCGCGCCCGTCCCGGCGCTGCGCCGGCTCGTGGTCGAGGCCCGGGCCGGGGTGGAGCGGGCGCTCCGGGCCCAGGCGGCCGACGCGCGCGCGGGCGCCGAGGCGTAAGGACGGACGTCCGCCGGGGTGCGGGGCACACCCGCCCCGCACCCCCGCGGCGGAGGCAGAGGTCCGGCGCCGTCACCGGGCCCGGGACGGCCCGGGATGTGCCGGGCCCACCCGGAAACAGCTTGGTTTCAAGTGACTTAGCGCCAAGCGACCTTCTTGCCGTCCGGCGATCACCGCCCTGATACTCGGCGCATGCGAAAAGACGCCGTCGACACCGTCACCGGCCAGTGGAAGCGCGAGCGACCGGAGCTCGACACCCTCGCCATGGCCGTGTTCGGCCGGGTGCACCGGCTGGCGCGGCTGATGGGGGACCGGACGGAGAAGGAGTACCGGCGACTCGGCATCGGACGCGGCGAGTTCGACGTGCTGGCCACGCTGCGGCGGGCTGGGGAGCCGTTCACCCTCTCACCGCGGCAGCTGTCGTCGGCGCTGATGCTCACCACCGGCGGCATGACCGGCCGGCTGGACAAGCTGGAGCGCGCCGGGCTGCTGGAGCGGGCCCCCGACCCGGACGACCGCAGGGGGCTCAAGGTCACCCTGACCGGGCGCGGCCGCGAGGTCGTCGAGGAGGCGCTGGGCGCGGGGCTCTCCGTGCAGCAGGCGGCCCTCGACGCGATGGACAAGGAGCAGGCGGAGCTGCTGGCGGAACTGCTGCGGCAGTTGCTCGCCTCGACCGAGGCGCTCCGCGTGGGCCCGCACCGCCGGTGAACCGTCCCGCCGGCGCCGCTGGACCGTGCCGCTGAACCGTCTCCGGGGACGGCGGTACCGAACCCCCGGGTGCTCCCGGGGGCCCGTCACCTGAGCGGTGAGCCGGGGCTCAGTTCTCCTGCTGCTTGCGGGACTTGTCGGTCACGATGACCAGGCCCGCGATGACGCCGAACAGCACGAGCGGCAGGGCGACGAACAGGCCGAGCGTCTGGATGACGCTGAGGCCGGATCCCGGGTCGTCGCCGTCGTCGCGGGTGAGCGCGAACGCGGGGGACGCCATGAGCAGCATCAGCGTCGTACCGGTGGTGACGACCCCGGCGCGCATGACCTTCTTGGTGAGCTTGTCGAGCTTCTTGTCCACGCGCTCAATGTAGTGACCGCCCCCGCGGCCCGCGCGCCCGGGGTGCCCTCCGCGCGCGTCGCGCGGTCCTACCGCGGGTCGGCGGGGGCGTCGAGCGCGCGCCGCACCTCGTCGGCGAGGGCGCGCAGCCGGGGCGAGGCGGCCAGCTGTTCCAGCGTCACCGGCCGGCCCTCGGGGTCGGCGACCGGCAGCCGCCAGTTCGGGTACTCCTCGGAGGTGCCCGGGAGGTTCTGCGGGCGGCGGTCGCCGACCCCGTCCGGCAGCCAGACGCCGACCATCCGGGCCGGGGTGCGGGCCAGGAACCGGTGCACCGCCTTGACCACCGCCTCCTCGTCCGCCGAGCCCTCCGGCAGCAGCCCCATCCGGCCGAGCAGCGCGATCCAGTCGGCGACCTCGGCGGCGTCCTCGGCCTGTTCCCGGGCCAGCGGGCGGGTGAGCAGGCCGAGCCGGTGCCGCAGCCCGACGTGCTCGCCGGTCAGCCGGGCCGCGGTGCTGGGCAGGTCGTGGGTGGTGGCCGTGGCCAGGCAGGACTCCCGCCAGGCGGCCGGCGGCAGGGGCGGGGAGTCCGGGGCGGCCCAGTCGCGCTCGAACCACAGCACGGAGGTGCCCAGCACGCCCCGCCCGGCCAACTCCTCGCGCACGCCGGTCTCCACGGTGCCCAGGTCCTCGCCGATCACGACCGCCCCGGCCCGGTACGCCTCCAGGGCCAGCAGGCCGAGCATCGCCCGCGCGTCGTACCGGACGTACGTGCCCTCCGTCGGCGGCCGGCCCTCGGGCACCCACCACAGCCGGAACAGGCCCATCACGTGGTCGATGCGCAGCCCGCCCGCGTGCCGCAGCATCCGGGCCACCAGGTCGCGGAAGGGGGCGTAGCCGGCCGCCGCGAGGGCGTCCGGGCGCCAGGGCGGCAGCCCCCAGTCCTGGCCGCGCGCGTTGAAGGCGTCCGGCGGCGCCCCGACGGACATGCCCAGGGCCAGCACGCTCTGCAGCGCCCAGGCGTCGGAGCCCGAGGGGTGCACGCCCACCGCGAGGTCGTGCACCACCCCGACGGCCATCCCGGCGTCCTTCGCGGCCCGCTGGGCGGCGGCGAGCTGGGTGTCGGTGAGCCAGGCCAGCCAGCAGTGGTGCTCGATCCGGTCCCGCAGCTCGCCGCGGGCCCGGGCCACGTCCGGCGAGCGCGGGTCGCGCAGCCCGGCCGGCCAGGTGTGCCAGTCCGGGCCGTGCGCCTCGGCGAGCGCCGACCAGGTGGCGTGGTCGTCCAGCCCCTGCCCCTGCTCGGCCAGGAAGTCCGCGAAGGCGGCCCGGCGGCCCGGGCTCATCGGCACCGCGCGGACCAGCGCCAGCGCCTCCGCCTTCAGCGCCCACACCGCGTCGCGGTCGATCAGCGCGTCCTTCAGCAGCACGTTGTCGCGCAGCGCGGCGGCCCTCGCGAGCAGCCGCGCCGCGTGCTCGCGGTCCTCGGCCGGCAGGTGGGCGTACTCCGGGACCTCCTCCACCCGCAGGTAGACCGGGTCGGGGAAGCGGCGGGTGGACGGGCGGTACGGCGAGGGGTCGGTGGGCGGGCCGGGCACGGCCGCGTGCAGCGGGTTGATCTGCACGAACCCCGCGCCCAGCGTCCGGCCCGACCACGCGGCGAGGTCGGCCAGGTCGCCGAGGTCGCCCATGCCCCAACTGCGCGAGGACAGCGTGGAGTACAGCTGCGCCATGAAGCCGAAGACCCGCTCGGGCGGGCCGGGCAGCCGGGCCGGGGCGACCACCAGGTCGCCGCGCGCGGTCCGCCCGTCCGGCGCGGCGGCCGTCAGGACGTAGCGCCCCGGTGCGCCGGGGGTGCCGGAGAGCGTCTCGCCCGCCGCGGTCTCGACGGTCAGCCGGGTGCCCGCGGGGAGCCGGGCCCGGGTCGCGGCCAGGGTGGGGTCGGGGGCGCGCAGCACCGTGCACGGCGGGAGCAGCCGGCCCGCCTCGCGCTCCTCGTACGCGGCCAGCGCCGCCCGTACGGCGCCGGGCGTGCTCGCGTCGACGCCGAGGGCGGCCAGCACGGCCACGACGGTGTCCGCGGGGACGGGGACCGCGGTGTCCTCCGTGGGGCGGTGGACCACGTCCACGCCGTACAGTCCGGCCAGCCGTTCGCGGTCCATCGGGCCTCCGTCCACACCTCGCCTCGCCTGCTCCACGTCTACCCCGGCCCGGCGCCGTCCTATCCGTGCCGGTTCGCGGCCGGTGGGGGAGAGCGACGGGAAAGCGACCGGAAGCGCCGGGAAAGCGACTGGAAGTGGCGGGAAGCGCCGGGAACGTGACGGGGCGGGCGCCGGATCGGCGCCCGCCCCGTCGTCCCCGGGTGGTGGTCTGTCAGCGGGTCCTGGTGATCTGGACGCTGCCGGTGCCCGCGACCGAGCCGCGGGCGTCGAGGAGTTGGACCTGCCCGAAGAGCTTGCGTCCCTCGGGCGCCGCGGCGGCCGCGACCACGGAGGCGGACACCTGGGTGGTGGCGCCCTGCGCGAGGTCGACGGGCGCGCTGCCGTCCACCGTCACCTGGCCGAGGGAGCCGGCGTAGTAGACGTCCTCGTAGTCGTAGGCCGTGCTGCCCGAGGGCACCGCGTAGCCGTCGACCTCGAAGGTGTACGTGCCGGGCGCCGGGGCGGTCAGGCTCACCGACTCCTCGGCGTCGCCGTCGGCGGACTGCCCGACGAGCACGCCGTCCCGGTAGACGTAGAGGTCGAGGTCCGAGGAGGTGTCGGACGTCGAGCCGATGGACACGTCGAGCCGGGAGACCCCGCTGCCGAGGGTCAGCGTGGTGGTCCGCGTCTCGCCCTGGGCGATGGTCGGCCGGTCGGTGAGCGAGGAGCCCAGCGGGCCGCCGGCCAGGGTGCCGTGCAGGGCCGCGAAGTCGTTGCGCACGTTCCACGTGACCGGGGCCGGCGTGCCGACCACCGCTTCGTCCACCGTCTGCACGGCCGGGTCGAAGGCGGCGCCGAGCAGCGTCACCGTGAGCCGGTACGGGTTGTCGAGCTGCGGCGAGGTGCGCCGGGCCTCGACCTCGATCTCCCAGACACCCGGCTGCGGGTCGGCGTACGCGCGCACGTCGGGGCGGCAGGTGTTGGCCGGGTTGTCGTAGTTGGGGTAGCAGTCCGGGGTCTGCGTCGAGTCCAGCGGCATGCCGTACGGGTGCAGGGTGATGAACCGGGTCTGGCTGCCCGCCTGCAGGCCGTCCATGGCCACTTCGAGCGAGGTGGCGCCGGCCGGCACGGTGACGAAGTACGAGCGGGTGGAGTCGCGCTCGATGGTCCCGGAGCGGGTGAGGGTGTAGCCGGGGCCCGCCACCGGGGCGGAGACGACCACGGTGGCCGGGATCTGGGTGTCGGTGCCGCGGGTCAGCGGGTCGTCCACGTTCAGCAGCCCGCTGTGCACGCCGGCCGCGCCGGGCCGGGCGGTCACCTTGACCGCCACCGGGGTGTCGAGCGGCAGGACGACCACGGGGCTCGCCACGCCGAACGAGCCGTCGTTGTGCGCCCAGCTCAGCAGGTGCGGCACCGGGCGGGACGAGCCGCTGGTCCGGGTCACCGTCACCGTGTAGGTGCGGCGCTGACCGGCGGTCAGGCCGCCCTCGCGGTCGTAGACGCCGGTGCCGTAGCCGGGTGTCTGGAGGAATCCGGACAGCGCGGTGTCGACGGGCGCCTTCACCGTGTACGTGTCGGCGGTGCCGCCCTTGCGCAGCAGGTCCCAGGCCGCGCCCACGTTCACCAGGCCCGCGCCCTGGTCGATCGTCTGGAAGCCGCGGATCTCCTTGGCGGTGCTGGTCAGCGCGGTCCGCAGCTGCGCCGGGGTCACCGCCAGGTGCCGGCCCTTGGCCGCGGACAGCAGCAGCGCCGCTGCGCCGGCCGCCTGCGGGGAGGCCATCGAGGTGCCCTGGAGCATCCCGTAGCCGGGCGGAAGCTTGTAGCCGGCCTCGGCGACCGGCGCGCCGGCCTCCCAGGTCGGGATCGTGTTGATGGACGCGCCGGGCGCGGTGACCATCGGGGCCAGCCCGCCGTCCTCGCGCGGGCCGCGGGAGGAGAACGGCATCAGCGCGTAGGGGACGGTCGTCCGCGAGCCGTAGTTGGCCGCCCACGTCTCCTTGGAGATGGACGCGGCGACGCTGAGCACGTGGTCGGCCAGGCCCGGGTCGCCGATGGTGTTCACGCCCGGGCCGTCGTTGCCCGCGGAGATGACCAGCTGGATGCCGTAGGTGTCGATCAGCTCCTTGTAGAGCCGGTCGCGGGCGCTGGCGCCGTCGTTGAGCGAGCCGAGGCCGCCGATGGACATGTTGACGACGTCCACGTGGTGGTTGACCACCAGGTCGATCATGCCCTCGGTGAGGGCGACGCTGGTGCAGCCGCCGTTCCAGGCGCAGGCCCGCGAGGAGACGATCTTCGCGCCGGGCGCGGCGCCGGTCATCCGGCCGCCGAACAGGCCGTTGGCGCTGGTGATACCGGCCACGTGGGTGCCGTGCTCGGCCTCCACCACACCGATGTTGACGAAGTCCGCGGTCTTGCCGACCCAGGTCCCGCCGTAGGGGTCCATCGGTACGTCCCGGCGGATCTCGATCGTGAACGGGATCGACTCGGAGATCGCCGTGGCCGGGTCGTCGGTGCCGAAGTGGCCGATCTGGAAGCCGTCCTTGTACGGCTTCATGGCGGTGTCGTCGGTGAAGTCGCCGTCGTTGTCCAGGTCCACCCGGACGGTGCCGACGGCCGGGTCGTAGAGCAGGCCCCACACGTCGGTGGTGTCGCCGTCGCGGTTGAGGTCCCCGTTCATGTCGCCGCCCTTGGTGGCGGACTCGGCGAAGGTGGAGAAGAGGTGGGCGCCGGCCGGGGCGGTCCAGGCGCGGCCGCCGGCGGTGAAGGAGGGCCCGTTCACCGAGGTGACCATCGGCCGCCAGGTGGCGTCGCCGTCCACGATCGGGTCGGTGGAGGTCACCCAGTCGACGATCTTGCGCTCGCCCGTGGTCGTCTTCTGGAGCGCGGGGTGGCCGACGTCCACGCCGGTGTCGAGGATGCCGATGGTCACGCCCCGGCCGTCGGCGGACGGGTGGTCCTTGACGAAGTCGACCGCGCCGGTCTCGAAGGCCGGCTGGTACGGGTTCTTCGCCGGGGTGGTCCGGTCCGGACCGGGGTACGTCGTCGCCGGCTTGCCCGCGTGCCGGTTCGCCTGGGGCGTGGTGTCCGCGGCCGGGGTCGGGTCGTCCAGGGCGATCTGCTGCTTGAGGTCGATCGCCAGCACCTGCGGGAGCCTGCCCGCCGCGTCGATCGCCGCGTCCGCCTTCGCGGTGGGCACGGTGGCGCGCACGTAGCCGAGCCCGTCGTACGCCATGCCGACGCTGGCGCCCTGAGCGCGCAGCTTCGCCCGCACGGCCCCGGTGTCGCCGGGGGTGGTGGCGAGCATGAAGGTGACGTTCTTGTCGCCGCCGGCCTTGGCCTGGGCCAGCAGGTCGGCGTCGGCGGCGCCGAGCTTGGCGGCCGCCTCCTTGCCGGGGCCGTCGGTGCCCGGGGCGTCCTGGCCGGTGGCCTGGGCGCTGGGCGCGGTGGGGGCGGGCGAGGCGGTGGCGACCGCGGGGGCGGCGGCCGCGAGCGCGGCGACCAGTCCCGCGGCGAGCACGGCGCGGGCCGTGCGTCTGCCTGCCGTTATGTGAGCAGCACGAGGCATGGGCATCCCTGTGGATCTGTGTTCGGTGTATTCGGTGTTCGACCCCTGAGCGGGTTCGACATGCGGAGCCGTACGTCCGCTCACCCTGCTGGATTGGTGCGCTCTTTGGGGAGTGTTGACCTGTCCTTGGTATTGCCATGACGTAAACCCGCCATGCGCCATAGCTGATAAATCATCACAATAGTCGTTAAGTGGACAAGGTCTGCGGAGTCGTACGGAGTCCGGACAGCGGGTGAGCGGCACCGTACCGGCGGGGGTGCGGCCGGTGGACGGCGCGGAAACGGACATTCCGCGCACGCAGATGGGCGGTGCGCGCCCACCCGCGTTCTTCGGGTGTTCGGCCCGGTGTCACCTCGGCTGCCAACCATCCCTGTGGGCGCCCCATGCCCGGCTCGCCCGCCCGCCTCACAGGCCCCACGGGGGATTCCCATGTCCGGCCCTGCCGCCGTCCAGCCCGCTTCCGCTCCCGACCCCGACACCGCCGCCGCGGACTCCGCGCCTTCCTCCTCCGACGGCCGGATCGACCGCCGGGCCGTTCTGATCGCCTCCGCCACCGGTTTGGCCGCCGCCGGCGGCGCCTCCGCCTGGCTGTTCGGCCCCGGCAGCGACCGGGCCGCCGCGCGCCCGGTCGGCCCGGCGGGCCCGCCGTCCGCGGCCGTACCGCCGCCACGGCACCCGACCGTGACGCCCCGTCGCCCCGCCGGGCCCACCACCGAGGGCACCACGCTGCGCTCGGCCGCCGTGCCCGCCGGAAAGGGCGGCGGCTACCGCCGGCTCACGGACGGTCCGGGCTGGCCGCGGGTGGTGCGCACCGAACTGGCCTCCGCGCACGCCGGACGGGAGCGGCGGCGCACCGCGCTGGCCGCCTTCGTCCAGCTCACCGACCTGCACGTGATGGACGTGCAGTCGCCGCTGCGGTTCGAGTGGACGCGGGTGCGCTCCCCGCACGACTGGCGGCCGCACGAGGCGCTGTCGGCGGTGGGCACGCTGGCCCTGATCGAGCGGGTCAACAGCCTGGCGGCCGGGCCGGTCACCGGCCACCCGCTGGGATTCGCGATCACCACCGGCGACAACACCGACAACAACTCGGGCCTCGAACTCGACTGGTTCCTCACCGCGATGAGCGGCGGCACGCTCGTGCCCGACTCCGGCGACCCGCAGGCGTACGAGGGCATCCAGAACTCCGGGCTGCCGCTGTTCTGGCAGCCGGACAGCGCCCGCTCCGACGCCGACAAGAAGCGCGGCTTCCCGCACCTGCCCGGCTTCCTCGCCGCCGCGACCCGCCGGCTGGACGCCCCCGGCCTGGCCATCCCCTGGTACTCCACGGTCGGCAACCACGACGCCCTCTTCAGCGGCGCCTACGCCGGCGGGTCGGGCGACTCCTTCGCCGCCGAGATCGCCACCGGAGGGCGCAAGCTGGAACAGGTGCCCCTGGCCGACGTCCTGAAGGTGTACAAGGCGGTGCAGGCCCAGCAGGACCCGCGCGGTGACCTGGTCCGCCAGGTGGTGGAGAAGTACGCCCGCACCGCCCGCCCGGTCACGCCCGACGAGCGCCGCGTCCCCGTCGGCCCGCAGCAGTACCTGGCCGCGCACCTCGACCCGTGGCGCACCGGCCCCGGCCCGTACGGCCACGGCTACGCCGCCGAGGGCGTGGACGCCGACCACCTCTACTACGCCTTCCAGGCCGCCGAGGGCGTGCTCGGCATCAGCCTGGACACCACCGACCGCGGCGGCTCCTTCCTCGGGTCGATCGGCACCGGGCAGTTGGACTGGCTCGACCGCACCCTGACCGCGCACCGCGATCAGCACGTGCTCGTCTTCAGCCACCACACCAGCGGCAGCATGACCAACCTGCGCCCGGACCCGGCCCGGCCGGGGGAGAAGCGGCACGGCGGCGCGGAGCTGGCGGCGCTGCTGGGCCGGCACCCCCACGTGCTGGCCTGGATCAACGGCCACACCCACCGCAACCGGGTGGACCCGCGCGGCGGCTACTGGGAGGTCAACACCGCCTCCCACGTGGACTATCCGCAGCTGGCCCGGGTGATCGAGCTGGTCGACAACCACGACGGCACGCTGTCCCTGATCACCACCCTGATCGAGTCCGCCGCCCCGCACCGCGCCGACCCCCACGACCTGTCGCCGACCGGGCTGGCCGCGCTCTACCGGGAGCTGGCCTTCAACGCGCCCGGCGCCGCCATCGACCACTGCACCGGCCGCACCAAGGACCGCAACACCGAACTGCTGCTCAAGAAGCGCTGATCCCGGCCCCGGCGCGGGGGCCGGCGAGGGTCAGCGCGGGGTGATCACCACGTAGGCGGCCGGCTCCAGGTCGGCCGCCGCCAGCAGGGCCGTGCGGATCACGGTGGCCTGCTGCTCGCGCGCCTGGCGGAGCTTGGCCGGCGAGAGCGGGATCACGCTGATGCCCAGCGCCTCCAGGCGCTCGCGCTGCCGGGCGTGGCGGATCCACGCGCCCGTGATGACGGGGTCGTCGGGGTCGGCGGGATCGTCAGCCTGGTCCGGGTCCAGGACGGCGGCCACCCCGTGCTCGGGCCAGTACGCGTCCACCGTGCCCAGCGGCGGGCCGCCCGGCAGCCGCAGGTCGACGTTCCACACCGGGTCCGGCAGGTGGTGGCGGTCGACCAGCGTGTAGAGCCGCTGCTCGGCCATCAGGCGGTCCTCCGCCCGCAGCACGTCCAGCGCGCGGCGCACCGGGGCGCGGTCCAGCAGCCGCGCCTCGGCCAGTTCGCGCAGCACCGCCGCCGCCTCGCAGTGCCCGCCGCGCACCGCCTCGGCGAACAGCCCCCGTACGGTGTCGGGGTCGTCGAGCTGCGCCACCGCGTCGGCCAGCGCGCGCGGCACGGGCGCGCAGGGCAGCCCGCCGACGTCCTGCGGCAGGGGGAGGGCGCGGGCCCGGCGCACCATCACGTCCCCGGCGTCGCGCAGCCGGCGCTGCCGGGGGACCAGCACGTCGATCCGGGGCAGCCCGATGAGCGGCGGCACCCCGGACAGCCGGTGCAGCGCGAGCGCGGCCAGCCCCGTCAGCATCGCCTCGCGCCCGCCGCCGAACGCCCCCGGCCGCTCCGGGTCGCGGCCCGCGTACAGCAGCGCCGCCCGCACCCGCTCCTCGCTGCTCGCCGGCCCCGAGTGCAGCAGGTACACCTGGGGGAGGACCTGCTGCCAGGGCCCGCCCGGGCGGCACCGCTCGGCGATCCGCGCCGGGGTCAGCCCCAGCTCGCGCAGCCGGCGCGCCGTCATCACGGTGTCGTGGGGGCCGTCGGGGTGGCCGGGGGCGTGGGGGGCGGTGTGGGGGGTGAGGTCGTTCGCGTTCATGCCCAGCAGCCTTCCGCCGCCCGGCCGGTTACTAACCGTTGTTACGGATTCGTCGACAAAACCGGACAACTCCGGGCTAAAGTCCGGAAGTTCGGCTGCCGATCAGCCCTGCCACACCCAATCGGGTGACGGGGCCGCTCCGACCAGTCGGAACGGCCCCTTTCAACTCCGCGCGCGCGGCGGTGTGTTGACGCTCAGCGCCGCGCGTCGCACTCCTGGGCGCGCAGGGCCCGCGCCAGGTCGTCCCGCGACTCCAGCACCAGCCGGCGCAGCGCCGGCGCCGCGTCCGCCCGCTCGGCCAGCCAAGCGTCGGCCGCCGCCAGCGTCTCGGGCCGGTCCTGGTGGGACGGGAACAGCCCGCGCACCACGCTCATCCCGATCTCGATCGACCGCGAGGCCCACACCCCCTCGATCGCCGCGAAGTAGGGGGCGGCGTAGGGCGCGGTGAGCTCGCGCCGGCCCGACTGCGCGAAGCCCGCGATGGTCGCCTCCACCAGCGCGTTGGACAGCGCGTCGGACTCCACCACGGCCGCCCACGCCGCCGCCTTCACCTCGGCCGAGGGCCGGGAGGCCAGGCAGCGCACCTCGTGCCGCTGCCCGGAGGCCGTGTCGTCGCGGGCCCGCTCGGCGGCGATCACGCCGGCGTCCGCCACGCCCTCGGAGGCCAGCGCCTGCACGAACGTCCAGCGCAGCTCCTGGTCCACGTCCAGCCCGTCGATCTTCGCCGAGCCGTCCAGCAAGCCCTGGAGCAGCTGGAGGTCGGCCGGGGCGGAGGCCACCGAGGCGAAGAAGCGGGCCCAGGCCAGCTGGTGGCCGCTGCCCGGCTCGGCCTGCCGCAGCTCGCCGAGCGCGCCCTCGGCCAGCCGCCGCGCCGTCTCCTGCCGCGCCTCGGGCGCCACGTAGTGGGTCAGCGAGGTCCGTGCCTGGGAGTGCAGGGACTGCAGCACGCCGATGTCGCTCTCCCGGCCGGCGAAGCGCAGCACCAGGTCGAGGTAGTCGCGGGCGGGCATCAGCGCGTCCCGCGTCATGTTCCACACCGCGGACCAGACCAGCGCCCGGGCCAGCGGGTCGACCAGGTCGCCCAGGTGCGCCCGCAGCGTCTCCAGCGACACCTCGTCGAAGCGGATCTTGCAGTACGTCAGGTCCTCGTCGTTGACCAGCACCAGGTCCGGCCGCGGCTGTCCGGCCAGCTCCGCCACCACCGTGGCCGGGCCCGCCACGTCCGTCTCCACCCGGGCGTAGCGCTCCAGCGAGCCGTCCGCGCCCCGCCGGTACAGGCCCACCGCGACCCGGTGCGGGCGCAGTTCGGGCCGGGCGGCGTCCGCGCCCTGCACCACGGTCAGCTCGGTGATCGCGTCCTGGGCGTCGTACACCACCTGCGGCGTCAGGGAGTTGACGCCCGCGGTCTCCAGCCAGGAGCGCGACCAGGCGGTCATGTCCCGGCCGGAGGTCTCGGCGAGCACCGACAGCAGGTCGGCGAGCGTGGTGTTGCCGTAGGCGTTGCGCTTGAAGTAGCGGCGGGCGGCCTCCATGAACGCGTCCCGCCCCACGTAGGCGACGAGCTGCTTGAGCACCGAGGCGCCCTTGGAGTACGTGATCCCGTCGAAGTTGAGCTTGGCGTCCTCCAGGTCGCGGATGTCGGCGACCACCGGGTGGGTGGAGGGCAGCTGGTCGGCCCGGTAGGCCCACGCCTTGCGGTTGTCGGCGAAGGTGATCCAGCCCTCGGTGAACTCCGTGGCCTCCACCTGGGACAGGGCGCCCATGAAGTCTGCGAAGGACTCCTTGAGCCACAGGTCGTCCCACCAGCGCATGGTCACCAGGTCGCCGAACCACATGTGCGCCATCTCGTGCAGGATGATGTTCGCCCTGCGCTCGTACGACGTCCGCGTCACCTTCCCGCGGAAGATCAGCTCCTCGCGGAAGGTCACGCAGCCCGGGTTCTCCATCGCGCCGAGGTTGTACTCGGGCACGAACGCCTGGTCGTACTTCCCGAACGGGTACGGGTAGTCGAACTGCTCGTGGAAGAAGTCCAGGCCCTGCTTGGTGACCTCGAAGACGCGCTCCGCGTCGAAGTGCCGGGCCAGCGAGCGTCGGCAGAGCACCGACAGCGGGATGTCCAGCACCCCGCCGTCGTCCAGCGGACGAGCGTAGGAGTCGTGCTCCACGTGGTACGGGCCGGCCACGATCACCGTGATGTACGTGGAGATCGGGCGGGTCGGCACGAAGCGGGTGGTGTTCCCGCCGTCCTCGGCCGGGGCCGCCTCGCCGTCCCGCGCGCCGTTGCTCAGCACCGTCCAGCCCTCGGGGGCGGTCACCCGGAAGGTGAAGGGCGCCTTCAGGTCGGGCTGTTCGAAGTTGGCGAAGACCCGGCGGGAGTCGGCGGGCTCGTACTGCGTGTAGAGGTAGACCTCGCCGTCCTCGGGGTCCTCGAAGCGGTGCAGGCCCTCGCCGGTGCGGCTGTAGGCGCAGCGCGCGTCGACCTCCAGGGTGTTGCGCTCGGCGAGGCCCTCCAGCGCGATCCGGGTGCCGTCGAACACCTCGGCCGGGTCCAGCTCGCGGCCGTTGAGCCGCACGGAGGTGACGGCCGGGGCGAGCAGGTCGGCGAACGAGGAGGCCCCGGGGCGGGAGCAGGTGAAGTCGATCACGGTCGTCGAGCGGAAGGTGCGCGGCTCGCTCCCGGCGGCGGGACCGACCGCCGAGCGCACGTCCAGTGCCACGTCGTACCGCTCGACGGACAGGATCTCGGCCCGCTCGCGGGCCTCCTCACGGCTGAGGTTCTCGCCGGGCACGGTGACTCCTTCGTCTGGCCTGGTTTTCTGAGGCGAACGCGCCGGATCGCGGCGCATTGGCATCCTCCCACGGGGGTCCGACAAGGACATCGGGGGAGGTAGGCGGGTTGCCGCCGTCTCGCGGGGGGACCGGCGGGGACGGAGCACGGACGCGGCCGGGACGTCGGCGGGGGAGGCCCGCCCGGGGCGGGGGAATGGCGGCGGTCCGGCGGCGGTTGCACGTTTCGGGCGCCCGTCGACGGGCCGGCGCCGATTCACGAGCGAGGAGCTGCGCAGTGACCACCGCCCCCGAGAAGACGCCAGCCGACTTCTGGTTCGACCCGCTGTGCCCCTGGGCCTGGCTCACCTCCCGCTGGATGCTGGAGGTCGAGAAGGTCCGCCCGGTCGAGGTCCGCTGGCACGTGATGAGCCTCGCGGTGCTCAACGAGGACAAGCTGGACACCCTCCCCGAGCAGTACGCCACCTTCCTCAAGGACGCCTGGGGCCCGGTCCGGGTCGTCATCGCCGCCCGCGAGCTGCACGGCGAAGACGTCGTCGGCCCGCTCTACACCGCGCTGGGCACCCGGTTCCACAACCTGGGCCACGCCCGCGACAAGGAGACCCTCGTCGCCGCGCTGGAGGACGTCGGCCTGCCCGCGTCGCTCGCCGACTACGCCGACTCCGACACGTACGACACCCAGCTGCGCGCCTCCCACAAGGAGGGCATCGACAAGGTCGGGCAGGAGGTCGGCACCCCCGTCATCGCGGTGCCCGGCTCCGACGGCGAGCAGATCGCCTTCTTCGGCCCGGTCGTCACCCCCGCCCCCAAGGGCGAGGCCGCGGCACGCCTCTGGGACGGCACCCTCATGGTGGCCTCCACGCCGGGCTTCTACGAGATCAAGCGCACGCGTACGGAGAGCCCGAGCTTCGACTGACGGGGCTGACCGGGCTGATCAGTCCGACCGGGCCGGCCCGGTGTGCGGGGCCGGCCCGAACCGTTGCGGCGCCGCTCCCGGCGGCGCCGCGCGTTGGCGGGATCCCACAGGAGGAACGCGCCCCGGGACGGGTCCGACTGAGGGTCCGTCGGGGTGGCGCCGGGGCGGGCCGGACGTGACGAGGCTCACGCGAACTGGTGAAACGCCGTGCGTGCGGCGGCAGTCGGGAGGCCCGGCCGCCGTGGGGGCCCGCCAAGGCGCACCGCGCGGTTTTTGTCGAGGTCTCACGATGATCGGCGCGCGGGACGTGGGTTAGCGTCGCCGTGTCCCCGTCGCCCCGACCTCCTGGAGTCCCACCCATGAGCACCGCCGCGCCCCTCGCCACCGGATCCGTCCTCGCCGATCTGCTGCCGCCCACCTCGGTGGCGCGGACGCGGCTGCGGGACGCCGCGCTCGTGGTCGGCGGCGCCGTCCTGACCGGGCTGGCCGCCCAGTTGTCGCTGCCCGTGCCCGGCTCGCCGGTGCCCGTCACCGGGCAGACGTTCGCCGCGCTGCTGGTCGGCACCGCGCTCGGCGCCCGCCGCGGCTTCGCCTCCCTCGGGCTGTACGCGGTCGCGGGCGTGGCCGGACTGCCGTGGTTCGCCGACGGCTCCTCCGGCTGGTCCATGCCGAGCTTCGGCTACATCCTCGGCATGGTGCTGGCCTCCGCGGTGGTCGGCGCCCTCGCCCGGCGCGGCGGCGACCGCACGGTCGCGCGCACCGCCGGCGCCATGGTGCTGGGCTCCCTGATCATCTACGCGGTCGGCGTCCCCTACCTCGCCCACTCCGCGCACCTGTCCCTGGACCGGTCCCTGGCCCTCGGCCTGCGCCCGTACCTCCTCGGCGACGCCCTCAAGGCCGCCCTCGCCATGGGCGCCCTGCCCACCGCCTGGCGGCTGGCCGGCCGCCGCTGAGCCCCGCCGGCCGCTGGTGAGCGCCGCCGAGCGCTGTTGAGTCACGCCGTCCCCGCGGCCCCCGCCGCCACGGATTCCCCGTGGTCCCCGCCCCGGGCGGGGGGTGGCGGGAGCCGCGCGGGCCGCATGACACACTCGTCGCATGCGCGTGTACCTCGGCTCCGACCATGCCGGCTTCGACCTGAAGAACCACCTCGTGGAGTGGCTCGCCGCCAACGGCCACGAGGCCGTCGACTGCGGCCCGCACATCTACGACGCCGTGGACGACTACCCGCCCTTCTGCCTGCGCGCCGCCGAGCGCACGGCGGCCGACCCCACGAGCCTCGGCATCGTGATCGGCGGCTCCGGCAACGGCGAGCAGATCGCGGCGAACAAGGTCAAGGGCGTGCGCGCGGCGCTCGCCTGGAGCGAGCAGACCGCCACCCTCGCCCGGGAGCACAACGACGCCAACGTGCTGAGCATCGGCGCCCGGATGCACACCGAGGACGAGGCGGTGAAGTTCGCCGCGCTCTTCCTGGCCACCCCGTACTCCCACGATGAGCGGCACCAGCGCCGGATCGACATGCTGGCCGCGTACGAGGCCACCGGCGAACTCCCGCCGATCCCGGCCCACCACCCGCGGCAGGACTGATCGCGGCACGATGCCCGAGGGTCACACGATCCACCGGCTGGCCCAGGACTTCCTGGAGCGGTTCGCCGGGTGGCCGACGCGGGCCGGCAGCCCGCAGGGGAAGTTCACCGACAGCGCGGCGCTGCTCGACGGAGCCGTGCTCGACGGCGTGGACGCGCACGGCAAGCACCTGTTCCTGGGGTTCGAGGCGCGCGGCTGGGTGCACATCCACCTGGGCCTGATAGGGAAGGTCACCTTCGACGGGCCGGTCAGCGACACCGTTCGGCTGCGCCTGGTCGGCGGGCGGCACGGCGGGCACACCATGGACCTGCGCGGTCCGGCGGCGTGCGAACTGATCACCGACCCCGAGAAGAAGGCCCTGCACGAGCGGCTCGGACCCGACCCGCTGCGCTCGCCCGCCCTGGGCGAGCCGGACGATCCGGCCGGGGGTCCCGACCGGGTGTACGCGCGGATGTCCCGCTCCCGGGTGTCGGTGGCCGCGCTGCTGATGGACCAGAAGGTCGTCGCGGGCGTCGGCAACGTCTACCGGGCCGAGGTGCTCTTCCGGCACGGCGTCGACCCGTTCCTGCCCGGCCGCGACCTGCCCCGCCCGGTGTGGGACGCGATGTGGGCCGACCTGGTCGTCCTGATGCGCCGGGGGGTGCGCGACAACCGCATCGACACCGTACGGCCCGAGCACGAGCCCGAGGCCATGGGCCGGCCCCCGCGCCAGGACGACCACGGCGGCGAGGTGTACGTCTACCGCCGCACCGGGCAGCCCTGCCTGGTCTGCGGCACCCCCGTCCGCACCCGGCCGCTGGCCGCCCGCAACCTCTTCTGGTGCCCGACCTGCCAACCGCCCGCCGCCTGACCGGACGTGCGGCGGCGGGCCCGGCACCTGCCGTCTAGAAGCCGTGCGGCAGCCAGGGCGCCGGGTCGCCGAGGAAGGCCGCGGAGGCCTCCGCGAGGCTGCCGGGCCGCAGTTCGTCGACCAGGCCGGCGCCCGCCATCGCCCGCAGCGAGAATCCGCCCAGATAGGCCGCGCCCAACTCCTTGACGCCCAGGGCGAGGTCGGCCGCATCCTGGGTACGTGCGCAGGTCGCGCCCTTCGCGTCCCCGGTCAGGCGCCAACGCCCCGTGTTCCAGGGGCAGAAGGGGTCCCGCACGTCCAGGACCACGTCCACCGGGGAGGAGTAGGTGCGCGCCTCGAGCGCGGCGCCGACCTCGACCAGACGCAGGTGGAGGCCGTCGCGGTAACCGAACTGGCAGCGCCGGACGTCGGAGACGAGATGGTGCAGAGGATCGTCCACCGGGCGGTTGTAGAAGCGGATCCTCGCGGTGAGGTCGATCGAGGCGAGGTACCGCCACAGGGCCGCGTACGTCACCGGGTCGAGTGCTTCGACGTCCCGCAGGTTGACGGTGCCGTCCGCCCCCTGGGGGCTCCATTCGGGTGTGGTGGAGTAGCGCGCGTACCCGCGGACCTCCCCGTCCACCTCCGCGAGGGCGCACAACCGCGCGCCCGCGCCCTCCCGCGCGGCCGGCGGGTCGACCAGCATCAGCGTGTCCCAGCCGGGCCGCCGGGCCAGCATGCCGGGCCGGGTGGGCACCAGAGCCGCGTACACGGCCTCGCACGCCTCGTGGGCGTCGGCGGGGTCCACCAGCCGGATCCGCACGCCGTCCACGCCCTCCGGCGCGGCGAAGGAGGTCAGGCGCGTGTCGACGGTGGCGCGCAACTGGTGGGAGGTGATGCCGTAGCCGAACCGCCCGTAGATCCCCGGCTCCGAGGCGGTGAGCACCGCGACCGGCTCGCCGCGCCCGCGCACGTCGTCGAGCTGCCGGCGCATCATGGCGGTGAGCACCCCGCGGCGGCGGTGCGTCGGCTGCACACTCACCATGGTGACGCCCGCCACGCCCAGCGGCGCGCCGCCCGGCACGGTCATCTCGAAGGTGAACGCGCCCGCGGTGCCGATCAGCTCCACGCCGTCCCACGCGACCAGCGTCCGCTCGACCTCGGTGACCCGGCGCCACTGGGCGCGCTCCTCCGGCGGGTCCGGCGGGCCGCCGAAGGCCCGCTCCACCCGGTCGAAGAAGTGCTCCCACCCGTCCGCCGCCAGTACCCGCAGTTCGATCGCCATACCCCCTGCCTACCAAGCCGGGGGGCCGCCCCGCGAGCGTATTTCCGCACCGGTCGGGGCATCCGTCCCGGCCGGTGGGGCCACCCCGGCGCGTGCGGCCCGGCGCGCGCCCTCAACTGCGCCTGTGCGCGCCCGGGTCAAGCTCACAGGCATCCCGCCTGCACGGCGCGGCGAACGATGGGTAGGGTCGCCGGGACATGACTAAAGCTGTGGCAAAGGAAGGGCTCGGGCTCAGGTGGAGCAGGTGGCTGCACCGGGCCCGGCTCGGCGTGCGCCGGTCCGCGGTCGACTACTTCCGGGGCGGCGCCTCCGACTGGGCCGGCCTGAGCGTGATCGCGCTCGCCATCCCGCTCCTGGCCTGCACCACCGTCTACTCGCCGGTGTGGTGCCCGCCCAGCATCCTGGTGCTGCCGATCCTGGCCGGCGGCCTCCTGCTGCGCCCGGCCAGCCTGCTGCTGCTCTACGCGGGCTCGGCGGTCGCGCTCATCGCGGAGTCCGCGGTGCTCGGCCCCTACCGCGAGGGGCCGGCCCGGGTGACGCCCGGCACCGTGCTGGTGGTCACCGCCGTGGCACTGGCCGGCCTGGTCATCGCCCAGTTCCGGGCCCGGGTCGGCGTGCCGTGGCGGCGCGGCCACACGATGCTCTTCGACCTCCGCGAGCGCATCCGGGTGCAGAGCCGGCTGCCCCGCCTCCCCGGCGGCTGGCACGCCGAGATGGCGCTGCGGCCGGCCGGCGGGCAGTCCTTCTCCGGCGACTTCGTGGTCGCCACCCGCACCTCCGGAGGCCGGGTGCTGGAGGCGGTGCTCACCGACGTCTCCGGCAAGGGCATGGACGCCGCCTCGCGCTCCCTGCTGCTGTCCGGCGCCTTCGGCGGGCTGCTCGGCTCGCTGCCCCCGCACGCCTTCCTGCCGGCCGCCAACGGCTACCTGCTGCGGCAGAACTGGGACGAGGGCTTCGCCACCTCCGTGCACCTCGTGCTCGACCTGGAGAGCGGCGACTTCGAGCTCCTGTCGGCGGGGCACCTGCCCGGCGTCCAGCTCCACGCCGGCAGCGGGCGGTGGGAGGAGAAGGCCGCCCAGGGCCCGCTGCTCGGGGTCTACGACGGGGCCGAATTCCACGGCGTCAAGGGCACATTGAGGTCCGGGGACGTGCTGCTGCTGTTCTCCGACGGCATGGTGGAGGAGCCCGGCCGCGACCTCACCGAGGGCATGGACCGGCTGATGGGCGAGGCGGACCGCTTCGTCGCCACCGGATTCCGCGGCTCCGCCTGGCGGTTGATCGAAGCGGTCGCCAAGGACGTGAACGACGACCGGGCGTTGCTGGTGGTGTGTCGGGACTGACGCCTGGGAATGGGACTATGGGTCAGAACACGCCTCATGTGTTCGCGGCCGATGGCACCATGGCAACGGGCGAGGCGGGGGCGGCGGTGCGGTCCCCGGACCGGCACGTCTAACCGGAAGAGGAAGTGGTCCCCGTGGTTATCTCCGCGTCCGCCGTTCTCATACTGGCGGTCGTTCTGTTCGTGATGGTCAGAGCGAAGTCGATCAAGATAGGGCCGGCCGTCGTGGCCGCGCTGTTCGGCTTCTTCCTCGCGTCGAGCAACATGGCCCCGAACGTCAACTCCTTCCTCAACTCAGTGGCCCACACCATCAGCAACATAAAGATCTGAGGCCGGCAGCGACTGGGGTTCGGCACTGAGCACCCGCCGGAGCGTCTCCCGCGGGTCGCCGCCCCGCGGGGTCGCCAGCAGCGCCGCCAGCAGCGCGATGCGCGCCTGGCCCGGGCGCAGCGTCCCCGTCAGCAGCGCGCCCGCCGCCGCGAGGTCCACGGCGCCGCCGCCGGTGTAGAGCGGGGCGACCGGCCCCGCCGCGACCCGGGTGCTGATCCCGACCAGGACCCCCGCACCGGTCGCCCGGCGCACGGCGCCCGCGACCTCCGGGTTGGTGTTCCCCGCGCCCGTCCCGACCACCACGACCCCCCGCGCGCCCGCCGCCAGGCAGGCGTCGAAGAGCACGGCGTCGCCGTCGCAGTGGTGCATCAGCACGTCCACCCGAGGCGCCGCGATGTCCGGCGCCGGCAGCGGAAGGGCCGCCGGGCGGGGACGGCGCCGCCCCCAGCTGACCCGGCCGAACTCGACCCGGCCCAGCGGCAGCCCGTCCGGGTCGCCGAAGGCGCGCAGGTCCAGGGTGTGCTTCTTGACGGTGCCGCGGGCGGCGAAGACCTGGCCGGCGAAGACGATCACGGCGCCGATGTCGCGGCCGGTGGCCGCGGTCAGCAGGGCGTCGTAGAGGTTCCCGGCCGCGTCGCCGTCCTCGGCGTCGAGCGGCTTCTGGGCGCCGGTGAAGACCACCGGGCGGCGGTCGGCGTGGAAGAGGTCCAGGAAGAAGGCGGACTCCTCCAGGGTGTCGGTGCCGTGCGTGACCACGACGCCGTCCACGGCGGGGTCGGCCAGCACCTCGTGCACGGTGTGCAGCAGGCGCAGCTGGTGCGCGGTGGTCAGCTGTGAGCTGTTCACCGTGAACAGGTCCACGACCCGGACGGCGACGCCCTCGGGGACCGCGCCCGCGGCGAGGACCTCCCGCCCGGCGGCCTCCGCCGCGTAACCGTCGCCCTGCCAGCGACTGGCGATGGTCCCCCCTGTGCTGATGACCACGATGTGTCGCACGGCGCTCCGCCTCCTTCAAGGTGTCCTGCAACCGGCCCTGCATGTCAACCCGATATGACCCGATCCGACCCGAACCGGCCGATGTGCGCAGGTGTGCGGCGCGCTCTGCTCTACGCGGTGCTGCCGCGACCTGCCGACGGGCTCGTGCCTTCCCCTGACTCGGGCACTGAACCCGGCTCGGCTCCGGCTCGGATCCGATCGGTCTTCCCCAGCACAATGATATGCGCGTAGACCGTGAAGAAGATTGCGAATACTGACGAGTATCCCCTCGGACCGTGGTAGGAGAAGCCGTCATGGACGCCATCGACAGAAGTATCTTGCGCGAACTCCAGGCGGACGGTCGGCTCACCAACCAGGAACTCGCCGCTCGGGTGGGCCTGACCCCGTCACCCTGCCTGCGCCGGGTCCGCCAACTGGAGGACGACGGGGTGATCCAGACCTACCGCGCGGTCGTCGACCCGGCCGCCGTCGGCCGCGGCTTCGAGGTCTTCGCCTCCGTCGAGGTCCGCCGCGACCGGGAGTCGGTCGCCGCCTTCGAGAACGAGGTCCGCACCACCGCCGACGTCGTCGAGGCCTACCGCCTCTACGGCGCCCCCGGCTGCCTCCTGCGCATCGCCGTCGCCGACTCCAACGCCTACGAGCGCTTCTGGACCGAGAAGCTCATCGCCCTCCCGGGCGTCACCGACGTCAACTCCCAGATGATCATGAAGCGCATCAAGTCCCCCTCCGGCATCCCGGTGGACTGACTCCGAGGTGCGTGAGCTGGCCCGTTACCACCTCGAAGGGGTCATTGGGTATGGCTGGGCCATGATGAACATCCTCGCCTTCGTGCGCCTGTTCCTGCTCCCCGCCGGTGTCGCGGTCACCGTGGTCCTGCTCGGACGCAGACAGCGGAGGCGTCAGCGCGAGGCGCACGAGGTACGACTGGCGGCGCAGTGGGAGCGCCTCCTACGGGACCAGGAAGCACACCGTGCGCGCGGAGCACGGCTCCTGCAGGCGGTGAACGTGTACCAGCTGGCCCACCGCGGGTCCAAGGCCGTGGTGCGGTGGTGCGAGACGGGAGAGGAGCAGGACGCCTGGTTCGAGGGCTGGCACGTGCCCCCGGGCGCGTACGTCCTGGTGACCGGTGACGTGGGGTACGGGCCGCACAACGGGATAGTCAACGTGCTCTACGTGAACTATGGCGACGTGTTCGGCTGGACCCCCGCAGCGGCCCCGCACGCCTGGCGGGCGCGGCGCTGGCCCTCCTAGGAGGACGGGCGGACGGGAACGGCCCGGGTCGCGGAGGAGGTCCGCCACCTGGGCCGTTGGGCGCTGCGAAACAACTGGAGCGGGCGACGGGAATCGAACCCGCGTAGCTAGTTTGGAAGACTAGGGCTCTACCATTGAGCTACGCCCGCGGCGCCTGAGATTCTGGCACACCGCATGGTAGTCGGTCGAACCGGTGCGGTGCAGGGTGAAATACCGGCTGCTCCCGCGTACGGAGGCATGTACTCTACGTGTCGCACCAGCGGGGTGTGGCGCAGCTTGGTAGCGCGTCCGCTTTGGGAGCGGAAGGCCGTCGGTTCGAATCCGGCCACCCCGACCAGCAGTTCCGCGGCGGGCGCGTGATCGGGACCGTGGTCCGAGTGGCCCGGCGAGTGACCCGGTCCCGGGCCGCGGGACGGCCCCGGCAGAGCCCGGGGGAGGGCCGGCCGGGCCCGCGGGGAGCAGTCCGCTCGACCCCGTCCGGCCCGTTTGGTGCTACCGGTAGGATGGGCCGCCGGCGACCGAACGCGCGGCACCGCAGCAGCGTCCCGCGCACGAGCGTGGTGGCCCCCATCAAACGTAAAGCCCCCAAGGAGACCCAACCGTGAAGAGCGCCGTCGAGACTCTGAACCCGACCCGGGTTCGACTCACTGTCGAGGTGCCCTTCGAGGAGCTCAAGCCCAGCCTCGACGCGGCGTACAAGAAGATCAACCAGCAGGTCACGGTGCCGGGCTTCCGCAAGGGCAAGATCCCTGCGCGCGTCATCGACCAGCGGTTCGGCCGTGGCGCGGTCCTCGAAGAGGCCATCAACGACGCGCTGCCGAAGTTCTACACGGAGGCGGTCACCGAGGGTGAGCTGGCGGACAGCGTGCTCGGCCAGCCCGAGGTCGACATCACCGAGTTCAACGACGGTGACGAGCTGAAGTTCACCGCCGAGATCGAGATCCGTCCGACCATCGAGATCCCGGACTACTCCGGCATCGAGGTCACCGTCGACGCGATCGAGGTCTCCGAGGAGGACATCGACAAGGCGCTGGAGCAGCTCCGCGACCGGTTCGCCTCCACCACCCCGGTGGAGCGCGCGGCCGCCGACGGCGACGTGGTCGTGGTCGACCTGGAGGCGTCGGTGGACGGCGAGGTGCTGGAGGACGGCATCGCCAAGGGCGTCAGCTACACCATCGGCTCCGGCCAGTTGCTCGACGGCATCGACGAGGCGGTCATCGGCCTGGAGAAGGACGGCTCGGCCACCTTCACCTCCGAGCTCAAGGGCGGCTCCGCGGCCGGCCGCGAGGCCTCGGTGAAGGTCGACGTCACCGACGTCCAGGCCCGCGAACTGCCCGAGCTGGACGACGAGTTCGCGCAGCTCGCGTCGGAGTTCGACACCCTGGAGGAGCTGCGCGCCGACAGCCGCAGCCGGCTGGAGCGGGTCAAGTCCTACGACCAGGCCACCCAGGCCCAGGAGAAGGTCCTCGACGCGCTGATCGAGCTCACCGAGGTCCCGATCCCGGAGAAGCTGCTCGAGAACGAGATCGAGAGCCGCACCCACAACCTGGAGCACCACCAGTTCGCGGCCCTCGGCCTGACCTGGGACAGCTACCTGGAGCGCGAGGGCAAGACCCGCGAGGAGCACGACGAGGAGCTCAAGACCCAGTCGGTCAAGGGCATCAAGACCCAGTTCATCCTGGACCACCTGGTGAAGTCCGAGAAGCTGTCGGTCAACCAGGAGGAGCTCACCGAGCACCTCATGCGCCGTGCCGCCTCCTCGGGCATGACCCCCGACCAGTTCGCCCAGGCCGTCGTCGAGGGCGGCCAGGTGCAGATCCTGGTCGGCGAGGTCGCCCGCGGCAAGGCGCTCGCCCTCGTGGTCGAGTCCGCCACGGTGAGGGACAGCAACGGCGAGGTCGTGGACATGTCCGACGAGGAGGACGAGGACGCGGCCGAGGGCACCGAGGCGGGAGAGGCTGGAGAAGCGTCCGAGGCCGCCGAAGCCGCTGCTGAGCCCCAGGACGACGCGGCCGACGCCGACGCCGACAAGAGCTGACCGCAGTACCCCACGGGCCCGAACGCCCTCCGCGTTCGGGCCCGTCCCCGTCGTGGCCCCTAGCGGTGCCGCGCGGAGGAACGGGTCCCGGCCCGCGCACCGGCCGACCCCGACGTTCCCGACGTATCGCTGTACCCCGCCCCGCCCCGGGTCACGCCCACCCTGCGCTCACAGCGAACAGTTCCGCGTAGGGGATTGCTGGGCCCCACCTGCGCGTTAGGGTCCACCAGTAGAGGGCAGGGGTACACCGCGGTCAGTGGCCGTACCCGGCCCGGACGAAGACCCTGTGACGGCCTGTCGACCGTCCGACAAGAGCAGGTGGATACGTGACGACTCCGATGCCTTCCGCCGCCGGCGAGCCGACCTTCGGTGGCCTCGGCGACCAGGTCTACAACCGACTGCTCGGCGAGCGGATCATCTTCCTCGGCCAGGCCGTGGACGATGAGATCGCCAACAAGATCACCGCGCAGCTGCTCCTCCTGGCGGCCGACCCCGACAAGGACATCTTCCTTTACATCAACAGCCCCGGCGGCTCCGTGACCGCCGGCATGGCGATCTACGACACGATGCAGTTCATCAAGAACGACGTCGTGACCATCGCCATGGGCATGGCGGCCTCGATGGGTCAGTTCCTGCTGACCGCGGGCGCCCCCGGCAAGCGTTTCGCGCTGCCGAACACCCGCATCCTGATGCACCAGCCCTCCGCGGGTCTCGGCGGCTCCGCCACCGACATCAAGATCCAGGCCGAGCAGCTGCTGTTCACCAAGCGCCGGATGGCCGAGCTGATCGCCCAGCACTCCGGGCAGACCTTCGAGCAGATCACCAAGGACTCCGACCGCGACCGCTGGTTCTCCGCCGATGAGGCCCAGGAGTACGGCCTGCTGGACGGCGTGATGCTCTCCGCCGCGCACGTCCCGGGCGGCGGCGGCACGGGCGCGGGCGGCCCGGCCTGACCCCGGTCAGGGCGGCCCCCGGCCGCGGCCCCGGCCCCCAGATCACTCGAAGCTCCTCATCACCAGGACGGTGGACGTGAACCCCTTGAACTTCCCCGGCAGCGGCCTGTACGAGCGGACCCGCGCCGAGCAGCCCGGCGTCTTCGGCGCCGAGGCCCGCTACATCATCCCGCGCTTCGTCGAGCGCACCTCGCAGGGCATCCGTGAGTACGACCCGTACGCGAAGCTCTTCGAGGAGCGGGTGATCTTCCTCGGCGTGCAGATCGACGACGCCTCGGCCAACGACGTCATGGCGCAGCTGCTGTGCCTGGAGTCGATGGACCCCGACCGCGACATCTCGGTGTACATCAACAGCCCCGGCGGCTCCTTCACCGCGCTGACCGCGATCTACGACACGATGCAGTTCGTGAAGCCGGACATCCAGACGGTCTGCATGGGCCAGGCGGCGTCCGCGGCGGCGGTGCTGCTCGCGGCCGGCAGCCCCGGCAAGCGGATGGCGCTGCCCAACGCGCGGGTGCTGATCCACCAGCCGTACAGCGAGACCGGGCGGGGCCAGGTCTCCGACCTGGAGATCGCGGCCAACGAGATCATCCGGATGCGCCAGCAGCTGGAGGAGATGCTCGCCAAGCACTCGACGACGCCGATCGAGCAGATCCGCGACGACATCGAGCGGGACAAGATCCTGACCGCCGAGGAGTCGCTCGCCTACGGCCTCGTGGACCAGATCGTGTCCACCCGCAAGACCTCAGTGAACGTCTGACGGACGGACCAGGCCGTCGCGCCCGTGCGGTGCCCGCCCCGGACTTGGCGAGCCAGTACGTCCAAGGGGGGCCCACACGGGGGGCGCGGCAAGGTACCGTCGATGAGAGAAGCACCAGGCTCCGTTGAAGGTCGGCGGATCCCAGGCGAAGGGGAAAGACCTCGTGGCACGCATCGGTGACGGCGGAGACCTGCTGAAGTGCTCATTCTGCGGAAAGAGCCAGAAGCAGGTGAAGAAGCTCATCGCAGGCCCCGGTGTGTACATCTGCGACGAGTGCATCGACCTCTGCAACGAGATCATCGAGGAGGAGCTCGCGGAGTCCTCCGAGGTGCGCTGGGAGGACCTGCCCAAGCCCCGGGAGATCTACGAGTTCCTGGAGAGCTACGTGGTGGGCCAGGAACCGGCGAAGAAGGCGCTGTCGGTGGCGGTCTACAACCACTACAAGCGCGTCCAGGCGGGTGAGAACGGCCGCCCCGGGCACGACGACGCGATCGAGCTCGCCAAGTCCAACATCCTGCTGCTCGGCCCGACCGGCTCCGGCAAGACGCTGCTCGCGCAGACCCTGGCCCGGATGCTGAACGTGCCGTTCGCCATCGCCGACGCCACGGCCCTCACCGAGGCCGGCTACGTGGGCGAGGACGTCGAGAACATCCTGCTGAAGCTGATCCAGGCGGCCGACTACGACGTCAAGAAGGCCGAGACCGGGATCATCTACATCGACGAGATCGACAAGGTGGCCCGCAAGAGCGAGAACCCGTCGATCACCCGGGACGTCTCGGGCGAGGGTGTGCAGCAGGCGCTGCTGAAGATCCTGGAGGGCACCACCGCCTCGGTGCCGCCGCAGGGCGGGCGCAAGCACCCGCACCAGGAGTTCATCCAGATCGACACCACGAACGTGCTGTTCATCGTGGGCGGCGCGTTCGCCGGTCTGGAGAAGATCATCGAGGCCCGGGCGGGCGCCAAGGGCATCGGATTCGGGGCCACCATCCGCTCCAAGCGCGAGCTGAACCTGGCCGACCAGTTCTCCGAGATCATGCCGGAGGACCTGGTGAAGTTCGGGATGATCCCGGAGTTCATCGGCCGCCTGCCGGTGATCACCAACGTGCACAACCTCGACCGCGAGGCGCTGCTGCAGATCCTGGTCGAGCCGCGCAACGCGCTGGTCAAGCAGTACCAGAAGCTGTTCGAACTCGACGGTGTGGAGCTGGAGTTCGAGCGCACCGCGCTGGAGGCCATCGCCGACCAGGCGATCCTGCGGCAGACCGGCGCGCGTGGCCTGCGGGCCATCATCGAGGAGGTGCTGATGTCGACGATGTACGAGGTGCCCTCCCGCAAGGACGTGGCCCGCGTGGTCATCACCGCCGAGGTCGTGCACTCCAACGTCAACCCCACCCTGGTGCCCCGCGACCCGCGGATGACCGGCCAGGGCGAGCAGAAGAGCGCCTAGCCACCACCCGCCGCACCCACGTGGAGGGGGCGCCCGATCACCGTGATCGGGCGCCCCCTCCGGCGTGCGCGGACCGTTGCGGGCCGCGCGGCCGCGGTCAGCCGGCCTGCACCTCGACGTCGTTGCGCACCTTGCTGGCCAGGGCGCCCGCGTCGGCGATGGACGGGGCGCTGCCGCCGGTGCCCGACATGAGCGCGCTCGCGTCGAACGGGATCACGTAGGCCACCGTGCTGTAGTCGGCCCAGACGCAGACGGTCGTCTTGAGCGTCATCGTCTTGCCGGAGTTCTTCTCGGTCTCCGTGATCTGCTGGCACTTGATGACGGCGGGGCTGTTCATGCCCGACGGGTTGACCCGCTGCGGGCTGCCCGAGGTCACGACCTTCGTGCCGTCCTCCTTGTCCTTCTGGTCGCCCTTCTCGAGCATGGAGAACATGCCGTCGACGACCTTCCCCGGGTCCTTGACGGTCCCGTAGACACCGCTGAACTCCAGGAGCTTGCCGGTCAGTTCGTTTCCGGACTGGTACCCGGCGCTCACCTCGGTCGGGTCGGTCACCCCGTAGGTCTTCAGCTTCGCGATGTCGTCGTCCTCGAGGCCGTCGTCGTTGCCGAACTCGTCCGACTTCTTGTAGTCGCCCGCCACCGCCGCCGGGGTCGTCAGTTTGTACTTCTTGCCGTCGTTGGCGAGCGAGGAGCCGCTGTCGCTCTTCTTCGTGAGGAAGAAGACGCCCGCGGCGACCGCGACCAGGGCCACGACGACGCCGATGATGATCCCGGTCTTCTTGCCCCCGCCGCCCTGCGGTGGCTGCTGCCCGTAGCCGTACTGCGGCGGCACCTGGCCGTACGGGGCCTGCGGGCCGGGCGGCTGCTGGCCGTAACCGGGCTGCTGGCCGTAGCCGGGCTGCGGCGCCTGCTGGGGGTAGCCGTACCCCGGCTGGGGCTGCTGGGGCTGCTGCTGGGGGTAGCCGTAGCCCCCGGGCTGCTGCTGCGGCTGCCCATAGCCCCCCGGCTGCGGCTGCTGCGGCTGCCCGTACCCGCCGGGCTGCTGGCCGTAGCCGCCACCCTGGGGCTGATTGCCGTACGGGTTCGGCGGCGGCTGGTTGTAGCTCATGGTCTTTCGTCCCCTCCGTTGACGAGTCCGCCCATCCTTGCGGATGAATGGACCGCTGCTCACATCGGGGCGGCAACTGGTTCGTAACAGCCGCGTGCGCCCCCGTAGAATCCGTGTCGTGACCGACAACACTCAGCACGGCCCCGCGAATGGCCTGAACAGCACCCCCGAACTGCCGACCCAGTACGTGCCGGCCGAGGTGGAGGGGGCGCTGTACGAGCGCTGGGTAGAACGCGGTCACTTCGAGGCCGATGCCAAGAGTGACAAACCCGCGTACACCATCGTCATTCCGCCGCCGAACGTCACCGGTTCGCTCCACCTGGGTCATGCCTTCGAGCACACGCTGATCGACGCGTTGACCCGCCGCAAGCGGATGCAGGGCTACGAGACGCTGTGGCAGCCCGGCATGGACCACGCGGGCATCGCGACGCAGAACGTCGTGGAGCGCGAACTGGCCAAGGAGGGCAAGTCCCGGCACGACATGGGCCGGGAGGCGTTCGTCGAGCGGGTCTGGCAGTGGAAGAACGAGTCCGGCGGCCAGATCTCCGGCCAGATGCGCCGCCTGGGCGACGGCGTCGCGTGGTCGCGCGAGCGGTTCACCTTCGACGAGGGCCTGTCCGCCTCCGTCCAGACCATCTTCAAGCGGCTCTACGACGACGGCCTGATCTACCGGGCCGAGCGGATCATCAACTGGTGCCCGCGCTGCCTGACCGCGATCTCCGACATCGAGGTGGAGTACGAGGAGGAGGACGGCGAACTCGTCTCGATCCGCTACGGCGAGGGCGAGGACGCGATCGTCGTCGCCACCACCCGGGCGGAGACGATGCTCGGTGACACCGCAGTCGCCGTCCACCCCGACGACGAGCGCTACCGGCACCTGGTCGGCAAGCGGATCAAGCTGCCGCTGACCGACCGGACCATCCCGGTCGTCGCCGACTCCCACGTCGACCCGGAGTTCGGCACCGGCGCGGTCAAGGTCACCCCGGCCCACGACCCCAACGACTTCGAGATCGGCCAGCGGCACTCCCTGCCGTCGATCACGGTCATGGACGAGCACGCGGTGATCACCGTGCACGGCCCCTTCCAGGGCCTGGACCGCTTCGAGGCCCGGTCCACGATCGTCGCCGCGCTGCGCGCCGAGGGCCGGATCGTCGCCGAGAAGCGGCCGTACCGGCACTCGGTCGGCCACTGCTCGCGCTGCAAGACGACCATCGAGCCGCGGCTGTCGCTCCAGTGGTGGGTCAAGGTCGGCCCGCTGGCGAAGGCGGCCGGCGACGCGGTCCGCGACGGCCAGGTGGCCATCCACCCGCAGGAGATGGAGAAGCGGTACTTCGACTGGGTCGACAACATGCACGACTGGTGCATCTCCCGCCAGCTGTGGTGGGGGCACCGGGTCCCGGTCTGGTACGGGCCGAACGGCGAGCAGGTCTGCGTCGGTCCCGACGAGCAGCCGCCGTCCGGCGAGGGCTGGAGGCAGGACGCGGATGTCCTGGACACCTGGTTCTCCTCGGCGCTGTGGCCCTTCTCCACCCTGGGCTGGCCCGAGCGGACCGAGTCTCTGGCGAAGTTCTATCCGAACTCCGTCCTGCTCACCGGCTACGACATCCTCTTCTTCTGGGTCGTCCGGATGATGATGTTCGGCCTGTACGCGATGGACGGCACCCCGCCGTTCCACACCATCGCCCTGCACGGCATGGTCCGCGACCAGTTCGGCAAGAAGATGTCGAAGTCCTTCGGCAACGCGGTCAACCCGCTGGACTGGATGGACAAGTACGGCTCGGACGCGCTGCGGTTCACCCTCGCGCGCGGCGCCAACCCCGGCGTCGACGTCCCGATCGGCGAGGACTGGGTCCAGGCGTCCCGCAACTTCGCCAACAAGATCTGGAACGCCACCCGGTTCGCGCTGATGAACGGCGCCACCGTCGAGGGCCCGCTGCCCGCGCCGGAGGAGATGGCGGCCACCGACCGGTGGATCCTGTCCCGGCTCAACACGGTGCTGGCCGAGGTCGACGCCCTCTACGACGACTACCAGTTCGCCAAGCTCTCCGACACGCTCTACCACTTCGCGTGGGACGAGGTCTTCGACTGGTACGTCGAGCTGTCCAAGACCACCTTCCTCAAGGGCGGCGAGGGCGCGCGCGTCTCCGGCCGGGTGCTCGGCGAGGTGCTCGACGTCACCCTGCGGCTGCTGCACCCGATCGTGCCCTTCGTCACCGAGACGCTGTGGACCACGCTCACCGGCCAGGAGACCGTGGTCACCGCGGCCTGGCCGCGGGACAGCGGCTTCCGCGACGCGGCCGCCGAGGCCGAGATCGGCGGGGTCCAGCGGGTCGTCACCGAGGTCCGTCGGTTCCGCAACGACCAGGGTCTCCAGCCCGGCCAGCGGGTCCCGGCCCTGCTGACCCTCGACGGCACCCTGCTCGCGCCGCACGAGGACGCGATCCGGCAGCTGCTGCGCCTCCAGCCGGCCGGCGAGGGCTTCCACGCCACCGCCACCCTGCCGGTGGCCGGGGCGAAGGTGGCGCTCGACCTGTCGGGCGCGATCGACGTGGCCGCGGAGCGCAAGCGCCTGACCAAGGACCTGGGCGCGGCGCAGAAGGAGAAGGCGGACGCCGAGAAGAAGCTCGGCAACGAGGCCTTCCTCGCCAAGGCGCCCGAGCCCGTGGTGGCCAAGATCCGGACCCGGCTGTCCACCGCGGAGGCCGACATCACCCGGATCTCCGCGCAGCTCGACACGCTGCCGCAGGCATAGCACCCCGCACCGGCCGCACCCGGCGGCACGGACACCGACCGACCCGGCAGGGGAGTCGGGGCCCGTGCCGCCGCTGCGTAGACTGGGCGCCGTGAGCGAGCACTTCCCGGGCGGCGCGCCGGACCACGGCCACGACCCCTTCGATGACACCGACGACAGTTCCGAGAGCGCGGAGGAGACCCCCGACCGCTCGGCGGACATGGCCGTCATCGAGGCCGGCAGCCGCACCCTGCGCACCCAGATCGCCGCGCCCGCCCCCGAGGACGACGTGCCCGGCCGGCCCGCCGACCCGGAGCTGGACCGTGAGCTGCGGGCGGTGGAGGAGGAGCTGCTCGGCCGCTGGCCCGAGACCAAGCTCGACCCGTCGCTGGACCGGATGACCGCCCTGATGGACGTGCTGGGCGAGCCCCAGCGGTCCTACCCGGCGATCCACATCACCGGCACCAACGGCAAGACCAGCACCGCCCGCATGATCGAGCGGCTGCTGCTCGCCTTCGAGCTGCGCACCGGCCGCTACACCAGCCCGCACGTGCAGTCGGTGACCGAGCGGATCAGCCTGGACGGCGTGCCGGTCTCCGCCGAGCGGTTCGTGGAGGCATACCGCGACCTCCAGCCGTACATCGGCCTGGTCGACGACTCCCAGCCGCACCGGATGTCGTTCTTCGAGGTGCTGACGGGGATGGCCTACGCGGTCTTCGCCGACGCCCCGGTGGACGTCGCCGTGGTCGAGGTCGGCATGGGCGGCAGCTGGGACGCCACGAACGTGGTGGACGGCCAGGTCGCCGTGGTCACCCCGATAGCGCTGGACCACACCGAGCGGCTGGGCGACACCCCCGGCGCGATCGCGGTGGAGAAGTCCGGGATCGTGAAGAAGTCGGCCACCGCCGTGCTGGCCCAGCAGCCCGCCGACGCCGCGCAGGTGCTGCTCAAGCGCGCGGTCGAGGTGGACGCCACCGTGGCCCGCGAGGGCGTCGAGTTCGGGGTGCTGCACCGCGAAGTCGCCGTCGGCGGGCAGCTGTTGACCATCCGCGGGCTGGGCGGCGAGTACGACCAGCTCTTCCTGCCGCTGCACGGCGAGCACCAGGCGCACAACGCCGCGGTGGCCCTCGCCGCCGTGGAGGCGTTCTTCGGCATCGGCAGCCTGCACCACCGCACCCTGGACCTGGACACCGTGCGCGGCGCGTTCGCCGCGGTCACCTCGCCCGGCCGGATGGAGATCGTGCGCCGCAGCCCCACCGTGGTGCTGGACGCGGCGCACAACCCGGCGGGCGCGCAGGTCACCGCGGCCGCGGTCGGCGAGGTGTTCGGCTTCACCCATCTGGTGGGCGTGGTCGGGCCGAGCGGGGACAAGGACGTGCGCGGGCTGCTGGAGGCGTTCGAGCCGGTCCTCGCGGAGGTCGTGGTGACCCGCAACTCCACCCACCGGGCCATGGACGTCGACGCGCTGGCCGCGCTGGCCGTCGAGGTGTTCGGCGAGGACCGGGTGCAGGTCGAGCCGCGGCTGGACGACGCGCTGGAGGCGGCCATCACGCTCGCCGAGGACGAGGGGGAGTACGCCGGCGCCGGGGTGCTCGTCACCGGCTCGGTGATCACGGTGGGCGAGGCGCGGCTGCTGCTGGGCCGCGGCAACAGGTAACAGGGACAGGAGGCGCGGGCCATGCGGACGCTGTGTTCGAGCACACTCATCGGCGAGTTCTTCGTCATCGGATTCGCCGGGCTGGTCGCGATGAAGCATCCCGACCTGTCGATGGGCACCGTGTGGACGGTCTGCGGCATCGCGATGGCGATGTGCCTGCTGCTGTGCGGGGTGCTCGGCCGCCCCGGCGCGCTGGCCGTCGGGTGGCTGCTCCAGGCGGGGTTGATCGCGAGCGGCTTCGTGGTCGGTACCATGTTCGTCCTCGGCGTGATCTTCGCCGCCCTGTGGTGGGCGTCGATCCACTTCGGGCGCAAGGTCGACGAGATCAAGGCCCGGCACGCCGCGCAGACCGCCTGACAGCCGTGTGTCACGGGCCTTGTAGGCTCGTCGTCACATTGGCTTGTCGTACGCGTCACACGTCCCAGGAGTAGCCCCGTGTCCCAGCGCACCCTTGTCCTGCTCAAGCCCGACGCCGTACGCCGCGGCCTGATCGGGGAGATCGTGGGCCGCGTCGAGCGCAAAGCCGGCTGGACGATCAGCGCGCTGGAACTGCGCAGCCTGGACCGGGACATCCTCGAGCAGCACTACGCCGAGCACGTCGGGAAGCCGTTCTACGAGCCGCTGGTGGAGTTCATGTCCTCCGGCCCGGCCGTGGCCATGGTCGTCGAGGGCGAGCGGGTCGTCGAGGGGCTGCGCGCGCTGGCCGGTCCCACCGACCCGATCGCCGCCGCTCCCGGCTCCATCCGGGGGGACTTCGGCACCATTGTGCGCGAGAACCTCGTGCACGCCTCGGACTCCGAGGAATCGGCCGATCGGGAGATCAAACTCTTCTTCCCCGGTCTGGCCTAACCGCCCCCGGCGCTTTCCTGGTCACTTCCGGCCCCCTTCGGGTCCGATTCCGGTCCCTTTTCCGTCCACTTACGGTCCATTTCCGGTGTTCTCCGGTGTGAACACGCATGTGCCGAAGGCGATCGGGAACCAAACACACCGACACGGCGTCACCATTACTGAGGTCCGCTGTGTGTTCTGATGACAATGGCGTCGGAACCCCGACACCGCGCCCGGTCCGGCGCGACTACGATGGAACCTCCGCCCACGCTCGGGAAGGCCAGACGTATCCACATGGCGAACAACATGTCGTTCATCGGCCGTGACATGGCTGTCGACCTCGGGACCGCCAACACGCTGGTGTACGTCAGGGGCCGCGGGATCGTCCTCAACGAGCCTTCGGTCGTCGCGGTCAACACCAACACCGGGGGCATCCTCGCGGTCGGCGCGGACGCGAAGAAGATGATCGGCCGCACGCCCGGCAACATCGTCGCGGTGCGGCCCCTGAAGGACGGCGTCATCGCCGACTTCGAGATCACCGAGCGCATGCTGCGCTACTTCATCCTCAAGATCCACCGGCGCCGCTACCTGGCCCGCCCGCGGGTCGTGGTCTGCGTGCCGTCCGGCATCACCGGGGTGGAGCGCCGCGCCGTGATCGAGGCGTCCACTCAGGCCGGCGCCCGCACCGTGCACATCATCGAGGAGCCGATGGCCGCCGCGATCGGCGCCGGGCTCCCCGTGCACGAGGCCACCGGCAACATGGTGGTGGACATCGGCGGCGGCACCACCGAGGTCGCGGTCATCAGCCTCGGCGGCATCGTTACCGCCCAGTCCATCCGCGTCGCCGGCGACGAGTTGGACAACGCGGTCATCCAGCACATCAAGAAGGAGTACAGCCTGCTGCTCGGCGAGCGCACCGCCGAGCAGATCAAGCTGACCATCGGCTCGGCCTTCCCCACCAAGGGCGCCGACGACGAGCACACCGAGATCCGCGGCCGTGACCTCGTCAGCGGCCTGCCCAAGACGGTGGTGATCTCGGCCGCCGAGGTCCGCAAGGCGATCGAGGAACCCGTCAACGCGATCGTGGACGCGGTCAAGACCACCCTGGACAAGTGCCCGCCGGAGCTGTCCGGCGACATCATGGACCGCGGCATCGTGCTGGCCGGCGGCGGCGCGCTGCTGCGCGGCCTCGACGAGCGGCTGCGGCACGAGACGGGCATGCCCATCCACATCGCCGAGACCCCGCTCGACTGCGTCGCGCTCGGCGCGGGCAAGTGCGTCGAGGAGTTCGACGCACTTCAGCAGGTCCTGGACGCCGCGCCGCGCAGATGAATCCGGGTCCCGGCGCAGCCGGCCGGGCCCGCCCAGCACAGTAGCTCGACCGGCCGCGGCCCCAGCGGCGGCGGGTCCGATGAGGAAGGCACGGACTGGCGCCCGTGAGGGACACAAAGGAGAGCCGGCTTCTGCTGGTGCTGCTGGTGGTGATCGCGTTCGCGCTGATCACCGTCGACATCCGGGGCGGTGAGAACTCCCCGATGGACGGACCGCGGCACGCGGCCGAATCCGTCTTCGGTCCGGTGGAGAACGCCGTCTCCGGCGCGGTCGACCCGGTGGGCAACGCGATAGACGCCGTACGGGACTCAGGCCACCGCAGCAGCACCATCGCCCGGTTGCAGCGCGAGAACCAGGCGCTGCGGCAGCAGCTCGGCAGCAAGGACGTCACCCGGGCCCGCGCGCAGGAGCTCGACAAGCTGCTGAAGGTCGCCGGCGCCGGCCAGTACACCGTCAAGGGCGCGCAGGTGATCGCGATAGGGGCCGCGCAGGGCTTCTCGTGGACGGTCACCATCGACGCGGGCAGCAAGGACGGCATCGCCCGCGACATGACGGTCATCAACGGCGACGGCCTGGTCGGGCGGGTCACCACCGTCGGGTCGTCCACCGCCACCGTGCTGCTCGCCAACGACCCGGACTTCACGGTCGGCACCCGGCTGGAGGGCTCCATGGAGCTCGGCTTCGCCTCCGGGCAGGGCAACCGGCCGATGCGGGTCCAGCTGCTCAACGGCAAGGCCGACGTGCACCGCGGCGACCGCATGGTCACCTTCGGCTCGCAGGCCGACAAGCCGTTCGTGCCGGGCGTGCCCGTCGGCAAGGTGGTCGGCGTGGAGCCGGCCGGCGGCAACCTCACCAAGACCGTCGAGGTGCAGCCGTTCGTCGGCTTCACCCGGCTCGACGTCGTCGGCGTCGTGGTGGTCGGTCCGCGGACCGACCCGCGCGACTCGGTGCTGCCCGCCAAGCCGACGCCGTCGCCCAAGGCCACCCCGAAGAAGCCCAAGAAGCCCTCGGGCGGCGCCACGCCGACCTCGAGCGACTCCGTCCTCCCGCCGGGCACCGAGCCCACCGCGACGTACACGGGCGGCGGCACCACGGGCACGAACGGGACCAACGGCACGAACAACGGGACCGGCGACGGCACCACCGGGACGTCCGGCACCACCGGCACGAACCAGTCCCCGCCCGGCACCACCTCGACCACCAGCGGGGGCTGACACCCATGCGCCTGAACCGAGTCGTGCTCTCCACCGTCCTGGTGGTGATCGCACTGGTCGCCCAGGTCAGCGTGCTGGCCCGGCTGCACCTGCCCGGAGCCGTGCCCGACCTGCTGCTGCTCACCGTGCTGGGGCTCGCCCTCACCTACGGCCACGTCAGCGGCTGCCTGATCGGCTTCTTCGCCGGGCTGCTCGCCGACCTCGCCCCGCCCGCCGACCACGCCGTCGGCCGGTACGCGCTGGTGCTGTGCGTGGTCGGGTACGCCGCCGGGCTGGCCAAGCCCGACAGCGGCCAACTGCGCACCGCCGCCGGCCCGATGCTGGTGGTCATCGGCGCCTCGGTCGCCACCACGCTGCTGTACGCGGGCGTCGGCGGCCTGGTCGGCGACACCGCGGGCGCCCACGTCGGCCTGCCCAAGCTGGTACTCACCGCCGCCGTCTACGACCTGCTGCTCGCGCCGTTCGTCGTGCCGCTGGTGATGGCCCTGGCCCGCAGGTTCGACCACGACCCGCTCGCCGACGACGCGTCCGGCGGCTACGGCGGGTTCGGCGGCAGCGGGGGCGGCCGGCTGCGGTCGCGCGGCGGGGTCTCCTCCGCGCAGCGCGGCCTGTTCGGCCGGGTCCGGAGCACGGTCGGTTCGATGCCCAGGGGAGTGCGGCACCAGTGAGCAACATTCCGGAGACCGGCCGCACCTCGCGGATCACGATCCGCCTGGTCATACTGCAGATCCTGGTCTTCTCGCTGCTGCTGACCATCGGCGGCCGGCTGTGGTACCTCCAGATCCGCAACGGCCAGGAGTACGACGAGAAGGCCAACAACAACCACATCCAGGAAGTCGTCACCCCGGCCGTGCGCGGCTCGATCCTCGACGACCACGGCGTGGCGCTGGCCGACAACGAGACCCGGCTGGTGGTCTCGGCCAACCGCACCGACCTGCTGGAGCAGGCCGACGACGGCAAGGCGGTGCTGACCCGGCTGGCCGGGGTGCTCGGCATGAAGCCGCAGGACGTGCTGGACAAGGTCCGGCTGTGCGACGCGCAGACCCCGCGGCCCTGCTGGAACGGCTCGCCCTACCAGCCCATCCCGGTCACCGACTCGGCCACCACCCAGCAGGCGCTGCAGATCATGGAGCGCCGCGAGGACTTCCCCGGCATCACCGCCGAACCCACCGCCGTGCGCAGCTACCCCAGCCCGGACAAGGCCAACGCCGCCCAGGTGCTGGGCTACCTCGGCCCGGTGACCGACCAGGAGGTGGCCGCCTCCGAGAAGACCGACAGCCCGCTGCAGCGCTCCGACCAGATCGGCCGCTCGGGCCTGGAGTCGGTCTACGACGCGCAGCTGCGCGGCAAGGCCGGCGTCACCCGCTACCAGGTCGACACCCTCGGCCGGGTCATCGGCAAGGCCGGCGACACCCCGGCCACCCCCGGCGGCAACCTCGTGACCAGCCTCGACGCGAAGGTCCAGGCGGTCACCGAGAAGCAGCTCAACCAGGCCATGAAGGACGCGCGCAAGACGTACGACACCGTCACGCACGAGAACTACAAGGCGGACTCCGGCGCCGCGGTCGTCCTGGACAACCGCACCGGCCAGGTCATCGCCATGGCCAGCGAGCCCACGTACGACCCCAACGAGTGGGTCGGCGGCATCTCGGCGAAGAACTACCAGTCGCTGACCAGCAAGAAGTCCAACTACCCGCTGCTGAACCGGGCCATCCAGGGCCAGTCGGCGCCGGGCTCGACGTTCAAGGTCGTCTCCACCTCGGCGGCCGTGCGGGCCGGCTACTCCATCAACGGCCGCTACCCGTGCACCCAGTCGATGACCATCGGCGGCCGGGTGTTCAACAACTTCGAGGGCGAGAGCTTCGGCGACATCTCGCTGGCGCAGGCCCTGGAGGTGTCCTGCGACACCGTCTTCTACGGCCTGTCCTACAACCAGTGGCTCAAGGACGGCGGCACCGACCCCAAGCACCCCAAGGACTGGTTCTACAAGACCGCCCACCAGTTCGGCCTCGGCGCCAAGACCGGGATCGACCTGCCGGGCGAGGTCACCGGCCGCGTCCCGGACCGGCAGTGGAAGCAGGCGTACTACGACGCCAACAAGACCGACTGGTGCAAGACGAAGAAGAAGCACCAGAACGACAAGAACCCCCCGATGGGCATCGCGATCGCCATCGAGAACTGCACCGACGGCTACGTGCTGCGGGCCGGTGACTCGGTCAACTACGCGATCGGGCAGGGCGACACGCTGGTCACCCCGATCCAGATGGCCCGCATCTACGGGGCGCTGGCCAACGGCGGCACGCTCTACCAGCCCAGCATCGCCAAGGCCGTGATCAGCCCCGACGGCAAGACGGTCACCCCGATCAAGCCCAAGGTCGTCGGCAAGCTGCCGGACTCCAAGAAGACCCTGCAGTACATCAACCAGGCCACCGAGGGCGTGGTCACCCAGGGCACCGCCGGCTGGAAGTTCGGCAACTGGCCGCAAAACAAGATCCCGCTGCACGCCAAGACCGGTACCGCCGAGGTCTCCGGCAAGCAGACCACGTCCTGGCTGACGACGTACACCAAGGACTTCACGATCGTCATGACGATCTCCCAGGGCGGCACCGGCTCCGGCGGTGGCGGCACCGCCGTCCGCCGCATCTACGAGGCCATGTACGGCATCCAGAAGGACGGCACCAAGATCGACCCGAGCAAGGGCATCATGCCCAAGCCGGTCACCACGCTGCCGAAGATCTCCTCCGACGGCGTGGTGGTGGACGCCAAGGCGTCGGACGCCGGGGACCAGGGCGTCAAGGCGGCCTCCTTCGTCGAGCCGGCCTTCCCGCACAGCGTCACCGGCGGCGCGCCCGTGCTCGACGCGCTCACCCCCACCCGCACCGAGAAACTGCTGTTCGGCAGGAAGTACACGTGAGGACGTACGCGCGATGAGCGTGCAGGGCTACTCGATCCGGCGGTTCACCCCGGAGCGGTCCACGCTGGGCAAGATGTTCGCGCGGGACTCCGTGGTCCGCCGGATGGACTGGCTGATGTTCCTGGCCACGCTGATGCTGTGCGCGATCGGGACCCTGCTGGTGTACTCCGCGACCCGGGGCCGCACCAACCTCACCCACGGCGACCAGTACTACTTCCTGATCCGCCACATGATGAACGCCGGCATCGGGCTGGGCCTGGCCATCGGCGCGATGGCCATAGGGCACGGCCGGATGCGCGGCATCGTGCCGTTCTTCTACGTCCTGTCGATCATCGGCATCCTCGCGGTGCTCAGCCCGCTCGGCTCGACCGTCAACGGCGCGCACTCCTGGATCGTCATCGGCGGCGGGTTCTCGCTCCAGCCGTCCGAGTTCGTGAAGATCGCGATCATCATCGGCATGGCGATGGTGCTCTCGGCCCGGGTCGACGCCGGTGACCAGGCGCACCCCGACCACCGCACGGTGATGCAGTCGCTGGCGCTGGCCGCCGTGCCGATCCTGATCATCCTGCTGATGCCCGACCTCGGCTCGGTCATGGTGCTCGGCGCGATCGTGCTCGGGGTGCTGCTCGCCTCCGGCGCGTCCAACCGCTGGGTGTTCGGGCTGATCGGCGCGGGCCTGGTCGGGTCACTGCTGGTGTGGCAGCTCGGCATCCTCGACAAGTACCAGATCGACCGCTTCGCCGCCTTCGCCAACCCCGCGCTCGACCCCTCCGGCGTCGGCTACAACACCAGCCAGGCCCGGATCGCCATCGGCTCGGGCGGACTGCTCGGCAAGGGCCTCTTCCACGGCAGCCAGACCACCGGGCAGTTCGTGCCCGAGCAGCAGACCGACTTCGTCTTCACCGTGGCCGGCGAGGAACTGGGCTTCGTCGGGGCGGCCTTCATCGTGCTGCTGATCGGCGTCATCCTGTGGCGCGCGTGCAGTATCGCGCGCAGCGCGACCGACCTGTACGGCACGATCGTGGCGGCGGGGATCGTCGCCTGGTTCGCCTTCCAGTCATTCGAGAACATCGGCATGACGCTCGGCATCATGCCGGTCACCGGCATCCCCTTGCCGTTCGTCTCCTACGGCGGATCGTCGATGTTCGCCAACTTCGTCGCCATAGGGCTGCTGCAGTCCGTCCGGATGCGGCGGCCCGTCTCGGCCTGATCCGCACGCCGGACCCGCGAGCCCGACCCGCACCGAGCCGCCGCCCGCCCCGTTCACCCGGACGAGGCGGGCGGCGCCGTTGCCCGGGCCCGGTGGGCGACATACCGTCCCCTTATGGGCCGACGTGTCGCCGAAACGGAACGCAAGTACGACGTCCCGGCCCGCTCCGGCCACCCCGACCTCACGGGTCTGACCGCCAGCGGGCCGCGCGCGGTGCCGCCGGTGCGGCTGGACGCCGTCTACTACGACACCCCGCACCTGACCCTCACCAGCCACCGCGTCACGCTGCGCCGCCGCACCGGCGGTGAGGACGAGGGCTGGCACCTCAAGCTCCCGCACGACCTGCCCGACACCCGCACCGAGGTCCGCGCGCCCCTCACCGACGACGCCGTGCCCCCGCGGGAGCTCCGCGCCGAGATCGCCGCCCTCGTCCGCGCCCGCCCCCTCACCCCGGTGGTCCGGCTGCGCACCACCCGCCGCCGGATCCTCCTCCTCGACGCCGACGGCGCCGCCCTCGCCGAGGTCGCCTTCGACGACGTCCGGGCCGATCCCGGCCCCGAGTGGAGCGAGGTCGAGGTCGAACTCCAGGGGGGCGGCACCCCCGAGCTGCTCGACGCCGTGGAGGAGCGCCTGCTCGCCGCCGGCCTGCACCGCTCGGCCTCCGGCTCCAAGCTCGCCCGCGCCCTGGGCGAGGCCCGCCCGCCCACCGCCGCCGACCGGCCGCCGGCCACCCCGGGCACCGCCGGCCACACCGCGACCGCCTACCTCTCCGCCCAGCTCACCGCGATCCTCACCCTCGACCCCGCCGTCCGCCGGGCCGAGGGGGCCGAGGAGGACGCCGTGCACAAGATGCGGGTGGCCACCCGGCGGGCCCGCAGCGCCCTGCGCAGCTTCCGCCGGGTCCTCGACCGGCGCGCCACCCGCCCGCTGGCGGTCGAGCTGAAGTGGCTCGCCTCGGTCCTCGGCACCGAGCGCGACCGGGAGGTGCTCACCGAGCGGCTCGCCGTACGGCTGTCCGAGCTGGAACCCGACCTCGGGCAGCGGCAGGCCGAGGCGCTGCGCGCGCGGCTGCGCGACCTGCCGCTGCCGGTGCCCGTTCCGTCGGCGGTGGGGACGGCGGAGGAGGAGCCCGTGGAGGAGGAGGGGGTCGGCAAGGAGCCGGCGCGGCAGCCGTCCGACGCGGGCGGCCCGCCACCCGGATCCGGCGGGAGCGGCCGCCCCGGCCCGCACGCCGCCGTCGTCGCCGAACTGGGCGGCATCCGCTACTTCGCGCTCCTCGACGCCTTCGAGGGACTGCTCGCCGCGCCCCCGTACCTGCGCCGCGCCGCCGACCCGGCGGAGAAGGCCGCGGTCAAGACCGTCGAGCGCGACCACAAGCGGCTGCGCCGGGCCGTCAAGCACGCGCTCGCCCTGCCGCCCGGCCCCGGGCGGGACGTGGCCCTGCACGAGGCCCGCAAGGCCGCCAAGCGCGCCCGGTACGCCGCCGAGGCCGCCGAGCCCGACCTCGGCGACCGGGCCGCGGAGCGCACCTCGCGGATGAAGGCGGTGCAGCAACTCCTCGGCGAGCACCAGGACAGCGTGATGTGCCGGTCCGTGCTGGCCCGCCTCCAGGAGCGCGCGGTCGCCGCCGGGGAGGACCCGGAGCCGTACGACGCCATGGTCCGTGCCGAGCGGCGGGTGGCCGCCGAGGTCGAGGAGCGCCTGCCCGACGCCTGGAACCGGGCGGACCGTCCACTCGGGTAATCTTGAGGGTCATCCTCGGGGCGAAGCCTCCCCCGGGCCGGGGGACCCGATCACCACAGGGGCGCCCCGCCATCAGCCCACGAGACACGAGAGTCGCCGAAATGCCTGTCGAGTCGGTCTTCCCGCGCCTGGAAGCGCTGCTCCCGCACGTACAGAAGCCGATCCAGTACGTGGGCGGTGAGCTCAACTCCACCGTCAAGGACTGGGACGGCGCCGACGTGCGGTGGGCGCTGATGTACCCGGACGCGTACGAGGTGGGTCTGCCCAACCAGGGCGTCATGATCCTCTACGAGGTGCTCAACGAGCGCGAGGGCGTGCTCGCCGAGCGCACGTACAGCGTCTGGCCCGATCTCGAAGCGCTGATGCGCGAGCACGCGGTGCCGCAGTTCACCGTCGACAGCCACCGCCCGGTGCGGGCGTTCGACGTCTTCGGCCTCAGCTTCTCCACCGAGCTCGGCTACACCAACATGCTCGCCGCGCTCGACCTGGCCGGCATCCCGCTGGACGCCGCCGACCGGACCATGGACGACCCGATCGTGCTCGCCGGCGGCCACGCGGCCTTCAACCCCGAGCCGATCGCCGACTTCATCGACGCGGCCGTGATCGGCGACGGCGAGCAGGCCGTCCTCACCATCACCGACGTCGTCCGCGCCTGGAAGGCCGAGGGCCGCCCCGGCGGGCGCGACGAACTTCTGCTGCGGCTGGCCCGCACCGGCGGGGTGTACGTCCCCCGCTTCTACGACGTCGAGTACCTCTCCGACGGCCGGATCTCCCGGGTCGTGCCCAACCGCTCCGGCGTGCCGTGGCGGGTGTCCAAGCACACCGTGATGGACCTGGACGAGTGGCCGTACCCCAAGCAGCCGCTCGTCCCGCTCGCGGAGACCGTGCACGAGCGGATGTCCGTGGAGATCTTCCGCGGCTGCACCCGCGGCTGCCGGTTCTGCCAGGCCGGCATGATCACCCGGCCGGTGCGCGAGCGCTCCATCACCGGGATCGGCGAGATGGTCGAGGCGGGCCTGAAGGCCACCGGCTTCGAGGAGGTCGGCCTGCTGTCGCTGTCGTCGGCCGACCACACCGAGATCGCCGACATCGCCAAGGGCCTGGCCGACCGGTACGAGGAGGACAAGATCGGCCTGTCGCTGCCCTCCACCCGGGTCGACGCCTTCAACATCGACCTGGCCAACGAGCTGACCCGCAACGGCCGCCGGTCCGGCCTCACCTTCGCGCCCGAGGGCGGCTCGGAGCGCATCCGCAAGGTCATCAACAAGATGGTCTCCGAGGAGGACCTGATCCGCACGGTCGCCACCGCCTACGGCAACGGCTGGCGGCAGGTCAAGCTGTACTTCATGTGCGGGTTGCCCACCGAGACCGACGAGGACGTCCTCCAGATCGCCGACATGGCGAAGAAGGTCATCCAGAAGGGCCGTGAGGTCACCGGGCAGAACGACATCCGCTGCACCGTCTCCATCGGCGGCTTCGTCCCCAAGCCGCACACGCCCTTCCAGTGGGCGCCCCAGCTCGGCGTCGAGGAGACCGACGCCCGCCTGGAGAAGCTGCGCGACGCCATCCGCGGCGACCGCAAGTACGGCCGCAACATCGGCTTCCGCTACCACGACGGCAAGCCCGGCATCATCGAGGGCCTGCTCTCGCGCGGCGACCGCCGCGTCGGCGGCGTCATCCGGGCCGTCTACCTCGACGGCGGCCGCTTCGACGGCTGGCGCGAGCACTTCTCCTACGACCGCTGGCTGCGTGCCTGCGTGGCCGTGCTGCCCGAACTCGACCTGGACCTCGCCTGGTACACCACCCGCGAGCGCACCGCCGAGGAGGTCCTCCCCTGGGACCACCTCGACTCCGGCCTCGACAAGGACTGGCTCTGGGACGACTGGCAGGACGCGCTCGACGAGACCGAGGTCGACGACTGCCGCTGGACCCCCTGCTTCGACTGCGGGGTCTGCCCGCAATTGGACCTCGACATCCAGATCGGCCCCACCGGGAAGAAGCTGCTGCCGCTGACGGTCGTCAACGCGGGCGATGCCGCTTCGCGTTCCTGATGCGAGCATGGGTGCCCGAAGGGCGTGGCCGCCGGCGCGAGGAGTCGTGACCGGCGGCCGGCCGCAGAGGTGACGGGAGGGGTCGGACGGATGGGTACCGAGGTCGGTGCGCGGGAGAGGTTCGTCGCGGACTGGGAGGACTGGAAGGCCGTGCGGGAGCGGTTCTTCGCCGACCCCGTCGGGTGGCTGGCGCTGGTCTCGATGGACTGGCTGGGGGAGACGCCCGAGCGCTACGGGGAGTTGCCCGGCCTGTGGTGGCAGGACGCGGACGCCGCGTGCCTCGACCCGGCGGGCGGGCGGCTGAGCCACCAGGGCGCCCCGGTTACGGAGCCGGCCCGGATCGTGCTGGAGGACGGCGGCGCCGGCACGCGCGTCACGGCGGGGGACCTGGAGATCGAGGTCGTGCGGCGGTCCGGGTACCTGATCCGGGTGCACGACCCGAAGGCGCCCGCGCTGCGGGAGTTCCGCGGCATCCCGTCGTACCCGCCGGACCCGCGGTGGGTGCTGACCGGGACCTTCGAGCCGTTCGACGCGCCGCGGCCGACGCGCGTGGGCACGGTGGTCGAGGGGCTGGGGCACGTGTACACGGCGCCCGGGGCCGTACGGTTCCGCCACGAGGGGGCCGAGCACACGCTGACCGCGTTCAACGGCAAGCGGCCCGGGGCGTTGCAGATCCTGTTCACCGACGCGACCAGCGGGGACACCACCTACGCGGCCAACCGGTCGATGTTCGTGGCCGCGCCCGACGCGGACGGCACGGTGCGGCTGGACTTCAACCGGGCGACCAACCTGCCGTGCGCGTTCACCGACTTCGCGACCTGTCCGCTGCCGCCGGCCGGCAACCGCCTCTCCTTCCGGGTGACCGCGGGCGAAAGGATCCCGTACGAGCGGCAGGGCCGCTGACCGCTGACCCGAAGGATTCCGGCAGCGCACGACGAGGAGTTGGGGATGGGGAACCCGGTGGCGGGCAGGGACGGGAACGTCGAGGGCGGGCCGGCGGACGACATGCGGGAGCCGGCGGAGACGGCTCACGGGGCGGAGGGGCTCGAACCGGCGGAGGAGTCCGCTGAGCCCTCCGATGAGGACGGCGAGGGCGGCCGGCACGCCCGCACGAAGCCGCCGCGCCCGCTGTGGAAGGAGCTGCCGCTGCTGCTGGTGGTCGCGCTCGTGCTGGCCCTGCTCATCAAGACCTTCTTCGTGCAGGCGTTCTCGATCCCGTCGGACTCCATGCAGAACACCCTCCAGCGCGGCGACCGGGTGCTGGTGGACAAGCTCACCCCGTGGTTCGGCGCGAAGCCGGAACGCGGCGACGTGGTCGTCTTCCACGACCCGGCGCACTGGCTGGGCAGCGAGGAGACCTCGCACCCCAACTCCGTGCAGAAGGTCCTCTCCTTCATCGGGCTGATGCCGTCCGCCGACGAGCGGGACCTGATCAAGCGGGTCGTCGCGGTCGGCGGCGACACCGTGGAGTGCGAGGGCACGGGCCCGGTGAAGGTCAACGGCAAGGCGCTGCGCGAGCCGTACGTCTTCGCCGGGAACACGCCGTGCAGCACCGACCAGGGCGGGCAGTTCAAGGTCACCGTGCCCCGGGGCACGATCTGGGTGATGGGCGACCACCGCCAGGACTCGTACGACTCCCGCTACCACCGCCGCGACCGCACGCACGGCTTCGTGCCGGTGAAGGACGTGGTCGGCCGCGCCTTCGTCGTGGCCTGGCCCGTCGACCGCTGGGACTTCCTGGCCGTGCCGGGCACGTTCGGCCAGAAGGGCATCTCGGCGTCCGCCGCCCCGGGCGCGCTGGGGCTGACGGGCGCGGCGCCCCTCGTGCTGTGGCGCAGGCGCCGCCGGAGCCGGACCGTCAAGGGCTGACGCCCACCACTCCGTTCGGGTGAAGTCCGCCGCGGGCCCTCGCGGCGGACTTTCCGTCAATTCCCTCCGCACGCACGCCACATGGCAGCCCCGCGTGCTCGCTCCCCGCCGACGAACAGAAATTCGTGCGTAACCCGCGCGTCACTTTCTCGATGGTTTCAGTACAACCCTTCGTCCCTGTCGGCGGTCTCTGTCATCAAGTGGGAGCGAAATTCGTGCATGGGGGATTTGTGAGTCATGCGTAACCCCGAAGCTCCGCGCCTGGTGAGCGTCTACCGGCGGGCCGTGCCCAAACGGGCCCGGCGGGTCATCGCCAGCCGGGTCGACGCCGATCTGCGCAAACAGGTGAAGATGGGCATCGCCGGGGCCACCTCGGCGGCGGAGCGGATGCGCGCCGCGCGGGCCGCCCGACGGCACCACGCGCTGCTCGAACGGCCCGGCCGCACCGTGGTGATGGTCTCCGGCGACGCCAAGGTCGCGCTGGTCGGCGCGGACATCACCCCGTTGGAGGCCCGGCGCGCGAACCTCCGGGCCGTGCTGGACGCCCTGACCGGGGCCGAGCTCGACCACTTCTGCGTGCGGGGCCGCTCGGAGACCTCCGCGGCCGTCGCGGTCCGCGCCGCGGACCGGGCCCGCGTGCTCAACGCGATGGCCGCGCTCTGCGACGACGAACCCGGCTACGTCACCGCCGCGCAGGGCAACGCGCCCGTGCGCGCCGAGTCGCTGCCCGGCTTCGAGCCCGCGAGCTGGCGGCGGATGGCCGCCGCCGACACCATCCGGCTGACCTGGTACCGCACCGACGCCTCCGAACGCCTCGTGCTGGGCAGCCGCTACGGCTGCGACATCGAGTTCTGGACCGAGGAGGAGGGCCGGCTGGTCGCCCCGCGCACGGGCAAGTACGCCGAGGACATCCCGGCCGATGCCAAGGCGCTGGACGTCTCCGAGGCGTACTTCACCAACCTCGCCCCCCGCCCGCCCGCCGAGGGCGCGGAGGTCCTGGTGCGCACCCGTGAGCCCTTCGCGATCCACTCCGTGGACGAGGTCCGCTTCCCGATCGACGTGGTGTACACGTGGGTCGACGGCGCCGACCCGGCGTGGCTGGCCCGCCGCGCCCGCCACTCCGGCGAGGGCTACCACGAGGAGTCCGCGAACGCCGCCCGCTACCTCAGCCGGGACGAACTGCGCTTCTCCCTGCGCTCGCTGCACCTGTACGCGCCCTGGGTCCGGACGATCTACCTGGTGACCGACGACCAGGTGCCGCACTGGCTGGACACCGAGGCGCCCGGCCTCAAGGTGGTCAGCCACCGCGACATCTTCCCGTCGCCCGACTTCCTGCCGACGTTCAACTCCCACGCCATCGAGAGCCAGCTGCACCACATCGAGGGGCTGTCGGAGTACTTCCTGTACTTCAACGACGACGTGATGCTCGGCAAGGAGATCGTCCCCCAGGACTTCTTCCTCGCCAACGGCACCACCAAGTTCTTCCCCTCGCCCGCGCTGGTGCCGCTCGGCGACAAGACCGACGACGACCCGCCGGTGGCGGCGGCGGGCAAGAACAACCGGCGCGTCCTGGAGGAGCACACCGGCGCGACCATCATCCACAAGATGAAGCACATGCCGCACGCCCTCAGCCGCACGGTCCTCACCGAGATCGAGCAGACCTTCGCGGAGGCGTACGAGAAGACCCGGGCCAGCCGGTTCCGCAGCATGGAGGACATCTCCATCGCCTCCTCGCTGCACCACTACTACGCGTCGCACACCCGCCGCGCGATCCCCGCCAAACTCCCTTACGCGTACTTCGACCTGTCCCACCCCTTCACCGAGGCCCGGCTGGGCCGGCTGCTGGCCAAGCGGGACCGGACGGTCTTCTGCATCAACGACACGGTGTCCACCGACGAGGACGTCACCGCGCAGAAGGACCTGATCACGCCCTTCCTGGAGGAGTACTTCCCGGTCCCGAGCCCGTTCGAGCGCCGGTAGGCCCGGTGGCCGGGTCCGGCGCACCCGGTGGCCGAGGGGTGACCCGGTGGACACGCGGGGCGGCGACGGCGGCGTAACCTTGGTGGAGTAACAGACGGGAACCGCGGTTCCGCCCCGCGACCGAGCGAAGGACTGAGCGACACTGGGCAAGCGACAGCCCGAGGGCCCTCCCCCCGCACCCGCGGTGCAGCGCGTACGTCTGCGCTACACCAAGCGGGGACGCCTCCGGTTCACCAGCCACCGCGATTTCCAACGCGCTTTCGAGCGGGCCCTGCGCCGCGCCGACGTGCCCATGGCGTACTCGGCCGGATTCACCCCGCACCCGAAGGTGTCGTACGCGAACGCCGCCCCCACGGGTGTGGCGAGCGAGGCGGAGTACCTGGAGATCGGGCTCGCCGCGTCCCGCGACCCGGAGACACTGCGGTTGCTGCTCGACGCGTCGCTGCCCACCGGGCTCGACATCGTGGAGTCGGTGGAGGCGCGGACCTCGGGACTGGCGGAACGCCTGGAGGCGTCGGTCTGGCAGCTGCGCCTGGACGGTGTGGCGCCCGAGCAGGCCCGGAAGGCCGTCGAGGCATTCCTGGCGGCCGACGCCGTGGAAGTACAGCGCAACACGAAGAACGGCGTCCGCTCCTTCGACTGCCGGGCCGCCGTCACGCGGCTCGACGTCGTGGAGGACCCCGGGGCCACCGGAAACGTGGCCGGTACGGGGGTCGCGGCGGGCCCGGCCGACACGGTGGCCGCGGCGGACGCGGACACCCAGAACGACGCCGGACCGGGTGCCGATGCGCCGCGGCACGATGCTTGTGCGATACTGCGGCTGGTTGTGCGGCACCTGACACCCGCCGTACGACCCGACGACGTACTGTCCGGCCTCCGCGTGACGGCCGACCTCGCGCCGCCGGTCCCCGCAGCGGTGACCAGGCTGGCGCAGGGGCCGCTCGACGAGGAGTCCGGCACGGTCACCGACCCGCTCGCGCCAGATCGCGACGCCGTGGCGGTGCCTGCCGGAACCGCCTAGCTACGGCGTCGACGCGTCGCCGACGCACCAGGGAGCCACCCGGGTCCGGCGGCGCTGACCACATGAGACTTTCGCCGGCCTCCCCAAGGGCGGGCCGACGAGCGAGACAACAGCTCCCGTGCGGCGCCCGCGCCCCCGGAGGCCGCCGCCGCGACCCAAGCGGCCAGCGGCCCCGGACCAGGGCGCGGCGCCCGGGAGCGCGACGGGAGCACTGCCCGAATGCCCGAGAACGACGAGACCACGCCGGGTTCGAACCCGGAACCGACCAACACCGCCGACGAGAGCCCGGCCCCGCGCCGGCGTCGCCGCGCCGCCTCCCGCCCCGCGGGTTCCCCGGCGCCCGCGGCCGCCGCCGAGGCGACCGAGAGTTCCGCCGAGACCCCGGCCGAGGAGGCCGCGCCCGCGCGGACCCGCCGCCGGGCCACCCGCAAGACCGCCGCCGCCGAGCCGGCTGCTGAGGCAGAGTCCGTGGCCGAGCAGCCCGCCGAGGCCGCTCCGGCCGCCGAGGAGCCGGCCCCGGCCCGCACCCGCCGCCGCTCCACCCGCAAGACCGCGGCCACCGAGCCGGCCGCCGAAGCCGTGACCGAAGCGCCGGAGGAGCCCGCGGCGCCCGCCGAGGAGGCCGCGCCCGCCCGCACGCGCCGTCGTGCGACGCGTAAGGCGTCTGCTCCGGCCGCGGCGGATGCCGCTGAGGTCGTGGTGGAGGCCGCGCCTGCCGCTGAGGCTGTTGCCGAGGTGGCGGAGGAGCCTGCCGCGCCCGCCGAGGACGCCGCTCCTGCGCGTACCCGCCGTCGTGCGACGCGTAAGGCGTCTGCTCCGGCCGCGGCGGATGCCGCTGAGGTCGTGGTGGAGGCCGCGCCTGCCGCGAGGCTGTTGCCGAGGTGGCGGAGGAGCCCGCGGCTCCCGCCGAGGACGCGCTCCTGCGCGTACCGCCGCCGCGCCACCCGCAATGCCTCGCCCCGGCACCCGCCGAGGCCGCCGAGGAACCCGCCGCCGAAGAGGCCCCCGCAGCCGAGGAGGCCGCGCCCGCGCGGACCCGCCGCCGGGCCACCCGCAAGGCCGCCGCCGCCGAGCCGGCTGCTGAGGCCGAGTCCGTGGCCGAGCAGCCCGCCGAGGCCGCTCCGGCCGCCGAGGAGTCGGCCCCGGCCCGCACCCGGCGCCGCTCCACCCGCAAGACCGGCGCCGCCGAGTCGGAGCAGCCGGCCGAGCAGCCCGCCGGCCGGAGCGGTTCGCGCCGCGGCCGGCAGGCCGCCCCCGCCGCGACCTTCTCCGCCGGTGACGGCTCGCGCCGCCTGAAGCGGGGCGCGCTGGCCCCGAAGGACGAGTCCGCGGGCGGCGAGCGCGCGTACACCGGCCGCGCCCTGGCCGACGGCGACGGCTGGTGCGTCGAGATCGACGACGCCTACGAGATCCGCGGCTACGGCGAGACAGTGGAGGAGGCCACCGCCGAGGCCGTGGAAGCGGTCGCGGCGGCCTACGACATCCCCGTGGAGTCGATCCGCATCGACGTCCGCACCGACGAGGTGGAGGTGGAGGAGGCCGCGCCCGCGCGTGGCCGCCGCCGCGCGACCCGGCCGGCCGTGGCCGTCTTCCAGGCCCCGGTCTTCCAGGCCCCGGACCGGGCCGAGGCCGCCGCCCAGCCCGCCGAGGAGGTCGCGGAGGAGGTCGCGGAGGAGCCGTCCGCCGACGCCGAGGCGGACGAGGACCGCACCCCGCGCCGCCGCCGGCGCCGCCGGGGCGGAGCCGCCGAGCAGCCCGCCGCCGCCCCCGCCGACGATGACACCTCGGCCGAGGAGCACGGGTCCGCCGAGGACGAGGACGAGGACGCCGACACCGACACCGACACCGAGACCGACGGCGAGGACGCGGACGGCGATGAGCGCCCGTCGCGCCGCCGCCGCCGGGGTGGCCGTCGCCGCCGCCGCGGTGACTCCTCCGAGCACGACCACGACCGCGAGGACGGGGCCGACGACGAGGACGGGGCCGACGAGGCCGAGGGCGCGGACGACGAGTCCGACGAGGACGAGTCCGCGGGCGGCTCCTCGTCGAGCAGCCGCCGCCGGCGCCGCCGCCGTCGCCGCAGCGCCGAGGGCTCCGACGAGGCGCCCGGCGCCGACGACCCGGAGCGCACGGTCGTGAAGGTGCGCGAGCCGCGCCAGCGCCTGGAGGGCGGCACGGGCGCCGACGAGGTGCAGTCCATCAAGGGCTCCACCCGCCTGGAGGCCAAGAAGCAGCGTCGCCGCGAGGGCCGCGAGCAGGGCCGCCGCCGCGTGCCGATCATCACCGAGGCCGAGTTCCTGGCCCGCCGCGAGGCCGTCGAGCGGGTCATGGTGGTCCGGCAGAACGGCGACCGCACGCAGATCGGCGTGCTGGAGGACGACGTCCTCGTCGAGCACTACGTCAACAAGGAGCAGTCGACCTCCTACGTCGGCAACGTCTACCTCGGCAAGGTGCAGAACGTCCTGCCGTCGATGGAGGCCGCCTTCGTCGACATCGGCAAGGGCCGCAACGCCGTGCTGTACGCGGGCGAGGTCAACTTCGAGGCGCTCGGCATGTCCGGCGGGCCGCGCCGGATCGAGTCCGCGCTGAAGTCCGGCCAGCCGGTGCTGGTGCAGGTCACCAAGGACCCGATCGGCCACAAGGGCGCCCGCCTGACCAGCCAGGTCTCGCTGCCCGGCCGCTACCTGGTGTACGTGCCCGAGGGCTCGATGACCGGCATCAGCCGCAAGCTGCCCGACACCGAGCGGGCCCGGCTGAAGACCATCCTGAAGAAGGTCGTCCCCGAGGACGCGGGCGTCATCGTGCGCACCGCGGCGGAGGGCGCCAGCGAGGACGAGCTGCGCCGCGACGTCGAGCGGCTCCAGGCGCAGTGGGAGGACATCCGCAAGAAGGCCAAGGCGGGCGGCGGTTCGAACGCGCCGACGCTGCTGTACGGCGAGCCGGACATGACCGTGCGGGTGGTCCGCGACATCTTCAACGAGGACTTCTCGAAGGTCATCGTCAGCGGTGACGAGGCGTGGAAGACCGTCCACGAGTACGTCTCGCACGTCGCGCCCGACCTGGCCGGCCGGCTGTCGCGGTGGACGTCGGAGGTGGACGTCTTCGCCAGCCACCGGATCGACGAGCAGCTGCTGAAGGCGCTGGACCGCAAGGTGTGGCTGCCGTCCGGCGGTTCGCTGGTGATCGACAAGACCGAGGCGATGGTCGTGGTCGACGTCAACACCGGCAAGTTCACCGGGCAGGGCGGGAACCTCGAGGAGACCGTCACCCGCAACAACCTGGAGGCGGCCGAGGAGATCGTCCGCCAGCTGCGGCTGCGCGACCTCGGCGGCATCGTCGTCATCGACTTCATCGACATGGTGCTGGAGTCCAACCGCGACCTGGTGATGCGGCGGCTGCTGGAGTGCCTGGGCCGGGACCGGACCAAGCACCAGGTGGCCGAGGTCACCTCGCTGGGCCTGGTGCAGATGACCCGCAAGCGGGTCGGCCAGGGGCTGCTGGAGTCCTTCTCCGAGACGTGCGTGCACTGCAACGGGCGGGGCGTCATCGTCCACATGGACCAGGCGACGACCACCGGGGGCGGCGGCGGCAAGCGCAAGCGGCGCCGCGGCGGCGGCGCGGAGGCCGAGCCCGAGACGCCCGAGGTGCTGGAGCCGGAGACCACCGAGGAGGCGGCCGAGGCGGAGGAGGAACTGCCCGAGCTGGAGCCGATCGAGGTCGGCGAGTCGGACCTCGTGCCGGCCGTCGGCGACCCCGAGGAGGAGTGGTTCGGCACCGCCGCCGAGGCGGAGGCCGCCGCCAACTCCGCGCGCGGGCGCGGCACCCGGCGGCGCGGGGCCCGCAAGGCCACCGCGCCCGCGGGGGCGCCCGCGGCCGCCTCGCGCGAGGCCGAGCCCGCCGTTGTCGTCGTGCCGGTCAGCGAGCCGGACGTCGAGCCGGTGCTGCTGAGCGCGGCCGAGGCCGAGATCTCGGCGGAGCCGCCGGCCCGCACGCGCCGGCGGGCGACCCGGAAGGTGTCCGCTCCGGCCGGTTCGCCGGCCTCGGCGGAGGAGGCGGCGGTCGTCGTCGTCCCCGCGGAGGCCACCGGCGCCGGTGACGCTCAGGCCCCGGCCGCCGCCGCCGAGCCCGAGGTCGCCGTCTCCACCGAGCCGCCGGCCCGCACGCGGCGCCGCGCCACCCGGAAGGTGTCCGCGCCCGCGGGCGCGCCGGGTGCCGAGGACGCCGGGGTCGTCGTGGTGGCCACGGCGTCCCCCGCCGCCCAGGAGGCGACGGCCGCTCCGGAGGGCACGGAGGGTGCCGAGGCCGGCGAGGCCGCGGAGCCGAAGAAGCGGGCCGCCCGCAAGGCGCCGGCGAAGAAGACGGCCGCGAAGAAGGCGGCCAAGACGGCGAAGAAGACCGCCACGAAGAAGGCGGCGGCCAAGACCGCCAAGACGGCGAAGAAGAGCGCGACGGTCTCCTCCTCGGAGTGACGCCGCCGGATCCGTCCGGGCCGCCCCCGGCCGTCGGTCACCTGACCGACGGCCGGGGGCGGCTGCCCGTCCGGCCGCTCCCGGGGCTTCGCCCGGACGCGGGGGCCGGGGCGGGAGATCGGGCCCCTCGTGGGGGATTTGACCACGGGGGGAGCGGGTCCGTAACCTTGAGCTTCGGCGTTTGTGCCTTCCCCTGAGCAGATTCCTTCCGGTGCCCTTCGGGTGACGGAAGAGGCCCTCCGAGTCAGTACCGGGAGCGGCTGGCATCAGGGGCCCGATTCGAGCAGAGAGTGAGTTCCGCGTGTACGCGATCGTGCGCAGCGGTGGCCGCCAGCACAAGGTGGCCATCGGTGACATCGTCGAGGTCGACAAGATTCCCACCGGCAAGGTCGGCGACGCGGTCGAGCTCTCGACCCTGCTCGTCGTGGACGGCGACGCCGTCACCAGCGACCCGTGGGTGCTCGCCGGGATCAAGGTCGAGGCCGAGATCGTGGACCACCACAAGGGCCAGAAGATCGACATCCTGCGCTACAAGAACAAGACCGGCTACCGTCGCCGCCAGGGTCACCGCCAGCAGTACACGGCGCTGAAGATCACCGGCATTCCCGCGGCCGCGAAGTAAGGGACTGAAGACAGATGGCACACAAGAAGGGCGCGTCCTCGACCCGGAACGGTCGTGACTCCAACGCGCAGCGGCTCGGCGTGAAGCGCTTCGGCGGCCAGGTCGTCAACGCCGGCGAGATCATCATCCGCCAGCGCGGTACCCACTTCCACCCGGGCTCCGGCGTCGGCATCGGCAAGGACGACACGCTGTTCGCGCTGTCCGCCGGTGCGGTCGAGTTCGGCACGAAGCGCGGTCGCCGCGTCGTGAACATCGTCCCGGCCGCCTGAGGCAGGCGCGGGAATTCTTCGAGGGCGGACCCCGCTTCCCGGAAGGTAAGGGAAGCGGGGCCGCCCTCGGCGCTTTTGCGCCCCGGGCCGGCAGTGGCGCGCCGCCCGGCCGCACCTTCGCACCACACCGCATTGAGCACTGGAGGAAGCACCGATGACCACCTTCGTGGACCGCGTCGAACTGCATGTCGCCGCGGGTAACGGAGGCCACGGCTGTGCCTCCGTGCACCGGGAGAAGTTCAAGCCGCTGGGCGGTCCGGACGGCGGGAACGGCGGCCGGGGCGGCGACGTGATCCTCGTGGTCGACCCCGACGTCACCACGCTGATCGACTACCACCACAGCCCGCACCGCAAGGCCACCAACGGCAAGCCCGGCGAGGGCGGGAACCGCTCCGGCAAGGACGGCACCGACCTGGTGCTGCCGGTGCCGGACGGCACGGTGGTGCTGGACGCGCACGGGAACGTGCTGGCCGACCTGGTCGGCCGGGGCACCAGCTTCGTGGCGGGCCAGGGCGGCCGCGGCGGCCTGGGCAACGCGGCGCTGGCCTCGGCCCGCCGCAAGGCGCCCGGCTTCGCGCTGCTGGGCGAGCCCGGGGTGAGCCGGGACGTCGTGCTGGAGCTGAAGACCGTCGCGGACGTGGCCCTGGTGGGCTACCCGAGCGCGGGGAAGTCCTCGCTGATCTCGGTGCTCTCGGCGGCCAAGCCGAAGATCGCGGACTACCCGTTCACCACGCTGGTGCCGAACCTGGGCGTGGTGACCGCGGGCACGACCGTGTACACGATCGCCGACGTGCCCGGTCTGATCCCGGGCGCCAGCCAGGGCAAGGGCCTGGGCCTGGAGTTCCTGCGGCACGTCGAGCGCTGCTCGGTGCTGGTGCACGTGCTGGACACCGCGACCCTGGAGTCCGACCGCGACCCGGCGACGGACCTGGACGTCATCGAGGACGAGCTGCGCGCGTACGGCGGCGGCCTGGAGGACCGGCCGCGGCTGGTGGTCCTCAACAAGATCGACGTGCCGGACGGGCGCGACCTGGCGGAGATGATCAAGCCGGAGCTGGAGGGGCGCGGCTACCGGGTCTTCGAGGTGTCCGCCGTCGCGCACGAGGGCCTCAAGGAGCTGTCGTACGCGCTGGCCGGGATCGTCGCGGAGGCGCGGGCGGCCCGGCCGGTCGAGGAGGCGACCCGGGTGGTGATCCGGCCGAAGGCCGTGGACGACACCGGGTTCACCGTGCACCACGACGGCGAGCTGTTCCGGGTGCGCGGCGAGAAGCCGGAGCGCTGGGTGCGGCAGACGGACTTCGCCAACGACGAGGCGGTGGGCTACCTGGCGGACCGGCTCAACCGGCTGGGGGTGGAGGACGAGCTGCTCAAGGTGGGGGCCAAGCCCGGCGACGGCGTCGCGATCGGGCCCGAGGACGACGCCGTGGTGTTCGACTGGGAGCCCACCATCGCGGCCGGCGCCGAGATGCTCGGCCGGCGCGGCGAGGACCACCGGCTCGACGAGCCCCGCCCCGCCGCCACCCGCCGCCGGGACCGCCAGGCGGAGCACGACGAGGCGGCCGAGCAGTTCCGCGGGTTCGACCCCTTCAGCTGACTCGGGGGCCGTCCGACCGAGGGCGGACCGGGATGTTCGATTCGTCCGGTCCGTCCGGGGGCCGGGCCGGAACCCCCGGTCCGGCCCGGCGCCTGTGGGTGAACGGACGGTTGCGGGCGAGGAGGGCCCGCCTTGCGAGACGGTTACCGGGGGTGAGACGATCCCCCGTATCTCCTGTTGCCGCTAGGTAGGTTCTACGTGTCCGAGCACCTTGCCCCCGCCCGCACCACCGCTGTCGTCCTCGCCGGCGGCACGGGAACGCGGGTCGGTCTGTCGATTCCCAAGCAGCTGCTGAAGATCGCCGGCAAGGCGGTGATCGAGCACACGCTCGCCATCTTCGAACAGTCCGAGGCCATCGACGACGTCATCGTGTTGATGACCCCCGGCTACGTCGCCGACGTGGAGAAGATCGTCGCGAAGGCCGGCTTCGGCAAGGTGACCCGGGTCATCGAGGGCGGCGAGACCCGCAACGACACGACCGAGCGGGCGATCGAGGTGCTGAGCGAGGGGCTGGCCCCCGGCCAGGACCGCAACGTGCTCTTCCACGACGCCGTCCGCCCGCTGCTCTCGCAGCGCGTCATCACCGACTGCGTGGACGCCCTCGGCCGCTACGAGGCGGTCGACGTGGCCATCCCCTCGGCGGACACGATCATCGTCACCCGCACCCACGGCAGCGACGGCGAGTTCATCACCGACGTCCCCGACCGGTCCCGGCTGCGCCGCGGCCAGACCCCGCAGGCCTTCCGGCTGTCGACGATCCGCCGGGCCTACGAGATCGCCGGGGACGACCCGAACTTCCAGGCCACCGACGACTGCTCGGTGGTGCTGAAGTACCTGCCGGACGTGCCGATCTACGTGGTGCCCGGCGACGAGCACAACATGAAGGTCACCAACCCGGTCGACGTCTTCATGGCCGACAAGCTCTTCCAGCTCGCCTCCACCGCCGCGCCCGGCCAGTCCGACGAGGCCGCCTACCGTGAGCAGCTGACCGGCAAGACGCTGGTGGTCTTCGGCGGCTCGTACGGCATCGGCGCCGACATCGCCACGATGGCCGAGCGCCACGGCGCGAAGGTGTTCGCGCTCAGCCGCTCCACCACCGGCACCCACGTGGAGGACCCCGAGCACGTGGACGACGCGCTGTCCCGCGCGTACGCCGAGACCGGCCGGGTCGACTACGTGGTCAACACCGCCGGGGTGCTGCGCATCGGCCGGCTGGCCGAGACCGACAACGCGACGATCGAGGAGGCGCTGCGGGTCAACTACCTCGCGCCGGTCCAGATCGCCCGCGCGGCCCACAAGTACCTCGCCGAGACCCACGGCCAGCTGCTGCTCTACACTTCCAGCAGCTACACCCGCGGCCGGGCCGACTACAGCCTCTACTCCTCGACCAAGGCCGCCATGGTCAACCTCACCCAGGCGCTGGCCGACGAGTGGGCCGGCGACGGCATCCGGGTCAACTGCGTCAACCCCGAGCGGACCGCCACGCCGATGCGGACCAAGGCGTTCGGCCAGGAGCCGTCGGGCACGCTGCTGTCCTCCGAGGCCGTCGCCCGCACCTCCATCGACGTGCTGCTGTCCACCCTGACCGGGCACGTCATCGACGTCCGCCAGCAGGACCCGATGCACGGCCTGGCCGGCGCCTCGGGAATCGAGCGCGCATTGGCCCAGGTTTTGGCCCAGGGAGAAGACGAGTAGTAAGGTTGCCGCGATCGAATTCCGATCGAAAGAGACGCTGATGAGGTCCTTGGGCGGCGCACGCGAAGCGGCGGGCTCAAGGACTTCGTCCGTTACCAGGGGAGTGCGGGTTCTTCCCGGCCTGCTGCGACCGCTGGATTCCCTGCCTTCAGCGCAATTCCACCGACTTCGCACAGGAGCAGCCCGCCCGTGATTCAAAAAGCCATCCGCACGGCCCGCGTGGAGACCGGCGGGGAACTCGCCGCAGCGCTGCTCATGCTGCTCAGCTACCCCTGCCTGGTGGCGGCGGCGCTGCTGCCGAGCCTGTGGTTCTTCGTGGGCGCGGCGGCCGTCAGCTACGTCGCCGACTGGTTCCTGCACCAGCGGCGCAGCTATCTGATCAACCGGCTCGGCAAGGCCCGGGTCGGCGTTTCGCTGCGATTCCTGCTGCGTGAGCTGACGCTCGTCCTGCTGATGGCCCAACTGGACCTGGCGAACAGCCGCGCCTTTTCGGCGGCCATTGTCTGCTTCCTCGTCTTCTACGGTATGCAGGCCCCGCACAGCGCCCTGATCACGCTGATCCGCAATCGGCGGAAACTGCCGTTCGGCACCCGCAACATCGACCTCGGCGGGCTGCGGATCACCGACGCCCCGCCGCTGCTCCTGACCAACCGGGCCGCCGAGAAGATGCTGCACCTCGACATCGCGGCGATGGCGGGCTTCCTGATCTACGCGCAGGCCGGGCACATCGTCTACGCCTACACCGGCGGCGCGCTCACCCTTGTGCTGGGCCTGCTGTACACGCTGGTGCTGGCGCCGTACCTGTCCCGCCGCAGGCTGCCGGCCGGCACCGACGAGGCGCTGGCGTTCATGGACTCCTGGCTGCGCTCGTACCGCCCGACCACCGTGCTGTACTTCTCCGGCTCCAACGACTCCACGTACCAGGTCAACATGTGGCTGGACACGATGGCGCAGATGGAGGGCGAGCGCCCGCTGGTGATCCTGCGCGAGCGGCCGATCCTGCTCCAGCTCGCCGACACCTCGGTGCCGGTGCTGTGCGTGCCGGGCGCGGTGCACCTGATGAACCTGGACCTGTCGATGGTGCGCGTCGCCCTCTACCCGGCGAACGTCGGCAAGAACATCCACCTGCTCCGGGTGCCGAGCATGCAGCACGTCTTCGTGGGCCACGGCGACAGCGACAAGATCGCCAGCGTCAACCCGTTCAGCAAGGCGTACGACGAGGTGTGGACGGCCGGCAAGGCGGGCCGCGACCGGTACGCGCTGGCCGACGTCGGCGTGCGCGACGAGGACATCGTGGAGGTCGGCCGCCCGCAGCTGGCCGGGATCTCCGCGTGGGACGGCATGGCGGTCAAGGGCATCCCGACGGTGCTGTACGCGCCGACCTGGGAGGGCTGGACCGACGAGCCCGGCAACACCTCGCTGATGCTGGCCGGCGTGAACATCGTGCGCGGGCTGGTGCAGGCGCAGCCGCCGGTCCGGGTGCTGTACAAGCCGCACCCCTTCACCGGCACCGTCAACCCGAAGGCCCGCCGGGCGCACGACAAGGTCGTCGCCGTGCTGGTCAAGGCGTCGGCCGAGCGGGCCGCCGACCCGGCGTGGGCCGACCGGGTGGCCGAGGGCGCCGCCGAGCAGGCCGCCGCCCGGGCCGAACTGGCGAGCATAGAGGCCGAGCTGGACTCCCTGGTGGCCGAAGGGACCTCCACGGAGGGCGACATGGCGATAATGTCGCGCGACTCGATGGCCGACGAGCAGCTCGCCGAGCAGTTGGCCGACCTGCGCCTGCGGTGGAACACCGCGTACTGGTGCTCGCTCAGCGCGTGGGAGCACAAGGTCGTCACCGGCCCGATGCCCCATCTGTACGAGTGCTTCAACGAGTCCGACGCGATGGTCTCGGACATCTCCAGCGTGGTGTCGGACTTCGTGGCGACCGGCAAGCCGTACGCCATCACCGATTCGGCCGAACTGGGCGAGGAGGAGTTCAAGCGGCAGAACACCGCCGCCCGCGCCGCGCTGATCCTCGACAACAAGGCCCGCCGGGTGGGCGAACTGGTCACCGCCGTGGTCCAGCCGGGCTCCGACCCGCTGACCGAGCCGCGCCGGGAGATAAAGAACTACCTGCTCGGCCCGGACGAGCCCGCCTCGATCGTGCGCTTCACCCAGGCGGTGCGGGACTTGCGGCACCTGGCGGACGTCCGGCTGCGCCAGCAGGCCGCGTTGGGCCAGTCGGGTGACGCCGAGCCGGGCCTGGGATTGGCCGCGGGGCCCGGGCGCAAACTGGACGATAACGTTCCGGAACGACTCGCCGAGGATGAGCTGGCCGGGGAAATCCAGGAGAAGAACGCGAGGTGACGTCCGGGTATGCTCGCAGCGGAGGAGCGGGTCGCCACCCGTGATGACCGCCCCGAATCCATCTGCATGGGATACATATCGTGAAAGCACTTGTGCTCTCCGGCGGGGCGGGTACCCGCCTTCGCCCGATCACGCACACCTCGGCCAAACAGCTCGTGCCCGTCGCCAACAAGCCGGTCCTCTTCTACGGCCTCGAAGCGATCGCCGACGCGGGCATCACCGATGTCGGCATCATCGTCGGTGACACCGCCGAGGAGATCAAGGAGGCCGTCGGGGACGGCTCCGCGCTCGGCATCAAGGTCACCTACATCCCGCAGGACGCCCCGCTGGGCTTGGCGCACGCGGTGCTGATCGCCCGTGAGTTCCTCGGCGACGACGACTTCGTGATGTACCTCGGCGACAACTTCATCGTCGGCGGCATCACCGGTCTGGTCGACTCCTTCCGGGCCGACCGGCCGGCCGCGCAGATCCTGCTCACCCGGGTGCCCAACCCCACCTCGTTCGGCGTCGCGGAGCTCGACGCCGAGGGGCGGGTGCGCAACCTGGAGGAGAAGCCGAAGCAGCCCAAGAGCGACCTGGCGCTGGTCGGCGTCTACCTCTTCACCCCCGCGGTCCACGAGGCGGTGCGCTCGATCGAGCCGTCCTGGCGCGGCGAGCTGGAGATCACCCACGCCATCCAGTGGCTGATCGACCAGCGGCGCGACGTGCGCTCCACCACGATCTCCGGCTACTGGAAGGACACCGGCAACGTCACCGACATGCTGGAGGTCAACCGGTCGGTGCTGGAGACCCTGGAGCCGTGCGTCGAGGGCGAGGTCGACTCCGACAGCGAGATCATCGGCCGGGTGCGGATCGAGGCCGGCGCCAAGGTGACCGGCAGCCGGATCGTCGGCCCGGTCATCATCGGCGCCGACGCGGTGATCAGCGACTCCTACATCGGCCCGTTCACCTCGGTGTCCGCCGACTGCCGGATCGAGGACAGCGAGATCGAGTACTCGATCGTCCTGCGCGACTCCTCCCTGACCGGCGTGCGCCGGGTGGAGGCGTCGCTCATCGGCCGCAACGTCGAGATCACTCCCGCCCCCCGCCACCCCGCCGCACACCGTCTCGTGCTCGGCGACCACAGCAAGGTGCAGATCTCCTCATGACCAACCGCATACTGGTGACCGGCGGAGCCGGCTTCATCGGCTCCCACTACGTCCGCACCCTCCTGGGCCCCGGTGGCCCCGGGGACGTGCGGATCACCGTCCTGGACAAGCTCACCTACGCCGGCAACCCGGCGAACCTGGACGAGGTGCGCGCGCACCCCGGCTTCGGGTTCGTCGAGGGCGACATCTGCGACGCGGAGCTGGTCGACGGTCTGATGGCCGAGCACGACCAGGTGGTGCACTTCGCCGCCGAGTCGCACGTGGACCGCTCGATCCTGGGCGCCGCCGAGTTCGTCCGCACCAACGTGGCCGGCACCCAGACGCTGCTGGACGCGGCGCTGCGCACCGGGCTGAAGACCTTCGTGCACATCTCCACCGACGAGGTCTACGGCTCGATCAGCGAGGGCTCCTGGCCGGAGACCGACCCGCTGCAGCCCAACTCGCCGTACTCCGCGGCCAAGGCGTCCAGCGACCTGATCGCCCTGGCCTACCACCGCACCCACGGCCTGGACGTGCGGGTGACCCGCTGCTCCAACAACTACGGGCACCACCACTTCCCGGAGAAGGTCATCCCGCTGTTCGTCACCAACCTGCTGGACGGCAAGAAGGTCCCGCTGTACGGCGACGGCGGCAACGTCCGCGACTGGCTGCACATCGACGACCACGTGCAGGGCATCGACCTGGTGCGCACCCAGGGCCGGCCGGGCGAGGTCTACAACATCGGCGGCGGCACCGAGCTGTCCAACAAGGAGCTCACCGAGCTGCTGCTGGAGGCATGCGGGGCGGGCTGGGACAGCGTCGAGTACGTCGAGGACCGCAAGGGCCACGACCGCCGCTACTCGGTGGACTGCACCAAGATCCGCACCGAGCTGGGTTACGAGCCGCGCAAGGAGTTCACCGCCGGCCTGGCCGAGACCGTCGCCTGGTACCGGGACAACCGGGCCTGGTGGGAGCCGCTGAAGGAGCGCGCCGCACTGTGAAGCCGCCCCATTCCACCTGGCTGGTGACCGGCGCCGGCGGGATGCTGGGCCAGGACCTGCTGGCCCGGCTGCGCACCGAACCCGACACGGCGGTGGTGGGCCTGGGCAGCCGGGCCCTGGACATCACCGACGCCGACGCGGTGGCCACCGCCTTCGCCGAGCACCAGCCGGTGCTCGTGATCAACTGCGCGGCCTGGACCGCGGTCGACGACGCCGAGAGCCGCGAGGCGGACGCCCTGCGGGTCAACGGCGAGGGCCCCCGCCACCTCGCCGAGGCGTGCGCGAAGAGCGGCGCCACGCTGCTCCAGGTCTCCACCGACTACGTCTTCGGCGGCGACGCCACCTCCCCGTACGGCGAGCAGGACGCCACCGGCCCGCGCGGCGCCTACGGGCGCACCAAGCTGGTGGGGGAGCGGGCCGTGCTGGAGACCCTGCCGGAGCACGGCTACGTGGTGCGCACCGCGTGGCTGTACGGCGCGGGCGGCGGCAACTTCGTCCGCACCATGATCAAGCTGGAGGGCGTGAAGGACACCCTCGACGTGGTGGACGACCAGCGCGGCCAGCCCACCTGGACGGCCGACCTCGCCGACCGGCTGGTCCGGCTCGGGGTCGCCGCCCTGGCCGGCCCTCCTGACCGGCCGCAGGCCCCGCCGGGGGTTTACCACGGCACCAGCGCGGGTGAGACGACCTGGTTCGGCTTCACCCGGGAGATCTTCCGGCTGCTGGGCGCCGACCCCGAGCGGGTCCGCCCCACCACCAGCGAGGCATTCGTGCGTCCCGCGCCCCGCCCCGCCTACAGCGTGCTCGGCCACGACCGCTGGGAGCAGGCGGGCATCGAGCCGATCCGGGACTGGCGCCAGGCGCTCGCCGCGGCCTTCCCCGCACTGGTGGCAGCCGAGCGTGGCTGAGCCGGCGGCTGCGGGCCGCGGCGGGGCGGGTCCGAGCCGACTGGCCCGCCGCGTGCTCGCGCTGCTGCCGCCGGGCACGGCGCTGGTCGGGGCGGGCACCGCGGTGCTCGGCCTGGCCAGCTACATCCAGCTGGCCGCGGCCGGCCGCTCCCTGACCTCGGACCGGATGGCCGGGGTGTCGGTGCTGTGGACGCTGGTCTTCTCCGTCGGGCTCGGCCTGTTCTTCCCGATCGAGCAGGAGGTCACCCGGCTGGTCGCCGCCCGGGTGGTGGCCGGCCGGGGCACCGCCCCGGTGCTGCGCCGGGCCGCGGTCACCTCGCTGTCGCTGCTGGCGGTGGTGTGCGGGCCGGTGCTGGTCTTCTCGCGTCCGATCGCCGGCCGGCTCTTCGACGGGAACGTGTCGCTGGTCTGGGCGCTGTGCGCGGCGTTCGGCGCGCTGTCGGTCGCGCACGTCACCCGCGGCATGCTCGCCGGGAGCGGCCGCTTCACCGTCTACGGCGCGCAGTTGGCGCTGGACGGGGCGCTGCGGGTGGTGTTCTCGGTGGCGCTCGCGCTGGCCGGGACGCGCTCGCCGCTGCCGTTCGCCGCGGTGCTGACGGTGCCGACGCTGCTGTCGGTGGCCGCCACCTCGCCGTGGGTGCTGCGCGGGGCGCGGCCGTGGCGGGAGGGGCCGGTCATGCCCTGGCGGGCGCTGACCGGCGGACTGCTGGCCCTGATCCCGACCACCCTGCTGGCGCAGCTGCTGGTGAACATCTCGGTGATCAGCGTGAAGCTGCTGGCGCCGCAGGACACCGCCTTCATCACGGCGCTGCTGTCGGCGGTGGTGCTGGCGCGGGTGCCGCTGTTCGTCTTCGGCTCGCTCCAGGCGTCGCTGCTGCGCGGGCTGTCCGCGGCGGTGGCCGCCGGCGACCGGCACGCGTACCGCCAACTCCTGGTGCGCACGGCCGCGTTCACCGGGCTGCTGGGAGGCTCCGGCGGCCTGGCGGCGGTGCTGCTGGGGCCGTGGCTGGTGCCGCGGCTGTTCGGGTCGCCGGACCTGCTGGGCTGGCCGGACTTCGCCTGGCTGTCGGCGGGCACCTTGGCCTACATGCTCGCCTCGGTGCTGGGCCAGGCGCTGCAGACCACGGGCGGCCACGGGCAGCAGCTGCTGGTCTGGGCGGTGGGTACGGCCGCGCTGCTGGCGGTGACGATGAGCTCGATCCCGATCCGGGACCGGGTGGAGATCGCGTACACCGTTGGTGCTGCGATTACCGCAATTATTTTGACCGTCCGGGTGATTAACGTCACGCGCACGCAACCCACGGGTCCCTTTGGCCGTCAAGCTGTGTGGATGGATGGCACAGAGGTGATGAAGCCCTCAGAGCATCCCCAATCGGTTGAATAGCTGACGAAAGGGCGCGCTTTCATGGTGGTCCCCGCCACACCCGGCCTCACACGAAAGCGCGCCTTCCGGGACGTGTGGATCGTCATCCCCGTCTACAACGAGGCCCCGGTCATCGCCGCGGTGGTCGAGGAGGTCCTGCGGACCTTCCCCAACGTGGTGTGCGTGGACGACGGCAGCACCGACGGCTCGCCCGACCAGGTGGCAGCCACCCGCGCCCACCTCGTCCGCCACCCCGTCAACTTGGGCCAGGGCGCCGCCCTGCAGACCGGCCTGCGCTACGCGCTGGCCCAGCCCGTCGCCGAACGGTTCGTCACCTTCGACGCCGACGGTCAGCACCGGGTCGAGGACGTCGTCACCATGCTCGCCCTCGCCCACGAGCGGTCCGCCGACGCCGTGCTCGGCTCCCGCTTCCTGCGGCCGGACGGCGAGGTGCCCTGGCAGAAGCGGCTCGTGCTGCGCACGGCGGCCGCGGTCAGCCCCACCGCCCGGCGGCTGAAGCTCTCCGACGCGCACAACGGGCTGCGGCTGTTCAACCGCGAGGCCGCCTCCCGGCTGGAGATCACCATGAACGGCATGGCGCACGCCTCGGAGATCACCTCGTTCCTGGCCCGCTCCGGGCTGCGGGTCACCGAGGCGCCGGTGTCGATCCGCTACACCGACTACTCGCGGGCGAAGGGCCAGTCGCTGATAAACGGCGTGAACATCCTCTTCGACCTCTCGCTCAACCGGAAGGGATGACCGGTGCTGATCCAGCTCGTCCTGCTCGCGGCCGTCGCGCTGCTGGTCGTCCTCTTCGCCCGGCACTGGAACACCACCCGGGTGCGGGCCTGGAAGCGGATCGCCTTCCTCGCGTTCTGCCTGCTCAACGCCTACGCGGTGCTGCGGCCCGGGGACACCACCCGGGCCGCCCACCTGCTGGGGGTGGGGCGCGGGACGGATCTGGTGCTGTACCTGCTGGTCATCGGCGTCACCCTGCTGGCGCTCAACACCTACCTCCGATTCCGCGCCGTGGAGCGGCGGCTGACCGAACTCGCCCGTGACGCGGCCCTGCGCACGGCCCACCGCCCCGAGCCCGAGCGGCCGCTGGCCGCCGTGGAAGGCGAACGCACCCAGTGACACCTGTGGCCACCCTCGACATCATGCTGCCCTACTACGGCGACCCGGCGCTGATGCGCGACGCCGTGCGCAGCGTCCTCGCCCAGACCGACCCGGACTGGCGGCTGACCGTGGTGGACGACGGCACCGAGCCGGGCGTCCCGGAGTGGTTCGCGGGCCTGCGCGACCCTCGGGTGCGGTACTTCCGCAACGAGCACAACCTCGGCGTCACCGGCAACTTCCGCCGCTGCGCCGAGCTGATCGACCACGAGTACGCCACCATGATGGGCTCGGACGACCTGATGCGGCCCGGCTACGTGGCCACCGTGAGGGCCGCCCGCCACGCCCTGCCCGGCGCGGCGATGTACCAGCCGGGGGTGCGGGTCGTGGACGCTGACGGCCGCCCGGCGCGCACCCTGGCCGACACCGTCAAGAAGCGCCTGTACTCCGCGGCGCCCGCCGAACGGGCCCGGCTGCGCGGCGAGGACCTCGCGGTGAGCCTGCTGCGCGGCAACTGGCTGTACTTCCCGGCCATGTGCTGGCGCTCCGACGTGCTCAAGGAGGTCGGCTTCCGGGAGGACCTGACGGTCGTGCAGGACCTGGCGCTCACCGTCGAACTGCTCATCCGCGGCGAGGACCTGGTCACCGACCCCGCGGTGTGCTTCGACTACCGGCGGCACCGGGCCAGCGAGTCCTCGGCGCAGGCGTACTCCGGCAGCCGGTTCGAGGAGACCCGGCGGCTGCTGCTCGAACTCGCCGCCGACCTCGACGCGCTGGGCTGGCACCGCGCCGCCCGCGCCGCCCGCCGGCACCTGTCCACCCGGCTGCACGCCCTCACCCTCGTCCCCGGCGCGCTGCGGCGCGGCCGGCCGGCCGCCGCCCGGGCGCTGGCCGCCCACGCCTTCACCCGCCCGCCGCGGCCCGGACGGGCGGCCCGGTGAGCCGGCTGTCGGCGCTGGGCGACCCGCGCACGTGGTCGCCCTCCCGGGTGCCTGCCCGGCTGCGGCTGCCGCTCGCGGTCTACGCCGGCTGCCAGGTCCTGTTCTTCCTGTGGTGGGCCGCGATGTACCCCGGGCGGGTCTCCGGGGACTCGCTCACCTACCTCTACGAGGTCAGCACCGGCCACTGGCGCTCGGACCACTCCGTCCTCTACGACTCCCTGCTGTGGCTGTCGCTGCGGATCACCGGCGGCACGGGCGCGCTGACCTTCGTCCAGACCGTGGCGATGTCCGCGGCGCTGGCGTACGTCTGCGTGGCGCTGCGCGACCTTGGCGTGCGCGGGCGGTGGAGCGCCCCCGTCGCCCTCCTGGTCGCGGTGGCGCCGCCGACCGGCTCCTTCGTGGCCTACGTGTGGAAGGACGTCGCCTTCACCGTCGCCGCCGTGGTCACGTTCGGCGCGGTGGTCCAGCTCACCGCCCGCCGGCTGCGCGGCCGCGAGCGGGAGCGCGACCGGTCCTTCCGGCGCCAGATGCTGGTCCTGGCGCTGGGGTGCCTGGGCGTCGGGCTCTTCCGCAACAACGGCTTCCCCGTGATCGTCGCCACCGGCGTGCTGCTGGTCCTGCTGCTGCCCGGGATGCGCCGCTGGCTGGCCGCCGCGACCGTGATCCCGCTGGCGGTGGCCCTGCTGATGAACAACTTCCTGTACCCGGCGCTCGGCGTGCAGCAGCCGCGCGCGGACGAGGTGTACGCCTTCAACTACGCCGACATCGGGGTGGCCTACGCCCGGCGGCCGGACACCTTCACCCCGGCCGACCTCCGGCTCATGGCCTCGATCGCGCCGCTGTCGCACTGGGCCGGGCCCGGCGGAGACTGCCACGTGGCCGACCCGATCATGCACGCGCCGATGGACCGCATCAAGGCCGGGAAGGAGAACGGCCAACTGCTGGCGCTGTGGACGCGCATCCTGCGGCGCACCCCGTCGCTCATCGCCTCGGCCCGGCTGTGCCGCGCCGACATCGCCTGGGCGTTCACCGGCCACACCGGGTTGTACTCGTTCTCCAACCGCTCCACGCTGGCCAGTTGGGCGAGCTTCGGCTACGCCTCGGCCCGCGACCTCCCCTACGGCCACACGCTGCGCACCCGGCCGCTGTCCAGCCGGCTCTTCCACGACGCCGCCCAGTACTACCAGCGGACGCAGAAGGAGGACCTCCAGCCGCTGCTGTGGCGCGGCGGGAACTGGGCGTACGTGGGCTACCTGGTGGTGCTGCTGCTCATCGCCCGGCGGCGCCGGGCCGAACTACTGGCGCTGGCCGCGGTCCCGATCGCGCTCCAGCTCACCGTGATCGCCGCCAACCCCTCGCCGCTGTGGCGTTACATGGTCGCCTCGCTCTTCCTCGGGGTGCTCACCGTGCCCGCGCTGGCCCTGCTCGGGCGGCGCGACCCGGGGTGGGACGACGGGTCCGCGCGAAAGACGCGGGACGCGGGCGCCGCGTCCCGGCCGCCCGCGGAGGGCGACCCGGACGCGGCGCGGGTGCGCAACTGACGGCCGGCGCACGGACGGGCACGCCTGACGGCCGGTCACCCGGCGATCAGGCGGCCGGCCGTCGGAATCGGCGCCCGCTCAGGAGCCGGGCCCGCTCGGGGGCTAGAAGGTCTCCGCGGGCGTGCCCGCGCCGCTCAGCGAGGCGCTGAAGAGGGCGCCGGTGGCCGGGGCGCCCATGGTGGCCGAGCCGAAGTTCGCCGTGCCCGTGCCGGTCAGCCCGGTGGACGTGCCGTGCAGCACCCACACCGCGCCGTTGCCCGCGTTCTCGTCGGGGTCGCCGACGGCGACCTGGGCGCGGTCGCTGCCGGTCGCCGGGACCACCGCGACCTGCGAGCCGAACCGGTCGTGGCTCTCGCTCGCGCCGGGCAGCCCCGCCGAGTCCTGGCTGAAGACCTGGGAGCCGGTTCCGGTCAGACCCTTCGCCGAGCCGCGCAGCATCAGGAACGAGCCCGCGTCGGTCAGGCCGCTGAAGTCCTCGCCGCTGACCCCGGTGACGACGTCCGCGTACCCGTCGGCGTTGACGTCGCCGACCGCGACGCTGGTCCCCATGCCGTCGCCGAACTCGCCGACGCCGGGCACGCCCGCGGTGTCCTGGTTGATCCACACCGGCGGGATCGTGGTGCTCTGGCCGTTCGGGCCGCCGTAGGCGATGCCCAGCGCGCCGCCCTTGGTGGGCAGGTCCTGGTCGCTGTCGAAGCCGTCGTTGCCGTGGCCGATCACGATGTCGCCGTAGCCGTCGCCGTTGAGGTCGCCGATGGCCACGGTCTCGCCGCTCAGCCGGTAGCCCTCTGGGCTCTTGGCGAAGCCCCGGGAGGAGAAGGCGCCGTCGCCGGTGCCGAGGAAGATGTAGCCGCGCAGCGAATCGCCCTCGTCCTGGTCGGAGACGATGGCCACCAGGTCCGACAGGCCGTCGCCGTTGATGTCGCCGGCGGCGAAACTGTGCAGGTTGACCGGGATTCCGGCTGTCTGCCAGAGCTTGATGTCCGAGGTCAGGCCGACCTTGCCGTCGGTGCCGATCTTCGCCAGCAGCCGCAGTTCCTGGTAGCCGAGGCCCGTCTCCAGGTCCTGCGTGCCGTCGCCGTCGAAGTCGCCCGCCGACAGCCGGCCGCCGATCCCCTGGTTCGGCGTGGCGCCGGTGTCCACGGCGGTGGCGGTGACGAGGCCGTCCGGGCTGCCCCACAAGATGGTGATCATGCCCGCGTCGACAGCGGAGCCGACGTCCTCGCCGGGCGCGCCGACCGCCAGGTCGGTGTAGCCGTCGTGGTTGAAGTCCGCGGGCACGACGGCGGTCCCGAAGGTGTCGCCGGTCTCGGCCGCGCCGGGAACCCCGGCGGTGTTCTGGCTGATCACGGCGTGCTTGGCCGGGTCGACGCCGCCCTGGCTCCCGTACACCACCGAGACGTACCCGGCCTTGGCCATGCCGCCGACCGTGCCGTGCGGGGCGCCCACCGCGAGGTCGGCGTGGCTGTCTCCGTTGAAATCGACCATCGGGGCCGGCTTCGCCGCCGCCGGGGTGCGCGGGGCGGCGTGCGCGGCCCCGACGGGGGCGACGACGGCGGTCACGGCCGCGATCGAGGCGGCCAGCGTCAACCTGCGGGCGGAGCGGCGGGTGCGACTGGACATCTGAGGACTCCCGTTGGGCCTGTCAGCATCGGAAAGGGAACATCCAGATGAACGCCCCCCGACCTCTGACCGCCCGCACCCGTCAACGGTTGTACGGACCGGCGCCCTCCGCTCCGCGCGCGGCCGCCGGCCCCTCTCGGGTCAGCCCTTCGACGCCAGCTCGTCCAGGTACGCGCGGCACGCGTCGTACGAGGGCAGCAGGCCCTGCTCGCGCGCCTCGGCGAGGGTCGGCGCGGCGGCGTCCTTCTCCGACAGCAGCGGCTCGACGTCCGCGGGCCATTCGATGCCGAGGGCCGGGTCGAGCGGGTTGATGCCGTGCTCGCGGCCGGGCGCGTAGCCCTCGGAGCAGAGGTAGACCACGACGGCGTCGTCGGTCAGCGCCATGAAGGCGTGGCCCAGGCCCTCGGAGAGGTAGACCGCGTGGTGCTGCTCGTCGTCCAGCCGGACCGCCTCCCACGTCCCGAAGGTCGGCGAGCCCACCCGGATGTCGACGATGACGTCGAGCACCGCGCCGCGCACGCACTTGACGTACTTGGCCTGGCTCGGCGGCACGTCGGCGAAGTGGATGCCGCGCAGGGTGCCGCGGCGGGACACCGAGCAGTTGGCCTGCGCGAGGTTCAGCCGGTGCCCGGTGGACTCCTGGAAGTCCTCGGCCTTGAACCACTCGTGGAAGGTGCCCCGGGGGTCCGGGAAGACCTTGGGTTCGTGCACGAAGGCGCCGGAGATGTCCAGCTGCCGCATGGGGATCACGTCCTTGCTGCTCAAGCGGATCGGAATGGCGGTCGGGGTGGGGCTCGGGTGGAGCGGGTGGCGCCGTCCCGCCAGGTGGCCGTCGGGACGGCACGGGGCGGGGTCCCGCCGGTGACCGGCGGGACCCCGTGGCCGTGCTGCGGTGCGGCCCTCCGGCCCCGCGACGCCTATGCGCCGAAGCGCGCGGCCATCCGCCGCAGCCGCTTGCGCGCGCCGGGCTTGAGCCGCCGGATCACGGGGCTGGCGATCCGCTTCAGCGCGTTGCGCTTGGCCGACCGGCGCCGCTGGGCCCCCGCCTCGCGGGCGGTGGCCGGGTCCACCGTATCCAGCTCGCCGGCCAGGTGCAGCCGGCCCCGGTCGTCGACCCGGACCTTGCCGATCTTCAGCTCCGGGCCGGTGGCCGAGCCGTCCAGCTTCGCCGACAGCTGCCAGGTGCCCGCCCGCAGGCCGCTGAACGGGGTCGCGCTGTCCTTGACGTCGGCCGGCCGCAGGTGCACGCGCCCGCCGACCGGCTCCAGCACGGCCGGCAGCCCCGCGAACCCGGCCTCCGGGCCGCTGCCCCGCAGCACCAGCCAGGCCCGGGACGGCGCCGTGGCCGCGGTCGAGACCACGGCCAGCTCCAGCTCCAGCCGGTCGCCGGGCATCCGCAGCACCTCGCGCTTGGCGAGGACGTCGCCGAGCTTCTTGCCGCGCCGGGCCACGTCCAGCGTCAGGTTGCCGTGCGGGTCGGTGAAGTACGGCACGGTGAGCTGCGCGGGCGTGCCGAGCAGCGCGGGCAGGCAGGCGTCCGCCACACCGGGCGCCCGGTCGGCGCCGAGCCGGGCCTTGCGGACCAGGCCGAGGCCGCGCACCGGCACCCACACGTCCCACATGCCCTTGGCGAGCGCGTCGCGGCCCTTGACGGCCTTCGGGTCCAGATAGCCGGTGCCGCGCATCACGACCTCGCACACCACGCCCTCGGGGCCGCCCTCGACCGCGGGCAGGTCCTCCACCACGGTCTCGAACTCCGCCGGGCAGGGCCACTCCACCGCGGTCTCGCGGTCGCGCAGGCTCACCTCGGCCCGGTAGCCCTCGATCTCGTCGGTGACGTCGACCAGTTCGCCCTCCTCCAGCAGCCCGCGGTGGAAGTCGGGGTGCAGGTAGAGGCGGTCGCCTCGGCGCAGCAGCGACAGCGGCTTCTGGTCCTCGCCCCAGACCAGGCGGGCGGTGACGGTGATCGCCGCCCGGCCGTCCTCCCAGCGGAAGTCCTCCAGGCGGGCGGTGCCCTTGACCGAGGTGGCCCGGCGGGCGATCTCCACCAGCAGGTCGCGCTTGTCGCGGCGCAGCAGGGTGGAGCGCAGCCGCATGATCGCGCCGAGGCCGTTGTGCACGCCGTCGTTGACGAAGTCGATCGTGACGTCCTGGACGGCGTCGACCATCTCGTCGCGGTACTCGGGCTCGTACTTCAGCAGGGCCGGCTCGCTGATCCGGCCGAGCAGCTCGACCCGGTAGAAGCGGCGCAGCAGGTCGTCCCGGAAGGCGCCCGGCTCGGTGTTCTCGACCACCACGTCGAGGACCTCGCGCAGGTTGCCGTAGTAGCCGCTGGGCACGATCTTCGCCGAGCCGGCGTTCTTGCCGTCGCCGCGCTTGGAGTAGTAGTAGCAGGTGTAGTCGCCGAGGATGGAGACGACCTTCGCCGGGAAGTACGACTGCATCATGTACAGCTGGTCTTCCAGCCGCCGCTTGCCCTCGGGGTAGGCGATCTTGTTGTCCCGCAGGAACCGGGTGCGGAACATCTTGTGCGGGGTGAGGCTGTCCACCAGCGGCGCGTCGTGGATGGTGCACTTCTCGCGGTTGACCCGGAAGACGCCGTGCGGCACGCCGCGGAAGTTGCTGGCGACCTTGCCGAAGACGATGTCGGAGCCGTTGCGGTGGCCCATGTCGTACAGCCGGCGCAGCGCGTCGGGGGCCATGTAGTCGTCCTGGTCCACGAAGTGCACGTACTCGCCGCGGGCCTGCTCCACCCCGATGTTGCGCGGTTTGCCCGGCCAGCCGGAGTTCGGGATGTGGATCACCCGCACCTGCGGGTGCAGCTCGGCCAGCTTGTCCAGCCGGGCCGGTGTGTCGTCGGTCGAGCCGTCATCCACGAAGAGCAGTTCCAGCTCCTCCGCGGGAAGCGTCTGGCCCAGCAGCGAATCGATGCAGGGTTCGATGTACTTCCCGGGGTTGTAGACCGGAACGATGACGCTGACCTTGACCGACATTACGTGTTTCCGCCTCCGTGAGCGGCGCCCGTGGCGGCCGCCGCTGGTATTCCGAGATCAATTTCAGGGGCGACCGTCTGCGGTCACCTCGTGGCGCCCCGCATCTACCTTAGGTACACCTCGCGTACGCGTTAGACCGCCGGGCCCGCGAATGGGTGCACCGGAACGGGGGATTGTGACAGTTGTCACGTTGACGGGGGTGGCCGCCGGGCCCGCCGTACGGACCGCGCGGCCGGTGTCCCTCTCCGGGGCGTAGCCCGTCCGACCTGCGGTTTTCCCGGTGCCGGACGCACGAAGGGTGCCGGATGGCTCGCACCCGGCACCCTTCGTGTGCCGATCACCGTCCCGGCGGCGCCGCGGGGGCGCCACCGGGAAGCGGTCAGGTCAGGTCGGCGTACTGGCCCCAGCCGGCTCCGCCGATCTGCACCTTGGCCTTGAAGCCGCCCGTGCCCGTGCCGGCGTAGAAGTACAGGCCGGTGGAGTTGCGCGCCAGCAGGTCCGCGATCCCGTCGCCGTTGAGGTCGCCGGGAGCGATCAGCTTGTTGTACTGGCTCCAGTCGGAGCTGCCGATCTGCTTGCGGGCGCCGAACGGCGCGGACGCCTTGCCGGTGCCGGGGTACAGGAACAGGCCCGCGGAGCTGCGCGCCACGATGTCGGCCTTGCCGTCGCCGGTGAGGTCGCCCGCGCCGACGATCTGGTTGTACTGGCTCCAGCCGGACCCGCCGACCTGCACCCGCCCCTGCACGGACAGCCCGTTGCCGTTGCCGGCGTAGAAGTACAGCGCCGAGGAGGTCCGGGCGATCAGGTCGCCCTTGCCGTCGCCGTTCAGGTCACCGGGGCCGACCACCAGGTTGTACGCCGTGGAGCCGCCGGCGAGCATGTCGTCGTTCTGCGCGTACACGGCCAGGTTGTACAGGTGGCCGTCGTCCAGGCCCTTGGCGATCAGGTCGGAGCTGCCGGTGTCGGTCAGCGACGACACGTGGTAGATCCGGTACCAGCTGCGGTCGAACCCGTCACCGATGAAGTACTTGGCGCTCAGGCCACCGGTGCCGTTGGTGTCGTAGTAGTACAGCGAGCCGTCGGCGGTGTTGGCGAAAACGCCGTTCTTGCCGAAGCCCGGGTTGTTGCCCGCGCCCGCGAACTGCGTGATCTCGCCCCAGCCGGTGCTGTCCACCTGGCGGGTGGGGTTGAACGTCCCGTTCCCGTTGCCCTGGTAGAAGTACAGGGTGCCGTTGTAGCCGCGGGCCAGCAGGTCCGGGATCCCGTCGGCGGTGTAGTCGCCGCCGCCGATGATCTGGTTGTACTGGTTCCAGCCGGTGCCGCCGATCTGCGTCTTGGACGCGAACGGGGTGGCCGCGTTGCCGCTGCCGGCGTACAGCCACAGGCCGGTGGAGTTGCGGGCGATCACGTCGCCGATGCCGTCGCCGTTGAAGTCGCCGGCACCCACCAGCTGGTTGAACTGGCTCCAGCCGGCCCCGCCGACCTGGACCTTCGCGCCGAAGGGCGCGGTCGGGTCGCCGGTGCCCGGGAAGAGGAACAGCCCGCTGGTGCTGCGCGCGAGCAGGTCCGGGATGCCGTCGCCGGTGAGGTCGCCCGGGGTGATGACCTTGTTGTAGACCTGCCAGCCGGAGCTGAGCTTCGTGAAGTACTGCAGGCCGCCGTCCGAGAGGGCGTTGGCGCCGTCGTGCAGCCGCAGCTCGCCGCTGGCGGTGATCGTCAGCAGGTCGGGCTTGCCGTCGCCGTTGAGGTCGCCGGGCAGCAGCAGGTCCTTGACCTGGGAGTCCTGGATGACCGTGTACCAGGTGCCGTTGCCGAGGTCGAGGCGGACCTCGCCGTCGGTCAGCCGGAAGACCGGGTCGTCGGTGCCGTCGCCGTCGAAGTCGGCCGGGTGCGTCCAGGGCGTCACGTCCTGGGGCTTGGCCACCTTGGGCGTGAGCTTCTTGGAGGAGCGGGCGGGCGCCTTGAAGTGCGGCGCCGCGGACAGGGACGGCCGGACGACCGTCTTGTGGACACCGCTCGCGTCCGCCGCGGCGGTGCCGCTCAGCGCGCCGGTGGCCAGCAGGCCCGCGCAGCCGAGCACCGCGCAGGCGGCCGAGCGGCGGCCCACGCGGCGAAGGGAATTGGACACGTGTGTGTTCCTTCGGTGAGGAAGCAGAAACGTGCACCTGAGCGTCGGAACAAGGGGTCGCCGGCCAGGCCCGCGCGCGTGCATGGCTGCGCAAGGCGGCTGCGACGGTGGATGTCCCCCCCGGGTGCACCAGTACATGACATAAGCGCAGTTGTGCGTGACACGCAAGGTCTTTCTGATAATCAGGTGAAGACTGGGCCTCCGCCAGGTGTCGATCGGGCCGCCGGCCGGGGGAGTTGAGCCGCTCCCGAGGGCCCGTGAGCCCCGCTGTTAAGGTGGGGCGATGTGGTTGATCACCGGCGGAGCCGGATACATCGGGTCCCACGTCGTCAGGGAACTGGCCGCCGCCGGTGAGGACGTGGTGGTGCTGGACGACCTCAGCACCGGCGACCCCGGCCGGCTGCCGGAGGGCGTCCCGCTGGAGCGCGGCTCCGTCCTCGACGGGGCGCTGGTGTCCCGGGTGCTGCGCGAGCGGTCGGTGGACGGGATCGTGCACATCGCGGCCAGGAAGCAGGTCGCCGAGTCCGTCGAACGCCCCCTGTACTACTACCGGGAGAACGTCGAGGGGCTGCGGACCGTGCTCGCCGCCGCCGAGCAGGCCGGCGTCCGCCGCTTCCTCTTCTCCTCCTCCGCCGCCGTCTACGGCCCCACGGACGCCGACCTCGTCACCGAGGACACGCCGTGCGCGCCGATGAGCCCGTACGGCCACACCAAGCTCGCCGGCGAGTGGCTGGTGGCCGCGGCCGGCCGGGCGCACGGCATGGCCACCGCCTCGCTGCGCTACTTCAACGTGGCCGGCGCGGGCGCCCCGGAGCTCGCCGACACCGGCGAGTCCAACCTGGTGCCGATGGTCTTCCGGCGGCTGACCGAGGGACGGCCGCCGGTGATCTTCGGCGACGACTACCCGACGCCCGACGGCACCTGCGTGCGCGACTACGTGCACGTCCAGGACGTCGCGACCGCCCACGTGGCGGCCGCCCGGCGGCTGGCCGGCGACCCGGCGGCCGCCCTCGTGTTGAACATCGGCACCGGACACGGCGTCTCGGTGGCCGAGATGGCCACCGTGATCCGCGAGGTTTCCGGTCACACTGACCTTGAACCCGAGGTGGCCCCGCGCCGCCCCGGCGACCCGGCCCGGGTCGTCGCCTCCGCCGAGGCGATCGCCAAGGAACTCGGCTGGACCGCCCGGCACGACCTCCGGCAGATGGTGGCCTCGGCGTGGGCGGGCTGGCGGCTGCGGAACCCGTGAACCCGTGGTGACCGGGCGGCGGGCGCGTCGCGGAGGCGGCGGACCCGCGGCGGCCGCCGGGGCCGGCGCGCGCAGGGCGCGTCGGGGCAGCAGCGAGGAACGTCGAGGAACACGCGGTGACAGCGGCACGGCAGGAAGTGGTGGAGGCCCGCAGGGTCGTGGTCAAGGTCGGCTCCTCGTCGCTGACCACGGCCGCCGGCGGGCTGGACGCGGACCGGGTGGACGCCCTGGTCGATGTCCTGGCCAAGGCGCGCGAGGACCGCGAGGTGATCCTGGTCTCCTCCGGCGCCATCGCCGCCGGGCTCGCCCCGCTCGGCCTGGACCGCCGCCCCCGCGACCTGGCCCGGCAGCAGGCCGCGGCGAGCGTCGGGCAGGGCCTGCTGGTCGCCCGCTACACCGCCTCCTTCGCCCGCTACGGCATCCGGGTCGGCCAGGTGCTGCTCACCTCCGACGACGTCAGCCGCCGCACCCACTACCGCAACGCCTACCGCACCCTGGACCAGCTGCTGGCCATGGGCGCGCTGCCGGTGGTCAACGAGAACGACACCGTGGCCACCGACGAGATCCGGTTCGGCGACAACGACCGGCTCGCCGCCCTCGTCGCCCACCTGGTCCGCGCCGACCTGCTCGTCCTGCTCTCCGACGTCGACGGCCTCTACGACGGCGACCCGCGCACCCCCGGCACCCGGCTGATCGGCGAGGTCACCGGCCCGCACGACCTCGACGGGGTCTCCGTCGGCAGCGCGGGCAAGGCCGGGGTCGGCACCGGCGGCATGGTCACCAAGGTCGAGGCGGCGGGCATCGCCACCGGTGCGGGCGTACCGGTCGTCCTCACCTCCACCGTGCACGCCGCCGACGCGCTGGCCGGCCGCGCCACCGGCACGTACTTCCACCGCACCGGCAAGCGCTCGGCCGACCGGCTGCTGTGGCTCGCGCACGCCTCCACCCCGCGCGGCGCGCTGCGGCTGGACGAGGGCGCGGTGCGGGCCGTCACCGAGCGCCGCAGTTCCCTGCTGCCGGCCGGGCTCACCGGCGTGGAGGGCGACTTCACCGCAGGCGACCCCGTCGACCTGCTCGACGAGTCCGGTGTCGCGGTGGCCCGCGGCCTGGTCAACTTCGACGCCCGCGAGCTGCCGCGGCTGCTGGGCCGCTCCACCCGCGACCTCGCCCGGGAACTCGGCCCCGCCTACGAGCGCGAGGTCGTGCACCGCGACGACCTCGTCCTGCTGCGGCCGTGACGGCCGGGCGGGCCGCGTCCTCGGCCGCCGGGGTTGATCCGGGCCCCTGACCGCCGGGCGCGATCCACATCGCCGGCCGCCGGGCGTGCCGCGGATCACGCCCGTAACTTGCGGAAAACACCCCCGCCGTAGGCCCGAGCCTGGTGCACTGTGATGAGGAGTCGTCCGCGGCGCTCGCCGCGGGCGGTGCGCGCACCACCCACAGGGAGGCCGCCGGTGACACGAGGGCGCCCAGGGCCGCCGTCCAGGACTTCGGCGGAACGCACACTGGTCAGCGTGGACCTCGGCGACACCGAGGGGTCCGCCGGGAGCGCCGGCGCCGGAACCCCGGGCTCCGCCCACCCGACCGGCACCGTCGACAGCACCGAGGCCCGCGTGCCGCGCCAGCAGGACGGACCCGCGGACTCCCGCCTCTGGCATGTCACGCTCAGCGTCTCCGGGCCGCGCACCCCGCTCGCCGAGGTCCGGCGCGGCCTCGAACAACTCGCCCACGACCACCCCTTCCTGCTCACCAGCCGCTACGCCACCGACCACGCCGAGATCCGGTACTGGGAGGAGGCCCGCGACCTGCACGACGCGGCCGCGATGGCGCTGCGGCTGTGGGGCGAGCACCGCTCCACCGCCGGGCTGCCGCCGTGGGAGACGGTCGGCCTGGAGGTCATCGACCGCACCACCTACCACCAGCGGCTGGCCGAGGGATACGGGCCGCCGCCCGCGGTGCCGGTGGGCGTGCACCCGTTCTGATCCGGGCAGGTCCGCGCGGCGGGGAGCCGGTTCCGATCCGGCCAGGTCCGGGCGGTGAGAGCCGGTTCTCACCCGGCCCGGTTCCCCCGCGGGCCCCACCCGCCGCGCCGTCCCCGATCGGGGTCGGTCCGGTCGCCGGCCCCCATTACGCTGAGAGCATGACGTCCTTGCCTTCGCCGCTCCCCACATCTCCCGTGATGCTCGCGGCCTACCGTGCCCGCGCCGCCGCCGCGGAGCTGGCCCCGCTGCCGCGCTCGGTGAAGGACGACGCCCTCCAGGCCATGGCGGACGCGCTGATCGTGCGCACCCAGGAGATCCTGGCCGCCAACGCCGAGGACGTGGCGCGGGCGGAGGCCGCGGACACCAGCCCGGCGATCGTCGACCGGCTGACGCTGACCCGCGAGCGGGTCGCCGCCATCGCCGCGGACGTCCGGCACGTGGCCTCGCTGCCCGACCCGGTCGGCGAGGTGCTGCGCGGCTCCACGCTCCCCAACGGGTTGGACCTGCGCCAGATCCGGGTCCCGCTCGGCGTCGTCGGCATGATCTACGAGGCGCGGCCGAACGTCACCGTGGACGCCGCCGCGCTGTGCCTGAAGTCCGGCAACGCGGTCCTGCTGCGCGGCTCGTCCTCCGCCTACGCCTCGAACACCGCGCTGGTCACGGTGCTGCGGGACGCCGTCGGAGGCGCCGGGCTGCCGGCCGACGCGGTGCAGCTCGTGCCGGGGGAGAGCCGCGAGTCGGTCACCGAGCTGATGCGGGCCCGCGGCATGGTGGACGTGCTGATCCCGCGCGGCGGCGCCGCCCTGATCCGCACCGTGGTCGAGGGCTCCACCGTCCCGGTGATCGAGACCGGCACCGGCAACTGCCACGTCTACGTGGACGCCGACGCAGACATCGAGATGGCCGTCGAGATCCTGGTGAACTCCAAGGCGTCCCGGCCCAGCGTCTGCAACTCCGCGGAGACCGTCCTGGTGCACCGGGACATCGCCGACCGCTTCCTGCCGCGCGCCCTGGACGCCCTGGCCGAGGCCGGCGTGACCGTGCACGGCGACCAGCGGGTGGTGGCCGCCGCCGAGGCGCACGGCGGCAAGGCCACCGTGGTGCCGGCCACCGCCGACGACTGGGAGACCGAGTACCTCTCCTACGACATCGCGGCGAGCGTGGTGGACTCCCTGGAAATGGCCGTGGGGCACATCCGGCTGTGGTCCTCCGGGCACACCGAGGCCATCGTGACCACCTCGCAGGCCGCCGCCCGCCGCTTCACCCAGTTGGTCGACGCGGCCGCCGTGATGGTCAACGCCTCCACCCGCTTCACCGACGGCGGCCAGTTCGGCTTCGGCGCCGAGATCGGCATCTCGACGCAGAAGCTGCACGCGCGCGGCCCCATGGGACTGCCCGAGCTCACCTCCACCAAGTACGTCGTCACCGGGGACGGCCACATCCGCTGACGCCCGGTCCCCGCCCGCTCTTGTCGGCCCCTCCCCGCTTCTGCCGGCCCCTCCCGTCCCGTCCCGCCACAGCCGTTCCGACGACCCCCGGCGTACCCCCGAACGGCCTACTCAGCGGGGTCATGGGGGCCGGGAATACCCTGCCCAAAGCGGGGACTTCCGGATTACTCTGGATGGATGCCGGACGATGACGAGTTCGCCTCCGTAGTCCTCGACGAAGAATTCGTACGGTCTGCTCTGTTCCACGAGCCCACGGCCAGGGAACGGATGCTCGCCGTCGCCGAAAGTTCCGCGCTACCGCCCGGCAGGCCCGGACGGCACACAGGTGAGCCCACCGGAGTGCCCGAACTCGACGACGAGTCGGTGCTCGAGGACGGGCTGTACGTCGAAGGCCATCCCTACCGAGGCAGCACCCGCTGGCACCGGCCCGTGGCCTGGGCGATGGCGGTGGTGATGGGCATAGGCGTGGTCGCCCTCACCTTCGCCGCGGTCTACCGGGGAGCCGGCGGCGGCCGCGGCCCCTCGGCGCCGCCGAGCACGTCACCGGTCGGCAACCAGCAGCAATTGGTGCCTGTTCCGGTGGGAACCACGCCGCTGCGCTGATTCGCTGTCAACTCGACCGGTACGCAAGCGTTTCTTCCGGTGGTCTGAGCCTTAACCTTTTGATATGAGCGGGCAAGGGGAGCCTCCAGAGGGCACGCCCGACGGGATGTCGGGCGGCGCCGACGACGAGTACCGGGCCGTGGTCTTCGACGAGTCGTTCGTGCGGGCTGCACGGATACAGGAATTCTCCGCACGCGAACGCCTCGATACCGACGGCGGCCCCGTCCGGGTCCGCCACACCTTTCCGAGCGGCCTGGCCCGGCAGGCGACCGTTTTGGTCCTGCTGATCATGGCGGCCTTCACCTTCGCGCTGTACATGGGCGTGCGCCATCCCTACCGGGCCCACCACACCACCCCCGTCCCGCAGTTGCGGGCCCAGGTGATAGCGCTGGTGCCCGCCGGGAAGGTGCCCGCCGTCTCCGCCTCCCGGCCCTTCACCGGCAGGTCCGTCGTCGGCTACGGGACGGACGCCGCCGGGATCAGCCTGCCCGACCCGCACCGGGTCGGCGGCTTCGCCGAGAGCGAGGTGGCCGAGGCGCTGAACACCGCCAAGGACTACCTGGTCGCCTCTTCGATCAACCCCAGGACGCTCTTCGACGGGGACGTCCGGGGTGTGCTCAATCTGCTCGACCCCGGGCAGGCCGACCAGTTCGACACCGGGCTGGCCGAGCCCGCCCTCGACGGCAGCCGCGAGGCCACCGGCTGGCTGGTGCGCTTCAAGCCGGACCTGCCGCTGGCCCAGGTCGGGCAGGTCCGGGTGAAGGGCTCGCTCACCGCCTCGGAGACCAGCGACAAGCAGCTGCAGATAGCCACCGACCACACCTTCGTCTACGCCCTGCACGGCCTGGGCGCGGCCGACACCGGCGTGTCCCTCTTCACCGTGCGGCGCGAGCTGCGCTTCCACTTCGACCACACCGACGTCCGCCACCACCGCCTGGAGGTCGCCACGGCCGACGTGGCGGCCGGGCCGCTGGCCTGCTCCGGCAGCGTGGGCGGCTATTTCCGGCCGATCCTCGCAGGGGGCACGGCCGGGTCTGTCGCTCCCGTCGACCCCTTCTCGCGCACCCGCCCGGTGGGCGCGGTGTGCGCGCCGCTGAGCGCCAAGGACATGACCGGCGGCCCGCCGGTGAAGAAGCACACCGCCGGCTCCGCCGCGGACAAGGCCGGCACGGTCGGCACGGCCGGCACCTCGAACACGGGCGGACCCACGCCCGGCGCGGGTCCCGCCGTGACCAGCACGCCGCCGGGGACCCTGCCCACCGGGGGCGTCTGGCACGACGCCGGGGCAAGCCCGGCCGGGCCGACCAGCCCAGCCGGGCCGGTCGGCCCGGTCGGCCGGACCGCGGAGGCTACGCCTCGGCTCCCGGCGCTTCTGCTGAGCCCGAGTCCGCGCCGCCCTTCGCCCCGGAGCCTGTGAACTTGTCGCGGATCCGGCCGCCGAGGTCGCCCGCCCCGTTGCCGAGGTCGCGTATCAGGCCCATCAGCGGGTCCTTGCTCTGCTTCACCGTGTCGGCGTAGTGGCTCGCGGACTCCCGGAAGGTGTCGTACACCGAGGTGTCCTTGTCCTCCGTGCGGCGCGGGTAGTGGCCGTCCATCAGCCGCTGGTGGTCGCGGCTGGCGGCCCACTTGCGCAGTTCGGAGGCGCGCACGGTGGTGAAGGGGTGGCTGCGCGGCAGCACGTTGAGGATCTTCAGCACCGAGTCGCGCAGGTCGCCGGCCGCCTCGTACTCGTCGGCCTGCTTCAAGAACGCGTCCACGTTCATCTCGTGCAGGTGGTTGCCGCCGGCGATCTTCATCAGGCCGCGCATGGACGCCTGGAGGTCCTGGCCGACCAGCAGCCCGGCCCGGTCGGCGGACAGCTCCGACTTGCGGAACCACTCGCGCAGCGCGGTGACGATCGCCAGCACCGCCAGGTTGCCCAGCGGGATCCACGCCACCCGCAGCGCGAGGCTGGTCAGGAACAGCAGGATCGTGCGGTAGACGGAGTGGCCGGACAGCGCGTGGCCCACCTCGTGGCCGATGACGGCCCGCATCTCCTCCTCGTCCAGCAGCTCCACCAGGCCGGTGGTGACGACGATCAGCGGGGCGTCCATGCCGATGCACATCGCGTTCGGCTGGGGGTCCTGCGTGACGTACATCGCCGGGACCTTCTCCACGTCCAGGATGTGGCAGGCGTCCCGCAGCATGGAGTTGAGGTGCGCGAACTGCTCGTCGCTGACCCGGACCGAGTCCGACAGGAACAGCAGCCGCAGGCTGCGCTCGGGCAGCAGCCCGCTCAGCGACTTGAAGACGGTGTCGAACCCGCTCAGCTTGCGCAGGGCCACCAGCGCCGTCTTGTCCGCGGGGTGCTCGTACGCCCGCGAGGAGATGTCCGGGAAACGGCGGCGCTCGCGGGCGGGCAGCTGCTCGTCCCCCGCGTGGGCCCCCTCGCCCTCTCCGCCTGATTCGTCCTGGTTCGGTTTCCTCGGCTCGGACATACGGGCCCAACCCCCTGATAGCCAAACGGTTCACAAGACTGGACGCATGGAGCCTCCGCGAAGTTCCCCAGGGGCCGCCCGTACCATGGCCCCGAGCCTTCGAGGGCTCTTCGCGTCATCGAGCCTTCGAGTCCTCGCGCCCCGTCCCCGAGTACGCAAAGGGTCACGCCGATCATGTCGACCGCCGCAGCCACCACCCTGACCACTCTCGCCGAGGGCGGCAACCACCCGAGCCTGAGCCCCTACCTGACCGGTTTCGGCGCTCTGGTGTGCCTGCTGCTCCTGTTGTGGATCGTCACCCGCTTCAACCGTGACTAACATGGCTGCGAAAAAGCGCATCGGTGTGATGGGCGGAACGTTCGATCCCATCCACCACGGGCATCTCGTGGCCGCGAGCGAGGTGGCGAGCCTCTTCCACCTCGACGAGGTGGTGTTCGTGCCGACCGGGCGGCCGTGGCAGAAGGACGACCGCAAGGTGTCACCGGCCGAGGACCGCTACCTGATGACGGTGATCGCCACCGCCTCCAACCCGCAGTTCTCGGTGAGCCGCAGCGACATCGATCGCGGCGGCAAGACGTACACCATCGACACCCTGCGGGACCTGCGCGAGGAACATCCGGAGGCGGAGCTGTTCTTCATCACCGGCGCGGACGCGCTGGCGCAGATCCTGTCCTGGCACAACACCGAGGAGTTGTTCGGGCTCGCCCATTTCATCGGCGTGACACGTCCGGGGCATACGCTGTCGGATCCGGGCTTCCCCGAGGGCGGAGTGTCCCTGGTGGAGGTCCCGGCGCTGGCGATCTCGTCGTCCGACTGCCGCCAGCGGGTGGCCAAGGGGGATCCGGTCTGGTACTTGGTTCCGGACGGGGTGGTGCGTTACATCGACAAACGCGCGCTCTACCGGGACGCTTCCGGGTAGCGGCGGAACGAATCACGTGATCGCGAAGGGGCTCCCGTGAACGACGCAAACCCCCGCAGGCCCTACGCCCAGGGCGGTGCCGACGACGAGAGAGACCCTTACGCGCAGGACCCTTACTACGAGCAGCAGTCCTACGGCTACGACGCGTACGGCCGGCCGGTGCAGCCCCCGCCGGCCCCGTCGCAGCAGCAGGGATACCAGCAGAACGCGGACCCCTATTACGACGCGGGACAGCAGGGATACGGCGGCGCCCGCCCCTCCGGCCCTTCCGGTCGCATCCCGCAGCAGCCCCGCCAGCCGTACTACGAACAGCCCCCGCAGCAGCAGGGATACGCCCCACCGCCCCCCGGCGGCGACACTGGCCAGTACCCTGCCCACGGCTACGGGACCGGGCAGTACACCGGCCACCCCGGCCAGGGCTACGCCGCTCCCCCTTCGTACGGCGGGGGCACCCCCGGCTACGACACCAGCCGGCAGCAGGCGTACGACACCGGCCAGCACACCGTCTACGGGACGGGTCAGCAGCCGGTCTACGACCCCGGTCAGCAGACCGCATACGACACCGGGCAGCACGCGGTCCACGAGACGGGCCAGCAGCCGGTGTACGACACTCCCCCTACCTTCGGCGGAGGTGCCCCCGGTCAGCAGGCGGCTTACGACACCGGGCAGCAGCAGGCGGTCCGCGAGGAGCCGGCCGCCGGGCAACCGAACTACCAGACGGAGCAGTTCGCCTTCGTCGATGAGGAGTCGGACGAGTCCTCCGAGGTCATCGACTGGCTGAAGTTCTCCGAGTCGCGCACCGAGCGGCGTGAGGAGGCCCGGCGGCGCAGCCGCAACCGCAAGGTCGGCCTGGTGGTGCTGCTCGTACTGGCCCTCCTCGGCGGCACCGGCTACCTGTGGCAGGCCGGCAAGATCCCCGGCCTGCGCAGCACCGGCATCGGCCCGGTCGCCTCCGGCGGCCCGCAGAAGCGCGACGTGATCGTGGTCCACCTGCTGCCGGTCAGCGGCGGCCCCAGCTCCACCGCCCTGCTGGTCGACAACACGACCAAGAAGCACGGCACCACCGTCCTGATCCCCAACTCCCTCCAGGTGACGGACGAGGACGGCTCCACCACCACCCTCGACAAGTCCGTGGGCGACGGGGTCGGCCCGACCCGTGACTCCCTCAACTCCCTGCTGGGCACGGACATCTCCGGCAGCTGGCGGCTCGACTCGCCCTACCTGGAACTGCTCGTCGACTCGCTCGGCAACGTGTTCGTGGACACGAACGCCGCCGTGAAGGGCACCGGCAAGGCCAAGAACACCGTGCTCGTCCGGCAGGGCAAGCAGCAGGAGCTCTCCGGGCAGGCGGCCGTCGCCTACGCGACCTACCGCGCCCCCGGCGAGCCGCAGACCGCCCAGCTGGCGCGGTTCGGGCAGGTCATGCAGGCGGTGCTGGAGAAGCTGCCGAGCGACGCGGCGGACGCCACCAAGACCGTGCAGTCGCTCGCCCAGATCCTCGACCCGTCGCTCACCGAGAAGCAGCTCGGCGGCTCCCTGGCCCAGCTGGCCGACCTCGCCAAGACCGGCCAGTACAGCACCACGATGCTCGCCGTGCAGAAGGACGGCTCGCTCAGCGCCGGGGCCACCGACAGCGTCAAGGCGATCCTCGGCGGCTCGGTGAAGCAGGGCGGCTCCTCCTCGGCCCAGCCGCGGGTCTCGGTGAAGGACGCCACCGGCACCACCAAGGACATCGGCCTCGCCCAGGCCGCCATCCTCAACGGCGGCACGTACACCTTCGTGCCGGGCGGCAAGGCGGCGAGCCCGCAGCCGGTGTCCCAGGTGCTCTACGCCGACCCGGCCCGACTGGCCGCGGCCAAGGACGTGGCGGCCACCCTCGGCCTGCCGGCGGGAGCGGTGAAGAAGGGCGCGGTGCCGTCCAACGCCGACATCGCGGTGGTCCTCGGCGAGGACTACAAGCCGTCGACCGACGGCGGCTGACCGGTCCGCGGCACGCGGTGGCCGTCATCCGGTCGGGGCCTGTCCGAGGGTCGTGAGACCCTTGACGCGACAGGACCCCGACCGGAAAGCCGCATCCGTGACCGCTACCGACCGTTCCGTCGAGCTGATCCGCACCGCCGCCCAGGCGGCCGCCGACAAGCTCGCGCACGACATCATCGCCTACGACGTCAGCGACGTGCTCTCCATCACCGACGCCTTCCTGGTCGCCTCCGCGCCCAACGACCGGCAGGTCAAGGCGATCGTCGACGCGATCGAGGAAACGCTGCTCAAGGAGCAGGACACCAAGCCCGTCCGGCGCGAGGGCGAGCGGGACGGCCGCTGGGTCCTGCTGGACTACGTGGACATCGTGGTGCACGTCCAGCACTCCGAGGAGCGCGTCTTCTACGCCCTGGAGCGGCTGTGGAAGGACTGCCCGGAGATCGGGCTGCCCGAGGACGCGGTCGCCACCCGGGGCAAGGCCGCCGCCCACGCCCGGGCCACCGCGGCCGCCGAGGACGAGGACTGAGCCACGCCGTGAGCGGGATCGACGCGGAGCGGGGGCGAAGGATCGTGCTGTGGCGGCACGGCCAGACCTCCTGGAACCTGGAGCGGAGGTTCCAGGGCGACACCGACATCCCGCTGACGGAGGCCGGTGTCGCCCAGGCCCGCCGCGCCGCCCGGCTGCTGACCGCGCTGGCGCCGGACGCGATCATCGCCTCCGACCTCTCCCGGGCCGCCGCCACCGCGGCCGAACTGGGCGCGCTCACCGGCCTGCCGATCACCCACCACGACGGGCTGCGGGAGACGTACGCGGGCGCCTGGCAGGGCCTCACCCACGACGAGATCCTGGACCGCCACGGCGCGCAGTACGTGGCCTGGAAGCGCGGCGAGCCGGTCCGGCGCGGCGGGGGCGAACTGGAGACGGAGGTGGCCGACCGGGCCGCTCCCGTGGTGCTGGCCGCCGCCGACAAGCTGCCCGACGGCGGGGTGCTGGTCGTGGTCAGCCACGGCGGCACCATCCGGACCACCATCGGCCGGCTGATCGGGCTGGACCCGGTCAGCTGGGAGTCCCTCGGCGGGCTCTCCAACTGCTGCTGGTCGGTGCTGGGCGAGGGTGCCCGGGGCTGGCGCCTCACCGAGCACAACGCGGGCACCCTGCCCGAGCCGGTGCTCGGCGACGACACGTGACCGCCGCGGGGGACGGGCCGGAGTCGATTTCGTTTCCGGCCCGTCCTCCGGCTATGCTTCTCTCGTCGCCGGGACAGCCGGTCACGACGCGGGGCTGTAGCTCAGTTGGTAGAGCGCTTGCATGGCATGCAAGAGGTCCGGGGTTCAATTCCCCGTAGCTCCACATCACGCGGATCCCGCTCCTGATCAGGGGGCGGGATTTTCTGCGTTCGGGGCCGGGCGGGACCGTCCGCGGCCTCCGGAGCCCGCCCGGAGCCTCCGCGGGCCGGGCGCCCGGCCCGCGCCGCTACCGGCCCAGCGCGACCGGCTCGCCCGCCAGGTCCTGCGCCAGGGCCACCGACAGCGGCCGCGCGTGCACGGGGCAGCCCACCTCGGGGTCGGGCACCTGCCGCAGCAGCTCGATCCGCCGCCGGTCCTCCTCGTCGACCGGCGTGTAGACCACGATCCGCTTCTCGGCCTCGCCGTCGATGCTCAGCGACATCGTGGTGAGGTGGATCAGGCCGATCTCGGGGTACCGGAAGGTCTTCACCCGCCGGCCGGGCGCCGCCACGTCACCGCTCGCCCACATCTGCGCGAAGGCCGGGCTCAGCCGGATCATCCGCGCGATGAACTCCTCCCACGTCGGGTCGCCCACGTGCCTGCCGTAGACGCCGCGCAACTGGGCCACCATCCACGGCAGTTCGGCCGCGCTGTTGACGAGCGTCTCGCAGCAGCCGGGGACCGTGAAGAGCTTCAGGAGCACGTTGCGCCGCTCACGCCCGACCAGTGAGGTCATCGGCCACAGCGTGCGGAAGGTGGCGTTGGTGGCCAGCACGTCGTAGCGGGCGTTGTAGATCACGGCCGGCAGCGGGTCGAGCGAGGTGAGGATGCCCAGGCACTCGGCGCCGACCACGTCCACGTCGGAGGACGGCTGATGGACGAAGGGCACGCCGGCCAGCCGGTAGAGGTGCTCGCGCTCGGTCACGTCGAGCCGCAGCACCCGGGCCACCGCGTCCAGCACCTGGACGCTGGCGTTGATCGGGCGCCCCTGCTCCAGCCACGTGTACCAGGTCACACCGACCCCGGCGAGCTGCGCCACCTCCTCGCGGCGCAGGCCCGGTGTGCGGCGCCGCGGCCCGGGCGGCATGCCCACGTCCTGCGGGGCGATCCGGGCCCGGCGGCTGCGCAGGAACCCGGCCAGTTCGGTGCGCCGCTGGGCGTGCCGTCCGCCCCGGGCGGCGGCCGTCTGCTGCTGCGGTGGGTGCGCGGATGCCTGCGAAGTGCCCATGCCACCATCCTCACCTCACTGGCGTTCCCCTGCCAGGTGCTGTCAGTACCAGCATCACGGGGCTCTCGTTACCGGTACCGCGCGCACGCCACGCTCGGCTCATGACTCCTGACTCCTCCGCCGCGGTCACCGCGGCCGCTCCGACCGCCCCGGCGACCGCCGGGCGCCCCGCCGCCCCCCACCGCACCGATCCGGGCCCGGCGAGCGCCGGCCGGGCCGGGCCGCGCCGCGGGCTGCTGCTCGGCGTGATCCTCACCGGCCAGTTCATGGCCCTGCTGGACGTCTTCATCGTCAACGTCGCGGCCCCGACCATCCGGACCGACCTGCACGCTTCTGGCGCCGGCCTGCAGCTGGTCCTGGCCGGCTACACCATCGCCTACGCGGTGCTGCTGATCACCGGCGCCCGGCTCGGCCACCTGCTGGGCCAGCGCCGCCTGTTCACGGCCGGGCTCGCGCTGTTCACCGCGGCCTCGCTGGCCTGCGGGCTGGCGGGCGGCACCGGCGAGCTGATCGGCTTCCGCTTCGCGCAGGGCACCGGCTCGGCGCTGATGATCCCCCAGGTGATCAGCCTGCTCCAGATCCACTTCCAGGGGGAGGCGCGCACACGGGCGATGAGCGTGTACGCGGCCGTGCTCTCCTCCGGCGCCGCCCTCGGCCAGTCGGTCGGCGGGGTGCTGGTCAGCGCCGACCTGTTCGGCACGGGCTGGCGGCCGGTCTTCCTGGTCAACGTGCCGATCGGGATTGCGCTGCTCGTGATGGTGCCGCGGGTGCTGCCCGCGGACCGGCGGGCCGGACGGCTCGCCGGACTGCTCGGTAACAAGCCCGCGGACGGGGCCGGCGCGAGCGGGCGGCGCGGGCTGGACCTGCCGGGCCTGGTGGCGCTGGGTGCGGCGGTGACGCTGCTGACCGTCCCCCTGGTGCTGGGGCAGCAGGAGGGCTGGCCGGTGTGGGGCTGGGTCTGCCTGGGCCTGAGCGTGCTGCTGCTCGGCCTCTTCACCCTGCTCGAGGCGCGGCTGGCCCGGCGCGGCGGGGCGCCGCTGGTGTCCGGGCGGGTGCTGCGCGCCCCGGGCATGGGCCGGTCGGTGATCGCGCTGCTGCTGGCGATGGCGGTGAACGCGGGCTTCCTCTTCTCGGTGGCGCTGCACCTGCAGTCCGGGCTGGGCTTCAGCGCGCTGCGCACCGGCCTCACCTTCGCCGTCACGGCGGTGGCCTTCGGCGTGGTCGGCATGACCTGGCGGCGGCTGCCCGTCTCCTGGTGGCCGCGGCTGGCGTCGCTGGGGCTGGCCGGGGCGGCGCTGGCCTTCGCGGTGCTGGGGTGCGCGCTGCGCGGGGGAGGGGACGGCGGGCCGCTGCTCTACCTCGGCCTGGTGATGCTCGGCACCGGGCTCGGATTCGGCTTCAGCTGTGCCTTCACCCTCGCTCTGGCGAAGGTCGCGCCGCAGGACGCGGCCGACGCGAGCGGCCTGCTCACCACGGTGACGCAGCTGGGCCAGCTGATCGGGGTCGCCACCCTCGGCACGCTCTTCCTCAACCGGCTCGGCGGGGCGGCCGGCGTCCACGCCTCGGCGCACGCGTTCACTGTCACGTCGGCGGGACTCACGGCGGTCGCCGCGGTGGGCGCGCTGGCGGCCGCGCGGTGGCGCGGCGTTTTCAGGCGATGAAAATTCCGGCGGGTCCCAAGTCATCAACGCAGCTTGTCGACTTATCAGCTGGTCTACACCACAGAGATTCCGTGAAACCTCTTTACCGGGGCGGGTCGTTCATGGCTCACTCGTGTCGCGTCCACGTCAACAACGTCACGGCGCACCACAGCGCACATCCGGCACAACAGCACACCCCTGCCCACGCGCCACTCGACGTGCCTTGGAGGACATGTTGCTCTCCCGCAGGCCCCTGCCGGTCGGACACGTTGGACCCTTCCCGGGAGCCGTCCCGGTCCAGGTCCTCGCCCCCGTCCCGACCCTCGGCGAGGCGGCTGAAGCGGGCACCGCGACGGCACGCACGGGCACCACCCCCTGACCGCCCGCACGGAACCGGGATCCCCGTCCCGGCCCCCACGGGCAGCCCCCAACCCCACAAGTGCCAGGAGGAAAGCCTTGTTCTCCCGATTCCGCACCACCAAGGCTGTGAAGAAGAGCCTTATGGCGGTCGGCGTTCTCGGTGCGACCGTCGCACTGACCGCCACCATGACGGCGGGCTCGGCCTCCGCCACGATGTCCGTCGCGCACCCGAACTACCCCAAGGGTAGCCAGATTCCGCTCGGCGACGGCTACATGGGCGTCGGCTACCTCCAGGACGCGAAGGACTTCAAGCCGGACAACCGGCGCGTCATCATCGACGGGGCGAACCTGGTCAGCCCGAACTTCGCCACCAACCCGCCGCCCGGTATCGACGTCTCCCACTACCAGGGGTCGATCAACTGGTCGTCGGTGAAGTCCGCGGGCATCCAGTTCGCCTACATCAAGGCGACCGAGGGCACCACGTACACGGACCCGACCTTCAGCGCCAACTACACCAACGCCTACTACGCGGGCGTGATCCGGGGCGCGTACCACTTCGCGCAGCCCGGCTCCTCCTCGGGCGCGACGCAGGCCGACTTCTTCGCCAGCCACGGCGGTGCCTGGTCGGCGGACAACCTGACCCTCCCCGGCATGCTGGACCTCGAGGGCGGTTGCTACGGCCTGTCCGCGGCCTCGATGCAGTCGTGGATCCTCAGCTTCTACAACGAGTACAAGGCGCGGACCACCCGCGACGTCGTCATCTACACCAGCGCCAGCTGGTGGAACAGCTGCACCGGCGGCTGGAGCGGCATGTCGACCAGGAGCCCGCTGTTCGCGGCCAGCTGGACCACGGCGGCCGACCCGACCATCCCGAGCGGCTTCCCGTACGCCACCATCTGGCAGTACACCGACAACCGCACGGTCAGCGGCATCTCCGGTGCAGTGGACGGCGACCGCTTCAACGGCGACCACTCGCGGATCCTGGCCCTGGCCAACAACACCGCCTGATCGGCGCCTGAGCACCACCGGTTCACTCCTGAGGTGACCGGTCGGGGCCCCGGCGGAGTGGGACGTCTCCCGCTCCGGCCGGGGCTCAGGCACGTTCAACTGGACTGCCGGCGTCGTTCAACCACCCGGCGGGGTAATCGATTTGCCGCCCGACCCCCGCCGCCGTGTAGAGTTGCCCCAGGTCGCCGGGGTTTCCCGGCCGCCGAGCGGGGCTGTAGCTCAGTTGGTAGAGCGCTTGCATGGCATGCAAGAGGTCCGGGGTTCAATTCCCCGTAGCTCCACGAGGTCGAGGGCGGAGTGTGCTCGCGGTTCACGCGAGTCGCTCCGCCCGCGTCGTGTGTGCGTGCGTGGCCCGCGTTTCGGTATGTGCCGGGTGTGCCGCCGAGTCCTCTGAGTGGGGGTCACCTGTTCGGTCCGCCCCTGCCCGGCATTCGGACGACCGCCAACTGGGGTGTTACCACGGCCCGCAGGCGTGTCCGTCCGCTGCCGGAATCCCGCTGAACTGCCCAACTCCCCTGGGCAGTCGGGCCACTGGCGGGGGACCGGAGCGGATGCACGATCGATTCCTTGACCTTCTCTTGGTGAAATCATGTACCTCACTTGAAGAGATCGGCGGAAGAGTGTCGCCCTGCGGTACGGCGCGTACGGATAGCGGCGACACCGCACCACTCGCGGCAAACTCGCTTCGCATGGGGGTTTCATGAGATTTGAGCGCAAGAGAACGCGCGCGGCACTGGTGGCGGCCGCCGCGCTGCCGCTGGTCGCCGGCGCGCTCGCGCTTGGCACCCAGTCCGCAACGGCCGACCAACCGAGCGGACGGCAGCTCCTGAGCGGCACCAAGCCCGCGTGGGCCACCGCCCACGCGGACAAGGGTTCGACCTCCGACTCCGGCAAGGTGACCGTCCGGGTCTACCTCGCCGGCAAGGACGCCAAGGGCCTCGCGGCCTACGCGAAGGCCGTGTCCGACCCGTCCTCGGCCAGCTACGGCCACTACCTGACGGCGGGCCAGACGCAGTCCCGGTTCGGCGCCACCAAGGCGCAGCGCACCGAGGTCGGCAAGTGGCTGAAGTCCGCCGGCCTGAAGGTCACCGCCTCCACCACGCACTACCTCACCGTCACCGGTGACGTGTCCGCGGCGGAGAAGGCGTTCGGCACCCAGCTGCACAACTACAGCAAGGCCGGCCACACCTACCACGCCCCGGCGACCACGGCCTCCGCGCCGGCCTCGCTGCACGGCGCCGTCCTGACCGTCACCGGCCTGGACAACGCGCCCAAGAAGGCCAGCCACAACGACACGCTGCCCGGCCCCGAGCCGGCCTTCGTCAACTCCGGGCCGTTCTCCACGTACTACGGCTCGAACACCGACAAGAAGCTGCCCTCGGCGTACGGTGGCAAGGCGCCGTACACCATCCAGGGCTACACCGGCGACCAGCTGCGCGCCGCCTACGGCGCCGGCAAGTACACCGGCAAGGGTGTGACGGTGGCCATCACCGACGCCTACGCCTCGCCGAACATCGCCAGTGACGCCGCCCACCTGGCCAAGAACACCGGTGGCCAGAAGTGGCGCAAGGGCCAGCTCACCCAGGTGGTGCCGGCCGCTGACGGCTACACCAACGTCGACGACTGCGGCGCCTCCGGCTGGTACGGCGAGGAGTCCCTCGACGTCGAGTCCGTGCACGCGGTGGCGCCCGACGCCAACGTCGTGTACGTGGGCGCCAAGTCCTGCTTCGACGACGACCTGCTCGACTCGCTGGCCACCGTCGTGGACGGCCGGCTGGCCACCATCGTCTCCAACTCGTGGGGCGACGTGGAGGCCAACGAGACGCCGGACGTGGCCGCCGCCTACGACCAGATCTTCCAGCAGGGCGCGGTCGAGGGCATCGGCTTCTACTTCTCCTCCGGCGACGACGGCGATGACGTCATCGACGAGGGCGTGAAGGACGTCAACACCCCGGCGAACTCCGACTGGGTCACCTCGGTCGGCGGCACCTCGCTCGCGGTGGGCAAGAACAACAAGTACCTGTGGGAGACCGGCTGGGGCACCGAGCGCGCCCCGCTGTCGGCCGACGGCAAGACCTGGACCGGCTTCCCCGGCCCGTTCACCTCGGGTGCGGGCGGCGGCACCAGCATGATGTACGCGCAGCCGTACTACCAGCGCGGTGTCGTGCCGGACGCCCTCGCCCTCGCCGACAACGGCACCACCAAGATGCGGGTCGAGCCCGACATCTCGGCCATCGCCGACCCCAACACGGGCTTCCTCGTCGGTGAGACGATGGAGTTCCCCGACGGCAGCCTGAAGTACAACCAGTACCGCCTCGGCGGCACTTCGCTGGCCTCGCCCGTCATCGCCGGTGTGCAGGCGCTCGCCGAGCAGGCGCGCGGCGGCATCTCGATCGGCTTCGCCAACCCGGCCATCTACGACCGGTACGGCACGGCCGCGTACCACGACGTGACCGACCACCCGCTGGGTGCCGGCCAGGGCATCGCCAACGTCCGCGTGGACTTCGCGAACGCGACCGACGCCTCGGACGGTCTGATCACCTCGCTGCGTACCTTCGGCGCCGACAGCTCGCTGTCCGCGACCGTCGGTTACGACAACGTGACCGGTGTCGGCACGCCCGGCAGCAACTACGTCAAGTCGTTCAAGCCGGCCAAGAAGCACTGACGCACCACCGCCTCATGTACCCCATGTGACGGAACCAGTGGCGGGCCCGCACCGGATCCTCGGTGCGGGCCCGCTGCGGCCTGCGGTACCCTGACCGCATGCGAGCCGTGAGCCTCCTGCTTAGCCGGCCGCGCTGACCACGAACCACGTCAGTGCGGCGCCCCTCATGCCCGAGGGGCTTTTTTGTTGGCCGGGCAGCGCGTGACCCGGGCCGGATCGGCCCCGGAAGAGCACGCGGTCACCCGATCCAGGACGCCCACCGGCGGCGCGGCCGTCACGACATCGATGGAGACCCGAGGCATGAGCGACACCACTCCGGCCGGCGAGACGGCCGCGCCGCACCGCTACACCGCGGCGACGGCCCAGCGGATCGAGCACCACTGGCAGGAGCACTGGGACGCCCACGCGACCTTCGCCGCAGCCGACCCCGCCGACGCCGCGGCCGGGTCCGGGCAGGGCGCCGGCGACCGGGCCGGCCGGCCGAAGAAGTTCATCATGGACATGTTCCCGTACCCCTCGGGCGCGGGACTGCACGTCGGCCACCCGCTGGGCTACATCGCCACCGACGTCTACGCCCGCTTCCAGCGGATGACCGGCCACAACGTGCTGCACACGCTGGGCTTCGACGCCTTCGGCCTGCCCGCCGAGCAGTACGCCGTGCAGACCGGCACCCACCCCCGGGTCTCCACCGAGGCCAACATCGCCACCATGCGGCAGCAGCTGCGCCGGCTGGGCCTGGGCCACGACAAGGCCCGCTCCATCTCCACCATCGACCCGGACTACTACCGCTGGACGCAGTGGATCTTCCTGGAGATCTACAACTCCTGGTACGACCCGCAGGCCGGCCGCGCCCGCCGGATCGAGGTGCTGGAGGAGCAGTTCGCCGACGGCTCCCGGCCCACCCCCGACAGCAGGCCGTGGGCCGAGCTGACCCGCGCCGAGCGCGCCGAGGTGCTGGACGGCCACCGGCTGGCGTACGCCGCCCAGTCCCCGGTGAACTGGTGCCCCGGCCTGGGCACGGTGCTGGCCAACGAGGAGGTCACCGCCGAGGGCCGCTCCGAGCGCGGCAACTACCCCGTCTTCAAGGCGAACCTGCGCCAGTGGATGATGCGCATCACCGCCTACGCCGACCGGCTGCTGGACGACCTGGACGCCCTGGACTGGCCCGAGGCGATCAAGCTGCAGCAGCGCAACTGGATCGGCCGCAGCGAGGGCGCGCGCGTTGACTTCCCCGTACACGAGGCCGGCGGCGCGCACTCCGAGCGCGCCATCACCGTCTTCACCACCCGCCCCGACACCCTGTTCGGCGCCACCTACATGGTGCTGGCCCCCGAGCACGAGCTGGTCGACGCCATCGTGCCCGCGGCCTGGCCCGAGGGCACCCACCCGGTGTGGACCGGCGGGCACGCCACGCCCGCCGAGGCCGTCGCCGCCTACCGCAAGCAGGCCGCCGCGAAGTCCGACGTCGAGCGGCAGGCCGAGGCCAAGGACAAGACCGGCGTGTTCACCGGCTCCTACGCCGTGAACCCGGTCAGCGGCGAGCCCGTCCCGGTCTTCGTCGCCGACTACGTGCTGATGGGCTACGGCACCGGCGCCATCATGGCCGTGCCCGCCCACGACACCCGCGACTTCGCCTTCGCCCGCGCCTTCGAACTGCCCGTGCGCTGCGTCGTGGAGCCCACCGACGGCCGCGGCACCGACGCCTCCACCTGGGACGACGCCTTCGTCTCCTACGACGCCAGGATCGTCGGCTCCACCGGCGACGGCATCAGCCTGGACGGCCTGGGCGTCGTCCCGGCCAAGGCCGCGATCACCGCCTGGCTGGCCGAGCGCGGCATCGGCGAGGGCACCGTCAACTACCGCCTGCGGGACTGGCTGTTCAGCCGCCAGCGGTACTGGGGCGAGCCCTTCCCGATCGTCTACGACGAGGAGGGCGTCGCCCACGCGCTGCCCGACTCGATGCTGCCCGTCGAACTGCCCGAGGTCGACGACTACAGCCCGCGCACCTTCGACCCGGACGACGCCGACACCTCGCCGGAGACCCCGCTGTCCCGCAACGAGGACTGGGTCACCGTCGAGCTGGACCTGGGCGACGGCCGCGGCGTGCGCACCTACCGCCGCGAGACCAACACCATGCCCAACTGGGCCGGTTCCTGCTGGTACGAGCTGCGCTACCTGGACCCGCACAACAGCGAGCAGCTGGTGTCCGGGCCGTCCGAGGCGTACTGGATGGGGCCGCGCGAGGGGCAGCCGGCCGGCGGCGTCGACCTGTACGTCGGCGGGGCCGAACACGCCGTCCTGCACCTGCTGTACGCCCGCTTCTGGCACAAGGTGCTGCACGACCTGGGCCACGTCGCGTCCTTCGAGCCGTTCCACCGGCTGTTCAACCAGGGCATGATCCAGGCGTACGTCTACCGCGACGCGCGCGGTATCGCCGTCCCGGCCGCCGAGGTCGAGGAGCACGACGGCACCTGGACCCACCAGGGCGAGCCCGTCTCCCGGCTGCTGGGCAAGATGGGCAAGTCGCTGAAGAACGCGGTCACGCCCGACGAGATCTGCGCCGAGTACGGGGCCGACACCCTGCGGCTGTACGAGATGGCGATGGGGCCGCTGGACGTGTCCCGCCCGTGGGACACCCGCGCCGTCGTCGGGCAGTACCGGCTGCTGCAGCGGCTGTGGCGCAACATCGTGGACGAGGCGACCGGCGCCCCCACCGTCGTGGACACCGAGCCCGACGAGGAGACGCTGCGCGCCCTGCACAAGGCCATCGACGGGGTCACCGGCGACATGGCGGGGCTGCGCTTCAACACGGCGATCGCCAAGATCACCGAGCTGAACAACCACCTGACCCGCACCTCGCCCGGCCGGGTGCCGCGCGCCGTCGCGGAGCCGCTGGTTCTGTTGATCGCGCCGCTGGCCCCGCACGTCGCCGAGGAGCTGTGGCAGCTGCTGGGCCACACCTCCTCGCTGGCCCACGAGCCCTTCCCGGTGGCCGATCCGGCGCTAGTCCAGGACGAGACGGTGACCTGTGTCGTCCAGGTCAAGGGCAAGGTCAAGGCGCGGCTGGAGGTCCCGCCGGCCATCGCCGAGGCCGAGCTGGAGGCGCTGGCGGTGGCCGCGCCCGAGGTGGTGGCCGCGATCGGCGGGGCGCAGGTCCGCAAGGTGATCGTCCGGGCGCCGAAGCTGGTCAACATCGTCGTGTGAGGGTGCCCCGGCGGTGCCGGTCGTGCCTGGTGCCTGGCCGGGCGCGGCTGTGCCTGCCCTGGCGGGCCTGCCGGTGACGGGCTGCGTCCGGCCGTCACCGGCTGTGTTCTCGGCTGCGTCCGGCTGCGTTCGGGCCGGGAGCCGTCTCCCCCAGGGGCGGTTTCGGGGATCGTCCGGGTCCTCGGAACCGCCCCCGGGCATTACCGTGGAAGGACAGGCCCGTGCGTCGGGGGCCGGCCGTGAACGGAGGAGCTGCCCGTGGAGACCGTCGGCATCGTCCTGCTGGTGTTCTTCCTCGTCTTCGCCACTGTGGCCACGGTGGCGACGGTGAAGGCCGCCCGCGCGGTGAAACGCGGCGTCGAGCGGCGCGCCCTCCAGGCCCGGCGCGCCGTGGAGGACCAGCGGCTGCGCGCCCGCCGCTTCGCCCTGCCCGGCTCGCTCGGACAGCTCGCCCAGCTCCGCCTGGACCTGCGGACCTCCATCGACAGCACCTTCCAGGCCCTCGACGGCGCCGAACTGCCCGAGGCCGACGCCCTGCTCGACCGCCTCAACGGCCACGCCCGCGCGCTCGACGCCGAACTCAAGCTGCTCGAACGCGAACCCGACAAGGCCCGGGTGAGCGCCAAGCTGCCCGACCTGGCCGAACGCGCCCGGCGCATCGCGCACTCCGCGGACTCGCTCCGCTGGGCCGCCCAGGACCGGGCCCGGCACACCACGGCCGACGACCTCGACGCGCTCACCCGCGAGATCGACATCGAGTCCACCGCGCTGCGGCACTGGGAGAGCGCCCCGCGACCTGGGCTCGGCGCCCCTCCGGCAGCCGGGAGGCCGGCCGGGAAACCCCTCCCCGACGGCTCCGCGCGCCCGGCCTTCGAGGCACGGGGGGAGTGAGGCGCGGGAGATTGGGGCCCGGCCCGAGCGGCGGGTAGGTCCCCACCCCGGGTAATCTCCGAACATGCCCCCGCACGTCGCCATTGTCACGGATTCCACGGCCTACCTCGGCCAAGAGGCCCTCGTACGACACCGCATCCACGTCGTCCCCCTCACCGTGGTCATCGGCGACGAAGCGCTCGAAGAGGGCACCGAGATCTCCGCGCCGGCCGTCGCCCGCGCGTTGCAGCGGCGCCGGCCGGTCACCACATCCCGGCCGAGCCCGGCGGAATTCAGTGCCGCCTTCGAGGCGGTGGCCGCGGGAGGCGCCGAGGCGATCGTCTCTCTCCACCTGTCCGCCGACTTCTCCGGCACGTACGACGCGGCGCTCGTCGCGGCGAAGGACGCACCCGTCCCGGTCCAGGTCGTCGACACCGGCATGGTGGCCATGGCCCTCGGCTTCACCGTGCTCGCGGCGGCCGAGGCCGCGGAGGCCGGCGGCACGGCGGACGAGATCGTCGCGGCGGCGGAGAAGCGGGCCGCGGACACCTCGGCGTTCTTCTACGTCGACACCCTCGACTACCTGCGCAGGGGCGGCCGGATCGGCGCCGCCCAGGCCCTCTTCGGCTCCGCGCTCGCGGTCAAGCCGCTGCTGCGGCTGGCCGACGGCCGGATCGAGCTCCTGGAGAAGGTGCGGACGGCGTCCAAGGCCATCTCCCGTCTGGAGGAGATCGTGGTCGAGCAGGCCGGCACGCGGCCGGTGGCCTTGGCGGTCCATCACCTCGCGGCGAACGACCGGGCGATGACGCTCGCGGAGCGGCTGCGGGGGCGGGTGCCGTGCCTTGACGACCTCGTCGTCAGCGAGGTGGGGGCGGTGATCGGGGCGCACGCGGGGCCGGGGCTGCTCGGGGTGGTGGTGGCGCCGCGCTGAGGCGGGGCCCGGGGGTTGTCGCGGGGTTGGGGCGGCCGTGGGTTCGGCCGTGGGTTCGGGTCGCGGTCGGGCGTGGCCGCGGGTTCGGCTTCGGGGGCGGGGCAGGCCTCGGGCGCGGGTTCGGCCTGAACTCACCCTCGCGGGTGAGCGAGTTATCCACAGGTGGGCGGTTTTCCACAGATATCGGCCGGGCCCGTTCTGAGGGCTTCGGCGGGTCCAGCATCGAGGCATGGAACTTCTGGACTCACCTGACGGCAGCGGCGTGCGGGCGCGCACGGCGGCGATTTTCGGCACGGCGCGGGAGGGGGCGCCCGCGGCGGCGGTCGGTGCGGCCTGGTCGCGGGACGGGCCGCCCCCGGCAGCCGGTGCGGCTTCGTTTCGGGACGGGCTTGCCGGCGGGAGCGGCGGGGTGGGCGGGATGCGCGAGGGACCGCCCGCCGGGCTGGGCGCGCCGGTGTTCGGGGACGGCCCGCTCGGGCGGATGCGGACCTGGCTCTTCGTCAGGTGCGGGTTCGAACTCAGGACGGTGCTCGCCCTCGGGGTCGTGCTCGTCGTGGCCTGCGGACTGGCCGTCCACCACTACTGGGTGGGCCGGCCGCGCACGGTGCGCGTGCCGCCGGTGCCCGTGGCCGCGGCCTCACCCGCGCCCGTCCTCGATGCGGCCCCGCCGCCGTCCGCAGGGTCGCCGCCGTCCGCCGCGCCGGCCCGGCCCGTGCTCACGGTCGACGTGGCCGGCAAGGTGGCCAAGCCGGGACTACGCCGCCTGCCCAAGGGATCGCGGGTCGCCGACGCGCTCGCCGCGGCCGGCGGCCCCCTCCCGGGCACCGACACCACGGCCCTCAACCTCGCCCGCCCCCTCAGCGACGGTGAGCAGATCCTCGTCGGCGTCCCGCCACCGCCCGGCGCGGCACCCGCCGCCGGTCCCGCCCCGGGCGCCGCTGGCCCGGGCACCCCGTTGAGCCTCACCTCCGCGACCGAACCCCAACTCGAGGCGCTCCCCGGCGTCGGACCCGTGCTGGCCCAGCACATCCTCGACTTCCGCACCCGGCACGGCTCCTTCACCTCCCTCCAGCAACTGCGCACCATCCCCGGCATCGGCCCGAGGAAGTTCGCCGCGCTCGAACCTCTGGTCCAGCCGTGAGCGGGGGTGGGCCGCGGGTGGGAGTGAGGCCGACTTCGGCGGGTGTGGGTGTGAGCGCGGATGGGGGTGCGAATGCGGGTGCCTCCGGCCGTGGCGAGCGGGCGGCCGTGCACGCGGCGGCGGCGTCACCGCTCGGGGCGTCGAACCCCCGGGTGGAGGGGCCGGCGGACCTGCGGCTGGTGGCGCCCGCGCTGGCGGCGTGGGGCGCGGCGGCGCTGGCCCCGCGGGTGGGCGGGGGAGTGGCGCCGACGGTCGGGGTCGCGGCGGCGGTGACGGTGGCGGTCGCGGTGGGCGTGGGCCTGACGCGGGGCGGGCGCGGTTTGGCGCGGGCCGTGCTGGCGTCGGGGCTGTGCGCGGTCGTGGCGGCGCTGTCGGCGGTGCTGGCGGCGGCCGACCTCACCCGCGGCCCGGCACCGGACCTGGCCCGGCACCGGCACACCGCCGAGGTGATCGCGCGGATCACGGCCGATCCGTTCCGGGCCCGCTCGGGGATGCCCCGCGTGGTGGTCGTGGACGCCGTGGCCGAGCGGATCGGCGGGACGGCGGTCCGTACCCCGGTGGTCCTGATGGCACCGGACGCCCCGAGCCGGTGGCTGCGGCTCGTCCCGTCCACGAGGGTGCGCCTCACCGCCAGGTTCGCGCCCGACGAGCGGGGCGAGGCCGCCGCCGTCCTGCGCCCGCACGGACCGCCCCGCGTGACCTCGCCGCCGAGCGGGGCCCAGCGGATCGCGGCGGGGCTGCGGTCGGGCCTGCGCGAGGCGGCGGCCCCGCTGCCCGAGGACGCGCGGGCGCTGCTGCCGGGCCTGGTGCTGGGCGACACGTCCGCGCTTCCGGACGACCTGAAGGAGGACTTCGAGGCCACGGACCTCGCACACCTGACCTCCGTTTCCGGCGCGAATCTCACGGTCGTGCTGATCCTGCTGATCGGGCCGCCCGGGCTGGCGATCCGGGCCGAACGCCGGGGCCTGGCCGCCCGGTTGGGCCTGCCCCGGCGGTGGACCGCGCTGCTGGGCGCCGCTCTCACGCTGGGCTTCGTGCTGGTGTGCCGGCCCGGCCCGAGCGTGCTGCGGTCCGCCGTGTGCGGCCTGATCACGCTGCTGGCGATCGGCACCGGCCGCCGCCGCTCCCTGCTCCCGGCGCTGGCCGCGGCCGTCCTGTTGCTGGTGCTGTACGAACCGGGGCTGGCCCGTTCCTACGGCTTCGCGCTCTCGGTGGCGGCCACCGCCTCGCTGCTGACGCTGGCCCCGCGCTGGGGCGAGGCCCTGCGGCGCCGCGGGGTGCGCCCGCACCTGGCGGAGGCGCTGGCCGCGGCGGCCGCCGCGCAGGCGGTGTGCGGGCCCCTGCTCGTCCTGATGGCGGGGCGGCTGAGCCTGGTCGGCGTGCCGTGCAACCTGCTGGCCGAACCGGCGGTGGGCCCGGCCACCGTGCTGGGGTTCGCGGCCATGGCGACGGCCGCGGTGTCACCCTTCGCCGCCCAGGTCCCGGCCTGGCTCGCGGGCTGGCCGGTCCGCTGGATCGTGGCGGTGGCCCGGCACGGGGCGGCGCTGCCCGGGGGCCGGATCACCTGGCCCGGCGGCTGGCCGGGCGCCGCGCTGCTCGTCGTGGTGACGGCGGCGGTCGTGGTCGCGGGCCGCCCGCTGTGGCACCGGCCCTGGCTCACCGTCGCCTGCGCGGTCGCGTTGCTGCTGGCCTTGGTCCGGCCGGTCCCGTTGCCCCGGGTGACGGCCGCGTGGCCACCGCCCGGCTGGCGGTTCGCGATGTGCGACGTCGGGCAGGGCGACGCGCTGGCCCTGTCCGCCGGGCCGGGCGCCGCGGTCGTGGTCGACACCGGGCCCGATCCGGTCCCCGAGGACCGGTGCCTGCGCGAACTCGGCGTCTCCACCGTCCCTTTGCTCGTCCTCACCCACTTCCACGCCGACCATGTGGACGGACTGCCGGGCGCCCTGCACGGCCGGCGGGTCGGGGCCATCGAGACCACAGTGCTCGACGAACCCGCCGGCGCCGCCTCGGAGGTACGGCGGGAGGCGGCCGACGCGGGCATCCCCGTCCTGAGGGCCGCGGCGGGGGAGCGGCGCACCCTCGGCCCCCTGTCCTGGCAGGTGCTCTGGCCCCCAACCTCGCCGACCGAACTCCCCGACGACGGGCCCAACGACGCCAGCGTCGCCCTCCTGGTCCGCGACGCCGGCCTCACCCTGCTCCTGATGGGCGATCTGGAGCCCGAGGCCCAACGGGAACTGCTCCTCCAGCACCCCGACCTCCCCCGCGTCGACGTCCTCAAGGTCGCCCACCACGGCTCCGCCCACCAGGACCCCGCCCTCCTCGCCCGCCTCCACCCCCGCCTCGCCCTGATCAGCGTCGGCGCCCACAACCCCTACGGCCACCCCTCCCCCCGCACCGTCCACACCCTCCACGCCCTCGGCGCCACCGTCCTCCGCACCGACCTCGACGGCCCCATCGCCCTCACCGGCACCACCCCCACCACCCTGACCACCACCACCGCCCCCGACCTGTGAACCTCGGGCGGGCCTCTGCTCCCTCCGAGGGCGCCCGGCCGGGACCCTGGGACGGTGAACTCAGCCGCTCCGGCCCGATGTGCTGCTCGCGTTCCACGAGTTGTGCCTCGTGAGAGACGACGGCGGGTGGTTCATGGAGCGGCTCGACGACGACGGCTCGGTGATCTGCTGGGCGTCCTACGGATCCGACCTGGCCGAGGCCATCCGCGGCCTCTGACGGGAAGCGAAGTACCGTCCACGATCTGCCTGCGCCGAGGCGACCGTCCTCGTCGCTCGCTAGAGCTCGTAGTCCTGGGCCAGTTCCTCCCAGCGAAGGCCGCGCAGCGCGGGGTCGACGTCCTCGCCCGAGGGGACGTCCACGCCGGGCTGGAACCAGACCGCGGTGAGGGCGGAACGGTGGAGCACCTGGTCGAGTTCAGGGGCGATCGCTGTCGAGCGGAAGGCGCCGATGCAGGCGACGGGAGGCAGCACTTCAACGGGGCCGAAGGCTCCGGCGGTCTGGTCCGGGTACGCGCGGGAGGGCGGGATCAGGTGGACGGGCATGGAGGGAAAGGCATGTTCAGCCTGCCGCTGGAGGCCCCTGACCCTCATGTCATTGACGGGCTTGCACGGGTATCCCTCCAGCATCCCGCCGTAGGTCGAGGACATACGAAGCTCGATGAGGTCGATCGAATGGCCGGAGGCCAGGACTATGTGGCTCAGGGGCATTCCGACACCCTAGGCGCGCGATTCGCGTCCGGTGGCCGGGCCGGCGGATGGGAGGAGGTGGGTTGTGCGGACGGTGTTCGTCGTGACGCATCCGGAGGCGGCGCATCACGTGGAGGGGGTGGTCGGGGGGTGGTACGACTCGGAGTTGACGGCGGGTGGGGTGCGGGCGGCGGGGCGGATCGCGGGGGAGTTGCGGGCGAGGGTTCCGCGGGGTGCGGAGGCGGAGGTGTTCGCGTCGGACCTGGCGCGGACCCGGCGGACGGCCGAGGCGGTGGCCGACGCGTTCGGGGTGCGGCCGGTGCTGGACCGCAGGCCGCGGGAGAAGTCGTACGGGGTGGCGGAGGGGAAGCCGCAGGAGTGGCTGGACCGGCGGTTCGTCCCGCCGCCCGCCGTGGGGGAGCGGCTGGAGCACGACGAGGGGGTGGAGGGCGCCGAGACCAAAGGGGTGTGGGTGCGGCGGGTCTACGCCGCGATGGAGGAGATCCTGCGGCGCCCGTGCGCGCACCAGATCGTGGTGACGCACGGCGGTTCGCTGACGCCCGTGGTGGCGGCGTGGATCGGGATGCCGACCGAGTCGCTCGGGTACGCCGCGTTCCGGGTGCCCGCGGGCAGCATCACCACGTTGTGCGAGGACGACTTCTTCCACAACCGCCAGGTGCTCTCCCTCGGCGACATCCGTCACCTGGACCCGGCCGACAGCGCGTGACGGGTGCCCGGGTGGGCGTCACTGCCCGACGCGGCCGTCGATGCGCTCGCGGAGCAGGTCCGCGTGGCCGCAGTGGCGGGCGTACTCGGTGATCTGGGCCACCAGCAGGTCGCGGAGGTCGGCGTCCGAGCCGGGGAGGGCGCCCAGGTCGGGGGCGGCGGCGACGAAGCGGTCGGTCAGGTCGCACTCGGTCCGCCACCGGCGCCAGGCGTCCGCCACGACGTCGGGGTCGGCGGTCGCGCCGTTCCAGTCGGCCTCGCGGTCCTCGGGCGTGCGGTAGATCCGGGGCAGGTTCTCGCCGGCCATCCGCCGCAGGTGCCGTTCGTCCTCGGCCAGGTGCCGTACCAGCCCGAGCAGCGACATCGTGGAGGGCGGCACCGACCACCGTGCCATCTGCTCGGCGTCGAGGCCGTCGCACTTCATCTCGACGGTCATGCGGTAGTGGCGCAGGTTGTCGAGCAGCGTCCCCCGCTCGCCGGCGGCCCCGGCCCCGTCCTCCCGCGGATCGTCCTCCGGGTCCACCCACATGTCGGGGTACCGCGTGGCAGGCGTCCACCGCCGCACCCCGCCCCCCTCCCCGCGCCCGTCGGCGTCCGTGTCCACGTCCATGCGGGCATCCTCATGCCCACCCCGCCCCGCCGCCACCGAGTATCGACCGCCACCGGCGCCCGGTGCTCCCTGCGCAAGGAACGCTTGTAAAGGTTTCTTGCTAAAGATAGCTTTACATACATGGTGGACAGGAAGAACACACGGGCGGAGCGGGTGGAGCTCACGGATCCGCGGGCGCTGCGGGCGTACGCGCATCCGACGCGGATGAAGTTGGTGGGGCTGCTGCGCAGGGAGGGCGCGATGACGGCGACGCGTGCGGCCGCGGCGATCGGGGAGTCGGTGGCGAGCTGCTCGTACCACCTGCGGATCCTGGCCAAGTACGGGCTGGCGGAGGAGGACGACCCGGGTGGGGCGGGGCGGGAGAAGCCGTGGCGGGCCACCGCGGAGACCACGAACTGGCCCGGGTTCTCGGCGGATCCGGCGGTCGCGGAGGCGGCGCGGGCCCTGACGCTGGCCGTCGCCGAGAACTACCTGCGCCGGATGACGCGGGCCCTGGAGGAGCGCGGGGAGGTGGCGCGGGAGTGGCAGGAGGCCGAGCGGTTCTCGGACCTCACGGTGTACGTCACGCCGGGCGAACTGGCCGCGCTGGGCGAACGGATGGACGCCCTCGTCGCGGAGTACCTGCCGCGCGCCGCCGACCCTTCGCTGCGGCCGGAGGGTGCCCGGCGCGTCCCCGTCCTCCAGATCTCCTACGTGGCGCCGGAGCCCGAACCCGGCACCGGAGCCGAGCCCCGCCCGGAGGCCGGCCACCCCGGGGCGCAGGCATGACCCCCCTCGCCACCCGCCTCCCCGCCCTCCTGCGCGCCGCCCCCTTCCGACGGTACTGGACCGGCCAGGCCGTCTCCGCGTTCGGCGACCAGGTGACGGTCCTCGCCGTCCCGCTCACCGCCGTCCTCGTACTGCACGCCGACGCCCGCGAGATGGGCTGGCTGTCGGCGGCCGGGCTGGTGCCCGCGCTGCTGTTCTCGCTGCCCGGCGGCGCGTGGGTCGACCGCAGGGGCGGGCGCCGGCGGATCATGATCGCCGCCGACCTGCTGCGGGCCGCCCTGACGGCCACGCTCCCGCTCGCGTACGCCCTGGGCCGGCTGACGCTGCCGCACCTCGCCCTGGTGGCCTTCGCCGTCGGCACCCTCTCGGTCCTCTTCGACGTCGCCAACTCCGCGCTGTTCGTGTCGCTGGTCGAGCCCGAGCAGTACGTGGCGGGCAACTCCTTGACCAACGGCAGCCGCGCGTTCTCGTTCGTGGCCGGGCCGAGCGCGGCCGGCCTGCTGGTGCAGGTGCTCGCCGCCCCGCTGGCCCTGCTCGCCGACGCGGCGAGCTTCCTGTTCTCCGCGGCCATGCTGGCCCGGATCGCCCCGGATGAACCGCCGCCCGCCGAGCGCGGCGCCGTACGGCTCTCGTCGGGGCTGCGCTTCATCGGGCGCTCGCGGACGCTGCGGGCCCTGGTGGCCGCGGGCGCGACCGTCAACTACTTCATGTTCGTTTTCAACGCGCTGATGGTGCTGTACGCCGTCAGCCGGCTGGGGTTGAGCGCGGGCACGCTGGGCCTGGTGATCGGGGCCGGGGCGGTCGGCGGCCTGCTGGGCGCCGTGCTCACCGGGCGGGTGGTCCGCGCGATAGGCATCGGCCCCTCCGTGGTGCTGGGCTTCGTCGCCTTCCCCGCCCCGGTGGCGCTCGTGCCGCTGGCGGGCGGGCCGGAACCGCTGGTCCTGACGGCCCTGTTCTTCTCGGAGTTCCTCTCCGGCATCGGGCTGATGCTGCTGGACATCTCCAGCGGCTCGCTCCAGGCCGCGATCATCCCCAACGCCCTGCGTTCCCGGGTCTCCGGCGCCTTCCGTACCGTCAACTACGGCCTGCGCCCGCTCGGCGCCCTGACCGGCGGTCTCCTCGGCAGCACGCTCGGCCTGCGCCCCACCCTCTGGATCGCCACGCTCGGCGCCGTCCTCAGCGCTCTTTGGCTCCTCCCCTCCCCGATCCCCGCGATGCGCGAACTCCCGCCCAAGGCCGAGGATCCGCAAGGGTGCCCGGTTCCGGCGGCCGCGGATTCGGCGGTCGCGGGTTCAGCGGCGGCCGACGCGGGCGCGGGGTGAGGGGCGAGGGTTGTTCGTGGTCCGGGGCGGCGCGCCACCGCCCCGGGCGTTCCGGGCCACGACGGGCCCGGAGCAACGGGCCGAGCGGGGCCCGTCATACGGGCCGAGCAGGGCCCGGCGGTACGGGCCAGCGGCCCGCGATCTCAGTCCTCTTCCTCTTCGTACTCCTCGAGCCAGCCGCCGTACTCCCCCGCGAGTTCATCGAGCTCGGACGGCTCGAGCTCACCGTCCTCGTCCTCCACCACGACCAGCCACTGGGCGTCCTCGGCGTCGTCCTCGCCCGCGAGGGCCTCACGGCGCACCGTGGGGTCGTCGGGCAGGTCGAAGCGCTCGGCCAGCAGTTCGGCGACCTCTTCGGCCACCTCGCGGTCGGCGAAGACCAGTACATGTCGTCCGTCGTTCACGTTGTTCACGTCGTTCACTCGGGCATTGTGCCCGAGAGCCGGGGAGGGCGGCGCACCCGGCTGTCCCACCCCCGTGCGATGCTGGGGGAGATGGCCAGGAAGACCGCTTCAGACGACCCGCTCGCCCCGCTCACGCTCGCCGTGGGCCAGGAGGATCTGCTGCTGGACCGCGCGGTGCGCGAGGTGGTGGCCGCAGCCCGCGAGGCCGATCCGGACACGGATGTGCGCGACCTCGCGCCCGACACCCTCCAGCCCGGCACCCTCGCCGAGGTGACCAGCCCCTCGCTCTTCTCGGAGCGCAAGGTGCTGGTGGTGCGCAGCGCGCAGGATCTCTCGGCCGACACCGTCAAGGACGTCAAGGCGTATCTGGCCGCGCCCGCCGAGGAGATCATCCTGGTCCTGCTGCACGCCGGCGGGGCCAAGGGCAAGGCGCTGCTGGACGCCGCCCGCAAGGCCGGCGCCCGCGAGGTGGCGTGCCCGAAGATGACGAAGCCGGCCGACCGGCTGGCCTTCGTCCGCCAGGAGTTCCGCACGCTCGGCCGCTCCGCGACCCCGGAGGCGACGCAGGCCCTGGTGGACGCCATCGGCAGCGACCTGCGCGAACTGGCCAGCGCCTGCGCCCAGTTGACGGCCGACGTGGACGGCACCATCGACGTGGACGTGGTCGCCCGCTACTACACCGGCCGGGCCGAGGCCACCGGCTTCGAGGTCGCCGACCTTGCGGTCACGGGCCGCACCGCCGAGGCCCTGGAGCGGCTGCGCTGGGCGCTGTCGGTAGGCCAGCCGCTGCCCGGCATCACCTTCGCGCTGGCCTCGGGCGTGCGCGCCATCGGCAAGCTCGCCTCGGCCCCGCGCGGCGCCAACCCCGGCCAGCTCGCCCGTGAACTGGGCATGCCGCCGTGGAAGATCGACCGCGTGCGCCAGCAACTGCGCGGCTGGTCCGCGGACGGCGTCTCGGTGGCCCTGCGGGCCGTCGCGGAGGCCGACGCAGCCGTCAAGGGCGCCGCCGCCGACCCCGCGTACGCCCTGGAGAAGGCAGTCGTCGCCATCGCCCAAGCCTCCCGCCCCCGCCCCTGACCGGGGCCCTCCGGCTGACCGGGTGCTCGGCGGGGTGGGCGGTGACGGGACCACCTGCCGGTGATCGACGCTGCCGTGCCAACGACCGGCGTGCTCCAGGGCGTTCGGCGCTTCGAGGCGCCGCACGCGCCGCCCGGCCGCTGAGGAGTGTGACCGCCTACGGCGTCAGTGTGGTCTCCGCACGCGGACGATGACGGACGTCACCGCCATGACCGCCGCGGCGCTGCCGGGAAAGGCCGCCCACACACGGTCGTTGCCGAACAGGAGTACGCCGGTGACCAGGGCGGACGCGGACGCAGCGATGACTATGGTGTCTGCGAGTCTTTGCAGGGAATCTCTCATGGCGCTCCCCATCGCCTGCTGGATGTACTCCTCGGCCACCCGCTGCGTGTCGCCGCTCGCGATGTAATACACGCTCGGAGAGAGCATGCTGCGCCGCACCGCATCTTCCTCGTAACTGTCCTCCTCCAGGAGATCACGACCTCGCCGAACGTCGTCCGGCCCGCTCCCCTCCGGGATTTCTGAGTTCATGTGGTCCTCCCTTCCAGCGCTCATCGGTTCAGTTGGTCAGGCCGGCGGCGAGTGCATCGGCATACAGCAGGAACTGGCGGATCTGCAGGGGTGTGAAGTCCTGCGGGCCGGAGGCGGACCAGGTCGCCCGCGGTGCGTCGACAGCCAGAACGCCCAGCACCCGGGAATCCGCCTTCACTTGGCACATCACGAACGGGCCGTCCGGGGCGGTCGGCATGGGATCGCGTATCGGACTGCGGGTGTCCGCCCGGCGGAAGACGCCACCGGTCGTCGCCACTTGTCGGAAGGCCGAGTACCCGAAGTCGCCGTTGCTCTTCTTCGCGGCCGCCCCCAAGGGTCGCTCGGCCTCCAGGAGGAAGTCGCCGGTCGCCTGGTCCCATCGATAGAACGCCACGTGCGAGCCGACATGGACGTCGGAGGCGGCGAAAACGATGCTCTGGTCGAGCCTTCCCGTCACGACGTCCACGCCGTTCGGGGCCGGAGTGAGCCGCAGCGCGCTGATGGTCGAGATGTGACGCAGACCCTGGCTCACCCCGGCTATGAACTGCTCGTGGGAGCGTACGACCTCAGTGGACGCCGCTGTCTTCTTGGCGAGGTCGCTGTCCGCCCGCCAGCGTTCGACGCGTGCGAGGAAGACGGGGACAGCCGTGCACGCGACACCGATGATGAGGTCCCGCCACCTGGCGTTCCCTTTGTCGTCCCCGGCCATGATGCTGGTGATGAAGGCGCCCACGGCGCCTGCGGCCGAAACCACGAAGGACAGCTCTCTGGTGAACTTGTCGAGCTTTGTGGCCAACGTGCCCCCCTGGACCGGTTCTCCCCGAGCGGCCCGCCGGACCGCTGCGGCGGTTCAAGTTCAGCATGATGGCTGACGTGCTGTCAGTGGAAGCGCACAAATCGCCTGTCCGTCGATGCGGCGTTCGACGGTGTTCCGCTTCTTGTCCAAAGCGCAGCCGCATCCAGGCCGCGCGCCACGACGGGCGGGTAAGGCCCGGCCCGGGGGCGGCCTTCGCTATTCCTTCAGGCGGGGGAGGGTCGCCTTTGTGGAGGACTTGACCCAGTCCGAGGCCTCGTCGATGGTCGGCATCGTCGTGGAGTCGGTGTCGCTGCTCGTGTCATAGGCGCTCCACCGCATCGAGTAGGTCATCCAGCCGTCCCGGACCGCGAGGGTGATGTAGCGGCTGCTGGTGCCGTCCTCGGTGATGAGGTAGGCCTCGTCGCCGAGCCCGGGGACCCCGATCAGAGGGGTGACCTTGTAGTCGGCGTCGTGCTGGGAGTACGTGCGCCAGGTGTCGGCGAACTCCGGGCCGGGGTCGGTCTTCTTGTGCAGGTCGACCTGCACGGAGAGGTAGGCGTCGGAGTAGGTGGAGCCCTCCATCTCCAGCCCCTCGTCGCAGTACATCTCGTCGACCGACTCGCTCTTGGCCGTGTACTTGGTCGGATCGTCGTCGTCCGTCGGGTACGAGGACTTGAAGGCCGAGATGTCCTGGGTGGCGCACAGGTTCTTCTGGACGGTGTAGCCGCGCAGGTCCGCGCTCGCCTTGCCGCCCTTGCCGAACAGCAGCAGCCCGCCGCCCCACAGCGCGGAGGCGACCACGGCGCCGACCACGCCCCACAGCACCGCCTTGCCGGCCCCACTGCGTCCCGGAGCCGCGCCGGGCGTACCCGGCGCCCCCGGAGCGCCGGGCATCCCCGGCATCGGCGGGTAGTAGCCGGCCGGGGGCGGGGCGGCGGCCGGGGGCTGCCCGTACGGGCCGGACTGGGCGTACGGGTTGTGCTGCGGCGGCACCGGCGCGCCGTACCCGCCCACGCCGGGTTGGCCCGGTATCGGGCCCGGGTTCGTGCCCTGGCCGGCCGGGCTCTGGTAAGGGGACGGACTCGGCTGTTCCGGGGGCGTCGACATGCCGTGAGGATAACGGGCCGCGCACCCTGCGGGAACGTCCGGTCACGGAACGCACACGCACCCGTGACCAGGCCGCGACAACGCGACGGCCGCCTGCCCGGGAGTCCCGGACGGGCGGCCGTCACAGCGTTCACGTCTCCGTGCTCCGTGCGCGCCGACCTGGGCGCGTGCCCCCTGTTCCTCGGCCTCCGGAGCCGCACCCGCGTGGCGAACGACCGCGTGCGGCGCTGTGCTGGGCGGTGCCGTCCGGGCGGTAGAGGGGCCGCTGATTCCGGGTTCCGGCGGTGCGCAGGACGAGCGAGGTACCGAGGAGAGAGGGATTCGGGGAGTGAGGAGAAGGGGGGAGGGGCTCAGCCCTCGATCGAGGCCACCGAGGTCGCCAGCGCCGACTTCTTGTTGGCGGCCTGGTTCTTGTGGATGACGCCCTTGCTCACGGCCTTGTCGAGCTTCTTGGCGGCGTAGGCAGCGGCGGCGTTGGCCTTCTCGCTGTCGCCGGCCGCGACGGCCTCGCGGGTGCGGCGGATCGCCGTCTTGAGCTCGGACTTGACGGCCTTGTTGCGCAGGCGCGCCTTCTCGTTGGTCTTGTTGCGCTTGATCTGGGACTTGATGTTCGCCACGAAGCAGCCTTTTCAGGTTGGTATCCCGGGGCCGGGAAGGCCACGGGAAGGATGCCGAAAGAGTGTGCCGGCCGGAGCCGAACGCCTCGGGTAGAGGGCACGAGGCGCAGCGCCCCAGGCTACCAGCAGCCCGCTCGCGCTCCCAAACCGCCGCAGCGCCCCGGCCATGGGACTATGGAGGGCAGCGTAGACAGGTAGCAACGTAACGCTCTCGAGAATCCTCAAGAAAACGGACCCTGCGTGCCAGCCATCCCTTCCCACACGCCGCTCCACGTCCCGGAGCCGAGCCGCACCGACCCGGCGCTGATCCGCAACTTCTGCATCATCGCCCATATCGACCACGGCAAGTCCACGCTCGCCGACCGGATGCTCCAGCTCACCGGCGTCGTCGACCAGCGGCAGATGCGTGCCCAGTACCTCGACCGGATGGACATCGAGCGTGAGCGGGGCATCACGATCAAGTCGCAGGCGGTGCGGCTGCCGTGGGCGCCGACCTCGGGCGACGGGGCGGGCCGCACCCACATCCTGAACATGATCGACACCCCCGGCCACGTGGACTTCACCTATGAGGTGTCGCGTTCGCTGGCCGCCTGCGAGGGCACGCTCCTCCTGGTCGACGCGGCACAGGGCATCGAGGCGCAGACGCTGGCCAACCTCTACCTGGCGATGGAGAACGACCTCACCATCGTCCCGGTGCTGAACAAGATCGACCTGCCGGCCGCGCAGCCGGAGAAGTTCGCCGAGGAGCTGGCCAACCTCGTCGGCTGCGACCCCTCCGACGTGCTGCGGGTCTCGGCGAAGACGGGCGTCGGGGTGGACGCCCTGCTGGACCGGGTGGTGCGCGAGGTGCCGGCCCCGGTCGGCGTGGCCGACGCGCCCGCCCGCGCGATGATCTTCGACTCGGTCTACGACTCCTACCGGGGCGTGGTCACCTACGTCCGGGTCATCGACGGGAAGCTCAACCGGCGCGAGCGGATCCGGATGATGTCCACCGGCGCGACGCACGAGCTGCTGGAGATCGGCACCAACTCCCCGGAGATGCTCCCCGCCGACGGGCTGGGGGTCGGCGAGGTCGGCTACCTGATCACCGGGGTGAAGGACGTCCGCCAGTCCAAGGTCGGCGACACCATCACCACCCAGAGCGCGGGCGCCACCGAGCCGCTGGGCGGCTACAAGGACCCCAAGCCGATGGTGTTCTCCGGGCTGTACCCGCTGGACGGCTCGGACTACCCGGAGCTGCGCGAGGCGCTGGAGAAGCTCCAGCTCAACGACGCGGCGCTGGTCTACGAGCCGGAGACCTCCGCGGCCCTCGGCTTCGGCTTCCGGGTCGGCTTCCTCGGCCTGCTGCACCTGGACGTGGTCCGGGAGCGGCTGGAGCGCGAGTTCGGCCTCGACCTGATCGCCACCGCGCCCAACGTGGTCTACCGCGTGATCATGGAGGACGGCGCCGAGCACGTCGTCACCAACCCGAGCGAGTTCCCCGAGGGCAAGCTGGCCGAGGTGTACGAGCCGGTGGTGCGCGCCACGGTGCTGTCGCCCACCGAGTTCATCGGCGCGATCATGGAGCTGTGCCAGAACCGGCGGGGCACGCTGCTGGGCATGGACTACCTGTCCGAGGACCGGGTCGAGATCCGCTACACCCTGCCGCTGGCCGAGATCGTCTTCGACTTCTTCGACCAGCTGAAGTCCAAGACCCGCGGCTACGCCTCCCTGGACTACGAGCCGACCGGCGAGCAGAGCGCCCAGCTGGTCAAGGTCGACATCCTGCTGCACGGCGACAAGGTGGACGCGTTCTCCGCCATCACCCACAAGGACAAGGCGTACGCGTACGGGGTCCGGCTGGTCGCCAAGCTGCGCGAGCTGATCCCGCGGCAGAACTTCGAGGTGCCCATCCAGGCCGCGATCGGCGCCCGGGTGATCGCCCGGGAGACGGTCCGGGCCATCCGCAAGGACGTCCTCGCCAAGTGCTACGGCGGCGACATCTCCCGCAAGCGCAAGCTGCTGGAGAAGCAGAAGGAGGGCAAGAAGCGGATGAAGATGGTCGGCAACGTCGAGGTGCCGCAGGAGGCGTTCATCGCGGTGCTGTCGTCGGACGCGGACGGGGACGGCAAGGCGAAGAAGTAGGCGGGGCGGGGCCGTCCGGGCGCACCGCCCGGGCGGCCGGTCGGCCCCTTCGGCCGACCCGTACCCCCTTACATGCGGAGCGCCGGACCTCTACCCTGATCCGACCGGATAGGTTACTGATGAGTTAAGAAGACCCGCGCGTGCCCGGAGGTTGTCCGTGACCGACACCCAGACGTTGCTCGAGAACCGGCCGCCTTCCGTGGCCACGCTCTTCCTGGAGAGAGTCGCGGCGACACCCGACAAGGACGCGTACCTGTACCCCGTGCCCGCCGAGTCCGGCGAGGGGCCGGACGGGTGGAAGGCGCTCACCTGGGGCGAGGCGGCCGGCCGGGTCAACGCCATCGCGGCCGGGCTGATGGACCTCGGGGTCCGCCCCGAGGAGCGGGTGGCGCTGGCCGCCAACACCTCCGTCACCTGGATCCTGGCCGACCTCGGCGTCCTGTGCGCGGGCGCGGCCACCACCACGGTGTACCCGTCCACCAACGCCGACGAGACGGCGTTCATCCTGGCGGACTCCGGCAGCCGCGTGCTCTTCGCCGAGGACGCCGCCCAGCTCGCCAAGGCTCTCCAGCGACGCGCGGACCTGCCGGAGTTGCGGCACGTGGTGGTCTTCGACCCCAATTTCACGGTGGACGCCGCCGACACCGACGGGGACGGCTCGGTGCTGTCCCTGGAGGAGCTGGAGAAGCGCGGCGCGGCCTACCTGGAGAGCCACCCGTCCGCCGTCACCGACGCCGTCGGCGCGCTGACCAAGGACCAGCTCGCCACGCTCATCTACACCTCCGGCACCACCGGCCGCCCCAAGGGCGTGCGGCTGCCGCACGACGCGTGGGCGTACATGGCCCGGGCCATCCAGGCCGTCGGCCTGCTCGACGAGAACGACGTGCAGTACCTGTGGCTGCCGCTCGCGCACGTCTTCGGCAAGGTGCTCACCGCCGGGCACATCACGGTCGGCCACGTCACCGCGGTCGACGGCCGGGTCGACAAGATCATCGAGAACCTGCCGGCGGTCCGGCCCACCTACATGGCCGCCGTGCCGCGGATCTTCGAGAAGGTCTACAACGGGGTCGCCGCCCGGGCCCGCGCGGGCGGGGGCGCCAAGTACCGGATCTTCCAGTGGGCCGCGGAGGTCGCCCGGCAGTACGCGAAGGCCACCCAGGACAGCATGCGGCTGACCGGCACCGCCTCCGCGCCGATGTCGCTGCGCGGCAAGCACGCGCTCGCCGACAAGCTGGTGTACGGCAAGCTGCGGGAGGCCTTCGGCGGGCGGCTGCGCGCGTGCGTGTCCGGCTCGGCCGCGCTCGCCCCCGAGATCGGCCTCTTCTTCGCCGGCGCCGGCATCCACATCCTGGAGGGCTACGGCCTGACGGAGTCCAGCGCGGCCAGCTTCGTCAACCCCGGCGAGGCGTACCGCACGGGCACGGTCGGCAAGGCGCTGCCCGGCCTGGAGGTGCGGATCGCCGAGGAGGACGGCGAGATCCTGCTGCGCGGCCCGGGCATCATGCAGGGCTACCACGGGCTGCCGGAGAAGACCGCCGAGGTGCTGGAGCCGGACGGCTGGTTCCACACCGGCGACATCGGCGAGCTGTCCTCGGACGGGTTCCTGAAGATCACCGACCGCAAGAAGGACCTCATCAAGTCCTCCAACGGCAAGTACATCGCGCCCGCCGAGGTGGAGGGGCGCTTCAAGGCGGCCTGCCCGTTCGTCAGCAACGTGCTGGTGGTCGGCGGCGGTCGCAGCTTCTGCACCGCGCTGCTCGCCCTCGACGAGCCGACGATCCTCGCCTGGGCCGAGGAGAACGGGCTGGCGGGCTGGCCGTACGCCGAGGTCGTGGCCGGCGACCAGGTGCGCGAGCTCATCGACGGGTACGTGCGGGACGTCAACGAGGGGCTCCAGCGCTGGGAGAAGGTCCGGCAGTTCCGCATCCTGCCGCGGGACCTCGACGTCGAGCACGGTGACCTGACGCCGAGCCTGAAGCTCAAGCGGCCGGTGGTGGAGAAGGAGTTCGCCCCGCTCATCGAGGAGATGTACGCGGGCTCCCGCGAGGCGTAGCGGCGGGCCGCCGCGGTAGAAGGCGGCAAGGATGAGGCACGGATCGGGTACGGCGGAGCGTGGCCCGCAGCGGGCGCCGCGCCCCGCCTCCGCGCCGTGGATACTGGGGGGATGCCTTCCGTACTGCCCGACGGGGAGCCCGTGCCGCCGGACGGCAGCCTGCCGCCGCACGCCACGAGCGGCGCGTCCGACCGCCCCCTCGGCTTCTACCTGCACGTCCCGTACTGCGCCACCCGCTGCGGGTACTGCGACTTCAACACGTACACCGCGAGCGAGCTGCGCGGCTCCGGCGGGGCGCTGGCCTCGCGGGAGAACTACGCGGACGCGCTGGTGGACGAGATCCGGCTGGCCCGGAAGGTGCTCGGGGACGACCCGCGGCGGGTCGAGACCGTCTTCGTGGGCGGCGGCACGCCCACGCTGCTGCCCGCCGCCGACCTCGCCCGCGTCCTGGACGCGATCCGCGCGGAGTTCGGGCTGGCCGACGGCGCCGAGGTCACCACGGAGGCCAACCCGGAGACCGTGGACCCCGCCTACCTGGAGCGGCTGCGCGCCGGCGGCTTCACCCGGGTGTCGTTCGGGATGCAGAGCGCCCGCCGGCACGTCCTGGAGGTGCTGGACCGCCGGCACACCCCGGGCCGCCCGGAGCGTTGCGTGGCCGAGGCACGCGCCGCGGGTTTCGCGCACGTCAACCTCGACCTGATCTACGGCACCCCGGGCGAGTCCGACGAGGACTGGCACGCCTCGCTCGACGCGGCGATCGGCGCCGGGCCCGACCACGTGTCGGCGTACGCGCTGATCGTGGAGGACGGCACCGGCCTGGCCCGGCGCATCCGGCGCGGCGAGATCCCGATGACCGACGACGACGTGCACGCCGACCGCTACCTGATCGCCGAGGAGCGGCTGGCCGCCGCGGGCTTCGCCTGGTACGAGGTCTCCAACTGGGCGACCTCCGCGCCGGCTCGCTGCCGGCACAACGAGCTGTACTGGACCGGCGCCGACTGGTGGGGCGCCGGGCCGGGCGCGCACAGCCACGTCGGCGGCGTGCGCTGGTGGAACGTGAAGCACCCCGGCGGCTACGCGCAGGCCCTCGCCGAGGGGCGCAGCCCGGGGGCGGGCCGGGAGGTGCTCACCGCGGAGGACCGCCGGGTCGAGCGCATCCTGCTGGAGCTGCGGCTGTCCGACGGCTGCCCGCTCGACCTGCTCGCCGAGCGCGGGGCCGGGGCGGCCGCCCGCGCGGTAAGGGACGGCCTCCTGGATCCCGGTCCTTACGAGGCCGGCCGCGCGGTCCTGACCCTGCGGGGGCGGCTGCTGGCGGACGCGGTCGTCCGCGACCTGGTGGACTGACCGGGGCACCCGAAGGCGCGGCTCCCCGCGGGTTCCGTCGGGCGGACGCCCTACTCCGGGCCGTCCGCGCCCTCGGTGACGAAGTCGATCAGCCGCTCCACCGCGCCCAGCAGCTCCGGCTGGAGGTCCCTGTACGACCGCACCGAGGCCAGGATCCGCTGCCACGCCTCGCCCGTCGACAGGTCCGACCAGCCCAGGGCCCGGCACACCCCGGTCTTCCAGTCCTCCCCGCGCGGCACCCGCGGCCACTCCCGGATGCCCACCGACGCGGGCTTGACCGCCTCCCACACGTCCACGTAGGGGTGGCCGACCACGAGGACGTCGTCCCCGGTCACCGACGCGGCGATCCGCGACTCCTTCGAGCCCGGCACGAGGTGGTCCACCAGCACGCCCAGCCGCGCGTCCGGGGCCGGGGAGAAGTCCGCGACGATCGCCGGCAGGTCGTCCACGCCCTCCAGGTACTCCACGACCACGCCCTCGACCCGCAGGTCGTGGCCCCAGACCCGTTCGACCAGCTCGGCGTCGTGCCGGCCCTCGACGTAGATCCGCCCGGCCCGCGCCACCCGCGCCTTCGCGTCCGTCACCGCGATCGACCCGGAGGCCGACAGCAGCGGCCCGCGCGGCCCGGTCGCGGCACGCGGCCGCACCAGCGTCACGGGGCGGCCGTCGAGGAGGAAGCCGCGCGGCAGCATCGGGAAGACCCGCAGCTTGCCGAAGCGGTCCTCCAGGGTGACGGTCAGGCCCTCCGCGGTCTTCTCCACCCGCACCACGGCCCCGCAGAAGCCCGTGCCCGCCTCCTCGACCACCAGGTCGGGGTCCGCGGGCACCTCCGGCGCCGGGGCCGAGCGCTTCCACTGCGGCGTGAGATCGGGGTCGTAACTCCTGCTGCGCATGCGGCAGATCGTAACCAGGCGCCCGTCCGGCGGGGGTCAGGACGGGCCGAAGCGCGCCGCCAGCGCCTCGCGCTGCGCCCGGACGAAGCGGGCGTCCACCACGGCGCCGTGCCCGGGCACGTACCGGGCCGTCTCCCCGCCCAGCGCCAGCAGCGCGTCCAGCGTGGCCGGCCAGGCGTCCGGCACCGCGTCCTCGTCGGCCTGCGGCTCGCCCGACTCCTCGACCAGGTCGCCGCAGAAGACCACCGCCGGGTCGCTGGGCGTGGCCCCGGGCACGTACACCACCAGGTCGTGCGCCGTGTGGCCCTCGCCGAGGTGCACCAGCCGCACCGGGCGCTCGCCCAGGTCCAGGGCCAGCTCCCGGGCCACCGGCCGGGTCGGGCGGACCAGCGCCTCCAGGGCCCGGTCCGCCTCGCCGGGATCGGTGCCCAGCTCCGCCGCCGCCGCCCGCAGCGCCTCGCGCCCGCCGAGCAGGTAGTCACCGAGCGAGCGCTCCCCGTACACCTCGGCGCCGGGGAAGGCGCCCGCGCCGAAGACGTGGTCGAAGTGGCCGTGGGTGAGGGCGACGTGCGTGACCGCCCGCCCGGTCAGCGAGGCGACCTGCTCGCGCAGCTCGGCCCCTTCCCGCAGCGTGGAGCCGGTGTCCACGAGCAGCACCCCGTCGGCGCCGACCACCAGGCCGATCGTCACGTCGAGATACGGCAGCCTGCGCCTGGCCACTCCGGGGGCGAGCTGCTCCCAGACCGACCCGCCCGCGTCCGGCCGCTGCGGGCTCCCCGCACTGTCCGCGTCATGCACAAGGCGACGCTATCGCCGTGCCCGCGCGGGCACGCGCCCGCACCCCCCGGGTCGGGGCGGGCGGACGGACCGCCGCGGGGCGCCGGTAGCGGAAGGCCCCGTACCGCTTGCGCTTCTGCGGCTCCGTGGCGCCGCCGCCCTTGCCGAGCCCTTGCCGCCTCGCCGTACACTGGCTGCGGGAAAGCTGGCACTCGAAAAGGGCGAGTGCCAGGCCGGACGGCTGGTCCCCGCAGCTGGAGGTGCGAGATGCTGAGCGAACGCAGACTGGCGGTGCTGCGTGCGATCGTTCAGGACTACGTCGGCACCGAGGAACCGGTCGGTTCCAAGGCCCTCACCGAGCGCCACCAGCTCGGCGTCTCCCCGGCCACCATCCGCAACGACATGGCCGTGCTGGAGGACGAGGGCTACATCGCGCAGCCGCACACCAGCGCCGGCCGCATCCCCACCGACAAGGGCTACCGGCTCTTCGTCGACAAGCTGTCCGGCGTCAAGCCGCTGTCCTCCGCCGAGCGCCGCGCGATCCAGAGTTTCCTGGAGAGCGCCGTCGACCTCGACGACGTGGTGGCCCGCACCGTCCGGCTGCTCGCGCAGGTCACCCGGCAGGTCGCCGTCGTCCAGTACCCGTCGCTGAGCCGCTCCGCGGTCCGGCACGTGGAACTGCTCTCGCTCGCGCCCGCCCGGATCATGCTGGTGCTCATCACCGACACCGGCCGGGTCGAGCAGCGGCTCATCGACTGCCCGGCGCCCGTCGGGGAGACGGTGCTGGCCGATCTGCGAGCCCGGTTGAACAGTAAAGTCGTCGGGCGCCGCTTCTCCGACGTACCCTCGCTCGTGCAGGACCTCGCCGAAGGCTTCGACATCGACGACCGCCCGACGGTCACGGGGGTGCTCGCCACCCTCCTCGAAGCGCTCGTCGAGGAGAAGGAAGAGCGGATCATGCTGGGCGGGGCGGCGAACCTCACCAGGTTCCAGCACGATTTCCCGTTGACCATCCGGCCCGTGCTGGAAGCGCTGGAAGAGCAGATGGTGCTGCTGAAGCTCCTCGGGGAGGCGACGGATTCCACGATGACGGTGCGCATCGGGCACGAGAACTTCCATGAGGGCCTCAATTCCACCTCCGTGGTGGCGGTCGGCTACGGTTCGGGCGACGAGGCAGTCGCCAAACTAGGCGTGGTCGGACCGACCCGCATGGACTACCCCGGAACGATGGGAGCGGTACGCGCAGTGGCACGTTACGTCGGACAGATCCTGGCGGAGTCGTAGGTGGCCACGGACTACTACGCCGTGCTCGGCGTACGCCGCGACGCGGGACCGGACGAGATCAAGAAGGCGTTCCGCCGCCTGGCCCGGGAGCTCCATCCGGACGTCAACCCGGACCCGAAGACGCAGGAGCGGTTCAAGGAGATCAACGCCGCGTACGAGGTGCTCTCCGACCCGCAGAAGAAGCAGGTCTACGACCTCGGCGGGGACCCGCTGTCCGCCAACGGCGGGGGCGCGGGCGCCGGCTTCGGGGCCGGCTTCGGCAACTTCAGCGACATCATGGACGCCTTCTTCGGGCAGTCCTCGCAGCGTGGGCCGCGCTCGCGCACCCGGCGCGGCCAGGACGCGATGATCCGGCTGGAGATCGAGCTCGACGAGGCCGCCTTCGGCACGACCAAGGACATCCAGGTCGACACGGCCGTCACCTGCGGCACCTGCAACGGCGAGGGGGCCGCGCCCGGCACCTCCGCGCAGACCTGCGACATGTGCCGCGGGCGCGGCGAGGTCTCCCAGGTCACCCGCTCCTTCCTCGGCCAGGTCATGACGTCGCGGCCCTGCCCGCAGTGCCAGGGCTTCGGCACCGTGGTGCCCACGCCGTGCCCCGAGTGCGCGGGCGACGGCCGGGTCCGCTCCCGGCGCACGCTCACCGTCAAGATCCCCGCCGGCGTCGACAACGGCACCCGGATCCAGCTGGCCGGTGAGGGTGAGGTCGGCCCCGGCGGTGGCCCGGCCGGCGACCTCTACGTCGAGATCCGCGAGGTCCCGCACGCGGTCTTCCAGCGGCGCGGGGACGACCTGCACTGCACGGTCACCATCCCCATGACCGCGGCCTCGCTCGGCACGAAGTGCCCGCTGGAGACCCTCGACGGGCTCGAGGAGGTGGACATCCGGCCGGGCACGCAGTCCGGGCAGTCGATCCCCCTCCACCAGCGCGGCATCACCCACCTCCGGGGTGGCGGCCGCGGCGACCTCATCGTCCACGTCGAGGTCGTCACTCCGCACAAGCTCGACGCGGAGCAGGAAGAGCTCGTTCGTCGCCTCGCGAAACTCCGCGGCGAGGAGCGGCCCACCGGCCAGTTCGCCCCCGGCCAGCAGGGCCTCTTCTCCCGCCTCAAGGACGCCTTCAACGGCCGCTGACCCCGCACCGGGTATCCCCGGTGCGGGGTGCCCTGACGGGCGGCGTTCAGCTCTCCCCGGAGCCGGGGTGCCCTCACGGCATGCGTTCCCCCCTCCCGGGGGCCCGGGGTGCCCTGACGGGCGGCGTTCAGCCCTCTCCGGCGCAGGGGTGCCCTCGCGGGCGGCGTTCACCACCCAGGGGAGCGGGGAACTGCGCGCTCAGCAGGCCACCGGCCGGTGGTCGCGATGCGACAGCAACAGCCCCCTTGGAGGCGTGACGACCTGGGGGCCGCAGGATGGCTGGTCGCGCAGTTCCCCGCGCCCCTACGGGGCACCGTCTGCCCCATGCGGCAGAACCCCGACTTGCGGCCGGTGGCCTGCTGGTCGCGCAGTTCCCCGCGCCCCTACGGGGCACCGTCTGCCGCGCAGGAACCCCAATGCCGTGGACGGGCGTGGAGTCCGCCCACTACCCGCGGGGGGACGCTGGATTCACGTGGGCTGGGGGGTGGCGGGTGGGCGGCGCCCCCCGGCGAGGCGGCGGGGGGCACGTGGCACGATGACCACATGCCCGCGTTGACCGATCTTGCCTCGTTCTCGGCATACCCGATCATTCAGGCGCCGATGGCCGGTGGCGCGTCCAACCCGCGCCTCGCCGCCGCCGTCGCCGCCGCAGGCGCCCTCGGCTTCCTGGCCGCCGGGTACAAGAGCTCCGGGGCCATGTACGAGGAGATCCGTCAGCTGCGCGATCTGACCTCCCAACCCTTCGGCGTGAACCTGTTCATGCCGCAGCCCGGCACGTGGGACCCCTCCGCGGTCGCGGTGTACGCCGAGCAGTTGGCGGGCGAGGCCGCCTGGTACGACACGACCCTCGGCGACCCGGACGTCGGCGGCGACGACGCGTACGACGCGAAGGTGGCGATCCTCCTGGAGGACCCCGTCCCGATGGTGAGCTTCACCTTCGGCTGCCCGGAGCGCGCGGTGCTGGACGCCTTCGCGAAGGCGGGCACGTACACGGTCGTCACCGTGACCTCCGTGGCGGAGGCGCTGACCGCGCAGTGGGCGGGCGCGGGCGCGGTGTGCGTGCAGGGGATGGAGGCCGGCGGTCACTACGGCACGCACCGCGACGACCCCCAACTCGACGCCGCCGGAACCGGATTGCTCACCCTCGTCCCGCAGGTGCGGGAGGCCGTGCAGCTGCCGGTGATCGCCGCCGGCGGCCTGATGCGGGGCGCGCAGATCGCCGCCGTGCTGGCGGCCGGCGCGGACGCGGCGGCGCTGGGCACCGCCTTCCTGGTGTGCCCGGAGTCGGGCGCGCACACCTTGCACAAGCGCGCGATCACCGACCCGGTCTTCGCCCGTACCGAGATCACCCGCGCGTTCTCCGGGCGGCCGGCCCGCGGCCTGCTCAACCGCTTCATGCGCGAGCACGGCCGGTACGCGCCGCCGGGCTATCCGCAGGTGCACCACCTCACCCAGCCGGTGCGGGCCGCGGCGGCCGCCCTCGGCGACCCGCAGGCGATGTCGCTGTGGGCCGGGCAGGGCCACCGCCTGGCCCGGGAGCTGTCGGCCGGCGCCCTGGTCGAGACGCTCGTCGCCGAACTCCAGACAGCTCAGGGGGTGCGGGCATGACGGCCCCGGTCTTCCTCGTCGAACCCGGCGCGCTGGACAGCGCGCCCACCACCTTCGTGCTCGACGGGCCCGAGGGCCGGCACGCGGTGTCCGTGCGGCGGCTCCAGGTGGGGGAAGAGGTCGTCCTCGCGGACGGCGAGGGCCGCGGCGCCCACGGCGTCGTCTCCGCCGTCTCCGGCAAGGACCGGCTCACCGTGGACGTCCGCGACCACCGCAGCGAGCCGGAGCCCGCCGTCACCGTCACCGTCGTCCAGGCCCTGCCCAAGGGCGACCGCGGCGAGTTGGCCGTCGAGCTCATGACGGAGGCAGGCGTGGACGCGGTGGTCCCGTGGTCCGCCGCCCGGTGCGTCACCCAGTGGCGCGGCGAGCGCGCGGCCAAGGCGCTCGGCAAGTGGCGCGCCACGGCCCGCGAGGCGGCCAAGCAGGCCCGCAGGCTGCGGGTCCCCACCGTCCACGACCCGATGACCACCCGTCAGGTCGCCGAACTCCTCGCCACCGCCGACCTCGCCGCCGTCCTCCACGAGGAGGGCTCCCTGCCGCTGGCCACCGCCCCCCTCCCCGCCGCCGGCTCGATCGTCCTCGTCGTCGGCCCCGAGGGCGGCGTCTCCCCCGAGGAGCTCACCCTCCTCGCCGCCGTCGGCGCCTCCCCCTACCGCCTGGGCCCCACCGTCCTGCGCACCTCCACCGCCGGCATCGCCGCCACCGCCCTCCTCCTGACCCGCACGGGCCGCTGGTCGTAGCGGCGGCGACCCGCCGGCGGCGGAAACGGCTACAGCTCCGGGAGGGGCGGGGACGAGGCCGGTGGGGTGGAGTCGAGGGCGGACAGGGCCAGGGCGATGGCGCGGTCGAGTTGGGGGTCGCGGGCGGCGGCCCAGTCGGCGGGGGTGTGGACGACCTCGACGTCGGGGTCGACGCCGTGGTTCTCCACGTCCCAGCCGAAGCCGTCGAGCCACATGGCGTACTTGGGCTGGGTGACGGAGGTGCCGTCCACGAGGCGGTAGCGGCTGTCGATGCCGATGACGCCGCCCCAGGTGCGGGTGCCGACGACCGGGCCGATGCCGAGGGCGCGGACGGCGGCGTTGACGATGTCGCCGTCCGAGCCGGCGAACTCGTTGGCGACCGCGACGACGGGGCCGCGGGGGGCGTCCTGGGGGTAGCTGAAGGGGTGGCCGTGGCGGGGGACGTCCCAGCCGATGACGCGGCGGGCGAGCTTCTCCACGACGAGCTGGGAGGTGTGGCCGCCGCGGTTCTCGCGGACGTCCACGACCAGGCCCTCCCGGGCCACCTCCACGCGCAGGTCGCGGTGGAGTTCGGCCCAGCCGCTGCTGACCATGTCGGGCACGTGGAGGTAGCCGAGCCGCCCGCCGGAGGACTCGTGGACGTGGGCGCGCCGGCCGGCGACCCAGTCGTGGTAGCGCAGCGCCTCCTCGTCGGCGAGGGGCACCACGACGACGTGCCGGGGGGCGCCGCCGGCGGCGGGGGAGACGGTCAGCTCGACGGGCTTGCCGGCGGTGCCGACCAGGAGCGGGCCGGGGCCGGTCACGGGGTCCACGGGGTGGCCGTCGACGGCCAGCAGGGTGTCGCCGGCCCGGACCGCGACGCCGGGCGCGGCCAGCGGGGATCGGGCGTGCGGGTCGGAGGACTCGCCGGGCAGCACCCGCTCGACGCGCCAGGCGCCGCCCGCCGTACGGGAGAGGTCGGCGCCGAGCAGGCCCTGGCGGTGCAGGGGGTCGCTGTAGCCGCCGGGCGGGGTGACGTAGGCGTGCGAGGTGCGCAGGTCGCCGTTGAGCTCCCACAGGACGTCGACGAGGTCGTCGTGGGTGGCGACCCGGTCCAGCAGCGGGCGGTGCAGCGCGCCGGCCGCGTCCCAGTCGACGCCGCCCATGTCCGCGCGCCAGAAGTTGTCGCGCATGAGGCGGTGCGCCTCGTCGTACATCTGCCGCCACTCGTCGGCGGGCCGGACGGTGACGCGCACCCGGGACAGGTCCACGGTCACCGAACTGTCCGCGTCCTCGTCGGACTTGCTGTCCGCGGGCGCGATCCGCAGCCGTCCGCCGTCGGTGACCAGCACCTTGGTACCGTCGCCGGTGACGGCGAAGTCGTCGGCGTCCGAGGCGATCTCCTCGACCCGCAGCTGCCCCAGGTCGTAGCGCTCAAGGACGGTGCCCGGCGGCTGCGCCTCGGGGGTGGCCAGGGCCGCGCCGAGGACGCCGGTGAGCGGGTGGCGCAGCCACAGCACGCCGCTCTTGGCCGCGCGCAGCCCGGAGTAGCGCCCGGCCTCGACCGGGAAGGGCACGATGCGGTCGGCGAGGCCGTCGAGGTCGACCCGGGTGGGGCGCGGCCGGTCCTTGCGGGGCCCGTCGCTGTCGTCGCCGTCGTCGGCGGCGTCCTTGTCGGGGGCGCCGTCCGGGGCCGCGGGGTCCTCGTCCTCGTCGTGGTCGTAGGGGCGGCCGTGCCGCTGCGGGCCGAACGGCGAGGGGGTGGTGGCGGCCAGCGTGATCAGGTACGGGCGGCAGGCGTTGGGGAAGGACAGGTCGAAGACGTGGGCGTCGTAGACCGGGTCGAAGGCCCGCTCGGACAGGAACGCCAGGTGCTTGCCGTCCGCGGTGAAGGCGGGTGCGAAGTCGTTGAAGCGCAGCGGGGTCGCGTCGGCCGGGGCGAGGTCCGCGGTGGAGGCGAGCTTGATCTGGCGCAGCGAGCCGGGCCCGGCGTGGGACCAGGCGAGCCAGCCGGAGTCGGGGGAGAAGGCCAGGCCGGTGGCGTCGCCGGCGTCCCCGGCGGTCACCTCGCGCACCTCGCCGGTCTGCGTGCCGACCAGCAGCACCCGCCCGTCGTGCGAGGCGACGGCGATGTGGTGGCCGTCCGGTGAGACCTCCATCTCGTGCACCCGGCCCAGCCGTCCGGCCGCGAGGCGGCGCGCGGCGGTGTCCGCGGCGAGCCCGGTGGCCGGGGCGATCTCCAGCGCGTCGTCGCCCTCCGCGTCGGTCACCCACACCACGTGCTGGTCCTCGCCCTGCGCGAACACCCGCGGCAGGCGGGTGCGGACGCCGGGATGGGCGGCCAACGCCCGTGCGGGGCCGCCCCGGTGGGTCACCCAGTGGGTGGTGCCGCGGATCTCCACGGCGCTGCCGCGGCCGGTGCGGTCGGGGCGGGCGTCGCCGAGGTAGTGCGCCGCGCGCACCGGGTGCGGCTGGAGGTCGCCGCGCTGGCCGCCGAGCCGGACGTCGAGCACGCGCGGTTCGGCGTCGGGCTCCGCCCCGGACTCGGGGGCGTCGAGGCCGTCCAGCAGGTGTATGCGGCCGGCCGTCACGTACGCGACGCGGGTGCCGTCGGTCGCCGCCTGCCGGGCGTAGAAGTCGCCGAGCGGGCTGTGCCGGCGCAGGTCGCTCCCGTCGGGCAGGCTGGAGTAGACCGCGCCCGTGCCCTCGTGGTCGGACAGGAAGGCGATCCGCTCGCCGACCCACATCGGGCACTCGATGTTGCCGTCCAGGTCGGCGTGCAGGCGGGTGAACTCCCCGCCCCCGTCCGGGTCCAGCCACAGCTTGCCGGCCGTGCCGCCGCGGTAGCGCTTCCAGAACGCGGCCTCGCGGCCCATGGTCACGGACTGGAGCAGCACCGCGCCGCCGGGGCCGTACGCCAGGTCGCCGACCGGCCCGTACGGCAGCCGCTCGCCCGGTCCGCCGTCCAGCGGCAGCCGGCGCGCCCAGGTGCGGCGCGGGGTGGCCTCGCCGTCGGCGGTGACCACGACCAGCCCGCCGTCGGGGTCCCAGCAGCGCACGGCCGTACGCCCGTTGCCCCAGTACGTGAGCCGGCGCGAGGGACCGCCGTCCAGGGGCGCCACGTGCACCTCGGGGGCGCCGTCCCGGGTCGAGGTCCAGGCCACCCACGTGCCGTCCGGGGAGATCCGCGGCCGTCCGACGGGCATGTTGTCCGCGCTCACCCGCCACGCACGGCCGCCGTCCAACGGCGCCACCCACACGTCGTCCTCCGCCGTGAAGGCCACGAGGTCGCCGTGCGGGTGGGGGTTGCGCAGGTACGAAGGGTGCGGTGGGGCCGATGAACGGTCCATGGGCTGCTGCGTCACGCCGACCACCTAATCACGCACCCCGCCCGCTCCGCATGGATACGATGACCGGCGCAAAGGGCCCCGCACCGCCGAGCACCGCCGAGAAGGGAACGAGCGTGTCCGGAGACTTCGAAGCAGACTGCCTGTTCTGCAAGATCGTCGCGGGGGAGATCCCCGCCACGGTCGTCCGCGAGACGGACACGACCATCGCCTTCCGGGACATAAACCCCCAGGCGCCGACCCACGTCCTGGTGATCCCGCGGGTCCACTACCCGGATGCCGCCGCGCTGGCCGCGGGCGACCCGGGCGCCGCCGCGGACGTGCTGCGCGAGGCGGGCGAGGTGGCCCGGGCGGAGAAGGTCGACGGCACCGGCTACCGGATCGTGTTCAACACCGGTCCCGGCGCGGGCCAGACGGTCTTCCACGCGCACGCGCACGTGCTGGGCGGCCGCGACCTCCAGCGGCTGGTCTGACCGGACCCCGCCGAACCCGCCTGCCCCTCCTTTTGTCCCCGCTCACGCGAACGAGGAACCGATGTCCGCGAGGGAACTGCTGATCCTGGGCACCGCCAGCCAGGTGCCCACCCGGCAGCGCAACCACAACGGCTACGTGCTGCGCTGGGACGGCGAGGCGATCCTCTTCGACCCCGGCGAGGGCAGCCAGCGGCAGATGCTGCACGCGGGGGTGTCCGCGACCGACCTGACCCGGATCTGCGTGACGCACTTCCACGGCGACCACAGCCTGGGCCTGGCAGGGGTGCTCCAGCGCGTCAGCCTCGACCGGGTGCCGCACCCGGTCACCGCGCACTACCCGGCCGGCGGCGCCGGCTACTTCGAGCGGCTGCGGTACGCCACCGCGTACCACGAGAGCGCGGACCTGCGGCAGGAGCCGGTGGTGGGGGACGGCCCGGTGGCGGTGACCGCGGCGTTCACGCTGTCGGCGGCGCGGCTGTCGCACCCGGTGGAGGCGTACGGCTACCGGCTGGACGAGCCGGACGGGCGGCGGATCCTGCCCGAGCGGCTGGCCGCGCGGGGGATCGCGGGACCCGCGGTGGGCCGGCTGCAACGGGACGGCGTGCTGGACGGGGTGACGCTGGAGGAGGTCAGCGAGCCGCGCCCGGGGCAGTCGTTCGCGTTCGTGATGGACACCCGGATGTGCCCGGCGGTGCCCGAACTGGCCGACGGCTGCGACATGTTGGTGATCGAGTCGACGTTCCTGGACGAGGACGCCCGGCTGGCCGAGGATCACGGCCACCTGACGGCCGGTCAGGCGGGCCGGGTGGCGGCGGAGGCGGGGGTGCGGCACCTGGTGCTCACGCACTTCTCGCAGCGCTACTCCGAGCCGGAGGCGTTCGGCCGGCAGGCGCGCGCGGCCGGGTTCACCGGTGAACTGACCGTCGCCGAGGACCTGATGCGGGTCCCGGTCCCCAACCGCCGTTGAGGACCGGGACGTTCACGCCGCCAGTTACGGCAGGTAGTACATCGGGTTGGGCAGCTTGTAGGACTTCTCCGAGTACCCGCCCGACAGGTCGCTGTACTGGTCGCCGAAGTTGGCGACGATGTCGTAGCCGAGCGACTCGATGTGCGCCCGGGTGCCGGACTTGTACTGGATCGTCGTGCAGGTCGAGCCGCAGCTCAGGTACGCCGGCGGGTTGGCCGCGTTCTTCAGGTACAGGTGGTCGGTGTCGGCCGGCGCCTTGTAGCCCGAGACGGTCAGGTTGCGCACGGTGTCGGCGCGCTGCGCCTCCGGGCGCCCGGTGATCCAGAAGACCGTGATGCCGTGGTCGGCCGCGTAGTTGGCGACGTCGTCCATGCCGAAGACGGCCGGCATGTTCTTGTTGTCCAGGTACGCCTGGTTGCTGGCCGGGGTGTAGGCGAAGCCCACCTCCAGCTCGTAGTTGTACGTCAGCAGGCTGGTGTCGTCGACGTCGAGGACGATCGCCGGCTTGGCCGTGGCGTGCCGGTCGCGGGCGGCGTGCGCCAGGGTGTTCATGGCCTTGGCCTCGATGCCGGCCAGCTGCTTGGCGTAGTTGCTGGTGGCCGACGCGTTGTGTTCGCCGGAGGCGTCCACCGTGTCGCCGTAGTACGCCTTGATCTGGTTCACCACGTCGGTGAGGTTGGGGATCTGCTTGTCGCTGCGCGGAACGGAGTTGTCCGCGGTGGCCACGCCGACCCCGTAGAAAGTGGCGCCCAGGGTGGCCGCGGCGGCGGCCAGGGCGAGGGCGCGGGTCCGGGTGGACAGGCGGGCTCGGGGCATGTGCTGCTCCTTCGACGCTGGTTGGTGCGGCGAAACCTAGACCTCACAATCCGGGCAGGTCAAGCAAGGTCTACGCGCGTGGGGCCCGCACGGCCCGCCGCGGGTGGTTTCATTCTGGTTAACCCGCAGTTCAGCTACTGTTCGACACAAGAGGCGGCAGCCGACCGCCTGTTCGGACCGCGACGCCGATGGACCGCCCGGATCTCCGCCGGAGCGGCGCGGGACCGGCTTTCACGTCCGGGCGGTGTCATCGGGCAGAGTGAGAAACATGGACGAACACCCCGTCGTCGACCCGCTGCGGGCCCTGCGCGGGCCCGGCGACCCGCCGACCGACGTGTACCTGACCGGGACCGTGTTCCTGGACATCATCTTCACCGGCCTGGACCGCGCCCCGGTCCGGGGCACCGAGACCTGGGCCCGCGGCATGGGGTCGAGCCCGGGCGGCATCGCCAACATGGCGACCGCCCTGGCCCGGCTCGGCCTGCGCACGACCCTCGCCGCGGCCTTCGGCGACGACATGTACGGCGACTACTGCTGGGACAGCCTCCAGGCGGGCGAGGGCATCGACCTCACCCCCTCCCGCCGGATCCCCGGCTGGCACTCCCCGGTCACCGTCTCCATGGCGTACGAGGGCGAGCGGACCATGGTCAGCCACGGCCACCAGGCGCCGCCGCCGGAGGACGCGGTGCCGCGCTGCCCGCTGCCGGCCCGGGCCGCGGTCGCCTCGCTGGGCGGCGGCGGGGAGGCCGAGCCGGGCGGCGACCAGGCGTGGATCGCCCGGGCCGCAGCCTCCGGCACGCAGGTCTTCGCCGACGTCGGCTGGGACGAGACCGGCCGCTGGGACCTGGCCGGGCTGGACGGGCTGGGGCACTGCGCCGCCTTCCTGCCGAACGCGGAGGAGGCCATGCGCTACACCCGGGCGGCCTGTCCCCGGGAGGCCGCCCGCCGGCTCGCGGACGTGGTGCCGCTCGCGGTGGTCACGCTCGGCGCGGAGGGCGCGTACGCGGTGGACTCCGGCAGCGGCGAGACCGCGGAGGTGCCCGCGCTCGCGGTGGAGGCGCTCGACCCCACCGGGGCGGGGGACGTCTTCGTCGCCGGGTTCGTCACCGGCACGCTCGCCGGCTGGCCGCTGACCGACCGGCTCGCCTTCGCCTGCCTGTGCGCGGCCCTGTCGGTGCAGGAGTTCGGCGGCTCGCTGTCCGCCCCCGGCTGGATCGAGATCGCCGGCTGGTGGGAGCAGGCCAAGGCCTACCGCGGGGAGGCCCTGGACCGCGGGCAGGCGCTGCGCCGCTACCACTTCCTCGACGACCTCCTCCCGGCGGCCACGCGTCCCTGGCCGCTGCGCCGCGCCGTCCCCACGATCGGCTTCCGCCCGGCGTGAGGGCCGCGCGGGGTCGGGCCGTGAAGCCCGGCCCCGCACGGTGCGCGACGGGACGGCCGGGAGCCGCACTCGGCCGTCCCCGATCCTGACCCTCACCTCGGCCCCGACCCCGGCCCGGACCGGGAGAGCCCCGGCCGGGCCGTCCAGGCACGCGGCGGCGGGCGGCGGCCCACCCGGACGGCGCATTCCGCCGCGGGCGGCCCCACGGGCGCGAGAGGCCCCGCAGCGCCCCGGGGGACCGCCCCGCGGCCCCGGAAAGCGGGCCGCAAATCCCATCGGCACAGGCCCGGGCACGTCGTACGCTTGGTACCCCAAGGCCCTCCGGGCCCGTCGATGAGCAGAAAGCGGGATGAGCAGGCCCTAGCGCCGGCCCATGACACAGACACCGACCAAGCAGCCGCAGGCGCCCGAGCAGGCGCGCGCCCACGTCGTCGTACCTGCGAAGCACCCCATGGTGACCGTCCTGGGATCGGGGGACTCGCTCCTGCGCGTGATCGAGCAGGCGTTCCCGGCCGTCGACATCCACGTGCGGGGCAACGAGATCAGCGCCGCCGGCGACGCCGCCGACGTCGCCCTGGTACAGCGGCTCTTCGACGAGATGATGCTGGTGCTGCGCACCGGCCAGCCGATGACGGAGGACGCGGTGGAGCGTTCCATCGCCATGCTGCGGGCCGGCGGTTCGTCGGACGGGGAGGCCGAGACCCCCGCCCAGGTGCTCACCCAGAACATCCTGTCCAGCCGAGGCCGCACGATCCGGCCCAAGACGCTGAACCAGAAGCGGTACGTCGACGCGATCGACAAGCACACGATCGTCTTCGGCATCGGCCCGGCGGGCACCGGCAAGACCTACCTGGCCATGGCGAAGGCCGTGCAGGCGCTCCAGTCCAAGCAGGTCAACCGGATCATCCTGACCCGCCCCGCGGTGGAGGCGGGCGAGCGGCTCGGCTTCCTGCCCGGCACCCTGTACGAGAAGATCGACCCGTACCTGCGCCCGCTGTACGACGCGCTGCACGACATGCTGGACCCGGACTCGATCCCGCGGCTGATGGCGGCCGGCACCATAGAGGTGGCGCCGCTGGCGTACATGCGCGGCCGGACCCTCAATGACGCGTTCATCATCCTCGACGAGGCGCAGAACACCAGCGCCGAGCAGATGAAGATGTTCCTGACCCGGCTGGGCTTCGACTCCAAGATCGTCATCACCGGCGACATCACGCAGATCGACCTGCCCGGCGGCACCGCCAGCGGCCTGCGCCAGGTGCAGGACATCCTGCACGACGTGGACGACGTGCACTTCTCCCGGCTCACCAGCACCGACGTGGTCCGCCATAAACTGGTCGGGCGCATCGTGGACGCCTACGAGCGCTTCGACAACGCCCGGGCCGACGACGGTGCGGCCGGCGCGGCCGCAGGCCGCGGCAACGGCGCGCGGCCCAAGAGAAAGTAACCACCTCCACCACCATGGCGATCGACGTCAACAACGAGTCCGGCTGGGACATCGACGACGAGGCTGTCCTCGACGTCGCCCGGTACACCCTGCACCGCATGCGGATCCACCCGCTCTCCGAGCTCTCGGTGATCGTGGTGGACGCCGCGGCGATGGAGCAGCTGCACCTCCAGTGGATGGACCTGCCCGGGCCCACCGACGTGATGTCCTTCCCGATGGACGAGCTGCGTCCGGGGAAGGACGACGAGGAGCCCGCCCAGGGCCTGCTGGGGGACATCGTGCTGTGCCCCGAGGTGGCCAAGAAGCAGGGCGAGGAGGCGCCGACCAAGCACTCCATGGACGAGGAGCTCCAGCTGCTCACCGTCCACGGCGTCCTGCACCTGCTGGGCTACGACCACGAGGAGGCCGACGAGAAGGCCGAGATGTTCGGCCTGCAGAAGGCGGTCCTCGACGACTGGCGGGCCGAGCGGGGCGTCGAGGGCCCCTCACCCGCCCCCACCACCCACTGACGGGGGCGGCACGCCCGGCATGATCGTCTTCGCCGTACTGCTCGTCCTCGTCGCGTGGCTGGCCGCCTGCGCGGAGGCGGGGCTGGCCCGCGTCTCCCGCTTCCGGGCGGAGGAGGCGCTGCGCTCGGGCCGCAAGGGCGCCAAGAACCTGCTGGCGGTCGCCTCCGACCCGACCCGCTACCTCAACGTCGCCCTGCTGGTGCGGGTGGTGTGCGAGACGGCGGCGGCCGTGCTCATCACGGTCGTCGCCGACCGGCACTTCGACAGCACCTGGCAGGTGCTGCTGGTGGCGATCGGCGTGATGGTGCTGGTGTCCTACGTGGCCGTGGGCGTCTCCCCGCGCACCATCGGCCGCCAGCACCCGATGAACACCGCGACGGCCGCCTCGTACGTCCTGCTGCCGCTGGCCCGGGTGATGGGCCCGATCCCCGGGCTGCTGATCCTCATCGGCAACGCGCTGACCCCCGGAAAGGGCTTCAAGCGCGGCCCGTTCGCGAGCGAGGCGGAACTGCGCGCGGCCGTGGACCTGGCCGAGTCGGAGTCGCTGATCGAGGACGAGGAGCGCCGGATGGTGCACTCGATCTTCGAGTTGGGTGACACGATCGTGCGCGAGGTGATGGTGCCGCGCACCGAACTGATCATGATCGAGCGGCACAAGACGGTCCGTCAGGCGATGACGCTGGCGCTGCGCAGCGGCTTCTCGCGGATCCCGGTCACCGGGGAGAGCGAGGACGACGTGGTCGGCTTCGTCTACCTCAAGGACCTGGCCCGCCGGGTGCACATCAACCGCGAGGCCGAGTCCGACCCGGTCTCCGTGCTGATCCGCCCCGCCTCCTTCGTGCCCGACACCAAGAACGCGGGCGACCTGCTGCGCGAGATGCAGCAGCAGCGCAACCACGTGGCCGTCGTCGTCGACGAGTACGGCGGCACGGCCGGCATCGTCACGATCGAGGACATCCTGGAGGAGATCGTCGGAGAGATCACCGACGAGTACGACCAGGAGATCCCGCCGGTCGAGGAGTTGGGCGAGAGCCGTTACCGGGTCACCGCCCGGCTGGACATCGGCGACCTCGGCGAGCTGTACGGCGTGCCGCTGGACGACGACGACGTCGAGACGGTGGGCGGTCTGCTCGCCAAGTCCCTGGGCCGGGTGCCGATCCCGGGTGCCACGGCGGTGGTGCCGCTGCCCGAGGACGGCTCCGGCGAGCAGGAGACGGTCGCGCTGCGGCTGACCGCGGAGACGCAGGCGGGCCGCCGCAACCGCATCGGCACGGTCCTGGTGGAGCCGGTCGCGGCCGAGGCGGAGGGCGGTTCGGCGGCCGGGGCCTGAACCCGCGGCGGCCGGGCCGGAGTTCGTCGCGTCCGGCCGATCGGTCGGGTGCGGGCCCTGCGGTGCCCCGGCGATGACCCCGCGGTGCCCCGGCGCGCGTCAGGCGCCGAACTGCCCCAGCATGCTGAGCAGGTTGGCGCCGGCGGCGTGGATCGACGTGGACAGGCCGGTGCCGGCCAGGTAGAAGCCGAAGGCACCGCAGGTCACCGCGTGATGGGCTCTGAGGCTCGCCTTGCGGCTCAGGAAGAGGACGACCGCGGCGAGGGCGAGAACGACGGGCATGTGCAGATGCATGGCGACATCACCTCGAAAGGGAGAGTGCTGCCCTCAGGCTAGGTGGGGTTCGCCGGGTGCGCATGTGCGACCACGGTGAGTGACGGTGGTGCGGGACGCCCCTGCGCGGAGGGGCCCGACGCCCGGGAGCCCCGCGGTGGTCGCCGCGGGGCTCGTCGTCCGGACCGGGGCCGGGCACGGGCCGGGTTCGGCCGCCCGGGTGAACGGGTGCTCGGGCCGGGGTGCTCGGGCCCTGGTGTTCAGACCGTGGTGCTCGGGCCGACGGTGCTCAGGCCCGGCCGCCTCGGGCGCGGATCCGGCGGGTGATCCCGAACGCGCCGGCCCCCGCCGCGATGAGCGCGACGGCGAAGCCGATCAGCTCACCGCCGCCGAAGCCGGTGTCGGCCAGCCCGCCGCCGCCACCCGAGCCGGACCCGCCGCTGCCGGCCGAGCCCCCGCCTGAGGTGCCGCCTGAGGTGCCGCCGGAGCCGCCGCCGGATCCGGACGTGCCGCCGGTGCTCCCGCCCCCGGTGGCGCCGCCGGTCGACGGCGGGGTGGTGGCGCCGCCGGTGACGTGCACCACCAGGGGCGCGGTGTCGTTCGAGGAGTCCTTGTCCCACGGGCGCGCGTCGTTGTACCAGAGCTGCGTGCCGACCGAGCCGGTCGCGGTGGCCGGGGCGCCGGGGCCGATCTTCAGCGCGAACGGCAGCGTGGTGGTCTCGTCGGGCGTGTACGGGTTGGACAGTTCGCACAGGTAGGCGGGCGGCTGCTGCTTCGGGTCGTCCTTCGGCGGCTGCCAGTCGTCCTGCTTCTTCGTGTCCCACGGCGCGCAGTGCGGCGGCAGGGAGACCGCGGTGGTGCCCGCCGGCGGCACGATGAGGGCGCCCATGTTGACGTCGCTCTCGAGGTTCTCCCACTGGGCGGGCCCGTGGTCGGTCACCGTCATCCGCACCGGCACGGTGTCGCCCGCCTTGGCCGACACGGTGTTCCCGGTGACGGCGAAGTCGGCGGTGTTGTCGGCGTTCACGAACTGCTCCGCCGGGAGCAGCGGCTTGGAGAAGGACGGGCCCGGCACGAGGGTGAGCGCGTCGGCGCCGCCGGCCCCGGAAGGGGCACCGGCCAGCGGAGAGACGAAGTACTCGATGTCCTCGAAGAGCGCGTTGTCACCGACCTCGACGGTCATGGGCGAAGCCAGCCGGTAGTACGCCCCGGCGTCCAGCGGCCCAGGGATGGAGCAGACCGCCTCGTGGGTGAAGTGCTTGGCCTTCCAGTCCACTTCGGTGGGCGTGGAGTACACGCAGTCGGAATAGTCCTTCAGCCGCAGTCCGTCGGTGGTCATCACCGTCAACTGGACCCCCGGCGCGGCCACTTCACCGGAGTTGGCGAACCCCACCGGGAAGTCGGCGGTGCCGAGGGAGACGTTGCGGCGGCCGGTCAGGCCGTCGGTGTACAGGTGCGGCGCTCCGTAGGTCACCGTCGTCGTGGCGCCGGTGAACGAGGCGTTGGAGGCCGTGCCGCTCACCGTCACCTGGCCGGTGGCGCCCGGCTGCGCCCCGGCCCGGCCGACCAGGTCGACCCCGCCGGTGGCCCCGGGGGCGCCGACCGCGCTCCAGGAGAACGTGCAGACGTCGTGCGCGCACACCCCGTTCTTGGAGATGTCGCTCACACCGGCGAACCCGGCGATCTTCGTCAGGTCGACGGTGATCACGAGGTTCTGCAGCGGGGCGCCGCCGGAGTAGGGGGCGGAGAAGTCCAGCGCCGTGATGCCCGACGAGCCGACCACGGGCGAGGTCGGCAGGAGGATCGGGATCACCGGCGTGCCGCCGTCGTCGGCGAGGGCCGGGGCCGCCCCGGCCAGGGACAGGCAGGCGGCCGCGGCGGCCGCGCCGGTCCGGACCCACGGAAAACGTGCCATCTGGGGTGCCCACTTCTGTCGCGACGAGGTTCGGTGCCCAGGTGACTCGCCAACCGTGCGCATGGTTGTCCGAGAACGGACAACTCACAGACTCCGGTGGAGCGGCGGGAGAACGGCGGGGAATCCCGCCCCGGGCGGGGCGCGGGATGAGCCGGCACCGAGCGTGAGCGGGTTCCGGCACCGGACGGGGAACCGGTCACCTTGAGTGACGATCGGGCGGGCGCCCTATGATCGCGCGTATGAGTGAACCGCTGCCGCCCGCCGTCATCGGCCCGGCCGGAGGCGCCACCGCGCCCGCCGAGGCTCCCGAGAACCCCGAGGACCGTAAGCTGATCACCCTGGCCAGGTCGGCCCGGGCCCGCAACGGCGTGCCGGAGGGCGCCGCCGTCCGCGACGAGACCGGACGCACGTACGTCGCCGGGTCGGTGACCCTGCCGTCGCTGCGGCTCACCGCCCTCCAGACCGCGGTCGCGATGGCCGTGGCCAGCGGCGCCCGCTCGCTGGAGGCGGCCGCGGTCGTCACCGTCGCGCCCGCGCCGGACCCCGCCGACCTCGCCGCCGTCCGCGACCTCGGGGGCACCGGAACGCCGGTGCTCGTGGCCGGTCCGAACGGCGTGGTGCGCTCCACCATCCCCGCGGCCTGACCCCTTCCGGGGCGGGGCCGGGTCGTGTCCCGGTCCCGCCCACCCGGAGCTGCCGACACCTGTGGCTCCCGGGCCCGCCGCGTCGGGGAGAATGGGGGCCATGAGCGCTCGTACCCCCTCCACCGACTCCGCCGGCGCCACCGCGGCGGCCACCCCGCACCGGTCGGGCTTCGCCTGCTTCGTGGGCCGCCCCAACGCCGGCAAGTCCACGCTCACGAACGCTCTGGTCGGCCAGAAGGTGGCCATCACCTCCAACCGTCCGCAGACCACCCGGCACACCGTGCGGGGCATCGTGCACCGGCCGGACGCGCAGCTCGTGCTCGTGGACACCCCCGGGCTGCACAAGCCCCGCACGCTGCTGGGCGAGCGGCTCAACGACGTGGTCCGCACCACCTGGGCCGAGGTCGACGTGATCGGCTTCTGCCTGCCCGCCGACCAGAAGCTCGGCCCCGGCGACACCTTCATCGCCCGCGAGCTGGCCGGGATCAAGAAGGCCCCGAAGGTCGCCATCGTCACCAAGACCGACCTGGTCGAGCCCGAGCAACTCGCCGCCCAGCTCATTGCCGTGGACCGGCTCGGCCACGAACTCGGCCTGGAATGGGCGGAGATCGTGCCGGTCTCGGCCGTGGAGGCGGCGAGCGCCGCCTCGGGCAAGGGTCCGGCCGGCGGCCAGGTCGCCCTGCTGGCCGACCTGTTGGTCCCGCTGCTGCCCGAGGGCCCGGCCCTCTACCCCGAGGGCGACCTCACCGACGAGCCCGAGCAGGTCATGGTCGCCGAGCTGATCCGCGAGGCCGCCCTCGAAGGCGTGCGCGACGAACTGCCGCACTCCATCGCGGTCGTGGTCGAGGAGATGACCCCCCGCGAGGGCCGCCCCGCCGACCGCCCGCTGCTCGACATCCACGCGAACCTCTTCATCGAACGGCCCAGCCAGAAGGGCATCGTCATCGGCCCCAAGGGCGCCCGGCTGAAGGAGGTCGGCACCAAGTCCCGCCACCAGATCGAGGCCCTGCTCGGCACCCCCGTCTTCCTCGACCTACACGTCAAGGTGGCCAAGGACTGGCAGCGCGACCCCAAGCAGCTGCGCCGCCTCGGCTTCTGAGCGTGCTCAACGTCCGAAGGGCGGACGGGCGTTGGCGGCGAGGAGATGGCTCGGGCCCTTCAGGGTGCGGTGGATCGGCGTGGTCTCGGTGCGCACGATGCCGGGCAGTGCGGCGACCGGACCGGTGAGGTAGCGGTAGAGCGCGGCCGCGTCCCGGCAGTTGACGGCCGCGTGGATGTTCACCGTGCCGGTGGTGGCCGCGGCGAAGGCGACCTCCTTGTGCGTGGCGAGCGTGTCGCCCACCTCCGCCAGCCGTGCCGGTTCGACCTCCAGCCACAGTCCGGTCCGCAACTCCGGGCCCAGTGCGACGCTGTGGAGGTCCAGGTCGTAGTAGAGGGCACCGGAGGACCGCAGTTCCGACAGCCGGCGCCGTACCGTCGTCTGCGACCAGCCGGTGGCCGTGGCCAGTTCGGCGGCCGAGGTGCGGCCGTCCACCGCCAGGACGTCCAGGATCCGCCGGTCGCCGGGGCTGAGCGGGAAGGGGGCGGCCACCTCCGTCGCCCGACGCTCGGGCGCGTCCACCGGGGTCAGCGCGCGGATCTCGTCGGGGCGGAGCGGACCCCACCGGGTCACCGGGCTCATCTCCTGCCCGAAGAAGACGTGCAGCATCGCGTGCGCGGTCACCTGCACCACCCGCGGGGTGCGCGGCAGCTTCTGCAGCAGCAGCGCGTCGTCCTGGCCCGGGGAGGCGCCCTGGACGAGGCAGGAGATCTCGGTCCCGCCGGACGTCAGGCTGACCCAGTGGGTGTCGGTCCGCCGGGCCAGCGACTCCCCGATCGAGGCGGCCGCGTCGGGTGTGCAGCGCACCCGTACGAGCCACGGGGTCAGCCCGACCCGGTGCCGGTCACCGGGTCGGGGGCCGGCCCGGACGGGGCGGTCCGCCGCGCGGCGAGGGGCCCGTCGCGGCCCCGGGACCGTCCGAGGCGGAATGCGCCGTCCGGGGGCCGCCGCCCGCCAGGACGGACCCGGACGGCCCGGACGGGGGTTCTCCCCGTCCGGGCCGGGGTCAGGGTGAAAGCCGAGGGCGGCTCCCGGCCGCTCCACCGCGCCCCGTGCGGGTCCGGGACGGGATTCCCTGTCCGGGCCGACCCCGTCCGGCTGACGCGCCTGCGGGGGTCTCGCTGTGGGTCGACGCCATAGCGGACCGCCCCAGCGGTGGCGGCGGCGCACATCGTCCGCCGGCGCCGGCGGTTCTACCGTGCTTGCTGCCGCCCCGTGCCCACGACGCCGGGGCGGCGCACTCCGGCCCGGTCCGGGCGATGCTCCAGGGCCGGGTGCCGCCCCCACGAGGGAGGGAGCACACGATGACCCAGCCGATGGCACCGCCGAGGAGGCGGCGTCCCCGTACGGTGTGGCGGGCGCCGGCCGCCGTGCTCGCCGCGCTGCTGGCCCTGCTGGTGCCCGGCGCGGCCGCCCACGCGGCGGACGGGCCCCGCACAACCGCCACCCCCGCCACCGCGACGCTCCACACCGTGACGCCCGTCGCGGGCGACCTGAGCCGGTACGCCGTCTCCGGCGTGTACGTCGCCGGGATCTCGGCCGGCGCGTACATGGCCGGCCAACTCCAAGTGGCGTACTCGCACACGGTCAAGGGCCTGGCCGTGTTCGGCACCGGCCCGTACTACTGCGCGCAGAACAACGCGGCCCAGGCCCTGGCCGGCTGCGGCGACAACACCTCCCCGACCTACCTGCCCACGCTGGAGGCCGACGCCTCGCTGTGGTCGTCCTACGGCTGGATCGACCCGGTCGGCAACCTCTCGGGCAAGCCGATGTACGTCTTCCACGGCGGCAACGACACCGTCGTCAAGGCGTCGGTGAGCGACGACGCCGTGTCCTTCTACCGCCACTTCGGCGCCAACGTCACGTACGACAGCGGCTCCGCGGCCGGGCACGGCTGGGTCACCCCGTACGGCACCCTCGCCTGCGGCGCCACCGCCTCGCCGTTCCTCGACAACTGCGGCACGGACCCGGAGGGCACCCTGCTGCAGAAGCTCTTCGGCACCGTCACCGCTCCCAACACCGGCGCCCTCACCGGCCGGCTGATCAAGTTCGACCAGGACGCGTACGCGGTGGGCGGCTGGGCGAACGCCCTGAGCATGGACGACTCCGGGTTCGCGTACGTCCCCTCCGCCTGCTCCGCCACGCAGAGCTGCCGCCTCATGGTCGCCCTGCACGGCTGCGAGCAGGGCTACAGCGACGTCGGCACCGCCTTCGTCGACCGCGCCAACCTCGACCAGTACGCCGACACCAACCACATGATCGTGCTGTACCCGCAGGCCACCTCCAGCGCCGTCAACCCCTACGACTGCTGGGACTGGTGGGGCTACCTCGGCGCGACCAACTACCCGATCAAGGGCGGCGCCCAGCTGGAGTCGATCCACAACATGATCACCAAACTGGGCGGTTGACCGGTCCGGCCCCGGGCTCGGGCCCGTGCTCCGGCCGACTCCCGAACACCCCGCTCAGGCCGTCTCGTCCAGCACCAGGGCGATCAACTCCCGCTGGGCCGCGGTGAGACGGGGCTCCGCGCAGTGGACGGTGCGGGGGCCGGCGGTGATGGTGTAGCGGAAGCCGTCCGGCACGCCCGGGCCGGACGGCGGCGCCGCGGGAGCCAGGGCCGCGGCGGCCAGGGACTCCAGGAGCGCCGCGTCGGGGTGGCCCGCCGTCTCGACCGCGGCGCGGCGCTCGATCGCCGCGAAGCCGCCGGAGCGGACCACCTCGATGCGCATGCGCCTCACGCCTCCTGGGTCTGCTCACCGGGCTGCTGACGGGGGACTCCGGTGCCGGGGGCGTCCGGGGTGTCGCCGAGGGCCACGCCGACCGTGCTCCACGCCGCCCGGACCGCCTGGACCTCGGCCCCCTCACCGTAGCGCGCCCGGGCCGCGGCGACCGTGGCCGTGCCGAAGGCGGCGAAGTCGGCGTCGGAGGCGAGCGAGCCGCCGGTGAGCGTGTCGTACCAGATCCGCCCGGCGGACTCCCAGGCGTGGCCGCCCAGCGCCGCGGCCACCAGGTAGAAGGCGTGGTTGGGGATGCCGGAGTTGATGTGCACCCCGCCCTCGTCCTGCGACCCGGTGTAGAAGTCGGCCATGGTGGCCGGCTGCGGGTCCTTGCCCAGCCGCGGGTCGTCGTAGGCCGTGCCGGGGGCCCGCATGGAGCGCAGCGCCTGGCCGTGCACGCCGGGCGCCAGCAGCCCGGCGCCGATCAGCCAGTCCGCCTGGTCGGCGGTCTGCCCGAGGCTGTACTGCTTGATGAGGCTGCCGAAGACGTCGGAGACCGACTCGTTGAGCGCGCCGGACTGCCCGTGGTAGTCGAGGTTGGCGGTGTACTGCGTGACGCCGTGGGTCAGTTCGTGCCCGATCACGTCGACCGGGATGGTGAAGTCGAGGAAGATCTTCCCGTCGCCGTCCCCGAAGACCATCTGGTGGCCGTCCCAGAAGGCGTTGTTGTAGCCGTAGAGGTAGTGCACGCTGGCGTTCAGCGGCAGCCCGCCGCCGTCGATGGAGTGCCGGCCGTACGCCTTGAGGTACGTCTCGAAGGTCGCGCCGAGCCCGGCGTACGCCCGGTTGACGCTCGCGTCCTTCGACTGCTCGCCGCCCTCGGCGAGCACCTTGCGGCCGGGCAGGTCCTGCCCGTGCTTGGCGTCGTGGATCGTGCGCAGCGGGTGGTCGGCGGGTGCGGGCTCCGCGGCGGGGCCGGGCACGCCCGCCACGGCGTTCACCCGGCGCCTGGCGCGGTGCCGGGCGTCGTGTTCCAGGGTCGCCGCGGGCGGGCCCGGACAGCTCCGGGTCGTCGGTCGCGGCCAGCTTGTCCAGGATGTGCGGCGGCACGATCGTGCAGAAAACTCCCATGTACGCAATGTCGCACATGCGACTACGGACTGTCACCGTCCCGCCGCGCCAACCACGAGAAAGAGGGACGCCGTCCCACGGGGTGGACGGCGCGGGCCCACCGCAGGGCCCGGCAGCCGGTCGCCGCCGGCCGGCAGGCTCCGGGCGGCTCTGCCCGGGGCGGCCGTTGCCGCTGGGCCCGGCCCTCGGGCCCCGCCGGGGCGGCGGCTCCGTTCGGGCGGGGGCCCGACCGTCCCCCGCCCGTGCCCGGGCGCGGCCGACCCGTCTTGCATGCTGAGAGGATCGTCACGCGGGATGCGTGAAACCGTCCGGCGTCGGCTAAGGTCGTTCGCATCATGCGTTTCGGGCTGCTTCTTCTTAGCCGCCGCGGCGAGGGTCTGTAGTCGACAGGCCGGCCCCCTCCCCGCGGAGTTCGGCGTTGCCCCCAGCCGTCGGCCGTCCCCTCAGCGGACCCCCCGAGGAGCCCCGAGTCCCATGTCCCAGCCCCATCGCGTCGGCCGTGCCACGCCCATCACCGCGGCGACCGTCACCCAGCGCCCCACGGCGATGCCGATCCACAAGTACGGCCGGTACGAGCAGGTGGACCTGCCCGACCGCACCTGGCCCGACGTCCGCGTCACCAAGGCCCCGCGCTGGCTGTCCACCGACCTGCGGGACGGCAACCAGGCGCTGATCGACCCCATGTCGCCCGCCCGCAAGCGCGAGATGTTCGACCTGCTGGTACGCATGGGCTACAAGGAGATCGAGGTCGGCTTCCCCTCCTCCGGGCAGACCGACTTCGACTTCGTGCGCTCCATCATCGAGCAGGACGCGATCCCCGAGGACGTCACCATCTCGGTGCTGACCCAGGCGCGCGAGGAGCTGATCGAGCGGACCGTGGAGTCCCTGGTCGGCGCACGCCGGGCCACCGTGCACCTGTACAACGCCACCGCCCCCGTCTTCCGCCGGGTGGTCTTCCGCGGCAGCCGCGACCAGGTCCGGCAGATCGCGGTGGACGGCACCCGGCTGGTGATGGAGTACGCCGACAAGATCCTCGGCGACGAGACGGTCTTCGGCTACCAGTACAGCCCGGAGATCTTCACCGACACCGAGCTGGACTTCGCCCTGGAGGTCTGCGAGGGCGTGATGGACGTCTGGCAGCCCGAGGAGGGCCGCGAGATCATCCTCAACCTGCCCGCCACCGTGGAGCGTTCGACGCCCTCCACGCACGCCGACCGCTTCGAGTGGATGTCCCGCCACCTGTCCCGGCGGGAGTACGTGTGCCTGTCGGTGCACCCGCACAACGACCGCGGCACCGCCGTGGCCGCCGCCGAGCTGGCCCTGATGGCCGGCGCCGACCGCATCGAGGGCTGCCTGTTCGGCCAGGGCGAGCGCACCGGCAACGTGGACCTGGTCACCCTGGGCATGAACCTCTTCAGCCAGGGCGTCGACCCGCAGATCGACTTCTCGCAGATCGACGAGATCCGTCGTACCGCCGAGTACTGCAACCAGATGGAGATCCACCCGCGCCACCCGTACGCGGGCGACCTGGTCTACACGTCCTTCTCCGGTTCCCACCAGGACGCCATCAAGAAGGGCTTCGAGGCGATGGAGGTCGCCGCCACGGCGGCCGGCAAGACCGTCGACGAGCTCGAGTGGGCCGTCCCCTACCTGCCGATCGACCCCAAGGACGTCGGCCGCTCCTACGAGGCCGTGATCCGGGTCAACTCCCAGTCCGGCAAGGGCGGCGTCGCCTACGTGCTGAAGAACGAGCACAAGCTGGACCTGCCGCGCCGGATGCAGATCGAGTTCTCGCGGATCATCCAGGCCAAGACCGACACCGAGGGCGGCGAGATCACCCCGGCCGCGATCTGGGGCGTCTTCCGCGACGAGTACCTGCCGACCCCGGACAACCCGTGGGGCCGGATCTCGCTGAGCTCCGCGCAGACCTCCTCCTCCAGCGACGGCACCGACGCGCTGACCGTGGAGGCCGTGGTCGACGGCACGTCCACCACCCTCAACGGCACCGGCAACGGCCCGATCTCCGCGTTCTTCGACGCGCTGGCCGGCATCGGCGTGGACGCCCGGCTGCTGGACTACACCGAGCACACCCTGAGCGAGGGCGCCTCGGCGCGGGCCGCCGCCTACATCGAGTGCGCGATCGACGGCCGGGTGCTGTGGGGCATCGGCATCGACCCCAACACCACCCGCGCCTCGCTCCAGGCCGTGGTCTCCGCCGTCAACCGCGCGGGCCGCTGACACTCCCGGGCGGGTTCCCCGAGCGGGGGAACCCGCCCGGCCGGTTCCGTCTCCTCCCCGTCGTCCCCCGTTGCTTCCCGGCTCACTGCCTCGCCCCCTCCAGTCCTTGTCCCGACCGGCCGGAACGCCCGTTCCGGAGCGCGGGAGCGACTTCGGGCGGGCCGCACGGCGGCCGAAATCACGTCAATCCGGGTTCTCCCGCCTTGCCGACCGTGAATTGCCCCCCTACGCGGTACTGACCGAGCCCCTCGCCTGTGGCTAACATCACGTCGTACGGCACCGTTGCCGCAGCGTTCACGCGCACGTAGTACGGGCCGACATGGGTGCGTACCGGGACGAGGACGCCGGAGGGTGCGATGAATCTGGGGCCGATCTGGGGCGTGCGCGTGTCCTGGCACACCGAGGACGACGGCGAGTTCTACTGCCCCGAGTGCGGCGGCGACCGCGCCTACCACCGCAGAACCGGAACCCGCAGGCTGACCGTGCTCGGCGTGCCGCTGCTCTCGCGCGGCCCGGCCGGCAGCGTCATCGAGTGCACCGCCTGCCGCCGGCACTACGGCTCCGAGGCGCTGGGCTGCCCGACCACCACCCGCTTCTCGGCGATGCTGCGGGACGCCGTGCACACCATCGCGCTGGCCCTCCTCACCGCGGGCGGCGCCTCCGCGAAGGCCACCCGGGAGGCCGCGGTCGGCGCGGTCCGCGCGGCCGGCTTCAGCGACTGCACCGAGGAGCAGTTGCTCGGCCTGCTCGCGGCGATCGTCGCCGACGAGGGCCGGTTCCGCCGCTCCGAGGAGCTGGGCCCGCACTCCTTCACCGAGCCGCTGGACGCCTGCGGCAGCTGGCTGTCCATCGAGCTGCACGAGGCGCTGGAGCCGCTGTCGGACCACCTCGTGCGGCAGGGCCGGGAGCGGGTGCTGCTCCAGGGCGCCCACATCGCGCTCGCCGACGGGCCGTACTCGACGGCCGAGCGGGAGGTGCTGGAGGCGGTCGGGCGCTGCCTGTCGCTGCACACCAATGACATCGACCGGCTGCTGAGGGCTGCCGCGACGGCGTCCTGAGCCGTACACCGGCCCGCGTGGGGCCGATCCCGGGCCGCCCTGGGCCCCCTCCCGGGCCGGCACCGGAGAGGGCGGCAGGGCCCGGACCGGGATCAGGGCTCCGTAGGCGAGAATGGCGCCATGAGTCTGTTCCGCGACGACGGCATCGTGCTGCGCACCCAGAAGCTGGGTGAGGCGGACCGGATCATCACCCTGCTCACCCGCCGCAACGGCCGGGTGCGCGCGGTGGCCCGCGGGGTGCGGCGCACCAAGTCGAAGTTCGGCGCCCGGCTGGAGCCGTTCAGCCACGTCGACGTGCAGTTCTTCGCCCGCGGCGGGGAGTTGCTCGGGCGCGGGCTGCCGCTGTGCACCCAGGGCGAGACCATCGCGCCCTACGGCGGCGACATCGTCACCGACTACGAGCGCTACACCGCCGGCACCGCGATGCTGGAGACGGCCGAGCGGTTCACCGACCACGAGGGCGAGCCCGCGGTGCAGCAGTACCTGCTGCTGGTGGGGGCGCTGCGCACGCTGGCAGGCGGCGAGCACGACCCGCGGCTGGTGCTCGACGCCTTCCTGCTGCGCTCGCTGGCCGTCAACGGCTACGCGCCCAGCTTCGACGACTGCGCGAAGTGCGGGATGGCCGGACCGAACCGGCTCTTTTCGGTCGGCGCGGGAGGAGTCGTCTGCGGCGAGTGCCGGGTGCCCGGAAGCGTCGTACCCTCACGGGAGTCACTGGAACTGCTCGGCGCGCTGCTGGGCGGTGACTGGGAGACCGCGGACGCGTGCGAGCCCCGGCACTGCCGGGAGGGCAGCGGACTGGTCGCGGCCTACCTCCAGTGGCACCTGGAGCGCGGCCTGCGGTCGCTGCGCTTCGTGGAGAAGTAGCCAGAACCCGACCCATCGCAACCGATCCGTCGCAGCAGCAGGGCCCCCGAGCAGCGGGCCCGGAGCACGTGGCCCTCGAGCCGGCAGGAGAAGCACCCCCATGGCACGTCGCGGGATCCTCAACCGTCACCGCACCTCGTACCGCACGCCCGACCCGCACCCGTCCGGGGCCCGGCCGCCGAAGATCCCCGGGGAACTCGTGCCGCAGCACGTCGCGGTGGTGATGGACGGCAACGGGCGCTGGGCCAAGGAGCGCGGGCTGCCCCGCACCGAGGGCCACAAGGTCGGCGAGGGCGTCGTGCTGGACGTGCTCAAGGGCTGCCTGGAGATCGGCGTCAAGAACCTCTCGCTGTACGCCTTCTCCACGGAGAACTGGAAGCGGTCGCCGGACGAGGTGCGCTTCCTGATGAACTTCAACCGGGACGTGATCCGGCGCCGCCGCGACGAGATGGACGAACTCGGCATCCGCATCCGGTGGGTGGGGCGCATGCCGAAGATGTGGAAGTCCGTGGTGCAGGAACTCCAGGTCGCCCAGGAGCAGACCGTCGGCAACGACGCGATGACGCTCTACTTCTGCCTCAACTACGGCGGGCGCGCCGAGATCGCGGACGCCGCCCAGGCCATCGCCCGCGACGTCGCCGCCGGCAAGCTGGACCCGTCCAAGGTCAACGAGAAGACGTTCGGGAAGTACCTCTACTACCCCGACATGCCCGACGTGGACCTCTTCCTGCGCCCGAGCGGCGAGCAGCGCACCTCCAACTACCTGATCTGGCAGTCCAGTTACGCCGAGATGGTGTTCCAGGACGTGCTCTGGCCGGACTTCGACCGCCGCGATCTGTGGCGGGCCTGCCTCGACTACGCGCGGCGCGACCGGCGGTTCGGGGCCGCGATGCCCAACGAGTCGCCCATCGAGGAGGGTTAGGGCTCGTCCCGCCCGCCGGGCCGGACCCGGTGAGGGGTCCGGTGTGTTCCAACGGGCCGGTCGGCCTGGGGCGGTCAAGCGGCTGGACGGCGTCGCCGTGACGGGGGCGGCTCCCGCGCGCGCACCGGCCGTGACCGGCCCTGCTCCGGTGCCGGGTGCCGGGTGCCGGGTGCCGGGCGCGCGCGGCCGACGGTGACGGTGACCGGGCGGCGGGTGGACCGCGGCCCGCGGGAGCCGGCCGCCGCCGGTTTGCGGACCGGCCAATTCCTCCCGGAGATCGGCCAATTGCATGGAATCCGGTGCGGCGTACGCCCGCGCGTGGCAACGTACCGTGCGCGGAACATCGCATTCGGCAACCGTGCCCCGGCACGGGTGTTCCCGGTCGGGGTCGCGCGCGTGGGGAGCGGGCGGTCCCGTGGTGGGGGGTTCCGCGGGCGGCGCCGCCGCCGCGGACGGGCCGGCGGGTTCCGTGACATCCGCACCGCGACGGTTCGACGGGCCCCACCGGCGCCCGCCGCCGCGGGCGACCCGCGAGGGGGGAGTTGCCCATGACCTCGACCACCCGTGCCCACGGCGTACGTCTCAGACCGCTGCCACGAGCCGCCGCGGCGGCGGCCGCCGGCGCGCTGGCCCTCACCGGGGTCGTCGCCCTGGGCTCGCCGCCCGCCCAGGCCCTGACCGCCCACGCCGGCGCGCCCGCCGCCTACGTCGCCAACGCCAGCGACAACACCGTCTCCGTGCTGGACACGGCGAACGGCGCCGTGACGGCCACCGTGCCGGTCGGGGGCATCCCCCAGGGCCCGGCGGCCGCGCCCGACGGCACCCGCGTCTACGTACCCGACCTCGGGTCCAACGCCGTGTCCGTGATCGACACCGCGACCGGCACCGTGACGGCGACCGTCCCGGTCGGCAGCAGCCCCACCGCCGTCGCGGTCACCCCGGACAGCGGCCTCGCCTACGTCGCCGACCTCGGCGGCTCCGCCGTCACCGTCATCGACGCCGCGACCGACACGGTGGTCGCGAGCGTCCCCGTCGCCTCCGGCCCCGACGCGCTCGCCGTCACGCCCGACGGCTCCCGGGTCTACGTCGCGAGCAGCAGCGGCAGCGTCTCGGTCGTCGACACCGCCACCAACGCGGTGACCGCGACCATCCCCGCAGGGACCTTCCCGATCGCCCTAGGGATCAGCCCGGACGGTGCGACGGCGTACGTCGCCGACGTCAACGGCTCCGCGGTCGCCGTGATCGACACCGCCACCGACACGGTGACCACCACCGTTCCCACCGCCGCCGCGCCCTACGCGCTGGCGGTCTCCCCCGACGGAGCGAGCGTCTACCTCGCGGGCGGCCCCGCCAACAGCGTCTCGGTGCTCGACACCGCGTCCGCGACGGTCACCGCGACCATTCCCGTCGGCGCCAACCCGCAGGGCGTCGCCCTCACCCCCGACGGCTCCCGCGCCTACGTCACCGACCTCGGCGGCAACGACGTGTCCGTCATCGACACCGCCTCCGCCACGGTCACCGGCGCGACCCCGGTCGGCCGCAACCCGGCGGGCGTGGCGATCTCCGCCGCCGCCGGCACCACCCCGCCGCCCGCGCCCGCGGTCACCTCGGTCAGCCCCGACTCCGGTCCGGCGGCGGGCGGCGGCACCGTCACCGTCTCCGGGACGTCTCTGGCGGGTGCGACGGCCGTCACGTTCGGGTCCGGTAACGCGGCGGAGGACGTGAGGTGCACGGACACGTCGTGCACCGTGACCGTGCCGGCGGGCGATGCGGGCACGACGGTGGACGTCCGGGTCACGACTCCGGCGGGCACCAGCGCCACCGGTCCGGCCGACCGCTACACGTACGAGGCCGCCGACCTGCGCGCCGACGTGGCCGTCTCCCTCTCGGCCACCCCGAAGCCCGGCCTGCTCGGCGGGCACATCACCTACACCCTGACGATCACCAACCACGGCCCCTCGGCCCTGACCTCCGCCACCGTCCGGGCCGCGCTGCCGACCCCGCTGTCCGGTACCTCGACCGACTGCTCGCCGACCTCCGGCGCGGTCACCTGCACGGTCGGCTCCCTGGCCTCGGGCGCCTCCGTGACCCGCCACTTCACGGTCTCGATCGGGCTGCTCAGCCTCAACCTGCCCTACGCGGTGACGGCCACCCGCACCGCCGGCTCGCCCCTCGACCCCACCGCCTCCAACGACCGCGCCACCCGCACCTGCACGGTCCTGACCTCGCTGATCGTCACCTGCTCCTGACGTTCGACGAACGCCCGGGCGGGCTCGCCGGTCGCGAGCCCGCCCGGTGCCGCGGGGGTCATCCCGCGGGCTCGTCCGGCACGAGCCCGAGCTCGTACACGGCGTCCCGGACGAGCTCGTCCGTCACCCGCACACCGGTGAGCCGCTCGGCCAGGGCGAACGCCGCGGCCTTCGTGTCCAGATCGCCGCGCTCCACGTCCCGCTCGGCCTGCCGGCGGCCGCGGCTCCCACTGCTCCCACCGCTCCCGGGCGGCCCCTCGCCGCGGGGTGAGGACGGGAACGCGACGCCGGGCGGCGCCCGCGGTGTGCGGGGCCGCCCGGCGTCGGGGTGGGGGACCTAGCAGCCCAGGAGGCGGGTGGCCAGGTAGGTCTCGACCTGGTCGAGGGAGACACGCTCCTGCTTCATCGTGTCCCGCTCGCGGACGGTGACCGCGTTGTCCTCAAGGGTGTCGAAGTCGACGGTGACGCAGAACGGCGTGCCGATCTCGTCCTGGCGGCGGTAGCGGCGGCCGATCGCGCCGGCGTCGTCGAACTCGATGTTCCAGTGGGCGCGCAGGGCCCCGGCGAGGCCCTTGGCCTTGGGGGAGAGCTGGGGGTTGCGGGAGAGGGGGAGGACGGCGACCTTGACGGGGGCCAGGCGGGGGTCGAGCCGCATGACCGTCCGCTTCTCCATGACACCCTTCGCGTTGGGCGCCTCGTCCTCGTTGTACGCGTCGAGCATGAACGCGAGCATCGCCCGGTTCACGCCGGCCGCGGGCTCGATGACGTAGGGGAACCAGCGCTCGCCGGCCTCCTGGTCGAAGTACGACAGGTCCTGGCCGGACGCCTTCGCGTGGGAGGACAGGTCGTAGTCGGTCCGGTTGGCGACGCCCTCCAACTCGCTGAACTCCTGGCCGCCGAAGTTGAAGCGGTACTCGATGTCAGCGGTGCGCTTGGAGTAGTGGGAGAGCTTCTCCTTGGGGTGGTCGTACCACCGGATGTTCTCCTCGCGGATGCCGAGGCCGGTGTACCAGTTCCACCGCTCCTGCATCCAGTACTCGTGCCACGTCTCGTCCTCGCCCGGCTTGACGAAGAACTCCATCTCCATCTGCTCGAACTCGCGGGTGCGGAAGATGAAGTTGCCGGGCGTGATCTCGTTGCGGAACGACTTGCCCATCTGCGCGATGCCGAACGGCGGCTTCCGCCGCGAAGTCGTCTGCACCTGCGCGAAGTTCACGAAGATGCCCTGCGCGGTCTCGGGCCGCAGGTACGCCACCGAGCCGGCGTCCTGCGTCGGGCCGAGGTGCGTCTGGAGCATGCCGGAGAACTGCTTGGGCTCGGTGAACGCGCCCTTGGTGCCGCAGTGCGGGCAGTTGATGTCGGCCAGGCCGTTCAGCGGCAGCTTGCCGTGCTTGGCCTCGTACGCCTCCTCCAGGTGGTCCGCGCGGTAGCGCTTGTGGCAGGAGGTGCACTCGGTCAGCGGGTCGGAGAAGGTGGCGACGTGGCCGGAGGCGACCCACACCTCGGGCGCGAGGATCACCGACGAGTCGATACCCACCACGTCGTCGCGCGAGGTCACCATGGCACGCCACCACTGGCGCTTGATGTTCTCCTTGAGCTCGACGCCCAGTGGCCCGTAGTCCCAGGCGGCCCGGGAGCCACCGTAGATCTCACTGCTCGGGAAAACGAAGCCACGGCGCTTGCTCAGGCTGACGATGGTGTCGATCTTGTCGGCGGCCACGGTGCTCTCTTCAGTACGACGGGGGGTCCAGTTGTCCCAGATTACCGGCGGCTCGGGGGCCGGTATCAAATCCATTCGCCGGACGGCAAGGGTGCGGACGCGGCGGACCGGTCTCCGGCGCCGCGCGATGGGCTCACGTCTTGCGCGCCGTGAGCGCCCGCACCCGCTGAGTGAGCCCGCGCCCCGGCCGCGCCAGGCCCGCGCCGACCACCCCCGCCCCGCCCGCGCCCGCCCCCGTCCAGCCCCCCGTCCACCCCTCGGACCAGAATTGACAATCGTTTCCATCTTTGTTGAAAATGACAGTCATGAAGAAGTGCCGCCGCCGCCCGCGCGCCATACGCACCGCCTCCGCCGTAGCCGTCGCCACGGCGGCCGCCCTCGCCCTGCCGGCCCTGGCCGCCTGCTCCGCGGACCCCTCGGCCGACGCCAAGAACGACGGGAAGCTGCACGTCACCGCCTCGTTCTACCCCCTGGAGTTCCTGGCCGGGCAGATCGGCGGCCAGTACGTCGACGTCACCGACCTCACCAAGCCCGGCGTGGAGCCGCACGACCTGGAGCTCGCCCCGCGCCAGATCGCCGCGCTCAGCCGCGCGGACGTCATCGTCTACCTGCACGGGCTCCAGCCCGCGGTGGACGACGCGATCAAGCAGTCCGGCGTCAAGCACACCGTGGACGCCGCGAAGCTGACCTCGATGGAGGACCACGGCACCGAGGTCGACGGCCGCCACCACACCACCGGCGACAACGGCTCGGGCGGCAAGAGCGAGGACGGCGCGGGCGCCGACCCGCACATCTGGCTCGACCCGGTGCGGTACGCCGCCGTCGCCAAGGGGGTCGGCGCCACGCTGGAGCAGGCCGACCCGAAGCACGCGGCCGTCTACAAGCAGAACACCGCGACGCTCGTCGGCAAGCTGGACGCTCTGAACACCGACTTCGCCAACGGGCTGAAGAATCGTATCTCCGACACCTTCGTGACTACCCACGCCGCCTTCGGCTACCTCGCCGAGCGCTACGGCCTGGTCGAGGAGGCGATCAACGGCATCGACCCGGAGAGCGAGCCCAGCGCCGCCCGGATGAAGGCGCTCCAGGACCTCGCCGAGCGCGAGCACGTCACCACCGTCTTCTTCGAGACGCTGGTCAGCGACAAGACCGCCAAGACGATGGCCGGCGACCTGCACCTCAAGACGGACGTGCTCGACCCGATCGAGGGCATCACCGCGAAGTCCCGCGGCCACGACTACTTCCAGGTGCAGCAGAGCAACCTGCGCGCCCTCCAGGCCGCGCTCGGGGTGACGAAGTGACGCCCGCGGCCGCCGACCACGGCGCCGGCCGGACCGCCGGCACCGGCGGCACGGAGACCGTCGCCCGGCTGCGCGGCGCGACCGCCTCCCTCGGCGCGCGCCCGGTGCTGCACGGGGTCGACCTGGAGGTCGGCCGCGGCGAGGTCGTGGCGCTGCTCGGCGCGAACGGCTCCGGCAAGTCCACGGCCGTGCGGGCCGTGGTCGGGCAGGTGCGGCTGTCGGCGGGGGAGTGGGAGCTGTTCGGCACCCCCGGCGACCGGTTCCGCGACTGGGCCCGGATCGGGTACGTGCCGCAGCGCACCACCGCGGCCGGCGGCGTGCCCGCCACCGTCCGCGAGGTCGTCTCCTCCGGGCGGCTGTCGCGGACGCGGCTGCGGCCGCCCGGCCGCGCCGACCGGGACGCGGTGCGCCGCGCGCTGGAGCTGGTGGGCATGGCAGACCGGGCGAAGGACTCGGTGGACGCGCTGTCCGGCGGGCAGCACCAGCGGGTGCTCATCGCCCGCGCGCTGGCCGCCGAACCCGAACTGCTGATCATGGACGAGCCGATGGCCGGGGTGGACCTGGCCGGCCAGGACGTGCTCGCCGACACCCTGCGCACGCAGGTCGCCGCCGGTGTCTCGGTGCTGCTGGTGCTGCACGAACTCGGGCCGCTGGAGCCGCTGATCGACCGGGCCGTGGTGCTGCGCGACGGCCGGGTCGCGTACGAGGGCGCGCCGCCGCCCGGTGTCGGGCAGCACGCCCTGCCCGGCCACGACCACGTGCACCCGCACTCCGGCGTGCCGCACACGAAGGGGCTGGTGCGCTGATGGAGATCCTCGACTACGCGTTCATGCAGCGGGCGTTGCTCGCGGCGCTGCTGGTGGGGATCACCGCCCCGGCCGTCGGCATCTTCCTGGTGCAGCGCCGTCAGGCGATCATGGGCGACGGGATCGGGCACGTGGCCCTGACCGGGGTGGCGCTGGGCTTCCTGCTCCAGGTCAGCCCGGTGTGGATGGCCGTGGCGGTCTCCGCGGTCGGCGCGATCGGCATGGAGCTGATCCGCTCGTACGCCAAGGCGCGCGGGGACATCGCGCTGGCCATGCTCTTCTACGGGGGCATGTCCGGCGGTGTGATGATCATCTACCTCGCGCCGAACGGTTCCAACGCCAACCTCACGACGTATCTCTTCGGCTCGATCAGCACGGTCTCGCCGGGGGACATCCCGCCGATGATCGGGCTCGCCGTGTTCGTGCTGCTCGTGGTGCTGGGGCTGCGGCGGCAGCTGTTCGCGGTGTGCCAGGACGAGGAGTTCGCCCGGGTCAGCGGGCTGCCCGTGCGGGCGCTGAACCTGCTGCTCGCGGTGACCGCGGCGGTCACCGTCACCGTCGCCATGCGGGCGGTCGGGCTGCTGCTGGTCAGCGCGCTGATGGTGATCCCGGTGGCGGCCGCCCAGCAGATCACCCGCGGCTTCGCGTGGACGCTCGCGGTGTCGGTCACGATCGGTGTCGTGGTGTCACTGTCCGGCACCGTCTTCTCCTACTACGTGGACGTGCCGCCGGGCGCCAGCATCGTGCTGGCCTCGATGGCGATCTTCCTGGTCATGGCCGCGATCGCCGCGCCACTGGCGGTACGACGCGCCCGGGCCGCGGCCGCCGTGGCCCGCGAGTCGGGCATGCTGGATGTGGAGGTCCGGGTGTGAGTGTCGGCGTGAGCGGGCCGTTGCGGCCGGTCCCGGCTGGCACAATGGGGCCTCCCGGACAGGTGCGCGAGCATCTGGCGCGACGACCGAAAGGGAGGCAACCGGTGAGCACCAAGCAGCCCGTGCGCGGACGCTCCACCCGGCAGCGGGCGGCGGTGGCCGCGGCCCTCGCGGAGGTCGACGAGTTCCGCAGCGCCCAGGAGCTGCACGACATCCTCCGGCACCGCGGCGACTCGGTCGGCCTCACCACCGTCTACCGGACCCTCCAGTCGCTCGCCGACGCCGGCGAGGTCGACGTCCTGCGCACCGGCGAGGGCGAGTCCGTCTACCGCCGCTGCTCCGGCGGGGGCCACCACCACCACCTCGTCTGCCGCTCCTGCGGCAAGGCGGTCGAGGTCGAGGGCCCCGCCGTCGAGAAGTGGGCCGACGCGGTCGCCGCGGAACACGGCTTCGTGGACGTCGCCCACACCATGGAGATCGTCGGCACCTGCGCCGCCTGCGCGACCGCCGACCCCACCGTCTGACCCCGCACCCGCACCCGCGGCCGGCAGCGGCCCGTCCCGGCCGCGAAGCGAGTTCTCATGAGCGACGACGTGCTGTCGGTGATTCCCGCCGACCCGCACTGGCGGCCGGACGAGGCCGCGGCCGGTCGGCTCGCGGCGGTCGTGGCCGAGCTGGTGCGCGGTGGGGTGGACGTCGAGATCGAGGTCACCTGGCACGAGACGCTCACCGTCGTGGACCGCGGGGAGAACCTGGAGCGGATCGGGTGCCCGTTGTGCGGGGGCTCGATCGATGGTGAGTGGTGGGCCGACCTCCTTGAGGCGCGCAGTGAGGACGGGTTCGCGACGCTCGCGGTCGAGACGCCGTGCTGCGGGGGCGCGACGGCGCTGGACGCGCTGACGTACGACTGGCCGTGCGGGTTCGCACGCTTCGAGATCGCCGTCTGGAACCCTGAACGGGCCTGGTTCAGCGAGGAGGAGCCGGCCGTGCTGGGCGATGCGCTCGGGCACCCCGTCCAGCAGATCCGGGCCCACATCTAGCGCCCGCCGCCGGGGGTCAGGGGGTTGTCGCCGGGGGCCCGAACCAGTGGGTGAGGGCCGCGTGCGCTTGCCGTGCGGCCGTTTCGGCGGGTAGGGCCGGGGCGGCGATCCATGCCGCGTGCCCGTCGGGGCGGACGAGGACGGCGGCGGCGCCTTCCAGCACACGGGGGCGGGTACGGGCGGGGGTGACCCTGTCCGCCCAGGGGTGGGCGGCGCTCGGTGCGGGAGGGTTCGCCGCGTCGTCGAGGAGGAGTACACCGCCGGCCGTACGGGCGAGGAGCGCGGTGAGGCGGTCCGCGCCGTCCAGCGGGACGTCCGGCACCATCCGTCCCGCCCACGGGTGCGCGGGGTCCCCGGTGGACGGATAGCGGGTGCCGACGCCCGTGATCACCTCGGCCAGCGGCCCGGCCGTCTCCGCGGCCCCGGCCAACTCGGCGAGCAGATCGCGGACGGGTGCGAGGCGGTCGTCGTCGCCGGCTGCCCCCGCGAGCACCGCCTGGGCGCGGGTGTTGCGGAGCAGGCGCGCGCCGGCCGCGTGGCGCTCGTCGTGATACGTGTCGAGCAGCGCGTCCGGCGCCTGCCCCCGGGCCACCAGGGCGAGCTTCCAGCCCAGGTTGACGGCGTCGTCGATCGCCGCGTTGACGCCGATCGCCCCGGCCGGCGGGTGGATGTGCGCGGCGTCCCCGGCCAGCAGGACCCGGCCCGCCCGGAACCGTTCGGCGAGCCGCGCGCCGTCCCCGAACCGGGTCAGCCACAGGGCCTCGGCGATCTCGGCCCGGCGTCCCAGCGCGGCCTCGACCGCGCGCTGGAACGCGTCGAGCGGCACGGGCTCGTGCGGGTCCGCGGGCGGGGCCGGGTCGGCGGTGAGCAGGCGGACGTACCCGGGGCGCGGGATCGCGAACACCGAGGCGCCGCCGGGCCCGGCGTTGGGGCCGAACGGGACGGCCGCCGGGTCGGCGAGCACCACGTCCCCGAGCAGGGTGAACTTCCGCGCGGGTGTTCCCGGGAAGCCGATGCCGGCCGCTTTGCGGACGGTGCCGCGGCCGCCGTCGCAGCCGACCAGCCAGCGGCAGCGCGCGGTGGACGGGCCGCCGTCCTCGCCGCCTTTGCCGGGCCCGCCCTCCACTTCGGCCGTCACGCCGTCCCCGTCCTGCCGCAGCCCGGTGAGGCGCCGGCCGCGGGCGATGCGCGCACCCGACGCCTCGGCCCGCTCGGCGAGCACTTCTTCCACGCGGGTCTGGGGGATGCCGAGGACGTACGGGTGCTTCGTGCGCATGGCGGCGAGGTCGAGGCGGGATCGGCCGACGAACACGGTCGTCGGGACGGTGGGGCCCTCGGCGAGGAGGCGGTCGGCGAGACCGCGGCGGTCGAGCAGTTCCAGGCTGCGGGCGTTGAGATTGAACCCGCGGCAGAAGCCGGGCGGTTCGGGCTCGCGCTCCAGGACCAGGGTCCGTACCCCGGCGCGTCCCAACTCCCCGGCCAGCGCGAGTCCGGCGGGCCCGGCGCCGGCTATCAGGACGTCGGCGAACTCGTCCTCCGCGGGGGCGTCAGGCATGGTCCGCCTCGGCCTTCGGCCACGTCAGCGTCCCGCGCTCGATCTCGTCGGCGGTGCGCTCCACCCAGTCCAGTTCGGCCCGCGCGATGGCGGCCGCGTACTCCGCCTCGATGACGAACAGGCGCGGCGCGCCGTGCTCTTCGAGGGCCGCGCGGTGGGCCTCGGCACCCTCCGCGATCAACTCCCGCAGCGCGGCGGCCCGTTCGCGAAGCGCCTGCGCGGCGCGGACGCGGCCCAGCGCGCCGAGGTAGCCGACGGCGGAGAGGAACCGCGGGTATTCGGGGGAGGGTTCGCGGATCAGCTCGTCGAGCCAGTCCGTGAAGCCGTCCCGCCCGGCGGCGGTGTGGCGGTAGACGGTCCGGGCCGGGCGGTTGCCGATCCGCTCGGTGCCGTCCTCCTCGATCCACCCGTCCCGGGCGAGCGCGCGGACCGTGTCGTAGAGCGAACCCGTCGTCAGCTTGAACGCCCGTTCCATGCCGCGTTCGCGCAGCGTGGCGAGCAGGGCGTGGGGGTGGTTCGGCCGCTCCAGCAGCAGCCCGAGGACGGCGAGGGCGAGGGCGTTGGCGGGACGCTTCGGGGGAGCGTCGGATGACGTGGGCTGCTTGGCGTCGGCCGGACGCGGGTGGGCGGGCATGGGGCTCCAGGGTGCGGGTGCTGCACGGGTACATTAGTCGGGCTCGATTACTTGGATTCGACTATACGCCGGTCTTGCGAATCCCCGTGAGCGGTCCCCCCTTTATTGCTTCGCCCGGCCGCTTCTTGAGGGGGTACCGTCCGCTTCCCCGGGCCATCGCCCGTGCGGGCCCACGACGAGAGAGCGGCGATCATGACCAGTCGGCCGGCGACAACGACCCTGTGGCGTCCGACGGGGCCGAAGGGGCTGGAGCTGGTGCGGCAGCTGAGCTGGCGCGCCTGGCCGCCCCGCCTCCCGGAGCAGCCGATCTTCTACCCCGTCCAGCAGGCCGGCGGCCGGACGATCCTCGAACTGTGGGTCCCCGCCGAGCAGCTCGACGAGTTCAACGCGCACATCGTCGGCGAGATCCAGGTGGTGCACGAGTTCCACTGACCCCCCGCGGGCTCCCGGCGCGACCACCTCCTCGTGCCGGACGAGAAGCGGCCCGCCGTGGGGTGCGGCGGGCCGTGACAGGTGTGCTCGGGCCACCCCTTCGCCGGGGCGGCGGTACTCCTGGCCTTTCCTACTCCTCGCCGGACGACGGGAGTTCGGCGAAGGCGCGCAACCGGCGGCCTGAAGGCGTCTCGAGGAGGCGGAGGATCCCGGGGTCCTCGACCGCGACCGCGTTCCTCGCCGCCTCGCACCAGTCGTCGCGGTCGAGGAGCGCCAGATAGCCGTCCCGGTAGGGCTGCCAGCGCTGAACAGGTCCGATCGACCCCGAGTCACCGTCCTCACCCAGACTGTCCGCCAGCCACGCGACGGTGCGGTACCGACGGGCAGTGGGCGCCAAACGCTTGAGGTGGCGCAGGTGCGCGGCCATCACCTCCTCCGCGTGGGGGTAGTCCGAGAGGGCCATGCCCATGCCTTGGCTGTAGGTCAAGACCTGGAGCAGCAGGCAGATGTGGTCGGTGATCTCGGCATCCACGTGAGGCTCGGCGAGGGCTTCGTGGAGGACGGCGGTCCGAGCGACCTTGCCGGCGAAGTAGCCGTTGAGGAAGTCGCCGTCGCACGCCCTGCGGAGGAGCCAGGGCCGAGCAACGGGATCGTCGAGCCGGCAGAGGGCTTCGACGACGTAGACCCGTCCCCAGCCGGCGACGCGATCAGCGAGCCAGAGGAGGGCCTCGGTGCCTCCCGGCTGCTTTTCCAACGCGTGCGCCGCGAGCGGGCCGAAGTGGTTCGACAGCAGGCCGATCGTTTGGACCAGGGGAATGTCGTCGACCGTTCCCACGGCCGCGACCAGGGCGAGACCGACGGTCACCGCGCAGCGGTCGGTCGCGTGTCGGACCAGCCACCGACCCGACTCGCGGACGCGTTCCCGGTCCGCCCGCTCAGCGGCGGCGGCGATGTGTTCGTTGGGCTGAATCGGAACGTGGATGTCGTGGAACGCGTCGGCCAGTTCGCTCGGCGGGGCGGCGGGACGGGCGAAATGCGCGTCCAGGACGAGCGCCGCGTCCTTGCCCACCGAACGCCGGTCCTTCGGCGGCTTCGGCCTGGGGCGACGACAGTGCGAGGCATCGTCGGGAAACGGGTTCCCGTCACGCGGCAGCGGCTCGTGCGGGGCCAGCCGGTGCAGATCCAGGGCGTACGTGAAGAGTGGCGTCCGTGGTGCGGGCCGTCCCGGCCCGGTCGCCCCGCTCATCGGCGGGCGGAGGACTCGATTCTTTCGATCATGGCCTCAGCATGCCACGCCACCGCGTGACGCGGTACCGCTGAGGTGGGGTGGATAAGGTCGCGGCTGTGAGCAGCGGTTCGGCTCGCCCAACGGGGCGTACCGGCTGCTCGTGCAGGGCGACGGCAACCTCGTCGAGAGCCGCACCAGCGACGGCTACGCCGTGTGGGCGTCGAACACCCCGGGCCGGGGCGCGGACCACCTGGCCATGCAGACCGACGCCAACCTCGTCCTCTGCACGCCCGCGAACACCCCCGTGTGGGCCACCAACACCGCCCACTGGGTGCCCAACGTCACCCTGGTCCTTGTCAACAACGGCACCCTCGCCCTGGTGGGTGTCACCGGCACCTTCTCCCTCCACACCGCCTGACCCCTCGCCCGGCCCCGCACTTCCCCGGCGCCCAAGCGGGGGAACGTGCGGGGCCGAGGCCCGAGCCCCGCAGAGCGCGCAATGCGTTCGACGTGCCGCCGCCGGCCTCGGAGAATCGGCCCCATGAGCCTGCTGGTGCACACCTTCGTCCACGGCCCCGACGGCGGCCGCGATTTCCTGGAGGACCCTGAGTCCGGCGCCACCCTGGCCGGCTTCGAGAGCACCCGCACCCAGCTGTGGGGCGCCGAGACGGTGCGAGCCCTGGGCGCCCGGTTCTTCCCGACGCTCCACGGCGGCGACCTCTACGTCGAGCCCGACGAGATCGACGCCTTCCTCGCCGAGTGCGAGATGCTCCGCCCCCATCTCGCCCGGCTCGCCGCCCGGAGCGGTTACGAACTCCGCTACGTCACACACCGCTTCGGCAACATCGTCGCCGCCGCGGTGCGGGCCAAGGCCCGGAACGGCGGGATCGTCGTCTGGTAGGGCGGGGGCCGCTCGGCGGTCGGGCTACTTCGCCGGGAAGAGGCGGAGCTTCGCCGTGTCGCCCACGATGGTCAGGACGGCGATCGACACGTCGTCGACGGTGGAGGGGCCGCCCTGGTCGGGGCGCTGCCCCAGGAGGTTGGTGGTGAAGCCGGTCGCGTCGACCGAGGTCAGGTCCACGCCTCCGGCACCGACGGCGCTCACCGTGAACGGCCCCCCGCGGAACGGGATTTCGGTGCCCTTCGCCACGACGACCGTGCAGCGTCCGTCCGCACACCCCCGCAGTTCGGCCGGCGTCGACACCTTGAGCGGCTTCACCGCGGTCGGCGACGGCGAGGCGGAGGACTTCGTGGGCGACGGCGAGGCGGAGGACGGTTCGGCCGAACGCGACGGCGTGGTCGGTGCGGCCGCTCCCGCGTCGTCGCCCGACTCGGTGCCGCAGCCGGCCAGTACGGCGGCGAGCGCCACGAGGGCGCAGACGCTCCCCGCGGACAGCCGGGCCGTACGCCGGCGGGTGATGGTTTCCGATGCGGTCATGGGCCCGTTCTACCGACGCCTCCGCGGGAGGGGTCCCCAACAGCCCTCAGCCCGCGGCGGGATGACTCAGCGGCCCGGGGTCGGCACCGTCGACGGGGGCCAGTCGCGGCGGAGGAGGCCGAAGACCCAGGAGTCGGAGACGTCGCCGTTCACGACGCAGTCCTCCCGGAGGGTTCCTTCGCGGAGGAAGCCGAGCTTTTCCAGGACCCGGGCGGAGGCCAGGTTGCGGGTGTCGGTCTCGGCTTGGACGCGGTTCAGGTCGAGGGTGTCGAAGGCCCAGGTCAGGAGGGCGTGGGCGGCTTCGGTGGCGTAACCGTGGCCCCAGGCGGCTTCGTTGAAGCAGTAGCCCACGGACGCGCTGCGGTAGACGGGGTTCCACCGGGTCAGGCAGCACCAGCCGATGAACGCGCCGTCGGAGAGGCGCTGGATGGCCAGCCGCGCGCCCGTGCCCTCGTCCGCCATCTCCTGGCACACGGCGAGGAAGCGCTGGGCGCGGGCCGGTTCGGTCCACGGCGGGGAGTCCCAGTAGCGCAGCACGTGGGCGTTGCTGTGCAGCGCGAAGAGGGGGGCCGCGTCGGCGTCGGTGAAGGGGCGCAGGCGCAGGCGGGCGGTGGAAAGTACGGGGGCGGGCAGCACGGGGGTGGGCAACGTCATGCCCCCATCCTGCCTCCTGACCCCGTCCTCACGACCAGGCATTTTCTCGGACGGCCCGACGGCTGCGGCCCACCCGAGGGCGTCCGTCATCACCGGGACGCCGCCGACGGTGACCGCCCGCCGGGGACGGCCTGCTCGACCTGCCGCAGCCGGCGGTCGAACCACGCCCGTACCCGCCGGAGCGCGTCGAGCTGGTGGGCGCGCTCGTCGAGCCCGTGGCCCTCCCGCGGGTAGACGACGAACTCGTGGTCGACCCCGAAGTGCCGCAGCGCGCGGTGGAAGTGGACGGCCTGGCCGAGCGGGACGTTGGTGTCCTGCTCACCGTGCAGGATCAGGACCGGCGTGCGGATCCGGGACACGTGGGAGATCGGGCTGTTCCGGTCGTGGACGTGCGGTCCCGGCCCGTCCCAGCCGGTGCTGCCGCCGAGCGCCGCGTCCAGGGCTCCCCAGTCGCCGGTCCCGGCCTGCATGCCCCAGTCGCTGATGCCCGCTCCCATCACGGCGGCCTTGAACCGGTCGGTCCGGCCGACGGCCCACGCCGCCGTGTAACCGCCGTGGCTCCAGCCGGAGATGCCCAGGCGTCCGGGATCGGCGACCCCCTCGGCGACCAGGAGGTCGATCCCGGCGAGGATGTCGGTGAACTCGTCGCCGCCCACCGCCCCGGCCACCACGGCGGCGAACGCGTGGCCGTGGCCGGACCCGCCCCGGGGGTTGGGCAGGAAGACCGCGTAGCCGGCCGACGCCAGCCACTGGCCGCAGTCGACCGGGTTGAGCGCGAAGTCGTCGGCGTAGCGGTGGTAGGGGCCGCCGTGGACGAGGGTGACGAGCGGGAAGGGGCCGTCTTCCCGGGTCCGGCCGGCGGGCAGGATCAGCAGGCCGTCCAACTCGAGCCCGTCGGACGCCCGGTAGCCGAGGCGTTCCTGAACGCCCCAGCGGATCCCGCGCAGTTCGGGGCTGGTGTCGCTGAGCCGGAGCAGCGGCCCGCCCGTTGGAGGTCCCGCGTGGACGTTCTTCGGCTCGTACGCGGTGCTCGCCAGCACGGCGACGGTCTCTCCGGAGCGGCTCGCGGTGAGTGCGGCGAGCGTGCCGGGCGCGCAGGACACCTCGTGGAACCGCAGCGACTCCGGATCGAGCCGGTACAGCGCGGTGTCCAGCCCGTCGGCGAACAGCGCCAGCGGCGGACCGTCGGCGACCTGCGCCAGCTCGGTGGGGGTGACGGACATGCCGGCCGTGAGGTCGCGCTGCCCGACGGCCCGGCCGGTCGCCGGTGGGACGGTGTCGATCACGGCGAGCGCGCCCACCAAGTACCCCGGGGTCACCGCCAGATGGGCCAGGTGCCACGCACCGTCGTGCTTCCACCAGACCGGGGAATGGGCCTCGGACCCGACGGGGCCCAGGTCCTGGACGGCGGCCGTCCCCGGGTCGACCAGATGCAGCTCCGCCGTGAAGACGCCGGGGTCGAGCTCGGGAGTGGCCCAGCTCAGCACGGCCAGCGGGCCGCCGTCGGGGCGCTGGGCCACCTCCACGACGTGGCGGTCCCCGAGGCCGTCCACGGTGCGGATCGCGCCGGTCCCCAGGTCGAGCAGGCGCAGCCGGGCGACCGGGAGGTGCCGGCCCCAGACCTTCGCGTCGTCGCCCTCGGCGGCCCGGCGTTCGTCCTCCGCGGTGGGCTCGTCCTCAGCGAGCAGTGCGACGGTGCGGCCGTCGGCGAGCGGGTGGTGGTCGAGGATGCCGCCGCGCCAACTGGTCAGGGACTCCGCCTCGACGGTGCCCTCGCCACCCTCACCGCCCGCGCCTTCGTCCAGCCGGATCCGCCGGAGTTGGGCGGTGCCCCGCTCCTCGCGGTCGGAGGTGAAGAACACCGCGGCCGAGTCCGGCGACCACTTCGGGTCGGCGTCGCGGGCCGTACCGTCGGTCAACCCGCGCGGGGCAGCGCTTCCGTCGGCGGCGACGACCCGGATCGAGCTGTTCGCCCGCCCGTCCTTCCCCCGGTGCGCGACCACCGCGTGCGCGACCAGGCGACCGTCCGGCGAGAGGGCCGGCGCCACGGGTGCGGCCGCGTCCACCACCATCTCCGCGGTGAGCGGACCGGCCGGCTCGGGAGTCGCTCGCGGTGCAGGGGCCATGCGGACTGCCTTTCACTCCTCGGATACGGCGAACGGACATCCTGCCGCCCCGAGGACCCCGTGTCAGCCGGATTTCCGGAGCACCGCCCCACCCGAGAGCGCGCCGCGCCGCCCGCACCCGGCCGGGGACCGGATCACCGCATCGGGTCGGGGTGCGGCGTGACGCGCGGTGTCGTCGCCTTGCCGGGCCGCGGCTCTGCGTCGCTGACGTGGTAGACGGCGCCGGATTCACGGCGCGGCGTGTCCACGACGACCCAGCCGATGATCCGGCCCCGCGTGCTCCGGACCTGCCAGGGGTCGAGGCCCGCTCCCCAGTACACCCGCTGCTCGGCGCGCTCCCCGGGGGCGAGCCGACCGCTCTCGTCGAAGCAGCCGTGTCCCCGACGGTCGGTGCACTCGAACAGGAAGACCGGCGAGCCGGTGTCATTGACGAAGGCGACGGAACTGAAGTTGGCGGGGTCGGTCGGATCGATGGTCGCGTCGCAAGCGCTCAGAAGTCCCACGACGAGCGCCGCGACCGGCCAGATCCCGCGCGGACAAGCGCCCACTCGTTACCTCCCGTTCGGCGACGGGAGCCTACCGAGGGCCGACCGGGCCTGGCGCGCCCAGGTCCGGGGTGCGGTGGAGGAGTTGGGGGGAGGACGCGAAGCCCAGCCGTTCGTAGACGGGGACGGCCCGGCGGCCGGAGTGGACCGTCACGCGAAAGGATCCGAGGCGCGCCGCGTGCTCCGAGGCGGCCTCCACGAGTGCCGAGCCGATGCCGCGGCCCCGGTGCTCGGGCAGGACGAAGACGGTCTGGACGTCCGCGGAGAGCCGGTTCGTCGCGCCGGGCCTCGGCACGCGGGGGACGAGGGCGACCCAGGCCATGCCGACGATCTCCGGTCCGGCGAGCCGGGCCACGAACGCCGCGTGCGATTCCTGGTGGGCGGACCACCACCGCGCGAGCTCCGCCGCGAACGCTTCGACGGGACCGCGCGCCGGCTCCTCACCCCGGGTGTCCCGCCACAACAGCCGGGCCAGTTCTGCGACGTCGTCCGCGTGTGCCTGGCTGATCCTCACGCGGCGGAGTCTAGCCACGGCCGGAACCGCGCCGGCCGTCGTCCTCAGGCCCCGTCCCCGACGGCCACCCCGTCCGTGACGGGCACCCCGTCCACCACCGCCACCCCGTCCCCCACGGCCGCCGTGAACCGCGCGGCCAGCTCCTCCACCGCCGCGCGCAGCTCCTCCCCGCCCTCGACGCGGAAGGCGAGCGGCAGCCGGGCCAGCCACTCCTGCGCGTACATCGCCGGATTCCTCGTGCTGCCGACGAGCACGCACCCGTCCCCCGACGGTTCGAGCCGTCCCATGGGCGGGCGGATCCACGGCGCCACCTCGGCCGCGGGGGCGTCGAACACCACCCGGGTGGGGAACTCCCACCCCTTGCCCAGGTTCTCCTCCAGCGCCGCGACCGGGTCGAGGCCGTCGGACACCTCGAAGCCGTGGGCGGTCTGCCGGACCGCGCGGACCCGGTCGATCCGGTAGGTGCGGATCGCGTCCGCGCGGTGGGAGCGGCACAGCAGGTACCAGCGGCCGTAGCGGACGACCACGGCCCAGGGGTCCACCTCGGCCTCCCACTCGTTGCCGGCCTCGCTGCGGTACGTGATCAGCACGCGGCGCCGTACCGCACCGGCCGCGACGAGCGCGCTCGTGAGGGCGGGGTCCGGACGGGACCGGTTCGGGTCGGGCGCCGCCGACGCGTGCTCGCGCAGGGCGGCCGCCCGCCGGCCCACGCCCTCGGGCAGCACCCGGATGACCTTGCCCAGGGCGGTGCCCACGAGGTCGTCGGCCCCGGGGTCGGCGGCCGTCGGACGGCCGTCCAGGACCGCCATGACCAGGCCCAGCGCCTCGGGCTCGGTGAAGACGACCGGCGGCAGCCGGGCCCCGCGCCCGAGCCGGTACCCGCCGTACGGGCCCCGGGTCGCGTGTACGGGGATGCCCGCCTCGCGCAGGATCCCGACGTACCGGCGGGCGGCCCGCTCCGTGACGCCGAGGGACGCGGCGAGCTCGTCGGCCGTCACCCCCGCGGGGCGGGACTGGAGGATCTCCAGGGTCCGCAGGGCCCGCGCGGTGGGGCTGAGGTCGGTCGGCACCCGAGCAGATTAGGCGGCCGTGCGGGATTCCGGAAGCCGATTGTCCGGAACCGGTCGTAGCGTGAGGGCACCGACCGACCGCACGGGTCGCACGGGTCGCACGGGAAAGAGAACTGATCCATGGACATCCTGCTCATCGCCGGCCTGTGGCTCGACGGATCCGCCTGGGACGAGGTCGTGCCCGCGCTCCAGGAACTCGGCCACCGCCCGGTGCCGCTCACCCTCCCCGGCCAGGGGGACGGGGCCGCGTCCGCCACCCTGGAGGACCAGGTGGCGGCGGTGCTCGCCGCCGTGGACGCGGCGCCGGACAAGCCGATGGTGGTCGGGCACTCCGCCGCCTGCACCCTGGCGTGGCTCGCCGCCGACGGGCGGCCGGAGCGGGTCGCCAAGGTCGCCCTCATCGGGGGCTTCCCGTCCGTCGACGGGGAGGCGTACGCCGATTTCTTCCCGACCGAGGACGGCGTGATGCCCTTCCCCGGCTGGGGCCCGTTCGAAGGGCCGGACGCCGCCGACCTCGACGCGGAGACGCGTGCCGGCATCGCCGCGGCGGCGGTCCCCGTGCCCGAGGGGGTGGCCAAGGGCGTGGTGCGGCTGAAGGACGAGCGGCGGTTCGACGTCCCGATGCTGCTGGTGTGCCCCGAGTTCACCCCCGCCCAGGCCCGGGAGTGGATCGAGGCCGGTGAGCTGCCCGAGGTCGCCCGCGCCCGGCGGGTGGACCTCGCCGACATCGACTCCGGCCACTGGCCGATGGCCACCGAGCCGGTCGCGCTCGCCCGGTTGCTGGCGGAGGCGGCGGCCGATGCCTGAGCCCGGGGCTGGGGCCGAGCGCGAGCCGGGCCCTGGGACCGCGCCCGCACCTGGGCCCGGACCGTACGACGTCCGTCCGCTGGACGCCTCCACCTGGGACGTCTTCGCGGACCTCGTCGAGCGCAACAACGGGATCTTCGGCGGGTGCTGGTGCGTCGGCTACCACCCGGAGTGCGGCCGGCCCGGGACCAGCCACCGCGAGGTCAAGGAGGACCGGGTGCGGACCGGCCGCGCCCACGCCGCGCTCGTCCTCGACGAGGCGGGCGCCGCGCAGGGCTGGTGCCAGTACGGCGGCCCCGAGGAACTGCCCGGCATCAAGCACCGTCGCGCGTACGACAAGGACGCGCCGCCGCTGCCCGACTGGCGGATCACCTGCGTCTACGTCGACCGGCGGCACCGCGGCCGGGGCATCGCGCGGGCGGCGCTGGAAGGGGCCCTCGGCCTGATCGCTCGTGCCGGTGGCGGCCTCGTCGAGGCGATCTCGGAGGTGACCGACGGGCGCGAGGCGCAGGGCCGCTTCCTGTTCAGCGCGACCGTCGAACTCTTCGAGGACTTCGGGTTCACGCGCGTCCGGCAGGTGGGCAAGCACGCGTGGATCGTGAGCAGGACGGTTGCCCCCGGGTGACCGGGACGGCCGCGTCCCTCGCTGGTCCGCCGACTCCGGCGGGGCGGTGCGGGTGAGGGTGCGGTCGAAGAGGGTGAGGGCCAGGTAGGCGCCGGCGGCGAGCGGCCACCCCAGTGCGGCCTCATGCCGAGGATCCGCACAGGGCAGCCTTCGTGGCAGTTCCGCCGGAGACGAGCCTCTCGGCCACGGCGTAGGGGATCGGCCCGGTCTTCCCCCAGCGCGTGTCCTCGCTCGGCAGCGCGTTTTCCACGCCGGACGTGGACGCCCAACGCCACTCGTCCTTCACCAGGCCGAGGCTCGGCGCCGTGGGCCTTGTCGTCCCGTCCAGTCCGTCGGCGCCGGTGTCCCGCCACCACATCAGTCCGGTCGCGTCGTAGAACTGCACCACCAGTCCGTCCTCGGGCAGGATCGACCGCCCAGCGCTGAAGGCGTTCCGCGCATGCGGCAGCGCGTCGGCCGGAACCTTCCCCACGACGTCGCGTTGTCGACGGCCGACTGCTCGCGCTGCTGTTCCGTCTGCGCGTTGAACGCGAGACCGGTGTACACCGTGGACAGCGCCGAGAAGATCAGGCCGATCGCGGCGGCCAGGCCGGCCAGCCACGTCCCCAGCGGGGACATCCATTCGCGCGACCCGGCGGCGGTGTCCGCTTCCCCCGCCTCGGTGGCCGTCGGCCGTCTTCGACGCAAGAGGCGAGCCGGCCGACCGGTGCGGCGCGGTGTGCCTCCGTCGGGCGTGCTGTCCGGAGCGCCCGCACTCCCACCGTCAGCCGCCGCTGTTCCGGGCGGAGCCCCGTCGTCAGTCCCCACGAGGCTCCCCCCTCAGTACGGGCAGTAGCGGCGCGCAGAGCCCCCATGTGACGCAAAGCAGATGAACGCCGGCAGTCTCCCACGGAAGCGGGCGGGGGCGGGGCGGAACGGCATCGGCTGTATCCCGGTGGCGGTCGCAACGGGTGGCCGCTTTGTCGGGTGAAAGCCCGACTGCGGTACGTGAATGGTGACATGGCAGGCATGCGCGGCTACGATGACGGCCACCCACTCGCCCGCCGGACCGGAGAAGCCATGGCCGCGGATCTCGGGTTACCTTCCGTTTACGACAACCGGATCGGCGCGACGAGGGCGGTGCGCAACGCGCTGTCCCATCTGGCCCCCGCCGACCGCGATTCGGGCTGGCACGTGGCCCGGAACCTCGCGAAGCCGCTGAACCACCTGGACTTCCTGCGGCGCAAGGACGAGATCGCGGCCGCCCTGCACCTGCACAACGTGAGGACGCCCGCCGCCTACTTCGAGCCCAACTACCTTCTGCTGGAGCGGCACCAGCGCCGGGAGGTACCGACGGCCGAGGTGATCCGGCACCTCGCGGCACAACTGCGGTCGGCGGGCGTGGACATGTCCGAGGCACACGTCGACTCCCTGCTCGGGGAGTACGCGACGGTCCGGCACATGGAGTTCCACCCGACCGACGTCTGCAACCTGTCGTGCCTGGGCTGCACCTACGGCCACGACGACCCGCTGACCAAGCCCGCACCGGTGAACTATCCCTTCGACGCGGTGTCCAGGCTCGCCCGACTGAGACCGGCCTCGATGGTGCTGATCGGCGGCGGCGAGCCCACGCTCTACCGCAGCGCCGGCCACCGGTTCGACGACGTGGTGAGCGAGTTGGACCACGCCGTGCCGGGAATCACGCTCGCCCTGACCACCAACGGCACGCACAAACCACCGGGCCGCTGGCCGGACCGGCTCGCCTGGGTCAGGCTCTCCCTGGACGCCGCGACTCCGGAGACCTACGCGGCCTTCCGCGGCAAGCGGCAGTTCGACCGGGTGATCCGCAACTTCCTGCGGTACCTCGACCACGACGTGCCCCAGGTCGGCATCAGCTTCCTGTACTCCAGGACGAACATCCACGAGTACGCCGCCGTGGCCCGCATGATCCACGAGACGGTGCTCGTCCACCGACCACACGCCCTGCCCAAGGTGAACATCCAGTACAGGCCGCTGCGCCGGGACCCCTACCGGTACGACCGGCCGTTCACCGAGGCCGTGGACGAGGGCGACATCGCGCGGGCGGTCGCCGACGTCCTCGAACTGGCCGACTCCTCACCGGAGATGGCCCGTTTCCTGCGGGAGCAGACCAACGTCACGGCGGTCCTCGGCGGCAACTCCCACCCGCCGCACGGCTTCACCCGGTGCCACTACAGCCAGACCTTCACGATCGTGCGGGCGAACGGAGACCTGCGCCCCTGCTTCATCAGGGTGACCGAGCCGGACTTCGTCCTGGGCAACCTGCTCACCGACACCCCGCAGCGCATCGCGCTGAACACGCTGTACGTCGGTGCCGCCCGCAAGCCGCACTGCGACGCGGACGGCTGCCGCCAGTGCCACGTCAACTACACCTTCGAGAAGGGCCTGCTGGGCGAGATGGCACCGTCCACCGCGCCCGAGGTTTTGGCCGACCCGATGTACTGAACCCCCGATCACCCACTGCCCGGCCCGGTCACCCGACCACCCCGACGCACGCTCGTGGAGGAGACGTTGGACACCCGTACGGCGGCCGTCAGAAAGCACTGGTTCGGACTGGACTCCGCGGAGCCGATGGCCCCGGTGGTGCTGCTCATGGAGCGCGACCGGGTCAGCCAGTACCAGGCGGCCTTCGACTGGACCTCCGCGAGCTTCGACGGAGTCTTCCGGGGCGTCACCGGCACCATCGACGGCCAACGGCTGTCGGTCGTGCACTCCCTCGGCCCGGCGCACGTCGCGGACTGCGTGGAGTTCCTGACCGCCACCTGCGAGGTGCGGCGGCTCTTCGCCACCGGCAGTGTCGGCGGGCTGTCCGCGGAGGTGGGGGACATCGTGGAGATCTCCGCCGCGACCACCATGGACGGCTACACCCTCGCGCACGAGGCGGGGACGGCGCGCGAGGAGCCCGGCATCGGCAGGGTCGTCGACGTCGACGGGGGCGCCACGACGGGCAGCGGCGGCGGAACGCACCCCGGCGGCGCGACCGGTGACCGGATGTTCACCGTCCCCTCGGTGTCCTGGGAGACCGACGAGCGGATGCTGCGGCTGCGTGAACTCGGTTACCTCGGCGTCGACTTGGAGACCGGGCCGTTCCTGGCCGCCTGCCGGCGCAGCGGCGTGCCCGGCTCCTGCGTGCACTGGGTCACCGACACCCCCCTGGAGCGCAGCTTCTACTTCGCGCACGAGGGGGACCCGGAAGCCGTCCGCAAGCAACGCGCCGACCAGCACCTGCGGTGGCTGAACCAGCCCCGGCTCATCCTTCCGCGTGTGCTGGCGGCGCTCCGCTCCCCGTGACGGGCCCGCCGTCCGCGCTCCCCCCGGTCAGCGCGCCACCCGTACGTCCTCCCGGGTCCGGCAGCGCCAGCCGCTCCTGGAGGCGGTGGTGCCGGAACTGGAAGACCGCGCCCGCCTGCCGCAGTACCCCGCGGGCGTGCGCGTCCTCCAGGAACCGCAGCAGCGGGAACGGGGTGCGGCCGGCCAGTCCCAGGATCGCCCGGGTGAGGGTCCACTGACCCGAGGCGGTGCCGACCAGTCCGTTGCCCACCCCGGCGACGAGAGCGATGCCGACCCCGAGGGTCAGCGCCGTGACCCAGCCGCCCGGCCCGGCCGCCGCGGCGAAGAACGAGAAGCCCAGGCACGAGCCGATCAGCAGCCGCTGCACCCGGGAGTTGCGGCTGTCGATCCGCAGGGACGCCTGCGGGCTGGTGGCCACCCGCGGGTCCATCACGGTCTCGAAGTCCGCCACCAACGCGGCCATGGGGCCTGCTGTCAGCCCGATCGCCAGCCCGCCCACCGTCCCCAGGCCGATCCCGCAGACCACCGCGCCCAGGAACGCGAGCGCCGCACCCCGTGCCATCGTCCGGGTGGCCCCCGGCGGTCGGGACGCGCCGGTGCCCTCCAGATTGAAGGCGCTGGCCGCAGACAGCAGCAGGCCGGCGGCAACTCCCAGCGGCCATCCCCACGCCGTGTCCAGCCCGACGACGGTCGACCGGCCCACGAACGCGTCGAGCACCAGGGCTCCGGTGCGCCTGCTGACCGCCCCGCCCGCCACCCCGCCGAGCAGGCCGGCCAGCGCGGAGACGACCAGCAGCAGGAGGGTGCGGGCTCCGCGTCCGCGCAGCCGGAGCGGGGACCTGATCGGCTGCCGCCCGTGCCGCCACAGCGCCGGGATCAGCGTGAACCCCATGCCCGCACCCGCGCCGAACGGCCAGACGGGGTACAGGCACAGGCCGCCGCCGACCGCCCCCACCCCTGCGAAAGCCGCCACCCGCACCCAGGGCCGGACCGCGTCCCGCAGGTCCCACCAGGCCAGGTCGCGCCCGCCGGTGGCCGACAGGTGGCCCGCGAGGTGGCCGAGCCAGCGCCGCGCCTCGTCGACCGTCCACCGGCTGCCGGTGTGCGGGCCGTACACCTCCGGGACGAACGAGTCGAGCAGGTGGTCCTCCAGGGACTGCCGGGTGGCGAACCGCCCGGTGTCGAGGAGTTCGGCGGGGTCGGCCGCGGGATTGTCGCTGTAGACGGTCCGCGCGAGCGCGACCATCAGCGGGGTGGCGAGCACGGCCCGCAGGCCGGCGGCCCCGGGGGAGTCCAGCCGGTCGAGGACCGCGCTCCAACGCGTCGTCCGCGGCGGGCCGTCGGCCAGGAAGCGGGTGGTCCGGGGCAGGTAGGCGCGCAGGTCGGCCACGGTCAGGTCGGCCAGTTCGAGCACCGCCGCGGCGGTCACGACGTCCGAGGCGGCGACCGCTTCGGCGTACTCGGCGTACCGGCTGGTCAGGATGCAGGGCAGGGTGGTCGCGTTGACGGCGCGGATCACGTCGGGCCGGGCCCCGGCCGCCACTTCGTCGAGGCCGTCCAGAACGGGCAGCACGTGCCCGTCGTCGACGGCGACACCGGCGACGCCGCCGTCGCGTCCGGCCACGGGCGCGGCCAGCGCCGGGTAGTCCGCGACGAGTTGGCCGACCAGCCAGTCCCGGAGGCTGCCGGTGCCGACGTTCCAGGCGTTGAGCCGGAAGACGACCGGGACGGGTGCCCCCGCCGGGCGGTGGCCCAGGGAGTCGAGCACGAACCGGACCGCGAGGACGGTCTTCCCGGCGCCCGCGCGGCCGAGGACGACCAGCCGGCCGGACGGGATCCGGGTGTAGGCGTCCACGATGCCGCCGAGGTCGCCCGGCAGGTCCAGCGGTTCGGCGTCCGCGCCCGGCGGCAGCCGGCGGACGTTCGCGGGATGGTCGGCCAGCGCGGCCGGCGCGGGCCGCCAGGTCACCGGCATGGGGAAGGGATCCTGCACCCGGCGGATGTCCTCCTCCCGGCGCCACTGGGCCGTGACCGAACGGGCGAAGGACTCCAGGACGGCCATCGCGTCCGGACCGTCGACGGGCTGCCCGTCACCGTTGTGCTGAAGCACCTCGACCAGCACCGAGACCACCGCGAGCGCCCCGGCCCCGCCGAGCACCCAGGGCCTGGCGGCATCCGGGACGTCCACCAGCCCGGTGGCCACGTTGCCGATCAGGCCGAAGACGACGACGAGCACCGCGTACAGCGCGACCTTGACGCGGGACGGCCCCCTCACCGCTGCCCCCGGCCGTGACACCACTCCATGGCGACCCCCAGCGGGAGCCCCCACGGTCCGCCCGCCGAAAAAGCGTACGGCCCGGGGGCGGCCGGGAAGGACCGAACGGGCGTGTTCGGCCGGACGGTCTGCCCGCCTCGATGAGACTGCACCTCCACCCTCCGCCGGGCCGGACCACGCATCGCTTCAGGGACGGTTGACGCCCATGGGCCGCAGCCCACCCGCGGCCTTTGCCCGCAGGTCGGCACGGGTCCGTGCCGCCGGCCCTGTCCGGGGGCGTCCTCAGCCCGTCCTCAGCCCGTCCTCAGGCCGCCTTTCGGCGGACGACGACGGTGCCCACGACGGAGTCGAACGCGCTGTGGTGATACGGCCGTTCCTTCACCAGGTTGGCGAGCCGCACCAGGACCACGTCGACGTTCAGCGCCGGAATCAGCCACCCCGTGCCGGCCAGGAAGCGGGCCCGGCGGAGGGCTTCCTTCCACGACGGCCGCGCGTACCCGTCCCACACCCGGGCGACCCGCAGCCCGGTCAGCAGGAGGCCCGGCGTCCCGCCCCACAGGGCCACGAAGGCGGCGCCGTAGACCGTGAGCCAGACGAAGCCGAGCAGCCACGTGCCCAGCATGAAGGAGCCGATGCCGTCCGGGTTCACCGCGTTCTGCAGTGCCATCCCGCCGAGAGCGGGCACGTACAGGCTCACCGCGGCGACGAGGAGGTCGATCACCATCGCGAGCAAACGCCGCCCCGTCGGAGCCAGTTCGACCAGCACGGCTCCGCCTTCCTTCGGCAAGGTGCCCTCGGTGCCGGCCCGCACGTAGGCCGTGTCCGAACCCTCCGGCCGTATTCCGTTGAGGGGATTGCGCCCCTTCATCAACTCGCCACCTCTAGCCGTGGCTTGGGTCGCAACACCCGACGTCATCGCTTTCTCCCTCCTCCCCGACGCGCGGCCGTCCGCCTCCGCGTCCCACCCTTCGGTGCATCCGTGCCCCCGTACGCGCGCCAAAAGATCGCACCCCGCGCCACCCCCGCGCAACGGGCGTCCAGCCGCGCCGGGTGCATACCTTACGGAACCGGGGTCAAAGCCCCGCGCCGCGCGGTGGGTGGGCGGGACCCGCTTCGTGCAGTAGGGGTGGCGACGTCCGGCGTCGTAGATGCGGTCGGGGTAGGGCGAAACGGCGTCGTCGGGCAGGAGCGGGGCCACAGGATGGGAGGGCGGGCGAACGGCCGCGCGATGCGGGGCGCGCCGGGGAATCGCAGCAGGTCATCGGACCCACGAGAGGATCGGCCTTGACCGTCGTACGGGACATGAACCGCGACACCAGCTACAACATCGGCGCGGACGTCCAGCAGGTGCTGGCCGATGTGGGGACGGGGACCGCCGACGGCAGCCGGCTGGTGATCTTCGTCGGTGAGCGGCACGACAGCGTCTACGACGAACTGCGCACCAAGAACCTTCTGCAGCAGCTCAACAACGCCGCCGGCGTCACCCTGGTGCTCGAACGCACCTTCATGGACCGCACGTTGGCGAACCAGGGCGCCAACGTGGTGAGCGAGCCCGACAACACCGGGTGGGTCTCCTCGGATCCGCGGCGCGACGTCCAGGTCGTCAACCTGTGGGACGCGTTCACCGGTCACCTGCCGCACGGCGAACAGAACCGGCCCACCGTCGTCCTCTTCGGCGACGCGCACTTCGACGCGATCCGCCGCGAATTGGACCAGCAGGCCGGAGCCAACATCACACTGGTGCACTTCCCGTCCATCGCCGACCAGGTGGAGGCCCTTCCCCAACCGGCCGCGCCCGGCGGCGCCATGCAGTTGATCGGGTTCCTGGAGCCGGCGGCGTCGAGCTGCGGGCGCAAGCACCCGACGGCGACGCCGCAGGACGTCCTCGACTTCGACGCCCTGATGAAGCACATCGTCCCGAACGCCCCGCTCACCGTCACCGTGTACTCCAGGGACGTCTTCCCGTACAAGGCCAACTGGGTGCGGCATGACGGCACGAAGGCCCTCGGCCACGGGTTCGCCCTCTACTCCAGCGACCCCGCCCACCTCGCCGTCCTGGCCCAACTCCCGGACGAGGGCGAAGGCCAGATCACCCTCACCGCGGCCAACCTGCCCCAGTTCACGGGCCGGCTCGACTCCCTCGTGTGACGTCCCGCCCCCGTCCGCGGTCCGGCGCCGAACCGGCCCGCGGACGGGGGCGAACGGGGAAGCGGTCAGCGGCAGTTGTGTGCCGCGCTCGTCGCCGTGCCGAGGCTGATGTCGGCGAGGGGCGAGCCGAGGCCCGGGAGGACGATGTGGGCCGCGGTGACGGTCAGGCCGGTGTCCGCGTCGGCGACGGGCGCCTGCTCGTCGACGGTGATGTGACCGCCGCCCGGCAGCGGGATCGTGCTGTTGGGACGGGTCGGGACGGTGACCGGCCCGCCCGCGACCGTCAGGGTCAGCCGGGTCGAGCCCGTGGCCGCCTCGCAGGTGCTGGTCGAGGTGGCGGTGAGGCCCGAGATGCCGATCACCGGGAGGCCGGGCAGGCCGATCCGGACGTCGGAGATCCGCACCTGGGACTCGGCGGTGCCCGGCTTCAGGCGGGTCGTCACCTGCGGGCAGACCGCTTCGGCGTGCAGGAGCAGGACTCCGGCGGAGGCGGTGCAGGGTGTCTGCGTCCGGGTCGCCGAGGCGGTGCGGACGAGGCCGGTGTCCGGCGTCGGGCCGAGCGCCAGGGTGACCAGCGGCAGGTGCACGGCGGCGGTGAGCCCGGTGGCCTGGCCGGTGTAGTACTCCAGGCGGGCCTCAGCCGAGGCGTGGGAGGGCAGGTAGTAGGCGTCCCCTGCGAAACCGGCGCTGACGGGCACGGTCGCGGCGGCGTTCAGCGGCTGGTCGACGGAGCCGATGGTGCACCGCGCCGATCCGTGCGCGTCGGTCGTCGCGGAGCACGCCTGCCGGTCGTCGCCCGTGCCGAGGGCCAGGGTGACCGCGCGCCCGGCGATGGGCTGCTTGCCCGTCTCGCCCTCGGTGAGGACGCCGGACAGGGCGGCCGGCTCACCGTTGGCGACCCGCTGGACGCCGGTGTACCGGAGGGTGGAGACCGCCTTGCGGATCGTGAACGCGGCCTGCGTCGAACTCGCCTGATACTGGCCGGTCCCGGAGTAGCTCACGCGCAAAGTGGCGGGGCCGGGCGTGTCCTTCGGGGTGAGCACGCAGGCCGCGGTGCCGGAGGGCCCGGGGGAGCCGGTGCACGTGCTGCCCCCGAGCGTGAAGGTGACGCTGCCCGCGCTGACGGGGGAGCCGCCGCTGGTCACGCGCGCGGAGGCGGTGAACGGCGCGTGGTAGTCGGCCGCGGTCGGCCCGGTGTACGTGACGCTCGTGGGCTTGCGCTGCGGCGGCGGGGGCGGCGGTCCGGGCCGGACGGTGGGGTCGAACCAGTAGTACGGCTGGGCGGCGTCCGGGGTCGCCCGGAAGTCGCTCCTGACGCCGTTGGTCTTCGGGGGCGTGCCGGTGGTGCCGGGGTTCGCGTCCTCGATGACCTTCTTGCAGTTCGCGTCCTTGGACGTGTCGCAGTTCCAGTCGAAGCCCTGCGCGTAGGGCGCGTCGAGGGTGAACCGGGGGGAGTTGAGGTCCGTGCAGTCCTTCGCGGTGCGGTGCCAGTGGAATTCGACGTGCGCCATGTGCGCGCCGTACGTGGCCCACACGGTCTGGCCCCGCGGCACGTTGAACGGGCCGAAGGGCGAACTGATGCTGATGCTCTCGGAGTTGGTCGCGCTCTGGGCGTAACTCGTCGAGCCGGACGCCTTGAACATGTCGACGGTGAACTCCGCGCCCACCTGCACGGTGGTCGTCGCGGTCGCCGCGTGCTCGTACGTCTTGTTCACCGTGAACGTCCACGGACCGCCCAGATCCTCCGGGCTCTCCTGCGTGTCCGCCTCGTGCTTCCAGTACGTGGTGGGAGGGTGCTCGACGTCCATGGTCAGCGGCTCGATGTCGCACGCCCCGGAGAGCGCCGTGATCGTCCACTTCTGCTCGGCGAACCCCAAGTAGGCCCCCGCGGCCATGACGTGGTCCGGGCTGTCCCCGGTGAGGAACAGCTTGGTCTGGCGGTTGCCGAGGGCTTTACCGGACTTGCCCCAGGTCTGGTACGGGTTCTTCTGCCCGGGGGCGCAGGGCGTGGAGTAGACGCTGCCCTTCTCGTTGCCGTCGAGGCACAGCCCCGTCTGCATGTTGACCAGCGTGCCGCCGACTCCCTGCCACTGCTGGTAGTAGTTCGGGTTCCCGCACGCGCTCAGGTACACGCGGCCGTCGTAGTCGCCGGCCAGGCAGTGGTGGCTGTCGTCGTTGGAGATCGTCGCGGCCAACTGGTCATCGACGGGTGCGGCGTTCGTCCCCGCGACGACGTCACCGCTCGCGGCGAACGCCTGGGCCGGCGGCCGCACCGCGCTCAGCCCCAGTAACAGCGCCAGCGCGGCCAGGATCACGAAGAACCGCGGGTGCGGTGCCCGGCTTCCCCCCGTGTGCAATTGCCTCACTCCCTCCGACCGGGCCCGGCGTCCCCGCCCTCCCCGATCCCCCCGGGCCGTTGCGGCCCGCAGCTCTTGCCGTTCCACGGAACCACCGGAACCGGATTCATCGACGGAGGCGGGGTGAGGGAAGTGTCGAAAGGCGTGAAGAAGTGATGGACCGTCATATGCCGGGCGGCGTCCCCCCGGGGACGACGGGGCCGAGCCCGGGCGGCAGGTGGCGTACGGCCAGTGCCACGGCCTCGTCCGCCGTGGCGAACCGGCCGAGGTCCGGGGTGCCGAAGCCCCTGCTCACCCTGTACGTGCCGTCGCCGCCTGCCGTAAGGCACGGCCCCACGACGGTCATGCGCGGACGGGTGGAGGTCGAGAAGCGCAGTGCCCAGTGGCTGGTGAACGGGTACAGGGCGCGCAGGGCCGGCGCGGAGTGGGCCGCCTCGACCAGGGTCCGGTAGCTCTCCGCCCAGGGGTGGGACAGTTCTGCCGCCTCCCGGCGCAGGCTGTGCCACTCGGACTCCGCCATCCGCGCGGGATCGAGATCGGGCACCTCGAAGGCTCCGGTCAGGTGCGCGAAGGACGCAGCCTCGCGGACGCCATCCAGGTCCGTGCCGTCATGCCATGGCCGGGCGGCTTTGGCGACCTCCGCCAGGTCGTCCGTCGTGCCGTCGACCAGAGGCAGGCCCTGGAATCGGTCCGTGCCGCGGATGGACCACCGCCGCTGGTGTGTCCACGCACTGATCAGCAGTGCGCTGCGGTGGGGCACGACGCTCCCGACGGCCGCGTGGAGGAGCGGTTCCGGCTCCGGGGACGTTACGGGGACGGTGGTGAGGCGGCCCTCCGCCGCGGCCACGAGCGCCGCGGCGAGGCTGTCGAGGGCGGCAACGTCGGGATACAGGACGGTGGGATCGACCGGAGTGGGCATGAGGTCGGATTGTGCCAAATCCTTGGGGAGTTCACGCGCCGAGGACCTCCGCGGCGGGAGTCCGTTCGACGGTTCAGCGCGTCGGGAGCTTCGTCACGCCTCCGCGGGGGAGCGGAGGGCGCGCAGGACGAGGGCGCGGGTGGTGGCGAAGGCGGGGTGGATCGCGGGGGTGGACCAGTCGGGGGCGAAGGACGGGTCGTGGAAGCGGAGGGTCGCGTCCCAGACGGCCCGGGCGTGCAGGCGCGCGTCCGCGGGGTCGAGGCGGAATTCGCCGCGGGCGACACCGTCGCGCAGGATCACCTCGATCTGCCCGACCATCTCCTCGATGTGCCGCTCGACGATCCCGCTGCTCTCCTCGACGAGGACGAGGTAGGTGGCGAAGAGTTCCGGATCGGACCCGGCCTTGCGGCGCTTCGCGGCGAAGAGGGCGTCGAGCCAGCGCCCGAGGCGGTCACCGGCGGGACCGTCCTCCTCGGCGATCCGGTGGAGTTCGGCGTGCGCCTGCTCCAGCCAGCGCTGCGTGACGGCCTCGCGCAGGGCCGCCTTGGTGGCGAAGTGCCGGTAGACGCTGCCGTGGCTGACCCCGAGCGCCCGCGCCACGTCGACGACGGTCGCCTTCGCCGGGCCGTAGCGGCGCAGCACGTCCTCGGTGGCTTCGAGGATGCGTTCGGGGGTCAGGGTCTGCGGCGGCATGGCGGTGGGGCCTTCTCTCGGTCGATGCCCGGGCCGGGCGGGCGGCGGGCGCGCCCGGCACTGGTCGCGTTCGGGCGGTGCGGCGGTACGGCGGTGCGGGGGCGGAGCCGAGGTCCAGTGTGCGCCGTGCGGCCGCCTGCCGTACGCGGGTCGGTCACCTGGGGGCGTCCGACGGCCGGCCGTCCCGGCGCGGTGATCGCGTACCCGGCCCTCCGGGCCGTACGGCCCCCCGCGGGCGGGGCCGGCACCTGAGGCCCGCTGGTACCGGTCTCCCGTGGGGCCCCGCGCCTCAGTTCTCGCTGTCCAGGTGCGCCATCTGCCGCGCGTCGTACCGCGGGCCGGCGGCCGCGCCGGCCGGGACGGCGGACTCGATGGCGGCCAGGTCGGCGGCGCTGAGGGTGGCGTCGAGCGCGCCGAGCGACTCGGTGAGGCGGTCGCGGCGGCGGGCGCCGATGAGGGGGACGATGTCCTCGCCGCGCGAGAGCACCCACGCGATGGCGGCCTGCGCGACGGTGATGCCCTTGCCGTCGGCGACCTTGCGCAGGGCCTCGACGAGCGCGAGGTTGCGGTCGAGGTTGTCGCCGGAGAAGCGCGGGCTGTGGCTGCGGAAGTCGGTCGCGTCGGTGCCGCGGTCCTTCGTCCAGTGGCCGCTGAGCAGGCCGCGGGAGAGGACGCCGTACGCGGTGACGCCGACGCCCAGTGCGCGGGCGGTGGGCAGGATCGACTCCTCGATGCCGCGCGAGAAGAGGCTGTACTCGATCTGGAGGTCGCTGATCGGGGCGACGTCGGCGGCCCGCCGCAGCGTCTCCGCGCTGACCTCGGACAGGCCGATGTGCCGGACCCGCCCGGCCCGGACCTCCTCGGCGATCGCGCCGACGGTCTCCTCGACCGGCACGTCGGGGTCGACGCGGGCGATCCGGTAGATGTCGACGTGTTCGGTGCCGAGCCGGTTGAGGGAGTACGCGAGGAAGTTCTTCACGGCGGCGGGCCGTCCGTCGTACCCGCTCCAGCCGCCGCCGGCGTCCCGCAGCGCGCCGAACTTGACGCTGATCACGGCCTGTTCGCGGCTGCCGGGGCGGGCCCGGAGCGCGTCGCGGATGAGCAGTTCGTTCAGGCCCATCGCGTAGAAGTCGCCGGTGTCCAGCAGGTTCACGCCCGCGTCGAGGGCGGCGTGGATGGTGGCGATGGACTCGGCGTCGTCCGCCTTCCCGTAGAGCGCGGACATGCCCATGCAGCCGAGGCCGAGGGCCGAGACGGTGGGGCCGGTGATGCCGAGGGTGCGGGTGAGCATCGGGGTCTCCTCAGGTCGGAACGTGGCTCCATGGTGACAGGTGGGATGACAGATTTCAATATCTGTCAGCCCACATTTGGTGCGGCCCGCGCGGTCGGCCCGGGCGGTACGGGGATCCGGCCGCTGCCAGAGTGGACGGGGCGCCGCGGACGTAGGGGGGAGGGCTCTGCATGGCGGGCATGGCGGCCGAGGGGAGGCGGCCGGACCGGAAGTTACGGGGGCCGGCCGTACGAAGAGGGGTCCGCGCGGGGCGGGGCCGGAGACGGGCGGCCCTGTGGGCGGTCCTCGCGCTCCTGGCGGGGCTGATCGCCGTCCAGGGCGCGGCCGGGGCGACGGGCGCGGCCGCCGCCGGGGTGATCGGCGACGACTATCCCGCGCAGGGGCGCGCGCCGGTGCCGATGGACTCGACCTTCGGCAACTGGGGTGAGCGGAACCGCGAGTGGACGTCCTTCGTGGCCTGGCGGCTGAGCTCGCAGAACGGCTTCGGCATGCCGTTCCACCGCGTCTCGGCGCTGCCCGCCGCGCGGTCCAAGTGGCCGGCCGAGGCGCGCACGCACGCCCTTCGAAACTGGGAAGGCACGTGGGGTGCGGCCGACCTGGAGTGCGAGATGGCGTGGGTCGCGATTGACGGCCCTTGGAGCTTGGAAGGGGTCGCGCAGATCATCAACGTTTCCGTTGCCCCACCGGAGTTGGCGAACATCCCGGCTTGACGAGGAGACCACGCCTCGTAGCGTGCTGGTGGTCGGAATGACCGGAGAGCGCGGGATCAGCCGCGCGGGCCACGCCCAATGCGGTAGCGAGGCGGCGGCGCGGGAGCTGTGGCAGCCTGCGGGCATGGCCGAGTTGCGTGTTCACGACGGCCGGCGCTACGCCGTCCAGTTCCACTACGCGGTGCCGGACGATGCCTGGTGCGTGGAGCTGAGCGAGGCCGTTCCCGCGCCGGCCGCGTGGGCTGAGATCCCCAATGCCGAGACACACCTGCCCGGCCCCGCCTTCCTGGTGGCGGTGATACCCGACGAGGCCCCGGACCAGGAGCCGACCGTCCGTATCCACAGCCGTGACGAGCAGGTCATCCCCTACGCGGTCATGTGCTGGTTCATGGAGCGGGTGGCGGAGCAGGTCGAAGGCTGCCGTGCCGCGTTCGAGCGGGGGGAGGCCGAGGCGGCGGAATGATCACGCGGCGGCTGGTCCGATCACGGCGTCCGGGCCGGGGCCGGTCCCGTCCGGCGGCGCTCACGGCGAGAGTTCGCCATGCGCGGCACCGGACGTCGGACGATGCTCAGTCCGCTTGGACGACGGGGCCGGCCGAACCCCGGAGGGCAGGTCAGACCACCGACTTCGGGAGCCGCCGGCTCAACCCCACTGTCAGGACGACGGCGACGAGTTGGGCCGAGAGGGTCCAGACGATGGCGTCGCGGATGCCGACCGAGGTCGAGAGGGTGAGGAAGAGGGTGCCGAGGGTCGCGACGCCGAGGGCGAGGGCGGACTGCTGGGTGGTCGCCATCGCGCCGCTGCCGACACCCGCCTGGGCCGGCGGGACTTCGCTGAGGACGATGCGGAAGACGACGGGCAGGACGAGGCCCTGGCCGAAGCCGACGACGGCCATGCCGGGCGCGAGGGCCCAGATGCCGAGGTGGGGCCAGCCCCAGAAGAACGTGGCGACCAGGATGATCAGGCCCGCGCCCTGGATGAGGGACCCGATGGTGACGGTGTCGCGGCCGAAGCGGGCGACGGCCCTCGGCCCGAGGAGCGAGGACGCGAAGAAGGCGGCGCAGAGCGGGGCCAGCGCGGCGCCGGCCTCCAGCGCACCCATGTGCAGCCCGTCCTGCATGGCCACCGCGAGCACGAACATGAAGCCGCCGAAGCCGAGGCAGAACGGCACGATGAGCATCAGGCCGCTGCGCACGCTGTGGATCCGTACGAGGGACGGCGGCAGCAGCGGGTTCCCGCCGGTGCGCTCCCCGCGGACCTCGACGGCGACGAACGCGGCCGCGGCGAACGGCGAGAGGGCCAGCAGGACCCACGACCACAGCGGCCAGCCCGCCGCACGGCCCTCGGTGAGCGGCAGGAGCAGCGTCACCAGGGTCATCGCGAGCAGCACCGTGCCGGCGCGGTCGATCCGGGCCGGGTGCTGCGAGCGGGTCTCGGGCACCGAGCGCAGCGCCAGCACGAGGGCGACGGCCGCGACGGGGACGTTCACCAGGAAGATCGCGCGCCAGCCGGAGCCGGCGATGTCCGCGGAGACCAGGACGCCGCCGAGCACCTGCCCGACGACGCTCGCGATGCCCGCGGTGGCGCCGTAGTAGCTGAGCGCCTTGCCGCGGCTGCTGCCGGACGTGGCCGCCTGGATGGTGGCGAGCGCCTGCGGGAGCAGCAGCGCGGCGGCCGCGCCCTGGGTGACGCGCGCGCCGACGAGGGTCCAGGCGTTGGGCGCGAGGCCGCAGGCCAGGGAGGTCAGGGCGAAGAGGGCCAGGCCCCACAGGAAGAGGTTGCGGCGGCCGAACATGTCGCCGAGCCGCCCGCCGAGCACCAACAGGACGGCGTACGCGACGCCGTAGCCCGCCACGACCATCTCCAGCACGGCCGGACCGGCGTCGAGGTCGCGGTCGATGGTGGGCAGGGCGACGTTGACGATGAAGAAGTCGACCATCGGCAGGGCGGCGCCCAGCAGCACGGTCAGCAGGCCCAGCGTGCTCAGCACCGGGGTGGCGGTGCCGGAGCCCGGCGCGGTGGGCGGCGGGGGAGTCGGAGCGGTACGGGGGGCGTCGCCCATGCGGGTCACGCGGGGCATCACCTGGGCCCGTGAGGTCTGGGTCGGATCCATTCGTTCGGTCACGATCCCAGCCTCGTCCCCTTCTCAAGGGGGTACCAGAGCGTGTTTATCCAGGTATCCCGACCACCTGGCAACGGTCTGCGCCTCCGCTGAAGCCCCCGGCGCGGAGGTCGGCGCGGGCGCGGGCGTATGGGCGTGCACCGGGCGCGTGCACCGGGCTCGGGGCCGGAAGCCGACGTGCCCGCGGGCGTTGGCGGTTGTCCGAGCGTCAGCCGTGAGGCGGGTGGTGCGAAAGAGCATATTGACAGGTGCATGCCGGTCGAAGATTCTGTAGTGCCGCCTCAACTCCCGTTCACCCCCATGGGACGGCGGCGTGAGCATTCCTTTCGCCCCCACGAAGGAGCCAGCATGCGCAAGTTCCTGTCACGCGTCGCCACTGTCGCGGTGGTCGCGGCCAGCTTCGCCGCCACCGCGGCGCCGGTCTCCGCGGCGGCCGCAACGGGACTGTCCTTCCGCCCCCTGAGCTACAACATCAACGGCTACAACTGGGGCGGTTACGCCGCCACGGGCAGCGGCTTCAGCTCGGTCTCGGCGTCCTGGACCGAGGCGAACGCGACCTGCAACTCGACGGACGACCTGTACGCCCCCTGGGTCGGCATCGACGGGTACAGCTCGTCCACGGTGGAGCAGACCGGTGTCGCGACCGACTGCTCCAGCGGCAGCCCGGTGCACCAGGCCTGGTACGAGATGTACCCGGCGAGCCCGGTCTACCTGAGCCGCACCACGTACCCCGTGGCGGCCGGCAACCACATCACCGCCTCGGTGACCTACGTCAGCGGCACCACGTACACGCTGAAGCTGGTCAACTCCACGCGTGGCTGGACCTACAGCATCAACAAGTCGCTCTCCGCCTCGCGGGCCAGCGCCGAGGTCATCATCGAGTCGCCGACCGGGGCGTACCCGAACTTCGGCACGCTCAACTTCACCGGGGCGACCATCAACGGAAGCTCGCTCTCGTCGTACGGCCCGACCGCGCTCGACCCGTCGAACGGCGTCTACGAGGCCCGGACCAGCGCGATCTCCGGCGGCACGAGCTTCAGCGAGACCTACCTGCACGAGTAAAAACCCCCGCGCCGGCGCGCCCACCCGCGCCCCCGCGCCTTGCATGGCCCTGGCCCGGCAGCCCTGCTGCCGGGCCAGGGCCATTCGCTGTGCCGGCGCCGCACCGGTGAATGTCCGGGGCGCGCGTCCATGCGAAAGCCGGGGTCAGGGGAGGAGGGCGCCCGGGTTGAGGATGGCGTGGGGGTCCAGGGCGGATTTGGCGGCGCGGAGGGCCAGCGCGAAGGGTTCCGGGCGCTGGCGGTCGTAGCCGGGGCGGTGGTCGCGCCCGACGGCGTGGTGGTGGGTGACGGTGGCCCGGTGGCGCACCAGGATCTCCATGGCCGCGGCCTTGATCTCGTCCCACATCGCGAGCTCCGCGCCGCGCCGCCCCGCCGTGACGACGGTGAAGTACGGGGCCGCGCCGTCCGGATACACGTGCGTGAGGCGGCAGTTGACGATCGCCTCGCCCCCGGTGACCTCTTTGGCGACGGCTCCGATCCCGGTGCGTACCTCCTCGTACAAGGCGGGCAGCCGGTCCCAGGTGCAGGCTGTCTCGAAGGTCTCGACGATGCCGCTCATCCGGGCGAGCGCGTCCCGCTGGTAGGGCATGCGCAGGAACGCGGAGCGCCAGGAGGCGACGGGGGACGGGGCGGCGCCGCCCGGGGAGAGGGGGGTCCCGCCGTGGTCGCGGGCCAGGGCCAGGGCCTGGCCGAGGGCGCCGTCGACGGGGAAGTGCGCCGACTCGAAGCCGAGGACGAGGAGGGTGCTGCCGTCGGAGGAGGCACCGGACATGAATGCCTCGCCCCGGTCGAGCAGCCGGCAGTTGGCGGGGTGCAGACCCGACTGGGCCAGGGCCCGCGCGGCCTCCGCTGCCGGGGCGAAGGCGGGGAAGGCGACGGCAGCGGACGCCTTGTGGACCGGCTTGTCCTGGAGCCGCATCCAAGCCTCGGTGATCACGCCGAGCGTGCCCTCGCTGCCGAGGAACATCCGGTCGGGCGACGGCCCCGCCCCCGAACCGGGCAGCCGCCAGGACTCGTTGACGCCGACGGGGGTGACGACGCGCAGGGACTCGGTGAAGTCGTCGATGCGGGTGTGCAGGGTGGCATAGTGGCCGCCGGCCCGGGTGGCGAGCCAGCCGCCGAGCGTGGAGAACTCGAAGCTCTGCGGGAAGTGGCGCAGCGTCAGCCCGGACGGGCGCAACTGCTCCTCCAGCGCGGGGCCCAGTACCCCGGCCTGGATCCGGGCGGCCCGGCTGACGGGGTCCACCTCAAGCACCCGGTCCATGCCGCCGAGGTCGAGCGACACGACGGCCCGGTGCGCCGTACCCCGGTACTCGACCCCGCCGACCACGGAACTCCCGCCGCCGTAGGGGATCACGGCGGTGGAGGTGTCCCCGGCCCAGTCCAGGACATCGGCCACGTCCTGTTCGTCGCGCGGCCGCGCCACGAGGTCCGGCACCCGGCCGAGGTCGCCGCGCAGGTTCCGTACGACATCGCGGTAGGCCTTGCCGAGGGAGTGGGACGCGCGGTCCTCGGGGCGGCCGGAGAACAGCGCGGCGAGCGCGCCGGGAGGGCGGACCGCGGGCTCGGGGAGGTCGAGCCGGGCGACCCGCGGCACGGGGAGCGGCGTGTCGGGCAGGCCGGGCAAGAGGCTGCCGAGCGCGGCGCACTCGGTGTCCGGCAGCGCCTCCTCGGCCCACCCCCAGCCCCACCACGAACGGGTGCGCCCCTCGGGCGTGCGTCCCTCGCGCTCCGCGCTGCTGCTCATGGCGACTCCTTGGGAACGGCCGTCACCGGAGTGGGCCGGTGAAGCCTCCCGGAGCGGGGCGCCCCGCACCGAAGGGGGCTCAGGGGCGGGGGTAGACGCCGCAGGAGGTGATGGGCTTGCCGGCCGCGTCGTCGAGGCAGACGCCGGCGTAGGAGCCGCCGCCGACGACGTCGGCGGGGAGGGTGGCGGGGACCGAGGTGACGGTGTCGCAGTGGGTGCTGCTGCTGCGGGCACCGAGGGGGTTGGCGTAGGCGTCGAACACGCTGTACCAGACGCGCTTGCAGCCGACCGAGGTGAGCGTCCCGGTGAAGGCGGCCGATCGGTTGTACCAGGTGAGGGTGCCCGCGATGACGCTGCCGGCGCCGTCGGTGACGTAGACCTTGCTGGTGGGGTAGGTGGCGGCCGCGGCCGGGGTCGCCGCGACGGCGGGCGCGGACACGGCGAGGCCCGCCGCGGCGGAGAGGGCGAGAGCGGTTCGGCGGAACACGGCGTGGGTCTCCTTCGGTACGTGGGTGCGGGGCGGCGCCGCGAGGCGGCTCCGCGGCCCTTGCGGGTCAACCATCGCACCGCGACGCGCCGTTCGGCCCGGAAGGACGCGTTCCGTGACCAACCTCCACAGCCGGGACACAATCGGGCCGGCGTGAACCCCCGGCCCGGGGCGGTCAGGAGGGCGGGTTGAGGAGGTGCCAGGTTCCCTCGGAGACGACTTCGACGCCGTCGTCGGTGACCTTGATCGCGGTCTGGTCGTCGATGGCGTAGGCCGGGCCCTTGATGTCGGCGGCCCAGCGCCGTGCCTCGGCCGTGGTGTTCTCCGGGCAGTCCGGGTGGTCGAGGTGCGGGAAGAGGGAGAAGTCGACGAGGCCGAGCGTGGTGTCGTCACCCGCGGGCGGCCGCCAGCCGACGAAGGCGTCCCCGATGCGGGGGGTCAACGCCATGCTCCCGGCGCTGAGCCCCACGTAGACGGTGTCGTTCAGCGACGGGAAGAGGTCGGCCAGCCCGGACTCCCGCATCCAGTGGCACAGGAACAGCGCGTCGCCGCCGTTCACCAGCAGGGCGTCCGCCTCCTGGACCCAGGGGACCCAGCGCTCCTTGCCGATGGACGGCAGCGCGGTGAGCTCCAGCACGCCCACCGACTTCCACCCCAGCCCGGTCATGGGGTGGGGCGACTGTCCGCTGATGAAGCGCCACGGCCCGCCCGGGCCACCGTAGGGGCCCGCGTACCCGGCGGTGGGGACGCACAGGGCAGTGGCCTCGGAGACCGGTTTGCCGAGGAGATCGACCAGCGCCGCCATGATGCTCGCGTTCTTGACGCCGGAGTCGGTCAGGAGAAGCTTCATCATTCCTCCAGGTGGAGAGCACTGTGACAGCGCGCAAAGGGGTCAGTCGAGGCAGAACTCGTTGCCCTCGATGTCCTGCATGGTGATGCACGACTCGTTCTCGCCGTCGGCGAGCTGCGTAAGGACGTGGGTCGCGCCGAGTGCGGTCAGCCGGGCGCGTTCGGCCTCCAGCGCGGCCAGGCGCTCCTCGCCGACCAGCCCGGTGCCGACCCGTACGTCGAGGTGCACCCGGTTCTTGACGACCTTCCCCTCGGGGACGCGCTGGAAGAGCACGCGCGGGCCCACGCCCGAGGGATCGCTGCACGCGAAGTAGACGACCTGGTCCTCGGGCGGCAGCGACCGGTGGTGGTCCTGCCACGTGGCGAACCCCTCCGGGACCGGCGGGACGACGTACCCCAGCACCTCGCACCAGAAGGCGGCGAGGCGCGCGGGCTCCGCGCAGTCGAAGGTGACCTGGAACTGCCTGATCGGTGCCATTCGGCGCACGATAGCAGGACGCCGTCGCCGTTCCGGGTGCGGAAGATCTGACCATTTGGGCCGATCAGGGGCGTTGGGCCCGGTCCTTCCGAGGGACGGCCCGGCGGCATGGATGATCTTGATCGGAGTGAATTGCGCCCTATGTCTCGTCCCGACCCGGGCGCCTTCCCCCGATCACGCCTTCCCCAGATCACGGAGGATCCATGCGACACCCTGCTTTCCGCCTGCGCACGTGCGCACTGGCCGTCGGGCTCGCGCTGAGCGCGGCCGCGCTCCTGCCCTCGGGCGCGGCCGGCGCGGCGGACCGGTACGAGTGGGCCGCGCTCGGCGACTCGTACACCGCCGGCGGCTTCGTCGGGGACCCGCAGCCCGCGCTCGGCGACCCGTCGCGGGACGGCTGCGACCGCACCACGAACGCCTACCCCGACGTTGTGGACAAGGAATTGGCCGAGTTCCCGCCCGGCAAGCCCGTCCACCTGACCAACGTCAGCTGCGGCAACGCCACCATCGCCGACATCGCCACGGCCAAGCAGGTGCCGATCAGCCCGGTCCAGCCCCCGGCGGGCGGCTGGCACGCGGTGGACCCGCAGATCCAGCGGGCCAACCTGAGCGACCAGACCGACGTCGTCACCGTCGGCGTCGGCGGCAACAGCCTGCCGTTCGGCGGCATCCTCCTCACGTGCCTCACGCAGGGCGCGACCGGCAAGTCCTGCCGCGACCACTACACCAATCCCCCCGAGGGAGAGGAGAGCATCCAGGAGGCGCTCGCCCGGGTCCAGGACGAGTACGTCGAGATGCTGGCCCACGTGCACCAGGCCGCGCCCAACGCCAAGGTGATCACGGTCGGCTACCCGGCCGTCCTGCCGGACAACGCCAGTGACTGCAACCGCCTCTCCCTCAGCGAGCTCGGCTCGATCAGCCACGCCGACATCGACTGGCTGCGTGACGACGTCCTCAAGCAGCTGAACAGCACGATCCAGCGGGTCACGAACTTCTTCGGCGACCGCTACGCGGACGTCTACTCCTCCAGCGTGGGCCACGACGCCTGCCAGGCGGCGGGCACCAAGTGGGTCGAGGGCATCTGCGGGGACGCCCCGGACTACTGGCCGTCCTCGCTCCCCGGCACGCTGCTCAACTGCGCCATCATCGGCAAGCGCGTCACCCTGGTCCACCCCAACGCCGAGGGGCACGCCAACACCGCCGCGCACGTGGAACGCGCCATCCGCATCGCCCTTCTCGAACGCTGAGGAGCCGGGCCGCCCGCCCGAGGCCCGGCCTGGGGCGGGCGGCCCGACAAAGCCCCCAGGGGGGTACCCGAGTGTGGTTATCCAGGTATCCACAGCACCTGGCAACCGGGTGGGCGAAGGTGCACGCTGGGAGGATGAGCGAGTTCCTGCCGTACGAACAGGCCGCCCCGGCGGATCCGGCCGTCGCCGACGAGAGCCGGCGGCGGGAGCTGGCGAGCTTCCTGCGGAGCCGGCGGGAGCGGATCTCGCCCGAGGAGGTGGGGCTGCCGCCGGGGCGCAGGCGGCGGACGCCCGGTCTGCGGCGCGAGGAGGTCGCGCAGCTCGCCGCGGTCGGGGTCACCTGGTACACGTGGCTGGAGCAGGCCCGTGACATCCAGGTGTCGCCGCAGGTGGCGGACGCGATCGCCCGCGCGCTGATGCTCGACGCCATCGAGCGACGGCACCTGTTCGTGCTCGCGGGCACGCCCGATCCGCACCCGCAGATGGACTGTCCCGGCGTCTCCCCGGCGCTGCTGGCCATGCTCGACCAGCTGGAGCCACTGCCGGCCGCGATCTTCAACGCGCGGTACGACATCAGGGCGTACAACCGCACCTACGGGCGGCTGGTCACCGACCTCGACCAGATCCCGGTCGAGGACCGCAACCTGATGTGGCTCGCCTTCACCGACACCCGGTACAAGGAACGCGTGCTCGACCGCGAGTTCAACATCCGTCTGATGGCCGCCAAGTTCCGCGTGTCCATGGCCCAGAACCTCGGTGAGCCGACGTGGAAGGTGCTGCTCAAGCGGCTCCAGCAGGCGTCGCCGGAATTCTGCGAACTCTGGGAGCGGCACGAGGTGTTGCAGCCCGAGGGGCACGTCAAGCGCTACCTCAACCCCGAAGTCGGGCACCTCGCCTTCGACTTCTCCCACCTCTGGCTGGGCCCCCAGGCCGGTCCGCGCCTCACCACGTACGTCCCCGCCGACGCGGCCACCCGCGAGCGGCTGGAACGCCTCCACGCCATCATCCTCTCCGAGCAGGCCCCGGTCGCCGTCTGACCGTTCCTGTCCGTTCGCGCGCGTTTCGCGCCTGTTTGTACGCCGGAGCCGACCGCTGGATCGGGTGACTTCGCGGTACTTTCCCGAACGTGGGCTATGTTTCTGTCCTACGGTGTACGCCCAGGCCGGCACAGAGCGTGTCTGTGCGGCGACGCAGCGAACCCGGAGGGCGGGGGAGACGGCATGGACGACGGCAGGAACCCCAAGGAGCAGGTAACGGATGGCGGCGGTGAGAGGATCCAGTTCCAGTGGGTCGGTCTGGAGGACGACTCCAGCGGCATCATGCGGATGGTCGGCCGCCTCATCAAGAACCTGCGTGAGAAGGCGCGGTTGACGCAGGCGGAGTTCGGCGCGGCCATCGGCTACGGCGAGGAGATGGTCTCCAAGGTCGAGCGCGGCATCCGCATCCCCAAGGCGGAATTCCTCGACAATGCCGATCGCGTGTTGAAGGCCAGCGGGCTGTTGTCCGGGCTCAAGCCGGAAGTGGCCGATGCCCGCTACCCGAAGAAGCTACGGGATCTGGCCAAGCTGGAGGCAGAGGCGGTCGAACTCGGTGCCTACGTCAACACGGCTGTGGAGGGCTTGTTGCAGACCGAGGAGTACGCCCGCGCAAACTTCCGCGAGAGGTGCCCTGCGTACAGCGACGACGAGGTCGAGCATCTGGTGGCCGCACGCATGGCGCGTAAAGGCATCTTGCAGGCCCGCCCGGCCCCGTTGCTGACGTTTGTCCAGGAAGAGGCCACGCTCCGGCGGCCGATCGGGGGCAGAATGGTTCTGCGTAGTCAGCTGGAACATCTGCTCGAACTGGGCAGGCAGGCGTACGTACGGATCCAGGTGATGCCGACGACCACCGAGGAACACGCGGGGTTGAGCGGCTCGTTGCGCGTGTTGAAGCTCAAGGACGGCTCGACAGTCTGCCATGACGAGGTCTCCCTCACAGCCCGCCTGATCACCGATCCGAGGGAGGTGCAGGTCGTGGAGATGCGCTACGGCATGATCCGTGCCCAGGCCCTCACACCACGTGAGTCGCTGGCCTTTATCGAGAAACTGCGGGGAGACACATGACCCTCAAGCCATCTGCCCGAGGCGTTGACGAACCGACCTGGGTGAAGAGCAGCTACAGCACCAATGAGCCCGACGGTGCCTGCGTCGAGGTCGCCACCCACGCCCACGAACCGGCCATCCTCGTACGGGACTCCAAGGACCCCGAGGGGCCCCGCCTCACGTTCACCGCGGACGCGTGGACGCACTTCGTGGAGTTCGCCGCGACCGTCACCGTCTGAGCCGGACCACGGCACGGCCCACCACCCCCGTGGTGGTGGGCCGCCCGCGTCACGGGGCCGGTTCCTCCGCCATGAGGACGGCGACGATGCGGTCGAGCGCGGCGAGGTCCGCCGCGGGCAGGGCGGCGAGCGCGGGCGGCGGGACGCCGAGGATCGCGTTGGCGCGGGCGGCCGCGGCGTGCCCCGCGGGCGTGGCCGAGACGATCTTGCAGCGCCGGTCGCGGGGGTCCTGCCGGCGTTCGACGAGGCCGCGCTTGACGAGGTCGTCGACGATGAGCGTGAGGTAGGGGCGGTCGGACTGGAGCAGTTCGGCGAGCTCGCTCATGCCGGACGGCCGGGCCGCGATCCGGCGCAGCGCCTTGACCCGGAAGAAGCTCATGCCGAGCGCCTCGGCGGTCTCCTTGCGGCGCTCGTGGCTGTCGAGGACGAGCGCGCGGATGTTCTGCCAGACCCGGGCCGCCGCGTCCTGGTCCGGGTCCGGGCCGCCGGCCCCGACCGTGTGCCTCACCGTGTCCACGTCCCCAGTCGTACCAAGTGCCGTCGTCATGACACCCGCACCGCCACGCGGTTGTCCTCGGGTACGTCCGCCGCGGGCAGCGACTCCGTGGCGCGGGTGGCCGTGGCGCGGGCCCAGGGGCCGGTGGTGAGCACGCCGAGGCCGAGGACGACGACCGAGCAGCCGGTGATGATCCACCACGTGCCCGCGTGCATCCCCGCCGCCAGCGCGGCGCCGAGGACGGCCACGCCGAGCGACTGGCCGATCTGCCGGCTGGTGGAGGCGACGGCCGCGGCCACCCCGGCCTGGGTGCGCGGCATCCCGGACACCGCGGTGTTCGTGATGGGCGCGTTGACCAGCCCGAAGCCGATGCCGAAGATCACGTACGCGAGCAGCCGCAGTCCGGAGGTGGCCTGCGCGTTCCAGACCGCGAAGAGCACCCCGCTGATCGTCATCCCCGTGCCCGCCAGGACCAGCGGCAGCCGCGGGCCGCGCGAGGCGACCAGCCGGCCGGAGAGCGGCGCGAAGATCAGGCACATCAGCGCCATCGGCAGCATCCACAGCCCGGCGTCCAGCGCGGACATGTGCCGTTCGTTCTGGAGGTACAGGGTGTTGAGGAACATGAAGCCCGCGAGCGCGGCGAAGGCGGACACCGCTATCACCGTCGCCCCGCTGAACGGCACGCTGCGGAAGAAGCGGACGTCGATCAGCGGGTCCGTGCGCCGCCGCTCGTACCGGGCGAGCCCGGCGACCGCGGCCACCGCCGCCATGAAGCAGCCGACGATCAGCGGCGAGCCCCAGCCGGCGCCCGCCCCCTCGATGATCCCGTAGGTCAGCGAGCCGAGCAGCAGGATCACCAGGGCCTGGCCGACGGGGTCCACCTTGCGCGGGCGCGGCGCCCGCGACTCGGGGACGAAGCGCTGGGTCAGGGCGAGGGCGATCAGGCCCACCGGCAGGTTGATCCAGAAGATCGAGCGCCAGCCGACCGACTCCACCAGCGCGCCGCCGACGATCGGGCCGGCCGCCATGCTGATGCCGACCACGCCGCCCCACACGCCGATGGCCCGGGCCCGCTCGCGCGGGTCGGAGAAGGTGTTGGTGATGATCGACATCGCCACCGGGTTGAGCATCGAACCGCCCACCGCCTGCACCATCCGGAAGGCGATCAGCCAGCCGAGCGTCGGGGCGAGGCTGCACAGCACGGACGCGGTGATGAAGACCACCAGCCCGATCCGGAAGATCCGCTTGCGGCCGAGCCGGTCGGCGGTGGAGCCGGAGAGCAGGAGCAGGGAGGCGATCACGACGAGGTAGGCGTCGATCGTCCACTGGAGCCCGGAGACGGAGGCTCCGAAGTCCTTCTGCATCGAGGGCAGGGCGACGTTGAGGATCGTGTTGTCGAGGCTGACCAGCAGCAGGCTCATGCAGCAGATGGCCAGGATCAACATGCGCCGACGGTAGGTCGGCTCGGTCATGGGCGCTCCCGGGTAGGGATGGATGGTCCAGGCAATGATTGTATGAGTGCAATCGTTACTACCGTACAACCATCGTGTTTCGAGCGAGGACCGGACGCGGGAATCCCGGCGCCGGACACCGGGGGCGTCACCGGACGGCGGGCCGCACGGGCGGGTACGGGACAATGGGCGCATGACCGTCGACGCCACCCTGGCCCCGCCCGCCCCCGGCGCCCTCCGGTACGGCCCGCACACCGTGTGGCCGCCGGTGGTGCTCGCGCCCATGGCCGGCATCACCAACGCGCCCTTCCGCACCCTGTGCCGGGAGTTCTCGCGTGGTCAGGGCCTGTTCGTCAGCGAGATGATCACCACTCGGGCGCTGGTCGAGCGCAACGAGAAGACCATGCACCTCATCCACTTCGACGCCGCCGAGACCCCGCGTTCGATCCAGCTGTACGGGGTGGACCCGGAGACCGTCGGCAAGGCGGTCCGGATGATCGTGGACGAGGACCTCGCCGACCACATCGACCTCAACTTCGGCTGCCCTGTGCCGAAGGTCACGCGCAAGGGCGGGGGTTCCGCGCTGCCGTTCAAGCGGCCGCTGCTGCGGGCGATCCTGCGCGAGGCCGTCGGCAGCGCGGGGGACCTGCCGGTCACCATCAAGATGCGCAAGGGCATCGACGACGATCATCTGACGTATCTGGACGCGGGGCGGATCGCCGTCGAGGAGGGCGTCACCGCGGTCGCGCTGCACGGGCGGACCGCCGCCCAGCACTACGGCGGCACGGCCGACTGGGACGCCATCGCCCGGCTCAAGGAGCACGTCCCCGAGATCCCCGTCCTCGGCAACGGGGACATCTGGTGCGCGGACGACGCGGTGCGGATGATGCGGGAGACCGGGTGCGACGGGGTGGTCGTCGGGCGCGGGTGCCTCGGGCGGCCCTGGCTCTTCGGCGATCTCGTCGCCGCGTTCGAGCCGGGCGGGCCGGGTGCTCCGGCGACGCCCGCCTTCGGCGAGGTCGCCCGCGTCATGCGGCGGCACGCCGAACTCCTCGGGCTGTGGATCGGCGACGAGGCCCGCGGGGTCATCGACTTCCGCAAGCACGTGCCCTGGTACACCAAGGGCTTCTCCGTCGGCTCCGAGACCCGCCGCGCCCTCGCGACCGCGTCCTCCCTGGCCGAGCTCGACGACCACCTCGGCGGCCTCGACCTCACCCAGCCCTGGCCCGCCCACGCCGACGGCCCCCGCGGCCGTACCGCCCCCGGCAAGCGCGTCATCCTCCCCGACGGCTGGCTCAACGACCCCAACGAGTGCGCGGCGCTGACGGAGGACGCGGAAGCGGAAACCTCCGGCGGCTGAGCCGTCCCGAGCGGAGGCGGCCGGCCCCGGCGGCAGCCGACCGGCGGTGAAACTGCCGGTCGGCTGCCGCTCCAGCCGCCTTTTTCCCCCTCCCGGCGCGCCTAGCGTCTGGCTCAGTGCCCGAACCGCACGGCGGGGCTCCCACGAGGAGCCCCCCGTGCGGCCGGGCGGAGCCAGCACAGCCGAGGAGGAACGACCGTTGATTGCCGAACTGTGGAACCCGCAGACGTTCGATGGTCTGCGCAGGCAGCTCATCCCCTCGTTCGACCTGCTGTACCGCAGCGCGGTGAGCGCGGTGGCCATGTCCGCGCCCGCCGACGCCCGCATCCTCGACCTCGGCGCGGGAACGGGCCTGCTCAGCGCCGCCGTCCTGAACAGCCTGCCGCAGGCGCACCTGCTGCTGGTCGACGGCTCGGCGCAGATGCTGGACAAGGCCGTCCAGCGCTTCGCCGGACTCGACCAGGTCCGCGCGCAGGTCGGGGACCTCAACAGCGCGCTGCCCGACGGCCCGTTCGACGCCGTCGTCTCCGGGCTCGCCATCCACCACCTCCAGCACGAGGAGAAGCAGGACCTCTTCCGCCGCATCCGCGACGTGCTCACCCCGGGTGGGATCTTCGTCAACGTCGAGCAGATCCTCGCGCCGACGCCCGCCCTGGAGGCGATGTACGACCGCGAGCACGAGCAGCACGTGCTCGACGCCGACACCCCGCCGCACGAGTGGGCCGCCGGGCGCGAGCGGATGAAGCACGACGTGTGCGCCGAACTCGACGCCCAGCTCGGCTGGTTGCGCGACGCCGGCTTCGCCACCGTCGACTGCCTGGCCAAGGACTGGCGGTTCGCCACCTACGCGGCCTGGACCCGGCGATGACCGCCGGCGAGGGCCTGTACGCGGCCGTCGCCGCGGTCGCCGCCGCGCGGCCGGACGCCGAGGCCGTGCGCACCACGGACGGCGAGCATGCCTCGTACCGCGAACTCCTGGTGCGGGCCGACCGGATCGCCGCCGGCCTCGACGGCCACGGGGTGGCCCCCGGCGGCACGGTGGCCGTCTGCCTGCGCAACGGCATCGGCTACGTGGCGCTCATCCTCGCCGCCGCCCGGCTCGGCGCCCGTTACGTGCCGCTGCTGGCCAACTTCGACGCCGACGACATCGCCACCGCGCTGACCCGCGCCCGGCCGGACCTGATCGTGCTCGACGGGCACCGGGCGATCGCCACCGGCGGCCTGCCGGTGGCGGACCTCCGCGCACTGGAGCGCACGGCCGCCGAACCGCCGCCCCCCGCGGCCGGATCCGCGGTGTTCCGGATGCTGTGGACGTCCGGCTCCACCGGCTTCCCCAAGGCGATGACCTGGCGCCAGGACAAGTTCGTCACCGAGCGGCGGCGGTGGATCGCCGACACCGGCGTCCGGGACACCGACGTGGTCTTCTGCCGCCACACCCTGGACGTCGCCCACGCCACCGACCTGCACGTCTTCGCCGCGCTGCTGGCCGGGGCCCGGCTGGTGCTCGCCGACCCGCACGCGTCCGCCGAGACGCTGCTCGGCCAACTCGCCGCGCACGGCGCCACGGTGACCAGCGCCCTGCCCGACCACTACGCCGCCATGGTGCGGGCCGCCGCCGGGGCGCGCCCGGACCTGGGCCGGCTGCGGCTCCCGCTGTGCGGCGGGGCGTACCTCAGCGACGAGGTGGTGGCCGGCGCCGCCGAGGTGCTCGGCATCCGGATCCGCCAGATCTACGGCTCGACCGAGTTCGGGCTGGCCATGGGCAACGCCTCCGACACGCGGGGGCCGGCCGGCACCGGCGAGCCGGCCGACACCCGGCGGGCCCCCGCCGGCATGGTGCCGGTCGAGGGCGTCGGCGTGCGGCTGGAGCCCCTGCACGCCGCCGCGCCCGACCTCGGGGAACTCGTCCTGCGCTCGGACTGCACCAGCGAGGGCTACCTCGACAACGACCCCGCCAACGCCCGGACCTTCCGCCCCGGCGAGTTCTGGACCGGGGACGTCGCCGAGCGCACGCCCGACGGCCGCTACCGGGTCCTGGGGCGCGTGACCGAGGCGCTGGCCGGCGCGCACGGCCCGGTGTGCGCGCCCACCCTGGACGAGCCGATCGCGGCCTCGGCCGCCGTCGCGGGCGCCGTGTGCCTGGCCGCCCGGCCCGACGCGTACGCCGACGAGGTGCTGGTCGCCGTGCGCACCGCGCCCGGGTACCGCCCCGACGACGCCGAGAAGGCGGTCGACGCCGTGCTCGCCGCCCGCGGACTGCGCGGATCGGTCCGGCACGTCGAGGAGTTCCCCGTCACGCCCGTGGGGAAGATCGACAAGCCGCGGCTGCGCGCCCTGTGGCGGACGGCGGGTGAGCGGGCATGACCGCGACCGTGCCGTACACCGACCGCGGCACCGGCCCGGTCGTGCTGATGGTGCCCGGACTCGCCACCACCGCCGCGTACTTCGCGCCGGCCGTGGCGGACCTGGCCCGCGATCACCGGGTCGTCACCGTCGAACTGCCGGGCCACGGACCCGACGCCGTACCGGCCCCGGACGCGAGCGTCGAGATGGCGGCCGCGAGCGTGGCCCGCGTCGTGGACGGACTCGGGCTGCGCGAGGTCACCCTGCTCGGCTGGTCCGCCGGCGCCTACGTCTGCTACCGCTTCGCGGAACTGCGCGGCGCCGAGGTGCGCGGCCTGGTCTCCGTCGAACAGACGCCGAAGCTGACCGTCGCCGACGACTGGCCGCACGCCGCCTTCGGCGGGCTGGACGAGGCCGGCGCCAAGCAGTTGGAGCACGACATCGCGACCGACCTGCCGGCCTTCGCCGGCACGCTGGTCCGGGCCTGCTTCGCGGCCGGCGCCGAACCCGACGAGGAACAGGTCGCCGAACTCCTCGCACAGTCCGTCCGGTCCGACCCCGACTCGGTCCGCGCCTTCTTCGCCGACGCCGCCGCGCAGGACTGGCGCGCCCGGGTCGCCCGCCTCACCGTGCCGACCCTGCTCGTGCACGGCGCGCGCAGCCAGGTCTACCCGACGTCCGTCGGCGACTGGCTCGCCGCCGCCCTGCCCCACGCCCGACTGGAGACCTTCGACGACAGCGGGCACCTGCCCTTCCTGGAGGAGCCGGCCCGGTTCGCCGCCTCCGTCCGTGCCTTCGTGAGGAGCCTCGACCATGACTGACGCGCCCGGAGCACGCACCGCCACACCTCCCGGAGCGGGCCCGGGCGAGCGGCCCACCCGGCTCAGCTGGATCTACCCCGACCGCGGCACCGGCGCGCAGCGGCAGGCGGAGGACCAGTACGTGTGGAGCCCGTACGCCAAGATCGCCGCCGAACTCGGCCTCGACCTGACGCTCAACCAGCCCGAGGACGTGGCGATCGACGCGCAGGACCCGGCCGACCCGAAGGTCTACCTGTGCGGCGAGCGGGTCACCCCGCGCGACACCCTCTTCGTCACGTCGCTGTACTCGCTGCCGCACCAGACGCAGGACGTGTGCAACCAGCTGTTCCTGTTCACCAACCTCGAAGCGCTCGGCTTCTACCTGCCCACCCCGCCGTGGCTGTCCTACATCGGCGAGGACAAGTCGGCGACCGTGCTGCGGCTGGCCGGCAGCCCCATCCCCACGCTGCCCACGGTCCGCATCGGCACCGGCCGCGACGCGATGAGCGGGCACTACGACGCCGCGCTCGCCGGCCTGGACTACCCGATGATCATCAAGCCGGCGTACTGGGGCATGGGACTGGGGATCTCCGTCGTCACCAACGTGCACGACCTGCGCGGCGTGATCGGGCTGGCCGCCGGCTCGGACACCGCGCTCGTCGCCCAGCCGTACCTGCCCGGCGTCAGCGAGCAGCGGGTGTACGTGGTGGACGGCAAGGCCCACACCGTGCTGTGGGGCGAGAAGGAGGGCTACTGCCTGTCCTCCACCAAGGCCATCGGAGGCCGGGCGGTGCGCGGGTACCGCGCGCTGCCGCAGGAGCTGGCCGCCGCCGTGGACCATGTCGTCGAGCGCGTCCCCGCGCCCTACTTCACCATCGACTTCGTCTCCCACGAGGGCCGCACCTGGCTGTCGGAGATCGAACTCGACGGCGCGGTCGCCTTCAACGGCATACCGGACCAGGACGAGGTCGCCACCAGCATCGTCACCGACCGCTTCCGCGCGTACCTCGCCGGGCACGCGGCGCACCCGGCCGGCGGGGGTCCGCGATGACCATCGGACAGGTGCCCTGGCCGCGGATCCGCGAGCAGTCCGCGCGGCTGGCCGCGCTCGGCGGCCCCGAAGTCCCCGCGGACTGCCGCGGGTTGACGGACCTGCCCGTCCTCGGCCCGGCGGAGAACCTGGCCGTCTCCCGCGCGGTGTCCCGGGGCAGCGGGGCCCTGCTGATGTCCAGCGGCGGCACCACCGGGCGCCCCAAGGTCACCTTCGTCGCCTACCACCAGGCGCTGGACAGGCTCGCCGAGCAGTGGCGGCCGCTGGCCCCCGGCAACCTGCTGCTGAACCTCTTCACGCCCGGCCGCATGTGGGCCTCGCACTACTACATGCAGGGCCTCGCCGAGCACTCCGGCTGCGACGTGGTCCCCGCCGGGCCCTTCGCCCCGCACGAGGTGGCCGGCTGGATCACGATCTTCAAGGAGATGGGCGTCGACGCGGTCGCGGGCACCCCCTCGGCCCTGGCCGACCTGGCCCGCGGCGTCCTCGACGCCGGCGAGACCCTGCCGCTGCGCACGCTGATCTGGATGGCCGAGCCGTGGACCCCCGGCAAGGAGGAGGCGGTACGGGCCGCCTTCCCCGGGATCGGCTTCTGGGGCAACTACGGCTCGGTCGAGAACTACGTGATGGCCACCAACACCCCGCGGTGCGACCTGTCGGTGCTGCACCTGATGCCCGACCAGGTGATCGAACCCGACGACGACGGCGCGCTGCTGACCCGGGTCGGCGGACGCTGGACGGTGCCGACCGTGCGCTACCGTCTCGGCGACCGGGTCGCACCCGCGGAGTGCCGCTGCGGGCGGCCCGACGCCCTGCGGGTCCTCGGCCGGGCCGACGACGCCGTCAAACTGCACGGCGCGCTCTTCGGCATCGGGGAGATCCTGGGCGTGGTCACCGCACTGCCCGGCGTCGAGGAGGCGCAGCTCGTGCTCACCCGGCAGGCCGGCGGGGACCGGGCGGTCAGCCGGATCACCGTGCGCTTCAGCGGCGACGCCGAGCCCGGGCAGGTACGCGCCCACCTGGTGGGGGAGTTGTACGACCTCGGGGCGATCGCCGGCCACCGGCCGGACGCCGTCGCAGCCGAACGGGTCGACCGGATCAGCAGGGTGGACCGCACCAACAAGGTGCCGCCCGCGCTATGGCAGGAGGAGGACGGCCAGTGACGACCGCGGCCGCCGGCAGGTTCAAGGGCCACCCGTGGGGCATCATCGCGGTGCTCTCGCTGGCGTACTTCATGTCCCAGCTCGACTCGCTCGTGCTGACCCTCGCACTGCCCGCCGTGGCGCGGGACTTCGACGCGCCCATGGACACGCTGGTGTGGGCGATGAGCGCGTACGTGCTCGTGCTCGCGGTCAGCCTGATCACGGCGGGCCGGCTGGGCGACCTGTACGGGCGCCGCCGGATGTTCCTGACCGGGCTCGCGCTGTTCTCCGCGGGATCGCTGGCCGCGGGCCTGTCCGGCGGGCCCGGCCAGCTGATCGCCGCGCGGGCCGTCCAGGGCCTGGGCGCGGCGCTGCTCACCCCGCAGACCCTCGCGCTGATCGTCGACCACATCCCCGCCGAGCGCCGGGGCACCGCGCTCGGCGTACGGGGCGCGGTCGGCGGTCTCGCGGCCGCGGCGGGACCGGTCATCGGCGGGCTGCTCGTCGGCACGCTCGGCTGGCGGTGGGTGTTCTTCATCAACCTGCCGGTGGGCGCGGTGTGCTTCGCGCTGGCGTGGCTGGTGCTGCCCGGCGGCGGGGGGACCCCGGGCGGGCGGATCGACCGGGCCGGGGTCGTGCTCGCGACGCTGTCGCTGGCCGGACTGACCTTCGCGGTCAACCAGGGGCCCGCGTACCACTGGGACCTGCGGGTGTGGGCGGTGCTGGCCGCGGCGGTCGCCTTGGCGGCCGGTTTCCTCGGGCAGCAGCGCACGGTGCAGGAACGGGAGCCGCTGGTGCCGTTCGCGCTGTTCCGCGACCGCGCCTACGCGTGGATGAACGGCTTCTCCGTCACGGTCACGCTGACCGTCTCCGGCCTGGTGCTCGTGCTGTCGGTCTTCCTCCAGTCGGTGGCGGGCTACAGCCCGGTCAAGGCGGGGCTGGTCCTGCTGCCGGCGTCGCTGTGCTCCATGGCGTTCGATCCGCTCGCCGGGCGGCTCACCAACCGGATCCAGGGCCGGTACCTGCTGCTGGGCGGGGCCGCGGTCAGCGTCGCCGGGATGCTGTGGACCACGGTCCAGATGCGGGAGTCGGCGCAGTGGCCGGTGTTCGTCGCGCCGATGTGCGTCGTCGGCATCGGCAACGCGTTCCTCTTCACCCCGCTCGCCGCGGTCGCCCTGCGCGGCGTGCGGCCCGCCGTCGCCGGCGCGGCCTCCGGCGTGCTCGTCACCTCCCTCCAGATCGGGTCCATGGCGGGCACGGCGGTGGCGGGCGCGCTGCTCGGCAGTGCGGCGTCGCCCAGCGCGGGGGACGTACGGACGGCCATGGTCGTGCTCGCCGCGATCGGCGTCGTCGCCGCCCTGACCTGCCTCCCCGCCCGCTCCCCGGCCGAGCCGCCCCCCGACCCCGAACCCGCCCCCGCCCCGGCCGGTATGACCGCGGGCGGCTCCGCGGAGGGCGGCGCGGGCTAGGCGCTCCGCCGGGGCGGGCCGGTGGTCCGTGCGGCGGTGGGCGGCCGCCGCGGAGCCCGCGGGGCGGCGGTCCGCAGTCGGGCGGGTGCGGGCCTGCCGGGCTGCCGCACGCGACGGTGTTCGTGGGGGCACCTCGGATGGCGGAGACCGGTTGCCGGCCGGGCGGTCGGAGCCGGCGGTGCACCCCACGCGTGCCCGGCCGGGCCGGACCGGTTCGGTGACCCCTGGGTCCCGCGCCGGTGGGCGGGGCGCGTTCGCGGGGCGCGGCCGGCCGGCGGGAACCGGTGGGGAACGGGGAGGGATCGGGGTGCGGGACGGTCTGCCTGTGCAGGACACAGGGAGGAAGCCGTGAGTCCCGACGAACACGACAGCGGGCCCCCGGGCGCGCCCCCACCGCCCGCCCCGGGCGCCGCCCCGGGCGCGGGAGTTGGTTTGGGGCTGAGCCTCGGCCGCGGTCTCGGGGCAACCGCCCCGCCCGGCATGGGCAGCCCCGCTCCGGCCGCGGAGCTTGGCGGGGGCCTGCGGGGGAGCCCGCCCGCGGGCCCGGCCCCCGGCCGTTGGCCGCGAGCGGACCAGCCTTCGGACGCGGGCCCGGATCCCTACCCGGACCCCGCCTGCGGTCCGCGGGCGGGCGGGCTGCCCGACGCGGAGCCGGACTTCGGCCAGGGACCGCGGGCGATTCCGCTGCCCGACGATCCGCTCTTCGAGGTGGGGCGGGAGTTGGAGGGGGTCGAGCGGTGGGTGCGGGACGGGGGAGGGCGGGCGGGGGACGGGTGTTACGAGGTGGAGGCGATCACCGTCGACAGCATGCACCACGTGGTGCGCAGCAGCGCTGAGGCCGGGGACGCGGCCGTGCTGCGGTCCGTGGTGCGGGCGCTGCTCGACCTGGCGGGGCACCGGTCGGGGCCGTCCCGGATCGGGGTGGCGTTCACCGACGGCCTGCCGCGGATCGTGGCCCTGGACCTCGCGCCGCCCCCCGACGAGGGCGCGGGCCGGACGCCTCCCCCGGAGTTCCCGCGGACCGGGAACGCACCGGGACCGGTCCGGGAACGGCCCCCCGCACTCTGAGTCCACTGGCCGACACCGCAAGGCAGCAGAGACGAGGGCTGATCATGGGACGCAAGCTCGCTTCACTCGCCGGGATCGTCGCAGCGGCACTCGCGTTCGGGCTGTTCGGAGCCCTCGAAGCGGGGCACACCGCCGGACAGCCCGCCGGCCACCACGTGCTGGCCGAGGACCAGGGGCCGACCCACACCGGGTGAACCCCCGATCCCCGCCGACGGGCCGGCCCCCCGGGTCAGCCCCGGCGGCGCTCCACCGGAACCCCCAGCGCGGCGAACAGCTCCTCCGCCGCCGCGCCGTGACCGGCCCCCGCGGCCTCGTCGCCGAGCGCGAGGCTCGCGCGGGCCATGCCCAGCAGCGCGTACGCCTCCTCCGCCCGGTAGCCGACCGCCGACGCGAGCCGGTGGGCGTGGGTGTGCAGGGCCAGCGCCGCCGCGTACTCCCCGCGTTTGAACCGCACCCTGCCCACCGTGTTCTCCGCCTTCGCCCGGCGCAGCGGCGACTCCGACCACGCCGCGAGGGTCACCGCCCGCTCGGCGTGGGCCGCGGCCGGCTCCGGGCGGCCGAGGTGGTGGCAGGTGTCGGCCGACAGGGCCCACGCCATCGCCACGTGGCCCGCCTCCAGCGGCCCCTCGCACAACTCCCGGGCCCGCACCAGGAATTCCTCCGCCTCGGCGTACCGGCCGAGGTCCAGGCAGGCCAGGATCAGGTCGTTCAGCGCCGCCAGCTCGTTGTCGTTGCGGCCCAGCCGGCGCCCCAGCTCCACCGCCCGCCGCGCCGCGTCCTCCGCCTCCTCCCAGCGCCCCCACTGCTCGTACAGGGCGCTCAGCGCCGTCAGGCTCTCCGCCTCCGCCCGCGTGGTGCCCAACTCCCGCGCGTGCTCCAGGGACCGCTCCAGGTGGACCAGCGCCTCCGGGAAGCGGCCCAGCAGGCTCTTGTACAGGCCCAGCGTGCTCTCGCTGTGCGCCTCGGTGTGCCGGTCGCCGAGCCCGGCGGCGACGTCCCGGGCCTCCTGCGCGACCGCCAGCCCCTCGGTGAAGTCGCCGACCTTCCAGCACGCGATGCCGAGGTTGGCCAGGCTCACACCCAGCAGCGTCGGATCGCCGATCCGGCGCGCGGTGGCCACCGCGGTCCGGCTCACCTCCCGGAACTCGCCCAGGCAGCCACGGGCGTTGAGGGAGAAGCCCACGTTGCGGGCCAGACACACCGTGTGGCGGCCGAACCCGCCGCGCTCGGCCTGCGCGACCACGGCCAGCAGCGTGGTGTGCTCGCGCAGGAACCACGCCTGCGCGGCCTCCGGCGCGGACAGCGGCGGCAGTTCCACCACCGGCTCGGGCAGTCCGGTCGGACGGCTGCGGCGGCCGGGGAACAGCACCCCGCACGCGGCCTCCGTCCCCGCCAGGTAGTAGTCCAGCAGCCGGCCGACCGCCGCCGAGTCCTCCTCCTGGGTCTGCTTGCCGGTCAGGCTGCGCGAGAAGTCGCGCACCAGGTCGTGGAAGCTGTACAGGCCGATGTCCGGCTGCTGGAGCAGGTGCACGTCGAGCAGCGCCTCCAGGATGTCCTCGGCCTCCCGCACGCTCGTGCCGAGCAGCGCCGCAGTGGAGTACCGGTCCATCTCCCCGCCCGGGTGCAGCGCCAGCATGCGGAAACCCGTACGGCTGCGGGCGTCCAGCACCTGGTACGACAACCGCAGGTTGGCCGCGACGCTGCGCTCGCCGGAGCTGAGCTCGTCCAGCCGCCGGGTCTCGTCGCGCAGCCGGTCGACCAGGTACGCCAGCGTCCAGCGCGGCCGGTTGCGCAGCCGGGCGGTCGCGATCCGCAGCGCCAGCGGCAGGTGGCCGCACAACCGGGTCAGCTCCGCGGCCGCCTCGGGCTCCGCGGCCACCCGCTGCCCGCCCAGCGTCGCCGCGACCAGCGCCGCGCTCTCCTCCGGCGCCATCACCCCGACCGAGATCCAGTCCGCGCCGTCCAGGTCGACCAGCCGGGCCCGGCTGGTGATCAGCGTCAGGCAGCCCGGTGAGGTGGGCAGCAGCGGCCGGACGCCGCCCGCGTCGGCGGCGTTGTCCAGCAGGAGCAGCACCCGCTTGCCCGCGAGCATCCCGCGCCACAGCGCGGTGCGGCCCGCGCCGTCCTCGGGTATCCGGTCGCCGGGCAGGCCCAACTCCCGCAGCAGCAGGCCCAGTGCGGTGCCCGGCGGGACCGGCGACTCGCCCGGGGTGCTGCCGCGCAGGTCGATGTGCAGCCGTCCGTCGGGGTAGTCGGCGGCCAGTTCGTGCGCGGCCCGCACGGCCAGCACCGTCTTGCCGCCGCCGCCCCTGCCGTCGATCGCCACGATCCGGGTGCTCGCCCCCGCCGCGGCCCGCGCGCGCTCCAGCAGCAGTTCCAACTCCCGCCCGCGGCCGGTGAAGTCGGCCAGGCTGTACGGGAGGTTGTGCGGCGGTTCGAACGACGGGGGCTGCGACGGCACCGCGCCCGGAGGGGCCGGCACCGGGTTCGGGTGCACGGGCGCCGGACCGCCCAACTCCGGGCTCTCGCGCAGGATGTCCTCGTACACCCGGGCCAGGCCCGGTCCCGGACCGATCCCCAACTCCTCGTCCAGCAGCTCGCGTACGCGGTGGTACTCCTCCAACGCGTCGGCCTGCCGCCCCGACCGGTACAGCGCCAGCATCAAATGGCCGCGCAGGCTCTCCCGCAGCGGGTGGTGGTCGGCCAACGCGCGTAGCTCGGCCACCAGTTCGGGTCCCTCGCCGAGTTCGAGGCGTAACCGGAACAGCTCCTCGGCCGCGGTCAGCCGGCGTTCCTCCAGTGCGGTCGCCGCCGCCTCGACCACCGGGCCGCCCGCGCCCGACAGCACCCGTCCGCGCCACAGCGCCAGTGCCGCCTGGAGCGCCTTGACGGCCTGAGCGGGCCGTCCCGCCTCGGCGGCCTGCTTCGCCTCGCGCAGCCGGCCGAGGAACCGGGCGAGGTCCAGCCGGTCGCCCTCCAGCACCGCGCGGTAGCCGGGGCCGTCGGTGACGATCAGCTCGGTGCCGCCCGGCAGCCGTCTGCGCAGGTCGGCCACCGCCTTGCGGACCTGGTGGGAGGCGGTCGCCGGCGGGGCGTCGTCCCACGCGGCCACCACCAGGCGGCTGACCGGAAGCACCTTGCCGACGTCCAGCAGCAGGGTGGCCAGGATGCGCTCCTGCACCACCCCGCCGAGTCTGAGCCGGCTGGCGCCGTCCCACACCTCCAGCGGACCCAGGAGGTTCACGCACAACCGTCTGCCGTGGCCGGCCGTGGTCGGTGCCATTTCCGCGAGTCCTCCCCGTCGACTGCGCACGGACTGACAGCTTCAGCGGAACGTGCACGGACCGACCGCTTCCGCTCCGGTGAGGATAAGCCGACACAGGAACGGAAGGTACCGGTCAGGTAATGGATCGGTAATCGGGTCCCGGAAGCTGCCGTGGCTGAAGAACTCACGCCGGGCAGGAAGCAGGGAGACCGCTGATGAACGCTCACGTTGTGCGGAACGGGTTCGGACAGACGCTGCGAGGCGCCCGGCGGCGGGCCGGCCTCACGCAGGACCAGCTCGCCGGACTGTCGACCGTGAGCGTGCGGGCCATCCGGGACCTGGAGCAAGGACGCGTGGCGCGGCCGCGCAAGGACACCGTCCGGCTGCTGGCGGCGGCCATGCGGCTCAGCGACGCGCACCGGGTCGCGCTGGAGATGGCCGCGGACTGCGCGTGGAGCAGCAGCACGCTCGCCGACGCGTACGGCGCCGACCTCGCGCTGCCGCCCGCGCCGCTGCGGCCGCTGGTCGGGCGGGAGGCCGAACTACGGGCGCTGGAAGGGTTGCTGACGGCCGAGCGGGAACGCCTGGTGACCGTGGCGGGGCTGCCCGGCGTCGGCAAGACGCGGCTGGCGCAGGAGGCCGCCGTCGTGCTCCACACCCGCGACCGGATCCCGGTGCTGTGGGTCGCGGCCGACGCCGACCCCGAATCCGACGACCGGGGCGCCGGGTGCACCGGGGGCGCCGCCCGCAGCGTGCAGCGGACGCTGGTCGGCTGGGCCGGCTCGATGCTGCGGCACGGCGGCGGGCACGAGGAACTGGCCGGCGTGATCCGCGACCGGCCGACGCTGCTCGTCCTCGACGGTTACGACGCCGCGCCGGTCGGCAACCCCGCGCTCAACGCCCTGCTGCACTCGTGCGCCGGCCTGAAGGTCCTCATCACCTCCCGCCGCCCGCACCCGCTGCCCGGCGGGCGCTTCCTGCCGCTCGCGCCGCTGGCCGTGCCCGAGGCCGACCCGGCCGACCCCGCCGCCCGGGGCGAGGGCGCGGCCGCGCCGGCGGCCTACCTCCCCGCGGTCGAGATGATGCTGTCCTCGGTCGCGCACACCCGCCCGGACCTGGTGCCCGGCGGCTCCCTCATGCTCACCCTGGCCCGGCTCGGCCGCGCGCTCGACGGCCTGCCCGGAGCGCTCGAAGCCGTCCTGGAGTGGCTGCCGCTGTACACCCCCGAGCAGTTGCTGGCCGCCGTCCGCACCGCGCCGCTCGCGATGATCGACGGCCCGGTCCCGACCGGCGGCGGCGCCGGGCTCGGGGCGGCCCTGGCCGACACCGTCGCCGCACTGCCCGCGCCGCTGGCGGCCGTCCTGCCCGCGGTCGCGGCGCTGCCGAGTCCGTGGACCGTGACGTCCGCCGCCCTCGTCCTCGGCGTCCCCGCCGTGGAGGCGGCCCGCAGCGTCCACGCGCTGGTGCTGCGCGGGCTGATCCGCCAACTCCCGCCCCGCCCGGGCCCGGACGCCCCCGACCAGACCCCGCGGTTCGCCGTCCTCGACCTGATCCGCCGCCTCGCCCCGACCCTCGGCCCCCAGCAACTCCCCCTCCCGGAACCGGCCCTGCGGGCGGCGTGAACGCCGGTGGGGGAGTTGGGCGAGGCGGGGTGTCGGGTCCGCGCCGGGCGGGGGTGAGGCGAGGGCCGCCGGGCCGAAGGGGGTTGCCTCTGTCGGAGTTCGCCCTGCCGGGGGTGGGAACTCCCGTTGGGGGAACGGGCGGTGGGGCCCGGCGCCGTTCCAACCGAACGGCCGGGGTGGTCGGCGTCGCGCCGGGCGGGCCGGTGGACGGTAGGGGCTACGCCGGTGGGCGGGTGGCTGCCTGCACTCTCGGGCGGACGGGACGGTCGGGATCGGCGGTGGGCCGTGCGGGGGTTGGCGCGGTGGCTGCCTGTGCTCTCGGGGCGGTCGGGACCGCCGGCCGCGCCGGAGCGGGCGGGGTCAGGGTGACGGGGAGGAGGGTGAGGTCGGTCATGCGGCGGAGGGGGGAGGCGGCGAGCATCGCGGCGGGGAGGAGGGCGAGGCCGGTGACGCACCAGAGCCCGCCCCGGGGGCCCAGGACCGAGCCGAGCAGGCCGCCGACGACCGCGCCGAGCGGAATCGCGCCGAACATCAGGAAGCGCATGGTCGCGCAGACCCGGCCGAGGATCCCGCGCGGCACGTGCCGCTGCCGGAAGCTGCTCACGACGACGTTGTAGACGATCATCCCGGTCGCCGGAACGGCCGTCCCCACCACGTACAGGGCGAGGGCCGGGCCGGGCGCGGTGAGCGGCACCAGCAGGGCGAACGGCGCGGTCGCGGCCAGGCTCAGCCAGCCGGTCCTGGCCTCGCCGAGCCGTCCGACGAGCGGTACGGCGGCGACCGCCCCCAGCACCCCGCCGATCCCGCTCGCCGCGATCAGTACGCCGACCAGTCCGGCGGACAGGTGCACGCTGCGGACGAGGAAGACGACCAGGAGCGTCTCGGTGGCCGTCGCCGCGAGGTTGGTCAGCGCGGCGACCGCGGTGAACAGCCGTAGCAGGCGGTCGCCGAGGACGAAGGCCAGGCCCTCGCGCACCTCGCGGCGCACCGACCGCGGCGCCGACCCGGCCCCGGCCGGAGCCGCACCCGGCGACGGGTCCGGCGGCGCGGGCGCCAGCAGCAGGCACACGGCGGACACCGCGAACGAGGCGGCGTCCACCAGCAGTCCGGACACCGCGCCGAAAGCCTGCGCCAGCACACCGCCCAGGCTCGGCCCGGCGAACTGCGCCGACGACTCGCTGCCCTGGAGCCGCGCGTTCGCGCCGACCAGGCGGTCCTCGGGGACCACCAGCGGCAGGTACACCTGGTAGGCCGTGCTGAAGAAGACGCTCGCCAGGCCCACCGCGAAGGCGGCCACCAGCAGGTGGGCGACCGTCAGTGAGCCGTACGCCGCCGCGAGCGGGACGCTGCCCAGGGCCAGCGCGGACACCAGGTCGCACCCGAGCATCACCCGGCGCGGGTTCCACCGGTCGACCCACGCGCCCGCCGGCAGCCCGGCCAGCAGCCACGGCACCCACTGCGCCGCCGCGATGAGCCCGATCACGAACGGGCTCGCGCGCAGCGTCAGCGTCGCCAGCAGCGGCAGGGCCACCGAGGTGACCGCCGTGCCGGTCTTGCTGACCGTCTCGCCGGCCCACAGCAGCCGGAACGCCCGGCCGCCCTCCGGCCCGCCGCGCGGGGCAGTGCGCTCGTCCATGGGATCAGTCCTCCTGATGGTGTCGGTCGGTCGTCCTCCCCGGTCCCCCGCGCTGACGGCCCCGCCGCGCACAGGGGGCCTTCCGGACCGGGCGCCGGACCCCGTTGCCCGTGCCGGCGGCCTGGCCGATGCGTGAGGCCGTCTCGTGCGCGGTCAACCGCCCGGTTCCCCGCGCGAGTGGCCTGGCCGCGCCGGCCCGCCCTCGGGCGTGTCCGCGAAGTCGCCTCGTCCGCCCGCAGGGCGGGGCCGGCGGCGTCCGGCGCTCTCCCCCCACGGCCTTCGGCGTGGGCGGTACCCCCGGATCGCAAGGCGGAGGGTTGTCCTCGTCGTGGGCCTCCTCGGACGGGCCCGACAACGCAGTGGGGGTATCTCCCACGCCGAAGGCCGTGGGGGAGCGTGCGTGCCGGGCTTCGTCGGCCGGACGAGACCTTGCGGACACGCCCGAGGGCAGGACGTGCCTGCGGCCGTCTCTTCCGGGCCGCGCGAGTCCGCCTCCGTGGTCGGTGTGACGGGTCAGCACGGGGCCGGGATCGCGGCGTCGAAGAAGGCCGCGGCCGGCATCGGGTGGCCTTCGCCGTCGCAGGGGCCCGCGGTGCGGTGCGGGGTGCCGGAAGGGCGCGGGCGGCCCTCGCCCGGGTCCAGCAGCAGGCCGCCCCAGCGCATCGACAGGTGGCGGGCGGTCCTGCGCAGCATTCCGGCGAGCGGGTCGGCGTCCGCGGGGTCCGGCGAGGCGCAGGAGGCGATCGCCCACAGCGTCTTGCCGCGCATCCGCCCGCGGTAGTCCAGGTCCGGGCGGCCCATCCAGCGCGCCCAGTGGTCGAGGTAGAGCTTGGTGGCCGCGCACACGCTGTACCAGTACAGCGGGGTGACGATCACCAGGTCCGTCGCCTCCAAGGTCGCCTCCAGCAGCGTGCGTTCGGCGCCGAACGGGGCGTCCGGCAGGCCGGGCGGCCGGCCCCTGTCGTCCCGGAACACCGGCAGCGGGAGGTCGGACAGCCGCAGCCAGCGGCGCGCGGTGCCCGCGGGCAGGCCGGCCGCCGCGCCGCGGGCCAGCGCCTCGGTGGCACCGCCGTGCCGCCCGCCGCCGCCCAGCAGGAACAGGAAGCGCGCGGCGGGGTCCGCGTCATCGATCCGGGTCAGTTCTGGCATGGCTGCTGTCCTCCGCGGGACCGTGGGAAGGGGCTGGGACATGACGGGACGGCCGGGCGCCCGTCAGGCGTGGGCGTACGCCCCGACGGCCGGAGTCGCGGCGGCCGGGCACGCGTCGCTCGGAGTCGCGTCGGCCGGAGCCTCGGCGGCCGGGCACGCGGCGGCCGGAGCCGAGGTGGCGCGCCGCAGCTCGTCCAGGTGGTGCAGCGAGCCGAGCACCGTCTCGTCGGGCAGCCCGAAGTCGATCAGGCAGGCGATCTCGTCGACCCCGGCGGCACGCGCGTCCTCGACCACCGCGCGGGCCTTGCCGACCGTGCCGAGCAGCCCGCTGGTCGCGTAGTACCGCTCGAAGGACTGCGCGGCCAGCGCGTCGACGTCCTCCTTGCGCAGCTTCGACGGGTCGATGCGGCGCCCGCGGCGCGAGGTGAGGGCCAGTTCGACCGAACCGCGCAGGTACGCCGTGAGCGGGGCCCGCACCATCTCGCGCACCACCGCGTCGTCCTCGCCGAGGAACGCGTGCGCCATCAGCACGACGTGGCCCGGCCGTTCGCCGGCGTCCGGGCGCTCGGCGAACGCCTCCCGGTACGCGGACACCTTCTCCGCGAGCTGCCCGAGGTCCTGGCCGAGCAGGTGGGTCAGCACGCCCGCGCCGGCCCGCCCGGCCGACCGGAAGGTGTCCACGCTGCCGGCCGCGGTGATCCACACGGGCAGCTCGCGCCGCACGGTGGGCGGGTAGGTGGTGACCGACTGGGTCGCGCCGACGCCGTCGGTGACGTCCATCGGCCCGCCGCGCCACAGCTCGCGCACCTGCTCGGCGGTCTCCATGGTGACGCGGTGCCGGTCCTGGTAGTTCTCCGGGCGCAGCGCGAAGTCCGTGCTGTGCCAGCCGGAGGCGAACGACAGGCCGACCCGGCCGCCGGAGAGGTTGTCCACGACCGACCACTCCTCGGCGATCCGGACCGGGTGGTGCAGCGGGGCGACGACGCTGCCGGCGCGGATCTCGATCCGCTCGGTCAGCACCGCGAGCGCCGCGCCCAGCACCGACGGGTTCGGGTACAGGCCGCCGAAGGAGTGGAAGTGCCGCTCGGGCGTCCACACCGCGGTGAAGCCGTGCGTGTCGGCGAACTGCGCGCCTTCCAGCAGCAGGCGGTAGCGGTTGCCCTCGGGGGCGCTGTCGTTGGCGAAGTAGAACAGGCTGAAGTCCATCGGAAGCTCCCAAGTCGCTGAGGGGTCCGGGCGGTTGGTGTCCGGCTGCGGTCAGCCGGCGGGGACGGGGGAGGTGGAGGAAACGGGGGAGGCGGGGGAGGTCTCGGCGGTCAGGTCGCGGCGCAGCGCGGGCCGGTCGATCTTGCCGTTGGCGTTGAGCGGGAGGGCGTCCAGGCGCACCCAGCGCTGCGGGATCATGTGCGCGGGCAGCCGCGCCCGCATCCAGGTCCGCACCTCGGCCCGGACCAGCGGCTCGCCGGTGTAGCAGGCGACCGGCTCCTGGCCGCCGGCGCCGGGCACCGCCACCACGACGGCCTCGCGCACCGCCTGATGGCGCCGCAGCACCGTCTCGATCTCGCCCAACTCCACGCGGTGGCCGCGCAGTTTGACCTGGTTGTCGAGCCGGCCCAGGTGCACCAGGGTGCCGTTCTCCCAGCGCACCCGGTCGCCGGTGCGGTAGTAGTGGGCGTCGGTCAGCGGGCCGCCGTTGTGGACCTCTGCACCGTCGCCGGTGCGCAGCAGGAAGCGGCCGGCGTCGTCGCCGGGGTCCAGGTAGCCGTCGAAGCGCTGCACGCCGCGCACGCACAACTCGCCCTCGGTGGACTCGCGGCCGTCCTCGCCGAGCACCGCGTACGGCAGGTCGTCGTACACCGGGCCGATGGGCACGGTGTCGTTGCTCGTCGCGGGCCACGCGGCGGGGTCGGCCGGGAGGCGGTAGCCGGTGCAGGCCACCGTCAACTCGGTGGGGCCGTAGACGTTCTCGATGACGGCGCCGGGGGCGACCTCGTGCCAGGCGCGGGCCTGACGGTACGTCAACTGCTCCCCGATGAAGACGCCGTAGCGCAGCGTGGTGGCGTGCCCGGTCGGCAGGTTGCCGAGCGCGGCGCTGACCGACACCAGGGACGGCACCGAGAACCAGTGCGTGAGGCGCTGCCCGGCCAGGTACGCGACCGGGGTCAGCAGGTCCGTGCGCTGCGGCGCGACCAGCGTGGCGCCCGCGCCCCAGGTGACGAACAGGTCGTGCACCGACGGGTCGAAGGTCAGGTCGAAGGTGTGCGAGGTCCGGCAGCCCGGGCCGACCTCGAAGCGCGCGATGTTGCGGGCGATGTACGCGCTCGCGGCGCGGTGCCGGACCGGGACGCCCTTGGGCCGGCCGGTGGAGCCGGAGGTGAACAGCACGTACGCCACGTCGTCGGGCCGCGCCGCGACCACGGGCGCCTCCCCGGCGCCCTCGGGCAGGGCGGCGACCTCGTCCTCGGTGAACCCCAGCCGCGCCGGGCCGCTCCCGTCGCCGGGGCCGGCGGCCGCGTCCTCGTACCGGGCCAGCGCGGACGCGTCCGCGAGCAGTACCTCGGCGCCGGACAGCGCGCACACCGTGGCGTTGCGGGCCGGCGGGTAGCCGGGGTTCAGCGGGATCACCGCGGCGCCCAGGCGCTGGGCCGCCAGGTAGCCGGCGAAGCCGAGCAGGCTGCGGGAGGCCAGCAGGGCCACGCGCCTCGGCGGGCGGCCGCCGTTCGCCGTCAGCACGCGCGCGGCCAGCCGCCCGGCCAGCTCCTCGAGCCGGCGGTAGGTCCAGGCGGTGCCGTGCACCTCCAGCGCCACCGCGTGCGGGTGGGCCGCCGCCGAGCGCGCGAACCATTCGTACAGGGTGACCGTCCGGTCAGCCATGGCACACCTCGTCCTTCGCAGTGGCCAGCCGCCGCAGCCGTTCGGCGACGGGACCGACCCGGGTGAACAGGAAGTCGTGCGAGCCCTCGAACTCGTCCAGGACGGCCGGCCCGGAGGTGTACGCGCCCCAGTCGGCCATCGCCTCGCCGCGCGGCGCCGAGGGGTCGCCGGACGCGGTCCACACGTGCACGTCCGCCGCGACCCGCGGCACCGGACGCGGCTTGTACGCGTCGATCGCCCGGTAGTCCGCGCGCCACTGGTCGACCAGCGCCGCCAACAGCGCTGGATCGGCGGCCACTTCGGGCGGCGGGTCGCCGCCGGTCACCTTGCGCATGACGGTCGCGTCGTCCATACCGTCGTCGGCGTGCGGCGCGAGCCGGTGCGGCGGCAACTGGCCGGCCACGACCAGGGTGCACTCCGTGCGCGGCGCGCACCGCTCCAGAAGCCGCACCAGTTCGAGGCCGACGTACGCGCCCAGGCTGTGCCCCGCGACGACCAGACGCTCCGGCAGGTGCCCCGCGACCAGCCGCGCCGCCAGCGCCTCGGCCCGCTCCGGCAGCGGCAGCGCCCCGCCCGGCCCCGGCCGTCGCACCGCCACCGCGACCGGCACCGGCCCCAGCGCCGCGCTCAATGGGCGCGTCGCCCGCACCGTCCCGGCCACCCCGGGCACGAGCACCACCCCCGCCACCGCACCGGAGGGCAACGGCGGATGCAGCCCGGTCACGACGCCACCCGCGCGGTGCGCGCCTTCGCCCCAGGGCTCCGCCGGACGGTGCCGGTCGGCTCGACCGCGCCCACGTGCGCGCCGGGCGGCTGGGGCAGGGCCTCGATCGAGCCCGGGCGGCGGACCGTCACCGCGGCTGTAAGGGGGCTCGGTGCCGCGGTCGGTGGGCGCGTCACGACGTCGTCCGGGCGGTGTGGGCGAGGGATTCGAGGGCGCGTTCGTAGGCGGCGGCGAGGTGGGGGGCGCCCAGGGCGTGGGGGGCGGCGCCGTCGCAGGTGAGGACGGTGACCAGGCGGGTGTCGTTGACGGCGGCGTGGACCTCGATCGGGTGGGTGAGGTGGTTGGCGGGGTGGCGGTCGTCCGCGAAGGGCTCGTCGGCCTCGGTGAAGCGGCCGCCGGGGCGATCGGTGAACCGGCCGAGGTAGTTGACGAGCGCGGCCGGTACGACGCCGAGGCCGGCGTCGGGGCGTCCGGCGCGCAACTCCCGGTCGGCGGCGGCCACCAGGGCGGGTGCGTCGGTCCGCCCGGCGGGGAGCGTCACCGTGCGCAGGTCGGTGAACCAGCCCGTGGTGCGGCTGATGTCGACGTCCGCGGGGGCGGTGTCCCGGCCGTGCAACTCGACCTCGCACGTGACCTGTTCGGTGCCGAACACCTCCGCGACCGCGGCGGCCACCGCGGCGAGCACCACGCGGTCCAGGCCCGTACCCCAGACGCGGCGGGCGTCCTGGAGCAGCCCCGCCGTCAGCTCCGCCGAACTGCGCACGGTCTGCGTCGTGGCCCGCTCGTAGGGCGCGGGGCCCTCCTCGCCGCGCCGCCAACGGGCCCACGGCAGCGACCCGTTCGGACCGGCGCCCCCCGTACCCTGCGGCCGCGACGCCCCCACCCGGTGGGCCCACACGCCGTACGGCGCGGTAGGCGCGGGCGGACGCGGCTGCCCCCCGGCGCGCAACTGACGGCATGAGTCGGCCAGTTCGCCGCGCAGGACGCGCCACGACGCGCTGTCGACGGCCAGATGATGGGCCGTCAGGAACAGCCGGTGGCCGGCCGCCCCCAGGTCGAGCAGCGCGCCGCGCACGGTGGGGCCGTGCACCGGGTCGACCGACCGCTGCAGGCGGGTGGTCTCCTGGAGCACCGCGGCGGCGACCCGGTCCGGTGCGAGCCCGGACAGGTCCACCCGCTCCAGCTCGAAGCCGGACCGCTCGGCCGGCCGCAGCCGGGAGCCGTCCAGCCGCAGCCGGAAGGAGTCGTGCGGTTCGAGGACGGCCGCGAGGGCCTCGGCCAGGACGAGCGCGTCCTCGGCGTCCACCCGCCACAGCACGGACTGCGTGACGTACTGCGGGTGCGGCTGGTCGAGGAAGAGGTGCCGCTGGGCGGCGGTCAGCGGAATGCCGTCGGTGGCGTCGATGCCGTCGGCGGCCTCGCCCGTCTCCCCGGCCTCCGCGGCCGCCTCCGCCGCCGTCTCCGCGGCCATCTCCTCGACCGCGGCCGCGGTGATCCGTTCCGCCAGCTCCGCGACCGTCTGGTGCGCGATCAGGTCCAGCGGTGAGTAGTCGATGCCCTCCTCCCGGGCCACCGCGATCGTCTCCAGGATGAGCAGCGAGTCGCCGCCCAGGTCGAAGAAGTTGTCCGAGGGGCCGACGGCCACGCCGTCCAGTACCTCCGACCACACGGCGGCCAGTCGTTCCGCCACCGCCTCGGCCGTGCTCGGCGCGCAGAGCGCCGTCGTCGCCGTTGTCATGGGATGCCTCCAGCTGCGTGTCGTCGTGCTCCCGCGTACTCCCGCGTGCTTCCGCGTACTCCTGCCGGACGGCCGGTCCGCCGGACCGGCCCGCCTCACCGGGCGATCAGCCGGACGGGGAGCTCGTCGAGGCCGAAGTTGATGACCGAGGTGTTGTGCCGGGGCAGCCCGGCCGGTTCGACCGCGCGCACCCGATCGCGCAGCGCCGTGAAGATCGCCGCGAGCTCGGCCTTGGCGAGCGCCGAGCCCACGCAGTAGTGCGGCCCGAAGCCCAGGCCCAGGTGGCGGTTGGGGGAGCGGTCCAGCCGCAGCTCCTCCGGGCGGTCGAACTGCCCCGGGTCGTGGTTGGCCGCCCACGTCCAGACGACGACCTTCTCGCCGGCCCGGATCGGCACACCGCCCAGCACCGTGTCGCACGCCGCCGTGCGCAGCACGTGCAGCCCCGACGACGTGTAGCGCAGCAACTCGTCGACCGCGTCGTTCATCTCGACCCGGCCCTCCCACAGCGCGGTGAACTGCTCGGGGTGCCGCAGCAGCGCCAGCATGCCCAGCGCCGCGGTGTGGCGCACCGTCTGCACGCCGCCGACCAGGACGTTGTCGAGGTTGAGGACGACGTCCTCCAGGCTCAGCGGCACGCCGTCCACCCGGTGGTTGGCGAGCGCCGCCGCGAGCCCGCCGTCCGCGGCGGACCGGTGCTTGATCGCGTGCCCGAACAGGTAGCGGATCAGCGCCTGGTGGCCGGACTGGCGTTCGCGCGGCGTCGTGCCGAGGAACGCCGTGTCGCACAGGGCGACCACCTGTCCGCGGTCGGCCGCGGGAATGCCCAGCAGGTCGCACATGACCGTCAGCGGCACCGGGGCGATCATGTCGGCGAAGTCGACCGACTCCCTGCCGAGCCCGCTCAGCACCGCGTCCTCGGCCAGTTGCGCGAGCCGCGGCGCGTACGCGCTGGTGCTGCGGGGGTTGAAGAACGGCGTGATGGGCTTGCGGATCTGACGGTGCACCGGGGCGTCGCACATCGCGATCATCCGGTCGGCGCCGACCGGCGGCGTACCGTCCGGTGACGAGCCGAGCAGCGATCCGCCGGTCGAACTGTAGGTGGCGCCGTCGCCGAGCACCTGCATCGCCAGGTCGTACGACAGCACCGACCACACCGGGCCGTCACCGGCCACGACCGTCCGGCACACCGGAGCCGCCGCCCGCAGCGCGTCGACCCGGGCCGCCACGTCGGGGCCCTGCCAGTACGCGGTGTCGGACAGGTCCGGGGAGGTCGGCGGACCGGTCGTGACGGCCGGCCGCCGGTCCGCCACCAGCCGCCGCAGCAGCTGGACCGGGCCGGGGTCCTGCGGATTCGCCAGCACGTGGCCGCCGGTGACGACCGTCGCCGTGAAGCCGTCGGCGCACTCCCGCGCCGGGCGGACCGCGTCGGCCCACTCGGCCAGGTCCTCCGCGCTCACCAGCGGGTCGTGCGACCCGGCCAGCACGTGCACGGCCACCGGCGGCAGCGGACCGGGCACGTGCCGGTAGGTCCGGCACAGGTCCAGGTCGGCGCCGGTCACCTCCAGCGCCAGGGCGGCCAGTTCGGGGTCGTGCCGCAGCACGTCGTCGAACCCGGTCGCCGCGAGCAGTCCCTCCGCGTCCAGCCGGTCCGGCATCCGCCCGGCCCACTGGTGCGGGGCCCGCACCGAGGCCGGGACGAGGAACCGCGGCAGGTGCCCGGCGGGCAGCCGGCGCGCCACCTCGTAGGCCAGCATCCCGCCCAGGCTCTGGCCGTAGAGGCCGAAGTCCACCCCCCGGCCGGTGTGCGGCAGCATCGCCCGCGTCAGGTGCTCGGCGAGCTCGGCGAAGGTGTCCGGCCGCGGGTCGGCGGCGCGCGCCCCTCGGCCGGGCAGGCGCAGCGCCCACACCTCGGTGTCGTCGCCCAGTTCGCGGGCCAGCGGGAGGAACGCGGAGATGTCGCCGCCGGCGTGCGGGAAGCAGAACAGCCGGGTGCGGGCGGCCGGCCGCGGCACCAGCACCATGAACCAGTCGTCGACGACGCGGGGGCGCCGGGAGGAGGGGAGGGGGGTGACGGCGGTCGGGAGGGACGTCGTGACGGAGGGGGGCGTGTGGGTCGTCATCGGGGGCTCTCCTGTTCCGGCGGGTCGGCGGGGCGGGGGTCGGCCGAGGCGGTCGCACCGTTCGGGGGGTCGTCGGCCCGGGGGGCGGGTACGCGGGCGCCGAGCGGGGCCCGCGCGTCCCGGCACAGGTCCGCCAGCAGTTCCGTGTACGCGTCCCGGATCCGCTCGGCCGTCCCGGGCGGGTGGAGCGCGTCGTCCACGGTCAGGCAGCCGGTGAGGGCGCCGCCGGGGCCGTGCAGCAGGTCCAGTTCGACCTCGAAGCGCGCGCCGTCGTCGCCGCGGACCGTGCACTCCTCGACGCGCAGCCCGTGCCAGGTCGTGCCGTCGCCGCCCACCTCGTCCGCGGACAGCAGCTGGAACATCACCTGGGCCAGCGGGCGTTGCCCGGGACGGCGCGGGACGCCCAGCTCCTTCACGATCCGGTCGAACGGGACCACGTCGTGGTCGACCCCCTCCGCGACCGCCGCCCGGACCGCGTACGCGGCCTCCAGGAACGTCATTTGCGGCCGGAGCCGGATCCGCAGCGGCATCAGGTTCACGAAGTAGCCGACCGCGGCGTCGAGTTGCGGGAAGACCCGCCCGCTGCTCGGCACCCCCGCGACCACGTCCGGCGAGTCCGCCGCGCCCGCCAGCCACACCAGGAAGGCGGTGAACGCCACCGCGAACGGCGTCAGACCGCTCTCCGCGGCGAGCGACTCCACCGCACGGGCGGTGCCCAGGGGGACCGCGAAGTGCGCGGACCGCCCACCGGCGGGCGCCGCCGGACCGGCCGTGGGGGCCGGGTGAGGTGACAGTCCGCTTGTGCCGTCGGCGGTGTCGGTACGGGCTGGCGTCGGCGGGTCGGCGGCAGGTGCCGTGTGCTCGGCCGCGGGGTCGAGGTGCGGCGGCCGTTCGCCGGTGCGGGGCGGGGTCGGGGAGCCGGCCGGTGGGGCCGAGTGCCCGGGTGCGGCCGTGAGGGCGTTGCGCCAGTGGGCGAGGGCTGCGGCGTAGCGCGGACTCGTCGTCATCCGCGTGCGCTGCCAGGCGGCGAAGTCGCCGTAGCCGTGGGTGAGTCGGGGGAGCGCGGCGGGCGGGCCGCCGGACCGTTCGCCGTACAGCGCCGCGAGGTCGCGCAGGATGATCCGGACCGACCAGCCGTCCACCACCAGGTGGTGCCACACCAGCAGCAGCGCGTGGTCGGACGGCGCGAGGCGCAGCAGCCGGGCGCGCATCAGCGGGCCGGTCGCGGTGTCGAAGGGCGTCTCCATCTCCGCGGCCGCCGCCCGCTGGATCTCCGCGTCGGCGTCGGCCGTCTGCGTGTCGAGCGTCCGCAGGTCCATCGGGGTGCCCGGCGCCCCCAGGACGCCCAGCGGGCGGCCCCTGCGGGTCGCGACGGTCAGCCGCAGCACCGGGTGCCGGTCGGCCAGATCGGTCAGCGCGGCCGCCAGGGCCGGCTCCCGCAGCGGGCCGCGCATCCGCAGCGCCACGCACACGTTGTACGTGGTGGACCGCGGGTCGGTCTGCTGCAGGAACCACAACTGCCGCTGGCCCTCGGTGAGTTGGATCACCCCGTCGTCCGCCGTGCCGGGCGCCGCCTGCGCCGTCCCGGGGCCGAGCCCGAACTCCGGTTCGGCTGGTTCGTTCGGGGTGTCGCCGTCCGGGCCGGCGCCGAGGGCGGCGAGCAGCTCGCGCACCGCCTCGTCGGCGTCGTCCGCCTGCCGCGCCCTCACCGGATGAGCCTTGCCAGGATGCCGGGCAGGTCCGGCTCGGCGCCCTCGCGCGCGATCGTCTCCCGCACCTGCTCGGTGAACCGCGCCAGGTCCAGCGCGCCGACCAGCGACGCGAGGGTGACGTTGACCCCGAGGGCCGCCCGCAGCACGTGCACCAGCCGCACCGCCAGCAGCGAATGGCCGCCCAGCGCCGCGAAGTTGTCCTCGTCGTGCACGCGGTCGACGCCCAGCACCCGGGCCCAGGTCAGCCCGACCAGCTCCCGCAGCGGATCGGCCGAGGCACCCTCGGCGACGGCCCCCTCGGCGGCGGCCGGCCGCGCGGACCCGGCGGGCGCGGAGGCCGTACCCGCCGGCGGGACGGACAGCGCCTTGCGGTCCACCTTCCCGTTCGCCGTCAGCGGCAGCGCGTCCAGCACGCCGAACGTGCCCGGGACCATGTAGTCCGGCAGCCGCTCCGCCAAATACCCCCGCAGCGCCGCCTCCTGGACCGCGCGGCCCTCCCGCGCCGTCACGTGCGCGGCCAGCCGCCGGTCGCCCGGCGCGGCCTCCCACGTGGTCACCGCGCACGCGGCGACGTCCGGGTGGGCGTGCAACACGGCCTCGATCTCGCCCAGTTCAATCCGGAAGCCGCGGATCTTGACCTGCGTGTCGCGGCGCCCCACGAACGTGATCGTCCCGTCGGGCCCCTGCCGGACGAGGTCCCCGCTGCGGTACATCCGCGCACCGGGCTCAGCGGCGTACGGGTCGGGTACGAACGCGTCCGCGGTCAGGCCCGCGCGGCCGAGGTAGCCGTGGCCCAACGCCGGTCCGGCCACGTACAGTTCGCCGACCTCGTCGGGCGGGCAGCCGCGCAGCCGCTCGTCCAGCACGCGCACCTCGCGGTCGCCCACCGGCGCGCCGATCGGGATCAGGCCCGCGGCCAGGTCGTCCGCCCGCACCGGGCGCGCGGTGGTGAACACCGTTGCCTCGGACGGGCCGTAGCAGTGCACCAGCCGCGTGTCCGGGTACCGCCGGGCGATCTCGCGGGTGTGCTCGGGCGAGACGGCCTCGCCGCCGAACAGCAGATGGCGGGGGAGGCGGGCCGGGGCCGCGTCGGCGATCGCCAGCAGGTTGAACGCCGCCGTGGTCATGAAGAGCACCGTGACCCCGTGCTCGGCCGCGCAGTGCGCGGTGGCCAGCGGGTCGGCGGTGTCGTGCGCGGGGACGACGACCCGTCCGCCGGTCAGCAACGGCGGGTACAGATCGGCCAGATGACCGTCCCAGGCGAGCGCGCAGTGCAGCACCGACACCGAGTCCGGGCCCCAGGCGGCGTAGTCGGCGCCGCGGAAGAACCCCGGGACCGCCCGGTGCGGCACCAGCGTGCCCTTGGGCCGCCCGGTCGAGCCGGAGGTGTAGGTGACGTAGACGACGTCGTCCTCGCCCACCTCTACGGGCACCGGCCCGTCCGGCTGCCGGTCCACCGCGCCGTCGGCCACGTCCAGCACCCGCGCCCCGAAGCCGGCCGCGGCCGCCGGGTCGGCGGTCACCACGGCGACCGGCCGGGCGTCCTCCACGTACGCCGCCAGCCGCGCGCGGTGCACGTGCGGCTCCAGCGGCAGGTAGGCCGCGCCCGCCTTCAGCACGCCGAGCATCGCGGCGACGCACTCGCGCGACCGCGCCAGGTGCAGGCCGACGGTGTCGCCCGGCAGCACCCCCTCGGCGCGCAGCCAGTGCGCGAACCTGTTGGCCCGCGCGTCGAGTCGGGCGTACGTCCACTGCCCGCCGCCGGCCTCTTCCAGCGCCGGGGCGCCGGGCGTACGGCGCGCCTGCTCCTCGAACCAGGAGGGGATGGTGCCCGGCCGGCCCAGGGCCTGCCACGGGGGCGCCGCCGCACGGGCCGGCACCGCGATCGCCGTGCTCATCGGGCGTCCTCCTGCCCGGCACGGCGCAGCGCGACGGACTCCCGCAGGCTGCGCGGGCGGATGTCCGGCCAGATGCGCTCGATGCGGTCCAGGCAGTCCTGGCGGCTGCCGGTGGTGCCCTCGGCGTTCCAGCCGGCGGGCAGCGGGAGCTCGCTCGGCCACACCGAGTACTGCTCCTCGTGGTTGACGACGACGTCGAAGGTGGTGAAGGCGTCCATCGGGATCACTCCTCGGGGGGTCAGCGGGAAGGGGAAGGTGAAGGTGCGGGTGTCGCGGGTGCGGGTGCGTTCGCGGGTGTTGCCGCGTGCGCGGGACTGGAGCCCGGTGCCGCGGCCGTGCCGTCGGCCATCTCCGCGACAGCCGCGAGGTACGCGGCGCGGTAGGCGGCCGCGGCGCGGGCGGGCACGGCGGCCCGGTCGTGGTCGACGACGAGCAGCCCGTCGTCGGAGGTGGGGTCCATCACCATCGCGGCGCTCAGCGCGAAGCTGGTGGGCTCGTGCCGCATGGTCGGCTCGAAGGGCGGACCGTCGCTGACGATTTGGGTGCCGCTGCCGGCCACCGTGCTCAGCGCGTGGAAGCGCAGGAAGCCGAAGTTGCTGTCCAGGCTGGTGGAGGCCATCATCCGGGCCAGCACCGCGAAGGGGACCCGGCGGTGCGGGAGCATCGCCGTCTCCTCCTCGTGCAGCGCGCGGGCGAGTTCGAGCGGCGGCCGGTCGGTCGCGGCGCACACCGGGACGGTGTTGAGGAACAGTCCCAGCGCCTCCGTACTGCCCTCGGCCGACAGCCGGCCGTTCACCGACAGCCCGGTGACCGGCGCCCGCGTCCCGGTGACCGCGGCCAGCGCGATCAGGTGCGCGGCGAACGCCACGCTCTTCGGGGTGGCCCCGGCCGCGGCGGCCGCGCGCCGCAGCGCGGCCCCGACCCCCGGGACGACCTGCTCGGTGATCCGCACCCCGGCACCGGCGGCATCGTCGGCCGGCAGGGCCAGGTCGCGGCGCAGCCGCAGCGTGCCGTCCAGGCCGCGCAGCCGGTTCCGCCAGAACAGCAGCGACCACTCCTCGCGCGCGGCCCGCCGTTCGACCGCCGCGAAGTCCAGGAAGCCCGAACGCGGCGGCGGGGGCGGCGGCTCGGCCGATCCGGCGATCAACTCCGCGTGCCGTCGCAGCAGTTCGGCCAGCAGCGAGGTGAAGCTCCAGCCGTCGAGGATCGCGTGGTGCTCGGCGACGGTCAGTTGGAAGGTGTCGTCGGTCAACCGGTGCGCCCGCACGGCGAACAGCGGCGCGGTGTCCAGCGCGAAGCCGGTGGTGCGCAGCCGGTCGAACTCCGCGCGGACCACGGCCTGCCGCTCCTCCTCGCCGAGGTGCCGCAGGTCGGCGACCCGCAGCGGCGGCTCGACGTCGCCGTGCACGAGCTGGAGCGGCTCGCCGTACGAGGTCAGGTCGATCGAGGTGCGCAGCACCGGGTGCCGCCGCATCGCCTCCGTGATCGCCTGACGCAGCAGGTCCGCGTCGAACGCGCCGCCGACGAGGTAGCTGTTGACGTTGTGGTAGCTGTCGGCGCCGCCGGAGAGCTCCATGTGGTACGCCATCGCGAGCTGCATGGCCGCCGTCGGCCCGGCGTCCACCACGTCCGCGGGCATCGTGGCCCGGTCGGCGGCGTCGACCAGGGCGAAGGGGGCGTGGCCGGGAGCGCCGTCGTCGCCGTGCCCGCCGGCCGTCGGCACCGCCGCCCGGGCCAGCGCCGCCACCGTCGGGCGGCGGAAGAGGTCCTGGAGGTCCACCGTCCACCCGGCCGCCCGCAGCGCGTTGGCGACGCGCACCGCCCGCAGCGAGTCGCCGCCGAGCCGGAAGAAGTCGTCGTCCGCGCCGATGCCCGCCACGTCGAGCACGTCCGACCAGATCCCGGCGATCAGCACCTGGAGCTCGCCGCTGGGCGGCACGTGCCCGGCGCCGGCCGTACGGGCGGGCGCGGACGGCTCCGGCAGCGCCCCGCGGTCGACCTTGCCGTTGGTGGTCAGCGGCAGCACGGGCAGCACGGTGAACGTCGCCGGGACCATGTAGTCCGGCAGCGTCGCCCGCAGATGCGCGCGCAGATCGTCCGGGTCCGGGTCGCACTCCGGTACGAGGGTGAGGTACGCGGCCAGCCGCTTGTCGCCCGGCTCGGGCTCGCGGACCGCGACCGCGCAGGTCGCGACCGACGGGTGGGCGGCCAACACCGTCTCGATCTCGCCGAGTTCGATCCGGTAGCCGCGGACCTTCACCTGGCCGTCGCGCCGGCCCAGGTACTCCAGCCCGCCGTCCCGCAGCCTGCGCACCAGATCGCCGGTGCGGTACATCCGCGCCCCGGGGGAGCCGGCGTACGGGTCGGGCAGGAAGCGCTGCGCCGTGAGGTCGGCCCGGCCCACGTAGCCGTGCGCCAGGGCCCCGCCGCCGAGGTACAGCTCGCCCGCGACCCCGGTCGGCACCGGCCGCAGCCGGTCGTCGAGCACGGCCTGCGTCAGGTGCGGCATCACCGCGCCGACCCGGCTGCGCTCGAAGCCGTCGGTGCCGAACACGTCGAACGTCGTGGCGTGCACCGTGGTCTCGGTCGTGCCGTACAGGTTGCACAGCCCCGCGGGCGGCGCCGGGTCCAGGTCGAACCAGCGGCGTACGGCCGGCGGGTCCAGCGCCTCGCCGGCCAGCAGCACCCACCGCAGGTCCGGCAGCGCCCGCGGCCGGTCGCCCAGCTCGGTGGTGAGCTGGCGGAACGCCGACGGCGTCTGCGACAGCAGCGTGACGTGCTCCCGGCCCAGCAGCTCGGCGAACTCCTGCGGCGAGCGGCACACCAGGTACGGCACGACCACCAGCCGGCCGCCGTGCAGCAGCGCGCTCCACAGCTCCCACACCGACACGTCGAACGCGTACGAGTGGAACATCGTCGCCACGTCGCCGGGGCCGATGCCCAGGTGCGCGGCGCCCGAGGCCATCAGCTCGCGGACGTGCCGGTGGGCGATCTGCACGCCCTTGGGCCGTCCGGTCGAGCCGGACGTGAAGATGACGTAGGCCGCGTCGTCGGCGGTGGCCGGGAGGCCGAGCCGGTGCGCGGGCCGCCCCGCGATCGCCGCGGCGTCCTCGCCGCGCGGCCGCACCGTCGCCCAGGGACCGGCGACGGCCTCCGCCGGCTGGTCGGTGACCACGAGGTCCACCCGCGCCTGGCCGAAGGTGTAGGCCATGCGGTCGCGCGGCGCGGAGATGTCCACCGGCACGTATGCCGCGCCGGTCTTGAGCACGGCCAGGACGGCGATCACCGCGTCGGCGGTGCGGTCCAGGTACAGGCCGACCCGGTCGCCGGGCAGCACGCCGAGGCCGCGCAGGTGGTGCGCGAGGCGGTTGGCCCGCGCGTCGAGTTCGGCGTAGCCCAGCGACAGCGGGCCGTCGGTGAGCGCCGTCGCCGACGGCGTGCGGTCGGCCTGCTCCTCGAAGCCGGTGTGCAGCGGGCGCGGGTCGGGGGCCAGCCGCGCCGGCCGGGGCCGTACGGCGGCGCGCTCGTCCGGGCCGAGCACGTCCAGGCCGGACAGGGCGGTGTCGGGGTCGCGCAGCGCGTGGTCGAGCAGCGCCGTCCACGACGCCGCCGTGCGGCGCATGGTGTCCCGGTCGAACAGGTCGGTGGAGTACTCGATCTCGCCGTGCAGTTCGCCGTCGTCGTAGACCGACCAGATCAGGTCGTACTTGGCCGTGCCGTTGGGCCGCACCCGGCGCCGCCCGGCGGCCTCGCCCAGCCGCAGCTCGCCGGCGTCCCGCGCGTGGGTGCCGAACAGCATCTGCACCAGCGGCGGATGGCCGCCCTGCCGGTCCGGCGCGAGTTCGCTCACCACCGCGTCGAAGGCCGTGCCCTGGTAGCCGTAGGCGTCGAAGGACACGTCACGGGCCTGCTCGGCCAGTTCCCGGAAGGTCGTCCCCGCCCCGGCCCGCATCCGCAGCGCGATCACGTTGACGAAGTAGCCGATGAGCTGGTCGAGTTCGGGGCGGTCCCGGGTGGTGACCGGAGTGCCGACCACCAAGTCGGCGGCGCCGGTGTACCGGTGGACCAGCGCGGTGAACGCCGCGTACAGCACCGTGAACGGGGTCGCGCCGCAGTCCATCGCCAACTCCCGTACCCGGGCCGCAGTGCCCGCCGGGAGGTCGAACACGAACGTGTCGCCGCGGCCGGACGCCCGCTCCGGGCGCGGCCGGTCGGACGGCAGCGTGGTCGACGCCGGCGCGCCGCTCAACTGCTCGCGCCAGTACGCCAGGTCCGCCGCCCGCGACCGGGACTGCTCGGCGACGCAGTGGTCGGCGTAGCTGACCGGCAGCTCCGGCAGCCGCGGCGCGCGTCCGGCGAGCGCGGCCGCGTACGCCTCGGCGAGCTCACGCTCGAAGACCTCCAGCGACCACTCGTCCCACACGATGTGGTGGGCGACCGCGACGACCGTGCTGCGCCCCTCCCCGTGCCGGATCAGCCGCACCCGCAGCGGCGGGCCGGTCCGCAGGTCCAGCGGGCTCGCGGCGTCCCGCTCGACGGCCGCCTCCACCGCGGCCCGCCGCCGCTCGGGCGGCAGCTCGCTCACGTCGGTCACCTCCAGCGGCACCGGGCTCGGCGGGAGCACCGTCTGGAACGGCTCCCCGTCGAGGGCGTCGAACGTGGTGCGCAGTACCTCGTGCCGCTCGGCGATCGTCTCCAGGGCGCTGCTCAGGGCGGCCTCGTCCACGGGGCCTTCCAGCTCCAGCACCCACGGGATGTTGTACGCGGCGGACTCCGGCGAGAGCCGGCTGAGGAACCACAGTCCGCGCTGCAGGCCGGACAGGGGCGCCTGCCTGGTGCCCGGTCGCGCTCCGGCGTGTCGTACGTCCATGATCACTCCTTTCGGAACAGGTCGGGACGGGGTCGGGGCGGGTGGTACGGCTCCGACGGGTCGGTACGGCTCGGGGCTCACGCCTCCAGCCGGGCCGCGAGGGCGGACACGGTCTTGCAGGCGAAGACCAACTTCGGGGGGACGCGGGTCCCCAACCGCTCGGACAGCAGCAGCGCGAGCCGGACCGCGCGCAGCGAATCGCCCCCGAGCTGGAAGAAGTTGTCGTCCAGGCCGAAGTCCCGCAGGCCCAGCACCTGGGACCAGGCGCGGTGCACGGCCTGCTCCAACTCGGTGCCGCCCGGGCCCTCTTCGTGCTCCTGCGCGGCCGGCGGTCCGGAGTCCGGGAGCCCGGTCTCCGGGAGAACGGGGTCCGGCAGCGCGCCGCGGTCGACCTTGCCGTTGCTGGTCATCGGCAGCGCGGGCAGCACGGTGAACGTCGCCGGGACCATGTAGTCCGGCAGCCGCCCGGCCAGGTGCGCGCGCAGCGCCTCCGCGCCGGGTTCTTCCGTGCCGGGCCCGCCTGCGCCGTCGCGCACGGTCAGGTACGCGGCCAGGCGCTTGTCGCCCGGCGCGGGCTCGCGCACCACCACCGCGCACGTGCCCACCGCCGGGTGCGCGGCCAGCACGTTCTCGATCTCGCCCAACTCGATCCGGAAGCCCCGCAGTTTCACCTGCCGGTCCCGGCGCCCGACGAACTCGTAGGCGCCGTCGGGCCGTTGCCGGACGATGTCCCCGGTGCGGTACATCCGCGCGCCGGGCTCCCCGCCGTACGGGTCGGGCACGAACGCCCCCGCGGTGAGCGCGGGCCGGCCGAGGTACCCGTGGCCGACCGCGGGCCCGGCGACGTACAACTCGCCCTCCGTGCCGGGCGGGCAGGGCCGCATCTCCTCGTCGAGCAGCCGCACGGTCCGGTCACCGACGGGCCGCCCGATCGGCACCGGGCCGCCGCCGTCCAGCCCGGCCGCGGTCACCACCTCGACGGTGGCGAACACCGTGGTCTCCGAAGGGCCGTAGCCGAAGCCGATCCGCAGGTCCGGCGCGACCTCCAGCACCCGGCGGAAGTGCTCGGCCGGGACCGCGTCGCCGCCGACGACCAGGTACCGCAGTCCGGCGAGCAGGCCGGGATCGGTCGAGGCCAGCGTGCTGAACGCGGCCGAGCTGAGGAACATGTGGGTCGCGCCGCCGTCCGCGGCCGCCTGCGCGACCGACACCGGGTCGTCCTCGTCCGGGCCGCAGACCAGCACCCGTCCGCCGGCCATCAGCGCCGGGCACAGGTCCAGCAGGTGCCCGTCCCACGTCAGCGCGCTGTGCAGCACCGACACCGAGTCCGGGCCCCAGGCGGCGTAGTCGGCGCCGCGGAAGAAGCCCGGCAGGGCCCGGTGCGGGACCAGCGTGCCCTTCGGGACGCCCGTCGACCCGGACGTGTACGGCAGGTAGAGGCCGTCCTCACCGCTCGGCCGCGGGCCCGTGCCCGTGTCCGGGCAGCGCTCCACCGCGGGGTCGGCCACGTCCAGGACCGGCGCGCCGAAACCGGCCGCCACCCGCGGATCGTCACTGAGCACGACCGCCGGGCGGGTGTCCCGCACGCACAACTCCAGCCGATCGGACGGCAGATGGGGCTCCAGCGGCAGATACGCCGCGCCCGCCTTCAGCACGCCCAGCATCGCCGCGACCCACCGCGCCGAACGCGGCAGGTGCAGCCCGACCACGTCGCCGGCGCGCACGCCCGTGCCGCGCAGCCACCACGCGAACCGGTTGGCCTGGGCGTCGAGTTGTCCGTACGACACGACCGCAGGGCCACCGGACTCCTGGAGCGCGGGGGCGTCCGGGGTGCTGCGCGCCCAGTGCTCGAACTCCTCGACCAGCAGGCCGGTTCCGGTCGGCGCGGCGCTTTCGTCGCCGACCGGCGTGTGCGGGCTCGCGGTGAAGGCGCCCAGCAGCGCGAGCCACCGCTCGCACAGCTCCCGCATGCCGTCGGCGTCGAACAGGCCCGCGTCGTACTCCACCCAGCCCTTGATGTCCTCGCCGGACTCCTCGATCATCCAGGAGAGTTCGAACTTCGCGGCGCTGTGCGCGTGCAGCCGGCGGGTGCCCCGCGCGCCGCCGATCCGCACCGGGTCCGCGGAGCCGGAGTGGAGCTCGAAGACGGTCTGGAACAGCGGGTCCGCGTCCGTCCTGCGGTCCGCCAGGGTCGCGCCCACGATCGCGTCCAGGGGCACGTCCCGGTGCGCCAGCGCGTCGAACGACACGTCCCGCACCTGCTCGACCAGCGCGCGGAAGGCGCTGTCCGCGCCGAACCGCACCCGCACCGGCACCAGGTTGACGAAGTAGCCGATCAGGTCCTGCAGTTCGGGCCGGCCCCGGGTGGTGACCGGCATCCCGACCACCACGTCCTCGGCGCCCGTGAGCCGGTGCAGCAGCGCCGCGTACCCGGCCATCAGCACGGTGTACGGGGTCGAACTCGTGGCACGGGCCAGGGCGCGGACCCGGCGCGCGGTCGCCGGCTCCAGTGCGAACCGGACGCTCCCCGCGACGCGTTGGGGCATCCCGTCGCGCGGCCGGTCGGTCGGCGGCGCGCTGATCTCCGGTGCGTCGGCCAGCACCTCGCGCCAGTGGTCGAGCTGTTCGGGCCGTGCCGCCGACCGGTTCAGCCACACGCTGTGGTCGACGCAACTCACCGGCAGGTCCGGCAGGTTCGGCCGACCACCGGTCAGCGCCGCCCGGTACAGCTCGGCGAGGTCGCGCTCCAGCACGCCCAGCGAGGACTCGTCCCAGATGATGTGGTGGACGACCACGACCAGCGTGGAGCGCTGTTCGCCGTGCCGGATCAGCCGCATCCGCAGCAGCGGCCCCTCGTCGAGGTCGAACGGCGTGCCCGCGTCCCGCTCCACCCACTCCTCGACCGCGCCCGGCCGGTCCTCGTCCGCTCCCGTCAACTCGGTGACGGCGAGCGGCACGTCCATGTCCGCGTGCACGACCTGGCACGGCTCGCCCGCCGGCACGTCGAAGGTCGTGCGCAGCGACTCGTGCCGGGCCACCAGGGCCCTCAGCGCGTCGCGGAGCGCCCGCGGGTCGAGCGGCGCGTCCAGCTCGAAGATCCAGGGGATGTTGTACGCGGTGGTGTCCGGCGCGAGTTGGGTCAGCAGCCACAGGCCGCGCTGCACCCCGGACAGCGGGCCCTGCGCGGCGCCGGTGCGCACCAGCGCGTCGTCGTCGCCCTCCGCGGTTGCCGCCGCCTGCTGCGTGCTCATCGCCGCGGCCTGTTCGCGGATCGTCGGCGCCTCGAACGCGGTGACCGTGGCGTCCGCCCACGGGGTGTCCATCATCCGCCCGGCCACCCGCAGCGCGGTCAGCGAATCCCCGCCGAGGAGGAAGAAGTTGTCGTCCGGGCCGATGTCGTCGATGCCGAGGACGTCGGACCAGATCTGCCGCAGGACGTCTTCGAGGGCGGTGCCGTCCGCTGCGGCGGCGGGCTCAACGGGCGCGGCTACGGGCCCGGTCGCTTCGCCGGCCGGCGGTACGGGGTCGGCCCGCGGTGCGGCTCCGGTCGGCTCGACGGCCCCCGTCACGGCCCCGGTCGGGCCGTCGGCCCGCGGTGCGGGCCCGGTCGCGTCGTCGCTCCCCGTCCCCCCGCCGGCTCCCAGCGCGGCCCGGTCCACCTTGCCGCCCGCGGTCAGGGGCAGCGCGGACACCGTCTCGATCGACGCCGGGACCATGTACGACGGCAGCAACTCCCGCAGGTAGGCGCGCAGTTCCTCCTCGCGCGGTTCGGCGCCGTCCACCGGCGTCACATGGGCCACCAACGCCCGGTCGCCGGAAGGCAGTTCGCGGACGCCCACCGCACAGGTCGCCACCTGCGGGTGCCGGGCCAGCACGTTCTCCACCTCGCCCGGCTCGATCCGGAAGCCCCGGATCTTCACCTGGCCGTCCTGCCGGCCGCCGAACTCCAGTGTGTCGTCGGGCAGTCGGCGCACCATGTCGCCCGTGCGGTACATCCGCCCGCCCGGCGACTCGGCGAACGGGTCGGGCAGGAACCGCTCGGCGGTCTGCCCGGGCCGTCCCACGTAGCCCGTCGCCAGCGCGTCGCCGCCGACGTACAGCTCCCCGGTCTCGCCGACCTGCGCGGGCCGCAGCCTCTCGTCCAGCACGTAGGCGCCGCGCGGCCCGAGCGGCCGCCCGATCGGCACCGGGGCGTCCGCCCGCTGGCCGCTGACCTCGTGCAGCAGGCTGGTGATCACCGTCTCGGTCGGACCGTAGGCGTTGAGCAGCCGGACGCCGGTCTCGCGCTCCCACCGCTCGGCGGACGCGGCCGGCATGGCGTCGCTGCCGGCCACCATCAGCCGCAGGGACGCCAGATCGGCGCGGATGTGGGTGAGCGACGCGGTGAACTCCTGCCAGTAGCCCGCGGGGAGGTTCGCGACCGTCACCCCCGCGCGGCGGATCAGCGCGGCCAGGTCGCGCGGCGTCGTGACCCCGCGCCCGGTCAGCACCAGGTGCGCCCCCGCGGTGAGCGCGCCCAGCACCTGCTCGACCCACACGTCGACGTACGGCGCGCTGAACTGCAGCACCACGTCGTCCTCGGTGAGCCCGAAGGCTTCGCGCACGGCCGCCAGGTGCGACTCCAGGGCGTCCCGGCCGACGGCGACGCCCTTGGGCTCGCCCGTCGTGCCCGAGGTGTGCACCACGTACGCCAGGGAGCGCGGCGGCGCGTCGGCGCCCGGCCGCCCGTCCGTCGCGCCGGGCGGTCCGGCGGCGTCGCGCACCGGCGGCACCAGCACGGCGCCGGTACGGGCGAGCACGCCGTCGACGCGCGCCGCCGGAGCGCCCGGGTCCAAGGACACCCAGGTCAGCCCGGACTTGAGCGCGGCGACCAGCCCCACCACATGGTCGGCCCGGTCGTCGGACCGCACGGCCACCGTCCCCGCCGGACCGGCGGCCGCGGCCATCCGCCGCGCCAGGACGTCGCTGAGCCGGTCGAGCTCGGCATAACTGACCGTACGACCGGCGGAACTCATTGCTGCTCGCGCCGGCGAACGCCGGGCGATACCGGATATCACGTCGGAACACGAAGGCGAACTCGTCAACTCGGCCATGCCCAAGACGCTAGGTGCGCCGCAGCTCCCGAAAGGGCGGCCCTCCCGGCAGTCCCCCGGCAGTTCCCGGCCCCCTTCCGCCGCCCGACGGGCCGCCCCGGTCCCGGGCCGCAGGAGGGGCCGGCGAATCCAGGACCGTGGGGGCCGAACGGGCTTCTCCGTCGTTTCCGAGGCTTGCCGCGCTCACGGCAGACGCCGGAGCCGGCGTCTTCGGGGGGTGAGTGCGTGGTCGTCCCGCCGAGCGGGAGTCACCGTGAGCGGGCGCTGTCCTGCACGCGCTGTCCCATCCGCTCCCAGAACTGGCGGAGCTCGCCGATGCTCGTGCCCCGCTGCCACCTCGCCCCGGGGTGGAGGGGAGAGCGAGAGCGCGACAGCAGGGTGGACTGGGCGCGGCAGAAGGCCTGGCCCAGCTCGACCCGGTGCCCGTCGAGGCCCTTGGGCGGGTACGGGCACAGGCCGAAGGCGCAGTCGTCCCGGCAGTTGGAGCCCGCCTGCGAGGCCGCCGTACGGACGACGGCGCGGCCCGGGTCGAGCGGGTCACGGTCCCGGGTGAGGCACGGGGGCAGATCGGGGCGGGCGGTGTACTGAAGGCGGCGGAGCCGGTCCTTGGGCCAGTCGCCGCGCTCGGCGAGGTTGAGCAGCAGGAGCACGTCGGCGAGGAGTTGCTGTGCGCGCTGGTGCAGGGTGCTCCAGCCGGTGGACGGCGGGATCCACAGCCGGTGCTTGCGGACCTCGCCGTGCGGGGCGGTCTGCGAACCGACATGGGCGGCTACGCCGCACTCGTCGATCCACAGGAACCGTTCGGGCTGCTGGGACTCCAGTGCCCAGACGCACAGTTCGGCGGCGGCCGCCACGAAGGGGTGCTGCCGTTCCCCGCCGGGCAGGGCGAGCCACTGGCGCACCTGCTCCGCGGGATCGGAGCCGTGTCCCCGCTCGGGTCGCGTCACGTCGGCGCCGTCGGGAAGGTTCCAGAGGGTCAGCGCGTGCAGCAGCGTGAGCCGGGTGAACCAGAACCGGGTGCGCTTGAGCATCTCCCATGCCTGCTCGGCCAGGTACTCCCGCGCCTCGGGCCGGGCGTGCGGATGGAGCCGCCTGCGGTTGGCCGCGTACTTGAACCCCTGGGCCAGTGCCACTTCCAGGGTGAGGTCGAGGGCGGGAGCACCGTCCTGGTCCGGCGCGCCCACGCGCCGCACCCAGCTCTCGAGAAAGGCATAGGGGGTGTCCTGATGGCGATGGGTGGTGACCGAGCCCACGAGCAGGGGGACCAGCCACGCGCACATGGTGTTGTCCCGCCACTCCCGCTCCTTGCCCTCCCGTTCCTTCGCCTCCCGCCGGCGCTCGCCGTGCCGTTGCCTCTCCCGTTCCCGCAGCTCCCGCATGGCCCGCCCGACCTCGCCCTCCTCCCGGCGGTGCGTCCTGACGTCCTGTTCGGCGACCGTCTCCGGCTGCTGGCCGTCGTACAGCTCCAGCGCCAGATCCCCGTCGTCCACGGGTTCCACCCGGTGGCGCCCGCCGACGTGGGGTGCCCGCAGCCGGGGCTGGAGGACGGCGAAGGCGGCGTCGCCGCCGGCCCCGATCTCCTGCGCGATGGCCACGCGGATGGGGTACGACGGCTCCTGGCAGGCGATGTCGAACAGTTCGAGGTAGGCGGGTTGCAGAGTCCGCTTACGGGTGACGGTGCGCATCGCCGCGCCGAGGCGGGACACGAGCAGCGCCTTGGCCGCCCGCAGGGTGTGCGGATCCCGGGCCAGCAGGTCCGGCCATGAGGTGCACAGCCGCATCATGATGAGGTGCTGTTGCGGTTCGGCGTCGATGCCGTCGATGTCCAGGGCGGCCGCGTACAGCTCCAGCGCGTTCGTATGGAGGGTGCGTCCCAGGACCGCCCGGGCGTGGACGGAGGCGTCCCCGGCGCCGGCGACCTCGTCGTCGGGAGGCCCGGGCCGCCCGCCCGTGGTCGTCTGCGCCCGGCAGGCGGCGTTCAGGAGCAGATCGCGCGCCGCCGACACCGGGCACCAGACCTCCTCGCCGGGGTCCGCCTCTCCGTGCACGCACGAGCCCTCCAGCGTCCGGGAGTGGAGCACCATCGCGATCAGCAGCTCCCGCCCCGGCCTGTCCAGTGCCGCGGGGAAGAAGGACCCTTCCGTCGGCTCGGCCGGGACGCCCGGATGGATCACCGCGTTCATGAACCTGGATCCGAGATGGGCCTGGAGGACGCTGTGCTGGAAGCGGACGCGGTCCCCGGCGAGTTCCGCCAAACCCATCCGCGAACCCCAGTGCGCGGCGAGACGGATGTCGAGCCGGCTGCCCTCGACCCTTTTCACCAGTTCCCGGACGATCTCGGGGTAGCGCGGCCGCAATGGGTCCTGCTCGTCGATCACCTCGGCGAACCGCACCTCGGAGGAGTCCGATGCCAGTCCGGCGCATGCCAGGGCCGACAGATAGTGGATCGCCGTCCGCCGCTCCTCCGGGCCGAGCGGCACCTCGGGATGCAGACGGCCGCCGACCAGCGCGTTGAGCCACGTGTCGAGCAGATGGAGGCGGAGCGCGGCCCGGTCCCCGCCGCGCGTCTCCACCGCGTCCTCCTCGCCGCGCCCGCTCAGGGCGTGCTCCAGGAGGCCCTCCTCGTGGAGCTCGCGGGCGATCTGCAGGTAGGTGGGCGCCTCGGCGATGCCGGCCCTCTCGACGATCCAGTCCAGCCGCTGCCGGTCCTCCCAGCTGTTGCCGGAGGAGATGTACCTCAGGGCCGCCTCCTCGCTCAGCGGCTCCAGGTCCGTGAGGGACGCCTCCATCCCCCGCAGCGAGTCGTGCGGCCGCGAGGTGATGATCAGCGGCAGCCGCTCGTCGTTGGCCCGGCGGATGGCCAGCCGGATGATGTTGTCGCGTTCCTCGGCCAGCGCCTCACCGGTCAGCGCCTCCTCCAGCCCGTCCGCGAGGACGACGACGCGTCCCTGCTGGCACAGGCGCCGCCACACCTTCTCCCCCTCGGCGGCGGAGCGGATGTCGCCCTGCACCTCCCGGCAGAACCGTTCGAACGCCATCTGCCGGAAGTCCAGGCCGCCCTCGACCCCGCGCAGGCGCAGCGGGATGGGCACGGCGTTGTACCGGGCGAGTTGTCCGGTCAGCAGCACGACCAGCGCGGTCTTGCCCGTTCCGATGCCCCCGACGACGACGTTCGTCCGGCGGAACCGGCCGTCCTGCAGATCCCCCATGAGGACGGCGCAGAGCTGGTCGCGGCCCACCACCTCGCCGAAGATGTCGCCGGCCGTCTCCACGAGCTCGTGCGGGGTGTCGCGGGCCTTCCTCAGGTACGCCCTGCGCACACGGCTGAACCGGAAGAAGAGGTAGGCGACGGTGACCAGGGCGAGCGTGAGGAACGGCGTGAAGACGTTCTGCAGGATGCCGCAGGAAAAGCTGCTTTCGTGGCACTGCCCGTCGACCCAGGTCATGGGCGACCAGAACGAGTCCTTCGAGCTGTTCTTTCCCGCGAGGGTGACAATGGCGTCCACCGTCAGGAAGAGCATGACCATCGCTCCCGCGAAGGTCAGCGCGAGCAACGGCAAATACCACCCGCTCTTGCTGACCCGCCACTTCCGAGCCTGGTCGTAGGCTCCCAGCCTTCTCCACGCAACGCGCCTGCCCACCTTCACCCTGTCACTGATTCCTCGTCGGCAGGGCTTTCGGTGAGGGCCCTGCCCACATTCACCCGCGCGGCCCAGGACCGGACCCGCTCGTCCGAGCGCGTCCGGGGGGCGAGACGGCAGGTCGTGCCGTACGTGATTCGTGCCACGTTTGACGTGTCATCCGCTCAGATGAGCGCACTAATGAGCGATCAACTTCTCGAATGAACGCCGCCTCGTGGAAATCCCCCGGCTTCACCGTCGCGTGCACATCGTGACGCTCCGTACCCGTATCCCGGCTCGAAGCTCGCGCAGCGACGTGCTTCGTTCACTAAGTGAACGGAGGCCCCCGTCCCGGCGACGAACTGCCCGCTTTGGATGTGTCGGCAGACGGGCGGTTGCACCCGCGCGTCATGGTGATGCACGCGCTGAAGAACCTTCGGAATGGGTACGCTCCCCGCCGTCAGGGCATCCCGCCGCGAGGATCGCGAGGAGTCGAGGATCACGTGTCGGCACGGAAGAACACCCCGAAGTTCGTCTACGACTTCACTGAGGGCAACAAGGACCTCAAGGATCTGCTCGGCGGCAAGGGTGCCAACCTCGCCGAGATGACCAACCTCGGCCTGCCCGTCCCTCCGGGCTTCACCATCACCACCGAGGCGTGCAAGGTCTACCTGGACTCCGGCACCGAACCCGCGGGCCTGCGCGACGAGGTGAGTGCGCACCTCGACGCGCTGGAGCAGCGCATGGGCCGCAAGCTCGGCCAACCCGACAACCCCCTTCTGGTGTCGGTACGTTCGGGCGCGAAGTTCTCGATGCCCGGCATGATGGACACGGTCCTCAACATCGGGCTGTCCGACGCCTCCGTCGAGGGCCTCGCCGCCCAGGCCGACGGCAACGACCGCTTCGCCTGGGACTCCTACCGCCGCCTCGTCCAGATGTTCGGCAACACCGTGATGGGCGTCGACGGCGAGCTCTTCGAGGAGACCCTGGAGCAGGCGAAGGCCGCGAAGGGCGCCGACAGCGACCTCGGCCTCGACGCCGCCGACCTGCGCCGACTCGTCCAGGACTTCAAGGCGATCGTCGCGAAGGAGACCGGGCGGGAGTTCCCGCAGGAGCCCCGCGAGCAGATGGACCTCGCCGTCCGCGCCGTCTTCGACTCCTGGAACACCGAGCGGGCCAAGCTCTACCGCCGCCAGGAGCGCATCCCCGGCGACCTCGGCACCGCCGTCAACATCTGCTCCATGGTCTTCGGCAACCTCGGCCCCGAATCCGGCACCGGCGTGGCCTTCACCCGGGACCCGGCCAGCGGCCAACAGGGCGTCTACGGCGACTACTTGCAGAACGCCCAGGGCGAGGACGTGGTGGCCGGCATCCGCAACACCGTGCCGCTGGCCGAGCTCGAACGGCTCGACGACGCCTCCTACCAGCAGCTCATGACGATCATGGAGACGCTGGAGACCCACTACAAGGACCTCTGCGACATCGAATTCACCATCGAGCGCGGGCAGTTGTGGATGCTCCAGACCCGGGTCGGCAAGCGGACGGCCGCCGCCGCGTTCCGGATCGCCACCCAACTCGTCGACCAGGGACTCATCGACGAGGCCGAGGCGCTGCGCCGGGTCACCGGCGGCCAGCTCGCCCAGCTGATGTTCCCCCGCTTCGACGACACCGTGGCCGACAGCGGCTCGGTGCGGCGGATCGGCTGGGGCATCGCCGCCTCGCCCGGCGCGGCCGTCGGCAAGGCCGTCTTCGACTCCTACACCGCGGTGAAGTGGTCCCGCTCGGGCGAGAAGGTCATCCTCATCCGCCGCGAGACCAACCCCGACGACCTCAACGGCATGATCGCCGCCGAGGGCATCCTCACCTCCCGCGGCGGCAAGACCTCCCACGCGGCCGTGGTCGCCCGCGGCATGGGCAAGACCTGCGTGTGCGGGGCGGAGGAGCTGGAGGTCGACACCAAGCGGCGCCGCCTCACCGCGCCGGGGAACGTGGTGATAGAGGAGGGCGACCTCATCTCCATCGACGGGTCCTCCGGCAAGGTGTACCTCGGCGAGGTGCCGGTCGTACCCTCCCCGGTCGTCGAGTACTTCGAGGGCCGGATGCACGCCGGCGCCGACGAGGCCGACGGGCTCGTGCAGGCCGTCCACCGGATCATGGCGTACGCCGACCGGGTCCGCCGGCTCAGCGTGCGGGCCAACGCGGACAACGCCGAGGACGCCTCCCGGGCACGGCGGTTCGGTGCCCAGGGCATCGGGCTGTGCCGCACCGAGCACATGTTCCTCGGCGAGCGGCGGGAGTTGGTCGAGCGGCTGATCCTCGCCGACACCGACACCGAGCGCGAGGAGGCGCTGGGCGCGCTGCTCCCGCTGCAACGGGCCGACTTCATCGAGCTGCTCGAGGCGATGGACGGACTGCCCGTCACCGTACGGCTGCTGGACCCGCCGCTGCACGAATTCCTCCCCGACATCACCGAGTTGTCGGTGCGGGTCGCCCTCGCGGAGTCCCGCAAGGACGCCAACGAGAACGACCTTCGGCTGCTGCAGGCCGTGCACAAGCTGCACGAGCAGAACCCGATGCTCGGGCTGCGCGGGGTGCGGCTCGGGCTCGTCATCCCCGGGCTGTTCGCGATGCAGGTGCGGGCCATCGCCGAAGCCGCCGCCCACCGGCGGGGGATGAAGGCCGACCCGCGGCCGGAGGTCATGATCCCGCTGGTCGGCACCGTCCAGGAGCTCGAACTCGTCCGGGACGAGGCCGACGCGGTCGTCAGCGAGGTCGAGCGGGCCACCGGGCAGTCGCTCAGCATCTCCATCGGCACGATGATCGAGCTGCCGCGGGCCGCGCTGACGGCCGCTCAGATCGCCGAGGCCGCGGAGTTCTTCTCCTTCGGCACGAACGATCTGACGCAGACCGTCTGGGGGTTCTCCCGCGACGACGTCGAAGCGTCCTTCTTCACCGCCTACTTGGAGAAGGGCATCTTCGGGGTCTCCCCGTTCGAGACCATCGACCGCGACGGCGTCGGCTCCCTCGTCCGCTCCGCCGCCGAGGCCGGCCGCGCCACCCGGCCCGACCTCAAGCTCGGCATCTGCGGGGAGCACGGGGGCGACCCGGACTCGGTCCACTTCTTCCACGACGTGGGTCTCGACTACGTCTCCTGCTCGCCCTTCCGGATCCCGGTGGCCCGGCTCGAAGCGGCCCGCGCCGCGGCGAACGGGGCCACCCCCCGCTGACCCCTCGCCGGGGGGCTCGTCCCCCGGGCCGACCCCCCGTCCCGTGCCCCACCGACCGGGCCGGGCCCGACCGCCGGCGGACGCCCTTGCCCTGGGGCTCCAACCCTCACCGCCCGGCCCCACCGGGACCCGACCCCACCCCCGGGGGCGGCGCTTCGTGCGGAAGCACCGCCCCCGGAATCTTCTTGTGTTCCCCCCGCATCCCACGTCAGGCTCGGCGAGAGTCACCGGCGGCTGACCGGCGCCTGGAGGCGGCGGCCGCGCCTGCGAGGAAGAGGGGCTGATGGAGCGGAGCTTTGCGGGACCGCGGCGCATTCCCGACGACGAGGTGGCCCGGAAGGAGATCCGGTACCTGGCCCTGCTGGAAGTCGACCTCACGACGCTGTACCGCCGTTGGGGGCGCCCCGACGTCGGCGTGGACAGCCTCGCCGAATGGCTGTGCTTCGCGTTCTCGTTGCCGGGCGGGGAGAAGTTCGCCGTGCAGCGGGAGGCCCAGAATCCTCCCACCCCCGGGTTCCTCCTCAGCGTGACGGCGGGGCTGTTCACTGCGGAGGGGGCGGAGCGGGTCGTCGCTGCCTTGGACCTTCCCGCGGTCCGGATCCTTGAGCTGAGTGCCGAGGTGTCCCCCTAGCTGCTGGATGCCCGGGGGATGCCGCAGCGGGGGCGGCTTCACGGCTGGGCGCGTCGCTCGGCGGCGTCGCACGGGGGTACGGGCCGGTACTCGTCCCCGAACAGGCACCGGGCATGGTCGGTCAAGGTGCGGTGCATGCCCGGCAGCGTACGACGGCTCGTTACGGCGTGGGGGCGCCGAACCACTTGGTGAGGTGGGGGAGGAGGGCTTGTCGGGTGGTGCCGATCCAGGCGATGTGGCCGTCGGGGCGGAGGAGGGCGGCGGGGATGTCGAGGGCGCCGAGGGCGTCGGTGGGGGCGGTGACGTGGTCGACGCGGTCGGTCCAGCCGGCGGGGGAGAGGCGGGCGGCGGGGTCGAGGAGGAGGCCGCGGCCGGCGTGGGTGAGGGAGTAGAGGCGGCGGTCCGGGCCGAGTGGGATGTCGCGGAGGCGGCGGCCGAGGAGGGGGTGGCCGTCGCCGAGGTCGTAACGGAGCCCGATCGCCGTGGACTTCTCGACGAGGAAGCGGCGTACGTCCTCGAACTCCATGAGCTGGGCGAGGAGTTGGCGTACGGCCTGGGGGCCGGGTTCGGGGGCGAGCAGTTCGCTCTGGGCGCGGGTGGTGTTCAGGACGTCGGCGGCGACGGGACGGCGTTCGGCTTCGTAGGTGTCCAACAGGTCGTCCGGGGCCCAGCCGTTGACCTGGGCGGCGAGTTTCCAGCCGAGGTTGAAGGCGTCCTGGACGCCGAGGTTGAGGCCCTGGCCGCCGATGGGCGGGTGGACGTGGGCCGCGTCGCCGGCCAGGAGGACGCGGTCGACGCGGTAGCGCTCCGCGAGGCGGGTGGCGTCGCCGAAGCGGGAGAGGAAGCGGGGGGAGTGGACGCCGAAGTCCGTTCCGGCCAACTCCTTGAGACGGCGGGTGAACTCCTCGAACGTCGGTGGGAGCGTGCGGTCCTCGGCGACCTCCGTGCTGCGGGCGACGAAGCGGTAGGCGCCGTCGTCGTGGGGTGAGGGGCCGAACCGAAGGTGGGTGATGGGGAGTTCGGCGGCCATCGCGGTCATCTCCTCCGGCGGGAGGGCCACTTCCGCCTCGGCCAGCAGCCATTCGTGATGGGCGGGCTCGCCCGGGAAGCCGACGCCGAGCAGTTTGCGGACCGTACTGCGGCCGCCGTCGCAGCCGACGAGATAGCGGGCGTGCAGCCCCGTCCCGTCGGCCAGTTGGACGGCCACCCCGTCGTCGTCCCGGCCGATCCCGACCAGTTCGCGGCCGCGCCGGATCTCCGTGCCGAGTTCGACCGCCCGCTCGGTCAGCACGCGTTCGGTGAGGGTCTGCGGGATGCCGAGGGTGAACGGGTGCGCGGTGTCCACCCCGTCCGGCAGCGGCTTGACGATGCCGGCGAACGAGCCCCGGAGCGGGTACCGCCGGCCGAGCGCGAGGAGCCGCTCGAGCAGCCCGCGCTGGTCCAGCACCTCGATGCTGCGCGCGTGCAGGCCGAGCGAGCGGACCTGCCGCGTCGGCTCCGCCTCCTTCTCCAGCACCACCGTGCGCACGCCGTGCAGGCGCAGTTCGCAGGCCAGCATCAAGCCGGTCGGTCCGCCGCCGACCACGATCACGTCCGTCATCGATTCCCCGCTCGTCGCGTGTTTCACCGGCCAGGACGATTCCCGATTTCCGCAGGTCCTGGCCTCGGCGGACGATTCTGCGGCACGAGGGGGGCCTTGCCGCAAGGCCCCCCTCGCGCTATAGCTTGATAGTGGCAGGGAGATCGCGTTCTCCTTGCCACTGCCGTTTCCGGACTCCCCCATGCGGCAGGACGCGCCCGGCCCGCCGGGGCCCGTACCGCAACGGTCGCGGGGACGGCCGCCCCGCCCGGTCGGGGGTGGGTACGGATCGGGTATGGCTACTGTTGCCGCGCCCCCTGCGTGGACCTCCTGCGGAAATGACAGGACGGCGAGTGATCCGGTCGGGTGCACCGGGATCACCGTCACCGACTCGGGCCGGTGCCTGGCCCACGCCGACCCCGACGAGCAGAGGGCGTACCTGGCCTTCCTGGCCCCGGGCGACGACCTGGACCTGCGGGGCACCACCCTCACCGAGGAGTTACTCGGCTGGATACGCGCCCGCACGACCGATCCCGGCACCGGGGTCCCGGAGATCGGTGCGGCCCTGTTCGACCGGGCCACCTTCACCGGGACCGCCCGGTTCGGCGCGATCCGGTTCACGGGAGCGGTCCGGTTCGACGCGGCCACCTTCGGCGGGGACGTCAGCTTCGACTCCGTCTCGTTCGGCTCCGACGCCCGGTTCGACTCGGTGGCGTTCTCCGGGGACGCGTGCTTCGACGCGGCCGTCTTCGCGGGGAACGCCTGCTTCGACTGCGCCACCTTCGCCGGGAAGGCGCGGTTCGACTCCGCGTTCTTCCGCGCGGACGCCCGGTTCGAGTCGGTGGGGTTCGAGGGCGTTCCGGAACTGGGCCCGCTGGTGTGCGCCGGCACGCTGGACCTGTCCACCGCGACGTTCGGCGCCCCGGTCACCGTACGGGTCGCGGCGAAGCGCGTGCTGTTCCGCAGGACCCGGTGGGCGGAGACGGGCACGGTCTGGCTGCGGTACGGCCAGGTCGACATGACCGACGCCGTGCTCGACCATCCCCTGACCGTGGCCGCGCGACAGGACCGCTTCGACGGCAGGAGGGGGAAGGTGAACGACCGGATGCTTCGGAACGACGAGCCCCCGCCGGACGGCGTGGACTGGGCCGTGCCCAGGGTGATGTCCTTGCGCGGGGTGGACGCCGCACACCTGGTGCTGACCGATCTCCATCTGGGCTACTGCCTGTTCTGCGGGACGATCCACCTGGACCAGCTGCGGCTGGAGGGCCGCTGCCCGTTCGTCCTGTACCAGCCCCGGGGCATCCGCTGGTCCAGGTGGCACCCGGTACGGGTGTCGCAACGCCTCCTCCTGGCCGAGGAACAGCACTGGCGCGCGAGGCAGCCCCACGCGCTGAGGGGCTGGCTGCCGGCTCCCGACGGAGTCGCGGTGGTGGAGCCGGCCGCACTGGCCGCCCTCTACCGGGCGCTGCGCAAGTCGTACGAGGACTCCCGCAACGAGCCCGGCGCCGCCGACTTCTACTACGGCGAGATGGAGATGCGCCGGGCCGACACGAGCTACGCCCGCGCCGAACGCGGCCTGCTCACCGCGTACTGGGCGCTGTCCGGCTACGGACTGCGCGCAGCCCGCGCGCTGGTCTGGCTGCTGGCCGCCATCACCCTCACCATGCTGGTGATGATGCTGTGGGGGCTCCCCCAGGACGACCTCTCCTCGCGCAGCACCGGCACCCTCACCGGCCGGCACATTACCCTGACCACCGGCACCACCGCGCCGCTCGACCCCACCGGCGCGCTCCCCGCCCGGCTGACCGGGCAGCGGTTCGAGGGGAGCCTGCGCGTGGTCATCAACTCCGTCTTCTTCCGCTCCTCCGACCAGGACCTCACCACCACCGGCACCTACACCGAAATGGCCGCCCGCCTCACCGAACCGATCCTCCTCGGCCTCGCCGTCCTCGCGGTCCGCGGCCGCGTCAAACGCTGACGCGTGCGTGGCGTCATTCGGAGACGGTCGAGCCGGTGGCCGCGTCCACGTAGCTCGCGGTCTGCGCAGGCGTTCCGTCAGGCTTGGCGAAGGAGACCACGTACTCGGTTCGCCAAGTGCCCTTTCGGAGGTCGGCGCGCAGGGCGATCTCCGTGACCTTGAGCCGGCTGCCGTCGTGGAGCAGCTGTGCGATGGATCGCCGGGCGTTCTTCTCGGCCTGTGCCTTCGTGATCCTTATGGGTGGGAGGTCGGCCGGATCGGCGATCTCGGCGCGGACAGGAAGCGGACGCACGTGGAGCCGACGCCGATCACGGTGACGGGCACACGCTGCTGCACGAACCGGAGGACCAACTGCCATGCGAGGTCGGCCAGGATCCGAGGGTCACCCTCGAGTGCCTCGGCCCGTGCGTCGAGATCGATCGTGACCCCGCCCACCCCGCCCCGCGTCTGTTCGTCAGCCGTGCACGGATCGGTCCCGACGCCGCTCTCCAGCAACAGGCGCCGGTTGGCCTCAAGGAGGTCGACGGGAGGCGGGCCGGTTCCGGATGGATGGTCAGGCCATCAATCCTCACGCGTGGGGCTTCCTTGCGATTGGCTTCCCGCGAGACCTGCTGCGATCCGCGCGCGGTGACCGTGTTTCGAGGGTGGAAGGAGGGCCGAGCGATGGGTACGGCGGAGAATCGGCCGGCGGCGGTCTTCGTGGGGCTGTGCACCGTGGACGTCGTGCAGTCGGTGGACCGGGTGCCCGGGGCGAACGAGAAGGTGACGTCGCGGGAGCAGGCGGTCGCGGCCGGCGGGCCGGCGGCGAACGCGGCGGCGGCCTTCGCGTACCTCGGCGGGGCGGCGCGACTGGTGACGGGGCTCGGGTCCCATCCGCTGGCCGCGGGCGCACGGGCGGATCTGGAGGCGCTCGGCGTGGAGGTCGTCGACCTGGCCGGGGATCGCGGGGAGGCGCCCGCCGTGTCGAACATCATGGTCACCGCGGGTACGGGGGAGCGGGCCGTGGTGTCCAGCAACGCGACGGGGTACGAGGTCGCGGTGCCCTCGGACATGGGCCAACTCCTGGGGGAGGCCGCCGTGGTGGAGCTCGACGGGCACCGCATGGCGGTGGCGACCGCGGTCGCGCGGGCCGCGCGGAGCCTCGGACGGCGGACCGTCCTCGACGGCGGCAGCTGGAAGGACGGCACGGACGCGCTGCTGCCGTTCATCGACGTGGCCGTCTGCTCGGCCGACTTCCGCCCGCCGGGCACGGCGTCCCCCGCCGACGTCCTCGGGTACCTGCACGGCAGGGGCGTCCGGTGGGCGGCCGTCAGCCGCGGGGCCGAAACCGTGCTGTGGTCCGGTCCGGACGGTACGGGCGAGGTCCGCGTCCCGGCGACGCGGGTCGTCGACACCCTCGGCGCGGGCGACGTCCTCCACGGCGCCCTGACCCACCACCTCGCCACCCACTGCGGCCCGACCCCCGCCCACCCCTTCCCCCAAGCCCTCGCCTACGCGTCCGACGTGGCCTCCCAATCCTGCGCGTCCTTCGGCACCCGCGCGTGGATGGGGCGTGGCCGCGGCCTTTCGTGACGGCGCTGCCCGGTACGGGAGTCGAGGCAGCGGCTCAGGCGCGATGTGCCAGGTAGCGGTGGAAGGCATCCCGGCCGTCCGGGATGAAGGGCCACTTCCGTACGGCGTCGCGCAACTGCGGCTCCGTCAGCCAGCCGTGCCAGGCGACCTCTCGCGGGTCGGGGGTCACCTCGGCCGTGAGTTCGGCCTCGTGGACGGCGAGCCAGTAGGGGGCGATCGCGCCGCGGCACAGGAACGTGAAGAGGAGGCGCACCGGTACGTGGACGCCCAGCTCCTCGGCCAACTCCCGTGCCGCCGCCTGCTCGTAGGACTCGCCGACGCGCACGGCCCCGCCGAACGACACCTCGTGGTGGCCGGGGAACCGTGAGGCGTTCTCGGGCCGCCGGTACACCAGCACCCGGCCCCGCCGATCCCGGCAGACCGTCGTCGCAACGCGGTGCAGCCACCCCCGCCGAACGGCCTCACCCCGCTCCACCACGGCGAGCACCCGATCCCGCTCGTCCACCCGCTCCACCGGCTCATCGGTTTCATCCACGGCCCCCACGATCGCACCCCCGCCGGGCGGGGAAGGGGTGGAGTGGGTGCGGGGGAGGGCCGCGGAGGCGCCGGCGGGGGCCGGGTTCGAGCTGGCGACGATGAACGGGCACGCGTTCCAGTGCCTGGTGAGCGATGCGGACGTACGGGACTCGCTGGCGGCGGTGCGCAACGCGCTGCGGCCGGGAGGACGGTTCGTGTTCGAGACGCGGCATCCGCAGGCGCGGGCGTGGGAGGGGTGGCGGCGGGCGAACCCCGACGACGTCGTGGAGCTGACCGATCCGGCCGGGCGGCCGCTGCGGGTGTGGCACGACGTGGACGCCGTCGAGGGGGAGTTGGTCGCCTTCCACGGCACGACGGCCGACCCGGACGGCACGGTGCTGCGGGTGGACCGCGCGGTGCTGCGGTTCCTCGGCGTGGACGGGTTGAACGGCTTCTGCGCGGAGGCCGGCCTCACCGTCGAGGCGCAGTACGGGAATTGGGACCGCACGCCGGTGGACGGGGAAAGCCGGGAGATCATCACGGTGGCCCGCCGGGAGTAGCGGGCGGCAGTCGAACACGCGGGCGTCAACCGACCGTTGTGGGTTGCCGGAACGGCCTCTAGGGTGAGCTGCCGACCCGTCCGGAGGAAGGGAGGCGGCGATGTCCGGCCCGATGGTGGACAACCCGCGACGCGCCTGGCTGCAGTCGCTGCTCGACAGCATGGACGCGACGTTGACGGCGATGCGGCCCGTACTCGACCGGCCCGCCTCGGAGTTCGGCGGCGGCAAGGTGTGGACGGGGACGCCGGCGGCGACCGAGTTCCAGTCGGAGATCGCCGGCCGCAGCCGCAGCGTGCACACGCTGACGGACGGCCTGCGGACGACCGTGGAGAACGCGCTGCGGGCCGAGCCGTTGAAGGTCACCGCCGACCAGGCGCGGCAGATGCGGCTCGACCACGAGCGCGGCCGGTAGGCCACGGCCATGGGGAAGCTCTCGGCCATCGACCCGACCGCGCTCGCGGGGGCCATCAAGAAGATGGACGACGGGGCGACGACGCTCTCGACCTCCTGCCAGTCGCTGATGTCGCGGTTCGGCGCGTACGGCCTGGACACGTCCGGACTGCGCAAGCTCGCCGCCATCGCCGAGTGGACCCGCGACCAACTGCCCGACCTGCGGCGGCGGCACGCGCTCGCGGTGGTGGCGGACAAGGCCCACCCGGGGTTCGCCACCGTCACGATCCCGGAGCCGTTCTCCGTGGGCGCGGCCGACGCCGCGCTGTTCGCCCAGGCGACGGCCGCGCACGACCCGGCCTCCCTCGCCCTGGTGAAGGCCGACCTCCACAAGCACCTGGACGACCCGGACTTCCTGAAGGCGTACTCCGACGCGGCCCCGCCGAACGACGTGACCGCCTTCCAGGGCCTGCCCGCCGACGTGGCGGACAAGCTCAGCCGGCTGCGGCTCCAGGCGGAGACGCGGAAGCCGGACTGCCCGCAGCGGCTGAAGGACCTGTGGGACCGCCTGTCGAACCCGGAGAACCGCACCTACCGCTCCGACGTCTTCCTGCTGGGCTTCGACGACGTGGGCAACGGCCATGTCGCGGTCTCCTTCGGCAACCCCGACACCGCGGCCAACACGGCGGTCTACGTGCCCGGTACGGGTTCGACGCTGGACAAGGCGAACGGCGACCTGAACCGCGCGCTGACCCTGTACACGTCGGCGAACAAGGCCAAGCCGAACTCGACCGCCTCGATCTTCTGGCTCGGGTACGACGCGCCCGGCTGGAGCGTCCCCGGCCCTGCCTCGCAGAGCTTCGCCGACGCCGGCGCCCCGAAGCTGGCCGCGTTCGTCAACTCCCTGAAGGGCACCCACTCCGGGGCCGGCCACGTGACGGTGATCGGGCACAGCTACGGGTCCACGGTGGTCGGCGACGCCTTCGCCCACGCCGGGATGAAGGCCGACGACGCGATCTTCGTCGGGTCGCCCGGCCTGACGGTGGACAAGGCGGGCGACCTCCACCTCGACCCGAGCCATGTCTGGGCCAGTAAGGCGAAGTTCGACCCGGTGCCCGGGATATCGCTCCCCCTGGACCCGTTCCACTGGTACGACGACCACAGCATCCGGTACGGCAACGACCCGACGTCCTCGGCGTTCGGCGGCCGGACCTTCGACGCCGGTGAGGGCAGCGGCGTCGGGCACGCGCACAGCGAGTACTGGGACGAGGGCCCGTCGCTGGACAACATGACCGACATCGTCGTCGGGCAGCCGGACAAGGTGACCGCGATGCCGACGGAGGACAAGGTGGGCGTCCTGCCCAACCTCGCGGACCTCCCGTTCCCCGCGATCGGCATCCCGGACATCGGCGGATCGCTCCTCCAGAACCTCGGCCACGAGATGGGCGGGCACTGGGGCCAGCCGGTGGAGGACGCGGGCGACTCCCTGCACGAGTTCGGCGAGGCCGAGAACAACCTGCTCGGCGCCGGCGGGGACCTGCTGACCGGGGACTTCGACGGCGCGGTGCACGATGTGGAGGACATCGGCGGCGACCTGGCCGACAGCGGCAAGAACGCCGTCAAGTCCGTGATCGATCTTTTCTGACGGCGGGAACGAGCGGGAACAATGGGCACCAACGAACGGATGGCGCGCGGCGCCGCGGTCACCGGCCTCGTGGCACTGATGGCCGTCGGATGTGGTGGAGGAGTTGTGCACAAGGGCGACGTCTCACCGGACTCGGTGGAGAAGAAGGCGCACACGATGGCCCAGCGCACGGCCGACGCGATCCGCCCGGCGGCCGGCCCGGCGGCGCCCACCGTCGACCGCGCGGAGTGGCAGCAGTGCACGACCGAGACCCCCGGCGTGCACCGTTTCGAGTACACCTACGTGCTGAAGGTGGACGTTCCGCAGGAGCGGTCCAAGGCCGTGCTGGAGGCCGCGCGGGCGCACTTCACGAAGGAGGGGTACGACCTCGACGTACCGGACCCGAAGACGCCCCGGGTGGGCGCCAGGGAGGCGCACTCCTCCTGGTGGGTCGGGGTGGGGGAGTCCACCGGTGCCGCGTCGATGTTCATCAGCGTCGACTCCGACTGCGTCTTCACCTCCCACGACCCGAAGAAGCACAGCTGAGCCCGCGCCCGCGGACGGTGTCGAACGTTTCGCACCGGGTGACGAACCTTGCGCAGTCCGTCACGGACAGACCGCCGGAGGCGCCGTGCTCGGACCCGCGCGCCCTCCCGGGCTACGATCGCTGATATGAGTGCCACCAGCGTCCAACCGCCTCGGGACGACCAGCCCGGAACACGCACCGACGGGACGGCCACCCTCGCGGAGATCGCCCGGGCCGCCGGCGTGTCGGCACCGACTGTTTCGAAGGTCCTCAACGGCCGCGGCGACGTCGCGCCCGCCACCCGCAGCCGGGTGGAGGAGCTGCTGCGCCGGCACGGCTACCAGCGGCGGCGCGGGAGCGTGCAGCCCGCCGCGCTGATCGACCTGGTCTTCCACGAGCTGGAGAGCGCCTGGGCGATGGAGGTGATCCGCGGGGTGGAGAACGTCGCCCGGCAGGAGGGCCTCAACGTGGTGCTCTCGGAGTCCGCCGGGCGGCTCAGCCCCGGCCAGACGTGGGTGGACGGCGTGCTGGCCCGCCGCCCCACCGGTGTGATCCTGGTGCTGTCCGGGCTCGATCCGGCCCAGCGGGCCCAACTCACCAGCCGGGACATCCCGTTCGTGGTGATGGACCCGGCCGGCGACCCCGGCGAGGACGTGCCCGCGATCGGCGCCACCAACTGGCAGGGCGGCCTGGCCGCGACCCGCCACCTGCTGGAACTCGGCCACCGCCGGATCGGTGTGATCGGCGGGCCGGAGGGCATGATGTGCAGCCGGGCCCGGATCGACGGCTACCGGGCGGCGCTGGAGACCGCGGGCGTGGCCTTCGACCCCGGCCTGGTGCTCACCGGCGACTTCCACCACGAGGCCGGGTACACCGCCGGCCTGCGGCTGCTGCGCCGCCCCGACCGCCCCACCGCCGTCTTCACCGGCAACGACCTCCAGGCGCTCGGGCTGTACGAGGCCGCGCGCGAGCTGGGCCTGGGCATCCCGCGCGACCTGAGCGTCGTCGGCTTCGACGACCTGCCGCTGGCCCGCTGGATCAGCCCACCGCTGACCACCGTGCGGCAGCCGCTGACGGAGATGGCCGAGACCGCCGCCCGGCTGGTGATCGACCTGAGCCGGGGCAAGGAGCCGGGCGCGCTGCGGGTGGACCTGGCCACGAAGCTGGTCGAGCGCGCCAGCAGCGCCCCCCTCGCGATGGAGTAGCAGGCACCGCCCGGCCCGGGCACGCTCGCGTGGGAACGTCATCGTCCTCCTCCCCGCAGGGGTGGGAATGGGAGCGCTCCCGCTATGCTGAGCTGGGATGATGCCGCGAGGTGTTGACGGTCCGCCGGGGCAGTCGTAAGGTCTGCGCGCAGATCGGAATTCTTGTCGAAACATTCGAACGCCCGGCGCGCCGCCGCCGTCCCCCCACCTGACCGGTGACGAGCCGCTTGATCCAACCCCACTTGGAGAGAGGTACCGGCCCATGTTCTGGAGTTTCTCGACACGCACCCGGAGATCCGCCCTCGGCGGATCCGCGGTCGCCCTGCTGGCCGCCGGCGCCGCCGTGCTGGGCGTCACCACACCCTCCGCACACGCGGCCGACACCCCGCTGCGCGACCTCGCCGCGGCCAAGGGCATCTACATGGGCACCGCCCTGATGGCCAACGAGCTGAGCGGCACGTCCGGTTCGATCGCCGGCACGCAGTTCGACGAGGTGACGCCCGGAAACGAGATGAAGTGGGCCTCGGTCGAGGCGAACCAGGGCACCTACAACTGGGGCCCCGCCGACCAGATCGTGAGCTTCGCCCAGCAGCACTCCATGGACGTGCGCGGCCACAACCTGGTCTGGCACAGCCAGTTGCCCAACTGGCTCACCTCCGGCAGCTTCAGCAACAGCCAACTGCACGACATCATGATCAAGCACGTCACCGACGAGGTCACCCACTTCAAGGGCAAGGTCATCCACTGGGACGTGGTCAACGAGCCCTTCAACGAGGACGGGACCTTCCGCTCCGACCTCTGGTACAACCAGCTCGGCCAGTCCTACATCGCCGACGCGCTGACCGCCGCGCACGCGGCCGACCCCGGCGCCAAGCTCTACATCAACGACTACAACATCGAGGGCACCAACGCGAAGAGCAACGCGATGTACAACCTCGTGAAGTCGCTGAAGCAGCAGGGCGTGCCGATCGACGGTGTCGGCTTCGAGGCGCACTTCATCCTCGGCCAGGTGCCCTCGGACTTCGAGTCGAACATGCAGCGCTTCGCCGACCTCGGCCTCGACGTGGCCGTCACCGAGCTGGACGTGCGGATGCAACTGCCGTCCGACTCCACCAAGTTGCAGCAGCAGGCGAGCGACTACACCAAGGTGATGAACGACTGCCTGGGCGTCTCGCGCTGCAAGGGCGTGACGGTGTGGGGCTACAACGACGCCACCTCGTGGGTGCCCGGCACCTTCTCGGGCCAGGGCGCGGCCACCCCGTACGACGAGAACTACCAGCCCAAGCCCGCCTATTACGCGATCCAGGCGGCACTGGGCGGTACGACCACCACCACGCCGCCGACCACCCCGCCCACCACGCCCCCGGGCGGCGGCGCCTGTACGGTCGCGTACACCACCAACGAGTGGAACACCGGCTTCACCGCCAACATCACGGTGACCAGCGCCTCGGCGGTCAACGGCTGGACGGTCGCGCTGACCTACCCCGGCGGCAGCCGGACGGTCACCCAGGCGTGGAACGCCACCGTGACGCAGAGCGGCAGCACGGTGACCGCGAAGAACCTCTCCTACAACGCGGGCATCCCGGCCGGCGGCAGCACCAGCTACGGCTTCAACGCCAACTGGTCCGGCTCCGACCCGCGGCCGACCTCGGCCACGCTCAACGGCACCGCCTGCGCGATCAGTTGACGGCCTCGCGGACCGGGTAGCGCGCCACGGCCACCGCCTCGTCGTCCAGGCACCGCCCGTCCTCCAGGTCGAACCGCTGCTTGAGCAGCGGGGAGGCCACGTACGGGCGGTCGCCGACCGCGCCGAGCAGGCCGTGGCACAGCACCGCGGCACCCGTGAACGGATCGACGTTGCCGATCGCGAACAGCCGCCCGGCCCGGTCACGGAAGAGGGCGGCCTGCGCACCGTCCGGCAGTAGGACGGCCACGCCCCGGCCGGGCTCGACGAGTTCGGCCGGGCAGACCGTGAACCAGCCGCCGGGCGCGCGCAGTTGGACCACCGGGGTGGTGGAGGCCGGGGCGGGGGCCGGGATCATCGGCCCGCCGCCCCGGCCGGCTCCAGCGCCTGGGACCCGGAACCGGGCACCGTCGGCCCCAGCCCGAGCAGCAGCGGCTCGGGCTTGATCTGGCCGCGCTCGGGCACGAAGCGGACCGTCGGGTCGGGCGTCCCCGGCGCGTTGACGAAGGACACGAACCGCCGCAGCCGCTCGGGATCGTCCAGGGTCCGCGCCCACTCGTCGCGGTAGCCGGCCACGTGCTCGGCCATCAGCGCCTCCAACTGCGCGCAGATGCCCAGCGAGTCGCGCACCACGACGTCCCGCACGTGCTCCAGCCCGCCCGGCAGCCGCTCCAGCCAGACGCTGGTGCGTTCCAGGCGGTCTGCGGTGCGGATGTAGTACATGAGGAACCGGTCGATCAGCCGCACCAGTTCGGCGTCCGAGAGGTCCTGGGCGAGCAGGTCGGCGTGGCGCGGGGTCGCGCCGCCGTTGCCGCCCACGTAGAGGTTCCAGCCGGTCGCGGTGGCGATGACCCCGAAGTCCTTGGACCGCGCCTCGGCGCACTCGCGGGCGCACCCGGACACCGCCGACTTCAGCTTGTGCGGCGAGCGCAGGCCCCGGTAGCGCAGCTCAAGGTCGATGGCCATCCGCACGCTGTCCTGCACGCCGTAGCGGCACCAGGTGCGGCCCACGCAGGACTTCACCGTGCGCAGCGCCTTGCCGTAGGCGTGCCCGGACTCGAAGCCCGCGGCCACCAGCCGCGCCCAGATCAGCGGCAACTGCTCCACCCGGGCGCCGAACAGGTCGATCCGCTGGCCGCCGGTGATCTTCGTGTAGAGGCCGAAGTCCCGGGCCACCTCGCCGATCACGATCAGCTTCTCCGGGGTGATCTCGCCGCCGGGGACCCGCGGCACCACCGAATAGGAGCCGTTCTTCTGCATGTTGGCCAGGAAGCGGTCGTTGGTGTCCTGCAACGCGGCCTGCTCGCCGTCCAGGACGTACCCGGAGGCGCCGATGGTCGGCGCGAGCGAGGCCAGGATCGAGGCCACCGCCGGCTTGCAGACCTCGCAGCCCTCGCCGCCGCGCGCCTCCTCCCGCCCGTGCCCGTCCAGCAGTTCGCGGTAGCTCGTCACCCGCAGCGCGAGCACGATCTCGTACAGCTCGGCCCGGGTGCGGGCGAAGCAGCCGCACAGCCCGGTGTCCACCTCGATGCCGTTCGCGGCCAGTTCGGCGTCCACCAGCTGCCCCAGCACCTTCACGCAACTGCCGCAGCCCGTACCGGCCTTCGTGCACTTCTTCACCTCCATCACGCTGCCGCAGGAGTGTTCGGCGACCGCGGCGCGGATCGCGCCCTTCGTGACGTGGTGGCAGCCGCAGATCACCGCGGCGTCCGGCAGCGCCGCGGGACCGAGGGCCGCCGACCCGCCCGGGTCCGCCCCCGCGCCGGCCGGCAGCACCAGCCGCTCGGCCGCGACCGGCGGCACCGAGCCCGTCAACGGCCGCAGGATTCCGTACCCTTCGACGTCGCCGACCAGGACGCCGCCCAGCAGCGTGCCGTCCGCGCCGACGACCAGCTTGCGGTACACGCCCGCCCGCGCGTCGGACCAGAGCACGTCCAGGCTGCCGTCCGCCGTGCCGTGCGGGTCGCCGAAGCTGGCCACGTCGACGCCGAGGAGCTTCAGCTTCGTCGACAGGTCGGCCCCGGTGAACCCGCCCTCAGAAGAGGGGAGTTCGGCGCGCCCGCCCGGCGGCGCTGGAGCGTACGGCCGGCTCCGCGCGAGCGACCGCGCCGCAGCCTCCGCCATCGCGTACCCCGGCGCCACCAGCCCGTACACCCGGCCGTCCGCCGCCTGCGCGCACTCGCCGATCGCGTACACCGCCTCGTCGGCCGTACGGCACCAGGCGTCGACCACGACGCCGCCGCGCTCGCCCACCGGCAGCCCGCAGGCGCGGGCGAGTTCGTCGCGCGGGCGCACCCCGGCGGAGAAGACCACCAGGTCCGTGCGGAGCAGCGAACCGTCCGACAGCGCCATGCCGGTCACCCGGCCGTCCCCGCCCGTCACGATCTCCTGGGTGCCGACCCCCGTGCGGACCGCCACGCCCAGGGTCTCCACGGCCCGCCGCAGCGCGCCGCCACCGCCGTCGTCCACCTGCGCGGGCATCAGCCGCGGCGCGAACTCCACGACGTGCGTGTCCAGTCCGAGCCCCTTCAGCGCGCCCGCCGCCTCCAGGCCGAGCAGTCCGCCGCCGACCACCGCGCCCGTCGTGGCGCCCTTCGCGTACGCCTCGATCGCCAGCAGGTCCTCGATCGTGCGGTACACGAAGCAGCCCGCGGCGTCCCGGCCCGGCACCGGCGGCACGAACGGGTACGAGCCGGTGGCCAGCACGAGCGTGTCGTAGCGCAGGGTCCGGCCGGAGCGGGCGGTCACCGTGCGGGCGGTGCGGTCCACCGCCACCGCCGGGTCGCCGAGGCGCAGCTCGATGCCGTGCCGCTCGGCGAAGTCCGCTTCGGCCAGGGCGAGTTCGGCGGGCCGGACGCCCTCGGAGAAGTACGAGGTGAGGCGGACCCGGTCGTAGGCCGGTCGGGGCTCCTCGGCCAGCACCACCACCCGGGCGCGGCCGGTCACCCCGCGGTCGGACAGCTCCTCCAGGAAGCGCTGGGCGACCATGCCGTGGCCGACGACCACGACCGTCGGCTCCGCTGCGGTGTCACGGGGCATCGTCGGGACCTCCAGGTGGGGTGGCCGGGGCGGCTGGGCGAACCCCAGCCTGCGGCGGCGGTGTTACCCGGGCGCGTCCCGAGGATTTCCCGGGCGGAACGGTGCGCTCAGCGGCCGGCCGGCGCGGCTGTGAGCCGGTCGCCGCAGGGCGAGCCCCGGCACCGCGAGAACCCCGCGGCTACTGCCCCGCCGTCGGAGCCGCCGCCGGCGCCGTCCGAGCCCGCAGCCGCCGCAGCATCCGCGCGTCCTGGAACCCGACGGCGTGCGCCGCCGCCTCCACGGTGCTGCCGTGCGCGATGAGGTGCTCGGCCCGCTCGACCCGCAGTTCCTGCTGGTAGCGCAGCGGGGTCAGGCCGGTGGAGGCGGTGAAGCGGCGGGTCAGGGTGCGCTCGCTCAGCCCGGTCCCGGCGGCGAGGTCGGACAGCCCGAGCCGGTGGGTGTAGCGGGCGTCGATGAGGTCCTGCACCCGGTGCACCGCGTCGCTGAGGTGCGCCCGGTGCCGCAGCATGGCGCTGGCCTGCCGCTCGTCGCCGTTGCGCCGCGCGTAGACGACCATCTCCCGGGCCACGCGGGCCGCCGCGCCCGGCCCGTGCCGCACGGCGACCAGGTGCAACGCGAGGTCGATCCCGCTGGCGATCCCCGCGGAGGTGATGACCCGCCCGTCCACCACGTACAGCACGTCCCGCACGACGGCGGCCCGCGGGTAGCGGCGGGCGAGCGCGTCCTGGAGGTCGTGGTGGGTGGTGCAGCGGCGGCCGTCGAGCAGCCCGGCCCGGCCGAGGGCGTCGGCCCCGGCGCAGACGGAGGCGACGGTGCCGCCGCGCGCGTGGTGGGCGCGCAGCCGGTCCAGCGTGCCGGGGCCCAACCGGGCGTCCTCGGCCAGCCCGCGGGAGCGCCAGCCGGGCACGACCACCAGGTCGTCGGGGTCCGGCTCGGGCCACTCCACCGACGCCCGCAGGCCCAGGCCCTGCGCGGTGGGCACGTCCTCCCGCTCTCCCACGTACTCCAGCGTGTAGCCCAGGCCGTGGTCGGCGGCCGTGGAGAACACCTGGGCGGGTCCCGCGAGGTCGAGCAGGTGCAGCCGCGGGACGAGCAGGAAGACCACCCGGGTCACGATCCGGTCAGCTCCTCGACGGTGGCGACGGTGGCGAAGCGTCCGGCCAGAGCGTACCGCGTGCGGGTGAGGATGTCGGCGGGCGCCAGCGTGCGCGGGTCGGCGAGCACCTCGGCGAGGGGCCGGCCGGCGGGCGCACCGGGGTGCGGGATCGGCTCGGTGGCGGTGGCGTCGATGGCGAAGGTGACCTCGTAGCCGAGGTCGGAGGCGAGCCGGGTGGTGGTCTCGACGCACTGCTCGGTGCGGATGCCGCAGGTGATCAGCGCGCGGACGCCGCGCTCGGTGAGGATCTGCTGGAGGTTGGTGGTGGTGAACGCGTTGTGCGAGGTCTTGGTGAGGACCGGTTCGCCGTCGGCGGCGGCCAGCGGCGCGATCAGGCGGCAGTGGCCGAGGGCGGGGTCGAAGACGGTGCCGGTGCCGGGCTCGGCGTGCAGCACCCACACCACGAGGTGGCCGCGCTCGCGGGCGTGCGCGACCAGCCGGGCGACCTTGCCGGCCACCTCGGGGTCGGACGCGGCCTGCCAGCTCTCGCGCTGCCGGAAGGACTCCTGGACGTCGATGACGAGGAGGGCGGTGCCGGTGGCTGCGGTGCGGTCGTTGGTCATACGGCGATCCTGGCCCGGTGTCCGGGCCGGTCGGAAGGCATGAACGTGCCGCGCTGCGGAACGATCCGGTCAGTCGGGGCGTGGCGGTGACGACGAAAGCCGCACGCTCGCGCGCGGCCCCGGCTCGGCGTCACGCTCGCGCGCGGCCCCGGCTCGGCGTCACGCCCGCGCGCGGCCCCGGCCCGGCGTCACGCCCGCGCGACCGCCACCGTCACCGTCGCCTCATGGCCGACCGGGAAGTTGACGGAGTTCGCGATGAAGCACAGCTCGTGCGCCCGCTCGTGCAGGGCGAGGGACTTCTCCACCATGTCCGGGGCGGCCACTTCCACCGCCGGGCGCAGCGTGACCTCCGTGAAGCGGCCGCCGCCGTCGGGCGTCTCCGTCATGACCCCGGCGGCCCGGTCGGAGTAGGCGGTCACCACCACGCCGCCCACCGCGCACACGTGCAGGTACGACAGCAGGTGGCACTGCGACAGCGCGGCCAGCAGCAGCTGCTCGGGATTCCACCGGTCGGCGTCGCCCCGGAAGTGCGGGTCGGACGAGCCGGCCAGCGGCGGCACCCCGGCGGCCCGCACCTCGTGCGTACGCCGGTAGGAGCGGTACGAGTCCGTACCGGTCCCGAGGTTGCCCGTCCAGACGACCTCGGTCTCGTAGCTGTGCTGCCGGGCGGACGGCATGGCGGGCCTCCTCCGAAGGGGTCTGGCCCCAGCCTATCCGCCCAGGTCACGGCGGAGGGGCGGGGCTTGGCCGCGCGGTCCCGCACGCGTGCCGCCGCGCTAGGAGGGGCGCTCCCCGGGCGCGGGTGCGAGGGATGCGAGGGGTGCGGGAGCGTGCGGCGCCGGGGCGACCGGCGCGGGGGCGGACAGGGCGCGGGACACGCCGTTCTCGTGGTGGCCCAGGAAGTGCGGGTCGGGCCGCACCGCCACGTCCAGCGCCGCCTTGCCCGCGGCCAGCACCTCGCGGGCGCCGCCCGCGTACCAGGTGGTGTCGTGCTTCTCGTCGACGCCGATCCCGTACGCGTCGATCCCGGCGGCCGAACACAGCGCCAGCGCCCGGCGGATGTGGAAGCCCTGGCTGACGAGCACCGCGTGGCTCACCCCGAAGATCCGCTTCGCGCGGTCGCAGGAGTCCCAGGTGTCGAACCCGGCGTAGTCGAGCAGGACCTTGGCCCGCGGGACGCCGTGCGCCACCAGGTAGGCGCGCATCGCGCCCGGCTCGTCGTACGACGTACGGCTGTTGTCGCCGGTCACCAGCAGCACCCGCACCTTGCCCGTCGCGTACAGCCGGGCCGCCGCGTCCAGGCGGTGGGCGAGGTACGTGGACGGCTTGCCGTTCCACAGGCCCGCGCCGAAGACCACCGCGACCGGCTCGCGCGGCACGTCCTGCTCCGAGCGCACCCGGTCGTCCTCGGCCAGCCGCAGCCACGTGGCGGGCAGCAGCGCCAGGACGCAGGCGGCGACGGTCCAGCGCACCAGGCGCCGCCGGCCGTGGCGGGTGCGGGGGAGCCGGACGCGCCGGGGGAGTTCCCGGAGCCGGCGACCCACGCTGTCGATCCCCGCGCGCAACCGTGCGAGCCCTGCCGCCATGATCGGCCCCCTCGTTCCCGTGCTCCGTGCCGCCGCCCTCGAAGGGAAGCGCTGTGTCAGCCGCTGTCAGCCGGTGGCCGCCGCGACTCCGTCCCCCTCCGGGGACAGCGACGCCGTGCCGGCCCACGCGGTTGCGGTGAACGCCCGGGCGGACGCGGTCACGTACAGCGCGGCGGCCAGCCACGCCGTGGCGAAGGCGTCCGGATCGGCGGGCCGCAGCGCGCCCAGCCCGTCCGCGTGCCGGGCCCGGGTGGCCTCGGCGAGCGAGCGGGCACAGGCCGCGGCCGTCGGCAGGCCCACGGCGAGGAGCCGGCCGGGCAGGGCCGGGTCCACCGCGGCGGCGGCCAGCGCGCGGCCCCCGGCGACCGTACGGGCCACCGCGCGGCCGAGCAGCTCCCATTCGGCGGGCGGCAGCGGCAGTCCGGCGGCGGACGGGGGCCCGGATATGACGGGACCGGTCGCGGGCCGGGCGGGCGCCTCGGGGTGGTGCGGCCGGTGAAGGCCCCCGGAGTGCCCGGAACCCGCGCCCGCCGGGTCCCCCGCCGCCGGCGCGCCCGGGGGCAGGCGGTCCAGGCCCAGTTGGTACGGCCGCCCGCCCGGCGCGGACATCGCCAGCACGGTGACGCCCGTGGGCCGGTCCGGGGCCAGTCGGCCGATCACGCGGACCCGCGCGCCCGGGCGGGCGGCCAGCAGCCGAAGGTTCTCCCCGTACGCCAACTCCGGGCGCTCGTCGGGCGCGTGCAGCGTGACCAGCGGGCCCTCGGGGCGCCCGCCGTCCGCCAGGACCAGGGCCGCGCGGCCGCGGTGCCGTACGACCGTGCCGTCCAGGAAGAGCAGGTCCGCGCCCGAGGCACGGTGCTCCTCCGGCGTGTCGAAGGCGGCGAGCACCGCCGCGACCTGCTCGGCCACCGGGCGGCGCCACAACGCGTCCAGCGGCTCCTCGTACCAGCCGGCGCCCGGCGCGGCGACCGAGCGGAGTTTGCTGCCGCCGCCGATCCGGCCGTCCTCCGTCAGCGTCGCCCCGGTGACCATCAGCCCGGCGGCGCGGCCGAGTTCGGCGAGCGTGAGGGCGGCGCCGCCCGGGATGCGGGTGCCGGCCGTGGCCCGCGCCTGGGCCGGTGGGCCGGGCAGCATCACGGCGACGGTGCGCAGTTCGCCCGTCGCCGTCACCAGGTGGGCGATCGCGCCCGCATAGCCGGAGGCCGTGACGACCGGCTCCGTGAAGAGGCCGTACAGGCGGGTGGTTCCCGTCGGTTCGTAGGTGCGCCGGGGCCGGCCCGCCGCCTCCGCGGCCCGCGTGGCCGCCACCGCGTCCTGCGGGCGGGCCGCCGACTCCCGTACCGCGCGCGTTTCGTCGAGGAGTGCGGCGAGATCCGCGGTCAGGTCCGCGAGGCGGTGGGCCGCGGCGGCCTCGGGGGTCGGACCCGCCGGCGCCCCCTGGACCGTCAGCGGGGTACGGGCCTCCGTCAGCCGGCGGGCGACGCGGGTCGCGCCGGCCGCCGGACGGTGCAGGCCCGCCAGGCGCGCGGCCTGGGCGGCGTGCAGGAGGCGGGTGCGGGGGAGGGCGGAGGCGGTGACGCCCTGGGTGAGGGCGGCGACCCCCGCGGACCACAGGGCGTCGGCGGCGTGGTGGGCGTCAGCCCCGAGGAGCGGTGGCGGCGGACCGGTTTCCCCGGCTCCCTCGACCTCCTCGGTTTCTTCGGCCCCTTCCGCGCCCTGCGGCTCCTCGTGCCCGGGCTCCTCCTCCGCCAGCGGGGCCGCCGCGAGGACCGCCGCGCGGTGCAGGCAGGCGGGCGCCAGCAGGCAGGAACACGTGACGTCGGAGGCCGACGCGACCGTGCCGGCCGAGGACAGCGTGAGCCGCACCTCCGTGTCCGGCGCGACCCGTACGCTGACCGTGCCGTCCGCACGGACCACCGGCCAGGCGCCTGCCTTGTCCACCATGCCCGGCAGGCGCTTGTGCAGCCGCGGCGGAAGCTCCGCCGCGGCGCCGGCCGCGGCCGCGGGCGCGACGGGCGGCAATCCCTCGTCCATTCCCGACCCCCTTTCACGTGTTCCTTCGTCACTCTAAGCGCAGGGTCCGACACCGCCGCCGGGAGGCATTTCCGTGCACCGCCCCGACTCGTCCCCCGACCTGTCCCGCGCCGCGCGCCTGGCCGCGCACGGCGCCGCCGCCACGTCCCTGGCGCTGCTCGGCGACCACGCCCTGCGCGCCCGGGTGGACGCCGCCGCGTCGCTCGGCTCCGGCATCGGCGGGACCTCGGTCCTGCTGGACGTCGACGGGACCCCGGTCTTCGTCAAGCAGGTCCGGCTGACCGCTCTCGAACGGCGGCCGGAGCACGTGCACTCCACGGCGAACCTGTTCGGGCTCCCGGCCTTCTGCCACTACGGCGTCGGCGCGGTCGGCAGTCCCGGCTTCGGGGCCTGGCGCGAGCCGGCCGCGCACACCATGACGGCGAACTGGGTGATCTCCGGGGCGTACGAGGGCTTCCCCCTCCTTCACCACTGGCGGGTGCTGCCGAGCCCGCGGCAGCCGCTCCCCGACGAACTCGCCGACGTCGAAGGGGCCGTGGCCCACTGGGGAGGCGGTACGGGGATACGCCGCCGCATCGAGGAGCTGCGGGACTCCTCGGCGAGCCTGCTGCTGTTCCTGGAGTACGTCCCGGAGAACCTGCACGACTGGCTGGACCGGCGGATCGCCGCCGGGGGCGACGCGGCCGGCCCGGCCTGCGCCATGGCGGACCGTGAACTGGCCGCCGGCCTCTCCTTCATGAACGCTCGCGGCCTGCTGCACTGCGACGCCCACTTCCGGAACATCCTCACCGACGGCCGCCGCCTCTACTTCACCGACTTCGGCCTCGCCCTCTCCTCCCGCTTCGAACTCGCCCCGCCCGAAGCCCACTTCGCCGACCGCCACCGCGCCTACGACCGCGCCTACGCCGCCACCCACTTCGTGAACTGGCTGGCGGCCGCGCACTTCGGGTACGGGCCGCGGGAGCGCGAGCAGTTCGTGCGCGCCTGCGCCCGAGGCCCCCTCCCACCGGGAACTCCGGCAGCCCTGGCGGACGTTCTGACCCGCCACGGCCCGGTGGCGGAGGTGATGGGCGACTTCTTCCGCCGCTTCCGCCAGGACAGCCGAACAACTCCCTTCCCCCGGGAGGCGATCGACCGGGCGGCTGGTGTCGGGGGTGGTCGGTAGGGTCGGCGGACTGATCAGTTGAGGAGCGCGGACCATGGGATCTCCCGCCGAACTGGACGCCGTCCGGTGGCACACCCTGACGCACGCCTATGGGACCGCCGAGAACGTGCCCGGGCTGATCAGGGCGTTGTACGGGGACGGCGAGGGCGATGGGGACGATGGGGAGGCGGTCGGCGAGGCGCTGCGGGAGCTGTACGGGAGCATCCACCACCAGGGGACGGCGTATCCGGCGTCGGCGCCGGCCGTTCCGTTCCTCGCGCACGCCGCGCGGAACGCGCCGGGCCGGCGGGTCGACGTGCTGATGCTGCTGGCCGGACTGGCGGACCACGACCCGGGGGACGTGGGCGGGCCGCACTGGCAGGGGAGCCCGGTCGCCGCGGTGTGCGGGGAACTGTGCGGGGTGCTGGAGGAGTTGCTGCCCTGCCTGGAGGACGCGTCGAGGGAGGTGCGGCGGGCGGCCCTGCGGGTGGTGGCGGCGGTGGCCGACGTGCTGTCGGGGGAGGCGCGGGAGGCCGCCGAGCATCAGGTGGACCTGGTCTGCGGGAGCGATGCCGTTCCGGTGGTGCGGGCCGAGGCGCTGGTCGTCCTGGGGAGGCTCGGCGTCGAACCGTTGGTGCTGGACGAGTCGTTGAGCGGGGTCGGGCCGGCCGCGGCCGTGTTCGCCGCCGAGGGCGGGGCCCAATTCGACGCGGACGGCGAGGACTTGCCGTGGCCGGGTACCGGCACGCGGCGGGAGCCGCTCGTCCGGCTGCTCACGCGGGACCCGGACGCCTGCCTCGCCGTGGCCGCCCGCTGGATCGCGGCCGGGGACGTCGGCGCGCGGGGCTCGTGGCTGGCCGAGGCGGTCGCCGAGATGTGGCGCGACCGGGAGGCCGAGGTGCTCGGTCAGTTGCTCGCCGCACTGCCGCATCAGAAGAACGCGGACGCCCTGGCGGAACGGCTGCGCGCCGTCACCCACTGGATCACGTGCGTGGCCGAGCCGGACGCGAAGCTCCTCGACGCGCTGCACGGCCACGCGGAGGCGGGGGAGGACGACGTCGCCGAGCCGGCCCTGCTCGCCCTCGTCCGCTCCGGCGACCCGCGCGGCCTCGAACTCGCGCTGCGGCGGCGCGACGGGCAGGCGCTCGCGGCGGCCGCCGAGGCGTTCCCCGGCGCGGGCGAGCGGCTGATCCCCGCGATACGCCGTGAGTTGGCGGCGGGCGCCGCGGGGAACGACGGGATCGCGCTCGTCCAGGCGCTCGGGTCCTTCGGTGACGCCGCGCGCGAGGCCCAGCCGGAAGTGGCCGAGTGCCTGCGGAGCGGTCGCGCCGCCGTCGTCTCCGCCCGTCGGCTCGGGCTCGACGGGCTGCCTGCGCCCGAGGTCGTCGCGCTGCTCGGCGAGGCCGCGGAGAGCGGTGACCCGTCGGTGTGCGCGGCCGCGGCCGTCGCCCTCTACCGGCTGACCGGTGAGGCGGAGGCGGCGGTCGCCGCGTTCGACGCTCTGCTGTCCGGGCGCGGGCCCGTCTCCTGGCACCTCACCGCGCTCCTGCCGCTCGGCCCGGCCGCCGCGCCCCTGCTGCCGCGGGTCGAGGAGCTGCTCACCGCCTCCTACGAGTGGACCCGCGCGGCCGCCGCCGAGGCGCACCTCCGCATCACGGGGGAGCCGGACCGGGCGGTTCCCGTCCTTTCCGCGCTCGTCGGGGCAACTCCGGTGGGCCTGCGCGCGCTCCGGGTCCTCTCGACCGTCGAGCCCGTGCCGGACGGCCTGCGGCCCGCACTCGACGACCTCGCCTCCTCCGCCCTCCGGGTCCTCACGGACTCCCCCCACGCCGGCCCCGACCACCCGGACCGCGAACTCCGCACCCTGTCCCGCCGGACGCTCACGTCCACCCGGGCCGGCTAGCGGTCCCACGCGGGTCCGGGCGACGGCGCCGGGCGCACCCGGCAGTTGAGCCGTGGACTGTTGTCTGCGGGATCGGCTAGAGCGCGCAGGCGCGGAAGTGGCAGGTCAGGGTGGGGATGGGGACACGTGGCGCGCTGGGCGCCGCGTGCGTGGTGGCAGCGGTGCTCGTGGGCGGATGCGCCCCCGGTGCCGGGGGGAGCGCGGACGCGAAGTCGGCGCACGCGGCGTCACCGTCCGCGACGAGGACACCGCGTCCGTACGTGGGGAAGCTGTCGTTCACCTACCACGGGGAGCGGCCGGAGAAAGAGACGATCAACCAGACCGTCGACATCAAGAACGACGACGAGCGGTCCGCGGTCCCGGTGCTGGCCTTCACCCCGCTGGACAAACACCACAAGGTGCTGTCGCAGGTGAAGGTCCGCACGGTGTACGGCAGCGACCGGGGCAACCTCGTCGTGCCCTACGGGTACGGCATGGACATCCTGCGCTTCTCCGGCCCCGGCGAACACGAGGTCGCCGACGTCCGGGTACGCGTCGTCAGCGTCGCGCCGGCCCGGATCCGGGCCGGCATCCACGACGTGACCGTCCAGCCCCTGGACGGCCAGGGCCACAAGGTCGACAAGTTCAGCCGGTTCGCCGCGCTCCGGCTCTCCAACGCCGACGCGTTCCCGGTGTCCGTCCGCCTGGCCTACCTCGTCTACGACCAGCCGCCCGAGGGCCAGACGCAGCAGGCCGTCTTCGTCGTGGCCGTCGGCGGACTGACACGCGTGCCCGCCCGCGGAACAGCCCTGATGAAGGTCACCGGCGCCGCGGCGGCGGCCGTCGCCAAGTACTCCAACGGCCCCGCGGTGAGCATCAAGCCCTACAACTCCCAGTAACGCGGGACGCGGTCGCGGCTATGACGTCGGAGGCGGGCCGAACGCGCGGCGGGCGGCCCGCACCGTCAGGGTGGCGATGGCGGCGTTCGCACCGCCGCCGATCACCGCGCCGATCCCGAACGGCGCGACGCGGCCGAGCACGATGATTCCCTGCTTGGTCCCGTACTTCGTGACGAAGTTCCGTCCCAGGATCCGGTTGATCTGGCGCAGCGTCTCGACGGGAACCTTGGCGACCACCTGACGCCCCCAGTGCTGGCCCGTGCGCTCGGCGACCTTGGCGATGGTGGTGGAGCCGGTCCCGCCGAGCATGATGCCCATCACGATCGTGCGGCGGCGCTCGACCTCGTCGAGGGGTATGCCGTGGACCTCGGCGATCGAGAGCGCGAAGAGGGCGCTCAGCTCCAGGGACGAGAGGGCCTCGCCCGCCGACAGCGCCAGCGCGACTCCCGTCCCGACGCCGGGCGCGGCCGCGGTTCCTCCGACCGCGGCACCCGTGCCGGTCAAGGCGCTGACGTACATCCGCTCCAGAGCGCGGATCACCTGTGCCGGTGTCGCCTCCGGGTTCCGCCGGCGGGCCCGGGAGATGTTCTTGCGCACCAGCGGGCTCTGGACGTCGATCGCCTTGTCCAAGAGGTCGAGGACCCGCTGCCCCCGTAAAGCTGCACCCGGAGTCGGCTCGTCGGAATCACCTGTCGCCATGCTTGTTGAACTCCTCAGATCTCGGTGTCGCGGATCGGAACAGGCCGGCTTCGGGAGCACCGGCCGCGCCGGTGGGCGGTGTTGACGCCGGCGCGTCCAGGATCGAGCGCCGGCCGCGTGCCACCGCACGGGATTGAGCGGCGTCGTTGCGCCGAAGCGCGAAAATGGTGGCGAGCGCGAGAACACTCGGTCCGGACAGCATCGCGGCGAGCCACGGCTGATCGTCGCGGCCGACGATCACCGCTCCGGCCAGCATGCCCACGGTGATGACGAAGCCCGCGACGAGGCCGGAGAGGTACAGGGCGTGCGACTGCCTCGCCCTGTTCTCCGCGACGTCTATGGCCCTCAACTGGAGCTCGCGGTCGATCTGTTGCTGGGTGGTGCGGTATTCGTGGTCGCGGACCAACTGCGGCTCGAGGGCTTTGAGCGCCACTTCGAGGTGATCCGCCGGCACGTCGGCCCAGGCGCGGGCGATCTCCAGCCCTCCCAGGGACGCGGCAACCTCTCCCGGCTCCGTCATGACTGCCCGCCCTCGCCGTTCCGGTGTGCTGGGTGCGACGCCTGGTGGTCCGCGGGCGGCGGACCGAGCGCGCGAAACAACTGGTCGAGGCCCCCGAAGACCGTGTCCGCGCCCGTGTCGAGTGCCCGTACGGCCTCGGCCGCGCGTTCGTCGGCACGCCCGTGACCCCCCGGGTGAGCCGGGCCCTCGACCTTTCGGTCGTCCCCCTCCCGGTGCGGATCGGAGACACCTTGGAGGCGGGCCAGAAGCGACTGTGACGGAGGGGGCAGCGGCCGGTCGGTCTCGATGATGGACTTCACCCGCCGTTGCGCACCGGCCTCTTCTCTGCACTGCGCGCAGGTGGCCAGGTGCGCGAGGACCCGCTCGCGGTTGTCGTCCGGTTCGCCGTCGGCGAGTGCCGCCACGTCGTCCAACAGCCCGGAGCCGTGGGCCTCGCCGAGCGTGAACACCCCTTTGTCCCGGCGGAGACGGCCTGATTGCGTCAGGGTGCGCAGCAGGTGATACGTGGTGGGCAGGGGAAGACCCGTGTCGCGGGCCAGCTGTTTGGCGGTGGCTCCGTGCTCGTGGCCCGCGACGGCCAGCACGAGCCTCGTGCCCAGGGCGGCACGCCCCGTGAGACCTCGGGGCGTTGTTCCCAGGTCGCGCCCGGACGTGGAGGGAGGGCTCATCGGCCCTGCCGCCGCGTCCGGGCACGTAAGGGTCGCATGCCCCGTCCCGGGATGACCTGTGCCAACGTCCCCCACCCCCCCGAAATGCGAACGATCGCGCCATTTCAGTCTAGCCGCGAGCCCGTACCCGGGTGGCCGAGCCGGGAAAAGCCCGGCAACGGAAGCACCGGACCCACTCGTACGGCTAAGAGGTGGGGGAGACGCGTTCGCCGATCCAGCGGGCCAGTTGGAGGGGGCCGAGGGCGGCGACGGGCATGCCCGCGGTGACGAGTTGGCCCGCGACGCCCGCGGAGTAGCGGCCGCGGCCGGTCTCGTCGAGGGCCGCGCAGCCGAGGACGTGGCAGCCGGCGTCGACCAGGGCGCGGACCTCGGAGAGGAGGGGGCCGATCGGGCCGCCCTCCTCGTAGTCGGAGACGAGGACGACGAGGGTGCGGGAGGGCACGGTGACCAGGGTGCGGGCGTGCTGGAGGGCGCCGGCGATGTGCGTGCCGCCGCCGACCCGGACTTCGAGGAGGAGGCTGAGCGGGTCGTCCACCTGGTCGGTGAGGTCCAGCACTTCCGTGGAGAAGGCGAGGAAGTGGGTGCTGAGGGCGGGCACGCCGGCCAGGACGGAGGCGGTGACGGCCGCCCACACGGTGGAGGCCTCCATGGAGCCGGAGACGTCCACGACCAGGACGATCCGCCAGTCCGCCGACCGCCGCGCGCGGGTGCGGAAGACGGGCCGCTCGGGCCGTACGGTGACCGCGCCGGTCACCGGATCACGGTGCGCGGAGGCGAGGTTGGCCCGGAGGGTACGGCCGAGGTCGAGCCGACCGCCGGGCCGCCGGGTGGGCCGGGGATGGCTGAGCCCGGTGAGCGCCGGCCGCATCCGCGCGGCCAGGGCCTCGGTCAACTCCCGTACGAGCCGCGCCACCAGGGGCCGCAGCCGGGCCAACTGCCCCTCGGGCAGACCGCCCGCGTAGGACAGCACGGTCCGCAGGAGATCCACCGAGGGCCGGGCCGCCGCCGGGTCCAGGGCGAGCGCGGCCTCGACCCGGCCGGTGGCGGCGGCCGCGGCCAGCACCTCCTCGCGCACGTCGGCGCCGAAAAGGTCGGCCAACTCCTCGCTCCAGGACCGCACATCGGGGTACGGCGCCTCGTGCCCGGCGCCGGAACCGGTCCCGGCCCCCGACCCCTCCCCTCGACCCGACCCGTACAACTCGTCGAGCGCGGAGGCGATCCGCCCGGCCGGACCCGGTCCCGCACCGGCCTCGTCCAGCCGTCCGAGCAGCAACTGCCAGCGCACGTCCGGGGAGATGGCGTCCGGGGGTTCCGTGACGGGCGGTCGTCCGTTCGGCGGCGGCACGGTCTCGGCTCCGCCGGACGGGTCGGGGTCGGACGCCCGGGAGACGGCAGTCGCGGCCAACAGCCCTCGTTCCGCCAGGAGTTCGCGGCCCGCCAGATCCGCGGCGGCGTGCCGCGCCAGTGCGGCCGGGTCCGGGACGCCGGAACGGCCAGAGACGGGCACCTCCGCCCGGACCGTCGCCAGCAGACGGTCCCGCGCCGCCGGGGACAGCGCCTGGAACCCGTGGCGCAGCGCCGGCAGCCGGGTGAGGAAGGCGCGGTCCGGCAGCGAACCGACCAGCTCGGTGAACGGGGCCAGCAGCGGCCCCGCTTCGAGCAGCGGCCCGGCCGCGGTGAGCGCGCCGGACAGGAACTGGGCCAGCACCGACCGCAGTTCGGGCGTGGTCGCGTCGTGGGTCCGGGCGGCCAGCACCGTACCGAAGGCGCCGGGCGTGCTCGCGCCGAGCAGCACCCGGACCGCCGAGGCGGCGCCCCGGATCAGCGGGGAGCCGTCGGCGGCGAGCCGGGCCAGCGCGTCGGTGATGCGCAGTCCCGGGGTGCCGCGGGCGGCCAGCTCCGCCAGCGCGGCGGCGTCGGCGGGTTCCTCGGAGCCGGTGAGCCCGTCGAGGGCGCGCACCCCCGCCGCGGTGAGCTCGGCGAGCGCCGCGGTGACGGCGGGCGCCTGCCAGTCGGCGGGCAGACCGGGCAGCAGGCCGGAGCCGATCCGGTCCAACAGCGTCATCGCCGTGAGGAGTTCGGGCAGGGTGCCCGAGGCGGGCAGCAGGCGCGCGGTCTCGTCGAGGCGTTCGGCCGCCACCCCCGGCAGCCCGCACGCGGCCGCGTCCTCGAAACCGGCCAGCACCTCCGCGGCCGAGGGCCCGCCCCGGCGCCGCTCGGCCAGCGCCCGCTGGCGCAGCAGCCCCTCGGCCGCCTGCGCCAGGTCGGTGCCGTGGGCCGAGGCGGCGTCGAGCATCGCGGCGGTCGCGGGCGTCCACTCCACGTTCCAGCGGGTGCCCAGGGACGCGGTGGCGCCCGGGCCGGTGCCCGTGCCGGGCACGATCGCGGCGTACGGCACGCGGCACAACGCGAGGCGGCGCAGGGTCAGTTCGCGCCGCCGGTCCAGCGGGGAGCGGTGCGGGTCCAAGCGCAGCTCACGGCGTTCGGGCGTGCCCGGGCCGGGCAGGCCGAGTTCGTCGAGCAGCGCCTCGACGGACGGGCCGAGGCCCGAGCGCGGGGTGCCCGGCGCGGTGCGCCCGCGGCGCGACCCGACCAGTACGGTCTCCAGTGCCCGCGCCACGATCCGGCCGCGGCCGAGCAGTTGGCCCTGGGTCAGGACGGTGGACACCGCCTCCAGCAACTCGCCCCGCCCGGCGGCGGGCAGGCCGCGCAGCGCGGCCAAGTCCCTTGCGTGCCGGACGACTTCGCGGGCGTCGGGCGGGCCGCTCGGGTGGCCCGCGGCCCGCACCTCGGCGCAGATGCGGACCGCCGTGGTGAGCAGCAGCTCGTCCATCCGCGCCGGGTCGCCCGCCGCCTCCACCACCCCGCGCTGCCACTCCGGGTCCTTGATGCCCGCGGGGTAGCCGGAGCGCTCGTCCAGCAGGGCGTACGTGTACGGCACGAGGCAGGTGGTGACGGTCTCGGCCGCGGACCCGTCTCCGTCCCCGCCGGTCCGGCGCCCGGCCGCGCCGGCCTGTGCCTCCGTGGCCGCGTCGGCCGTACGGTCCGACTCCCGCCAAGTGCCGCCGACGTGGGTCGGCTCCGGGAGGAGCGCCGGTCCGTGGAAGGCGCCGACCACGGCGGCCGCGCGCTTGCCCGGGTGGGCGGCCAGCACCTGCCGCATGTACGCCTCGCGGCGCAGGTCGTGCGGGTCGAGGCGGTCGGCCCGCTCGGCGTCGCCGCGCAGGGCCCAGCCGACGGACAGCGCGGCCCGGCGCAGGGATTCCGGCTCCGCGCCGGGGGCGGCGGCCTCCACGAGGCGGTCCCACAGGTCGTCCTCGGGCCGGCCGCCCGCGTGCTCGCGCAGGGCGCGTTCCAGCCCGCCGGCCGGCCAGGGGCCGGTCCGGCGGGGTGGGTCGGAGTGCGCGCCGCCCCCTCCGCGACGCGCACTCCCGTCTGAGGCGGGGCCGTCCGGGCCGCCGCTCCGCCCGTCCGGGCCGTCCCCCGTCTCCGGGGTGCCCGCTTCCGGCACCCCCAGCGGCAGGTCGAACGGGACGACGGGTACGCCCGCCGCCCGGGCCCACCGCAGCGCCGCCAGCTCGGGCGAGAACTCCGCGAACGGCAGGAAGACCAGCCCGCGCGGCCCGTGCCCGGCCAACGCCACCGGCGGAACCGTCGCCGGGTCCGCCAGGTACGGCAGCCACGGCGCGAAGTCCGCCGGCAGCTCGACGAAGAGCACCTCGGGTGCCGCCTCCGCCAGCAGCGCGGGCACCACCGCGGCCAGCGCCGGTGAATGGTGCCGCACCCCCAGCACGTACGGCCGCCGGCACTCCGCCAACTCCCGTACGGCCGCTTCCGGTTCGGCCTCCCCGTCGGCTACCCCCGGCCGGCCCCCATCCGCGACGGCGTCGGCCTCGCCCCTTCCCGGCAGGGCGCCCTCCGCAGCGGACCTCGGCCCGGCCGTCTCCGGCTCGGCCCCTTCCGCCGTGGCTATCCGCCCGACCGTCCTCGTACCGCCGCCTTCGGCCTTGGCCACCGGCCTGACCGTCCCCGTACCGCTGTCTTCCGCCGGAAGCCCCGGCCCGCCGCTCGCCCCCGCAGCCTGCTGCCCGGGGCGCTGCGGGGTGGGCTCGACCGGGGGCGTACCCGACTCTTCCTCTTTCGCCGGTGGCCCGAAGGGAGTTCCCGCGGTGTCCTCTTCCTGGGTGGGTGGGTTGTCAGGAGAGGGCATCCCGCAGCTCCCACAAGGTGCGCCAGAGGGGGGCGCCGAGTTCGGCGCGGCGGCGGACCGGGCCGTCCCAGTAGCCGAGCAGGCGCGCGTGGTCGGCCGGGTCGTCCTTGCGGACGGTGCCGAGCAGGTGGCCCGGCAGGGAGCGCAGCGGGTCGCGGCCGTCGGGGAGGTAGGCGGCGGCGAGCCCCATGGAGGTGGCGACGTGCACGGCCTCCGCGGTGCTCATCACCGTGGAGGGCCGCTCGACCTCCCAGCCCTCCTCGCTCTGCCCGGTCCGCAGGTCGCGGAACGCGGTGACGAGGGCCTCCAGGACCGCCCGGTCGACCGTGAACTCCGCGCCGCCGCGGGTGAGCGCGGCCACCGCCTGGGACCGCACCAGCTCGGTCTCGGCGTCCAGGTCGGTGATGGGGCCGACCGTCTCGAAGTTGAAGCGGCGCTTGAGGGCCGCCGACATCTCGGAGACGCCCCGGTCGCGGAGGTTGGCGGTGGCGATGACGGTGAACCCGGGCACGGCGTGCACCGTGCCGTCCTCGCCGTCGGCCAGCTCCGGCACGGCCATGCGGCGCTCGGACAGGATGGACACCAGCGCGTCCTGCACCTCGGGCAGGCAGCGGGTGACCTCCTCGATCCGGGCGACGGCCCCGCGGGTCATCGCGGTGAGTACGGGCGAGGGCACGAGGGCCTCGATGCTGGGGCCCTTGGCGAGCAGGGTCGCGTAGTTCCAGCCGTAGCGCAGCTGGTCCTCGGTGGTGCCCGCGGTGCCCTGGACGGTGAGGCCGCTGGTGCCGCACACCGCGGCCGACAGCAGCTCGGACAGCATCGACTTGGCGGTGCCCGGCTCTCCGACGAGCAGCAGCCCGCGCTCCCCGGCGAGGGTGACGACGCAGCGCTCGACCAGAGCCCGGTCGCCGACGAACTTCCGCCCGACGACCATCTCCTCGTCGCCGGCGCCGCCCTTGCGGCCCGCTCCCGCGCTCCCGCCGCCGGATATGCGCAGCCGCTCGCCGCCCGATCCGCACACGAAGGTGACCACGGCGCGCGGGGTCAGCCACCAGCCGGGCGGGCGCGGCCCGCCGTCGTACCGGGCCAGGAAGGCCAGTTCGGCCGCGTACCGGTCCTCGGCCGGCTCGACCTGCCGGGCCGACCGCCCCGCCGTGCCGCTCATCCCCGCTCCCGCTCCCGTTCCCCCGGCCGCGCCGGTCCGCTCCGGCCCGTCGACCCCGTCCATCGCGTCGACCCCGTCCACCGCGCCGGACCGCTCGTTCGTCCCGCTCATCGCCGTCCCCGTCCGCCCCGGCCGCGCCGGGCCTTGAACTCCTCGAACCCGGGCGCGTCGCCCGCCACCACCCGCTGCCAGGCCCGCCGGAAGAGGTCGGCCACCGGCTCGTCGGGCAGCAGCGCGCAGTCCGACGCCACCTGCTCGGTCCGGAACAGCGCCGCCTTCCACGTCTCGATCGGCAGCCGCGGGGACTTGAGGTCCAGCCAGCCGCCGGGCAGGAAGAGGGTGCGGCCGGCCCGGGCCCGCTTGGCCTCCACCACCAGGTCGGTGGCGGCCAGTTCGGCCCGGGCCCGCTTGGCGCGGGCGGGCTTCCAGCCGGTCCACTCGTTCACCCGGCGGTCGGTCGGGTCGGGCAGGGCGAGCAGCATCAGGTAGAGCGCGGCCGCGTCCGCCGACAGCCCGAGCCGTTCGGCTGCCTCGGCGACCAGCTCCGGCACGCTGTGCTCCGGCGACTGCGGGCAGCCCGCCCGGCCGTCCACGGTCAGCAGCGCCGCCAGTTCCTCGCCGAGCAGTTCGCGCAGCGCCCGCACCTGCTGGCCGGCGGGCACGAGTCCGGCGATCAGGGCCAGCGTGGGATGGTCGGCGCCGCCCTCCGGGGAGGTCTCGGGCAGCAGGGCGGCGGGCCGCACCCATACCTCCTCGCGCTGCCCGTAGCGCATGGGCGTCAGGACGAGCGCGGGCCCGACGCGGACCATGCCGTCCGGGTCGGCGCCGCCGCTCTCGGCCAGGCCGTGCGCGGTCCGGACCGCGACCGCCGTCGACTCGCCCTCCGAGGTCCAGTCGACCCCGAGGTCCAGCAGCAGGCCCTCGTCGGCGAGCCGGGTGCGCAGGGCGCGCAGGGTCTCCGGCAGCGCCGCCCGCAGCGGGTCGCCGAACGGCAGCCGGTACGCCAGCCAGCGCAGCGTCTCCACGTACGAGCGGATCTCGCCGCCGGTCAGCTGGAGGTTCGCGTCTTCGACGGTCAGGCGCCCCTTCTCCATCACCTGCCGCGTGCGGCCGGTCAGTTCGGGGCGGCTGCCGGCGTTGACGGCCCGGGGCAGGAAGCCGTTGCAGGGCAGTTCGCGGTCGGCCAGCTCCTCCAGCTCGATCGGGACCGCGCGCTGGCGGCCGTGCACGGCGATCCACTCCTCGGCGAGCGCGTCCGCGTCGAAGCCGTCCTCCCACAGCCGTTCGGCGGCGGCCGGGTCGGCCGGTACGAGGGCGGCCAGCAGGCGCACCCGGTCCGCCGTCGACACCTGGCGCAGCCGCAGGCGGGCGGTGGCGGCGCGGGTCGGCCGCAGCCCGGCCAGCTCCAGCGTCTCGGGGGAGGGCAGGCTGTCGCGCCCGTACCCGTCGAGTGCCGGTATGCCGAGCAGCAGCAGGGCCGCCACCGACACGTCGATGCCGGTGAGTTCGGCGAAACGCTCGGCGGCCTGCGCCCGGTAGGGCACGGGGCCGCGCTCGCGGATGAGCGCGACCAGCCGGGCGACGCCCGCGGCCCGGCCGGGCTCGTCCGGCGCACCGGCCACCCGCTCCTCGGTGAGGGTCAGGCCCTCCCACGGGCCGAAGACGCCGTCGGGCGCGTACTCCAGGGCCCGCCAGCGCTTGCGGTCGTCGTGGCTCACGCACGGGGCGACCAGCAGCAGCGTCCGGCCGCCGCTGCGGTGCAGCTCGCCCGCCCGGTCGGGGCTCCGGTTGCCGCCCCGGCCGGCGGCGTCGTCCGCCGTCCGGCCCTTCACCAGGACCACCCGCAGCCGGCCGCGCGGATCCGCGGCCACGCGGTCGGGGCCGGAGCCGCCGCCCGCGCTCGCGGCCGCGCGGCCCCCGTTCGTCGCGGCGGCGTCGGCCAAGTCGGTTCCGGCCGCGTGCCCGCTCCCGGAAACCGCGGCCATGCCGGCCGTCGTCCCGGCAGTGGAAGTCCCGCTCGTCGCGGCCGCGTCGAGTGCGGTCGTGAGCCCAGTTGTGTGCCCGCTCGCGGAAACCGCGGCCATTCCGGCCGTCGCCCCGGCGGCCCCCGGGGCGGGAGCCCCCTCCGTCCCGGCCACCACGGCCAGCGCGGTCTCCAAGAACTCCAGCAGCGCGGCCCTGTGCTCCTGGCTCGTCCCCGGGGCGGCGGCCCGCGCGGCGGCGGCAGAGAGGCCCGCGCCGAGCAGCGACAGCCATCCCATGGTGCGCTGCCGGGGGATCGGCGGCCGGGACACGCCCAGCGGCCCGTTGCCCTTGGGCTCCCGCTCCGGCAGCGGCACTTCGGCCGCGCCGCCCACCACGGCGGCCAGCGCCCGCAGCGCGTCGATGGTGTCGGTGGTCGGCCCGGAGGAGTAGTAGCCGAAGCTCACCACGTCGGTCATCAGACCGGAGAGCGCCTCGGTCAGCGGCGCGTCGAAGGCGTGCACCACCGTGCGGCCGGACGCCTTGACGGGCGCGGTGCGGCGGACGGCGAAGGCGCTGATCCGCCGGGCCGCGTGGGCGGCGCGGCGCACCAGCGAGGCGACGCCCTTGACCAGCGCGTCATTCGTGATGCCGGGCAGGACCTTGCGCACCGCGGCGGTCGCGTCGGCCTTGGAGTTCGGCAGTTCTGCCAGCAGCGCGGCGGCCTGCTCGTCGGTGACGGCCCGCAGGACCGCCGAGCCCTCCTCGTCGCGGGGCCGCAGCGCGTGCCAGTGCCACAGCGGCGGGACGATCTCGGTGCCGCTCATGTAGTGGCCGCCGCGGGAGGACTCCTCGACGTGGGCCAGCTGCGTGCCCTCGGAGTCGGAGAAGTCCACGGAGGCGGTCCAGCCGCTGTTCCTGACCACCGGGTGCAGCACCGCGCCGCCGGGCAGCCGCAGCGGCGGCAGGGGAGTGCCGTGCTGGTCGATCCGCCACGGGTCCGGCTCGCCGGTGTAGGAGCGGACCGGGCCGCGGCTGCCGTCGACCGAGCAGGCGCTGAGGGTGCCGGCCGCCTGGTCGTGGCGCACCCACCAGCCGAGCAGGCCGTCCTTGCTGCCGAACGGCGAGCCCTCCAGGCCGGGTTGGACCGGCAGCAGGCGGCAGGCCGACTCCACCAGGCGGGGCCCGGCACCAGCCGCGCCGGCGCCGGCCTCTGTCAGCGCCCCGTCGAAGAAGGACGGCACCGAGGCCCGGCCGCGGTTGGCGGCGGCGGTGTCGTACTCGTACCACCGCCGTTCGTGCAGCACCCAGTACGACAGGCCGTCGGAGGCGATGTCGCGGCGGTCGCCGAAGGAGGTGTCGCCGGCCAGGACCGGGCGGGTGCCGTGGAAGCGGCCACCGGAGGGCAGCGCGAGGGACACCGGGCCCGTGCCGCGGTAGGGGGCTTCCAGGGTGCCCTTGGGCTTGAAGACGTCGGCCGGGCTGCCCGACCAGGCCGCCCGCCGCTCGTCGCCGTACCCGGAGGCGATCAGCCACTGGCCGTCGACCCAGCGCAGGGCGGTGCGGTTCCAGCTGTACTGGTTGGTGGCGGGCAGCGTGAGCGTGCGCTCGTCGAGGACGCCGTCCGGGCCGACCGCGACGACGTGGGTGCCGCAGGCGACGAGCAGCGCCGGCCAGGCGTCCTCCAGCTGGAACCAGTCGTTGCCCTGCTGCTGCCCCTTGCCGCGCGAGGGCTTCAGCCGCGCCACCGCCTCCTCCAGCGCGGGCCAGCCCAGCTCGTCGAGGATGCCCGCGCGCAGGGTGTGGCCCAGCACCGGCGCCACGTCGAAGGCGGCGATGCGGGCCGCCGCCTCAGGCGCGGTCGCCAGCACGGCCGGGTCGGCGAAGTGGGCGACGCGGGTCAACTGCTGGTCGAGACCGGGCAGTCCGAGCGGCCGGTCGAGGTCGCCGGCCCGGTCGGCCAGCCACCTGCCGACGACCGGGCCGAGCACCGGGTGCCCGGCGAGCCGCAGCAGCGCGGCCGGGCCGTCCGACGTGCCGGAGACGCCCTCCACGGCGGTGCCCAGCAGCGGGGCGAACCGCGGGTCGGCGGCGACGGCCGCGAGGTCCCGGCCGCCCGGCGTCTCGTCGGAGAGCCAGCCCGCCAGGTCGAGGGAGGTCCGCTCCTCGTGCGGGTCGGCCACCGGGACCCCGGCCGCCAGGCAGGTGTCCAGCAGGTCCAGCGCGATCGAGCGGTAGCCCGAGTCCACGATCAGCCGCACCGGTTCGCCCTCGGCCGCGAGCTGCGCGGCGAACCGCTCCACCAGCTCCAGCTCGGCGACGATCCGGCCGGGCTTGGACCAGTAGCCGCCCCGGCGCCGGTGCTGCGCCCAGCGGCTGAACCACTCCGCGGCCCGCGGCGCCGCCTCCCCGGCCGCGGTCCCGGCCCCAGCCTCGCCCTCCCGACGGTCGGCCGCGGTGCCCGCCGCCCCCTTCCCGGCGAGCAGCTCGAACGCCCCCGCGTCCGTCAGCAGCCCGAGCCAGAACCCGTCGAACTCCGTGGCGTGCTCGGAGGTGATGGACGGGAAGACGTGCAGCAGCCGGGCCGCCACCTCGCGCGATCCGGTGGCCGCCTCGACCAGCGCGGCCCGCGCGGCCTTCCAGAAGGACATCGGGGAGCGGGTGATGGAACCCGAGCCGAGCAACTCCGCGACCAGGGAGGTCTCCTCGGCCCGGGTGTCCCGGCCGGCCGCCTTGGCGAGCCGGCGGAAGTCCTCGACCATCCCTGCGTACGGGGTCAGGCCGGCCGCCGCCCGCTCCAGGCACAGGATGCGGAACTGCTCGAACGCCGCCTCGGGCGTGAGGCGTTCGGCCAGCCCCTTGGCCTGGTCGCGCAGCGCCTTGCCGCTGAGCGCGCCGGCCGCGGCGAACTCCAGGAAGACCTCGCGCAGCCGTTCCTCGTCGACCGCCAGCGCGTGCCGGGACTCCGCCTCGCGCGCCTTGTTGAAGAGCTGGGAGGCGTACGTGGTCGACTCCGCGCCCAGGAAGATCCGCGCCACCTGCTCGTAGTACGTGGGCAGGAAGTGCGGCACGGAGCGGTCGAGGCGCACCGCGATCTCGTCGAAGCCCTCCTTGGCGTAGCCGGGGCGGGTGGAGGCCAGCCGGGTCAGCCGCTCCATCTCCTTCACCACGGCCAGCGCGTGCCGGCCGTTGGCCGGGTCGTGCACCAGCGCCCATGCCGGGAAGCCCAGCGACCGCCGCTGCACCCGCCCGACCCGCTCGCCGCCCCGCGCCTCGAAGCCCAGGTACTCCAGCGACAGGTCCTCGGCCTCGCCGAGCGCCTCGGGCACCAGGCGCACCACGACCCGCTCGTCCAGCGCCGGATGGCCGTAGCCGCGCGCGACCAGCACGTCCACCGCGTCCGTACCGTCGGCGCCGACCGTACCGCCCTTACCGCCCTTACCGGCCGCCGATCCGGCTCCGGGAGTCCCCTCACCGGTGAGCGGCAGCACCGCGCCCGCCGCCAGCAGATCCGTGTCGTTCACCGGTTTCCCTCGTCTTCCTGGTTCTCCACCCGGCCCGCGAAGATCTGCGCGGCCATCCGCTCCCCCTCGGACCACGCCACCGGCCCGACCTCGCCCAGCCGCAGGCGGGTGCCGCCCGGGCCGGTCCACTCCAGCGCCCCCGTGCGCGCCTCCGCCTCCGGGTAGTCGTCACCGAGCCACAGCGACGCCTCCACCGGGCGGCCGTCCTCCACCACCTGGCACACCGCGGCGCCGCCGCGCACCCGGTAGCCGTGCTGGGTGGCGCGCGCCGTGGCGTGCCGCAGCTGCTCGAACCGCCCGCCCTCGTACGCGGTCACGGACAGGGCGGCGGGATCGACCTCGGGGCCGCGCCGCCACACCTCCCGGAACAGCTGGCCTATGCTCTGCGTGACGCCCAACTCGGCCGCGAACTCCCGAAGTTCGCTCAGCTCGGCGGGCTCCTCCAGCAGTACGGGATGGGGTATGAGCACCGCCTCCGCGGCCAGCCGCACCGAGTCGCCGTCCAGGTCCACGACGCCCAGGCCGCGCTCGGCGTCCGCGTCCCGCAGGAAGCCGGCCCGGGACAGGTCAGGGCCGCCGTCCGCGGCGAGCGGGGCCACCACCAGGTCGCGCAACGCGCCCTGCCACGCGGCGTCCGGCCACACCCGGGCCAGCAGCGGGGCGGGCACCGGGAGCGAACGGACCAGCCAGCCGTCCACCTGCGCCAGGCACTCCCGCTCGTGCCGCTCCAGCCACTCCGCCAACTGCCGCAGCCGGACGACCTCGGGATCCTCGCGGAGCTTGCCCGGCACCTGCTTCAGGGCCCGCCCCGCGGCATTGCGGCACACCACCCGCGAGCCGTCCAGTGCGACGGCGTACCCGCCCGCCGTCTCGATCCACCCCATGAAACACAGCCTCCGCGTCGTTCCGTCTGCGATGTGGATCACAGTAGAAGGCACCACTGACAACCGGTTCAGGAGACACCCGTGACCGACCCTCAGCAGCCGTCCCACCTGCCGTTCTTCGTCTACGGCACGCTGCTGCCCGGCGAGCGCAACCACCCGCTGATCGACGCCCGGGTACGGGCGTGGACCCCCGCCGAGCTCCCCGGCGCGCTGCTCTTCCACGGCGACGGCTGGCCCTACCCCTACCCGTACGCGGTGCCCGACCCGGCCGGCGCCGGCACCGTGCGCGGCGAGATCGCCGAGGTCGCGCCCGAGGCGTACGACGAGGCGCTCGCCGACCTGGACCTCCTGGAGGGGTACGTCCCCGGCGGGCCGGTCGGCCGCTACGAACGGGCCCTGCGCCAGGTGCGCACCGCCGAGGGCACCGCGGCCGTATGGGTCTACCTGGCGACTTCCCACGTCGCCGAGGCCCTGCTGCGGTCCGGGGCGCGGATCGACGACGGCGACTGGCGCGGGCGCGTCGGCCCCTGACGCCCCGCCCGGCGTCCCGCGGCCCGTGACGCGCCGCCGGGGCGCCACCCCCGCGGCACGGCCGCCCCTCACACCCGCCCCCGCCGCCGGTGAGCGCACCGACACCGGCCGCGGCCCCGTACGCAACGGCCCCGCAACGCACGTCCCGCAGGATCGCGGGCATGACGAGACAGGCGTGCGGAGCGCAGGCGTACGGAGCGCCGGGCCGCGGCCCCGCACTGGTGGCCGTGGCGCACGGCAGCCGGGACCCTCGGGCGCGGGCCGCCGTGGCCGCGCTGCTGGCCCGGGTCCGCGCCCTCCGCCCCGGGCTGGAGGTGCGGCTCGGTCACATCGAGCTCGACACGCCCCTGATCGGCGCCGCCCTGGCGGGACTCGAGGCCCGCCAGGGCCCGGACGGCGACGCCGTTCTCGTGCCCCTGCTGTTCGGCCGCGGCCACCACGTCAAGCACGACCTGCCCCGGGCGCTGGCCGCCGCGCCCCACCTGCGCGGGACCGTCGCCGATCCGCTGGGCCCGCACCCGCTGCTCGCCGAGGCCCTGCACGCGCGGCTGACCGGGGCCGTACGCCAGTGGTTCCCGGCGGCTACGGAGGTCGCCGGCCCCGACGCGGTCGTCCTCGCCGCAGCAGGCTCCCGCGACCCGGACTCCGCATGGGACACCGCCCGTACCGCCGCCCTGCTCAGCGCCCGGCTCGGCGGCGTCCCCGTGCTGCCCGGCTACGTCTGCGCCGCCGCCCCCACGGTGCCCGAGGCGCTGGCCGAACTGGCCGCCCGCGGCGCCCGGCGGATCGCGCTCGCCTCGTGCTTCACCGCGCCCGGCCTGTTCGCCGAGAAGGCCAGGGCGCTGGCCGCCGCCGTGTCCGTACCGGCTTCGGTGCCGCTCGGCGCGCACGACGCCATGGCCCGCCTGGTGCTGCACCGTTACGACTGGGCCCGCCTGCGGGAGTTCGGCGGCCCGGCGCCGCGGACGTCGCCCAACTCGGCGGGGAAGGTCCACCTGACGGTCGACGTGGAGGGCTTCCACAGTCCCTACGGCGGCCGGGTGTTCGTCCCCGCCGGGCCGACCCGGCTGCTCGACACCCGCACCGGCGCCGGCCCGCTGCAGAACCTCCAGCAGGTCACCCTCGGCGACGGCATCCCGGCCGACGCCAAGGCGGTGCTGCTGAACGTCACCGAGACCCAGGCCCAGGGCGGCGGGCACCTCTCCGTCGGGGCGGCCCCCTCCACCCTCAACTTCGCGGCCGGGCAGACGTCGGCCAACGGCGCCCTGGTGGACCTCACGACACCGGCGACGATCACCAACTACTCCAAGGGGGTCCAGGCGATCGCGGACCTCCAGGGCTGGTTCGGCTGACGCCGGGGGCCATCAGCGTCCGGCGGGCCGGACACGGCCCGCACCGCGCGGCCCTGAACCCACCCGTCGGCGCGTGCGGTTACCGTCGTCCCCATGGAAGGAAACCCGCCCGAGCCGGCCGCCGCCCCGGAACACGCCGCGGCGGCGGGCTCCGCGTACGCGCCGGACGACCTGGACCGCTTCGTGCCCGAGCCGGACAAGCGGCCCGGGCGCACCGCCTTCCAGCGCGACCGGGCCCGGGTGCTGCACTCGGCGGCGCTGCGGCGGCTGGCCGGCAAGACGCAGGTCATGGACCCCGGCGTCGGCGGCAGCGCGGTCACCGACACCAGCCCCCGCACCCGCCTCACCCACTCGCTGGAGTGCGCGCAGGTCGGCCGGGAACTGGGCGCGGCGCTGGGCTGCGACCCCGACCTGGTGGAGACCGCGTGCCTCGCGCACGACCTCGGCCACCCGCCGTTCGGCCACAACGGGGAGGTGGTGCTGGCGGAGTTCGCCGAGGAGTGCGGCGGGTTCGAGGGCAACGCGCAGAGCCTGCGGCTGCTGACCCGGATCGAGCCGAAGCGGTTCACCGCGGCGGGCGCGGACCGCGCACCGGGTGCCGGCACCCCCGCCGGAACCGGCGGCCCCGCGGACCTGGTCAGCGTGGGCCTCAACCTCACCCGCGCCGCCCTCGACGCCGCCACCAAGTACCCCTGGCCGCGCGGCGGCCACCCGGGCGGACCCGACCGCCGCAAGTTCGGCGTCTACCCGGACGACCTGCCGGTCTTCCACTGGCTGCGCCGGGGCGCCCCCGACGGCCGCCGCTGCTTCGAGGCCCAGGTCATGGACTGGGCCGACGACGTGGCGTACTCCGTGCACGACGTGGAGGACGGCCTCCAGGCCGGGCACATCGACCCGCGGGCGCTGCTGGCCGGACCCGAACGGGCCGAGGTCTTCGCCTGCGCGCTGCGCCGCTACGCGCCCCCGGACAGCGGAGCGGACGAACTCGGCGACGCGCTCGACCGGCTGCTGCGGGAACCGTGGTGGCCGCGCGGCCACGACGGCTCAGCGCTCGACCAGGCCCGGCTCAAGGACGCCGCCAGCCAGCTCATCGGCCGGTTCTGCACGGCCGCGGAGGCCGCCACCCGCGCGCGGTACGGGCCCGCGCCGCTGACCCGCTACTCCGCCGAACTCGTCGTCCCGCGCGCGCAGCGGCTGGAGTGCGCGGTGCTCAAGGCCGTCGCGGACGTGCACGTCATGCAGCGCGCCGCCCAGGCCCGGCGGCGGGCCGAGCAGCGGGTGGTGATCGCCGAACTCGCGCACACCCTGCTGGAGCGCGCCCCGGAGGGACTGGACCCGCAGTTCCGGGCGATCTTCCTGGCCGCGGGCGACGACCGGGCCCGCCGCCGGGCCGTGGTGGACCAGATCGCCTCCCTCACCGACGCGGCGGCCACCGCCCTGCTGGCGCGGCTGGCCCGCTGACGGTTCGGCCGGTCCGCTGACGGCGCGCGGCGGCAGTCGGCGCGGCGCTCTTCCGGTCCGGGGCCCCGTGCGGGACGCTCGACGTGCAACGATCGACCCGCCGGGGAGGCAGACTGTGGTGGACGCGCACCAGACCTTCGTGATCGTCGGAGCAGGGCTCGCCGGGGCGAAGGCCGCGGAGACGCTGCGCTCCGAGGGATTCACCGGCCGGGTGATACTGATCGGCGACGAACGCGACCGCCCCTACGAACGCCCGCCCCTGTCGAAGGGCTTCCTCGTCGGAAGCGCCGAGCGCGACTCCGTGTTCGTCGAGCCGGCCGCCTGGTACGCCGAGCACGACGTCGAACTGCACCTCGGCCAGCCCGTGGTCGCGCTGGACCGGGCCGCCCGCACGGTCACGCTCGGCGACGGCACGGTCCTGCAGTACGACAAACTGCTGCTGGCCACCGGGTCCGAGCCGCGCCGGCTGGACATCCCCGGCACCGACCTGGTGGGCGTGCACCACCTGCGCCGGCTCGCCCACTCCGAGCGCCTCAAGCACGTGCTGACCAGCCTCGGCCGGGAGAACGGCCACCTGGTGATCGCCGGGGGCGGCTGGATCGGCCTCGAAGTGGCCGCCGCCGCGCGGGGGTACGGCGCCGAGGTGACCGTCGTGGAGCCCTCGCCCACCCCGCTGCACGCGGTGCTCGGCCCCGAACTCGGCTCGGTCTTCACCGATCTGCACACCGAGCACGGCGTCCGCTTCCACTTCGGTGCGCGGCTCACCGAGATCACCGGGCAGGACGGCATGGTGCTGGCGGCCGTCACCGACGACGGCACCGAACACCCCGCGCACGACGTGCTCGCCGCGATCGGCGCCGCGCCGCGCACCGCGCTCGCCGAGTCCGCCGGGCTGACGATGGCCGACCGGTCCGAGGGCGGCGGCATCGCGGTGGACGCCGCGCTGCGCACCTCCGACCCGGACATCTACGCCGCCGGTGACGTCGCCAACGCCGAACACCCGCTGCTGGGCCGTCGGTTGCGGGTCGAGCACTGGGCCAACGCGCTCAACGGGGGCCCGGCGGCCGCCCGTTCGATGCTCGGCCGGCAGGTGTCGTACGACCGGATCCCGTACTTCTTCACCGACCAGTACGACCTGGGCATGGAGTTCTCCGGGCACGCGGCGCCCGGCACGTACGACCAGGTGGTGGTCCGCGGGGACGTCGGCAAGCGGCAGTTCATCGCCTTCTGGCTGCGGCAGGGCCGGGTGCTGGCGGGTATGAACGTCAACGTGTGGGACGTCACCGAGGCGATCCAGAACCTCATCCGGGACGGCCGCGCGGTCGACCCCGAGGCGCTGTCCAATCCGTCGGTCCCGCTGGCCTCGTTCCTGGAGTAAGGCCTGATCCACCGGGCGGGCCCTCGCGCGCTTCCCGGCCCGGCCGCGGGGGTCCTCCGCGGCCGGGCCGGGGGCCCGACGGGGTTTCTGCAGGCCCTCAGGAGGACGCGGACAACGTGAGCGCCAGCAGCCCCGAGGCGTCCATGTCGAGCGCGGGCTCGGAGCTCTGCCACGAGCGGACGTCGTCGGTGTACCGGCTGCCGTGCCCGGTGAAGGCGCGTACGGGTCGTCGCCCGCCGGGCACGTCCTCATGCCGTCCATGAAGTCGCCGAGCCCGCCGCTGAACTGCCCCGATCCGTTGGGCCCGTTGACCACCGCGCCCATCTCCAGCGGCCGCCGTGCCGTCCAGGCTCCCGGCGAGGTTGCCGAGTTCGCCCCGCCGTGCAGCGCGGGAAGCTCTGCCCCGCGCCGACCATGAAGGCCGTGCCCCACGCGTTCGCGCCGAACACCCAGTCGAGCTGGCTGCACCCGAAGGCGTTGAAGCGGTGTCGCCGGTCATCTCCGGTACAGCCGGGCGGTGGCGGCCAGGCCCATCGTGTGCGAGTCGGCGTCGAAGTCGTCGTAGACCGCGCCCGCGTGGAACAGGTCGGTCTTCGACCGGTTCCTGCCCGGTGCGGATCTGCCCCTGCACGATAGCCCTTGAGCTGCGCGGTAGTCACCGCGAGACCGCTCGGGTTCCGGCCGCCGCCCTGATCGCGCGGGTCAGGTCCAGGTCGGCGAGCGCGCTGGTGTCGTACATGTTGAGGGTGTCCGCGCCGGCCTCCGTCCTGGTGGCCCTTGGCCCAGGTGGCCGCCTTCGACAGCCACCCGGCGGCCCGGGGTCCCTCAACGCCTTGCCGGCCAGGGCGAGTTCGGCGCCGCCGAGGGCAAGGTCGTCCTGCCAGCTGGTCTCCGGGTAGTACGTCGAACGGCACGGTGGTGACCAGCTTGCCGGGGCTGGTGTCGGCCAGGCCGTAGATCTGCGCGGCCGTCGCGAGGTAGCCGCGGGCCCGCGCGGGGTCGGAGGCCGCGTACCGCTGCGCGGCCAGCGCGAAGTCCGCGGCGAGCCGGCCGGCCTGGTTGGGGCTGATCCGCGCGCCGGGCGCGCCGGCCCGGAAGACCGGGCGGCTCTGCAGGAACGGGTCGGCGCCGTCGCCGTCGTCCTGCTCGGGCAGCCGCCACACGTCGTGGTCGCCGACGACGCCGCCGTCCTCCGTGCCCGAGCCCAGGCCGACCTGGATGTAGAGGGTCTTCGTGGCCCCGTCCCACATCTTGTCCAGCCAGTCCAGGCCGTGCCGGGCCTCGGCGTCCAGCGCCGCGCTCCCGCCGCTGCCGGCGTCCTGGCGGGCCGCGATCTCCAGGGCGGCCACCGCGTAGGACGTGGTCTCGGTGAACTTCAGGTAGTCGCCCGCGTCGAACCAGCCGCCGGAGACGTCGACCGGCCGCCGATCCTCTTCGGCGCGGCCTTGATCGTGTCGCTCTCCCCGGGGTCGGTGAACGTCGGCCACGCGTACACGCTCGCGCGGGCGTCGTTGAGGTGCGACGGCTTGCGCCTGAGCTGCCCGGGGATCACGTCGGCGCCGTCGCGCTGGGCCTGGAAGAAGGCGGTGGCGTCCGCGGCGGGCCCGGAGAAGACGTCCGCGGGGCCGGCCGATGTCGAGGGTGGCCGAGGTGGCCGTCGCGGCGCCGTCGACCACCAGGTGGTAGCGGCCGTCGGTACGTCACCGCGCTGAAGTCGATCGGGTAGACCGCCGGGTAGGCCGCGTTCCACCGCCCGAGGCTCGCCCCGGTCCGGCCCGAGGCCGCCGTGCCGCCGTCGCTGCCGACCAGCTTCCACGTGGCGCCGTCCACGGCGGACTTCGTCAGCAGGAACGCCTCCTTCGTCCCGTTGTCGGCGTACCCGGCCTGATCGAAGCGCACCAGTCCCTTCGCGGCCGCCTGCGCGGTGGCGGCCCCGCCCCCGGCCAGGGACAGCGCGGCCAGCAGCGCGGCGGCCGTCACCCCGCTCAGCACGGCCGCGGTTCTGGCGGGCGGCCCCGTCCTCGGGCCGAGCGCCGGTTCGGTGGAGTCCATGGGCGGCCTCTCCTCGTGCGGGGGAGCATCGAACAGGAAAGCTTCCTAACGAATCGGGAAGCTAGCCCTCCCCCCGCCCCCCGGTCAATGCCCCCGCCGCAACCCGGCGCCACGCCCTCGGCCCCCACCGAGCCGTAGACTGCCCCCGTGGCAGGGCGGATCAGGGACGAGGACGTGAAGACGGTACGCGATGCCGTCCCCATCGACGCCGTGGTCTCCGAATACCTCCAGCTCAAAAACGCCGGCGGCGGCAACCTCAAGGGCCTCTGCCCCTTCCACGACGAGAAGTCCCCCTCCTTCCAGGTAAGCCCCTCAAAGGGGCTGTATCACTGTCTGGCCGGCGAGACCCGGGTGCTGACGTGGGAGGGCGTCCGCGAGATCCGTGAACTCGCGGGCGGCACGCACCGGGTGCTGACCCGGAGCGGCAACTGGTACGAGGCGCCTTTCCGGTCCTTCGGCACCCAGGAACTGCTGAAGATCACGTTGGGGCGCAACGGCCGGCACAAGGAGATCTTCGCCACCTCGGGGCACCGCTGGTTCGTCCGCTCCGGCAAGAACCGGTACAACCTCCGCGAGGTGACGACCGCCGAGCTCCGCCCGGAGCACCGGCTCGCCTACGTCTTCCCCGGATCGCGGGTCAAGCAGACGACGCCTTCGCCCTTCGGCATCGCCCACGGCATCACTTTCGGCGACGGAACTCTCAACGGCACCGGTTCCATGGCGCAGCTCGATCCGGTGAAGGACCGCGAGCTGCTGAAGTGGTTCCCCCACAGCAAGGTCGTGGAGAACCCCGACCAGATCGTCGTCCACCACCTGCCGAGGTTCTTCAAGGACCTGCCTCCCCTCGACGAGTCCGTTCCGTACCTGTACGGCTGGCTCGCCGGCTACGTCGCCGCGGACGGCCACGTGGCCAAGGACGGCACCGTGAGCCTGCACTGCGCCTCACGCGACACGCTCGAGTACGCCCGGGCCGTCGCCACACGGCTGGGCATCGGCACATACGGCATCACCGAACAGGTGCGGGAGGGCTTCCCCGGACGGGAGCCCAGCTCGATCTTCCGCATCCACTTCGTGCACGAGGACCTCACCGATCCGTTCTTCCTCAACTCCGAGCACCGGGAGCGGTTCACGGCGTCGGCGAAGTCGTTCGTGCGGCGCGGCTGGACGGTGAAGTCGGTCGAGGCCACGGACCGGGTCGAAGAGGTCTTCTGCGCCACCGTCGAACAGGGCGCGGCCTTCGTCCTCGAGGACAACATCCTCACCGGCAACTGCTTCGGCTGCGGCGAAGGCGGGGACACCCTCGCGTTCGTGATGAAGGTCGACCAGTTGAGCTTCACCGAGGCGGTGGAGCGGCTGGCGGCGCGGGCCGGGATCGCGCTGCGGTACGAGGAAGGGGGGCGGGGCGGCGTCGGGGGGCGGCGGACGCAGGGGGAGCGGATCCGGCTGGTCGAGGCGCACAAGGTGGCCGCGGAGTTCTACCGGGAGCAACTCGGGTCGGCGGAGGCGGAGATCGGCCGGGTGTTCCTGGCCGAGCGCGGGTTCGACCAGGCCGCGGCCGAGCACTTCGGGGTCGGGTACGCGCCCGCCGGGTGGGACCACCTGGTGCGCTTCCTGCGCGGAAAGGGCTTCAGCGACAAGGAGTTGCTCCTCTCCGGGCTGGCCTCGGAGAGCCGCAGGGGCGGGGCGATCGACCGGTTCCGGGGGCGGCTGATGTGGCCGATCCGCGACACCACCGGCGAGGTGATCGGCTTCGGCGCGCGCAAGCTGCGCGAGGACGACCAGGGGCCGAAGTACCTCAACACGCCCGAGACGCCGCTCTACCGCAAGTCCCAGGTGCTGTACGGGATCGACCTGGCGAAGAAGGAGATCGCCCGGACCGGGCGGGCGGTGGTGGTCGAGGGGTACACCGATGTGATGGCGTGTCACCTCGCGGGCGTGACGAGCGCGATCGCCACCTGCGGCACCTCCTTCGGCGGCGACCACGTCAAGATCCTGCGGCGGCTGCTGATGGACAACTCCCGTTCGGAGGTGGTGTTCACCTTCGACGGCGACGCGGCCGGGCAGAAGGCGGCGCTGCGGGCGTTCGAGGACGACCAGAAGTTCGCCGCGCGCACGTCGATCGCGGTGACCCCCGACGGCATGGACCCGTGCGAACTGCGCCTGGCCAAGGGCGACTCCGCGGTGGCGGAGGTCATCGAGGGCCGTACGCCGCTGTTCGAGTTCGCCATCCGCTCGGTCGTGGAGCAGCACGACGCGATGTCCCCCGAGGGGCAGTCGGCCGCGCTGGAGGCGACCGCGCCGATCGTCGCGCGGATCAAGGACCAGGCCATCCGGCACAAGTACGCGGTGATGCTGTCGGGCCTGCTGGGCTACGTCACCGACACGCAGTTCGTGGTGCGGCGGGTGTCGCAGCTGGCCCGGTGGGAGGCCGAGCGCCGGCAGGGCCAGGGCGAGGGACGGCCCGGGGAGGCCCCGCCGGGCGCGTCCCGGGGCGGCCAGCCGCAGCAAGGGGGGTACGGCGCGGGCCCGGCGGCCCGCCCGCAGGCGCAGGCCGGGCCGCGGCTGGACCTGCGCAGCCCCGCGCACCGGGTGGAGCGCGAACTGCTCAAGCTGGCCCTCCAGTTCCCGGCGCTGGTCGCCCCGGCGTTCGACGCGTACGGCGAGGACGAGTTCACCGGGCCGCCGTACGCGGCCGTGCGGCGGGCCGTCGCGCAGGCCGGCGGCACGGAGTACGCCGACGGGGACTACCTGACCCGGGTGATGGACGCCGCCCCCGACGACGGCGTCCGCGGCATGGTCACGGAGCTGGCCGTGGAGCCGGTCATGCACAAGGTGCCGGAGATCTACGCGGGCGAGGTGCTGGTGCGGGTGCGGCTGCTGGCCGTGGACCGGCGGATCGCCCAGGTGCACGCCACGGGCATGCGGCTGGCCGCCCAGGGGCACCCGGCGGACTCCCCGCAGGCCGCCGCGGCGCACAACGAGCTGTGGGCGCTCCAGGAGTACGCCCAGCGGCTGCGGGTGCAGGGCGCCGCCGCCCTCTGACCGGTCCGCGGCGTCACGACGCGGACGCGTGCGGTGACGTGGGGTGAAAAAGGGCACGCACGACCCTCGTGGTGGGGGGAGGCCGTGGGTCAGACTGGGGGACGGCGCCGAGCACCCAGCGAGCCCAACGTCGCGCTCACCGCGGAGGTCGCTTTCGTGCAGACCCGTACCCAGACGCAGCAGACGCAGAAGCACCCGCACCGGACCAAGCTCCCGATGCCGTCCGAGGCCCCGCCGCTCCCGACCGCGGCGGAGGCGACGGCCGTGGAGCCGCCGCCCGGGCCGCCGGGGCCGCTCGGCCCGTCCCGGGTGCCCGAGCAGCGCCGGGAGGACGGCGGCGCGGAGGACGGGGCGGACGGCCCGGTGCCCGAGGACACCGGCCCGCCGGGCGCGGTGGACGCGGCAGGCAGGGCAGGCGCGGAGGCCGCAGAAGACACGGTGGACACGGCCGGCCCGGCCGACGGCCCCGGCGCCGAGGCGGAGCCCGACCCCGCCCCCGACCCGGATCCCGAGGACGACCCCCGCCCGCTGCCGGCGGACACCACCGGCCCGTCGGCCGACCTCTTCCGCCAGTACCTGCGCGAGATCGGCCGCATCCCGCTGCTGACCGCCGCGGAGGAGGTGGAGCTGGCCCGGCGGGTGGAGGCGGGCCTGTTCGCGGAGGAGCGGCTGGCCGCCTTCCCCGACCTGGACTCCCAGCTCGCCTTCGACCTCGACCAGCTGGTGGTGCGCGGCCGGGTGGCCAAGCGGCGGCTGATCGAGGCGAACCTGCGGCTGGTCGTCTCGGTGGCGAAACGTTACATCGGCCGGGGCCTGACCATGCTCGACCTGGTGCAGGAGGGCAACCTCGGCCTGATCCGGGCGGTGGAGAAGTTCGACTACGCCCGCGGCTACAAGTTCTCCACCTACGCCACCTGGTGGATCCGCCAGGCGATGTCCCGGGCGCTGGCCGACCAGGCCCGCACCATACGCGTCCCCGTGCACGTCGTGGAGCTGATCAACCGCGTGGTCCGGGTCCAGCGCCGCCTGCTCCAGGAGCGCGGCTGCGAGCCGACCATGGAGGAGGTGGCCGTCCAGCTCGAACTGACCCCGGAACGGGTCCGCGAGGTGCTGCGGCTGGCCCAGGAACCGGTCTCCCTGCACGCGCCCGTCGGCGAGGAGGACGACGTCTCCCTCGGCGACCTCATCGAGGACGGCGACGCCGCCTCCCCCGTGGAGTCCGCCGCCTTCCTCCTGCTGCGCGAGCACCTCGAAGCGGTCCTGTCCACCCTCGGCGAGCGCGAACGCAAGGTCGTCCAGCTCCGCTACGGCCTCGCCGACGGCCGCCCCCGCACCCTGGAGGAGATCGGCGGCATCTTCGGCGTCACCCGCGAACGCATCCGCCAGATCGAGTCCAAGACCCTCGGCAAGCTCCGCGACCACACCTTCGCCGAACAGCTCCGCGGCTACCTCGACTGATCCCCGGGCGCCGGGTCACGGCCCGCGGGCCGCGGCCGCGCTCAGTTCGGGGCCAGCACGATCCAGGTGCGGCCCGGGTGGAGGGGGAGCGTGGAGCCGTCGCGGGTGAAGTCGGTGCCGTCGGAGGCGGCTGGGCGGTCCCACCGGACGGCGTAGGAGCGGCCGTCGCGCAGGACGGTGGCCTGGCCCTGGCCGACGGTCTGGGAGAACGGCACCGTGCCGGTGCGGCTGTGGAAGCGGGACTCCTTCACCTCGACGTGCTGGACGATCACGTTGTCCGCGGTCCAGGGCGAGGAGGAGCCGTCGAAGGCGACCCGGTAGTGGGCGCCGTCCCAGGTGAAGGTGAAGCGGGCGGCGGGCATCGTCACCGAGGTGGCGGTGTTGGGCGTGCCGCCGGGCGGGACGGCCGCGCCGAACTTCAGGCCGATGTCCTTGGCCTCGCCCGCGCCGTCGGTGAGCCCCTTTGTGCGCACGTACTCGTTGTGCGGGGCCGGCCGGTCGGGGGAGCGGAAGAAGTTGTCGCCGCCGGTCCGGCTGATCACCCCGGACTTGTCGGGGTCCTTCAGGATCGGCAGCAGCCGGCTCTGCGCCCCCGAGTAGGCCAGCGCCGGTTTGTCGTACTGGGCAAGCAACTGGAGATCGGTCTCCCGGGCGCTGCGCACCGGTCCGACGGTCGAGGGCAGGTGCTCGCTGTCGAAGACCGCCATCAGCCGCGAGAGCCCGCCCTCGACCAGGATCCCGTAGACCACGTCGGCGCTGTTGAGCCCGGTCTGCGGGCGCGCGGCGCCCACGTTGTCGACCTTCACCGCCAGCACCCGGCCGGCGGCCCCGGGCTCCCCGGTCAGCGCCGACCGCGCCCCGCTCTTGCTGGGCTTCTCGCCGTCACCCCCGCCGCCGGAGGAGGAGCAGCCGGCGGCCAGCCCGGCGGCCAGTGCCCCCGTGACGACCCCCACCAGGACCGTTCGCCGTCTGCTCATCGCTTCCTCCTGGCGCCAGTGTGCCGGACGCACCCTCCCATGGTGCGCCCGGCGCGCTCAGTCCACCTCCGCCACGGCCTGCGCGAACTGCGCCGCGTAGAGACGGGCGTAGGCACCGTTCGCGGCGAGCAGGTCGTCGTGGGTGCCCTGCTCCACGATCGCGCCGGATTCCATGACGAGGATGACGTCCGCGTCGCGGATGGTGGACAGCCGGTGGGCGATCACGAAGCTGGTGCGGCCGTGGCTGAGCTTGGCCATCGCCCGCTGGATGAGGACCTCGGTCCGGGTGTCCACCGAGCTGGTCGCCTCGTCGAGCACCAGGATCACCGGGACGGAGAGGAAGGCCCGGGCTATGGTGATCAACTGCTTCTCGCCCGCGCTTACCCCCGTCCCCTCGTCGTCCAGCACCGTGTCGTAGCCGTCGGGCAGGGTGCGCACGAAGCGGTCGGCGTGGGCCGCGCGGGCCGCCGCCTCGATCTGCTCGCGAGTGGCGCCCTCGTGGCCGTAGCCGATGTTCTCCGCGATGGTGCCGCCGAACAGCCAGGTGTCCTGGAGCACCATGCCGATCGAGGTGCGCAGTTCCGCGCGGGACATCGTGGCGATGTCCACGCCGTCCAGCGTGATCCGCCCGCCGGACACCTCGTAGAACCGCAGCAGCAGGTTGACCAGCGTGGTCTTGCCCGCCCCGGTCGGGCCGACGATCGCCACCGTGTTGCCCGGCTCGACCTTCAGCGACAGGCCGTCGATGAGCGGCTTGTCGGGGCTGTAGCGGAAGCTGACGTCCTCCAGCGCGACCTTGCCGCTCACCCGCGCCGGGCGGGCCGGCGTCTCCGGGTCCCCGGACTGCTCCTCGGCGTCGAGGAGCTCGAAGACCCGCTCGGCCGAGGCCACCCCGGACTGGATGAGGTTCGCCATGCTCGCGACCTGCGTCAGCGGCTGGGTGAACTGCCGCGAGTAGAAGATGAACGCCTGCACGTCGCCGATCGACAGCGCGCCCGAGGCGATCCGCAGGCCCCCGACCACGGCCACCAGCACGTAGTTGATGTTGCCGATGAACATCATCAGCGGCTGGATCATGCCGGAGATGAACTGCGCCTTGGACCCGGACCGGTACAGCGCCTCGTTCTCCTGCTCGAAGGCCTCCGCGGACTCCTTGGCCCGGCCGAAGACCTTCACCAGCGAGTGCCCGGTGTACATCTCCTCGATGTGCGCGTTGAGCGTGCCGGTGGTCTTCCACTGCTGCACGAACTGCGGCTGCGCCCGCTTGCCGACCCGCGCGGCCACCATGAGCGTCACCGGCACGCTCACCAGGGCCACCAGCGCCAGCATCCAGGAGATCCAGAACATCATGGCCATCACGCCGGTGATGCTCAGGACCGAGCTGACCAGCTGGCCCATGGTCTGCTGCATGGTCGTGCCGATGTTGTCGATGTCGTTGGTGGTGCGGCTGAGCACCTCGCCGCGCGGCTGCCGGTCGAAGTACGACAGCGGCAGCCGGGACAGCTTCTCCTCCACGTCCCGGCGCAGCCGGAACACCGTCCGGTTGACCAGCAGGGTGGCGGTGCGCATCTGCACGACGGCGAGCAGCGCGGCGGCCACGTACACGCCGAGCGCGATCAGCACCACCTTGCCGATCGCGTCGAAGTCCATGCTCTGGCCGGGGGTGAAGTCGAAGCCGGAGACCAGGTCGGCGATCTGCTTCTGGCCGTGGGTGCGCAGGTACTCCACGGCCTGTTCCTTGGTGCCGCCGCGGATCTGGTGGCCCAGCACGCCGGCGAAGATCAGGTCCGTGGCGCGGCCGAAGATGCGCGGGCCGGACACGTTGAGCGCGACGCTGCACGCGCCCACGACCATCACCGTGACCAGCAGGAGGCGGTCCGGGCGCATCAGGCCGATCAGCCGCTTCAGCGAGCCGGTGAAGTCCATCGACCGCTCGACCGGCCCGGCCATGACGCGGGAGCCCGGGCCGCGCATCGGCGCCGGAACGCGCCGCACCGGCTCCTTGCTCTGGACGTCGTCGCTCATGCCGCCTCCTGCTCGGTCAGCTGGGACAGCACGATCTCGCGGTACGTCTCGTTGTCGCCCATCAGCTCGGTGTGGGTGCCGGTGCCGACCACGCGGCCCTCGTCGAGCACCACGATGACGTCGGCGTCACGGATGGTCGACACCCGCTGGGCGACGATCACCACGGTGGCCTGCGCGGTCTCGCGGGCCAGCGCGCGGCGCAGCGCCGCGTCCGTGGCGTAGTCCAGCGCCGAGAAGGAGTCGTCGAACAGGTAGATCTCCGGGCGCCGCACCAGGCAGCGGGCGATCGCCAGCCGCTGCCGCTGGCCGCCGGAGACGTTGCTGCCGCCCTGCGAGATCGGCGCCTCCAGGCCCTCGTCCAGCGCCTCCACGAAGTCCTTGGCCTGGGCGACCTCCAGCGCGTGCCACAACTCCTCGTCGGTGGCGTCCGGCCGCCCGTAGCGCAGGTTCGACGCCACGGTGCCGGAGAACAGGTACGGCTTCTGCGGTACCAGGCCGACGGTCTCGGCGAGCAGCGCGGGATCGATCGAGGCGACGTCCTCGCCGTCGACGAGCACCCGCCCGCCGGTCGCGTCGTACAGCCGCGGGATCAGGCCGAGCAGCGTGGACTTGCCGCTGCCGGTGGAGCCGATGACCGCGGTGGTGCGGCCGGGGCGGGCCACCAGGTCGATGCCGCGCAGCACCGCCACCTCGGCGCCGGGGTAGGCGAACTCCACGCCGGACAGCTCCAGTTCGCCCTGCCGGGACAGCACGGTGACCGGCGCGGCCGGCGGCACGACGCTGGACTCGGTCCCCAGCACCTCCTGGATCCGCTCGGCGGACACCTCGGCGCGCGGCACCATCATGAACATGAAGGTGGCCATCATCACGGCCATCAGGATCTGGAGCAGGTAGCTGACGAACGCGGTGAGGGCGCCGATCTTCATCCCCCCGCCGTCGATGCGGTGGGCGCCGAACCAGATCACGGCCACGCTGGAGATGTTGACCACCAGCATCACGATCGGGAACAGCAGCGCCGTCACCCGGCCGGTGGCCAGCGAGACCGCGGTCAGATCCTCGTTGGCCGCGCCGAACCGCCGCTGCTCGTACTCGTCCTTGACGAAGGCGCGGATCACGCGGATCCCGGTGATCTGCTCGCGCAGCACCCGGTTCACGGTGTCCACCCGGGTCTGCATGGTGCGGAACAGCGGGCGCAGCCTGCGGACGACCAGGCTCACCGAGATGCCCAGCGCCGGGACCACGGCCAGCAGCAGAGAGGACAGCGGCACGTCCTGGCCGAGCGCCATGATGACCCCGCCGACGCACATGATCGGCGCCGTCACCATGAGGGTGAAGGTCATCAGCACCAGCATCTGGACCTGCTGGACGTCGTTGGTGGTGCGGGTGATCAGCGACGGGGCGCCGAACTGGCCCACCTCACGGGCGGAGAACCGCTGCACCTGGTCGAAGACGGACTTGCGCAGGTCCCGGCCCACGGCCATGGCGGTGCTCGCGCTGAAGAACACCGCGCCGATCGCGCACACCATCTGGACGACGCTCACGCCGAGCATCACGCCGCCCATGCCGATGATGTAGTGGGTGTTCCCCTTCACCACACCCTTGTCGATGATGTCCGCGTTGAGGGTCGGCAGGTACAAGGCGGCGATGGTCGAGGCCAGCTGGAGCACGACCAGCAGGCAGAGAGGGCGTTTGTAGGGTCGCAGGTGCGACCTGAGGAGTCGGATCAGCACGCGGGATACCTCACACCTTGTACCTCGTGATCGGCTCTGGGCAGGAGTCGGGCTTGGACGTCCCGGGAAAGGACGCACGGGGCGGCCGGGTGGGTTGAGGGCCCACCGGACCTGTTTCGCGGGGCTGTTGCGCTGCGCTGCGCGTGACGGCGCGCAACCCTATCCTCCGGGTCGCGGCGGCGCACAGTGTTCAGCCGCGTCCGGCCCGACGCCATCGGGACGCGGACCTGACGCGGACCGGTAAGGGCTGGTCAGAGGGAGGCGAAGGCGCCGGGGTGGGTGTTCTCGCGGACGGCGACGTACTGCTGGCGCACCGCCGAGCCCACGGCCGCGTCCTCGCCCGGGTCCAGCAGCCGGGCCCCGGACCCCAGCGGCCACTGCGGGGGCTCGGTGTGCGACCCGGACCCGAGGATCGCGCCCAGCGACCAGGCGGCCTGCCGGGCGGCCCCGAGCGCCGCGTACTCGGCCGCCGGAGGCACCACGACCAGCGCGCCGAACAGGCCCGGCGCGATCGCCTGCACGGCCGGCAACTCGGCCGCCGCGCCCAGCAGGAAGACCCGCTGGGTCTCCACGCCCTTGCGGCGCAGCACCTCCAGCGCGTCGACGAGCCCGCACAGCATCCCCTCGAAGGCCGCGCGGGCCAGGTGCTCCGGCTTCATCGAGTCCCGGCGCAGCCCGGTCAGCGTGCCGGCGGTGTGCGGCAGGTCCGGGGTCCGCTCGCCCTCCAGGTACGGCAGCATCACCATCCCGTAGGCGCCCGGCGTGGATTGGAGCGCCAGGTCCGACAGCCCCGGCAGGTCGGTGCCCAGCAGCTCCGCGGTGCCGCGCAGGGTGCGGACGGCGTTGCGCACCTGGATCAGCGGGAGGTGGCGGCCGGTGGCGTCGGCGTACGCGGTGACGGTGCCGGTCGGGTCCTTCACGGCCTCGTGGTGCACCGCGAAGACGGTGCCGGCCGCGCCCAGCGACACCACCGCGTCGCCCGGGCCCAGCCCCAGCCCGAGGGCCGCGGCCATGGTGTCGCCGGTCCCGGCGGAGATCAGCAGGCCCTCGGGGGTCTGCCCGGCCGGCTCGGCCGGCGCCAGCACGTCGGGCAGCCGCACCTGGCGGCCCAGGGCCCGCTCGACGAGGTCGGTGCGGTAGCCGCCGGTGGCCGGCGACCAGTAGCCGGTGCCCGAGGCGTCGCCGCGGTCGGTGGTCCGGTGGGAGGGGCGGCCCAGCAGCTGCCACACCAGCCAGTCGTGCGGCAGCATCACCTCGGCGATCCGCTGGGCCGTCGCCGGCTCGTGCTGCGCCAGCCAGCGCAGCTTCGCCACCGGGTACGAGGCCTGCGGCACCGCGCCGACCGCCTCCGTCCAGCCGGCCGGGCCGCCCAGCTCCTCCACGAGGTCGGCGGCCTGCACCTGGGCCCGCCGGTCGCCGCGCAGCAGCGCCGGGCGCACGGTCACCCCGCCGGCGTCCAGCGCGAGCAGGCCGTGCTGCTGGCCCGAGATCCCGATGGCCTGGACCCCCTCCAGGACCCCGCCGGTGGCCGCCTCGCCCAGCGACAGCAGCCACGCCTGCGGATCGAGCTCGGTCGGCTTCTCCCCCTCGTCCAGCGGATGCGGGGCATGCCCCTGCCGCAGCACCTCCCCGGTGTCGCTGTCGCAGACGACGATGGTGGTGCCTGTGGTCGAACTGTCTATGCCGGCGACTTTCCCCATGCCGCCGATGATGCCGTACGGCGGGGCCGCCGCGCCCTGCGGATGGTCAGGGAGGGCTCAGCGGGTTCGGGAACGGCCGGGGTGCAGGGTGGGCCGCCACGCCCGGGTGACCGGACGGCCGCCACGCCCGGGGGCGGGGCGGGGCGCCGTGCCAGGGTGTCCGGACGCGCCACGCCCGGGTGCGGGCGCGCGCCGACGCCGGGCGGGCCTCACCCGCCCGGCGGCAGGGCCGGGATATGGGTTCAGGTGTTCGAGGTGCCCCAGTCGTCCTCGGGCCTGCTGCCGTTGCGCAGGGCGTCGACCCGCTGGCGGACCTTCTGCTGGACCGAGTCCGGCAGCCGGTCGCCGTACCGCGACGACACGCTGTCCGCCGCCTTCACGGCGGCGCTGCGGCTCTGCTGGACGGCGCTCTCGGCGGTGTTGCGCACCGCGGGGTTCTGGGCGACCTTCTGCGCGGCTTGGCGCATCTGCTCGTAGCGCTCCCGCCCGGCACGCGTGCCGAGCACGAAGCCGACCAGGGCTCCCGTGATGAATGTCAGCCGGTACCGCATGGCTCCACCCTTCCCTGCCTGTCGGGGTCGATCGGGCTTGTGCGACGCCTACCCTCTGTCCCTGGAAGCAACCCCGGAGCAAGCGGTTGGCGGAGCACCCCCCCACTTGCGCTAATGTATGTGTCGCACCGACCGCGCGCCTTCCGGGAGATCCCGGTGGGTGCGTTCTGTGCACGCAGAGCGATCCTCCGTAGCTCAATTGGCAGAGCAGCCGGCTGTTAACCGGCAGGTTACTGGTTCGAGTCCAGTCGGGGGAGCTCGGTCCTCCGTAGCTCAATTGGCAGAGCAGCCGGCTGTTAACCGGCAGGTTACTGGTTCGAGTCCAGTCGGGGGAGCGCTGATCAGGACCCTTCGGGGTCCTTTTTCATGGCCGTCTCCCGCCGGGGCGCGCCGTCCTCCCGTTGCCGGAAGTCCACTTGACGACCTGTCTGTACACCCGACAGGGCGACAGATCGTATGAGCGGCTATGCTGCGGCAGACGGCGCGCACGGCACGCCGTACGGGGCGGTAGCTCAGCCGGTTAGAGCAGCGGACTCATAATCCGTCGGTCGTGGGTTCGAGTCCCACCCGCCCCACCCCGGGGGTTCAGCTCGAAAGTGCCGTTGACCTCAGGCAACGCCTTCTTGTCGATCTTGAAGACCTTGGCCCCTTCGGGCTTCTTGATCTTCGGTGAGCCCGAGGTGAGCCCGGCGGTTTCGCCAACCGCCTTGGCGGTACGCCTCGGGACCAGCTTCGCGGCCCGCTCCGCAACCTCGCGATCGATGCTGGGAAGCAGGCTGGTGTACGTGTCGGAGGTCAGCTTGATCGAGCGGTGACGCAGTACCTCCTTGATCGTGTGGAGGTCGGCTCCGCCCGCGTGCATGATCGTTGCCGCGCCATGGCGAAGATCCCGGAAGCTGATCGGCGGCAGACCGGCTTCCTTGACGATCGCTCGGAAGGCGTCGGATACGGCATCCGGGCGGAGCCAGGAACCGTCTTCCTGTGCGAACACCTTGCCGGTGTTCTGCCAGGCGTCGCCCCACTCCAGACGTCTTCTGCTCTGCTGGGTCCGGTGAGCCCGGAGGACCGCAACGGTGACGCTGTCCAGGCCGATCGTTGCCGCGCTGCCGTCCGTCTTCGGGTCGGACTCGATGGCGTTTTGCCTGTCCTGCACGATCGCCTTCGCGATCGTGAGTTCGCCGCGTTCCAGATCCACGTTCGCCCAGTCGGCACCTACCGCCTCGCCGCGACGCAGGCCGCGGAAGGCCACCAAGTGGAACAGGGCATAGAGCGGGTGATCAGCTGCGGCATCAAGGAAGAGGCCCGTCAGCTCGGGGGGCCACACCATGACCGGACTCGGTACCTCGCCAGTCTCTTGCCAGCGCTGGACCCGCTCTTCGGTCCACAGGACGCCCTTCGGGCGCTTACCGTCTCCGATGTGCAGTTTTCTGGCAGCTGCGTTGTCCGCGATGAGCCCTTGCCCGATGGCCTCAGTCAGCGCGGAGCGAAGCGTGGCGCGGATGCGCTGCCTGGTCGCCGCGCCGGTAGTCCGACGGAAAGGCGGCATCTCAGCGAGCTTCGCCCGCTCTTCGGTGAGGTGCTTGCGCTCTCGCCGGTTCGGCCGGCCGACGGCGGATGGCTTGCATCGGGCAAGCTGCTCGCGGCGTGCCACGTTCTCGGCCTCGATCACTTCGTTCTGGTCGGCGATGGCGTCGAACATCGCCTGCACGTGGCCCACATTCAGGCGCTCCAGACGCCTGTGCCCCAGGCGAGGAACCAGGTGGACTCGTATGTGGGACTCGTACCCGTTCGTTGTGGTCGTGCGGCGCTCCTTCTTCTTGTTGGCCAAGAAGACCTCAAGCCACTCGGCGACGGTCATGTCAGACCGTAGGTCGATGCCGCCGTTCAGCTTGCGCTTCACCTCCTCGGCGGGCGGGATGTCCAGCTTCTTGGAGGCGACCTCTTCCAACAGGTCGCCGATGCGGCGTCGGTCGTCGTCGCCGTCCTCTCCCTTGGCAGGGAGGCCGAGTATCGTGCGGATCTTGTCCAGGTCGCTCTGAGCGTTCTCCGCCGACTCGTAGCCTCCGCGCCGAAAGGTCCGGCGCACCTCCTTGTCATCCAGGATCTTCGGCGGCAGCTCCTGGCGCAGGTTCCACACGCCATGTCGCTTCTGCCTGAACTTCGGGCAGCTCTGGCCGTACTGCTTTCCTGTCTCCGGGTTCCGGCAGGCGCACCGCCGGAACGTCGACCCCTTCACTTGCTCTCCTCTCTCCGTGTATCTGGCACGCGCTCGCGTCGGCGCGGTGAGGGGCATGTGCGTTGACGCCGTTTGCCCCGCCCCGCGCGCAAGGAACTGCCATCCGTCGTTGCCTTGAACTCGTTCGGATGACACTCGCTAGACGCCTCTTGAAGTGGTTCAATCCCTCCTCATGCGGAGGCGGGTGTCCGCCCAGTCCCTTCGGATTCGTCGATGAAGGCCAACTCTTCAGGAAGGGCGGGCGGCATGAGATCTCGCCCGCGCATCCGATCACGGAAGGCGCGAAGCTCCGCGCAGTCTTCGAAGGCGTGCTCCTCATAACCTGCTGCGCGTTCCAGGAGGGCGGCCCGCCGAGCGCGGTCCAACGTGGTGCTCGCCGCGCGTCGCCGTTCCTTGGCCAGTGTGGTGGAGGCTGCTGCTGCGGCCACCAGGTCGCCGTGGGCGCGGAAGGTGTCGAGGAGGTTCTGAGCGGTGCCCTCTGAGGCTGGTTGCATGCCGGGGACCTCGCCGGTGAACCAGGCGAGAGCGTCCCAGGTGGAGACCTGCCGTGCGGGCAGTACCTCCACGGTGGCGGAGGTGCCGAGAGGGAACAGCAGGGTGACGGGCGGTACCCCGAGGACGTCGGCGAGGACGAGGAAGTCGGCAATGGCGAGGCTCGATTTCCTGCCGGTCTCAAGGTTCTTCAGGGAGTGCTCGGTGATCTCTGCCAGTCCTCGCTCGGCGCACCCCCGGGCGACATCTCCCATGGTGAGGCCGGCCGCCTTGCGGGCCTCGCGCAGTGCGTGGGCGATCCTAGCGGTGAGTTCGGCGGGCCACTGGGTGGGTGTCATGGCAACACCTTATGACTTGAAAAAGCGCAGTCGCAACTTCGTGATACAGATATCCGCACGACGCGACGCCTTTGGCCGCCAGGAGGGCATCATGGCTACACCGAATTCATCCAGCGAGGTGCGGGGGCTGACGAGTGGCGAACTGCTCGCCCTTCCGGCGGTCATAGACCTCGAGACGGCGAACCGAGCGCTGCTGATCGGCCGCTCTACGGGATACGGGTTGGCCAAGCAGGGGGCGTACCCGGTCAAGGTGCTGCGCTTCGGCAACGCGTACAGGGTCGCGACCTCCGACCTCCTGAAGCTTCTCGGCCTGCAGCACTAAGCTGCTCGCTGTGACCGCTACTGCCGGAGCCCCGGCTCCGGATACCTCGGACTTCTATTGCCACCAGGCCATTCCCGGGCTCACTCCGGTCAGGGTGGTGGCGGAGACCGAGGACGTCCTCGCGTTCGAGCACACCAACCCTGCTCACCCGGTGCACGTCGTGGTGGTCCCGAAGGCGCACACACCGTCCCTGGTCGATCTGGGAGGCGGCGGTGAGGAACTGCTCGCCAAGGTCATGGCGGTGGTCCGGCAGGTCGCCGCGCAAGTGGAGAAGGAACACGGGGCGGCTTCCGTCACCACGAATGTCGGGCTCTACCAGGAGTCCCGACACCTGCACTTCCACGTCTACCACCGCGGCGAGACCGACGAGCAGATCCTGGCGAAGTACGGGCACCACGACGGTTGAGCCCTGCGTCTGCGGTGGTCCGGGGGCGCGCAGGCGTGTGGTCTCCAGGTGTGTCATCAGCTGTTGTTCTCTGCCTTGGGCGGTGTGCCGGGTGAGGTCTGGTAGGCGGCGGCCTGGAGGGTGAACATGGCGGCGTACTCGCCGTCTTGGGCCATGAGCGCGGGGTGGTTGCCTTCCTCGATGATGCGGCCGTCCTGGAAGACGAAGATGTGGTCGCAGCCGACGACGCTGGCCAGTCGGTGGGAGATGAGGATCGTGATCCGGTCGGCGCGGCGCTGCTCGTGCAGGACCGCGGCGTAGACGGCGTGTTCGGCGCGGGGGTCCATGTTGGCGGTGGGTTCGTCGAGCAGGAGGACGGGGGCGTTCTTGTACAGGCCGCGGGCCACGGCCATTTTCGCCCAGTTGCCGCCGCTGAGCTGGCGTCCGCCCTTGAAGCGGCGGGAGAGCAGTGTGGCCCACTGGTTCGGGAGGTCGGCGATGATCGGGGCGGCTCCGGACTCCATCGCGGCTCGGTGGGCCCGTTCGGGGTTGGAGGCGGTGATCGATCCGGCGGAGACGGTCACGTTGGCCAGGGCCGACAGGGGCCATTCGACGGGGTCCTGCAGGACCATGGCGACCTGGGCCTGGATGCTCTCCGCGTCGACTTCTTGCACGTCGGTGCCGTCCCAGCGGATCGTGCCGGAGTCCGGCTCGTATAGCCCGGCGAGCAGCCGTGAAAGCGTGGATTTCCCCGATCCGTTCGCCCCGACGAAGGCCACCACGCTGCCCGCCCGCAACGTCATGGACACCCCGGCCAGCGCGGGCTCGCTGTCCTGGTCCGGGTAGCGGAACACGACGTTCTCGACAGTGATCGTCCTGACGCCGGGTGCCAGGCGGCGTCCGGTCGTGCGGGGGAGCCTGGCACGGCACCGGTCGAGGAACGCGTCCAGGTCGGAGGCCCACAGCGCGGCCTCGTACGCCTGGTGGGTGGCCAGCACGATGCGTGTCAGCGCGGACTGGGACGTGCGGATCGCCAGGACGGCTCCTCCGCCGGCCGACAGCGGCAGCCAGCCGCGGATCGTCATCACCGCCAGTGCGCCGTAGGTCAAGCCTGTGGCCAGGCCGCCGACGGCGCGGCCGATCAGTGCGGTGCGGGCCCTTTCGCGGCCGAGTCGGCCCTCTTCCTGCTCAATGGTGACGGCGAGCCGCTCGTGTTCGGCCAGGAGCGCGGGCTGGGCGGTGGACGATCGCAGTTCCGCCGCGGCGCTCTCGTCCAGCAGCAGCCAGCTGAACAGCGACATCCGTCGTCGCAGGGCGCTGTGGCGCACCTGCGAAAGGTACTGCGCCCTGGCGCTGCGGACGGAGGCCAGCCCCTGCGGAATCACCGAGGTGATCAGGAGCGGCAGCAGCAGGGGGTGCAGGTATGTCAGCACGGTGGCGGCGCCGGCCAAGCCGAGGAGCGCGGAGAACAACTCCAGGATCTGGGTGATCGACCGCTCCGCGAAGTACAGGCCCCGGTCGTGCGCGCGGTGGGCGTCGTCCGACCACGCCGCGTCGTCGACCGCTTCCAACTGCACACGGGCGGTCAGGCGGAGGAACTCGGTCTCCAGCAGCCGCCGCACCTTCGGGGTCAGCCGCTCCTGGAACAACGTGACGCCCGCGTCCATCAGGGCCCGCGTCATCAGCAGCCCCGCCACCAACGCCAGCGACGGCACCGCGGAACGCACCCGGTCGGCCGTGGCGCCCTGGGCGAACAACGCCTGCAGCACGCCGAGGGAGGCGAGCAGCCCGAAGCCGGCCATCACCGCGGATCCCAGCTGCAGCACCACGACCGCCGTAGTCGCCCGCGGGTCGGCCCGCCAGCCCAGGGCCATCATGCGGCGGCCGATCGCCGGAAGCCGGCGCAGGATGGTCCACAGGCTCGTGCGGGCCGCGGCCCCGTCATGCCTCGTCCAGTACGCCTCCACCAGGTCCTCTCCCAGCGCGCCCTCCGTCGGGGCGGCGGGCGCCGAAGCCGGGGGCAGCGGCAGGCCCTCGGTACGGGCCCGGGGAAGACGCGCGGTCGTCTCGGCCTCGCCCGGCTGCGCGGTGTCGGTCACAACGTCCCCCCGACCGGCGCCGTTTGCGGGACCCAGGTCGATGGCGTCGATGACGGATCGGCGGCGTGGTGCCCGCTGTGGGTGGTCTCCGCCGGCGGTGGCGGAGGAGGCGCGGTGGCCTGCGGTGTGTTCGTAGCGGCTGAGGTCAACGTGGGCCCCCTTGAGGGTCGTCCGGCATGGTCGCGAGGCTCAACGACCCGGCCGGGACATCGAACACATGTGTTTCGGTCGGTCCTGGAACCCCGGGATGGAGCGGGTGGCGCCGCGTGGAGGATGCACGGACCCAGCCCCCGCAACAGGTGTTTGAACGTTGGTGGTTGGCCGAATCGCCGACAGTGGTGCTCGCACGGCGGGGATGGGCGCGTTGGCCCGCACCGGCTCGCGCTCGACTTGTAGAGTGCGAGCCCCCCGTACGCCACGGACATTCGCTGGAGCTGACTGTGCACGTGCCCGCTGCCCGTATCCGAGCGGTCGGTGACCGGGAGCCTCGCTCTCGGGCCGGAGCGGAGGTAGCCCGTGGCGATCAGTGATGTCGCCATCTCGGACGCCCTGGCCGCGTACCTGGAGCGCTACCCGGATGAGGCCGAGCTGCTGTCCCAGCCCGTGCAGATGCTTGCCAGCGGCGAGAACTTCGCCTCCCGGCGGAGCTTCCCGATGCACGTGACGGTCGGCACGCTGCTGGTACGTGGGGGCTGCGAGATCCTGCTGATCGAGCACCGGGCCTACGGGATCACCTTGCAGCCGGGAGGGCATCTCGAGCCGACGGACAGCACGCTGGTCGACGCGGCTGTGCGTGAGCTCTCCGAGGAGACCGGCCTCGACTCCGCGGCTGTGTTCCTGGCGGATGCGGTCCCCGCGTACGTCGAGTACGGACGTGTTCCCGCGCGTCCGGAGAAGGGCGAGCCGGATCACTATCACCTCGACTTCGGGTTCGCCTTCACGACGGACCACGCGGACGTGGGCCAGATCCAGGAAACGGAAGTGACCGGCGCCACCTGGTATCCGCTCGCGGACGCCGAACGGTTGGTCGGCCACCGCATCGCCCGGGCAGTCAGCAGGCCGGCCCACGCGGGCTGATCCCGTAGGGCCGTACGGTCCGTGCTCGCTGCTGCACGGGAACATGCCGCGGACGGGCCAGGAGCAGGCGGGCCGGCGCCCGCCGATCACGCCTGGGCTCCGTCGAGTTGAGCGACGACGACGAGCCAGCTTGTGACCGTGACGTCGTCGGGACGGGTCTGGGCGTACGCCTTCCGCAGGATCGCCATCTGCTGGTCGTAGGAGAAGCCGCGCACTGGGCGGGCGAAGACTGGGATGGACAGCCAGGCCCTCCGCTCGGCCATGGTGGTGTTCTGGGCCGTGACGTCCGTTTCCACCAGCGTCAGCCCGGCGGCGGTCAGACGCCCTGCGACGGCCGTGAGCGGCAGTAGGGAGACGCCGCTCGCCGTCGCCGGAGGCGTGCCGTAATCGCGGGCGGCGATCCGCTCGATCAGCGAGCCGAGCGAGGGACTGGTGGACCGGGCCCGGGCGTCCGGGTGGGTGACGCCGGCGAATCCGCCGCCGACATTGAACACGAACCGGCCGCCGGGCCGCAGAACGCGGCGGACCGCAGCGAACACGGCAGCCACGTCCGTCTTCCAGATGGCCGAGTTGCACACGACGGCGTCGACGCCGTGGGCGGGGGCGTGCTCGGCCAGGTCCTCGGCGCGAGCGCAGACCCAGGACAGGCGTGGATCGTGCAGGGTGCGGCGGCCGATGCGCTGCATGGCCGGAGCGCTGTCGAGGGAGATGACCTGGGCGGCGGGCGGCGCCAGGGCGAGGATGGCTTCGGCGGTCGTTCCGGTGCCGCCGCACAGGTCAACGACGGTACGGCTGTCGGTGAGGCGGGCGCGGGCGGCAAGGTTGCGGCTGGAGGCGCTGTACATGGGGTAGGTCCGGGCGAACGTGGCGTATGCCTCGGCGGTGGTCTCGTCGTCCCAGCCGGTCAGGGCATCCTGCGTCAACGCGGTGACCTCGATTCGTTGTTGGTCCGGGTCCGGTCGGCCGGCTGTGGCGTCGGTGGCTTCAGGCGGCCCGACCTCGTCGAACGCCTCGCGTCCGGATGCGCACCGTTCAATTCCATTTGCTCGTGCACGGGTTCAGCCTTCGACAGATGGGTCACATGTCGAACAGCCCGCTCTGGACGGGCAGGTTGTGCTTGGCGGTGCGACCGGCGGCCTTCACCAGGGCCGCGAGGCTGCCGAGCCGGGGGTCTTCGTCGGCGGCGCTGATGAGCTGGAGGAAGACCTTCGCGGTGACCTCGACGTCGGCCAAGGCCCGGTGCCGGTCCGGGGGTTGCGGGATGCCGAAGTGCGCCAGCAGCGTGTCGAGTCGGTAGTTCGGCAGATTCGGGACGAGGCGCTTGGCAAGCGGGATCGTGTCGAGGAAGTCGGTTCGGGCCAGCGTGGGGCAGTGCTCGGCTTGGTGGTGGATGAGTCCCGCCTCGGTGGCCGCGTGCTGGGCCACCAGCAGGTAGGAGGTGCCGCCCGTGAGCCGGCGGTCCAGTGCCCCCAGCGCCTCGGCCGGGGTGGGCGCCGTCTGGAGCTGCTCGGCGGTCAATCCGGTCTGGGCGGTGTCCGCCGGGGTCACCGGAGCGAACGCGGGCGGCTGGATCAGGGACGCGCTTCGGCCGGTCTCCCGCCATACGCCGTCCGGGCAGCGCAGAGCGAGGGCTGCTACCTCGATGGGCTGGGCCGGGTAGCCGGTAGGGGTCGTCGTCTCGAAGTCGATGACCACGAACGTCGTCGCCCGGAAGTCCGGGTCTTCGGTCAAGGCGCCCATTCGTTCACCGCTCTCGTAGATTCTGTGACGCCGCTCGCCCTGGCCGTCGTGCTGGGGCTTGCATGCCCGAACAGCAGCCGTCGTGATGCGCCATCACCGGCTGGTGAGGCCGACGACGGTCCGAGTTGCGGCGAGCAGATCCGGCGCACTCCAGTGCTGCTCGCCCGTCCACCTCTCGCTCAGCGACCGGTACAGGTCCGTCATCACCGGCAGGAACTCGGGCGGGAGGGGGACGGGCTGCGGCCACTGGCTGCGGGGCACGCGGTCGGCGATCAGCTTGCTGGTGGGGACCTCGTTCCCGGAGCCCACGTACCAGTCCCGCAGGACCTGCTTGCCGCAGTGCACGCCGTCCAGCATCAGGCGGCTCTCGTCCGGTGTGCCGGGACTGTCGGCCAGCACCAGATCCTTGTCGCTCGACATCAGATACTCGACCTTGCCGTCGCAGTGGCTTAGCCCGACCTTGTCCGCGTGCCCGGTCAGCACCGAGTTGACCTTGACGGTGATCTCGCGCAGGGCTAGGAACTGCTCGTCGTCCAGACCGGCGAGGCGCTGGGCCTCGGCGGGGGTGAGGAACCGGTTGACGTCGTCCCGGGTCGTCGCGTACTCGATGAGCGGCCGCTTCAGCTTCTCGCCGACCGATGGAATCGCGTCGAGTCCGACGTGGGCCGGGGTCAGGTCGCCGGCGGCCAGCCGCCGGTGGACGGAGCTACCGGGCGGGAGTTCGTTGCGGAAAAGGACCTGGAGGGGGAGCAGGTAGTTGCCGGACGCCGGGGTGAGGGGGCGGGCGGCGGGGTCCTGGAGGCGCGCGAGGGTGAACTCGATCCGGGTCGGGGCGATGAACCGGCGGAAGTGCGTCCGCACGCCGGCCTCTTCCAGAAGGCGGAAGTTGAAGACGGCCATGCGGCAGGTCGCCTCGCCCTTGCCGGGGATCGCATCCGGCATCCGACCGTAGTGGAAGACGGTGTAGCGGTCGGTGTACTCGAAGATCCCGACGCCTTCCCGTCGCTCGGTCGGCGGTTCGATGACGTGCAGGTTCTTGGTCGAGTTCAGGACGGGCATCGTGCTCCTCGGGGTCGACAGCCGCGCGCGCCGTCATCGGGTGGTATCTGCGAGCCGGGGCGCCCGGTGCCCCCGGCGGAGGCCGGACCGGAGCCGCCGGGCTGTGCGCTCCCGCGCGGTATCCGCGTCCCGGCTGGCGGGCGAGAAGGTGGATTCCCTGCCGCGCTGCCGTCGGGGGCCAAGTGCCCGTCGATCACTGTGAGCACCCTCATGCCCGCTGCCCGGGCGGAGGTCGTGCCGTCGGGCGCGTCGTCGACGGCGAGGCAGCGCTCCGGCGCGACGCCCAGGCGGTGGGCTGCGGTGAGGAACAGCTCGGGGTTCGGCTTGCCGCGGGTGACGTCCTCGCGCGCGACGACGGTCGCGAACGCGTCCGCCAGGCCCAGGGCGTCGAGCCCCGGGTCGATGAGCAGCCGGGTGGCGCCCGACGCCACGGCGCACGGCAGCCCGGCACGGCGTGCCTGCTGCAGGAGCTCCACCACGCACGGGATCGGTGTGATCGTGTGCACTGTGGCCAGCAGATGAGTGCGACTGCGCAGGACGATCTCGCCGTGGGGCAGATCCCCGCGGCCGGGTAGCACCGCCAGGAGGTCGTGGATGGACAGGCCGATGTGCCGGCCGTACCAGTCGGGATCCAGGGAGACGCCGTACGGCTGAAGGGCTGCCCGTAGTGCGTCCTCGTGCCCGCGCCGGGTGTCGGCGAGGGTGCCGTCGAAGTCGAGAACCAGCGCTTGGACCCCGTCGTCGATCGCGGGGACGCAGCTGCCCGCGGCGCGGCAAGCCGGAGGCTGGACGGCCGCGCTCATGCCGCCTCCGCGGCGGTGCGCCGGCCGCAGCACATGCACGCCGCGTCCGGGGCCTGCCACGGCTCCACCAGGCAGCCCAAGCCGTCGCCGGCGCCCTGGATCCACGCCCGGATCTGCTCGGTCGCTTCGTACTCGTCGACGCTTCGCCGGTCCACGACCCGGTAGCGGGCCGGGTCGGTTGCGGCCAGTTGCTCGAACAGCGTGCATGCCGCGCGCATGAAGTCGGCTTGCTCGTCGGTGAAGACGCAAGCGTCGCGGCGCTGTGCGCGCTCCACGGCATTCGAGGCGTCGTCGGTTACGAGGATCGTGAGGTCCGGCAGCGGCCGGTAGGAGGAGGCGAGGTCGAGCAGATCGGTCGCCGTCTTCATGGCGGTGTCGGGGTCGTCGGGGTGCAGCAGCAGGGCCTGGCACACTGCGGTGGTGTCCACGCTGCGGCCTTCGACGACGGTCTGCCCGCGGGCCAGATCGGGCAGGACGGTGTCCAGGTCGTGCCGCTTGATGGCCATGAGGATCAGGGCCTCGGCCATCGGGGTGCCGCCGCGCAGGAACGGGTCACCGGCGCTGGCCTCGCGCAGCGAGCGCAGCAGGGCCTCCCCGAGACCCTGCCGTCCGCGCGTCCGCTGGGAGAACTCGTCCAGCATCAACGGCTTGGTCGCGAGGGCCTCGACGGCACGGTTGGTGAGGTAGGTCTTGCCGACTCCGTTGAGGCCCTCGGCGGAGATCAGCGGGCCGCGGCTGCACGGGGGACGTAACGGTGTGATCGTCATGCTGCGGCATCCCTTCGGGGACGAGGACTGCGGAGCGCCCGACGCGGTGTTCGGCGGGTGCGGGCGTGAGAGAGCTGGTCAGGCGCGCCATGCGGCGGCCTCCCGGGTGATGACGGCGGCGTAGCGGTCGAGGGCCACTTCGTCGTCGCGCTCGGTCAGGACGAGGGCGAGGGTGCGGTCCAGGATCTGGGCGGTGCCGCGGCACGGCGCCCGGTCACCGCCGGTGAACATAGGCCGGGTGTCGCACGGCACCAGGCGGAAGCTGCCGGTGGAGCTGGGCACTTCGCACTGGGCGAGGTGCTCGGCGAAGGCCCGGGGGTTGGGCAGGCCGATGTGCAGGAGCGGGGAGTAGTGGTTCCACGTCTCGTCTGCCGCCGGCTGGAGAGGCGTGAGGTCGCGGGCGCCGGCCAGGGCGCGCAGTAGGTAGGCGGTTTGGGTGCGGCGGCGCTCCAGAAGGGCCGGGAAGCGGCGCAGGTTGGCCCGGGCGAGCGCTGCGATCAGCTCGGGCATACGCCCCGGGAGCCCGAGCCGTTGCTGGGGGCGGCTGCCGGGCGGGGGCGTCAGCCAGTGGCCGCGGAAGGCCCGGCCGTGGGCGGCGAGATCGGGATCATCGGTGAGGACGAAGCCGCCCTCACCGCTCCAGAGGATCTTGCCGTCCTTCGTGCTGAAGCACCCTGCCGCGCCGACCGAGCCGGCCGGGACGCCAGCGCGCGACGTTCCGGCGGCCTGGGCGGCGTCCTCGACGATGGTGAGCGCCCGTTCCGCGGCGAACGTGCGGAGGCGGGCCGGGTCGCCCATCCTGCCCCACAGGTGCACCGGGACGATCGCCTTGGACCGGGCCGTGACCTTGGAAGCGGCGTCGGTGTAGTCGAGGTCGAGGGTGTCGGGGTCGCTGTCGACGAACACCGGGTATGCGCCGAGCCGGACGACCGGCTGGGCGGTCATGATGACGGTGAGCGCCGGCAGCAGGACCTCGTCGCCCGGCCCGACTCCGACCGCCGACAGCGCGGTGTGCAGGGCCGTCGTGCCGGAGGACACCGCGACCGCGTGCCGTTGGGCGAACACCCGGGTGAGGTCGTGCTCGAACCGGGTGGTGCACTCGGCGCCCGTAGGATCGGGCATGCGGGACAGCGCCGCCAGCACGCTGCCGCCGAGGTCCTCCGCCCGGGGGAGCGGCGGCAGGCCGGTCACGTTGCCTCCCGTGCGAGGAGGCGGGGCATGCCGAGCACGAGCGGGCCCATGTTCACGCAGTCCCGGGAGAAGTGAGAGCAGTCCGTACACGACGGGCGCCCGTCGAACAGGTTCCGCGCGTCGGCTCCGACGATGCTGCGCCGCTGCGAGGGGGCGGTGGCGGCGATCCGCCGGTCGGACGGGCAGTCCCACAGCGAACCGTCGGGCTGGATGAAGAACAGCTGCGCCCCGCCGAAGCAGTCCGCGACCTGACCGCTGTCCTGCGTCGAGATCGAGGCGAGGAACTGCCGCATGTAAGAAGGGTCGGGGATGGCGAGCCCGCGGGGATTCACCTGAAGGCGGCGCAGTTGGTCCTCGACCGCAGGGACATCCCCGGGCACGTGGCACCGCTCGGCGAAGAGCTTGTGGTCGGGAGGCAGAGAGATGGGCTGGGGAACGTAGTAATCGACGCCGACGTCGGAGGCGAGCCGGGCGACGTCGGTGATCTCCTGCGGCCGGTCGCGCATGACCACGGTGTAGATGCCGACCCGTGGACCCGGCCCGGAGCCCCGCTCGCTCAGCAAGGTACGGATGCCGTCCAGGACCTCGCGGTGGCCGACCCGGCCGGAACGGGACGGCCGCAGCAGATCGTTGATGCCTGCATCCGCGCTGTCCAGGGACACCGAGACCCCGTCTACGCCGAGTTCGACGAGCCGCCGGGCGATGCCGGGGCGGGTGAGCGGCACGCCGTTGGTCGCGACGACGACCTCACACCCGGCGTCCTTGATCGTCTTGATCAGGCTCAGCGTGGGCAGCCAGTCCAGCGGCTCGCCGCCGGCCAGGATGACCCGTTCGACCGGCGAGCCGGCCAGGGACTGCGCGAACTCCTCCATGACGGTGCGGTCGAGGTCGCGGACCGGGATGTGGGACAGCACGCCCGGCCCCTCGGGGAGCGTCTCCTTGTGGTCGGCCAGCTCCCCGAAGTAGCAGTGCGGGCAGCCGAACGAGCAGGGCGACCGCAGCGCCCACAGCACGGTGATGTCATGAAGCACGGCTGACCTCCCGCTGTTGCATGAGGGCACGCACAGCGTCCTCGACGGCCTTGCCGGTCTCCTCCGAGCCGTGGCCGGTCACATCGATCACGATGAACCTGTCCGGCTCGGCAGCGGCCAGCCCCCGGTACAGGTAGTCGGTCTGCTCGATCACTTCCAGGGCGCTCGCCGGCAGTGTGCGCCCGATCCGGGCGGCGAACCGGGCCACGCAGACCTCGCGGTCGCCGGTCAGCAGGAGGGTGGCGTCCGGCATCGACCGCCACCGGCGGGCGGTGGACAGGATCTGTTCCGCCACCGCCCGGGCGGGCATGGCCGGGTGCTCGTCGTGCAGGATCGCCCCCTGGCACACGGCCACGCTGTCCACGCCGCGGTCCTCAAGGATCAGGTCGACACCGTTCAGCAGTTCGGGGGTGAGGCGTTCGAACTCGCGGAACTTCAGCGCCAGCAGCGCGAGCGTCTCAACGACCGGATGCCCGGTCCGCAGGCAGACGTCCCCGCCTGCGGCGAGGGCGGCGATCACCTGGCCGGGCAGTGTGTCGGAGGCCTGGTCGGTCAGCTCGTCCAGCCGCAGGCACCGCGAGCCGAGCGAGGCGGCCACCGCGCGAACGGCCGTGGTCTTGCCCACCCCGTTGATGCCCTCCACACTCACCCACAGCGCCCGGCCGGCAGCCACCACCGGAGCGCCCGGTCGGGGCCGGCACTGCTTGCTCAGCTCAGCGCTCATGCTGTCCCTCCCACGGGAAAACGATCCAGGTGTCGTTGAGCGATGCGATGTGATCGATGACCAGGTCGGGGTCGGCCTCCTGGGTCCAGTTGGCCCGGTTCACAGTGAGGACCGCGGTGCGCACCCGGGCGGGTCCCAGGCCGCGGAGCAGGTCGGCCGTGTGGGCAAGGGTCGCGCCGCTGCCGGCGATGTCGTCGACGAGCAGCACGTCCAAGCCCGCCAGGTCGCCGAGCGAGGCGGGGTTGCGGACGGTCGGCAGAAGAGTCTTGGCGGCGTTGATGCAGTCTGCGGTGGTGCGGGTGACCTCGACGGTCCGTACGTCGCGGGTCCCGAGACGGTGGGAGAGCCACACGGCCGGGATCATGCCGCCGCGCACGATGCCCACCATGGCCTGCGGCATCCCACCGGCCGTCACTTGCTCGGCGAGGGCCTGTGTGGCGGCGCCGACGTCGTCCCACGTCAGGTACCGGGGAGCGGGCCGGTCAGGGTTGGGCGCGGGCGACATCGGGGACGTGGCCATCTGCTGCACCTCCTTCTTGATCTGCTTGCCGGTCGGAATCAGGCCGCGTTCCACTGGGCGGCCGCGATGGTGAGGAACTGCTGGGAGAGGACCGGGTCGCTTCTGAACCGGCCGCCGGTGTGCACCGTGGTGGTGCGGGCGGCTTCCATCCGCACGCCGCGCATGCTCATGCACAGGTGGACACCGCGGACGGTGACAGCAACGTCCTCGCTCCCGATGACGCCCACGAGTTCGGCGGCGACCTGACGGGTGAAGCGTTCCTGGACCTGGAGTCGGCCGGCGTAGTGCTGGGCGATCCGGCCGAACTTCGACAGCCCCACCACCGCGCGGTTCGGGACGTAACCAGCTGCGACCTGCAAGCCCATGGGCAGCATGTGGTGCTCGCACAGACTCCACACGCTCATGCCCCCGACGACGACCAGCTGATCGCCCAGCTGGGATTCGGTGAAGCAGGTGGTCATCGCGGCGTCGTCCGGGGAGAGGAAGGTGCGCCACCAGGATGCGACGCGGTCCGGGGTGCCGGCCAGGCCCTCGCGGGCGGGGTCCTCGCCCAACGCGACCAGGAGCTGTGTGATCAGGCGGGCGACCCGGCTGGTGTCAATGGCCGCGCTGCGGGGAGCGGGGACGGGGTTCAGGTCCGGCTCGGAGCAGGCGACGGATGTCGGCATGGGCTTGTCTCGCTTCCAGGGGCTGGGGAACGGAGCAGGCTGGGGGCTCAGCGGCCTCGGGTGTCGGCGAAGGCGAGTACGTGAAGGCGGGTGGTGAGGTGCCAGCGTCGGGCCGCGACCGCGTCCGCGAGGATCCGGGTTGTGGCGGTGATCGTGTCCGCGGTGGTGCCTTCGGGCATCACCCACACCGGCGTGAGCCGGTGGGCGTCGGCCAGCTCGGCGATGCGGTCGAGGTCGGCCCCCGACGACGCGACGAACTTGAACGCCGCCCGCCTGGACGCCACGAACGCCTCCAGCGCGGTGGGCACCACGCTCTTGGCCTCGTCCATGCCGAAGCTGGCGATCTTGGGGGAGACGTTGAAGCGGACGCTGTCGACTATCAGCTCGGGTGCCGGCGTGATGGTGCCGTTCGTCTCGATCTCCACCCGCTTCCCGGCGGCCAGCAGCTGTTCGACGAGCGGCACCAGACGCTCCTGCTGGAGCAGCGGTTCTCCGCCGGTGATCACGACCAGCTCGACCGGTGAGGACGTGGCCCAGGCGACCAGTTCCGCGACCGTACGCCTCGTCGACTCCTTGCGAGGGTCGAACCGGGTCCAGTCCCAGGTGTACTTGGTGTCGCAGCGGCGGCAGGTCAGGTTGCAGCGGGACAGGCGGATGAACACGGCCGGGTGCCCACAGCTGGGGCCCTCGCCCTGGAACGTCGGCTTCTCGATGCCGAAGCACTCCGCGACGATCAACCGGGGCCCGGCGCCGCCTGCCGCGAGCGCGAGAGGGGCCTTGGGAGGGGCGGTCACCGCTCCTCCAGGTCGAAGCGGGCCCAACTGCGCTCGGTCTCGCGCACCCGGACGGCGATCAGGCGTCCGGGGATGTCGGCCTGCAGGTGCTGGACGAACCAGCCGGCCAGGAACTGGGCGAGACGTTCGGAGGTCGGGTCGAAGGGGAGGATCTCGTGGAGGTTGTGGTGGTCGAGTTCGGCGTCCAGGAACTCCTTGAAGGGAGCGAGGGCCCCGAAGTCGGTGACGAAGCCAGGTTCCTCCAGAGCGGGCGCGGTGAGGATGACCTCGACCTGGTAGCTGTGCCCGTGCTGGCGGGAGCACTTGTGCTCGGGTGACAGCCCGGACAACCGGTGACCGGCCTCGAAGTCGAAGGTCTTGCCGATGGTGAAGACGCCGGACGGCATCGACACCGTGCTGAGATCCATGGCGATCCCTTCGGGTTCGGTCACGGGGGCGGCATGCGCGCCCCACGAGGGGTGCGAGCGAGTCGGCAAGCATTCGATCAAGGCAGGCTGGACTTGTGTCGATCCCAGGCGAGAGGCGATTGGCGTAGTGACGCCGTCATCAACGCCCGAAAGTCGCCGCCTCCACAGTGCATCGTTAACTGACGGGTCGTCATTGCTGCTCTTCCGTACAACCATTGACTGGCCCACTCAATGACCGCCTGGTGCTGGGAGGGCTGAAGCGGATGAGGGCACGTGACGGAGCGGCGGAGGGGCGGGGGATGGGCGGGATCAGTCGAGGTCGTCGGACGGAGATTCAGCGTGAGGCGGCTCGGATCCGCGCCCAGTGTCAGCGGGACGGGCACTCCCAGGAGCGGATCGTCACGACGTTGCGGTCCGCGCTTCCTGAGCTCACGGCTCTGGAGGCGTGGCGGCTGGCGTTGGGCTGGTCGCGGCCGCAGGTGATCGGTGAGGTGGCGGCCGCCTACCGGGAGGACGGGCTGCTGCCGCCGGGTCTGACGCCGGCGATGCTGTGCCGGTATGAGCATGGGCAGGAGGAGCCGGGGGACGAGTACCGGTTGATGATCTCCCGGGCCTACGGTGCCCGCCCCGATCAACTCGGTCTGGCGACACGCTGCCTGTGGTGCAGCACCTGCGCGTCCCCGCCGCTCCTGGGCTACGGTCGGCACCAGCGCGAGGAGTTGACCATCGGCCGAGAGGGTTCCATGACGACCGCCAGCGGGCTGCCCGCCATCCGCGAATCCGTGCAATGGGCTGTTCTGGACGCGCCCGGCGGCTCTCCGGCCTTGGTCGCGCTGGCCGAGGCTGCGGTCGAGCACTACGCGCTCAACTACAGCAAGCACCCGCCGGCCCTGCTGTTCGACGAGGTCCGCGGCACCCGCAACCTGCTGTCCGGCGCCATCGCCGCCGCGGATCCCGCGACTGGCCGAGCCCTTCGGCGGCAGGTCGGATGGCTGTCCGCGCTGCTCGGCAACCTGTGCTTCCACCTGGCCGATCGTCCTGGTGCCCGGGCGCACCTCACCCTCGCGTGCACGTTCGGCCAGTCCACGCAGGAGCCGGCGCTCACGGCCTGGGCGAGCGGAGCGCTGTCCATGGTCGCCACCGCCCGCCAGGACTGGGAACACGCTCGCGAACACGCCGACTACGGTCTCCAGCACGCCCCGCAGGGTCTGCGCCGGGCCCAACTCCTGGGCTGGGCCCTGCTCCCCACGCTGGCCGCCCTCGACCGGCCCGGCGAGGCCGACGACGTCATCGCCGAGAGCGACGAGATCATGCGCTCGGCTGAGGAGATGCCCGGCCGCTTCGGCTACGACCGCGCAGAGCACCGCCTGCACGTCGCCGAAGCCCACCTCACCCTTCAACGTTTCGACCGGGCGGCGGACGTCGCCCGCCAGTCCATCGCCGCCGCGCCCGCGCAGACCCCGGGATGGGCTGCGGCCACCCTCGTCCTGGCACTCGCCGAAGCCCGCGACACCCCGGAGCAGGCGGCCGACCGCGCGCTCGGCGTGCTCGACCTCATCCCGCCGCCCAGGCTACGGGCAACTGCCCGCGAGCGCCTGGCACGGCTCGGGCGCCTGCTCGACAGTTCCACCGTCGCCCCGGCAGTCGAACTCGTCGAGCGACTACGCGTCCTGCCCGCCCCGATCCGCCCCGACGGGACCGCCGCCTGACCACCCGACCCTCACCCGCGGGTTCCTCGCCCGGCAGCGTGAACACGTGAGCAAGCTCAGTGACCGCCGACGTGGTCCTGGCCCGGACGGTCACCTCCTGCTCCGCAATCACCCCGTCGCCCTTGCGGAGGAACACGACGGAACCAGGACGGCACCGGCGACGCGCTTCGCCGCACCGTCCTACTTGGGGAGCAGCCCTTGACCGTCCATTCCGATACGTGCCCTCTCAGCCCGGACCGGTGGCTTCGCCACGCTGCGGCTGCCGCCGGGGCCTTGGCGCAGGATCCTCCGGGCGACCTCGCGGATCGTACTTCTGCGATGGCGCTCGCCGATGCTCTGGCGTACCTGGTTGAACTGGGTGATCACTCGGTCACGTTGGAGGACGTCGCGACCCAAGCGCTCATGATGGACGGCGAACGGCTCGCGGCGTGGTGTGAATGCGGAGTGTTCGACGAGGTCGACTGACGGATGCCGGTGCCTACGGCGAGTTCCTCAGCCGCGGTCGCTGGGGGTCGCGGCGGAGTTGGGGATCCTGGGCGAGAATGGTGTAGGCGAGTTCGCCCCGGTCGCCAGCCATGCGCGTCTCTTCGAGGGTCAGGGGCCGGTCGTGGTCGTCGGCGTCGCAGGTGGCGCGGTAGGCGATCAGGATCGGGGTTGCCTCGGGCAGGTTCAGGGCGGCGCGTTCGTCGGGCTGCGGAAGCCGGGTGCGTACGGTCTCGTGCCAGGTGAGCTGGTGCCCGGCGGAGGCGAGGAGCGTGTATGCCTGCTCCGGCTCTGCCTCGGGGGCCAACGGGGTGTCCTCGATAACGGCTTCGGGGAAGAGCATGCGGTGGAGGGCGCGGCTCCCGGTGGGTTCGTGGATCAGGAGCCGGTCGCACGCGGTCACGAGGTCTTCTTCGCCGAGCCCGAGGAGGAGCGCGCCGGTGCGGTTGGTGCGCACGCGGTGGATGGTGGGCTTTTCGGCTGGGGCCCACCCGCCGGGGTGGGTCTGGTAGTGCTGTCCGCTGCGGGTGATGGTGCGGTCAGCGGTGGCGGGCGCGCCGCAGGTGGCGTGGACGTCACGGACGAATGCCCCCTTGCCCTGGATGACGTCCACGAGCCCCTCGACTCGGAGCACGCTGACGGCCTGGCGGACCGTGGGACGCGAGACCCTGTACGTGCCCATGAGGCGGGTTTCCGAAGGGAGGGGCTGGCCCGGCCGGTAGGTGCCGGCCTGGAGGGCTTCGCGGATCTCGGCGGCCACCTGCTTGTAGAGCGCCTCACCGCGTACGATTGCCATGTAAACATCCCTTTCATTGTGTTTCGCGCATGCGCGAGCTTGGGGCTGACAGGCGTGCGACCTTCACGCTTGGTCAGCCCAGACCCGAGCGGAGCTTCTCCAAGTGGCCCAGCGTGTCCTGTGGTGAGAGGGCTTGGGCGCGGAGGCGGCTGTAGGTGGCTTCGAGGTCGCGGACACGGTCGCGTTCGGTGTGGATGCGCATGCCCTGGACTTCGACGTACGCGTTGCGGGTGTGCTTACGGGTGTCCATCAGGGTGAAGGGGCCGTCGATCCCGGCGTGGTGTTCCTGGTCCAGCGGCATCACCTGGAGGTCGACGTGCGGCAGCCGGGCTAGCGCCGCCAAGTGCTCGAGCTGAGCGCGCAGGACAGCGACTCCGCCGTAGGGGCGGCGCAGAAGCGTCTCGTCCATCACGAAGCTCACGATGGGCGGGGGATCACGGTGCAGGACCTGCTGCCGGCGCAGGCCGGCGGTGACGCGGTGCTGGATAGCCGCGACCGGAAGAGGCGGAGTCCGCATGGTCAGCAGCGCGCCCATGTAGTCCTCGGTCTGGAGCAGCGCGTTGACGACGTGGGTGTCGTACGCGTGGATGCTGACGGCGTGGGCTTCCTCGGCGTGGACCTTGCCGAGGATGTCGGCGTACCTGACGCGGGTGAGTTCGTCCTTGAACGCGGCGAGCACACCGGCGTGGTCGTTCAGGACACGCGCGGCGTTGTCGATGAACTCCGGCTTGGGGATCCGGATCCCCCGCTCGACCTTGGAGACCATCTCCTCGCCGTAACCGATCCGCACCCCCAACTCCGCCTGCGTCAGCCCGGCCTGCCTGCGCAGCGCCGCGATGATCTTTCCGACACTGCGCAGGAAGGTCGCGCTGCTGCCACTGTCGATGTCGACGTCGTCGACGTTCTGCGTGTGCGGGGTGTGCGGAGTCTCTGAGGCGGTTGTGGAGGTCATGGCGAGGTAGCTTTCGTCCCGGTGTTCACGAGCGGGCTGATGGCGGGCATGCGCACGGGTGCTCAGGGCATCCGAGGTTCGAGGTCGGGCTGCGACGCTTGCTTTCGAGGCTGACCAGGGGGCAGTTGAGGGCGTCGGCGATCTTGCGGAGGTTGGCCGGGGTGGCGTTGCGCCAGCCCGACTCGATCTCGCCCATGAGCTGCTCGGAGATGCCCACGAGGTCGGCGAGCGCCCGTTTGGTCAGGCCGGCCTTCTTGCGTGCCCAGGTGACGGCTTCCGGTTCGTGGTCCAGTAGGCGTGGGCGGGCACGGGTATGAGGACGAGCGTTCATTTCGCGAATCCGTCGCGGCCGCAGGGGTCGTCGACCTGCCAGGTGTGACCGCCGCGGTGATGCTCGTACTCGGAGCAGGCCTCGTTGCCGGATCCGGTGGCGGGGCAGTCGGGCAGGACGAGGACCACCCGGGGGCCGGCCCCTCGGCTCCACCTCGTCCACGCGCTGGTAGTGGAGGAGGTCTCCACAATGAACGCGTAGTGGTCGCCGGTGGGGTGGGCCTCAAGGGTGCAGCGCACTTCCCGGATGTCGACCAGCTCGATCCCCGGCCGGTCCGTGTACCTCAGCGCCGTGAAGACCAGGTCGGTGGGCAGAACGGCAGGCTCTCCGCACACACGCGGACAGCCCGGGGCCGAGTGCTTGTGCTGCTCCCCGGCCGCAGCAGGTGAGTTCGTGGTGGTGAAACTGTCCATGGCCAGAGTGGTTCCTCAAGATGACGGCGTGGTCGGATGGGCTGACGGTGGCAGCCGGAAACAGAGCGGAGGCTGCATCAAGGAAGTGCCGATTCCGTCCGAGCCGCACAGTCGTGAGCCAGGGAAGGGGACGGGACGAAGGCAGCCGGCGTTCCGGGTTCCGCGGACGGTCAGCGCTGTCTGAGCAGCACAACGACTAGCAATGACACGGCAGTTTGGAGAGCGACTAGAGAAGGCCGGCTTGGCGGCCAAGCCAGCGGATCACGATGCTGGCACGTTCGCCCATACGAGCTTGCCCTCCCCAGGGTGGGTCTCCGTCCCCCATCTGCCGCCGGTGATGTCGTGCACCAGCCGGAGGCCCAGGCCGTTGCCAGCCTCCGGGTCAGCACCTCGCATGCGAGGCTGGTGAGCAGTGTCCCCGTCCAGTACCTCCAGGCGTACGCCGCCCTCAGCCCACGGTGCGTAGCGGACCTCGATGCCGCCGGTCGAAGTGCGTGCGTGACGCAGGACGTTCGTCATCAGCTCGGTCAGAACCAGCCCGGCGGCGTCCGCCACGTCGGCCAGGCCCCAGCCGTTCAGCGCCTCGCGGAGGGCGATGCGGGCGAGGGAGACGGACTGGGGTTCCTGCGGCCAAGTCGTCACAGCCCTCGGCGCAGTGCCAGCGGCATCGCGCGCGGGGAACTGTGAGGTGATCGGCATGGGACTTACCTCCTCGTCCAAGGACATGGCGGAGTAGGCGCGTCAGTGCCTACTCATCGTGAACAACCAGATGCCTGCTGTTGCGACGCTCGGAGTATGGCAGTGACTTCTTCGCTACGTAAAGTCGCGTTGCGAAATTTTCTCAAAGTGGATCCTCGGTGGAGGTCCGGCTCTCCACACGGCTAAGGTCGTTGCGTCGCGGAGTCGTTGCTGATGCCCCGAGGCACGTCAGACTGACGACAAGTCATCGACCAAGGAGCACAGTTGGCTGTCACTGACGACAGGTCGGTCGCGTTGTGCCGCATCCTCCTTCGCCTCCAACTCCGCCGGCTGCGCGAGGCTCGAGGGCTCACAGCCTCGGCTGTCGCGAAGCAGTTCGGCTGGTCGACGGCTCGGATGACGCGATTGGAGACGAAGGACACCGCAGTCGAGATCGGCGATGTCCGCGTGCTGTGCGATCTCTACGAGGCGCCCCGCGAGCTTCGCGAGGAGCTCGAGAACTACGCGCTGATCACGAAGACCAAGAAGGACTGGTGGGACCTGAAGCCCTACAAGGGGCTGATCCCGGCCTGGTTCCAGGCGTGCCTCGGCCTGGAGGCTGCGGCCAAGACCATCCGCATCTACCAGTCCGAGTTCATCCCTGGACTTGCCCAGGACCCGGGGTATGCGAGGGCCATCCTCAGTCTGTCGGAGGACACCACCGAGGCGACCCAGGAAACCCACGCAGAGGTCAGGAGGAAGCGGCAGAGCGTTCTGACCCGGAGCGGTACCCGGCCCACGGTGACGATCATCCTGAACGAGGCGATCATCCGCCGCCCGGTGGGGAGGGCCGACGTCATGCGGAACCAGCTTCAGCGACTTCTCAGCCTCGCCGAAGAACCCAACGTCACTGTTCGGATTCTCCCGTTCTCGGCTGGTGCCCACCCCGCCATGCACGGCCCGTTCACCCTGTGGAACTTCGAGGACGAGACCGTCGGCGAACTGGCGTGTCTGGAGAACCTCGTCGACGGTGGTGTGCTCTCCGACGGCGGGATGGTGAAGCCGTTCGTAGCGGCGTACAGCCGGTTGGAAGAGCTGGCCGCGTCGGATTCTGAGTCCGAAGCCATGATCCGGGCGGCTTTGTCGTCCTTCTGAGATGAGGGCTGCCCAAGAGTCGCGGAGCTGGGACACGCAGGCCCGCTCGACCGGTGCGCCGACGATGGGACGAAGCTGCCGTCCCTATGGAACTACGCAACTCTAGGGGAGACTCTGGGAGTGGAGACGCCCAGGTCGAGTGCCTGGCCTCCGCATGCAAGCGGAACTGTGGAAGATCAACCGGAAAGGGAGAACAGCCCGTTGACACAGGAAATCGTGTGGCGCAAGAGCAGCTACAGCGGCCAGAACGGAGGGGACTGCATAGAGTGCGCGGTCCCGTCGGCGGCTGAGGTGCTCGTGCGTGACTCCAAGGATGCGTGTGGGCCCCAGCTGGCCTTCACGCCGGCGGCGTGGGCGGACTTCGTGCGCGCCGCGGCCGCGGACTCGTTGGCCGCAGTGACACCGTAGGCCAGGCGTTGAGCTGACCCAGGGCACGACAGCGTCCCTCCTCAAGCGAAGTGAGGAGGGACGCTTCGTTTTCCTACCCTCTCCCGCCGCGAACCCTGTGGCAACCACGCGGCGCGGCTGGCTCACCGGCTCGATGGATTGTGTCCGTTGGTGACCGGGGCGACTCTGCGCCCGTTCGGGTCGGGCAGCGCGGTGCTACGCGGATCTCGGCGCGTGTCCGCTCGGCCACGTTGTCATCGGACGCAGGAGGCACCCTGCACAGATCGGGCGGGCGGCGCCCCACCGCGTTTCGGCGCACTGCGATCACGACTCCGTGGGCGGATTCAACCGGTCGTCGCAACACCCTGATCTCGGAGGTGTGCGACGTGGCCACGGCGGACTGGAGTTTGAAGACCAGCGATGTTCCGGAGGGGCGGCGTCGGCAGTGGCGCGCTGACCGTGCGTTGCGGCCGGCGATGCGTTCGCCGGGGCGGCCTGATCCGTCTCGGGTCGTGCAGCGCCAGTTCTGGCGACTGATCGCCACGGGGGTCACGACGGTGGAGGCGTCGTTGGCGGTCGGCGTGTCGTGGCCGGTGGGTGCGAGGTGGTTTCGTCACGCTGGCGGCATGCCTCCGATCTCGTTGGCCGAGCCCTCGGGCCGGTACCTCACGTTCGAGGAGCGCGAGGAGATTGCGATCCTCATGGCGATGAGCAAGGGCGTGCGCGAGATCGCCCGCGCCCTGGGGCGTGACCCCGGGACAATCTCTCGCGAACTGCGCCGCAACGCCGCCACGCGCGGCGGCAAGCAGGAGTACCGCGCGACGGTCGCCCAGTGGAAGGCTCAGCAGGCGGCCAAGCGCCCGAAGAGCGCGAAGCTCCTGGGCAACGACCGGTTGCGTGAGTACGTTCAGGAGAGGTTGTCGGGGATCGTTCACCGGCCTGACGGGACGGTCGTCGCGGGACCGCAGACGCCTCCGTGGAAGGGGCTGAACAAGCCGCACCGGCAAGACAGGCGGTGGGCGACAGCATGGAGCCCGGAACAGATCTCGCACCGGTTGAAGGCCGACTTCCCCGAGGATGAGTCCATGCGCATCAGCCACGAGGCGATCTACCAGTCGCTGTTCATCGAGGGCCGTGGTGCGCTCAAGCGTGAGCTGGTCGCCTGCCTGCGCACCGGGCGGGCGCTTCGAGAGCCTCGGTCGAGGTCACGGAACAAGCCGCAAGGGCATGTCACCGCGGATGTCGTCCTCAGTCAACGTCCTGCAGAGGCCGCGGACCGCGCGGTCCCGGGGCATTGGGA